>NZ_AQQU01000009.1 GCF_002210105.1 Oceanicola sp. 22II-s10i | reverse complement strand
GCGCGCCTGCCGCTGGCGGGCGGACCGCAGGCTGGACGACGCGACCGGACGCTTCTACCGCTGCGCCGCCTGCGGGGCCGAGACACGGACGATAACCGGCAAGCCACCGAAATCCTGCCTGCGCGACGGGTGACGCTGCGTAGCCTTGCGGTCAGGGCATGGCGACTCTGTCCGAACGTCTGCTGACGCGTCGCGCGAAGAGGCGCATATGCGGGACGGGGAGGGAGCCTGACAGCAAGAGAGGCACCCGATGCAGAACCTTCAGGACAAATCACAGGACGCAGCCCGCGCAGCCCTTGCCGCGCTGGATGACGCATGGGCGTATTACGATCCGATGACCGAGGGCAAGGTCGTCCCGCTGCACGAAGCGCGGCAGGCGGACGACACGCTGAGCGAGTACTACGAAGCGGCCTGAGCGGCCGTCAGCGGAACTTGTCCGCCAGCCGCTGGAGGGGGGACCGCCGGTCTTCCTCGGGGGCGGGCGGCTCCTCCGTCCTTGCGGACGGCGTCGCGGCGGCGGGCGTGGTCGACGAGCGCGGCGGCGCGGTTCTTAGCGCCACGGCATTCATGAAGCGGCCCGCGTCGCCCCGCGCCAGATCCGGCGCGCCGTCGGAACAACCGCGCAGCACGTCGTCCAGCCAGTCCTGGTCCGCCTTGGCGAAATCCGACAGGACATAGCCCGCGACCCGGTCCTTGTGGCCCGGATGGCCGATCCCCATGCGCACGCGGGCATAGTCCGGCCCGATGTGCTGGTGGATTGAGCGCAGGCCATTGTGCCCGGCGTGACCGCCGCCGGTCTTGACCCGCAGCTTGCCGGGGGCGAGGTCCAGTTCGTCGTGGAACACGGTGATCTCGGCCGGTGTCAGCTTGTAAAACCGCATCGCCTCGCCCACCGACTGGCCGGACAGGTTCATGAAGGTCATCGGCTTGATCAGCAGCACCTTTTCGCCGCCCAGCAGTCCCTCGGCGATCTCGGCCTGGAACTTGGTCTTCCACGGGGCAAAGCCGTGATCCGACGCGATCCGGTCCAGCGCCATGAACCCGATGTTGTGCCGGTTGGCGGCGTATTTCGCGCCCGGATTGCCGAGGCCGGCGAAGATTTGCATCGAAACGTCCCTTTTTCGCCCAAGCGGCGGTCGGTTTGAGGGATAGTGCGGGGGAGGCAGTCAATCAAGAACAGGGGGCGAAATGCCTGATTTCGAGCTGAACGGGGTGGCGCTTCACCTGCCCGAGGCACTGGCCGCGCCCAAGATCGTGCGCAAGCTGGAGGCCGGGCAATACGAGGGCTTCGAGGCCCGCGCGGCACGCATCCGGGTCCGGAAGGGGTTCCGCGTGCTCGAACTCGGCGGTGGCATGGGCTATGTCGGGTCGGTCTGCGCGGCGATCACCGGCGGCGCGAACGTGGTGACGGTCGAGGCGAACCCCGACATGATCCCTGTGATCCGCGCGAATTTCGACCGCAACGGGCACCGGGACGCCACCGTGATCCACGGCGCCGTCACCGGCGACGGGGCCGAGGGCGAGACGCTGGAATTCCGGCGCGGCAAGGCGTTCTGGGGTGCGTCGATCGCCGAGGAGGGCGCGGAGGGCGACATCGTCAGCGTGCCACTTCTCAGGATCAGCGCGCTTCTGGCCGAGCACAAGCCGAACGTGGTCATCATGGATATCGAAGGGGCCGAGGAACATCTGTTCGATGCGCCGTGGCCGGGTCATGTCCGCTTCGTGATGATGGAGATCCACCCCGCCCGCTATCCGGCGCGCGTCATCAAGCGGATCTTCGACTGCATGTCCGCGTCGAACCTCGTCTACGATCCGCGCGCCTCGTCCGGGGGCGTGGTCAGCTTCAAGCGCATCAAGGACGACGCCTGAGGGTCGGGCGGGCCGTCCAGGCGGCGCTGCCCACCACATGCCTGCGATGCCGGGACGCCGCGTTGACCGGAGCGACGACACGCCGCCTGCTGCGATCGACCGCACAGGAGGCCCCGATGATCGACATGTCGCCCGCAAATCCCGTCACGCCCGTGAAGGGCCTGAAACTCGCCGCGCGCCGGTTCCGATTCGACCGGGCGGAAGAGGACCGGATGATGCGGGTCTGCGGCTCGGACGCGGCGCTGTTCCGGGACTGCGTGGACCCGGCCGCTTTCATCCCCCACGCCATCCGCGAAAGCGCGATCAACGGGATCACCGAGAATGGTGGCGTGAACATGCTGCAGTCGGTGCGGATGGACAGCCCGCTGCGGCTGGACGAGGAGATCACCGTCTCGGGCGAGATCGCGGATGTCTTCGACGCCCCGCGCGGGACGATCACCACGACCGACACGTGGTATCGCGGCGCGGACGGGCGGCTTGGCATGGTGCTGCGCCGCGTGGCGCTCAAGACCGACCCCAACCGCACCGCCGATCCGTCGCTGCGCGGCACCGGGGACAAGCCCGCACCGGTGGTGCCCGACCCCGAGGCACTGGACGCGCTCGGCCATATCGACCTGACGCCCGACGACGTGAAGACCTATTCGCTGGGCACCGGCAACCTGCTCCACGTCGATCCCGAGGCCGCGCGGCGGGCGGGCTATCGCGCGCCGATCGTCGGCGGCAGCCAGGGCGTGCGCTACATGACGGCCGCGTTGTGGCGTGAAGGGGTGCCCGCGACGGTCGATCTCGACATCTACTTCCGCCGCCCGATCTTCTGGGAGGAGAGTTTCGACGTCCGCGCCGCCGGGGAACCCGGCCGGCGCAGCGCCTACTGCCTCAGCCGGGGTCCGAAGGTGCTGATGGAGATGAAGGTCAACGCGATTTCGTGACGCGGTGCCGCGGGGCGGCGGCGGCTCAGGCCGCCAGCCGGTGCAGCGCCGCGCGCATCAGGGTCGCGATCTCGTCCAGCCGCTCATTCATGCGGGACGAGGGGCCCTCGACCGACAGGACCAGCAGATCGCCCGCCGCATGGTGGCGCACCTGCTGCGCGACGGCTGCCGTGCCAAGGCCGATGCCCGGACCGGTGAAGCTGCCGCGACGGCGGCCTTCGCCCAGCCGTGTGGCATAGTCCGAGGCGTCGATCGCGGGCGCGGAGCGCGGGCGTTCGGAGTTGATGCGCCCGATGATCCGCTTGAGTTCGCGGTCGTCGGACATCGCCAGCAGCGCCATGCCGGGGGCCGAACGGGACACGCAGTGCTGCATGCCGGGCACCGGGGCGGCAGGGTTCTTGCCGCCGTCGGCGACATAGATCGTCTGCACGCTCAGTTCGTTGCGGCGGGCCAGAACGACGGTTTCGCCGATCAGGTTGGCCAGCGAATGCACGAGGTTCAGCAGCGTGCCCTGACGGATGAGAGAGGGATCGACCCATGCGCCGAGCAGGCCGGTCCGGCGTGTCAGGCGGTAGGTGCGGGTGTGACGGTCGTGCTGGAGATAGCCCATCGTCACCATCGACCGCAGCAGGGCCGAGGTGCTGGAGGCCGGAAAATTCAGCGCGGCGGCGACTTCGGAGCCGGAGACCTCGCGGCGGACGTGATCGAGATATTCGAGAATCTGGATCGTCCGGGCCGCCGACTTCACGACGGAATCGGGCAGTTCGGTCAGAAAGGATGGCGGCTCGACCGGGGTGCCGAGGTCCAGATCCCGTGCGTTCGTGTAAGTCATTTCAATCTCCTCCCTGTCAGCAATTCCCGTCGGGGCGATCTCTCCGGAGCGCTGTGTGACAGGCTGACTGACGCCGAGTAGAGGCTCGACTTACCGGCAAGTCAAGCTTCATTTAGCCGTCCGGCAAGTAAGCGCCAGTCTCCACTGGAAAAGGCGGGGTTTCGGCATTTGACCTTTCGGACAGTGTGTTTAACGTGACGTCCGAACCGCAAGGAGAGACGCATGACCGAACACGTCAGGAAGGGCCGGATCGAGGATCGCCGACTCATCACCGGCAAGGGCCGCTACGCCGACGATATCGCCGATCCGGGCGCGCTGGTGGCGGTTTTCCTGCGCTCGACCATCGCGTCGGGTCGGATCGTGTCGATGGAAACCGGGGATGCGGCAGAGATGCCAGGCGTGGTCGCCGTGCTGACGCAGGCGGATATCGAGGCCGATGGAATCGGTCCGGTCCAGACCCCGATGAACCTCAAGGGCCCGGACGAGCGCACCTGGACCGCCACGCCGCGCCCGTTGCTGGCCAAGGACGTCATCCGCCATATCGGCGAACCGCTTGCGATGATCGTGGCCGAGACCCGTGCGCAAGCGCTGGACGCCGCCGAAGCGATCGAGCTTGAGACCGAGGACCTGCCCGCCGTCACCACCATCGACGAGGCGACCGCCGAAGGGGCGGCGCTGGTCCATGACGACCGGCCCGGCAACCTGAGCGCCGAGTGGGAACGCGGGGACTGGCAGGCCGTGCGCGACGCCATCGCCAAGGCACCGCACAAGGTGACGGCGCGGGTGCCTGTGACGCGCGTGACCGCCGTCGCGATGGAGCCGCGCAATGCCTTCGTCCGGCCTGATGAAGACGGTCGGATCACCTTCTATGCCAGCCACCAGAACCCGGTGGCCATGCGCCAGACGCTGGCCAATTTCATGAAAATGGAGCCGGAGAAGATCCGCTGCGTATCCGGCGATGTCGGCGGCGCGTTCGGGATGAAGTCGGGGCCGCTGCGCGAGGAAACGACGGTGTTCTGGGCGGCCAAGCACCTGAACCGGGCGATCCGCTGGCGGGCCGACCGGGGCGAGGATTTCCTGTCCGACGAGGCCGGGCGCGACATGGACATCATCGTCGAGCTGGGGCTGGACGAGGACGGCACCATCCTCGCGCAGGGCACGACGATGCGTCTGAACGTGGGGGCCTATGCCTCGGCCCGGTCGCTGCCGCCGGTGCTGAACTTCGGCGGGGTCGCCGGGGTGTACCGCACGCCGGTTCTGGCGGGCCGGATCGAGGGCTGGCTGACCCATACGATTCCCGTCGCACCCTATCGCGGGGCCGGGCGGCCCGAGGCGACCTATGCCATCGAGATGGCGCTGGATCAGGCCGCGCGCGAGATCGGGATGGACCGGATCGAACTGCGCCGCCGCAACCTGATCCAGCCCGCGCAGATGCCGTGGAAATCGCCGTTCATCTTCGACTACGACAGCGGGGATTTCCCCAAGCTGCTGGACAACGGGCTGAGCGAGGCCGACCACGCGGGCTATGCCGCGCGCAAGGCCGAATCCGAGGCCAAGGGCCGGGTGCGCGGCTTCGGCCTCGCGCTGTGCATCGAGACAGCCGGCGGCCTCTGGGGCAATCCGGGCCGCGACTTCGCCGATGTGTCGATCAATGCGGATGGCTCCGTCACGCTGGGCGGCGGCGGGTTCTCGGCGGGGCAGGGGCTGGAGACGCTGCTGTCCGATCTGGCTGCCGAAGGACTGGAACTGCCGGTCGAGAGCGTGAACTACTTCCAGGGGGACACCGACCGGATGGACCGGGGCGGCGGCATGGGCGGCTCGGGCGCGACGATCAAGGTCGGCTCCGCCGTCCGCGACGCGGTCGAGAAGGTTCTGGCACAGGCCAAGGACATCGCCTCGGACACGCTCGAGGCGGATGCGGCGGATATCGAGTACGAGGCGGGCAAGTTCCGCATCGCGGGCACCAACCGCGAGGTCGAGCTGGCCGAGATCGCGCGCACGGCCATCGACCGGGGCACGCCGCTGCTCGGCAAGGGCGAGTTCGTGACGGACGGCCCGACCTTCCCGAACGGCTGCCACACCTGCGAGGTCGAACTGGACCCCGAAACCGGGCGCATGACCATCGAGCGCTACACCGGTGTCGAGGACATCGGCAGGGTGATCCAGCCGCAGATGGCCGAGGGGCAGATCCAGGGCGGGGTCGCGCAGGCGCTCGGCCAGATTTTCCTCGAGGAGATGCGTTATACTCCCGGCGACGGGCAGCTGTTGACCGGGTCCTTCATGGACTACGCGATGCCCCGCGCCATCGACCTGCCGGCGTTGAAGGCCGGATATTCCAACGTGCCGACCGCCAAGAACCCGCTGGGGGTCAAGGGCGTCGGCGAGGCGGGGTCGGTCGGTGGCCTTGCCGCCGGGATGAGCGCGGTGATGGATGCGCTGGCGCAGGTCGGGGTGACGTCTTTCGACATGCCCGCCACGCCCGGCCGGGTGTGGGAGGCGATCACCGCCGCCAAGGGCTGAGTTGCGGCTCAGCCCCCGGTGCTTTCGGGGGCTGGGTCAGTCTCAGCCCGCCATCGCCATGAACTTCGGCCATGCCGCCGGGTCCTGAACCGTCTTGTCGCGGCAGAACGGGTTGCAGAAGCCGTAGACCTTGCCGTCCATCTCCATGAAGTCGGTCACCGGCTTGCCGGAATAGGGGCAGGCCGCGTTGACGGACGGGCCGGAAGCGACCGCCTTGGCCGGGATTGGCGCGGGGCCGGGCCAGGCCGTCGTCGGCAGATCCTTGGCATAGGGCACCGGGTCATAGCTGACCGTCTGACCCATGGCGCGCCAGCGGCGGAAGGCCGGATCGGCCAGCATGTTGGCGACATAGGCGGCAGCGTCCGCGCCAACGGGCAGGCCATAACCCGCGATCCGTGCGGCCACCGGGGCAAAGAAGACATCCGCCAGCGACCATTCCCCGAACAGCCAGTCGCCCCCGGACCCGTGGCGGCTGCGGGCGAGGGCCCACATCTCCTCGATCCGGGCGAGGTCCGCGGCGACCGCGTCGGACACCGCGAAGCCTTCGTACTGGTGCAGCAACTGCATGGGGCATTCGCTGCGCAGCGCGCCATAGCCCGAGTGCATCTCGGCCACCATCCAGCGGGCGAGGCCGCGCGCCGCCGGGTCTTCGGGCCACATCCCGGCATCCGGATGCCGTTCCGCGAGCGTCTCGGCCATCGCGAGCGTGTCGCCGACGAGAATGCCGTCGGGGGTGCGCATCACGGGGACCGTGCGGGCGGGATAGACCGGTTCGAGGTCTTCCTTGAAGGTGCCGGTGTAGAGGCCGAGCACCGTGGTCTTGCAGGGAATGCCAAAGGTTTCGAACATCAGCCAGCCGCGCAGGGACCAGCTGGAAAACGCGCGGTCGGCTATGAAAATCTCGTAGGTCATTGAACTCTCCGGGCTGCGATACCGGACAGGTTACGCGGCAGTGCGGCGATACGGAAAGCGAATGTTCCTGAGGTTCGGCATCACGGGCAGTGATTGATCGCGCCGACCTCCCAGCCGGTGCCGTCGAACGTCAGTTCGGTGACCGACAGATTGTCGATCTTCTGCCCCAGCACCTGTTTCGGCAGTTTCCCGGTGTGATCCGCGACACGGGCGAGGATCACACCGAAATGCGCCACCACCACCACGTCGCGCCCCCGGTGCGCCTGCATCAGACGGTCGACCGCGCGGCCCGTGCGGGCGGTCATGTCGAACCAGCTTTCGCCGCCGGGGGCCGCGTGATGCCCCGGTTCGCTCCAGAACGCGCGGCTGAGTTCCGGATGCGTCTGGCTGACCTCGGGCGAGCGTTTCAGCTCCCACTCGCCGAAGTTCATCTCGCGCAAATCGGGGTCATGCGGCAGTCGCTGGCGGGTGCCCGCGATGGCGTCGGCGGTGGTGACCGAGCGGACAAGGTCGGACGAGATCACCAGCGCGTCGGACGGCAGGTAGTGCGACAGGCGGCCGACCTGATCGGTGTCGCTGAGATCGGCGGGCAAGTCGGACCAGCCGACGAGCCCCTTGTAATGCGTCGGCCCGTGCCGCACCCAGAAGAACCGCATCAGATCGCCCCTTTCAACACGTTCGGCAGGCCCGCGACCACCTGCACCACCCGGTCCGCCCGTGCGGCCAGACGGATGTTCAGGCGCCCCTGCGCCTCGCGGAAACGGCGTGCGAGGGCATTGTCGGGGACGATCCCCTGGCCGACCTCGTTCGACACGATGGTCAGGTCCGCCGGACAGGCCGTAATGGCATCCAGCAGCCGGTCAGTTTCCGCCGACAGGTCGCTTTCGGTCAGCATGATATTGCTCAGCCACATGGTTGCGCAGTCGAAAAGGACCGCCGTGGCGGGGTCAAGGCCGGGCAGCAGGTCCGCCGCATTTTCCGGCGCCTCGAATGTGGTCCATCCATCGCCGCGCATCCGGCGATGCCTTGCGATTTTTTCCTCCATCTCGGCATCGAACACCTGGGCGGTGGCAATGTAAGCCTTTGGCAGTCCACGGGAACGCACGAAATCCTCCGCCCAGGCGGATTTGCCAGAGGCCGCGCCGCCCACAACGAATGTCACGGAGTCGTGCATTTTTTCGTGTCCCTTCGTGAAACCAAGTCGCGTCTCATGCGTATAGCTTGGGTAAGAGAACGGACAAGGGCGCGCGTGACGTGCCTCCCGCCCGGCACGGGGCGGAGACAACCGGGGAGACATTCATGCCGCTCGACAGCATTTCCGACAATTCCCTTTCGCGACGCGCGATGAAGGCAGAATTGCTCGACGCCGAGACGGAGCTTTCGCTCGCCTATGCCTGGCGCGATCAGCGTGACGAGGCGGCGCTGCACCGTCTGGTCACCGCCTACATGCGGCTGGCGATTTCGATGGCCGCCAAGTACCGCCGCTACGGCGCACCGATGAACGACCTGATCCAGGAGGCCGGGCTGGGCCTGATGAAGGCCGCCGACAAGTTCGATCCCGACCGCGGGGTCCGCTTTTCGACCTATGCCGTCTGGTGGATCAAGGCCTCGATCCAGGATTACGTGATGCGCAACTGGTCGATGGTGCGCACCGGCTCGACCTCTTCGCAGAAATCGCTGTTCTTCAACATGCGCCGGGTTCAGGCCCGGCTGGAGCGCGAGGCCATGGGCCGGGGCGAGGAACTGGACGGCCACCAGCTGCGCCAGATGATCGCGACCGAAGTCGGCGTCCCGCTGCGCGATGTCGAGATGATGGAGGGGCGTCTGTCCGGCTCCGACTTCTCGCTGAACGCCACGCAGTCCGCCGATGACGAGGGCCGCGAGTGGATCGACACGCTGGAGGACGACACGGCCGGGGCCGCGGAGCTTGTGGGCGACGATCACGACCGTCAGGCGCTGCGCGACTGGCTGATCACCGCCATGTCCGACCTGAACGACCGCGAGCGGATGATCGTGCGCGAGCGCAAGCTGCGCGACGAGCCGCGGACGCTGGAAAGCCTCGGGCAGGAACTGGGGCTGTCCAAGGAGCGTGTGCGTCAGCTCGAGGCCGGGGCGTTCCGCAAGATGCGGCGCACGCTGGAAACCAACGGCGGCGGCGAGGTCGAGGCGCTGCTGCACTGACGCCGCTCCTTGCCCCCGGTGCGGGGGTCGCCTAGTGTCGCCGGAAATGGCGTCCGAGGGCGGAACATGCTGGCTGGCAAGCGGATATTGCTGATCATCGGCGGCGGGGTCGCGGCGTTCAAGGCGCCCGACCTGATCCGCCGCCTGCGCGAACGCGGGGCCTCGGTCACGCCGGTTCTGACGGCCGCCGGGGCCGAGTTCGTGACCCCCCTGACCATTTCCGCGGTGGCTGGAGAACGGGTGCATAACGCGCTCTTCGACCTGACGACCGAGGCCGAGATGGGGCACATCCAGCTGTCCCGCTCCGCCGATCTGGTCGTCGTGGCCCCGGCGACGGCGGACCTGATGGCCAAGATGGCGCAGGGGCTGGCGAACGATCTGGCCTCGACCCTGCTGCTGGCCACCGACACGCCGGTGCTGATCGCCCCGGCGATGAACGTGCGGATGTGGGATCACCCCGCCACGCAGCGCAACCTTGCGACCCTGAAATCCGACGGCATCGCCATGGTTGGCCCGAACGAGGGCAGCATGGCCTGCGGCGAATACGGCCCCGGACGCATGAGCGAACCGCTGGAGATCGTCGCGGCGATCGAGGCGCATTTCACCGCCGGGCCGCTGACGGGCAAGCGTGTCCTCGTCACATCCGGCCCCACGCACGAACCCATCGACCCGGTCCGCTACATCGCCAACCGGTCCTCGGGCGCACAGGGCACGGCGATCGCAAGGGCACTGGCGGCGCTCGGGGCCGAGGTGGTGTTCGTGACCGGCCCGGCCTCCGTGCCGCCGCCCTCGGGTGTGCAGGTGGTGAAGGTCGAGACCGCGAAGGAGATGCTGGAGGCGGTTCAAGCCGCGCTGCCGGTCGACGCTGCGGTATTCGCGGCGGCGGTTGCGGACTGGCGGGTGGCCTCTGCCTCCGGTTCCAAGATCAAGAAGGTGAAGGGCGCGCTGCCAACGCTGGAATTCGCCGAGAACCCCGACATCCTCGCCACCGTCAGCCAGATGCAGACGGGGCGGCCGGGGCTGGTCGTGGGCTTCGCCGCCGAGACGGACGACGTGGTCGCCCATGCCACCGCCAAACGGCAGCGCAAGGGCTGCGACTGGATCGTGGCGAACGATGTCAGCCCGGCGACGGGGATCATGGGCGGGACGGAGAACGCGGTGATCCTGATCTCGGACGACGGGGCCGAGGAATGGCCGCGCATGGGCAAGGATGCGGTCGCCGCCCGGCTGGCGGAGCGTGTGGCCGGGGCCTTGGCATAGAATTTTGCCTCCGGCGGGAGTTTGTCTGGCCAGATGAAGGATCATGTGAAGATAGAGATTGCGCGGCTCGACTGGGCCGATCCCGACGTGCCGCTGCCGTCCTACGCGACGGCGGGGGCTGCGGGCGCTGACGTGCGGGCCAACTTCCCGGCGGCGGACCGCGACGGCGTGGTGATCGGACCCGGCGCACGGGCGCTGGTGCCGACCGGGCTGAGCATGGCGATCCCCGAGGGGTTCGAGGTGCAGGTGCGGCCGCGTTCGGGTCTGGCGCTGAAGCACGGGATCGCGCTGGTGAACGCGCCGGGGACCATCGACAGCGACTATCGCGGGCCGGTCGGGGTCATTCTGGTCAACCTGGGGCATGAGCCATTCCACGTCTCGCACGGGGACCGGATCGCGCAGCTTGTGGTTGCGCCGGTGACACGCGGGACCTTTGCCGAGGTCGCGTCGCTGGACGCCACCGCGCGGGGCGACGGCGGATTCGGCTCCACGGGGCGGGGCTGATGCTGGCGGTCCTGGTCCTTGCGGCGGCGCTCTGGTGGGGTGGTCGCTGGGCGGGCGTTTCGCGGGGGCCGAGGCTCGCGGTGCTGGGCGTATTGTTGATGGCGGTGCTGCTGGCGCAGGTGGTGCTGCCCGCCGGCCATCCGCTGCGCGAAGCGACCGGCGGCGGGATCGCCGGGTGGTTGATGCTGCTGGGTCTGGCCGCGATAGTCGTGGCCTATCGCTGGGGCCTAGGACTGCTGAAGGCGCGGGCGCAGGGGGCTGAGCCGCCGGAGCCTGTGGCGCAGGGGCCGTTCACCGAGACCGAGCTGGAGCGTTATGCCCGTCACATCGTCCTGCGCGAACTGGGCGGGCCGGGGCAGCGGAAGCTGAAGGATGCCAAGGTCCTGGTGATCGGGGCCGGAGGGCTGGGATCGCCCGCGCTGCTCTACCTCGGGGCGGCGGGGGTCGGGACGCTGGGGATCATCGACGGCGACCGGGTCGACAACGCCAACCTGCAGCGGCAGGTGATCCACATGGACGACGCGATCCAGCAGCCAAAGGTCTTCTCCGCCGAGGAAACGCTGAACGCGCAGAACCCCAGGACGCATGTCCGGCCCTATCACCGTGACCTGACCGAAGACATCGCGGCGGAGCTGTTCGCCGAGTATGACCTGATCCTCGACGGCACCGACAATTTCGAGACGCGCTATCTGGCGAACCGCACCGCCGTGGCGCTCGGAAAGCCGCTGATTTCCGGCGCGCTCTCCCAATGGGAGGGGCAGGTGAGCGTGTTCGACCCCGCGCGCGGCGGACCGTGTTACCAGTGCATTTTCCCTCAGGCCCCCGCGCCGGGCCTCGCGCCGTCCTGCGCCGTGGCGGGGGTGTTGGGGCCGTTGCCGGGGGTCGTGGGGTCGATGATGGCGGTCGAGGCGGTGAAGGTCATCACGGGCGCGGGCGCGGCACTGAGGGGTGAGATGCTGATTTACGATGCGCTCTGGGGCGAAACCCGCAAGATCACGTTGAAGAAGCGCCCCGATTGCCCGGTCTGCGGGCTGGAAAGCCACGCGCCGGAGGCATAGGTTTCAGGGGCAAAGGAGATGCCCCACATGACCAATCCCCTGCTGTCCGACTGGACCGGCCCGTTCGAACTGGCCCCCTTCGACGCGATTTCCGACGAGGATTTCGCCCCCGCGCTGGATGAGGCGCTGACCGCGCACAAGGCCGAGATCAAGGCGATCGCCGAGAACCCCGAACCGCCGACCTTCGCGAACACCGTCGAGGCGCTGGAGAACGGCGGCAAGGCGCTGGAGAAGGTGCTGTCGGTCTTCTTCACCGTCGCCGGCGCGGACAGCAACCCGAGGCGCGAGGAACTGCAGCGCGCGTTCTCGCCGAAGATCGCGGCGCATTACGCTGAGATCTCGGCGAACAAGGCGCTGTTTCAGCGGGTTGCGGACCTCTGGGCGCGCAAGGACGAGCTGGGTCTGGACGCCGATCAGGCGCGGATTCTCTACCTCAGCCATCGCGGTTTCGTCCGGTCGGGTGCGGCTCTGGACGGGGCCGAGGCCGAGCGGATGAAGGAGATCAAGGGCCGGCTCGCGACACTTGGCACATCGTTCACGCAGAACCTGCTGGCGGATGAGCGCGAGTGGTTCATGGAACTGGACGAGGCCGATCTGGAGGGGCTGCCGGGCTTTGTCGTCGAAGCCGCGCGGGCGGCGGGCGAGGAAAAGGGCAAGGACGGGCCGGTCGTGACCCTGTCGCGGTCGCTGATCGTTCCGTTCCTTCAGTTCTCGCCGCGCCGGGACCTGCGCGAGACCGCGTTCCGGGCATGGGCCGCACGTGGCGAGAATGGCGGCGCGACGGACAATCGCGAGGCGGTCGCGGAGATCCTGACGCTGCGCGAGGAGCGGGCGAAGCTGTTGGGCTACGATAACTTCGCCGACTACAAGCTTGAGACGGAGATGGCGGGGGAGCCGGGCAAGGTGCGGGAGTTGCTGCACAATGTCTGGCGGCCCGCCAAGGCGCAGGCGCTGGCGGATCAGGCGGTGCTGGCCGAGATGATGCATGCGGACGGGATCAACGGCGATCTGGAGGCGTGGGACTGGCGCTATTACGCGGAGAAGCGGCGCAAGGCCGAACACGATCTGGATGAGGCGGCGCTGAAGCCTTACCTGCAACTCGACCGGATGATCGAGGCGGCGTTCGACTGTGCGAACCGCCTGTTCGGGCTGGAGTTTTCGCCGCTCGACGTGCCGCTTTACCACCCCGACTGCCGGGCGTGGCACGTGACGCGGGGCGGCGCGGACGTGGCGGTCTTCATCGGCGATTACTTCGCGCGCGGGTCCAAGCGGTCGGGCGCGTGGTGCTCGGCGATGCGGGCGCAGGCGAAGGTGCCGGAGGTGCAGATCCCGGTGGTCATCAACGTATGCAACTTCTCCAAGCCGCCGAAGGGGCAGGCGGCGCTCTTGTCCTATGACGACGCGCGGACGCTGTTCCATGAGTTCGGGCATGCGCTGCACCAGATGCTGTCGGACGTGAAATATGAAAGCGTCTCGGGGACCTCGGTGGCGCGGGACTTTGTCGAGCTGCCGAGCCAGTTGTATGAGCACTGGCTGGAAGTGCCCGAGGTGCTGGAGAAATTCG
The DNA here is from genome assembly GCF_002210105.1 of Oceanicola sp. 22II-s10i. Lineage (GTDB taxonomy): Bacteria > Pseudomonadota > Alphaproteobacteria > Rhodobacterales > Rhodobacteraceae > Pseudooceanicola. The sequence goes on along the minus strand of NZ_AQQU01000009.1, from coordinate 156,217 downwards.
CGACCCATGTGGACACGGGCGAGGTGATGCCGCGCGACATGCTGGAAAAGGTGCTGACGGCGGCGAACTTCGACCAGGGGTTCCAGACGGTGGAATACGTCGCCTCGGCGCTGGTGGATCTGGAATTCCATGACGGGCCCGCACCTGCCGATCCGATGGCGAAACAGGCGGAGATCCTGGCCGATCTCGGGATGCCGAAGGCCATCAGGATGCGCCATGCGACCCCGCATTTCGCCCATGTTTTCAGTGGGGACGGCTATTCGTCCGGGTACTATTCCTACATGTGGTCCGAGGTGATGGACGCCGACGCCTTCGCCGCTTTCGAGGAGGCCGGGGGGGCGTTCGATCCGGCGGTCGCGAAGTCGCTGGAGGAGAACATCCTGTCCAAGGGCGGCTCGGTCGAAGCGGACGAGCTTTACACCCGGTTCCGGGGGCGGCTGCCTGGCGTGGAGGCGCTGCTCAAGGGGCGGGGGCTGGACAAGGTCGCCTGAGGGGGCGGTTCGGGACGCTGAAGCCGTGCCCGGCCGGGTGCAATGTCCGACCGGGCGCGGAATCGAGGCGAAGCCGCCGCGCCGAGCGCCTGCCCGTCCCGGCGGGTAGGCGCTGTGTCATCCGCGCGATGACCTTTGGCGGAGGAGTTACGTGGCGGGGATAAATCGCGCCGTTCAACTGTTGCGGGCGCCCACCCACGGGCAGGCGTTCCAACCGGGGTGCTGGCGGTAATGGGCGCGTCATCCTCGGGCTCGACCCGAGGACCTCGTGACTGGAGATCCTCGGGTCGAGCCCGAGGATGACACTCTGATCAACGCGCGCGTGGCGCGACGCTCACCCCGCCGCGCGGATCTTCTCCAGCACCGGTTTCAGGTAGGTCAGGAAGACCTCCGGGTTCTCGGACATCGGGAAATGCCCCATGTTCGGCATGATCACCGGCGCGATCCCCAGCTGATCCGCCAGCGCCTGTGTGTCCGCGGGACGGCAGGAATAATCATATTCCCCGGTCAGCAGGTGCAGCGCGACCTTCGAGGTGTCGATCTTGTCCACCTCCGACCGGAAATCCCCGTCGATCTGGTAGAACCACAGGTCCCCCTTGAACACGCCCGGCCCGCCCTGCTGGTAGTGCCAGCGGGTTTCGTCCTTCTGGTCCTTGGGCGAGGTCGGCGCCATCAGCCCGTCCGCGAAGGCGCCGCAGACGCGGCCTCCGTGCACGTCGGGCCGGTCCAGCCAGGCCGTGTCGTAGTAGCGGGGCACGTAGGCCGCCGACTGCAGGCCGATCAGGGCGCGGAACGCCTCGGGGTGGCGCTTGGCGAGGTGCAGCACGATGCGCCCGCCGATGGAGCAGCCCATGGCGACGGGCTTCTCCAGCCCCATGGCGGAAACGAAGGCCATGATCTGGGCGACGTAGGCGTCGGAAGTCAGGTTGTAATCCTCGTCCACCGTGCCGGGCGCGGGGCTGGATTTGCCGTGGCGGGGCATGTCGAAGACCATGACGCGGTATTGCGCCGTCACCTCGGGGTCGTTCAGGACCGCGCGGAACTGTCGGCCGTCGCTGCCCGCCGTATGCAGGCAGACCAGCGGAATGCCTTCCCCCGCTTCCTCCCAGTAGATGCGGTGATTCACGCCCTCGATGTCGATATGGGCGTAGCGGCCGAGGATCGGTTCGATGTGCAGGCTCATGCGGTCACCTCGGGGCGGAGGGAGGCGAGCAGGCGCTTGATGTAGAGCAGGTTCTGCATCATCGGCAGCAGGTTCCCCTCGAACCGGATCGACCCGGCGCGGAGCAGGGCGAAGATGTCGTGATAGCCGGGACGCGGCACGGCGGCGAGGTATTCGGTCCAGGCCTCCGTCGTGGCGACGAGGCGGGTGTCATAGGACGCCATCACATGCGGGCCGGGGGTGCACTGCGTCACCGCGCCTTCGCGGATGGTGACGAGCACGTCGTCGGTGTCGGAGCTGAGCATCAGCTTCATGTCGAGCAGCGGGGCCATCGCGGCCACCTTGCTGCCCGGCCCGGCGGTTCGGGTCAGGTTCGTGAACATGGATCCTCCCTTGATCTCGGGCGCCAGTCTAGCGGGCGCAGGGGCGGGCGCGACAGAAAAGATGATGCGGGCGGGCACGGGTTCCTGTAGCCTCCGCGCAAACACCCGGAACCGGGGCGAGCGGATGATCAGGCGGCATCTTTCCCAAATCGGCGCAGTGGCGCTTTTCGTTCTGACGGCGGGGGCCGTGGCGGGGCAGGGGCGCGATTTCACCGCTCTGGCACGGGTGGACGTGACCGAGAGCGCGATCGAGGACATGCGCGGCGGTCTGTCGGTGGACCTGAACCTGAGCCAGGGCGTGCCGTGGCGGGTCTTCACGCTGGACGATCCGGCACGGGCGGTCTTCGACTTCCGCGAGGTGGACTGGACGGGCGTGGACAATGCCGCGCTGTTCGAGCCTGGGGCGGCGACGGCGGTGCGGTTCGGCACGGTCAGGCCGGGCTGGTCGCGTCTGGTGATCGACCTCGGCGGGCCGCTGGCGCTGGACCGCGCGGGAATGCAGGTGGACGAGGTGACGGGCCGCGCGCGGCTGACGGCGCGGTTCATTGCGGCGACCCCGTCGGACTTCGCGGCCGCTTCGGGCGCCCCGGCGGACGATCCGGTCTGGGACACGGCAGGCTCCGAGCGTCCGAAGGGCATCGGGGACGGCCCGCTGGTGGTGGTGATCGACCCCGGCCACGGCGGGATCGATCCGGGGGCCGAGCGCGAGGGGATCGTCGAAAAGGACCTCATGCTGACACTGGCGCGCGAGCTGTCTGAGACGCTGATCCGCGCGGGCGGCATCGACGTGATCCTGACCCGGGCGGACGACAGTTTCGTCTCGCTCGAACGGCGGGTCGAGATCGCGCACGAAGTCGGGGCGCATGTGTTCATCTCGCTCCACGCCGATGCGCTGGCCGAGGGGCGGGCGCGGGGCGCGGTGGTGCACACGCTGTCCGACACCGCGAGCGACGAGGCCTCGGCCCTGCTGGCCGAGCGGCACGACCGGGACGACCTGCTGTCGGGCGTCGACCTGACCGGCAAGGACGACCAGATCGCGGATGTCCTGCTGGACCTCGCCCGGCAGGAGACGACGCCCCGCACGGCCCGGCTGGCGCAGGCGCTGGTGACGGGGCTGAACGCGGCGGGGGTGCCGCGCAATTCCAAGCCCATCCGGTCGGCGGGGTTCTCGGTTCTCAAGGCCGCGGACATCCCGTCGGTGCTGATCGAGGTCGGCTTCCTGTCCGACCGCCGGGATCGCGGCAACCTGACCAACCCGGATTTCCGTGGCCATTTCGCCGGGGCGGTGCGCGACGCGCTGCTGGCGTGGATGAAGGAAGACGCGGCGCTGGCCCCGCTGATCCGGCGCTAGGCGCAAAGATGCATCCGCAATGCGGTTGATCCCGCGGGGAAAAGCCGCTCTGCTGTCCTGACGCGAGGGAGGGAGAGCGCATCATGCCGGACACGCCGAAACCGGGACTGCCGCCGATCCGCCGGGTGACCTTCGACATGCTGCGCACCGCGCTGAAACGCGGCGCCCGCGACATGATACAGGCGCCGGTCTACGCGATCCTGTTCAGCGCGCCCTATGTGCTGACCGGCTGGGTGCTGGGGTGGATCACGCTTGTCACGGGCCAGAGCTACTGGCTGATCTTCGCCGCCGTCTCGTTCCCCCTGATCGGGCCCTTCGCTGCCGTGGGGCTCTACGACGTGTCGCGCCGGATCGAGCAGGGGCGGCCGCTGGTGATGTCGGAAATCCTGACCGTCGTGACCCGGCAGAGCCGGCGTCAGCTGCCGTCGATCTGCGCGATCATCGTGTTCCTGTTCCTCGTCTGGTTCTTCATCGGCCACATGATATTCGCCCTGTTCATGGGTCTGTCGGTGATGACCAACGTGTCATCCTCCTACGAGGTCTTCCTGACGATGAACGGCCTGACCATGCTGGCGGTCGGGTCGGTCGTGGGCGCGGGCTTCGCGGTGCTGCTCTACATGATCACCGTGATCTCGCTGCCGCTGCTTCTGGACCGCGAGGTGGATTTCGTGACGGCGATGATCGTGTCCTTCACCACAGTGACGGTGAACCCGGTGCCGATGCTGGCCTGGGCGCTGTTCATCGCGGTCCTGACCTTCGTCGCGATGATGCCCTACTTCCTCGGGCTGTTCATCGCCCTGCCGCTGCTGGGGCATGCGACGTGGCACCTCTATGACCAGATCGCCGCCGAGACGGGCGGCGATCCGGGGCGTCCGGTGGCGATCGGCTGAGCGTCAGTAGTCCTTCTGGAAGAAGATGCCGAGGCTGGTGTCGCCCTTGTCGGTGACCTTGCCGCGGGCCGTCACGTTGTCCGAGATGTCGAGGTTGATGGACAGGTTGGTCTCGCCCTTCGAGGTAACCTCGACATCCGTGTAGACGTTGTCGGACAGGTATTTCCCCGCCCGGATCGAGGTGTCGCCGTCGGCCGTCTGGCTGACGTCCAGATCGTCCAGCCCGAACGATCCGCGGATCTTGCCGACCACCCCGCCATCGCCGCTGCCGGTCAATTCGGCCACGGCGGCGGCCAGCTTGGCGGCCTGCAGGACCGAAAGCTGCGACAGTTCGCGGTCGAAGAAGAGCTGCGACAGCACCTCGTCCTGCGGCAGTTCCGGCTGGGACGAGAAAGTCACCTCGGGGGCGGAGGCCTCGCCCTCGACCACGATATCGACGATATAGTCGGTCCCCTGATTGCGCGCGACGAGACGGATCGTGGGCTCGAACGCGCCCTGCAGGCGCAGGCGGCCCTCGACCAGATCGAGGCGCTTGGTCAGGATGTTGAGGCGGCCCCGGACGAGGTCGAACTGGCCGACAGGGCGGACGTCGGCGGTGGTGCCCCCGACGCGCAGGTCGCCGCGCAGTTCCGCGTCCAGCCCGCGCCCGCGGATGAAGATCGAGTCGTCGGTGCGGATCAGCAGGTCGAGCGCGATAGGACGGGACGACCCGCCGCCACCACCGTTCTGTTCCGCGATCAGACCGGCGCGGCTGCGCGCGGTGCGGCTGGCCGCCGGTTCCGCGACATGGGTGATGTCGGGGATCGCCTCGACCCCGCCGAAGCCGCCCGACGGGATCCGCATCTCGGTGTCCGACAGCCCGACGGTGCCCGTCAGCCGCGCGCCGCCCGTGATCGGGCCCTGCAGGCCGATGTCGGCGTTGACGCGGGTCGAGACCAGGCCCTTGCGTTCGATCCGGGCGTTCACAAGCCGCACCGCGATGTCCGAATTGAAGGGCGCGGACAGCGTGACCGGCCCGTTGACCGACAGTTCACCCCCGCCGAGCGTGCCGTTCAGCACCACGTCGGCCCGGCCGCCGCCAAGGGCGACGCTGCCGTTCAGGTTCTCGACCACGAGGAACAGTTCCGGCAGCGCAAGACGTGCGCCGGCGGTGGTGATCCGCCCGGACAGCGCATCGAGGCCCGGCTGGCCGTTCATCCGCAGGTCGAAGCTGGCCGTGCCGGTCAGCGACTGCGGTTCGATGAAGGCGTTGGCCAGCGCTAGCGGGGCCTGCCCGCCGATGGTCAGGTCGACCGCGCCGTCCGGCATGGCGACGCGCCCCGCGACGGTGGCGGTGGTGCCGCCCGGTCCGGTGGCCTGCAGGTCCAGCCGGGTGGTGTCGCCGGCACGGCCGACGTCGCCGGACACGGTCAGCGGGCCGGACAGACCGCTTTGCAGCCGGGCGACGTTGTCGAGCCGTGCGTTCAGGGTCAGGTCGATGGTTTCGGCCGACACGCGACCCGAAGCGCCCGCGTCCACTGCGGCGCCGTCGAATTCGAACTGGCTGATCGCCAGCGTCTGACCTTCGAGCACCGCGCGCAGGGTGATCTGGCTGGTTCCGGCCAGCAGGTCGTCGACGGCGGGATTTCCGATCCCGAGGCTGCTGCCGGTGCCGTCGAGGCTGAGGCGATAGGTCTCCTCGCCCTCCTGCGCCGCGGTTGCGACCAGGTCCAGCGGACCGCCGCGCCCGCCGGTGAAGATGCCGGAGTTCTCCAGCCGCCCGTTCGCTTCGATCCGCCGTGCCCCGGCGGTCAGTTCGCCGGTCAGCGCCAGATCGGCCTGCGGTGTCGCCAGCGACAGGCTTTCCAGCAGGATCCGCTCGCCCGCGACCAGCGCGAGCGTCAGGTCGGTGCGGCCCGCGAACAGCGGATCGACGGTCGGATTGCCGATGCCGATGTTCTGCCCGCCGCCCTGCGCCTCGACCCGCCAGCCCGCGCCGGTTTCCTCGACCGTGGCGGTCAGGTCGATCGCGCCGGCGGTGCCGCCGGTGAACAGGGCCGAGTTGTTGAGCCGCGTGGTCAGGTCAATCGCGCGGCGGCCCGCCGTCAGGTCGCCCGAGGCGGTGATCCGCGCCTGGTTGGTCCGCACCTCGGCGCTGTCCAGCAGCAGGCGGTTGCCCGCGACCAGCGCGTAGGAGAAGTCGACCGCACCGTCGAGCACCAGATCCGCCGCCTCGATCCCGAGGTTCAGGTCACGGCCCGCGCCGTTGCCGTTAACGTGCAGGCCGTCCGCCCGCTGTTCCAGCGTGCCGGTCAGGGTGACGGGGCCGCTTTCGGTGCCGGTGAAGATGCCCGCGTTCCCGAGCCGCGCGTCATAGGCGATGGTGCCCGTCTCGCTCGACAGGGTGCCCGAGGCGGTGGCGTTCATCTCGGCGTTGGAGAGGGCGAGTTCGCGGATCTCCAGCGCTTCGGTGGTGCGCGAGGCATCGACGCGGAGCGTCGCGGGCGGGGCGATCAGCGGATCGACCTGTTCGATCCCGAGCGCCAGCCCTTCGGTCGCGCCATCGGCCCGGATGTCGAAGGTGCCGCCCAGCAGGTCGGCGGTCACCTCGAGGGTCAGATCGGCGGCGCCACGCAGGTCGGTGCCGGTCAGGGGCGCGAAGGCGGACAGGTCACGCGCCTCGGCCCGGCCATTGGCGACAAGCGTGGTGGTGCCGTCGCCGGGGGTGATGTCGGCGTCCACTTCCGCGCCGTAGGTCGCGCCGTTCAGGGTCAGGCCCGCGATCCGGATCGGGCCTTCGCCCGCCCAGTCGATCCGGGCGCCGCCGTTCACGTCCTGCCCGATCGCCTGTGCGACGTTCGGGTCGTCGGCGGCGATGCCCTGCGCGGCAAATGTGACGTCCCCGCCGAAACGGGGCGTCTCGCCGATGGCGATGCTGCCGTCCAGCGCCAGTCCAAGCGACTCGAAGCGGTAGCCGGGCACGGCCAGCTCGGCGATCTGGAAAGCGCCGATCACGGCGTCGCCATCGGTCGCGTCGAAAGACACGTCCAGCGTCGTGGTGGCGACCGAGATCCCGTCGCCGAGCGGCAGCTGCACGCGCGATCCGTCGGCGGCCGCGATGCGCCCGCTGACGGCGAAGCGTTCCGGCTGTCCGGCGGCCGAGATGTCGGCCTTGCCCTGCAGGCGGATCGCGGCGGCGGTCAGGTCGAAGGCGTCCAGCGCCAGCGCGCCGTCCGAACTGCGGGTGCCGCTGGCGGTCAGGCGGATGTCGGGGCCGAAGAAGTCGCGATAGGCGGGCAGGAACAGCGCGGTCACGTCACCGCCGAGGTCCGCCGTGAAGGCGCGCCCGCCGTCGGTCTGGCCGGTCAGCGTCACGGCCCCGGCCAGCCGGTCGTCACCGTCGGTGTTCAGGTCGATCTCGGCCCGGTAGTCGTCCAGCGGGCCGGTGCCCGCGATGGTCAGGTCGACCGAGGGCAGGCCGGGCAGGTCGATCAGCCGGGCCGCGATGCCTTCGGACGGTTCGGACAGGGCAAGGTTCACGGCCAGTGCCTGCGACGCCGGATCATAGCTGGCGTCCAGCGCGAACCGGCCCTGCTTGTCGGTGCGGGTGACGGTGATGTCCACGTCCGCCCCGCCGTCCGCCAGCGCCGCGCTGCCCGCCAGCGACAGGGTCACCGGTTCGCCGATGACCGACTCGCCCAGCGTAACAGTGGAGACGGAGATTTCGCCGATACGAACGGAGACCGGCAGTTCCGGGATCGCGAAGCCCGACGCTTCGGGGGCAGGGGCCTCCTCGCCGCCCGCGGGCAGGCGGGTCAGGGTGACGCTTTCGGCGGAGAGGGTGTTCACCTCCAGCCGCCCGGACAGGAGCGCGGATCGGTTCCAGTCCAGCACCGCGTTGTTCAGTTCCAGCCAGACACCCTGATCGTCGGCGATGGTCATCCGTTCCAGCGTGGCGCGCGAAGACAGCGCGCCGCGAAAGCCGGTGATGTCGACCACGCGGCCGTCCGAGGACAGCGAATCCTGGATCAGGCGGGTCAGGAAGCCTTCGCCGTCGTCATCCGACTGCGCCGCGACAGGCGCGGGCAGGGCGAGGGCAAACAGCAGGGCGAGGAGAGAGAGGAAGCGTGTCATCAGAAACTCTGCCCGATCCCGACATAGACGCCGAAGCCGGATTCGCCCGAGATCGGGACGGCCACGTCAAAGCGGATGGGGCCAATGGGGGTGTAGTAGCGGCCGCCGACCCCGGCGCCCGCATGCCAGTCGCCGCCGGTGAAGTCGGGGCCGGAGGCGACATAGCCGTAGTCGACAAAGCCGACGAGGCCGATGTTCTGGGTGATCTTGGTGCGTATCTCGCCCGACAGGCCGACGAAGCTGCGCCCGCCCACGACCTCGCCGCCGACGACGGAACCGCCGAGCGACTGGTAGTCCTGACCGCGCACGGTGCCGCCGCCGCCCGAGAAGAACAGGTAATCCGGCGGCGTTTGCGCCAGCGTCGAGGCGAGGACTGACCCCGCCTGCACACGGCCCGCCAGCGAGAAGGACTCGCCCAGGGGATAGTAGCCGCGGAAATCGCCGTAGAGCCGCGCGCCGGTGTCGGACCCGTCGAAGCCGATGAACGGTTCGGCCTCGACCTCGGCAAACAGGCCGCGGCGGGGATCCAGATCGTCGTCGCGGCGGTCCCACTGCAGCTTGCCGCGACCGATGATGTGGTTGAAGTTGCGCGAACCAAAGGCGTCATCGACGCTGCTGAGCCGCACGCCGAAATCGAGTTCCGCCGTCAGATTTTCCGTGATGAAGCGTTCGATGCCCACCGTCGCCTCGGCCAGGTCGGCCCGGTAGCCCGGTTCGTCGAGGTGCTGCAGCAGCGCGCCGAAGCGCAGGTTCATGTCGGGATGGCGGAAGGCGGGCCGGGTCAGCGAGGCCGAGATACCGTAGTCGATCCCATCCAGATCACCGTTGTAGCCGCCGATGTTGCCGTCGACGCGGAACCGTTCCGCCCCGCCGAAGAAGTTGCGGTGCATCCAGTAGCCTGTGACGGCAACCCCTTCGGTGCTGGACAGCTCCACCCCCGCGCCGAAACGGCGGGGCTTGGCGTCCTCCACGTCGACGATCATGTCGAGCGTGCCGTCGGCGTTCGGCGTCTCGGCCTCGTTCACCACCGCCGAACGGAACGCGCCGGTGCGGCGCAGGCGGCGTTCGGCGGTCGTGACTTCCTGGGGCGAAAAGACCTCGCCCTCGGGCAGGCCGGCGATGGCGCGGATGCGTTCGGCGCGGACGGAGCTGTTCGCCGTCTCGGGCGTCAGCAGCGTGCGCCCGAAGCTCAGGCGCGGGCCGGGGGCCAGCCGGATATCGGCGGCGATGGTGTTGGCGGCGTGGTTCGCGGTGATCTGCTGTCCGGACACGGCGGCCTTGGCGTGGCCGTCCTCGCGCCAGTCGGTCACGCCCTTTTCGGCCGCTTCGCGCATGACGGGGGTGGTGGCGAGTTCGCCCGCCGCATAGCCCTCGGCCGGGGTTTCGCCCTGCGGCAGCGGGGCGATCTGCGCGCGGGAAAAGCGGAAGGTCGGGCCGGGCGTGACCTGGATCTCGATGCGGTTCACCGACGGCACCCGGTTCAGGACCGACAGGTTCGCCGCCTCCCGCCCGTCGACCTTGATCGACACGGCGCCCGAGAAGTGCCCGGCTTCGTAGAGCGCGGCCAGCATCCGGCGGTAATCGGCCTTGGCGGCCGCGATCAGGTCCTGCCCGTCGGTGGTGCCTTCGTCCACGGTCCGCACGCTGAGCGAGGCGGCGCGCAGGTCGTCGGTGAGGTCGCCGTAATTGCCGGGAACGACGACGTCGACCTCGGCTGCGAGGGATGCTGTGGAAAGGGTCAGACCGGCAATGAGCGAGGCCGCGAGGGGGCGAAACATGAGGAAGCGTCGGCCTCTGGCTGGGGGAAATTTCATCTCGGGTGAGGATAGCATTCCCTGCGGGATAGGCCAGCCGCTGCATGGCCGAAACATGGGCGCGGGGCGGGAAATCGCCCGTATGCACAAGTTTGTGAGCGGTCCGAACCGGGCTATGTGATGCCGGGCTGCAGAAACATGGATGCGCGATGAAGGTTTTCCTGCCCATGCCACTGATCGCGCTGTACGTACTGTGCGCCGCGCTGGCCGCGCCGGTCGTGGCACAGCAGCCGCCACCGGTGCCGCCGGGGGCACGGGACGTCGTCCGCAAGGGGGCGGAAGACCGCTGCTACCGCCCCCGGACGGTCCGTGATCTGGACACGCGGCGGATGGCGGATGTCATCGGCGCGGGGCGCGATCTGTGCCTGCAGTTGCGGCGGGTGGCGGACGGGCCGGTGGCGTGGCGGTTCACGATCATCCGCAATCGCACTCATCCCGACGGCCCGGTCTGGGCGGTGCTGCATGACGACGAGGACGCGGCCTTCGAGGCCGGGGTCCACGCCGTCCGCCGCTATGGCGGGGCGATGATCGCCGTCGATACGGACGAGGCACGGTTCAACGGCGGGCTGGATCCGAACCACAGTTTCGCCGCGACGGCAGGGCAGGCCGCGCCCTGCCGGGTGCGGGCCGCCCCGGCCTATACAGCCGAGGTGCTGGATATGTTTCCGCCCGGCGCACCGGTGCTGTCGCTGCATTCGAACCACGAGGGACACCGGCTGACCGGGGGCTTGGGCGACATCTCGGCCGCGGTCAGCGCGGGCGGGCGGCACGGGCTGCCGACCGGCTCACCCAAGGGGGCGCTGTCGGACCCGGACAACGTGGTGCTTATTCCGGGGCGGGTGCCCTATGTCGAGAACCGGGCGGCGCAGGCGGCGGCGCGCTATTTCGACGGGCTGGGGATCAACGTGATCTACGAACGGGTCGGGCGGTCGGACTGCTCGCTGTCGCACCACGTCACCCTGGTGCGCGGCGGGCCCTACTACAACATCGAGGTGCAGCACGGCGCGGCGGCTGTTCAGGGCCAGATCATCGACGCCCTGATGGGCTGGCTCGGCGTCGTGCCGGTGCCGGGCGGCTAGAGCTTCGCGTATTCCGACCCGATGGTGTCGGGCTCGTAGCGCAACGGCGCCGCGCCCTGCAGGCGCCAGACGCTGGCGGACCGGCCTTCGAGCATCGCGCAGGCCGCCGCCGTATCGCAGACCGCCCCGCCGTAGAGCCGGTTGGCGAGGTTCAGCACGGCGGTCTGCTGCATCGCCTCCGTCCCGCTGCCGGTGGCGTCCTTGACCAGCAGCACGCGGACACCCCGCGCGATGGCGTCGCGGATGGTGGCGGCGACGCAGGCCTCGGCCCAGACCCCGCAGACGATCAGCCATTCGGGCAGCTGCCGCAGGTGGTCGAGGAAGGCCGCGTCGGTGAAGCATGACAGGTCGTTCTTGTAGAACACCATCTCGTCGCCCTCGGGCGCGACCTCGGCGCAGATGTCGGTGAGCGATGTGCCGGGGGCCGAGAAGGCAGGCGCGCCGCTGGCGTCCACCGGTTCGAACGGGCGCGGCGGCACGAGGGTGAAGTCGCGCAGGTAGGCGGCGTGCAGGACCGGCACCCCGGTCGCGCGGGCACTGGCGGCAAGGCGGGCGGCATTGGCGAGGACGGTGTCGTAGCCGTGGACGAGGTAGCGCTCGTCCTGCCGGTGCTCCTCCTGCATGTCGATCAGCAGCAGGGCGGTGCGGTCCTTGGGCAGGGTCAGGTCCTGATGCATCGGCGGTGTCCCGGTGGCGTGTCGGGGGCGATCATTTCCGTATGCTGTCCTTTGCGCCCGCCGGATCGCGACAGAGTTGACCCCGCCCGCGACCCCCTGTCTGATCCGGGGCGGGAGGATCGAGACATGACCGGAGCGTTGCACGAAGACCTTGTGGCGGGCATCGGGGCCTATCCCGTGGCGCGGCTGAACGACGGCAATTACCTCGCCATCCGCGCCGCGCGGCGGGCGGGGGTGCCCGAGCCGGGTCCGCTGGAGGGCGTGGTCTGGGAGGAACGGTTCATTCCGGGTCCCGAAGGCGCGCCGGAGGTGCGGGTGCTGGTCTATCGCCCCGAGGCCGCGGTGGAGGGTCGCCCGGCGATCCTGCACCTGCATGGCGGGGGGCTGGTTCTGGGCTGTCCCGAACAGGTGCACGAACGGAACGGCTGGCTGGTGCGGGAACTGGGCTGCGTGATCGTCTCGGTCGACTACCGCAAGGCGCCCGAGGATCCGTTTCCGGCGGGGCCGGAGGACGGCTGGGCCACGCTCGTCTGGATGCGGGATCAGGCCGGGGCGCTCGGCATCGACGCGGGGTCCATCGCGATCCTCGGCGAAAGCGCCGGGGGGCTGATGGCCGCGACGCTGGCGATCATCGCGCATGAGCGCGGCGGCGGGCCTGCGCCGGTGTTCCAGGGGCTGGTCTATCCGATGCTGGACGACCGGACGGGGCAGGATGCGATCCCCGAGGATCAGGAGTGCCACGTCTGGACCGAGACCTCGAACCGCTGGGCGTGGCGGGTCTATCTGGGCACAGGTCCGGGCGAGACGCCGCCGGATGGGGCGGTGCCCGCGCGACGGGCGGACCTGTCGGGCCTGCCGCCCGCGTGGATCGGGGTCGGCTCGGTCGACCTGTTCGTGGGCGAGAACCTCGACTACGCCAAGCGCCTGCTCGCGGCGGGGGTGGAGTGCGAGGTCACGGTGGTGCCCGGCGGCTGCCACGCCTTCCAGCGCATCGCGCCCGAGGCGAAGATCACCAGGGATTTCGAGGCGAGTTACATGGAGGCGCTGCGGCGGGCGTTCCGCAAGGCTCAGGCGGGCTGAGCGGCGGGAACGACCGGGATCACGTCCACGGCCTGCGTGCTTTCCTGTTCGCCCCAGGTCTTCAGCACGCCCCGGTCCGGCGCGACGTCGTCGTAATCGCGGCCATAGGCCACCACGATGTGATCGGTGCCGACAAGCTGGTCGTTGGTCGGATCGAACTCGATCCAGCCGCCATCCACGCCAACCCATGCACGGACCCATGCGTGCATCGCGTCGGCGCCTGCCAGACGCTCCTTGCCCTTGGGCGGCAGCGTCCGCAGGAAGCCCGAGGCATAGGCGGCGGGAATGCCGATCCCGCGCAGGCAGGCGATCATGATATGGGTGAAATCCTGGCAGACGCCGTGGCGCAGGGCGAAGGCGTCTTCGGGGCGCGTGTTCACATCGGTCGCCTCGGCGTCGAAGGTCATCTCGGCATAAAGCGCGCGGCCGATCGCGATCACCGCCTGCTGCGCGGTGATGCCGGGCCACAGGCAGCCGCGGGCAAAGGCCGTCATCTCGGGCACCAGCCGCACGCGGGGCGAGCCATGGCGGAAATGGTGCGGCGAACCGGGGTTCAGGCTGGCGACGCTCTGCAGTTCCCGCGCCAGCCCCTCGACCGGGGGCGACAGGTCCAGCGTCGTGGGCATCGCGATCCGTTCGACACGCGCCTGAAGGGTCAGGGTCAGCGCCTCGACCGGGTTGCGCCACGCGAATTCGGTCACCGCGTTGCCGAAGAAGTCGAACCGGTCCAGCCGCTCGTCCGGCCAGGGGTCGGCCTGGATCATGCCGGTGATCAGCATCTGCTCGCCCGGACGCGACAGGGGCATCAGATGCGCCACCGTCCGGGCACTTTCCGCAGGGACGGCATAGCCGTGGGTGATGGTGAGGCTGACGTCGTAGAGCATGGCGCTATCCGAGGTAGGCCGTGGCGAGGTGCCCGGCGACCGTCACCAGCAGGCCGCGCAGGACGATGAAGCGGTCCGCCGGCCATTCCTCGGGGTCGTCGACGGTCAGTTCGGTCTCGATCCGCAGCAGTTCGCGCCCGAGGGGCTGGACCTTGCCGCGGATTCGGGCGTGGGGGAAATGGTCTGCCTGGTCACGCATCGCGTTGACCTGAAACAGGATCGACCGGGGGTTGTTGCCGTCTAGCGCCAGCAGGTCGACCACCGTCTCGCGCGTGGTGTCGATGCGGTAGCGGCGGCGGTGCGTCATGACGCTGTCGCCCAGTTCGACGAGGATGTCGTAGCTGCCCGCCGGAACCTCCTCGGCGGCAAAGACCGACAGCAGGTGCGCCATGTTGTCGGCACGCTCAAGCGCCCGGCCGAAACTGAGGAACCGCCAGCCGGAGAAGCGATACATGTTCTCGTGCACCAGACCCGCGAAGCCCGTGATCTTGTGCAGCAGCACCCCCATGGCGCGCGCGGTGTCGTCCCCGGCAAAGGCGGGGCCGTCGAGGCTGGCCGCCGACCGCGCCAGATCGCGCAGCGCGGCCCATGCGTCGACCGAGAACCGGTCGCGGACCTTGCCGGCGCAGCTTTCGGCGGCGGCGATCTGGTCGGTCAGCACCTGCGGGACACGCCGTGCCGGGTCGATGCCGAGCGCTTCGAGATGTTCCTTCAGCAGCGCGACCTGCGGCGCGTCGGGATCGCCGATCTCGGCCATGCGCAGGTGCCACGAGCGCAGCAGGCGGATCGTGTTCTCGCACCGTTCGACATAGCGGCCCAGCCAGAACAGGTTGTCGGCGGCGCGGGACGGCAGGACCGACGGCGCCTCGCGCAGGTAAGGGCCCTTGCGCGCCATCAGCGTGTCCTGCGGCACCGGCGCGTCGTTGACGACCCAGACGTCGGCCACCTGTCCGCCCTGCTGCATCGCCAGCGCCGAGGCGTCGCCGCGCCCGATCCGGGCGTAGCCGCCGGGCATGATCTGCCAGCCTGAACGTGTGCGCGCGGCAAAGACGCGGACGGTCATCGGACGGGGGACGAGGCGGTCGTCCTCCCACACCGGGGTGGTCGACAGGCGCACGGCCTCCTGCCCCACGAGCGCGCCGGCTTGGTTCTCGATCCAGGACGACACGCCGCCATCCGGCGCGCCACCGCGGAACCGCCCGCCGAGGGCGAGGTCGGCCGCGCCCGAGAACGGCAGGGCGGTGGACATGGCGCGCCCGATCATCAGCTTCTCGGCATTGGCCAGCACATGCGCCTGTTCGGTCGGCTGGCCGCACCACCATGTCGCGATATTGGGCAGCGCCAGCGGCGCGCCGGTCAGCGCCTGCGCGATGCGGGGCATGAAGGCCATCAGCGCCCGCGTCTCCAGCACCCCGGCGCCGAGCGCGTTGACCATGTTCACCGTCCCCTGCCTGAGGGCGGAGACGAGGCCGGAGGTGCCGATGCGCGAGTTGCCGTCAAGCTCCAGCGGGTCGGCGAAGTTCGCGTCGAGCCTGCGCCACAGCACCGAAACCGGCTGTAGTCCGTCGACGGTGCGCACCATGACGCGGCCGTGGCGGACGGTCAGGTCCTCGCCCTCCAGCAGCATCAGGCCGAGGTAGCGGGCGATGTAGGTGTGTTCGAAATAGGTGTCCGTCGACAGGCCGGGCGTCAGGATCGCGGGGCGGGAATCGCGCGGGGCGATGCCGAGGTCGGCGGCCTCTTCCCGCATCCCTTCCAGCGTGTCGCGGAAGTCGCGGAAGAACGAGGCGAGGCGCGAGACGTTGGATTTCGCGAAGGCGTCGGGGAAGGACCGGCTGGTCGCCATCCGGTTTTCCAGCGCGAAACCCGCGCCGGACGGGGCCTGCGTGCGGTCGCCGAGGACGAACCACGACCCGTCGGGCGAGCGGGCGATTTCGAACGCGAGGAAGTGCAGGTAGTGTCCGGACAGCGGCTGCACGCCCACCATCGGGCGCAGCCATTCGGGGCTGGATGCGACGATCTCGGGCGGCAGGTGGCCGTCGGCGACCAGCCGCTGCGTGCCATAGAGGTCGGCGGCGATCCGTTCCAGCAGATCGGCGCGCTGGATCAGGCCATCGCTGATGTGCTGCCATTCGTCGGCGTGCAGGATCACCGGGATGTGGCTGAGCGGCCAGTCGCGTTCGGCCCGCGCATCGGCGGAATACTGGCGGAAGTAGACGCCCGCGTCGCGCAGGTAGAGGTCGCCACGGGCAAACCGCGCCGCCACCTGTTCGGGTGCCAGTGCGGCAAGCTGGTTGACGAACACATCCCAGCCGGGCCGCATCCGGCCGTCCGAGGCGACGAGTTCGTCTGCGACACCGTCGCGGGGCGCGTAGGCCCGTATCAGGGACCTGGCGGCATCACGGCTGGTGACAAGGGGGGCCTGTTCCGACATCGAAGGTCACACGCCGGGGGATCTTCGCAGGTCGAGGGTGGTCGGAAACTCCGGATGGCCTTCGTCGGGGGCGGGGAAATACGCGCCGGGCACGTGGCCCATCGGTTCGAACCGCGCCAGACGCCGCGCCTCGGCCTCGTTGCCGTTGACGGGGAAGGTGTCGTAGTTGCGCCCGCCCGGATGCGCGACGTGATAGGTGCAGCCGCCGAGCGCGCGGCCCGTCCAGGTGTCGTAGACGTCGAAATGCAGCGGCGCGTTGACCGGCAGGACCGGGTGCAGCGCCTCGGGCGGTTGCCACGCCTTGTAGCGGATGCCGCCGACGTAATCGCCGGTGGTACCAGTGGCGGTCAGGGGGACCTTGCGGCCGTTGCAGTGCAGCGCATACCGGCCCGGATGGATCGTCGTGACCTTGGCCTGCAGCCGCTCGACCGAGCTGTCGGTATAGCGCACGGTGCCGCCGATCGCGCCGGTTTCACCCAGCACGTGCCAGGGCTCCAGCGCCTGCCGCAGTTCGAGGTGCACGCCCTCGTAGGTGACTTCGCCGCAGAACGGGAAGCGGAATTCCTGCTGGGCGACGAACCATTCCGGCTCGACCTCGAAGCCGTGGTCGTTGAGGTCGCGCAGGACGTCCTTGAAATCCTCCCACACGAAATGCGGCAGCATGAAGCGGTCGTGCAGCACGGTGCCCCAGCGGACCGGCTTGCCCTTGATCGGGTTGTGCCAGAGCCGGGCGATGATCGCGCGGATCAGCACCTGCTGGGCGAGGCTCATCTTGGCGTCGGGCGGCATTTCGAAGCCGCGGAACTCGATCAGGCCGAGGCGGCCGGTCGGGCCGTCGGGGGAATACATCTTGTCGATGCAGATCTCGGCCCGGTGGGTGTTGCCGGTGACGTCGGTCAGCATGTTGCGGAACAGCCGGTCGACCAGCCACGGCAGCGGCTGCGGGTAGTCGTCGCCCGGATCGGGGACCTGCGCCAGCGCCATCTCCAGCTCGTAGAGCGTGTCGTGGCGGGCCTCGTCGATGCGGGGCGCCTGCGACGTCGGGCCGATGAACAGGCCCGAGAACAGGTAGCTGAGGGAGGGGTGCCGCAGCCAGTAGAGGATCAGCGAACGCAGCAGATCCGGGCGGCGCAGGAAGGGCGAATCGTTCGGCGTCTCGCCGCCCACGACGACGTGGTTGCCGCCGCCGGTGCCGGTGTGGCGCCCGTCGATCATGAACTTGTCGGCGCCGAGGCGGCACTGGCGCGCTTCCTCGTAGACGGCTTGCGTGGTCGCGACGCATTCCTCCCACGAATGCGCCGGGTGGATGTTCACCTCGATCACGCCCGGATCGGGGGCGACGCGGATGACGTTCATGCGCGGATCGTGGGGCGGGGCGTAGCCTTCGATATGGACCGGCAGGCCGAGCTTCTTGGCCGCGCGTTCTGCGGCGGCGATCAGGTCGAGGTAATCCTCCAGCGCCTCGACCGGGGGCATGAAGACGCAGAGACGGCCGTCGCGGGGTTCGATCGACAGGGCGGTGCGCACCGCGCCGCCCATCTCGGTGATCTCCTGTTCGATCACGTCCTGCACGTCGCCCGCCGGTTTCGGCCGGCTGACAGGCTGTTCGCGTTCCTTGGTCGTCTCCGGCATGCCCTCTTCGTCGTGGTAGTCGGGCAGGGGGCCGCGTTCGACGGTGGGGTCGACGATGTAGGTGTAGGGATACTGCGCGGGCGGCACGTAGGGCAGCGTACCGAGCGGCAGGCGATAGCCGACCGGGCTGTCGCCGGGCACGAGGAAGATCTTGCCGCGCCGCAGTTTCCACTTCTCGGACCGCCAGCGGCGGCCGGATGCCTTGGACTGCCAGGCCTGTATCGGCAGGATGAAGCCCGAGGGTTCGGTCAGGCCACGTTCAAAGACGCGGGCCATGCGGTGACGTTCCTCGGGGTCTTTTAGCTTGGAATTCTCGGGCGTGACGTTCTCGGGCAGGTTGGCTTCCTTCAGCAGCCATTCCGCCGGATCCTCGTAGGCCGGGTTCACGTATTCCGCCCCGACGCCGAGGTCCTCGGCGATCTCGGCCATCAGCGCCTCGGCCTCTTTCGGGCCCGCGCCGGTCTGCGCGTCCTCGGTCGCGACGAGGTCGGCGTCGGACCAGATCGGCTTGCCGTCGCGGCGCCAGTAGAGCGAGAAGGTCCAGCGCGGCAGCGTCTCGCCCGGATACCACTTGCCCTGCCCGTAGTGCAGGAAGCCGCCGGGCGCGAAGCGTTCGCGCAGGCGGCGGATCATCTGGTCGGCCAGCCCGCGTTTCATCGGACCGACGGCGGCGGTGTTCCATTCCGCCGACTCGAAATCGTCGATGGACACGAAGGTCGGCTCGCCCCCCATCGTCAGGCGCACGTCGCCCTTGGCCAGGCTCTCGTCCACCTTGCGGCCCAGCACGTTCAGCCGGTCCCATGCCTCGTCCGAGAACGGCTTGGTGATCCGGGGATGCTCGCTGACCCGCGTGACCTTCATGTCGAACGAGAAATCGACCTCGGCATAGGATGCCATGCCGGCGATCGGGGCGGCATTGCGGTAGTGGGGCGTCGCGGCCAGCGGGATGTGGCTTTCACCCGCCAGGAGGCCCGAGGTCGGATCGAAACCGATCCAGCCCGCGCCGGGGATATAGACCTCGACCCATGCGTGCAGATCGGTGAAGTCGTGATCGGTGCCCGGCGGGCCGTCGAGCGACACGAGATCGGGCTTCAGCTGGATCAGGTAGCCCGACACGAAGCGCGCGGCGAAGCCGAGGTTGCGCAGGATCTGGACCAGCAGCCACGACGAGTCGCGGCACGAGCCCGAGACGCGTTCCAGCGTCTCGTCCGGCGTCTGCACGCCGGGTTCCATGCGGATCACGTAGTTGACGTGGTTCGCGACATGCATGTTCAGCGAGACGAGGAAATCCACCGTCCGCTTCTGGTCGCGCGGCAGGGTCGCCATGAAGCGTTCCAGCGCGGGCGTCAGCGGTTCGGGCGTGCGGTAGATCGACAGATCCTCGCGCAGGTCGGCAGGATAGTCGAAGGGCCATTCCTCGGCGTGTTCCTCGACGAAGAAGTCGAACGGGTTGTAGACCGACATGTCCGCGACGAGGTCGACCTCGATCCGGAATTCCCTGACCGGTTCGGGAAAGACGAAGCGCGCCAGCCAGTTGCCGTAGGGGTCCTGCTGGTGGTTCACGAAATGCGGTTCCGGCCCGACCTTGAGCGAGTGGCTGATCACCCGTGTCCGCGAGTGCGGCGCAGGCCGCAGGCGGATGATCTGCGGGCCGAGCGTCACGGGACGGTCGTACTTGTAGTGGGTCAGGTGATGGATAGCTGCGTGAATCGCCATGGGTCTTCGTCTGTAAGGAAGCGTCCGTATTCAATGACATTCCGTGCCCCGCATAACAAGCTTTGCGGCCCGAAGGAGGCCGAAGGCACGGCAGGCATCTGCCTGATTAATGGGCGGTTCCGCAGGTTTTTCATGGTCAGGGTTGTCTGATTGAAAGGATTTGAGCAACATCAAGGCAACTGCTTGCAAGGCGCTCAAGCTCTCGCTGGCCACGGCCCCCGGCCCGGCTATGTGAATAAGGGGGCGGTGCCCAACAATCCGCAGGGTGGAATGACAAACGAACGATTCTTCAACGAGATGACCGGTGCCGGGGATGCGGCGCGGGCACCCTATGCGGCATATGCCGACTGGTTCGCCGGCGAGGATCCCAAGACACTGCTCAAGAAATCCAGCGAGGCAGAGGCGTTTTTCCGGAAGATCGGGATTACCTTCAACGTCTACGGCCAGCAGGAGGCGGACGAACGGCTGATCCCCTTCGACATCGTGCCCCGCATCATAGCGGCGCAGGAATGGCGGCAGCTGGAGAAGGGGATCGAACAGCGGGTCCGTGCGATCAACGCCTTCCTGAACGACATCTACCACCGGCAGGAGATCCTGAAGGCCGGGCGCATCCCGGCCGAGATCATCGCCAACAACGAGGCCTTCCTGCCGCAGATGATCGGCGTGCAGCCGCCGGGCGGGGTCTATACCCACATCGTCGGCACCGACCTCGTCCGCACGGGCGAGAACGAGTTCTACGTGCTGGAGGACAACTGCCGCACGCCGTCGGGCGTCAGCTACATGCTGGAAAACCGCGAGACGATGCTGCAGATGTTCCCGGAGCTGTTCACCCAGATGCGGGTGCGTCCGGTGTCGAACTACCCGATGGAACTGCGCCGGTCCCTGTCCGAAGCCGCGCCGCCGGGGTTCAACGGGTCCAAGCCCTGCCTCGCCGTGCTGACGCCGGGCCTGCACAACTCGGCCTATTTCGAACACAGCTTCCTAGCCGACCAGATGGGCGCGGAACTGGTGGAGGCGGGCGATCTCAAGATCGTCGACGGCCGCGTCGCGATGCGCACGATCCGGGGCTACAAGCCGATCGACGTGATCTATCGCCGGGTGGACGACGCCTATCTCGATCCGCTGAACTTCAATCCCGACAGCCTGCTGGGCGTGCCGGGCATCCTCGACGTCTACCGTGCGGGCAATATCACCATCGCCAACGCGCCGGGGACGGGGATCGCGGACGACAAGGCGCTGTATTCCTACATGCCTGATATCGTTGAGTTCTACACCGGCGAAAAGGCGATCCTGCAGAACGTGCCGACATGGCGCTGTTCAGAGCCGGACAGCCTGTCCTACGTGCTGGAGCATCTGGCCGAACTGGTGGTCAAGGAAGTCCACGGCTCCGGCGGCTACGGCATGCTGGTCGGCCCCGCCGCGTCCAAGAAGGAACTGGCGGAGTTCGAGGCCAAGCTGCGCGCCAAGCCCGCGAACTACATCGCCCAGCCGACGCTGGCGCTGTCGACGGTGCCGATCATGACCAAGTCCGGACTCGCGCCGCGACACGTGGACCTGAGGCCCTTCGTGCTGGTCAGCCCGAAATCCATCTTCATCACCGCAGGCGGCCTGACCCGCGTCGCGCTGAAGGAAGGATCGCTGGTCGTGAACTCGTCGCAGGGCGGCGGGACGAAAGACACCTGGGTGCTGGGGGACTGATGCCTATGCTTGGACGCACCGCAGGTGGCCTGTTCTGGATGTTCCGCTACCTTGAGCGGAGCGAGAACACCGCGCGCCTTCTCGACACCGGGTTCCGCATCGCGCTGACCGGCTCGGAAACCGCCGAAAGCGAATGGGAGAGCATCGTGACCACCGCCGGTGTGCGCGAGCTGTACCTTCAGAAATATGACACGTTCGAGCAGGGGCATGTGATCAACTTCCTGCTGCGCGACAAGGATAACCCGTCCTCGGTCATGTCGGTGATCGAAGCCGCGCGGTCGAACGCGCGGATGGTCCGGACGGCGCTGTCCTCGGACGTGTGGGAGGCCACGAACGAATCCTGGATGGCGATGAAGACCGCGCTGGCCCGGCCCGTGACGGTCAAGAACCTCGGCGATGTGCTGACCTCGATCCGTCAGCATTCCAGCCTCGTGCGCGGGGCGCTGCACGGCACGATGCTGCGCAACGAGATCTTCGATTTCGCCCGCATCGGCACCTTCGTGGAACGGGCGGACAACACGGCCCGCATCCTCGACGTGAAGTATTACGTCCTGCTGCCGTCCGCCGCCTTCGTCGGCTCCAGCATGGACAACGCGCAGTGGGAAACGATCCTGCGGTCTGTCAGCGCGTTCCGGTCGTTCCGCTGGCTGAACGAGGCCGAGACGACGCCGATGGCGATAGCGCAGTTCCTGATCCTCGACAAGCGGATGCCGCGGTCGCTGGCGTTCTGCTATTCGAAGCTGACGGGCAACCTGGGCTACCTGGCGCAGAAACACGTCGGCGGGTTGCCCAGCCTCGACCTGGCGCAGGAAATCTACGCCAAGATCGACAACCGGCAGATCGAGACGGTGTTCGAGGAAGGCCTGCACGAATTCCTTGAAAACAGGATCAGCGACACCGCGCGTCTGGCAAGCCAGATACAGGAAGATTTCCGGTTCTACGGCTGAGGCCGGGGAAATCGGGGGGAAGTGACATGCGGCTCAGAATATCTCACAAGACCGTCTACACCTATGACCGGCCGGTGCATTACGCGTTGCAGCAGGTCCGACTGACTCCGCGCGACGCGGTCGGCCAGAAGGTGCTGTCGTGGAACTCGACCATCACGGGCGGGTCCAAGCAGTGCACCTTTGACGACGAATTCCGGAACCATGTCGATCTGGTCCTGATGGAGGATGCCGAACGGCTGGAGATCGTCAGCGAAGGCGAGGTCGAGGTCGAAGACCGCGCCGGCGTGATCGGCATGGGCAAGAGCTTTGCCCCCCTGTGGCTGTTCCTGCACAAGACGCCCGCGACCACGCCGGGTGCGCAGATCCGCAAGCTGGCCAAATCGGTCGAAAAGGATCTGGCCGAGAACCAGCTCAGCGCCATGCATGCGCTGTCCGCCGCCGTGGCCGAGGCCGTGGCCTATGAAAAGGGCACGACGGGCGCATCGACCACGGCCGAAGAGGCGGTGACGGCGGGCACGGGGGTCTGTCAGGACCACGCGCATGTCATGATCTCCGCCGCGCGGCATCTGAACCGGCCCGCGCGCTATGTTTCGGGCTACCTGATGATGGACGGCGTCGATACGCAGGAAGCCAGCCACGCCTGGTGCGAGGTCTGGGTGGACGGTCTGGGCTGGGTCGGCTTCGACGTGTCGAACGCGATGTGCCCCGACGACCGCTATGTGCGCGTGGCCATCGGGCGCGACTATGCTGATGCGGCACCAGTCCACGGCATCTGGCAGGGCGAGGCGAAAGAAGAGCTTTGCGTTTCCCTTCAGGTTCAGCAATAGACTTCGCCGGTCTTAACCTGTGAGCGTTTGGGGAACGTCCGGATGACGTATTGCGTGGGGATCCAGCTGGATCGCGGTATCGTGTTCATGTCGGACACCCGGACGAACTCGGGCGTCGACAATATTTCCACGTTTCGCAAGATGTTCACCTTCGAACAGCCCGGCGACCGCTCGATCACGGTCATGACTTCGGGCAACCTCGCGACCACGCAGGCGGTGATTTCGCTGCTTCAGGAACGCTCCAAGCATCCTTCCGACCGGGCCCCGGACATCCTGCGCTGCGAATCGATGTTCCAGGTCGCCCGGCTTGTCGGCGCGACGCTGAAGGAAGTGATCGAGGAACACGCCCAGAACGGCCAGCAGGCATCCGGCACCTTTGGCGCGACGCTGATCGTCGGCGGCCAGATCCACGGCGGCGAGCCGCGGCTCTACCTCGTCTATCCCGAGGGCAACTTCATCGAGGCCAGCGACGACACGCCCTTCTTCCAGATCGGCGAGACGAAGTACGGCCGCCCGATCATGATCCGCGCCTACGATCGGCAGATGTCGTTCGAAGAGGCGATCAAGCTGCTGCTCGTGTCCTTCGACAGCACGATCAAGGCGAACCTCTCGGTGGCGCTGCCGCTGGACTGGCACGTCTACGAAAAGGACAGCTGCAAGACAGGCCGCATGGGCCGGATCGAACGCGACGATCCCTATTTCGAGATCGTGTCGAACGGCTGGGGCGGCGCCCTGCGCGACGCATTCGCCGCGCTGCCCGAGTTCGAAATGCCCGCCACCGCCTGAGCGCGGCGGGCCGGTCGGCCTGTTTCCATTCCCGACTCATCTGTTGCCACAAGCGGCATTTCCGCCGCCGAATGTGACGTGGCGTTACCTTGGCCGCATAAATGGCGGGCATTTGGCCGAATCTCTGCCTGATAAATGTGCAGATCGCCCCGGTTTACGACCGCGTAAAGCATCGCAGGCGGGTGATCCGTTCCCCCCAATTCGCAAAGCCGCTCAGGTATGGCGGCGCCAGCAGGGCGCGTAAGGACTGCGGTGGCGGGACGAGTTACAGCCAGCCCCACCACCGCACGGACGCAAACAAATACGTCGCGCTCCGCGATCTAAGGGGGGAGACCGCCGGTTTCAACCGGGGGCTGCCTGACCGTGGTCAGCGACGGAAACGAAGGGATGTTTCTTCACTATGTCGCATTTTCTGAAAACCATGCTGGGCGCTGCCGCCGGTTCGCTGATGTTCAGCGCCGCCGCGTTCGCACAGGACACGATCAAGGTCGGCGTCCTGCACTCTCTCTCGGGCACGATGGCGATCTCCGAGACGACGCTGAAAGACACGATGCTGATGCTCATCGAAGAGCAGAACAAGAAGGGCGGCGTTCTGGGCAAACAGCTCGAGGCCGTCGTTGTCGACCCGGCGTCCGACTGGCCGCTCTTCGCCGAAAAGGCGCGCGAGCTGCTGACCGTGTCCAACGTCGACGTGATGTTCGGCTGCTGGACCTCGGTGTCGCGTAAATCCGTGCTGCCCGTGATCGAGGAACTGAACGGCCTGCTGTTCTACCCGGTCCAGTACGAGGGCGAAGAGTCCTCCAAGAACGTCTTCTACACCGGCGCCGCGCCGAACCAGCAGGCGATCCCGGCCGTGGATTACTACCTCGAGGAACTGGGCGTCGAGAAGTTCGCGCTGCTCGGCACCGACTACGTCTATCCCCGGACCACGAACAACATTCTCGAGTCCTACCTGAAGGACAAGGGCATCGCGGCCGAGGACATCTTCGTCAACTACACCCCCTTCGGTCACTCCGACTGGTCCAAGATCGTCGCTGACGTCGTGGCCCTCGGCGCGGACGGCAAGAAGGTCGGCGTCGTGTCCACCATCAACGGTGACGCGAACATCGGCTTCTACAAGGAACTGGCCGCAGCAGGCGTGTCCGCCGAGGACATCCCCGTTGTCGCTTTCTCGGTGGGTGAAGAAGAACTCTCCGGCCTCGACACCTCGAACCTCGTCGGCCACCTGGCCGCGTGGAACTACTTCATGTCCGCCGAAAGCCCC
Source organism: Oceanicola sp. 22II-s10i (assembly GCF_002210105.1). Classification (GTDB taxonomy): domain Bacteria; phylum Pseudomonadota; class Alphaproteobacteria; order Rhodobacterales; family Rhodobacteraceae; genus Pseudooceanicola. The sequence continues at coordinate 130,989 of NZ_AQQU01000009.1, read as the reverse complement.
GAGAACGACGCGTTCATCGCGGCTTGGAAAGCGTTCATCGGCGACGACAAGCGCGTGACCAACGACCCGATGGAAGCCCACTACATCGGCTTCAACATGTGGGTGAACGCGGTCGAGCAGGCCGGCACCACCGACGTCGACGCCGTGCGCGAAGCGATGTGGGGGCAGGAGTTCCCGAACCTGACCGGCGGCACCGCCGTGATGGGCACCAACCACCACCTGTCCAAGCCGGTCCTGATCGGCGAGATCCTCGCAGACGGCCAGTTCGACATCATCTCCTCGACCGATCCGGTTCCGGGCGATGCATGGACCGACTTCCTGCCGGAATCCGCGGTTCTGGAAGCCGACTGGAAAGACCTGGAATGCGGTATGTACAACACCGAGACCAAGTCCTGCGTCCAGATCAAGTCGAACTACTGATCTGACGGCCAAGCGAACTGCCGGCGGGGGCAAACCCCGCCGGTCCAAAAAAGACCCTTGGGACACGGGCAGACATTCATGATCCGCATTCTCCGCGCGGCGCTGCTGTTTCTTGCGCTGACTGCCTTTCCCGCGACGGCACAGGACACCATCCAGGAGGTCCTGCAGGCGCACCGCGAGACCATTGAAGCCTCGTCGCGCCGCACCATCCAGCCCGCCATCGACGCCATCCGCGACAGCGGCCACCCCGCCGCACCGCTGGTGCTGGAGAAGTGGGAAGCTCGCGACATGTGGCAGCGGACCGAGGATGGCCTGTTCTTCTATGTCGAGCCCGAGGGACGGAACGATCTCAAGGTCTTCGATTTCGACACCGCCTCCGAGATCGGGGTATTCTCCAAGGACGGTTTCGACCAGCTCAAGCCCAACTCGGGCATCCGCGCGCTGATCGCCTCGGCGCTCGTGAAGTTCCAGCTGACCGACCCGGACGCGTCCAAGCGCCGTGACGCGCTGGCCGCGCTGGCCCGCAACGGCAATGCCGGACACCTGCCGATCCTGCGTGACGCGATCGCCGAGGAACCCTCGGTCGGGATCCGCCAGCAGATGGAGCGTCTGGAACGACTTCTGACCATCCAGTTCGGCGCCTCGGACGACGAGCGGATCGAGGCGATGACCTATTTCGAGGGCGACCTCGGTGTCGATGCCCGCGCGGCCCTCAACCCGATCCTCACCACCACGCGCCGCGTCGCGCCGGGCACCGAAGTGCCCGCGGACGTCAACCTGGCCGCCCGGCTCCGCCCCGGCGGCGAGGAACTGTCGCGCGAGGCGGCCTATGACATGCTCGTCGCGGCCAATCTCGCCCCCGCGCGGCTGACCAACTCCGACCAGCGCAACGCGCTGCAGGCCAACATCGTCGACGGCAGCGTCGGCGGGGTTCCCGTTGCGGACCTCGACAGCCCCGCCGCCCGTGACCGCGCCTACGCCGCTCTGGAGGCCGCCGGGACCGTCCCGTCCGCCGCCACCACCGACGAAGTCGACGCGGCGCTGGCGGGTCACGTCTTCTTCGACGCCTACAACGAACGGTCCGCCGCCGTGACCGACGCGGCGAACGACGTGCTGACCTCGATCGAGCTCAAGGTCGCGATGAACCAGTTCATCGACCTGACGCTCGACGCGCTGTCGCTCGCCTCGATCTACTTCCTCGCCGCCATCGGCCTCGCCATCACCTTCGGGGTGATGGGCGTCATCAACATGGCGCATGGCGAGTTCATCATGATGGGCGCCTACACCGGCTATGTCGTCCAGCAGATCATTCCGAACTACACCGTCTCGATCATCGTCGCGATCCCGATGGCCTTTGCCGTCACCTTCGCGGCGGGCGTCGCGATGGAACGGCTGATCATCCGCTGGCTCTATTCCCGCCCGCTGGAGACGCTGCTGGCGACTTTCGGCGTGTCCATCGCGCTGCAGCAGATCGCCAAGAACATCTTCGGCACTCAGGCGCGGCCGCTGACCTCGCCGTCCTGGCTGGACGGGCAGATGGCCTTCAATGACATCGTGGCGATTTCCTACATCCGGATCGCGATCTTCGTGCTGGCGCTGATCTTCCTCGCCTTCTTCCTGTTCCTGATGAAGAAGACCCGCCTTGGTCTCGAAACCCGCGCGGTCACCCAGAACCCGCGCATGGCCTCGTCGATGGGCATCAACCCCGACCGCGTCAACATGCTGACCTTCGGCCTCGGCTCCGGCATCGCCGGGATCGCCGGCGTGGCCATCGGCCTCTACGCCAAGGTCACGTCCGAGCTTGGCTCCGACTACATCGTCCAGAGCTTCATGACCGTGGTCGTCGGCGGCGTGGGCAACATCTGGGGCACGCTTCTGGGCGCCACGATGATCGGCTTCCTGCAGAAGGGGATCGAATGGTTCAACCCGTCCAACACGCTGGCGGCACAGACCTACATGATCGTCTTCATCATCATCTTCATCCAGTTCCGGCCGCGCGGCATCATCGCGCTCAAGGGACGGGCGGCAGGAGACTGATCATGGTCCAGCCGCCTCCCGCCAACCTCAACCGACCGCCGCTGCGCCTCGCTGGCAAAGCTCCCCAGCTTCATCTTGCCCAAAATATGCCGGGGGAGTCGCGGCAAGGCCGCGACGGGGGCAGCGCCCCCTCGGATACCAGCCGCCGGGACCGCACGTCATGAGACAGAGCTTCATCCTCCGCAACCCGTCGATCCTGATCTTCCTGGCCTGCCTCGCGGCCTTCACGGTGATCGTCACGCTGCTCAGCCATGCCTACGGCACGGCCTTCATCTCGACCTCCTTCGTCAAGACGCTGGGCAAAACGCTGTGCCTCTGCCTCGTCGCCATCGCGATGGATCTCGTCTGGGGCTACTGCGGCATCCTCAGCCTCGGGCATTTCGCCTTCTTCGGGCTGGGCGGCTACATGGTCGGCATGTGGCTGATGTATGCGCGGACGGAACTGATCGTCGCGGGCAGCATGGCCAATGCCGCGATCCCGCCGACCCCGCAGGAGGTGCGCGACGCGATCGGCACCCAGATCTTCGGCGTCGTCGGCTCGTCCGAGTTTCCACCCATATGGATGTTCGCGCACAGCTTCTGGGCGCAGATGGCGCTGGTCGTGCTGATCCCCGGCGCGCTGGCGCTGGTGTTCGGCTGGCTGGCGTTCCGGTCGCGGGTGACGGGCGTCTACCTGTCGATCCTGACGCAGGCGATGACGCTGGCGCTGTCTCTCTACCTGTTCCAGAACGAAAGCGGCCTGCGCGGCAACAACGGCCTGTCCGGCCTGCAGAACCTGCCCGGCGTCAGCGCCTCGCAGGACTATATCTCGGTCTGGTTCCTCTGGGCCTCGGCGGTCGCGCTTGGTCTCGGCTACGTGCTGGCCGCATGGGTCGTGTCGGGCAAGTTCGGCTCGGTCGTGCGGGGCATCCGCGACGACGAGGCGCGGGTGCGGTTCCTCGGCTACTCGGTCGAGGGCTACAAGCTGTTCGTCTTCACCCTCACCGCCATCATTGCTGGCATCGCGGGCGCGCTCTACTACCCGCAGGCCGGGATCATCAACCCGGGCGAGGTCGCGCCGATCGCGTCGATCTACCTTGCGGTCTGGGTCGCCATCGGCGGACGCGGGCGGCTCTACGGGGCGGTCATCGGCGCGGCGCTGGTGTCGCTGGTCTCGACGTGGTTCACCGGCGGGCAGGTGCCGTCAGTCAACCTCGGCTTCTACCGGATCGACTGGGTGGACTGGTGGCTGGTGCTGCTCGGCCTGACCTTCGTTCTGGTCACGCTCTTCGCGCCCAAGGGCATCGGCGGTCTGTTCGACCTCGTGACCGAACGCTTCGCCCCGAACCGGCATGGCGCCAACTACGGGCCGGATCAGGGATCGCTGCTTGAGAAGGAGGGCCGGAAATGAGTTCGCTTCTCGAAGTCTCGGGCATCTCGGTCACCTTCGACGGCTACCGCGCCATCCGCAACCTCAGCTTTTCCATCGGCGAGGCGGAGCTGCGCGCGATCATCGGGCCGAACGGGGCGGGCAAGACGACCTTCATGGACATCGTCACCGGCAAGACCAAGCCCGACGAGGGCAAGGTCATCTGGGGCGAGAAATCCACCAACCTGCTGCGCCTGAACGAGGCGCGGATCGCCCAGATCGGCATCGGCCGCAAGTTCCAGCGCCCCACGGTGTTCGAGGACCAGACGGTGCAGGCCAACCTGATGATGGCGCTCCGCAACAAGCGCGCGCCGTTCCCGGTCCTGTTCTGGCGGCCCAGCTTCGAGGACCATTCGAGGGTCGAGGAACTGGCGTCCGAAATCGGGCTGGCGGACGAGCTGTCGCGCAAGTCGGGCGAGCTGAGCCACGGCCAGAAGCAATGGCTGGAGATCGGGATGCTGCTGGCGCAGGAACCGCGCCTGCTGCTGGTCGATGAACCTGCGGCGGGGATGACGCTGGCCGAGCGCGAGCACACCACCGACCTGCTCAAGGAGGCCGCCAAGACCCGCGCCGTGGTGGTGGTCGAACACGACATGGAATTCGTCCGGCGGCTGGAGTGCAAGGTGACCGTCCTGCACGAAGGTTCGGTTCTGGCCGAGGGCAGCCTCGACCACGTCACCGCGAACCCGCAGGTCATCGAAGTCTATCTGGGAAGGTGAGGCGATGCTGAAGATCGAGGGGCTGACGCTCCACTACGGCCAGAGCCAGATCCTGCAGGGGATCGACATGGAGGCCGCGACCGGCAAGGTCACGGTCATCACCGGCACCAACGGGGTCGGCAAGACATCACTGCTCAAGGCGATCTCGGGGACGCACCCGCGCTCGGGCGGTCAGATGTGGCTGGACGGCGAGGAGATCGGACGCGTGCCCTCCCACGTGCTGGCGCACAAGGGGATCGGCTATGTCCCGCAGGGCCGGATGATCTTTCCGCTGCTGACGGTGAAGGAGAACATGGAGACGGCCTATGCCTGTCTGCCCAAGTCCGAGCATTTCATCCCGGATGAAATCTACGAGCTGTTCCCGATCCTCAAGGATTTCATAGGCCGCCGGGGCGGCGACCTGTCCGGCGGGCAGCAGCAGCAACTTGCCATCGCGCGGGCGATGCTGACCAAGCCCAAGCTCCTGCTGCTGGACGAGCCGACCGAGGGCATCCAGCCCAACATCATCCAGCAGATCGGCCGGGTCATCGAATACCTGCGCGACAAGGGCGACATGGCGATCATCCTCGTCGAGCAGTATTTCGAGTTTGCCTACGGGCTGGCCGACCACTTCTACGTCATGAAGCGCGGGGCGGTGACGGCCTCGGGCGCTAAGGGCGAGATCGCCAAGGAACGGCTGATGGCCGAGGTGTCGGTCTGAGGGTCATCACCCGCTCCGTCGGCTGCGCCATTTCCGGTAGGGTCACGATCTGACCCGGTCCGACGTTCCGCGAGTCACACAGCCCGAACGCTCTTTTGCGCCGGATCGAAGTGCAGGCTCAGAGTGATTGCCGACCCGGCGTTGAAGGTCAGGACATCGGCGGCCCCTGGTGTGCATGTCCAGACCGCACCGACCGCGTTGGATACGTCCTGACTGGCTTCACTATAGGCGAATGCCGCACCGATCCTGAGCGACGTGTCCCCTGTAACCGCGAACACATTCTCCAGTTCCGGCCTCTGCGCGTCCCAGAGAAAGCCTGTGGTAACTCCCGAGGGGGTTCCCACGAAGTCGAGGTCGAAGATCACGTCCTCCGGCGCGCCCGTCGCCTGCCATCCCAATCGCACGCCGTTCCTGCCCTCTTCGAACCGGTCGAAGGCGAGCGTCAGCGTGATGGACGGCCTTTCGGACGTTGCCGGAGCGGCTTTCCTGCGGAAGAGTCTGAACATGCAACGGAGTCTAGCAACCTGCATTTCCGGAGCAAGGCCGGCGCTGCTGCGCTACGGGGTGTGCCAGACCGGGGCATGTGGCCGGACATGATCAAGACATCTGCCGGGGTAATACACAGGCGTTCGATCCGGCTGGTCGGCGACAGGAGTCGAACGAAATCCCTTGTGGGCCTGAGATCCGGGTGTCAGGCCTCACACGCACCATTCAAAGTCCGATCAGTCCTCGGCACATCTCCATCTGCCTCTTGCGGAAGTCCTCGGGGCTCCAGCCGCATTCCGCGACCAGCCGCCGCCACATTGTCGGATGCACCTGCGCCCAAAGTGCGTCGGCCAGTCTCAGCGGGTCGTCATCGAAGGGCTGTTTCGCATGGACAGCCGCCGCAAGCCTTCGGAAACCGCCGAGCAGGCTGTCGATCATCCTGTCGCGCCACGCGGCGGCGGCGTCTTCGTCGGTCAGGCTGGCGGCGTCGAGCAGGATGCCGACCGGGTAGATGATCGGCAGGTAGTCCAGCCAGACCCCGGCATAGGCCGCCAGCGTTTCGCGATCCGGATCGGGTGTCGCCGCAAGCCGCCCCAGCCGTTCGACATGATCGCTCATCCGGTCCTTCTGCCGCACCATGGCCAGCAGGAGGCCGGGGCGCCCGCCAAAGGCGTAGAACACCGCCTGACGGCTGACCCCGGCCGCGCCCGCGATCTCGGCCATGCCGATGTCGGTCCGACCCCGCTCGACGATCAGCTGCCACGCCGCGCCCAGGATCGCGCCCTTGGTTTCATCGGATATGGATTTTGGTTTACGCATGTTAACCATTGGTGTAGTTTACGCTTGTTAACCATTTTCGGGAGGCATGGCCATGACCCATGGCGCCGCACTCATTGTTCATATCGTGATCGGAGGGATCGCCTTCGCGGCCTACTGGGCGGCGCTCGGATCGCGGAAGGGGTCGCCGCTGCATCGCGGGGCGGGCAAGATCTGCCTCGCCGTGCTCATCTTCGTCATCCTGTCCGTCGGACCGATCCTGTTCAGTCGGCCGGGGCCGTTCGATCCCGGCTTCGTCGTCCAGATGGTCTATCTGACGGTCTGCATCGGAACGGTGTCGATGTTGGCCTACACCGCGATCCGCTTCAAGCGAGAGCCGGAGCGGTTCCGGGGGCGGTGGTTCCGTATCCTCGGCCCGGTGATGCTGCTGCTCGGGGGTGTTGTCCTGATCGCGGGACTCGCGAAACCGGACCCCGTCGCCCTGACCCTGTCATGGGTCGGACTGGCATTCGGCACGGGCATGATCGCCTTCGCCCGGTACCGGGCGCCTTTGCACCCGCGCTGGTGGCTCGGCTGGCACCTGAACGCGGTGTCCGCGCTGTTCAACGCCGTGCACGGCACGGTGCTCTACGTCCTGTTCCGATGGGCTGGGCTGGTCCCCGACGGCGCGACCGTGCAGGCGGCGTTTCAGGTCCTGACCGTGGTCGCGGCACTGGCGATGCGGGTGTGGTTCGGTCAGAAGTATGGTGCGCCGCTCGGGTTCGGACCGGGCCGTGCGATGCTCAGGCCGGGGCCGTCCTAGCCCGCGTTGGCGGTCGGGGTTCGGGTCGCCGGGATGTGCCTGTCTCACACGGCTTCCAGCACCTCCACGCACAGTACCGTCGGCAGGTGCCGCGCGATCTCATGCCAGGTCTCGCCTTCGTCCGTGGTCCCGAACACCGACCCTGAGTTCGTCCCGAAATAGACCCCCGCCGGATCGCGCGTGTCGCCCGCCATCGCCTGCCGCAGCACGGTGAAGAAGCACGCCTCCTGCGGCAGCCCCTCGCGCATCGCCTGCCACGAGGCGCCGCCGTCGCGGGACCGCCAGACCGCGCAGGCGGCATCGGGCGGGAAACGGCCCTCCATGTCGCCGTTCAGCGGCAGGGTCCAGATCGTGCTGGCATCGCGCGGATGCACCCGGATCGGAAAGCCGAAGGTCGAGGGCAGGCCGGCGTTGATGTCCTCCCAACTCCGCCCGCCGTCCGAGGACCGCCAGACGCCGTGGTGGTTCTGCTGGTAGAGCAGGTCGCTGTCCCCCGGCGCGCGGACGATGTTGTGGACGCAATGCCCGGTCTCGCCGTCGCGGGGTCCGGCGGGATGGTCGGTGTGAGCGCAGGCCTCGGCATTGGCCAGCCGGTTGCGCCGGTCCCATGTCGCGCCGCCGTCCTCGGTCGCGAAGACCCCGGCGGCCGAGATGCCGACCCAGAGCTTCGCCGGATCGCCGGGGTCGGATACGATGGAATGCAGCACCAGCCCCGCCGCGCCGCCGTCCCAGTTGCCGGAGGAGGGGTGATCGGTCAGCCCCTCGACCTTGTCCCACGTCACCCCGCCGTCGCGGCTGGCCAGCAGGCTCGCGGGCTTGGTCCCCGCGTAGAGCGTGCCGTGCGCATGGCTCAGCGACCAGATCTGCGAGAAATCCGTGCCGAAGGGCGGCGGCGTGTCGGTCCAGCCGATCATCTTGGCGAAGTCGGGATCGTTCGCCGCCCAGTCGTCCATCTGGCCCTTGGTCAGCTTGGCGACCTCCCATGTCGCGCCGCCGTCCGAGGACCGCCAGACGCCCGCGCCCGACCAGTCCCCGCCGCCGCCGGCCCAGATGGTGCCGGTCTCGGGATCGCCGCCCATGTGGTTGATCGTCCAGCCGCCGCAGAACGGCCCGCGGACGGTCCAGCCGGTGCGGTCGGACGCGCCGGAGATGAGGAAGGCACCCTTGGTGGTGCCGACGAGCAGGGTGATGGGTGACAGTGACATGCGGAACCTCCCGGAACTGGGCGGAGCCTAGCAGCGGTCGGATTTTCGCAACAGTGCGGCGGTCGCGCATCGGCGAGAAGGCGCCGTTGCGTTGATATACACCTTTATGACCTGTGAGGTCAGTTCGGGCGCAGTTCGAGTGCCAGCAGAATGATGCACATCCACGGGGCAGGGACCTGTTCCATCGCCACCCGGCACCGTCCCGCGATGCGTGGCGGAACAAGGTTGGCCATCAGCAGAACGCCAGCCTGCGTCAGCGGTGGCACCCCCGTGAACGCATGCCCCTCAAGCGCGACCGCCATGATCAGCATGCCGTTCTGCCCGGTCAGCGCGAACGGGAGGCCGACAAGCAATCCCGCGATCAGCATCGGCCATGCGCACGGCCGCCGTGCCGGCCCCGCTGCGGGTCATTAAGCCGAAACCGATGCCCGCGAGGAGCAGCAGCCCGGTTCCGATCACGAGGCCGACCGCATTGCCATAGGCGCTGAAGACCTCCGGCAGTTCGGTGCCATGGGCATGGCCGTGGAAGATCCCGAGAGCGCCGCCGAAGGCCATGATCAGCGGGAACACCACAGGCAACAGTCAAATCGCGGGCACGCCGAGGAACGCGCCCCAAAGGCCGACCGCCACCATCGCCACCACGTGGTCCCAGTCGAGGATCGGACGCCAGAGGCCAGGGGCGAAGCCTCCGTTGATGCCCTAGCCTGCATGGACCACGTCCGCGCCCGCCAAGAGGGAGAAGCTCAGAGCCACCAGCGTGGCACGGTCGGGCAGGCGGGAATCCGGCATGGGGTATTCCATGACTGGAAGCTTCGGACAGCCCGACGCAAACGGTCGTGGCGGCAAGTGCCATCACCGGCCCGCGGTCTTCGATGGATCATATGCGCGGAGGGCCTGTAAGCCGGATTCTGTTCCCCGGAGTCGCCCCCGGTTCGATGACCATTCCTCTGGACGCCGGGTTGCCCCGGCGCCTCAAGCTGCCAACCCGGATCCCCTGGGCCAAGGCGGCCCTGCGGCGGTATCGCTGACGCGACCGGCCCGCGCGGGATCCCTATTCGGCATTGCTCCCGGTGGGGCTTGCCATGCGGGTCCGGTTGCCCGTCCCCCGGTGCGCTCTTACCGCACCGTTTCACCCTTGCCGCGACAGGCGCGGCGGTCTGTTCTCTGTGGCGCTGTCCCTGGGGTTGCCCCCGCCGGGCGTTACCCGGCACCGTTGCCTTGTGGAGTCCGGACTTTCCTCGGACCCCTAGGGGCCCGCGGCCATCCGGCCCTCCGCGCGCATTGCCGGTAGCCCGGAGTGCGCATTGCGGTCAAGCCGCGTCATGGGTCCGCGCGGTTGACGCAGGGTCGTCTTTCCGGATTATCTGGGTCGGCGGATGGAATGACAGCGAGGATCTCCAGGATGAAAAGCGGTTTCATTGTCGCCTGCGCCATGATCGGCCTCGCCGGTCCGTTGGCCGCGCAGGATGTCGCGGCGGGCAAGCCGCTCACCTTCCGGTCGGACTGGCATGACAGGAACGGCGGTCCCTACAGTCCCATGGTCGTGGCCTGCAAATCGAGTTCCGGCCTGTGCCTACGGGATGCGCGGATGACCCCGCGGGACACGCAGATGCAGAAGACCGCGCACGGCCTTCAGGTTACCTACCGCGCCTTCGGCGTGATCTATCTGGTGCAGCCCGGGGGCAAGGGCACGTTCTATGACCTGAAGGGCAAGCCGACGGGCTCGTTCCGCTGGAGTCAGTAGCGGCGCGCATTCCCGATGGACGCTGACGATCGCTTGGGCCATGATCGCGCTCCAAGGAAGGGGCCGCGTCATGCGCAAGTTTCTCGTCATCCTCGATGACAGCCGCGAATGCCTGAACGCCATGCGCTTCGCCGCGATGCGCGCGGCCGGCAGCGGCGGCGGTGTGGCCATCCTGTCGATCATTCCACCCGAAGAGTTCAGCCACTGGATCGGCGTGGGCGAGGTGATGCGCGAAGAGGCCCGCGAACGGATCGAGGCGCATTTCGAGGTCTTCGCCAAGTGGATGCGCGACCGGCAGGGCATCGACCCGGAACTCATCATCCGCGAGGGCGAGGCGGTGCCCGAGATCCTCGCCCACATCAAGTCCGACCCCGAGATCGGCGTCCTCGTCCTTGGCGCGGGAACCGACAAGTCCGGTCCCGGTCCGCTGGTCAGCCAGATGGCCAAATCTTCGGGCAGCCTGCCCATTCCCGTCACCATCGTGCCGGGCGACCTGTCCAAGGAACGGCTCGAAGCGATCACATGACACCCGTGTTCTTTGCCCATGGGGCAGGGGCCACGCCCGCCGATGCGCCGCTGCCCGAACTCACGGCGGCGCTCGGGAACGGTTACGCGATCACCGCACCGTCCCTCGGTGATCCCGACCCCGCCCATTGGAGCCGCAGGCTCAAGGCCGCGCTGACGGACCTGCCGCCGAGCACGATACTTGTGGGCCATTCACTCGGCGCCTCGCACCTGCTGAAATGCCTTGCCGAACTGGGCCCCATGGTCGCCCCGCGCGGCATGATCGGGCTGGCCTGCCCGGACTGGTCCGGCGCAGGCTGGGATGCCTCCGGCTATGCCCTGCCCGACTGGGCCCCCGAGGCGCTGGCGCGCCTGCCCATCCGACTGTTCCACGCCCGCGACGACGAGGTGGTGCCCTTCGCGCATCTCGCCGCCCTCGGTGCGGCGTTGCCGAACGCCCGGTGCTATCCACTGCCCTCGGGCGGGCACGCGCTGACCGGTGCGCTTTCGCCCGTCGCGGTGGCCATAGCTGAGCTCTAGGCCATGCCGATGCCGTGGACCTTCCGCCACCCCGGCAAGGAATGGACCGCCTTCCTCGACGACATCCGCGAGATCATGGACACCCCGTCTTCCAACGTCGCCTATACCGCTGCCGAAGGTGTCTTCGCCGCCTTCAGGGCACGGCTGTCCATCCAGACGGCGCTGGATTTCGCACAGGTCCTGCCATCGGTCCCGCGGGCGCTGTTCGTGCAGGGCTGGCGTGTCGCCGATCCGCTGCCATGGGCGGGGCCCGATGACTATCTGGCCGAAGTGCGCGCGCTGAGGGCCGATCACAACTTCGTCTCCGACAACGCGGTCGAGGCCGTTTCATACGCGCTGCACCGCGCGCTCCGCCCCGGCGACCTGGACCGCGCGCTGGCCCGGATCGGGCCGGAGGCGCAGGCGTTCTGGCGGCTGGAGGGATACGCACCCGAGGATCTCGCCCCCGGCATCAGGTGAAGGTTGCGGCGCCGGGTCGGTCCGAACCGCCGGGACTGCCTAGATCGGCCGATTTGCGAACCCGGCACTGGATCGGATGGCATGCACAGGCCATGCTGGCCCGGCACTGTCCTAGGAGTAACGATCATGCCCAGCGTTTTCGGCTACGACGTCGGTGAAGTCGTCGAGACACCGGCGGATCTGCGCAGGCTCTACAACGCGCCGTCCCGGTTCGTGGGCAACAAAGTGATCGACCATATCGACGAACTGGCCGCGCGCTTCATCGCACAGACGGCCCTTGTCTTCCTGTCGACGCAGCGGCCCGATGGCCAGATCGACGTCAGCCCTCGGGGCGATCCGCCGGGGTTCCTCAAGGTGCTCGGCCCGTCGCTGCTGGCCCTGCCGGACAGGCTGGGCAACAACCGTGTCGACGCGTTCGAGAACATCGTCCGCAACCCGCAGGTCGGCCTGATCTGCGTCATTCCGGGACATCGCGACACCCTGCGGATATCGGGCGAGGCCCGCCTCGTGCGTGATGACGGTCTTGCCGACATGCTCTCGGTTTCCGGCAAGGCGCCCCAGACGGTGCTGCTGATCAAGGTGAACCGGCTTCTCAGCCACTGCCCGAAGGCCTTTGTCCGGGGCGGTGTGTGGTCCGAGGACAAGTGGCCCGACACGTCGGAGGTTCCCACGCTGGCCGAGATGATGCGCGTGCATGGCAGCTTGTCGGACAGTATCGCCGATCTCGAGGCTCTGGTCAGCAACGACGGCAAAGAGCGCCTTTACTGAACGGGCCGGCAAGGGCCGAAGAGGCCGCGCCGTATCACATTGTTCGCGGGCGCACCCTTTAGAACGGTTCTAATTCTTGACTTCCGGGGTCATGGGGCGCATATCGGAGCCCTCAGCCGAAAAGGGGCGCCAGAGATGTTCATTCAGACCGAATCCACCCCCAATCCCGCCACGCTGAAGTTCCTGCCGGGTCAGTCCGTGCTGGACGCGGGCACAGCAGATTTCCCGGCGGCCGAAGCGGCCGGCGGTTCGCCGCTGGCACAGCGCATCTTTGCCGTGGACGGCGTGCGCGGCGTGTTCTTCGGCACCGATTTCGTCACCGTGACCAAGGCCGATACGGTCGAATGGGACCACATCAAGCCCGCCCTGCTGGGCGCGATCATGGAGCATTTCCAGTCCGGCGATCCGGTCATGGCAGGTGAAGGCGGCGCCGCCTCCGGCCATGCCGAACACACCGGCGAGGATGGCGAGATCGTGGGCCAGATCAAGGAACTGCTCGACACCCGCGTGCGTCCCGCCGTGGCGCAGGACGGTGGCGACATCACCTTCCACGGCTTCGACCGGGGCGTCGTCTATCTGCACATGCAGGGCGCCTGCGCAGGCTGCCCCTCCTCGACCCTGACGCTGAAAATGGGGATCGAGAACCTGCTGCGGCACTACATTCCCGAAGTGACCGAGGTCAGGCCCGTTGCCGTCTGACACAGGCTACATACTGGGGTTCGACACGTCGGCCGCGCATTGCGCGGCCGCTGTCTTGTCCGGCGACCGCATCCTCGTCGTCCGGGCCGAGGAGATGGGCCGCGGGCAGGCCGAACGGCTGTTCCCGCTGATCGAAGAGGTGCTGGCCGAGGCCGGGATCGGCTGGCGCGACCTGACCCGCATCGGCGTGGGCGTGGGGCCGGGGAACTTCACCGGCATCCGCATCTCGGTCGCATCGGCCCGCGGGCTGGCGCTGTCGCTCGGCGTGCCTGCGGTCGGGGTCTCAAGCTTCGACGCCATCCACCATGCCGATCCGCGGGCCATCGCGGCTGTGCCCGCGCCGCGCGGGCTGGCCTATGTCAAGGCGCCCGGCACCGATCCGGTCCTGCGCGATCCCGAGGGGCTGGAGGGATTGATGTATCCCCCCGATCCCGCAAGCGTGGCCGAACGCATCGCGCGGATCGCGGCGGGGGCCGACGTGACCGACAGTCCGCCGCCCGCGCCGCTCTATCTAAGGGCCGCCGACGCGGCGCCCGCGCGGGACGCGCCGCCGGTGATCGTCGATGACGCCTGACGAGATGGCGTCGCTCCACGCGCGCTGCTTCACGATGCCCCGGTCGTGGTCTGCCGCCGAGTTCGATGCGCTGCTTGCGCGGACGGATGTCTTTGCGCTTGGCGATGCCGGCGGGTTCCTGCTGGGCCGGGTCGTGGCGGACGAGGCCGAACTGCTGACCCTTGCCGTCGCACCGGAATACCGCAGGCAGGGCCGGGCCGCCGCCCTGCTGGCGGACTTCGCCGAGACCGCCCGCCAAAATGGCGCGGCGACGGCCTTTCTGGAGGTCGCAGCGGGCAATGATGCGGCCATCGCGCTTTATCGCGGGGCGGGCTGGACCGAGGCCGGACGACGTCGTGCCTACTATCGCGGACCGGATGGCGCTGTCGCGGATGCACTGGTTCTGACCCGTCCGCTTGCCTGACGTTGCGCCGCTTGCGGATCGTGATCCCGTGTCATTCCAATTCGCTATTGACGCCGTTTCGCGGCATGGTCCTAACTTGACCGCGTGATCAAATCCGAAACGGATGACCAACCGGGCGCCGGACACAACCGCGCGTCCCGACCAACCGGGAGACTACAATGACCCTGATGACCAAGTTTCTTGGCGCTGCCGCCGCCGCCGCCCTGATGACGGGTGCCGCATCGGCTGAGCCCGCGCTGATCTACGATCTCGGCGGGAAATACGACAAATCCTTCAACGAAGCCGCCTTCAACGGTGCGGAACGCTGGGCGCAGGAAACCGGCGGCAAGTACCTCGAGATCGAGATGCAGTCCGAAGCGCAGCGCGAACAGGCCCTGCGCCAGTTCGCCGAAGCGGGCGCGAACCCGATCATCACCACCGGCTTCCAGATGTCCTCGCCGCTGGCCGAGGTCGCACCGGATTATCCCGACACCAAGTTCGTCACCATCGACGGCTGGGTCGAACAGCCGAACGTGCACGTCATCGGCTTCACCGAGCATGAGGGCTCCTACCTCGTCGGCATGATGGCGGGCATGAAGTCCGAATCCGGCACCGTCGGCTTCATCGGCGGGATGGACGTTCCGCTCATCCGCAAGTTCGCCTGCGGCTATGCGCAGGGCGTCAAGGCGGCCAACCCGGATGCCAAGATCATCGCCAACATGACCGGCACCACCCCGGCGGCCTGGAACGACCCGGTCAAGGGCTCCGAGCTGACCAAGGCGCAGATCTCGCAGGGCGCCGACGTCGTCTATGCGGCGGCGGGCGGCACCGGCGTGGGCGTCCTTCAGGCCGCGGCCGACGAGGGCATCCTGTCGATCGGCGTGGACAGCAACCAGAACCACCTGCATCCCGGCAAGGTCCTGACCTCGATGCTCAAGCGCGTCGACGTGGCCGTTTACGAGATGATGATGGCGGGCGAGAACCTCGAACCCGGCATCCAGATCCTCGGCCTCGCCGAAGAGGGCGTTGGCGTCGCGATGGACGAGAACAACGCATCGCTCGTCACGGACGAGATGACGGCGGCGGTGGACGACGCCAAGGCCAAGATCATCGCGGGCGAGATCAAGGTGCACGACTACACGACCGACGACAGCTGCCCGGCGCTGACGTTCTGATCGCACGACCTGACGGGGCGGCCTTCGCGGGCCGCTCCGCTCCCATGTAGGCGGGGCCCGGATGCCGGGCCGCGCCGCGTCAGTCCGGGGACCTGACCACATGACCGACACTCCCGCCATCGAACTCAAGGGCATATCCAAAGCCTTCGGCCCTGTTCAGGCGAACAAGGACATTTCCATCCGCGTGATGCCGGGCACGATCCACGGGATCATCGGCGAAAACGGGGCGGGGAAATCGACGCTGATGTCGATCCTCTACGGCTTTTACCGCGCCGACCGGGGCGAGATTTTCATCAGCGGGAAGAAGACCGAGATCCCCGACAGCCAGGCCGCGATCCGCGCGGGCATCGGCATGGTGTTCCAGCACTTCAAGCTGGTCGAGAACTTCACCGTCCTGGAAAACGTCATCCTCGGCGCCGAGGAAGGGCGGCTGCTGCGCCCGTCGCTGGCCAAGGCGCGCAAGACGCTCAGGCAGATGGCCGAGGAATACGAGCTGAACGTCGATCCCGATGCGCTGATCGAGGACCTGTCCGTCGGCCACCAGCAGCGGGTCGAGATCCTCAAGGCGCTGTATCGGCAGGCCGATATCCTGATCCTCGACGAACCCACGGGCGTGCTGACACCCGCCGAGGCGGATCACCTGTTCCGGATCCTCGACAACCTGCGGTCCGAGGGCAAGACGATCATCCTGATCACCCACAAGCTGCGCGAGATCATGGAGATCACCGACACCGTCAGCGTCATGCGGCGGGGCGAGATGACGGCGACGGTCAAGACCGCCGAGACCAGCCCCGAGGAACTGGCCGAGCTGATGGTCGGCCGCAAGGTGCTGCTGCGGGTGGACAAGAAACCCGCGATACCCGGCGAGACGGTGCTGTCCGTCGAGGACCTGCGCGTCACCGACGACGACGGGGTCGAGCGGGTCAAGGGCATCGGGTTCGAAATACGTCGGGGTGAAATCCTCGGCATCGCCGGGGTGGCCGGGAACGGGCAGTCCGAACTGATGCAGGTTCTGGGCGGCATCCTGAGCGGCACCGGCCGCGTCCGGATGCTGGGCGAGGAGATCGCGCTGTCGGGGGCCAGGTCCGACGGCCGGTCGCGCCGCCGCAAGAGCATCGCGCATGTGCCGGAGGACCGGCAGCGCGAAGGGCTCATCATGGAATACACCGCGTGGGAAAACACGATCTTCGGCTACCACGACGATCCCAAGTGGCGGCGCGGTCCGCTGATGAACAACGCGGCCATCGTCGAAGAGGCCGAGGGCAAGATGCAGCGGTTCGACGTGCGTCCACCGAACCCGCGCCTTGCCGCGCGCAACTTCTCGGGCGGGAACCAGCAGAAGATCGTGCTGGCGCGCGAGATCGAACAGAACCCGGACCTCCTGCTGGTCGGCCAGCCGACGCGCGGCGTGGACATCGGGGCGATCGAGTTCATCCATCAGGAAATCGTCCGCCTGCGCGATCAGGGCGCGGCGATCCTGCTGGTTTCGGTCGAACTGGACGAGATCATGTCGCTCAGCGACCGGATCGCGGTGATGTTCGACGGCCGGATCATGGGCTTCCGCGACCCCGCGCAGACGGACGAGCGCGAGCTGGGGCTGTTGATGGCCGGGATCGAGGGCGAGCCGGGCGAGGCCGACTGGAAGGCCGTGGACCGGCAACTGGAACAGAAGACCGCCGAGGTGGCGGCGGAGAAGGGGCATTGAGCGTGGTGCAGGACGAACCGAGGGCCACGCCCGCGCAACGGGACCGGGGGACGCGGAATGGATAGAATGCCCGCATGGGCCGACGTGGTCCTGATCCCGCTGATCTCGCTGCTGCTGGCCGCGATCCTGTCGGCGCTGGTGATCCTCGCCATCGGGGAAAACCCGGTCGAGGCCTTCGCGCTGATGTGGAACGGCACGGTGATGAAGTCGTCGGGCTGGGGCTACATGCTCTATTACGCGACCAACTTCATCTTCACCGGCCTCGCCGTTTCGGTCGCCTTCCACGCAAGACTCTTCAACATCGGGGGCGAGGGGCAGGCGACACTCGGCGGGCTCGGCGTGGCGCTGGCCTGTCTCTACATCCCCTGGCCGCACTGGTCGCTTGCGATCATCGGGTCGTGCATCGGGGCGGCGGCCTTTGGCGCGGCTTGGGCGTTCCTGCCGGCCATCCTGCAGGCCAAGCGGGGCAGTCACATCGTCATCACGACTATCATGTTCAACTTCATCGCCGCCGCACTGCTGAACTACCTTCTGGTCGGCGTGATGAAGCCCGTGGGGTCCATGGACACGGCCACCGCCAAGTTCCCCGAACCCACGCACCTGCCGACCTTCCGCGACATGTTCTCGACCGCCGAGACGATCATGTTCCGTGGCGCGCCCGCGAACGTGACGTTCTTCGTGGCGCTGCTGGCCTGTCTGGCGGTCTGGCTGCTGCTGTGGCGGACGAGGCTCGGCTACGAGATCCGGGCGCAGGGCTTTTCGGAAAGCGGGGCGCGCTATGCCGGGATTTCGCCCACTTGGATCATCGTGGTTACCATGCTGATCTCGGGCGGGCTGGCCGGGATGATGGCCGTCAACACGACGCAGGGCGAGGCCGAGCGGCTGATCCTGAACATGACCGAGGGTGCGGGTTTCATCGGCATCGCGGTGGCGCTGATGGGGCGGAACCATCCGTTCGGGGTGCTGCTGGCGGCGCTGCTGTTCGGGTTCCTCTATCAGGGCGGGGCGGTTCTGGCGCTGTGGACGTCGATCCCGCGCGAACTGATCGTGGTGATCCAGGCGCTGGTGATCCTGTTCACCGGCGCGCTCGACAACATGGTGCGGATCCCGCTGGAGCGGGTCTTCATGGCCATGCGCAAGCGGGAGGCGTGACGATGGAATATCTGCCCGGTTTCCTGACCGCCTATTCGATCCTGCTGGTGGCCGTCATGTCACCCGGCCCGGCGGTGGCGATGCTGCTCGGCATCTCGATGTCGCGCGGTCGCGCCTCGGCCGTCGTCGCGGCCATAGGCGTTGCCGCCGGTTCGATCACCATGGGCACGCTGGCGGTCATCGGCCTTGGCGTGCTGGTCGCGCAGGCGGCGTGGACGCTGACGGTGATGCGCATCCTCGGCTCGGCCTACCTGCTGTGGATGGCATATGGCGCGTTCCGCAAGGCGGCGCAGCCCGGCGCGATCCGGCCCGCCGAGATGCCGCCGCTGTCGCGGCCCCGTGCCTTCCTGACCGGCTACCTGATGCAGATCACCAACCCCAAGGCGGCAGTGTTCTGGGTCGCCATCGCCTCGGTCGGGGCCACCCACGAGGCACCGGTGCACCTGATCGCGCTGTTCCTCGCCGGGTCCTTCGTGATGTCGCTGGCCGGGCACATGGGCTATGCGCTGGCGCTGTCGTCCTCGCCCGTCCGCGCGGTCTACCTGAAGGCGCGGCGCGGGGTGGAGGCGACGCTGGGCGTGCTGTTCACCTTCTTCGCGTTCAAGCTGGCCACGTCGAGGAGCTGAGGCATGGATTTCGCAACGCTCCTGCAGATCGCGGACTCGACCATCCGCCTCGGCACGCCGCTCCTGCTGGCCTGTCTGGCCGGGCTTTTCTCCGAACGGGCGGGGATCTTCGACATCGGGCTCGAGGGCAAGATGCTGATCGCCGCCTTCTTCTCGGCGGCGGTGGCCTTTGTCACCGGCTCGGTCTGGGTCGGACTGCTGGCCGGGATCCTGTCGTCGGTTCTGCTGTCGGCACTTCACGGCCTCGCCTCGATCACCTTCCGGGGCAACCAGCTGATCTCGGGGGTGGCGATCAACTTCCTCGCCGCCGGGATGACCGTGTTGATCGCGCAGGACTGGTTCCGGCAGGGCGGACGCACGCCCTCGCTGTCCGGCGGCGCGCGGTTCGAGCCGATCACGCTGCCCTTCGCGACCGAGCTGATCGACGTCCCCGTCTTCGGGCCGATCTATCACGACGTGATCTCGGGCCACACCATCCTCGTCTACCTCGCCTTCCTCGCCGTCCCCGCGACGTGGTGGGTCCTCTACCGCACGCGCTTCGGGCTGCGGCTGCGCGCGGTCGGGGAAAACCCGGCGGCTGTCGACACCGCCGGCGTGTCCGTGGTTGGTATGCGATATGCGGCGGTCGGGATCTGCGGGCTGCTCTGCGGCATCGCTGGCGCCTACCTCGCGACCGCGCTACAGGCCGGATTTGTCAAGGATATGTCCGCTGGCCGGGGGTATATTGCACTGGCCGCGCTGATCTTCTCTAAGTGGCGCCCATGGTATGCACTGTTCGCCACGATGCTCTTCGGCTTCCTTCAGGCGCTCGCGCTCAGGCCGGATCTGATCGAACGTGCCACCAGCATCCGGGTGCAGGTCCAGCTGCTCGACGCGCTGCCCTACATCCTGACGGTCATCATTCTGGCGGGCTTCGTCGGCAAGGCCATTCCGCCGCGCGCGGGTGGCGAGCCCTATGTCAAGGAACGCTGAGGAGGCGTTACAGATGTCAATTCACATAGGGGCCAAGCCCGGAGATATCGCGGAAACCGTCCTGCTGCCCGGCGACCCGATGCGGGCCAAATGGGTGGCCGAGACCTTCCTCGACGATGTCCGCTGCATCAACGAGGTGCGCGGGATGCTGGGCTACACCGGCACGTGGAACGGCCACCCCGTCACCGTGCAGGGCACCGGCATGGGGATGCCGTCGCTGTCGATCTACGTGAACGAGCTGATCCGCGACTACGGTGCCAAGACCCTGATCCGCATCGGGTCCTGCGGCGCCATGCAGGAGCATGTGAAGGTCCGCGATATCGTGCTGGGGCTGAGCGCCACGACCATGTCGACCCCGTCGCGCGGCATCATGCGCGATCTGAACTTCGCCCCGACCGCGCATTTCCGGTTGACGCATCTGGCATGGCACAAGGCGACCGACCGGGGTGTCACGGTGCACACCGGGCCGATCTATTCCTCGGACGTGTTCTATGACGAACGCCCCGACCTGAACGAGCTGATGACCCGCCACGGCATCCTCGCCGTCGAGATGGAAGCGGCCGAGCTCTACCTGCTGGCCGCCCGCCACGGCTGCCGCGCGCTGGCGATCCTGACGGTGTCCGACCACCTGCTGACGGGCGAGGCGCTGCCCTCCGAGGACCGCGAGCGGAGCTTTTCAGACATGGTCGAAATCGCCCTCGCATCGGCGTTCATATGAGTTTCCCCAAGCGGCAACTCGGGGCCGGCGGGCCCATGGTCGGCGCGGTCGGGTTCGGCGCGATGAGTTTTGCGGGCTTCTTCGGTGCGGCGGACGACGCGACATCGCTCGATACGCTGGACGCGGCCTTTGCCGCCGGGATCGACTTCTGGGACACGTCGAACATGTACGGCCTTGGCCGCAGCGAGGCGGTGCTGGGCGAATGGCTGAAGACGCGCGGCGAGAATGTCACCATCGCGACCAAGGGCGGGATCATCCCCGGCCCGCCGCGCCGGATCGACAACACGGCGGGCCATCTGCGCGAGGAACTTGAGAAGAGCCTCAAGAAGCTGAACCGTGACAAGGTGGAGCTCTACTACATCCACCGCCGTGACCATTCGATCGAGGTCGAGGCCGTCGTCGAAACGCTGGTCAGCTTCATCGAGGAGGGGCTGATCGACGGCTACGGCCTGTCCGAAATCGCGCCCCACACCCTGCGGCGGGCCCATGCGGTGCATCCCTGCCGGGCGGTGCAGAACGAATATTCGCTCTGGTCGCGGCAACCGGAACTGGGGCTTATCCGGCTCTGCAAGGAACTGGGCGTGGCCTTTGTCCCGTTCTCGCCGCTGGCGCGCGGGATGCTGGGCGAAACCTCGGTCGATCCGGCGGGCATGGCCGAGGGCGACTTCCGTCGGGCCAATCCCCGGTTCCAGCCGCCGAACTACGCGGCCAACGTCGCGGCCATCGACGGTTTCCGCGCCTTTGCCAAGGCAAAGGGCACCACGACCGCCGCGCTGGCGCTGGCGTGGATCCTCGACCGGGGCGATCACCTGATCCCGATCCCCGGCACGCGGACCGTCGAACACCTGAACGAATGGCTGGACGCGGCGACCCTGTCGCTGACCGACGCCGACCGGGCCGAGATCGACCGGCTTCTGCCCGCAGGCTTCGCCCATGGCGACCGCTATGCGGACAACCAGATGATGGCGGTCGAGCGCTACTGCTAGAGCCCGTGGGTGCCGGAATAGCCGTTCGGCGCCGGGCTGTCCCATCCCTCCAGCGCGCCGGGGCGGGGGGCGAGGATCTCCACCACCAGCGGGTGGCAGGCGGCGGTGTCGCTGGAATGTTCGGACGAACAATCGCCGCCCGGACAGGCCGACAGCGTGCCGATCAGGTCGATTTCCGCGAAGAAGTCGAGGTGATCGCCGGGTCGCACGGGCGAGGCCTTCATGAAATATTGCGACGTGTCGCGGGTGAAGCCGGTGCACATGAAGACGTTGAGCACGTCATGCACCTGCGCCGCCGCTTCGGCCACCGGCATCCCGGTCTCGGCCACCACGGCGCGGGTCAGGTTGGAATGGCAGCAGTGGTGATAATCCTGACCGCTCAGCAGGTGGTGCGTGTGCGGATCGCAGCGCGTGCCGATGACGTCATGCACCCGCCCGCCGAATTCGTCCTGTCCATACCAGCCCAGTGAATCCCCCACGATGGTCGCCATCGGCCGCAGGTAGGGAAAGGCGGACCACATCCGGTCCCCGGTGGTCAGGTGCGTCCCGTGCAGCGCGCGGGTCTTGCCGGAGTAGAACCGTTCCGACAGGTTCCCCGCCGCCCAGAGGTTGAGGTCCCCGACCTGCGGCCCCTCGCCGCAGCGGATCCGAAAGAACTGACCGGCTGCAGCGCGAAAGGCGCGGGCGTCGCGGGGCGGGACGGTGACGGTCTCAACCACCGAGGCGTCCCGCAGCGCGCTCTGGTAAAGCGGCAGGTCGGGCCGGGGCAGGGTGTCGGTCGGGTAGCAGATCACCGGCGGGATAGCGCGGCGGGCGGCTGCGTCGTATGGTTCGCTCATGGACAGGAGGATGCCCCGCGCCGCCGGTACTGGCAATCGCGGAGCGCAAGGGAGGACCCGGCATGATCGACCTCGACCCGCCGTTCCGGCTGGCGACGACCCGCGATGCGGCAGAACTGGCGGAGCTCGTCTTTTTCGCCGGTGAAGGCCTGCCGCTGCATGTCTGGACCGGTCTGGCCCTGCCGGGGCAGGACCCCTGGGATATCGGCCGCGCCCGTCAGGCCGAAAAGGCCGGGGCGGGCGAGATCGTCGTCGCGGACTTCGGAGAAGGCGCCGTCGCCGGGCTGACCGGCTACGTCATCGGACCGGAGCCGGAGCCAGTGACCGACGACATCCCCGCCCTGTTCCGTCCACTCATCGAGCTCGAAAATCTCGCGCCCGACTCGTGGTACGTCAACGTGCTGGCCAGCTATCCGGAGCATCGCGGCAAGGGGTTGGGGAAGCGGCTGCTCGGGATCGCGGAACGGATCGCCCGCAGCGAGGGGCAGAACCGGATGAGCCTCGTCGTATCGGCCCAGAACGACGGGGCGATGCGGCTCTACGCCCGCGAGGGCTATGTCGAAACCGCCCGACTTCCTTGCGATCCGGGCGATTGGGTGACCGATACCCGCGAATGGGTGCTGATGATCAAACCCCTCCCGCTGTGATCTGGCGGGGGACGGTTGTCCATCGCGGGCGTTAGGTGTCTAGTCCCCACCGGAAACCCTGCACCGGAGGACGAACATGCCGAACGACACCTACACGCCGCCAGACGTCTGGGAATGGAAACAGGAAAGCGGCGGCCGGTTCGCCAACATCAACCGACCCATTGCCGGGCCGACCCATGACAAGGAACTGCCGGTCGGCAAGCACCCGTTCCAGCTCTATTCGCTCGCCACGCCCAACGGGGTGAAGGTGACGATCATGTTCGAAGAACTGCTGGCGGCGGGCCATTCCGATGCCGAATACGACGCATGGCTGATCCGCATTCACGAGGGCAACCAGTTCGGATCGGGCTTTGTCGACATCAACCCCAACTCCAAGATCCCCGCGCTGCTGGACCGCTCCGGCCCCGAGCCCGTGCGGGTTTTCGAATCCGGCGCGATCCTGCTGCACCTCGCCGACAAGTTCGACGCCTTCCTGCCAAAGGGCGCGGCCCGGACCGAGGCGCTGAACTGGCTGTTCTGGCTGCAGGGCTCGGCCCCGTACCTGGGCGGGGGCTTCGGCCATTTCTACAGCTACGCGCCAGAGCGCTGGCAGTATCCGATCGACCGCTTCACGATGGAGGTCAAACGCCAGCTCGACGTTCTCGACCGCCGTCTGGGCGAAGCCGAGTTCCTTGGCGGGTCCGAATATTCCATCGCCGATATGGCCGTCTGGCCGTGGTATGGCGGGCTGGTCAAGAACGTGGTCTACGGCGCGGCCAAGTTCCTCGAGGCCGACAGCTACACCAACGTCATCCGCTGGGCCGAAAACATGGCGCAGCGGCCGGCGGTCAAGCGGGGTCGGATCGTCAACCGCACCTCGGGCGACCTGAGCCAGCAGCTGCACGAACGCCACGACGCCAGCGATTTCGACCTGCGCACGCAGGACAAGCTGGAAGGCGGCGAAAGCTGAGCGACGGGGCCGACGCCCTGCGAATCTTCGAAGTGCCGTCCGCCACAGGCGGGCGGCTTTTCATCATGCCCCGCCCCGCCGCCGCGGCGCTGGCTCGCGACATGGCGGCGATCCGCGGGGCAGGAGCCGATGCGCTGGTCTCGTTGCTGGAGGTCGAAGAGTCCGCCGGACTCGGCTTAGCGGCAGAAGCGGATGCGGCGGCTGCCGCCGGGCTTCGGTTCCTCCACTTCCCCGTGGCCGACTACGGCATACCCGAGGATGCGGCCGCTTTCCGGGCCCTGCTGTCCGAACTCCGCGCCCGGCTGGCAGCCGGAGGCGGGATCGCCGTGCATTGCCGGGGTGGTATCGGCCGGTCCGGGACTTTGGTGTCCTGCCTCTGCGGAGCCGGATCGGCGGCAGAGGCGATGCGGATCGTCAGCGCCGCGCGTGGTGTCGAGGTGCCCGAGACCGATGCGCAGCGCGACCTGATCCGCGAGGTGATCGACCGGCGGCCACGCTGATCCGCGCCGCCGCCGGTCCAATGCCTCACTGCGCGGTCAGCTTCTCCATCCGCAGGCCCTTGGCCGTGCGGTTGCCGAAACCCTTCCAGTAGGTGTCGTCATCCTTGGGCTCACCCGTATCGGTGCGCGACCAGACGCCGTCCTCGGCATTCTCGGTCAGGTCCAGATACTCGGCCATCCCGGCCTCGCCCTTCAGGTTCAGGTCCATGAAGGCCGTCGCGAAATGCTGGAGGATGTTGTTCATCCGCACGTTGTCCCAGACCGCATCGCCATAGTGTTCGAACGGCGCCCAGCCCAGCTTCTCGGAAAACGCATAGGATTCCGCCGGCGCCGGCATCGGGGCCGCGGCGTTGTGGTTGGCCGAGACGTAGGTCAGCAGGTAACGGTCGGTGCCGGTCGTCTCCTCGAAGATCTGGCGCATCGCAGGATATTGCGACACGTCGTCCTGACTGCCCGCCACGATCATCAGCGGCTTCTTCAGCCCGGCCAGACTGTCGGCGTCAAAGAAATCGCGGTTCCGGCCCCACGGCCCGATGGCGATGATCGCCTTGACCCGCGGATCGACCAGCGCATCGTGCTCCGCGCTGCCGGTGGCGTTCTGGTCCAGCAGGTCCTGCGGCGCGACGAAGGCGCCGGGTTCGGCCCGCGTCACGGCGGTCTGCGACAGCCCGCCGCCGCCGAAGATCAGCGCGCCGTAGCCGCCCATCGAGTAGCCGATCACGCCGGTGTTCTCGGCATCCGTGATCGCCCCGATCTCGTCGTCGAGGTTTGCCATGCTCTCGATCAGGAAAGCCTGGTCCAGCGGGCGGTTCACCAGCGTGGAATAGAACTTGTTCATGTCGTCATAGGTGCTGTCCGGGTGATCTGCGGACATGACGACATAGCCCTTGGTGGCCAGGTTCTCGCCCAGATGGCTCATCAGGAAGCGGTTGCCCGGATAGCCGTGCGAGATCAGGATCAGCGGAAAGGACCCCTCGGCCGGGGCCGCGTCGCGCGCGGCGATGCCGGTCAGCTGGGTCGCCGTCTCGCCGTCCCGCAGGATGGTGTCGTAGGTGCCGCCCGGCTCGGTGCCCTCGGCCGCCGGATACCAGACCTCGACGGTGATCGCGCGGTCATAGGTCGGCAACTCGCCCTCGGCCGGGGCGTTCACGACGTCGACGCGGCCGGGATCGGTGAAGGTCATCGTGCGGACGCCGATGACGTGATCCCCGTGTGCGGCCAGTTCGGGCGCATCGGGGCGCACCATGTCGATACGGTTTTCGGCCATCAGCGGACTCGCGACCAGACAGGCCGCCGTGGCGGCACGCAGCAATGTGTTCATGATATCTCCTCCCGTAGATGAGGGGGAGATTGACCTTATGACGAAGCTGACTCAACCCGGAATCGCGCGGTTTGACACATATCCGCCAATGAAACGAAAATTCGCGAAAATGAACGGGCGCGGCATACCCATACCGCGCCCGTTCTGCCTGCTAGGTCGTCCCGCCATCCCGGCGCCAGCGCCGGACGGGCCCCACACCCGTCCGCTGCCTGTACTCCGTGAATGGATTTGCGCGTGATGCGCCTTGTCAGATGACGACGACATCCAACGGCGGAAAGCCGTTGAACCCGACCGAGGCATAGCTCGACGTGTAGGCGCCGCAGTTGCGGATCAGGAAGCGGTCGCCCGCCTTCAGACCCAGCGGCAGTTCCACCGGACGCTTCTCGTAGAGAACGTCGGCGCTGTCGCACGACGGACCGGCGAGGATGCAGGGGCCCATGGCCTCGTGATCGCGGTCGGTCGTGAACTGGTAGCGGATCGCCTCGTCGATCGTCTCGGCCAGACCCGAGAACTTACCGATGTCGAGGTAGACCCAGCGGTGCAGGTCGTTCGCGGACTTGCGCGACACCAGCAGCACCTCGGCGGCGATCATGCCCGCCTCGGCCACCAGCCCGCGGCCCGGCTCCGCCATCACGTGCGGCACGTCGCCGAACCGCTCGGTCACCAGCTCCATCACGCGGGCCGCGTAGGCGGTCGGGTGCTGCACTTCCTCGCCGTAATAGGCCGGAAAGCCGCCGCCGATGTTCAGCAGGGTCAGGTCGTGACCCGCGTCGCGGGCGGCATGCCAGACGGATGCGATCTGGTCGAGCGTGGTGATCCACATCTCGGCGCGTTTGGTCTGCGATCCGACGTGAAACGACAGGCCGACCGGCTTCAGCCCCAGCTCGCGGGCGTGGTCCAGCAGGCCGATCGCGCCCTCACGGGCCACGCCGAACTTGCGCGACAGCGGCCAGTCGGCCTCCGACGCGTCGACGATCAGGCGGATGTAGACCTCGGCACCCGGTGCGTGGGCCGCGATCTTCTCCAGCTCTTCCTCGGCATCGGCGGCGAACAGGGTCACACCCGCGCCGTAGGCGAACTCGATGTCGCGCGGCTTTTTCACGGTGTTGCCGAAGGAGATGTGGTCAGGCCGGGCGCCGAGCGACAGGCACAGCTCGATCTCGGCGCGCGATGCGGCGTCGAAGCCCGAGCCGAGGTCGACCAGACGCTCGACGATCTCGCGCGCCGGGTTCGCCTTGACGGCATAGTGGATGCGCGCATGGCCGAGGCCCGCCTTCAGCGCGTGATACGACTGCTCGACACGGTCGACGTCCAGCACCAGCGTGGGGCGGTCGAAGGTGTTCGCACGGATGTAGGCTTCGATACGGGAGCCGCGCGCAACAGCAGCGCGGGCCGAGAAATCGGCGACGTAGGCGTTCATGGTCATCTCCAATAGACCCGGCCATATATGACCGCTCAGTTCCAAGGGAGACGTTACCGTCGCTACGTAACCGCAGGGGGATCGTTGAACCCCTCTCGCCAGAGGCGCGTGCGTTGGCGTCTTGCGCGGGCATATCGGACCAAAGCTGAGTCGTTTCAAGATCTTTTTTCGCGCGGAACGCGAAAAAATCCGGCGATCTTCGCAGGCCCCTCCGGGCCTCACGCCGCCGTGATGCGACAGCCCCGCGCCCCATGCTAGTGTGAGGGGCAATTGGCAGAGGGAGGACCACGCCATGCGACTGTCTTTCATAGTTCCCGCGACCTGCGCGGTGCTGACACTGGGGGTCCAGGCCTTCGCCGCCGGCTCCGACAGTTCCACGCCACCGACCACGACCGACACCTCGACCAAGTGCGAGGACGGGATGGTCTATGACGAGAAATCGAAAAGCTGCGTGAAATCCAGCGCCTCGATCCTGAACGACGACCTGCGCTACGCCGCCGTCCGCGAACTGGCCTATGCGGGCCGCTACGACAGCGCGCTGATGGTGATCGACAGCGCCGAGGATCAGGCCGACCCGCGCTTCCTGAACTACCGCGGCTACGTGGCCCGCAAGCAGGGCGACCTCGACACCGCGATGTCATACTACCAGCGCGCCCTTGCCGCCGATCCAGACTACGTCCTTGCCCGCTCCTACATGGGGCAGGGGCTGATCGAACAGGGCGACCTCGTCGCCGCCCTCGGCCAGCTCCGCGAAATCGAATCCCGTGGCGGCCGCGACACCTGGGCCTTCGCCGCCCTCGACCAGGCACTGCGCGGACAGCCCACGACCTACTGACACGCAGGCGCGCGTCCCCTGCTTCTTCTGGTCGAAAATACCTCGGGGGTCCGGGGGCAGAGCCCCCGGACATCTCCACCCGCGCAACGCCGGAGGTCACATCGCATGTACACCAAGGCAGCCTCGGTCAACGTCCTCGGCGGCCCGCTGAAATCCTGCTCGACCAATCCCGTCACGGGCTTCTTCCGCGACGGCCACTGCAACACCTGCGCCGAGGATCAGGGCAGCCACACCGTCTGCGCCGTCATGACGGCCGAATTTCTCGCCTATTCGAAATACGTCGGCAACGACCTCTCGACCCCGCGCCCGGAATACGGGTTCGCCGGTCTCAAGCCGGGGGACCGCTGGTGCCTCTGCGCCGGACGCTTCCTGCAGGCCCATGACGAGGGCTGCGCGCCCAGTGTCGATCTGGAATCGACCCATGCCCGCGCGCTCGACATCGTGCCGCTGAACGTCCTGAAAGACCACGCCACTTAGGGCGGGGTTCACCCCGCCCATGGGAGGGATCAGGTCCGGATGTTGACGCCGAGGTGCTTGGCCACCGTGAAGATGTCCTTGTCGCCACGCCCGCACATGTTCATCACGATGATATGCTCCGGCGGCAGCGTCGGTGCGATCTTCATGACGTGGGCCAGCGCGTGGCAGGGCTCCAGCGCGGGGATGATCCCCTCGGTCGAGCAGGACAGCTGGAACGCCTCGAGCGCTTCCTTGTCGGTGATCGAGACATATTCGGCGCGACCGATGTCGTGCAGCCACGAATGCTCGGGGCCGATGCCGGGATAATCCAGACCGGCCGAGATCGAGTGCCCTTCGAGGATCTGCCCGTCTTCGTCCTGCAGCAGGTAGGTCCGGTTGCCATGCAGCACGCCCGGACGCCCGCCGGTCAGCGAGGCGCAGTGCTCCATCTTCTCGTCCACGCCCTTGCCACCGGCCTCGACGCCGATGATCTGCACGGACGGCTCGTCGAGGAATTCATAGAACAGCCCCATGGCGTTCGACCCGCCACCGATCGCGGCGATGACGGTGTCGGGCAGGCGGCCTTCGCCTTCCTGCTCGGCCAGCTGCCAGCGGACCTCCTTGCCGATGATCGCTTGGAAATCGCGGACCATGGCGGGGTAGGGGTGCGGGCCGGCCACGGTGCCGATGCAATAGAACGTGTCGCGGACGTTCGTCACCCAGTCCCTGAGCGCGTCGTTCATCGCGTCCTTCAGCGTGCCGCGACCCGACGTCACGGGCACGACCTCGGCCCCCAGCAGGCGCATGCGGAAGACGTTGGGCGCCTGACGTTCGACGTCGTGCGCGCCCATGTAGACCACGCATTTCAGCCCGAACTTCGCGCAGACGGTCGCAGTCGCCACACCGTGCTGACCCGCGCCGGTTTCGGCGATGATCCGGGTCTTGCCCATGCGGCGGGCGAGGATGATCTGGCCCAGCACGTTGTTGATCTTGTGCGCGCCGGTGTGGTTCAGCTCGTCCCGCTTGAGATAGATCTTGGCCCCGTCCAGATGCTCGGTCAGGCGGTTCGCGTAATAGAGCGGCGAGGGGCGGCCGACGTAGTGCTTCCACAGGTCGTCCATCTCGGCCCAGAAGGTCGGGTCGGTCTTGGCGAATTCGTACTGTTCCTCGAGCTCGAGGATCAGCGGCATCAGCGTTTCCGACACGAAACGTCCGCCGAACTGGCCGAAGCGCCCCTTGTCGTCGGGGCCGGTCATGAAGGAGTTGATCAGGTCTTCCATGGCACATCTCTTCCGCTGTCTCGGGGACCGTCAATAGGGCCTCGGCGGCGACTTGGCCAGAGGCGGTGTGCGCAGAAGCCCCGCTGGTTCTGACTATTCCGGGAAACCACGTTTAACGGTATGCTGTGCGCGGGGTTACCCGAGTTCACCAGTTCCGCCGGAAAGGCAGTTCCCATGTTCAAGTCGTTCGGCGCCTGTCTGGCGCTCGTTTTCCTGTCGACCACCGCAAGCGCCCAGATGAGTGCCGAAGTCACGTTCCCCAAGGGCAACTTCGGCACGATGATCAGCGGCACGATCCGGGGGGACGAATATTTCGACTACCGTCTGGGCGCACGGGCCGGTCAACAATTGTTTGCCGAGCTGAAGGTCGACGGCACCAACGGCCACGGGACGATCTATTTCAATGTTCTGCCGCCGGGCAGCGACAACGTGGCGGTCTACAACGGGTCGATCGACGGACCGAGCGCCCTGATCACGCTGCGCGAGACGGGGACCTATACGATCCGGGTCTACCTGATGGGCAACGACCGCGACACGGGCAAGACGGTGGGCTACCTGATCGACGTATCGATCCAGTAGCCCCCGCGTTCAGCCCTTCGCCCGGATGACCCGCATGAGCGGCATCACCTGGCTCATGTCCGGACCATGCGCCTGGCCGGTCACGGCCTTGCGTAGCGGCATGAACAGCCCCTTGCCCTTGCGGCCGGTCTTGTCCTTCACCGCCGCGGTCCATTCGCCCCATGTCGCATCGGTCCACGGCCCCTCGGGCAGCAGCGCCATCGCCTCGGCGATGAAATCCCGGTCTTCGTCCTCGATCGCGGGGTCTGCGCCCTCGCTGAACATGGTCCACCAGCCGTCGACCTCGTCGAGGGTGGTGATGTTGTCGCGGACCACGGTCCAGAACCGCTCGGCCTGATCGTCGGGCACACCCGCGGCGCGGATGCGGTCGGCCACTGCGGACAGGGGGGTGCCCTGCAGGACGCGTGCCGTCAGCGGGAACAGGTCGTGTTCGTCGAACTTGGTCGGCGGCGCGCCGAAGGTCGAGATGTCGAAGCCGTCGAGCAGGTCCTCGGGCTTTTCGTGCAGTTCCACCGGCTGCGACGACCCGAGCCGCGCCATCAGCGACAGCAGCGCCATCGGTGCCACGCCGCGTTCGCGCAGCTGCCGGATCGACAGCACGCCGAGCCGTTTCGACAGCGCCTCGCCCTGCGGGCCGGTCAGCAGGGAATGGTGCGCAAATGCGGGCGGGGTGCCGCCAAGCGCCTCGATGATCTGGATCTGCGTCGCGGTGTTGGTGACGTGGTCCGACCCGCGCACGACGTGGGTCACGCCCATCTCGGTGTCGTCCACGACCGAGGCCAGCGTATAGAGCACCTGACCATCCGCGCGGATCAGAACCGGGTCGGACACGGAGGCCGCGTCGATCGAGATCGGCCCGAGGATACCGTCCGGCCATTCGATCCGCTGCTGGTCCAGCTTGAATCGCCAGACGCCCGCCCCGCGTTCGGCCCTCAGCCTGTCCTTCTCGGCATCCGACAGCGCCAGCGCCGCGCGGTCGTAGACCGGCGGTTTGCCCATGTTCAGTTGCTTCTTGCGCTTGAGGTCCAGTTCGGTCGGCGTCTCGAACGCCTCATAGAACCGACCCATCCCGCGCAGTTTGTCCGCCGCCTCGGCATAGCGGTCCAGTCGCAGCGATTGCCGTTCCACCCGGTCCCAGTGCAGGCCCAGCCAGTCCAGATCCTCTTTGATCGCATCGACGTATTCTTCCTTGGACCGGTCGGGGTCCGTGTCGTCGATGCGCAGGATGAAGGTGCCGCCGGCCTTGCGGGCGATCAGCCAGTTGAACAGCGCGGTGCGCAGGTTGCCGACGTGGATGTGACCGGTCGGCGAAGGGGCGAAACGGGTGGTGGTCATGGGCGTCTCCTTGACGCGCTCCCATTCCACAGACCGGGGCATTTGTCCATCATCGCCGCCGGTCACGCACAAAGAACCGGCCCCGGCGAAGACATGCCGGGACCGGTGGACGGATCGGTGTGCACCCGGAGGAGTCGGATGCAAGGGAGACGTCGGGATGGCTCGTCCGCAGCGAGGTAGGCCCCGCATGCTCCGGCACCCGCGGCACGTGCCGGGCGCCGGACCCGCCGGTCCGTCCCGACGGCCTCAGAACAGGCCGTCGAACAGCCCGGCCAGCAGACCGTCGTCTTCGTCCTCCTCGTCCTCGCAGGGCGCGTCTTCGTCGATGAAGCCGGTGTTCAGCAGACCGCCTTCGCCCAGAAGCTCGTCAACCGTGCCGCCGTGACCAAGCAGGTCGTCCGCCAGCCCGTCCGTGTGGCTGCCGTCCGGCTCGTTGTCGCCGGTCAGCAGGTCGTCCACGGTGCCGCCGATGCCGGCAAGCTCGTCCACGGTTCCGCCTTCGGCCAGCAGATCGTCCAGCAGCCCGTCGGTTTCGGACCCGTCCGCCACGTCGTCGCCCGTCAGCAGGTCGTCCACGATGCCGCCGTCGCCCAGCAGTTCGTCGACCGTGCCGCCTTCGTCCAGCAGTTCGTCAAGCAGGCCATGCCCGGTCTCGGTGCCGTCCGGGGTATGGTCTCCGGTCAGGAGCGCATCGACCGCGCCGCCGTCGCCCAGCAGATCGTCGACGAGGCCGCCTTCGTCGGTCAGGCCGTCATACCCGTGGTGCCCGCCGCCGTGATGACCGCCGCCGGAGTAACCGCCGGAGCCGATCAGTTCATCGACCGTGCCGCCGTGGCCCAGCAGGTTGTCGACCAGCCCGTCGGTCCCGCTGCCATCCGGGTGATTGTCGCCGGTCAGGACGTCGTCCACCGTGCCGCCGTCGCCTAAAAGCTCGTCGACCACGCCGCCTTCACCGGTCAGGCCGTCCACCAGACCGTGCGTTTCCGATCCGTCCGCGTGATGGTCGCCCGTCAGGACCTGATCCACCGTGCCGCCGTCGCCCAGCAGTTCGTCGATCAGCCCGCCCTCGTCTGCGACATCACCGATGACCCCTTCGGTCTCGGTGTGATCCGAACGCGAGTCGCCGGTCAGCAGATCGTCGACCGTCCCGCCGTTGCCGAGAAGGCCGTCCAGCACGCCGTGTTCTTCGGTGATGCCATTGGATGTCGTCGTGTGGCCGCCAAAAAGGCTGCCGGAAAATAGCTTGAATCCGAACATTCGGATGTCCTCCACTCGTTACCGTTTCACCATTCAACAGGGTGGCAACAGCCACCCGCCCAAACCGGGCTGAAAAGAGGCAAACCCTCGCCCCTGTAGGGAGAGGATGGAGGACAAGCGGCTGAAATCTATAGGGAAGATTCACAAACACAGCATTTCCAGATTGGAAACATGCGTCGAAAATGTGGAATTTCCGTGGCGCAATTCGGGATCAAAAGAGATATCCGCCAGTCATAATATACCACCGTTTCAACAGCTTGGCGGCACCTAGTCCTTGCGTTTCGGGCTGGGTCCGCGAGGCCCCGGAACAGCGGACACTGGCCCGCGAAATCCGTGGAGCTGCAGGACCGCCCGTCCGAAAATCACCCCGGCCCAGCATGCCCGAGGCGCATTTGCAGCGCGAATCCCTAACCTGTTTGGGTTATGAACCAACCGGGAACATTTGCCCCGGCGCGTCCTGATCCCGTGCCGGGACGGCGGCCCCGCGCATCAGCCAATCGACGCTCTTCAGCTTGGCCTCGATGGCCGGCGTGATGACCACGGGCGCAAAGTCCAGCAACCCCATCTCGCGCGTCAGCTCGTTCATGGCGAGCCCGAGCCGCCGGTATTGCTCGACCATCGTCGCGGTGTCCTGCAGGGCGGGCCCGTGCACGATCCCCAGCGACTGCGCCGTGTCCAGCACCCCGGCCATCGCGAGCCACAGGGCAAAGGTCTCGGCCCAGTCCTCCCATGGGTGCATGGTGGCATAGGCGCTGACGTGCCAGCCTTCCCAGTCCGGGGGCGGACCATCGGCAT
The DNA here is from genome assembly GCF_002210105.1 of Oceanicola sp. 22II-s10i. Taxonomy (GTDB): domain Bacteria; phylum Pseudomonadota; class Alphaproteobacteria; order Rhodobacterales; family Rhodobacteraceae; genus Pseudooceanicola. Next base: position 97,218 of record NZ_AQQU01000009.1, on the reverse strand, counting down.
AGTGCCGGTCCAGCGCCACGTCGTAGGGCGGATCGTTCGGGTCGCCGAAGGCGGTGGCAAAGTCCTGCTCCGCCCCGGTCCGCCCGCGTATCAGCAGATCCCAGTAGTAGTGTCCGATCTCGTGCCGCAGGTGGCCGATCAGCGTGCGATGCGCCTCGCCCATGTCGACACGCACCTGTTCGCGCGCGGCATCGTCCGCCTCGCGGATGTTCACGGTGATCAGCCCCTCGGCATGGCCGGTCAGCACCTGGTCGGTCTCGGCCCCGACCCAGTGTCCGGCCAGTTCGCCGTCACCGAGGAACGAGAACCGCAGCGGCGGGGTCGTGTCGGTGCCATAGGGCAGCCCCAGCAGGTCCAGCGTGTAGATCAGCCGCCGTTTCGCCGCCTCCAGCCGGGCCCAGCGATCGCGGTTTCCGTCCACCTCCAGGTTCGGGACGGTGTCGTTCAGCCCGCAGAGCCGACACAGGGTCTGCGGATCGTCCGCCCGGACCGTGCGGTTGCAGACGCCCGGCCCGCTGTAGTTCGCGCAGGGCCGCGCGGCGGTGCCGCAGGTCGCGCAGGTCCAGTCGCCCGCCGCGCCGGTGTCGAAACCCGCCATGCCCTCGCAGCTTTCGCACCAGCCCGCGGCGCGGCCGCAGCTGGTGCACTGGGTGTTGTCGATGAACAGCGGCGCGCCGCAGGTGCAGGAGTAAATGCGCATCAGGGGGACCTGGCAGGTTGTAAAGGGGCCTGTGCATTACGCACGAGACCGCCACCGGTTCCTTTCACGCTGCGTCACCCGGCACTGACGGGCCAGCGCGCGTCGAGATCGTGCAGGCCGCGACGGACCAGTTCCTCCAGAACCGTCATGTTGATGGCATCCAGCCGGGTGATGTAGAGGCAGGACTTGCCCATCCGATGGGGCCCCAGCCGCGACAGGATCTCGGCGTAGTCCGCATAACCGGGCATGATGTAGACGCTGACGGCCGCCTTGCGCGGAGAATACCCGGTGGCCAGCCAGTCGCCCTCGCGCCCGCTGGCATAGCGATAGCGATACTGGCCGAACCCGACGATGGTCGGCCCCCACATGCGCGCTTCGAACCCGGTGACCCGCTCGAAGAAGCTCAGCAGTTCCAGCCCCTGCGCGCGCCGCCGCGCGGGCTCCACAGCCTCCAGGAAGTCGCGGACATCCGCGCAGGTCGGGCCTGTCTTGTTGTCGCTCACCGTCCAGCCGCCCGCCGGAGGTCGATCACCCCGGCCTCGGTCACGATCATGTCCAGCGGCGCATCCGTCGCCTCGACGGGCAGATCATCGGCCTCCTGCGCCGCATAGGCGAAACCGATCGCCAGCACCGGCCCCTTAGCCCTCAGCCCGGCCAGCGTCCGGTCGTAGAACCCGCCGCCATAGCCCAGCCGGTTGCCGCGCCGGTCGAAGGCCACCAGCGGCACGATCAGGATCTCGGGGCGCATCCACCGCAGAACGGCCGGGACCCGCGCGCCGAACGGCCCGTCCGTCATCGCACAGTCCGGCTCCCACACCGCGAATTTCAGCGGCAGGCCCGGCGCCTCGATCACCGGCACCCCGACCGGTCCGTGCGCTGCCGCCTCCTCCATCGCCGCCAGCGGCGGGATCTCGGTGCGGATCGGCATGTAACCCGCCAGCGGCACCCCGCGATACCCCGCCAGCACCGACGACAACACTCCCGCGCGACCGGGCCCCGCCGCCGCATGCGCCGCCTTGCGCCGCGCGAATGCGGCACGCCGGGCTTCGGCCTTTACCTCGTCCAGATCGCCCACGGTCCCTGCTTCTTCTGGTTCCAAATACCTTCGGGGGGAGGGGCGGGCACAGCCCGCACCGGGGGGCAGACAGCCCCCCTCGACCCCGGCCACAGGCGCCGCGCCGTCACAACAGCACCACGCCGGCCAGCCCGAGGAAGGCGAAGAACCCGACGATGTCAGTCACGGTCGTCACGAAGGCGCCCGAGGCCAGCGCGGGGTCGATGCCCACCTTCTCAAGCAGCACCGGGATCATCGTCCCGGCCAGTCCGGCGATGACGAGGTTGATGACCATCGCCGCGCCGATCACGACCCCCAGCATCGGGGTGCCGAACCATATCACTCCGATCACCCCCATGATGACCGCGAAGGCCACGCCGTTCACGAATCCGACCAGCGCCTCGCGCCGGATCACCCGCCAGACGTTCGACCCGGTCAGGTCGCGCGTCGCGATGGCACGGACCGCCACGGTCAGCGACTGGGTGCCCGCGTTGCCGCCCATCGACGCCACGATCGGCATCAGCACGGCCAGCGCCACGAACCCCGCGATCGTGTCCTCGAACTGCGCGATCACCAGCGAGGCGAGGATCGCGGTCACGAGGTTCACCGCCAGCCAGGGGAACCGCTGGCGCATCGTCTCCTGCACGCTGTCGGACAGAGAGCCTTCGCCGACCCCGGCGAGGCGCATGATGTCTTCCTCGTGTTCCTCGTCCAGCACGATCATCGCGTCGTCGATGGTGATGACCCCGACCAGCCGGTCGTCGTCGTCCACCACGGGGGCCGAGATCAGGTGATACTGGTTGAACGCATAGGCCACGTCGCCTTCGTCCTGTTCGACCGGAATGGTGCGGAAAGACGGCTCCAGAATGTCCATCAGCGCGGTCGCGCGGGGCGAGGCCATAAGCCGGCCAAGCGCGACGTGCCCCGAGGGCTTCATCCGGGGATCGACGAGGATCACGTGATAGAACTGGTCCGGCAGGTCGTCCTTGGCGCGCATGAAGTCGATGGCTTCGCCCACCGTCCAGTGATCGGGCACCGCGACCACCTCGCGCTGCATCAGGCGGCCCGCGGATTCCTCGGGATAGGTCAGCGCCTGCTGGACGGCGACCCGGTCGACGTCCTCGAGCGCGTCGAGGATCGCCTCCTGCTGCGGTTCCTCGAGGTATTCGACAAGATCGACGACGTCGTCGGTGTCCAGTTCGCGGACGGCGTCGGTCAGCACCTGCGGCGACAGCAGGCCGATGACCTCCTCACGGATCGACTCGTCGAGTTCCGACAGGATCTCGCCGTCGAACTCCTTGTCGTAGAGCTCGACCAGCCGCCTACGGTCATAGGGGTTGAACTGTTCCAGAAGGTCGGCGATGTCCGCTGCGTGCAGCGGCTCCATCAGCTCGATCAGCTTGTCGCGGTCGCCCACGTCCACGGCATAGAGAATCGCCGCGACCGTCTTGCGGTCGATCGCATAGGCGTCGTCGTCGAGCGCTTCCTCGATCTCTTCCACCGCCTCGGCATTCGCCTCATCGTTCATCGCGCGCGTTCCCCGTTGCCTCAGCCCGACAATAGAGGCCGGGCAGGGGCGGGGACAATGCCCGCGCGGCAATTTACGCCGCGCCTGCGACGGGATAGCGTTGCTCCGCCGGACTGGAGGGACAGATGGCCGAGACACTGATTTGCGGACGCGTTCTGACCTTTTCCGGCGATCCCTTCGCCGTGCCCGTTACCGAGGCCGCGCATGTGGACACCCAAGGCGCGGTCCTGGTGCGCGACGGGCTGATCGCGGCGGTCGGTCCGGCGGCCCGGCTGAAGGCCGATTATCCGCAGGCGCAGGTCGAGGACATGGGGCAGGCGCTGATCCTGCCGGGCTTTGTCGATGCGCATGTCCACTATCCGCAGACCGCCATAATCGCGTCTTGGGGCAAGCGCCTGATCGACTGGCTGAACAGCTACACCTTCCCCGAGGAGATGCGGTTTGCCGATCCGGCCTATGCATCCGAGATCGCCGCGCGGTATTTCGACCTGATCACCGATGCCGGCACAACCTCGGTCTGTTCGTTCTGCACGATCCATCCCGAAAGCGTCGAGGCGTTCTTTGCCGAGGCGCTCAAGCGCGGCCAGCGCGTGGCGGGCGGCAAGACCTGCATGGACCGCAACGCGCCCGACGGACTGCGCGACGACGTGCAGCGCGCCTATGACGACAGCAAGGCACTGCTGGAGGCATGGCACGGCAAGGGCCGGATCACCTATGCGGTGACGCCCCGTTTTTCGCCCACCTCGACGCCCGAACAGCTGGAAGCGGTCGGCGCGCTGTGGGGCGAGCACCCGGACTGCCTGATGCAGACCCATCTGTCGGAACAGACGGACGAGGTCGCATGGGTCGCCGACCTCTACCCCGAGGCGCGTGACTACCTCGACACCTATGAGGCGCGCGGCCTCCTGGGCCCCGGCGCGCTGTTCGGCCATGCGATCTACCTGACCGACCGCGAACGCGACCGCCTGCGCGAGGCGGGGGCGGCGGTGGTGCATTGTCCGACGTCGAACACCTTCATCGGGTCCGGCCTGTTCGACATGGCCGGGCTGAAGGGGTCCGGGCAGATCGTGGGGCTGGCCACCGACACCGGCGGCGGATCGTCCTTCTCGATGCTGCGCACGATGGCCGCGGCCTATGAGGTCGGGCAGCTACGCGGCACCCCGCTCCACGCCGCGCAGCTCTTGTGGCTGGCGACCGAAGGATCGGCTCAGGCGATGCGGCAGAGTGGCGTGATCGGGCGGCTTGCAGAGGGGGCCGAGGCGGATATCATCGCGCTCGACCTCGCCTCCACGCCTGCCATCGCGCAGCGGTCCGTGCGGGCCGGTGACATCTGGGAAGAGGTCTTTCCGACCATCATGATGGGCGACGACCGGGCCGTGAGCGGCGTCTGGATCGCCGGGCGGCGGGTCAAGGGTTAGGCCATCAGCCCCGCAGCAGCCGGAATCCGGCCGAGGCGCCCCATCCCGCGGCAACGGCGAGGATCAGCGACAACACCGCGTAGATCGCCGATTTCTCGTTCGCCATGGTGTAGAGCCAGCGTTCCAGCCCCGCCTTGCGCACCTCGATCACCGTGTCGAAATGCGCCACGACCTTGCCCTGCCGGGTCAGGAAGACGCGCGTTTCGTAACCGCCCTCGGTCAGGTTCGCGGGCAGGGCGACGCGGGTGCGGAACAGGGTCTGCTGGTCCATCTCCACCTCGTTTTCCTGCAGGCGATAAATCCCGGCCTCTTCGCGGATACGCACCAGCGACCGCATGAAGGCACCGGGATCCGCGACGCCTGATCCGACCGACCGCACGGCACGCCGGATGGTGATGGAATGGCGCAGATCCTCGGTATGGCTCAGCACCTCGTTCAGCGGGCCGGTGGTCGCGACGGTATAGAAGGTCGGCGCGCTGTCGATCTCGCTGGTTTCGGCATTGACCCAGATGCCCAGCACACGGTCCTTGCGGTGCACCACCACCGGCCGGGACGGGCCCGCGACGGTGACGATGACGTCCAGCGGAATCTCGGGGATCTTCGACTCGCGCTTGACCGCGCCGAAGATCAGGATCTCGGACCCGTCGAAATTCGCGGTGATCTGCACGCGGTTCTGCGACAGGCCCAGCACAACCTCTTCCTGCGCGCGGGCGGGAGAACAGGCGGCAGAACAGGCGGCCAGCAGGGCGAGGCATATGGCGACAAGGCGCATCATCCAGCTGCGGTTCCGATGACATACAGCTCGTCCGGACGCAGCAGCAGGTCCAGCGCCAGCTTGCCGCAGACCAGCAGCACGAGGCTGGCCAGCAGGACGCGCAGCTGTTCGGCCCGCATCCTGAGCCCGATCTGGGTCCCGATCTGCGCGCCGATGACCCCGCCGACGATCAGCACCAGCGCCAGCATCAGGTCCACCGTGTGGTTCGTCGTGGCGTGCAGGAAAGTGGTGAAGGCGGTGACGAAGATGATCTGGAACAGCGATGTACCGACCACGACCTTGGTCGGCATCCCCAGCAGGTAGATCATCGCGGGCACCATGATGAACCCGCCGCCGACCCCCATGATCGCGGCCAGCACCCCGACCGAAAGACCGACGAGGATCGGCGGGATCACCGAGATATAGAGCTGCGAGGTGCGGAACCGCATTTTGAGCGGCCACGTGTGCACCCATGTCGAATGCTTGCGCTTGCGGGATTTGCCCGGCGTGCCGGGTTTGCGGCGCAGGGCGCGGACGGATTCCACGAACATCAGCGCGCCGACGATCCCGAGGAAGACCACGTAACAAAGCCGCACCAGCAGATCGACCTGCCCGAGCGCCTTGAGCATGTTGAAGACGAAGATGCCCCCGCCCGAGCCGATCATACCGCCGATCAACAGGATCAGGCCCATCCGGATGTCCACCGTCTTGCGCCTGAGATGGGCCAGAAGGCCCGAGAAGGACGAGGCCACGATCTGGTTCGCGCTGGTCGCCACCGCCACGGCGGGCGGGATCCCGGCAAAGAACAGCAGCGGCGTGATCAGGAACCCGCCGCCGACACCGAACATGCCCGAAAGCACCCCGACAAGCCCGCCAATCCCCAGAAGGGCGAAGAGGTTGACCGACACTTCGGCTATCGGGAGGTAGACTTGCATGTCCTTTCCTACGCCCGATTGCCGCGTTGCCGCAATGGTCTAACCCCTGTTCAGCCGCGTCCGATATACGGCATTTTCGTCGCCATGATCGTCATGAACTGCACGTTCGCCTCGGGCGGGAGCGTGGCCATGTTGAGGACCGCGCGGGCTGCGTGATCGACATGCATCGTCTGCGGCTGATCGCCGGCGCGTCCTGACCGGATCGCCTCGTCCAGCAGCGGGGTGCGGGCGTTGCCGATGTCGATCTGGCCGCAGGCGATGTCGAAGTCGCGCCCGTCAAGCGACAGGGTCCGGGTCAGGCCGGTGACGGCATGCTTGGTCGTCGTGTAGGCCACCGACTTCGCGCGCGGCACATGGGCCGAGATCGAGCCGTTGTTGATGATCCGCCCGCCCTGCGGGTCCTGCCGGCGCATCCGGCCAAAGGCGGCGCGGGCGGCAAGGAACATGCCGGTCACGTTCAGGTCGACAATGGCGCGGAAATCAGTGACCGGCATCTCGTCGATGTAGCGCGCGGTGCCGAAGGCGCCGGCGTTGTTGAACAGCACGTCGATCCGCCCGGCCCAGCCGGTGAAGGCGTCGAAGGCTGCATCCACCGCCGCCTCGTCCGTCACGTCGGCGGGCAGGCAGAGCGCATTCTCATGCCCGTCCGCCACCGCCTCCAGTTCCGCCGCGCGGCGGGCCAGCAGGCCGACCCGCCAGCCTTCGTCCAGGAACAGGCGCGCGCAGGTCGCGCCGATGCCGGACGACGCCCCGGTGATCAGGATGCTCTTCATTGGCCGTCCTCCTCGGCGGTGAGTGTCAGGGGCGCGGGCGCGACCCTCAGGTCATCGACGCGCAGCGGGCCGTCCGGTTTCGACAGGCGGTTGCGGACCACCCAGAACAGGCGCTGTTCCGCCCGCGTGATGGCGACATAGGCCAGTCGTTTCCACAGCGGCTGCCCGGCCTCGTTTCGCCCGGTGCGCGCGGCGGCCCAGAGGTCGGGCGCAAAGACCTGCACGTTTTCCCATTGCGAGCCCTGCGCCTTGTGGATCGTCACCGCCGCGCCGTGCAGAAAGGCCGCGCCCATCTTGGCGGCGTAGGGGATGAAGGGCTCTTCCTCGTCCGGCTTCTCGATCTTGATGATCGAGGACGCGCTGACCTGCGGGCTTTCGGCGCCCACGACGTGCAGTTGCGAGAACCCCGGCTTGCGCCCCGGCCCGAGATAGATCACCTGCGCGCCCTTGATCAGGCCCCGCGCCTCCAGATCCAGCCGCCGGTTGCGGTGCTTGAGCGGCAGTTCGATCCCGTCGCAGATCAGCGGCTCGCCCGGCAGCAGGCTGTCCTCGGGCGCGCCGTAGACCGAGCGGAAGGCATTGATCAGCCGGATGCGCGTCACGTTGCGCCAGACCAGCGCAGGCGAACGGGCCATCAGGTCGACCTCGACCCGCTGGCCCATCACCACGCGGTCGTCGCTCCGGGCGGCGTCCTCGACCATGCGTTCGAACCGCTCGAAATCGACCTCCGGGTCGGCGAGGGCATGGGCGAGGTCGAGGATCGGGTTGTCGGCGTCCTGCCGGTGGATGCGGTCCAGGTGCATCACGGCGGGGGCGGGCAGGCTTTCGAACACCATCTTGCCCGACTGGTTGACGGGGGCGAGCTGCGCCGGGTCGCCGAAGATCAGGAGCGTCGGAAAAATCTCCTTCAGATCCTCGAACTGGCGGTCGTCCAGCATCGACGCCTCGTCGACAAAACCGATGTCCAGCGGATCGTCCCGCCGTTTCCAGCCGGTGATGAAGTCCGAGCCGCGCAAACCGGCGGCCGCCAGCGCGCCGGGGATCGAGTTATTGGTCTGGTAGAACGCATAGGCCCGGTCGAGCGCGACATCGGCCAGCCCCTCGATCACCGGCCGGTCGCCTTCGCCCGCCAGCCATTCGGCGATGCGTTCGTATTCCGGGTCGTAGACCGGAGTGTAGAGGATGCGGTGGATCGTCGTCGCGGGCACGCCGCGCAGGCGCAGGACCGACGCGGCCTTGTTCGTGGGCGCGAGGATGGCGAGCGTGCGCTTGTCCTTGCCCTTCTTCGGTTCGTAATCGCCCGAGACGATCCCCATTCCCGCAGCGCGTGCAGCGCGGACCAGTTCCGCCAGCAGCAATGTCTTGCCCGACCCGGCCTTGCCGGTGACGGCCATCACACGCGACTTGCCGCCGCCCGGCGGTTGCGTCGTGCCCTCGTCCAGATCGACGCCTGCTTCGCGCAGCACCTCGGCGATGCGGTCATGGGCATCGGCCTGATCGTGGCTGAGCGTCAGTCGGGATGTCGGCGCGGGGGCGGTCATGGCGCGACACTATCCGCCACTGGCGGGCGGCGCCAGCGGGTCAGAGCACGATCTGACCCGACCCGACTGCCTGCGCGATCGTGTGCATCGTGTTCTGCGCGTTCAGCTTTTCACGGGCGGATTCCAGATGCGCGCGCAGCGTATGTTCCGAGATTTCGAGCAACCGCGACGCCTCGGCCCGGCTGTTGCCGCGCGCAATCAGGCGGACGACCTCGGTTTCGCGGCGGGTCAGCTGCCGCCTGGCCAGCGAGGGCGACAGAATGCCCCGTGCCCGCGCGTGGAACGCGTGGGCGAGCAGCAACAGGGTATCGGCATGGGCGGTGGTGAACTCCGCCCATTCCGCGTCCTCGCAATCGTGATTCACCGAGAATACCGCGAATTCGGCCAACGGGCCGTGAATGGGGAACGAAAAGCCCTGCGGACTCAGGCCCATGCTGTGCGACTCATAGATGAACTGCCGGACCACGGGATCGGTCCAGTCCAGATCCTGCCAGGGCACCGGATCGAATCGCGCCCGGCAGCCCGTCGCGACGGGGTCCACGGTATTGTATCCGGTTTCGTAATACCGGCGTTCCCATTTGTCTGGAAAGGTCCCGAATCCGTTGGGCCGGACCGCGGCGGACACCAAGTGGTAGAAGCAGTGGTCGATGCCCAGTGCGTCCCGCGTGTGCAGTATCGCGGATTTCAGCTCGGCCAGAGTCTCGGCCTCGGCAATTTCGCGCCGGAGCTCCGGAAAACGCGCTGTGCAGGACGGGGCGATCATGCTGGTCTTCCCTGATTGTCGTAACGGCGGGGCCGAGATGCATTCACTGACATGGGTCATGACCGGGTGCATCGCGGCGCCGTTCCACAAGGCCCGCAGGATGGGTCCGAACCCTCCTCGCAAGACTGGAACCCATATTCACACACCCTTCATCTTAATGGATTTGGAATGCAAAAGAAAATTCCGACCGTTTGTCCGGAGATATTTCAGAATTGCAGTTTGATGAATGAAATAACCTTGGCAACCCGCCAGATGCGGGGATGAGTCTGCTGCGCAACCCATTGAAATTTTATGGCTGTGAAAAATAAAAAAAGGCTCCCGATTGCCAGGGGCGAATCGGGAGCCGTCGGAGCATTTAATTGGCTGGATCAGACCTTGCCGGCCTCGACCACGTCCTCGACGGTCCTCAGACCGGTGCGCGGGGACTGGACCAGCACCGCCATGTTGCCGGGCTTGTGCTGATTGCGCAGCATCTTCATGTGCGCATCGGGGATCTCGGCCCAGGGGAAAACCTCGGACATGCAGGGGTCGATCCGGCGCTCCACCATCAGCTTGTTGGCGGCAGCCGCCTGCTTGAGGTGGGCGAAGTGCGAGCCCTGGATGCGCTTCTGGTGCATCCAGACATAGCGGGCGTCCATCGTCAGGTTGTAGCCGGTGGTGCCCGCGCAGATCACGACCATGCCGCCCATCTTGCAGACGAAGGTCGAGACCGGGAAGGTCGACTCGCCGGGGTGCTCGAACACCATGTCGACGTTCACGCCCTTGCCGGTGATGTCCCAGATCGCCTTGCCGAACTTGCGGACTTCGGTGAACCACTCCTTGTACTCGGGCGAGTTGACCGTGGGCAGCTGGCCCCAGCAATTGAAATCCTTGCGGTTGATGACGCCCTTGGCGCCCAGATCCATCACGAACTGGCGCTTGTCCTCATCTGAGATCACGCCGATCGCGTTCGCACCGGCGGTGTTGATCAGCTGGATCGCGAAGGAGCCGAGGCCGCCCGACGCGCCCCAGACCAGAACGTTCTGGCCCGGCTTCAGCTCGTGCGGGTGGTGGCCGAAGAGCATCCGGTAGGCGGTGGCCAGCGTCAGTGTGTAGCAGGCGCTTTCCTCCCAGGTCAGGTGCTTGGGCCGCGGCATCAGCTGCTGCGCCTGCACGTTGGTGAACTGGGCGAAGGAGCCGTCCGGCGTCTCGTAGCCCCAGATCCGTTGGGAGGGCGAGAACATCGGGTCGCCGCCGTTGCATTCCTCGTCGTCGCCGTCGTCCTGGTTGCAGTGGATCACGACCTCGTCGCCCACCTTCCAGCGGGTGACCTTGTCGCCGACCGCCCAGACCACGCCCGAGGCGTCGGAGCCCGCGATGTGGAACGGCGCCTTGTGGACGTCGAAGGGGCTGATCGGAACCCCGAGGCCCGCCCAGACACCGTTGTAGTTGACGCCTGCGGCCATCACGAGGACGAGCACCTCGTGGCTGTCGAGCGTGGGGACGTCCACGACCTCCACCTGGAAGGACTTGTCGGGTTCGCCGTGACGTTCACGGCGGATTGCCCATGCATACATCTTCTTGGGGACGTAGCCGAGCGGCGGCAGTTCGCCAATTTCATACAGGTCCTTCTCGGGCGCTTCATACGCCGCGATGCCGGTGTCCTTGTCGAGAGCCATGGGGAGCCTCCTGAAAGTCGATGCCGCGATGCAGAATCGCGAGTTGTGCTCCACCGAATATAATCGGGTGCGCAACATTGCAATCCCGTGGAGGGTCACTTTTGTAATTTTATGACCGAGCAGGCGCAGAATGTTGCGCGGCGGATGCGAAGGTCGCGCCCGGTCCAGCTCCTCTTTGACCAGCCTACACCGAGTCCGCTTCGCCCACCTCTGCAAATATGCGCAGTGCGGAAAGCCGTTCCGAAACTGCCGCAGGCTTGGGCGAAATCGCCGCAGGAAAGGCGCGGGGACAGGCATGCATGCGCCAACTTCGGTCTCTGCTCGGCCCGAGCCGGTCCGGATGCGTGAACGGCGCGCAACCACGGTATGGTCCAGGGGGCCGCAGGCGCTGCCGATTCCCTGCAGTTGCCGCGGCGCAGCAAGTTGACATTGCCATATTCTTTCCGATACCTGTCGCCAGACGAAAGAATATTACCCGCAGGATTCACGGAGTGCCCGTCATGACCGATGCCGCGAAAAAGGACAAACCCTGGCTCTTCCGCACCTATTCCGGCCATTCCACGGCCGCGAAGTCGAACGAGCTCTACCGGATGAACCTCTCCAAGGGGCAGACCGGCCTGTCGGTGGCCTTCGACCTGCCGACCCAGACGGGTTATGACAGCGACCACGTGCTGGCCAAGGGCGAGGTCGGCAAGGTCGGCGTGCCGGTCAGCCACCTCGGGGACATGCGGACCTTGTTCGACCAGATCCCGCTGGCGCAGATGAACACCTCGATGACGATCAACGCGACGGCGCCGTGGCTGCTGGCGCTCTATATCGCGGTGGCCGAGGAGCAGGGGGCCGATCCGTCGGTCCTGCAGGGCACGGTGCAGAACGACCTGATCAAGGAATACCTCAGCCGCGGCACCTATATCTGCCCGCCGCAGCCGAGCCTCAAGATGATCGCGGACGTGGCGGAATACTGCTACCGCGAGGTGCCCAAGTGGAATCCGATGAACGTCTGCTCCTACCACCTGCAGGAAGCGGGCGCGACGCCGGAGCAGGAACTGGCCTATGCGCTGGCCACCGGCATCGCCGTGCTGGACGAGCTGAAACCGCGCGTCCCGGCCGAGGATTTCCCGACGGTCGTGGGGCGGATCAGCTTCTTCGTGAACGCGGGGATCCGCTTTGTCACCGAGATGTGCAAGATGCGCGCCTTCGTGGACCTGTGGGACGAGATCTGCGCCGAGCGTTACGGGGTGGAGGAGGAGAAATACCGCCGCTTCCGCTACGGGGTTCAGGTGAACTCGCTCGGCCTGACCGAGCAGCAGCCCGAGAACAACGTCTACCGCATCCTGCTTGAGATGCTGGCGGTGACGCTGTCCAAGAAAGCCCGCGCCCGTGCGGTCCAGCTGCCCGCGTGGAACGAGGCGCTCGGCCTGCCGCGTCCGTGGGACCAGCAGTGGTCTCTGAGGATGCAGCAGATCATGGCCTACGAGACGGACCTTCTGGAATACGACGACCTGTTCGACGGCAACCCGGCGGTGGACCGTAAGGTCGCGGCGCTGAAAGAGGGCGCGCGGGCCGAGCTCGCGAACCTCGATTCCATGGGCGGCGCCGTGAAGGCGATCGAATACATGAAGTCGCGGCTGGTGGATTCCAACGCAGAGCGGCTGAACAGGATCGAGCGGAACGAGACCGTCGTGGTCGGCGTGAACGCGTGGCAGCAGGGCGAGCCTTCGCCGCTGGTGGACGAGGAGGGCGGGATCATGACCGTCGATCCGGCGGTCGAGGCCGACCAGATCGAGCGTCTGAACGCCTGGCGGGCCGGGCGCGACGAGGCGGCGGTCAAGGCCGCGCTGGCGGCGCTGCGCGAGGCGGCGGCAAAGGGCGAGAACGTGATGCCCGCCTCGATCGCGGCGGCCAAGGCCGGTGTCACGACGGGCGAATGGGCCGCGCAGATGCGGAAGGTGCATGGCGAATACCGCGGGCCCACGGGGGTCGCGGCGGGTGTGTCGAACAAGACCGAGGGGCTGGACGACATCCGCGAGGCCGTCGACGCGGTCAGCGACAAGCTGGGGCGGCGGCTGAAGTTCGTGATCGGAAAGCCGGGGCTGGACGGACATTCCAACGGGGCGGAGCAGATCGCCTTCCGTGCCCGCGACTGCGGGATGGACATCAGCTATGAAGGAATCCGGCTGACGCCCGAGGAGATCGTGGAGAAGGCCCGCGCCGACGGGGCGCATGTGGTCGGGCTGTCGATCCTGTCAGGGTCGCACATGCCGCTGGTCGAGGACGTGCTGGAGCGGATGCGTGCTGCGGGGCTGGGGCATGTCCCGGTGATCGTGGGCGGGATCATCCCGGACGCGGATGCGAGGGCGTTGTTGGCCGCCGGAGTGGCCAAGGTTTACACGCCCAAGGATTTCGAGCTGAACACGATCATGATGGATGTGGTGGCGCTGGCCGATCCCAAGGCGGTCGCGGCGGAGTAGACCGGGGAGGGGCGCGTCCCGTCCGGCCATCGAGGCCGGACGTGCCGGGACCTGAAGGTCCTGAGGGGGCTGTCTGCCCCCTCTTGCGGGCTGTGCCCGCAATTCACCCCCGAAAGTATTTGGAACCAGAAGAAGCAGGGGACCTGCGAGACACTCCGCAAGGTGTGGCGAGCGGCCTTACAGAGGTTCCGAGGCGGCCCAGTCCCAGTAGAGCTCGCGCACGCGGCGGGTGACGGGGCCGATCTGGTACTGCGTGTCCTCGAAGGCGGTGACGGGGGTGACCTTCATCAGGTTGCCCGAGAGGAAGACCTCGTCCGCCGTTTCGAAATCCTCGAAGGTCAGGACGGTTTCGTGGACCGTCACGCCGTCGGCGCAGAGGTTGGCGATATGGCGCGAGCGGGTGATGCCGGCGAGGAAGGTGCCGTTGGCGATCGGGGTGAAGACCTCGCCGTCCTTCACCATGAAGACGTTCGCGGTGGCCGTTTCGGCCACGTTGCCCATGGCGTCGGCAACCAGCGCATTGCCGAAGCCCCGTGCGCGGGCCTCGATCAGCATGCGGGCGTTGTTCGGATAGAGGCAGCCCGCCTTGGCGTTCGTCACAGCGCAATCGAGCGTGGGGCGGCGGAAGCGGGTGCGGCCGAGCGTCGTCGCGGCCTCGGGCGGGGCCATCGGGATTTCCTCGAGCGCGACGCAGAAGCCGGTTTCGCCCATCTTGGGCGCGACGCCGAGGTCGCCGCCTTCGAGCGCCCAGTACATCGGCCGGATGTAGACCGGCGCGTCGGGCGCATAGGCGCGGAGGCCCTCGCGGACGATGTCGAGCATCGCCTCGGTCGTCACAGTCGGCGTGATCATCAGCGCCTCGGCCGAGCGGTTCACGCGGGCGAGGTGCGCGGCGAGGTCGGGGACGAGGCCATGTGCCATCCGCGCGCCGTCGAACACCGTGGTGCCGAGCCACGACCCGTGGTCGCCCGCCTTCATCACGGCGATGTCGCCCTCGTGCCATGCGCCTTCGAAATAGGTGCGCAGGTTGGTGCCGGTCGCCATCGGTGCCTCCGTTCTTGTTCCGCGGACTGTATGGCAGAGCCGCCGGGGGAGGGGAAGCGCGGGGGACCGGCAAAAGGACGCCCCCGGCCGCGGGGAGGCCGGGGGCTGAGTATTGGGAAAAGGGTCAGGTGCTGAAAAGGTCTTGGGGGGATGAATGGGGTTTGCGTCAGCCGATCAGGCCGCCGTCGGTTCGGGTGACGGCGAAGACGCCAGAGCGGGGGACGCCGCCGTTCGGGAAGGTGGAGCCGCCGTCCTCGCCCGGATGCTGGATGCCGACGAACATGGTCCGCTTGTCGGGCGAGAAGCACATGCCGGTCACCTCGCATTCGCGCGGGCCGACGAGGAAGCGGCGGATCTCTCCGGTCGCGGTATCGCCCGCCAGCATCTGGTTGTTGCCGTGCCCGGCGAAGTCGCCTTCGTTCGAATAGTTGCCGTCGGTCTGGATCCACAGCAGGCCGGTCGAGTCGAAGCTCATCCCGTCGGGCGAGTTGAACATGTTGCCCGCGTTGACGTTGTCCGACCCGGCATAGGCGTCCTGATGGACCTCCGGGTTGCCGGCCAGCGCGAAGAGCGACCACGTGAAGCTGTCGGCGCTGTGGTCCTCGGCATCCGGCACGATCCGCAGGATCTGGCCGTAGTCGTTCTTCTCACGCGGGTTCGGGCCGTTGACGGGGGTCTCGTCGCCGCCCGCGTTCGGTTTCACGCCCCGGTTCTTGTTGTTGGTGAGCGCGACGAAGGCTTCGACCCTCGCCGGGTTCACGGCCACCCATTCGGGGCGGTCCATCGTGGTCGCGCCGACGGCGGATCCGGCCTGGCGGGTGTGGATCGCGATCTCGGGCGCGGTCATGCCGGTCGCTTCGGGCGTCAGGGGGACCCATTCGCCGGTCATCTCGTCCGAGAACTTCGCGACGTAGAGGGTGCCCGCGTCCAGCAGGTCGCCATTGTCGCCGGTGGCCGAGAAGACGCCGTCGGAGACGAAGCGGTAGAGGAACTCGCCCCGCTCGTCATCGCCCAGATAGACCACCACACGGCCATTGGCGGCGATGGTGCAGGCGGCGTTCTCGTGCTTGAAGCGGCCGAGGGCGGTGCGCTTCTTCGGCATGGCTTCGGGGTCGAAGGGGTCGATTTCCACCACGTAGCCCGCGCGGTTCGGCTCGTTCGGATTCTGCGCGACGTCGAAGCGGGGATCGACGCGGGCCCAGCCATAGCCCCAGTCCTTGGCCGAGACGCCGTAGCGCTTCAGTTCGGCGGGCACCTCGTGCGCTTCGTCGGCGGCCGAGAAGTAGCCGTTGAAGTTTTCCTCGCAGGTCAGGTAGGTGCCCCACGGCGTTTCACCGTTGCCGCAATTGTTCCAGGTGCCGAGGGTGCGGGTGCCGGTCGGATCGGCCTCGGTCTTCAGCAGGTCGTGGCCGGCGGCGGGGCCGGTCAGCTCCATCTCGGTCCGGGGGGTGATGCGGCGGTTCAGCGGGCTGTCCTTGACGATTTCCCAGCCCGTGCCGGTCTCGCGCACTTCGAAGACCGAGACGCCGTGCGCCATCATGCCCTTTTCGACATCGTCGTCGGTGGCGGCCTCGGGCGCGCGCCAGAGGGTGGCGACGTTGGTGTATTCGTTGTTGACCGCCATGACGTGGCGGCCGTCGCGGTAGAAGATCGACATGCCGTCGTTGTTGTCGCCGAAGGCACGGGCCTGCGTGGCGGCGGTGCCGCGCGTCTCCGGGTCGAAGGCCGGGGCGTCGGCGAACAGCGGATCGCCCCAGAGCACGACGGGTTTCCATTCGAAGCCTTCCGGCAGGGTGATCGTGTCGGCGGTCGAGGCGGCGATCTGGGTGAACCCGAAGCGGTCGGTGGCCGCCTGCGCGGCCCGGCCGAGCGCCGAGGTCCCGGAGAGGAAGGCGCCGAGGCCGAAGGTCATCACGCCGAGGAACCCGCGCCGCGACAGGGCGCTGTCGACCACGCGGTCGAACTCGGTGGTTTCGGGACGGGGAGAGATCGCTTCGTCGTAGGCGTCGAAGGAGAGGGGCTGGCGCGTCATCGTGGGTCCTGCTCGGGGTGGTCGCTTGCGTGGCGCACCCTAGGCAGGGAATGAAACGATTCGGTGACGACGCGCCGCCCGGTGTCAGGCGCTCAGCGTGCCGGGGCCTCGGTCAGCAGCAGGTCGAGGTCGAGCGGGGCGTTGTACATCTCGAGCTGGCCACGGCCGTCGCGGGGCCATTCCGCCTCGGGCCGGTCGCGGTAGAGCTCCACGCCGTTGCCGTCGGGGTCGGTCAGGTAGATCGCCTCGCTCACGCCGTGATCCGCCGCGCCGTCGATGTGGATCCCGGCCTCGACCACGCGGCGCAGGGCGTCCGCCAGCTGCGCGCGGTCGGGGTAGAGGAACGCGGTGTGGTAGAGGCCTGTGTGCCCACGTGGTGCGGGCGTGCCGCCGCGGCTTTCCCAGGTGTTCAGGCCGATGTGGTGGTGGTAGCCGCCCGCCGACAGGAACGCGGCCTGCTTGCCGTATTTCTGCGTGACCTCGAACCCCAGCACGCCGGAGTAGAAGGCGATGGCGCGGTCGAGGTCGGCGACCTTGAGGTGGACGTGCCCGATGCGGGCTTCGGGATGGACGGGGGTGGTCATTGGACGATCCTTTCGTTGCGCCCAAGATAGTCCGTGCACGGATGCCGCGTTAGGTCGATTATCGCACGGGATCTGTGCATGTCGGCCCGTGCCGGGCGGTCAGCGCAGGTGCCGGATCATCAGGATTTCGTCAAGGCTGTCGCCATCGGGCAGGCGGATGACGCCGGGATCGGTGCCGTAGACGGCAAAACCCCAGCGGGCATAGAACGCCTGCGCCCGCGGGTTGCCGTCCACGACCGTCAGCACGACGCTGTCCACGAGGCCCCGCGCGTGATCGAGCAGCGCCGCCATGATCGCATCCGCCACGCCGGTGCCGCGATGCGCCGCGCGGACATACATGCCCCAGAGCAGGGCGCGATGGTCGAGCTTGGCACCTGCCACACGCCCGAGCCCGCCGATGCCGATCAGTGCGCCGTCCATCTCCGCCCCGATGACGCAGTCGCGGTCCAGCCGCGCGGCGGTTTCGGACAGCGGGATGGAGGCCTCGTCCTCGGGCGCAAAGCGAAAGTCGCGCGGATGCAGGCCGAACGCCTCCAGCCGCAGGGCGCGAAAGGCCGGGGCGTCGGCCCCGTGGAGGCGGCGGATGCCGCTCAGGCGCCCACCATCCCCACGATCTCGTAGGTCCGTTTGAGGATCGGCGCGGCAATGGCGCGTGCGCGGCCCGCGCCGTCGGCGAGGATGCGGTCGATTTCCTCCGGGGCCTGCATCAGCCGCGCCATCTCGGACGAGATCGGCGACAGCTTGGCCACCGCCAGGTCGGCCAGCATCGGCTTGAACTCGGCGAACTGCTTGCCGCCCACGTCCTTCAGCGCGCCGGCGAGGTCGGTGTCCGACAGCGCCGCGTAGATGTTGACGAGGTTCCGCGCCTCGGGCCGCTCGGCCAGCCCCGCGACCTCGGAGGGCAGGGCGTCGGGATCGGTGCGCGCCTTGCGGATCTTGCTGGAGATCGCGTCGGCGTCGTCGGTCATGTTGATGCGGCTCATGTCCGAAGGGTCGGACTTGGACATCTTTTTGGACCCGTCGCGCAGGGACATGACGCGGGTGGCCGTCCCTTCGATCACCGGCTCGGTGATCGGGAAGAAGTCCGTCTTGAAGTCGTGGTTGAACTTGATCGCGATGTCGCGGGTCAGTTCGACGTGCTGTTTCTGGTCCTCGCCCACGGGAACATGGGTCGCGTGGTAGACTAGGATGTCGGCGGCCATCAGCGCCGGATAGGCGAAGAGGCCAAGCGAGGCGTTCTGCTGGTTCTTGCCCGCCTTGTCCTTCCACTGGGTCATCCGCTGCATCCAGCCCATGCGGGCGACGCAGTTGAAGATCCACGCAAGCTGCGTGTGCTCGACAACCTGGCTCTGGTTGAACAGGATTGATTTCGCCGGATCGAGGCCCGAAGCGATGTAGCCCGCCGCCAGTTCGCGCGTGTTGCGGCGCAGCGCCTCCGGGTCCTGCCAGACGGTGATCGCGTGCAGGTCGACCATGCAGTAGATCGTCTCGATCCCGTCGTTCTGCATGTCGACGAAACGGCGGATCGCGCCGAGGTAATTGCCCAGCGTCAGGCCGCCCGAGGGCTGGATGCCCGAGAAGACCCGCGGGCTAAACTGTGCGGCGGCCTCTGACATGTGACGTCTCCGGTGTCTGGATTTTCGCGCTCTGCTCGCTTACCCATGCCCGGAAGGGGCGTCAAGGACAGGCCCCGCGACAACGGGCAGGGGTGGCAGATGGCCTATCACGACGACGACATTCCGCGCGGCGAACGCCCGGTGAACCCGCTGCCCTGGGGCGTGGTGGTGATTTTCATGCTGATCGTCGCGGTCGAGGTGGTCCTCAGCCTCGGCCAGCGCGGTATCCTCGGCGGGCCGCAGGCGGTCGGCTGGCGGCTGAACGCGATCCGCGATTACGGGTTCTTTTCGCCGGTCTTCGACTGGATGATCGAACAGGGCCGCTATCCCACGGAACACATGATCCGCTTCGTCACCTATCCTTTCGTGCACGGCGCGTTCACCTCGGCTGTCTTCGCCTGCGTGATGCTGCTGGCGCTCGGCAAGTGGGTGGGCGAGGTGACCGGGTCGCTGCCGGTGATCGGGGCCTTCATGCTGTCGGCGGTGGCCGGCGCGCTGGCCTATGGCCTGATCGACGCGGGGGATTATCCCCTGATCGGTGCCTTTCCCGGCGTCTACGGGCTGATCGGCGTCTTCACCTACCTGCTATGGGTGCGGCTGAAGGCCACCGGCGGGCCGCAGGCGACGGCCTTCACGCTGATCGGCGTGCTGATGCTGCTGCAACTGGTCTTCGGCGTGTTCTTCGGCACCGACTGGACGTGGATCGCTGACATCACCGGGGCCGTCACCGGCTTCGTGATCGCGCCGATCCTTGTGCCGGGCGGGTTCGGTGCCCTGATGCGCAAGATGCGGCGCGACTGACGCTCAGAACATTTCGGGCGGCAGGATCGGCATGAACCGGGCAAAGCGGCGGTTGCGCTTTTCCGGGTAGGGCATGATGAAGCCGATCCGGTCCTCGGGCTCCAGCTTGGCGTTGCGCTGCGCGGCCTTTTCCCAGACGGCGGCACGGCGCGGATCCGACTGGCCGAGGTGATCGCTCAGCCAGATCTTCGCCAGCCGATTGCGCAGGTCCGCGACATCCTCGGCCCCGTGGAACATGATCGAGGCCTCGGTGTCCCACCTCATCGAGCGGCCGTTCAGGTTGGCCGATCCGACGATGCCGGTGTGGTCATCAACCAGCGTGACCTTGGAGTGGACATAGACGATGCTCGCGCCCTTCACCGGCAGGCGCTCGCCCTCCTTGGCGGGGCGGGGCTGCGCGGGCGAGACGACAGTCATCCGGTCACCGAAGGCGCGGCGGCAGATGTCGAGGCAGCGGATCTGCAGGGCCTGCGCGTGACGGCTGTCGAACCCTTCCTGGCCGTCGATGATGATGCGCTCGGGCTCGGTCGGCATCAGCAGGACCAGTTCCAGCTCCGTTTCGCGCTTCGCCGCACGGGCAAGGGCGCGGGCGATCGGGGCATGGCGGAAGAACTGGGTCTCGATGTAGATCGACCGCTTCGCGCGATCGAAGGCCGCGATATGCGCCTCCTCGTGTTCCTTCAGCTCGGGCTTCGCGCCGAGCTGGATCGTCGCGTTGCCGCGGCAGGACAGCGTCCGCAGCACGCGCGGCGCGGGCAGGTTCGGCGTCGGCACACTGCCGGCATCCTCGACCGGCGACACCTTTTCGGTGAAGACCGTCCCGCCGCACTCCATCCCGCGTTTCCAGCATTCCGCGAAATGCGCGCGGATGGCGCGCGTCACGGGGCCCTGCACCAGCACGCTGACGTCGTGCCATGTCTCGTCCTGCCGCTGGTCGTGGTCTTGGGTGTCCCAGCGACGTTCATCGACGTCCAGACCGCCGATGATGGCGGTCTTGCCGTCGGCCACCGCCAGCTTCTGATGCAACGTCACCGGGCGCAGCTCCCAGTCGCCCTTGATGGCGCGGTTCTGGAACGGCGTGCGGGTCTCGTCCGGGATGCGCTTGAGTTCCTCGATCCGGTCGGCGACGGGCTTGCGGAAAATCCACTTCCACATCGGCGCCGATTTGCATTCGTGCATCGCGCAGATCAGCTCTGCATCGTCGGACAGGCGGCAGGCAAAGATGCGGGCCGAGGCCCATGCCTCGCGATGCAGGTCCCCGGCGAAAATGGGGTCGAAGTCGGCCAGCAGCATCCGGACCTTCACGCCTTTGCCGGAGACATGCGCCATGAGATCGGCCCATGTCTTGAGCTCCAGCGCCTTCGCCTCGTCCGAGCGCAGCATCGTGCGCGCATCGAAGATGCGGAACGACAGGCAGATCTCGTGCTCGGCCTCGAGGAACATCCGTTCAAGGGCCGGAAACATTTCCTGTGCAGTGATCAGGCTGCGGATACGCGTCTGGGGCGTCGCCGCCGTGGTGGCGGTGCGCCGGTCCTTCGCGTCTTCGATCGTCGCCAAGCCGGTCATACCGTCCCCCGTCCTCGTTACGCCTTGCCATAACGCGCGGAACGGGTCGCGGTTTCATGCCGGGGTCAGCTTTTTCTGCGCCGCAGGGTCGCGCGCAGTTCCGGCAGGTTCACCGCGCCGATCAGCTGGCCGACGGCAAAGAAGACCAGCATGCCCCACAGGACCAGCACCAGCAGCGCCGCGAAGCGGATGCCGGACATGGCGAGCCACGGCATCAGAAGCTGCCAGGCCGGCCACAACGCCGCGCCCATGATCAGTGCGGCCAGCACGATCCGCGGCAGGCGGCGGCGCAGACGGTCGTCGAAGCGCGCCACGTCGCCCATCGGACGGGCGCCGAGGATCAGCAGCAGCGCCATGGCCCATGCGGCGGCTGTGGTTGCGATGGCCGTGGCGATCCAGCCGATCACCGGGGCAAGGCCAATGGCCAGCGCCGCGTTCACCACCATCGACACCAGCGCGAAGCGGAACGGGGTCCGCGTGTCCTCGCGCGCGAAGTAGAGCGGCTGGATGATCTTCTGCATGACGAAGGCCGGCAGGCCCAGCCCGTAGACGGCAACGGCCAGCGCGATGGCGCGGCTGTCCGCCGCCGTTGTCGCGCCCCGTTCGAACAGCACCGACACGAGCGGCAGCGGGATCACCACCAGCGCCACGGCCGAGGGGATCGTCAGCATCAGCGAGATCTCGGCCGCCCGCGACAGCGCGGCGCGCGATCCGGCGGTGTCGCCCGCCCGCAGGCGGCGGGACAGGTCCGGCAGAAGCACCACGCCGACGGCGATCCCGACGACGCCGAGCGGCAGCTGGTACAGCCGGTCCGCCGCGAACAGCCAGCCGACGGCGCGGTCGTAATAGGACGCGACCTGTTGCCCGACCAGCAGGTTCACCTGGACCACACCGCCCGACAGCGCGGCGGGGACCGCGACGGCGACGAGGTGGCGCATGTCGGGCGTCAGGCGCGGACGCTTCAGCCGGATCACGATTCCGGCCCGGCGTGCGGCGGTCCAGACCAGCGCCATCTGCGCCAGGCCCGCCACGGGGATCGCCCAGATCAGCGCGCGGGAAACGTCGATACCCAGCACCGAAGCCCCCGCCATCATCGACACGAGGATCACGTTCAGCAGCACCGGCGCGGCGGCGGCGGCGGTGAACCGTCCGGTGGCGTTCAGCGCGCCGGACAGGAGCGCCGCGAGCGAGATGAACAGGATGTAGGGAAACGCGATCCGCCCGAAATCCACCGCCAGCGGATACTGCGGCTGCCCCGCAAAGCCCGAGGCCAGCGCCAGCACCAGCCAGGGCATCGCGGCCAGTGCGATCAGGGTGATGACGATCAGCACCGACGCCAGCCCGGCAAAGGCGTCAGAGGCGAAACCGTTCGCGTCCTCCTCTGCCTCCAGCCGCTTGGAGAACATCGGCACGAAGGCGGTGTTGAACGCCCCTTCGGCAAAGAACCGGCGGAACATGTTCGGCAGGCGGAAGGCGACGACGAAGGCCTCGTAGGCCGGTCCGGTGCCGAGGAAGGCAAGGATCATCGCGTCACGGACAAAGCCGAGGACGCGGGAAAGCAGGGTCCAGGCGCCAACCGTGAGGAAGCCCGACAAAAGGCGAATGGGGTTCATGCTGCTCGTTTCTCCCGCCGCTGCGCGGAGGATTACAGCATCCGCAGGAGCCGGGGAAGGTCCGGCGTGGAACGGGCGGCGGCGCGACCGGGGATCAGGCCCGCGCCCGTTCCTGTCCCGCCTCGATCGCCTCGCGCAGGCGGGTTTCCAGCTGCTTGCGCTTGGACACGGTGTAGAGCTTCAGCCCGAACATGTCCTTAACGTAGAACGTGTCCACCGCCTGTTCGCCGTAGGTGGCGATCACGGCGCTGGCGATCTGGACATGGCTCGCGGCCAGCGTCCGGGCCAGATCGAACAGCAGGCCCGGGCGGTCGCGGGTGTCGACCTCGATGATCGTGTAGATGTCGGACCCGTCGTTGTCGAAGCTGATCGCCGTCTGCACCTGGAAGGCGCGTTCGCGCTTTTTCATCTTGTCGCGCGACTTCATCTCGTCCCGCGCGACGACCTCGCCCTTCAGCGTCTTGTGGATCATCCGCGTCAGGCGCGGCAGGCGGTCGGCCTCGTAGGGGTGGCCGTCCGCATCCTGCAGCCAGAAGGCCGAGGTCGCGTAACCGTCCTTGGTCGTGTAGCTGCGCGCGTCGACCACGTTCGCGCCGACCAGTGCCAGCGCACCGGCAAGACGGGCAAAGATGCCGGGGTGGTCGACCATGGCGAACAGCGCGCGGGTTGCGTCGCGGTCCTCGTCCGGGTGCAGGTCGATGCGGATCTCGGCCGGGTCCAGATCGCGCAGCATGGTGGCGAATATCGACTGGGCGGTGACGTGCAGCCCCTGCCAGTAGGTCGGGTAATGCCGCTCGAGCTCGGCCTCCAGCGCGGCCTTGTCCCAGTCGGGCAGGGCGGCGCGCAGTTCCTTGTGCGCCTCCTGTTCGCGCTTGGTGCGGTTGACCTCTTCCAGCCCCGTCTCCATCGCCCGCCGGGTCTGGCGGTAGAGCGCGCGCAGCAGGGCGGCCTTCCAGTTGTTCCACGTGCCGGGGCCGACGCCGCGGATGTCGCAGACGGTCAGCACGGTCAGCAGGTCCAGCCGCGCCCGCGTCTGCACGGCCTTGGCAAAGTCGCGCACCGTCCGGGGATCGGCGATGTCGCGTTTCTGGGCCATGTCGGACATCAGCAAGTGATGGCGCACCAGCCATTCCGCCGTCTGGCTCTCTTCCTCGTTAAGTCCGAGGCGCGGCGCGACGCGGCGGGCGATCTGGGCGCCGAGGATCGAATGATCCTCGTCCCGGCCCTTGCCGATGTCGTGCAGCAGCAGCGCGACGTAGAGTATCTTGCGGTTCACACCCTCCTTGAGGATGGTCGAGGCGATCGGCAGTTCCTCGGTCAGCTTGCCCTGTTCGATCAGGGCGAGGTGGCGGATGCACTGGATGGTGTGTTCGTCCACCGTGTAGTGATGATACATGTTGTATTGCATCATCGCGACGATCGGCTCGAACTCGGGGATGAAGGCGGACAGCACCCCCAGTTCGTTCATCCGGCGCAGGGCACGTTCCGGGTTGCCGTGGTCCAGGAGCAGCCCAAGGAACAGCTTGGCCGCCTTGGGGTCCTGCCGCATCTTCTCGTCGATCAGGTGCAGGTTGGCCGTCACCAGCCGCATCGCGTCAGGGTGGATCAGCATCCCGGTCTTCAGCGCCTCGTCGAAGATGCGCAGCAGGTTCAGCTTGTCCTCCAGGAACTTCGACCGGTCCTCGATCCCCAGCCGGTTGCCGATGGCGAGGTAGCCGGGTCCGACCGCCTTGGGGCGGCGGCGGAAGATGCGTTCCAGCAGCGGCTCGTTCTTCACATGCGCCGCTTCCAGCTTGGTCAGGAAGATGCGCGTGACCTCGCCCGTGGTGGTGGCGTGGCGGAAATAGTCCTGCATGAAATGCTCGACCGCGCGGCGCCCGCCGCGGTCGCGATAGCCCATCCGTTCGGCGACCTGGACCTGCTGGTCGAAGGTCAGCTGGTCCATGGGACGACCTGCGAGCAGGTGCAGGTGACAGCGCACGGCCCAGAGGAAATTCTCGGCCTGCTCGAACTTGCGGAACTCTTCCTTGGTGAACAGGTCGAGCGCCACCAGCTCGGCCACGGATTTCACGCCATGGACGTATTTCGCGATCCAGTAGAGCGACTGCAGGTCGCGGAGGCCGCCCTTGCCCTCCTTGACGTTGGGTTCGACCACGTAGCGCTGGCCGCCCTGCTTTTCGTGCCGGGCACGGCGCTCTTCCAGCTTGGCCTCGATGAAGTCGCTTTCGGTGCCCCGGAACAGGTCGGCGAACAGGCGGCGGTTCAGGTCGTCGGCCAGCGCCCGGTCGCCGCAGAGATAGCGGTTTTCCAGCAGCGCGGTGCGGATCGTGTAATCCTCGGCCCCCAGGCGCAGGCAGTCCTTGATGGTGCGGCTGGCGTGGCCGACCTTCAGGTGCAGGTCCCAGAAGATGTAGAGCATCGACTCGATGAACTTCTCCAGCGCCTTGGTGATCTTGCCCTTGGCGAGGAACAGCAGGTCGACGTCGGAATGCGGTGCCATGGCGCCGCGGCCATAGCCGCCGACCGCGACCACCGCAAAGGCGCCGGGGCCGCCGGAATGGGCATGCACCGCCTCGACCGTCGCGATGACGATGCAGTCGGTCAGCCAGGTGTAGGCGCGGGTCGTGGCGGCGGCGTCGAAGGGCCGCGCCTCGAAGGCGGCGGCGATCGCGGCGCGGCCGGCCTCGTTCGCTTCGGACAGGGTCGCAACCAGCGCGGCCCTGAACTCCTGCGGATCCTTGTGCGAGCGGGCAGCTGCAGTGGCCCGGTTGATCAGCGCCCCGATGTCCACGATCTGGGTGGCGGGGCAGATCAGGTCGTCTGGAATCTCGGGCGTCTGTCCGATGGAAACTGCAGTGCCGGTCAGAATCCGATCCCTCCGAAGGCGCGGGGCGCCGGGTCGATCACGACGACCTGACGGTTGCGGATCGTCGCAACGGCCATGCCGCGCTGGCTGGTGCCGTCGGGCAGCAGCCGGAACACGCCGCCCGCGCCTTCGAAGCCCGCGCCCTGCGTCAGGTCCCCGGCGCCAAGGCCACGGCCCTGCGCGACCAGCGCGCCGATCGCGGCGATGCCGTCATAGGCGAGCGAGCCGATCGGGTGCGGCGCGGCGCCATAGGCCGCCTGGTAACGGCTGTTGAACTGGCCGCTGCGGTTCGGATCGGGCAGCGCGAACCAGCCGCCCTGCACGCCGGGCAGGTCCAGCGTCTGCGGCGGGATGTCCCAGCGGGTCAGGCCGATGAACTGGGTGGTCGCGGGGGAAATGCCCTGTTCCGGCAGCAGCTGGCTGAACAGCGGCAGCGCGCCGGCGGTGTTGGCGGTCATGAAGATCGAATCCGCATTGGCCGACTGCACGGCAGAGCGGATCTGGGGCACCGAATTGACGACGCCCTGCTGCGAGAAGCTGTGGCTGACCGAGCCGACGACGGCCCCGCCGTTGCGCGTCACGGCCGACCGGATCGCCGCTGCGCCGCTCTGGCCCGCGACGTCGTCGGAATGCACCACCACGACGCGCGACTTGCCGTTGCGCACGGCGTAGGAGGCAAGGCGGTCCGCCGTGTTCTCGAACGTGTAGCCCAGGACAAAGACGTTGCCCCCGGCGATCGAGCTGTTGTTGGAGAAGGACAGGACGTTCACGCCCGCCCGCGCGGCGGCCAGGCCGGCGGCATTGGCATTGCCGGCATAGACCGGGCCGAGGATGATCTTGGCCCCGTCGCCGATGGCGCGCGTCGCCGCGGCCTGCGCGGCTGCCGCGCTGCCGGCGGTGTCGTAGACCCGCAGGTCGATCCGAACCCCGTTCAGATCGGCGATGGCCAGCCGCGCCGCATTCTCGAGGCTCTGGCTCAGCACCGCGTCGCCGGACGACCCCGAGCCCTTGGGCACGAGAAGCGCAACAGGCACCGGCGCGCCGCCGTCAATGGCCGGACCACCGAATCCGCCGCCCATGGAAACGGGCTGACAGGCGGCGAGAAACACCGCCGAGGTCATGGCGAACAGCAGGCCTGCGCGCGTCTTGCAGGCAGCGGTCAATCGGGCGAACATGAGGGGAGCCTCCTAACGGGAAAATCCTGGCCGGACCGCCGGAGAGGAGGCTTGGCCGGGGTGGGTCTCGGGCCGAGACTATCAGGCTTTCGTGAAGGGAATCCAGCGGTGAATATGTCAAAAGGCGAACTTGCGCCGGGGCTTTACCTTGTCTCGGTGCCGATCGGCACGGCCCGCGACATCACCCTGCGCGCGCTGGATACGCTGGCCAGCGCCGAGGTGCTGGCGGCCGAGGACACGCGCTCGTTGCGGCGGCTGATGGACATCCACGGGATCGCGCTGAACGGTCGGCCTCTGGTGGCCTATCACGACCACAACGGGGCCAAGATGCGCCCGCGGCTGCTGGCCGACCTGGCCGCCGGCCGCTCGGTCGCCTACGCCTCCGAAGCGGGCACGCCGCTGGTCGCCGATCCCGGTTTCGACCTGGCCCGGGCGGCGCGCGAGGCCGGGCACGTGGTGACCGCCGCGCCCGGCGTGACGGCCGCGATCACGGCGCTGACGCTGTCGGGCCTGCCGTCGGACCGGTTCCTGTTCGCGGGATTCCTGCCCAACAGCTCGGCCAAGCGCCGCTCCGCGTTGGAGGAACTGGCCGGTTTGCCGGCGACGCTGATCCTCTACGAATCGCCGAAGCGCACCGCGGCACTTCTGGCCGATGCGGCGGCGGTGCTTGGGCCCGACCGGCCCGCCGCGCTCTGCCGCGAGCTGACCAAGCGGTTCGAGGAGGTCCGGCGCGGCGGCCTGGCCGACCTGGCCGCCGGTTGCGAAGATGCGCCGCCCAAGGGCGAGGTCGTCGTGCTGATCGGGCAGGGGGCTTCGGAGAAAATTAGCGAATCTGATTTAGACACCCTGCTGATGGCGGCGCTTTCGGATGGAACGGTCCGGGATGCCGCCGACAAGGTGGCGGGCGCGACCGGTCTGCCCCGCCGCGAGGTGTATCAACGGGCACTTGCCCTCGGACGCAGGGATGCGGATGGATGAAACATTGGACACCACCGTCAGGACCCTCCGCGCCCGCCGGTGACAGGTCGTCGGACCAGCGCCGGCGGCGCGGCCGCCGCGCCCATCAGGCCGGTGCCGCGGCCGAATTGACCGTCGAACGGACCTATTGCGACCGCGGGTATCGTCTTGCCGAACGGCGGTGGCGTGGCCGCTCCGGCGAAATCGACCTGATATTCCGCCGCGGCGCTCAGGTGATCTTTGTCGAGGTGAAATGCGGGCCGGATTTCGACCGCGCGCTCGCACAGCTCGGTCCGGGCCAGATCGCGCGGATCGGGCGCGCCTCATGTGAATACACCGACAGGCACGCACAGGGTTCTCTGACCGAGGTGCGCTTCGACGTCGGCCTCGTCGACCGGCGCGGCGCCGTCCGTATCATCGAGAACGCGCTGGCGGCCTGACCGGCATTGCGCCCGCCCGGCAACTGCGTCATCTATGACCCGCCCGCGGACGGGCCATGTGACGGAGGGTGCAATGAAAGTAGCGTTCCAGATGGACCCGATCGACCGGATAGACATCCGGGCCGACAGCACCTTCCGGCTGGCGGAAGAAGCGCAGGCGCGCGGGCACGAACTGTATTACTACACGCCCGACAACCTGTCCTACCGCGAAGGCCGCGTCATGGCGCGCGCCGCCCGGCTCGAGGTGCGGCGCAAGCAGGGCGATCACTTCACGCTGGGTGACTGGGCGGACGTCGATCTGGCCGATCTGGACGTCGTCTGGCTGCGGCAGGACCCGCCCTTCGACATGCACTACATCACGACCACCCATCTGCTGGAGCGGGTGCATCCCGACACGCTGGTCGTCAACGATCCGTTCTGGGTGCGCAACTGTCCGGAAAAGCTGCTGGTCCTCGATTTCCCGCAGCTGATGCCGGCCACCACCGTGGCGCGCGACATAGCCACGATCCGCGCGTTCAAGGAAAAGCACGGCGACGTCATCCTGAAACCGCTCTACGGCAATGGCGGCGCGGGGGTGTTCCGGCTGGATCAGAACGACCGCAACCTGTCCTCGCTCTACGAACTCTTCACCGGTTTCTCGCGCGAGCCGCTGATCGTCCAGCAATACCTGCCCGCCGTGACCAAGGGCGACAAGCGCGTGATCCTCGTGGATGGCGAACCGATCGGCGCGATCAACCGGGTCCCCGCCGCGGGCGAGACGCGGTCGAACATGCATGTCGGCGGCCGCCCGGAAAAGGTCGGCCTGACCGAACGCGACCGGGAAATCTGCGCCACCATCGGGCCGGTGCTCAAAGAAAAGGGCCAGGTGTTTGTCGGCATCGATGTGATCGGCGACAACCTGACCGAGATCAACGTGACCTCGCCCACCGGTATCCAGGAGCTTGAGCGGTTCGACGGCATCAACGCCGCCGCCGCCATCTGGGAAGCGGTGGAGCGCAGGAAGCTCTGACATGAGCCTGCGCCTGCGCCTCCTCTCGGTCTGGCTCCGCCGGGTCGAGAAACCGGCGCTGGCGCGGCTCGCCCCGCTCGACGCGCGCCGCCGTTTCGAGCGCGAGGCGCCGCTGTTCCGCGATCCGCCCTTCGTCCGCTATCGCGAGGCTGAGCTTGGCGGCGTGCCGGTGACATGGGCCGAGGCCGGGCCATTCGGTCCGCCGGTGATCCTCTGGCTGCACGGAGGCGCGCACCTGATGGGATCCTGCCGCACGCATCGCGCCATGCTGGCGCGGTTGGCGGCCCTGTCCGGGGCGCGGGCGGTTCTGCCGGAATTCCGACTTGCGCCCGAACATCCCTATCCCGCCGCGCTGGACGATGCGCTGGCGGTCTGGGGCGGACTGCTCGACCGCGGCTACCGACCGCAGGATATCGTTCTTGGAGGCGATTCCTCGGGCGGAGGCCTGATGCTGGCCCTGCTCGCGCGGCTTTTGGCGCGGGGCGAGCGGCCGGCGGGTGCCCTTGCGATGTCGCCCTGGACCGACCTGACGGGAACCAGTGCGACGCTGGCCGCGAACGCCGCGCTTGATCCGCTGCTGCCCGCAGACCGGTTCGAGGAGGCCCGAAGGCTCTACCTCGGCGACACGGACCCAAGGGACCCCGGCGCCTCGCCGCTCTACGCCGCTTTCCCTCAGTGCCCGCCGGTCTGGCTCCACGTTTCCCGGACTGAAATCCTCTGTGACGACACGCTGGCGATGGCGCGGCATCTGGAGACCGGCGGCACCGAGGTGACGCTCGAGCTGTGGGAGGACCTGCCCCACGTCGCCGCCCTGTTCCAGGGCTGGCTGCCCGAGGCCGACACCGTCCTCCGGCAGGCCGCCGGGTTC
Source organism: Oceanicola sp. 22II-s10i (assembly GCF_002210105.1). GTDB lineage: Bacteria > Pseudomonadota > Alphaproteobacteria > Rhodobacterales > Rhodobacteraceae > Pseudooceanicola. Next base: position 67,052 of record NZ_AQQU01000009.1, on the reverse strand, counting down.
ATCCGGGCACGCTGTCCCTGAGCGCCGACAGGCGGAACCCGATCGCCTCGGCCACGTGATCGCGCCCGACGGCCTCAGCGCCGTCGAGATCGGCAATGGTCCGCGCCACGCGCAGGATGCGGTGATAGCCCCGCGCCGACAGCCCGACCCGCTCCGCGGCCTGTGTCAGCAGCTCGCGTCCGGCGGTGTCGGGTGTCGCGACCCGTTCCAGCATCTCGCCCTGCAGATCGGCGTTCAGCCGCGCCACGCCATCGCCCGCGAACCTCTCGGCCTGCACCTCGCGCGCCATGGCGACACGGTCGGCCACGACCGGGGAGCGCTCCCCCGTAGGTGCCGCGCCCAGGTCCGAGAAGGCCACCGGCGGCACTTCGACCCGCAGGTCGAAACGGTCCATCAGCGGGCCCGAGATGCGCGACAGGTATTCCGCCCCGCAGGCGGGCGCGCGGGCGCAGGCGCGGGCGGGTTCCGGCATGTAGCCGCAGCGGCAGGGGTTCGCTGCGGCGATCAGCAGGAACCGCGCCGGATAGCGGACATGGGCATTGGCGCGGGAGACGACGACTTCACCGGTCTCGATGGGCTGGCGCAGGGTCTCCAGCACGGTGCGGGGAAACTCCGGCAGTTCGTCGAGGAACAGCACGCCGTTGTGCGCCAGCGAGATCTCTCCCGGTTTCGAGCCCCGGCCGCCACCGACGATGGCGGCCATGGAGGCGGTGTGATGCGGTTCGCGAAAGGGCCGCACGCGCGAGATGCCGCCCTCGGACAGCAGGCCCGACAGCGAGTGGATCATCGAGGTTTCCAGCGCTTCGGGGGCCGTAAGGGGCGGCAGGATCGACGGCAGGCGGGCGGCCAGCATCGACTTGCCGCTGCCCGGCGTGCCGACGAGGAACAGGTGATGCCGCCCCGCTGCCGCGATTTCCAGCGCACGCTTGGCGCGTTCCTGGCCCCGCACGTCGGACAGGTCGCGGTGATGCGGGTCGCCGGTGACCTCGCCGGGTTCGGCAGGTGTTATGGGGGCTTGTCCCGTAAAATGGCGCACGATGGCGCCGAGGCTTTCCGCCCCCAGCACCTCGGTCGCGCCGATCCATGCGGCCTCGGCGCCGGAGCCGGCCGGGCAGATCAGGCCCCGATCCTCCTCCGCCGCGGCCATCGCGGCTGGCAGGGCGCCGACAACGGGAACGAGCGTGCCGTCGAGCGACAGTTCCCCGAAGGCGAGGTAGCGTTCGGCGGCATCGGGCGGGATGATCTCCAGCGCCGCCAGCAGGGCAAAGGCGATCGGCAGGTCGAAATGGCTGCCCTCCTTGGGCAGGTCGGCGGGCGACAGGTTCACCGTGATCTTGCGCGAGGGCAGGGCGATCCGCAGCGCCGTCAGCGCGGTGCGGACGCGGTCGCGCGCCTCGGACACCGCCTTGTCGGGTAGGCCGACGAGTGAAAATCCCGGCATGCCGGGCGTGACCGCGCATTGCACCTCGACGATGCGCGGCTCCACCCCCTCGAAGGCGACCGTGTAGGCGCGTGAGATCATGGCCTTCCCCCTGACGGGGGAGGCTAGGCGCATCGTGGTTGATAAAGTGTTAAGCGGTGATGTGCAGGCGCGGCGCGTCCGAGGCGTCCAGCGCTTCGCCCACGACCGCTGCCTCGAACCCGTGCTTCGCGAAGCTGGCAAGGACCGCGGCCTCCGCCTCCGGCGCACAGGCCACCAGCAGCCCGCCGGAGGTCTGCGGGTCGGACAGGATCGCCTGGTCCACCGGATCGAACCCGGTGGGCAAGCTGACGCCGTCGCCGTAGCTGGCCCAGTTCCGCCCCGAAGCGCCGGTGATGTGGCCCGCGCCCGCCATCTCGCGCACGCCAGGCAGCAGCGGCACGGCGGTCCAGTCGATCGTCAGATCGCAGCCTGAGCCGCGCGCCATTTCCAGCCCGTGGCCAGCCAGCCCGAAGCCGGTGACATCCGTGATCGCATGCACGCCCGCGATGGCGGCAAGGTCCGGCCCGGCGGTGTTCAGCCGGGTCATCGAGCCGATCATCGCCGCGTAGCCCGCCGCGTCCAGCTTTCCCTTCTTGAGCGCCGCCGACATGATCCCGACGCCGAGCGGCTTGCCGAGGATCAGCCGGTCGCCGGGCCGCGCGCCACTGTTCTTCTTGATCAGCGCCGGGTCGACGATGCCGATGGCGACGAGGCCGTAGATCGGCTCGACCGAGTCGATCGTGTGGCCGCCCGCGATCGGGATCCCCGCGTCACGGCAGGCCGCCGCCCCGCCTTCGAGGATCTTGCCGATGGTGTCCGGCGACAGCACGTTGATCGGCATGCCGACGACCGCCAGCGACAGGATCGGCGTGGCGCCCATGGCATAGACGTCCGAGATCGCGTTGGTCGCGGCGATCCGGCCGAAGTCCATCGGATCGTCGACGATGGGCATGAAGAAGTCGGTCGTGGCCACCAGCGCCTGCCGGTCGTTCAGCTTGTAGACCGCCGCGTCGTCCGAGGTCTCGATCCCCACGAGCAGCGCCTCGGGCACCGGCAGTTCGCGGGTGCCGCGCAACAGGCCGGACAGCACGCCGGGCGCGATCTTGCAGCCGCAGCCGCCGCCGTGGCTGAGCGAGGTCAGGCGGGGTTCTTCGGATTGCAGGGGCAGGGGGGCGGTCATGCGGAAATTCCCTTGGACAGAGTCGATATTTGCGCGGCGATGCGGTCGGCGATGCCCGGCAGCGCCTCGGGCGACAGGCTGTCGACCGGCAGGGGCGTCGTTGTCTCGGCCGCCATCCGGTCGCGGTGCCGAGTGTAGCGCGGGTCGTAGTGGTGTGCCATCAGCCCCGCCGCGAGGGGGGTAAAGTCGCCGGTGGCGGCCATCTGGTGCCAGGCCTCGATCCGCTCGGCGGGCTGGTAGGGGCGCAGGGCGTCGATGGTCTCCGACAGGCGGGCGGGGTCGGCGGTCATGTCGGCATAGGCGCGGGTCAGGTAGGCCGCGCGATCGTCGGGGGTGGCCGCGATCTCGATCCGGGGTGCTTCCCGCATGGCGAGCCAGAGCGACGGTGGCACTCGGCATTCCCCGACCTTGGCGCTTTCGGCCTCCACCACCACGGGCCGGGCCGGGTCGAGGCGGCTGATCTCCATCGCCAGCGCGCATTCGAACGCCTTCTGCGAGGGTTGCGGCCCCATGTTGCCGAAGAGCGAGCCGCGATGATTGGCGAGCCCTTCGAGGTCGATCACCTGCACGCCGCGTTCGGGCAGCAGGTTCAGAAGTTCGGTCTTGGCCGACCCGGTGTTGCCGTCCAGCACGATCACCGGTGCCGGGAAAGGGTCGTCGTAGAGCGCCTTGACCACCAGTGCGCGCCACGCCTTGTAACCGCCCTTGATGGTCTCCACCCGCCAGCCGATCTGGCCGAGGATGGTCGCGAAGGATCCCGACCTCTGGCCGCCGCGCCAGCAATAGACCAGCGGACGCCAGGCGCCGTCGCGGTCCGAGAGCGGGCCCTCGATATGCCGGGCCGCGTTGCGCGACACCAGTGCGGCGCCGATCTTGCGGGCGTCGAAGGGCGAGACCTGCTTGTAGATCGTCCCGACCCGCGCACGTTCCTCGTCGTCCAGAACCGGCAGCGAGATCGCGCCGGGGATGTGGTCCTCGGCGTATTCGGCAGGGGCGCGGACGTCGATGATGTCATCGAAGCCGAGGGTGGCGAGGTCCGAGATAGAGGTCAGGGTAACGGGCATTGCGGTGAGATACCGCACAGGCGGGGCGACGGGAAGGGGCCAGTGCCGGAGCTGTCATCCTCGGACTTGCCCCGAGGATGACGGTGGCAAAGACGCGGCAGGCGCATGGCCGGGTGCCTTACCCAACCGGGCGCGGAATCAAGGGCGAAGCCCGCCGCGCCGAGCGCCTGCCCGTCCCGGCGGGTAGGCGCTTTGTCACCCGTGCGATGACCTTGGGCAGAAGAGGTTCGTGGCCCGGATAAAGCGCACCGATCAGTCGCTGCGGGCGCCTACCCACGGGCAGGCGTCCCGGCCGATTGCATGCGTTGAGGTGATTGTTGCCAGACCGGGTGACTTTTCCGCCCGGCGCGGAACCAAGGCGAAACCCCCGCGCCTGGCACCTGTCCGGTGAGCCAGATGAACCAAAGGTCCAGCAAACGTTCGGCCTTGCGAACGCAGGCAGGCTTCCGCCGACATTGCGCAGGCGGCACGGTTCAGCCCGTCCCGCCTCACCCGATCAGCCGACAAACGCCTTCTCGACCACATATTCCTTCGGCTCGGAATTCGCGCCCTCGCGCAGCCCGTGGCTTTCGAGGATTTCCTTGATGTCGAGGTTCAGCCCCATCGAGCCGCAGACCATCGCGCGGTCGTGCTCCGGCCCGAAATCGTCGATCCCGAGGTCGCGGAACACCTCGCCCGAGCGCAGCAGGTCGGTGATGCGCCCCATCTTCGGGCTCTCGTCCCGCGTGGTGGTCGGGTAGTAGACCAGCTTGTCCAGCCCGTCGCCGATCAGCTCGCGCAGCATCTCGTCGTTGCGCACCGTCTCGACCAGTTGCCGCCCGTATTCGAGGTCTTTCACCTCGCGGCAGGTGTGGGTCAGGATGACCTTGTCGTAATCCTCGTAGGTCTGCGGATCGCGGATCAGCGAGGCGAAGGGCGCGATGCCGGTTCCGGTGGCGAAGAACCAGCAGCGCTTGCCGGGCAGCAGCGCGTCATGCACCAGCGTGCCAACGGGCTTGGGCCGCAGGATGACCTGATCGCCGGGCTTGATGTGCTGCAGCTTCGACGTCAGCGGGCCATCCTGCACCTTGATCGAATAGAACTCCAGCTCCTCGTCCCAGGAGGGCGAGGCGATGGAATAGGCGCGCAGCAGCGGCTTCTGCTTGCCGGTCTTGGGATCGGGATCGCCCATCAGGCCGATCATCACGAACTCGCCCGACCGGAACCGGAGAGAGGCCGGACGCGTGCAGCGGAAGGAGAACAGCCGGTCGGTCCAGTGCTTCACCTCGGTCACCGTCTGGGCGTCGGGCAGGGCGGGGGCCTTGGGGATGTCGGCCTTCTGTGCGGTCGCGTCGGTCACGGGTTTCATCTCGGTCATTGGTTCGTCGCCAGCCTTTCTGAAGCGGAGCCGAAGATCCAGCTTTGACATGGGTCAGGTTTATATCGCGGGTTCGGAATGTTTCTGATGCGGGTTATCCGCGCAGGCGGGATTGGTAATCGCCGCGTTGCCAGTCGGCCCGGAACTGCCACTGGGCCTCGGGCTGCCGCGCGGCGAGGTCCGGTGCGATCTCGACCTCGTCGAAGCCGGACCGGCGGGCCATGGCATACTGATCGGCGATCACGTGGCCATGCGCCCGCAGGCGGCCCTTGTAGCCGCGCAGGCGCAGCTGGCGGGCGATGGTGAAGCCACGGCCATCGGCGAAGCTGGGGAAGTCCACCCGGATCAGCCCCGGTGCGGCGGACAGGTCCACCGTGTTCGGGTCGGTGTCGGATGCCAGATCGAGCACGGCGTTGCCCTGCCAGTCGTCCTGCCGGAAGCCCGCGTCGGTCACGATCACGTTCATCGGTTCACTCCTTCGCACCACGCGGCCGTCCACGATGTGGATGCCGCATTCGTTCTTGTCCTGACCCCGCCAGCGTCCGGCGCGGGGGTCTTCGCCCGGCGCGACCGGCGAGGTGCAGGGCGCGCATCCGATGGAGGGATAGCCCTTGGCCACCAGCGGATGCCGGGGCAGGCGGTTCTCGTCCATATAGGCGCGAATATCCTCTGGCGCCCAGTGTGCCAAGGGGTTGACCTTGATCCGGTCCGGTCCGTCCGCCTCGAAGAAGTCGAGCGCGGCGCGGGACGTGCCCTGATACCGCTTGCGTCCGGTGATCCAGCCGTCGAAGCCCTTGAGCGCCGTCTGCAGCGGCCGCGTCTTGCGCAGGTCGCAGCAGGCGTCGGTATCGAACTGGTGCAGGGTGCCGTCCGGATCTTCCTTCGCCACGGCGGCGTCGGCGGCGCGGATGATGCGGATGTCTTCCAGCCCCAGACGCTCGGCCAGCTCCTGCTGGTAGACCAGGGTTTCGGTGAACAGCATCTGGGTGTCGATGAACAGCACCGGCGTCCGGCGGTCGATGACCGAGACGAGGTGCAGCAGCACGACGCTTTCCGCGCCGAACGACGACACCAGGGTCAGCTTGCCCGCCTGCGGGTCGCGCAGCGCGCCCTGCAGGACCGAGGTCGCGCCGTGATGGCGGTAGCGGTCGTTCAGTTCCGCGATCCGGGCGGCCTGCGCCTCGGGCGGTTCGTCGGCAAAGTCGAGGGCGGCTTCAGGCATCGACCGTTTCCTTGGGATAGAGCGCGGCCTTGAACGGTTCGGTCCCGACCCGGCGGAAGGTGTCGAGGAACTCCTCCTCCGGGCTTTCGCGCACGTCGAGATAGGCGCGGATGATCCGCTCGATCGCGTCGGTGACTTCGTCATAGGCGAAACCGGGGCCGGCGCGTTCGCCGATCACAGCGTCTTCGGTGTGGTTGCCGCCGAGGGTGATCTGATAGTTCTCGACCCCCGCGCGATCCAGTCCGAGGATCCCGATATGGCCGACATGGTGGTGTCCGCAGGCGTTGATGCAGCCCGAGATCTTGATCTTGAGCGGACCGATCTCGTGCTCCAGCTTCAGCTCTTCGAACCGTTCCGCGATTTCCTGCGCGACGGGGATCGAGCGTGCCGTCGCCAGCGCGCAGTAGTCCATGCCGGGGCAGGCGATGATGTCGCTGATCAGGCCGATGTTCGCGGTGGCGAGCTCGGCGGCCTTCAGCGCGCGGTGCAGTGCGGGCAGGTCCGACTTGTGAACATGCGGCAGGATAACGTTCTGCTCGTGGCTGATGCGCAGTTCGTCATGGCCGAACGCCTCGGCCAGATCGGCCAACGTGCGCATCTGGTCGCCCGTCGCGTCGCCCGGCGTCGCGCCGTGCTTCTTCAGGCTGACCGAGACGATGGCATAGCCGTCCGCGCGGTGGTCGGACAGGTTGGTGTCGCACCATGCGCGGAACACCGGGTCGGCGGCATAGGCGTCGTCAAAGGCTTCGGTCGATGCCGTCCGGAACTCGGGGGCCGCGAAGTGGCCCTCGATCTCGCGCAGCATCTGCTGATCGACGCCGGAGAACAGCGGTTTCAGTTCGGCGAATTTCGCCTCGACCTTGTCGCGGATCGTGTCGATGCCGTTCTCGTGGACGGTGATCTTGATCCGCGCCTTGTACTTGTTGTCGCGGCGGCCAAGCAGGTTGTAGACGCTGACGATCGCCTCGAGATAGGGCAGCAGGTCCTCGCGCGGGAGGAAGTCCCGGATCACCTTGCCGATCATCGGGGTCCGGCCAAGGCCGCCGCCCACGATCACCTCGTAGCCGCCTTCGCCCGCGTCGTTGCGGACCATGCGCAGGCCGATGTCATGCGCCTTGGTCACGGCGCGGTCGTTGGGCGACCCGGTGACGGCGATCTTGAACTTGCGCGGCAGGAACTGGAATTCCGGGTGATCGGTCGACCACTGGCGGATCAGTTCGGCCACCGGGCGGGGATCGGCGATCTCGTCCGCCGCAGCGCCCGCGAAGTGGTCGGCGGTGACGTTGCGGATCGTGTTGCCCGACGTCTGGATCGCGTGCATCCCGACCTCGGCCAGCGCGTCCAGCATGTCGGGGACATCCTTCAGCTTGGGCCAGTTGTACTGGATGTTCTGCCGGGTGGTGAAATGGCCGTAACCCCGGTCCCAGCGGTCGCCGATCATGGCGAGCTGGCGCATCTGCGCGGACGACAGGGTGCCGTAGGGGATCGCGACCCGCAGCATGTAGGCGTGCAGCTGCAGGTAGAGGCCGTTCATCAGGCGCAGCGGCTTGAACTCGTCCTCGGTCAGCGAGCCGTCGATGCGGCGGTTCACCTGCGCGCGGAACTGCGCGTTGCGGTTGGCGAGGAAGTCGCGGTCGAAATCGTTGTAGTGATACATGTCAGCCTCGGACTTCCTGTTTGCCGTGGAAATAGTTGGACGGCCCTGTGCGGCGGAAGTCCTCGCGGAAGTGGGTCGGCTCGGGCCCGTCCGGCCCTGCGGTCATGTCGGCGAGGTAGACGCCCACGACCTCGTTCCCGCGCTTCTCGGCGTCGAGCAGGCGGATGTCGGCATGGGCCTCGTCGGTGAGCAGTTCGGCCTCGGACAGGTCGCGGGTCCACAGGTCGTCCTTGGTCAGATAGACCACGTCGCCCTCCAGCAGGGCATTGGCGGTGATAACTTTCGGGGTGAAGGCACGGGGCATCAGGCAGTTTCCTTCAGCGCTTCGGTCTGGGTATGGGCGGCGACGCCCGGAATCTCGGTGACGGCGACGTCATGTGCGCGGCAGCGGGGCGCAAGCGACGGGGGCAACGGCGCGGCGGAGATGTAGAGGACCTGCGCCCCCTTCGCCGCGTGATCGGCCAGCAGGCGCGGCATCGGCGGCACGTCCGACGGACGCTCCAGCCTGACGATCCGCGCCTCGCGCCGCGCCAGTTCCAGAACGGCGGGGGCGACGCCCGCGTCGTGGATCACCACGTCTGCGGTGTCGATCGCCTTGCGCGCCTTCAGCGTCAGCAGGTCCGGATCGTCCGATCCGGTCCAGGTCAGCGTGATCCGGCCTTCCTGCGTTTCCGTCTGCAGGTGACGGTCCAGCAGCAGCGTCAGCGCCGGGTCCAGCGCGACCTCGCCGCCCGCGTCATAGGCATCGGGGCCCGCGCGGTCGAAATACTCGGTCCAGAATGCCCGGCGCGGGCGGCCATGCGGCAGCGCCTCGGCGGCGCGGCGGAACGCCTGCGCGGCGCGGGTCAGCAGACCCAGCGAGGCGGGCAGGCGCGATTCCAGGTCGGCCTTGATCGAACGGGCCAGCATCGGCGCCGCGCCCTCGGTCCCGATGGCGACGCAGACCGGGTCGCGGTCCACGATGGCGGGCGTGATGAAGGCGCTGTCGTTGAGGTTGTCGACGATGTTCACCAGCACGCCGCAGGCGCGGGCCAGCGCGGCGGTGCGGGCGTCGAGGGTTTCATCCTCGTCCGCGGCATAGACCAACACCGAACCCGGCACGTCCTCGGGTGCCAGAGCGCGGCGTGTGAGGTGAATGCGGCCCTCGCGGACCCAGTCGATGATCTCCTGGGCGGGGGCTTCGGTGTAGACCTCGATCCGGGCCGAGGTCTTCATCAGCAGCCGCAGTTTCGCCAGCGCGGCATCGCCGCCGCCCGACAGCACGACGCGGGCGTTGTCCATGTTCACGAAGATCGGGAAGTGGCGCATCTGTCCGCTCCGGGTTGTGTTTGACTCACCCTGCAACTTAGGAAATATTCCCGTTTCGTCGCCAGTGGGGCGGGGAAATAAGAACAGGGTTCCAGAGAGGCTGGCCCTCGGGACGTCTGTTCGCGAAAACCGGAGTAGCAGGGAATGTCTGTCCGCCTCGACGACACCGACCGAAAAATCCTTTCGCAATTGCAGCAGGACGCAAGCCAGTCGCTGGACGAGATCGCGCGGAAAGTCGGGTCGTCCAAGACGCCGGTGTGGAACCGTATCCGCAAGCTGCGCGAGGCCGGGGTGATCCGTGCCCAGACCGTCATCCTCGATGCCGAGACGCTTGGGTTCGAGGCCTGTTTCTTCGTCCTGATCCGCACCAGCGAACACGACGCGGGCTGGCAGAAGCAGTTCCTCGCCGCGCTCCTGAAACGCCCCGAAGTGCAGGAGGCGCACCGGCTGGCGGGCGAGATCGACTATATCCTCAAGGTCCGGGTCAAGAACGCCCGCGCCTACGACGTCTTTTATCAGGCGCTGATTTCCGAGGTGAAGGTGCACAACGTCACCGCGCTGCTGTCGATGGAAGAGATCAAGTCCACGACCGCGCTGCCGGTCTGAGATGGCCGATTTCGACCTGATCGTCGTGGGCGCGGGGATCGTCGGCACCTCGGCCGCGCTGTGGTCGCGGATGCGCGGGCTGAACGTGCTGCTCGCCGATCCGAACCCGCCGGGATCGGGGACCAGTTCCGGCAACGCCTGCACCATCGCCACCTATGCCTGCCTGCCGACGAACGATCCTTCGGTGCTGACCGGCCTGCCGCGGCTGCTGTTCGGAACGGACAGTCCGCTGTCGGTGTCTTGGGCCCACGCCCTGCGCAACCCGCGCTGGATGCTGTCGTTCCTCGCCAACTGCCGCACCGGTCCCTCACGCCGGATCGCGGGCGATCTCGCTGCGCTGCTGTCGGCGGCGGATGCCGGGCTGGACCCGCTGATCGCCGAAGCGGGGGCAGGGGACCTGATCGTGTCGCGCGGGCAGCTCAACATCTGGTCGACGCGCGAGGGGGCCAAGGGGGCGGCGTCCGGACTGGCGCTGCGGCGCGAACTCGGCGTGCCGTTCCGCGAGCTGAGCGCGGCGGAGGCGCTGGAACTGGAGCCAAACATCCGCGCCCCGATCGCCCGCGCGGTGCACTACCCCGGCGCGCGGCATGTCCGCGATCCCGAGGAACTGGTGCGCCGGCTGCATGCCCGGTTCGTGGTCCTCGGCGGTGTCTGGCGGCAGGCGGCGGTGGAGCGGGTGCGCGACCTGAACGACCGGGTCGAGGTCATGCTGGGCGGCGATACCGTGACCGCAGGCCGCGTCGCCATCGCGTCGGGCGCGCGGTCGGCGCTGATCCCCGGCGGCGGGGCGGACCGCATCCCCCTCGGCACCGAGCGCGGCTACCACCTGCTCTTCGCCGGAGAGGCCGACCGCGTGTCCCGGCCTGTGGGCTGGAGCGAGGGCGGCTTCTACTCCGTCCCCATGGCGCGCGGCCTGCGTCTGGCCGGAACGGTCGAGATCGCATCGCTCGACGCCCCGGTGAATCGCCGCCGCCTGTCCTACATCGCCCGCAGGGGGGCGGAGTTCCTCGGGCCACTGCCCGAACCGACATCGGAATGGCTGGGCTTCCGCCCGACCCTGCCGGACTCGCGCCCCGCCATCGGCGCCTCCCCCGGCAGCCCGCGCATCCTGCATGCCTTCGGCCACCAGCACCTCGGGCTGACCACGGGCGGGATCACCGGACGTATCATCGCGGATCTGGCCGAGGGGCGGCAGCCGAACATGGACATCGCACCCTTCGATCCGGGGCGGCGGTATGCGTGATCAGGTGCTCTGCGGGTAGGAGATCACGGACAGATACCGGATCGGCAGCGCCCCCAGCACCTCGGGCCCGTGCGGCGCGTCGGCGTCGAAGAACAGCGAGTCCCCCGGCTCCATCGTGAACAGCCGGTCGCCGTGGCGATACTCCATCCGGCCCTCCAGCATGTAGATAAGCTCGATCCCCTCATGCTGGAAGGTCGGGAAGACGTCCGAGCTTTCCGAAAGCACGATCAGGTAGGGCTCCACCACCACGCCCGAGGCATTCGCACCGATATGGCCCAGCAGGTTGTACTGGTGCCCCGACCGGGTGCCCTGACGCTCGATCTCGACCGCCTCGCCCGCCTTGACGTGCATGACGCCGCGCTCCTCCTCGAACCCGGTGAACAGCGACGTGAGGGGCACCGACAGCGCATGTGCAAGCGTCTGCAACGTGGTGAGCGAGGGTGAGGTGACTCCGTTCTCGATCTTGGAGAGCATGCCGACAGAAAGCCCGGTCTGCTGGGCAAGGTCGGCCACCGTCATCCGCTGCCGCTTGCGCAGCACGCGCACCTCGCGCCCGATGGCTGCCTCGAGCGACTTCTCGCGGCGCTCGCGGACGCTGTGGGGGTTCTGGCCGAGGGGGGAAGGCTTCGGTTTGCTGCTCATTATCCGGGCCGGGGTGTTCTGCCGGGCACTGTCGCCGATCGGCATTGGGATGTCGAGCGTCAGGCGGGCAAGAGCCGGGTTGCGGCGGTTTCCGCCCGGTGCAATGTCCGGAAGATGAGCGCCGACGCCAGCAGGACACCAGGCGCGCCGAGCGAGGGGATGTCGGATTTCGGCGCCGTCGCGAAGCTGATCATGGCGAGGCCCCAGCCGGATGCGAACCAGAGCGCGGCGGTCAGGCCGAGGCGGGGCACAACTGGCGTGCGTGCGAGGTCCGGCGCGGCAAGGGCCAGCGCCACGGTGCCGAGCGTGAGGTCGTAGTCGTAGGCGTAGGGGCTGATCATGAGGCAGCTCAGCACGGCGAGGGTCAGGATGCGCCGGGGCTGCCAGCCGCGCGCCGATGCCAGCGCGAGCGCGGCAACCGAGACGGCGGCAAGCGCGATATGCAGGCTCATCGCCGCGCCGGATGCCAGCCCGAGGCTGCGGGCGCAGGCATAGACCGAGGTCATGCGGAACATCGGATAGGCGCCGTCGTTCAGGAACTGGCCGGACTCGCGGGCCGCATCCCGGAAATCGGTCCAGACGGCGGTGCCGAAGGCGAGCGTGGCAAGCGCCGCGAGGGTCAGCGCCGTCGCCGCCGCGACAACGATCATCAGCCAGCGGAAGCGGAGCAGGGCGGCGAGGCCGAGGCCTAGGGCGAGGTGCGGCTTGACGATCATCGCCCCGAGCGGGAGGCCGCTCTGCGCCCGTGGCCACCAAAGGCAGGCCGCGCCGATCAGGGCTGCGGTGAGAAATCCGTTCTGCCCGAACCGCGCGCTGACGATGGCGGCGGGCAGAAGCATCATCAGGACGGCAGTCGCATGTGTGCCGCAGAGACGGCGCAGCACCAGAAGGAGCGCCGCGAAGCTGCCGCCGATCAAGGCGAGATAGGCGATCCCCTGCGGCAGCAGCGCCAGCGCGGCGGCCAGCAGGTTGAAGGGCGGCGGGTAGGTGTAGGGCATGTAGGCCGCGTATCCCGGCTGCGCGGCCTGAAGGGGCGCGAAGTCGGCGGTGTGGTAGGCGGTGGACAGCTCGCCCGACAGCGCCAGCGTTCCGGCGAGGTGGAAGACGTGGAAATCCACGAAGCCCGGCCGCGCGCCGGGGATGCCGGGCAGGCCGATCTGCACCGCCGTCATGAGGAACAGGGCCGTCAGCAGCACGATCACGACCCGCAGGCTGGCGGCGCGCAAGGGCAGCAGCGGCGGGCTGGCCGGGTCTGTCGGGGTCATGGCTGCTCTGTCCTCGGTGGGCGTTAGGCCCTTGTTTGCCGGGAATAATGCCAGATCGCGGCCCCTCGGGCAAACCCGGATCGGGCCCGGATCAGGCCCCGCTCAGGCGTCCCGCCATTCGCCGGGGCGCAGCCCGCCGAGGTGCCAGTGCCCGATCCGCGCGCGGATCAGGCGCAGGGTGGGGTGGCCGATATGGGCGGTCATCCGGCGGACCTGCCTGTTGCGGCCCTCGCGGATCGTGATCTCGAGCCAGCAGTCGGGGATCGACTGCCGCACGCGGATCGGCGGGTCGCGCTCCCACAGGGCGGGGGGCCGGTCGATCCGCGTGACATGGGCGGGGCGGGTCAGTCCGTCCTTCAGCGTCACCCCCTTCGACAGCGCGGCGAGGGCGGCGGCGTCGGGGATGCCCTCGACCTGCGCCCAGTAGGTCTTGGGAGTCCGGTGGCGCGGGTTGGCGATCTGCGCCTGAAGCCGTCCGTCGTCGGTCAGCACCATCAGCCCCTCGCTGTCCCGGTCGAGCCTGCCCGCCGCGTAAACCCCCGGCACGTCGATGAAATCCGAGAGCGTCCGGCGGGGCGAGCCCTCGGTGCCGCTGTCGGTGAACTGCGACAGGACGTCGAAGGGCTTGTTGAAGAGGATCGTGCGGGCCATGCCGGTTCCATAGCCCGGAGGCGCGCGGGAGGGAAGCTGCGGCTTTGGCTAGGGGCGGCGCGCGGTTATGCTTGCGGGGCGACGGTTCCGGGAGGTGCGGATGAGCGGTCTGGCGGTGATCTGGCTGGTGGCGGAGGGGGTGATCTTCGCCCTCTGGGCGGTGCAGATGTTCCGGGTGCTGTTCCGCATCCGCCGCGATCTGGCGGCGGAGACGGGGGCGATGTTCCCCGGCCCCGTCGCGACGCTGCGGGGGTTCGGCTGGTTCCTCCGCCGCCCGGAGTATCGCCGCGACCGCCGGGTGCTCGGGGGGCTGACGCTGGCGATGATGGCGATGATCGCCGGGAGCATGGCGGTGCTGCCGGCGGGGTAGGGCGGGGCATGTCTGTAGCGTGCCAAAATCCCCGGAGCGTCCCGTAACGCCCCCGTCCTGCGGCCCCACGCCGCATCCACGCCCCGCAATCCCCCGCTACGTCACCCGCGACACGGGCCGTCAGGGCCGGGGAGCCGCCCTTTCGCGCCTTGCAATCGCACGGCCGCAACCATAGGTTCCGCCAAAATTCGCGGGGGGTCCCCGCTTTTGCACAAGGAGCCCTCATGGACGGGAACGCACTCGCGCAATTCGTGCCGCTGATCCTGATCTTCGCGATCATGTATTTCCTGCTGATCCGCCCTCAGCAGAAGAAGCTGAAGGACCATCAGGCGATGGTGAGCGCGGTCCGCCGCGGCGACATGGTCGTCACGCAGGGCGGGATCGTCGGCAAGATCGCCAAGGTCCGCGACGACAACGAGGTCGAGGTCGAGATCGCCGAGGGCGTCAAGGTCCGCGTGGTCAAGTCGACCATCGCACAGGTCCTGTCCAAGACTGAACCGGCCAACACCTGACCCTACCTCTGGCCGGGAGGCCGCCTGAATGCTTCAGATCGATACCTGGAAGCGCGTGCTGATCTGGCTGATCGTGCTGGCCGGCCTCCTGTTCGCGACACCGAACGCCTTCTACAGCCGCGTCGAGGTGCATAACGACACCATCGACGCCGGGATGCCGGACACCAGCTGGCCGTCGTTCCTGCCCTCGAACCTCGTCAACCTCGGGCTCGACCTGAGGGGCGGGGCGCACCTCTTGGCCGAGGTCAAGACGCAGGACGTCTACGCCCAGCGGATGCGCGGCCTCTGGCCCGAGGTGCGCAACACCCTGCGCGACATGCGTGACCAGATCGGTACGATCCGCCTGCAGGAAAGCGCGCCCGACGTGCTGAGGGTGCGGATCGGCAATCCCGACGGGATGAGCGCCGCGGTCGCTGCTGTGCGTGCGCTGGCGCGGCCGGTGACCTCGCTGACCGGGGCCGGTGCGAACGATCTTGAGGTTTCGGTCGAGGGCGACGAGATCGTCGTGACCCTGTCCGAGGCGGAACGCGCCGCGACGGACGAACGCACGGTGCGCCAGTCGCTGGAGATCATCCGCCGTCGGATCGACGAGGTCGGCACGCGCGAACCGACGATCCAGCGGCAGGGCAGCGACCGGATCCTGATCCAGGTGCCCGGCCTCGGCTCGGCCTCCGAGCTGAAGGCGATCATCGGGACGACGGCGCAGCTGACGTTCCAGCCGGTCGTGAACCGGACCACGAACGAGAATTACGCCCCCGCCGCCGGGCAGGAGATCCTGCCCTCGCTGGACGAGCCGGGACAGTTCTACATCCTTGAAGCCGCCGCCGTGGTCACGGGCGAGGAACTGGTGGATGCCCAGCCCTCGTTCGACCAGAACGGACGGCCCGCGGTGTCCTTCCGCTTCAACCCCTCGGGGGCGCGGAAGTTCGGCGACTACACCGCCGCCAACATCGGCAACCCCTTCGCCATCGTGCTGGACGGCGAGGTCATCTCGGCCCCCGTGATCCAGAGCCATATCGCGGGCGGGTCCGGCATCATCACCGGCAATTTCACGGTCGAGGAATCGACCAACCTCGCGGTTCTGCTGCGCGCGGGCGCGCTGCCCGCCGGGCTCGATTTCCTCGAGGAGCGGACGATCGGGCCGGAACTGGGCGCGGACAGCATCCAGGCGGGCAAGATCGCCTGTATCGTGGCCTTCGCGGGCGTGCTGATCTTCATGGCCCTGTCCTATGGCCTGTTCGGGATTTTCGCCAACATCGCGCTGCTCATCAACGTCGGGCTGATCTTCGGCCTGCTCAGCATCATCGGGGCGACCCTGACGCTGCCGGGGATCGCCGGGATCGTGCTGACGATCGGCATGGCGGTCGATGCCAACGTGCTGGTGTTCGAGCGGATCCGCGAAGAACTCAAGACGGCCAAGGGGCCGGCGCGGGCGATCGACCTCGGATACGAGCGCGCGCTTTCGGCCATCGTGGATGCGAATATCACGACCTTCATCATCGCGCTGATCCTGTTCGTCCTGGGCTCCGGCCCGGTGCGGGGGTTCTCGGTGACGCTGGGCATCGGCATCATTACTTCGGTGTTCACGGCGATCTGGGTGACGCGGCTGCTGGTCGTGATGTGGTTCGAACGGGCTCGGCCCAAAACGATCGAGGTGTGACATGCGTCTGAGACTGGTTCCCGACCACACCGAGTGGGATTTCTTCAAGTACCGGACCCTGACCTTCGGCGTCTCGGTGGTGGCTATGATCGCCTCGGTCATCATCTGGATCGTTGTCGGGCTGAACTTCGGCATCGACTTCCGTGGCGGCACGACGATCCGCACGCAGTCCGAAAGTGCGGTGGTGGTGGGCGAATATCGCGATGCCATTGCGCCCCTCGGGCTGGGGGATGTCTCGATCTCGGAGGTCTACGATCCCTCCTTCGCCGAGAACCACCATGTCGCGATGATCCGCATCCAGGCGCAGGGTGACCAGGAAAGCGTCAGCGGCGAGACGGTCGACCAGGTGCTCGCGGCGCTGAAGGGCGTCGATCCGACGATCAGGTTCACGCAGGTGGAATCCGTGGGGCCGAAGGTGTCTGGCGAGCTGATCCAGACCGCCATCCTCGCCGTCTGCGCGGCGCTGGCGGCGATCCTGTTCTACATCTGGCTGCGCTTCGAGTGGCAGTTCTCGGTCGGCGCCGTGGCGGCGCTGTTCCACGACGTCATCGTGACCATCGGGATATTCTCGCTGCTTCAGATCCGCTTCGACCTCGCGACCATCGCGGCCCTGTTGACGATCATCGGTTACTCGATCAACGACACCGTCGTGATCTTCGACCGCCTGCGCGAGAACTTGCGGAAGTACAAGACGATGCCGCTGATCGGGGTGATGAACCTTTCGGTCAACGAAACCCTCAGCCGGACCCTGATGACCTCGGGCACCACACTGTTGGCGCTGATCGCGCTGCTGGTGCTGGGGGGGGACGTCATCCGTGGCTTCGTCTTCGCCATCACCTGGGGCGTGATCGTCGGGACCTATTCCTCGGTTTACGTCGCCAAGAACATCGTTCTGTGGCTGGGCGTGAAGCGGGACTGGACCAAGCCCAGCAACACCGGCGGCAACCAGTTCGCGAACATCGATGCCTGACGGGCTCGCCTCGGCGTTCGGCACGCCGGGGCTGGTCTGGCTGCTGGCGGCCTTCGGGGCCGCCGGTCTGGTCCGCGGGTTCACCGGCTTCGGCACCGGGCTGATCGTGATGCCGGTGGCAGCGGTCCTGCTGCCGGTGCCGGTTGCGATACTCCTGCTCTCCGTAACCGGTGTCTTCTCGTGGCCCGCGATGCTGCCACGCGCGTGGCGCGGGGCGGACAAACGGCAGGTCGCGGTGCTGGCGGGCGCAGCGCTGCTGACCATGCCGCTCGGCATCTGGCTGCTGACGATCCTGCCGCGCGACCTTCTGCGCTGGCTGGTGGCGGTGGCGGCGGCTGTGACGCTGGCGGCGCTCGTGTCCGGCTGGCGTTACCGGGGCCGCGTCGGCTGGCCGGGGCTGGGCGCGATCGGCGGCGCGGCGGGGGTGCTGGGCGGAACGACCGGGCTGACCGGTCCGCCGGTGATCCTGTTCTACCTCGCCGGTCCCTCGGGGGCCGAGGCGGTGCGGGCCAACACGATCCTCTTCCTCGCGGCGCTCGAGGTCGGGATCGTGGTCAACCTCTTCGCCCGCGATCTGGTGACGGTGGAGGCAATCTGGCTTGGCCTGATCCTCGCCATGCCCTACCTCGTGGGCATCACCATCGGCCAGAGGCTGTTCGACCCGGCCCGCGAACGGACCTTCCGTGCACTGGCCTACGCGGTGATCGGCCTTGCCATCCTGACCGGTCTGCCGGTTTTCGACTGATCCGACGGAGGACGCGATGAAACTGACCGAGATCGACTACGGCCGCGCCCGCCCCATCGACGGCTACGGCCCCGGCTTCTTCCGCATCGGCGGCGAGGCCATGCCGGCGCCTCTGCTCGTCACCGCGGACGCTGTCCGCGACTGGTCTGGCTACGACGATCCCGCGCCGCTGCTGGCACTGGCGGGGCAGATCGACGTCCTGTTCCTCGGCACCGGCCCAGACATCACCCCCATTCCCGCCGGATTGCGCCGCGCTCTGGACGAGGCCGGGATCGGGGTTGAGCCGATGGCCTCTCCGACTGCCTGCCGCACCTACAACGTCCTGCTCTCGGAAGGCCGCCGGGTGGCTGTCGCTCTGCTGCCGGTCTGAGCGCTGATCTTCCATTCATCTGGCCCGAAAAACTCCCGCCGGAGGCTTCGCATTGCATGGCAATGCGAAATCATTCCTACCCGAACAGGTTGCGCCGCCCTGTGGGCGTCGCGCAGGAAATCACGATCGAATTCCTCCCCTGAAGGGGAGGCTTTCGCCCGTGATGCCTCCGGCGGGCATATTTAGGGCAAGATGAAGCAGGGGAGAGCGCTTTTCCCGCATCGGGTTTTCGGCTAGGGGCGATTGCATGGAACTTGTGGTCGAGGATCTGGCCGTCGCGCGCGGCGGTGTGCCGGTGCTGGAGGGGGTGTCCCTGCGGCTGACGGGCGGTCATGCGCTGGTGCTGCGCGGGCCGAACGGCATCGGCAAGACGACATTGCTGCGCACGCTGGCCGGGCTGCAGCCGCCCTTGAGCGGGCGGGTCTCGCTGGACCGCGAGGAGATGGCCTATGCCGCCCATGCGGACGGGATCAAGGCCATGCTGAGCGTCGAGGAGAACCTGCGCTTCTGGGCCGAGTTGCACGGGCTTCGGGACATCGCGCGCGCACTGGAGGCGTTCCGGCTGGGCGATCTTGCCGGGCGGCTGGCGGGATCGCTGTCGGCGGGGCAGAAACGGCGGCTGGGGCTGGCGCGGCTGATCGTGACCGGGCGCCGGGTCTGGGTGCTGGACGAGCCGACGGTGTCTCTGGACCGTGAGGCGGTCGGCTGGTTCGGGGCGGCGGTGCGGGGCCATCTGGCGGGCGGCGGCATGGCGGTGATCGCCACGCATATCGACCTCGGGATCGAGGCCGAGGTGCTGGAACTGGCGCCGTTCCGGGCCGTGCGCCGGGCCGTGGCGGACGATTTCGACGAGGCGTTCCTGTGAGGGCGCTGCTGTTGCGTGACCTGAGGCTGGCGGTCCGGGCGGGGGGCGGCTTCGGCCTCGGGCTCGCGTTCTTCCTGATTGTCGTGGTGCTTGTGCCCTTCGGCGTGGGGCCGGAAACAGCGCTGCTGACCCGGATCGCGCCGGGCATCCTCTGGCTCGGCGCGCTGCTGGCCTGCCTGCTGTCGCTCGACCGCATCCTCGCGCTGGACTGGGAGGACGGGTCGCTGGACCTGATCGCCACCGCGCCGCTGCCGCTGGAGGCCGCCGTCAGCGTCAAGGCCCTGGCGCACTGGCTGACCACCGGCCTGCCGCTGGTCGCCGCCGCCCCGGTGCTTGGGCTGCTCCTGAACCTGCCGGGGCCCGGATACCTGTGGCTGGTCCTGAGCCTCGCCATCGGCACCCCGGCGCTGTCGGTCATCGGCACCTTCGGCGCGGCGCTGACCGTTGGGCTCAAGCGCGGGGGCCTGCTCATGTCGCTGCTGGTCCTGCCGCTTTACGTGCCCACGCTGATCTTCGGCGCCGAGGTGGCGCGGCGCGGGGCCGAGGGCATGGACCCTGTCACGCCGCTCCTGATGCTCGGCGGGCTGACCTGCGGCACGATCGCGCTTTTGCCTTTCGCCTCGGCTGCTGTATTGCGGGTCAACCTGCGGTGATGTGAATGGCGCGCGGGACGGGTAAGCGGTAAGGAAACGACATGGCCTCGATCTGGGAATATGCCAATCCGCGCAAGTTCATGGCGACCACCGACCGGGTGTTGCCGTGGATCTCCGTGGCTGCCGTTCTGGCGCTGGTCGTGGGGCTGGTCTGGGGGTTCTTCTTCACCCCCGACGATTACAAGCAGGGCTCGACCGTCAAGATCATCTACCTTCACGTACCGGCGGCGCTGATGGCGATCAACGCCTGGCTGATGATGCTGGTCGCCTCGCTGATCTGGATCGTCCGGCGGCACCACGTCAGCGCGCTGGCCGCCCGCGCCGCAGCCCCCGTGGGCGCGACGATGACGCTGATCGCGCTGGCGACGGGGGCGATCTGGGGCCAGCCGATGTGGGGCACGTGGTGGGCCTGGGATCCGCGGCTGACCTCCTTCCTGATCCTGTTCCTGTTCTACCTCGGCTACATGGCGCTCTGGGCCGCGATCGAGAATGACGACACGGCGGCCGACCTGACCTCGGTGCTCTGCCTCGTGGGATCGGTCTTCGCGCTGCTCAGCCGCTACGCGGTGAACTTCTGGAACCAGGGCCTGCACCAGGGCGCCTCGCTGTCGCTGGACAAGGAGGAGAACGTGGCGGACGTGTTCTATTACCCTTTGCTGGTCGCGATCGCGGGCTTCGTCCTGCTGTTCGTGACGCTGGTGCTGCTGCGCACCCGGACCGAGATCCGGGCCCGCCGGATGCGCGCCCTGATCGCGCGGGAGCGGATGGCATGATCCCCGATCTGGGCAAATACGCGGGCGCCGTGCTGTCGGCCTACGGCGTCTCGCTGGCGCTGCTGGTCGCGCTGGTGGCGGTCAGCCTGATCCGCGCCCGCCGGGTCAAGGCGCAACTGGACGAGGTGGAGGGACGCCGCGATGGCCGTTAAACCGCTGATGCTGCTGCCGCCGGCGATCTTCGCCGTGCTGGCGGTCACCTTCTACGTCGGGATGCAGCGCGAGGATCCTGACCAGCTGCCCTCCGCCATCGCCGGTCAGCCCGCGCCCGAGGTGGCGGTGACACCGCTCGGCGACCTGCCGGTCTTCGAAGGCGCGATGCTGAAGGACGGAGAGGTCAAGCTGGTGAACTTCTGGGCCAGCTGGTGCGCGCCCTGCCGGGTCGAGCATCCGAACCTCGACGCGCTGGCGCAGGAGGGGATCACCATCTACGGCGTGAACTACAAGGACCAGCCCGCCAAGGCGCTCGGCTTCCTCGAGGAGCTCGGCAATCCCTACGCGGCGGTCGGACAGGACGCCGCCGGCCGCATGGGCCTGAACTGGGGTCTCTATGGCGTGCCCGAAACCTACGTCATCGACGGCGAGGGCCGCGTCGTCACCCGGTTCGCGGGCCCCGTGACCCAGCGTGTCATCGCCAGCACGATCCGCCCGGCCATCGAGCAGGCCCGCGGAAACTAGGCGCAGGTTCCCCTTCTTCCTCTGGCCGAAAATACTTCCGCCGGAGGCAACGCGCTGGCCGGGGTCGATCCCCGGCCAGCGCGTTCTCTTGGGCGCCGCCCGCAGGGGCGGCGCAACACGTATTCAGCGCGATCAGTGCGCGGGCTTCACGAAGGTCCCGTTGCGCAGCTCGGTCATGGCCTGCATCAGTTCCTCGCGCGTGTTCATCACGATCGGCCCGTGCCATGCGACCGGCTCCTCGATCGGCGCGCCCGAGATCAGCAGGAAGCGGACCCCCTGTTCGCCCGCCTGAACGGTGATCTCGTCCCCGGTGCCGAAACGGATCAGCGTCCGGTTGCCGGACATATCGCGGATGTTCACCTCTTCACCCCTGACCTCCTTCTCCAGCAGCACGCCGGAGGGTTTGGAGGCATCGGCGAAGGCGGCCGATCCTTCGAAGACATAGGCGAAGGCGCGGCGGTAGGTGTCGACCGGCAGTGTCTTCTTCACGCCCGGCGGGATGGTGATGTCGAGATACTGCGGATCGGCGGCGATGCCGTCGACCGGCCCGGTCTTGCCCCAGAACGAACCGATGATGACCCGCACGATGGTGCCGTCGTCATCCGTGATCTCGGGAATGTCGCGACCCTTGACGTCCTGGTAGCGCGGCGCGGTCATCTTCAGGTTCGACGGCAGGTTCGCCCAGAGCTGGAAGCCGTGCATCTGCCCCGTGGCGTTCCCCTGCGGCATCTCCTGGTGCATGATGCCCGAACCGGCGGTCATCCACTGCACGTCGCCCGCGCCGAGCCGCCCGGTGTTACCGAGGCTGTCGGAATGTTCGACGGTGCCGGACAGCACGTAGGTGATCGTCTCGATCCCACGGTGCGGGTGCCACGGAAAGCCGCGCATGAAATCCTCGGGCCGTTCGTTGCGGAAGTCGTCGAACAGCAGGAACGGGTCCAGTTCGGACGGGTCCTGAAAGCCGAAGGCGCGGTGCAGTTTCACCCCGGCGCCTTCCATCGTGGGCATGGCGCGGCGGGTCTCTAGCGTAGGTCTGAGGGACATGGCTGTTCTCCTTTGCACCCGAAGATAGGCGCGGGGTGCATGTTCCGGAAGATACGCCTCGGTTCGCGGGCGGGGGAAGTCCTGTGCACCGCTGCAGGCTTCGCGGTGGCCAAGTCCGGGCAAAGGCGCTACTCCGGCGCGAGGATTCCGGGCGGGAGGGCAGGACACATGGACGACACGGAGGTTGTGGCGCGGATCGAGGCCTCGGGCGCGCGGCGGGTCTTCGGGCTGGTCATGCTGTCGGGGCTGGGCGCCATGGTGCTGTGGCTGGGCCTTGCGGGGCCGGGCGGGGCGGTGCCGGTGCGGATCGGCATGGCGGTGCTCGGTCTGCTGGTCCTCTGGGTCGCGGTGGTCATGCACCGGGCCTCGGCCGACAGTCTGGAGCTGACCGAGACCGAACTGCGCACAGGCAGCGGCCTTGTCATCGCGCGGGTGGCCGAGATCGAGACGGTCGATCGCGGCCTCTTCGCCTTCCGTCCGTCGAACGGCTTTGTCCTGCGTCTGTCGGAAAAGAAGCCCCGCCTCTGGGCGCCCGGCCTCTACTGGCGTTTCGGGCGCCGTGTCGGGATCGGCGGCGTGGCCCATGCGGCGGAGTGCCGGGCGATGGCGGACGCGCTGTCGGTCATGCTGGTGAAACGCAACACCGGGCTCTGAGGCCCGGTGCCATGACGCGTCGCATGGTGCCGTGTCAGACGCTGCCGCCGCCGTCGTTCGAGAAGGGCAGCTGCGGTGCGAAACGCGGCCGGACATAGGTGAAGGTGTTCATCTTGAAATCATCCATCCCGATCTTGAAGGGGATGTGATAATCGCTCCAGGTTTCGACCAGGATGATGCGTTCGTCCGAGGGCATCAGCGGGAGTTTGGTCTGCCAGCCGGCAACCATGGCATTGCTCAGCGCCGTGGCGGGGCCACCGGTCTTGGACCAGTCGACCGTGAACCGGTTCTGCGAGCCGGACCATTTCAGGACCGAGATGCGGATCGCCGAATTGTTGTCCGACCGGATCATCGACTTGTAGAGCTTGTGCGCGTTCGAGATGTAGGTGTCGTTGATGAAATCCGTCTCGCGCGACAGCATGTCGGCCACGGTCGACGACGCCTTGTAGTTCAGCGACTGCTGCCGGAGCATGTCGAAGAAGGAAAACATCGCCAGGTAGGCCCAGAACAGCAGCGGCAGAAGCAGGACCGCCTCGATGGCCGCGCTGCCGCCGGTCTCGGCCCGGAAGATGGCCAGCCGTGTCCGGATGCGGGATATGATGCGGTTGGACATGGCGCGCCTCAGCTCGGTTCGTTGACGAATGCGGTGGTGGCGTACAGGGCGATGTCCCCGGCGCCGTTCTTCTGCGCGCTGAAGCCGAAGCCGATGTTCGGGAAGACCGGCGAAAAGACGAAGCACGCCCGCATCACCATCATTTCGCTGCGTTTGCCGGGGTTGAAGGCGATCACGGGGTTCACGTCTTCGGAATGGTCGATGCAGTCCGGCGTGTCGCCGAGTGTCGTGGCCACCGCGCGCATGTCCGAGGACCGCAGTTCCAGCCGCAGGTTGTTCTTGCAGTCGGGCAGCAGCCCGGCATAGCCGCAGATCCGGTCGCGCAGGGTGTCGTGCGTCACCTCTTCCTGCAGGCCGATCCTCAGGTCGCGGACCGAGCGGTCCAGCGCGTGTTCCATCATCGTCTGCCGGACCGTCATCATCCCCATCTCGACCCCCGACAGGAAGATCGTCAGGAAGATCGGGAACATGATGGCGAATTCCACGATCGCCACGGCGCCGCGGGTGTCGCGGGCAAAACGGCGCAGGAACTGGAAGCGGGGCGGTGTCATGGTCTCTCGTCCCTCCGCTTACTGCGTCAGCTTCAGCTTGTTCAGCTGACGTGCGATGGATTTGAACGCTTCGCTGATCTCCACGCCTTCCACCCGGAAGAAGTGGCTGGGGGACGACGCGCATTTGGCCATGACGCTGGCGCCGTGGTTGCTGGTCTCGAACCCGACGGTCCAGACGAGGATTCCGGCCTCCTTCGCCCTTGTGCAGATCTTGTCCAGCAGCGAGTCCGAGTTCGCCGGCGTGGAGCGCACGAAGTAGAAATCGTTCCAGAGGCTCTGGTCGACATTGGCCTGCACCCAGTCGATCAGCGAATGCTGGTGCCAGTGATAGCGCTGCGAGGGCGTGCCGTAGGCCTGCGGACGGATGCCGTAGGTCGTGAAGTTCTCGCCGTCGGTCATCAGGATGATTGTCTTGAGCGCACCCGATGTCCATGCGGTCGGCCGGCCGAGGAAGGCCTCCGGAACGTCGCCGGAGCTGACGAGCGAGGTCACGACGGGACGGAAGGACGGATCGAGCATGCCGGTCGCCCATTTCATCCCGATGTGGATCGAGGTGTTGGCGCGGGAGTTGAACTGGCTGATCTGCTGCTTGAGCTGCTGCCGGTTGTTGCTGAACGCCGCGATTTCCTCGTAGCTGCGCATCGGGCAGCTCGGGTTCGTGATCGTCCCGTTCAGGTGGCCGGTCAGTTCGAAATGTTCGCCTTGTTCGTAGAACCGGGTGGTGCCGATATCGGTGCGGTCGTAATCCTCATCCGTGAAGATGATGCAGTTCGAGAAGGCGTGTTTCCGCAGGACGTTCATGCGGTCCATGATCTTGGCGCCGGCGTTCACCTGAGACGTGTAGGGCACGACCGACAGCGAAACGGCGTCCAGAGACTCGTCGAGGATCACGGTGTCCACGAAGTCCTTGGCGGCCGTCTGCATCCGCTGCAGCCGCTGGTTCGACCCCATGGACCCGGAGATGTCGAGCACCAGTGCGACTTCCGCGTCGCCGATGCTCTCTTCGGCCTGGCCATAGGCGTTCACGGTGAAGGTCGGAAAGCCGATCTTGCCGAGGAACTGCGTCTTCATCTGGGTGGACGCGGTCGCGTTCACGATCCGGTAGGTCGATCCCTGATCCACCGAGACGTTGGTGAGGAAGTCCTTCATGCCGGACTTTTCGAAATAGTCCTCCACCACGTCCTTGGGGGCATAGGTCTGGTCGAGGTCCGCCGCGGCGAGGATCGCGCGGTCCAGCACGTCCTGCAGGCGGGCGCGGTTCATTTCCTGCCGCATGACGTCCACGCCGACGCCGCCCACGGTCAGCAGGATCAGCAGCAGGAAGATGACCAGCGCGATCATCACGCCGTCCTCTTCGCGGGCGAAACGGAACAGGTGCCGCCGGACGGCGGGACGAATGGCCTGAAGGCTGCTCAGGGAACGCGGTCTGCGCATCTCTACCTTACCTCGCGAAAGTCGCGGTCCGGCTCGGACGCCGGTTATTGAATTTGTCCAAAGGGATAGACTCGGAACGTGGCCGAAATGCGGCCACGGCGAGACCGAAAATGGGGTTTCGTTTCCAGCGCGGCTGCAATGTCACCGGGGACATGCCTTTGGGTCGTAATCGGGGCACTTGGTGCCGCACTTCCGGAAAATCCCGTCAATTCAGGCCCCGGTTTCTCGTTCTTTTCCGACATTTCCTTAAAGAAACGGTCATCCATTGGTTGAAATTGCGGCATTAAGGTGGAGGCTGAAAAGATACGCGACCGGCAAGGGAGGAACGCCGAGATGCAGAAGACAGCCGAACCGTCATTCCGTCAGTCAGTGGACCTGATGTTCAACAGGGCGGTCGCCCTGATGGACCTGCCCGCCGGGCTCGAGGAAAAGATCCGCGTCTGCAACGCCACCTACACCGTGCGCTTCGGCGTCCGCCTGCGTGGCCGGGTCCAGACCTTCACCGGCTACCGCTCGGTCCATTCCGAACACATGGAGCCGGTCAAGGGCGGCATCCGCTACGCGCCCGAGGTGAACCAGGACGAGGTCGAGGCGCTGGCGGCGCTGATGACCTACAAATGCGCGCTGGTCGAGGCGCCGTTCGGCGGCTCCAAGGGCGGGCTCTGCATCGACCCGCGGGAATGGGAGGAGCACGAGCTGGAACAGATCACCCGCCGCTTCGCCTACGAGCTGATCAAGCGCGACCTGATCCACCCGGCCCAGAACGTGCCCGCGCCGGACATGGGCACGGGCGAACGCGAGATGGCGTGGATCTCGGACCAGTACAACCGGATGAACACCGCCGACATCAACTCCCGCGCCTGCGTGACGGGCAAGCCGATCAACGCGGGCGGCATCCAGGGCCGGGTCGAGGCGACGGGCCGCGGGGTCCAGTATGCCCTGCGCGAATTCTTCCGCCACCCCGAGGACATGGCGGCGGCGGGCCTGACCGGCTCGCTGGACGGCAAGCGGATCATCGTGCAGGGCCTCGGCAACGTGGGCTACCACGCCGCGCTGTTCCTCAGCGAGGAGGACGGGGCGCGGATCACCGGCATCGTGGAACGCGACGGCGCCCTCCACAATCCCGACGGGCTCAATGTCCGCGCGGTCCGCGACTGGATCGTCCGGCATGGTGGCGTGTCGGACTATCCCGACGCGACCCATTCGGTCGACGGCGCGGCGCTGCTCGAAACCGAATGCGACATCCTGATCCCCGCCGCGCTGGAAGGCGTGATCACGATGGAAAACGCGCCTCGGATCAAGGCGCCGCTGATCATCGAGGCCGCAAACGGCCCGGTCACGGCGGGCGCGGACGAGATCCTGCGCGCAAGGGGCACGGTGATCATCCCCGACATGTATGCCAATGCGGGCGGTGTGACGGTCAGCTATTTCGAATGGGTCAAGAACCTCAGCCACATCCGCTTCGGCCGGATGCAGCGGCGGCAGGAAGAGGCGCGCCACGAACTGATCGTGCACGAACTAGAACGCCTGTCGGCCGACCGGGGCCTCGGCTGGGAACTGTCGCCCGGCTTCAAGGAGAAATACCTGCGCGGCGCCGACGAGCTCGAGCTGGTGCGCTCCGGCCTCGACGACACGATGCGCAGCGCCTACCAGTCGATGCGCGAGGTCTGGCACGGTCGCGACGATGTCGAGGACCTGCGCACCGCGGCCTACCTCGTGTCGATCGGCAAGGTCGCGGCCAGCTACCGCGCCAAGGGCCTCTGACCCCGCCACGCGGTGGGACCGGCGGACCACGCGCCGGTCCCCTGCTTCTTCTGGTCACAAATACTTCGGGGGAGCCGTGGCGCAGCCACGGCGGGGGCAGAGCCCCCGCAATCCCGCCCGCCACGCGCGCCGCACGCCCGCTCTTGCACCCGCCCGCGCCGCATGGAAACCTTCCCGCCGGGAGGACCACATCATGACAGACCCGCGCCCCATACTCTGGAGCCCGACGCCCGCGCGCGCCGAGGCCACCGTGATGGCCGACTACATCCGCTGGCTCGAAACAGAACGCGGCCTGAGCTTCGCGGATTACCCGGCGCTCTGGGACTGGTCGGTCAGCGATCTGGAGGGATTCTGGACCTCGATCATCGAATTCTTCGACCTGCCCGTCGCCGGATGGTCCGAGGTGCTGCCCGAGCGCAAGATGCCCGGCGCCGACTGGTTTCCCGGCGCGACGACAAGCTACCTCGCGCCCTTCCTCAGACATTTCGCCGACAAATCCGACGAAACCGCGCTGGTCCTGTGGTCTGAAACCTTTGGCCGGACCCGGATGACATGGGGTGAACTGTCGGCCCGCATCGGCGCGGCGCAGGCGGCGCTGAGGGGCATGGGCGTGGGGCAGGGCGACCGGGTCGTCGCGATCCTGCCGAACGCGCCCGAGGCGCTGATCGCCTTCCTCGCCACCGTCGGGCTGGGCGCGGTCTGGTCGCTCTGCGCCCCGGACATGGGCCAGGCCGCGATCGTCGACCGCTTCCGCCAGATCGAACCCAAGGTGCTGATCGCGCAGGACGGTTACGTCCACGGCGGCCGCACCTACGACCGCCGCGCCTCGGCCGAGGAGATCGCGGCGCAGCTGCCGACGCTGGCGCACCGGGTGATGGTGCCAGCGCTCTTCGGCCTGCCCGAGGGCTGGTCGGCGTGGGAGGACATGCAGCAGGGCGACCATGCCCCGCAGGCCGAGATGGTGCCGTTCTCGCATCCGCTGTGGATCGTCTATTCCTCGGGCACCACCGGCAACCCCAAGCCCATCGTCCACGGCCATGGCGGCGCGGTGCTGGAGGGCACCAAGCAGGCGCTGCACATGGACATCCGCGACGGCGACCGGTTCTGCTGGATGACCTCGTCCGGCTGGATCATGTGGAACTGCCAGTGGATGGCGCTTGGCCGCGGCGCGCGGGTGGCGATGTTCGACGGGGCGCCGAACCATCCCGACATGCTGCAGGTCTGGCGCATGGTGGCCGAGGAGGGGCTGACCTACTTCGGCGCGGGCGCGGCCTTCTTCATGGGCTGCGAGAAGGCGGGCGTGAAACCCGGCGCGGAACTGGATTTCTCGGCGCTCCGCTCGCTCGGCTCCACCGGGTCCCCGCTCAGCCAGGAGGGCTACGACTGGATTTATCGCGAGGTGAAGCGCAACCTCTGGCTCGCCCCGATTTCCGGCGGGACGGACATCGCGGGGGCCTTCGTGCTGGGCAACCCGATGCTGCCCGTCAGGGCGGGCGAGATGCAGTGCCGGGCGCTTGGCAACGCGGTCCGGGCCTTTGACGAGGCCGGGAAGGAACTGATCGGCGAAGTCGGCGAACTGGTCTGCACCGAGCCGCTGCCCTCGATGCCGCTGTTCTTCTGGGGTGACGAGGACGGATCGCGCCTGCACGAGAGCTATTTCGACACCTATCCCGGTGTCTGGCGGCATGGCGACTGGATCGAGATCACCCCCGAGGGCGGATCTGTGATCTATGGCCGCTCGGATGCCACGATCAACCGGCGCGGGTTGCGTCTGGGGTCGTCCGAGATCTACCGCGCGGTCGAGGGGCTGGACGAGGTGATGGACAGTCTCGTCATCGACCTCGAATTCCTCGGGCGGGACAGTTTCATGGTGCTGTTCGTCGTCCCGCGCGAAGGTGTGGCGCTGGACGATGCGCTCAAGGGGAAGATCGCGCAGGCGATCCGCGACAGCGTCTCGGCCCGGTTCCTGCCGGACGAGATGGTCCAGATGGCCGAGGTGCCGCGCACCCTGTCCGGCAAGAAGCTGGAGGTTCCGGTGAAGAAGCTGCTTCTGGGCGGCGATCCGGCGAAGGTGGTGAATCGCGACAGCATGGCCAACCCGGCGAGCTTCGACGCCTATCTCGCCTATGCGGCATCGCGCGCCGGACAGGCGTGACGGCACGGGCGCGCTCGTCCCGCCTGACGGCGCGCGGCGCCGCGCCGTGCCGGGGTGTCAGCCGCAGCCCTGTTCCATGAAGTTCCACGCCAGCGGGTCGGCCACGGCGGGGGCCCGGCTGCCATAGGGGAATTCAAGGTCCGGGATCATCGCCCGCGCCCCGCAGTAGAGCTGCCGGCAGTCCAGCATCGGTTCCGCCGACAGGCTCAGGCCGGTGTCGGTGCGCGCGACACGCAGGGTGCAGGCCCCGTCGCGCGCGGTCCAGCCGCCGTTCTCGAAGGTAGCGCTCAGGTCCGGCGTGCCGCAGGCGTGGCCGTTCTCCAGGAACAACGCGACATTGAACGTGGCGCGGTCGCCTTCGTCCCGGAAGGCCAGCGCCGCCGAGCCGACACAGTAGAGCCCGGTCAGGCCGAACGCGCCGGGCGCGGACTGGCCGCCGCTCTGCAGGCTGCCGCCGGGAAAGACGGGGAAACTGCCGCCGGGGGGCTGGATGCCCCCTCCCGGCGGCTGCGGGTTGAAGCCCGGAGGCTGGATCCCCCCACCCGGCGGGGGCTGGATCCCCCCACCCGGCGGAGGCTGGATGCCGCCCCCCGGAGGAGGTTGAACGCCGCCACCCGGAGGCGTGCCCTGTCCGGGGACCGGCGCGCCCAGTTCCGCGAGGCGCTGGCGCATCGACCCCGCCAGGCAGGCGACATTCGCGCCGCAGCGGTCGCGCTCCTTGATCCACGCGCGCTGACGGTCCCTGAGCCCCGGTTCGCCCCGTGCGCGGGCGCGGGCATAGGCCTCGGCCAGCGCGACGTCGAGGCGGGCCAGTTCGTCGTTGTCGCAGATCGCGTATTCGGTCGGTGTGCCCGCCTTGGTGCAGTCGAAACTGGGGGAGGCGGCCATCGCGGGCGGCGCGAGCAGGGCAAGGCCGAGGGCGAAGGGCAGGGCGCGGGACAAAGACATGGGCGGCTCGCAATGCACGGGATCAATGCAGGCGAGTGTAGCGCTGCGGCGCGGGGCGTAAAGCCACCGCGCCGCCCGCTGGGTCAGCCGATCTCGGCCAGTCGCTTCAGCGCGGCCTCGATCTGCGCCGCCTCGCCCTGGCGGGCGGCGAGGTTGTCGCGGGCTTCCTCGACCACCTCCTCCGGCGCGCTTTCGGCGAACTTCGGGTTCTTCAGCCGGCCTTCCAGCCCGCCGATCTCTTTCCCCAGCTTCTGCAGCGATTTCTCCAGCCGCGCCTTTTCCTCGGCCACGTCGATCACGCCTTCCAGCGGGATGCCAAAGGTCGCGCCCTCGGACGGGACGGTGATGCAGCCCTTGGGGAAGGCGTCGACGGCGGTGAGGCTGTCGATCCGGGCGAGGCGCTTGATCAGAGTCTCGTTCCGGTCCCACGCGGTCTTCGCCTCGTCCGACATGGCGGTGACGACGACCGGCAGCTGCAGACCGGCGGGCACATGCACCTGCGCGCGGGCCGAGCGGATGTCCTCGATCAGCTGGATCACCCAGGACATCTCGCGGTCGGCTGCGGCGTCGGCGAGGTCGGCGGCGGTGTAGGTCGGCCAGTCGGCGTGGATCAGCATCTTGGGACGCTGGCCGGTGGTCTGCCACAGCTCCTCGGTGACGAAGGGCATAATGGGTTGCAGCAGGATCATGCACTGGTCGAGGACCCATGCCATGACCTTCTGCGTCTCGGCCTTCTCGGGCGCGTCCTCCTGCAGCAGCGGCTTGGAGAACTCGACATACCAGTCGCAGACCTTGCCCCAGACGAAGCGGTAGAGCGCGGCGGCGGCGTCATCGAAGCGGTAGGCGGTCAGCGCCGCGTCCACCTCTTCGCGGACGCGGGCGGTTTCGCCGATGATCCAGCGGTTCAGCGTGGCGGTCGCCTGCGGCGGGGTGGCCTGTGTTGCGTGCCCCTCCCACACCCCGTTCATCTCGGCGAAGCGCGAGGCGTTCCACAGCTTGGTGCCGAAGTTCCGGTAACCCGCGATCCGCTGCATATCGAGCTTCAGCGTCCCCCCGAGCGCCGCCATCGCGGCCGAGGCGAAGCGCAGGGCGTCGGCGCCGTATTCATCCACGATGTCGAGCGGGTCGATGACGTTGCCGACGGACTTGGACATCTTCTTGCCCTTGGCGTCGCGGACGAGCCCGTGCAGGTAGACCTCGTGGAAGGGGATTTCCCCCACGACGGCCAGCTGCATCATCATCATCCGGGCGACCCAGAAGAACAGGATGTCCTGCCCGGTGACGAGGACCGAGGTCGGGAAGTAGCGCTCCAGCTCCGGCGTCTTTTCCGGCCAGCCGAGCGTGCCGATCGGCCACAGGCCGGAGGAGAACCACGTGTCGAGGACGTCGGGGTCGCGGAAGACGGGAATCGAGATCGGGCCCTGCGGCTGGCGGATCTTGCCCTCGGTCCGGGTGTTCATCGCGTCGAGGTCATCCGCGAGGATCGCGGCGGCATCCTGTGCGGTGTCGACAATACGGAAATCGGCATCCTCGCCATGATGCGCGCGCAGTTTGTCCAGCGCCTCGGCCTCGGTCGCGGCGCAGACATACATCCAGTCATCGCCGGCGGGGTCGGGCGCATACCAGACGGGGATCTGGTGCCCCCACCACAGCTGGCGCGAGATGCACCAGGGCTCGATATTGTCGAGCCAGTGGTAGTAGGTCCGCTCGCCGCTCTCGGGCATGATCCTGACCGCCCCGTCGCGGACCTTGTCCAGCGCGGGGCCGACGATCTTGGCGGCATCCACGAACCACTGGTCGGTCAGCATCGGCTCGATCACGACCTTGGAGCGGTCGCCGAAGGGCTGCATGATCGGCTTGGACTCGACCAGCGGGACGAGGTTTTCCTCCTCGGTCCGCATCTCGCCGCCCTCGGAGGGTTCCAGCGGGGCCTTGATCGCGGCCTTGCCCAGCCGGGGATCGGTCGCCTCGGTCATCACGGCGAGGCCCTCGGCGGTGATCTCCTCGACCACCTTCTTGCGCGCCTCGAACCGGTCGAGGCCCCGCAGGTGGTCGGGGACGAGGTTCAGCGCGTCAGCCTCGGCCACGCTCAGCGTCTTTTCACCCTTTGCAACAGCTTGGGCGATTTCCGCAGCCTCGGCATAGGGTTGGCCGTCGTCCCGCATCTTGGCCGTGGTGTCCATCAGGCGGTACATCGGGATGCCGTTGCGGCTGGCGACGCCGTAGTCGTTGAAGTCGTGCGCGCCGGTGATCTTCACCGCGCCCGAACCGAAGGTCGGGTCGGGATATTCGTCGGTGATGATCGGGATCAGGCGGCGGTGCTCTTTCGGGCCGACCGGAATTTCGCAGAGTTTCCCGACGATTGGCGCATAGCGCTCATCCGACGGATGAACCGCGACCGCGCCGTCGCCCAGCATGGTTTCCGG
This sequence comes from Oceanicola sp. 22II-s10i, assembly GCF_002210105.1. Lineage (GTDB taxonomy): Bacteria > Pseudomonadota > Alphaproteobacteria > Rhodobacterales > Rhodobacteraceae > Pseudooceanicola. The sequence continues at coordinate 34,210 of NZ_AQQU01000009.1, read as the reverse complement.
GCGCGTGGTGGCGATGGAGATATAGTCGCGCTCTTCCTCGAACAGGATGTTCCCGTCCTCGTCCTTCTCGACATAGGTGTAGGTCGCCCCGCCCGCGAGCGGATACTTGAAGTGCCACATGTGGCCCGCGACCTCGATGTTCTCGACCTCCAGATCGGAAATCGCCGTCTCGAAATGCGGGTCCCAGTTCACCAGCCGCTTGCCGCGATAGATGAAGCCCTTGTTGTAGAGGTCGACAAAGACCTTGATGACCGCGTCGTGGAAGTTCTGCTGCGTCGGCTCCGGATCGCCGGGGGCGCCGCCCATGGTGAACGCCTCGCGCGACCAGTCGCAGGAGGCACCGATGCGCTTGAGCTGCCCGATGATGGTGCCGCGCGACTTGACCTTCTGCTGCCAGACGCGGTCGAGGAAGGCTTCGCGCCCCATCTCGGTCCGCGACGGTTCCTGGTTCGCGGCCATCTCGCGTTCGGTCACCATCTGGGTCGCGATGCCCGCGTGGTCGGTGCCGGGCTGCCAGAGCGTGTCGAAGCCTTGCATCCGCTTCCACCGGATCAGGATGTCCTGCAGCGTGTTGTTGAACGCATGACCCATGTGCAGCGAGCCGGTCACGTTCGGCGGCGGGATCATGATCGAAAAGGCGGGCTTGCCGGGCTGCGCGTTCGCACCGGCGGCAAAGGCATTCGCGGCCTCCCACGCCTTGTAGATGCGGTCCTCGGCCTCGGCGGCGTTGAAGGTCTTTTCCATGGCCATCGACGTGTCTCCTGCGGTCCGGGGTCAGATAACGAAACCGGGGGGCAAGGGGAAGGGGGCGGGTGGCCTGCGCATCCTTGGGCGATGCGGGTGGTGGCTTGCGGAACGTGCCGCGGTGCGGAAGGTTGCGCGGGACTGGATGATGAGAGGCAGCGAATGAGCGACGACGTCAGGACCGACCCCGAGGCGAGCACGGTATCCAAGACCCTCGGCCTGCAGCGGGTGGTGGAGATGAAGGATGGCCGCGCGTCGGTCGAATATCTGGCCGGGATGCACATGTGCCATTCGGGCGGGATCGTTCAGGGCGGCTTTGTCGCCGCGTGGATCGACGCCGCGATGGCCCATGCGGTGCGCTCGCTCGGGCAGGCGGATGTTGTGCCGCTGACGCTGGAGATGAAGGTCAGCTATTTCTCCGCCGCGCGGCCCGGTCTGGTGCTGGCCGAGGCCTGGCTGGAACGGGCGGGGCGCAGCACGGTATTCGCCGAGGGGCACCTGAAGTCGGAAAGCGGCGAGGTGGTGGCCAAGGCCAGCTCGACCATCCGGCTGGGGTCGTCGGCGCGGGCGCGGGCGGCGTCGGAAAAGGCGCTGAAGGGCTGATCGCCTGAACGCCGCTCAGGTCGCGCGGTCGATCTTGGTCGTCAGGTGGATCAGGCTTTCCGACGACCGGACACCCGGCGCCTCGTGGATCGCGTCCAGCACGCGGTCCAGCGTCTCGGTGTCGTGTGCGGCGATCTGGATCAGCAGGTCGAAGCGACCCGAAAGGGTGTGCACCTTCTCAACCTCGGGCATCGCGCGCAGGCGGGTCAGCAGACCCGGCGTCTGCCGCGCCTCGGCGGTGACCAGCGCGGTCGCGCGCAGCGGCGGCGACATGGCGCGGCCGGGGCGGATCGTGTAGCCCGCGATCACGCCGCGCTGTTCCAGCCGCTCGATCCGCGCCTGAACCGTGGTCCGGGCGAGGCCTACGCGACGGGCGATATCCATCACCGGCAGGCGGGCATTGTCGGAAAGGATCGCGATAAGCGCGCGGTCGGTGTCGTCGATCTGCATGGTCATCTCGGCGATATGACGAATCTCCGTGTCAGTTTGGGCAGGTTGACGCGTTAAATCGACCGGAAAATCGGTCACGCTGGAGGAAATCCAGCGAACGGAGGTGACATGCGCGACTTCTCCATGACCGATCCGGTCAGCCATATCCGGCGGATGCAGCCGGATCATCCGGCGATCTACTTCTGCCCCGACGTGCTGCAGGCCACCGCCGCGCGGTTCCGGGCGGGGTTTCCGGGGTTGGTGACCTATGCGGTCAAGGCGAACGACCGGCCCGAAGTGCTGGCGAACCTCGTGGCCGCCGGTCTGGAGGCGTTCGATGTGGCGAGCCCGGCTGAGATGGAGGCGGTCCGCCGAGCGGCCCCCGACGCGGCGCTGCATTACAACAACCCTGTGCGGTCGCGGGTGGAGATTGAGACGGCGCGGCGGCATGGCGTCGTGTCGTGGTCGGTGGACGATGCGGGCGAGCTGGAGAAGATCGCCGACGCCGCGCTGGGCGGCGAGGTCGCGGTGCGGCTGAAGCTGCCGGTCAAGGGCGCGGCCTATGACTTCGGCTCCAAATTCGGTGTCGGGCCAGAGGAGGCCGCCATGTTGCTGCGGCGGGTGGTCGAGCTGGGGCTGAGTCCGGCGATCACCTTCCATCCGGGCACGCAATGCGCCGATCCGGCGGCATGGGTCAGCTACATCCGCGCCTCGGCGCAGGTCGCGCGGAAGGCGGGGGTCCGGCTCGCGCGGCTGAACGTCGGCGGCGGGTTCCCGGCGCATCGTGACGGCGGCGCGCCCGATCTGGAGGGCATCTTTGCCGCCATCGGCGCGGCGGTGCGCGACAGCTTCGGCATGGAGGCCCCCGCGCTGGTGTGCGAGCCGGGGCGGGCGATGGTGGCCGAGGCCTTCACGCTGGCCGTCCGGGTGAAGTCGCTGCGCGCGGACGGACGGGTCTACCTGAATGACGGGATCTACGGCGGGCTGTCCGAATTGCGGGACATCGGGCCGACCGACCGGCTGCGGGTCATCGCGCCCGACGGGGCCGCGCGGACAGGCGCGGCACAGACGCGGGTGGTCTTCGGCCCGACCTGTGACAGCCTCGACCGGTTGCCGGGGGGGCTGTCACTGCCGTCGGATACGGAGGAGGGGGATTACCTGGTCTTCGCCGGGATGGGGGCCTATTCGCTGGCCATCGCCACGCATTTCAACGGCTACGGGCTGGGCGAGCCGGTGACGGTGGCGCGTCTGTGATGGGTTAACCATCTGACATCCCTGGGAATATGAAGGCGGTCGGGACATACCCGGCCGCCTTTTTTTGCCATGTGCGCGGCTGCGGAACCGGAGCGCCGATCGGGGGTTACAATGATACGGACTTATATTATATAAGCCCGTATGAATCGAGTCCCGGAGCCGCCCGTGAAACGCATCGCCATCCTCATGCACGAGACCACAGCCGTGATGCGGCGCCGGTTCGAGCAGGCGGCGAAGCCGCTTGGCCTGACCCTGAACCAGTGGAAGGCGCTCGGCATCCTCGCCGATCGCGGCCCGCTCCGGCAGGGCGCGCTGGTCGAGGCGCTCAGAGCCTCGCCGATGACGGTCAGCGACCTGTGCGACCGGCTGGAGAAGGCGGGGCTGGTGACGCGCGAGGCCTCCGTGGAGGACAGCCGCGCCAAGGACGTGGCGCTGACCGGGGAGGGGCGGCGCAAGGTGGCGCAGATGCGTGATGTGGCCGGGGCGGTCTTCGCCGAGGTCTTTGCCGGGATCGACCCCGCCGAACTGGACGTGGCGGAGCGGGTGATGGCCCGGATGATGGAAAACCTGCACGGGGAAATCCCGGGCGACAAGGACAGAGACGATGACCGCTGAACCCAAGCGCGCGACCCCCGAGGGGCGCGCCGAACCCTCCCAACTGCCGGGCGCCGCGCCTGCCCAGCCCCGTGTCGTGCCGGAAGCCGCTGCGACGGATGCGCCGTCGCCCGCCGCAGGGAAGCAGGGCAAGCGCCGCCGTCGGCTGCTGATGATCGCGCTGCCGCTGATCCTGCTGATCGGGGGCGGCGGCTACTGGCTCTATGGCGGGCGCTATGTGACGACTGACAACGCCTATGTGCACCTGCCGCTGGTGGCCGTGTCACCCGACGTAAGCGGGCGGATCACCGAGGTCTACGTCCACGAGAACGAGAAGGTCGCGCAGGGCGCGCCGCTGTTCCGGCTGGACGACGAGACCTACCGTATCAAGCTGGCACAGGCCGAGGCCGCTCTGGACACCGCGCGGCTTCAGATCGCGCAGAGCCGGGCCGCCCATGCGACGGCTGTTGCACAGCTCGAGGCCGCCAGGGGAATTGCGGCGGTGCAGGACAAGGAACTGGAGCGCCAGCAGCAGCTGACCACGCGGGGCGTGGGATCGCAGGCGTCGCTGGACGATGCGACCATGCAGGCGCGTCAGGCGCACAACGCCGTGGCCGTGGCGGAACGTCAGGTCGAGGCGGCCGCGGCCGCGCTCGGCGGTGATCCGGCGACGGAGACGGACGCGCTGCCCGCCGTGAAGGCCGCGATCGCCACGCGGGACGCGGCGGCGCGCGATCTGGACAAGACGACGGTCAAGGCGGCCAGCGCGGGCACCGTGTCTCAGCTCGGCAGCCTGAATGTCGGGCAATACGTGACCGCCGGGACCGAGGTTGCGACGCTGGTGGACAGCGCGGATACGTGGATCGAGGCGAACTTCAAGGAAACACAGCTGGCGGGGCTGGTGCCGGGGCAAAGCGTGGGGATAGAGGTCGATGCCTATCCCGATCTGGAACTGCGCGGCCATCTCGACAGCCTTGGCGCCGCGACCGGATCGCAGTTTTCGCTGATTCCGGCACAGAACGCGACCGGCAACTGGGTCAAGGTCGTGCAGCGCGTGCCGGTGCGGATCACGTTGGACGACGCCCCCGCCCGCGAACTGGCCAGCGGGATGAGCGTGCATGTCGCGGTGGACACCGGGCACAACCGGCTGGACGCCCTGAGATGAGTACCCCCGCGCTGTCCAAACCCAACGTGGTGGTGGCGGCGCCGGTCTGGCTGACGGCGACCATCATGCTGGCGACGGTGATGCAGGTGCTGGACACCACGATCGCCAACGTCGCCCTGCCGCACATGGCGGCCAGCCTCGGCGCGACGCAGGAGGAAATCACCTGGGTCCTGACCAGCTACATCGTCGCCTCGGCCATCGCGACTCCGCTGACCGGCTGGGCCTCGGACCGAATCGGGCGGCGGCAGCTGCTGAGCGGCGCGATCGCCGGTTTTACAGTGGCCTCGCTGCTCTGCGGGATCGCGACCGGTCTGCCCGAGATGGTGGTCTTCCGCATTTTGCAGGGCATCTGCGGGGCTGTGCTGATCCCGCTGGCACAGGCGATCCTGCTGGACATCAACCCGCGCGAGAAGATCGGCCAGGCGATGGCGATCTACGGCGCGGGGATCATGGTCGGGCCGATCATCGGGCCCACGCTGGGCGGCTACCTGACCGAGGTGTTCAACTGGCGCTATGTCTTCCTGATCAACCTGCCGCTCGGGATCATCGCGTTCCTCGGCGTCGCGGCCTTCATGCCGCGCGAGGAAACCAAGGTGCGGCGGTTTGACTTCACCGGCTTCGCGATGCTCGCCATCGCGGTCGGCGCGCTGCAACTGATGCTGGACCGGGGGCAGTCGGCGGGCTGGTTCGAGAGCGTGGAGATCTGGCTCTATGCCGGGCTGGCGGTGTCGGGGCTCTGGGCCTTCGTCATCCATTGCTGGGGTTCTGACGATCCATTCGTGAACCTCAAGATGTTCCGGGACCGCAACTTCGTCATGGGCCTGCTGTTCATCTTCATGATCGGGATGACGCTGTTTTCCGGCCTGGCGCTGTTGCCGCCGCTGTTGCAGAGGCTGATGGGGTATCCGGTGATCGAGACCGGCCTCGTCATGGCGCCGCGCGGCGTGGGGACGATGGTGTCCATGCTGCTGGTCGGGCGGCTTGTGGCGCGGTTCGATCCGCGCGGGCTGGTGCTGTTCGGGCTGGCCGTGACGGCGTGGTCGCTGCACATGATGTCGGGGTTCGAGCCGGGGATGGACGCGCAGCCGATCATCTGGTCGGGCGTGTTGCAGGGATTCGGGCTGGGCTTCGTCTTCGTGCCGTTGTCGACGCTGACCTTTGCCACAATCGACACGAAGTTCCGGGGCGATGCGACGGCGATGTTCAGCCTCGTGCGGAACGTGGGCTCGGGCGTCGGCATCTCGATGGTGACGGTCGTTCTGTCGCGGATGACCAGTGTGAACCACGAGGAAATCGCCAGCCGCCTGACCGCCGCGTCGCATCCGGTGCGGCACGACATGCCGGGTCTGTTGATCGGCAACCCGCTGTCGGCCTCGATCGCGGACGGGCTGGTGACGCAGCAGGCGGCGATGCTGGGCTACATCGACAACTTCGTACTCATGATGGCGCTGACGCTTGCTGTCGTTCCCATCGTGTTTTTCCTGCGACGACCCGGACGGGGCTGATCGCCGGTTCGGCACTGGACACGGGGGATGCAGCAGCTAGGGTCCGGGTTAAGGCAGCAGGAAAGGGCGCGCGATGGAAAAGTTCGGCAAGAGCCAACCGGTCAAACGGGTCGAGGATCCGCGCTTTGTGACAGGGCGTGGCGGCTACGTGGACGACATAGCGCCCGAAGGTGCGCTGCACGGCTATTTCCTGCGCTCCAACATCGCGCATGGCGAGATCAAGAGCATCGACCTGACCGCCGCGCGCGAGGCGGCCGGCGTGCATCTGGCGATCTCGAATGACGATCTGCTGGAGGGCGGGCTGACCGGCGGTCTGGCCGCGACACTGCAGAAGAACCGCGACGGCGAGCGGTCCGCGAATCCCCGGCATCCGATCCTGGCCGAGGGGCGTGTCCGCTTTGTCGGCCAGCCGGTGGTGCTGATCGTGGCCGAAACGCTGGCGCAGGCCCGCGACGCGGCCGAACTGGTGGAACTGGAAATCGAGGAACTGCCCGCGCAGATGGCGCTGGAGAAGGGCGAGGTCGACATTCATCCCGAAGCGCCCGGCAACCTCGGCGTCGACTGGGCCGAAGGCGACGGCGACACGGTCAAGGCGGCCATCGCGGGTGCGGCCCACAAGGTCAGCGCGCATATCGTCGACAGCCGCTGCATGGTCAATGCGATGGAGCCGCGCGGCTGCTACGCCGAATGGGACGGCACGCGCCTGCATCTGAGTTTTGGCGGGCAGGGTGTCTGGGGCGCCAAGGGCAACCTCGTCAAGCTGTTCGAACTGGCCGAGGAAAACGTGCGCGTCACCCACCCCGACGTCGGCGGCGGGTTCGGCATGAAGGCCAAGACCTATCCCGAGTATGTCGCGGTCTGCTTTGCGGCCAAGCAGCTGGCCGAGCCGGTGCGCTGGATCGCGGACCGCACGGAATCGATGCTGTCGGACAACGGCGCGCGGGATCTGGAACATGACGTGGAGATGGGGTTCGACGAGAACTTCAAGCTGACCGGCTATCATGTGAAGACGCGCTACAACCTCGGCGCGCACAACTCCGGCTTCGGCCAGATGATCCAGACCTACCTTTTCGCGCGGGTCTGCGGCGGGGTCTACGACCTGCAGAACATCTATCTGGAGGCCGAGGGTTATTACACCAACACCGCCCAGACCGACGCCTACCGCGGGGCCGGGCGACCCGAGGCGATCTTCTGTCTCGAACGGTCGATGGATTTCGCCGCGCGTGAACTGGGTGTCGATCCGTGGGAGCTGCGGCGGCGGAACTTCATCCCCAAGGACGCCTTCCCCTACACCAGCTTCTCGGGCGAGCATTACGATGTCGGCGATTTCCAGCGCCTGCTGGACGTGGCCGAGGAAAAGGCCGGTCGCGCGGGCTTTGCCGAGCGGCGGGCCGAAAGCGAGAAGCAGGGCAAGCTGCGGGGCTTGGGACTTTGTTATTACATCGAGTCCATCCTCGGTGATCCCAGCGAATCCGCGGAAGTCGAGTTTCTTGAGGACGGGACGGTGAACATCTACGTCGGCACCCAGTCGAACGGGCAGGGGCACGAAACGGTGCACGCCCAGTTCCTGTCCGACCAGACCGGCATCCCGACCGAGGCGATCCGCGTGATCCAGGGCGACAGCGACCGCATCGCCAAGGGCGGCGGCACCGGTGGCTCGCGCTCCGTCACCACGCAGTCCAACGCGACGCTGGCCACGGTCGACGTAATCACGGCGGCGTTCAAGACCTTCCTCGCCGAGGTGATGGAGGTCGACGAGAGCAAGATCACCTTCGACGACGAAAGCTTCCGGGTCGAGGGATCGAATGCCGCGCCGACCATGCTGGACGTCGCGGAATGGGCGCGGGAAAAGGGCCGCGCCGATCTGCTCAAGCACAAGGCGACGGCCAAGCTGCCGGGCCGGTCCTATCCGAACGGCGCGCATGTGGCCGAGGTGGAGGTCGATCCCGACACCGGCAAGGTCGATCTGGTGCGCTACACGGTGGTCGACGATTTCGGCAACCTGATCAACCCGATGCTGGCCGAGGGCCAGGTGCATGGCGGTGTCGTGCAGGGGGCGGGGCAGGTGCTGATGGAGCGCGTCGCCTTCGACGAGGACGGGCAGCTGCTGACCGCGACATTCATGGATTACGCCATGCCGCGCGCGTCGGACATGCCCTTCGTGTCCTTCACCAGCGAACCGGTGCCCTCCACCGCCAACCCGATGGGGATGAAGGGCTGTGGCGAGGCGGGGACGGTCGGGTCGATGGCCGCCGTCAACAACGCCGTGGCCGATGCGCTCTATGACCGGGGTGTGCGCGACGCGGACATGCCATTCACACCCAATCGTGTCTGGGCGATGCTGAACCATGCTGAGGCGGCTGAGTAGAGACCTACTCGCCCGGCTTGTTCCGGGCTACGCGAAACGAAGACGCAGCGCGCCGCGATCCCGGCAGCGGGGTCCGGTGACGCATGTCATCGTGCTGGACGGCACCATGTCGACGCTGGACGCGGGGGACGAGACCAACGCTGGCCTGACTTACCTCCTGCTCCAGAACCGGGGCGGGGCGGACCTGTCGCTTTACTACGAGGCCGGGATCCAGCTGCAGAGCTGGCGGCACATGTGGGACGTCATGGTCGGCAAGGGCATCAACCGGCAGATCCGGCGCGCCTATGGCTATCTCGCCTCGCGTTACCGGCCCGGCGACCGGATATTCCTGTTCGGCTATTCGCGCGGGGCCTTCGCCGTCCGCTCGCTGGCGGGGATCATCGACCGGGTGGGGCTGTTGCAGGCCGACAAGGCGACCGAGCGCAATGTCGAGATGGCCTATCGCCATTACCGCGCCGGGGCGGCGGGTCTGGCGTCGGCGGCGTTCTCAAGGGCGAACTGCCACGAACATGTGACGGTCGAGATGATCGGGGCATGGGACACGGTCAAGGCGCTCGGGGTGCGGCTGCCGCTGGTGTGGATGCTGACCGAGAAGGCGCACGAGTTCCATAACCTGCACCTGTCGCACTGCGTGAGGGCGGGCTTTCACGCGCTGGCGCTGGAGGAAACGCGGGACGCTTATGCGCCGATCAAGTGGACGTCCGACCCGGAGTGGTCGGGGCGGCTGGAACAGGTCTGGTTCCCCGGCAGTCACGGCGATGTGGGCGGCCAACTTGGTGGCGAACACGGGTCGCGCGGGCTGTCAAACATCTCGCTGGTGTGGATGCTGACGCAGGCCGAGGCCTGCGGGCTGGTCCTGCCGGACCGGTGGCGGGACCGCTTCCCGACCGATGTCGAGGCGCCGAGCATCGGGACCTGGCAGGGGCTGGGCAAGTTCTTCCTGCTGCGCCACCGCCGGACCGTGGGCGACGACCCGTCCGAGCGGCTGCACGAGACGACGGTGGAACGCGGGCTACACACGCATGCCGCGCGGATGGGCTGGCGGGTCTAGGCTCCGCGCTCAGGTGCCGGGGATCGGCACCGGGATCGCGGTCGAGGTGCCGCGCGCGAGCAGGGTGCCCGCGACGTCGAACAGTTCCGCTTCCAGAAAACAGATCGTGCGCCCCTGCCGGATCACCCGTCCGATGCCGATGACCCGGCCCGGTTTCACGGGCCGCAGGAAGCTGACGTTCATGTCGACGGTCGAGGCAACGATCTTGTCCTCGTTCGCCGTCGCCAGCGCGCGGGCCATCGCATTGTCCAGCAGCGCCGCCAGAACACCGCCCTGCACATCGCCGCGCGGGTTCGTCATGCGCTGTTCGGGGTGATAGGCCAGTTCGATGGTCCCGGCCTCGGGGTCCGAGGATATGAACTCGATCCCGAGCAGCCTGGTGATGTTGGAACGGGTCTCGAAAGGCTTGGTCATGGCATGTCCACCGGGATGGCCGAGGAGGTCGCGCGGGCGATCATCTTGCCGTCGGGGCCGAACAGCTCGGCCTCCAGGAACGCGATGGTGCGGCCCTTGCGGACGACGCGGCCCTTGGCCGTTACCCGCCCGGCCTTCATAGGGCGCATGTAGCTGACGTTCATGTCGATGGACGAGGCGATGCACTTGCCGCCGGTCATCGACAGTAGGGCAGGGCCCATCGTGTCGTCGAGCATCGCGGCGATCATGCCGCCCTGCACGTCGCCGCGCACGTTGGTCATCTCGTCGGTCGGGTGAAAGGCCACCTCGATCTCGCCCCGTTCGGGGTTTTCCGAGATCAGCTCCCAGCCGAGGAACTCGGCGATCGGGGGCGCGGGGAAGCGGTCGAAGACGCTGTCGTTCATGTCAGGCGTTCGCCGGTATCTGGAAGACCATGCAGGTCGTGGAGCCGGTGGCGTAAAGCTTGTCGTCCTCGATCCCCCGGATCTCGCCGGTGGCGATCCCGGTCGATCGGCCCACGTGCTGGGCGACGCCGATCGCGCGGACCGGGGTGCCGGGCATGATCGGGCGGATGATGTTGACCTTGAATTCCAGCGTGGTGGAGCCCTGTCCGGCGGCCAGCGTCGAACTGACCGCACTGGCCATGCAACTGTCGAGGAAGGTGCCGTAGAAGCCGCCGTGCAGGCCGCCGCCGGGATTGGCCAGCTCCGCGCCTGGCGTGGCGACCAGCGTCGCGCGCCCGACCTCGGCGCTTTCCAGCCGCAAGCCCAGCACCTGCCAGATGCCGGGGCCCTGTCGGCGTCCCGCGATGGTTTCCTGCTGCCGTTCCACCCCGGTCATGCCGGGTGCCGTGGCCGCGACGTTGCTGAGCTGACTCATCCAAGGTCCTCCTTGCCGACAGGTTAGTGTGCGGCAAGGAGAGGGTCCAGAGGCCTAGAGCGGCTTTCAGGCGACGTTTTCGAGCTGAACCTCGGGCGTCACGCCAAGCGCGTGGCAGACGTCGCGGGTCAGTTCGGGGCGGTTCAGCGTGTAGAAGTGCAGCTTTTCCACGCCCTCGGCCATCAGCTTGGTGCACATCTCGGTGCAGAGCGCGGTGGCGAAGAGATCCTGACGCTCGTCACGGATCGCCTTCTCGAACGCCTCGTCCAGCCAGGCGGGGACGCTGGTGCCGGTGTTGAGCGCGAAGCGGCGGATGCCCTTCCAGTTCTCGATCGGCATGATGCCCGGCACGATCGGCTTGTCGATGCCCGCCTTGGCGCAGGCGTCGCGGAACCGCAGGAAGTGATCGGTGTCGAAGAAGAACTGGGTCAGCGCCTCGTCCGCACCGGCGTCGAACTTGCGCTTGAGATACTCCACGTCGGCGGCACCGGAGGCGGCCTCGGGGTGTTTCTCGGGATAGGCGCCGACACGGATGGTGAACTTGCCGGTCGCCGCCAGCGCCTCGATCAGCTCGACCGAATGGGCGAAGCCGCCGGGATAGACGCTGAACTTGCCCTCGCCCTTGGGCGGGTCGCCGCGCAGCGCCACGATCTCGGTCACGCCGGCCTCGGCGAAGCCTTCGGCGATGGCGAGCGTTTCCTCCTTGGTCGCGTTCACGCAGGTCAGGTGCGCGGCAACCGGCAGGCCGGAATGCTTGTGCAGCGTCGCCACGGCGTCACGGGTCAGGTCGCGGGTCGTGCCGCCGGCCCCGTAGGTGACGGAGACGAAGCGGGGCTTGAGGGGCGCGAGGACCTGCACGGTGTCCCACAGACGGAACGACGCCTCGAGGGTCTGCGGCGGGAAGAATTCGAACGAAACAGCGGGGACGGACATCGGGTGGCTCCTGAGTTTCACCACTTGTGGCAGATGGGGCGATGTGAGACAACTTCAACATTCTCATTCACAATATGAGGCGCGTTCACATCGTGCATATCGAACTGCGGCATCTGCGGACCGTGAAGGCAATTCACGAGGCCGGGGGGCTGGCCCGTGCGGCGGATCGTCTGAACATCACGCAATCGGCCTTGTCCCACCAGATCAAGGGGTTGGAGGACCAGACGGGGATCGAGCTCTTCGTGCGCCGGTCCAAGCCGCTGCGCCTGTCGGCTGCGGGCGAACGGTTTCTCAGGGCGGCGGAACGGGTGCTGCCCGAGATCGCCGCGCTGGAGGAGGAATTCGAGGGCCTGCGCGACGGGTCCGCCGGACGCCTGCACATCGCCATCGAGTGCCACGCCTGTTTCGACTGGCTGCTGCCTGTGCTGGAGCAGTTCCGCCGGGCTTGGGGCGACGTGGATGTCGACATCCGGCCGGGGCTGGCCTTTACCGCGCTCGATGCGCTGGACAAGGAGCAGGTCGACCTGGTGATCAGTTCGGATCCGGAAGATGTGCCGGGGATCACCTTTACGCCGCTCTTCGACTATTCGCCTGTCTTCGTGGCGGCGGCGGGGCATCCGCTGGCCGACAAGCCATTCGTGGAGCCGGAGGATTTCCGGGGCGAGACGTTGCTGACCTATCCGGTGGACCGCTCGCGGCTGGACGTCTTCACCATGCTGCTCGAACCCGCCGGGGTGGAGCCGGGGGCGGTGCGCAGGGTCGAGCTGACCGAGATGATCCTGCTGCTGGTCGCTTCGGGGCGCGGCGTCGCGGTGCTGCCCGACTGGGTGCTGCGCGAGGTGAAGTATCACAGCGACTACATCACGCGGCCGATCACCGCGACGGGGCTGACCCGGCGGATGTTCGCGGCGATGCGCGAGGGCGACCTGGAGAAGCCCTATATGGCCCATGTGGTCCGGCTGGCGCGGACCGAGGCGGTGAAGCTGCAGCGGGCCTGAGCGGGCCGCTCATCCGGCCCTTGCGCGCCGGCCTCGCTGCGGTGGCGCTGGATTCACCACCGTTGTGCAGATGGATAGTCCCGGGGGCTGTCTGCCCCCGGACCCCCGAAAGTAATTTCAGCCAGAGGAAGCAGGCGGATCGGCGAGATACGGCGCGACCAGCGCCTGCGTCTCGGCGCTGGTCAGGATCGGCGTGATTTCCAGCCTCACGCCAGCGCCGGACCAGTGCAGCGCCCACTGGTGGAAGAGGGCGGCGTCCTCCGTCTCCATGATCTGGAAACAGCGGTTGAACCCGGCCTCGACCCAGCTGTCGACATAGCTCAGGCCGTCCGGCAGGCCGCGGCCGCGTTCGGCCAGCGCGCGGTAGACGCGCAGCGGGTCGCCGGGCGGGAAATGCTCGATCACCATGAATCGCATCGTCTGTCTCCGTTTCACCCTTGTCAGGGAGGCATGGCGGGGGGCACTTGGCAAGGGCGGGGCGCGGGTCTATACGCGCCCCTCGACCGAACAGGAGCCCGACATGCCCGGCAGCGCCAATCTCAACATCATGCTCAAGGCCGCCCGCAAGGCCGGCCGCAGCCTCGTGAAGGATTTCCGCGAGGTCGAGAACCTGCAGGTCTCGATGAAGGGCGCGGGGGATTTCGTCAGCAAGGCCGATCTCGCGGCGCAGGCGATCCTCAAGGAAGAGCTTCTCGGGGCGCGGCCGACCTATGGCTGGCTGGCCGAGGAGGAGAAGGAGATCGACGGTCAGGACCCGACCCGGCGCTGGATCGTCGATCCGCTGGACGGAACGACGAACTTCCTGCACGGCCTGCCGCACTGGGCGATCTCGATCGCGCTCGAGCACAAGGGGCAGGTCGTGGCGGGCGTGATCTATGACGCCGCCAAGGACGAGATGTTCTTTGCCGAGAAGGGCGAGGGCGCGTGGATGAACGACCAGCGGATCCGCGTTTCGGGCCGCAGCCGGATGATCGAGTCGCTTTTCGCGACGGGCCTGCCCTTCGCCGGCCGAACCGATCTGCCTGCGGTCCTGCAGGACCTCGCGCGGCTGAGCCCGGTCTGCGCCGGTGTCCGTCGCTGGGGCGCCGCGGCGCTCGACATGGCCTATGTCGCGGCGGGCCGCTACGAGGGGTTCTGGGAGCGGCGGCTGAACGCATGGGACATCGCGGCGGGCGTGGTGATCATGCGCGAGGCGGGCGGCTTCGTCGAGGCGATCGACCCCGAGGGCGATATCCTGTCCGAGGGCGAGGTGATCTGCGCCAACGCCAACCTGTTCGAACAGTTCGCCAAGATTATCCGCAACGACTGATCCGCTTCATCTGGCCGGATAAACTCCCGCCGGAGGCTTCGGCTTTCCAAGGGAAAGTCGAATGATTGCGCCCCCTGTGGGCATCGCGCGGGAAATCGTCGCCTCACGCCTCCCGGTGGGAGGCCTTCGCCGCCGATGCCTCCGGCGGGCATACTTCCGGCAAGATGAAGCCCGTGGATCGCGCTCAGATATCGAGCGTGTTGGCTTTTTCCCAGGCCGAGAAATGGTGCATGTAGCTGTCCCATTCCTGCATCTTGAGCTTGGCGTAGGCGGCGGAGAACTCGGCGCCGAGCGCGGCGGTCAGGGCGCCGTCGGCCTCGAAGGCGCGGATCGCATCGAGCAGGTTCAGCGGCAGGCGGGGCGCGTCCTTGGCGAGGTGGCCTTCGGCATACATGTCGATGTCGAGGCGCTGGCCGGGGTCGGTTTTGGAGGCGAGGCCGGACAGGCCGGCGGCGATGATCGCGGCCTGCAGGAGGTAGGGGTTGGCCGCGCCGTCGGGCAGGCGCAGCTCGAACCGGCCGGGGCCGGGGACGCGGATCATGTGGGTGCGGTTGTTGCCGGACCACGTCACCGTGTTGGGGGCCCATGTGGCGCCTGAATGGGTGACGGGCGCGTTGATGCGTTTGAAGCTGTTCACTGTCGGGTTGGTCAGCGCCGTCATGCCCTTGGCATGGGCCACGATGCCGCCGAGGAAGTGCATCCCGTCGGCGGAGAGGCCAAGCGCGGCGTTGTCGTCGGCGAAGGCGTTGACCTTGCCTGCCTTGTCCCAGACGGAGATATGCGCGTGGCAGCCGTTGCCGGTCAGGCCGGGCAGGGGCTTCGGCATGAAGGTGGCGCGCAGGCCGTGCTTTTCGGCCACCGATTTCACCATGAACTTGAAGAAGGAATGGCGGTCGGCAGTGACGAGGGCGTCGTCGAAATCCCAGTTCATCTCGAACTGCCCGTTCGCGTCCTCGTGGTCGTTCTGGTAGGGGCCCCAGCCGAGCTCCAGCATGTAGTCGCAGATCTCGGCCACCACGTCGTAGCGGCGCATCAGGGCCTGCTGGTCGTAGCAGGGTTTCTCGGCGGTGTCGTAGGCGTCGGAGATCTCGGATCCGTCGGCGGAGAGCAGGAAGAACTCCGCCTCCACGCCCGTCTTGACGCGGTAGCCCTTGTCCGCGGCCTCGGCCACCAGCTTCTTCAGCACGTTGCGGGGGGCCTGGGCGACCAGTTCGCCCTCCATCGTGCAGTCTGCGGCGACCCATGCGACCTCGGGCTTCCACGGCAATTGCGCGACCGAGGCGGGGTCGGGGACGGCGAGCACATCAGGGTGGGCCGGCGTCAGGTCGAGCCAAGAGGCGAAGCCCGCGAAGCCCGCGCCGTCGGTCTGCATCCCGGCGATGGCCTGCGTCGGCACCAGTTTCGCGCGCTGGCCGCCGAAGAGGTCGGTGTAGGAGATCATGAAGTATTTGACGCCGTTCTTCTCGGCGAACTTGGCGAGGTCTTTCGTCATGTCGTCTCTCCGGTTCTGTCCCTCTGGCGGCCTGGCCGCGCTATTTACATTCGGTTTCCCGCTGCCTGGCGGAGGCGGTTGCACCCCGCTCCCGCGCCTAGAATCCCGCCTTGCCCGGCCACCAGTCTGTGCCCGCCAGCGGCACCTGCGCCATGGCGGCGGCTTCCATCGTCAGGGCGCAGAGGTCCTCGGGTTCGAGGTTGTGAAGGTGGCTCTTGCCGCAGGCGCGGGCGAGGGTCTGGGCCTCGAGCGTCATCACGGCGAGGTAGTTGCGCAGGCGGCGGCCCGCTTCGACCGGGTCAAGCCGGGCGGCGAGCGCAGGGTCCTGCGTGGTGATGCCCGCCGGGTCGCGGCCCTCGTGCCAGTCGTCATAAGCGCCCGCCGTCGTCCCGAGCTTCTGGTACTCGGCCTCCCATTTCGGGTCGTTGTCGCCGAGCGCCACGAGTGCCGCCGATCCGATGGAAACCGCGTCAGCCCCGAGCGCCAGCGCCTTTGCCACGTCGGCCCCGGTGCGGATCCCGCCCGAGACGATCAGCTGCACCTTGCGGTGCATCCCGAGATCCTGCAGCGCCTTCACGGCGGGGCGGATGCAGGCCAGCGTCGGCTGGCCGACGTGTTCGATGAAGACATCCTGCGTCGCGGCGGTGCCGCCCTGCATGCCGTCCAGCACCACGACATCGGCCCCGGCCTTCACGGCCAAAGCCGTGTCGTAATAGGGTCTTGCCCCCCCGACCTTCACGTAGATCGGCTTTTCCCAGCCGGTGATCTCGCGCAGTTCGAGGATCTTGATCTCCATGTCGTCGGGGCCGGTCCAGTCCGGGTGACGGCAGGCGGAGCGCTGGTCGATGCCGACCGGAAGGTCGCGCATCCCGGCGACGCGGTCGGTGATTTTCTGGCCCAGGAGCATGCCGCCCCCGCCGGGTTTCGCGCCCTGGCCGACCACGATCTCGATCGCATCGGCGCGACGCAGGTCGTCGGGGTTCATGCCGTAACGGCTCGGAAGCACCTGATACACAAGCTTTTCCGAATGGCCGCGCTCCTCTTCGGTCATGCCGCCGTCGCCGGTGGTGGTCGAGGTGCCGGCCAGCGTCGCGCCACGGCCGAGCGCCTCTTTCGCCTGCGCGGAGAGGGAGCCGAAGGACATGCCGGCGATGGTGATCGGGATCTTCAGCTCGATCGGCGTCTTGGCGTGCCGGGTGCCGAGGACGACGTCGGTGCCGCAGGCTTCGCGGTAGCCTTCGAGCGGATAGCGCGAGATCGAGGCGCCGAGGAACAGCAGGTCGTCGAAATGCGGGACCCGGCGCTTCGCACCGCCGCCGCGGATGTCGTAGATGCCGGTCGCCGCCGCGCGGCGGATGTCGGCATTCGTCTCGCGCGAGAAGGTCCAGCTTTGCTTGGGCAGGGTGGGCGGAGTGGCGTCCATCAGTAGTCACCTGCGTGGTCGATGTTGAAATTATAGAGTTTTCTGGCCGATCCGTAGCGGCGGAAGCTGGCCGGATCGTGATCGAGGCCCGCTTTTTCCAGAAGTGCCGCGAGATCGTGCAGATGCTCGGGGCGCATCTCCTTCTCGACGCAGTCCGCGCCAAGGGATTTGACCGAACCGCGCACGAAAAGCCGCGCCTCGTAGAGCGAGTCGCCGAGCGCGTCGCCCGCATCGCCGCAGACGACGAGGTTGCCCTTCTGAGCCATGAAGGCGGACATGTGGCCGACGTTGCCGCCGACGACGATGTCGATGCCCTTCATCGAGATGCCGCAGCGGGACGAGGCGTTCCCCCTGATGATCAGCGTGCCGCCGCGTCCGGTCGCACCGGCATACTGGCTGGCGTCGCCTTCGACGATGACGGTGCCGGACATCATGTTCTCGGCCACGCCCGGCCCGGCGGAACCCTTGACCGTGACGGTCGCCTGCTTGTTCATCCCGGCGCAGTAGTAGCCGGTGGAGCCGTTCACGGTGACTTCGATCGGTGCATCAAGGCCGACGGCTATCGCATGGGCGCCGCGGGGATTCAGCACCTCCCAGACGGTCTGGTTGGTCTGTTCGGCCTGTGCCTGAAGGGCGGCGTTCAAGCTGCGGAGATCGCTGGAGGAAAGGTCGACGCTCTGCATCACGCGGCCTCCCAGAAGTAGACTTTCGCCGGTTCCGGTTCCCAGATCCTTGCATGTTCTATGCCAGGAAGGGGCGCCAAAGCCCTGTATTCGCTACCGAAAGCGACGTAGTCTGCGGTCTCGGCCATAACGGCGGGCTTGCAGGCGATCGGGTCGCGAAGGACACCGAAGCCGTCGCGCGTGCCGACCACGAAGGTGAAAAAGCCGTCGAGGTCTTTCAGGGCGGACTCAAGGGCTTGCCCGAGGTTCCTGCCGCTGGACATCGCGTGGGTCAGGTAAGCCGCTGCGACTTCGCTGTCATTTTCGGAGCTCACGGTCACGCCGTCGCGGGCGAGGCGGCGACGGACGGAGTTGTGGTTGGACAGCGATCCGTTGTGCACGAGGCACTGGTCCGGGCCGGTGGAGAACGGGTGCGCGCCGTCGGTGGTCACGGCGCTTTCGGTCGCCATGCGGGTGTGGCCGATCCCATGGGTGCCGGACATCGCGGGCAGCGCGAAGTGGCGGGAGACGTCGGCGGGCAGGCCGACCTCCTTGAAGATCTCGATCCGTGCGCCGCTGCCCATGATCCGGAGGCCCGGCGTGGCCCGGAGTTTGGCGAGTGTTTCCGCGGCCTTGCCATCGGGCATTGAGATGACGGCATGGGTCGAGATCGTCCGGATCTCCGCCCCCGGCAGGTCCAGCGCGGCGAGGCGCGCGGGGTCGTCGGCCTGCACGGTGATCTTGGTCATGCCGGGGGTATCACTGCCGTAGACGGCGATCCCGGCGCTGTCGGGGCCGCGGTCGGACATGGTGATGAGCATGTCCGACAGGTGCTGGCCGAGGGTGGGGCGGAGGGCTTCGGTCTTGGTGAAGATGCCGACGATGCCGCACATGGGTGGGTCCTCGAATCGTGGTGGGTTGAGGGGACCGTAGCTTGGTGGTGAGATTACTGACAGGGGAAAATGTTTCTTTCAGGGAATGATGGGCGGGTGCGGTCAGAAATTGGGCGGAGGTGGATGAAAGGGTGATCGGTCGGGGGGAGTGTCGAAACAGGTGGTCGGTCTCACGTCCGTTCGGTAGCTGGTTGACCCAGGGCGCACAGGGCGCGGTTTTGTTGGCCGGGTGCTCTGTCCGACCGGGCGCGGAATCAAGGCGAAGCCGCCGCGCCTGGCGCCTGCCCGTCCCGGCGGGTAGGCGCTTTGCCTCCCGCGCGATGACCTTTGGCAGAGGAGGGGTGTGGCGGGGATCAAGCGCCTCGCTCAATCGTCGGGAGCGCCAACCCACGGGCAGGTGGCCCGGCCTTGGGATTACGGTCAGGGACGGTTGGTCTGCCCGATCAGGCGATGCGCGCGGACCTTCGGCAGAGGGAGAGTTTGGCGGGCCTGACCTTTACCCTGGGGCTACCGCCAAAGGTGCGCATACCCCGCCAGCGCGCCCTGCGCTTTGCTCAGCAGGCGCATTCCGGGGCCGGGCTTGGCGACCGTGCCGGTGGCGAGACGGTCCACCGCGACTTCGACCGGGCAGGCGGCCCCGGTGACGGGATCCCGGTAGCGCGGGTAGTCGATCAGCGCGGCGTGTACGAGCCCCTCCAGCGTGACCTGCGCGCGGCGACGGTCGGGGATACGGCCCATGTCGCGGGTCAGGCCCCAGCCGGCGTAGAAGGGCGCGCCGGTAACCGTGACGGGCTTGCCGCGCAGGAGCCCTTCGAACCCCATGAGCGAGGTCATGGTCCAGACCTCGTCCACCTGCTCCAGCAGGGCGGCGGGGTCGGTCCCGGTGGGGATCGCGTCGGCGAGACCGACGAGGTCGGCAGGATCGACCGCGCCGGTGCGCAGGCCCGCCAGAACATCGGGATGCGGCTTGTAGAGGATCACCGCGTCCGGGTTCGCCCCCCGCGCGGCGCGCAACAGGGCGAGGTTGGTCGAAACCTGACCGGCGCCGAGGCGGATTGAGGCGTCGTCCTCGACCTGTCCGGGCACGAGGATGCGGCGGCCGGGGGGCAGGTCCGACAGGTCGGGCGTGGGACCGGCGAGGTTGTATTTCGACAGGCCGAGCGCGACGAGGCGGCGGATCAGCGCCTCGGCCCGGTGTGTCTGGTCCGGGCGCAACTCGGCGCGGGCCGCGATCAGGCGTTCGAGGCGGCTTTCGCGGGTCGGGTCGTAGTAGATGCCGAGATCGTCCAGCACCAGCGACAGCGGCGGGACCAGTTCCGCCCCCAGCCCGCGGGAGCGGAGGAAGCCATCCTCGACCCGGACGCCGTCGTCCTCGGGCGCGGCCTTGCTCGCCCAGATCATCCGGCGGCGCGGGGGCGCGGCGATTTCGGAGAACTTCACCCGCCGTTCGGTGCCGAAGAAGGCGTTCAGGAACGGGCGCTTCCACAGGCGCATCTCCGAGGCGGTCCAGCCGTCGCGGTCCTCGCGCCAGACGCGGGCGCGGGCGGCGAGTTGCTCCATCGCGTCCTCGAACGTGCCAAGGCGGTCGCGGGCGGGGTCATACCATGTCGGGTAGAGCAGCATCGCACCGGCGAAGAGCTGCGGGCGGGTCAGCGTGCGGCCCCGGCGCGGATAGGCGAGGGGGTGGCGGTCGTCGGTCAGGCCCCAGCCCGCGTAGAACGGACGGCCGAAGACGCGCGGGCGGTGGCCGGCGAGGATCGCCTCGAACCCGAGTTGGGAGGAGACGACGTAGACCGCTATCGCGCCCTCCATCAGCGCCCAGGGCGAGACGGGGTCGGTCAGGAGCTGGACGTTGCCGGTGGCGTCCTCGGGGCCGAAATGGCCGGGTCGGAAACCCGCGCGGGTTTCGGGATGCGTCTTGATGAGGACACGGGCGGCCGGGTGCTCCTCCTGCGCGTAATAGAGCATCTCGCGGAAGGTGTTCATGTCCGCGCCGCCGAAGCGGACCGAGGCGTCGCCGCGCGTCTGGTCGATGACGAGGACATAGCCCGGTTCCGGCACCGGAGCCTCGGGCGAGAAGGCGTTGTATTTCGACAGATGCGCTTCGCGCAGGCGGGCGATGCCGCCGCGGGCGCGGTTCAGCAGGGCGGTGTCGTCGAACGGATGGGTGGCCAGCAGGGTTTCGAGGTCGGAGGGGCCGTCGCCGTCGAAATGCATCCCCGTCCGGTCGATGATCAGGCCGGTCGGCGGCTCGCCCGCCCGGCCGGGGTGGAGCGAGCGGAGGAAGGCGTCTTCGATCCGGATCAGGGCGGCCCCGGTGCGGGCGGCCATCGCCTCGCCCCGCGCGGCATAGGGCGAGCGGCCCCAGACGCCGATCAGGTCGTCCTCGCCGGGGCGGCCGATCGTCAGGTCGTAGCCTGCCAGCGACAGGATGCGGCGCAGGCGGCGCTGGCGCAGGAAACCGGCGTTGAAATAATAAAGCCGCCGGGACCCTTCGGCCCCGGCGGCGTCGCGGGCGCCATCGCGCCCGGTCATATCAGTTCCCGGACAGGGTGTTGGCGGCGTCGGTCACGCTGCCGACGGACACGAGCGTGCCGGTCAGGGCCGAGATCGTCTTGTTCCACTGGGTGAACGGCGCTTCGGTGACGTAGAGCGTGTCGCCGTCGCGGATCACGAAGTCGCGGGCCACGAACATGCCGTTGGGTTCCGTCAGGTTCAGCACGTAGACCATCCGCTGCGCGCCGACGAGGTCAGTGCGCCCGAGGACGGAGTTCGCGATTTCCGCCGCTTCGTTGCGGAAGACGAAGACGCCGGTCGGGTCGGAGGCGGTGGAGACGAGGCCGCCGACCTGCGCGATGGCTTCGAGCGCCGAGAGCGTCTGGGTTTCAAAGACCATGCGGCGCTGCGATCCGGTGGCGCCGAGCGCGGTGAAGGCGCGGGTGTCTTCCTCGATCAGGATGCGGTCGCCGCCGCGCAGGGCGATGTCGTAGCGCGGGTTCTCGTAGAGGTCCTGGAACCAGATGGTCGACTTGTGCGAGCCGCGCAGCACGGTGATCTTGGCGATTTCGGGCGACACGGTGATGCCGCCCGCACGGGCGATCATCGCCGACAGCGTGCGGGTCGGACGTTCGATGGCATAGACGCCCTGGCCGCCGATGGAGCCGACCAGCGACACGGTCGAGCCGTCGCCGGCAAGGCGGCGCACCTCGACCTGCGGGTCCGGCGTCTGTTCCTTGAGCTTGTTGGTGATGACGCGGCGCACGCTTTCCGGCGTATTGCCCGCGGCCTTCACCCGGCCCGCGTAGGGGACGAAGACAAAGCCCGAGCCGTCGACCTGCACTTCCTGCAGGACGGTGGCGTTGGTGCCCTCGCCGGCCAGCAGGCCGTCGTCGACGTTTTCCCAGATCGTCAGGCCCAGCGTGTCGCCGGGACGGATCACGTCGGAGCCCATGACCACGGCGTTGATGAAATCCTGCGAAAAGCCAAGCGCGGGGATGATCGCGGTGGCGCGTGTCACGCGGTCATTGACCGACACGATGAAGGCGTCGCCCTCGCGCTGCACGGACCCTGCGAAGATTTCGGATTTGTTCGGCCCGACACGGGGAAGGAGCGAACACCCTCCGACCATGGATGCAATGGCCAGAAGGGCGACGGATCTCGCCCATGGGTTTGCCTTTGAAGTCACTGCCCGGTCTCCTCGACCTGTTTTTATGCCTCAGCTTTTTCCGGCAAGTTATCGGAATAGGTCCGAAAACGCCAGTCCGGCTTTTTTTGTTCGTCAGGTGATGGCGCGCAACTGTTGCCTTGGGGCCGCGGTGCCCGATTGCAGCGCGTCATAGGGATCTTCGTCCGACAGCATCATATCCACAACCTGTCGTAGCAGCTGGCGGCGCGCACGCGAGGAGTAGAAGCCGCCGGCGATCTGGCTGGTTTCCAGCAGGTAGCGGCGGTAATCCTGATAGGCGCGGCGGTCGGGGCGGCTGGCGCCCGCGAAGAAGTCGGGCAGGGGCTGGGTCGAGACGAATTCGGGCTTTGCGTAAACCGCGCGGCCGAAGACCTTGATCGGTATGCCGCGGAACAGCACCTGCTGCGCGGCGGTCGAATTGACCGTCACCGCCGTGCGGGCGTCTTCCAGAAGCTGGGCCAGCTTGCCGCCGCGGACGTAATGCACGCGGCCGCCGAGACCGTAGGCTTTCTTCAGCCGCCGGATCTCGCGCCGGAGCGGCACGCGGCCGTCTTCCAGCGGATGCGCCTTGAAGACGAGGTGATGGTGCTGCGGCGCGCCCTCGGCAAAGCCTTTCATGACGACGTCGAGGAAGTCGGTCATCGTGTCGAAAGGCGAATGCATCTGAAACGAACTGTCGTGTTCCAGCTGCAGCAGGGCGAGGTGATAGGGGAAGCCGCCGTGGCGGATGCGCAGGCTGGACCACCAGCGGTCCAGCGCCTGGAACGGCATCAGCAGCAGGCGGCGCAGATAGAGCTGGAATTCCTTGGTCACGGTCAGCGACCGGTGCGGGCGGAAGTTGCGGTAGTCGCCGTTCCGGAACATCACGAACCAGTGGTAGAGCGCGCCGTAGAAGACGTGGTGGCGCATGTCGCCCCAGCGTGCGGGCGGCAGCGGGGTGTCCATGTCCGAGTTTTCCAGCGCCACGCGCATCTCGTCCACGCTCATGTCCATCAGCCGGGAATGCCCGTTCGCGCCGCCGCGTTCGTAGGTGACCCAGTAGGGCCGCATGTAGCCTTCCTCGAACACGTGCACCGACAGGCCGCGCTTGCGGGCGCGGGTCACGGCCTCGGCATGGATGGCGCGGGTGTCGCCGTAGAGGACGATGTCGGTGATGCCCTTCTCGGCGCAGAGCGCGTCGAAGGTGTCGGGCCAGTCCTCGACCCGGCCGCGATAGGGTATGTAGCTCTTGCTGTTGAACCAGAACGCCCGGTCCCCCGCGTTGAAGCCGACGCGCCAGACATCGGAGCCCGCGATCCGCAGCATCCGTCCGAGCCGGTAGAAGAACGGCCCGTGAGGTCCCTGAAGGAAAAGGAAAGTGCGGTTATGTCCCGTGATCGCAGCCATGGTTCTGCTTTACCCGATTGCCTGCCCATCGGACTAGATGGGGAGGGGGGCAGAAATGTGACCACAAGGGGGTGATTGTCGACGCTGGGGGATCAATCCGCCCGATAGGCGAGGACTTCGTCCATAAGCGCTTCGAGGTCGGGATCGGGGATCCCCATCTCGCGGAAATGAATCAGCATGTTGCGCAGGTAATCGAGGCTGGATCCGAGGATGCCTTCGCCCGTCGCGATGTAGCGGACGATGTCGGCGCGGGGCAGGTCGGGGCGGATGTCCTCCTGCGTGGTGTCGCCGACGAAGGCCAGTGCCTCGACCCTGCCCTGATCCGTCTCGGCGGGCAGGAACCGGGCGAGGTAGCCGGGGCCCACCATCTCGCGCCGCCAGACGACCTCAACCTCGTCCGCCGCATGGGCCGCGTCGATGCGGAACACCACGCCGTCGACCGTCCCGCCCTCGACCAGCGCGGCCATGAGGCCGGGCGCCTCCGCCGTGCCACGGGCGCCCTGCGCGTCGTAGAGCGCCATCGCGCGGCGGTAGCCGGTGATCCGGGCGCGGCGGATTTCCGAGAAGTGAAAACCGGGATCCCACATCAGCGAGCCGTAGCCGAAGACCCAGATGTCGTCGTTCAGCCGGTCGCCCAGCGTCTCGGCCATCATCGCCGTCCGCACCTCGTCCGGATAGCGCCAGTCCGCCCGCCCGCCCTGTTCGCGGATCACGTTGTCGAATTCCGCCGGGCTGAAGGTGCGGAAGAACGAGGTGTCGGGGTCCGTGATCTGGCCCTGCAGGCGGGGATGGTGCCGGAAGGCGGCGGGGTCGATGGGCATGGGGCGCTTTCGGATTGGGGGCGCTGTCGGATTGGGCGCGGCCAGCATGACGGCCCCTGCCGGAATGGGAAGCCCCCTTGTCCGCGCGCCTCCGCACAGGTAGGTCCGATGCAGCAAACGGAGGCGGCCATGTTCACTGGGATCATCACCGATGTCGGCATCGTGCGCAGCGTGGAAAAGCGCGGCGACCTGAAGGCGCGGATCGGGACGGCCTATGACACCTCGACCATCGAGATCGGGGCCTCGATCGCCTGCGACGGGGTCTGCCTGACCGCGATCGAGACCGGGCCGGACTGGTTCGACGTGGAGATCAGCGCCGAGACGCAGGACAAGACCACCATCGGCCACAACGGCTGGGAAGGCGGGCGTCGGGTGAACCTCGAACGTGCGCTCAAGGTCGGGGACGAGCTGGGCGGGCATATCGTGTCGGGCCATGTCGACGGCATGGCCGAGGTGATCGCGATGGACGACGAGGGCGACAGCACGCGGGTGACCTTCCGCGCGCCGGACGCTCTGGCGCGGTTCATCGCGCCCAAGGGATCGGTCGCGCTGAACGGGACCTCGCTGACGGTGAACGACGTGAACGGGTCGGAATTCGGGGTGAACCTGATCCCGCACACCAAGACCGTGACGACATGGGGTGACGTGAAGGTCGGCGACCGGATCAACCTCGAGATCGACACGATGGCCCGCTACGTCGCACGCCTGCGGGAGTTCGAGGACTGAGCGACCGCGCCGCTGTCCCGCTGCCCGGCATCGGGCACAACCGCGGCCCGTCGATGGACGACGGGCGCGCGGTACGCATCTACACATGGAAGCACGCGCAGGCCGCGCGCCGTGAAAGCCTGACGGTCGAACAGGTCCGCCGCCGCCGCACGCGCGCGGCAGAGCTGGGGATGAGCTATGCCACCTATGCCTCGGTCCGCGCGACGGCAGGGCGGGACGTGGATGCGCTGGTCTTCACGTCGAACGCGCTCGGGCTGCAGGGGGGCGGGCCGCTCGACCGCTCCTGGGCGGAGCGGCTCGCCGGGATCCGGCGGTGCCTGCGGATCGGTCTGCTGTCCGCGCCGCTCGATCCGGTGGAGATGGCCGAGGTCCTGCCGCTGGACCGGGTCTATCGCGCACCGCCCGCCCATGCCTCGTGGCCCGCGCTGCGCGCGGCGCTGGCGCGGGTGCAGGAGGGGCGGCCGGCGTCGTCCTTCGTGCTGGTCGGTCGTGCCCCGTGGGAAGAGGGCTGGGTCGCGGCGGGCCGGCTCGGGGCCTACCTCGCGGCCGGGACCTATCTGGGCGGGGCGCTCGACCGCGCCTGACGGAGCGGCTCGCGGCAGGCCCGCGGCGCGGGACAGGCGGTGGCGTGGAACACTCGGGGGACGTGCGGCGTTACCTTTCCAAATCAAAGGTGACCGTTATGTACAAATTTCTCCTCGGCAGCGCCGTTGCGCTTGCCCTCGGCACGACGACCCTGTCTGCCGCTCCGACCCACAAACAAGGCGAGATTGCAGGCTTCGCCCCGGCGCATGACGCGCAGGTCTGGCTCGCCAAGGGCAATGGCGGCGGCAATGGCAATGGCGGCGGCAATGGCAATGGCAACAAGGGCGGCAATGGCAAGCTGATCAAGGAAGGCAAGGCCAACGGCAATGCCGGAAAAGGCAACGGCAAGGGCAATGGCAACGGAAACGCCAATGCCGGCAAGGCGAAAGGCAAGCCCGACAAGGCCGAACGGCAGGCCAATGCCGGAAACGGCAATGGCGGCAACGGCAAGGGCAACGGCAAGCCCGAACATGCGGGCGGGCCGAAGCCCAAGGCCAACGGCAACGGCGTCGAAAAGGCGTCGAACGGCAATGGCAAGGCCGCCAAGGCCCGTGGCCCCTACAGCGCGGCCGAGCGCGAAGAAGTGGTGACCCGCATCGTCGGCACCCCGGCGCCCGCGGGCCGCGACATGACACGGATCATCGGCGCGACCTCGCTCGCCCTGCTGACGCCCCAGATGGTCTGGAGCGACATTCCCGAGGATCAGCTGATCGCCTACAGCAATTGCCCGCCGGGCCTTGCCAAGAAGGACCCGCCCTGCGTCCCGCCGGGGCTGGCCAAGAAGGGCGTGACCTATGACGACTGGGTGTCCTACGACCGCGACCGCTATGACGAGATCTGGCTGGAGCGGCGCGACAGCTGGCTGGGCTCGGATTTCGGCTTCGATCCGGATCCGGACTACCTGCTGCTTCAGTCCGACCAGATCGCATCGCTGTTCAACCTCGCCCCCGCGCCCGCCGGGCAGCGCTATGGCCTGATCGACGGCCTGCCGGTCCTGCTGGACGAGCAGGATTACACCTCGCTGCTGCTGGTGAACCAGATGGCGCAGGTGGCGAACATCGCGCCGGGCGTCCCGATCTCGCCGACGGCGGCGCTGTCGCAGAGTGAGCTGATGAGCCTGTACCGGCTGCCGCAACTCGGGGCCGGCCAGAACTACTCGGTCGTGAACGGTCAGATCGTGCAGCTGAATGACCCGGAATATGAAATCCTGCAGATGATCCGCATCGCGCGGGCCATCCTGTAAGCCTCCGGGCCCTTGGAAACACGGACAGCCGCCGGACCTCCGGCGGCTGTCTTCATGTCCGTGGCCGTGCCCTGCAGCGGCCGGTAACGCCTACACAACGCGCACCCGCTGGGGCATGATTGCAACCGGACGACTGCAGCGGAGGCCGGACCTGCATCATGGCACGCACGACTGACACCGAAGTGACGCAGGCGCGGAAAGCCGAGATCCTGAGTGCGGCCAAGGACGTGATCCGCGATCATGGCCTGCAGGGGCTGACCTATGACCGGATCGCGCACCAGGCCGGTCTGTCGCGCCAGCTGCTGCGGTACTACTACCCCGATCAGGAAAGTATCGTTGTCGACCTGTGCGACTATCTGGCCAGCCGCTATCGCGACCTGCTGGTCGAGGGAATCATCAACACCAACCAGGTCGAGCGGCTGGATTTCTTTCTGGATTTCTTCTTCGACCTGCTCGACGACCATCCGATGCCGGACGATCTGGAGGTCTACGATTCATTCGTCGCCTTCGCCGTGGGGTCGGACCGGCTCAAGGACCGGCTCTGCGCGCAATACCTGACCCTCGGGCAGGTGATCGTGCATGAGCTTGCCATCGCCTATCCCGACCTTGGCGGCAAACGGTGCGAGGAACTGTCCTATCTCTTCGTCTCGATGATGCATGCGCACTGGAGCTTCGTTGCGACGCTGGGCTATTCGCGCGAGCACAGCCGCCTGACCCGGAACGCCATCGACCGGCTGATCCGGTCCTATGTCGACGAGCCGGAGCCGAAGGCCATCGTGGAAAAGCCGTGGGGCAGGGCGGACTGAACGGCGATCCGTTTCCCGCAGGTTCACACACCCGTTGTTCGCGGCGTCCCTCTGGCAAAACTGACTTGGGTGCTCTATCTCGGCCCCACACGTTGAACGGGGAGGGTCCCATGCCCGACAGTGCCACCTACGAAACGCCGGGTCCGGTCGAAGAGAACTGGCGCGACGCGATCTCGTCCGTCGAGGAGATCATCGACGACGCGCGCAACGGGCGTATGTTCATCCTCGTCGATCACGAGGACCGCGAGAACGAGGGCGATCTGGTGATCCCCGCCCAGATGTGCACCCCGGACGCGATCAACTTCATGGCCAAGCACGGGCGCGGGCTGATCTGCCTGTCGATGACCGGCACGCGTGTGGACCAGCTGGGTCTGCCGCTGATGGCCTCGCAGAACTCGTCGCGGCACGAGACCGCCTTCACCGTCTCGATCGAGGCGCGCGAGGGCGTGTCGACCGGGATTTCCGCCCATGACCGGGCGCGGACCGTCGCCGTCGCCATCGACTCCGCCAAGGGGGCCGCCGACATCGCCACGCCGGGCCACGTGTTCCCGCTGCGCGCCCGCGAGGGCGGGGTGCTGGTCCGGGCCGGGCACACCGAGGCCGCCGTCGACATCTCGCGGCTGGCCGGGCTGAACCCCTCGGGCGTGATCTGCGAGATCATGAACGAGGACGGCACCATGTCCCGCCTGCCGGAACTGGTGGCCTTCGCCCAGATGCACGGGCTCAAGATCGGCACGATCTCCGACCTGATCTCCTACCGCCGCCGTCACGACAACCTCGTGAAAGTGCGCGAGGAGCAGACGGTCCAGTCCGAATTCGGCGGCGAGTGGACGCTCAGGATCTACACCGACTCGACGCAGGGCGCCGAGCATATCGCGCTGATCAAGGGCGACGTGGAAGGCGACGATCCGGTGCTGGTGCGGATGCATGCGCTCGACCCGCTCAAGGACGTGGCGGGGCTGGGCGGCAAGGGCCGCACGGCGGAGTTCGCCGACGCGATGCGCCTGATCGCCGAGGAGGGTCGCGGCGTTCTGGTCCTGCTTCGCGATACGCACATGCGGCTGGCGACCGGGGCCGAGGTCAGCCCGCAGGTGCTGAAGCAATACGGGCTGGGCGCGCAGATCCTGTCGTCGCTCGGGCTGCACAAGCTGGTGCTGCTGACCAACTCGCCCAAGCCCTCCATCGTCGGGCTCGACGCCTACGGGCTGGAGATCACGGGCACGCGCAAGATCACGGGAGCCGCCTGATGGCCGGGAACGAACTGCACTACACCCTGCCGCGCGGCGAACTGGGCAAGGCGGCCAAGGTCCTGATCGTGGTCGCGCCCTACTATCGCGACATCGCGGACGAGCTGATCGCGGGCGCCAAGGCCGAGATCGAGGCATGGGGCGCCACGCACGAGCTGATCGAGGTGCCGGGTGCTCTCGAGGTGCCGACGGCCATCGCGATGGCGGGGCGGATGTCGAACTACGACGCCTATGTCGCGCTTGGCTGCGTGATCCGGGGCGAGACGACGCATTACGAGACGGTCTGCAACGACAGCTCGCGCGGGCTGACCCTGCTGGGGCTGTCGGGCTATCCGGTCGGCAACGGCATCCTGACGGTCGAGAACCGCGACCAGGCGCTGGTGCGGGCGCGGGTGGCGGATCAGAACAAGGGTGGCGGTGCCGCAGCGGCGGCCTTGCATCTGCTCGCGCTTTCGCGCAAGTGGGGCGCGCCGCGCGCAGGTGTCGGGTTCCGCCCAGTCGGACCCATGGGAGAGGACACGGTCATCGCGGCGCTCACCGACCCGAAACCCTGATCCCGCAGGCATCCGATGACCGACAAAGCCCCGGCCGTATCCGGCAACCAGAAGCGCAAGATGCGCAGCGCGTCGCGGCTCTATGCCGTGCAGGCGCTGTTCCAGATGGAGGCGGCCAGCCAGACCGTCGACCGGGTGATCGCGGAGTTCGAGGATCACCGCTTCGGCGCCGTCTACGACGAGGACGAGATGCTGGAGGGCGACGTCGACCATTTCCGCAAGGTGATGCGGGATGCCGTCAACTGGCAGGCCAAGATCGACCAGATGACCGACCGCGCGCTGGTGGCCAAGTGGCCGATCGCCCGGATCGACCCGACCCTGCGCGCGCTGTTCCGCGCCGCCGGGGCCGAGCTGGTCGAGGGCGACGCACCGCCCAAGGTGGTGATCGTGGAATACGTCGACGTGGCCAAGGCGTTCTTCCCCGAGGGGAAGGAATCCAAGTTCGTCAACGCGGTGCTGGACCACATGGCGCGCGAGGCCCGGCCCGAGGCGTTCTGAGCGGCCACCGGCCTGTTCCGCCCCGCGACAGCATGCCGTGGGTGACATACGGGTCCGCTTGCCCTAGCCTGAGGGTATAACCCATCAGGTGCCCGTGATGCCCAAGCTCATCCGTCTCTACATTTCCAGCGTTCTCACCGGTTTCGCCATCGCCGCCGTCTTCGCGGCGCTGCTGATCTGGTTCGACGTGGGCCACCTGCGGCATCTGGCGCAGGGCCCGGACGGCGTGCTGGCCGTGTTCCTGCTGTGGTTCTTCAACGGTATCGTCTTTGCGGGCGTGCAGTTCGCCTACCGCATCATGCGGATGGCCGACAAGCCGGAGGGGCCGCGCGGCGGCACCCGTGCCCCGGTGACGCTCCGAGGCTTGGCGCCGGTCCGTGCAGAGGCGCGGGCCCCGAGGCGCTGAGGTCGCCACTCACGCGACATTCCGGCGCCGCGATCTTGGGGAAGATCGCGGCGCCTTCCTTTCCTGCAACAAGTTTGCGCTTCGTGCCGGACCGGTTCAGCGTTTAGGCTTCCCTGTGTCACTGGGTAACGAGGGGGAGAGTTGCGATGCTGACTGAGGCCAAGGTCCTTGCGCCGGGACTGAGGACGTATCGCGGGGGCGTCACCACGCCCGAGCGGTGGAACACCTGGCAGCCGAGGCAGGGCGACATCGTCGTCTGCACCCCGCCGAAATGCGGGACCACCTGGACGCAGAGCATGCTGTGCATGCTGGTCAACGGCGGCCCCGACCTGTCCGCGCCGGTGCCCGTCATCTCGCCCTGGGTCGACGCCGATCTGGGCGTGCCGGCGGACGAGGTGACGGCGGCCATCGCCGCGCAGACCGGGCGGCGCGTGCTCAAGACCCACACCCCCGGCGACGGCTTTCCGATCTGGGAGGGGATACCGGTCATCGCCGTCTATCGCCATCCGCTCGACATCTTCTTTTCGCTCCGCAAGCACGTCGCCAACACCGCCAACGTGCACGAGATCGACCGCATCTACCTCGCCCCGGTGCCCGAGTCCTTCCGCGCCTTCGTCGAGGGCGGCGTGGATCGCGAGGATTTCGGCCACGACACGCTGGCCAAGTTCTGCCTGCACTACACGGAAACCGTCTGCTCGGGCCGCCGGACGGACATGGTCCTGTTCCATTACGCGGGCATGGTGCGTGACGGTCGCGCCGCCGTGGAGCGGCTGGCGCAGGCGATCGGGATCGACGATCCGGCGCTGGTCGACCGCGTGGCCGCCGCGACCTCGTTCGGGGCGATGAAGGCGAATGCCGACCGGTTTGCCCCGGTCGCGGGGACGGGTTTCTGGCGGTCGGACGCGGGGTTCTTCGATTCCGCCAGCTCGCAGAAGTGGAAAGGCCAGCTGACCGAGGACGAACTGGCCGCCTACGACGCCAGGATGGACGAACTGGTGCCCGACCCCGAGGCGCGGGCGTGGTTCGAGGGCGGCAACCTCGCCACATCCTGACGCGGCGGAGGCCGGGTCAGCGCGCCCCGGCCTCCAGCCAGACGCCGCCTTCGGGGCGCAGCGTGATGATCATCACCGGGTCGGGGGTGCGTCCGGGCACGGTGCGGAACCGGAACCGGGCCAGCAGGGTGGCGAGGATGATCACCGCCTCCTGTATGGCAAAGCTGGCACCGATGCAGATCCGGGGGCCGTCGCCGAAGGGCAGGTAGGCGTAGCGGTCGATCGCCTTGGGATCGGCGAAGCGGTCGGGGCGGAAGCTGTCAGGATCCTCCCAAAGCAGGTGGTTCCGGTGAAGCGCGTAGATCGGAATCATCACCGTGTCGCCCGGCCGAACCTCGCGCCCGCACAGCGTGTCGGCCTTGAGCGCCGTCCGCGACACCAGCGCGGCAGGCGGGTAGAGACGCAAAGCCTCGTCCACGATCCGGCGGGTCAGGGGCAGGGCGGCCACATCCGCCGCCGTGGCCGCACGGTCGCCAAGGACCGCGCGCGCCTCCTCCGCCGCCTTGTCCTGCTCCTCGGGCGCGAAGGCGCAGAGGTAGAGCGCCCATGACAGCGCCAGCGCCGTCGTCTCGTGCCCCGCGACGATGAAGGTCAGCAGGTTGTCCCGCAGCTCGGCGGTGTTCATCTTTCGCCTGGTCTCGGAATCCTCGCCCGCCAGCAGCAGGTCCAGGAGGTCGGGCACCCCGTCATGCGGCCGGTCGCGGCGCGCCTGCACGGCCTCGTCCGCCACGCTCTTCATCTGCTTCAGCGCCTGGCCCGAGAACACGCGCCCCGGACGGGGCACCCAGTCGGGCAGGCCCAGCATGTCGAACAGCGAGATGCGGGCGGCCTCGTCGATATAGGCGTCGATGGCGCGGTGGACGCCATCCCGGTCGAAACCGCCGCCGCCGGTGAAGGTGACGTCCGAGATCACGTCGAAGGTCGCCCTCACCATTTCGTCATGCAGGTTGACCGCGCGGGGTCCGGCGGCCGCGATGCGGTCCGCCGCCGCCTCGGCCGCGCGGGTCATGAAGGGGCCGAGGTTGGCGACATTGCGATGGCTGAAGGCGGGCGCGGCGGCGCGGCGCTGCCAGCGCCAGTGCGCGCCCTCGGCGATGAAGAGTGACTCGCCGATGGCCGGTTTCAGCAGGTTCTTCGTCACCGTGGACTTCGGGTAATTATCCAGCTTTTCCAGCAGGATATGCCGCAGCGCGCCGGGGTCCATCACCATGTGCCACCGCACCCCGCTGCGGCCCGAGACGATGGGCTGCGTGGTGGCGATGCGGGGGATGATCGACAGGATGTTCCGTCGCGCGGCGCGGAAGCTGCCGAAGAACCCCATCGGCTGGGTCACCAGCGGCACGTGCACCGGCAGCGCCGGTCCGGACGGCTCGAGGTCGCGGGGCATGGCTGTTCCTCCGTGTCTCGATTTCGATATAGGTGCAAACAATCGCCGCTTCAAACCGAGGGATTGTTGCGCCGCAGGGGTTGCTGAGTTATCCGGTAACCCGGTCCAATCCAAGGGAGCCCCGAGCCTTGCGCAAACTCGTCCTCGCCGCCGTCATGGCCCTTTCCGGCTGTTCCATCGCCGATGATCTGAACAAGCCGACCGAGGATCTGGGCAACTTCCTGCTCGGGCACAATGTCGTGGTGGCCTCCAAGGCCGCCAAGGGTCCGCTGTCGCGCGACGTCAGCGAACAGGAACTGGTCACCGCGTTCAAATCCGCGATCGACGAGCGGTTCAGCCGGTATGACGGCGACCACTACTATCACCTCGGCGTCAGCATCGAAGGCTACAACGTCGCCGTCGCCGGTGTGCCGGTCGTGGCCGCGCCGAAATCGGTCATCATCCTGCGCCTGACGGTCTGGGACGACGCCAAGGGCGTGAAGCTGACCGAGAAGCCCGCCGAGATCACCGTCTGGGAAACGCTGGGCGGCGAGTTCATGATCGGCACCGGCCTGACCAAGAGCAAGGAAGAGCAGCTGGCCGACCTCGCCGCGAACGGCGCCAAGCTGATCGAGAACTACCTGCTGGAAAATCGCGAATGGTTCGGAGAGGGGCGGGCTCCGACCTCGGTCGCCGGGTATCGTCCGGGGACCGTCGTCCGCCGGGTGCCCGAGGCGACGCAGCCCGCCGCCACGACGACCGCCACGCCTCCGGCTCAGGCCACGACGCCGGCGCGGACGACCACGCCGCAGCGCCGGACCACCACGCCCCCGCCGGCCGGTGCGACGACGCTGTCGCCCGTGGCCGTGACGCCGGGCTGACGGCCAACACGCACCGCGCGGTTTCGCGCGGTTTCGATCGCTCGCAAACCACGTCGCCCGCAGGCCATTTCAGCCCGCGGGCGCTTGATTTTCCCCGCGCGAGTCAATAAACGGCGCGCGGAGACGAAACGGGCCCGGCCTGAGACGCAGGCGATGCCCCCCAACGACGAGGCGCCCTAGCCAATGGCAAAGGAAAAGTTTGCGCGGAACAAACCGCACTGCAACATCGGCACGATCG
>NZ_AQQU01000008.1 GCF_002210105.1 Oceanicola sp. 22II-s10i | reverse complement strand
CTGCGCGGAGCCTCAGAAGCTGATCCGCCGCGGCGACGGTCGGATCGTGCGCTGCTACCGCCATGACGAACTGGACCTGAAAGGAGCCCTGTCGTGACCGATCTTCTGACAGTCGAGGACCTGCGCGTGACCTTCATGGTCAACATGGGCCGCGACCCGCTGCATGCCGTGGACGGCGTCAGCTTCGGCCTGGCCGAGGGCGAAAGCCTTGGCATCATCGGGGAATCCGGGTCCGGCAAGTCCACCATCGCCCGCGCCGTGCTGAGCCTGCTCAAGATCAGCCAGGGCCGGATCACGATGGAGGGGCGCGAGATCGCGACGCCGCAAAAGCACGGCAAGGCAGGCAGTTACGGCGTGCAGATCATCTTTCAGGATCCCCATGCCGCGCTGAACCCCCGCGTCCGGATCATCCGCTCGCTGGTCGAGCCGCTGGAGATCAAGGGCGAGGGCACCGCATCCTCGCGCCGCGATGCGGCGCTGGAGATGCTGACCAAGGTCGGCATCAACCGCGCGCTGGCCGACCGTTATCCGCACGAACTGTCGGGCGGGCAGAAACAGCGGATCAACATCGCCCGCGCCCTGCTGCTGCGACCCAAAATCCTCGTCGCGGACGAGGCGACGGCGGCGCTCGACGTGTCGATCCAGGCGGACATCCTGAACCTCTACCGCGACCTGCAGGAGGAATTCGGGCTGAGCTTCGTCGTCATCACCCACGACCTTGCCGTCGCCAGCTACGTGTCTGACCGGATCGCGGTGATGTACCTCGGCAAGTTCGCGGAACTGGGCCCGTCCAAGGCGCTGGCCACCACCGCGGCCCACCCCTACACCCGCGCGCTGATGTCGGCGGAGCCCGAGGCGCTGCCCAAGCACATGCAGTCCACCGAACGGCTGGTGCTCAGGGGCGAGATCCCCTCTCCCGTCTCCCCGCCCTCCGGCTGCCGCTTCCGCACCCGCTGCCCGATCGCGACCGAGCGCTGCGCCGCCGAGGCGCCCGCCTGGCGCGAGATGGGGCCGGGCCACCACGCCGCCTGCCACTACGCCGAAGAGGTCATGGCGGGCCGTCCCCTGACCACCCCCGAGCCGGCCGAATAGGAGCGTTCACATGGTTATCTCGAAAACCAGCCAGCGCATGATCACCCGACGCATGCTGCAGTTCGTGCCGGTGGTGTTCTGCGTGGCCTTCATCGCCTTCATCATGCTCAGCCTCGCCCCCGGCGACCCGGCCGAGCTGCTGGCGGGCGAATTCCCGACCGAGGAGCGGATCCAGGAGATCCGGGAATACTACGGCTTCGACCGGCCGATCCTCGTGCAGTTCGCCGACTGGTTCGGCTCGGCCCTGACCGGCGACCTGTCGGAAAGCCTGCTGAGCCGCGAGCCGGTGATGGACATCATCATCTCGCGTTTTCCCTACACGTTGCTGATGGTCACCTACGCGATGGTGATCGCCACCGTCATCGGCATCCCGCTGGGGATCGCGGCGGCGGCCAAGCCGGGCACGTGGATCGACACCGTCGCCTCGGGCATCTCGTCCTTCGGCGTCGCGGTGCCCTACTTCTGGGTTGGGATGGTGCTGGTCGCGGTCTTCGCCCTGCACTGGAGCGTTTTTCCAGCCACGGGGATGCCAGACCCCACCGAGGACCTGGGGGGCGCCCTTTACGCGGCCACCCTGCCCTCGATCGCGCTGGCGATGTCGGGCATCGCCGAGATCACCCGCCAGATGCGCGCGGGCATGATCGAGGTGCTGACCTCGCAATATGTCCGCACGCTGCGCGCCAAGGGCCTGTCGCCCAACAAGGTGCTGTTCCGCCACGGGCTGCGCAACGTCGGGATCACGGTGATCACCGTCATCACGCTGGTGTTCAACCGCAAGATCGGCGCCACCGTGGTGCTGGAGACCGTGTTCGCCATCCCCGGCATCGGCAGCACGATGGTCCATTCCGCCGTCAACAAGGACTACGTCGTCGTGCAGGGCATCATCCTCGTGATGGCCATGGTGGTCATCACCGTGAACCTGATCGCCGACATCCTCTATGCCATCATTGACCCCCGCGTGGAGGTGGAGACATGACCCTCGCAGCAGAAACACCGGTCGTCAAAAAGACCGAACGCGCCCCGACCCGGACCGGCTGGCTGATGCGCCAGCCACGGGCGGTGGCCTCGATGTGCTTCCTCCTGTTCCTCGCGTTCATCGCGCTCTCGGCCCCGTGGCTCGCGCCCTACGACCCGACCAAGCCCGACTTCGGCGCCCTGCTGCAGGGCCCGTCTGCGGCGCACTGGCTGGGGACTGACGACCTCGGGCGGGACATCCTGAGCCGGCTGATGCACGGCGCGGGGCCCTCGCTGGTCTCGGCCTTCGCCTCGGTCGCGCTCGGCATGGCGATCGGGGTGCCGGTCGGCCTGCTGGCGGGCTTCCTCGGCGGCTGGACGGATACCGTCATCAGCCGCGTGCTCGACGCGCTGCTGTCCTTTCCGACGATCCTCTTTGCCGTCGGCATCGCGGGGATCCTCGGGCCGTCGATGACAACGGGTCTGATCGCGCTCGGCGTCCTGTTCTCGCCGCAGTTCGCCCGCCTCGTCCGCGCGCGGACGCTGGTGGTCCGGCAGGAGCTCTACGTCGACGCGGCCCGCGCCTTCGGGGCCTCGACCTCGCGCATCCTGATCCGGCACGTCCTGCCGAACGCGATCCAGTCGGCCATCGTGCATGCGGGCCTGCTGCTGGCCATCGCGCTGCTGGCTGAAAGCTCGCTGTCGTTCCTCGGCTTCGGGGTGCAGCCGCCGCACACCTCGTGGGGCGCGATGCTGGCGCGGGCCTATGCCTACATGGAAAGCGCGCCCTACCTGATGTTCCCGCCGGGGATCGCCATCCTGCTGACCGCGCTGTCGTTCAACGGGCTGGGCGAGACGACGCGGGTGCTTCTGGACCCGCAGTCGCCCAAGGCCTGAGAAGGCAAACGTGACGGCTCAGACCGGAACGATGTTCCGGTCGGGCCCGTAGGGGAACCCCGTGATGTTCTCCGCACCGGCCCCGGTTACCACGAGTATGTCATGCTCGCGGTAACCGCCCGCGCCGGACGTGCCCTCGGGCACCCAGAGCATCGGCTCCATCGACACGACCATGCCGGGTTCCAGCACCGTGTCGATGTCCTCGCGCAGCTCCAGCCCCGCCTCGCGGCCGTAGTAGTGGCTGAGCACGCCGAAAGAATGGCCGTAGCCGAAGGAGCGGTAGCCGATCAGCCCCTCGTCGGTCAGCATCCGGTTGATCTCGGCGCAGATGGCCGAGCAGGAGATGCCGGGCCGGATCAGCGACAGGCCCAGTTCATGCGCGGCGACGTTGGCCTGCCAGAGCTTCAGGCTGGCGGCGTCCGGTTCGCCGAGAAACAGCGTGCGTTCCAGCGCGGTGTAATAGCCCGAGATCATCGGGAAGGCGTTCAGGGACAGGATGTCGCCGGGCTCCAGCCGCCGGGCGGTGACGGGGTTGTGCGCGCCGTCGGTGTTCAGGCCGGACTGGAACCAGACCCAGGTGTCCCGGTATTCGGCGCCGGGATACATCTCGGCAATCGCCAGTTCCATCGCATCGCGCCCTGCCATGGCGACGTCGATCTCGCGCGTGCCGGTGCGGATGGCCTCCCGCATCGCCTCGCCGCCGATGTCCGCCACGCGGGCGCCGTTGCGGATCAGCGCGATTTCCTCGTCGGACTTCACCAGCCGGGCGGCCATGGTGTCGGGGGCGATGTCGCGCGTCTCGGGAGCTCCGAGGAACTCCGCCAGCTTCGTGGCCTGCTGGAGGGTCAGGTGATCGCCCTCCACCCCGATCCGCGCGCCTGATGGCACGAGGTCGCACACCGCGCGCCAGAAGTTGTCGCGCGCCCAGTCGGTGTAGATGACGTTGTCGCAATGCGACCGCCGCCACGGCTGACCCGCGTCGATATTGGCGGTGACGGTCGTGCAGGTGTCCTGCGTGACGACACAGCCGAACGGGCGGCCGAAGCTGCAGTAGAGGAAACCGGTGACGTAGGCGATGTTGTGCATCGAGGTCAGCAGAACCACATCCACCCCGCGCGCCGCCATGATGCCGCGCAGGGCGGTCAGGCGGCGGTCGTATTCAGCGGGGCTGAAGGGCAGCGGCACGCGGTCGCCATTGGGGCGGAAGAAGGTGGCGGGCCGGGTCGAAAGGTCGGTCATGGCGCAGGTCCTGAAATCAGCGGGCCGGAACGCCCGCGAGAGCGTCCCGGCGTTCAGGACCTTGGCGTGTCACACGGGACCGCCGCGATGTGGGATCAGGGCCGCGACGCCATCGCAGACCACACCGCCCCTATTGGCTAGCCATGGCGCGCGCGCCGGTCAAGCGGCCACGCGCGCCGTAGGCCCTCAGCCGGGCGACATGCCCCGCAGACGCTCGCTCCGGCGGCGCAGGAGTTCGACCGTCGCCAGCAGCAGGATCGAGATCGCCACCAGCAGCGTCGCCACGGCGAGGATCGTCGGGCTGATCTGTTCCCGCAGGCCGATGAACATCTGCCATGGCAGCGTCTTCTGCCCCGCCGAGCCGACGAAGAGCACGACGACCACCTCGTCGAAGGATGTGATGAAGGCGAACAGCCCGCCCGAGATCACGCCGGGCAGGATCAGCGGCATCTGCACGGTGAAGAAGGTCGTCACCGGGTTCGCCCCGAGGTTCGCCGCCGCCCGCGTCAGCGACCGGT
Organism: Oceanicola sp. 22II-s10i; assembly: GCF_002210105.1. Lineage (GTDB taxonomy): Bacteria > Pseudomonadota > Alphaproteobacteria > Rhodobacterales > Rhodobacteraceae > Pseudooceanicola. Next base: position 192,380 of record NZ_AQQU01000008.1, on the reverse strand, counting down.
CGAAACCGACCAGCGTCGCGGTCACGGTGATGATGACGAAGGGGATCCCGAGCGCCGCGTGTGCCAGAACCACGCCCAGGTAGGTGCCCTGGAGCCCGATGCGCGAGTAGAAGAAATACATCCCGGCCGCCGAGATGATCAGCGGCACGATCATGGGCGAGATCAGGATCGCCATGATCGCCCGGCGGAACGGCACCGTCGGCTGGCTGAGCCCGATGGCCGCCAGCGTGCCGAAGCCGACCGCGAGCATCGTCGCCGCGGGGGCGATCAGCAGCGAGTTCTTCAGCGCCGCCTGCCAGTCCGAGTTGGTGAAGAAGTCGTTGTAGTGCTTCAGCGAATAGCCCTCGGGCTTGAGCTGCAGCATCTCGGGCGTGAAGGTAAAGAAGTTCTCGGCATTGAACGACAGCGGCATCACGACGAGGATCGGCGTGATCAGGAAGACGAAGATCGCCCCGCAGATCACCCGGAAGGTGTAGTGCCACAGCACCTGCCCCGGTGTCAGGTAGGGCACCAGGTGCGCCCGGTAACGGCCTTTGGCCAGCCAGAAGATCAACCAGCCAAAGAACCAGCCCGACAGCGCACCCATGATGGCGCCGGCGACATCCGCGACGAAGTAGCCGACGATAGCGCCCAGCACGATCATCCCCCAGCGGGAGATGCGCTCCTGCCCGGATGCCACCAGCCCGAAGGCCAGCGCGGCCATGATCGCGGCCCCGGCGATCAAGCCGATCAGCGGTGCATCCTGCGCGTTGCCGACGAGCATGCCGAACACCGCGCCGAACAGCGCCGTGACCCCCACGTAGAAACCGGTCGTGGGGCGGAAGCCAGCGCTCGGCTGCACGTTTTCCGTTGTGCTTGCCATGATCTCAGCCCCCCAGCTTGACGTTGTCGATGCCGACGATGCGGTCGTAGAGGTAGTAGAGGATCAGCACGACGGCCAGCAGGATGCTCCCCAGTGCAGCGGCCAGACCCCAGTTCAGCGAGGACGAGATGTGGTAGGCGATCCGGTTCGAGATGAACGTCCCGGTGGTGCCGCCGACGATCTCGGGCGTGATGTAGTAGCCGATCGACAGGATGAACACGAGGATCGAACCCGCGCCGATGCCCGGCACCGATTGCGGGAAATAGACCCGCCAGAAGGTCGTCCAGTTGGTCGCGCCGAGCGATTTCGACGCCCTGACATAGCTGGGCGGGATCGTCGCCATCACCGAATAGAGCGGCAGGATCATGAACGGCAGCAGGATGTGCGTCATCGCGACGATGGTGCCGAACTGGTTGTTGATCATGACCAATCGACTGGCGTCGTCGACCAGGCCCAGCCAGACCAGCGTGTCGTTGATCACCCCCTGCTGCTGCAGCATCACCTTCCACGCCGAGGTCCGCACCAGAAGCGAGGTCCAGAACGGCAGCAGCACGAGGATCATCAGCAGGTTCGCCGTGCGCATCGGCAGGTTGGCGAGGATGTAGGCCACCGGATAGCCCAGCAGGATGCAGCTGATCGTGATGGTCAGCGACATGAAGATCGTGCGCTGGAACAGGATGCCGTAGATCTGTTCGTTCGCCGGCCGCTTCTCCACCCCGTCCGGGGTCAGTTGCCGGTCGACGGCGTTCAGGAAATAGCCCGGCGTGTATTCAGGCGCATAGGTCTTGATCGTCGCCCAGACCTCCGGGTCGCCCCAGTCCTTGTCGGAGTCGATGAACAGCGCCTTGAGCGAGACATTCTCGAACCCCGACGCGGCCTGGGCGGCGGCGCGGACCAGATCGGCCTCGGGGCCGGAATAGGCAAAGCCCTGACGCTGGAGGTCCCAGTAGAGCGCGGTGTAGACCAGCGTCCACGGCTCCTCCTCCATCGGGCTGTCACCGTCCTCCGTCTGGATGAACTCGGCGAAGATCCCGTAGAGCTCGGCGGTCAGCGGCAGGTAGGATGCGACGTCGTCGCGCAGTTCGAAATCCGGGCCCGGTGCTTCGGCGCCTTCGGCCTCGCCCACCCAGTCGGCGCTGCCGAGGATGCGGGCCCATGTCGTAGGGTCCTCCCACTTGGGGTCGAGGTCGTTGAACGCGTCCTCGTAGACCTCGCCGAAATCGTCCACGTCACGGCCGGTGCGGCGGAACAGCGACGAGACGCCGGTCAGTTCGTAGTTCAGGCGGGAGCCGAGGCGGGTGTGTTCCTTGCGCTCGGCGGCGATGAACATGTCGAGGTAGAGCGCGCGGAAGGTCTGTTCGTCGGGCACCTCGCCGGACTGGCCGTCCCAGCGTTCGAGGGACGCCACGGTGCGGGGCAGCGTGTCCGACACGATCTGGTTCTGCACCGAACGGAATAGCATGTCCGCGATCGGCGCGATGAATGTCAGCAGGACAAAGATCAGAAGCGGTGCGATCAGCATCAGCGCCCGGATCTTCTGCCGTCTCTGCGCGCGTCTCAGGCTGCGTTTGAGCGGGGTTCCGTCGGCGGAGAGCATCGGGCCCGGCTTGCCGTTGGCGCGGTTTGCGTTGCGCATACCGTTGTCGGGCGTGGCGCCGGTCATCTGGTCCGGGCCTGTGGTGCGATCGGTCATGTCAGGCCCCCTTCACGGTGCCGCTGTGACGGGGGCGCCGGGCATCACCCGCGGGCGGATATTCCGGTGCCGGCGTGGCTGCATTCGTGTCCGCGCGTCTCATCATCTGTCCCCGTCGTCGCTCGGGCGGTAGGCTCCGCCGCTTCTGGTGTCCGGGGCGCGCAGGTTGCGGCGCGCCCCGGCTGTCGTCGTTGGCCGGGCGGGACCGGGCCCGCCCGACCTCATGCGCTTATTGCGCGAGCCAGGACTGGAACTTCGCGTCGATGTCGTCGCGATAGTCAGCCCAGAACTCGTAGTTGTAGACGAACACGTTCTTCGAGTTCTCGGGTGCGGTCGGCATGTGCGGCCCCATCTCGATGCCCAGATCGGCATGTTTCCCGACGAGCGGCGCCGAGGATGCACGGGCCGGACCGTAGGAGATGTAGGCGGCCTGATCCGCAAGGCGCTGCGTGTCGGTGGCGAACCGCACGAAGTCCTTCACCCGGTTCAGGCTGGCCTCGTCGAGACCTGCGGGAATGATCCAGCCGTCAAGGTCGAAGACCTGCGCGTCCCAGAGCATCTTGAAGTCCTGATCCTGTTCCTCGATCGCCGAGAACCAGCGGCCGTTGTAGGACGAAGCCATGATCACTTCGCCATCCGCCAGCAGCTGCGGCGGCTCGGCTGCGGCCGACCACCAGACGGTCTGGTCCTTGATCGTGTCCAGCTTGTCCAGCGCCTGCTGCTGGCCTTCCTCGGTGCCCAGAACGTCGTAGATCTCGTCCTTGGCCACGCCGTCGCACAGCAGTGCCCATTCCATGTTGTTGATCGGACGCTTCTCGAGCGCGCGCTTGCCCGGATAGGTTTCCAGGTCGAACATCGCGCAGATGCTGTCCGGTGCCGGCGCGCCGTCCGGCAGCAGGTCCGCACGGTAGGCCGCGGTGGTCGAGTAGACGATCTGCGGAATGAAGCAGTCCGACACCAGCAGATCACCGAAGTCGTCCTCGGCAGAAGAGCCGTCGTCGCCCTCTGCGAGCATCTCGTTGAAGTCGACCTCCATCGCCAGGCCTTCGTCGCAGAGGCGGATTGCGTCAGCAGCCACCACGTCGACCAGATCCCAGGTGATGTTGCCGGCCTCGTTCATCGCGCGCAGCTTGGCCACCGCTTCGTTCGAGCTCTCGTCCCAGGTGACGCTGACGCCGGAATTGTTCGCAACATAGGGCTCGACATAGGCCTTCTGCTGGCTGTTCTGATAAGCCCCGCCCCAGGACACGATGGTCATCTCGTTGGACATGTCCTGCGCATAGGCGAGCCCGGCGATGCCGGTGACCGCTGCCGCAGAAGCCAATAGGGTTTTGGTCAGTTTCATACTGTACTCCCTGATATTCCCGTTTCAATTCGGTCGCCCCAGCGTCACGGGTGAAACGTACGGGGCGTCTCGCGATTGCGCGTCGGGGACGCGCAAAGCCTGCACCCGGTCAGGCGTCCAGCGCGTGGCAGTCGGACGGCAGCCAGCCGATCTCGATCTGTTGCCCGCGCTTCAGGCGCACCTGGTCCGGCGCATTCCGTGTCTTGATGACGAAATCATCCTTGCCCGCGACCCGAAGCCGGGTGCGGAAGATGTCGCCCATGTAGATGAATTCCAGAACCTCGGCCTTGATGGTGTGCACACCCTCGGCCATGCGTTCGCTGTTGTATTCAACCCGCTCGGGCCGGATCGACACCTGCGTCTTGGATCCGACGCCGTCGATGTTGACGGCCTTGGCGTCGATCACCTCGCCGTCGTCCAGCTTGACCTTGCAGAACTCGCCGTTGACCTCGGTCACCGTGCCGGTCAGCGTGTTGTTTTCACCGATGAACTGGGCGACGAAGCTGTTCTGCGGCGCCTCGTAAAGCTGGTCGGGCGGCGCGAGCTGCTGGATGCGGCCATCGTCGAAGACCGCGACCCGGTCCGACATGGTCAGCGCCTCGGTCTGGTCGTGGGTCACGTAAACCGTCGTGATTCCAAGGCTGTGCGCGAGGTTCGTGATCTCGAACTGCATGTGTTCACGCAGTTGTTTGTCGAGCGCGCCGAGCGGTTCGTCCATCAGAACCAGTTCCGGTTCGAACACCAGCGCGCGGGCCAGTGCGATCCGCTGCTGCTGACCGCCGGACAACTGCGCCGGACGGCGGCCGCCGAAGGCCCCCATCTGCACCATGTCCAGTGCCCGCTTGACCTTGGCCTCGCGGTCGGACTTGCCGATCTTGCGGACCTCCAGCGGGAACGAAAGGTTCTCGGCCACGGTCATGTGCGGGAACAGTGCGTAGTTCTGAAAGACCATCCCGATACCGCGCTTGTGCGGCGGAATGTTGTTGATGGGTTTGCCGTCCAGGAGGATTTCGCCATGCGTCGCGGTTTCGAACCCCGCAAGCATCATCAGGCAGGTCGTCTTGCCCGATCCCGACGGCCCCAGCATCGTCAGGAACTCGCCTTTCGGCATGGTCAGGTTCAGGTCTTTGACGACAAGCGTCTCGCCATCATAACTTTTCTGAACCCGTGAAAACTCTACGAACGCGCCTTCGGTTGTATCCGACAAAACATATCCCTGAAGTTTCTTCTGTTGTTATCGCAGTCGTCTCGCCCCCCGGGCCGCGACCTTGCGTCATTGTAAAAGCATCCAACCACATGGACGCAACCCGATTTCTAGGACGAAAACGACCCATTGCGAGCGATTTGACGCATTTTCACTGAAAAAACGTGGAAAATCGGGAAGTTTGCTGGCAAAGGCGCGCAGTTTTCCGGCATGAAGGCGTAATCGTGACCCCACGTCAGGCGGGGCATGACGCCTGTCATCCGACCGTTTTCCACCTTTCGCGGCACCCCGAACAGGCCTGCCTCACGCCGCGCGCGTGCCCTACTTTCCGGCCCGTCCGCCACCAGCTTCGGAGATGCGCTTCTCGCCGTCCATCGCCTCCATCCGGCGCCAGCGCGCCACGATGCGGCGCCCCGAACGGTAGACGTGTTCGCCCTGCAGGAACTCGGCCCGCTGGACGTCCCGGTTCTCCAGCGCGTCGACCAGTTCGATATGCTCTTCGTGCGACTGCCGCAGCAGGACATTGTCGAACCAGTGGAACCGGACGAGGCTGAACAGCGACAGGTTGGCCCGCCGGATCGTCTGGATCAGGTAGGGGTTGTCCGCCGCCTCGTAGATGTGGTCGTGGAACTGGTTGTTCAGGTCGACCCAGGTGTTGTGGATCTCGGCATTCCAGGAATGGGTGTCGATCAGCCTTTCCGTCTCGCCCATCAGACGGTGCATGCCCCCAAGCGCCGCATCGCTCAGCCCGTTCTGCGCGGCCAGCCCGGCCGCCAGCCCCTCGAGCTTGACGCGCACCTTGAAGATGTCCTCGATATCGCCCGAGGTGAAGCGGCGGACGGTGTAGCCGCTGTTCGGCGTGTAATCCAGCAGACCGTCGGCCGCCAGCGTCGCCAGCGCGCTGCGCACCGGTGTGCGCGACACGCCCAGCATCGTGGCCAGCTCGTTTTCGTTCAGACGGCCGCCCCCTGCCAATCGACCCTCGGCGATACCGTTGCGTATGGCCTCGGCCACCTCTTCGCCACGTGTGCGGCCCGCCTGGCCGACGACGATTTTCGTCACGACATCCTTGTCATCACGCATGGTCCGCTCCTCCTGAACGCAAGCCGATCTCCTCTGATCCCGGCGCATAGCGTGACGCCATACGAAAAGCGAGAGAAATCCCAGGTTGTACACAATATTCCGTCGCGGCATGACGTGGAGTGCAACTCACCCCCACATTTCCGCATACACAGGGTGTCACTTCCACAAGTGAAAAACCATGCGTCCCGTTCTTGGATCCAAACGCACATGCCCTTACGCATGGCCCGAGGCACAGCGGGGCGAGTCGAACAGCCTTTTGGCCGCCGCCCTTCTGCCCCGTATGCAAGGACCAACGCGCGTGCCACAGACCCCGCCGCCCCCGGACCACGACCAGACGTCCGTGCCACGCCTCAGAGCCCGCGTCGACAGCCTCAAGGCCCGCTGGCTGCTGCTGCCCGGCAACGTGCGCGGCATGATCTGGGCCGCGCTTGGCGGGGTAATCTTCTCGGTCATGACCGCCCTCATCAAGGGCACCGGTCAGCGCATCCCGGTGGTGCAGATCCTGTTCATCCGGCAGGTCGTCATGATGCTGATGATGTCGCCCCGGATCGTCCGCCACCCGATCGAGTCCTTCCGCACCGAGAACCTGAACCTGCACGTCCTGCGCGTCTTCCTCGCCATCATCTCGATGCTCGGCGGGTTCACCGCGATGGTCTACCTGCCGCTGACCGACGCCGTGACGATCAGCTTTTCTCGCGCGCTGTTCGTCGCGTTGCTGGCCATCATCATCCTCAAGGAAACCGTGGGCATCCATCGCTGGCTGGCGCTGGTGCTGGGGTTCATCGGCGTGCTGATCTGCGTCCAGCCCTCGGGCGAAGGCGTGAACATCTATTCGCTGATCGCCCTCGGCTCGGCCTGTTCCGTCGCGATGGTCGTCGTCATCATCCGCAAGCTGGCGCAGAAGGAAAAGCTGGCCACGGTCATCACCTACCAGGCGGTCGGGATCGGGCTGGCGCTGGTCGTGCCGGCCTATGTCTACTGGGTGCCGCCCACCTCGGCCGAGTGGGTCGGGCTTATCCTGATCGGGGTCCTGTCCGTGGGCGGCCAGACCCTGAACTTCGCGGGCTTCCGCGTGGGCGAGGCGACGGCGCTGGCGTCGATCGACTACCTTCGTCTGCTCTACGCGGTGATCCTCGGGGCGATCTTCTTTGCCGAATGGCCATCGGTGAACACGCTGGTCGGGGCGGCGATCATCGTGGGCGCGTCGCTCTATGCGCTGCACCGGGAACGGTTGCACGCCCGCGCACAGGCCGCCGAAGCGGCGGACTGAGGCGGGCGCGCCCGTCACGCAGGCCCGGCCGGGGGCCGTGCGCTGCTGCGCAGGACGATGACGGTCGAACCGACGACGATGCTGGCGCCCAGCAGGACCTCGAACGACGGCACCTCGGCGAACCAGAAATAGCCGATGACGATGGCCCAGAACATCTTGGTGTAGGTGATCGGGGACAGGGTCGAGGCCGAGGCGTGGTAGAAGGCCCGGACGGTCACGTACTGACACAGCCCCGACGCCAGCCCCATCACGATCAGCCCGGCCAGTTGCGGCCCGGTCGGCGTGACCCATGACATCGGCAGCGTCGGCGCGACCATCAGGGCCGAGAAGCCGAGCGTGTAGAAGGCGATCAACTGCGCGCTGTCGTTCATGCTGAGCTTGCGCTGCGCGATCATCGAGCCCGCGGACAATGCCGCCCCGCACAGGCCGAAGGCGGCGCCGAGCATCGCCCCCTCGCCCGCGTCGCCACCCGGACGCACCATCAGCAACACGCCGCAGAGCCCCATGCCGACCGCGATCACCTCGTAGCGACGCACCTTGTCGACCCCCAGAACCAGCGAGAGCAGGATGACCATCAGGGGCTGGGTGAAGTTGATCGCCGTGGCATCGGCCAGCGACAGCAGGGTGTAGGACCGGAAGATTGCCAGCAGTGTCACCGTGAACATCACCGCCAGCAGCACGTGCAGCCAGATGTTCGAGGTCCGGAACCGCATGCCGCCGGGCTGCAGCCACAGCAGCAGCACCAGCGGAAACAGCGAAAAGAAGTTGCGGAAGAAGACCACCTGGTTGACCGGGAAGATCTCCATCTGCGCCTTGACGACCCCGTTCAGGATCGAAAACAGCGCGACCCCGGTGATCATCAGCACCAGCCCCCTGCGCGGGGATCGCAGGGGGGCCGTCATGTCAGTGGCGACCATGTCACCTTTCCCTTCAGTAGGTCAGGAATATGCGTTCGATTTCCGCCGGATCGTCGGTCACCGCGAGGGCGAGAGACAGCAGCAGGCGGGCCTTCTGCGGGTTGAGGTTGTCGGCGGTCAGGAAGCCGCGCTCGGCATGGCGCTTGCCCTTGAACACCCGCCCGCTGCCCGCGCGAGTCGAGATCATGACCGTCAGGCCACCCGCCTTGACCGCTTCGGCCAGATACTCCTCTGACGGCGTTCCGGCCGACCCCGGCGCGAAGCCTGCGCAGACGATGCCCTTTGCGCCGGCCGCGACGAAAGCCTTGGCGGCCGTCGCATCGCAGCCGGTGTAGGCATAGATCACGTCCACGCGCGGCAGGCTGTCGATCTTGGAGATGTCGAACTCGGTATCCGGGTAATGGGTGCGGATCGGCTTGCGGTAGAACACCACCTTGTCGCCGTCCGCATGGCCCAGCACCCCGAAATCCGGGCTGCGGAAGGTCTGAAGCCGGAAGGTCGAGGTCTTGGTGACTTCGCGCGCCGAATGAATCTCGTCGTTCAGCAGCAGCATGCCGCCCATCCCCCGCGCCTCGGGCGCGGCGGCGGTCCGGATGGCGTTGGCGAGGTTCATCGCGGCATCGGTGGACAGGCCCGAGGCCGGACGCTGCGAGCCGACGCAGACGATCGGCAGCGGGGTGCGCGCGGTCAGCGACAGGAAATAGGCCGTCTCCTCCATCGACGCGGTGCCATGCGTCACCACGAAGCCCGCGAGGTCCGGCTCGGACGCGGTCAGCTCGTCCATCTTCGCGACGATGGCCTTCCAGTCGTCAAAGAAGATGTCCGGGCTCGGCACCGCCTTGTAGGGCACGAGGATCAGGTCGGCGCATTCCTTGACCTCGGGGAACATCTCCACGAGGTCGGTCACGGCCATCATGTTCTTCTGTGCGCCGTAGTCGAGGATGTCGAACGGCCCCAGTCCCAGCGAATGGATGGTGCCGCCGGTTCCGATGATCGCCACTTTGGGTTTGGTCATTTTGTCTTTATTCTCTTGAAGTTACGGAAGATCAGGCAATGCGTCCGGCAATCCAACGGCGGCCTCGTAGGCCCCGGCAAAACGGAACAGCATGCGTTCGGAGAAGGCCGGGCCGATCAGCTGGAACCCGATCGGCAGGCCGGAGGCGGTGAAGCCGCAGGGCACCGAGAGCCCCGGAAAGCCGAGGTAGTTGATCGGCCGGGTGCTGTGGTTCACGCGACCGAGCGCCTCGGGCATGTTCGGGCTGTCCTTGACGTCCATCTCCTCCAGCGTCGGCACGGGGAACCGGACCGTCGGCGCCAGCATGACCTGCGCCCCGCCGAAGGCGGCGGCCGCGACGTCCGAGGCGATACGCGACCGCAGGTGCATGGCCTTGAGGTATTCGACCGCCGTGACGCCATAGCCCGCCATCATGCGCGCTCGGATCAGGGGGGCGTATTTCTCGGGACAGGTGCGCTGCCAGTGGTCGTGGATCGTGCACTGTTCGGCGGCACTGACGATGCTGCCCAGACCGTCGATGACGTCATGATGCGGCAGCGTCACGCGGACGATGTTGGCGCCCTGGCTTTCATAGGCGGCGATCACGGCGTCGATGGCCTTGGCCACCTCGGGGTCGATATCGTCGAAGTAGAAGGTTTCCGGGATGGCGATCGTCATCCCCTTCACCCCCGCGTCGATGTCGGCCTCGTAATCCTCGGCCGGGACCGGCAGCGCGGTGGTGTCCTTGGGATCAGGCCCCGCGATGGCGGTCAGGATCCGCGCACAGTCGCGCGCAGTCCGGGCCAGCGGGCCGACGTTGTCGAGCGAGAAGGACAGGCCCATCACCCCGTGCCGGGACACCCTGCCCTGTGTCGGCTTGATGCCGTAGACGCCGCAGATGCCCGCCGGCAGCCGGATCGACCCGCCGGTGTCGGAACCAAGCGAGCCGGCCACCAGCCGACCGCCGACCGAGGAGCCCGATCCGGTCGACGACCCGCCGGTGATATGCGCCGGGTTCCACGGGTTGCGGCAGGTGCCCCAGTGTTCGTTGTGGCCCGTGGGGCCGGAGGCGAATTCCGACATGTTCAGCGCGCCGACATGCAGCGCACCCGCGGCGTCGAGCTTTTCCAGCACCGTCGCGGTCACGTCGGGGACAAAGGCGCGCCGGATCTCGGACCCGCAGGTCACGGGCACGCCCTTGCGGTAATACATGTCCTTGTGGGCAAGCGGCGCGCCGTGGAGCGGGCCCAAGGGTTCGCCCGTTTCACGACGCGCATCGGCTGCCTTGGCGGCGGCCCGCGTGCCCTCCTCGTCCACCCGGATGAAGCAGTTCAGCACCGGCTGCCGCGCCTCGATCCGTTTCAGCGTCGCCTCGGCCAGATCGACGGCGGTCAGCGTGCCGGTCTTCATCGCGCCGACCTGGTCTGTCAGGCTCCAGTCCGCGGGGTTCGCGGACATCCGTGTCAGGTTCATTTCGCTGCTCCCGTGGTGCCGGTGACGATCTGGTAGCGGTCGAAATGCGCGGGCTCGGTGTCAAAGAGCGTGTCCGTCAGCACCTTTTCCAGCGCCACGCGCGCGCCGGTCATCGCGCGTTCGATCCGGTCGGCATCGGCATCCGAGACCGCAACTTTCTGGTCCGCGGCCAGAGCGGCGCGGGTGATACTTGGCTGTGTCATGTTCCCTGGTCCCGTTACGACGCCTTGCGGGTCTGGGTGTCGGCGTTGGCGTGCATGCAGGCGATCAGCTCGTCCGTCGTCATCACGTCGCCGAAGGTGAGGTAGAAGGCGATGAGGGCCGCGTTGTGCTCCTCGTCATTGGTCGCGGCGCAGCCGTCGCTGACCATGATGGTCTTGAAATTCAGCATCATCGCGTCGCGGGCCGAGCTGTCGCAGCAGACATTCGTCACCGTGCCGACGATCAGCACCGTGTCATAGCCCTGTTCCCGCAGGATCGCGGGCAGGTCGGACGAGCCCTGCAGGAAGGCGGAGAAGCGGTATTTCTTGACCGCCTCGTCCTCGGGGCGGACGTCCAGCCCGTCCCAGAGCGCGTGGCCCTTGGTGCCCTCGGACATCGACTCGATCCGCTTGGCGGTCTGTTCGGGCGAGGTGTAGCTGTTCAGGACGGACCATTCGGTCAGGCAGGCTTCGTCATGGGTGTTCTGGATCCAGAACACCTTGCCGCCGGTCTCGCGCAGCGCGGCGGCCAGGCGGTTGACGTTCGGCACCACCTTGGGCGCCATGTCGCAGACCGCGTGGCCGACGCCATGCATCATGAAGCCGTTCTGCAGGTCGATGACGACCAGCGCGGTGCGCGCGGGGTCCAGATCGGCGAAGGGATGGTCGGTGCCGTGGCGCTTGATCTTGCGCTCGGTGACCGACGCGGGAAATTCCACGTTATGCATTGCGCGTCTCCTGTTGCGGGGTGCCCGCCGCGGCAGGGATAGGACCGCGGCGGGCGGGTTCAGGCGTAGGCCGGTGCGTCCTGCTCGGCCCCGGTCATCCCGGAAACGAGGTGGCAGCGGACGGCACGGCCTTCGCCCGGCGAAGTCTCGGGCGGCTCGGTGGTGCGGCACAGTTCGGTCGCGTGCTTGCACCGGGGCGCAAAGGCGCAGCCCCTGATCTCGTTGCGCATGTCCGGCGGGCTGCCGGGAATCGCCTCGATATCGGTGTTGCGGTCCTGCCCGTGGACGGTCGAGGCGAGCATGCCCTGCGTGTAGGGATGCAGCGGATTGCGCAGCAGATCGCGCACCGGCCCCATCTCGACGATCCGGCCCGCGTACATCACCGCGACCTTGTCGGCGATCTGTGCCGCGACGCCGAGGTCGTGGGTCACGAAGATCACGCCCATGCCCATCTCCTTCTGCAGCTTGCGCAGCAGGATCAGCACCTGGATCTGGACGGTGGCGTCCAACGCGGTCGTGGGTTCGTCGGCCAGCAGCAGGCTGGGACGGCACGACAGCGCCATGGCGATCATCGCGCGCTGGCGCAGGCCGCCGGACAGTTCGAACGGATAGGCCTTGAGCCGCCGTTCGGCCGAAGGAACGCGCACGAATTCAAGGAGTTCGAGCGCACGCTTCAAGCCCTCTTCCTTGGACACGCCTTCGTGCCGCATCACGGTTTCCGCGATCTGGTCGCCCACGGTGTAGACGGGATCGAGGGCCGTCATCGGCTCCTGGAAGATCATCGAGACTTCCTTGCCGCGCATCCGGGTCAGTTCGCGCCCGGACATCTTGAGCACGTCCTTGCCGTTCACCTCGACCTCGCCGCCGATCTTGGCCTTGGAGGGCAGCAGGCGCATCAGCGCCCGCATCGACACCGACTTGCCCGAACCGGACTCGCCGATGATCGACAGGACCTCGCCTTCCTTGAGCGTGAAGCTGACGCCGTTCACCGCCTTGGTCGTGGATTCGCGCGAGACGAACTTGACCTCGAGGTTCTCGACACGGGCGACATATGCGTTATCGGTCATGATCCCCTCCTCACGCCTTGGCCGCGACACGCGCGGAAGATGCCGGTTCGGCGACCGGCGTTTCGAACGCGGGCGGCACCTTGCCGAACAGGCTGTGACCGGCGGTCTGGTTGTACATGTGGCAGGCCGTGACATGGTCGCTCGGCCGCGCGCCCTCGGGCAGTTTCGGCGCGACCGTCTTGCACAGGGTTTCCGCGAACTGGCAGCGGGTGTGGAAACGGCAGCCCGACGGCGGGTTGATCGGGTTCGGCGGATCGCCGGTGATCGGTGCCTCGTCCATCCGTTCGTCCGGGTCCATCGACAGGCGCGATTTCAGCAGCGCGCGGGTGTAGGGATGCTTGGGCTTGGCGTAGATCTCGTCGACCGGCCCGATCTCGACCACCTCGCCCAGATACATCACCAGCACCCGGTCCGAGATGTACTGCACCACGTTCAGGTCGTGCGAGATGAACACGTAGGTCAGGTTGAAGTGCCGCTTGAGGTGACGCAGCAGGTTCAGCACCTGCGCCTCGACCGACTTGTCGAGGGCCGACACCGCCTCGTCGAGGATCACAAGGCGCGGCGACATGGCCAGCGCGCGGGCGATGTTGACCCGCTGCTTCTGCCCGCCCGACAGTTCGTGCGGATAGCGGGGCCCGAAGACCTCGGGGCGCAGGCCCACCTTGCCCAGCAGTTCGCGGGCGAGGTTCTTGGCCTCCTTCTTGGACATGCCGTGGACACGCGGGCCGTAGGCGATGGAGTCCTCGACCGGCAGGCGCGGGTTGAGCGAGGAATAGCTGTCCTGGAACACCATCTGCGCCGCCTTGCGGAAGTCGCGCATGGCGATCCCGTTGCGGACGCCGACCTCTTCACCGTCGAAGATCAGCTCGCCGTCGGTGATGTCGATCAGGTGCATCAGCAGGCGGGCCAGCGTGGACTTGCCGCAGCCGGACTCGCCCACGATGCCGAGCGTCTCGCCCTTGACGACCTCGAAGCTGACGCCGTCCACGGCCAGCACCTTGGCCACCGTCCGGTTCAGCGCACCGCCCCGGACGGGAAAGTGCTTTTTCAGGTCGCGCACCATGAACATCGGCTGCGCTGGTCCGCCGCGATCGCGGGGATCGCCGGGGGGCACGACCTCGACCGAGGGAGCGCGGGCCTTGGTATCGGCGGATTTTTCTTTGGTTACCATTGTCTGCATTGTCCCTTGGGGTTCAGAGTTTCACGTCCATGGCCTGCCGCAGGCCATCGCTGACCATGTTGAACGACAGCGAAGTGATGAGGATCGCCACGCCGGGCAGCGCACAGACGATCGGGTTCATGTAGATGGCCTGACGGAGCGTGGAGAGCATGAGCCCCCAGTCCGGGGTCGGCGGGGCGACGCCGAGGCCGAGGAACGACAGGCCCGAGGCCAGCAGGATCGACACCGACACCATGCCCGAGGCGTAGACGAAGACCGGGGCCAGAACGTTGCCGAGGATGTGGGTGACGATGATCGACCCGGTGCCGCCGCCCGTGGCCCGCGCCGCCTCGACGAAATCGAGGCCCCGCACCTGCGTGGTCGCGGTTTCCGCGATCCGGCACATCGGCGGGATGAAGACGATGGTCAGCGAGATCAGGCCGTTCAGCATCCCGCCGCCCATGGCACCCGAGATGGCGACCGCCAGCAGGATGGAGGGGAAGGCATAGAAAACGTCCATGATCCGCATGATGACCATGTTCGTCTTGCCGCCGACGTAGCCCGCGATGACCCCGAGCGCACCGCCGATCAGCAGGGCGAAGACCACCGGCATCAGCCCCATCAGCAGCGAGCTGCGGGCGCCCCAGATCAGGCGCGAGGTCATGTCGCGGCCCAGTTCGTCGGTGCCGAGAAGGTAGTCCTTGTAGCCGATCGGCTTGAGCCGGTCGATCATGCTGGTCAGCGTCGGATCCTTGGGCGCGATCAGCGGCGCGAAGATCGCGGCGAGGATCACGAAGAGGATGACGGCACCGAAGAACAGCGTCACGGGATCGTGGCGCAGCCGGAAGCCGACCATCTGCCAGTAGCTGCGGACATCCGGGGAGAGCTGGTCCAGCCCTCCCGCGTCGAGGCCCGAGGGGACGGATGTGGTTGCGTTGCTCATATCTCGCGCCTCCTCAGCCGCGCTTGATGCGCGGATCGACCGCGGTTTGAAGGATGTCGACGGCGAGGTTCGTCATCACGAAGATCAGCGCGAGGACGAGGATGGTGCCCTGCAGCACCGGGATGTCGCGGTTCAGGATCGCCTGGTTCAGCAGCGAACCCGTGCCCGGCCAGGTGAAGATCGTCTCGATCAGGATCGAGCCGCCCATCAGGTAGCCGAACTGCAGGCCCATGACGGCGAGCACGCCGGGAAGGGCGTTGCGGACCGCGTGTCGCAGCACGGCCGCCTCGCCCATCCCCTTCGCGCGCAGGGTCTGCACGAAGTCCTGGCTCAGCACCTCGGACACGGCGGACCGGGTGGAGCGCATGATGATGCCGATCGGGACCATCGCCATGGTGAGCACCGGGAGGATCGCGAACTTGACCGAGCTCCATTCCCAGATGGAAAAGCCCTCGGACCCGCCCGGCCCCATGCCCGTCGCGGGCAGCCAGCGCAGGTTCACGGCGAAGATGATGATCAGGACGATACCGAACCAGTAGTTCGGGATCGACACACCCAGAACCGACACGCTGGTCGCGACCCGGTCAGCCACGCCACCGTTGTAGTAGGCGGCGACTGTGCCCATGACGAAGGCGAGCGTGAAGGCGAGGATCACGGCGGCGGTCGAGATGATGATTGTGTTGCCAAGCGCGATCAGGACCTCATCCGCGACGGCGCGGTTGGTCTGGATCGACTGGCCAAGGTCCCCGGTCAGCGCGCGGCCCAGCCAGTTCAGGTACTGGATCGGGATCGGCTTGTCGAAGCCGTAGGCGGCCTTGATCAGGGCGATGGTTTCGGCGGTCGCGTCGTCGGGCAGAAGCCGCGTCAGCGGGTCGCCGGGCGCAAGGTAGACCAGCGCGAAGCAGAAGATCGTTACGCCGAGCGAGATCGGGATCGCATAGGCGACACGGCGCAGGATGTAGTTCAGCATTGGGTTCGGTTCTCCGCTTGGGGAACGCCGGGCAGCGGACCGGTGCCGGGCAGGTCAGGCAGGGTCGCGGCGGCGGGGTGTCTTGGCGGAAGGCCCCGAACCGGCGGGACGCTTCCTTGGTGGCCTCGTGCCGCGCGCCCCGTGCAGGGCGCGCGGCGTTGGTCTCGGATCACTCGACGCTGACGGGGGTCAGGTCCTGGAACCAGCTCTGTGCCTGGACAAAGCCCTTGACGTTGGGCGCGATGGCGCGCGGGTTCACGTCGTGGGTGATGAAGAGCATCAGCGCCTCTTCCACGAACATCTCGTGCGCCTTGACCAGCAGTTCGTCACGTTTCACCGGGTCGAACTCTTCGTAGATCGCCTTGACCAGCGCATCGGACTCGTCGTTCTTGTAGTGCCCGAAGTTGGAGCCGTTCGGCGCGAACTGCGAGGACATCATGAAGCGGAACATGCCGGAGAACGGGTCCTGCACCGCGCGGCTGACGTTGATCCCGTCGTATTCGGGATAGGTCGGACGGCCTTTCAGGGCGACGTCGATCAGCTTGTTCCAGTCCATCACGTCGAGCGTCACGGTGAACCCGGCCGCTTCGAGCTGCGACTTGACCAGTTCGTTCATCGGCAGCGGCTGCATCTGGCCCGAACCCGAGGTCGAGATCGCGAGTGTGATTTCACAGGGCTCGCAGCCGGCTTCGGCCAGCATCGCCTTGGCCTTCTCGGGATCGTACTCGTAGCGGAACGGGTTGCCGTAGTATTTGGCGGTCGGCGGATAGACCCCGTAGCCCTCGATCGCATAGCCGTTCAGCATGGCGACCATTTCCTCGCGGTTGATCGCGTAGTTGGCGGCCTGACGCACGGCCTTGTCCTTGAACGGACCGTCGACGAAGTTCAGCTGGTAGCCCCAGTTGTGCGGATAGGGCGCGGTGACGATCTGCATGCCGGAGCCTTCCAGCATCGGGATCGTGTCCGGCGACGGCGCCTCGACGAAATCGACCTGTCCGGACATCAGGGCCGCGGCGCGGGTGGTCGCTTCGGGCATCGGCAGCAGGACCAGACGGTCATGCTTGGGGATGCGGGTTTCGTCCCAGTAGTCGGTGTTCGGCACAAGCTCGAGCCGCTCGCGCGGGGTCAGCTTGTCGAACTTGTAGGGGCCGGTGCCCGAGGGGGCCATGGCATAGGCGCCGTAGTCGCCACCGACCGCTTCCAGCGCGCATTGCGAGATCAGGAAGATGAAGCTGGTCTGCAGCGGGAACAGGCTGTCCGGTTCCTTGGTCGTGAAGGTCACGGTGTAGTCGTCGACCTTGTCCACCGACGCGATGTTGGTCGTGCGGGTGCGGATGGCGCCGAACTGCTGCGGGTTAAAGTTCGGATGCTTCTCATCCATGTAGCGGTTGTAGTTCCAGACCACGTTGTCCGCGTTGAAGTCGCAGCCGTCATGGAACTTCACGCCTTCGCGCAGCTTGTAGGTCCAGACGTTGTGATTCTCGGGATCGACGGACCATTCGGTCGCCAGACCCGGCTTCACGTCCGCTTCGGTTTCGCCCTGCGACAGGTCCCAGAGGATGAGCGTGTCGTAGAGGTTGTAACCGACGAAACGATACCCTTCGAAACCCTGGTCCGGCATGCCGATGGTGATCGGAATATCACCCGCCGTCATCGCGACTCGGAGCACACTTTCTGCATGTGCAGCATTCGCGAAGAGGCCAACCGTTGCGAAGATCGCACCGGCCAGGCGACCGCGTTTGGTTGCTGTTTGGAACATGGTTACAGGCTTCCCTTGTTGTCCACTTGAATGGTTTTTGGCTGTACGCCCGGAGGAGACGTCACACCTCAACGCTGCGTATCGGGACCGAAAACTGTCAAGGAACAATGCCTACCGACACCACCACCTTGGATACAAAATGTTGCAGTGCAGAATTTATAGGCACAGCACCCCACCTCACCCCGATGACGCCAATCATCTTTTTTATTATTTATTTTCAGCTATTTAATCCGAGATTACTGAGCCAAGTTGTCAATTTTGACTAACGTGTGCGAGTTAGGGAATACCGCGACTTCTCTCAGATTGTATTCTTTCGTCCACATGCTAAGGCTGAACGGGCGGGCGCCCCTACCGCTCCGCTCGACACAGGGAGAGCCATACAGAATGACTTCCACGACCAATCTGACAGACGAATACATTGCCGCCGCAGCCCGCGCCGGCCTGACGGTTCCCGAAGACCGCCTCGACGGGATCGTACGCCTTTACAGCGAGTTGCGCTCGATGTCTTCGCTGCTGCGCAGCATGAATCTGACCGCCGCCGACGAACCGGCCAATATTTATACTTTCGACCCGATTCTGAGGAGCGAGTGAGATGACGGAACTGAGTCCCAAACCCATTTCGAAGCCGCTGTTCGAACTGTCGATCGCCGAGGCCGGACAGATGATTCGCTCGGGCGAGGTCACTTCGAAGGACCTGACCGAGGACGCGCTGTCGCGGATCGAATCGCTCGATGGACAGCTGGACAGCTTCATCACCGTCACCGGTGACCGCGCCCGCGCCGACGCCGAAAAGGCGGATGCCGATTTCGCCGCCGGGATCGACAAGGGCCCGATGCAGGGCATCCCCTACGCGCTCAAGGACATCTACATGACCTCGGGCATCCTCTCGACCTGCCACTCCAAGCTGCTGGTCGACAACGTGCCGGATCACGACAGCGTCGTCGGCACCAAGCTGGCCGAGGCGGGCGGCGTCCTGCTGGGCAAGACCGCCACCCATGAGTTCGCCTATGGCGGCCCCTCCTTCGACCTGCCCTTCCCCCCGGCCCGCAACCCGTGGAACCGCGACTGCATGCCCGGCGGCTCCTCCTCCGGCTCAGGCGCGGCCGTCGCGGCGGGTCTGTGCCGCATGGCCATGGGGTCGGACACCGGCGGCTCGATCCGCGGCCCGGCGTCCTACTGCGGCACCGCCGGTCACAAGCCGACCTATGGCCTCGTGTCGCGGCGCGGTGTGTTCCCGCTATCCTTCACGCTCGACCATGCCGGCCCCCTCGCCTGGACCGTGGGCGACTGCGCGGCGACGATGCAGGTGATCCAGGGCTTCGATCCGCTCGACCCGGCCTCGGCCAATGTGCCCGAGATCGACTTCCTCAGCGGCCTCGGTGACGGTGTCGAAGGGATGAAGTTCGCCGTCCCGCGCGACTTCTTCGACGGCAAGCCCGGCATGGACCCGGAAATGCTGGCCGCCTTCGATGCGTCCATCGAAAAGCTCAAGGCCCTCGGCGCGACGGTCGATGTCGTCAAGCTGCCGGATTTCGAACTGTTCAACGCGACGGGCCGGATCATCCTGACGGCAGAAGCCTTCGGCATCCACGAGAAGGACCTGATCGAGCGTCCGCTGGATTTCGGCCAGTACGCGATGATGCGGATGTATGCCGGCGCCGGCCTGACCGCGATGGACCTCGTGCAGGCGCTGCGCGCGCGGCGCGTGCTGTCCAAGGCGGTGAACAAGTCCGTTCTGGGCAGCTACGACGCGATCATCACCGCACTCGCCTTCACCACCGCCCCGCGCTTTGACGAGATGAGCCGGGACGAACCGCCCAGCTACACCCTGCAGTCGATGCCGTTCAACGTGACCGGCAACCCGGCGCTGGCGATGCCGACCGGCCTGTCCTCGGACGGCCTGCCGCTGTCGCTGCAGATCGTCGGGCGTCCGTTCGAGGATGCGAAGGTGCTGCAGATCGGCGAGGCCCTGGAAAAGGCCACCGGCCTGATCGCGACCCGCCCGCCGCTGGCGGCCTGATCCGGCACCCCCGGACCGGATCGAAAGACACCTGCGGCGGCCCGGCCGGGCCGCCGTCATTCTCCCCTGACTGAATTGAAATGAACGACCTTCCCGACATTCCGCCGTCGCCGCCCCTGAGCCTCAGGGACAAGCTGGACAAGACCCGCCGCCGCCTGAACGACTGGTGGGACCTGTGCCCCCCGAACCTGCGCGGCTCGCTGCTGCTGATCTCGGCCTTCTGCGCCTTCGGGATCATGGTCACCGCGATCAAGGCGCTCGGCTCGTCGATCCCCCTGCCCCAGTTGCTGGTGATACGGCAGGTCATCATGACCTGCCTGCTGCTGCCGCTGTTCCTGCCCGACATCGGCGGCGCGCTTAGGACCAACCACCTGTCGCTGCAGATGCTGCGGGGCCTGTGTTCGCTGGGGTCGATGCTGTTCGGCTTCACCGCGATCCAGCACATCCCGCTGGCCGACGCGACCGCCATCGGTTTTGGCCAGATCCTGTTCGTCACCGTGCTGGCGGTGTTTATCCTCAAGGAAAAGGTCGGCCTGCATCGCTGGGCCGCGACCGCCGTCGGGTTCATGGGAATCCTGATCATGGTGCGGCCGGGCCAGGAGGGCTTCGACCCCTACGCCATCTACGCCGTCATTGGCGCAGTCTTTTCCAGCGGCATCGCGATCACCGTTCGGATCCTCTCGCAGAAGGAGCGGACGGCGACGATCCTGCTCTATCAGGCCATCGTGCTGTTCGCCGCGCTGATCGTGCCGACGGTCCTGCACTGGGTATGGCCGACCCCGCAGGAATGGCTTTTGCTGCTTGTGGTCGGCGTGTCGGGCACGGCGGGCCAGTTCTTCATGACCCGTGGCTACCAGGTCGGCGAGGCGACGGCGCTGGCCCCGCTCGATTTCGTCCGGCTGATCATCAACACGATCCTCGGGATCATCATCTTTTCCGAACTGCCGGACGAGGCGACGCTGGCCGGGGCCGTGCTGGTGGTGGGATCGACGATCTACACCGTGCGCCGGAACGGAAAAAAGGGGCGGAAGGTTCCTCCGCCCCAGCCGCCGGGGTCCTGAGACCCCGGCCCTCTCGTCACTGATCTCAGATCATCTGCGCGACCGGCGACTTCTGCATGTGCCAGTCGGTGTCCAGCTGGAACGCATCCGCCACCTTGAGCACCTTGGCTTCGGCAAACGGACGCCCGGCGATCTGGAAGCCGATCGGCATTCCGTTGTCGTCGAAGCCGCTGTTCACCGACACCGCCGGCAGGCCGAGGTAGTTCATCGGCCGGGTGTTGATCGACACGTTCATGAAGGTCTCGATCGCGTCGTCGCCGCCCGTCTCCATGCTCGCCGCCGCCAGCGTCGGGGTCCGCCAGCGCAGGGTCGGCGAGGCCAGCACGTCGCACTTGCCGAACACCTCGGCCGCGAAGGTCTTGAGGATGCCGCCACGCCGCGCCAGCGCTTCGAGGTACTGGACCGCCGGGATGGCATAGCCCGCATACATACGTCCGCTCAGGTGGACGGCGTAGTCCTCGGGCCGCTCGCGCATCCACTGGGCGTGGATGGTGGAGCCTTCGCAGCGGCTGACGATCCCGCCGTAGGTGGTGATCGCCGCCATCTCTGGCAGCGTGACCGAGACGATCTCAGCCCCGCGCGCCTTGAGCACCTCGAGCGCAGCGGCGAAGGCATCCGCGATCTCGGGCGAGGCATCCTCGAGGAAGTAGTTCTCGGGCACGCCGATCTTCAGCCCCCGGATGTCCCCGGTCAGCGCGGCTTCGTAATCCGGCACCGGCTCGGCGGACGAGGTCGGGTCCATCGGGTCCTTGCCCGCGATCACCGTCATGATCCGCGCACAGTCGCGGGCGGTGCGGGCCAGCGGGCCGACGTTGTCGCAGGAGAAGGACAGCGGCATCACGCCATACCGCGACACGCGGGTCTGCGTCGGCTTGATCCCGGTCACGCCGCAGATCGCGGCGGGCAGACGGATCGACCCGCCGGTGTCGGAGCCGAGCGCCGCCGTCACGCAATGCGCACCGACAGCCGCGCCCGAGCCGGAGGACGAACCGCCGGTGCAGTATTCATAGCCCCAGGGGTTGTGGCAGTCGCCGTAATGGACGTTGTGCCCGGTCGGGTTCTGCGCGAACTCGGCCATGTTCAGACCGCCCAGCGTCAGCGACCCGGCGCCGTGCAGGCGGTCCATCACCGTCGCCGAATAGTCCGGACGGAAGTCCTTGCGGATCTTCGACCCGCAGGTCGTCAGCTTGCCGGCCTGGTAGTACATGTCCTTGTGGGCCAGCGGCACGCCATGCAGCGGACCGAGCTCGGCGCCGGACTTCTGCAGCGCATCAAGCTCCGCCGCCTTTTCCAGCGCGGCCTCGCGTTCCAGCCAGATCACCGAATTGATCTTGTCCTCGCGCAGCTCGAAGGCCGCCAGCGCGGCTTCGGTCAGTTCGACGGAGGTCACGTTGCCCTTGGCGACCTCGTCGGCGGCCTCGGTCATGGACAGATCGCAAAGGGTCGCGAATTTGGATGCCTGGACGTTCATGCCGCCACCTCCTTGGTGGCCTGCAGCGCGGCCTCGAAACTGGAGGGTTCTTCCTCGAACTTCATCTTGCCGCGTTCGGCGGTAAAGCCCGCGATGGTGCCTTCCATCTGGCCGGCCAGCAGCACGGCCGGACGGTTGGGCGGCATGACCGACGACCAGTCGGCCGCCGTCTGTTGCACGAGTTTGGATATCGTTTCGCTCATATGCGTGGTCCCTGTCTGTGAGTTGACATCGCGGCGGGCACAAACGACGGCAGGGAGGATGCCGGTCACTTTGGGACGTGACGATCCGGCCGCCCTGTTCTTAGGCAGACAGGGAGGAGGCAGAATCCGCAGGATCGCCGCATTGTATACTGGAGCAGTGTCCCGACTATAATCGACGACCGCCTTCGGTTAAGAGAAAATCAACCAAATCAGCAGTAAATGTTCGACTTACTTTAGTCGCGAAACGCAACTCGTGTTCCCGCTTGGATCCAAAGCGGGAAAACTGCCCCGGATACAGTGCAGCGCTGCATTACGCACATTTATTGAGCAAAACAGCATATCGCCGGTATGTGAAGGCCACCCGACCTTGCGTCGCCGGGCGCAGTCCACACTCTGGCCCCGAACGCCCGGACAGGGATGTCTCGCCGCACCTCCGCGGCGGACCGGGCCAACGACCAGTCGCAAACATGGAACTCAAGCTACTCGAAGATTTCCTGTGTCTCGCGGATCAGCTCAGCTTTTCGCGGGCCGCCGAAATGCGTCACGTGACGCAATCCACCTTCTCCAAACGCATCCGTTCGCTGGAACACTGGTTCGGTGCCGACCTCGTCGACCGCTCCAGCCACCCGGTGACGCTGACCCCCGAAGGGGCGGCCGCAATCGCGCCATCGCGCGAGATCGTTCAGATGATGCACGGCCTGCGCGAAGGGATCAGCAAGTTCCCCAAGCAGCCCGCCAATGCGGTGTCCTTCGCCGCCCTGCACACGCTGCTGGTCACCTTCATGCCCGCTTGGCGCAAGTCGATCGAGGCCCAGATGGGTAAGATCAACCTCGGGCCGATGTACCAGAACACCGAATATGCCAGCACGCTCAGGATGCTCAGGAACGGCGATGTCGACTTCCTGCTGACCTATTCGCACCATGCCGTCGCGATGAACCTGCCCGAGGACAAGTTCGAGAGCATCACGCTGGCGCAGGAACGGATCATTCCCGCCTCGGCCCCGGATGCCAACGGGCGCCCGCTGCATGCGATCCGGCCGGATTCCGTGCTGAACTACATCTCCTACGGCAGTTCGTCCTTCTTCGCTTCGGCGGTCGCCGCCCTGCTGGCCGAACGGCCCCTGGCGCTGAACGTCATGGCGTCGAACGCGATGAGCGTCGGCCTCAGGTCTCAGGTGCTGGTCGGCACCGGGCTGGCGTGGCTGCCGGAAAGCCTGATCCGTCAGGATCTGGCCGACGGGCGGCTGGTGCTGGGCGGCGACGAGGAGTGGGAGTTCACCGTCGACGTCAAGCTGGTGCGCGGCTGCAACCGCCGCCCGACCCCCGATCTGCTGTGGGAGGTCGCGCGACGGCTGGTGCCCCAGACACAGCCCTGTCTGGGGGCCGAGGTCCTGATCTGAGCCCTACTTGGGTTTTGTGATCAGGTGATAGTCCTGCGGTTCGCGGTGCAGGGCAAAGTTGAACACGTTCGCCCGGATCTCGGCGCAGCGGTCCAGATCGACCTCGGCGGTGATGACCTCGTCCCCCACCGTGGCGGCGCGGGCCAGCACCTCGCCCGTGGGGGCGACGATGATGCTGCCGCCAATCAGGTCGCAGCCCTCCTCGTGACCCGCCTTGGCGACCGCGACGGCCCAGAGGCCGTTCTGGTAACACCCCGCGGTGATCGACAGCTCGTTGTGGAAATACTGCAGGTGATCGTGTTCCGGCGCGGGCGGATAGTGGAACGGCGTGTTGTAGCCCAGTACGACCAGTTCCGCGCCGCCGAGGCCCAGCATCCGCCATGTCTCGGGCCAGCGCCGGTCGTTGCAGATGCACATGCCCATCTTGCCGCCGAAGGCGTCGAACACGGGAAAGCCCAGATCGCCCTTTTCGAAATAGCGCTTCTCCAGATGCTGGAAGGCCCGCCACGTCTCGTTCTCGCGGTGCCCCGGCAGGTGGATCTTGCGGTACTTGCCCGCGATTTCGCCCGTCTCCGTCACCACGATGGCAGTGTTGAAGTGCCGCCCCTCGGGGGTCAGTTCGGCAAAACCGAGGTGAAAGCCGATCCCGAGGTCGCGCGCCAGATCGAACAGGGGCTGGACGTCAGGGTTGGGCATCGCGGTTTCGAACCAGCGGTCGATCTCGGCGGCGTCTTCCGTGTACCAGCGCGGGAAGAAGGTGGTCAGCGCCAGTTCGGGGAACACCACCAGCGCCGCGCCGCGACGGTGCGCCTCACGCATCAGCGCGCACATGCGCGACACCGCCGAGCTGCGGGGTTCGTCCCGCGCGATCGGTCCAAGCTGCGCCCCTGCAACGACGAATTTCCGGGACATCGGGTTACTCCTGACTGCTGACATTCTGGCCGCCCCGCACGTCGGCGGCGGTGCGCCCGACAAGACGGGCGTAAAGTTCGGGATCCGTGTCGCCCTCCGTGCCGAACAGCAGCACGCGCGAGGCGGCATCGAGGCCCAGCAGGTCCCGCGCCTCGGGGTCACGCATCACGGCCTGTAGCGCGGCGAGCCCCGCAACGGCGGACTCGCCCGCGACGATGGCCGGATCGCCGCCCGCCGGCGACGCCAGCCGCCGCATCACATCCACCGCGGCCTCGTCCGTCACGGCGACCACCGCGTCGGCGTGGTCCTTCAGGATCTCCCATGCCAGCGCCGAGACCTCGCCGCAGGCCAGCCCGGCCATCAGCGTGTCTAGATCACCCGTTACGGGCGTGGGCGTACCCGCCCGGACCGAGACCATCACGCAGGCCGACCGGTCCGGATCGCACAGCACGATGACAGGCCGTTCCGCCCCCCACCGACGCTTGGCCAGCGCGGTGACCGCCGCCGCCATGCCGCCGACCCCGGTCTGCAGAAAGATATGCGTCGGCGGGGTCTCCAGCACATCAAAGGCTTCGCCCGCCATGATCTCGTAGCCCTGCATGACGTCGCGCGGCACCTCCATGTAGCCGGGATAGGAGGTGTCCGAGACGACGAACCATCCCTCACGCGTCGCCGTGTCCTGCGCCGCGCGGACGCTGTCGTCGTAATTGCCCGCGCACCGGCGCACTTCGGCGCCATAGGCCGCGATGGCATCGCGCCGGGCGTCCGACACGGTCGCGTGGATGAAGATCACGCAGCGACAGCCGAAGGTCCGGGCGCCCCATGCCACCGAGCGACCGTGGTTGCCGTCCGTCGCACAGCAGACGGTGATCCCCGCGACCAGTTCCGCATGGGTGCGCGCCGTGACCTCCGCCATCGGAACCTCCCGCCCCAGACGGCGCGACAGCTCTGCGCACAACAGCCGCGCGACCGCATAGGCCCCGCCGAGCGCCTTGAAACTGCCCAGCCCGAACCGCCCGCCTTCGTCCTTGTAGTCCAGCGCGGCGATCCCGAGTTTGGATGCCAGCGCGGGCAGGTTCACTAAAGGGGTCTGCTCGTAGCCGGGCCAGGCCGACACCGTGGCCAGTGCGGCAGCATGAGCGGTGTCGTTCAGGACGGCGTCCTGCGCCGGCGTCCACGCCGCATCCGGTCGCGCGGCGGGGTTGAGGCACAACGTGAACGCCTCGGGCATGCCCCGGTGCCGGGTGAATTCGGTCGTCATTCAAGTCCTCGGTCTGCGCCCCGTCTGGGCGGCGCACCGGGTCCGGCACGCCGGGGCGATCAGGCGACGGGGAGACCGGGAAATGCAACCCGATGCGGGCCTCCGCATCAGGTCCGCGATGCCGATGCATCAATAATCGGCGCAGGCCAACCGGACTGCGGCATCGGCACGCGCAAAGCGCCCCGAAGCGGTCAGATGGAGAACTCCGCCACGGGCGCATCCGCCCTGACGATGGCCGGGCGGGCGGCGCGATACAGCCCGACGAGGCTGTCCGTCCAGCCCGCATGGGTCTGGGAAATCGCCGCCGCGCCGGTAAAGCCCCGAAGGCTGATCTCGCGCACATCGTCATCCGGCATAGCGGCCATCGCGCGCAGGACGACGGACAGCGCCTCGGGCGTGCGGACATCGGCCTTGAAGCCCAGCCCCAGCTCCTCTATCTCTCGCGCGAGCAGTGCCGCGTCCGAGATCAGCACCGGCAGACCGCTGCGCGATCCTTCGGCGGCAACGAGCCCGAAAGGCTCGGGAAAACGCGACGGCATCACCAGCGCGCGGACGTCCTTCAACCGCTCGCCGATCGCCTCGGGCGCCAGCCAGCCGGTGAATTTCACCTCGGGGAATTCGCGTGCCAGATCAGCACGTTCTGCGCCGTCGCCGATCACCTTCAGCGGCACATTGGCCAGCCGCGCCGCCTGGCACAGGGTCCGGACGCCCTTGCCCGCATCCACCCGGCCGATGAAGCCGAACGTCCGGTTGTTCTCGGCCTCGATCCGGGTGTCGGAAAACGGCTCGGCCGGATTGCGCACCACGTTCATTAGCCGTTCGGGAACGCCGCCGCGCGACAGGGGCTCCGCCATGTCGGGATGCAATGTGATGACCCCGGCCCAGGGCAACGAGGTGTCAAAGGCCTGGTGCAGCGCCCGCTGCCGCATCCCGCGCCAGAGCTTGTGATGGTAGGCGCGCTTGTCGCAATTGGTCACCAGGCAGGCCGCGGACATCGGGACACGGTGACAGATCTCTTCGCGCGGAAAGTCGTAATAGACGCCGTTCGGACAGGCGAGGAAGACGTCATGGGCGTGGACGTAGGTCCGCTCCGCCACCGGCTTCAGCGCGTCGAAGACCGAGGGTGACAGGATGCCCGCCCAGCCATGCAGGTGATAGATCGTGTCCGGCGTATCATGGGCCGTGATGTCCCGCGCCAGCCTGTCCCTGATCGCTTTGTTGTAGATGCCGTCGCGCATGGCCGAGGCG
Organism: Oceanicola sp. 22II-s10i; assembly: GCF_002210105.1. Lineage (GTDB taxonomy): Bacteria > Pseudomonadota > Alphaproteobacteria > Rhodobacterales > Rhodobacteraceae > Pseudooceanicola. Next base: position 165,137 of record NZ_AQQU01000008.1, on the reverse strand, counting down.
CGGCTCTGGTCCAGCAACCGCCTGCCGCCACAGCTGACCAGCGTGATGCCCTGCGCCTCGAGCGCGCCATCGTCGCCTTCGTCCCCGCAGATATAGGTGACCTGATGCCCCTGCTCGCGCAGCAGCCGCGCCGACAGGAGGGCAAGCGCCGCCGTGCCGCCGTCGGCTTGGGACGAGTCGTTCAGGATCACGATGCGCAGTCGGTCTTCGGCCCGTTTCGGGGTCCGGGTGGCACGAACTTGGGTCATAGGTCCAGTATCCTGTCCGGGCGGATCCGCCCGGTCACGAGGTCGCGGAGGGCACGCAGATTGCCCCGAAGGCGCCCGCGCCGGTCGACCCATGGTTCGGGGCGGACCGACTTGGCGAGATTGGCCAGCATGTTCCGGCCCATGATGTTGAACGCACGCGACCTGCTCATGCTGCCTTTGCCGACGAGGTAGAGCGGGTTGGCGATCTGCGAATATCCCAGCCTGACACCGCGGCTGCGGCCGGTCTTGGTCCCCAGATGCACGCCGCGCATCGCGTCCGAACGCACCACGCGACCATAACGTGCCAGACGCCGGGACAGGTCGATATCCTCCAGCCAGCCATAGCGCGGCAGGGCGGTGTCGAAGCGCAGGCCATGGTCCAGCGCGGTGGCGGCGCGCACGGCCATGTTGCAGCCATAGCCGTTGTAGACCGCAGAGACCTGCGGCACGTCCGGCGCACCCGCATCGGCCTCAAGCAGGCGAAGGCCCTGCGCGTGGTCGAACCCCGGTCCGCCGATGCCGTCCGCGATCACGTGGCCGGTCGCGACCACCACGTCGGGGGCGGTATCGAACAGGCTGCGGCAGGCGGAGACAAAGCCGTCAGCCAGCAGGTAATCGTCGTCGATGAACAGCAGGACCACATCGCGATCCGCGTCGCGGAACAGGGCATTGCGCTGAACACAGGCCCCAAGCTCCGATCGCAGCACTTCGAACGGGAACGGCAGGTCCGGCAGGTCCGCAAGGTCCAGGTCCCCCGAACTGCCGATCGCGACACAGACCCGGTCGGGCCGGTCGCGCAGACCGGCAAGGTGGATCAGCGTCTGCCGCACGATGGCCGGGCGACCGGTCGTGGCGATGCCGATCACCACCGGGGTGGCCACCTTGTCGAACTGCATGGGGTCCTGGTGCCGCATCACTCCGCCCCCCTAGATCGCGCCATCGCGCGTGAGCACCACGCGCACGGTCTTGACCACGATCGACATGTCCCGCCAGAACCCTGCGTTTCCGACATACTCGACGTCCATCGCAACCCGCTGGTCGTAGGTCGTGTTGCTGCGGCCGCTGACCTGCCACGCCCCGGTCAGACCGGGCCGGACGGACAGGTAGACCCCGGCGAACTGGCCGTAATAGCTCAGTTCATCGGGCACCACCGGGCGCGGTCCGACGATCGACATGTCGCCGCGCAGCACGTTCCAGAACTGCGGCAGTTCGTCGAGGCTGGTGTTGCGCAGGATTCGCCCGATCGCGTTGATCCTCGGATCGTTGCGCAGCTTGCGCGTGGCCAGCCATTCGGCCTTCAGCTCCGGGTCCTTGCTGAGCGCGGCTTCCAACGCGGCGTCGGCCTTCTTGATCATGGTGCGGAACTTCCAGCACCTGAACCGTCGGCCGTTCTGACCTATCCGCGCCTGCGAATAGAAGATCGGCCGGCCGTCGGCGATAAGGATCACAACCGCGATCACGATCAGCAGCGGGAACAGGAGCGTCAGCGCCATGAGGGCGAACGCCTTGTCGAACACGAGCTTCGAGACCGAGGTCCGCACCGGGCGGACGCCGTGTCGCGCAATGACGTCAGCGTCATTTGAAAAGATGTCGTATGCCAAGCACTGTCAAGGCGCTGTCCGCGCCCTGCCCCACCCTTCTGTGCCGAATCATACCCACCACAAACTTAACGCATTGTGGCAAAAGTGTTATTTTCGTTCTTGGAAGCAGTCCGTTCCCATTTTGGAAACGACACCCCCTCTGACCGCGGGTTCTGCGATATCGCGTCAACACTCTGTTTCCAGAATCCAGAACAGTGACACATTTCCGCCATGATCGCGCCATCGTGACGACCGAACTGGCCCATAAACCGCCATGAGAAGGACGTTACTTTTCGGCGAATCCATGACCACGCACGCTGCCATCGACACCAACACGCCACAGGGCGGCCGCAAGGCGCTCGGTGACGGCGCATTTGCCGTCATGGACCGCGTGGTGTCCCAGGGCGCGCAGTTCGCCATCTTCATCGTGGCCGCACGCGTGCTCGGGCCCGCGGATTTCGGAGCCTTCGCACTGGTCTCGGCCTTTGCCATGGTCATGCTGCGCGCGGCAGAGGTCGGCTGGGCGCCCTTCATCATGGCATGGGGCGGCGACGACCTCGTCCCCCGGCAGGTCCAGTTCATCGCGATCCTCAGCGGCCTCGCCTTCGGCGCCATCGGACTGGCCGCGACGGGCGGCGTCTCACTGCTGGGCGGATCGGACCAGACGGTCAGCCTGATGGCGCTGTTCTCGGGCTGGATCGTGCTGGCCAACCTGTCGTCCGCCCGGAACGGGCTGATGGTGTGGCGCCATCGGATCAAGACCTCGGCCCTGTGCGAAATCGCGGGCGAACTGGTCGGACTCGCCGTGACGCTCGCGCTGCTATTGGACGGCCACGGCGTGCTTTCGCTGGTCTGGGGACGCCTCGCCATGAGCCTCACGCATCTCGGCATCAGCTTCGCGGCGATCGGGATGCGTCCCGCCGTCGGGCTGGACCGGGCGCTGATCGGCGACCTGCTGCGGTTCTCCGGTCAGATCTTCGTCAGCCGGATGCTCCTGACACTGCGCATGCACATCGGAACCTTCATCATCGGCGGCTATCTCGGGCCGGTCGCTGTCGGCTACTACCGCGCGGCGGACCGGCTGGTCGCGGCCGCCTACGAAATCATCTCGGTCCCCGGTCAGATCCTGGCTTGGGCCCATTTCCGCACCGCGCGCGATGGCGGACCGGCCAGTGAAAGCGCGGCACGCATCGGCCGTCAGGTCCGCCGCCACGTCAAGGTGATGATGGTCGCCGGCGCACCGGTGCTGCTGTGGCTGATGGTCGAAAGCAACAACATCATCCACGGATTGCTGAGCGAGGACTGGCTTCCCGCCGCCCCACTGGTGACGATCCTTGCCCTTGTGCCGCTGATCTCACTGCCCGGAATCGTGATCGAACCGCTGATGTCGATTGTCGGCGAGACGCGCCGCCTGCCCGCCTTCACCGCCGGGATCTTTGCCGGAGCACTGGTGCCGACGTTTGTTGCCGCGCATTTCGGCCTGTACCCGATCGCTATCGCACAGGTGATCTCGGCCATCGCGATAACGACCGCGACGCTGTGGATGTTCGAACGTTTCGCAGGTGTTCGCCGAAAGGGATTGCTGCGCGCGCTCCGGTCGACGGTGGCTCCCCTGGCCTTCGGGCTCGGCACCCTGTTGCTGTGCGCAAGGATCCTGCCGGCATCGGGCCTTCCGCCTCTGGCATCCGCGTTGCTTTCGGCCTTTTTCGCGGTGCCGGTATATGTTCTGGCCACGGCGATCTTCGACCGCCCGTTCTGGGGCGAACTTCGGTCCTTCCTCCGCACCGGCCGATAGACGGCCGGACCTCCCGATCGACACCGGGACAGGGTCGCGCCGATTTCGCGCGGCCTTTTTGCGTTCTGAGCCCAACAGGATTCGCGCCGCCCCCAACCTCGGACTCTTGACCAAGATGCTGCCGGTCGAGGCGCACCAGGATCGCACCCACATGCCCCCGAACCGGACGGTGCCAAAACGGTCAATCCGACGTCGCAATTTTGCCCCGGACAGACCCTAAAAATTGCGAATCAGAGAGCAGGAATCCAGCGCCAAACAACGTTAAAAAACAGCCCGCACCGCACCCAAAAAACAATCCCCGAGGCGTTAGGCCGTTGTATCAAAAGAGGCCACATTACTCGCCCTTAGATTGAGTTAACCAAAAATAAATTGTCACGCACAATACGCGATTTTTCAATAACTTACGAGGCAGATTTAATGCATAACATAAACTTGAACCCCATCCCAAATTGACACCAAGAGAGATAGGGCAGACGTTGCCTTAACCCCGCAAAACCAGCGGGAAATTTTCATACCGGACCCAAATCTCCGGACGCCAATTACCTCGGACGCAATTCAGTCCATCGCCCAAAAAAGCCGGGCCTCAGACCGCGGAGCCTGTCGACAATGACCAAGGCAGAACAGACGGCAGATTTCGACCCCGCCCTCTCGGTCTTCGAGAGCGTGCGCAGGCACGTCGAAACGGCCCCCGAGGCGCCCGCCCTGTTCGGTCGGGGACGGTCGTGGAGCTATGCCGAACTGCATGGCGCGGCCCTGCAGGTCGCGGCGCGTCTGCAGGCGCTCGGTGTCGGTCCGGGCGATCACGTCGCGCTCTATGCCACCCGCTCGCTCGAGGCGGTGGCGGGGCTGCTCGGCATTCTGCGGCTCGGCGCGGTCTATGTGCCGATGGACCCGGCCTTCGCGCCGGAACGCATCGGCTTCATCGCCGGTGACATCCCCTTCCGCGCGGCGGTCTGTCCGCGCGAACACGACGCCGCCACGCACGCCGTCTTCGATCCGCGGGACGTGCCCGTCCTGACCGTCGAGGACTGCGACGACGACGTCGCCCCGCGCGACTGGCCGGATGCGGCGGGCAGCGACGCGGCCTGCGTGCTCTACACCTCCGGCACTACGGGCACCCCCAAGGGCGTGATCGTCACGCAGCGCGCCATCGTGGCGATGGCCCACGGCAACCCCGAGGTGCGGATGACCCCGGCGGATGTTTCGCTGTGTTCGGCCACGCTGGCCTGCGACGGGGTGCTCTACCAGCTGCTGGTTCCGCTCATGTCCGGCGCGGCCGTGTCGGTCGTTGAAACCCCGACCCCCGCGATCCCGGACGTGGCCGAGGCGATGACCCGCGACCGCGTCACCGTCACGTTGTGGTATGCGGGCCTGCACCATCTGGCCATCGCGCACCGGATCGAGGCGTTCGAAACCGTGCGGCTGAGCATCTCGGGCGGCGATGTCATGTCCGCGCCGATGGCGGAAAAGCTGCTGACGGCCTGGCCCGACATCACGCTGGTCAACACCTACGGCCCGACCGAGAGCTGCGTCTGGAGCACCTCTTGCCCGGTCACGCTGGACGACACCCGCGCGGGTGCGATCCCGATCGGCAGCACCATGCCGGGCGAAGAAATCGTGCTGCTGGACGAAGACCTGTGCGTGGTCACCGACGGCGAACCCGGCCAGATCGCCATCGGCGGCGTCGGGCTGGCGCAGGGCTATTACAACCGGCCCGACCTGACAGCCAAGGCGTTCATCGCCGATCCGCGTCCGGGTCGCGACGGCACGCTTTACCTGACCGGCGACCTTGGCCGCCGCCGTCCCGATGCCCGCTACGAGTTCATGGGCCGCGTCGACCGGCAGATCAAGATGGCCGGCCACCGGGTCGAGGTGGACGGCGTCGAACATATCTTCCGCGACCTGCCCGGCGTCCGCGACGCCGCCGTCGAACTGATCCGCCGTGCCGACCGCCCGCTATCGCTGGCCGCCTTCGTCATTCCCGAGGCCCCGGTCACGGACAAGCCCGCCTTCATCGCTGCGCTGAAGGACGCCTCGGCCCGCACCATCGCCCGCGACGTATTTCCGCGCGAAGTGGTGCTGCTGGAGGCGTTTCCGCTGAACGAGGCAGGCAAGCTGGACCGCAAGGCCCTGCGCAGGAGCGTCGAGGAAGCGCCTGAAAAGCCGGAGGTTTCCGCCGTCTCCCGCAAGGGCGTCCAGTCCGAGATCGCGGCGATCTGGCAGAAGGTCCTCGACTGCGGCACGCCCGGTCAGGGCGACACGTTCTTCGACCTCGGCGGCACCTCGATCCAGCTGATCGAGGCGCATGCCATGATCGAAACCGCGCTCGGTGTCCGTTTCGACATCGCGCTTATGTTCGACACGCCGCGCCTCGGCGACCTGTCCGCGCGCCTGTCCGAGATGGCGGGCACCGCGCCCGCAGCCGACACCGCCGCGCCCAGGGCCCTCGACACAGACGACCGCGCCGTCGCCATCGTCGGCATGGCCGCGCGCCTGCCGGGCGGCATCAAGCTGGACGACTTCTGGTCCGTCATCCGCGAGGGCCGCAGCGTCATCGAGCGCTTCGATCCGTCCGAGGCCGAGGACAGCTATGACGCCGCCACCCGCGCCGGATCGAATTACGTCCCCGCGCGGTCGATCATGCGCGACCCGGACAAGTTCGACGCCAAGTTCTTCAACATGCGCCCGCGCGAGGCCGAGCTGACCGACCCGCAGGGCCGCGTCTTCCTCGAAGTCTGCCAGGAGGCGCTGGACAACGCCGGGATCGACCCCGACCGCACGCAGGTCAAGATCGGCATCTTCGCCGGTTCCTCGATGTCCACCTACATGCTGGAGAACCTGCTGGCGAACCGCGCCGAGGCGCGCAAATTCACCACCGGCTTCCAGCTCGACTACAGCGTGCTGTCCGGCAATGATCAGAGCCTGACGGCCACCCGCGTGGCCTATCGCCTCGGGCTCACCGGTCCGGCGATCTCGGTCAACACCGCCTGTTCGACATCGCTGGTCGCGATCAACATGGCCGTCGAGGCGCTGCGCGCGGGCGATGCCGACGTGATGATGGCGGGCGGAGTGTCGATCACCTTCCCGCAGAAACGCGGCTACCTTTTCCTCGAAGGCGGCATGGCCTCGCCCGACGGCCTGTGCCGTCCTTTCGACGCGAATGCGGGCGGCACGGTCTTCGGCCATGGCGCGGGTGCGGTCGTGCTCAAGCGCCTCGGCGATGCGCTGCGTGACGGCGACCACATCCACGCGGTGATCCGGGGCGTCGGGCTGAACAACGACGGCGCGGCCAAGATGTCGTTCACGGCCCCGTCCGTGCAGGGCCAGACGGCGGCGGTGCGCATGGCGCAGGCCGATGCCGGGGTCACGCCGGACCAGGTCGGCTATGTCGAATGCCACGGCACCGCGACGCCGCTCGGCGATCCCATCGAGGTGTCCGGGCTGAAGCAGGCTTTCGGCACGACCGGCGCGCGGACCGCGCTCGGCTCGGTCAAGGGTAACGTCGGCCATCTGGACGCGGCGGCGGGCGTGGTCAGCGTCATCAAGCTGGCGCTCATGATGCAGAAACGCGAACTGCCGCCGATTGCGCATTTCCGTGGGCTGAACCCGCGCATCGACCTTGGCGACACGCCGTTCTTCGTGCCCGAGGCGCCGACCGAATGGGTCAGCGACGGCGCCCGGATCGCCGGTGTCAGCTCGTTCGGCGTGGGCGGGACCAACGCCCATGCGATCATCGAGGAAGCCCCCGCGCTGGCCGACCGTGACGCGCCGCGCTGCGGGATGACCTTCCTGCCGCTTTCGGCCAAATCGCCCGAGGCGGTCGTCGAGATGGCGCGGAGCCTCGCCGACCGGATCGAGGCGGATGCCGCGCTCTACCTGCCCGACGTGGCACATACGCTCCAGCAGGGCCGCCGCGTGCACGACTGGCGTGCCGTGACCGCCGGCGCGGACCGTCCCGCGCTGGTCACCGCTTTGCGCGAGGTGAAAGCGCCGAAGGCCGCCGTGAAGGACGAGGTTTCGGACGTCGTGTTCCTCTTCCCCGGCCAGGGCTCGCAATACCCCGGCATGGGTGCGGACCTTTACGACAGCGAACCCGAATACGCCCGCTGGATCGACCGGGGGGCCGAGATCCTCGAACCGATCATGGGCCGCGACATGCGCAACCTGATCCTCGGCCGCGACCTGTCGCAGGACGAGGCGGCTGCCGCGCTGCGCGAGACGTGGATCACCCAGCCCGCGCTGTTCCTGACCGAATTCGCGCTGGCCAAGCTCTGGCAGTCGCGCGGGATCGAACCGACCGCCTGCATCGGCCATTCGGTCGGCGAATTCGTCGCCGCCGCGCTGACCGGCGTGATGTCCTTCGAGGACGCGCTGACGCTGATCGCGAAACGTGGCCACCTGATGCAGGACCAGCCCGGCGGCGCGATGCTGTCCGTGCGTGCCCCGATGGAGGCGCTTAAGCCCTTCCTCGACGACAGCACCGACCTTGCCGCGCGCAACGCGCCCAAGCTGCAGGTCGTGGCCGGTCCCTTCGCGGCCATCGACGCGCTCGAGGCGCGGCTCAGCGCGGCGGATATCGCCTGCCAGCGGCTGCACACCTCGCATGCTTTCCATTCCCAGATGATGGACCCGGTCGGCGCGCCCCTGCGCGAAGCCGCCGCCGCCATCACGTTGAACGCCCCCGACCGTCCGATCGTCTCGGCGGTCACCGGGCGCGAACTGACCGCAGCCGAAGCCTGCGATCCGGCCTACTGGGCGGATCAGGCACGCGCCTGCGTCAACTTTCAGGCCGCTCTCGAAGCGGTCACCCAGACAAGGTCTCCGGTGTTTGTCGAGGTCGGCCCAGGCCGCACCCTTTCGGCTTTCGCCGCCCAGACCTTGGACCGCAGCAGCCATCGAGGCTTGGTTCAAACGTTGCCGGATCATACCCAACCGGTCTCTGATGACTTCTCGATGGCCGCTGCGGTCTCTTCACTGTGGAGCGCGGGCCTGCCCGTCGACTGGACCCGTCAGGGCCCGGTCGGATCGCGCAAGGTTCCGCTGCCCCCCTATCCGTTCCAGCGCCAAAGCTACTGGATCGCCCCCAAGGAGGACGCACCCGCGGCAGTGCCCGCGCCCGTCGCTCCGGTTGTTCAACCCTCGGAAGGTTCCGTCATGACCGACTTGTCTCCGAATTCCGTCCCCGCCGCCGCGCCCGCCGACCGCATGCCGCGTCTGGTGGCCGAGATCGCCGCCCTGCTGGCGGATATGTCGGGCGAGGATATCGGGACGGATGTCGCCGGAGAGACCTTCCTCGAACTTGGATTCGACTCGCTCTTCATGGGTCAGGTCAGCCAGGCCATCGGGCGGCAGTATGGCGTTGAGATCGGCTTCCGCCGCTTGCTTGCGGATGTTTCGACCATCACGCTGCTGGCCCAGCATCTCGATGCCGAGATGCCCGCCAACGCGGCACCGGAACCCGCGCCGCAGCCTGTCGCGGCGCAGCCCGCGCCTGTCGCGCCCGCGCCCGTGGCCCAGCCGATGCCGGCTGCCGTACCTGCCGCCACAGCCTCTGCGCCCGTCGCGGGGCTGGAAGGCATCATGAAGGCGCAGATCGACGCCATCCAGGCGGTGTTCGCGCAGCAGCTTCAGGCGCTCGGATCGGGCGTCCCCGCACAGGCCGCGGCACCGCAGCCGGTGGCGGCACCCGCCGCGCAGCCCGCGCCGCAACCCGTCGCAGCGCCCGCACCCGCCCCCGTGGCGGCGAATGCCCCGGCGAAGCCCGCCGAGGCCGAGGACAAGCCCGCCGGCCTCAAGTTCGGGCGCGGCCCCAACGTGACCGGCGGCACGATGACCGAGGCGCAGGTGGCCTTTGCCCGTGACCTCGCCGCCCGCTATTCGGCCAAGCATCCCGGCTCCAAGGCCTATGCCGCGAAGCACCGCAAGGTCCATGCCGACCCGCGTACCGCGGCCGGCTTCCGCGCCGACTGGAAGGAACTGGTGTTCCCCATCGTCGCCGAGCGCGCCAAGGGCGCCTACCTGCATGACGTGGACGGCAACACCTTCGTCGACGTGGTCAACGGCTTCGGCCAGACCGCATTCGGCCATTCGCCGGACTTCGTGACCGAGGCCGTGGCGCGTCAGATGGAAAAGGGCTTTCCCATCGGACCGCAGGCCGAGCTCGCCGGGCCGCTGGCCGAGAAGTTCGCCCGTTTCGTGGGCCACGAGCGCGTCACCTTCTGTAACACCGGGTCCGAGGCCGTCATGGCCGCGATGCGTGTCGCCCGCACGGTGACGGGCCGCGACCTGATCGTGGTCTTCGACAAGGATTACCACGGCCAGTTCGACGAGGTTCTGGTCAAGGGCCGCGCCAGGGGCACGGACCCGAGCGCCCTGCCCTCGGCCCCCGGCATCCCGCGGTCGAGCCTCGCCAACATGAAGGTGCTGACCTACGGCGCACCCGAGGCGCTGGACTGGATCCGCGACAACATGCGCGACATCGCCGCCGTGATCGTCGAACCGGTGCAAAGCCGCCATCCGGCCCACCGTCCCGCCGATTTCGTCCGCGAGATCCGCAGGCTGACCCGCGACGGCGGTGCCGCGCTGGTGATGGACGAGATCGTCACCGGCTTCCGCACCCATGCGCGCGGCATGCAGGGGGTCTGGGACATCAAGGGCGACATGGCCACCTACGGCAAGGTCGTCGGCGGCGGCATGCCCGTCGGCGTGCTGGCCGGTGACGCGCGGTTCATGGACTCGCTCGACGGCGGCAACTGGAATTACGGCGACGACAGCAAGCCCGAGGCGATCCCGACCTTCTTCGCGGGCACCTTCGTGCGGCATCCGCTGGTGCTGGCCGCCGTCGACGCCTCGCTCGACTTCATGATCGCCGAGGGCGACCGCCTGTGGAAAGGCGCCGCCGACCGCTGCGCCGATGTGGCCGGCCGGATGAACGCCGCTATGGCCGCGCGCGGCCTGCCGCAACTGGTCGAGACCTATTCCAGCTGGTTCGTCATCCAGGTGACCGAGGCCGATCCCCGCGCATCGCTGCTCTATCCGCTGATGCGGATGGAGGGGGTGCATGTGATGGACGGCTTCTGCGGCTTCATCACCACCGCGCACACCGACGCCGATTGCGACCGCGTCGTCGCGGCCTTCGAGACGGCGCTGGATTCGCTGCTGTCGGTCGGCATCCTCGCCGATCTGCGCAAGGATCCCGCCGCCCCGCTGCCCGCCGCGAAACCGTTCGAGCCGCTCAAGGGCGTGCCGCTGACCGAGGGCCAGCGCGAGATCTGGATGAGCCACCAGATGGGCGGTGCCGCCGCCGCCGCGTTCAACGAAAGCACATCGCTCGTCATGAACGGGACGCTGGACAAGGCCGCGCTCCAGACCGCCTTCGACGCCGTGATCGCGCGCCACGACGCGCTGCGGCTGCGCTTCGCGCGCGACGGGTCCACCGTCGATGTGATGGCGCCCGAGACCAACCCGATCGGAGAGATCGACCTGAGCGCCGAGGCCGATCCGCAGGCAGCACTTGCCGATGCCATCGCCGCTGACTCGGCCATCGGCTTCGACATCACCGCCGAAGCGCCGATCCGCGCCTTCCTTGCCAAGCTGGGCACCGACCGGCATGTCATGGTGATCTGCGCGCACCACATCGTCGCCGACGGCTGGTCCTTCGGCGTGATGCTGGACGATCTCGCCCGGCTCTATTCCGCCGCACATGAGGGCCGTCAGGCGGGCCTCGCCCCCGCGCCCTCCTTCGCCGCGCATGCGCAGGCCGAGGCCGCGCGGATGGCGAACCCCTCGACCATGGCCTACTGGAAATCGGTCTACGACACGCCGGTCGCCCTGCCCGACCTGCCGCTGGTCCAGCCGCGCCCCGAACGGCGCAGCCATACCGCCGGGACCGTGTTCCACGAGATCGGCCTCGACACCGTGAAAGCCGCCCGCAAGGCCGGGGCCAAGCAGGGCTGCACGCTGTTCGCGACCGCCTTCGGGGCGATGCAGATGCTGGTCCACCGCCTCAGCGGCACCCGCGACGTCGTGCTCGGCGTGCCGACCGCGCAGCAGCAGAACCTGCCGAACCCGGCGCTGGTCGGGCATTGCGTGAACTTCCTGCCGGTCCGCGCGACTATCGCGGAAAACGTCAGCGTGGCCGAGCACCTGAAACTGGTCAGCGCCCGACTGAACGAAGCCTTCGAGCATGGCGACACCACGCTGGGCGCCATCGTCCGCGACCTGGCCATCCCGCGCCAGATCAACCGCCTGCCGCTGACCGAGATCGAGTTCAACCTCGAAAAGCAGAGCGATGCGTCCGGCATGTCGGGCCTCGACGCCAGCTTCCATGCCAATGCCAAGACGGGCCTGAACTTCGACCTGTTCTTCAACGTGGTCGAAACGCCCCAGGGGCTGCGGATCGAGGCGCATTACAACGCCGACGTTCTGGATGCCGCAACCGTGGCGGGCTGGACCCGCGCCTACGAGAGCATCCTGACCCAGATTGCCGCCTCGACCGACCAGCAGGTCGCGACCCTGTCGCTGACCGGCGGGGACGAGGCGGATGCCGTGATCGACGGCGTGCAGATGGCGTTCGACCGCGAGGCGACGCTGACCACCTTCCTCGGCACCCGCATGGCGCAGTTCGCCGATGCGATGGCCGTCGAGGACGCGGCGGGCCGGATGACCTATGCCGAGTTGAACACCCGCGCCGACGCCCTCGCCGCGCTGGTTCAGGCGCAGGTGCCGGGCCGGAACGCGCGCGTCGCGCTGTCGATGACCCGTGGCCGCGACATGCTGGCCGGGCTGCTTGCGATCCTCAGGGCCGGGCACACCTACGTGCCGCTCGACCCGCGCCAGCCCTCCGCCCGTCTGAAACAGATCGCCGAGACCGCCGAGGTCGCAGCCGTCCTCACCGACACGCCCGAGAACGCGGACTTTGCCGCCGACGCAGGCAAACCGGTGATCCTCGCCTCCGAGGCACAGGCGGGCACGCGCCCGGCGCCGGTCACGGTGTCGGCGGAGGATGCGGCCTATGTCATCTTCACCTCCGGCTCCACCGGCACGCCCAAGGGCGTCGCGGTCCCGCACCGTGCGGCGGTGAACTTTCTCACCTCGATGGCCGCCGAGCCGGGCCTGACCGCCGCCGACCGGATGCTGGCCGTGACCACCGTCATGTTCGACATCGCCGCGCTGGAACTGTTCCTGCCGCTGTCGGTCGGCGCGGGCGTGGTCATCGCCCGGACCGAGGACGTCATCGACGGCTTCAAGCTGGTCGAGCGTCTGAACCAGGGCGACGTGACCGTCATGCAGGCGACCCCGACCCTCTGGGACATGGTCCTGACGGCGGGCTTCACACCCAATGCAGGGTTCCGCATGCTCTGCGGTGGTGAACCCCTGCCTGCCGACCTCGCCGCACGCCTGACGCAACAGGGCGCCGAGCTGTGGAACATGTACGGCCCGACCGAGACGACCATCTGGTCCGCCGTCCGCCGCATCCTGCCGGGCGAGCCGATCACCATCGGCCACCCGATCGCCAACACGCAGCTCGTCATCCTCGACAGCGCGGGCCAGCCGGTGCCCGAGGGCGCGACGGGCGAGCTGAACATCGGCGGCGACGGTCTGGCCATCGGCTATCACGGCCGCCCCGACCTGACCGACAAGGCCTTCCGCGACATCACGGTCGCAGGGCAGACCCGGCGGCTCTACGCCACCGGCGACCTGGCCCGCCGCCGCCCGGATGGCGAGGTCGAGGTGCTGGGCCGGATCGACACGCAGGTCAAGCTGCGGGGTTTCCGGATCGAACTGGGCGAGATCGAAACCGCCCTGCGCGCCATCCCCGGCGTCGACAAGGCGGCCGTCGACCTGCGGGCGCGCGGATCGGGCGACAAGCAGCTCGTGGGCTATGTCGTGGCCGAAGACGGTGCTGCGCCCGAGGGCGCGGAGCTGACCGCGAAGCTGGCCGAGGTGCTGCCGGACTACATGATCCCGCGGGCCTGGGTGATGCTCAGCGCGCTGCCCCAGACCGGCAACGGCAAGCTGGACCGCAAGGCGCTGCCCGATCCGCAGGACACCGCCAGCGTCACCCCACTGCGCGAGGCGGCGGAGCCCGAGACCGAGACCGAGCGCAGGATCGCCGCGATCTGGGGCGAGGTGCTGGGCCGCGACCGGGTCGGCGTGACCGACACGCTCTTCGCCCTCGGCGTCGACTCGCTGGCCGTCTTCCGGATCGCCGCGCGGATGCTGAACGCGGGTCTGAACCTTGAGGCACGGCACATGTTCGCCCATCCCTCGATCCGCGAACTGGCGGCGTTCCATGACGGGCGCGGCGGCTCGACCGACGGACCGGCGAAACCCTCGCTCAAGGATTTCCGTGCCGGCGCCCGCCGCGCGGGACGTGGAGGAGCCAAATGATGGCCAAGGATTTCGACCGCACGCCGGTCACCGAGCAGGACATCATCGCGGAATTCCCGCTGAGCACCACGCAGACGCGGTGCTGGTTCCTGAACGAGATGAAGCCGGGCAACCCCTCGCTCAACGTCGCCGTCCGGTGGGAAGTCCGGGGCGATCTGCAGGCCGCGAACCTTGAACGCGCGTTCCAGAACGTCGTCGACCGGCACGAAATCCTGCGCACCCGCTTTGTCGAGGTCGACGGGACGCCGATGCAGCAGGTGGTGGAGCACGTTCCCTTCCGCCTCGGCCTCGTCGACATCCGAGCGGTGCCGGCGGACCAGCAGGCCGCCAAGATCGAGGAGATCGCCCACGAGTTCGCGGCGCGGCCCTTCGACCTCGGCCAGCCCGGCCTGCTGCGCGCCACGCTGATCCGCCTCAGCGCCGACCGCGCGCTGCTGACCTACGTTTTCCACCAGAGCGTCTTCGACGGCTTCTCGATCCGCGTGCTGGGGCACGAGATCGGCACGGCGGCGCAGGCCTACGAGGAAGGCCGCCAGCCCGACCTGCCCGACCTGCCGCTGCAATACGGCGACTTCGCGCTGTGGCAGAAGGAATACCTCGCCTCCGGCGTGCTGGAGGAGGAAAGCGCCTACTGGCTGAAAACGCTCGACGGCATGACCTATTTCGAGATCGAGCCAGATCGCCCGCGTCCCGCCGTGCGCGGCACCGGTGTGTCCAAGCTGGCCGCCTCGATGGACGACGGCTTCGGCGACCGGCTGCATGCGGCGGCGCAGGCGGCGGGCGTGTCGACCTTCGCCTACGGCACCGGCATCTTCAGCGCCTGTCTGCACCGGATGAGCGAGGCGCAGGACATCCTCTTCGGCACCCAGATCGCCGGGCGGCTGGATTCCGACCTCGACACGCTGATCGGCGTGTTCATCAACAACCTCGTCCTGCGGTTCGAGGCGAAACCCGACAGCACCATCGCCGATCACACCGCCCGCGCGGGCAAGGTCGTGCAGGGCGCGTTGTCGCATCAGTCGATGCCCTTCAACGCGCTGGTCGAACGGATGAACCCGGCCCGCGATCCGTCGCGCACGCCGCTCATCTCGATCAACTTCAACCTCCAGAACGTGTTCATGGAGAGCAAGGACTACGGCGGCTTCGCCCTCGTCTCCTCGCCCTCGCATGCGCCGGGGGCGATCTATGACCTGAGCCTTGCCGTCATGGGCCGTCCGACCGGCTGGCAGATGGTGCTGGAATATTCGAACGAGCTGTTCGACACCGAAACCGCGCAGGCGATCCTGGAACTGGCGCAGGGGGCGTTCGAAACCGCCTTCGCCTCGCCGCAGGCCAAGCTGTCCGAACTGCCCCTGCCCAAGCATCTGGCCGAACGCCGTCAGGGCGACCGCCGCGCGATTGCCGCGCTGGAACAGGCCCTGACCGCGATCCCGATGGTGCGCGAGGCCGCCGTGGTGCGGACCGCCGACGCCTTCTTTGGCTTCGTCGTGCCGGGCGACACCGGCACGGTGCCGCTGGAGGATCTGCCGGGCAGGATCATGGACACGTTGGCCACCAACCCTGACGCGCAGGGCCTGACCGGCATCAGCCTGCTCGGCGGCTTCCCCCGGACATCCACGGGCGCGGTGAACCGGACGCTGCTGCGTGTGCCCTCTCGCGCCACGGAAGTCGTGCGGACCGCCACGGCACGGCCGGAGGTGCTGACCGCGCTGCAGGCGGACTGGAAAGACATCCTCGGCCTGACCGACGTCACCGCCGACGCGCATTTCTTCGACCTCGGCGGCCACTCCGTTCTGGTGCTCAGGCAGCTGTCGCGCATCCGCGACCGCTGGGACGTGGCGCTGGACGTGACGCAGGTCTACGAGAACCCGACGCTGGGCGATCTCGCCCGGCTGATCAGCGCCAAGCTCGACGCGCGCGGCGGGACGGCGACCGAGGACGCGCCCACGGACGACTGGCAGATCATGCGCCTCGGCAAGACCGGCGAGGGTCAGCCGCTGGTGGTGGTGAACAACGCCGCGACTGGGCTGGTGCTGTCGACCATCGGCTCGCACAAGCGCAAGGTCACCTGCGTCCGCGAATACGAAAGCGGGCGCAAGCTGGACCTGACCGAGCGGCCCTTCACCGAGATCGCCGCCGACTATGCCAAGATCGTCCGGCGTGCGCAGCCCGAGGGGCCTTACCTGCTCTACGGCAACTGCGTGCACGGCAACCTTGCGCTGGAGGCCGCGCGGCATCTGCAGGCCGACGGGGCCGAGATCGCGGGCGTCGTGATGAAGGACGTCTGGGAAATGAGCTATGTCGAGGACCTCGAACGCTCGCCCTCGGCGAAGTGGCGCGAGAAGATCCACGCGTTGCGCAACCGTCTCCGGGCCGTCCGGAACGGCGAGCTGTCGCTCGCGGCCTTCCTCGGTTCCTACCGCATCGTCCGCGCGACCGGCGTGCTGCGGTTGGCCAGCGCCCTAGGGCTGGTGGACCGTGTCCGCCAGACGGATCTGGAGGCCGACCAGGAGCGCTACATCGCCTTCGTCACCCGGATGCGCGACAGCTACCGCGCCGCGCCGGTCGATTTCCCGGTGCTGCACATCGTCACCAACGCCTCGCCGCGCGGCGACTGGTTCAGCCCGTCGATCGGCTGGGAACGGGTCGTGGCCGGGGACAAGCTGAAGACGGTGCATCTGGACCGCGTGCAGGTCCTGCGCGATCGCCGGATCGGGGTGGAGGGCATGGCCGCCGAGATCGAAGCGTTTCTCGGGGAAACTCAGGCGGGCGCGTGAAAATGCAGGCCGGGCGGACAGTCGACGCATCTCAGCGTGACCTCGCCCGGCGCCCTGACCGCCAGCGCACCGACCATGTCGGGGCCCAGTTCGAAATGCGCGAGCTGCCAGTCCGCCGCCTGTCCGAGCGCCGGGTCGAGGCGCGTCATCAGCGGCGCGTCGCCGGGGCGCAGCGTCACGTCGAAAGCGTCGAGCGGGATCGACAGCCCGTCGCCCATGGCCTTGACCACCGCCTCTTTCCGCGTCCAGCAGCGGAAGAAGCCCGCCGTCCATTGATCGGAAGGCAGCGCGGAGAGACTCGCATATTCGGTGGCCGAGAAGAAGCGCTCGGCCACACCGTCCTCGATCTGGCGAAAGGCCTCGATATCCAGGCCGAAATCCATCGAGGGATGAAGCGAGAGGCAGGCGATGCCGTCGGAATGGCTCAGGTTGAACCATGGGCCACCCGTGACGAACGGCTTGCCATGGGCGCCATAGCCGAACCGCACCGCAGCGGGCGCGCGCCCCATCTCGGCCCCGAGGATTTCACGCAGACGCCCGCGCCCGAGGATATAGGCCCGCCGGTCCCGGTCAAAGACGAACCGCGCCGCGCGCGCCGCCTCGTCCTCCGACAGGTGCGCGGCCATCCGGGCGACCGCGTCGTCCGGCCCGGTCAGCCGCCAGAGATGGATCGGGAATTCGTGGGTCACATGCGCATCCGGTTTGCCGGGGTCCAGCCTATGCGGGGCCGCGCGCGCGGGTCGAGACGGAAGGGACTGTGATGAAGTGGATTGTCCTCGCCTGTGTCATCGGCGCTCTGGCAGCCGGGGCGGTCTGGCAGCGGAACCGGATCGTTACCCTCCTGCGCGGCGCCAAGGCCGAGGTGGAGTTCCGCCGCTTCGCCGCCGATGTCGGCGGCACCCGCCTGCCCGAGGTGCGGATCGCGATGGCGGACGGCGTGCATCTGGCGACCGACATCTATCTGCCTGATGGCGCGGAGGGCACCAAGCTCCCCGCCATCATGATGCGCCTGCCCTACGGCAAGCGACGCTTCGGCGAGGCGCTGCACTGGATCCGCCGGTTCACCGCCGAAGGTTACGCGGTCGTCGTTCAGGACATGCGCGGCCGCTACGCCAGCGAAGGGGTCTTCACGCCCTATGCCGACGACCCGACGGACGCGGCGGCGACGCTCGACTGGATCTCGGCACAGGGCTGGTCGGACGGCAAGGTCGGCACGATCGGCTGCTCGGCGCTTGGTGAAACGCAGGTGATGCTGGCCACGCAGCGCCACCCCGCGCACCGGGCGATGATCCCGCTCGGCGCGGGCGGTGCGATCGGACGGCTGGGCGGGACCTATTCCTACTTCGGCGCGTTCGAGGGCGGGATCCTCGACCTCGCCTCGGCCTTCGGCTGGTTTTCCGAGGCGGGCGGCAAGACGCCAGACCGGATGGGCCTGCCACAGATCGACTACGCCGCCGGCCTCGCCTCCCTGCCCGTCCGCGACGCGGTGGCCCGGTTCCGCGCGGACCCGACCGAGTTCCGCATCATGCTCGACCATTACGACGACGCGGCCTACTGGGAGCGGAGCAATTTCATCGCAGGGGACGAACGGTTCGCTACGCCCTTCCTGATGGTCGACGGCTGGTATGACCGCGCCCGCGAAAGTCTGATGCTGGCCCAGCAGATGCGCGAGACAGGGGCCGACGGGACGGTGATGATCCTGCCCGCGCTGCACTGCGGTCTGGGCTGGCAGCTGCAGGAAGGGCGGATCGGCGACCTGACCCTCGACCCCGCGCAATGGATCGACATGGAGGCGCTGTTCCTGGAGGTCATGGACCACCACCTGCGCAGCGGCCCTGCCCCGGACCTGCCGCCGGTCCGTTACTACATGCTGGGCGCGAACGAATGGCGCGACGCGGAGAGCTGGCCGCCGGAAGGCACGGCGGAACAGGTCGTCTTTCTGGGCGCGGAAGGGTTGTCGGACGCGCCGACCCAGCCGGGCGATCTGAGCTACACATCAGACCCCGCCAATCCGGTGCCGTCGGTCGGCGGCAACATCTGCTGCACCGGCCAGCCGGACCTGCGCATGGGACCGGTCTTTCAGAACGAGATCGAGGGGCGCGACGACCTGCTTGTGCTCTCCAGCCAGCCCCTCGATACGCCGCTGAGCATCGCGGGTCCGGCCTTTGCCGACATGAGCCTGACCGCGGACGTGCCCGACACTGACCTGATCCTGCGCCTGACGGATGTCGACCCGCAGGGCAATTCCCTGCTGATCACCGAAGGCGTCCTGCGGCTGAGGTATCGCGAGGGGATGGACCGCAGCGTCCTGATGACCCCCGGCGAACCGGTCCGGGCCGAGGTCATCCTGCGCGACATCGCCTACAAGGTGCCTGCGGGTCATCGCCTCAGGCTGCACGTCGCCAGCACCAGCTTTCCCCGCCTCGCCCGCAACCTGAACGGCGGCGGCGATCCCTATGCGGAAACGGAACCGCACAAGGCGCGGATCACGATACACGTGGGCGGGGAAACGGGGTCGAAGCTGCGGATCGTCACTCTGCCGGACGGCTGAGCCGCGCGGGTGTCTCGGGCGCCAGATCGACGGGCAGTATCCGGGTGATCCCGGCACGGAACGCGCCCTCGCTGAACCGGCGGGCATGGGTGACGAGCACCGATGCGTCGACCTCGTAGAGCCGCTGTGCCTCGAAGCTCTCGATGGCGTCCACCAGCCCGTCCACCGTCTGATCCTTGAACAGAACACCGGTCTTGCCGGGCACCACGGTGTCCCGCGCGCCGCCACGGTCGTAGGCGATCACCGGGCGGCCCGCGGCCATGGCCTCGACCGGAACGATGCCGAAATCCTCTTCTCCCGGAAACACCAGCGCCCGGCAGCGGGCCATGTGGTCACGCAGGGTGTCGAAATCGGTACGGCCGAGGAAGGTGATGTTGGGCCCTGCCCGTTCCGCCAGCGCATCGCGGGTCTTGTCCGGCCCGCCGATGACCACCAGCTTGCGGCCCATCCGGTTGAAGGCATTGACCACCATGTCGGGCCGCTTGTAGGGCGCAAGCTCTCCGGCCCAGAGGTAGAAATCGCCGACCTCGGATGCAGGCACCGGCGCGAAGGCGTCGACGTCGACCGGCGGATGCACCACCTCGGCGTCGCGGCGCCAGTATTTGCCGATCCGATCGGCCACGTGGTTGGAGTTCGCCGCAAAGGCATCGACCCGCGCCGCGCTGGTCACGTCCCAGCCCCGCAGGCGATGCGCGACATGGGGCAGCACCATCCGCTGAAGCCGCCCGGCGGACTTCAGATAGACGTGATACTGGTCCCACAGGTAGCGCATCGGCGAGTGGCAGTAGCACAGGTGATAGGCGTCCGGCGGCACGATCACGCCCTTGGCCGGTCCCGCCTCGCTGGAGATCACGAGGTCGTAGCCGGTCAGGTCGATCTCCTCCAGCGCGCGGGGCATGAACGGCAGGTAGGACTGGTACATCCGCCGCGCGAAGGGCAGCCGCCCGACACGGGTCTCGATCACACGGTGCGCCCGGATGGTGTCCGAGATTTTCTCGGGCACGTAGACATGGGTGAAGATGTCGGCCTGCGGATACATCCGGCACAGCGCCTCGAGCACCTTTTCGCCGCCGCGCATCCCGACCAGCCAGTAGTGGATCAGGGCGACACGCGGGCCGGTCGGACGGGCGAAGGTCATGGCGAGGTTCCCGGCTCAGTACTCGTAGGAATAGATGTCGTCTTCGGCCATCTTCGGCTCGACCCGCGTCATCACCTGACCCGACAGGTCCAGACCGTTGTGGTCGAGCATTGCAAGCGCCCGGCGCAGCGCGGCGCGCGAGGTGGAGTCGTGGCGCACCAGCATGACGCGCTGATCCACCGCGCGGGCCAGAACCAGCGTTTCGGCCACCGGCAGGATCGCGGGACAGTTCACGAGGATCACGTCGTAATACTGCTTGAGCTCATCCAGAACGCCGGAGAGCCATTCGGTCGAGATCATGTCCGCGGCGCCCGGCGCGGTCGTCCGGCTGGCCAGCAGGTCGAAACCGCGGCCCGCATCCGTCTGGACCGCTTCCAGCAGGTCGCAGTCGCCGCGCATCAGGTCGATCAGGTCATTCTGCATCGGCAGCTTGAGTTCCGACTGGATGGTGTTCTTGCGGAAATCGCAGTCGATGACGCAGACCAGCTTGTTCGACAGCTCGGCCACGCGGGCCAGCAGCAGGGTCGTGGTGGTCTTGCCCTCTTCCTGCAGCGGCGAGAGCAGCGCCACGCTCTGCGGTTCGCCCGCGTCGTCGCTCAGCCCCAGCTCGGTCCGCAGTTTGCGCATGGCTTCGACGACCGGACCCATCGGAACCTCGTCGACCTCGCGCATCGCCTGACGCAGCGACCTCCACTGGCGTTCCGGCACGCTGGCCAGAACCGGCAGGCCGGTGTCGTGGACCAGTTCCTCGGAGCTGCGGTAGCTGCGGGTGCTCAGCTGACGGAACCCGGCGACGCCCAGGCCGACCAGCGCACCAAAGACCAGCCCCAGCAAGGTGATCAGCTTGGGCCGCGGCGCCGACGGCGCGCCGGCCACGGTCGCGCGTTCGATGATCCGGGCATCTGCCTGCTGAAGCTGTTCCTGCGTCCGCGTTTCGGTGTAGCGGTCGAGCAGTTCGGTATACATCCGCCGCGCCGCATCTGCTTGCCGTTCGAGCTGGCGCAGACCGATGGAGTCGCGGGACATATCGATGGCCTGAGTTTCCGCCTCTTCCAGCGACTCGCGGATGGTCTGTTCGCGGATCTCGGCGATCTTCACCTCGTTCTGAAGCGCATCCAGCGCCCGCTGATACTCGGCACTGAGCGCGCGGTTCACCTCTTCCAGCTTGTCGGCCAGCTTGCGCCGTTCCGGGTGACGCTCGTCAAAGCGACGGGCCCATTCCGCGTCCGAGGCCATGATCTCGACCCGGCGGTTGGCCAGTTCCTCGATCGTGACCGAGGTGAACATGCTGCCGAGCGCCTCGTATCCGCCCTCGCGGATCAGGCGCGCCATCTCGTCGTAGCGGGTGCGGGTGGCGACCCGTTCGACGCGGGCCTTTATCAGTTCCTCGTTCAGGCTGAGAATGCGCTGTGACAGGATGTCGGCGCTGGTGCCGTTCGACGCGAGGCTCCGGGCGCGGTATTCCTCGACCGCGTCCTCGGCGTCCTGCACCTGACCGTGCAGTTCGGCGACGCGCTGTTCGATCCAGTCGGCGGCCTGTGTCGCGGACCGGCGCCGTCCGTCGAGCTGCTGCGAGACATACTGGTCGGCCACGGTCGCGGCGATCAGGGCAGAAAGCTGGGCGTCGATCGTTTCGGCCTTGATCGAGATGACGAACGCCTCGCCGTCGCGCCAGGTGGTCAGGTGCTTGCGGATCGCCCATGTCAGCCGCTCGGCGCGTTCCAGCCGCGCCAGCTCCTCGGCCTCGGGCGTTTCTTCTGTCTGGCTGACGAACAGCGACTTGATGCCGGATTTCATCCGCGCCACGATCCCCGGCTCCTCGGCGGCCGGGTCGATCAGGTCCAGCGCGCCGGGCTGCTGCGCGTCGATGCTGTCGATGACGTTTTCCAAGAGCAGGTTGGACCGCATGATCGACAGCTCGCTGGCGACGACCTGATCGTTCAGCTTCAGGTCCGACACCACCTGTTCATCGGTCATGACCCGCCGTTCGCGCGGATCCAGCAGCACCTGCGACACCGAGGTAAAGGTCGGCGTCATCTGCAATGCGATGCCCGCGGCCAGCAGGCCGAACACGAGGGTCGAGCTGAGGATAAGCTTGCGTTCGAACCAGACGCCCCGCGCAACGGCGCGCACATCGACGGAATCGTCGGCGGCCGCCGACGCCATGCGGCGGGGGGCAATGGGGCCGCGATCGAAGATATCGGTCATGCTGACTACCATCGTTTGGTCCGTTCCTGCGGTTGTGCCCTGCGGCCTGCTGCCCGTTAAGTCGGGCGGGTCGACCGGGTCCGCGGCGGTCCGGCATGTCCCCTGACGGGGCACGAAAGCCTACCGCGACATCAGCCGGACCGGGCCGCGGGCCAGCCGCGTTTCATAGTCCTTGGCAGCACCATGTCGGGCACAGGAAAGACCTGTCAAGTTTCGGCCAGATTATTGACACAAAAGGCTTATTTCAGGTCCAATGCGGGTGACAATGCCGCGTTTGACAGTCGATTGTTGCGCAATGCGGCATGGCCGGAATAAGGCAGTTCCGCCCCGTTCCGCCGGCTGAGAATCGCCCCACGGTTGAGCCCCGCAGCCAATCCGCAGAAGGCGAAAAAGATCACGCCCATATCCGGCGTCGCCCCGGTCAGGAGAGCCGAGATCAGGAAGGCCAGACAGGCAGAACGCGAAGCCCTGACCGCGGCCGAAGGCGGCTCGCGCCGTGCGCCACGCCCGGCCGGTCCGGTCATCACCGACAGGATGAACATGCCGAACAGGAATGTGCCGATCACCCCGATGCTGGCCAGTGTCGCCATCAGCCAGCTCGACGCCCGCACGGCGCCCAGCCCCGCCCCCATGGCGTAGGTGTCCACAAAGTTCTTGAATGCCTGCGCGTTCCAGCTCATCCGCTCGATCCCGGAGCTGCTGGACATCTTGTTGAACAGCACGTCGTCAAAGAACTGGCGCACCGGTTGCACGGTCGCATAGGTCGCAAGGAACAGCAGCAGGACGCCCCATGCGGCCAGCGCCGCCGTCATCCCGATCGCAAGGGCCCGGCGTTCGATCCGCCCGTTCAGGTTTCGCCAGATCCCGAACATCGCGACGGTGACCAGATAGGCGATCAATGCGACGTAGGAGGCCGACGAGGTCGACCGCACCACCGCCACCGCCGACAGGACCATCAGCGCCGTGACCCAGCGGGACCGCGGCCCGGACAGCCAGTATTGCAGCCAGAACGCGAACAGTCCCAGACCGTAGTAGCCATAGCTGCTGGCCTCAGGAAAACCGCCGACCATGCGCTTGAGGCCCGCCATATAGGCCCCGTCCAGCATCGAGTAATTCGCGCTGCGCAGGATCGTCAACAGGTCTGGCAGACCGACCGCATGGCTCAGCACGTCGATCCAGCCGAGCGCGATGTTGATGACCGTGGCGACGGCGACCGCATGCACGACCATGCGCGCATCGGGCCGCATACGGAACACGGTGGCCAGCGCATAGAAGGTCGCGACACCAAGCATCAGCCGGAACAGCTGCGTCAGGTTTCCCGTGCTCGGGCGCAGGGGCACTTCGATGATGCCGTGGCGCCCGATGTCGCGGGTCAGGCTGAACACTTCGGTCTGGCCCTGGAACAGGCGCGGGAAAAACAGCGTCGCGACGACGCAGAAGACCGACAGCAGCAGCAGCCAGAAGCCCGGCTGTCCGACCCGCATCGACCCGGCGATCTGCCGCAACCCGCCCGGCAGCAGCGCGACGAGCGCAAAGATCGACACCGCCGCCAGATCGGCGGCAAGGATCGACGCCCCGCCGAGCGCGGGCATGTTGAAGGCCGCGGCCGCCCCGAACGGAGTCGTGGCTATAAAGATCCAGAGCCCCCGGTAAGGGCCCTTCACGGTCATCATCGCGACGGCAAGCAGTGCGAGGACGGAACTCGGGACAATCTCCATGGGGTGTTATGGGGGCCTCGGACCCCGCTGCGTCAAGATCGCCGGACCTCACCGCCGCGTGCATTGTCCCGGCTGCCGGACAAGAGCACGGAGCGACCCGCAAGTGTTCACGAAACGGGGACAATTTCCTGCTCCGCTTGCGCGCCGGGCGCGAAGCCCCCAGTGTCGGAGGAACAGGTGGAGGAGCGGTTGAATGCGCGGTTTCGGTCTCTTGCTGGCACTCTGCACCGGCCTGTCCGGGGGGGCTCAGGCGCTCGACCTCAGGGGCCCTGCCTTGGCTGTCGCCTCCAGTTTCGGCCAGTCGATGCCGCCCGATCTGCTCGACCGCGCACTCTCGCTCGGGGTCCGCGATTTCCGGGACGAGCTGTTCTGGTTCCGGACCGAAGGCGACGACGGCCGGTTCCGCTTCGACACACCGCTTTCGAACTACCCCGACCGGATCGGCGCGGCGGGCGGCACGGTCAGCCTGCTGGTGAACAACGGCCACCAGAACTACGAGGACGGTGCGACGCCGCTCGGCACACGCGCGGTGCGCGGGTTCGGACGCCACGCCGCCGCCGTCGTCCAGCGTTTCCCCGAAGTGACCTCGGTCGAGGTGGGCAACGAGTTCAACAGCGACGGCTTCGTCTCGGGGCCCCTGCGCGACCGCGACCTCGACGCCCGCGCCGCCGCCTACACCGCCCTGCTGCAATCCGTGCACGAACAGGTCCGCGCCGTGCGGCCCGAGGTGCGGATCATCGGCGGCGGGGTGCATTCGGTGCCGACCGGCTACCTGCGCCGGATGCTGGAGCTTGGCGCGGCCGACTACATGGACAGCATCGCGCTGCATCCCTACGACACGCCGGTCGACCAGCTGCGCCGCGAAATCGACGTGATGCGGCGGCTGCCGGGGCTGGCCGAGATGCCTGTCGAGATCACGGAGTTCGGGTCGGAGTCGACGGCCGAGGCCGCCAACACCTTCCTGCGCGGCTACTGCCAGATGGCACTGTCCGGCGTATCCCGGCTGGCGTGGTATGCCCTGAACGAACGTGGCGACGGCTTCGTCCCGCTAATCGGCGCCGACCTTCAGACCACGCCCGCCTTCGACTCATGGACGCTGGTCCGCGACCGGATGGAGGGGCGCGCGGTCATTGATGCGTCGCCCGATCCGGTCACCTACGGCTGCCTGTTTGACGAGCGTGTACTGGTGATCTGGGGCGAACCGCGCGAACTGACAGTGCTGGCACCGGATGTCCGGGCCGTGGATGCCACCGGAGCGCCGCTGGACGGCGACCAGTTCACCCTGCAGACCGACGCGCCGGTGATCCTGCTCTCCGATCGCCCGATCAAGGCGGGGCGCGACTATCGGCTGGGCCCTCAGGGCGTGATCGCCGACAGCTTTCACCAGTTCACTTTTCCAGACCCCGACCGCCCCGGCACCTCGTCCGACCCGTTCCGCCGCTTCCTGCGGTATGGCACCAAAGAGTTTGACCTGCAGACCATGCCCGGACAGGACAAGCCCGGCCGCCCGTGGACCCCGTGGCTGGGCCTGCCCGAGGACGAGAGCGCCCGGCTGCTGGCGAACGTGATTCTGCCCGTCTCATCGTCAGGACAGCCGGTCGAGATCGTGCACGCCTTCACCGCGCCCGAGCCGATGCGGCTGGACGTTAAGGCCAATTTCGAGGTTCTGGGTGACGGCGGGGACGGGATTACCGTGACGGTCCGCCGCAATGGCACCGCGATCGGGCGCTGGACGGGTCGGGACCGCTATGCCTTCGAGCGTGCGGATCTGGCGCTCAACACGGGCGACACGCTGGAAATCGCCGTATCGGCAGGCGGCAGCGCCGACGGCGACCTGACCGCCTACCGGATCACCCTGCGGCGCCCCGGCTGAGCGGGGCGCGCGCGAGCGCTACGGTCAGCCGCCGTAATCGGTGTCCGAGACCTTTTCCATCCACGTCACAGCCGTGCCGTCGATGCTTTCCTGGATGGCGATGTGGCTCATCGCCGTTTCGGGCGATGCACCGTGCCAGTGCTTTTCGCCGGCCGGGAACCAGACGACATCGCCCTGGCTGATTTCCTCGATGGGGCCGCCCTCGCGCTGGACGCGGCCACGGCCGAAGGTGACGATCAGGGTCTGACCGGCAGGGTGCGTGTGCCACGCGGTGCGCGCGCCCGGCTCGAACGTGACCTGCGCGCCGCTGGTGCGGCCCGGCGCCTCGGCCTGGAACAGCGGGTCGATGCGGACGGTTCCGGTGAAATAGTCACCGGGGCCGGGGTTGGAGGGCATGGTGCCCGAACGAACGATCTTCATGGTGGTCCTTTCCCTGCGCGCTCAGCGCAGCTTGTCAAAACGATAGGTCAGCGCCGGCCCGCCGGGCTGGACATAGGCCAGCTCGACGGTCGCCAGCGCGAAGGGTTCGATGAACCGTGCGTTCCGCAGCGGCCCGCAGTCCAGCGGGTCGAACCCGATGTCACGGATCAGGTCGCCCGCCACCGCCCGCGCCCCGGCATCATCGCTGCAGGTCAGGACCTGAGGCGCAGGGCCGTCCCCGACGCCCTTGCTGCGGAACACGGGTTCGAAACTTTCCGAGGGGTTGGTGTTGAAGCACGACACCCAGCGGGCCTCGGGGCGCAGCCGGGCAAGCTCCTCGGCCCCCGAGGTGGTCATGCCGACCACGATATTTTCATTGGCGTCGTCCAGCGGCACGCAGCAGTTCAGCACGACCGTGCCCGCCAGATCGCCCGCCTGCGCCAGCACCTCGCCGGTCCGTGACCAGTGCACGGCCAGCAGCACGGCATCGGCCCCGGCGACCGCCTCGGCCACTGTCCCGCTGGCCGCACCGGCGTCCCGCGCGAAGCGGTCCAGCCTGGACTGGCTGCGGGCGTAGGCAAAGGTGACCTCGTGCCCGCAGGCCGCCCAGATGCGGCCAAGCTTGCCGCCCATGAGCCCGCTGCCAAGGATTCCGATCTTCATTTCCGTCTCCGTGGGTGGTCCGGCGGGGCTGCCTCGCCGGACCGACTGTGTCATTCGCTGCGCGACTCGAACACCTGCTTGGCGACCGGCATGGCCGAAAAGACCTTGGGCCAGCCCGCGTAGAACGCGAGGTGCGACAGCATCGCGCCCGCCTCTTCCTGCGTCAGGCCGTTGTCCATCGCCCGGTTCAGGTGAAAGGTCATCTGCTCTGGCTGACCGGCGGCGATCAGGGCCGCCACGGTCACGAGGCTGCGGTCGCGCGGTTCCAGCGCCGGACGCAGCCAGAGGTCGAGGAACAGCATCTGCTCGGTGTAGTCGACCATGCTCTGGCTGACGTTGCCGAAGTTGCCCTGCACGTTCTCCTGGCGGGCGGCCTCGGCCTCTTCGTTCAGGGGCAGCAGTTCGGGGTCGGCCGCGGGCAGATCCTCGACCGCGATGCCGCGCGCCTCGTAGACCGGGGCCATCGCCTCTGCCGCGGCGGTCGCGTTGCCCCAGCCGGTGTAGAAGGCCAGATGGGTGATCGTTTCCGACAGCTCCGCCGGGGTCACGCCGGCATCCAGCGCCAATTCGACGAAGGCGCCGAGGTTCTCAGTCTCGTGCCGGGTCGTCAGGGCGGCGAAGGTCACGAGCGCCCGGTCGCGGACCGAAAGGGCATCGGCGGTCCAGACGGTGCCGAACAGCCCCTCGCCCGAATAGGCCTCCAGCGCGGGCGCGACCCGGCCGACGGCCTCGCGCAGCGTGGTGGACACGTCCTGTGCGGTGGCGGTGTTGGCCATCAGGGCAAAGGCCGAAGTTGCGATCAGGGTTCTCATGCGCGTCTCCTTGTGGTGCGGTGTCTGTCACAAGGATCTGGGGCGGGTCCATGCGGACTTAATGGGGCGGCGGCTCAAGCCACTCATGACCGCCGCTCATCAGTCCTCAGGCCTTCTCGCGCAGCGCCTCCAGAACGACCTCGAAGGCCGAGGACGGGCGCTGTCGACTGGGATAGTAGAGGTGGAAGCCCGGAAAGGACGGGCAGTAGTCATCGAGGCAGGTCCGCAGCTCGCCCGCGTCCAGCAGGGGCTGCGCCAGCCGTTCGGGGATCAGCGCCAGCCCGTGCCCGTCCCGCGCCGCGCGCATCACGGGGTTGATCGTGTTGAAACAGGCCTGCCCCTGAACCTTGACCCGGATCTCGGTCCCTTCGCGATCCTCGAACTCCCACGCGTAAAGCGCGCCATGGGTCGACAGGCGCAGGTTGATGCAGCGGTGATCGGTCAGGTCCTGCGGCGTTTCGGGCACGCCCGCCGCATCGAAATAGTCGGGCGCGCCGACGCAGATCATCCGCTCGTCCGGGCCGATCCGCATGGCGATCATGCCATCGCTGACCTGCTCGCCATAGCGCACGCCCGCATCGCACTGGGATTCCGCCAGATCGGTATAGCCATAGTCCATCACGAACTCGACCTTCACCGCCGGGTATTCCTTAAGCACGGGCGACAGCTTGGGCCAGAGGATCGACTCGATGGCGTATTCCACCGCGACGATCCGGACCGTCCCGGTGGGCTGGTCGCGGGAGTCATTGAGCGCCTGAAGCCGCGCCTCAATCTTCTCGAAACAGGGGTTCAGCGTGGCCAGCAGGTCCTCGCCCTCGATCGTCGGGGCGACCGAGCGGGTGGTCCGCGTCAGCAGCCGCAGGCCGAGGCGCTGTTCCAGCCCCTTGATCGTGTGGCTCAGCGCCGATTGCGACACGTTCAGCCGTGCCGCCGCCTTCGTGAAGCTCCGCTCCTCGGCCACGGCGGCCAAGGCGATGAGGTCGTTGATATTCTCGCGCAGCATGAGGGTCGCCTTGAGCTGACTGTCCAGGATCATTGGTGGTCCCCTCAGATATATGCACGCGACTCATGGAGTCTATGGATTGTCCTCGGCCCTCACCGGCGGATCAGCACCAGCCGGTCGTCGGACGGCCCGTCACGGCGCGGCGACCGCGTGGTGGTGATCGCCCATATCCCCTCGTCAGTGACCAGCACGTCCCGCGTCCGCGCGCCGATGTCGACCGCGGCCGAAACCGCGCCGTCCGGCGTCACCGACAGCAGACCTCCGTCCCGCAGGGCCGCGACCAGCAGGCGGTCGCCGTCCCAGGCCAGGCCGGAGGGTGCCCAGGTCGTTCCGCCCGAATGTGCCAAGGGCGGTTGCAGGCCCTCGCCGGTCTCGTCGCCCTGGATCAGCGGCCAGCCGAAATTCGCGCCCGCCTCGATCCGGTTCACTTCGTCGTGACCGGACTGCCCGTGCTCGGCCGCGAAAAGCTGTCCGTCGCCGTCCCACGCCAGCCCCTGCGGATTGCGGTGTCCCAACGACCAGACCGGCGAACCGGCGACCGGGTTGTCCTGTGGCACCGTGCCGTCGGGCGTCAGTCGCAGGATCTTGCCGGCGAGGCTCTCCATGTCCTGCGGACGCTGCCGGTTCTCGGTCCAGCCGGTGCTGACGTAGAGCATCCCGTCCGGCCCGAAGGCGACGCGCCCGCCGTTGTAGAGCGAATGGCCCGGAATGCCGTCCAGCAGCACCCGCGTCTCGCGCCATGCCTCGCCATCCAGCACCGCCTCGATCACCCTGTTGCGACGGTCGTCGGGGGTGCCGTAGTGCTGATACAGCACCACGCGGCCCGTCCCGGCGAAATCGGGGCTCAGCGCCAGTCCGAGCAACCCGCCGCCCCGGTCGTTCAGCACCGGTT
Organism: Oceanicola sp. 22II-s10i; assembly: GCF_002210105.1. Classification (GTDB taxonomy): domain Bacteria; phylum Pseudomonadota; class Alphaproteobacteria; order Rhodobacterales; family Rhodobacteraceae; genus Pseudooceanicola. Next base: position 135,067 of record NZ_AQQU01000008.1, on the reverse strand, counting down.
CGCTGGTGTGGACCGGCAGACGGCGGAACGCCCCGTCGCGCCAGATGCCGAGCGTGCCCGCCTTTTCGGTGATGTAGATCGCGCCGTCATGCGCCTCGATGTCCCACGGGTAGTCGAGGCCGGTCAGCACGGTCTCGGGCGTCTGCGCCGACAGGGGCGCGGCGACGGGAAGCGCGAGCAGGGTTGCGGCGATGGCGGTCTTGAGGCGGTTCATCGAAATCCCTCCGGTATCCGGGTTCGCGGCGCGCGACTTGGATCGCGCGCCGCACCGCCTGTCAGTCGGCGTATTCTTCGTCGGTGACATGCTCGCCCCATGTCACGGCGGATCCATCGACCGAAGCCTGGATCGCGTAGTGGGTGACCGAGGTGGCGTCGGTCGCGCCGTGCCAGTGCTCGACCTCAGGCGGACACCAGACCACGTCGCCGGCCTGCATGACCTGCTTCTCCTGCCCGCGTTCCTGCACCCAGCCGGTGCCATGCGTCACGACCAGCATCTGGCCGGCGGGGTGGGTGTGCCATGCGGACCGCGCGCCCGGCAGGAAGGTGACTTCGCCCGCGCTGACGCCCGCCATTTCCGGCGGGAAGACCGGCGCGACATAGGCGGTGCCGGTGAAGGTCTCGGCGCTGCCGACCTGTCCGGCGCGGTCCTCGGCCTTGGTCACGGTCATGGACTGCGCGACCGCTGCCGGCGCGGCGAACGCGAGGGCAAGCGTGGTGGCGATGGCGGGGGCAATAAAGCGTTTCATGTCTGGTCGTCTCCGTTGTCGGTGGCGGCCTTGGGGCCATGGTCAGGCGGTGCCTGTGGCCATGAGGTATGCCGACCGGCGTCCGGGATAATGCGCCCGAGGGCGATTGCATCCATGAGGCGCGCTCATCAAACGCGCGCACCGATCGGGGAGGACGATCCTGTCGCTCATGAACCGGGATCATGAGTGTCAGTCGATTTCCGCCACTGACCGCCGGAACCGGACAAGCTAGACTGACCGGGAAATCCCAGGAGGACGCAATGGTGCGGTTCCCAACGAAAGCGGCTTTGACGGCGATCCTGTTGACCGGGCCCGTCACCGCAAACGAAACGGCAGCGGAGGCTGGCATGACACGGATCAGGTTCATTGTCGGACAGGAGGTCCTGACGGCCACACTCGACGACAATGCCCCCGCGCGGGACTTTGCCGCCATGCTGCCGCTCGATCTGACGCTGAGCGATTACCACGGCACCGAGAAGGTCGCCGATCTGGGTCGCAAGCTGGACGACACCGGCGCGCCCCGCGCCTATACACCCAAGGCCGGGGACATCACCCAGTACCGGCCCTGGGGCAACCTCGCGCTGTTCTACAAGCCGTTCCAGTCCTCTGCCGGGCTGCTGCGTCTGGGTCAGTTCGAGGGTCCGATGGACGCGCTGCTCGGCTCGGGCGAGGTGCGCGTGCGGATCGAACTGGCCGAGTGACGGACCGCGCCGGTTCAAACGAAAACGGGCCGCCCGATCGGGCGGCCCTTCGCATTTTATAGGACAGAGGCTCAGACCCGCTCGAACACCGCGGCCAGACCCTGACCGCCGCCGATGCACATGGTCTCGACGCCATACCGCACTTCGCGGCGCCCCATCTCGCGCAGGAGACCGGCAAGGATACGGCCCCCGGTCGCGCCGACCGGATGGCCCAGCGAAATGCCCGAGCCGTTGACGTTCATCCGGGCGAAGTCGTCCTTGCCCAGCTTCCATTCGCGGGTGCAGGCCAAGACCTGCGCCGCGAAGGCCTCGTTCAGTTCCAGCAGGTCGATGTCCTTCATCTCCAGCCCCGCCTGCTTCAGCGCCTTGGCGACCGACGGCACCGGGCCGATGCCCATCACCTCGGGGCCGACACCGGCGACGGCCCAGCTCTTCATCCGGCCATAGACCTTGAGGCCCAGTTCATCGGCCACCGCGCGGGTGGTGACGATGCAGGCCGACGCGCCGTCGTTCTGGCCGCTGGCATTGCCCGCGGTGACGGTCGACTCGGCATCCTCGCGCGCGCGGATCGGACGCAGCTTGGCCATGCTCTCCAGCGAGGCCTCGGGGCGCGGGTGTTCGTCCTTGTCATAGGTCGTGTCGCCTTTGCGGGACTTGACAGTGACCGGGATGATCTCGTCATCGAACAGGCCGTTCTGCTGTGCGGCCACGGCGCGGCGGTGCGATTCCACGGCGAACTCGTCCTGCTCCTCGCGCGGGACGGAATATTCGCGGCGCAGGTTCTCGGCGGTTTCCAGCATGCCGCCCGGAACGGGGAAATTCATGCCGCCCGCCGTCACACGGCCCTTGGCCAGCGCGTCGTCGAACACCATGGCCGAGCCCTTGACGCCCCAGCGGTAGCCGGTGCTGTAGAACGGCGCGTTCGACATGGACTCGGCGCCGCCCGCGATCACCAGCGATGCGCCGCCCGAAGCGACCTGAAGCACCGCGCTGATCACCGCCTGCAGGCCCGAGCCGCAGCGGCGGTCGATCTGGTAGCCGCCGATCGAAATCGGCAGACCGGCGTCCAGACCGACGACACGGCCGATCGCGGGGGCGTCCATGGTGGGATAGCACTGGGCAAAGATCACGTCGTCGACACGCTCGCCCGGCAGGCCGGTGCGGTCGATCAGGCCCTTGATGACGGTCCGGCCGAGGTCCTGTGCATGCAGGTCCTTGAACTGCCCGCCGTAGCGGCCGACCGGGGTGCGCACCGGTTCACAGATGACGACGTTGTCCAGCATTTGGGTCTCTCCTCTTGACTGCCGCCGGCCGGAGCTCCGGTCCCGCGGCGACTGTGATCGATCAGGGTCGATCATGTTGGGCCGACCCGGCCGGACCTTCCTAGTTTGGTCCGGACGGGGCGTCACTCTACTCTGGCGCAATCCCGGCTATCCGCCCCGGCCAGCCCTGTTTGGCACGCGGACTGCAAATACCGGACGGCCCTATGCGCTGCGGCAGGCCTCCATCGCCTCGACCGCCAGAGCGACCAGCCGCGGATAGGCCGCGACCCGCGCCTCGACATGGGCCGAGGCCGCCTGCCCCCGCGCCGCCCGGCCCTTGATGCCGTGAAAGATCGCGGCCAGCCGGAAGAAGTTGAAGGCGATGTAGAAGTCGTAGTTCGGGATCCCGTCGCGCCCGGTGTGGCGGCAGTATTCCGCGACATACTCCGCCTCGGTCGGCAGGCCGAGCGCGGCGGGGTCAACGTCGCCGAGGCCCGCGACGATGTCGGGCGGCATCCGGTACATCAGCGCGTGATAGGTGAAATCGGCCAGCGGGTGGCCGATGGTCGACAGTTCCCAGTCCAGCACCGCAACGACGCGCGGCTCGGTCGGGTGGAAGATCAGGTTGTCGCAGCGATAGTCGCCGTGGACGATCGCGCTTTCGTCGCCGGGCGGGACCGCGCCGGGCAGCCAGTCGATCAGACGGTCCATGTCGGGGTGGCGGCCCGCGTCCTCGTCGGCGAGGTAGCTCTTGCTCCACCGCGCGATCTGGCGTTCGAAGTAGTTGCCGGAGCGGCCGAAATCGCCCAGCCCGATGGCCTCGGGGTCGTAGCCGTGCAGCGCGGCCATCACGCGGTTCATCTCGGACAGGTAGGCCGCGCGCTGGTCCTGCGGAACCTCGCGAAAGGCGGCATCCCAGAAGATCCGGCCCTCGACCATGTCCATGACGTAGAACCAGCTTCCGATCACCGCCTCGTCGGTGCAGAGCCCGTGGACCTTGGCCACCGGAAAGCCCTGCGCGCCGAGCGCCGTCATCACCCGCGCCTCGCGGTCGATGGCATGGGCGCCCTTGGCCAGCTGGCCCGAGGGCTTGCGCCGCAGCACGTAGTCGCCGCCGGGGGTGACCAGCTTGAAGGTCGGGTTGGACTGGCCGCCCCGGAACTGGAACACCTCCATCGGGCCGGTGAAGCCGTCGACATGGGCGGCCATCCAGCCTTCGAGGGCCGCGGTGTCGAATCCGTAGCCCTCGCGCACGGGCATCACGCCCGCGTTGCTTTCGGCGTCTGTGCCGCTCACGCCTCCTGCGCCTTCTTCCAGTCGCGCTTGATCTTCTTGGCCAGCGACCATTTGTGCACCTCGGTCGGGCCGTCGTAGATGCGGAAGGCGCGGATTTCGCGGAAGATCTGCTCGACGATCGTGTCCGCCGTGACCCCCTGCCCGCCCATGACCTGCACGCAGCGGTCCGCGACACGCATCAGCGCCTCGGACACGGCGACCTTGGCCATGGAGCTTTCGACCGTGCCCAGAACCCCGGTGTCCAGCACGTCGGCGCACCAGTAGATCATCAGCTCGGCCTGCTTCAGGTCGATCAGGTTCTCGGCCAGCATGAAGCCGACGCCCTCGTGATCCACCAGCGGCTTGCCGAAGGCATGACGGCGGTTGGCGTAGTCCGACGCGATCTCGTTCGCGCGGATACAGCAGCCGAGCCACCGCATGCAGTGGGTCAGGCGCGCGGGCGACAGGCGGACCTGCGCATAGCGGAAGCCCTCGCCAGACTCGCCCAGCATCTGGGTGGCGGGGACGCGCAGGTTGTCGATGACGATCTCGGAATGTCCGCCGGGCATGGAACTGTCGATGGTCTCCAGCACGCGCACGATCTTGATCGCCGGATCCGGCAGGTCGACGAGGAACATGCAGGCGCCGTCGTCGGACTTGGCCATGATGATCCCCATCCCGGCCCCGTCGGCGCCGGTGATGTAGGTCTTGCGCCCGTTGATGACCCAGTGATTGCCGTCAGGACGGCAGGTGGTCAGCATCATCGACGGATCCGAGCCCGCACCGCCATCGGCGGCCGGTTCGGTCATGAAGAAGGCCGAGCGCATCTTGCCCTGTACCATCGGCTGCAGGAAGCGTTCCTTCAGCTCGGGCGAACCGACCTTGCCCAGCAGGTACATGTTGCCCTCGTCCGGGGCCATCGTGTTGACGGCCACGGGTCCGAGCGGCGACAGGCCCGAGCGGATCAGCACGCAGGCCGTTTCCCGGTGGGTCAGGTGCGCCCCGCCGCCGAGGATATGCGGCGTCAGCACGCCCGCCTCGCGGGCCATGCCCTTCATTTCCAGCGCCATCTCGTCGCTGGGGCCGTGCGACCCGCAGCGCGGGTCCTTTTCCATCGGCGCGATCCTGCCGCGGACAAAGTCCTCGACCCGACCGGCGATTTCGAGCGCGCGGTCGGACATGCCGGTGTCGGTCAGGTGGAAACTGCTCATTTCGGGGCCATCCTGATCGCGCCGTCCAGCCGGATCGTCTCGCCGTTCAGCATCGGGTTGCCGATGATCGAGGCGACCATGTGCGCGTATTCCTTCGGATCGCCGAGGCGCGAGGGGAACGGCACCTGCGCGGCAAGGCTGTCCTGCGCTTCCTGCGGCAGCGATCCCATCAGCGGCGTCAGGAACAGGCCCGGCGCGATGGTCATCACGCGGATGCCGTGGCGGGCGAATTCGCGCGCGACCGGCAGGGTCATGCCCACGATACCGCCCTTGGAGGCCGCATAGGCCGCCTGCCCGATCTGCCCGTCGAACGCCGCGACCGAGGCGGTGTTGACGATGACGCCACGCTCTTCGCCGTCCGGCTCCATCCGGCTGAGCGAGGCGGCGAACTTGGACATCACGTTGAACGTGCCGAACAGGTTCACGTTGACGATCGAGGTGAATTTCGCCAGCGGCAGCGCGTTGCCCTCGCGGTCGATGACCTTGGCGGGCGGCCCGATACCGGCGCAGTTCACGAGGATGCGCGCCTTGCCGTGCAGGCCCTCGGCCTCGGCGATGGCCGCCTCGACCTGGCTTTCGTCGGTGACGTTGACCTTGCAGAAGGTCCCGCCGATCTCGTCCGCCTTGGCGCGGCCCAGCTCGTCGTTCAGGTCGAAGATCGCGACCTTTGCGCCGGCCTTGGCCAGCATCTCGGCGGTTGCCCCGCCCAGACCTGAGGCCCCGCCGGTGACGATGGCGGCCATTCCCTCGATGTTCATGTCTCTTACCTTTCCTCCTTCGTGGCCGCCGTTCAGCTGGCGGGCCAGTATTCGTCCTTGAGCTTGCGCTTGATCAGCTTGCCCGTCGGTGTGCGCGGCAGGTCCTCACGGAAATCGACGCTGCGCGGAGCCTTCACATGCGACAGCCGGGCCTTGCAGAACCCGATCAGTTCCTCCGCCTTCTCGGGCGTCGCCGCGACCCCCGGTTCCAGCTGCACCACCGCCTTGACCTCTTCGCCCATCTCCTCGTTCGGGACGCCGAAGACGGCGACATCCGCGACGTCGGGATGGATGATCAGCGTATCCTCCGTCTCCTGCGGGTAGATGTTCACCCCGCCCGAGATGATCGTATAGGCCTTGCGGTCGGTAAGGAACAGGAACCCGGCTTCGTTGACATAGCCCACATCGCCCAGCGTCGAACAGCCCGGCCGCATGTAGGCACCGGCGGTCTTGCCGGGATCGTTGCGGTATTGAAAGTCGATGCCGCTGTCGAAGTAGACCCCGCCGACCTGTCCCGGCGGCAGTTCGGTCCCGTCCTCATCCGCGATCACGATACTGCCCAGCAGGGATTTCCCCACGCTGCCGGGGTTCTCCAGCCATTCCTGCGAGGTGCAGAGCGTGACGCCGTTCGCCTCGGACCCGGCGTAATATTCGATGATGATCGGCCCCCACCAGTCGATCATCCGCGCCTTGATTTCCTTCGGACAGGGGGCGGCGGCGTGATAGGCGACGCGCAGGGCCGACAGGTCATAGCGGGTGCGCACATCGTCCGGCAGCTTGAGCATCCGCACGAACATCGTCGGCACCACCTGCGTGTGCGTCACCGCGTGGCGTTCCAGCAGCGCCAGCATCGCCTCGGCGTCGAAGCGCTCCATCACCACCACGGTCCCGCCCAGCATCACCGCCATAAGCGAAAAGCGCAGCGGCGCGGCGTGGTAGAGCGGCGCGGGCGACAGGTAGACCGAGTCCGGCCCCATTCCGCCCATCGTCTCGCACAGCACGGTCATCAGCGGCGGGATCACGGTGTCGATGGGCTGCAGGGTGAAGGTCCGGGCGATGCCCTTGGGCCGCCCGGTCGTGCCGGATGAATAGAGCAGGTCCGTCCCCGCCGCCTCGTCCGCGATCGGGGTGTCGGGCATCGCGGCCTCCAGCGCCTTCCAGTCGAGGTCAGGCTGGCTGGTCTCGCCGCAGACGAAGAAGCGAACATCGCCGCATTGCGCGCGCAGCTCCGGCAGCAGCCCGGCATATTTGGCCGAGACGATCATGACTTTGGCCGAGCAGTCGCGGACGATATAGGCGATCTCGTCCACCGTCAGGTGGCGGCTGATGGCGGTATAGAACACGCCGGCCCGCTGCCCGGCCCAGCAGAGCGCGAGGAAGTCGAGATTGTTCTCGAACAGCAGCGCGATGTTTTCGCCCTGCCCGACCCCGACATGCCGCAGCGCCTGCGCGCCGCGGTTCGACAGGCGGTCAAGCTCGGCGAAGGTCAGCGTCGCACCGCTTTCGGCCATGCGGTAGGCGACCTTGTCGGGCTGTGTCGCCGCGAAGGCGGACGGATGTTTCATGGCGGCTCCTCCCTGTGCGCCGTGCCATGCTGCGGACCGGCCCCTGACGGTCGGGGACAGGCGTGCCGCGATCATCTGCGTGATCGTCGACAGGGTGCGGGCGATGCTGCGAGGACTGGTCCGGAACGCCGCCTCCGGCACGCGCGAAACCGCGCTGCGCCCCTCGGGTCCCGGTCGGTCACGTCGAAGCATCCTCCCTGCGTCCGAACATGGTCATGAAGGATTAGGCTGCGGCGTGACTCTTTTCAAGCAGCGTCTTAAAACCATATCCGAGAGGTTCATTTCCCGGACCCCGCCCCGGAAAGGATGGCCGTCTTGGCAGAGGAGAAACTCGGCAAGGGCGAACGCACCCGCCGCACGCTCAAGAGCGTGGCGCTCAGGCTGTTCGCGGAGCGCGGGCTGGACAACGTGTCGGTCCGCGACATCCAGCTGGCGGCCGGACAGAAGAACAACGGCTCGATCAGCTACTACTTCGCCTCGCGCGATGCGCTGATCCGCGAACTGGTCAGCGACGTCGGCAAGGCACTGGACGCGGCCAACAACGACCGGCTGGACCGGCTTGAGGCGGCGGGCGGCCCGCGCGCGGTGCGCGACATCACCGATATCCTGCTGCCCGCCCTGCCCCCACCGGACGAGGGGCGCGACAGGGAGCAGACCTTCATGCTGCGTTTCTTCGCCGCCGTGACGATCACCCGCCGCGACCTGCTGTTCGAGGCGACGGACGGTCAGGACCGGGGCACACGCCGGTGTTTTGCCTGGCTGCGGAAGCTCGCGCCCGAGATGCCGCCCGAGATCCTGCAGCAGCGGCTGATGCTGATGCTGCTCTACAGCATCTCGGCGGGCGCCTCGATGGAGGCGGCAGCCGAAGCGCCCGAGGTCTGGCAGAACCTATGGGGGCAACGCTCGGCCCGGTCGAACCTCGCCGACACGATGGCAGGGATGCTGCTGGCCCCGGTATCCGACGAAACGCGGGCGCTGGCCGCCGGGCCGAAGGACGCCTGACAAGATCCATCCGCCGCCGCCGTGCGTAGTCAGGCAAACAGTGCCGGACGGACCATGAGAACGCAGAACAACAGCTCGATGACCGCCCCGGTGCCCGATGCCCCTTCCCGGTCGGCCTCGCGTGACGGCTGGCGTGTCGCCGTCTTGGGGATGGCGCTGGCGACGGCCAGCATCCCGATCTACATCCACCTACCCGGTTTCGCGGTCAGCGAACTCGGGCTGTCGCTGGCGCAGGTCGGCACCATCCTGCTGCTGATCCGGATCGTCGACTTCGTGCAGGACCCACTGCTGGGATGGATGACCGACCGCTGGCCCGGACAACTGTCGCGCTTCGCATTCCTCGCGCTGGCCACGCTCGCGATCGGGTTCGTCGCCGTGTTCTCGGTTACGCCCCCGATCGCGCCCTCGGTGTGGCTGACGCTCGGGCTTCTGGTGACCTTCACCGGCTACAGCCTCGGGGCGATCCTGCTCTATGGTCAGAGCGCCGCGATGGCCGGTTCCGGCGATGCCGACGCGCAGTTCGGGCTGGCCGGGGTCCGCGAATTCGGGATCCTCGCCGGAGTCACGCTGGGCGCGATGGCGCCCGCCCTGTTCGGCGCGCTGTCGCCCTCGGGCAGCGGCTATGCGCTCTTCGGCTGGGCGCTGGCGGGGCTGGCGCTGGTGGCCGCGCTGGTGGCGCGGCCGCTGTGGCGCAGGCCGCAGATCGCCTCGATGCGGCTGGACCTGTCGGGCCTCAGGCGGTCCGGCGCGGGGTGGCTGCTGGCGCTGGCCCTCGTCAACAGCCTGCCGGTGGCCGTGACGTCGACCCTGTTCGTGTTCTTCGTCGAGGACCGTCTGGCGCTGCCGGACCTCGCCGGGCCGTTCCTGATCCTGTTCTTCGTTGCCGCCGGGGTCTCCGCACCGGGCTGGAGCCGCCTTGCCGCCCGTTTCGGCGCTAGGCGCGTCCTGCCGGTGTCGATGGCGCTGGCGATCGTCAGTTTCATCGGGGCCTATGCCCTGCCTGCGGGCGCCGCCCTGCCCTTCGCGGTGATCTGCGTGGCGTCGGGCGTGGCGCTCGGGGCCGACATGGTGATCCTGTCGGCGCTCTTTGCCTCCACCCTGTCGCGGGCGGGCTTGCAGGCGGGGCAGGCTTTCGGGTTCTGGAACTTCTGCACCAAGGCGACGCTTGCGATCGCGGCGGGGGTGGTCCTGCCGCTGCTGCAGCTCAGGGGCTTCACCCCCGGCGCACCCAATCCGCCCGAGGCGCTCGCCGCGCTGAACCTCGCCTATGCGATCCTCCCCTGTGCGCTGAAGGTGCTGGCGATCGCGATGGTGCTGATGCTGCCGCGCCGGGTGATGGACCCGGACGCGTTCGGCACGGGCTGAGCGGAGGGACCCGCCCTCAGTCCTCCAGCAGGATCGAAACCCGGCGGTTCCGGCTGCCCTTGTTCTTGACCTTGTCGATCCGCACCCTGCCGATCTCGCCGGTCCGCTTCACATGCGTGCCGCCGCAGGGCTGCAGGTCGACCTGTTCGCTGCCCTCGCCGATCCGCACCAGCCGAATCCGGCCGGATCCACGCGGCGGCTGCACGGACATGGTCTTGACCAGCCCCGGATTGGCGTCGAGTTCCGCGTCCGTGATCCATGTCTCGCCGACCTCAAGATCGCGGGCGATCAGGGCGTTCAGTTCCGCCTCCAGCGCGTCCTTGTCCTCGGGCGCTTCGGGCATGTCGAAATCGAGCCGCCCCTGCCCCTCGGCGATCTGTCCGCCGGTGACCGGCAGCGGGATCACCACGGACAGCAGATGCAGCGCGGTGTGGACGCGCATGTGCGACAGGCGCCGGTCCCAGTCGAGGTGCTGGAAGAGCTCGGTGCCGACAGGCGGCAGATCGGCCCCCTCGCCGGGGACCAGCACGATCTCGTCGCCCTCGCCCTTGACCGTGGTCGCGACGATCATGCTGCCGCCCGCCCAGGTCAGGCGCCCCGCATCGCCCGGCTGGCCGCCGCCGGTCGGGTAGAACAGGCTGCGGTCCAGCACCACGCCGCCGCGATCCGTATGCGCCAGAACCGTGGCCGGGGCTTCCTGCAGATAGGCGTCCTCGCGGAACAGCGCGTCGGTCATCGGTCTTCTCCTCCTCCGGACGACGGATCGAGGTCGTCGCCGGTCAGATGCGCCGCTCCGGTCGTTTCGCGGGGCGCGGGCACCGGTTCCAGCCGCGGGCCGGGCACGCCCTGCCGCCCGCCGCCGGTGAGCGTTTCGGGATTGCGCAGCCAGATGTCCTGCTGCGGGAACGGGATCTCGATCCCCTCGGCGGCGAAGCGTTCGGCGATCTGGTGGTTCATCTCGTTCTGCAGCGCCACGATCTGCAGGATGTCGCGCAAGATCATCCGCACCTCGAAATCCAGCGAGGACGCGCCGAAGCCCTTGAACAGCACGAAGGGCGGCGGGTTCAGCAGGACGACCGGCTGCGCCTCGGCGATCTCGCGCAGGATCGCCTCGACCTTGCGGGTGTCGGTGCCGTAGGCCACCCCGACCGGCAGGATCAGGCGCCCGACGAGGTTGCCGCGCGTCCAGTTGGTGACCGAGCCCGAGATCAGGTCGGCGTTCGGCACGATGACGTCGGTGCGGTCGAAGGTCTCGATCCGGGTCGAGCGGACTGAGATCGACCGGACGAAGCCCATGTGGCCCCCGACCTCGATCCAGTCGCCCTCGGACACCGGGCGTTCGATCAGCAGGATGATGCCCGAGACGAAGTTCGACACCACGTTCTGCAGGCCGAAACCGATGCCGACGGACAGCGCCCCGGCGACATAGCCGAGCGCTGTCAGGTCCAGCCCGGCCGAGGTAACGGCGATGATCCCGGCGAGGAAGATGCCGATATAGCCGAGGCCCGAAACGATGGCCGTCTGCGCGCCCGTGTCCATCTTGGTCTTGGGCAGGACCGTTGACCTGAGCGCCCCCTGCAGGCCGCGCGTCATCGCGAGGCCGAGCGCAAAGACCACCGCGATCGTCAGGAAGACGGCCGGGCTGATCCGTGTCTCGCCCACCATGAACCCGCCCTGGAAGCGTTCCCAGATCTCGGTCAGGTCGGTGACCCGCGCCCCCCAGATCAGCGCGAAGACCGGGATCGACAGCAGCATCAGCGTGAAGCCCGCCAGCACCGGCGCCAGCGCCTCGCGCGCGCCTTCGCGGTTGCGGCTGGCCAGCACGTAGAGCTCGGTCGCAAGGCGTTGCAGGATGACGAGGATCCCCAGCGTCTGGATCGTGAAGACCAGCGGGAAGAGCAGCGAATACCCGGCGTTGAAATAGCCGATCCCCGCCAGCAGCGGCCCGACAATGGCCAGCAGGCTGATGGCGCGGGACAGCAGCATCACGATCCGCTTGCGGAAGACCTGCCCGCTTTCGCCCTCGCCGAGCGCCTCGGCATGCAGTGTCAGCAGCCGCGCGACGCGCAGCAGCAGAAGGCCGGTCAGGACGAGCAGCGGGAACAGGACGGTGTTGAGCGTCGCGGGCGACCATTCCGAAGCGTTGCCGAATTCGCGGATCAAGATGTAGACAGCGAGGATCAGGCCCAGCAGGGCGGTGTTCCAGCGCCCCTCGCGGCGCGACTGCTCGGACAGCAGCAGCGGCGGTGGCGAGGCGTCGGAGATCGGGAACATCCGCGATCCGACCCATCTGGCGATGGACCACGAGATCATCGCCCCCGGCAGCACCTGCAGGATGACGGTCGCACGCGGCCCGGCCATGTCCGAGGCGAAGACGGCGGCGACGAAGGCGATCATCCCGGCGACGGGCAGGATGATCTGGCCCAGGGAGACGAGGAAGCCGAGCAGGTAGCGTTCCGCCCTGCGCTCGCGTCCCTGCACCCGTTCCGTCAGCAGTTCCGTCCAGCGCCGTCCGCGCGACAGCAGGATGACCGACGCGGCCAGCAGGACGACGATCACCGGCAGCTTGGCGCGGGCCTCGGACCGCTTGATCGCACTGCTCCAGTTCGTCGTGAATTCCTCGACGACCCGCTCAAACCCGACGATCACCGAGGTCGCCGCCCCCGGCCAGTTGACCGGGTTCAGAGGCGAGGGCCCAAGCTCAAGCAGTTCGTCCGTCTGGCGGTCGCGCAGGATGCGGTCCAGTTCCCGGATCAGCGCGTCGGCCCGGCTCCAGGCCACCTCGGCGGCGCGCCCCGGCGCTTCCAGCTGGGCCAGCCGCTCGTTCAGCTGCGCCCGTTGCGTGGCGATGTCCGGCGCCTCGGTCGCGCCCTCCTCGGGCGCTGGCCCGAGGGTGGACAGCTGCGCCCGTACCGTGGCGATGGCCGCCGCATTGGTGGAACGGGCCTCCTCGAACTGCGACCGCCAGCGGTCGAGTTCGGTACGCAGCGTGCCGAGCGCGTCGTCCGAGGCCCGGTTCGCCTCGATCGCGTCCTCGGCGCGCTGCGCGGTCTGCGCCCAGTCCTCGTAATCCGGCCCGGACTGCGCCGCCACGAACGACGGCACCACCGCAAGGAACAGCAGCAGCGCCAGGCGGGTCAGGATATGCCGCAGCGCCCGCATGGTGTCAGGAAAAGACGCCGGGAATGGACCGCGGCGCCTCGGTCATCCACGATGGCGTGGGCAGACCCTTGCCGCGCAGGAACTCCGGGTTGAACAGCTTGGACTGATAGCGGTTGCCATAGTCGCAGAGGATCGTGACGATGGTATGCCCCGGCCCCAGATCGCGCGCCAGGCGCACCGCGCCGGCAATGTTGATCCCGGACGAGCCGCCAAGGCAGAGCCCTTCCTCGCTCAGCAGATCGAAGACGTAGGGCAGCGCCTCGGCATCGGGGATCTGATAGGCGAAATCCGGGGTGAAACCTTCGAGGTTCTTCGTGATCCGGCCCTGCCCGATCCCCTCGGTGATGCTGTCGCCCTCGGCCTTCAGCTCGCCGGTCGTGTAGAAACTGTAGAGTGCCGCGCCCATCGGATCGGCCAGCGCCACCTTGACGCCCTTGGGCTGCAGGTAGTCCGCCGTGCCGACCAGCGTGCCGCCCGACCCGACCGCCGAGACGAAACCGTCGACCTTGCCGTCCGTCTGGGTCCAGATCTCGGGCCCGGTGCTTTCGAAATGCGCCTGACGGTTCGCGGTGTTGTCGAACTGGTTCGCCCAGATCGCGCCGTTCGGTTCGGTCTTGGCGAGTTCCGCCGCCAGCCGCTCGGAATAGTGCACGTAGTTGTTGGGGTTGCGGTAGGGCGCCGCCGGGACCTGCACCAGTTCGGCACCGGCCAGCCGCAGCATGTCCTTCTTTTCCTGGCTCTGCGTCTCGGGGATGACGATCACCGTCTTGAACCCGAGCGAGGCGCCGACCAGCGCGAGGCCGATGCCGGTGTTCCCCGCCGTGCCCTCGACGATGGTGCCGCCGGGTTTCAGCTCGCCCCGCGCGACAGCGTCGCGGATGATCCACAGTGCGGCACGGTCCTTGACCGACTGGCCCGGGTTCATGAACTCGGCCTTGCCGAGGATCGTGCAGCCCGTCTCCTCGCTCACCTTCCGCAGCTTGATCAGCGGGGTGTTCCCGACCGCTTCGGTCAGGTCATTGGCGATATACATTTCGGGACGTCCTCCGCGACGGTCTTTCCAGTGCAGAAGACTTAGACGCCACGCCGTGGGGACTCAAGCCGTGGCGCGCAATCCGGGACGTTCGGCTTTGAGCCAGGTCAGAAGGTGGATCAGCGGTCCGTTGTCCGCCTCGCCCGAGGAAAGCAGGTCCATCGCCGTGTCGAAAGACAGAACGTGGGTCCGGATATCCTCGTCCTCGGTGTCCAGCCCGCCAGTGTTTGTCTCGGTCCCGTCAGGCAGGTCACACAGACCCACGTAGGTGTGAAAATACTCGGTGAGGTAACCGGGACTGGGATAGTAGCTCGCCACCTTGATGAGCGCGTTGAGCTTCACCCCGGCCTCTTCCTCGGTCTCGCGGCGCGCGCAAGTCTCAGGCTCTTCGCCGGGATCGAGACGGCCGGCCACCGGTTCGAGCATGAAGGGATAGCGGGCGCCCCTTCCCCAAGGCCCCATTCGGAACTGTTCCACCAGCAGGATGCGGTCGCGGACCGGATCGTATGGCAGGACGATTGCAGCGTCGCCTGCGACGAACATCTCGCGCCGCAGCTCTGCGGACATGCCGCCCGAGAATGTCGGGTGACGCAGGATGTCCGTGCGCGTGACGAAGTAGCCGGCATGGCCGATCTCGGAGGCGACATGCGTGACCGCGCGGCGGTCCACGTCACTGCCGATCCTCGGACGCTCCATCCGGCCTGCCCGCAGCCGCGCATCCGCCCGCCCCTGGAACATGTGCCAGAACTGGCCGATCTGCGCTGCGGGCACGCGGCCGAAAAGCTCCATCGCCTCGGCGGCGGCGATCATGGTCAGGTCGGCCCAGCCCGCGGTCCAGCGGGACAGGTCCCAGTCGCCCCCCGGCGCCTCGGCCCCCGGATCCGGCAGCCAGACCTGCGCGGAAACCGTCCCGCCGTCCGTTTCGACGTCGAGCGGTGCCGCGTTGTAGCCGAAGGCGGTTTCATACCAGTCCAACCGGGCGAACGCCGTCTCGCTGACCTCGCAGAGCAAACCTGTCGCAGATGCGCCCGGATCGGCGAGCGGCATCGGGTAATCCTCGCCCTTGGCGGCCACCACGCGATACCCCGGCAACCGCGCTGCGCGCCCCGAAACCGCCACACCCGCAACCAGATCGAGCAGCGGCAGATGCCGCAAGGTGCCGTAGACAAAGATCAGTGGCATCGTGGCGTTACTTCCAGAGGCGCGCCGAAAGATCGGCCAGCCAGCCGATCACCATCGCGCCGATCAGCAGCGTCAGCAGGATTTCCTTGGTCATCAGATACTGACCGTAGTCGATGGCGATGATCGGGATCTCGTTGATCGCCTCCATCGCCCCGCGGAACCGGCGCTCCATCGCCTGCCTCAGCATCTCGTTGAAGCTGACCAGCAGCAGCACCCAGAACACCATCATCGCCACCGCCGACACCCCGACCGCGGGCGCGGTGCCGAAGCCGAGCCGGCCATTGGCCCGACCACCGATGATGAACCAGCCGCACATCCAGCCGATCAGCAGCGTCAGGCCGACGAATTTGCCGAAATTGTAGGTGTCGTAGACCTCGAGCACCTGAACCTTGACCATCCCCGAAACGATCCAGCCCAGAAACGCCACCATGATGGCGGAAACGAGCCGGGTCATTGTCATCATGGTCGGAGCGGCCTTGTTACCGTGATCTGGGTCACGTCACAGTTACCGCCCGAGAAAGTCGACGCGCAAGAGGTCAGGTAGAAATTCCACATCCGGCGGAAGCGATCGTCGAATCCGAGGGCGGCGACGTGATCCCATTTGTCGTTGAACGTCTCGTACCAGCGCCGCAGGGTCTGGGAATAGCTGTCGCCGAATTCGATCGACCGCACGACGCCCAGACCGGCCTTTTCGACCTCCTGTCGCAGCACGGTCGGACTGGGCAGCATGCCGCCGGGGAAGATGTATTTCTGGATGAAATCCACGCCCTTGCGGTAGATCTCCCACCTCTGATCGCTGATCGTGATGATCTGAAGCGTGGCATTGCGGCCGGGTTTCAGACGCTCGCGCACGGTCTCGAAATAGGCCGGCCAGTACTTCTCGCCGACCGCTTCGAACATCTCGATCGAGGCGATGCCGTCATAGCTGCCGCGCTCGTCACGATAGTCCTGCAGCCGGAACTCGACCTGATCGGAAAGCCCCGCCTTTTCAATACGTTCCTGCGCATACTTCAGCTGCTCGCGCGAGATGGTCAGCCCGGTGACGCGCAGCCCGCGTTCCTTTGCCGCGTATTCCGCGAAACCACCCCAGCCACAGCCGATTTCCAGCACGTGATCGCCCGGGTTCACCCCCATCTGGTCGACCATGCTCTTGTACTTCTCGATCTGCGCCGCTTCGAGGCTTTCCTGCCCGGTGCGGAACATGGCCGAGGAATAGGTCATCGTGTCGTCGAGCCACAGCGCGTAGAACTCGTTGCCCAGATCGTAGTGATACGAAATGTTCTTCTGCGCCTGCTTCTTGGTATTGCGGTTCATCCAGTGGCGCATCCGTTCATAGATGCGGACGAAGGCCATGCCGGGGAAACCGTCATAGACGTTGTCGTTGCCGGAATGCAGCAGGTCAAGAAATCCCTGCAGGTCCGGCGTCGACCACCAGCCCTCGATATAGGCGTCGCAAAAGCCCAGATCGCCCTCGCGGATCAGCCGCGCGAAGGTGTCGGGGTTGTGGACCGTGAGCTCGGCCACGGGTCCGGGGGCCGCGCCCTCGGCCCGGAACACGCGTCCGTCCGGCAGCCGGAAATCCAGCCGCCCGGCCTTGATGGTCTTCGCAATGGCGAAAGACTGCGTGAAATAGCGCGGCAGGTCCTTCTGCCCGGTGGTCTCGGTCAGGATCATTCTGTCTCCTCCGATGTCGCGGCGCCGCCACATGCGAACCGCTTACGGCATGATCTTCTACGATTAACTGATTGTTATGGATTAGGAGTCAATCCCGTGATTCCCTGTATGCCCCGAGGGCACGCTCCCTGCCAACCTGCAGGTTCACGATCCGCTCGGGTGCCTTGTCCGCGGGCGACATCCGCCAGCGTTCGGGGATCGCGTCGAAATAGCTGAGCGCCGTTTTCGTCGGCCGCGCCTGCCCCTCGGCCAGCCAGCGACGGCGATATGTGCCGTCCGGATCGAACTTCTCGGCCTGCGTTTCGGGGTTGAAGATGCGGAAGAACGGGGCCGCATCCGGCCCGCTGCCCGCCGTCCATTGCCAGCCGAGCGCGTTCGAGGCCGGGTCCCAGTCGACAAGGCAGTCGTCGAACCATTTCTGCCCGATCCGCCAGTGGCACATCAGGTGCTTGGTCAGGTAGCTGGCCACGATCATCCGCGCCCGGTTGTGCATGGTGCCGGTCACGTACATCTCGCGCATCGCCGCATCGACGAAGGGTTCGCCCGTCCGGCCCTGTTTCCACGCCTTGACCTCGGCCCGGCGTTCGTCGTCGTTCCACGGGAAGGCGTCCCATTCCCTGCGCCAGTTGCTGTCCAGCATCTGCGGCGTGTGGAACATCAGGTGATAGGCAAACTCGCGCCAGACCAGTTCCTTGCGGAACGTCTCGGGCCCCTTGCCCGTCCCGGCTTCCAGCGCGCGGTGCCAGAGGGTCAGGGGCGACACCTCGCCCAGCGACAGGTATTGCGACATGCCCGAGGTGCCGTTCTCGGCCACCATGTCCCGCGCCTCGGCATAGCTGCCGATCCGGTCCGCCATGAACTGTCCGAAGCTGCGCAGCGCCGCCTCTTCGCCTGCCTTGACGTAGTCCGCCACCACCGGCCCGCCCCTGCGCATCGCCGCGCCAAGAGCCCAATCCTCCAGACTGTCGGACTGCGGCCAGGTCGCGGGTGCCGTCAGGTCCGGGCGCGGACAGGGCTGAGGCAGGTCGCGGTCCTTCACCGATTTCCAGAACGGGGTGTAGACCTTGTAGTAATCGCCCTGCCCCGTCTGCACCGTCCACGGCTCATGGAGCAGATGGCCCGGAAAGCTCTTGGCCGTCAGCCCCCGGTCCCGGAGCGCCGCCTTGACCCGCGAATCCCGCTCCTGCGCCTCGGGGTCGTAGAGCCGGGACCAGTGGACCGTGTCGGCCCCCGTCTCCTCGATCAGCTCCTCCAGCACCTCCAGCGCCGGACCCGCCCGCAGGATCAGGCGCATTCCCTTCGCCTCGAGCGCGGCGGCGAAGGCTTCCAGGCCCAGCCCGAGCCGCCATTTCGGCGCGGCCCCGAGCCCGTCGACCGAGGCGTCGCGGATGAACACCGGGATCACGGGCCGCCCGCCCGCCGCCGCCTCGCGCAGGGCGGGGTGATCGCTCAACCGCAGGTCGCGGCGGAACCAGATAATGCAGGGTTTCGTGGTTGCCATGTCTGTCCTGTCCCGGTCGTTTTCCCCGGAAATGGGGCGATCCGGGCCGGTGTCAAAGCACCGCGTCGAGCGCGTCGATCACCCGCGCGACCTCAGCCTCGGACGTGTAGTGCACGAAGCTCAACCGCAGCACCCCGTGGGCCGGGTCGATCCCCTGCCCCTTGAGCGCGCGGTCGGCGTAGAAGCTGCCGCCGCCCGCCATGATGCCGTGCTCCGCCAGCCGGGTCGCCACTGCCTCGCCCGCGTCCTGCGTCGCCACCGCCAGCGTCGGGGCGCGCCGCGCCGCGTCGCGGGGCCCGAGCAGTCGGACATCGTTGCGCGCGCTCAGCGCCTCGATCAGGGGGGCCATCAGCCGGATCTCGTGGTCGCGCATCAGGTCGTGCACGCCCTGCGCGCGTGCCGCCGCCGTATCGCCGGTGACGCCATGATGCGCCGCCACCGCCTCGATGTAATCCGCCATCCCGGCCGAGGCCGCGATCTGCGCGTGGTCCGGCCCGGCGGGGGTGAACCGTTTGTAGAGCGCATCGCCGTTGAAGTAGTGCCCCTGGTTCGGCAGCAGCTTCGCCAGCGCGCGGCGGATCACCATGATGCCCTGATGCGGCCCGTAGGTCTTGTAGGCCGAGAACAGGTAGATATCCGCGCCCATGTCACCCACGTTCGGCAGCCCGTGCGGCGCGTAGCTGACCCCGTCGACGCAGACGAAAGCCCCGGCGGCATGGGCGATGGCGGCGATCTCGGTCACCGGGTTCACCTCGCCCACCACGTTCGAGCAATGGGGGAAGCAGACCAGCCGCACCTTCTCGTCCAGCAGCGCCTCCAGATCGGCGGGGTCCAGATGGCCGGTCTCGGGGTCCATCATCCACTCGCGCACCTCGAAGCCCTCGTCGGCCAGCCGCCGCCACGGGCCGCTGTTCGCCTCGTGGTCCTGATTGGTGACGATGATCGCGTCGCCGGGGTTCATCCACTGCCGGAACGCCTGCGCCAGCACATAGGTGTTGGCCGTGGTCGAGGGGCCGAAGGACAGCTCCTCCTCCGCCACGCCGAGGATCGCGGACAGGCGCGTGCGGGCCTCGTCCATCTCCTCGCCCCCGAGGCGGGAGGCGGCGTAGGGCGCATAGGGCTGCACCTTGCGCTCGCGGTAGAAGCGGGCGAGGCGGTCGACGACCTGAATGCAGGGATAGGACCCGCCCGCGTTCTCGAAGAACGCCTGCCCGGCGAGCGCCGGTTCGGAGAATGCGGGGAACTGTGAGCGGATGAACTGGGTGTCGAGTGTCATGGCTGCACTCAACCCGGAAACCGTGCACCGCGCAATACGGTCGTCACGGCAAGACCCCGGCCGGCTTTACCCGGCCGGGGCCGTCGCGTCAGGTCAGCCCTGACGCAGCTTGTCGCGCTCGGACTGAAGACCCTTCCAGATCGCCCAGCACATCAGCAGCAGGATGATCGTGAACGGCAGGCCGGTCGAGATCACCATGGACTGCAGCGACTGCAGGCCGCCCGCGGACAGCAGCAGCACAATGGCCACGGCGCCCTCGAACACGCACCAGAACACGCGCTGCGGGACCGGGGCGTCAACCTTGCCGCCCGCCGTGATCGTGTCGATCACCAGCGAACCGGAGTCCGACGAGGTCACGAAGAACACGATCACCAGCACGATGCCGATCAGCGAGGTGATCCCCGCCAGCGGCAGCACGTCGAGCATCTTGAACAGCTTCAGTTCCAGCGAAGCGTCCTGCGCGGCGGTGTAGCCGTCCTGAACCACCTGCTGGATCGCGACGCCGCCGAACACGGACATCCACAGCACGCAGACCAGCGAGGGGATCAGCAGCACGCAGATCACGAACTCACGCACCGACCGGCCACGGCTGACGCGGGCGATGAACATGCCGACGAACGGTGACCAGCTGATCCACCACGCCCAGTAGAACGAGGTCCAGCCCTGGGAGAAGTTGACATCTTCGCGCCCGACCGGGTTCGACAGCGCCGGCAGATACTGCACGTAGGCGATCAGGTAGTCGACGAAGCCCGTCAGGATCGCGACCGTCGGACCGGCGATCAGCACGAAGAGCAGCAGCAGGAACGCGAGGCCCATGTTGATCTCGGACAGGATCTTGACCCCGCCGTCGAGGCCCCGCAGCACCGAGATCAGCGCGACCGCCGTAATGGCCGAGATCAGGATCACCTCGGTCGTCGATCCGACCGCGATGCCGAAGAGCTCGTTCAGGCCCGCATTCGCCTGCGTCGCGCCGAAACCCAGCGAGGTGGCGAGGCCGAAGAGCGTGGCGAACACGGCGAGCGTGTCGATGACATGGCCCCACCAGCCCCAGACGCGATCCCCGAGGATCGGGTAGAAGGCCGAGCGGATCGTCAGCGGCAGACCCTTGTTGTAGGTGAACAGCGCCAGCGCCAGCGCCACCACCGCGTAGATCGCCCAGGGGTGCAGGCCCCAGTGGAAGATCGTCGCGGCCATGCCCAGACGGATCGCCTCCGCCTCGTCGCCGCCCGCGGCCCCCAGCGGGGCCCAGTCCGTGCGCACGCCGCCTTCCGAGGCGGTGCCGCCAACGGCGGACGAGAAGTGGCTCAGCGGTTCGGACACGCCGTAGAACATCAGGCCGATGCCCATGCCGGCGGCGAAGAGCATCGCGAACCAACCGACGTAGGTGTAGTCCGGCGTCGCATCGGCGCCGCCCAGCCTGACCGAGCCCACCGGGGTCACGATCAGCAGCAGGCAGAAGATGACGAAGATGTTCGCCGCCCCGAGGAAGAACCAGTCGAAGCCCTTGGTCACGGCCGAGAACAGCCACGAGAACACGGCCCCCGCCTGTTCGGGCAGCGCGAGCGTGTAGAACACGAAGATCACGATCGCGAGGCCCGAGATCAGGAAGACCGGGTTGTGAATGTCGAAACCGAACGGGCCTACCTGCCCGTCGATGTTATCCTGACCGATCTCGTAATCGGTCTGGATGATATCCGCGTGGCCTTCCGGCTCCGGGATACCCTGGTTGTTGGTTGTGTCGGCCATATGGCCCCCCTGTTCCTTTGTTGTTCCTTGTTGTCATTGCCGGGCGCGCGTGCCCGGGTCGTTTTCAGTCCCGCACCACCAGCACCGAGACCTTGGCATGTCCCGCCACGGACCCGCCGTTGGACGGCCAGATGTAATCGGTGATGTTGGGCACGTGGCTGGCCATGACGACGAGGTCCGCCCCCGTCTCGTCCACCGCCTTCAGCAGCGTCGGGTCGAGGTCGGTCGCCGGGTCATGGCTGGTCACCGCATGGGCCCGCGTGGTCACACCGTGCTTCTCGCCCTGCGCAGCGGCGAAGGCGTCGAGCTTTTTCGCGAACTCTTCGGGCGTATGCGCCACAGAGGACGGGGTCGCGGCAGAAACACCGACGTAGGTCACCGTCGCACCGGATGATTTCGCCAGTTCACCGGCGCAGGACAGCGCCTTGGACAGGCGATCCTCGTGTGCCAGGTCAACTGGCACCATGATGTTGGAAAACACTGTTCCCTCCGCAGTTTGCGCGGTTCACAGGACCGGTTTGTCCACGGCCTTCTGGTGATCTTTGGCAGGTCCGTCGCGGCCCCGCCCGCGCGTTTCATTATCGCCGCGCGCCCTTCCGGACCGGCACACGGAATAGGGGAAACCTAACGCGAAAGGCGCCCCGGTAACAACCGGCAGCGCCCAATTCTTCATCGAAAGCGACGCGTGGCGTCGGTTTTGGTCAGGTCAGGCGTTCACGTCGACCACGACGCGGCCCTTGATCTGCCCCTTGAGGATGTCCGCACCAAGGCCCGGCAGATCGGCCAGTGTCGCGGGCTGGACCATCGCCTCGAGCTTGTCCATCGGCAGGTCCTTGGCGACCCTCTGCCACGCGCGCAGACGGTTGTCGTAGGGCTGCATGACGCTGTCGATGCCCAGCAGGTTCACGCCCCGCAGCAGGAACGGCACGACCGTCGCGGGCAGGCCCGCGCCCCCGGCCAGACCGACGGCGGCGACCGACGCGCCGTATTTCATCTGACCCAGAACCCGCGCCAGCATGTCGCCCCCCACGGCATCGACGCATCCGGCCCATGTCTCGGTTTCCAGCGGACGCTTGACTGTCTCGTTGATCTCCTCGCGCGGCACGATCTGCGTCGCGCCGAGGCTCTTGAGGTAATCCGCCGTCTCGGGCCGCCCCGTCACGCCCGCCACCTCGTGCCCGAGCGCGGCGAGGATCGCCGTCGCCACGGACCCGACACCGCCGGCAGCACCCGTGACCAGAACCGGGCCGTTGCCCGGCTTCAGCCCGTGATCCTCGAGCGCCATGACGGCGAGCATCGCGGTGAACCCGGCGGTTCCGACTGCCATCGCCTGCTTGGTCGACAGCCCCTCGGGCAGCGGCACCAGCCAGTCTGCCTTGACCCGCGCCTTCTGCGCATAGCCGCCCCAGTGCACCTCGCCCACGCGCCAGCCGGTCAGCACGACCTTGTCGCCGGGCTTGTAACGGCTGTCGTCCGACGCCTCGACGGTCCCGGCAAAGTCGATGCCGCCGACATGGGGATACTTGCGCACCAGCCCGCCGCCCTTGGCCGACAGGCACAGCCCGTCCTTGTAGTTGACCGTGGAATATTCGACCGCGACCGTCACGTCGCCCTCGGGCAGCGCGTCCTCGCCGATCTCCTTGATCTGGGCGCTGGCGCGGCCTTCGGCATCCTGCTCGAGGATCAGGGCTTTGAACATTGGAAAACTCCTCTTTTTCCGCGCCTTGCAGCGCCTTCTTCAGATCTCGTCTACGACGGATCGGGCATCAGGAAAAGGTCGGTGTCGCCGGGATCGACACCTGCGGCGGTCAGCATCGCGTGGATCTGGCCGCGGTGATGGGTCTGGTGGTTGAACATATGCGCGACGCACAGGCCCACGGGTTTCGACATCTCGCGCCCGGCGGCGGGCGAGTACCAGGTCAGGTTGCCGGTCAGGTCCACCGAGCTCTGTCGTTCCGCCCAGATTTCGATCTGGCCGTCCATGCGGTAGCGCTCGGAATACCAGACGGCATGCGTCGGGGTCAGCGTCGCGCCGTCGCGGGGACGCCCGCCGGGGGCCTCACCCACGCCGAACCGCGCCATCCACGTCCGGTCGCCCCAAAGAAGGTGGTTCGCCGTCGCAAGGATCGAGCCGAAGAACGCGCCCCTGTCCTGCGTCAGCGCGGCCTCGTCCAGCTTGTCCATCGCCCGCGCGATCTGGCGGTTCTGCCAGGTGTTGTAACGGGCCATCGTGACGCAATAAGCGGGCGTGATCATCCGGCGCCTCCCTCTCTCGCCGCGATATTCACCGGGCCGGTGCCGCAAAGGCAAGCCCGGATGGCCTATCGCGCCGCGAGCGCCTCGGTCAGCAGCGTCCGCACCGCATCGCGCGGCACATCCGAGGTGACGAAGGCCTGTCCGATTCCGCGCGTCAGGATGAAGCGCAGCTGCCCGTCCACCACCTTCTTGTCCTGCCCCATGAGGTCGAGCAGCGCATCGGCATCCGGCAGTTCGCCCGGAATATCGCGCAGCGTCGCCTTGGTCCCCATCCGCGCGAGGTGCGCGGCCAGCCGCGACGGATCCTCCTGCGGACACAGCCCCAGACGCGCCGACAGGTCGAGCGCCAACTGGCAACCGATCGCCACACCTTCGCCGTGCAGCAACCGGTCCGAATACCCGGTCGCGGCCTCCAGCGCATGACAGAAGGTATGCCCGAGGTTCAGCAGCGCGCGATCCCCCTGCTCGGTCTCGTCACGCGCGACGATCTCGGCCTTCATCTCGCAGGACCGTTTCACGGCGTGCACCCGGGCCGCCATGTCGCCCGCCGCCATCGCGGGGGCATTGTCCTCCAGCCAGCGGTAGAACTGCGCGTCGCCCAGCAGGCCGTATTTCACCACCTCGCCGTAGCCCGCCAGAAAATCCCGCGCGGGCAGCGTGCCAAGGAGCGCGGTATCGCACAGGACCAGCGAGGGCTGGTGGAACGCGCCGACGAGGTTCTTGCCGTGCCGCGTGTTGATCCCGGTCTTGCCGCCGACCGAACTGTCGACCTGCGCCAGCAGCGTCGTGGGGATCTGCACGAAGCCCACGCCCCGCCGCAGCACGGCCGCCGCAAAACCCGCAAGGTCGCCGATCACGCCGCCGCCGAAGGCCACGACCATGTCCCGCCGCTCGACCTTCTCGTCCAGCAGCCATTCGACCGCCCGGGTGAACTGCGGCCAGCCCTTGGTCGCCTCGCCCGCGGGCAGCGCCAGCGCGGACATCTCGATCCCGGCCCCCGCCAGTCCCTCGCGCAGCGCCTCAAGGTGCAGGCCCGCCACCGTTTCGTCGGTCAGCACCGCCACGCGTTTGCGCTTGAGATATGGCGCGATCTCTGCCCCGGCGCGGGACAGCAGGTCCGGCCCGACGCGGATGTCGTAACTCCGCTCGGACAGGTCGACACGGACGGTTTCGGTCATGTGGTCTCCAGCACGTCGGGTCGGGTCAGCAGCGCCGCGACCACCTGCCCCGCCATGTCCTGCAGGGAATAGGCCGGGCTTGCCTTCACGCTCAGTTCCGCCAGCGCATAGACGGGCACCCGTTTTTCGTAAAGGGCGGCCAGCGTGGCGCGGGGGTTGTCGGTCTTCAGCAGGGGCCGGCTGTCGCGGCCCCTGACACGTTTCCACAACAAGTCCAGATCGGCATCCAGCCAGACCGCGACACCCGCGTCGTGGATCGCCCTGCGGTTGGCCTCCTGCATGTAGGCGCCGCCGCCGGTCGAAAGGATTCCCGGCGTCTCCGTCAGCAGCCGTTCGATCACCTGCGCCTCTTTCCGGCGGAAGAACGGCTCACCGTCGCGGGCGAATATTTCGGGAATGCTCATCGCCGCCGCCTCTTCGATCTCGGCATCCGAATCGAGGAACGGCACGCCCAGTTCAGCCGCAAGTACCCGCCCGACCGCGGTTTTCCCGGCCCCCATCATGCCGACGAGAACCACTGTTTTCTTCAACCTGTAGGGCATTTTCCGGTCCGGCTCGGCTGGCTCTCGCGCATTTGTTTACGGTTCGCCCTGAATGACGTGATCTTGCCGGAAATGCCAGTTATAAGACGCCAAAACGCGATCTCATCCGGAACGGGACATCAGGCAGGCAGGCATGTTCTTCGTTATTCGCTGGCTATTTTTCCTCGCGGTCCTGCTGGGTGTCGCCCTTGTGGCCTATGCCTACCTCGGGCCATGGTTCGGCGTGGACTTTACCCCGCCGCAGACCGAGATACGGACCCCCGTGATTCTGGATGTCAATTAACCGACACCTCCTCCCGCTGCTTCTGCCCCTGATGCTGGGCGGTCCTCTGGCCGCGCAGCAACCGATGTCGGCCATCGAATGGCTGGATCACAACGACACGGTCGCCGCGCTGCGACCGGATGGCGGAGCCTCGCGTGGCGGTCCTGCGGCGCCGGGCCGGGCGGCGCTGCCGCTTGACGAACCGCCGGTCTCGGCCGGGGCGGGCGTGCCGGATGTGTCGGTCACCCCGCTGGACGGCCGGATCGACGGCCCGGTCGGGCTGATCCCCACCTCGGTCACGGGTCTGCCCGTGTCGCTGTGGCGCGGGTCGGACCCCGCCCGGCTGGACCGCGCGCTGGAGCGGGTGCGCGTGGAACGGCTGCCTGCGATGCAGGCGCTGCTCTATGCCCTGCTGCTGACGGAAAGCCTGCCCCCCGACACCGCGCGGGACCAGCCCGACCTGCTGCTGGCGCGACTGGACCGGCTGGTGGACCTCGGTTCGGTCGAACCGGCCAAGGCGCTGGCCGAACATGTCGGACCGGAACGCCATCCGGGCCTCTTCCGGCGCTATTTCGACATGGCCCTGCTGACCGGCACCGAGACCGAGGCCTGCGCCCGCATCGCCGCCCGCCCCGACCTGTCGCCGGGCACCGCCGCGCAGGTCTACTGCATGGCCCGGCTCGGCGACTGGAATGCCGCGATGCTGACCTTTTCGACCATGCGGGCGCTCGGCGAATTCGACAGCCGCACCGAGGTGCTGCTGGAACTGTTCCTCGAACCCGAGCTGATCGAGATACGGCCCGCCCTTGCGCCGCCGTCCGAGGTCACGCCGATGATCTTCCGCCTGCAGGAGGCGCTCGGCCAGCCGCTGGCGACCGCAACCCTGCCCCGCGCCTATTCCATCGCCGACCTCCGCGACGTGTCCGGCTGGAAGGCCGAGCTGGAAGCGGTGGAACGGCTGGCGCGGACCGGCGCGCTCAGCGGCAACCGTTTGCTGGGTGTCTACACCGCCCGCCGGCCCGCCGCTTCGGGCGGGGTGTGGGACCGGGTGGCGGCGGTTCAGGCTTTCGATGCCGCCATGCAGGCGCGTGACACGGACGAAATCGGCGATCGCGTGACGGCCGCCTGGGCCGCGATGCGCAGCGTCGAGCTGGAGGTGCTGTTCGCCGGGCTCTACGGCGCGGACCTGGCGGATGTTCAGTTGACCGGATCGGCCGCGCGCCGGACCGCCTTCCGCATGGCGATGCTGTCGCCGGGCTACGAGGCCGCCGCCGCAACGCTGACACCCGCGACGCGCGAAGAGACTTTCCTGATCGGCCTCGCCAAGGGCACGCCGCGCGTCGAAGATGCACCCTCTGCCCTCGCTCGCGCGGTGGCGCAGGCGTTCGCCGATCCCGCGCAGGCCATACCGGAAACGCGCCAGATGATCGCCGCGAACCGGCTGGGCGAACTGCTGCTGCAGGCCATCGCGCTCTATGCCAGCGGGGTCCAGGGGGAACACAAGGATGCCGTGCGCGCACTGGCGACGTTCCGCGCCGTGGGGCTGGAGGACACCGCCCGGCAGGCGGCGCTGCAGCTGCTGATCCTCGACCGGAACCGATGATGCATCAGGACGCGCGCTGGATATCGGCCTTTCTCGACGCGCAGGCAGCAGAACTGGGCGCCGCGCGCAACACGCTGCTGGCCTATGGCCGGGACCTGAAGGATGTGGCGGCATGGCTGGAACGGCGCGGCAGCAGTTTCGCCGCCGCCGGTCGGGCCGAGATGGAGGCCTACCTCGTCTTCTGCGACGCGCAGGGCCTGAGCCGCGCCACCCGCGCGCGCCGTTTGTCCGCCCTCAAGCAGCTCTACCGGTTCGCCTTTGACGAGGGCTGGCGCGAGGACAACCCCGCCATCCAGATCCGCGGCCCCGGCCGGGACAAGAAGCTGCCCAGGACCCTGACGATCGAGGAGGTCGACCGCCTGATCCTCGCCGCCCACGATCACGGGCGGAGCCCCGCGGACCGGCTGCGCAACACCTGTCTCGTGGAGCTGCTCTATGCCACCGGGATGCGGGTGACCGAACTGGTCTCGCTCCCTGTGTCCTCGGCTCGGGGCGATCCGCGCATGCTGCTGATCCGCGGCAAGGGCGACAAGGAACGCATGGTGCCCCTCTCGGCCCCGGCGCGCGCCGCGCTGGCGGAATGGCTGGCGATGCGGGACGCCGAGGATGCGGCCGCGCGCGAGAAGGGCCATCCCCCCTCGCGGCACCTGTTTCCCTCGCGCGGCAAGCAGGGCTACCTGACGCGAAACCGGTTCTACCTTCTGATCAAGGAAATCGCTGTCGCCGCCGGGGTGTCCCCGGACAAGGTGACCCCGCACACCCTGCGCCACGCCTTCGCCACGCACCTCCTTGCCGGGGGGGCGGACCTGCGCGCCATCCAGACATTGCTGGGCCATGCTGACCTGGCCACGACCGAGATCTACACCCACGTCCTTGACGAGCGCCTGAAGGATCTCGTCGAGGATCATCACCCCCTCATGCGTCGCCGCCGCTGAGAGGTTCGATCCACGTGGCGTGCCCCCTTTGAAGGCGGCCCCGCAAACGAATTCACCGATTGCCGCGGGAGCGGATCACAAGGATCGGCGGCCCGGCCCGACCGGCATCTCCGGACAGCCAGGATCCCGACTGTGATCGCGTCACTCGGAGGTATGCCAAGACCTGATCACGCGGCCCGTCCAGCGTGTCGCATGACCTGCCCGCAGCGGTCGAACCGCCTGCACCGTCAGTGCAGCTGGCGTTGCACGGTCTCGGTCAATTGCGTCAGCGAGAACGGTTTTGGCAGGAAGACGGAATTCGGTATATGCGCCTGCGCGTCGCCGAAGCTCTCCTCGGCATAGCCCGACACGAAGACCACGCGCACCTCGGGCCGGGACTCCAGCGCCTTGCGCACCCAGCTGGGGCCATCCAGCCCCGGCATCACCACGTCGGTCACGAAGATATCCACCTTGAGATCCCGGTCGTTCAGGGTTTCGAGCGCGGACTCGGCGCTGTCCGCCTCCAGCACCGTATAGCCGCGCAACCGCAGAGCCTGGCTGGCAAACGCGCGGACAGGGGCCTCGTCCTCGACCAGCAGAACGACGCCTTCGGCAAACCGCCCCGGCCGCCGGGCGCCGGGTCCCTCGGCCTTCTGGGAACATCCCGTCGGTCGCGACCGCGCCTCGTAGACCGGAAAAAGCAGGGTAAAGCACGTGCCTTGGTCGGCTTCGCTGTCGGCGAAGATGAACCCGCCGGACTGCTTCACGATGCCGTAGGCCGTGGACAACCCGAGGCCGGTGCCTTCGCCGACCCGCTTGGTGGTAAAGAAAGGCTCGAAGACCTTGGCCAGCTTGTCAGGCGTAATACCGCGACCGGTGTCGATTACCTTGACCGACACGTATTCGCCGGCCGCCACCTCGGCCCGGTCACGCTTCATCGGTTCGGACAGTCGCAAGCTTTCGGTCACGATACGTATGTCGCCACCGTCCGGCATGGCGTCGCGCGCATTGACGACGAGGTTCATGATCACCTGTTCAAGCTGCCGCTTGTCACCGCGTATGGTGCGGAGCAACGGATCGTGACTGAGCGTCAGACGCACCTTTTCGCCGACCAGCCGGTTGAGAAGATGGGTAAGATCGCTCAGCGTATCGCGCAGGTCGAGCACCTGGGGCCGCAGTGTCTGCTTGCGCGAAAAGGCCAGCAACTGCCCCACCAGCGACGCGGCCCGGTTCGCATTCTGGTTGATCTGGATGAGATCCGAGTAGTCCGGATCACCGGGATCGTGACGCAACAGCAGCAGATCGCAATGGCCGGAGATGGCCGTGAGAAGATTGTTGAAGTCATGCGCGACACCTCCGGCAAGCTGGCCGATGGCCTGCATCTTCTGGCTCTGGACGAACTGAGCCTCGAGTGTCTTGAGCTCGGTCGCGTCGCTGAGCGTCGCGATGACGCCCCTGCTCCCGCCCCGGTCAATCGGCTTCAGCGTCACTTGGACGAACGTTTCGGACTCGTCGGCCGACAGGCGCAGAAACTCGGAGTGAATCGGACCGCGGCCGGAAATCGCCTCCGCCAGCCAATCGGTCAGCGAACGGCCCAGCCCCTCCAGCAACGCCGAGAGTGGTGCACCCTCGTGACAGTCCGGGCCCAGCATGTCGCGGGCCGGGATGTTCGCCAGCTCGACCGTTCCCGCGGCGTCCAGCAGCAGGATCGGCACGGGCAGCGAGGACAACAGATCCTCCAGCCCGCCAAGGCGTTCCACCTGACCGCCGGTCTCGGGCAGCAGTACCAGTTCACGCCGGCCGCCCGTTTCGCCAATCTGCAGGACACGGACGGCGATCCGACCCGTGGCGGTGACCAGGTCATGCGTTTCCCCGGATCGCAGCGGCAGCGTTTCGAAGAGAGCCTGAAGCGATCTGGGCCGGGCACCGACCAGCCGCCGCGCCGCCGGATTCATCGACAGGATGGAATTGGACCGGCCCACCGTTATCAGCGCGAGATCGAACCCGTTCGCACCCTGAACAGGCACCGAGAACTCCTCGAACCGCCAGAGCAGACGATTTCGTGGCAGCCGATGGACGGAAAGGCGCGCGTGGCCTTGTTGCGTAACCACGTCCTCGGACGCGCTGCCCTGGCCGGAGGCACGTGTCCGGAGGCGTCGCATAACACTGGCAGGGCTTGCGAAAATGCCGTCGAACAGCGCGGTCAGCCCGGCGCCGACCCTGGGAAATGTGCGGGCCGCGGCACGGTTCGAATGCAGGATTTCGCCATCTGCAGCGGTGATGAAGGACGGCGCCGCTTCATCCGCGACGAAATCCGCAACCGCGTCAGTCGCTGCCGCCTCGCGCAGGCGATGCAGATGCAACAGCGTGCCGAGGACGGCAAAGACGATCATCACCGTCGCGCCACCCGCCCCGAAGAGACGAGACGCGCCCGGATCCTTCAGCACGACCGCTGCGGCGATCAGTGACAGGGCAATGACCGGCAGCAGGACAAGCCGCGGCGCAAGCGACACCGACAATCGCGTGAGAGCCCCTGCAGTACCAGCACCTCGGGCCAAGACATCCTCCCTTCCAGGGCATCGCAGAAGGGGCGACACGCTCTGGCCACCATCTGGCGGCAGAAGGGTTAAGATTGCCCTAACGTCTGCCTGCGACGGACAAATTTCACGCCCCGGCTCCGCCTGGAGGGATCAGGTGCGCCGCAAAGAAGCCGTCCCCGCCCTCATCCAGCCCGTAGCGGCGCGCCATGCGGCAGACCCAGCCGGGATGACGCCCGAGAAATGCGTTCACCCGATCTTCATCTTCTTCCTTCAGAACCGAACAGGTCGCATAGGCCAGCATCCCGCCGGGCACCACCAGCGCCGCCGCCTCGTCAAGGATGCTGTCCTGAATGGACATCAGCTCTGTCAGCCGCTCAGGGGTCAGGGCCCATTTGCCTTCCGGGTCGCGCCGCCATGACCCGCTGCCAGAGCACGGCGCGTCGCACAGGACGAGGTCGTAAGGTGCCGCGCGATCGACCTGCGCCCTGTCCACGAGGGCAACACGCACTCCCGCGCGGCGGGCGCGCGCTGGCAGGTCCGCCATACGGCGCGGATCGATGTCGTGGCATGCGATGTCGCCCCGCATCAGCGCGGCGATGGCCAGCGCCTTGCCCCCGCCGCCGGCGCAATAGTCGAGCACCCTCAGTCCATCGGACAGGGGCAGGTCTTCGGCGATCCGCTGGCTGGCGAGGTCCTGCAATTCTACCCGCCCTTCGGTGTAGGCCGCTGTCTGCGCGATGCGCCGCGCGCCCTCACTCACCTTCAGCGCGGTACGGGACACGGGGCTGGGAACAGAAGTGACGCCTGATGCGGCGAGTTCGACAACGGCCTGGTCGCGCTCGATTTTCGCCAGGTTCACCCGGAGATAGACAGGCGCCCGCAGCCTCAGCGTCTCTGCCGCCGTTTGCCAGTCGTCACCAAGGGCGTCCCGGAACCGTTCGGCCAACCAATCTGGCAAATCCAGCGCCTCGGCGCCGGGTTCAGGGTCGCGCCATCGCTCGGCTTCGGCGGCATCAGGCGGCTGGAGCGCGTGTCCCATGCCGGTGAGAAATTTGGCCGGGTCCTGGCCCGCTTCGCGCAGCAACCCGATCATGAGCCCGCGCCCCGTCAGTCCGCCGCCGCGGGCCGCCGCGCTGCGCCGCCGGCGCAGGGCGTCGTAAACATGATCTCGGACCGCATTGCGGTCGCCTGACCCGGCAAACCGGCTGGCACGGCCCCAGGCCAGCAGGGCCTGCGTGGCGGAGGTGCCATCGAGGATCCGGTCGAGCACCTCGGCGGCGGCGGCGATTCTGGCTTCTGGCGTCATGGGCTCTTCCTGCCCGCATCCGCCGTCCGGAACAACTGCGACCAACCGAAGCTGTTGCCGCGTGCCCGGCTCCATTCTATTAACATATGCGAATATGAGGAGGACTCCACATGCCGACCCGCCGCACCATGCTGCGCTCCGCCGCCGCTTTCGGGGCCACGCTCGCCCTTCCCCGCTTCGCTCTCTCCGAGATCGCCATGGGCGGTGCCACCCTGACCATCGTCAGCGACGGCAACCTCGTGCTGCCCGGCAGCATGATCGGCGCCGGTCTGCCCGAGGAGGAACTCGCGGGGATTCTGGCCGAATACGGCCTGTCGCGCGACCGGATGGAGCCGCCCTGCAACGTCACGCTGCTGCGCGACGGGACGAACACCGTCCTGTTCGACGTGGGCGCGGGCAGTCATTTCATGCCGAGCGCGGGCAAGCTGCTGACCTCGCTCGACGCGGCCGGGGTCGCACCCGAAGAGATCACCCATGTCGTATTCACCCATGCGCATCCCGATCACCTCTGGGGCCTGCTGGACGATTTCGACGATCCGATGTTCCCGGATGCCGCCCACTACATGGGAAGGACCGAATGGGATTATTGGTGGAACCCCGAGACGGTCGAGACGATCGGCGCGGAACGGGCCTCGTTCGCCGCGGGGGCGAAGCGGCGGATGGAGGCGATGGAGGACCGGTTCGAGTTCTTCGATGACGGTGAAGAGGTCCTGCCGGGCGTCGCGGCCGTCGCCACGCATGGCCACACGCCGGGCCATATGTCCTTCGAGATCAACAGGGGCGGCGATCCGGTGATGATCGTCGGCGATGCCATCGGCAACCACCACATCGCCTTCCGCCGTCCGGGATGGCTGGCGGGCTCCGATCAGGACGCCGAGACCGGTGCGGCCACCCGCGCGGCGCTGATCGACCGGGTGGCGCAGGACCGAACTATGCTGATCGGGTTCCACTTTGGCGAAGGCGGGATCGGCCGGGCGGAGCGCGGCGGCGACGGTTTCCGTTTCGTGCCTGACGCGGGCTGAGGATCAGGCGCTGACGCTCTGCCCCATGCGGAGCGTCAGGACACGTTGCGTCACCATCGCGCCGACCCACATGCAGAACACCGCCGTCCAGGCCGTCACCGACATCGCCGCGCCGCCTGACACACCCGCGCCGACCGCGCAGCCGCCCGCCAGCATCGCGCCGAACCCCATCAGGGCCGCACCGACCAGGTAGCGCTCCATCGGCGTGTCGGCCCCAAACCGTTCCAGCCGCCATTCCCGCGTCAGCAGGGCCGCCAACCCTGCCCCGACGGCCACGCCCGGCACGAGGCCGATACCGAAGCTCAGCGTCACGCGCGGCTGCGTTACCAGCACCATCAAGGTGTCGGTCGAGGGCCCGGTGAATGTGACGGAGGAGATCGGCACCACCTCGAACGAGACCTGCGAGATCGCGAAGGTCGCCCACCATCCGAGCGCCACGGCCAGCCCGACCAGCGCCCCGGTCGCCATGTGCCATACCGGAACGCGGTTGCGCATGGCATAGACGACAGCCCCGCCTAGGCAGAACAGCGCGATCGCCCCGACCGCAAGCGGCGAGAGGCCCAGCATGGCGGCAAGGCTCCGTTCGCCGCCGCCGGGGATGGTCCAGAGCGCCGAGATCGCCTCGCGCGCGGGGCTGAGGACGCCCTTGTAGGCCGACTGCGCGACCAGCGTCACGACAAGGCCCGAGACCAGCGCGCGGAGATTGCCGGACGAGGCCAGCACCAGCAGGCGCGAGGCGCAGCCGCGGGCGAGGATCATGCCGGTGCCGAACATCAGCCCGCCGATCACCGCCCCGCTCATCGAGCCGGTGGCAGCCAGAACCCGCGCGCCGGAGAGGTCGAGAATACCGAAATGGATAGCCAGCTGGACGCTGGACACCGCAGTGAAGAAGGCGAGCAGCCAGACGGCGAGGCGCGGGCCGGGATGGCCCTCGGCCACCTCGACCGTCGAGGCGCGCAGGCAGAAGCGCGACTGCTGGGCCGCCGCGCCGAACAGCAGGCCGACAAGCGCGCCGGCGAGGCCGAGCGCGCCGGGATCGCCAAGGGTTTCGATGAGCCATTCCATATGCTTGGCCTAAACTCTTTACGCGATCCGCACCTTGCTCTGGATCAACCCCGCTACTGCGCCGCCATCGGACGGCGGGCCAGTTCGCACTGCCGCCACAGGTCCGAAAGCGCGCCGATCAGACGGTTCACATCCTCGGGCGAATGGACTGGCGACGGGGTGATCCGCAGCCGTTCCGTTCCCTTGGGCACGGTCGGATAGTTGATCGGCTGGATGTAGATGCCGTAGTCGCGCAGCAGCATGTCCGAGATGAACTTGCACTTCACCGGATCGCCGACCATCACCGGGATGATGTGGCTGGGGTTCGGCAAATGCGGGATCCCGATGGCATCGAGCCGCGCCCGAACCTCGGCCACCACCTGCTGCTGACGCTCACGCTCGGCGCTGCTGGTTTTTAGGTGCCGGATCGAGGCGGCCGCTCCGGCGGCCACGGCCGGCGGCAGAGCGGTGGTGAAGATGAAACCGCTGGCGAAGGAGCGCACGAAATCGCAGAGTTCGCGGCTGGCGGCGATATAGCCGCCGACCACGCCGAACGCCTTGCCGAGCGTGCCCTCGATCACAGTCAGCCGGTCCATCAGCCCCTCGCGCTCGGCGACGCCGCCGCCGCGCGGGCCGTAGAGACCAACCGCATGCACCTCGTCCAGATAGGTCATCGCGCCGTAGCGCTCCGCCAGATCGCAGATCTCGCGGATCGGGGCGATGTCGCCGTCCATCGAGTAAACCGATTCAAAGGCGATCATCTTGGGCGCGTCCACGGGAAGCGCTTGAAGTTTCGCCTCCAGGTCACTGAGATCGTTGTGTTTCCAGACCACGCATTTCGCCCGCGAATGGCGGATGCCCTCGATCATCGAGGCATGGTTCAGCGCGTCCGACAGCACCACCATGCCGGGCACCTTCGACGCCAGTGTCCCGAGCGCGGCCCAGTTCGACACGTAGCCCGAGGTGAAGAGCAGCGCGTCTTCTTTCCCGTGCAGGCCCGCGAGTTCACGTTCCAGCAGCACATGCGCATGGGTGGTGCCCGAGATGTTCCGCGTCCCGCCAGCGCCCGCGCCGTAGCTGTCGAGCGCGCCGTGCATCGCCTCGATCACCACCGGGTGCTGGCCCATGCCGAGATAGTCGTTCGAGCACCAGATGGTGACGTCACGCTCACCGCCGTCGCCGCGCCATGTCGCAGCGGGATACTGGCCCCGGTGCCGTTCCAGATCCGCGAAGACCCGGTAATTGCCCTCGTCCTTCAGCCGCGTCAGCTCGGATGCGAAGTATGCGTTGTAATCCATTGAAAAGTCAGCCTCCGGCTTCTTCGACGATGTCTTTCAGCAGGTCCTCGACCACGTCCATCGGCCCGTCCGGATAGGTTCGGTAACCGATTTTCACACCGTCTTCGTTCTCGAATACGAAAATTCCGTAAGGACAGTAGCCGACGTTCAGCGGATCGGCCTCCATCACCTGCCGCGACACCACGGCCGAGCAGAACTGGAACACCTGCGCGTCGGTGAAGATCTGCTTCGTCGCGCCCACATCCGCCGCCGTGCGGTTCAGCATCTCGCCGACGTGGCTGACGTGGTCCACGACCAGCCCGCGTCCGACGATGGCATTCTCGACCGCGAAAGCGGCATCGTCGTAGCTGCCCTCGAAAGGCACGGCCACGATTTCTTCCGCAACTGCCGGCAGGGGCAGTGCGAGGATCAGAGCAAGAGACAGGTGTCGCATCGGAATCTCCTTTGGGTTTCAGCCTGTCACGGCTGCGGCGGCGGGTCGTTGATATCGCGCAAAGTCCCGCCGCCCTGTCACATCCGCATCAGCCGAACATGTCCGCGGTGATGCCCTGATACCAGCCCAGCGATTCCCGGTAGGTCGCCGCGCGGGTGTCCGCATCCTCGCCCGTCTGGCTCACGAAGCTTTCGGTCGAGGCGATCTTCTCCGGCGTCGCCTCGTAGGTCGCGCCGACCTTTACGCCATCCTCGGGCGCAATCAGCGACCAGCAGGTGTTGGAGAACTTGGCCGGGAACACCTTGGACCCGGTCAGCGCGCCCCGCACGGCGTTGGCGCAGACCTTGGCCTGGCTGTTGGCCGAGAAGCCGGACTTCGGCATGTCGCCCTGCGCCGCCGCATCGCCCAGCACGTAGACATCCGGGTCCGCCTTGGTCGACATGTCCGCCGCGTTCACCGGCGCCCAGTTGCCCTCGGTCACGCCCGCGATCTCGGCGATCCGGCCCGCCTTCATCGCCGGGATGACGTTGCAGACATCCACCGTCTCGACCGAGCCGTCGATATCGACGGTCATCGCCTGCGCATCGACCTTGACGTTGCCGCCGCCGAAATCCGGGCCGATGCGTTCGATCATGCCGCCGTAATGCTTGGCCCAGCCTTCCTCGAACAGCGCCTGTTTCGAGAACTTCTCCTTCGGGTCGACCACGAGGATCTTGGCCGTCGGATTGTTCTGCTTCAGCAGATGCGCCACCATCGACACCCGCTCGTAGGGTCCCGGCGGGCAGCGATAGGGGTTCGGCGGCGCGATCATTGCAAAGGTCCCGCCCTCGGGCATCGCCATCAGCTGCGCCTTGAGCAGTTCGGACTGCGACCCGGCCTTGTAGGCATGCGGCATCCGATTCTGCTGGGTCACGTCCCAGCCCGGCACCGCGCCATCGACGAAGTCGATGCCAGGCGACAGGATCAGCTTGTCATAGGACAGCGTGTGCCCGCCCGCGAGCGTGACGGTCTTGGCGTCCCGGTCCACCCCGGTGGCCCAGTCGTGGATGACGTTGATGCCGTAGTCCGCCGCCAGCGTCCCGTAGGTGTGGCCGATGTCGGCCAGTTCCTGGAACCCGCCGAGGTAGAGGTTGGAGAAGAAGCAGGTGAAGTAGGTCCGCGTCGGTTCGACCAGCGTGACGTCCACCGCACCCTTGCTGTCCTTGGCGATATAGCGCGCGGCGGTCGCCCCGCCTGCACCGCCACCGATCACCACGACCCGTGGCCGGGCCTGCCCGATCGCCGCGGGCGCGGTCAGCGTTGCGGCAAGGGCCGCTGTCGTTCCCAGAAAGACCCGTCTGTTCAAAGCCATAGTATCTCCTCCCTGAAAATATGGCGCGCTAGTCCTCCTCCAGCGCCCCGAAATACGCGGCCAGCGCCGCAATCTCCTCGTTGCTCAGCCGGCCGGCCATCATCTGCATGACCGGGTTCTGACGCTTCTTTTCCTTGTAGGCATGCATCGCGACCACGAAGTCTTCGACCGGCCAGAGCGTGATCGACGGGATTCCGTCATCGCCGCCGTCCGACTGATGGCAGGTCTTGCATTCGGACGAGAGGTATTCGCCGTATTCCGGGTCGCCGGCGATGGCGAGTATTTCCGGATCGACATCGTGATCCGTCCCGCTTGCCGTCGGATCGGCCTCGGGGATGTCGCGCGGACTGTCGGAATGGACCCGGAGATAGGCAATGAGATCAGCGCGCTGCCCGTCGTCCTTCATGCCGCGATAGCTCATCCGCGTGCCCGACGCGATGGAACGCGGGTTCTCGAGGAACCCGTCCAGCGTTTCGGCGTGCCACTCCAGCCCGGCCGCACCGGCGCGCGCCATGCTCTTGGAGTAGCGGAAGTCCTCCAGCCCCCCGGCCTTGCGGCCGAAGAGCGTGTTGAGGTGGGGGCCGATCCGGTTCTCGGCGCCCCGTCCGATCTGGTGACAGCCCTTGCACTGGCTGAACAGCTTTTCGCCCCGCCCCGCGTCGCCCAATTCGCTGGCCGGTGCGTCCGTCGCGAGGACGGTCGCGCCAACCAGCAGGGAGGAACGGATCAGGGCGCGCACCGGCTCACTCCGGGATGGTCGAGAGATAGGCGATCAGGGCCGCGACATCCTCGTCCTTCTTGAGCCCGACAAAGGACATCCGCGTGCCCTTCATGAAGGCCTTGGGATTGGCCATGAACTCGGCCATCGCGGCCTCGTCCCAGACCCGGCCCTCGTCATGCGCCTGCTGGAAGCCCTTGGAGTACTTGAAGCCGTCGATGGACCCCATGACCCGCCCGATGACGCCGTTCAGCTCGGGCCCGGTCTTGTTCTTGGCCCCCGCACCGACCTCGTGGCAGGCCTTGCACTTGCCAAAGACCTTTTCACCGGCCGCGACCAGTTCCGGATCGGCGGAGGCCGTTTCCGCCTTCGCGCTTTCCTCGGCCTTCGGAGCCTCGGCTGACGGGGTCTCCGCGCTGACCGGTTCGACCTTTGCCTCGTCCTGCGAGGACGCTCCGCCGCCCGCCGCCACGTCCTTGGCGGCGGTTTCTTCCGGCGTCACGTCCAGCACGGTGGCGCGCTTGGTGATCTCGACCGAGGGCTTGCAATCCACCATGCAGGGTTCGACCCGCCACTTGGCGTATTCCGTCTCGGGACGGTCATCGACGATGAACCCGTCGGCGTTCGGCATCTCCACGTCGAGGAAGTTCTCGTTCGACAGGACGAAGTCGTCTTCGACGATGTAGTTGGAATAGAGGATGTAGGCGACGATCGCGTAGGTGTCGTCGACCGACATCGTCTGCGCCGCGCCGAAGGGCATCGACCGGTGGACATAATCGAAGGTCGTGGAGAGGTAGGGCCAGTAGCTGCCGACGGTCTTGAGCGGGTCCTCGTCCGCCAGCGAACCGTCGCCGCCTGCCAGCTTGGGCCAGTTGCCCGCCCCTTCGGCAAACTCGCCGTGGCATGCGGCGCAGTTTTCCGAGAAGATCCGCTCACCATCCTCGACCGAGCCGGAGCCGACCGGCAGGCCGGTGCCGTCCGGGCTGACGTCGATGTTCCATGCCGCGACTTCTTCGGGCAGCGCGGCGCGTCCGATCCCGTAACCGCCCTCGGGCGCTGCGGGCGTTTCGGCAGGACCGGTGTCCGCGGCCACCTTGACCGGCGCATCGCCGGAAGACGCGTTGCGGGCGGCCTCTTCGGCCTGTGCCAACCGTGTCTTCAGCGCCTCGAGCTCTTCCGTGGCCGCGTCGACGGCGGATTTCGCCTCGGCCTCGACCTCGGCCAGCCGGGCCTCGGCGGTCTTGGCCGCCTCCGATGCGGCACCGGCCTTTTCCTCGGCCGCTGCCGCGCGCGCGGTGGCGGTTTCGGCCTGGGTCTGCGCCATCTCGGCCTCCTGCGCGCGGTAGTCGCGCGTGGACAGGCCATAGGCCGCCCCGAGGACGATCGCCGCGCCGCCGAGGGCGGGCATCAACAGATTAAGAGACTTCGACATTCTCTGCCTCCCCGGTGGGCGTGACGTGCCAGGTCTGGATACAGTTGTTGTGATAGACGGAGTTCAGACCGCGCACCTCGCGCAGCTGCGCCTTGGTCGGCTGGACATAGCCCGTCTCGTCGATGGCGCGGGACTGCAGCAGCATCTCCTCGCCGTTCCACTCGGTGTCGAGGTAGAACCGGGTCAGCGCCTTCGTGTCGCCCTGCGTCCGGCCAAGCCGCGCGGTTTCCCAGGTGATGCCGCCGTCCTTGGACACGTCGACGCGCGTGATCCGCCCGTGGCCCGACCACGCCAGACCGGTGATCACCAGCGGTCCGTTGCCATGGGTGATCGGCGCCTGCGGGCTGGGGCTGGTGATGACGGATTTCGCATCCATCACCCATGTCCATTTGCGCGAGATGCCGTCGGCCAGGGTGTCGGTGTATTTCGACGTCTCCTCGCGGCTCTCGATGGCCTGCGCGGTGACTTCGATCCGGCGCAGCCACTTGATCCACATGTTGCCTTCCCAGCCCGGCACGACCAGCCGGACGGGATAGCCATGTTCCATCCTGAGCGCCTCGCCATTGGCCTTGAAGGCGACCAGCACGTCGTCGAGCGCTTTTTCCATCGGGATCGAGCGGCCGTTGGACGAAGCGTCGGCGCCTTCGACATAAACCCACTTGTCCGTGAGGTCGCCGGCGGCCGAGAGCCCGGCCTCGTTCAGCAGCGTCCTGAGCGAGACGCCGGAATATTCCATGTTGTGGATCATACCGTGCGTGAACTGCGCGCCGTTCAGCTGCGCCCCCGCCCATTCCATGCCGGTGTTGGCCGCACATTCGCAGAAGTAGACGTGGTTCTCGCGCGGGAAGCGTTCGAGGTCGGCGTAGGTGAAGACCAGCGGCTGGTCGACCAGCCCGTTGATCATCAGCCGGTAATCTTCCTTGCGCAGTTCGATCGCGCCGGAGTGGTGGCGCTCGAAGGCGCAGCCCTGCGGGGTGATCGTGCCATCGAGCGCGTGGATCGGCGTGAAGTTGATGGAGCTGATCGGATCGGCCGTCAGCCAGGGCACGTTGCGCCGGATGACATCCGATTCAAACTCGATCGGCATGCCGTATGGCGTCGCATCCACACCCAGCCCGGTGCCCGAGGCCCATGGCTGGACCTCGGTGATCAGCGGGTCGGGCCCGGCGGCGCGCACCGCGCCTGCCGCGACCGCCCCTGCCCCGACAGCGGCGGCCGAGGTCAGGAAAGCGCGGCGCGACTGTCCTTTCTTCTCAGTGTCCATCATCAACTCCAGTTTCGTATTACCTGCCCCGTGCGGGCATCCGCCCGTCAGGGGCGCACATAGGCATAGCCCTGTTCCTGCAGCTCGATCAGCCGGACCACGCCGGACGGCACGATCCGTGCCTCGTCGAGCAGCGCGATATCCTGGCCCTGCTTTTTCTTCATGTTTTCCAGCGTGTTCTCGCAGGCGGAGAAGGTGACGTGCTCCAGCTCCAGCGCCATCGCCGAGATCCGGTCCGCCACCGGGCTCTTGCCCTCGACAAACATCATCAGGCCGGGGCCATAGGCGACGATTTCGACTGTCGCCTGGTCGCCGTTCTCCTTGTAGTAGCTGGCGAGGTTCTGGACGTTGTTCAGCGCCATGTTCAGCACCTGCGGGTCGTTCTGGTCCACGTGGACCGCGACCTTGTGCATCATCCCTTCGGCCCATGCCCCGGTCGTCAGGCACAGTGCGAGCGCGGCAGCGCCCAGTCCGGTCTTCATCATCGGTTTTCCTCCCTTTCCGATGTTCAGGCCCCGACCACCGTCACGCTGTTGTTCGGCGCGACCGTCACCGTGCCCATCTTCTTGATATGCGCCTCGACCACGTCCCAGATCTGCGGTCCCTCGGTGCCCTCGTTCACGCTGGCCCAGCCCGCGACGACGTAATTCTTCGCCGGATCAATGGCTTCGCCCGTCTTCAGCAGCGTCATCTCGCTGACGCGCTCGCCCTGCGGTTTGGTGATGTCGATGCGGTAGCCCATGCCCCCGATGCGGACCATGTCGCCGCCCTGCTGGTAGTAGGGATCGGGGTTGAAGATGTTGTCGGCCACGTCCTCGAGGATCACCTTGATGAACTCGCCGGTCATCTCGGACCGGTAGGCCTCGCCGTAGGACATCGAGGTGACGTTCCAGATGTCCTCGCGCGTGATGTCGTCGCCGGGGATCAGGCTCGGCCCCCAGCGGACGCCGGGGGACATCGCGATGTCGGCCTCGCGCTCGCTCAGCAGGGCCTCGCAGATCAGGTCGTCCCACGTCCCGTTGAAGTTGCCGCGCCGGTAGAGCAGGCTGTCGGTCTGGCCGACGACCTCTTTCAGTGCATCCGCGTAGGGGGCGCGCTCCGCGTCGATCAGCGCCGCGACCTCTTTGTCCGGCTCGATCACGTCGGCAAAGATCGGGATCAGCTTGTGGCGGAAGCCCATCATCCGGCCGTTCTGCACGTCCAGATCGACGCGGCTGACGAATTTCCCGTTGGAGCCGGAGGCGACGATGATCGTCTCGCCCACAAGAACCGGCTCGGGCAGCGCGTCGTGGGTGTGGCCGGACAGGATCACGTCGATGCCCGTCACCTTGGACGCCATCTTCTTGTCCACGTCGAAACCGTTGTGCGACAGGCAGACCACCAGCTCCGCGCCCTCGGCACGGACTTCGTCCACCATTTCCTGCATGTTCTCGTCGCGGATGCCGAAGGAGTATTCCGAGAACATCCAGCGCGGGTTGGCGATCGGCATGTAGGGGAAGGCCTGACCGATCACCGCGATCTTGACGCCGCCGCGTTCGAACATCTTGTAGGGCGGGAACAGCTCCGACGGCTCGTCCCACTCCGCGTCGAAGATGTTCTGGCCAAGCGCCGCGAAGGGCAGCCCGCCGACCAGCTCCTCGACCCGCGCGGAGCCAAGCGTGAATTCCCAGTGGAAGGTCATCGCGTCGGGCCTGAGCGCGTTCATCACGTTGACCATGTCCTGGCCTTCGGTCTGATAGCAGGTGTAGGACCCGTGCCAGGTATCGCCGCCGTCCAGCAGCAGCGCATCCGGCCGTTCGGCCCGGATCGCGTTGATGACGGTCGCCACACGGTCGAGGCCGCCGACCCGGCCATAGCCCTTGGCCAGCGCCTCGAAATCGCCGGAGGACAGGGCGTAGTGATAGGCGCTGCCGTCCTCCACCCCGTAGAACTTGCGGAAGTCCGCGCCGGTGATGTGCGGCACCGCGCCCTTGTTCTCGCCCACGCCGATGTTGACCGAGGGTTCGCGGAAGTAGATCGGCTTGAGCTGGGCGTGGATGTCCGTGACGTGGATCAGCGAGACGTTCCCGAACGTGTCGAACTGCAGGAGCTGGTCCTGCGTCAGCGTCTGCTGCGCGGCCAGCCGCGCCCATTTGCCGAAGCCCGAAGCGCCGAGCATGGCCGAGGCGGCCATCGACACCTGCAGGAAATCGCGTCTCGAGATCATGTCACTGGTTCCTGAATTCGACACACATGCGCATGTGTGAATGCTTTAAGAGCGAGAAACCCCGCGCGAGGTCAGGCCCGCGCGGGGTTCCGGGTTAGTTGCGGACCGAAGGGCCCTCGACCGACAGGCCGTTGCCGCGCGAGGCGACGTAGAGCTCCAGTGCGATGAACTCCGGGCTGCCCGCCGCGAAGGTCTCGCCACGGGTGTCGCGCACGCAGCCACGGAAGCGGCCCTGCACGCCGACCAGCTTGGCGTCCTTCAGACGGTAGGCCGGAAACGCCTGGATCTGACCCTGGCTCAGGTGGTCCGAGCGGATGTAGTTGCCGTAGTTCTGCTCGTGGCAGTTGGCGCAGGACAGTTCCAGCTGGCCGAAACGGGTGTAGTAGATCTCCTTGCCCTTCGCCCATGTTTCCTGGGCCGGGCCGTCGATCGCCACGTTCATCGGCATTCCGCGCGACACCGAGGCGATCAGCGCCTCCATGTTCAGCGCGTCGTCCGAGTCGAGCTTCAGCGGCTCGGCGCCCATCCGTTCGGTCCGGCAGGCGTTGACCTGCATCTGGATCGTCCGCACCTCGCCCGCCGCCTCGTTCCACTTGGGATAGGTCGGCTTCACGCCCGCCATGCTTTCCGGGTCGTTGTGGCAGGACGCGCAGGATTTGCCCTCGGACCCTTCGACCATCGCCCACTGATCGCGCGCCTTGTCGACGAAGATCATGCCGGGGTTGTCGAAGTCGTCCTGCTCCATCGCCTGGGTCTCGTCGTCCCGGAAATGCCAGCCGGAAATGACCTCGTCCAGCGCGCCGTCCAGATGCGCGGGCGCGGCGGCCTTGGTGGTGATCTCGAGATCGCCGTTGATGACCAGCTGGTCGTCGTCGGCTTCGGCCCATGTCAGGGTCGCGGTGGTCGCAAGGGCCAGCGCGGCAACGGACAATGCCTTGAATTTCATGGTGTTCCTCCCCTGATGGACCCTGCCCCGCGGCCCCGCGGGACAGGGCAAGCCCTTAGCCGACGGTGATCGGCTTGACGTCTTCGTAGACAGAGCCGTCGTCGTCGTACCAGGTGAACTTGAACTCGCCCGAGGCATCGACCTTGGCGTCGAATTCGAAATACGGGTTGGTCGAGATCGCGGGCTCCATCTTCACGTCCACCACGTTCTGACCGTTGAAGTCACAGGTGAAGCGGTTGATGATCGAGCGCGGAATGAGGTTCCCGTCGCTGCCCTTGCGCTGACCGCTTTCCATCTGGTGGTTGATCAGCGACTTGATCGTGATGACCTCGCCGGCGGATGCCGACTTCGGCACCTTCACGCGGGGTTTTGCATCGTTTGCCATGATCCGGTTCTCCTACGCTCAGCCGCCGCAGCCGCCGATGGTGACTTTGACGGTCTTCGACGCACGCGCGAACGAACCGTCGGCCATCTTGGCAATCGCCACGACGTCCTGGGTGCCCGCAAGGCGGATGCGCGTCGCCGCGCGCGACGCG
Source organism: Oceanicola sp. 22II-s10i (assembly GCF_002210105.1). Lineage (GTDB taxonomy): Bacteria > Pseudomonadota > Alphaproteobacteria > Rhodobacterales > Rhodobacteraceae > Pseudooceanicola. The sequence continues at coordinate 90,757 of NZ_AQQU01000008.1, read as the reverse complement.
CCGGCGAGCGGACCGAAGGTGAAGGTGGCGACGCCCGGTGTCGGGTTGCCGGTCGCCAGCAGCAGGATGGCGGCCGCGCCCTCGGCGCCGACCTCGATCGGAACGGTGTTGCCGTTTTCGGCGATTTCGGGCGCGGTCAGGTCGACCCCGCCATCCGTCACGGCGGCGCCGCCGGTGAAGGCCGCGATCGCGTCCTCGGCCGCCGCGTTGACGCGGAACGGCAGGAACGTCATCAGCGCGGCGCCGGCGCCAAGCGCCAGTGTATCGCGTCGTGTGAAGCTCATCGTCATATGTCTCCTATCTCTGTCGCTCATTCCTTGAGGGTCTTGAGGAAGGCGACCACATCCTCGATTTCCTGCGCCGTCAGGATCGGCGCCAGATCGGCCGGTGCGGCCTTGCCGGTATAGCCGTCGCCCGGACGGGTGAAGCCGCTGACCTTGTAGAAGGGCGGCATCACCGTCCCGTCGAAGGTCATCTTGGCATTGGCCACGATCCCGCGCAGTTCCGCCTCGGACCAGGTATCGCCGACCGAATCCAGCGTCGGGCCGACGGTGCCGTGGAACGGCGCCGCGCTCAGCGCCGTGACCTCGTGGCAGGCGACGCAGTTGCCCTTGGCCCGGTTGGTCATGATGGCCTTGCCGTTTTCGGGATCGCCCGCCGTGCCGGTCAGCGATGCCTCGATGGCGCCGCCGTCATATGCCACGTCGTCCGGCGCGACCGGCGCCGCGATGGCGACACCTGCGACCAGCGTGGCGGCCAGTGCTGTTGCTGTAAGCCTCATGTTTCCTCCCCTGAGCGCGTTGCGCCGCCTCTCCGGCGCTGTGGGCTGTTGCATACCGTAGGCCACGGACGCGACAAAACGCAACATCAAATTCACTTACATGAATTTAAATATTCTTGCCGCGCTGCAGCGCCCCGCGCAACTTTCGTCACTTCCAGCTGCCGAGGTTCCGGGCATGGTATTTCTGGAACGGCTCGTCACCGGCATAGCCTTTTTCCAGCACCCAGTTCAGCAGGTTATAGGTCGTTCCTTTCTCGAACGCGCCGGGCATCGTGACCACCGCCGCCTTGGCTGCCGAGACACCTTCGGGCACCTCCTCGGGCAGGAAGATCATGGTGGGCGTAAAGATCGCGCCCCACTTGCTGACGGCGTCCTTCTCGGACAGCGACTCGCCGTCGAAATCCGTCACCTCGGTGTCGCCGAACATGTTCATCTGGATGACGAAGAATCGCTCGTTCAGCAGTGCGTCGATCTTGGGGGTCGGATAGACCTCCTCGTGCATCTTGCGGCAGTAGATGCAGCCGCGCTGTTCGATCAGGATCATCAGCCGCTTGCCCTCTGCATTGGCCTCGGCCAGATCGTCGCGCAGGTCCTTGAACGTGTCGTGCATCCAGGCTGCCTTGTGCAGCCCGTCGTCGCCCATCTCGGCCGCCGCGACATGGCCTGCGGTCAGCAGCGTCGCCAGCAGGATCAGAAGTTTTCGCATGATTTCTCCTCCACTTACCCGACGGAGCTGAACCACGGGATGGTGTCCAGCATCCATTGGGCGATGATGTTCACGGTATTGGTCGCGATCAGGACGCCGAACAGGATCAACAGCACGCCCATGGCCTTTTCCACTGTGCCCAGATGTTTCCGGAACCCCGCCATCCAGCGCATGAACGGCCCGATGAAAAGCGCCGCGATCACGAAGGGCGCGGTCATCCCCACCCCGTAGACGAAGAGCAGCATCGCACCGCGCGTCGCCGTCTCGGCCCCGGCGGCGGTGAACAGGATCGCCGCCAGCACCGGCCCCACGCAGGGCGTCCAGCCAAAGGCGAAGGCGAGCCCGATGACGAAGGCCCCAAGCAGGCTGACATCCTTGGTGTCGCCCGCATCCGCGCGGAACTGGCGGTAAAGGATGCCGATGCGGATCACCCCGAGGAAATGCAGCCCCATGGCGATGATAATCGCCGCCGCCACCCATCTGAGGACGTCGAAATATTCCCGCACCATCTGGCCGAAGACCGTCGCCGTCGCCCCCAGCCCCATGAAGACCGTGATGACCCCGAGCGCGAACATGATCGCCGCGATTACCGCCCGGCGGCGCACGCCCGGCGGTGCTTCGCCCCCCGCCGCGATCTGGTGAACGCCCGCGCCGGCGAGATAGCTCAGGTAGAACGGGACGATCGGCAGGATGCAGGGTGATAGAAAAGACAGCAGACCTGCAACAAGAGCGCCGAAAAACGATACGTCGAACATGCCGCAGCCTGAACCCGGTTGAGAAATTCAAATATAAGATTATGTTTGCCCTGCTGGTCCCGTCAATCGGACATCGACATGCGACTGATGACAATTCTCGCGGCAGGGTTCCTGTCGCTCGCCCCCGCACTCGGCCTCGCCGAGACCCGCCTGCTCATGGCCGAGCAGCCGGGCTGCGCGTGGTGCGAACGCTGGGACCGGGAGGTCTCCGCGATCTACCCCAAGACGCCAGAGGGCGAAGCCGCCCCGCTGGAACGCTTCGACAAGACCGAGGGCACGCCCGACGGCGTTACGCTGGCGCGCAAGATTGCCTTTACCCCGACCTTCGTGCTGGTCCGCGACGGGGTGGAAATCGACCGCATGGAAGGGTATCCCGGTGAGGATTTCTTTTGGGGCTTGCTCGGCATGATGCTGGACCGGGCGCAGATTGATTACAAGAAGGCTGGCTAGACGTATGACCTTGCAGCAGAATTCCGAAGATCAATACGACACCGAGGACCGCGGCACCTCGCTTCCCGTCTTCGACGAAAACACCTGCGCCGAGGATATGGACCGCATGCTGCGGAACGCCACCACCGCGTCGAACTTCCTCAAGGCGATCTCGCACGAAGGCCGGATGATGATCCTGTGCCACCTCGCCACCGGCGAGAAATCGGTGACCGAACTCGAGGATCTGCTCTCGGCCCGGCAGGCCGCCGTGTCGCAGCAGCTGTCGCGCCTCCGGCTCGAAGGGCTCGTCACACCGCGCCGTGATGGCAAGACCATCTACTACAGCTTGACGGACGACCGGCCCCGCAAGATCATGGAAGTTGTCTACGACCTCTTCTGTCGGGAGGACTGACGCCCGCCGTCGCCGGCGCGCGCCGGGACACGAAAGGGCCGTCAATGCTGCTGGATTACATGAGTGACGCGAATGCCGTCGCCCTCATCGGGCTTGCGGGCGGCATCGTTCTGGGCCTCGCCGCCCGGATCGGGCGCTTCTGCACCCTCGGCGCGATCGAGGACTGGCTCTATTCCTCGGACGACCGACGGATGCGGATGTGGGCGCTGGCCATCGGTGCCGCGATCATCGGCGCGCACGGGGCGGCGGCGCTCGGCCTGCTGGATTTCGGACAGACCGCCTATCTCGATCAGGTCTGGAATCCGCTCGGCTCGATCATCGGCGGCCTCATGTTCGGCTACGGCATGGCGCTGTCGGGCAACTGCGGCTACGGCGCACTGGCGCGGCTCGGCGGCGGCGACCTGCGGTCGTTCTTCATCGTCCTCGTCATGGGCATCTCGGCATACGTGGTCATGTCCGGCCCCCTCGCCCAGACCCGCGTCTGGCTGTTCCCGGTCGAAACCGGCGCAGAGCGCCCGCAGGGCTTCTCGCAACTGGCGGCCCTGCACCTCGGCATCCCGCCGCTGCTGACCGGCGCGGTCATCGGCGCGGCGCTGATCGCGCTCGGCCTGTCGTCGCGCCGGATGCTCGCCTCGCCCTCGCATATCGTCTGGGGCCTCGTGGTCGGGCTCGCCGTCGTGTCGGGCTGGGTCGGCACGCAATGGGTCGCCGCCAATGGGTTCGACGCCGAACCGGTCCAGACCCACACCTTTGCCGCGCCCATCGGGGACACGATCATATACATGATGACGGCCTCGGGCACCGCGCTGTCGTTCTCGGCGGGCTCGGTCTTCGGCGTGCTGATCGGCGCGGTCCTCGGCTCCTACTCCAAGGGGCATTTCCGCTGGGAAGCCTGCGAGGATCCGCGCGAACTCGGCCGCCAGATCCTCGGCGCGGCGATCATGGGCCCCGGCGCGATCCTAGCCGTCGGCTGTTCCGTGGGGCAAGGCATCTCGGCCTTCTCGCTGCTGGCCTTCTCCGCACCCGTGACCTTCGCCGCGATCCTCGCCGGCGCGGCCATCGGCCTGCGCCAGCTGATCACCGGCTTCGCCCCGGCGGAGTAGGCCTAGCCCTTGTCCTGCCGGTCCCGCATCAGCGCGGCGAGGCGGAAGAAGCCGTGCACCATCTTGGAATAGGGCATCAGCAGGAAGAAGGTCAGCACCGACCCGAGGTGCAGCGGCAGCATCACCGCCACTGCCCCGGTCCCGCCGAGCGCGTAGAGCAGCAGCCCCGAAGCCGCGACCACCAGCAGCACGATGTAGAACCAGATCTCGCCACCCGCGACGTTCTTGGCCCCAAGGTCGTGGTCCGCCTTCACCTTGAGCGACGCCATCCACAGCACACCGGCGACCAGCAGGATCCCCCCTGGCACGCCAAGCATCTTGGGCGGCGTCCAGAAGCCATAGGGCGCTTCCCACCCCATCAGGTAATGCATCAGCGTCGCGACCGAGGTCGAGGCAAAGCACAGCAGGAACCCGTAGAGGATCAGCTGGTGCGCGATCCGCCGCGCGTTCGAGAACCGGTCACCGTCCTCGAAGTTGCAGCCCTGCCCCTGCCCGCCGTCGAGGTTCTTCATCCGCCCGGCATCATGCAGCGCCCCGGTGACGTCCGACGCCCGCAGCGCCTTGCCGCCCACATCCGCCCAGTAGCGGCGCAGGGCGATCCCGATCGCCACCATTGGAAAGACGAACGCGGGCAGGAAGATCGCCACCATAGCCCCGTGCGACAGGTAGGCATAGAACCCCTCGCCGCCCCCCGGCAGCGCCGCGACGGCCGCGAACAGCAGGGCGAAGCCCGCGATCACCGCCATCGCGATGGCCAGCCCGTTACGTTGGAACATCGGCGCCAGCCCGGTGGGCCATGCGTAACGCTCCCAGCTTTCCACCCGCACATCCGCCAGCGCCGCCGGCAGGTTCAGGGCGAACTCATGCGGCTCCGTATACTGGCAGGCGTAATAGCAGCCCCGGCAGTTGTGGCAGAGGTTGGCGAGCTGCGTCAGGTCGCCGTCCGCGAAGGCCTTCTGCCGGGTCATCGCCGGGAATACCGCGCAGTATCCCTCGCAATAGCGGCAGGCGTTGCAGATCTCGAGCTGCCGCCGCGCCTCTTCCAGCGCGGGCGCGCCCGCGTTCACCTGATCAAGCGACATGCGCCGCGGCCTCCCTGCCTGCAATCCGTCCGAATACCGTTCCGATGGTCATCCCGAACCCGGCCAGATAGCCCTGCCCCAGGATCGACCCCGCCATGATCTCGCCCGCCGCCCAGACGTTTTCGTACCGCCCCTCCGGCCCGGTCACCCGCGCGGTGTCGTCGACCTTCAGCCCGAGGTAGGTGAAGGTCACGCCGGGGCGCAGCGAATAGCCGTAGTAGGGCGGCGTATCCAAAGGCCGCGCCCAGTTCGTCTTGGCCGGTTCCAGCCCCTCGGTCGCCAGCCCGTCCAGCTCGGTCGGATGAAACGTGCCGGGCCGACAGGCAGCATTGAACGCGGCCACCGTTGCCTCCACCTTCTCGCGCGGCAGGCCCATCTTCTCGGCCAGTTCCCCGATGCTGCCCGCCTCGATCGGCGGAAAGACGGAAGGCATGAACAGGTCGCGCGACTTGGCGTCGATCAGCGAATAACCCACCTGATCCGGCTGCGCGGCCACCAGCCGCCCCCAGATCGCATAGCGTTTGGGCCAGACATCCTCGCCCTCGTCATAGAACCGTTCGCCGTCGCGGTTCACCACGACCGAGAACGGCACACAGTCCAGCCGCGTCACGATCCCGCCGTCATACTGCGGCGCGCGCCCGTCGATGGCCACCGCGTGGCACTGGGTCGGATCGCCCACGCTCTCGGCGCCCTGATCCAGCATGTCCTTCAGCACCACGCCCCGGTTGTAGGGCGTGCCCCGGATCAGGAAGTTCCGCGCCGCCGGACCCCATGCCCGTGCCAGCCAGTCCAGGTCGGACTGGAACCCGCCAGAGGCCAGCACGACCGCCCTGCCCCGGATGGTCAGCCGTTCGCCGCCGATCTCGACCTCGACCGCCTCGAACCGCCCGCCGGTGACCACCACGTGCTTCACCTGCGCCTCGTAGGCGATGGCCACGCCCAGGTCCTCGGCCGTGTTGTAATAGGCGTTCACCAGCGCCTTGCCCCCGCCTAGGAAGAAGGCGTTCGTCCGGCTCAGCGACAGCGTGCCCGACAGCGACGGCTGGAACCGCACGCCGTGGTTCTCCATCCACGGCAGGCAATCCTCGGACGTCGTGATCGCAAGCCGCGCCAGCCCCTCGTCGGTCTGGCCCTTGGTCACGCGGATCAGGTCGTCGTAATATTCGTCCTCGCCATAGGCATCCGTCAGCACCGAAAGCGGCCCGCGATGCATGCAGCGGAAGTTCCGCGTGTGCCGCGAATTACCGCCGCGATAGAACTCCGGCGCGCCCTCCAGCAGCACGACCCGCGCCCCGGTCTCCGCCGCCTCGATCGCGGCGCAGAGCGCGGCATTGCCGCCCCCCACCACGACCAGATCCCAGTCGACCCCGGCCAGATCGCTCATACGCCGTCCTCCCCCTGCCTCTCCCGCAGCCTGAGCTGCCGCAACCGCATCCGCTGCGCGCCCTGCATGTGCTGGCGCATCGCGTTCTCCGCATCCACCTGGTCCCGCGCGCGGAGCGCCGCGACGACCCATTCATGTTCGTCCGCCGCCTGCGCGAACCGCTTCGTCTCGGCCATCGTCGTGGGCCCGAGGATCAGCATGCTCTTCTGCAGCGTGCTTACCGCGCGGATCAGGTAGCGGTTCTTGGCCGCGTCCAGCAGCGCCAGGTGGAACTGGCGGTTCAGATCCGCCCGCTCCGCGTTGCTGCCCGCCGCCGCCATCTCGGCATTGATCGCGGCGATCTCGTCGATCTCCACGTCCGACGCCGCCCGCGCGGCCAGTCCCGCCGCCGTTGCCTCCAGCGTCGTGCGCATGTCGTAGAGCTCGGTGACTTCGGAATAATCGAGCTGCCGGATCACCGCGCCGAAGCGCGGCACATGCGTCACCAGCCCGTCGGCCTCCAGCAGCCGGATCGCCTCGCGCACGGGGGTCCGGCTGATCCCCAGCCGTGCCGCCAGATCGGTCTCGGTCAGCCTGTCGCCGGGCAGCAGCGATCCGGCCCGGATCGCCTCGATCAGCCGGTCATACGCCTCGCGCCCCTGCGGGGCACCCGTCTTTCGCAATCCGTCGTCTGGCATGAATCCCTCCGTATCCATCGGGATACAGAGGGATACCCGATGGGTCAATCCGACCCTTTTCGACTGCATGCATGTAGAGAAAGGCGCTCGGGGCGATAGCGCCTCCCCTCGCGGTCCCGAACGTGCCATCACTGGCACCGGAGCAAGGGAGGACACAGACATGGGACAACTCGACGGGCGGATCGCCCTCGTGACCGGCGCGGCATCCGGCATCGGTGCCCGCTGCGCGACGACACTGGCGGGCGAAGGGGCCACCGTTGTGGTGACGGACCTCGACCCCGTTGGCGGCGCGGCGGTGGTGCGCGACATCGAAGCGGCGGGCGGCATGGCCGAGTTCCTGCCGCAGGACGTCACCGACGAATCCCGCTGGTCCGAGGTCATCGCCCACATCGAGGCCACGCACGGGCGCCTCGACATCCTAGTCGCCAACGCGGGCATCGCCGTGCCCGCTGCCTCGATCACCCAGATGTCGCTGGCCGACTGGCGCAAGCAGACCGCCGTCAACATCGACGGCGTTTTCCTGACCATCCGCCACGGCCTGCCGCTGATGCGACAGGGCGGGCGCGGTGGTTCGATCGTCGTGATGTCGTCGATCGCGGGCCTGCGCGGCGCTCCGTCGCTGGCGGGCTACTCGGCCACCAAGGGCGCCGTGCGGCTGCTGTCCAAATCGGTGGCGCTGGAATGCACCGCAGCGGGGGACGGAATCCGGGTGAACTCGGTCCATCCCGGCATCATCGACACGCCGATCTGGAACGCGATCCGCCCCGAGGCCGCAGGCCACAACGGCCCGTCCGTCGGTCAGGAGATGGGCCGCAACACCCCCATCGGACACGCCGCCGATCCGCAAGAGATCGCGAACGGCGTGCTGTTCCTCGCCTCCGATGCGTCACGCTACATGACAGGGTCGGAACTGGTGATCGACGGGGGTGTGACAGCGGGCAGCAACCGACGCGCGCCCGGCTAAGGGCGCGCGCGGCAAGGCGTGGCAGGGCTTACAGGTAGTCCTGCCGCTGCAGCCCGTACTTCGCCATCTTCTCGTTCAGCGTCCGGCGCGGCAGGCACAGCTCGTCCATCACGGACGCGATCGAGCCCTTGTGCCGTCGCATCGTGTTGTCGATCAGCATCCGCTCGAAGGCTTCGACGTATTCCTTGAGCGGCTTGCCCTCGGTCGTCATCACCGGCTGCATTTCGTCGTGATCGCTCATCAGCAGCGAGGCGATGGTCCCGGACCCGCGCCGCGATTGCAGCACCGCCCGTTCGGCCACGTTGATCAGCTGCCGCACGTTGCCCGGCCACGGCGCCTGCAGCAGCTGCGCGGCCTCCTGCGCGGTCACGTTGGGCGTCTCGCAGCCGTATTCGTCCGCGAACTGCTCGGACAGCTGGGTGAACATCAGCAGGATATCCTCGCCACGCTGGCGCAGCGGCGGCACGGTGATCCTGAGCGCGGCCAGCCGGTAGAACAGATCGGGCCGCAGCGCATCCTCGCAGGTCTTGTTCTGCTCCTGCAGGTTGGAAATGGCGACGATCCGCGTCTCGGCGGGCGTGCCCTGCTCATTGATGACCGACAGCAGGCGCGATTGCAGCGTCTCGCTCAGCTTCTCGATATCCTCCAGCACCAGCGTCCCGCCGCGCGCTTCCTCGATCGCGGGCAGCTGGCTGTCCTCGGGCAGCATCGGCCCGAACAGCCGCTTTTCCAGCCGCGCCTCGTCCATCGCGCCGCAGGACAGCAGCACGAACTTCTTGCCCGCCCGCGCGCCGACCGCATGCAGCGCATGCGCCACCAGCGTCTTGCCGGTCCCGGTCTCGCCGTCGATCAGCACGTGCCCGTCGGCCTGCCCGAGATCCAGAATGTCCTCGCGCAGCCGTTCCATCGTCGGAGAGTTGCCGATCAGTTTCTTCATCAGCTGCGACCCGTCCGACAGTTCCCGCCGCAGCTGGCGGTTGTCCATCGTCAGGCGGCGCGCATTGGCCGCCTTCTTGGCCAGTTCGGTCATCCGGTCCGGGTTGAACGGCTTCTCGAGGAAGTCGAACGCCCCAATCCGCATCGCCTCGACCGCCATCGGCACGTCGCCGTGGCCGGTGATCATGATCACCGGCAGGGCAGAGTCGGTCCCCATCAGCTTCTTCAGGAACTGCATCCCGTCCATGCCGGGCATCTTGATGTCCGAAATCACGATGCCGGGATATTCCGGCCCGAGGTTCTTCAGCGCGTCCTCGGCGCTGGAAAACGTCTCGGTGTCGTATCCCGACAGGGCCAGCCACTGGCTGATCGACTGCCGCATGTCCTGCTCATCGTCGACGATGGCAATCTTCATGCCTTTTTGCATGCTCATTTACTCCGCTCGGCTACTCGGCCGCCTCCATGTCTTCTGACAAGATAGGCAGTTGCATCTCGAAAACAGCCCCACCGGCCCTTCCGTTCCGTGCCGTCAGTCGTCCACCGAGGTCGTTGACGATCCCCGAAGAGATGGCAAGACCCAGTCCGACACCGTCTCCGGGCTGCTTGGTGGTGTAGAAAGGCTCGAACAAAGACGTCAGGTCGTCGATCCCGTGACCGTTGTCCCGGACCGTCAGAACGGCGGTCTCGCCGGCGGCCAGCAGGACGTCGATTTCCGGGGTCTGCACGGTCTGGGTGGCGTCGATGGCGTTGCGCATCAGGTTGATGATGACCTGCTCGATCCGCACCCGGTCACCCATCACCATCACCCGCCGGTCCGGCAGGGCGACGTTCATCCGTATCTTTCGCTGGCGCAGTTGCGGCTCCATCATCGACAGCGCCGAATGCACCGCCTGCCCCATGTCCACGGGCGCCAGATCCTCGCCGCCCTTGCGGGCATAGGATTTCAGCTGCCGCGTGATCGCGCCCATCCGTTCGATCAGGTCGTCGATCCGCTGGAAGGACGACAGCGCCTCGTCCGGCCGGTTCCGCCGCAACAGCAGCCCCGCGCCCGCCAGATAGGTCCGCATCGCCGCCAGTGGCTGGTTCAGCTCGTGACTGACCGCCGCCGACATCTCGCCCAGTGCGGCCAGCTTGGACGACTGCGCCAGCGTCTGCTCGGCCACGGCGAGGTTCTCCTGCACCCGCTCGCGCTCCGCGATCTCGCGCTGCAGCCGCTCGTTCAGCGCCCGGAGCGTCGCGCTCTCCTTCTGGAAGAAGGCGCTCTGCAGGGCGTTCTTGCGGCTCAAAACATAGAAGGCCAGCGCCAGCAGGATGGCGAAGGCCATGATCTCGGAGGCGATCACCCCGTTCACCCGTTCCCGGATGCTGGCATAGGTCGTGTAGCTGGTGATCTGCCAGCCCCGGAACGGAATGCGCGAGGACATCCGCATCACCGCCTCGCCGCCCAGGTAGGCGTCGGCCGGCAGCGCCGTCCAGTCGGCGGTGGCCTGGATCGCCCGCTGGATCGCGCTCGCCGGCGGTTCGGCCGCCAGCGCGTCGGCCTCGGACTTGCCGCGCCAGCGCAGCTCGGTGGCCAGGATGATCGTGCCGGTGGAATCCGTCACGTGCACCGCATCCGCGAACCCGGCCCAGGCCCGTTCGAATTTCTGCAGATCGACCTCGACCAGAACGACCCCGATAGCTGTCCCCTGCGTCTCGATCTTGCGCGAATAGGTGAACCGGTAGCCCCCGGTCTCGCGCTGCAGGGCCGAGAACACGGTCCCGTTGGACCGCAGCGCGTCGACAAAGAACGACTGCGCGCGGTGCTGCTCGCCCAGCCGGTTGCGGTCGGTCGCGGCGACGATCCGCCCGTCCGCGTCCAGCAGCATGAGCGAGGCCGCCTCGATCTCGTCCACGAAGGAGATCAGCCGCTGCGTCGATCGCGAATAGTCACCCGAATTCAGTGCCCCGATCAGCTCCGGGTCGCGGCTCAGCAGCTGCGGCACGATGGAATTCCGCTGCAATTCGCTGACGAGGTTCCCGCCATAGAGCGCCAGCCGCAGCTCCGCCCGGTTGCGCGTGTTCTGGGTGAACCGCTCGGTCAGCAGCCAGTTGGTGACGAGCACGACGCAACAGGCAATAGCGACGAATATCAGCAGGGCGACCCGCGCCCGCCAGCTGATCGTCCGCCCCTGTTCCTGCTCCTGATCGTCCGTCGCTGACATTCGCGTCCCGCACAAAAGATCGTGACAGGATACGCCCGCCCCCCGCCGCGCTCAAGCGCGGGCGCCCGGAATGGGCGGCTCTTCGCCATAAGGTGATGGAACCGTGACCGTCAGGCCCTGCCCGAATGGACGGGCCCGATCCCCGGCTTCATCTGGCCCGGTAAACTCCGGGGGAGTCCGGCCACAGGCCGGACGGGGGCAGAGCCCCCAACCTCAGCCCGCCGTCAGGCCGCGACCAGCGCGTCCATCAGCCCGGTGAACATGGCCCGGCCATCGGTCCCGCCATGCCCCTCGTCCGCCGCCCGCTCGGGATGCGGCATCATGCCGAGCACCCGCCGGTTCGCGCTCAGCACGCCCGCGATATCCCCGGCCGAGCCATTGGGGTTGTCGTTGTAGGTGAAGGCGATCCGGTCCTCCGCCTCCAGCTGCCGCAACAGCTCGTCGTCGGCCCGGTAGTTCCCGTCGTGATGCGCGATCGGGATCTGCAGCTCCGTCCCCGCGTTCCATGCCCGCGTGAAGACCGAGTCCGAGGTCCGCACCGTCAGCGGCACCGTGCGGCAGACGTATTTCAGGTTCGCGTTCCTGAGCAGCGCCCCCGGCAGCAGCCGCGTCTCGGTCAGGATCTGGAACCCGTTGCAGACACCGAGCGCATAGCCCCCCCGCTCCACATGGCGCTTCAGCTCCGTGCAGATCGGCGAATTCGCCGCGATCGCCCCGCAGCGCAGGTAGTCGCCGTAGGAGAACCCGCCCGGCACGCCTACGATATCCACCCCCTCGGGCAGCTGCGTGTCCTTGTGCCAGACCATCGTGACATCCGCCCCCGCACGCTCGAAGGCGACCTTGAGGTCACGGTCGCAGTTCGATCCGGGGAAAACGAGGACGGCGGCTTTCATGGGGGCACTCCCTAGCGCGTGAAGTCGGTGATGACCGCCACGCCCGGAGGCGTCGGGCCGTTGAACGCCGCAAGCTCCGCGCCTGTCCGGCTGAGCGGAATCTCCCGTGCGATGAGCGGGCTCATATCCACCTTTCCGGCGGTGATCAATCCAAGCAGAGAGGGATAGCGCCAGGCCGGCATCCCGCGCGTCCCGTAGACCGCGATATTGCCCTGATAAATGGCGCTCATGTTCACGTTCATACGCGCCGTATGCCCCACGGGCATCCCCACCTGCACATGCCGCCCAAGGGGCCGCAGGCACTCCAGCGACCCGTTCACCGTCGCCTCGATCCCGAGCGCCTCGACGCTCACATGCGCGCCGCCCCCGGTCAGTTCCTTGATCTGCGCCCCGACATTGCCGTCCTTCGCGTTCACGGCTGCGTCGATCCCCAGCGACAGCGCATGGTCCAGCTTCTCCTGCACCACATCCACCACGATCACATGCGCCCCGAGCGCACGCCCCAGCAGAGCCGCCGACAGCCCGATCCCGCCGGTCCCGTGCACCGCCAGCCATTCACCGCCCTGAAGCGCCGCGCGCCCCGTCAGCGCGTGCCACGAAGTCGTCACCCGGCACCCCAGCCCCGCGGCCAGTGTCGGGCTCATCCCCTCCGGCAGCCGGGCGAGGTTGTGATCGCGCGGCACCGCCACGTATTCGGCAAAGGCCCCTGGCTCGATGAAGCCCGGCAGCCGCTGGTCCAGACAGGTGTTCTGCGCCCCCATCTGGCACTGCGGACAGGTCCCGCAGGCGAGGATGAACGGCGCGACCAGCACGTCGCCCACCTTCCAGTTCGACGCGGGCCCCGCCTCGACCACCTCGCCGCAATACTCGTGCCCGCCGATCTGCCCCGGCTTCACCCGCGGATGCTCGCCCGTCCAGCCATGCCAGTCGCTCCGGCAGACCCCGCAGGCCAGCACCTTCAGCACCACCCCGTCCTCGGGACAGGACGGCATCGCCACATCCTCGATGCTCAGGTCTTCGTTGTAGGCGCGCAGAACGGCGGCTTTCATCGGCAGGTCCTCCCTTGTCCCTTTCCGGCACAATCCAGCCCCCGATCCCGGAAATCAAGCGCCACGCGGAACCCCGCCCCGCTCCGACGCGTTCTCAGGGTCCCCCACCCCGACCGCATGTCAAACGGGCAAGACGGTACGGTGAACAAGGCGATTTTCCCGTTTTCCCGCCTTGGCGCCAACGCACCGGCAGACGAGCACCTGTCCCGTCTGCGGCCGGGGCCCCCGCCAGAGCAGGTCCCCTGCTTCTTCTGGTTCCAAATACCTTCGGGGGGCGCGGTCGCAGACCGCGAGGGGCAGACAGCCCCCCTCCGCACCCTCCATCCCATGCAAAGCTTTCACAGATGCACAGGACCGCAAACCTCACGCAGGGCGCCCTCGGGTCCCAGCCGTGCAAGTCGGCCATGGTCAGCGACACCTGCGCAGCCGGTCACAGCGACGCACTCGCGATACCGACTGCAGGTCCAGCGGGTTGCGAGGCACGCATACCGATTCGCCCGGCCCCGCCGCGCGGCCCGGTTCACACAGTCTCGCTCTCTGGGAATTCACGACACCCGCAGGGCGGGGATCACCCCGCCCGTCCGGCGGTCACATCTCGACCGAGTAGCTCTCGATCACGGTGTTGGCGAGCAGCTTCTCGCACATCTCTTTCACGGTCGCCTCGTCGGTGCCCTCTGCCAGGTCCAGCTCGATCACCTTGCCCTGGCGGACACCCTGAACGCCCGAGAACCCGAGCGAGCCGAGGGCGTGGCGCACGGCCTCGCCCTGCGGGTCCAGAACGCCGTCCTTCAGCATTACATGCACGCGCGCCTTCATCTCGGGCCCTTTCAGTTGATCAGCGTCGGCTTGGTCATCTTGGTCGGCTCGTTCGGGATCACCCCGAGCCGCCGCGCGACCTCCGTGTAGGCATCCGTCAGCGATCCCAGATCGCGGCGGAACACGTCCTTGTCCAGCTTCTGCCCGGTCTCGATGTCCCACAGGCGGCAGCTGTCGGGGCTGATTTCATCAGCAACGACAAGACGTTGATAGTCGCCATCATAGACCCGGCCGATCTCGATCTTGAAGTCCACCAGCCGGATGCCGACCGCGATCATCACGCCGGACAGGAAGTCGTTGACCCTGAGCGCCAGCGCCAGGATGTCGTCCATGTCCTGCTGGGACGCCCAGTTGAACGCCGCGATGTGCTCCTCGGTCACCATCGGGTCGCCCAGCTTGTCGTCCTTGTAGTAATACTCGACGATCGGCCGCGGCAGCGCGGTGCCTTCCTCGATCCCCAGCCGCTTGGCCAGCGATCCGGCGGCATAGTTGCGCACGACCACTTCCAGCGGAATGATCTCGCAAGACCGGCACAGCTGCTCGCGCATGTTCAGGCGGCGGATGAAGTGGGTCGGCACGCCTATCGCGTTGAGACCGGTCATGAAAAACTCGCTCAGGCGGTTGTTCAGGACGCCCTTGCCCTCGATCGTGGCGTGCTTCTGCGCGTTGAAGGCGGTCGCGTCGTCCTTGAAGTACTGGACGATCGTGCCCGGCTCGGGGCCTTCGTAAAGGATCTTCGCCTTGCCTTCGTAGATTTTCTTGCGCCGTGCCATGGGCTCTCCGATCCGGCGGCGGGCCGAGTCCCGCCTGTCGCGCCCTCATATGTCATGGGCGGCATTGTCGCAAGCAATGGCGGGGGCAAAGGCTTGCGCCAGAGCGCGCGGCAGGCCATATCGTGGGAAATCATGCCGCAAGGGGACCTGACATGAGCACTTTCGACGACCGCGAGAACGCCTTCGAGAACAAGTTCGCGCATGACGAGAACATGCGTTTCAAGGCCGAGGTCCGCCGCAACAAGCTGGTCGGTCTCTGGGCCGCCGGCCTGCTGGGCAAGTCCGGCGACGATGCCGAGGCCTACGCCAAGGAGGTCATCAACTCCGACTTCGAGGAAGCCGGGATCGAGGACGTGGTGCGCAAGCTGTCCGGCGACCTGGGCGACAAGGCGGACGACGCGATGATCCGCGCCAAGATGGAAGAGATGCTGATCGTGGCCAAGGGTCAGCTTGTCTCGGAAAGCTGAACCATTTCAGCGCCCTGCCGGGCACTGCCGACCAGTGTGATGACGTTTGAGATGGGGCGCTTCGTGCGCCCCATACTTTTGTATGATGTCCCCGCCCAAGAACTGCCTTAAAGAAGCCCTACCGCGTTAAGCGGCCAGTAACGCACCGGGCCTATCTCGGGCCGTGAGAGTGTGGAGGGACAGACTTGCAGGCAGGAAAACTGCGCGCCGCACGGGCGCAGCGGATCATTCGTTTGGCCGCCCCCATCGGGTTGGGCATCATCTGTATCGTGGCATTGAGCGACCGGCTCGAGGGGCTGGATGCCGCCTCTGTGCGCGGTGCCGTCGGGGCGATCACGCCGCTCCAGTGGCTTGCCGCGCTGGCGGCGACGTCCCTCAGCTTCTGGTCGCTGGGGCGCTATGACGCGGTGGTGCACCGGCACCTGCGCACCGGCGTCCGCACAAGTGCCGCCCTGCGCTCCGGCGCGGCGGCCATCGCACTGTCGCAGGTGCTGGGGATGGGCGTCGTGACCGGTGCGCTGGCGCGCTGGCGGATGCTGCCCGGCCTCAGCCCCCTCGACGCCGCCCGCGTGTCGGCTTTGGTCGCTGTGTCGTTCATGGGGGCCTGGGCGGTGGTGACGGCGCTGGTGACGCTGGCCTTTCCCGTCGCCGCCCTGCCATGGTTCACATCCCCGGCCGTCCTGGCCATGGCCCTCGGCCTGGCCCTGACCGCCTTCTTCGTTCCGACACTGCCGTTCTTCGGTCGTCGGATCGACCTGCCCAGCCTGCCCGCGCTGACGGCGATCCTCGGCTTCACCGCGCTGGACACCGCTGCCGCGGCGCTCGCGTTCTACATGCTCCTGCCGGCCGGCCTCGCGCCCGATCCCGGCACCGTCTTCGCCGCCTACCTGCTCGCCCTCGGCGCCGCGCTGGCGACCGGCACGCCGGGCGGCGTCGGGCCGTTCGAACTCGCGCTTGTGGCGCTGCTGCCAAGTGTCCCGGATGCCGAACTGCTGGCCAGCATCGTGGCCTTCCGCGCCGTCTACTACGCGCTGCCCGCATGTCTGGCGCTGGTGCCGATGGCGCGACCCTTCCGCCGCGGCATGGCCGCCCGCAGCCGCCCGCGCCTGTCGCCCGAGGCGCCGCGCGACATCGCGCTGGCCACGCGGGCCGAATTGGGGGTCGCCCGGCAGAACGGCGCCCGCGGGCTCGAGGCGCGCGGCGCCCGCGCCGCCGTAATCGGCACCGCACAGGCCCTCAGCCTGCTCTTCGCCCCCACGCGCGGGCGGCTCAGCGCCCTGTTGCCTGCCCTTCACGCAGAGGCTGAACGCACCAACAGAACCCCCTGTCTCTACAAGATTTCCGCGCGTGACGCCGCGCTGGCCCGCCGCGCCGGATGGCGCGTGGCCCGGATCGCGGACGAGGCGGTGATCGCCCCTGCCGCCTTCGACCTCTCCGGCTCCACACACCGCCAGCTGCGGCGCAAGCTGCGCCATGCCGAAAAGGCGGGCGTCACGGTCCGTCACGGCCTGACCCTGCCCCTCGGCCATCTCAGCCGCATCGACCGCATCTGGTCCAAGGCCCATGGCGGCGCGCGCGGCCTGACGGTCGGCCTGTTCGATCCCGCCTATGTCGAAACCCAGCGGGTCTATCTGGCCGAACAGGACGGCGCGCCAATCGCCTTCGTCACCTTCCACGAGGGCCCGGCGGAATGGACGCTCGACCTGATGCGTCACCTGCCCGACCTGCCCGACGGCACGATGCAGAGCCTGATCGCAACCGCCCTGGCCGATGCCCGCGCAGCCGGGGTGCCCCGCCTTTCTCTGGCCGCAATGCCCGCCCGACCGGCGTGTGAAGGACGCCTGACCGCCCGCCTGCGCGCCGAGATCGCGCAGCGCAGCGGTGGCGCCGGGCTGATCCGCTTCAAATCCGCCTTCGCCCCGCGGTGCGAACCGCTCTACGCCGCCGCACCGACCCGCGCCGGGCTGGCGCTGGCGCTCGCGGATCTGGCCCGTGCGATCCGCGCGACTTCGACCGAACCGCGCCCGTCGCCGCTTGCGCGGCCAAAGGCGCTGGCGGCCCGCGCCATTGCCTTTCGACGCCGGACATGAGACACCGGGCACGACCCTGACATCGCCCAGACATTGACCGGAGCCGCATTATGACCGACGCCCTGACCCGCCTTCTGAAAGATCGCGACTGGCTCATGGCGGACGGAGCAACCGGCACCAACCTGTTCAACATGGGCCTCGGCGCGGGCGATGCGCCCGAGCTCTGGAACGTGGACGAACCGGAAAAGATCAAGACGCTCTACGCCTACGCCGTGAATTCAGGCAGCGATATCTTCCTGACCAACAGCTTCGGCGGCAACGCCGCCCGTCTGAAGCTGCACGACGCGCAGGGCCGGGTGCGCGAGTTGAACCGTGTCGCCGCCGAACTGGGCCGCGAGGTTGCGGACGCCTCGGGCCGCACGGTCGTCGTCGCCGGCTCCGTCGGCCCCACGGGCGAGATCATGGCCCCCATGGGCAGCCTGACCCACGCCGCCGCCGTCGAAATCTTTCACGAACAGGCCGAGGGCCTGAAGGAAGGCGGCGCGGACGTGCTGTGGCTGGAAACGATCTCCGCCCCCGAGGAATACAGGGCCGCCGCCGAAGCCTTTGCCCTGGCGGACATGCCGTGGTGCGGCACGATGAGCTTTGACACCGCGGGCCGGACCATGATGGGCCTGACCTCGGCCGACATGGTGTCGATGGTCGAAAAGCTGCCGAACCCGCCGATCGCCTATGGCGCCAACTGCGGCGTCGGCGCGTCCGACCTGCTGCGCACCGTGCTGGGCTTTGTCGCACAGGGGTCCGAGCGGCCGATCATCTCCAAGGGCAACGCCGGGATCCCCAAGTATGTCGACGGGCACATCCATTACGACGGCACGCCGGAACTGATGGCCGATTACGCCTGCCTCGCCCGCGATGCCGGGGCCACGATCATCGGCGGCTGCTGCGGCACGATGCCCGAGCATCTGGAGAAGATGCACGAGGCGCTCAGCACCCGCCCGCGCGGTCCGCGCCCGACGCTCGAGGATATCGCCACCCGACTGGGCGGCTTCTCGTCGGCCAGCGACGGGACGGGCGACGACGGCCCCAAGCGCGAACGCCGCAGCCGCCGCCGCGCCTGAGTCTTCTGGCCGGTCACATGGACGCGCCGTCGTAGGCCGTCACGGACAGCGCGCGCGGATCGACGCCTTTCAGGCAGTTGACGTTCACAGCCACCACCGGCTTGCCGTCGGGCATCTGTCCGTAGGCAAAGCTCTGCACCCCGCAGGTCTTGCAGAACAGGTGGCGGATGACGTTGTTGTTGAACAGATATTCCGTCGTCTCGCCCTCGCCCGACTTCAACCTGAATGCCTCGGCCGGGGCAAAGGTCAGGGTGAACCCCATCGGCTTGCAGCGCGAGCAGTTGCAGACGATCGCCTGGTCGAGATCGACGTCGACCTCGTAGCTGACCTTGCCGCACTGACATCCGCCTTCGTAATGCTGAGCGCTCATCGTCACCTCCATTATTTAACACATAAGTTAATTAATGGCGCTGCCCTCGTGCCAAGTCAACACGGATCCCCGAACAGGTCGCCTTGCCGGGTATCCAGCCGCGGCGCCCGGAACAGGTCACAGCGCAGCTCGGGCTGCGGCCGGTCCAGCCCCAACCGTCGGGCGGCCGCCTTGAAGCGCTGCGCGATGATCCCGGCATAGTGCCCCTCGCCCCGCATCCGCTTGCCCCATTCGGCGGAGTAGTCCCGGCCCCCGTGCATCTCGCGCACCCGCGCCATGACGCGGGCCGCCCGGTCGGGGTAGTGCTCGGCCAGCCAGTCACGGAACAGCGGAGACACCTCCAGCGGCAGGCGCAGCATGATCCAGCTGGCCGCGACGGCCCCCGCTTCGGCCGCCGCTTCCAGCATCCGTTCCAGCTCGTGATCCGTCAGGCCCGGCACCAGCGGCGAAGTCATGACCCGCACCGGGATCCCGGCCTCGGTCAGCGTGCGGATCATCCGCAACCGCATCGCGGGCGCAGGCGCGCGCGGCTCCATCCGGCGGCTCAGGTCCGCGTCCAGCGTGGTCATCGAGACCCCGACCCGCACGAGCCCCTGTTCCGCCAGCCCGGCCAGCAGGTCGATGTCCCGCAGGATCAGGCGCCCCTTGGTGACGATCCCCACCGGATGCCGCGTCTCGGCCATCAGCTCCAGCAACGACCGGGTGATCGCGTAACGCCCCTCGACCGGCTGGTAGGGGTCGGTGTTCGTTCCCATGGCAATCGGCGCGACGCGGTAGGACTTCGACGCCAGTTCCTTGCGCAGGATACGGGCCGCGTCTGGCCGGGCGATCAGCCGCGTCTCGAAATCCAGACCGGGCGACAGGCCGAGGTAGGCATGGCTGGGCCGGGCGAAACAGTAGATGCAGCCGTGTTCGCAGCCGCGATAGGCGTTGACCGAGCGATCGAAGGGCAGATCGGGCGAGCTGTTGAAGGTCAGCACCCGGCGCGGCACCTCCTCGGACACTTCGGTGCGCAGCACGGGCAGTTCATCGTCATAACCGAACGCCTCGTCCTCCGTCTCCGACCGCAGGCGGTCGTAGCGGTTGGCCGGGTTCGACGCCGCGGCGCGGCCGGGGGTTCTGACGATTGGGCGGTCCATGCCTCAACCTGGAACATTACGGGAACATCGACAAGCCCCCTGCACGCAAAGACGGCAGAACCCCGCCTGAGGGCATGATCTGCATGAGGATTTTTCAACACTCTGGCAGGCACAATCAGTCTATAGGTCGGTTGAACCACCGCCCATGTCGTAATCTGGCCAGTCGAAATGCCGGTTTTGACAGATGGGTTGGGAAACCCTCTCATCCCGGACTCAATGCCCGGCCACCAAGGATAGACGACCCATGTCCGACGAAGACGACGAGATCATCCTCTCCGAACTCGACGACGACGAACTTGTGCAGCAGATGTTCGACGACCTCTACGACGGTCTCAAGGAAGAGATCGAAGAGGGCGTGAACATCCTGCTCGAGCGCGGCTGGACTCCCTACGACATCCTGACCAAGGCGCTGGTCGGCGGGATGACCATCGTCGGCAACGACTTCCGCGACGGCATCCTGTTCGTCCCCGAGGTGCTGCTGGCCGCCAACGCGATGAAGGGCGGCATGTCCATCCTCAAGCCGCTGCTGGTCGAAACCGGCGCCCCCCGGATGGGCAAGATGGTCATCGGCACCGTCAAGGGCGACATCCACGATATCGGCAAGAACCTCGTCGCCATGATGATGGAAGGCGCAGGGTTCGAGATCCTCGATCTCGGGATCAACAACTCGGTCGAGAAGTATCTCGAGGCGCTGGCCTCGGAACAGCCCGACATCCTCGGCATGTCGGCCCTGCTGACGACGACGATGCCCTACATGAAGGTCGTGATCGACACGATGAAGGAACAGGGCATCCGCGACGATTATATCGTGCTGGTCGGCGGCGCGCCCCTGAACGAGGAATTCGGCAAGGCCATCGGCGCCGACGCCTATTGCCGCGACGCGGCCGTGGCGGTCGAGACGGCGAAAGCCTTCGTCGCCCGCAAGCACAACCAGGGCGTGGCGAGCTGAGCCGAGCCTGCCGACAGGCGGAACGAAATGGGGCCCGGACGCAAGTCCGGGCCCTTCTTTATGAAATTGCCTTAACTGAATTCAGGCGCCAGCGGGCGCGACCACCTTCATGCCGACCTTCTCGGCCATCGCCACGACACGGGCCACGTCCGGTGGGCCGTCCATCGGCTGCGGCATGGTCGTATCGTCCGGCACCTCGACACCGAGCCCTGTGAAAAAGGTATCGTGCATCTCGCCGGGCGCGTTCAGGATCAGCACCCGGCCGGGCGTGTCTCCGGTGGCCGAAAAGGCATGCACGGCCCCATCGGGCACCCGGACGTGATCGCCGGCCTTTGCCTCGAACACCTTGCCGTCGACCATGAACTCGAACGTGCCCTCCAGAATGTGGAACGCCTCCGTCTCGCCCGCGTGATGGTTCGGCGGTGCGCCGCAGCCCGGCGGGACGACGGCTTCGACAAGGCAGTACTTGCCCTGCACATCCGCCGGGAAGGCGTGGAATTTCATCAGGATCCCGAGAACTTCATAAGTGCGATGGCGGTCGGTCATATGGTCTTTCCTCTGAAATGCGATTCTTGTATTCATGATACATGCGTCTCATATTGAGACAAGAGTCTCATTTAAGAAAGGTGCACATGGCAGGCCAAGACACGCGGCAGGTCCCGGATACGACCCGGGACCGCAGTGCACAGAAGTCCCGGACGCGCGAGGCGATCCTCGCCGGCGCACGCGAGGTGCTGGCGCGGGGCGAACCGGTGACGGTCAATGCCGCGGCCGAGGCCGCAGGCATTTCGCGCGCGACCGCTTACCGCTACTTTTCGGACCCCGCCGTGCTGGCCGCCGAGGCGGGGCTGGCAGTGCAGGTCTGGCCCTACGACAAGGTGATCGAGGGCACCGTCACCTCGCGCGAGAAGGTGCTGGCGGTGTCGCTCTACATCTTCGACCTGTCCGTCCAACACGAAACCGCGTTCCGCACCTTCCTCGCCCGCAACCTCGACGCATGGATCGCCGAAAACGGGAAACGCTCGCTACGCGGCGCGCGCCGGGTGCCGATGTTCGAGGCCGCGCTGGACGCCGACCGGCACCGGCTGTCGGACGGCGACTTCCGCGATCTCGTCAGCGCGCTGACGCTCGCAACCGGCAGCGAGGCGATGCTCGCCCTGCACGAC
Organism: Oceanicola sp. 22II-s10i; assembly: GCF_002210105.1. Lineage (GTDB taxonomy): Bacteria > Pseudomonadota > Alphaproteobacteria > Rhodobacterales > Rhodobacteraceae > Pseudooceanicola. Next base: position 68,551 of record NZ_AQQU01000008.1, on the reverse strand, counting down.
ATCGCCGAGGTCAGCGGCGAGGATGCGCGCCGGGCGGTCCGCGTGATCGCCGAGGCGCTGCTGGACCGCTACCTCGGCCCCGCGCCATCTTGACCGCGCGGCGGCGCGCTGCCACATGGCGGATATGGAGCTTCCCGACGACAGCGCGCTGACACGGACCGGCCTTGCCGCCAGCGGCGAGGGCAAGGTCCTGCTGCTGGCCTGCGGGGCGCTGGCGCGCGAGGTCCTGGCGCTGATCCGGCTGAACGACTGGCAGCTCTACGACCTGCACTGCCTGCCCGCCATCCTGCACAACCACCCGGAACGGATCGGTCCGGCGGTGGAACAGGCGGTCGAACGCTTCCGCGCGGATTACGACGACATCTTCGTGCTCTATGCCGACTGCGGCACCGGCGGGCAGCTTGAAACGACCTGCGACCGGCTGGGGATCGAGATGCTGGCAGGGCCGCACTGCTACAGCTTCTTCGACGGCGATGCGGCCTTTGCCGCGCGGGACGAGGTGACGGCCTTCTACCTGACCGATTTCCTCGCCCGCCAGTTCGAGACTTTCGTCATCAAGCCGCTCGGCCTCGACAGGCATCCGGAGCTGCGGGACATGTATTTCGGCAATTACGACCGGCTGGTCTATCTCGCCCAGACCGAGGATCCGGCGCTGACGGCTCAGGCCGAGGCGGCGGCGCATCGGCTCGGCCTCGCGTTCGAGCGTCGCTTCACCGGCTACGGCGACCTTGCCACGGCGATGGCCGCCCGCGCCGGGGCATGAGCCGCCCCGCGCTCACCGCCGATTGCGGCAACTGTGCCGCGCTCTGCTGCGTGGCGCTGGCATTCGACCGGGGCGAGGACTTCGCCATCGACAAACCGGCGGGCACCCCCTGCCCCAATCTTGCCGGTCACGCCTGTTCGATCCACGCCCGCCTCGATGCCACCGGCTTCGCTGGCTGCGTCCGCTACGACTGCACCGGCGCCGGGCAGCGGGTCACGCAAGACCTCTTCGCGGGCAAGAGCTGGCAGGACGATCCCGCGCTGCTGGCCCCGATGATGGCCGCTTTCAGCGACATGCGCGCCGTCCACCGCCGCTTGGAACTGCTGACCGCCGCCGAGGCCCTGCCCCTCGCCAAGGACGACGCGGCGACCCGCGACCGGCTCGATCGCGCGCTCTGGCCCGACGCCCTCGCGTCGGAAACCCTCGCCGGTTTCGACCACGGGCCGATGGCCGCCGAAATCGACGCCTTCATCGCCAGCCTGCACCGCTACGTCCCCGCGCGCCGCGGCTGAACCGCCGCCGACGGCCCCGCACAGCCGCAGGCGGCGCGAGGCACGAAAGAACAAAGCCGCGCCCGAAGGCGCGGCTTTTCCTTCAGGTCAGACCCGGCCCGTTCAGTTCGGCATCAGGTCCGGCACGATGGTCACGATGGACGGTACGAACCACAGCAGCGCCAGCCCCGCGACCTGGATCAGCACGAAGGGCACGATCCCGCGGTAGATATGGCCGGTCGTCACCGATGGCGGCGCGACCCCGCGCAGGTAGAACAGCGCGAAGCCGAAGGGCGGCGTCAGGAACGAGGTCTGCAGGTTCACCGCGATCATGATCGTCACCCATTTCGGGTCGAACGTGCCGCCGTAGATCACCGGCCCGACGATCGGGATCACGATGTAGATGATCTCGAGGAAGTCGAGCACGAAGCCGAGGATGAACAGCACCAGCATCACGATCAGGAAGACCTGGAACTCGCTGTCGAAGCTGCGCAGGAACTGCTGGATGTAATGCTCGCCCCCGAAGGAGATCACCACGAGGTTCAGCAGCTGCGACCCGATCAGGATGGTGAACACCATCGAGGTCACCTTGGCCGTCTCGCGCACCACCGGGCTCAGCACCGAGGTGCGGTAGAGCGTCCAACCCGCATAGGCCAGGCCAAAGGCGGCATAGAGGAAGGCCGCGTAGGCGACGAGGAAGGCGATCCAGTTCTCCAGCCCGACCTGGCTCTGGTTGATGCGCACGTCGAAGTTGGCGCCGATCAGGATCATGATCACCACCGCGAAGGTGGAGTTGATGATGATCTTGCCGGTGCGGTTCTCTTCCTTGAGCTTGCGATAGGCCGCCAGCATGATGGCCCCCGCCGCCCCGAGCGCCGCAGCCGGCGTCGGGTTGGTGATCCCGCCGAGGATCGAGCCCAGAACGGCGACGATCAGCACCAGCGGCGGGAAGACCACGCGCACCAGTTCGTTCTGCGCCAGACGTCCCGCCGCGTGTCGCATGCCCCAGAGCGCCACCAGCACCGGCAGCGCGATGATGAGCACCGTCGACATCGGCGATGTCGTGGGCCTAACGAAGAAGACGTCCGCCAGAAGGATCGCCACCGCCCCCGCCGCGCCGATCATCAGCGGCTCGGCCGCGTCGGCGGGCTTCACGCCGCGGGCGAAGGCGAAGGTCAGCAGGAACACCAGCGCGAGGATCGACAGCCCGGTCCCGATCGGCGCGGCGGCGGCCAGCTTGGCGGCCCGTGCCTCTTCGATCTGCTCGGGTGTCAGCGCGACGCTGGCCTGTGCCCCGCCCGACTCCTCGATGGCGCGCTGCTGCTCGAGGGCCAGATCCCATTTCTCTTGCCCGTGCAGCTCGATCATCGCGGCCTGACAGCTTTCGCTGACATTGGTGCGCAGGACCGCGCCCTCGGTGCCTTCGGAATAGCTCGACACCGTCAGGTCCTGCGAGCCGACGACGTTGACCTCGTAGAGCAGGAACAGCGTCCCGATCAGCAGGACCGGCGCGAAGATGAACCAGGTCAGGCCCTCGGCGCGGGTGATCGTCTCGCCGCCGCTGTATTCGACATGGACCGCGGGCGCCTTGGAGGGGTTCAGCAGTGCATAGACGAAGGCGTAGCCAGCATAGAGCACCGCCAGCAGCACGCCGGGCAGCATCGCCGCCTGGAACAGCGTGCCGACCGACACCACCGCCGGACGGCCCAGGTAAGTCAGCGCATCGGAACAGCCGAAGCTCTGCGCACGGGTCTCCTGCGCGGTCGAGTAGAGATCGCCCGCAAGCGTGCCCAAGAGGACGATGACGATGGAGGGCGGAATGATCTGCCCGAGTGTCCCCGAGGCCGCGATGACCCCGGTGGACAGCTCGGGCGAATAGCCGTTGCGCAGCATCGTGGGCAGCGACAGCAGGCCCATCGTGACAACGGTCGCGCCGACGATCCCGGTCGAGGCGGCCAGGAAGGCGCCGACGACGACGACCGACACGGCCAGACCCCCCGGCAGCGGGCCGAAGATCCGCGCCATGGTCGTTAGCAGGTCGTTGGCGATCTTGGAGCGTTCCAGCGTGATGCCCATCAGGACGAACATCAGCACGGCAAGCAGCGTCTCGATCGACTGGCCGGCAAAAACCCGTTCGTTCATCCGGTTCACGATGAACGACAGGTTCCGGTCGATCGCGACCTCCCACCCCCGGTCGAATATCGGCTGCGCGATGGTCGGCAGATCCGGGTATCGGAAGGTCGAGACTGAATCCGGCCTCACCCCCGTCGCCAGGACGTCCTTGTAGGCCTGGGTCGAGGTGTCGACCACGTAATGCACCAGTGTGCCGGTGGAATCGAGAAAGGCGATGATGGCGAAGGCGATGACGCCCGCACCGGAAATCGCGAAAGCCACCGGGAAGCCCGACAGGATCCCCGCGAAGAGGCTCAGAAATACGATCAGCAGGCCGATCTCGACGCCATCAAGTCCGAAAAGCATCCGCCTCTACCCCTCAGTGTGTGCCTTCGTAGGCTTCTTCGCCCTCGCCCAGCGTGTCGCGGTCGAGGTATTTGTCCTTCGAGCCCTCGCCCTCCACGAATTCGAGGAACGAGCGGTAGAAGAAGGCGACGGCCTGCAACATCACCAGCGCGACGAAGCAGAGCATCAGGATCTTGAACAGGAAGTAGCCGTTGAACCCGTCCGGGCTGAACGCGATGGTTTCCACGTTCCATTTCACGATCCGCGCCTTGCGCAGCATCAGATCCAGCTGATCGCTGGCCGAAACCTTGGGCGTGATCAGGTGCCGCCACAGGAAGAACCAGGCGTACATCCACGTCAGCACCGCCGCCGGGATCATGAAGAAGAGCGAACCGAACATATCGATCACCCGCTTGGCGCGGTGCTTCAGCGGCGCATAGACCAGATCGACCCGCACGTGCCCGCCCTGGATGAAGGTGTAGGACACGCAGAGCGCGATGACGACCGCGTTCCAGAACTTCAGCCCTTCGGACCACCAGCCGACCGACTGGCTGATCCCGAGGCCGATCGGCGCCACCGTGATCTCGCCCAGTCGAAAGATGGACTGCAGGAAGACCACCATGGTCTGGATCGCCACCATGATCAGACCGGCCCATGCGGCAGTCCGGCCGAGCGTGTTGGCAAAGCCCTCCAGCACCCGGACGCAGCCCCACATGAACGGCCGCCAGATCAGCCCGATGATCGTGACGACAAGGAAGATGTCGAACACGACGAAGAACAGCTCGACCGAGCCGCCGTAGTAGACGAAGCGCAACAGGTTTTCCGGATCCGACCAGTCCAGCCAGAGGCCGGTGTGGGTCAGCGCGTAGAACAGGTTGTAGAATCCGAGGCCGATATTCGTCGCGAGCCAGCCAAGTGCATCCAGCATCGTGCGTCCCCCATGTGATAAGGCTGCGCACGTGTGGTGCGCAGCCCTGATCTGTCAGTCCCCGCAGACCTCAGTTCTGCAGGGCGCGCCGGTCACGAGCCGGTCACGCGTGCCCGCTGGCGGGTGTAGGTGCCGTCCGACTTGGACACCCAGCCTGCGGTGTTGGCCATCGACTCGTCCACGGACTTGCGGATCTTGGCGAAGATCTCGTCACCCATGAAGCCGTCCAGAACCTCTTTCGAGGCCGCGCCGAAGGCGTCCCAGACGTCGTCGGTGAACTCGTGCACCTGCGTGCCGCCCTGCTGCAGGCGGGCCAGCGCCGGGCCGTTGTTCGCGATGAACACCGCATAGTTGTGCTGATGCGCGTCGGCCGCGGCCTTTTCGATGATCTTCTGATGCTCGGGCGACAGGCCGTTGAAGACGTCGAGGTTCACGCCCACGGACAGTGCCGCGCCCGGCTCGTGGAAGCCCGCGGGATAGTAGTGGTCGCAGACCTCCTGCAGGCCCAGCTTCTCGTCCGACCACGGGCCGATCCACTCGGTCCCGTCCAGCGCGCCGGTGGACAGGGCCTGGTAGATCTCGCCGCCGGGGATGTTCTGGACGGATGCGCCCAGTTTCGCCAGCGCCTGGCCGCCGAGGCCGGGCATGCGGAACTTGAGGCCCTTGAAATCGTCTGCCGAGTTGATCGGGTTGCGATACCAGCCGCCACCCTGTGCCGCGGTCTGACCGGCGATGAACGGCTTGATGCCGAAGACTTCGCCCAGTTCGTGGTGCAGCGCCATGCCGTCCTGTGCGTAGTACCACACCATGATTTCCGGCGCGGTCATGCCGAACGGAACTGCGGTGAAGAACGCCCATGCGGGGTGCTGACCGACCCAGTAGTAGTCTGCGCCGTGGTAGACGTCCGCCTGACCCGCGGTCACGGCGTCAAAGCTTTCCAGCGCGCCCACAAGTTCGCCGCCGGCCTTGGCGTCGATGGTCAGGCTGCCGCCCGACATCTCGGAGCAGTTGTTGGCGAAGCGTTCCACCGAATCCCACACGCCGGCGAGCCCGCGCGGCCAGGTGGTGACCATTGTCAGAGTCGTGTTGCCCTGCGCGATGGCCGGAGCGGCCAGCGTGGTTGCCGCAGCGGCACCGCCGCCGAGCGCGGACGTCTTTAGAAAGGACCGACGATCCATGAATTTCCTCCCGTTTGCACTTATGCGGGTATGGGTCCCGCACTTTTGTTACAAGTGTTCGGAAGTTAGCGGCGAATTCCGTACCGCGAAACATCAAACTTTAGGCAAATGTGCGATTTTCGGGGGTGTTTCTGAGATTTTCGTGATCTGACCTTGAATTACGTTAGGTAAATGCCAAGGCCATCAGGCGATTAAAACGTTCGTTCGGCACGTGACTGAATCATTGCGCGATAAATCGTTTCAGAACCTCGGCCTCCTGCCCCTCCATCAGCGTCTCGGCAGTGGCCATGTGATCGGACATCACCAGACGGGCCCGGTCCGCATCGCCGATCCTCAGCGCCTCGACCAGTTCCATCTGATAGGCGCGGCCCTTGGCCCACAGTTCATGGTTCGGCGGCTCGTAGAGCTTTCGGTAGACCGTCAGGTCCGACAGGATCTGCGCCATGAACCCGATCAGGAACCCCAGCAGTTCGTTGCCCGCGAAACTGGCCAGAAGCTGGTGGAACCGCAGCGACGACACATGCTGTTCGCGCTCCTCCTCGACCGATGTGGAGGGGCGCGGATAGGTGGCGATCACCGCCTCCAGCCGCACCAGCCGCTCCTCGTCCAGCCTGCCCGCCAGCGACGCGGCCAGTTCCGGTTCCAGCAGGCGGCGCAGCTGGTAGATGTCGTGCAGCGTCAGGTCGCGGAAGTAGAAGTAGTTGCCCAGCAACGCCCGCGCCCGTTCCTGCGAGACCTCGTGCACGAAGTTGCCGCCGCCGGGCCCGGTCCGGGTGACGATCAGCCCCTGCGCCTCGAGGATGCGCATCGCTTCGCGGATGGTGCCCTTGGCCATGCCGAAGCGCTCCATCAGCTCTGCCTCGCCCGGCAGCCGGTCGCCCTTGCGCAGACCCTGCGCCACGACCAGTTCCTTGATCGCCTCGGCCACGCGCACGGGGCGCGACCGCCGCCTGACCTCTTCCCTGTCGGCTTCGTCCCTCAGCGCGGTGTCTCCCCTTTCGAAAGTCGGGCCAGACTAGACCGCGCGGGGGTGCGCCACAAGATAATCCATCATGATCAATTCCCCGCGCCCCGCCCTGCCGTCCCCTGCCTTACCCAACGAAAGCGCACGAATTTGTGGGAAAGACAGGCTTGATCGATTCGGCCTGATGTCTTAGGCGAACGCCTTTCCGTTCACTCCCGACCCGATACGCCATGGACCATATTCTTGCGAAAGAGGGGCTCAGCACCCAGGCTGTTGCCGAAATCACCAATCACATCGCGCAGCGCGCCAATATCAGCGCGCAGCTCATCGACCGCGCGGGGCGCATCATCGCCACGAACCAACGTGGCCTCGACCTGCTGGGGTCAGGGGCCGCGGACGTGTTCGGTCAGCATCACGGCGCGGTCTGGACGACCGATACGGATGCCGCCGGACAGGATCCCGTCGCGGCCGCCTTTGCCGGGCGCAGCGTGACCTTCGCCGGCCACCCGCAGGGCGCGCCTTCCCCGCACTGGACGATGGAAGCGCTGCCGCTGGAGCATGACGGCGCAGAGGTCGCGACGGTCCTGCTGCTGGCCACACCCGCCGGGGACACCACGCCGGACGCCGCGCCCGACGCCGGGCTGCGCGACCTGATGCACAAGCTCGCCAACCTGACGTCGATTTCGCTCAGCGCCGCGCGCCTCCTACAGCGGGGTGTGGACACTTCCGTTGCGGCCAGCCTTGCGGCCGAACTCGAAACGGCAGCCACCGAAACGCAGGATGCGCTGGAGGGCGTCCGGTCCCTGTTGGGCGAGTTGTAAGGCGGCGCGAAACGAAAAAGGGCCACGCAGCGCGCGGCCCCTTCCCTGCAGATCGCAGCGGGCGTTACTGAAGCGCCGCGTCCGTGATCTCGTGCGTCCAGGCGCCTTCCGGCTGCTTGCTGATGACCGGGTCCGACCCGCCCGCCAGCAGCGTGTCCACGGTCCGCTGGAAGTCCTCTTCGGCCAGCGCGCCGTTCGAGCCCGCAGTCAGCTTGGCGATCTCGCCCATCATCCGCTTCTGGTGGGCCTCGGTCTGGGCGCCGGTCTCGTCATATTCCAGCACGATCTCGGCGGCCTCGCCCGGGTTCTCCTCGGCGTATTTCCAGCCCTTCATCGAGGCGCGGACGAACTTGACCATCTTCTCCTTGAACATCTCGTCCTTGAGGTTCTCCTCGAGCACGTAGATCCCGTCCTCGAGCGTCGCCACGCCCATGTCCTCGTACTTGAAGGTCACCAGCTCGTCCTCGCTGACGCCCGCATCCAGAACCTGACCGTATTCGTTGTAGGTCATGGTCGAAATGCAGTCCGCCTGACGCTGGATCAGCGGATCGACGTTGAAGCCCTGCTTGAGCACCGTCACGCCGTCATCGCCGCCATCGGTGGAAATGCCTTCCTGGGACATCCACGACAGGAACGGATATTCGTTGCCGAAGAACCAGACGCCGATGGTCTTGCCCTTGAAGTCCTGCGGCCCGGTGATGCCGGTGTCCTTCCAGCAGGTCAGCATCAGGCCCGACGACTTGAACGGCTGCGCGATGTTCACCACCGGAAGGCCCTTTTCGCGTGCCGCCAGCGCCGAGGGCATCCAGTTCAGCATCGCGTCGGCCCCGCCGCCCGCCAGCACCTGCGGCGGCGCGATGTCAGGCCCGCCGGGCAGGATGGTGACCTCGAGGCCCTCTTCCTCGTAGAACCCCTTTTCCAGCGCCACGTAGTAGCCCGCGAACTGGGCCTGCGTGACCCACTGCAGCTGCAGCTTGACGGAATTGTCGGCATGCGAGGCCGCCATCGCGGGCCCCGTCGCCAGTGCGAGGGCCATCGCGGCCCCGGCCAGAAGTTTCTTCATTATTAGCTCCCTTGTTGAGTTGCTTGTCGTTACCGCCGTTGCGACGGATGCCAGAACGTGACCCACCGTTCGATGAGCGCCACGATACCGTAGAAGGCGGATCCGGCCAGAGCGGCCACGACGATCTCGGCCCAGACCATGTCGAGCGCGAGTTGCCCGACGGATGTTGATATGCGGAACCCCATCCCCACAATGGGCGAGCCGAAGAATTCCGCCACGATCGCGCCGATCAGCGCCAGCGTCGATGAAATTTTCAGCCCGTTGAAGATGAAGGGCATCGCCGCCGGCAGGCGCAGTTTCCAGAAGCCCTGCCAATAGCTTGCGGCCCATGTCTTCATCTGGTCGCGCTGCATCTGGGTGGTCTCGCTCAGGCCCGCGACGATGTTCACCAGCATCGGGAAGAACACCATCAGCACGACCACCGCCGCCTTGGACTGCCAGTCGAACCCGTACCACATGACGAGGATCGGCGCGGTCCCGACGATGGGCAGTGCTGCGACGAAACTGCCGACGGGCAGCAGGCCCCGGCGCAGGAAGTCGCTGCGGTCGATCAGGATCGCGGTCAGGAAGGCCGCCGTGCAGCCGATGGCATAGCCCGACAGCGCGCCCTTCAGGAAGGTCTGCCGGAAATCCGCCCAGAGGGTCGGGGTTTCGCGGCTGATCCGCGCCACGATCTCGGTCGGGGCGGGCAGGATGACGCCGGGCACGTTCAGGCCGCGCACGATCAGTTCCCACATCACCAGCAGCGTCAGGCCGAAGATCAGCGGCACGCCGAGTTGCACCGCGCGGGTGCCGGAGGCCGAGCCATTGGCGAGGCGCACGTTCAGGAGCCACAGGAGGGCCCAGAGCACGAGGGCGGCGGCAACGAGGGTCATGCGCGGTTCTCCCCATCCAGGGAGGACAAACTACACTCCGCCCCCGCCCGGGACATCGTCCCGGGCAGCGCCTGCCTGCCCCCCGGCAGGCGCTTCAAACCTTTCCGAATGTGAAACGGTCGGAGCAAAGCACGACTCCCGCGCATTTGTTGTTCGCAGCACTCCAGCGCCAGCCCAGGCAGACGCTGCCCTGCGCCATATCCGCCCACGCCGCTCATCTCCCCAGCCCCATCCGCCGCAGCGTCGCCCGCTCCATACCGGCGATCAGGGCCACCAGAATGGCGGCAAGGATCGCGGTGGCGAAGAGCGCCGACCATATCTGGATCGTCTGCCCGTAGTAGCTCCCCGTCAGCAGCCGCGCGCCGAGGCCACGCACCGCCCCGGTCGGCAGCTCGCCCACGATGGCCCCGACCAGCGAGGCGGCGATCCCCACCTTCAGGGAGGCGAAGAGATAAGGCACCGAGGCCGGCAGCCGCAGCTTCCAGAACGTCTCGCCCCGGCTGGCGCTGTAGGTCCTGAGCAGGTCGAACTGCATCGCGTCCGGGGACCGGAGCCCCTTCACCATTCCGACGACCACCGGGAAGAACGAAAGGTAGGCGCTGATGATCGCCTTTGGCACCAGCCCCTGAACGCCCACCGAGTTCAGCACCACGATGATCATAGGCGCGATGGCGAGGATCGGGATGGTCTGGCTGGCGATGGCCCAGGGCATGACGCTCATGTCCATGGCCCGCGAATGCACGATGCCGACCGCCAGCACGATCCCGGCCACGGTGCCGATGGCAAAGCCCAGAAGCGTCGCCGAAAGGGTCACCCAGCCGTGGTAGATCAGGCTGCGCTTGGACGTCACCTTCTTCTCGACCGTGGTGTCCCAGAGCTCCGCCACCACCTGGTGCGGGGCGGGCAGGCGCGGCTTATCCTGCGCCAGCGTATCGCCCCACTGCCCCGGATTGGCCAGCGCCAGCCCGATGGCCGACATGTCGCGCCGCACCGCCGCGCCCTCGGGCGTGACCGCGACCCCGGCCCTTTCCGCATCCGTCAGGGCGGTGTGGATGTTCATCGGCACGCAGGCGAGATACCACAGCGCCACGATGACGGCGACGACGACCACGACGGGAAAGACCTGCCTCACCGCCGCCACTCCATCCTGATCTCGGGCACCGTCTCGGGCGGTTCCGCCGCATGGCGCGACACCTCGGCAAACCCCTCGCGGCGATAGAACCGCTGCGCGTCCAGATTGGGCACATGCGTGTGCAGCCACAGCATGTCGCGCCCGTCCTTCACCCGGTCCATGAGCGTCTTGCCAACCCCGCGTCCGCGCTCCCTGACATAAAGCGCGCCGATCCTGAGCGTCACCGGATCGAGCGAGAGGTAGCCGCAGACCGGCTCGCCCGCGACCCAGATCTCGCGTTCGGGCAGCGCGTCCCGGATGAACCGCGTGATCCCCTCGGGCGGCATGTCGCGCGGCATCCAGTCGGTCTCGTCCACCCAGGCGTTGGCGATGGCGGCCATCGCAGGGACGTCCACCGGACCCGCGCGTCTGACGGCCGCGTCAGTCATAGGCATGCCCCGCCCGCAGCCCTTCCCGGACTCTGTGTGCGATTTCAAGGAATTCCGGCGTGTCCCTTATGTCCAGCGGACGCTCGCGCGGCAGCGGGCTCTCGATCACGTCGGTGATCCGCCCCGGACGCGGCGACATCACCACGATCCGCGTCGACAGATAGACCGCCTCGGGGATCGAATGGGTGACGAAGCCGATGGTCTTGCCGGTCCGCGACCACAGCTTCAGCAGTTCCTCGTTCAGGTGATCGCGCACGATTTCGTCCAGCGCGCCGAAGGGTTCGTCCATCAGCAGGATGTCCGCGTCGAAACTCAGCGCCCGCGCGATGGAGGCCCGCTGCTGCATCCCGCCCGACAGCTGCCAGGGGAACTTGCCGCCGAATCCTTCCAGATCAACCAGTTCCAGAACCTTCTTCACGCGTTCTTCGCGCTCGGCCCTGGAAAACCCCATGATCTCAAGCGGCAGCTTGATGTTCCCCGCGATGGTCCGCCACGGATAGAGCCCCGCCGCCTGAAAGACATAGCCATAGGCCCGCGCCCGCCGCGCCTCGTCCGGCGTCATCCCGTTCACGGTCAGCGTCCCGCCGGTCGGCGTCTCAAGCGCCGCGATGCACCGCAGGAAGGTCGTCTTGCCGCAGCCCGACGGCCCGATGAAACTGACGAAGTCGCCCTTGCCGATATCCAGGTCCACGCCCTTCAGCGCATGCACCGGCCCGTCGTTCGTCTGGAACGTCAGGTCCAGCCCGCGTGCCGCGATCACCGGCGCCGCCGTCCCTGCCGTCTCAGTCACTTCCGTCATCCCCGCACTCGTCATCCGTGGTAAATTCCGCCCGTCCAGTCACGCCAGAGGGAGTCGGCCATGACAGTCCAGAACCCGCCCGCCTGCCACAAGGTCCGCCCCGGCGGCACCTATTCCGGCCGTCAGGGGTTTGATTACTTCGAAGGCATCGCCCGCGAAACCACCGGCGCGCAGGGGCTCTGCATGCACCTGCTGACGATCCCGCCCGGCGCCCGCGCCAAGGCGCACAAGCACGCCACCCATGAAACCGCGATCTACGTGATCGAGGGCGCGGCCAGCATGTGGTGGGGCGACCGGCTGGAGCATCGCATGGACGTCACGGCCGGCGATCTGATCTACATCCCCGCCGGCGTGCCGCACCTGCCGGTCAACCTGTCCGACAGCCCCGCCGTCGCCGTCATCGCCCGCACCGACCCGAACGAGCAGGAGAGCGTCGTCCTCCTGCCCGAACTGGACGCGCTGGTGCCGGGCTGAGCGCATCAGATCCCCGCCGGGATGTTCATCGGATCGCGCTGCACGCTGCGCGGCGAGTTCAGTTCCTTCCAGCGCGACAGCGCCTTCGCGGCCGACGAGAACGCCGGACGCGGCACGAACCGGCCCCGGCCCGGCTGCGGCTGGCTGTTCTGGCCCCAGGCCCAGATCACCTCGCCCCGGCTGATCGTGTAACGCGGCTGCGCCGTCACCTCGAAGCCCTCGAACACGTTGTAATCGAGGATCGAGTGATGGTTCGACGCGCTGATCGTCTTGGAGATCTTCGGATCCCACACCACGATATCCGCATCCGCCCCGGGCACCAGCGCACCCTTGCGCGGGTACATGTTCAGGATCTTGGCGATGTTGGTCGAGGTGACGGCGACGAATTCCTCGGGCGTCAGCCGTCCGGTCTCCACGCCCCGCGTCCAGAGCACGCCAAGTCTTTCCTCCAACCCGTTGGTCCCGTTGGGGATCTTGGTAAAGTCCCCGACCCCCATCTTCTTCTGATCCGAATTGAACGCCGCGTGGTCCGTCGCCACCACCTGCAGCGACCCCGCCTGCAGCCCGGCCCAGAGCCCGTCCTGATGCTCCTTGCCCCGGAACGGCGGCGACATGACCCGCTGCGCCGAATGCAGCCAGTCCTTGCTGAGGTATTCGTCGTCATCCAGCGTCAGGAACTGCGCCAGGGGCTCGCCATAGACGCGCATCCCCTTCTGCCGCGCCCGCCGGATCGCCTCGTGCGCCTGCTCGCAGGACACGTGCACGATATAGAGCGGCGTCCCCGCCGCATCCGCGATTGTGATCGCCCGGTTCGCCGCCTCGCCCTCGAACTCCGGCGGACGGGACCGCGCGTGCCATTCCGGCCCGGTCTTGCCCTCGGCCAGGAACTTCTTCTGCATCAGGTCCACGAGGTCGCCGTTCTCCGCATGGACCATCGGCAGTGCGCCCAGCTCCCGGCAGCGCGAGAACGAGGCGAACATCTCGTCGTCCTCGACCATCAGCGCGCCCTTGTAGGCCATGAAGTGCTTGAACGAGTTCACCCCGTTGTCGACGGCGTATTTCATCTCGTCGAAGATCAGCTCGTTCCAGCCGGTGATCGCCATGTGGTAACCGATGTCGGAACAGATCTGCGGCGCCGACTTGCGGTGCCATTCGTTGATCGCGTTCTTGATCGACCCGTCTTCGCCCGGCAGGCAGAAATCCACGACCATCGTCGTCCCGCCACAGGCCGCGGCCCATGTCCCCGTCTCGAAGGTCTCGGCCGCCGTCGTCCCCATGAACGGCATCTCCAGATGCGTATGCGGGTCGATCCCGCCGGGGATCACATAGGCCCCTTCCGCATCGACGTATTCGTCGCCCTTCAGGTTCTCCCCGATCTCGGCGATCGTTTCGCCCTCGATCCGGATATCGCCCTCGAACTGGCGGTCCGCCGTGACGATCGTGCCGCCCTTGATGACCTTGCTCATCCTGAAACTCCCTTCGGGGTCGCCACCGCGCCCCCTGCTTCTTCTGGTTTCAAATACTTTCGGGGGGTCCGGGGGGCAGGCAGCCCCCCGGCCTCTCCACCCTACTCCACGATCTCCGCCGTCTCGACCACGGCATGCAACAGCACGTCCGCGCCCGCGGCGGCCCATTCCTTGGTGATCTCCTCGGCCTCGTTGTGGCTCAGCCCGTCGACGCAGGGACACATGACCATCGCCGTCGGCGCGACCTGGTTGATCCAGCAGGCGTCGTGCCCGGCGCCCGAGATGATGTCGCGGTGCGAATAGCCCAGCCGTTCCGCAGCCGATCGCAGCGCCCCGACACAACCCTCGTCGAACTTCACCGGGTCGAAGCCCCCGACCTTCTCGAACTCGATCCCCAGCCCCATCTCCTCGCAGATCTTTGCCGCGCCCTCCTTCAGCCGCGCCTCCATATCCTCGATGACGCTCAGCTCGGGCGAGCGGAAGTCGACGGTGAAGACAACCTTGCCGGGGATCACGTTGCGCGAATTGGGATAGACGTCGATATGGCCCGCCGCGCCGACGGCGTGGGGCGCGTGGCTCCACGCGATCTCGTCGACCAGCTGCAGCACCTTGGCCATCCCCAGCCCCGCGTTCTTTCGCATCGGCATCGGCGTGGACCCGGTATGCGCGTCGCGCCCCGTGATCGTCACCTGGATCCACGACAGGCCCTGCCCGTGCGTGACGATGCCGATGTCCTTCTCCTCGGCCTCAAGGATAGGGCCCTGTTCGATATGCAGCTCGAAGAACGCCTTCATCTTGCGCGATCCGACCGGTTCGTCGCCTTCCCAGCCGATCCGCTTCAGCTCGTCGCCGAACGACTTGCCCGCCGCATCGACGCGCGACTTGCCCCAGTCCTCGGTATGCACGCCCGCGAAGACGCCCGAGGACAGCATCGCGGGGGCATATCGGGTGCCCTCTTCGTTCGTCCAGTTGGTCGCGACGATCGGATGTTTCGTCTTGATCCCCAGATCATTCAGCGTGCGCACCAGTTCCAGCGCGCCCAGCACCCCCAGAACACCGTCGTATTTCCCGCCCGTCGGCTGGGTGTCGAGGTGGCTGCCCACGTAGACCGGCAGTGCGTCGGGGTCTGTGCCCGGCCGCATCGCGAACATGTTGCCCATCGTGTCGAGCCCCATCTCGCAACCCGCCTCCTCGCACCATTTCTGGAACAGGGCGCGGCCCTCGGCGTCGGCGTCGGTCAGCGTCTGGCGGTTGTTGCCGCCCGCGATTCCGGGACCGACCTTGGCCATTTCCATCAGGCTGTCCCACAGGCGGTCGCCGTTGATCTTCAGGTTTTCTCCGGGGGCGGGCATCGGCACTCCTTGCTGGTCTTCCGGGTGCATTTGACCAAAAGGTCAAAGCCACGCTAACACGGAGCGGACCGCAGTCAAGGAAATCGCCCGATGTCCGCGCATCGCACCGCTCTGCCGCGCAGGCTGACCAAATTTTCAGCTTGGCTGGACAAACGCGGGCTCAGGCGAAACATTGGCGGGAAAAGCATTTTCAGGCGTAGCAGGATAGCTGGATGAACCTACCCGTCGCGACCACCCGGATTCAGAAACGCAACGTCGGCCTGATCGCCGAAGCCGCGCTCGAGGTGTTTTCCTCCAACGGGTTCCGGGGCGCGACGGTGGACCAGATCGCCCGCGAGGCGGGGCTGTCGAAACCGAACCTGCTCTACTACTTCCCGTCCAAGGAAGCGATCCACACCTACCTCCTGTCCACCCTCATGGACACATGGCTCGATCCTCTGCGCGAAGTGGACGAAGGCGGTGACCCGCTCGACGAGATACTGGCCTATGTTCAGCGCAAGCTGGAACTCAGCCGCGAACGCCCGCGCGAGAGCCGGCTTTTCGCAAACGAGATCCTGCATGGCGCAAGCAACATCCTGCCCTTGCTGGAAACCGATCTGAAATCGCTGGTCGATGAAAAGGCCGCACTGATCCAGGGGTGGATGGACGCCGGGCGGATCAAGCCCGCCAACCCGCACCACCTGATTTTCTCGATCTGGTCGCTGACCCAGCATTACGCCGATTTCGACGTGCAGGTCCGCGCCGTCCTTGGATCCGCGGCCGGGGACCCGTTCCCGGATGCCGAAGACTATCTTGCCACCATGTTCACAAGGCTGCTGCGCCCGGACTAGACTGGGGCAGACCGGCCCGCCGGACTACGGAAGCGCCAGAGGAGGTTCCGGTGCGACACCAGCTGACAGCGGCACTTGTCCAGGTGATCATGGCGTTGGCGGGCACGGCCGCGACCGCGCAGGACGCGGCGAGCGGCTATGTCGATGACGCGGAATGCGCGGCCTGCCACGTTCAGATCGCCGACAGTTACGCCAATGTCGCGATGTCGAAGAGCTTTTACGCCGCCGATGGCGCCGAGGTGATCGAGGATTTCGATGCCCCGCCCCTCCATCACGCGACAAGCGGCCTGTCCTATGACATGAGCCTTGTGGACGGCACCTACCGTTTCCGCCAGTTCCGCACCCTGCCCGATGGCAGCCTGTCCGATGTCTACGAGGCCGAAGTGGACTGGATCCTCGGCTCGGGCAACCATGCCCGGACCTATATCGTGCAACACCCGGACGGCACCCTGACCGAGCTTCCGTTGGCCTGGTATACGCAGGAACGGGGCTGGGGCATGCCGCCCGGCTACGAATTCGCCAATCAGCCGGGCCTGCAGCGGCAGGCGGAATTCCGGTGTCTCGCCTGCCACAACGCCGTTCCCGACCTTTCGGCCGTGACAGACCTGCCGGGATACCCGCAACACTATCCCGAACACATGCCCGAGGGCATCGGCTGTCAGCGGTGCCACGGCCCCGGCGCCCGCCACGTCACGCTCGCCACCTCCGGGACCGCTGCATTCGCGGAAATCATGGGCTCGATCACGAACCCCGCCGACCTGCCGGCGGAGCGTCGACAGGAGATCTGCTATTCCTGCCACCTGCAGCCCAGTGTCGCCGTAGCCTCTCCGCTGCGCGGCGACCGGGGCGTCTTTTCATTCCGCCCCGGCGAGCCGCTTTCGGACTATGTCACGCCGATTGACATCGTAGACGGCACCCGCGCAACCGAAGATCGGTTCGACATAAATCACCATCCCTACAGGATGGAACAGAGCGCATGCTTTACCGAAAGCGAGGGGAAAATCGGCTGTCTGACCTGCCACGATCCCCATGTGAAGGTGAAACCCGAAGATCGCGCGGCTCATTACCGCGCCGCCTGCCTGACCTGCCATCAGACGGATGCGGCGGGTCAGGTGCAGGTGCCGCCACCCGCCGCGCATCCGCAGATCGACGCCGCCGCGGACTGCACCACTTGCCACATGCCCGAGCGGCGTACCAACGATGTCGTCCACGTGACCATGACAGACCACCGCATCGGCCGTCCGCCCGCGGATCCCGCAAAACTGATCGCGGCCGCGTCCAAGGTCCCGGCAGACGTCACCGAGGTCATGCTGTTCCGCGACAGCGGTCTGTCGGGGAACGAAGGCGCGATCCAGCAGGTGATGGCGCTGATAAGCAACGCGGGTCTCGGGGCGGAGTACGCGTCGGACATCCTCGAACGGCTCCTGACATCCAGCAACTGGAACTTTGCCGCACCTTGGGTCCGGCTCGCCGAGAGCCGCCTCGCCCAGGGCGCGTTTGCCGAAGCGCTTGCTGCGGCTGAGCGGATCCTGGCCATCGATCCGGAAAACCCGACCGGCCGGATGGCAATGGCGGTGGCCAATTTCCGGCTTGGCGCGACAGACGAGGGACTGGACCAGTTGCGCGCCGTTGTATCCGACTGGCCGGATTTTCCCGTCGCCCGGATGAATTTGGCGATCATGCTCGCGAATACCGGTGCGCTGGTCGAAGCGCTCGAACAGGCGCGGCACGTGACGGTCGGGCGGGACACGGCGTGGGCCGCATGGCGGCTGATCGCACAGATCGAAAGCGTCCGCGGCAATCACGACGCCGCCGCCGATGCCTACCTCAGCGCCCTGCGGGCCGAACCTCGCCGGTCAGAGCTGCACCCCCCGCTCGTTGAGGCGCTGATCGCGTCGGGGCGCGAGGGCGAAGTGGCCCCTTACGCCCCCCGGTGACACGGTGGCGGACCTACTCCGCCGCCTTGACCGACATCGGGTTGTTCGGATGCGTGGTCCAGTTGGCATAGTCGCCGACCTGGCGACCCGTGCGCGGGTCGGTGTCGCCCTTGGGCATCTCGACCATGGTGATGCAATCCTCGACCGGGCAGACGTTGACGCAGAGGTTGCAGGCCACGCATTCGTCGTCCATCACCTCGAACACCCGGCCTTCTTTCATCGCGATCGCCTGGTGGCTGGTGTCCTCGCAGGCAGCATAGCAGCGGCCGCACTTGATGCAGGCGTCCTGGTCGATCCTGGCCTTGGTCACGTAGTTCAGGTTCAGATACTGCCAGTCGGTCACGTTCGGGACGGCCTTGCCGACGAAATCGGCGGTGCTTTCATAGCCCTTCTCGTCCATCCACTGCGACAGGCCGCTGATCATCTCCTGCACGACCTTGAAGCCATAGGTCATCGCCGCCGTGCAGACCTGCACGTTGCCCGCGCCCAGCACCATGAACTCCGCCGCGTCGCGCCACGTGGTCACGCCGCCGATGCCGCTGATCGGCAGGCCGCGCGTTTCAGGGTGGCGGGCGATCTCGGACACCATGGACAGCGCGATCGGCTTGACCGCCGGTCCGCAATAGCCGCCGTGCGAGCCCTTGCCGTCGATGGTCGGTTCCGGCGCCATCAGGTCCAGATCGACATGAGTGATCGAATTGATCGTGTTGATCAGGCTGACCGCATCCGCCCCGCCCATCTTCGCCGCCGTCGCCGGTTTGCGGATATCGGTGATGTTGGGCGTCAGCTTCACGATGACGGGTTTGGAGTAGTACTGCTTGCACCACCGCGTCACCATCTCGATGTATTCGGGCACCTGCCCGACGGCAGATCCCATGCCCCGCTCGCTCATCCCGTGGGGGCAGCCGAAGTTCAGCTCGATCCCGTCCGCGCCGGTGTCCTCGACAAGCGGCAGGATCTTCTTCCAGCTTTCCTCCTCGCAGGGGACCATGATCGAGACGATGATCGCCCGGTCGGGATAGTCGGCCTTGACCCGCTTGATCTCCTCGAGGTTCGTGTAGAGATCGCGGTCGGTGATCAATTCGATGTTGTTCAGCCCCAGCAGCCGCCGGTCCGCGCCCCAGATCGCGCCGTAGCGCGGGCCGTTGACGTTGACCACCGGCGGGCCTTCCTCGCCCAGCGTCTTCCACACGACACCGCCCCATCCGGCCTCGAATGCGCGGCGGACGTTGTATTCCTTGTCCGTCGGCGGCGCCGAGGCCAGCCAGAACGGGTTCGGGGATTTGATGCCCAGAAAATCGGATGTCAGGTCGGCCATGTCTCAGGTTCCCTCGTGGCGGCTGGAGTGCAGCGGGCGCAGGTTGGCCGCGCTGTCGGAAATCTTCACCCGGCGGACGCCGGCCTCACGCACGGCCGTCCGGGGGCCGATGGCGGGCGCGGTGCAGTCTGACGCGGACGGAACAGGCATTCTGTCGTGGCTCTTCCGGTTGGAGACGGGCCCCGCCATGCGGGACCCGCCGGGTGATCTATTCGCTCAGGCAGAGGACCGACATGTCGAAGTCGACGGTGATGTCCTCGGCGCTATTGTTCTGGACGCGGATCGTCCAGAGGCCCGGCACGGGCGAAAAGCTGGCAATGAAGCTGAAAGCGGTGCGATCCGCCGGCCCCGAAGTCAGCGCGTAGCCGCCCGAGACAAGCTGGCCCGCGCCGCAGCCCATCACGGCATTGGCCACGTCATTCGAAGGTATGGTCAGGCTCTGGGGGGCGCTTTCTACATCGACCGACAGGGCACTGGCCGGAGCGGCAAGCCCCATGCAAAGAAGGGGTGCGGAGATAATCGGGGCGATGGTTCTGGAAAGGGTCATGAATCCTCAATTCGTAAGATGGGTATGGATGTCCTCGGCCGCGTCGCGACCTTGGGCGACAGCCGTAACAGTCAGATCCTCTCCACCCAAGGCACAATCGCCCCCTGCCCACACTCCTGGCAAAGTGGTGCGGCCATTTTCACCAACCGCAATCTTGCCCTTGCGAATTTCGAGCCCCGCCAGCTCGCCCTCCAGCGCTTGGCCGATGGCGCGGAACACCTGGTCTGCCGGGATGCGCACCGTCTCGCCGGTGCCGATCAGACGGCTGCCTTCCTCGGTCGTATATTCCAGTTCCATCTCGGTCGCGGCACCGTCACCATGCACGGCCACGGGCTGCAGGTTCGTCAGGATGCGCACGCCCTTGGACGCCGCAAGATCCCGCTCGAACTGCGAGGCGCCCATGCGGTCTGCCCCCCGGCGGTAAGCAATCGTCACGCTGTCGGCCCCCAGCAGACGCGACTGCACCGCCGCGTCGACGGCCGTCATGCCGCCGCCGATCACCACCACGTTGCGCCCCACGGGCAGCTTGCTCAGATCGTCCGACTGGCGCAGGTCCGAGATGAAGTCGACCGCATCCGCGACGCCATCCAGATCAGCCCCCGGCACTCCGAGCGCGTTCACACCGGCCAGCCCGATCCCGAGGAAGACGGCATCGTAGTCCTGCTGAAGCTGGTTCAGGTCGAGGCCGGAGCCGAGCGCCCTGCCCGTCTCCACCTTGATGCCGCCGATGGAGAGCAGCCAGTCGACCTCCTTCTGCGCGAAGTCATTGGTGCTCTTGTAAGCCGCGATGCCGAATTCGTTCAGCCCGCCCGGCTTGGGCCGCGCGTCGAACATCACCACGTCATGACCCTTCATCGCCAGCCGGTGCGCACAGGCCAGACCGGCAGGACCAGCACCGACCACGGCCACGGTCTTGCCCGTCGCCGCCGCCCGCGCGTAGGGATGTGTATTCTTCGCCATCAGCGTGTCCGTGGCGTGACGCTGAAGCCGCCCGATCTCCACCGGATCGCCTTCGGCGGTCATCCGGACGCAGGCTTCCTCGCACAGGGTTTCGGTCGGGCAGACGCGGGCGCACATGCCGCCGAGGATGTTCTGGTCGAAGATCGTCTTCGCCGCCGCCTCGGGCGTGCCGGTCGAGATCTGCCGGATGAACAGCGGAATGTCGATCGAGGTCGGACAGGCCGTCATGCAGGGCGCGTCGTGACAGAAGTAGCAGCGGTCGGCCGCCACCTGCGCCTCGTGCTGGTCCATCGGCGGATGCAGATCGGAAAAGCCGCGCGCGATCTCGTCGGCAGGCAGGCGCCCCGGCACGATGCCGGGTGTCAGAGGGCTGTTGGTCATGTCCGGTCCCTGTCGCAACTCTTTCCGTCAGCCTGACACGGTTTGATTTTTTATCAAATGGTAAATTTACGGAATACACCGAAGCCCCACGTGGAAGCGCCGCATTGCCGAAATTCTCGGCATTCTCACACCCGGCTCCACGGCGCCGGCCCGCAAACACATCCATGTCCGCCTGTTGACCGCGCAGACGGCCCCTGCCCCAATGAAAGTCACACCAGCAGACGGAGCATGCCATGACCACCGACACCCCGCGCCACCCGTTCCAGCGGAGCCACTCCATCGTCATCGCAACCGATCCCGCAACGGTGTTCGACTACGTCAGCAACCCCAAGACCTGGCCGGAATGGCTGGCGTCCTCGCACGAACTGGAATGCGACAACCGGCCGATGCGGTTCGGCGACACGTTCCGGGAACACTGGTCGACCCGCACCGCGCCGGTGGTTCTGGACTGGGTGGTGATCGTCTGCGACCACCCGCGCCAGTGGATCGGGATCACGCAGACCGATTTCATCGGCCCAATCGTCGTCCACTACCAGTTCGACCCGCTGCCCGAAGGCACCCGATTTACCCGCGTCATGCGCAACCCGTCACGGCCCAAGCCGCCGACGGACGAGATGATCGCCCGGATGGATACGGAGTCCATGCAGGGGCTGGAGAACATCAAACGCATCCTCGAAGCGCGCTGAGCGACGCCTGCACCGGCGGAATCGCCACCGGACAGGCCATACGCTTTATCGAAATGTCGCCAAACAAGCGCTCGACGCAACAAACGGAAAGAAAATCGCCACCTCGCGACACTTTTTCCGTTTCATTCGCTGTTGACGCCCCGAAAACCTCCGCCTATGGTCCGCCGACAACGGAAACCCTTGGGACTCACGGGACATGATGACCCTAGTCGTAATCGTAGGAGCTTGGCGCATGGGCCGGTGATACCGGTAATCCCTAACGGACACCCATGCGCCCCCGGACCGAAATCCGGGGGTTTTTTGTTACCGATAAGCTGGCAAGCGCAGGACGGAGATGATCAGATGACACGCCAGATGACAGGCGCCAAAATGGTGGTTCAGGCCCTCAAGGATCAGGGTGTGGACACGGTATTCGGCTATCCGGGCGGCGCCGTCCTGCCGATCTATGACGAGGTCTTTCAGCAGAACGACATCCGTCACATCCTCGTCCGCCACGAACAGGGCGCGGTCCACGCGGCCGAAGGCTATGCCCGCTCGACCGGCAAGCCGGGCGTCGTTCTGGTGACCTCGGGTCCCGGTGCGACGAATGCCGTCACCGGGCTGGCCGACGCGCTGCTCGACTCGATCCCGATCGTCGTACTGACCGGGCAGGTCCCGACCTTCATGATCGGCTCGGACGGGTTCCAGGAGGCCGACACCGTCGGCATCACCCGCCCCTGCACCAAGCACAACTGGCTGGTCAAGGAAACGGACGCCCTGCCCGGCGTCCTGCATCAGGCGTTCCATGTCGCGACCACCGGCCGCCCCGGCCCGGTGCTGATCGACATTCCCAAGGACGTCCAGTTCGCATCCGGCACCTATACCGCGCCGCCCAAGGGCTCGACCTATCGCTACAACCCGCAGGTCAAGGGCGACATGGAAGAGATCACCGAGCTGGTCGCCGCCCTCGAAACCGCGAAGCGGCCGATCTTCTACACCGGCGGCGGCGTCATCAACTCCGGCCCCGCGGCCAGCCAGCTGCTCCGCGAACTGGTGGACGCCACCGGCGCGCCGATCACCTCGACGCTCATGGGCCTTGGCGCCTACCCGGCGTCGGGCAAGAACTGGCTCGGGATGCTGGGGATGCACGGCCTCTACGAGGCCAACATGGCGATGCACGACTGCGACCTGATGATCAACATCGGCGCGCGGTTCGACGACCGGATCACCGGCCGCATCGACGCCTTCTCGCCGAACTCGACCAAGGCGCATATCGATATCGACCCCTCGTCGATCAACAAGGTCATCCGCGTCGACATCCCGATCGTCGGCGACGTGGCCCATGTGCTGGAGGACATCCTCAAGGTCTGGAAGGCCCGCGGGCGCAAGATGAACCGCGAGGGTCTGGCCAAGTGGTGGGGCAAGATCGACGAGTGGAAGAAGGTGGACTGCCTGAAGTTCACGAACTCCGCCAAGACGATCAAGCCGCAGTATGCGTTGCAGCGTCTCGAAGAGCTGACCAAGGGCCGCGACCGCTACATCACGACCGAGGTCGGCCAGCACCAGATGTGGGCCGCGCAATACCTGACCTTCGACGAACCGAACCGCTGGATGACCTCGGGCGGCCTCGGGACGATGGGTTATGGCTTCCCGGCCTCGATCGGAGTGCAGATGGCGCATCCCGAAAGCCTCGTGATCAACGTCGCGGGCGAGGCGTCGTGGCTGATGAACATGCAGGAGATGGGCACGGCGGTGCAGTTCCGCCTGCCGGTCAAGCAGTTCATCCTGAACAACGAACGGCTCGGCATGGTCCGCCAGTGGCAGGAGCTGCTGCACGGCGAACGCTATTCCCACTCCTGGTCCGAGGCGCTGCCCGACTTCGTGAAGCTGGCCGAGGCGTTCGGGGCCAAGGGCATCCTGTGCACCGACCCCGCCGACCTCGACGACGCGATCATGGAGATGATCAACTACGACGGGCCGGTGATCTTCGACTGCCTCGTTGAGAAGCACGAGAACTGCTTCCCGATGATCCCGTCGGGCGAGCCGCACAACAAGATGCTGCTCGGCGATGCGAGCACCAAGGACGCGATCAAGGAAGGGGGCGCGGTGCTGGTGTGAGGCCGTGGTGCGTGCAGAGCACGCACCCTACATCACCACACCGGCCATCCGCCCGTAGGGTGCGTGCTCTGCACGCACCACCTGCCAGAGGACAACGAAGATGAACGCACTCCAGATCAAGAAGGGCTCGACCAAGCATTCGGCCTACAACCTTCGCCCCACGTTCTCGGACGTGATCGAAACCCACACCCTCGCGGTGCTCGTCGACAACGAGGCAGGGGTTCTAGCCCGCGTGATCGGACTGTTCTCGGGCCGGGGCTACAACATCGACAGCCTCACGGTCGCCGAGGTGGATCACACCGGGCACCTGAGCCGGATCACCATCGTCACCCGCGGCACCCCTCAGGTGATCGAACAGATCAAGGCGCAGCTCGGCCGGATCGTGCCGGTGCACGAGGTGCATGACCTGACCGTCGAGGGGCCGTCGGTCGAGCGGGAACTGGCGCTGCTGAAAGTGTCGGGCGACGGCGACAAGCGGGTCGAGGCGCTGCGGCTGGCGGACATCTTCCGCGCCAACGTGGTCGATTCGACGCTGTCGAGCTTTGTCTTCGAGATCACCGGCACCCCGGAAAAGATCGACGCCTTCGCCGACCTGATGCGCCCGCTCGGCCTGCTCGAGATGGCGCGCACCGGTGTCGCCGCGCTGTCGCGCGGCGCCCGCTGAGCTAACTGCCAGTCCGACGGCCACGGGCGACCCCGACCCGTGACCGTCCGGTTCTGCCGCTGAACGGCAGAACGATCGCCCTTTCAGCCCTGGGAGACTCAGGCTGCGGGGTCGGCTCGGTCCTGATCCCAGGGCCCTGCCGGAGCGTTTTCAGATCACCCGCGAGGGTGGGATATTGATCCTCGGCCACCAGGCGCGGGTTGCGCGCGCGCCGCAGCCGGCCGGTTTCCGTGACGTCAAACTGCACCAGATCGCCCGGATCGAGCTCCGGAGTGGCGTCCAGCGCGTCCTCTCTGGCATTGAAATACGCCAGATCCCCGTGATCTTCGCACCAGATGACGGCGCGATCGTCACGTCTGTCACTCCATAGAACCACACCGAACATCGTGTTCCTCAATTCTGTCAGTAACTTGCGCCTTTTGGATAACTCTCCGCCAAAGGCCGCTTGCTGCACATTCCTCATTCCCGGACGCCATTTCGTTTTTTGTGTCGCGTTGCAACCGGAATGGCGCTATATAACATCAATCGTGACGCTGTTTAACGTCAAGACACCGACAGAATGTGTCAACGTAGCGTCACTTGCCGGGTCAAACCGGCGTCTGACAACCGCGGGAGACAGAAATTGAACCGGATATTGACGCGGCCCGACAACGACCTGTCCGATCCGGTCGAAGTTCGCGGCATCTTCGGCGCCAACCTGCGCCATCTGAGTGGCCGATACCCCTCGATTGCGGGCCTTTGCCGCGAACTCGGGATCAACCGGACGCAGTATAATCGCTACCTTTCGGGTGAAAGCTTTCCCCGCCCGGACGTGCTGCTGCGCATCTGCCATTTCTTCGAAACCGACGCCCGCATCCTGCTGGAGCCGGTGGACAGCCTCAGCCCGATCGCGACGGACCTGCTGAATCACCCGGCGATCTCGCCCTATCTCGGCTCCGAATCGACGGCCGTGCCCGAGGACCTGATGCCCGGCGGCATCTACCGCTTCTCGCGCCGCAGCTTCGTGGACGCGGAACTGGCCGTGACCGGTCTCGTCTATGTCTTCCGCGCCGACGGATATTCCTTCGTCCGCGGCTACGAGGCGAAAGAGGCGATGTCCCAGCAGGGTCTGGATGCCAGCCCGCAGACCCGCGAATTCCGCGGCATCTTCCTGAAACAGGAAGAGGGCGTGGCCGCGCTGATCTCGCGCAAGGGCGCCATCACCTGCACGTTCAACTTCCTCAGCCGCGTGCCGGCGTTCGAAAACAACTTCTGGGTCGGCTATGTCACCCGGACGGTGGCCGAAACCATCGCCGGACACCGCGCCACCCGGATGGTCTATGAACACCTCGGCCATGATTTCGGCGCTGCATTGCGCGCGGCCCGGTCGTCGGGCTTCGTCCAGCCCGAGATGCTGCCGGCCTTCCACCAGCGGCTGCTGCGGCTGAAAGAGCCGTTCAACTGACGCCAACGCCCGGCCGCGCATGTCGCGACCGGGCAAAACAGGTCGCGGTGCGACACGCGCCGCGCGCCGGGGCATGGCCCAATGGATCATCCAAGGGGACGATCCGACCATGCCCGACACCTTCAATGACCTGAGCGCCATCCGTCAGCCTGTCGCCACCGCGCATGGCCTGCCGAACCGGCACTACACCGATCCCGCCGTCCACAACGCCGAACGCCAACGGCTGTTCTTCGACCAGTGGGCCGGCCTCGCCACCGCCGCCGAAGTCCCGGAGAACGGCGATGCCCTGCCGGTCGACTTCCTCGGCGTGCCGCTGCTGCTGCTGCGCGGGCGTGACGGGGCGGTCCGGGTGTTCCAGAACATCTGCCGTCACCGCGGGATGATCCTCATCTCCGAGCCCCGCAAGATCGAGGGCGCGATCCGCTGCCCCTATCATTCATGGTGCTACGGCACGGACGGCCGGCTGGTCGCCACGCCCCATGTCGGCGGCCCCGGCATGAACACGCACGAGGCCATCGACCGCGACGCGCTCGGCCTGATCGAGGTCCGGTCGCATGTCTGGCGGGACGTGGTCTTCGTCAACCTCTCCGGCACGGCCCTGCCCTTCGACGAGGCGCAGCGCGACCTGATCGCCCGCTGGTCCGACTTCGACGCCCCGCTCTACCACGGCGGCGCGGAAAGCCGCTTCACGCTCGAGGTCCGGTCGAACTGGAAGCTGGCGGTCGAGAACTACTGCGAGAGCTATCACCTGCCGTGGGTCCATCCCGGCCTGAACGCCTATTCCCGGCTGGAGGATCACTACAACATCGAGGCGCCGGGGCTCTATTCCGGCCAGGGCTCGACCCTTTACCGCCAGCTGCGCGGCGCGGACGGGGCGACTTTCCCCGACTTCCCCGCCCTGCCCGCCAAGTGGGACACCGCCGCAGAATATGCCGCGCTCTATCCGAACGTGCTGTTCGGTGTGCACCGCGACCATGCCTTCGCGATCATCCTGCGCCCGGACGGTCAGGGCCGAACGGTGGAGCATATCCATCTCTATTACGCCACGCCCGACACCGACCCCGCGCTTCGTGCGCAGAACGCGGCGCTGTGGAAGACGGTTTTCGAGGAGGACATCTTCGTCGTCGAGGGGATGCAGGCGGGCCGCGCCGCGCCCGGTTTCGACGGCGGCCGCTTCTCGCCCGCGATGGACGGGCCGACGCATTGCTTCCACGATTGGGTGGCCGGCCGGATGGCCGGGGCCGATGCAGCCGCCTGAGCTGGACGCCGCGATCCTCGCCGCGCATGCGGCGGGGGACCGGGCGGCGCTGGTCGGGCTCTACCAGCAGGCCGCAGATGGCGCGCTGCCGGACGAAGGCCCGTTCTTCCTGACGCAGGCCTACATCCTCGCGCTCGACTGCGGCGACATGCGCGCCACGGGCCTGCGCGACCGGCTGGTCGCGCTTGGCCGGGAACGGGTCTAGCCTAGCCGGCCCGCGCGTCCATGAAGGTCGCCAGCCGGTCCAGCCCCTCGCGGATGTCGTCGGTGCTGGCGGCATAGGAGAAACGCAGCGTGCCCTTGCCCCGCGTCGGGTCGAAGTCCAGCCCCGGCGTCACCGCCACCCCGGCCTCGTCCAGTATCTCGCGCGCGAAGACGCGGCTGTCGTCGGTCAGGTCGCTGACATCCGCATAGACGTAGAACCCGCCGTCCGGCGGCGCGATCCGGCGAAACCCGGCCCGCGGCAGCCCGTCCAGCATCAGCGCCCGGTTCCGCGCATAGGTGTCGAGGTAGGTGTCCAGCTCCGCCTCACAGTCCATCGCCGCCAGCGCCGCGACCTGGCTGACATGGGGCGCGCAGATATACATGTGCTGCGCGATCCGTTCGACCCGGCGGATGTGATCCTCGGGGACCACCATCCAGCCGATCCGCCACCCGGTCATCGAGAAGTACTTGGAGAAGGAGTTGATGACATAGGCGTCATCCGAGATCTCCAGCGCCGATACCGACGGCATCTCGTATTCCAGCCCGTGGTAAATCTCGTCCGAGATGAAAGCCGCGTCGGCGTCCGAGCAGGCCTCCATCAGCGCGCCGAGCGCCTCGCGCCCCAGCATCGTGCCCGCCGGGTTCGACGGCGATGCGACCAGCAGCCCGTTCAACCCGTAGGCCGCGACATCTTCCGGCACCGGCTGGTAGCGCGCATTCTCGGCGGTTTCGATGACCACCGGCTCAAGGCTGAGCGCCTTGAGGATCTGCCGGTATGACGGATAGCCCGGCGCACCGATGCCCACCTTTTCGCCCGCATCGAAGAGCGAGGTGAAGGCCAGCGTGAACGCCCCGGACGATCCCGGCGTCACCACGATCCGCTCCGGGTTCAGGTCGACGTCATACCAGTCGCCATAGAGCTGCGCGATCCGCGTCCGCAGCGCATCAAGCCCCAGCGTCACCGAATAGCCCATCGGATCGCCGTCCTGCATCGCCCCCGCCACGGCATCCAACGCGCCCTGCGGCGCGGATGTGCCGGGCTGTCCGACCTCCATGTGAATGATCTTGCGGCCTTCGTCCTCTGCCTGCTGTGCAGCCTTGATCACGTCCATCACAATAAAGGGATCGACAAGGCCACGCCTTGATACGCGCATGAAGCTCTCCGATAGTTTCCGCTGTGCGTCCAGCCTCGCGCGCGGGGAACGGCGAGGTCAACCTGAGGCGGGCAGATACCCGGAATGTTTACCGGGAAACAGTCCCCCTGCCGGGTCTCGCGCCGCCCTGCCGGTTTTCCCGGCACCCCCGCCCAAGCCGGTTGGCTTTTGCGCAGGAATATGGTCTGTCGCCACCAACCAGTCAGGAGTTCTTCATGACCCGCCTCGCCTCTCTCGCCGCAGCCCTCATGCTCGGCACCGCCGCGCCGGCCCTCGCGCTGGACCTCACCAGCATGACCGATGCCGAGCGCGAGGCGTTCCGGGCCGAAGTCCGCGCCTACCTGATGGAAAACCCGCAGGTCATCATGGAGGCGGTGCAGGTGCTGGAGGAACGGCAGGCGGCAGACAAGGCGCAGGCTGACAAGACCCTGGTCGAGGTCAACGCGGATGCGATCTTTGACGACGGTTTTTCCTGGGTCGGCGGCAATCCGGACGGCGACGTGACCATCGTCGAGTTCATGGACTATCGCTGCGGCTACTGCCGCAAGGCCTTCGACGAGGTGAACGCCCTGCTCAGCGAAGACGGCAACATCCGGTTCGTGGTGAAGGAATTCCCGATCCTCGGCGAAGCCTCGGTCGTCGCCTCGCGCTTTGCCATCGCGACCAAGCAGGTTGCGGGCGACGAGGCCTATCACGCCGTCCACGACGCGCTGATGACCTTCGGCGGCCAGCCCGATGAAACCTCGCTCACGCGCCTTGCCGAAAGTCTGGGCATCGACCCCGCCCCGATCCTCGACGCGATGAACAATCCCGAAGTGACCGAGGAAATCGCCAAGACCCGCGCGCTGGCGCAGCGGCTGCAGATCAGCGGCACCCCGACCTTCGTGATCGGCTCCGAAATGGTGCGCGGCTACGTTCCCGGCGAGGTGATGGCGCAGGTCGTGGCGGACGCGCGGTCCGAATGATCGGCCGGGCGGCTGCCCTAGGTCTCGGTCTCGCCGCATCGCAGGCGGCGGCCGAAGGGCTGCCGCTGACAATCGACGAACGCGCGGCCTTCCGGGCCGAGGTGCGGGCGCTGCTGCTGGACGAACCCGAACTCATCCTCCGTGCGCTCGACGGCGCGGAACCGGAGCCCGCCGCGCCGGTGCCTGCTCCGCCCGCTCCGGACTACGCCGACGAAATCGCCCGCGACCAGCAGATCATCCGGGACGAGGCCTACTGGCTCTTCTCGCAGACAGACCGTGGCTTCGGCTCCAGCTGGCCCCGCCTGACCATCGCGGTCTTCATGGCCGGCAACTGCGCCGACTGCGCCGCCGCCCTGTCGGACCTGATCGACCTGACCCGCCGCCATCGCGGGCTGCGCATCGAACTCCGCCCGCTCGACACTGACCCCAAGACCATCGCCCGCCTCGGCGCGGTCGAGCTGTTCGGCCCCGAACGGCTCGCCAGGAGCTGGACGGCCATCGCGAACATCCCCGCCGCCAAGGCCGAGCGGATGCGCGACGAGGCGGTCAGCGCCGAACGGCTCGGCCTCGACATGGCGCCCAGCTATGTCTTTCCGGACATGTTCGTGCGCGGCCATGTCCCGGCGGCGGTGCTGGAACACTACATCGCCCGCTACTGAGGATTCCCCGATGTCGACCCCCGGCAAGCTCACCTGGCAGGACTGGTCCCGCCGCCCCGAACTCTGGCCCGGCGCATGGCGCGGCGCGGCCGAGGGCTATCGCCTCGGCACCGGCGTGACGGTGCTGTTCTATGAAACGGACGAGGTCGGGGTCGGCCCCAAGTGGCACGTCCACCCCTATGACGAGGTCTTCGTGATCCGCGAGGGCCGCGCGCTGTTCACCGTGGGCGACACCAAGCTGGAAGCTGAGACCGGGGACGTCGTGCTCGGCCCCGCGAACATCCCGCACAAGTTCCACAACCTCGGCCCCGGCAAGCTGGTTACCGTCGACATCCACCAGAACGACCGCTGGATCCAGACCGACCTCGACGACCCCGAACTGGCCTGATCTGCTTCATCTGGCCGGATAAACTCCCGCCGGAGGCACGGGCCGCAGGCCCGTCCCCTACTCCGCCGCCTGCTCGGACGCGGCCTTCTCGGCGGCCATCCGGGCATCGATCTCCTCGGCCTTCTTCTCGACCTCTTCGACGATATGGTCGATCATCCGGTCGTTCGACATCCGGTGCGATTGCTTGCCCGCGAGGTAGACCATCCCGTTCCCGGCACCGCCCCCGGTAAAGCCCACGTCGGTCATCAGCGCCTCGCCCGGCCCGTTGACCACGCAGCCGATGATCGACAGCGACATCGGCGTCTTCACATGCTCCAGCCGCTTTTCCAGCGCCTCGACAGTCTTGATGACGTCAAAGCCCTGACGCGCGCAGGAGGGGCAGGAAATGATGTTCACACCCCGGTGCCGGAGGCCGAGCGCCTTGAGGATCTCGAACCCGGCCTTCACCTCTTCTACCGGATCGGCCGAGAGCGACACCCGCAGCGTATCGCCGATGCCCATCCACAGAAGCTGCCCCAGCCCGATCGCGCTTTTCACCGTGCCGGACATCAGCCCGCCTGCCTCGGTGATCCCGAGGTGGATCGGCGCGTCGGTGGCGTCGGCCAGTTGCTGGTAGGCGGCGGCGGCCATGAAGACGTCGGACGCCTTCACGCTGATCTTGAATTCGTGGAAATCGTTGTCCTGCAGGATGCGGATGTGTTCCAGCCCGCTCTCGACCATCGCGTCGGGACAGGGCTCGCCGTACTTGTCCAGCAGGTGCTTTTCCAGCGACCCGGCGTTCACGCCGATCCGCATGGAACAGCCGTGGTCGCGGGCGGCCTTGATGACCTCGCGCACCCGCTCGGGCGAGCCGATGTTGCCGGGGTTGATCCGCAGGCAGGCCGCGCCCGCTTCGGCGCTCTCGATGCCGCGGCGGTAGTGGAAGTGGATGTCGGCGACGATCGGCACCGGGCTTTCGCGCACGATTTCCTTCAGCGCCTTCGACGACGCCTCGTCCGGGACCGAGACGCGGACGATGTCCGCGCCCGCATCGGCGGCGGCCTGCACCTGCGCGACGGTGGCTTTCACGTCCGAGGTGATGGTGTTCGTCATCGTCTGCACGGTGATCGGCGCGCCGTCCCCCACGGGGACGTCGCCCACCATGATGCGGCGGCTCTTGCGGCGTTCGATGTTGCGCCAGGGACGGACGGGGTTCAGCGACATGAGCGGCGGCTCCTGTTCGGACGGGCTGTTGCGGCTGAGATAGACCGTGTCGGCGGGCGGCGCAATGCCGCCCCGATCACTGTTGCGGCGAGGGCTGCGTGAACTGCGCCTCGGCCACCACCTTGGCGGCGACGGAGTCGTTGGTCAGGTCGGCCACCGCGTAGCGGTCGGTCAGCGCGTTGACCGACAGGGCGACGTCGCGGATCGTGGCGGTGCCATCGCCCGCCGGACCGTAGAGGTCGCCATTGACGCGGAAGTAGATCGAACCGGACATGCCCGCCCGCAGGACGGGGGCGTCCTCGGTCTGCGGCAGGTCATAGGTCTCGCCCGCGTCGAGGATCTTTTCGAAGATGATCGAACCGTTGGCGGCCTGCACCCGCACCCATGCCGGGCGGACCGCGAACAGCGCGACACCCGGTGCCGGGCTTTCCACGACCTGCGGGGTCGGTGACGACGGTCCGGTGTCCCCGGCTGCGGCCATGGCGCGCATGATGGCGCTGTCCACGACCGTCGGATCGGTGCCACGCCGCGCGGGATCCGCATCGGCAAAGCTGCCGGACCGCGCCGGGTCGAGGGTGGAGATCGGCGCGTCGCGGGCGACCATGACCGGGACGTCCAGCGCCTGCGGGCGGTAGAGCCGGTCCAGCGCCTCGGCGGGCGGCGTAAAGACGCCGGACTGCGTATTGGCGCTGGCGACGTCTTCGGGCTTGGGCCGGGTGGCGCCTGCAAGCGGATCGAGATCGGTCAACACGTCCGGGGTGTTCTCGGACGGGGCGACCTGAACCCGCTGCACTTCGTTCAGGACGGTCCAGCCGCCATAGCCGAGGCCCGCGATCAGCGCGACCAGCACGAAGGCCGAGCCGATGGCCGAGGGTTCGATGCGGGACAGGAACCCGTCCGACACCGGCGTGAACGGCGTTGCGGAACCGAGGAACGGTTCCTTAACAGTCGGCTGCTTGCGGCCAATGCTGTCGGGGCGTTTCGACGACGCGGCGGCAGAGACGCCATGCGGCGTTTCAAAACCGCTTTCCGCGCAGAAGGCCGCGAAGACCTCGTCGGGGTTCATGTTCAGGTAGCGCGCGTAGGACCGCACATAGCCCGCGATGAAACCGGGTGTGTCGAAGGCTTCGGGATCGCAGTTCTCGATCGCGGCGATGTAGGGCGCCTTGATCCTGAGCTCACGCTGCACGTCCAGAAGGGACTTGCCGAGCGTCGCTCGCTCGCCACGCAGGATGTCCCCGAGCCTGAGATCGAAATCGTCAAAGCCCCGAGGAGTTTCCGTGGTGGTTTCGATGTCTGGCTGGCCTCTACGCCGCATCGTCCCGACTGCCCCATATGTGTTGCTGACCCATGAACCGTCCCCACGATTCGAGTCGAGGTCTTATTTAGCTAAGGCTAACACAGGGCAAGGCAATTGTAAGCCTAACGAAGAGTTATCCCGCCATATCAGCGCGATTCAGCGCACAATGCGACCACAACTCGTCCATTGCGCGGATCAGTTTGTCGATCTCTTTCGGGCCGTGCACCGGCGACGGCGTGAAGCGCAGACGCTCCGTTCCGCGCGGCACGGTGGGGTAATTGATCGGCTGGACGTAGATACCGTGCCGTTCCAGCAGCATGTCGCTGAGGATCTTGGTGTGCACCGGATTGCCCACGATCACGGGCACGATGTGGCTGCCGTGGTCGATGATCGGCAGGCCCATGCCCTTGAGCCGCATCTTGAGAATGCTGGCCTGGGTCTGGTGCCGCTCTCGCAGCGCCTGGTCGGTTTTCAGGTGCCGGACCGAGGCCGCCGCCCCCGCCGCAACCGCGGGCGGGATAGAGGTGGTGAAGATGAAGCCCGGCGCGTAAGACCTTATCGCGTCGACCATTTTCTCGGACGCGGCGATGTAGCCGCCCATCACGCCATAGGCCTTTGCCAGCGTGCCGTTGATGATGTCGATGCGATGCGCCAGGCCGTCACGCTCGGACACGCCGCCGCCCCGCGCGCCGTACATGCCGACCGCGTGGACCTCGTCGATATAGGTGAGGGCGTTGAACTCGTCAGCCAGATCGCAGATCGCCTCGATCGGGCCGAAATCGCCGTCCATCGAATAGACCGATTCAAAGGCGATCAGCTTGGGCGCCGCCGGGTCGTCCTTTTCCAGCAGTTCCCGCAGATGCGCGACGTCGTTGTGACGGAAGATGCGCTTGGCCCCGCCGTTGCGGCGGATGCCCTCGATCATCGAGGCGTGGTTCAGCGCGTCGGTATATATGATGAGACCGGGGAACAGTTTGGGCAGCGTCGACAGCGTCGCGTCGTTGGCGATGTAGGCCGAGGTGAAGACCAGCGCCGCTTCCTTGCGGTGCAGGTCAGCCAGTTCGGCCTCGAGCTGCTTGTGATAGACGGTCGTGCCCGAGATGTTGCGCGTCCCGCCGGAGCCTGCGCCCGCCTCGTCCAGCGCCTCGTGCATGGCGGCGAGGACAACGGGGTGCTGACCCATCCCGAGGTAGTCGTTCCCGCACCAGACGGTCACGTCCTGTTCGGTGCCGTCGGGCCGGTGCCACGTGGCATGCGGAAAGGTGCCCTTGTGCCGGACGATGTCGATAAAGGTGCGATACCGGCCTTCGTCATGAAGGTCGTTGAGCGCCTTGTCGAGATTGGCGATGTAGTCCACGGGGCTGCCTCCGTTCGTCCGAGATGCGCGCCGCGGGCCCATAGGGGGCCGCGAATTTTTGGAATGGATATAAGTCGCGCGTGTTTTCCACAACCTTCTTAAGGCGATGACGTCGGCGACACCTTGATGCAGGTCAAGTCGACCACAAAGACCGCACCCCTAAGATATTGGAAATACTGAATATCCAAGGCTCTGTCATTTGACCGCGACAAAAAGGTACAAGGCCCCTTCAACTTATCGCGGAACGTCCGGCACCGCTGCTGGACACGGCGAGTCGGCCTGGAAGGCAAGGAATTCCTTACTTTGCGTCACCCGAAAACCGGCGCAGACTTCTTTCATACAGCCAAGGGGTTACACATTCTGCCCCGCCTTTTTCAGACGAAGATTCAATGCAAAACATACTGACTGCGCCGACCCTGGTGCTGATCCTTATGTCAGCCGCAGGGTATGTCATGGCCACCGCCGGCATGAAGGCGGCTGCCACGGCATGGCATTCCGCGGCGACGGGCATGGTCGTGATCGGCCTGACCGTCGCCGTCATTGCCGAGATCATCCTTCTGCGACAGGCGTCGCTCGCAATCGTCTATGTCCTGATCCTTGCCGCCGAGACGGTCCTTGTCATGGTCCTTGCCCATACCTACGGCGAGGGGCTGACCTTTGTGCAGGGATGCGGCGCGGCGCTGGTGATCGCGGGGCTCTGCCTCGTGATGAGCTGAGCCCGTCTGGACACGGGACCGGCGGGTGCTAGGGTCGGGCGCGAAGCAGAATGGAGCCTCCGCATGTCCCTCGACGCCGTCCTTTCCCGCCTTGACGCAGACCTGCCCGCCGCGACCGAGCGGCTGCTCGACCTGCTGCGCATCCCCTCGGTTTCGACCGATCCCGCCTACAAGGCCGACTGCGACCGTGCGGCGGACTGGCTGGTTGCCGACCTCGCCTCGATCGGCATTCAGGCCGAGAAGCGCCCGACACCGGGACACCCGATGGTCGTGGGCCACGTGGAGGGCGACGGCCCGCACATCCTGTTCTACGGCCACTACGACGTGCAGCCGGTCGATCCGCTGAACCTCTGGAACCGCGCCCCCTTCGACCCTGCGATCGAGGAGACGCCCGCCGGCAAGGTGATCCGCGGCCGCGGATCGTCGGACGACAAGGGCCAGCTTATGACCTTCGTCGAGGCCTGCCGCGCGTGGAAGGAAGAGAACGGCACCCTGCCCTGCCGCATCACCTTCTTCTTCGAGGGCGAGGAGGAAAGCGGATCGCCCTCGCTGATCCCCTTCATGAAGGAGAACGCGGAAGAGCTGAAAGCCGACATCGCGCTGATCTGCGACACCGGGCTGTTCGAAAGCTCCACCCCCGCGATCATCACCATGCTGCGCGGTATGCTGGGCGAGGAGCTGACGATCAAGGCCGCCACCCGCGACCTGCATTCCGGCATGTATGGCGGTGTCGCGATGAACCCGATCCGGGTGCTGTCAAACGTCATCGCCAACCTGCACGACGATCAGGGCCGGGTCACGATCCCCGGCTTCTATGACGGCGTGCCGGAACTGAGCAACGAGATCCTCGCCAGCTGGGACGACCTGAAATTCGACGCCGAGGGGTTCCTGGGCAGCGTCGGCCTGTCGGTCCCCGCCGGTGAAAAGGGCCGCCGCCCGCTGGAGATGATCTGGTCGCGCCCGACCTGCGAGGTGAACGGCATCTGGGGCGGCTACACCGGCGACGGGTTCAAGACCGTCCTGCCGGGCGAGGCGCATGCCAAGATTTCCTTCCGGCTGGTCGGCACGCAGGACCCGCACGAGATCCGCAAGAACTTCCGCAAGCATGTCGAGGGGATGCTGCCGCCCGATGTGCAGGTGGAATTCAAGGCGCATGGCGCCTCGCCCGCAGGCCAGATGTCGATCGAGGACCCGGCCTTCGAGAAGGCCAAGCAGGCCCTGTCCGACGAATGGCCGATGGATGCCGCCTATGTCGGCTGCGGCGGGTCGATCCCGATCGCGGGGTATTTCAAGTCGATCCTCGGGATGGACGCGATGCTGATCGGCTTCGGCAAGGACGACGACCAGATCCATTCCCCGAACGAGAAATACGACCTCGAGTCGTTCCACAAGGGGATGCGGTCGTGGGCACGGGTGCTGGACGCTCTGACGAAATGATCCCCGGATTCCGGGATGCCGTCGCGCAGGTGAACGGCCAGCGGATCGCCTATTCCGCTGGCGGCGAGGGTCCGCCCCTGCTGCTGCTGCACGGCTTTCCGCAGACCCGCGCGCTGTGGTCCGACATCGCGTCGCGGCTGGCCGGGCGTTACCACGTCGTGGCCGCCGACCTGCGCGGCTATGGCGGATCGTCCAAGCCGCCCGCCGTGACCGATTACAGCTTTCGAGAGATGGCGCGGGATCAGGTGGCGCTGATGGCGCATCTGGGGGTCGACCGGTTCCACGTGGCGGGGCATGACCGGGGCGGACGCACGGCGCACCGGATGGCGCTGGATCACCCCGCCGCGGTCGCCTCGCTGCAGGTCATGGACATCGTGCCGACGCACCGGCTGCTCGACCCGCTCGACCGGCGGGTTGCGCAGAGCTACTACCACTGGTTCTTCCTTGCCCAGCCCGAACCCTTTCCCGAACGGATGATCGCGGCGGACCCGGACGCGTTCTTCGAAAGTTGCCTGCTCGGCTGGGGCGCGGCGCGGCTGGAGGATTTCGACCCCGCACAGCTGGCCGCCTACCGGGCGGCGTGGCGCGACCCCGATACGATCAGGGGCATGTGCAACGATTACCGCGCGGCGCTGGAGGTGGATTTCGATCTCGACGCGGCCGACCTCGGGCGGCGGATCGCCTGCCCGACGCTGGTGCTCTATGGCGCGGACGGTGCTATGGCCAAGGCCTTCGACGTCCCCGCGACTTGGGCGGACCGCTGCACCGATACGGAGGCCGAGGGCATCCCCGGCGGACATTTCTTCCCGGACACCGCGCCTGACGAAACGGCGGCCGCGATGCTGGCCTTCCTGTCCCGCCAGACGCTCTAGAGCGCGCCGTTGAACCGTTCGGGCAACTGGTAGAGCTGCTCGTAATCCGGGCGGTCGAACTGCCAGAACCCGGTCTTGCCGCGTTCCTGCCAGCTGCGGTGCATCGCCCTGCGCACCGGGCGCATGTTGAACTCCGCCTGCAGCGGCATCGCGGTGAAGGCGTCGAACACCGCCCGGTCCTCGCCCCGCGCCTCGGCGAACCAGTGGCGGCCGATGGCGGCGTCGCGGATGTTCTCGACATTCACCGCCTGAGTGACCGCGTTGCGGCGGTCCATGACGGCCGTGTAGGCGCCGAAGTCCACGAACTTCAGGTGGAACAGATACAGCGGATCGGGCGTGAACAGTTTTTCGAACTGGGTGAAATGCCCGCCCCGCGCGATCTTGGTCCCGACCGAAACGATGCATGGCTTGGAATAATGCGGCGCGACCCGGACATGGCGGCGGGGGCCGAGCACGCGATCCCCGACCGGTTCCTCCTCGCGATCGATCATGTGCAGGACCTCAAGCCCGACAGGGGTGTAGATCCGGCGATCCGGCGCGCCCTCCAGCCACTCCAGCAGCGTCTTGCCTTCGGCCGGGTCGACGACGACCAGCTCGTCCACGTCGCCGACGATGACGTGCTTGTAATAGGCGTTCAGCCCCATCACGAGGTTGTTCATCAACCGCCAGCGCTTCATGTCGAAGTTCTTGTGATGATCGCCGGGAATGCCAACGATGTTGCATCCCTTTGCCATCTCCAGCACCTCGGGCTCGCGCCCGTGGGCGATGACGTAGCAGTTCTCGCGGCCCAGCATTTCGCCGTAGTGGCGCAGCCAGATCTCGAGGAAGAAGAGATCGTCACGCAGCATCGTGATCGCGCACGCGGTGGATTGCATCTGCTCGTCTTTCGTTTGTTGGCCCTCTGCGGGGTCGTTGCCCCAGCATAGCGCGGTTGCGGCTACAGGAGAATCGTGGAAATTCGATGGCATACGCCGCGTGACCCGCGTGCACTGCCGGAGGATGCCGCCCTGCTGCCCCAGGATTTCGCCACCACAGGCCGCCACTTCGCCCACGTGACCGGCACGCCGGTGACACGGTTCCAAGTGATGGGCGAACGGTCCTCGGGGACGAACTTCGCCAAGCGGGTTCTGGGGCGGAACACGGAGCTCAAACCGACCGAGGCGCTTGGCTGGAAACACGGCTTTCCGCAGATGACGGCGGTTCCCGCCGACACCGTGATCGTCTGCTGCGTGCGCAATGCGGCGGACTGGGCGCGGTCGATGCACGCCAAGCCCTGGCACACGACCCCTGCCCTGCAGCGCATGGCGTTTCCGGATTTCATCCGCGCGGAATGGGACACCATCGTCGACCGCGACCGTTATTTCGAGGAGGCCGGTCGCCTCGGCCTGACCGGACAGCCGCTGCAGCACGACCGCGATCCGCTGACCGGGCGGCGCTTTGCCGACATCTTTGCCCTGCGCCGCGCCAAGCTGGCCGCGCTGCTGAGTTACGCCGAACGGGACTGCAATATCGCGATCCTGCGGATGGAGGAGCTGACCGCCGATCCCGCCGGGACCGTGGATGCCTTCATTGCGGCGTTCGGGCTGTCGGCTCGGGAGGGCGAATTCCGCGGGATCGCAAGGCGCCTCGGCTCCAAGTTCAAGGCCGCCGTCGACAACCGCCCCGAGACGCCGAACGCGCTGAGCGGCAGCGATCTCGATTTCCTGCGCAGCCGGGTCGATGCGGAGCAGGAAGCCGAACTGGGCTATACATACTGAAGCCGCGGCAGTTTCCCGCCGCGGCTCTGTCTTTTCCGTAGGGCAGGTTCACTCGGCCGCGATGGCGAGGGACTCTTCGCTCCCGAGAAGGTCGACCGTCAGGCTGAACCCGTCGTCCGACTGCTCCAGCCTGACCTTGCCGTTCATCGCGTGGCAGAACGATTCGATCAGCGACAGGCGCAGGGTCATCGGCGTGGTGTGCCCGGTGCCGCGCACGACATCGCCGTTGGCGCGGGACAGGCCGCCGATCGTGTGCTTGAGCGAAACGGGGACATCCTCCACCGACAGCGCCGCGTCGAATGCGGTCATGCGGATGCGGCTCGTGCCGCCGATGCTTTCGAGGTCCAGTCCGACCTCGCCGCCTTCCGGCACGGCCGAGATCCCGGCCTGCAGCATCGCGCCGACAAGATCGCCGAACGCCTCGCCGCTGGTGTCATGGAACAGCACCTCGGGTGCTGTCACGGCAACGCGGACGCCCCGGCGATCGGCATGGAAATGCGACTGCGACACGGCACGGTCCGCAAGGCGCACGATGTCCAGCGACTCGCTCGTGGCGTCGAATTCCGTCCGTGCCTCGGCCTGAGACAGGTCCAGAACGGCCTGCAGCGTGGACATCAGCTGTTCGCTCGATCCCTCGATCGACTTGGCGACATCGCGGTAGGCGGCACCGCCATAGGGGCTGATCGCCTCGGACTTCATCAGTTGTGCAAAGCCCTGGATCACGGTCAGAGGCGTGCGGAAATCGTGGCTCATGCCCGCCAGCGCGCTGAACCGCGCGTTGTGATGTTGGGCGATCCGGTCACGCTGCGCCTCGGCGGTCGTGACCGCGCCGTCGAGACGGGTGATCGCCTCCTGCGTCGAGGCCAGCAGCACCCCGGCGCCATCGGTGTAGCGCGTCGGCAGACGCGGCGTGCGCCCGGTTTCGAGGTAATCGCGGGCCGCGTCCGACGCGACACGGACCGGCGCCAGCAGTTCGTTCATGAGGAACATCGTCCCGGCCGTGCCGACCAGCGTGGCGACCAGCATCGCGATCAGCACGTCGATCTGCTCCATGAAGGGCGTGTTGTCCGCCAGAAGAGCATAGGTGACCGCCCCGAACATCGGCACGTGCACGCCGACAAAGCTGACGAATAGGACCTTGCCAGTGTATGTGCGCGGAAAATTCTTCCGCGCGAGGAATTCATAGGTTCGCATTTCTGCCTCAGGTTTCTTTCGCTCCCGTACGAGCGGCGGTCAATCTCGGGGCGAAATCGGGCAATGGGCGGGCGCAAATCGGTTCATATCGACAAAAACCTATACGTATATTGCAGGCACAGGTTTGCAGAAAGCGACGTATGGCATCATGGCAGGGCATGAAGACGCGCGCACGGCCCGCGAAGGACAGGCGGCGCTGAGACACATGACGTCGTTGGATAAGTGGCGCGGTTGACGGGGCTCGAACCCGCGACCCCCGGCGTGACAGGCCGGTACTCTAACCGACTGAGCTACAACCGCGCATCGCGTCGGGACCAAGGGGCGGGACAGTGGCGCGGTTGACGGGGCTCGAACCCGCGACCCCCGGCGTGACAGGCCGGTACTCTAACCGACTGAGCTACAACCGCGCATCTGCCCGCCCAGGCAAAGGCCCGGACGTGGAGGGCGTTCTAGGGGCACCGGCGGGGCGCGTCAAGCGGGTTCTGACAGCTGATGTCCGGTCCTGTCCGCGGGGCCGCTCCGGGTGGGCGGACAAACCGTTTCCCGCCCGTCAGACCACGCGCACCGCAGGGTCATGCGGTGCGGGCGTGTCGGGGGTGGCGCTGGCAGGATAGCCGGCGATAAGGGCAATAATGAACGCAGCAATGCAGACGAGATGATAAAAAGACATCGGAAAAGCTCTGGCAGACGAAATAATGTAATGCGTCCAGCCTAGCTCCGCCGCGCCCTGCCCTCCAGTCAGGTATTCCTCACCCTGCCCGCGCCGTCAGAACGGCACGTCATCCGCGCCCATGACGAACTTGGCGACGACCTTTTTCTGGCCGGCCTTCTCGAAGGCGATGTCCAGCTTGTCGCCCTCGATCCCGGTGATCGCGCCATAGCCGAACTTCTGGTGAAACACCCGGTCGCCGACGGTGTAGGCGCTGATCGCGGTGGAATCGATCACCTGGTTGCGCACTTCCTGCGGCTGCGCCATCGGGCGCGCCTGCTGGCGGGACTGCATCCGCTTCCAGCCGGGCGAGTTGTAGACATCCGCCCGCGCGGCTTTTTCGTGGATCTGGCTTTGCATGCCCGCCGCCCCGTAGCCGCCGCCGTAAAGCCCCGGCGGGGTCAGCACGTCCACGTGTTCCTCGGGCAGCTCGTCGATGAAGCGCGAGGGCAGCGCGGACTGCCACTGGCCATAGACGCGGCGGTTGCCGGCGAAGGTGATTGTGCAGATCTCCTCAGCCCGCGTGATGCCGACATAGGCCAGCCGCCGCTCCTCCTCGAGGCCCTTCAGCCCCGCCTCGTCCATCGAGCGCTGCGAGGGGAACAGCCCGTCCTCCCAGCCCGGCAGGAACACCGCCGGGAACTCCAGCCCCTTGGCGGCGTGCAGGGTCATGATCGACACCTTCTCGCCGTCCTCGCCCTGTTCGTTGTCCATGATCAGCGCGACGTGTTCGAGGAAGCCCTGAAGATTCTCAAAGCTTTCAAGGGCTTTCACGAGTTCCTTGAGGTTCTCCAGCCGTCCCGGCGCCTCGGGCGTCTTGTCGTTCTGCCACATCGCGGTGTAGCCGGATTCGTCGAGGATGATCTCGGCCAGTTCCACATGGCTCATCTCGGGCGGGCCATATTCGAAGGTCTCGGCGGCACCGTCATCCAGCAGTTCATCCCCGACGTTGATCCGGCGCAGCGGCCCCCGCGTGAACGCGTTCCAGCGGTCCAGCCCCTCGACCAGCGCCCTGAGCTGGCCGGCCCCCTTGCCGCCGATGTGCCCCTCGTCCACACACAGCCGCGCGCCGTCGACAAGGCTCACCCCGTTGTCGCGGGCCACCCGCTGGATCGTCTGTTGCGCCTTGTCGCCCAGCCCCCGCTTGGGGGTGTTCACGATCCGCTCGAACGCCAGATCGTCGTCGGGGCTGACCACCAGCCGGAAATAGGCCATCGCGTCCCTGATCTCGAGCCGCTCGTAGAATCGCGGGCCGCCGATGACGCGATACGGCAGACCGATCGTCAGGAACCGGTCCTCGAACGCCCGCATCTGGTGCGAGGCGCGGACGAGGATCGCCATGTCGTCGAGACTGAGGGGGCGCAGGCCGCGCGTGCCCTTCTGCATCGCCTCGACCTCCTCGCCGATCCAGCGCGCCTCTTCCTCGCCGTCCCAGTGGCCGATCAGTCGGACCTTCTCGCCCTCCTCGGCCTCGGTCCACAGCTCCTTGCCGAGCCGCCCCTTGTTGCCCCGGATCACGCCCGAGGCGGCGGCGAGGATATGCGGGGTCGAGCGGTAATTCTGTTCCAGCCGCACCACCTTGGCGCCCGGAAAATCCTTTTCGAACCGCAGGATGTTGCCCACCTCGGCCCCGCGCCAGCCATAGATCGACTGGTCGTCGTCTCCCACGCAACAGATGTTGTGATGCGCCCCGGCCAGCAGCCGCAGCCACAGATACTGCGCGACGTTGGTGTCCTGGTATTCGTCGACGAGGATGTAACGGAACCAGCGCTGATACTGCGCCAGAACATCCTCATGCGTCTGGAAGATCGTGACCATGTGCAACAGCAGGTCGCCGAAATCCGTCGCGTTCAGCTCGCGCAGGCGGGTCTGGTACTGATCGTAAAGCTCCGTCCCGCGGTTGTTGAAGGCCGAGGCCTCGGCCGCCGGGACCTTCTCGGGCGTCCACGCACGGTTCTTCCAGTTGTCGATGATCCCCGACAGCTGCCGCGCGGGCCAGCGCTTCTCGTCGATGTTGTTGGCCGCGATCAGCTGCTTGAGCAGGCGCAGCTGGTCGTCGGTGTCGAGGATGGTGAAGTTCGACTTCAGCCCCACCAGTTCCGCGTGGCGGCGCAGCAGCTTGACGCAGATCGCGTGGAAGGTGCCCAGCCACGGCATCCCCTCCACCGCCTCGCCCAGCATCCGACCGACGCGGTTCTTCATCTCGCGCGCGGCCTTGTTGGTGAAGGTCACGGCTAGGATCTCGTTGGGCCGCGCCTTGCCTGACGCCAGCAGGTGGACGATCCGCGCGGTCAGCGCCTTGGTCTTGCCCGTCCCTGCCCCGGCCAGCATCAGCACCGGCCCGTCCAGCGCCTCGACCGCCGCGCGCTGCGCGGGGTTCAGGTCATCCAGATAGGGCATGGGCCGTGCGGCCATCGCGCGGGATGACAGAGAGGCGGCTGCGGCGCCTTCGAAGGCGTCCATTTCATCGTGACTGCTCATCCTCCGACTATAGCGCGTCCGGCGCAATTGTTAAAGATGCGTTCCCGCTATGTTCCACGCGTCGCGCGAGGCATGCCATCAGGCGCGACGAGAGGCTTCACGAGTGAAGCGGCGCGCCGAGGGCTCTTGCCAAAACCCCGGCCCCGCAACACAGTCGCGCGGCCATGGAACTCGATCTCTCCTACCCGACCATCCCCGACCTCCGCCGCCGCGCCAAGCGGCGGCTTCCGCATTTTGCCTGGGAATACCTCGACAGCGGCACCGGCGACGATCTCGCCCTGCGCCGGTCGCGGCAGGCGCTGGACGAGGTCATCCTCGCCCCCGCCGTGCTGAAGGGCCGGACGGTGCCGGACCTGACGACGACCTTCCTCGGGCGGACCTATGCCGCGCCGTTCGGCGTATCGCCCGTCGGGATGACCGGGCTCTTCTGGCCCGGCGCAGAGGTGATGCTGGCGCAGAACGCGGTCAAGCGGAACCTGCCCTTCGGCCTGTCCACCGTCGCCGCCGCCTCGGTCGAGGATCTGGCCCCGCATATCGGCGATCAGGGCTGGTTCCAGCTTTACCCGCCGCGCGACATGGAACACTGCGCCGACCTGCTGAAGCGTGCCAAGGATGCCGGGTTCCACACCCTGACGCTGACAGTCGACGTCCCCGGCCCCTCGCGGCGCGAACGCCAGCGGCGCGGCGGCCTGCAGACCCCGCCCCGGATCACGCCGCGCCTGTTCATGCAGTCCGTGCTGCGCCCGCACTGGGCGATGGCCGTGGCCAAGGCCGGCACGCCGACCGTCCGGGGTCTGGCGAAATACGCCTCGCCGCACGAACCGGCCCGCCATGTCGGCCTCGCCCCCCATGCCGCGCCCGATCCGGAGCTGCTGAAACGCCTGCGTGA
This sequence comes from Oceanicola sp. 22II-s10i, assembly GCF_002210105.1. GTDB lineage: Bacteria > Pseudomonadota > Alphaproteobacteria > Rhodobacterales > Rhodobacteraceae > Pseudooceanicola. Next base: position 23,953 of record NZ_AQQU01000008.1, on the reverse strand, counting down.
CATGTGGGAGGGCCCGATCGTCGCCAAGGGCGTTCTGGTCCCGTCCGAAGCGGTGATGCTGCGCGATCTCGGCGTCGATGCGGTCTGGGTCTCGAACCACGGTGGACGCCAGTTCGACGGCGGTCCGGGATCTGCTGTCGCCCTGCCTCTGATCCGCAAGGCGGTCGGTCCGGACTATCCGCTGATCTACGACGGGGCCACGGAATCGGGGCTCGACGTGCTGCGTGCCATCGCGCTCGGGGCCGACATGGTGATGCTGGGCCGTGCGTGGCTCTGGGGTGTCGCCGCCTTCGGCGCGCGCGGGGCGGAACAGGTGACGCATATCCTGACCGAGGACATGACCTCCGGCCTGATCCAGATGGGCATCACCCGGCCGGAAGAAGCGCGCGGCCGGATCTGGGAGAAGCTGATCTGACGGATCACCCGCCGGGCCGCCCCGCACGCAGGCTGTTGACGGCATCCAGCGCTGCCGGGTCCATCCCGAACAGCGGCACTGGCTGTCCTTCGCGAAAGGGCTGGGTCATCTGCCAGCGGATCAGGAACGCCTCGGACACGGTCAGGTAACTCATCCCGACCCGCCGCGCGACACGGCGGTTCTGGTACTGGACCGCTTCCTCCTGCCCGTCCCGGTCGATGATCACGACCATCGGCAGTTTTCCGGTCAGCTCGGCCGCGAACAGGGCCTGATGAATACTGTCATAGGATGATCGCTGGCCGTCGAAACCGACCTCGACGACATGCGTTGCGGTCTCGCAATCCACCCGGATGTGACGGTCCTGCCCGGCCGCCACGTAGTCGTGGCGCACTTCGACCTGCCCCTGAAGAAGCAGGCTGCAGAGGATGGCGGTCAACTCGGTTTCCAAGGGCATGCGAAAAGCTAACAAATCGTTAACGCATCACCAAGGCAGTTAATACTTTCCCAAGCAGGCGCATGAATTTGCAAACTGCAAATACCGAAGTGCAAACTTAGCAATTAGCAAAATGGCCCCTTGCGCCGCGCCGCAGCGTGTCGTTTGCTGTGCGGAAATATGGCGGCCCCCGGCCCCATGTCCGGCAAGCAAAGGACGCACCCCATGCCCGAGTTCAAGAAAATCCTCGTCGCCAACCGTGGCGAGATCGCCATCCGCATCATGCGGGCCGCGAACGAGATGGGGAAAAAGACGGTCGCCGTCTTTGCCGAAGAGGACAAGCTGGGCCTGCACCGCTTCAAGGCCGACGAGGCCTATCGCATTGGCGCGGGCCTCGGTCCCGTCGCCGCCTACCTGTCGATCCCCGAGATCATCCGCGTCGCCAAGATGTCGGGTGCCGACGCGATCCATCCGGGCTATGGCCTGCTGTCCGAGAACCCCGAACTGGTCGAGGCCTGCGACGCCGCCGGCATCACCTTCATCGGCCCCCGCGCCGAAACGATGCGCGCGCTTGGCGACAAGGCTTCTGCGCGGCGGGTCGCGATCGCGGCGGGCGTGCCGGTGATCCCCGCGACCGAGGTGCTGGGCGACGACATGGCGGCGATCACCAAGGAGGCCGAGGAGATCGGCTTCCCGCTGATGCTCAAGGCGTCATGGGGCGGCGGCGGACGCGGCATGCGCCCCATCAACAACGCCAAGGAACTGCCTGAAAAGGTTCTGGAAGGCCGGCGCGAGGCCGAGGCCGCCTTCGGCAATGGCGAGGGCTATCTGGAAAAGATGATCACCCGCGCCCGCCACGTCGAGGTGCAGATCCTCGGCGACCGGCACGGCAACATCTACCATTTGTTCGAACGCGATTGCTCCGTCCAGCGCCGCAACCAGAAGGTCGTCGAACGCGCCCCCGCCCCCTACCTGACCGAGGCTCAGCGGGCCGAGATCTGCGAGCTGGGCCGCAAGATCTGCGCCCATGTGGGGTACGAATGCGCGGGCACCGTCGAGTTCCTGATGGATATGGAGACGGACCAGTTCTACTTCATCGAGGTGAACCCCCGCGTGCAGGTCGAACACACGGTGACGGAGGAAGTCACCGGCATCGACATCGTGCAGGCCCAGATCTTGATTTCCGAGGGCAAGACGATCCAGGAGGCGACCGGCAAGGCCTCGCAGGGTGATGTCACGCTGAACGGCCACGCGCTGCAGACCCGGATCACCACCGAGGACCCGCAGAACAACTTCATACCCGATTACGGCCGCCTGACCGCCTACCGCTCCGCCACCGGCATGGGCATCCGTCTGGACGGCGGCACGGCCTATGCGGGTGGCGTCATCACCCGCTACTACGATTCACTGCTGGTCAAGGTCACCGCGCATGCCCAGACCCCGGAAAAGGCCATCGCCCGGATGGACCGCGCGCTGCGTGAATTCCGCATCCGGGGCGTCAGTACGAACATCGCCTTCGTCGAGAACCTGCTGAAACATCCCGTATTCCTTTCAAACCAGTACACGACGAAGTTCATCGACACGACGCCCGAGCTCTTCGACTTCGCGCAGCGCCGCGACCGGGGCACCAAGGTGCTGACCTACATCGCGGACATCACCGTCAATGGCCACCCCGAGGTGCAGGGCCGCCCCCGCCCGCACCCCGATCTCAAGCCCCCGCGCCTGCCCGAACTCCGCACCGACCGCCTGCAATACGGCAGCCGCAATCTGCTTGAGGAAAAGGGTCCGAAGGCCGTCGCCGACTGGATGAAGGCGCAGCAGGAACTGCTGTTCACCGACACCACGATGCGCGACGGACACCAGTCGCTGCTGGCGACCCGGATGCGCAGCCTCGACATGATCAAGGTGGCCCCCGCCTATGCCGCCAACATGCCGCAACTGTTCAGCGTCGAATGCTGGGGCGGCGCGACCTTCGACGTGGCCTATCGCTTCCTTCAGGAATGCCCATGGCAGCGGCTGCGCGACCTGCGCGCGGCGATGCCGAACCTGCTGACCCAGATGCTGCTGCGCGCCTCGAACGGCGTGGGCTACACCAACTACCCCGATAACGTGGTGCAGGAATTCGTGCGGCAGGCGGCCGAGACCGGCGTCGACGTGTTCCGCGTCTTCGACAGCCTGAACTGGGTCGAGAACATGCGCGTCGCGATGGACGCCGTGCAGGAGTCGGGCAAGATCTGCGAGGGCACGATCTGCTACACCGGCGATGCGCTGGACCCGGCCCGCGCCAAATACGACATCAAGTATTACGTCAACATGGCCAAGGAGTTGCAGGCCGCCGGCGCGCATGTGCTGGGGATCAAGGACATGGCCGGCGTCATGACGGCGGCGGTGGCGGAAAAGCTCTTCCCCGCCCTCAAGGACGCCGTGGATCTGCCGATCCACTTCCACACCCACGACACCAGCGGCGCCGCGATCTCGACCATCCTCGCCGCCGCCGCCAAGGGGGTCGACGTGGTGGACGTGGCGATGGACAGCCTGTCGGGCAACACCAGCCAGCCGACCTTCGGCTCGGTGCTGGAGGCGATCAAGCACGGGCACCGCAAGTCGTCCATCGACATCACGGCGGTGCGCGAGATCTCGAACTACTGGGAAGCGGTGCGCGGCCAGTATGCGGCCTTCGAAAGCGGGATGCAGGCCCCCGCCTCGGAGGTCTACCTGCACGAGATGCCGGGCGGACAGTTCACCAACCTCAAGGCGCAGGCGCGCAGCATGGGTCTGGAGGAGCGCTGGCACGAGGTGGCCGAGACCTATGCCGACGTGAACCAGATGTTCGGTGACATCGTGAAGGTCACGCCCTCCTCCAAGGTCGTGGGCGATATGGCCCTGATGATGGTCAGCCAGGGGCTGACGCGCGCGGATGTGGAGAACCCGGGCAAGGACGTCTCCTTCCCCGACAGCGTGATCGACATGATGAAGGGCAACCTCGGCCAGCCGCCGGGCGGCTTCCCCGAAGCGATCGTGAAAAAGGCGCTCAAGGGCGAGACCCCGAACACCGAGCGTCCGGGCAAGCACCTCGCCCCCGTCGATCTTGATGAAAAGCGGGCCGAGATCACGGCCAAGCTGGACGGCGAGGCGATCGACGACGAGGACCTGAACGGCTACCTGATGTATCCCAAGGTCTTCGAGGACTACGCCAGGCGCCACGCCACCTACGGCCCGGTCCGGGTGCTGCCGACGCGGACCTTCTTCTACGGCATGGACGCGGGCGAGGAGATCACGGCCGAGATCGACCCCGGCAAGACGCTGGAAATCCGGCTGCAGACCGTGGGCGAGACTCAGGACGATGGCGAGGTCCGCGTGTTCTTCGAACTGAACGGCCAGCCCCGCATCATCCGCGTGCCCGACCGCAAGGCCACCGGGGCCTCCAAGTCGCGGCCCAAGGCCGACCCGGCGAATGCCGATCATGTCGCGGCGCCGATGCCGGGGGTTGTGGCTTCTCTGGCAGTGTCGCAGGGAACCGAGGTCAAGCAGGGCGACCTTCTCTTGACCATCGAGGCGATGAAGATGGAGACTGGCCTGCACGCGGACCGGTCGGGCCGGATCAAGGCGATCCATGTCACGGCCGGTGCGCAGATCGACGCCAAGGACCTGCTTCTGGAATACGAATGAGCCGCATCGCGCAGATCGTCGCCCTCGCCCTCACTGTCGCGGCACCCGCGATGCCTTTGCGGGCTCAGGATCCGGTGGATTACCTGCGCCCGTCCGATCCCGGACTGGCCCAGGCGGTCGCCATGGCGCAGGAAACCCTGCCGATCTTTCTGGCGCATGTCTTCGACCGCTCTGGCGAAGGCATTGACGGGTCGCGGATCATGATCCTGATCGGTGAGGGGCCGGAGCGGGAGCCGATCTGGGTCGCCCCCTTCTACCGCCTCGACGCAATGAATTTCGAAGGCCATATCGAGGGCCTTCCGACCCGGCTTGAGGGCTTCATGGTCGGGCAGAAGGTGGCGTTCCACCAGTATCGCATCATCGACTGGCGGATCGACCTGGACGACGGCAAGCGCTACGGCAGCTACGTCGAACGCGCCGGGATGACCGACACCCCCGCATCCGAGGGCGCGACCACCGGCCATCCCCTGTCCGAGACCCCGGTTCCTTCCGCCTGGCTCCGGTGATCCGAGCGCCCGGTCGCGGACGGGCCCGGTCCGCCGGATTCCGCCGATCCGCCCTGCGCGGCCTGAATGGTCGGCGCCGCACGCCAACCGAATCCCCAGATGTTTTCCTTACCTCAGGCAGGCTTGGCCCCTGACGGCCCGTTATCCACAGGTCAAGACTGGATCCACACCCACCGATCCCGCATCCTGCAGGCACGGACAGGCCGGTCACCGCGGCCTGGGCCGGTTCACCAAGCACTTGGGGAAGGTAGCCCACGGTGGCCGCAGACCGGCGCGCAAAAGGCGCGACCGGACGGGTGAATCATGTGCGGATCGGGGGTTCCCGTCGGCATATGGGGCGGACGGCGGCTGAGTTGATGGGGCGCCGCCGCCCGTTTCCCTTTCCCTGCGGCTTGCCGCTTGTGCGGTGCCGGTGCCGGTGCTAAGTGCCTCGCATTGCCCCTATAGCTCAGCTGGTAGAGCAACTGATTTGTAATCAGTGGGTCGGGAGTTCGAGTCTCTCTGGGGGCACCAATTAAATTCAATAAGACTTTGAAAATCATACAGTTAATTGACTAACTGGTTCTTCTATCCCCCTCCGAATCCCCCCGTCTGTAGCTGGTGAGTGCTCTCCGGCCTAATTTCGATACATCGCCAGCCAAGCCATCGTTTCGGTCAACGCTTTGGCCTCAAGCGCCTCGTATTCAGTCGCCAGCTTCTGATATGTGGCTCGGTGCATGTATCGAGGTTTTCCCCAACCCGCCCCTTCGAAAATGCCAGGAGGCCAGCCTAGCTGCTTTCGCAGCTTGTCCGCTTTCCGGATAGCACGGTCCCTACGGCTCTCGTTCTCCGATGGGTATGCAAGCTGGTGGCACCTGCGACACGCGAATATCGTGCCGCCGTAGAGTGTCCCTGTCCGCTTTCCGCATCCTAGCGCTGGGCAGATGAACCAAGGTCGCGATCCGCCAAAGTGGCAAGGCGTGTATTCGATCCGAACCCGGTAGTTTTTCGATTCCCAATCGCCGCCCTTCCGATGCCGATAATTCAGCCTGACGTGGCCATCGCGTGCCGTCACCCGTATGTCGCCCTCCGGCTCTCCGTTCACCGTCCAACTGTATTTCGAAGTTCGCCCGGAGTGCAGCCAGCCGTCTTTCGCCAGCACTCCGATCCGCAGGGGTTTCATATCTTCGACCGTCATGCGCCCGCCCCAGCGCAGGTATGTGCCGCTACCGCATCCGCCCATCTATTTTCCCCTATTTTATCCAAATCGACTGGCAAGTTGCCCCGTCGAACCAGTCGCATCGCTCGCCCGGAAAGAACCACTGCCCTTGGCTAGATGTATATGTGTCCGGTTTCTTGGGCCGCGCGGCATCGAAAGTCATACACCGCACGTCACAGTTTTCCGGACGGTTCACGCCAGTTTCGCCGCAATACCCGCCGATGCGTCACAGTGTTTGTGACGGGACGTCCCAGTTTTTGTGCGGGGCTTTTTATTCACCCGCCAAGACATGAACGCCTTGGATGGCAGATGACCGGCTTGCGTCGGCAGTTCCTCCAGCGCCCAGATAGACGCCTTGCCGATACCGGCGGGACCGAGGTGAGGGGCCTGCGTCATGCGGATGAACCCCCGTTGCTGCAGTTCATCGAACCACGGGCCGACCGTATTGCGATGCACGGCAAGGGCCTGAGCCGCGTCCCGGTGACTAAGGATGATCTGCCCGTTGTTCGTGCCGTTGAACCGCCGTTTCAGTTCGATGTAGAGCGCCCTTGGGCCGGGCTTCATGGTCGCCCATGCCTCGCTGGCCTGCAGCCATTCAGGAAGCTGGACGTGACGCCCAGCCCCCCTTTTGTGATGCTTGTAGGGTTTCGCCATCAGTCGGGCCGCCCGTTGCGAAGGTCAGCGTGTGTCCGGGCGAACCAGCGCGGCAGGCTATGCCGGTAAAAAAGACGCGCTTCCCAAGCATCGCGCGATGACGGGGTGTTGGGGGCGCGGTTCATGCCGGAACCCCGCCGTCTTGCGCCACCGGCTGGCTGTGCAGGACATAGCGGGCGTGAGTGCCGGAAAACGGCCCGCTGTGCGGCTCCGTGACGGTCTCGATCTGGATCCCCATCTCCCGCAACTTCCAGACGTATCCGCTCCAACGGGGTCCGGGGGTGTCGATGGGCGTGCAGCCGCGTTTGCCTGCGGCGATGAGACATTCCAGCGCCCAGCGGTCACGGCCTTTCACAATGACCGAAAGCCGGGTCTCGTCAGGCTGGATGAAGGTAAAGGGCTTCGCGCCCCAGTCAGTTGAGTGAGCCATATCAGGCCTCCTTGATTTCGGAAGGCGCTGGGCGTAGGGTTTGGGCGTTTTTTCCAGAGAACATTCCCGTCCCCATCGCCCAAGCGCATTGCTTGGGTGGGGCGGGTCTTATTCTGCCGCTGCGGCCAGAGCCGCGTCGATTTCAGATTCCGCCCAGTAGAGGCGGGAACCGATCTTGATGGGTTTGGGCAGACGGCCCAGTTCGACGTCTCGGTAAATCGTGGTCCGTCCCCGGTTGCCGAGTTTGGACCTGAGGTCGTTGAAGGTGAGGTAGGTCATTTCGTCTCCACAGTTTGGTATGGCGCACCGTGGAACAGAAGATTGATTTTGAAGATTGGGAAAAGAAGGGGGGCCTAAAATCACAACGAGGCTTGGAACGCTCTAGCTTGCTTGAACGTGTCCGCTGCAGTCTGTGGAGTTGCCACCGTATCGAACGACAAAATGGAGCCCGCGCAATCGGCCCAGCTGGCACCCTGCTCCCTCGCATCTAGAATCCTTAGATACTTCGACATCTTTGATTTATGGAGCTTTTTTCGTGTCTTGATGGAATGATGTCGAAGCGAAAGCAGGAAACTCTCTAAGTTGCGCACCTGAGGCTCTATCGGTTGGTTTGGATCGAAAACGATGCCGATCTGAGTGGGTGACATAATTTCACTGCCCCCGAACTTAAGTTTATGCTCCTTCGCAAAATCAAGCGGATAGATGCGTCGCGCCTGCAGATACCTATGGTCGTGATCCGACCATTGCTCCAACAATAGAAAGCTGTCGGCATAAACTGGGTTGGGAAGCGACGGGTATCCTATTGAAGCGGCGATACTCGGGGGAATGCCGATAGTCATATCCGAATAGCGCTCGTGCCAAAAAATATCCTTGGGAATTGGCATGCCGGGACAACTGCGTCTCCATTCCTTGCATGCCTGCATATGGTAAGTCCCTCGAACAGAGTGACTGCGCCTTAGAAATTCCCAGCGCCACCTTTCATCGGACCAGTTCTGGTTGTTGTCGTATGCGGATGGGTCCTTCCAATCTGGACAGCCCCATCCACCAAGCGGAGGACTAAGCGGCATCGCCCCCCCGGTTCAGTATTGCAATATCAACCCTATTGGTAATTACCAGCGCCCAGCGCTCCATCACCGCCCGCCTCTGCTCTAGAAAATCCGTCCGTCGATATGCCCGTTCGACCGCGCCCCCGCTGACATGCCCAAGACAGGTTTCCGCCACTTCGCGCGGCGTGTTCGTTGCTTCCGCCGTCCAGTCGCGGAACGACGACCGAAACCCGTGGGGCCGCTCGACCAAACCGCGCCGGTCCATGAAAGCCGTCATCGTCATGTCGGAAATCACACCCCGCCGCAGGCCGGGGAAAAGATACCCATCGCGCGCGAATTTCCGGGCCTCTGACACAACGCGTTGCGCCTCAGCGGACAAGGGCACCCGAAAGTCACTTGTCGTCCCCAGTCGACCTTTCATGGCCGCTGCGGGTATCACCCAAACGTCCCCCTCGATCTGGTCCACATGCAGGAACCGCAGGGGGTAGGACCGGACCGCAGTAAGGATGAGCAACCGCAACGCCAGTTCCGTGACCGATCCGCCGAGCGACTGATAAAACGCGGGCACGTCACGCCAGTTCATAGCTGGCACATTGGTGACGGTGTGCCGCTGCTTGCCCAGAAGCGCCTTTGCCTTGTCGGTGGCCTGCAGATCCACTTCCAGCCCCAACGCCGCCGCGTAGCGCATGACGATGCCCAACCGGTTCATCGCTTTCCGAGCGGTGTCCGCCTTGGTGTGCCAGATGGGGGCGAGAGTGTCGCGGATATCCTTCTGGTCGATATCCGCCACCGGCACCTTTCCCAGCTTGGGCAGCACATGCAGTTCCAGCGGAGAGAACCAGCGCCCTGCCTTCCCGTCGCCCTTCAATTCGGCCTTGCGGCTTTCGAAGGCGTCCAGCGCGATATCGGCAAGCATATGGATATTCCGAGCGGCCTCCCGGCGTTCCCGTTCCCGCTCCTTGATCGGGTCCAGACCGCTGCGGACCATTGCCCTGCACTTCTCAGCACTCTCCCGCGCAGCTTTGAGCGAAACGTCAGGGAAGGAACCCAGCCCCATTTCGCGCCGCCTGCCGTGGGGCGTGACGCGCAGAACCCATTGCGCACCGCCATCCGGTCGCTTGACGAGCCAGAGGCCGCCGCCATCGGCATGTTTGCCGACCGGCGCGGACTTGAGCGCTGCGGCGCTGAGACGGTTCAAGGCGCGGGTCATTTTCATCCCCTTTTCAATCCCCCTCAAGATATGGGGTATGATGGGCCGTGATGGAATAGCGCGGAACACGATTGGGCCATGTTTTTATGGCTATCGCGTCAACTCAGAGCAGGACGGGGCATCAAGATATAGGGCTTGGACGCCCTCTGGGGGCACCATGCACTTTCCGTGGAACGGAAAGTGGCAAACCTCCTCACCGAGAAACAATGTCACCGAGGTTCCGCAGGAAACGCGATAGCTTCAAGCGATCGCGCGCTCTGCTGTCGTATGCACCGGGCCGCCATCCATGGAACGGAGGGCACGACCACCCCGTCAGCGTGTTGATGCCTACTGCACACGGTGCCGCAAGGGGAACAGTGCCGCCTGGCTCCAGGTCCCGTCGATGCTGAACTTCGGCCCGACCGGCGAGGCTTCCATGCCGATCCGCTTCAGCCAGCGGGCAAAGACGGAGGGCACGATCCCTATGACGCTGGTTGCACCGGCCTGTGCGGCCGTGGACTGCATCGCGATCATCAGCATGCGCTGCACCAGCGACCGTCGCTCGGCCTCGACATCGTCCGAAATGAAAAGGCGCGTCGCCTCCCATGTCCGGGGATCTTCGGGCGCGTCGAAGAAGAGGACGTCGCGGGGAATGTCGTCCAGCAGCCCCTTCTGCGCGTCGCGCAGCATGTAGCTGTAGATCGCGCAGCGCGCGGTGGTCGGCATAAGGCGGATCCCGCCCAGAACGCGACCGTATTCATGGACCGCGACCCAGCGAGCCTCCGGTGTGTCGTATTGATCGAATTCCATTCCATCGGTCTGCTGGAGGTTCCACTTCAGCCGGTCGATGAACACCGCGCGCCGCGCACGCATGAATTCAACAAACAGATCGCCGTATTGCGTCATGTTTTGAAACGACATTGCGGTGACCTTGACCGAACCGGTCTTATCTATCACCTCGTCCCGCAGTGAAGTTGACTTAGCGGCAGCGGCGCGTTCGATCAAAATCGGCCGTGATTCAGAAGAATCCGACGCAATTTCGGGAAAAACCAGATGCGCGCGCGATATGCGGCCCAGATCTCTGTGATGATGCATTGCGTATTGCCGTAGCCAGTCCGGTTCTGGAAACATTAACTGTTCCCCCCACCACAATGTCTACACAACTACGCCTTGATTCTGCCACACACAAGATTCCTCTGGCGGGAGGCACATTTATGCAACAGGGTTGCACAGACTGTGACCATCCGCCCTGATAATCTTTTGTGATTAGGTTGGTATGAGCCGAAGTTCACTCGGCCGCCGGCAGCGCCCTCAACTTTTCGGCATGCGGGTGCATCTTGATCTCTGCGCCGGCATGCTCGGGCGTCCAGCGCGAGAATGCCACCATGAAGGTCGTCCCCACCCCTTGCTCGGAGGCGAAGTCGATGACCCCTTTGTGCAGATCGACAATCTGACGCGTGATGTTCATGCCCAGGCCCGTGCCGCTGTGGCTGCGGCGATCGGAATTGTCCACCTGCTCGAATTGCGCAAAGACCTTCTCGCGGGCGTCGGCGGGAATGCCGATTCCGTTGTCCTCGACAAAGATGACGGCCTTGTCGCCATGCGCTTCGGTACGGATGGTCACGGCATCGCCGCGTTCCGAGAATTTCACGGCATTGGACATGAGGTTCGTCATGACCTGAATCAGGCGGCGCCGGTCACCGAGGATCATCGTATCCGTTTCGGGTCGCTGGTAATCCAGATAGACGCCGTGCTTGTCAGCGAAGCCGTAGTTCACCTGAACCGCCTCGTGCACGAAATCCTCAACCGACAGCGGCTTCAGCTCGCTCACGAAGCGACCGGCCTCGAGGCTCTGAACGTCCAGGATGTCGTTGATCAGCGCGGAGAGCCGTTCGCAATTCCGCCCGGCGAGGTCGAGGACCGATTTCAGATGGTCCGGCACCGGCCCGAGCGAGCCCGCGGCCATCAGGTCGAGCGAGCCCTTGATCGAGGTCAGGGGCGTCCGCAGCTCGTGGCTGACCGTCGAGACGAAGTTGGATTTCACGCGGAAGGCGGCCTTGACCTTCTCATGCTCTTCTTCGAGCGACTCCAGATGCGCGAGGTTCTTCTTGTACATCCCGAGATAGAGCCGGGACACGTCCAGGATGAAGTACATCACGAAGGCGACGGTGAAGAACTGCAGCCAGATGTACGAGGACAGCGGCGGCGCGTAGCGGATGATGTCGATCAGCGCGATGAAGCCGAAGGCGAAAGCATAGATCGTCAGCCGCAGGATAAGCGCCCCGAGGATCTGGTGGTTGTTCATGGCGCAGAACAGCGCGGCGGCGAACAGGAAGAACAGCGGGGTGAAGTGCCCCCCTACCCTCTGCTCCAGCGCGATCTGGACCACGAAGGCGGTGATCGCCAGCGCGCTGACGAGCGTGTTGAACAGGATTTGCCAGGCGATACGGCGGGCGGTCTTGGGGTCCTTGCCTTCCCAGTTGGACACCTTGCGGGCCAGGCGCAGGTCCAGCACCTCGGCCAGAAGGACCATGGAATAGCACAGGATCGCCTTGGTCGCGTCGACATATACGGCAGCAAGCACCGTGGCGGACAGGAAAATGCCGTGCCGCTGGAACAGCAGCTTGCTGATCGTGGTCGTGTAGTCGACGATCTGCTGTCGCGTCGGGCTGAGGAACAGCCGCTCGAGAAAGCGAATGATCCTGCGATTGGCAATCGTGGTATTCATGACGCGCCCTCCCGCCCCGGCTCAGACGTTGCGAAGCGAGTCGAGAAGCATCTGCTCATAGGCGCGACGGTCCGGGCGCTGGCGGGGCGCGGCGGGCCGTTCCGCGCGCTGTTCGTAGCGAACCGGAACGACGCGCGGCATTTCCGGCAGCGTCTCTGCGACCGGGGCCGCGCGGGGCGGTTCGGGGGTGCGGGTCTGAACCACGGCGGGCGTGCGCGCTTCTGCACGGGCAATCGCGGCATCGATCAGGCGCTTACCGGCCTGGGCGTCGAAGGTCTCCATGTCCACATGCAGGCCAACTGCGATCTGGGCGACTTCGGTGTTGCCGCCGATCCGCGCCATCTCGGCGGCGATGTCCGCCTCGAGCTTCGTCGTATCCGTGCGCCGCATTCCGTGCTCGGCGCAGATGAACAGGCCGTTGCCACGATAGGCCAGCAGGCTGCCGGCCGCCGACGTGCCGGCCGAGATGGCCGAGGCGACGCGGTGGAACAGGTTGTAGAAGTCCATCGAGGCAGCCGAGGCCGCGATATTGGCACCGTTCGCAACCCGCACGGCAAAGGCACAGATGTGCGGCGCCTTGGCCAGCGTCATCTGGCGGACGTAGTTTTCGAACTCGGTGGAGCCGATGAACCGCTCGACCTTGGAGAAGTCGAGCTCTTCGGAATAATCCTGATGGTCGTTGTTGAACACCGACCGCATCATGGACGGCGTCGCCTCGGCCGAATTGGTCGCGGCCTTGGAATATTTCTGTTTGCGCGCGGTGTTCAGACGGCTCTTGAGATCGTCGAAGTTGAACGGCTTGGTGACATAGTCCGTCGCCCCGGCTTCGAACGCCTTCTCGACGTAGCTCATCTGGGACATTGCCGTCAGCATGAGGATCGGGGCGGACCGATAGTGCTGATTACGCCGGATTTCCGAGCACAGTTCGATGCCGTCCATGCCGGGCATCTGGATATCCAGCAGAAAGGCGTCGAATTCCCGTGGCTTGTCGGCAATCATCTCCAGCGCCTGACGTGCCGATGTGGCAGTCTTCACCTTGTAACTGCCAAGAGCCCTCAGGGCCACGCCGAGCAATTCAAGGATGCTGGGTTCGTCGTCTACAATCAGTAGTCTCATGTTCGATCTCGCACTCAATACCCAGCCGGAACAGATGATGCAGCCTCTTGCCGGGCCGTCCGATCTGGCCCGGCTTTCGGGGGCCTCTTGAAATTTTACTAACAGGCAAATTCGGCAAAAATGTGCCCAATTCTTAAAAAATTGTCCGACAAACGTGAAAAAAGTCGCCCCAAGGTCGCCGGAACGGGGTCCAAACACAATCATAGCGTGTTTTTTGCCCACAGTCCCAGATTATGGGATTCGACACGGCTGATCGATCCACTCGACCGATGCGGTCGAGTGGAGAACCTTTGCAACGCACTGCAAATGAAAAATATATCCGACAGGGATGCCGGGGCCGGGTTACTCGGCAGCGAGATCCGGACGCAGCTCCGGGGATGCGGATTGCAGCGGATGCAGCGCGCGGATGCGGTCGACCACCTTCACGGCACTCGCAATTCCATCCTCGTGGAAGCCGTTGCCCAGATAAGCGCCCGCGAACCACGTATTCTGCTGTCCCTGCATCGCGCCGATCCGGGTCTGCGCGCTCAGCGCCGCGCGGTCGAACATGGGATGCGCGAAGTCCACGCTATCATATATCATGTCCGGGGCGATCTCGGATGACGGGTTGAGCGTCACGAACAGCGGGTCGGACTCAGGGATGTTCTGCAGCTTGTTCATCCAGTAGGTCACGCCGATTGCCCCGTCCTGCGAGCGGTAGGCCCAGCTGGCCCAGCAGGCGCGCCGCTTGGGCATCTGCGAGGGATCACGGTGCAGGACCGCGCGGTTCGTCTGATACCGGATGTCTCCAAGCGCCGAGCGTTCCTCGACACTCGCCTGGTCACCGAGAATGCGGAGGGCCTGATCAGAATGGCAGGCAAAGACGATCTCGTCGAACCGCTCGGATCGCGCGCCCTCTCCGGCCTTCACGACCACGCCTTCGGGGCCGCGCCGGACCTCATGTACCGGGGTGCCTGTCAGGATGCGGCAGCCGCGCACGGTCAGCGCATCCTTCAGGCGGCGGACATATTCCACGCTGCCGCCCCTCACGGTCCACCACTGGTGGTCCGGGGTCTGCGCGAACAGGGCATGGTTTCGAAAGAAGCGGACGAGCGACTGCGCGGGGAACTGATCGACCTCGCGCAGCGGGGTCGACCAGATGGCGCCGCACATCGGCATCAGGAAATTGTCGCTGAACCAGCGGCCCATCTTCAGGTCGCGCACAAGCTCGCCGATGGTCATCTCATCGTCACGCGCCGCGGCCTCTGCCTCGCGGCCGAACCGCATGATGTCCGACATCATCCGGTAATATCCCGGCCGCAGCAGGTTGCGGCGCTGTGCCGTCAGCGTCCGCAGGTTGGTCAGCCCGTATTCGATCCGTCCGCCGTCGATCGAGGCGCTGAAGCTCATGTCGCTCTTGGTGACCGGTACGCCCAGCTCGTCGAAGAGGCGGGTCAGATGGGGATAGGTGGCGTAGTTGAACACGATGAACCCGGTATCCACCGGCTGATCCCCGTTCAGCCCGGCCACGACCGTGCGTGCATGACCACCCAGCCGGGTGTCGGCTTCGTACAGGGTCACGTCATGATCGGGGGACAGGTAATACGCGGCCGAGAGGCCCGATATCCCGCTGCCGACAATGGCGATACGGCGGCGCGGCGGACGAGGATCGTGAAAGGTCATCGGGCTCTCTTTTTAATGTGTTACCCCGTAGTTACGGTGCCCGACGGCAAATAGTTCAAACCCGGACAAAAATTCTGGTAAGCCCGCGTACGGGCCCTGCCCCATTATTCCCGCCGGCGCTGAACCAAACGGCTGCCCGAAGCGTAGTTGGTATATGGTGACACGGCATCTTCAGGGACAAACCTATCACGCGCGGCGCGGCGGCATCCGCAACGCATTCCGCTACGGCGTGGACTACGTGCTTTGCGATCTGGACGACCCGCAGGAGGACCCTGCCCTGTTGTCCCGGAACCGGTTCAACCTGTGGTCGCTGCACAGTGCCCGGCACGGCGGCCCGCGCGGCGACGGCACCGGCACGGCCTGGTTCCGCGGGGAACTGGAACGGCGCGGATTTCCCTTGGAGGGCGCGGAGCTTCTGCTTCTGACCCAGCCGAGTTTCCTCTGGTTTCATTTCAATCCCGTCAGCTTCTGGATCGCCCTGCGTGACGGTCAGCCCTTCGCCTTCGTGGCCGAGGTGAACAACACCTTCGGCGGACGGCACTGCTATTTCTGCGCGCACGAGGACTTTCGCCCGATCCGGCGCGACGACCGGCTGGTCGCGACCAAGCTGATGCATGTCTCGCCCTTCCAAGAGGTTGCAGGGCGCTACATCTTCAACTTCGGCATGAGCGCGACCGAGGTGCATATCCGCATCGCCTACGAAAACGGAAAGGAAGGCGTGCTGGCCACGCTGGACGGCCCGCTTGCCCCGGCGACGAACCGCTCGCTGGCCCGTGCAGCCCTGCGCCGTCCGATGGGCGCACTGAGGGTGCTGGCGCTGATCCACTGGCAGGCGGTGATCCTCTGGATCAAGCGCGCGCCGTTCCTCAGCGCCGCGCCCGCGCCCGAACCGCTGACCTCGGACAACGAGCACGCCAAGGGGGCCACACCATGACCGCCTTTACCGGCAAGACCTACTGGCTGATCGGCGCAAGCGAAGGCCTGGGCCGTGACCTTGCCCGCCAGCTTGCGGCCGAGGGTGCGCGACTTGTCCTGTCGGCCCGCAGCGAGGACCGGCTCAAGTCGCTCGCCGACGACCTGCCCGACGCGCGCGCCCTGCCCCTCGACGTGACCGACCTTGCCTCGGTCCGGGCAGCGGTCGCGGAAGCGGGGAACGTGGATGGCGTGATCTATGGCGCGGGCGCCTACGAGCCGATGGCCGCCCGTGACTGGGACACCGAAACGGCGCTGAAGGTGGCGGATGTGAATTTCACCGGCGCGATGCGGGTTCTGGGCGAGGTCGTGCCGGGCATGGTCCGGGCCGGGCGCGGCGACATCACGCTGATCGGGTCACTGGCCGGATACCACGGCCTGCCCGCCTCGATCGGCTATTCCGCCAGCAAGGCGGGGCTCGTCAGCCTCGCCGAAACCCTGCGCCACGATCTGCGCGACACCGGGGTCACGGTGCGGCTGGTCAATCCCGGCTTCATCAAGACGCGGCTGACCGACAAGAATGAATTCCGGATGCCGCAGCTGATGACGCCCGAGGATGCGGCGGCCAAGGTGCTCAAGGCGATGAAAAGCCGGCGCTTCCGCACCGACTTTCCCATTCCCTTCGCTTGGGTGATCCGGCTGATCGACATGCTGCCGGATATCGTCGTCTACCGGGGCCGCTGAGCTTCAGATACGGAAGAACGGCTGCAGCAGACGCGGCAGGGCGGAACGGAACCGCAGGCGGGCGTCCGTCGCGGCCACGCAGATGCAGGCCTCGCCCGGATCGGCGACCGGCGTGTGTTCCAGTTCCTCGTCCGCGATCTCCAGATCGCCGGGACCGAAGCGCCCGGTCTCGTCGCTGAAACTGCCCTGCAGGACCAGCGTCAGTTCCAGCCCGTTGTGGCCGTGATCCGGCACCGCCTGCCCCGGCGGGATGTAGAGGAGCCGCACCGATCCCTCGGCGTTTTCGGACAGGATGTCCTGCCGGACCCCCATGCCCAGCGACTTCCAGCGCGGGGCGCGGCCCTTGAGCGTCTGCATGATCGGTCCGGGATAGACCCCGGAGCGGGCATAGACCGGCTCGGACGGGAACTCATCGTCGAGACGAGACAGGATATCGGCCTTCAACCCGCCGGACAGCGCGACGGGCGCGGCCTGATCCAGCAGAACGCCGCCGACCGCCTGATGCGCCTCGAGCGCGGCGCGGCAGTCCGGGCACATTGAGACATGGGCCGAGACGAGTACGGCAAAGGGGTGCGGCAACGATCCGGCCGCATAGGCAGCCAGCATGGCATCGGTGACATGGTGACGGATTTCACTCATGGCTGTAGGTCCTTCAACTCCTTCCGCAGACGGTCGAGGCCGATCCGGATCCGTGATTTCACGGTCCCGAGCGGCAGCCCGGTCTGGTCACTAATCTCCTGGTGGGTGAGTTCACCCAGGTAGGCTTTCTCGATCACCTCGCGCTGCTCGGGCTTCAGCCCGGTCAGGGCGCGGCGCAGGTGATCGGTTTCCTGCTCCAGCGCGAGTATCTGGCCGGCGTCCGGCTCGGCATCCGGGTCCTCGGCCAGTTCCTCGGGCACCGGGCGGCTTTCCTTGCGCAACACGTCGATCTGCCGGTTGCGGGCGATCTGGTAGATCCAGGACGACACCTGCGCCCGATGCGGATCGAACAGATCGGCCTTGCGCCAGACCTTGAGCATCACGTCCTGCACGATTTCTTCCGCCTGTTCGGCAGGAGTGCCGGATCGCATCACGAAACCTTTGAGACGCGGCGCGAAATGATCGAACAGGGCGGCAAACGCCATCCGGTCGCGCCGGTCGCGCACCGCCAGCATCCAGACCGTTTCCTGCGACAACTCGCGTGGCGTCGACTGCACCCTGTCCCCCTCCTTACGCGGCATAGACCGCACGGCGGCCAGGCCGCGCGCGGTTTTGTCGTTCATGGCTGTGGTCTGGACAAGCATAAACCGGATACGCAGGCAGACGACAGGCGGATCAACACGCGGCGAAATTTTCCATCACCGCCGGAGCGGGCATCTGACCCACCAGATTTGGGGAGGCGCGGCGAAACGCTTTGGATGGTATACTGTGACTGTCGCAATGCGGGAGGGATCCAGAACCCTTCCGAAAGATCCGGATCCACCACGAATGGCGGATGGCTGCACAGGGTCGCTGGACCGCCGAACGGACATTCCCGCCGCCCAGCCGGACGCGGCGTCGATCCTGCGCGCAGCGGGTGTCCCGGTGATCGTCGCGGACCGTAACCTGACCATCCGCTTCATCACGTCACAGGCCCTGACCCGTCCGGGCATCACCGCCGACCTGATCGGCCAATCCGCCGACAGTCTGACCGAAACTCTCGGGACCAGGGGTCTGGACAACGAGATGCGGGAAGTCATGGTCGGCGCAGGATCGCGTACCCGCCGGACGGCTTCGGGCGAGGACCTGCGCGTCGCCGCCTGCCACGACACGACCGGCGGTGTAACCGGCTGTATCCTTCAGTTCACCGGAACCGGCCCCGTTGTCCCGCCGGGCGGCGACGATGCCTATTCCCTGCTGGACGACAACGAGACGCTGCTCAGGGACCTGCTGTCGAACGCGCCCTTCGCCGTCGGCATCCACCGCGGCCCGGAGCATACCTGCATCTTCGCAAACGACGAATTCCGCACATGGCATCCGGGGGTCGAACCCCTGGGCAGCACGCTGGCCGAGCGCTGCGTTCTGGGGGAGAATCCGGGCGCGCACAAACTGCTGGACGCCGCGTTCCAGACCGGCAAGGCGCAGATCGCGCAGACAACCAGCTATCTGGAAACCCGCCCCGACGGCCAGACGCGGCGGCGATACTTTTCCGGCGTGGCGGAACCTTACCGGACGCGCAGCGGCGCGGTCGCCGGCGTGATGGCGATGACCTTCGAGGTGACCGAACAGCAGATGTGGCGCGACCGGCAGGAACTGCTGGTCTCTGAACTGCGCCACCGGGTCAAGAACCTGCTGGCCATCGTTCAGGCGGTCGCCGCCTTCTCGGCCTACAACGCCAGCGACAAGGACGACCTGCTCGACCGGCTGCAACTGCGGCTGGAAGCGATCGGGCGGGCCAACCTGCACCTCGTCGCCGGTTCGGCAATGCCGCGGCCGCTGCACGACCTTGTCCGGCAGGAACTGGATCAGCTGGGTCCGGAAATCCACGACCGCGTGACCCTGCGCGGCGCGGATGCCGAGCTTGAGGCCGCGACCGCCTCGACCATCGTTCTGGCGCTGCACGAACTGACCAACAACGCGGTCAAGCATGGCGCCTTTGCCTCGGAAGACGGCGTTGTGACCATCGAATGCGGCTCCGGCCGGGGCCCGAACGAGCTGAGCCTTGTCTGGTCGGAACATGCCGACCACCCCCTGCCGGAGACGACGGAGGACGGCGACGGCTTCGGCAAGCTGCTGCTGACCGAACTGGTGCCACGCGAACTCGGTGCACATGCGTCGTTTTCCTACCGGCCCGACGGAATCGTCTACGAACTGCGCTTCCCCGCCACCATGCCTGCACCGACATGACGCGACGCCCCAGGATTCTGGTGGTCGAGGACGAATTCCTTTATGCCGCTCTGCTGAAACGGATCCTGTCGGATGCCGGGTTCGAGGTCGTGGGCCCGCACGCCACCGTGGACGCCGCCATCGCCGAAATCGCCGCAGCGAACAGCGGTCTGGACGGTGCGACGCTGGACCTGTCGCTGGCCGGTGGCCAGACAAGCGGCCCGGTGGCACAGGCCCTGTGGGACCGCGGGATCCCGTTCCTCTTTCTCACCGGAGACGATTCAATTCTCGACGCCTCGGCCGCGCCAATGTCGCCCCGCCCTGTCGTGCTGGTCAAACCGGTCCCGGTGGCCCGCGTGGTCCGCGAGGTGCAGTCGATGGTCACACCGCCACACGTCTAGCGACGGTGGGTGGCGGCAGGGCCTGTTTCTGATCCTGAGAGAAGTCACAAAGGGCTGACGGTTCAGACCCTTTGTTTAATTGGAGCGGGCGATGAGATTCGAACTCACGACCCTAACCTTGGCAAGGTTATGCTCTACCCCTGAGCTACGCCCGCGTCCTTGGGTGAGGGATCATCTATTGGCTTGGGCGGACGGCTGCAAGGGAAAAATTGCAGGGATCGGACAGAAATTTTCCGCCCCAGTGCGACAGCGCTTTCAGCGGTTGGCGCGGGCCAGCAATGCCACGGCGGCCAGCCCCACGAGGATCACGAGGATCGCCGCCGGGGCCGCCTGCCCGAGGTTCTCCAGCGAGGCCTGATCGTGCACCCGCGTGGCCAGCGTGTCGTAGTTGAAGGGCCTCAGCAGCATCGTCGCGGGCAGTTCCTTGACGCAGTCGACAAAGACCAGCAGCAGTGCCGAGGCCAGCGTGCCGCGCACCAGCGGGAAATAGATCGACCGCAGCACCTGCCCCCGTGTCCGCCCCAGCGACTGTGCCGCCATCGGCAGCGACGGTGACACGCGCCCGAACCCCGAATCCGCCGCCCCGCCGGCGATGGCGAAGAACCGGACCGAATAGGCCAGCACCAGCGCGAAGGCCGATCCGGTCATCACCAGACCGATGTCGAACCCCGTCGCGCCCTCGACCGTGTCGGCCAGCCGGTGATCGGCGGCGGCAAGCGGCACGAGGATCCCGACCCCCAGCACAGCCCCCGGCGCGGCATAGCCGATCGACGTGAGCGGCAGCATCAGCCGCGGAAACCGCCGCCCCGACAGCCGCACACCGTAGACAAGGAACACCGCCGCCCCCACCGTCACCAGCGCGGCGATGCCGCCGACGGTGATCGTGTGCCGGAACGCCAGCAGCAGGCCGGGGTCGAGCCAGGCCTCGGCATTGTCGACCGCGTGCCTCAGGATCACCCCGGCGGGCAGGACGAACCCGATCAGCAGCGGAATGCAGCACAGCACGCAGGCCAGCCACCCGGCCCGGCCCGACAACCGCACCTTTTCCACCGGGCGATGGCCCCGCGCCATGTTGTAGAACCGCGACCGGCGCTGCGACAGCTTCTCGATCATCACCAGCGCCACGACGAGCGCGAGGATGACACAGGCGATCTGCGCCGCCCCGCCCGCGTTGTTCTTTTCCAGCCAGGTGGAGAAGATGCCGGTCGTCAGCGTCTGCACCGCGAAATAGTCGACGGTGCCGAAATCGTTCACCGTCTCCATCATCACCACGGCCACGCCGGTCGCGATGGCGGGCCGCGCCAGCGGCAGCCCGACGCGCCGGAACCGGCCAAAGGCGCCGACGCCCAGCGACATCGCCACCTCTTCGCCCGCCCCGGCCTGTTCGCGGAACGCCGCCCGCGCCAGCAGGTAGACGTAGGGATACAGTGCCGCCGCCAGGACCAGAACGGCAGCACCCAGCGACCGGATCTCCGGAAACCAGTAGTCGCGCGCCGTTTTCCAGCCCATCAGGCTGCGCAGACCGCTCTGAACCGGGCCCGCGTATTCCAGGAAATCGACCAGCGCATAGGCCCCGACATAGGCTGGGATCGCCAGCGGCAGCAGCAGCAGGTATTCCAGCCACCTGTCGCCCGGAAACCGGTATCGCGCCACGATCCACGCCGCCCCGGTCCCCATGCAGGCGGTCAGCAGGCCGACACCGGCCATCAGCCACAGCGTGTTCGACAGGTAGCGCGGCAGGGTCGTGGAGATCAGGTGCGGCCAGATGTTCTCGGCCCCCGACCAGAACGGCGCGGCCGCGATCACGAACACCGAAACGATCGGCGCGACCACCAGCGCGGCGATCAGCCCCGCGCCGACGGACCAAGCCGAAGGCCAGAAGATTCGCCGCCCCTGCGCCGCCTGTGTCGGAACGTCCACCATGCCAAGCCCCATGCCCCAAACCGCTTTTACTGTCCAGCCGCCCCGCGATATAGAAGGCGCAACCAGCCGGACGCCGGGATCCGGGGAATAAGGGCACGCCATGGAAATCGTCCTGCACGCGGGCGCACATTGCACCGACGTAGACCGCCTGGTGAAGTGCCTGCTCAAGAACAAGGACCTGTTCCTGCAAAAGGGCATCGCGGTGCCCGGCCCCTCGCGCTATCGCAAGCTGCTGCGGGACACGGTCAAGGCGATGATCAAGGATGCCCCCGCAGACGGTGCGCGTGACATCCTGCTGGACCAGATCGTGGAACAGGACGGTGCGACGCGGGTGCTGCTGTCGGACGAGAACTTCTTCTGCGTGCCCAAGCTCGCTGTCAGCGGCGGCCTGCTCTACCCGCGCGCCGAACAGCGCCTGACCGATCTGGCGGAGCTTTTCGGCAGTGATCACCTGACGCTCTGCCTCGGCATCCGCAACCCGGCCACCTACCTGCCCGCCCTCTTCGCCGAGAGCCCGCACGACGATTTCCTGACCTTCCTCGACGGCACCGATCCGGCGCTGCTGCGCTGGTCCGAACTGATCGCCCGTATCCGCGCCGCCCACCCCGAGATCGAGATCACGGTCTGGTGCAACGAGGACACGCCGCTGATCTGGGGCTCCATCATCCGCGAGGTCGCGGGTCTGGAACACGGGACCAAGATCATCGGCGGCTTCGACTTGCTGGCGGACATCATGTCCAAGGAAGGCATGCAGCGGTTCCGGGCCTATCTGCATGCGCACCCGGTCATGACTGAACGCCAGAAACGCCGGGTGATCGCCGCGTTCCTCGACAAATTCGCGATCGAGGACGAGATCGAAGAGGAACTGGACCTGCCCGGCTGGGACGAAGCCTATGTCGACATGCTGAGCGAGCGTTACGACGAGGATGTCTTTGAAATCGAACGCATCCCCGATGTCCACTTCATCGCCGTCTGAACCGGCCCTCGGCCTGTTCCTGACCTGCCCGCCGGGGCTGGAAGCGACGCTCGCCGAGGAGGCGCGCGAGCTTGGCTTTGCGGATGCAACCGCCGTCGCGGGCGGCGTGACCGCGCAAGGCGGCTGGCCCGAGGTCTGGCGCGCGAACCTGTGGCTGCGCGGCGCGACGCGGGTGCTGGTGCGGATCGCCGAGTTCCGCGCGATGCACCTCGCCCAGCTCGACAAGCGCGCGCGCAAGGTGGACTGGGCCGGTGTGCTGCGCCCGGATCTGCCGGTGAAGGTCGAAGCGACCAGCCGCAAGTCGCGCATCTACCACGCAGGCGCCGCCGCGCAGCGGGTGGAACGGGCGATCACGGAAACGCTCGGCGCAACAGTCAGCGCCGAGGCCGCGCTCAAGATCATGGTCCGGATCGAGGACGACCTCTGCACCATCTCGCTCGACACCTCGGGCGAGGCGCTGCACCGGCGCGGCCACAAGCTGGCCGTCGGCAAGGCCCCGATCCGCGAGACGATGGCAGCACTGTTCCTGCGCCAGTGCGGCTACGACGGATCGGAACCCGTGATGGACCCGATGTGCGGCTCGGGCACCTTCCCGATCGAGGCGGCCGAGATCGCCGCCGGGCTCGCCCCCGGCCGGTCGCGCCGCTTCGCCTTCGAGGATTTCGCATCCTTCGATCCGCAGGCATGGACCGCGATGAAAGCCGCGGCCGACAAGCCCGGCACTCCGGACCTGCGCTTCTACGGATCCGACCGCGACCAGGGCGCGGTCGGCATGGCGACCCAGAATGCCGAGCGCGCGGGCGTCGCCGCCCTGACCCGCTTTGCCTGCCACCCCGTCGGTGCGCTGGAACGGCCCGACGGTCCGCCCGGCCTCGTCATGGTGAACCCGCCTTACGGCGACCGGATCGGCAACCGGAACCTGTTGTTCGCGCTCTACGGCGGGCTCGGCCAGACCCTGCGCGAAAAGCTGCCGGGCTGGCGGCTTGGCCTCGTGACCAGCGACGGCGGGCTGGCCAAGGCGACCGGGCTGAATTTCGCCGAGATCGGCCCGCCGATCCCGCATGGCGGCCTCAAGGTCCGGCTTTACCGCACCGCGCCGCTCTGACC
>NZ_AQQU01000007.1 GCF_002210105.1 Oceanicola sp. 22II-s10i | reverse complement strand
ATCGACTTGCGCGGGACCGAGGCCAGCAGGCCCGAGGTGTAGGGATGCTGCGGCGAGATCAGGACGTCATCGGTTTTCGCGTCCTCGACGACCTGACCGGCGTACATGGTGATCATGCGGTCGCAGACTTCCGCCACGACCCCGAGGTTGTGGCTGATGAAGATCAGCGAGGTGCCACGATCCGCGACGAGCTTCATGATCAGGTCGATGATCTGGGCCTGGATCGTGACGTCGAGCGCCGTCGTCGGTTCGTCCGCGATCAGCAGCTGCGGCTCGCAGGCCAGAGCAATGGCGATCATGGCGCGTTGGCGCATCCCGCCGGAGAGGTGATGCGGGTATTCCTCGGCGCGCTTCTGCGGCAGGGGGATGCCGACATCGGCCAGAGCCTGAATGGCCCGCGCCTTGGCTTCCTTCTTGCTTATCTTGAAGTGCGTGATCAGCGTTTCCGCGATCTGGTCACCGACCGTGAAGACCGGGTCGAGCGCCGTCATCGGCTCCTGAAAGATCATCGAGATGTGCCGCCCGCGCAGCTTGCGCAGTTCCGGTTCCGGCAGCGCGCCGATCTGGCGGCCCTCGAAGCTGACGTCGCCCTCGGACCATGCGATGCCGTCCGGCAGCAGACCGAGCAGCGACAGCCCCGTCACCGTCTTGCCGGACCCGCTTTCACCGACCAGCCCGACCGTCTCGCCCCGCGCGACGTCGAAGCTGACGTTGTCCACGACACGGTTCGACCGCCCGCGCCCGGCGCGGAAGTAGATCGACAGGTCGTTCACCGACAGCAGCGGTGCGCGTGTTGCAGAGGGGTTCAGGACCTCGGCCCCGGATACCTGCGTGTTCATCCCGTGGATCCTCCGTATCTCGCGGTCGACAGTTGGGTTCCGGGCATCCGGACTGCTTTGCCATTCGGCATTTTATCATGTTCTTTCATTTGGTTATGGTTGACTCTTGATCCGCTTGACCGCATCTTTCCCGACGCGCGGACCCGCGCGGCAGGAGGAGGATGCAACCAATGAACAAACCCGCCACAGGCACCGTGATCCCGCGTGCCGGCTATGACTTCACCCCGCGGCGCGACAAGTTCGACCGCAAGGCGGAGGAGCGGATGATGGGCGTCATCGGCGGCGATGCCGCGCTGTTTCGCGGCGGCATCGACCCGGCGGCCTTCATTCCGCATGCCATCAAGGAGGCCGTGCGCAACGGCATCAGCTCGGATGGCATGGTGAACATGATGCAGCACATCGTGGTCGAGCAGATGGTCGGTCTGGACGATGACATCGACATCACGGGCGGCGTGGCCGAGGCGACCGAGACGCCGCGCGGCATCGTCTGGGTGGCCGACACGGATTACCGCACCGCGGGCGAAGCCAGGGGCGTCCTGACCCGCCGCACTGCGCTGATGACGGACCCGACGCAGAAGGCCGATCCGACCGCGCGCGGCACCATCCCGCGCCCTGAACCGGCGATCACCGATCCCGAGGGGTTGCGCACCGTCGCGACCGTCACGGTCACGCCGGACGAGACGATCCTCTACTGCGGCGGGCACGGGAACCGCATCCACACCGACCTCGACTTCGCCCGCAACGCCGGCTACAGGGCGCCGATCATCGGCGGCAGCCACGGCGTGCGCTACATGACCGCCGCGCTGTGGCGGGAATTCGCGCCGAGCGAGTTGGACATCGACGTGATGTTCCGGCGCCCGATCTTCTGGGACGACACCTTCGACGTCCGCGTGAAGGAAGAGGGCGGCCGCCCCGTGGCCATGTGCACCGCGCGCGACGGCAAGGTGATGAGCGAGATACGCATCAACCACATGGCCTGACGGCCTGCGGGCGGCGGGATCACCCCGCCGCCTGCCGTATGTATGGGTGGCCTTCACCCTCAGCTTTCGATCCAGACTTCGTTGAACTTCGGCTTGCCGAGGATGTTCGGCTCCCACCCCTTAACGTTGGGGCGGTGGATGACGATCTGCGGCTGGAACACGATCGGCAGTTCCATCGCCAGCTCGCGCTCCATCCGGGCCGCCTGACGGATGTTCTCCTCGCGCTTGGCGGGGTCGATCTCGGACTTGGTCGACTCCAGCAGCGCGGTGAACTCTGGCGAGGGCTCGGCCTTGCCTTTCATGTAGTAGGACGTCTTGTGGTAGAGCAGGTTCATCGACAGCGCGACGTCCGGCCGCCCGGTCCATGCGGACATGAAGACGTCGCCCGCGTGGTCGTTCCAGTCCTTGCCCATCTGGGGGACCGAGCCCGACTTGAAGGTCATGCGGAAGCCCGCAGCCTCCAGCATGGACGACACGACCTCCATCCGCTGCTGTCCCGGCGGGTTGGCGTAGAAGCAGAAGGTGATGTCGCACCCGTCCGCATAGCCCGCCTCGGCCAGCAGCGCCTTGGCCTTGTCCGGGTCGTAGGTGTAATGGCTCGCCGCCTGCTCGTCGTAGCCGGGCGAGTCCTTGGGGACGCACATGTTCGCGATCTCGCCGAGGCCGGAACAGATGACCTGGTTGAAGGCGTCCTTGTTGACCGCGTAGTTGATCGCCTGCCGGACGCGCACGTCCTTGAGCGGGCCGTTCCGCTGGTCGCTCATGTTGAAGTAGAGCTTGTGGAAGTAGAGCGAGGTGCCGACGAACATCTCGAGGTCCGGGTTCCCCTTGAGCTGGTTCACCTGAAGCGTCGGGACGTAGTGCATGAAGTTGTTCTGACCCGACAGGACCGACCGCACGCCGGTTGAGGTGTCGGTGATGATGTTGATCACCATCCCGTCCAGATACTGCTTGTCGGATTCCCAGTAGTCCTCGAACCGCTCAAGTTCCACGTTCGACGCCTCGTTCCACGCGGTGGCGCGGAACATGCCGGCCCCGGCGGGATTGCGGTCGTGATCCTCGCCGCGTTCGGCACGGGCGGTCGGCGAGGCCATCATGCCGACCCGCTCGGTCAGCGCCATGACCAGTGCGGCGTCCGGCGTGTTCAGCAACATGACGGCGGTGTGCGGATCACGCACCTCGACCTCGCGCACCGTCTCCAACAGGTTGGAGATCCGGGTCCGTGGATCGTTCTTGGCGAAGTCGACGTTGCTGCGCACGGCCTCGGCGTCGAAATCGGTGCCGTCGTGGAATTTCACGCCCTTCCGAAGGTTCAGGACGAGGGTCGTCTCGTCCTCCCATTCCCAGCTTTCGGCGAGGCCGGGCAGGGGCTGCAGGTCCGGGGTCGACCGGATCAGCGTGTCGTAGATGTTCCACAGCACGTTGGAGTCGGTGGCCGTCCGGCTGGTCGCCGGGTCGAGCGACGAGGGGTTGGCGTAATGCGCGAAATGCAGCACGCCGCCCTTCACCTGCGCCTGCGCCCAGCCGGGCGACAGCGCGGCGGAACCGGCGGCTGCGGCGGCCGTCATGGCCATCATCTCGCGACGGGTCAGGCGGGTAAACCCGCGCGCCCCGTTTGGTGCGGTCTTGTCTGTCATGGTGTCCTCCCTTGCCCCGTTCGCGCGTACATCGCTCGATTCGAGGTGGGCAAAGGGTCACCGGCGGCAGGCTGTTCCGTGGCATGCAGGCCCCGGAATATCACATTCGTGAAGCTGGTATTCCATATGCGCGACAGGTGTTTGACAGTGTCAACCTGTTTGGGCCTCAGTCTGGCAACTGCGGAAAACCATTCCATTTGTTGCCGCTTCCTCGCGGAGACAGTCGCGGGGTCCAGGTGGTGGGCCGTGGTATTCCGTCTGCGGAACACGTGCCGGACGCGGTGGTCCCCTCCGTTCCGCCCGACACATCCGAGGCGAATGGCGGGCTTTCTTTGACCCGCGCGACCCGGCGGTCCTACGCTGCCGCCCAGTTCGAAACATGCGCGCGGCGCAGGTCTGGGAGGATGAAAATGGCGGACACTCTGCTGAAGGAAAACCGGGATGGGCTGCTCATCCTCACGATGAACCGGCCCGACCGGCGCAACGCGATGGACCCCTCGCTGACGCAGGGCCTGCGTGAGGCAACCGCCGAGGCGGCGGAGGATCCGAACGTGCGTGCCGTCATCCTGACCGGCGCGGGGGGGCACTTCTGTGTCGGCGGCGACGTCAAGGCGATGAACGAGGGCCGCGGGCGCGACATGCCCTTCGGCGAGCGCCTGCACCAGCTGCACGACCGCATGAGCGCCTCGCGCTACCTGCACGAGATGCCGAAACCCACGATCGCGGCCATCGACGGCAACGCGGCGGGGGCTGGCCTGTCGCTGGCGCTGGCCTGCGATTTCCGCATCGTGGCCGAGAACGCCAAGCTGACGACGGCCTTCGCCAAGGTCGGCCTGTCGGGCGACTACGGCGGGACGTATTTCCTGACCCAGCTTCTGGGCGCGGCCAAGGCGCGCGAGCTTTACCTGCTGTCGCCGATCCTGTCGGGGATCGAGGCCGGACAGCTCGGCCTTGCCACCCGCGTCGTCCCGGCAGGCGAGGTGCAGGCGGCGGCGCTGGAGATGGGCACGCGTCTGGCGGAAGGGCCGACGGGGATCCTCGGCCGGATCAAGCAGAACATCGCGCTGGCACAGGGCGGCGGCAGCCTGCGGGACTGCTTCATGACCGAGGCGCGCAATCACTCGGAAAGCTCGCTGACCCACGATCACAAGGAAGCGGCGGCGGCCTTCGTCGAGAAGCGCAAGCCGGTGTTCAACGGAAGCTGAGGAGACGGACATGAGCGACGAGAAAATCATCCTGTCGGAAACCCGCGATGGCGTGACGACGATCACCCTGAACCGCCCCGACCGCCTGAACGCATGGACGCGCGAGATGGCGGGCGACATGCATGCTGCGATGACGGCGGCGGGGACGGACCCGGACACCCGCGTCATCGTCATAACCGGCGCTGGCAAGGGCTTCTGCGCGGGCGTCGACATGGCGGGGCTGCAGACCACCGCCGCGACCGGCGTTTCGGCCAGCCGGTCGGAACCGCACCCCTCAGCGGCGGCGTTCCAGGACGACCGCTGGCCCGAGATCGGCGAGGATTACAGGGGCCGGTTCGGCTATTTCTATCACATCCCCAAGCCGATCATCGCCCGCATCAACGGCGCCTGCGCGGGCATCGGCCTGTCGCTGGTCCTGCACTGTGACATGCGCTACGCGAACGAGGCGGCGAATTTCTCGACCGCCTTCGCCGCGCGCGGGCTGATCGCGGAACATGGGCTGGCATGGATCCTGCCGCGCATGATCGGCGAGGGGAACGCGCTGGAACTGCTGCTGTCGGCCCGCAAGTTCAGCGGTCGCGAAGCGGCGGAGATGGGCATGGTCAATGCGGCGGTGCCGATGGACCAGTTGGACGACCGTGCGCTCGGCATGGCGCGGCTGCTGGCGACGCAGGTCTCGCCCCGGTCGATGGCGGTCATCAAGCGGCAGGTCCGCGCGGGCCATCACCAGACCTTTGGCGAGAGCCTCGCGCTGGCGGATGCCGAGATGGACAAGAGCCTCGGCAATCCCGACATCAAGGAAGGCGTGCGCAGCTACGTCGACCGGCGATCTCCGAATTTCGTGAGCATCTGAAGGCGGTTCCATGGCGATCTTCATGCGGCAGATCTGCCTTGTAGCCGAACATCTGCATCCGGCGATCGACGATCTGTCCGAGGTCTTCGGCCTCGCGCCGGTCTTCGTCGACGAGAAGGTGGGCGATTACGGGCTGGAGAACACGCTGCTCGGGATCGGCACGCAGTTCCTCGAGGTCGTGGCGCCCCTGCGGGACGGCACGGCCGCCGGCCGCTATCTGCAGCGGCGCGGGGGCGATGGCGGCTACATGGTCATCGCCCAGACCACCGAACAGGCGGAACAGGACCGCGTCCGCGCCAATGCGGCGGCAAACGGCGTCCGCGTGGCGATGGAGCGGGACGGCGGCAGCTACAAGATGATGCAGCTGCATCCCGGCGATATGCGCGCTTCGTTCTTCTCGGTGCCCTTCATCGAGGGCGGCGATCCGGCGGGAACATGGCCCTTCGCCGGGTTCGACGGCTGGCGTGACAAGGTGACGGCGGATCGCGTGACGGCGATGACCGGGGCGGAGCTTCAGGCGGAGGACCCGGAGGCGCTGGCGGCGCACTGGTCCGCCGTGTCGGGCTATCCGGTGGAACGGCGGGACGGGGTGCCGGTGATCGTGCTGGCGAATGCCGACCTGCGGTTCGTGGAGGCTGTCGACGGGCGCGGTGACGGGTTGGGCGGGCTCGACCTGAAGGTGCGGGATCGGGCGACCGTGGTCGCGGCGGCGCGGGAGAAGGGGCTGATGACGGGGCCCGACTGCGCGATGATCTGCGGGACGCGGTTCTACCTGCGGTGAGGGTTTGCGCCGCCTCCGGCGTCGCGCATGTGGCCGCCTGACCGGCCATCGAGGCCGGTCAGGCGGCGTTGCCTCCGGCGGAAGTATTTTCAGCCAGAGGAAGCAGGGGAACCTGTGCCCCTCAGGCGGCGTCGAGGATGGCGGCGAGGGTGTCTTCGGAGACCGGGACCGGGTTCGCCTTCATTGACGAGGAAGCGGCGGCGTCGCGGGCGGTGGCCTGCGGATCGAGCGGTGTGACGCATAGGGTGGCGAGGTCGGGCAGGCCATTGTTGGTGGCCCATGTGTCCAGCGTTTCCAGTGCCTTATCTGGCGAAGTTGAGAAGGTCCGCGCGATCATGGCCGTGATCTCGTCAATGCGGTCGGTGGAGTGACCGTTGGCCGTGAGAGCCGCGCGGTTGGCGCGCAGGACAGGAACCAGCAGGCGGCCACATAGCGCGCCGTGCGGGGCCGGATGGCGGCCACCCAGCACTCCGGCCAGACCGTGAACGGCGCCGAGGCCGGCGTTCGACAGTGCGATGCCTCCCGTCAGGCTGACATGGGCGAGGGCGTCGCGCGCCGCCGGGTCCTCAGCCTCCATCAGGCGGCGCAGGGCAGCGAGGCCCTGCGGGATGGCGGCGCGGCAGAGCGCGTCCGTGAAGGGTGTCGCGCGGGACGAGAGGTAGGGCTCGATCACCTGAACGACCGCGTCGAGGCCCGAGGCCAGCGTGACCGCGCGGGGAGAATGGTCGGTGAGGGCGGGGTCGACAAGCGCGACGTCCGGGATCATCCGGTCGTCACGCAGGCTGACCTTGCGGGCATGCTCCGGCACGCCGATCACCGCGTTGCGCGTCGCCTCGGCCCCGGTGCCCGCCGTGGTGGGTATGGCGACAAGCGGCAGGGGCGCTTGGTCGAGGGGCAGGCCGCGGCCGACCACTTCGAGGTGGTCGAGTGGATCGCGTGAGGACGGGACCAGCGCAGCGAGTGCCTTGCCGAGGTCGAGGACCGAGCCGCCGCCGATCGCCACGATCACATCGGGTGCGAAGGGGCGGGCACGGTCGAGCGCGGCGGTCAGGGCGGGGAGGTCCGGCTCGCCGTGGTGGCGGAGCGTCAGCACCTCGGCGCGGGCGCTGAGCGCCGCCTCCAGCCGGTCCGCGCCGGGAGCAGAGCCGCGCACCAGCAGGATGCGACGACCGAGCCCCGAGATCAGCTCCGGTGCGGTGTCCGCCGCGCCACGGCCGAAGATCGTCCGGCCGGGCATGAGGATCGTCCAGGCCATCGCCTAGAACGCCAGCGTCGCATCGACCGCGCGCCGCCAGCGGGCATGGCGGGTGCTGCGGGTCTCTTCGTCCATCGCGGGGGTGAAGCTGCGGTCGAGCGCCCATGTCTCGGCAAATCCCGCCATGTCGGGATAGACCCCCGCGCGCTGTCCGGCGAGCCATGCGGCGCCCATGGCGGTGGTTTCCAGCACCTTCGGCCGGTCGACCTGCGCGCCGAGGATGTCCGACAGGTATTGCATCGCCCAGTCCGACGCGCTCATCCCGCCGTCGACGCGCAGCGCGGTGTCGCCGGTGCCGGTCCAGTCGGCGCGCATCGCGTCCAGCAGGTCGCGGGTCTGGTGCCCGACGCTTTCCAGCGCGGCGCGGGCGAATTCTGCGGGGCCGGAGTTGCGGGTCAGGCCGAAGACCGCGCCGCGGCACTCCGCGTTCCAGTAGGGCGCGCCGAGGCCGGTGAAGGCGGGGACGAGGACGAGGCCCTGACCCGCATCCGCGCGTTCGGCCAGCGGCTGCGTCTCGGCGGCGTCACGGATGATCTTGAGCCCGTCGCGCAGCCATTGCACCACGGCCCCCGCGATGAAGATCGACCCCTCGAGCGCGTAGGTGGGCTGGCCGTCCATCTGGTAGGCGATGGTGGTCAGCAACCTGTTGGTTGAGGTCACTGGATCGGTGCCGGTGTTCAGCAGCGCGAAGCATCCGGTGCCGTAGGTGGATTTCATCATGCCCGGCGCGAAACAGGCCTGACCGATGGTCGCCGCCTGCTGGTCGCCCGCCATGCCGAGGATCGGGATTTCGCCGCCGAAGAGGTCGGGCCGGGTGGTGCCGAAATCGGCGGCGCAGTCGCGCACCTCGGGCAGCAGGGACATCGGAATGTCGAGCATCGCGCACATCTCGTCCGACCAGCGGCCCTTGCGGATGTCGTAGAGCAGGGTGCGCGCCGCATTGGTGGCGTCCGTGACGTGAACCTTGCCGCCGGTCAGGTTCCAGACCAGCCAGCTGTCCACCGTGCCGAAGGCCAGTTCACCCTTTTCGGCCCGCGCGCGGGCGCCTTCGACATTGTCCAGAAGCCACGCCAGCTTGGTGCCCGAGAAATAGGGGTCGAGCAGGAGGCCCGTCGCCTGTGTCACGGCGGGTTCGTGCCCCGCCTCCTTCAGTGCGCGGCAGGTCTCGGCGGTGCGACGGTCCTGCCATACGATGGCGTTGGCCAGCGGCTTGCCGGTCTGGCGGTCCCAGAGCAGCGTGGTTTCGCGCTGGTTGGTGATGCCGATGGCGGCAATGTCGCCGGGGCGCAGTCCGGCCTTCTCGATGGCGGAGCGGCAGGTGGCGGCGGTGGTGGACCAGAGGTCGGAGGGATCGTGCTCCACCCAGCCCGATGCAGGGAAGTGCTGGGTGAATTCCTGCTGGGCCGTGGCGACCACGGACAGGGCCTTGTCGAACAGGATTGCACGGCTCGACGTGGTGCCCTGGTCGATGGCGAGAATGTAACTCATTTCAGCGTCCTCCCTGCCGTGAACTGTGGCCTTGGGGGCGCGGGAAGTCAACGCCGGGTTGCGTGAACATCCCGGCGTTAGTGTAATGATTTTGCTGAATAATCAGATCATCTGGCGGCTTCGGGGAAGGCGGGAAGGCGGTCGATGTGGCGCGGGTCGTGCTGGACGACCAGAACCGCGCCCAGATTGTCCGCGAGGGTGGTCATCCGGGCCATCGAGGCAAGGCTGTCGGCACGGTCGAAGTTGAAGCCGGGGACGCCGTTCCCGTCGATCTGTTCGGCGAAATGCACCACGTCGCCGGACAGGAGAACCGGGCCGGTTTCGGGCAGGTTGACCAGCAGCGCGGTTTCGCCCGGCGTGTGTCCGGGCATGGCGAGCATCACCACGCTGCCATCGCCGAACACGTCGTGATCGCCCGGCACCGCCCGGACCCGCGCGCCGCCGGACACCCAGGGGGCGAGCGTTTCCGGCACCACGAAACCCCCGGCCCAGTCGGGCAGCGGGCCGCTCAGCACCGTCCAGTCGGCCGCGCCGATGAGCAGTTCGGCCTGCGCGAACGCGGCGGCCTGACCGGTGTGGTCGAAGTGGTAATGCGAAATGCCGACCTTTGTCACATCCGAGGGGGCGATCCCGATCTCGGCCAGTTGCGAGGGCAGGTCGCTCTCGAGGCTGGGGGCGAGCACGTCTTCCGACGCGGGCGCGCCGATCAGCGCGGCAGGAAAGCCGGTGTCCCAGATCATCACCTCTCCGCCGTGGCGGATCGCGTAGCAGCTGTTGGTCAGGGTCATGCTCTGGCCGGGATAGGCCATCGTGTCGCTGAAAAGGTTGAGATCGCGGACCTCGATGCTGCCGCAGTCGAGACGCCAGAGCGCGGTTTCGGCGGCAGGGGCCAGACCGGGCAGGACGGTCGCGGCGGTCAGGGCGAGGGGGGCGATGAAGCGGTTCATTCGGGATCTCCGACTGGTTGCAATGGACCGAAGATGCACGGCCAGAGGATCGCCCGAGGGCCGGGAATGCCTGAAGATGAGCCCGAAACGCTCGATCGGGCATTTTCCCGGCGCGCGATACCGGCGTAAGCTCGGGCCATGAAACACGACACCCAGACAGACGACCTGAGCCTGCGGGCCGAGCTGATGCGCCATTTCGCGGATGTGTCCCTCCAGCACGGCGGCGGCACGCGGCACGAGGGGCCGGGCGCGTTCACCTATGCCTGTCTCAGTCGCGAGAAGCTGACATCGATCACGATGCCGAACCCCGTGCTCGGGATCGTCCTGCGCGGCGCCTAGGAAGTCTGGCTGGGCGATACGCCGCACCGGATGCCTGCGGGCACGCTTTTCGCCCTGCCGCGCGGGGTGCTGATCGACGTGCTTAACATTCCGGACGAACGGTCGGGCTACTACCAGTCGCTGCTGATCGAGGTCTCGGAACTGCCGCAGGGCGTCGCGCCGCTGACGGCGGAGGAGGCGCGGAAGCCGGGGCAGGTGGCGGATTTCTCGATCCCGTTGACGCAGGACCTGGTGGATGCGGTCGGCAACGCCCGGCGTGAACTGCGCGATCCGGCGGCGCGGGCCGAGGTCTGCCGTCACCGGGTGGCCGAGATCCTGCTGCTGCTGCGCCGGGTGCCGCAGGCGCGGCCGTTGTTCTGGCAGACCCTGCCAGACCGGATCGGCTGGCTCGTTCGCAGCGATCCTGCGGCGGTCTGGACGGTCGAGGAGATGGCCGGTCGGATGGGCATGGGGGCGTCGACGCTCAGGCGGCATCTGGCGCAGGCCGGCCAGTCGTTCCGCGATATCGTCCGCGCGGCACGGATGGAGGCGGCGCGGGACGCGCTGGCGCAGGGCGCGCCTGCCGGGGTCGCGGCGGAACTGGCGGGCTATGCCAGCCGGTCGCATTTCGCACGACGGTTCCGCGAGGCCTTCGGCACGACGCCTGCGGAATTTGCCTGACAGCCGCGAAATGACCCACGAACAAAAGACGGGGCCCCGAAGGGCCCCGCAAGGGAGGGTAGTTTCGTGACAGCAGCGATTACTGCCAGGACTTGATGAGTTCGTCGTAGGACACCGTCTTCGGCTCCTCGTCCTCGTTGTCCTTCTTGGCTTTCGGCGCGCCCGGCGCATCCAGCCATTCCTGCGGATCCTTCGGCTCGTTCATCTTCGGGCCGAGGTCGCCCTGAACGCCTGCGCGCTCAAGCCGTTCCAGCACCCGCTCCTGATCCGCGCAGAGCGAATCCAGCGCTTCCTGCGGGGTCTTGGCACCGGACATCGCGTCGCCGATGTTCTGCCACCACAGCTGCGCCAGCTTGGGATAGTCGGGCACGTTGGTGCCGGTCGGCGACCACTGGACCCGTGCAGGCGAGCGGTAGAATTCCACCAGGCCGCCCAGTTTCGGCGCGCGGTCGGTGAAGCTCTGGTCCTGGATGGTGGATTCGCGGATGAAGGTCAGACCCACGTGGGACTTCTTCACATCCACCGTCTTGGAGGTGACGAACTGGGCATAGAGCCATGCGGCCTTGGCCCGGTCGATCGGCGTGGACTTGAGCAGCGTCCAGGAGCCTGCGTCCTGGTAACCGATCTTGGTCCCTTCCTCCCAGTAGACCCCGTGGGGCGAGGGGGCCATGCGCCATTTCGGCGTGCCGTCCTCGTTCAGCACGGCATCCGCGCCGTCGCCCACCATGTCGGCGGTGAAGGCGGTGTACCAGAACATCTGCTGCGCGATGGAACCCTGCGCTGGGACCGGTCCGGCCTCGCCGAAGGTCATGCCGGCAGCGGCGGGCGGCGAGTATTTCTGCAGCCATTCGATCGCCTTGGTCACGGCGTAGACGGCGGCGGGGCCGTTCGTCGCGCCGCCACGGGCCACGCAGGACCCGACGGGCTGGCTGTTCTCGTTCACCCGGATGCCCCATTCGTCGACCGGCAGGCCGTTCGGCTCACCCTTGTCGCCCATCCCGGCCATGGACATCCACGCATCGGTGTAACGCCAGCCGAGCGAGGGGTCCTTCTTGCCGTAGTCCATGTTGCCGAAGACGCCATCGGCAGGGCCGCCCGCATAGGACATGTCGCGGCCGGTGAAGAACTCGGCGATGTCCTCGTAGGCCGACCAGTTGACCGGAACCCCGAGGTCGTAGCCGAACTGGGCCTTGAAGTCCTCCATGGTCTTGGGATCGGTGAACCAGTCGTAGCGGAACCAGTAGAGGTTCGCGAACTGCTGGTCGGGCAGCTGGTAGACCTTGTCGTCCGGCCCGGTCACGAAGCTGAGGCCGATGAAGTCCTGCAGGTCCAGCGTGGGCGAGGTCACGTCCGCGCCGTCGCCCGACATCCAGTCGGTCAGGTTGTGGGCCTGCTGATAGCGCCAGTGGGTGCCGATCAGGTCAGAGTCGTTGATATAGGCGTCATAGACGTTCTGGCCGGACTGCATCTGGGTCTGCAGCTTCTCCACCACGTCGCCCTCGCCGATCAGGTCGTGGGCGATCTTGATGCCGGTGATCGCGGTAAAGGCGGGCGCCAGCACCTGGCTTTCGTATTCGTGGGTGGTGATGGTTTCCGACACCACCTTGATCTCCATCCCCGCGAAGGGCTGGGCGGCGTCGACGAACCACTGCATCTCGGCTTCCTGATCCGCGCGGGACAGCGTGGAAAGGTCGCCGATTTCAGCATCCAGGAACGCGCGTGCCGCGTCCATGTCTGCAAAAGCGGCGCTGCCGAGACAAGACAGCGCAACCGCCAAGGCAGTTGTTGATTTCAGGGACAAGTTCATATGGTCCTCCCGTTGTAGAACTTGGTTTCTGCGAAGGCGGCGCGGGTCGGTTTCCTAGGCCTTTTTCCCGCGTCGCCGGATTTCCTTCCCTAGACCCAGCGGAACACCGCTGCGGCATAGATCAGGCAGACCGCCATGGCCCATGGCTGGTTCTCCCCGACCAGCCCGAGCCATGCGAGGTTGATGAAGGCGCTGCCGAGCAGCGTGATGAACAGCCGGTCCCCGCGTGTCGTCTCGATCCCGAGGACGCCGGTGCGCGGGGTTTCCGGGAAACGGATCGCGAGGAAGGTGAAGACGATCAGCAGCGAGGCGATGACGGCGAAGAAGATCGCGGTCGGCCATGTCCATGCCATCCAGTCCATTACGTCCACCCTCCGAATGTGAGCGCCGCGCTCTGGTTCACACCCTGGTCCGGGCGACCAGCCCGGACCGCGCCCTTCCCTCCCCACGGGAGGGCGCCTTGGCGATGTCGTTGCCCGTTCAGCCGTCGACCGGGGCTTTGGGGATAAACCGCTGACCACAGGCGGCCCGAGGCGCCCGCCCAGGGAAGGGCGCGATCCTCAGCGCTGATGCCCAATGTCGCCATCACACCCTCCCCAGGGCAAAGCCCTTGGCGATGTAGTTCCGCACGAACCAGATTACGAGCGCGCCGGGCACGATGGTCAGCACCCCCGCTGCCGCCAGCACGCCCCAGTCGAGCCCCGAGGCCGACACGGTGCGCGTCATCGTCGCCGCGATCGGCTTGGCGTCCACGGTCGTCAGCGTCCGCGACAGCAGCAGCTCGACCCACGAGAACATGAAGCAGAAGAACGCCGCGACCCCGATGCCGCTCGCGATCAGTGGCATGAAGATCTTCACGAAGAACCGCCCGAAGGAATAGCCGTCGATATAGGCCGTCTCGTCGATCTCCTTGGGCACGCCGCGCATGAAGCCTTCGAGGATCCAGACCGCCAGCGGCACGTTGAACAGGCAATGCGCCAGCGCCACGGCGATGTGGGTGTCGAACAGGCCCACGGACGAATAAAGCTGGAAGAACGGCAGCGCGAAGACCGCCGGCGGGGCCATGCGGTTGGTCAAAAGCCAGAAGAACAGGTGCTTGTCGCCCAGGAAATGGTAGCGCGAAAAGGCATAGGCGGCGGGCAGGGCGACAGTCACCGAGATCACCGTGTTCATCACCACGTAGATCAGCGAATTGACGTAGCCCATGTACCACGACGGGTCGGTCAGGATCACCGCGTAGTTCCGGAACGTCAGGTCGCGCGGGTAGAGCGAGAAGCCCCCGAGGATCTCGGAGTTGGTCTTCAGGCTCATGTTCACCAGCCAGTAGATCGGCAGCAGCAGGAACAGCAGGTACAGCGTCATGACGACGGCCTTGCCGTTCACGCGGGGCAGAGCGCTGGCCTTGGCGGGGGCGAGGGCAGTGGCGTCGGCCATCTCAGTTCCCCTTCCGGTCGAGGTTGGTCATCACGGTGTAGAACACCCATGAGATCAGCAGGATCACGAGGAAATACATGATCGAGAACGCCGCAGCCGGCCCGAGGTCGAACTGCCCGAGCGCCATCTTCACGAGGTCGATGGACAGGAACGTCGTCGCGTTGCCGGGACCGCCGCCGGTGACGACGAAGGGCTCGGTATAGATCATGAAACTGTCCATGAACCGCAGCAGGATCGCGATCATCAGCACGCCCGCCATCTTGGGCAGCTCGATGTAGCGGAAGACCTTCCAGCGGCTGGCTTGGTCGATCTTCGCCGCCTGGTAGAAGGCGTCGGGGATCGACTGAAGACCCGCATAGGCCAGCAGCGCCACCAGCGAGGTCCAGTGCCAGACATCCATGACGATCACGGTGATCCATGCGTCAGCGACGTTCTGGGTGTAGTTGTAGTCGATCCCGAGCGCGTCGAGCGTGTAACCCAGCAGACCGATGTCGACCCGGCCGAAGATCTGCCAGATCGTGCCGACCACGTTCCACGGGATCAGCAGCGGCAGCGACATGAGGACGAGGCAGAAGCTGGCCCAGAACCCGCCCTTGGGCATGTTCAGCGCGATCAGGATGCCGAGCGGCACCTCGATGGCGAGGATGACGGCGGAGAAGATCATCTGCCGCCAGAGCGCGTCCCACATCCGTTCCGAGCTGAGCATCTCGTCGAACCATTCGAGGCCCGCCCAGAAGAACTGGTTGTTCCCGAAAGTGTCCTGCACGGAATAGTTCACCACGGTCATCAGCGGGATGATGGCCGAGAAGGCGACCAGCAGCAGGACCGGCAGGACGAGGAACCACGCCTTGTGGTTGGTGGTCTTTTCCATCACGCGGCTCCTCGTTGGGGCTGGTCGGAGCGGCAGGACACTGCGCCGTCATCCTCGGGCCTGACCCGAGGACCTCCCGACGCAGTGACAACGTCAACCTCGGCCTCGACCGCGCCGTGGTGATGCTGCGCGATGTACCATGAGGTCCTCGGGTCAGGCCCGAGGATGACATCTCTCTGTTCAGCCGCCGCCCTCATCACGCCGCCCTCCCTTCAGGCGCGACGCGCCAGTCGTCAGCGTAGACGTTCACATGCGCCCCGTCGAAGACGACCCGCGCGGTATCCGCCGCAACCTCGTCGTTCTCGCCCGCGATGATGTTGATGTCGTGCCCGAAGAACTCGGCCCGGACGATCTTGTGGCGGCCCACGTCCTCGACCCGGCGGACGCGCACCGGCATCCCTTCGGTCGCCGACAGCCGCGCGTATTCGGGCCGCACGCCGATCTCGACCTTGCCCGACAGCGCGCCGTAGCCATGCGGCAAAGCCATCTCGGCGCCGTTGATATAGGCCGTCCGCCCTTCGACCTTGGCCGGGAACACGTTCATCCCTGGCGAGCCGATGAAGTAGCCGACGAAGGTATGCTCCGGCGTCTCGAACAGCTCCTGCGGGGTGCCGATCTGGACGACGCGGCCGTCGTGCATGACGACGACGCGGTCGGCGAAGGTCAGCGCCTCGGTCTGGTCGTGGGTGACATAGATCATCGTGTGCCCGAACTGCCGGTGCAGGCTCTTGAGCTGGGTCCGCAGTTCCCACTTCATATGCGGGTCGATCACCGTCAGCGGCTCGTCGAAGAGCAGCGCGTTGACGTCCTCGCGCACCATCCCGCGACCCAGCGAAATCTTCTGCTTGGCATCCGCCGTCAGCCCGCGGGCCTTGCGGTCGAGCTCCGCCTCCATCCCGATCATCGCCGCGATCTGCGCGACGCGGGCCTTGATGTAGTCGGGCTTCGCGCCCCGGTTCTTGAGCGGAAAGGCGAGGTTCTCGCGCACCGTCATCGTGTCGTAGACGACGGGGAACTGGAACACCTGCGCGATGTTCCGCTCGGCGGTCGGGGCATGGGTCACGTCCTGCTCGCCGAAGAGGATCCGGCCCTCGGACGGGGCCAGCAGGCCCGAGATGATGTTGAGCAGCGTGGACTTGCCGCAGCCCGAGGGCCCGAGCAGCGCGTAGGCCTCGCCGTCCTGCCAGACATGGGTCATCTTCTTGAGCGCATAGTCGTCGTCGCCCGCGGGCCGGGGCAAGTAGGAATGCGCGAGATTGTCGAGGGTTATGCGGGCCACTTCATCCTCCTCACGCGGCTTCGGCGTAGGCTGCGGGCGCGACCAGACTGCCGTCCGCGCCGAAGACATAGACATGCGACGGATCCAGCCAGACCGTCACCTCGGCCCCGTGGTCGAGGTCATGAACCCCGTGGATCTGCCCCACCCAGCGTTCGCCGTGATGGTCGAGGTGCACGAAGGTTTCCGACCCGGTCAGTTCTGTCACGCTGACGGTCGCCTTGAACCGCATCGCGCCGGGCGTGTGCTGGGTGATCTCGATATGGTTGGGGCGGAATCCGGCGGTGTAGCGGCCATCGGGCAGGCTGGCGAGCTTGCCGGTCGCCTCGGCCGATTGACCGTCGCCGAACATCAGCCGCGCGCCGGTCTTCGACACCTGCAGGAAATTCATCGGCGGATCGCTGAACACCCGCGCGGTCGTGGAGTCGACCGGCTTGCGATAGACCTCGGGCGTGGGGCCGAACTGCGTGACCCGGCCTTCCCAGAGCGTGGCGGTGTTCCCGCCGAGCAGCAGCGCCTCTTCGGGTTCGGTCGTGGCATAGACGAAGATCGCGCCGGAGGCGGCGAAGATGCGCGGGATCTCGATCCTGAGTTCCTCGCGCAGCTTGTAGTCGAGGTTCGCCAGCGGCTCGTCCAGCAGGACCAGCCCCGCGTCCTTGACCAGCGCCCGCGCCAGGGCGCAGCGCTGTTGCTGGCCGCCCGACAGCTCCAGCGGCTTGCGCTTGAGCATCGGGGTCAGCTTCATCATCTCGGCGGTTTCGCGGACGCGGCGGTCGATCTCGGCCCTGTCGATCCCCAGCAGTCGCATGGGCGAGGCGATGTTGTCGTAGACGGTCATGGACGGGTAGTTGATGAACTGCTGGTATACCATCGCGACCTTGCGGTCCTGCACCCGCATCCCGGTGACGTCGGTGCCCTGCCAGTGGATACGCCCCGCGGTCGGCACGTCGAGCCCGGCCATCAGCCGCATGAGCGAGGTCTTTCCCGCCAGCGTCGGGCCCAGAAGCACGTTCATCGTGCCCTCTTCCAGCGTCAGGTCGGTCGGATGGATGTGAGTGTCGCGTCCGACGATCTTGGTCACGCCCTCCAGTTTCAGCGTCATGCCACCCCTCCCGCAGTCCGCGCGGCCATGGGCGCGCTGCGCCGCCGCTCCGTCATCCATTCATCCAGCGCGGCGATCTGTTCCGCGCTCAGCCGCAGCCCCAGCTTGCTGCGCCGCCAGACCACGTCCTCGGCCGTGCGGGCGTATTCGCGGTCCATCAGCCAAGCGACCTCCGCCCCCGTCAGGGTCGCGCCGAAGTCCGGGCCCATCTGGTCCGCCGACGCGGCCCCGCCGATCAGCGCCCGTGCCTCGGTTCCGTAGGCGCGCACCAGCCGCCGGGCCCAGCGGGGCCTGAGGAAGGGGAAGTCCCGCTCCATACCCGCGACCAGCGCGTCGAAGCCGTCCACCGGGAAATCGCCGCCGGGCAGGGCGACGCCGGCGGTCCAGTCGTCGGTCACGCCGCCGAGCTCTCCGCCGATCTTTTCCAGCGCGTGCTCGGCCAGCCGCCGGTAGGTCGTGATCTTGCCGCCGAAGACGTTCAGCACCGGAGCGCCGCCGGACCGGTCGATGCGCAGGGTGTAGTCCCGCGTCGCCGCCGTCGCGCTGCTGGCGCCGTCGTCGTACAGCGGCCGAACTCCGGAATAGGTCCAGACCACGTCATCCGTTGTCAGCGTCCGCGCGAAATAGCGGTTCGCGAAATCCAGCAGGTAATCCCGTTCCTCGGGGGTGCAGACGGGCTTGGTGCCGGGATCGTCATGTTCGGCATCCGTGGTGCCGATCAGGGTGAAGTCCGTCTCGTAAGGTATTGCAAAAATTATCCTTCCGTCGCTGCCCTGGAAGAAGTAGCACTTGTCGTGGTCGTAGAGCCGGGGCGTCACGATATGACTGCCGCGCACCAGCCGCACCCGCTCCTCGGAGTTGGACCGGATCGTGTTGGCGATGATCTCACCCACCCACGGGCCGCCGGCGTTGACCAGCATCCGGGCCCGGTAATGGCTGACGCGGCCGTCCTCGTCCTCCGTCTCGACCGTCCAGAGTCCGTCCTCGGCATGGGCCGACCGCACGCGGGTCCGGGTCAGGATCGTCGCGCCGCGCGCCTCGGCGTCGCGGGCGTTCAGCACCACGAGGCGGGAATCCTCGATCCAGCAGTCGGAATATTCGTAGGCCTTGCGGAACTCCGGCTTCAGCGGCGCGCCTTCGGGCGTGTCCGTCAGGTCGAGCGAGCGGGTCGGCGGCAGGATCTTTCGCCCGCCGAGGTTGTCGTACATGAACAGCCCCAGCCGGATCAGCCAGGCCGGGCGGCGTCCGCGCATCCACGGCATGACCAGCGTCAGCAGGCGCGAGGTCGGCGTGGTGGAATCGAACCGCATGCCGGGGTGCCACGGCAGGACGAACCGCATGGGCCACGAGATGTGCGGCATCGCCCTGAGCAGCGTCTCGCGCTCGATCAGCGCCTCGCGGACCAACCGGACCTCGAAATACTCGAGGTAGCGCAGCCCGCCGTGGAACAGCTTGGTCGAGGCGGAGGAGGTCGCCGAGGCCAGGTCGCCCATCTCGGCCAGCGTAACCGAAAGCCCGCGTCCGGCGGCGTCGCGGGCAATGCCGCAGCCGTTGATCCCGCCGCCGATGACGAACAGGTCCGAGACGCCGTTTTGGGTGGCGGATGACACGTGCGGGGCTCCTCCCAAAGCCGATGTGCCGAAGTCCTGCACGATTCGGGAAAAGAGAAACAGTATTATCTTCGTTTGTGTTCGCTTGGCTTTGCGCGAACATGACGCCAAGGCGCGTCATGTGGTCAGCGGAAACCGCGGAAAGGCCGTTCAATACGTTACGAAATTGCGGGTGAGCCGGCTGGTTTACCGTTCGAACAGCGTTCGGTTGCGTGATCGCGATGTCTGTGAAAATGTTCGCATTGGAAGCAAAGCGAAAATACCCAAGATGTCCCAGACGATCCGCCACCCCGAGATCCTCGAAATCGCCCGTCGCGAGGGCAAGGTGACGGTCGAGGGGCTGGCCGATCACTTCGGCGTCACGCTCCAGACCATCCGCCGCGACCTGTCCGAGCTGTCGGATGCCGGACGCCTGCAACGGGTGCATGGCGGGGCGATCCTGCCGTCCGGCACCACGAACATCCTCTACGAGGAGCGCCGGTCCCTGAACCGCCGCGCCAAGTCCGCCATCGCGCGCGCCTGCGCGGCGCGGGTGCCCGAGGACATCTCGATCTTCATCAACATCGGCACCACGACCGAGGCGGTGGCGCAGGAACTGCTCCATCACCGCAACCTGCTGGTGGTCACGAACAACATCAACGTGGCGACGATCCTGTCGGCCAACCGCGATTGCCGGATCGTGCTGACCGGGGGCAGCCTGCGCCGCACCGACGGCGGACTGGTCGGCAATCTGGCCGAGGACACGATCGCCCAGTTCAAGTTCGACCTTGCCGTCATCGGCTGTTCCGCGCTGGACGCCGAGGGCGACATGCTGGACTTCGACATCGAGGAGGTCGGCGTCAGCCAGACCATCCTGCGCCAGTCGCGCCGGACCTTCCTCGTCGCGGACCACTCCAAGTTCCAGCGCTCGGCCCCCGCGCGGATCGCGGCGTTGTCGGAGATCGACACTTTCTTCACGGACCGGTCGCTGGCTGCCCCGCTGGCCGCGCGCTGCGCCACATGGGGGACGGAAACCGTGGTCAGCCACCCGATGTGACCGCCACGCCGCCGCGACTGCACCCTTTGCGTGCACAACCAGGCCCCCGCGTGCTGACTTGCGCGCACAGTGACGTGAACGCGCCGCTAACTTTCTGGTGCGCTGGAAACAGCCGGTGCTATGCTCTGTCATCGCCCGCGGTCCAGCGGGCCAACAGACATGCGCGCCGCCCGGTGACGCTATGGGGTATGACCGTCAATGTGGCTGAAGTGGATCCGCTCCATCCTTTCCCAACTCATCCTCGCGGCCATCGTGCTGGGCGGGACCCTCGCGATCTGGATCGCCTATGTGCCGGCCGCCCACGGGTGGCTTGAACGGGCGGGCGTCTACGATCTGCTGGGTGTCGAACCCGCCACCGCCGCCGAAGGGCAGGCCCCCGCGGCGCGCGGCGGGCGCGAGGTCCGGGTTGTGGCGGCGGATGTCGGGACCGGCACGCTGAATGACCGCATCTCGGCCATCGGCGACGGCCGGGCCATCCGGTCCGTCGCGGTCAAGGCCGAGGCCAGCGGCAGCATCATCGAGATCGGCGCCGAGGCGGGCCACCAGGTCGAGGCCGGACAGGTGATCTTTCGGCTGGATGCCGAGGCGGAGCGGATCGCGCTGGATCGGGCCCAGCTGATGCTGGCGGATGCGCGCGACAATGCGGACCGGCTGGACCGGT
The DNA here is from genome assembly GCF_002210105.1 of Oceanicola sp. 22II-s10i. Taxonomy (GTDB): domain Bacteria; phylum Pseudomonadota; class Alphaproteobacteria; order Rhodobacterales; family Rhodobacteraceae; genus Pseudooceanicola. The sequence goes on along the minus strand of NZ_AQQU01000007.1, from coordinate 252,620 downwards.
TGAGGCAATCGGGTGCCGCGACCGCCGTGGCCCTGCGGGATGCGGAACTGCAGTTGAGGACGGCGGAACTGGCGGTCCGGCAGGCTGAGTTCGACCTTGCACAACGCGAGATCGTGGCGCCGATCGGGGGCTGGGTCGGTCTGCTGGAAATCGAGATCGGCGACCGCATCACCAATCAGGACACGCTGGCCGTCATCACGGACCGGAGCGAGATCCAGATCGACTTCCGCGTGCCCGAGCGGGTGCTGGCCAAGCTGTCGACGGGCATGAAGCTGACGGCTGTGCCGCTCGCGCTGAACGGCGTGACGCTGGAGGGCGAGGTCGCGGCGATCGACAACCGCATCGACCGCAACAGCCGCACCATCCGCGTGCTCGGGCGGCTCTCCAACGAAGGCGACCGGCTGCGTGATGGCATGGCGCTGTCCGTGACGCTGGCCTTTCCGGGCGAGACATACCCATCCGTCGATCCGCTGGCGGTGCAGTGGTCCAGCGAAGGGCCCTTCGTCTGGATCGTGCGCGAGGACAAGGCGGTGCGCGTGAACATCGAGATCCGCCAGCGCAACGCCGACCGGGTGCTGGTCAGCGGCAAGCTGGAACCGGGCGAGAAGGTGGTGATCGAAGGGGTGCAGACACTGCGCCCCGGTGCCGCCGTGTCGCTGGCCGAACAGGCCGCCGCGCTGAACCTGTCGCGCGGTTCGTCCGCACAGACGCTGTAAGGCGGGGATCGACATGGACTGGCTGTCACGGCTTCTCGGTCGCAGGACCGTTCAGGACGACACCCCCGCCACGCCAGAAGCGCCCCAGGCGACACCGGAGCCGGAGGCGCCGGAACAGCCCAAGGAAACGCTGATCGTCTGGGACGGCGAGGACGAGGCGGTGGTCCGCCGTACGCCTGCGCCTACTCCGACGCCCGAGCCGGAGCAGCTGGCGCCGACGCCGCCTTCCGGACCGGCCGAGGCGTCCAGCCCTGTGCTTCAGGATACGAAAGAAGAAGAGGAACTGGCAGCCCCCGGCGGCGGCACCGCGCTTTTCGTGCGGCGCCCGATCCTCGCCATCGTGCTGTCCTCGCTGATCGTCATCGCGGGGCTGGCCGGTCTGGCGGGTGTCGAAATCCGCGAACTGCCCGACGTCGACCGACCCGTCGTCACCGTCACCACGCAGTATCCGGGCGCTTCGCCCGAAACGGTGGATCAGGAAGTCACCTCCCGTGTCGAGGGCGCTGTCGGTCGTGTGTCCGGCATCCGCACGATCTCGTCCAACTCGCGCTATGGCCGCAGCCGCGTGACGCTGGAATTCAACGACAACGTGGATCTGGACGTCGCCGCCACCGACACACGCGACGCGATGGCGCGGATATCGAACCAGCTGCCCGAGAACGCGGAACTGCCACAGATCGTCAAGGCCGATGCCAACGCCCAGCCGGTGCTTCGCATCGCCGTCACCTCGTCCAACCGGTCCCCGCAGGAGCTGACGCAGCTGGTCACCGACCGGGTCGAGGATCGCCTGATCTCGGTCGAGGGCGTGGCCGATCTTCAGGTCTATGGCGACCGCGAGCCGATCTTCCGCGTCGACATCGACCAGCGCGAAATGGCCGCTCGGGGCCTGACGCTGGCGAACCTGCGCAACGCGCTGCGCAACGTGGCTTTCGACGTGCCCGCGGGCGACCTGTCGGGCGAACGCCAGACGATCAACGTCCGCACCACGGCTCTGGTCGCCACCTCCGAGGCGTTCGAGGCGCTGGAAGTGGCCGAAAACGTCAAGCTGGGCGACCTTGCCTCCGTCTCCCTCGGGCCGGCCCCGAACGAGACGGTGCTGCGCGCCAACGGCAAGACCGGCATCGGGATCGGCATCATCCGTCAGGCGACGTCGAACACGCTTGAGATCTCGACCAACGTGCGGGCCGTCGTGGCCGAGCTGTCACAGACGCTGCCCGATGACGTGGATATCTTCATCACCTCGGACGACGCCAACTTCATCAACGGGTCGATCAAGGAGGTGATGACGACGCTGATCCTCGCCGTGGTCATCGTGATCGCGATCATCTTCCTGTTTCTGCGGGATTTCCGGGCGACGCTGATCCCCGCGCTGACGATGCCCGTGGCGCTGATCGGCACGCTGGCCGCGATCTACCTCGTCGGCTTCTCGGTCAATATCCTGACGCTGCTGGCGCTGGTGCTGGCGACCGGCATGGTCGTCGACGACGCCATCGTCGTGCTGGAAAACATCGTCCGCCGCCGCTCCATGGGCGTCGGCCCCCGCGCCGCCGCCGTGCTGGGCACGCAGGAGGTGTTCTTTGCCGTCGTGACCACCACCGCCACGCTGGCCGCCGTGTTCATCCCGCTGTCGTTCCTGCCGGGGCAGGTCGGTGGCCTGTTCCGGGAATTCGGCTTCACGCTGGCCATCGCGGTCATGTTGTCCTCGGTCGTCGCGCTGACGCTGTGCCCGGTGCTGGCCAGCCGCCTGCTGACCAAGCCGGTGAACGAGAACCCGCGCGGACCGATGGTCTGGCTGGGCAACCGGCTGGCCGGGTTCTATGCGATGACGCTGAAGGGCGCGCTGGCCGCGCCGTTCATCGTGATCCTGATCGCGGGGCTGTTCGCGGTCACCGCCTATTTCATGTCCGGCAGCATCAAGCAGGAACTGACCCCGCGCGAAGACCGCTCCATCGCGCTGCTGTCGATCACCGCGCCGCAGGGCGTGTCGCTGAGCTACACGCTCGGCAAGATGGCCGAGATCGAGGACAAGATCCAACCGCTGCGCGACAGCGGCGAGATACAGAACGTGTTCGCCATCACCGGCTTCGGCGGCAACACCTCGCGCGGCTTCATGGTGATGGCTCTGGCGCCTTGGGAACAGCGGGAACGCAGTCAGGACGCCATCGTCGGCGACATCAACCGTGCGCTGTTCTCGGTCATCGGGGTGCGGGCCTTTGCCATCCAGCCGAACTCGCTCGGGATCCGGGGCGCGGGGCGGGGGCTGTCCTTCGCCGTCACCGGCAACAACTACGGTCAACTGGCCGAGGTGGCCGAGACGCTGGTCGCGCGCATGTCCGAGAACCCCGATTTCGGGCAGGTGCGGCTGGAATACGAGACCACCATGCCGCAGCTTTTCATCGAGATCGACCGCGAGCGGGCGCAGGACCTGGGGATCGACATCTCGGGTCTGGGCGAGGCGCTGCGCGCCGTGCTCGACGGCCAGTCGGTGGGCGAGGTGTTCATCGAGGACACCAGCTTCGACATCCAGATGCTGTCCAGCTCCAACCCGGTCAACGATCCGGGCGATCTGGAGAATATCTTCATCCGCACCGCCGACGGCCAGATGGTGCCCATGTCGACCTTCATCCGCCTGTCCGAACGGGCCGTGGCGCCCGAGCTGAACCGCGAGGGGCAGAACCGGTCGGTCGAGATCTCGGCGGGCCTCGGGCCGAACATGTCGCTCGGCAGTGCGATGGTCGAGGTGGAGCGGCTGGCGGACGAGATCCTGTCCGAAGAGAACCGTATCGTCCCGCTGGCCGAGGCGGCCACGCTTGACCAGACCTCGTCCGGCATGTTCCTGACCTTCGGTTTCGCCATCGTGGTCGTCTTCCTCGTCCTGTCCGCGCAGTTCGAAAGCTTCATCTCGGCGGTGGTCGTCATGTCGACCGTCCCGCTCGGCCTTGCCTGTGCGGCGATCGCGCTGGTGCTGACCGGGCTGACGCTGAACGTCTATTCGCAGATCGGCCTGGTCATGCTCATAGGGATCATGGCCAAGAACGGGATTCTCATAGTCGAATTCGCCAACCAGCTCAGGGACAAGGGGCAGGATCTGCGCGAGGCGATCTTCGAGGCGTCGACGATCCGTCTGCGCCCGGTGATGATGACCATGACCTCGACCGTGCTGGGCGGCGTGCCGCTGATCCTGTCGTCGGGTGCCGGCGCCGAGGCGCGCGAGGCGCTTGGCTGGGTCATCGTCGGCGGGCTGGGGCTGGCCACGATCTCGACCCTCTACCTGACGCCGGTGGCCTACCTGCTGCTGGCCCGCTTCTCCAAGCCCAAGGTCGAGGAAGAAAAACGGCTGGCGCGCGAACTGCGGGCCGCCACGGCCTGAAGCTGAGGCAGCGGTGGCGCGGCCCCGGTCGGGGCGCGCGCCGCCTGTTGATGCATCCGCGACTCCGGTCTAGCGTTTCCCGGCAACTTCGGGTCCGGGACGGCTGACATGATCGAAACGCTTCTGCTCGCGTTCATATTCCTCTGCGCGGGCATCATCTCGGTCCCGATCGCCGCACGGCTGGGGCTGGGGTCGGTGCTGGGCTACCTGATCGCGGGGATCCTGATCGGCCCGATCCTCGCCGGGTTCCAGGTGGACGTGGTCGCCATCCAGCATTTCGCCGAATTCGGCGTGGTGATGATGCTGTTCCTCGTCGGTCTCGAACTGGCCCCGCGCCATCTCTGGCAGATGCGGCGGCGGCTGATGGGGCTGGGCGGGCTGCAACTGGGCCTGACGACGCTGGCCGTGGCAGGGGCGATGATCCTGCTGGGCTTCGACTGGCGCCTCGCCGTGGCGGCGGGGCTGGTGCTGACGATGTCATCCACCGCCATCGTGCTGCAGACGCTTAACGAAAAGGGCCTGAACTCGACTGAGGGCGGGCGCGGTTCGTTCTCGGTCCTGCTGTTCCAGGACATCGCCGTCATCCCGATCCTCGCGCTGCTGCCGCTGCTGGCCATCTCCGGCGCCGTCCCTGTCGACACCCACGCCACCGACGCCGCTCATGGCGCGGCCGAAGCGGGGCACGGCGCGTCGCTGAGCCTTGTCGAAGGGCTGCCCGGCTGGCAGGTCGCGCTGGTCACGGCGGGGGCACTTGCGGTCGTTGTGGCGGCGGGGCTCTACCTCGTCCGGCCGATGTTCCGCTTCGTCGCCATGGCGGGCCTGCGCGAGCTGTTCCTCGCCACCGCGCTGTGCTTCGTGGTCGCCGTCGCGCTGATCATGTCGCTGGTCGGCCTGTCGCCCGCGCTCGGGACGTTCCTTGCCGGGATGATGCTGGCCAACAGCGAATACCGGCACGAGCTGGAAAGCGACATCGACCCGTTCCGGGGCCTGCTGCTCGGGCTTTTTTTCATCACCGTCGGCGCGGCGATGGATTTCGGGCTGCTGCTGGACAACCTCGCCCCGATCCTCGGCGCGACGCTGGGGCTGATGGCGCTCAAGGCTGCGATCCTGTTCGGGATCGCGATCGTCATGAAGATCCGGGGCGTCGACCGCTGGCTTTTCGCGCTCGGCCTCGCGCAGGCCGGGGAATTCGGGTTCGTCCTGCTGAGCTTCGCCGTGTCGAGCCACATCTTCGCTCCAGACCTCGCCGACCGGCTGTCGCTGGTGGTGGCGCTGTCGATGCTGCTGACGCCGGGTCTGTTCGTGCTGTTCGACCGGGTCATTGCGCCGCGTTTCGCCACCGGCGACCAGCGAGAGCCGGACCTGATCGAGGAACACAACGACGTCCTGATCGCGGGCCACGGTCGCTGGGGCGGGATCGTGAACCGGATGCTGACCGATGCGGGCTATCGAACAACCGTGCTGGACCACTCCAGCGCCCAGCTCGACATGCTGCGGGACTTCGGGTTCCGGGTGTTCTACGGCGATGCGACCCGGCCGGACCTGCTCAAGGCGGCGGGGATCGAGAAGGCGAAGCTTTTTGTCGTGGCCATCGACGACAAGGAGAAGATCACCGAACTGGTCCGCTATGTCTGCCGGACCTATCCCCATGTCCACGTGCTGGCCCGCGCCATCGACCGGACCCATGTCTACGACCTCTACTTCGCCGGCTGCCGCGACATCATCCGCGAGACCTTCGACAGCGGGGTGAGGGCAGGGCGGTCGGCCTTCGAGGCGCTCGGCATCGACCGCGCGCGGGCCGAGGCGCTGGCGGGCAAATTCGTGGACGACGACAAGCGGGCATTGCTGGAACTCGCGCCGCTCTGGGATCCGACGATCCCGCTGCGCCAGAACACTGCCTACATGAACCGCGCCCGGCAGATCGTGACCGAGCGCGAGAGGGGTCTTGCCGAGAGCGAGACCAAGAAGGCGGGTTAGGCCGGGGTCAGCCCCGGCCCGAGGGCACGTCCTTGAACGCCATGTCCTTGTCCACCCGCACGTCGCCGGGCAGGCCGAGGACACGCTCCGCGATGATGTTGCGCAGGATCTCGGATGTGCCGCCCGCGATCCGCGCGCCGGGCGAGGACAGCAGCGACAGCTGGAACTCGCCGCCGTTCTGCGAGACGGACGGATCCGACACCATGCCGCCCGCGCCCATCATCTCGAGCGCGAAGCGCGCCATCTCCTGCTGCTTCATCGCGTTGACGACGCGCCCGATGGACGCTTCCGGCCCCGGCGTCGCGCCACGGCTGAGACGGGTGAAGGTGCGATAGCGGGTCGCCTCGATCCCCTTGGACTTCGCGTACCAGTCCGCGATGCGGTCGCGCACGACAGGGTCCTTGATCGCGGGCTTGCCGTTGCGCTCGAACTTCTGCGCGAAGGCGAACAGGTCATCGATGTCGGGCCGAGGCTCATCCCCGACCGCGAGGCGTTCGTTCATCAGCGTGGTCAGCGCGACCTTCCAGCCGTCGCCCACCTCACCCAGACGCTGGGCGTCGGGGATGCGCAGGTCGGTAAAGAACACTTCGTTGAAATGCGAGGCGCCGGACATCTGGTGGATCGGCCGCACCTCGACACCGGGGGCGTGCATGTCGATGAAGAACATCGTCAGCCCCTTGTGCTTGGGCACGTTGGGATCCGTCCGGGTGACGAGGATGCCGTAGTCGGACAGATGCGCGCCCGAGGTCCAGATCTTCTGACCGTTGATAACCCAGTCGTCGCCGTCCTTCACCGCGCGGGTGCGCAGACCGGCAAGGTCCGACCCGCCATGTGGTTCGGAGAAGAGCTGGCACCAGATCTCCTCGCCCCGCAGCGCCGGGCCCGTGTAGCGTTCAAGCTGTTCCTTCGATGCGAAGGCCATCATCGTCGGGATGCACATGCCGAGCCCGATTTCGAACACGCCCTTGGGAACGGCGTATTTGCCTTCCTCCTGCTGGTAGATGACGTCGTGAATCGCCGACAGGCCCTGACCGCCCCATTCGGTGGGCCAGCGGATGCCCGCGAACCCGGCGGCGGCCTTCTTGGCCTGCCATGCCTTGGCGATCTTCAGCCGGTCCTCGTTCACCTGGTAGAACCGCGCGGGCGCGGCAGAGCGCGACCGGGGTTCGGCGTTGGCGTCGAGGAAGGCACGCACGCTGGCGCGGTAGTCGGCTTCTTCCTTGGTGTCTTCGAGATCCATGTCGATCCTCCCTTACGCGGCGTGACGGCGTTCGAGCGCCGAGATCAGCCGGTCTTTCCAGAAATCCTGCGAGCCGAGGCCGAGGGCCAGCGCATTGGCGCGGCGATAGAACAGCTGCGGATCCGCCTCCCACGTGAAGCCGATGCCGCCGTGGGTCTGGATGTTCTCGCTCGATGCCGTGACGAAGGCCTGGATCGAGGACACCCGCGCGGTGGCGGCGGCCAGCGAGAGGTCCTGTTCGCCGGACAGCAGGCCGAGCGCCCCCATCATCGCATTGGACCGCGCCAGTTCGAGTGCGACGAAGACATCCGCCAGCTTGTGCTTGATCGCCTGGTTCGACCCGATGGGACGACCGAAGGCATAGCGGGTCTTGGCGTAGTCGACGGCCATGTCGAGGCAGGCCTGCGCGCCGCCGACCTCCTCAAAAGCGGTGATGATCGCCGCCCGGTCGATGACCGAAAGTGTCGCGTCCCAGGGATCCTCGTTCGATTGCAGCAGAGCCGCGGGTGCGCCGTCGAAATCCAGCCGTGCCTGCGGGCGCGAGGCGTCGATGCTGTCGAGTTTCGTGCGCGTCACGCCGTCGCCCAGTTCTGCCAGCACCTGCACGATGCGCCCGTCCGGGTCGCGCGCCACGACGACCGCGAAATCCGCCGTCGCGCCATGCGCGACCGGCCATTTCGTCCCGGTCAGCTTGCCGTCCGCATAGCGCACCGTCACCGCGTCCTCGGAGATCGGCCCGTTGCCTTCGCTCAGCGCCAGCGTGCCCGTCGCCTCACCGGCGGCGATCTTCGGCAGCCACGCCTGTTTCTGCTCTTCCGACCCGGTGCGCAGCAGCGCCTCGGCGGCGAGGTTGGTCGCGGCGAAGGGCACCGGCGCCAGCGAGCGGCCCAGTTCCTCGGCGATGGCGCAGAGCGCCTCGTAGCCGATGCCGTGCCCGCCGTATTCCTCGGGGATTGCCGCACCGGCCCAGCCCAGATCGGCCATCTCGCGCCAGAGGGCGGCGTCCGAGCCCTCGCCGCCGGACAGCGAGGCGCGGACGGTCTTCAGACAGTCCTTGCCCGCCAGGAACCGGCGGCCCTGGCCCGCGATCTCCTGCGTTTCGTCGGAAAATTCAAAATTCATGCGGTTCCTCCTCCCGCGGTGACGGCCTCGGCCAGGGTCTTGCCCCGGTCGCGCCAATAGGGTTCGCGCAGTATCTTCTTGTAGAGCTTGCCATTGTCCCCGCGCGGCATCTCGTCGATGAAATCGACCGTGCGCGGGCATTTCACGTGGCTCAGGTGTTCGCGGCAGAAGGCGATGATCTCTTCCGACATCGCGGCATCGGCGTTTACGCCGGGCTTGAGTTCCACGACCGCCTTCACCTCCTCGCCGAAATCCGCGTTCGGGATGCCGAAGACGGCGGCGTCGTCGATTTTCGGATGGGTCAGCAGCACGGCCTCGATCTCCTGCGGGTAGATGTTCACCCCGCCCGAAATGATCATGAAGGTCTTGCGGTCCGTCAGGAACAGATAGCCGTCCTCGTCCACATATCCGACATCGCCCAGCGTGGTCCAACCCTTGGGATGCCGCGCGCCGGCGGTCTTTTCGGGATCGTTGTGGTATTCGAAGGTGGCGGGGCTCTCGAAGAAGATCGTGCCGATCTCGCCCGTGGGGACCTCGTTGAAATCCTCGTCGCAGATGTGCAGCACGCCGATATGCGCCTTGCCGACCGAGCCGGGCTTTTCCAGCCATTCGGCGCTGGTCAGGTTGCACTGTCCGTTGCCTTCGGAGCCCGCGTAATATTCCTCGATCACCGGACCCCACCAGTCGATCATGGCGCGCTTGACGTCATGGGGGCAGGGGGCGGCGGCGTGGATCGCCATGCTGAGGGTCGACAGGTCGTATTTCGACCGCACCTCGGGCGGCAGGCGCAGCAGGCGGATGAAATGGGTGGGCACCCACTGGCTATGCGTGACGCCGAAGCGTTCGATATTGGCCAGGCAGGCCTCGGCGTCGAACTTCTTCATCACCACGATACAGCCGCCCAGCCGGTTGACGCGGTTGGCGAAACCGAGCGGCGCGGCGTGGTAGAGCGGCGAGGGGTGCAGATAGACCACGTCCGGGCCGAACCGCCAGCGCGCGGCGACGTTCTGCAGGGCAGGGGTGTAGGTGCCGAATTCCACATCCGGCATCGGCTTGCGCACGCCCTTGGGCCGCCCGGTGGTGCCCGAGGAATAGAGCATCTCGATCCCTTCGGACTGGTCGGGGATCGGGGTATCGGGCATCGCCGCAAGCGCCGCGTCGAAATCGGCGAAACCTTCCGCCGGGCCGTCAGCCATCAACCGCGCCTCGGGCCGGATCGCGCCCAGATCGACGCGGGTCGCGGTCGGTGCCATCGCGGCGGTCGTCAGGAACAGCGAGGCGTCGCAGTCGCGCAGGATATAGTCGATCTCTTCGCGGGACAGGTGCGTCGGGATCGGCGTGGCGCGCAGGCCGGCACGGATGAAGCCCCAGAACCACGGCATGAACTCCGTCCGGTTCTCGGACATGAACACGACGTGGTCGTGCCGTTTCAGTCCGAGCGAGCGGACCAGCTGCGCGACGCGGTTCGACAGCGCCTCGTACTGGGCGAAGGTCACGACCTCGCCGGTCGCGGCGTCGATGATGGCGGGCCGGTCGGGCGTCTGTTCCGCCCAGTATCCGACGTGCCTGTATTCAGTCTGGCTCACGATCTCCTCCCCTTGTCGTCAGCGCGGTGTCAGCTCTCCGGCGGCGGTTCCTCCGGCGTGGCGAAGCGGACGAAACCCTCGGCCCCCTTCAGAATTTCCTTGCGGATGCTGTCGGCGGCCATCGCGCTGTCGCGGTTTTCCAGCGCCTCGATGATCTGCAGGTGCCGCGAGGGCGTCCAGCGCGGGGCCTGACGGTCGTAGGCGTGCCACAGGATCGGGCCGGTGCGGATCCACAGGCTTTCGATCAGTTCGGCAAGGACCGGTTTGCCCGCAAGCTGCGACAGCATCAGGTGGAACCGCGTGTTCCCGCGCACGGCCCCGGCAAAGTCCTTGTCCGCGATCGCCGCCGTGATCGTGTCGTTCAGCGCGCGCAGGCGGGCGATCTCATCGGGGGTGACGCGGGCGGCGGCGAACCCGGCGGCCCGCGCCTCCATCTCGGCCCGGATCTCCCATATCTCGCGCAGTTCGGGCTGGGTGAGTTCGGGCACGACGACGGTGCCGCGCTCGTCCATGGCCAGCGCGTTGGCGGACACCAGCCGCACCAGCGCCTCGCGCATGGGGGTGACGGAAATGCCGAACCGGGCGGACATCGGGCGCAGGTGCATCACCTCGCCCGGCTTCAGATGCCCCTCCATCAGCGCGGTGCGGATCGTCCGGCAGGCGATGTCGGCAAGGCTTTCCTTGACGATGGGCCGCGCCCAGCCCTCCGGCCCGCCGTCGCCGAGGGGCGCGCTGCGCTGCGCGCTCATCTCTGGCCTCGGATGGTGGTGGAGGGAAACATGCGCCGGACTCTCTTGCAGGTCTGCCGTTATAACACATAACGTGTAACGCGAATCCTCCGCGCTTGGCAATGCCGCCGGGGGACCTGAGCCAAAGGAGGACACAGAGATGGCTGACGAGGGAATGCTGGCGGGCAAGGTGGTGATCGTCACCGGCGCGGGGCGTGGGATCGGGCGTGACATGGCGCTGATGATGGCGGCCGAGGGCGCCAAGGTCGTGGTCAACGACTACGGCGGCAGCCCGGACGGCGAGGATGGCTCGGACGACAAGGGCCCGGCCGCGGACGTCGTGCGCGAGATCAAGGCGGCGGGCGGCGATGCGGCCGCGAACTTCGGCTCCGTCTCCAACAAGAACGACGCCAAGGGCATGATTGAACAGGCCCGCGACACCTTCGGGCGTCTGGACTGCGTCATCAACAACGCGGGCATCCTGCGCGACGTGATCTTCCACAAGCTCAGCATCGAGGACTGGCACGCGGTCATCGACGTGCACCTGCACGGGTCCTTCTACACCTCGCATTTCGCCGCGCCGATCTTCCGCGAACAGGAATCGGGCTGCTTCGTGCATTTCACCTCGACCTCAGGCCTCGTCGGTAACTTCGGTCAGGCGAACTATGCCGCGGCCAAGCTCGGCATCGTCGGCCTGTCCAAGTCCATCGCGCTGGACATGAGCCGCTACAACGTGCGTTCCAACTGCATCTCGCCCTTCGCATGGAGCCGCCTGATCGGCACCATCCCGATCAATGACGAGGCGCAGGCCAAGCGGGTCGAGAAGATCAAGCAGATGACGCCGGGCAAGATCGCGCCGCTGGCGACCGCCCTGTGTTCCGACGCCGCCAAGGACGTGACCGGCCAGATCTTCGGCGTGCGGATGAACGAGATCTACCTGATGTCGCAGTCCCGCCCGATCCGCGCCGTCCACACCTCGGACGGCTGGACCCCGCAATCGGTGGCCGAAACCGCGCTGCCGGCGATGAAGGGCAGCTTCTACCCGCTCGACCGGTCTTCGGACGTGTTCAGCTGGGATCCCATCTGATGGCGATCGACTACGACAAGCTGATCGCGCGGGCGTTCCCGGAGGTGGAGCAAAGCTACACCTCCAAGGACACGATCCTCTACGCGCTCGGGATCGGGGTGGGGGCGGATCCGCTCGACCTCGATCAGGTCCGGTTCACCTTCGAGGAGGCAGAGGGGTTCGCCCCCCTGCCGACCATGCCGGTCGTGATGGCCGGTCCCGGATTCTGGGTGCGCGAGCCGGACAGCGGCGTCACCTGGCAGCAGGTGCTGCACGGGGAACAGCGGCTGACGCTGCACAACCCGATGCCCGCCGAGGGCACGGTCGTCGGCCAGACCCGGATCGAAGAGGTCATCGACAAGGGCGAGGGCAAGGGCGCGCTGATCTACGTCGCGCGGGAAATCCACGACAAGGCCACCGGCACGCACATCGCCACGTCGTCCTCGACCACCTTCGCGCGGGCGGATGGCGGCTTCGGCGGGCCCTCGGGGCCGACCAAGCCGGTGCATGCGCTGCCCGATCGCGCGGCAGACATGACGGACGAGATCAGGACATTGCCCCAAGCCGCTCTGATCTATCGGCTTTCCGGCGATCCGAACCCGCTGCACGCCTCGCCCTCGGTCGCGACCGAGGCCGGGTTCCACGCGCCGATCCTGCACGGGCTGTGTTCCTACGGCGTCGCGGGCTGGTCGATCCTCCGGTCCTGCTGCGGCGGCGATCCCACAAGGCTGAAACAACTCGACCTGCGCTTTTCCTCTCCGGTTTTTCCGGGCGAGACTCTGCGGACCGAGATCTGGAAGGACGGCGCCGACATCTCGTTCCGCACGACGGTGGTGGAACGCGACAAGGTGGTCCTCAACAACGGCTACGCCCGCGTGGCGTGACAGAAAGGCATTGCGATGACCGACAGGGTTCTGCCGACCCCCACGCCGGAAACCCGGCACTACTGGGAGGGCGCGAAGGCGGGCGAGCTGCGCCTGCAGCGCTGCGACAAGTGCAGCCAGGCCTATTTCCCGCCGCGCCCCTTCTGCCCCGAATGCGGATCGCGGGATGTGAGCGTGTTCAAGGCCTCGGGCAAGGGCACGCTGCACAGCTACATCATCAACGAACTGGGTGCGCCGGGGCTTAAACCGCCCTTCGCGGTGGCGATCGTCCAGCTGGAGGAGGGGCCGCGCCTGCTGTCCAACATCCTCGAATGCGACCAGACGCCCGAGGCGCTGCAACTCGACATGCCGCTTGAGGTGGTGTTCGAGAAGGTGACCGATGACATCACCCTGCCGCAGTTCCGTCCGGCCAAGGAGGCATGACCATGACGCCGAATTCCTGCGCCATCGTCGGCGCCGCCGAAACCACCGATCTGGGCAAGATCCCCGACATGGGCCAGATCCAGCTGCATGCCGACGCCGCGCTGAACGCGCTGGCCGACTGCGGGCTGAGCATCAAGGACATCGACGGGGTCGCCACCGCCGGGCACTCCCCGCAGGAGCTGGCCCACTACCTCGGGATCGTGCCCAGCTGGGTCGACGGGACCTCGGTCGGGGGCTGTTCCTACATGCTGCACGTCCGCCACGCCGTTGCGGCGCTCGAGGCGGGCTATTGCAACACCGTCCTCATCACGCACGGCGAAAGCGGGCGGAGCCGTACCGGCTTCCTGTCGCGGCCGATGTTCGCCTCGCAGTTCGACGCCCAGTTCGAAGCGCCGTTCGGCGTGTCGATCCCGCCGACGCGGTTCACCCTGCCGGTCATGCGGATGATGAAGGACACCGGGCTGACCGAGGAACATCTGGCGATGGTCGCGGTCGTGCAGCGGGAATGGGCCTCGCACCATCCGCGTGCGTCGTTCCGCGATCCGATCACGGTGGACGATGTCCTGAACTCCAAGATGATCGCCTATCCGTTCCGCAAGCTGATGTGCTGTCTGGTGACGGACGGGGGCGGCGCGCTGATCCTGACGCGGGCCGACCGGGCCAAGGATTTCCCGACCAAGCCCGTCTACATCCGGGGCGTGGGCGAGTCGGTGGAAACGCCGGTCGTCAGCCAGATGAAGGACCTGACCTCCTCCGCCGCGTTCCGCGTGTCGGGCAAGAAGGCGTTCGAGACGGCGGGCATCACGCATGCCGACGTGGATCACCTGATGATCTACGACGCCTTCGCGCATCTGCCGATCTATGGCCTTGAGGATCTGGGCTTTGTCGGACGCGGCGAGGCCGGCCCGTTCATCGCCGAGGGCAACACCCGTCCGGGCGGCAAGCTGCCGATGAACACCAACGGCGGCGGGCTGTCCTACATGCACTCGGGCATGTACGGCATGTATGCCCTGCAGGAAAGCGTGCGCCAGATGCGCGGCATCTCTCCCGCTCAGGTTGAGGGCGCGAAGCTGTCCGTATGCCATGGCGTGGGCGGCATGTTCGGCGCCTCGGGCACCGTGGTGATGACCAACGAAGCCTAACACCCCGGCGGCCCGGCGCTTTTTCCGGGCCGCCGCCATCCGGGCGGCAACTGCCCGTCGATGCGGCAATCGCAACCCGTGGGCGCGCGAAGGCGTCACATCGGAAAATTCGCGATTGTGTTTCCCCGTTGAATGCACATATGGTCCTAGAACGGTCAGGGCAGACCCATGCGTCTGCCGGCCGAGAGTTTCGCTGATCTGCTGAGTGGGGCCCGCCTAGGGCGGAGCTTGGACGGATCAGACCGATAAGGTCCCCACGGGGGCCGCAACACCGCCCGCACCGTCACGACGGAAACGGGCAAAGAACAGGTGACGCGCCCGATGAACGAGGCCGCCGCCGGAGAAGAAACGCGATGAGGCGCGCGGACATAGTCGCAGGCGGAACGCAGGGTCCTATCGGCCCCGGTCCCCTTGTCGCCGCCATCGCCCCTGACAGACACGCCGACAGATGCCTCGCCCCACCCGGACGGGGCGTTTTCGCGCGTGCAATTGGAAAACATGGCCAAGAAAATGCTCATCGACGCCACCCACGCGGAAGAAACCCGCGTGGTCGTGGTGGACGGCAACAAAGTCGAGGAATTCGACTTTGAGTCCGAAAACAAGCGGCAGCTCGCCGGCAACATCTACCTCGCAAAGGTAACACGGGTCGAACCGTCGCTTCAGGCGGCGTTTGTCGATTACGGCGGGAACCGGCACGGCTTCCTCGCCTTCTCGGAAATCCACCCGGATTACTACCAGATCCCCGTCGCCGACCGCGAAGCGCTGATGGAGGAAGAGCGCGCCTACGCCGACGCGATGCGGGCCCGCGAAGAGGAATCTGAAAAGCGGAAATCCTCGCGCTCGCGCAGCAAGCCTGCCAGCGCCGAGTCCGATGACGCGGTCGCCACGCGTGACGTGACCGACATCGACGGAATGGAAACCATCGACTTCGACGACGAGCAGGGTGAAGCCTCCTCGCCGATGGAGCGTGTGGCCGAAACCCCGGTCGAGGAACCGGCGGATACGCCCGAGGCGGACTCGGACGAAGATCACGGCCACGACGACGATCATGACCACGACGACGAGGACGAGGACAAGGCGACCGACGCGTCCGCCAAGGATTCCGAGATCGAAAGCGTCGCCGAAGAAGACGACCAGGAGGACATCCGTCCCCCGCGCAAGCCGCGCCCGCGCCGCTACAAGATCCAGGAAGTGGTCAAGGTGCGCCAGATCATGCTGGTGCAGGTCGTCAAGGAAGAGCGTGGCAACAAGGGTGCCGCCCTCACGACCTACCTGTCGCTGGCTGGCCGCTACTGCGTCCTGATGCCCAATACCGCCCGTGGCGGCGGCATCTCGCGCAAGATCACCAACGCCGCGGATCGCAAGAAACTCAAGGAGATCGCGGGCGAACTTGAAGTGCCGCGCGGGGCCGGGCTGATCGTCCGGACGGCGGGCGCCAAGCGCACCAAGTCCGAGATCAAGCGCGACTACGAATACCTGCAGCGGATGTGGGAACAGATCCGCGAACTGACGCTCCAGTCGATCGCACCGGCGAAGATCTACGAGGAAGGCGACCTGATCAAACGGTCGATCCGCGACCTCTATTCGCGCGACATCGACGAGGTTCTGGTGGAAGGCGAACGCGGTTACCGCAACGCCAAGGACTTCATGAAGATGATCATGCCGTCCCACGCCAAGAACGTGAAGAACTACCAGGACCAGCTGCCGCTCTTCGCGCGCTACCAGGTGGAAAGCTATCTCGGCGGGATGTTCAACCCGACCGTTCAGCTGAAATCCGGCGGCTACATCGTCATCGGCGTGACCGAGGCGCTGGTGGCGATCGACGTGAACTCCGGCCGGGCCACCAAGGAAGGCTCGATCGAGGAAACGGCGCTCAAGACCAACCTCGAGGCGGCCGAGGAGGTCGCCCGCCAGCTGCGCCTGCGCGACCTTGCCGGTCTGATCGTCATCGACTTCATCGACATGGACGAGCGCAAGAACAACAACGCGGTCGAAAAGCGTCTGAAGGACAAGTTGAAAACCGACCGTGCGCGCATCCAGGTCGGCCGCATCTCGGGCTTCGGCCTTCTGGAGATGTCGCGCCAGCGCCTGCGCCCCGGCATGATCGAGGCGACGACCCAGCCCTGCCACGTCTGCCACGGCACCGGCCTGATCCGCTCCGACGACAACATGGCGCTGACCATCCTGCGCCAGATCGAGGAGGAAGGCACCCGCCGCCGGTCGCGCGAGGTGCTGGTGAAATGCCCCGTGGGCATCGCCAACTACCTGATGAACCTCAAGCGCGAGCATGTCGCGACCATCGAGGGCCGCTATGGCCTGTCGGTCCGGATCGAGGGCGACCCGCATCTGGTCAGCCCGGACTTCTCGATGGAGAAGTTCAAGACCGCGACCCGCGTGGTCAAGGAAGTGCCGATGGTGATCTCGGCGGATGCGAGCCTCATGGAGGATCTCGAGGACGAAGAGATCGAGGATATCGTCGAGGAGCAGGAGGAAGAGGAACAGGAAACCTCGACCACCTCGGAAGCGCCGTCCTCTGCTTTGGCTGACGAGGAAGGCAAGCCCAAGAAGAAGCGTCGGCGCCGGCGTCGGCGGAAGTCGAAGTCGGGCAATGGCGAGGGCGACACTGCCACAGATCAGAACGGATCCGACGCCGATGGCGACGGTGAAGGCGATGAGGATGGATCGGACGATGCGACCTCCGAGACCGAGGTGACGGCCGAACCGGTCGCCGCCGAAGCCACGGAGGCACCCGCAGCCGAGCCGTTAACGGCAGAAGCCGACTCCGCCCCGGTGGCGGCGGAAGCGTCCGCCGAGGCGACCGAAACCGCCGAAGCCCCGGCAGAAGCGGCTGCAGAGGCCGAACCGGACGCCACGGCCGAGGAAAAGCCCAAGCGGACCCGGACGCGCTCGACCCGGTCGAAGACGACCGAGGGCGCCAAGCCCAAGACCACGCGGTCCCGGACCAAGAAGACTGCGGAAAAGGCTGAGCCCGAGGCGGAGGCCGCGCCGGCTGATGCCGCGCCCGTGGCCGAAGAGCCTGCCGCCGCTGCCGAACCGGAAGCGCCTGCACCCGCACCCGCGCCGGAACCGGTCGCCGAGACCGCACCCGAGCCCGTGGCCGAGGTGACGCCGGAGCCGGAGCCGGAGGTTGCACCGGAGCCGGTCGCGGAGCAGCCTGCGGAACCCGAGATCGCCGAGGAGAAGGTCCCCGAGCCGGTCGGAGAGGCGCAGGACACCGAGGCGTCGTCCAAGCCGAAGAAACGCGGCTGGTGGTCGCTCGGCGGCTGAGGCCGGAACATGTGACGGAATGAGAGACGCCGCGCCTGTCAGGGCGCGGCGTTTTTCGTTCCGGGATCAGCCGCGGCGGATCGTGAAAAGGTGCGTGGCGCCTTCGTCGGTCGCTGCGATCAGTTCGTGCCCCGATTCCGTGCAGAAATGGGGCAGGTCGATCACCGCCACCGGGTCCGAGGTGCGGATCCGCAGGACCGCGCCCGGCGCCAGCGCCATAAGCGCCTTGCGTGCCTTCAGCACGGGCAGCGGGCAGAGCAGACCGGTGGCGTCGAGGATGTCGTCCATGGCGCGCGGTGTAGTCCCGTGGCGGCAGTGCGTCCAGTGGGGCGGTGTCGCAGGTGGCACGCGGGGAGGGGGCCAGCCCCCCGCCGGGCCTGCGGCCCGTCGTCCCCCGGAGTTTGTCGGGCCAGATGAAGCCGGATCGGCACGCGCTTGTGACAATCCGGCGCGTGACGGGGGCGCGGGGCTGCGGTAATCGGGTGGCATGTTCGGGATAGACATCATCGACGCGGGATTGTTGCCCGCCATGATCGTGGCGCTGGTCGCGGGGCTGATCTCGTTCCTCAGCCCCTGCGTCCTGCCGATCGTGCCGCCCTACCTGGCCTATATGTCCGGCGTGTCGATGAACGACCTCGGGCGCGAAGGGCGGCGGACGGCTGCGGTCGTGCCTGCGTTGTTCTTCGTGATGGGGCTGTCGACGGTGTTTCTGCTGCTCGGGTTCGCCGCCAGCGCGGCGGGACGGGCGTTTTTGCAGTGGCAGGGCTATTTCAACACCGGGGCCGGGATACTGGTGATGGTGTTCGGGCTGCATTTCCTCGGGATTATCCGCATCGGGTTCCTGAACCGCGAGGCGCGGCTGGATGCGGGCGACCGGGGCGGGTCGGCCTTTGGCGCCTATGTGCTGGGCCTTGCCTTTGCCTTCGGCTGGACGCCCTGCATCGGCCCGCAGCTCGGCGCGATCCTGTCGCTGGCGGCGGGCGAGGCGAGCGTGACGCGCGGGACGCTGCTGCTGGCGGTCTATGCGGCGGGGCTCGGCGTGCCGTTCCTGCTGGTCGCAGCCTTCCTGCCGCGCCTGACCGGTGTCATGGGCTGGATGAAGCGGCACATGGAGGTGATCGAGCGGATCATGGGCCTGCTGCTCTGGACCATCGGGCTGCTGATGCTGACCGGCGGCTTCTCGGCCTTCTCCTACTGGCTGCTGGAGACGTTTCCGGGGCTTGCCACGCTCGGCTAAGGCCATAAACTTGCCCGAAAATGGCGGTAGCTTCCATGCAAACGGAGGCAGAGCAGGCCCGACAATGACCCAAGTGACACGCCGCCGGGTGTTCTACATCCCCGGCTACGACCCGATCCATCCGCGCCGCTACCGCGAACTCTATCGCAAGGAAGGGGCCGCGCAGGCCGGGATCTCGGGCTACGAAATCGCGCTGTCGCCCAAGACCGGCGGCGGGCCCTATGGCTGGCACGTGGCGTCGAAGATGGACGGGGCCGAGGTCGAGGTGGATGTCGAGGTCCTGATCTGGTCCGACATCGTGCGCGACAGCATGGGGCATTCGATCCCCGCGACCTATCTCGCGCTGGTGCGCACCGCATGGGCCTATATCGGGACCGGGGCGCTGTGGCGGCTGATGCGGCTGCGCAAGGGGCCGGTGATCGCGGCGCTTTACCCGGTGCTGTTCCTGCTGGTGCAGCTGGCGCTGGCGCTCGGCCTTGCGGGGCTGGTGATGTGGGGTATCGGCGCGCTGGTGCCGGGGCCGGGGTGGCTGGGCGCCGGGATCGGGGCTCTGGCGGGACTGGCGCTGGCGGCGGCGCTGCTGGAATGGTTCCGCCGGAAGGACGGCAAGTTCTTCGCCTATTACCTGATGCATGACTACTCCTTCTCTGCCCGCTCGCTCGGGGCCAATCCGCCCGCGCTCGAAGCGCGGATGGCGGAGTTCGGCGATGCGATTGCCGAGGCGCTCGCGCAAGGGAGCGACGAGGTGCTGGTCGTCGGCCATTCCTCGGGCGCGCATCTGGCCGTCTCGATCCTCGCCGACCTGATCCGGGCGGGGCGGGTGCCTGCGGACGGGCCGGTGCTGTCGTTCCTCAGCCTCGGACAGGTGGTGCCGATGGTGTCGTTCCTGCCGCGCGCGGACCGGCTGAGGGCCGACCTGCGCTACCTGTCGCAGCGGACCGAGCTGACGTGGATCGACGTGACCGCGCCGGGCGACGGCTGCGCCTTCGCGCTCTGCGATCCGGTCGCCGTGTCGGGCGTCGCGCCCGAGGGCAAGCGCTGGCCGCTGGTCGTCTCGGCTGCCTTCACCCAGACGCTGAGCCCCGAGCGGTGGAAGGAGCTGCGCTGGCGGTTCTTCCGGCTGCACTTCCAGTATCTCTGCGCCTTCGACCGGCCGGGGGATTACGACTACTTCCGGATCACGGCGGGGCCGCTGACCCTCGCCGATCGCTACGAGGGCCGGGTGCCGTCGAAGTCGCGCATCGAGGCGGCGGTGTCGAAATATACGAGCGTCGCGGCGTGAGCGACCTTGTGGACCAGCGCCTGCGGCGGGCGGCGAGGGGGGCTGTCTGGCCCCCGCACGGCTGCGCCGTGCCCCCCCGAGGATATTTTCGGCCAGAGGAAGGATGGAACCGGTGATCCCACCCAAGCCGCCCGCCCGGCCCGAGAAGGTGTCGCTGAGGCGCTACGTCCGGCTGTTCCGCGCGGACCTGCTGTCGGCGCAGCCGGCCAAGCTTTATCGCGCGTGGATGGCGGAGTTCCGGACGCCGTTCTTTCGGTCCTACATGGTGAATCAGCCCGAGCTTGTCCGACTGGTGCTGAAGGAACGGCCCGACGATTTCCCCAAGAGCGGGCGTGTCAGCGAGGGGTTGCGCCCCCTGCTGGGCGAGTCGGTCTTCCTGACCAATGGCGAGACGTGGAAACGGCAGCGGCGGATCATCGACCCGGCCTTCGAGGGCGGGCGGTTGAAGGATACCTTTCCGGCGATGCGGGCGGCGGCTGCGGCCTGCGTCCGGCGGCTGGAGGCGCGGACGGGCGGTGCGATCGAGATCGAGGAGGAGACGAGCCACGCGGCGGCCGACGTGATCTTCCGCACCCTGTTCTCGATCCCCATCGAGCATGAGATCGCGAGCGCGGTCTTCCACGAGTTCCGGACCTATCAACGGACGCAGCCGGTGGTGAACCTCGCCGCCTTCGTCCCGCTGCCGCGCTGGATGCCGCGGTTCTTCCGGCGCGAGACCAAGGCGGCGGCGCGCAAGATACGGGGCCTGATCACCCGCCTGACCGCCGAGCGGGCGGAGGCCATCGCGGCGGGCGGCGCGCCCGACGATCTGGCGACCAAGATCATGACGACGCGCGACCCGGTCACGGGAGAGGGCTTCGGCACCGAGGAGATGGTCGACCAGGTCGCGATCTTCTTCCTGGCCGGGCACGAGACCAGCGCCTCGGCGCTCGCGTGGACACTCTACCTGATGGCGACCTGTCCGGACTGGCAGGAGAAGGTGGCCGAGGAGGCCCGTGCGCTGGACGACGACGAGGGTTTTGGCGTGATGGGCAAGCTCCGGGTCAGCCGCGACGTCTTCCGCGAGGCGCTGCGGCTCTATCCGCCGGTGCCGATGATGGTGCGCGAGGCCGCCTGTCCCGAGCATTTCCGCGATCGCGATGTCGCGAAGGGATCGCAAGTTGTGCTCAGCCCGTGGCACCTGCACCGGCACGAGCGGATATGGGAGCGGCCGGACGATTTCGATCCGGGCCGGTTCGCGACCGAGAACGGACGGGCCTGTCTGCGCGACGCCTACATGCCGTTCTCGGCGGGGCCGCGTGTCTGCACCGGTGCCGGCTTCGCGATGGTCGAGGGGCCGCTGATCCTTTCAGAGGTGCTGCGGCGGTTCCGGGTGCATCCGGTCGAAGGCCGCGTGCCCGTCCCGGTGGCGCATCTGACGGTGCGGTCGAAGGACGGGATCTGGCTGCAGCTGGAGCCGAGGGACTGATCCGGTGGATCAGCGCCCCCGCGTGCTGATGAAGCCCTGGATCGGATAGACGCTGCCGAGTGCATTGGGCTGGCTTTCCAGCCGCACGGCGGACCAGTCGTTGCGGTCGGACACGTCGCGCACATACATGCCCAGCGACACCTGGCTGGGCGCCCAGTTGGCGTGATCGACGAGGATCTCGCGCTCGGAGATGAGCTTGGAGACCACGGCGACATGGCCGCGCGGCAGGCTGCCGGTCGAGCTGAAGGCCATCACGGAGCCGACCTTGGGTTCCTGTCCGCGGTCGTAGCCCTTGCTGGAGGCCTGCGACCACCAGGTGTTGGCATTGCCGCGGATGTCGATGCCGCTGGCGTCACGGGCGAAGGGCACGCACCAGACCTTGTAGCCGGATTCGCGCAGGTCCGTCGCGGTCTGCACGGCGCGCGACACCCGTTCGGGGTCGAGCCCGGCGCTGTCATGGCGCGGGGCGCATGCTGCGGTGGTCAGGATAAGGCTGCCAAGCAGGCAAAGCTTCTTCAACGTCGCGGTCGATACGCGGGTCAAGCTCATAGGTCCCTCGGTCTTCTTTTCTTATGGCCTCACTGCCTCGAGGCCGGAAAAGATTGATCAAAAGTTTGGTAAATTTTCAAGGGTTTCGAGGTGGCACTGGCGGAAAATCGCCAACTTCTGCGCAATGGCCGGGCAGGACCCGCGCTTGCGGCAGTCCGGGGGATCGGCGATACTGTAAGCCGATGCCAGTCGGGCCGGAGCGGCGGACGTGTCGGATCAGATCACCATCGTCAAACCCGAGACCCGGACCCGCGCGCGGACCGAGCGGCCCAGGCTGTGGAAGGTCATCCTTCTGAACGACGATTTCACCCCGCGGGAGTTCGTGGTGAAGGTGCTCCAGGGCGTGTTCCGCATGACCGAGGGCGAAGCGCTCGGCGTGATGCTGACGGCGCATCGCCGGGGCGCCTGCGTGGTCGCGGTCTATACCAAAGAGGTGGCCGAGACGAAGGTCGCGCAGGCCAACGACCGTGGTCGGGTCGCCGGTTATCCGCTGACCTTCACCACCGAACGCGAAAGCTGAGCCTGCGTCGCCGCGCGCCGGGCGAGATGGCGCTCGCGGAGGTAGGAATAGAGCCCCGAGGCGATGATGATCCCCGCGCCGAGCAGGGTGTAGCCGTCCGGGTTTTCGCCAAGGATCGCGACACCGATGATCAGCGAGAAGACCAGACGCGAATAGCGGAACGGCATCACGGCCGAGACATCGCCGATGCGGGTTGCAAGGACGATGGCATAGTAGCCCGACACGCCGAACAGGACCGATCCGACAAGGCGCAGACTGTCGGTCCCGCCAAGCCCCGTTGGCGCGGTCATCTGGATCGTCATCAGGATGGGCGCTGCGACGACAAGGGCCGAGAATCCGTAGAACGAGACCGAGATCGACGACAGATCCTGCGGCAGACGGCGCGACGACAGATCGCGCGCGGCGATGGCGATCACCGCGATCAGCACCAACAGCGCTTCGGGGCGGAAGCCCTCCATGCCGGGGCGGATGATGATCAGCACGCCGACAAAGCCGATGATGATCGCGCTCCAGCGCCGCCATCCGACGGCTTCGCCCAGAAACAGCGCAGCGCCCAGCGTGATCGCCAACGGCGCGACCTGGAACACGGCGGCGACGGTCGAAAGCGGGACGAGCGAAAGCGAGGTGATGAAAGAGAGCGCGGCAAAGCCCTCGGCCACGGTGCGAATGACGAAGGGCGGCCGGCGCATCGCGGGAACCAGCAACGGCGTCCGGGTGGCCAGCGCCACGAGTCCAAAGACCAGCATGCCGCCAAGGCCGATCATGCCGATGACCTGACCGGTCGGCACCGACTGGGTCATCTGCTTGACCCACAGATCCTCGACCGAAAAGGCCGCCATCGAAAAGAGGACGAGGAGAATGCCGCGCAGGTTGTCCATGGGAAATCCGGGCTGGAGTGCTGTCGCGGCTCGTGCGCCCGGCGGGTCGCGTTGTCAAGCGCAGCGGCGGGTTTACCCGTCGTCGCGCGGAGGCCGTTTCACGCCGTAGAGTTCCAGCCGGTGACCGCGCAGCTCGTAACCCAGCTTGGCCGCGATCCTTTCCTGCAGCTTCTCGATCTCGGGATCGACGAATTCGATCACCCGGCCCGTATCGAGGTCGATCAGGTGATCGTGGTGATCGCGTTCGGCGTCTTCGTAGCGGGCGCGGCCATCGCCGAAGTCGACCTTCTCGAGGATGCCCTGCTCCTCGAACAGCTTCACGGTCCGATACACCGTCGCCAGCGAGATCCGGTTGTCACGGGCATTGGCGCGGGCGTGCAGTTCCTCGACATCCGGGTGATCGCGCGAGGTGTCCAGCACCTCTGCTATGACGCGGCGCGGGCCGGTCATGCGCAGGCCCTGCGTTGCGCAGCGTTCGATGATCGTGTCGCGTCTGGTCATCCGGCCCCGGCCCGAGTCGTTGGGATCTCCTTGTCGCAAAAGCCGGGCGGGCAGGGCAAGCGGTTTGGGTCGCGGGCGGGACTGCCTGAAACGGGGGGCGGGGTTTGCAGGAAGATGGGCGTGCATCCCGTGATTTCGATTCCGGAGACAGTGGCCCGGTCGTGATGCCGGCTGCGGCGCTCAGTGGAGCGCGCCGGGGCACCGGCGGTCCGTATTGAGGTGGACGACGAGCCTCCGTCGCAGATGACTGAACGACAGCAGAGCAACATAGGGTTCGGGCCTGCTTGCACGGTGTCGGCACAGGCGATGCCGATCCGCTTCATCTGGCCGGATAAACTCCCGCCGGAGGCTTCTCCGGACGGGCTCGAAGCCCGTCCGGAGAACCGGTCCGTCACGCTTGCCCGGACCGTGGGATCACTCCCACTCGATCGTTCCCGGCGGTTTCGACGTTATGTCGTAAGTCACGCGGTTGATCCCCTCGACCTCGTTGATGATCCGCGTCGCGGTCTCGCCGAGGAAGTCATGCGTAAAGGGGTAGTAGTCCGCCGTCATCCCGTCGACGCTCGTCACGGCGCGCAGGGCGCAGGCGTAGTCGTAGGTTCGCCCGTCGCCCATCACGCCGACGGTCCGCACGGGCAGGATGGCCACGAAGGCCTGCCAGATCTCGTCGTAGAGACCGTGCTTGCGGATCTGGTCGATGTAGACCGCGTCGGCCTTGCGCAGGATCTCGAGCTTGTCGCGGGTGATCTCGCCGGGGCAGCGGATGGCGAGGCCGGGGCCGGGGAAGGGGTGGCGACCGATGAAGGAGGCGGGCAGGCCAAGTTCGGTGCCGAGCGCGCGGACCTCGTCCTTGAAGAGCTCGCGCAGCGGCTCGACCAGCTTGAGGCCCATCTTTTCGGGCAGGCCGCCCACGTTGTGGTGCGACTTGATCGTGACCGAGGGACCGCCGGAGAAGGAGACCGACTCGATGACGTCCGGGTAGAGCGTGCCCTGGGCCAGGAACTCGGCGTTCTCGATCTGGTTCGCGTATTTCTGGAACACGTCGATGAACAGCCGTCCGATGGTCTTGCGCTTGACCTCCGGGTCCGTGACGCCCTCCAGCTCGCCGAGAAACAGCTCGCTTTCGTCCGCGTGGATCAGCGGGATGTTGTAGTGGTCGCGGAACATCGTGACGACTTCCTGCGCCTCGTTCTGGCGCAGCAGGCCGTGGTCCACGAACACGCAGGTCAGGTTGTCGCCGATGGCCTCGTGGATCAGCACGGCGGCGACGGAACTGTCGACGCCGCCCGACAGGCCGCAGATCACCTTTTTGTCGCCGACCTGTTCGCGGATCAGGCGGATTGCCTCTTCGCGGTAGGCGGACATCGTCCAGTCGCCGGTGAACCCCGCCAGACGCACGAAATTTTCGTAGAGTGTCTTGCCGTTGGGGGTGTGGTGCACCTCGGGGTGGAACTGG
Source organism: Oceanicola sp. 22II-s10i (assembly GCF_002210105.1). Taxonomy (GTDB): domain Bacteria; phylum Pseudomonadota; class Alphaproteobacteria; order Rhodobacterales; family Rhodobacteraceae; genus Pseudooceanicola. The sequence continues at coordinate 227,187 of NZ_AQQU01000007.1, read as the reverse complement.
ACGGCGAAGAAGCGACGGTCGAGATCGGCGGTGATCGCGAAGGGCGCGTTCGGCGAGGTGCCGTAGACCGCGAAACCGGGGGCGAGGGCCGCGACATGGTCGCCGTGGCTCATCCAGACCTGCTCGCGTCCGTCGAGGAACCAGCCCGTCAGCAGGTCGATGCGTTCGTCGGACGGGGTGACGTAGGCGCGGCCGAATTCGGCGGTGCCGCCGCCGCCCGAGATCTTGCCGCCTTCGACCCGGCCGCCGAGATCCTGCATCATCACCTGCTGGCCGTAGCAGATGCCGAGGATCGGCACACCGAGGTCATAGGCCAGTTGCGGCGGGCGCGGGGACCCTGCGCGGGTCACGCTGTCCGGGCCGCCGGAGAAGATGATGGCCTTCGGGGCGAAGTCCCTGAGGAAGGCGTCGTCGACCTTCTGGTAGGGATGGATTTCGCAATAGACCGACAGTTCGCGCAGGCGGCGCGCGATCAGCTGCGTCACCTGGCTGCCGAAGTCGATGATGAGAAGGCGGTCGTGGATCTGGTCGCTCATGACCCGGCTTTATTGCCGGGACGGGGCGGGCGCAAGTGGGTGGTTGGAGGCGGGGGTGCCTGGGGCGCAAGGATGCCCGGATGGTGTGCGGGCGTTGAGGCCGGGGGGCTGTCTGCCCCCCGGACCCCCCGAAAGTATTTTTGACCAGAAGAAGCAGGGGAGCCTGCGAGACACTCCGGAAGGTGTGGCGAGCGGTCAGGGGGCCGGTTCGGCGCCGAGGTCGCGCAGGGCGGCGGCGGCGAGGGTGAAGCTGTGGCGGCGTGCGGCGGGGTCGTGGATCTGGCCGGAGATGATGACCTCGTCTGGCTGGTAGGTGTCGATCAGGGTCTTCAGATCGGCGCGGATGGTGTCCGGGGCGCCGCAGGCGCGGATACGACCGCCGATGTTGGTCATCTGGATCATGCCGGGGTCGACGTGATCCTCCAGCCGGTCGACGGGCGCGGGCAGCTTGCCGGGGCGGCCCGAGCGGAGGTTGATCATGCCGAGCTGGGCGGAGGTGCGGATGCGGGCGGCCTCGGCATCCGTGTCGGCTGCGAAGACGTTGATCGCCATCATGAAATGCGGCTCGGCCAGCGCTTCGGACGGACGGAAGGTGCGGCGGTAGATCTCGGAGGCCTCCTCCAGCGCGTCGGGGGCGAAGTGCGAGGCGAAGGCGTAGGGCAGGCCGAGGTGGGCCGCCAGCTGCGCGCCATAGAGCGAGGAGCCGAGGATCCAGATCGGGATGTTGGTGTCCGAACCGGGGATCGCGCGCAGGTGCTGGCCGGGTTCGACCGGTCCGAGGTAGGCGGCCAGTTCCAGCACGTCCTGCGGGAAGGTGTCGGGCGCCTGCAGGTTCCGGCGCAGGGCGCGGGCGGTCATCATGTCGGTGCCGGGCGCGCGCCCGAGGCCGAGGTCGATGCGCCCCGGATAGATCGTGGCCAGCGTGCCGAACTGTTCGGCGATCACCAGCGGCGAGTGGTTGGGCAGCATGATCCCGCCCGAACCGACGCGTATCTTGGAGGTCTTGCCCGCCACGTGACCGATCATCACCGAGGTCGCAGCCGAGGCGATTCCCGGCATGTTGTGGTGTTCGGCCAGCCAGAAGCGGGTGTAGCCCTCGGCTTCGGCGGTCTGCGCGAGCGCGGCGGAGGCGGCGATGGCCTCGGCGGCGTCGTGGCCTTCGGAGACCGGAGAGAGGTCGAGCAGTGAGTAACGCATGAGGTCCTTCCCGGCACGCTGCTGACGGAGGGCTGTCAGCAGGGGCCTGCTATTTCGTTGCGGCGCAGTGAACGGGAGTCGCGGGATGAGGGCAAGGCCGGAACTGGACGAACACATGTCTGCGGAGGACTTCCGCGATCACGACTGGATGAAGTCGGACCTGCGGGATTTCCTGAGATTGCGGGGTCTGCCCGCGTCAGGCAGCAAGGGCGCTCTCGCCGCGCGGGTCGAGGCCTGGCTGGACGGCGCGCCGATGCCCTGGCGGGGTTAGGTCAGCCTCTTGGCGTTCCAGCCCGCCTCCAGTTTGTCGATCGCGGCGATGCGTTCCTCGGTTTTCGGGTGGCTCATCAGCCAGGCGGGCGCCGTGCCGCTGCCGCCCGTAAGCGCGGCGAGCTTGCGGAACAGCGATTTCTGCGGGGCCGTGCCGATGCCCGCCTTGGTCAGCAGGGCGGCGGCATAGGCGTCGGCCTCGTATTCATCCGAGCGCGACAGGCGCGCGGCCAGAAGCGAGGTCAACATGCCCGCGATCCAGATGCCGATGCCGGGAATGATCCGCGACAGGATCAGCCCGAGCGCCGTGCGCAGCGCGTTCTGGCCGGAAAAGTCGATCATCCGCCGCCGGGCATGGCCGAGTGCCACGTGGCCCAGTTCATGGGCGATGACCGAGGCCATCTCCTCGGCCGAAACTTCGCCCGCGCGGAACTTGTTGTAGAAGCCGCGGGTCAGGAAGATACGCCCGTCGGGGGCGGCGAGGCCGTTCACCGGGTCGATCTCGTAGAGGTGGACGCGGATGCGGGGCAGGTCGAGCGCCTGTGCCAGCTTGCGGGTCACGGCCAAGAGCTGCGGATCGGCGAGTTCGGAGGACCGCGCGTCGAGCTCCTTCTTCGTGCGCCAGACCGAGAAGCGGTAGACGACGAGGCCGTAGAGGATGGCGAGCAGGATGGGGGTGAAGCGCAGCATGGATCCGATATGGGGTCAGTCGTGGCGTCCGGCAATGCGGCGGCGGTGGCGCAGCGAATGTGTCATCCACCATGCTGACACGCCCATCACGGCGAGCGCGGCGAAAAGCCCCGAGAGGTCGCCCGCGAATTCGGCGGCCATGTCGAGCTGACCGGCGAAGAGCCGCCCGAGCCCGACGTAGAGTGCGACCCAGACCGCTTCGCCTGCCGCGCCCCAGAGGGTGAAGGCAAGGTGCGGGAACCGGGTCAGCCCGGCGATGAAATTCGCATAGGGGCCGAGCGGCGAGACCAGCCAGCGGCTGAGGAAGATACCCGGTCCGCCGCGTTTTTCGATCATCCGCCGGGCGCGGTCCAGCAGGGCCCGGCGGCGCGGGCGTGTGGCGGTGAAGGCGTCGAGCCGGTCCGCGCCGAAGCGGGCGAGGACATAGCCGGTCTGGTCGCCCAGCACGGCGCCGGCGAAGGCGGCGAGCGCGGTGGCCCAGAGTGTCAGGTCGCCCGTCACGGTGAAGGCCCCGGCCGTCAGCATGGCGAGCGAGGAGGGCACGGGCAGGGCGAGGCACGACAGGAAGGTCACGGCGAAGAGCAGCGGCAGGCCCCATTCCGCGACGAGGGCGGAGATCGCGTCACTCATGCGTGGCCTGCCGGTGACGGGCGAGAAAGACGGTCAGTTCGGCGATCAGCGCCTCGGTGGTCATCCCGCGCAGGCGGGCGATCTCGGCCAGCGTGGCGTGGCGCGGGGGCGGGTCGGGGATCTGCAGCGCCTCGGCCAGCGCCTCGGGTGGAATCTGCCAGGAATGCGCGATGTAGCGCGGGGTCATCCAGACTTCGGGTGCCTGGTTGCGATGCGCGGGGTCAGACCAGTAGACGACGAAAAACAGCGTCCGTACGACGAAGACCAGCGCAAACAACGTGCCCGCGCCGAACAGCAGCGCGGCGAACGGATGCAGCCGGATCAGGCGCAGGAGGGTGGCGAGGCGCGGCAGGGTCTTGGCTCCGGTCAGGTGCTCCGAGCGTGGCGCAGCGGCGGTGCGGGCGCAAGGCGGCGCGGTGCCTCAGTCGTCCTCTTTCGCGGCGCGCCGGGCCTTTAACGCGCGGCGCAGGACGTAGCTTGCCCCGAGGGCGAAGATGACGGCGAGGACGAGGCCCGTGGCCTCCTGCGCGACCATGGCCACTGCGGTGATCTGGCCCGAGAACACGTAGCCGAGCGCGGTGTTCACGGCGACCCAGACGGCTTCGCCCGGCGCGGACCAGAGTGTGAAGCGCAGCCATCCGAAGGCCGCGGCCCCGGCGGCGAAGTTCACGTAGGGCCCGATCGGCGACACCGGCCAGCGGCTGAGGAAGACGCCCGGCCCGCCACGGTCGCGCAGCCAGTCCTCGGCCTTCAGCCGGGCGGCGCGGCGCGGTTCCTTGGCGTCGATCCAGCGGATCAGCGGCCCGCGTCCCACGCCGCCGATGGCATAGGCGATCTGGTCGCCCACGATGGCCCCCGCCAGCGAGGCAAGCGCGATCTGCCACAACTCCAGTCCGCCGGTCGCGGCGGCGGCCCCGGCCGAGATCATGGCGATCGAGGCCGGGACGGGCAGGGCGATACAGGAAGCGAGGCACAGGACGAACATCACCGCCGGTCCGTGATCGTAGAGCGCACTGAGGATCCAGTCGTCCGCCGGGACATCCGGGGTCGCTGTGTCGGGTCCGAGGGGCGGTCGCGCGGGATCGGCCATGCGGTGCAGACAAACAGAGCGGATGCTGCAGGTCCATACGCGACTGGCTGGCAACAGCGGGCTGATTGTCGCGGTGCCTTTTCCAGTGGCAGCATAGGGAATGAAACGATCCAGCCGCAGTCCACGGTGGGCCCGGTTTTTTGGTGTCGATTGCCGGCTTTCGTTAATTTTCGCGTCGCTTACCGTGACGTCACGGACACGGACGGGCATCTGAGGCCGGACAGAGTGACGCTATTCAACATCAGTGTTTGACAGGCTCGAATTTGAGAGTCGATAACGTGCCTGCACAAGACGTTGACCTCATGAACATTCTGACACTGCTTACTTTATTGCAGACGGCATATGTCGCCGAGTTCCAGTACGCGTACCAGCAGCAGCTGGACCGCTTTGAAGCGGTGTTCCCGGAGATTGCGTTCCGGATGCCGGGCGAGACCTTTCAGGACATCTATGTCGTGGATTTCGTCGGGCGGACCGGCGCTGACAACGGCGCGGTCGAGGTTTCGCTCAACGAAGGGGCCTATGTCGGTGGATACACCATGTCCTACGGGGACCTGACGCTGGAGGTCGGGCCGGTGTCATGGGAATCCATCGCCTTCAACCTGACCCCGGCGCCGCCCGAAGTGGTGGGGTTCGAAACATGGTTCGCCAAGTGGGTCGACCTGGAAGGGGCCCGGCGTCCGATGGACAGCATGATGTCGCAGGTCATTCATTCCGCCGTCGTCGAACGCGGGCGGATCACCGTCGATTTCGGCACCGCGCCGGTCGAGGCGGCAACGGAATTGCTGGACCTCTTCATCCAGAACGGGGTGCTTGTCGCCCGGATCGACAGCGGCAGGCAGTAAGACCGCCACGCCGCCCGTCGTCACGGTTCAGCGGCTGAGTTCCTTCATCCCCTGCGACAGCCCCTCGAGCGTCATCGGGTGCATCCGGTCGTCGAAGATCTCGCGGATCAGCTTGATCGACTGGGTGTAGCCCCAGTACTTGCGCGGCACCGGGTTGATCCACAGGTTGTTCGGCCATTGCTCGCGCGCGCGGCGCAGCCATGTTTCGCCCGATTCCTCGTTCCAGTGCTCGTTCGCGCCACCGGGATAGGCGACCTCGTAGGGGCTCATCGAGGCGTCACCGATGAAGATCGCCTTGTAGTCGCTGCCATAGGTCCGCAGCACCTCCCATGTCGGGGTCTGATCGGACCAGCGGCGGCGGTTGTCCTTCCACACGCCTTCGTAGAGGCAGTTGTGGAAGTAGAAGTGCTGCATGTGCTTGAACTCGGCCTTGGCGGCGCTGAACAGCTCCTCCATCACCTTGATGTGCGGATCCATGGACCCGCCGACGTCGAGGAACAGCAGCACCTTGACCGCGTTCCGCCGCTCGGGCCGGACTTTGACGTCCAGATAGCCATGCTCGGCGGTCGAGCGGATGGTGTTGTCGAGGTCCAGTTCCTCGTGCGCCCCGTCGCGGGCCCATTTCCTGAGCCGTTTCAACGCGACCTTGATGTTGCGGGTGCCCAGTTCGACGTCGTCGTCGAAGTTCTTGAATTCCCTTTTGTCCCAGACCTTTACGGCGCGTTGGTGGCGCGATTTCTCCTGCCCGATGCGGACGCCCTCGGGGTTGTAGCCCTGCGCGCCGAAGGGCGAGGTGCCCTTGGTGCCGATCCACTTGTTGCCGCCCTCGTGCCGGCCCTGCTGTTCCTTGAGCCGCTGCTTGAGCGTCTCCATCAGCTTGTCGAAGCCGCCGAGCGCCTTGATCTCGGCCATCTCTTCGGCGGTCAGGTATTTCTCGGCCATCTGCTCCAGCCATTCGGCGGGCAGTTCGACGGCCTCCATCACCTGTTCGAAGGTGATGTTTTCCAGCCCTTCGAAGGTCTTGGCGAAGGCGATGTCGAACTTGTCGATGTTCCGCTCGTCCTTCACCATCGCCGTGCGGGCGAGGTAATAGAACGCCTCGGGGTCGTAGGTGCAGAGCCCGGCGCGCATCGCTTCGAGGAAGGTCAGGTATTCCCGGAGCGTGACGGGGACGGCGTGTTTTCTGAGGTTCTCGAAAAAGGGAATGAACATGGGCGATCCGGTCCTGCGCGTGACTTGATCCGAGCCTAACCGGTCATTGCTCCGGATGCCAGCAGGATAACCTGCCGGTCGGTCGGTTCACTCATACGAGGGCGCGGTGCAGGAACAGCGTCAGGAACAGTCCCGCAATCGCGAAGATCAGCGCATGGACGGCGGCATATTGCAGGATGTCCGCCCGTTTTCCGCCGCGCGCCTTGGCGCGCCAGCCGCCCCAGGCTGCGCCCAGAACGACGCCGATGATCACCAGCATGTCACGACCCTCCGGTCTTTTTCGGGTTCAGGGCGGCGACCTCGCTCAGCTTGGCGCGGACGGCCCAGTCGGGACCGAAGCCATAACGCGCCCAGCCGATACTGTCCCGCCTGACCTTGCGTGCCTGGTCCGCGTCACCGGTGTAATCCAGCGCCTCGGCCTCCAGCATCTGGATCGAGGCGAGAAGCGCCGCGTTCTCATAACGGCGGGCCAGTTCCGCCTGACCGCGCAGGGTGCGCAGTGCGCCGGAGGCATCGCCGCGGGCGAGGGAATGGGCGGCGAGCTGGGTGCGGACAAATGCCCGGTGGATCGCCGTTGTGCCGCTGCGGGCATAGATGATGTCGGCGCTGCGGTAATGGGCGACGGCCTGTGCGGGATCGCGTGCCTGGACCAGACGGCCGAGGGCGTAATGCGAAAAGGCGAGGCGGTGATCGTTCCAGCCCTGAGCGATCGCGATGTCCAAGGCGCGCTGCGCCGCACGGAGTCGGTTCGGGGCCGAGGCGCCCGGCCCGAGGGCGGTCTGGATCGCCTCGATCCACGGACGCGGGGTGGCGCTGATATACTGCGCGCCACGGTTCGCGCCCGCCGGGTTCAGCCGCGCCAGTATCTCGGGCAGGCGCGCTGCGACCTCGTCGCGGGTCATGCCGGAATGCAGGCGCGGATCGTAATATGCACGCAGGATCAGCATGTCGAACGAGGTCAGGACGGTGTGGATGTTGTCGTCGTTGAAGACGGAGCTGTCCAGCCGGTAGAGGTCGTTCAGAGGTCCGATCGCCTGTGCCAGTTCCTCGTGCAGGCAGTCGCGGACCTCCTGCGGGCTGACGTCGTTGGGCACGAAGATCGCGATCCGCTTGCGCTCGGTCAGGGTGGTCCAGGACGCGCCGTCGTTGCGGCGCGCGGCCGCGTAGTCGGACAGCGAGGTGACGTTCGGCACCACGAAACAGGCGGCTTGCGGCAGATGCTTGCGGATCTGGGCGCTGGAGACAGCCTGGATGATGACATTCGCCTCGCCGCTGGTGCGCTGGATGTCGATGTCCGCCTCGCCCCGCATCCGTTTCAGGACGCGGTCGAGCTCGGTCGTCATCCCGGCCGGCGGCGCGCCGCTGATGCGGACGCGGATCGGCTCCTCGAACCGGGTGAGAACGGGCAGCGCCCGCCCGGATTCGAGCATGAAGGTCAGATCGAGGAAGTCGCGGGCGATGTCGCTGTTCGACTGGGTGATCCGGGCCTGTCCCCCGCGCGCCTCGGAGAACAGCTTCATCGGCTGCATCTGCAGGCCGGCCGGCGCTGCCGCCGCGCGCGAAGCGGGCTCGGGGTTGTAGTCCATCGGCTGGCAGCCGACCGTCAGGGCCAGAATGACCGGGGCGAAGGCGAGCTTCATCCGGTAACCCGCTGGTACTTCATGAAATCGGTGGGCTGGGCGATCCGGTCATACAACAGCCGCGCGGTCGCGTTGCCGGTCTGGGTCAGCCAGTAGACCGAGGGCGCGCCGGCAGCATCGGCGGCGGCATAGACCGCCTCGATCAGCGCACGCCCGACACCGGTGCCACGCACGTCGGGATCGGCGTAAAGGTCCTGCAGGTAGCACACGTTCTCTATCTTCCAGCCGTGGCGATGGAACAGGTAATGCGTAAGCCCTACGGCGCGGCCGTCAAGCGTCGCGATCAGACAGCTGAAATCCTGCGGATCCTTGCCGAGCAGTCGCTGGAAATAGACATCCCGCACCTCGGGCGTGGTCGAGGTGTGATAGAACTCGAGATACAGATCCCAGAGACGTTCCCAGTCGGCCCGGTCCGACGCTTCCAACGGGCGCACGATCAACGACCGCTCCGCCATATGTGCACCTCTTGCTTGCGCTGCCTTGCCGTGTCGCCAGTCTGTTGTCCCATGCGGGCATTAATGTGGCGTTTAGCTTGGCGGATAGTTCCAGCGCCGCGGCGCGATGGCAAGGGGCATGGGGACGTGACCGGCGGAATGTGACCCTGTGTGACAGATGGGTCGGGCCGGAGCGTGCCGATGGCGACCCCGGATGGGGGCCGCCATCGGACTGGTCTCAGCGCTGGCCGCGCGCCATGAAGGCCAGACGTTCGAACAGGTGCACGTCCTGCTCGTTCTTGAGCAGCGCGCCGTGCAGCTTGGGCAGGGCGTTCGCGCCGTCGCGCTTCAGGTCCTCGGCGGTCAGGTCCTCGGCCAGCAGCAGCTTGAGCCAGTCCAGCACCTCCGAGGTCGAGGGCTTCTTCTTGAGGCCCGAGGTGTCGCGCAGCTCGAAGAACTGGGTCAGCGCCGTGGTCAGCAGCTGTTCCTTGATGCCCGGATGGTGGACGGCGACGATGGCTTTCATCGTGTCCATGTCCGGGAACCGGATGTAGTGGAAGAAGCAGCGGCGCAGGAAGGCGTCCGGCAGTTCCTTTTCGTTGTTCGAGGTGATGATGACGATCGGCCGGTTCCTGGCCTTGATCGTCTCGCCGGTCTCGTAGACGTGGAACTCCATCTTGTCGAGTTCCTGCAGCAGGTCGTTCGGGAACTCGATGTCCGCCTTGTCGATCTCGTCGATCAGCAGCACGACCTTGGTGTCGGCCTCGAACGCGGTCCAGAGCTTGCCCTTCTTGATGTAGTTCGAGACGTCGTGCACCCGTTCGTCGCCGAGCTGCGAGTCACGCAGGCGGCTGACGGCGTCGTATTCGTAAAGGCCCTGCTGGGCCTTGGTGGTGGACTTGATGTTCCACTCGATCATCTCGAGCCCGAGGGCATTGGCCACCTGCCGCGCCAGCTCCGTCTTGCCGGTGCCCGGTTCGCCCTTGACCAGCAGGGGGCGTTCCAGGGTGACTGCCGCGTTCACAGCTACGGTCAGGTCGTCCGTTGCGACGTAATCCTTGGTGCCTTCGAATTTCATGCGATCCATTCCTCGTGACGTGTCGGGATCGACACTAGTGCGCTTCGGCATGACCCGCAATCCGCAGCCTGCCGGTCGGCAGGTCACAGGGGCCGGGTTGCAAGGATGTGGTCGGGTCCGCGGGCTTTCAACGGATCGTATGTGTGTTTTCCCCCAGTGGAACCTCGATCACTCCGCCATGGCAGGCAAAGTCGCTGTCCTTGGCCACGAAGAAATGCCCGGCTGTCGAGTTGATGTAGATCTGCTCGTTCCGGCCCAGCCCGGCCATCTCGACCGGCAGCCCATCGTAGTCCAGCCAGTAGATGAGGACCGCGCGGTCAGACCGGTTGACGAAGGTGATGTTGCCCCAGTCCTGAAGGTTGGGCGACTTGACCGACCCGACCGCCGGACAGCCGGTGCCCATCTTATAGGCATCGCTGTCGCCGCCGGGAATGCGGATGTGCGGCGGCACCGGCTTGATCCCCGGTTGTGCGTTGCGATCCGGTAGCCGCGGAGACGGGGCAGGGGCCGCCGCCGCGGTCCGTCCGCGCCGGTCGTCGCATTCGCCGATCTTCGAGATGGCCGCCTGCGTCCCGCTGGCCGACAGTCCGTGCGAGGCGCCATTCACCACGACCTGGATCACACCGGCCTGCGCGATCCGCTGCACCAATGCAGGATCGATCCGGGCCGTCAGCTCTCCGCTCGACGACGCGATCATGCGGAGGTCGAAGCTGTATCGGTCGATGTCGAGGATGACGTCGGCAAGCGTGTCCTGCGGCAGCGACACGGGGAGCGAGAACGTCCAGTATCCGACATTGCGGGTCAGGGAAAAGTCGAACCCGCCGCCACGTTCCATCCGGCAACCGCTGTATTCGCCGTAGGCGGTCGTCGAATAGATCGTCCACCCACGGGCCTGCCCATAGACCGCCCGGGTCGCGTCGCGCGGCGTCTCGGCGCCCGTGCCGGGCTTGGGCAGGGCTTCGACTGGTGCCTTGTTGCTGTCCGGCGAAGGGTTGGTCGCGCTTTCCCAACATTCCTGCATTTTCAATAGCATGGCGGTCATGCCGTCCAACTGGAACGCCTCGTATTCTGTCGGCGTCTGGACCACCAGAGTCCGGCCCGCGGCAAGCGTCCGACGTTCGGGGCCGTCGACCGGAACCCGGTACCAGCCCTCGTAGGAATAGAATTCGGTCTCATGCGACTGCCCGTCGACAGTCCAGCTGCCGGGCACGCTGATGTCGTGGGCGGTCTGGGTCGACAGCAGCATTTCCCAATTGCCCGCCGGGGACACCAGCATCCCCAGCTCCATCGTGGTGGCGATGTTGCGACTCGCGTGACACCCGGTGTCTTCGGATTGATATACGGTCCAGCCTCGGACCTCGGACCAGGCATTTCCCCATTCCTCGGAACGCCCGGCAGTCAGTGAAAACGACAGAATGGACACACACAGAACCATGCACCACGCGTGGCGCGGGAGAAATGAAGACATGAAATACGCCCCGACAAAATCGGCGGTCCCGGACCGCCGGCGCAGCGGACCATCAGGATGGAGCCCCAATAGCCCACCCTTGTCCGCTGGAGGTCACGATTGCCTCGGCCCCGGACGGACGCAAGAGGCAATCGCATGGACATCCGTCGTCGGCTCGATACGCACCTCGGAATGGGAAGCGAGCATTTTCAGCATTGTGTAGTGACATGGGGGAACGAAAGGGGTAGATGCTCGCGTGGGGTGGCTCTGTGGTCGTCGGTGATCCAAAAACGACGGACACGGCCGGTTTTTGAAGGAGCCTTGTGGATGAAAGCGGAGACGTTTCTCTCTGATGACTATCAGCCCGCTGAAGACGAACCTTTCATGAACGAGCGTCAGCTCGAATATTTCCGGAGAAAGTTGCTGGCCTGGAAGGATGAGATCCTCGAAGACAGCCGGGAGACCATCGAAGGTCTGCAGGGCAGCACGCGTAACATTCCCGATGTCGCAGACCGCGCGAGCGAAGAGACCGATCGCGCACTGGAACTCAGAACCCGTGACCGTCAGCGCAAGCTGGTGTCCAAGATCGACGCGGCGCTCCGCCGGATCGACGAGGGCGAATACGGGTATTGCGAAGTGACCGGTGAGCCGATCAGCCTCAAGCGGCTCGATGCGCGGCCGATCGCTACCATGAGCCTCGAGGCGCAGGAGCGTCACGAGCGGCGCGAGAAGGTTCATCGCGACGACTGAGGTCGCGGCGGACGGTTTCGAATTTCCGCTTTGCGGATCGGGTGGTAAAGAGGTCGCGCCGGGCTTTCGTCCCGGCGTTTTTTCGTATCAACAGGCGCCATGAGTCTGAGCGGCACACATATCGCGATCATCGGCGCCGGGATCGGTGGTCTGGCCGCCGCCCGCGCCCTTGCGCTGCGCGGGGCCGAGGTGCGCGTGCTGGAGCAGGCCGCCGAGATCCGCGAGGTCGGCGCGGGGCTGCAGGTGTCGCCCAACGGGATGGCCGTGCTGCGGGGTCTTGGCCTCGACACCGCGCTCAAGCGGACCGGTGCGGTCCGGGCCGAGGCTGTGACGCTCTGCAATCACCATGGCGAAGAGGTGCTGCCGCTGGATGTCGCGCGGCACGGGACGGGCGGGCATTACTGCGTTTACCGGGCCGACCTGATCGACGTTCTGGCGCAGGGCGCACGGGCCGCGGGCGCAAGGATCGGCCTGATGCATCAGGCGGCCGAGGTGCATGGCGGCGCGCGGCCCGAGATCGTGACGATGCAGGGCGCACGGGTGCGGGCCGATGTGGTCATCGGCGCCGACGGTCTGCATTCCCGCGTGCGTCCCGCCCTGAACGGCGCGGCCAAGCCTTTCTTCACCCGACAGGTCGCATGGCGTGCGATGGTCGAGGAGACTGGCCCGCTGGAACCCGAGGTGCGGCTCTTCATGGGGCCGGGGCGGCATCTGGTGACCTACCCGCTGCGCGGCGGACGGGCGCGCAACATAGTCGCCGTTTATGAAACCCCGGAATGGACCGAGGAAAGCTGGTCCCAGCCCGGCGATCCGGCGGCACTGCGGGCGCTCTTCGCGGGGTTCGGTCCAGAGGTGCGGGAGCTGCTGTCGCGGGTCGAGACGGTCGGACGCTGGGGCCTGTTCCGGCACCCGGTGGCCCGGCGGTGGCACGACGGGGGTCTGGCGCTGCTTGGCGACGCGGCCCATCCGACGCTGCCCTTCATGGCGCAGGGCGCATGCCTTGCGCTCGAGGATGCGTGGGTTCTGGCCGAAACGCTCGACGGCCCTGGCGCCTTGCCGGACCGGCTCGCCGCCTATCAGGACCGTCGCGCCCGGCGCGCGGCCCGGATCGTCGGCGCGGCCTCTCGCAATGCGTGGAAGTATCATGTCAGCCTGCCGCCTTTGCGCGCGGCAGGCCACTTGGCGCTGCGTCTCGGGGGGATCGTCGCGCCGGCAGCCATGGTGCGTCAGTTCGACTGGATTTACCGCGAGGACGTCACCGGTGGCGCTGTCCTGTCCGGCGGATCGGACGCGGAACCGGTCGCTCCGGGCACCTGACGCAAGGCGCTACAGTGCTATACCGATCAGCGTGTAGATCCCCATCAGCATCATCATCACGTTCTCGGTCAGCGACACGAAGCCGAGCGGCACGTTAGACCCGCCGCCGACGCAGGCGCACTTGAGCTCCCGCTTCTCGATATAGACCGCTCGGAACACCGACCACGCCCCGACCGAGCCGATGAACAGGGCGACCGGCCCCGACACCCAGGGCAGCAGCCCGCCCAGCATCAGGACACCGGCCAGCGTTTCGGCATAGGGATAGACATAGCCGTAGGGCACCCAGCGACGGGCCAGCAGGTCGTAGTTCAGGAACATGGTCGAGAACCCTTCGACGTCCTGCAACTTCTGGACCCCGAGCAGGCACATCGCGATGGCGATGAATGTTGTGACCGTGGCCAGCGACAGGATCGAGCCTCCGCTGAGCGCCATGATGGACAGGGCCATCAGGAAGGAAACGCCGAAGATCGCGATGACCGGGCGGTAGCTGGTATCGTCCGCATCCGCCAGCGGCTGGCCGAAGTAGGCCCGCAGGTCGTCATACCCGCCGATCCGTTCCTGCGCGATGAAGGTCTGGGGGGTCGTCTTGACCTCGTGCCGCTCCATGAAGGCGTCTGTTTCGGCGCGTGTCGTCAGATGATGGTCCTCGACGTCGAAGCCGTGGCTTTCAAGCAGCCACTTGGACTTCAGGCCATAGGGGCAGATGTGTTCGGGCATGACCATCCGGTAGAGGATCGCGCGTGGCCGTGCGCTGGCATCCTGCCGTTTGCGGTGGTCTGTGAGGGTGCCCTCAAGTTCCGAAGTCGCGCTCATGGCCGTCTCCTTTCCTCTGCCGGAACAACACATTTACCCCGCCGGAAGTTTCGGCATACAAATGTATTCTTTCAACGTATTGATATTGCGACAAAAAGCGCGTTCCTCGGATGGCGTCGGCACGCTATGCGTTGCAACCTGACCCGGAGACGCGCCATGCCCCTCACAGATCACCCGCTGCGCTACCAGCTTGCCAACGAACTGCACGCCCGTCCGTTTCCGGCCCTGACCGCCCCGGCGACGGTCGTCTTCCTTGCGATCAAGCGTCCCGACGGGGCGGTGGCGCGGGACCGGGCGGCGGATGTCGCGCATCTGGTTTCGCTGCTCGACCGGCACGGCGCGCCGCATCCTCAGCCGGGGGCAACGCACTGGTCAGGGCAGATCGGGCGGCACCAGTTGAAATGGGAAAGCCACACGGAATTCGTGACCTACACCGCGATCAGCGAGGGGCTGACGGGGCGGCCCTTCGATCCGGCGGAGTTCGATGTCTTTCCGGCCGGGTGGCTCGACACCGCGCCCGGCGTGCGGATGACGTCGATCCTCGTCCGGGTCGCGCCGCGCCCGGCGGACGGGGCCGAGATCGCCGCGCGGCTGGACGACTGGTTCGTGCCCGAAAGCCTCGCCGCCGCGCATGTGCTGGACGACGAGGCGGTCGTGGCGGGCGATTTCCGCATCGACCCGGCCGGGCACATGCGGTTCGCCGTCTTTGCCGGTGCCGAACTGGGGGCGCGGCGCACGGGGCGGATCGTGCAGCGGCTGTGCGAGATCGAGACCTATCGCGCCATGTCGATGCTTGGTTTTGCGCGGGCGCGCGACATCAACCCGAGGATGGGCGGCATGGACCGCGAACTGACCGCACTGATCGGCGCCATGGCGGATGGCGCGACACGGGCCGAGGCGACGCTGGACCGCCTGCTGGCCGTGGCCGCGGAGCTGGAGAACATGGGCGCGCAGGCGGCCTTCCGCTTCGGCGCGACGGCGGCTTACGAAGCGATCGTGCTGGAGCGGATCGACCTGCTGCGCGAGGTGAAGTTTCGCGGGCGGCAGAGTTTCACCGAGTTCGTCACCCGGCGCTACGACCCGGCGATGCGGACGGTGCGTTCGACCGAGGCGCGGCTGGCGAAGCTGGCCGACCGGGCGATCCGCGCGGGCGAGCTGTTGCAGACCCGCGTGGATGTCGAACGCAGCGCGCAGAACCAGAAGCTGCTGGAAAGCATGGACCGCCGGGCGGATGCACAGTTGCGGCTGCAGAAGACGGTGGAGGGGCTGTCGGTCGTGGCGATCAGCTATTACGCGGTCAGCCTCGTCGCCTATCTGGCGATGCCGCTCGCCTACATGGCGGGGCTGGACAAGACATGGCTGACGGCACTGATCGTGCCGCCGGTCGTGTTGTCCGTCTGGCTGCTGGTGCGCCGGATCAGGCGCCTGCACTGATCATTCGGCGGGGACGGGCAGGGCGGATGTGCCGCCCGCCTCGCCCAGAACCCGCGCCGCCAAGGCCGCGCCCGCGACGATGGAGGCCAGCGCGATCAGCGCCGACAGGCCCAGCGTCGGCACACCGGCCAGGCCCGCGCCCACGGTGCAGCCCCCGGCCAGCACGCCGCCCACGCCCATCAGGACCGCGCCTGCCGCGTAGCGGCCGGTCTGGCGGGGCGTCTCGAAACTCTGCCAGCGGAAACGGCCCGCGATCAGGGTGGAGACGAGGGCACCGACCAGCACGCCGCCGATCAGCCCGGTGCCGAAGCCCGGTTCGATGGCGGTCGAGGCGATGGTCCAGAACAGCGTCTCGGTCCACGGCGCGATGAAGGACAGGCTCTCCATCGCGATCGGGTCGAATTCGTCCAGCAGGACGTAGCCCGTGCCGATCCAGCCGAGCGGCACCAGTGCGCCGATCATGGCGGCGAGGATCAGGCGGCCGGGACGGTTGCCCGAGGTCAGCGCGACAGCCAGCGCGGGCAGGGCGATGACGGCGGACCACAGCAGCGGGCCGCCGGCCCATGTGGCGAGGTTGGCGGACGCACCCAGTTCGACGGTGAAGCCCGAAAGCACTGTCCGGAGCGGCGTAAGCGCGCCCTTGAGCGTCGCATGGGCCACGATGGCGAAGAGGGCGAGGACGAAGAACGCCCGCAGGTTGCCACCCGCGCCCAGCACCGTCAGGCGCGAGATGCAGCCACGGGTCAGGACCATGCCGGTGCCGAACGCAAGACCGCCCGCCACCAGCGCCAGCAGCGGCAGCGAGCCGGTCGTCAGGCGGTGGTCGCCGAAGTCGATCAGCCCCGCCACGGCGGCGGCCTGCGTGCCCGCCACGGCGACGGCCAGTGCCATCAGCCAGACGCCAGCGGCCTGCCGCCGGTCCTCGCCAACGACCGCACGCCGCAGGCAGAAGGCGGTGCGCTCGGCCAGCAGACCGAACAGCGCGCCGAGGATGAGGGCGAGGTAAACGCTGGCCCCGCGCGGGGTGAGCGTTTCGAAACCGAGGGACTCGAACATGGAAGGGCTCCGGCGAAATAACAGAACTTTGTTCCGATAACGCCGGTGGCTCGGTCATATCAAGATAGGCGAATACCTTGATCCGGGCGATTGGGGGAACGAATTCCCGAACAAGGCCTCAGACCCGAAACAAGGTCCCCGAAAGCGAACCGGCCCGCGCATGTCATGCCGGGCCGGTCGCGATTGACGATGTCTCGTCCTTATTTCTCAGCGGCCCCGGATCCGGGGGTCCAGCGCGTCGCGCAGGCCGTCGCCGAGGTAGTTCACCGACAGCACGGTCAGCGAGATGGCGAGGCCCGGCAGAATCACCCGCTCGGGGTTCTGCTGCATGTAGTCGACGGCGTCGAACAGCAGCCGGCCCCATGTCGGGAAGTCCGGCGGGAAGCCGAGGCCGAGGAACGACAGCGCGCTTTCGGTGATGATGGCGTTGGCGATCCCCAGCGTCGCGGACACGACGATGGGCGAGATCACGTTCGGCAGGATGTGCCGGGCGATCAGCTTGAAGTTCGAGGTGCCGATGGACCGGGCGGCGAGGACGAACTCGCGCTCCTTCAGCGCCAGCACGTCGCCGCGCACGATCCGCGCGGTCGGCATCCACGACGTGACGCCGATGGCCGTGACCATCAGGATGAAGATCCCCGTCTCCGGCCCGAAGGCGGCGGCCAGCCCGTCGCGGAACAGCATCACCATAACCAGCAGCAGCGGCAGCAGGGGCAGGGCAAGGAACAGGTCCGTGAGGCGCATCAGCGGTCCGTCGAGGCGGCGGAAGTAACCTGCCAACACCCCGATGGCGCTGCCCAGCACGAGGCCGAGCAGCATCGCAACGATACCGACGAGGACCGAGGTCTGGCCGCCGAACATCATCCGCGCCAGCATGTCCCGGCCCAGCTGGTCGGTGCCGAAGGGATGCGCGAGGCTCGGGCCCTGGTTACGGGCCCGTATGTCGATGAAGGTCGCGCTTTCCGGCCAGATCAGGGGCCCGACGAAGACGCCGAGCACGATCAGGATGAAGATGATACCGGCCGCCACGGCGCCCTTGTGGTGGATGAACTGGCTCCAGACCTCGCGCCACTGGCTGCGGGGCGGGTTGGTGGGCACGGGGCCGGTGTCGAGCACGCCGTCGCCGGACGGCACGGCGCCGACGGGGGCCATGTCCTCGGATGCGGGGTTGGTCTTGTCAGTCATAGCGGATCCGGGGGTCGAGGATGCCGTAAAGCACGTCGGCGATCAGGTTGAAGAGCACGATCAGCGCGGCGAAGATGAAAGTCAGCGTCTGGACCATCGGGATGTCATTGGCCTGGATCGCGGTGATCAGCAGCTGGCCGATCCCGTTCACCTTGAACACCTGTTCCGTGATGATCGCGCCGCCGAAGATCTGCGGGATGCCGAGCGCGATGACGGTGACCACCGGGATCATCGAGTTGCGCAGCACGTGGACCAGCACGACGACCTTTTCCGACAGGCCCTTGGCGCGGGCGGTGCGGACGTAGTCCTGGTTCAGGTTGTCGAGCATCGAGGCCCGCATGAACCGGCTGAGCTGGGCGGTGATCTGCAGCGCCAGCACCATGACCGGCATGATCATCTGTTTCAGCTGCACGACGAAGCTGTCCCAGTCGTTCACGACATGCGTCGTGTCATAGATCGACGGCAGCCAGCCCAGCTGGACGGCGAAGATCACGATCACCAGCACGCCCGAGAAGAAAGGCGGGACCGAGAATCCGACCATCGACACGAAGGTGCCGACGTTGTCGAAGATCGAATACTGGCGATAGGCCGAGTAGATGCCGATCGGGATCGCGATCAGGATGGCCACGACGTAGGCGGTGCCGACGACCCAGAGGGTCTGCGGGATTCGCTGGACGACGATGTCCATGACGGGCGAGCGGCTCTGCCAGCTCAGCACGCGCTGATCGCCGAGCGAGAACTGCGTGCCGAAGATCGAGTCGATCAGCACCTGCGGTTCGACCCAGAAGAACTGGACCATCCATTTCCAGAACCGGATCGGCATGGGTTCGCCCAGACCGAGGGATTGTCGGATCTGCTCGCGGACCTCGGGCGGGATGGTCAGGGGAAGCTGCGCGGTCGGATCACCCGGCGCGAGGTCCAGAAGCAGGAAGATGGCGAGACCGATGAACAGGAGCGTCGGAACCGCGAGGATCAGTCGTCTGATGAAAAAGCTTAGCATTCAGCCCCGGAGCTTTTCTTGAGTGTCATGAAGATCGAGGAGAACGGGCAGGGGGGCGGCGACCGCCCCCCTGCATGGGATCACTTGACGCGATACCAGTCTGCGATGTTCCACAGCTCGCTGTCCCAGTCATTCATCAGAATGCCGCCGAGCGAGTTGGCGTGGGCCGACTGGCCGCCACGGTAGACCAGCGGAATGATCGAGTAGGACTGCATGATCATGTCGTTCTGCGCCTTGGCGATTTCCTGGCGCTTCTCGAGCTCTGCCGTCTTGGACATCTCGTCGACCAGCTTCTCGTACTCCGGGTTGCAGAAGCGCTGGACGTTCGAGCCCTGCCACTGCTTGGACGGACGCGGGATGTCCGCGCAACGCCAGCTGGCCATGTAGGCTTCGGGGTCCACGCCCGAGAAGTTGTTGGTGTACATCTCGATGTCGGCATAGAACTTCTGGAAGGTGTCCGGGGATGCCGGATCGCCGCCGAAGAACACCGACGCGTTGATGTTGCGCAGCTCGGTTTCGACGCCCAGTTCGTTCCACCACTGCTTGATCAGCGCCTGAGCGTCCTGACGGACGGCGTTGGTCGAGGTCTGGTAGAGCACGCTCAGACGCATGCCGTCCTTTTCACGGACGCCGTCGCTGCCGGGGACCCAGCCCGCGTCGTCGAGGATCTTCTTCGCACCTTCGATGTCCTGCGTCATGCAGTCGTCGTTGGCGGTCGAAGCGTAGGCTTCCGGTCCGGGCAGGACGTTACAGGTCACCTTGCCCGCCTTGCCATAGCCGATGTCCACCAGGAGCTGGCGGTCGATCGCCATCGACAGCGCCTTGCCGACCATCGGATCGGTCAGGAACGGGTGCGCGTTGGAACCGTCTTCCTTCCACACGGACCGCATGTCGGGCCCGAGCGACGGGTCAGGGTTGGTCTGGTTCAGGTGCAGACGCTCGACCGAGGTCGCGAAGGCCACGACGACCTTGCCCTTGCCGGCGGCTTCCATCTTTTCCAGCACTTCAGGCGCAAGCTGCAGGTTCCAGGCATAGTCGAACTCGCCGGTTTCCAGAACTGAACGTGCCGCCGCTGCCGCGTCGCCGCCGCCCTTGAAGGTGATGTTGGAAAACGCCGGCTTGTCCGCTTCGCGGTAGTTCGGGTTCGCTTCCAGCGTGATCACGTCGTTCGGCTTGAACTCGGTCACGACGAAGGGGCCGGTGCCGATCGGGCCGAAGTTGGCGTCGGTGCATTCCGGAGCCTTGGCGCCGAGGCAATCCTTGAACTGCGCGGCCTGGATGATCGGCGATTCCGACCCGACGAACGCGGTGTAGGGGAAGGGCTTCGGTTCCTTGAAGTTGATCTTCACCGTCAGCGGATCCGGTGCCTCGACCGACGACACGCCGTCGAAATAGGACAGCTGCGCGCAGCCGCCTTCCGGATGGGTGCAGTATTCCCAGGTAAAGACCGCGTCGGCGGCGGTGAAGTCAGAGCCGTCCGACCACTTCACGCCTTCCTTCAGCTTGTAGGTGATCGACTTCAGGTCCTCGGCCACGCCGCCGTTCTCGACGGTGGGGATCTCCGAAACCAGCATCGGAACCATCTCGCCCTTCTCGTTGAAGCGGATCAGCGGCTCGATGATCATGGAGGAGCTTTCGACTTCCTTGGTCCCGCCGGAAAGGAACGGGTTCAGGGTCGAAGGCGCCTGCCAGTAAATGATGTTCAGCTGGCCGTCGGCCCCGCGCTCGGCATAGGCCGCGGGGGCCAGGGCCAGCGAGGCTGCCGCGCCCAGCAATAGCGATTTGACGTTCATGTCATACTCCTAGTTGGACTGTACCGGTCTCTTGGCGGACCGGCACGGAAGGGTCGGGGCGGGTATTCCGTGGATGGTGCTCCCCGATCCAGTATTCCGAAAGGCCCGGCTCGGACCTTCCCCACGGTTGCAATCATCGAAAACGGGTTATGAACAAAATGCAAGCCTCGCATGTCGATGACGCTAGGAGAGTTGGGCCCAGTGTTTGACATTCGTGCGGATTGCTCGCTAGCGTCGGATCATCCCCTGAACAGGACGCACGAGTATGCTGGATCAGCCCCTTGCCCGTATCGAAAATCTGAGGGTCGAGTTCCAGACCAAGGACGGCCCGGTCGTGGGCGTGGAGGATGTGTCCTTTTCGATCAATCCGGGGGAAACCGTCGCCATCGTCGGGGAATCCGGGTCGGGCAAATCCGTGTCTTCGCTGTCGCTTATGCGGCTGGTGGAATACGGCGGCGGGACGATCGCCGGGGGGCACCTGTTCTTTGACCGCAAGGACGGGGGCGAAATCGACCTCGCCAAGACCGACCAGGATCTGATGCGCACGATCCGCGGAAACGAGATCGGCATGATCTTTCAGGAGCCGATGACGGCCCTGAACCCGGTCTTCACCGTCGGGCGCCAGCTGACCGAGGGCCTGCGGGTCCACCGGGGGTTGACCAAGGAAGCGGCTAAAAAACGGGCACTCGAACTTCTGCGTCAGGTCCGTATCCCGGAGCCCGAGCGGCGGCTGACCCAGTACCCGCACGAACTGTCAGGCGGCATGCGCCAGCGGGTGGTGATCGCCATGGCGCTGGCCTGCGAACCGCGCCTGCTGATCGCGGACGAACCGACCACCGCGCTGGACGTGACGATCCAGGCCGAGATCCTCGCCCTGATGAACCGCCTCAAGCGCGAGACCGGCACGGCTGTGATGTTCATCACCCATGACATGGCGGTGGTGGCCCAGATGGCCGACCGCGTCGTCGTCATGTTCCGCGGCAACAAGGTCGAGGAAGGCCCGGTCGAGGAAATCTTCAACAACCCCAAGCACACTTACACCAAGGCGCTGCTGGCCGCCGTGCCCAAGCTGGGCGAGATGAAGGGCAAGGCGTTCCCCGAGCCGATGAAGCTGTTCGGCGTCGAGAACCAGAAGATCGAACCGATCCCCGGTCAGGACAAGCCGCTGCTCGAGGTCAAGAACCTGACCACGCGCTTCTCGGTCAAGGGCGGCTTCTTCCGCCGCACGGTCGCGCAGGTCCATGCGGTCGAGGACGTGTCCTTCACGATCAACAAGGGCCAGACCCTCAGCCTCGTGGGCGAATCCGGTTGCGGCAAGTCGTCCTGCGGGCGCTCCGTCCTGCGGCTGGTGGAACCGAAGTCGGGGCATGTCGTGCTCGACGGCAAGGACATCATGGCGCTCGGGCCGCAGGGGCTGCGCAAGGCGCGGCTGGACATGCAGATGGTGTTCCAGGATCCCTTCGCATCGCTCAATCCGCAGATGCAGCTCTCGGACCAGGTGGCCGAGCCGATGTGGAACTATGGCACCCACAAGGGCCGCGACCTGCACAAGCGGGTCGAGATGCTGTTCGACCGGGTGGAACTGCCGCGCAACTTCATGCGCCGGTTCCCGCACGAACTGTCCGGCGGTCAGCGGCAGCGGGTGGCGATCGCCCGCGCGCTCGCCCTGAACCCCAAGCTGATCGTCGCGGACGAGGCGGTTTCGGCGCTGGACGTTAGCGTGCAGGCGCAGGTGCTGAACCTGATGATGGAGCTTCAGGCCGAGATGGGGATCTCGTTTCTCTTCATCAGCCACGACATGGCGGTCGTCGAACGGGTCAGCCACCGCGTCGGCGTGATGTACCTGGGCCGGATCGTCGAGATCGGCAGCCGCACCGCCGTCTTCGACAACCCGCAGCACCCCTACACGCAGGCGCTGATGAAGGCCGTGCCGGTGGCCGATCCGACCATCCGCAAGGCCGAGGGCGATCTGAACTTCAAGCCGATTCCCTCGCCGATCCATCCGCTCGACTACGAACCGGCCCCGTCCGAATACCGCCAGATCGGGACCGAGGATCACTGGATCCTGACCACGGACAGCGGCTACTGATACGAATGCAATGCCTGGCGATGTCGAATTCTGGCTCGTCTTTCTGGATGACGCGATGATCCTGACCAAGGTCCGGGCCGACTGGTCCGCGCGCTATCCGAACAGCTATCGGACCGATATCGCGCTCGGCCCCGCGGAAGCGGCGGCCGACTACCTTGAATTCGACTACCCGGACTGGTTCGGTGACACCGGCCGGACATGGGCGGGATGCGTGGCCGACCTCGCCGCCGCCCGCCATCTGCAATCGGCCGTCTTCGACGTGCCGGAACCCAAGGAAAGCCCCCGACGATGACCGACCGCCTCACACCCTACGAGATCATGGAAAAGCTCGTCAGCTTTCCGACCGTCAGCCGCGACACCAATATCCCGCTGATCGACTGGGTGGAGGAGTATCTGCAGGGCCACGGCGTCCAGACTTTCCGCCACCTGCATCCCGACGAACCCAAGGCCGGGCTCTGGGCCCATGCCGGCCCGATGATCGAAGGCGCTGTCGTCCTGTCCGGCCACACCGACGTGGTGCCGGTGGACGGGCAGGAGTGGACGAGCGATCCCTACACGGTGACGGAACGCGACGGCAAATATTACGGCCGCGGCTGCTGCGACATGAAAGGCTTTGATGCGCTGGCCATCTGGGCCGTGGTCGAGGCCCAGTATGCCGACCTGAAAACACCGCTCCAGCTGGCGCTGACCTATGACGAGGAAGTCGGGCTGATCGGTGTCGATCCCCTGATCCGGGACGCCGACGGCAAGTTCCCCAAGGGCGAGACGGCGATCATCGGCGAACCCTCGACGATGGAGGTCGTGACCGGCCACAAGGCGGGCAAGGGCTACTCGGTCCATGTGCGCGGGTTCGAGGTGCATTCCTCGATGGCCTACAAGGGCGTCAGCGCGATCATGGAGGGCGCCAAGCTGATCGTCTGGGCCAACAAGATGAACGAGGAAGGGCAGGCGCGGAAACCCGAAGGGGTGGACGCGCTGTTCGATCCGCACTGGACCAACGTCCATGTCGGCATGATCTCGGGCGGGACTGCCCACAACATCACCGCCAAGGACTGCGACTTCGTCCTGACCTTCCGCTGCGTGCCCGGTGACGACCCCGAGGAATGGGGCCGCCGGTTTAAGGAAGAGGTCGCCCGCGTCGATGCCGAGATGAAGGCGGTCCGCCCCGAGGCCGGGATCGACCTGACCGAACGCTTTTCCGGCCGGGGCCTGACCCCCGAGGAGAACGGCAAGGCCGAGGCGCTGACCCGGATGCTCACCGGCGACAACGGCACCCATGTCGTCAGCTACGGCACCGAGGCGGGTTATTTCCAGGCGCACGGGTTTTCCGCCGTGGTCTGCGGGCCGGGCGACATCGCGCAGGCGCACCAGCCGGACGAATTCATCACCGTGGCCGAGTTCGAGAAGGGCCACGCATTCATGAAGAAACTGCTCGACCACCTGAAAGGCTGAAGACCATGCCGATCCGCAACCGTATCGCCGAAATGCAGGGCGAAATCGCCGAATGGCGGCAGGATTTCCACCGCCATCCCGAACTGCTCTACGAGGTGCACCGCACCGCCGGGATCGTCGCCCAGAAGCTGCGCGAATTCGGCTGCGACGAGGTGGTCGAAGGCATCGGCCGGACCGGCGTCGTCGCCACGATCAAGGGCCGCACGGACACGTCGGGCCGCGTGATCGGCCTGCGCGCCGATATGGACGCCCTGCCGATCAACGAGGCGTCGGGCGTCGCCTATGCCTCGGAAACGCCGGGGATGATGCACGCCTGCGGTCATGACGGGCACACCGCGATCCTGCTCGGCGCCGCGAAATACCTCGCCGAGACGCGCAACTTCGACGGCACCGCCGTGCTGATCTTCCAGCCCGCCGAGGAAGGCGGGGCCGGGGGGCTTGCCATGTGCGAGGACGGGATGCTCGACCGCTGGAACGTGCAGGAGGTCTATGGCCTGCACAACGCACCGGGCCTGCCGGTCGGCACGTTTTCCATGCGCAAGGGCGCGACCATGGCCTCGGCCGACCAGTTCGACATCGTCGTGCGCGGCAAGGGCGGACATGCCGCCCGCCCGCATCTGGCCATCGACCCGGTGGTCGCCGCCGGGCACCTGATCGTCGCGCTGCAATCCATCGCCAGCCGCAACATCGACCCGGTGAAGGAGGTCGTCGTCTCGATCTGCACCCTGCGCGCCGACAGCGCCACGCACAACGTGATCCCGATGTCGGTCCAACTGCGCGGCACCATCCGAACGCTCGACCCCGACGTCCGCGATCAGGTCGAACCCCGCGTCCGCGCCATCGTCGAACACACCTGCGCCGCCTTCGGTGCGGTTGGTGAGCTGGAATACGAACGCGGCTACCCGGTGCTGGTGAACCACGACGACAACGTCGATTTCGCCGCCGATGCCGCGCTGGCCGTCAGCGCCGAGGTCGACCGCAACGCGCCCGCGCGCCTCGGGGGCGAGGACTTCGCCTACCTGCTGGAGCGTCGCCCCGGCGCCTACATCTCGCTCGGCAACGGCGACAGCGCGCCGCTGCACCACCCGGAGTACAATTTCAACGACGACGCCATCCCCGCCGGCTGCAGCTGGTTCGCCGAGATGGTCGAGCGGCGGATGCCCGCCGCGTAAGAAGGACCAAGACCCATGCCCATCAAGAACCGCTTCGCCGAGATGCACGAGGAAATCACCGCATGGCGGCGCGATTTCCACGAACACCCCGAGATCCTCTACGAGGTGCACCGCACCGCCGGGATCGTGGCCGAGAAGCTGCGCGAATTCGGCTGCGACGAGGTGGTCGAGGGGATCGGCCGGACCGGCGTCGTCGGGATCATCAAGGGCAACACCGACACGAAGGGCAAGGTGATCGGCCTGCGCGCCGACATGGACGCGCTGCCGATGCCCGACATGTCCGGCACACCCTATGCCTCCAAAACCCCCGGCGCGTCGCACGCCTGCGGCCATGACGGACACACCGCGATGCTGCTCGGCGCGGCGAAATACCTCTGCGAGACCCGCCGCTTCGACGGCACCGCCGTGGTGATCTTCCAGCCCGCCGAAGAGGGCGGCGCGGGGGGCCGCGCCATGTGCCAGGACGGGCTGATGGAGCGCTGGAACGTGCAGGAGGTCTATGGCCTGCACAACATGCCCGGCCATCCGGTCGGCTCGTTCCACATCCGCCCCGGCGCGATCATGGCCTCGGCGGATGAATTCGACGTGGTGATCCGCGGCGTCGGCGGCCATGCGGCCATGCCGAACCGCGCGGTGGACCCGGTCGTCGCCGCCTCGAACGTCGTGCAGGCGCTGCAGACGATCAAGAGCCGCAACCTCGACCCGGTCAAACAGCTCGTGATCTCGGTCACCAGCTTCCGGACCGAGACGGACGCCTACAACGTGATCCCGGAAAGCGTGCACCTCAAGGGCACCATCCGCACCCTCGACCCCGCCGTGCGCGACCTGGCCGAGGATCGCTTCAAGCCGCTTGTCAGCAGCGTCGCCGAAGCCTTTGGCGCCAAAGCGGAAATCGACTACCGTCGCGGCTATCCGGTGACCGTGAACCACGACACCGAAACCGATCACGCCGCCGACGCCGCCGAGGCGATCGCGGGCGCCGTCGATCGTGGCACCCCGCAGCTCATGGGCGGCGAGGACTTCGCCTTCATGCTGGAAGAGCGCCCCGGCGCCTACATCTTCCTCGGCATCGGCGAAGGACGCCCCAACGTCCACCACCCTGAATATGACTTCAACGACGAGGCGATCCCCGCAGGATGCTCGTGGCTGGCCGAGATGGCCGAACGCCGCATGCCCGCCGCCTGATCGCCGGAAAGGACCCCAGATGCCCGTAAAGAACCGCTTTGCCGAACTGCTGCCCGAGATCACCGCGTGGCGGCGCGACCTGCACGAGAACCCGGAAATCCTCTATGACACCATCCGCACCGCGGGCGTGGTCGAAGCCAAGCTCAAGGACTTCGGCTGCGACGAGATCGTCACCGGTCTCGGCCGGACCGGCGTGGTCGGCGTGATCCGGGGCAAGACCAACACCTCGGGCAAGGTCATCGGCCTGCGCGCCGACATGGACGCCCTGCCGATCCTCGAGGCGACCGGCCTCGACTATGCCTCCAAGACCCCCGGCGCGATGCATGCCTGCGGCCATGACGGCCACACTGCCATGCTGCTCGGCGCCGCCAAGTACCTGGCCGAGACGCGCAACTTCGACGGCACTGTCGTCGTGATCTTCCAGCCCGCCGAAGAGGGCGGCGGCGGTGGCCGCGAGATGTGCGAGGACGGGATGATGGACCGCTTCGGCATTCAGGAGGTCTATGGCATGCACAACTGGCCCGGCATCCCGACGGGCGAGTTCCAGATCCGTCCCGGCCCGTTCTTCGCCGGCACCGACCAGTTCGAGGTGGTGATCAAGGGGCAGGGCGGTCACGCCGCCAAGCCGGACGAGACCCGCGATCCGACCCTGACCGCCTCGCACCTCGTCGTGGCACTGCAGAGCATCGTGTCGCGCAACGTCGACCCGGTGGAACAAATGGTCGTCTCGGTCACCTCGTTCGAAACCGCCTCCAAGGCGTTCAACGTGATCCCGCCGACGGTGACGATCCGCGGCACGATCCGCACCATGACGCCGGAAACCAAGGCGCTGGCGGAGGCGCGGTTCAAGGCGATCTGCACCAACACCTGCGCCGCCTTCGGCTGCGAGGCGCTGATCGACTGGCGGCCCGGCTATCCGCCGATGGTGAACTCCGAGGCGCAGACCGAATTCGCGGCCGAGGTCGCCGCGGCGGTCGCGGGCAAGTGCGATACGGCGGCGCTGACCATGGGGGGCGAGGATTTCGCCTACATGCTCAACGAACGCCCCGGCGCCTACATCCTCGTCGGCAACGGCGACAGCGCGGACGTGCACACGCCGGACTACAACTTCAACGACGAGGCGATCCCGGCGGGCTGTTCGTGGTGGGCCGAAATCGTCGAGCGCCGGATGCCCGCCGCCTGATGTGGGAGGACCGCTACGCCGGGGCCGGGGAGTACCTCTTCGGCCGCGCCCCCGCCGGGGTGCTGACCGAGAACCCCTGGGTTCTCGACGGCGCGCGGACCGCGCTCTGCGTTGCGGATGGCGAGGGGCGGAACTCTGTCCACCTCGCCCGGCAGGGCCTCGACGTCACCGCCTTCGACCTCTCGCTGACCGCCGTCGGCCGCGCCAATGCGCTGGCCGCCGAGGCGGGTGTCACACTCGCCACCCATATCTCGACGTGGGAGGGCTGGGACTGGTCCCGCCAGTTCGACCTCGTCGCCGCGATCTTCGTCCAGTTCATGACCCCCGACGCGCGCCCCGCGCAATTCGCCACCCTGCGCGACGCCGTCCGCCCCGGCGGCCGCCTGCTGCTGCACGGCTACCGCCCTGAACAGGTGGACTACGGCACCGGCGGCCCACCGTCGCGCGCCCAGATGTACACCCCGGACCTGCTGCGCGATCACTTCGGCGACTGGCACATCGACCGCCTCGCCGCCTACGACCGCGAGGTACAGGAGGGCCGCGGCCATTCCGGCCCCTCCGCCCTCATCGACCTCGTCGCCCGCCGCCCCGGATAAGGGCGCAGGTCCCCTACTTCTTCTGGTTTCAAATACTTCGGGGGTCCGGGGCCAGAGCCCCCGGCGGGTCGCCTCAGGCGAAACCTCACCAAGTCATGCGAAAACCAGCCTCACCCCCCGGTATGGCTCATATGCCGCGACACCTGGCCATCCGCCCGCTGCCGCGAATAGTCGAAATCGTGACCCTCGGGCTTCAGCCCGATCGCGGCCCGGATCGCCGCCTCCAGCGGGGCATCGTCCGACGGATGATTCCTGAGCGCCGGACGCAGATCCGCCATGTCCTCCTGCCCGAGGCACATGTAAAGCTGCCCGGTGCAGGTCATCCGGACCCGGTTGCAGCTCTCGCAGAAATTGTGGCTGAGCGGGGTGATGAACCCGATCTTCTGCCCGGTCTCCTCGATCCGCACATACCGCGCCGGACCGCCTGAGCGTTCGGCGAGGTCGGTCAGCGTGAACCTCTCCTCCAGCCGCGCGCGCAGGTCCTTGAGCGACCAGTATTGCCCGACCCGGTCCTCGTTGCCGATGTCGCCCATGGGCATGACCTCGATCCAGGTCAGGTCCATGCCGCGCGCCGCGCAGAACTCGGCCAGCGTGAACAGCTCGTCCTCGTTGAAGCCCTTCAGCGCGACGGCGTTGATCTTGACCTTCAGCCCGGCGGCCAGCGCGGCGTCCAGCCCGCGCAGCACCTGCGGCAGGCGGCCCCAGCGGGTCACGCGGGCGAATTTCTCCTCGTCCAGCGTGTCGATCGACACGTTGATCCGCTTCACCCCCGCCGCCGCCAGATCGCCCGCGAAGCGTTCCAGCTGCGACCCGTTGGTCGTCAGCGTCAGCTCGTCCAGCGCACCCGACTCGAGGTGCCGCGACATGGAGCGGAAGAAGGTCATGATGTCCCGCCGCACCAGCGGTTCGCCGCCGGTGATGCGCAGCTTCCTGACCCCCAGCCGGACGAAGGTCGAACACATCCGGTCGAGCTCCTCCAGCGTCAGCAGGTCCTTCTTGGGCAGGAAGGTCATGTTCTCGGCCATGCAGTAGACACAGCGGAAATCGCAGCGGTCCGTGACGGAGACGCGGAGATACGAGATCGGTCTGGCGAAGGGGTCGATGAGCGGTGCGGTCATGGGGGGAAGGTAAGGAACCGCGCGCGGGGCGGCAAGGGCCAGCGACACGTTGCGGGGCGGGCCGCGTGGTTCTAAGGTCTGGATATGAGCAGTTCCATGATCAAGATCCCGGCACTTCTACTGTGCCTCATGCCCGCCGCCTGCGGCGAGATCAACTTCGGCGCCCGCGAACCGGCCGCCGAAGCGCAAGACGGCGACGGCCAGACCCGGCCGCAGGCCCGGCCCGGCACGCCCGAGGCCGAGGATGCCGCCGAGGTGACCGAGGTCGCCGGTGAAGTGACGACGCCCGAGGCCGGCGGACGCCTGGGCGTGACGATCGCCTCGCTCGGCAATCCCGGTGAGCAGGGGCTCTGGCTGAAGACGCCGCTGGTGCGGACCAACGCCAAGGGGCGTGTGGCCTATGGCGGCCAGAGTGCCGATGTCGACCTGATCCCCATTCCGGGCGAGCCGGGTGCGGGCAGCCGGATGTCGCTGGCCGCTTTCCAGGCCCTCGGGGCGCCGGTCACGGGTCTGCCCGAGATCGAGGTCTTCCTGAAGTAACGCAACGTGCGAGGTGCCGTCAGAGGTACTTCGCCGCTTCCTTCCGGGCGAATGCCTTCATCCCCGCGCCATGTGCGTCGAGGAAGGCACGCACGCGGTCGGGATCGTGTTTCGACAGGTCCCGCAGCCACCAGGCTATGGCCTTCTGGATGAACCACTCCCGGTCCGGCACATAGGTTGCGGCCCAGCCCAGCACCCGTTCCCGCGCCGCGGTTTCGGCCTCGGACGGATGCGACAGGCGGGCCAGCGGCAGGGTGATGACCAGCGCGGCGCGCCGGGTCCACAGGTGATCCGACCGGGTCCATCCCTCCACCTCGTCCAGCCGGGTCAGGTCCGCCATGACCCGACGCCGCCCGGCATCGCAGGCGTGATCCGCAATGGCCCAAGCGTCGCATTGCGGGATCCAAGAGGTCACCAGCGCCCAGACCCCGTCATCGGGCCGGATGCGCGCCTGTGTCAGCAGCTTGGACGCGGCGATACGGGCCTCGTGAATGTCCGTCCGCCACAGCGCATCGGCCAGCGCGATACGGTCGTCCAGTGACAGGGCGTGCCGCCACTCGGTCGCCAGGTCGTTGATCGCCGGATTGGGCGTGCCGAGGTAGGGGCGTTCGGCCTTGTGGTAAGCCGCCATGCCCGCGGCCCTGTCCGCATCGCCCGCGGCGCGCAGGGCGTCCAGCGCCTCGTCCGCCGTCATTCCGCCGGGCCGATATTGCCCTCGACCACGCCGGTCGGCGCGCCGTCCAGAGTGACGGTGTTCTTCTCGACCCAGTAGTCGCGGACGCCGTCCGCCCCCTTGGATTCGCCCCATTTCTGCAGCGTGTCGCGTTCGCCCGCGTAATCCATGTAGGGCACCGCGTAGCCGCAGGAGGTCTGCACGAGGTCCACGGTGACGTCATAGACCTGCCGCGCGCCCATTTCCTCGGGGAACATGCCGTTCAGCTCGTCCCAGTCGGAATCGCGCCGGTGCACCGTCCGCGCGGTGCCGTAGCAGCGCAGGATCAGCGGGCGCTTTTCGAAGCCGCACCACATCAGGGTGATCCGGTTGATCAGATTCAGATGACCGGCGGTCTCGTTCCCGGAGCCGGTCAGGTTCCGCCATACGATCCGGTTCGGTCCCATGACCCGCAGCGCGTCCATCCCCTTGGGCGATACGTTGACGTATCCGTCCGGACCGGCGGTGCCGGTGAAGAAGATGTGCTGCGCCTCGATGAAGCGGCGGTGATCGTCTTCGATGGTTGCGAACTGCTTGGCCATTGATGTCCTCCTGTCACTCCACGGTGACGGATTTCGCGAGGTTGCGCGGCTGGTCGACATCCGTGCCCTTGGCGATGGCGGTGTGATAGGCCACCAGCTGCGCGGGCAGGGCGTAGAGCATTGGCGTCAGCAGCGGGTCGATGCGCGGCATCTCGATGCTGCGCCAGACCTCGCCGCCCTGTTTCAGCCCCTCGGCGTCCGAAATCAGCAGCACCTTGCCGCCGCGTGCCATCACTTCCTGCATGTTCGACACGGACTTGTCGAACAGCGCATCGCGCGGTGCCATGACGATCACCGGCATGTGGCTGTCGATCAGCGCGATCGGCCCGTGCTTGAGTTCACCTGAGGCATAAGCC
The DNA here is from genome assembly GCF_002210105.1 of Oceanicola sp. 22II-s10i. Lineage (GTDB taxonomy): Bacteria > Pseudomonadota > Alphaproteobacteria > Rhodobacterales > Rhodobacteraceae > Pseudooceanicola. The sequence continues at coordinate 195,828 of NZ_AQQU01000007.1, read as the reverse complement.
TCGGCGTGGATATAGCTGATTTCCTTGAGTTTCAGCGCACCTTCCATGGCGAGCGGATACATCAGCCCGCGCCCGAGGAAGAGCACGTCGGTCGCCTCGGACAACTCCTGGCTCAACGCCTCGATCCGGCCGGATCCGTCCAGCGCGGTGCCGATCACGGCGGGCAGGCCGCGCAGCTTGGCGATCAGGTCCGCCAGTCGGGCCGCGTCGATCTCGCCGCGCTGGCGGGCGGCCTCGAGCGCCAGCAGGAACAGCACGGTCAGCTGACAGGTGAAGGCCTTGGTCGAGGCCACGCCGACCTCCACCCCCGCATGGATCGGCAGCACCACGTCGGATTCCCGCGCGATGGAGCTTTCGGCGACGTTCACGACGGCGAGGATCGACGCCGCCTTGCCCTCGCAGAACCTCAGCGCGGCCAGCGTGTCCGCCGTCTCGCCCGACTGGCTGACGAACAGCGCGGCGGTGCGGGCAGGGATCGGCGGTTCGCGGTAGCGGAATTCCGAGGCGATATCGACCTCGACCGGAATCCGCGCCAGCGTCTCGAACCAGTGTTTGGCGGTCAGGCAGGCGATATGCGCGGTGCCGCATGCGACCAGTGTCAGCCGGTCGATGGCGGTGAAGTCGAAGCCTTCGCCGGGCAGGGTGATCGTCTCGCCGTCGAGGTAATGACCTAGCGCCTCGCCGATCACCTTGGGCTGCTCGGCGATCTCCTTGGCCATGAAGTGCTTGTGCCCGGCCTTGTCGATGCGGGTGGTGTCGACCTGCACCCGCCGGATCTCGCGGTTGGCGCGGCGGTCGTCGGCATCGTGGATCGAGACCGAGGTCCGGGTGACGACGGCGATGTCGCCTTCCTCCAGATATGTGATGCGGTCGGTCAGCGGCGCCAGCGCGATGGCGTCGGAGCCGACGTAATTTTCGCCCTCGCCGTAGCCGATGGCCAGCGGCGGCCCCTTGCGGGCCGCGACCAGCAGGTCGTCGTCGGTCTCGAACAAGAAGACGAGGGCAAAGGCGCCCTCAAGCCGGCGGATCGTTTTGGTCGCGGCCTCGACCGGGCTGAGGCCCTGTGTCAGATAGTAATTCGCCAACAGCGCGACGGTCTCGGTGTCCGTCTCGGTCTCGTGCGCGATCCCGTAGCCCGCCAGTTCCTCGCGCAGCTCGCGGAAGTTCTCGATGATCCCGTTGTGCACCACCGCCACGGGGCCCGAGCGGTGCGGATGCGCGTTGCCCTCGGTCGGTGCGCCGTGCGTGGCCCAGCGGGTGTGGCCGATGCCGGATTTCCCGGCCAGCGGCGTGTGCACCAGCAGGTCGGACAGGTTGACCAGCTTGCCGACGGCCCGGCGCCGGTCCAGCCGGCCCTCGCGGATCGTCGCGATCCCGGCGCTGTCATAGCCCCGGTATTCGAGCCGCTTCAGCGCCTCGACGAGGAACGGCGCCGCTTCGTGACTGCCGAGGTAACCGATAATTCCACACATGCTGCTCTCACTTGCCCTGAAGCTTCGCTTTCTTCGCGCGAAGCACTTCCATCAGTTTGCGGGCCATGCCCGGCTTTGTCACCTGCCGCGCGCGCCCGAGGGCCAGCGCACCCGGTTCCACGTCCTCGGTGATGACCGAACCGCTCGCCGTCATGGCATCGTCGCCGACCGAAACGGGGGCGACCAGCATCGTGTCGGACCCGATGAAGACCCGCGCGCCGATTCTCGTGCGGTGCTTCATGACGCCATCGTAGTTGCAGGTGATCGTCCCCGCGCCGATGTTCGTCGCCTCGCCGATGTCGGCGTCACCGATATAGGTCAGGTGGTTCACCTTTGCCCCCCGGTCGATGATCGCGTTCTTCACCTCGACGAAGTTGCCGATGTGCACATCCTCGGCCAGTTCCGCGCCGGGACGCAGGCGGGCGAAGGGGCCGACGGTCGAACCGCGCGAGACATGCGCGCCTTCCAGATGCGAGAACGCGCGGATGCGGACGCCGGATTCCACGGTCACCTCGGGCCCGAAGACGACGTTGGGTTCGACCACGCTGTCCCGCCCGATGGCGGTGTCGTGCGAGAAGAAGACCGTCTCGGGCGCGATCAGGGTCACGCCGTCATCCTGCGCGGCGGCACGGGCGCGGGCCTGGAACGCGGCCTCGGCGGCGGCGAGCTGGTCGCGCGAGTTGATGCCCAGCGTCTCGGCCTCGGGGCAGGCGACGGCGGTGACGGTCAGCCCGCGCGCATTGGCCAGCGCGGCGATGTCGGTCAGGTAGTATTCGCCCTTGCTGTTGGCGTTCCCGATTTCGGAGACCAGCGAGAACAGGATTCCCGCATCCGCCGCGACGACACCGGAGTTCGAGAAGGTTATGGCCGCCTCCTCGGGCGTCGCGTCCTTGGCCTCGACGATCCGGCTCAGCAGCGGGCCGTCCATGACCAGCCGACCGTAAGGCGCGGGATCGGCGGCCTCGAAGCCGAGGAAGACGACGTCGAACCGTTCACGGGCATCGCGCATCGCCTCAAGCGTCTCCGCGCTGAGGAACGGCGTGTCGCCGTAGAGCACCACCGCGTCGCCGTCGAAGCTCTTGAGCAGCGGCCCGGCCTGCGCGACGGCGTGCCCGGTGCCCAGTTGTTCGGTTTGCACCGCGATCTCGGCCCGGTCGTCCCAGTCCCGTGCCGCAGCCGCCACCGCTTCGCCGCCATGACCGGTGACCACGACGATCCGCTCCGGGTCCAGCGACTGGCCCGCCTTTATGGCATGGACCAGCATCGGCGCATTGCCGATCTCGTGCAGCACCTTGGGCAGGTCGGAGTTCATCCGCGTGCCCTGTCCGGCGGCGAGGATGATGAGGGCGGTATCGGTCACGGGCGGCTCCGGTCGCTTGTGTCTCGGCTGCGCCCGTTTTATCGGGTTCGGTGAGGCACACAAGGGCACGACACGGGCACAACAGGGGCAGGGCGGCATCATGGGCACGGTGATCTTCGATCTGGACGGCACGCTGGCGGACACCAGCGGCGATCTGCTGGCCGCCGCGAACGCCTGTTTCCGGGATATGGGCGTGGGCGATCAGCTGGGGCCCGATGATGCCGCGGTCGCGCTGAACGGCGGGCGGGCGATGCTGCGCCTCGGGATGGAGCGGATCGGCCGGGCGGGCGACGAGGCCGAGGTCGACCGGCAATATCCGCTGCTGCTGGAGCATTACGCGCGCGAGATCGACACCCACACGGTGATCTTTCCCGGCGCGATGGAAGCCGTGGCGGCACTGGTCGCCGGCGGATATCGCGTGGGCATCTGCACCAACAAGCCGGAAAAGCTCGCCGAGCTGCTGCTGACGCGCCTCGGCGTGCGCGCCGCCTTCGCCTCGCTGATCGGGGCGGACACGCTGGCGGTGCGCAAGCCCGATCCGGAACCGCTGCGCGAGGCCGTGCGCCGGGCCGGGGGCGATCCGCTGCGCGCCTGCCTGATCGGTGACAGCCGCACCGACCGGGAAACGGCACGGGCGGCGGGGGTGGCCTCGGTCCTCGTGGGGTTCGGGCCGTCGGGCCATGTCACGGCGGCGCTGGAGCCCGAGGCGATGATCGCGCATTTCGACGAACTGCCGGGCGTGGTGGCGCGGCTGCTGCCGCTCTGACGCATTGACGCGGGGCGCGCGCGCCCCGAAGGATGCGCGGCATGGAACGTTTCACCGGCAGTTTCACCCAGCAGGAACCGATCCCCGAGGACGCCATCGCGGCGGCCGTCGCTGTGATGCGCCACGGACGCCTGCACCGCTACAACACGCTCGGCGACGAGGCGGGCGAGACGGCGCTGCTGGAACAGGAATTCGCGGCGGCCATGGGATCGCGCCATGCGCTGGCCGTGGCCTCGGGCGGCTATGCGCTGGCCACGGCACTGCGCGCGGTCGGGGTGAAGCCGGGCGACAGGGTGCTGACCAACGCCTTCACGCTGGCCCCGGTGCCGGGCGCGATCGCCTCGGTCGGGGCGGTGCCGGTTTTCGTCGGCGTGACCGAGGCGCTGGTGATCGACCTCGACGACCTCGCCGCCAAGGCCGCGGGCGCCAAGGTGCTGATGCTGTCGCACATGCGCGGGCATATCTGCGACATGGACGCGCTGATGGCGCTGGCCAAGGCGCAGGGGCTGACGGTGATCGAGGACTGCGCCCACACCATGGGCGCGCGCTGGCGCGGCACGCTGTCGGGACGCCACGGGCTGATCGGGTGCTATTCGACGCAGACCTACAAGCACATGAATTCGGGCGAGGGCGGGTTGCTGATCACCGACGACGCCGACGTGATGGCCCGCGCGGTGATGCTGTCGGGCAGTTACATGCTCTATCCCCGCCACCTTGCCGCGCCGCCGCCCGAGGTGTTCGAGGCGGTGAAATACGACACGCCGAACGTCTCCGGCCGGATGGACAACCTGCGCGCGGCGATCCTGCGGCCCCAGCTGGCGCGGCTCTCGGATCAATGCGCGGCATGGACGGCGCGGTATCGAGTCGTCGAGGACGGGTTGCGCGGGGTGCCGGGGCTGACGGTCATCGACAGGCCCGAGGTGGAGGACTTCGTCGGTTCCTCGATCCAGGTCCTGCTGCTCGATTGGCCGGACGAGGCGGTGAAGGACGTGCTGGCGCGCTGCCTGAAGCGTGGCGTCGAGCTGAAATGGTTCGGGGGCGCGGAGCCCACGGGCTTCACCTCGCGCTACGACAGCTGGCGGTATGCCCCGTCAGAACGGATGCCCGCGACCGACCATATCCTCAGGGGGATCATCGACATGCGCCTGCCGCTGACCTTCAGCCTCGACGACTGCGCCCTGATCGCGCGGATCATCCGGGCCGAGGTCGGCGCGGTCGGACAGGCGCTCGGGGCGCGGGTTAACCCCTGACGTTGATGAACAAATGGACATCCCGGTGATCCCCCGGGCCGGGACATGCACCGACGCTTGCACCCCTCCCGCAATCATGACCATACCCTGATATCATGACCGCCAAGCTCACCATCGTCGTCGTCGAACCGGACCGTGACCGGGCCATCGGCATTGTCGACGCGCTGCGGGATGCGGGCGATTACGATGTGCACGTGATCGGCTCCACCTCGGGCCTGGCCCGCAAAGTGGCCGCGCATGCACCGGACGTGGTCCTGATCGACATCGACAACCCGACCCGCGACATGCTCGAGGAACTGACGCTGGCATCCGGTCCGCTGGACCGCCCGGTCGCCATGTTCGTCTCGGGCCCGGCGGGCGACCTGTCGCAGGCCGCGATCGAGGCGGGGCTGTCGGCCTACGTGGTGGACGGGCTGCGGCCCGAGCGGCTGAAGCCGGTCATGGACACCGCCATCGCGCGGTTCCGCATGATGCGCCGGATGCGCACCGAACTGGCCGAAACGCGGCGTGCTCTGGAAGAGCGCAAGGTCATCGACCGCGCCAAGGGCATGCTTATGAAGGCGCGCGGGATCGGCGAGGACGAGGCCTATGCCCTGCTGCGCAAGACCGCGATGGACCAGGGCCGCCGCGTGGCCGAGGTGGCCGAGGCGCTGATGACCGCGTCGGGGCTGCTGAGATGAAGACCGTCACGCTGTCCGTCGCCTACGTGCCGCTGGTCGATGCGGCCCCGCTGATCATCGCGCAGGAAATGGGCTTTGCCGAGGCCGAGGGCATCACGCTCGACCTGATCGCGGCGCCGTCGTGGTCCTCGGTCCGCGATATGCTGGCCTTCGGGCGGGTGGATGCCGCGCATCTGCTGTCGCCCGTGCCCGTCGCCATGGCCCTGGGGCTGGGCGGTGTGACCGTGCCGCTTTCCGCCGTGTCGGTGTTGTCGGTCAACGGCGACGTCATCGGCGTCAGCTCGGCGCTTGCGGACCGTCTGCGGGAAACCGGCTACGGGTTCGACTTCGCCGATCCGGTGGCCGCCGCGCGGGCGCTGGCGGGGGTCGCGGGCAAACGCATGGTCTTCGGCGTGCCATTCCCGTTCTCGATGCATGTCGAACTGCTGCGCTACTGGTTCGAGAGCACGGACCTGTCCGGCAGGACGATCGAGATCCGCACCGTGCCGCCGCCGCTGATGGCGCAGGCGCTGGCCGAGGGCGACATCGACGCCTTCTGCGTGGGTGAACCGTGGGGGTCGGTGGCCGTCGATCAGGGGGCAGGGGCGCTGCTGCTGCCCGGCAAGGCGATCTGGTCCTTCGCCCCGGAAAAGGTGCTGGCCGTGCGCACCGACTGGGCCGAGACCGAACCGCACCTGCTGGGCCGCCTGATGCGCGCGATCTGGAACGCCGGGCGCTGGCTGGCACGGCCCGAGAGCCGGACGGCCACGGCGGAGCTGCTGGCGCGGCCCGAATGGCTCGATGTCGCGCCCGAACTGATCGACCGCTCGCTGACGGGGCATTTCACCGTCACCGCGCAGGGCGAGATGCGGGATGTGGACGGCTTCCTCGAATTCCACGACGGGGCGGCGACATTCCCCTGGCGCAGCCAGGCGAAGTGGATCGCGCGCAGGCTGGCGCTGGCGAACGGGCTGCCGGCGGACAGTGTCACCCGCGCGGGGGCCGTGTTCCGCAGCGATCTCTACCGCCAGCACATGTCCGGCACGGATGCCGATCTGCCCGGCGCGTCGGAGAAACTGGAAGGCTCGATTCGCGTCCCGATGGCGGTCTCGTCCGAGAAGGGACACCTGAGCCTGCTGCCCGATGCGTTCTTCGATGGCCGCATTTTCGATCCTTCGGCGTCGGACTGACCAAAATAACGGCAGAATTTCCGCCCGTCGCCGCCCTGCAGCGAAAATCCGGCCGATCCGGCCACAAGACGTTTGCGCGGGAAAGCGGGACCGCCCTATAGACAGTGTATCGGACCGCAACGGGGCGTTCCGATACCGAATTCTCCCAATGACAGGGATTTGCTGAGCAAGGTCGCTCGCGCTCCGCCGTTTCCACGGCTGGATGTGCAGCGGCCTTTTTTGCGTTTTTTTTCCCCGTTTCACCGGGGCTGAGAGAGGGACTGAACGATGAAGAAACTCCTGATCGGACTGGCGGCAACCACGGCTTTGGTCAGCCCCGCCTTCGCCGAAATGCTGGACCTGGAAAAGGACACGCTGACCTTCGGCTTCATCAAGCTGACGGACATGGCGCCGCTGGCGGTGGCCTATGAAAAGGGCTTCTTCGACGACGAGGGCCTGTTCGTGACGCTCGAGGCGCAGGCGAACTGGAAGGTCCTGCTGGACGGCGTGATCGACGGCACCCTGGACGGTGCGCACATGCTGGCCGGCCAGCCGCTGGCCGCCACCATCGGCTTCGGCACCGAGGCGCATATCATCACCCCGTTCTCGATGGACCTGAACGGCAACGGCATCACAGTCTCCAACGAGATCTGGGAGCAGATGAAGCCGAACATCCCGACCGGCGCCGACGGCAAGCCGCAGCACCCGATTTCCGCCTCGGCCCTCGCGCCGGTGGTCGACAAGTACAAGTCCGAGGGCAAGCCCTTCAACATGGGCATGGTTTTCCCGGTCTCCACCCACAACTACGAACTGCGCTACTGGCTGGCCGCGGGCGGTCTGCATCCGGGCTACTACAGCCAGGACAACATCACCGGCCAGATCAACGCCGACGTGCTGCTGTCCGTGACCCCGCCGCCGCAGATGCCCGCCACGCTCGAGGCCGGCACGATCTACGGTTACTGCGTGGGTGAGCCGTGGAACCAGCAGGCGGTGTTCAAGGGGATCGGCGTGCCGGTCATCACCGACTACGAGCTGTGGAAGAACAACCCCGAGAAAGTCTTTGGAATCACGGCGGAATTTGCCGAGCAGTATCCGAACACCACACTTGCCGTGACCAAGGCGCTGATCCGCGCCGCGATCTGGCTGGACGAGAACGAAAACGCCAACCGTCCCGAAGCGGTCGAGATCCTGTCGCGTCCCGACTATGTCGGCGCGGATGCCGAGGTGATCGCGAACTCGATGACCGGCACCTTCGAATACGAGAAGGGCGACAAGCGCTCGGTTCCCGACTTCAACGTCTTCTTCCGCTACAACGCGACCTATCCCTACTACTCGGACGCCGTCTGGTACCTGACCCAGATGCGTCGCTGGGGCCAGATCGGCGAGGCGAAGGCGGACAGCTGGTACGACGAAGTCGCCAAGTCGGTCTACAAGCCTGAAATCTACCTCAAGGCCGCGCGCCTGCTGGTGGACGAAGGTCTGGCGAACGAAGCCGACTTCCCGTGGGACAGCGACGGCTACAAGGCGCCGACCCCCGCAGCCGACATCATCGACGGCATCCCCTACGACGGCAAGGCACCGAACGCCTACCTCGAAAGCCTGCCGATCGGGCTGAAGGGCGAACAGACCGTCGAAGGCAACGAAGTCAAGGGGTGAGCGGTGCGTGCAAGCACGCACCCTACGCTTGGACGCAACGCCCCGCGTGTCCCCGCCGCCGTCACTCTCCCGGACGCGCGGCGGGGATCATCCGCAACCGACAACACGGACCGAGACCAATGACCACGATCGACCCCCAATTTGCTGCCACTGAAGCGCGCGAGGCCCGGCGGGCCCGGCTCTTCACGCGGATCAACAAAGCCGATGCCTGGTTCCAGGTTCTCGGCCTCGCATGGATCACCCCGATCCTGCGCGCCGCCGCGGGCGACAACCCCCGCGCGCAACTCAAGGACATCTGGCGGCTGCTGGCCGTTCCGCTGATCTCCATCATGGCGTTCCTGCTGCTCTGGGGCACGCTGGCGCCCAAGGTGCAGACCTCGCTCGGCGCCATTCCCGGCCCGGCGGAAGTCTGGACCGAGGCGGTGAACCTGCATGCCGACGCCGAAGCCAAGGCCGAAAAGCGCGCCGACCATTACGACCGGGTCGAGAAGCGCAATGCGCGGCTGATCGAGCAGGGCAAGACGGACCAGGTCAAGGACATCCCCTATACCGGCGCGCCCAGCTACTACGACCAGATCTGGACCTCGATCCAGACCGTGTTCTTTGGCTTCCTGCTGGCCTCCGTCGTCGCGATCCCGCTCGGCATCGCCGCCGGCCTGTCGGCCACCGCGAATGCCGCGATCAATCCGCTGGTGCAGATCTTCAAGCCGGTCAGCCCGCTGGCATGGCTGCCGATCGTGACCATGGTCGTCTCGGCGGTCTACGCCACCAATGACGGCTTCTTCGCCAAGTCGTTCCTCGTCTCGGCGATCACCGTGACGCTCTGCTCGCTCTGGCCGACGCTGATCAACACCGCGCTCGGCGTGGCGTCGATCGACAAGGACCTCGTCTCGGTCTCCAAGGTGCTCAAGATGAATACCTGGACCAAGATCACCAAGCTGGTCCTGCCGTCCGCGCTGCCGCTGATCTTCACCGGTCTGCGCCTGTCGCTCGGTGTGGGCTGGATGGTGCTGATCGCGGCCGAGATGCTGGCCCAGAACCCCGGCCTCGGCAAGTTCGTCTGGGACGAGTTCCAGAACGGGTCGTCGCAGTCGCTGGCCAAGATCATCGTCGCGGTGCTGACCATCGGCATCATCGGCTTCCTGCTGGACCGGGTGATGTTTGCCCTCCAGTCCCTCTTCACCTTCTCGAACAATCGGTGACCGACATGGGTGCGATCGAGTTCAAGAACGTTTCCAAGAGCTTCGGCGACGGCATTCATGCCAAGCACGTGCTCCGGAACATCGACCTGACGGTCGAGGAGGGCGAGTTCCTCGTGCTCCTCGGCTTCTCCGGAACCGGCAAGACGACCCTCATCAACCTGATGGCGGGGCTGGAAATGCCGACGAAGGGGGAAGTGACCTACAAGGGCAAGCCGGTGACCGGCCCCGGCCCGGAACGCGGGGTGATCTTTCAGAACTATTCGCTGATGCCCTGGCTGACCGTGAACGGGAATGTCGGGCTGGCGGTGGACACGATCTTTCCCGGCCTGTCCAAGAAGGACCGGGCGGAGAAGGTGGCCCACTACGTCAAGATGGTCGGCCTCGGCCATGCCACCGGTCGCCGCCCGGCGGAACTGTCCGGCGGGATGCGCCAGCGGGTGAACGTCGCCCGTGCGCTGGCGATGAACCCGGACGTGCTGCTGCTGGATGAACCGCTCTCGGCGCTGGACGCGCTGACGCGGGCGAATCTGGCGGACGAGATCGAGGCGATCTGGAACGAGGAAAAGCAGACCTGCGTCCTGATCACCAACGACGTGGACGAGGCGATCCTGCTGGCCGACCGCATCATCGCCCTGAACCCTGACGGGACGCTGGGCGAGCAGTTCAAGGTCAGCCTGCCGCGTCCGCGCGACCGGACCGCCATGAACCATGACGAGATGTTCAAGGCGCTGCGGGCACGGGTCACGAACTACCTGATGGACGTGGGCATCGCGGCCAAGGCCGAAGGCATCCGCACCCTGCCGAACGTCCAGCCCAACCACCTGCCGTCCGCCGTCGCGGACGCGCAGAAGGGTCTGATCGACGAGCGCTTCCTGACCTTCGACCACCTGCACAAGATCTACCCGACCCCCAAGGGGCCGCTGACCGTGGTCGAGGATTTCAACCTCAAGCTCGACCGGGGCGAGTTCATCTCGCTGATCGGCCACTCGGGTTGCGGCAAATCCACCGTGCTGACCATGGTCGCCGGGCTGAACGACATCTCCAAGGGTGTCATCAAGCTGGACGGTTACGAGGTGCGCGGCGCGGATCCGGAACGGGCAGTGGTGTTCCAGTCGCCGAACCTGTTCCCCTGGCTGACGGCGCGCGAGAACGTCGCGATCGGCGTGGACAAGGTCTATCCCAAGGCCTCCATGCAGGAACGGCAGGACGTGGTGGAGTACTACCTCGAACGGGTAGGGCTCGCCGATGCGATGAACCAGCCCGCGGCCTCCATGTCGAACGGCATGAAGCAGCGAGTCGGCATCGCGCGGGCCTTCGCGCTCAGCCCCAAGCTGCTGCTGCTGGATGAGCCCTTCGGCATGCTCGACAGCCTCACCCGGTGGGAGCTGCAGGAGGTGCTGATGGAGGTCTGGTCGCGCACCAAGGTCACGGCCATCTGCGTCACCCACGACGTGGACGAGGCGATCCTGCTGGCCGACCGCGTGGTCATGATGACCAACGGCCCGCAGGCGACCATCGGCAAGATCACCGACGTGAAACTGCCGCGCCCGCGCACCCGCAAGGCGCTGCTCGAGCATCCGGATTACTATCACTACCGGCAGGAAGTCCTCGATTTTCTTGAGGAATACGAACACGGCGCCAAGCCGAAACCGAAACCGGCCCAGACCAAGATCGCGGCGGAGTGAGGTCATGGACGACACCCAGATCACTCTCGTGCAGTCGAGTTTCGCCAAGGTCGTCCCGATCAAGGACGCGGCGGCGGGACTCTTCTACGCCGACCTGTTCGAGACCGCGCCGCATGTGAAACCGCTGTTCGCGAATGCCGACATGACCGAGCAGGGCAACAAGCTGATGGCCACGCTCGCCGTGGTCGTCGGCGGCCTGCGCGATCTCGACAAGATGGTGCCCGTCGCACAGGCGCTCGCGGTCAAGCACGTCGGCTACGGCGTCGAGGCCGAACATTACGGCGCAGTCGGCGCATCGCTGCTGCGCACCCTTGAGAAGGGGCTGGGCGCGGACTTCACCCCCGAGGTGAACGCCGCCTGGACCTCTGCATATACCACACTCTCCGGCGTCATGATCGACGCCGCCTACGGCAAGGAGACTTTGGAATGAGCAAGAAACTTGTTGTCGTCGGGGCCGGCATGGCCTCGGGCCGGATGCTGGAGCATCTCTTTGCTGCCGATCCGGACGCCTACGATGTCACCCTCTTCAACGCCGAGCCGCGCGGGAACTACAACCGCCTGATGCTGAGCCCGGTGCTGTCGGGCGAGAAGACCTACGAGCAGATCGTCACCCATGACGATGACTGGTACGCGGCCAACAAGGTGACCACGCGCTTCGGCGAGAAGGTCACCGGCATCGACCGCGACCGCAAGGTGGTGATCGGGGACAAGGGCGAGGTGGCCTATGACAAGCTGGTCATCGCCACGGGGTCCAACCCCTTCATCATCCCGCTGCCCGGCCACGACCTGCCGGGGGTGATCGCCTATCGCGATCTGGAAGACACCGAGGCGATGATCGCGCTCGGCGCCAGGCCCGGCGCCCGCGCGGTCGTCATCGGCGGCGGCCTCTTGGGGCTGGAGGCCGCCGCCGGCATGGCCGCGCGTGGCGTGGACGTGACCGTGGTGCATATCATGGGCCACCTGATGGAGCGTCAGCTGGACGAAAGCGCGGGCTTCCTGCTGCGCCGGTCGCTGATGGAGAAGGGGATCACCGTTCTCTGCGGAGCGAACTCCGAGGAGATCGTCGCCGGACCGGACGGCCGCGCCGCGGCGCTGCGCCTGGATGACGGCACCGAACTGCCCTGCGACCTGCTGGTTATGGCGGTCGGCATCCGTCCCTCGGTCGCGCTGGCCAAGGAGGCCGGGCTGGCGGTCGGGCGCGGGGTCCACGTGGACGACCAGATGGTGACGTCCGATGCGGACATCCTCGCCCTCGGCGAATGCGTCGAACACAACGGCGCGCTTTTCGGGCTGGTCGCGCCGCTCTACGATCAGGCCAAGGTGCTGGCGCATACGCTGACCGGGACGGCCGATGCCTTCGTGAACAAGGAAGTGTCCACCAAGCTCAAGGTCACGGGCTGCGACCTGTTCAGCGCGGGCGACTTCGCCGATGCGGCGAACCGCGAGGACATCGTGTTCCGCGATCCCTCGCGCGGGGTCTACAAGCGGCTGGTGATCGAGGGCGACCGCCTGATCGGTGCCGTCATGTATGGCGACACCGCGGACGGCGCCTGGTTCTACAGCCTGATCAAGGACCGCACCGACATTGCCGAGATGCGCGAGACGCTGATCTTCGGCCCGGCCTACCAGGGAGGAGCCGCCGCGGACCCTCTGTCAGCCGTTGCAGCATTGCCGCTTGATGCGGAGATTTGCGGCTGCAACGGCATCTGCAAAGGGACCATCGTCGACGCGATCGCGGGCGGGGCGACCGATCTGGGCGCCGTGCGGGCCAAGACCAAGGCCAGCGCCTCCTGCGGGACCTGCACCGGACTGGTGGAACAGGTGCTGCAGCTGCAGCTCGGCGACTCGTTCAAGATGCCGGCGGCGCAGCCCGTCTGCGCCTGCACCGACCACACGCACGAAGATGTCCGCCGCCTGATCAAGGTGAAGGAGCTGAAGTCCCAGCCCGCCGTCTGGCAGGAACTGGGGTGGAAGACCCCGAACGGCTGCCATGTCTGCCGCCCGGCGGTGAACTTCTACCTGCTGGCGGACTGGCCGCTGGAATATGCCGACGACCCGCAGTCGCGTTTCGTCAACGAGCGCAAGCACGCCAACATCCAGAAGGACGGCACCTTCAGCGTCATGCCGCGCATGTGGGGGGGCATCACCACCCCGGACGAACTGCGCGCCATCGCCGACGCCGCGGACAAGTACAACGTCCCGACCGTCAAGGTGACGGGTGGCCAGCGGATCGACCTGCTGGGTGTCCGGGGCGAGGATCTGCCGGCGATCTGGGCCGATCTGAACCGCGCCGGGATGGTGTCGGGTCATGCCTATTCCAAGGGTCTGCGGACCGTGAAGACCTGTGTCGGATCCGACCATTGCCGGTTCGGGACGCAGGATTCGACCGGGCTGGGGATCAAGCTGGAAAAGGTGCTCTGGGGCTCGTGGACGCCACACAAGGTCAAGCTGGGCGTTTCGGGCTGCCCCCGGAACTGTGCCGAGGCGACCTGCAAGGACGTCGGCATCGTCTGCGTCGACAGCGGCTACCAGGTCGGTGTAGCGGGCGCAGCGGGGATGGACGTGAAGGAAACCGAACGTCTGGCCAACGCCACGACCGAGGAGGAGGCGATCGAGCTGACCATCGCCTTCATCCAGCTTTACCGCGAGAACGCGAAGTACCTCGACCGGCCCTACAAGTGGGTGGCCAAGGTCGGGCTCGACTGGGTGAAGGAGCGGGTGGTCGACGACCTCGACAGCCGCCGTGCGCTGGTCGAACGCTTCGAGATCTCGCAGTCCGTCTATCGGAAAGACCCATGGGCGCAGCATGTCGCGACCGAGCGCAAGCGCTACGCCCCCCTTGCAGACCTGACGCTGGAGGCCGCGGAATGAGCTGGATCGACATCGCCGACATCGAGGACATCCCCCTGCGCGGGGCCCGCGTCCTCAAGACCGCCATGGGCTGCGTCGCCGTGTTCCGCACGGGCGAGGCCGAGGTCTTTGCCACCGCCGACCGCTGCCCGCACAAGGGCGGGCCGCTGTCCGACGGGATCGTGCACGGGCACAAGGTGACCTGCCCGCTGCACAACTGGGTGTTCGACCTGAACACCGGGCAGGCGCAGGGCGAAGAGGGCAGCATCGCCACCTTCCCGGTGCGCGTCGAAGGCGGCCGCATCCTGATCGACGGCACCGCCGTCGGACGGCGGAGTGCTGCGTGATGGACGGGTCGGGCCTGCCGGAAACACGCTCGACCTGCCCCTACTGCGGGGTGGGCTGCGGCGTTCTCCTGCGCCCGGACGGGCAGGGCGGACTGGCCGTGCGCGGCGATCCGGAGCATCCGGCCAACCGCGGGCGGCTGTGTTCCAAGGGTTCGGCGCTGGCCGAGACCGTGGGCACGGCTGGCCGCCTGCGGTCCCCGCAAGTGGACGGACAGGACACCGGCTGGGACAGCGCGTTGCAGCTGGTGGCCGACAGGTTCTCGGCTGCGATTGCCGAACACGGGCCGGACAGCGTGGCCTTCTACGTCTCCGGTCAGCTGCTGACCGAGGACTATTACATCGCCAACAAGCTGATGAAGGGCTTCATCGGCTCGGCCAATATCGACACCAACTCCCGGCTCTGCATGGCCTCGACCGTGGCGGGGCACAAGCGCGCCTTCGGGACCGACACGGTGCCCCAGACCTACGAGGATCTGGACAAGGCCGATCTGGTCGTCCTCGTCGGCTCCAACCTCGCATGGTGCCACCCGGTCCTCTACCAGCGGCTGCTGGCGGCGCGTAAGGCGCGGGGCACGCGGATCGTGGTCATCGACCCCCGCCGCACCGCCACCTGCGACGCGGCCGACCTGCACCTCGCCATCGCGCCGGGCGCGGACGTGGCGCTGTTCAACCGGCTGCTCGGGGCGATCTACGAGGCGGGCGCGGTGGATGCCGGCTACCTCGCCAACGTGCAGGGTTTCGACGATGCGCTGCGCGCGGCACAGGCGGATATCGCGACCGAAACCGGCCTGCGCGAGGACGAGATCGCGGCCTTCTGCGAGATGTTCATCCGCACCGAGAAGGTCGTCACCGTCTTCAGCCAGGGCGTGAACCAGTCGAGCTCGGGCAGCGACAAGGTCAACGCGATCCTCAACTGCCACCTCGCCACCGGCCGGATCGGCAGGCCGGGCTGCGGCCCGCTGTCGGTCACCGGCCAGCCCAATGCCATGGGCGGGCGCGAGGTCGGCGGGCTGGCCAACATGCTGGCCTGCCACCTCGACCTGGAAAACGCCGACCACCGCACGGCGGTGCGCGAATTCTGGCAGGCCCCCCGGATCGCCGAGACGCCGGGCCTCAAGGCCGTCGAAATGTTCCGCGCGGTCGGAGACGGGCGGATCAAGGCGTTGTGGATCATCCACACTAACCCCGCCGTCACCCTGCCGGATGCCGACCGGGTCCGCGAGGCCATCGCGGGCTGCGATTTCGTCGTGGTCAGCGATGTGACCGGCGCGACGGATACCGCGCGGCTGGCGCATGTGCTGCTCCCAGCGTCGGCATGGGCCGAGAAGGACGGGACCGTCACCAATTCCGACCGCACGATCAGCCGCCAGCGCGCCGTGCTGACCCCGCCGGGGACGGCCCGCGCGGACTGGGCCATCCTCGCCGAGGTCGGCCGCCGCATGGGATGGAGCGAGGCGTTCGACTACGCCGGACCCGCCGAGATCTTCCGTGAATATGCCGCGCTGTCCGGGATCGCGGGCCGGTTCGGGCGGGATTTCGACATCTCCGGCCTCTCCGGCATGGGCGAGGACGACTATGCGGGGTTCGAACCGCAGCGCTGGCCGGTCACAACGCAACGGCAGGGCGGACGCTTCTTCGCGGACGGCCGGTTCTTTCACGCGGATGGCAAGGCCCGCATGGTGCCCGTGCGCTGGACGCCCCCCGCCGCGCGGACGGAACGGCGCTATCCGTTCCGGCTGAACACCGGCCGCATCCGCGACCAGTGGCACACGATGACCCGCACAGGGCTCAGCCCGCGCCTGTCCGCGCATCTGGCCGAGCCGTTCCTCGACCTGCATCCCGCCGATGCCGGACGGCTGGGCGTCAAGGCGTCCGACCTCGTGCGGATCGAAAGCCCGGCGGGCAAGGCGATCCTGCGGGCGCGGCTCACCGATGCGGTCCGCTCCGGCCAGGTCTTTGCGCCGATGCACTGGACCGGTGAAACCGCGCCTTCAGCCCGGATCGACGCTGTGGTGCCCGCCGTGACCGACCCGGTCTCGGGCCAGCCCGAGAGCAAGGCCGCCGTCGTGTCGGTCCAACTGTTCGACGCCGCGTGGTACGGCTTTGCCGTGTCGCGCCGGGCGATGCGGCTCGACAGCGACTACTGGGCCGCCGCGCCGACACAGTCCGGGTACCGTGCCGAACTCGCGGGCCTTGCCGAGGTCGCGGACTGGGAGGCGGAGGCCCGGCGCATCTTCGGTGCCGATGATGCGCAGGTGTCCAGCATCCGGGACGCGGCGCGGGGCATCGCGCGCATCGCGCTGAGCGATGCGGACGGGCTGATCGGCGCGCTCTTCGTGTCGCGCGAACCGGTGGCGGTGATGCGCGACTACCTCGCCGACCTGCCGGGCACCGACGCGCCGCAGGTTCTGGGCGGCCGCCGTCCGGCGGGCCAGCCCGATCCGGGGCCGATCCTGTGCTCGTGCTTCGGCGTGGGCGTGAACACCATCGTCGCGGCGATCGAGCAGCGCGGCCTGCTGAGCGTCGAGGCGATCGGCGAGGCGCTGCAGGCCGGAACGAACTGCGGCTCCTGCCGGCCCGAGATCGCGGCCCTGCTGGCCGTGATCGCACCGAGGGAAGCGGCGGAATGAGCCTTGCCGACCATGTCCGCACCCTCGGCCGTGGTCCGGGCCGGTCGCGCAGCCTGACGCGGGACGAGGCGGCGGATGCGATGCAGCTGATGCTGTCGGGCGGGGCCGCGCCCGAGGCCGTCGGCGCATTGCTGATGCTGCTGAGGATGAAGGGCGAGGCGGCGGAGGAGATCGCGGGCTTTGCCGGTGCGGCGCAGGGGGCGGTCGCGCCGGTCGAGGGCGTGGACCTCGACTGGCCGAGCTACGCGGCGGGCCGCACGCGGGGCGCGCCGCTGTTCCTCACCTCGGCGCGGATGGTGGCGGACGAGGGGCACCGCGTCCTGATGCACGGCTGGAACGGGGCGGACACCAAGGTCCGGGCGGGGCTGGAGGAGGCCGGCATTCCGGTGGCCGGCTCGACGGAGGACGCGGGGGCACTGATCGCGGCACATGGTATTGCCTACCTGCCGCTGGAGGTGGCGCAGCCCGCGCTCTTCGCGCTTTTGAACCTGCGGGCGGTACTGGGGCTGAGATCCTGCATCAACACGGTGTGCCGGATGCTGAACCCGGGCCGTGCGGCGGCCAGCGTGCAGGGGGTGTTCCACCCGTCCTACCGGCTCCTGCAGGCGGATGCGGCGGCCCTGATGGGCTGGCGTGACCTGAGCGTCATCAAGGGTGGCGGCGGTGAGTTCGAACGCCATCCGTCCAAGGACATCGCGGCCTTCGGGCTGCGCGCCGGCGTGCCGTGGCAGGTGACCTTTCCGGCCATCAGCGACGAGACCCGGCGGCTGGCGGGCGATCCGGGCGAGATGGGCGATTTCGAGCGTCAGGTGGTGACGGGCACCGCGGCACTCGCGCTCGAGACCTGCGGTGTGGCGGATGCGCTCGCACGGGCCGAGGCGGGTTGGAACGCGCGCAGGCCCGCCGCGTGATGAACGCATGGGCAGGTGGTTGCTGACCGACGAATAGCGGGGGCGGATTCGGCGGAATCTCCTTTGTCCGCGGGCCGTTTCGTTGTAGAAGAACCCAGCGACAACGGCGTCGCGATTTCCCGAAGCATGGGTACTGGGCAAGGCTGCTCGACCGCACACGGATCACGTGTGGGTGTCGGCGGCCATTTTCGTTTTTATCGAGGACCATCAAGATGAAAAACTTCCCGATGTTTCTGCGCATGGACGGACGCCGCGTCGTATTCTGCGGCGGCGGCGAAGAGATCGCGCGCAAGATGCGGCTGATCCTGAAGACCGAGGCGCAGCTGCGCGTCATTGCGGCCGATCTGGACGCCGAGGTGGCGTCTGTCGTGGCCTCGGGCCGGGCGGATCACCACCACTCGCTGCAACCGGACAGCTTCGAGGCCGCGGCGCTCGTCTTCATCGCCACCGGCGACGACGCGCTGGACCGTGACATGGCCGATGCCGCCCGCGCCGCCGGTGCGGTGGTGAACGTCATCGACCGGCCGGATCTCTGCGATGCCTTCACCCCTTCGATCGTCGACCGCGATCCGGTGGTGGTGGCCATCGGCACCGAGGGGACGGCCCCGGTCCTCGGCCGCGCGATCAAGACCGAGATCGAGGCGATGCTGTCGCCGCGCCTCGGGGCCTTCGTTGCCCTTGCCGGGCGGTTGCGCGATGCGGTGGCGGAGCGCATTTCCCAGCGGGACCGGCGGGCGTTCTGGGAATGGGCCTTTACCGGTGAAGCTTGGCGCGCGCATCTGGCCGGGCGGGAGCGGCAGGCGGCGGAGATGCTGAAGTCCGCGATTGCCGAGGGCGCGGCGCCGGAGCGGGCCGGGCATATCGCGTTGGTCGGGGCCGGGCCGGGCGCGCGGGATCTGCTGACCCTGCGCGCGGTGCAGCGGCTGCAGCAGGCCGACGTCATCTTCTACGACCGGCTGGTCGATCCCGAGGTGCTGGAGCTGGCCCGCCGCGACGCGGACCGGGTCTATGTCGGCAAGGAGTTGGGGGCGACCGCGTGGCCGCAGGAGCGGATCGACCGGCTGATCGTGGCCGAGGCGGCGAAGGGCAGGCGGGTCGTGCGGCTGAAATCCGGCGATCCCTCGATCTTTGGCCGCGCCTGCGAGGAACTCGCCGCCGCGCGTGACGCAGGGATCGACGTGGAGATCGTGCCGGGCATCACCGCCGCCTCTGCCGCCGCCGCCGCGATTGGCCGCCCCCTGACGGAACGCGGCGAGACGGACACCTTCGCGATATCGACCGGGCGCTGCCGTCCCGGCGATCCGGCGCCGGATTATTCGGCGTTGGCCCGGCCGGGCACGGCGGTCGCATTCTACATGGCGGTGGAACAGGCGGGCCGGGTGCAGTCGGACCTGATGGCCTCCGGCGTGCCGGGCGCCTGTCCGGTGGACATCGTGGAATCCTGCTCGACCGGGAAGGAACGGCATCTGGAGACGACGCTCGGCGCCCTCGCCGCAGACGTGAAGGCCCATGACGTCAGGAGCCCGGCGATCATCCTCGTCCGCTACCGCAAGTCGATGCAGGTCGAGACAGTGCCGCAGCCCTTCCAACTCGTGGCGCAGAACGAGGCAAGGTCACTGGCCGCAATGTAAGTGACGCACCGGGCGCGACCGGTCACTCGCCGGTCGTGCCCGCCTTTGTCGCGCCGTACAGCGGAACGGTCGATATCGACAGCTTTGCCGACCCGTCCGTCAGTTCGGCTGCATGGGCGAGGTAGATCAACGTCTGGTTCTTCTCGTCGAAGATCCGCTTGACCCGCAGCGACTTGAGGATGATCGAGCGCGAGGTGCGGAACACGTCCTCGCCATCCTCGTCGCGGTCGATGTCGCCGATCTCGATCGGGCCGGTCTGGCGGCAGGCGATCGAGGCGTTCGAGGGATCCTCGAACCAGTTGCCCTTGCTCAGCCGGTCGATCAGCCCGCGTTCGAAATAGGCGACGTGGCAGGTGACCCCCTTGACGTCCGGGTCGGCGATCGCCTCGATGATGATGTCGTTGCCGACCCAGTCGACGCCCACCTCTCCGACCTGCTCGGCAGCGGCGGAAAGGGGGGCGGCGATCAGTGCCGCGATGATCGCGGCGCGCATCAGAAGCGGACCACGCCGTGCTCGCCCATGTCCGGCTTCTGCTCGGTCAGGTTCGCCTTGGCGATCTCGTAGAGGAAGCCCGCCGCGCCGTCGGTCAGCCAGACCTCGGCCTTGGAGGGTTTGAACATCACCAGCCGGACATCGGGGTCGTTCTTGCCGTCCTCGAACCATGCCGCCGCAATGGGCGACCACAGCTCGTCCAGCTTGGCCTTGTCGTCCGACACGCTCAGCGTGCCGTCGACCTTGGCGTAGATCTTGGCGCCCGCTTCGGCGACCACGTAGTGCACAGCCTGGTTGGCCTTGGCGGCCTCGAAGGCGTCGGTCCCGGCGGCGGTGATGAACCACATCACGCCGCGATCCTCGTCCACGTAATGCGACATCGGCACCACGCGGTCCGGCGCGGTGTGCAGCATCCCGGCGCGGACATCGTCCATCCGGTCCCAGAAGGTATCTTTCTGCTCGTGCGTGAGGTCTTTCATGGAAGGCTCCTTTCTTTCCTCCGCCCTTGCGGCGGGTCGTCCGATGAACGCGCCGGAGGCAAGGCGGTTCCCGCCGCTTGACCCGACTCGGGCGATGTGCCAGCTATGTGAACAAGTGTTCAATAAAAGCGAGGGGAGGCGCCGATGTTCACTGGCTCCATGACGTTCGATCTGGGCGAGGACGTGAACGCGCTGCGCGATGCGGTGCATCGCTGGGCGCAGGAGCGCATCAAGCCGATGGCCGCCGAGATCGACCGGTCGAACGAGTTTCCCCCGGCGCTGTGGCGCGAACTCGGAGAGATGGGCCTGCTGGGTCTCACGGTGCCCGAGGAATACGGCGGCACCGGCATGGGCTACCTCGCCCATGTCATCGCGGTCGAGGAGATCGCCCGCGCCTCCGCCTCCGTCTCGCTGTCCTACGGCGCGCATTCGAACCTTTGCGTGAACCAGATCAAGCTGAACGGGTCCGAGGAACAGAAGGCCCGCTACCTGCCGCGGCTGATCTCGGGCGAGCATGTCGGCGCGCTGGCGATGTCCGAACCCTCCGCCGGATCCGACGTTGTGTCGATGAAGCTGCGGGCGGAGAAGCGCAACGACCGCTATGTCCTGAACGGCAACAAGTACTGGATCACCAACGGCCCCGACGCCGACACGCTGGTCGTCTATGCCAAGACCGACCCCGATGCCGGGTCCAAGGGCATCACCGCCTTCCTGATCGAGAAGGAGATGAAGGGCTTCTCCACGTCCCCGCATTTCGACAAGCTCGGGATGCGCGGATCGAACACGGCCGAGCTGATCTTCGAGGATTGCGAGGTGCCGTTCGAAAACGTGCTGGGCGAGGAGGGCAAGGGCGTGCGCGTGCTGATGTCCGGTCTCGACTACGAGCGAGTCGTGCTGTCGGGGATCGGCACCGGGATCATGGCCGCCTGTCTGGACGAGGTGATGCCCTACATGGTCGAGCGCAAGCAGTTCGGCCAGCCGATCGGGAATTTCCAGCTGATGCAGGGCAAGATCGCGGACATGTACACCAAGCTGAACACCGCTCGGGCCTATGTCTACGAGGTCGCCAAGGCCTGTGATCGCGGGCAGGTGACGCGGCAGGACGCGGCGGCTTGCGTGCTCTACGCGTCCGAGGAAGCGATGGTCGTCGCGCATCAGGCGGTGCAGGCGCTCGGCGGGGCGGGTTATCTGAACGACAACCCGGTCGGACGCATCTTCCGCGACGCCAAGCTGATGGAGATCGGCGCGGGCACCTCCGAGATCCGGCGGATGCTGATCGGGCGTGAACTGATGGCCGCGATGCAGTGAGGTGGTCCGGATGGTCACTCTTGTCCTGATCCTCGTTTCCGCCTTCTTCGGGCTGCGCGCGGGTTGGCACTGGGCCAGTCGCGACGAGGGCGCGGCGATCGAGACAGTCGCCCGCGACTACGTCGAGATGGAACAGGCGCGTGGCCATGCCGCCGCCATGACCGATTGCGCCGGGCATCCCGGTGCCTCGGACGATATCTGGATCACCGTGATCTGCGATCCGCCGGCACTCGGGCCGGGAAAGCTCTACCGCTATGATATCGACCACCGCGGGCGCTGGTGGCGCTTGAACCCGTACTGAGATGTTGAAACGCTCCGCCTCCTACGAAACGCTCCGCGCAGGCTTCCGCTGGGACCTGCCCGCCACGCTGAACATGGCCGCGCAGGTCTGTGACGGCTGGGCGGTGCGTGAACCCGGCCGCGTGGCGATCATCGACCTGTCCGGTGGCGTACGGCGCGATGTCACATACGGCGACGTCTGGAAACTGTCCCGTAGGGTTGAGGTCGCATTGCTGGAGCGCGGGATCGGGCGCGGGGATCGGGTGGGCGTGCTGCTCAGCCAATCACCGTTTACCGCCGCCGCCCATATCGCGGCCTGGCGGATGGGGGCGATCTCGGTCCCGCTGTTCAAGCTGTTCCGTCGCGATGCGCTGACCTCCCGCGTCGGCGACAGCGGCGCGGGCGTTGTTGTCACCGATGACGAGGGGCGCGCAATGCTGGATGGCATGGGCTGCGCCACGATCACCGCCGCCGACCTGCCCGACAGCACGCGCGGCGGCCAGATGGCCGAGACCGGGCCGGAGGATCCGGCGGTGCTGATCTATACCTCGGGCACCACCGGTGCGCCCAAGGGCGCGCTGCACGGCCACCGGGTGCTGACCGGCCACCTGCCGGGGGTGGAGCTGAGCCACGACCTGCTGGGGCAACCGGGCGATTGCCTGTGGACGCCCGCGGACTGGGCCTGGATTGGCGGCCTGTTCGATGTGCTGATGCCGGGCCTCGCGCTCGGCGTGCCGGTGGTCGCGGCGCGGATGAGCAAGTTCGATGTCGCGGAGTGCCGCAGGATCATCGCCGAAGGCTCTGTCCGCAATGTGTTTTTCCCGCCGACCGCGCTCAGGATGCTGAAGGCCGAGGACGCGCGGATCGACGGCCTGCGGTCGGTCGGCAGCGGGGGAGAGCCGCTCGGGGCCGAGATGCTGGACTGGGGGCGCCGGGCGCTCAGGGTCACGATCAACGAATTCTACGGCCAGACCGAGTGCAACATGATCGTCTCCTCCTGCGCCGCGCTCTACCCGGTGCGGCCCGGCGCGATCGGACGACCCGTGCCGGGACACCAGGTGGCCGTCATAGACGCGGACGGCGCGGTGACCGACGGCGAAGGTGACGTCGCGGTCAGGGCAGGATCGGCCTCCATGCTGCTGGAATACTGGAAGAAACCTGCGGAGACAGCGGCGAAGTTCCGCGGCGACTGGATGCTGACCGGCGACCGGGGCGTGATGGAGGACGGCTATCTGCGGTTCGTGGGACGCGAGGATGACGTCATCACCTCGGCCGGTTACCGGATCGGGCCGGCCGAGATCGAGGACTGCCTGCTGAAACACGAGGCCGTCGCGACCTGCGGCGTGGTCGGCAAACCGGACCCGCTCAGGACGGAAATCGTCAAGGCTTACGTGGTGTTGCGCCCCGGCCTTACGCCTACGGACGCGCTGGCAGACGCGCTTATGCAATTCGTGGGGCAGCACCTTGCCAGCTACTCGCGCCCGCGCGAAATCGGCTTCGTGGACGAGCTGCCGATGACGGTCACCGGCAAGGTCATCCGCAAGGAACTGAAAGCCCGCGCGGCGAAGGAGGTCTCTTGATACTCGAAGGCATGGCGACACGGATCGCCGGGCTGACCTGCCCGGACTGCGGGGCGGAACAGTCGATCTACACCCACGCGGGCACCAAGAGCCGGATCCGTCCGGCGCATTATTTCGAGGCCTGCCCGAACTGCCAGGCACGGCTGCACATGGTCCATACCGAGGGCGGACAGTTCCGCGAAGGGCTCTACTGGGGGCTGGCCGCGGTGATCCTCTTCGCGGTGGCGATCTTTGCGCTGGAGGTCGACATGGCGCTGTCGGAAGGCGCACTCTGGGCCATCATGATTGGCGCCATCGCGGGGCTTTACGTCTTTGCGGTGGCCGTCACGGGGTTCATCGTGGGCCGGACACGGAGGATGATGAAGGCATGAAGCTGATATCGAAAGCGATCGCCGGATCGGACGAGTTCCGCGCGAACTTCAAGGGCCACATGGAAGCCATTGAGATCGTGCGCGAAGCCGCGCAGGCCGCCGCAGCCGGTGGCGGCGCAAAGGCGCGCGAGCGGCACCTGTCGCGGAACAAGTTGCTGCCACGCGACCGGGTGGCCGGGCTGCTCGACCCCGGCTCGCCATTCCTCGAGATCGGGGCGACGGCGGCACATGGCATGTACGACGGCGCGGCCCCCGGATCGGGGCTGATCGCGGGCGTGGGCCGGGTGCAGGGGCGCGACGTGATGGTCGTGTGCAACGACGCGACAGTGAAGGGCGGGACCTATTACCCGGTCACGGTCAAGAAGCACCTGCGGGCGCAGGAAATCGCGGAAGAAAACCATCTGCCCTGCGTCTACTTGGTCGACAGCGGGGGCGCGAACCTGCCCAACCAGGACGAGGTGTTTCCCGACCGCGACCACTTCGGGCGCATCTTCTACAACCAGGCGCGGATGAGCGCGAAGGGGATCGCGCAGATCGCTGTCGTCATGGGCTCCTGCACGGCGGGCGGGGCCTATGTGCCGGCGATGTCCGACGTGACGATCATCGTGAAGGAACAGGGCACGATCTTTCTGGCCGGGCCGCCGCTGGTGAAGGCGGCGACTGGGGAAATCGTGACGGCAGAGGACCTTGGCGGCGGGGACGTGCACACGCGGCTGTCGGGCGTGGCCGATTACCTGGCCGAGGACGACGGCCATGCGCTGGCGCTGGCGCGGCGGGCCGTGGCCGGGCTCGGCGCGGGGGACGGCGCGTGGCAGGCACGCACGGTGCGGATGGAGGCGCCCGAGGCGCCGGCCTACGATCCGGAG
Organism: Oceanicola sp. 22II-s10i; assembly: GCF_002210105.1. GTDB lineage: Bacteria > Pseudomonadota > Alphaproteobacteria > Rhodobacterales > Rhodobacteraceae > Pseudooceanicola. The sequence goes on along the minus strand of NZ_AQQU01000007.1, from coordinate 170,864 downwards.
GAGCTTCTGGGGGTCGTGCCGCCCGACCTGCGGACGCCCTACGACATCCGCGAGGTCATCGCGCGGGTGGTGGACGGATCGCGATTTGACGAGTTCAAGCAAAGGTTTGGCGAGACGCTTGTATGTGGCTTCGCCCATGTCGAAGGCATCCCGGTGGGGATCGTCGCGAACAATGGCGTGCTGTTCTCAGAGGCCGCGCAGAAGGGTGCGCATTTCGTCGAACTGTGCTCGCAGCGCATGGTGCCGCTGGTGTTCCTGCAGAACATCACCGGCTTCATGGTGGGCCGGAAATACGAGAACGAGGGCATCGCGCGGCACGGGGCCAAGATGGTGACGGCAGTGGCGACGACCTCGGTGCCCAAGATCACGATGGTGGTCGGCGGGTCCTTCGGGGCGGGAAATTATGGTATGGCTGGAAGGGCTTACCAGCCGCGCTTTATGTGGTCATGGCCGATCTCGCGGATTTCCGTGATGGGCGGCGCGCAGGCGGCGGGGGTGCTGGCGACGGTACGGCGCGATGCCATCGAGCGCGGCGGCGGCACGTGGTCCGAAGCGGAGGAAGCGGAGTTCAAGCGGCCGACGATCGAGATGTTCGAGCGTCAGTCGCATCCGCTCTACGCCTCGGCGCGGCTCTGGGATGACGGGATCGTGGACCCGAGGAAGACCCGCGAGGTGCTGGCGCTGAGCCTGCGGGCGAGCCTGAACGCGCCGATCGAGGACACGCGGTTCGGGGTATTCCGGATGTAGGGACGGGCGGAGAGCCCCGGTGGGCGCTGCCCCCCGGACCCCCCGGCATATTTCCGGCAAGATGAAGGAGGAGGCCATGATCGAGACCAGACTGACCCGCGCCTTCGGGCTGGACCATCCGATCGTCAGCGCGCCAATGGCGCGGGTGGCGGGCGGACGGCTGGCGGCGGCGGTGTCGAACGGCGGCGGGCTGGGGTTCATCGGCGGCGGCTATTGCGATGCCGGGTGGATCGAGACCGAGATGGCCGAGGCCGGGAACGCGCCGGTCGGAATGGGCTTCATCACCTGGAAGCTGGACCGGTCTCCGGACCTGCTCGATCGGGTGCTGGAGCGGAAGCCGCGGGCGGTGTTCCTGTCGTTTGGCGATCCGGTGCCGTATGGTGCGGCGGTCAAGGGTGCCGGTGTCGCGCTGTTCTGCCAGGTCCAGACGGTGTCGGATGCACGGCGCGCGCTGGAGGCCGGGGCGGATGTCATCGTGGCGCAGGGAACCGAGGCCGGGGGCCACGGCGCGCGGCGGGCGACGATGACGCTGGTGCCGGAGGTGGCGGACCTGCTGGCGCGCGAGGCGCCGGAGGTGCTGCTGCTGGCGGCGGGCGGGATCGCGGACGGGCGCGGACTGGCGGCCGCGCTGATGCTGGGCGCGGACGGTGTGCTGTGCGGGACGCGGTTCTGGGCGAGCCCCGAGGCGCTGGTGACAGAGGGGCAGATGCGCGCGGTTCTGGGGGCGGACGGCGACCAGACGGTGCGGGGCAACGTGATCGACTATGCGCGCGGCATCTTCGACTGGCCGGAGCGGTTCGACCTGAGGACGATGCGCAGCGGGTTCGTCGATGCCTGGACCGGGCGGCTGGAGGCCCTGCAGGCCGGTGACGCGGCACGTGCGGATTTCGCGCGGGCGGCGGACGAGGGACGGGCCGAGGTTGCGCCTGCCGTGGTCGGCGAGGGGATCGGACTGATCCGCTCGGCCCCCGGCGCGGCGGATATCCTGCGCGAGATGTCGGCGGAGGCCGAGGCCCTGCTGGGCGGCGGGTGGCGGCGGTGATCCGGGTCTGGCAGGGCGATATCACGGGGCTCGACGTCTGCGCGATCGTGAACGCCGCTAACCGGTCTCTGCTGGGCGGTGGCGGTGTCGACGGGGCGATCCATCGCGCCGCCGGGCCGGGTCTGCTGGACGAGTGCCGGGGTCTGGGCGGCTGCGAGACGGGCAGCGCCAAGATCACCGGCGGGCACGGGCTGAAGGCGCGGCACGTGATCCATGCGGTCGGTCCTGTCTGGCAGGGCGGCGGGCAGGGCGAGGCGGAGCTGTTGGCCGGGTGCTACCGGACGGCGATGGATCTGGCCGACGCGGCCGGGTGCCGGAGCGTGGCGTTTCCGGCGATCTCGACCGGGGTCTATGGCTATCCGCCCGAGGATGCGGCGCGGGTCGCGGTGGCGACGCTGCGGGACTGGCTCGACGGCCACGAGGGTTGGGAGGTGACGCTGGTCGCCTTCGATGCACGAACGGCGGACGTGCTACAAAAGGCGTTGGAGGAATGATGTTCGACAAGATCCTGATAGCGAACCGGGGCGAGATCGCCTGTCGCGTGATCCGCACCGCGCGGGAGATGGGGATCGCCACGGTCGCGGTCTATTCCGACGCGGACGCGGGCGCGATGCATGTGGCGATGGCGGACGAGGCGGTGCATATCGGCGGGTCGGCCCCGTCCGAGAGCTACCTGCGCGGCGACGCGATCATCGCGGCCTGTCATGCGACGGGCGCGCAGGCGGTGCATCCGGGCTATGGCTTCCTGTCCGAGAACCCCGATTTCGTGGAGGCGGTCGAGGCGGCGGGGCTGGTGTTCATCGGGCCCTCGGCAAAGGCGATCCGGGCCATGGGGCTCAAGGACGCGGCCAAGGCGCTGATGGAGGAGGCGGGCGTGCCTGTCGTGCCGGGCCATCGCGGCGATCAGGACGACGAGGTGCTGGCGGCGGCGGCCGAGGCCATCGGCTATCCGGTGCTGATCAAGGCGGTCGCCGGGGGTGGCGGCAAGGGGATGCGGCTGGTCGAGACGCCGGGCGCGTTTGCCGATGCGCTGGCGAGTGCGCGGGGCGAGGCGAAGACGGCCTTCGGCAACCCGGACGTCCTGATCGAGAAGTTCGTGACCAACCCGCGCCACATCGAGGTGCAGGTTTTTGGCGACGGCACCCGCGCCGTGCATCTGTTCGAGCGGGACTGTTCGCTGCAGCGGCGGCACCAGAAGGTGATCGAGGAAGCGCCCGCGCCGGGGATGCCCGAGGAGATGCGTTCGGCCATGGGCGCGGCGGCGGTGCGAGCGGCCGAGGCGATCGGCTATGCCGGGGCCGGGACGATCGAGTTCATCGTGGACGGCTCGGGGCCGCTCAGGACCGACGGGTTCTGGTTCATGGAGATGAACACGCGGCTGCAGGTGGAGCATCCGGTGACGGAGGCGATCACAGGGGTCGATCTGGTGGAGTGGCAGATCCGGGTGGCGGCGGGGGAAGACATCCCGGTGGCGCAGGAGGATCTGGCGATCAGCGGACATGCCTTCGAGGCGCGGCTCTATGCCGAGGATGTCGAGAAGGGGTTCCTGCCCGCGACCGGGCGGCTCGGGGCGCTGTCTTTCCCCGACGGCGCGCGCGCTGATACCGGGGTGCGGGCAGGGGATGTGATCTCTCCGCACTACGATCCGATGATCGCCAAGGTCATCGTACACGGGCCCACGCGGGAGATCGCGCTGCGGCAGCTCAGCCGGGCGCTGCGGCAGACGCAGGTGGCGGGGACGGTGACGAACCTCGCCTTTGTGGGGGCGCTGGCGGATCACGAAGGCTTCCGGCGCGGCGAGGTGGACACCGGCCTGATCGGGCGGGACATCGAGGCGCTGGCGGCCGTGGTGCCCGCGACGGCGGTGCAGCGGGCCTGGGCGGCGATGGTGGCGCTCGGGCTGGACGGGGCGCCGGATGCGTTCCAGGGCTTCAGCCTGTGGTCGCCGCTCGACCGGTCGGTGGCTTTACGACACCGGGGCGAAGAGGAGACGGTGGTCGTCAGGATGCGGGGCCGGGGCGATGCGCTGATCTCCACCGCCGGACTGGTGGTCGAGGCGCTGTGGCGTGATGGCTGGACGCTCGACGGTCTGGCCGCCCCGGCGCATCACGCGGAGCGGGGCGTCGTGACGGTCTTTGGCGGCGTGGCGCAGGCGTTCGAGGTGATCGACCCGCTGGCGCGCGAGGCGCAGGGCGCGGGCGGCAACGTGATCGAGGCGCCGATGCCGGGGCTGGTCAAGGTCGTGACCGCGAAGGCGGGCGAGACCGTGACGGCGGGCCAGCGGCTGGCGGTGCTCGAGGCGATGAAGATGGAGCATGCCCTGACCGCCCCGCGCGACGGGGTTGTCGCCGAAGTTCTGGTGGCGGAAGGTGCGCAGGTGGAGGCCGGCGCACCGCTGATCCGGCTGGAGGAGGAAGAATGAGCGATATCACCCTGCACCATGTGCCGGGCTCGCGCAGCCTGCGTATCCTGTGGCTGCTGCAGGAGATGGGGATCACGCCGGAGATCAGGGTCTACGCGATCCCCGACGGATCGCTGAGGACGCCGGACTATCTGGCCCGTTCCCCCGGCGGGCGGGTGCCCGCGCTGGATGTGGACGGGCACACGATCTACGAAAGCGGCGCGATCACGGAATACCTCTGCGAGACGCGGCCCGAGCATGGGCTGGGGCGGCTTGCGGGCGATGCGGAGCGGGTGCCGTTCCTCGAGGCGATGCACTACGCCGAGACGATGGCCAACCATGTCGCAGCACTGAACCTGCAATGGATATTCCTGCGCGATCCCAAGGACCGGTCGGACACGGTGGTCAAGATCGAGGCGCGGCGGCTGGCGGGGACGATGGCGCCGGTGAACGATCTGCTGGGGCGCCAGGACTGGGTCCTGCCTTCGGGTTTTTCGGCGGCGGACACGATGCTGGGCTGGAACTTCCTTGCCACGAAACGCTACGTGCGGACGGAGCAGTTCCCCAACATCGTGGCCTATGTCGAACGCTTCAAGGCGCGGCCTGCCTTCAAGGCGGCCAAGGAGCTGGACGGGCCCCGCCAGTTCGGCAGTGACGACGATTATTTCTCGGTGGACGGACGGTAAATGCGTGTCGAGATATTCGAGGTCGGTCCGCGCGACGGCCTTCAGAACGAAAAGCGCCCCATCCCGGTGGCCGAGAAGGTGGCGCTGGTCGACTGCCTGAGCGGCGCCGGGTTCGCCCGGATCGAATGCGCCAGCTTCGTCAGCCCCAAGTGGGTGCCGCAGATGGCAGGCTCGGGCGAGGTGCTGCGCCGGATCCGGCGGGCCGACGGCGTGAGCTTTGCCGCCCTGACGCCGAACCTGCGCGGCTTCCAGGACGCGACCGAGGCGGGGGCGGACGAGGTGGCGATCTTCGCCTCGGCCTCCGAGGGGTTTTCCAAGGCGAACATCAACTGCACCATCGAGGAGAGCCTCGAACGCTTCCGCCCGGTGGCCGAGGCGGCTCTGGCCGAAGGCGTCAGGATGCGGGGCTATGTCTCCTGCGTGACCGACTGCCCTTATGACGGCAAGGTCGCGCCGGAAGAGGCCGCGCGGGTGGCGGGCGCGCTTTATGCGCTTGGCGCTTACGAGGTGTCGTTGGGCGACACCATCGGCAAGGCCACGCCCGAGAGCATCGCGGCGATGCTGCGCGCGGTGATGGAGGAGGTCCCGGCGGAGAAGCTGGCCGGACACTACCACGACACTGACGGGCGGGCGGTGGACAACATCCTCGCCTCGCTGGAACTGGGCGTGACGGTCTTCGACGCGGCGGTCGGCGGGCTGGGGGGCTGCCCCTATGCGCCCGGCGCCAAGGGCAACGTGGCGACCGAGGCGGTGCATGACCGGCTGACGGCGCTCGGGCACGAGACCGGGCTCGACCGCGCTGTGCTGGAGAAGGCGGCCGCGATGGCGCGGGCGATGCGGGGCGAGACGGCGTGACCGATCCGCAGGCCTTCGCGGCGGAGTGGGAGGCGGCGTGGAACAGCCACGACCTCGACCGGATCCTCGCGCATTACCATCCCGACATCGTCTTCCGCTCGCGCAAGGCGGCAGTGCTGACCGGCGATGGCGAGGTGCGCGGGACGGCCGCGTTGCGCGACTACTGGGGCAAGGCGCTGGCGGCACAGCCCGACCTGCGGTTCCGGGTGGTCGACGTGTTCGAGGGCTGGCGGATGCTGGTCCTGAGCTACGAGAACCATCGCGGGGTGATGGCCGCCGAGGCGCTGTGGTTCGACGCCGACGGCATGGTCGTGCAGGCGGCGGGGTGCCAGCAGGGCGCGGTTCAGATCGGATAGGGAGACGGACATGGCAGACACGGTGAGCATCGAACGGGACGGGCGCGGGGTGGCGACGCTCTGGCTCGACCGGGCGGACAAGCACAACGCGCTGTCGGCGCAGATGATCCGCGAACTGCACGAGGCGGCGGACGAACTGACCGCCGACGACGGCGTGCGGGTCGTGGTGCTGGCCGCCAGGGGCGCGAGCTTCTGCGCGGGCGGCGATCTGGGCTGGATGCGCGAGCAATTCGACGCAGCACCTGACGTTCGCGCGAAGGAGGCGGGGGCGCTGGCGTGGATGCTGAAGGCGCTGAACGACCTGCCCAAGCCGCTGATCGGGCGGGTGCAGGGCAACGCTTTCGGCGGCGGGATCGGGATGATGTCGGTCTGTGACGTGGCGATCGGGGTCGACGGCGCGACGTTTGCCCTGACCGAGACCCGGCTGGGCCTGATCCCGGCGACCATCGGGCCCTACGTGGCCGCGAGGATGGGCGAGGCGCGGGCGCGGCAGGTGTTCATGTCGGGCAAGCGGTTCAAGGGGCCGCAGGCGGTGGAGCTGGGCCTGCTCGCGCGCTCGGTCGCGGCAGAGGATCTGGACGCGGCGGTGGAGGCCGAGGTGGCGCCCTACCTCGAAACCGCGCCGGGTGCGGTTGCCCGGTCGAAGGCGCTGCTGCGGTATCTGGGACCACCGATCACCGACGAGATCATCGAGCATTCCATCGGGGAACTGGTGGCCTGCTGGGAGGGGCCGGAAACCCGCGAGGGGATCGCGGCCTTCTTCGACAAGCGCCGTCCGCCCTGGCAGTCCTGACCGCGGCTACGGGTATTCCTGACCTTGCGGCAAAGGGCAGGGTGCGGCTAACCTTTCCGTGATTTACATCGGAAAGATAGGTAAGCGCATGTTTTTGAAACGCTTTGCGGCGACGGCTCTGGCCGTCACCATGGCATTTCCCGCCCTCGCGGCCGACCGGGCGATGATCGTTCTCGACGGATCCGGCTCCATGTGGGGCCAGATCGAGGGCAAATCCAAGATCGAGATCGCGCGCGACGTCCTCGGCGAGGTGCTGGGCGGCGTCCCCGAAGAGCGCGAGCTGGGCATGATCGTCTACGGTCACCGCAAGAAGGGCGACTGCGAGGACATCGAGCTTGCCGTGCCCGCCGCCGCCGGATCCGCCGGGGCGATCGGTGACTTCGCCAAGAAGATCAGCCCCAAGGGCAAGACGCCGCTGTCCGCGTCTGTCCGCATGGCGGCCGAGACGCTGAAATACACCGAGGACAAGGCGACCGTGATCCTCGTCACCGACGGGCTTGAGACCTGCGAGGCCGATCCCTGCGCCCTCGGGCGCGAGCTGGAGAGCCTCGGCGTGGATTTCACGGCCCATGTGGTGGGCTTCGGGCTGACGAAGGAAGAGGGCGCGCAGGTCGCCTGCCTGGCCGAAGAGACGGGCGGCCAGTATTTCGAAGCCTCCGACGCGGGTGCGCTGAGCGATGCGCTGACCGAGACGGTGGTCGCGGTGGCCGAACCCGCCCCGGCGCCTGCGCCCGAACCGGAGCCGGTCAAGGAAGAACCGGCGCTGGAGAACAACCTGACGATCACCGTCGCGCTGTCCGAGGACGGCCCGGATGTGTCGGAAACCAATATCGAACCCTACTGGCAGATCTTCGCGGCGGGCCCTGACGGCAAGGCCACCGGGGACCGGATCGAGTCCCTCTACGACCCGGCGCTGATCACCAACCTCCCGGCGGGCGACTACGCGATCAAGATGAAGTTCGAGGTCGTCGAGATGGAGATCCCCGTCTCGGTCACCGCGGACGAGCTGACCGAGCATCACATCGTGCTGGACATGGGCTATCTGACCGTCACGCCGAAACGGACGCCCGATGCGACCGAACCGGATGCCGAGATGTATGTGCAGGCGTTCAGCGGCAACGACATCCGGGTGACGGGCTATGGCGAAAAATCGTTCTACCTGCCCGCGGGCGAGGTGCGTGTGCTGGTCCAGCATGCTGGAGCGGAGGTCGAACAGATGGTCACGCTGACCGCCGGCCAGGCCACCGCCATCGAGGTGGTCGTGGGCACGGGGGTCGTGTTTCCGACGGCCTTCTATTCGGAAGGCGGCGAGATGGTCGAGACGAACGAGGTCTACTTCCAGATCTTCCACGAGAAACAGAACCTGAAAGGTGAACGCGAACGGGCCGAGGCCGGCTATGGCAGCCGTCCCCTGAACGTCCCGGCAGGAATGTTCGTGCTGATGGCCCGGATGGGCACCGCCGAGGTGATGAGCGAGCCGTTCGAAGTGAAGGCGGGCCAGCGGGTCGAACCCTCGGTCGTGCTGAACGCGGGCGTGGCGGCTGTGACGGCGCCCGAGGCCTATCGCGTGCAGATCTTCGAGGCCAAGAAGAACATCCAGGGTGATCGCAACCGGGTCGAAGCGGCCTATGGCGCGGACCACCAGTGGACGTTCTCGGCCGGGAAATACGTGGCCACGGTCAGCTACGAAGGCAGCGAAACGATCGCCAAGGCCGAGTTCGAGGTCGTCGCAGGCGAACGGGTCGAAGTGACCGTGCCGAAACCGTGATCCGCCGGGCGCGCCGGTCCCCGAGGGAATCGGCGCGCGTCGGAAATGTCACGATCCGGTCAATGTCATATGACGCCGCCGGGCGGCCAAGGCGCCGGATCCCCACCTGTATGCCCTTGTACACGCTTTATTTGCTGCGCGCGCGACATATGGTGTCGCGCGTCTTGTGATTGCGTTGAAATGGCCCGCGCTCGGTTGACCCTGCCATGGGGCGGGAGTAAACCGCAGAGAGCCAATGCGGGCCCTAAGGGCCTGCCCGCGCAAGCAAAGGAGCCGACCTTGGAAGAGATGCTGCGGGAATACCTCCCCATTCTCGTCTTTCTGGCCATCGCGATCGGTCTCGGCCTCGTCCTGATCCTCGCCGCCGTCATCGTCGCCGTCCGCAATCCCGACCCCGAAAAGGTCAGCGCCTACGAATGCGGGTTCAACGCCTTCGACGACGCGCGGATGAAGTTCGACGTCAGGTTCTACCTCGTGTCGATCCTGTTCATCATCTTCGACCTCGAGATCGCGATGCTGTTCCCCTGGGCCGTGGCCTTCAAGGACGTCAGCATGATCGGGTTCTGGTCGATGATGGTGTTCCTCGGCGTTCTCACCATCGGCTTTGCATATGAATGGAAGAAAGGGGCGCTCGAATGGCAATGACCGGGACCAATACCGCCGGTATCGACCCCGAGGTCGCCACTCAGAACCTCAACCGCGAGCTGCAGGACAAGGGTTTCCTGCTGACCTCGACCGAGGACATCATCAACTGGGCGCGCACCGGCTCGCTGCACTGGATGACCTTCGGCCTGGCCTGCTGCGCGGTCGAGATGATGCACACCTCGATGCCGCGTTACGACGCTGAGCGTTTCGGCGTCGCGCCGCGCGCCTCTCCGCGCCAGTCGGACGTGATGATCGTCGCGGGCACGCTGACCAACAAGATGGCCCCGGCGCTGCGCAAGGTCTACGACCAGATGCCGGAACCGCGCTACGTGATCTCGATGGGGTCCTGCGCGAACGGCGGCGGCTACTATCACTACAGCTATTCCGTGGTGCGCGGCTGCGACCGGATCGTCCCCGTAGACATCTACGTCCCCGGCTGCCCCCCGACCGCCGAGGCGCTGCTTTACGGTATCATGCAGCTCGCCCGGAAGATCCGGCGCACCGGCACGATCACGAGGTAACGGACCATGCCGATGAACGAACTTGGCGCCCATATCGAGCTCAAGCGCCCGGACTGCGTGCTGGCCTACGACGTGTCCCATGGCGAGCTGAACGTCGACGTTGCGCCCGCGAACATCGCGGGCTTTGTCGAGTTCCTGCGCACCGACGCGACCTGCCGGTTCTCGACGCTGGTGGACATCACCGCCGTCGACTACCCCGACCGGGCCAAGCGGTTCGACGTGGTCTATCACTTCCTGTCGATGTACCAGAACCACCGCATCCGGCTACGCGTCTCCGTCCGCGAGGACGAGATGCTGCCCTCGATCACCAGCGTGCACCCGAGCGCCAACTGGTTCGAGCGCGAGGTCTTCGACATGTTCGGGATCATCTTCTCGGGCCATCCGGACCTGCGGCGGATCCTGACCGACTACGGCTTCCGCGGCCACCCGCTGCGCAAGGACTTCCCGACCACCGGTTACACCGAGGTCCGCTATGACGAGACCGCCAAGCGCGTCGTCTACGAGCCGGTGAAGCTGGTTCAGGAATACCGGCAGTTCGACTTCATGTCTCCGTGGGAGGGTGCGCATTACATCCTGCCCGGCGACGAGAAGAAGGAAGAGGCGAAATGATGGACGGCTCCAACCAGTTCGGCGACGCCCAGACGGGCGAGCAGAAGATCCGCAACTTCAACATCAACTTCGGCCCGCAACACCCTGCGGCGCACGGGGTTCTCCGGCTTGTGCTGGAGCTGGACGGCGAGATCGTGGAACGCTGCGATCCGCATATCGGCCTGCTGCACCGCGGGACCGAGAAGCTGATGGAAAGCCGGACCTACCTGCAGAACCTGCCGTATTTCGACCGCCTCGACTACGTGGCGCCGATGAACCAGGAACATGCCTGGTGCCTGGCGATCGAAAAGCTCTGCGGAATCGAGGTGCCGCGCCGCGCCTCGCTCATCCGGGTGCTGTATTCCGAGATCGGGCGCGTCCTGAACCACCTGCTGAACGTCACCACGCAGGCGATGGACGTCGGCGCGCTGACGCCGCCGCTCTGGGGCTTCGAGGAACGCGAAGACCTGATGATCTTCTACGAACGGGCCTGCGGCGCGCGGCTGCACGCGGCCTATTTCCGGCCCGGCGGAGTCCATCAGGACCTGCCGCCCAAGCTGCTCGACGATATCGAGGCCTGGGCGCACAAGTTCCCCAACCGGCTGGACGACATCGACGAGCTGCTGACCGAGAACCGGATCTTCAAGCAGCGCAACGCCGATATCGGGATCATCACCGAGGAAGACATCCAGAACTGGGGCTATTCCGGCGTGATGGTGCGTGGGTCCGGCCTAGCGTGGGACCTGCGCCGGTCGCAGCCCTACGAATGCTACGACGAGTTCGACTTCCAGATCCCCGTCGGCAAGCATGGCGACTGCTACGACCGCTACCTCTGCCGGATGGAAGAGATGCGCCAGTCGACCAGCATCATCCTGCAGGCGATCGAGAAGCTGCGCGCACCCGAAGGGCAGGGCGACGTTCTGGCCCGTGGCAAGCTGACCCCGCCCTCGCGCGGCGAGATGAAGACCTCGATGGAAGCGCTGATCCATCACTTCAAGCTCTACACCGAGGGCTTCAAGGTTCCGGCGGGCGAGGTCTATGCAGCCGTCGAGGCGCCCAAGGGCGAATTCGGCGTCTATCTGGTCAGCGACGGCACCAACAAGCCCTACCGCGCCAAGCTGCGCGCGCCGGGCTTCCTGCATCTGCAGTCCATGGACCACGTGGCGGGCGGCCACCAGCTGGCGGATGTGGCGGCGATCATCGGGACGATGGATATCGTGTTCGGAGAGGTCGACAGGTAATGGCAGACTGGCTGCTCCAGTGGGGGTTCTTCGTGTTTCCCCCGCTGGTCGCGTCGGTCGCCGCGCTCTGGGTCTGGGGCCGCACCGGAAGGTTCGGCTTTGCACTCGGGGGCGGAACGTTGGGCGGAATGATCGCGATGCTGGTCATCTCCTCGATGTTCTGGAGTGGAAATGACATTTGCGACGTGTGTCACGACCGCGTGGCGCAGGTCGCCGGAAAGGGCCCGCAGTGGCCCTGAAGGTTTGAGAGAGGGACAAGAGATGAAGCGACTGATCCCAGCCGTCGTGCTGATCGCAGCGACCGCCGCCTGCGGCGTGCCGCCGACCGGCAGCGGTATGGCCTCGCCCGAGGCATATGATGCGGCGGTCGCCTCGATCGGCTGCGTCATGGAGAACGAGTCGCAGTATCGTGCGGTCGAGTTCCAGACCGGCATGAACCGCGAACAGACGATCCAGATGGGTCAGTATCGCATGGCCGTCGGGGCCGCGGAAGCGACGGCGGGCGGCGGTGTGCGCCTGACCAGCGGCGCCTGCGCCGCGTAAGAACAAGGTAGACCGGAACGATGCTGCGACGCCTGTATCACGATCAGCCCGAGAGCTTTGCCTTCACGCCCGCCAACCAGGCCTGGGCCGAGGCTCAGATGACCAAGTATCCCGAGGGCCGTCAGGCCTCGGCGATCATTCCGCTGCTGTGGCGCGCGCAGGAGCAGGAGGGCTGGCTCAGCCGTCCGGCGATCGAAACCATCGCCGATATGCTGGGCATGGCTTATATCCGGGCACTTGAGGTCGCGACCTTCTACTTCATGTTCCAGCTGCAACCGGTCGGGTCCGTTGCGCATATCCAGATTTGCGGCACCCTCAGCTGCATGATCTGCGGCGCCGAGGACCTGATGGACGTCTGCAAGAAGAAGATCTCCGAAAAGCCGCACACGCTGTCCGCCGATGGCAAGTTCTCGTGGGAAGAGGTCGAATGCCTCGGCGCCTGCGCGAACGCGCCGATGGCGCAGATCGGCAAGGATTACTACGAGGACCTGACCACCGAACGTCTGGGCGAGATCCTCGATGAAATGGCGGCGGGCAAGGTGCCGGTGCCGGGGCCGCAGAACGGGCGCTTCGCGGCCGAGCCGCTGTCCGGGCTGACCAGCCTCAAGGAATACGACAGCGGCAAGACGCAGTACAACGCCTCGGCCGCCCTGGCGGTCGAGATCGGCGACAGCATCAAGCGGATCGACGGGACCGAGGTGCCGCTGACCGCGCCCTGGCAGGGCAAGGGGGCGGACGGCTCGAGCTCCAAGAACGGCGAACGCATGAAGGCGAACGAGCCGCGTCCGTCCAAGGGCAAGCCCGCCGACGACACCGGCGTGACCGAGCAGGAAGCGCAGGCGGTCGAGAAGGGCCGTCCCGAGGCCGACGCGACCGGCAACACGGCGAATGCCTCTCCCGAGGTGGACGGCAAGCCCGACACGCCGGTGACCGCCGCCGAGGGGCCGGGCGTCAAGCCCGAGACGCTGAGCGCGGCGCGCGAGGGCGGTCCGGATGACCTCAAGAGCATCAAGGGCGTCGGCCCCAAGCTCGAAAGAATGCTGCACGAGATGGGCTTCTACCATTTCGACCAGATCGCCGCATGGGGTCCGGAAGAGGTGGCATGGGTCGACCAGAACCTTACCGGCTTCAAGGGCCGCGTCAGCCGGGACAACTGGGTGTCGCAGGCCCGGACGCTGGCCGATGGCGGCGAGACGGAATTTTCCAGCCGGGTCAAGAAGGGCGACGTCTACGACTGATCTTGAGGGGTAGGGACCGGGGACAAGGGGACACCACGGAATGGACATGAGCACAAAGGAAGGCAGATGCGCCGCGATCTCTTGGATCGCCGGTGCCGTCATTGCCATCCTCGCCTATGTGCTGATGCGTCCCGGTGTCTGGATCCTGCTGGCCCTGGTGATCGCGGTGATCGTCGGTATTGCCGCCGCCGTGATGATCCTGCGAATCTTCTGCGCGTCTGGCGAGGTGGCCGAGAGCGATCCTGCCGACCGCTCGATGGACGCCGTTCCGGCCCCTATGGCGGCCCCCGCGCCGGGTGCTTCGGCCGCGACCGCCGCGGCTTCGGCCCCGACCGGCCTGATGGCAATGCCCGAGGACGAGGCGACGGCGGAATGGGACGACGCGCAGGAAGGCGCCTCGACGGCGGCCACCAGCGCGGCGGCGTTCGACGCCGAGGCCGAGATGGAGGCCGAGGACGACGGCGCGTCCGAGGTCGAGGCGATGCCGGATATCGCGGACAGCGAGGATCCGGTGGACGCCGGGGCAGACATCGACGATCCGGCAGAGCCCGACGCGGGCCTGAAACCGGAAGGTCTGGCCGCCGCCCGCGAAGGCGGGGCGGACGACCTGAAGCGGATCAAGGGCGTGGGGCCCAAGCTGGAAGACCTGCTGCACGAACTGGGCATCTTCCACTTCGACCAGATCGCGGGCTGGACCGCGTCCGAGGTGGCGTGGATGGACGACAATCTGAAGGGCTTCAAGGGCCGGGTCACCCGCGACGACTGGATCGCGCAGGCCAAGGTTCTGGCCGAGGGCGGCGCGACCGAATTCTCGGGCCGCGTGGACAAGGGCGGCGTGTATTGAGCGATGGACGGCGGCAACCGGCATACGACAGAACACGCCATGGCGCGCAAGGGGCGGGTGATCGCGCTCGTGATCGCGGGCACGATGGTGATCTGGCTGCTCGGCACCGCGCTCGTGCCGTGGATGGGCTTGCCCGCCCGTTACGTATTTCTGTTCGACCTGGCGGCCATAGCGGCCTTCATCTGGGTCTTCATCAACATCTGGCAGCTCTGGCGGCTGCGTCAGCAACTCAACGGGAAATGACAGGGGTTAAGTGATGCTCAAGGATCAGGACCGCATATTCACCAACCTCTACGGCATGCACGACCGGACCCTGAAGGGGGCTCAGGCGCGCGGTCACTGGGACGGGACGGACAAGATCATCGCGCTCGGGCGCGACAAGATCATCGAGATCATGAAGGCCAGCGGTCTGCGTGGTCGCGGTGGTGCGGGCTTCCCGACGGGTCTGAAGTGGTCCTTCATGCCCAAGGAGTCGGACGGCCGTCCGGCCTACCTGGTGGTCAACGCGGATGAATCCGAACCCGGGACCTGCAAGGACCGCGAGATCATGCGCCACGATCCGCACACGCTGATCGAGGGCTGCCTGATCGCGTCCTTCGCGATGAACGCGCATGCCTGCTACATCTACATCCGCGGCGAATACATCCGCGAGAAAGAGGCCCTGCAGGCGGCCATCGACGAATGCTACGAGGCCGGTCTGGTTGGCCGGAACGCCGCGAAGTCCGGCTGGGATTTCGACATCTACCTGCACCACGGGGCGGGCGCCTACATCTGCGGCGAGGAAACCGCGCTGCTGGAAAGCCTCGAAGGCAAGAAGGGCATGCCCCGGATGAAGCCGCCGTTCCCGGCGGGCGCGGGCCTCTACGGCTGCCCGACCACGGTGAACAACGTCGAATCCATTGCCGTCGCGCCGACCATCCTGCGCCGTGGCGCGGAGTGGTTCGCGGGCTTTGGCCGCCAGAACAACGCGGGCACCAAGCTGTTCGCGATCTCGGGTCACGTGAACAACCCCTGCGTCGTCGAAGAGGCGATGTCGATCTCCTTCGAGGAACTGATCGAGAAGCATTGCGGCGGCATCCGCGGGGGCTGGGACAACCTGCTGGCGGTGATCCCCGGCGGGTCATCGGTGCCCTGCGTGCGCGGCGAAAAGATGAAAGACGCCGTGATGGACTTCGACTACCTGCGCGGTGAACTGGGCTCGGGCCTCGGGACCGCGGCGGTGATCGTGATGGACAAGTCCACCGACATCATCAAGGCGATCTGGCGGCTGTCGAAGTTCTACAAGCACGAAAGCTGCGGCCAGTGCACGCCCTGCCGCGAAGGCACCGGCTGGATGATGCGGGTGATGGAGCGTCTGGTGAAGGGCGAGGCCTCGGTAGAGGAGATCGACATGCTGTTCGACGTGACCAAGCAGGTCGAAGGTCACACCATCTGCGCGCTCGGTGACGCGGCGGCCTGGCCGATCCAGGGCCTGATCCGCAACTTCCGCGAGGAAATCGAGGACCGCATCAAGCACAAGCGCGGCCTGAGCGTGGCAGCGGAGTAACGGATGGAGGCATTCGCCCCATATGGCCACGCGCTGACCGCGCTGGCGCTGTTTGCCCTGATGACGCTGGTGCTGGGTCCGGTTTCGGCCGGGATCAAGGCCAAGGCCGGCGTCACCTCGGGCGCGGCGCCTGCTGCGGATTACGACAGCGGTGTCTACCGGCTTTACCGCGCGCATGAAAATGCGGTGGAAAGCCTGGGGCCGTTCGCTGCTATGACCGTGGCCGCGATCCTGGCGAATGCCGCGCCGTTCTGGGTGAACCTTGCGGCGTCGGTCTTCCTGCTGACGCGGGTGGTGCATCTGACGGTGCACGTCACCGGCTGGGGCCGCGCCGACATGGGGCTGCGGACCTATGTCTATGTCGCGGGCTTCCTCTGCTGCCTGCTGCTCGGGGTGCTGACGATCGGGGCGGTGTTCACATGACCGGCGCCACCCGTCATTTCGCCGAATTCAACATCGGCACGCTGCGGCACGACTGGGACGATCCGCGCGTGGCGGAGTTCGCCGACGCGCTGGACCGCGTGAACGCGATCGCGCAGCGCAGTCCCGGCTTCGTCTGGATGCTGGGCGAGGACGAGATGGACGCGGCGCAGACCGACGGCGACGGCGTGCTGGGGGGCAACCCGCGCACCGCCTCGACGCTGAGCGTCTGGACGGATGCCGAAAGCCTGGGCGCGTTCGCCTTCAACACCGTGCACCGCGTGTTCTATGCCCGCGGGGCCGAGTGGTTCGAGGAACAGGACACGCCGCGGCTGGTGATGTGGTATGTCGAACCGGGCCACCGCCCGACGATCGAAGAGGCGGCGGAACGGCTCCGGATCCTGACCGAGGAGGGGCCGGGCGCGCTGGCCTTCGGCTGGGCCGGGACCGGGGTGGACTTTCATCGGTGTGGGGAGGCGGCATGAAGCTGGCACTTGGGATCGGGTTGATCGTGGCGCTTTCCGGATGCAGCGTGCTGCAGTCGGGGCGGAGCCTGCTGTCAGGGCAGGCGCGTGCGACTTTCGACGGCAACTACTACCCGGCGCGGCTGGCGGCGGACAAGGAAGACGGTCGGCGCTTTGCCGTCACCGTCAACCGCGTGTCGCAGGGCCTGAACGGCGCCAAGGAGGCCGCCCGCTACGAGGCCTCCAAGTTCTGCATCCGCAACCATGGCTGGTCCGGTATCGACTGGACGGTCGGGCCGGACACGCCGGACGGGTCGCTGGCCATCGTGGACAACAAGATCACCTTCAGCGGGGAGTGCCGCGGATGGGTCTGAGGCCGGGATATCATCTGGCCGAGCTGAATGTCGGCCGCCTGGTGGCGCCCGTCGACGACCCGCGCGTGGCGGAGTTCATGCAGGCGCTCGACCGGGTGAACGGTCTGGGCAAGCGGATGCCCGGCTTTGTCTGGATGATGGAGGGCTCGGGCGAGCCCGGCACCGGCAACACGGAGACGAAGATCGGCGGCGATCCGCAGTTCGTGGCGAACCTGACCGTCTGGGAAAGCGTCGAGACGCTGGAGCATTTCGTCTGGAACACCGTGCACCGGCAGTTCTACGAGCGCCGGCAGGAGTGGTTCGAGGTGCTCGGTGCGATGCACTTCGTGATGTGGTGGGTGCCCGAGGGGCATCGCCCGACACTGGACGAGGCGCTGGAGCGGCTGGACCGGCTGCGCGCCCACGGGGCGAGCGAAGAGGCTTTCGACTGGCGCTGGCTGGAAGAGGCGAGCCTGTGGAAACGGCACGGCTGTGCCGTGGCGGCGGAATAG
This sequence comes from Oceanicola sp. 22II-s10i, assembly GCF_002210105.1. Taxonomy (GTDB): domain Bacteria; phylum Pseudomonadota; class Alphaproteobacteria; order Rhodobacterales; family Rhodobacteraceae; genus Pseudooceanicola. Next base: position 153,301 of record NZ_AQQU01000007.1, on the reverse strand, counting down.
GGGAGATGCGTGCCGGCAAGACCCGGATATCATCTGGCGCAGACCAACGTCGCGCGGCTGGTCGCCCCCAGGGGCGATCCGCGCGTGGCGGCGTTCACGGACAATATTGCGCGGATCAACGGGCTGGCGGCACGGATGCCGGGATTCGTCTGGGTGATGGACGAGAAAGAGGATCCGGCGGCGAGCCACGCGCTCTATGGTTTCGGGACGGACGATCTGCTGACCGTCACAGTCTCGGTCTGGGACAGCCCCGAGGCGCTGGAGCATTTCGTGTTCAACACGCTGCACGTGCAGTTCTTCCGCCGCAAGGCGGAGTGGTTCGAAGTGCTGAAGCAGGCCTACCTCGCGCTGTGGTGGGTGCCCGAGGGGGATCGGCCCACGCTGATCGAAGCGCGGGACCGGCTGGTGCGGCGGACGGAAGCGGGCGACAGCGACGCGGCCTTCGGCTGGGACTGGATGCGCGCGCAGGGCTGGCTGACGACCGTGCCGCCGGCCAGAGGGGCGGCATGAGCACGGCTGGAAATAATCGACCGCGCGACGCGCGCGGGGGCGGGCTGCGGCTTGCCATTCGGGACGAAATCTGTGACCGCTGCGCCGCGGCAGGCGTGGTCGGACGAGACGCTATCGGGATGGGCGGCCGGACCGCCTTTCTGAAGGAGAACTGAGATATGGCGGACCTTCGCAAGATCATCATCGACGGCATCGAGGTCGAGGTCGATCCGGCCCTGACCCTGATCCAGGCCTGTGAACAGGCCGGGGTCGAGGTGCCGCGCTTCTGCTACCACGAACGCCTGTCGATCGCCGGGAACTGCCGGATGTGCCTCGTCGAGGTCGTCGGCGGCCCGCCCAAGCCCGCCGCGTCCTGCGCGATGCAGGTCCGCGACCTGCGGCCGGGGCCGGAAGGCCAGCCGCCGGTGGTCAAGACGAACTCGCCCATGGTCAAGAAGGCCCGCGAGGGGGTGATGGAGTTCCTGCTCATCAACCACCCGCTGGACTGCCCGATCTGCGACCAGGGCGGCGAATGCGACCTGCAGGACCAGGCGATGGCCTATGGCGTCGACTTCAGCCGCTATCGCGAGCCGAAGCGCGCCTCCGACGATCTGGACCTCGGCCCGCTGGTCGAGACGCACATGACGCGCTGCATCTCCTGCACCCGCTGCGTCCGCTTCACCTCCGAGGTGGCCGGGATCATGCAGATGGGGCAGACCGGGCGCGGCGAGGATGCTGAGATCACCTCCTACCTCAACCAGACGCTCGAGTCGGAACTGCAGGGCAACATCATCGACCTCTGCCCGGTCGGCGCGCTGGTGTCCAAGCCCTACGCCTTCACCGCCCGTCCGTGGGAGCTGACCAAGACCGAAACGATCGACGTCATGGACGCGCTCGGCTCGAACATCCGGGTCGACACCAAGGGCCGCGAAGTGATGCGCATCCTGCCGCGCAACCATGACGGCGTGAACGAGGAATGGATCAGCGACAAGACCCGGTTCGTCTGGGACGGCCTGCGCCGCCAGCGTCTGGACCGGCCCTATGTCCGCAAGGACGGCAAGCTGAAGCCCGCCAGCTGGCCCGAGGCGCTGAGCGCCGCGGCCGAGGCGATGAAGGGCAAGAAGGTCGCCGGACTGATCGGTGATCTGGTGTCGGTCGAGGCCGCCTACGCTCTGAAATCGCTGGTCGAGGGTCTGGGCGGCACCGTCGAGTGCCGGACGGACGGGTCCAAGCTGCCCGCGGGCAACCGCTCGGGCTATGTCGGCACCGCGACGATCGAGGATATCGACAGCGCCAAGATGATCCTGATCGTCGGCGCCAACCCGCGGGTCGAGGCCCCGGTGCTGAACGCGCGGATCCGCAAGGCCTGGCTGAACGGCGCCAAGGTCGCGGTGATCGGGCAGGCGGCTGACCTGACCTATGAATACGAGCACATCGGCACCGACCGGGCCGCGCTGGCCGAACTGGCCAAGATGGACCATTCCGACAAGCACGGCACACCGGGCGTCATGATCATCGGCCAGGGCGCGCTGCGCGAGGCCGACGGCGCGGCGGTTCTGGGCACCTGCATGCAGATGGCCGAGGCCGCACAGTCGCGGATGCTGGTGCTGCACACCGCCGCCGGCCGCGTCGGCGCAATGGACATCGGCGCCGTGACCGAGGGCGGGCTGAGCGCCGCGATCGACGGGGCCGAGGTGGTCTACAACCTCGGCGCGGACGAGGTCGAGGTGGGCGAGGGTGCCTTCGTCATCTACCAGGGCAGCCATGGCGACCGTGGCGCGCACCGCGCCGACGTGATCCTGCCGGGCGCCGCCTGGACCGAGGAAAACGGCCTGTTCGTCAACACCGAGGGCCGCCCGCAGTTGGCGCTGCGCGCCGGTTTCGCGCCGGGCGAGGCCAAGGAGAACTGGGCGATCCTGCGGGCGCTGTCCGCCGAGACAGGCGAGGCGCTGCCGTTCGACAGCCTTGCGCAGCTGCGCACCGCGCTGATCGGCGAGGTGCCGCACCTGAAGGGCATCGACGAGGTCCCCGAGAACGGCTGGACCCCGCTCGAGGCCGGGAAACTGGGCGACGCGAGCTTTGTCGGCGCGGTCAAGGACTTCTACCTGACCAACCCGATCGCCCGCGCGTCCGAAGTCATGGCCGACCTGTCGGCTCGGGCCAAGGCGCGGTCCGAACGGCCGATGGCGGCGGAGTAGGGCGGGGAGTTGGTCCGGATGTCCTTCATAGCCATGGCAACCTCCATGCTCGCCGCCTGCGCGGCAGCCGACCGGCCCACGCCGGTCGAGGAGGCCGTGGCGCGCGAGGCGATGCCGTTCGACCCGGTCTATCAGGGAATCGAAACCCGTCTTCTGGCGGGCGATCTCGTCAATTTCCACGTCCGCATGTCGGGCGCGCGGGACGGCAAGGACGTTGCGGATTACGCACAATGCGCCGCGGCGCGCTATGCGCTGATCCGGGGCTACGGATTTGCGCGGAATGTGCGCACAAATGTATCCCAAGAGGGTGGCCTATGGCAGGCGGATGCTGTTTATACCATCTCGGCGGCACTGCCGGATGGGCTCAGGACCATCGACGCGGAGGTCGAGGTCGCGAACTGCACGGAACGCAAGATTCCGACGGTATGAAAGGCGTGTAGGGACAGATGGCTGATTTCTTTACCACTCCACTCGGCATCGGCGTTCTGATCGTCGCGCAGAGTCTCGCGGTCGTCGCCTTCGTGATGATCTCGCTCCTGTTCCTCGTCTATGGCGACCGGAAGATTTGGGCGGCTGTCCAGCTGCGGCGCGGCCCGAACGTGGTCGGCGTCTTCGGCCTGCTGCAGACGGTGGCCGATGCGCTGAAATACGTCGTGAAAGAGGTCGTGATCCCCGCCGGCGCGGACCGGACGGTGTTCATCATGGCCCCGATGACCAGCTTCGTGCTGGCGATGATCGCCTGGGCGGTGATCCCGTTCAACGACACATGGGTCCTGTCGGACATCAACGTCGCGATCCTGTATGTCTTCGCCGTCTCCTCGCTCGAGGTCTACGGCGTGATCATGGGGGGCTGGGCGTCGAACTCGAAATACCCGTTCCTCGGCTCGCTCCGCTCGGCGGCGCAGATGATCTCGTATGAGGTCTCTCTCGGTCTCATCATCATCGGCGTGATCATCTCGACGGGCTCGATGAACTTCGGCGACATCGTCCGGGCGCAGGACGGCGACTACGGCTTCTTCAGCTGGTACTGGCTGCCGCACTTCCCGATGGTCTTCCTGTTCTTCATCTCGGCGCTGGCCGAGACGAACCGCCCGCCGTTCGACCTGCCCGAGGCGGAATCCGAACTGGTCGCGGGCTACCAGGTGGAATACTCGTCCACTCCGTTCCTGCTGTTCATGGCCGGTGAATACATCGCCATCTTCCTGATGTGCGCGCTGACCTCGCTGCTGTTCTTCGGCGGCTGGCTGTCGCCGATCCCCGGCCTGCCGGACGGTGCGCTGTGGATGGTGGCCAAGATGGCGTTCTTCTTCTTCATCTTCGCGATGGTGAAGGCGATCGTCCCCCGCTACCGCTATGACCAGCTGATGCGGATCGGCTGGAAGGTCTTCCTGCCGCTGTCGCTGGGCTGGGTCGTGCTGGTCGCCTTCCTCGCCAAGTTCGAGGTGCTCGGCGGGGCATGGGCCCGCTGGACGATGGGGGGCTGAGGATGGCGGTGCTGGACAGGCTGTCGCTGAGGACGCTGCAGGACATGCGCGCCCGGCTGGCCCGGACCGACGGGGACATGCCCGACGACGGCAGCGTGTTCCTGAACCGGGTCCGCAACGACGACGGAAGCGAAACCGAGGTACGCGCCGACAAGATGGCGCTGATCGCTCGCCTCGACGCGGCGATCGCAAGCAAATCCTCCGACATGACGGAGACCGCGAGATGACACAGATCGACTACACCCGCGCCGCCCGCTACTTCCTGCTGATGGACGTGTGGCATGGCTTCAAGATGGGGCTGAAGTACTTCTTCGGGCCCAAGGCCACGCTGAACTACCCGCACGAGAAGGGCCCGCTGTCCCCGCGTTTCCGCGGCGAACACGCGCTGCGCCGCTATCCGAACGGCGAGGAACGCTGCATCGCCTGCAAGCTGTGCGAGGCGATCTGCCCGGCGCAGGCCATCACCATCGACGCCGAACCGCGCGAGGACGGCAGCCGCCGGACGACGCGGTACGACATCGACATGACCAAGTGCATCTACTGCGGCTTCTGCCAGGAAGCCTGCCCGGTGGATGCGATCGTCGAGGGACCGAATTTCGAATTCGCCACCGAGACGCGCGAGGAACTGTTCTACGACAAGGCCAAGCTGCTCGCCAACGGCGAACGCTGGGAGGCCGAGATCGCCCGCAACCTCGAGCTGGACGCGCCCTACCGATGAGCGGCGTGACCGGACATATCGCCCGAGGAGGCGCGCATGGCTGACGCGAAGAACCCGTTCGAGATGATGATCGAGCAGGCGCAGAACATGGCGCGCGCGATGAACCCGGCGCTGGAGCATTTCAGCCCCAAGGCGTTCGAGGCGATGTGGCCGACCCTGCCCAAGGAGTTCATGGAGGTCGCCTTTGGCAAGGCCTTCAACAAGGAGGGGCTGGACAGCAAGACGCGGCTCTTCCTCGTGCTCGCGGGGCTGACGATGCAGGGCGCCGTGGCCGAAAGCCAGGTGCGCGTGACCGTGCGCCACCTGATGGAGGCGGGCGCCACGAAACAGGAAATCGCCGAGGCCATCGCTCAGATGACGATGTTCGCCGGTGTGCCGGCCGTGACCAAGGCGGGGACCCTCGCCAAGGAGGTCATGGACGAATTGGAAGGGGATAAGGAATGATCGCGACCCTGTCGTTCTACCTGTTCGCCATATCGCTGCTGACCGGCGGTCTGTTCACCGTCGTGGCGCGGAACCCGGTGCACTCGGTGCTCTGGCTGATCCTCGCCTTCCTGTCGGCGGCGGGGCTCTTTGTCCTGCTGGGGGCGGAGTTCGTGGCGATGCTGCTGATCATCGTCTACGTGGGCGCGGTCGCCGTGCTGTTCCTGTTCGTGGTGATGATGCTGGACGTGGACTTTGCCGAGCTGAAGGCCGAGATGGCGCGCTACATGCCGCTGGCCCTGCTGATCGGTGTGATCCTGCTGATGCAGTTCGGTCTGGCCTTCGGGTCCTGGACCGAGGCCGAGACGGCCGAGGCCGCGCGGACGGCCGTGACGCCCGAAGGCGTGCACAACACCGCGGCGCTCGGCCTGCTGATCTACGACCGCTACTTCCTGCTGTTCCAGCTGGCGGGCCTGATCCTGCTGGTCGCGATGATCGGGGCGATCGTCCTGACCGTCCGGCACCGCAGCGACGTCAAGCGTCAGAACGTGCTGGCCCAGATGTGGCGCGATCCGCGCACCGCGATGGAACTGAAGGACGTCAAGCCGGGGCAGGGTCTGTGACACTGGCGACCCGCATAACGCTCGCGCTTTCGCTGGCGCTGGTCTCGGGGGGCGCACAGGCGCTGACCCCGCTGCCGCCCTGCGAGATCGAGGAAGGCGGAATGCGGGTCTCGGGCGCGTCGTTCTTCGGCTATTCCGAAAGCGGGTTCATCCTGGAGCAATACCGCAACCTGGACACGGCGGACGGCATCATCGGCGGGGCGCCGGGACCGATCCCGGCGCTGAACAATTTCAACGGCGTGCGGATCACCGACTGCCGCTCGGGCGGAATGGTGGCCATCGACGGCATCTCGTGGGAGGCCGACGCCACGCTGAACGCGACCGAGTTCCTGCGCCACAAGGCGCAGGCGCGCAAGCGGTTCGAACTGGCCGAGGTGGAACAGGCCGCCCGCGCCGTCTACGGCAAATCGCACGGCGTGCGGATCCTGCGGCTGAGAGAGACCGAGGAAACCTGCGCCTGCAACGACCATTACCCGGGGCTCTGGCAGGGCCGCTGAGGGAACATCGGGCGCAACGCCGCCCGGAAGGACAAGGACCGAGAGGGACATGATCGGACTGGAACATTACCTGACGGTGGCGGCAGCGCTGTTCGTCATCGGGATCTTCGGGATCTTCCTGAACAGGAAGAACGTCATCATCCTGCTGATGAGCATCGAACTGATCCTGCTTTCGGTGAACATCAACCTCGTCGCGTTCTCCTCTTACCTGGGCGATCTGGCGGGGCAGGTGTTCACGCTCTTCGTCCTGACCGTCGCGGCCGCCGAGGCTGCGATCGGTCTGGCGATCCTCGTCTGTTTCTTCCGCAACCGCGGCACGATCGCCGTGGAAGACGTCAACGTGATGAAAGGCTGACGAGATGGTCCAGCTCATCCTCTTCCTGCCGCTCATCGGCGCGATCATCGCGGGCTTCGGCTGGCGCATCGTCACCGAACGGGGCGCCATGTGGATCACCACGGGCCTGCTTTTCGTGGCCTGCTTCTTTTCGTGGGTCACCTTCCTGACCTTCGACGGGGTCACCCAGCACATCCCGATCATGCGCTGGATCGAAAGCGGCACGCTGGCCACCGAATGGGCCATCCGCCTCGACCGGCTGACGGCCATCATGCTGATCGTGGTGACGACCGTCTCGGCGCTCGTCCACCTCTACAGCTTCGGCTACATGGACCACGACCCGCAGTGGAAAGAAGGCGAGACCTACAAGCCGCGCTTCTTCGCCTACCTGTCCTTCTTCACCTTCGCGATGCTGTCGCTGGTGACCGCCGACAACCTCGTCCAGATGTTCTTTGGCTGGGAAGGCGTGGGCGTCGCATCCTACCTGCTGATCGGCTTCTACTATCGCAAGCCCTCGGCCAATGCCGCCGCGATCAAGGCTTTCGTGGTGAACCGCGTCGGTGACTTCGGCTTCGCGCTCGGCATCTTCGCGCTCTACTTCCTCGTGGATTCCATCGACTTCGACACGATCTTTGCCGAGGCGCCGCGCCTTGCTGGCGTGAACCTCGAATTCCTCGGCTTCTCGTGGGACGCGACGGAAATCGTGGTTCTGTTGCTCTTCATCGGTGCCATGGGCAAGTCGGCACAGCTCCTGCTGCACACCTGGCTGCCGGACGCGATGGAAGGCCCGACCCCGGTGTCGGCGCTGATCCACGCGGCAACCATGGTGACGGCTGGTGTGTTCATGATCTGCCGGATGTCGCCGCTGGTCGAATGGGCGCCGGACGCCAAGTCGATCATCGTTTTCATCGGCGCATCCACCGCCTTCTTCGCCGCGACCGTCGGCCTCGTGCAGAACGACATCAAGCGCGTGATCGCCTATTCGACCTGTTCGCAGCTCGGCTACATGTTCGTGGCGGCTGGCGTCGGTGTCTACTCGGCGGCGATGTTCCACCTCTTCACCCACGCCTTCTTCAAGGCGATGCTGTTCCTCGGCGCCGGCTCGGTCATCCACGCGATGCACCATGAGCAGGACATGCGGAACTACGGCGGGCTGCGGAAGAAGATCCCCTACACCTACTGGGCGATGATGATCGGCACGCTGGCGATCACCGGCGTCGGCATCCCGCTGACCACCATCGGTTTCGCCGGTTTCCTGTCCAAGGACGCAATTATCGAATCCGCTTGGGCGGGGACGATGGGCGGTTACGGCTTCTGGATGCTGGTCATCGCCGCGCTGTTCACCAGCTTCTATTCCTGGCGGCTGATCTTCCTGACCTTCTTCGGCACCCCGCGCGGCGACAAGCACACGCACGACCACGCGCATGAAAGCCCCAAGGTCATGCTGGTGCCGCTCGGCGTTCTGGCGCTCGGAGCCGTGTTCTCGGGGATGGTCTGGTACGGCTCGTTCTTCGGCAGCCACGATCAGGTCAACCGCTTCTTCGGCATCCCGGCACATGCGTCGGCCGAGGCCGGTCATGGCGAGACCGCGGCCGCGGGCCATGGTGAGACCGCCGCTGCGGGCCATGGCGAAACGGCATCCGCCGGGCATGGCGAGGCTGCCACGCAAGGGGCGGGCGAGCATTCGGCGGTGCCGGAGGGCCAGATCGGCGCGATCTACATGGCCGAGGACAACCACGTCATGGACGACGCGCACCATTCGCCCGTCTGGGTCAAGGTGAGCCCGTTCATCGCGATGATCCTCGGGCTCGCGACGGCCTACTGGTTCTACATCGTGAACCCGGAACGTCCGAAGCAGCTGGCCGCCGCGCAACAGCCGCTCTACCAGTTCCTGCTGAACAAGTGGTACTTCGACGAGCTCTACAACTTCATCTTCGTGCGTCCGGCGGTCTGGCTCGGCGGCTTCTTCTGGAAGCGCGGTGACCAGAACACCATCGACGGCGGGATCAACGGCGTCGCCATGGGGATCATCCCCTTCTTCACCCGCCTCGCGGGCAAGGCGCAGTCGGGCTACATCTTCACCTATGCCTTCGCCATGGTGATCGGGATTGCGGTTCTCGTCACCTGGATGTCCATCGGCGGGGGGGCCGAGTAATGTCGAACCTGCTTTCCATCACCTGCTTCATCCCCGCCGTCGCGGCGCTGATCCTCGGGGTGTTCCTGCGCGGGGACGACGAGGCGGCCAACCGCAACGCCAAGTGGGTGGCGCTGATCGCGACGACGCTGACCTTCATCGTGTCGCTGTTCATCCTGTCCGGCTTCAACCCCGAGGACACCGGCTTCCAGTTCGTGGAAGAGCGGGAGTGGCTGCTCGGCCTGAAGTACAAGATGGGCGTCGACGGGATCTCGGTCCTCTTCGTCCTGCTGACCACGTTCATCATGCCGCTGACCATCGCGGCCAGCTGGGACGTGAACACGCGGGTCAAGGAATACATGATCGCCTTCCTCGTCCTTGAGACGCTGATGCTCGGCGTGTTCATGGCGCTGGACCTGGTGCTGTTCTACCTGTTCTTCGAAGCCGGCCTGATCCCGATGTTCCTGATCATCGGCATCTGGGGCGGGGCGAACCGCATCTACGCGTCGTTCAAGTTCTTCCTCTACACCTTCCTCGGCTCGGTGCTGATGCTGGTGGCGATGGTGACGATGGTCGCGCAGGCGGGCACCTCGGACATCGAGACGCTGCTGACCTTCAACTTCGGATCCGAGGACATGACCTTCCTCGGTGTCCATATCCTGGGCGGGTTGCAGACACTGCTGTTCTTCGCCTTCTTCGCCTCGTTCGCGGTCAAGATGCCGATGTGGCCGGTCCACACCTGGCTACCCGACGCGCACGTGCAGGCGCCGACGGCGGGGTCCGTGGTGCTGGCGGCGATCCTGCTGAAGATGGGCGGTTACGGCTTCCTGCGCTTCTCGCTGCCGATGTTCCCGGTGGCCTCGGAACTCTGGGCGCCGCTGGTGTTCTGGATGTCGGCCATCGCCATCGTCTACACCTCGCTCGTCGCGCTGGTGCAGGAGGACATGAAGAAGCTGATCGCCTATTCGTCGGTCGCCCACATGGGCTATGTCACGATGGGCATCTTCGCGGCCAACAACCAGGGCATCGACGGCGCGATCTTCCAGATGCTGTCGCACGGCTTCATCTCGGGCGCGCTCTTCCTCAGCGTGGGCGTGATCTACGACCGGATGCACACGCGTGAGATCGACGCCTACGGCGGCCTCGTGAACCGGATGCCGGCCTACGCGCTGATCTTCCTGTTCTTCACCATGGCCAACGTCGGCCTGCCGGGGACCAGCGGGTTCATCGGGGAATTCCTGACCCTGATGGGTATCTTCCAAGTCAACACGATCGTCGCCGCCGTGGCCACCACGGGCGTCATCCTGTCGGCGGCCTATGCGCTTTGGCTCTACCGCCGGGTGGTCATGGGCGACCTGATCAAGGAAAGCCTCAAGACCATCAGCGACATGACCCGGCGCGAAAAGGCGATCTTTGCCCCGCTCGTCGCCATGACGCTGCTGCTCGGTGTCTACCCGAGCCTTGTCACCGACATCATCGGCCCCTCGACCGAGGCGCTTGTGTCCCACTATGAAACCGCGACTGCCGGCACGCCTTCGGGCAACGCCGTCGCGGCCTCGCACTGACGGAGCCAGACGATGCAGGCTGATCTGAACGTCATCCTTCCGGAAATCATCATCTCGATCTACGCGATGGTGGCGCTGATCGCGGCGGTCTACACGACCAAGGACAAGGCCGCCGGCATGATCACATGGGCGACGGCCGGGGTCTTCGTCCTCATCGGGCTCTGGCTCATGGGCCGGGCAGGGGACGCGGACACCGTGGCCTTTGGCGGCATGTTCGTCGACGACGGCTTCGCCCGCTTCGCCAAGGTGGTGGTCCTGTTCTCGGCCGCCGCCGTGCTGGTGATGGGGCAGGACTACATGGTCCGCCGCGGCATCCTGAAGTTCGAGTACCCGCTGCTGGTCGCACTGGCGGTCGTCGGGATGATGATGATGGTCTCGGCGGGCGACCTGATGTCGCTCTACATGGGGCTCGAGCTGCAGTCGCTGGCACTCTACGTCGTGGCCTCGCTGCGCCGTGACAGCGTCAAGTCGACCGAGGCCGGTCTGAAATACTTCGTCCTCGGCGCGCTGTCCTCGGGCCTGCTGCTCTACGGCGCCTCGCTGGTCTACGGCTTCTCGGGCACCACGCTCTTCTCCGGCATCATCGCCGCGGCGGGCGAGGGTCAGGCGCCGATCGGCCTGCTGCTCGGCCTCGTGTTCATGCTGTCGGGCCTCGCCTTCAAGGTCTCGGCCGTGCCGTTCCACATGTGGACGCCGGACGTCTACGAGGGCGCGCCGACGCCGATCACCGCCTTCTTCGCCACCGCACCCAAGGTCGCGGCCATGGGCCTGTTCGCCCGCGTGACGCATGACGCCTTCGGCGGCGTCACCGGGGACTGGCAACAGGTCGTGGCGCTGCTGTCGCTGCTGTCGATGTTCCTCGGCGCCGTGGCGGCGATCGGGCAGACCAACATCAAGCGCCTGATGGCCTATTCGTCGATCGCGCACATGGGCTACGCCCTCATGGGCCTCGCCTCGGGCACCGAACTGGGCGTGCAGGCGATGCTGATCTACATGGCGATCTACGTGACCATGAACATCGGCACCTTCGCCTTCATCCTGTCGATGGAACGCGACGGCCAGCCGGTGGTCGATATCGCCTCGCTCAACATGTATTCGCGGGCCCAGCCGGGCCGGGCCTTCGCCATGCTGATCCTGCTGTTCAGCCTCGCGGGCGTGCCGCCGCTGGTCGGCTTCTTCGGCAAGCTCTACGTGCTGCGCGCCGCCTATGACGGCGGGCTGGCATGGCTGGCGGTCGCGGGCGTGATCGCCTCGGTGATCGGCGCGTTCTACTACCTGCGGATCGTGTTCTACATGTACTTCGGCAAGGAAGGCGCGGTTCTGGAAACCGGGCGTTCGCCGGTGCTGTGGACCATGCTGATGGCCTCGGCCGCGATCATGGTGATCGGGATCGTGAACCTGTTCGGGATCGAAGCTGCCGCGCAGGCGGCGGCGATGACGCTGGTCAAGTGACACGTGGCTCAGACGCGATGACCTGGCCGGGCGGCACTGCCCGGCTGGTTCTCGACGCGGCCGACAGTTCCCTGAACGAAGCCGAGCGCCGGTTCGACACGCTGCCCGGACCGACGTGGATCCTCGTACTGAAACAGACCAGCGCCCGCGGACGGCGCGGACGGGTCTGGCACCAGCCAAGCGGGAATTTCGCCGGGACTTACGTCACCCGTGTCGAGGGCGGGGCCGAAAAGGCGGCGCTGCGCAGCTTTACCGCCTCGCTGGCCCTCCATGATGCCTTCGTCGCCGTGACAGGGCGGGCCGAGCCTTTCGCGCTGAAATGGCCGAACGATGTGCTGATCAACGGCGGCAAGGTCGCGGGCATCCTGCTGGAGAGCATCCAGCGCAAGGGGCGCATGGTCGGGGTCGGCGTGGGTGTCGGCATCAACCTCGCCGAGGCGCCGCCGGTCGACATGCTGCCGCCCGAGGCGGTGCGCCCCGTATCGCTCTTCGGCGAAACCGGCGTGATCGTCACGCCCGAGGATTTCCTGACCCCCTTCGCCGCCGCGATGGCGCATTACGAGGTCCAGCTTGAGGACTACGGCTTTGCCGCGATCCGCGAGGCATGGCTGGCCCGCGCCGCGCGCATCGGCGAAGAGATCGTCGCCCGCACCGGCACGTCCGAGACGCGGGGCATTTTCGAGACGGTGGACCAGAACGGCCACCTCGTGCTGAAAACCGCCAGCGGGCGACAGAGCATCGCCGCGGCGGACGTGTATTTCTGAGCTTCCGGGGAGGGAGGCGGCGATGCTTCTGACCATCGACACTGGCAACACCAACACGGTCTTTTCGGTCTGGGACGGGGAACGGTTCCTCTGCACCCTCAGGACCTCGACCGAACATCAGCGGACGGCGGACCAGTATTACGTCTGGCTGTCCACGCTGCTCGGCCATCACAAGATCCCGATGGACATCGACGCGGTGATCATCTCGTCCACCGTGCCGCGCGTGGTGTTCAACCTGCGCGTCCTGTCGGACCGCTACTTCAACTGCCGCCCGCTGGTCGTCGGCAAGCCGGAATGCCTGCTGCCCCGCGCCCCGCGCGTGGACGAGGGCACGCTGGTCGGGCCGGACCGTCTGGTGAACTCGGCCGGGGCCTTCGACCGTTACGGCGGCGATCTGATCGTGGTCGACTTCGGCACCGCGACGACCTTCGACGTGGTGGCCGAGGACGGCGCCTATGTCGGTGGTGTCATCGCGCCGGGTGTGAACCTGTCGCTGCAGGCGCTGCACGAAATGGCGGCCGCGCTGCCCCATGTGGACGTGACCAAACCGCAGCGGGTGATCGGCACCAACACCGTCGCCTGCATGCAGTCGGGCATCTTCTGGGGCTACGTGGGCCTCGTCCGGGGGGTGTGCGAGCGGATAAGGGCCGAATATGACCGGCCGATGCGTATTATCTCGACCGGGGGGCTGGCGCCGCTGTTCGGACAGGGCGATACGCTCTACGATGTGTTCGACGAGTTCATCACGCTTCACGGGCTCCGGATCATCTACGACTACAACAAGGCGCAGGGTAACGTATGAGCGGCGACAGACTGATCTACATGCCGCTAGGCGGGGCCGGTGAAATCGGCATGAACGCCTATGTCTACGGCTACGGCAAGCCGGGCGAGGAACGGCTGATCCTCGTGGACATCGGCGTGACCTTCCCGGACATGGACGGCACCCCCGGCGTCGACCTGATCATGGCGGACGTGTCGTGGCTGGTCGAACGTCTGGACCGGCTGGAGGCCGTGTTCATCACCCACGCGCACGAAGATCACGTCGGCGCGGTCGGGCACCTGTACGAAACGCTCGGTGCGCCCAAGATCGTGGCGCGGGCCTTCACCGCGAATATCGCGCGTGGCAAGCTGGACGAATACGGCGTCGGACCGGATGCCGTGACCGTGGCCAGCCCGTGGCCCGAAACCACCAAGGCGGGGCCTTTCTCGATCGGGTTCCTGCCGATCTCGCATTCGATCCCCGAAAGCTCGGCGCTGGTCATCGACACGCCGGCGGGTCGCGTGATCCATAGCGGCGACTTCAAGCTGGACCCGACGCCGCTGGTCGGCGAGGCGTTCGATCCGGATCTCTGGGCCGAAGTGGCGAAACCGGGTGTCCGCGCGCTGGTCTGCGATTCCACCAACGTCTTTTCGCCCCAGCCCGGCCGGTCCGAGGCGAGCCTTGGCGAAGAGATCACCAAGCTGGTCGCGGCGCAGCCCGGCATGATGGTGGCGACGACCTTCGCCAGCAACGTGGCGCGGGTCAAGACGCTGGCCGAGGCGGGCGTCAGGGCCGGCCGGTCGGTCTGCCTGATGGGTCGCGCGATGCGGCGGATGATCGAGGCGTCCATCGAGTCCGGCGTGCTGACCGACTTCCCGACCGTCGTCAGCCCCGAACAGGCGAACGAGATCCCGCGCGAGAACCTGATGCTGATCGTTACCGGCAGCCAGGGCGAACGGCGCGCGGCCTCGGCCCAGCTGAGCCGGGGCAAGTACCTCGGGATCGAGCTGAAGGAAGGCGACACCTTCCTGTTTTCCTCTAAGACCATCCCCGGCAACGAGCGCGGCGTGATCTCGATCATGAACGCGTTCTCGGAAAAGGACGTGGATGTCGTGGACGACAACGGCGGGCTCTACCACGTGTCCGGCCATGCGAACCGGCCGGACCTCGTCACCATGCATCAGCTGGTCGATCCGCAGATGGTGGTCCCGATGCACGGCGAACATCGCCACCTGCGCGAGCACGCCAAGCTGGCCGACGAACTGGGCCGGCCCGGTATCGTGGCGGTCAATGGCACCATGCTGGACCTGTCCGGCAATCGCCCGACAGTGGCGGAATATGTCGAGACGGGGCGTCGCTATCTGGACGGCAGCGTGATGATCGGTGCGATGGACGGAATCGTGCGCGACCGGATCCGTATGGCGCTGAACGGGCATGTGACCGTGACCGTCATTCTGGACGACGAGGATGAGGCGCTTGGCGATCCGTGGTGCGACATCCGTGGGCTGTCCGAACTTGGCCGGTCCAATGCGCCGCTGCAGGACGTGCTGGAGGAGGACCTGTCGCAGTTCCTCAACCGGGCGAACCGCCAGACCATGTCCGACGATGACAAGCTGGAGGATGCGCTGCGGCGTGTCGTGCGGCAGACCTCGCAGGATGAGATCGGCAAGAAGCCCGAGGTCACGGTCGTCATCAGCCGCGTGAGCTAGGCATCAGTTTCCGATCGGCCGGATGTTCCGCATGGGGTTCTGTGCCGCAATCAGCTGCGTCAGCTTGGGCCGCAGGGCGGTCGCATTGACGAAGCTGACCTCGGCGTCGCGGTCCTGCAGATCCTCGAGGCGGACTCGGGCCATGCCGACGTCCTTGATGTGCAGCGTTGTCAGGTGGCGGAAGTTGTAGGCCGAGGCGACCAGCGGCATCCGGATCCGGGCGGTGTCGTACCCCAGTTCGACCGTTTCGCCGAACGCCGTGCGGTCCATGAATGTCACCTGGCAGGGCAGGCGGATCCTGTGCCGTTCCGGTCGTGACGCGTTCTGGGACAGAGAGCGGGAAAATCGGGACATCGTGGCAACCTGACGGTCCGGAACAACCGGACCCCTTTGCGCCCCCGTCCGATTACTTACATCAGGTTAATCAAAGGTAAAGGTCCACAATCCGTTCCCGGACTGTGGACAATCCCTGCCACACCGATACGGATGCCCTCAGGAGGTCATCCGTTCGTCAAAGCTGAGCGCGATGAAGCTGGGCATGTGATCGCCCATGCCCACCACCTTCTCGCCACCGCCCGAGCGGCGGTCGCCACGGTCGCCACGGTCGTTGCGGTTGCTGCGGGTCGGCTCGCTCCGGCGGTCATCTTCGCGGGCGGGTGCCGGTGCTTGTGCGGCCTCGGTCTGCACCTCGGGTTCCTGGGAACGAGAGGAGCGCGAAGACCGGCTCCGGCTGCTGCGACTGCTGCGGCCTTCGGACCGGCCGCTGCGGCTTTCGCTGCGTTCCGTGCTTTCGTCATCCTCGATGGCTGCAGGGGCACTGCCCGCGGGCGGTTCGATCCGGGGGATGGTCTTTTCGACTAGCCGTTCGATGTCAGCGAGGTTCTTTTCGTCGCGCGGGATGCAGATCATCAGCGCCTTGCCCTTGCGCCCGGCGCGGCCGGTGCGGCCGATCCGGTGGACGTAGTCCTCGGAATGGCTGGGCACGTCGAAGTTGAACACGTGGCTGACCGAAGGCACGTCCAGCCCGCGCGCGGCGACGTCCGAGGCGATCAGCAGCTTGAGCGTGCCGTCGCGGAAGCCGTCCAGCGTCCGCGTCCGCTGGGACTGCTCCAGGTCGCCATGGATCGGGGCCGCGTCAAAGCCATGCTTTTTCAGCGACTTGGCGACGATATCCACATCCGTCTTGCGGTTGCAGAAGACGATGGCATTGGTCAGCGCGTCGCCCTCGGCCTCGATCAGGCTGCGCAGCAGCTGGCGTTTCTCGGACGCCTCGCGATCGCGGCGGCTGCCCTTGAACATCACCACGCCCTGTTCGATCGTCTCGGAGGTCGTGGCCTGACGCGCCACCTCGATCCGCGCGGGGGCGGAGAGGAAGGTGTTGGTGATACGCTCGATCTCGGGCGCCATGGTGGCCGAGTAGAACATCGTCTGCCGGGTGAAGGGCGTGAGCGAGAAGATGCGTTCGATATCGGGGATGAACCCCATGTCGAGCATCCGGTCGGCTTCGTCCACCACCATGACCTGCACGCCGGTCAGCAGCAGCTTACCGCGTTCGAAATGGTCGAGCAGGCGGCCGGGCGTGGCGATCAGGACGTCGACGCCCTTGTCGATCAGCAGGTCCTGTTCCTTGAAGGACACGCCGCCGATCAGCAGCGCCTTGGAGAGCTTCACGTATTTCGCATAGGTGTCGAAGTTCTCGGCCACCTGCGCCGCCAGTTCCCGCGTGGGGCACAGCACCAGCGACCGGGGCATCCGCGCCCGGGCGCGACCCTTGGCCAGCATGGTGATCATCGGCAGCGTGAAGGAGGCGGTCTTGCCGGTCCCCGTCTGCGCGATGCCAAGGACATCCTTGCCCTGAAGGGCGTGGGGAATGGCACCGGCCTGAATTGGGGTCGGCGTTTCGTAGCCGGCTTCTTCGATGGCTTTCAGGACCTTGGGGTCCAGATCTAGGTCAGAAAATTTCGTCATGTGTATCCGTCGTAGACGGACACTACAGGCCCGCCGCGTATCAGGATCAGGCCCGGACGGCCCTGCGTCTCATGCGCAACTCGATCCTCTGCGGCCCTTAACGCATTAATCGGGAAGGGTCAATGATTGCCCGAGGTAAGGGGGTGACGCTCCGGCAGACCGAAATGCTCGCGGATCAGGCGGACATTGCGGCGGTTGGACTTGAAACCCACGTCAAAGATGTCGCCGAGGAGCGGGATGGACCCGACGACCCAGTCGATCCCGACGTTCAGCCCCATCCGCGCCAGCTTGTGCCCCGGCACGCCGAGGGCGGAGGCACGGTGCATGATGTAGACGCCGGGTGCGATGGTCACGAGGTCGCCGACGCCGGGCAGGACGCCGAGGATGCTGTCCCAGCCCAGCCGGATGCCCGTGCCGGGAATGCGGAACGCGGCGTCGAGCCGGTTGGCCAGCCGTTCCAGCCGCTCGACTTCCTCGGCGTGGTTCGGGGCGGGCAGGGCGCTCTGTCCGTTGATGACTGTGTCGGTGGCGTTGGTTTCCGTCATGGCAGATCCCCCTCGATGTGCGACAGGTCAACCGGGGCAGGGGCGTCAGGGTTCCCTGCGCTGCCTGTAATGGGCCAGCACGTGCAGCCGGATCGCGGTGGCCAGACCGGTTTCGACACCGCGATCCTCGTCGATCTCGGCGGCCAGTTCGTTGATGCCCTTGCCCGACGCCTCGGCGATCTCGCGGAAGGCCTGCCAGAACTCGTCCTCAAGCGTCACGCTGGTGCGATGGCCGCGCAGGGTCAGAGATCGCTTGACCGGCCGGCTCATTCGTCGCGCTTGTGCCCGTCGAGATCGCGGCGGGCCTTGTCCGTGCTCAAGCGGTCGGCGGCCTTCTCGGCCTTGGTGCGGCCGAATTTGACCGCGTTGGCGTCGGCCTGTGTCTTTCTGTCGGCCCTGGCCTTCGCCTTGCGGACCTGGTTCAGGCTGATCGGTTTGTCGGCCATGTCCTACTCCCGTGCCGCCCAGTCCAGCGCCTGTTCCAGCCGGTCGTCGCCCCAGAACAGCTCGTCGTCGAAAGTGAAGGTGGGCGCGCCGAAGATGCCTTTCGCGATGGCGGCCTCGGTCGCGGCCCGCAGCTTGGGCCGGTTCTCGTCGCTTGCCGCTTCGTCCGCGACCGCAACGGGCAGCCCTGCGCGGCTCAGGCAATCGGCCAGCACAGTCGGATCCGCGATATCCGCCCCGCGTTCGAACTGGGCGCGGAACACCTGGCGGCAGAACTCCGGCCCCTCGGGCCGGGTCAGCGCAGCGATCGCAACGCGCGCGGCAGGCAGCGAATTCTGAGGGAAGCCCGACTTGTCCGCCGGTTCCCGGTAGCCCAGCCTACGGTCCGCCGCCACCCGCGCCATGTCGCGCCACATGTTGCGGCCCTTGGCGGGGTAGAGGCGAAACGGCGATGTGTCCCATCCCTGCGCCCCGAAGATCGGGCCCAGCAGGAACGGCTGCCATGTCAGGGGGACGCCCGCCGCCTTCGCCATCTCCTCCACCCGCATGGCGGAGAGGTAGGAGTAGGTCGACGCGAAGTCGAACCAGAAGGTCAGCGGGCGCGCCAAGATCAGTCCTTGGGGCCGATCATGTCCTCGGGCCGCACGACGCGGTCAAAGGTCTCCTCGTCCACGAGGCCGAGGGCGATCGCCTCTTCCTTGAGCGTGGTGCCGTTCTTGTGCGCCGTCTTGGCGACCTTGGTGGCATTGTCGTAGCCGATGGTGGGCGCCAGAGCCGTCACCAGCATCAGGCTTTCCTTCATCAGCTTCTCGATCCGCGCCTCGTTCGCCTCGATGCCCACGACCATGTTGTCGGTGAAGGCGCTGGCGCTGTCGCCGAGCAGCTGCATCGACTGAAGCACGTTGTAGGACATCATCGGGTTGTAGACGTTCAGCTCGAAATGACCCTGCGATCCGGCAAAGCCGACGGCTGCGTCGTTGCCCATCACATGGGCGCAGACCATGGTCAGCGCCTCGGCCTGCGTCGGGTTCACCTTGCCCGGCATGATGGACGAGCCCGGCTCGTTCTCCGGCAGGATCAGTTCGCCCAGGCCCGAGCGGGGGCCGGAGCCCAGCAGACGGATGTCGTTGGCGATCTTGAACAGCGACCCGGCCACGGTCTTCAGCGCGCCCGAGAACATGACCATCGCGTCATGCGCCGCCAGCGCCTCGAACTTGTTCGGCGCGGTGACGAAGGGCAGGCCGGTGATCCCGGCCATGTTCTTGGCGACCATGGCGGGGAAGGCCTTGCGGGTGTTCAGCCCGGTGCCGACGGCGGTGCCGCCCTGCGCCAGCTCGTAGATGTCCGGCAGGCAGGCGTTGACGCGCTCGATCCCCTTGCGGACCTGGTGGGCGTAGCCCGAGAACTCCTGGCCCAGCGTCAGCGGCGTCGCGTCCTGCGTGTGCGTGCGGCCGATCTTGATGATGTGGGCAAAGGCGTCACGCTTGGCTTCCAGCGCCGCCGCCAGCTTCTCCAGCCCCGGCAGCAGCACGTCGCGCGCCTGCATGGCGATGGCGACATGCATCGCGGTCGGGAAGGTGTCGTTGGACGACTGGCCCATGTTGCAGTGATCGTTCGGGTGCACGGGCTTCTTGGAGCCCATCTCGCCGCCAAGCATCTCGATCGCGCGGTTCGAGATCACCTCGTTCGCGTTCATGTTCGACTGGGTGCCGGACCCGGTCTGCCAGACCACCAGCGGGAAGTTGTCGTCGAACTTGCCGTCGATCACCTCGCCGGCGGCGGCCACGATGGCGTCGCCGACCGTCTTGTCGATGTCGCCCAGTTCGAGGTTGGCCATCGCACAGGCCTTCTTCACGACGCCGAGCGCGCGGACGATCGGCACCGGCTGCTTTTCCCAGCCAATGGGGAAGTTCATGATCGACCGCTGGGTCTGTGCGCCCCAGTACTTGTCGGCGGGAACTTCGAGCGGGCCGAAGCTGTCGGTCTCGGTGCGGGTGTTCGTCATGGGTCCGGGCCTCCTAATCGGGTCGGGAAAACCTCATACCGCTTATGCCGCCAAGATCAATGCCCGCCGCATCCTTCGCCCGGTCCCCGGCTTCTTCTGGTCAGAAATACTTTCGGGGGGAATCGGGGCCCCTGGCCCCGATGGGGGGCAGACAGCCCCCCTCCGCGGCCTGCCGCCCGCGGCAGGCGACGTTGAGAGTGCGCCTCTCAATGAGCCACCCGGTGAAACTCGAACACCCGCGCAGGCGGCAGGTTGGTCCAGACCGTGCCGCGTTTCACGGCGCGGATCCCAAGCCGCGCCTGCATCTCGTCGGGGATCGGCGCGTTCGGGGAATAGGTGATCTGCACGAACACCCCCTGCGCCGCCATCACCCCGAATGCCTCGCCAACGACCTCGCGCTGGATCTGGGGCCGGGCCAGCACCGGCACCCCCGAGATCACCGCGCCGACATTCGACAGGCCAAGCGATCCGATCTCCTGCGCCGGGCGGTTCACGACGCGGACACCGGGAAACCGCTGCGCCAGCGTCTCGCAGAACCTCGGGTTCATCTCGATCAGCGTCAGCCGATCCGCCGGGACACCCTGTTCGAGGATCGCGCGGGTGAAGCTGCCGGTGCCCGGCCCGATCTCGACGATCGGTCCCGCCACACGGTCCAGCCCCCGCGTCATCAGCCGTGCCACCGCCGCCGAAGAGGGCGCGATGGCCGAGACTTCGGCCGGACGGCGCAGCATCTCGCCCAGGAAAATCGTGAAATCGCTCGCCATCTCGGCCTCCGCAGGGATCTATCCGGGCGGGACAGGACCATGCGGCTGTAACGGGGATGCGACGCGGCGGTGACGGCGCTGCGAAACCGGCGTTATTTGCGGAAACTGTCCAGACGGACCACGTCTGCGTCGGCCTGGGGTTTCTTCTCGGCCTTGTCGTGCTTGAGACTGTCCTTGCCCTTGTCGCGCAGGGGGCGCGGCGGCTCGGGGGTGGGATCCTCGTCCTCGGGGCGCGACTGAGTTTCGAAGCGCAGCCCGAATTCGACGGAAGGGTCCACGAAGGTCTGGATCGCGTCGTAGGGAATGAACATCCGCTCGGGCGAGTCGCCGAAGTTCAGCGTGACGGCAAATCCGTCTTCCGACACGTCCAGGTCCTCGAACCAGGTCTGCATGACCACGGTCATTTCCTGCGGATAGCGATCGTGCAGCCAGTCGGCCAGCTGCGTGTCCGGATGCCGTGTGTCGAACGTGATGAAGAAATGGTGCGCGCCGGGCAGACCGTCGCGGGCGACATCGGCAAGCACCTCTTGAATCAGCCCGCGCATCGCGCGGTGCATCAGCTTGCCATAGTCGATTGAACCCGACATTTTTCCTCTCGCTCGCCTTTCAGCCGAGCATAGGGGATTCGTCTCAAAACGGAAGGCGGCGGGCGGAGATTTTCCAGCCGCCTCAGAGGCTCGGCGCGATCCACGCCAGCGCGAGCCCCGCCAGTGCCATCGCGGGGAGCGTTGTTCCTAGGCCGAGGCGCGCCGAAATCGTCAATGCCGCCGCCAGCAGGATCAGCAGCGCCGCGCCGGGATCCGCGGTGGCAAGGCCGGGCGTCCCGCCGGGAAACAGGACGTGCAGCCCGAACCAGAGCGCGAGGTTCAGGATCACCCCCGTCACCGCCGCGGTAACCGCCGCCAGCGCCCCCGCGAGGCGTGGCGCGGCCAACAGCCGTTCGACATGGGGCGCGAAGGCGAAGATCCACAGGAAGCAGGGCACGAAGGTCATCCACAGGCACAGCGCCCCCGCCAGCAGCGCATAGCCCGCCCCGCCCAGCTTGGCGCCCGCCAGCACGGCGGTGAACTCGGTCACGAGGATCAGCGGGCCGGGCGTGGTCTCTGCCAGCCCGAGCGCGTCGATCATCTCGTCCGGGGTCAGCCAGCCGTGTGTCTCGACCACCGCCTGCGCCATGTAGGCCAGCACCGCATAGGCCCCTCCGAAGGTGACGACGGCGAGCTTGCCGAAGAACAGCGCGATGGCGGTCAGGAAGGCGTCGCCGGCCAGCCAGACGGCCAGCAGGGGCAAGCACCACAGCAGGGCCCATATCCCGGCGGTTCTCAGCGTCGCGCCCCAGTCCGCCCGGCCCTCTGGCGCCGGTGGAGGCGGCGTGGCGGGGCCGAGCCAGGCCCCGGCCAGCGCGGCGGCGACGACGATCAGGGGAAACGGCAGGCCGAGCGCGAAGATGGCGAGAAAGGCCACCCCGGCGAGGGTGTAGTCCGCCGTCCGGGTAAGCGCCTTGCGGACCAGCCGGACTAGGGCCTGCAGCACGATGACGACGACCAGCGCCTTGATCCCGTCGAAGGCCGTGCGGACCGCCGGAATGTCGCCCCACGCGGCATAGGCCAGCGCCAGCGCGGCGATCACGAGCGCGCCGGGCAGCACGAAGAGCAATCCGGCCATCAGCCCGATCCGCGTCCCGCCGAGCCGCCAGCCGGCCCATGTGGCCAGCTGCATCGCCTCGGGTCCCGGCAACAGCATGGTGAAGCTGAGCGCGCCGAGGAACTGGCGCTCGGACAGCCAGCGGCGCGTCTCGACCAGTTCGCGGTGCATCACGGCGATCTGCGCCGCGGGTCCGCCGAAGCTGAAGAGGCCGATCCGGGCGAAGGTGCGGAAGAGGTCGGGGAAGGGGGGCAGGGCGGGCCTCGCGCAATGATTGCGAGGGTTGTTCACCGTGCGGCTACGGTGTGCAAGACGGCGCAACTGTCGTCATGAAAAATTCATGTCGGGCGGACGCGGCGCGCACGGACTGGTCGTTGCCTCGGTCTGCATTCAGATTGTTGGGTGAAGTGCAGGCTTCTGTTGCCAGGTGCCTGCGAACCCCGCCTTACGCTGCTAGGCGCAAGGGCTTAGATTTCGATTCCTCGAACCGCTTACGCGGCCAGAGCAACCGGAGCACGATTGTCGTTTGCAATTGTACTGTTCGGACCGATAACGGTGGTACCTCACCGGGACAAGGCAATCCCCTTTAGACGTTCGTCGATCCTATTTCGGCCCCACTGTCCCGAAGACCTCCCCAAACGAAGGATGCCGCCGGTGGTGTGTTGGTGGAGCCGCCGGGTACCGCCCCCGGGTCCGATCCGCTTATTACGAGCGCGTTTATGTCCATAGTCGGTTGCCCGACAGACAGAGATATAGGATGCGTCGCGGCGGATTTCAAAGGGTTTCGCGCAGGTGCTCGCCGGGCCCTTGCGCGCCCGTCTCGCGCGCCGCTCCGGGACGGCGCGCGCGGGTGGTGAGGCCGGGGGGCTGTCTGCCCCCCGGACCCCCCGAAAGTATTTGAGACCAGAAGAAGCAGGGGAGCCGGGTCAGCCCGCCAGCTTGACCAGTGCGTGCCGTTTCTTGCCCGCCGAGAGCTTGACCGGTGAGGTCAGGGCCGCGACGTCGAGCATCAGACCGGCGTCGGTCAGCGGCGCGTCGTCGATCCGGGCGCCGTTGTCGGCGATAAGGCGCTTGGCCTCCTTGCCGGTCCTGGCGAGGCCGGTGCGGACGATCAGCTGGGTGATGGAGATACCCGCGCCGACCTCTTCGCGCGTCAGTTCGAGCGTGGGCAGGTCATCGCCGATGCCGCCCTTTTCGAAGACCTCGCGGGCCGTGGCCTCGGCCGCAGCCGCGGCGTCAGCGCCGTGCAGGAGGGTCGTCACCGCATTGGCCAGCACGATCTTGGCGTCGTTGATCTCGGACCCGCCGAGCGCGCCGAGGCGGTTGCATTCGTCGACCGGCATCTCGGTGTAGAGCTTGAGGAAGCGGCCGACGTCGGCATCGGTGGTGTTGCGCCAGAACTGCCAGAACTCGTAGGGCGATTTCATGTCGGCGTTCAGCCAGACCGCGCCGTCCGCCGTCTTGCCCATCTTCTTGCCGTCCGAGGTGGTCAGCAGCGGCGTCGTCAGGCCGTAGATCTCGTGATCCAGCACCCGGCGGGTCAGGTCGATCCCGTTGACGATGTTGCCCCACTGGTCCGAGCCGCCGAACTGCACGAGGCAGCCGTAGCGGCGGTTCAGTTCGAGGAAGTCGTAGGCCTGCAGGATCATGTAGTTGAATTCGAGGAACGACAGCGACTGTTCGCGGTCGAGGCGCGATTTCACGCTCTCGAAGGACAGCATCCGGTTGACCGAGAAGTGACGCCCGATATCCCGCAGGAATTCCAGGTAGTTGAGCCCGTCGAGCCATTCCGCGTTGTTCAGCATCAGGGCACAGTTCGGGGCGTCGGTGTCGTAGTCGATATAGGCCGCGAAGACCTGCTTGATCCCGGCGATGTTGTCGTCGATCTGTTCGTTCGTCAGCAGCGGCCGTTCGTCGGCGCGGAAGGACGGGTCGCCCACCTTGGTCGTGCCGCCGCCCATCAGGGTGATCGGCTGATGGCCGGTCTTCTGCAGCCAGCGCAGCATCATGATCTGGATCAGAGAGCCGACGTGCAGCGATTTCGCCGTTGCGTCGAAACCGATGTATCCGGGCACCACGCCGTTCACGAGGGCGTCGTCAAAGCCCTGATAATCCGTGCAATCCGCGACGAAGCCGCGGTCCTGCATGACGGCGAGGAAATCGGATTTTGGCGTGTATGTCATGGCTCTTGTCCGGGTCGGGGTTCGGCGGCACTCTATAGGCGCAAGGCAGGCGAAGGGGAAGGGCATGTTGAAGCCCAGGGGCAGGAAACAGGACCCGGTGCGGGCGCTCGGCACCATGTCGGGCACATCGCTGGACGGGGTCGACGCGGCGGTGGTCGAGACGGATGGCGAGACGATCTTCGGGTTCGGCGAGACGGCGTACCGCGAATACAGGCCCGACGAGCGGGCGGTTCTGGCCGCGGCGCTTGGCCGGTGGCCGGGCGAGCCGGGGGTAGAGGCCGCGACCGAAATCGTGGAGCGGGCGCATCTGGAGGTGATGAACCGCTTTCAGGGCATTGAGATTGCTGGATTTCACGGGCAGACACTGGCGCATGAGCCGCGCGGACGCGGGACCCATCAGGTGGGTGACGGGGACGCGCTGGCCGAGGCGCTCGGGGTGCCGGTCGTCTGGGATTTCCGGTCGGCGGACGTGCATCTGGGCGGCGAGGGCGCACCGCTGGCGCCGTTCTTTCACTTTGCCTGCGCGCGGTGGATCGGGGCGGAAAAACCGTTGTGTTTCATGAATTTGGGAGGCGTAGGCAATCTGACCTGGATCGACCCGCGCATTGCCGCGCCCGAGATCGAGGGGGCGTTGCTGGCGTTCGATACGGGGCCGGCAAATGCGCCGATCAACGACCTGATGCAGGCGCGGTTCGGCAAGGTTTATGACCGGGATGGCGCGCTGGCGGCGCAGGGCGATGTGGTCGACGGGGCGCTGGAGCTGTTTCTGGACGATCCGTATTTCTCAAGAATGCCGCCCAAGTCATTGGACAGGAACGCGTTTGGCGACATGGTCGGGCTGGTGCGCGAGCTGTCGGATGCGGATGCGGCGGCGACGCTGACGGGGATGTGCGCGGCCTCGGTGCTGCGGGGGATGGAGCATTGTCCGAGCGCGCCGGAGCGGTTGCTGGTCACCGGCGGGGGGCGCAAGAACCCGGTGCTGATGGAGATGCTGGAGGTCGCGCTGGACTGTCCGGTGCAGCCGGTGGAGGCGGCGGGACTGGATGGCGACATGCTCGAGGCGCAGGCCTTTGCGCATCTGGCGGTAAGGGTCCGGAGGGGGTTGCCGACGTCCTGTCCGACGACGACCGGGGTGCGGATGTCGGTTGGCGGAGGCAAGGTGAGCCGTCCGTCGAGCCAGCCGAGGATCGCCGGGTAGGGCTGCGGAAGGCGCGTCAGTCGCGCGCTGGTATCAGTTCGGTGCGCCGCTTTGCTGGCGCATCGGTGCTACCGGTGCCTGCACCGCGGCGCGGCTGGATATTTTCAGGTTCTTCGAAATATCGTTTGCGAACTCACTCTACGTTCGATATTTCTAGAATCATGAAAATGACATCCTGCGATACCGAATTCGACCTCGTCCGTGCGGCCTCGGCCTTTGCCGCGCTCGGTTCTGAACAGCGGCTGCGCGTTCTGCGCACGCTGGTGCGGGCCGGGCCGGACGGGCTGAGCATCGGTGAACTCGGCCAGCGGACCGGCGTGACCGGGTCGACGCTGACCCATCACATGAAGATCCTGACCCAGGCCGGGCTGGTCGAACAGCGCAAGGAGGGCCGCAGCATCATCTGCGCCGCCGTGGCCTACGAGGACCTGCGTGATCTTTCGAATTTCCTGCTGCGTGAATGCTGCGCGGATGTGAGCGGGCTTGTCCCCGAGGAGCATGACCATGACTGATCTGACGACGACACTGGGCGGCGGCTGGCGCGGGTTCAGGGCCCGCACCGGGGGCGCATGGGGCGTGACGGCGGCGATCCTGCTGGCGCTCGTGATGCTCGACCCGGTGCAGGCGCGCGACAGCCTGATCTTCACGCTGCGCGCCCTGGTGAACACCGCGCCGATCATCGCTTTCGCGGTGCTGGCGATCGGCTATCTCAAGGCCAGCGGAGCCGAAACGATGCTGTCCGAGGCGTTCAAGGGCCGCGAGAGCCGGATGATCGTGATGGCGGCGCTTCTGGGCGGGCTGTCGCCGTTCTGTTCGTGCGAGGTGATCCCCTTCGTCGCCGCGATGCTGGCGCTCGGCGTGCCGCTGTCGGCGGTGATGGCGTTCTGGCTGGCCTCGCCGCTGATGGACCCGGCGATGTTCCTCGTCACCGCGGGGACGTTGGGCGTGCCCTTCGCGGCGGGCAAGCTGGCGGCGGCGGTCGGGATCGGGCTTGCCGGCGGCTTTGTCACGATGATCGCGCGCAATTCGCCGGTCTTTGCGGATCCGCTGCGGGAAAGGCCGCAGGTCGGCGGCTGCTGCGGGGTCAAGGCGCCGTATCAGGGCAAGCCGGTGTGGAAGTTCTGGGGCGAGGCGGACCGGCGCGAGACCTTCCGCGACGCGGTGCTGGAGAACGCGCTGTTCCTGCTCAAGTGGCTGACGCTGGCCTACCTGATCGAGTCGCTGATGCTGGCCTATGTGCCCGCCGACTGGATCGCCGGGGTTCTGGGTGGCGAGGGGCTGATGCCCATCCTGCTCGGCGCGCTGGTCGGGGCGCCGGCCTATCTCAACGGCTATGCCGCCGTGCCGCTGGTCGACGCGCTGCTGGCGCAGGGGATGGCGCCGGGTGCGGCGATGTCCTTCGTCATCGCGGGCGGGGTCAGCTGCATTCCGGCGGCGATCGCGGTCTGGGCGCTGGTCAAGCCGCGCGTGTTCGCCGCCTATCTCGGGATCGCGATCACGGGCGCCGTGCTGGCCGGGATGGTGTGGCAAGCCGTGGCCTGACTCACGGTCGGAACGCGAGGATCGAAGCGGGGGCCAGAGCGGTCCCCGCTTTGCATTTCCGGGGGCGGTGCTAGGGTTGCGCGTCGGGCCATTTCGCCCGAGCCGAAGGGACGGACGGACATGATCGACCACGTATCCATCGCGGTGAGCGACCTTGAGGCAGGGGCGGCGTTCTGGTCCGCCGTTCTGGCTCCGCTGGGGTACAAGTTGCTGGTCGAGCGGGATAAAACCGTGGGCTTCGGCAAGGCATACCCGGAGTTCTGGCTGAACCACCGGCCCGGCATGGCCCCTGTGGCTGCGGATACGGGCGTTCACATTTGCATGCGGGCACGGGACGAGGCGGCGGTGCGCGCGTTCCATGAAGCGGCGGTGTCGGGCGGCGGGGCCAGCGACGGCGCGCCGGGGCCCCGGCAGGCGGCGATGACGGGCTACTTTGGCGCCTTCATCAAGGACCCGGACGGCAACAAGGCCGAAGCGATCTGCTTTCCCGCAAAGTAGCCTGCACGCTTGCCGCCGGTCCCCGCCGGAATATGCTCTGCGGTGCAGATGATGGACAGAACCGATGTTGGCTGCGATGCTGCGTCTGCATTCGCCTCTGGCAATAGGGTCGGCGGTGTGCGATGCGAGCGCTAACATTGACGTGTGGGCAGGATAACGGAGCGCTGCGATGGTTTCCCGAGTCATTCCGGTCGATCCCTTTGATCTGGTCATCTTCGGCGGCACCGGCGATCTGGCCCGTCGCAAGATCCTGCCGGCCCTGTTCCGCCGTTACGTGGCCGGCCAGATGGGTGAGACGTCGCGCATTGTCGGGGCAGCCCGCAGCGAGATGGACGATGCCGCATACCGCGACTTCGTGCGCGATGCGGTGATGGAATTCGATCCGCCGCAGGGCGAGGCCGCGACGCAGCTGGACGGTTTTCTGGAGCAGGTCGGCTATGTCACGCTGGATGCGACCGGCCACGGGGGCTGGGCGGAACTGGCGGCGCGGCTCAAGGACAAGCGGGCGGTTCAGGCGTTCTATTTCTCGGTCGGGCCGAGCCTGTTCGGCGCGCTGGCCGAACGGCTGCACCAGCACGGCATGGCGGGCGAGGGCACGCGGATCGTGGTCGAGAAACCGTTCGGCCGGGACGAGGAAAGCGCGCGGAAACTGAACGCGACACTCGCGGAGCATTTCGACGAAGGCCAGATCTACCGGATCGACCACTACCTCGGGAAGGAGACGGTGCAGAACCTCATGGCCGTCCGTTTCGGCAACATGCTGTTCGAGCCGCTGTGGAATGCGCAATACGTCGACCACATCCAGATCACCGTGGCCGAGACGGTCGGCGTCGGCGGGCGGGGCGAGTATTACGACAAGTCCGGCGCGATGCGGGACATGTTGCAGAACCACATGATGCAGCTCTTGTGCCTGATCGCGATGGAGCCGCCGGCCAAGTTCGATCCCGACGCGGTGCGGGACGAAAAGCTCAAGGTCATCCGCGCGCTGGACGAGGTGAAGCCCGAGGACGTGGTGCGCGGGCAGTATGAGGCTGAAGACGGCAAGGCGGATTACCGGACGCAGGTCGAGAACAAGGCCAGCACGACCGAGAGCTTCGTGGCGCTCAAGCTGCATATCTCGAACTGGAGATGGGCGGGCACGCCGTTCTACCTGCGGACGGGCAAGCGGCTGCGGGCGAAAGTGAGCGAGATCGCGGTGGTCTTCAAGGAGACGCCGCATTCGATCTTCGGCGCCGAGGCCGGGCGGCACCGGAACATCCTGACGATCCGGCTGCAGCCGAACGAGGGGATGGATCTGGGCGTCACGATCAAGGAACCGGGGCCGGGCGGGATGCGCCTGGTTGACGTGCCCTTGGACATGACGTTCGCCGACGCGCTCGGGCCCGATGCCGAGGACGTGCCGGATGCTTACGAGCGGCTCATCATGGATGTCATCCGGGGCAACCAGACGCTGTTCATGCGCGGTGACGAGGTCGAGGCCGCATGGGCCTGGACCGATCCGATCATCGCGGGATGGGAAGCGCGCGGCGACGAGCCCGAGCCCTACGAGACGGGATCGAGCGGACCGGAAGAGGCCCTGGCGCTGATGCACCGGGACGGACGGCGGTGGAGGGACATCCGCGCATGAATTTCGAAGAATACCCCGACCGCGACATGCTGGCGCTGGATCTGGCCGACAGGCTGGCCAGCGAACTGGGCACCGCGCTGCGGAACGAGGACCGGGTGACATTCGCCGTGCCGGGCGGCACGACGCCGGGGCCGATATTCGACGCGCTGTCGGCGGTGCGGCTGGACTGGGACCGGGTCGACGTGGTGCTGACCGACGAACGCTGGGTCGCGGACACGTCGGACCGGTCGAACACGCGGCTGCTGAAGGAACGCCTGCTGACGGGCCGCTCGGCGGCGGCCACGCTGCTGCCGCTCAGGCTGGACGCGGGCGAGCCGGAAAGCGCAATCGAACGGCTCTGCGACGGGCTGAAGCCGCATCTGCCGATCGACGTGTTGGTGCTTGGCATGGGCACGGACATGCACACCGCCTCGCTGTTTCCGGGGGCCGAGGGGCTGAGCGCTGCGCTCGCGGCGGATGCGCCGGAGGTCGTCGCGATCCGCGCGCCGGGTGCGCCGGAAGCGCGGGTGACGTTGAGTGCGCGGGTCCTGAACGGGGCGCTCAGCAAGCATCTGGTGATCTTCGGCGCGGAAAAGCGCGAGGCGCTGTTGCGGGCGCAGGACAGGTACCCCGAGGATGCGCCGGTTTCGGCGGTGCTGGACGGCATGACGGTGCACTGGGCCGAATGATCGGCCATATTGCTTTCAGATGATAAGAACGAAAGGAATTTGCCGATGTGGGACGGGGTGATGCGTGCGGGCCGGGCGGCGCGGGGACGGAAGATCCTCGACCTGTTCGAAAATCCCGGACGGGCCGAGGATTTTTCGGCCGAGATGGACGGCATCCTGTTCGACTTCTCCAAGACCAACATCGACGCCGAGGCGCTGTCGGCGTTGCTCGCATTGGCCGAGTCCGCGGAGGTCGCGGCACGGCGGGACGCGATGTTCCGTGGCGAGAAAATCAACGAGACCGAGGGCCGCGCGGTGCTGCATACGGCCCTGCGGAACCTTGACGGCGACCCGGTGCGCGTGGACGGCGAGGACGTGATGCCCGACGTTCTGGACACGCTGGAGCGGATGGCGGCCTTTGCCGACGCCGTGCGCGGCGGTGCGTTCACGGGGCAGGGCGGGGCGATCACCGATGTGGTGAACATCGGCATCGGCGGCTCGGACCTCGGGCCGGTCATGGCCGAAAAGGCGCTTGCGCCCTACTGCGACGGGCCGCGCTGTCACTTCGTCTCGAACGTGGACGGTGCGCAGGTCCACGACGTGCTCAGGGGCCTGAACCCCGGGACGACGCTGGTGATCGTGGCGTCCAAGACATTCACCACCATCGAGACGATGACCAACGCCAAGACCGTCTGGGACTGGATGAAGGGCGGCGTGAAAAAGCCCGGCGACCAGTTTGCCGCTTTGTCCTCGAACCTCGATGCCACGGCGGAATGGGGGATCGACGCGGCGCGTGTCTTCGGCTTCGAGGACTGGGTCGGCGGGCGCTATTCGGTCTGGGGCCCGATCGGGCTGTCGGTGATGCTGGCCGTGGGGCCTGAGAACTTCCGCGCGTTCCTGAAGGGCGGGCAGACGATGGACCGCCATTTCCGCGAGACGCCTTTCGCCGAAAACCTGCCGGTGCTGCTGGCGCTTGTCGGCATCTGGCACAATCAGGTGATGGGGCATCCGACCCGTGCCGTGCTGCCCTATGAACAGCGCCTGGCGCGGCTGCCCGCCTATCTCCAGCAACTCGAGATGGAGAGCAACGGCAAGAGCGTGGCGATGGACGGAACGCCGCTGGACGGCCCCGCCGGTCCGGTGGTCTGGGGCGAGCCGGGGACCAATGGTCAGCACGCCTTCTACCAGCTGTTGCATCAGGGCACGCAGGTGGTGCCCTGCGAATTCCTGATCGGTGCCGAGGGGCACGAGCCCGACCTGGCCCATATGCACCGACTGCTGGTGGCCAACTGCCTCGCCCAGTCCGAGGCGCTGCTGCGCGGCCGTTCGATGGACGAAGCACGGGCGCTTATGGAGGCCAAGGGGCTGGAAGGGGACGAGCTGGAGCGTCAGGCGGCGCACCGGGTGTTTCCGGGAAACCGCCCGAGCGTCACCATCGCCTATCCGAAACTGACGCCCGAGACGCTGGGGATGATCGTGGCGCTCTACGAACACCGGGTCTTTGTCGAGGGGGTGATCCTGGGGATCAACTCGTTCGACCAGTGGGGGGTGGAACTTGGCAAGGAACTGGCGCTGGCCCTCGACCCGGTGCTGAAGGGCGAGGCCGCGACAGATGGCAAGGACGGCTCGACCGTGCAGCTGGTCGATTACATGCGCGCCCACGGGGTAGCGTGAAAAGTCCCCGCGCCGATTTGTGAGAGAGCTCAAATCGGCGCGGGGCAGTGCCGGACCGAAGGGATGCGCGGCCCGGTCTCAACCAGACACGGACCGGCGCGAAAAGAGTTTCAGATTTTCCCGGATCAGTAGCAGATCGTGCGGCCCCACGACGGGTAGCAGTAAAGGCGGCTCTTCTCTGTCGCCGCATCCTCGATCATGGTCAGCAGGCCCTCCTGTCCGGCGGCGGCGGCGCGTGCGGCTTCGACCAGCGTGTCCTTGTCGGTGAATTCGGCGCCCGGGGCAAAGGTGGTGTCGTCGAGCGAGGCGCGCAGCCGCAGGGCGGCCAGCATCAGCACCGGGTCATTCCGTTCCATGCCGAGGGCGATCAGCTCCTCCGACAGCATGACCTGCTGCATCATGCCGGGGGTCGGCGCGGGGTCGTCCTGTGCGGCCAGCGGTGCGGCGAGGGCGGCAGAAATCAGGGTCGAGGCGATGAGGGTCTTCACGATAAGGTCCTTTGCGGTGAATGACTGCCGGAAAACCTAGCAGAGGCGTGCTGTGCGGCAAATGAAATGACCTGTCATGCCCGCTCATCCGTGCGGAATGTCGAAGCCGGGCGGGGCCAGTTCGAACCCCGCGAAGTCAAAGGCGGGTGATACGGTGCAGCCGACCAGCGTCCAGTCGCCGGTGCTGCGGGCGGCCTGCCAGTGATGGGCGGGCACGATGATCTGGGGCCGGTCCCCGTTCGACAGGTCAGGGCCGAGGCGATGATCCGTGGCCGGACCGGTATCTGTTTCGGACAGCGACAGGATCAGCGGCGCCCCGGCGTGGAAGTGCCAGATCTCGGTCGCATCGACGCGGTGCCAGTGGCTGACCTCTTCGGCGGCCAGCAGGAAATAGATCGCGGTCCCGGCGGGGCGGTGCCCTTCCCGGGCCGGGGCAATCCACGTCTGTCGGTAGTGGCCGCCTTCGGGATGCGGGCTCAATCCGAGTGTCGCAATGATCTCTGCTGCGGTCATGGCGTTTTCCTTTCAGGTCAGGCGCGGTGTCATGCCCAGGTCATGACATGCGGTCAGGTTCCGGTCGCGAACACCCTGTCGGCGGGAACCCGCCAAAGCAATCCGGGCAATCATGGAACCGGATCCGGGTCGGGGCGTTAATCGCGCACATGAAGCGAACTTCGCGGAACAGGAGAGACATATGAAACAGCGATTCATTCCCGCCCTCGGCCTGACGGCCAGCCTTCTGGCAGCCTGCGGCACGACCTACGGGTCCAACCAGGATGCCCGGACCGTTGCTGGCGTTGCCGGTGGTGCGGCTGCAGGCCTGATCGCGGCCGAGGCGCTGAACGCCAACAACAACTGGCGTCTGATCGCCGCGCTCGGCGGTGCCGCAGCGGGGACGATGGTCGCTCAGAACACGCAGACCCGCCAGTGTGCCTACGCGCGCGGCGACGGCACCTACTACCAGGCGCCTTGCCCGGCATAAGCCCAGGCGGTCCGGTTCCGGACAGAAGAAACCCCGTCGAGCTGCTCGGCGGGGTTTTCTCGTGCCGGTCTTCGGCGTGGTCCGAAAGGGGCTGAGCCGTCAGGCCGGTTCGAACAATTCCACTACATTGCCACACGGATCCTCACAGAGGATCTGTCGGCCGCCCGGTCCGGCGAGGATGTCATTGCGGAAGGTCACACCTTTCGCACGCAACTCCGCCACGGTTGTTTCCAGATCATCGAAGGTCAGCACGATGCGGTTCCACCCGCCCGGCTCCGGCTGCGCGCCGTCCGGCATGGGGCGTGACGCCGAGGCGGGTGGCCCTGCGAGCCACAGGGTCACGTCGTCGCGGGTCAGGATCGCCATGGCCGGGCCGAACTGCTGCTCGACGGTGAAGCCAAGCATCTCGGCATAGAAGGCGACGGCGGCGGGGACGTCATGCACGATGTAACGGAAACGGGCCATGGGATGCCTCCTCATGGCCCGATCTTATGTCATTTAATGTACCGGGCCTACGCCCGTTGACGCCTCAGCCCTTGAGGATCGACGCGCCCGCGTATTCGGCGGTTTCGCCCAGCATCTCTTCGATCCGGATCAGCTGGTTGTACTTGGCCAGCCGGTCCGAACGGGCGAGCGAGCCGGTCTTGATCTGCCCGCAGTTCGTGGCGACGGCGAGGTCGGCGATGGTCGCGTCCTCGGTTTCGCCCGAGCGGTGGCTCATCACGTTGGTGTAGCGCGCGCGGTGCGCCATATCGACGGCGCGCAGGGTTTCGGTGAGCGAGCCGATCTGGTTCACCTTCACCAGCATCGAGTTCGCGACGCCCTTCTTGATGCCCTCGGCCAGACGTGCCGGGTTGGTCACGAAGAGGTCGTCGCCAACCAGCTGAACCGTGCCGCCGAGCGCGTCGGTCAGCAGTTTCCAGCCTTCCCAGTCGTCCTCGGCGCAGCCGTCCTCGATCGAGATGATCGGATAGGCTTCGCAGAGCTTCTTGAGGTAGTCGACATTCTCGGCCGAGGTGAGCGAGAGGCCTTCACCCTTCATCTCGTACTTGCCGCCCTTGAAGTATTCGGTCGAGGCGCAGTCGAGCGCGAGGTAGATGTCCTCGCCCGGCTTGTAGCCCGCCTTCTCGATGGCCTTCAGGATGAAGTCGAGCGCGTCGCGGGTCGATGCAAGCTCGGGCGCGAAGCCGCCCTCGTCGCCGAGGCCGGTGGACATGCCCGCGCCCGCGATTTCCTTCTTCAGCGTGTGGAACACTTCGGAGCCCATGCGGACGGCGTCGCGGATGTTCTCCGCGGCGACGGGCATGATCATGAATTCCTGGATGTCGATCGGGTTGTCGGCATGCTCGCCGCCGTTGATGATGTTCATCATCGGGACCGGCAACATACGGGCCGAGGTGCCGCCGACATAGCGGTAGAGAGGCTGGGCGGTGAAATCCGCCGCCGCCTTGGCCACGGCCAGCGACACGCCGAGGATGGCGTTCGCGCCGAGGCGCGCCTTGTTGTCGGTGCCGTCGAGCTCGATCATCGCCATGTCGATGGCGACCTGTTCGGTCGCGTCGAAGCCGACGATGGTCTCGGCGATCTCGCCGTTGACCGAGGCCACGGCCTCCAGCACGCCCTTGCCCATGTAGCGGCTCTTGTCGCCGTCGCGCTTCTCGACCGCCTCGTAGGCGCCGGTCGAGGCGCCCGAGGGCACGGCCGCGCGGCCGATGGTGCCGTCCTCGAGCAGGACGTCGACCTCGACGGTCGGGTTGCCGCGGCTGTCGAGGATTTCGCGGGCGTGGATGTCGATGATGGTGCTCATGGGGGTGTCCCTTGGCCGGTTTTCACTGTCACGGCGGCTTGTAAGCGGCTGATTGCCGGAGCGAAAGGGGGCTGGCGGGACGTTTGCGCAAACACCTTGCGTGTTTCGCCGCAGGCGCGCTCCGGCAGGGCGGAAAGGGTTGCCGCTACGGCTTCCGTGGGGGCCGGGCCGCGGCGCGGGCTTCCGGCGGGGGCGTTCCTGCGGTAAGGCAGGGAGTGAAACGGCGCGGCGCGCAGGCGAAGGACGGATACCGTGGCGAAGAAACCGACCGGCAAGAACACCTCGGGGCGGGGGCAACGCGACCTGACCGTCAAGGTCAAGACCGCGCGCGGGCGCAAGCTGTCCTCCACCCGGTGGCTGCAGCGGCAGTTGAACGATCCTTATGTCCAGCGCGCGCGGGCCGAGGGCTATCGCGGGCGCGCGGCGTTCAAGATCATGGAACTGGACGACAAGTTCCGCTTTCTCGTGCCCGGCGCGCGGGTCGTCGATCTGGGCTGTGCGCCCGGCGGCTGGATCCAGGTGGCCGTGCCGCGGATCAATGCGCTTGGCGAGAAATCGGGCAAGCGGATCGGTCGGATCATCGGCGTCGATCTGCAGGAGGTCGATCCGATACCGGGGGCCGAGATCCATCAGCTCGACTTCATGGCCGATGATGCGGACGAGCAGGTCAAGGAATGGCTCGGCGGCAAGGCCGACGTGGTCATGAGCGACATGGCGGCGGCCTCGTCCGGCCACAAGCAGACCGATCACCTGCGGATCATCGCGCTGTGCGAAACGGCGGCGCAGTTCGCCTTCGAGGTGCTGGAAGAGGGCGGCACATTCGTGGCCAAGGTGCTGGCTGGCGGCACCGAGGGCGAGCTTCAGAAGATCCTGAAGCAGCGGTTCGACAAGGTCGCGAACGTCAAGCCGCCGGCCTCACGCTCGGACAGTTCGGAGAAATTCGTCGTCGCCACGGGGTTCCGCGGCTGACGGATTAGCGCCACCAGTGCGGTTTTCGATCCGGAGAGATCGAGGCCGCCGCATCGCGCAGGAATTCCGCGCCCGACCGGTCGATGTCGGGCAAGGCGGCCTCTTCATGCAAACGATTGGCGCTGATCTGACCGCTTTCCAGCAGTTCGAACAATCGCGTATGGCGCGCAGCTATGGTCGTGCGAAAGGTCTTGTCGTCAAACGTCATGGCGTAAATGCCCCCTGTGTCCGGTGGTCACTCTGACCGGGACACAGGGCCACACTGGCCCGGATGCGCGGCAGTTTCACGGCATTTTTGCGCGAAAGTCCTAAGAAGCTGTGGATAATCAGGCGCGACGCGCAGCAAGCAGGCCATGCGGCGGGTCGGGCGACAGCGGGCCGCGCGGAACGGGACCCTGACCGTCGGCGCTGCGCCAGCCCTCGACGCCCCGGCGGAAGTGACGGACGGTCGCGCAGGTGAAGCCTGCCGTGACGTCGTCACCCGCGATCCAGCGTTCGATCCGCAGCACATCACCCTGACGCTCGATGCAGGCGAAATCGTTCGGCTCGCCCCGCGCGCGGGTGGACAGGCCGGTGCCCGCGTGAACCTGCAGCATCGACTGTCCGCCGGGCCGGGTCAGGAACGGCTCGGTCAGCCACAGGTGCAGGTGGCCCGACAGCACCACGTCACAGCCGCAGTCGGCCAGCCGTCCGACCGCCTCGAACGCGCCGCGCATCAGGCGCTTGTCGGTATTGGCGCGCTGTTCGAACGGGTGATGCGCCACGAGGACGACAAGGTCGTCGGGATCGGCGGCGGTGGCGGCGGCGCAGGCGCGGCGGATCTCACGCTGGCGGATCCGTCCGCGCTGCCAGCGGCGCGGGTCCACGGTGTTCAGGCCGATCACCAGCATGCCCGGCAGCTCCACCGGGCCGGCGGCATCGCGACCGATCCCGCGGCGGTAGGGGCCGAAAGGGTCGAAGAGGCGCGTGAACGGGCGGTGAATGGGGATGTCGTGATTGCCGGGCACGGTCAGGACCGGCGCCTCGATCCGGTCGATGAACTCCCGCGCTTCGGTGAATTGATGATCGCGCGCCCGTTGCGTCAGATCGCCGGAAATGGCGACGAGGTCGGGCGACAGCCGGTTCACGGCGTCCAGCAGCGGTTCGAGAAGTTCCGGCCGGTCGCGGCCGAAATGCAGGTCGGACAGGTGAAGCAGTCGGGTCATGAGGCCGGTGAGTGGTCTTTCGTGGGAGCAAGAACGTGAAGTTCGTCGGAACGGACGGTGAATCGGAACGGGTCGGACATCGTCTCCTTCTCGCCGTCGCGTGCGACCAGCCGCTTCTTGCGGTTGGTGTCGATGATGATTTCCTTGCCGGTGACCAGTTCCACGTCCCGACCGGGCCGCATCCGCCGCCAGGCCAGCAGGACCGCCTGTTTCAACAGCCCCAAGCGTCCGGCATCCGGCGCGACATAGAGGGCGAATTCGCCGTTCCGCACCGCGTCGGCCCCGTCCAGTTGGTATATGTCGAGTTGAAACGCGCTCATCGCGACGAAGGCGAGCGGCGATTTGCGGCGCAGTTCGCGGCCATCGACGATGATCCGCATCCGCAGCGGATGGCGGAAGTTGATGAGGGCGGTGAGCACTGAATAATAGGCCGCCATGCGCGACCGGCCCCAGCGTTTGTAAATGCCTTCGCGCTGGTCGAGGATGGCGGGATAGGCGCCGAGGCTGGCGTTGTTGAGGAACAGCGCGCCGTTGACCTCGCCCACCGTGACGGGGGTTGGGGTGCCGGTGGCGAGGTTGCGGACCGCGCCTTCCACCTCTTCGGGGATGCCGAGGCCGCGGGCAAAGAAGTTGAAGGTGCCCATGGGGATGACGCCGAACGTGACGGGTTTGCCGATGATGACCGAGGCGACGGCGCAGATCGTGCCGTCGCCACCGGCGGCGACGATGGTGCCATACCCTTCGTCCAATGCCTGTTGCGCCAGCCGCGTGATATCGCTGCCGCTGCCCGCGTGACGGATCGTGACGCGTCGGGGCAGGGCGGTCAGGCGCTCTTCCATCTCGTCCAGGGACAGCTCGCCCGCGCGGCGGCCGGAACCGGGATTGACGATGACGCAGATCGCGTCGGATTTCGATGCGGAGGGAGAAGCTGCGATTTCGGCTGTCTGGAAGTTCATCCCGTGCCCCTGTGTGACCATCTATGCAACGCGGCCCGCCAAGGGATCGTTCCATCGCGGCGGTGCGACGTTGCGACACGAAAGGACCCGCCGCTTGCGCGACGGGCCCGATCGTTGATCCGCTGGGATCAGCCGGTGAGAGGAATTACTCCTTCTCGAACTCCGGCATTGCTTCCAGCTCTTCTTCGGCCATGGCGGTGTAGACACGGATGTCGTCGCCTTCGCTCTCCTGCAGGATCTCGAGGTCGGTCAGCTGCAGGGCAACCGGCTTCTCGCCAAGACCCAGGAAGCCGCCCACGTCGACGATCGCATCGGTGATCTGGCCGCCATCATCGACGAGCAGTTCGGAGATCTCGCCGATCCACTTGTCGTTCTTGTCGTAGACGCGGGCGCCCGTCAGGGTTTCCGTCGTCAGAACGTCAGCGGCAGCCGTTGCGTAGCCTTCACGCGAGTTGGTCGCACCTTCTTCGGCGGGCATGGCTTCAGTGTCCGAAGCGGCCATGTCGGTCGAACCATCAGCGGCCGGAGCGGTCTCTTCGGTTGCCGCCATGTCGGTCGATTCTTCCTCGGCCGGAGCAGCTTCGTCAGAAGCGGCCATGTCGGTCGACTCTTCTTCAGTCGCGGTGTCCGACGATGCGTCTGCCGTTGCGGTGGCTTCGGCTTCGGCATTCGGCGTCACTTCGGTGTCGGTGGCTTCAGCGGTTTCCTGCTGAACTTCGTCACCGGCTTCCTCGACGGCTTCGGCAGTCTCGGTGGCCGCTTCGTCTGCGGTTTCCTCGACGGCTTCGGCAGCGTCAGCCGTTTCCTGCTTCACTTCGTCAGCAGCGTTTTCCATGGCTTGGCCGGCTTCAGCAGTTTCCTGCTGGATTTCTTCACCGGCTTCCTCGGCTGCGTTCTCGGTCGCGTCTGCGGCCTGCTCCAGCTCTTCGCCGGCTTCGTCGGCGGTGGCTTCTGCGGCGTCAGCCGTTTCTTCCATCGCGTTCTCGGTCGACTCGGCTGCGGCTTCGGCGGACTGCTCCATCTCGGCGTCGGCACCGTATTCCGGCGCGCCTTCCAGCGTCGCGCGGTCTGCGGTCAGCACGAGGAAGAAGTCGTTCTCGGCGTCTGCGGTCGAGCTGTCGGACACGAATTTCACTTCGTCCATGTCGACGGCGACCTGACGCTCGCCAATGCCGAGGAAGCCACCGATGTCGACCAGGACGGCCTCCACGTTGCCTTCGCGGCTGAGGATCACGTCGTTGATCTCGCCAATGTCTTCCCAGTCGTCGGACGCGCCTTCGACGGAGTCGCCGTCAAAGCCGGCCTCCGATGCGTAGACACGCATGCCGATGAAGTCGGACGCGTTGATCTGGGTTGCAGCGGATTCCGAGAAGAACGGGGTCGTTGCTTCGGTCTGGGCCTGAGCCTCGGTCGACGTCGTGGCTTCCTGCGCGAAAGCGCCGGTTGCGGACGCGGCGACGAGGGCGGTCGTCAGCAGCAGATGTTTCATTGGATCGTCTCCTGTGTCTGTCGTGGCGACAGCGCGGGGCTGTCCCGG
Source organism: Oceanicola sp. 22II-s10i (assembly GCF_002210105.1). Lineage (GTDB taxonomy): Bacteria > Pseudomonadota > Alphaproteobacteria > Rhodobacterales > Rhodobacteraceae > Pseudooceanicola. The sequence goes on along the minus strand of NZ_AQQU01000007.1, from coordinate 113,468 downwards.
TTATGGTCCAAGAACGTCGGGTTCGGGACGGTAGTTCCTGGAAACTCACGGGAATATTTTTGGCAGTGGCCGGAACAAAACCGCCGGTTGTGTAAGTCACCGTGCAGAGACGGCTTTAACGCGGTGTGATCCGCGCCTATTGTGGGCGGGAAGCAGCCGAGGGGCCGGATATGGTGGTGCCATTTGCGATCACGATGGGGGACCCGGCCGGAATCGGGCCGGAAATCGCCGTCCGGGCGGTGCTTGGCCAGCCCGACGCGGTGATCCTCGGACAGCGGTCGGCGGTGGCCCGTGCGGTGTCCCTGGTGGCCCCGGATCATGACCTGCAGGTGGTGTCGGGACCGGAGGACGCGGCCGTCTCCGACAGGCACATCCGGCTGATCGAGGCGGGGGTCCAGCGAGATGCGCCGGACTACGGCGCGGTGAGCGCCCCGGCCGGTCAGGCGGCGGCGGATGCGATCCTCATGGCGATCGAACTGGCCAAGGCTGGCCGCGTGGCTGGCATCGTGACCGCGCCGATCCACAAGGAGGCGCTGTCGGCGGCGGGCATCAAGTTCCCCGGCCATACCGAGATGCTGGCCCATCACGGCGGCGCGGATAGGGTCGCCATGATGCTGGCCAATGACGAGATCCGGACCGTGCTGGTCACGATCCACGTCAGCCTCCGGCAGGCGATCGAGGACGCGGATTTCGACGCGCAGATGGCGGCGATCCGGCTGGCGGACGAGGGCTGCCGCGCCTTCGGCATCGCACGGCCCCGTGTCGCGGTCGCCGGGCTGAACCCGCACGCGGGCGAGGGCGGGCTGTTCGGACGCGAGGAGATCGAGATCATCGCCCCCGGCATCGCCGCCGCCCGCGCCGAGGGCATCGACGCCAGCGGGCCGTGGCCCGGCGACACGGTCTTTATGGCCGCACGGGCGGGCAAGTTCGACGTGGTGGTCGCGCAGTATCACGATCAGGGGCTGATCCCGGTGAAGTATCTCGGGCTCGACAAGGGCGTGAACGTCACTCTGGGACTGTCCTTCGTGCGGACCTCGCCCGACCACGGCACCGCCTTCGACATCGCGGGGCAGGGCATCGCCAGCGCCGAAAGCATGGAGACCGCGCTGCGCATGGCGCGGGTGCTGGCCGCGGCGCGGGGTGCTGTGCGGGAAGAGGGAACGCGCTGATGACCTTCATCTTCATGCTGACCCGAAACGACAACACCGTCGCGGATGCCGAGGTGCACCTGGAGACGGCCATCGCCTGCGGGGTCCGGCACATCGGCTTCAAGGACGTCGGCATGCCCGAAGGCCGCCTGCGGGCGTTGCGCGACCGCATCAAGGCGGCGGGGGCGACCTGCTATCTGGAGGTCGTTTCCGAGGACCGCGACAGCGAGGTCGCCAGCGCCGAAGCGGCGCTGAGGATCGGGGTGGACGTCCTGCTGGGCGGCACGCGGGCCGCGCTGGTCGCGCCGCGCGTGGCGGGATCGGGCCTGAAATACATGCCGTTTCCGGGGCGGGTCGAGGGGATCCCCAGCGTGCTGCACGGCCCGGCGGACGATATCGTGGCCTCGGCCGCCCGGCTGGCGGCGCTCAGCGGTGTCGACGGGCTGGACCTGCTGGCCTGGCGGTTCCGGGGCGACGTGGAAACCCTGATCGCCCGCGTGGCCGGGGTGACGGACAAGCCGGTGGTCGTGGCGGGGTCGGTCGACAGCCCGGCGCAGATCGCCGCGCTCTGCACGGCGGGGGCCTGGGGCTTCACCATCGGGACGGCGGCGCTGGACGGCGTGTTCCCGGCCGGCGCGCCGGGGCTGGAGGCGCAGCTCGGCGCGATCCTCGCGGCAGAGCGGGCGGCGGGTTTTCCCGCCTACCGCGCGCCGGAGTGATGGCTCAGAGCGTGAAGCGGCGGCTGCCGGCCTCGACCGCGATCCGCCCGGCCTGACCGATCGGGTCGGTGGACCCGTCCGTCAGCCTGCCGATCAGCGCGGTGTCCGTGGCCGGAACCTCGGCCAGCGTGCGCTTGCCGTCCGGCGTGCGCGCCACGACGACACCACGGATCGGCGCCGCGTCCCGACCGTAATGGACGGTCCAGCTTTCGACCGTGACGGCGCCTTCGTAATCCTCGTCCAGCCCCGGTGCCGGACCGCGTTTCGCGTCGGCCTCGGGCTGAACGTCGTCGTCCTGCGGAAAGCTGACGTCCAGCGGCGCGCCCGAGATGACGATGGCGTGGTTCGTGGTGACGATCCCGCCGTTGGCGTAGAGCAGACCCTTGTCCGCCGTCCCGCGCAGTTTCTCGACCATGCAGGCCACCGCGTGGGACATGTAGTTCGCCACCGGTGCGCCGCCGAAGGTCAGGCCGCCGAAGACCGTCACGGGCTTGTCCACCGGCCAGCCGAGCGTCCTGCGGGCCAGCTTCGGCACCACCGGGAAGCAGGAATAGAGCTCCACATGCGCGAGGTCCGCGGCGGTGATCGCGTTGAATTCCAGCGTCTTGGTCAGGGCGGTCTCCATCGACACGGACTGCGTGTAGTCCGCCCGGTCGAGGATGTCATAGGGCTCCTGAGCGCCCGCACCCTGGCCAATCCAGACCAGCCGTTCGTCCGGGATGCCGCGCCGCCGTGCCTCGGCCAGCGAGGTGACGATGAAGCCGGCGCCCTGGTTCACGCTGGCATTGGCGACCATCAGCTTTGTGTAGGGAAAGGCGATCGGCCGGTTGGCCGCCGAGGGGGTGACGATTTCCTCCGCGCTGGCCCCCTTGCGGAGCCAGGCCGACGGGGTGTCGGCGGCGACGGCGGCCATGCGCGACCAGATGGCGCCGCTTTCTGCCTGACCGTCGGCCAATGTCATGCCCAATGCATGGCGGGTGGCGTTCTCGTAAAGCGGATACATGTCCGTCGGCGCCATCAGGCCGAAGGCGCGGCGGTAGGGATGTACCTTGCGCTTGGGATTGGCGCGCAGCAGGTCGCCCGGCCGCGCATCGCCCTTGGCAGGGCGCTTCGCTGCCGTCCGCAGTGCCTCGGCCCCGACGATGGCGGCCGTGGTGATCTCGCCCCGCCCGATCCGGTTCGCCGCGAGGTTCATCAGGGTGATCGGACTGTCGCCGTGCGGCATGTCCGTGGTCTCGAGGATCGCGGGCGAGGCCCCGAGCCGCGCGGCGAGGGCAGGGGGGATGTCCCCGAGTTCCGGGCAGGAGATCTGGTCGACGGTCGAAAGCGCATCGAGCCCGGTCAGCCAGCCGCCGCCCGCATCCTCGTCCGCGAGCCGCAGCGCCGCCTCCATCAGGCCGAGGCTGTCGAGCCCGTCAGCCGGGTCCTCGGGGCGATCGTTGATCTGTCCGACGCCGATGATGACGGGGGTGCGTGCGGGATCGGTCATGTTGTGGTGGTCCTGCTCTCTGTCTCTGTGATGTCCACGCCCGTGGAGACCGGGCTGCGGGGGCTCTGCCCCCTGTCCCCCCGGAGTTTATCGGGCCAGATGAACGAGGGAACGATCCCAAGCTTCATCTGGCCCGATAAACTCCCGCCGGAGGCTTGATCGGCCCGGCTGAATGCCGGGCCGATCAATCAATGTGCGCGACCTCAGCCCGCCTTGCGCGCCTCGGTGCCCTTGGTCTTGAGCCCGCCGAGGTCGAGGTCGAGGAACTTGCCGCCATCCGCCGCCAGCTTGCGGAGCGTTTCGGCGGGGGCCATCGACGGATCTTCGGCGCCGACCTTTTCCATCCGGTCGAGCACCGCCTGTGCGCCGACGACGTCGCCGTAGAACATCGGGCCGCCCTTGTCCTGGGGCCAGTTGTAGCCGTTGACCCAGATCACGTCGATGTCCGAGGGGCGCTGCGCCTTGTTCTCTTCCAGAAGCTTCACGCTCTCGTTGATCATCGGGAAGATGCAGGTCTCGATGATCTCGTCGCGGGTCATGGTCGAGGGCTGGGCACCGGTGACGTCGCGGATGACCTTTTCGGTCACCGGCGAGGGCGTGCGGTTCCGCTCCGCGTCATAGTCGTAATAGCCCGCGCCCGTCTTCTGGCCGCGGCGGTCGAGTTCGCAGAGCGCGTCGCGGATCGGGTTCTGGGTGGTCGCGCCCTTGGACCAGCCGATGTCGAGACCGGCGAGGTCGGACATCTGGTAGGGGCCCATCTTGAAGCCGAAGTGGTTGATCGCCGCGTCGATGTCCCAGGGCATCACACCCTGGTAGAGCAGCTTGTTCGCCTGCATCTGGCGTTGGCGCAGGATGCGGTTGCCGACGAAGCCGGGGGTGACCCCCGCCATGACCGCGACCTTCTGGATCTTCTGCGCGATGTCCATCGAGGTCTGGACCACGTCGTCCGCCGTCTCGTCGGCGCGGACCACCTCGAGCAGTTTCATCACGTTCGCGGGCGAGAAGAAGTGCAGGCCGATCACGTCCTCCGGCCGCTTGGTGACGCCCGCAATCTCGTCGATGTCGAGGCCGGAGGAGTTGGTGGCGAGGATCGCGCCCGGTTTGCAGATCGCGTCGAGCTTGGTGAAGACCTCTTTCTTCACGTCCATGTTCTCGAACACCGCCTCGATGATCAGGTCGCAGTCGGCGAGGTCGGACATGTCGAGCGTCGGCGACAGGCGGTCCATACGGATGTCGACCTCTTCCTGCGGAAAGCGGCCGCGATCGGCGGAGCGCTGGTAGTTACCGCGCATCACCTTGGTGCCGCGGTCGAGCGCTTCCTGCTTCGTCTCGACGATGACCACGGGGATCTCGGCGGTCAGGAAGTTCATCGCGATGCCGCCGCCCATGGTGCCCGCGCCGATGATGCCGACCTTGTTCACGGGGCGCGATTTCGTGCCGGGGGCGAGGTCGTCGACGACCCAGGCCAGTTTGCCCGCTTCCCCCAGATAGGTGCCCACGTCGAGGCCGGATAGAGATTTCGTCATGAGGTTTCCTCCCAGTAACCTGTCGCCCGGTTGGGGCGTCGCCCCCTTAACAGCGCGAAACGGCGCGGGGATCAACCATAGATCGCGGTTGCGCGGGGGCGGGCCCGGATTTTGCAGAAGTCTGTCGGGCGACAGGGGAGGTGGGGCGCCTTGTCAGGCACCCTCGAGCGTATCGGCCCAGCTCTGGATCGTGGACCGGCTGTCCAGCCACCATGCGCGCAGGTTCCGCGCCGCTTCGAGCCCGGCCACCGCTTCGGGGACCTGGTCGGCGAAGGGACGCTGCGTGTCGAGGCGCGGCGTGTCGATCGTGATCCCCAGCGACTGGCTGGCCGGACGCAGGTAGGCGCCGATCTTTTCCATCGTGGGCGAGGGTTCGAAGACCGTGGCGAAGCGGCCCCAGCCACGCAGGGTGATCCGGACCGAAGCCTTCGGGGCCGACCCGTCGCGGCATTGCAGGGACATCCCCGGATCCGGCAGCCCGTCGTGGCGGACCAGCGTCCGGCGGGCGTCGAAATGCAGGGTGTAGGCGCCGTCGGGCCGGATCTCGCTTTTCTTGGGATCGGGTTTCAGGACCAGCATGGGGAACTGGTCTTCGACATAGCGGCGATAGTCATGGAAGAAGGCGCAGGTTGCCAGCGCCTCGTCGGCGGAAAAGGGCGTTTCGGCCTGTTCGATGGCCGCGTCCAGCAGGTTGCGGCAGGCACCGGACATCAGGGGCGCGAAATGCTCGTAGGAGATGCAGGCGTCGAACCCGCGCGCGTCCCGCGCGGCGGCGAGGTAACGGCCCGGTGCCAGCAGCACGCAGCGCGCATCGGTGCCGGTGTCCCGGCAGGCCTGCGCCGAGCGGCGATACCGCATGGCGCTCGTGGCCCTGCGCCGGGCCGGTCCGTATTCGGCGTCGACCTTGTTCTCGATCATCAGCCTCAGCCCGTCGTCATATACGATGTCGATGTCGATGGTGCCCGGACCCGTCTCGTGCCGGATCTGCGCGCGTACGTCGCGGACGGGGCAGGGCATCTCGCCGAGCGCCAGCCGGAACGCGGCGGCAATGGCCGGGTCGCGCTGCAGCGCCCCGATGAACAGGCGGTCTGTATCGTGCTCGTGGATCCGGGTCTGGTTGGTCATTGCTCGGTTCTCTTCCTCGGTTGGTGTTTTGAGGAACGTTAGAAGTGATTCCGGGCATGAATTGGTCATCCTGCGGTTGCGCGGCCCGATCGGCGATAATCCGCGGGTGTGTTCCGGGCGGGTTAGATGCGCCTCATAAGGTTATGAGACACAACAAGTTTACCGGCAGGGTCCTGGGGCGAAACAAATGCCTGAAGGGCCGGGAAGTGTTTCTTGGAACCCGGTGAAAACAGGTTGTTTCCGAAACGTTAATTGCGAGGACGGAGGTCGCCAAATACTCAGATTCCAGGTTTATCGGCATGGCGCAGGTTCGTTGCGGCATGCCCCTGACATTTTGTGGGGTGGGACATGGTGGCTCGGGACGTTCTGAAGACAGGTGCGTATTATGCACTCGGTGCGGCAACGCGGCTGCGGGCCGTCATAGACCGTGAGCCGGAACTTTCCGGCGCGTTTCCGACGCTCGAGCTGGCGAAGGCCAGCTTGCCGCCCGAGGAAAAGAGCGGATACGACAGCGACGACATGGTCGAGGTCGCGCTCGACAACATGCTCAAGATGCTGTCGTGGGATTACCCGGTCGTGTTCTGGCTCGACCGGCTGATCCGGCAGGAGGGGCATCTGTCGCTTCTGGACGCAGGCGGGCACATCGGCACCAAGCACCATGCCTTCGGGCCCTATCTGGACCTGACCAAGGTCGACTGGACGGTCTGGGACCTGCCCGCGCTGCTGCGTGCGGGGCGCAAGGCGCAGGCCGACGGGATCGTTTCCGACCGGATCAACTATGTCGAGGCACCTGCCGATGCGGGGCCGGTCGATGTCCTGCTGGCCTCGGGGCTGATGCAGTATATCGAGGTCTCGTTTCAGGGCCTGATCGACCGGCTGGCCGAACCGCCGCGCTTCGCGATCCTGAACAAGGTCGCCACGCGCGAGAATGACGACCTCGTCACGCTGCAGTTGACCGGGAAAAAGCGGGTCCCCTACCAGATGCGGCACCGCGGACGGTTCGAGGCCGAAATCCGCAATGCCGGATACGAGATCCGCGACTTCTGGACGATCCCGTGCCTGTCGCACCGGATCAACACGCACCCGTGGCTGGGGTTCAGCGACAGCTACGGCTACGTTCTCGAACGCACCGCCTGATGGTTCGCCACGGCGGGCAGCGCATTCACTGCCCGGTCAGGTAATCCGCCGAGACATAGCCCGTTACGCCGGGTGCATCTGCGAGCGAGACGCGGCACCAGAGCTGGCCGACCTCGGTCACGCAGTCATGCCGGGTCAGACGGGTGCCGTCGGGCAGGCCGAGGATCACGCGGTAGCCCAGTCCGGGCCCGCCCCGCAGCTTCAGCATGTCGTCCGGTCCGGCCCCGCTGACGGTGGTCTGGCTGCCGCCAACTTGGCCGCATCCCGCTAGCAGTGCTGCGACAGTGAGGGCGACTGGGATCAGGCGGATCATGCGGGGCTCCTTCGGTTGGCAGTGCCGTGATGCCCGTGTTCGCGCGGTCTGACAATGGCGGCGGAACCGGTGTCCGGGATCTGCGTCGGCTGCGGCACAGTGGCCGGGGGCAGAGTCCGATAACCGGTCCGGTCTCCGGGGAAGGTCGGATCGTCCGGGCCCTGGCGCGGAGGCTGACTTCAGTCCGGCAGTCCGGCCTTCGCCAGAGCGCCGAGCCACTGATCCGACGCGGCGGTTGGCAAGGCTCAGGTCACGCCCGGCCTCTTATTGCCGGCGCGGGCCCTGCTGGGCGATCTGGCGGTCGGACCGGGCAGTCGGGAGGCGGCGGCGCTGCATAAAGCGCCTCGCTTGCCGTCTCACCAAACCGTGCGCGAAGGCTCGCCGGGGTATGGGCCGTCCAGCGGCAGTGGGTCTCGTCGCGGCCCCACTGGTCCTGAAGCTGAACGCCGGCCCGCAACGGACACAACGGCGACGAACGGTAATAGCGAGCCGCGACCGCGGCCGGGCTACACGAAAACTGAATGATTTCAGGATGTTGCCATCACCCGCAAGGGTGAAAGTGGCGGAGAGACAGGGATTCGAACCCTGGGTGGGCTTGCACCCACAACGGTTTTCGAGACCGCCCCGTTCGACCGCTCCGGCACCTCTCCGCGGGGGTCTGGGACGTCCGTTTAGTGGCAAAGATCGGCGCCCGCAAGGGGGGAATTGCATTGCATGATCGCCGCGAAGGTCTAGATTCCGGGATACAACGCGCCGCACCGGAGGACCCTCTGACATGCGCCACCTGCGACCGGCTTTCGCCGCCCTGCCGCTGATACTGACACTGCTGTTCTCCGCCACTCTGGCGCAGGCCGCCGACCGGGATCGTGTCCGCGCCTTCCTGACCGTGACCGGCTTTGACGTCGCGCTGGAAAGCATAAAGCTGACCGCCGAGGATGCCCCCGCGATGCTCGGCGTGAACGCCCGCGATTTCGGGGCCAGCTGGACCCGTCTCGCGTCCGAGGTGTTCGACGTCGCAAAGATGCAGGAGATGGGCGTCGACATCCTGCAGAACGCGCTGAGCGACGAGGCTCTGGCCGAGGCGGCGGATTTCTATGCGTCCGACCTGGGCCAGCGGCTGGTCGAGGCCGAGAACAGGTCGCACATGGAAGCGCGCGACGACCGCCAGGGCGAGGGCGAGGCGCTGATGGCGGAAATGATGCAGTCCGATCCCGAACGGGTGGCGATCATTGACCGCATGATGCGCGCGATCGGGTCCACCGAATCCTCGCTGGATGCCGCGAACGAGGTCCAGATCAGGTTCCTCATGGCCGCGGCGGCCGCCGGGATCGTCACGCTCAAGACCGACGAGGAGGGTATGCGCGCGATCCAGGCGGAACAGCGCGAGGAAGCGCTGGAGATGATCCGCCAGAGCGGGATGCGCGGCTCGGCCTACACCTACCGCGATTTCAGCAACGCGGACCTCGAAGCCTATGCCGTGGCGCTGGAAGCGCCGCTGATGCAGGAGGTCTATGAGCTGATGAACGCCGTGCAGTTCGAGATCATGGCCAACCGCTACGAGGCGCTGGCGCACCGTATGAACGGACTCGATCCGGGACAGGAGCTCTGATGATCCGCACGGCGCATCGTGCCGTCGCACTCGGCCTCGCGGTGCTGCTGCTCGCGGCGGCGCCACTTCGGGCGGGGGGCGATTTCGACCGGCTGTGGTCGGCGCTCGGGCTCGGCGACCTGATCGGGGTGATGCAGGACGAGGGGCTGGGCCAGACCGAGGCGCTGGCCTACGATTACCTGTCCTTCCCGCCGGGCGAGGCCTGGGCGGCACTGTCGCGGCGCATCTATGACCGGGACCGGATGGAACAGGCGATGCGTCTGTCTTTTGCCGAAGCGCTCGGCGAGGCACCGGTGGACGATCTGGTGGACTTCTTCGAATCCCCGCTTGGACGGAGGATCGTGACGGCCGAGCTGGAGATGCGTAAGGAATTCCTCGACCCGGCGGTCGAGGAGGAGGCGCGGCGCAGGGCCGCCACGGCGACGCCGGACACCGGCCGCATCGGTCTCATCGACGACTATATCGCCGTCAACGACCTGATCGAATTCAACGTCATGGGCGCGCTGAACTCCAACTATCACTTCTACCTGGGCATGGCCGAGGGCGGGGCGCTGGAGATGACCGAAGAGGACATGGTCACCCATGTCTGGTCGCAGGAAGAGATGACGCGCGCCGACACCTCGAACTGGCTGCGCGCTTTCCTGCTGGCGGCCTACGATCCGCTGTCGGACGAGGAGCTTCGGGAATACATCAAGCTGTCCGGGACCGACGAGGGCCAGCGTCTGAACCGCGCGCTGTTCCTTGGGTTCGAGCGGATGTACGACGATATCTACCACGCGCTCGGCCTTGCGGTGGCGGATCAGATGGACACGCAGGAGCTGTGAGCGGCAGCACCTGACGTGGGCCGAGGATGCCCTTGACTTGCCACCCGATCCCGCGCATAAGCCGGGCTTCCGACGGGTCCGCATGGACTCGGCGGTCTGTTTCAATGTCGCCCTGACCGGGGCGCGCTGTCCGCAGGCGGGGCCACGCCCCGAAAGTTCCGCAAGGGCGCCACAGGACGCGGGATACGAAGGAAGAGCATATGTTCGCGGTTCTCAAGACCGGCGGCAAGCAGTACCGGGTTCAGGCCGGTGACGTGCTGCGCGTCGAAAAGCTGGCAGCGGACGCCGGCGAGAAGGTTCAGTTCAACGACGTGCTGATGCTGGGCGGTGACAAGACCGTCCTCGGCGTGCCGTTCGTTGCGGACGCGGCCGTGCAGGCCGAAGTCATCGACCAGATCAAGGGTGACAAGGTCATCCACTACGTGCGTCGTCGCCGTAAGCATTCGTCGAAGCGCACCAAGGGCCACCGTCAGCAGCTGACGCTGCTCCGCGTGACCGACATCCTCGCCGACGGCGCGGGCAAGTCGGGCGTCAAGGCCGCCATCGGCGCGGGTTCCGTGTCGGGCGCTGCCGTCGCCGCAGCCGCACCGAAGGCCGAGAAGAAGGCCGCCGCCCCTAAGAAAGAGGCCGCACCCAAGGCCGAAGGTGGCGATGACCTGAAAAAGCTGTCGGGCGTGGGCCCCGCGCTGGAAAAGAAACTGCACGAAGCGGGTGTGACCAGCTTCGCGCAGATCGCGGCATGGACTGACGAAGACGTCGCCGCGATGGACGAGAAACTGTCGTTCAAAGGCCGGATCGAGCGTGAAGGCTGGATCGAACAGGCCAAAGAACTGGCGAAGTAAGAGGAGACACGACCAATGGCACACAAGAAAGCTGGCGGTAGCTCCCGCAACGGCCGCGACTCTATCGGTCGCCGCCTCGGCATCAAGAAATACGGCGGCGAATCCGTCATTCCGGGCAACATCCTGTGCCGCCAGCGCGGCACCAAGTGGTGGCCGGGCGAGGGCGTCGGCCTTGGCAAGGATCACACCATCTTCGCGACCGTCGAAGGCAATGTGAAATTCCACAAGGGCCTGAAGGGCCGCACGTTCATTTCCGTGCTGCCAGCGGCGGAGGCCGCAGAGTAAGCCGACCTCAGGGGTCTGATGACACAGATAGGGGATCGGCACGCAGCCGGTCCCCTTATTCGTTCAGGGGCGTCGGAGGAGATAGCCCATGATGCACGACCACATCGTCACCCAGCCCGTCATTCCGGCAGGCGACTTCATCCTGCGCCCGCTGCGCACGTCCGATGCCGGGCTGATCCGGCTGCACACCTCGGACGAACGAGTGGCGCGCGGCACGACGTCGATCCCGCACCCACTGCCACCGGGCGTGCCGGAGGATTTCATCCGCCGCGCCCAGACCGAGGGGCGTGAAGAGGATGTCTGGGCCATCGACGCCAGCCAGAACGGCGGGCCCGAGGTCATGGGGCTGGTCGGTCTGACCCGGATGGACGGCGGCGGACAGTCGGAGATTTCCTACTGGGTCGCGCCGGCCTACTGGAACACCGGCGTCGCCTCGGGCGCGGTCGCGGCGATCGTCGCGGCGAACCCGCTGGGGGACCGGACGTTCTTCGCCAGCGTCTTTCAGGACAACCCCGCCTCGGCGCGGGTGCTGACAAACTGCGGTTTCGCCTATATCGGGGACGCCGAGAGCTTCTCGGTCGCCCGTGGCGTCAACGTGCCCACCTGGACCTACAGCAGGGTGCTGGAGTCCGGAAAACAGGATTGAGCCGCAGGGCACGCTTGGGATAAGCGACCTTTGCGGCAGAGGATGAAACATGAAGTTTCTCGATCTCGCAAAGGTCTACATCCGCTCAGGCTCGGGCGGCGGCGGCGCGGTCTCGTTCCGGCGGGAAAAGTTCATCGAATTCGGCGGACCGGACGGCGGTGACGGCGGGCGCGGCGGCGACGTGATCGCCGAGGCGGTCGACGGGCTGAACACGCTGATCGACTTCCGCTACCAGCAGCACTTCTTTGCCCAGAACGGCCAGCACGGCATGGGCCGGGACCGCACCGGATCCCGCGGCGACGACATCATCCTGCGGGTGCCCGTGGGGACCGAGATCCTCGACGAGGACGAGGAGACGGTGATCGCCGACATGACCGAGGTCGGCCAGCGCGTGGTGCTGGCCAAGGGCGGCAACGGCGGCTTCGGCAACGCCTACTTCAAGACCTCCACCAACCAGGCCCCCCGGCGCGCCAATCCGGGGCAGGAGGGCGTGGAGCGGACGCTGTGGCTGCGGCTGAAGCTGATCGCGGACGTCGGCCTGCTGGGGCTGCCGAACGCGGGCAAGTCGACCTTCCTCGCCGCCACGTCGAACGCGCGGCCGAAGATCGCGGATTATCCGTTCACGACGCTGCATCCGAACCTCGGTGTCGTCGGTGTCGATGGGGCGGAATTCGTCGTGGCCGACATTCCCGGCCTGATCGAGGGCGCGTCCGAGGGCAGGGGGCTGGGCGACCTGTTCCTCGGCCATATCGAGCGCTGCGCGGTGCTGCTGCATCTGGTCGACGGCACCTCTGGCACGCTGCTCGAGGATTACCACACGATCATCGAGGAACTGGAAGCCTACGGCGCCGGGCTGGATGAAAAGCCCCGGATCACCGTGCTGAACAAGATCGACGCGCTGGACGACGAGGAACGCGCCTTCCTGAAGGAAGAGCTGGAGGCCGAGGTCGGCGGGCCGGTGATGCTGATGTCGGGGGCTTCCAGCGAAGGGATCACCGAGGTGCTGCGCGCGCTGCGCAAGAAGATCTCGGCCGACCGGCTGCGCGAGGCGAAATCGCAAGCGGCGGAGGACGAGCCTTGGAGGCCCTGAGCGAAACCATGACGCTGCCCCGGCTGGCCGAGGCGAAGCGGCTGGTCGTCAAGATCGGCTCGGCCCTGCTGGTCGACCGTCACACCGGCGCGCTGCGGGCGGACTGGCTGGAAAGCCTCGCCGCCGACGTGGCCCGGATCCGGGCGCGGGGGACGGACGTGGTGCTGGTCTCCTCCGGCTCCATCGCGCTCGGGCGCGGCGTTCTGGGGCTGGGCCTGGGCGTGCTGGCGCTCGAACAGGCGCAGGCGGCGGCGGCGGTCGGGCAGGTCGGGCTGGCTGCGGCCTACGAGCGCGTGCTGAAGCCGCACGGGATCACCATCGCGCAGGTGCTGGTGACGCTGGAGGACAGCGCGGACCGGCGGCGCTACCTGAACCAGCGCGCGACGCTGGAGACGCTTTTGGGCTTCGGCGTGGTGCCCATCGTGAACGAGAACGACACGGTCGCCACGGACGAGATCCGCTATGGCGACAACGACCGGTTGGCGGCGCAGGTCGCGGTGACGGTCGGGGCGGATCAGGTCGTGCTGCTGTCGGACGTGGACGGGTTCTATTCCGCCAATCCCAACGACGACCCGACCGCGCGGCGGTTCGAACTGGTCGAGAAGATCACCCCCGCGATCGAGGCGATGGCGGGCGACGCCGGATCCGGCCTGTCCAAGGGCGGGATGAAGACCAAGCTGATGGCGGCCAAGACGGCCACCTCGGCAGGCTGCGCCTTGTGCATCACCTTGGGAACGCCGGATAACCCGCTGACCGGGCTGGAAAACGGCGCGCCTGCAACGTGGTTCACCGCGCAGGTCGACCCGCAGGCAGCGCGCAAGCGGTGGATCGGTGCGATGAAGCCCAAGGGGCTGATGCGGCTGGACGCCGGTGCGGCGGCCGCGATGGCCAAGGGCAAGTCGCTGCTGCCCGCCGGTGTGACGGCGGTCGAGGGGCGCTTCGGGCGCGGCGATCCCGTCACGCTGACCGGGCCGGACGGCGCCGTTCTGGCGATCGGCCTGTCGCGCTACACCTCGGTCGAGGCGCAGGCGATCAAGGGCCACCGGTCGAACGAGATCGAGGCGATACTGGGCTATCCGGGCCGCGCCGCCCTGGTGCACCGCGATGACATGGCAATCTGAGAAAAGGGACGCGAAATGAAGGACATGGAGAACATCCCCGACCTGATGCGCGAGATTGGCGAGAAGGCCCGCAAGGCCTCGGCCGTGCTCGCGACCGCGGCCCCGGACCGCAAGCACGCGGCCCTGATCGGTGCGGCGGAGGCCATCTGGCAGCGCCGGGAAGAGATCATCGACGCCAACTGCCTCGACCTCGCCTATGGCGAGGAAAAGGGGCTGTCCAAGGCGATGATGGACCGGCTGGCGCTGGACGAGGCGCGGATCCGCGGCATCGCCGACAGCCTTCGGGCCGTGGCCGAACAGCGCGATCCCGTGGGTGACGTGATCGCGGAATGGGACATGCCGTCGGGCCTGCACATCCGCCGCGTGCGCACGCCTCTGGGCGTGATCGGGGTGATCTACGAAAGCCGCCCGAACGTGACGGCGGATGCGGGGGCGCTGTGCCTGAAGTCCGGCAACGCGGTGATCCTGCGCGGCGGATCCGAGAGTTTCCACTCGTCAGGCGCGATCCACGCCTGCCTCGTCGAGGGACTGCGCCAGGCGGGCCTGCCCGAGGACGCGATCCAGCTGGTGCCGACCCGCGACCGGGCGGCGGTCAGCGAGATGCTGGGCATGGTGGGACACATCGACGTCATCGTCCCGCGCGGCGGCAAGGGGCTGGTCGGTCTCGTCCAGCGCGAGGCGCGGGTGCCCGTGTTCGCGCATCTGGAGGGCATCTGCCACATCTACGTCGGTGCCACCGCGGATCCGGCGATGGCGGTCGAGGTGGTGCTGAACGCCAAGACCCGGCGCACCGGCATCTGCGGCGCGATGGAATGCCTGCTGGTCGACTGGCGGTTCTACACCCAGCACGGCCCGATTGTGGTCGAGGCGCTGGTCAAGGCCGGTGTCGAGGTGCGCGGGGCCGGGGAGCTGACGAAGGTCGCGGGCGTGGTGCCGGCGCAGGCCGAGGATTTCGGCAAGGAGTTCCTCGACATGATCTGCGCGGCCAAGCTGGTCGACGGGCTGGACGAGGCGATCGACCATATCCGGACCTATGGGTCGCAGCACACCGAGGCGATCATCACCGAGGACGACGTGGCGGCGGACAAGTTCTTCCGCGAGTTGGACAGCGCGATCCTGATGCGCAATGCCTCGACCCAGTTCGCCGATGGCGGCGAGTTCGGGATGGGCGCGGAGATCGGGATTGCCACCGGCAAGATGCATGCGCGGGGGCCCGTCGGGGCCGAGCAGCTGACCAGCTTCAAGTACCTGGTCGAGGGTAAGGGGACGGTCCGGGGGTGACCTCGGGCGTCCACGCTCCTTGGCTGACCGGGACTTCGGGGGCTCTGCCCCCGGAGCCCCCGAGGTATTTGGAACCAGAAGAAGCAGGGGACCGGTGCGGTACGGTTGCCTGCGCGTTGGATTGATGCGACAGGGGCGGGGATTTTGGTTACCCGGAGCGGGCGCATGAGCGAGCGGCGCGGCCTTCTGATCATCCTGTCTTCGCCTTCCGGGGCGGGGAAATCCACGCTGGCGCGGCGGTTGATGGCCTGGGATCCGGCGATCCGGTTTTCGGTGTCGGCCACCACGCGCGCCCCGCGGCCCGGCGAGGTCGACGGGCGCGATTACCAATTCATGGACGAGGCGGGGTTCAAGGCGCAGGTCGCGGGCGGCGGCATGCTGGAACATGCGCATGTGTTCGGGAATTTCTACGGCTCGCCCCGCGCCGCGGTGCAGGAGGCGATCGAGGCCGGGCAGGACGTGCTGTTCGACATCGACTGGCAGGGGGCCCAGCAGATCCGGAACTCGGCGCTCGGGATGCACACGCTGTCGATCTTCCTGCTGCCGCCGTCGATCCGCGAGCTGCACCGTCGCCTGCGCGAGCGGGCGCAGGACAGCGAGGACGTCATCGCGCGGCGGATGCAGCGGAGCTGGGACGAGATCAGCCACTGGGACAGCTACGACTACGTCCTTGTGAACGACGATCTGGACGCGACGGAAGAGAAGCTGCGCGCCATACTGACCGCGTCGCGGCTGAAGCGGTTGCAGCAGCCGGGGCTGACCGAACATGTGCGTGCCCTGCAGGCGGAATTCGAGGAGATGTCATGACGATCTACGCTTTCGAGGAGTGGGTGCCGGAAACGCCCGAGGACGGCGATTTCTGGGTGGCGCCCGATGCCAACGTGATCGGGCGGGTGGTGCTACGCTCCGGCGCCTCGGTCTGGTTCGGCGCGACGCTGCGTGGCGACAACGAGGTGATCGAGATCGGCACGGGGTCGAACGTGCAGGAGAATACGGTCATGCACACGGATCCGGGCTGTCCGCTGGTCGTCGGGGCGAACTGCACCATCGGGCACAAGGCGATGCTGCACGGCTGCACCATCGGTGACGGCACACTGATCGGCATGGGCGCGACGGTGCTGAACCGGGCGGTGATCGGCAAGAACTGCCTGATCGGGGCGGGGGCGCTGATCACCGAGGACAAGGTGATCCCCGACAATTCGATGGTTCTCGGCAGTCCGGGCAAGGTCGTGAAGGAGCTGGGCCCGGAATGGGCGGCGCGGCTGGCGAAATCGGCCGAGAGCTACCAGGACAAGATGCGCCGGTTCCGGGTCGGGCTGAAGCCGGTCGGCTGAGGACGCGTCAGGCGCTCAGCGCCGGTTCGCGGCTGATCGCGCGGAAGAGGTCGGAGCCCATGAAGGCATGGGCGCTTTCCGCATTCTCGAATTCCATCATCACCGCCTGATCCGGCCGCGGCAGCGTGGACACGTCGCTGAGCGGGTGCAGGCGGAAGTGCTGGCGGTCGGCCAGCGTGTCGAGCCGGGTCCGGAATTCGCGAAACCCCTGGTCATCGCGGAAACGGGTATGCGTGATCACGTAGCACGGCATCTTTCGGCGCCTCATCCCCAGCACCGCACTCGGGCGGCGACGTAATCATCGTCAGCCGTCTCGACACCCTTGCGCAATGGGGGGCACTCGCCGCATCGGGCCGGGCGGCGGAATGACGCGGATGCGCGGCGTCGGATGCCGGAAAAACGTGCACGACCTGTCCGGCGCTGGCCTCGACCGGCGCGACGCGGCATATCTGCGGCGACTCACCCGGAGGGACCGCGCTGATGACCGATACGATACCCGCCCTCATGCAGGCGCTGCCGCTGCCCGCCGTGCTGATTGGCCGGACCGAGCGGATCCTTGGGACGAATGCCGGAGCCTCCGCCCTGTTCGGCGAGGGGATCGACGGGCGCCACTACATCACGGCGATCCGTCAGCCGGCCGTGCTGGACGCGGTCGAGGGCACGATGGGGGACCGGCGGGTGCGGCGCACACGGATGCTGACCCGGAATGAGGGTCAGGACATGACCTATGAGGTACAGAGCGCCTGGCTGGGGATCCCCGGTGCCGAGGGCGTGCTGCTGTCGTTTCAGGACGTCACACATATCGAACAGGCGGGCCAGATGCGGCGCGACTTCGTGGCCAATGTCAGCCACGAGCTGCGGACACCGCTGACGGCACTGCTGGGGTTCATCGAGACGCTGCGCGGCCCGGCGCGCGAGGATGCGGTGGCGCGGGAGCGGTTCCTCGGGATCATGGCGGCCGAGGCGCAGCGGATGGAGCGGCTGGTGGCCGACCTGCTGTCGCTGAACCGGGTCGAAAGCGAAGAGCGGATGCGGCCGCGCAGCTGGGTGGATCTGGTCGGGCTCGTCGGGTCGGTGCTGCGGCGCCTCGATCCGCTGGCGCAGGGGGCCGGTGTCACGCTGACCGGTGCGCTGCCCGAAGGCGAGCTGGAGGTGCCGGGCGACGAGGATCAGCTGCGGCAGGTGGTCACCAACCTGGTCGAGAACGCGATCAAGTATGGGGCCAGCGGCGGCGAGGTGACGGTCCGGCTGACGGGTGAGGCGCAGGTGGCCGCGCTGCGCGGTCCGGGTGCGGTGATTTCGGTCGAGGATGACGGGCCGGGAATCGATCCGATCCATCTGCCGCGACTCACCGAACGGTTCTACCGCGTCGACGACCACCGCTCGCGCGAGATGGGGGGGACCGGGCTGGGGCTGGCCATCGTCAAGCATATCGTCAACCGGCACCGGGGGCGTCTGAAGGTGGAAAGCGAGCCGGGGCAGGGCACGCGCTTCTCGGTTACGCTGCCTGTTCAGGTCGTGACCGGGGCAACCGATCCGGCGGAATAGGCGGGAGGAGGCCGGTTCCGCTGCGTCATCCTGCGCTGTCATGAAACTGTTACGTGAGTGTCACAAAAGCATTGCGCCCGCCCTCTAGCACGCGGACAGGGCCACCGGGGGATGGTGGCCGACTGACAGCTGACAAGCAGGAGCACTAGATGCATTCCATGAAACTCACCGCCTCGGCGCTGGCCATTGCCGCTCTTTCCGCCGGTGCTGCCGCAGCGCGGGATCAGGTGCAGGTCGCAGGGTCCTCGACGGTCCTTCCCTACGCCTCCATCGTCGCCGAAGCCTTCGGCGAAAACTTCGACTTCCCGACCCCGGTCGTGGAATCGGGCGGCTCCTCGGCCGGTCTGAAGCGCTTCTGCGAAGGCGTGGGCGAGAACACGATCGACATCGCCAACGCATCGCGCGCGATCAAGGAAAGCGAAGTGAAGGCTTGTGCCGACGCAGGCGTCACCGACATCATCGAAGTCCGCATCGGCTATGACGGGATCGTCTTCGCCAGCCAGCTGAACGGCCCGGCCTACGACGCGTTCGAGCCCGCCGACATCTTCAACGCCCTTGGCGCGAAGGTGCTGGTCGACGGCAAGCTGGTCGACAACACCTACACCCAGTGGAGCGAGTTCAACGCGAACCTGCCCGCCGAAGACATCCTGGCCTTCATTCCGGGCACCAAGCACGGCACCCGCGAAGTGTTCGAGGAAAAGGTCATCGTCGCGGGCTGTGAAGCCACCGGCGCCTTCGAGGCCTACATGGCCGAGAACGGCGGCGACAAGAAAGCCGCCGCCAGCGCCTGCATGGAGCTGCGCACCGATGCCAAGTCGGTCGACATCGACGGCGACTACACCGAAACGCTGGCCCGCATCGACGCCAACGCCAACGGCATCGGCGTCTTCGGCCTGGCGTTCTACGAGAACAACACCGACAAGCTGAAGGTCGCGACCATTTCGGGCGTCGAAGCCACGACCGAGACCATCGCATCGGGCGACTACCCGGTGTCGCGTCCGCTCTACTTCTACGTCAAGAAGGCGCATATCGGCGTGATCCCCGGCCTGAAGGAATATGCCGAGTTCTTCGTGTCCGACGACATGGCAGGCCCCGACGGCCCGCTGTCGGAATACGGCCTCGTGTCGGATCCGGAACTGGCGGACACCCAGTCGATGGTGTCTGACGAGCAGACCATGGGTCAGAGCATGTAAGACCGGTTTCCGGGCGGTGCCACCGTGCACCGCCCGGACCGCTTCCGTCCGGCCATTCCCCTGAATGGATCTGCTGCCGCGGGGACCGGACGGCTTTGACTGACGAAATCTTTCACAGACCCCGGTGAACACCTCATGTCTGCAAGCATTATCGTCCTGATCGTCCTGGCCCTGGCCGCGGTCGGGTTCTTTGTCGGGCGCGCCCGTGCCCTCGCGACGGCCGGCGGTGAAATCCGCAGGCTGCATTCGCTTCCCGGCTACTATGGCTACAACGTCCTGATCTGGACGGTCGTGCCGGCGCTCCTTGTTCTGATCCTCTGGCTGGTCGCCCAGCCGATGCTGATCGAGAACCGGGTCAAGTCGATGATCCCGGAAGACGCCTACGCCGACAGCGGCGCGCTGTCGCTCATCATGTCCGACGTGCGCCGGGTGGCGGACGGGCTGGACATGGCCGTCGCGCAGGGCGTCATCGGCGCGGGCGAGGCCGAGAGCATCGGCCCGGACGACATCCGCGACCGGCTGGCCGGTGTGGGCGTCGCGCTCGGCTCCGACGTGAGCGAAAGCACGCTGGCCGCCGCGCAGCGCTACCGTGCGATGAACGCGACCGGCACTATGATCCGCAGCGTCGTGATCCTGCTGATCGCCGCTGCCGGGTTCGGGATGGCCTACATGCGCACCGGCGCCGACTTCCGCGCGCGCAACAGCGTCGAGAAGGTGTCGCTGGGCCTGCTGATCGGCGCGGCCTCGATCGCCATCCTGACGACGGTCGGGATCGTGCTGTCGCTGGTCTTCAACACCATCGAGTTCTTCAAGCTCTACCCGGCCAGCGAGTTCTTCTTCGGCCTGACATGGTCGCCGTCCTTCGGCGGCGGGTCCGAGCTGGGCATTCTGCCGCTGTTCTGGGGCACATTCTACATCTCGCTGATCGCACTGGCCGTGGCCGTCCCGATCGGCCTCTTCGCCGCCGTCTACCTGTCCGAATACGCCAGCCCCAAGGTCCGCGCGGTTGCCAAGCCGCTGCTCGAGGTGCTGGCGGGTATCCCGACCATCGTCTACGGCCTGTTCGCTCTGCTGACGGTGGGTCCGCTGCTGGTCGACATCTTCGGCCGCGACGGGGCCATCGGCGTGAACTGGATGAGCGGCGGGACGGCGGTGATGACCGCGGGCCTCGTGATGGGCATCATGCTGATCCCCTTCGTGTCCTCGCTGTCCGACGACATCATCAACGCAGTGCCGCAGGCGATGCGCGACGGGTCGCTCGGCCTGGGCGCGACCCGGTCGGAAACCATCAAGCAGGTCGTCCTGCCCGCCGCCCTTCCGGGCATCGTGGGCGCCATCCTGCTGGCCGCCAGCCGCGCCATCGGCGAGACGATGATCGTGGTGCTGGGGGCAGGGGCCGCGGCCAAGCTGTCCATGAACCCCTTCGACGCGATGACCACCGTCACCGCCAAGATCGTCTCTCAGCTGACCGGTGACGCGGATTTCGCCAGCCCCGAGGCGCTGGTCGCCTTCGCGCTCGGCATGACGCTCTTCGTCATCACGCTGGGCCTCAACATCTTCGCGCTCTGGATCGTGCGGAAATACCGGGAGCAATACGAATGACCGACGCCGCAACCCCCATGCCGGGCGCAACCCCCGGCAAGCGGTCCTCCGGCTCGCTGCTGGAACTGGACGCCCGCACCCGCAAGCGCAACGCCGCCGAGGCCCGGTTCAAGATCTACGGCATCATCGCCATCGGGATCGGCCTGCTGTTCCTCGTCGCGCTGCTGTTCGCCATCGTGCGCAATGGCACCCCGGCCTTCACCCAGACCTTCATCTCGATCCCGGTCGAGCTTGACGAGGCCAAGCTGGACAAGACCGGCAACCGCGACCGCGAGGAGATGGCCAAGGTCACGACCTTCGGCTACGCCCCGCTGGTCGACACAGCGCTGGCAAAGGCGCTGGCCGACAAGGGGATCGAGAACCCGTTCGAAAAGGAAAAGGACCTGCGCAAGCTGGTCTCCGACAGCGCAGCCTCGCAGATCCGGGACGTGGTCCTGGCCGATCCGGCGCTGGTCGGGCAGACGGTCGAGTTCCGCCTGCTGGCCGCCAGCCGTGTCGACGGCTACATGAAGGACCGCGTGACCCGTGAGAGCCTAGCCCGCGACAAGAACCTCGACGCCGCGCACCTCGACCTGGTCGACGCGATGGCGGACAAGGGCCTGCTGGCCAAGTCGTTCAACTGGGACTTCGTGTTCGGCGCCGACGCCTCCGAGAAGCGGCCGGAGCAGGCCGGGATCGGGGTCGCGATGATGGGCTCGTTCTTCATGATGCTGGTCGTGCTGTTCCTCGCGCTGCCGATCGGCGTGGCCGCGTCGATCTACCTCGAGGAATTCGCCCCCAAGAGCCGCTGGACCGACCTGATCGAGGTGAACATCTCGAACCTCGCCGCCGTGCCATCCATCGTCTTCGGTATCCTCGGCCTGGCGGTCTTCATCCAGTTCGCGGAACTGCCGCAGTCGGCGCCTATCGTCGGCGGGCTGGTCCTGACGCTGATGACGCTGCCGACGATCATCATCTCGACCCGCGCCTCGCTCAAGGCCGTGCCGCCGTCGATCCGCGATGCGGCGCTCGGGGTAGGGGCCTCCAAGATGCAGTCGGTGTTCCACCATGTCCTGCCGCTGGCTATGCCCGGCATCCTGACGGGAACGATCATCGGCCTCGCTCAGGCACTCGGGGAAACCGCGCCGCTGCTGCTGATCGGGATGGTGGGCTTCATCGCGTCGAACTATCCGGACGGGTTCACCGACGGTTTCCTGTCCCCGAACTCGGCAATGCCCGCCCAGATCTACGAATGGGCCAAGCGGGCCGATCCGGCCTATTACGAACGGGCATGGGGTGGCATCATCATCCTGCTGCTGTTCCTCATGACCATGAACATCATCGCCATCATCCTGCGCCGCAAATTCGAGCGCCGGTGGTAGAAAGGGCTGTGAAGATGTACGACTCTCCGAAGACAGGGACCGCCGTGGACCAGAAAGACATCAAGATCACCGCACGCAAGGTGCAGGTCTATTACGGCGACACGCACGCCATCAAGGACGTGGACGTCCAGATCGAGGACAAGACCGTCACTGCGTTCATCGGTCCGTCGGGCTGCGGGAAATCGACTTTCCTGCGTTGTATCAACAGGATGAACGACACAATTGATATCTGCCGGGTCGAGGGAGACATCCTTCTCGACGGCGAGGATATCTATGACAAGCGCGTCGATCCGGTCCAGCTGCGCGCCAAGGTCGGCATGGTGTTCCAGAAGCCGAACCCGTTCCCCAAGTCGATCTACGACAATATCGCCTATGGTCCGCGCATCCACGGCCTTGCCAAGAACAAGGCGGAACTGGATGAAATCGTTGAGAAATCCCTGCGCCGCGGGGCGATCTGGAACGAGGTCAAGGACCGTCTGCATGCGCCCGGCACCGGACTGTCAGGCGGCCAGCAGCAGCGTCTGTGCATCGCGCGCGCCGTTGCCACCGAACCCGAGGTGCTGCTGATGGACGAACCGTGCTCGGCGCTCGACCCGATCGCGACCGGCCAGGTCGAGGAACTGATCGACGAGCTGCGCGAGAACTTCAGTGTCGTGATCGTCACGCACTCCATGCAACAGGCCGCGCGGGTCAGCCAGAAGACCGCGTTCTTCCACCTTGGAAACCTTGTGGAATACGGTGAGACCTCCCAGATCTTCACCAATCCCAAGGACCCGCGGACCGAAAGCTACATCACCGGCCGGATCGGCTGAGGAGGACAGGACCATGAAGGAACAGCACATCGCGAGCGCCTTCGACCGCGACCTGGAGGCGATCCAGGCCCGCATCATGAAGATGGGCGGACTGGTCGAGGCCGCGATCCTCGAAGCCGCGCAGTCGCTCGAGGACCGGGACGAGGAACGCGCCGAGACGGTGCGGGCAGGGGACCGGGCCATCGACGAACTGGAAGAGATGATCAACGAGGACTGCGCCCGCCTGATCGCGCTGCGCAGCCCGACGGCAATCGACCTGCGCATCGTGCTGTCGGTGATGAAGATCGCCGGCAACCTCGAACGGATCGGCGACTATGCCAAGAACATGGCCAAGCGCACCGGCGTCCTGATCCAGATGAGCCCGATCGAAGGCAGCCACGCCGCGCTGCGCCGCATGGCGCGCGAGGTGCAGCTGATGCTGAAGGACGCGCTCGACGCCTACATCCGCCGCGATGCGGCGCTGGCGGCGGACGTCATCCAGCGCGACCGGGACATCGACCAGATGTACAACGCGCTGTTCCGCGAATTCCTGACCTTCATGCTCGAGGATCCGCGCAACATCACCGCCTGCATGCACCTGCATTTCATGGCCAAGAACAACGAACGCATGGGCGATCACGTGACCTCGATCGCCGAGCAGGTGATCTATCTGGTCTCGGGCGTGAAGCCGGACGAGAACCGGCCCAAGGGCGACAAGACCTCGGTCGATCCGTCGATCGCGCCCACGATGGCCTATGCCGACACTGACGAGGACGACTGAGAATGGCCGACCAACCCACCGTTCTGGTGGTCGAAGACGAACCCGCGCAGCGCGAGGTTCTGGCTTATAACCTGGAGGCCGAGGGCTTCCGTGTGTCCAAGGCCGCCAACGGCGAGGAGGCGCTTGTCCTCGTCGCCGAGGCGCAGCCGGACGTGATCGTGCTGGACTGGATGCTGCCCAACGTCTCGGGCATCGAAGTGTGCCGCCAGCTCAAGACGCGCAGTGAAACGCGCGGCGTGCCGATCATCATGCTCTCGGCGCGATCCGAGGAAGTGGACAAGGTCCGCGGCCTGGAGACCGGCGCCGATGACTACGTGGTCAAGCCGTACAGCGTCGTCGAGCTGCTGGCGCGCGTCCGTGCGCAGCTGCGCCGCTCGCGGCCGTCGTCCGTGGGTGAGCGGCTGGAGTTCGACGACATCATCCTCGACAGCGATACGCACCGCGTCACGCGCGCCGATCAGCCGCTGAAGCTGGGGCCGACCGAGTTCCGGCTGCTGTCGACGTTCATGGAGAAACCGGGCCGCGTGTGGTCGCGCGAGCAGCTGCTGGACCGTGTCTGGGGCCGTGACATCTACGTGGATACGCGGACCGTCGACGTGCACATCGGACGGCTGCGCAAGGCGTTGTGCCAGTTCGGTGGTGACGATCCGGTCCGGACGGTGCGCGGGGCGGGATATGCGCTAGGATGATGGCATCCCGGTCGGTTCATACGTTTATCGTGTAATCGGTATTATGTAAATATCCGACTAACACCCCGACCAGTCCCTGAGTATCCTGACCTTAATATCCTGTGTAATCAGCGCCCTGCGGAACGGTTTGCGTGGCGTCGTTCTTCTGACCCGGCCTCTGGTCGATCCGACGACGTCACCGCGCGCGCAGGTCTGGCCACAAGAGAGGAAAGTTGCGCCTGCATGGCTCGACAACCGAGGATTGCTGCGAGTAAGGTCTGGCGTGCCCGTGGACCCGGCCTTTACCGCGCTCCCTTGGGGCTTTCCGATTCCTGACCAAGTCTTTGGCTCCACATGACAGTGATGACCACAACGCGACGCGATTACCTGGAGCAGATCACCAATGCCCCCAGCATCGAGGAGCTTTGGTCGCTGCACTGCGCCAAGATGGCCGACTACGGCTTTGACCGTCTGCTCTACGGCTTTACGCGCTACCGCACGAACACGTCGCTTGGCGACCCGGAAGACTTCGTCATTCTGACAAACCATTCAACGGCTTACACCGACGTCTTCATGGGGAAAGGCCTGTACTTCCATGCCCCCATGGTCAAATGGGCGCTGTCGAACGAAGGCGCCTGTTCGTGGCGTGTCGCGGCCGAGATGATGACCACCGGCACGCTGACGGAAAGCGAACGCAAGGTGTTGGAATTCAACCGTTCCATGAACGTCACCGCCGGCTACGCGATAAGCTTCAAGAGCATCTCGCCCCGGACCAAGGGCGCGATCGCACTGACCGGCAAGCCCGGCATGACCCAGGACGACGTGGACGCGATCTGGGAAGAATACGGGCGTGACATCGTCATCTTCAACAACGTCGCACACCTCAAGATCCTGACCCTGCCCTATTCGGGCCCGGCCCGCGAACTGACCAAGCGCCAGCGCGAGGCGCTGCAATGGGTCGGTGACGGCAAGACCACGCAGGACATCGCGCTGTTGATGGGTCTGACGGCTGCGACGGTGGAAAAGCACCTGCGACTCGCCCGCGAGAACCTGAACGTGGAAACCACGGCGCAGGCGGTGCTCAAAGCGGCCTTCCTCAACCAGATGTTCGTCATCGAAGCGTAGGAATTTCCGCGTCCGGACTGCTTTCCGGGTAAGGAATACCATGCTTTTCGGGGGCTTGGCGCAGGATTCTTACCGAAGGGTATGGATTCCCATACTTTCGTGACGCCACGTCAAAGGGCAATCTGACCGTGTTCCGTGAGTGGTGGCCTTGAGGCCATGGAGCATCCGGACCGGACCCTTGGAATTGCAAGGCTCTGCGGTTCGGCCGGGTTTTCCCGGAGCTGGCCGGAGGTGTATTGATCCGCCTCCGGTCGGCATATCGATCCGCTCTCCCAACATCCCCATCCAGGGGGGCGGTCGAGATGCGAACGGTGTCGGCAGGTCCGGCACCGTTCTGCATTTCAGGGCAATGACGGGGCAAAGCAAAAGCCGCCAGCACGCGGCTGACGGCTTTCGTATTCTCTGCAACGGGCAGGGACGCGCCCTGCCCTGCGGGATCAGACCTGAGCGGCCTTCGCGACTTCGGCTGCGAAGTCCTCTTCCTTCTTCTCGATGCCTTCACCGACTTCGAGACGGACGTAACCGAGGATCTCGACGCCGGCGTCCTTTGCTGCGTCCGCGACGGTCTTGTCCGGGTCGATGACAAAGGCCTGGCCGAGCAGCGTGACCTCGGCGAAGAACTTCTTCATCCGGCCCTTGATCATGTTCTCGATGATGTTCTCGGGCTTGCCGGATTCACGCGCCTGCTCGGTCAGGACCGAACGCTCGCGCTCGACCAGCGCCGGGTCCAGATCGGCTTCGGACAGCGATGCCGGGTTGGCGGCGGCGATGTGCATCGCGACCTGCTTGCCGAACGCCTCGTTGTCGCCCTTCAGCGCGACCAGAACGCCGATCTTGCCCATGCCGTCGGCGGCCGCGTTGTGCACGTAGGACACGACCTGATCGCCTTCGATCTTGACCATCCGGCGCAGGGTCATGTTCTCGCCAATGGTGGCGATCTTGTCGGTCAGCGTGGCTTCGACGGTCTTGCCGTCCACGGTTGCGGTCTTCAGCGCCTCGATGTCCGACACGTTCAGCGCGGCATCGGCAAAGCTTTTGACCATGGCCTGGAAATCGGCGTTTTTGCCGACGAAGTCGGTTTCCGAGTTCACCTCGAGCGCGACGCCCTTGCCACCTTCGACGGCGACGGCGACGAGGCCCTCGGCGGCGGTACGGCCGGATTTCTTGGCGGCAGTGGCCAGACCCTTGGTGCGCAGCCAGTCGATGGCCGCTTCCATGTCACCGTTGGTTTCGGTGAGGGCCTTCTTGGCATCCATCATGCCTGCGCCGCTCTTTTCGCGCAGTTCTTTCACCTGTGCGGCAGTGATCGCCATCTCGGGATCTCCTTATCGGTCTTGAACGGATTGTCCGGCCGCGGGTCTGCCCGCAGCCGGTAAAAGTTTGATGACGGCGCGCAGCTTACGCTTGTGCGTCCTCGACAGCCTCTTCGACCGGGGCCTCTTCCATGGCGCCGATGTCGACGCCTGCGGCGCCCATCTGGGCCGACATGCCGTCCAGAGCGGCGCGGCTGGCCAGATCGGTGTAGAGCGCGATGGCGCGGGCCGCGTCATCGTTGCCGGGGATGATGTAATCCACGCTGTCGGGCGAGCAGTTGGTGTCGACGACGGCCACGACCGGGATACCCAGTTTCTTGGCTTCGAGGATGGCCAGCGCTTCTTTCTTGACGTCGATGACGAAGAGCAGGTCCGGCAGACCGCCCATTTCGCGGATGCCGCCCAGCGAAGCCTGCAGTTTGGCCTGCTCGCGTTCCATGCCAAGACGTTCTTTCTTGGTCAGGCCCTCGGCGCCGCCTTCCATCTGCTCGTCAATCGCCTTGAGGCGGTTGATCGACTGGGACACGGTTTTCCAGTTGGTCAGCGTGCCGCCGAGCCAGCGGTGGTTCATGTAGTACTGCGCGCATTTCTCGGCGGCTTCGGCGACGGGCGCTGCGGCCTGACGCTTGGTGCCGACGAACAGGACGCGGCCACCCCGTGCGACGGTGTCGCGGATGACGTTCAGAGCGGCGTCCAGCATCGGAACAGTCTGCGTCAGGTCGATGATGTGGATGCCGTTGCGCGCGCCATAGATGAACTCGCCCATGCGGGGGTTCCAGCGCTGCGTCTGGTGGCCAAAGTGAACGCCAGCTTCAAGCAGCTGACGCATGGAGAACTCAGGAAGAGCCATGCTTCTCGTATCCTTTCCGGTTTCATGCCTCGGCGGGGATCGACCATGTGGTCAACCGGCGGACATGCGGGGATGTCTCCCCCGCAGGCCCAACCCCGCCAGCGGAGTCAGTGCGCGCGCATTACACCGGGTCGCGGGGATGCGCAACCCCTGCCCTGCCCGGATGCTCCGGCGCTCAGCCGGCGTCGGTCAGGCGCTTGAACAGGCTCGACGTGTCCCAGCGACCGCCGCCCATCTTCTGGACGTCCTTGTAGAACTGGTCGACCAGCGCCGTCACCGGCAGGCTGGCCTCGATCTCGTTCCCTGTGGCGAGGCAGATGCCAAGGTCCTTGCGCATCCAGTCGACGGCGAAGCCATGGTTGAACTCGTCCGCCAGCATCGTCTTGTAGCGGTTCTGCATCTGCCAGGACCCCGCGGCCCCCTGAGAGATGACCTCTACCACCGCCGCGCCGTCCAGCCCGGCTTTCTGCGCGAAATGCAGCGACTCGGCCAGACCCTGCACCAGTCCGGCGATGGCGATCTGGTTGCACATCTTGGTCATCTGACCTGCACCGCTGTCACCCAGACGACGGCAGATCTTGGCATAGGCGTCGATCACCGGCTCGGCCGCGTCATATTCGGACTGGTCGCCGCCGCACATGACAGACAGCGCGCCGTTCTCGGCCCCCGCCTGCCCGCCCGAGATCGGCGCGTCGACGAAACCGAAGCCGCCATCCTTGGCCGCTGCGTAAAGTTCTCGCGTCACCTTCGCCGACACGGTGGTGTGATCGACGAGGATCGCGCCCGCCTTCATGCCCGCGAATGCCCCGTCCTCACCCAGACAGACCGAGCGGAGGTCATCGTCATTGCCCACGCAGGTCATGACGAAATCCGCCCCCTCCGCCGCCTCGCGCGGGGTCGGCGCGGCCTTGCCGCCATGCTCGGAGGCCCATTTCTCGGCCTTGGCGCCGGTGCGGTTATAGACCGTCACGTCATGCCCCTTCGCCGCGAGGTGCCCCGCCATCGGGTATCCCATGACGCCCAAACCTATGAATGCGACCTTGGCCATGACTTTCTCCTGTCCTTGTGATGCCCTAAAGACTTGTCGGGCGGCGGACGGAATGGCAAGGCCCGAGGCAAAGGTCGGAACGGCAGGACGTGGAATATGAGAACGGTCTTTCGGTGGCTCCTGAGGATCGCGGCGGGGATGGTCCTGCTGATTACCGCAGGGGTGATCGGTGTCTACTACCTCGCCTCGCGGTCCCTGCCCGATTACGACAAGACGCTGGTCGTCTCGGGCCTGAGCGGCCCGGTCGAGATCGTCCGCGACAATGCCAACGTCCCCCATATCTTCGGCGCGACGGATGACGACGTGTTCTTCGCGCTCGGCTACGCTCATGCGCAGGACCGCCTGTGGCAGATGATCACCCTGCGCCGCACCGCGCAGGGGCGGCTGAGCGAGGTCTTCGGCCTGCGCACCGTCAACATCGACAAGCTGATGCGTCGGTTCGACCTTTACACGCTGGCGCGCCGCTCGGTCGATGTTCAGGACGCGCCGACCACGCGGATGCTGGAGGCCTATGCACAGGGCGTGAACGCCCGGCTGGACGAGGTGAATCAGATGGCGCTCGGCCGTGGTGCGCCCGAGATGTTCATCTTCAACAACCCCGTGTCACCTTGGCAGCCCGCCGATTCCATCGCGATCGCCAAGCTGATGGCGCTGCAGCTGACCGGTCACCTTCAGACCGAGGTGCGTCGCGCGCGGGTGTCGCTGGCGCTGCCGGACCCGGACCGCATCATCGACCTGCTGCCGGACATGCCGGGACCGGGCATCGCCGCCCTGCCCGCCTATGCCGCGCTGTTCCCCGGCCTCGATGCGCCGCGCGTGGCCTCGGCAGAGCCCGAACGCGACCCGCTCTCGCCGGTCTTGCCGCCGGATCTGGCCGGCGCATCCAACGCCTTTGCCGCCGGGCCGTCGCGGTCGACCACCGGGGGCACCATCCTCGCCAACGACCCGCACCTCGGCCTGTCGGCCCCGTCTGTCTGGTATCTGGCGCGGCTGGAACTGACGACCGGCGGCGTGATCGGCGGCACCTTTCCCGGCCTGCCCGTGGTCCTCGTCGGGCGCAGTCCGAACCTCGGCTGGGGCTACACGACTTCCTACCTCGACGATCAGGACATCCACATCGAGGAGCTGAACCCCGACAACCCCGAGGAATACAAGACGCCCGACGGCTGGAAGGCATTCGAGACGCGGGACTCGATCGTGACCGTCAAGGACCAGACCTCGGTCACGCTGCGCCTGCGCTGGACGGATAACGGGCCGGTGCTGTCGGGATCGGACTACAAGCTGGCCGATGTCACCCCGCCGGGCCATGTCGCCTCGATCTCGTGGACCGCGCTGACGGCGGATGACACCTCGCTGACCGCCGGGCTCAAGCTGATGCACGCGAAGAACCGGTCGGAAGCCATTGCCGTGATGGAAGATTTCGTCGCGCCCTCGCAGAACCTGATGCTGGTGGATGCCGAGGGGATCGCGCTCAAGACCATCGGGCGGATGCCGCGCCGGGACGCGGATCACGACACGCAGGGCCGGATGCCCTCGCGCGGCTGGATCGAGCGGAACCGCTGGCAGGGCAGCCTGCCCTATTCCGCGAACCCGGAATTCGTCGATCCGCAGGGCGGGCTGCTGGCCAACACCAACAACAAGATCCTCGACCGCCCCTTCCCGATGCATGTCTCCTTTGACTGGGGCGACAGCCAGCGGATCCACCGGCTGCAACGCCTGCTCGGCACGCGGCAGGTCCATACGCGCGACAGCTTCATCGAGGCGCAGCTGGACACTGTCAGCTACACCGCCCGCGCCCTGCTGCCGCTGATCGGGGCCGACCTGTGGTTCACCGGCGAAGCCGCGCCCGACGGCACGCCCGAGCGGCTGCGCCAACGCGCGCTGGAGCTATTGGCCGACTGGAACGGCGAGATGAACGAGCATCTGCCCGAACCGCTTATCTATTCGGCCTGGCTGCGGGCCCTGCAGGCCCGGCTGATCGAGGACGACCTCGGCCCCCTCGCGCGGGAATTCAGCAAGGTCGATCCGCTGTTCATCGAACGGGTCTACCGCGACATCGACGGCGCTTCGGTCTGGTGCGACGTGCGCCAGTCCCAGCCGGTCGAGACCTGCACCGACATCGCCCACCTCGCGCTGGACGACGCGCTGGTGTGGATATCCGAGACATGGGGCACCGCGCTGGAATCGCTCCGCTGGGGCGACGCGCACCAGGCGGCACAGGATCACCAGGTTCTGGGCGAGGTGCCGATCCTCAAGTATTTCGTGAACATCCGCCAGTCGACCAGCGGCAGCGACAACACGCTGATGCGCGGCTCGACCCGTGGAGGTTTCGGCGCCGACGCGTTCCTGAACGTCCACGCGGCGGGGTATCGGGGCGTTTACGACTTCGCGGATCCGGACAGCTCGGTCTTCGTCATTTCCACCGGCCAGTCCGGGCATTTCCTGTCACGCCACTATGACGATCTGGCCCAGCTCTGGCGGCGCGGAGAATACATCCCCATGTCGCTGGACGAAGACCTCGCCCGCGCGGCCTCCGTCGGTGTCACGACCCTGTTGCCTGCGCGCTGAGGATTGGCATTCGCGCCGGGGGCGCTAGGGTCGGCTCCAGACACCGCATTTGGAGACGCCCCATGGAACCTGTCCGCCTTGGCCGCACCGGCCTGATGATCTCGCCCGTCGTGTTCGGTTGCAACGTGTTCGACTGGACCGTCGATACCGCCGCCTCGCACCGCCTGCTGGACCGGATGGTCGAAGCCGGGATCAACACGCTCGACACCGCGGACGTCTACAACCGCTGGGTCGAGGGTCATTCCGGCGGCGAGAGTGAGACCGTGCTGGGCAAGTGGTTCGCCGCCGACCCGTCCAAGCGCGACAAGGTGGTGCTGATCACCAAGATCGGCGGGCCGATGCCGGAGGGCCGGGGCCTGTCGGCCAAGTGGATCGAGGAGGAGGTCGAGCATTCGCTGAAGCGCCTGCAGACCGACCGGATCGACCTCTACTTCTCGCACCGCCCCGACGACAGCACGCCGCACGAGGAAACGCTGGCCGCCTACGAGCGGCTGATCCAGTCGGGCAAGGTCCGCACCATCGGCGCATCCAATTTCGACGCGCCCCGGATGGAAGCGGCCGAGGCGGCGGCCAAGGCGGGCGGCGTGACGCCCTACGGTGCGCAGCAGCCGGAATACAACCTCTACACCCGTGACGTCTTCGAGGGGCCGCTGGCGGAGTTCTGCATTGCGCATGATGTGGGCGTGATCCCGTTCTTCGGGCTGGCCGCCGGGTTCCTGTCGGGCA
Source organism: Oceanicola sp. 22II-s10i (assembly GCF_002210105.1). Taxonomy (GTDB): domain Bacteria; phylum Pseudomonadota; class Alphaproteobacteria; order Rhodobacterales; family Rhodobacteraceae; genus Pseudooceanicola. Next base: position 81,405 of record NZ_AQQU01000007.1, on the reverse strand, counting down.
AATACCGGACCGAGGCCGATCTGAAGGGCCCGCGCGGGGAACGCACGATCTCGCGCTTCCTGAACGACCGCGGGTTGAAGATCCTCGCAGCAATGGACGAGGTGGCGGAAGAGACCGGGGCGAAGCATGCCGAGATCGCCCTGGCGTGGCTGCGAAAGAAGCCCGGTGTCACCGCGCCGATCGCCTCGGCCACCTCGGACAGCCAGCTGGACAGCCTCGTCGCCTCGGCCTCGCTGGAGCTGTCGGACAGCGCCATGGCCAAGCTCGACGCGGCGGGGTGATCCCGGCTCCGATGCCCCCGGCGTCAGCCGACGGACCACAGGAAGGTTTCTCCGGCACTATTATTCCAATGAGGCGGCTGGCCCGATCCCGCAGGCTGCTTTGCCCGACCGGGCGCGGAATCAAGGTGAAGCCGCCGCGCCTGGCGCCTGCCCGTCCCGGCGGGTAGGCGCTGTGTCACCCGCGCGATGACGTTCGGCAGAAGACGTGCGTGTCAGGATAAAACGCACCGATCAGTCGTGTGCGGCGCCCACCCACGGGCAGGCTTGCCCGGCCGGTCGAGTGCGGCAACACACGCGCCGCGGCATCACAAACGCCGGAACCGCGCCTCCTGCGCGGGCGTCCAGAGCACGCGGAGATGGACGCCGTCCTCCTCCTGCCGCTCTTCCTGCACCACGGCCTGATCGAACAGCCACGCCCGCCGCTTGCCATCCTCGAAGGCAAGATGCAGCTCGGCCTCGGTCCGCAGCCCGGAAATCCGCTCCGCGACTTCGCCCAGCAGTCCGTCCAGCCCCTGCCCCGTCACGGCCGAGATCGCCAGAACGCCCTCTTCCCGACCGGCGCGGCCCGACAGTTCCACCTGGCGCTCTTCGGACAACAGGTCGATCTTGTTCCAGACCTCGATGATCGGGATCTCCTCGGGCACGCCGAGGTCCTCGAGAATGTCGTTCACATCCGCCGCCTGTTCGCGCGTCTCGGGGTGCGAGATGTCGCGGACATGCAGGATCAGGTCCGCCTCCAGCACCTCTTCCAGCGTCGCGCGGAAGGCGGCGACCAGTTGGGTCGGCAGGTCCGAGATGAAGCCCACGGTGTCCGACAGGATCGCCTCGGGCCCGTCCGGCAGACGCACCCGGCGCATCGTCGGGTCGAGCGTGGCAAAGAGCATGTCCTTGGCCAGCACGTCCGCGCCGGTCAGCTTGTTGAACAGCGTCGATTTTCCGGCGTTCGTGTAGCCCACGAGCGCGACGATCGGGAACGGCACCTTCGCGCGGGCGGCGCGGTGCAGCTCGCGCGTCTTGACCACCCGGTCGAGCTGTTTCTTCAACCTGACGAGTTGTTCGTCGATGGCGCGGCGGTCGGCCTCGATCTGCGTTTCGCCGGGGCCGCCGACGAAGCCGAGCCCGCCCCGCTGACGTTCGAGGTGGGTCCAGGCCCGGACCAGCCGCGTCCGCTGGTAGGACAGCGCGGCCATCTCGACCTGCAGCACACCTTCACGGGTACGGGCACGGTCCGAGAAGATCTCGAGGATCAGCCCGGTCCGGTCCAGAAGCTTGACCTTCCATTCCTTTTCCAGGTTGCGCTGCTGGACCGGGCTGACCGGACCGTCGACCAGGACCAGTTCGACCTCGGCCGCCTCGAACATCTCCTTGAGCTCGGCGATCTTGCCGGTCCCCAGAAGCGTGGCGGGCGTCGGTTTGGACAGTCGCACGATTCCCGAACCCACGACCTCGATCCCCGGCAGCGCATGCGCCAGCGACACCGCTTCGGCCAGCGCATACTCAGGGGCATGACGCCGTTCTTCACGGGTCAGGTCCGGGTGGATGATCCAGGCGCGCGTGCCGCCCGGCCCTTCAGGGGTCAATTGTCGCCTTCGCCATCGTAAAGGTTGATCGGCGAGGACGGCATGATGGTCGAAATCGCGTGTTTGTAGACAAGTTGCGATTGCCCGTCGCGGCGCAACAGCACGCAGAAGTTGTCAAACCACGTGATGACGCCCTGCAATTTGACGCCGTTGATCAGGAAAATAGTGACGGAAACCTTCGTCTTGCGGACGTGATTGAGAAACGCGTCCTGCAGATTCTGTCGATCGGATGCCATTCGTTTATAAGCCTTTGTTCTTGCGGCCCCCGGTCAGGGCTGTCCCTTGTTCTACCTAAGTATGGAGATGGGTGCGTTGATATTCCAGCCCCATTTCCGAACCGGATTGCGGTGGAAGTGACTTTTGCGTCACTCTCGCCACAAATCGGAATTCATGAGCGCTATGATGGCAAGCAGTTCGAGCCGTCCGAGCACCATCACAGCGCAGAGGACCGATTTCGCCCATGGTCCGAGCGCTGCCAGATTGATCGGCGTTTCCGCGCCGAGCGTCATCACCGGCCCGGTCGTGGACAGCGCCGCGATGCTCATGACCATCGAATCCTCGAAGCTGGACCCGAGCGCCGCCAGCACCGCCGTCGCCGCCGCCAGCGTGATGGCAAACAGCATGAAGAAGACCCAGGCCTGCAACGCGCCCTGCCGCCGGATCCGCCGGTGCATCGCGCCGGATCCGCCGATCGAATGGGGATGCACCAGACGCTCCAGTTCCCGAAGCCCGGCAAGGTAGAGCGCGAAGACCCGCAGCAGCTTGACCCCGCCCGCCGTGGTCGCGACACCGCCGCCGACCATGGCCAGCCCCATCAGGATCATCCCCGGCGTGCCCAGACCGGACCAGCTGCGCGCGGTGTCCCATTCGGCGCTTTCGAACCCTGTGGTCGTGAGGAAGGACATGACGGTGAACACACCGCCCCAGAACGCGCGCAGGAGCGAGGTGACGTCTTCGCCGGACTGTACCTCGAAGGCGGCGATCCAGTGGCGCAGGATCATCAGCGACGGCACGGCGATGGCGATGGCTATGCCGATGCGGAACTCCGGATCGCGCCAGACCTTCTGATGCGCCCCGGCGGTGTCCGAGGAAAAGGTCATCCGCGACAGACCGAACATCAGGAACAGAAAGATCACCATCTCGCTGGCAATGCCGCCGCCCGCATATTCCACACCGCCGATGGCCGAGATGCCGCTGGTCGACATGGTGGACATGGCGTGCACGACGGCGACGAAGGGCCGGTCGCCGATCAGGATCAGGAACAGCCACAGTGCCCCGGTCAGCCCGACATAGACCGGCGCCAGCCGCCGCGCGAAGGTGCCGACGCGGCGCACCGCGCCCGCCCGCGTGAACCGGTCCAGCCGCGTGGCCGCGTCGCGTTCGGTGACCGCGGCGGTCACCTCGAACCCGCCCAGCGAGAGCGGCGCCATGACAGCCGCCGCCGCCACCCAGACGAGGAAACCGCCCATCCAGGCCACCTGCGCCCGCCACAGGTGCAGCGAGGGCGGCAGGCGGCCATGTTCGAACAGCGTCGCACCGGTGGTGGTCAGGCTCGACACCATCTCGAAATAGGCGTTGAGGAAGGTCGTCGTGCGCAGGGCGTCGTGGAACGGCACCGCCAGCAGGACCGGCAGGAAGACGAAGGTCGCCAGCAGCGCCTGCAGTGCGCCCAGATCGTCGCGATGCGGTGGCCGGGGCCGCGTCGTGCCCCGCGCAAGACCGATGACCAGCGACAGCATGAAGCCGAGGATGCCGGTGTAGAGAAAGCTGCGCGCGACGGCGAAATTCTCCACCGAGGCCGCGTGCATCGCGGGAACGAGCATCGACAGCGACGCGAGCCCCGCGAGGATCAGGAACAGCGGCTGGTGCTTGAGACGGTCGAGCATCGCTCAGAAGTAGTCGATGGAGACCTGAAGCAGGCGCTCCACCTCGGGCACGTCGGCGGCCATCGCGAACAGGACGACGACATCGCCCTCCTCGATCTGCAGCGCGCCGGTCGGCTTGACCACCTTGTCGCCCTTCAGCACGCCGCCGACCAGAACGCCCTCGGGAAATTCGATGTCGCGGATCGAGCGGCCCGAGATCGGGCTGGTCGACAGTACCTCGGCCTCGATCACCTCGGCCTCGGCGTCGCCGATGGAATAGACCCCGCGCACCCGGCCGTGCCGGATGTGGCGCAGGATCGAGGACACGGTGGTCGAGCGCGGGTTGATGTAGGCGTCGATCCCTAGCGGTCCGAGCAGCGGGACCAGCGTCGGATCGTTGATCAGCGCGATCGCCATCGGACAGCCCTGCGCCTTGGCCCGGACCGAGGCCAGCAGGTTGGTCTTGTCATCGTCGGTGATCGCGAGGATCGCGTCCGCGCGGTCCACACCCGCCTCGGCCAGCAGCGCGGTGTCCAGACCGTCGCCGTTCAGCACGATGGTCCGTTCCAGCGCGTCGGCGGCGCGTTCGGCGTTCTTGCGGTTCTTCTCGATGATCTTGGCGCGGACCTTGCGGGTGCGGCTTTCCAGCCGCCGGGCGACCGCCAGACCGACGTTGCCGCCGCCGACGATGACCACCCGTTCCTGCGTCTTCATCGACTTGCCGAACACCTCGAGCGTGCGCGGCACGTCCTCGTTCACGACGAAGACGTAGCAGTCGTCGCCCGGAAACAGCTGGTCTTCGGCCTCGGGCGCGAACAGGCGCCGGTCGCGGCGAATGCCGACCACGGTGGCGCGCAGGGTCGAGAACAGGTCGGTCAGCTGCCGCAGCGGGGTGTTCACCACCGGGCAGTCCTCGGTGATGTGCAGGCCCAGTAGCTGGGCGCGGCCTTCGAGGAACGTCTCGATGTCGAAGGCGGCGGGGGCCGACAGGCGCTGCAGCGCGGCCTCGGCCACCTCGCGTTCGGGGCTGATCACCACGTCGATCGGCATGTGATCGCGGCGGTAGAGGTCGGAATAGATCGCGTCGAGATAGGAGCGCGCGCGCAGGCGGGCGATCTTGCGCGGGATCGAGAAGATGGAGTGGGCGACCTGGCAGATCACCATGTTCACTTCGTCGGAATAGGTCGCCGCGATGATCATGTCGGCGTCACGCGCACCGGCGCTGTCCAGCACGTCCGGGTAGGAGGCGAAGCCCGCGATGCCCTGCACGTCCAGCGTCTCGGTCGCGCGCGCGACGAGGTCTGGGTTGTTGTCCACGACGGTCACGTCGTTGTTTTCGCCGGAAAGATGCCGGGCGATCTGCCACCCGACCTGCCCCGCGCCGCAGATGATGACCTTCATCTATCCCTTCCACCGGAAGCTGCCGCGTCGTCCGGGCGCGCATCCCCGCGCAACCCTCAAGGCCCTTGGGATGACAGATCGCCCGAGGGGGGTCAATCGGTTTCGAGATGTGATTTGCCTAACGCGCCGGGCTGGGGAGAATGGAGGCATGACACGTTTCCCGCGCCTCCTCCCCGCCCTCGCCGTGCTGACCCTGCTCGGGGCCTGCCTCCCCTATTCGCTCTATTACCGCGCCGGGGCGACCACCGACCGGGCCCGCGCCGACGAGGTCGCCTGCGGGCGGATCGCCCTGTCGCAGGCCCCGGTGGCGATCGAACGGGAATGGATCCCCGGCGAGGTCTACCGCGGCCGTCCGATCTGCGACGACAAGGGCCGCTGCCGCCCCGGCCCGGTCCGGCGCTCTCCGCCGCAGCTTTACGAGCGGGATGTGAACGAGGAACTGCGCGGCATGATCGCGCGGCAATGCATGGCGGACCGGGGTTATCAGCGGGTGACGCTGCCGGCCTGTTCCGAGGCGGTGTCGAAGGCGGTGACGCCGGGGATCACGCGCACGATGCCGCGGATCAACGGCAAGGCCTGCGTGATCCGGCGCGGCGGGGACAACTACCAGATCGTGCCGATCGCGGGGTGAGTTGGGCGGGGATTGCGCCTGGCGGCGCCCGCCGGGGGGCTGTCTGCCCCCCGGACCCCCCGAAAGTATTTGAGACCAGAAGAAGCAGGGGACTGGCGCTGCACCCGGGGGGTGGATAGGCCGGACGATTCTGCGCATGCCCGTGGTGCCGGGTCAGGCCCGGAGGCGGTGGCCTTCCGGGTCGAAGGGGGGCTCTGCGAGGATCGTGCCCTTGTGCGGGCGGCCGAGGATCATGACCTCGACCCGGTCGCCGGGCGCGCCCGCCTTGAGGTGCGCGAGCGCGAGGGACTGGCCGACGCTGTAGCCGTAGGTGCCGGAGGAGACCTTGCCGATGCCGCGGCCGTTCAGGAAGACCGGCTCGCCGCCTGTTGCGTCGGCGTTGGAGGCCTGCGTGTCGGCCTGGTCGATGGCGATCAGCATGAGTGCCTCGCGCGGCGGGTTGGCGAGGGTCCGCTCCACGGCAGCGCGGTTCAGGAACTCCTTGTCGAGCTTGACGAGGCGGTCGAGGGCGACCTCCTGCGGCCAGTATTCGGGCGAGTATTCGCGGCTCCACGAGCCGTAGCCCTTCTCTATGCGCAGCGACATGAGGGCGCGAGAGCCGACCGGACCCGCGCCGTGCGGGCGCGCGGCGTCAAGAAGGGCCGTGTAGAGGCGGGTCTGGTCTTCGGTCGCGCAGTGGAGTTCCCAGCCGAAATCGCCGGTGAAGGAGACCCGCAGCGCCATGACTTCGATCCCGGCCAGCGTGATCCGCCGGGAGCGCATGAAGGGGAAGTCCGCCGTGGCCAACGAGGCGTTGGTGAGGGACTGGAGGATGTCGCGCGACAGGGGACCGGCGACATTGAAGCCGCAGACGGCTTCGGTCAGCGAAGTAAAGGTGGTGCCATCGGGCAGCGGGACCTGTTTGAAGAAGCGCTGGTGGTAGCGTTCGGCCATGCCGGACCCGATGACCCAGAACTCGTCCTCGGCCAGCCGGGTGACGGTGAAATCCCCCGCGATCCCGCCGCGGGTGCCGATCAGGGGGGTCAGGCATGAGCGGCCGACGCTTTTCGGCATGCGGTTGGCGAAGAGCGCGTTCAGCCAGTCCTCGGCGCCGGGGCCCTGTACGCGGTACTTGGCGAAGTTGGAGATGTCGATGATCCCCGCCTTCTCGCGCAGCATCCGGGCCTCCTGCCCCACCGGTTCCCACCAGTTCTGGCGGGTGAAGCCGAGCGTCTCGGTGACGCCGGGCGCACCTGCGAACCACAGCGGATGTTCCCAGCCGTAGTTCAGGCCGAAGACCGCGCCCATCTCCTTCTGCATCGCGTAGGCGGGGCGGGTGCGAACCGGGCGGCCCGCCGCGCGTTCCTCGTTCGGGAAGTGGATCGAGAAGCGCTTGGAATACTGGTCCTCGACGCGCGCCTTGGTGAAATCCTTGCCCGCCCACGCCCCGAACCGGGCGACGTCCCAGGCGAACATGTCGAATTTCGATTCGCCCGTGGTGATCCATTCCGCCGCCGACAGGCCCATGCCGCCCGATTGCGAGAAGCCGGGGATGATGCCGCAGCAGGCGAAGTAGTTGGAGAGCTCCGGCACCGGGCCGAAGAGGACGTTCGAATCCGGCGACCAGATCATCGGGCCGTTGATGACGCGCTTGATGCCCGCCTCCCCTACCGCGGGCACACGGGCGATGGCGCGCATCATGTTGTCCTCGATCCGTTCGAGGTCGTCGGCAAAGAGCTCGTGCCCGAAGCCGAGGGGCGTGCCCTCCTCGGCCCAGAAGCGCATGTTCTTCTCGTAGGCGCCGACCAGCAGGCCCTTGCCCTCCTGCCGCAGGTAGTACTCGCCGTCGCGGTCGGCGACGGAGGGCAGACGGCGGTCCATCGCGGCGATCTCGGCGATCGTCTCGGTCACGAAATACTGGTGCTCGGTCGGGATCAGCGGCAGCGTCAGGCCCGCCAGCGCGGCGACCTCGCGGGCCCAGAGACCGGCGGCGTTGACGACCCACCGGGTGCGGATGTCGCCCTTGGGGGTGCGGACGATCCATGTGCCGTCGGGCTGCTGTTCCGTCGCGGTGACGGGGGTGAAGCGGTGGATCTCGGCGCCGCGTGCACGGGCGCCGGCGGCATAGGCGTTGGTGACGCCCGAAGGGTCGACGTTGCCGCCATCGGGTTCGAACATGATGCAGCGGATGCCGTCGAAATCGACCAGCGGGTGCAGGCGTTCAGCCTCGTCGCGGGTGACCTCGTGGAAGTTCATCCCGTAGAGCCTGGCCTTGGCGGCCTGCAGGCGCAGCTGGTGTTCTCGGTTCTCGGTCTGGGCGAGGTAGAGCGAGCCGGGCTGGAAGACGCCGCAGCCCTGCCCCGTCTCGGCCTCGAGTTCCTTGTAGAGCTGCATCGTGTAGTGCTGGATGCGGCTGATGTTGGTGCTGTCGTGCAGCCCGTGGATGTTCGCCGCCGCGTGCCAGGTGGAGCCGGAGGTGAGTTCGTCCCGTTCCAGCAGCATGACATCGGTCCAGCCGAGCTTGGCGAGGTGATAGAGGATCGAGCAGCCGATGACTCCGCCGCCGATGACGACGGCCTGTGCGTGGGTTTTCATGCGGATTCGGTCCCCTTCTGGCGTTTCGGGGCCAGATTGACGCGGATTCGCACCGGCGGATTGCCCGAACCCGACAGGTTTCGTCGCAGGCGGGACCTGCCCGGTCGGTCAGTCCCCCGAGATGCGGCGCATTTCGGGTTCGGTCAGATGCTCCTCCGCCCGGTTCCGGGCAGCCTCGCGCAGGCGCCGGGCGGTGAGCTGCAGGTCGAAGGGGCCATGCCGCTCGATCGCGGCCAGGCTCTCGGCGAAGGCGGCCTGAACCTCGACGAAGCCCGCGCCGTCGCGTCCGAGCGGCGCCAGCGCGCGCTCCATCGCCCGCGTGGCGTCGAACCGCGGCAGGTAAAGGCGGTCATGGCTGACCTCGCCGGTCTCGGGCCCGTCGGGATCGCCGAGGATCACCCGCGCGATACGGCGGATCGCGTCGATGCCGGTGCCGGGATCGTTGACGCCGGGCGACAGCGCCCGGCTGCCGATTTCCGAGAGGTTCAGCAGGCCGAAGCCGGGATCCTGCGCGTAGTTCCTGAGCGTGCCGATGGAGAGATGGGCGCGGATGCGGTCGTCCAGCCCGGTGTCGCCGCCATCGGTGCGGGCAATCTCCTCGCCCCGGTGGATGAACGCACCGACATGGCGGGTGACCCAGATGCGGGCGTCGGCCTCTTCCGCGGCCTTCTGCAGCCGGTCCTGGTAGATCTGCTGGAAATAGCCGGACCGCTCGGCAGTCACCGGGCGGGCGTTTTCCGGCACGCTGCCAAGCTCGTGCCCGCCGAGCGCCGGCCACTGCCGCCGCATCTGCCAGGCGGTGTGGGTCTGTTCCTCGATCCGGCTGGCCGTTTCGATCAGCGAGCCGAACATCTCGAGGTGGCTGATCCAGCGCACGATGGCGGCCACGACCAGCAGCGCCACCAGAAGCGTCATGCCGAAGAGGACGAGCAGTTCCTCGCCCTGAAACACCTCGGTTTCCCGCAGGACGATGGCAATGAGGGCGTAAAGATAGGCGCCGACGAAAGTGGCCAGCACCGTGTGGGTCGTGGTGTCCTGCAGCAGGATCTGATGGGCGCGGGGGGTCCAGAGACTGGCCACCGAACGGTGCGTCGCCGCCATCACCGTCAGCGAGAAGGTCGTCACGGTCAGCATGGAGTTCGCGATGATCGACAGGATGTGGTCCACCGATTCCGCCCCGACCTTGTAGCTGATGCCATCGGGGATGAAGATGCTGAACACCTTGGTCAGCACGATGGAGAGCACGGCGAGGAAGGCGATCAGCAGCACGCGCACCACGAGGATGCGGGAGATGTCGTGCGCCTTGCGCAGGAGAGTCGGGATCATTGTCGGCGGGTCCTCGGGCTTGGGGTGTAGTTAGAGGGTTGCGCGGGAGTGTCCAGTGGCGCGACGGCGGCGGGCGCCCGCCGCGGGGGCTCTGCCCCCGCACCCCCGAAGTATTTGGAACCAGAAGAAGCAGGGGGCCGTGCGGTCATGGGCCGGGGTGTCGCGGGTGAGCGTTCCGGCGACATTCCGTGTCGCAAACGGGGTGGTCATCAGGTGCCCGGCGCGACAGGGTGGCGGCAAACAGACGGGGAGTTCCAGCCATGAAAACCACCACCCGCGTTGCGGTCATCGGCGGCGGCGTCGTCGGCTGTTCGGTGCTCTATCACCTGACCAAGCTCGGGTGGTCGGACGTGATGCTGCTGGAGCGGTCGGAGCTGACCTCCGGGTCGACATGGCACGCGGCGGGCGGGTTTCACACGATCAACGGCGACACCAACATGGCGGCGCTGCAGGGCTATACCATCCGGCTCTACAAGGAGCTCGAGGCGATCACCGGCATGTCCTGCGGGCTGCACCATGTCGGCGGCGTGACGCTGGCCGACACGCAGGACCGCTTCGACATGATGCTGGCCGAGCGGGCGAAGCACCGGCACATGGGCCTCGACACGCGGATCGTGACGCCGGAGGAAATCCGCGAGATTGCGCCGGTCACGAATATCGAGGGCATCATCGGCGGGCTTTACGATCCGCTGGACGGGCATCTGGATCCGTCGGGGACGACCCACGCCTATGCAAGGGCCGCGCGGATGCAGGGCGCGACGATCGAGACGCATTGCATGGTGCGGGAGACCCGGCAGCGGCCTGACGGGACATGGGATGTCGTGACCGACAAGGGCACGATCCATGCCGAACATGTGGTCAACGCGGGCGGGCTCTGGGCGCGCGAGGTGGCGGCGATGGCGGGGGTTTACCTGCCGCTGCACCCGATGGAGCATCACTACATCGTCACCGACGACATCCCCTTCATCTACGAGCGTGGAGAGGAACATCCGCACGTCATGGATCCGGCGGGCGAGAGCTATCTCCGGCAGGAGGGGCGCGGGCTGTGCATCGGCTTCTACGAGCAGCGCGCCAAGCCATGGGCCGTCGACGGCACGCCCTGGGATTTCGGGCACGAGCTGCTGCCGGACGATCTGGACAAGATTTCCGACAGCATCGAGTTTGCCTATCGCCGCTTCCCGGTGCTGGCGGATGCCGGGGTCAAGACGGTGATCCACGGGCCCTTCACCTTCGCCCCCGACGGCAACCCGCTGGTCGGGCCGGTGCCGGGGCTCAGGAACTACTGGTCGGCCTGCGCGGTGATGGCCGGGTTCTCTCAGGGTGGCGGCGTGGGGCTGATGCTGGCGCAGTGGATGGTCGATGGCGAGTGCGAACGCGACACCGCCAGCTTCGACGTGGCGCGGTTCGGGACCTGGACGACGCCGGGCTACACCCGGCCCAAGGTGATCGAGAACTACCAGACCCGCTTCTCCGTCGCCTATCCGAACGAGGAAAAGCCCGCAGCGCGGCCATTCCGCACGACGCCGATGTATCCGGTGTTCGACGCCATGGGCGCGGTCTGGGGCCAGCAATACGGGCTGGAGGTGGTGAACTACTTCGCCGAGGGCGATGAGCCGCGCTACGAGACGCCGTCGTTCCGCCGGTCGAACGCCTTTGACGCGACGGCGCGCGAAGTGAAGGCGGTGCGCGAGGCGGTCGGGATCAACGAGGTGCAGAACTTCGGCAAATACAGCGTGACCGGCCCGAACGCGCGGGCCTGGCTGGACCGGATCATGGCCGGGCGGATCCCGCAGCCGGGCCGCCTGTCGCTGACCCCGATGCTCAGCCGTGCCGGGCGGATCATCGGGGATTTCACCGTCTCCTGCCTTGCCGAGGGCGATTTCCGGGTCACGGCGAGCTACGGCGCGCAGGCCTATCACCTGCGGTCGTTCATGCAGCACCTCGAGGACGGCGTGCGGGTTGAGAACATCTCGGACAGCGTGACGGGGTTCCAGATCGCGGGACCTGCGGCGCGGGATGTTCTGGCGGCCTGCACGCGGGATGACGTGACGGGGATGCGCTTCCTCGACGTGCGGCGGATGACGGTGGGGATGGCGGACTGCGTCGTGCAGCGGGTCAGCTACACCGGCGATCTGGGGTATGAGATCTACTGCGATCACATGAGCCAGCGAAGCCTTTGGGACGCGCTCTGGTCCGCCGGTCAGGCGCACGGGATGAAGCCGTTCGGGATGCGGGCGATGATGTCGCTCAGGCTCGACCGGATGTTCGGGTCGTGGCTGAGGGAGTTCTCGCCGGACTACACCCCCGCCGAGACCGGGCTGGACCGGTTCATCGCGTGGAAGAAGGATGCGGACTTCATCGGGCGTGCTGCTGCCGAGGCCGAACGGACGAAGGGACCCGCGCGGTATCTGGTGGGCTTCGTCGTCGATGCGGCGGATACCGATGTGCATGGGTACGAACCGATCTGGCTGGATGGCGAGGTTGTGGGCTTCTGCACCTCGGGCGGCTATTCGCATCATCTGGGCCAGAGCCTCGCCTTTGGCTTCGTGCCGAAGGATGCCGACCGCGAGGGGCTGGAGGTCGAGATCGAGATCCTCGGCGACCGGCGGCCTGCTCGGCGCATCGACGCGCCGCTCTGGGATGCGGACGGGGCGCGGATGCGGGGGTAACGGCTGGGGCCTAGCCGCGTCCGAGCCCGCTCAGCACGGCGCGCGCGGCCCGCAGGCCGGGGTGTTCTCCGCCCTGCCCCAACCGCTCCATGCACTCGGCCAGCGCCGCCATCTGGTGGCGGGGATGGTCTATCACCTCGGCCAGTGCACCGGCGATCGACACCGGTCGGCAGGCGCGGCCAATGAATTCGGGGACCGCGCGGGTGCCTGTGACGAGGTTCGGCAATGTGACCGTGTCCACCTTCAGCAGCCGCGTCACGATTGCCCGGCTGAGCGGATGCAGGTCATAGGCGACCACCATCGGGGTCCCCGCCGCCGCGAGTTCCAGGGTGACGGAGCCCGAGGCCGCCAGCGCCACGTCGGCGGCGCGGAACGCGGCATGCTTGGCCTCCGCCAACCTCTCCGCCCCGATTTCACGCGGGTCGAGGATCAGGGGGCGCACGGCCCAGCCGGAACAGGCCTCGGTCACCGTCCCGATCACCGAAGGCGCTGCGGGGATCACCACGCGCATGTCCGGATGGCGGGGGCGCAGTCGTTCCAGCGCGTCGTCCATCACGGGGGCCAGTCGCGCGACCTCGGACCGGCGCGAGCCCGGCAGGGCCAGAAGCAGCGGCGCGTCTCCGATGCCATGGGCCAGACGGAAGGCCGCCGCCTGCGCCTCGGTCGCGGGTGGTGTGGCAGCGACCGGATGGCCGACGAAATCGCAGCGGATCCCCGAGGCGGCCCAGTGTGGCGGCTCGAACGGGAACAGGGCGAGGACCTGGTCGATCACACCCTTCATCCGCGCGGCGCGCCGGGGGCGCCAGGCCCAGATCGTGGGGGCGACGTAATGCACGGTGCGGATCCGGGCACGGGCCCTGACCGCACGGGCGACCCGGAGGCAGAAGTCGGGGCTGTCGATTGTGATCAGCACGTCCGGTCGGGTATCGAGGACGGCCTTCACCGCCTGCCGCAGGCGGCGGCGCAGGGCGGGATAGCGCGGCAGCACCTCGGCCAGCCCCATGACCGTCAGGTCCGACATGGGGAAACGCGACACGAGCCCCTGCGCTTCCATCTCCGGGCCGCCGATCCCGTCGAAGCTCACCCCCGGCTCCAGCGAGCGCAGACCGGACATCAGGGCCGCGCCAAGCGCATCGCCCGACGGCTCGCCCGCGATCAGGAAAACCCGTGTCATTCGCCCCGCGCCAGAACGAACAGCCCCGCGTCCTCGGCCGCCGCGACCACGGCGGCACGATCGAGGATCAGGACCCGTCCGGCCTCCACCACGATCCCGGCCAGCCCGGCGCGGGCGGCAAGGTCGACGGTCACGGGGCCGATGGCGGGCATATCGGCCCGCAGGTCCTGCCCGTCCTTGGCCCATTTCACCAGAACACCCGCGGCGTCGGGGCGATGATGCGCCGGGGTCTCGGCCACCTGCCGCAGCATGGCGTCGGTGCCCTGCACCGTCTCGATCCCCAGACAGCGCCCGCCGGCCACGACCGCCGCCTGCCCCACGTCCAGCGGCCCGAGCGCGCCGAGGATCGCCTCGGCCCGGTCCGCATCCGCGCGGTGGCCGTCGGCGGGCGCAGGTCCGGCGACCAGCCCCGGTTCAGCCACCAGATGCGGTGCGACCTCGTGCGCGCCGAGCACCTCGAGCCCCTGCCCTTCGAAAAAGCCGATCACCAGCCGCATGACGGCGTCGTCGCCGCGTTTCACCGCGACCGAAAGGGCGGTGGCCAGCGCGCGGGTCTCGGAGTCGAAGGCGGTCTGGTCGAGCGCGGGGCGTTTCAGAGACCCGGCCAGCACGATCCGTTCGGTTCCGACAGAGCGCAGTTCGGACACCACGCGGCCTAGCGTTTCGAACCGGTGCGCGGTGCCGCTGGTCGGGGTCAGCAGCGTTTCGACCCCCGCGAAGGTCACGACATGGACTTCGGCGCTGGCGGCCACCTCGACCGGCAGGCGCCCCCCGAAGGCAATCAGCCCGATCCGTGCCATTCAGCGGTCGCCCGGCGTCAGGAACGACCGTCCGGCGCCATTGGTGACGAAGGCCACGATCCGCCGGACGTAATCGCTGTCGGTATCCTCACCGAGACGCCGCGCGCGGTCCTGAAAGGTGCCCTCACCCTGCGCAAGTGTCTGGAACGCGGCCCTGAGCGCGGTGATGTCCGACCGGGCCACCCCCTGCCGCTTGAGCCCGACGAGGTTCAGCCCGTCGATGGTCCCGCGCGGCGCCTGCACGAGGCTGTAGGGGATCACGTCATGCGTCACCATGGTGACGGCGCCGACGATGGAGCCCTGCCCGATCCGCACCCACTGGTGAACCCCGGTCAGCCCGCCGAGGATCACGTCATCGCCGATGTCGCAATGACCGCCGACCGAGGCGTGATTGACCAGCACCACCCGGTCCCCGATCCGCACGTCATGCGCGACATGACAGCCCGCCATGAACAGGCCATCGTCGCCGACGACCGTGGCCCCGGTCCCGGCAGCGGTGCCGGAGTTCATCGTCACATGCTCGCGGATCCGGTTCCGGCGGCCGACAATCAGGCGGGACGGTTCGCCCCCGTATTTCTTGTCCTGCGGCGATCCGCCGATGACGGCAAAGGGATGGATCTCGGTCCCCTCCCCGATCCCGGTCGCGCCGGACACCACGACATGGGACATCAGCCGGACACCGGCGCCCAGCACGACCTCGGGTCCTACATGACAGAACGGCCCGATCTCGCAGCCCGCGCCGACATGCGCGCCCGGCTCGACCACGGCCGAGGGGTGGACGCGCGCGGCGGGGCTGACGGACATGGGCCTACTCCTTGGGCAGGTCCATCATCGCGGTGAACTCGGCCTCGCAGGCCAGTTCCCCGCCGACCTCGGCGCGGCCGCCGAATTTCCAGACCTTGCCGCCGGGCTTGCCGCGCAGGGTGGTCAGGTGCATTTCCAGCACGTCTCCGGGCACGACCATGCGCCGGAACTTGCAGCTTTCGATGGCCATGAAATAGACCAGCATGTTGCGGTCGGCCATGTTCAGCGCGGTGCCGACCATGACGGCTGCGGTCTGGGCCATCGCCTCGACGATGGTGACGCCGGGCATGATCGGCTTGCCGGGGAAATGACCCTGGAAATGCGGCTCGTTCATGGTGACGTTCTTGATCCCGCGCGCGGACTGGTAGCCGTCGATGTCCTCGACCCGGTCGACCAGCAGGAACGGATAACGGTGCGGAATGATCCGCTGGATCAGGGCGATGTCCGCTCGGGTCGGGGTATCGGTCATGGGCTGTCCTTTCCTTGGCACCCTGCGGGCGCGCGTCG
Organism: Oceanicola sp. 22II-s10i; assembly: GCF_002210105.1. Classification (GTDB taxonomy): domain Bacteria; phylum Pseudomonadota; class Alphaproteobacteria; order Rhodobacterales; family Rhodobacteraceae; genus Pseudooceanicola. Next base: position 65,793 of record NZ_AQQU01000007.1, on the reverse strand, counting down.
ACGAGAATTACCAAGCGCTGTGCGACGGGGCAACCGCCCGCTCAGTCCCGCCCGGTCTGTGGTGCGGGGTCGCCCGGCGTGTCATCGGGCGCCGCCTCACCGGGGGCGCCGGCCGCTTCGTTCAGCCGGCGCACCAGTTCGTCGGTGATGTTCGCGGCCTCGTCGACCAGAAAGACCGACCGCAGCTCAAGGATCACCGGCACGTTGAAGTCGGCCATGATCTGCTGCAGCACCGGCTGCGCGGCCACCAGGAACTCGCGCCGGGCCTCTTCGCCGATCTGCCCTATGGCGCGGGTCTTGGCGTCCTGTTCCTCGCGGATGCGGCGGACCTTTTCGTCAAAGGCATCGGCCAGTTCCCGAAAGGCGTCGGGTTCCATCGTGGGGCGCCGCGCGGTCAGCGCCTGCTCCTCTTCGGTCAGCTCGGCCTCGATCCGGCGGTTCTCGGTCGCGAGCGCACGGCTTTCGCGGTCCACTTCCTCGGCCATCGCCTGACCGAAGGGCGAACGGGCAAAGGCGTCCTCGCTGTCGATGACCAGCACGTTGCCGCGGGATTCGCCCAGCCCGGCATCCTGCGCCTGAACTGGCAGCGCCACGACGGCCACCAGCAGCGCGGACCGCAGCCCGCGCGTCAGCCCGGACAGAGCCCCGCGCAGCATGGCGATCAGAACTTGGTGGACACGGTCAGGTCGAACCGCTGCTCGTTGTCGTAGCTTTCCTTCTTGAGCGCGCGCGACCAGTTGAAGCGAAGCGGACCGATCGGCGTGTCCCAGAACAGCGACAGGCCGATGACGTGCCGGAAGTTGGGCGAGTTGTTCACCACCTGGTTGCCCGCGCCGATATTGCCCGCGCCGTCATAGCCCCAGACGGTGCCGACGTCGTAGAACGCGCCGCCGCTGATCCCGTATTCCTCGGGCAGGCCCAGCGGGAATTCCATCTCGAACTGGGCCACGGCGTAGAACTTGCCGCCAAGCGCGTCGTTCACCGTGCCGCCGTTGGTGGCGGTGTCTATTTCCCGCGGGCCGAGGCCGTCGGGTTCGAAGCCGCGCATGATCGTGTTGCCGATCAGGTAACGGTCGGTCGTGCGGGTGCTGTAGCCGCCGACGCCGTGCAGGACGCCGCCGTTCACCGTGGCGCGCAGGGTGACCTCTTCGTTCCAGACCCGTGTCTGGGCCATCGCCCGCGCCCCGGTCTTGACGTAGCGGGCGTCGCCGCCCAGACCGGCCACGTCCTGACCGAAGTTCAGAACCAGCCCGGTGTTCGGGTTCAGCCCGGTGCGCCGGGAATCGTAGGTGAACTCATACCCCACGGACGAGGCGAAGAGCCCGCCGCGCGCCGCTTCGGCCGCGATGATGCCGCCGACGGTGGTCCCGTCGAGGATCATGTCGGTGTAGCGGAAATCGTACTTGAGCTTGAGCCGCGACGCCTCGGAGATCGGGAAGCTGAGCCCGGTCGACAGCGTCACGTTCTTGGTGTCGTAGTTCGCGAACTGGTTGTCCGTTTCGTAATAACCGCCGCCGAAATCGAAGCCGACGTTCCGGCCGAGGAAGGCGGGTTCGGAGAACGACATCGTGTAGGCCCGGTTGGACGTCGCGCCCGAGAAGGCGAATTCCAGCGTCTGGCCACGGCCGAGGAAGTTGTCCTCGCGGAACGAGGCCGCGACGCCGAAGCCGCCGTTGGTCGAATAGGTGCCACCGAAGCTGAGCGAGCCGGTCGGCTGCTCCTCGACGTTCACGTTGACGACGACCTGATCGGGGCTGGAGCCTTCGCGGGTCTGCACGTCGGCGGATTCGAAATACCCGAGCGCCCGGATCCGTTCGGCGCTTTCACGCACTTCGCGGGGGTTGAACGGATCGCCTTCGGCGGTGCGGAACTGGCGGCGGACGACCTGATCAAGCGTGGTCGTGTTGCCTTCGATGTCGATCCGTTCGACGAACACACGCGGGCCGCGGGTCAGGACGAATTCGATATCGAGCGTCAGGTCGCGGTCGTTGCGGGTGATCTGCGGTTCGACCCGCAGGAAGTCGATGCTCTTCTGGATCGCGAGGCGTTCCATACGGGCGATCACGTTCTCCACTCGGACCGGTGAGTAGACCGTGCCGCTGCGGATGTTGACGGAGCGCTGGAAGTCGGCCACCTCGGCCTGGCTGTGCTGCGAGGACACGGTGATCTTGCCGAACCGGAACTGCTGGCCCTCGGTCACGTTGAAGGTCAGGAAATGCCCGTCGCGTTCCTGCGACAGCTCGGCCTTGACCGAGTTGATGCGGAAATCGACATAGCCCCGCGACAGGTAGAAATCGCGCAGCAGCTGACGGTCGAAGTTCAGCCGGTCCTCGGAATAGGTATCGCTCTGGATCAGGGTGCGCAGCAGGCCGGCCTGCTTGGAGCCGACGACCCGGCGCAGACGCCCGTCCGAGAATTTCTGGTTGCCGACAAAGCTCACACGCTCAAGCTCGACGATCCCGCCTTCGAAGATCTCGAACACGAGGTCGACGCGGTTGTTGCCGATGCGGATGACCCGCGGCGTGACCCGTGCGGCGCTGCGGCCGGACTGCGAATAGGCCTGCGCGATCGCCTGCGCGTCGGCCTCGGCCCGGTTGGCGGAATAGACGTAGCGCGACCGCGACCCGATGGTGCGGGCCAGCACGTCGTCCTCGATCCGGCGGTTGCCTTCGAAGCTGATGCGGTTGATCGTCGGGAATTCCACGACGCGGATCACGAGGGTGCCGCCGCGCGGCTCCATATCCACGGATTCGAAAAGCCCGGAGCGCACGATGCGCTGATAGGCGTCATTCAGATCCGCCGCCGAAACCGTCTGGCCGCGCGGGATGGCCGCATAACTGAGGATGGTGCCGGATTCGATCCTCTCGTTGCCCGATACGGACACGCTGGAGAACCGATAACTCTGTGCCTCCGCAGTGGTGGTGAAGGCGGCAAACAGCAGCGTAACACACACGACTATCAGAGAAATCGCGTGACGCACTCCACTCGGGCGCCCCGATTGACCCGAGGGTCCCTTACCCCGTTTCGACAGCATTTTCTCTTCCCGGTCAGACATCCAGTGTCTTCGTGGTATCGGGTATGCAAGCCCTTGTCAAAACAGCAAACGCGCAACCTTTGCAGGGGTTGCGCGTGCGGGCCGAGGGATGTGGCCTGAGGGTTGGGAATCCGGTCCGCGACCGGGTGCCGTCAGCTGAGGACAGTGTGCAGAAGCGCGCCGCTGGCCAGAGCCATGACGATCGCCGTGACATAGAGAATCCTGTCCCAGTTCAGGACGAAAAGAAGCGACAGGCCTTTGTAGCCGTTCTGGATAGCATGTGCCATTTCACCGATCCCATATGCGTTTTGAGTGTTCCGCTTGGGTGCGGGTATGCCCGCAGAATCTGGCGCGAATCTGGATCTGAATGCGGCGAAAATGTGGCGCCCGCCCCTGACGTGGGGGCAGAAGCAGGATCAGGGGCAGAAAAGATCGTTGGTCAGGGCAAAGACCATCAGCGACAGCACCAGCGTCAGACCCGCAGCCATCAGCACGCGCAGCGCGCGATCCGACGGCGGACGGCCCGTGGCCGCCTCGAACGCGTAGAAAACGAGGTGTCCGCCATCGAGAACCGGCACCGGGAACAGGTTCAGCAGGCCGACCGCCGTGGACAGCGCGGCGACGAACCACACGAAACTCTCGGCCCCCTGGCTGGCCATCGCGCCGGATGTCTGCGCGATTCCGATCGGGCCGGTCATGTTGCAGGTGCTGATCGCGCCCGTGGCCATGTGCCACAGGCCGGAAATCGAACTGGTGACGATGCGCCAGGTCTGGCCCAGCCCGTCGGCCAGCGCCTCGACCGGGCCGACGGTTTCCGTCGCCGGTTCGAATGCCAGCCCGCCGACGATGCCGATGCGCCACCGGGTTTCGAATCCGCCCTCGGGCTGGGGTTCGTCGACACGCCGCGGGGCAAGCACGAAGTCCAGTTCCGCCTCCTCGCCCGGCCGGTAGACCGTGATCTGGATCGGCGCGCCCTCCGCACCCTCGACGTAGCTCTTGAGCTGTTCGAAGGCGCTGATCCGCTCGCCCTCGATCGAGGTGATGACGTCCCCGGCCTTCAGGCCGATGTCATATGCCGCCGACTGCGGGGCGAGCTGAGAGATGATCGGCGGATAGAGGTTCGGACCGGTGACGGTGATCTCCTGCCCGTCGCGGCGGACGGCATAGTCCAGCGGGGCGGTGGCCGGCAGCGCATCGCCGAACGCTTCCATCGCCGTGCCGTCGCTGAAGGCGGGCACCTGGACACCGGCCACGGCCAGCACCTCGTCGCCCGCCTGAAGCTCGTATCCCGCATCCGGCAGCTGGCGCATCTCGCCCACCGTCAGCGGTTCGGCCACCTGCCCCCGCAGCATGAAGAGCGCGGTGAAGACGATGATCGACAGCACGAAGTTGAAAACCGGCCCCGCGGCGACCGTGGCCGTCCGCGCCCAGAGCGGCGCGCCGTGCATCGTGCGCCGGTGATCCGCCTCCGACATCCGGCCCATGGCCTCGCCGTCCTTGCCCGAGGCCGCGTTCAGGTCGCCCATGAAGCGGACGTAGCCGCCAAAGGGCAGCGCCGCGAGCTGCCATTGCGTGCCGTGCCGGTCGGTGCGCGAAAACAGGACGGGCCCGAAGCCGAGCGAGAAGACCTCGGCATGGATGCCCGACCAGCGGCCGACGATGTAGTGGCCGTATTCATGGATCGCCACGATGATCGAGAGCGCCACCACGAAGGCCACCAGCGTCATCACGACGCCGCCGAATTCGGGCAGAAAGGCCATGTGGAAAATCCCCTCGGTCAGACAGATTGCTTGTGGATATAGGCGTCCGCCCAGTCTCGCGCCATGCGATCCGCGCGCAAGACGCTATCCAGCGTGAATTCGGCATCAATAAGGCCCGGTTCGCCCTCCGCCCGGTCCAGGGCGAAGGCCACCGCATCGGCCATTCCAGTGAACGGCAGATCGCGTGCGATGAAGGCGTCGAGGGCGCGTTCCTTGGCGGCGTTCAGCACCGCCCCCGCCAGTCCGCCGCGCGCCATCACCTGCCGCGCGAGGTCCAGGGCCGGGTAACGCGCCGGGTCCGGGCGGCGGAAGGTCAGCGATCCGATCTCGGCCAGGTCCAGACGCGCCACGGGCAGGTCTGCGCGCACCGGCCAGTTGAGCGCATAGCCGATGGCATGGCGCATGTCCGGCGCTCCGAGATGTGCCATCAGCGCGCCGTCGGCATGGCCGACCATCGCGTGGATCAGCGATTCCGGGTGGATCAGGACCTCGATCCGCTCGCCCTCGATGCCGAAGAATTCCTTGGCTTCAATGACTTCCAGCGCCTTGTTGAACATCGACGCGCTGTCGATGGTGATCCGCTGGCCCATCACCCAATTCGGATGTGTCGCCGCCTGCTCGGGCGTTGCCGTCGCCAGCCGCGCCAGCGGCCAGTCGCGGAACGCCCCGCCCGAGGCGGTCAGGATCAGCCGTTCCACATCCGCCGCGCTTTCGCCGGCAAGGCACTGGAAGGCGGCGGAATGCTCGCTGTCGACCGGCAGGATCGTCGCGCCGTGGCGGCGGGCGGTCTCCATCACCAGCGGTCCGGCGCAGACCAGCGTCTCCTTGTTCGCCAGCGCCAGTGTCGCCCCCTGCTCCAGCGCGATCAGCCCCGGCAGCAGGCCCGCGGCCCCCACGATGGCCGACATGACCCAGTCGGCGGGCATGGCGGCGGCTTCCTTCAGCGCGCCCTGCCCCGCGCCCGCGCGGATCTGCGTGCCATCCAGCGCTGCGCGCAGGTCGTTCAGGCACTCGTCATGCGCGGTGACAGCAAAGCGGGCGTTCAGGCGGCGCGCGTCGGCAGCCAGACGCGCCACGTTGCGGCCACCGGTCAGGGCGACGACCTCGTAGGCCTCGGGCGCGCGGGCGATGAGGTCGATGGTGCTCTGCCCCACGGACCCGGTCGCGCCGAAGATCGAAACGCGGCGCATCGCTCAGCCGATCCCCGGCGGAAAACCGGCGACCGGCCCCGCCAGCAGCAGGAACAGCGAGCCGCCCAGCATCCCGTCGAACCGGTCCAGCAGCCCGCCATGGCCGGGAATGAGGTTCGAACTGTCCTTGATCCCCGCCTTACGCTTGATGGCGCTCTCCGCGATGTCGCCCATCTGGGAGGCCATCGAGACCGCGATGCTGATCCCGACCAGCGCGATGCCGAGGCCGCTCCACTGGCCATAGGCCAGACCGACGGCGGCCGCGCCGACCCAGCCCGCGGCGGTGCCGGACCATGTCTTCTTGGGACTGACGCGCGGCCAGAACTTTGGCCCGCCGATCATGCGGCCCGCGAAGTAGCCCAGCACGTCGGTGACAACCACGACGGCCACGAGCCACAGGAGCCATGTCGCGCCCAGATCGTCACGGATGCGCACCATCCCGAAGCCCGCCAGAAGGATCATCGCGGCATAGGCGATCACCACCGTGCGGCGCTGCGGCACCAGCGCGATGGCGGCCATCGAGGGGACCAGCAGCAACGGCATGGCGATCGCGGCGGGCAGGTAGATCGCGGCCAGCGCGGCCACGCCCGCGATCGCGCCCATCAGGTAGCAGCGATCCGGACGCTCCGGCGCGGACATGCGGGTCAGTTCCCAGACCATGCCGGCGGACAGCAGGACCACGAACAGGCGGAACCAGTGCCCACCCAGCCAGATCATCAGCGATCCGAGCGCGACCATCACGGCCGCCGACAGGATGCGCGGCATCAGGTCCGACCACTTGCGGTCGCCGCCGGTCGGCTTGGCCGGATCCGTCATCTCAGGCCTTCACCCCGCCGAACCGGCGGTCACGCCCGGCATAGTTGCCGACCAGACCGGCAAAGACGTCGCGGGTGAAGTCGGGCCACAGCGTGTCGATGAATTCGTATTCCGCATAGGCCGACTGCCACAGCAGGAAGTTGGAGATTCGCGCCTCGCCGCTGGTGCGGATCACGAGGTCGGGATCCGGCAGCACACGGGTGTCGAGGTAACGCGGCAGCGTTTCCTCGTCGATCGCCTCGGGGTCGAGCCGTCCGGCCGCGACATCCTGCGCCAGCCGCTTGGTCGCGCGCGCGACCTCGTCCCGCCCGCCGTAGTTCAGCGCGATGGTCAGGTTGACGCTGTCGCAATGCTCGGTCATCGCCTCAAGCTCGTCCATCTGGGCCTGCAGCTTGTGATCGAGGCCCGGACGGTCGCCGATAAAGCGGACGCGGACGTTCTTTTCCTTCAGCGCCATCGCCTCGCGCTTGATGTAGCTGCGGAAGAGGCTCATCAGGCCCGCGACCTCGATCTGGGTCCGTTTCCAGTTCTCGGTCGAGAAGGCGAAGATCGTCAGGTATTTCACGCCGAGGTCAGGACATGCCTCGACCACCTCGCGCACGCGGCGGGCCCCTGCGTGGTGCCCGAAAAGGCGCGGACGCCCGCGCCGTTCGGCCCAGCGTCCGTTGCCGTCCATGATGATCGCGACGTGGCGCGGTCCGCTCAGGTATCTGCCGTCATCCGGCATGATCGCCTCCTCTGCCCGAAGGCATCAGACCTGCATGATCTCGGCCTGCTTGGTCTCCAGCGCCTTGTCGACCGCGCCGATGAACTTGTTGGTCAGTTCCTGGACTTCGCTTTCCCAGAGCTTGACGTCATCCTCGGACATGCCGGCGGCCTTGGCCTTCTTGATCTGGTCCATGCCGTCGCGACGGACGTTGCGGATCGCGACGCGGCCATGTTCGGCATATTGCGCGGCGACGCGGGTCAGTTCGCGGCGGCGCTCTTCGTTCAGTTCGGGGATCGGCAGCATGATGATGGTGCCGTTCATCTGCGGATTGATGCCCAGACCGGATTCGCGGATCGCCTTCTCGACCTTGTTCACAAGGCCCTTGTCCCAGACGTTGACCGTGACCATCCGCGGTTCGGGCACGTTCACCGTACCGACCTGGTTGATCGGGGTCGGCGCGCCGTAGGCGTCGACCATGATCGGATCCAGCATAGAGGCCGAAGCGCGGCCGGTCCTGAGCGAGGCGAATTCCGTGCGAAGCGAACTCATCGCGCCGTCCATCCGGCGTTCGAGATCGTCGATGTCGATGTCCAAGTCTTCTTCTGACATGACCGGCTCCTGTCACCACTGCCTGCTTATTGGTCTGGCGGATATAGCCGCATTTGACCTCGGGCGACAATCCAGAATGCGCCCGCCACACGTTCCCGATCCGGTGAAACCCTTATCCGTGGACGCGGGTATAGATGCCCTCGCCCGCCATGATGCCGCGGAACCCGCCCGGCACGTCCAGTGAGAAGACGAGGATCGGCATGTTGTTGTCCCGCGCCAGCGCGATCGCCGAGGCGTCCATGACCTTGAGGTATTCCGACAGCACCTGATCGTAGGTGATGTCGTCGTAGCGCTTGGCATCCGGGTGGATCTTGGGGTCCTTGTCGTAGACGCCGTCGACGTTCTTGCCCATGAAGATCGCCTCGCAAGCCATTTCGCTCGCACGCAAAGTCGCCGCCGTGTCGGTGGTGAAATAGGGGTTGCCGGTGCCCGCGGCAAAGATCACCACACGCTTCTTCTCCAGATGGCGCACGGCGCGGCGGCGGATGTAGGGCTCGCAGACCTGGTCCATCGGGATCGCGCTGACCACGCGGGTGTGCACGCCCAGCTGTTCCAGCGCCGACTGCATCGCCAGCGCGTTCATGACGGTGCCCAGCATTCCCATGTAGTCGGCGGTCGTCCGCTCCATCCCCTGCGCGCTGCCGGACAGGCCACGGAAGATGTTGCCGCCGCCGATCACCATGCAGACCTCGACGCCAAGGTCGTGCACCGCCTTCACCTCGCGCGCGATGCGTTCGACGGTGGGCGGGTTCAGGCCGTACTGGCGGTCGCCCATCAGGGCCTCGCCCGAGATTTTCAGAAGGACGCGACGGAAGGTGGTTTTCGCTGTGTCTTGGGCCATGTTGCGCTCCGTCGCTGGGGGGGTCTAGGATCGCGCGCAAACTGCCCCTAAACGCCGCCCGGTTCAATGCTCCTTCCGACCTCTTTCAATTGCCGGCCGACGCAGCCGTGAAAGCGCCCGCGGACCTCGACCGGGAACGGCCCGTCCTGATCGCCGGGCCGACCGCCTCCGGCAAGTCCGCGCTGGCGATGGAGATCGCGGCGCGGGACGGCGGGGTGATCGTGAACGCGGATGCCCTGCAGGTCTATGATAACTGGCGGATTCTCAGCGCGCGGCCCTCTGCGGCGGACGAGGCCGCGCTGCCGCACCGGCTGTTCGGTCACGTGGGCCGGTTCACGCCCTATTCCACCGGCCACTGGCTGCGCGACATCGCGCCGCTGCTGACCGGCGGCGAACGGCCGATCATCGTGGGGGGCACCGGGCTCTATTTCACCGCGCTGACCGAGGGGCTGGCCGAGATCCCCGAGACCCCGCCGGCCATCCGGGCCGAGGCGGACCGGATACGGGGCGACGAGGGGCTTGATCCGATGCTGGCCGACCTTGATTCCGAGACGCTGGCGCGGATCGACCGGCAGAACCCGATGCGCGTGCAGCGGGCATGGGAGGTCTGGCGCGCCACCGGGCGACCCCTGTCGGCATGGCAGGACGACACGCCGCCTCCACTTCTGCCGCTGCACGCCGCGCAGCCGCTGCTGGTCGACGCCCCGCGCGACTGGCTGAACGACCGGATCGCCCGCCGCTTCGACGCCATGCTGGCCGAAGGTGCGCTGGACGAGGCGCAGGCGAACCTCGACGGGTGGGATCCCGCCCTGCCCTCCTCCCGCGCCATCGGGGCGCCGGAACTGATCGCGCATCTCAGGGGCGAACTGACGCTTGATGCCGCGCGCGAGGCCGCGACCGTCGCAACCCGGCAGTATGCCAAGCGCCAGCGCACGTGGTTCCGGGCCCGGATGAAAAAGTGGCGGACCCTGAATGTGATGGAAAAATAGCGCCCGCTCCGGACCTTTTGGTTGTATTCCGACATGATGTCGTTTTTGAATGAGGCCAATGTCGCTTTTGCCTCGAGAAATGCCGATTGTGCGCGTTGACGCAGCGACGTTCTGCATGCGCAAATGCCGCTTGAAGCACGGGCGGTTTGACCAGACCGTTCACCGCTCCAAAACAATCGGGGACAGGTCCGGCACAAGGACCGCCAAGCCAGAAATATGTGTCACAGGGAGAATACGATGACGCAGATGACAACCAAGGACCGGGTGCACCCGGCTGCGGAGATGTATGCGAAGGAGTTCCGCGCAGGCCAGCTGAGCCGCCGCGAGTTCCTCGCCCGCGTCTCGGCGCTCGGGGTCGCGACCCCGGTCGTCTATGCACTCGGCGGGCTGGACCAGCCGGTCGAGGCCGCAAGCCACATGGAACCCCAGATGGGCGGCACGCTGCGCGTCCAGATGGAGTGCAAGGCGCTCAAGGATCCGCGCAACTACGACTGGTCGCAGATGGCCAACTTCAGCCGCGGCTGGCTGGAATACCTTGTCCAGTACAACGCCGACGGCACCTTCGAGGGCCGTCTGATCGAAAGCTGGGAAGCCAACGAGGACGCGACCGAATACACCCTTAAGGTCCGTCCGGGCGTCAAGTGGAACAACGGCGACGACTTCACCGCGGCCGACGTGCTGTTCAACTTCGAACGCTGGTGCGACAGCAGCGTCGAGGGCAACTCGATGGCCTCGCGCTTCGCCACGCTGATCGACACCGACAGCGGCAAGATGCGCGAAGGCGCCGTCACCGCGACCGACGACATGACGCTGGTGCTGAAGTGTTCGGCCCCCGACATCACCATCATCCCCGGCATGGCCGACTATCCGGCGCAGGTGGTCCACAGCTCCTACGCGGGCGAGGATCCGGCGGACAACCCGATCGGCACCGGCCCCTTCATGCCCGAGGAAAACAACCCCGGCGTGAACCAGGTGCTGGTCAAGAACACCGATCACACCTGGTGGGGCGGTGAGGCCTATCTGGACCGGATCGAGTTCATCGACTTCGGCACCGACATGGCCGCCTGGGTCGCCGCCGCCGACGCGGACGAGGTCGACATGACCTACCAGTCCACCGGCGAATTCGTCGAGGTGCTGGACGCCATCGGCTGGACCAAGTCCGAAGCCGTGACCGCCGCCACCCTCTGCGTCCGCTTCAACCAGAAGCAGGAGCCCTACACCAACGTCGAGGTCCGCAAGGCGCTGCAGCGCGCGGTGGACAACGCGGTGGTTCTGGAACTGGGCTACTCGGGCCTCGGCACCGTGGCCGAGAACTTCCACGTCTGCCCGATCCACCCCGAATACGCCGAGATCGAGACGCCCGCGCCGAACGCGGACGAGGCGATGAAGATGCTGACCGATGCCGGCATGGCCGACACGGAATTCACCCTGATCTCGATCGACGACGAATGGCAGTCGGCCACCTGCGACGCCGTCGCCGCCCAGTGCCGCGACGCGGGCATCAACGTGAAGCGGGAAATCCTGCCCGGCTCGACCTTCTGGAATGACTGGCTGGTCTACCCCTGGTCCGCGACCGAGTGGAACATGCGCCCGCTCGGCGTTCAGGTCCTCGCCCTCGCCTATCGCTCCGGCGTGGCATGGAACGAAACCGCCTTCGAGAACGCCGAATTCGACGAGAAGCTCGCACAGGCGATGTCGATCGCGGATGCCGAGAAGCGCAAGACGGTCATGGCCGACATCGAGAAGATCATGATCGACGAGGGCGTGGTCATCCAGCCCTACTGGCGCTCGCTCTTCCGGCACTACAAGTCGACGGTGCACGGCACCGAGATGCATCCGACCTTCGAGATGCATCACTACAAGTGGTGGATCGAAAGCTGATCCGAACTGACCGGGGCCGCCATCGCGCGGCCCCGCTCCGCATCCAGCCTTGCGCATCCAGAACAGAGCCGGAAAGGCCGGGCGCGCAAAGCCAGACAGGGACGTATGATGCTCATTTTCCTCCTGCGACGGACGGGAACGATGCTGCTGACCGCCTTGTGCCTCAGCTTCATCGTGTTCTTCCTGACCAACCTCGAACCCAACCTCGAGAAGGTCGCGAAGTACGAAGGCAACAGCCGCATGACCGACGAACAGGTCGAGGGCTGGCTGCGCAACAACGGGTTCAACCAGCCGATCCTGATCCGCTACGGCGAATGGCTGGGCGTCTGGCCCGGCTGGACGCGCGAGGATGACAACGGCCGCGTCGTCGCCGGGCGCTGCGTCGAAAGCCCCGCCACCGCCGACGAGGCCGCCAGCTACTGCGGCATCCTGCAGGGCGAATGGGGCGTCAGCCGCGTGTTCCGCGAGGACGTCAGTTCCATCGTCGCCACCCGCCTCGCCCTGACCGGCAAGATGATGTTCTGGGTCATGGTGCTGATGGTCCCCTCGGCCCTGATCGTGGGCGTATTGGCGGGCATGCGCGAGGGCTCGCGCCTCGACCGGTCGCTCTCGACCTTCTCCATCGCCACCACCGCGACGCCGGAATACGTCTCCGGCGTGATCCTGATCGCGGTCTTCGCCTCATCCGCCTTCGGGCTGAAGTGGTTCAAGGGCACAGCCACCAGTGCCATGGACGGCGCGAATTTCGAAAACTTCTTCCTGCCCGTCCTGACCATCGCGCTCTACGGCATGGGCTACATCGCCCGGATGACCCGCGCCTCGATGGCCGAGGTCATGACCGCTCAATACATCCGCACCGCCCGCCTCAAGGGCGTCAGCTTCCCCAATATCGTCATGAAGCACGCGCTCCGGAACGCCCTGATCGCGCCCTTCACCGTCATCATGCTCCAGTTCCCCTGGCTGCTGAACGGCGTCGTGATCGTCGAGACGCTGTTCAACTACAAGGGCTTCGGCTGGAGCCTCGTGCAGGCGGCGGGCAACAACGACATCGACCTGCTGCTCGGCATCTCGGTCGTGTCGGTGATCGTCGTGCTGGTGACGCAGCTGATCTCGGACATCGGCTACGTCTACCTGAACCCCCGCATCCGGATATCCTGAGGAGGCCGCCATGGACACCCTGACCTGGACCGGCATCCTCGGACCCGTCCTCAACCCGATCCTCTTCGCCGCCATCGTGGTCGCCGCCATCGGCTTCGTCGCGACCCTGATCCTCGGCTTCCTGCCGCAGCCGATGCCCTCGGTGAACCCCGACGGCACGCTCACGGCCAAGCGCAGCCCGGCGGACTGGGCCCGGCTGGTGATGACCGGCGCCGTCCTCGCGGTGATCGCGGTCTGCCTGATCTTCATCCTCGGCGGCATCTTCATCCCCTCGATCGAGGCGAAGGGCATCGTCGGCGCCGTCTCGGCCCGGCTGCTGCCGGTCTGGATCGCGCTCGTCGCGACCTTCGCGCTGTCGATCACCTTCAAGCGCCGCCTCGGTCTCTACGGCAAGCTCTTCGACAACCCGATCGGCATGGTCGGCTTCGGACTGGTGATGTTCTGGGTCTACACCGCGCTGGCCGTTGGCCTCTTCGATCTGATCATCACGCACGACCCGCTGCAGGCCGTCTCGGGGATGAAGAACAAGCTCCCCGGCACGCCGCTGCAAGGCGCGGAGGACGGCGACTATCCCTACTACCTCCTCGGCGGCGACAACCTTGCCCGCGATGTCTTCTCCCGGATGATCTCAGGCAGCTTCGTCGTGGTCCGCATCGCGCCGCTGGCCACGCTCTTCGCCTTCATGGTCGGCATCACGCTGGGGCTGCCGGCGGGCTACGTGGGCGGCCGGCTTGACACCTTCCTGTCGTTCCTCGCCAACCTGATCCTCGCCTTCCCGGTGATCCTGCTGTTCTACCTGCTGGTCACGCCCGAGATTGTGCAGACCGGCATCCCCTCCTACCTCGCGGTGGCGCTGTTCCTTTTCCCGATCCTGTTCCTGACGGTGCTGATCAACTCGCGCTACTTCACCGAACCGCGCAAACGGAACATCATCCTGGCCGTGGTGCTGATCCCGCTCATATGGCTCTACTGCTCGCTGGTCTCCGACCCGCGCACGCCGGTCAGCTTCTTCCCGGTGGATCTCGACCTCTTCGACATCCCCGGCGGCATCCTCGTGGTCTTCGTCTCGGTGGTCTTCGTGAACGCGCCCACGGTGTTCCGCATCGTCCGGGGCCTGGTGATGGACATCAAGACCCGCGACTACGTGGCGGCGGCCCAGACCCGCGGCGAAGGCCCGTGGTACATCATGCTCTGGGAGATCCTGCCGAACGCCCGCGGGCCCCTGATCGTCGATTTCTGCCTGCGCATCGGCTACACGACGATCCTGCTCGGCACGCTCGGCTTCTTCGGCCTCGGCCTGCCGCCCGACAGCCCCGACTGGGGGACCACGATCAACGCGGGCCGCAAGCTCCTGTCGATCTACCCCCACGCCGCCATCGTGCCCGCCCTCTCGCTCCTGTCGCTCGTCCTCGGCCTGAACCTGATGGCCGACGGCCTCCGCGAAGAAAGTCTCAAGGATTGACCGGCGTAGTCACACAATGCGCCGGGTCGCGTCTAGCGGAAAGCCCCCGCGCTTTCGGCGGGCGCCACTCGGGCGAATGGCCGCAATGACCTCACCGCTCCCCCTGCTTCTTCTGGTTCCAAATACTTCGGGGGAGTCGCGGCCCACAGGGCCGCGACGGGGGCAGAGCCCCCTCACACTGAAACAACGCGCCGGGCGCAGCCCGGCGCTCCGCCGGATCAGACCAAGCCCGAAAGGCACGCGACATGGCTGACACCCAGACCTTCGACGGCCCGATCCTCGAGATCGACAAGCTTTCCATCTCCTTCTTCACCCGTCTCAGGGAAATCCCCGCCGTGATGGACTTCTCGGTCAAGGTCATGCCGGGCGAGGCAGTCGGCCTCGTCGGCGAATCCGGCTGCGGCAAGTCCACCGTCGCGCTCGGGGTGATGCAGGACCTCGGCAAGAACGGCCGCGTCGTCGGCGGGTCGATCAAGTTCAAGGGCCGCGACCTCGGCAAGATGTCCGACGCCGAACTCCGCCAGATCCGCGGCAACGAGATCGCGATGATCTACCAGGAGCCCATGGCCTCGCTGAACCCCGCGATGCGGATCGGCAAGCAGCTGATGGAAGTCCCGATGATCCACGAGGGCGTGTCCGAGAAGGAGGCCTATGACCGCGCCCTTCAGGTCGTCACCGACGTCAAGCTGCCAGACCCCAAACGCATCCTCGACGCCTTCCCGCACCAGCTCTCCGGCGGCCAGCAGCAGCGCATCGTGATCGCCATGGCGCTGATGTCCAAGCCCGCGCTCCTGATCCTCGACGAACCCACCACCGCGCTCGACGTGACGGTCGAGGCCGCCATCGTCGAACTGGTCAAGGAACTGGGGGCGAAATACGGCACCTCGATGCTGTTCATCTCGCACAACCTCGGGCTGGTGCTGGAAACCTGCGACCGGATCTGCGTCATGTACTCCGGCGAGGCGGTCGAGCGCGGCTCGATCGAGGACGTCTTCGACCGGATGCAGCACCCCTATACGCAGGCGCTTTTCCGTTCAATCCCGCTGCCCGGCGCGGACAAGACGGCGCGCCCGCTCAAGGCGATCCCCGGCAACTTCCCCCTGCCCCACGAACGCCCCAAGGGCTGCAACTTCGGCCCCCGTTGCGACTATTTCCAGCAGGGCCGCTGCGACGCCCGCGACATCCCGATGTTCAATATCGAGGGCGACGACCGCCACGTCACGCGCTGCCTGCGCTACGAGGAAATCGATTGGGACGCGCCCATCGAGGCGACGGAGGTCAAGGCCAAGGCCGAGGTCGGCGATGTTGTCCTGCGGATGGACGACCTGAGAAAATACTACGAGGTCGCCGCCTCCTCGCTCTTCGGGTCGAGCGGCAAGAAGGTGGTCAAGGCGAACGAGACGCTCAGCTTCGAGGCCCGCGAGAGCGAGACGCTGGCCATCGTGGGCGAGTCCGGCTGCGGCAAGTCGACCTTCGCCAAGGTGCTGATGGGGCTGGAAACCGCGACCTCGGGCAAGATCATTCTCGACAACCGCGAGATCCAGGACACCGCCATCGAAAAGCGCGACACCAAGACGGTCGCGGACGTGCAGATGGTGTTCCAGAACCCCTTCGACACGCTGAACCCCTCGATGACCGTGGGCCGCCAGATCATCCGGGCGCTCGAGATCTTCAAGATCGGCAACAACGACGCGGAACGGCGCGAGCGGATGCTCACCCTGCTCGACCTCGTGAAACTGCCCCGCGCCTTCGCCGACCGCATGCCGCGCCAGCTCTCCGGCGGGCAGAAGCAGCGTGTTGGCATCGCCCGCGCCTTTGCCGGCGGCGCGCGGATCGTGGTGGCGGACGAACCGGTCTCGGCGCTCGACGTCTCCGTGCAGGCGGCCGTGACGGACCTGCTGATGGACATCCAGCGCGAGGAAAAGACGACGCTGCTGTTCATCTCGCACGACCTGTCCATCGTCCGCTATCTCAGCGACCGGGTGATGGTCATGTATCTGGGTCATGTGGTGGAACTGGGCACGACCGATCAGGTCTTCTCGCCCCCCTACCACCCCTATACGGAGGCGCTGCTGTCGGCGGTCCCGATCGCCGACACCTCGGTCGAGAAGAAGCACATCGTTCTGGAGGGTGACATTCCCTCGGCCATGAACCCGCCGCCGGGCTGCCCCTTCCAGACCCGCTGCCGCTGGAAAAGCGAGGTTCCGGGCGGGCTCTGCGAAAAAGAGGTCCCTCCGATGCGGAAGATGGCGGAGGGTCATCAGGTCAAGTGCCACCTGTCCGAGGACATCCTGCAGGGCATGGAGCCGGTCATCACCCTGGCCGCCGAATAGCGCAAAGCAAAAGGCCCGGCACATGGCCGGGCCCCCTTCTCACGCAGATTGCGCGATCACTTCTGGTATTCTTCGCCAGCCTTGAGCGGACGCAGGTTCACCATCTGGTCCTCGACCGTCTTGGCGAAGGCGCCGATCATCGCGGCGTAGAAATCGCCTTCGGAGGGTGCGATGGCGATCACGCCCGGCGGCACGGCGCCCGAGGTGGCGCGGATCGTCACCGGCACGGAATGAACCGGCGCGGCTTCGAGCGGCTTGGTGTAGGCCACGATGCCCTCAAGCGTGTTGAACTGGCCATCCGGACCCATCGGGGCATCGTCCAGCATCATGTTCGTCACGCGGACGTCGATGTCATAGCCATCGGCGCTGCCGCTCATCGGGTTTTCCATCCGCTCCCAGATCGCGGCGGTCAGGTCTTCGTTGATCTTGGGGTAGATCCCCAGCACGTCCGGGGCGTTGACGCCTTCCAGCGCGGTGTCGACCTTGACGTTGGACACTGGCAGCGGCTCGTTCAGGGCATAAGCCGGCGCAGAGAGAGCAAGCGCAAGGCCAATGGCAGTGACTGCACGTTTGAACATCGTTTTCTCACTTCCTATCTGTGCCGGCCTGGTGCGTTCAGTCGCGGTTCGTGGCCGGCCCGGTCCGTGGACCGTCTGTGCGTCTGCAACAGCGGAAGAGGTGCGGCGGTTCCCTGCCGGCACGAAAAAAGATCACATAACAGGCGCGAGGATCACTCGCCCCAGATGACCTTCACGTAGTTCTGGGTTTCCTTGTACGGCGGCACGCCATTGTATTTGCGCACCGCTTCGGGCCCCGCGTTGTAGGCAGCGAGCGCCAGCCGCCAGGACCCGAATTCGCGGAACTGGCGTGCGAGATAACGGGCGCCGCCTTCAAGGTTCTCTTCGGGATCGTGCGGGTCCACGCCAAGGTGCGATGCCGTGCCGGGCATAAGTTGCGCCAGCCCGATCGCCCCCTTGTGGGACAGAGCGGCCTTGTTCCAGCCGCTTTCCTGCTGGACAAGCTTGAGGAACAGATCCTCGGGCACACCATGCTGGCGCGCCTTGTCGCGCGCCACGGCCAGGTAGGGCCCGGTGTAGCGCCCGCGATATGGACCGGTGCCCTTGCCGGGCACGACGATCGGCTTGGGTTGCAGCCGCACCGAGTTGCGGTACTGCACCGACGCACGGTTATCGAGCACCTTGGTCTGCGACTTGAAGAGCTTCACGCGGGACTGCGAGGAAAAGACATCGGACGCCATCGCCGGGGCGCCGCAAAGCACCCCGATCGCAAGCAGCGCAGCCGTAAAGTGGCGCCGACGCAGCTGAATCGTTCCGTCCCCCGTCATTGTCAGCGGACAATAACTGCAAACAGCGCCTCTGACACCCCCCGATCTGGGTGGATTGGCGGCTTCCCGCCCGCCTCCGCGACCCAGCGGAAACGGCCGCGCGACTTGCGCAAAACTTTACTCTTTCTTTGCGGTCTGGTGTAACCGTCAGGATCAAAGCGGCGGAATCGAAGGGGAGCCCATGGCGGGATCGGTCAACAAAGTCATCCTGGTCGGAAATCTGGGGCGCGATCCCGAGGTCCGGTCGTTCCAGAACGGCGGCAAGGTGTGCAACCTGCGCATCGCCACGTCGGAAACCTGGAAGGACCGCAATACCGGGGAACGCCGGGAACGGACCGAATGGCATTCGGTCGCGATCTTTTCCGAACCGCTGGCCCGGATCGCGGAACAGTATCTGCGCAAGGGCTCCAAGGTGTATATCGAGGGCCAGCTCGAAACCCGCAAATGGCAGGACCAGTCCGGTCAGGACCGCTATTCGACCGAGGTCGTGCTGCGCCCCTATCGCGGTGAACTGACCCTGCTCGATGGCCGTGGCGAAGGCGGCGGCGGCGGTGGTGGCGGCGGCGGCAGCTACGGCGGTGGCGGCGGTGGCGGCGGCTATGACGATCGCGGTTACGGTGGCGGCTATGACGACCGGGGCGGCCCGTCGTCGGGCGGCGGCGGTGGCGGCGGTTCGCGCGATATGGACGACGAGATCCCGTTCTGACAGGTCAGGAACAAATGAATGTTAAAGGGCCGCCGGGTACAACCGGCGGCCCTTTTGCTTCTACCCCTTGATGTCCCGAACGTGCCGCGACCTCAAATCTGCCGTCGTTGCGGCGACAGACACCCGCGAAGCCCGTGAGGGCCTGCGGGTGTCTGTCCAAATTGTTCAGTCATCGAAATAGTTCTGATGAATAAACGGTGCTGATGTCGCAACTCAAACATCGTGATGACGTTGACTTCAAACCAACTTTCGTGAAGTCTCGCCGCCAATTCGTGAGTTGAGAGGATGTATTTCACGATGCGTGAAATGGTGTCGGGTTTCGCGAACCAGCGCAGACTCGCGGTCCTCGCGACGGTCGTCGTGATCCTGACCATGCTCGGACCGTTCGGGACCTACGAGGCCATGCCTCCGGGGCGCCGCAGCCTGTTTTGGTCATTGATCGTGCTTGGGATCAGCGTGCCCATGCATATCGCCATGTGCCAGTGCCTCGTGGCGGACATGTTCCGCGACTGGCCCCGGCCGAGGTGCATCGCACTTGGCTCCGCCATCGCGGCGGTGCCCGGCGCGTTCATCGTCTTTCTGGTCTGTGCGCTGCTCTGGCCGCGTCACATGACGCTGGAGGCCTATGCCCTGACCTATGTGCAGGTCGCGGTGATGGGTAGCGCGATCGGACTGGTCCAGTACATGCAAGGCAGCTTTGACACGGTCACGCCCCGGCCCGACAGCCGCAGGACGCCGGCTGAGCACCACCCGTCCGAACCCGTGGCGTTCCATCGAAGGCTGACACCGGACACCGGCACGGACATCCTGTCGCTGACGATGCAGGATCACTACGTCCAGGTCTCGACCACGCGGGGTGTCCAGATGGTCCTGATCCGCCTGTCCGACGCCATCGCCGAACTGGAGGGCGTCGACGGGATGCAGGTCCACCGCTCGCACTGGATCGCCCTGCCCCATGCCGTGCGCATGGAACGCAAGGACGGCAAGGACCGCGTTATCCTGTCGGACGGCCGCGATCTGCCGGTCAGCCGCACCTATGCCAAGGCCCTGCGCAAACGACTGGAGGCACGCGGCTAGCGCGCCTTGAACAGGCCGCCGAGGATGCCGCGGACGATGCGGCGCCCGGTGGTGCCCTTGAGCTCCTTGATCACCGCCTCGGAAATGGCCGAGCCGAAGCTGTCCTCTTCCTTGCGCCTGCGCGTCGTGCTGCGGGTCGGGGTCTGGACCCGGCCGCCGGTATAGCGCCGCCCGGCCTGAAACTCGCGCTCCTCCGCATCGGCGCGGGCCTCGCGGGCCTCGGCCGCCTCCGCTTCCTTCGCGGCCTTCGTCGCCCGGTCGCGCAGCATTTCATAGGCCGAGGCCCGGTCGACGACCGTGTCGTATTTCCCCGCGACGGCCGAGGTCGCGATCAGCTCGCGCCGGGTTTCGGGCTCCACCGGCCCAAGCCGCGAAGACGGTGGCCGGATCAGCGTCCGCTCCACGATGCCCGGTGCGCCCTTGGCCTCGAGGAACGATGTCACCGCCTCGCCCGTGCCGACCTCGCGGATCGCGTCCTCGGTCGAGAAGCGCGGGTTGTCGCGATAGGTCTCGGCGGCCTGCCGCAGTTCCTTGCGGTCCTTCGCGGTGAAGGCGCGCAGGGCGTGCTGGACCCGGTTGCCGAGCTGGCCGAGGATGTCCTCCGGCACATCCGCCGGGTTCTGGGTGCAGAAATAGACGCCGACCCCCTTGGACCGGATCAGCCGCGCGACCTGCTCCACCTTGTCGACCAGCGCCTTGGGGGCGTCGTCGAACAGCAGGTGCGCTTCGTCGAAGAAGAAGACCAGCTTGGGTTTGTCCGGATCGCCCACCTCGGGCAGCGTCTCGAAGAGTTCCGACAGCAGCCAGAGCAGGAAGGTCGCGTAGAGCCGGGGCGACCCCATCAGGCGATCGGCTGCGAGGATCGAGATCATGCCCCGCCCGTCGGTATCCGTGCGCATCAGGTCCGAGAGTTCCAGTGCCGGTTCGCCGAACAGCTTCGTCCCGCCCTGGTTCTCGAGCACCAGCAGCGCGCGCTGGATCGCGCCGACCGAGGTGACCGAGATATTGCCGTAGCGCAGGCTCAGCGCCTCCCGGTTCTCGCCGGTCCAGACCAGCAGCGCCTGCAGGTCCTTGAGGTCGAGCAGCGGCAGGCCCTCCTCGTCGGCGACGCGGAAGGCGATGTTCAGCACGCCTTCCTGCGCCTCGCTCAGTTCCAGCAGGCGCGACAGCAGCAGCGGGCCCATTTCGCTGACGGTGGTGCGGATCGGATGGCCCTGTTCACCGAAGAGATCCCAGAACAGCACCGGAAAGGCCGTGTAGGCGTAATCGTCGAAACCGATTTGGGCGGCGCGCTTGGTGAATGCCTCGTGCAGCTTGAACGTCTCGCTTCCCGCCTCGGCCAGCCCGGACAGGTCGCCCTTCACGTCGGACAGGATCACCGGCACGCCCTGGGCCGAGAAGCTTTCGGCCATGATCTGCAGCGTGACCGTCTTGCCGGTGCCGGTCGCGCCCGCGATCAGGCCGTGACGGTTGGCGTATTTCAGGATCAGCCACTGCTTTTCGCCATACCCTTCTCCGCCGCCGCCGATGAAAATCCTGCCGTCCAAATCCCCGTCCCCGACTGTCCGTTTCCGTCCGGGCGAACATACATCCTTAACTTGTCGGTGCCATAGTGAAACACGTCCCAGGCGGCAGTCCTCGCCGCCTGGGACAGACTTCCTCCCTGTCAGACTGGCCGTGCCTCCGGGCACGGCCTCTTTTCCCTGTCTCGAACGGCTAAGTTCCCATGAGACAGGCAAAATTTGCTGTTGACGCCTCCCGGCAAAGGCCTTAGCGTCAGGAGCAATGAATAAGTCGGCCAGTCCGACAGGGAGACAGGGAAAAGGGGCCGCATGGCCCCTTTTCTCTTGCAACCGGACCGCCTATTTCGTCGTGGCCGGGACACACGCGAGTTTGAAGCGGCGTGCCGCCGCCCCCCCGACGGGGGGACTGACAAGCCGGTCACACCGTGTTAGATCGCGCTCGACAAATGGACCGTCGGTGTTGTGCCGACGCTGGACAGACAGGACAGAGATGACCCGTATTCTTTCGTTTCTTATCGCACTCGCACTGGCCGCGCCGGCCGTCGCACAGACCACTGGCGAAACCAGCGACTCGACGACCCAGCCCGCAGCCGAACAGCCTGCGACCGAGCAGCCTGCGACCGAGCAGCCCTCCCAGTCCGGCGACCTGACCATGGGCACCGACGACGGCGAAGGCGCCGAGGGTCAGCCCTATACCAAGGCCGAAAGCGGCGACTGGCTGGTACAGTGCATGAAAGCGCCCGCGGAAGGGGCCGATGAAAGCTGCCAGCTGTATCAGCTGCTGCGCGACGAGAACGACAACCCGGTCGCAGAGTTCAGCCTGTTCCGCCTGCCCGCAGGTGGCCAGGCCGCAGCCGGCGCGACTGTCGTCGTTCCGCTCGAGACCGCGCTGATCGAGGACATGATGCTGTCCGTCGATGGCGCGAAGGGCAAGCGGTATCGTTTTTCCTTCTGCAACCAGGTCGGCTGTTTCGCCCGGATCGGCCTGACCCAGGCGGATGTGGATTCGCTCAAGCGCGGCAAAGCGGCGACGCTGACAATCGTGCCCTACGCGGCCCCGGACGTGAAACTGGCGCTCAACCTTTCGCTGACCGGTTTCACCGCCGGCTACGACCAGATCACCGTGGCGCCCGGTCAACAGTGACCTGACCTGCCCCCGAAACACGCGAAAGCCGGCCGTCTGGCCGGCTTTTTTGTTGTGCCTGTGCCGATCGTGAAACCTGTCAGGCTTTCCTGAGCGCTAGCACCGCGTTCAGCCCGCCAAAGGCGAACGCGTTGGACAGCGCGACCTCGACCTTCGCCTCACGCGCGGTATTCGGGACGACGTCCAGCGCGCATTCCGGATCGGGTTCCTCGTAGCCGATGGTCGGCGCGACCACCCCGTCCTTCAGCGCCATGATGCAGGCCAGAAGCTCGACCGCGCCCGTGCCGCCGATCAGGTGCCCGTGCATCGACTTGGTCGAAGAGATCATCACCGCGTCCGCGTGATGACCAAGCGCATCCGCCACGGCCGCGCATTCCGTCTTGTCGTTCGCCGCCGTCCCGGTGCCATGCGCGTTGATATAGCCCACGTCCTCGGGATTGATCCGCGCGTCCTGCATCGCCCCGGTGATCGCCCGCGCCGCGCCCTGCTTGGACGGCATGACGATATCGGCGGCGTCGGACGACATGGCGAAGCCGATCACCTCGGCCAGGATGACGGCCCCGCGCTTTTTCGCGTGCTCCATCTCTTCGAAGACGAAGACGCCCGCGCCCTCGCCCTGCACCATGCCGTTGCGGTTCAGACTGAACGGGCGGCAGGCGTCCTTGGACATGACGCGCAGGCCTTCCCAAGCCTTCACCCCGCCGAAGCAGAGCATCGACTCCGACCCGCCGGTGACCATGGCGGGCGCCATGCCGGAGCGGACCATCTGGAACGCCTGCGCCATCGCGTGGTTCGACGACGCGCAGGCGGTGGACACGGTAAAGGACGGGCCCTTGAGGTTGTATTCCATGCTGACGTGCGACGCGGCCGCGTTGTTCATCAGCTTGGGCACGACGAAGGGGTGAACCCGGTTCTTCCCCTCTTCGTAGACGGCCCGGTAGTTGTCATCCCACGTCGACACACCGCCGCCCGCCGTGCCCAGCACGACGCCGGACTTGGCGGCCAGTTCGCCCACGAATTCCAGCCCGGCCTGCGCGATCGCCTCCTTGGCGGCGTGCAGGGTGAACATGGTGAACCGGTCGTAGAGCGCCATCTGCTGGCGGTTGAACTCGCCCTCGGCCTCGAAGCCCTTGACCTGTCCGCCGATCTGGATGGCCAGCCGCTCCACGTCGCGCATTTCAAGCGCGCCGATCCCGCAGCGGCCCTCGCGGAACGCCTCGAAGGTCTCGGCGACCGAATGTCCGAGCGCGTTGATCGTGCCCGCGCCCGTGATGACGACCCGTTTCACGCGTGCTGTTCCGCCACCAGCTTCTCGATCCCGGCGACGATGGTGCCCACGTTGGTGATGTCGAAATCGCTTTCGGTCGGTTCGTTCGCGTTGAACGGGATCTGGATGTCGAACGCCTCCTCGATCGCGAAGATGCTTTCGACCAGCCCGAGGCTGTCAATTCCGAGGTCTTCGAGGGTGCTGTCCATCGTCACGTCCGAGGGTTCCAGCACCGCCTGCTCGGCGATGATCGCGATGACCTTGTCCTTGACGCTCATGCTCACGCCTCCCCCTGTCGCGGTTGGCCCCGATTTAGTCTTTCTGTTCCGACTTGAAAACCGATTTCTGCAGCCTTTCGATGCGGCGGATCAGCCGTGGCAGCCGCCGCATTGCCTTGTAGCTCTCGACCTGCGTCTCGATCCGCGTCGCCGGATAGCCCAGCATCACGCGGCCGGCGGGCACGGTGCTCAGGATGACCGATCCGCCACCCGCCACGACATGGTCGCCGACCGAGACATGATCGCTGACCCCGACCTTGCCGCCCAGCACCACGTTGTTGCCGATCCGGCAGGATCCGGCGATCCCGACCATTGCCGCAAAAAGGCAATCGTCACCCACGGTCACATTGTGCGCGATATGGCAGAGGTTGTCGATCTTTGTGCCCGACCCGATCCGCGTCGGCGCCAGCGTGCCGCTGTCGACGCAGGTGTTGGCACCCAGTTCCACATCCGCGCCGATCTCGACGCTGGCGAGGGAGTGAACCCGCAGCCAGGGCTGGCCGTCCGGCGGCGTATCGGGCGATGCGAGAACCGTCCGCGCCTGCTCCGCTTGGGACGGCCGCAGCGTGGTGAAGGAGAAGCCGTCGAAGCCCACCGTCGCGCCGGGCTGCGCGATGAACCGGTCACCGATACGGACGCGGGCGCCGATGCGGACGTGGGGATGCAGGACCGTGTCTGCGCCGATGCAAGCCTCCGGCCCGACGTGCACGCCATCAGCGATGATCGTCCCCGCCCCGATACGGGCGCCGGGGCCGATCACGGCAAATGGGCCGATGCTGACCCCTGCCCCGATCCGCGCCGTCGGGTCGATCACCGCGCCGGCGTGGATGCCGGGCGGATGGCCCTGCCCCCTATCCATATGCGCCGTGATCCTGTGCAGTGTCTCACGTCCGACCGGCAACAGGATTGCGGCATCGAGCCCGAGCGCCGCCCAGTCGGTGCCGTCCGGCAGGATCGCCGCGCGGGCCGCCCCCTCGCAAAGCGCCACGACATGCGCCCCGCCGAGCGCAACGGCAAGATCGCCAGGCCCGGCGGTTGCCGGAGACGTCGCAGCTTCGACTGTCAGTGAGGTATCACCGACCGCCACCGCCCCGAGGGCGGCGGCGATATCGGCTATGCTGTGCGGCATGACGCGGCGGCCATGGGCCGCGGCCTCAGCTCTGTCCGCCGGGCAGGATCACGCCCGCGCGTTGCAGCGCGTCCCACACCCGGCCATCGCGTCCGTAGACATCGCGGCGGAAGGTGATCCGGCCCTTGGGATCGGTCACGGCGGTGCGATAGATCAGGTGCACCGGCACCGGTTCCTTGAGGTTCACCCTCGTTTCCCGGCCGGTCCGCAGGATCGACTGGAAAAAGCCCTGCGGATCGGCTTCCTGACGGGACAGCAGTTCGTAGGCGAAGTCGAACGGATCGGCCAGACGGATGCAGCCATGGCTGAAGTCGCGGGCTTCGCGATCGAACAGGCTCTTGGACGGCGTGTCGTGCAGGTAGATGTTGTACTTGTTCGGGAACATGAACTTCACCAGCCCGAGCGCATTGCGCGAGGACGGCGGCTGTTTCACGTCGAACGGGAAGTTCCGCTCGTTGTAGGCCGCGAAGTTCACCGACCCCCGGTCCACCACCTGTCCGCGCGCGTTGTAGAGCTTGAGATGGCTGTTGGAATACGGGTTCCGCTTGAAGGCCGGCAGGTATTCCTTGGTCGCGATCGACCGCGGCACGTTCCACGTCGGATTGATGACCAGATGGTCCATCTCGTCCGAGAATTCCGGGCTGCGACGATCGCCGGTGTTCTGACCGATCACCGAGCGGGTGACGAAGGTCAGCTTGTCGTCGTCCATGATCCGCGCGTGGAAGTCGGTCAGGTTCACGAGGATGTGGCGCTTGCCACGCTCCATGTTCATCCACCGCTCACGCTCCAGCGCAACGATGACGGACTTCAGACGCTCGCCGATCGGGACGTTGATCTCGGTCATCGTGCCGGCCCCTGCGACGCCGTCGGGCAGCAGGCCGTGATCCTCCTGGAAGGTCTGGACGGCCATCTGCATCTCGGCATCGTAGCGGGTGCCGACCGACCACGGCAGGTAGCCCATGGCGATCAGCCGGTTGCGCAGGGCGACGACATCGCGCCCCTCCTGCCCCGGCTTGAGCGAGCTGGCGGCCACCGGCGCGCCCCAGCCACCGTGATTGACGCGGTATTCCAGATCCAGCTTGGCCTTGAGCAGGCGCGTGTATTCCCCGGTGCGCGGCGCAAGACCGCGGACGAAGCCGACCGGATCCGGGCTGGTGATACCGGTCATGTAGCTTTCGACGCTGCGCAGCGGCACCTCGCGCTTGATGCCGTCATCGACCTCGCGCGGGACCAGCACGCCGGTCTGGATGTCGGTCGCGAAATCCAGATAGACACGCGTCAGTTCGGCCTCCAGCCGACCGAGGTCGCGCGGCGTGACGGCACGGGACATCATCGCGCGCAGCTTGTCGGCGCTGTACTTGCCTTCGGGCAGAGCGTGGGCGTGGGCGACGGCAAAGGCATCCAGCAGCGCGGCGCGGCGCATCCGGGCCTCGTCGCCCGGCGCGGTCCAGACCGGCGCGTAACCCGTGTCGCGGTACCACTTGGCCACGTCGCGGTCGCGGGCCGAAGCTTCGGCCACCGCCTGCATGAAGGCCATGCCGACCTCCGCGCGGACGGGCGCCGCCGGCAGCGCGCCGACCACGGCTGCAAGGCATACCCCCGCCAGTACGTTTCGGATGCCTTTCAGTGACCTGCGCGTCATTCGGTAAACCCCCTGTCCGTTTTCGTGATCGGGCCGTCGTCCGGTGTGAACCGGGCCCGTGCTGTTGTCCAGCGCCCCTCAGCGGTTCATGCAAAAGATCCGCAAACTGATGTAGCCCGATGACGCGCCCACCCAAAATGGTGGAATTCCACCATATGTCAGCAAGATTCTGCCGACCTCACGGGTTGGTGAGCATTCTAAGTATCTTCGCCTTGGTCTCACTGCTCGTTTGTGCGATGTTTTCCGCACTTGGGGATGGGATGAATTGGCCGCGCAACGTCGCGGCATCGGGCAAAAGCACGGGACAGGCGCTCTATGACCAATACCACAACGACTATGTCGCGCCGTGCCCTATTGGGCGCATTTGCGGCAACCACTCTTGTTGCAGCACCAACGTATACGAAGGCCGCTGGGTTCCTTCGCGGGGCCGGAGATATTCGCAGACTGAAGATGTATTCGGCTCGGACCGGCGAAAAGCTGGACATGATCTACTGGATCGAAGGCGAATATATCGCGGATGCGGTGCGTGAAGTGACCT
This sequence comes from Oceanicola sp. 22II-s10i, assembly GCF_002210105.1. GTDB lineage: Bacteria > Pseudomonadota > Alphaproteobacteria > Rhodobacterales > Rhodobacteraceae > Pseudooceanicola. The sequence continues at coordinate 38,362 of NZ_AQQU01000007.1, read as the reverse complement.
ACTTCATGCGGGACTGGCGCAACAATCAGCTCAAGAACATCGACATGCGGACCATGGACATCATGGCCGCCTCGCACAATCTGCTGAACGTGACCGAACCCTACATGCTGATCTCGGGCTATCGCTCGCCCGAGACGAACGCGATGCTGCGGGCTCGTTCCTCCGGCGTGGCCAAGAATTCCCGCCACCTGCGGGGCGAGGCTGCGGATCTGCGGCTCCAGTCGCGGTCGGTCAGCCAGATGGCCCGCGCGGCGGTGTCCTGCCATGCCGGCGGCGTCGGTCGCTACACCAGTTCGGATTTCGTGCATATGGATTGCGGCCCGGTCCGCTCCTGGGGCAGCTGAGGCTGTCAGCACCAACCACGTTCTGAAAGGCGCGCCAACCGGCGCGCCTTTTTCCTTTTCAGGTCAGGTTCCGCGGAAGGATCGCCCGTATTCCGTCCGCCGCGGTTTTTGCCTTGGGCATTGCCCACCTGGCGGCGTTACACTCGGTCCCGGCACACCGGACAGGAGGAGACACCGGCATGACGACTTATCCCACCACGGGCGGCACGCTCTATAATTCCATCACCGACACGATCGGCGACACCCCGGTCATCCGGATCAACCGCCTCGCCCCGGACGGGGTCGAGGTCTATGTGAAGGCCGAGTTCTTCAACCCCGCCGCCTCGGTCAAGGACCGCCTCGCCCTCAGCATCATCGAAACCGCCGAACGCGAGGGCAAACTCAAGCCAGGCCAGACCGTGGTCGAAGCCACCAGCGGCAACACCGGCATCGGCCTTGCCATGGTCTGCGCCGCCAAGGGCTATCCGCTGGTGGTCACCATGGCCGACAGCTTCTCCATCGAACGGCGCAAGCTCATGCGGATGATGGGCGCCAAGGTCGTCCTGACGCCGCGCGCGCAGAAAGGCTTCGGCATGTATCAGAAGGCCGTCGAACTGGCCGAAAAGAACGGCTGGTTCCTGGCCCGCCAGTTCGAAACCGCCGCAAACGCCGCCATCCACGAAGCGACCACCGGGCCGGAAATCCTGTGCGATTTCCACGGCAAACGGCTGGATTACTTCGTCTCGGGCTACGGAACCGGCGGGACCGTCACCGGCGTCGGCCGCGTCCTGCGGCGCGAGCGGCCAGAGACGAAGATCATCCTGACCGAACCGGCCAACGCCGCGCTGGTCCAGAGCGGCACCGCACAGGAGCGCACCGCCGACGGCAGCCCCGCCGTCTCGCACCCCGCGTTCGAACCGCATCCCATCCAGGGCTGGACCCCGGACTTCATCCCCGCCGTGCTGCAGGAGGCACTGGACAACAAGCTCTATGACGAACTGATCCCTGTCGCCGGGCCCGACGGCATAGCATGGGCAAAGAAGCTGGCGCAGCAGGAGGGCATCCTGACCGGCATTTCCGGCGGATCGACCTTCGCGGTGGCGATGAAGGTCGCGGAAAAGGCCGAACCCGGCAGCGTCATCCTCGCCATGCTGCCCGACACGGGCGAACGCTACATGAGCACGCCGCTGTTCGAGGGGATCCCCGAGGACATGGACGAGGCCGAGACGGAGATCTCGAAATCCACGCCGGGATTTCAGATGGGCTGACCGCAGGCTCCCGCCCGACCTGGCAGTCATGGCGGGCGGGATGCCCTTACGAACGGCCGAAGGCGGAATGACATCCGACCCTGAACGTTGCAGCCGGGCAGGACCTTGAACCGACAAAGCCCGCGTGACACGATCCGAAATATGTATCGTTTTGCCGGACTGATCCTTTACCTCGCACTCAGTACCGCGCCCCAACCGTCCCGCGCTCAGGCCGACGGAGGATGGAGGCTGGCCGTTCTGATTGGTACCGGCAACAGTGCGGAATTGACCGCCGCGCTTGCTGAAGACGGGCTGCCGGCGGATACGGCGATGACGACTCAATTGATGCACATGGCAGCCGCCGCCGGAGACCTGAACGCGCTTCGCGGTCTGCATGACGCGGGTGCCCCCATAGATGCCCGGGACGAAGCGACCGGCTGGACGCCCATGATGACGGCCGCGCATCACGGGCATGGGCCGGTGGTCCGATGGTTCCTTACCGCAGGCGCCGATCGCACCGCCAAAGGCCGCGACGGTGCGACTGTCGATCTGTTGTCGCAATACGGAGGGGTGTCTCTGGACCGCGCGCCTTCGGCCGCCGACGCTTGGGATGCACTGTCCTCCGTAGAGTTGGACCGGCTTGCGCTGATGGCGGTGGAGGCCGGAGACAGATTTCTGCTGCGCGCGCTTCTGCGACTGGGCGCGCAACTGGAAAAACCGGATGGCATCAACTGGACAGCGCTGGAATACGCTGCATGGCACGGCGATCGGGATTTATATGACGCCGTGATTGCGGAAACCGGAACACTGAAGGCGCACATGCAGGAGGATCCGCGAACGGTATATTACGGGCTTGTCCCCGGAATCACCGTGCCGCTCGCCGCCCTGCTCGGACTCAGCGCTCGGGGCGATGACGGGCAGGACGGATTTCGCATCCTGACGATGATTTCACAGGATCACGATCTGAACGAAGGTGTCGTCAGCGCCGGTCCGAACGGCCTTCTCGCCCGGCGCCTCCTCGGAAACACCGAAAATCCGATGGTCAGACAGCTTGCCAATCCGGCGCCGCTCGACCTCGGGCCGCTGCCGCCCTTTCGCGTGTCGATGTCCACCGCAGATGTAGCCGAGGTGCAGGGAAGTCTGGCCGGGCTCGGCCTTTATGATGGCCAGAGGGACGGACAGCGCGGCCCGGCAACCGACACAGCTATGCACGCCTGGTTCCAAGGCGCGATCTCTGCCGCCGCCAAGGCGGGTCGGGAACTCTGCCAGAGTGTTGTCCGACCCGATCCCAAGGAAATTGGCGCCGAAATGCCGGCCCGGGCACCCTATGTCGTCAGGTTCGGCGCCCTCACCTATTCGATTTTCCCACGTCACGACTCCTACGGCATGCGAGTTTCGCGCGCGAGGTTCCTGTTTGGAGGGCAAACTGAACAGGGCATACTGACCTGCGAGACAGACGATGCAGGTCGGGCAGGCGACATCAGGTTTGAACTCAGAGGCCTGTCGATCTCTCTCTCTGCGGCAAGCGACACTTGCAGAAACAGCGGCCGCAGACCGATTTTCGGGTACGAAAGAGCTGCCGTTCGCGTGGACAATCAACCATTCTATTACGCAGACTACTGCGCGCGGGAAGCAAGCCTCCAGGACGCGCGGACTTTCACCCTGCGCTGATTGCGGACGTCTACCTGATGCGCGACCAATACTGGCTTGGCACATACTGCCTGACGGCCCAAGCCGGCAGGCACCAATATCCCGGATAGCGCGAGGTCTTCTGGTAGGAGACGCATTTCCGAGAGCACTCGCTCACGCTGAGGCCACGGACCACCGCGCTAAACTGCGTCGAAAAGGAGCACAGGGTATCGCAGCGAACACAGCCTTTGCCCGTCGGGTGAAACGCCGGCTGCGCCGTACCGGGATCACTTCGAGATTGTGGCTGTGACTGCGGTACAGATGGTGTTGCACGCGGCTCTGCCCGTCGCGCCATTGTCCCCGATTTCTCGCTCCGAGCTTCGTTCAGGTCGAACGGGATCGTCGGCACCCTCCCGCTGTCTGGAGCGCCTTGCAGCGCGGCACCGAGCAGCGACAGGGTCAGGTCGTCCGCCTGCCCCGGATCCACGCTCGTGAAACGGTCGCCACCTGGCAGGCGATACTGTTTTTCGGCCACCGTCCGGGCGACATCCAGCACCGGTGAGACCTGCTGCTCCATCGTGGCGATATTGGCTGACAGGTCGGAGTTGATCGAGTGCGGTACAAAACTCATCTCGCGAAGTGTCCGGCGCGCGCCGTCTGCCGAGCCTCCGGCATCGAACCGATTGGCGGTTTCAAGAAAGTCAGACAGGGCATTGTCGGCCACCGGGCCGAGGGCCGACAGTGCCAGCCCGGTCATGACGCGCGACAACTGCCCCCCCGGATTGGCCGGGCCGCGCGCGGCATTCAGAAGACGCGCCATGCCATCGGCGATCCCCGCGGCGTCCGCGTCCTCCCTTGTCCGGGCAAGGTCCGCCATCCGCTCCAAAGACGCCATGGCACGGCATTCGGCCACTTTCCGATCGCGCTGCTCCATGGCGGCGCAAAGGGCACGGGAGGGCGCTTCGCAGGCGTCGTATACGACCGGAACACCAAGACATGCAGTGATGCCAGTCGGTCGATACAGGGTCTCTAGCCGCTTGGTCTCCTCAGAAATGCAGAGATGATACGCCCCTCTGGCAGCGGCCAGCGACGAGGCTTGGCTTGCGGAGACCGCAAGGCAGTCCTGCTCCGCGACTGCGATCCGCGGCAGAAACAAAAGCGCGGCAAACAGGGCGCCTTTCATCTGAGCGGCTAGCGCCAACACCTGACCGTGTCGAAGAAGATGCAATTTTAAAAACACCCGGGCACTCAACCACAGCACACTTGCTCCTGGCAACAAGCGCGCAAACCGGACATCCATGAGAATCACGAACTGACGCGATCGTGAAAACTGTCAGCGGGTTGGCCTGCTTTTCCGTCCTGCGACCTATGCGTCGCGGCGCTTCAATAGCAGTATCACTCGCAAGAGAAATGGCGCACCCGAGAGGATTCGAACCTCTGGCCTCTGCCTTCGGAGGGCAGCGCTCTATCCAGCTGAGCTACGGGTGCGTGCCGGGTTGCCTTAGACCATCCGGCGGCAGCCCGCAATGGGGGTTGCCGCCGGGGATGCGGAAAATTGCGGGGCCGGTCAGGCGGCCTTGCGGCCTTCGGCCAGCATCGTCATTTCCGGGATCATCGGGCGGACCGAAACATCGCCGAACCCCGCCGTGCTTAGCGCCTCGGCCAGCCATGCGTCGTCCAGCGAACGGGCTTCGGGGGTGAAGGCGGTGTGCTGCAACTGCCAGAGCGCGGCCAGCTTGGGCCCCTCGCGGCCCGCGTCGACCACGAAATCGTGGATCAGGATGCGGCCACCCGGTTTCAGCGCCTTGTGGGCGTCCGAGATCAGCTCGGGATGCGCCTCGCCCGGCACGCCGGAAAACAGGTAGGACATCAGCACTATGTCCTGTCCGCCCGGCCAGCCCTGGTCCAGCGCGTTGCCGTCGGCATACTGGATGCGGTCCGACAGACCGGCCTTCTCGACATACTTGCGCCCCAGGAGGGCGACGTTCGGGAAATCGACGATGGTGGCCTTCAGCTCGGGGAATGCCTTGCAGAGCGTGATCGCGAAGGCGCCGGTGCCGCCGCCCACGTCCAGCATCTGCGCCGGGCCGTCGATGTCCAGCGACTTGGCCAGCTGCCGCGCGGGGCCGATGGAGCCCGCATGCTGGCTTTCGGAATAAAGCCGCGCCTCCTCCGCGTCCGAAAACCACTCGGCATAGGATTTCGTCGCCTCGTCCCCCAGCGTCCCAGCCAAGGCGCCCTCGATCTGGTCCAGCAGCGGATACATCTGCCGCCCGACCTGCAGCCGCAGGTATTCGCCGAAATCGTATTTCGCGCCCTTCACCAGAAACGCCTCGGCCGCTGGCGAGTTGGAGAATTTTCCCTCCTCGACCGTGACCAGACCCAGGCCTGCGAGCGCCGTCAGCAGCGTTTCCATCCGGTCGCGGTGAATGCCCGCCTTCGCGGCCAGCGCCTCGGCCGTGGCGGGCCCGGCGGCGAGATTGGTGAAGACTTCGAACTGCAGGGCGGCGAACAGGGCCTTGGAGCCCATGAACCCGAATGCAATGTCCGAGATTTCGTCGGCTTCGGTGAGCGGCGTCATGGCGTCTCCTGTTGTTGTGGCTGTTAAGGCGAGCTTAGTCCCCTGCCCGCGAATTGGAAGGCGCGCGGGCCGATTGCGACCCATGGAATGTCGCTTTCGACGCATTTCAAGGCAATGCTTGACGCCACGCGCGGCAGAAGGCAAGAATTAGACCGACCAGTCTAGTGAGGCCCACCAGCATGCACGCCTATTCCGACCCCGAGATCCTCGCCCGTCTGAACGGCAACTCCGCCGCGCAGGGGTTCAACCGTTGGATGGGCCTGCAGGGCCTTGCCGCGGGGAACGGACAGGTGGAAATCCTGCTGCCGCTCCGCGACGACATGCGCCAGCACCACGGCTACGTCCACGGCGGCTGCATCGGCGCGCTTGCGGATATGGCCTGTGCCTGGGCGGGCAGCACGAACGGCGGGCAGGACGTGGTGACGTCGAACTTCACCATCCATTTCCTGCGTCCGGCCATGGGCAAGCAGCTGCGCGCCAAGGCCCGCACGATCCGGTCCGGCAAGACGGTCGCGACGGTCGAAGCCGAGATCTTCATCGAGAACGACGGCGAGGAGCCCAAGCTCTGCGCCACCGCGCTGGCCTCCATCGCCGTCCTGCCCGAAGCGCGGCCGCGCATCTGATGGCCGTCAGCGAGAGCGTCCCGACACGTCAGCGCCTGATCCGCGCCGCGCTGGAGCTGTTCCAGCAGCGCGGCTACCACGCTGTCGGCGTGACCGAGATCCATACGCGGGCGCGCTGCCCCAAGGGCTCGCTCTATCACCACTTCCCCGGCGGCAAGGCCGCGCTCGCCATCGCGGCGGTCGACTGGCTGGAGGCGGAGATCACGGCCAGCTTCGACCGGGCGGCGGACAAGGCGATCCCGGCCGACCGACAGATTTCACACCTGTTCCAGCAGACGGCGGGCTGGGTCACCGGCACCGGCTATGCCTCGGGCGCGCTGCTGGCCGTTCTGGCGCAGGAGGTCGTGCCGCACGAGGCAGACCTGTCGAAGAGGCTGGGACAGGCGGTGGATGCCGCCACGACCGCCCTCGCCCGCGCGCTGGCCGCTGGTGGCGGCGACCCGGCGATGGCCGGTCCGATCCTCGCCATGCTGGACGGCGCGGTGGCGCAGGCCCGCGCCTGCCATTCCCCCGCCCCGTTCGAGGCGGCCGAGACAGCGGCGCTCAGGCTGGTGCGTTAATTGTCGCGGCGATGCTCGACGGCGCTGGTCCAGGAACAGGTGCCGTTCTGCATGTTCAGCATGTTGCCGATGGCCTCGGGCATCTGGATCGTCGCGACCACGGTCTGATCCATCGCGTCCTCGGACAGGATCATCAGGTCCTGCGCGACCGTCACGGTCATCTCGCCCATGGCGGTGGTCTGCGTCTCGGAGTAGCTGCCGGTCCAGTGATCGGTCTCGACCTCCTGCCAGGCGAAGCTGACGTCATTGTCCTGCAGCGCGCCGGGATCGAAGGGCTTGGGGAACTCGATGTCCCGCTCATAGCTCTTGTCGCCCTCGGTCATCGTGGCGATCTGGTCGATCATCATCTGCGGGCAGCCCGCGTTTTCGACCAGGTCCCACGACCCGCGCCAGTGGCCATCGGCGGGCTGCGTCCCCGCCAGCGCCGGAGTGGCCGAGATCAGGACAAGAGCAAGCGATTTCAGATACATGTGTGTAATTCCACAGCGTTCAGGCAAACAGGTCATGCGCCAGTTCCAGCGCCTCGATCAGCGTATCGACTTCGGCGCGGGTGTTGTAGAGGCCAAAGCTCGCCCGGCAGGTTGCCGCCACGCCCAGATGCTCCATCAGCGGTTGCGCGCAGTGATGTCCGGCCCGCACGGCGACGCCCTTCTTGTCGAGAATGGTCGAGATATCATGGGCATGCGCCGCGCCGTTCATCGTGAAGCTGAAGATCGCCGCCTTGCCGGGCGCATGGCCCTGCAGGTTCAGCCAGTTCAGCCCCTTCAGCCGCTGGGTCGCGTAGTCCGCCAGCATGTGCTCATGCGCGGCGACGTTCTCCATCCCGAGCGCCTCGAGATAATCCAGCGCGGCGCCGAAGCCGATGGTCTGCACGATCCCCGGCGTCCCGGCCTCGAACTTCAGCGGCGGGTCGGCATAGCTGACCGCGTCCTTGGACACCTCGCGGATCATGTCCCCGCCGCCCATGAAGGGCCGCATCTCGGCCAGCCGCTCGCGCGTGACATAGATAGCACCGGACCCCGACGGACCGTAAAGCTTGTGCCCGGTGATCGCGTAGAAGTCGCAGCCGATGTCCTTGACGTCCACCTTCATGTGAACCGCGCCCTGCGACCCGTCCACCAGCACCGGCACGCCCTGCGCACGGGCGGCGGCGCAGATCGCCTTCACGTCGACCACGGTGCCCAACACGTTCGACAGATGCGTCACAGCAACCAGCCTGGTCCTGGGCCCGATCGCGTCGATGACCTTCTGCGGGTCGAGGCTGCCATCCGGCTCCGTATCCACCCATTTCAGCACCACGCCCTGCCGTTCCCGCAGGAAATGCCAGGGCACGATGTTGGCGTGATGCTCCATCACGCTCAGCACGATCTCGTCCCCGGCCTGAAGCCGCGGCGCGGCCCAGCCGTAGGAGACCATGTTGATCCCCTCGGTCGTGCCCGAGTTCAGGACGATCTCATCCTCACCGGCACCGAGGAAACGGGCGATCTTGCCGCGCACCGCCTCGTAATTCTCGGTCGCGAGGTTGGACAGGAAATGCAGGCCGCGATGGACGTTGGCATATTCCATCTCGTAGCTGCGGGTGATCGCGTCGATCACCGCGCGCGGCTTCTGCGCGCTGGCGCCGTTGTCGAGATAGACCAGCGGCTTGTTGTTGACTTCGCGCGACAGGATCGGGAAATCGGCGCGGATTTTTTCCACATCATACATCAGAGCGCTCCTTCCGGGGTGACGCCGAGAATGGCGAGGATGAAGGACAGGGCGAAGGCCGAGGCGAGCATGGCGAAGACCATCGTCGCCACGGCCTTGAGCGGTGTGCCGAAGCGATGTGCCTCGGTCAGGAAGTTGACCAGGACAAAGATCCCCCAGATGCCGCCCACCACCGCCATGATGGCACCGATGCCGGGCGCGATCGTCGTCACGATGACCACCGCCATCTGGAACACCAGCCGCAGCGACTGCAGCCAGCAGGTGATCTGCAACATCCGGAAGAAGTCGCCCGATCCACCCAGCACCCGTCCGGCAAGGACGAGGAACTGGGTCATCAGGATCATCAGCCCTGCAAGGCCCAGCGTCAGCAGGATCGGGCTGTGCATGAACGCCGGGACCATGACCCCGACCTCGACCTGCGCCGGCAGGGTCGACCAGTACAGGACGCCGTTCAGCACCGACAACAGCGCCAGCCACGTCCACAGCACGTCACGCGGGATGGACAGGCTCAGCAGTTCGGCCGCCGCGGCGCGGGGTTCGGTCAGGCTGCGCAGGGCCATGTCCCTGAGCCACGGCCGGGTGAACGGTTCGGCGGTCATGCCGTCTCTCCCTTTTCGGCCGCGATGGTGCCTGCGATCCAGAACCACAGGAACAGCGCCAGCCACACCGCGCCAACCAGCGCGAGTTGCGGTCCCGGCCCGATGAACCCCGCGACCAGCCCGTGCAGCAAAAGCACCGGGGCCGACGACAGGAGCGACCAGAACAGGGCCATGCGGGCGCCGTAGAACGTGCCCCGCCCGCCCGCGACACGGGCCAGCAGATGCACCACGGCGCCGACGCCGTAAAGCAACAAAGGCGCGATGAACAGCCAGGCGAACAGGCTGGCCCCCATCAGCGGATTCAGATCCTCGCCGGTCATATGGGCCTGCCGCGCCAGACGCGGCAGCTGCGCGACGAAGATCAGCAGGCAGGCGGCCATGACGACCACCAGGGCCCGGTCCTCGCGCACCCCGCGCGAGAGGATCCGGCGGATCGCCCCGCCGGGACCGCGATAGGTCGCCGCCATGTCCTTGAGCGCCGACATCAGCCCCGCCGACGCTCCAGCCAGCCGGTTAGCCGTGCGACGATTTCGTCCCGCAGCGGCTCGTCGTCGATCTCCTCGACCGCTTCGGCGAGGAAGGCCAGCGTCAGCAGGTCCGTCGCCGCGCCTTCGGGCACGCCGCGGGTCCGCAGGTAGAACAGCGCCGTTTCGTCGATCGCGCCCGAGGTGGAACCATGCGAACAGGCCACGTCGTCGGCGTAGATCTCGAGCTCGGGCTTGGCGAGGAACTGGCTGTTGTCGTCCAGCAGCAGCGACTGGCTGATCTGGTAGCCGTCGGTCTTCTGCGCGCCTGCCTTCACGAGGATCTTGCCCTGGAACACGCCGGTCGCGCCGTTCCGCAGCACCTTCTTGAACACCTGGCGGCTTTCGCAGCGCTCGGCGTCATGGGTGATGAAGACGGTGTCGTCGTGGTGGAAATCGCCGTCCCCGACGGCCGCGCCCGCGACATGCGCCACGGCGTCGTCGCCGGTCAGTTCGATCACGCATTCATTGCGCGTCATCACGCCATTGGCGGTCAGGGTAAAGCTCTTGAACACGCTCTCGGCCCCGAGGCGCGCAAAGATGTGCGTCGCAGCGCGGCGTTCGTGGTCACGCCCCTGCGCCCGGACATGCGCGAACCGCGCGCCGTCCGCGATCTCGACCTCCATCACCTTGTTGAACCGTGCCGCCGCCGGACCGTTTTCCAGCAGCGTCAGGTCCGCCCCGGCATCGAGTTTGATGCAGTGGTGAAGGATGGCGTCCGAAGTCGTTGAATTGTGGTAGTAAACGAACTGGATCGGTTTCTCGACCTTGCCCGAAACATGGATCAGCACGCCGTCCGTCGCAAAGGCCGTGTTCAGCGCCGCCAGCGGCCGCTCGACCGGGGTCTGCCCGCGCTGTTCCAGCACGCCATAGACATCCCGCGCCCAGTGCAGGTCCGCGGCCTGTGCCTCGGCCAGCCGTTCGATCCGGACGCCTGCGAGGTCGAGGTCATCGGACGCTTCGGCATCGAAGACGCCATCGACAAAGACGATCCGCAGCCGGTCGATGCTGCTGAAGATCGGCGCCTCGTCCGTCGCCGTGAAGATCGCGGCGGGCGTCACATCGACCGCCGTCAGGCTGTCGGGGCGGGTGTATTTCCAGTACTCGTCACGCCGCGCCGGCAGGCCCATGGCCCGCAGCCGGTCCAGCGCCGCGTCACGCGCGGCACGGGTCCAGCCCGGCGCCTCGGGCAGCGACAGCGCGGCCAGACGCGCCTCGGTCGCGTCGGACTTGAGTTTCGGCAGAGCCATCACGCCTCCTCCAGAAACTCGGCATAGCCGTTGTTCTCGACCTCGAGCGCCAGCTCGGGGCCGCCCGTCTTGACGATCTTGCCGTTCGACAGGATGTGCACGACATCGGGTTTGATGTGGTCCAGAAGCCGTTGATAATGCGTGATAACGAGGAACGACCGCCCCTCGGACCGCAGCGCGTTCACGCCGTCGGCCACCAGCTTCATCGCGTCGACGTCGAGGCCCGAGTCGGTCTCGTCGAGGATGCACATCTTGGGCTCCAGCATCGCCATCTGCAGGATCTCGTTCCGCTTCTTCTCACCGCCCGAGAACCCGACGTTCACGGGGCGCTTGAGCATGTCCGCGTCGATCTGCAGCGCCTTGGCCTTCTCGCGGATCACCTTCAGGAATTCGGCCGCCGACAGTTCCTCCTGCCCGCGCGCCTTGCGCTGCGCGTTCACGGCGGTCCGCAGGAAGGTCATGTTGCCGACACCGGGAATTTCCACCGGGTACTGGAACGCCAGGAACAGCCCGGCAGCCGCACGCTCCTCGGGCTCCAGATCCAGCAGGTCGGTGCCGTCCAGCGTGGCCGATCCTTCGGTCACGGCATAGCCATCGCGGCCCGACAGGACATAGCTCAGCGTCGATTTGCCGGACCCGTTCGGTCCCATGATCGCATGCACTTCACCGGCGCCGACCTTTAGGCTCAGGCCCTTGAGGATCGCCTTGCCCTCTTCCTCAAGTTCGACATGCAGGTTGTTGATTTCCAGCATCTTTTCCATCCATCCTTGGCCGCCCCGCGGGCGGCGTGTCTCAATCAGGGCCGCGACAGGAACTGCACGACCCGCAACAACCGGTCCGCCGGCACCGCCATAGGCGACACCTCGAACCGCGCCAGCCTGCCCGTGAACTCGGGCCTGCCGATAAACTCCTCCACCCCGTGGTACTGGGTGCGTTCGACATAGTCGTCGAACAGGACCACCACGGGTTTCTTCGTCCGGAACGCCGTCGCCAGCGCGCAGCCGACCCGGAACCGACCGTCCACCAGAACCACGTCCGGCTGGACGAAATCCGCGGTCTCCCAGACCTTCAGCGGATAACCCGGATACTTGCGCCAGCCCTCGTCGGTCTCGGGATGGCCCCACTCCTTGGTTGGGCCGATGTCGTGATGCACGATCTTCACCGGCGACACCGGCGGGTTCGCATCGAACCATGCCCGCATCATCCGCGCCCATGCCCCGTCGCTCTCGACGCTGGTGATCCGCTTGCCCGGCATCTCGGCGGCCATGACGGTCGACCCGCCGGACCCGTATTCGAGGATCACCGACGCCCGTTCGTACTCCGCGCGCACCAGCCGCCCTTCCGCGTCGGGAAAGGTCAGCTCGGGCCGCGTGACGGCGATATGATCCCCTGCGGGCGTCATGGTCAGTCGATCACCACTGCCGTGCCGGACACCGACACCATGAGCATCGAGTCGCCCACGACCTCGTAATCCAGGTCGACGCCGACCACGGCGTTCGCCCCGAGCGCCGCAGCACGCGCCTCGATCTCGCGCATGGCAGTGTCGCGGGCATCCTGCAGCTTGGCCTCGTAGGCGCCCGAGCGGCCGCCGACGATATCGGTGATGTTGGCAAAGAAATCGCGGACGATGTTCGCCCCCATGATCGCCTCGCCCACCACGATCCCCTTGTAGTCCAGGATCTTGTGGCCCTCGATGCCCTGCGTCGTCGTGATGATCATGCCATCTCTCCTGTCATCCCCGGAACACCAGCGCCGCGCCCGCTGCGATCAGGACGAAACCCGCCGCCGTGTTCCATGTGATCTGCTCCTTCAGCCAGAAGGCCGAGAAGCCCGCGAAGATCACCAGCGTGGCGACCTCCTGTATCGTCTTCAGCTGCGCCGCCGAATAGACCTCGTGCCCGATCCGGTTGGCCGGCACCGCCAGCCAGTATTCGAAGAACGCGATCCCCCAGCTCGACAGAACCGCGATCCAAAGCGGCGTCGTCTTGTCGCCGAGATGCCCGTACCACGCGAACGTCATGAAGACGTTCGACACGATCAGCAGACCGATGGGCAGAATGTAGGGCGTCATTCATCGGACACTCCAAGGGGCGCAGGCCCGCGTTGCACCGCTGCCGTTCATGCCGGAACCTCCTCGGCCACCGGCGGGACGAAGACGGCGCGCAGGGCCTCCAGCCGTTCGGCGCCCGCAACGATGTGGTTCCGGTTCCGCCGATACCGGGCATGTGTATAGAGCACGCCGTAGCGATGACGCCCGAGCCACGCCTCGAAAGCCTCCGCATTCTCGCGGTCGACCTCGACCATGAACACCGGCCGACAGCGCGCCAGCACGCCGTCAAAGCCGTTCAGCACCTCGATCTCCATCCCCTCGACGTCGATCTTGACGAAATCCGGGGTGACATCCGCCAGCAGGGCATCCGCCCGCGCAACCTCCAGATCGCCTTCGCCCGGCAGCATCCTCGCATTGCCGAGGTTGCGGTCCCGGTCCTCCATCGCAAAGCCGCCCGCCGCGCGATCCGACAGGCCCAGCCCGATGTGGGACAGGTCGACCACCGCGCCCAGATCGTTCACCAGCACGTTGTTGACCAGCAGTTCATAGGCGCGTTCGTTCGGTTCGAACGGGATGACCTGTCCGGCCCCGAGGAACATCGCGGCATATAGCGTGTGATTGCCCACGTTGCCGCCGACATCCACGAACGTCCCGCCCTCGGGAAAGATCGGCCGCAGCGCCGCCAGCTCCGCCGCTTCGTAGAACGCGCCCGCCCGATGCGCGCGCTGGATCGGGTCGCGCCGCATGTTCACGCAGAACCGCACGGCCCGCCCGTCCACGCTGGCGTGGACAAGGCTCAGTCCCGCGCTCTGCAGCGGCCGGCCTTCGGCCAGCGTGCGGCGTATGTCCCCGATCCGGCTCATGCCTGCCTCAGCGCCTCAGCCCACGGACCCTTCGAGAGAGATGGCGACCAGCTGCTGTGCCTCCATCGCGAATTCCATCGGCAGTGCCTGCAGCACTTCCTTGCAGAACCCGTTGACGACCAGCGCCACCGCCTCTTCCTCGTCCATCCCGCGCGACCGGCAGTAGAACAGCTGATCGTCGTCGACCTTCGATGTCGTGGCCTCGTGTTCGACGCGCGCGGTGTTGTTGCGCACCTCGATATACGGCACGGTATGCGCCCCGCATTCCGACCCGATCAGCAGGCTGTCGCACTGGGTGTAGTTCCGCCCGTGCTCGGCCTTGGGGTGCATCGACACCAGCCCGCGATAGGTGTTCTGCGCCTTGCCCGCGCTGATCCCCTTGGACACGATCCGGCTTTTCGTCCGCTTGCCGAGGTGGATCATCTTGGTCCCCGTATCGGCCTGCTGGTAGTTGTTGGCGATGGCGATCGAATAGAATTCGCCCTGGCTGTCATCGCCACGCAGGATGCACGAGGGATATTTCCACGTGACGGCGGATCCGGTCTCGACCTGCGTCCACATAACCTTGGCCCGGTCGCCCCGGCAATCGGCGCGCTTGGTGACGAAGTTGTAGATGCCACCCTTGCCGTTCTCGTCGCCCGGATACCAGTTCTGGACGGTGGAGTATTTCACCTCCGCGTCTTCCTCGACGATGATCTCGACCACCGCCGCGTGAAGCTGAGAGGTGTCCCGCTTGGGCGCGGTGCAGCCTTCGAGGTAGGAGACATAGCTCCCCTTGTCCGCGATGATCAGCGTCCGCTCGAACTGGCCTGTGTTCTCGGCGTTGATGCGGAAATAGGTCGACAGCTCCATCGGGCAGCGCACCCCCGGCGGGACGTAGACGAAGGACCCGTCCGAGAAGACCGCGCTGTTGAGCGTGGCATAGAAGTTGTCGTTCACCGGCACGACCGAGCCGAGGTATTTCTTCACCAGCTCCGGATGCTCGCGGATCGCCTCCGAGATCGAGCAGAAGATCACGCCCGCTTTCTTCAGTTCCGCCTGGAACGTCGTGCCCACGGAGACGGAGTCGAACACCGCGTCCACGGCGACCTTGCGGCCCTCTGCGGGCGCGTCCTCGGCCCCCTCGACACCGGCGAGGATCATCTGTTCCTTCAGCGGGATGCCGAGCTTCTCGTAGGTGGCCAGCAGCTTGGGATCGACCTCGTCCAGCGACTTGGGCTTTACCGCCATGCTCTTGGGGCGGGCATAGTAATACTGTTTCTGGAAGTCGATCTTGGGATAATCGACCATCGCCCAGTCCGGCTCTTCCTTGGTCAGCCAGCGCTCGTATGCCCCGAGCCGCCACTCGGTCATCCACTCCGGCTCCTCGTTCTTGGACGAGATCAGCCGAACAATGTCCTCGTTCAGGCCCATCGGGGCGTAGTCGGTCTCGATTTCCGTATCCCAGCCGTATTTGTAGGTGCCGACGCTGGCGACGGCATCCACCGTCTCCTTGTCGACGCCCTCTTTCACGACCTGTGCCTCGCGGCTTTCATCCAGTGCGGTCATCTCGAACCTCTCATCCTCACGCCGCGCGGGCGCGGTGTTTCCTGCGCTGCGCCAGCCAGCTTTCGGCAAAACGCGCGATCTCGTCGTCGGTGGTTACGGGGCCAAGGCTTACGCGGATCGCGCTGGCCGCAGCCCCTTCGTCAAATCCCATGGCACGCAGCGTGCGGCTCGCCCGCACCTTGCCGCTCGAACAGGCGGAGCCCGCGCTGATCGCGAAACCGGCGAGGTCCATCTGCATGACCTGGGTCTCGCCCTTCCAGCCGGGGCTCACGATGCAGGAGGTGTTCGGCAACCGACGCGCCCCCCTGCCTGCAAAGATAATATCCGGGGCCTCCGTCGCAAGGAGCGCCTCCAGCCGGTCGCGCCGTTCGGCCACCCGGTCCCAGACCCCGTCCGCCAGATCCCGCGCCGCCGCCTCGGCCGCCGCGCCGAAACCGGCGATCCCGATCACGTTCTCCGTGCCGGACCGGCGGCCCATCTCCTGCCCGCCGCCGCGAATGCGCGCCGCCAGATCGGTCCCGCGCTTCATGACAAGCGCGCCGATCCCCTTGGGCCCGCCCAGCTTGTGCGCGCTGACCAGCCCCATCGTGCAGCCCAGCCAGTTGAACGCCAGCGGCAGCTTGCCGAACCCCTGCGTCAGATCGCTGACCGCCAGCCCCTCCGGCAGGTCCTGCACCACGCCCGTCTCGGAATTCGCGACCTGCAACGTCGCGCCCGCGGGATCCGCCACCGCGACCCGCCCGTCGGCATCCGCCGCCAGAGCCTCGTCGCACCACGCCAGCACGGCATCATGTTCGACGCCCGCACAGACCAGCCCGCGCCCCTCGAGCGCCAGCGCCGCGGCCTCCGTCGCACTCGACACGAAGACGATATCCGCCCCCTCGGCCCCGAGCGCCGCTGCGACCTGCGCGCGCGCCCGTTCGACCAGGGCCTTGGCCGCCCGTCCCTCGGCATGGACCGAGGACGGGTTCCCGGCGACATCCATCGCCGCGATCATCGCCGCCCGCGCCTCATCCCTGAGCAGCGTCGTCGCGTTATGATCGAGATACACCCGGTCCCTCACGCGCTGCTCCCCCGCTTCATCTTGCCGGAAATATGCCGGGGGAGTCGCGGGCGCATGCCCGCGACGGGGGCAGCGCCCCCAAATCCACGTCTGGAAAAGGCGTGGCGGCGAGAGGTCATGCCTCCACCTCGTCCACGACCGAAAACAGCGCCGGCACCGCCGCGCAGGGGGTCAGCCCGTTCTTTACCACATCGGCCAGCGTCGTCTGGTGCAGGAAGACATAGACATGCGCCGACAGGCTCTCCCACAACCGGTTGGTCACCGACTGCGCGCGCGATCCGGACAGCCCGCCGCTCGCGCCCGCGCCCTTGTGCATGGCGCTGACCGTCTCGTCGACCGCCGTCAGGATGTCCGACACCCGGATGTCCTCGACCGGACGCGACAGCCGGTAGCCGCCGCCGGGCCCGCGCACCGACTCCACCAGCCCGCCGCGCCGCAGCTTGACGAAGAGCTGCTCGAGGTAGGGCAGCGAGATCGCCTGGCGCCGCGAGATCTCGGCCAGGGTGACCAGATCGGTCTCCGGCTGCAGCGCGATATCTGCCAGCGCGACCATCGCGTAACGCCCCTTGGTGCTCAGTTTCATGCGCGGCCCTCCCGACACTGGCGCGATGCGGCTTATTCCGGACTTGTTGACCTATGTGACCCCAAGCCTTATCTCGCTTGGAACCCGATCCGGCAAGAGCCGATCTGGAATAGTTCTAATTTGTCCGAGTGAATTCGTCAAGAATGCCTCGGCCGTCACGCGGAGCCAGCTCGCACACATGCCCGAGGTCATTTTTCCGGGGCCGGAAGGCCGTCTAGAAGGCCGCTACCATCCGCAGAAGGACCGCGACGCCCCGATCGCCATCGTGCTGCACCCGCATCCGCAGTTCGGCGGGACGATGAACAACAAGGTCGTCTACAACCTGCATTACGCGTTCCACAAGATGGGCTTCACCGTCCTGCGGTTCAATTTCCGCGGCGTCGGCCGCAGCCAGGGCGAATACGACCAGGGCATCGGCGAACTCAGCGACGCGGCCTCGGCGCTCGACTACCTGCAGTCGATGAACAACAACTCCAAGCATTGCTGGGTCGCGGGCTTCTCCTTCGGGGCCTGGATCGGCATGCAGCTGCTGATGCGGCGGCCCGAGATCACCGGCTTCATCTCGGTCAGCCCGCCCGCGAACATGTACGACTTCTCGTTCCTCGCCCCCTGCCCGTCCTCGGGCCTGATCATCAACGGCACGGCGGACCGCGTCGCGCCGCCCGCCGACACCGCATCGCTGGTCGGCAAGCTGCAGGAACAGAAGGGCATCACCGTCACCCATGAGCAGGTGCAGGGTGCCGGCCATTTCTTCGAGGATCCGCATATGGAGACGATGATCGGCACCGTGTCCGATTACGTGAAACGCCGCCTGACCGAGACCAGCCGCTGAGGAGACCCGGATGTCCACGCTCGACAAACTGGCCGCGCAGCTCGGCGAAGACGTCATGAAGGCGATGGACGAGACGGGGGACGACCGGCTGTTCATGGAGATCTCCAAGACCATCGGCGCGGCCTCGCAGACGCTGGAGGAAGCGTTTCTCACGGATGTCCGCGTCCGCCTTGCCGAACGCAAGGCACGCGAGCACCTGAACCGGCGGCTGAAGCAGCACCGCGCCGGCGCGGGCGGGGCATGACCGACCGCCTCGACGCGCAGATGGCCTTCCTGATGGAGGCCGACCGGCTCAAGTCCATCCTCCGCGCAACACCGATCGCCGACGATTCCCGGCGCGAGAACTCCGCCGAGCATTCCTGGCACCTCGCGCTCTTCGCGCTGGTGCTGGGCGAACACGGCGCGGATGTTTCGATCGACCGGGTGATCCGCATGCTGCTGCTGCACGACCTCGTCGAGATCGACGCGGGCGACGTACCGATCTACGGCGAGAAGGACGAGGCCGCCATCGCCGCCCGCGAACAGGCGGCGGCGAAACGGATCTTCGGCCTGCTGCCGGCGGATCAGTCCGCAAGCTTCCGGGCGCTCTGGGAGGAGTTCGAGGCGAACGAGACGCCGGACGCGCAGTTTGCCAAGTCGCTCGACCGGTTCCAGCCGCCGAACCTGAACCTTGCCTCGGGCGGCGGGTCGTGGAGGGACTACGACGTGAGCTACGAGATGTTCGAGGCGCGGGTCGGGCAGAAGATCGCCCGTGGCGCGCCAGGGCTCTGGGACTGGGTCGGGCCGAAGGTCAGGGCCTATCTCAAGGGCTGAAGGTTTCGCCTGCGGCGACCCGCCGAGGGCTCTGCCCCCGGACCCCCGAAGTATTTGAAACCAGAAGAAGCATGGGACGCGGCGCTTTTGTCTTGGCAGGGCGGCGGGGATTGGCGAGGCTGCCGGTAACGGCAGAGGAGCGGGCCCGTGCAGGAGTATTTCGATCTCGGCAGTCATTCGTTTCCGGTGACGACCGCCAGCGCCGAGGCGCAGCTGTGGTTCGACCGGGGGCTGAACTGGACCTTCGGTTACAATCACGAGGAGGCTGTCGCCTGTTACCGGCGCGCGCTGGAGCATGATCCGGCTTGCGCCATGGCGCACTGGGGCGTCGCCTATGCCACGGGGCCGAATTACAACTACCCCTGGGTGCTGATGGATCCGGTGTCCAAGGCGCGTGTGCTGTCGGAGGCATTTGCGGCCACCGGACAGGCGCTGGCCCATATCGATGGCGTCACGCCGGAGGAAGCCGCGCTGATCCGCGCCCTGCCCGCCCGTTATCCGCAGGCGAAACCGCCCGAGGACACCAGGCCCTGGGACACCGCGTTCGCCGAGGCCATGAGGGGCGCACAGCGGGCGCATCCAGACAGTCTCGACATCCGCACGATCTGTGCCGAGGCCATGCTGAACCGCACGCCTTGGAAGATGTGGGACCTGAAGACCGGCGCGCCGGGCAAGCATGCCGATACGCTGGAATGCCAGGCCCTGCTGGAGGCCGCGCTGGACCACGATCCGCGCGCCATGCGGCATCCCGGCATCCTGCACCTCTACATCCACCTGATGGAGATGTCGCCCACGCCCGAGAAGGCGCTCCGGGCCGCCGACGCCCTGCGCCCGCTGGTGCCCGATGCGGGCCACCTCGTCCACATGCCCACCCATATCGACGTCCAGTGCGGCGCCTACCAGGACACCGTCTTCTGGAACCAGCGCGCCGTCGTCGCGGATGAGAAGTTCTATCACCGCGAAGGCGGGATGAACTTCTATACCGGCTACCGCCAGCACGACTACCACTTCGTCATCTACGGCGCGCTGTTCCTCGGTCAGATGGAACCCGCCCTCGCCGCCGTCCGTCAGCTGGCCGCCACCACGCCGCCCGAGATGCTGCGGATCGAAACGCCGCCCTACGCGATGTTCTTCGAGGCCTATCTCGCGATGGAGCCGCATGTATACATCCGCTTCGGCCAGTGGCAGCGGCTGATCGACATGGACCTGCCCGAGGACCCGAAGCTCTACGCCACGCTCAACGCCACGACGCTCTATGCCAAGGCGCTGGCCCATGCCGCGCTCGGACAGGTGGAGTCCGCGCTTGAGATGGAACAGCGCTTCCTGACCGCGGTCGAACAGATGCCCGACCGCTGGCTGCACGTCGTAGATGTGAAGGACCTGATGGCCGTCGCGACCGAGATGCTGCGCGGCGAGATCCTCTATCGCCAGGGCCGTTTCGACGAGGCCTTCGCCGCGCTCCGCCGCTCCGTCGCTCTGGACGACGGCCTGCCCTATGACGAGCCCTGGGGCTGGATGCAGCCGACGCGCCACGCGCTCGGTGCGCTGCTGTTCGAACAGGGGCACGTGGCCGAGGCGGAGGAGGTCTATCGCGAGGACCTCGGGCTGGCGGGCGACCTGCCGCGTGCCTGCATCCATCCGGACAACGTCTGGTCGCTCAAGGGTTTGCACGACTGCCTGGAGGCGCGGGGTGACAGCGCGGAACTGCCGTTGATCCGGCAGAAACTGGACCTGGCGCTGGCGCGTGCGGATACGGCGGTTGCGGCGTCGTGCTTCTGCGCGCAGGCGGCGATGACGGGCACTCCGGGCGGGTGCTGCGCCTGAACCGGCGAGTTTTCGCCTGCTGCACCGTCACCTACGCGACAATCCTAACTTCGAACCGGCCTTTGTTTCCCGAAGCGAAACCGACCGTCGCACTCCGGCCAGAATCCGCCGCCAACCCTGTCGCTCTGGGGGCGTGTAGAACGCGTGCGGTTTGGGTGCGCGGACCGGAGGACAATACATGAAGGATTTCCCGCTCTTGCTGTCGGACAGGGACAGCTGGGACTCGTGGTGGGCACAATTCGAAGGCGGATCGGAGGATGACCACTCCGTACTGGGCCCGCTCGACGACCTGGGGCTCGACGATGTCGGTCTGTCCGATCCGCAGGGACCGGATACGTTCGTGTTCGCCATGCAAAGCGGGACATATGCGCCGCCTTCGCCGGTCTCGGCGGGCCTGACGTTCGACACGCCAGAGATGCCATCGGTCTCGGTGCCGGACTTCGCCCCGGTCCATGTCGGCCCCCCGTCGGGCAAGGGCGGCAAGCCGGCGCCGCAGCCGGTCGAAGTGCTCTTCGCCAGCTATACCAGCGGTGAGGCGGACACCGCCCAGACCGATCACTTCAACATCGACATCCAGTTCTACGGTGACTGGGACGCGATGTTCATGGACGCTTTCGCCGCCGCAGCCGACTTCCTCAGCTCGATCATGGCCTGCGGCCTGCGGGACGACACCGCGGCCTTCAACACCTTCGACACCGGCACGCTCTTCACCGTGGACGACGTGCTGATCGAGGCGCGCCTGCCCACCATCGACGGATCGGGTTCCGTCCTCGGCCGCGCAGGTGCCTATTCGGTGCGCGATCCGGGCACGGTCGATCAGCTGACCACGGTGGTCGGCGTGATGGAGTTCGACGTGGCCGACGCCGCCGACCTGCTTTCTGCCGGAACATGGGACGACGTCATCCTGCACGAGATGATCCACGTGCTGGGCCTCGGCTCGCTCTGGGGGTTCTACGACGGACTCGTGACCCAGACCTCAACCCAGATCGCGGGGGCCGACACCAAGCGCCCCAACGACGATGTGTTCCTCACCACCGCCGAATACAACGGCGCGGCGGGGAATGCCGAGTTCAACGCCGAGATGGGCACCACCGGCGAAAAGATCGTCGTTGAAACCGACGGTGGCAGCGGCACCGCGCTCGCCCACTGGAACGAGGAGGACTACTGGGGCGAGTTGATGACCGGCTATCTCTACAGCGATTTCGGCACGCCGAACGTCGCGGACCCGGTCTATCTGTCGGACTGGTCGCTCGCCGCCTTGGCGGACATCGGTTACGACGTCGACATCGCCTCCTTCGGCGGGGCGGACCAGCAGAACGCGCTGGCGGATGGCGTGGACCTGGAAACCGCCGATCCGATGATGGCCTTCTACGATGCGAACGGGGGGATCCTGTTCGCCTGACGCCTGCGCGACCGGCTCGCTCCCGACGGGCCGGTCGCATTCCTTGCAGCGGCAGATAGCTGACCCGGGTCAGAGACCGATTGACAGGCAGAATACCTGACCATAGTCAGGGATTCATGAAACACGATCCCGTCGCCCGAATCCGCCGCTTCAACCGTGCCGTTACCGCCGAGGTGGGCGCACTGGACGATTCCTTTCTGGGTCGCGGCCGGTCGCTCGGCGCGGCTCGGGTGCTGAACGCCATCGGTCACGGTATCGCCGACGTCGCCGCGCTGCGGGCCTATCTGAACCTCGATTCGGGCCTGACCAGCCGCCTGCTGCGCGGGCTGGAGTCCGAGGGACTCGTGGAGACGCGGACCGATCCGGCCGACGCCCGACGCCGCCTGCTGTCGCTGACCGCGCAAGGCGAGGCGGAATATGCGGCCTATGAGCAGTTGTCCGACGACCGTGTCCGCGACCTGCTCCGGCGGCATCCGAAACCCGACGCGCTGCTGGCGGCGATGGACCTCGTGGCCACCGCCCTCGCCCGTGACCGGATCGAGATGGTCGAGATGGACCCTCGCGCCGCGGATGCCGTGCACTGCCTGCAGAGCTACTACGCCGAGCTGGCGCGCCGGTTCTCGCAGGGCTTTGACGTCTCGCTGTCCCGCGATCCCGAGGCGACGGCCATGATCCGGCCGCGCGGATCCTTCATCGTCGCGGTTTCGGACGGGCTGCCGATCGGCTGTGCGGGGCTCAAGGGTGACGGCGGAAAAGTGGCCGAGATCAAGCGCATGTGGGTCGCGCCCGAAGCGCGCGGACTGGGGCTGGCAAGGCAGATGATGAGCCGGCTGGAAGCGGATGCGGCGGAGCTGGGGGTGGAGGTACTGCGGCTCGACACCAATTCCGCGCTGCCCGAGGCGGTGGCGCTCTACCGCAACTCCGGCTGGACCGAGATCGAACGGTTCAACGACGATCCCTACCCCGACCATTTCTTTGAAAAGCGGATCGACGCGCGGGACGGTGCCCCGGCTTAACTCCGACGCCGGGTTCAGCCGGCCTTGGCGGCCTTGACCGCCTGCACCTTCTCGGCCAGGTCGCGCGCGATCGAGAACGCGCCCTTGATCTTGTCGCTGTCCTTTGACCAGTCCCGGCGGACGACGATCTTGTTGTCCTTCACCTTCGCCAGGCCGTTCTGATCCTTGATGAATTCCACCAGCCCCTGCGGGTTGGCGAACTTGTCGTTGTGGAACTGGATCGTCGCCCCCTTGGGCCCGCCGTCCAGCTTGGCGATGCCTGCGCGCTTGCACATCGCCTTGATCCGGACGACCAGAAGCAGGGTGTTGACCTCTTTCGGCAGCTTGCCGAACCGGTCGATCAGCTCGGCGGCAAAGCCTTCCAGCTCGACCTTGGTCGACAGGTTGGACAGACGGCGATAAAGCCCGAGGCGCAGGTCGAGGTCCGGCACGTAATCCTCTGGAATCATGACGGAAACGCCGATGTTGATCTGCGGCGACCAGCTGTCCTCGAAATCCGACAGCCCTTCCATCTCGCCCGACTTGATCTTGGCAATCGCCTCTTCCAGCATCTGCTGGTAAAGCTCGTAACCAACGTCGCGCATGTTGCCCGACTGCTCCTCGCCCAGGAGGTTCCCGGCCCCCCGGATATCGAGGTCCTGCGAGGCCAGCGTGAAGCCCGCGCCGAGTGTGTCGAGGCTGCCCAGCACCCTTAGGCGCTTCTCGGCCTGCGGCGTCAGCTTGACCCGCGGCTTGGTCGTCAGATAGGCGTAAGCCCTTGTTTTCGAACGCCCGACGCGCCCCCGGATCTGGTAGAGCTGCGCCAGACCGAACATGTCGGCGCGGTAAACTACCATCGTGTTCGCGCTCGGGATGTCGAGGCCGGATTCCACGATCGTCGTCGCCAGCAGCACGTCGAACTTGCCGTCGTAGAAAGCGTTCATCCGCTTGTCGAGATCGCCCGACGCCATCTGCCCGTGCGCGGTGACGAACGTCACCTCGGGCACCTGCGTCTTGAGGAAATCCTCGACCTCGGGAATGTCCGCAACCCTCGGAACGACAAAGAAACTCTGCCCGCCGCGGTAATGTTCGCGCAGCAGCGCCTCGCGGATTGTCACCCCGTCGAATTCGCTGACGTATGTGCGGATCGCAAGGCGGTCGATGGGCGGCGTGCCGATGATCGACAGGTCCCGCACGCCCGACAGCGACAGTTGCAGCGTGCGCGGGATCGGCGTCGCGGTCAGGGTCAGCACGTGCACGTCCGAGCGCAGTTCCTTGAGGCGTTCCTTGTGCCCCACGCCAAAGCGCTGTTCCTCGTCCACGATCAGCAGCCCGAGGTTCTTGAACCGGACGCCCTTGGCCAGCAGCGCGTGCGTGCCGACGACGATATCGACCGTCCCGTCCGCCATGCCGGCCCGCACCCGCGCCGCGTCGGACGCGCTGACGAAGCGCGACAAGGGGCTGACCTGCAAAGGAAATCCACGGAACCGTTCGGCAAACCCCTGATAGTGCTGCCGCGCCAGCAGTGTCGTCGGCGCGATCACCGCAACCTGCACGCCGGACATCGCCGCGACGAAAGCGGCGCGCAAAGCGACCTCGGTCTTGCCGAAACCCACGTCGCCGCAGACCAGCCGGTCCATGGGGTGGCCGGAGTCCATGTCGGTCAGCACGTCCTGAATGGCCGACAGCTGGTCGTCCGTCTCCTGATAGGGGAACCGCGCCTGAAACGCCTCCCACGCGGCCTCGGGCGGCTCCAGCACCGGCGCGTTGCGCAGGGCGCGTTCGGCGGCGATGCGGATCAGGCGATCCGCCATCTCGCGGATGCGCTGCTTGAGCCTGGCCTTCTTGGCCTGCCACGCCCCGCCGCCGAGACGGTCCAGCAGACCTTCCTCGTGGCCGAACTTCGACAGCAGTTCGATGTTCTCGACCGGAAGATAAAGCCTTGAATTCTCGGCGTATTCGATCAGCAGGCATTCATGTGCCGCGCCCGCCGCCGTGATGACCTCCAGCCCGTGGTAACGGCCGACGCCGTGGTCGACATGGACCACCAGATCGCCGGGGCTGAGGCTCTGCGCCTCGGTCAGGAAGTTGTCGGCCCGCCGCTTGCGCTTGGGCTGGCGGATCAGGCGATCGCCGAGGACGTCCTGTTCCGAGATGACGGTGATCTCGCCCTTGCTCCACGGCCCGGTAAAGCCGTGCTCCAGCGGCCAGACGGCAAGGTGCAGACCGGTCTTGCCGATCCCCTCGGCGGTCCTGAGGGACACCGCGCCGACGAGATCCTCGTCCTCAAGCAGCCCCTCCAGCCGCTCCCGCGCGCCGTCGGAATAGGAGGCGACGACCACCGGCCCGACCTCCATCCGTGCGCGAATGTGGTCGGCCAGAACACTGAAAAGATGGACGTTTTCCAACTGCCGCTCGGGCGAGAAGTTCCGCCCGATCCGCCCGCCGGCATCCACGACGCCCGGCCCCGAATGCTGCGGCAGCGGCGACATCTGCACCACGCGATGCGCCTTGAGTGCCGCGTCCCACGCCGTGTCGTCCATGTAGAGCTGACCCGGCGGCACGGGCTTGTAGACGCTGTCCATCCGCCCGCGGTCCATCAGCGCGACCCGGCGGGTTTCGTACTGGTCCTTGATGCTTTCCCAGCGATGATGCCGGGCGCCGTTGACCTGGTCGTCCAGCATCACGCTGGCCTCGGGCAGGTAGTCGAAGAGCGTTTCCAGCCGTTCGTGGAACAGCGGCAGCCAGTGCTCCATCCCCTGATGCTTGCGCCCCGCGCTGACCGCCTCGTAGAGCGGATCGTCGGTGCCGGCGGCACCGAACTCGGCCCGGTAGTTCTGGCGGAAGCGGGTGATCGCGGCCTCGTCGAGGATGACCTCGGAGACCGGCGCCAGTTCCACGACATCCAGCTTTTCGGTCGTTCGCTGCGTGCCCGCATCGAACCGCCGCGCGCCGTCCAGAACGTCGCCGAATAGGTCCAGCCGCACCGGCCCGCCCTCGCCCGGCGGATAGATGTCGATGATCCCGCCGCGCACGGCATAGTCGCCGGGTTCCGTCACCGAATGCGCCTGAGAAAAGCCCATGCGGGCCAGGAAGTTGCGCAGTGCCTTTTCGTCGATCCGGTGACCGACGCGGGCGGTGAAGGCCGCCTCGCGCAGGATGTCGCGCGCCGGTATCCTCTGGGTCGCGGCATTCAGCGTGGTCAGCAGGACGAACCGCTTGGGCATCCCGTGCACCAGCGCCGCCAGCGTCGCCATGCGGGCGGCGGAGACATCGGGGTTCGGCGATACGCGGTCGTAGGGGGTGCAGTCCCACGCGGGGAAGCGGAAGACCGGCAGGCCGGGGGCGAAGAACGCAAGCGCGTCGGCCATCCCCGCCATGCGCCGTTCGTCGCGCGCGACATGGACGACAACGCCCTTCGCCTCGGCCTCGCGCAGCAGCAATGCCGCGTCGAAGCCCTCGGGCGCGCCGCCGAGGGTGATATGTTCGCGCCCCGCCATGTCCTAGCCGAGCGCACCGATGGTCAGGTTCTGGAGCATCCCCCAGAGCGCGGTGACAAAGATCGACACAACGCCGATTCCCTGGATCGCCAGCCGGTGCATCAGCAGGCGGCGGTGTACCTCGTCCCCGGTCGCGCCGGAGATACGGATCTTGCGCGCCGCCCGCATCGACAGCCAGCCGACGATGGAGAGCGGGAAGGCGATCAGGAACACCGCCTGCGCGAATTCCACCCGGTAATAGAAGCCCATCACCAGCAGCGTGGTCAGCACGAAGCTGCCGAAAGAGGTCAGGACGAGCCCCGAAACCTCGTAGATATAGATCAGGCGGTTCACGTTGATCCGGAGCAGAGTCTCGAAATCCTCTTCGAACTGCCCGCCCTTGCGCTTGGCGCGAAGCGCCAGATCCCATGGCACGCCCAGCACCCAGTGGCTGGCCGAAGACCACACCACGGCGAGTGCGATCCAGAACCACAGGTTCGAGAAGGACCGCATGTCTATGAGTTCGAAAATCGTCTGGGACAGGTTCACCTGCCAGTCCTCTGCTCTGCGCGCTTGCCCGGTCCGCCTGTCATATAGGCGGGCAGCGGCAATTCCTACCCTTGAGATGCGTCGTGGTCCATGCCATTCGATGCCCGTCCGCGCAACAGCAGGAACGTCACCATGACCCCCTTTTCCGCCCCCTACCCCATGACCCGCTTCCGCCGCACCCGGCAGACGCCCGGAATCAGGGCACTGGCGCAGGAAAACACGCTAACTGCCGGCGACCTGATCTGGCCGGTCTTCGTCCGCGAGGGCGACGGCGTGGCGCGCGAGGAGATCCCCTCGATGCCCGGCGTGCACCGGCTGACCGTGGACGCGGTGGTCGAGGCTGCCAGAGAGGCGGCGGACCTCGGCATCCCCGCGATCTGCCTGTTCCCCTACACCCCGATGGAGAAGCGGACCAAGGACTGCGCCGAGGCATGGAACCCCGACAACATGTCCAACCGCGCCACCCGCGCGATCAAGAAGGCCGTGCCGGGGCTGGCGGTGATGACCGACGTGGCGCTCGACCCCTACAACATCGACGGTCATGACGGCTTCGTCGTGGACGGTGAGATCCTGAACGATGAAACCGTCGAGGCGCTGGTGAAACAGACGCTCAGCCAGGCCGAGGCCGGGGCGGACATCATCGGGCCGTCGGACATGATGGACGGCCGGATCGGCGCGATGCGGTCCGCGCTGGAAGGCGCCGGGCACAAGAACGTGATGATCCTCAGCTACTCGGCCAAGTATGCCAGCGCCTTCTACGGCCCCTTCCGCGATGCGGTCGGTGCGACCGGCGCGCTGAAGGGCGACAAGGCAACCTACCAGATGAACCCCGGCAATTCCGACGAGGCGCTGCGGCTGGTGGCCCGCGATCTGGAGGAAGGCGCGGACATGGTCATGGTCAAGCCGGGGATGCCCTATCTGGACATCTGCCGCCGCGTGAAGGACCAGTTCGGCGTGCCGACCTTCGCCTATCAGGTGTCCGGCGAATACGCGATGATCAAGGGTGCGGCGCTGAACGGCTGGATCGACGGCGACAAGGCGATGGCGGAATCGCTGCTGTGCTTCAAGCGGGCGGGTTGCGACGGGATCCTGACCTATTTCGCCCCGGCGATGGCGCGGGCGCTCAAAGGCGCGTGAGTCGGCGGGAATCAGCCTGATCGGCGCACAAGCGATGGTGACAGGCCCTGCCTGAACGCCTATACTTTGCCCCAATGCCGGAAAACCGGCCGCCCCCGCGCGGGCTAAACACGGGCAAGTGAGGCAAGAGCATGAGCGGTTATACCCGACGTACGTTTTCGTTTGCGGCGCTGGCGGCGCTGCCCCTTCTGGCGGCCTGCGGCAACGGGCCGGGATCGACGGGAGGGCAAAAGATCGACGCCCGCGTCGACGCGACGATCAACTACATGCACCAGCAGTTTCCCCAGACCCTCGACCTGACGCAGAAGTCGGTCGGGATGCTGGTCATGCCGCTGCAGACCGAGGTCGGCTTCGGCATCGGCGGGACCTACGGGCGCGGCGCGCTGCGTGTGAACGGCGCGACGGTGGATTACTATTCCTCGACCGCGGCCAACATCGGCCTTCAGGTCGGCGCGCAGCAATATGCGCACGTCCTGTTCTTCATGACGCAGGAAGCGCTGGACGACTTCCGCCACTCCTATGGCTGGGCGCTTGGCGCGGATGTCGAATACGTGTTCAGCGACAAGGGCGAGACCCTGCGGGCGGAATCAAACACTGGCCTGTCCCCGATCGTGGCGATCGTCTTCGGTCAGGCCGGGCTCAAGATCGGTGCTTCGCTGGAAGGGGTGAAATACAACCGCATCATCCCCTGATCGCGTTTCGCTAAGGGGCGGGCTGGAACGTTCGCGACGCAATGCAGGCCTCCGGAGTGATTTCCGGAGGCCTTTCACATGGCGGCGGGGCGGGTCTTCCGGCCGTGTATTCGCAAGATCGTTCCAAGAATCCGTTCGCAGGTGCATGATCCCTCCCGAGGTGTTGGGAGGATTGAGATGCTCAAGGATCGCTACGGACTGCCGCTGACCACGCAGAGCGCCGACGCACGGGACGCCTACGTTGCCGGTATCGACCACCTGCTGGAAGCCTCCCACGGGGCAAGCGCCGCGTTTTCTCGGGCCCTGACCGCCGATCCAGGATTCGCGCTGGCCCATGTCGGTTTGGCGCGGGCGCGGATGTACGAGGCCGACATGCCGGGCGCCAAGCAGGCCATCGAAGCTGCGAAAGCCGCCAGGGACACTGTCAGCAGCCGCGAGGCGGATCACATCGCCATCTTCGACCTGCTGCTGGCCGGACGCGCCGTCGAGGCGCGGCAGGCGGTCATCGCCCATGTCCGCGAGCATCCGCGGGATATCCTCGCCGCGCAGCTCTGCACCAATATCTTCGGCCTGATCGGCGTCTCGGGCGAACCGGGGCGCGAAAGCCACCAGGTCGCCTATACCTCCCGTCTGTACGATGCACTGGGCGATGACTGGTGGGTTCTGAGCGTGCACGGACAGGCGCTGTGCGAAGTCGGGCGGCTGGACGAGGCGATGACGCTGATGGACCGCTCGCTGTCGCTGAACAACGCGAACGCCAACGCCTCGCATTTCAAGGCGCATACGCTTTACGAACAGGGCGAAAGCGATACCGGCCGCGCCTATCTGGCGGAGTGGATCAGGGATTACGACACGCGCTCGCTGCTGCACGGACACCTGAGCTGGCACCGCGCCCTCTGGGCGCTGGAGCAGTCGGACGAGGCGGAGCTCTGGTCGATCTACGACACCGCGATCGCGCCCGAGGCGTCACACTCCATCCCGGTCAACGTCCTGACCGACGCGGCGGCCCTGCTCTACCGCGCGGACCTTGCGGGCATGACCGTCGCACCGGAGCGCTGGCGGGTGATCAGCGATTACGCCGCCAGGTTCTTTCCCGATCCGGGCATGAGCTTTGCCGACATCCACAGCGCGCTGGCCCATGCGATGGCCGGAAACGGCGACCGGCTGGCCCCGCTGGCCGAGGCGAGCCGCGGCTTCGCCGCCGATCTGGTCCGCCCCGTTGCGCGGGCCTGGGGAGCAATCGCGCGGGGAGAGTGGGATGCGGCGCTGGACCTTCTGACGCCCGCCATGGCCGATCACGCCAGACTGGGGGGCAGCCGTGCGCAACGGGACCTGCTGGAACTGACCTATGTGAACCTGCTGCTCAAGACCGGACGCGGGGACGAGGCGCACCGGACGGTCGCGACCCGACGCCCCGTGTTCCGGCAATCCGCCCCCGTCGCCGGCTACGCCTGACCGCGCGCAGGCCGGGCCAAGCGCCCGGCCCGGACGCCCTCAGTGCAGCTTCAGCTCGCCCACGACATTGCGCCAGCGGCCGGGCGAAAGTTCCTTGCGGTGCGTGAACCTGACCGAATGCAGCGGCCCCTCGATCTCGCGCTGCCAGAACTCGATGAACTTGAACAATCGCGGATGGTCGGGGGCGATGTCGTAGTCCTGCCAGATGAAGCTGTTCAGGACGTGGGTATAGTCGGGCATCCGGTAGAAGAATTCGGCAGTCGTCAGCCCGTATCCCCTGAGCATCAGTTCGGTCTCGGTTGCACTCATATGAAGCCTCCTGGAAGGGTGCATATGAAAAGGATGCCGCAACAGAATTAGTTTTCAACAAAAACAGTATGTTGGCACATCACAAGCCCGGCTGCCAAAGGGGATGCCGGGGCATCATTGCACCCCTCATATTGGCGATGCTATAGTCCGCGCGACTAGATATAGAATGCCTCTCCGGACAAGGTTGACTTCGTGAGCGATACGCCCGAACCCCCTGATAACGAAGAAGAAAAACCGCGCTCGTCCTACGAGGGTCCGTCGGTGTCGATCACCGACGAGATGCGGGTTTCCTACCTCGACTACGCGATGAGCGTCATCGTCGCCCGTGCGATTCCGGATCTGCGCGACGGCCTAAAACCTGTGCACAGGCGTATCCTTTTTGCCATGCATGAGGTCGGCAACACCTTCGACAAGCCCTATCGGAAATCCTCGCGCCCCGTGGCGGATGCCATGGGCAAGTATCACCCGCACGGCGACTCCGCGATCTACGACGCCCTTGTGCGGATGGCGCAGGACTTCTCCATGTCCCTGCCGCTGCTGGATGGCCAGGGCAACTTCGGCTCCATGGACGGGGACAAGGCCGCGGCCTTCCGTTACACCGAGGTGCGGATGGCCAAGGCGGCGGGCTACC
This sequence comes from Oceanicola sp. 22II-s10i, assembly GCF_002210105.1. Classification (GTDB taxonomy): domain Bacteria; phylum Pseudomonadota; class Alphaproteobacteria; order Rhodobacterales; family Rhodobacteraceae; genus Pseudooceanicola. The sequence goes on along the minus strand of NZ_AQQU01000007.1, from coordinate 7,094 downwards.
TGCTGGCGGACATCGACAAGGACACCGTCGATTTCCAGCTGAACTACGACGGCAAGGACCGTGAACCGACCGTCCTGCCCGCACGCTTTCCCAACATGCTGGTCAACGGCGCGGGCGGCATCGCCGTCGGCATGGCGACCAACATCCCGCCCCACAACCTGGGCGAGGTGATCGACGCCACGCTGGCCCTGATCGAGAACCCCGACCTGTCGACCGAGGGCCTGATCGAATATGTCCCCGGCCCCGACTTCCCGACCGGCGGACACATCCTCGGCCGCTCCGGCGCGCGGAAAGCGTATCTCGAGGGCCGTGGCAGCGTCATCGTGCGCGCCAAGACCCATGTCGAGGAGCTGCGCAAGGATCGCTGGGCGATCATCGTGGACGAGATCCCCTATCAGGTGAACAAGGCCGCGATGATCGAGAAGATCGCCGAGCACGTCCGCGAAAAGCGGATCGAGGGCATTGCCCACGTGCAGGACGAATCCGACCGCCACGGCGTCCGCGTTGTGATCGAGCTGAAGCGCGATGCAACCGCCGACGTGGTTCTGAACCAGCTCTGGCGCTTCACGCCGATGCAGATCTCGTTCGGCTGCAACATGCTGGCGCTGAACGGCGGCAAGCCGGAAACGCTGACGCTGCACGGCTTCCTCGCCTCGTTCATCACCTTCCGCGAAGAGGTCGTCGCCCGCCGCACGGCCTATGAACTGCGCAAGGCGCGCGAACGCAGCCACATCCTGTGCGGTCTAGCCGTCGCCGTGTCGAACGTGGACGAGGTCGTCGCGACCATCCGTGCCTCCGCCGATGCCGCCGAGGCCCGCGAACGCCTGATGGAACGCCGCTGGCCGGCCGCCGAGATCGCGGGCTACATCCGCCTGATCGACGATCCGACGCATACGATGAACGAGGATGGCACCTACAACCTGTCCGAGACGCAGGCCCGTGCGATCCTCGAACTGCGCCTCCAGCGCCTGACCCAGCTCGGCGTCAAGGAAGTGACGGACGAGCTCGAGGAACTGGCGGGCAAGATCAAGGACTACCTCGAAATCCTCGGCTCGCGCGAGCGGATCATGGGGATCATCGGGGACGAACTTCGCGAGGTGCGCGAACTGTTCGCCGTCCCCCGTCGCACCGAGATCGTCGACTGGTCCGGCGACATGGAGGACGAAGACCTCATCGAGCGTGAGGACATGGTCGTCACCGTGACGCAGGGCGGCTACATCAAGCGCACCCCACTGGCCGACTACCGCGCGCAGAAACGCGGCGGCAAGGGTCTGTCCGGCGGCGGGCTCAAGGACGACGACATCGTCACCTCGCTCTTCGTCGCGAACACCCATACGCAGCTGCTTTTCTTCACCACCGACGGGATGGTCTACAAGCTCAAGTGCTGGCGCCTGCCGCTCGGCGGTCGGACCTCGCGCGGGAAGGCGATCATCAACATCCTGCCGATCCCGCAGGGCGTTTCCATCGCCGCGATCATGCCGGTCGACCGGGACGAGGAAGACTGGGATTCGCTGCAGATCGTGTTCGCCACGACCGAAGGCGACGTGCGCCGCAACGCGCTGAGCGATTTCACCAACGTCATGCGCAACGGCAAGATCGCGATGAAACTGCCCGAGGGCGTGGAACTGGTGAACGCGCGCATCGCGTCCGAGGACGACGACATGATGCTGGTGACGGAATCCGGCCGCGCGATCCGCTTCCCCACCACCGATGTGCGCGTGTTCAAGGGCCGCGATTCGACCGGCGTGCGGGGGATCCGGCTGCAGGACGGCGATCAGGTCGTGTCGATGTCGGTCATCCGGCACTTCGAAGCCGATCCGCAGCAACGTGCCGCCTACCTGAAGCAGCGCCGCCTGATGGCCGGCGTGACCGAGGACGAGGCGCAGGACGATGACGACGAGGCGGTCGAGGCCGGCCAGCTGTCGCCTGAGCGCTATGCCGAGATGTCGGCGGCCGAAAACCTGATCCTGACCATTACCGCCGGTGGCGCGGGCAAGCTGTCCTCCTCGCACGACTACCCCGTGCGCGGACGCGGCGGTCAGGGCGTGGCGGCAATGGACCGGGCGATGCGCGGCGGCGCCGTCGTCGCCTCCTTCCCGGTCGAGATGGACGACCAGATCATGCTCGTCACGTCGCGCGGTCAATCCATCCGCGTGCCTGTTGACGGTATCTCGTTCCGGTCCAGATCTGCCGGTGGGGTCAAGGTCTTCAACACAGGCACCGACGAAGTGGTCGTATCCGTTGCCCGCATCGCGGAGCAGGGAGAAGAATTGGACGAGTCCGGTGCGGAGGAAGGCCCCGCTCAGGACTGAACAACCGGTACGGGGTTCCGGGACAAGACATGAAGAATTGGGACGACCTGCGCTACCTTGTGGCGGTGCACAAAACCGGGAGCATGAGCGCCGCGGCACGGCTGCTCGACACCAATCCTGCAACGGTTTCACGTCGGCTCGGACGGCTGGGCGAGACACTTGGCTTTGACCTGTTCGTCAAGACGCCGGACGGCTGGAGCGCGAACGAGGCGATCGCGGACCTGATCGAAACGGTCACGTCGTTCGAGCACGAGATCGCGACATATCTGAATGCCAAGGACAGCGTCGATACCGGCGGCAAGGGCAACGTCGCCATCGGCTGCCCGCCTGCGATCTCGACCTATCTCCTCTACCCTGCGTTGCGCAGCTTCCTCGAGGCCGAACCTCAGCTGTCGATCACGTTCAACTCGCAGATGTTCACGGAAGCACTGGGGGAAAACGACATAATCGTCGTGCCGACCCGCCCCAGCCAGGGCCGTCTGGTGGTCCGCTACCTTGGCAAGATGACGATGAACGTCTTCGGCTACCCCGACTCCCCGCGCGACGGAACGTGGATCGGACTGGTCAAGGCCCATGACAAGCAACCAGCCATGCAGCGGGCCCGTGAAATGATGGGTGGCCGCGATCCGTATTTCCGGGTGGAAACGTTGCATGAAGTTGTAAACTCTGCAAAATCCACCCGTCTGCCCGGCCTGATGCCCAGCATTGCCGCCGCGCACGAAGAAGGTCTGGAGCGGCTCGATCCCGAACTGGACGACATCGAGGCGCCGATCTACCTGGCGTTTCACGAAACCCGCCGCCGGGACCCTCTGGTGCGCAAGGTCGCGGATTGGATCGCCGAACGGTTCTCGAATGCACCGGACAAATGGCCATCGGTGTGACCCGTATGCCGCTTTGCATTTCTGCAAGCCGAAACGTGCAGCTTTCCGGGTTGGGACTTCCACCTATACGTGCATAACTGACTCACGCGAGCATTGAGGCAAGCCATCAACGGCAACTGAGGATAAGGGGCGTGGCGCAAACGCTCGGGCCCCGCATCACTCCGGCTTTCTGGCAAATCCCCGATGCTGTCGCAGACGGATTTCCTATTTCGGGTGCCGACCTCGTTGGTGGCAGCCGGATCCGTCCCCACGCTGTTTGCGTGTTCGGCGCCGTGGCAATCTCTCGTCGCGGAGCGTGGGGGCACATGGTGGTTTGACGCTTCTACCCCGTCAATCCCTTCGTCACTGGGCCGGCCTGAACAGCCGGCCCATTTTTCCGGGATCAGAGGCCGTAGATCGCGCCGAACTTTGCCTCGATGTAATCCAGCAGCGGCCCCGCCGAAGGCGCCTCGCCACAGGCGCGTGTGATGACGTCGCGCGGGCGGTAGAGGCCACCGTGCCGCTGCACCTTCTCGCGCAGCCACGACGTGGCCGATGCGGTGTCGCCCTGCGCAAGCTGCGCATCCAGATCCGGCAGATCGCCCCGCATTGCCCGGTGCAGGCAGCCGGCATAGACGTTGCCAAGGCTGTAGGTCGGGAAATAGCCGAACAGCCCCACCGACCAGTGCACATCCTGCAGGCACCCGAGCGCCGCGCGCGGCACGGCATAGCCGAAGTCCCGTTCGAACCGCTCGTTCCACGCGCCTTCCAACTCGCCCGGCTTCAGGTCGCCCGCGATCAGCGCGCGTTCCAGGTCAAAGCGCAGCATGATGTGCAGGTTGTATTGCACCTCGTCCGCCTCGGTCCGGATGAAGTCGCGCTGCACCCGGTTCACGGCGGCAAAGAACGCCTCCGGGGTGTCGACGCCGATGTCGCCGAACACGCCCTGCATCTGCCCGAACAGCCACCCCGTGAACGCCCGCGACCGGCCCAGTTGGTTCTCGTAGATCCGGCTCTGGCTTTCGTGGACGCCCATCGACACCCCCTGCCCGAGCGGCGTCAGCGCATAGTCGGCGTCGATCCCCTGCTCATAACAGGCGTGCCCTACCTCGTGGATCGTCGAGTAGAAGCAGTTGAACGGATCCGTCGGATTGGTCCGTGTCGTGATCCGCACGTCGCTGCCGGAGCCCGAGCTGAACGGATGCACGGCCTTGTCGATCCGCCCGCGCGTGAAGTCATAGCCGAAGGTCGCCGCCAGCTTGGTCGACAGCGCCAGCTGCGAGCTCTCGGGGAACTCGCCGGTCAGAGCCGCAGGCTCCGGCTTTTCCAGAATCGCCTCGCGCAGCGCCACCAGGCGCGGCCGCATCTCGGCGAACATCGCCTCCAGCTCCGCCGCCCTCATCCCCGGCTCGTAATCGTCCAGCATCGCGTCATAGACATTGCCGCCCGCCGCGAGCGCCGCGCCTTCCTCGCGCTTCAGGCGCACGACCTGCTCCAGCACCGGCGCGAAGGCCGCGAAATCGTCCCGTGCCCGCGCCTCGGCCCACTGGCCCTGCGCGACGGATGTCACCCGCGCGATCTCGGACGCCAGCTTCGCCGGCACCTTGACCGCCCGGTCATAGGCCCGCCGGATCAGCCGCAGCTTTGCCGCCGACACCTCGTCCGCCGCCTGCCCCTCGGTCGCCGCCAGCCACTCGCCAACGCGCGGATCGGTGCGGCGGGCGTGCAGCACGCCTTCCATCGCCGCCATCTCCTCGCCCCGCTGGAGCGCTGCGCCGCGTGGCATCATCGTCTCCTGGTCCCAGCCCAGCCGTCCGGCCACCTGCGCCAGCGCCTCGGTCTCGCGCTGGTATTCGAACAGCGCGGTCATCGCGTCATTGGGGATCATGTCAGCCTCCGCGGATGGTGCTTGCGATCGGATAGGCCGCGAGGAACCGCGCCCTGAGGATGAGGACAAAGACCGCGATGGCCAGCATCTGGTGCAGGATCGCCACCTGCGCCGGCGCCCCGGTCATGACGGTGTAGATGCCCAGAGCCACCTGCCCGGTCAGCGCGGCAAAGGCCACGGTGAAGGCCCCGCGCGTCGCCCGATGCGCAGACCGGCGGCCGCGCAGCAGCGCCATGATCGAATAGAGGAACAGCAGGTAACCGACGCAGCGGTGCACGAACTGCACGAGGGCCGGGTTCTCGAGGAAGTTGCGCCAGGCGGGCGAGATCATCCAGGGATCGGGCGGCAGCCAGCCGCCGCCGATGGTCGGCCAGTCGGTATAGGACCGCCCGGCGTCGATCCCCGCCACCAGCGCCCCGATCAGGATCTGCAGGAAAGCGAAATGCATCCAGCCGGTCGCCACACCGAACTGCCGGCGTTCCCGCAGGCGGCGGGCCTGCATCAGGTCCCGTTCCTCGCGCGACAGCGACAGGACGAACCAGGCGATGAAGCCGAGGATGATGAAGGCCAGCCCCAGATGCGTCGCCAGCCGGTAGGACGCGACGCTCAGCATCGTCCCTTCCAGCCCCGAAGCCACCATCCACCAGCCGACCGCCCCCTGAACGCCGCCAAGCGCGCCGATCAGCACCAGCCGACTGTGCCAGCCGGGCGGAATACGGCCCGTGGCCCAGAAGCCGAAAAAGCCGATCGCCCAGACCAGCCCGATGGCGCGCCCAAGCTGGCGGTGGCCCCATTCCCACCAGTAGATCGACTTGAAGTCGTCCAGCGTCATCCAGTGGTTCTGCAGCTCGAACTGCGGGATCTGCTGATACCGCTCGAACTCAGCCTGCCACGCCGCCTCGTTCATCGGCGGCAGGGCCCCCGTCAAGGGACGCCACTCGGTGATCGACAGCCCGCTGTCGGTCAGCCGCGTCAGGCCGCCCACGATGATCATCGCCGCGACCATGACGAACAGCAGGATCAGCCAGGCCCGGACGCCCTTGCGCGACCCGCGCCGGGCGCGGTCGATGACACCGGTCTGCGCCTGCGGCTTCGCCGTCTCGCCGACCTCTTCGAAGATGCTGCGTTTCTGGGTCATCCCTGCCTCCGTTTCGCGGGCAACCTAAAGCCGGGGACCGGGGGCGGCAAGATCACTCCCCCCGCTCCTTCCAGCGGACCATTTGACGCATCACGCCATGCAGCATCTGCACATCCGCGCGGGTCAGCCGCATCCGGGACCACAGGTTGCGCAGGTTGATCTTCATCCCCTCCGCCTTGGTCTCGGGAAAGAAGAACCCCGCTTGATCCAGACGTTCCTCGTAATGGGCCGCCAGCTTCTCGACCTCGATGCCACTGGCCCAGTCTGCCCCCGCCATCTCGACCCGCTCACCCGGCACATCATTCGTCTGCCGCCTCCACTCGTAGGCCGTCAGCAGCACGCACTGGGCTAGGTTGAGTGAGGCGAACTCCGGGTTCACCGGCACGTTGATGATGGCGTTCGCCCGCGCGATGTCGTCGTTCTCCAGCCCCGCACGCTCGGGCCCGAACAGCACCGCGACCTTTTCGCCCGCCGCGATCCGCGCCCGCGCCTCGGCCATCGCCGTCTCCGGCGTCAACACCGGCTTCGTCAGCCCCCGCGCCCGCGCCGTCGTCGCCACGACCCATGTGCAATCGCCAACCGCCTCGGCGGTTGTGCCGAACAGCCCCGCCTCGTCCAGCAGCCGCCCGGCGCCCGATGCCATCGCCACCGCCTTCTGGTTCGGCCAGCCGTCGCGCGGATCGACCATCCGCATCCGGTCCAGCCCGAAATTCCACATCGCCCGCGCCGCGCCGCCGATGTTCTCGCCCATTTGGGGCCGCACCAGAACGAAGACCGGCTGTGACATCTGGACCCTTTCCAAAAACCTGCCGCCTCATACCACGCACCCCCACGGGGACAAGGGCACAGGTCCCCTGCTTCTTCTGGTTCCAAATTACTTTCGGGGGGAGTCGCGG
>NZ_AQQU01000006.1 GCF_002210105.1 Oceanicola sp. 22II-s10i | reverse complement strand
TCGCGATGGAAGAGAAGCTGCGCTTCGCCATCCGTGAAGGCGGCCGGACCGTCGGCTCGGGCGTGGTGTCGAAAATTCTTAAATAAGAATTTTCGACCGGTGAGCGGCAGGTGAATTGGCGAAGCCAGATCACCGGGAGCTCACACGGCTGCATATAGGGCGCGGCCCCGGCCGCCCCTCCCGAGACCGGCACGCAAGAGCCGGGCGAGGGTTCAAGAAATACGGGTTCGACGAAGGGGCAGGGTGGTCCTGCCTCTTCCTCTCAACTCAAACGCCGAAGAAGGCTGAATTGACATGTCAGGTCAAACCATTCGCATCCGGCTGAAGGCATTCGATTACCGCGTCCTGGATTCCAGCACGCAGGAAATCGTCAACACGGCGAAGCGCACCGGCGCAACCGTCCGTGGCCCGATCCCGCTGCCGAACAAGATCGAGAAGTTCACGGTTCTCCGTGGGCCGCACATCGACAAGAAATCCCGCGATCAGTTCGAGATCCGGACGCACAAGCGCCTGCTCGACATCGTGGATCCGACCCCGCAGACGGTGGACGCGCTGATGAAGCTCGACCTCGCCGCCGGCGTGGATGTCGAGATCAAGGTTTAAGGAGGGTCACCAGATGCTCCGTTCCGGTATCATCGCCAAGAAGGTGGGCATGACCCGCCTGTTCATGGAAGACGGCCGCCAGGTGCCCGTCACCGTGCTGCAACTCGACGGTCTTCAGGTGCTCGCACAGCGCACCGCCGACAAGGATGGCTATTCGGCAGTTCAGCTCGGCGCCGGCGCTGCCAAAGCCAAGCGGACCTCCAAGGCCATGCGCGGCCACTTCGCAGCCGCGAAGGTGGAACCCAAGCGCAAGGTCGCCGAGTTCCGCGTGGACGCCGACAACCTGATCGCCGTCGGTGAGGAAATCACCGCCGACCATTACTTCGAAGGCCAGTTCGTGGATGTCTCCGGCACCTCGATCGGTAAGGGCTTTGCCGGTGGCATGAAGCGCCACAACTTCGGCGGGCTGCGCGCCTCGCACGGTGTCTCGATCTCTCACCGGTCGCATGGTTCGACCGGTCAGTGTCAGGATCCGGGCAAGGTCTTCAAAGGCAAGAAGATGGCCGGCCACATGGGTGCCGTTCGTGTCACCACGCAGAACCTGCAGGTTGTGCGCACCGACAGCGAGCGCGGCCTGATCATGGTCAAGGGCGCCGTTCCGGGTTCCAAGGGTGGCTGGGTCACGGTGAAAGACGCCGTGAAGAAGCCGTTCCCCGAGAACGCGATCCTGCCCGCCGCTCTGAAATCCGCAGCCGAAGAGGCCCGCAAGGCCGCTGAAGCCGCAGCTGCCGAAGCCGCAGCCGCCGAGGAAGAAGCACGCAAGGCCGCCGAGGCCGAAGCTGCTGCAGCCGAGGAAGCCGCGCTGAAGGCCGCTGAAGCGGAAATCGCAGCCGACAAAGAAGGTGATGCCGGCGACGCCGCAGCACCCGAGAAGAAGGAAGGCGAGGAATGAAACTCGACGTGATCAATCTGGACGGCGGCAAAGCCGGGTCCGTCGATCTCGGCGACGAGATCTTCGGCCTCGAACCCCGCGCCGACATCCTGCACCGCGTTGTGCGGTGGCAGCGTGCCAAGGCACAGGCCGGCACCCACTCCACGCTGGGTCGCTCGGACGTGTCCTACTCGACCAAGAAGATCTATCGCCAGAAGGGCACCGGCGGCGCACGCCACGGCTCCAAGAAGGCACCGATCTTCCGTCACGGCGGCACCTACAAGGGTCCGGTTCCGCGCAGCCACGCCCACGACCTGCCCAAGAAGTTCCGGGCACTGGGTCTGAAGCACGCGCTGTCGGCCAAGGCCAAGGAAGGCGCACTCGTGATCATCGAGTCCGCGGAATCCGAAGGCAAGACCGCAGCCCTGGCCAAGCAGATCAAGGATCTGGGCTGGAAGCGCGCGCTGATCATCGACGGCGCATCGGTGAACGAGGGCTTTGCCCGCGCCGCCGCCAACATCGAGGGTCTCGATGTGCTTCCGTCGATGGGCGCCAACGTCTATGACATCCTCAAGCGTGACACGCTCGTGATCACGAAGGCGGGTGTCGAAGCACTGGAGGCTCGACTGAAATGAGTGCCAAGGCAGAACATTACGACGTGATCCGCAAGCCGGTCATCACCGAGAAGGCAACCATGGCGTCCGAAACGAACGCCGTCGTCTTCGAAGTGGCGATCGACGCGAACAAGCCGCAGATCAAGGAAGCCGTAGAGGCGCTCTTTGGTGTCAAGGTGAAGGCCGTGAACACGACCATCACCAAGGGCAAGGTCAAGCGGTTCCGCGGTCAGCTCGGCTCGCGCAAGGACGTCAAGAAGGCCTACGTGACGCTCGAAGAGGGCAACACGATCGACGTGTCGACCGGCCTCTGAGCGGGCGGCGGGTGCTCCCCGCGCTAAAGAAATCGTAAAGCCCCGGCGGGAAACGGCCGGGGCTTTTCTTTGTCTTCCGGTCCGCCCGGTTTAGGATGGGTGCAAGCTCACACCGCGACAGGGGACGACCCATGGCGAAACACCGCATCTACACGACGAGCTTCGGCAGCGTCTATCCGCACTACGTCAACAAGGTCGAACGCAAGGGCCGCAGCAAGGACGAGCTGCACGAGGTGATCGGCTGGCTGACCGGCTATGACGAGCCCGGGCTGGAGCGCGTGATCGGAGACGGTACGGATTTCGAGACCTTCTTCGACGAGGCGCCGGGGATGAACCCCAGGCGGTCCGAGATCAAGGGCGTGATCTGCGGTGTCCGCGTCGAGGAGATCGAAGAGCCGGTGATGCGCGAGATCCGCTATCTCGACAAGCTGGTGGACGAGCTGGCGCGCGGCAAGAAGATGGAGAAGATCCTGCGAGACTAGGCCGGGGCCGATCCCGGCTGCGCCTTCGGCGGACCCTGTGCGCGTCGGTGCGCCGGTGTGGTCTTGGGCCCGCGCGCCAACCGGCGATGACGCCTGCCAAGAAATGGGGCCGTAGGGACGTCGGGTGTCCCGAATTGCGATCCGCAATGCTCCGTCTCCGGATGCCCCAGGACGCCGCTATGCTCAGAGGCTCTCGGCGTAGGACTTGTAGTTGTTCAGGATCGCCTGCCAGCCGTCGCGCTGCATCTCGATCGGGTGCTCGGTCTCCGGATCGAAGCGGGTGCTCACGAGGGTCCCGTCAGCCTCTGGCGCGAAGGTTGTCGTGACCTGCCGACCGTTCTCCATCGTCGAGGTGAAGCTCTCGCCCGTCTCGACGGCGTCATAGATCATGACGAGGTCGAAACCAAAGCTGCCGTCCTTCGCCTCCATACGGGCCTTGTAGGTCCCGCCCACTCTCAGATCATTGCTCGCCGAGGGACAGCACCAGTCGTCCGAGGCAAAGTTCCAGCGGGTGATGTGTTTGGGGCGCGTATACGCCTCCCACGCAGTGTCCGGAGAGGCGTTGACGAAGGCGGTTACGGTGATCTGTTCGGGCGGCACGGGCGGATCCTTTGCTGCGGTTGAGGTCGTCTGCCCGGTGTGCATCTGATCGGCGAGCGGGCACGGTTCGGGCCGTGACCCGTCGTGCGCCGGAGATTTGCGGTGTCCGTCCGACTTGTCAAAGGATATGAGGTGTTTGCCAACGGGTGGGCCGACTTTGGCGCACGCGCTCCGCAGTGCCTCGTCTGGGGGGCGGTGCGCAAGCGCCGGCAAGGATTGATCCGTCCGCGCTGGCGGCTGAATGACCATGTCCCGGTCGGTCTGGGCCCTTGACCTCGTTCGCCGGCTGCCCTAAACGACCCCATCCGCAAAGCCCCGGATTCGTCCGGGGCTCTGCTTTTGGCGCGGCGGTGCGTGCAAGCACACACCCTACCGCACCACTCCACCGGGGACCTTCGGGGCCCTTCATACCGGTCACCTACGGGGGGCCACACCACATAGGCCGAGGCCGTCCGCAAGGACGGAAGAGGCCATCTGCTAAACGGAAGACAGAAAGCATGGCACTCAAGTCGTACAAGCCGACGACGCCGGGCCAGCGCGGGCTGGTGCTGATCGACCGTTCGGAGCTGTACAAAGGACGTCCCGTCAAGGCCCTCACCCAGGGTCTGACCAAGTCGGGCGGCCGGAACAACACCGGACGGATCACGATGCGCCGCACGGGCGGCGGGGCGAAACGCCTCTATCGGATCGTCGATTTCAAACGCAACAAGCGTGACGTCGAAGCCGTCGTCGTTCGGATCGAATATGACCCGAACCGCACCGCCTTCATCGCGCTGATCCAGTACACCGACGGCGAACAGGCCTACATCCTCGCCCCCCAGCGTCTCGGCGTGGGCGACAAGGTCATCTCCGCCGCCAAGGCCGACATCAAGCCGGGCAACGCGATGCCGTTCTCGGGCCTGCCGATCGGTACCATCGTTCACAACGTCGAACTGAAGCCCGGCAAGGGTGGCCAGATCGCACGCGCCGCGGGCACCTACGCTCAGTTCGTCGGCCGTGACGGCGGCTACGCCCAGATCCGCCTCAGCTCCGGCGAACTGCGTCTCGTGCGTCAGGAATGCATGGCCACCGTCGGTGCCGTGTCGAACCCCGACAACTCGAACCAGAACTACGGCAAGGCCGGTCGCATGCGGCACAAGGGCATCCGCCCGAGCGTCCGCGGCGTCGTCATGAACCCGATCGACCACCCCCACGGCGGTGGTGAAGGCCGGACCTCCGGTGGTCGTCACCCGGTTACCCCCTGGGGCAAGCCGACCAAGGGTGCCAAGACCCGCGATCGCAACAAGGCGTCGTCCAAGCTCATCATCCGCTCGCGTCACGCCAAGAAGAAGGGCCGTTAATTCATGAGCCGCTCAGTCTGGAAGGGCCCCTTCGTCGACGCCTACGTGCTGAAAAAAGCCGAGGCCGTCCGCGAGTCGGGCCGCAATGAAGTCATCAAGATCTGGTCGCGTCGTTCGACGATCCTGCCGCAGTTCGTGGGTCTCACGTTCGGCGTCTACAACGGCCAGAAGCATATCCCCGTCAACGTCAGCGAAGACATGATCGGTCAGAAGTTCGGTGAATATTCGCCGACCCGGACCTACTACGGTCATGCCGCCGACAAGAAAGCGAAGCGGAAGTAAGTCATGGGCAAGGAAAAGAACCCCCGCCGCGTGGCCGACAACGAAGCTATGGCGAAACTTCGCATGCTTCGCACCAGCCCGCAGAAACTGAACCTCGTCGCGCAACTGATCCGCGGCAAGAAGGTCGAAAAGGCCCTGTCGGACCTGACCTTCTCGAAAAAGCGGATCGCCGAGGACGTGAAGAAATGCCTTCAGTCCGCGATTGCCAACGCCGAGAACAACCACAACCTCGACGTCGATGAGCTGATCGTGGCCGAGGCCTATGTTGGCAAGAACCTCATCATGAAGCGTGGTCGTCCGCGGGCACGTGGCCGCTATGGCAAGATCATGAAGCCGTTTTCGGAGCTGACCATCAAGGTCCGCCAAGTCGAGGAGCAAGCCTGATGGGTCAGAAAGTCAATCCGATCGGCATGCGCCTGCAGGTGAACCGCACCTGGGACAGCCGCTGGTACGCCGATACGAAGGATTACGGCGATCTTCTGCTCGAAGACGTCAAGATCCGTGAGTTCATCAAGGAAGAGTGCAAGCAGGCGGGCGTTGCCCGGATCATCATCGAACGGCCGCACAAGAAGTGCCGGGTGACGATCCACACCGCACGTCCGGGTGTCATCATCGGCAAGAAAGGCGCCGATATCGAGACCCTGCGCAAGAAGCTGGCCCGCATGACGGACAGCGAACTGCACCTCAACATCGTCGAAGTCCGCAAGCCCGAGATGGATGCGCAGCTGGTGGCCGAGTCCATCGCGCAGCAGCTCGAGCGCCGGGTGTCCTTCCGCCGCGCCATGAAGCGTGGCGTGCAGAACGCCATGCGCATGGGGGCCCTCGGCATCCGCGTGAACGTCGCCGGCCGTCTGGGCGGTGCCGAGATCGCACGGACCGAATGGTACCGCGAGGGCCGCGTGCCCCTGCACACCCTGCGTGCCGACATCGACTATGCCCTGGCCGAAGCCATGACGCCCTACGGGATCATCGGGATCAAGGTCTGGATCTTCAAAGGCGAGATCATGGAACATGATCCGCAGGCACGCGATCGTCGCGCGCAGGAGATCCAGGACGGTCCCGCCCCGCGCGGCGCCGGTGGCGGCCGCCGCGGCGACCGGTAAGGAGTCAGAAAAATGCTTCAACCGAAACGCACAAAGTTCCGGAAACAGTTCAAGGGTCGCATCCATGGTGAGGCCAAGGGCGGTTCCGATCTGAACTTCGGCACCTACGGCCTCAAGGCCACGCAACCCGAGCGCGTCACCGCGCGTCAGATTGAGGCAGCACGCCGCGCCCTGACCCGCCACATGAAGCGTCAGGGCCGTGTCTGGATCCGTATCTTCCCGGACACCCCGGTCACCTCCAAGCCGACCGAGGTTCGGATGGGTAAAGGTAAGGGTTCCGTGGATTACTGGGCCTGCAAGGTGAAACCCGGCCGCGTCATGTTCGAGATCGACGGCGTGGGCGAGGACATCGCGCGTGAAGCGCTGCGTCTGGCGTCCATGAAACTGCCGATCAAGACCCGCATCGTGGTTCGCGAAGACTGGTAAGTCTTTCCTGAGTGCGCGGCAGTCGCTTTTGCCTGCAAAAGCGATGAGAGCGGCACCCGGTGGAGGTCTCCCGTCAATTCCGCAGGAATTGATGGAGCTAGGGGGAGGCGATTGGCACCGCCAATTGCTGCCCCGCACAGCCGAGGTCTTCACGACGTCTAGAATTAGCGATAGGGCGGGGTTCAACCCCGCCCTACGCCGTTTCAGCCCCCCGGACCCCGCCATGCCCGAGATCACCAATCTCTTCGTCACCCCCCTCTACCGCGCCGCCCTGTCCGAGCACGGCCCCAAAATCGACGCCGAGGAACTGGCCAACTCCTGCTATTCCATCGCCGAGGACGACGAGGCCGGCCAGGAATGGTGCGAAGAGAACGGCTATCCCGGCTACACCTCCTATGCCTCGCTGACGGACCTCCCCTGGCGCTTCCCGATCTTCGCCGACCTCGTGGCCTCGCTCGACAAGCATGTCGCCGCCTTCGCCGAGGAACTGGAGTTCGACCTCGGCGACAAGGAGCTGAAGCTCGAGGATCTCTGGATCAACATCCTGCCCGAGGGCGGCACCCATGCCAGCCACATCCACCCGCATTCGGTGATCTCGGGCACCACCTATGTCCTGATGCCCGAAGGGGCAGGGGCCCTGAAGCTGGAAGACCCCCGCCTGCCGATGATGATGGCCGCCCCCCCGCGACGCCGCAAAGCGCGTGAGGAACTGCGGACGTTCCACTACGTCGCGCCCAAGGTCGGGGACGTGCTGCTCTGGGAAAGCTGGCTGCGGCACGAGGTGCCGATGAACATGGCCGAGGACGAGCGGATTTCGGTGAGCTTCAACTATGGGTGGGGGTAATGAAAACAGGCGAATAGCAGAAGGAACTATGCCAGAACCCACAATTATGTTTTCCTGACCATTGAATTGGGAGGGCAATAATATGTTTAAGATATTTCTGGCCGCGGTGCTTTCGACCGGCTTTCTGGCAGGAATGACGGATGCTCAGGTGCTTTCGGACAATGGACAGCCCCTGAAATACGGCGCGCGTTCGGTGCCGCGCGGGCTCGACCTGTGCAACGATTACCTGTCGCCGCGCAATTATGCGGGGGAGCCATATCGGATCGTCGAAAAGGACCGGATCGTGACCCGGCACGAGGGCATGGACTTTTGCGCCCCTGCTGGCACCCCGGTCATCGCGCCGGTATCGGGGGCGATCATCTGGAGCGTTCAGGATCATCCGCTTCGGGGTGGTCAGGTCCTGATCAAGACCGATTTCCGGGTCCGCCTGAAAGCGGGATCGAATGAAAGCCGTCCGGTCTATATCGGGCTGGTTCACATGACGCCGAAACGCGGGCTGGCGCGGGGGCAGCGCGTGCGCGCAGGCGATCCGATCGGCGTGGTGCAGGCGGCTGGCCTGCCGGAGATCGGTTCGCGTTCGCATATTCACTACACCGCCCGGATCTGCGAGTCCCACACCTGCCATATCGATCCGAACATGTTCTGGAACGACGGTCCGGGCAGGGTATCATGCCTGGGCGGGGCGTTGCCCAAGGGCAAGATCGTCGCGCCCTATCGCTGCTGAAGGCCGCGCAGCTCGAAGGCCGTTCCGGTATGGTATGATCCGCCTTGCGGGCCAGCGGGCCGGGAGGGCTTGATACCCCCTTGCCAACCCCCCGGATCCCCCCTATACGGCCCCCTCATCACTGACCTCCGCCGGAATCAGGGTGACCCGTCGCGCGCATCGCGCGGACAAGGGGCCTTCCGGCGATGTTGAAAAAGGAACATAGAGCATGAGCGCTCAAGAGCTCCGGGACAAGACCCCGGATCAGCTCCGCGAGGAGCTGACCAACCTGAAGAAAGAGCAGTTCAACCTGCGCTTTCAGCAGGCCACCGGCCAACTGGAAAACCCCGCACGCATGCGCGCCGCGCGCCGCCAGGCCGCCCGCGTCCTGACCGTGCTGAACCAAAAAGCCAAAGCGGCTTCGGAATAAGGGGAACCCAGATGCCCAAACGTATCCTGCAAGGCACCGTCACTTCGGACGCCAACGCACAGACTGTTACCGTGTCGGTCGAACGTCGCTTCACCCACCCGGTTCTCAAGAAGACCGTCCGTAAGTCCAAGAAGTACCGGGCCCACGACGAGAACAACACCTTCAAGGTGGGCGACGCCGTCCGTATCCAGGAATGCGCGCCGAAGTCCAAGACGAAACGCTGGGAAGTGATCGCCGAATAAGGCACACGACCCGGTTCAATCGAAACCCTGGGGGGCTGAACAAGAACAACCCCCAAAGGTCGGGAGAAACCACATGATCCAGATGCAGACCAATCTGGATGTCGCTGACAACTCCGGCGCTCGCCGGGTGCAGTGCATCAAGGTCCTGGGTGGTTCCAAGCGTAAATACGCTTCGGTGGGCGACATCATCGTCGTCTCCGTCAAGGAAGCCATCCCGCGCGGCCGCGTGAAGAAGGGGGACGTCCGCAAGGCCGTCGTCGTTCGCACCGCGAAGGAAGTCCGCCGCGAAGACGGCACCGCGATCCGCTTCGATCGCAACGCAGCCGTCATCCTGAACAACAACAACGAGCCGGTCGGCACCCGTATCTTCGGGCCGGTGGTTCGTGAGCTGCGCGCGAAGAACTTCATGAAGATCATCTCGCTCGCGCCGGAGGTGCTGTAATGGCTGCGAAACTCCGCAAAGGTGACAAGGTCGTCGTCCTGTCCGGCAAGGACAAGGGCAAGACCGGCGAGATCGAAAGCGTCGATCCGAAGGGCGGCAAGGCCGTCGTCGGCGGCGTGAACATGGCGATCCGCCACACCCGTCAGAGCCAGACCGCACAGGGCGGCCGCATCCCCAAGGCGATGCCGATCGACCTGTCGAACCTCGCCATCGTCGATGGCAACGGCAAGGCGTCCCGCGTCGGCTTCCGCATGGAAGACGGCAAGAAGGTCCGCTTCGCCAAGACCACGGGAGACGCGATCTGATGCTCGACGCTGCCAACTACACCCCGCGCCTCAAGAAAGCGTATGCGGAGACCGTCCGCGCCGCGCTGAAAGAGGAATTCGGCTACACCAACGACATGCAGATCCCGCGTCTGGACAAGATCGTCCTGAACATCGGCTGCGGTGCAGAAGCCGTCCGCGACAGCAAGAAGGCCAAATCGGCTCAGGAAGACCTGACGTCGATCGCCGGCCAGAAAGCCGTCATCACCAAGGCCAAGAAGTCCATCGCAGGCTTCCGCGTGCGTGAAGAGATGCCGCTCGGCGCCAAGGTCACGCTCCGCGGCGACCGGATGTACGACTTCCTGGACCGCATGATCACCGTGGCGATGCCCCGTATCCGCGACTTCCGCGGCGTGCCGGGTTCCTCCTTCGACGGCCGTGGCAACTACGCCATGGGCATCAAGGAACACATCGTTTTCCCCGAGATCAACTTCGACAAGGTCGACGAGGTCTGGGGGATGGACGTCATCATCTGCACAAACGCCAAGACGGATGCAGAGGCGAAGTCGCTGCTCAAGCACTTCAACATGCCGTTCAACAGCTGATCGCGCCGAGGAGATACGACCAATGGCCAAAAAATCCATGATCGAGCGCGAAAAGAAGCGTGAGCGGCTGGTGAAACAGTATGCCGCGAAGCGTGAAGCGCTGAAGGAAATCATCAACGACCAGTCGAAGCCGATGGAAGAGCGTTTCCGCGCCACCCTGAAGCTGGCCGAGCTGCCCCGCAACTCGTCCGCGACCCGTCTTCACAACCGCTGCCAGCTGACCGGCCGCCCCCACGCTTACTACCGTAAGCTCAAGGTGTCCCGGATCATGCTGCGGGAGCTTGGCTCGAACGGCCAGATCCCCGGCCTCGTGAAATCGAGCTGGTAAGGAGGGCATAGATATGAACGATCCTATCGGCGATATGCTCACCCGGATCCGCAACGCGCAGCTGCGCGGCAAGTCCACCGTCTCCACCCCGGCGTCCAAGCTGCGGGCATGGGTCCTGGACGTGCTGGCGGACGAAGGCTACATCCGCGGCTACGAAAAGGGGACCGGCAAAGACGGTCACCCGACGCTGGAAATCAGCCTGAAATACTTCGACGGCACCCCCGTCATTCGCGAAGTGAAGCGGGTCTCCAAACCCGGTCGCCGCGTTTACATGGGCGTCAAGGACATCCCGCAGGTCCGTCAGGGCCTGGGTGTGTCGATTGTCAGCACGCCGAAGGGCGTGATGTCTGATGCAGCAGCCCGCGCCGCCAATGTTGGTGGCGAGGTCATCTGCACGGTGTTCTAAGGAGAAGACGATGTCTCGTATTGGGAAAAAACCGGTCGAGCTGCCGTCGGGCGTTACTGCGTCCCTCTCCGGCCAGACCATCGAGGTGAAGGGGCCGAAAGCGACCCACAGCTTCACCGCGACCGACGACGTGACGATCGCGATCGAGGACAATGCCGTGACGGTGACCCCGCGCGGCAAGTCCAAGCGCGCGCTCCAGCAGTGGGGCATGTCCCGCACGATGGTTGCGAACCTCGTTCAGGGCGTCACCACCGGCTTCAAGCGCGAGCTTGAAATCCAGGGCGTCGGCTACCGTGCCGCGGCCCAGGGTCAGACCCTGAAGCTGAACCTCGGCTACAGCCATGACGTCGACTTCCCGGTTCCGGCAGGGGTCACCGTGACCACGCCGAAGCCGACCGAAGTGATCATCGAAGGCACCGATCCGCAGCTGGTCGGCCAGGTTGCCGCCAACATCCGCGAGTGGCGTGCGCCCGAGCCGTACAAAGGCAAGGGCATCCGTTACAAGGGCGAGTTCATCTTCCGTAAGGAAGGCAAGAAGAAGTAAGGACCAGACAGATGGCACTTTCCAAAAGGGAACTGTTCCTGAAGCGCCGCGTGCGGGTCCGGAACAAGCTTCGCAAGGTGAATGCAGGCCGCGTGCGGCTCTCCGTCCACCGCTCGAACAAGAACATCAGCGCTCAGCTGATCGACGATGTGAACGGCGTCACGATCGCCTCGGCCTCCTCGCTGGAGAAGGACCTGGGCGTTGTCGGCAAGAACAACATCGAAGCGGCGACCAAGGTCGGCGCGGCGATTGCCGAGCGCGCCAAGAAGGCTGGTGTGGAAGAAGCGTACTTCGACCGCGGTGGCTTCCTGTTCCACGGCAAGGTGAAGGCTCTGGCCGACGCCGCGCGCGAGGGCGGGCTCCGCATCTGACGGGCCGGTGCGTGCACAGCACGCACCCTACCGCAGCTCCGTAGGGTGCGTGCTTGTCACGCACCTTGCGCAACCCGAGGGCGCGACACGCGCCCCGATGATCCGGGAGGTTCCGCCGCTGGCGGAGGGCCTCACCAAGGATCGACCCAACCGGGCGCCACCGCCCATGTCGAGAAGGAGAGCCAATGGCTCGTGAAGACAACCGCCGGGACCGTCGCGACCGCGACGAAGCACCCGAATTCGCCGATCGCCTCGTCGCGATCAACCGCGTGTCCAAGACCGTCAAGGGTGGTAAGCGCTTCGGCTTCGCAGCCCTCGTCGTCGTGGGCGACCAGAAGGGCCGTGTCGGCTTCGGCAAGGGCAAGGCCAAGGAAGTCCCCGAGGCGATCCGCAAGGCAACGGAACAGGCCAAGCGCCAGATGATCCGTGTTCCGCTGCGCGAAGGCCGCACCCTGCACCACGACGTCGAAGGCCGTCATGGCGCCGGCAAGGTCGTGATGCGCACCGCACCGCACGGCACCGGGATCATCGCCGGTGGTCCGATGCGCGCCGTGTTCGAAATGCTGGGCGTGCACGACGTGGTCGCCAAGTCGATCGGCTCGCAGAACCCCTACAACATGATCCGCGCCACCCTGGAAGGCCTGCAGAAGCAGTACTCCCCGCGCACCGTCGCTCAGCGCCGGGGCAAGAAAGTGGCCGACATCCTTCCCAAGCGTGACGAGGCTCCGGCCGAGTCTTCGCAGGTTGCCGAGGAGGCCTGATAGATGGCTACGATCGTCGTGAAACAGATCGGTTCGCCGATCCGTCGCCCCGCCAAGCAGCGCCAGACGCTGATCGGCCTGGGCCTGAACAAGATGCACAAGACCCGCGAGCTCGAGGATACGCCCTCGGTCCGCGGCATGGTCGCCAAGATTCCGCACCTGGTCGAGATCATCGAGGAAAAGGCGTAAGCCTTTTTTCGGAAACGGATTGATGAACGCCCCCGGTGAAAATCGGGGGTTTTTCTTTACCCGTGGCCTGCGAGGCAATCTCGTTAACACGGTTAGTTCCGGGACATCGTGAGTTAATCCCTTTCCATCCTTCTGACCGCAATTTCTGTCGTCGCCTCGCCCAGCCTGGCCGCGGTCAGGGCCGCCCCACAGGTGATCGCTGGTCCAGAGGCGACGGGGCACGGTGGCGGTTGCCGCAAGTCCTCACCCCGAGGGCAGTGCTGTCACATGGAGAAACCTGTGGGCAAGGTGCATTGCCACTAGCCCGTCGATCGTCCCGGCGTGCCCTCTGACGGGTCCAGCCGTCCGATCACCGGGCATCCCAGCGTCGCCTTCAGCGCGTCCACCAGTTCCTCCACCGTCTCGGTCGTGACGTAGAGCCCGCCCGTCCGCTCGGCGAGGCAGCGTGCCACGCTCCGGTCATGGGCGGAGTTCTCCTGCTCCGGGTTGTTCCAGGTCCAGAAGTCGACCTCGACCCGAAATCCGATCACGTGCACCGTCAGGTCGGCCGCGTCCCGCGCCAGCGCATCGCCGAGCGCGCAGGGGCGTCCGCCACAGGTCTCATTGCCATCCGTCACAAGCACGACGACCCCCGGCTGCGTGCGGTAGCCCAGCGTTTCGGCTGCGACCGTCACGGAGGCGGCCAGCGGAGTCAGCCCGCCGGGCGCGAGGGCGTCGATCGCGGTAATGATCGGGGGGGCGGCATCGGCGCGCGGGACAAAGTGCCGGGTGATCCCCGAACAGCTGTCCACGCCCTCCGGGCCATAGGTGACGAGCCCGACGCGGCGGTAGGCCGCGATATCCGGCATGGCCCGTCGCACCGCCTCGCGCGCTTCGTCGATGCGGGTCAGGGCGGAGGCCTCGAACCCGATCTCGGCCATCGAGGCGGAGCCGTCGAAGACCAGCATCGCATCGACCGAACAATCACTTGCAGAGAGGGGAGAGGCAAATTGTCCTGCCAGCGCCATCGCGGCGGTCAGTCCGATCAGGCGGCGGACACGTGGCAGGGCAGGGGGGGCGGGCGCGGTCATGTCGCCATGACACACCGCGCCCGCACCAAAAGCAATCGTCAGCCGATCATGCGGCGCGGGCGTTCGCCTTGCCACGGTTGGGACGCGACCGGCGCGGCTTGTGCTTGGCGGGTGCGCCGCCCGGCGCCGCGCTGGCCGACTGGCCCGGCTTGCCGCCGCCACGACGGCCCGGCTTGCCGCGTCCGCCGCCACCGGCGCCGCCACGGTTTCCGCCCGGCTTGCCGCCGCCACGGCCCTGACGCTTGGGCTCCTCGCCCGGCTGCGGCTCCCACGGGGTGCCGCCGGCCACGGGGATCTCGCGGCCCATCACCTTCTGGATGTCGCGCAGTTCCGACATCTCGGCCGGTGCGCAATAGGCGATGGCCGTGCCGTCACGGCCCGCACGCGCGGTCCGGCCGATGCGGTGGACGTAGTTGTCCGGCACGTTCGGCAGGTCGTAGTTGTAGACGTAGCGGACATCGGGAATGTCGATCCCGCGCGCGGCGACGTCGGTGGCCACCAGCACCTTGATCTCGCCGTCCTTGAAGGCCTTCAGCGCCCGGTCCCGCTGGCCCTGGCTCTTGTTGCCGTGGATCGACGCCGCGCCGAAGCCCGCGTTGACCAGCGACTTCATCAGTCGCTCGGCCCCGTGCTTGGTGCGGGCAAAGACCAGCGCGGCCTCTTGCGTGTGTTCGCCCAGATGCTCGATCAGCAGGCCGGACTTCGCGGCCTGCGCCACGAAGTGCACGTGCTGGTCGATCTTGTCGGCAGGCTTGCCCGGCGGGTTGGTCTCGATCCGGACCGGGTTGGTCAGGTAGTCGCGCGACAGATCGGCCATCAGCTTGGGCATGGTGGCCGAGAACAGCATCGTCTGCCGTTCCTTGGGCAGCAGCGGCGCGATCCGGCGCAGGGCGTGGATGAAGCCCATGTCCAGCATCTGGTCGGCCTCGTCGAGCACGAGGAAAACGGTTTCGTCCAGCCGCACGGCATTGCGGTCGATCAGGTCGATCAGCCGTCCGGGCGTGGCGACCAGCACGTCGGTGCCGCGCTGCATCCGCTGGACCTGCGCGTTGATCGACCCGCCGCCGACGATCAGCTCGATCCGGACCGAGGTGCCCTTGGCGAACCCGCGCAGGCTGTCGAGGATCTGCTTGGCCAGTTCCCGCGTGGGGGCGAGGATCAGGCTGCGCGCGCTGCGCGGCGCGGGCTTGCCCTCGGCGCGCATCAGCGCGGTCAGGATGGGCAGGCCGAAGGCCGCGGTCTTGCCGGTGCCGGTCTGGGCCAGGCCCATGACATCGCGGCCGTTCATCGCGTGCGGGATCGCCTGGCGCTGGATGGGGGTGGGGTCGGTGATGCCAAGCTCGGTGAGGTTGGCGGAGAGGCGGGACGGAAGTCCCAGCATGTCGAAATCCAAAATACGTCCTTGCTGCGGATGACATTTGCCATCCGCGAAAAGCGGGCAGGCCCCGTCCGGGGGCCATGCGTCACGCTCGGGTTCAACCCTGAACGGGCCTGCGGGCCGAATGCCGCGCCAGCCGTCCGGGCGTCTGACCCCCCGCGTGATGTGGGAACCATGTTAGAGTGGGGCCGTGTTCCGCGCTCTCGGGCGGAAAGGCTGCTCACGCGGCAGCGACGGCTCGGGCGGCATATGCGCGCAGATGGCGCTCCTGTCAATGGTTCTGCCCACCTGTCCGCCATGCGCTCCGCGCAGAGGTGCAGATTGTCTCCAGCTTCATCTTGCCCCAAATATGCCCGCCGGAGGCTGCGCTGACAGGGGTCGATCCCCTGTCAGCGCACTCCACGGGCGACGCCTTCAGGCGGCGCTTGATCCCGCAGGCCACAGAGTCTATACGCCCCCGGTGGCCCGGCACGGGCCCGACTCATCAACCAAGAAACGCCGTGTCCGCCCAATACGCTTCGGGGGCGGTTCCGGCTCAGGAGAAGCGACATGAAACTCAACGAACTGCGCGACAATCCCGGCGCGGCCCCCAAGAAAAAGCGCGTGGCGCGCGGCCCCGGCTCCGGCAAGGGCAAGACCGCCGGTCGCGGTATCAAGGGTCAGAAATCCCGTTCGGGCGTGGCGATCGCCGGCTACGAGGGCGGTCAGATGCCGCTCTACCAGCGTCTGCCCAAGCGTGGCTTCAACAAGCCGAACAAGAAACACTTCGCCGTCATCAACCTCGGCATCATCGCGAAATTCGTCGAAGCGGGCAAGCTCGACGGGAAATCCGCGATCACCGAGGACGCGCTGGTCGCCTCCGGCGCCATCCGCCGCAAGCTGGACGGCATCCGGGTTCTGGCCAAGGGTGACATCGGCACCGCGCTGAACATCGAAGTGACCGGCGCCTCCAAAGCGGCCATCGACGCCGTCGAAAAGGCGGGCGGTTCGCTCAAGGTCACGAACGCCGCGGCCGAATAACAGGTTGTGGGCGCCCGCACGGGCGCTTACATAGCCTTCAGTTTTCCATAAACGCCGCCGGACCGGGAAACGGACCCGGCGGCGTTTCCGCTTCGAAAGAGACATCAGCGCAATGGTATCTGCAGCAGAACAGATGGCGGCCAACACCAGCTGGGCCGCGCTCGGCAAGGCCACCGAACTGCGCCAACGCATCTTCTTCACAATCCTGCTCCTCATCGTCTACCGCCTCGGGACCTTCATTCCGGTCCCCGGCATCGACGGCGCGGCGCTGCGCGAGTTCATGGAAGGCGCGGCGTCCGGGCTGGGCGGCATCCTCACCATGTTCACGGGCGGTGCGCTCGGGCGGATGGGGATCTTCGCGCTCGGGATCATGCCCTACATCTCGGCCTCGATCATCGTGCAGCTTCTCGCCTCCATGGTTCCGTCGATGGAGCAGCTCAAGAAAGAGGGCGAGCAGGGCCGCAAGAAGATGAACCAGTACACCCGCTACGGCACCGTGGCGCTGGCGACGATGCAGGCCTACGGCCTTGCCGTGTCGCTGGAGGCGGGCGATCTGGTCACCGATCCCGGCATGTTCTTCCGCATGTCCTGCCTGATCACGCTGGTCGGCGGCACCATGTTCCTGATGTGGCTGGGTGAACAGATCACCGCACGCGGCGTCGGCAACGGCATCTCGCTGATCATCTTCGTCGGCATCATCGCCGAAATCCCCGCAGCGCTCGCGCAGTTCTTCAGCCAGGGCCGGTCCGGCGCGATCAGCCCGGTGGTCATCGTCGGCGTCATGATCATGGTGGTCGCCGTGATCGCGCTGGTGGTGTTCATGGAACGCGCGCTGCGCAAGATCCACATCCAGTATCCCCGCCGCCAGGTCGGGATGAAGGTCTATGACGGCGGCTCCAGCCACCTGCCGGTCAAGGTCAACCCGGCGGGCGTGATCCCGGCGATCTTCGCCTCGTCGCTGCTGCTGCTGCCGGTCACGATCTCGACCTTCTCGGGTCAGCAGACCGGGCCGATCATGTCCACGATCCTCGCCTATTTCGGTCCGGGACAGCCGCTCTACCTGCTGTTCTTCACCGGCATGATCGTGTTCTTCGCCTACTTCTACACGCACAACGTGGCGTTCAAGACCGAAGACGTGGCGGACAACCTCAAGAACCAGAACGGCTTTGTCCCCGGTATCCGTCCGGGCAAGCGGACGGCGGAATACCTCGAATACGTGGTGAACCGCATCCTCGTCCTCGGCTCCTTCTACCTCGCCATGGTCTGCATGCTGCCCGAGGTCCTGCGCAGCCAGCTGGCGATCCCGTTCTACTTCGGCGGCACCTCGGTGCTGATCGTGGTCTCGGTGACCATGGACACGATCGAACAGGTCCATTCGCATCTTCAGGCCCACCAGTATGAAAGCCTGATCGAGAAATCGCGTCTGCGCGGCAAGGGCAAACGCCGCGCTCGGAAAGGAACGGCTCGCAGATGAACATCATCCTTCTCGGACCGCCGGGTGCCGGCAAAGGCACCCAGGCCCGTACGCTCGTGGACAAGCGGGACATGATCCAGCTGTCGACCGGCGACATGCTCCGCGAGGCGCGGACCTCGGGCACCGAGATGGGCCAGAAGGTCGCCGAGGTGATGGATTCCGGCGGGCTCGTGACCGACGAGATCGTCATCGGCCTGATCCGCGAAAAGCTCGAGGGCGACAAGCAGGGCGGCTTCATCTTCGACGGTTTCCCCCGGACGCTGCCGCAGGCCGACGCGCTGGCGGACCTGCTGGCCGAGAAGGGCGAAACGCTGGATGCCGTGATCGAGATGCAGGTGGATGACGCCGCACTCGTCAGCCGCATCGCGGGCCGCGCGACCTGCGGGTCCTGCGGCGAGGTCTATAACGACGTGACCAAGCCGATCCCTGCGGATGGCGTCTGCCCCGTCTGCGGCGGCAAGGAATTCAAGCGCCGGGCCGACGACAACGAGGAAAGCCTCAAGGTCCGGCTGATGGAATACTACAAGAAGACCTCTCCGCTGATCGGCTATTACTATGCCAAGGGTCAGCTCGCCTCGGTCAACGGCCTGGCCGAGATCGACGAGGTCGAAGGCGCGATTGCGCGGGTTCTGGACAAAACCTGAATCTGCCCTTGACCATCAGGGCAAATCTCCATAGTCAGCCCTATCCCGAACCCCGGCGGCGATTCCCATTGCCGCCGGGGTCCGTTTGGACCACCAAAATTCGACAGGATCCCCGGCACGCCGCCCGTGATCCGATGTTGTGAAAAAAGGTTCTGGAGCTACGGAACCGCAACCAAAGGAAAGTGACACGTGGCACGTATCGCCGGCGTTAACATCCCGACCGCCAAGAGGGTTCCGATTGCCCTCACCTACATCACCGGAATTGGCCACACCTCGGCCAAGGCAATCTGCGACGCCGTCGGCATCGAGCAGACCCGCCGGGTGAACGAACTCTCCGACGCGGAAGTCCTCTCCATCCGCGAGCACATCGACGCGAACTACACCGTCGAAGGCGACCTGCGCCGCGAGACCCAGATGAACATCAAGCGCCTGATGGACCTCGGCTGCTACCGCGGCCTGCGTCATCGCCGCAACCTCCCTGTCCGCGGTCAGCGGACTCACACCAACGCTCGCACGCGCAAAGGCCCCGCAAAGGCCATCGCCGGCAAGAAGAAGTAAGGGGAGAACGGACCAATGGCACGCGATACCCGCCGCGCGAGCGGCAAGAAGAAGGTCTCCAAGAACATCGCCGCTGGCGTTGCTCATGTGAACTCTTCGTTCAACAACACCAAGATCCTGATCTCCGACGTGCAGGGCAACGCGATCTCGTGGTCGTCCGCCGGCACCATGGGCTTCAAGGGCTCGCGCAAGTCGACCCCCTATGCCGCGCAGATGGCCGCCGAAGACGCGGGCCGCAAGGCACAGGAACACGGCGTCAAGACGCTGGAAGTCGAAGTTCAGGGCCCCGGTTCGGGCCGTGAATCGGCGCTCCGCGCGCTGGCCGCTGTCGGCTTCAACATCACGTCGATCCGCGACGTGACGCCGATCGCCCACAACGGCTGCCGCCCGCCGAAACGGCGCCGCGTCTGACCCCGGTCAACGGCTTTCGGGAGGCTGCGCCAAGGCGCGGCCTCCCATACGTCATTCAACCTCGGGCGTCTGATCCTTTGGACATGGGGACCGGACAGGAATTGAGGAGACACGCATGATCCACAAGAACTGGGCCGAACTGATCAAGCCGACGCAGCTTGAAGTGAAGCCGGGCAACGATCCGCACAAACAGGCCACCGTCATCGCAGAACCGCTCGAGCGCGGCTTTGGCCTGACGCTGGGCAACGCGCTGCGCCGCGTGCTGATGTCCTCGCTCCAGGGCGGGGCAATCACGAGCGTGCAGATCGACAACGTCCTGCACGAGTTCTCGTCCGTCGCGGGCGTCCGTGAAGACGTGACCGACATCGTCCTGAACCTCAAGGGTATCGCGATCCGCATGGACGTCGAGGGGCCGAAGCGCCTTTCGGTCAATGCAAAGGGTCCGGGCGTCGTGACCGGTGCCGACATCGCCGAAACCGCCGGTATCGAGATCCTGAACAAGGATCACGTGATCTGCCACCTCGACGAAGGCGCGGACCTGTTCATGGAACTGACCGTGAACACCGGCAAGGGCTATGTCGCCGCCGACAAGAACAAGCCCGAGGACGCACCGATCGGCCTGATCCCGATCGACGCGATCTATTCGCCGATCCGCAAGGTCTCCTACGACGTCCAGCCAACCCGCGAAGGTCAGGTTCTGGACTACGACAAGCTGACCATGAAGATCGAAACCGACGGCTCACTGACGCCGGATGACGCCGTGGCCTATGCCGCGCGCATCCTGCAGGACCAGCTGTCGATCTTCGTCAACTTCGAAGAGCCGGAATCGGCGTCCCGCCAGGACGACGACGACGGGCTGGAGTTCAACCCGCTCCTCCTCAAGAAGGTGGACGAGCTGGAACTGTCGGTCCGTTCGGCGAACTGCCTGAAGAACGACAACATCGTCTATATCGGCGACCTGATCCAGAAAACCGAAGCCGAGATGCTGCGCACCCCGAACTTCGGCCGCAAGTCGCTGAACGAGATCAAGGAAGTGCTGTCCGGCATGGGCCTGCACCTCGGCATGGATGTCGAGGACTGGCCGCCCGACAACATCGAGGATCTGGCGAAGAAGTTCGAAGACCAGTTCTGAGAAATGGAGGGTGCGTGAGATCACGCACCCTGCCGCAACGATGGGTCGCGCGGTGCGTGCTTGCCACGCACCGCGCGACCCCAAGGAGAGCCGGGAGACACGCATCCCCGGCCGGACAAAGCAAAAACGCCCGTAGAGGGCACATATTGGAGAAACGAAAATGCGTCACGCACGTGGCTATCGCCGCCTGAACCGCACCCATGAGCACCGCAAGGCCCTGTGGGCCAACATGGCCGGCTCGCTCATCGAACACGAACAGATCAAGACGACCCTGCCCAAGGCAAAAGAACTGCGTCCGATCGTCGAAAAGCTGATCACCCTCGGCAAGCGCGGCGATCTGCATGCCCGCCGTCAGGCCGCATCGCAGCTCAAGCAGGACGCCTACGTGGCGAAACTGTTCGACATCCTCGGCCCGCGCTACAAGGACCGTCAGGGTGGCTACATCCGCATCATGAAAGCCGGCTTCCGCTACGGCGACATGGCGCCGATGGCGATCATCGAATTCGTCGACCGTGACGTCGACGCGAAAGGCGCAGGCGACAAGGCCCGCGTCGCCGCCGAAGAGTCGCTGGAAGACTGATAGAAGAATCCCCAAGGGGACAGTGATGGCCTCCGCCCCGGAAAGGGCGGGGGCCTTTTCTTTGCGCTCACGCGATCGTGGCGGCTGTGCGCGGGTGCGCCGGACCATCCGCTTGCATTCCCGTCCGCCGCTCCGCATATCCGTTTGCACCATGCAGATGCTCAGACCTCTCGCCCCCGTCCTCGCCCTGATCCTCGCCGCGACCGGCCCCGGCGCGGCGCTGGCGCAGACCGCCGTCCCGGAAAGCAAGGCCCAGATCGCGCTGAGTTTTGCGCCCGTGGTCAAGCATGCGGCGCCCGCCGTGGTGAACATCTACGCCAGCCGCGTTGTGGAATCGCAGCGCTCGGCCTTTGCCGAGGATCCGTTCTTCCGCGATTTCTTCCGCAATTACGGCCCCGCGCGACCACAGGTGCAGAACTCGCTCGGGTCCGGCGTGATCCTGTCCGGCGACGGGATCGTGGTGTCGAACTACCACGTAGTCGGACAAGCCGACGACATCCGCGTCGTGCTGCAGGACCGGCGCGAATACCGGGCCGACATCCTGCTGGCGGATGCCGAGGCCGACCTTGCCATCCTCAAGCTGCGCGATGTCGGCGACCTGCCGCACCTCGACGTGCGCGACAGCGACGGGGTCGAGGTGGGCGAGCTGGTGCTGGCCATCGGCAACCCCTTCGGCGTGGGCCAGACCGTCAGCAGCGGCATCGTCTCGGGCCTTGCCCGGTCCGGCACCGCCACGGGCAACGCGCGCGGCTACTTCATCCAGACCGACGCGCCGATCAATCCCGGCAACTCGGGCGGGGCGCTGGTCGATCTGAACGGCGACCTGATCGGCATCAACACCTCGATCCTGACCAAGTCCGGCGGGTCGAACGGGATCGGCTTCGCCATCCCGTCCTCGCTCGTCCGCCAGTTCGTGAAACAGGCGCGCAACGGCGAGACCTCGTTCCGCCGCCCATGGGCCGGTCTGAACGGTCAGCCGGTGGATGCCGCCATGGCCGAGGGGCTTGGGCTGGACCGCCCCGGCGGCATCGTGATTTCCGACCTGCACCCCGAGAGCGCGTTTCACCGCGCCGGGGTCGAGGCGGGGGACGTGGTGCTCGAGGTCGGCGGCCAGCCTGTGAACACGGCGGCCGAGATGGTCTATCGCATGTCGGTGGCGGGCGAGGGCTCGGACGTCGGCGTCAGGGTCGTCCAGCGCGGCGAGGTCCGCGACCTGACCGTCCGCCTGAGCGAGCCGCCCGACACGCCCGCGCGCAACGCGCTGACCACCGGCGACCGGTCGCCCATTCCGGGTCTCGGGCTGTCGGGCATCAACCCGGCGGTTCTGGCGGAATACGGCCTGCCGCTGACGGCTGCGGGGGCGGTCGTGACCGATCCCGGCCCCATCGGCCTGCGTGCCGGGTTGCGGCGGGGCGACGTGATCACGGGCGTGAACGGCACCGAGATCACGGCCAGCAGTGACGCCGACGAGGCGCTGGCGGCCACGGGCCGCTGGCTGACCATCGACCTGCAGCGCGGGCTGGAGCGGATGTCGCTCCGCTTCCGGCTCTAGCGATGACCGATCTCTTCGACAGCGATCCCCAGTCGGAGGAACCCGGCCCCGGCGCACCCCGTCCGCTGGCCGACCGGCTGCGGCCGCAGGCACTGGCCGAGGTCATCGGGCAGGAACAGGTTCTGGGCCCCGACGCGCCGCTCGGGGTGATGCTGGCCTCCGGCTCGCTGTCGTCGCTGGTGTTCTGGGGCCCGCCGGGGGTCGGCAAGACCACTATCGCCCGCCTGCTGGCACGCGAGACGGACCTGCATTTCGTCCAGATCAGCGCGATCTTCACCGGCGTGCCGGAGCTGCGGAAGGTCTTCGAGGCGGCCAGGATCCGGCGGCAGAACGGGCAGGGGACGCTGTTGTTCGTGGACGAGATCCACCGCTTCAACAAGGCGCAGCAGGACGGCTTCCTGCCGCATATGGAGGACGGGACGATCCTGCTGGTCGGCGCCACGACCGAGAACCCGTCGTTCGAACTGAACGCGGCACTTCTGTCGCGTGCGCAGGTGCTGGTGCTGGAACGTCTCACGCCCGCCGAGCTGGAGCGGCTGACCCAGCGGGCGGAAAAGGAACTGGACCGCGCGCTGCCACTCGACGGCCATGCCCGCGAGGCGCTGCAGGAGATGGCGGATGGCGATGGCCGGGCGCTTCTGAACCTCGTCGAGCAGGTCGCGGCATGGCGGGTCGAGGGCAAGCTCGACACCGAGGCGCTGACCAAGCGGCTGATGCGGCGGGCGACGAAATACGACAAGTCGGGCGACGAACATTACAACCTGATCTCGGCGCTGCACAAATCCGTCCGCGGCTCGGACCCCGACGCGGCGGTCTACTGGCTGGCGCGGATGCTGGCGGGCGGCGAGGACCCGCGTTTCCTTGCCCGCCGGATCACCCGCATGGCGATCGAGGACATCGGTCTGGCCGATCCGCAGGCGCAGGGCATCTGCCTGGAGGCCTGGCAGGTCTACGAGCGCCTCGGCTCGCCCGAGGGCGAACTGGCGCTGGCGCAGGCGGTGCTCTACCTCGCGCTCGCCCCGAAATCCAACGCGGGCTACGTGGCCTACAAGGGCGCGATGGCGGCCGCCCGCAAGACCGGCAGCACGCCGCCGCCCAAGCATATCCTGAACGCGCCGACGCGGCTGATGAAGGATCAGGGCTATGGCGCGGGCTATGCCTATGACCACGACGCCGAGGACGGGTTTTCCGGTCAGAACTACTTTCCCGACGACATGCGGCGCGAAGCGTTCTACCAGCCCGTCGAGCGCGGGTTCGAGCGGGAGTTAAAAAAGCGGCTCGACTGGTTTGAAAAGCTCAGGGCCAAGCGGGGCTGAGGCTTCAGCCGCGTCCGCGATAGGGCGGGACGCCCTGATCCGGGATCCACACGCCGCCGGGCACCGGGCCGGTCTGCCAGAACACATCGATCGGTATCCCGCCGCGCGGATACCAGTAGCCGCCGATGCGCAGCCAGCGCGGGGACAGCAGGTCGACCAGCCGCCGGGCGATCATGATCGTGCAGTCCTCGTGGAACGCGCCGTGGTTGCGGAACGCGCCGAGGAAGGCTTGAGCGACTTGCTTTCGACCAGCCACGCGTCCGGGACGTAGTCGATGACGATATGCGCGAAATCCGGCTGCCCGGTCATGGGGCAGAGCGACGTGAACTCGGGCGCGGTGAAGCGGACGCAGTAATCGACGTCAGCCTGCGAATTCTCGACCCGCTCCAGCACCGCCTCGTCGGGCGAGGCGGGCAGGCCGGTGGCCTGTCCCAGCTGGGTGAGGCTGTCATACTTGCTTTCCATCTGGCCGCTCCCGCGATGTTGCGATGTTTCGGCTTACTCCAGCGGGGGCCAGCCCACAACGCCGAGGCCGCGAACCTTGACAAAACCCGGTCTCCGGGCGAGAGACCGGCCATGTTCACCACCGTCATCCAGGTCGCACTCGGCGGCGCGCTCGGCGCCGCGCTCCGGTATCTGTCCGGGGTCGGGATCGCGCGGATGTTCGGCACCGGGGGTTTCCCGCTGGGGGTGATCTTCGTCAATATTCTGGGCTCCGGGATCATGGGCGCACTGGTCGTCGTCTTTGCCCACAAGGGGCTGACGTATCTCAACCCGCTGGTGATGACCGGTGTGCTGGGCGGGTTCACGACGTTTTCGGCCTTTTCGCTGGAAGCCTTCACGCTCTGGGAACGTGGCGCGACGGGGCAGGCGGCGGTCTATGTCGGGGCCTCGGTCATCCTGTCGCTCGCCGCGCTCGTCGCGGGGGCACATATCGCAAGGACTGCATTGGCATGAGCCAGGTTCAGACTGTCACCGTGGGCCCCGGCGATGCGGGCCAGAGGCTCGACCGCTGGCTGCGCCGGATGTTTCCGCATGTTCCGCAGGGCCGGATCGAGAAGATGTGCCGCAAGGGCGAGCTGCGCGTCGATGGCGCGCGGGTCAAGGCCAACGCCCGGCTGGAGCCGGGGCAGGACGTCCGCATTCCCCCGCTGCCCGAGGTCGCGGCCCCCACGGTGCGCAAGCCCCGCGTGTCCGAGGCCGATGCGCGCTTCATCCGGTCCTGCATCCTCTGGCAGGACGATCACATCATCGCGCTGAACAAGCCGCCGGGTCTGCCCGTGCAGGGCGGCAGCAAGCTGACCCGCCACGTCGATCAGCTGGTCGAGGCGCTACGGCCCGAAGGTGGCGAGAAACCCCGGCTGGTGCATCGGCTGGACAAGGACACCTCGGGCCTGCTGCTGCTCGCGCGGACACGTGAGGCGGCGGCGGGGCTGACCGAGGCGTTCCGCGACCGCACGACCCGCAAGATATACTGGGCCGCCGTCGCCGGCGTCCCGTCGCCCCGGATGGGCACGATCCGCTTCGGTCTGGTCAAGGCGCCGGGGCATGGCGCGGGCGGCGAGGGCGAAAAGATGCTCTGCATCCACCCGAACGACGTCGCCAAGACCGAGGGCGCCAAGCACGCGGTCAGCGACTACGCGGTGCTGACAGCGCTCGGCAGAAGGGCCTCGTGGTGTGCGCTCGTGCCGGTGACGGGCCGGACGCATCAGCTGAGGGCGCATATGGCCGAGATCGGGCATCCGGTGATCGGCGACGGCAAATACGGCGGCTCCGGGCAGGAGAACCTCGGCGACGGCTGGGGCGCGCAACTGGGCGGCGAGCTGAGCCGCAAGCTGCACCTGCATGCCCGGTCGCTCAAACTGACGCATCCGGTGACCGGCAAGCCGCTGGAGCTGACCGCGCCGCTGCCCGAGCACATGCTGAGGACGTGGGAAGCCGTCGGCTGGCATCAGGACGAGGTGCTGGCGGACCCGTTCGAGGACGAGGAATGACCGGCGCACGGCTGGTGATATTCGACGTGGACGGCACGCTGTCCGATAGCCAGGGGCATATCCTGGCGTCGATGCGGGACGCTTTCGACGCGGTCGGCGCGCCGCTGCCCCCGCGCGAGGTGGTGCTGTCGATCGTCGGTCTGTCGCTGGAGGTCGCGATACCGCGCCTTGCGCCACAGCTGGACGCGGCGGCGCATCAGGCGATGGTGGACGGCTACCGCGCCGGATTCCGGCGGCGGCGTGAGGCGGGGGGCGTGTCGGCCACGCCGCTCTACGACGGGATGGCCCAACTGGTGACCGAACTGGCGGCCGAGCCCGAGACGCTGCTGGCCGTCGCCACCGGCAAGTCGATGCGCGGATTGCGGGCGCTGCTGGAAGGCAACGGGCTGGAGAAGCATTTCGTGTCGCTGCAGACTGCGGACAATCACCCCTCGAAACCGCATCCGGCGATGCTGTTGTCGGCGATGGCCGATGCGGGCGTCGGGCCGGAGCGGTCGGTGATGATCGGCGACACCTCGTTCGACATGGACATGGCGCGCGCGGCGGGAATGCGGGGCATCGCGGTCGGCTGGGGCTATCATCCTGAAACGGAGCTGGCGTCCGCGACGACGCTGGCGCGAAGCGCTGCCGAACTGCGCAACGCGATCGACACCCTGCTGCCAAGGGCGGAGGCGACGGCGTGACCGAGTGGAAGGCGAAACGGTTCTGGAAATCGGCGGGCGTCGTGCCGGCTGGCGACGGGTTCACCGTGGAACTGGACGGGCGACCGGTCCGCACGCCGGGCAAGTCGCCGCTGATCCTGCCGAGCCGCGCGATGGCCGAGCTGATCGCGGCGGAATGGGACGCGCAGGACACCACCATCGACCCGAACTCCATGCCCGCCACCCGCGCGGCAAACTCCGCGATTGAAAAGGTCGCGACCCAGTTCGACGCGGTGGCGGAGATGCTGGCGGCCTACGGCGATGCGGACCTGCTGTGCTACCGCGCCGAGGCCCCGCATGAGCTTGTGCAGCGGCAGGCCGAGGCGTGGGATCCGCTGCTCGACTGGGCGGCCGAGGTCTATGGCGCCCGGCTGGAGGCGCGGACAGGCCTGATGCACGAACCGCAGGACCCCGAGGCGCTGGCGCGGCTGGATGCCGAGGTCAGGCGGCTGAGCAGCTTTGAACTCACCGCCTTTCACGACCTCGTCAGCCTCTCCGGTTCCTTGGTCATCGGCCTTGCCGCCGCCCGCGATCACCGCCCGGCCGACGACCTCTGGACCCTCTCGCGACTGGACGAGCTATGGCAGGAAGAGCTTTGGGGCGCTGACGAAGAGGCGGCGGAGGTCGCCGAGATCAAACGGCAGGCGTTTCTGAATGCGAAACAGTTTTTCGATCTGAGCCGGATTGACCCCTGATCGAAGCCCCCGAAGGGCAAAAGCATGGTTAGTGTTCACATCGCGTTTGAACAGTATGACCAAACCTTGACCTGACCATACGGAAAGGCCCGGTCGGGGTCATTGATTTTGGTGATGATACCCTTGACCAACCGGAATGAATCCGACCACACTCCTGCAATGCAGACGGGGGGGAGCGCCCTTGTCGCAGTATCGCAGCCGGTCCGGACGGATCGGACCTAAACCGCCAGAACTGAAGGGCGGGAACTCAGGAAGAGGTAAAAATGAAAAAAACCGCTATTTTCGGAGCGCTGACAGTGGCCGGCCTGATGGCTGGCGCAGCTGGCGCCGCCACGCTTGACGATGTCAAAGCGCGCGGCAAGCTGAACTGCGGCGTGTCCACCGGTCTCGCGGGTTTCTCGAACCCGGACGCAAACGGCAACTGGGAAGGCTTCGACGTCGCGGTCTGCCGCGCTGTCGCGGGTGCCGTTCTGGGTGACGCAAACGCGGTCGAATTCGTGCCGACCACCGGCAAGACGCGCTTCACCGCGCTGGCGTCCGGCGAAATCGACATGCTGGCCCGGAACACCACCTGGACCCTGTCGCGCGACGCGGACCTCAAGTTCACCTTCGTGGGCGTCAACTACTACGACGGCCAGGGCTTCATGGCTCCGAAGGAACTGGGCGTGAGCTCGGCCAAGGAACTGGACGGTGCGACCGTCTGCATCCAGACCGGCACCACGACCGAGCTCAACCTTGCCGACTACTTCCGCAAGAACAACATGAGCTACGAGCCGGTTCCGATCGAAACCAACGCCGAAGCGCAGCAGCAGTACCTTGCCGGTGCCTGCGACGTCTACACGACGGACGCCTCGGGCCTCGCATCGACCCGTGCGACCTTCGAGGATCCGTCGGCACACGTCATCCTGCCCGAGATCATCTCGAAAGAGCCGCTCGGCCCGCTCGTCCGCCATGGCGACGACGAATGGGGTGACATCGTCCGCTGGTCGCTGAACGCGCTGATCGCGGCGGAGGAGTTCGGCATCACCTCGGCCAACGTGGCCGACATGGCAGCGGCAGCGGGCGACAGCCCCGAGATCAACCGCATGCTCGGCACCGAAGGCAACCTGGGCGAAATGCTCGGCCTCGACGCCAACTGGGCGGTCAACGCGATTTCGGCCGGTGGCAACTACGGCGAGGTGTTCGAGAAGAACATCGGCGAGTCCACCCCGATCGGGCTGGCGCGCGGCCTGAACGCGCAGTGGACCGAAGGCGGCCTGCTCTACTCGCCGCCGTTCCGCTAAGACAACGGATGGGGGCGCGGGATGAAACCCGCGCCCCCACTCCTTTCACCGTCACCGCGGGTTCAACGGCGGGACGGGCAATTTCCGGCCGGGGCGCACAAGACCCCAGATCACAGGGCCGGGGCAACGGGGAACATTCAGGATGACCACATTAACCGACCCGCCGGCGGAGTCGTTCAAGCTGTCGATGCTGATCTACGATACGCGGTATCGGTCGATCACATTCCAGACGATTGCCTTGATCGCCTTCCTGCTTCTGATCGGATGGCTGATCAACAACACGGCGCAGAACCTTGTCGATCTGGGCAAGGAGCCGTCGTTCGGCTTCATGAACGAACCGGCCGGCTATGACATCAACCAGCGGCTGATCGAATACAACTCTCAGTCCTCGCACCTGCGGGCGGCCTTTGTCGGGTTGCTGAACACGCTGCTGGTGGCCGTGCTCGGCTGTATCACGGCGACGGTCGTGGGTGTCATCGTCGGCGTGCTGCGCCTGTCGGGCAACTGGCTGGTCGCGCGTCTGATGACGGTCTACGTGGAAATGTTCCGCAACGTGCCGGTGCTGATGTGGATCGTCCTTGCCATGGCCATCCTGATCGAGGGCCTGCCATCGCCACGGGATTTCCGGGGCGAGGATGCCGTGGCTTCGATGTCCGTCTTTGACAGCGTCGCGGTCACCAACCGCGGTGTCTACGTGCCCGAGCCGCTGTTCGCACGCGGGCTCGGCGACGTGTCGGTCGGCGGCCTGTTCGAAATCAGCCTCGACCTGATCGCGATCCTCGTGGTGCTGGGCGGCGGCCTGTTCGTGTCGAACCTCATCAAGAAGCGGGCGGACGTCACACAGAACGCCACCGGCGTCCGGCCCCGGACGTGGCACCTGCGGACCGGTGTCATCGTGGTCCCGCTGCTGATCCTTCTGGTGATCCTCGGCTTCCATCTCGGCTACCCGGAGCTGTCTGGCTTCAACTTCTCGGGGGGCATCCACCTGAGGAACTCGCTCATCGCGCTCTGGCTGGCGCTGTCGCTCTATACCGCCGCCTTCATCGCCGAGATCGTGCGGGCGGGGATCATGGCGATCTCCAAGGGCCAGACCGAGGCGGCGGCCGCGCTCGGCATCCGGCCGCGCCGGATCATGAGCTTGGTGATCCTGCCGCAGGCGCTGCGGGTCATCATTCCGCCGCTGATCTCGCAATACCTGAACCTGACCAAGAACTCCTCGCTGGCCATCGCGGTCGGCTACATGGACATCACCGGCACCCTGATGGGGATCACCCTGAACCAGACGGGTCGCGAGCTCGAGACGGTTCTGCTGGGCATGCTCATCTACCTGTCGATCTCGCTGATCATCTCTTCGGCGATGAACTGGTACAACTCTCGCGTCAAACTGGTGGAGCGGTAAGATGTCCAACACACATGCTGATACCGTCCTGTTTGTCCGGGACACCATGCTGCCCCAGCAGGAGCCGCCGGCCTCGACCGTCGGGGCGCTCGGCTGGGCCAAGGCGAACCTGTTCTCGGGCTGGTTCAACACCACGCTGACGATCCTGTCGGCGCTGTTCATCCTGTATCTCCTTTCCGGGCTGGTCCCGTGGTTTGCCTCTCCGACGTGGTACGCGGCCTCCCTGACCGAGTGCCGCGAGATACTGGCGGGCCACGAAGGCGCCTGCTGGGGGGTGATCCGCGAACGCTGGCTGCAGCTGATGTTCGGCTTCTACCCGTCCGAGCTGTACTGGCGGCCGGTTCTGGCGCTGGTGCTGCTCTTCGTGGCCGTCGCGCCGGTGCTGTTCGCCGACTACGTCCCGTCCAAACTGCTGGGCTTTACGGCGCTCTATCCGTTCATCGCGGTCTGGCTGCTGTGGGGCGGCACGATCTGGGCGCCGGTCATGGCCCTGCTGGGCTTTGTCGTGGCGTTCTTCGTGTTCCGCTACGCATCCAAGCAGATCTCGCCGGCGCTGGCGCTGATCGCGGGTGTCATCGCGGCATTGCTGTGGTGGATGGTGATCACCCCGGCGATCACGCCCGACCTGTCCCGCCTCCTGCCGATCGGCATCGAAGCGGTGCAGTCCCGCCAGTTCGGTGGCTTCATGCTGTCGATCACCATCGGCGTCACGGCGATCATGTGCTCTCTGCCGATCGGCATCCTGCTGGCGCTCGGGCGTCAGTCGGACCTCGTGCTGGTCAAGGCGATCTGCGTCGGCTTCATCGAGTTCATCCGCGGCGTGCCGCTGATCACGCTGCTGTTCGTGGCCTCGACCCTGCTGAACATCTTCATGCCGCCGGGCACCAACTTCGACATCATCCTGCGGGTGATGATCATGGTGACGCTGTTCGCCTCGGCCTACATGGCCGAAGTGATCCGCGGCGGTTTGGCGGCGCTGCCCAAGGGCCAGTATGAAGGGGCGGACAGCCTCGGGCTGGACTACTGGCAGTCGCAGCGGCTGATCATCATGCCGCAGGCGCTCAAGATCTCGATCCCGGGCATCGTGTCGACCTTCATCGGGGTGTTCAAGGACACCACGCTGGTGTCGATCATCTCGATGTTCGACCCGCTGGGCCTGTCGAACGCCATCCGCGCCGACACCGCCTGGAACGGCGTCTACTGGGAGCTGTTCATCTTCATCGGCGCCGTCTTCTTCATCTTCTGTTTCTCCATGTCCCGCTACTCGATGTATCTGGAGCGCAAGCTTCAGACCGGGCACCGCTAAGAGGTAATCCATCATGTCCGATCTGGCTGTAGACCGCGAAGTCGACCGCTCGCAGATGAAGGTGTCCGACGAGGTCGCCATCGACATCGTCAACATGAACAAGTGGTACGGCTCGTTCCACGTGCTGCGTGACATCAACCTGACCGTGAACCGGGGCGAACGGATCGTCATTGCCGGGCCTTCAGGCTCGGGCAAGTCGACGATGATCCGCTGCATCAACCGGCTGGAGGAACACCAGTCCGGAAAGATCGTCGTGGACGGAACCGAACTGACCAGCGACCTCAAGAACATCGACAAGGTGCGGTCCGAGGTCGGGATGTGCTTTCAGCACTTCAACCTGTTCCCGCACCTGACGATCCTCGAGAACTGCACCCTCGCGCCGATCTGGGTCCGCAAGGTCCCGCGCAAGGAAGCCGTGGATACGGCGATGTACTTCCTCGAAAAGGTGAAGATCCCCGAGCAGGCCAACAAGTATCCCGGCCAGCTTTCGGGCGGTCAGCAGCAGCGTGTGGCGATCGCCCGCTCGCTCTGCATGCGGCCGCGGATCATGCTGTTCGACGAACCGACCTCGGCGCTCGACCCCGAGATGATCAAGGAGGTTCTCGACACCATGATCGAGCTGGCGCAGGAGGGCATGACCATGCTCTGCGTCACGCACGAGATGGGCTTTGCCCGTCAGGTCGCGAACCGCGTGATCTTCATGGACCAGGGCCAGATCGTCGAACAGAACGAGCCGGAGGAGTTCTTTAACAACCCGCGCTCGGAACGGACCAAGCTGTTCCTGTCGCAGATCCTCGGCCACTGAGATACCCGCGCTTGCGGACGAAAGGGCGGCTTCGGGCCGCCCTTTCTGCGTTCAGTCCCCGATCAGTTCGCGCGGGGTGATGAAGTTGACGAAGCGCCCCGTGCCGAAGCTTACGTCGGGCCAGTCGTCGGCATCGAAATCCGCGACCAGCGTCGCGCAGGTCGGATAGTCGAAGAACCGCCCGTGCGGCGGGGCCGCGTCCAGCAGGTCGGCCGCAAAGCCGCCGATGCCGGGGTTGTGACCGATCACCGCCACCGTCGCGCCTTGTGCGCCCTGCACAAGCGACATGATCCGGTCCGGCGAGGCCTCGTACAGCGCGTCCTCGTGGCGGACGGGCACGTCCAGTCCGAGGCTCTGCGCGGTTTCCCGCGTCCGCTGCGCCGAGGAGCACAGGATCAGATCGGGCAGATAGCCCATCCGCGCCAGCCATGCGCCGATCGCCTCGGCCGAGCGCTGGCCGCGCTTGTTCAGGGTGCGGTCGAAATCGCGCAGGGCGGGCGTGCCGGGCACCGCCTTGGCGTGGCGGATCACGATAAGTCGCTTTGTCATGCTGGTCCGGTCGGAAATTAAAGAAATCGGGACATATGATATGCAGAATGCGACGGAACTCTGCCATGCCTCTGGCTGACAGGGCAAGCGGAACGCACTGCGCAGCCGCCGGACATGCAGGGGGCGCCCGCGGGCGATGCAAGGTGGTCGCGGCAGGCGGGGACGTCATAGCCCGTGCCGGTCAGTGCACCGGCGGGGCAGGCGGTCAGGCAGGGGCGGTCGGCGCAGGTTGAACAGGGCGACGGCGGCGGCGGGGGCAGGGCGATCCGCTGGCGCAGGGCCAGCGCGCCGCGGAACGACACCCACAGGCCGGCATCCGGATGCACCAGCAGGGTGACGGGCGAGGCGTGCACCCAGCCACTGCCGCAGGCCCAACTGAAGAACGGCAGGAACGGCGGGCCGTCAAAGGGGTAGAGCGGGGTCGCCCCGATCGCGCCGGCCCAGTCCCCGATCACCCTGCGGGACCAGCGGTCCATCGGATCGGGCGCGCCGTCCAGCCATTCCGGCCCTGCGGTGACATGCGGCCAGAAACCGGGCGAGGCTGGTCCAAGCAGCAGCAGTGTCCCGGTGCCGTCGGGCAGGTCCGGCCCGGCGGGTGGATGGAAGGCGGCAAAGATCGTGAGGTGCCTCTCTGCCGCAGCGCGCGCCAGAGAGGCAAAGTGAGGTGCCGGGGGCTCAGGCGTCATCGCAGCCCGCGGTCCCGTCAGCCCTTGCGGATGATCGAACCGGCGCCGTGTTCCGTGAACAGCTCCAGCAGGGTCGCGTTCGGCGCGCGCCCGTCGAGGATCACGGCGGCACGCACGCCGCCCTCGATCGCCATCAGCGCGGTCTCGGTCTTGGGGATCATGCCGCCCGCGATGGTGCCGTCCGCCGTCCATTCGCGGATCTGGCTGGCCGTCAGTTCCGTCATCACCTCGCCATTGGCGTTCTTCACGCCCGCCACGTCGGTCAGCAGCAGCAGCCGGTCGGCCTTGAGCGCCGCCGCGATGGCGCCCGCCGCCGTGTCGCCGTTGACGTTGAACGTCTCGCCGTTGCGGCCCATGCCGAGCGGCGCGATGACCGGAATGATGTCGGCGGCGAACATGGCGCGCAGGATCGTCGTGTCGCAATCCACCGGCGTGCCGACGAGGCCCAGCGACGGGTCGGTCGGCTCGCAGATCATCAGGTTCGCATCCTTGCCCGACAGGCCGACGCCCTTGCCGCCCTGGCTGGAAATCGCCTGTACGATGCGCTTGTTGATCCGGCCCGAGAGCACCATCTCGACCACCTCGACCGTGGCCTCGTCGGTGACGCGCTTGCCCTTCACGAACTCGGACTTGATGTCCAGCCGGTCCAGCATCTCGTTGATCATCGGCCCGCCGCCGTGGACGATCACCGGGTTCCCCCCGACCTGCCGCATCAGCACGATGTCGCGGGCAAATGTCTCCATCGCCTCGTCGTCGCCCATGGCATGGCCGCCGAACTTCACGACGACAACCGCGCCCTCGTAGCGTTGCAGATAGGGCAGGGCCTGGCTCAGGGTTCTGGCGGTGGCGATCCAGTCGCGATTCATATTCTGTGTTCTCATCGGGAATTTCCTGTGGCTGACATGTTTGTTACGCGCGATGGCGGCACGTGTGAAGCCCTTCCTGACCAAGCGAATTGAAACACTTCGGACATCTTCGTGAGCGGTCTG
Organism: Oceanicola sp. 22II-s10i; assembly: GCF_002210105.1. Classification (GTDB taxonomy): domain Bacteria; phylum Pseudomonadota; class Alphaproteobacteria; order Rhodobacterales; family Rhodobacteraceae; genus Pseudooceanicola. The sequence goes on along the minus strand of NZ_AQQU01000006.1, from coordinate 288,982 downwards.
TTGCCCAATCGGCACGGTTTGGCCGGTTTCCTTCCTTTCTGCGCGCGCGCTGGAAACCCTTCGCCCGTTGTAGTTGTTGAGACTTCGATGCCGCGGTGAGGAATGCCGGGCAGGGAGGGTTGAGGCGACGAAGTCGGGACCCTTGGAAAACAACAGGACGCCAAGTCCAAAAGTATCAGGAGAACTTAATGTTCCGTACACTTGCTATCTCCGCCGCCGCGGCGGGCTTTGTTGCTGCGCCCGTTTTCGCCGGGAGCATGGCCCCGCCCGCAGCCGATCCGGTCCCCTACACCCCGGCGCCCGTCGTCATGGACACCGGCTGGACCGGCCCCTACGGCGGTATCCAGCTGGGCTACGGCTCGATGGATCTCGGCGGCGCGGGCGACGAAGGCTGGATCTACGGCGCCCAGCTTGGCTACGACTACCAGATGGGCAACAACTTCGTGGTCGGTGCCGAACTTGACTGGGTCGGCTCCGACATGAGCTTCGGCGGCACCGATCTGGACAGCCTGCAGCACGCCAAGCTGCGTGCCGGTTACGGCATGGGCGACGCGCTGGTCTATGCAACGGGCGGTCTGGCCCGCGCGGACACCACCATCGGCGACGACCTCGGCTGGGCCATCGGCGCCGGTCTTGAATACAAGGTCACCCCGAGCATCGGTGTGGGCGCCGAGTACCTCTACAACAAGTTCGACAACTTCAATGGCACCGGCAACGATCTGGACGGCTCGACCGTCGCGATGCGCGTGAACTTCCGGTTCTGATGAACAGGTGCGGTCCGGGTTGCCGGGCCGCGCACTCCGCCGGGGTCAGCCGATCCCGGCGATTACGGCGCGAAGGGTGGCGATACCGTCACCCTTTTCGCTTGAGGTCATGATGATCTCGGGGAAGGCCGCCGGATGGGTGGCCAGTTTCGCCCGCACCTGCGCAAGGATTTTCTCCTGCTCGGCCGCCTTGACCTTGTCCGCCTTGGTCAGCACGCACTGGAAGGTGACGGCGGCGGTGTCCAGCAGCTTCATGATTTCCTCGTCCACCGCCTTGATGCCGTGGCGCGTGTCGATCAGCACGAAGGCCCGGCGCAGCGTGGCGCGGCCCTGCAGGTACTGTTTCAGCAGCTTCTGCCACTGCTCGACCACCTTCACCGGCGCGTTGGCATAGCCATAGCCCGGCAGGTCGACGAGGTAGTGGCTGTCGGCCAGCGTGAAGAAGTTGATCTCCTGCGTCCGGCCCGGCGTGTTCGACGCGCGGGCCAGCCCCTTACGGCCGGTCAGCGCGTTGATCAGCGTCGACTTCCCGACGTTGGAGCGGCCCGCAAAGCAGACCTCGGTCCGGTCGTCGGGCGGCAGGCCCGACATCGCGACGACGCCCTTCAGGAAATCGGTCTGGCCCGCGAACAGCAGGCGGCCTTTTTCGACCTCGGCCTCGGTCACGTCGGCAAGGGGGAAGGGCAGGGTGCTCATGCGAAAGCCACCGTATCGCCGGTCGCGATCTGCCCGCCGGTGACGACCCGCGCCTTCACGCCGAAATCCACGTGACCGAAGTTGTCCCGCAGGACGGCCAGCGTGTTGACGTTGCGCTGGCCGGTTTCCGGATCGGCCTCGGTCGCGCGGCAGCGGTCGATGCGTTCGGTCACTTCGAGCTCGGCCCCGCCGATGCGGATGCGCTTGCCGACCCAGTCGAATTCCTCGAACGGGCTCAGCCCGTCGAGCCAGAGGTTGCCGCGGAACCGGCGCGGATCCATCGGCACGCCGGCGGCAAGGCTCAGCGCGTCCAGCGCGGCCAGGCCGAGGATCGAGATCGAGGGATAGTTCGCGTCCGACAGCCCGATCGACGGCGCCTTGACCAGCTCGCGCGGGGCGGGGCGTTCGTCGGGATACATGGCGGCGGTCCATGCGACCAGCCGCGCGCCCTCGGTTTCGGGGTCCAGCGTGATCTCGGGCCGGTCGGGATGGCGGAATGTGATCCGGCCGTCGGCCTGCGTCTCGGCCGTGACCGCCATCAGCGCGGGGCCGTAGCAGCCGCGGGCGAAGTAGCGGCAGGACTGCCAGTCGCCGGTGTCCTGCGTGTCGCCGGTCAGGATCCCGTAGGCGCGGTCGCCGGGCAGGGGACGGTCCGGGGCCAGCATGGCCCCGTCCAGAGTTTCGCAGCCCACGCCCTTGACGGGATGCCGCCAGATCCGGGCGAGGGTGGCCATGTCACTTCTTCCCTTCGGTGGCTTTCTTGCGGCTGAAGCCCTTGCGGATATTGCCGAAGACGTCCGGCTTGTACCCGTGGCTGCGCATGATCGCATACTGCTGGATGAAGGTGATCGTGTTGTTCGTGATCCAGTAGACCACCAGGCCGCTGGCGAAGTTGCCCAGCATGAACATGAACACCCAGGGCATCCAGGCAAAGATCATCGCCTGCGTCGGATCGGTGGGTGCCGGGTTCAGTTTCTGCTGCAGCCACATCGAGATGCCGAGGAGGATCGGCAGGATGCCGAGGCTGATGATCGCCAGGAACGAGGTCGGATCGGGCGGCGCGAAGGGCAGCAGGCCGAACAGGTTCAGGATCGACGACGGGTCCGGCGCGCTGAGGTCGCGGATCCAGCCGATCCACGGTGCGTGCCGCAGTTCCAGCGTGACGAAGATCACCTTGTAGAGCGAGAAGAAGATCGGGATCTGCAGCAGGATCGGCAGACAGCCGGCGGCCGGGTTCACCTTTTCCTTGCGATAGAGCTCCATCATCTCCTTCTGGAGCTTCTGGCGGTCGTCGCCGGCGCGTTCCTTCAGCCGTTCCATTTCCGGCTGCAGTTCCTTCATCCGCGCCATCGAGGCGTAGGATTTGTAGGCCAGCGGGAAGAGGATGATTTTCAGCAGGAAAGTCAGGGCGATGATCGACCAGCCCATGTTGCCGATAAAGCTGTGCAGCCAGTGCAGGACCGAAAAGATCGGCTTGGTCAGGAAGAAGAACCAGCCCCAGTCGATCGCGTCGACGAAGCGGTCGACGCCTTTCTCGTTCTGGTATTCGCGGATGGTTTCCCATTCCTTGGCGCCCGCGAACATACGCGTCTGCGTCGTCACGGTTGCGCCCGGCTCGATCTCCATCAGCGGCAGCACGGCCTCGGCCTGGAAGATGTCCTGGTTCGGGAAATACTTGGCGGTGGAGCGGAAGGGATCGCCCTGTTCGGGGATCAGCATGGCCATCCAGTAGTGGTCGGTGAAGCCGATCCAGCCATTCTGGGCCACGTCGAGACGGTCGGCGGGCACGCCTTCGCGGTCGTCGACGTCGAGGTCTTCCATGTCGCCGTAGTCTGCTTCCTGCAGTTCGCCATCCGACATGCGGATCATGCCTTCGTGCAGGACGAAGAACTTCTTGAGGTCAGATGGCGTGCCGTGGCGGCGCAGCAGGCCATAGGGGCGCAGACCGACGGTGGCGTCGCCGCCGTTCGAGACCGACTGCGACAGGTTGAACATGTAGTCGCGATCGACCGTGATGGTGCGGGTGAAGGTCAGGCCCGAGGGGCTGGTCCAGGTCAGGGTGACCGGGCTGTCGGGGGTCAGAACCGAGTCGCCCTCGGCCTGCCACATGGTGTCGGGGCCGGGCACGTCGTCGGTGCTGGCGCCGGTGCCCGCGATCCAGCCGAACAGCGCGTAATAGGGGTCGCGTTCGCCGACCGGGCGCAGCACGGTCACTTCGGGCGAGTCAGGTGCCAGCGTTTCGCGGTAATCCTTCAGCCGCAGGTCGTCCAGGCGCCCGCCGCGCAGCGAGATCGAGCCGGCCATGCGCGGGGTGTCGATGGCAACGCGGGGCACGGCGGTTTCGGCCGTTTCGCCACCGGCCGCGCTGGCCCCGCCGCCCGATGTGTCGCCCGAGCCGGGGACCATGTTGCCGTCGCCCGAGGCCGCGCCGCCGGTTTCCGTCGACGCGTTTTCGACCGGCGCGTTCGGGTCGGCCGGTTTGTCGGGCGGTGGAAACAGCACGAACCAGATCACGATGACGACAAAGCTCAGCAGCGTTGCCAGCAGCAGGTTCTTGTTCTGATCGTCCATTTGGCCTTGCCATCCGTCCGTGAGAGTCACGGCGGTTCAACAGGCCATGGCGTCAAAGGTCAAGGGTCTTTCCCCTGCTGACGCCGGCGGGGCGGATTTGCCGCTGCGTTGGCGGTGTGGTGCAGGTCCGGCCCGACACTGCGGATGCCCTTGCATCCGCCGGCGGGGCCCCGGACATCTCGCGGATCCCGGCGCCGGTCCGGTCGTCGAACAGCGTCTGGCGTCGGGGTACATCACGGCCCGGTGCGCCGTTCGACCCGTGGCATCTCGTCCACGGTGGCATCATGGGCGCGGACCCAGTCCACGGTCTGTTCCATCGGCATCGGCCGGGCGATGCCGAAGCCCTGCACGTTCTGACAGCCGAGCTGTGCCAGCATCGCATGTTCGCCCCGCGTCTCGACCCCCTCGGCCAACGTGTCGAGACCCAGCCGTTCCGCCATGGTCAGGATGGCCGAAACCATCTTTTGCTGTTCCGAATCCCGGTCGACCTTCATCACGAAACTGCGGTCGATCTTGATCCGCGCCACCGCGAACCGCCGAATCGAGGAGATGGAGGCATGACCGGTGCCGAAATCGTCCAGGTCTATGCGGCAGCCCATGCGTGCCAGCCCGTTGATGTTGCGCGATACCACATCCTCGGGCGAGGCGGCGACGACGGTTTCCAGCACCTCGACCGTCAGCCGTTCGGGCGCGAGGTCGTAGCGGTCGAGCTGCCACTGGACCTTTTCCATCAGCTTGGGATCCAGCAGTTCGCCCGCGGCAAAGTTCACGCCGATCTGTGGCACGCTGAGTCCCGCCCGGTCCCAGTCACGCAGCGCGGCGAGCGCGCTTTCCAGCATCTTCTCGCCCAGCCTCTGCATCATGCCCATCCGTTCGACCACCGGCAGGAATTCGGCCGGGGAAATCACGCCGCGTTCCGGATGGCACCACCTTGCCAGCGCCTCGAACCCCGTGACCCGTCCGGTGTCGGTTGAAATCTGGGGCTGGAAGAAGGGCCGGATATGCCCCGTCTCCAGCGCGCTTTCCAGCTCGGACGTGGGCATGGCCAGCGCGGGCCGCCGCTTGCCCAGTTCGGCCGAAAACGACCGGATCGCGGAGGGTGCATTGCGCCGCGCCTCTTCCAGCGCGTCTTCGGCGGCGACGATGATGCCCAGCCCGGTCCGTTCCGGCGTGCGGCTGGACAGGCAGAACCCGACGGAACACGAGATGTAGATCGAGGTGGCGCCAAGGGCGATCGGTTCCTCGACCGCGGATTGCAGGCGGGCGGCCAGCTGGATCGCCACCTCGAGGTCCAGATAGGACACCGCGGCCAGCCCAATGCCATAGCTGTCCTCGCCCAGGCGGGCGACCATGTCGTCGCCGCGCACGGCCGCCCGGATCCGGTCGGCGGTGCGGGCCAGAACCTCCTCGGCCGCGCTGCGTCCGTAGCGTTCCGCTAGCTCGCCGAAATCGTCGATGCAGAGCGTGAAACACGCGGTGGTCCGACCACGGGTAAAGGCGGTGGTCAGCCGGTCGTCCATCACCTCTTCCAGTGCCTTGCGCAGGGGCAGCCCCGTGGTGCTGTCGCGCGGATGCAGATCCGGCGGCTGCACCGCCAGCCTGAAGGTCCCGGTCATCGAGTAGAGCGCGGGGATCGCGAGGGCCACGATGATCAGCCAGACCTCGCCCCCGATCCAGAAGGCCGCCAGTACAGTGGCAGGAAAAAAGGCCAGCACCTGCGGCCCCAGCACGATCTGTCGCCACAGGGCGCGCAGTTCCCTGATCCGTCTTGAGGACAGTCTGGGCATCGTCATTCCCCTCGAGAGTTCGGGGGGAGCTTAGGCACAGACCTTTGAACGGCCCCTTAACGGAGCTTGGGAATTCCGTCCTCGGCCCGCTCGGCCCGGCCGGGATCGCGCATCAGGCCCTTGAAATCGAACAGCGCGGGGTCGAGCAGGTGCGAGGGCCGGGTGTTCATCAGCGCCCGGAACATCTTCTGCCGCCGCCCCGGCGCGTTGCGTTCCCACTGGTCGAGGATGCCCTTGACCTGCTGGCGCTGCAGCCCGTCCTGCGAGCCGCAGAGGTCGCAGGGAATGATGGGATAGTTCATGTCGCGGGCGAACTTCTCGCAATCGGCCTCGGCCACGTAGGCCAGCGGGCGATAGACGAAGAGATCGCCGTCCTCGTTCACCAGCTTGGGCGGCATCGTGGCCAGCCGCGCGCCGTGGAACAGGTTCATGAAGAACGTTTCCAGGATGTCGTCGCGATGATGGCCGAGGACGACCGCGGAACAGCCCTCCTCGCGCGCGATGCGGTAGAGGTTGCCGCGGCGCAGGCGCGAGCAGAGCGCGCAGTAGGTGCGGCCCGCGGGGACCTTGTCGACGACGATGGAATAGGTGTCCTGATACTCGATCCGGTGCGGCACGCGCATCCGTTCGAGGAACTCGGGCAGCACCGTCGCGGGAAAGCCCGGCTGGCCCTGGTCGAGGTTGCAGGCGAGAATGTCGACCGGCAGCAGACCGCGCCACTGCAGCTCGTGCAGGACGGCGAGCAGGGTGTAGCTGTCCTTGCCGCCGGAGAGGCAGACCAGCCATTTCGGCCGCGCGTCGCCCTCCAGCCGTTCGACCATGCCGAAATCCTCCACCGCTTCGCGCACCTGCCGCACGATCCTTTTGCGCAGCTTGCGGAATTCGGTGGTGGAGGGGGCGCCCGAAAAGAGCGGGTGGATGTCGTCGCCATCGTCCAGCATGTGCGCCTATTGCCAGATCGCGGGGCGGCAGGGAAGGGGGCGTGTGGCCGAGGGTCTTGCCAGCGGGGGGCGGTCTTGGCAGGTTTCGGCAGGCGCAGAGGCAACGGAGGCGCGTTTGGCTGAGAACACCCCCGAGGGCGGCCGCCCGCTGCTGTCGATGCCCGAGGTGACGCCGGACCCGAAAGGGCTGGGCGCGGCGATGTCGCTGATGGTCTTCCTGTTCGGGATCGCGGCGGGCGTGCTGATGGCCTTCTCGGGCTACGCCGTCCTTCGCGAGAGCGCCAACCTGCTGGTCGTGGTGTTCCTGACCGCGATCTTCTTCGTGACCTTCGTCGGGGCCATCGCCTTCCTGATCCGCCGTCCCGTGCTGCGGCGTGTGTTCGGCACGGCGAACACGCAGCTTGAGACCTTGTCCAAGCCGCTCGGCGAGGTGGCCGAGGGGGCGATGCTGCGCGATGCGGCACGAGTGACGGCGGCGACGCGGCTGCTGGTGCAGCTGAAGCTGGCGCGGTTCGCGTGGACCTCGACCCGCAGGTGGATCGTGGCGGCGCTGACCGGGCTGATCGCGGCGATGGCAGCGCTTGCGGGCACGGCGCTGCTGTTCGAGCAGAACGCGCTGATCCTCGAGCAGTCCGCGCTGTTGCGGGATCAGAACGAGAAGATCGAGCTGCAAAATGAGCTGCTGATCCAGGACGTGCAGTTGTCCGAGGCCGAGCGGAACGCGCAGATCGCGGTGGAGATCACGGCGATCGCGGAAATGCTGGGTGACGCGATGCTGCGTGCCGAGGAGCGGGAACAGGCGCAGGCCGCCGCGACGGGGCAGCCTGTGCGGGGCGGGATCAACGCCTTCGTGCCGAACGTGAACCCCTGGCTCGATCTGGGCAAGCCTCTGGTGATGCGCATCGCCTCGGCCTCGCGCGCGGCCAAGCCCTATCGGTTTCTGGATGCGCGGTATCGGGCGCATGACAACGAGGACAAGCTGCGGGTGGCGATGGAGCGGCGGCGCGAGGACCTGCCGACGGCCTATGCCGCGATGTCCCGCACCTGGGGATGGGAGCAGCCGCCCGAGGTGGATCGGCTGATCGACCGCCCCGCCAGTCCCGAACGGGCACAGCTGCTGCAGGTGCTGATCAGCGCGGGGATCCGGAACTTCGAATTCCTGAACCACTTCGGTCTGGACCTGTCCTTCGCCCATGCCGAGGACACCAACCTGATCGGGCTGACCCTGCAGGGCGCGCAGCTGAGCTTCTCGACCTTCGACCGCTCGCAGATCGGGGATACGGATTTCGCCGGGGCCCAGCTGGAAAACACGCGGTTCCGCAAGGCGCGGCTGGAGGGGGTGGCGTTCCGGGGGCTGCCCTTCCGGCAGGTGCGTCCGCCCTACCAGGCGGATCGGGCCGAGGTGTTCACCACGGCAGTCAACGGCGCGGATTTCTCGGGATCGCTATTGATGGGGGTGGATTTCCGCGAAGTCCACGGCAGCGCGGCCCGGTTCGATGGGGCGACGCTGGTGGACGTGGACTACAGCGGTTCCGATTTTTCGGGCGCGACGTGGCTGGGCAGCGTGATCGTCGCGGCGGATTTCGACGGGGCGGAACTGCTGTCGGTGGATTTCGATGGCGCTTATGTGTTCCGGGAGGATTTCCTCGATCACCTGGCCGAGGTCGCCGCGCCCGAGACGTTCCGCGCGGACCGGTTCCGGCTGGTCGAGGTGGGACTGGACGAGGTCTTTGCGACCGTGTCCGCCTTCACGATGTACGGGCGGCAGGCGGCCATCGAGGCGGCGGGCAGCGAACGGGCCTTCCGGGTGGAGCGCATCGCGCCGTTCGAGGCGCCGGTTGCCGAAGAGGCCGACGGTCCGGACGCAGAGGCGCAGCCGGATTAATCCGGCACGTCGTCCACGCCCATGCCGCCCCACGGGTGGCAGCGCGACACACGGCGGATCGTCAGCCACAGCCCCTTGATCCCGCCGTGCTTGCGGAGCGCCTCCAGCGCATAGGCCGAACAAGTCGGGTCATAGCGGCAGTTGTGCCCGACCCAGGGCGAGAAGGTCGCCCGGTAGAGATGGAAGGGCAGGGCGAAGAGACGGGCGAGCGGCGTCATCCCCGTGCCCCGTGGACCCGCCGCAGGGCATGGCGCAGGTCGGCCTTGAGGTCTTCGAAGGGGCGTTCGGCCGTGATCTCCTTGCGGCCGATCAGGACGTAGTCCCAGCCGGGCCGCCCCTCGGCGGCGATCACCGCGCGGGCGGCTTCGCGCAGGCGGCGCTTGGCGCGGTTGCGGGCGACGGCGTTGCCGACCTTCTTGGAACAGGTGAAGCCGACGCGGATGCCCTCGGCCTCTTCGTCTTTGCGGCGTTCCCGCCCCTGAAGGCTCAGCGAGGTCGCCCCGGCCCGTGCGGCGCGGGCGGCGGCGAGGAAGTCGCGGCGGTGGCGCAGCACGGTCATGCTGCCCGGCGCGCAAACGGAAGCCGCCGGTGGCACCGCCGCCTCATGCGCATTCGCGCCTGTTGCGGGGGCCTCCGGCGGCACCATGTCGTCAGCGTTCGGGCTGGCGCGAATTACGCGCTCAGTTCCTTGCGGCCACGCGCGCGGCGGGCGTTCAGGATCTTGCGGCCAGCCTTGGTGGCCATGCGCGCGCGGAAGCCGTGGCGCCGCTTGCGGACCAGGTTCGAGGGTTGGTAGGTGCGCTTCATCGCTCCGTCTCCGTCTGTTCGGGCCCGCGTTGCGGCAGCGCCCTTGGCCAAGCGGGTGCAATCCGGGAATCGCCCCGCGGCCCGCATATCTCTATTGGAGGCCGGGCTATACCGCCGCCCTGTAGACAAGTCAAACCCGTGCGGGCCCTTGCCGAAGTTTTTTCCAGTCAGGGCGGATCGGCGCAGGATACCGGCCGGATCCGGGTGGGCAGGATGCCGCGCACCTCGCAAATTCGTGTAGTCTGCCCTATTTTCTGTAATACATCACAGCAACAAGGCCGGGCAGCCGAAACAAGGACCATGCTGAACTCTCTCTCAGGCCGATTCCTGATTCTGACGACGCTGTTCGTCATGCTGGCCGAGATCTTCATCTTCGCGCCGTCGGTGGCCCGATTCCGCGAGGAATACCTGCTGTCCCGCCTCGAACGGGCGCAGATCGCCTCGCTCGCGCTGCTGTCGAACGACCAGATCGACCCGGATGTCGAAGAGGAACTGCTGCGCAACGCCGAGGTGTTCAACGTCGTGCTGCGCCGGAACGAGGCGCGGGAACTGATCCTGTCCTCGCCCGTGCCGCGCCCGATCGCGGCCACCTTCGACCTGCGCGACGCGTCGGCATGGGAACTGATCCGCGATGCGCTGGTGCGGCTGGCCGATCCCGATCCCAAGGTGATCCGCGTCATCGGCAACCCGGTGAACGAGGCCGGGCTGCTGATCGAAGTGTCGATGGAAAGCCAGCCGATGCGCAAGGCGATGATCGCCTATGGCCTGCGCATCCTGATGATGTCTGCGGTGATCTCGGTCTTTACCGCGCTGCTGCTGTTCCTGTCCGTCCGGCAGCTGCTGGTGAAGCCGATCAAGGGCGTGATCCGGTCGATGCAGCTCTATGCCGAGGCGCCCGAGGACGCGCGCCGGATCATCGAGCCGAACGCGGGCATCCGCGAACTGCGCGACGCCGAGGAGGCGCTGCAGAAGCTGGAAACGCAGCTCACCGCCTCGCTCAAGCAGAAGGAACGGCTCGCCCAGCTCGGCGGCGCGGTCGCCAAGATCAGCCACGACCTGCGCAACATCCTGACCTCGGCGCAGCTGTTCACCGACCGGATCGAGGCGTCCGAGGACCCGTCGGTCAAGCGGCTGGCGCCCAAGCTGGTGAACTCGATCACCCGTGCGGTGAACCTGTGCGAAAGCACGCTCGCCTTCGGCCGTGCCGAGGAACCCGCGCCGCGCCTCGGGCTGGTGCGGCTGGCCGACATCGTGTCGGACGTGATCGACGGTGAACGGCTGGCCGTCGGGGACGGCGAGGTGAACTTTTCCGAGGACATCCCCGCGACGATGACCGTGCGGGCGGATTCGGAACAGCTGTACCGCGTTCTGGCCAACCTCGTGCGCAACGCGCGGCAGGCCATCGTGGCGACGGGCGAGGAGGGCGAGATCTCGGTCGCCGCCGTGGAGGAAGACGCGCAGTGGGTCATCACCGTGACCGACACCGGCCCCGGTCTGCCGCCCAAGGCGCAGGCCAACCTCTTCACCCCGTTCCAGGGCGGGGCCCGCAAGGGCGGGGCTGGGCTGGGCCTCGTGATCTCGGCGGAACTGGTGCGCGGACACGGCGGCCAGCTGGTGCTGGAGAGCACCGGCCCCGAGGGCACCCGGTTCCGTATCCTGCTGCCGCGCCTGATGGCCGGGCTCGAGGAGGCGGCCCAGTAGCCTTTCGCCGCGGCAGGTCAGGTTTCCGGGAATTTCCCCCTTGCACCTCTCTGCGCTGACCGTTACATGCCCACACCACGGACCGATAGCTCAGCTGGATAGAGTACTTGACTACGAATCAAGGGGTCGGGGGTTCGAATCCTCCTCGGTCCGCCACTTGCCTCGTAACGCATTGAACAAAAACGGACTTCATTGCCGTTTTGCACTTAGTTCGATGTGTTTTGCAACGTCCTGTTCTGGCTCTATCCCTAGAACCGCCCGCCTCCGATCAGCCTGACGCGTGTAATGCTCTATTCCTTTTAGGGACTCGTGGCCCGTTCAGGCGCCGACTTGGTGCGTTGTGCCTCCGGCGTCGGCCAGTGCTACGGCTGTTGCCTTTCTCAGTCCGTGAGCTGACTTTTCGATCTTCGCTTCCCGCGCTGCTTCACGGATCGTCGTTCCGAGTGCCGTGTTGGAGCCTGTGCGCCCTGTCGCGGTGGCGAGGAATGTCATATGGCGGCTGGTCGCCGCAGCCAACGCAGCGCGCATCAGGTCTCTGTCGGCACCTAACGAGCCCCCGCAGGAAGGCAAAGGGCACGTCCAGGGGACATAGGCCATTCCGCCGGTCTTGACCTGCTTGTATGCCAGCACGCCGCCTCTTCCGACCATGCCAAGGCCTATCAACACCGCGTCGCTGATCCGCGCGCCTGTTCAGAACAACACCTCGAAGACGAGCCGCTTCGTGGTATTGGGCGACCGCATGTCCCGAAAGGTGTCCATCTCGTCATGCGTCCACGGCGGGTGGCCTTCTGTCGGACGCGGATCGAACGTCTTTCTGAATATGCCGGGGATGGACTGCCCGAAAGCTGACATGCCCGTGGTCGGCAACCATTTCTTTTACGTGACGCAGCAGGATCGCTTGATATCCCTTTGATGCAGCGGAGAACTTGGCGGACTTCGCGCAAGCGAGTCACAGGGCGGCGATGCTGTTCGGACCGTGGCGCTCGGTTGGTGGAGCCGGTGCCCTACGCGCCTCGGAATATGCGGCCAGAAACTCCGGGTCATCACCCGTCGCGCACCGGCGAGGCGATGATCAAGTTCGGCCGGGGCCTGACAGCGCAAGAGCTGGTTGACCACATCGATCTGCACCTCGAGGCGGCACGGGACGACGCGCATTCGCATGGCGGGCTGGCTGATGGTCGACCAGACGGGCCGGATTGAGCGCTTCAGCCGGGCCGAGGTTGCGGCCTGGGGCGCTCGCAAAGACAAGTCCAGATAGGAGGGTTTGGCTCATAATGAGGAATTGACTCTCTAACCTATTGAGAAGGCCAAATTAAAAAGCGAGATTCGGATTTGGCTTAATCCAAATCTTTTCCTGTGGCGCTTCCGGCCTATATTCAAATAGCGGAGCATATTGCTCTATGGTTAATGGGGTGAGACACTCAAGAAAAAGGCTGAGATCAACATGAGAGAGTACGATGCTCGTGATCCGGTTGTTTCCTTGCATATTCCGAAAATGGGCGGGACGTCTTTTCGGCCGGGGCTCAAAGAGAATTTTCGAAAAGGTTTGCTAACTCATTACAATAAGGGGATTGATGTTCCTGGCGGCTTGGTTCGGGAACTGGCTGCTCGCTACATCTGGCGAGATCTGGTCAATGCTGCAAAAACTTCACCGATTTGTGTTCACGGGCACTTTCGCCATTCGGAGAACACGAGCGCGGAGCAATACTATCCTGAAGCCAGGCAGTTCATGACGGTCTTGCGAGATCCTTTTGAGGCGGTGATATCGAACTACTTCTATAGCAAGAAGATGATTGAAAACGGGTTGCGCGCGCCGTTCCCGTTCGAGTCCTTAGATGACTACTTGATGAAGAATGACTCTCAGGTTTGGGACCATCTACCGCTTGAGATGAGGGACGATCCTGAAAAATTCATTCACAATAGCTGTGTCTTCATCGGCTGTCTCGAGGATCCCGCGGCACTTGAAGGGCAGTTCCAGCGCGTGTTCGACGTATCGCTTGAACTCCCTCACCTGAACTCAGCAGAAAGGACGGAGGAGGTTAGCGAAGCTGTTCGAGCGCGATGGCTTCGGAGGAACCAAGAGGCCGTTGACCTGTATAGCTATGTTGCCGAACTTACGAGGCAGAGCAACTCATCGCGCGGAACAGATTGAGGTCTTTGCCAGGCACCGGGATCCCCTCCCTGGTCGTCGCCAAAACACTGATGTTAAGCCTTTGTCGATCGGCCTCTGCGTCCGGCTTGGAGCGACAAGATGAGCAAGACACAATTTGAACTGCTCCGGGACATGGCAGCGGAGGCCAAGCCCTACGATCAGTTCCCTGCCGATTGCGGTGCCGCGCCCGGAAAAGACTAGCGCTATCAACGCTGATCGGTGTGTTCCCCGGTCCGCCACTTGCACCGGAATGATCCGAAGAGACCTTCCGGCAGCGGCCAGCAAACCGGCCCTCAAGCATATGACCGACGCCCGGCGTGCCCGCGTTCCTCCACCTGTGATCTGCGGCACCGGTGTCGCGCGTCCGGCATCGAAACCCTAGACTTGCCTTTCAATACCGGCGCCGATCATGGCCCGGACGGGAGCAAGGCCGCAGGCGCGGCAGGGGAGAGACCGCATGATCCGCAATTCCAAATTCCGCGTGGGCTATCTTGAACGCCCGATGCATCCCGATTTCCTGACGGCGATCGAAGCGGCCCAGACCTGCGAGCTGGTGCAACTCAAGCTTGCCGACGGGATCGACGAAATTATCCGCGAGCTATCGGAATGCGACGGCTACTATGTCCGCGCCTCGCGCGATGAACTGCCGCTGCCCCTGCATCTGGGGCAGGAGCTGCTCGACAAGCTGCCGAACCTCAAGGTGGCCGCGACCTATGGTGCCGGCTACGACACCATCGACGTCCCCGCCTGTTCCAGCGCCGGGGTGGCCGTCTGCAACCAGGCCGGCGGCAATGCCGAGGCGGTGGCGGAGCATGCGCTGGCCTTCATGCTGGCGATTCTCAAGCGCATCCCGGAATGCAGTGCCGCCATCGGCTCCGGCACGGCCGCGGACCGCAGCGCCTTCATGGGGCGGGAACTGCATGGGCGGACGGTGGGCATCGTCGGCCTTGGCCATGTGGGCACGCGGACTGCGGCCTACATGCGGGCCTTCGACTGCAATGTGCTGGCCTACGATCCCAATATAGACGCGGAGACAGCGCAGGAACGCGGTGCCGAGAAGGTCGAACTGGACGATCTGCTGGCTCGGTCGGACATACTGAGCCTGCATTGCCCGCTGACCTCCGAAACGCGGGGCATGATCGGGACCGAGGCGCTGGCGAAGCTGCCGAAGGGTGCCGTGCTGGTCACGACGGCGCGGGGCAGCATCCATGACGAGGACGCGGTTCTGGCCGCGCTGCAAAGCGGGCACCTGTCGGGGGCCGGGCTGGATGTCTGGGAGAAGGAGCCGCCGGCGGCGGACCATCCGCTCTACCGGCACCCGCTGGTGATCTCGACCAACCACGCAGCCGGGGTGACCGGCGAAAGCCGCGCCCGCGTGGCGCGGATGGCGGCCGAGGTGTTCTGCGAAGCGGGCGCGGGCCGTGTGCCGCCGCGCCTGCTGAACCCCGAGATTGCTGAGCGCGTCGCCGCAGCGTTGAAGGACAGCGCGGCGGCGCGGGTGTGAACCGCGCCGCGCGGGTCCGGGGCGATCAGGCCTCGGACCGGCGGGGACGGCGGCGGACGGTCTTGTAGATCGCCCAGCCGATCAGCAGCGCGGTGAGGGCAAGGAACACGCCCGAGACCGGCTGCTTGACGAGATAGGTGAAGTCACCCCGTCCAAAGATCATCGCCCGCTTGAAGTTCTCCTCGATCATCGGGCCTAGGATGAAACCGATCAGAACGGGCGCAAGCTGGAACCTGAGCTTGCGCAGGACAAAGCCGATCATGCCGAAGGTCAGCACGAGGAAGATGTCGAACACGTTCGACCGGATCGTGTAGGTGCCCACGCAGATCAGGATCAGGATCGCCGGGTAGAGCAGGTGATAGGGGATCTGCAGCAGCCGCACCCAGATGCCGATCAGCGGGATGTTCAGGATCAGCAGGAACACATTGCCGATCCAGAAACTGGCGGCGAGGCCCCAGAAGATCTCGGGGTTCGAGTTGATCAGGTTCGGCCCCGGCGCCACCCCGTTCATCATCAGCGCGCCCAGCATGATCGCCATGGTCGCACTGCCCGGAACGCCCAGTGTCAGCGTCGGGATGAAGGCGGTCTGGACGGCGGCGTTGTTCGCCGTCTCGGGCGACACAATGCCCTCGATCGCGCCCTTGCCGAAGATCGACGGATCCTTGTGCAGCCGCTGTTCCAGCGTGTAGCCGATGAAGGTGCCGATGGTCGGCCCGGTGCCGGGCAATGCGCCGAAGACGCCGCCGATGCCCGCGCCGCGCAGCGCGGGTTTGACGCTGCGCCGCCATTCGTCGCGGGTCGGCAGCATGCCCCGCAGGGTGACGCGCTGCTTGACGTTGCGCTGGTCCATGGTCGACAGGGACAGGATCACCTCGCTCACCCCGAACAGGCCCATGGCCAGCGCGATGAAGCTGATCCCGTCGCGCAGCTCCAGCATGTCCCAGTGGAACCGGGCGACGCCGCTGTCGATATCCGTGCCGACGGTGCCGAGCGCGAGGCCGAATACGACCATGGCCAGCCCCTTGAGCGGCTCTTCCTGCGTGACGGCGGCGGCGGCCACCAGCCCGGCCACCATGAGCGAGAAGTAATCCGCCGGTCCCATGGCGATGGCCGCATCGGCCAGCAGGGGCGAAATGGTGTAGAGCGCGATGATCCCGACCGAGCCACCGAAGAACGACGCGATGGTCGTCGTGAACAGCGCCACGCCAGCGCGGCCCTGCTGGGCCATCGGGTAGCCGTCGAGGCAGGTGATCGCGTTCGAAGGTGTGCCCGGCAGGTTCAGCAGGATCGACGAGGTCGAGCCGCCGTATTCCGCCCCATAATAGACCCCGGCCAGCATCACCAGCGCGGTGGTCGGGTCGAGCGAGAAGGTGAGCGGCAGCAGGATCGATACGGCGGCAAGCGATCCGATGCCGGGCAGGGCGCCGAGGAGGGTGCCGAAGAACACGCCGATGAAGCAGTACAGCAGGTTTACCGGGCTGATCGCCGTGCTGAACCCGAGGATGATGTTGTCATAAAGGCCCATCAGAATGCGAACCTGAAAGCGGGAATGGGAAGGCCGAGGATCAGGACGAAGACCGCCCATGTGCCGACGGCCACGCAGACCGCCAGCACGAGGTTGCTGACGGGCCGCGTGACGGGCAGTGCCGCCGAAGCGGTCAGAACCGAGAGGAAGGCCGCGGGGATCAGCCCCAGACGTTCCAGCAGCAGCGCGAAGACGACGATGGTGCCCAGCACGAACAGCGTCTGACGCAGGTCGATCTCGGGCAGCGCCCCGGCGCGGCGGAACGCGGCGAGGCAGATGCCTGCGCCGAGGATGACCGCCAGCACACCGAGGCTTACGGGGACGAAGCCCGGTCCCATGCGGACCACGGTGCCCATCCGGTATTCAAGGCCGCCGATGGCGAAGTAGAGCCCCATGGCGATCACGAAGAGGCCCGCCAGCAGGTCGGTCCGGTCCAGTCGGTTCACTTAAGTCCTCCGCTCGGTTTCAGCCCGGCAGCTTGGCCGGGAGGTCTGCGATATGGGCGCCGGACTTGACCGCTTCGATCTTGATGTCCTCCAGCGCCTTCTGGCCTTCGGCGATCTTGAGGATCGCATCGGCATGTTCGGGCGGCACCACGCAGACGCCGGTGTCGTCGGCCACGATCAGGTCGCCCGCCCGCACCCGCACGCCGTCGAGGTTGATGGTGCCGTTGATCTCGACCGTCTCGATCCGCCATTTGCCTGTGATCGGGCTGACCTCGGTCGCCCAGATCGGAAAACCTTCGCCGCGCGAATGCGCCACGTCGCGGATGCCGCCCTTGATGACGGCGCCTGCGATGCCGCGCACCTTGGCGATCAGGGCCGAGATGCCGCCCATGTTCGACAGGCCCGGCACGCCCTCGATCACGATGATGTCGCCGGGGCTGGCGAGGTTGTGCGCCTCCATCTCGGCCATGCCGTTCTGCTTGGCGCGGGCGCGGTCCAGCGGGGTCGGGTGCTTCTCGGCCGGAATGTTGCGGACGGTGACGGCGGGGCCGACCGTCGCCGCACCCGGCAGTGTCGGGCGGTAGTCCGACGCGTTCAGCGCCCCGGCGATGCCGAGGTCGTCCATAGCGTCGCTCAGCAGGCTCGTGTCGCAGCCGATGGCGCGGATGCGGTCGATGATGCCATCGGGCGGACGCGGCGTGTCCATCAGCCGGATGCGGTCTTCGGCGATCTTGCCGGTCAGTCTTTTCATGTCGGTCATCCTGTCGGGGTGGACGCGGCCGGTCCCGGCCGCGCCGCAAGAGTGGCGATCAGTTCGCTTCGATCCCGCGTTCCTCGGCCAGCTTCTTCCATTCCTCGAGGTCCTTCTTGATGAAGTCCTGGAACTCTTCGACCGACAGGTTGTTCAGGGCGGCGGAATTCGAGGCGAGGTATTCCTGCCCCACATCGCTTTCCAGCACCGTCATCATGTCGTCGTGGATCTTCTTGACGATGTCATCCGGCGTGCCGGCCGGGGCAAAGACGCCCCACCAGAAGGTCACGTCGGCGTCGATCCCGGCCTCTGCCGCGGTGGGCGTGTCGGGGAACTTGGCCGCCGGGGTGTTGCCCAGCACGACCAGCGGTTTCATCTTGCCCGCCTCGACGTTGCCCAGAACGGCCAGCACCGAACCGACATAGGTGTCGGCCCGTCCGCCGATCACGTCGACCTGCGCGGGCGATCCGCCCTTGTAGTGCACCGGGATCGCGTCGGGCAGGCCCGCGGCGCGGGCAAAGAGTTCGGACACGAAGTGCCCCGACGACCCGAGGCCGGACGTCGACATGAAGATCTGCCGGCTCTGCGCCTCTTCGATGAAGCCTTCGAGCGTATCGGATTTCACGCTCGGCCCGGCGGCGACGACGAACTGGGTGAACCCGGTCTGCGCGACGGGCACGAGGTCATTGAGCGGATCGTAGGGCAGATCCTTGTAGACCGACGGGGCCGTCGTATAGGCGGGGGTCGTCAGCAGGACGGTGTAGCCATCCGCGGGCTGGGTCGCGACATAGGCGGTGCCGATGGTCGCGCCCGCGCCGGGCTTGCTTTCGATCAGGACGTTGACGCCCCACATCTTCTGCAGCTCGCCGCCGATGAAGCGCGCGACCGGGTCGGTCGAGCCCGCCGGGCTGTAGGGCACGACGATCGTGACGTCGCGGTTCGGAAAGTCCTGCGCCATCGCGCCGAACGGCAGTGCGGCCAGTGCGGCCGTGAGGCCAAGTGCCTTCAGTTTCATTTTTGACTCCTCCCTTGATGTTTCAGGTTTTCGCTGCGCTGGCCCCTCCGGGCTGTTGGCGTCTGAGTGGCGAACTCTGGGTCTGGCGCCGCATCGTGGGGGCCATGACCTGATCGGAAACGTGGAAATCCCACAGCATCGGCCCGTCACCCGCCTCGAAATCCTTCACGAGATCGGGCAGTTGCGACAGGTCGTCCACGCGGGTGCCGGATATCCCGAAGCCCCGCGCCAGCGCGGCAAGGTCGCGGTGTCCGAAGACGGCGCCGTGGTCGGTCAGCCCGTCAGCGCGCAGCTTGTGGATCTCGGACCCGTAGGCGCCGTCGTTGAAGATGCAGAACAGGATCTTCATGTTGTAGCGGGCGACCGTCTCCAGCTCCTGCACGTGCATCAGGAAGCCGCCGTCGCCCTCGGTCATCATCACCGGCTGGCCGCCGCCCGCGGCCCAGCGACCGGCGGCATAGCAGATGCCGTTCCCGATCGCGCCGAATTCGCGGATGGTCAGGGTGTTGTCCGCGTCGCGGCCGTGGATATGCGCGGTGAACCACGCGCAGTGGCCTGCCGCACCGACATGGGCCCAGTGCGACGGGGCCGCTTTCGACAGCGCGGCGGCGACGTCCATCGGGTCGTGATAGCCGTTGAGCGCGGGGCGCGGGGTGGCGTCCGGGGCCTCGGTCATCACGCGTTTCGCGTGCGTGGCGACGTCCCAGCCGGACTGCGGGCTGCGGGGCGCGTCGTTGCGCACCCATTCCGCGATCTCGGCCAGCGCCAGCGCCGCATCTGCGGTGACATGTTGGCGGGCCGGGGTCTGGCCGTGTTTCAGCATAGGCGGGGTCGGGTCGATCTGGATCACGTCCTCGGGCGAGAACAGCGCGTTGGCGTCGCTGGTGTGCGACGACAGGCTGGCCCCGACGGCCAGCACGAGATCCGCCTGTTCCATCACCGCCCGTGTCGCCACATGCGCAAAGCCGCCGGTCACGCCGATGTAGCGCGGATTGCCCTCGAACAGGCCCTTGGCGGGCAGGGTGACGGTTAGCGCGGCGTCCCAGGCTTCCGCCAGCTCCTCGCAGATCGCGCGGCAACCAGAGGCATGGGCCCCCCGTCCGCCGAGGATCACGATGCGTTTCGCGGCACGGATCCGTTCCACCGCGCGCTCGATCTGGGCGGGATCGGGGCGCCGGGGCGAGTCTTCGGGCATCAGGACGTGTGACGGGATGTAGGTGCCCGTCGGGATCGCCTGCTTCTGCAGGTCGAGGGGCGCGGCCAGAACCACCGGGCGCCGTTCGCTGCGCGCGATGGTGAAGGCCTCCATGACGTGGTGGTCGATCAGCTTGGCCGAGCGCGCGGCGACGTAAGCGGCGCCGCAGCCCAGCACCAGCGGTTCCTGGTCGATGCGCTGGTTGTACCATGTGGAATCGATCGGATCCTCGCCCGAGAACACCACCAGCGGGATGCGGGCATGCGCAGCGGTGGCCAGGGCGGTCATGATCTGCGTCAGGCCCGGTCCGCAGGTGACCGAGGCCACGCCGACCTCGCCCGTCTTGCGCGCCCAGGCAGAGGCCATGGCGACCGCCGCATGTTCGTGGCGGACGTGATAGCTGTGAACGCCCGGCATCGCGGCCAGCGCCGCTTCCCAGTGCATGTTGCCGTCGCCGGTCAGGCTGAACGCGGTGCGCACGCCCTCGGCATGAAAGGCTTCGGCAATGGCCTGATAAATCCTGCGGGTTTCCACGGGGCCTCCTCGCTCCTGTCGCATGTCCCGCGGCTCCGGCGCTGCCGAAGTCTCCTCCCGCCTGTGGAACATGCTGATGTCGCGCTCAATCTTCGTGCGGCCCGGTATCGCGTCAAGCGGGTCATCCGGGCCGTGTCGGCCCGACATATCCCCATTTCCGGTGATTTCCCGATGGGCGAGGTTTTTTCCTCTTGCGATCACAGAGGGTTAGGCCGGGGTTCCGCCCTGCGGACTGACTTTCCGCAAGCGTCTGGAACCATTGACTTTTCTCATATGCAGCGTTGGGGATGGTTGCGGTCGCAAATTCGGCACCGCAAACTCAGCTTATCCCCGCGCGCGGCAGCCGTCCCGGCGGCCATGGCCGGACCCGACCGGCGCGCGCAAAGTCCAGGCACCACAAGGAAATGTCGCTCATGCACTATGGAAAAGACCGGCCCGCGATCCTCAGCCATGACCCGTTCAAGGCAATCATCGCACCCCGCCCGATCGGCTGGATCGGCACGCTCAATGCGGACGGCGTTCCGAACCTGGGGCCCTATTCCTTCTTTTGCGGGGTCGGGTCCAACCCGAACATGATCGGCTTCAGCAGCGAGGGGGCGAAACATTCCTACGTGAATGCCAAGGCCACCGGAGAGTTCACGTTTTCACTGTCCACCGAGGCGCTGATCACGGCCATGAACATCTCGTCCTCCGCGCATCCGGATGGCGTGGACGAGTTCGCCAAGGCGGGCGTGACCATAGGCAAGTCGGTCGAGATTGCCGCCCCCTTCGTCGCCGAGAGCCCGGCGGCGCTGGAATGCGTGACGTTGTCGGCGGAGCAGATGCGTGACCGCCACGGGACCTTGCTGAACAAGTATTTCGTGATCGGAGATTTCGTCCGGACGCACATCAACGACGATTACATCCGCGAGGGCCGGTTCGACGTGGAAAAGGCGCGACCGATCTCGCGCCTTGGCTATCGCGACTACGCGACGGTCACCGAGTTGTGGGAACTGGCGCGGCCCGACGACTGAGCGTGGGGCCAGCGGGTCACTTGACCCCTGCGAGGTCGCGCTGGCGCATCTGCTGCGTGACCTCGGCGAAACCGGAGAGCAGCGCGTCGAAGGCCTGCGGGGGCAGGGCGCCGATGCAGCCGACGCGGAACGTCTCGGTCTGCGTCAGCTTGCCGGGGTAGATGCAGCAGCCCCGCTCGGCCAGCGCGTCATAGAGGCGGGTGAAGTCGAACCAGCCGCCCTCGGGGCTGTCGAAGGTCAGGATCACCGCCGAGCGCAGTGCCTCGGGCAGGGTCGCGCGGTAGCCGAGCGCCTCCAGCCCCTTCGTCACCCGCGCGGCGTTGGCCTGATAGGTCGTCAGCCGTCCGGCGCAGCCGCCTTCGGCCGCATGTTCCTCCAGCGCGCAGTGTAGCGCGGCGAGAACGTGGGTCGGCGGTGTGAACCGCCACTGGCCATTCGCCTCGAAGCCGCGCAGTTGGTCCTGCAGGTCGAGCGACAGCGAGGGCGAGACCCCGGCGCGTGCGGCCAGCAGCGCGCGGTCGGCGATGACGAAGCCGATGCCGGGCGTGCCGTGCAGCCCCTTGTTGGACGATGCGATGACGGCGGCGCAGGGCAGGGCGGCGACGTCGATGTCATATGCGCCGAAGCTGGCCATCGCGTCGAGCAGGAGCAGCGCGCCGGCGTCTGCCACGGTCGCGGCAATCTCGGGCAGCGGGTTGAGCAGGCCGGTCGTGGTTTCCAGGTGGACGACGGCGACCATGGTGATGCCGGGGTTCGCGGCCAGATGCGTGGCGAGGCGGGCGGGATCGACCGCTTCGGTCTCGCCGAATTCCAGCGTTTCCACCGATTTGCCCATCCGGGCCGCGATGGTGCGGATGCGCTTGCCGTATTCGCCGTTGATGACCACCAGCAGGCGATCCTCCGGGCCGACCAGCGTGGCGATCGCCGCTTCGACCGCGAATGTCCCGCTGCCCTGCATCAGCACCGCCGCGTGGCTGTCGCCCGCGTTGACCAGCGCCTCCAGACGGGTGCGCACCTCGGAGGTCAGCGCGATGAAGCGCTTGTCGCGGGAGCCCCAGTCGGTCGTCATCGCCTGACGCACGGCGTCGGAGGTGGTCAGCGGGCCGGGGGTGAAGAGGTAGGCGCTCATGCGGTGGCCTCCAAGGTCGGGAAATCGAAGCGGGTGCGCAGGCGCGACAGCACCTCGCGCGGGGTCTTGTCGGGGCGGGGCAGGTCGTCCATCGAGCCGGGCAGGATCGGCATGTGGATCATGACCGGCCCCTCCTGGTTCCCCGCGAGCGCGCGGTCCAGCCCGGCGAGGTCGTCGACCCGGTAGGAACTGGCATAGCCGCAGGCGGCGGCGACCTTGGCGAACGGCGTGTTGAGCGAGATCGTCGCCTGCCCGCCGGTGGAATCGTAGGCGCCGTTGTCCAGCACGAGGTGGATCAGGTTGGCGGGCGCATAGCTCGCGATCATCGGGATCGCGCCCATGTGCATCAGCGCCGCGCCGTCGCCGTCGATGACCAGCACCTTTTCCTTGGTCGACAGCGCCATGCCCAGCCCGATGGACGAGGCGAGGCCCATGGAGCCGACCACGTAGAGGTTGCTGTCCAGATCGGCGGTCGCGAACATCTCGCGCCCGGTCTTGCCGGTGGTGGCGAGGCGGATCGCGGCGGGGTCGAACCCGTGGGTGATGTGGCGCAGGACCTCGATCCGGGGCAACAGCGCGCCGCCGGTGGTGAGGTCGGCGTAATCGCCTTCGTCGCGGCGGCTGACCGGCTTTTCCTCGGCCTTGATCTTGTCGAAGGTCTTGTCGGGCACGACGATGGCGATGCAGCGCTGTTCGGTCTCGATCCGCGCCAGCACCTCGGCCAGTTGCGCCAGCGCCGTGTCCTCGTCATCCGACAGCGTGACCCACGGGATCTCCATCGCGTCCAGCAGGGGGTGCGTGGCGTGGCCCATGCGTTCGTGCTGAGGCTCGTCCTTCATGCCCGGCTTGCCGCGCCACGAGGTGATCAGCAGCAGCGGCAGTCCGAAGGGTTCGATCAGCGATGTCAGCGGGTTGACGGCGTTTCCCAACCCGGAGTTCTGCATCAGAACGACCGACCGCCGCCCGGCCATGACGGCCCCGGCGGCGGCGGCGACGGCCTGACCTTCGTTCGTCGCGGCGACATAGTCGACACGCGGGGAGGACAGGAAGAACGTCTGGAGCGCGGCAAGGCTGGAGCAGGGCACGCCCGAGGCGAAGCCGTAACCGGCTTCGACCAGCGCGGTGGCCCAACGTGCGGTGGACACCATGACGGGACTCAGGCGCTGACCTTGCGGACGAAATCGTCAAAGACGTTCTCGCCGGTCAGGTCGAAGACCTCGGTCAGCGTGGCGACCTTCTGCTCGACCGCCGAGATCGACTGCGTGCGGTAGATCTCTTCGCAGACCTCGGAAATCGCGACGATGGCGGCGCGCATGGCGTGGTTCGCCCAGATCGTGGTCGAGACGCCCAGATCGCGGAACACGTCCATCGGGGTCTGGTGATACTTGGTCGGCACGATGACGACGGGGCAGGCGTTGTCCCACTGGCGGCAGAACTCCTCGATCTCTTTCGAGTCCGCCTTCTTGGAGTGAATCAGGATCGCGTCGGCCCCGGCCTGCCGGTAGGCCCCGGCACGGTCCAGCGCCTCCTGCATCGACCGCCCGGCGATCAGCGCCTCGACCCGTGCCACGAAGATGAAGTCGGGATCGGACTGCGCATCCTTGGCCGCCCGGATCTTGGCGGTGAAGTCGGGGATCGTCAGCAGCGGCTGCGCGTCGCCGAGGAAGGAGTTCTGCTTGGGGAACAGCTTGTCCTCGATGCAGACGCCGGCCACGTCGCGCTGGCACAGCTTCTTGACCAGCCGCGCCACGTTGTTGAAGTCGCCATAGCCGGTGTCGCCGTCCAGCAGGATCGGCACATCGGTCGCGTCCGCCATGAACTCCACGGTCTCCAGAACCTGCGTCCACGACGCCTCGTTCCGGTCGCGGATGCCGTAGGAGGTCGACAGGCACAGGCCCGACGCCCAGAGGCCCTTGAACCCCGTCCGTTCGGCGATCTTGGCGCTGACGCCGTTATGCGCCTCCATCAGGAATTCCAGTTCGCTGCTCTGGATCATGTCCCGCAGCTGGCGTGCCTTGGTTTTCGTCATGGTCGTCCCGTTCCTTGTGCGGCCGGTGCGCCGCTTCGTTGCAATCCGGGCCTTGGTCCGGCCCGTTCCCGTCTGGTCGATTGCGTCAAGGAAAGCTCTCGGGGCGGTCCCGTCAATGCGGGCGGGGCCCGTTCGGGCGTGTCGGAGTCCGTGTCGCAACGCGAATGCGCGAGCTTATGCTGAAAAGCGCGCGCATCTGCAACACTTATGAAATCATCTGTGAAACTTATAGGTCGAGGCGCGGACAAGGCCGCGCCCCGGCCTGCGGGCTCAGCGTCCCTTGAACACCGGCGACCGCTTTTCGAGGAACGCCTTGCGGGCCTCCTTCGCATCCTCGCTGGCAAAGGCCATGCGGATGTTCTGCACCTCGTAGCGCAGCTGCTGTTCCATGTCGGTGGACTCGTAGGACTTCACGATGCCCCGTTTCAGCAGGCGCATGGTGATCGGCGACCAGTTGCACAGGGTCTGGCAATACTCCTGCAACCGGCCCGCCAGCGCGTCGTCGGCCACGGCTTCGCCCGCCATGCCCCACTCGACCGCCTCCGCCCCGGTGACGGTGCGGTTTTCCATCATGAAGCGCATCGCCTTCTCGTAGCCCATGGCCTGCGGCAGCGTGATCGTCAGCCCCGCATCCGGCGACCCGCCGATCCGCGTGTAGCCCGCCATCAGCCGCGCGCTGTCGGCCACGATCCGCACGTCGGCGGCCATGGCGAGGCCCAGCCCCGCGCCGACCGCCACGCCGTTGACCCCGGCCACCACGGGCTTGTCGCAGCGCTTGCGCAGAGCGAGGACGAAGTTGCCGACCCAGCCCACATCGTCGAGCTGCGCGTCCATCGGGGACTTGGGCGAATAGTCCGCCGATCCGGTCAGGTCGAGCCCGGCGCAGAATGCCTTGCCCGAGCCTGTCAGCGCGACGACCCAGACGTTGTCATCCTTGGCGGCGGCATCCACCGCCTCGATCACGCCCCAGGCCAGTTCGCGGCTGAGCGCGTTCATCTTGTCCGGCCGGTTCAGCGTGATCGTGCGCACGTGCCCGCTATCGGATGTGGTCACCAGTTCGGTCATGTCCGGCCCTCCTCATATCGCGCCCGTCCCTCGGCGCCGCCAGTCGCGGCATCTTGGGGCAGGGGCGGTGGCCGTCCAACCTGCGGGGCGCGAATTCAGGGACGTGCATTGCCGGGGATTGGATTTAATCAAACGATTGATTAAGATTGAGCCATGACCGAGTCGCCCCGATCCTCCACCGACACCCGCACCCGCCTGATCGAGGCGGCGCTCAAGCTGTTCGGCCGCGACGGCTATGACGGTGCGTCGACCCGCGCCATCGCGGGGCAGGCTGACACCAACGTCGCCTCCATCGCCTACCACTTCGGCGGCAAGGAAGGTCTGCGCGACGCCTGTATCGAAGCCCTGGCCGCCCGGATCACCGAGGCGTGGGGTGACGCCGGCGAGGCGCCCCGCGCCGCCACGCCCGAGACCGCCGCACGCATGCTGGAGCGGATCCTGAGGGGCATGGCCTCGGTCATGGCGACGGCGCCGGAGGCCCGCGACCTGGTGGCTTTCGTCGTCCGGGACATCACCGGCGCGGGCAGCATGTCCGACAGGTTCTATGCGCAGGTGATCGAGCCGCGTCACAAGGCGCTCTGTAGCCTCTGGGCCATGGCCACCGGGCAGAACGCGGAGGCGGACGAGGTCCGCCTGACCGTCTTCGCGATGGTGGGGCAGGTCCTTTACTTCAACGTCGCGTCGCCGCTGGTCGCCCGTCGCATGGGCTGGTCCGCCATCGGCCCCGCCGAGGCCGGGGTCATCGCCGACACCGTCGTCGCCAACCTGCATGCCGCCATCGAAAGGCACCGTGTATGATGAGTCTCTGTTCTCTGCCGCTCGCGGCCTCGCTCTTTGCCTCCTGCGCCGCGCCATCCCCTTTCGCGACCGGCTATGTCGAGGGCGAATATACCCTCGTCGCCCCGGTCGAGACCGCGCAGATCCGCGCGGTGAACGTCGAACGCGGCGACCGGGTGGAGGCCGGGGCGGTGCTGGTCGCCATGGAGCGCGAGGATGCCGAGATCGCGCTGGCGCAGGCCGAGGCACAGCTGGCGCAGGCGGACAGCGAGCTTGCGAACCTGCTGCAGGGCGCGCGGCAGGAGGAGATCAGCGTCATCGAAGCGAACCTCGCCTCCGCACGGCTTCAGGCCGAGGAGGCCGAGCGGCAGCGCGAACGGATCGTGCGGCTGGCCGAGCGCGGCGTGACCACCGACGCACAGCGCGAGGATGCCGTGACCGCCGCGCAGGTCGCCGCCGCCAAGGTGGCCGAGATCGAGGCGCAGCTGACCGTCGCGCGCCTGCCCGCGCGCGAGCAGGAGATCGCCCGCGCCCGCGCCGCCGTCAGCGCGGCAAAGGCGGCTCGCGATCAGGTCAAGTGGAAGCTGACGCAGCGCGAACTGAAGCTGGACGAGCCGGTGACGGTGGTCGACGTGATCCGCACGGGCGGCGAGATCGCTGGCCCCTCCGCCCCGGTTCTGTCGGTGCTGGGCGCGAATGCCGTCAAGCTGCGGCTCTACGTCCCCGAACGGTCGTTTGCCGAGATCGCGGTCGGCGATGCGCTCAGGGTCGGCTGCGACGGCTGCGCGGCGGGGCTGACGGCGCGGATCATCTACATCTCAGACGAGCCGGAGTTCACGCCGCCAGTGATCTACTCGCTCGAGAACCGGCAGAAGCTGGTCTACCTGATCGAGGCCCGGCCCGAGGGCGAAAGCCGTTTGAAGCCGGGCCAGATCGTCGATGTCACCCTGCCGGGGGCCGCGCGGTGACCGAGCCCGCGATCCGCGTCACCGACCTGACCAAGCGGTTCGGGGACAAGACCGTCGTGAACGGCGTGTCGCTGGATGTGCGCAAGGGCGAGATCATGGGCTTTCTCGGCCCGAACGGGTCGGGCAAGACCACCACCATCCGCATGATGTGCGGCCTGCTGGAACCGACCGAGGGCGAGGGCAGGGTGCTGGGCCACGACATCCGGCGCGAGAGGCGGGCGATCAAGCGGCGGGTCGGCTACATGACGCAGAAGTTCTCCTTCTACGAGGACCTCACGATCGCCGAGAACCTGCGTTTCGTCGCCGGCCTCTACGGGATGACGCCGGCTCGGAAGGTCGTCGCGGACACGCTCGAGGACCTCGGCCTGACCTCGCGCCGCAACCAGCTGGCGGGATCGCTGTCGGGCGGGTGGAAACAGCGCCTGGCCCTGGCGGCCTGCATCATGCACAAACCCGACCTGCTGATGCTGGACGAACCGACGGCGGGTGTGGACCCCAAGGCGCGGCGCGATTTCTGGGACGAGATCCACCGGCTGGCGGCGGACGGGCTGACCGTCCTCGTTTCGACCCACTACATGGACGAGGCCGAGCGCTGTCACCGGATCGCCTATATCTCCTACGGCCAACTGATCGCGCATGGCACCGTGGCGCAGGTCGTGCGTGAAGCCGGGCTGACGACCATGGTGCTGGAGGGGCAGGGGCTGTCCGAGGCCGCCCGCAGGCTGCGCGGCGCGAAAGGTGTGTCGCAGGTCGCACCTTTCGGGGCCACTCTTCACGTGGTGGGTGAAGATGCGGCGGCGCTGAAGGCTAGTGTGGAGGCGGTGGCGAAAGAGGTCGGCGCAACCACGTCGGTGGCCGAAACGAGCCTCGAGGACGTGTTCATCGAACTTATGTCGACGGCAGAGGACAACATGGCATGAGCCGCTTCTTCTCGTTCCTCCGCCTGCGCGCGCTGCTGACCAAGGAAACGATCCAGATGCGGCGCGACCGGCTGACCTTCGGGATGATGCTGGGCATTCCGCTGCTGCAGCTCGTCCTGTTCGGCTATGCCATCAACACCGACCCCAAGGAACTGCCCGCGGCCCTCGTCGCGCCCACTCAGGACCGGTTCACCCGCGCCATGGTCTCGGCGCTGGAGCTGACCGGCTACTACCGCTTCGTCGCCCCGAACGCGACGGCGGGCGAGGCCGAGGCGATGATCGAACGGGGCGACGTCGCCTTCGTCGTGACCGTGCCCTCGGATTTCGGGCGCCGGATCGAGCGGGGCGAGGCCGCGCCGATGCTGATCGAGGCGGACGCGACCGATCCTTCGGTCGCCTCGGGGGCGATTTCCACCCTCTCGACTGTTGCGGCCGAGGCGCTGGAGCGCGAGGCGGGTTCCTCCCCCGCCGCGCCACACGGCGTCGCGATCACCGTGCACAAGCGGTTCAATCCCGAGGGCGTTACGCAATACAACATCGTCCCGGCCCTGCTGGGGGTGATCCTGCAACTCACGATGGTGATGATGACCGCCATGGCCCTGACGCGCGAGACCGAGCGGGGGACGATGGAGAACCTGCTGTCGATGCCCGCCACGCCGCTGGAGATCATGCTGGGCAAGATCGTCCCCTACCTCGCCGTCGGCGCGGTGCAGGTGACGGTGGTCCTGATCGCGGCGCGGCTGCTGTTCGCGATCCCCTTTGTCGGAAGCCTGCCGCTGATCCTTGCGGGGGTCTTTGTCTTCGTTCTGGCGCTGGTGATCCTCGGCTACCTGATCTCGACCGTCGCGCGGACACAGATGCAGGCGATGCAACTGACGTTCTTCTTCTTTCTGCCGTCGCTCCTGCTGTCGGGATTCATGTTTCCCTACAGGGGCATGCCGGCCTGGGCTCAGGTTCTGGGCGAAGTGTTTCCGCTGACGCATTTCCTGCGGTTGATCCGGTCCGTCATGCTGAAAGGCGCGGATGTGGCCATCGTCGCGGGGCCCTTCATCTCGCTCGGAATTTTCGTTCTGGCGCTGACGGCGGTCACGCTGCTGAGGTTCCGCCGGACTCTGGACTGAAGCCGGGATATAACCGCCGTGGCCACCCGCAAAAAAAGTTGAATGGGCGTGGAACCTTCCCGCCTGCGCTGCGTTTGACAGCTTAGAACCAGAACACTTTCTGACAGGGTTGAGTCGTTGAACGCACATGCCGGGGCCGGTCGACTTGGCCCGATACAAGACCCGCGCAGGGGTTTCCGTTTTTATCTGCGCGATGCAACCCGCCCCGCCCACGACCGCGCAGAAGAGGTGCTGGGATCTGTGTTGACGGATCCCAAGGGCCACATGGCGGCGTTTCTCTCAACTCACCTGACAGCTTTCAGCGCGCTGGCCCGTGTGTCGCTGGGCGGTCTGCCGTCCGGCACGGACGAGGCGCTGGCGGCGGCCGTTTCGGCGTTGCGGACGGACTGTGCGGCGTGGGGGATACCGGCGACGGACAACATGATCGCGCCGCGTGGGCTGGACCCGTTGGCGGTGGCCTATGTCGTGCTCGGCTCCGGACTGGGGACCGAGGTGATCCGCAGGAAACTGCTCGCCGGCGGAATCGACCCGCTGCCGTCCTATTTCACGAACCGCTCGGGGGGCGACTGGCGCGATCTGTGCGCGCGGCTGGACGCAATAGACCCGGAGTCGGAACGCGCGATCCGCATCGTGATGGACACCGACTGCTGCTTTGACATCTTCATCCGGGCCTCTGCCATATCGGCAACGTCCACTGGCGGGTTCGTGTGACTTCCCACCCTTCTGCAGGTCAGTCCGCCGAACAGGCTGTCGACCTGACGAACTGCGATCGTGAACCGATCCACCTTCTGGGCCGTGTCCAGTCCTATGGCGCCCTTCTGGCGCTTTCGTCCGACTGGCTAGTGCAGCACGCTTCCGACAACCTGCCCGCGGTGCTGGGCTTCGAGGTGGAAGAGGCGCTTGGCCGTCCCCTGTCCGAGCTGATCGTGTCCGATGCGATGGACCGCATCCGCCGCAACATGGGCGCGCTGGAAGGCCGTGACGGGGCGGTGCGGCTGTTCGGCATCGTCCTGCGCGGACAGGACAAGCTGTTCGACGTGTCCGTGCACCAGAGCGGGCGTCACCTGATCATCGAGTTCGAGCCCAAGGCCGGCCCCCGCGAAGCCGACGTCATGTCCGAGGTCTATCCCTGCCTGAACAGGCTGAAGGGGCTGAACGAGCTGCCGGACCTCGCCCGAGAGGCCGCGCGCGGGCTGCGGATGCTGTCGGGTTTCGACAGCGTGATGGTCTACCAGTTTCAACCCGACAAGTCCGGACGTGTCATCGCCGAGGACCGGGCGGACGGGCAGTCGCGTTATATGGGGCTGAACTTTCCCGCGTCGGACATCCCCGCGCAGGCGCGCGAGCTTTATCGCCGGTCCCTGCTGCGGCTGATCGCCGATGTCGAGGACGACGGTTCGATGATCGAGCCGCAACTCAGCCTGGACGGCAGCCCGATCGACCTGTCTCTGGCCGTCACCCGCGCCGTTTCGCCCATCCATATTGAATACCTCAAGAACATGGGCGTCGGCGCGTCGATGTCCGTCTCTATCCTCCGAAACGGCGAGTTGTGGGGGCTGTTCGCCTGCCACCACGACAGTTCGCGCTACATCGACTACGAGCGCCGCACGGCGATCGAGATGTTCGGGCACATGTTCTCCTACGAGATCAGCCGGCAGGAGGAGTCGTTCCGACTGAAGGCGCAGGACGAAAGCGGCCGGATGCAGACCGCGCTGATGGCGAATCTGGCCGAGGGGCGGGGTCTGTCGGAGACCCTGTTCTCCGTCTCGCGCGACATTGGCCGGTCCGTAAGCCATGACGGGATGGTCCTTTATCTGGACGAGACCTTTACCGCCACCGGCAGCGTCCCGACCGAGGAAGAGTTCCGCAAGATCGCTCGGATGCTGGATACACGCGCCGGTCCGTCGGTGTTCGCCAGCGACAGCCTGTCCCGGCTGCTGCCGGATGCCCGCGATTACATGAACCGGGCGTCCGGGATGCTGGCGATCCCGATCTCGCGCCGGCCGCGCGACTACCTGATCCTGTTCCGCAAGCCGATTGCGTCCAAGGTCAACTGGGCCGGCGATCCGGCCAAGCCCGCGACCCTCGGTCCGAACGGCACCCGCCTGACCCCGCGCAAGAGCTTCGAGGTCTGGACCGAGACGGTCGAGGGCAGGTCGGCCCCCTGGTCGGTCCAGGACAACCACGTCGCCGAGCGGCTGCGCATCGTCCTGCTGGAGATCTTCCTGAAGATCACCGATGCCGCCAACGGCGAACGCAAGCGGGCGCAGGAACAGCAGCAGCTGCTGATTTCCGAACTCAACCACCGGGTTCGCAACATCCTGAACCTGATGCGGGGGCTGGTGTCCCAGTCCAGCAGCGGCGCGCGCAGCCTGACGGATTTCACCGACAGCCTTGACGGACGCATCCAGTCGCTGGCCCGCGCCCACGACCAGCTGACCAGCGAGAAGTGGGAACCGTCCTCGCTCAAGGCGCTGATCCACTGCGAATTCGAAGCCTACGCCCAGGCAAAATCAGCACGGGTCCTGATCGACGGTCCGGATGCGATGATCTCTCCGGCGGCCTATACGACGATGGCGCTGGTCCTGCACGAGATGGCGACCAACTCGCTGAAATACGGCGCGCTCTGCGATCAGGCGGGGCGGGTCGAGATCAGCCTGCGGCAGGACCGCAGCGGCGGGCTGAATATCGACTGGGTGGAAAAGGGCGGCCCGCCCGTCCGCCCGCCGAGCCGCAGGGGCTTTGGCACGACGATTCTCGAACGTTCGATTCCGCATGAACTGCAGGGGGATGCCGAGGTGTCTTACAAGACCACCGGGGTCGAGGCGCATTTCCGCATCCCGCCGCGCCATATCGACCGGATTCGCCGCGAGGACGACGACTCGCGGGATGCCACCCCCCAGCCGGCACTGTCGAACATGATCCGTCTCAGCGGCAACGGGCTGGTGCTGGAGGATGCGCTGATCATCGCGATGGATGCGGCGGCGATGCTCGAGGAAATGGGTGCCTCCAAGGTCGCCATCGCCTCGTCCGTCGAGCAGGCCATGCAGGAAATCGACCGCGATCCCCCGGCTTTCGCCCTGCTGGACATCAACCTCGGGGCCGAGCAGTCGGTGACCGTGGCCGAGCGGCTTCATGCGCTTGGCATCCCGTTCGTGCTGGCGACGGGCTATGGCGAGACATCCGAGATCGTGGAGAGCTATCCGCCCGCGCGGATGGTGCAGAAGCCGTTCAGCATCGAAACGCTGGCCGTCGCATTCAGCGCAGGCCCCGACTAGGGGGCGGTCACTCGGTCAATGAAGAAAAAGAGACGGCCCTCGGGCCGTCTTTTTCGTTTTCAGGAGTCTGAAAAAAGGAAAACGGCGGTGCCAGGGAGGAGGAGAGGCACCGCCGTTCCATTTCTCGGTGCCCAGGGAGGAGGAGAGGGTCACCGATCCTTGCGAGCGTAACGCTCTTTTCGCCTGCAAGTTCCGACGGTGCCAGGGAGGAGGAGAGGCACCGCCGGTCTTGCAGCAACCGGCCCAGGGAGGAGGAGAGGACCGGCGCATTCTGTCTGAGGCATGACCCTGCCTCGGGGATAAGATGCGGCGACACCAGGGAGGAGGAGAGGTGCCGCCGCGAGTTCACAGAAGACCCAGGGAGGAGGAGAGGGCCTTCTGATCCCGGAATTTACATCGAGCGGTAGGCCTGCTCGTAAGCCATGGAGCGGATCATCGAGCGGTTGGCGCCGAAGTCCCGCAGTTCGCGGTCGTTGAGCATCGACAGCTCGGCCACGGTGCGTTTGTAGGTTGCGTAGCGGCTGTAGCCTGCAACGAATTTCTCTGCCAGGCGCGCGAACAGACCCTGTTCGGAAGAGACACCTGCGTGGGTTTCAGTGATCATTGCCATTTGGTCGTCTAGCCTTCATGTCTTCTCTGCGGCGGCCGGAGCGTGCTCCGTTGTGCCGTCTGTTGAGACTGAAGATAGCAAATTGCTGCGCCTGCACAATGAACGGTTCGTCAATGCCGCCATGCAGCAAATGCATACGCAATGTTGACCTAACGGTAGTTGAAATCGCTGGATTTTCCGCTTTCCGTTCGGAAACAGCCCATGGTCTGTGCAAGTCGTCTGCCGGTTGCACAATGAGGAGTCGGAACCATGACCAAGGATCAGATTTACGCCACGTTATCGAAGGTCGGGCTGCCCGACGGCGGCGACCTCGTTTCGCGTGACATGATCCGGGCGCTTGCGGTCGAGGGCGACTCGGTTCGTTTCGTGATCGAGGCGCCGACCCCCGAGTCGGCCCGTGCGATGGAGCCGGTCCGCGCCGCAGCCGAGGCGGCGATTGCCGCGATGCCGGGTGTCGGCAGGGTGCAGGTGGCGCTGACGGCGCATGGACCCGCCGCGCAGAAGGCGCCGCCGCAGGGGCTCAAGATCGGCGGCCATCCGACGCCTCAGGCCGGGCCGATGCGACCGGCCGGCGTTGACCGTATCCTCGCCGTTGCCTCCGGCAAGGGCGGGGTCGGCAAATCGACGGTCAGCGCGAACCTTGCCGTGGCGCTGGCCAAGGCCGGGCGCAAGGTCGGTCTGCTGGACGCCGATATATACGGTCCGTCGCAACCGCGCATGATGGGTGTCTCGGGGCGGCCCGCGTCTCCCGACGGCAAGATCATCGAACCCAAGCACGCGCATGGCGTCACCATGATGTCGATCGGCCTTATGGTGGACGAGGGCAAGGCGGTGGTCTGGCGCGGGCCGATGCTGATGGGGGCGCTCCAGCAGATGCTGGGGCAGGTGGCCTGGGGCGAACTGGACGTGCTGATCGTCGACCTGCCTCCGGGGACCGGTGACGTGCAGCTTACATTATGCCAGCGCGCGGCGATGACCGGGGCGCTGGTCGTTTCGACCCCGCAGGACGTGGCCTTGATCGACGCGCGCAAGGCCATCGACATGTTCAACACGCTCAAGACCCCGGTGCTGGGGCTGATCGAGAACATGGCGAGCTTCGTCTGCCCGAACTGCGGACACGAAAGCCACCCCTTCGGTCACGGCGGTGTCGCGGCCGAGGCCGAGCGGATCGGCGTGCCGTTCCTCGGGGCGCTGCCGCTCGATCTCGACACCCGGCTGGCGGGCGATGCCGGCACGCCGATCGCCGCGGGGGACGGGCCGATGGCGCAGGCCTATGCGCAACTGGCCGACCGGCTGGTGAAGGGCGGGATGGCCTGAGCCATGGCGCTGGTGATCCGCAGGGCAGGGAGCGGCGACCTCAGGGCGCTGTCCGACTTGTGCCTGCGGTCCAAGGCGGCATGGGGCTATGACGATGCCTTCATGCAGGGCTGCGTCGCCGAACTCACGGTGACGCGGGCCGATCTGCGCGGGGCGGATGTCGTGATGCTTGAAAAGGCGGGCAGGGCGGTGGCGATGGCGCAGGTCGGCGCTGGCCCCACACCGGACGAGGCCGAACTGGACCGCCTTTTCGTCGCGCCCGAGGCGATGCGGCAGGGCTTTGGCCGGGCTCTGATGGTCTGGGCGCGTGCGGCGGCGCGCGCGCGGGGTGCCTCGCGGCTGCGGATCGACAGCGATCCGAATGCCGAAGCCTTCTATCTGTCCGAAGGCGCGCAGCGCGTGGGGCTCAGCCCCTCGGGCAGCATTCCGGGGCGAAACCTGCCGCAACTGGTCATCAACCTGGCCTGAAGCGCGCCCTAGCTTCCGATTCACTGCAGTTTGCCGACTCGTGGGATTTGCCTCCACCGGCATGCCCTGACGGCTCGCATTGCCGGGAATGGCCGTGATTCAGGAATCACGGCGGTGTGATTCGTGCGGATTCGAGGCTCGATTTATCCTCGTGGCAGCCACGCAGCCCCTCAGATCGGCATCCGGGAAACTTTTTTCGGGATCAGGTGGAACTGCATGGGAATGCCGCCGGGACGGCTCTCGGCACAACATCTGGTGTGGATGTTGTTGGATGTGACCATATGGGCTGGCCGAGCGGTCAGTTGGGCCGGACGATCCCAGTCTGTCCCATCCCTCGGTGGCATGCTTTCCCAAAAATAACCGTTGCCCCCCGTCATTTCCCAAGTCATAACTGAATGCACAAGATGAGGACGGGAAACGGGGCGCAACAAAGACCCCAAACAAAACTTCCCAAGGCAGTGTTCATACAGGCAACCCGCTTCATCACACGAAGAGATCCGTAGCGCGAGCGAGCAGACATCCCCCCAGGTGGCGCGCGCTAAACGGACCACCCCCGGAGACGGGACGAGGGCGGCGGATAGGGCAGTGGCAGCAGCACCTATCCGCCGTTTTCCCGTTTAAGGGTGCCCTATAAGGGATTGTGAAACAAGGGGGATGTGGGACGGTAATCGAGCGTGGACCTGGGACGGTTCAGAGGCGAACACCATCTGAAGATGGACAGCAAGGGACGCGTGTCGATCCCTGCAGAGTTCCGCCGTGTGCTCGAAGCCGGTGATCCGACCTGGAGTGAAGGTGCGGCCCCCACGATGTTCATCAACTACGGCGACCACCTTCTGCCCGGCTGTCTCGAGGTCTATTCCGTCGCCGCCCTGCGCGAGATCGAGGATCTGATCGACGACATGGACATGGGATCGGAAGAGCAGGAAGAGATGATCACGCTCTACACCTCGCAGTCCGAGATGGTCCGCCTCGACGACACCGGTCGTGCGGTGATGCCGCAGAAGCTGCGCGACAAGATGGGCGCCGCCGACGGGATGCAGATGTTCGTCCGTGGCCGTGGCAAGACCTTCGAGCTGTGGAACCCCGAAGCCTACCGCGAAGCCTTCCCCGAACAGGACGATACCGCCCGCCGCGAACGGCTGCGTGGTCTCAACCCGAAACAGCGCCTCAACGACATCCGGCAACGCCGGGACGCGCGGGAGTAGGTGATGGGGCAGGGTGAACCATCGGTCGACCAGCCCCATGTCCCGGTCCTGCTGCGCCCGCTTCTGAAGGCCGTGGCGCCGGTGCGTGGCGTCTGGCTGGACGGCACGTTCGGCGCAGGCGGCTACACGCGCGGACTGCTGGAGGCGGGGGCGGACAAGGTGATCGGCCTCGACCGCGATCCGATGGTCTTTGTCATGGCCCGCGACTGGTCCGGCGACTACGGCAGCCGGCTGGAACTGGTGCAGGGCGTCTTTTCCCGCCTCGACGAGGCCACGTCCGAACCGCTCGACGGCATCGTGCTGGATCTCGGCGTGTCGTCCATGCAGCTCGATCTGGCCGAGCGGGGCTTCTCCTTCATGAAGGACGGCCCCCTCGACATGCGGATGAGCAGCGACGGGATGAGCGCGGCGGATATCGTCAACACGGCGTCCGAGGCGGAGCTGGCCGACATCCTGTTCCTGTTCGGCGAGGAGCGGGCCAGCCGCCGCATCGCCCGCGCCATCGTCAAGCAGCGCGAGGCGCAGCCGTTCGAGCGGACGCTGCAGCTGGCGCAGGTGATCGAGGGCTGCCTGCCCCGTCAGAAGCCAGGCCAGTCGCATCCGGCGACCCGCAGCTTTCAGGCGCTCAGGATCGCGGTGAACGACGAATACGGCGAACTGGCGGGCGGTCTGCAGGCCGCCGAACGGGCGCTGAAGCCCGGCGGGATGCTGGCGGTGGTGACCTTCCATTCGGTCGAGGACCGGATGGTCAAACGGTTCCTGCAGCTGCGGTCCGGCGGGATGGGGCGGGCCAACCGCTACGCGCCCGAGACGGAACAGGACGCGCCGCGGTTCGAGGTCGTGACCCGCAAGGCGGTCGGCCCGGACGATGATGAATTGGCGCAGAACCCGCGGGCCCGCTCGGCCCGGCTGCGGGTCGCGCGCCGCACCGATGCACCGGCGGGTCCGGTGGATGAAGGGGCACTGGGGATGCCCAAGCTCAGGGGGAAACGATGAAGGGATTTCTGTATATCGTATCGGCACTTGCCGTGATCGGTCTGGCCTTCTGGGCCTACCACGAGAACTACGAGACCCAGCATGCCATGAACCAGGTGGAGCGGGTGCAGAAGGACATCGGTCAATCGCGCGCACGGCTGGCGATGCTCAAGGCCGAATGGGCCTATCTGAACCGCCCCGACCGCCTGCGCGATCTGGCCGAGATGAATTTCGAGAGCCTCGGCCTGCTGCCGCTGCGCCCCGACCAGTTCGGCCGTATCGACCAGGTCGCCTATCCGCAGACTGAAAAGCTGCTTGTGACCGAACCCGTGTCCGTATCCAGCGACGGAGACAAACCATGATCCGCACCCCCCTACGCCCGCTCGCCCGCGTGATCGACGCCCGCGCGAAAGGCGAGAACCCCGACGCCATCGAACGCGAGAACCTGCGCCTGCGCCACGAGGAAATGCGCGACCGCGACCGCAATCGTGCCGAGGGGCGGCTGCTGGTGCTTGGCGCGATGTTCTTCTGCGCCTTCACGGTCATCGGCTTCCGGATGGGCGCGATGGCGGGCTCCGAACCGGCCGAACCGATCTCTTCTGTCGGCGGCGCGTCGATCCAGGCCGAACGGGCCGACATCGTCGACCGCAACGGCCGTATCCTCGCCACCAATATCGAGACCCACGCGCTTTACGCGCATCCCCAGCAGATGGTGGACCCGCTGCGCGCGGCTGAAAAGCTGTCGGCTATATTCCCCGAACTGGACGGCGACCGCCTGCTGCGCGACCTGACCGGCAAGCGGAAATTCCTGTGGATCAAGAAACAGTTGTCGCCTGAACAGCAGCAGGCTGTGATGGACATCGGCGAACCGGGCCTGCTGCTCGGCCCGCGTGAGCTGCGGCTTTATCCCAACGGGCGGATCGCGGCGCATATCCTTGGCGGCGCGTCCTTCGGCAACGAAGGCGTGCACAGCGCCGAGGTGATCGGCACGGCGGGCGTCGAGCGGCAGTTCGACAGCCAGCTGCGCGATCCGGCCAAGATCGACCATCCCTTGGAGCTGTCGCTGGACTTGCGCGTGCAGGCGGCGACGGAACGGGTGCTTTATGGCGGCATGAAGCTGATGAACGCCAAGGGTGCCGCGGCAGTCCTGATGGACGCGAAGAC
Source organism: Oceanicola sp. 22II-s10i (assembly GCF_002210105.1). Taxonomy (GTDB): domain Bacteria; phylum Pseudomonadota; class Alphaproteobacteria; order Rhodobacterales; family Rhodobacteraceae; genus Pseudooceanicola. The sequence goes on along the minus strand of NZ_AQQU01000006.1, from coordinate 250,669 downwards.
GGGCGAGATCATCGCGATGTCCTCGCTGCCGGATTTCGACCCCAACAACCGGCCCGCCCCCCCGACCGAGGGGCATCCCGACGACAGCCCGCTGTTCAACCGCGCGGCGCAGGGGCTTTATGAACTGGGTTCGACCTTCAAGATCTTCACCGCGGCGCAGGCGCTTGACCTCGGGCTGGTCGCGCCGACGACCATGATCGACATCCGTGGCCCGATCGCCTTCGGCCGGTTCCGGATCCGCGACTTCCACTACTATGGCAAGGAACTCTCGGTCGAGAAGATCATCGTCAAGAGCTCCAACATCGGCACGGCACGTCTGGTGCAGATGATCGGCATCGACCGGCAGAAGGCCTTTCTGGCCGATCTGGGTCTGACCACGGTCAGCGGTCTGGAACTGCCCGAAGCCGCGCAGGCGCAGCCGCTGCTGCCCGCGAAGTGGTCGGAACTGTCTTCGATGACGATTTCCTATGGTCACGGCATGTCCGCTAGCCCGCTGCACCTTGCCGCCGCCTATGCGACCATCGCCAACGACGGGATCAAGGTCACGCCGACGCTGCTGAAACGCGACCCGTCCGTGGCACTGCCGCAGGAAGAGGTGATGTCGACCATCGCCGCCCGCCGGGCGCGCGCGATGCTGCGCAAGGTGGTCACCGAGGGCACCGCGAGTTTTGGCGAGGTCGAGGGCTATGCGGTCGCAGGCAAGACCGGGACCGCGGACAAGCCCAAGCCGACCGGCGGCTATTATGATGACAAGGTGATCGCCACCTTCGCGTCCATGTTCCCGGCGCACGATCCGAAGTACGTGCTGATCGTCAGCCTCGACGAACCGGTGGAAACCTCGGGCCCGCAGCCCCGCCGCACCGCGGGCTGGACCGCCGTTCCGGTCGCCGCCGAGATGATCCGTCGCGTCGCGCCGCTGCTTGGCCTGCGCCCGCAGATTGAACCCGCCAAGCTGGCTGATATAACCCTGACATCCTCGAACTGACGAAGGGCAGGGTCACGATGGCGGCACGGGCGGCAGGCAAGGTGGCAACACTGGACGAGCTGGGCCTGACCGCCACGGCGGGCGGACAGGCGCGGATCACGGGTATCTGCGTGGACAGCCGGTTCGTCGAAAAGGGCAATCTTTTCGCGGCGCTTCCGGGCACGGCGGTCCACGGTGGCCGCTTCATTCCGCAGGCGCTGGAGGCCGGTGCGGCGGCGATCCTGACGGATCAGGACGGCGCCTACATGCACGCGGCGCTGCTGCGCGCATCGGACGCCGCGCTGATCGTGGCCGAGGATCCCCGGCAGGTTCTCGCCTATGCCGCGGCGCTCTGGTCGGGCGCCCAGCCCGAGGTGATGGCGGCGGTGACCGGGACCAACGGCAAGACCTCGGTCGCCACCTTCACCCGCCAGATCTGGACGCATCTGGGCCACGCGGCCTGCAATTTCGGCACCACCGGTGTCGAAGGCGCCTATGAGGCGCCGCTGCAGCACACCACGCCCGAACCGATCACCCTGCACCGGGTTCTGGCCGAGGCCGCCCGCGCGGGTGTCACCCATGGCTGCATGGAGGCGTCGAGCCACGGCCTCGCGCAGCGGCGGCTGGACGGTGTGCAGCTGAAGACGGCGGGGTTCACGAACTTCACGCAGGATCACCTCGATTACCACGCGACCTTCGAGGAGTATTTCGAGGCCAAGGCCGGCCTGTTCCGCCGCCTGTTGTCGCCCGAGGGTGTCGCGGTGGTGAACCTCGACGGCCACCGCGGCAAGGACATGGCGCAGATCGCGGTGGATCGCGGCATCCAGGTGCTGGGCGTCGGGCGAAGCGAGCGTGCGCAGCTGCGGGTTCTCAGCCACCGATATGAACCGGACGGGCAAATCCTGCGCTTTGGCTGGGACGGCAGGCACTATCAGGTCCGCCTGTCGCTGCTTGGCGGGTTCCAGTCCGAAAACGTGCTGGTCGCGGCGGGCCTTGCCATCGGATCGGGCGACGCGCCCGAGGATGTCTTTGCCACGCTGCCCGACCTGACGACGGTGCGCGGGCGGATGCAGCTTGTCGCGCGGCGCGAGAACGGGGCGACGGTCTATGTCGATTACGCCCACACCCCGGATGCCGTCTCGACAGCACTCAAGGCGATGCGTCCGCATGTCATGGGCCGGCTGATCGCCGTCATCGGCGCGGGCGGGGACCGCGATGCCACCAAGCGGCCCCTCATGGGGCAGGCGGCGGCCGAGAATGCCGATCTGGTCTTCGTCACCGATGACAACCCCCGGTCCGAGGACCCGGCGGCGATCCGTCAGGCCGTCCTGCTGGGCTGCCCCGACGCCATCGAAGTGGGCGACCGGGCCGAGGCGATCCTGCGCGCGGTCGACGCCCTCGGCCCCGGCGACACCTTGCTGATCGCGGGCAAGGGACACGAGACCGGGCAGATCATCGGCTCCAGCACCTATCCGTTCGACGATGCGGAACAGGCCTCCGTCGCCGTTGCCGCGCTTGACGGGAGGCTCGCATGAGCCTCTGGACCGCCGCAGAGGCGGTCGCGGCCACGGGTGGCGAAGCGCGCGGCGACTGGTCGGTCGGCGGCGTGTCGATCGACACCCGCACCATCCAGCCCGGCGACCTGTTCGTCGCCCTGCGCGCGGCGCGGGACGGACATGATTTCGTGGCGCAGGCGCTCGACAAGGGCGCGGCCGCCGCGCTGGTCGATCACGTGCCGCAGGGCGTGTCGCCTGACGCGCCGCTGCTGATCGTGCCCGACGTGCTAAAGGCGCTCGAAGACCTCGGGCGGGCGGCACGGACGCGGATGAAGGGCAAGGTCGTCGCGGTGACCGGATCGGTCGGCAAGACATCGACCAAGGAGATGCTGCGTGTGGTTCTCGGCCACCAGCGGCGGACTCATGTCGCCGAAGCCTCCTACAACAACCACTGGGGCGTGCCGCTGACGCTGGCGCGGATGCCGCGCGACGCCGAGCTGGCGGTGATCGAGATCGGGATGAACCATCCGGGCGAGATCGCGCCGCTGGCCAAGCTCGCCCGACCGCATGTCGCGATGATCACCACCATCGCCGCCGCGCATCTGGAAGCCTTCGACGACCTGTCCGGCATCGCGCGGGAAAAGGCGAGCATATTCGAGGGGTTGGAGCCCAAAGGTGTTGCGGTCATCAACGGCGATCTCAGCACCTCGGCGCTGATGATCGAGACGGCGAAAGCCGCCGGTGCGCGGGTGCTGACCTTTGGCGAGGCGCCGTCGAACCACCATCGGCTGGTGACCCTGCGGATCGCGGACGAGACCACGATTTCCGAGGGCCGCGCATGGCGCGCGCCGGTGCTGTTCAAGCTGGCCGCCGCCGGGCGCCACTTCGCGGTCAATGCGCTTGGCGTGATCGGCGTCGTCTCGGCGCTTGGCCTCGACCGGGCGCTGGCCGCCGCCGACCTTGCCCGCTGGATGCCGCCCGCGGGGCGGGGGATGCGGGAACGGCTGCTGCTCGATACGTTGGACGAGGGGCTGAGTTTCGAGCTGATCGACGACGCCTTCAACGCCAACCCGACCTCGATGGCCGCCGCGCTCGAGGTGCTGGCGGCGGCGACCCCGCGCGACAACGTGGGCCGCCACGCACACGGTCGCCGCGTGGCGGTGCTGGGCGAGATGCTGGAACTGGGCCCGGACGAGGCGGCGATGCACCTCGGGCTGGCCGACCTGCCGTCTATGAAGGCCCTGGACCTGATCCATTGCGTCGGCGCACGCATGCAGCCCTTCTACGAGGCGCTGCCGGAGGCCAAGCGGGGCCGCTATTCGCGTTCGGCGGAAAAGCTGGCGGACAAGGCGGCGCGGCTGGTGGACGCCGGCGATGTCGTGCTGGTCAAGGGATCGAAGGGCAGCAAAGTCAGCCTTGTTGTTGACGCGCTCAGGAAATTGGGACATCCGGCTGCGGAATAATGGGGACCCACTGAAATGCTCTACTGGCTGACCGCGCTGTCGGATGGCGGCGACGTCTTCAACCTTTTCCGCTACATCACTTTCCGGGCGGGCGGCGCATTCATGACGGCGCTGATCTTCGGCTTCCTGTTCGGGCCGCCGCTGATCGCCGTGCTGCGCCGCCGTCAGGGCAAGGGCCAGCCGATCCGCACCGATGGCCCCGAAGGTCACTTCGCCAAGGCCGGCACACCGACCATGGGCGGGCTGCTGATCGTGGGCGCGCTGCTCACGTCGACGCTGCTCTGGGCGCGGCTGGACAACCCCTTCGTCTGGCTGGTGCTGTTCGTCACGCTGTCCTTCGGCCTGATCGGTTTCGCGGACGACTACGCCAAGGTGTCCAAGCAGAACGTGGCGGGGGTGTCGGGCAAGGTCCGTTTGCTGATCGGGTTCGTCATCGCGGCCATCGCCGCCGCCTGGGCCGCCTATTTCCATCCGCCGGAACTGACGGGCCAGCTGGCCTTTCCGGTCTTCAAGAACGCCCTGCTGGACCTCGGTTGGCTGTTCATCCCGTTCGCGATGATCGTGATCGTGGGTTCGGCCAACGCCGTGAACCTGACCGACGGGCTGGACGGGCTGGCGATCATGCCGGTGATGATCGCGGCCTCGGCGCTCGGCGCGATTGCCTACACCGTGGGGCGGGTCGACTTCACCGACTATCTGGAGGTGCACTACGTCCCCGGCACCGGCGAGATCCTGATCTTCGTCGCGGGGCTGGTCGGCGGCGGCCTCGGCTTCCTGTGGTACAACGCCCCGCCTGCCGCCGTCTTCATGGGCGACACCGGTTCGCTGGCCCTTGGCGGCGCGCTCGGCGCGATCGCGGTGGCCACCAAGCACGAACTGGTGCTGGCGATCATCGGCGGGCTTTTCGTGGTCGAGGCGCTGTCGGTCATCATCCAGGTGCTCTACTTCAAGCGGACCGGCAAGCGGGTGTTCCTGATGGCCCCGATCCATCATCACTACGAGAAGAAGGGCTGGGCCGAGCCGACCATCGTGATCCGGTTCTGGATCATCTCGCTGATCCTCGCCATGATCGGGCTTGCTACCCTGAAACTGCGCTAGGGCCATCATGTCGCTCGAAAGCCTCGTCCAGACGCTGGGACTGCCCGGCGTCTTCGTCGGCGCGGTGCTGGAGGGCGAGGTGATCGTCATGCTGGGCGGCGCGATGGCGCATCGCGGCGTCTTCAGCTTCGAGGCGGCGGCGCTGGTCGCGACGGCGGGGGCGGCGCTGGCGGATCAGGCGCTGTTCCTGTTCGGGCGGTTCTTCCGGAATGCGCGGCTGGTGCAGCGGGTCATCACGCACCGCAGGGCAGGGCGGCTGATGCGGCTGGTCCATGAGCACCCGAACCGGACGATCTTTTTGCTGCGGTTCATCTACGGGGCCCGGACGGTCGGGCTGATGCTGGTCGGGTCCTCGCAGATCCGCTGGCACGTCTTCGCCCCGATCAGCCTGCTGTCGGTGGCCATCTGGGCGCATGTCATGACCGCGCTCGGCTATGGCGCGGGGCTGTGGCTGGAGCAGATGTTCGGGCAGCGCGGGCTGCTGCTGCATCTCGCGATCGTCGCGGCAATCGGGGGTGTTGTGTGGGTCGCTGTGCGCTGGATCCGCGCGCGGCGGCAGGCGCCTTGCAACGGCGCGTCGGAGACGGAAGAGTCGGATACGGAGGGCAGATTGCCATGATACCTGTCACGGGATTCGAAGGGGCGCACATCGGTGTGCTGGGTCTGGGCCGGTCCGGTCTCGCCACCGCGCGGGCGCTGGCGGCGGGCGGTGCGGAGCCGGTGTGCTGGGACGACAACCCGGCCGCGCGCGAAAAGGCCGAGGCCGAGGGCTTCGCCTGCCTCGACCTGTCGCGGCAGGGTGCTTTCGACGGCATCGCGCGGCTGGTGGTCAGTCCGGGCATCCCGCACCTCTATCCCGCGCCGAACCCGGTGATCGCGGCGGCCTATGCGGCAGGCGTGCCGGTCGACAACGACATCGGGCTGTTCTTCCGCTCGGTCGCCACCTCCGCCTGGGACGGGTTCGACACCGCGCCGCGCGTGATCGCGGTGACCGGGTCGAACGGCAAGTCCACCACCTCGGCCCTGATCCATCACGTGCTGACCGAGGCCGGGTTCTCCAGCCAACTGGCCGGCAACATCGGACGCGGGGTTCTGGACATCGACCCGCCGAGCGATGGCGGCGTCGTGGTGCTGGAGCTGTCGTCCTACCAGACCGACCTCGCCCGCGCGCTGACGCCGGATGTGGCCGTCTTCACGAACTTTTCCCCCGATCACCTCGACCGGCATGGCGGCATCGGTGGCTATTTCGCCGCCAAGCGCCGGCTGTTCGCCGAGGGCGGGCCGGAGCGGGCGGTGATCGGGATCGACGAGGCCGAAGGGCTGTACCTGGCCGACCAGCTTGGCGAGGGCGAGGCGGACGACCGGGTGATCCGTGTCTCCGTGACGCGCAAGCCCGCGGGCGCAGGATGGCAGGTCTTTGCCCGCAAGGGATTCCTGACCGAATGGCGCAAGGGGCGTCAGGTGGCCTCCATCGACCTGCGGGGCGTGTCGGGTCTGCCGGGGGCACACAACCATCAGAACGCCTGCGCCGCCTATTCCGCCGTGCGGACGCTGGGCGTGTCGCCCAAGGTGATAGAGACGGCGCTGCATTCCTACGCAGGCCTGCCGCATCGCAGCCAGCTGATCGCGGAAAAGGACGGCGTGCGCTACGTCAACGACAGCAAGGCCACGAACGTCGACAGCGCGGCCAAGGCGCTGGCGGCTTTCGACCGGATCCGCTGGATATGCGGCGGGCTTGAGAAGGAAGGCACGCTGGACCCGGTGCTGGAGGCTGCCGGATCGGTCGTCCGCGCCTATGTCATCGGGCGTGAGGCGGCCGCCTTTGCCGTCAAGCTGCGCGGGGTGGAGACCGAGGTCTGTACCGACATGGAAACCGCCGTCCGTCGCGCGGTCGAGGATGCCCAGCCGGGCGAGACCGTCCTGCTGGCCCCGGCCTGCGCGAGCTTCGATCAATACGACAGTTTCGAACGGCGGGGCGAGGATTTCGTGGCGCGTGTGACGGCTGCGCTCCGGTGAAATAATGCGTCGGGTGACGCAACGGAACTTTCGTGGTAGGATTTTTGCCGGAGCTATTGGCTCCGTCATTACGAGTGATTTCTTCGAAGGATTCCAATATGATTTGTCGTTCTCTCGCGCTTGTCGGCGCGTTTACCGTCGCTTCGATGGCCCATGCAGCAGAGTTCACCTGGAGCGGCGCGGCACCGACAAGCCAGACGGCAGGAAACCTCGCGGGGCACAACGAATACATGTCCCGCCAGTTCGACGACCGCTACGGCATGACCGGTATCCAGATGCGCGAACATCAGGACGATCCGATCTACATCCAGATTTTCGCCGAGCGCCTCTGCGCGACCGTCGAGGACGGACCCTGTCCCGGTCGCGGGTCGCGAGAGTTCACGCTGCGTGCGGGGGTATCTGGCAATTTCGCGTCCTCCAAGGACGTCTTCGTCGCAGAGGGCCATTTTGTTACCGGCATCTCGGTCTGCATGAACCGGCGCGAAGACAAGATCAAAGGCATCCGCCTGATCGCCCGTCCGATCAATCCTGACGGCACGATCGACAACAGCACGAACCCTTACGTCGACTCTTTTGCCCGACCGAATTGCGCGACGAACCACTGGTCGAACCAGGTCGATTGTCCGGCCAACAATGTCGTGGTGGGACTTAGGGCTGTGTACAGCCACGATTCAGGGGCCAAGGGCATCCAGCCCGTCTGTGCGCAGATCAATCGCCCTATGGGGGCCAGCCGCCCCGGCATCGCGTCGAACTAGCAAGCCGCCGCGGCCGGTCTTGAGTATCGAGCGGGCGCCGAGCCGGTAATTCGCCGCGTTCGCCGATACTTCTGGCCCTGAGTCGCAAAACCCGCTAGAATTGTGCGCGAGACCCCGCAAAGGGGCGGACAGAGGCAAAATCGGCGGTTTCCCATGACGGATATGGTGCATGGCGTGGTTCCCCTTCAGGCGGGGGAGCCGGTTCTACCCAAATGGTGGCGGACACTGGACAAATGGACGATGTCCTGCGTCCTTCTGCTATTCTCTATCGGCATCCTGCTGGGGCTGGCCGCTTCGCCGCCGCTGGCCGCGCGCAACGGCTATGCGCCGTTCCACTACGTCCAGAAACAGGCCGTGTTCGGCGCGATGGCGATGGTGGCGCTGTTCGTGACCTCCATGCTGACGCCCAACATGGTGCGGCGGCTGTCGGTGCTGGGCTTTGCCGGGGCCTTCCTCGCGATCATGCTGCTGCCGTTCTTCGGCACCGATTTCGGCAAGGGGGCGGTGCGCTGGTTCTCGCTCGGGTTCGGGTCGGTCCAGCCGTCGGAATTCCTGAAGCCGGTCTTCGTGGTCTTCGTCGCATGGCTGATGGCTGCGGAACACGATCTGAACGGCCCTCCGGGGCGGACATGGTCCTTCGGGATCACGGTGATCGTCGTCCTGCTGCTGGTCATGCAGCCCGACTTCGGCCAGGCCTGCCTGATCCTGTTCGGCTGGGGCGTGATGTATTTCATCGCCGGCGCGCCGATGCTGTTGCTGGCGGGGATGGCCGGGCTGACCGTCTTCGGCGGTGTGGTGGCCTATAACTCGTCGGAACACTTCGCCCGCCGGATCGACGGCTTCCTGAACGCGGAGGTCGATCCGACCACCCAGATCGGTTACGCCACCAACGCCATTCGCGAAGGCGGCTTCTTCGGCGTCGGCGTGGGCGAAGGGCAGGTCAAGATGAACCTGCCGGACGCGCATACCGACTTCATCATCGCCGTTGCCGCCGAGGAATACGGGCTGTTCCTTGTCCTCTGCATCATCGCGCTGTATGCGACCGTCGTGATCCGGTCGCTCATCCGTCTGATGCGCGAACGCGATCCCTTCACCCGGCTGGCCGGCAGCGGTCTGGCCGCCATGTTCGGGGTGCAGGCCATGATCAACATGGGCGTCGCGGTCCGGCTTCTGCCGGCCAAGGGCATGACGCTGCCCTTCGTGAGCTACGGCGGCTCCTCCGTCATCGCGAGCGGCATTGCCATCGGGATGCTTCTGGCCTTCACCCGCACGCGCCCGCAGGGCGAAATAGGCGAGATCCTCGGACGGGGACGATGAACGACAATGCACCGCTTCTGATCATCGCGGCCGGCGGCACCGGGGGGCACATGTTCCCCGCGCAGGCGCTGGCCGAGGTCATGCTGCGCCGGGGATGGCGGGTCAAGCTGTCCACCGATGCCCGTGGCGCGCGCTATACCGGCGGGTTTCCGCACGCGGTGGAGATCGAACAGGTCTCCAGCGCGACCTTCGCGCGCGGCGGGGTGCTGGCCAAGGTGGCCGTGGCGCCGCGCATCGCGGGCGGTGTCGCCTCGATGATCTGGCGGATGCGCCGCGACCGGCCACGCGCTGTCGTGGGCTTCGGCGGCTATCCCGCGATCCCGGCGATGGCGGCGGCGACCGCGCTCAAGCTGCCGCGTATGATCCACGAACAGAACGGTGTGCTGGGGCGGGTGAACCAGATATTCGCCAAGCGCGTCCACTGCGTCGCCTGCGGCACCTGGCCGACCGAGATGCCCGAAGGCGTCGAGGGCGTGCACACCGGCAACCCGGTGCGGATGTCGATCTTCGACAAGGCCGGAGCCCCCTACATTCCCCCCGGCGACTACCCGATGTCGATCCTTGTCATGGGCGGCAGCCAGGGCGCGCGGATCCTGTCGGACGTGGTGCCCGGCGCGGTCGCCGCCGTGCCCGAGGACCTGCGCCGCAACCTGCGCGTCAGCCACCAGGCGCGGGAAGAGGACATGGACCGCGTGGCCCATGCCTATGCCGATGCCGGGATCGACGCGGACGTTCAGCCCTTCTTTCACGACGTGCCCCGCCGGATGAGCGAGGCGCAGCTGGTGATCACCCGCTCCGGCGCCTCGACGGTCGCGGACCTGACGGTGATCGGCCGCCCGTCGATCCTCGTGCCGCTGGCGGCGTCCATCCGGGACGAGCAGACGGCTAATGCGCGCGGGCTGGTCGAGGCGGGTGCGGCGATCCTCATGCCGGAAAGACAGTTCACCGAAGGGAACCTTGCGGAGCAGATCGCGCTTGTGCTTGAGAGCCCGGAAGGTGCAGTGCAGATGGCCAACGCGGCCCTGTCGCTGGGCAAGCCGGAAGCGGCGGAAACTTTGGCGGACATGGTCGAGGACCTGGCCGGAATGAGAGCGGTGACAGAATGAACGCAGCAACCAAACTGCCGGGCGACGTGGGGCCGATCCACTTCGTCGGGATCGGGGGCATCGGCATGTCGGGGATCGCCGAGGTGCTGCTGAACCACGGCTACGTGGTGCAGGGGTCGGACCTGAAGGCATCGAAGATCACCGACCGGCTGGCCGAACTGGGCGCGACTGTGTTCGAAGGCCAGCGGGCCGAGAACCTCGATGCGGCGCAGGTCGTGGTTATTTCCTCGGCCATCAAGCCGGGCAACCCGGAACTGGACGAGGCGCGGCGGCGCGGTCTGCCGGTGGTGCGCCGGGCCGAGATGCTGGCCGAGCTGATGCGGCTCAAGTCGAACGTCGCGGTGGCGGGCACCCATGGCAAGACGACGACGACCACGATGGTCGCGACGCTGCTGGATGCGGGCGGGCTGGACCCGACTGTCATCAACGGCGGGATCATCCACGCCTACGGCTCCAACGCGCGCGTGGGTCTGGGCGAATGGATGGTGGTCGAGGCGGACGAGAGCGACGGCACCTTCAACCGCCTGCCCGCGACGATCGCCATCGTCACCAACATCGACCCCGAGCATATGGAGCACTGGGGCACGATCGAGAACCTGCGCAAGGGGTTCTACGATTTCGTCTCCAACATCCCGTTCTACGGTGTGGCGGTCTGCTGCACCGATCACCCCGAGGTGCAGGCGCTGGTCGGCAAGATCACCGACCGCCGGGTCGTGACCTTCGGCTTCAACGCGCAGGCGGACGTCCGCGCGGTGAACCTGCGCTATGAAAAGGGCGTCGCGCATTTCGACATCGCGCTGCAGGGCGAGGGGATGCGGATCGACGGCTGCACCCTGCCGATGCCCGGCGATCACAACGTCTCGAATGCGCTGTCGGCCGTGGCCGTGGCCCGGCATCTGGGCATGAAGGCCGACGAGATCCGCGCGGCGCTGGCCGCCTTCGGTGGCGTGAACCGGCGCTTCACCCGCGTGGGCGAGGCGAACGGCGTGACCATCATCGACGATTACGGCCACCACCCGGTCGAGATCGCAGCGGTGCTGAAAGCGGCCCGTCAGGCGACCGAGGGCCGCGTCATCGCGGTCCACCAGCCGCACCGCTATTCGCGGCTGCATTCGCTGTTCGACGATTTCTGTTCCTGCTTCAACGAGGCCGACGTGGTCGGCATCGGCGACGTCTACGCGGCGGGTGAAGACCCGATCCCCGGCGCGACCCGCGACGATCTGGTGGCGGGGCTGATCCAGCACGGCCACCGCCACGCGCGGGCGATCCAGTCCGAGGACGACCTCGAACGGCTGGTCCGCGAACAGGCGGTGCCGGGCGATATGGTGGTCTGCCTCGGGGCCGGGACGATTTCGGCCTGGGCCAATGGCCTGCCGGAGCGGCTGAAGGGTTGGGAGACCGGGACGGTCAAGCTGCGGTCGGTCTGAGCGGCCTGCAGGTCTTTGAACATGGGCACCCGGTCTGTCAGGCCGGGTGTCTTTCGTTTGAGGACAGCGATGCGTCGCGCTTGGCGGGCACATGACCCCGATCAAATGCGGACCACCTGACAGCCTGTATGGTGGGGCTGACGCCGAAGCAGGAGCGCCCCCATGTCCGACACCCTGAAACGCCGTATCGGCCTGCCCCTGCTTGTCGCCTATGGCGTCGGCGTGATGGTCGGCGCGGGGATATACGTCCTCGTTGGTGCGGTGGCCGCGCAGGCGGGGATCTGGGCGCCGCTCGCCTTCCTGATCGCGGGCTGCGTCGCGCTGCCCTCGGCGCTGAGCTACGCGGAGCTTGCCTCGCGCATGCCGGAGGCGGCGGGGGAGGTGGCCTATGTCGAGTCCGGCTTGGGCAGTCGCGCGCTGGCCGAGGTGGTGGGCCTTGCCATCGTGATCGCCGGAATGATCTCGGCCGCCGCCGTCCTGCGGGGCGGGGCGGGGTATTTCATCGCGCTCGTGCCGATCGACATGACGGTCGCCATAGTGATCGCGGGTGTTGCCCTGACGGCCATCGCCATTGCAGGCGTGCTTGAAAGCATGGCTTTCGCGGCCCTTTTCACTCTGGCCGAGGCGACCGGTCTGGTGCTGGTGGCCTGGGCCGGGTTTTCGGGCGCGCCGGTGCCGGACTGGACGGCCCCGGCGGCGCCCTATCTGCCGGGCATCGCGGCGGCGGTCGCTCTGTGTTTCTTCGCCTTCATCGGGTTCGAGGACCTCGTGAACATGGCCGAGGAGGTGCGCGACCCGACCCGCATCATGCCGCGCGGCATCCTGATCGCGCTGGCGATCACGGCGGTGCTCTATGCGCTCGTGTCGCTGGCCGCCGTCCGGGCCGTGCCGCTGGAGGAGCTGGCGGCCAGCGAACAGCCGCTGGCGCTGGTCTGGGAGGAGGGGACGGGGCGGTCCGCAGGCTTCCTGTCGGCCATCGCCGTGATGGCGGCGGTGAACGGGGTGCTTGCGCAAATCGTCATGGCGGCGCGGGTGATGCTGGGACTGGGGCGGCGTGCGCGCTGGCTGCAGGTCTTTGCCGAGGTGCATCCGCGCTATGGCACGCCGCTGAGGGCCAGCGTGCTGGCGGGGGCGGTCGTGATCCTCGCCGCGCTGGCGCTGCCTGTTGCAGTTTTGGCCGAGGCGACGGCCTATGTGCTCTTCGCGGTCTTCATTCTGGTGAACCTGTCGTTGATCCGCCTTAAGCTGCGCCTGCCTGCCGCGCCGTTCCGGACGCCGCTCTGGGTGCCGGTCGCGGGGCTGGCGCTGGCGGTGGCGGCATTGTTGGCGAGCCTGTGGGGGACGATGAGTTGAGCTGGGTTCTGATAGCCGGGGCCGTCTGGGTGCTGGTGGCGACGGCGACGGCCTTTCTGCCGATGCGCCGGCAATACGCGCCGGGCATGGCCTTGCTGATCTGCGCCCCGCTGCTGATCGGCGGCATCTGGTGGGTTCACGGATGGATGTGGGGCGTCGCGGCGCTGGCGGGGTTCCTGTCCATGTTCCGGCGTCCGCTGGTCTATTTCTGGGGGCGGCTGAACGGTGCGCCCGCGATGCGGCCCGAGGATTTCGAATGACCCTGTCGCTGATCCTCGCCTGTGTCTGGGGGCTGGCCGCTACGGTGGCCGCCATGGTCCCCAGCCGGGATGATCATTGGACTCGGGCCTATGTATTGATCGCTGTCGGCGTTCCGATCCTGCTCGCCGTTTTCTGGCAGCACGGCCCGGTGATCGGCGGACTGGTCCTGGCGGGCGGGCTGTCGGTGCTGCGGTGGCCGGTGATCTACCTTGGCCGGTGGCTGAGGCGAAAGCTGGGACCCGACGGGGCGAGGTGATCCCTGCGCAACGAAGCTGCGGCGGGGTCGCATTATGGCACTGACCTCCGTGCGGAGCCGTGCTAACCGGTGCGGACCAGACGACCGGAGCCGCCCATGACACCCGACCAGATCGAGACCCGAGGCCGCCTGACCCCGAACCGCGACCTGTCGGAGCTGACATGGCTGCGTGTCGGCGGACCGGCGGACTGGCTGTTCCAGCCGGCGGACGAGGCCGACCTTGCCGCCTTCCTCGCGGCACTAGACCCCGAAGTGCCGGTTTTCCCGATGGGCGTGGGCTCGAACCTGATCGTGCGCGACGGCGGCATCCGCGGCGTGGTGATCCGGCTGGGCCGTGGCTTCAACGGAATCGACTGCACCGGGGGCCGGGTGACGGCGGGGGCGGCGGCGCTGGACGCGCATGTGGCGCGGAAAGCGGCCGAAGCGGGGATCGACCTGACGTTCCTGCGGACCATTCCCGGCAGCATCGGCGGCGCGGCGCGCATGAACGCGGGCTGCTACGGCAGCTATACGGCGGATCATTTCGTCTCGGCCCGCGCGGTGACGCGGGGCGGCGAGGTCGTGACGCTGGGGCGCGATGACATGGGGTTCGCCTATCGCCAGACGGCCCTGGCCCCGGACATGATCGTGACCGAGGTGGTGCTGGAGGGCGACGCGGGCGATCCGGCGGAACTGGACGCCCGCATGACCGAACAGCTTACCAAGCGGGACGAGACCCAGCCGGTCAAGGACCGGACGGCCGGATCGACCTTCCGCAACCCGGCGGGATATTCCAGTACCGGGCGGGCCGACGACACGCACGAGTTGAAGGCCTGGAAGCTGATACAGGACGCCGGTATGCAGGGCGTTCCCATGGGCGGGGCGGTGATGAATGCCAAACACGCCAACTTTCTCACCAATGCTGGTGGCGCGACGGCGGCGGAACTCGAGAACTTGGGTGAGGAAGTCCGAAAAAGGGTTTTCCAAGCCACCGGAATACAGCTAGAGTGGGAAATCATGCGCATCGGAGATCCGGCTTAACCGAACGACGCGCGTGGTGCGGCCGAGGCAAGGCCGCGCAGACAGAACAAGGGTCGGAAAAGACCCGGAAATGAGGCACGGAAGTGGGTTCGTCGAGCAGGACAACCCCGACAGTTGCGGTGCTATTGGGCGGCCCCTCGGCAGAACGCGAGGTCTCGCTGTCCAGCGGAAAAGAATGCGCTGCCGCGCTGCGGGATGAAGGATTCGAAGTGGTCGAGGTCGATGCCGGCCCCGACCTGCCTGCACGTCTGAAGGACATCGCCCCCGACGTCGTCTTCAATGCGCTCCACGGTCGCTGGGGCGAGGATGGCTGCGTGCAGGGGCTGCTGGAATGGCTGCGCATTCCCTATACGCATTCGGGCGTTCTGGCCTCGGCCCTGGCGATGGACAAGACCCGCTCCAAGGACACTTACCGCGCCGCCGGACTGCCCGTCGTCGACAGCGTGATCGCCTCGCGCGCCGAGGTCGAGGCCGCGCATGTCATGGCGCCGCCCTACGTGGTCAAGCCGAACAACGAAGGCTCATCCGTCGGCATCTACCTCGTGCACGAAGAGGCGAACGGCCCGCCGGTCCTGTCCGATGCGATGCCCGCCGAGGTGATGGTCGAGCAATATGTGAAGGGCCGGGAACTGACCACCACGGTCATGGGCGACAGGCCGCTGGCCGTTACGGATATCATCACCACCGGCTGGTATGACTACGACGCGAAATACAAGCCCGGCGGATCGCGGCACGTGGTGCCTGCCGAACTGCCCGAAGAGATCACCGCGGCCTGCCTCGATTACGCGCTGCGCGCGCACCGGGCGCTCGGCTGCCGGGGGATCAGCCGCACCGATTTCCGCTGGGACGAGGAGCGCGGGTTGAACGGGCTGGTCCTGCTGGAGACGAACACACAGCCCGGCATGACCCCGACCTCGCTCGCGCCCGAACAGGCTGCGGCGGCGGGGATGAGTTTCGGCCAGCTCTGTCGCTGGCTGGTGGAGGATGCGTCATGCGCAAGGTGACACCCAAGGCCGATCCGGCCCCGTCCCGCTGGGCCTACCGGATGCAGCGGATCATGCTGACCCCGACCTACCGGATGGGCCTGCGCATCGGGCTGCCATTCGTGCTGTCGGCGGGGATCGTCACGGCCTACCTGTCCAGTCAGGACCGGCAGGACGCGATCCGCATGCAGGTCGCCGAAATCCGCAACTACTTCGAAACGCGCCCCCAGTTCATGGTCAAGCTGATGTCGGTCGAAGGTGTCTCGCGCACCGTCGAGGAAGACATCCGCGAGGTCTCGTCGATCGACTTCCCCGTCTCGTCCTTCGACCTCGACCTCGACGCGCTGCACAACACCATCGCCTCGATCCCCGCGATCGCCTCGGTCAGCCTGCGGGTCCGGGCCGGCGGCGTGCTGGACGTCCAGGTGACGGAGCGGCAGCCGGTCATGCTGTGGCGCTCGGCCGACGGGCTGGCGCTGATCGACCGCGAGGGCGTGATCGTCGGCGGGCTGAACAACCGGCTGGAACGCCCCGACCTGCCGCTGGTGGTGGGCGAGGGGGCCGACAAGGCCGTGCCCGAGGCGCTGCTGCTGATGGCGGCGGCGGAACCGATCCTCGACCGCGTGCGCGGCCTGGTCCGTGTCGGCGACCGTCGCTGGGACGTGGCGCTGGACCGTGACCAGCGGATCATGCTGCCGGAACAGGCGCCGGTGACGGCGCTCGAAAGTGTTATCGCGCTCAATCAGGCGCAGGACGTGCTGGACAGGGATCTGGCCGCCGTGGACATGCGGCTCGCGTCGCGGCCGACCATCCGGATGAACGAGGATGCCGTTCAGATGTGGTGGAAGATCAAGGATATCGTGGTGGAGACGAACAGGTAATGAGCAGCCTTTACGAAGCCCAGCGGTCGATGCGCAACCTGCGCAAGGCGGCAATGCAGCGCGGTGTGGTGGCGGTTCTGGACGTGGGGACGTCCAAGATTGCCTGCCTGGTCCTGCGGTTCGACGGCACGGAACGCCGGGCCGGGACCGATGGTGTCGGTTCTCTGGCCGGGCAGGCCGGGTTCAGGGTGATCGGCGCCGCGACCACGCGGTCGCGTGGCGTCCGCTTCGGCGAGATCGAGGGGATGCAGGAAACCGAACGCGCCATCCGCACTGCCGTTCAGGCCGCGCAGAAGATGGCCAACATCCGCGTCGACCACGTGATCGCCTGTTTCTCGGGCGCCGGGCCGCGCAGCTACGGGCTGGCCGGGCAGGTCGAGGTCGAGGGGCAGGTGGTGTCCGAACACGACGTGAGCCGCGCGCTCGCCTCGTGCGATCTGCCGGACTACGGCGACGGGCGCGAGGTGCTGCATGCGCATCCGGTGAACTTCGCGCTGGATCACCGGTCCGGCATGACCGACCCGCGCGGCCAGATCGGCCAGAGCCTGTCGACCGACCTGCACATGCTGACGGTCGAGGCCGCGGCGATCCAGAACCTCGCGCATTGCGTGCGCCGTTGCGACCTTGAACTCGCGGGCGTCGCATCCTCGGCTTATGTGTCGGGCCTCGCCTCGCTGGTCGAGGACGAACAGGAACTGGGCGCCGCCTGCATCGACATCGGTGGCGGCACCACCGGCATCTCGATCTTCTGGCGCAAGCACATGATCTATGCCGATGCCGTCCGGATGGGCGGCGATCACGTGACCGGCGACATCTCGATGGCGCTGCAGATCGCCACGCCGATCGCCGAGCGGATCAAGACGTTCTACGGCGGCCTGATCGCAACCGGGATGGACGACCGCGAAAAGATCGAACTGGGCGGCGAGACCGGCGACTGGGACCACGACCGCCGCACGGTGACGCGGGCCGAACTGATCGGCATCATGCGCCCAAGGGTCGAAGAGATCCTCGAGGAAGTGCGCTATCGGCTGGATGCCGCCGGGTTCGACCACCTGCCGAGCCAGCAGATCGTCCTGACCGGCGGGTCGAGCCAGATCCCCGGCCTCGACGCGCTCGCCTCGCGCATCCTTGGCCAGCAGGTGCGCCTCGGGCGGCCGCTGCGGGTCCATGGCCTGCCGCAGGCGGCGACGGGGGCGGCCTTCGCCAGCTCGGTCGGGATGTGCCTGTTCTCGGCCCATCCGCAGGACGAGTGGTGGGATTTCGACCTGCCGATGGACCGCTATCCCGCGCGGTCGCTCAAACGTGCGATGCGGTGGTTCAAGGACAACTGGTGACGGCCACCACACCGGCCTGACCGACCGCGCGCCGCGCCCTTGCGCGCGCGTCTCGCGGCGTCGGCGCGAAAGGGCCGGTCGGGCTTTTATCCATGATCCGCACGTGACTCATCCACAGGGAGTCGCTAGCCTGTGGATAACGGGCGACTCAACAGTCCGGGGCGGCACGGGCAGTGCTTCCTGATTCCCTCTAAACGGTTCGCGCGGAGCGAGAATTCGCGCAATTTCCGATCCGAAAAGCCGCTCCTCAAGCGCATTGCGACTTGAGGTTTTGCCGTCATGCCCTTGTTACAACGCAATATCTTGTGGATCCGCCCAAATCGCGGAAACCGTGATCATTTTCTTGCCATATTTTGTGGTTCGCCCTGATTTCTGGGGTGACGTCAATCGAAGGTTTCGCTAAGATCAAAGGCGATCAGGCGACATAAACCCGCCCATCGGTGGGGCAAGAACAGGCGGATATAACCATGACATTGAACTTGACCATACCCGGTGTAGAAGACCTCAAGCCAAGGATAACCGTATTCGGTGTTGGCGGTGCGGGCGGCAATGCCGTCAACAACATGATCGAGAAGGCTCTCGAGGGTGTGGACTTCGTCGTGGCCAACACAGACGCGCAGGCGCTGCAGCAGTCGAATGCGCAGAACCGCATCCAGCTCGGCGTGAAGGTGACCGAGGGTCTGGGCGCAGGCGCCAAGGCCGCCGTCGGCGCTGCCGCCGCAGAAGAATCCATCGAACAGATCGTCGATCATCTGGCGGGCGCGCACATGTGCTTCATCACCGCCGGCATGGGCGGCGGCACCGGCACCGGCGCGGCCCCGATCATCGCGCAGGCCGCGCGTGAACTCGGCGTCCTGACCGTCGGCGTCGTGACCAAGCCGTTCCAGTTCGAAGGCGCCAAGCGCATGCGTCAGGCCGAGGAGGGTGTCGAAACCCTTCAAAAGATGGTCGACACGCTGATCATCATTCCGAACCAGAACCTGTTCCGCCTCGCCAATGAAAAGACCACGTTCACCGAAGCCTTCTCGATGGCGGATGACGTGCTCTATCAGGGCGTCAAGGGCGTGACCGACCTGATGGTCCGTCCGGGCCTGATCAACCTCGACTTCGCCGACGTCCGTGCGGTGATGGACGAGATGGGCAAGGCGATGATGGGCACCGGCGAGGCCGAGGGCGAATCCCGCGCCGTTCAGGCCGCCGAGAAGGCGATCGCGAACCCGCTGCTGGACGAGATCAGCCTGAAAGGCGCCAAGGGCGTGCTGATCAACATCACCGGCGGCACCGACCTGACCCTGTTCGAACTGGACGAAGCAGCGAACCGCATCCGCGAGGAAGTGGACCCGGATGCGAACATCATCGTCGGTTCGACCATGGACCCGGACATGAACGGCAAGATGCGCGTTTCGGTCGTCGCGACCGGCATCGACGCGGCCGAGAACCACGCCGACGTCCCGCTGCCGCGCCGTTCGCTGCAGGCACCGCTGAAGCAGCCCGAAAAGGTTGCGCACCACGTGGAAAAGGCACCGGCCGCTGCGGCAATGACCGTCGCGCCCGCGCCGAAACCCACGCCGGTTGCCGAAGTCGTCTATGAGGCGGAAGAGGCCGAGGTCGAGACTTACGAGACCTATGAAGCCGACGAAGAGCCCTCGTTCTTCAGCGACCTGGAAGCCGGTGCCGAGACCGAAGACGACGCGCGCTACGGCTACCAGGAAGCCGCCTCTGACGATCTGCCGCCGCCGGCCTACCGCCCGGCACCGCAGCAGGCCCGCCAGCCCGAGGCCCATTCCGACGAATTCGTCGCGCCGCGCGCCCCCAAGGCCGGGACCCCGTCCCCCGAGGCTCTGGCCCGCCTGCAGGCTGCCGTGAACCGCGCGCCGCGCCCGGCGTCGCAATCCGCCGCCGCCGAGGGTGAGCGTCCCCGTTTCGGGATCAACTCGCTGATCAACCGGATGACCGGCCACGGCGAAGAGCGGACCCAGCCCGCGGCGCAGCGTGTCCAGCCGCGCGTGCAGGCACAGCCGGCGCCGAGCGCCGAGCCGCGCCAGCAGCCCTCCGCACGTCAGCAGGACCCGGATCAGGAACGGATCGAAATCCCCGCCTTCCTGCGGCGTCAGGCCAACTGAGCCACTCCACCTCGTACTGAACAGGAACCGGTCGCCCCGAAACGGGCGGCCGGTTTCCGTTTCGGCGCGATTCCGCCTCGATTCATCGGGGCCAGCGCGGTGGCGGGGCAGGGCGGACTCAGGTATTTCATTCGGTTGCAAAGCGTGAATTGCCGCGTCCGGCTCCAGCCCGGATACTTCGCGGACCCCGGTTCCGCCGGGTGCTTGCGAATTGAACTTCGAAACCGCCCCCAAAACCGGCAGATCCAGAAAC
Source organism: Oceanicola sp. 22II-s10i (assembly GCF_002210105.1). Lineage (GTDB taxonomy): Bacteria > Pseudomonadota > Alphaproteobacteria > Rhodobacterales > Rhodobacteraceae > Pseudooceanicola. Next base: position 230,563 of record NZ_AQQU01000006.1, on the reverse strand, counting down.
CGACGGTCGCGTGCAGCAGACACTCAGATCCCCGATCTCCTTTTCCGGCATCGGCCTGCATTCCGGCAGGCCGGTCCGTGCCGTCGTGCGTCCCGCGGCGGCCGAACATGGCGTCTGGTTCCGCCGTCTCGATTTCCGGCAGGGCGACCAGATGATTCCCGCCCGGTGGGATTCGGTCGCGGACACGCCGCTTTGCACACGCCTGGCCAATGCCGCCGGTGCCTCGGTCGGGCTGGTCGAACATCTGATGGCCGCGCTGGCGGGCTGCGGCATCCACAATGCGCTGGTCGAGGTGAACGGACCCGAGATACCGATTCTCGACGGCTCGGCCGCGCCCTTCGTGCGGGGCTTTCTGACCCGCGGCCTGCGGGCGCAGGCGGCGCCGGTCCGGGTTCTGGAAATCCTCCGCCGTATCGAAGCCTCCGACGGTGACGCCCTCGCGGTTCTGGAACCCTCAGACCGGCCGGAAATCGCCTTTTCCATCGACTTCGACGCCCCGGCCATCGGGCAGCAGTCGCGCCGGGCCTGCATGGCGAACGGGTCCTTCATCCGGGATCTGAGCGACAGCCGGACCTTCTGCTGCGCCGGGGACATCGCGGCGATGCAGGCGCGGGGGCTGGCGCTTGGCGGGCGGCTGGACAACGCGGTGGTGGTCGATGGTACACAGGTGCTGACGCCGGGCGGCCTGCGCCATCCGGACGAACCGGTCCGGCACAAGATGCTGGACGCCTTCGGCGATCTGGCTCTGGCGGGTGCGCCGGTCATCGGGCGCTACACCGGCATCCGGGCCGGGCATACTGTGACAAACAGCCTGCTGCGCAAGGTTTTTTCAGACCTGACGGCGTTCCGCATGGTTGTCTGCGACGCCGACACGATGCAACATCTGCCAGGCACCGGTCTGCGCCCCGAAGAGATTCCCGCCGTCGCCTGACGGAGGATCGAGCGGAACCCGATTTGGGGCGTAAAGGCGTTTTGCACCGCAATTTTCTGTGCTAGACCCTGCCGAAAGCATGGTCATCCAGGCCAGCATATCAGGAAGACGGACGAGAGGGTGAGGCGAGCAATGGCAGGCGGTTTCCCGGTTAAGCTTGCGGGTCCCCTTTTGATCGCCGCATTCGTCGCGGCCTGCGGGACGGGCGACAAGTCGGCGAAGGAACTGCCGCTCGAAAACTATACCGCCGAACAGATCTATGATCGCGGCGAGTATGAGCTGAACCGCGCCCGTTTCGAACAGGCTGCTGAATTCTTTGAGGAAATCGAGCGTCTGTATCCCTATACCGACTGGGCAAAGCGGGCGCTCATCATGAACGCCTTCGCCAACCACCGGGGCCAGAACTACGAGGAGAGCCGCGCCGCCGCGCAGCGGTTCCTCGACGTTTACCCGGCGGATGACGACGCGGCCTATGCGGCCTACCTGCTGGCGCTCAGCTATTACGACCAGATCGACGAGATCGGCCGCGACCAGGGTCTGACCTTCCAGGCGCTGCAGGCGCTGCGCACGGTGATCGAGGATTACCCGGACAGCGAATATGCCAAGTCGGCGGTGCTGAAGTTCGACCTCGCCTTCGACCACCTGGCGGCGAAGGAGATGGAGATCGGGCGCTACTACCTGCGCCGCGAGAACTACGCCGCCGCCGTCAACCGCTTCCGCGTCGTGGTTGAGGATTTCCAGACCACGACCCACACCGCCGAGGCGCTGCATCGTCTGGTGGAGGCTTACCTGAGCCTCGGCCTGAACGAAGAGGCGCAGACGGCGGGCGCGATCCTCGGCTACAACTTCCAGTCCACTCGTTGGTACGAAGACAGCTACAAGCTGCTGACCGGACGCGGGCTGGAGCTGAGGGCGGCGGGCGACAACTGGCTGCGCCAGGTCTATCGCCAGATGATCCAGGGCAAGTGGCTGTAAGGGGTGGTGGGGTAAGGCCCCACCCTGTGCGTCATGCTGCGAACGCTTGAAGTTCGGGACATGCTTATCATCGACCGGCTGGAACTGGAGTTCCGGCCGGGTCTGAACGTGCTGACCGGTGAAACCGGGGCCGGCAAATCCATCCTGCTCGACTCGCTTGGCTTCGTGCTGGGCTGGCGTGGCCGGGCCGAACTGGTCCGGCAGGGCGCCGAGCAGGGCGAGGTGACAGCGGTGTTCGATCTGGCTGGGGACCATCCGGCGCAGGCGGTGCTGGCCGAGGCCGGGCTGCCTTCGGGCGGAGAGCTGATCCTGCGGCGGGTCAACACGTCGGACGGGCGCAAGACCGCGTGGATCAACGACCGCCGCGCCTCGGGCGAGGTGCTGCGGGCGCTGTCGGACACGCTGGTGGAACTGCACGGTCAGCACGACGATCGCGGCCTCCTGAACCCGCGCGGGCACCGGGCGCTGCTGGACCTGTTCGCGGGAATCGGGGCGCAGCGCGATGCGGTGCGGGCGGCATGGCGCGACCGGTCGCGGGCGGATGCGGCACTGGACACGGCGCGGCAGGCACTGGCCGAGGTTCAGGCCGAAGAGGAATTCCTGCGCCACGCGGTGGCCGAGCTGGACAAGCTGGCGCCCGAACCGGGCGAGGAGGACAGCCTCGACGCGCGGCGGCGGATGATGCAGGGGGCAGAGAAGGTCAAGGCGGATGTCGCCCGCGCGCATTCGGCGCTTGGCCCGGACGGTGTGGATGGTCCGCTGAACGACGCCCTGCGCTGGCTGGAAGGCGCGGCCGAAGGCGTCGAGGGGCGGCTGGACGGCGCGATCGCCGCGCTCGGGCGGGCGATGGCCGAACTGGGCGAGGCGGCGGACGAGGTGGAACGCTGCCTCGACGCGCTGGACTTCGATCCGTTGGAGCTGGAGGCGGTCGAGGAACGGCTGTTCGCCATTCGGGGTCTGGCGCGCAAGCACGGCGTGACGCCCGAGGAGCTGCCGGCTCTGGCCGAGGAGTTGCGCGGCAAGCTGGGCCGCATCGACGGCGGCGCACGCGATATCGCCGCGCTGGAACGGGCCGCGCGCGAGGCGGGGGCGGCCTATGCCGCGACGGCGGCGGAGCTGAGCGCGGTCCGGCGGGATGCGGCGGGACGGCTTGACCGCGCGGTCGAGGCGGAACTGGCCCCGCTCAAGATGGAACGCGCGCGCTTCGTCACCGCCGTGACGCAGGCCGATCCGGGGCCGGAAGGCGTGGACGAGGTGACCTTCACCGTCGCCACCAACCCCGGCGCCCCGGCGGGGCCGCTGGCGCGGATCGCCTCGGGCGGGGAACTGTCTCGGTTCCTGCTGGCGCTCAAGGTCTGCCTGACGGGCGAGTCGCGGGACCTGACCATGATCTTCGACGAGATCGACCGTGGTGTCGGCGGGGCGACGGCCGATGCCGTGGGGCGGCGTCTGCTGGCGCTCTCCGAGGGCGGGCAGGTGCTGGTGGTGACGCATTCCCCGCAGGTGGCGGCGCTGGCCGACCATCACTGGCGCGTGGAGAAACGGGTCTCGGGCGATCAGACGCTGTCGACGGTGGTGCCGCTGGCCACGGATGCTCGGGTGGATGAAATCGCGCGGATGCTGTCCGGCGACAGCATCACCAGCGAAGCCCGCGCCGCCGCGCGCAGCCTGATGGGCTGACGCGCCGCAGGGCCTGCGCATTACCCGGAAACACGAACACCGGCCGAAGCCGGTGCCGTGAACGGTTTCAACAAGATTACAACCACTGAGAAACGGCGCGTCGCGGACCTGGTGGCACTTAAGCCCGGGGTCGCAGATCCGCGACGGCCACATTGCACCGTTTACAAGATCGATCAGAGCATTGAGTCGGCACCTGAGTCATACCCCAATTTGGTTAGTCAGCGCGGAACACTCGGCGTCCACGAGGTCGAGCGCCACCTGCCAGTGCTGGAACAGCAGCAACGCCCCCCCGGACTCGAGCCGCCGGAAGTTGACCCACGGATAGATGCGCGCGAGTTCGGCCAGCGTTTCGGGCGGGGCGCGGGGGTCGTCCGGCCCGTGGAGCAACGTCACCGGCAGGCGGTCGCGCAGACCGGTCAGCAGCGCGGGCAGGTCAATCTCGTGCATTGTCCGGAATTCCGCGGTAGTCGCCTCGGTCGCCGCAAAGCGGCCGGACAGGGTGATTTCCGACCCGACCTCCAGCGCCTCGAGCACTGCGGGGTCCTTTAACAGTGCCTCATCGGCCCCGGCCTTGTTCAGCACCTTGAGCAGGAACCCCAGTTTGCCGATCCGTTGCACCATCACAAAGCCGGTGCGGACGAGGAAGGGCACGAGCGAGGGTGTGAACTGGACGCTCGAATAAAGGAACCGGTGCCACCGCAGCATCCGGTCGAACTGATGGGCCCGGTCCACCGGCACCGAGGCGCCGAATCCGAAGATCGCGGTCGCACGGCCCGGATGGGCGGCAGCCAGTGCCGCGGCATAGGCCAGGTCGTCCTGGATCACGATGACCGGGAACTGTCCCGCGCCTTCTTGGTCCGCGATTGCCGCGATGTCGTCGGCATGGGCCGACAGCCGGTCCGCGGCGGCGGGCAGGGGGCCCGAACCGCCATAGCCGGGGCGCACCGGAACGATGATCCTCATGCCGCGCCGGGCGGCCTCGGCTTCGGCCGCTGTGGGCAGCCGGGCGAGCCCGAGGAAGCCGGGCAGGTACATGACCGGGCGTCCACGCGGATCGCCAAGCAGCAAGTAGTCGACGCGCCGGTCGTCAGGGCGCCGGATGCTCTTGAAGGCCCGCGCCGCAAGCCCGTTTCCGCGACCCCCGCTCCAGCGCCGGGCCGCGGTATGATCCGCCTGAGCAGGATCCGCGACGTCCATCGCCGAAAGTGCGAACCGGACAAGGTCGCCCTGGCTGCGCGTTTCGGTCTTGAGCAGCAGGGACTTGATCTGCGCACGGACGGTTTCCACGGACCGTTCCCGACGCTCGGCGATGTCGCGCGGTGCGAGGCTGCGGGTCAGGCCCTGCAGCACTTCGATTTCGGACGAAGTCAGGCCGAAACTGCGCGTCAGGATTTCGTTCAATCCGTCCGGCCAGCGGATTTCCGATGTGACCATGACCACGAAGGGCGACCCGCCTGCGCTCTCCACCCGGCGCAGGCGCACCAGCATAGGATGCAGCTCGGCCTGTCCCGCCGATTCGCGCACCGTAAGGCGCAGAAGCGAAGTGGGGTGCTTGGTGGACGTCAGGTGCCGCCGCAGCGCATCGGCCAGCGTTTCATGATCCTCTGGCAGGAGCGGCAGTTGCGTCATCGGATCGCCGCGCACTATGCCGAACAGGTCCGCCGCCGCGTCGTTGAGCTCTGAAATCTTGAGCGCGCCATTGATGCAGAGCGCGGCCACGCGGCGGTATCCGGCCAGTTCCGCCGATTGGGCGCGGATTTGCCCGGCTGGCTGTGTCCGGTCCAGAATATCGGCCAGCCGTTTGAAATGATGGCCGAAGTTTGGGCCCTGCAGTGCCAGCGGGCCGATCTTTTTCGCGTTGCGGCGATGCGGACCGATCAGGTCTTCCCACGGGTCCAGGAGGTCGTCGAATTTGGCGGGGTCCAACGCGACATCATAGATGCGGTTGACCACTTCGTCGCCGAGCCGGTCCTGGTTCGCCATCGCGCTGTCCTGCGTGACCCGTGTCATCCCGCCTCCGTTTGGCGAATGGTGCGCCGCGGTCGCTTCTTTGACAACCGAACGTGTTGAGCCGGCGGTAAAAAAAAGTGGAACAGACCGTTTCAGCGGTCGCCCTGCATCTTATGGGCGATCAAATCTCGTCTGGAACAATCTTTCCGGGATTGAGCAGGTTTGCCGGATCGAGGCTCTGCTTCAGCGCCCCCATCACCTGCCAGCCGTCCCCGTGTTCCCGCGCCATGTAGCCGCGTTTCCCCAGACCGATTCCATGTTCGCCGGTCGAGGTGCCGCCCATGGCCAGCGCCCGGTCGACCATGCGCCCGGCAGCCTCCATCGCGCGGCTTTCCTCCGCCGGATCGGCGGGATCGAACATCAGGATGGCGTGGAAGTTGCCGTCGCCGACGTGACCGAGGATCGGCCCGGTGACCTGATGGGCGTCGAGATCCGCGATGGTCTCCTCGATCGCCTCGGCCAGACGCGAGATCGGGACGCAGACATCGGTGACGATGGACCGGCAGCCGGGGCGCAGGGCGAGGATGGCGTAGAAGGCGTTGTGCCGCATCGTCCACAGCGCCTTGCGGTCGGCGGGGTCCGAGGCCCAGTCGAACCCGAGGCCGCCGTGATCCTGCACGATCTCGCCAAACGTGCGGGCCTGTTCCTCGACCCCGGCGGCGGAGCCGTGGAATTCCACCAGCAGATGCGGCAGTTCGGGCAGGGACATCCCCGCATAGGCGTTCACGGCCCGGACCGTGGCCGGATCGACGATCTCGATCCGCGCCATGGGGACACCGATCTGGATGGTGTCGATCACCGCGCGCACGGCCTGACCGATGCTGTCGAAGGCGCAGACGGCGGCGCTGACCGCCTCGGGCTGGCCATGCAGGCGCAATGTCAGTTCGGTGATCAGGCCAAGCGTGCCTTCTGAGCCGACGAAGAGCCCGGTCAGGTCGTAGCCCGCCGACGATTTGCGCGCCCGCGTGCCGGTGCGGATCACGCGCCCGTCGGCCAGCACGACCTCCAGCCCCAGCACGTTGTCGCGCATCGTGCCGTAGCGGACCGCCGTGGTCCCCGAGGCCCGCGTCGCGGCCATGCCGCCGAGCGATGCGTTGGCACCGGGATCGACCGGAAAGAACAGGCCGGTCGCGCGCAGGTCCTCGTTCAGCGCCTCGCGGGTCACGCCGGGCTGGATGCGGACGTCCATGTCGGCCTGGTTGACCTCCAGCACCCGGTTCATCCGGCTGAAGTCGACGACCACGCCACCCCGGACCGCCTGGCTCTGCCCTTCGAGCGAGGTGCCGGTGCCCCAAGCGGTCACAGGGCAGCCGTGGCGGGCACAGATGCGCATGATTTCCGCAACTTCGGCGGTGGTGCTCGGGTAAGCGACCGCATCCGGCGGCGTCGGGGGGAAATGGCTTTCGCTCCGGCCGTGCAGGTCCAGATCCGACTTGGACCGGGTGAATGCTTGGCCTAAGAGGTCAGCAAGATCGTTCAACGCAGCGTCATTGGCCATGGCTTATCCCCCCAGGATCGCTTCGGGCCGTCATATGACAAGGCGCGGCGGGGCGGAAGAGCGGGATGGGAGAAGCCCTTATGGCCGGGGGCGGGGACGGAATATTTCGGGCGATGTCGGGCCACGCGGTCCAGCATATCGCGCGCGCATGGTCGGTGCTGCTCAGCCGGGGGCCCAGCCAGTTCCAGTTCTGGCTGATCGCGCTGGTCATCGGGATCGCCGCGGGGTTCGCCGCGCTCGGCTTCCGACTGGCGATCAACGGCTTGCAGGGCTTTCTTTACGGAACGGAGGAAGTGCACAAGCTGCACTCCTTCGTCAGCGGGCTGCCGTGGTACTGGGTGCTTCTCATTCCGATCGGCGGCGGTCTGGTCGTCGGCCTGATCCTCGACCGGTTCACCCCGGACGGGCGGGTCCGCTCCGTCGCGGACGTGATCGAGGGTGCGGCGCTGCGCGAGGGCCGGGTCGAGGGCAAGGCGGGCATCGCCTCGGCGCTGGCCTCGCTCATCACGCTCAGCTCGGGCGGGTCGTCGGGGCGGGAAGGGCCGGTGGTCCACCTCGCCGCCGTGATGTCGACATGGGTGCTGAAGCGGATCCGCGCGGATGGCGTCACGGGCCGCGACCTGCTGGGCTGCGCTGTCGCCGCCGCCGTCTCGGCCAGCTTCAACGCGCCGATCGCAGGGGCGCTCTTCGCGCTCGAGGTGGTCCTGCGCCACTTCGCCATCCATGCCTTCGCCCCCATCGTCATCGCCTCGGTCTCGGGCGCGCTGATCAGCCGGCTGAGTTTCGGCGACGTGACCGAGTTCGACCTGCCGGTGACGACCATGCTGCAGTTCTACCAGGAGCTTCCGGCCTTCCTGCTGCTCGGCGCGGTCTGCGGGGTGGTCGCGGGGCTGGTAATGCTGGCGATCTTCGCGGCAGAGGATTTCGCGGCCGCCGTTCAGGCCCGCACCGGGCTGCCGCGCTGGCTGCGGCCGACCGTGTCGGGCGCGATCCTCGGTCTGATGGCGATTCCGTTCCCGCATATCATCGGTGTCGGCTACGAGACGACGGCGCTGGCGCTCAGCGGTCAGCTGCTGCTGTGGCAGGCGATCGTATTCGCGATGCTCAAGACCATCGCGGTCGCCGTCACGGTCGGGGGCCGGATGGGGGGCGGGGTCTTTTCGCCCTCGCTGATGATCGGTGCGCTGACGGGACTGGCGTTCGGCCAGATCGCGACGGGCTTCTTTCCGACGGTCTCGGGCACGCCGGGGCTCTATGCGCTGGCGGGCATGGGCGGCGTCGCGGCGGCGGTGCTGGGCGCGCCGATCTCGACCACGCTGATCGTGTTCGAACTGACCGGCGACTGGGCGACCGGTCTGGCGGTGATGGTCACGGTGTCCATTTCGACCGCCATCGGGACGCGGCTGGTGGACCGGTCGTTCTTCCTGACCCAGCTGGAACGGCGCAACATCCACCTCGCCGCGGGCCCGCAGGCCTATCTGCTGGCGACGTTCCGGGTGACGAACGTGATGCGTGGCACCAGCAGCGAACGCGCCGCGCCGCCGGACCGGTGCTGGGACCTTGTGGAAAAGGGCCTCTACCTCGACGGCGGCGCGACGCTGGAAACGGCGATGCCGCTGTTCGACCGGACCGGAGAGCCCTTCCTGCCCGTGGTCGCCCTGCAGGGCGCGGACAAGCCGCCGGAACTGCTGGGCGCGCTCTATCATGTCGACGCGCTCAAGGTGTTTTCCGGGGCGCTGGCGGCGACGGCGGCCGAAGAACACAGCTGATCCGCCCCGGACCGATGCGCGGAAGGCACGATTGCCCCCGCCCGGCGGTCGGCGGAGTCCCGCACGATTGGCGGGATTCGAAGAAATCATTTACCTTTGACCGCAAAACATAATGCCCTTGGGCAATAAAGATGAGGTGGTCAGTGAAAGCTTCGGCAGTCCGAGCGGAAGATGAGGCGCGTCCGGCGATTGCGGCGTCCTGCATGGGCGTTGACGTGCCCGAAAGCCCCTTCGTTCACGGCGACCGGGTGCAGCGGATCAATGCGGGCCGCTACGAGGAACAGGAAATCATCGGTGCCCTGCGCGTCGTCCGGGCCGGTGACACGGTTCTGGAAATGGGCGCGGGCCTTGGCATCGTCGGCGGCATCATCGCCAAGAACCTGCGCCCCGCGCGGGTCCTGTCGTTCGAGGCGAACCCCGCGCTGATCCCGCATATCCGCGCGCTTTACCGCATGAACCACATCGACAGCCGCATCAGCGTCCGCAACGAGGTCCTGATGGCCGAGCCGGGACATCCTGAAACGGTCAGCTTCCATATCGCGAAGTCCTATCTCGGATCCTCGCTGACCCCGCGGCGCAATCGTCAGACGGTCGAGGTCGAGGTGCCCGCGACGGACTTCAACCGGCTGGTCGCGAAGGAAAGCCCGGATGTCCTGGTGATGGATATCGAGGGCGGAGAGCTGGACATCCTGCGCCACGGCGACCTTTTCACGTTCCGCGCCATCGTTTTGGAATTCCATCCCGGCGTTTACGGGGTCGAGGCGATGCGCGAGGCCAAGACGATCATCCGCGACGCCGGATTCGAACGGATCGCGCCCTGTTCAAACCGGGTCGTCTGGGCCTGCGAGCGACCGCGCGGGGCATGAACATGACCGACACCCCGGAAACCCCCGAGGATCCGCACGACCCGGCGGGCAAGCCGCAGTCCGGCGGGGGCTGGTCCGAAGCGCTGATCGACCTCAAGGGGGCCGTCGTGGTGCCCCCGGTCGAAAGCGCCTTCGTCCAGGCGGCCGGTGTCCTGCATTCCGATGGCCGCTATTGCGGCGAGGGGGCACTGTGGCGCAAGTGGCGGCCCCTGACGACCGAACCGGCGATGCCAAAGGGGAAGGTCGATACGCTTGAGGGCAAGTGGATCTGGGGCGGGGTGCTGTGGCAGCATTTCGGACACTTCCTTGCCGAAAGCACCACGCGGCTCTGGGCGCTGGATCTGGTCAGGGATGCCGATGGCGTCCTGTTCATTCCCAAGCGGCCCAAGGTGGGCGAACAGGTCTCGGGATTCCAGTCGGCGTTCTTCGACCTGATGGGCTCCAACCTGCCGCTGCGGGTCGTGACCGATCCCGTGCGTGTCGATCATCTGGTCGTGCCGGGGCAGGGGTTCGGACTGGGCGAGATCATTCGCGGCACCGACGCCTATCGCGGCGCGATCCACCGCAGCTTCGGCAAGGGCGTGACCGCCGAGGGGCCGGAGAAGCTCTATATCTCGCGATCCGAGCTTGGTGTGGGTCGTGGCGGACTGATCGGCGAGACGCGGCTGGAACAGTATCTTGTCGCCGAGGGCTATGAGATCTTCCATCCGCAGAAGCATTCGATGGAGGTGCAGGTCGCCCGCTACAAGGCCGCGAAATACGTGATCGGCGCCGAAGGGTCTGCGCTGCACATGTTCGCGATGGTGGCCCGACCCGAGCAGCAGACAGCGGTGGTGCTGCGGCGCAGGTCAACGGCTTCGAATTTCATCGAACAGCACATGGCCAGTTTCGGCGGGCGCGAGCCGCTGGCGGTTCAGGCGCTGCGGCGGATCTGGATGCCCGAGGGCACCACGGCCAAGCGCATGGGGCTGGGCGAGCTGGATTTTCCCAAGGTCGAACTCATGCTGGCCGCCGAGGGTTTCGTCAGCGGCAAGGCGGGCTGGTCCGACATGGAAGATGCCGAGGTGATTGCCCTGATGGGCAAGCGTGTCGGGAACATGCAGGCGGTCGACACCCGCCGCAAGCGGCGCCGGCGAGAGGCGCGGGCCTCAGCCGCCGAGTGAGGCGGCGATCCGCGCGGCGATGACCGGGGCCAGAGTGACTCCCGGATGGCCGACGGCGAGGTGCAGGTTCGGCACGCCCGCGACCGGACCGGCGAGCATGTTGGTGTCATTGCGCGGAATCGGGCGGGACGCGATCCCGGCGCTGGCGATGCGCCAGTTGCGCAGGCCGGGAAACAGCCGCTGCGCCGTGGCGCGTTGCTTTTCGGCCAGCGCGTCGCGGTCGGTCTTTTCGGTCTGCGACACGGAGGCGGCGACGAGGAAATGGCCGTCGCGCCGGTCCTTGCGGATCTCCAGGTCCGGGCCGGACATGGCCAGCGCCGGGGCGGGGCCATCCGCCGTCAGGGTGATGAGCGCCGAGGGCGACAGCATGACATCGGGCCGCTCGATCCCCTCGGGCAGCAGGCCGGTGCTGGTGCCGCCCGCCGCGATCACCACGTGATCGGCGGGAATCGTCGTATCGGTCAGCCAGACACCCGCCGCGCGGTCGTCCTTCATCCAGATGCCCAGCACGGAATGCCCGAAGGCCAGCAGAGCGCCATGATCCGAGGCATCCTTGGCCAGTCTCTCGGCCGCCAGCGCCGGGCGCAGGAAGATGTCCGACGCCGAATAGGCTGCGACCGGTGGCGGAGAGGCAAGATGCGGAGCAATGCGCGCAATCGTCTCGGGCCCGGCCAGCACCACATCGGCGCCGAGCGCCTTGCGTTCCGCCACCAGCGCCTCGGTCTCGGCCGGATCGGCGCGCCAGACCATCGCACCGTCCCCTGCGGCGAAGAGCTTGCGATCCATCTGTTCGTTCAGCACGTCATAGGCGCGGCGGCCCTCGGCGCGGACGGCGAAGGCCTCGGGCGAGGGCGGGCGGTAGCCTGCAAGCTGGGTCATCCAGCCGAACGACCGGCCCGACACGCCGCGCCCCGGCGACATCGCGGCGTCGATCAGCGTGACGTCATGTCCGGCCCGCGCCAGCTGGCGCGCGACCATGGCGCCGACGATCCCGGCGCCGACGATGGCGATGCGTTGACCCATGGGTGATGTGTTGCCTCAGACCCGTTCGACCGTGACGGTGTCGCTGGAATAGAAGGCGAGGTGGTCCTTGATCTCGGCCACCTGATCCATCGGATCCTCATAGCTCCAGGCCGCGTTCTTCAGCTCGGTGCTCTTGGTGAAGATCGAGTAATAGGTCGCGTCGCCCTTCTTGGGGCAATGGGTGGTGTGGTCGGTCTTGTCGAGGAAGGCCATCGCGATGTCGCCGCGCGGGAAGTAGATGACGAAGGGGCGGTCCCCCTCGGTCAGTTCCAGCGCGTTGCGGCTTTCGGCAAGGACGGCACCTCCGGCACGGACGGTCCATGTGCCGGGGGCCTTTCGGATCGTGATGTCGGTCATGCGGTCTCTCCCATCGGGTCGTATCGGGGTCGGATGACCCCAACAGGTAACAGTGTCATGTCAGGATGGCCGATCCCGCGCGGAATGTGTCGTCGGGGATGCGGCGTGCCGGGTCAGATCGGCTCGGTCGCGCGATGCAACCATATTGCGGCCGCGCCGTCCAGACGTGGCGCGATCTTGTCCCGACATGCGGAATGGTAGGCGTTGATCCAGTCGACCTCGGGCCGGGTCAGCAGGGTGCGGTCGATCAGCGAGGTGTCGATCGGCACCCATGTGATCGTCTCGAAATGCAGCATGTCCCGCGGGTCCGCGCCCTCCAGCGCCGGGGCGGGCTGCACGACGATCAGGTTCTCGATCCGGATGCCGAACGCGCCCTCGCGATAATAACCCGGTTCGTTCGACAGGATCATGCCGGGCTGAAGCGGCACGTCGGAGATACGGGACAGACGCTGCGGCCCCTCGTGGACGCAGAGGTAGGTGCCGACGCCGTGCCCTGTGCCGTGGTCGTAGTCGAGCCCCGCCTCCCAGAGCGGACGGCGGGCGAAGGCGTCGAGGTGCATCCCCGCCAGCCCGCGCGGAAAGCGCAGGCGGGACACGGCGATCATGCCCTGTAACACGCGGGTGAAGCAGGCTTTTTCCTCAGACCCGGCGGTGCCGACCACCAGCGTGCGGGTGATGTCGGTGGTGCCGTCGAAATACTGCCCGCCGCTGTCGAGGACGATCAGGTCGCCCTCTTCGAAGCCGCGGTTGCTGTCGGTGCTGACCCGGTAATGCGGCAGCGCGCCATGGGGACCGGAGCCGCAGATCGTGTCGAAGGAGATGTCGAGCAGCGAGTTCGTTTCCGCCCGGAAGCCTTCCAGCGCGGTGACGAGGTCAATCTCGGTCATCCCGCCCTTGTCGGCGGCGTCGAACCACGCCAGCAGGCGGCACATGGCGGCGGCGTCGCGCAGGTGCGCCTCGCGCGTGCCCTGGATCTCGGCCTCGGATTTCGCGGCCTTCGGCAGGATGCAGGGATCCTGCCCCTCGGCGATGTCGATATTCGCGGCCTCGAGCTGCATCCGGACCCAGACCGGGCAGGACACCGGGTCGATCCGCACCGGACCGCTCAGCGCGGACAGGCGGGCAGCGAAATGCGCGGGATCGTGCAGGGCGACGCCGCTGCCCAGATGGGCGCGCAGGTCGTCCGTTACCTTGGCGGGGGCGGTGAACAGCTCCACCGCGCCGTCGGCGTGTAGGATCGCGAAGGCATGCGGCACCGGGTTGCGCGGGATGTCGGAGCCGCGCACGTTCAGCAGCCACGCGATGCTGTCGGCCAGCGTGATGACGGCGGCCTTGTGCCCGGCATTCGCAAGCCCCTCGGCCAGCCGTTTGCGTTTGTCGGCATGCGCTTCGCCCGCGAACTGGAGGGGGTAGGGCTTGATCTCGCCCGCAGGCGGGGAGGGCTGATCCTCCCACACCCGGTCGACGAGGTTTTCCAGCGGTTTCAGCCGGATGCCGCTGCCGGTCAGCGCGCGGGTCAGCGTGTCGATCTCGCCCGTCGCGTGCAGCCACGGATCGTAGGCGACCGTGCCACCCTTCAGATGCGCCTTGAGCCAGTCGGCGGGGCGCGTCTCGGGCCAGTGCACCGGGGTGTAGACCTCGGGCGCGACCTGGTCCTTGACCTGCACCCGGTAGCGCCCGTCGATGAACACGCCCGCGACATCCGCCAGCGCGATGCAGAACCCGGCGGAGCCCGTGAAGCCCGTCAGCCACGCCAGCCGCGCATCGTGCTCGGCCACGTATTCACCCTGATGCGCATCGGCGCGGGGGACGATGAATCCGTCGACGCGGGCGTCCTTCATGGCCCCGCGCAGGGCGGCAAGGCGGGCCGGGCCGGTCTCGGGCGAGGTCGGGGTGTCGAAGGTCTGGAACAAGATGGCGTGCTCGCTGAGGGGAGGGCGTTTCCGGCAGAATAGGGATTTTGGTCCGGGTTGCCAGACGTCGCGGTCATTTGGCCGGGAGAGGCGGGGGGCGGTGCCTGAGGCTCTCGCGGCGGCGGCAGCCGGACTGCGCGAGGCGTTCGCCTAACCCGGCCTGCCCAGGAATTCGAGCGTCGCGTCCAGATGCGCCTGCCACAGCGGATGTCCCAGCAGGGGCATGTGGTTCGCGGTGTCGAAGGTGATCAGTTCCGCGTCCGGGATGCCGGCGGCCAGCTTGCGCGCCTCGGACACCGGGTGAATGCGGTCGCGCCGGGCGTGCAGGATCAGCGTGGGGCAGGCGATGCGGGGCAGCAGGTGCAGGACCGAACTGGTGTGCTGCAGGTGTCGCAGGGCCATTTCCGCCTCGGGATCGACGGCTTCGCGCATCACGCGGGCCAGTCCCTCGACGGCCTCGATCGGTCCCTCGGGCAGGTAGGCGAGCAGGAAGGTGCTGCCGAAGGCGCCCTCGGGATTGCGCCAGCCTTCCGTGACAAGCTGCATCATCGCCGCGCTGCCCGCGTCGCCCGTCAGGGCGCGCCGTTCCCAGCCCTCGGCATATCCGCCGACGATCAGCATCCGGCTGACCCGTTCGGGGTAGCGCGCGGCGAAGTGGATCGCTGTCAGCGCCGCGCCGGAGCGGGCGAGCAGCGCGAACCGCTCAAGCCCCGCCGCGTCCGCCGCCGCTTTCAGCTCGTCGGCCTGCAGGTCGTAGTCGAGCTGCGGCATCCCGCGCCCCGACTGACCGGTGCCGGACGGGTCGTATCGCAGCAGGGTGTTCTGCGCGCCGATCGCCTCGAACAGGGCGCGTTCGGTG
Organism: Oceanicola sp. 22II-s10i; assembly: GCF_002210105.1. Taxonomy (GTDB): domain Bacteria; phylum Pseudomonadota; class Alphaproteobacteria; order Rhodobacterales; family Rhodobacteraceae; genus Pseudooceanicola. Next base: position 215,519 of record NZ_AQQU01000006.1, on the reverse strand, counting down.
GGCAGGGTCCAGTCCGCCTCGAGATCCGTGGCGATGTAGCTGGCGATCACCACCGGTGGCCCCGACCCGCTGAGCGACCATGCGACCTCGCGTCCGTTCGGGGTGGTGGTGTAGCGGATGCGGGGTGGCGGCGAAGCGGCGGGGGCGGGCGCGGCGGAGGGGGCTGCGCCCTCGACGGTGACGGTGACGGCGAGTTTCAGTCCGCGCCGGCTGACCGTCTGAATGACCGCCTGACGCTTGCCATCGTCGCCGACCGCCTTTCGGGCCGAGGCGATACGGGCCGAAATCGCGCTTTCCGATACGATGCGTCCCTGCCAGACGCGGCCGACGATCTCGTCACGGGTCAGCAGCCGGTCGGGGGTCTCGACCAGCAGCTGCAGCAGGTCGAAGACCTGCGGCTCCACCGCGACCGGCACGTCGTCGCGGAAGAGAACGTGGCGGTCCGTGTCGAGCACGCAGGAGGCGAAGCGGTATCGCATGCAGCGATTTGGCCCCGAAGCTGGCCGCCGGGCAAGGGTTTAGCGGTGCCCAGCGAAATCTCGGGGAATTCTAAGGAAAGTCTCGGGGGTTCCTGCAAGCGGGCGGCGCGAGCGGCGGGCAGGGTGGTGTCAGCAACGAGGAGACACGATCATGATGCCCCATTTCGATACCCGACTGATGCAGCACCGCGGCCCCTTCGTGGACCTGCCCGATGACAGTGAACGCGCCGCGCACAGGATGCGGCGGGAACTCCGGCGGCAGGAACTTGAGCACATGCTGTTCCGCGTGCAGCAGGTCTGGCGCGCGCTTCGCCGGATCGGGCGCGGGCGCGTCAGCCAGTAGGGCGGCCGGGCCGGTCGTCCGGCCCGGATCACTGCCTCAGCTGGCCTTCCTGATCCCCATGAACCGGGCCCGCGCGCGCGGGTCGCTGTCGAACAGGGCGGCCAGTTGCTCGGTCATCGCACCGGCCAGCTGGTCGACATCGGTGATCGTCACCGCGCGGTCATAGTAGCGGGTCACGTCGTGGCCGATGCCGATGGCCAGCAGTTCCACCAGCCTGCGCTTTTCGACCATCGCGATCACGTCGCGCAGGTGCTTCTCGAGGTAGTTCGCGGGGTTCACCGACAGGGTCGAATCGTCCACGGGCGCGCCGTCCGAGATCACCATGAGGATCTTGCGCTGCTCACGTCGCATCAGCATCCGGCGGTGCGCCCATTCCAGTGCCTCGCCGTCGATGTTTTCCTTGAGCAGGCCCTCTTTCATCATCAGCCCGAGGTTCGGGCGCACCCGGCGCCACGGCGCGTCGGCGCCTTTGTAGATGATGTGGCGCAGGTCGTTCAGGCGGCCGGGCTGCTGCGGGCGGCCATCGGCCAGCCACTTCTCGCGGCTCTGCCCGCCTTTCCACGCGCGGGTGGTGAAGCCGAGGATCTCAACCTTCACGTTGCAGCGTTCCAGCGTCCGGGCCAGCACATCGGCGCAGATCGCGGCGATCGAGATCGGACGCCCGCGCATCGAGCCGGAGTTGTCGAGCAGCAGCGTCACCACGGTGTCGCGGAACTCAGTGTCCTTCTCGACCTTGAAAGACAGCGGCGTCGTCGGGCTGGCCACGACACGGGCCAGCCGCCCGGCGTCGAGGATGCCTTCCTCGCGGTCGAATTCCCACGACCGGTTCTGCTGGGCCTGCAGGCGGCGCTGCAGCTTGTTGGCCAGACGCGACACCGCGCCCTTCAGCGGTTCGAGCTGCTGGTCGAGATAGGCGCGCAGGCGTTCCAGTTCGACCGGATCGGCGAGATCCTCGGCATTCACCTCTTCGTCGTTGTCGGCGGTGTAGACGAGGTAGTTCGGATCGGCCTCGGACGCGGCGGGCGGGGGCGGGGGCTCCAGCGGAGCCTCGCCCTCGGGCATCTCGGCCTCTTCGCCCATCTCCTCGTCGGCCATCTCGTCCATGCTGACGGTGGCCTCGGACGGATCCTGCTGTTCGTCCTGGCTCTGTTCCGGGCTCGCCTCGGCGTCGTCGTCCTGCTGGTCGTCGGAGCCGGTGGAATCGGGCTGTTCCTCTTCCTCCTCGCCTTCGATCGCCTCGTCGGGATCGTCCTCGTCGGTGCCGTCCGGGTCGTCGCCCAGCTGGTCGCCATAGCCGAGGTCGTCGATCACCTGCCGCGCGAAGCGGGCGAATGCGGTCTGGTCGGACAACTTCTCGGACAGGTCTTCGAGCGTCGTGCCCGCCCGGTCCTCGATGAACCCGCGCCACAGTTCCATGACGTTCTGCGCACCCGCAGGCATGTCGCGGCCGGTCGCCAGATGGCGGACCAGATAGCCCGCGGCGACCGAAAGCGGCGCATCGGCGGGCTGGGTGATGCCTTCGTAGCCGAGGCGGCGCGCCTCGGCGCCAATCTTGGCGTCGATGTTCTTGGCGGTGCCGGGCATGTCGCGGGCGCCCATGGCCTCGCAACGCGCCGTCTCCATCGCCTCGTAGAGCTCGCGCGCCAGTGCGCCGGGGGGCGAGTATTTCGCGTGGGTGGCGGCGTCGTGGTAGCGGTGGTGCAGCGCCAGCGCATCGGCGGTGCCACGGGCCAGCAGGACCTCGTCCTTGGTCATCCGGCGGCTGACCTGCGGCAGGCGCACGCTGTCGGCGGTCTTGCCCGAGGGATCGACCGTATAGGTGACGTTCAGCTCGGGATCGTGCGCCATGACCTTGGTGGCCTCGGCGAGCGCCTTCTTGAACGGATCTGCTGGGTTGTCGGACGGTTTGTTCATGGCTTTTGTAGACCACTTCGCCTCGTTCCCGGCAAGAGGCGTTTGACGGCTCCAGGGCTGGCCGAGGCCGCTCATTCCGGGGTGCGGGCGTCGTAACTGCTGCGCGCGGCGGCGATGCGTTCGCGGTTGTCCACGGCCCATGCGGCAAGGTTCGACACCGGGACCAACAGGCAGTGCCCCATCTCGGTCAGCGCGTATTCGACCGAGGGCGGGCGCGTCGGTGTCACGGTGCGCGAGATCAGGCCGTCGCGTTCGAGGTTGCGCAGGGTGGAGGTCAGCATCTTCTGCGAGATGTTGCCGATCCCGCGCTTCAGCTCGTTGAACCGCATCGGGCCGTTGCCGAGGTAGGACACGATCAGCACCGTCCATTTGTCCCCGATCCGGGACAGCATGTCCGACACCGCCTCGCAACTGCCCTCGGGGCCGTGGAACTTGTTCATCTCGTCTTTCATGCGGGCGATGTCTCTGCCGTTTTGCGCAGCCTCTGTGCAGCCGTGCACCGGGTTTTGGGGTGGTTTCATCAAGGTGCCTCCTTGCGACTCTTTCAAGTCTCCATTGTATATAAGGGCACCAAGAGAAACCTACTACCCACCGGAGAGTGAAATGACCTCGAAACCCCGTATCGCCGTGATCCTCGGCACCGCCCGCCCCACCCGCTGGGGCCACAAGCCGGCCGAGTGGATCCGCGACCGCATCGCCGCAGACGGCCGGATGGAGGTCGAGATCCTCGATCTCGCCGACTACGATCTGCCCTTCTTCGCCGAGCCCGCGTCGAACCGCTGGATGCCCTCGAAGGACCCCAAGGCCCTGAAATGGCAGGCCGATCTGGACAAGTTCGACGGCTATGTCTTCGTCGTGGCCGAATACAACCACTCGATTTCCGGCGTGCTGAAGAACGGTCTGGACCAGGCGTTCAATGAATGGGGCCGCAAGCCTGCCGCGATGGTCGGCTATGGCGGCGTCGGCGCGGCCCGTGCGGTCGAGCATCTGCGCGCCATCGCCATCGAACTGCGGATGGCCAACGTGGCCAACGCCGTGCACATCGCCGGCGGCGAGCTGATGAAGGTCCACCCGATGGGCGGCGGCACAGCCGAGCTGACGGACATCGAACCGGCAATCGGTGCATCGGCTGATGCGATGATCGAAGAGCTGTTCTGGTGGTCCAACGTGCTGAAGGGCGCGCGGGCCGAAGAGGCCGCCAAGGCCGCCTGATCTAAAGCAGCAACGCCTCGCAGGCCGCGACTTCGCGGCTGGCGAGGGAACCGGCGATGCGCGCCTCCCTCGGGTGCGCATCGTTGCGTGAGCGGGTCAATAGCTGGGCCTGCGCCATCTTCGCCTCGATCTGGTGGGCCAGCACCTCGCGCCCGCGGTCGGGGTCAAGGACGGCATCCAGAAGGGCGATCATCCGCAACCGTTGCGCCTGCGTGTGTTCCGAGGCGGGCGGGTCGGTGATCCACTGATGCTCCATCATCGCCGAAAGCCGCCCGGTGCAGGCGGCGAAGGTGAGGACCGGATCGTCGGAGGTGGAAGGCATTGCCGCCGCGCCGGTGGACACCAGCGCCAGGGCCGTTGCGGCAAGATGAGTTTTCATTCTGCCCATAAATTATACGTTAGCGCCGAAAATACGTCTGTAAAGCGCGCAGTTTGAAAACTTTTACAATATGTAGCGGAACAGGCTCAGCCCGCCGCAACGCGGCGCGTGGCTGTCGTCAGTCCGAATAAGCTCTCAGTCGCCCGGCAGACCGGCGAGGTCACAGGACAGCCGCGCCAGCAGATCGACGTGGATGTCCAGCGCGTCGATGAACGGGTAGCCGGGATCGTGCTGCCCGTCGAAGGCGAGGTTCAGGTCGGTTCCGGCAAGGATCACCGCCTTTGCACCCTGCACCTCGACCATCTCGCGCCCGGCCTCGAACAGGGTCGCCCGTTGCGCATCGGTGCAGGTGCCCGACACCGCGATGTCCTGATAAAGCCTGCCAAGCGCGTCCAGATCGCCAGCGGGCGCCACCGCCTCGACCCGTCGCAATTGCCCGAAAAGCCGAGTCCGCATCAGGTTCGCGGTGCCGAGCAGCCCGACGCGGCTCAGCCCCTGCGCCGCGAAATGATCGTCCATCGGCGCGATGGCGCTGACGAGGGGCAGGGGAGAGATCGCGGCCAGCTCGTTGAAACAGAAATGCGCGCCGAGCGAGGTCAGTGCTGCACAGTCGCAGCCCGCGTCCTTCAGCCGGGCGACATGGCGCGCGAAACTTTCCGCCTGCGCCTCGGGCCGCCAGTTCAGGTTGTTGGCGATCAGCTCGTCGATATCCGCATGCACCAGCGTCATATGCAACTGGCCGCCCAAGGCTTTCGCCCGGGCGGCCAGTCGCTGGTAATAGACGAGGCTGGCCGCGACACCGATGCCGCCGATCAGCCCCAGATGCATGTCAGCTCGCCATCGAGGCGGCGCTCTCCGGCAGTTCCTCGTCAAAGCAGCGCTGGTAGAACTCGGCCACGGTCTGGCGCTCGAGCTCGTCGCACTTGTTCAGGAACGTCAGGCGGAAGGCGTAGCCGATCGAGCGGAAGATCTCCGCGTTCTGGGCCCAGGTGATCACGGTCCGGGGCGACATGACGGTCGACAGGTCGCCGTTCATGAAGGCGGTCCGGGTCAGGTCCGCGACGGTGACCATCTGCTTGACGGTCTTGCGGCCCTTCTCGTTGTTGTAATGCGGCGCCTTGCTGAGGACGATCGAGGTTTCCGCGTCGATCGACAGGTAGTTCAGCGTCGCGACGAGGGACCAGCGGTCCATCTGCGCCTGGTTGATCTGCTGCACGCCGTGGTAGAGACCGGTCGTGTCGCCAAGGCCCACGGTGTTCGAGGTGGCGAACAGGCGGAAATACTTGTTCGGCGTCAGGACCTGGTTCTGGTCGAGCAGCGTCAGCTTGCCGTCATGTTCCAGCACGCGCTGAATCACGAACATCACGTCCGCGCGGCCGGCGTCGTATTCGTCGAACACGATGGCGACGGGGTTGCGCAGCGCCCAGGGCAGGATGCCTTCGTGGAACTCCGTGACCTGCTTGCCGTCCTTCAGCTTGATCGCGTCTTTGCCGATCAGGTCGATCCGGGAAATGTGGCTGTCGAGGTTGACGCGGACGCAGGGCCAGTTCAGGCGGGCGGCGACCTGTTCGATGTGCGTCGACTTGCCCGTGCCGTGGTAGCCCTGGATCATGACTCGGCGGTTGTGGCTGAAGCCCGCGAGGATCGCCATCGTCGTGTCGGGGTCGAATTTGTAGGTGCTGTCGATCTCGGGAACACGGTCCACGCGGTCCTCGAAACCCTTCACGATCATATCCGTGTCGATGCCGAACACCTCGCGGACCGAGATTTCTTCTGTCGGTTTCGCGTTGATATCGTTCGATCCGTCCGCCATGGTCGGGGTGTCCTCTTATCCGGCCCTATATTGCACGGCCCGTCGTGCCCCATATCGCGGACGGACACAAGAGGAAGGGCGCATTGCCACAGATGGCTGGCGTCTCAGGGGCAGGGAGTGAGTGTCGAAGTGGCGACCCGAGAAGATATCGAGGCGTGGATCGCGCGCGCGGCGCTTGGTGATCGCGATGCGTTCCAGCGTCTTTATGGAGCGACTTCGGCGAAACTATTCGGCATATGCCTGCGTGTCTTGTCCACAAGGTCCGAAGCTGAAGAGGCGCTTCAGGAGGTCTTCCTGAAAGTCTGGAACAATGCGGATCGCTACAAGGCGGGCGGGACGTCTCCGATGACCTGGCTGATCACGATCGCGCGGAACCATGCGATCGACCGGTTGCGTGCGCGCCGGGCACAGGGGGAAAGCCTCGACGCGGCGGAGATTGTCGCGGACGGCGGACCCGGTCCCGAAGCGCAGGCGATTGCCGCCGACGAGCGGGGGAGGATAGTGGCCTGTCTCGGCGAACTTGAGCCGGACAAGTCGGAAGCGGTGCGGCTCGCCTACTTGCAGGGCGAGACCTATGCCGATCTTGCGGAACGCTTCGGCGTGCCGTTGAACACGATGCGGACCTGGCTGCGCCGGTCCCTGCTGAAACTTAGGGAGTGCCTGACGCGATGAGCGCAGATGGCGACATGGACGACGACGACCGCGTGCTGGCGGCCGAATATGTGCTGGGCCTCCTCAGTGCGGCCGAACAGCGCGCGTTCGAGGCGCGTCTCACGTCTGAACCTGCGCTGCGCGACGAGGTCGCCGCAAGGTCCGAGGATTTCGCGGCGATGACCACCGGCATCGAACCGGTGGAACCGCCGCGTCGGGTCTGGGATGGGATCAACGCCCGTCTTTTCTCGGAAGAACCGCGGGTCGGCCTGCTGGAACGGCTGGGCATCGGCCGGATCCTGGCCGGGGCCGCGCTGGCCACCGTGCTGGTCTTCGGGGCGATGCAGCTGGGCGTGCTGATGCCGGAAACCGCGCCCGAGTTCCGGGCCGAGCTGTCGGGCGAGGACGCGCTGCGGTTCCGGGCCGATTACGACGCGGACACCGGCAGCCTCGTGCTGACCCGTCTCGGCGGGACGGCGGCAGCTGGCCGGTCCTATGAATTCTGGCTGATCGCGGGCGGCAACGCGCCGGTGTCGGTCATGGTCTGGCCGCGTGACGCCGAGAGCGAGGAAATCATGCTCCCCGCCCCGATCGCCGCGGCCCTGCCGGGCGGAACGCTGGCGATTTCGGACGAACCCGAAGGCGGTTCGCCGACAGGCGCGCCCACGGGCGCCGTGCTGGCCGCGGCCGAGGTTCAGCCGATCTGATCCGGGTCTCCGGATCCAGCAGGTGAAACTATTGGCCGGGGCTCCCGTATCTTCTGGTGCCGGTAAGCGAAAGCTGGCTCCGACCGGTGGTGCGTCGCTTGAGCGTTTGTCTCCGCGTGCGGCGCGCGATCCTGGCTGGGCGTCGACCCCCCCACGGGCGACCGCTCGCCGGCGCGGTGTCGTCTTCCTTCGGCGGCACCGCGCCTCACACCATTGTGCATCCGTCGGGATTGCCCGGCGTCGCCGACCGGTCCCAGACTTACATGAAAGGAGGCCACGCCATGAACCGCCGCCGTTTCACCACTGCGATTACCCTGGGCAGCATCGCCGCCGGATTGATCCGCCCTCGCGCCGCGCAGGCTTGGGAGGTCGAACGCAGCGCCGCCGAGTGGAAGGCCATGCTCAGCGACCTGCAATACCGTGTCATGCGGCAGGAGGGGACCGAGCGCGCCTATACTTCCCCGCTCAACGACGAAGAACGGCAGGGCACCTTTCTGTGCCGCGGTTGCGACCTGCCGCTCTATTCCAGCGCGCACAAATACGACAGCGGCACCGGCTGGCCGAGTTTCTGGCAGGCGTTGCCGCAGGCCGTCGGAACCAAGCGCGATCTCAAGCTGGTGGTGCCCCGCACCGAATGCCACTGCCGCCGCTGCGGCAGCCATCTGGGCCACATCTTCAACGACGGCCCGCAACCCACGGGCAAACGGCACTGCATCAACGGCGTATCTCTGAAATTCGCCGCCGCCTGAGCGGGCAGGCGCGCGGGCAGGGGCGGCCCGCGCTTGACCCCACGCCATTGCGCCACACCCTCCTGCGGGACACGAAACCAAAGGAGGCGCAAATGTCCAAGCGCAAAGGATCCGCCGTATGGCAGGGTGATCTCAAGACCGGCAAGGGCCGCATCTCGGCTCAGTCCGGCATCCTCGAGGACGCCCAGTACGGCTTCAACACCCGGTTCGAGGACGGCCCCGGCACCAACCCCGAAGAGCTGATCGGCGCGGCCCACGCCGGCTGCTTCTCGATGGCGCTGTCGAATATCATGGGCGAGGACGGCGTCGTCCCCGACGAGATCGCGACCACCGCCACCGTCACGCTGGAACAGAAGGACGGCGGCTTTGCCATCACCAAGGTGCACCTGGACGTCACCGCCAAGGTGCCGGGCATGAGCGACGCGGATTTCCAGACCGCCGCCGGCAAGGCCAAGGAAGGCTGCCCGGTCTCCAAGCTGCTGAACGCCGAGATCACGATGGACGCCAAGCTGGGCTGATCGCTTGGCGGATTGTCGCAGCCTGTCGCCACGGCGGCAGGCTGCGCTAGACTACCCCTCGACACCAATGCGAGGCGGCGATGGACACGTTTCTTGGCCTTGATGCCATAACACTGGCCCGGATCCAGTTCGGGTTCACCGTCGCGTTCCACTTTATCTTCCCGGCCTTTTCCATCGGCCTAGCCTCCTACCTCGCCGTTCTGAACGCCATGTGGCTGATCAAACGCGACGAGATCTGGCTCCGGCTCTTCAACTACTGGATCAAGATCTTCGCCATCACCTTCGCCATGGGGGTCGTCTCGGGGATCGTCATGTCCTACCAGTTCGGCACCAACTGGTCGGTCTTCTCGGATCGCGCCGGGCCGGTGATCGGGCCGCTCATGGCCTACGAGGTGCTGACGGCCTTCTTCCTCGAGGCCGGGTTCCTCGGCATCATGCTCTTCGGCCGGGAAAAGGTCGGTGACGGTCTGCACATGATGGCGACCGCCTTCGTCGCGGTCGGGACCGCGATCTCGGCCACATGGATCATCTCGGTCAACTCGTGGATGCACACGCCGCAGGGCCATGTGATCGGCGAGAACGGCCAGTTCCTGCCCGAGGACTGGCTGGCCATCATCTTCACCCCGTCCTTTCCCTATCGCCTCGCCCATGCCCTGACCGGGGCCTACCTGACGACCGCGCTGGTGGTCGGCGGGGTGGCGGCATGGCACCTGCTGACCGGGCGCAACGACAACCGCGCGGTGCGGCGGATGTTCTCGATGGCGATGTGGATGGCGGCGCTGGTCGCGCCCCTGCAGATCTTCATCGGCGACATGCACGGGCTGAACACGCTGGAACATCAGCCCGCCAAGGTCATGGCGATGGAGGGCCATTTCGAGAGCCACCCCGAAGGCGCGCCGCTGATCCTGTTCGGCCTGCCCGATCAGGCGGCGGGCTTGGTGCGCTATTCGGTCGAGATTCCAAAGCTCTCCTCGCTGATCCTGAAGCATGACCTGAATGCCCCGCTCGACGGGCTCGACACCATCGCGCCCGAGGATCAGCCGCCGGTGGCGGTCGTGTTCTGGTCGTTCCGCGTGATGGTGGCGCTCGGCTTCGCGATGCTGGGTCTCGGCCTGTGGTCGCTCTGGCTCCGCTGGCGCGGGCGGCTCTATACCGCGCCGTGGTTCCTGCGCGCGGCGGTGCTGATGGGGCCGTCGGGTTTCGTCGCCGTCACGGCGGGCTGGATCACGACCGAGGTCGGCCGCCAGCCCTGGACGATCTACGGGCTGATGCGCACGGCGGACAGCGCCTCGCCGCTTGACGCCCCCGCCGTCGGCGCGTCCCTGATCGTTTTCATCTGCGTCTATTTCGCGGTCTTCGGGGCAGGGGTGATGTACCTCCTGCGCCTGATGGGCCACGCGCCCGAACCGGGTGAGCCCGAAGGGCCGGACACCGAGGGTCCGATCCGGACAGCCGGCCGACAGGCCGCCGCGCAGGAGGACAAGGTATGAGCCTCGCCGTTTCCTTCGACCTGACCGTGGCCTGGGCGCTGCTGCTGGCGCTTGCGGTCTGGATTTACGTGGTTCTCGACGGGTTCGACCTCGGGATCGGCATCCTTTACCCGGCGTTCCCGGAGCGGCGCTCGCGCGACCTGATGATGAACGCGGTCGCGCCGGTCTGGGACGGCAACGAGACTTGGCTGGTTCTCGGCGGCGGGGGGCTGATGGCGGCCTTTCCGCTGGCCTATGCGATCATCCTGCCCGCGCTCTATCCGCCGATCGTGGTGATGCTGCTGGCGCTCGTCTTCCGGGGCGTCGCGTTCGAATTCCGCTGGCGGGCGCAGACGCCGGGCGGGCTGCGGCTCTGGGACACCGCGTTCTTCGGCGGCTCGCTCATCGCCGCGCTGGCGCAGGGGATAACGCTCGGCGCGCTCTTGCAGGGGATCGAAGTCGAAGGCCGCGCCTATGCGGGCGGATGGTGGGACTGGCTGACGCCGTTCTCGGTTCTTTGCGGGGCGGCGGTTGCGGTCGGCTACGCCTTCCTTGGCGCCTGCTGGCTGGTGCTGAAGCTGGAGGGCGAGGACCAGACGCCCTTCCGCCGCCTCGCGCGGCTGCTCGGGCTGGTGACGGTGGGCTTCGTCGTGGCCGTCTCGCTGGCGACGCCCTTCCTCGACGGCGACTATTACCTGCGCTGGTTCACGTGGCCCTCGATGGCCCTGGCCGCGCCGGTGCCGGTCGCGGTGGCGGTGATCGTCCTGCTGCTGGCCCGGTCGCTGACCCGGCACGAACAGGACTGGCTGCCCTTCGTCCTCGGCCTCGCGCTGTTCGGCCTGTGCTTCCTTGGCCTCGGCCTGTCGATGTGGCCGCACGTGGTGCCGCCCTCGGTCACGATCTGGGATGCCGCCGCGCCGGAAAAGAGCCAGGTCTTCATGGGAATCGGGGCGCTCGTGCTGTTGCCCGTGATCCTGGGCTACACCGCCTACGCCTACTGGGTGTTCCGCGGCAAGCTCGACCCGGACAAGGGCTACCACTGATGTGGTGGCGCCGGGCGCTGTGGTTCGCCGGGCTGTGGCTGGCCGGGGTCGGGGTCATCGGCGCCGTGGCATGGGGTATCCGCTCGGTCCTGCTCTGACCGTCCCCTGCTTCTTCTGGTTCCAAATACTTTCGGGGGGAGTCGGGCCGCAGGCCCGGCGGGGGGCAGACAGCCCCCCTTCGCCGGGTGGGGCCGGGAGGGCGCTTAGGTGAGGGCGATAAGAGGGGCAGACCTCTGAGGGTGCGGGACTCCGCAGATGCTTTGCATCCGCTCTGTCCGGCCGCGCAGATGCTGCGCATCCGCGCTACTTAAAGTTCCGGCTGTCCTTGATCTGGTCCCACGCCCAGACAACCTGCTGCAACTGCTCCTCCTGGGACCGGTCGCCGCCGTTCATGTCGGGATGCAGCACCTTGATCAGCGCCTTGTAGGCCTTGCGCACCTCGGCCTTGGTCCAGTGGTCCTTTGCGTCGAGGATCTCGATCGCCTGCCGCTCCTTCGGCGGCAGACGGCGCCCGCCACCGTTCGACTTGCCGGGATTGCGCGTCGCGTTCGCGCCCAGCACCTGGTGCGGGTCCTCGATCCCCAGACGGGCCCAGGCCCGCGCCTCGGGATCGCCCATGGGCTTGGTCTGGCGGTCCCAGACCCGGTCCTTGGACATCTGCGCGTTCATCTCGGCCTCGGTGGTGCCGTCGAAGAAGTTCCACTTCAGGTTGTACTCGCGCACATGGTCCCGGCAGAACCAGTAGAAGTCGTCCAGCACGTCCGGCGCCTTGGGCGCGCGGTACTGGCCCGCCTCCTCGCAGCCCTCGTGTTCACACACCCGGGTCGAGGTGTCGGATGCCCCCGTCATCCCCCGGCGGCCACGGGTAGTGCGCTTCTTTGCGGAGGAGACGGACATATCGAATCCGAACGGATCAGCTTTTGGCATCATGCATCCTTTCCGAGTCAGGCCGTGCAGTCTAAGCTGTCCCCCAGAGGTTTGAAGGGGTTGACAGTAAAAAAATGTCAAAGACGGCAGAGATCCGCACGCGCCTGCAGCAGGCATTCGATCCGGCAGAGCTGGAGGTCATCGACGAGAGCGAGAAACATATCGGACACGCGGGATATCAGGAAGGGGGCGAAAGTCACTACCGCGTGCGCATGCGCGCGGGTGCACTGGCTGGAAAGAGCCGGATCGCGCGGCACAGGGCCGTTCACACGGCGCTCGGGCCCGATCTGATCGAACGGATCCACGCACTCGCACTCGATCTGGACGGGTAGGGCGCTCAGCGCTCCGCGGCGGTGCGGCCGTCAGTGGCCGGGGCCGCCTCGGCTGCGGTGCCGCCAGCGATCCGGCCGCCCAGCAGGGTGGCCGCCCGGCGGCGCAGCGCATCGGCCAGGCCCGGGTCGACGGTTGCCCCGTCCTGCGGCGTTTCGTCCTCGGGCGGGGTCGCGGGCGGTTCGGCCTGCGCCGGTTTCCTGGACACGGCGTCTTCGGGTGCGGCCAGAAGGCGGGGCTGGAACGGGGCGGGATCGGCGGCGCGGGCGCGGCGGAAGACCAGCACGTTGCGATAGGTCGTCGTCACGCCGGTCAGGCCCTGCCGTTCTTCCGAGGGCAGGGTTTCCGCGCGCTGGTATTCCCAGCCGTCCAGCGCCATGCGGTTCATCAGGTCCTCGATGGCATGGGCAAAGCGGTCCTCGGTGCCCCTGATACCCTTGCCCTTGAGGCCGCGCGTCGGCGCGGGCACCACCCTGTACTCGTAACTTGCCGGCATACGGCTCGGTCCCTCGCAATTCGGTGCGGCGCTCAGACGGTCGCGCGGCGTTGCGTTGCAGCCTCGGGGATTCCCCCGGCCGAGACAAGCGCGCGCCCGCGATGCCCTTGATTTCTCGCGAATCTGTTACGTCGCTGCATCCGTCGTGAACGGATCCGCGGGATAGCCGACGCCTGCCAGATACAGCCCCTCGGGCGGCGAGACCGGCCCGCAGGCCGCACGGTCCCGCGCCTCCAGCGCCGTCCTGACATCCTCCGGCGACCACGCCCCGGCGCCGACCCGTTCCAGCGTGCCGACGATGGACCGGACCTGATTGTGCAGGAACGATCGGGCGCGCAGACGGAAGCGCAGCTCAGGTCCGGAGACCCCATCCAGAGCCTCGATCGTGATCTCGTCCAGTGTCTTGACCGGGCTGGCGGCCTGACAGATCGAGCTGCGGAAGGTGGTGAAATCGTGGTTCCCGACCAAGTAGGCCGCCGCGGCGCGCATCGGCGCAGGGTCCAGCCGCTGTTTCACCTGCCAGACCAGCCCGGCGTCATGTGTCGCGGGCGCCCTCCGCATCAGCAGGCGGAACAGGTAGCGCCGCTCCACTGCAGAAAACCGCGCGTGCCAGTCGTCATCGACCCGCGCGGCGGCGACAATGGCGACGGGCAGGGGCTTCAGATGATAGTTCAGCGCCTCGGACAGGCGGAACGGATCCCAGTCCCGCGTCATGTCGCACTGCGCCACCTGTCCGGTCGCATGGACCCCCGCATCGGTCCGTCCGGCCGCGGCGATGGTGTGCGGCCCCGGCTCCAGTTTCGCCAGCGCGTCCTCGATGGCGCCCTGCACCGAAGGCTGGTCAGCCTGACGCTGCCAGCCCGCGAAGGGCCTGCCGTGATATTCGACTTTCAGCGCGTAGCGGGGCATGCGCCCGGATAGCCCGGCGTCCCCCGGACTGGCAAGTGGGGCCGCGCGCCGCTATCTAGGGCGAAAGGGATGCAGGCAGGGAAGACCGGGCAAGTGGTGATCGGAACATTGGCCGACGGGGTGACGCGCCGGGTGGAGGCGGTCGGGGACGGGATCTCCGGCATGTTCTTCGAACCGGTGGTGCGTCTCGGGGTCACGGGACTGGCCCGCGCGGGCAAGACGGTGTTCATCACCTCGCTGGTCGCAAACCTGATGGACCGCGCCCGAATGACCCAGCTGGTCGCGCAGTCCGAGGGGCGGATCGTCACCGCCTATTTGCAACCTCAGCCCGACGACACCGTCCCGCGTTTCGACTACGAAACGCACCTCGCCGCGCTGACCTCGCCCGAGCCGCACTGGCCGGACAGCACCCGCACGGTCAGCGAGCTGCGGCTGTCCATGAAGATCCGCCCCGGCGGCCTGCTCGGCGGCTTTTCCGGCCCGCGCACGGTGCATATCGACATCGTGGACTACCCCGGCGAATGGCTGCTGGACCTGTCGCTGCTCGACCGCGCCTATGCCGAATGGTCGGTCGAGGTGCTGGAACAGGCTCGCACCCGGCCGCAAGGCGCGGCGTTCATCGCCGCCGTCGAAGAGGCGCGCGACATCCGCGACTGGTCCGAACCGCAGGCCAAGGCGCTGGCCGAGGCCTATCGCGCCTACCTCGTTGCCGCCCGAGACGCGGGCCACATGGACATCACGCCCGGCCGGTTCCTGCTGCCTGGCGAGATGGAGGGATCGCCCGCGCTGACCTTCGCACCGCTGCCGCCCGAGGACGCACCGCACCGCAAGGGTCTCTGGCGCGAGATGGAGCGGCGGTTCGAGGCCTACAAGGACCGCGTCGTGCAGCCCTTCTTCCGCGACCATTTCAGCCGGATCGACCGGCAGGTGGTGCTGGTCGATGCGCTCGGCGCGATCCACGGCGGCCCGCAAAAGGTCGAGGAACTGCGCTGCGCCATGGCGGGGATCCTCGGCGCCTTCCGTCCGGGGCGGAACGCCTTTCTCAGCCGCCTCCTGATGGGCAAGCGGGTGGAGAAGATCCTCTTCGCCGCCACCAAGGCCGACCACCTGCACCACACCCAGCACGCCCGTCTGACCGCGATCATGGAGGCGCTGCTGCGCGACGCTCGCGACCGCGCGGCCTTTGCCGGGGCCGAGACGGCGGCCATGTCGATCGCCGCCCTGCGTGCCACGGTGGAGGAGACGGTCAGCCACAACGGCCAGAGCCTCGACGCCGTGCGCGGGCGGCTTCTGTCCACGGGCAAGCAGGCCGCGCTCTATCCCGGTGATCTGCCCGCCGATCCGGCCCGACTCCTGACCCCGGCGCGCACCGGCGCGGACAGCTGGCTGGACGCGGATTACAACATCATGGCCTTCGCCCCCGCGCCACTCAGGCTGAAGCCGGGCGAGGGCCCGCCGCATATCCGGCTGGACCGTGCCGCGCAGTTCCTGATCGGGGACCGGTTGTGAACGCCGCCGTCACCCTGCGCCCGGCGCGGGCGCTCGACGCGGGGGCGGTCGGCGGGATCCTGTCGTCCTTCATCGACGACACCGACTGGATGCCGCGCATCCACACGCGTGCCGAGGACATCGGCTTTGCGGGGATCATGATCGACAAGGGCTGGACGACCGTGGCGATCTCGGGCGGACGTGTCGCGGGCTTCATCACCCGGCGCGGCACTGAGGTTCTGGCGCTCTACCTTGCCCCCTGGGCGCAAAGGCAGGGGATCGGCGCGCGGCTGCTCGCCGCCGCCAAGTCTGAGGCGGACCGCCTGACGCTTTGGTGCTTCGAGGCCAACGAGACGGCACGCGCCTTCTACGGCGCGCAGGGCTTTCGCGAGGCCGGTCGCAGCGACGGGACGCGCAATGACGAGGGGCTGCCGGACATCCGGTTCACTTGGCACGGAGATGCAGATGGCTGACGAGGACAGACGCCGCGGCCCGGTCCTGATCGACCTCGAAGGGGCGGAACCGGGGGCCAGCCCCGCCGACGCCCCGCCGGTGCCCGACAGCCCGCATCCGCAGGCCGAGGGGCGCGCGATGCAGATGGCCGCGCAACTGGCGGCGCGCCGCCCGTCGACGCTGGCCCGCTGGTTCTGGCGGCTGGCGGGCGCGCTGGTGACGACGCTGGTTTCGATCGCGGCCTGGAGCTTCGTGACCAACCTGATCGCCTCGACCCCGTTGCTCGGCTATTTCGTGGCGGCGCTGATCGTGGCCTTCCTGTTCGTGGTCCTGCTGATCGCGGTCAAGGAGATCGCCGCCTTCTCGCGCCTCGCCCGGATCGACCGCCTGCACCTGGAGGCCGACGAGGCGCTGGCCGACGAGGACCTCAAGCGCGCCCGCGCCCTGACGCAGCGGCTGGCCGCGCTCTATGCCGGACGGGCCGAGATCGCCTGGGGGCTCGAACGGTTCAGGGAACGCGAGGCCGAGCTCTTCGACGCCTCCGCCGTCATCGGTCTGGCCGAGGCCGAGATGCTGGCCCCGCTCGACGCCATGGCCCTGCGCGAGGTCGAGGCGGCGGCGCGGCAGGTGGCGACGGTGACGGCCATCGTGCCGCTGGCCTTCGCGGACGTGGCGACGGCGCTGACGTCGAACCTGCGGATGATCCGCCGCATCGCCGAGATCTACGGCGGCCGCTCCGGCACGCTCGGATCGTGGCGGCTGACGCGGGCGGTGATGACGCATCTGGTCGCCACCGGCGCGGTCGCCGTCGGCGACGACACGCTGGGCTCCGTCCTCGGCGGCACGATGCTCGCCCGCCTGTCGCGCCGCTTCGGCGAGGGCGTAGTGAACGGCACCCTCACGGCTCGTGTCGGGGTGGCTGCGATGGAAGTCTGCCGCCCGCTGCCCTTCTCCGAGGGTCGCCGCCCCTCGGTCGCGGGCGCCGTCCGCCGCGCGCTGACCGGGCTCTTCTCGACAGGCAGCAAACCCGAGGGGGACGCGTCATGACATGGCTCACCCGCCGCGTGGAACGGATGCTGCTCAAGGCCGGGGCCGAGGGCAAACTGCAGGGCCTCCGCGGCGAGGGCAAGCCGCTGCCCGACCGCCCGGAGGAATCGATGGTCGACGCCGGCACTGCCGCCGGCATGCGCATCATGGCCGAGGCCGGCGCGCTGCCCGAGGAATTCGCGATCAAGAAACAGCTCGACGCCGCCCGCGCCGCCTATGCCGCGCTTCCGGACAATGCCCCCGAGCGCCAGCAGGCCATGTCCCGCATCGCCGCCCTCGAAATGCGCTACAACATCGCCCGCGAATCCCGCCAGCGCTTCATGCGCGACTGACCGCCCCCGCTCGCCCCGCCGCACGGCGTCTCGCGCAGCTTCCTCTGCTTCTTCTGGTCAAAAATACTTTCGGGGGGTCCGGGGGGGCAGACAGCCCCCCGGCCTCTCCACTGGCGCCACCGGTCAAGTCCGGTGACGCGGGGGACAGACAGCCCCCCGGCCTCTCCACTGGCGCCACCGGTCAAGTCCGGTGACGCGGGGGACAACACAGCCCCCCGGCCTCTCCACTGGCACCACCGGTCAAGTCCGGTGACGCGGGGGACAGACCGCACCCGGCCTCTCCACCTGTCTCGGACCAACACCCTCTGGACCCCACCCGGCCACGGGCCTATAAGCCGCCCCATGGTCCGGAACGCGGCATATTCCCAGCGAATTACCCGCCCGGCGCCCTGACGTCCGCCGTCGGGACGCCGGGACAAGGCGCATGGGTCGCCCGCGCCGCTTTCCCCTCGACATTTTCAGACGACAAGGACCCGGACATGTCCGCCGAGACGCCCGACTACAAAGACACGCTCAACCTGCCGAAGACCGATTTCCCGATGCGCGCCGGCCTGCCCAAGCGCGAACCCGAGTGGCTGGCCCGCTGGGAACGGATCGGCGTCTATGACCGCCTGCGCGCACAGGAGGGCCGTCCGCCCTTCGTGCTGCACGACGGTCCGCCCTATGCCAACGGCCATCTGCACATCGGCCACGCGCTGAACAAGATCCTCAAGGACTTCATCGTCCGCTCGCGCCAGATGTCGGGCTACGACAGCCGCTACGTCCCCGGCTGGGACTGCCACGGCCTGCCGATCGAATGGAAGATCGAGGAACAGTACCGCGCCAAGGGGCTCGACAAGGACGCGGTCCCGGTCGTCGATTTCCGCCAGGAATGCCGCAAGTTCGCCGAGGGCTGGATCGACATCCAGCGCGAGGAGTTCAAGCGCCTCGGCGTGACCGGCAACTGGGCCGATCCCTACCTGACGATGGATTTCCACGCCGAGCGGGTGATCGCCGAGGAGTTCATGAAATTCCTCTTGAACGGGACGCTCTATCAGGGCTCCAAGCCGGTGATGTGGTCGCCTGTCGAGGAAACCGCGCTGGCCGAGGCCGAGGTGGAGTATCACGACAAGGAAAGCCCCACCGTCTGGGTCAAGTTCCGCGTCGCCGAATTCGATCGCGCCGATACGGTCGTCGCCGGCGAAGACGGGACCGAGGATGCGCTGGCGGCCATCGGCGCGGCGGATGCCGAGCTGTCCGACGATCTGCGGGACGCGTTCGTGGTCATCTGGACCACCACGCCCTGGACCATGCCGTCGAACAAGGCCGTGGTCTATGGCGACGCGATCTCCTACGGCCTCTACGAGGTCACCGGCACGCCCGACGAATGCTGGGCCAGCGTCGGCGACCGCTTCATCCTTGCCGACAACCTCGCCGCGAACGTGATGTCGCGTGCCCGTCTGGACGAAGGCATGTACCGCCGCGTCCGCGATGTCCGCGCGTCGCACCTCGCGGGCATGAAGCTGGCGCATCCGCTGGCCGGGGCCGAAGGGGCGAACGGCGAATGGGAAGACCTGCGCGACTTCCGCGCCGCCGATTTCGTCACCGATGACGAGGGCACGGGCTTCGTTCACTGCGCCCCCTCGCACGGGATGGAGGAATACGAACTCTATCGCGATCTCGGCATGCTCGACCAGGTCATCACCTACAACGTGATGGACGACGGCAGCTTCCGCGCCGACCTGCCGTTCTTCGGCGGCAAGCGCATCCTGCGGGCCAAGGCCAAGAACGGAAGCTGGGAAGGCGACGCCAACGCCGCCGTGATCGCCAAGCTGATCGAGGTCGGCGGCCTGCTGGCGCGCGGCAAGATCAAGCATTCCTACCCGCATTCCTGGCGCTCCAAGGCGCCGGTGATCTACCGCAACACGCCGCAGTGGTTCGCCTCGGTCGACCGTCCCGTGGGCGACGGGCAGGACACCTATGGCAAGACGATCCGCGAACGCGCCCTGACCTCGATCGACAAGCTGGTCGAATGGACCCCGCGCACCGGCCGCAACCGGCTCTACTCGATGATCGAGGCGCGGCCTGACTGGGTGCTCTCGCGCCAGCGGGCCTGGGGCGTGCCGCTGACCTGCTTCGTGAAAAAGGGCGCGCTGCCGACCGATCCGGACTTCCTGCTGCGCGACCCGGCCGTCAACGCCCGCATCGCCGAGGCGTTCGAGGCCGAGGGCGCCGACTGCTGGTACGAAGACGGCGCCAAGGCGCGCTTCCTCGGCGCCGATCACGATGCGGCGGCCTATGATCAGGTCTTTGACGTGCTCGACGTGTGGTTCGACAGCGGCTCCACCCACGCCTTCGTTCTGCGCGACCGTGCGGACGGGGCGCCGGACGGGATCGCGGATGTCTACCTGGAAGGCACCGACCAGCACCGGGGGTGGTTCCATTCCTCGATGCTGCAGGCCTGCGGCACCAAGGGCCGCGCGCCCTACAAGGCGGTCGTCACGCACGGGTTCACGCTGGACGAGAAGGGCAACAAGATGTCCAAATCGCTCGGCAACACCATCGTGCCCGAGGCCGTCGTCAAGGAATACGGCGCGGATATCCTGCGGCTCTGGGTCGCCCAGACCGACTTTACCGCCGACCAGCGGATCGGTCCGGAAATCCTGAAAGGCGTGGCCGACAGCTACCGCCGCCTGCGCAACACGATGCGCTACATGCTCGGCTCGCTCGGGGACTTCCGCGAGGAGGACCGCGTCGCGCCCGCCGACATGCCGGAACTGGAACGCTGGGTGCTGCACCGGCTGGCCGAACTCGATGCCACGGTCCGCAAGGGCTACGAAAGCTACGACTTCCAGGGCACGTTCCAGGCGATCTTCAACTTTGCCACGATCGACCTGTCGGCGTTCTACTTCGACATCCGCAAGGACGCGCTCTACTGCGACGGCGACACGCCGCGTGCGAAGGCTGCCCGGACGGTGCTGGACCTGCTGTTCCACCGGCTGACGACCTGGCTGGCCCCGATCCTCGTCTTCACGATGGAAGAGGTCTGGCTGGAGCGCTTCCCCGGCGAGGACAGCTCGGTCCACCTGACCGACATCCCCGAAACCCCCGCCGACTGGCGCGACGATGCGCTGGCGGCGAAATGGGCGCGGGTCCGCGCAGCACGGCGCGCAGTCACGGCGGCGCTGGAGATCCAGCGGACGGAAAAGGTCATCGGCGCCTCGCTCGAGGCCGCGCCGGTGGTGCATGTGGAGGATCCCGACTCGCACGCCGCGCTGAAATCGGTGGCGTTCGAGGACATCTGCATCACCTCCGACCTGACGCTGACCGCCGATCCCGCGCCGTCCGAGGCCTTCCGCCTGCCCGAAGTGCCGGGCATCGGCGTGGTCTTCGAAAAGGCCGAGGGCGAGAAGTGCCAGCGCTGCTGGAAGATCCTGCCCGATGTCGGCACCCATGCGCATCCGGGCGTCTGCGGCCGGTGCGACGAGGCGCTCGGTGACACGGCCGCCGGATGACGAGATCGCCGCGGTCCTGACCGCGCTTGCGACCGAGAGGGGCAGGGGGAAAACCTTCTGCCCCTCCGACGCCGCCCGTCGCCTCGCCGCCGACTGGCGCCCCCTGATGCCCGAGGTCCGCCGCGTGGCCGCGACGCTCGACAGCCTTCAGGCCACCCGCTCCGGCATCCTCGTCGACCCCGTCACCGCAAAAGGCCCCATCCGCCTCGGCCTGCTCTGACCCGGCAACCGCTCGCCGCACCCAGCGGAGCGTCTCGCAGGTCCCCTGCTTCTTCTGGTTCCAAATACTTCGGGGGAGTCGCGGCCACAGGCCGCGGCGGGGGCAGAGCCCCCACTTCCGGCACACCCCACCCAACCGGCGATGCAGCCGACACCCGTCACCGGCCGCCCTTCTGCCGGGCTACGTCCTCGGACACCATCGCCTTGTAGAGCCGCCGGATCTCGGCGGTCACCGGCCGCGCGCCGGTCCCGATCGCCTTGCCGTCGATCGAGGCGACGGGCGTCTGCGCGCCGAAGGTCCCGGTCAGGAATGCCTCGTCCGCCGAATAGGCCTCGTAGAGCGAGAAGTTCTTCTCGAAGACCGGAATTCCGTTGTCCCGGCAAAGCCTTATCACGTTCGCCCGGGTCACGCCGTTCATGCAGTAGTCCCCGGTCGAGGTCCAGACCGCGCCCTTCCGCACAATGAAGAAGTTGCAGGCATTGGTGGTGTTCACGAAGCCATTTGGATCCAGCATCAGCCCCTCGTCCGCGCCCGCCGCCTCGGCCTGCAGGCAGGCGATGACGCAGTTCAGCTTGGAATGGCTGTTGAACTTGGCGTCCTGGCTGTGCGGCAACCCGCGGACCTGCGGCACGGCGGCCAGACGGATGCCTTTCGACTGAAGGGTGTCGACGGGTTTCGAATGCTCCATGATAATCACCAGCGTCGGACCCGAGCGGCTGAGCTGTGGATGCTGGAACGGCTTGGCCTTCACGCCCCGCGTCAGCATCAGGCGGCAGTGAACGTCGTCGGTCATCCCGTTCGCCTCGGCTGTCATTCTCAGCGCCTCGCGGATGCCCGCACGGTCCATCCCGACGTCGAGGCTGACGGCATGGCAGCTGTCGAAGAACCGATCCATATGGGCGTCGAAGAAGGCCCATTCCCCGTCATAGAGGCGCATCCCCTCCCACATGCCGTCGCCCAGCAGGAAGCCGCTGTCGTAGACGGAGACCACCGCTTCGTCCCGGTGCTTCAGTTCGCCGTTGACGTAGATGAGGATGTCGCGGTTGCGGGCGTCCTCCTCGGCCTCGTGGGTGGTGGTGTGGTCGGTCATCCGGGTGGTCCTTGCTGTGGTTCCGCTCAGGCTGGCAGGGCCTGCGCGGATGTCAACGTCGGGGGCGCTGCCCCCGTCGCCTGCGGCGACTCCCCCGGAGTTTTTCGGGCCAGATGAACCTGGATCGTCGGCGCTTGCCTGGGCCTCGGGCTAGGGGCACTCTGGCGGGCATGAACGTGGTCATTGTCGAAACGCCGGTCGGACCGCTTGCCCTGCGCGAGGAGGGCGGGGCGATCACGCGCGTGTCGTGGCGGCTGGAGCCGGCGCAGGGCGGGTCGGCGGTGCTGGACGAGGCGGTGGCGCAGATCGGGGCCTATTTCGCCGGGGCACGTCAACGGTTCGATCTGCCGCTGGAGGTGCGGGGTGGTGATCTGCAGAAGGCGGTCTGCGCCGAGATGCTGGCGATTCCCTTCGGTGAGACGACCACTTACGGCGCCATTGCCAAACGGCTCGGCGCGCCCGCACAGGCGATCGGGCAGGCCTGCGGCGGCAATCCGATCCCCGTCATCATCCCCTGTCACCGGGTGTTGGGGGCCAGCGGGCTGGGCGGCTTCTCGGGCGAGGGCGGGGTCGAGACCAAGGTGGCGCTGTTGCGCCACGAGGGGGCGGCGGGGCTGCTGATCTAGAGTCCGGGGAAATGCCGCGCGCGGGCTGCGGCACGGTCGAGCCGGGCTTCGCGCAGCAGGCCTTCTTCCCGCAGGGCGGCGAGAAGGTCGGGTCTGGCGGTGGCGACGGCGTCGAAGAAGGCGCGGAGGCCTGCCTCGCCTTCGGCGGCCTCGATGGTGGCCAGCATGTCGTGGGTCGTCATGCCGCCGTCCGCGCTTGGGCGGGGCGGTTTCAGCTCCGACCGGTAGGAGCCCTTTTCGAGCCGGAAGCGATAGTGCGCCAGCCAGTCCTCGGCATCCGTGGCGTGCATATGTGCCAGCGCGATGTCCGTCAGCTCTGCGTGGCCGGGGTTCTGTTCGCCGTCGCGGATCACGTTGTGAATGCGGAACTCCGCCCCGGCGAGGCTGGTGCGGACGAAAATCTTGCCCGCGACATGGCTGAGGAACCCGCCGTCGAGGCCGCGGGCGTAGTCGGGATAGAGGCTTTCGGTTTGCGCGCGGCGCGTCGGGCGGTCCGTCGACATCGCCTTGAACGCCCAGTCGGGCGGCTGCGCGCCGCCGGGGACGGGGGCCAGCGCCTCGACCGGCCGGACACGGGCGACGTTGACCCAATCGGGGAGGGCGGAGAGGCTGTCGTCAATTGTGCGCTCCGTCGCGGGCAGCAGGAATTCGTCGACGTCGATGTGCAGCAGCCAGTCGACCTCGGCCGGGCGGGCCAGCACGCGGGTTGCGTTAACCGTCTGCCGCACCTGATGACGGACAGGACGACGGCCGCCGGTGCGGTCCCAGTAGCCCGCGCCGGTCTGTGTCACGCGCACCTTGGGATGGACCTTGAGCACCGTCTGCGTGTCCGGGTCAGGCGCATCGAGGTGCACGTAGATCCGCTGCGCGCCCAGGTCGAGGTGCCATGCCACGAAATCGAGCACGGCGTCGCGCGGCGCCTTGACCGTGGTGACGATGCCCCAGCTGTCCGGCACGTCAGAGCCCGTCCGGCGGCGTCGCGCCGAATTCCGCCAGCACCGCCGCGTCGAGGTCGAGATCGGTCGAGATCAGCATATCGTTCCGCCGCAGTGCGTCGAGCAGGCGCGGGGTCGCGGTGCAGACCTCGTCATAGAACTGCCGCAGGCCGTCTTCGCCTTCCTCGGCCTGAAGGTAATCCAGAACGTCGGACAGGACGAACCCGGTGCGGTCGCGTTTGCGGTAGGATCCCTGCCGCATCCGGTAGTCGAGATGGGCGCGGAAGGCCTCGTAGGTCGGGGCATGGGCATGGCCGAGGACCGTGCCTTCGACCTGCGCGCGGTTGGAGGCGGCCTCGGATCCGATGTTCAGGCTGTGGATGCCGAACCGTGCCTCCGGCGCGCCGGGGCGGGCGAAGGATTTGCCTTCCAGATGGCTGACATAGCCGCCGCGCAGGTGTTCGCCGAAAGTCGGGTAGATCTCGGGCAGGACGTGCTTGGACTTGCCGCCCATCCGGGCCGTTGTCTTGAAATAAGCCGGGGCGTCCGCGTCGGTGGGGGCCAGCAGTTCTACCGGCTGCACGGTGATCTGCGCGATGTCGTCGGGGGCGGCGGCCAGCATGTCCGCCACCGGTCGGTCGGGCAGCAGGAACTCGTCCACGTCGATATGCGCCAGCCAATGCAGGTCGCTGGTGCGATAGGCGTGGGTGGCATTGGCCGCCTGCCGGACCTGATGCGCCTTGGGACGGCGGCCGAGCGCCTGCCAGTGGGCCTCGTCGCAGGGGATCGCCCGGATGCGGGGATGGCGCGACAGCCAGTCGGCCTGCGTCTGCTTCGCATCGTCGAGATAGAGCGTGACCTGCGCCGCCCCGAGCTGGAGGTGCCAGGCGGCGAAACGTGCGATCCGGTCGAGCGGTGCGCGGACGGTGGTCACGGTGCCCCAGCGGATCCGGGCGGGATCGCGTTCCAGACGGGTCGGATCTATCGGGGCCGGGTTTGCCCTTGGGCGGTTGTGTCGGGTGAAAAGTTTGCTTGAATCAGTGGGTTCACTGTCGTCCTTCAGCGTGGGGTGCCGGATGTCCTCCGGTTTTTCGGCCTCGCGGGCCTCGCGCATCAGGCGCAGCCTGCGAAAGACGTTGCGGCCGTCGGCGTTCAGGGCGTCGAGCAGGTGATGCGCCAGCGGTGCGACGACGCTATCGCTTTCGGCGTCCTGCCAGATGCGGCCGAGCATGTTCACATCCAGCCCGCCGCCCGCGATGGAGTAGGCGTCCATCTTGAGCGGCAGTGCCCCGCGCGCCTTGCGATCCATGTCCCACGCCTGATCGGGGGCAGTACCGGAATAGACGCGTTCGCTTTCGTAGAGCTTCATCGTGTTGAAAAGTATGGACAAAGCTGTGCCGACCCGGCGCTGCATCTCGGTCGCGCCGTGGTCGCCGAAGGTGGTGATCGAGGAAACGAGCCAGCGGATGTCGAGCCGGTCGATCAGGAACGTCGCATGGTCCCGCCAAAGGGCGATGAACAGCGGCGCGACCTCGGGCGGCTGGTCACGGCGGCGGAGGTTCGCAATCAGCAGCGCATTGAGGTAGCACAGGGCGGGCTCGCCCTTGAATTCCGCATGTAGTTCCCGGCACTTGCGCCCGAAGCTTGAGGTCGACTTGCGGACCGTCCTAGGCATCGGGCCGACCAGTTCCTCGCGCATCGGGGACAGGTCCGTGTCGGGTGAGGGAAAGCGCTCATCATCCTGGAAAACAAAGGGATCGCGCCGGCCTTCCATCTGCCGGATCACGGCATCGAAGCCGCCTGCGTAGGTCAGCCGCTCCATGTGCCTCGCCTCGTCCCTCATGGGCGAAGGATGAAGGCGCGATCCGGTCCGCGCAAGGCCGCTCGGCGGAGGCCGGTCAAGTTGCCCGGTCGGTGGCGCTTTGGTGCAACTTGGGCGCGTAACCGGCTGAGAGAACGGCCAGCGTCGGGGCCGGGGTCAGGACGGTCACCTGCTCCGGCATACGGGTGAGCGGCGCACCGTAACCCTCTGGCGTATAGGGAAACGCCCGGCCGTTGAGCAGGAGATGCGGGGTGTCCTCGATGAGCGCAAAGGCGCCGTCCGGCAGGGTGTCGGACAGGGCCGTGGCGCGGACCTGCCGCCGGTCCCGCGTGACGCGGGCGGTGTGCAGGGCGCGGTCCATTTCGGGGGCCGAGGGGCGGTGCCCGGTCGCGCGGGTCCAGGCGGTCTGAAAGGCGGTGTAGTCAGGGCGGCGGCAGAGGGCGCAGGGGCGGTGCCCGGCGGCGAGGGCCACGGCTTCATCGAGGAAGAACAGCTCGGTCCAGCGGCCGGGCGTCATAGGCACACGGCGCCAGTCCTTGTAGTGTAACGCGCAGATAATCCACGCCTTATGCCGCCAGCGCGCTGTGCCGAGCTGGCGGTTTTCATCATGCAGGACGCCGCGGTTGCCGGTGAAGGTGCCACGGGCCGGGATGGCGACGATCTCTTGCGTGGGCAGGACGCGGTTCTGCAGGGGCACGGCGCGTCCTTTCCGGGATCAGACCATCATTTCCTTGGTGGCCGTCAGCGTCAGCTCGGGGTGATCGCGTTCCACCCGGTCAATGTCCCATTGCAGGCGGGTCAGGTAGACCATGTCGCCGTCGTGGTCGGTCGCCATGTGCTGCTTGTTCCGGTCTGCAAACTTTTCAACGGCTTGCCGCTCGCCCTTGACCCAACGGGCCGAGGTGAACTGCGAGGGTTCGAAACGGACCGGCAGCCCGTATTCCAGCTCGATCCGGCTGCCCAGAACCTCGAACTGGAGCGCACCGACGACGCCGACGATGAAGCCCGAGCCGATCATCGGCTTGAACACCTTCGCCGCGCCTTCCTCGGCGAACTGCATCAGCGCTTTCTCGAGGTGCTTGGCCTTGAGCGGATCCCCCGCCCGGACACCCTGCAGCAGTTCGGGGGCGAAGGAGGGAATCCCTGTAACCTTAAGGGCTTCGCCCTCGGTCAGCGTGTCGCCGATGCGCAGTTGCCCGTGGTTCGGAATCCCGATGATGTCGCCCGCCCAGGCCTCCTCGGCCAGTTCGCGGTCGGAGGCGAGGAAGAGGACGGGGGCCGAGATCGTCATTGGCTTCTTGGAGCGGACATGGGTCAGCTTCATCCCGCGCTCGAAATGCCCCGAGGCGAGGCGGACAAAGGCGACGCGGTCCCGGTGCTTGGGATCCATGTTGGCCTGAACCTTGAAGACAAAGCCCGAGACGGCTGTTTCGTCTGGGGAAATCTGGCGTGGCTCCGCGCTCTGGATCTGCGGTTCGGGGCCATAGGTGCCGATCCCGTCCATCAGTTCCTTGACGCCGAACGAGTTGATCGCCGACCCGAACCAGATCGGGGTCATGTGACCCTCCAGTACCGACTGCGGGTCGAGCGCGGGCAACAGTTCGCGCGCCATCTCGACCTCTTCGCGCAGCTTTTCCAGCAGTTGCGGGGGCACGTGCTTGTCCAGAAGCGGATCGTCGAGCCCATTGATTTCAATGGATTGCCCGACCTTGTTGCGGTCCTTGCGGTCCATCAGCTCCAGCCGGTCGCGCAGCATGTCGTAGCAGCCGATGAAATCCTGCCCGGTCCCGATCGGCCAGGAGGCCGGGGTCACGTCGATGGCGAGGTTTTCCTGGATCTCGTCGATGATATCGAATGTCTCGCGGCTTTCCCGGTCCATCTTGTTGCAGAAGGTCAGGATAGGAAGATCGCGCAAGCGGCAGACTTCGAAGAGTTTTCTGGTCTGGCTCTCGACCCCCTTGGCGCCGTCGATGACCATGACGGCGGCGTCCACGGCGGTCAGCGTGCGATAGGTGTCCTCGGAAAAGTCCGAGTGTCCGGGCGTGTCGACAAGATTGAAGCGGAAGTTCTTGAAATCGAACGACATTGCCGAGGCCGAGACCGAGATCCCTCGGTCCTTTTCCATCTGCATGAAGTCCGAACGCGTGCGCCGCGCCTCGCCCTTTGCGCGGACCTGTCCGGCCATCTGGATCGCGCCCCCGAACAGCAGGAACTTTTCGGTCAGCGTGGTCTTGCCGGCGTCCGGATGCGAGATGATCGCGAACGTGCGGCGGCGCGCGATCTCGGGCGGCAGGGTCGGGCGGTTGGTGGCGGTGTCGAGCATGGGCGCGATATAGCAGTCCCCCGGAAATCGGCAAGGCGGGACGTCGGTTTCACCGGGGCATGGCGTGAGTTCGGAACAGGGGCGGCCCGTGCATGGTTGAGCCCGAGAGGTTTGAGAGGACACACCATGGCCAAGTCACACGGACCGTCAATCAAGGACGACGAGCTGTACGAGGACCTTCGGGACGAAGGCTATTCCAAGGAGAAGGCCGCGCGCATCGCGAATGCGAAGGCCAACCCGGATATGCACCCGTCGAAGAAGGGCGGCAAGGCGCCGCCCTACGAGCAGTGGACGAAGGACGAACTCTACGACCGGGCGAAAGAACTGGAGATCGAGGGGCGGTCCGACATGACCAAGGACGAATTGATCGCGGCGCTGCGCGATTAACGCTCCGACGCCGCCCTCAGCAACCGTGCCGCGTCCGGGCGGTCGAGCAGCGATTTCTGCACCTCGAAGTCGAAATGCGCGCGTTCGCGGTGGCCGGGCAGTGCGGCGGCGAGGCGCGCGTCCAGTTCCGGGGGCAGAGCGGGACGGGTGCGGGTGTCGACCAGCAGCGTCTCGGCGGCGATGCCTTCGGCATAGATGATCTGGTGGCTGTCGAAGAGCAGCTGGAAATACTCGACGAAGCCGCCTTCGTGCTGGGTGATCGTGTCGCCGTTCAGGAGGTGACGGGCGCGGACGAGCACTTCGTGGCGGCCGGCGCCGAGCGTGTCCTCGCGCTGGTAGATGAACAGGCGGTGGTCCGGGCTGACCAGCAGGTCGTGTTCGTTGTTCAGCGTCCCGGCGCTGATCTGGATCGGGGCGAACTCCCCGACGGCGCGGACGGTGGAATGGCCGATCCAGCGGACCTGCTGCACGCCGTCGTCGCGGGTCAGGACACGGTCGCCGACCTCGAGGTCCTCGATCGGGACCTGCATGCCGGAGGCCATCGTGATCCGGGTGCCACGCGTGAACGACACGCAGGCGACCTCGGCGAATCGGCGGAGCTGGTTCTCGGTGTCGATCCCGACCAGGCGGTAGTCGGTCCGGCGCTTGAGCGAGGCGAAGGGCAGGGCGAAGATCTCGGCCACGTGGCCGGTGCTGTCGACTTCGACCATCACAAGAACCTCGGCGGTTTCGCCGTTGTCGCCCATGAAGGTCAGGCAACTGTCGAGGTGGATCACCGCGCCGGTCGTGCCGACCTCGGTTCCCGGTCCGATGCGGATGGTGCCGTCATCCTCGGTTTCCAGTGCGATCCGCACCGGTTCGCGGGCGTTGCACCAGTAGATGTCGTCGTGGACGAGTTCGGCCGCGAAGGACAGTTCGTCCCCCATGTTGACGCCGTGTTCGACGATGATGTCGGACGCCCGGAAAACCGGGACGGACGCGGCGGGTCTGGGGGTGGCGTGGGTCATTCTGGGCCTGCTCAAATTTCCATCTGTCTCACCCTCGGATGGGGCGTTACTGTCCACCCTGGATGTGAATTGCGGCGAGAGGCAGGCGAGTTTTCGATAACTTCCGGCCAATGTCGCGAGGGAAACCGCCAAAAATTCAAGGAAATCCGGGAGGAACGGTAAATGGATCTTGGGATAAAAGGCAAGACGGCGCTGGTGTGCGCCTCGTCCAAGGGGCTGGGCAAGGGCTGCGCCATGGCGCTGGCGGCCGAGGGCGTGAACCTCGTCATCAACGCGCGCGGGGCTGACGCGCTCGAGGCGACGGCGGGCGCGATCCGGCAGGCGCACGGGGTCGAGGTGACGGCGGTGGCCGCCGACATCACCACCGAAGACGGCCGCGCCAAGGTGCTGGAGGCCTGCGGCCAGATCGACATCCTAGTCAACAACGCGGGCGGCCCGCCGCCGGGCTTCTGGCCGGACTGGGAGCGTGAGGATTTCATCAAGGCGCTCGATTCGAACATGCTCACCCCGATCGCGCTGATCAAGGCGCTGGTGCCCGGCATGATCGACCGGGGCTGGGGCCGGGTGGTCAACATCACCTCGGCCTCGGTGAAGTCCCCGATCGGGCAGCTCGGGCTGTCGAACTCGGCCCGCGCCGGTCTCACCGGCTACGTGGCAGGCACCGCGCGGCAGGTCTGCGGCAAGGGCGTCATCATGAACAACCTGCTGCCGGGCAGCCATGACACCGACCGGATCAAGTCGCTGACCCAGGCGACGATGAAGCGCGAGGGCATTTCCGAGGAGGAAGCCATCGCCAAGCGCAATGCCGCGAACCCGACCGGCCATATCGGCACGGCCGAGGATTTCGGCGCGGTCTGTGCCTTCATGTGTTCGGACTACGTGAACTTCATGGTGGGCCAGAACATCCTGCTGGATGGCGGGGCGTTCAACTCCACGATGGGATGAGCGTGGGCTATTCGCTCAAGGACCAGCTCTTCAACCCGGTCAAGGTCGCGGGCCTTGGCCGGGCACTTGCGTCCGCGTGGAGCGGGTTCGACGCGGCGGCGTTCGAGGACCGTGTCTGCGCCCGGTTCCCGGAGCTGGAGCTCAAGGCCCGCATCGCGTGGATCGCCGAGGTGCTGGACGAGATGCTGCCCGGTGATTTCGATCGCGCGGCGGGGATCATCGAAACGGCGCTTCCGCCGCCCTTGGACCCGAGCCTGCGGGATGACGACTTCGGCCAGTTCATCCATGCGCCCTATGGCGATTTCGCGGTCCGGCGCGGGCTGGAGGATCACCGGGACCGCGCGCTCGACCTGATCGTGGCGGTGACGCAGCGGTTCTCAATGGAATACGCGATCCGGCACTTCCTGAACCGCTGGCCGGATGAGACCTATGCGCGGATCGAGGGCTGGGCCGGGCATCCCCATTACCACGTCCGCAGGCTGGCGAGCGAGGGGACGCGGCCCAAGCTTCCATGGGGGATCGGGATCGTCACGCCGGTGGAACGGGCGCTGCCGGTGCTCGACCGGCTGCATGGGGACCCGACGCGGTTTGTCACGCGTTCGGTCGCCAACCATCTGAACGACATCACGAAACTGGCGCCGGACCTGGCTCTCGACCGGCTTCAGGCCTGGCAGGGGGCTGACCAGCAGCACGCGAAGGAGCTGGACTGGATGACCGGCCACGCGCTGCGCGGGATGGTCAAGGCGGGCGACGCGCGGGCGCTCGGGATGCTTGGCTTCGACCCGGAAGCGTCGGTGGAGGTGATGCTCAAGATCGCGACGCCCGAGGTCGCCATCGGCGAAGCGCTGGAATTCAGCGTGACCCTGAGCGCGCCACGGGCGCTGCCGGTGCTGGTGGACTGGGTGCTCGACTTCCCCGAGGGGACGGGGCGGCGCGGCGGCAAGGTATTCAAGCTGAAGCAGGCCAGGCTGTCCGCCGGCCATCCTCTGGTGATGACCAAGCGGCACGTGATGAAGGGCGATGCGACGACCTTCCGCCTGACGCCGGGCGTGCATCGCCTGTCCGTTCAGGTGAACGGCACGATCCGGGCCAGCGGCGAATTCGCCCTGCGCTGACACGCGCGGTTGCCTCCGTTGCGGGGCGCGGGTAAGCCTGCCGCCGAACCCGACCGTTTTCGTCGGGAGCGAGAGGCAACGTGACCGGGCAGATCCCAAGGCTGGAAATCCGCGACCTCGTGCGCCGCTTCGGCGGGCGGGCGGTGGTGGATCACGTCTCGCTCCGGGTGATGCCGGGGCAGGTGACCTGCCTGCTGGGGCCCTCCGGCTGCGGCAAATCCACGACGCTCAGGATGATCGCCGGGGTCGAGATGCAGGACGAGGGCGCGATCTGGGTGGATGGCGAACTGGTCTGCGACACCGTCTTCCGCGTCCCGCCCGAGCGGCGGCAGATCGGGCTGATGTTCCAGGACTTCGCGCTGTTCCCGCACCTGTCGGTGGCCGACAACGTGGCCTTCGGGCTGTCGGGCGACAAGGCGGCCAAACGGGCGCGCGTGGCCGAGATGCTCGAACGGGTGGATCTGGGCCGCTACATCGACGCTTGGCCGCACCAGCTGTCGGGTGGCGAACAGCAGCGCGTTGCGCTGGCCCGCGCGCTGGCGCCGAAGCCGCGGATCATGCTGATGGACGAGCCGTTCTCCGGCCTCGACAACCGCCTGCGCGACGGCATCCGCGACGCGACGCTCGACCTGCTGAAAGAGGAGGGGACCGCCGTCCTGCTGGTCACGCACGAGCCGGAAGAGGCGATGCGCATGGCCGACGACATCGCACTGATGCGCGGCGGGCGGATCGTGCAGCAGGGCGCGCCCTACAACATCTACAATGCCCCGGTCGACCTGCAGGCCGTGGCGTTCTTCAGCGACATCAACGTCATACGCGGCACGGTGCGCGGCGCGCTGACGGACACGCCCTTCGGCCAGTTCCTCGCCCCCGGCGTGCCCGACGGGGCCGAGGTCGATATCGTGATCCGTCCTCAGCATCTCAAGATCGACTTTGACCGCGACGGCCGCGGCCCGCTGCCGACCGCCTCGGACGGCACGCCCGCCCGCGGCATCGTCCAGCGCGCGCGCTTCATGGGCAACGAAAGCCTCGTCGAATTCCGCATGGACCACGACGGCTCGCTGATCCGCGCAACGGTCCCCAATGTCTTCCTGCCGCGCCCCGGCAAACCGCTCTGGCTGACAATGCGCCGCGACCGCTGTTTCGTCTTCCCCGTCCCGCGCTGACCCGCCAGCCGCTCGCCGCACCTTGCGGAGCGTCTCGCAGGTTCCCCTGCTTCATCTTGCCAAAAATATGCCGGGGGTCCGGGGGCAGAGCCCCCGGCCTCTCCGCAATGCTCAGCCGCCGAGCATCTCGTCCACGACCCGCCCCGAGACCGAGTTCTTCAGCCCCGAGAACGTCCCCTCGTCGAGGATCTCCTTCGCCGTGTCGATCAGCGCCCGGTGCGTCACCCTCGCCAGTGCCGAGCCGAGCGATATCCGCGCCACGCCCGCCCGCGCAAAATCCTCGCGGGTGTAGCTGGCCAGCACCCCGGTCGCCAGCGCGTTGACCGGGCAGTCCACGGCGGCGCAGACGGTTTCCAGATCCTCGAAGCTGCCCGGCGCCGGGATATAGACGCAATCCGCCCCCGCCGCCTCGAACGCCCGGATCCGCGCGATCGCCTCGGTCAGGTCGTAACTTCCCTGCAGCACGCCGTCCGCGCGGGCCACCAACACGAAGTCGCGCGGCAGGGTGCGGGCGGCCGCAACGGCGGCGCGGATGCGCTCGACGGCGAGGTCGCGGTCGTAGGCGCCGGAGCCGGGCAGGGCGGTGTCCTCGATCGAGATGCCGGCCAGCCCCGCCTCGGCGGCGAGGCGGACGGTTTCGGCGCAGGTGTCCGGGTCATCGCCCCAGCCGTTCTCGAAGTCGCCCGAAACGGGCAGGGGCGTCGCCGCCACGATCTCGGCGGCATGCGCCAGCGCCTGGTCGCGGGTCACGCCGCCGTCGGGCTTGCCGAAGGTGAAGGCATGGGCGGCCGAAGACGTCGCCAGCGCCTGCGCCCCGAGGGCCGCCAGAACCTTGGCCGAGCCGAGGTCCCAGGCATTGGCCAGAACGAAGGGATTGCCGCGCTGGTGCAGGGCGCGGAAGGCGGGGCCGGGATCGTGCATGGCGGTGCTCCTTGTCTGGGCGTCGGGGGCAGGGTGGCCGCGACGCCGGAACTCGGCAAGCGAAAACCGCTTCCGTCCCGGACCGGCGGGCCGTAGCGTCGCGTCATGGAAAAGTTGCCCGACCGGATCGCCCTGATCGCCGACATTCATGGAAACGCCGACGCCCTGCAGGCGGTTCTGGCCGACATGGCTGGCCGGGGCATCGGTGCGGTGCTGAACCTCGGCGATCACTTCTCGGGCCCGCTGGACGCGGCCGGCACATGGACGCAGCTTTCGGGGGCCGGATTCCACGCGCTGCGCGGCAACCATGACCGCTACCTGATCGAACAGGCGCCCGAGGCGATGTGGCCCTCGGACCGGATCGCCCATCAGGCGCTGCCGGAGGCGGCCCTCGACTGGATCCGCGCGCTGCCCGCAAGCCTTTCATTCGACGGAGTTTATGCCTGTCACGCCACGCCGCAGGACGACAACACCTACTGGTCGCACCGCGCGACCGAGGCGGGCGGCGTCACCCTGCGCGACCGGGCGGAGATCGAGCGCTTTGCCGAGGGCATCGACGCGGGGCTGATCCTCTGCGCGCACACCCATCTGCCGGTAGCGCTGCATCTCGGCGGCGGGCGGATGCTGGTCAACCCCGGCTCGGTCGGCTGTCCCGGTTACGACGACGTCGCACCCTATCCGCATGTGGTGGAGACCGGCACGCCCGACGCGTCCTACGCCGTGCTGGCCCGCGACGGCCCCCGCTGGCGCGTCACCTTCCGGCAGGTGCCCTATGACACCGCGCGGATGGTCGCCGCCGCGCGGGACAATGGCCGCGAGGCATGGGCGCGGGCGGTCGGCACGGGGTGGATCAGCGAACTCTAGCCGTCGCGGTCGTGCAGGACGGCGCGGATCGTCTTCGGCAGCTTCGACCGGATCAGGTCATAGGAGACGAACAGCCGGTCCCGCATGAAGCCTTCGTCCGAACCCCACGGGATCAGCACCCACGACCGGTGAAAGTAGGGCGCCTTCTGCGCGTCCCCGTTCTCGATCAGCATGGCGGCGAACTCCGGATCGGCGGTCTTGACCGCGACGCCCTGGTCCATCGAGCCGATACAGGCGAACATCTTGCCGCCGACCTTCCACGCATCATGCCCTCCGCCCCATGGATCGGAGACCTCGGCCCCCGGCAGGGGTTCACAGACGGAACGGACGAACGCGCGGCTCACGGGAGGATGGTGGGGCGGGACGGTATGCAAATCAAGGCTTGGCAGATGCAGGTAGGGGGAGTATGCCTTCGCCCCATGAAGACCCGCCGCATCATCATTTGCTGCATTATCGCCTGCTGACATCGTCACGCGGGCCGCTTCTTCGTTTCCACAGATGGATCAGAAAAGGCCCGCGGGGGAACCCGTGTGTAAGGACGCCTTGCTATGACCGAGATACGCCTGACGAATTCGATGACGCGGAAGAAGGAGGTCTTTCGCCCGATCGACCCGTCGAACGTGCGGATGTATGTCTGCGGGCCCACCGTCTATGACCGGGCCCATCTGGGCAACGCGCGGCCGGTGGTGGTCTTTGACGTCCTGAACCGGCTGCTGCGCCATGTTTACGGTGAGAAGGCGGTGACTTATGTCCGGAACTTCACCGACGTGGACGACAAGATCAACGCCACCGCGCAGGCCCGCAAGGCCGCGGGCGCGGCGGGATCGCTGGAGGACCTGATCCGCGAGCGGACCGAGGAGACGATCGGCTGGTATCACGCCGACATGGACGCGCTCGGCACCCTGC
This sequence comes from Oceanicola sp. 22II-s10i, assembly GCF_002210105.1. Taxonomy (GTDB): domain Bacteria; phylum Pseudomonadota; class Alphaproteobacteria; order Rhodobacterales; family Rhodobacteraceae; genus Pseudooceanicola. The sequence goes on along the minus strand of NZ_AQQU01000006.1, from coordinate 180,439 downwards.
GCCCGGATGCGGAACCGCGGGCGACCGAGTTCATCCGCCCGATGGTCGAGATGATCGGCGGCCTGATCGAGAGCGGCCATGCCTACGAGGCCGAAGGGCACGTCCTCTTCGCCGTCGAGAGCTACGAGGACTACGGTCGCCTGTCCGGCCGCTCCGTGGACGACATGATCGCCGGTGCCCGCGTCGAGGTCGCGCCCTATAAGCGCAACCCGATGGACTTCGTGCTGTGGAAGCCGTCCTCCGACGACCTGCCGGGCTGGGACAGCCCCTGGGGGCGGGGGCGTCCGGGCTGGCACATCGAATGCTCGGCCATGAGCCACGAGTTGCTGGGCGATCACTTCGACATCCACGGCGGCGGCAACGATCTGATGTTCCCGCACCACGAGAACGAGATCGCGCAGAGCTGCTGCGCCCATCCCGGCGCGGGCTTCGCCAACGTCTGGCTGCACAACGAGATGCTGCAGGTCGAAGGCAAGAAGATGTCCAAGTCGCTGGGCAACTTCTTCACGGTGCGCGACCTGCTGGACCAGGGCGTGCCGGGCGAGGTGATCCGGTTCGTGTTCCTCGGGACGCATTACCGGAAGCCGATGGACTGGACGGCACGCCGCAAAGAGGAGGCCCATCAGCACCTTTTGGCTTGGCGACGCCTTCGCCGGTCGCAACTCACAAAGCCCCTGACCGAACAGGAGCGAATGGACCACTTGGACCCAGCGGTGCTTGCAGCGGTGGCAGATGACCTCAACACGTCCGATGCGTTGAAACGCCTCCATGAATTGGCTGCAGAGGCCAGGAAAAGTGGAGTCGATAGCGTTCAGATGAAGACGTTCGTCGCCAATGTGGAGTTCCTTGGTTTCGGTGAACTGACGTTGAAAGACCATAGCATCAGGAAATCGCTGGAGCGCGCATTCACGGAGGTCGATTTGAAGAGCCTTTCTGCCGCACTGGAAGAGGCGCGCGAGGCCGCGATGGCGTCGAAGGATTTCAGCCGGGTCGACGCGTTGAAGGCCGGGCTTGTCGCGGCGGGAGTCGAGGTCCGGATGTCGAAGGAAGGCGTCGAACTTATCCCCGGCCCGGATTTCGACGCCGCGAAGCTGGAGGGGCTGGCAAGATGACTTTCACACAAGGCAATCCCAAACCTGTCCTGCCGCCGCTCCGAACTGACAACGCGAGCCGCGCGGTGCATGCCCGTGGGGATGCGCAGCCAACGACTGAACCGCGCGCTTTATGGCGCCGTGGCAGCGACCACGCCAATGGTTCGCGCGCGGGCGACAAAGCGCATACCCGCCGGGACGGGCATGCGCTGCGCGGCGGCTTCGCCTTGATTCCGCGCGGGGCGCGCGTGTGGGGAGACCTCTCATGACCAAAGACCGCCTCTACCTCTACGACACCACCCTCCGTGACGGACAGCAGACGCAGGGCGTACAGTTCTCCACCCCCGAGAAAATCCGCATCGCCGAGGCACTGGACCGGCTCGGCGTCGACTATATCGAGGGCGGCTGGCCGGGCGCGAACCCGACCGACAGCGCCTTCTTCGACGCGGCCCCGGCGACGCGGGCCAGGATGACCGCCTTCGGCATGACCAAGCGCGCGGGCCGGTCGGTCGAGAATGACGACGTCCTCGCCGCCGTGATGAACGCGGGCACCGGGACCGTCTGCCTCGTCGGCAAGACCCACGATTTCCACGTCACCACCGCGCTCGGCATCACGCTGGACGAAAACGTGGACACCATCCGCGATTCCATCGCCCACCTCGTGGCGCACGGCCGCGAGGCGCTGTTCGACGCCGAGCATTTCTTCGATGGCTGGAAGGCCAACCGCGCCTATGCGCTGGAGTGCATCCGGGCGGCGCACGAGGCCGGTGCCCGGTGGATCGTGCTCTGCGACACCAATGGCGGCACGCTGCCGGCCGAGATCGGGCGCATCGTGTCCGAGGTCATCGCCGAAGGCATCCCCGGCGACCGTCTGGGCATCCACACCCACAACGACACGGCCAACGCGGTGGCGGGCAGCCTCGCGGCGGTGGATGCGGGGGCGCGCCAGATCCAGGGCACGCTGAACGGGCTGGGCGAGCGCTGCGGCAACGCCAATCTCGTCACGCTGATCCCGACGCTGATGCTCAAGGAGCCCTACCGCAGCCGCTACGACATCGGGGTCACGCCGGAGGCGCTGCGATCCCTCACCGCCGTCTCGCGCCAGCTCGACGACATCCTGAACCGCGTGCCGACCCGGCAGGCGCCCTATGTCGGCGCCTCGGCCTTCGCGCACAAGGCGGGGCTGCACGCGAGCGCGATCCTCAAGGCGCCGGAGACCTACGAACACATCGACCCGGCCCTCGTCGGCAACGAACGCGTCATCCCGATGTCGAACCAGGCCGGCCAGTCGAACCTGCGCCGCCGCCTCAGCGAGGCCGGGATCGAGGTCGGCGCCAAGGACCCGGCCCTCGGCCGCCTGCTGAGCGAGGTGAAGGAGCGCGAGGACCGCGGCTACACCTACGACAGCGCACAGGCCAGCTTCGAACTGCTGGCGCGCGAGGAACTGGGCGACATGCCCCGCTTCTTCGAGGTGGAACGCTACCGCGTCACGGTCGAGCGCCGCCGGAACGCCGCCGGCAAGCGGGTCAGCCTGTCCGAGGCGGTGGTGGTGATCGAGGTCGACGGCGAACGCCGCATGTCGGTCAGCGAAAGTGTGGACGATACCGGCTCCGACCGCGGTCCCGTCAACGCGCTGTCCAAGGCGCTCGCCAAGGATCTGGGCCCGCTGCAGGAGATGATCGCCGACATGCACCTCGTCGACTTCAAGGTGCGGATCACGCAGGGCGGCACCGAGGCCGTCACGCGGGTCATCATCGACAGCGAGGACGCGGCGGGCCGCCGCTGGTCCACGGTCGGCGTCTCGCCCAACATAGTCGACGCCAGCTTCGAGGCCCTGACCGACGCGATCCGCTGGAAGCTGCTGCGCGAAACGAAAGCCGCCGCGACCCCTGAGAAGCAGACCGAACCCACCTGACCGCGCGCCGCACCTTGCGGAGCGTCTCGCAGGTCCCCTGCTTCTTCTGGTCAAAAATACTTCGGGGGTCCGGGGGCAGAGCCCCCGGCCTCCACGCCGGACCGACGCCCCGGTCAGGCGACCTTCAGTGCCTCCTCGGGCGGATGATACGCATACCCCAGATCCCGCGCGACCGCCTCGTAGGTCACCATCCCGCCCAGAACGTTCAACCCGGCGCGCAGATGCGGATCGCGGGTCAGCGCCACCGACAACCCGTGATCGGCCAGCGCCAGCGCGTGGGGCAGGGTGGCGTTGTTAAGCGCATAGGTCGAGGTCCGCGCCACGCCGCCCGGCATGTTGGCGACGCAGTAGTGGACCACGCCCTCGACCACGTAGGTCGGATCGGAATGGGTCGTCGGGCGCGAGGTCTCGAAGCAACCGCCCTGGTCGATGGCCACGTCCACCACCACCGCGCCGTCGGCCATGCCCCTGAGCATGTCGCGCGTCACCAGCTTGGGGGCCGCCGCGCCGGGGATCAGCACCGCGCCGATGACGAGGTCCGCCGCCGCCACTTCGGCCTTCAGCAGCGCGCGGGCGGAATGCAGCGTGCGCACCCGCCCATTGAAGTGCGTGTCGATCCGCTCCAGCACATCCGCCGAACGGTCGAGCACCGTGACCTCGGCCCCGAGCCCCACGGCCATCTGCGCCGCGTTGAAGCCGACCACGCCGCCGCCGATCACCACCACGCGGCCCGGCGCGACGCCCGGCACACCGCCGAGCAAAGTGCCGCGCCCGCCATGTGCCTTCTCCAGCGCGGTCGCGCCCGCCTGGATCGACATCCGTCCGGCGACCTGGCTCATCGGTTTCAGCAGCGGCAGGCCGCCGCCGGGACCGGTCACCGTTTCATAGGCCACGCAGGCCGCGCCGGAATTGACAAGGTCGCGGGTCTGCTCCGGGTCGGCAGCGAGGTGGAGGTAGGTATAGAGGATCTGGCCGGGCCGCAGCATTGCCCGTTCGTTCGCCTGCGGCTCCTTCACCTTCACCACCATTTCGGACCGGGCAAAGACCTCGGCCGCATCCGCCGCGATCTGTGCGCCCGCCGCGATATAGGCGGTGTCCGGTGCGCCGATGCCCGCGCCCGCGCCGGTCTCGATCAGGACAGCGTGGCCATGCGCGACCAGTTCCGCCGCGCTTTCAGGCGTCAGGCCGACGCGGTATTCGTGGGTCTTGATTTCCTTGGGGCAACCGATCTGCATGGGGTCTCCTCCGATACGTTGTAACGCAATGAAATCATCGGCCTGATCGAAAAGCCGTGCAAGTTGGTCGGCCTGATGTCCTTTCGGGGAAGAAATTTGCGCAGAGTCGCTCAAGTGTCGAAGATTCTTCCTCCCGGCCTTTCGCAGGTGCAGCAGGGTTGCGGAATCGGCCGGGACGGGCGAGGGCTGTCGCCGGAGACACATATGATCGTCAAACTGCTCATCTCTCTCGCCCTGCTGGTGATCGTGCCCGGCATCATCGCGCTCGGGCTGATCCTGTCGCAGTCGCCGGATGACCGGGCCGCCACGGGCGGGCTGGACTTCTCGCGCATCACTGGCGGCGGGGCCGCGCCACTGGCCACAATGCCCGTCACCATGCGCGACGGAACGGCGCTGTCGGTCAGGCATCTGCCGGGGCCAGCGGGCGCGCCGTTGCTGGTTCTGGTGCATGGCTCTGGCTGGCATGGCGGACAGTTCGACGCGCTTGCCCGCGCGCTGGAGGGGCAGGCGCAGATTGTCGTGCCGGACCTGCGCGGCCATGGCGCCGATCCGGTGCGCCGGGGGGATGTCGACTATATCGGCCAGTTCGAGGACGATCTCGCCGACCTGATCGCCGCCGTCCATCGCGACGGGCGACAAGTGGTCCTGGCCGGGCATTCCTCGGGCGGTGGGCTGGTGGTGCGTTTCGCGGGTGGCGCCTATGGCGGGATGATCGACGGCGCGGTGCTGATGGCGCCGTTCCTGAAATACAACGCGCCTGTGACCCGGCCCAATTCCGGGGGCTGGGCGCGGCCCCTGACACGGCGGATCATCGGGCTGACCATGCTGAACGCGGTCGGCATCCGAGTGCTGAACCATCTGACGGCGATCCAGTTCAACATGCCGCAGGCCGTTCTGGACGGCCCGCAGGGGCATCTTGCGACGACCGCCTATTCCTACCGGCTGAACACCTCCTACGCCCCGCGCGGCGACTACCTGAAGGACGTGGCCGCCCTGCCGCCGTTCCTGCTGATCGCGGGGACCGGGGACGAGGCTTTCGTCGCCGAAGGGTATGAGCCGCTGATGTCCGGCGTGACGGACAAAGGGCGGTACGAACTGATCGAAGCGGCGGGGCACCTCGACGTGGTGCCGCGGCCCGAGACGGCAGAGCTGATAGGCGGGTTTCTGAATGGCTTCCGTTGAGTTTGACACCAACCTGACCTCCTGCGCGCAGATCGTGGAGCGCGCCGACCCGCACCGGTTCCGTGCGGCGATGGTGGCGCCGGTCGAGGCGCGGGTGAAGCTTTTCCCGCTCTACGCCTTCAACGTGGAAGTCGCCCGCGCCCCGTGGGTCACAAAGGAGGCGATGATCGCCGAGATGCGCCTGCAATGGTGGCGCGATGCGCTGGAGGAGATCGCGTCAGGCGGCCAGGTCCGGCGGCACGAGGTCGTGACGCCGCTGTCGCGCGCCCTGGAGGCCGAGGGCGCGCGGCTGCTCGACGGGTTGATCGAGGCGCGGCGGACCGATCTGGAACACGCGCCATTCGGCGAGGCGTCGGAGCTCTGGTCCTATCTCGACGCCACCTCCGGGCTGCTGATGCAGGTCGCGGCGCGGATGCTTGGCGCGCAGGGCGGCGGCGAGGCGGCGGCGCGCAAGGCGGGCACGGCGCTTGGCCTTGCGAACTGGTTCCGGGCGATCCCGGCGCTGGAAGAGGCGGGCCGCCATCCGCTGCCCGACGGGCGGCCCGAGGCGGTGGCGGCGCTGGCGACACAGGCGCTCGGGATGCTGGCCGAGACGCGGCGTCAGCGCGCGGCGATTCCGGCGGCGGCCATGTTGCCGCTTGCGGGGGCGGTGGCGGTGCTGAAACAGGCGGCGCGCCGTCCAGGAGACGTGGCCGCGGGATTGCTGGAGCCGGGGGCCTTCCGGGACCGCGCCGCGATGGCGTGGCAGGCGGCGACCGGACGCTGGTGAGGCGGTCAGGCCGGGACTTCGTCCTTGGGCCGCAGCATCAGCCAGATCAGCGCACCACCGGCCAGCACGAGGAACGGCGCCATGGCGAGGTTCACGGCCGTCCAGCCCTCGACCGGGTTGCCGCCGGAACAGTTCATCAGCCCGCCCGAGGCGAAGGACGCCAGCGTCACGCCGCCGAAGACGATCAGGTCGTTCAGCCCCTGCACGCGCCCGCGTTCATCCGCGGTGTGCGATCCGGCCAGCATCGTGGTCGCGCCGATGAAGCCGAAGTTCCAGCCGATGCCCAGCAGGACCAGCGCGACAAAGAAGTTTTCCAGCGCCACGCCGGAGAGTGCGACGGCGCCCGCGGCGGCGAGGATCGCCAGGCCGGCGGCCATGATCCGTTCGGTGCCGAAGCGGGCGATCAGGTGGCCGGTGAAGAAGCTCGGCACGAACATCGCCAGCACGTGGCTCGACACGACGTCGGCGGCGTTGGCCTTGTCATAGCCGCAGCCGACCACCGCCAGCGGCGTCGAGGTCATGACGAGGTTCATCAGCGCGTAGGAGACCATGGCGCAGATCACCGCCACCGCGATACGCGGGGTGGCCAGCAGTTCGCGCCGGGTCCGGCCGCGCGGGGCGTCCGGCGCGGGGGCGGGCGGTTTCGGGATGTCGAGGACGAGGAACAGCAGCGATCCGACCACGTTCAGCGTGATGACGGCCAGGTAGGTCCCCATGAAGGGCACCACCATCGCGTCCGCCGTCACCTTGACCAGCTGCGGCCCGATGATCGCCGAGGCGAGGCCGCCCGCCATGACGTAGGAGATCGCCTTGGGCCGGAATTCGTCCGAGGCGGTGTCGGCGGCGGCGAAGCGGTAGAAGCCGTGCGCCGACATGTAGACGCCGGTCAGCAGGCTGCCGAGCAGGAAGATCGGGAAGGATGCGGTATAGAGCCCGTAAGCCCCGACCAGCCCCCCAAGCGTACCGCCGAGCGTGCCCAGCCAGAACCCGGCGCGGCGGCCGTATTTCTGCATCACCGCCGACATCGGAGTGGCCATCAGCATGGAGCCCATGACGATCATCGAGATCGGCATGGTGGCGAAACAGATGTTCGAGGCGAGCGACTGGCCCGCCAGACCGCCGATGGTAAAGATCATCGGCATCTGGGATCCGAGGATCGCCTGGGCCAGAACCAGCACGGTCACGTTGCGCCTCGCGCGGGAATCTTGGCTCATATGGAGGATCCTGCATGTCTTCGGCCAAGCGGTAGTCCCGGCGCGTGGCCGGTGCAAGTGACGAAGCGTCGCCCGGACAGTGCGGTGGCGCACAGTCGCGCAGGCGGTCAGGGGGCGGCGCGGTCGATGACGTTGGCGAACGAGCCCGAGACGTGCCCCTTGCGCAGGCCCATCGGTGGCAGCGCGGCGCCGGTGGCGTCGTGGGCGGCGTAGAGCGGATCGCCCTCGGCGCGCAGGGTGGTGGCCGCATGATGCTCATGCGCCGTCAGGTGGCCGCCGAAGGGCCCGCCCAGATCGGTCAGGTGCCGGTAGCCGAGGTGCAGGCGCGGCGTGGCGAATGAAACGTCGAGGTCCAGCAGGTCCGCCATCCGGTGCGTCGCGCCCGTCGCGTCGGTGAGCGACCGGCCAAGGGCCATGTAGCCACCGCCCTCGCCATGGACCGGCACGCTTTCGGCGGCGCGGTGCAGGCTCTTCACGAAGATCCCGTTTTCGGCCATCCGCCCCGCGTGATCCTGGACCGGTCCGCCAGGCAGGTAGATGAACCCGGCATCGGGCACCTTTTCGTTGGCCAGAGGCGAGAAATGGACGATCTCGGCCCCGGCGCGCCGCCAGTCGGCGAGGATATGCGGATAGGTCTGGACGAAGGCGGCGTCGCGGGCCACCGCGATGCGCTGCGCGGGCGGTGTCAGCCGGGTGTCCGACCTGCGCGTCGCATGCGGCGCGGCAAGGGCCAGCAGTCCGTCGATATCCGTGCCCTCGGCCACCCATTCTGCCGCGCGGTTCAGGACCGCCTCCAGATCCGCGCGCTCATCCGCCTGCAGCGGGCCGGTTCGTCGCGGCATGGCGATCCCGGAATGCCGGGGCAGGGCGCCCAGCACGGTCAGTCCGGCCGCTTTCAGCGCGCCGCGCAGCATCGCCTCGTGCGGGGGGGACCCAACGTTGTTGAGGATCACGCCCTCTATTCGAACGTTGGGATCGTGCTTTGCAAATCCGGTGCAAAGCGGCGCGACCGACTGCGCCATCCGGCCGGCATCGACGATCAGAACCACCGGCAGGCGCAGCATCCGCGCCAGGTCCGCCACCGCGCCGCGCCCGTCCGGCGCGCCGTCGAACAGCCCGGCGGCCCCCTCGATCAGCAGCAGTTCCGGGCCGGAGGCCAGCTCGCGGATCCGCTCGGGCGACATCGCCCATGCGTCGAGGTTGTGGCAGATGCGCCCGCAGGCGACCTCGTGCAGACGCGGGTCGACGTGATCGGGACCGGACTTCGCGCCGCGGATGTCGTGACCGGTCAGCGTCAGGTGCCGCAGCAGCGCCAGTGTCACGGTCGACAGGCCGGCCCCCGATGCGGGCGCGGCGAATATCAGTGCTGTCATGATGCCTCGGCCGGCCGTCCGCGTCCCAGCGGATCGAGGTCGCGCGGCGCCTCGCCCCGTGCCAGCGCCTGCCAGTCCAGCACCTGCCGCATCAGGACCGAGCGTCCGACGCAGAGGATTGCCGGCGGTTCCAACTCGGCGGCGGCGATGTCCGCCGCCATCCGGCCCAGCGTGGTTTCCAGCACCCGTTCGTCCGGGGTGGTGGCCGCGCAGACAACCGCGCAGGGTTCGTCCGCCGGGCGACCTGCCGCCAGCAGGTCCGCCGCGATCCGTTCCACGTGTTTCATGCCCATGTAGATCACGATCACCTGCGACCCGTCCGAGATCGCGCGCCAGTTCAGCGAGCTTGGCGTCGCGCCGGTCTGGTCATGCCCGGTGACGAAGGTCACCGACTGGTTCACGTCGCGGTGCGTGACCGGGATGCCGGCATAGGCCAGCCCGCCGATCCCCGCGCTGATGCCGGGGATAATGCGCACGTAGACGCCATGCTGGATCAGGGTCTGCGCCTCTTCCCCGCCGCGTCCGAAAACGAAGGGATCGCCGCCCTTCAGCCGCAGCACACGCTTGCCCGCGCGGGCGAGGTCCACGAGCCGGAGAGAGATGTCGCGCTGCTTGGCCGAAGGTTTGCCGCCGCGCTTGCCGGCGTAGATATGTTCGGCCTGCGGCGCCCAGTCGAGGATCGTCTTCTGCACGAGCGCGTCGTAGACCACCACGTCGGCCTGCCGCAGCCCGTTGAGGGCGTGCAGGGTCAGCAGGCCCGGATCGCCGGGCCCCGCACCGCAGAGCCAGACCCATCCGGGTTCGAGCACCGGCCAGCCGCCGGGCGGAGTGGGAAGTGATTCGGTCATGTCGCACTATATGCGCACGACGGGCCGCGTGCGAAAGGGGTGGGACCGGATCGGCCGGATCCGGCCCCTCGGACAAGGGAAACGGCCGGGCATGGGCCCGGCCGTTCCTTTCCTTGACTTGCGCGATCCTCAGGCGGCCTGCGCGCTGGTGGTGTGGCCGAGGGCCTGACCGAACAGGCCGCGCGGGTCATACCGGCGGCGCATCTCGGCAAGGCGCAGTTCGGCGGGGCGGGAATGGATTTCCTTGCGCCGCGCGGGCACGTCGATGTCGCCGTAGCCCACGTAGACCCCCGCCTTGAGCGGTTGCAGGCTGTCCATGCCGGACCGCAGCCAGCCGATCTGCCGCGCGTCCTGCTCCTCGTCCTGCCAGACAGTGTAGATCGCCCCGAAGATGCTTCCGATCCGCGAGAAGGCGGCTTCGCCCGGTACCGCGGCGGCGGGGGAACTGGGCGAGAGGACCGCGAAGCTCTTGGCCGATGGCGCCTTCTGCATGGTGGCCACGATCCCGGCGAGGACATCCGCGACCGGCGCGTCCGACCAGAGAGAGTCCACGGCAAAGCGGTGCCCCTTGGGCGTGCCCGCGCCCGTCATGTCGTAGAGACCGGCGATCGAGGTCGGCATCTCGGGCACTTCGATGAATGCGCCCGCCGGGGCGCCCCGGCCGAATTCGGACAGGATCGCCCGCGATTCCGCCTCGCTCGACCCGAAGGCCGTGGCGATGACGGCGATGGCGACCATCGGCCCGACCGGCGAGACCTCGGTCGACACCTTGAGCGACAGTTCGAGGTTCGCGGGCGCCCGGCGGATCGCCTGCCGGACCCAGCCGGAAACCGCCCCGTGGTGATCCGCGCCATAGACGCGCACCGCCGACATGATCGCGGGCTTCGCTTTCTTCACCCGCAGGCGGTAGCTGGTCACGATCCCGAAGAACCCCGGCCCCGCGCCGCGGGCGGCCCAGAACAGGTCCGGTTCCTCGGTCGCGCTGACCCGGCGCAGGACGCCGTCGGGGGTCACGATGTCGACCGACTCGATCAGGAAGCACGCGATGCCCCATTCGCCCGAGTTCCAGCCGACGCCGCCGCCCAGAAGGTAGCCGCCGATGGCGACGCTGGCGCAATGGCCCACCGGAAAGGCAAGGCCGCGCGCCGTCAGTTCGGCGTTCAGCCGGGCGTTGGTGACGGTCGGGCCCGCTTCGCAGACCATCGCCTCGGCGTCGATGCGCAGGTGGTTCAGCGCCTCGAGGTCGATGACCACGGTCGCCTGTGTCGAGATGCCGGTGAAGTGGTGGCCGCTGCTGCGCGGCGACACGCTGAAGCCGTTGGCGGCGGCAAAGCGGACGGCGGTCTGCACGTCGGCCACGTTGGCGGCGCGGACGATATAGCGCGCCCGGACGCCGGGTTTGCGGCCGTTCCAGATCAGGTCGTCGGCGGCAGCGCCGAAGCCGGGTTCGAACGCCGTCACAAGCTGTCCCTTCAAACGGGTTCTGAGAGTATCTTCGTTCATAATTGTCTCCATCATAAGCGTGGGTATCGCCATGCGCCGCCAATAGGTCGGCGCCGAAGCGATTGGTTTCAAAAGGTTTTGCGGGGGTTCTGCGCCGGTTCTGATCGTCCGGGCCGCGTCGCTGCCGCTGAGGGGCTGATACGCCCGGCGGATCGACAAGGCTTGCTAAGAAAACCTTATCCGAATGCTAAAGGATGCTAATTAATATTAAGAAATTGCTAAATGACGAGGTGCCCCTGCGTCACGTTCAGTCGGCCATTTCCATCAGCGACAGCCCGCACAGGATGTTCAGCCGGAACCGGCCCCGGCCCGACTTCTCGATCCGCAGGCAGGCGCCACGTTCCTCCAGCCGCTTGCGCAGCAGGATCAGGCGGGCGTCGAGGTTTTCGGCATGGGCGGGCAGACGCAGCGAGGCGTCGAGGCGCAGTTCGCGGGTCGTGAACTCCGTCCGGCCGGTGTCCGCATGTTCCCGCACCAGCCGCCACAGGATTGCGCCCGCGACACCCTTGATCAGGTAGTCGTTGTCGAGGAACACGCTCTGGTCATGCGGATGGAAACGCAGCGCGACGGAGCCTTCGGCGGGACGCGCCTCGGGCTCGACCGGTTCCTCGTCGTCCGCATCGTCGCGCAGGAACTGCGCGATCCGCGCGCCGAGGTGCATCGCGATCACGGCCAGCGCATCCTCCACCTCGTGGTCGAACCGCATGACCTGTTCGGTTTCGGCAAAGAGCACGCCCAGCAGACGCGAGCCCGAGCGGAGCGGCAGCGCGATCTGGCTGCCGGGGTTCGGCAGGCCGGGAAATGGGATGACCTGAATGCTGCGGCCGATCAGCCCCGCCTGCCGCGCGGTTTCGCTGATCGTCGCGCCATAGCGGTAATCGCTGGTCATGTGGCAGATGCGGATCGGGACGCCTTCGCTGGCGGCGACCCCGATCACGCCCTCGCCGAAGGCCACCTCGGACCCGATGCCGGACCGGCGATACCCGCGCGAGGCGACGGTGAACAGCCGGTCCTCGTCGTCCTCCGTCATCAGGATCATCGAATGGGCGATACCGAACTGCGTCTCGAGGCAGGCCGTGCCGGTTTCGAGCAGGTCGTCCAGATCGGCGGCGGCCTCCAGCGCGGTGCAGGCCAGCCGCACGGCGGCCAGCAGGCCGTTCGCCGCCGCGCAGGGCTCCATCGCCGGGCCCGGCACCGGTTCGATGCTGCGCACGCGGAAGATGTCGGCGCCGAGCAGGCGGAACACGCTTTCCATCCCGTGATGCGAGGCAATCCCGGCCAGCTTGGCCTTCATCGTCTCGAACACCGGCCCACCGGTGCGGGTTTCCAGATAGTCGAGTTCGATGCGGTGCTGGGCGAAGTTCGCCGGATCGGCGACCTGCACGGTGGCCATCCGCGTTCTCAGCAGGTTCTCGCGGGTCTTGTTGAAGAACTGGTAGGACAGCGCGACGTGGTCGGGATCGAGGTAGTGCACCTGGCTGATCATCGAGACGTTGGGCAGGCCGTCCTCGTCGCAGGTGGCCAGGACCGAGGCATAGACCCCTTCGAGCGAACGGCGCAGCATGTCGAGGGTCGGGGTCACGGCAACAGCTCCGCCCCCGCGCCGGGGCCGGGGGTCTGGGTAAAGACGCGTTCCGGCGTGACCTCCATCGCGATCAGGTCGTCGGGATCGACCAGCAGCCACCCCTCGGCCAGTTCGCGTGTAAAGCCGATGCTGCCCAGCCCCTCGCAGAACAGCTGCGACTGGCGCTCCATCTCGGGCAGGTCATCGGGCCGGACGGGCAGGATGTCGGCGGTGCCGGCCTTGATCTGGAACGACTGGTGATGCTGTTGCGAGCCGGTGAAGGTGACGGCGATCCGGCTGCCGTGCCTCAGCGCCTCGAGCACAGGGCGGTTGGCCCCGGCGCTCAGCACCATGCGCAGCCGGTCGGGGGCGAGGGCGCGGCAGGAAATGCCTGTGCCGCTGGTCGGGCGGCCCTCTGCGGTGCGGGCGGCAAAGAGGATCGCGGCGCCGGACTGGGCCAACGTCAGAAGGTCGGGCGTCAGGCTCAGGCCCGATCCGGCCCCCGCGCGATGGCGGTGCCATGCCCTGATTTCGTCCTGCGGTGTGGTGAACGGGTCCGTCTGGCTCATGCTGGGGTGTGGCGGTGACAGAAGCTGACGTGAAGTCTCTAGGATTTCGCCCGAGTCGCGCCAAGCGAATTGTGCAGTGCTGTCGCCCGCCGGGCCGGTTCGCGGCGAGGGAGCGGAAAAGTCTGGCGCCGGAGGATGCGGCGGCTATCCTCGGCCCGATGAAACGGAGAGCCCGAAATGCACTGCGCCCCGGCGCAGGGCCCGCCACGCCCGCCGCTCGGTCCGAATGCCGGACGCGGGGGGCCATTCCCGCCGCAGGGACCGCCGCGCGGTGACGGGACGCTTGATCGAGAGCATGGAGGACGTGCGGGAAGGCGCCGACTGGCTGGCCGCGCGGGATACGGGCATGGCGCGGGCGCTGGAGCGCTGCGGCCTGCCGCCGCTGCGGCGCAGGCCGGACGGTTTCGTGGCGCTGATGCAGGCGATCGTGGGGCAGCAGGTCTCGGTCGCCTCGGCCGCCGCGATCTGGGCGCGGGTGGAGGGGGCGGGCCTGACCGCGCCGGAGGCGGTGCTGGCGGCGGGCGAGGAAGGGCTGCGGGGCGTCGGCCTGTCGCGGCCCAAGATCCGCTATGCGCTGGGGATCGCCGGGACGGGGGTCGATTTCGACGCGCTGCGCGACATGCCGGACGCCGCGGCCATCGCGACGCTGGTTGCGCTGCCGGGGATCGGGCCGTGGACGGCGGAGATCTATGCCCTTGCGGCGCTGGGCCGGGCGGATGTCTTTCCGGCGGGCGATCTGGCCTTGCAGGAGGGCGCGCGGATCCTCTACGGCTTGTCGGACCGGCCGGACGCGGGTGCGATCCGGGACATGGCCGGCCGCTGGAGCCCGTGGCGGGCGGTGGCGGCGCGGATGCTCTGGGCCTTTTACGCGGCCGAGAAGAAACGGGAGGGGACCCTATGACACGAGTTCTGAACGCGGGCCGGAAGGAGCCGCTGTCGGGGGACACGCGATCCATCGTCGTCTTCCTGCACGGATATGGCGCGAACGGCGCGGACCTGCTGGGGATTGCCGACGTGCTGGGCGAACACATGCCCGACACCCTGTTCGTCGCGCCGGACGCGCCGGAAAGCGTGCCGGGTGCGCCCTTCGGCTATCAGTGGTTTCCGATCCCGTGGATGGACGGGTCGTCCGAGGAAGAGGCCGAGGCGGGGCGCGAGGCGGCGGTGGCCGACATCAACGCCTTTCTCGACGCGCTGATGGTGGACGAGGACGTGCTGCCGGAACAGGTGGTCCTGTTCGGCTTCAGCCAGGGCACGATGATGTCGCTGCATGTCGCGCCGCGCCGTGAAGACCCTGTGGCGGGCGTGGTCGCCTTTTCCGGGCGGCTGCTGAATCCCGAGGCGCTGGCCGACGAGGTGGTCAGTCGGATGCCGGTGCTGCTGGTGCATGGCGACGCGGACGAGGTGGTGCCGGTGCAGTCGCTGCCCGCCGCCGCCGAGGCGCTGCAGGCCGCCGGGTTCAAGGAAGTCTACGCCCATATCATGAAGGGCACCGGCCACGGCATTGCACCGGACGGGCTGTCCGTTGCGCTCGCCTTCATGCGGGACAAGCTCGGCCTCTGAGCCGGGCTTCTCCGGTCGCTCCGACAGCTTACAGCAGGAAACAGGCCGTACCGGGCAGCCGCAGGATCGCCTCGCAGGCGGCGACGCGGTCGCGGGTGAAATGGCCGGGCCCGTCCAGCAGGTTCAGCGTGCCGACGATCTGGCCCCGCGCACGGACCGGCATGTTCAGCACCGAGTGGCATCCGAGGCTGCGGATCAACTCCCAGTCCGGGAAGACCTCGGCGATCTCGTCGATGGAATTGCGCACGAAGCTTTCGCCCCGCTGGATCCCCGCCAGCCAGTCGTTCGGCTCGATCGGTTTCTCGCCCGAGGCGGGGTAGGCGTCGGGCATGTTGGTCCAGGCGCGCGAGGCGACGGCGCGGGGCCGGTCCAGAACCATGACCGTGAAGAGCCGCGTGCCGAGCGCTTCGTCCACCAGCGTTCCGAGCGCGTCGAACCCCGCCTGCCGGTCGGGGGCGGCCCCGAGTGAGGTGATGAACTTGGCAAGGGCCGCGCCGGACATGATCCACTCCTTCTGTCCCGCACATGCTTGCGCGCGGCGCGCCGGATCGCAACCGCACGCATATGCACAACGCGTGCTTGCGCTTTACCCCCTTGAACCGCTGTGGAAGGCTGCGCCCGATCCACGAGACAGGGAGGTCAGGTCATGATCATCATCAGCGGCACGATGGAAGTTGCCCCCGGAAACGAAGAACAGGCCAAGAAGAATTTCGCCTTGGCGCAGGAGGCCACGAAGTCCGAGCGCGGCTGCATCGACTACCGCTTCTGGCAGAGCGTCGACCAGCCGCATGTCTTCCGCGTCTACGAGGAGTGGGAGGACAAGGACTGCCTCAAGGAACACGGCGCGCATCCGAACATGACCGCGCACCGCGAGCGGATGGCGCCGCTCGGCGTGACGAACCGCAAGCTGAAGATGATCGAGCCGGACAGGATCCGCGATCTGGGCTGACGGGTCGCTATGCCCCGGCGGCGGGGCGGATCGGTCAGGGCGGGATGAGGGGGCTGTCTGCCCCCTCTTGCGGGCTTGGCCCGCAATTCACCCCCGAAAGTATTTGGAACCAGAAGAAGCAGGGGACCTGCGCGATATGCGGCCCGGTCGGTGTAGGCGGGTCGTGTCTATTCGTCGGGGAACCAGAGGCGTGGCTCGGCGATTTCGACCGAGTTCATGGCGGGGTCGCGGAAATAGATCGAGCGGGCGCCGTTCGGCCAGTGAAAATCCGCTTCGATCGCGATGCCTGCCGCCGTCAGCCGTTCCCACCACGCTTGAACACCGAGCGCGTCTGCCGCAAGGCAGAGGTGTCCGGGCCCCTCGGCGCCGTGCGGCGGCACGGGCATGTCGGGATTCGAAGGGCCTTCGCGCGTGCGGGCCGGGTTGAAGATCAGCACGACAGTATGGCCTGCGCGGAAGAAGACGTGGCGGTCGGAGACGCGGGCGATCTTTTCCAGCCCGAGCGTTCCGCCGTAGAAGGCTTCGGCCGCATCGAGGTCAGGGGCGTAGAGCGCCGCTTCGAGGACGCCGGGGAACGGTGGCGCGGGGGGCAGGATGTCGTCGGTCATAAGGGAAACGTAGAGCGCCGCGGGGCGACGCCTAGTCCTGCGACCGGCCGGGATTGTCGTAGTGGAAGGGCGGCGTGAACGGCGTCGGGTAGTTCTCGTATTCGATCGTCGGGGGCGCGTCGGGCGGAAAGGCGGGGTCGACCGGTTTGCGCGGGCGGGATTCCTCGGCCCAGCCGGTCTTGTAATTGGTGTAGAAGGTCGAGAACCAGTGCAGGCGGGATATGCGCCAGACGCCGTCGGCCCCCTTGGCATATTGCATCTCGTAGGGGCCCTCGGCCCAGTGAGAGCCCTCGCCGTATTGTCCGAACATGACGAAGGCGCGCCAGCGGCCCTTGGCCGTCTGCCCGTCCTCGGCCACGGTCACCACGCCCTGCAGCTGCAGGTGGTTCAGCAGGCGGCCGTGCGGCAGGCCGTCCTTGCCCTGTCCGATCTTGTCGCGGAAGAGCTGCCTGATCCGCGCCTTGCCGCGAAACACGCCGAAGCCGCCGATCTCGGCCTCGCCATCCTCGGTGAAGAGCGCGACCATCTCGTCCCAGAGCGCCTTGTCGAGGTAGTAGCCGTAGATGCGTTGCAGGCGCTTGATGGTGTCGGTGTCCTCGAGCCGCGCGATGCGCGCCTCGAGCGTGGCGATGCGGGCTTCCAGTGCTTCGGTCCTGTCGGTCATGCGAGATCCTCCCGCGAACGAGCGATGCACGCCGGGTCGTGCCCGGCAAGCGCCGGGCCGCAGGTGACAGGTATTTGCGTCCGGAGGTGGCTATTTCTTGGAGAGCGGCACGCCGCCCTTGGCCCAGTCATGCCGTTCGACATCCGTCAGGATCACCGAGATCGAGTCGGGGTTGGAGCCGAGGGCCTCCATCGTGGCCTCGGTCAGTTTCTGGATCAGCTTCTCTTTCATCTCGGGCGTGCGGCCCGACAGCATGGAAACCTGGATCAGCGGCATGGGGTGTCTCCTGTGATGCCCCGCGGAGGGGGACTGTGCAGGGATCACGTTAGGCGGCGGCAGAGGCCGTGTCATCGGGGGACGGCGCGCTATCTGCATATGCGTCATCTGCCCGTTACGCTGGCACCGTAAGTGGTTTGCGTGATCGCGTATATCGTGGGACTTGCCCTTGGGAAGACCCGATATATAGTGAACTTAATGGCAGGGGCGGGACGTCCCGCCCCGAAGCCCCGGCAGGGCTGATCGGGCGGGAGAGCGTGCACGATGGACGGTGACTTCAGGACGGAATTCGTAAGGGACCCGGCGGCGCTGAAAAAGCACCCCGCGCTGGTCCTGAACGCGGATTTCAGACCGCTTTCCTACTATCCTCTCAGTCTCTGGCCTTGGCAGGAGGCGATCAAGGCGGCCTGGCTCAACCGGGTGGACATCGTGGCGGAATACGACGCCTGGGTCCGAAGCCCGAGTACCGAGATCAGGATCCCCTCGGTGGTCGTCCTGAAAGATTACGTCAAACCCCAGAAGCGCGTGGCCTTCACGCGCTTCAATCTTTTTCTGAGGGACGAATTCCGCTGCCAGTACTGTGGATCGGTGGGGGATCTGACCTTCGACCACGTCGTGCCGCGCGCCAGCGGCGGGATCACCTCCTGGGAAAACGTCGTGGCGGCTTGCGCGCCCTGCAACCTGCGCAAGGGGTCGAAGTCGCTCCGCCGCGCGGGGATGAGCCTGCGGCGCGCGCCACGCCAGCCGGGGGCGGAGGAGCTGCGCAACATGGGGCGCAAGTTTCCCCCGAACTACCTGCACGACAGCTGGATGGACTTCCTCTACTGGGACGCCGAGCTGGAGGCCTGAGGCTTCAGGGATCTGGTGCGTCGGGCAGGGTGACCTGCCAGATGCCGTCCGAGGGCGTGGACGGCAGGGGCATGTCCTCCGGCGCTGCGCCGCGCATGGCCGACCAGATCACCGGGTAGAGCAGGTCGTTCCGCTTGAGCGCCGTCGCGACATTGTGGTCCCGCGCGCCGATGGCGAAGCGGTGGACATTCGGCAGATCGGGAAACAACCGCATGTGCTGCAGATCGCGCGGGTCATGCGGGAACAGGGCGTAGTAGTCGCATCCGGTCACGAAGGCACCGTCGAGCGAGCGGACGCGCCAGTCGGTGATGGGGTCGGTATAGGCCCGCCAGCGCCGTTCGAACGGGACGATGTCCGGGTGCATCGCGTATTGCGGGGCGAAGGCGATGCAGCGACCGGCCCCCAGCGGGCCCGAGGCGAGGATGGCGAGGAAGCCGCCCATGCTGAGGCCAAGCGTCACGACCTGACGGCCTTCGCGCAGCGGGGCGGTGGCGCGGGTGATCGCCTGCATGTCGATGCCGTTGCCCCAGCTCCGGTGCTTGTCGAAGACGAAGGCCTGAGGGCCGAGACCGGGGCCGAGCTTTCGGAATTCCTCGCTCTGCTGGTCGATGCCGCCGATGTCGAGGCCGACACCGATGAAGGTGATGATGGCCGTATCGCCCGGCCCGTCGAGGCAGGTCACGCGCAGGGTGTCATCCTCGTGCAGAATGTCGAAATCACCGGCGGCGCCCCTGGCCTTCCACACGGTGGAGCGTGTGGGCGTGCTGTGCCGGGCGGCGAGTTCGGTGAACCATTGCGGGTCGGTGGCATAGCCCTGACGGATCAGCAGGTCGAGAAGCTGTGGGTGGGCCGTGAAGGTGCGGAACAGCAGCGCGCCCGTCTCGGGTGAGATCCAGAGTGTAGGCGTTGGTTCGGTCGGCCGCGTGGCGGCGCGCCGTGGCAGGGCGAGCCTCCGGGCGATGGTGTCAGCGGTGTCGTCCGGGGCGGTTGTCAGGTCCTCGATCCGGACCGGCAGGATTACGCCCTGCAGCAGGCCGGACTGGCCGATCCCGTCGATCAGCTGCTGGACCAGGTCGATGGTCTGACCGTCGATGTCGCCTGACTCGCCCGAGAGCACCAGCAGGTCGCGGGGATCGCGAAGGGCGACGATGATGTCGAGGCGGATGTCCCGTTCGCGCGCCGCCAGCGCGATCTCGGGCAGGCGGAACAGGTCGTCGGGACATTGCGTGGCGGCGACACCCTGACCGAGCACCGATAGCGCGGGGACGTCCGTGCCGTGAAACGTCACGCCCTCGACGCTTTGCGCGACGAAGGTGGCGAGCGTTTCATGCCCGGAGCCGGGAAGTCCCGCGACGATGAGATGACGGTTCACTGTGCTGCCTCTGTCCGGAGGACGCCCCGGTTTCGGTAAGTCTGGGCCAGTCTGGCGGGCCGATCAAGGGAAGGCGGCCGGCAGGTGCCGGAAGATAGGCAAAGAAAAAGGGCGCCCCGTCGGGACGCCCGAATGTCACGCCGTGGCGATGTGCTCAGGCGTCTTTCTGTGCCTGCGGCTGCGGCGCGGTGCGCGGCGCAGCCGCAGGTTTGTTGCCGGAAAGCGGATCGTCCTGGCGTTGGACCGAGCCCTCGAAATGGGCGCCGGATTCGATCGCGATGGTCTTGTGGATGATGTCGCCCTCGACCCGCGCGGTGGAGGTCAGGCGGACCTTGAGGCCACGGACGCGGCCCACGATGCGGCCGTTGATGACCACGTCATCGGCGGTCACTTCGCCCTTGACGGTCGCGCCTTCGCCGATGGTCAGCAGGTGCGCGCGGATGTCGCCCTCTATCGTGCCCTCGATCTGGATGTCGCCGGTCGTCTTGACGTTGCCGGTGATGTGCAGGTCGGACGACAGCACCGATGCCGGCGGCTTGGCCTTGGGGGCCGAGGCGCGGAAATCGCTGCCGGGCGCCGGGGAGGCAGGCTTGGACGCAGTGTCGGCAGGTGCCGCCGGGGCCGGAGTTTCGTTGCCCTTGGGACCGGGCTCGTTGATCTTGCTTTTAGAAAACATCTGTAGCGGCCTTGATATAGATCATCGGGTTCACGGGCTGACCGCCAACGCGCACTTCGTAATGCACATGGGGGCCGGTCACCCGTCCTGAAGCTCCCATATCACCGATACGTTCGCCGCGCGATACCCTTTGGCCCACCTTCACGTTAACGCGAGACATGTGGGCGTAGCGGGTTTCGATCCCGAACTCGTGCCGGATCTTGACCAGGCGGCCGTATCCCGACTGCCAGCCGGCATGAACGACCACACCGTCGCCGGTGGCGTAGAGCGGGGTGCCCACGGGCCCGGCGAAATCGACGCCCTCGTGCATCCGGCGGCCGCCGGTCTTGGGGTCGCGGCGATAGCCGTAGCCGGAGGTGAAGCGGTAGGAGCTTTTCACCGGCAGGGCGAAAGGGGCCTTCTGCGCGGCGATGCGGTAGATGTTCAGCCGGTCCATCTCGTTCAGCAGGCGGTTGGCGCGGCTGGCGTCGGGCGAGGGCATCTCGCCCATGGTGGACAGGGAAATCGGGGTCAGCGGGCCGCCCTGGCCGGAATAGCCGCGGCGGACCTGTGCGATCAGGCTGTCGGTGTTCAGGCCCGCGGCGCGGAACATCTTGTCCAGCGGTGCGACCGATACGGTCATCGCCTCTTCGAGCTGACGGAAGATCGCGTCGTTCTGGTCGCGGACCAGCGCCAGTTCGGCGGCCATGGCATCGGCTTGCAGCAGCGCGTCCTTGGCGTCGGCGACGACCTTGTCGCGTTCGCCGGCCGTGTCTGCCAGTGCGGTCGTCAGGAAATCGACGGTGCTGTCGCTGATCGCGGTGCCGCCGTTGCCGACCGTGCCGCCGTTCTCGGCCATGGCGACCTTGAGGCCGTCCAGTTCCTTGCGGGCGGTGTCGCGGTCGTTCATCGTGCGGCGCAGGGTCGATTGGATCACGCCGATCCCGGTCTCGAGCTCGCGCCGGCGGGTTTCCGAGGCCAGCAGTTCGGACTGCATGTCGGAAATCCGGGACAGGGCCGAGTTGAACCGCCCCTGCGCCTCCAGCGCCTCGTCGGCGCGGGTGTCGCGTTCGGCGGCCAGCGCATTCAGCCGTTCCTGGTAGACCTGCTGGTCACGCCGGGCCTGTTCGCGGAAATTGCCGGACCCGATCGAGTCCATCAGCAGGATCGCCGTGGCGATGATGGACCAGCCGACGACGGCGGAAACACCGGCGATTGCGGCAACCTGCATTCCGGGCTTGAGCCGGATGAAGCGGGTTTCGGATTCGGATTTCAGGAAAAGTCGGCGTTCCGGGAAGTGTCGTTCCAGAAATGCATTCATGCGCATCGAGAGTGAATTTGTCACAAGGACGTGCCCCTATTGCCCCTTCGTTCGACCCGCCGAATTCCCCAACCCGCGCGGTCAAAACGGTGTTACCGGGGGGTAGGGTATGGATCAACCCTTTTGGCCGGGTGGTGGTGGCAAGTCGCCTATAAGGGGAGCGAGTGGCAAGAATCCGCCGATTCCCGCCGGTTACGCTTCGCCTCTCGCGTGGCGGAAGGTGCCCGAAACACGGTTTCAGCGGTCCGCGAGGGGCCAGTAGAAGTCGGGCGGCAGGCCGGCTTCGGCGCGCTTTTCCTCGTTGAACGGGGGCTTGAGGGCGCCGTGGAAATAGTGCCGCACCAGCTCGTGGAACAAGGGCTGGGGGTCCTTTTCGTGGCGACCGCACAGATAGTGGAACCATTTCGATCCGTAGGCCACGTGACCAACCTCTTCGGCATATATTGTGCGGAGCGCAGTGACCGCATGGTCGATGCCGGCCTTTTCGAAGATCTCGATCATGCCGGGGGTCACGTCGAGGCCGCGCGCCTCCAGCACCATCGGCGCCACGGCGAGCCGGCCGAAGATGTCGGTGGCCGTGTCCTCGGCCGCGCGCCACATGCCGGCATGGGCGGGCAATGCGCCGTAGTGGGATCCGAGCGCTTCAAGGCAGTCGCATACAAGGTTGAAATGCTTGGATTCCTCGTCCGCTGCCTTGACCCAGTCGTCGTAGAAGCCGATCGGCATGGGCACGTCGGTGAAGCGGGCGACGATGTCCCAGTGGAGGTCCACGGCGTTCAGTTCGATATGGGCCACGGCATGCAGGATGGCGATCCGCCCGGCCTCGGATCCCGGCCTGCGGCGGGGGACGTCGCGGGGGGCGAGCAGCTCGGGCCGGTCGGGGCGCGAGGGTTTCAGCGGCGGGTTGGCGGTGCCGATCGGGATGGGCTGACCGGCCTCGCGCGATGCGCGCCATGCGGCGGCGTGTGCATGCGACAGGGCAGTCTTGGCACGCCCGTTGGCGGTGGTCAGAACCTCGGTCGCCATCTGGGCGAGGGACTTGGCATTGCTCATTGCAGGTTTTTCCCGACGTCGCGTTCAGATCGGTTTTACGTCGGTCCCGCGCCGGTGCAAATGTCGGTGCCCATCATTTCATCGCTGATTGCGCCTTTCCCAAGGGTCAATCGCCGTGTCAGGCCGAGCGCGGTCAGAAAAGCGGCGTCATGGCTGACCACCAGCAATGCGCCGGGGTAGTCGGCCAGCGCCTGTTCCAGGACCTCGACCGCCTCGATGTCGAGGTGGTTCGTCGGCTCATCCAGGATCAGCAGGTCGGGCGGCTCCGTGCCGCCGAGCGCGGCGGCCAGTCCCGCCCGCAGGCGTTCGCCGCCGCTGAGCGTGCCGATCCGGCGCAGCGCCTCGGTGTTGCGGAAGGCGAAGCGGGCGAGCGTTGCGCGGGCGTCGTTCTCGCTCAGCGCCGCATGCGCGGCGCGCAGGGCGTCGAGGACCGTGTCCTCGGGGTCGAGCGTGGCGAGATGCTGGTCGAGCAGGGCGATCCGCGCGGGACGGTCGATATGGCCAGTGGCTGGGGTAAGGGTGCCGCGGATCAGCGACAGGAGCGTCGACTTGCCCGCGCCGTTATCGCCGGACAGGGCAACGCGTTCGCCCGCGTTCAGGGTCAGGTCGACGGGGCCCAGGGCGAAGTACCCGCGTGCGAAGGTGACGGCCGTCAGGGTCAGGCAGCGTCCGTGCGTCCGCGCGTCGGGCGTCGCCATCCGCAGGGCCCGGTCCGGCGCGATGCGTTCCGCGGCGGCCTGCCGCGCGGCATCGGCCTGCGCTTCGAGGCGCGCGCCAAGGTGCCGTCCCCGGCCCGAGGTGCCCTCGGCCCGTTCCTTCCGCGCGTCCAGCAGGATCTTGGGCATATCGCCCCGCGCCCGCGTCGCGCGGCCACGCGCATCGCGTTTCTCCTGCTTCTCGCGCTGCTGCTGCACGGCGCGACGGGTGCGGGCGAGCTCGTGCTCGGCCCGGTCACGCTCCGCCGCCTCACGCTCGCTCCGGGCCGCGCGGATGGCGGCGAAGTCTGACCATCCGCCGCCATGCAGGTGCCATCCGGTCGGGGTGAGTTCGAGGATGCGGTCCATCCGCTCCAGCAGCGCGCGGTCGTGGCTGGCCACCACCGCACCGCCGGGCCATGTGTCCAGCGTCTCGGCGATCAGCGCGCGGCCCGGCGCGTCGAGGTTGTTGGTGGGTTCGTCCATCAGGATCAGGTCGGGCGCCTGCCAGATCAGCCGCGCCAGCGCCGCGCGGATGCGCTGACCGCCGGAAAGCGTGCCGACGGGGCGGTCCAGTGCCTCGGGCGGCAGACCGGTGCGCTGGCTGAGCGCGTCGAGACGCGCGGGCAGGGACCAGTCGGCCTGGTCGAAGTCGTCCGGGGTGGCGTCGCCGGACTCGATCCGGGCGAGCGTGGCCTGCATGGCGGCGGTGCCGAGGAGGTCGGACAGCGTCGCATCGGTCGACAGGCCGTCCTGTTCCATCAATGCGGCGATGCCGGTGCGGACGATCTCTCCGCCGGGCGGGGGGATGTCACCGTTCAGCAGGCGCAGCAGCGTGGACTTGCCCGTGCCGTTCGCACCGACGATGCCGGTGCGGTCGTGGCCGAAGGTCAGCGTGATGTCGGCGGCGAGGGCGCGGCCGTCAGGAGATGTGAGGGTGAGGGAGCGAAGCGTGATGAAGGCGGACATGCGAAACCTGAACCGGGGAAGCCATGAGGGCGAGCGGGTTCAGGTTCATGTCCATTGTCACGTGCCTTTCGCGTCGGATGTGGCGCGATGTAGGGGCGCGCGCCGGATGGCGCAAGCCCGTGGGCTGTAAGCCCCGCCTTGCGGGCGGGGCCGGTGCCGGTTCAGAGTGCCTTGACCTTTTCGAGGACCTCGTCGACGTGGCCGTCGACCTTCACCTTGGGCCAGGCCTCGGCGATCGTGCCGTCGGGGCCGATCAGGAAGGTCGCGCGGGTGATGCCCATGAAGGTCTTGCCGTACATGTTCTTCTCGCCCCAGACGCCGTAGCGTTCGCAGACGTCGCCGTCCTTGTCAGACGCCAGGACAACCGACAGCGCGTGCTTGTCGCGGAACTTGTCATGGCTTTCGACGCTGTCCTTGGACACGCCGATGATGGTCGCGCCCTCGGCGGCGAAGGCGTCACCGGCGGCGGTGAAATCCTTGCTTTCCAGCGTGCATCCGGGCGTGTCGTCCTTGGGATAGAAATACAGGACCACCGGCTTGCCCGCGAAATCGCTGAGCGAAATTTCGCCGCCTCCGTCACGCGGAAGGGTGAATTCCGGTGCCTTTTCCCCTTTGTCGGGCATTTCTGCGCCTCTCCTCTGCCTGATTTGTGAGTTTTATTTTAGGGCCTCTGCCCCGAGAATAAAGGGTGCCGGAAGGGATAACACACGGCTGAAAAGAAGATCGGGCAGACAACAAGGGTCGGGCGGACACGCGTGACTGAGGACAGGACCACACCGGACGGCCCCGAGACGACGGGCCGTGACCGGGCCGCGCGGCGTCGGCGGCCCGGCATCAGGCATGTTCTGTGGCTGGTGGTCTCGAGCGTCTTCGTGGTGATCTTCGTGTCGGGCGCGCTGGTCGCCGGGATGATGATGAGCGGCGAGCCCCTTGTCGCGCCCGGCTGGATGCGCGAGCGGATCAAGGCACGGCTGGACACCTCGCTCAGCGGGCTGGACGTGGAATTCGGTGAAATCGCGCTGATCCTTGGCGAGAACGGAACACCACGGCTCAGGCTGGGCGATCTGCGGGTGAGCCGCGAGGGCAGTGCGGCGCGGCTGACACTGTCGGACATCGAGGGGACGGTCGCACTCGGGCCGCTGCTGGAAGGCCGGGTCCAGCCGGATTCGATCTACCTGACGGGCGCGCAGATGCGGCTCAGGCGGGATGCGGAAGGCGGCTTCGACCTGGCCCTGAGCGAAACCGGGGCCGGCGGCGCGACGCGTCAGGCGACCGGCGATGACATGGGCGCGCTGGCCGATCAGATCGAGCTGCTGCTCGACACGCCGGGTCTGCGCGAGCTGAAGCGGATCGAGGCGACGGCGCTGACGCTGCGCTACGAGGACGCGCGGTCAGGGCGGGCGTGGACCGTCGACGGCGGGCGCGTGGTGATGACGCGCCGCGGCGAGGATCTGGAACTGCGCGGGGACTTCGCCTTGCTCGGCGGTCGGGCGTGGGCGTCGACGCTGACGGTCAGCTACGCCAGCCGGATCGGCGACAAGGCGGCGCGGTTCGGGATGAACTTCGAGGACATGGCGGCCGAGGATCTGGCAACGCAGAGCGCGGCGCTGGCCTGGCTCGGGGCGCTGGACGCGCCGGTGTCGGGCGCGATGCGGGTCGAGACGGACCGCGAGGGACGGCTGGGGCCGATGAGCGTGACGCTGCAGAGCCGGGACGGGGCGCTTCAGCCCAGTCCGGGCACGCGGCCGATCCCGTTCAACGAGGCGCGGAGCTATTTCACATTTGACCCGGCGCGGCAGGCGCTGACCTTCGACGAGTTCTGGTTCGACAGCCGCTACCTGACCGTCCGGGCCGAGGGCGGCGTGCGGCTGATCGGGACCGAGGGCGGACGGCCCGCCGAGATGGTGGGCCAGATGCGCGTCAGCGAGTTCACGGCGCGGTCAGAAGAGATGCTGCCGGAGCCGCTGAGGTTCGACGACGTGCGGGCCGACATGCGGCTGGTGCTGGAGCCGTTCCGCCTGACGGTCGGGCAGCTGAGCCTTGGACACGCGGGCGAGCGGATCGCGATCTCGGGAGAGGTGCGCGCCTCGGACGAGGGCTGGGACGTGACCGCCGAGGCGCGGCGCGACCGGGTCACGCCCGAGGTCCTGCTGGCGCTCTGGCCGCAGACCTTCGGGCAGAAGACCAAGGCGTGGATGGAACAGAACGTCTTTGCGGGCGCGCTGTCCAACGTGCAGGCGGCGCTGCGGCTGACGCCGGGGGGCAGGCCGGACGTATTCCTGGGCTTCGACTTCGACGGTGTCGAGATGACGCTGCTCAAGGGCATGCCGCATGGCAAGGAGATGCGGGGCCATGCCAGCCTGCTGCGCAACCGCTTCGTGGCGGTGGTCGAGGACGGCCATGTCGTCGCGCCACAGGGCGGGAAGGTCTCGCTCAAGGGCACGGAATTCGTGGTGCTGGACAACCGGATCAAGCCCGCGCCGGCCGAGTTGAAGGTCGAGACCGAGGGCACGATCACCGCGACGCTGTCGCTGCTGGATCAGCCGCCGTTGCAGATGATGCAGAAGGCCGGGCGTCCGGTGACGATGGCAGACGGGCGGATGCGGTTGACGGCGCGGTCGAATTTCATCCTGAAGAAGGGGCAGAAGCCGACGGATTTCCCGATCGCCGTCACCGGGGTGCTGAGTGATCTGCGCAGTGACCTGCTGGTGCCGGGGCGCACCATCGCGGCCAGCCGGATGGACCTATCGCTGAAGGA
This sequence comes from Oceanicola sp. 22II-s10i, assembly GCF_002210105.1. Classification (GTDB taxonomy): domain Bacteria; phylum Pseudomonadota; class Alphaproteobacteria; order Rhodobacterales; family Rhodobacteraceae; genus Pseudooceanicola. The sequence continues at coordinate 153,444 of NZ_AQQU01000006.1, read as the reverse complement.
CGACATGCTGGCGATCGCCGGGCAGGGGCGGATCGGGGCTGTGCCATTCGACGGACGCTACGAGGCCGGGATCGGCGCGCGATCCGACGGCACCGGGCGCTGGCAGGGCAAGGTGGAACTGTCAGAGCGTTTCGTCGACGAGTTTCGTATCGGCCTGCCGCCGGGGGCACTGTCGGGGCAGGGCAGCGCCGAGCTGACCGTCGATCTGAAAAAGGGCGAGGCGCCGCGGTTCCGGTTGGACTCGGACCTGTCTGGCGTCGGTCTGGCGCTGGCCGATGTGAAATGGTCCAAGCCGCGATCCTCGGCCGGGCGGCTGTCGGTGTCGGGTGCGCTCGCCTCGCCGCCGCGGATCGAGAGCGTGGCGGTCGAGGTGCCGGGGCTTGTCGCCAAGGGGCGGGTCGAGATGACGCCCCAGGGCACGCTGGCGGCGGCCCGGTTCGACCGGGTGCGGATCGGCGACTGGCTGGATGCGCCGGTGGTGATGCGCGGACGCGGCGCGGGGAGAAGCCCAGCGATCGAGATCGCGGGCGGTCGGGTCGACATGCGGCGGCTGGATTTCGGCAGCGGCGGGTCGGGCAAAGGCACGCCGATGACCCTGGCGCTGGATCAGCTGCAGATTTCGGACACGATCGCGCTGATGGATTTCCGGGGGCAGTTCGACACCACTGGCGGGATGAGCGGGCGCTTTTCCGGCAAGGTCAACGGCCTGGCCGAGATCGCGGGCGCGGTGGTGCCGCAGGGCAAACGCAGCGCGGTGCGGATCACCGCGCAGGACGCGGGCCGGGTGCTGGCCGCGATGAAGCTGCTGAAGGCCGGTCGCGAGGGGGCGATGGACCTGACGCTGACCCCTGTGGGCGGCGAAGGGACCTATGACGGGGTGCTGCGCGTCAACGGGCTGCGGATCACCGAGGCACCCGCGATGGCGGAACTGCTGAGCGCGATTTCCGTCGTGGGCCTGCTGGAGCAGCTGTCGGGCAAGGGGATCGTCTTCAACGACATCGACGCGCGGTTCAGGCTGACCCCGCGCCAGCTGATCGTCGCGGAATCGAGCGCGGTCGGTGCGTCGCTGGGGATCTCGATGGACGGGGTCTATGATTTCGCGCGCGGGCTGATGGACATGCAGGGGGTGGTGTCGCCGATCTACGTGGTCAACGGGATCGGGTCGCTGTTCACGCGCAAGGGCGAGGGGCTGTTCGGCTTCAGCTACACGGTGCGCGGGGCCGCCGCCGATCCGTCGGTGTCGGTGAACCCGCTGTCCGTGTTGACACCCGGCATGTTCCGCGACATTTTCCGCCGCCCGCCCCCGCAGCTGAGCCAGGCCCCCAGCCAGTGAAACTCGACGATTTCGACTTTGACCTGCCCGAGCGGCTGATCGCCACCCGGCCCGCACGGCCGCGGTCGTCGGCGCGGCTGCTGGTGGCCGAAGGGGACCGGATCACAGACGCGGTGGTGCGCGACCTGACCGACTGGCTGCGGCCCGGCGACAGGTTGGTGCTGAACGACACCAAGGTGATCCCGGCGCGGCTGTTCGGGGAGCGTCTGCGGGCCGGCGAGGCGGGCGAGACGGCGGCGCGGATCGAGGTCACTCTGACCGAACCACGCGCGGACGGATGCTGGGCGGCGCTGCTGAAGCCGCTGCGCAAGGTGCGTGACGGGGAGGAGATCAGGTTCTCGCCGCGCCTCACGGCGCGTCTCGAGGCGCGCGATGGCGGGCAGGGGGTGCTGCGGTTCAACTGCGAAGGCGCGGATTTCGACGCGGCACTGGCCGAGGCGGGGCAGATGCCGCTGCCGCCCTACATCGCCGCGAAACGGCCTGCGGATGCGCAGGACCGTGAGGATTACCAGACGGTCTGGGCCAGACATGCGGGCGCGGTCGCCGCGCCGACGGCATCGCTGCATTTCGACGATGAGTTGCTGGCGCGGGTGCGGGCGGCGGGGGTGGAGATGACCCACGTGACGCTGCACGTCGGCGCGGGGACGTTCCTGCCGGTGAAGGTGGAGGACGTGACCACCCACCGGATGCACGCCGAATGGGGCGAGGTGACCGAGGCCGCCGCCGCCGCGATCGCGGCCACGAAGGCGGCGGGCGGACGGGTGATCCCCGTGGGCACCACCGCCCTGCGGCTGATCGAGAGCGCGGCGGCGGGCGGGGCCATCGCGCCATGGCGCGGCGATACGGATATCTTCATCTATCCGGGATATGAGTTCCGCGTGACGGATGCGCTGATGACGAATTTCCACCTGCCGAAGAGCACGCTGTTGATGCTCGTCTCGGCCCTGATGGGGCGGGACAGGATGCTGCGGGTCTATGACCATGCGGTGCGCGAGGGCTATCGGTTCTTTTCCTACGGGGATGCGTCGCTGCTCGTGCCCTGAGGCGGTGCGTTTGGTCAGTGGGGATTTCGCCCGCGGGGCGCGGGCGAAGCCTCCGGCGGGAGTTTATCCGGCCAGATGAAGCCGGGGATCGCGCGGGGTCAGGGCGGGTTCGCACCCTGCGGTGGTTGCACCGGCGCGGCCTGCGTGGCAGCAGGGGCAAAAGCGGCATGTCGTGTCGCGAAACGGGCCGACAGGTGCGCAAGGGGCGCGCGAGGCTGAGGGTCAGGAAAGGAGCGACGCGATGCTGCAGGTTCTCGGGTCCGCATGGGCGCTGCTGCTGGGACTGATGCTGCTGATGCTGGGCAACGGCATCCAGGGCACCCTGCTGGGTATCCGTGGGCAGATCGAGGGATTCTCGACGCTCGAGATGTCGATCGTGATGTCGGCCTATTTCCTCGGGTTCCTCGGCGGGTCGCGGCTGGCGCCCGAGATGATCCGCAGGGTCGGGCATGTTAGGGTCTTTGCCGCGCTCGGGTCGTTCATCTCGGCGGTGCTGATCCTCTATCCCGCCTTCGCGAACCCATGGGCCTGGACGCTGGGGCGCGTGGTGATCGGGTTCTGTTTCTCGGGCGTCTACGTGACCGCCGAAAGCTGGCTGAACAACGCCGCCACGAACGAGAACCGGGGCAAGGCGCTGTCGCTCTACATGATCGTGCAGATGATCGGGATCATCGCGGCGCAGGGCCTGCTGGTGCTGGGCGATCCGTCGGGGTTCATCCTGTTCATCATCCCCTCGGTGCTGGTCTCGATCTCGTTCGCGCCGATCCTGCTGTCGGTGTCGCCGACGCCCGCCTTCGACACGACCAAGCCGATGTCGCTGAGGGCGCTCTACGGCGTGTCGCCGCTGTCCTGCGTGGGGGTGTTCCTGCTGGGCGGCGCGTTCTCGGCCCAGTTCGGCATGGCCGCGGTCTATGGCGCGGCGGCGGGGCTGAGCGTGGCGCAGATCTCGCTGTTCATCGCGATGTTCTACGTGGGCGCGACGGTGGCGCAGTATCCGCTGGGGTGGCTGTCGGACCGGATGGACCGGCGGGTGCTGATCATGATCGTGTCGGCCGTCGGCGGGTTCGGAGCTGTGCTGGGGGCCGTGCTGGGCGGCTACTATGTCATGCTGCTGGTGGCGGCGGTGATCGTGGGGGGCATGTCGAACCCGCTCTATTCGCTGCTGATCTCCTATGCCAACGACTTCCTCGACAGCGAGAACATGGCGGCGGCTTCGGGCGGGATGATCTTCATGAACGGACTGGGGGCGATTTCCGGGCCGCTGATCGCAGGCTGGCTGATCGAGGCGTTCGGACCGCCGGGCTTCTGGATCTTCGTCGGCGTGCTGCTGATCGCACTGGCCGCCTATGCCGCATGGCGGATGACACGGCGCCCGTCGCGCAGCGTGGAGGAGCAGGGGGCACATACCACCGTCCTTATGCAGGCGAGCCCCGTGGCGGTCGAGGCGGCGCAGGAATGGGCCGCGGAACAGACCGAAGAGGCGGCACAGGACGACAATCAGCAGAAATCTGCCTGAATTATTCGTATGTTAGCGCCCAAGGTACGGATTTCCTCCGTGGATCGAATGTGAAAATCGTGTAACGCTCCGGAAAACAGACGCCTGTGCGGAGGAGTGGCACGATGGTGAATCCCGAGGAAATCCTAGCCTACTGGCTGGACGAGGTCGGCCCCAAGGGGTGGTATCAGCCCTGGGACGGTCTCGACGATGAAATCCGTGAGAAATTCGGCCCGGCCTGGCAGGCTGCGGTGGATGGCTCATACGGCCTTTGGCTGACCTATCCGTCAGGTGCGCTGGCCTACATCATCCTGATGGACCAGTTCCCGCGCAACATGTTCCGGGGCGAGGGCAAGGCCTTTGCGACCGACCGGTTCGCGCTGGCGGCCGCGAAGATCGCGATCGAGAACAAGTGGGACCTCAAGATCGACGCGCCGGCGCGGCAGTTCTTCTACCTGCCGCTGATGCATTCCGAGAACCTGTCGGATCAGGACCGCTGCGTGCGGCTGATGAAGGAGCGGATGCCGGAGTCGTCCGACAACCTGTTCCACGCCAAGGCGCACCGCGAGGTGATCCGCAAGTTCGGCCGGTTCCCCTATCGGAACGAGGCGCTGAACCGGTCCACCACGGCGCTGGAAGGCGCCTATCTGGAGCAGGGCGGATACGGTCACACGGTCCGCGCGCTGCAGGCGGCAGAGTAAGGCGCGGGGCGCGTTGCGCCCCGGATGCCGCGACAGCAGATTTCCCTTGGAGATTCGGCAGGACCCCGCGACATTGCGTTGCGGGGTCTTTCGCTTTATTGATGGCCTCCGAAAAGTAGTTTAACGTCAAACTATCTTGCGAGCGGAGGGGCCGATGGCTGCGAAATCCTACGACATGATCGTGATCGGGGCGGGCCCCGGCGGCTATGTGGCGGCGATCCGTGCCGCGCAGCTCGGGCTGAAGACCTGCGTGGTCGAACGCGAGCATCTGGGCGGCATCTGCCTGAACTGGGGCTGCATCCCGACCAAGGCGCTGCTGCGCTCGGCCGAGGTGTTCCACTTCATGGAGCGGGCCAAGGATTATGGTCTGTCTGCGGAAAAGATCGGTTTCGATCTTGAGGCCGTCGTGGGCCGGTCGCGCGGCGTGGCCAAGCAGATGGAAGGCGGGGTCAAGCACCTGCTGAAGAAGAACAAGGTCGATGTCGTGATGGGCGCGGCGACGCTGCCCGCCAAGGGCAAGGTCAGCGTCAAGACCGACGCCGGGACCGAGGATCTGACGGCCAAGCACATCGTGCTGGCCACCGGCGCGCGCGCGCGGGAACTGCCGGGGCTGGAGGCGGATGGCGATCTGGTCTGGACCTATCGCCATGCACTCAAGCCGGTGCGGATGCCGAAGAAGCTGCTGGTCATCGGGTCGGGCGCGATCGGGATCGAATTCGCAAGCTTCTTCAACACGCTGGGGGCCGACACGACGGTGGTCGAGGTTATGGACCGCGTGCTACCCGTCGAGGACGAGGAAATCAGCGCCTTCGCCAAGAAGCAGTTCGTCAAGCAGGGCATGACGATCATGGAAAAGGCGATGGTCAAGCAGCTGGACCGCGCGAAGGGCAAGGTCACGGCGCATATCGAGACCGGCGGCAAGGTCGAGAAGCTGGAGTTCGACACCGTGATCAGCGCCGTCGGGATCGTCGGCAATGTCGAGGGGCTGGGGCTGGAGGAACTGGGCGTCAAGGTGGACCGGACCCATGTGGTGACGGACGAATTCTGCCGCACCGGGGTCGAGGGGCTCTATGCCATCGGCGACATCGCGGGCGCGCCGTGGCTTGCGCACAAGGCGAGCCACGAAGGTGTCATGGTTGCCGAACTGATCGCGGGCGGGCATCCGCATCCGGTCAAGCCGTCCAGCATCGCGGGCTGCACCTATTGCCATCCGCAGGTCGCCAGCGTCGGGCTGACCGAGGCGAAGGCCAAGGAGCAGGGCTACAAGGTCAAGGTCGGGCGCTTCCCGTTCATCGGGAACGGCAAGGCCGTCGCCCTCGGCGAGCCGGAGGGGATGGTGAAGACCGTCTTCGACGAGAAGACGGGCGAGTTGCTGGGCGCGCATATGGTGGGCGCCGAGGTGACCGAGCTGATCCAGGGCTATGTCGTCGGGCGGCAGCTTGAGACGACCGAAGAGGACCTGATGAACACCGTCTTCCCGCATCCGACGCTGAGCGAGATGATGCACGAATCGGTGCTGGCGGCCTACGGGCGGGCCATCCACATCTGATCGGGAGATACTGCAGCGAAAAGGGGCCGATTGCGGCCCCTTTGGTCGTCGCGGTGGTCCGGGGTCAGGCCTTGACGACCTCGCCCCCGGCGCGGGCCCAGTGGGCGAGGCCGCCGATGTTGTGAACGTCGGAGTATCCAAGCTGGCGCATGATGCCGAGCGCGGAGCCGGCACGGCCCCCTGACGCGCAGTAAAGGCAGATTCTCGCATCCGGCTTCAGCCGCGCATCGTAATCGGGATGCCGCGGATCGGCGCGGAACTGAAGCATCATCAGCGGGATGTGGATGGCGCCCCTTGCCATGCCCGAGGCGCGGACTTCGCCGAGTTCGCGGATGTCGACGAGGATCACCTCGTCGCCCGCGGCGATGGCGTCGGCGGCGGACAGTGCGGGGGCGGACGGGGTGCGGTTGAGGAACTGGAACATGAAGGACTCCGGTCGGGAGATGCTGCGTTGCCGTGCATATAGCATTCAGTTATTTGAATGTGAAGGCTTCATGTAATCAGTTCTGCAAATGTTCTCATTTTCCTGTTGGAACGCCCCCGCGCTTCAACTATTTCTTAACCACTCATTGCCGGGGGTGTCATGGCCGAGCTGAAGCACATCGAGGTTCGCGGGGCGCGCGAGCACAACCTCAAGAACATCGACGTCGACATCCCCCGCGATCAGCTGGTGGTGATCACCGGCCTGTCGGGGTCGGGGAAATCGTCGCTGGCGTTCGACACGATCTATGCCGAGGGGCAGCGCCGCTATGTGGAATCGCTGTCTGCCTATGCGCGCCAGTTCCTCGACATGATGGAAAAGCCCGACGTCGACCATATCAGCGGCCTGTCCCCGGCGATTTCCATCGAGCAGAAGACGACGTCCAAGAACCCGCGTTCGACCGTCGGGACGGTGACGGAGATCTATGACTACCTGCGTCTGCTCTTTGCCCGCGCGGGGACGCCCTATTCCCCCGCCACCGGACTGCCGATCGAGGCGCAGCAGGTGCAGGACATGGTCGATCGCGTGATGGCGATGGAAGAGGGGACCCGCGCCTATCTGCTGGCGCCGATCATCCGCGACCGCAAGGGCGAGTATCGCAAGGAATTCGCGGAGCTGCGCAAGCAGGGCTTCCAGCGGGTCAAGGTCGACGGCGCGTTCTACGAGCTGGACGATGCGCCCACGCTGGACAAGAAGTTCCGCCATGACATCGACGTGGTTGTCGACCGGATCGTCGTGCGCGCGGGGACCGAGACCCGGCTGGCGGATTCGTTCCGCACCGCGCTCGATCTGGCCGACGGGATCGCGGTGCTGGAAACCGCGCCGAAAGAGGGCGAGGGCGAGCCGGAGCGGATCACCTTCTCCGAGAATTTCGCCTGTCCGGTCAGTGGCTTCACCATCCCCGAGATCGAGCCGCGGCTGTTCTCGTTCAACGCGCCCTTCGGCGCCTGCCCCGTCTGCGACGGGCTGGGGGTGGAGCTGTTCTTTGACGAACGTCTGGTTGTGCCCGACGCGCAGCTCAAGATCGCGGACGGGGCGCTGGCGCCGTGGCGGAAGGGCAAGTCGCCCTATTTCCTGCAGACGATCGAGGCGCTGGCCAAACATTACGGGTTCGACAGGAACGCGCGATGGAAGGACCTGCCCGAGAAGGTGCAGCAGGTGTTCCTCTATGGTTCGGGCGAGGAGGAGATCCTGTTCCGCTACGACGAGGGCGGGCGCGTCTACCAGGTGACGCGGACCTTCGAGGGCGTGATCCCGAACATGGAGCGCCGCTATCGCGAGACGGATTCGTCCTGGGTGCGCGAGGAGTTCGAGCGGTTCCAGAATAACCGGCCCTGCGGCGCCTGTGGCGGCTACCGACTGCGCGAAGAGGCGCTGGCGGTCAAGATCGGCGGGCTGCACGTGGGGCAGGTGGTCGAGATGTCGATCCGCAAGGCGCTCGACTGGGTCGAGGGCGCGCCGGAAAGCCTGTCCAAGCAGAAGAACGAAATCGCGCGGGCGATCCTGAAGGAAATCCGCGAGCGGCTCGGCTTCCTGAACAACGTGGGGCTGGAGTACCTGACGCTGTCGCGGAATTCGGGCACGCTGAGCGGCGGCGAAAGCCAGCGCATCCGGTTGGCGAGCCAGATCGGGTCCGGCCTGACGGGCGTGCTCTATGTGCTGGACGAACCCTCGATCGGGCTGCACCAGCGGGACAACGGGCGGCTGCTGACCACGCTGAAGAACCTGCGCGACCAGGGCAACACCGTGATCGTGGTCGAGCATGACGAAGAGGCGATCCGCGAGGCCGATTACGTCTTTGACATCGGGCCGGGGGCCGGGGTGCACGGCGGGCAGGTCGTGGCCAAGGGCACGCCGGGCGAAATCGCGGCGGATCCCGCCAGCCTGACGGGGCAGTACCTGTCCGGCGCGCGTGAGATCGCGGTGCCGGCCGAGCGGCGCAAGGGGAACAAGAAGAAGATCACCGTGGTCAAGGCGGTCGGGAACAACCTGAAGGACGTGACGGCCGACTTCCCACTGGGAAAATTCGTTTGCGTGACGGGGGTTAGTGGCGGCGGTAAATCCACGCTGACCATCGAGACGCTGTTCAAGACGGCCTCCATGCGGCTGAACGGTGCGCGGCAGACGCCCGCGCCCTGCGAGACGATCAAGGGGCTGGAGCATCTGGACAAGGTCATCGACATCGACCAGCGGCCCATCGGGCGGACTCCGCGTTCGAATCCGGCCACTTACACCGGGGCCTTCACCCCGATCCGAGATTGGTTCGCGGGCCTGCCAGAGGCCAAGGCGCGGGGCTACAAGCCCGGCCGGTTCAGCTTCAACGTCAAGGGCGGGCGCTGCGAGGCGTGCCAGGGCGACGGGGTCATCAAGATCGAGATGCACTTCCTGCCCGACGTCTACGTGACCTGCGAGACCTGCAAGGGCGCGCGGTACAACCGCGAGACGCTGGAGATCAAGTTCAAGAACAAGAGCATAGCCGACGTTCTTGATATGACGGTCGAAGATGCGCAGGAGTTCTTTACCGCGGTGCCGAGCATCCGCGAAAAGATGGACGCGCTGATGCGGGTCGGTCTGGGCTACATCAAGGTGGGCCAGCAGGCGACGACGCTTTCGGGCGGCGAGGCGCAGCGGGTGAAGCTGTCGAAGGAACTGGCGAAACGGTCCACCGGGCGGACGCTCTATATCCTCGACGAGCCCACGACGGGTCTGCATTTCGAGGACGTGCGCAAACTGCTCGAAGTGCTGCACGAACTGGTGGATCAGGGAAACTCGGTCGTGGTGATCGAGCACAATCTCGACGTCATCAAGACGGCGGATCATCTGATCGACATCGGGCCCGAGGGCGGGAACGGCGGTGGGACCATCGTCGCCACCGGCACGCCCGAGGAAGTGGCCGAGGTCGAAGCCTCGCACACCGGACGATTCCTCAAGGAAATGCTCAGACCCCGGCGGGCGGCCGCCGAGTGACGTCTGAGGGGCGTTGAACCCCGTCCGCCCGTTCCGCGTTGAGGGGAAAGACCTTAACGGAGGACATCATGGTCGGACGAATGGTGAAACGCTTCGCACTTGGAATGTTGATCGGGATCGCCGCTCGGCAGGTATCACGCGCCATGGCCAGAGGTATGGGCAAGAGCGCACGACGGTCGCGCCACGATACCGTGCGTGATGCGGGGCCGGGACAGATGCGGAACCCGCCGCGTCGGTGGGATCGTGTCGACGAGGAGGTCGATCAGAGCTTCCCCGCGAGTGACCCGCCGGGGAACTACTGAACAGATGCGGCGAGGACGGGCCTCAGAACCGGACGGACATGTGGTCGTTTACGCGGTCGATGACCTTCCGGCTTTGCAGGTCCGCGCGGAAGATTTCGTTGCCCAGCCGGAAATAGGTCCAGCCGTCGCGCGGTGCGGGCAGGCCGTGGCGGTCACGGTTGAACAGGATGGACACGTTTTCGGGGAGCGTTTCGCCGGGGGCATAGGTGGCGATAGCGGGCACGGGGATGTCGCGCGGGCCGTAGGCTGACACGTAGGCCGGTCCGGTCCGCACCGGCGCGGTGACGAAGCGGGCGCTCGAGATCTCGCGCGGCCGGGACGTGTCGGCGGGCGCCGAAGCCGTTGTCTGAGTCCGGGAAAACCCGCCCGGTCCGTTGAACAGGCTGGTGCTGCCCACATTGCGGCTGTCGGCGCTTACGCAGCGGGCGTTGCCGGCGTTTATCAGGCATTGCGCCTGCGCCACGGCTGGCAGGGTCATGGCCGCGGCAACGGCCGATATGCGAATAATGGTCAGCATTTTTCTTACTTTAGTCGTCAGATTTGCGGGCGAAAGCGGTTATCCGCCCAGAATGGCGGTTGCCAGACCGATCAGCGACAAAACCTCGTTGGTCTGGCGGTCCACGCGGATCACGTAGTCCCCGGAGCGGTAGTAGGTGCCGTAGGGATCGAGCGCGTAGCGGCCCGGATCACGAATCAGAACGAGGTCGTTGTAGTCGATGATCCGGTCACCGGCCCGGTAGCGGTGGTGATGGCGATCCTCATCGCGGTCGCGGCGCGAGTCGTGTTTCTTGGCCTGACCGGGCGGGACACAGGCGGGCGACTTCTTGGCCAGGCCCGGCGGGCAGAAGCGGTTGGCTTCCTGGTAGCTGCGCTCGACCTGATGGCGTTTGCCGTGTCCCTTGCCGTGCCCCTTGTCCTTGGCGGCGACGGCGCCGGGCACCATCATCAGGGCGATTGCGGTAGCTGCGATAACACGTTGCATTGCGTTTCTCCTGTCTGGCCTGTGACGGCAGAGTTGCAGGAGAAACGGCCCCGACCGTGCGCGGGTTCCCTCTGCCCATCGATCTTCGGTGGGCTTTCGCCGATCACTTCTTGAGCGGGCAGGTGCTGAAACCGAACAGGGAATAGATCGGGCAGGTCCCGACAAGGCCTGTCACAAGCGGGATGATACCGATCAGGTAGACCCAGCGAAGCGATGCTTCGGTGTTCAGGAAAAAGCCCGCGATCAGGGCAAGGCCGACGACGATGCGCAGGATACGGTCGAGGCCACCGACATTTTTGGAAAACATGGAAAATCCCCGGTGAATTGTTACACCGGGGATCATACATTCTGCTTTCGTAATGTTAAGATGCGTTTTCGGCGCAGCTTATCCCCGTCCGCGCTTTTCGAACCGGGGCAACATGGCGCTGAAGTCGCGGCCCGCGCCGTCCTCCTTCTCGACGAACTGTTCGTAGAGCGCGGCGGCGGCCTGACCCATGGGCGTGTCGGCATCCACGGCGGCGGCGGCCAGTTGCGACAGGCGCAGGTCCTTGAGCATCAGGTCGGCGGCGAAACCGGGCTTGTATCCGTTGTCGGCGGGCGATTGCGGCCCGACTCCGGGGGCGGGGCAATAGGCGTTCATCGTCCAGGAATAGCCCGAGGAGGTCGAGACGACGTCGAACATCGCCTGACGGTCGAGGCCCAGCTTGTCGGCCAGCGCGAAGGCCTCGCAGGTGGCGATCATGGTGACGCCGAGGATCATGTTGTTGCAGATCTTGGCCGCCTGTCCGTTGCCCGAGGGGCCGCAATGCACGGCCTTCTGGCCCATGATGTCGAACAGCGGTTTCGCCTTGGCGAAGGCGTCGTCGCTGCCCCCGACCATGAAGGTCAGCGTGCCCGCGACCGCCCCGCCGGTGCCGCCCGAGACGGGGGCGTCGAGGGCGAGAAGCCCGGCCTTGTCAGCCTGTTCCGCGACGGCCCGCGCGCTTTCCACGTCGACCGTGGAGCAGTCGAGGAAGACGGCGCCCGCATCCATCGCCGGCAGGATCTCGTCCGCCACGGCACGCAGGATCTTGCCGTTCGGCAGCATGGTGATGACGACCTCGCGCCCCGCTGCGGCCTCTGCCGCGGTGCCCGCGCGGGTGACGCCGTCGACGCTGACGTCTGCGGTGTCGAAGCCGGTCACCTCGTGACCCGCCTTGGCAAGGTTGGCGGCCATGGGTGCGCCCATGTTGCCGAGGCCGATAAATCCGATCTTCATGGTGGGTCCTCCCTCAGAATGTCAACTCGTCATCCCCGAGCGGGGCGAGCATGCGCGCGACATCGGCGTCGGGGACGCTGGTCAGCGCGTGTTTCCAGCGCGGGTTGCGGTCGCGGTCGATGATCTGGGCGCGGATGCCTTCCAGGAAATCGCCGTGCTCCATCGCGCGGTAGACATAACGGTATTCCTGGCTCAGTGCTTCGCGCATGCCCCCGGCCTCCTTGCGCAGGTTGGCCAGCATCCGGAGCGTGCAGGCCATCGCGAGCGGCGAATTGCGCAGCAGGGCCTTGCGGACGCCCTTGGCGAACTCGTCCCATTCCGCATCGCTGGAAACGGCGATGGAGGGCAGGTCGCCCGAGGTGAAGAGGCGGTCGATCACCTCCTGATGCTCGGCGAGGGCCGCGGCAGGGGCGGTGACGGCAGCGCGCTCGACGGCGGCGATGTCGCCGGTCCGTTCCATCTCGGCGGTCAGGGCGGGCCATTCGCCTTCGGGCAGGTAGTGGTCGGCAAAACCCGCGCGGATCGCATCGCCCGCGCCCATCCTGGCGGCTGTCAGGCCGAGGTATTCGCCCAGCCGTCCCGGCGCGCGGGCCAGCATCAGCGAACCGCCGACGTCCGGCACCAGCCCGATGCCGCATTCCGGCATGGCGATCTGGCTGCTGTCGCCGACGACCCGGTGCGAGGCGTGGCACCCGACCCCGACGCCGCCGCCCATGACATAGCCCTGCATCAGGGTGACGATGGGCTTGGGATATTCGGCCATCTTGAGATTCAGCCGGTATTCGTCGCGCCAGAAGGTCCGGCCATAGTCGAAATCCCCGGCGCGGCCGCGATTATAGAGTTCCTCGATATCCCCGCCGGAGCAGAAGGCCCGGTCGCCCGCCGCGTCGATCACGACCAGCGCGACGGAGTCGTTCCCGGCCCAGTCGTCCAGCGCGGCCTCGATGGCGTTGGCCATGTCGTAGGTCAGCGCGTTCAGCGCCTTGGGACGGTTGAGCGTTATGCGGCCCGCGCGGCCCGCGATGCGGATCAGGATGTCGTCGGTCATCGGGCGGCCAGCATGTGGCGGGCGGTGATCAGGCGCATGATCTCGTTCGTCCCTTCAAGGATTTCGTGTACCCGCAGGTCGCGGACCAGCTTCTCGATCCCGTAGTCGGACAGATAGCCGTAGCCGCCGTGCAGTTGCAGGCACTGGTTGGTGATGCGGCTGCCCGCTTCGGTGACGAACTTCTTGGCCATGGCGCAGAACTTGGTGGCGTCCGGGGCCTTCTGGTCCAGCTTCCACGCTGCCTGCCGCAGGAAGGTGCGGGCGGCCTGCAACTCGATCTCCATATCGGCGAGGCGGAACTGCAGCGCCTGGAACTGGTCGATCGGCTGGCCGAAGGCCTTGCGCTCGCCCATGTAGGCCAGCGTCGCGTCCAGCGCGGCCTGCGCGGCGCCGAGCGAACAGGCCGAGATGTTCAGCCGCCCGCCGTCGAGGCCCATCATGGCGTAGGTAAAGCCCTTGCCCTCTTCGCCGACGAGGTTGGTGGCGGGGACCTCGCAATTGTCGAACTGGACCTGCCGGGTCGGCTGACTGCGCCAGCCCATCTTGTCCTCCAGCCCGCCGAAGGACAGGCCGTCCGCGCCGTCCTCGACATAGAGCGTCGAGACGCCCTTGGGCCCCGCATCGCCGGTGCGGCACATCACGACATAGGCGTCGGAATAGCCGCCGCCCGAGATGAAGGCCTTGGTGCCGTTCAGCCGGTAGCCTTCGTTCGTCCGCTCGGCGCGGGTCTTGAGCGCGGCGGCGTCGGAGCCGGAGCCGGGTTCGGTCAGGCAGTAGCTCAGCACGGTGTCCATCGAGATCGCGCCGGGCAGGACGCGGTCGCGCAGGCTGGCGTCCGCGAAGGCGTCGATCATCCGCGCGCACATGTTGTGGATAGACAGGAACGCCGCGACCGAAGGACAGGCCATCGACAGCGCCTCGAACACCAGCGTGGCGTCCAGCCGGGACAGGCCCGCGCCGCCGTTCTCCTCGCTGACGTAGAGCCCGCCGAAGCCAAGCTCACCGACCTTGGGCCAGAGGGCCTTGGGGATCGTGCCCTCGGCCTCCCACTTGCGGGCGTGGGGGGCGATCTCGGCCTGCCCGAAGGCATGGGCCATGTCGAAAATCGCCTGTTGTTCCTCGGATAATGCGAAGTCCAACCTTTCCTCCCTCTTTGCTCCCCCGGCATCCTAGTCTTGCAGAATGCGGGCTGAAAGGCGAAAGGGCACAAAAGGGTTTTGCGTTTTTGCGGGCGTCGGGCCCGCAGGATCAGACTTCTTCGGCCATTAGTGCAGCGATGCTTCGGGCATCGAGGCCCAGAATGTGAAGCGCTTCGGTTTCGGAGGCGACGACCCTGTGGACAAGTCCGGGGATGCCCTGCCAGCTCTTGAGGATCTGGTGCGACAGGCGCTGTGCGGGTTCCGTGGGCGCGATGTAGACGTTCACGGTCTCGGCGGCCTGCGGCACGAACATCTCGGTCTTCTGCGCGTGCAGCCGGAACAGGGCAACGTAGTCCGGTTCGAACCCGGTCACGGCGCTCAGGTCGATCAGCTGGGCGAGGCCGGGGCGGAACAACGGATCCTGCGCAAAGCGGCCGAGTGCCTCGAAACTTTCGGCGACGCGGGCATGTCCTTCGAAGCGGACGTAGACAAGGCCGCGGCGCGGCAGGATGCGGTAGGTGACGGGCATGTGGTCTCGGGATTGATCCGGCGGGCGGCCAGTGTCGTCAGCTTTCGGGCATAACGTCAAGTATTCATGCGGAAATGCTGTCGGCACGCGCGCGCATGACCCCACTTCTCAGCCTGCGTGCGGCGTTGTATCATCTGCTCAGCGCATCGCCGTCGGTCCTGTAGCCGCCGGCCGGCGTGTCGGATCCCCAGAATTGAAAAACACATCCGCTGTGGAGTGTCTGGCCTGTGGTGCCTGCTGTTTCGGCAAGCACGACCGGTATATCGCTCTGTTCCCCGAAGACCTGACCCGTGGCCTGCCCGAAAACGCGCTGAACCGTATCGACGGGCGCACTTACATGCGCATGGAGAACGGCCATTGCGCGCAGTTGACGCTGACGGAGTCGGGTGCGCTGGCCTGCGCCGTCTACGAGGCGCGACCGACCGCCTGCCGCGCGTTCCGGGCGGGCAGTTTCGAATGTGGACGCTCGCGGGCGCACCGGCTGGTCGAGGCCGATGCGATGCGCCAGCGCGAGCCGGTGCCCGTTCGGTTGCCGCCGGTGCAGGTCCCTGCCGCCGAAATCGCGGTCACCGGGCTGAGGCGTGGCGGCCTGTCGGACCCCGGCGCCGCGCATTGAGTGGATGTTCTCGCGGTTCGGGCCGTCAGATCAGTTTACCCAGCGATCGGTCGGCTCGAGCTGCCAGAACTGCCCGCTGAAGTTGGCGCAGCGGGTCAGGTGGGGCATGTTGTCCTCGGGCCCGCCGTTGAAGATGTCGAGGCACTGGTCCGGGCCACGGAACTGCGTGGACAGGCGGACATAGCCGTCGCCCGCCGGCGTGATGCGCCAGAGCTGGCCCGTGAAATTCGCACAGGGCGTCAGGTGTGGCTGGTTGTTGCGCGGCCCGCCGTTGTAGATGTCCAGGCACATATTGGCGCCGCGGAACATCGTGGTCAGCCGCCACATCCCGCCGTCGGCGGGTGTCAGCCGCCAGTACTGGCCGGAAAAGTCGCCCCAGAGCGACAGGCGGGTGTCGTTGTTCCGGTTGCCGCCGTTGATCACGTCGAGCGGCATGTCGGGGCCCTTGAACTGGGTGTTGAGCCGATAATAGCGGTTCGTGTCGATATTCTGCGCCAGTAGCGGCTGAGCCGTGACGAGCAGGCATCCGAGGATCAGGTTTTTCAGGAAACGCATCAAGGAAATCTCCGGTTCACAATGGTGTGCGGAGCTTATCCTTACTGCGGCTACAAGGGTTTGGAAGCCGTAAGAGCAGCGACGGTGCCGTAATTCGACGGTGTCTTATTTTCCGGGCAGGGCGCGGAGGGCGCGATGGCGCGCCCTCCGATTTTGGCTCAGTCCATCGCCTTGAAGTGGAACTCGCCACCTTCCTTCAGGCCCGAGGGCCAGCGGGCGGTGATGGTCTTGGTCCGGGTGTAGAACTTGAAGGCATCCGGCCCGTGCTGGTTCAGGTCGCCGAACACGGATTTCTTCCAGCCGCCGAAGGTGTGGTAGGCCAGCGGCACCGGGATCGGGACGTTTACGCCGACCATGCCGATGTTGATCCGGTTGGCGAAATCGCGGGCGGTGTCGCCGTCACGGGTGAAGATCGCGGTGCCGTTGCCGTACTCGTGGTCCATCGCCAGCTTCAGCGCCTCTTCGTAGCTGCCCGCGCGGACGGTGGACAGGACCGGGCCGAAGATCTCGGTCTTGTAGATGTCCATGTCCGGCGTGACGTTGTCGAAGAGGTGCGCGCCGACGAAGAAGCCGTCCTCGTAGCCCTGAAGTTTGAAGTCACGCCCGTCGACCACCAGTTTCGCACCCTGGTCCACGCCCGTCTGGACGAGGCGCAGGATGTTTTCCTTGGCGGCCTTGGTGACGACAGGGCCGTAATCCACATCGTTGCCGGCGGTGTAGGGGCCGACCTTCAGCTTCTCGATGCGGGGGACCAGCTTTTCGATCAGACGGTCGGCGGTTTCGTCACCCACCGGGACGGCGACCGAGATCGCCATGCAGCGTTCGCCCGCCGCGCCATAGCCCGCGCCGACCAGCGCATCGGCTGCCTGGTCCATGTCGGCGTCCGGCATGATGATCATGTGGTTCTTGGCGCCGCCGAAGCACTGCACGCGCTTGCCGTTCGAACAGCCGCGGCCATAGATGTATTCCGCGATCGGGGTGGAGCCGACAAAGCCGATCGACTGGATCACCGGGTGGTCGAGGATGGCATCCACCGCTTCCTTGTCGCCGTTCACGACCTGCAGGATGCCCTTGGGCAGACCCGCCTCTTCCAGCAGTTCCGCCAGCATCAGCGGGACGGAGGGGTCGCGTTCGGACGGCTTCAGGATGAAGGCGTTGCCGCAGGCGATGGCCGGGGCGAACATCCACATCGGGATCATGGCGGGGAAGTTGAACGGCGTGATTCCCGCCGTGACGCCAAGGGGTTGGCGCATGGAGTACATGTCGATGCCGGGCCCGGCGCTGTCGGTGTACTCGCCCTTCAGCATCTGCGGCGCGCCGATGCAGTATTCGACGACCTCAAGCCCGCGCTGCACGTCGCCGGCGGCGTCGGGCAGGGTCTTGCCATGCTCGCGGCTCAGCGCCTCGGCCAGCTTGTCCATGTCGCGGTTCAAAAGGTCCACGAACTTCATCAGGACCCGCGCGCGGCGCTGCGGGTTGGTCGCTGCCCAGTCGGGCTGGGCGGCGGCGGCGATCTGGACCGCCTTGTCGACTTCGGCCGCGGATGCCAGCGGCACCTTGGCCTGAACCTCGCCCGTTGCGGGGTTCATGACGTCGGCGAAACGGCCGGACGTGCCCTTGGTGTGGGAACCGTTCAGGTAGTGGGTCAGTTCATTCATGGGGACCTCCCTTTCTCGCGCGGGATGCTAGGCTTGCATTTTGCAGGGTGAAAGGGGAAATCCTTCAAACATGCTTTGCGAGAATGCAGGGTGGCCTGATGAACTGGGACGATCTGAAAATGTTCCTCGCCGTGGTGCGGGAGGAAAGCCTCTCGGGCGCCGGGAAGCGGCTGAGGGTCGATCCGGCTACTGCAGGACGCCGCATCGGACGGCTCGAGGAAGAGATCGGCCAGACGCTTTTCGCGAAATCTCCGCAGGGCTATGCGCCGACCGAGGCCGGGCAACGCCTGATCCGCCACGCCGAAGTGGCCGAGCAGGCGATTCTGGCGGCCGAGGAGGAACTGCGCGGCCAGTCGGGCAAGCTGTCCGGACAGATCAGGCTGGGCGCGCCGGACGGGGTGGCGAACTTCCTGCTGCCACAGGTCTGCGCCGCGATCGTCGAGGACAACCCGGATCTGGAGGTGCAGATCGTCGCCTTGCCACGCCTGTTCAACCTGACGCGGCGAGAGGCGGACATGGCGATCACCGTCTCGGCCCCGACGGCGGGTCGGCTGACGGTGCAGAAGATCAGCGACTACCACCTGCATCTTGCCGCGTCGCGGGACTATTTGCACCGGCAGGACGCGATCCGCGAACCGCAGGATCTGAGCGGACACAGGATGATCGGCTACATCCCCGATATGATCTTCGACAAGGAGCTCGACTATCTGGCCGAGCTCGGGGTCGAACGGGTGTCGTTGGCGTCGAATTCGGTCATGGTGCAGTTCAGCTGGATCCGGCAGGGCGGGGGGCTTGGCATCGTCCACGATTTCGCACTGCCGTCGGCGCCGGGCGTCGAGAAGGTGCTGGGCGACGCGATCGCGCTGACCCGGTCGTTCTACCTCGTGCGCCATGCGGACGACACGCGGCTGGAGCGGATGAACCGCTTTACCGCGCTGCTGACCGACGGGATCCGGCGTGAAATCGCGCGGCTCGAAGCTCTGACTTGACAGATTGTCGCAGGTGGCAGAGCCTCGGAGACCCGGAAAGGAGGAGTCCGGGACCCCATAGGGAGACACCACCATGCTCGTTCAGCAGATTCTGAGATCCAAGGGCAGCGAGACCGTGATCACCACGCGGCCCGATACCACCATTACGGATGTCGCGCGGCTCTTGTCGGAGCACAGGATCGGGGGCGTGGTGGTGTCTTCCGACGGGCGGAAGGCCGATGGCATCCTGTCCGAACGCGATATCGTCCGCGCCCTTGCGGCGCGGGGGCCGTCGTGCATGACGGAACCGGCCAAGGCGCTGATGACGCCCGATCCGGTCTGCTGCGGGCGCGACGACACCGCCGACCAGGTTCTGGGAAAGATGACCGAAGGCCGGTTCCGCCACATGCCGGTGACGGATGACGGAGTTCTGGTGGGCATCGTGACCATCGGCGACGTGGTCAAGGCCAAGCTCAGCGAGCTGAGCCACGAGAAGACCGCGCTGGAAGACATGATCATGGGTCGCTGACATCGCGGTTGTGAAACCCCGCTGCTGCCCTTGCATTCCCCAGCGTAATATTGTTGCGTGCGCCGCAAACCTCACGACGCGGAGACGGTAATGCGCATCGGCCTTTATCCCGGCACCTTCGACCCCATTACACTGGGACATATCGACATCATTCGCCGGGCGACCGCCCTGGTCGACAGGCTGGTTATCGGCGTCGCCATCAACCGCGACAAGGGACCGCTGTTCTCGCTCGAGGAACGGGTCGAGATGCTTGAAGCGGAATGCGTGAAGCTGGCCAAGGAGACCGGCATCGAGATCGTCGTGCATCCCTTCGAGAACCTGCTGATCAACTGCGCCCGCGATGTGGGTGCGGGCGTGATCGTGCGCGGCCTGCGCGCGGTGTCGGATTTCGAATACGAGTTCCAGATGGTCGGCATGAACCGCGTTCTGGATTCCAGCGTCGAGACGGTGTTCCTGATGGCCGAGGCCAAGCACCAGTCCATCGCCTCCAAGCTGGTCAAGGAAATCGCCCGGCTCGACGGCGATGTCTCGGCCTTCGTGACGCCCGCCGTCAACGAACGTCTGCTGGCCAAGCTGGGCAAGACCTGAGGCGCGGCCTCACTTCATCGACTGGCTGGCGCGGCGGATGAACGCCGCGCATTCCTCGGGGCGGGTCACTGGGATCATGTGCCCGCCGTCGATCATCTCAAGCCCCATCTGCGGATAGCGCGACACGAACGTTGTGCCGTGCAGTTCCGGGTCGAGGATCCGGTCCTGCGCGCCGTAGAGGATGCGGATCGGCAGCGTCAGCTTGTGATACTGCCGCTGCATCGCCGGCATGTCGTCATTGGCCGTCACGAAATCGCGGCTGGTCTCGATGAAATGGGCCGGACGCAGGGACAGCAGTCCACCGCCCTCGACCAGATAGCTGTCCGGCACCTCTTCGGGGCCGAAGATCAGTTCCTGCACCGGTTCCGGCCTGCGGATCATCGTGGGCACGGCAAAGGTCCAGCCGGTGAACCGGCGCAGCCAGTCCCACGGGATGTTGAGCGCGTCGAAGGCTTCGGAAAAGCTGTCGACCGGCAGGGTGAACGGGGCCAGCAGCGCCAGACCGCGCACCGGCTGCCGCCCGCGCAGCCCGATGCCGAGCGCGATGGCACCGCCGAGCGAATGGCCGACGATCAGCGGGCGTTCGATGCCGAGCGCCTTGATGGCCTCTTCGATCAGTTCCGCATGGGCGGTGATGCTGGTCGCGGTGCCCGCGCGGCGTTCGGAATAGCCCGCGCCGGGGCGGTCGATCAGGGTCACGCGGTGATCGCGCGCCAGATCCTCGGCCAGCCCGGTGTCGAAATTCCCCATCTGACCGCCGAGGCCGTGGATCATGACGATGTCCGGGCCCTTGCCGGTGGTCAGGTAGTGCAGGCGACCGGAGGAGATCTCGACGAAGCTGCCGCGTGGCGGCACGACCTTTTCGACCTCGCGCTTCTTGAGCCAGGTGTAGATCACCAGGCCCAGCAGGATCAGGCCCACGACAATGACGATGCTCGCCATTATCAACACGCCGGCCGGCAGGTTCGCCATTTCTCTCTACCTCGCTCAGATCGGGCCTATTCCGGCCCATTATCGGTGCAGTCTAGCGCCAGAATGCCAGCCATTCCACGAAATCCGCAAATTTCTTGGCCAGAAACAGTGTGTTGGACCAGCCGAACACAATAGCATCCAGACCCAGAAAGAGCGCGATCAGAAGCCCGAGTGCGATGGCGAGTTGATTGGTCATTGGCCGTCCGGCTGGATTGCATGTCGGCTATGCCTCAGCCCGGTCCGCGGATCAAGCCACCGCGCAGAGATGGTGCGGGGCTTGGCGTGCAGGCGCAACATCCGGCAGAGAACCGGCTGACGTGCATGTGATGCCATGCTGGCGTGGCGGGAATTGATCGCCGGGGCGGTCGGTGCAAATCCAATGTCATGAGACACGCCATACCCATCACCCGCCGTCACCTGCTGGTCACCAGCGCCGCCTTCGCCAGCCTCGGGGCGCCCCTGCGCGCGCAGGAGGACCGCTGGCGCGCGGTGGCCGAGGCCGCCGAGGGCTTTTCGCAGCTGCACGCCATCGCGGTGGCGCAGGACGGGGAGACGGTGCTGGAATCCGCGCCGCGCGGGCCGGGGCTGGACCGCCCCGCAAACGTGAAATCGGTGTCCAAGAGCATCGTGGCCCTGCTTCTCGGCGTGGCGATCGACAAGGGCGCGCTGCCGGGCGTGACGGCGACGCTGGGCGATGTGGCCCCCCGGCTGATCCCGCGTGGCGCCGACGACCGGGTGGCGGCGCTGACGATGGAGGACCTCGTCACCATGCGGGCCGGGCTGGAGCGGACGTCGGGCCCGAACTATGGCGGTTGGGTTGCCAGCGGCAATTGGGTTGCAGATGCCCTGTCGCGGGATTTCGAGGCCGAGCCGGGCGGGCGCATGCTCTATTCCACCGGCTCGTTCCACGTGCTGGGCGCCGCGCTGTCCGAGGCGACGGGCGAAAGCCTGCTGTCGCTGGCGCGGTCGTGGCTGGGCCGTCCGCTGGGGATCGACATCCCGCCGTGGACCCGCGATCCGCAGGGTCGCTACATGGGCGGCAACGAAATGGCGCTCAGCCCCCGCGCGATGCTGCGCATCGGCGAGATGGTGCGGCAGGGCGGCGAATGGAACGGGACGCGGGTGGTCAGCCAGGCGTGGCTCGACACCTCGGCCGAGCCGCGCGCGCGGTCGCCGTGGTCGGGGCTGGGCTATGGCTATGGCTGGTTCCTGGGCGGGCAGGGGCGCGGTCGCTACCTGCTGGCGCGGGGCTATGGCGGGCAGGTGATCTGCGTGATGCCCGAGGCGGGCGTAACGCTGGCGATCACCTCGGATCCGCTGCAGCCTGCCCGGTCGGACGGCTATTTCGGCGCGCTGCAGGACCTGATCGAAGGGCCCGTCAGCGAAGCCGCCGCCTGAACGCGAAACGCCCCGGCACAGGGCTGGGGCGCTTCACGATCGCTGCACATGCGGATCGGTCAGTTCAGGCGGCCCATGGCGGCGGCCACGTCGGCCATCCGGCATGAGAAGCCCCATTCGTTGTCATACCACGCCAGCACGCGGACCAGCCGCTTGCCGATGACCTTGGTCTGGTCGGGGGCGAAGATCGACGATTCCTCGGTATGGGAGAAGTCGATGGAGACCTTGGGTTCCGGATCGTAGCCCATGACGGCGGACATCGGGCCCGCGACGGCCTCGCGCACGACTTCGTTCACGTCGGCCTCGGTCACGTCATTGCCGGCGAGGAAGGTTAGGTCCACCGCCGAGACGTTGGGTGTCGGCACGCGGATGGCCGAGCCATCCAGCTTGCCCTTCAGCTCCGGCAGCACCTCGCCGAGCGCCTTCGCCGCGCCGGTCGAGGTCGGGATCATCGACATCGCCGCCGCGCGGGCGCGGTAGAGGTCCTTGTGCCGCCGGTCCAGCGTCGGCTGGTCGCCGGTATAGGCGTGGATCGTGGTCATGATGCCCGATTCGATGCCGATGGCGTCGTTCAGCACCTTGGCCAGCGGGGCGAGGCAGTTGGTGGTGCAGGACCCGTTCGAGATCATCGTGTCCCCGGCCTGCAGGTCGCGGTGGTTCACGCCAAAGACGATGGTCTTCTGCACGTTCTTGGCCGGGGCCGAGATCAGCACCTTCTTGGCGCCGCGCTCAAGGTGCACCTTGGCCTTGTCGCCGTCGTTGAAATTGCCCGTGCATTCGAGGACGACGTCGACCCCGGACCAGTCCAGCTCGTTGGGATCATAGGTGGAAAACACCTCCATCGGGCCGCGGCCGATGTCCATGGTGTTGCCGTCGGTCGTGATCTTGCCGCCGAACCGGCCGTGCACGCTGTCGTAGCGCAGGAGGTGGGCCGAGGTCTCGATCGGGCCGGTGGCGTTCAGCTTGACGACCTGAACGTCGTTGCGGGCGCTTTCGGCGATATGGGCCAGCGTGCAGCGGCCGATGCGTCCGAACCCGTTGATGCCGATGGTGACGGTCATGTTGGCTCTCCTGTCAGGGAATTCGGGGGCGGTATAGGCCGAAAAGGTCACGGAAATAAAGCGCGAAAGCCGATGTTTTCCAGTGTGTTAGCGATAACCTTGGATCAATCGGCGATGGTGGCGCTAACCGTTCGCGCAGGCTGCGCTATGTGGTGGGGCATGGTGGAACGGGATCACAGAGCGACAGGGGGCACGGCGGCGGATTTGGCCGTGCTGGTCGGGCGCATCCTGATCGCCACGCTGTTTCTGGGGGGCGCGGTGCAGAAGGCGACCGATCCCGCGCCGGTCGAGGGGTTGCTGGCGGGCTTTGGCTGGCCGGTCTGGCTGGTCTGGCCCGCGCTGGTGTTCAACGCGCTGACGGGGGTGGCCCTGATCGCCGGGGTCTTTGTCCGGCCGGTGGCCGCCGCGCTGGCGGTGTATTGCGGCGTGACCTCGGCCTTCCACTTCCTGCCGGACGATCCCTGGCAGATGACGATTTTCGTCAAGAACTGGGCCATCGCGGGCGGCTGTCTGGTTCTCGCCGCCCACGGGGCCGGTCGGTTCCGGCTGGGCTAGAGGACGCGGTTCTTCAACGCGTCCGCGCCGCCTGTCTTCCACGCGGCGAGGTTGCCCGTGATGATCGGCGCGCCCTGTATCGCATAGCTGTCCGAGAACCCGCCGATATGCGGGGTGATGATCGCCCGCTCCATGTCCCAGAGCGGATTGTCGGCGGGCAGCGGCTCCTTGGCGAAGACGTCGAGCCCCGCGCCGCCGATGATGCCGTCGCGCAGGGCGTCGGCCAGCGCATCCTCGTCGATCACCGGGCCCCGCCCGAGCGAGATCAGGTAGCCGTCGGGGCCAAGCGCCTTGAGCACCTTGGCATCCACGCTGCCCCGGCTTTTCTCGGTCAAGGGCGCTAGGATGCACAGGAAATCCGCATCCGCCGCCGCCTGTTCCAGTTCGTCGTACCGGTAGATGCGGGAGAGGCCCGCCATCTCGGTCCGCCCGTCCGACACGCCGGTGATGTTCATCCCGAAGGGCTGGGCGCGGTCCACCAGCGCTTCGGCGATCGCGCCGAGTCCGAAGATGCAGAGCGTCTTTCCCGTCAGGATCGGCACCGGCCACCGGGTCCATGCGTGATCCTTCTGGTGCGCCAGCGTCTCGCGGAAGCGGCGGGGCAGGGTCAGCATCATCAGGATGGCGTATTCCGACATCTGCGGCCCGTGCGCACCGGCCAGCGAGGTCAGCGCGACGCCTTCGGGCAGTGTCAGCTTCTGGATATGGTCGGTGCCTGCGGACAGCGCCTGAATCCATTTGAGCCGGGGCATCGCCGCGAGGACCTCGTCGGTCAGGCCGGCGCCCATGGTGATCAGGATCTCGGTATCCGCCCCGAGCGCCTTGGCCTCGTCGCCCTTGCGGGCGGTCGCGATCTCAAGTTCGGGGTTCAGTGCCTTGATTTCGCGGGCGAAATCTTCGGCGTTCGGGGCAAAGAGCAGTATCTGCGCCATGTGGGGTCCTTCCGTTCGCGGTCGGGCCCCACCTTAGGCGGGTCAGCGGGGGCGTCCAGACGCCCCGCGCCGGTCAGAGCAGCGATTTCGCCTTTTCGGCCACCGCTTCGGCAGTGATGCCGAAATGTTCGTACAGAACCTCGGCCGGGGCGGAGGCGCCGAAGCCGGTCATGCCGACGAAGCCCGCCTTGTTCTCGCGCCCGCGCTCGCCGCAGAGCCAGCGGTCCCAGCCCATGTCGACACCGGCCTCGACCGCCACGCGGACGGGGCCTGCGGGCAGCACGCGCTTGCGGGTCGCCTCGTCCTGCGCCGCGAAGAGTTCCCAGCACGGCATGGACACGACGCGGGTGCCGATCCCCTCGGCCTGCAGCAGGTCGCGCGCCTTGAGCGCGATCTCGACCTCGGAGCCGGTGGCGATCAGGATCGCCTGCCGCTTGCCCTCGGCTTCGGCCAGGATGTAGCCACCTTGCGCCACCATGTTGCGCGCCTTGTTGTCCTTGCGGACGGTCGGCACGTTCTGGCGCGTCAGCGACAGCACGGACGGCGTGTCGGTCTGGGTCAGTGCGATTTCCCACGCTTCGGCGGTCTCGACCACGTCCGCGGGGCGGAAGACCAGCATGTTCGGCGTCGCGCGCAGCATGGCCAGATGTTCGACCGGCTGGTGCGTCGGGCCGTCTTCGCCCAGACCGATGGAATCGTGGGTCATCACGTAGACCACCGGCTGCTTCATCAGCGCCGAGAGCCGCATCGCGGGGCGGGCGTAGTCGGTGAAACACATGAAGGTGCCCGAGTAGGGCCGGATCCCGCCGTGCAGCGCCATCCCGTTCATCGCCGAGGCCATGCCGTGTTCGCGGATGCCCCAGTGGACGAACCGGCCTTCGCGGTTGTCGACGTCAAAGACGCCCATGTCGGCGGTCTTGGTGTTGTTCGACCCGGTCAGGTCGGCGGACCCGCCGACGGTTTCCGGCATCACCGGGTTCACCACCTCCAGCACCATTTCCGAGGCGCGGCGGGTGGCGACCTTGGGCTCGGTCTCGACCGCCTGCTTCTTCAGCGCGCGGATGACCGAGGCCAGTTTCTTGGGTGCTTCACCGGCAAAGACGCGGTTGATCTCGGCCTGCTTGCGGTCGGACAGGGCGGCAAAGCCCTCTTCCCATGCGAAACGGTCCTTGGCGCCGCGGCGGCCGGCCTCTTCCCATGCGGACTTGATGTCTGCGGGGATTTCGAAGGCGGGGGCGGTCCAGCCATAGACCTGCCGCGCGGCCTCGATCTGCTTGGCGTCGGTCAGCGCGCCATGGCCCTTGGAGGTGTCCTGCGCGGCGTGGCCGATGGCGATGTGGGTCTTGCAGGCGATCATCGAGGGCGCCTTGGTCGCCTTGGCGGCGCGGATCGCCTCGTCGATGGCCTCGGGGTCGTGGCCGTCGATTTCCTGCACGTGCCAGCCCGACGCCTTGAAGCGCGCGACCTGATCGGTGCGGTCGGCCAGATCGACCTTGCCGTCGATGGTGATGTTATTGTTGTCCCAGAACACGATCAGGTGCCCCAGCTCATGCCGCCCTGCCAGGCCGATGGCCTCCTGGCTGACGCCCTCCATCAGGCAGCCGTCGCCGGCGATGACGTAGGTGTGGTGGTTCATCACCTTCTTGCCGAAGCGGGCGCGCAGCATCTCCTCGGCCATGGCGAAGCCGACCGAGTTGGCGATGCCCTGACCCAGCGGGCCGGTCGTCGTCTCGATCCCCTGGGCGAGGAAATTCTCGGGGTGGCCCGCCGTCCGTGCGCCGAGCTGGCGGAAGTTGCGGATTTCCTCGATCGGGAACTGTTCGTAGCCGGTGAGGTAAAGCAGGGAGTAGAGCAGCATGGAACCGTGGCCGGCGGACAGGATGAACCTGTCGCGGTCGATCCAGTTCGGCGCGGCTGCGTCGAACTTCATGTGCTTGGTGAACAGCACGGTCGCCACGTCGGCCATCCCCATGGGCATCCCGGAATGCCCGGAATTCGCGGCGGCGACTGCATCCAGTGTCAGAACGCGGATCGCGGTGGCCATGTTCCAGTGTTCGGGGTGGGCATTTCGCAGGGCAGCGATGTCCATCGGGGACTCCTCTCGGCAACGGGGCTGACCGCGCATTTACCAGCCGGGACGTGAATAGCAAGGGCGGGGAAGGGCGGAAGGCTGCTTTCGGCCGGCTCGCCTTCCGGTTGGGATTGGCGAAGTCATTGGTTAGACTGCGGAACGGTGTTCCGGGCACGGCGATTCGGTCGCAGCGCCCCGGATGGGGAACCAAGGAAGGGGTCGATCCATGAATGACAGCGAGGCACGTTTCGACGCCTTGCAGGGCCGCATCGCCGCCGCCATCGAGCGGATCGGCACCGCGGTCGAGGCGATCGACGCGCGGGCGGCGGCCGAACCGGTTGTCGAGCCTGCAGAGATCGAGGCGCTGAAACAGGCGCTTGAGGATGAGAAACTCACCAGTGCGCAGCTGCAGGAGCGGCTGAACACGCTCGCCGCCCGGCAGGAAAAGGCGAGGGCGGAACTGGAACGCGCGCTGGCCGACCAGCGCGGCGCGATGATGCAGCTGGATCAGGATCTGCAGCGTCTGCGGATTTCCAACGATCAGCTGCGCGACAGCAACGAGGCGCTGCGCGAAGCGAACCGCGCCGGCGTGCGTGAGCCGCACCTGATCAACAAGTCGATGCTGGCCGAACTGGAAGCCCTGCGCGCCAGCCGCGCCGTCGACCGGAGCGAGGCCGAGGCCATCGTCGCGGCCCTCACGCCGCTGGTCGTCAGCTCCACAGCCGCGGGAGAAGCCTGATGCCCGAGATCGAGATCACCATCGGCGGCCGCCAGTTCGAAGTCGCCTGCGCCGAGGGCGAAGAGCATTACCTGCTGTCCGCCGCCCGGATGCTGGATGCCGAGGCGACGGTCCTGACGGAACAGATCGGCCGCATCCCGGAACCGCGCATGCTGCTCATGGCCGGGCTGATGCTGGCCGACCGCACGGCGGGGGTCGAGGACAAGCTGCGCGAACTGGACGATGAACTGGGGCGGCTGCGGGCCGAGATGGAAAAGCTCCGCGCCAGCAAGCAGGAACCCAGAAAGGTCGAGGTGCCGGTCATCCCGACGCATATGAACGAGACCCTGGGCGATCTGGCCGCGCAGATCGAGGCCATGGCAGAGATGCTTGAGGACAAGGCGCGGGCGGGCTGATCGTCTGACCGCTGCTGGAAAAACGAGAAACGGGGCGCGGTTGCGCCCCGTTTTTCATGTCGGAAGCCGGAAGGATCAGGCGTTGGCCGCGCGGATCTTCTCGGCTGCGTCCTTGGAGTAGGTGATGCCGTTCGTCTCGAACAGCTGGTCCAGCTCGCCGGAGAGCGTCATCTCGGTGATGATGTCGCAGCCGCCGACGAATTCGCCCTTCACGTAGAGCTGGGGGATGGTCGGCCAGTCGGAATAATCCTTGATCCCCTGACGGATGTCCTGATCGGCAAGGACGTTCACGTCGGTGAACTCCACGCCCATGTAGTTCAGCACACCGGCCACGCGGCTGGAGAACCCGCACTGCGGCATTTCCTTGGTGCCCTTCATGAAAAGCACCACGTCGTTGGCCTTGACGGTTTCGTCGATCGAAGTCTTGACGTCGGTCATTCGTTCAGTCCTTTCCTCGGCGCATCCCGCGCCTTTCAGAATTCTGTCGGGGCTCAGGGCGCCCGTGTCGTCAGGGCCAGTGCGTGCAGTTCGCCGTTGGAGCCGTCCATCTTGCCCTTGAGCGCGGCATAGACCGCGCGCTGTTGCTGGACCCGGTTCATGCCGCGAAAGCTTTCGTCCTCGACCATCGCCGAGAAGTGCCGTCCGTCGTCGCCCTGAACCTCGATCTTCGCGTTCGGAAAGCTCGAACGGATCATTTCCTCGATGTCGTGCGCCATCAATGACATGCTCGGGTCCCCTTGGTTACTTCACGATAGATGTAATTCGCCCCGGACGGTCGCGCAAGCCGGGGGTCAGTCGAAGACCTTGCCGAAGGTGCCGCGATAGATCGCCTGAAGCTCTTCGAGCGGGGCCGAACTGCCGCCGAAGCTGACCGTGCTGCCGCCGAACTTGCCGACGCTGGCGATCGGAACGCCCGCCTTGCCGGCGGCGACCATCAGCGCCTCGGCCTGATCGAAGCCGCAGGCGATCAGGTAGCGCGCCTGATCCTCGCCGAACAGCTGCGCGGTGTCGGCGGTGTCGATGCTGACCCCGGTGCCCGCCGCTTCGGCCATTTCGAACGCGGCCAGCGCGAGGCCGCCGTCGCTGAGGTCGGTGCAGGCGCGGATGAAGGCGTGGTTGGCGCGGATGAAATCGCCGTTCCGCTTCTCGGCGGCAAGGTCCACAGGCGGCGCGTCGCCCTCGACGCGGTTATAGACCTCGGCCAGCAGGGCGGACTGGCCCAGATGGCCCTTCGTCTCGCCGACCAGCAGGGCGACATGGCCCTCGCGGGCGGTGCCGAGGATGGCGTTTCCGCTGTCCGCGATCAGGCCGACGGCGCAGATCGTGGGGGTCGGCAGGATCGCCTGACCGTCGGTTTCGTTGTAGAGCGACACGTTGCCCGAGACGATGGGCATGTCGAGCGCCTTTACCGCCTCGCCGATGCCCCGGATCGCGCCGACGAACTGACCCATGATCGCCGGTTTCTCGGGGTTGCCGAAGTTCAGGTTGTCGGTCGTCGCCAGCGGCAGCGCCCCGACGGCGGTCAGGTTGCGATAGGTCTCCGCCACCGCCTGCTTGCCGCCCTCGACCGGGTTGGCCTTGACGTAGCGCGGGGTCACGTCGGAGGTGAAGGCCAGCGCCTTCTTCGTTCCGTGGACCCGCACGATGCCCGCACCCGCGCCGGGGGTGCGCATCGTGTCGGCCATGACCATCGTGTCGTATTGTTCGTACACCCACTGCTTGGCGCAGTAGTTGGGCGAGCCGATGAGCGCCTTGAGCCCGTCGATCGGATCGACGCCGGGCACGTCGGCCAGCGGCGCGGCCTCGGGCGTGGGTTCGTGCGGACGGTCGTATTCCGGCGCGTTGCCGGAGAGCGCGCGCAGCGGCAGGTCGGCGCGGATCTCACCGCCGTGCATGATGAGGAAGCGGTCTTCGGGGATCGTCTCGCCCACGATGGCGAAGTCGAGGTCCCACTTGTCGAACACTGCCCGCGCCTCGGCCTCCTTTTCGGGCCGCAGCACCATGAGCATCCGCTCCTGGCTTTCGCTGAGCATCATCTCGTAGGCGGTCATGTTCTTTTCGCGGCAGGGCACGTTGTCGAGGTCGAGGCGGATGCCGAGCTCGCCCTTGTCGCCCATCTCGACGGCGGAGCAGGTCAGACCCGCCGCGCCCATGTCCTGGATCGAGATCACGGCGCCGGTCTGCATCAGCTCCAGGCAGGCCTCCATCAGCCGTTTCTCGGTGAAGGGGTCGCCGACCTGCACGGTCGGGCGCTTTTCCTCGATCGTCTCGTCGAACTCGGCCGAGGCCATGGTCGCCCCGCCGACGCCATCGCGCCCGGTCTTGGCGCCGAGGTAGACCACCGGCATGCCGACGCCGGAGGCGGCGGAGTAGAATATCTTGTCGGCATCGGCGAGGCCCGCCGCGAAGGCGTTGACCAGGCAGTTGCCGTTATAGGCCGGGTCGAACCGCACTTCGCCGCCGACCGTCGGAACGCCGAAGGCATTGCCGTAGCCGCCGATCCCTTCGACCACGCCGTGCACCAGCTGGCGGGTCTTTGGATGGTCGGGCGAGCCGAAAGACAGCGAGTTCATCGCGGCAATCGGACGGGCGCCCATGGTAAAGACGTCCCGCAGGATGCCGCCCACGCCAGTCGCGGCGCCCTGGTAGGGTTCGATGTAGGAGGGGTGGTTGTGGCTCTCCATCTTGAAGACCACGGCCTGTCCGTCACCGATGTCGACCACACCCGCGTTCTCGCCGGGGCCGCAGATGACCTGCGGACCGGTGGTCGGCAGGGTGCGGAGCCATTTCTTGGAGGACTTGTAGGAACAGTGCTCGTTCCACATCGCGGAGAAGATGCCGAGCTCGGTGAAAGTCGGGTCGCGATTCAGGATGCGCAGGATCTCGGCGTATTCGTCGGGTTTGATCCCGTGTGCCTCGATCAGGTCTGGCGTGATCTCTGGATCCTGCATGGTCTTCCCCCGGGCTGGCTGTCGCGAGGGCTTTACGACAACGGACCCCGCGAGGGAAGGGGGGCGGACAAAGCGCAACGGGCCGGAGCGTGTGCTCCGGCCCGGACTAGCGCCTGAGAGGCGACCTGTATCAGTTATCGACCGACTTCTCTGCGCCGGGCTCGACACCCACGGTCATGGCGGCTTGCTCGATGAACTGCTCCTTGTTCATGGCCAGCTCGATCTCGTCGCCTTCGATGTTGCCTGCGCCGAGGCTCAGCAGCATTTCCTGCGCGTTCACGCCGAGAGCTTCGTTGATCTCGACCTTGGCGGTCGCGGACCCTGCGCCATCGACATAGACTTCGCTGATGGTGCCGGCGTCGTTGCCGTCATTCAGCTTGACCATTTTGCCGACCCACGGGTTGGCGGCGTCCATCGTCTGACCTGCCAGAACGGCATTCATCGAGTCGGCCGTTTCAAAGACCTGCGTCTCGAAGGTCGTGGGCATCGGGTCCTGGTCACCCGACTGAACGGCGTCGTTCTCGGCCGTCTGACTGCCGGCGCTCGGAGCGGATGCGCCTGTGTCCGGCGCGGGGTTGGTGTCCGGTGCATTCTGCGCGGCGATCGGCGTCGCGAGAAGGGCTGCGGTGGACACGGTGGCGAGGAACTTGGTGAAGGTCATTGTAATCTTCCTTTCTTTCCGGCGCCGCGCTTGCGGCTTCGGATGGACAATGCCTGTGACGCCCGGTTTGTTCCGGTTTGGGCGTCACACATTTGTCAGAAAGAAATCTGATCCGCGTCGGTGGTTTGCACGTAGCGCGCGCTACGCGGGGAGACCGTAGCCATCGCCCGAAAACAAAAAAAAGGCCGGGGCGAACCCGGCCTAGTCCAACAGGGAGGTATGAAGATGATGAGCCGTTAGGCGACATCACCGTCACTGGCCGAAATAAGCGCCGATCTGGAATCGATCAAGGAACTTTTCGCCGCAGTTGCAACATGCCCGTCATGCATTGCGCGCATGTCACTACTTTACGGCGAATCCGTTCCGTCCGGATCCCGTTCCTTCACCCGGCGTCTGTGCGCGATGACTTCTTCCTGCACGAAGTCGCGGAATGCGGCGATCCGCTTTGAGTGCCGCAGTTCCTCGGGGAAGGCGAGGAAGACCGGAACCTCGACCGATTCGACGTCCGGCAGGACGCGTTCCAGCTGCGGGAAATCCTCGATCAGGTAGTCCGGGAGCACGCCGATCCCGAGGTTCGAGATCACGCCCTGCAGCACGCCGAAGTAGTTGTTCACCGTCAGCGTCGACCGGACGTCGTGCTGCAGCAGCCGTGCGACCAGCCCGGCCCCGGCCGCAACCTGCGCGGCGTTCGGGTTCTGGCAGATCAGCCGGTGCGCGCCGATCTCCTCGACCTGTTCGGGCTTGCCATTGGCGGCCAGATATTCCGGGCTGGCATAGCAGCGCATCCGGACCGACATCAGGCGGCGGCGGATGAGGTCGGCCTGGCTCGGCTCCTTCATCCTTATCGCGACATCGGCCTCGCGCATCGGCAGGTCCAGAACCCGTTCCTCAAGCATCAGGTCGATCTTGAGGTCCGGGTAGCGTTCGTAGAGCTTGAAAAGCCGCGGCGCGAGCCAGAGGGAGCCGAACCCGATCGTCGTCGTGACGCGCAACTCGCCGAACACCTCTTCCTCGCTGTCGCGGATCCGGGCGGTGGCGGTGTCCAGCCGCTTGGCCATCGCGCGGGTGGCGTCGAACAGCAGTTCCCCCTGTTCGGTGAGAATCAGTCCCCGTGCGTGACGGTGGAACAGGGTCGTGTTCAGCGATTCCTCGAGCGAACGGATCTGCCGCGACACCGCCGATTGCGACAGGTGCAGCGCATCGCCCGCATGGGTCAGGCTGCCGGCATCAGCGACAGCGTGAAATATTCTGAGTTTGTCCCAATCCATATCCGCAACTTTCGGGAACAGTCATGCACGGCGTGCAACATAGTTATGCCCTGTAACCAAATAAGACCCGCCGGTGTAAAGGACGGATTTCTTTTTCCTGCATAGGTCATGACTTGTGACCTAGTTCTGCGCTATGTTGAGGCAGGACGACTGAGGAGGACCGCCCATGACAGCCCCCCGTATCTCTCTCGACGATCGTTTCGATCTGGAAAAGTCACCCATCCTGCTGAATGGCACACAGGCGCTGGTGCGGCTGATGCTGACCCAGAAGGAGCGGGATCGTCGGGCCGGGCTGAACACGGCGGGTTACGTGACGGGCTACCGGGGTTCGCCCCTGGGCGCCGTCGACATGCAGATGAACCGCGCCGCCAAGTGGCTGACGGCGGCGGACGTCAAGTTCCACGAAGGGCTGAACGAGGACCTCGCCGCCACCGCGTTGTGGGGCAGCCAGCAGGCGGAACTGAGGGGCGAGGGCAAGTTCGACGGCGTCTTCGGCCTCTGGTACGGCAAGGGGCCGGGCGTCGACCGGTCGGGCGACGTGTTCCGGCACGCCAACATGGCGGGCACGTCGAAGAACGGCGGTGTTCTGGTCGCAATGGGTGACGACCACACCGGCGAAAGCTCCACCGTGCTGCACCAGTCCGAATGGGCGCTGGTCGATGCCTATATGCCCATCGTCAGCCCGGCCGGTGTGCAGGAGATCATCGACTACGGCATCTACGGCTATGCCCTGTCGCGATTCTCGGGCCTCTGGGTCGGTCTGAAGACGATGAAGGACACCGTCGAGGCGACATCGGTCATCGACGGCGATCCGCAGCGGATGCAGCTTGTCCGGCCCGAGTTTCACATGCCGCAGGGCGGGCTGAACATCCGCCTGCTGGACAGTCCGCACGATCAGGAAACGCGGATGATCGACTACAAGCGCTTCGCGGCCGAGGCGTTCAGCCATGCCAACAGGATCGACAAGCGGGGCTGGGGCAAGCCCGGGGCCAAGATCGGTTTCGTCTCGGCGGGCAAGAACTGGCTGGACCTGATGCACGCGATGAGCCTGCTCGGCATCGACGAGGCCGAGGCGGAACGGCTGGGCATCACCACCTACAAGGTCGGACAGGTGTTCCCGCTGGACATGCAGGGCTTCCACGACTGGGCCGAGGGGCTGGACCTGATCGTCGTGGTCGAGGAAAAGCGCAAGCTGATCGAGATCCAGATCAAGGAGGCGCTGTTCGACGACAACCGCTACCGCGTCTACGGATGGTACAAGGGCGGGGCAGGCGGGTTGCACCGCGAAGAGCTGTTCCCGACGCGCGGGGCGCTCGACCCAGTCTGGATCGCGGAAAAGCTGGGCGGCATCCTGATCGAGGAGGGCCGCGACACCGACCGCATCAAGGCGGGCCTGTCCGCGCTGAACGAGGCGCGGCGCAACGACAATGTCGAGGAAATCGCGACGCGGCTGCCCTATTACTGCTCGGGCTGCCCGCACAATACCTCGACCAAGGTGCCTGAGGGCTCGCGCGCCTATGCGGGGATCGGCTGTCACTACATGGTGCAGTGGATGGACCGGAACACGCTCGGCTTCACGCACATGGGGGCCGAGGGCGCGAACTGGATCGGCGAGTCGCCGTTCTCCAAGCGCGAGCATGTGTTCCAGAACCTCGGCGACGGCACCTACAACCATTCGGGCGTCCAGGCGATCCGGGCCGCGTTGGCGTCGGATGCGAACATCACCTACAAGATCCTCTTCAACGACGCGGTCGCGATGACCGGCGGGCAAAAGAACGAGGGCGGGCTGACCCCCGACCGGATCGCGCGCGAACTGGCGGCCATGGGGGTCGGCAAGATCGCGGTCGTCTTTGACCAGAAGGAAGAGCCCCGGCGCGAGGATTTCCCGAAATCCGTCGGCTGGCATGAGCGGGCCGAGATGGACGCGGTGCAGAAGGAGATGCGCGAGGTCGAGGGCGTCAGCGCGATCATCTACGTCCAGACCTGCGCCGCCGAAAAGCGCCGCCGCCGCAAGCGGGGCCAGTTCCCGGATCCGGACAAGCGGGTGTTCATCAACACCGCCGTCTGCGAGGGCTGCGGCGATTGCGGGGTGCAGTCGAACTGCGTCTCCATCGTGCCGGTCGAGACGGAACTGGGCCGGAAACGGGCCATCGACCAGTCGAGCTGCAACAAGGATTTCTCTTGCCTGAAAGGGTTTTGCCCGTCCTTCGTCACGCTGGAGGGCGCGCAGGTCAAACGTGATGTGACCGCCGCCGTGACGCTCGACCTGCCGGACATGCCGGAGCCCGAGCTGCCGCGCATCGACGGGACCTGGAACACCGTGATCACCGGCGTCGGCGGCACCGGGGTCGTGACCATCGGCGCGGTGCTGGCGCAGGCCGCGCAGATCGACGGCAAGGGCGCGGGCATGATGGAAATGGCGGGCCTCGCCCAGAAGGGCGGCGCGGTCCACATCCACGTCCGGCTGGCCGAAAGCCCCGAGGACATCAACGCGATCCGCGTCGCCACCGGCGAGGCCGACGCGCTGATCGGCGGCGACCTCGTCGTCAGCGCAGGGTCAAAGACGCTGGGCCTGACCCGCACGGGCCGCACCGGCGCGGTGGTGAACAGCCACGAGATCATCACCGGCGACTTCACCCGCAACACCGAATTCTCGTTGCCATCCGACCGTTTGGCGCTGCAACTTCAGGCTCGCATGGGCGAGAAGGTCGACCTCTTCGACGCGTCGGAACTGGCGCGGGTGACGATGGGCGACAGCATCTTCTCCAACATCATGATCTTCGGCGCGGCGTGGCAGCGGGGGCTTGTCCCGCTGTCGAAGCAGTCGATCATGCAGGCCATCGAGCTGAACGGCGCGGCGGTGGACAAGAACCAGCGTGCGTTCGAGATCGGTCGCTGGGCGGTGCTGCACCCGCGCGAGGCGGCGGGCATGTCCGAGACCAAGGTCGTCGACAAGCCCAAGAGCCTCGATGAAAAGATCGCCTTCCGCGTCGATCACCTGAAGGCCTACCAGAACAAGCGCCTGTCGAAGCGCTATCTCAAGCTGGTCGACAGCGTCACCGACCCGCGCCTGAAGGAGGCGGTGACCAAGGGCTATCACAAGCTGCTGACCTACAAGGACGAATACGAGGTCGGCCGCCTGCATCGCGAGACGCGAGCGCGGGCGCAGGCGGAGTTCGGCGGTGATTTCAAGATCACCTACCACCTCGCCCCGCCGGTGATCGAGAGGACCGGCAGCGACGGGCGCCCGGTGAAACGTCAGTTCGGCGCATGGATGGGCGGGGCGATGTCGCTCATGTCCCGGTTCAAGTTCCTGCGCGGCACGGCCTTCGACCCGTTCGGGCGCAGCGACGAGCGCAAGATGGAACGCGCGCTGATCGCGCAGTACGAGGCCGACATGGCCGAGGTCCTGCCCCATGTGTCCGACATGACGCTGGAAACCGCGATTTCGCTGGCGGAACTGCCGCTGTCGATCCGGGGCTTCGGCCCGGTGAAACAGGCCAATGCCGAACGCGCCGCCAAGACGCGCGAGGCGCTGCTGGCGACATTCCGTGCGGGCGGGCCGCAACAGGCACAGGCGGCGGAGTAAATCGTCACGCTCCTGTCATCTTTACTGGA
Organism: Oceanicola sp. 22II-s10i; assembly: GCF_002210105.1. Classification (GTDB taxonomy): domain Bacteria; phylum Pseudomonadota; class Alphaproteobacteria; order Rhodobacterales; family Rhodobacteraceae; genus Pseudooceanicola. The sequence goes on along the minus strand of NZ_AQQU01000006.1, from coordinate 117,082 downwards.
TCGTATGACCTGACGGCGGTAATCACCGCCTCAGGCACCGCCCGCGCAGGCAATACGATGAGCGCCACGACACAGCACAGCACTCCGCGCCATATCGCGCGCGAACTTTCCTACTCCCACTCCGGCGCGACGAAGCTCTCGCGCGCCTTCATCCGCACGCTGGAGAACGTCACCGGACGCCCCGGCCTCATCCGCCGCGCCGCCGGTTACGAGAATGAAGTCGCGGCGGGCCGCGATTTCTGGTCGGTGATGATGGAACGCTACGGGCTGGAGCTGGAAATCACCGCAGGCTCGCTCGACAACATCCCGCGGACCGGGCCGCTGGTGATGATCGCGAACCACCCCTACGGCATCCTCGACGGGCTGATGATGGGGCATATCCTGCAGGAGGCGCGCGGCGATTTCCGCATCCTCGCCAACCACGTCTTCCGCAAGTCCGAGGATCTGAACCGGATCATCCTGCCGATCAACTTCGACGAGACGAAAGAGGCGCTGGCGACGAATATCGAGACCCGCAAGACCGCGCTGAGCTATCTCGCGCAGGGCGGGGCGATCGGCGTCTTTCCCGGCGGCACGGTGTCGACCGCGCTCAAGCCGTTCTCGCAACCGATGGATCCCGGCTGGCGCAGTTTCACCGCGCGGATGATCGCCAAGTCCGGCGCGCAGGTGGTCCCGATCTATTTCGAGGGCCGCAATTCGCGCCTGTTCCAGCTGGCCAGCCACGTGCACTACACCCTGCGCCTCGGCCTGCTGCTCAAGGAATTCCGCTCGCGCGTCGGCACCCCGGTCCGCTGCGCCATCGGCACGCCGATTCCCGCCGACCAGATCGCGGCGCGGGTCCGCGATTCCAAGGCGTTGATGGATTACCTGCGGCGCGAAACCTACAGCCTGTCGACCGAACCGCTCAAATCGCTGGATTACGGCTTCGAATTCGAAGAAAAGCACCGCACGCCCCCGATGTGAGGGGCGGTCGCGAGGGCAGGCAGATGGCAGTTGGTATCTTCGACAGCGGGCTGGGCGGGCTGACGGTGCTCGACGCGGTGGCGAAGCGGCTGCCGGATGTGCCGCTGGTCTATTTCGGCGACAACGCGAATGCGCCCTACGGCGTGCGGGATGCCGATGACATCTACGACCTGACGACGAAAGCCTGCGCCCGGATGTTCGAGGCCGGCTGCGATCTGGTCATCCTCGCCTGCAACACCGCAAGCGCCGCCGCGCTGCGCCGGATGCAGGAAAACTGGGTGCCGACCGACAAGCGGGTGCTGGGTGTCTTTGTCCCGTTGATCGAGGCGCTGACCGAACGCCAGTGGGGCGACAACTCCCCCCCGCGCGAGGTCGCGGTAAAGCATGTCGCGCTGTTCGCCACCCCTGCCACCGTCGCCAGCCGGGCCTTCCAGCGCGAACTGGCCTTCCGCGCCATCGGCGTGGATGTCGAGGCGCAGGCCTGCGGCGGCGTGGTGGACGCGATCGAGGAGGGGGACATGATCCTGGCCGAGGCACTGGTTCGGTCGCATGTCGACGCGCTGAAGCGCAAGATGCCCAAGCCCGAGGCCGCGATCCTCGGCTGCACGCATTACCCGCTGATGGACGAGGTGTTTCAGGACGCGCTCGGGGCGGATGTCGCGGTCTACAGCCAGGCGAACCTCGTCGCCGCCTCGCTGGAGGATTACCTCAAGCGGCGGCCCGAGATGATCGGGCCGGGGACCGAGTCGATGTTCCTGACCACCGGCGACCCGATGAAAGTGTCGAACCGGGCCACGCAGTTCCTGCGGCGAAAGATCACCTTCGCGGCGGCGTGAATTGAGTAAAATCAATGTATCTCTTACATACCCTGCTAGTCTGAGGCGGTAAGGGATACCGGGGGCCGGCATGAAGGGTTTGAAGAAGAAGCGTCGCATACAGATCATCGCGCTGGCCGCGGTGGCGCTGATCATCTCCACCGGCCTGATCGGCTATGCGATGCGTGACGGGATCAACTTCTTCCGCTCGCCCTCGCAGGTGCTGGCTGAACCGCCCTCCGAACACGAGACCTTCCGCATCGGCGGGCTGGTCGAGGCAGGTTCGCTCGTGCGCGGGCAGGGTGAGACCGTAAGCTTCAACGTGACCGATGGCGGCGGCGTGGTGCCGGTGACCTACCGGGGCGTGCTGCCGGACCTCTTTGCCGAGGGGCAAGGCATGGTCGGCACCGGGCGCTACGTGAACGGCACCTTCGAAGCCTCTGAAATCCTTGCCAAGCATGACGAAAGCTACATGCCGAAAGAGGTGGTGGACGCGCTGAAGGAACAGGGCGTCTACAAGGAACCGGGCGCAGAGGACAGCTGACGTTAACCATCTTTGACCAGCCTTTCCGCATCAGGTGGAGGGCTGGCCGTGGCGTTGAGCATTCAGGACATTGCCGAAGAGATCGTGGGTCGCGAAGGCGGCTACGTGAACGATCCCGACGATCCGGGCGGGGCGACGAACCACGGGGTCACGATCCATACCATGCGGCGGCTGGGGCTGGACCTGACCGGGGACGGGCGGGTCGATTCCGCTGACGTCCGTGCGCTGGACCGGGCCGGGGCGGTGGAGATCTTTCTGGATCATTACTTCCGCAGGCCGGGGATCGACCGTTTGCCGGAGTGCCTGCAGGCGTCGGTCTTCGACATGCAGGTCAACGCAGGGGCGCACGCGGTCCGCATTCTCCAGCGTGTGCTGCGGGACATGGGCCAAGCGGTCGCCGTGGATGGGGTGATCGGGCAGCAGACGGTAGCCGCGGCGCGCGCGGCGGAGGGGCAGGCGGGCAGGCGACTCGCGGACATCTACGGGATCGCGCGGCGGAATTATTACTTCCGCCTCGCCGACCGCCGCCCGGCCAGCCGGAAATACGCCCGAACGCGAGCAGGTCGCAAAGGGGGCTGGATCCGGCGGGCGGAAGAGTTCATCGCGCCGCGCTATCACATGAGCCCGACCGATTTCCGCGAAAGGACAGCCGGATGGGACTGATCGAGGGCACGCTCAACACGGTGTTCGGCGGTGGCCGCAACGTGGTCCGCGAGACGGTCGAAGTGTTCCGCGAGAATGCCGAAGCGGGCGCGCAGCGCGCCGCCGAGAGCCACGGCGCGGCGCTGGAGCAGTTCGCGGCAGAGTTCCGGCCGGCGCGCAGCCGGTTCGACATCCTGATCGACGGGCTGAACCGACTGCCGCGCCCGCTGCTGGCCTTCGGGACGATCGGGCTGATGATCTCGGCCATGACGGAACCCGCGTGGTTCGCCGAACGGATGCAGGGGCTGGCACTGGTGCCTGAGCCGTTATGGTGGCTGATGGGGGCCATCGTCAGCTTCTACTTCGGCGCGCGGCACCAGTTGAAGGGGCAGGAGTTCCAGCGGGAGATCGCGGCAACTGTCGCGCGGTTGCCGGCCACAGGTCCAGACACCGCAAAAGCCGAGACGGACACCGACCTGAATCCCGCGCTCGAGGACTGGCGCGAGGGGCGACCCTGAGCGCGGGGGCCGCGACAATGTGATCGCGCGGCGCGGGGGATTCCGTTTGGACGTATCGCGGCCAGTGCATATAAGCAGGCCATGCTCGCTGAACTCGGTCATTTCACCCTGATCCTCGCCTTCGCCTGCGCGCTCGTGCAGGCCACGGTTCCCCTTTACGGTGCCGCACGGCGCAATGCCGGGCTGATGGCCATGGGCGAACCGGCGGCGAACGCGCAGTTCCTGCTGGTCGGGTTCGCCTTCGCGGCGCTGACCTATGCCTTTGTCACCTCGGACTTTTCCCTGTCGCTGGTGACGAACAACAGTCATTCGCTGAAACCGATGCTCTACAAGGTGACGGGTGTCTGGGGGAACCACGAAGGCTCCATGCTGCTGTGGTCGCTGATCCTCGCGCTGTTCGGGGCTGCGGTGTCGTGGTTCGGGGCCGACCTGCCCGCGACGCTCAAGGCGCGGGTGCTGGGGGTGCAGGGCATGATCGCCTCGGCCTTCCTCGCCTTCCTGATCTTCACATCGAACCCGTTCCTGCGGCTGGCCGTACCGCCGATGGACGGACACGACCTGAACCCGCTGCTGCAGGACCCCGGCCTCGCCTTCCATCCGCCGTTCCTCTACCTCGGTTATGTCGGGCTCTCGATGTCCTTCTCCTTCGCCGTCGCGGCGCTGATCGAGGGGCGTGTGGACGCCGCATGGGGTCGCTGGGTGCGGCCTTGGACGCTGGCCGCTTGGGTCTTCCTGACCATCGGCATCGCGCTCGGATCGTGGTGGGCATATTACGAGCTTGGCTGGGGCGGCTTCTGGTTCTGGGACCCGGTGGAAAACGCCAGCTTCATGCCCTGGCTCATCGCCGCCGCACTGCTGCACTCGGCCATCGTTGTCGAGAAACGCGAAAGCCTGAAAGCCTGGACCATCCTGCTAGCGATCATCGCCTTCGGCTTTTCGCTGGTCGGGGCGTTCATCACGCGCTCAGGCGTCCTGACCTCGGTCCACGCATTCGCCAACGACCCGGAACGCGGGGTCTTCCTGCTGGCGATTCTCGCGGTCTTCATGGGCGGGGCGCTGACGCTCTTCGCATGGCGGGCCGAGGCGCTGGTGTCGCGCGGGGTTTTCGGGCTGGTCAGCCGCGAAAGCGGGCTAGTGCTGAACAACATCCTGTTGGGTGTCGCCGCCTTCGTCGTCTTCATCGGCACCATCTGGCCGCTAGTGGCCGAGCTGCTGTTCGACCGCAAGCTGTCGGTGGGTGAGCCGTTCTTCAACATGGCCTTCACACCCTTCATGATCCTGATCGGCCTCACCCTGCCGTTCGGGTCGATGCTGCCGTGGAAGCGCGCCAAGCTGGGCCGCGTGACGCGCGCCCTCGTCCCCGCCGCCGTGCTGGCCGTCGCCGTGCTGGCGCTGAGCTGGGCGATGCAGACCGGGCGTTCGGCGCTCGGACCCGTCGGTCTGATGCTGGGCACGTGGCTGGTCGCCGGTGCGGTCGTCGACCTGTGGTCGCGGACCGGGCGCGGGGCCAACCGCCTTGGCCGCCTGACGCGTCTGCCGCGCGCCGACTGGGGCAAGTCGGTGGCCCATGCCGGGCTGGGGGTCACCATGGCTGGTGTGGCCGCGATGCTGGCCTGGCAGGCGGAGGACATCCGCGTCGTCCAGCTGGGCGACACGGTCGATATCGCGGGCTACCGGATTTCGCTGGATCAGGTGCGCCGGGTCGAAGGGCCGAACTACATCTCGACCACCGGCGACGTGACCCTGTCGCGCGCGGGCGCCGAGATCGCGCGTCTGCATCCCGAGAAACGCTTCTATCCCGTCGCCCGGATGCCCACGACCGAAGCCGCGATCGACATCGGTTTCTGGCGCGACATCTACGTCGTGATCGGTGACCCGCAGGATGGCGGTGGCTGGGCGATGCGGACCTACTACAAACCGCTGGCCAACTGGATCTGGGGGGGCGCGATCCTGATGGCGCTCGGCGGGTTCCTGTCGCTGTCCGACCGCCGCTTCCGCGTCGCCGCAGGTGCGCGCAAGGTCGCGGCGGGCGACGGAGTGCCGGCGGAATGATGTGGCTGGGACGGATCGGACGGGCGGTGCGTGCGAGCACGCACCCTACAGGATGGATCGGCGGGCTGTGCCTTGCGCTGGCCGTGCTCGGGTCGCCGGCGTGGGCCGTGCAGCCGGACGAGATACTCGATGACCCGGCGCTCGAGGCGCGGGCACGGGAGATCTCCAAGGGCCTGCGCTGCCTCGTCTGCCGGAACGAGAATATCGACGACAGCAATGCCGAACTGGCCCGCGACCTGCGGCTGCTGGTGCGCGAACGGCTGGTGGCGGGGGATACGGATCAAGAGGCCGTCGACTACATCACCGACCGCTACGGGGAATACGTCCTGCTGAAACCGACGATGGGCGGGGCGAACTGGCTGCTCTGGGCGGCCGGGCCTTTGCTGCTGGTGACGGGGCTGGGGATCGGCGCGGTCTATGTCCGCCGCCGCGCCACGGCCAGCGCGGCGGGCGAGGGCGATCTGTCCGAAGCCGAGCGCAAGCGGCTGGACGAGATACTAGGCGAGTGAATGACGGGCTGACGCCCGGTCGCTCTTCCACATCCTGCGGAATTGGGTTTCACTGCGCGGCAACCACGCCGAGGCAGGGAGGCTTTCATGGACTACCAGACCATCACGCTCGACATCACCGACGGCGTCGCCGTCATCCGGCTGAGCCGGGCCGAAGTGATGAACGCCCTCAACGGGCAGATGCGGGCCGAGATCACCCATGCCGTCGGCGAAGCGGGCCGCACTGCGCGCGTCGTGGTGCTGACGGGCGAGGGGCGCGCCTTCTGCTCCGGTCAGGACCTGAGCGACCGGTCCTCGGTCGCCAACCCGGATCTGGAGCGGACGCTGCGCGACGAATACCAGCCGATGCTGATGGCCATCGTGAACTGCCCGGTGCCCACGATCTGCGCCGTGAACGGCGCGGCGGCGGGGGCGGGGGCGAACCTCGCGCTGGCGGCGGACGTGGTGATCGCGACGGAAAGCGCCTATTTCATGCAGGCCTTCACCCGGATCGGCCTGATCCCGGACGCGGGCGGCACATGGACGCTGCCGCGCACGATGGGAATGGCCAAGGCCATGGGCGCCGCGCTGTTCGCCGATCGCATCACCGCGAAACAGGCCGACGACTGGGGCCTGATCTGGGAACACGCCCCGGATGCCGAGTTCGAGGCGACATGGAAGGCGCGTGCCGCGCATCTCGCCAAGGGGCCGACGCTGGCCTATCGCCACGTCAAGACGATCATCCGCGCCTCGTTCGAGAACGATCTGGAAACCCAGCTGACCGCCGAGGGCAAGGCGCAGGGCGCCTGCGGCCAGTCCCGCGACTTCAAGGAGGGCGTCGTCGCCTTCATGGAGAAGCGCCCGGCGCGGTTCGAGGGGCGCTGATCGCTGTCGCCGAACTGAAGACAATCTGGCGGCGCGGATGATATTCAGCGCCGTTTAACGCTATTTCCATACTTTTGCCCCAATTCTGCCGCATACAGCGAACCGCTTGCAGGTGTGGGTATGTGCCGTGGCACTTAATGTAACGATTTCCGTCCTTTATCTGGGCAATCTGGCCGATCTGGATACGAATGAATCCACCCTGGCCATGGAGACGCCCGGACTGCTGATCGGCACCTACGGGTCGGCCTCTGACCCGCTTTACAAACAGCGGACCTATATCGAAACGGACAGTCCGATCGGGGACGGGCCGGGGGATGCCGGTGATCAGGACGATGACGGGTCGGTCTCCAGCAACAACACGGATCTGGGCAGTCCGGACACGCTGACCTACGACATCGGCGCGGGCACCGTGACGACCCGGATCGACTCGATGGCGGCGGTCAATGGGACGATCACCTTCTGGGACGGCACCACCTACACCGCGACCTTCGCGGTCTTTCAGGACACCAACGGCGAACTGTTCCTTGCCATCAGCGACAGCCAGACCACGCTGGACGACAAGGCCGTCCGCAGTTTCCAGATCACCAGTGTCGTCAAGCACGACTACACCGGTCTGGATCAGGCCAGCCGGAACGATCTGCACTTCGTGGCCTGCTTCACGGACGATGCGGCCCTGCTGACCCCCGATGGTGAACGGCCCATCACGGAGCTGAAGGCCGGCGACCTGCTGATGACGCGGGATCACGGGGCCCAGCCTATCCGCTGGATCGGCGCGGCGACGGTCGAACTGGACCGGTTGCAGCGGCACCCGTCACTGCGGCCCTATCGCGTGGCATCGGGAACCTTCGGACCCGGCCTGCCGACACGGGATCTTGTCCTGTCACCGCAGCACCGCCTGCTGACCACCGGCAAGATCGTGGAACGTCAGACCGGCCAGCGCGAGGCATTGGCGGCGGTAAGGCACTTCCTGCCTCTGCCGGGGATCGAGCGGTTGTGGATGAACCGTGCGATCACATACCGGCATGTCCTGCTCGACCGGCACGAGGTGATCTTTGCCAACGGCCTGCCGACGGAAAGCCTGTTTCTCGGCCCCGGCGCGTTCATGGCGATGGATGCCGGGCAGAAGTCTGAGATCGCCATGATATTTCCGGACCTCACACCGGGGGCCATGTCCCTGCATCCGGCCGTTCCGCTGGCCTCGGGCCGCGACATGCGCGGGATCGTCCGCCGCCTTGAACGGCGTGGTGCGCGCGGGCAGGCGGCCAGCCCCAGCTTGATCCTGGCCTGACCCGCCCGCGGCCGCGTCAGTAGCCCGCCATCGCGATCTCGCTCAGCTGAAGCCTGGCCGCGCCGGGCGCGTTCTGCACCTGAAGGATCAGCCGGCCGTCGGCAAAGAGGTTCGAAACTCCCTCAGCGTCGTCATGTTCCAGCGACAGGATCGGGGCAGGGCCCGAGGCATCGTATTCGAACATCAGGATGTCGCCCGAGGTCGTGGCGTCGCGCAGATCGGTCACAACCGCGTGGCCCGCATCGGTGTTCATCCAGTCGCCGACGATGACCAGATCCTCGCCCTCGCCGCTGGTGCCGGTGTCGTTGGCGCCAAGGATCAGCGCATCCTCGCCCGCACCGCCGAGCAGCAGGTCCGCCTCGCCGAAATCGCGGGTTGCGACGACGTATTTGTCGGAATCCAGCAGGTCGCTGACGTCCTGCGTCTGCTGCGCCGCGATGATGTCGTTGGCCAGGTCGATGTCGCGGATCCCGTCGGACCCTACCAGGAGGTCGTCCCCCGCACCGCCGTCCAGCGTGTCCTCGCCACGGCCGCCGACCAGAACGTCGTCGCCAGTGACGCCCTGCAGCAGGTCGTCGCCCTTGCCGCCAAGGATGGCGTCGCCACCGGCATTGCCGTCCAGCTGATCGTCGCCTTCGAGACCCAGCAGGACGTCGTCGCCGCCGAGACCGGTCAGCAGGTCGATCCCCGAGGTGCCGACGAGGATGTCGTTGTCCTCGGTGCCTTCGACCTTTTCGGCGACTTCGGTATCGTCGTCACCGCCGCTGTCGTTGCCGATGAAAATGAATGCGCTCAGCCCGATAAGCGCGAGAAAGGCGATGATCATGGTGCCACCCAGAAGGAAAACCTGGCCCATTTAGAAATGAATTCATCCGCCGCCAAATAGCATCGTGATGGAATTGTTGCGTCTAAGGAGACAGTGATTTTCCGGACGCGCAATTGGTGCCGAAGGAATGAAAAAAGGCGCCCTGAGGCGCCTTTTTCGTTGCGTATCGGCGTCGATCAGCGGTTTTCGACTTCGACGTATTTCCGCTGCGACGGGCCGGTATAGAGCTGGCGCGGACGGCCGATCTTCATTGCCGGATCCTCGATCATTTCCTTCCACTGGGTGATCCAGCCGACGGTCCGCGACACGGCGAAGATCGGCGTGAACATGGAGGTCGGGAAGCCCATGGCCTCCAGAATGATGCCCGAATAGAAATCGACGTTCGGGAACAGCTTGCGGTCGATGAAGTACTGATCTTCCAGCGCGCGCTTCTCGACTTCCTTCGCGACGGCGAGGATCGGGTTGTTCTCGACCCCCAGCAGGTCCAGCACTTCGTCGCAGGACTGTTTCATCACGCGGGCGCGCGGGTCGAAGTTCTTGTAGACCCGGTGGCCGAAGCCCATCAGACGGAACGGATCGTCCTTGTCCTTGGCGCGGGCGAGGTATTCGTCGATCCGGTCGACGGTCCCGATTTCCTTGAGGCTTTCCAGCGCCGCCTGGTTCGCGCCGCCGTGTGCCGGGCCCCAGAGGCAGGCGATGCCGGCCGCGATGCAGGCGAACGGGTTCGCGCCAGAGGAGGACGCCAGACGCACCGTCGAGGTCGAGGCGTTCTGTTCGTGATCCGCGTGCAGGGTGAAGATCCGGTCCATCGCGCGGCTCAGGATCGGGTTCACCTGGTATTCGGCCGCCGGAACGGCAAAGCACATGCGCAGGAAGTTGGACGCGAAGTCCAGATCGTTGCGCGGATACACGAAAGGCTGGCCGATCGAGTACTTGTAGGCCATCGCCGCGATGGTCGGCATCTTGGCGATCAGGCGGATCGAGGCGACCTCGCGGTGCCACGGATCGTGGATGTCCAGAGAGTCGTGGTAGAACGCGGACATCGCGCCGACCACGCCGGTCATGATCGCCATCGGGTGCGCGTCACGACGGAAGCCGGTGAAGAACCGGTGCATCTGTTCATGCACCATGGTGTGGTTGGTCACCCGGCTCTCGAAATCCTCGAGCTGCGCGGCGGTCGGCAGTTCCCCGTAGAGCAGGAGGTAGCAGACCTCGAGGAAATGCGATTTCTCGGCCAGTTCGTCGATCGAGTAGCCGCGGTGCAGCAGGATGCCTTCGTCGCCGTCGATGAAGGTGATCGCGCTGTCGCAGGACGCGGTCGAGGTGAAGCCGGGATCGTAGGTGAACACGTCGGCCTGACCGTAGAGCTTGCGCACGTCAATGACGTCCGGGCCCTCGGTCGGGGACAGGATCGGAAGATCGTAGCTCTCGTTGCCGATCGTCAGCGTTGCTTTCTTGTTCGTATCCGCCATTCTCTTCCTTCCTCTGTTGCCTGCCGGGTGTCCCGGCCTCGTATCTGTCGCGCCTTGCGCGTCGGTTAATTCCGCGCTGCCATGTCAGGCGGCGGCGTCGGAGATGCGGGCGAGGGTTTCATCCTTGCCCAGTACAATCATCATGTCGAAAACGCTGGGGGTGGCGGAACGTCCTGCCAGAGCGGCACGCAGAGGGGCCGCCAGTTTGCCGAATTTGGTTTCCCTGTCCTGGGCAAACCCATTCAGTACGTCCTCCAGCTTGTCTTTCGACCAGCTAGCATCTCGCAGGTGCGGCGTCAATTCCGAGAGCCATGTGCGTGCCTGCACATCCAATGCACTTGCCGATTTTTCATCCGGTTCTATCGGGCGCTCGGTCGTTGCGAAATGCGCCTTTTCAAGCAGTTCCGGCAGGGTCTTCGCCCGTTCTTTGAGGAAGGGCATCGCTTCACGCACCCGGTCGCGCGCCGCGCCGGTCAGGGCGGGCTGGCCGGTGACGGCCAGAAACGCCTCGAGTTCGTCCATCAGCGCACCGTCTTCGGTCGCCGCGATGTGCTGGCCGCACAGATGCTCCAGCTTCTTGAAATCGAACCGCGCTGCGCCCTTGCCGATGCCGTCCAGATCGAACCACTCCATCGCCTGCGCATCGGTGAAATATTCATCGTCGCCGTGGCTCCAGCCGAGGCGGGCGAGGTAGTTGCGCATTCCCGCGGCCGGATAGCCCATGTCGCGGTATTCCTCGACGCCGAGCGCGCCATGCCGCTTGGACAGCTTCTTGCCGTCGGGCCCGTGGATCAGGGGAATGTGGGCATAGACCGGCAGGGGCCAGTCCATGGCGCGGTAAATCTGCATCTGGCGCGCGGCGTTGTTGAGGTGGTCGTCACCCCGTATCACGTGCGTCACCCCCATGTCGTGATCGTCCACCACGACCGCAAGCATGTAGACGGGATTGCCGTCGGACCGCAGCAGGATCATGTCGTCCAGCTGGTCGTTGCGGATCGTCACGTCGCCCTGCACGCGGTCCGCGATCACCGTCGCGCCCTCCTGCGGGGCCTTCAGGCGCACCACGTGGGGCAGGTCGGGATGGGTGGCGGGATCGGCGTCGCGCCACGGGCTGCGGTAGAGGGTCGACTTGCCCTCGGCCTTGGCCTGATCGCGGAACGCCTGGATTTCCTCCTGCGTGGCGAAGCACTTGTAGGCATGTCCTCCGGCCAGCATCTGCAGCGCGACCTCGCGGTGGCGGTCGGCGCGTTCGAACTGGCTGACGGGTTCACCATCGTGGTCGAGGCCGAGCCACGCCAGCCCGTCGAGGATCGCCTGCGTCGCCTCGGGGGTCGAGCGGGTGCGGTCCGTGTCCTCGATCCGCAACAGGAATTTCCCGCCCCGGCCACGGGCATAGAGCCAGTTGAACAGCGCCGTCCGGGCACCGCCGATGTGCAGGTAGCCGGTCGGAGAGGGGGCGAAACGGGTGACGATCTGGTCGGTCATGCGGGGGGATCGAGGCTCCTCGGCGGGCGGATTAACCACTTGCTAACCGTGAGCGGGCTAGCGTCGGGGTCTGTCTACCGACGCCGCCGGGGGGAGACAAGTGCCGGGCCTTCTCAGCGTTCCGGGCGCCGTGCTGACGGCGCAGCGGGGTCACCTGTTCCCCTGGGCGCCCGTCGCCTATGGCGCGGGCATCGCCGGGTATTTCGCGCTGCCGTCCGAACCGGGGTCTGCTGTCGTGGCGGGGCTGGTTTGCGGGGCGGTGTGCCTTGGATGGCTGGCCCTCCGCGCGGGGGCGGCGGGCGGGCCGGTGCTCTGGGCCGCGGCGCTGGCGCTGGCGGGCGTGGCGGTCGGCGCGGGACGCACGGCGTTCGTCGCCGGGCCGGTGCTGGGCTTCCGCTATTATGGCCCGGTCGAGGGGCGCGTGGTGGACATCGACCGCTCGGCCTCGGACGCGCTGCGGCTGACGCTGGACCGGGTGCGGCTGCTGGACTTCGGCGCGGACGAGGTGCCGCGCCGGGTGCGCATCTCGCTCCATGGCGACCAGCGGTGGCTGGTGCCCGCGCCGGGGATCACGGTCGTCGCCACGGCCCATCTGTCGCCGCCGGGCGGGCCGGTGGAGCCGGGCGGCTTCGATTTCCGCCGTCACGCATGGTTCGAACGGCTCGGGGCGGTCGGCTACACCCGGACGCCGGTGCTGGAGTACGCACCCGCCGTCGCCGGTGAAGACCGCGTTTTCCGCTGGCGCATGGCGCTGGCCGACCGCATCCGCGAAGGGCTGCCGGGCGAACGGGGCGCCGTGGCAGCGGCGCTGATCGCGGGCGACCGGTCGGCGATGCGCGAAGAGACGGTGGTGGCGCTCCGCGCGGCGAACCTCGCGCATCTGCTGGCCATTTCGGGCCTGCACATGGGGCTGGTGGCGGGGTTCGTCTTCGGCACGGTGCGGCTGGCGCTGGCGGCGGTGCCGTGGGTCGCGCTGCGCTGGCCGCTGCACAAGATCGCAGCCGTCGCGGCGCTGACCGCATCGGGCGGTTACCTGATCCTTTCGGGCGGCAATGTCGCCACCGAACGGGCCTTTGTCATGGTCGCCGTCGCGCTGGCGGCGCTGATGGCCGACCGACGGGCATTGAGCCTGCGGGCGGTGGCCGTCGCGGCGCTCATCGTGTTGACGCTCCGGCCCGAGGCTTTGCTGGGGCCGGGCTTCCAGATGTCCTTTTCCGCCACCGTCGCGCTGGTCGCGGCCTTCGGATTGCTGCGCGACCGGGGTGGCGGGCGGCTGCCGCGCTGGATCGCGCCGGTGCTGGCGGTCTTCCTGTCGTCCTTCGTCGCGGGGCTGGCGACGGCCCCGGTCGCGGCGGCGCATTTCAACCAGATTGCCCGGTTCGGGCTGGTGGCGAACCTGCTGGCGGTGCCGGTCATGGGCGTGCTGGTGATGCCCGCCGGGGTGACGGCCGCCCTGCTGATGACGGTCGGGGCCGAGGGTCCCGCGCTGTGGATCATGGGGCAGGGGATCGGATGGATCCTGACCGTCGCGACACGCGTCGCCGATCTGCCCGGCGCGTTGAGCCATGTGCCCACGCCGGATGCGCCGGTGCTGCCGCTCTTCGCGCTCGGCCTGCTGATGCTGTGCCTGTGGCAGGGGCGGCTGCGGGCCGCAGGGATGGTGCCGCTGGCGCTGGCCGGGTTGCTCTGGTGGGGCACGGAGCGGCCGGAGGTCCTCGTGGCCGAGGGCGGGGCGCTGGTCGGCGTGATGACAGAGGAAGGGCGGGCGCTGTCGCGGGCGCGGGGCGGCGGGTTCGTCGCGGGGACGTGGCTGGAGAACGACGGCGACCCGGTCCCGCAGGAGGAGGCGGCGGCACGCTGGCGGCTGGTGCCGGAGGGCCTGGCCCGGCATGTCACCGGGCGTGTCCGGGTGTCGGAACTCACCGAGTGCGGGGCCGGGATCCTCGTGGCGAACGCGAAGGCCCCGCCGCTGGAGGGCTGTCTGATCTTCGACGCCGCGACGCCCTCGGCCGCTCTGACCCGCAGCCCGGACGGCTGGATCGTTACCCGCGCAAACGAAAAGGGGCGCCCCTGGACGCCCCCCTGAAACCGCTCCGCCGGATGCTCAGTAGGTCCGGATCAGCCCGACCAGACGGCCCTGCACCTTGACCATGTGCGAGGGCAGCACCCGCGTCTCGTAGGCAGGGTTCGCGGCCACCAGTTCGATCTGGTCGCCCCGGCGGAAGAAACGCTTCAGCGTCGCCTCCTGATCCTGCACCAGCGCCACGACGATGTCGCCGTTGTCTGCCGTCGACTGTTCGCGGATCACCACGACGTCGCCGTCATTGATCCCCGCGTCGATCATCGAGTCGCCCCGCACCTCAAGCGCGTAATGCTCGCCCCGGCCCGAGATCATCGCGCCGGGCACCGCGACATGGTGCGACACGTGGTTGATCGCCTCGATCGGGACACCGGCGGCGATACGGCCCATGACCGGCAGTTCCAGCGCGTCGACGGCCACGGCCTGCGCGGCAGAGGGACGGTCGGCCGGGTCGGGCGCACCGCCCTCGATCACCTTGGGCGTGAAGGTCCTGGCCTCGCCCCCCAGCGTTTCGGGCAGGCGCACGATCTCGATCGCGCGGGCCCGGTGCGCGAGGCGGCGGATAAAGCCGCGTTCCTCGAGGGCGGTGATGAGCCGGTGGATGCCGGACTTGGAGCGCAGGTCGAGCGCCTCCTTCATCTCGTCGAACGAAGGCGGAACGCCGTCGCGCTGCATCCTTTTGTGAATGAATTCAAGCAGGTCGAGCTGCTTCTTGGTCAACATGGCCCACGCCCCTTGAGGTTGTTCATCTGCTTTGTTCTACACCTGTTCACTATTTGTGTCAACGCGCTGTTCCGCCTTGGGCTTTGACTCGGCTGCGAAATCCGGCGGCGCGGTAATTTTGACGCGCCCCCCTGTCCAATCCCGCCGGGTTGCGCCATGTAGTGCGCCTGAGCCAATACGGCGGGCGGGACATGCCATTCGTCCTTTTCATCAACGGGGCCCTTCTGGGCGTCATGGCGCTGGCCATGGCCCTGATCGCGGCGCTGTTCCCGGAAACCCGGCCGGAGTTTCTGGAAGGTGCCATGCTGGCCGGTCTCCTCGGGGCGGCCATCTGCCTGTCGGTCGTGAACCGCCTTGGGCCACCGCGCCGGGTGCATGCCTTCCTGCTGACCGCGAGCGTCTGGATCACCGGAGCGACGGCGGGCGCGTTTCCCCTGTGGATCTGGTATCTCAGCCCCACCGACGCGTTCTTCGAGGCGATGTCTGGCATCACCACCACCGGGGCCACGATCCTGTCCGGCCTCGACACGATGGAGCCGGGGGTGCTGATCTGGCGGGCCCTGCTGCAGTGGATCGGGGGGATCGGCTTCATCGTCACCGGCATCGCCTTCCTGCCGATCCTGCGGGCCGGGGGGATGCAGCTGTTCCGCACCGAAAGCTCGGAAACCGGGGACAAGGAACTGGCCAGCGCCGCGCGGTTCGCGGGCGCGACGGTCTGGGTCTACCTCGGGCTGACGGGGGCCTGCGCCTTTGCCTACGAGCTGGGCGGGATGACCCCGTTCGAGGCGGCGGCCCATGCGCTGGCGACGGTTTCGACGGGGGGCTATTCGACCTCGGACGCGTCGTTCGGGCATTTCGACAGCGCGTTCCTGCAGTGGTCGGCGGTGGTCTTCATGCTGGCGGGCGGGCTGCCCTTCGCGTGGTACATCCGCCTGATCTATGGCCGCCGCGCGGTCAGCGAACAGGTGCGGGCGATCCTGATCTTCTTTGCCGTCGTGATCCTGTCGATGTCGATCTGGCTGTCCCTGTCGCACCGGATCCCGCCGTTCGAGGCGCTGCGGCTGGTGGCGTTCAACGTCGTCTCGGTCGTCACCACGACGGGCTTCGCAACGACGGACTACACGCTCTGGGGGCCGTTCGCGGTGGCCGTCTTCTTCTTCCTCACCGCGCTCGGCGGCTGCACCGGCTCGACCTCGGGCGGGGCCAAGGCGATGCGGTGGATCATCCTCGCCCGGTCGGTGCGCCACTACGTCCGCATGATCCGCGCGCCGCACCGGGTCGACGCGATCCGCTACGAGGGCCGGGCGGTGGCGCCCGATGTCGTGCAGGGCGTGCTGGTGTTCTTCACGCTCTACACCGCGACGATCGGGGCGCTGGCGGCGGTGCTGGCGCTCTACGGGCTGGACATGGACACAGCGATCAGCGGGGCGCTGACCAGCGTGGCGAACGTGGGGCCGGGGGTCGGCGGGGTCATCGGGCCGGCGGGGAACTACGCGCCGCTGCCGGACGGTGCGAAATGGGCGCTGGCACTGGGCATGTATGCCGGGCGGCTGGAGCTGATGACGGTTTTCGTGCTGTTCATGCCCGCGTTCTGGCGCGAGGTGTTCTGAGGGGTTCGCCCGGACCGGGCGACCACCTAGCGCGCCAGGAGGTAGGGCACCGTCGCACCCGCCTCGAGCGCCGGGGCGTTCGGTTCGCGGATCAGGAAGCAGTCGGCACGTGCCAGCACGGACAGCAGCGCGCTGTCCTGACGGTCGAAGGCGCGGATGCCGTCCGGGGTCATCTCGGCCCGCATGTAATGCGTGCGCGGCCCGTTCGCGGCGACGGGGGCGGCGAGGCGGGTGTGCTCCGGCGCGAGGCCGGCGGCAGGCAGTCCGAGCATCGCGCGGATGACGGGGCGCAGGAAGACATGGCCGCAGAGCATGGCCGAGACCGGGTTGCCGGGCAGACCGATCATCGGCGTGCCGTTCAGCCGTCCCGCCATCAGCGGCTTGCCCGGGCGCATCGCCACTTTCCAGAACTGCCGGTCGAGGCCCATGTCGGACGCCACCTTGCCGACGAGGTCGTGATCGCCGACCGACGCGCCGCCGATGGTGACGATCAGGTCCGCGCTTTCGGCCAGCGCGAAAGCGTGGCGCAGGCTGGGTTCGTTGTCGCGGGCGGCGGGCAGCAGACGCGCCTCGGCCCCCTCGGTCTCCAGCAGCGCCTTCAGGCCGAAGCTGTTCGAGGCGACGATCTGGTCCGGCCCCGGTTCCTCGCCCGGCATGACCAGCTCGTCGCCGGTGGCGATCAGGGCCACCGCAGGGCGGCGGGTCACGGTCAGGGCGGGGTGGTTCATCGCGGCGGCCAGCGCGATGTCGGCGGGGGTCAGGCGACGGGGCGCGGCGATCCGGTCGCCGATGCGGAAGTCGCCGCCTGCGGCGCGGACATGGGGGCCTTCGTCCAGCGCGTCGGTCAGGCGGATCGTGTCGCCGTCGCGCTCCGTATCCTCCTGGATCACCACGCGGTCCGCGCCCTCGGGCATCGGCGCGCCGGTGAAGATGCGGACGGCCTCGCCCGGCCCGACCTTGCCTGCGTGGCGGGCGCCGGCGGCGGCCTCGCCGATCACGCGGAAGGTGGCGCCCGGCACCGCCTCGGCGGCGATCACGGCGTATCCGTCCATGGCGGAGGCGGCGAAGGGCGGCTGGTCGCGGCGGGCGACGATGTCTTCGGCCAGAACGCGGCCCGAGGCGCGGGTGAGGGGCACCGTTTCGGACCCCAGCGGGGTGACGAGGCCGAAGAGACCGGCCAGCGCCTCCTCGACCGAGATCACCGTGCGGCCTCGTAGCGGCCGGACTTGCCGCCGTCCTTCAGCAGGACGTGGATGCCGCCGATCTCCATCCCCCGGTCCACGGCCTTGGCCATGTCGTAGACGGTCAGCAGCGCCGTCGAGACCGAGGTCAGCGCCTCCATCTCCACCCCGGTCTGGCCGGTGGTCTTGACGGTCGCCTCGGCGCGGACGCCGGGCAGGTCGGGGTCGAGTGTCAGTTCCACCGCGACCTTGGTGATCGGCAGGGGATGGCAGAGCGGGATCAGGTCCGCCGTCCGCTTGGCCCCCATGATCCCCGCCAGCCGCGCGACGGACAGGACGTCGCCCTTCTTGGCGCGGCCTTCAGCAATGATCTCAAAGGTCTCGGGCAGCATCCTGATCCATCCACCGGCGACGGCGACCCGGTCCGTTACCGCCTTGTCGGTGACGTCGACCATGTGGGCGTCGCCCTTGCCGTCGAAATGGGTCAGCGGCATCAGAGACCGCCTCCCATCCCCGGATTGGCGGGGGGCACGTCGAGCAGCGCCTTGGTGGCGGTGGCCACGTCGTCCTGCCGCATCAGGCTTTCTCCGATCAGGAAGCAGCGCGCGCCGTAGCGGGCGAGATCGGCGAGGTCGGCGGGGGTGGAGAGCCCGCTTTCGGCGACGATGATCCGGTCCTCGGGC
The DNA here is from genome assembly GCF_002210105.1 of Oceanicola sp. 22II-s10i. GTDB lineage: Bacteria > Pseudomonadota > Alphaproteobacteria > Rhodobacterales > Rhodobacteraceae > Pseudooceanicola. The sequence continues at coordinate 98,827 of NZ_AQQU01000006.1, read as the reverse complement.
ACCATCCGCGCCAGCCGCCGCGTGGTGTCGAGCGTGGTCTCGAACGTGCGCAGGTCGCGGTTGTTGATGCCGATCAGGCGCGACTTCAGCAGCGCCGCGCGTTCGAGTTCCTTGTCGTCATGGACCTCGATCAGAACGTCCATGTCCCACGCGAAGGCCGCCGCCTCCAGCTCCGCCGCCTGCGCATCGCTGACCGAGGCCATGATGATCAGGATGCAGTCCGCCCCGAGCGCGCGCGCCTCGGCCACCTGGTAGGTGTCGTACATGAAATCCTTGCGCAGCGCCGGCAGGTCGCAGGCTTCGCGTGCGGCGGTCAGGAAGCTCTTGTCGCCCTGGAAGGAGGGCGTGTCGGTCAGCACCGACAGGCAGGCCGCGCCGCCCTCGGCATAGGCGCGGGCCAGGGCTGGCGGGTCGAAATCGGGACGGATCAGGCCCTTGGAGGGCGAAGCCTTCTTGATCTCGGCGATCAGGCCATAGCCCTGCCGCGACGCCTCGTGCAGCGCGTCGGCAAAGCCGCGCACGGGCGAGGCCTCGCGCGCCTCGGCCTCGACGGCTTCCAGCGGCTTGGCGGCCTTGTCCGCCGCGATCTCGTCCAGCTTGTAGGCCTTGATCCGGTCCAGCACGGTTTCGGTCATGATACCTCACGCCCCGTCGGGGTCGGTCCAGTTGATGTCTTTTTCGCCCCTTGCTGTAAGCCACTTGTTCACCGATGAAAATGGCCGCGACCCGAAAAAGCCGCGCCGGGCGGAGAGCGGCGAGGGGTGGGCGCTGGCGAGGATCAGGTGATCGTCGCCGGTGATCGCATCCCGGAACTTCTGCGCGTGGCCGCCCCACAGGACGAAGGCGCGGGGGCGGTCGGACAGGCGCTGGAGGACCTGCCGGGTCAGCCGGTCCCAGCCGAGCTTCGCATGGCCGCCGGCCTCGCCCGCAGGGACGGAGAGGGCGGTGTTCAGCAACAGCACACCCTGCCTTGCCCAGAACCTGAGATCGCCGTTCGGCGGGGCCGCGCCGAGATCGTCCTGCATCTCGCGGTAAATGTTGCCAAGCGACCGGGGCAGGGGGCGCACGTCCGGTTCGGCGGAGAAGGCAAGGCCATGCGCATGGCCGGGCGTGGGGTAGGGATCCTGCCCGAGGATGACGGCCCGCACCGCGTCGGGCTGCGCGGCCTCCAGCGCGGCAAAGCGCTGGTGGTCGGGCGGCAGGATGACGCGCGTCTCGGCGGCGAGGCGGTCGCGGATCGCGGGCAAGTCACGGGCGAAGAACGGCAGGTCGGACCACGCGCCGAGGGTCGGGGGCAGGTCCGGCACGGCCTATTTGCCCGAGGTGACCCGCGCCAGCCCCTCGACCTTTTCGCGGGCGCGACCGCTGTCGATGCTCTCGCGCGCCATCGCGACGCCCTCGCGCAGGTCGGCTGCCGCCTCGGCGACCACCAGTGCTGCCGCGGAATTGAGCAGCACGGCGTCGCGATAGGCGGAGGCCGCCCCGTCCAGCAGGGCGCGGAACGCGCGGCCGTTCTGTTCGGGCGTGCCGCCGACGATGTCCTCGAACGGATGCACCGGCAGGCCCGCGTCCTCGGGGTGCAGTTCGACCTCGCGGACCGAGCCGTCGCGTTCCAGCGCGGCGACCCAGCTGATGCCGGTGATAGTCAACTCGTCCGTCCCGTCCGAGCCGTGGACAAGCCACGCGTGTTCGGACCCGAGCGCGCCCAGCGTCTCGGCCATTGGCCGGATGATCGCGCGGGAGAACGCGCCGGTCAGCTGGCGCTTGACGCCCGCGGGGTTGGTCAGCGGGCCGAGGATGTTGAAGATCGTCCGGGTTGCCAGCTCGGTCCGGGTGGGCATGACATGGCCCATGGCCGGGTGGTGCATGGGCGCCATCATGAAGGCGATACCGACCTCTTTCAGCGCCCTTTCAACGACATTCGGGCCGACCATCACGTCGATTCCCATCTGGGTCAGGGCGTCCGCCGCGCCGGATTTCGACGACAGGTTGCGGTTGCCGTGCTTGGCAACCGGCACGCCCGCGCCCGCCACGACGAAGGCGGCGGCGGTCGAGATGTTCAGCGTGCCCTTGCCGTCGCCGCCGGTGCCGACGATGTCCATCGCGCCTTCGGGCGCGGTCACGGCGTTGCACTTCGCGCGCATCGCGGCGGCGGCGGCGGCGATCTCGTCCACGGTCTCGCCCCGCGTCCTGAGCGCCATCAGCAGGCCGCCGATCTGGCTGGGTGTCGCTTCGCCTGCGAACAGGATGTCGAACGCGGCGCGGGCCTCTTTCCGGGTCAGCGAGCGTTCGGCGGCGGCGGCGATCATCGGCTTGATGGCGTCACTCATGTGCGGTCTGGTCCCCTGGCCGGTAAAATGCCGGTCTTTTGATTGGCCGTGGGCACTGTGCAGTCGCCCATCTTGTGGTAAGCTGCGCCGAATACGCAAGCCCCGGTGAGCAGCCTGTCGCGGGTGCGGCAGGTGCGGGGCGGGACATACATGCTCCGACCCCGTGCGGGCCGTCAAGGCCGGACCGGGGTGGTGCTGGGGAATATCGCCGGGCGGCGGAACGCCCGCAGAGCAAGAGGCGCAGCGCACGTGAACCGGGGATTCATTTCGGGACTATTCTGGGGAGTCATCATCTCCTTCCTCCTGCTGGCGGTGGTGTCGCTGAACGGAACGCTGCCGGGCGACGCGCCCCCCGCGACCGGGCAGGCGGATGTCCCGCCGGGATCCCAGTTCCACCAGTCGCGCGAGGACGCGCCGGCGGCCCTTCCCGGCGCGCAGGCTGTCAGCAAGCCGCCCGAGGCCGCAAGCCCCGCCGCGCCCGAGCCGGACGGCACCGAAGCGGTCGGCAGCGCCGCCAAGGCCCCCGGCGTCCGGCCCGAGACCGGGGCCCCCGAGAGCACCCTGACTGCTACTCCGCCCGCCGCCGGTGACAGTGGTGCGCCCGAAGCGCCTGCAGTGGCCGAGGCGCCGGTTCAGGCCGTGCCGGCCGATGGCGCACCGGACGCGCCCGCGGGCGAGACGGAACCGGTGCTTGTCACCGAATCCGCCGCGCCGCCGTCCCCGCCCGCCGCAAGCGCCGAAGCGCCGGTCGCACAGGCGGTCCCAACCGCCGAGGATCCCTCCGCCGGCTTCCCGATGGGCGACCTGGTCGCCGCCGCCGAAGCGCCGCTGGCCGTGCCGGGAACCGATGGCACGCCGCAGCCGCCCGCCGCGGGGCAGGACATGCCCGCGATGCCGGGCGAAGTGACGGCCGAAGCCGCGCCCGACGTGCCCGCCACGGTCGAAACGCCGGTCGCCGAGGAGGCCCGCGCCGCCGTCGAAACCGCGCCGGAAGCGCCGCGGCCCGAGGCCACGCCCGACGCCAGCCCTGCGCCGGAGGCCGCGCCCGCCCCCGAACCTGCCGCAGTGGCCGAGGCGCCCGCCGACGGGCAGGACGCCGCGGAACAGGACAGTGCGCCGGTCGATACCGCCGCGGCGGAGGCCACGCAGGGCGATGCGTCGGCCCAGGGCGCGATCCCCGGCCGTCCTGCCGGGCGCCTGACCGAACGGGGCGGCGACACCCGGCGCGGATCGCTGCCGTCGATCGGGCAAGACCAGCCCGCCGGAACCGAGACGGCCGCACCTGCCGAAGCGATGCCCGCGGCAGACGACCCGAGCCTGCCGCCGATCCGGCGCTATGCCGCCGCGTTCAGCAATCCCGAGGACAAGCCGCTGATGTCGATCGTCCTGATGGACGACGGCACATCGGCGACCGATGCGACGGTGCTGTCGGGCTTTCCCTATCCCCTGACCATCGCCGTCGACGCGGCATGGGACGGCGCGCCCGAGGCGCTCGCCGCCTACCGGGCCGCCGGGTTCGAAACCGCTCTGCTCGGATCGCTGCCTGAGGGCGCGCAGCCACGGGACGTGGAGACCTCGCTGGAATCGTGGTTCAGCGCGCTGCCCGAAGTGACCGCGGTGGTCGAGAAACCCGGTCTGGGCCTGCAGAAATCGACCTCGGTGTCGACGCAGCTCGCCTCGGCGCTGATGCAGTCGGGCCGGGGGCTGGTGCTGTTTCCCAACGGGTTTGACACGGCGCGCAAGCTGGCCGTGAAGGTGGGCGTGCCCGCCGCGACCGTGTTCCGGGATTTCGATTCGGACGGGCAGGACGCCGACGTGATCCGCCGTTTCCTCGACCATGCCGCGTTCCGCGCGGGGCAGGAGGGGGGCGTCATCATGATCGGCCGCCTGCGCCCCGAAACGATCCAGGCGCTGCTGGTCTGGGGGCTTCAGGACCGGGCCAGCCGGGTCGCGCTCGCGCCGATCTCGGCGCTGCTGCTGGACGGGGCCGGGGCGGACGGCGGCGACGGCTGAGCGCCCGGAGGTGGTTGTGAGACAGGCGGCGGAGAGGGGGACCTGTCCGCCGTTTCTTTTTGTGCCTTCGATGAACACGGCAGGACCGCGCGAGGCGTGTCCTTGCCGCGAACGCTGCGGCGGCCGTTGGCGTGCCTTCCCCGTATCGGAAGCTGACCCGCTACTCAGGCACAACGCGGTTCGGGGATCGTGAGGGCAGGGCGGCAGGCAAAGAAAAACGGCGGAAGGGTGATCCCCTCCGCCGTTTTCTCGTTCTGCCGGTGTCCGTGCCGATGTCAGCGGAAGTTCGCGTGGACCGCGTTGAGCGCCGACTGGTCGATGTTCACGCCCAGCCGGGTGCGGATATCGGATGCGACGGCGCGGAACAGGTCCTGCCCGACGCTCTGCGAGGCCGCGTCGGTGATACCGCCGGTCAGCTCCGCGACCTGCGGGTCGTCCTCGGAGGGCGGCAGGATTTCGTCCAGACGGAACAGCTGCACCCCGCCGAAGCCCTCGGTCGTGGCAACCTCGCCCGGTTGCATGGTGAAGAGCTGTTCCACCATGGCCCGTGGCGCGCCGAGCGCGGAACCCGCGCGGGTCAGCTCCTCGGTCTGCGGCTCCAGCCCAAGGGATTCGAAGGTGGCGGCCTCCTGCAGCTGTGCACGCAGGGTTTCCGCCCTGGTCCGCAGCCGGGCCATGGTTTCACGGTTCTCCCACCCCGCGCGGACGCGGCTGGCTTCTTCCTCGTAGGGCGAAGGTTCGGCATCCAGCGTGCCGTCCAGCCGCATGGCGACGAGGCTGCCATCATCAAGCTGCTGCAGTTCGGGATAGGCGCCGTCCTCGAGTGCGGCGGCAGCGGTGTCGAAGCCGTCATAGGCCGCGACGCCTTCGCCAAGCCCTTCGTACCAGTCGATGGTGCCGAGCTGCATGCCGGATTCCTGCGCCAGGTCCTCCAGCGTCGCGCCACCGGCCAGCAGGTCCTCGATCGCCTCGCGCTGGCTGTCCACCTGACGGCGGGCCCGGTCGGCGACCAGATCGTCGCGCACGATGGCGATGGCGTCCTCATGGGCGGTGGTCTGGGCCGGGAAGATGCCGTTGATGCGGAACAGCGCGGGCCCGAGGTCGCTGGGCAGCGGGCCCACGACCTGACCGCTTTCGGCGGCAAAGATTTCGGCCCCGGCGGAACCGAGTTCGGGTTCCGTCACATCGCCAAGGTCGACATCCGACAGCGACAGGCCGCGTTCCTCGACCAGCGTGTCGAAATCCACCTCGCCCGAGTCCAGCCGGTCGCGCGCGGCCTGCGCGGTGGCCTCGTCGGAAAAGATCAGCCGTTCGACCAGACGCCGCGCCGGACGTTCGAATTCGGCGCGCCGGTCCTCGTAGGCGCGGCGCAGCGTGTCCTCGTCGATCTCGACCGCGTCCAGCACCATTTCGGGCGAGAGCAGCGCATAGGTGATCTGTTTGCGTTCGGGGATCATGTAGCGGTCGAGGTTTTCGTCGTAGAAGGCGCGCAGCTCTTCCTCGGTCGGTTCGGGCAGCGGCGCGTCGAGGCTGTCCTGATCCAGTTTGACCCAGCTGACTTTGCGCTTTTCCGTCACGTAGTTCAGGATCGTCGCGGAATAGGCGGCGGGCATCTGGATACCGGAAACGACGGCGCTCTGCAGGATGGTGCGCGCGGTTTCCTCGCGCAGGCGGTCCTCGAACTTGCCGTCGGACATGCCGATCCGGTCCAGCGCGGCGGCATAGGCGTCACGGTCGAAATTGCCGTCCAGCCCCTGGAACGCGGGGATCTGGCGCAGCTGTTCGGCCAGCGTAGCGTCGCCCACCGAAATGCCGAGGCGTTCGTTCTCCGCATCGAAGGCGCGGTTGGTGATGACCTGCGACAGCGTCGCCTCGACCAGACCCATCTGTTCGGCATCCTCGAAGGACAGCCGCTGGCCGGTCTGCGCCTCGATCGCGCGCAGTTCCTCCTGCAGGGCGCGGGCATAGGCATCGACGTCGATGTCCTTGCCGCCGACCGAACCGATCGAGGTGATCTGGCCCGAGAAGTTGGTCACGCCGAAGCCTCCCAGCCCGACGATGAGTAGCGCAATGACTATCCACAGCGCTGCCTGTCCCGCCTTCTTCGCCGCCATTGCGTGCTCCCCTTGCTGTCCTGCCTGTTCCGGTTGGCGATGTCTAATGCGCGCGGGCCCGTGTCACAAGCCTGCGTCGCCGCCGGGCCCGAAGTTGACGGTGGTCAATTCCGCGCGATCAGGGGGCGAAACCCGCCAGCCGGTCGATCAGCCGCCCGATCCCCGCGACGTCGACGTTGGCGAAGGCGATGCGCAGTTGCCTTGCGCCTGCCGGATCGCCGGGCGGCGTGAACATGGTGCCGGGCAGCAGCAGCACGCCCGCCTCGGCCACCAGCCGCTTGGCCAAGACGTCCGAGGGGAGGTCGAACGGATGCTCGACATAGGCGAAATAGGCGCCGCAACCGAGCAGGCGCCAGCCTTGTGCCGCGAGAGGGGCGAAACCGGATTCGACAGCGGCGCGGCGGGAGAGGGTCTCTTGCCGTTCGCCTGCCAGCCATTGCGAGAGGTTGCGCATCCCCCAGAGCGCCGCGAACTGGCCGATCTGGGCGGGGCAGATGGTGACGGTGTCGAGGAATTTCTCGACCTCGGCCAGCCGCTCGGCGGATGTCACCATCGCGCCGACGCGGTGGCCGGTCAGGCGGTAGGCCTTGGAGAATGAATAGAGCTGGATCAGCGTGTCCGACCAGTCGGGGTCGGTGAACAGGTCGTGCGGGGCCTGCGGCGAGGAGTGGAAGTCGCGGTAGGTCTCGTCGAGGATCAGCGCGATGCCCGCATCGCGGCAGAGGTCGTAGAATCCGCGCAGCACCGCGGGCGGGTATTCGACTCCGCCGGGGTTGTTGGGGCTGACCAGCGCGATGGCGCGGGTGCGGGGCGTGATCAGTGCGCGGGCGGCGGCCGGATCGGGGATCAGGCTGTCGTCCGTGGGCAGCGCGACGGCCACGGCGCCGGCCATGTCGAGCCACATCTTGTGGTTGAAATACCATGGGGTTGGGAGAATGACCTCGTCCCCTTCGGCGGTCAGCGTCTCGATTGTCGCGCAGAACGCTTCGTTGCAGCCCGAGGTGATGGCCACCTGTCCCGGCGTGACCGCGCCGCCATATGCGTCGGACCATTGCGACGCGATTTCGCTGCGCAACTCCGGCAGTCCCAGGACGGGGCCATAAAGGTGCGCCTGCGGTTCCTCCATCACCAGCCGCGCCATTTCGCGGCGGAGCGGTTCGGGGGGGACTTCCACCGGGGCGGCCTGGCTCACGTTGATGAGCGGGCGGTCGTTCGTGAAGGTCACGCCCTCGAGCCAGCGGCGCGCCTCCATCACCGGGGGCGGGAAGGTGGTGGCGGTGCGGGCGGTCATCGGCGTCTCCGGATGGGCATCGGTCCTGCGTCGGTCTTACGTCGGTATCATGGCGGTGCCAATGTCGGTGTTGCGACGGGCGGGGCCCGTCGCGCGGGTTGCGCCGCTTTCGGGCATCGAGCCCGAACGCGGCGGCCTCCGGCGGGAGTTTTCCCGGCCAGATGAAGCGGGTGGGGTCAGCGCGACGGGAAGATGCGCGCGGTGACCGTCTCGGCCAGCGTCGCGTCGAGCGGCTGGTGTCCGGCGAGCAGGCGGAAGAAGACCGGGCCGTAGATCATGTCGAGCAGCGTCTCCATGTCGTCCTGCGGCGGCAGGAGGCCGGTGGCGATGGCGCGGGTCAGGATGGCGCGGCCGGCCTCGCGGCTTTCGAAGATCACGCGGTTGCGGAAGGCGCGGGTGAATTCGCTGTCGGGATCGGCGGCGGCGAGGGCCTGCGCGATCTGGCGACCGCGGGTCGAGGCGAAGGCCGCGCAGATCCGGGTCAGCTGATCGGTCAGGGCGCGGTCCGGGGGCAGGTCCGGTTCGGGCGCGGGATCCGGGGCCTCGTCGATCAGGGCGGCGAGTGCGAGGTCCTGCGCGTTGGCCCAGTTGCGGTAGATGGTGGGTTTGCCGACCCCCGAGGCCTGAGCGACCTTTTCCATGGTCAGGCGGCCAAAGCCGTCCTGCAGCAGGATGGCGCGCGCGGCGGAAAGCGCCTTGCGGCGGGCAGCGGCCGAGGGCGGGCGGCCGCGACGGGGTTTCTCCGGGTCTTGACTCATTTTCTTTACTGATCGTAACGTAAATAAAATTCACCGGCAAGGAGGATCGGCATGGACCGTGACCAGACCCTTACCCCGTATCTTGTCGCGCGCGGCGCGGCGGAGGCGATCGGTTTCTACGTTGCCGCCTTCGGCGCGCGGGAGCTGTTCCGGATGACCGATCCCGGCGACGGGCGGATCGGCCATGCGGAGGTGGAAATCGGCGGATCGGTCTTCTATCTTGCCGACGAATACCCCGATTTCGGCGCGATCGCCCCGGACACGCTGGGCGGGACGGCGGTGTCGTTGCATCTGCGGGTCGGGGATTGCGACGCGGCGACGGCGCGGGCCGAGGCGGCCGGGGCACTGGTGCTGAGGCGGCCCAAGACGCAGAGTTTCGGGGATCGCAACGCGGTGGTGCAGGATCCGTTCGGTCACCGGTGGTTCCTCGGGCAGGTGGTCGAGGACCTGCCGCCGGAGGAGATGCAGCGTCGGTGGGAGGCGGAGACGGGCGGCTGACGCCCGTGATCGCGGTCAGCGGGGAGGGGGGCTGTCTGCCCCCCATCGGCCCGTGCCGGGCCGATTCCCCCCGAAAGTATTTCAGACCAGAAGAAGCAGGGGACCTGCGCGAAATGACTTAGGCCGGGCGGGTGAGGCGGGGGTCAGTCGGATCCGCGATAGGGTTTGACGTATTGCATCGCCATGTCCCAGGGGAAGAAGATCCACGTGTCCTGGCTGACCTCGGTGATGAAGGTGTCGACCTGCGGACGGCCCTGCGGCTTGGCGTAGACTGTCGCGAAATGCGCCTTGGGGTAGAGGCGGCGGATCAGTTCCAGCGTCTTGCCGCTGTCGACGAGGTCGTCGACGATCAGGATGCCGGTGCCGTCGCCCATCATTTCCGCGTCCGGCGCCTTGAGGACCTTGGCGTCCATCTGGGCCTGGTGGTTGTAGCTTTTCACCGAGATCGTGTCGACGATGCGGATGTCGAGTTCGCGGGCCACGATCATCGCGGGGGCCATGCCGCCGCGCGTTACGGCGACCACTGCCCGCCATGCGCCGTCGTCGGGGCCGTGCCCGTCCAGCCGCCATGCCAGCGCGCGGCTGTCGCGGTGGATCTGGTCCCAGCTGACGTGAAAGCCCTTTTCGTGCGGCAGTAGGGTCTCGGGCATGGGTCTGTCTCTCCTGTCCCTATGCAGTGCTTGCGCCGGGTACGGTCCGGCGGATGGCGGGTCTGATAGCCCGTGCGGGGCGGTCCTGTCGAGTGAATGCGTGCCTCATGCGGCGACCTTGACGGCAAGGAGGCCCAGGACCCCGGCCGTAATCCGGTCGATCCGCGGCTTGAGCGCGAGGTAACGGCGGGCGACGGCGCCCGAACTCATCACCAGCACGATGGCGGGCTGGACAACCAGCTCGACCACGAACTGGTTCAGCGCGATGAGCGCCTTGTCCGCGGCGGAGAGGTCGGGCGGGAAGATGACCACGATCACGGCGGCGGCGAAAAGGACCGACTTCGGATTGCCGAGATTGACCAGCAGCCCGTTGAGGAAGGCGCTGCGGGTGGAGGGGCCGCCGGCGGGGCTGACCGGATCGGCGGCGTGTTTCCATGTCTGCCAGGCGAGACGGATCAGGTAGGCCGCGCCGAAGAGCTTAAGCGCGAGGAAGAGGGCGGGGAACAGGCGGAACAGCGCGTCAAGGCCGAGAAGCGCGGCCACCGTCCAGAGCACCGCCATGACGACGAGGCCCATGGCGGTGGCAAGGCCGGTGCGGCGGCCATGCACCAGCGTGGTGCGGATCGAGTAGAGCAGCGAAGGGCCGGGGCTGGCTATGGCCGCCAGCAGGGTGAGGTTGAACGCGATCAGGTGCGCCGCGTCCAAGAGGTCAGTCCCCCTGGCCGCCCTTGTGGATGTCGGGAGCGTCGACGGCCTTCATGCCGACGACGTGATAGCCCGCGTCGACATGCAGGTTCTCGCCCGTGGTGCCCGAGCCGAGGTCCGACAGCAGGTAGAGCGCGGCCTTGCCGACCTCTTCCTGCGTGACGTTGCGGCGCAGGGGCGAGTTCAGCTCGTTCCACTTCAGGATATAGCGGAAGTCGCCGATGCCCGAGGCCGCGAGCGTCTTGATCGGTCCGGCCGAGATCGCGTTGACGCGGATGCCGTCCTTGCCCAGATCCTCGGCCAGATACTTGACCGACGCCTCGAGCGCGGCCTTGGCGACGCCCATGACGTTGTAATGCGGCATCACCTGTTCGGCGCCGTAATAGGTCAGCGTCACCATGGAACCACCCGGCTTCATGAGCTTTTCCGCCCGCGCCGCGACGGCGGTGAAGCTGTAGACCGAAACGTCCATCGTCATGACGAAATTGGCGCGGCTGGTGTCGACATAGCGGCCGCGCAGTTCGTTCTTGTCCGAGAAGCCGATGGCATGAACGAGGAAGTCGAGCCCGCCCCATGCCTCGTCGATCCCGCGGAAGCAGGCGTCGATCGACTCTTCGTCCGAGACGTCGCAGTCGAACAGCTGCGTGACGCCCAGTTGCGCCGCAAGCGGTTCGACCCGTTTGCGGAACGCGTCGCCCATATAGGAGAACGCCAGTTCTGCCCCGGCATCGGCGCAGGCCTGCGCAATGCCCCAGGCGATGGACTTGTCATTGGCCAGGCCCATGATCAGCCCGCGCTTTCCTGCCATCAGGTTGTTTGACATCGGACGCACCCCGCCTGATCTTTGCTTTCGTGCAAATCCTTTAGGCGATTGGCATCAGGTCATCAAGGCCGGGCTGGTCCCGGCGGCACGGAGGTCACATGGCAGACAGGGACGGGATATTCGCCGGGGAGGATCCGTTCGCGATCGCCCGCCGGTGGCTGGCAGAGGCCGAGAAGACAGAGGTGAATGACCCCAATGCCATTGCTCTTGCAACAGTAGACAAGGCGGGTTTGCCCAATGTCCGTATGGTTTTGTTGAAAGAAATTGAAGCTGAGGCTTTCGTTTTCTATACGAATTACGCTAGCGTAAAGGCGCAGGAGATCGAAGGCACGGGGATGGCCGCTTTCGTGATGCACTGGAAAAGTTTGCGCAGGCAGATCCGGGTGCGTGGCACGATCACGCGCGAGGAAGGTACCCAGGCAGATGACTATTATTCTTCGAGATCGCTCAAGTCGCGGCTCGGAGCCTGGGCATCGAAGCAGTCCCGACCGCTTTCTTCGCGGGGGGCACTTATGGCCGAGGTCGCAAAGGTGACCGCGGCCCATGGGCCCGATCCTGCGCGTCCCCCGTTCTGGGGCGGGTTCCGGCTGTCGCCGGTTGAAATTGAGTTCTGGGCCGACGGTGCATTCCGGTTGCACGACAGGTTCCGTTGGGTAAAGCGGGAGGAAACAATGGGTTGGGACGTGGAAAGGCTCTACCCGTAATGTGGCTCTTTCATTAGACCGGTCGATAACACAGGGCTGGGTGAATACGTGTTCGACAAGAAGGGCGTTACGAGGGTCAGGGGTGTTGTGAAATGGTTTGATGTGGGCCGTGGGTTTGGGTTCGTCGTCGGTGATGATGGCGGGCCTGATATCCTGTTGCACATCAACGTGCTCCGGAACTTCGGGCAGAGTTCGATCGCCGACGGCGCAAAGGTGGACATTACCGCGCAGCGCACCGACCGCGGTGTGCAGGCGCTCGAGATCCACGCGATCGACGCGCCGCGTCCCGCCGGGCCCGCGACGCTGGCGGATTTTCAGGAAATCGACGAGTCTCAGCTCCGCGCGCTTCCACTGGAGCCCGCGCGCGTTAAATGGTTCGACAAGGGCAAGGGCTTCGGCTTTGCCAATGTGTTCGGGAGTTCGGACGACGTGTTTCTGCATATCGAGGTTCTGAGGGCCTCCGGCCTTGCCGACCTGTCGCCGGGCGAGGCGATCGCGATCCGCCAGATGGACGGTCGCCGGGGCAAGATGGCGATGGAAGTCCGCCAGTGGGAAGCCGCGCTCGAACCCGAGCCGGAGGTTTGAGGCGCGATGCGGACCCTGTTTGCCTCGGTGCTGTTCCTGTTCGGGCTGGTTTCCGCCACCGCAGCCGCCTGTCGCCCTGACGTGGTTGAGCTGCGCGGCGACTGGGGCAACGCCCGTTTCCGTGTGGAACTGGCTGAAACGGCGGGGGAACGGTCGCAGGGCCTGATGTACCGCGAAGAGATGGCCATGGGGGCGGGCATGCTGTTCGTCTATCCCGCGCCGCAGGCCCGGATCGCGTTCTGGATGCGCAACACGCTGATCCCGCTGGACATGCTTTTCTTTGACGCCACCGGCACCCTGCAGAAAATCCATGTCAACGCCGTTCCCGGTGACGAGACCATGATAGATGGCGGGACGGACATCCAGTACGTGCTCGAGATCAACGGCGGCGTCGCCCGCGATCTGGGCATTACGGTCGGCAGCCTGTTGCGCAGCCCCTCCATTCCCGCCGAGTCCGCCGCCTGGGCATGTTAGGCCTTTTCAACCGGGCGCACTGGCGGTAAGCACCGCCTCGGTCCGGGGCGTGGCGCAGTCTGGTAGCGCACCTGTTTTGGGTACAGGGGGTCGTGAGTTCGAATCTCGCCGCCCCGACCATCCTCCTTTCCATTTGCACCCATTCATCACGCGCGATCACGTCGCCGTGATATTTGCGGTTCCCTCAACGCGATCCGTGATCTAGACTGTTCAGTATAGTTCTGATGTGGAGACGGTTTTCATGTCTCAATTTGATCTCGATACAGCCCTTTTGAACGGGGTTCTGGCCGGAGATGCCGAAGACCGGGCGCGGTTCGCGCAGGACGTGACGGCACGGATCGCTGCAGATGATTTCTTCGTCCTGCCACTGGCCCGGCATTGTGATGGATACGAGAGCTTCAAGGCGGCCTGCATGGCCATCGCCGAAAGTCTTGGCCAGCCGATGGTCCAGAACGAGGCGGGGGATCGCGTGATCGAGGTCTACGACCGCAACGTCGGCCGGATCGAGGATGGCGCGCGGTATCACCAGACGCGGCAGGGTGGCGACATCCACACCGACAGCGTCAACCGGCCCGAGCCGATGCGCTTCCTGATTCTCGCCTGTGCCTCGCCCGCCTTTCTGGGCGGCGAGTCGATCCTGATCCGCGGCGACGAGATACTGGCGGCCATGCGGCGCATCCCCGGCGTGTTGGAAACACTTTCACAGCCCTTCTTCTTCGAAGGGCGCGGCATGACAGCGGAGCCGGAGCTGTTCCGCATGCCGGTCCTGAGCGAGACCACCGATGGGCCGTCCTTTCGCTACCTGCGTCCATATATAGAGAGCGCACATCGCCGGGCGGGCCAACCGGTCACGCCGGAGCAGACCTATGCCTTTGACGTGCTCGACGCGCACCTGGAGCTGTCCGAGCTGCAGCACCGGGTGACGCTCGAGCAGGGGGACCTGCTGATCGCGGATGACACGCGTGTGTTCCACGGGCGCACCAGCTTCATCGACGGGACAATTCCGGGTGGCTGGACCAGCGGGCGCTGCATGCTGCGGTATTGGATCGAGTGATCCCCGGGCGCTATCCGATGCCTGTGGACGAATCCTGAGCCACTACATCTAGGGCGTTAACCTTCGCGTAACACACATTGTGGGGTCAAAAAGCAGGCAATCGGCGTTCTTCGGGTGCTGGAAAGCGCCTCCGGAGGAGGCATGCAAAGGGTCTGCCGGAATGCGGGAACGGCGTTGCAGGAATCGCTGGTTCGCAGAAAACGATGACAAAACAAACGGTTTCGCGCGGACGCCTGACCGGACTCGGGCGGGGGTCTACAACAGGCAGCGCGTCAAGAAGATTTTGCTACAAAATGTTGTTGACCCTCACCGGTGATTTACCTCAGATTGTGATGGTCGACGGGGGCTACCACCAAATCTAGTGGCCCAAGAGAGCGGCAGGGGACAGTAACGAAACTCACCACTTCGGACCGGTTTCACCGGGCTTCGGCGACCACCACCGCCGGGGGACAGACCTTGCACGCCCTCGCGTCGGCACGAAACACTCCGGTCCGGCAAAACGCCGGAACAGGCGCGGACCGGGAGAGCGACAAGATCATGGGGCCGTTTCAATGAAGATCGAACGCAAATTCACCAAAGCCGGGCAGGATGCTTACGCGGCGCTGGACTTTGTCACCACCACCTCGGAAATCCGCAATCCGGACGGGACCATCGTGTTCCGCAACGAGGCCGTCGAGGTTCCCGCCAAGTGGAGCCAGGTCGCATCCGATGTGATCGCACAGAAATACTTCCGCAAGGCGGGCGTTCCGGCCGAGCTGAAGCGCGTGAAGGAAGAGGGCGTGCCCGAGTTCCTGTGGCGCTCGGTCCCGGCTTCGGCCAAGACGGAAATGGGCGGCGAAACCTCGTCCAAGCAGGTCTTTGATCGCCTTGCCGGCGCTTGGGCCTACTGGGGCTGGAAGGGCGGCTACTTCACCACCGAAGAAGACGCGCGCGCCTATTACGACGAAATGCGCTACATGCTGGCGGCCCAGATCGCGGCCCCGAACAGCCCGCAGTGGTTCAACACCGGCCTGCACTGGGCCTACGGCATCGACGGCCCGTCGCAGGGTCACTACTACGTGGATTACAAGACCGGTGAGCTGACCAAGTCGGCCTCGGCCTACGAACACCCCCAGCCCCACGCCTGCTTCATCCAGTCCGTCGCGGACGACCTGGTGGGCGACGGCGGCATCATGGACCTGTGGGTGCGCGAGGCGCGGCTCTTCAAGTATGGCTCGGGCACCGGCACGAACTTCTCCTCGCTCCGTGCGGAGGGTGAGAAGCTGTCGGGCGGCGGCAAGTCGTCTGGTCTGATGGGCTTCCTGAAGATCGGCGACAGGGCGGCGGGCGCGATCAAGTCGGGCGGGACGACCCGGCGGGCCGCTAAGATGGTGATCGTGGACGCCGACCACCCCGATATCGAAGAGTACATCAACTGGAAGGTGAAGGAGGAGCAGAAGGTCGCTTCGATCGTCGCCGGCTCCAAGATGCACGAAAAGCAGCTGAACGAGATCTTCGCTGCCATCCGCACCTTCGACGGCTCCGAAGCGGGCGCCTACGATCCCGCCGAGAACCCGGCACTGAAAAAGGCGATCCGCGCGGCCAAGTCCTGCGCGATCCCCGAGACCTATATCAAGCGGGTCCTCGACTACGCCAAGCAGGGCTATGCCAGCATCGAATTCCCGACCTACGACACCGACTGGGACTCCGAGGCCTACGCCACCGTTTCCGGCCAGAACTCCAACAACTCGGTCCGCGTGACCGACGCCTTCCTCAAGGCCGTCGAGAACGATGAACCGTGGGAACTGATCCGCCGCACCGACGGCAAGGTCGCCAAGACCATCAAGGCGCGCGAACTGTGGGAACAGATCGGCCACGCCGCATGGGCCTGCGCCGATCCGGGCATCCAGTACCACGACACCGTCAACGCATGGCACACCTGCCCCGAGGACGGGGCGATCCGCGGCTCGAACCCGTGCTCGGAATACATGTTCCTCGACGACACGGCGTGCAACCTCGCCTCGATGAACCTGCTGACCTTCCTCAAGGACGGCAAGTTCCAGGCCGAGGACTATATCCACGCCTCGCGTCTGTGGACCGTCACGCTGGAAATCTCCGTCCTGATGGCGCAGTTCCCGTCCAAGGAAATCGCGCAGCTCAGCTATGACTTCCGGACGCTGGGCCTGGGTTATGCGAACATCGGCGGCCTGCTGATGAACATGGGCTACGGCTATGACTCCGACGAGGGCCGTGCCCTCTGCGGCGCGCTGACCGCGATCATGACCGGCACCTCCTACGCCACCTCCGCCGAGATGGCGGGCGAGCTGGGCGCCTTCTCGGGCTACGAGCGGAACGCGGACCACATGCTGCGGGTCATCCGCAACCACCGCAACGCCGCCTACGGCGCGACGGAAGGGTACGAAGGGCTGGCCGTCAAGCCGGTGCCGCTGGACCACGCCCGCTGCCCCGACTCCTCGCTGATCGACCTCGCGATGTCGGCATGGGACAACGCCCTGAAGCTGGGCGAGGCCTATGGCTACCGCAACGCACAGGCCACCGTGATCGCGCCGACCGGCACGATCGGGCTGGTGATGGACTGCGACACCACGGGGATCGAACCGGACTTCGCACTGGTGAAGTTCAAGAAGCTCGCCGGTGGCGGCTACTGGAAGATCATCAACCGCTCCGTCCCGACGGCGCTTGAGGGGCTGGGCTACACCTCGACCCAGATCGACGACATCATCGCCTACGCCGTCGGCCGCGGCACCCTGTCGGACGCACCGGGCGTGAACCACACCGCACTGGTCGGCCACGGCTTCGGCGCGGCGGAACTGGAGAAGATCGAGGGCGCGCTGGCTTCGGCCTTCGACATCCGCTTCGTCTTCAACCAGTGGACCCTGGGCGAGGCGTTCTGCACCAAGACGCTGGGCATCCCGGCGGCCAAGCTGAACGACCCGACCTTCGACCTGCTGCGTCACCTCGGCTTCTCCCGCCGCGACATCGACGCCGCGAACGACTACGTCTGCGGGACGATGACGCTGGAAGGCGCGCCGCATCTGAAGACCGAGCACTACAAGGTCTTCGACTGCGCCAACCCCTGCGGCAAGAAGGGCAAGCGGTTCCTGTCGACCGACGCGCATATCTACATGATGGCCGCGGCGCAGAGCTTCATCTCGGGCGCGATCTCCAAGACGATCAACATGCCCAACAACGCGACCATCGAGGATTGCCAGAAGGCGTATGAGCTGTCCTGGTCCCTCGGCGTCAAGGCCAATGCGCTCTACCGCGACGGCTCCAAGCTGTCGCAGCCGCTGGCGGCCGCGCTGGTTGAGGATGACGAAGAAGCGGCGGAAGTGCTGGAAACCGGCACCCCGCAGGAAAAGGCCACCGTTCTGGCCGAGAAGATCGTCGAGAAGATCGTCGTCAAGGAGATGATCCGCAGCCACCGCGAGAAGATGCCGGAGCGCCGCAAGGGCTACACCCAGAAGGCGGTCGTCGGCGGGCACAAGGTCTACCTGCGGACCGGCGAGTATGCCGACGGGACGCTGGGCGAGATCTTCATCGACATGCACAAGGAAGGCGCTGGCTTCCGGGCGATGATGAACAACTTCGCCATCGCGGTCTCGGTCGGTCTGCAATACGGGGTGCCGCTGGAGGAGTTCGTCGACGCCTTCACCTTCACCAAGTTCGAACCCGCGGGCATGGTGCAGGGCAACGACAGCATCAAGAACGCGACCTCGATCCTCGACTACATCTTCCGGGAACTGGCAGTCAGCTACCTCGACCGCACCGACCTGGCGCATGTGAAGCCGGAAGGGGCGTCCTTCGACAGCCTCGGCGGCGGTCAGGCCGAGGAAGGCGTGTCGAACGTCTCCGAGATCAGCGAGAACGCGGCGCGGGCATCGCTCGACGTGCTCAAGCAGATCAGCTCCACCGGCTACCTGCGCAAGCGGCTGCCGCAGGAACTGGTCGTCCTGCAGGGCGGCGCGTCGATGGGGGCCACGGCCCTGACCGGGACGGACCCGGTCGCCGCGCTCCGGACGCTGGTGCCTGAAACGGCGATTTCGCCGATGGCGTCTGCGGGCGGCAGCACCGCGATGGCATCGGGCACCGTGTCGCTGGACGCGCGGACCAAGGCCAAGATGCAGGGCTACGAAGGTGAAGCCTGCGGCGAATGCGGCAACTACACGCTGGTGCGCAACGGCACCTGCATGAAGTGCAACACCTGCGGCGGCACGAGCGGCTGTAGCTGAGCGAATTCCGGGGGGCGGTGGTTCCGCCCTCCGAAAGACACGGACCGAACCGCAGGCAGAAACTCGGGCGGTACGGAACTACGGGTTCGGTTCGACACTCAAGGGGCGCCACGTGCGCCCCTTTTTTTGCCAATTCTGGGGATGCGGTCTGGATCACCCGGCGAGGAAATATTTCTGTGAACGTGCTCGTTTGGACACAGAAAAAAAATTGCAAATGTCAATTATGATCTACCTAACCCGCACGCGTGGGGCGCGCAAGTTTGCTTGCAGATAATTAGATATATTGCAGAGCTTTCCGTGCCTTGAATTCGAAAAACACGATTATCCCCATTTATGGCGGCGGCAAATGCCATAAAAACATGGCGCATTTCCGATGGGAATATATTATTTGAACATTCGGTAAGTTGGGTTTCCCTCTCTTTGAACTTTGAGGGCTGCTCCTGTTCGCTGGTTTCCGTTCCGGTGCCTGAGTGCGGGTCGCGGGCCAGCGGTTTTCCCGGAAAAGCAGAAACAGTCGGGCCCGGAAATGTGCCCAATTCCTGCCACATTTGGACGGCTTCCTGATGGGGTATCCGAAGAGGAACGGATGCCGGGTCAGGTCCGCCCCATGTACTCAGGACTGTGTGCGACCCGTGTTAACGAGTAGGAGGGTTACGATGTCGAGCTCCGACATTGATGTCATACCGTACAATGGATCTTTGGCGGCGCTCGATTTGCTGTCCGGGACACAGACGCTGGTTCTGTCGGCCTTCGGGCCGGCAGAAAACCAGCAGCTGATCGACTCGGACGGCACCCTCGGGGTATCCGACAACGGGGTTTCTACCCTTGACGGACAACCACTTACCTATATCGGCTCGGGCACGGCGCGGGCCGGTGTCGATGCCCTCGGCGTGACCGTGCCCCTCGGTCCCGCCTATGATGTCGTGGTGTTCGAGGCGGGGGGGCAGGTCTATTTCCACTATCCCGCCGGGATGCCGAATGAACTGGGCCAGATCGCCTTGGTGGTCGATCTGACCACCGCCCCCTACGAGGTGATCGCGCCCGTCTGTTTCGTGCGTGGCACGATGATCGACACCCCTGCGGGACCCCGTCCGGTCGAGACGCTGAAGCCCGGTGCAAAGGTGCTGGACCGTGACGGCACCAGCCACAGGATCCGCTGGGTCGCTCGCCGCAGGGTTGCGCTGACGGACGGCGGGCTGGCTGCCCGGCAGAAGCTGCGGCCGGTGGTCATACCTGCTCATGCCCTGGGTCTGAACCGGCCGGCGCGACCGCTCAGGCTGTCGCAGCAGCACTGCGTCCTGATACGCCATCCGCTGGTCCAGCTATACTTCGGCGTGCCCGAGGCATTGGTGCCCGCCCGTGCGCTGATCGACAATGTCATTCAGCTGGATTGCGAAATGCGCAGCGTGGAATATTTCCACATTCTCTGCGACCGGCATGTCGTGCTGACGGCGGACAATGTCCCGGCGGAAAGCCTGCGCCTGTCACGCGGCGGCCTCGCCGCGTGCGTGGCGGCGCAGAAATGCGAAAACGCGCCCCCGCCCGAACTGCTGGCCGCGTTCACCGGGCCGATGCGGTCCGCCGCCCCGGTGCTGACCGTGACCGAGGGCCGACTGCTGCGCGTCGCGATGTTCGGCCCGCGCGTCCCGTCAGACGCGGCGCGTCGCGGCCATCACCCAGATCGCCGCCAGTCCGAAGGACAGGATCGCGTTCCAGCCCGCCATGGAGATACCCGCCAGCGACCACGCCACTACATCGCACATGACGATATCAAGCGGGCCGTCGGTGGACAGAAGGTCCGAACCGCTCAGCCCGCCGAGGCTGCCGTTGCCGGTGCAGGAGGTCGGGCCCTGCCACAGCTTCATCTCCACACCCGCGTGGTAGACGCCGATGACCGCCGTCGCCGCCGCCGCGGCGGCCCCGAGCCACGCAAGCAGGCGTGAGGGCAGGGCGAGGGCGATCAATCCGATCACCACCGCCGCGACATGCGGGTAGCGCTGCCAGTAGCACATCTTGCAGGGCGCGATCCCGCCCAGGAACTGGAACGCCAGCGCCCCCAGCAGGAGGAGGGCGGAACCGCCGGCGGCGGCGGCGACATAACCGCGATACGTCACAGGAACCTCACAAGGTAGAAGCCGCCGACGAGAAGCACGAAGAAGACGGTGGTGACAAGAGCCAGACGCCGCTCGATGAAGTCACGAATTGGTGCGCCGAATTTCCACAGCAGGGCGGCGACGAGGAAGAAGCGGATCGCACGGGCGATGATCGCCGTGACGATGAACGTGGCGAAGGGCATCGCCGTCCAGCCGGACATGATGGTGATGACCTTGAACGGAAACGGCGTGATCCCGGCGCCGAGCACGGCCCAGAAGCCGACATCGTTGAACCGGGTTCCGAACTCGGCCATGGCATCCGCCTTGCCGAGCGCTTCTAGGATCGGCTGGCCGAGGGTGTCGAACGCGAACATCCCGATGCCGTATCCCGCGACGCCGCCGACGACGGATGCCAGCGTGGCGACCGCCGCGATCAGCCAGGCGCGCGAGGGGCGGGCGAGGATCATCGGTATCATCATGACGTCGGGCGGGATTGGGAAGACCGAGCTTTCCAGGAAAGCGACGAACGCCAGCACCCACAGAGCGCGCGGATGCGCCGCCATGCCGATAGTCCAGCCGTAGAGCCTCTGGAGCATTGTTCCGCCTCGTCCTGCCTCAGCCCTTAGTTCGGCCTGCGGGTGCGAAGGTCAAGGCGACATTTGCCCATCCTCCGGCGCGGCACGTAGTTTTGCCCTTTCCCGGCCTCACCGAATTGGCTATTGCTCTGCACCGGTTGCCCAAGTGGCGGAATGGTAGACGCAGGGGATTCAAAATCCCCCGGCCTAACGGTCTTGTCGGTTCGAGTCCGACCTTGGGTACCAACGCAAATCTATATAGTTGAAATTCTTATTTTATTTGGCGTTTATGGACCATGCCAAACGGGCCGTGGTCCACTTTCACCATTCCAGGCCCTCGGCGGCAGCCATTGCCTGCGCCGCCATCCGCGCCCGATCGGCGCGCCTCGTATAGATCGCGGACGTGCTGGGCTGTGTGTGGCTCGTCACCGCCATGATCTGGTGTTCGGAGCATCCGGCCTCGGCAAGGAGCTCTGACATTGCTTTCCTGATGCCGTGGCTGGACCGGTCCACAAGCCCGGCTTCGTCGCACCAGCGCCGAAAGCGCATCCGGTAGCTCTCGGGGTTCCGGTAGGGCCGGCCGTGCTCGCTCAGGACGTAGGACGGACCGATTCTTCCGGCCGCCGCGATTGACGCCCGGAGCTGCGGCATCATCGGTATCTGAACGAAGGCCGACCCTTTCTTCCGCGGTTGGAATTCGAGCCAGCGCACGCCGTCTTTGATGAACTCCTGATCTCGGCCAAGCCATATAGCATCGCTTGACCGGCAGGCCGTGAACATGTGCAGGGTCAGTGCGAGGTGGGCCATCGTACCGGGCGGGTGCGCCTTCCTGAACTTCAATAGGTCCGCACCGGTCCACGGTTTCGCGCCGCCCCTGCTCTTGTGGATCCTCGATATTCCGACGACAGGGTTCGCGTCGGCATATCCGCTGCTGTCGGCCCACGCGTACATGGACTTCGCCGCCTTCATCATATTGTCGGCCTCGGCCGGCGTCGCGGCCATTGCGTCCCGGACCCGCACGAAGGCGCTCTGAGGGGCTTCCAGCGTCTTCTCCCCGTACCGGTCACCGACGTCTGTCTTGTGGGCGCATAAGCGCGTGAGAAGGCTCCTGCGCTGGCGTAGCGTGGACGGGGACGCCTGACCGGCAGCAACCATGCGCTCAAGGTGGGCGAGGTACTTGTCTTTGAGCCAATCCAGCGACCGGGGCACTGCAGCCGTCTCGGCTTTCGGATTGATCTTTTGGCCTGCCCTGGCGGCGTAGTAGTGCTCAGAGAAATGCGGATGATCGAGCCCGATCGACAAGACGATCTTGCGGTTCGGGTTTCCCTCAACCCGGACGCGGATGCGCTTTGCGCCCGATGGTAGGGTCTCGACGGTCAGGCCTGGGAAGTTCTTCCGCATGTCGGTCACCATTGCTTAGGCTCCCGAGGTTGCGGCGATTCAGCTGGCTTGTCTACTTGGCAGCGGATTTCGATGCTGCCATCGGGTCCGATCCTGAGGCCGGCGACGACGAGCCCGCAGGCCTCCGCCGCCTTCACTGCCCTTGTGATCTTGGCCTGCGTCAGCCTCGGCGCGCCCATTCCTTAACTCCGGTTCGCCATCTCGATCAGCACGTCCGCATGGCACGGCGCACCAGGTGCGCACCAGCAGGCAAGGTCATGGCCACGCAGCTCGCGAAGGCGGCGCAGCAGTTCGACGCGCGCTGCATCACTCTCGGGGCCCTGCCAGTCGGCCTCGGACCCGTTCAGCCATTGCCGGAAGGCCTCGACGCACTGGCGCTGAAGGTCCGCGTCAGTCCCTCCCCAGCCAGCATCGCGCGCGGCTGCGACCGTGAACGGGTTTCCGAACGCAGTCGGCCGAGCGACCACGACGGCGCCCTCCGGCTTCCGCCAACCCTTGCGACGGCTAAGTTGAATGCGGCGGGGGCGGGTCACAGGCTGCTCTCCAGATACCGGACAAGCGCACCGTGCAGTTGGTACTCCTCGTCGTCGAGGGCGCTGCCTTCGGCTTGCGCGTCGAGGACCAGGCGAAGCGCGTCCGCCAAGAGCGCCGTGGTTTCTCCAGACGCGATGTTGTCGGCCGGCACGATCTTCCCGTCGCGCGCGATCTCGATCATCGACGCGGTCGCGGCTGCGGCTGAGCCCGCGGCGGCCATCAGGAGCGACGACACATTACACATCGCCGGTCTTCTCCTCTTTCAGGGTGGTGTGCAGCACGGCTAGGAGGTCGCCGCGGTGCCGTTCGCAGAGATCTCCGGCCAGGTCGACGAACTCCACGTGCTCGATGTCGTCGTGTCGGATCGCCCGGTCGAGCCGAGTGTGGACCAAGAGGTGAACGCGCATCGCCGGTTGACTGCAGCCGGGGTGATCACAGGTCATTGCCATGTATCAGCTCCACGGGTTCCGCGGCACGGACACGGCCGCGCGGGTAAGGCTCGTCGTGTCGGTGCCGCTGTAGGGAACATGGATGGTCATCACCGAGGGCTGGCGCCGGGCGGTGCGCGCTGCGCCACAGCGGCGGCAGGCGCAGTGCTCCGGGTCGTGTAGGTGCGCGCGGCAGACGCCCGCCAGGCTGTTCCCGTGAACCATTCGGCTGCAGTCGGGGGCGCGGCAGTTCTTGTTCATACGGATCGTCCTTGCCGTTGCAGGGCCCGGTGGAAATCCGGCGACGGTCCGACACACGGGTCGATGATCCTGTCTGCGGCCTGTATCGGGTCTGGCGCCCCGGCAATGACCACCTCGATCACTTCGCGGGGAGCAAATGTTCCCGGGTCGGCCGGCGTCCAGCGCAGCATCCAGTGGCGGGTCATGCCGTTGTGGCAGTCCACCATGGCGCCGTTGGCCTCGCCGGTCCGAAAGCGTTCGCCCTCGATCACCGACCAGGTGTGGCCGGCTTCGGGAGGCTGAATGGCCTGCAGCTGCGCTGCGACCTCGGCGGCGGTCAACTCGGCCGGCGCGCAGACGGTGCAACGCGTCACTGTGTGGGCGATGATCTCGATCATTGGCTTCTCCTGCTGTCCGTCGCTGCCCCCGGAGGTCCCGGGGGCAGAAAGAGACCGCAGGTCAGGCGCGTCCGAACATCACCAGTAGGCCGGTTTCCTCGGCAGCCTGGAAGGCCATCGCCCGGAAGGTCGCCTGGCGCTGATACTCGACCCGATGCCAGCGGAACCCGAGGAGCAGGCCGTCGCCGCTCACCTTGAAGCGGAACTTGGCGCGGATCGTTACCGGATCCTCGCCGTGATAGAGCGGGATGGCGAGCGTGATCTCGGTCGGCACCGAGAGTGTGCCCTTCACCTTGGTCTCGGTTTCATAGGTGAAGCTGCGGTCGCCGTTCTCGAGGCGAACCCCGCTGCGGAACACGGTCCCCTGCGTCGCCTCGAGGTCCCGGCAAATCTCGAGCAGGGTGCTGTGATCGGGGTCTTCCACGTCGGCGACATTTTCCTCGATGAACATCGCGAAATCCGCCTGAGCGTGCATCCCGCCTTCCATCTTGTCCCAACGGGCGTATTCCTCACTGTCCTGAAGCTTGAGGGTGACCGAGTGCTTGCCGGGCTGCGCGGCGTTCGGCGTGTCGCCCTGGTTCGCGGTGTGCCAGTCCAGGCAGGCCTTGATCGTGCCGGCGTTGATGTCGGCGAGAATGATCGAGCGATCGTCGCTGAACCGGTTCGCGTAGGCGACCAGCGACGCGCGATCGTCGACCACCACCTGCTGGTGGATGTAGGGCGGCATGCGGAACGGGTCGGAGTGATCGATCAGCTGATGCCCCGCCGGCACGAAATGAAACTCACGGCCGTCGTCCGTTTTGATCACCGGCTGCGCCAGCCGGGCGGCGTCGATCGCCGCGTCGAGGGACCCGCGCGGGTCCGCAAAAAGTTCGTCGGTCATTCTGTCCTCGCTTTGTGAGCGCGTGTGGTGCGCCGGGTTTCCCGGCGGTGCTCGGCATCCCAGTGATTGTGGCACCGCTGGCAGAGGGCCCGGCACCGTGCCGGGTCCGCATGGGTTTCGTCGTGGTCCATGTGTGCGATCGTCAGGACCACCCGCGCCCCGGTTTCGGGATGCGGGGCGCCGTTTGCGGCGCGGCAGAGTGGGTGTTGGGGTGTGCCCTCGCAGCGATTAGCGGCGCGGAAGAGCACGAACGAACGGAAGGCACGCCATTCAGGCGAGCGGGTCGAGCCGCCCGGGTAACGCGCCATTCTCTCCGCCGCGATCGGCACCGTCTGTCTCCTACTCGGCCGCGCGCCGGCGCTCGATCTCATCTTCGATGTCGAGTTGGTTCGGATCGCGGCGAGTCAGGTTGCCATCGTCGTCGGCGAAATAGATCCCGGTCCCCATGGCCGGGTCTGGCGCCTTGGAGCTGATCTTCGGCGTGATCTCGATCTGCATCGCCTTGTTGAACTTCAGGGGTAGCTTGATCGTGATCTCGCCGTCCTGGCCGGTTTCTCGCATTGCGGTGACCACCTTGGTTAGGTGGGCGTCGGCCTGGCGCAGCAGTTCGCCGCGGCGGAAGCTCTGCAGGAATTCGAGGAAGTTCAGTTCGTGGCGCTGCATGGCCGATCCTTTCGGTAGGGGTCAGAACAGCCCGTGATCGTTCAGCCGATCAGTCGGGCGAAACACGTCGGTGCAGGTCAGGACCGCGAAGTCCCGCCCGGTGTTGCTGGCCATCTCGATCGCTGCGCGCTTGGCGGCGAGGTAGCTGAGGTAGCGTTTCTTCGGGGAAGGCTGCGCGTTCGGGTGCATCGGCTTCTGGCAGATCATCCAGAACGTCTCTTCTGGCAGGGGCGCGGCCATCAGTACGGCCTCACCATTTCGCGGCGCGGACGGTCGCGGGGAAATCCGCCTCGACCTGCGCGACACGGCGCCCGGTGTCGCCGGCGACGGCGACGGCAAAGAACCCTGCGGCCATCCAGCCGATGGCGATCGCGACGTGTTTCATGCGGCTTTCCCTTCCTCTTCCTGCATCGCGCGCTCCATGCGGATCACGCTGCAGATCCAGTGCTTGATCGCCGCCTCGGCGGTGTCGCCGCTTTGGGTGATGCCGAGGAGCGAGACGGTGAAATCGTGCGGCCCCCATCCGTTCTTGGACGGCGGAACGACCGAGCCGCCGCTGTCGATCGCGGCCATCTCGACGGCGTCGAGGCGGCTCTCGGTCGACAGGGTTTCGAGCTCAGCGGCGAGGGCGAGGCGCTCGGCGCGGATGCAGGCGAGGAGGGTCATGCCGCATCACCTCCGGTCGCTGCACTCCGCTTGGCGAGGATCCTGAGAACCGCCTGGCGGGCGCGGGCGATGTGCGGCGCGATCTGATGGCCGACGTGCGGTGCGGCGTTCGCACCGGTGACGGCGGCGACGCGGGCGCGGACGGCAGGGGCGGTGCCCGCGGTCAGCTGCAGCGTCCGCAGCCGATCAGGGCTGATCGGGGCGCCTTGAGCTTCCTTCAGCAGGAACCAGCTGTCCTCGACGACGACCGGCCGGGACCGTTCGGGGTGCGTGACCGCGTGGCGCGCGGCGGCGATCATGTGGGCTGTGTGCATCTGCGGCCTCCATCGGGTGTCGATGGTGGCAGTATGTGACCAAAACGGTCATTGTCAACTGAATGAATGACCCGATTGGTCACTGTCGCGGTATGGCGTCAATTAATACTTGATTAACCCAAGGGACCGGTCTCACTATCTGTTTCCGGGGGTGGCCATGCGCGTAGTGAGCATCAATAGCGATCCGGATGCCCGGAAAAGTCCGCTTCGTACAAGGCTTTATCGCCGTGCAGTGGAGGCGATTGAAAGTGGCGAGAGCCTCGACCGCTTGATGTGCGAAGTGGATCCGCGAGCACCATTCAAGGAGTTGGTCGTGGAGGCGGCTCTGACCGGGGAGAGTCTAGATTTTCTGGTCTCCGGCGGCGACTGAGCGCATTTTCTCCGCCAAATCTAACGGCAGGCCACCCCACCTGTTGAGGATGAGGAAGTCCAGCGTCACACCGAACCGATCAACCAGGAGTGCGGCTACAGCCTCAGTGACTGGTCTCTTGCCGTTTTCGAAACGCGACCAATATGTCCGTTCGATGCCCAGCGTGTCGGCGATCTCCGCCTTCTCCATGCCGACTGCTCGCCTCAGCAAGCTAAGGCGATACCCTATGCGATCGGGGCGCATCTCAAAGGAGAGTGTGGCTGGGACCAGCTTTTTTGGTGCATCGGACATGGGGGGATACTGATCTGTGACCATTTTGGTCTCAATCGCCATTTCGGTCCTCTTGACTGATGACCGAAATGGTCATTAATTGAAGGTATGAATCACTCTTCAGTTATAGCTCTCCTTCAGCGTTGGCCTTCGCGCCAAGCGATCGCAGACGACTGCTGTGTTGATCTCTTTGCGGTTCATCGCTGGTTTCAGCGCGGGCGCGTCCCGGGGAGACATGACATTGCGTTGCTGGACGGGGCAAATCGGCGTGGGATTTCGCTCGATGCACGTGAACTCGCAGCGGCACGAGCCGGGAAGGCTGCCGCATGACCGAGACACTTTCAGTGAAAGTTCCTCATGCGGGCCTCAGCAATCAAATCGACAATGTTATCGGTCTGAAGGTCGCCGATCTCAGCATAGAACCGGGCTTCGTCAATGTGCAGCGCGCCATCAGCTACGATGACGTCCCGCAGCGCCTTTGCAAGCCGACGAAATCGGATGCTGTCCATCCGCCGCACGTTCATGAGATGGGTCGTCAAGCTGGCGCGGGTCGGGTGCATCTTGGCGACCAAGCTGGTCATCGCGTCGATCTCAGCCAAGCCCACAGCGCCTTGCATAACCATGTCGTCAACCTCGTCCTCGATCCAGCGGCAGATCACGTCGAGTTCCTCGGGGTGGAAATGTCCATCCGAAGTCGCGGCGAGCACCAGCATGGAAAGCGGCGCACGCAGACGCTCGCGCATTTCCCGAGCGCCGATGAGCGTCAGCTTATCCGATCCGGCGGCGTGATCGCCGATGTGTGTCTGAGGTCGATCAGAGGGTGTAACCTCCAGAAGGTTAATCAGCAGCACCTCTCGCAAGAAAATATCGGGGCTGGTCACCTCGCCATCCGCGCAATCAATGAAGCACTGGATGCGATCGTATCGAAAAGACCGCAGTGCCTTTCGTTCGTGGCAGATCGCCCGGACGATTGGGCCGTGACTTCCGGCCACGAGCTTCCGCATCGTGATCCGGCGGCGGCTCGCTTGACCCCGCGCATCGAGGTAGTCGATCATCACGTATACATCCTCGAGATCCGCGATGACCTCGGCGGAGGGCTGTGCCTTTTCCGTTCTTGTCGTTGCCGCCAGTTGGGTGCGCGGTGCTGCATTGGCATTATTCAGAACCGCATGCCGCCATGCCGGCAACTCTTCCTTCGTCAGAGTGTCCGGGTCGGGGATGAAGATGTCTTCGTCAAGGTCGTCGTCGTCGAGCAGCTCGTCGTCATCGAAACTGCCTTCCGATGGAGGATGCACATCGATGCGCGTCGTGACGACGGGAGGCGGCGGTACCGTGCTGCCGCTGTGGCTTGCCCTGGAATACAGCCAGTCCAGAAGTCGCATCGTCACCTCTCCCCCTGCGTGGGATCGAGGATGAAGCGATTCCGCGTCACCTGCAAAGACGAAAGGGATGCCGCTTGATGTCAGTTCTGCCAGAGACCGCAGCGGTCTGGTCTGGAGTAAACGGTCACAGGAAAGTCGGTGAGGTCGAAGATCAGCGCCTGCCGAAAGGACGGATGGCCCAAATACTCGACCAGCATGAGGTGGTGGGACATCAACGCATCGAATGTCATGTTTGCAGCGTCTCCGAAAACAACCGTCGGCGCGCGCTCCTTCGTCAATGGGCCGTGATCGCCAAAGTAGGTGCGATACTCCCCTTCGGCGCATGTATTGATCAACTTGACTACGCGGGATGGCAAACAGCTGGCGCTGAGGACAGGCGTGTGCATGGTACCGTCTTTGCAGACCATCTGACCGTTCGGATGTCCGCCAATTGTGAACCCGGACGCATTCATCTCCCATACAGTCTCCTGGGGATGTGCACATGCGGTCGTTGCGGAACAGACGACTATCAAAAGCATGCCCATGATCTGTGGCATTCCGCACCCCCTTCAAAGACCGCCACCCTGCCGCGATTCCGCGTCACCTGCCAAGATGAAAGGGGTGCCGCGTGATGTCTCCGTGCCTCCTGTTTTCGCCTGCGGCATCCCTCTCATGCCGTCACAATGCCATCGGTCCCCGATCCGGCAAAGGAAACGAGGTTTCCACATGAAGCGCCCCTATGATGGTCCGGCCATCCGCGCCCTGTTCCGCCAGTTGGTCGAAGACTTCGGGGGGGTGGAGGCGGCGGCTTCGTTTCTTCGCTGCACCAAGGGCACGATCTCGAAAGAGATGGCCGGGCATATGCAGATCCCGGTCGAGCATTGGGCGGCGCTGGAGGATGAGCTTGAGCACTGGCCGATCACCGGCCTGTTGCATGGGCGTCGCGAGGGACGTGGGGCTCAGGGCGAAGTCGAGGCGCTCGCGGCCCGTGTCATCGCTGAGAACGGCGATGTCGCGAATGCGGTCCTGCGCCACCTGACGGCCGGGGATCGGTCCGGTCTGATCAAGGAGCTGACCGAGGCGATCGCCGCGGAACAGCGCTTCCTCGCGCATCTTCAGGCCGAGGGGGCATCGGATTGATCCGCATACACCACTCACCGAACGCCGCGCGCCTGTGCGGCACTGCCGGGTCTGCACATGGGGATGCAGTGCCCGAGGGGCGCGGTGCCTGCCCGCGTCGCGCCCCGATCCATCCCGTGTCGCGCCGGGTTTCGCGTGGCACCTCCCTGAAACTGGGGCGCGGGCGACACCCAAGCTCGTGCCCCTTTTTTCGGTCAGGTCAGCACCGGCAGGGGTTCTTCGCCCTTCCTTCAGCCGTACCGCAAGGGGCGCGCGGCCGCCGGTCTCGTGAGTGTCGCCCCGCCATGCCTGGCGGGTCGCAGATAGGTCTCCTCCCATCGTTGCGGCCCGCCCAACCGGAGGCGTGCGCATGACCGTGATCGCCCCCGTCTTTCATCCCCGCGCCAAGGTCTCCGCCCATGTCGAAGTGGCGGTGGCGGCAGTTATGGCAAAGGCGGCGCGCGCGGAAGGGCATCGCGCGAAACATGCAAAGATCAGGCCACCGAAGCCGCTGACGGAGATCGAGTTGGGCTACGTTCGCTTGGCGCGCGAGAAACTCGGGCAGGCCATGTCGGCCTCTGCCGTCGCCCGCGAGCTCGGCATCCGCCACAAATATATGTCCGACCTTCTTGCGCGATCCGGAACGGGGCGGGATGGAACGGAGGTGGTTCGTTGACGCAGAACCGATCCTCCGCCGTCATGCAGCAGCGTCACACCGCGATGGATGCACTCGATGACTTCCCGACGCCACCCTGGGCCACGCGCGCGCTTTGCGAAGCGCTGATCGGGCAGGGGCATCCGCTACACCTGCAGCATGCCTGGGAACCGGCCTGCAACCGGCTCTTCATGGCCCGGCCTTTGCGTGAGTACTTCGACCAGGTTCTGGCCACAGACGTGCACGACTACGGCGATCCAGCGCAGGACGGTGTGGCCGATTTCCTGATCGACTGGGCGCAGGATGTGCCGGACGTCGACTGGGTGATCACGAACCCGCCCTTCCGATTGGCGGCCGACTTCATCGACGAGGCGCTGCGTCACGCGCGCGTCGGTGTGGCCGTATTCGTCCGCTCGGCCTTCGCCGAGGGTCTCGATCGGTATGACACGCTGTTCCGAGACCGGCCCGAGGCCATGGTCATGCCGTTCGTCGAGCGGGTGGTTCTGTGGGAAGGCGTCCTCCTCGATCCGGATGTGAGGATCTGGCGCGAGGGCAAGGACGGCAAGCCCGGCAAGATGGAAAAGCCGACCTCGGCCACGGCCTACGCCTGGCACGTCTGGTTGCGGGGGCGGAACGCGCCACCGGAGCTGCACCGTGTTCCCCCGTGCCGCCAGGAGCTGACCAGGCCGGGTGACTATCCGCCTGTGCCTGAGCACCTGCGAGCGCCCGAGGGCGCGCTGATATGATCGGTCAGTTGGCCGGTCACTGATCCTTGCCACCACGGGCGCGACAGACGTCTGGGTGGCCAACACGAGGCGGCGCAAAGGCCGCAAGCGGTTCCGAGGCGGGGCCGCGCCATTCAAGGCAACTTGGCGCTCGGCGATTTCGCCGGCGCTACAGGCATGGAGGCAGAGCAGGTGCAGAAAGCGGCTGAGACCGCTCGATCGGAGGTCCGCACGGACGATGTGACGGCGCCGGAAGGGCGCAGTCTGATCGCCGATCGGGACTGGAAGGTCGAGCGCCATTCGTGGCTGGAGGGCATCCGCAGGGATCCTGACCTGAACGCGATGACGAAGGTCGTGGCACATGCAATGGCGCTTGGCCGTCTGGCGAACCGCGATGTCGCGCGCTGTCATGCGACCAAGCCGGAGCTGGCGAGCGCGTGCGGGACATCCGTTGACAGCGTGAAGCGGGCCCTGAAGGAACTCGAGAACGCCTCTCTGATCGTCAAGCGCAGCGGGGCCGGGCGGGGCAAAAGCAACGTCTACGGCTTCCTGATCCGCGCCCGGATCGTGCCGCTAAAAGGGGGCGTGGGTGCCCCGTCGAAAGGGGGCGCTGGTGCCCCCTTTTCGGGATCTGAAAAGGGGGCGCAGATGCCCCCCCCACGGTGCACCGGTGCACCCTTTTCTCCATATATAGGAGATTACCCAGATCTTTCCCATAACGCCCGCGCCGCAGACGCGGTCCGAAATGGCACCCCCTCGGATAACCCGATGGTCCGGTCTGAAGCCGAGGCGGCCGTCCGATCGCTGCGCTCCGGTCGGCTGTCGGCGCTGGACGGGCTGAAGCCCTGGGTGCTGAACCACATCCTCGCCGCTGACCTCCTGACCGCCGAAGAGCGGCAGGCGGCGGGCCTTGCCGAGAAAGGGGACAGGCCATGACCGAAGAGCAGACCACGACCGCAGAAACCAAGCGGGGCCGCGTGCGCCGGCTGGTGATCCATCCCTGCCAGGAGGCGGGCATCCGCTTTCCGGCCCGGACCGACGAGGCGAAGAACCGGGCGTTCCTCGCCCGGCTTTGCGACGAGCTGGACTACCTGACCGATCAGCACCTGACGCAGGTCGCCGACTGGATCACCCGAAACGGCGACGGCTCCGCCCGCTGCTTCTGGCCGGCAAGGGCTGGGATCCTCGGGACCGCCCATCGGTATCAGCCGCGCCTCCTCGAGGAGACCTCGTTGGGTGGGTATCTCCAGTCGCGGGCCGGGGAGGACGCGGTCGCTCGGGGCGATCTGGTTGAGGTCTTCCTCTACCTCGAAAAGCACCTGCGCCCGCCGCGCAAGGATGGACCCGATCCGGCATGGGACCTGCTGCGCGGCCGGATCGCCGAGGTGCGGCGCGAGGTGATCCTGACGCGGGATCGCGCGGCGCGGGGCTTCACCCCGAACGCAGGCGAACGACGGCAGGTCGAGTGGTTCGAGGGTGTCGAGGCGCGGGCGATGGCATTGGTCGAAGCGGGTCGCGCCAAGCGGGACGGGCAGGGGGAAGCGGCATGAGTGGCCGGATCGCAGTGCGCCATGCGGATGATACCGATCGGCAGCTGATCGATGCTGCGATCGCGGCCGGGAAGGTAACGATCTGCCCGCCGGCCATGCCTGTCCTTCGCTCGATCTGTTCATCCTCACAGCCTGCGGAGGGAGCGGCGCGGGAAAAACGGGTGGGACCGGAACCCAGAACGAGACGCAGGCTCGGGATTGCCGGCGCGCTGGAATGGGCGTTCGGTGTGGAGCGGGCCCAACTTCGATTTGACGAAGACAGCGACGGGTTCGGCGGCCGCATCGGGATCGAGTACGTGCTGATGCAGCGTGGACGCCTTCGGGCCAAGATCGATGGCGGTGGCCGGTCTCCGATCGACGTCGACGCAGACCTGATCGCGGATGCTGTCCAGTGGGCTTTGCCTCGTTCGGCGGCGCTGAGGGTGCAGGACATGGCGCGGTCCATGTCCATGCCATGGTCCTCGCCGGTGGTTCCGAAGGTGGAGCCGGCGGACTGGGTGTGTGGCCGCGGCGGTTGGCGCGGCCGGACGGCTGACGCTCGTCGCTTGGGTTCCGAGGGATGGATGCCGGCTGAGCGGGTGAACAGGCTGGGCCGCCACATCCGAGAGGCGGTGAAGTACACGCCGATCACCTGGGCTGTGACGCCACAGCAAGTGGCCAGACGGCGCCGTGATCATCTCGACTGGTGGGGCGATCTCCTGACTGTCCGAACGGCGCTCAGGTCGGTAGAGCTGCGGTGGACTGAGATCACTGACGCCATGCCTCCGATGCAGCCTTGGCAAGATCCTGCTTGACCGCGAATCAGAAAGGGGTCTAGACATACCGCCAAGATCACACGTGCGCCCGGAGCTGACACCAGCTGCCGGGCGCTTTCAATTCCAGCCACGGACAGGACGATGGGACGACTGAAGTCGCTCGGCGGTCAGATCGACCGCCTGAGTTCCCGTGTCCGCTACCTGCCGCGCGATCACGACCTCGAGCGCAAGGCGCGCAATCCCGGACGTGCCTGGTACGGCACCGCTAGATGGCAGCGCCTCCGGTGGGCCGTGCTTGTCCGCGATCTGTTCACCTGCGCGAAGTGCGGCAGGGTCGAGGGCCAGACATCGCAGCTCGTTGCGGACCACATCGAACCGCACCGTGGCGATCCAGCGCTGTTCTGGGATGAAGGCAACCTGCAGTGCCTCTGCAAGCCCTGTCACGACAGCGAGAAGCAGCGCGAGGAGCGGGGCGGGCGGCGCTGAACCAACCACCAGAGGCAGGGGGGGCGGTCCAATCTCTGGGACCCCGCCGGCGCTAGACCGGCACCCTCCCTCACGCGGAGAATTTTTTTGGGCCATGGAAGATTCCGAAGCTGATCTGATCCAGTTTTCCTTCTGGGGCGACCCCGTCTATGTGCGCCCCGGCAAGCGCGGGCGGCCCCCGTTTGAGCGGACGCCGGAAAATGCGAACAAGGTCAGCATGTTGCTGGCGCTCGGATGGTCGAATGCGCGGATAGCTGGCTGCATCATCGATCCCCGGACCGGCAAGTCGATCTCGGAGCCGACCCTGAAGCGGCATTTTAGATCCGAGCTGCAGGTTCGCGCCGTCGCACGCGACCAGCTTGAGGCCTGGCGCTTCATGCAGACCAAGGCGCTGGCTGACGAAGGCAACGTCTCGGCTCTGAAGGAACTGGGCAAGATGCTGGAGCGGAATGACCTGATGGGCGTCAAGCGCCGGCACGAGAAGGTGCAGAAGGACGGGGCGGACGAGGCCATTGCCCTGGGAAAGAAGGAGGCGGCACAGCGCGCCGCCGAGGCGCCTGCGGCCGACGACAGTGGCTGGGGCGAAGACCTCGAGTTTCCTGGACTGGCTAACTAAACGATGTCCGCGCCGTTCGGGTCCGACCAGTTCCGCGCCGAGTGGTGCACGGCGGTTCCGGACTGGGAAGACCGCATCCGCGATGGCCGCCCGCTGATCCCGGACCTGCCGCTCTTCGATGAGCCGGCTGATAAGGCGCTCCGGATCTTCAAGCGTCTGCGGGTCCCGGACCTGATCGGCACGCCGACATACGGCGAGGTCTGCGAGCCTTGGGTTTTCGGTTTGGTCCGTGCCATCTTCGGGAGCTACGACCCCGAGACGAAACGCAGGATGCTGCGGGAATTCTTCCTGCTGATCCCGAAGAAGAACGGCAAGTCGGCGATCGCCGCGGCGATCATCCTGACCGCCTGCATCATGAACGAGCGGCCTGAGGCCGAGCTGCTGCTGATCGCGCCGACGATCAACATCGCCAAGATCGCCTTCAAGCAGATGTGGGGGATGATCCGGCTCGACCCCGAGCTCGACAAGCGGTTCCACGTCCGCGAGCACCTGCGAACGATCACCCACCGGGTGAGCCGGGCCGAGATCGCGATCAAGGCGGCCGACAGCGACGTTATCACTGGCGGCAAGGCAGCCTATACGCTGATCGACGAGACGCACGAATTCGCCCGGAAGAGCCGGGCGGACGGGGTGTTCCTGGAGCTGCGCGGCGCGCTCGCCTCGCGGCCCGAGGGGTTCCTGATGCAGATCACGACCCAGTCGAAGGAACAGCCGGCCGGGGTGTTCAAGGCGGAGCTCGACCAGGCCAGATCGGTTCGGGACGGGCGCCTGCAGCTGCCCATCCTCGCGGTGCTCTACGAGCTGCCGCAGAAGATGGCCAAGCGATGGCAGGACCCGAAGACTTGGGGACTGGTCAACCCGAACCTCGGCGTGTCGGTCGATCCGCACTTCCTAGCGGACGAGCTGGTCAAGGCGAACGAGAAGGGACCAGCGGCGCTTGCGTTGCTGGCCTCACAGCACTTCAACGTCGAGATCGGCGTCGGCCTGGGTGGTGGCTGGACGGGCGCCACGCTCTGGTCGCGGGCGGCCCGGCCAGGCCTGACTCTGGACGAGCTTATCGCTCGCTGCGAAGTGGCAACGGTCGGCCTCGACGGCGGCGGCCTCGATGACCTCTTCGGGCTCTGTGTCACTGGGCGCGAACGGGATACGCGGAACTGGCTGCAATGGTATCACGCCTGGGCGCATCCCGAGGTGCTGAAGGCGCGGAAGGAGATCGCTCCGAGGCTGCGCGACTTTGCTGCCTCAGGAGACCTCACCCTCCTCGGTGAAGATGAACCCACCGGAGATGTCGAGGGCGCCGCCGACGTGATCGAGCAGCTGCTCACGGCAGGCTTGCTGCCGGAGAAGGATGCGATTGGCCTCGATACTGCGCAGGTGTCAGCGATCATCGACGAAGCGATCGGGCGCGGCGTGGCGGAAGAGCAGATGCGTTACATCGGGCAGGACTGGCGGCTCTCCCCCGCGATCTGGGGGATGGAGCGGAAGCTGAAGGACGGGACCCTACTGCACGGCGATCAGCCGATGATGGACTGGGTCCTGGGCAACGTGAAAGTCGAACAGAGAGGGTCTGCGGTGCGGATGACGAAGGAAGCGGCGGGCCGCGCAAAAATCGACCCGCTGATCGCTGGCATGAACGCGTTCACCCTGATGAGCCGAAACCCGGTTGCGAACGGTCCATCGGTGTACGGGACGCGCGGGCTTCTGGTGGTCTGACACATGGGGTTCTGGAATCGGCTCTTCGGGGTCAGGTCCGCCGCTCAACCGAGCGGAGGCGGAGAAATAATCTCGGGGCCAGACGATCTGGAGCGGGTGATCCGCACCGCCGGCATGGGCACGCTGTCCGGCGTTTCGGTGACAGCCGACACGGCGATGCGAACCGCTGCGGTCTACGCCTGTGTCCGCCTGCTGTCCGGCACCGTCGCCAACCTGCCCCTTCACGTGAAGGAGCGGGTTGACAGCCTGACACGCGAGGACCGGCCGGATCACGCGTTGTGGTCGGTGCTTCGGCGGTCCCCGAACGGATGGCAGACGCCATCGCAGTTCCGGCGGATGATGCAGGCGCACCTGCTGCTTCGCGGGAACGCCTATGCGCAGATCGTCCGGTCGCGCGGCAGGGTGATCGCTCTGAACCCGCTGCACCCGGACCGGATGGAGGTCAAGCAGGGCGACGACCTGGAGCTCGCCTATACCTACCTGCGGCGCGACGGCCGCAAGGTCCGGCTCGATGCGAAAGAAGTGTTTCACCTGGTTGGCCTGACGCTCGACGGAGTGAAGGGGGTCTCGGTCATCACCTATGCCCGCGAGACCATCGGCCTGAGCCTCGCGCAGGAGCGACACGGCGCCACGACCTTCAAGAACAGCGCCCGACCGAGCATCGTGCTGAGGCATCCCAACAAGCTCGGCAAGGAAGGGCTTGAGTTCCTGCGATCCAGTCTCGACGACTATCGCCAGGGCGGAGAAGCCGAAGGCAAGGCGCTGATCCTCGAGGAGGGCATGGAGACCTCTCAGCTGTCGATGACGGCGGAGGATGCGCAATGGATCGAATCCCGGAAGTTCTCGCGCGGCGACATCGCGATGTTCTTCGGCGTGCCGCCGCACATGATCGGGGACACCGAGAAGTCGACGAGCTGGGGATCGGGGATCGAGCAGATGGGTCTCGGCTTCGTGACCTACACGCTCGAGGATCACCTGACGACCTGGGAAGAGACCATCAACAAGGCCCTGATCGTCGAGCCGGACGTCTACGCGCGTTTCAACCGCCGGGCGCTTCTGCGCGGTGACACCAAGGCCCGGCAGGGGTTCTACACCTCGATGATGCAATGGGGCGCCATGAGCCCGAACGAGGTGCGCGCGCTCGAGGACATGAACCCGCGCGAGGGCGGCGACATCTACTATCCGCCGCCGAACACGGCCGGCACATCGAAACCCGACGACGAGGACGACAGCAATGACGCTCCGAAAGCTCCCTGAGATCACCGCCGGCAAGCTGCCGGAAGCCTT
Organism: Oceanicola sp. 22II-s10i; assembly: GCF_002210105.1. Taxonomy (GTDB): domain Bacteria; phylum Pseudomonadota; class Alphaproteobacteria; order Rhodobacterales; family Rhodobacteraceae; genus Pseudooceanicola. Next base: position 61,494 of record NZ_AQQU01000006.1, on the reverse strand, counting down.
CGCATTCGAGCCCGACTCCGATGCGCTGGAGAAATGGAACGCCGGCATCCGCGCCGAACAGACCACCGAAAACACGATCACGATGCTGGATGTCATCGGTGAGGACTGGTGGACCGGTGGCGGTGTCACGGCCAAGCGTGTCGCGGCCGCACTCCGCCAGATCGGCGACCAGGAGGTCTTCGTCGACATCAACTCGCCTGGCGGGGACTTCTTCGAGGGTGTGGCGATCTACAACATGCTCCGGGCCCACAAGCAGAAGGTGACCGTCCGGATCCTCGGCTTGGCGGCTTCGGCCGCGTCCGTCATCGCGATGGCTGGTGACGAGGTCCAGATCGGCAAGGCTGGTTTCGTCATGGTTCACAACGCCTGGGTGATCGCGATCGGGAACCGGCACGACATGCGCGATGCGGCCGACACGCTGGAGCCATTCGACGACGCGATGGCCAGCCTCTACGCGGAGCGTGCCGGCGTCGAGAAGAAGATCGCGGCGCGCTGGATGGATGACGAGACCTGGTTCAACGGCGAACAGGCCGTCGACAAAGGCCTCGCCGATGCCTTCCTGACCGTCGACACGAAAACCGACAGCACCGCGGCCGCCGCCGCGACGCCCGTGAACGCGACCCGCCGCATCGACGCGGCGATGGCACGCGCAGGAATTCCCCGCTCGGAGCGCCGTAGCCTCCTGGGCGAGGTTAAGGGGGGCAAGCACGACGCTGCCCCTAACGTCACGCACGACGCTGACGACTGGACGGCCGCCGCCCGGCGGCTCACCGAAACCCTTCGCTCATAAAGGAGATATCCATGAGCAAGCACTTCACCCCGCCGGCAAAGACCCGCGGGATCGTCGCGGTGCGTGCGGACGCATCGAACCCGGGGCAGATCCTGGCGGACATGAATGCCGCCTTCGAGGCGTTCAAGGCCGAGAACAATGCCCGCATTGCCGAACTCGAAAAGGGCCGCGAAGACGTGGTCCGCAACGAGAAGATCGAGCGGATCAACGCCGAGATCGCCGACCTGAACAAGGCGATGGACGACGCCAACAAGATGATGGCGGCGCTGAAGACCGGCGGCGCGGGCGGTGGTGACATCGACCCGGCGAAGGCGGAGCACGCGACGGCGTTCAACGCGTTCTTCCGCCGCGGTGTCGATGCCGATCTGCGCGAACTCGAGGTCAAGGCGGCCCTGTCGACGGACAGCGATCCGGATGGCGGCTACCTCGTGCCCGAGCAGATGGCCAACGAGATCGATCGTGTCGTCGGCACCGTCTCGGCCATGCGCGACCTGTCGACCGTGATGCCGGTCGGCACCGACACCTACAAAAAGCTGGTGAGCATGGGCGGCGCCGGTTCGGGCTGGGTCGGCGAGAAGGAATCGCGGCCCGAAACCACGACGCCGAACCTCCGCGAGCTGATCTTCAACACGCAGGAGCTCTACGCGAACCCTGCCGCGACCCAGAAGGCGCTCGACGATGCCCGTATGGACATCGCCCAGTGGCTTGCGAACGAGGTCTCGATCGAGTTCGCGGAGCAGGAGGGTGCGGCCTTCATCAACGGTGACGGGGTCAACAAGCCGCGCGGCATTCTGGGTTACGACAAGGTGGCCAACGCGTCCTATGCCTGGGGCAAGATCGGCTTCAAGGTGACGGGTGTTGCAGCCGCCCTCTCGGATGGCAGCAACAACGGCACCGATGCGATCATGGATCTGCACTTCTCGCTGAAGCAGCAGTATCGCAACGGGGCCTCCTACCTGATGTCCGACGCCACCATGGGGGCAGTGCGCAAGCTGAAGGACGCCGACGGCAACTACATCTGGGCGCCGCCGACTGCTCAGGCAGAGCTCGCGACGATCCTCGGCAAGCCGGTCGTGACCGATGACAACATGGACGCCATCGGCGCGAACGCATTCCCGATCGCCTTCGGGAACTTCAAGCGCGGCTACCTGATCATCGACCGCTTCGGCATCCGGGTGCTGCGCGATCCGTTCACCAACAAGCCCTACGTGCACTTCTACACCACGAAGCGCGTCGGTGGCGGCGTCCAGAACTTCGAGGCGATCAAGCTGCTGAAGTGCAGCACCTGATCGGCCTGAAGGCCTGATGGACGACAGGCCGGGCGGGTGAGCCGCCCGGTCAGACCCCCCTCATTTCCGGAGACGGACAGATGAAAGACCTCTACTCGAAACTGGCGCTCGCCCAGTCCCTTGTCCCGGCGGTGCAGTCCGCCACCGACACCGGATCGGCGATCGACCTGCAGGGCTACAAGGGCGCGCTGGTGTGCCTGGCCACCGGCGCCATCGTCAGCGCCGGCGACTTCTCGTTCAAGATTCAGGAGTCGGACACGACCACCAGCGGCGATTTCGCCGATGTCGCCGCCGCCGACCTGCAGGGCACGATCCCCGCGACCCTCGTGGCGAGCACGACCTACAAGCTCGGCTACACCGGCACCAAACGCTACATCCGGCACGTCCTGACCAAGAACGGCGGCACCTCGATCGCGGCGGGCGTGACCGTGATCAAGGGCCACGGCACGGACAACCCGCAGGCCTGACGCAGTGATCCCTCCTGTCCAGGTCACTCCGCCGGCGGCGCTTCCCGTGTCGCCGGCGGAGGTCAAGCTTCAGGCGCGCCTCACGCACACAACCAGCGCGGAAGACACCCTTATCTCCGCGCTCATCGCGACAGCCGTGGCACATCTCGACGGCTTCACCGGCATCCTCGGGCGCTGCCTGGTCGATCAGGTATGGGAGCAGGGATACCGGTGTTGGGGCCGGGTGCTGCGGTTGCCGTTCCCGGATGTCTCTTCGGTGACGGTCACGTATTTCGATACCCTCGCCATCGAGCAGACTGTCTCGGATGACCTTTACGAACTGGTCCGTGGTGTCTCGGGATCCGAGATCCGCTTCAAGGATGCCTTCACCGCCCCCGCACTCGACACCGACCGGTTCTGTCCGGTGCAGGTGAACCTGACCGCAGGATATGGCGAGACGGCCGCAGATGTTCCCGCACCGATACGGACAGCAATCCTGCTTCTTGTCGCGCACTGGTACGAGCATCGCGAAGCCGTGGCCGAAGGACCGGTCGCCGAGCTGCCGATGGCGGTCCAGAGCTTGATCACGCCCTACCGGAGGGTCGGCGTTTGAAGATCGGCAACCTCCGGGACCTGGTCACGTTCCAGCGCCGCGGCGCGACCGATGACGGCTACGGCAACGTCACATCCGGTGACTGGGCCGACATCGAGATCGATGATCAACCCTTGACCGTCTGGGCGGACATGCTCGAGCGGCTCGGCGGCGAGAAGCTGGCGTCGGGCGCGCAGGAGGCGAGCCGCGCCGCGACAATCCGCGTCCGCAGGACCGATGCTGTCCTCGATGTCACCTCCTCGGACCGGATCGCTGCCCGGGGCGAGTACTGGAACATCCGCTCGATCGCCACAGTCGGCCGCAAGGGCGAGGTGCTCGAGTTTCTGTGCGAGGCCGGGGGGCCGACATGACCAAGACAGTGATCGGCGCGGACCGGTTCCGGCACAAGCTCAGGAAACTCGAGGACACCATGCGGTCCGAATTCGCCAATGCCAACCGCCTGAACGGGCAGGATATCCTGCGGCTGGCGCATGTTCTGCACCCGGGGGACGGCGAGACGCGGGCGGACATGAGCGGCACGGTGGTCGCAGATGATACCGGCGGCATCCCCGCCTACCTGGTGGACTTCGGAGCGAAATCCAAGGTCACGGAAGGTGACAGCGGCCCGAGACCATTCGTCAACCCCGCGCTGAAAGTGTCGTCGAAACGGCGTCGCGCACGCAGTCGGCGTGCGGCCAGCCGGGCCGTGAAGAAGGCCTTCAATGGCTGATGGTCCCGCCACGGCGCTGCAGAAGGCGCTGGTCACCGCACTGAAGGCCGACACGGCTGTCGCAGCGCTCGTGGGCGCGCGGGTCTATGATGAGCCGCCTGGTGATGTCACCCGTCCCTATGTGCGCATCGGCAACCTCGAAACCCGCCCGTTCCGGACAGACGGGTGCATGGCCTGGTCGATGACATTCTCGATTGAGGTCCATTCCCGCCCTTTGCAGGGTCGCATCGAAGCTGCGCGGATCGGCGAGGCCGTGATCGCGGCGCTCGACGAGCAGCATGATGACATCGCCGTCACCGGCTTCACCCATTCGTGGTGCCAGTTCGTCACCGCGGTCACGAACCGCGACGCCGACGGCCAATCGTATCGGACCATTGCCGCCTTCGAGACGGTGCTGGACGTGCCCGCCTGACCGGCCCTTGGGCAAGGCAATCTGAGAAAGGAGCCACGAGATGGCAAAGCAGAACGGCCGGGAGCTCCTGGTCAAGATCGGCGACGGCGAGGTAAGCGAGGCCTTCGCCACGCTCTGTGGTCTGAATTCGAAATCGATCACGATCAACAACAACGAGGTCGACGTCACCACGCCCGACTGCACGACGCCGGGCGGAGCGCTCTGGACCGAGGTTCTGTCCGGTGCGAAGCGCGTCAGCATCTCGGGCAACGGCTTCTTCGAGGACAGCACGGCAGAGACCCGTCTCAACACGGTTGCGATGTCGGCCGATGCCCGCGCCAACTTTCAGATCATCGTCCCCGACTTCGGCACCTTCGAGGGCGAATTCCATCTCGCCTCCTGCGAGTACGGCGGCGAAACCGAGGGCGGCGTGACCTACACGATCACGCTGAACAGCTCGGGCGCGGTCACCTTCACGGCGGCCTGATGGCGATCGCCGGCACGGCCGCGGCGCTGGAGGAGGAGATCGGCGGCACGCGGCGCCGCCTCCTCCTGCGCAACGGCGAGATCGAGCGGTTCGAGGTGCAGCATGCGCCGCTCGGCATCTTCGAGCTCTTCGACCAGCTCATGGGGCGCGGCGCGGCGCCGCAGGTCCGGCACGTCCGGGACATCGTGGCGCTCGGCCTCGTGGGCGGCGGGATGTTGGACCGGATGGCCGATGCCCTGATCGCGGAGCAAGGCCCCGGCGAAAACATGGCGCTGCGAGAGATCGCGCGCCGTCTGATCGGGGTCACCTTCTTCCCGAAGGTCCTCGATGAGGCTGCCGCCGGTGGCGGTAAAAAAAAACGGGCTGGATCGGGCGGGGCAGGGCGGCGGACCGGGTCACGCACTGGGACGTCCGGAACCGGCTCGAAAACATCTGCGGCGTGATGGGCCGTCTGCCCGCCGAGGTGCGGGCGATGACGCCGGAAGAGACAAGTACACTGATCGCGGGCTGGAATGCCGCGCAACAGGAAGCCAGCGGCCAGGTGCCGCCGATGAGCCGTGAGCGGTTCGACGAATTGAAAAGGCGTTATCCCGATGACTGAAGAGACGGAACGAATCACCCTGCTGCTTCAGGCGCGGGACCGGGACCTGCAGCGCGCGCTCGACCGGTCGAACAAGCTGATCGCCGGTTTCGAGAAGAACGCGGGCCGTGCGACGACGCGGTCTGCCAAGACGGTGGAGGCGAACCTCGCCCGGATGGGCGGAGCGATGCGGGCTTTCGCGGGCGGCGTCGTCGGTGGTGCTCTGGCCCTTGGCATCGGGGCCGTCACGACAGAGCTAGCCGGAACGGTGAAGGGGATCGCCGCGATCGGGGACGAGGCCCGGCGGTCCGGCCTCGGGGTCGAGGCGTTCCAGGAGCTGAAGTTCGTCGCCGAGCAGTCCCGTATTCCGGTCGATGCCCTCATCGACGGGATCAAGGAGCTGAACCTGCGGGCGGATGAGTTCGTGGTGACGGGCAAGGGCTCGGCGGCCGAGGCCTTCGCACGGCTGGGCTACGGCGCGACCGATCTGAAGAAGCGGCTCGAGGATCCGAAGGAACTGATGATCGATATCATCGGCCGGATGGAAGCGCTCGATGACGCCGCGCAGATCAGGGTCGCGGACGAAATCTTCGGGGGCACCGGCGGCGAGCGCTTCGTGGAACTGTTGGCGCAGGGCGACGAGGGAGTGCGGGCCCTGATCGCCCGGGCCCATGACCTTGGCGCGGTGCTGGACGCCGAGGCGATCGAGAAGGCCGACGCGCTCGACAAGAAGTTCGGGGAGATACAGGCGAAGGTTTCGAACCTTGCAAAGCGTGGCGTCGTCGCGTTGGCCGATGCAATCGAGGATGCCCTGACCATCGACGTCGACGAGATCTTCGGTTCGGCGGAGCGCGCCATCGCCATGATGGGTCAGGGCGCCTACGACGAGATGAAGAAGACCCGCGATCTGACGGATGATCAGGTCAGGTCGGCCACCGATCTCAAGGACGTCTACGACGCGCTGGCGCGGAGCATCAATGCGGCCACGCAGCCCGGAAGCGGTATTCGCTTGATGGATGTGGCGGATCTCGAGGTCGCCCACGATCTGGCGGCCATCCTGCAGGACCTGGAAGGGGAGATGCAGGCGTTCAACGCTGGTGAGAAAGAGGCTGATGCCTTCGGAGACGCGGTCGATGATCTCGTCACAGAGGCAGAGGACCTCATCAAAGAGCTGGATAAGGTCGACGCGGCGCGATTCCAGAACGTCATTGCCGCCATTGGCGGGATCGCGGGCGCGCTGGCCGCAGCGCGACAGCAGGCTGTCGATCTCGTGAAGGCCCTCCCCGGGTCCTATGTTTCCTCGGGTCGTGGCGATGGCTACTCCGAGGCCGCCAAGCGGCGGGCGGAAAGCGGCATTCAGGAAACCGGCGTCTTCTACACGCCGCAATCCTTGTCCGTGAATCCGAACGTTCGTCCGAAGATGGCACCACCCATGACGCATGAGCTCGGCGGTGGCGCGGGCGGCGGCAGGTCCAAAGGCGGCGGCGGGCGCAATCGCGACGACTGGGCGTCCGAGATCCAGTCCACGCGCGAAGAGATCGCAAAGCTCGAGGCCGAGGCGATGTCGATGGTCGTGGCGGCCGGCTATGGCAAGGAGCTTGGCGATGCTCTGGAGTTCGCGCGCAAGCGCGCCGAGCTGCTGCATGCCGCTCAGCAGGCCGGGAAGGCCATCACGCCGGAGCTGACCGAGGAGGTCGACGCGCTGGCCATGGCCTATGCCGAGGCCGGCATGAAGGCAGAAGAGGCCGAGGACCGGCTGACCGCCCTGCAGGAGAATGCCAAGCGCGGGGCCGATGCGATCGGCGACATCTTCACCTCGGTTCTGGACGGAACGCGCAGCGCGAAAGACGCGGTGCTCGATCTCCTGCGCGAAATCCTTCGGGTCCGGATGATCAGCAACCTCAACCGGTATGCGACCGGCAGCGCCGGAGGCTTCTTCCAGATCCTCGGCGGCCTGCTGACCCCGCGCGCGGCGGGCGGGCCGGTGACTGCGGGCCAGCCCTACATGGTCGGTGAACGCGGACCCGAGCCGTTCATTCCGGCCGAGAATGGTCGGATCCTCAGCGTGCCGCAGGCACAGGCCGCGCTGCGCGGCGGGTCCGGTACCGTCAACGTCCAGGTGACGGGGGGCGATCTGACCTTGCAAGACGATGGCTCGATCGCGGCGAAGATCCGCGTTTCCGCCGTGGCGGCCGCGCAGAGCGGCCAGCGCGCGGCGGTGGAAGAGGTGAAGATGTCCCTGCCGTCCTGGTCGGTGCGCATGTCGCAGGACGGGGTCGTCTGACGTGCCCGCGATTTACGACTGGCGGAGCTCGCTCGTGCCGAATTCGCAGGTCTTCAGGGCAGGGGGGCAGGTGATCCCCGGTGCACGGACGCTGGGCGGCTTTGCGACCGACAGTCCGGAGCCTGGCGGCCTGGGCGAGCTTTATTGGGATTTCGCGCCCAAGGGCTCGGCACAGGCGATGCGCGATATCAGCTGGACAGCCTCGCGCCTGATGAACGGGGCGGCGATGCGCCTGCGCCTCGCGATGTCGCCCCAGCTCGTCCCCGCCACCGACCTCAACCCGCCTTTGACGGACGGTCTGCCCTGGGCGTCCGGTGCGCCCTGGGCCAACGACAAGAACTGGCAGTGGAACCCGTGGGTTCCGGCCGCCTCGGCCGCCGCGCGCGGTGCGGAGACGCTGACCATCGACATGACCGGTCTTGGCGAGGTCCTGCACCTCGGGCACCTGATCGGCCTGACGCTGGGCGGGGTCGACTACACCCATATGGTTATGGACACCGACTGGACGGGCGACCTGGTGACCGTAACGATTTCGCCGGTGTTGCGCCGACCGGTCGCGATCGGCGAGGCCGTCCGGTTCCGGCCGGTGATGGTGGCTCGCTGCGCCAATCCCGCCCAGGTCCTCGGGCAATTCGAGAACCGGCGGATCGCCGTGCTCAACGCGGCGCAGTTCGTGGAGGCGCTGGTTTGAGCTTCGAGACCGAGCTGCTCGCCCGCCTCGGCGGGGCGTCCGACGTCGCCGACATCGATATCATGCTGCGCCGGGCCTACTTCTACGACTTCGACGGCTACCCGACGCGGCTCTGGGACGGGGTGGGGATCCTCAACACGGCCACCGGTGTCGGCGACGATCTCACGCTTTCCGATGGCACCGTGATCGCGTCGAACGAGTGGATCGGGACGATCTCGGCAGATGGGACGAACCTTCATCAGCGGCCGCCGCTTGCCGATCCGCGAGAGGGCACAAGCCCTCGCTACGAGTTCGGCATTCCCTATCTCGACGCACCGACATTCGCGGCACTCCAAGCGGACCAGTCGAAGGTGCGCGGGCGCGACCTGACGGTTTACCGGGTGATCTTCTCGCGCGGCGAGGGCCTGCGGCCTGCCACCTCGATCGCCTTCGCCGCGCGGCTCGAGATGATGGGCACGCGGTTTGACCGCAGCCTCGTCGTGGAGGGCGGCACCATGGTCAACCGACACTCGGCCACCGTCTTGTGCCGGTCCCTTGAATATGGCCGCAGCCGGTTCCCTGGGGGCACATACAACGACACGACGCAGCAGGAGCGGGCGCGGCTCCTCGGTCTCTCGAGCGATAGCGGATGTGCCTTCGTCGCCCGAAACGCGAACAGGACTTACACATTTGACTGAGTTCGAGCATCTAGCGTTCACCCGCCGGCTGTGGCGGACGCATCCCTTCAGCTACGATGGCGCGGACTGCATCCTGTCCGTCTGCGATCATCTGCTCCGGATGACCGGCGTCGACGCCGCCGCGCCGTGGCGGGGTACCTACAGCGACGAAGAGGGTGCGCGGGAGATATGGCACGCGGCAGGGGGTAAGCTCGCGCTATTCCGCGATGGCATGGCGCGCGCTGGCTTCAGGCTGGCGGAGCCTGCGCCCTCCTGGCCGGTGGTGGCCGATCTCTTCGGGCACGAGATGCCCGGCCTATGGACTGGCGCCCGCGTCATGTTGCGCCTCGACGGGCGCGGGGTGTTCGAAGCGCCTCTGCCAATCCTTGCGGCGTGGACGCGATGAAGATCGTTCGCGCCGTTCTCCTGGGATGCACCGCCCTGGTCGTGCCGGCACCCGCCCGCGCCGAGCCGGTCAGCGCGTTCTTCCTCGCATACACGGGCGCGACCGGGGCAAGTGCCGCGGCTGCTGCTGCCCTCTATCCCACGATCACCGCCGTCGGGTCATTCCTCGGCACGAACCTGCTCGGCAACCTGCTGCTGAATGTCGGCCTGGCCTACCTGACTAGGCCGCGTCAGAAGGCGCAGGACACAGAGGCCGCGAGGATCAACAGTCGGACCGAGGCCGCGTCCCGCAAGCAACTCGTCGGCCCTGTCGCCGTCGGTGGTGAGGGTGGGATATTCGGGGAGTTCGATGAAGATGGGAACTTCTGGTACATCGTCGCGCACGGCGATGCCGAGATGGCGGGCGATCCGTCCTACATCCTCGACGACATCCCGGTCACGCTGTCTGATGCAACCGACGGGTTCACCGCGGGCGACGTCCTGACCGACGACTTCTGCCTGAATGGCGACCACAACAAATATGAGGGCAGTGGCACCCGCGTTCCATATTTCCGGCTCTACACGGTCAGCCCGAGCGCATCGGCCGTCTACGGCACCAAGCCTGCAGCCTTCACCACCGCATTCCCGAACCTGCCGGCGGACTTCTACCTGGCCGGGGTCACCTACACCATCGTTCGGGTCCGGGCGGTCCCGCTAGATCATCGGCACAAGGTGTACCGCTGGCGCGGGGTGCGCGGCCTCGGCGAACCCAACGTTGTTCTCTATGCCGATTTCAACCGGGTGTATGACCACCGCGAGGTCGGACATGACATCGATGACGACACGACATGGACCGCATCGGGTGGCAACCCGGCGAATATCTGGGCCTGGTGGCGGACCAATCCGTTCGGACGAGCCCGCCCGATGTCCGAGATCGCCTGGGACAAGGTTGCCGAAGCCGCGGACGTCTGTGACGAGACGGTCCTCGACCGATCGGCCTCTCCGGTGCCGCGCTACAGGTGTGGTGTGGCGATCGACGACAGCTCCGGCCGTGCGGAGGGCGAGCAGGAAATCCTGAAGACGATGGATGCCTTCGTTGCCTATGACGACGAAGGCCGGGCCTATCCGGTGCCAGGAAAATACGTGGCGCCGACGCTCAGTTTCGATGGGCAGCGGGACATCTACACGTCCGCGACCGAGATCATCGACGATGGAGAGACGGCCGTCGACGGGGTGGTTGTGCGGTACGTATCACCTCTTCACGGCTACACGCTTCAGGACTGCGCGCCCTGGCAGAACCCCGAATACTACGACGATGGCCGCGAGCCGAACTATCATTTCGAAACGATCGCAGGATGCCAGAACCACAACCAGGCCTTCCGGCTCGCTGGAGCGCTTGGCATGCGAAAAGCGGCCGCGAAGAAGGCGGCGCTCGGCTCGACCTGCAAGGGCGTGCTGGCCAAGGGGCGCCGCGCGATCACCCTCGATCTCGACGCCGACTTCACCGGAGTGTTCGAGATTGCGAGCCGCGTCCAGGAGGACGAGAACGGGCTGGCCTGTGGCTTTGCCGTCGTGCCGCTTGCCTCGGATCGCTGGGATGGCGCCGGCCAAAGCGAAGGTGTTCCGCCGCAGCTCGTGCCAGCGCTGGAGATCGACTCGTCGCTTGAGATCGCTGCGAACGTCACGATCACGCAAGAGGCGGTGGAAACGTCCAACGGCACCGCCTACCGGATCAGGGCCGAGTTCGACGCTCCGGCCCGCCCGGATCGGTTCTTCCGCTTCCGGCTGACCGAGGTCGGCGAAACCGATTTCGAGTATTTCTCGACCGACATGGACGAGCTGGTCGCGCTCTCGCCGCTGGTCGCGGTCGGAGCGACCTACGATGTGCAGTGGCAGACCACGACCGCCGGGGGGCGGGCGACGGAATGGGCGGCTGACGTCGGCGGCAGCGAGACGGAATATGAGATCACCATCATCGCCGACAACGCGCCGGGCGATCTGACCGGCGTCGCGGCGACTGCCGGGCCGGGCCGTGTCAGCTTCACCGGAACTGCTGGTGAGGTCGCGAGCCATGTCGGCGTCAAGGTCTACCGGGCCGCGGTCGGTGCCGGATTCGGGTCGGCGTCCGACATCTCCGGCACAATCGGCAGCGCGGCATCTGCGCCGTTCAGCGTGACGGTTGGCGATCCTGCGGCCACGGACATCATGGTCGGCGGCGACTTCGCATCGGCCTCGGGCTGGACCGGGACGAACTGGACGATCAGCGGCGGCAAGGCCACGCATGCCGCGGTCGATGGCAACGGGCTGTATCGAAGCGACGTCCCGGTTGATGCGGGCGAGGAGTATCGCTGGACCTTCAAGGTCGCGGATCGGACGGGCGGTAGCGTCTACTTCCGGATGAACGGGGACAGCAACGTGTTCGGCACTCTCCTGTCCGCCAACGGCAGCTTCGGCGGCACGCTGACCGCGCCGACCGGGCTGACCGCCCTCGGCGTGTTCGGCAACAGCAGCTTCGACGGGTCCGTCGATGACCTCACGCTGGTCAAGCAGACCGCCAGCAGCATCACGGTCGGGCCGTTCGACTTCTGGATCGTGCCGGTCGCTTTCGACGGCACCGAGGGCACGCCCGACGGCCCGCACACACTGGTCATTCCTTAAATCGAGAGGCCGACATGGCAGTTGCAAAGAGCCTCCAGGCAATCCTGGAGGGCGAACCCATTGACCCCAATCACGAGGTGGTCAATCGCGAGCTCCGCAAAAAGCTAGAGGAGATGGAAGCACAGGCTGCGCTGAATGGAGCACTGTTCTTCGAGGATGCGCTGGCCGACCTGCCTGCGGGGTCCGAAGGCGATACTGCCTTTGTGCTCGATGATGGCACCAGCTCGAACAACGGTATCTACCTCAAGGGTGCGTCGACTTGGGCCAAGACGGCAAACCTGCCTGCGGCATTTTCTGATGCAGTATCCGCGCTTGCCGATCTGGCCGTTCTGGAAGCTTCTCTATCAGATGTCGCGACGTCTGGCAGCTATGATGACCTGAGCGGCAAGCCCACCCTCGGCTCTGCCGCAGCTGCTGACGCGGGCGACTTCGCCACTGCGGCGCAGGGCGAAAAGGCGGACACGGCCGTCCAACCGGGCGACATAGGCACGGCGGCGGCGGCTGCTACGGACGACTTCGCCACCGCCGCGCAGGGCGATCTTGCGGATACCGCCGTCCAGCCGGGCGCGCTGGCGGGCTATGCCACCGCGGGCCGCGCGCTTGACCTATCCGGCGGCATCCGGCCCGGTGATGCGCCCGACGCCTATGGCGCCTCGATCACCGGCACGGCTGATGCGATGGACGCCGTCACGGGGTCTGCCGGGGTTTCCGTTGTCACCGACGGCGACCTCGGCTCAGCGATCAAAGTCACAGACGTTGCCCTGCACGTCGCCCGACGCCAGCCGGTGGCGATCCGCCCCGGCCGCATCTATCGCACGGTGCATCGGGTCAAGCGGCTGGTGGTGCCCGCTGACCCGTTGTCTGACGCGGTGGAGATCGGCATCCGCTGGCTGACGGCCACGCAGACCGGCGTGGCGGGCGGGTCCGGCAATCGGGTGATCGCGACCGAGGATATGGCCGATGCGGACGAGATTCTTGCTCCGTCCGGCGCGACCTTCTCGCTCGACCTCGATGCGGACTACACGATCCCGGCCACCACAGCATATGCGCGGCCTTGGGTTCGGCTCTACGGCACGGATCATGAAACGCTGGTCGGTGACTGTGACCTTGTGGACGTCACGGAAATTGCCGCTCTTGCCGGTGTGGCTTCCTCGGGCAACACAGACGATTTGACCGAGGGCGACAACAAGTTCGTCAGCGCGGCACAGAGGGCCTTGATCGACACCGCCGTTCAGCCGGGCGACATCGGAACGGCGGCCGCACAGAATGTGGAGGCTTTCGCCACCGCGGCCCAAGGCGGCCTCGCCGATAGTGCTGTGCAACCCGCGCGTGAAGTCGCCACCTCCGGCCTTGCCACCGGTGGCGGCGACCTGTCCGGCGACCGGACGATCACAGTTGCAAAGGCCAGCGCGGACGAGGCCATCGCAGGCTCGGCCGACGACAAGGCAGTGACACCGCTTGGTCTCGACGCGCGCATCAGCCCGACCTACGGACCCGGTATCGGGCAGGGTCTCGGCGCTGTGGACGACACCGGACGGCAGGGGTGGCTGACCGACCCGGTGACTGGTGAGCTGGTGGCGCGCGTGTCGGGGTCCAACGGCTTGGGCCATGCGCAGGGCTTGGGCGACCGGGACAGCGCGGGTTGGGCGGCTGAACTGGTCGATCCGGCCACTGGCGAACGGATCAGCCGGATCGCCGACGTGAACGGGCTCGGGTTGTCGCAAGGCGAGGGACGTCACGACAGTGTCGGGCGCGCCGCCAGCCTGACCGATCGCGCGACCGGCGAAACTCGGGCGACCCTCGACGGCGTGAACGGGCTCGGCTTCGGGCAGGGGCGGGCAAGTGCCGATCTGGACGGCCGCGCGGCTCTGCTGATCGACCCGACCACGGGCGCGGTGCTGGCGGCTCTGGATGGTGACGCGGCGGTGCTGGGGCTGTCGCAGGGCTGGGGGCCGCGCGATGCTTCGGGTCGGGCGGCGCTGCTGGTCGGACCTGATGGCGAGGTCGTTGATGGCACGTCGCAGTCCGATGTCACTGCATACCAGCTGGATCACAGCCCGCGCGGCACGAGCCTCGCCGTGGTCGATGACACATCCAAGGGCCTGGTGATCGTCTATGACGAAGGCATAGCCACGCCGAACGCCGTAACTTCGGCCGAGGTCCGTGCCGGTGTCAGCGCAAGTTCGGTCGACGGGGTGCCCAAGGGCAGGGACATCTCTCTCGCCTCGTCGATCACGATCGAGGCTGCCCGGACGACCGCTGGCGTCTACATCTGGTTCGGGCAGTCCAAGAGCAACGGGAACAGCAGCATACCTGCGCTGACCACGACGGCAGGGCACCCCGGTGTCGCGCTCATGCTCTCGGGCGGGGCGCGGATGTGGAACGTCCTTTCGTCCGGCCTGCAGGAAGGATGGAAGATCGAGCTTCCCGAGGAGAACTTCGACGGGCTGGTCGATCTGGTGGAAGTCGCGGAGAACAACGCTGGCGAAACCTCCCTGTCGGGCTTCGCGGATCGCATGGTCGCGACACTGGCCAGCGACGAGGCTCTGATCACCAACACATTCGGCGTCTCCGGCCAGCCTTGGGCCGATGAAACCGATGTCGATGCGAACTACGTCGGCATCCGTCGCGGGACGTGGGCCTGGGACATGCTGCGCCGCGGTGCATTGGCAATGGCCCGCCACTGCTACTTTGCGACCCCGCGGGTCACGCCGGAGTTCCGTGGCCTGATCTTCGCCCACGGGCAGACCGATGCGGTGATCTATGACGCCGAGAATTGGGGGCAGGCTGCGGCGCAGGCCGATTACCTGGCTAAGCTGTTGGAGCTGCAAGTCGAGGCCACCCGGATCAAGAACGACGTGTTCCAGCAGAGCGGCGAGGCGATCATCTACCTGATCATCGCGGCCGATTGGGGGAACGCCGAGCGCGCGGCACCGTTTCGGGCTATGTGGCAGGCTCACGTCGAGCATCCGACCAAGTTCCGGGTCGTGGCCACCGATCAGGCCCAAGGTCAGATCCCGCGCGCCGACGGCACCCACTACACCAATGTCGGGGGGCGGCGTCTCGGCGAGATCGTTGGGGAGGCCATCAACCGTTATGAGGCCGACGAAACCGCGATCGTCGGGCTGATCGCGGCCGAGCGGTCAGGCGACACGATCACCTGCACCATCTCGCTGCCCGAGGGCGACCTTGTGGACGACGCGAGCGAGGTCGATCCCTACATCAGCGATCCCGGCAATCTCGGCTTCTACTACACGCAGACCGGCGGCACCGCGCGGACCATATCCTCGGTCTCGATCACCAGTGCCGACAATCTCGACGGCACCGCGACGGTCGAGATCACGCTGTCCGGCGATCCCGGCGCCCCCTCCGCCGAAGAGGTCGGCATCTGCTTCGCGCAGACCAGCGAGCCGCGATCCCCGCTGCGCGACACATCGACCGCGACGTCTGACGCGGACAGCGAACCGCTCTTCAACTTCATCACCCCGTCCTACGTGACGCTCTGACCCCGAAAGGAAACACCATGAGCAATCCCTCCCCCGGTCCCGTCATCGCGGGCGCGACCTTTCCCGGCATCGCAGGCTTTCCGCCGGCCGACACCAGCGACATCGCCAAGGCGCTGTCGGCGCACATGCCGCAGATCGAATGGGCCTATAACCCGGACAACGTGAACTATCTCAAGCAGGCGTCGCCGGTCCAGATCTATGACCAGCGGTCCTGGAAAGGGTATTTCGGGGCGGGCAGCGCGGCCTACAACCCGACCTTCGGAACGTCGCTCTCGAACGGGCGGAATGTCTCGGTGCACGCCAACGCAACCGGCCACGGCCTGATTTCGAACCAGTCCAAGACGATACGCTCGATGGCCATGATCGGCTACTTCGAGGTGGATGCTGGCTCCCTCGCCATCGACGGAACCCGGACACTCTGGTGCTGCGGGACTACCCCGAATTATATGTCTCTGGCGCTTAGCGGCGCAGGCGACAATTTCTACTTCACGATCCCGACCGACTCCGGGTCGGCGGAAAGTTCCGGGTCTCTCGCCGTCGCACCGACCGCAGGCGGACACGTCCTAGCGCTCGATTACGACTTCGACGCAAAGACGGTGAAGCTCTACCTCGACAACTCGACTACCCCGGCTGCGACCAAGGTGTTCACCGGGACGCCCTTGGCGGTGAACAAGACGCTGGCCATCGGCTGCGTCGTCCCCGGCTCCGGGGGATGGGAGGACAAAATTGGTCGGATGCTGTTCGCGCCAAACCAGCGCCTCGGCGGCACTACCGCGCTCGATGCCGCCCGCGCCCGCGCGATGGCCGCGCTCGGTGATTACTACGGCGTGGTGGTCGCGACCTGATCCATGACCCCGCTGCCCGGCGCTCAGGTGCCGGGCGGATTCTGATGAAGGAGGGCAAGATGCCACGCCGCATCGCATATGCGCTGATCGAACACGGCAGGGCGCTCGAATGGTTGACCAGCTGCGTCCTGCTGGTGTTCGCGCTGACGCTTGCCATGCCGGGCGATACGCTGGCCGGGCCGGGCTATATCGGGTTCCGAAATCTTGGCTTCGACGAGGCCGCGCTGGCCGTGCCGCTCTCTCTGCTGGCGGCCGGGAGGCTGGCCGCGCTCTACATCAACGGCGCGTGGAGGCGATCCCCGGTTATCCGAGCCCTTGGTGCCGTCGTCGGCGCCACCGTCTTCTCGATGTTGGCGGTCACCTTCGGGTGGTCGTGGCTGGTGTCGGGGGCATTCACTCAGAACCGGATCGCCCTTGGCACCGGCATGGGAACCTACCTTGTGCTGTCAATTTTCGATCTTCTCGCAGCCCACAGGAGCGGTGCCGATGCTCGAGTCTCTCGGCCTATCTGAACAGGACGTCGTCATCTTGGCCACCGGGTTGGGCACATTCATCGCCTCGATCATGATCGCGATCCGCGGCACCAAGAAGGGGACGCCGACCAGCACGGCAGTCGCGGCCGCCGTCGCGAACGCCACGCCAATGTGCAGGCTCTCTGTCGACCTGGCTCCTTTGATCTCATCGCTATCTGCTGAGCTGCAGAAAGTGCAGGAGCAACTGGCGGCAGTTGAGCGCGTGCAGGAGCGCAATCGCGAGACCCTGATCCGCATCGAGGACCGCACCAAGCGGTCCTGACCATTTCCACAACCCAATCCGTCGCCCCGCCTGCGGGGTGCTTTCGCATGGAGGAACCGCATGCAGATCATCGACGAAAAGAGCCTCGCCAATATCGTGGGCGGGCGGCCCGACATCAGCAACATGCGGTCGGTGATCGCTGGCCTCGAGGCGCGAGGGCGTGCTCTCGGTCTGAACCGGCCGCACCGGCTGGCGATCTACATCGGCCAGCTGGCAGTCGAGAGCGGCGGTTTCCGGTATGATCGCGAGGTGTGGGGCCCGACGGCGGCGCAGAAGCGTTACGACACCCGGACCGATCTCGGGAACACGCCTGAGCGCGACGGGGACGGCAAGAAGTTCAAGGGGCACACAGCGATCCAGATCACCGGGCGGGCGAATACGCGGGAGTTCCGAGACTGGTGTCGGACCTTCGACCCGAACGTGCCGGACTTCGTCAAGGAGCCGGAGAAGATGAACACCGATCCGTGGGAGGGCCTCGGCCCGCTCTGGTATTGGGAGACGCGCGACCTCAACCACTACGCGGATCAAGGCGACGTCGAGATGGTGACGCGCAAGATCAACGGCGGTCTGAACGGTTATGCCGAGCGGCTCCACTTCTACGAGCGGGCGGCGCTTGTGCTGCTCGGCTATGCTCCGGTCGGCGTTCGCCATTTCCAAGACGACCGCGGCCTGTTGGTCGATGGCATCGCTGGCCCGAGAACCAGAGCGGCCATGCACGCATCTCTCAAGGCAATGCCGGACCTCGGGGGCATGCCCGTTGCCGATTTTGCACCTCCGCTGTCTGTCCCGTCCATCTCGGGCGTGTCGATCCTCGACTGGCTCCGCAAGCTCTTCGGGCTTCGCTGACGTCATCAATCCTATCCCCGAGGCCTCAGCCTCTTCATCCCGAAAGGACCATCCATGGACTGGAACTCGATCCTCGAGGCCGCTACGCCTGCGATCCTCGCGTTGGCCTCGGCCATCATCACCGCAGCGCTCGGTCTCGTCTCGGCCAAACTGCCTGCCTTTCTCCGCGTCTACTTCGATCAGAAGGCCGCGGCCGCCATCCACGCCGCCCTGATGAACGGCCTCAAGGTCGCACTGCAGGAGGGGCTGAAAGGCGAGGCCGCAGTGAACCGCGCCGTCGGATACGCGGAAAGCTCGGCGAAGGGTTCGATCGACCACTTTGCGCGGAGCAAGACGCCCGTGACCGTGACGAAGTTGCAGGACCAGGCGAAGGCGAAACTGCGGGACCTGGCGCTGGCCGGGCAGGAGGTCCGCCCGTGACCCGGCTGGGCTGGGCCATATGGTTCGCCGGGATGGTGGCGCTGGTCATCATCGCGATGGTCGCGCCGGGGCGGGCGCAGGGTGTCCCGTGCGCGCCCCGCGACGCGCTGGTCGCAAGCCTCCGTTCGAACTATGGCGAAGCACGGAAGGCGCTCGGGATCGCAGCCGACAACCGGCTGCTCGAGCTCTTCGCTTCGGAGGCGACAGGGTCATGGACGATCACCGCGACATCGCCTGACGGCCTGACGTGCATGATTGCGACGGGTGAGGCGTTTCAGGCTGTGGTCGAGGTGGTGGAGCCGCCGGGCGAGGACGGCTGACCGGGGTTAGCCGGGCTGATGCTGTAGAGCGTCATGTGCCCAACTTTCGCCACAATTTCCCCGCACCATAGGGTTAGGTGGGAGGAGGTAACGGTCCACCGAGTAACGAGTGATCTGTTAGTGACCTCGGCCCCGAAGTTCACCTTCCGGGGCCGACCTCTTTGGAAAACCGGGGTTTCCGGACTCTTAAGAAGGTCCGTGTTGGGCGGAAAGCGGACGTTCGCTGCGCCTCCCACAGAGCCAGCTTTGGCAAGACCATGTCTGCATTTAAGTCCAGCTACGGCGGAGCTGGCGCGGAAAGGACAAGCATCCCTGCATTCTCTCCCTTGTCTGCCGACATCAGGATGCACATCTCCGGCGTGAGGCCAACCTGGGAGTGAGCCAAATGACGGAAATCTGGCTGCCCCTGCTCGGAGGCCTCGTGCTTCTCGTTCTTGGAGGCGAGTTTCTTGTGCGAGGGGCCGTGCAGGTAGCCGAGCGACTGGGCGTATCGCCGCTCGTGATCGGTCTGACACTTGTCGGCTTCGGCACCTCGATGCCGGAACTGGTGACCTCGGTACAGGCCGCGCTGGCCGGATCGCCCGGCATTGCCTTTGGCAACATCGTCGGCTCCAACATCGCGAACATCCTGCTGATTGTCGGGGCCTCGTCCCTGATCCTGCCGATCGCCGTCGCGTCATCCGCGCTGCGTCGCGATGCGATCGTAATGCTGGGCACGGTGGCGATCTTTACGGCCATCAGCTTCGTGATGCCGATGGGACGTGTCGTCGGCGCGGTATTTCTCGCGGCGCTGATAACCTACATCGTCCTTGCCATCCGCCAGGAACGGTCCGCCTCGGATCATGGTGCGGTCTTCGACAAGGAAGTGGCGCTGGAGGGAGTCGATCCGGGTTTGAAGCCGACCGAGGCCCGGTCGGGGAAGGTCGTCTTCTCGGTCCTGATTGCGGTCGCAGGTCTCGCGCTTGTCATTTTCGGCGGCAAGTTCCTCGTGGATGGCGCGGTGAGTCTCGCCCGGTCGTTTGGTATTACGGAGACAGTTATCGGCCTCACAGTCGTTGCACTCGGAACCTCGATGCCCGAACTCGTCACCTCCGTCGTCGCGGCGTTCAAAAAGCAGAGCGACATCGCCTTCGGTAACATCGTCGGTTCGAACATCTACAACATCCTTGGCATCGGTGGCACCACGGCCCTGATCGCCCCATCGGCGGTTCCCACCGAGATCGTCACCTTCGACAACCTCGTCATGCTTGCGGTTACCGGACTCCTCGTTCTCTTCGCAGCCACGGGATTGCGTATTGCCCGATGGGAAGGCGGCGTGCTTCTGGCCGGGTATTTCGGTTATATTGCCATTCTCTGGCCCTGAGTTTGTGCGAGACTGGACTTCTTCCGAAGGGCGGTCTCACTAACTCGGCCATGCGAATTCAATGGGGGCAGCGTGACCAGAAGCAGCGGGACGGGATCGAGCGGCGGGGTCCGCCTCTGGTTCGGTGCGGGGCTATTCCTGCTGCTCAGTTGTGCGGTGTTCTGGGGCCTTGCCACGTTTTTCGGCGAGGGCATGCCCCGTATCGATACCCGGTTGGTCGAACCCCGGTCGCTCACGTTGATCGCCCTCTTCCTGGCGATCTACTTCCTCGCAGACGGTCTGCGCCTGCACTTCGTGCTCCGCACGCTCGAGGCGCCGGTGTCGTTCAGGCAGGTGATGCCACTGGTCTTCGTGAACATATTCTTTTCCAACATCACGCCGATGGCCACGGGTGGCGGCTTCGCCCAAGTCTACTATCTGCAAACGGCTGGAGTCCCGGTGGGCCTCGCCGCAGCGGCGACCACGATACGGACGATTCTTGCGATGCTCGTGATCTTCATCGCGGCGCCGCTGTTCCTGGTCGGTGCGCCGGCCGTTGATCTCGCAGGCGGATCGGGCGCACTGGCCAGCTCCATCGCGGTGGTGATCGCACTTTACCTGGCCGGCTTCCTGATGCTTCTGCTGCGACCTCGATGGCTGACCCGGGTCCTCGACGCCGTTCTGGCGCTGCTGGTGCAAGCCAATCTTCTAAGTCCGGACCGAAAAGTCCGCTGCACCGAGGCCTTGCGTCGCGAATCCGCGTCCTTTGCGGAGGGTTTCCGGCGGTTCCGCTCCGGCCCGCGACGGCATTCCGCCGCCGCAGTCCTGTCGACGCTACTGTTTCTGCTCACGCTCTTTGCCATGCCCGCCCTGCTGATGGCATTGCTCGGGCAGGAGCCGGACTGGCTGACTGTCATCGGAACGCTCTCGGTCGTGACTTTTCTGATGTATTTCGCGCCGTCGCCCGGCGGCGCCGGATTTTCCGAACTGGCCTTCGCCGGTCTAATGGCGGGATGGATCGACCCGTCCCAGCTGGTTCTGGTGATCTTTGTCTGGCGCTTTCTCACGATCTACCTCGGGATGGCCATCGGGGCGGTTGTCTCGGTCGCCGTCCTGCGATCGCGGGCGGCGAGGGCATGACCCGCCGTCGGCTCCTGTCGTTTCTTCTTGTTCTGAACGTGGCGGTGCTCGTTTCTGTGCTCGGCTACAAGACATATCTCTATTTGAACGCTCCCGCCTCAAGCGCGCTTTTGGTGTCGCAAATCGAGAGGATCGAGGAGGCGACCAGGCAAAAGGAGAAATTGTCGATTGCCGTGGTCGGTGACGCCAACAACTCCATCGGTGTCTTCGAGAACGAAATCTTGCCCCGAATTAACGCCTCGGACGCTGATTTTCTCGTTTCGGCCGGAAACATCGTCAGCGGCGGCGGCGAAGACAAGTATCGCGCGATACTCGGCACCCTGTCGCACTTGCAAAAGCCCTATCTGCTTACCTTCGCGGAGAACGAGTTCGAGGAATTCGGCGGCACCCGGTTCTACCAGCGGTTCGGACCTTATTTCTACTCGGTCGATTTCAAGGCGGCACGACTGGTGTTTCTCGACGCGACCGGCAGGACGCCGACCGACTGGCAGGAACGTTGGTTGCGCGACATCCTGTGGGACCAGGATGAACGCCCGGTGATCATCTTGCTTGGCACCCCCTTGGTCGACCCGGTGCCCGAGACGCTCTTCGAGCCGGATTCCGGCGCATGGTCCGAACCCGGAGACCGGCGACGGCTGTTAAATCTGCTCCAGACACTCGGCACCGACGTTGTGGTGACGGCAGGCGCATCGACATATTCCAATCAGGTCGTCGACGGAATCCGGCACATCATCACCGGCGGGGCCGGAGGCCTCGTGTTGAACGACGATTCAAGCTTCTATCACTACCTCGAGTTGACCGTGGGGCCGGACGGCACGGAAGTGACACTCATTACTGTCGACACTGCGCCGACGCCGATGGCCCGCCGGATCGAGGGGCTTTGGTTCTATATCTATTCGCTATTTTATGTCGGAATCTGGAATTTTCTTCTGGTCTTCACGGGCCTCGTTTTGCTGAGTGTTTACCTTTACAACCGGCTTTTCCGCGAACGCCGCTATTATCCGAGCTACGAGACGCCCGAGCCGATCGACCTCGGACGCCCTATGCGGATCGCGATGTTCTCGAACACCTTCCTGCCATTCACTGGCGGCGTGCCGGTATCGGTTGATCGTCTGAAGCGAGGACTCGAGGCGCAAGGGCATGAAGTCCTGCTGGTGTGTCCGGCCTACGATCTGGCTGAAAACGAACCGGGCGTGCTGCGCGTGCCGACGATCTTCCGTTCCGGCGCGATGATCCGCCTCGCCAACCCGTTGCATCTGCGCACATGGCGGACGGTGCGTGACTTCGCGCCGGATGTCGTCCACCTTCACCATCCGTTCTGGCTCGGCTCGCTCGGGCTGCGAATGGCGCGGGCCCTGAAGGTGCCGACGGTCTTCACATACCACACACGGCTCGAACATTTCGCGCACATGGTGCCGCTGCCCGGCGCAGTGTTCCGAAACGTGGTGGCGCACTGGATCATCAGCCGGTTCGCCAACCGCTGCGACCGGGTCATCGTGCCGACACCGGTGACTCGCGACTACATACGCCTGATCGGCGTCGACGTGCCCGTCGACGTGCAGCCGACTGGGGTCGAGATGGAACTCTACTGCGACCAACCGCCGAGCCGCCTGGACGATCTGAGGCGAACTCTCAACCCCGATGGCAGGCTTCTGCTGATCACCGTTGCGCGCCTGTCGCCGGAAAAGAACGTGGCATTCATCCTGCTTGGGATGGCCCGGCTGAAGGTAGATGGCGCGCCGCGGTTCCGGCTGCTGGTGCTGGGGGATGGGGAAGAGCGGGGAGCACTCGAAGCGATGATCGAGGACCTCGGCCTTCAGGATAGCGTCCATATGCTCGGAGACGTCTCCGCAGATGATGTTCCTGCGCATCTCGCGATCTCGGACATCTTCGTTTTCGCATCAGCGGCCGAGACGCAGGGTATGGTCGTGCTCGAGGCGATGGCGGCAGGTCTGCCTGTCGTGGCGGTCAATTCGAGCGGCATTGATGCATTTGTCGAGACTCGCCAAACCGGCTACGCCACGCCGGAAAACCTCGCGATCTGGACCGACTCGCTTCACGGTTTGATGGTCGCCCGGGCAGAGCGAAAGAGCATGGGTGCTGCGGCCCGCGAAGCCGCTGCGAAATATTCGATCGAGGCTTTCTCGGAGCGGGTTGCGTCGATCTATCAAGCTGCCATTGCCACAAGCAGTGCAAGAGGTGTGGCTCCGTGAATACCGGGTCCGCGATGAGAAGATCGAGAAATGTTCGAAGTACGTATCGTAAAACCAGAAGAGACACTTTCGGTTAGGAAGCAGGTGCTATGGCCGAACTTGCCAATCGATGAACTGCGTCTGGCTGAGGACCACTCGGGTGTACACTTTGCCCTCGTTCTTCGCGAAGACGAAGAAGAGAGAATTGTTGGGGTTGCCAGCTTCTTTCCGGAGGGCTCTGATGCGAGGCTCCGCAAGATGGCTATTCTCCCAGAGGTGCAGGGGAAAGGCTGCGGGACACATATTTTGGAAGCGGCGATTGCGTACCTTGCATCGATCGGGGTGAAGAGGATTTGGTGCGATGTTCGGCAGTCGGCGACTGGCTTCTACAAGTCCTTGGGGTTCGTGATTGGAGGCGATGTGTTTCTAAAGAACGGCCTTGAATACCTTCAAGCCGAAAAGCACGTTGGCTGACCGACCTTAGTTGGTTGCCTCAAAGGTTCTTTATCATGCATGGTGGTGCGAGCAGCAAAGCTCGGGGCTCCGTAAACAGAACAATAGACTGCAGAGTTAGTGAGTGGATCCTGATTCTCGACCCCGAGGCCCGGCCTTCGGGGTCTGCTTTTCCAATATTTTCTGCGCGGCGATAGCAATTTCTTGGAAGGGAAGACACGCCCCACCCATCGGTGCAATGATAAGGCAGGGCGTGTCTGAGGCCTGCGGGATGCTGCTTCGGCTACCAGAATGGGAAGCCAGGAAGCATGGTGCAGGTTCGTGGACGCTATACCAAACCTCGCCAGTTGCAAGGCTGTATCTCAGCGCTGAGCCTGGGCGACTGAACACTGTGGGATGGATCAAAGGTCCGAGAAGGACATGCCCTGCTCATCGGTGCAATGATGGCGCAGGGCATGTCGGACGTTCGGCGCCTGTCCAATGCTGCGGGACGGGAGAGGGTGTCAGCGGCGCCGATGATACTGAAACCCCGGTGCCCAGAAATTTGTTCCCTGAGCCAATCCAAAAAAGGAGCGTTGAAGGGCGAACAGAGAAGACGCGACTATATTCCAGCCTTGGGCAGATATTGAAGCATGTCAAAGTCAGTGACTTCGTCAGCATCCTTGGTCGAACTTTGCTTTTGGATCTGGTTGAAGATGCTCTAGCATGGGGTCTTAGCCCACGCCTGCATTGAGCCATGCGATTGCTTCGGTTTCAGTGTCGAAGTACTCAATCTCTTCAACTTTCGTACGTTCGCCCGAAACCTCAGTGAACTCTTCGCCCTTGTATTGAGCCGTCTCTAGCTGATCGGGAGCATGGTTCTTTACCTTCCAGATCTCGCGTGAACCCTGTTTTTGCATCAATTCCCATTTTGCGGTCATCACATCCACCCTTCGATGAATCCCATATATCTCCGCAACGGTCCTCGCTGAGCATACGTTCCACATGTTGTTCGATCCACATCCCCCTCAGGCGTGTGGCCGCTCACTCGCGCGGCCGCAAGGCGAGTTCTTGCTTGAATCGGGGGCAAGCTAGCCTGCGTGTTGAACGACTCGTCGAGAGATATTTTAGTGGGCGGCCTACTGGGAGGTGTCAGTTATGAATACTCTCGAGTTCGATATCCTTAGATCGCTGGCTCACGTGACCGAGGCGCATCAGGAAGATTTCAAGTTCTGCCGTCACACTCTTTCGCTGCTCGTGTCTCGCGAATTAATTAAGGTTCGTGAGCAGGAAGGAGACATACATTACTCCATTACGGAGGCTGGTTGCGTCGCCCTCGGAACATCTTCGCAAGCGGAGGGATGTCCAAATTCGGCCGGGGTCTGACATCGGATGAGATGATCGACCACATCGATCTGCATCTCGAGGCAGCGCATGACGACCCGCACTCGCACAGAGCAGTTTGGCTGATGGTCGATCAACCGATAGACGCAGCATGTTGAGAACATGCATTTCTCAACCATTCCCCTGCAAACTTGATCGCGCGAGGGCGGCAATTAGGTCCGTCCTTGTGACGATCCCTACGATCCTGCCCCGCTCCAACACGGGTACGGCATCGACGTCGCCATCTGCCATCATCGGTAGGAGCACTGCCATCGGGGTCGTTGGTACCGCACGGGGGCCAGCGACGCTCATTATATCGACGGCACAAACCGGCTGTGCGCGGTCCCGATCGAGCAGGCGCCGAAACGCTGCGAGGTAGCCGTGATGGAGCCGCAGAGCGTCCTCCCTTGCGCGTGTAATCAGATGGATTTGGAAGATCACACCGAGGTAACGGCCCTCCGGCCCGGTTACGGGTAACGAGGTGAAACGATGACGCCGGAACAGGTCGGCAACCTCCGAAAGCGGGGTGTCTGGGTCGATGGTCACCAGGTGGCGAGACATGACGTCGGTCGCGAGAAGCGGGCCCGTCCGGTGCGAAGCGGCCTGTAGCTCGGCTGCGCCGATCAGCCGCGCCAGGTCCTCAACTCCGAGGTTGAAAGACTGGCGATAGCGATCGAGCAGGTCAGTAAGTTCCGCTTCCGATAGGCCAATCCGTTCCACTGGATCGACATCTGCGGTGCCGTGGCTGCTGGGCTCCTCGAACTGACGGAACGGATAGCGACGCCCGGTGAGCCGGGCATAAAGCGCCGCCAGTAGAACTAGAGCGACTGTGCCCGCCGCAACGGGGGTGAGTGCGAACCAGAACCCGAGGCGGTCAACCGCCTCCGGGCTCATCGCGGCGGTCATGGCGACAGCACCCGCCGGCGGATGTACCGCGCGGCACAGGATGGTGACGGTGATCGCCAGCCCGACCGCCAGCGCGATCCGCAGTATCGGGTCGTCTATCAAAAGACAGACTGCGACCCCGACCAGCGCCGCAAGAGTGTTGCCGACCACTGCCGACCAAGGCTGGGCCAGCGGACTGTTGGGCACTGCGAAGAGCAGCACTGAACTCGCGCCAAACGGGGCAATTAAGTAGAGGCCAAGCGTCAAATCCACCACAGGCGACAGCAAAACCGCCCCAGTGACGCCGAGCCCCACCAAGGCCCCAATCCCGGCACGAATAGCTTCAACCGGTGAGGTCCGAGCCACCGTTGGGCCCAGCGAACGGAACAGGGATGTCATGACTGTCGCCTCGTATGTTTTGCCTAAACTTTCAGCAAGACGAAATCGGCGCAAGCGCAACTAATGGAGAAACATCAGGGGTATCCTTTGTCACTATCCCAAGTCACAAACGGCCCATGCTCCAATACTGGATCAGATGCCGTTGCGGTCACCACGACCTGACGCCCGTGCCGAACGGCCAGCCCCGGCTGCGCGCAGACGTCCTGCGCTTGGCGCGGTGCTCGCGCTGCGGCATGCAGGCGGCCGAGGATATGCGGATTTTGTGGAAGGCCGGCGGAAATGCGTTCGAGGGGGTGCATCTGATGGGGACGGGCGAGCTGCGGAAGGACTGGTGAAACTGACGCCGATCGGCCGTGGTCCACAATCCTCATAACCCATTGATATCACTAGAGCGGGTGTGGAGCGTTTCGTGGCCCATGATTTCCTTGATTTTGCTCGGGAATTTGGCGCAAGTGGCGGGCCGACCTTGGGTACCATGAGCTCCTCCCCGAAAACTGTCCAAACGGCGGGGAGTGGTTCACGACCGGCTGATCCCCGCCTCGCGACTGATCTCCGCAGCCGGAGTGCCCTGCACGCCCGGCTTCAGGGTGTGCGCCTTCTGCGCTTGCGTGAACTTCGATGCCTTCATGCGTTTGCGCTTCTCTCCCGGCCAGGAAAGACCAGCCGAAAACTCCGGCTTCAAACGGTCCGCTTTTCGAGGGCATAGAAAAACGGCGCCAGGATTTCTCCCGGCGCCGCAGGCTTCTGCGAAATCTTTCAATAGTCAGAAGTCTTTAAGAACCCCATCCCGGATGATCGACTTCGCGATGTTTGTCTGGTGGATTTGCGAGGTGCCTTCGAATATTCGCAGCACACGGACATCGCGGCAGATGCGCGAGACGGCCTGTTCGGTCATGTATCCCTGGCCACCGAAAATCTGCACGGCACGGTCCGCAAGGCGGCCGACCATCTCGGTCGAGAAGAGCTTGGCCGCCGAGATGTCGATGAACGGCTTCGGATCCTCGTAGAAGCGCCGGGCCACATCGAGGGTGAGCGCCCTGGCCGCGGAGAGCTCGGCCCGGCTTTCGCCGATCAGGACCTGCATCGCCTGGAATTCGCCGATCAGCTGGCCGAACTGTTCGCGTTCGTTCACGAACTTCAGGACTTCGTTCATCAGGCGGATGCCCTGGCCGACCCCTGTCGCCGCAACGTGGGTGCGGGCGTGGTTGATGCCGCGCAGACCCTTCTTGAGGCCGCCGCCCTCGACCCCGCCGAGCAGGGTGCTGGCGGGGACGCGGCAATCGTTCAGATAGACGTCCGACACGTGGCTGCCACGCTGGCCCATCATGTCGTAGGCGGGCCCGGCTTCGATCCCCGGCGTGCCCTTGTCGATGAGGAAGACGCTCGGGTCCTTGCGGCCACCCAGCACATTGCCGTCGGCATCGACGACCTTGGCGATGACCAGGAAAAGCTCGGCATCGGGGCCATTCGTGATGTAGCGCTTGGTGCCGTTCAGCACGTAGTGGTCGCCGTCCTTCAGCGCCGTGCTGGCCACGTTGCCCGCGTCAGATCCCGCCTGGACCTCGGTCAGGGTGAAGGAGCCGGTGATCTCTCCCCTGGCGATCCGGGGCAGGTAGTGCTGGCGCTGCTCTTCGGTGCCGTATTCGAGGATGAGCTGCGACACGAGGCCGATGGTCGTCGAGAAGCGGGACCGGTAGACACAGCTGGCCTGGGTGAATTCGAAGGTCAGGCGGACCTGCTGTTCCTGCGTCCAGCCGAGGCCGCCCCATTCCCGCGGCAGGGAAATCGCCCAGAAGCCGAGCTCCCGCATGCGGTTGACGATCCGCTCCGGGATCTCGTCGTCGCGCTCGGTTTCCGCCTCGGCCGGGATAAGCTCGTTCTGCGTGAAGTCGCGGATCGTGGCGAGGTAGGTTTCGAAGTCCATCGACCAGGGGTCGACTGTTTGCGAAGCGTCTGCCGGCTTGGCGCGTGTCATCGTGTTGCTTTCCACTTGCTGTCCTTTCAGTGTTTCCGTTAATTCATGTGCTTAATGCGGTCCGGTGGTCGAAGGCCGGAGATTTCCAAGTGGGGAGCCCGATGCCCGAGGACGTTCAATCTCCGTCGGAATCCGACACGAAATCCGGGGCCGAGGCCGAGGTTTCGACCCGTGAACGGCTGCTGACGACGGCCGAGCGGCTCTATGCGCAGGACGGCATAGCGGCCGTATCCCTGCGACGCATCAACCGGGAAGCCGGGCAGGCCAATGCCTCGGCGCTGCACTATCATTTCGGGTCCCGCGACGAGCTGATCTCGGCCATCCTCGAACGTCGGATGGCGGACGTGAACCGACGACGCATTGAGGTGCTCGACACGATCCGTATGGAGGGCCGCATCCGTGACCCGCGCGCATTGTGCGAAGCGCTGGTCGGTCCCCTGTCCGAGCAGGTGTTCCGTTCGGACGGGCAGGGCACCCACTACCTGGGCTTCGTCGCGTCGATCTACAACTCGTCCGAAATCAACGTCTACGACCTGTCGCGCAAACGCGAGGACCGGTCCCTGCGCGACCTCGGCGGGCTGTTCGTCGAGGCGTTGCCGGAGCTGCCGGACTGGACCGTGCGCCTGCGCTATTCGATGACCGTTCGGTCGGTGATCTACGCGCTCGCGGACTGGGAACGCGAGCGGCATATCAGCGGCATCCGGCCCGGCATGCCGTTCGAGGAATTCGTGTCCCTGCTGGTCGACATGACGTTCGGCACGATGACAGCCCCGCACACGCAACCGGGCTGACGTCGCCTGTCGGGGCCACGCGGTCATGGCGTCACCACGACACGGTGCGCCAACGACCGGTTCCGGATGCCGTCGATGGCTTCGGGGATCGACGCGAGGTCTTTGGTGATGTCGTGGGGAATGGCGAGCTGGCCCTCGGCGACCGCCGAGAACAGCCGCCGGGCGGACGCCGCAAGCAGGTCGGGCCGGTTCCAGCGATAGTGTCCCAGAACCATGCCGTGGACCGAACGGTTCTTGATCAGCAGGTGCGCGCCCTTGATGGGCGGTGCCTTGCCGCCGGCGAAACCGACGATCACGTAGCGGCCGCTCCAGTCCATCATGTCGATGGCGAGTTCCCCGAAGGGGCCGCCGACGGGATCAATCACCACGTCGCAGCGGGGCCGCTCCGACCGTTCCATCCCGGCAAGGTCCTCGTAGACCAGGACCTCGTCCGCGCCACCTGCCAGAACCGCATCGCTTCGGCTCCGGTCGCTGACAGCCGCCTGCACGCGGGCCCCCATGGCCCGGCCCAGCTGGACCGCGCATTGACCGACAGCCCCGGACGCGCCGCCGACCAGTAGCCTCTCGCCTGCCGAGAGGCGGGCATGTTCCGTCAGGGCCAGTTCGGCGGTGAGGCCACAGAGCACGACACTGGCCGCACCCGCGGCCGAGACCTCGTCGGGGATCGGGAAGGTCTCGTAGGCCTTCGCCAGGGCGAACTGGGCGTGGCCACCGTCTTTCAGCAGGGCGCCGACGCGGGTGCCCTCGGGCAGATGCGTCACGTCGGGGCCGGTGGAAACGACGGTGCCCGCGACCTCCATGCCGGGAATGAACGGCACCGGGTGATGAACCTGGTGCTTGTCGGCCACCATCAGCATGTCGACGAAGCTGACCGCGGTCGCTTCCACGGCGATCAGAACCTCGCCGGGGCCCGGAACAGGCGTTTCCGTCTCACCGACCCGAAGCTTGCCGGGGTCGCCGTGTGCGTCGCAGATCAGTGCTTTCATGGCGGGCCTCACAGGTTCAGGCAGAGCGCGGTCCGGGTCCGGTCCGCCTCGTTCATGATACGGTTGATCTCGGCCCCGACGGAGCGGCGTTCGCTGCACCAGGCGACGCTCTGACCGGCGGGCTGATGCATCAGCGGGGCGATTCCGTGTTCCTCGGCCGCCTGGACGATGCTGCCGACCAGGATGTCCTGGTAGGGCATTTTCAGCGGCTTCGGTGCGTCGGGCGCGTTCCATTCGTCGGACCACGCGGTCCGGATCTGCCGCATCGGCTTGCCGCTGCTGCCGCGCGTCACGACCGTGTCCCCGGACCCGGCGGAAAGCAGTTGTTCGACGTAGAAATCGGGCATCGCGTGTTCGGTGGTCGTCAGCCAGAGGGTGCCCATCCAGATGCCCTGCGCGCCCAGGGCCAGCGACGCCACGAGCTGCTGACCGGTCGCGATGCCCCCGGCGGCCAGAACAGGCACGTTCCCGGCCGCGGCGACCACCTGCGGGACAAGGGCCATGGTGCCGATGGTGCCGGTATGGCCCCCGGCCTCGGCCCCCTGCGCGACCAGAAGGTCGACACCGCACTCGATCGCCTTGCGGGCGTGATGGGGGCTGCCGACGAGGGCCATGGCGATCTTGCCGGCGGCATGGGCCCGTTTGACGACGTCCGCGTTGATGCCCACGCCGCAGGCGAAGACTTCGCTGTCGGAGGCCAGAACCGCCTCGATCTGGTGTTCCCAGAGCTCTTCGGAGCGGACCTGGCGGTTGCGGAACCCCATCCTGGTGGCCGGGGGAACCTCGTATTTCTGTTCCAGCATCCGGACGAAGTCCCGGTGGGATTCGGGAATGGCCGCCTCGACGGCGGCACGGTCACTGGTCGCGACGTCCAGTTTGGGCAGGAGAATGTCGATGCCGGTCGGCTTGCCCTCTGCGGCCTTGCACAGGGCCGCGCCCTTTTCGCGGATCTCGTCCGGCGTATCGCGTGTGGCGGCATAGACACCGAAGCCGCCGCTCTGGCTGATCGCCGCGCTGGCCGCCACGCTGTGGGTCAGGCCGCCGATCGGCAGGTCTATCCCGAGCAGATCGCAGAAGCTCGTCCGGAACTCACGCATCATCACCCCTCCCTTGGCAATTCAGGTGTCAGTCAAATGAATTAATTCTATTGAATTAGGGCCTCTGTCAAGCTGGTTGACAGAATAAATCGAGTGCTTTAATTCATATGACTTATCAGCGCGAGGAGAGTCGCAAAAGCGGCTGCGCATGGGAGGACCATCACAGCATGACCGAGTCCCGTACGACCGACGGAAGCCATTCGCGGGTCATCGACAACCTGCGGCTCTACGGCTCTCTGGCCATTGGTTTCGCGCTTGCGGTGCACACCATCTACGCGGCGTTCGAAGGCCTTTTCGACATCACCTACACGCGCGGACTGATCGTCTGGGCATCCGTGGTGGCCTGTCTCCTTGCGGAACCGCTCTCCAGATCGGTCGGCGAAAGGTCGACGGGGGCAAAGCTGGTCTGCGACCTGTTTGACCTGGTGCTGATCGGGGCCATGACCCTGTCGATCTGGTATTTCCTCAGCGCGGCCGAGAACCTGAACACCATGCTGGTCAGCTATGACAGCACCGACGTGGCCATCGCCTTTGTCGGCGTGTTCGTCGTGCTTGAAACGACGCGGCGCATGTTCGGACTGCCGCTCTTCCTGTTCATTCTTGCCGTGCTCGCCTACGGGTTGCTGGGCGACAATATTCCGCGAAGCTGGGGCGGACACAGCGGCTTCAGCCTGAGCGCCACGACCGAGATGGTCTGGTACGGCTTCCAGGGCGTCTTCGGCACGCCGCTGAGCATCGTGATCCAGGTCGTGCTGATCTACATCATCTTCGGCGTCATCCTCGAAACCACGGGGGCGAGCTCCTCGCTGATCCGTGTCGCCTTCGCCCTGACCGGGCGCACGCGGGGCGGGGTCGGTCATGCGGCCATCGTATCCTCGGCAATGTTCGGGTCGATGTCGGGCAGCGTGGTGGCAAACGTCGTGGGCACCGGGACATTCACCATCCCCATGATGATCAAGCGCGGCTTCAGCCGCCCTTCCGCCGGCGCGATCGAGGCGGCGGCATCGACCGGCGGGCAGATCATGCCGCCCGTCATGGGGGCCGCGGCCTTTCTCATGTCCGACCTGCTGGGCATGAACTACCTCACCATCTGCCTGGCCGCACTGGTGCCGGCGCTCTTCTACTACGGTGGCCTGTTCCTGGCCGTCTCTCTCGACGCGGCGCGGTCCGGCATCCAGCCGATCCCGCGCGCCGAACGGCAGACTATCGACCGCGAAACGGTGGTGAAGTGCCTGATGTTCATCCTGCCGATCATCACCATCATCACGGTGCTGGTCATGGGACGGTCGCCGTCGATTGCCGGGTTCTACGCGGTCGCGGTGGCAGTCGTCGCCGGGCTGCTGATCAACCCGGACCTGCGCCGCCAACCGCTGTCCCTGCTGCGCGCGGTCGCGGTCGGAGGCCGGTCCGGTGCGACAATCATCGTGGCCGTTGCGGCCATCGGGGTCGTGCTGGGCGTGCTGAACCTGACGGGCGTCGGTCTGGCCTTTGCGTCGAACGTCGCGTCGCTCGGCAAGGACAGCCTGTTCCTGGCATTGCTGCTGACGGCGCTGACCTGCCTGCTCCTGGGGATGGGGATGCCGACCCTGCCAGCCTACCTGATCATCGTGCTGGTGATGGGACGCTCGCTGCGCCAGCTGGGGATCGACCCACTGGCCGTGCACCTGTTCGTCTTCTACTTCGGGGTGCTGTCGGCGATCACGCCGCCGGTCGCGGTCGCGATCTTTGCCGCCGCGCCGATCTCGGGCTCGCACCCGATCGGCACCGCCATCTCCGCGCTGCGGCTGGCCTTCGTCGGTTTCATCATCCCCTTCGTCTTCGTGATGGAGCCCAGCCTGCTGCTGGTGACGGAAAGCTTCGCCTGGCCCCGGTTCTGGATCGGCGTGGCCGCCCTGACGACATCGCTCTGGGCGCTGTCGACGGCAGCGGCCGGGTTCGATGCGCGGCACCTCGGGATGGGCCGCAGGCTGATCCGGGTCGTGCTGGGGCTGGCGCCGATCGTGGCCTTCGTCTCGCGGTTCCACGGGGCCGAGGTCACGGCGATCTGCGCCGTGCTCGTGATCGCCGACAGCGTGCTCGTGCGGCGCGGCAAGGACACCGGCGCGCATGCCGGAGCCAAAACACAAGTTGAATCTTAATCAAAGGGAGGACTGAGAATGAAGATGTTCACGAAACTGGCCGGAGCGGCCACCGCCGCGGTGATGGCCCTTGGCGGGACGGCCGCCACGGCGCAGGACACGCTGCGCTGGCACACGATGGGCCAGGCGTCCGGTGACACGGTGTTCACCATCGCGATCACCGAGATCCTGCGCGAGGAACTGGACCTCGATTTCCAGATCACCACGGGCCGGCCGATCACGCGCCAGATCCTCGACGCGTCCAAGGGCGACATCGAGCTCTGGACCGGGTCGTCCGCGGTGCAGCAGATGATGAAGACCGGCTCCAACATGTATGCCGAGATGCCCGAGGCGAAAGAGCTCTTCGGCAACGTGCGGCTGCTGCTGAACTATCCGCTGGGCGCCTACCAGATCGTGACCTGGGCCGACAGCGGCATCGAGACGCTCGATGACATCAAGGGCAAGAAGGTCTTCCTCGGCCCGCCCGCCGGTGCGGCCGCCGTGACCGCCAGCAACATGATCGAGGGCGGGACGGGGCTTGTCGCCGACCAGGATTACGAATGGGTCAAGCTGGACTGGGTCTCGGGCATGCAGGCCTTCCAGGACCGCCAGGTCGATGTCCATATCTCGCCGACCTCCGTGCCGTCGCCGGACATCATGCAGCTCGCCACGCTCGGCGACATCCGCCTTCTGGGTGTGCCGGATGACCGGCTCGACAGTGAAGGTGTGGCCAAGGCGACCGCGGCACCGGGCCGGTCCATCGTGCAGATCGCGCCGGACCTCTATGGCGATGGTCAGGTCAACGATGCACCGGTCAACACCGTGCAGACCATGGTCGGCATCGGGACCAACAAGTACCTCGACGAACAGATCGCCTATGACATCACGCGGGTCGTGTTCGAAAGCACCCAGCGTCTGACCGAAGAGGCGCAGTGGATGAGCGTCATCCAGGCCAAGGACGCGCTTCAGGACATGAACGCCCCGCTGCATGCCGGCGCCTATCGCTACTACAAGGAGCATGGGATCGACGTGCCTGAAGAGCTGATCCCGCCGGAAGCGAAGTAACCTTCGCCGGTCGAACGAAAAAACGCGGCGCCTCGGCGCCGCGTTTGCTTTTCGGGGGAGGTCCGGTTCAGTTGAGCCGTTCGATGGCCATCGCAGTGGCTTCACCGCCCCCGATGCAGAGCGAGGCCATCCCGCGCTTGAGGTCGTATTTCTGCAGCGCCGCCAGCAGCGTCACCAGGATGCGCGCCCCCGAAGCGCCGATCGGGTGGCCGAGCGCGCAGGCCCCGCCATGCACGTTGACCTTGTCATGCGGCAGCCCGAGATCGTGCATCGCGGCCATGGCCACCACGGCGAAGGCTTCGTTGATCTCGAACAGGTCGACATCCTTCAGATCCCAGCCGGTCTTTTCCTCGAGCTTCCGCATCGCGCCGATCGGAGCGGTCGGAAACAGGTTCGGGGCATGGGCATGGGTGGTGTGACCGTGAATCGCGGCCAGCGGCGTCAGGCCCCGGCGCTCGGCCTCGGACAGGCGCATCAACACCAGCGCCGCGGCCCCGTCCGAGATCGACGACGAATTTGCCGCCGTCACCGTGCCGCCGTCGCGAAAGGCGGGCTTGAGCGAGGGGATCTTGTCGGGCCGCGCCTTGCCGGGCTGTTCGTCGGTGTCGACCTGCGCCTCGCCCTTGCGGGTCTTCAGCGTCACCGGGGCGATCTCACCGGCAAAGGTGCCGTCGGCGATGGCCTTCTGCGCGCGCTCCAGCGAGGTGATGGCATAGGCGTCCTGCGCCTCGCGGGTGAACTGGAACGCCTGGGCGCAATCCTCGGCGAATGTGCCCATGAGGCGGCCCTTGTCATAGGCGTCTTCCAGCCCGTCGAGGAACATGTGGTCCTTGACCTCGGCATGGCCCAACCGGGCACCTGCGCGCATTTTCGGCAGCAGGTAGGGGGCATTCGACATGCTCTCCATCCCGCCGGCGATTGCGACATCGGCGCTGCCCGCGACCAGCAGGTCATGGGCGAACATGGCGGCCTTCATGCCCGAGCCGCACATCTTGTTCACGGTGGTCGCCCCGGCCGACAGGGGCAGCCCGGCGCCGAGCGCGGCCTGGCGGGCAGGGGCCTGGCCCTGGCCTGCGGGCAGGACGCAGCCAAAGACCACCTCCTGCGCGTCCTCGGGGCTGACACCGGCGCGGTCGAGGGCCGCGCGGATCGAGGCGGCGCCGAGGTCGCTGGCGGTCGCGCCGGACAGGTCGCCCTGCAGGCCGCCCATGGGGGTGCGGGCCATGCCGGCGATGACGATGGGATCGTGTTGCGACATTTGTCGTCTCCTTATTTCGGGGCCATGCGGAGGGCGCCGTCGATGCGGATCACCTCTCCGTTCAGCATGCGGTTCTCGATGATGTGTCGGGCCAGCGCGGCGTATTCCGGGACGTGGCCCAGCCGAGAGGGAAAGGGCACGCTGGCGCCGAGGCTGTCCTGCACCTCCTGCGGCATGCCGGCCATCATCGGGGTGGCGAAGATGCCGGGTGCGATGGTCACGACGCGGATGCCGTGGCGCGCCAGTTCCCGCGCGGCGGGCAGGGTGAGCGACGCGACCCCGCCCTTGGACGAGGCATAGGCGGCCTGGCCGATCTGGCCGTCCTGCGCGGCGATGGAGGCGGTGTTGACGATCACGCCACGCTCTCCGTCCTCGCCGGGGGCGTTGTCCTTGATCGCGTCGGCGGCGAGGCGCAGCATGTTGAAGGTGCCGACAAGGTTGATCGACACGGCCCTGGCGAAGCTATCGAGCGCATGCGACCCGTTGCGGCCGAGGATTTTCTCGCCCGGCGCGACACCGGCGCAATTGATCAGCCCGTCGAGCTGACCAAAGGCGTCGATGGCCGTCCTGATCGCGGCCTGGCCGTCGCCCTCCTGCGTCACGTCGCAAAGGGCAAAGCGGGCGGCATTCCCGAGCGCGGTCGCGGCCTCGTCACCCTTTGCGGCGTTCATGTCGGCCAGCACCACGCGGGCGCCGTCCTGCACCAGCATCTGCGCGACGCCAGCCCCGAGGCCGGAGGCCCCGCCGGTCACGACAAAGACGCGGTCCTTGATTTCCATGGGTCTTCTCCTCTCCCAGGCCACCTCCATCGGAGGGGGTGGCGGACAATGTGCTGGGCTATCTCGGGCGGGCGTTGCATTCAATGTCGTCCGGGGACATGATTCATGATCGGATTTGCATTGGCAGGAGGCAGCATGGCATCGCATCTGATCCTTCCCGGTTTCGTCGACGACGCCGTGGATGCGCTGACCCGCAAGGGGGTCGACCCCGGGCCCCTGCTGCGGCGCGCGGGGATCGCCGCGGTGCGGGACGAACCGGTGACGGCGGAGCAATATGGCGCGCTCTGGCGCGGGGCGACCGAGGCGCTGGACGACGAATTCTTCGGGCTGGGCGGCCATCCGATGCGGGCGGGCAGCCTTGAACTGCTGTGTCACGCGATCCTGCATGCCGGCAG
Organism: Oceanicola sp. 22II-s10i; assembly: GCF_002210105.1. Taxonomy (GTDB): domain Bacteria; phylum Pseudomonadota; class Alphaproteobacteria; order Rhodobacterales; family Rhodobacteraceae; genus Pseudooceanicola. The sequence continues at coordinate 24,548 of NZ_AQQU01000006.1, read as the reverse complement.
CCTTGAACAGGCGCTGCGCCGGGCGCTGGATTTCCTGCGGCTGGTTCTGGATGATCCGGCGGGGCGGCTGGTCGTGTCGGACGGGCTGGCGCAGATCGTTCTGACGCGGGCCCCTATGGCCCATCCGGCCTTTGCCTACCGGACCTACTGGCTGATCCTGCACGGGGTCTGCTGCTGGCTGGTCGGGCGGCGGATCCCGATCCGGCAGGTCGATTTCGACTGCCTCGCGCCGCCGAACCGCGAGGATTACCGCGACTTCTTCGGGGCGCCCGTGCGGTTCGATCAGCCACGGACGCGGCTGCTCTATGCCGCGTCGCACCTGGACCTGGCACCGATCCGCAGCCAGGCGGCATTGCGAAGCTTTCTGCGGGCCGCCCCGGCCAACCTGCTGGTGCGTTACAGCCACGACGGCGGGCTTGCCCTGCGGATCCGCACGATGCTGCGGAACGAGCCGTTCGGCGACTGGCCCCGGTTCGAGACGATGGCGCGGCGGCTGAACATGTCCCCCGCGACGCTGCGCCGTCAGCTGCGCGAGGAAGGGCAGAGCTTCCTGTCGATCAAGGACGAACTGCGCAACGCGCGGGCGCAGGCGTTGCTCCGCGAGGGCGCGTTGTCGGTCGCCGAGGTGGCCGCCGAAACCGGTTACGCGGAGACCAGTGCATTCTACCGGGCCTTCGTGAAATGGACCGGACACAGCCCCGGCGAATTCAGAGAGACGTGATCGGCGTCAGTCCGGGTCTGCACCGGGCGCCCTGGCGCATTCGTGGAAGATCCGCGCCTCGCATCTCCGGCACACCTCGGGGTCGAGCATCGGCACGATCTGCGCGACGGCGAAATGCTTGTCCGGAAAGATATGGTCCTCGCCGATCACGGACAGCAGGCCGAGCCGTCTGAGCCTGTTTATGAAGGGCTGCGAGCGCGCGACGAGGTAGAGGTCCCCGCCCAGCCTGCGCCTGCGCCGCGTCTCGTCCGCGATGGCTTCTGTCCCGGCCAGGTCGATGTCGTTCACGCCTTTCATGGTGATCAGGATCACCTTCTGCCGCGGTCGTTCCTCGGCGATCCGCCGGAACTCGGCCCGCAGCATCTCGGCGGACCCGAAGTAGAGCGGGCCATCGAACCGGCAGACCAGCATCTGCGGGCATTCGGGCAGGTTGAAATTCTCGGCATTGCGGAAGGTGCGCTGGACCAGCGAGGGATCGGGGGCGCCGATGGCAAACCGTGGCTGCATGGTGCGGTGGATGAAATGCGCGAGCGAGATGGTGACACCCGCAAGGATCGCGAATTCGAGGTCCACGAGGATGCCCATGCCGAAGGTCACGAACAGGATCACGGCATCGCTGCGGCTGGTGCGCATGATGTGGCGGATCTCCTCGGCCCGGATCAGCCGGGCCGCGACCACGAGGATCAGCCCGGAGACGGCGGCAATCGGGATCACGGCCACGAAGGGCGCGATGAGGAACAGCAGGGCGATCAGGGCGAAGGAGGCGACGATCGCGGCAACGGGTGTTCGCGCGCCGGATTCGTAGTTCAGGCCGGACCGAGTGAACGAGCCCGAGCCGGGAAAGGCCTGGAAGGCCGAGCCGATGACATTGGACAGCCCCTGGCCGATGATCTCGCGATTGGCGGAAAACGGCATGTCGGTGCGGGGGGCGAAGGCGCGACCGATGGTGATCGCCTCGAGCAGGCCGATAAGGGCGATGGCGATCGCGCTTTCCGACAGCAGGAAGATCTCGTCGACCGACGGCAGGACTGGAGAGAAGGCGGGCAGGACGGAGGGCAGGGCGCCCACCGTATCGAGGTCGTCGAATGTCAGTTGGGCAAAGGCGGTGCCCGCGATCAGCGCGATGAGGTAGGCGGGCAACCTGCGGTGCAGTTTCGGGCACAGCAGGGCGACGGCCATCGTGAAGCCCGCCACCGCGAGCGCATGGGGCGATATGCCGTCGCGCGCGGCGGCTCCGAGCCGCGCCAGTCGTTCCACGACCGTCCCCCCGCCTTCCGCGTCGACCCCGAGGGCCCCGCGCAACTGGCTGACCCCGATCAGAACGGCGGCGGCGGCCGTGAACCCCAGCATGACGGAATGCGAGACGAAGGCGGCCAGCTTGCCGGCGTTGACCAGTCCGAACACCAACTGGCAGGCACCGGTCAGCAGGGCCAGGGTGATCGCCATCGAGATGTAGCTGGCGGAACCCGGTTCCGCCAAAGGCGCGAGGGCGGCGAAGACCACGGCGCAGATCGCGGTGGCCGGACCCGACACCATGACCATGGAGGAGCCGAAAATCGCGGCGACGATGGGCGTGACCATTGCGGTGTATAGGCCGTATTCCGGGGGGAGGCCCGCGATGGCCGCGAACGCGACGCCCTGTGGCAGGACGACGGCCGCGCCGGTGAGCCCCGCCGCGAAATCGCCGCGCAGCGTCGCCGGGGTCACGTACCGCGCCCAGGGCGGCATCATGCGTCGGGCGAAGGCGTGCTGTCTCATGCGGGTCGACGGATTGCGTGGCATGGTCTTCTTCGTGCGTCTGCGGGACGACGCTTTGGATCAGGACCCGGTTTCTCGGGCGCCGGCGTCATGGTGCTCCGATATCGCCCGCGTCATCATCGGTGGCGCTGCCTACGTCGCCCGGTGGTTGCAGGCAATGACTTCTGCTTGCAGATCTCGTGATCGGATTTGCATTATTGGGGACCCGAAGCCCGATAGGCGGCTTCAATCTGCCGGGCGGTGTCCTTCAGCTTTTGCGCGACGTCTTCCAGCAGGGCCCTGCCCGAATTTTCCGGCGAGACCTTGAGCGTGCAGTTCATCGCCATGGCCGGGTCGCGCTTGGCGAGTTTGACCGGCACGGCGACAGCGTGGATTTCCGGCTGCCAGTCGCCGGGAGAATATGTGAAGCCCTCCCGCTCGAACCTGCGCCGGTCTTCCTCGATCCTCGGGCGCCAGGTTTCGAACGTCGCGGGGTCCAGCAGTTTGAGCTGGTTCAGGATGATGTCCTGATCCTCCGGGCTGGCCGAAAACAGAAGCGCCCGGCCGATCGAGGAACTCAGCAGGGGCCGGTTGCTGCCGACATCCGGCAGGTGCTGGTTGCCGGTCGTGGCGCGGGCGGTGTCGATATAGACGATGCCGGCGCGGTCCAGCATGCCGAGGTTGACGGTGCAGCCCGTGGCGCGGGCGAGGTCGACGATGTGATGCCGCGCGGTCTGCCGGACGGTCAGGCTGGTCAGCAGCGGATGGCACAGCGACAACAGGCCGGGGCCGAGCCGGTATTTCCTGAGCGTGCGGTCGTAATTCAGGTAACCCAGCAGGGTCAGCGTGTAGGTCAGGCGCGAAATGGTCGGTCGCGGCAGGCCGGTGCGGTCGGCGATCTCGCGATTGGCCAGAAAGGTTTCCGCGGGCGTAAAGGCGCGCAGCACCTCCATCCCGCGGGCGAGGGTCATCGCGAATTGCCGATCTTCAGCCAGGTCATGGGGCTGGACGAAGCCGGGCAGCGGGATCTGACCGATCTGGTCCGGTCGTGTCGATCTCATGGCGTCGCCTTCCCTGCAATGTCCGGTCGCCGCCGGTCACGTCATGTCCATATCATTTCGCTATGCGAAACGCATGCTTGAATTGTGGCGGAGGGCGACGGATCACTGCCTCACCCGAAACACCTCAAGATCCGCGAAGGGCTTCCATGACTTCCACACCCTCGACAAAAGACACAGGCGCGCTGAGCGGCGTGCGCATTCTGGACATGGCAACCGTTCTGGCCGCGCCCCTGGGTGCGACGCTCTGCGCGGATCACGGGGCCGAGGTCGTCAAACTGGAGCTGCCGGATGGCAGCGACGCCCTGCGCGGCCTGTCCCCGGTCAAGGATGGCAAGGCCCTGTGGTGGAAGGTCGCGAACCGGGGAAAGAAGGGGATTTCCCTCGACGTCCGCAAACCGGAGGGGCGGGACCTCTTCCTGCGGATGCTGCCCGAGTTCGACGTGCTCGTCGAGAACTTCCGCTCGGGCACGATGGACAAGTGGGGGCTGGACCTCGAGACGCTGCATCGGGTGAACCCGCGGCTCATCGTCGTGCGGCTGACCGGCTTCGGACAGACCGGCCCCTATGCGAAACGGCCCGGCTACGCCCGGATCTTCGAGGCGATGAGCGGTCTGACCAACCTGACCGGAGAACTGGGCGGGCGCCCGCTGCACAGCAACTTCCCGATCGGTGACGCGGTGGCCGGTGTCTTCTGCGCCTTCTCCATCGCCTCCGAGATGGCCCGCCTGCGCGGTGATCCATCGTCCAAGGGGGTCGAGGTCGATCTGGCCGCGACCGAAGCCCTGTTCCGGCTGCTGGATTTCCTGCCGGTGGAGCATGAGCAGAACGACCTTGTCCGCATGCCGGCCGGCAACCGGACGAGCTATACCGCGCCCTCCAACATGTACGCCAGCAGCGAAGGGGCCTGGTTCACGCTTGTCGCGTCCTCCAACGCGATCTTTGCCCGGCTGTGCAAGGCACTGGACCGGGAGGACTGGCTGGACGATCAGAGGTTCCAGACCAATCCGTCGCGCGTTCAGAATATCGAGGAACTGGACGGGGCCCTGGCCGAATGGTTCGCCGCACACGGCTATGCCGAGATCGAGGAGCGGCTCACGGCGGCCGGCGTGCCCTTCACCAAGGTCTTCACCATCGAGGATATCGAGGCGGACCCGCATTACCAGGACCGTGAGGCGATCATCCGTCTTCCCGATCCCGATTACGGCACGCTGCCCGCGCCTTGCGTGGTGCCCCGCGTGCCCGGCCGCACCAATGCCGTGCCCCGCACCGGGCCCGACACGGGGGAGCACAATTCCGAGGTCTACGGCGCGTTCGGGCTGGATGATGCGGCGCTGGACAAGCTGCGCGAAGACGGCGTCATCTGAGCGCACGAAACCAGCACGCGCGTTTCCTTGGCGACCGGAGGAGGGGCCGAATGGCGGAGGCTGCATTTTCCGAGGTCCACGCCGGACCGACCGGGGTGAGTTTGACGCTCAGAGCCCTTGCGCGCTACGCGGATCGTGTCGCCTTTGACTGGGACGGCAGGACCCTGACATACGCCGAGGTCGCCGGTCTCATCGGGGCGTTCCAGTCCCTGCTGCGCGACCGGGGTGTCGGGCAGGGCAGCCGGGTCGTCATCCTCTCCACAAACCGGCCGGAGAGCTGGTGCCTTGTGATCGCCGTGCAGGGGCTTGGTGGCGCGATCAGCATGCTGCACCCTCTCGGGTCGCTGGAAAGCCATGTCGCGCAGATCGAAGAACTCGGCGCGAAATGGGTGATCGCGGACACGGGCGGTCCCGCTTCGCGCGCCGCGGAACTGGCCGAGGCTGTTCCGCAGGCTCAGCACCTGACATTCGGCGGTGACGCAGCGACAGACCTGCTGACGCTGGCGGCCGCGGTCGATGATGCGCAGCCGGTCGATCTGAGCGATCCGATGCAACCGGCTGCGATCAATTTCACCGGAGGGACAACCGGACGACCCAAGGCGGTGGTGCGCTATGCGGGTGCGCTCGGGCACATGGCCACCACCATTCTGGGCAGCTTCGAACTGCCGGAGCATCCGCGCTACCTGCCAGCCGCGCCGATCAGTCACGTGGCCGGGACCAAGATCATCCCGGTCCTGATGAAGGGCGGCACGGTCTTTCTGGACAAGGGGTTCGACGCGGGCCGGTGCCTGGCGATGATCGAGGAGAAGCGGATCAACATGATCCTGCTGGTGCCCACCATGATCTACGCCCTGCTTGATCACCCGGAGATCGCCGAACGCGATCTGAGTTCGCTGGAGCTTCTGCTCTACGGCGCGTCCCCGATGAGCCCGACCCGGCTTGCACAGGGGATCGAGAGGTTCGGTCCGGTCTTTGCCCAGGTCTACGGCCAGACCGAGTGCTACCCGATCGCCTACCTGCCGCGCGCCGCCCATGACGTGACCCGCCCCGCCGATCTGGAAGCCTGCGGATTTCCGGCGCATGGCGTCAGCGTGGCGCTTCTGGATGCCGATTGTGTCGAGGTGCCGGAGGGAGTGCCGGGAGAGATCTGCGTCCGTGGTCCGAACGTCATGGCGCATTACCTGGATCGACCCGAGGAAACCGCGGCTGCGTTCGAGGGCAACTGGCTTCACACCGGCGATGTGGCCGTGCGCAATGCGGATGGCCGGTTGACCATCGTGGACCGCAAGAAGGACATGATCGTCACGGGCGGCTTCAACGTCTACCCGAAAGAGGTCGAGAATGTCCTGATGGCACATCCGTCCGTGTCACAGGCGGCCGTCATCGGGGTGCCCGATGCCAAGTGGGGCGAGGCCGTCTTTGCCTATGTCGTCCTCGCGGCGGGGTATGCGGGTGATGCGGATGAACTCGGCGCCTTCGTGAAAGCGCGGAAGGGATCTGTCCTGCGGCCCAGGACCTTCGCCTTCGTCGATGCGCTGCCGCTCTCGCCTTTGGGCAAGGTCGACAAGAAAGCGCTCCGGGCCCCGCATTGGGACGGCCGGTCGCGTCAGGTCTGAGCGACGCGCGGTTCAGATCGAGGCGCGGGACCGCATGCGCTCGAGCGCGTCGGACGCTTTCTTGTGATCTCCGACCAGGGACATGGCAGCCTCGGAAATCGGTGCTTCGAACACGCCTGAAACGCTGTCGATGCAACATTCGATGTGCAGGTCGATGCGCTGCTGGTTGAGCGAGGCCGCGTCGAGGTCGTTGCGCTCTTCGAGGTTCGCGGCGCTGTCGACCATGATGGCATTGGCGTGGATATAGCGGTGATAGAGGATCGGCGTGGGCACGTCCGGGTGGCTCCACCGGATGAGGCGGAAGCACTCGCGCAGGCCGAGGTCGTGCTTGTGCGACAGCAGCTTGTCCATGAGGTTGTGCTGCATGTGCACCTGTTTGAAGAACCGGCGCGAATAGGACGTGGCGCCGGCCGCGATCCCGTCGAAGAGCGGGCGCACCATTGCCTCGGCTATGCCACGCAGGCCGGGCAGGTGATCCGCAGACGCTTCCTTAAGACGATCCAGCAGCAGCAGGCGCCGTTCGTTGCCGGGGCCCACGCGGTGTTCGAAAATTGCCTCGATCAGACCTTCACGGGAGCCGAAGTGATAGTGAACGGCGGATCCGTTCTTCTGCCCGGCTTCCTGGTTGATCTGCCGGATCGACACGGCGTCGATACCGTGCAGCGCGTAGAGCTGCTCGGCCGTTTCGAGGATCTTCTCCCGCGCCGTCTCGGCGCGGCCAACGCGTTTCTGTCCAGCCATTCTGCCCTGCAAATTCCGCATCAGAATAGTAATGCAGATACATCATTAGCCTGCGCATTTCGACTTGGCAACCGCGACGAGCCGCCGAGACTCCGGTCCGTTCCGCGTATTCATCCAACCGGAACGGGCCCTGACCTGCCAATTGGGGCGTGAAATGTGATGGAGGCTTTACTGTGGAGAAATGCATACGTATTAAAAATATCGAGCACGTGATCTCCGTTTTGGCGAGTCGCGTTGGCACGAGATAGGGAGCGAGATCACCATGCCTGAAGCCTTCATCTATGACGCCGTCCGAACCCCGCGTGGCAAGGGACGCGCCGGTGGTGGACTGAACAGCATTCCCCCGATCGACCTGACCGTGACCGCGCTGAACGCGATCCGGGACCGGAACGCGCTGGACACGGCGCTTGTCGACGATGTCGTCATGGGCTGCGTCGCCCCCTTGGGTGAACAGGGCGCCGACATCGCGCGGGTTTCCGCGCTGCGGGCGGGCTATGCCGAAACGGTGCCCGGCACACAGATCAACCGCTTCTGCGCCTCGGGTCTGGAAGCGTGCAACCTGGCGGCGGCGCAGGTCATGTCGGGGCAGGCAGATTTCTCGATCGGTGGCGGCGTCGAGAGCATGTCGCGCATCCCGATGGGATCCAGCGGCGGCCCATGGACGACCGACCCGGATGTTGCGACGGATCTGCATTACGCCCCGCAGGGGATCGGGGCCGACACGATCGCGACGATCTGGGGCTATTCCCGGACGGATGTGGACAGCCTTGCCCTGGAAAGCCAGAAGCGCGCCAAGACCGCCTGGGACGAGGGCCGGTTCGCCAACTCCGTGATTCCGGTTCATGACATGCACGGGATCAAGGTGCTGGACCGCGACGAACACATGCGGCCCCAGACAACGATGCAGTCGCTGGCCTCGATCGACCCGGCTTTTGCCGTCATGGGCAAGAAGGCGGGCTACGACAATATCGTCCTGCGCAAGTATCCCGAGCTCGCCTCGATCAACCACGTGCACCACGCCGGCAACGCGTCGGGCATCGTGGATGGCGCGGCGGCCGTCCTGATCGGGTCGAAAGAGGCGGGCGAGGCCGCTTCCCTGAAGCCGCGGGCACGGATCAGGGCCTTTGCCTCGGTCGGCTCGGAACCGACGATCATGCTGACCGGCCCGTCCTACGCCGCCGAGAAGGCTCTGAAGCGTGCCGGGATGACGGCCGCAGACATCGACCTCTGGGAAGTCAACGAGGCCTTCGCCTCGGTGGTGCTGCGCTTCATGGAGGCCATGGGCACCGATGCGTCGAACACCAATGTGAACGGTGGCGCCATCGCCATGGGGCACCCGCTTGGCGCGACCGGCGCAATGCTCCTGGGCACCGTGCTGGACGAGCTTGAGCGCACCGGCAAATCCACGGCTCTCATCACGCTCTGCGTCGCGCAGGGCATGGGCACCGCCACCATCATCGAGCGCGTCTGACGCGCCGCATCCAGGAGAGGAAAAGCAGAATGTTCGATTATTCCGTGGATGCGAACGGCATCGCAACGATCGTCTGGAACCAGCCTGACCGGGCCGCCAACGTGCTGAACCCCGCGACCTTTGCCGCGTGGTTCGAAGTCGCTAACAAGGCCATCGCGGATGACGCCGTGAAGGGTGTCGTGGTGGCCTCGGCCAAGAAGGATTTCATCGCCGGGGGTGACCTGGAAAGCCTGCTGGCGGTCGATGACATCCTCGACGTGATGGAGCGCGGCCACATCGTGAACGCCGGGATGCGCCGGATCGAGAAGGGCGGCAAGCCCTTCGTCGCCGCGATCAACGGTGCCGCGCTCGGCGGCGGGCTGGAGATCTGCCTCGGCCTGCACAACCGCATCGCCTCCGACAATGCCGGCATCAAGCTTGGCCTGCCCGAGGCGACGCTCGGCCTGTTGCCCGGTGCCGGTGGCACGCAGCGTCTGCCGCGCCTGATCGGGATCAAGCCGGCCACGCCGCTGATCCTGACGGGCAAGGCGATGTCGGCCGACGAGGCGCTGAAACTGGGCATCCTCGACGCGATCGTGCCCGAGGCCGGGCTGATCGACGCCGCCAAGGCGATGATCCTCGAAGGTCGCGCCCGCAGCGTGCAGCCCTGGGATGAACGCGGGTTCACGTTCCCCGCCGGCGCGTCGGACATCAAGATGGACACGACCTTCTTCGCGCCCCAGATCGCGGCGCTGCATGGCCGGACCCTGGACAACCAGCCGGGTCTGCGGAACATCCTGTCCTGCATCTATCATGGCTCCAAGGTCGACATCGACACGGCCCTGCTGATCGAACGGCGCTACTTCGCGGCGACGGTGGTGACGCCCGAAGCCAAGAACACGATCCGCACCGGGTTCTTTTCGATGCAGAACGCCCGCAAGCTGGGGATGCGGCCCGAAGGGTTCGAGACCAAGACCTTCACCAAGGTCGGGGTGCTGGGCGCGGGCATGATGGGCGCGGGGATCGCCTATTCCACGGCCGCGGCCGGGATCGACGTGGTGCTGCTGGACCGTGACATGGCGGCGGCCGAAAAGGGCAAGGCCTATTCGGCCAAGGTGATGGACGGCCAGATCAGGAAGGGCCGCAAGACCGAAGCGCAGAAGGACGCCCTGCTGGCGCGGATCACCCCGACCGACGACTACGCGACGCTTGCCGGCTGTGACCTGGTGATCGAGGCGGTGTTCGAGGATCGTGGCCTGAAAGCCGACGTCACCAGGAAGGCCGAGGCGGTGCTGGGCGAGGGGGCGATCATGTCGTCAAACACCTCCACCCTGCCGATCACCGGCCTCGCCGAAGCCAGCCGCGACGCCACACGGTTCATCGGCCTGCATTTCTTCTCGCCCGTCGACAAGATGCAGCTGGTCGAGGTGATCGTCGGCAAGGAGACCTCGCCCGAAACCCTGGCCCATTCGCTCGACTACGTGGCCGCCATCCGCAAGGTGCCTGTCGTCGTCAACGACAGCCGCGGCTTCTACGCGACGCGCGGGTTCCGCAGCTTCGTGGCCGAAGGTCTGGCCATGGTCAGCGAGGGGATCAACCCGGCACTGGTCGAGAACGCGGCCAGGCAGGTCGGCATGCCGGTCGGCCCGCTGACGGTGCAGGACGAGGTGTCGCAGGAACTTGGCTACAAGGTTCGCAAGCAGACCATGACCGACCTGGGCAATGCTTACGAGCCCGATCCGGGGCACGACGTGATCTTTACCATGGTCGAAAAGGCCGGGCGCAAGGGCCGCAAGCATGGTGGCGGGTTCTACAATTATGCCGAGGACGGGACCAAGTCGCTGTGGCCGGGCATCGAGGACTACTATCCCCGCGCCGATCAGCAGCCGGAGCTGGCGGAATGCGTCAAGCGGATCGCCTACATCCAGTCGCTCGAAGCGGTGCACTGCATGGAAGAGGGCGTTCTGACCGATCCGCGTGACGCGGACATCGGGTCGATCCTCGGCTGGGGCTTCCCGATGCATCGCGGCGGGGCGATCAGCCAGATCCACTCGGTCGGCCTGCCGACTTTCATCGCCGAGTGCGAAGAGATGGCGAAGAAGTACGGGCAGCGCTTCGAGCCGCCGGCGCTGCTGCGTCAGATGGCCGAGAAGGGCGAGAGCTTCTACGCCGCCTGATGCCCGCGGGCGGCGGCCAGGCTGCCGCCCGTCGTTCGATCATGACAAGAGGAGGTCGCCATGGACCTGACGTTCACGGCCGAGGAAGACGCCTTCCGCGCCGGGGTGAAAACCTTTCTCGATGCAGAGCTGCCCGCCTCGATGCGGCAGACCTATACCGGGTTTCAGCGCCACGATTTCGACCAGGCGATGGAATGGCACCGCATCCTGGCCCGCAAGGGATGGATCGCGCCGGGCTGGCCGAAATCGCATGGCGGCTGTGAATGGACGCCGGTCCAGCAATACATCTTCGAAGAAGAGGCGATGCGCGCGGGCGCCCCGCGTCTGCGTCCGTTCGGCCTGAAGATGCTGGCCCCGGTCCTCATGACCTTCGGCTCGAAAGAACAGCAGGAGAGGTTCCTGCCGCCCATCCTGTCGGGCGAGGAGTTCTGGTGCCAGGGCTTCTCCGAGCCGGGGGCGGGCTCGGACCTGGCCAGCCTGCGGACCAGGGCCGTGCGGGATGGCGACCACTTCGTCGTCAATGGGCAGAAGACCTGGAACACCTTTGGTCACAAGGCGGACTGGATGTTCGCCCTGGTCCGCACCGACCCCGATGCGGACGGGCCGCAGAAGGGCATCTCGATGCTGCTGATCCCGATGGACTCCGAGGGCCTGACCGTTCGCCCGATCGAGACGATCGATGGCCATCACCACATCAACGAGGTCTTCTTGGAGAACGTCCGCGTCCCGGCCGAACTTCTGGTGGGCGAGGAAAACAGGGGCTGGACCTATGCCAAGTTCCTGCTGGGCAACGAACGTGTGGGCATCGCCAATGTCGGGCAGAGCAAGGCGGAACTCGCCCTGCTGCGCGAGATCGCGATGACGCCGCGCGCGGACGGCAGCCGGGCGATAGACGACGACATGATCGCGGTGAGGCTGGCTGATATCATCGCCGATTTCGCCGGGTTCGAGATCACCAACCTGCGGATGCTGACCTCGCTCAAGCCGGGCAAGGATGTGGGCGCGATCTCCAGCTACCTCAAGCTGCGCGGCACGGACATCCAGAACCGCATTTCCGCGCTCGCCATGGATATCTCGGGGCCCCTCGGCCTGTCGTGGAGCCGGGATGCCGACGCCCCGCAGGACACCTGGGGTTCGCACGGATGGGCGAACACGCGGCCGATCACCATCTTCGGCGGCGCGAGCGAGATCCTGAAGAACATCGTGGCGAAACAGGTCCTGGAGCTCTGAGCAATGCATTTCGATATCACTGACGAACAGCGCATGATCACCGACTCCGTCGCCAGGCTGCTGCAGGACGACACACCCGGAGACGCGGAAACCTGGGCCTCGATCCGCGAGATGGGTGCCGTCGCCATGGCCTTTCCGGAGGAGAGCGGCGGGATCGGATCGCCTTACGAGGACATGGTCTTTGCCCTGACGGAGTTCGGAAAGGCAGGGTCCGATGCGGCCTTCATCGCCAACGCCATGTTGCCCGGCGCGATGGTCCGGGGGGCGCGTGTCGCCGATGAGGATATGCTGACCGCGTTGAGCGAGGGCAGGGCGCGCGCGGCCGTCGCGATTGCGGGCAAGGCGTCGGTTCTGCCGGAACTCGTTGATGGCAGGGTTTCTGGGCGCTGGTCGGGGGTCGTCGGCGGAGCCGATGCAGATGTCATTTTCCTGTCCGTCCGGAACGGGGACACGGTGGAATTCCACGTCGTGTCCAGGGATGCGCCGGGCCTGAAGGTCGAGGCATCGGACCTGATCGACGGACGCGGTGCGGCGGTTGTCACGGTCGATGGCCTTGCCCTGTCGGACGAGACCCGCGTCGACCTCGGCAACGTGGACGGGGCGGAGCGCCTCGAGCTTCTGAACGATGTCGGGGCTTTCGCCATGGGCGCGGATGCCCTGGGCGCGATCGAGACGATCCGCGACATGACCCTCGACTACCTGAAGACGCGCAAACAGTTCGGCGTGGCCATCGGAAGCTTCCAGGTGCTTCAGCATGCGATGGTGGACCTCGCGCATGAGGCCGAACAGTTCCGGTCAATCGTCTATCGCGCCGCCTGCGCGCTGGATGGCGTCGACGCGGATGCGCGGCGGCTGGCGGTCTCGTCACTGAAACGGCAGGTCAACACCCGGCTGCGCCCGGCGGGCATGTCGGCCATCCAGATGCATGGCGGGATCGGCGTGACCGAGGAATACGCCCTTGGCCGGCTGGTGAAGCGCCTGCTGGTCGCGGACATGCTGTTCGGGTCGGCGGATGACCACGCCCGCCGCCTGCGGGATCTCTTTGCCGACGGTAAGGCGCTGGTCTGATGCCGGCCGCGATGAAGAAGACCGGGCCCCTGGCGGGTATCAAGGTGGTCGAGATGGCAGGCCTTGGCCCGGTGCCGCTGGCCGGGCAACTGCTGGCGGACATGGGCGCCGAGGTCACGGTCATCGACCGCAAGACGTTCGAACCCGATCCGACCAACGTGAACCGGCGGGGCAAGCTGTCGGTGGCCCTGAACCTGAAAAGCGAAGACGGCCGGGCCGAGGCGCTGGACCGCATCGCCGCCGCGGATGTGCTGATGGAAGGGTTCCGGCCCGGCGTCATGGAACGGCTCGGCCTCGGGCCGGATGCGTGCCTGGCGCGGCATCCGGGCCTGATCTACGGCCGGATGACCGGGTGGGGGCAGGACGGCCCGATGGCCCGGATGGCCGGGCATGACATCAACTACATCGCGCTGACCGGCGCGCTGCATGCCATGGGGCCCGAAGACAAGCCCGTGCCGCCGCTGAACCTGCTTGGCGATTACGGTGGCGGGACAATGTTCCTGATGACCGGCATCCTCGCGGCGCTGGTCGAGCGCGCGACCTCGGGCAGGGGGCAGGTCATCGACGCGGCGATCGTGGACGGGGTTCCGGCCATGATGGGGCTGATCCACCAGATGATCGCGGATGGCCGATGGGATATCGCGGGGCGGGAACGCAATCGCCTCGACGCGGGCGCGCCCTATTACACCTGCTACCGGACCAGGGACGGGGGTCACGTCGCGGTCGGTGCGCTTGAAGACGCGTTCTTTGCCATTCTCGCCGAGGGTCTGGGGCTGTCCCGCGACCTTATCGACAACCGCCACGACAAGGCCCGCTGGCCCGAGATGAGGGCAACCTACGCCGGGATCTTCGCGCTGAAGACCCGTGACGAGTGGATGGAGATCTTCGGCGGGACCGACGCCTGCGTGTCGCCGGTCCTCGACTTCGAAGAGGCGGAGCGGGACCCGCACATGGCCGCGCGCCGTGTCCTTGTCCGGCGTGATGACGTGCTGCAATCGAACGCCGCGCCGCGCTTCAGCCGCACGCAGACCGGCTTGGACGACTGACAGGCTGGGGCTGTGCCGGACTAATGCGGACGCATTGGGTCAACTGAACAAATGTCTTTGGGAGGAAGAAACATGGATGTCTCGCAAGCCGTCGCAGAGCGGCGCTCCATCCGCGCGTTTTCGAACGAACCGGTCGCCACGGAGACGTTGACGGAACTGCTGGTCAAGGCATCCCGTGCGCCGTCCGGCGGGAACGTGCAGCCCTGGCGGATCTTCCTGGTCAACGGGGAACGCATGCAGGATTTCCGCTCGCATCTGTCGGAGTGGACCGAACCCGAGACCCCGGCCTACCGGGTGTATCCCGAGGGGCTGAAGGAGCCATATCGCAGCAGCCGGTTCAAGTGCGGTGAGGATATGTACGCGCTTCTGGGCATCTCGCGCGACGACAAGCCAGCGCGCTACGCGAGGCTGGCGGAGAACTTCGACTGCTTCGGCGCTCCGGCCGCGATCTTCTGCTATTTCGACAGGCAGATGGGGCCGCCCCAATGGTCCGATCTGGGCATGTTCCTGCAGACCTTCATGCTGCTGGCGACCGAAGCGGGCATCGACACCTGTGCGCAGGAAGCCTGGGCGGCGCGCGAGAAATGCGTTTCGGCTTTCCTCGATCCGGCAGACGAGCTGCGGCTCTTCTGCGGCGTCGCGATCGGGTATCGCGACACCTCGGCGCCGGTCAATCGACTGGTCACCGACCGCGAGCCGGCGTCGGTCTGGCTCGAGGTCGTGTGAGGGCTTCGGTTTAACGCTCATCTCGCCGTCTCGGCCCGGATTCCCAGTTGACTCGAAATGAGAGCGATGTGAGAAATAAATGCACGTGAATTAAAACTGTCGATCATGCGACGCTGATTCACGAAAGCTCGGGGAGGGAGCCTTGTTGCAATCATTCAGATTCTGGATCGTCAGCATCCTCGCGGTGGGGATATCGCTTCAGGCGATCTACGTTGCCCTCTTCGGGATGCTGGAGGCCGGTCCGCATCGCGGCTTCGTCTTCGGCGCCGCCATTCTGGTCGTGCTGCTCGGTGCAGGCGTCCGGCGGGACGAGCCGCTGCCCGCTTGGCGCAATGTCCTTGATGCAGCGCTGATCGCCGTGATCGGCCTGGGGCTTTGGGAATTCCTAAACCTCTACGAAGCGTTCGAGAACATGCTGATGGGGCTGAGCAAGACCCAGCAGTGGATCGGCCTTGGCGCGACGCTCGTCGTGATCGAAGCGACGCGGCGGGTCTTTGGCCTGTCGCTGGCCATCGTGACTCTGCTGATGCTGGGCTATGTCCTGTTCGGTGAGAACCTGCCGGGCATCTTCGCGCATTCGGGTTTCTCGCTCAGCCGGTCGATGGAGACGATCTGGTTCGGTTTCCAGGGCGTCTTCGGCATGCCGCTCGCGGTCACGCTTCAGATCATCCTGATCTTCATCGTCTTCGGGTCGGCACTGGAAAGCACCGGTGCGTCGAATGCGCTGATCCGGATTTCTCTTTACTACACCGGCAAGTTCAAGGGCGGCCCGGCGCTCGCCGCCGTCGTGGCAAGCGCGCTGTTCGGGTCCATGTCGGGCAGTGTCACGGCCAATGTCGTCGGCACCGGGTCCTTCACGATCCCGCTGATCAAGCGGCGCGGGTTCAAGCCGCATTTCGCGGGTGCTGTCGAGGCCACCGCCTCGACCGGCGGGCAGATCGTGCCGCCCGTGATGGGGGCCGCGGCCTTCCTGATGGCCGACCTGACCGGCATGAACTACCTGTCGATCTGTGTCGCGGCGCTGCTGCCGGCGCTGTTCTACTACGGGGCGCTGGCCGCCGCGATCATCGTCGAGGCGCGCCGTGCGGGTGTCGAGGCGACGCCCGAGAGCGAACTGGTCCCACTGGACCGCAGCGACTGGCTGTCGGCGCTGATGTTCGTGGTGCCCATCTTTGTCGTTGTCGCCGTGCTTGTCAGCGGCCGGTCGCCCGCGATGTCCGGCGTTCTCGGGACACTTTCCGCTGTCGCCATGGGCCTGATCGTCAATCCCGAGTTCCGTCGGGCGCCGCAGAAGATCCTGTCGATGCTGGCCGATGCAGGGCGCTCCGGCGGCGCGATCATCGTCGCGGTCGGGGCGATCGGGGTGATCCTTGCGGTGATGAGCATCACCGGGGTCGGCATCCGGTTCGCGTCGGTCGTGTCGACGCTGGGCGAGGGCAACCTGTTCCTGTCGCTGGTCGTCGCGGCCATGGCCTGCATCATCCTCGGGATGGGCATGCCCACGCTGCCCGCCTACCTGATCATCGTTCTGGTCCTGGGGCCCGCGATCAAGCGGCTGGGGATCGACGATCTTTCGGTGCACATGTTCGTCTTCTACTACGGTGTTCTGTCGGCGATCACGCCGCCGATCGCGCTGGCGGCCTTTGCGGCGGCCCCGATCGCCAAGGCGAACCCGATGATGATCGGCGTCACCTCCCTGAAGCTGTCCTTCGTCGGCTTCATGATCCCCTTTGCCATAATCTACTACCCCGAGCTTCTGATCGTGAACGGGTTCGAATGGTTCGACCTGATCTCGATCGTTGCCCGGATGTCGCTGGCGGTCTGGATGGCCTCGACCGGGCTGATCGGGTTTTCGAAGTCGCAGATCGGCATGCCGATGCGGATCCTGCGCGTCGCGATAGCCGTGCTGCTGATCTACCCGGTGGTCTGGGTAGAAGCCGCCGCGGCCGCGACGGCACTGGCCCTGACACTGTTCGACAGGTTCACGGTCCGGACCCACGCCCACGGATAGAGAAACACCCGTTCCGGCCATCGGCCGGGGCGGAGCCAAGCCGGCGCTTCGGCGCCAAAATACCGAGAATTGGACCAGGAGGAGCAATCCAATGTCTTTCAACTTCAGCAGACTAAAGAAAACCATGGCCGTCGCGGCGGTTTCGGCGGCGATGGCCACGGGCGCATCCGCGCAGAACCTGTCGATGAGTTCGCTTGACGCGTCCTCGGGCACGACGGCATTCAGCATCGCGTTCTCGGAACTCGTGCAGCAGAACCATCCCTACCGTATCCAGGTCGCGACCGGCGAAAAGGCGACCCGGATGGCCGTCGACGCCGGCATGGGCGAGCTTGATCTCTTCCTGTTCTCCGCCCCGATCACGCATTGGATGCGGAACAAGGCCGTGATGTACAAGGACATGGATGCCGCGCCCGAGCTGGCATCCAAGCTGCGCACCATCATGGCCTATCCGCTTGGCGCATATCAGTTCGTCGTCTGGGCGGACTCGGGCATCGAAAGCTTTGACGACCTCAAGGGACGCACACTCTACCTCGGCCCGCCGGCCGGCGCCGCGCTGCGCGTCACGAGCGGCTTCGTCGAAGCGGCGGCTGGTCTGAAAGCCGACGCGGACTACACGGCCTCGAAACTCGACTGGGCCTCCGGGCTCCAGGCGTTCCAGGACCGCCAGGTCGATCTCTACGTGACGCCCGACAACGTGCCCTCCGGCATCCTGATGCAGCTCGCCGCGCTCGGTGAGATCCGTATCCTCGGGGTGGATGAAGAGACGCTCAATTCCGACGCCTTCGAAGAGCTTCGCAAGATCCCCGGCCGCCGCATGGCCGAGATCCCCGCGGACGTCTACGGTGACAGCCAGGTGAACACCGAATCCGTGCACACCCTCGCGACCTGGGTCGGTCTCGGGACGCATGAGGGCCTCGACGAGGAAGTGGTCTACAACATGACCAAGACCCTCTGGGAAAACCTCGACTCGCTGCACGACACCGCGAAGTGGATGAACCAGATCACCCTGGACACGGCCTTCACCGAGCTGAACGCGCCGCTGCATCCCGGTGCCTACCGCTACTACAAGGAAATCGGCGTCGACGTGCCCGAGGCCCTGATCCCCGAAGGCGCGATGTAAGCCTTTGATGCGCCCGGTCCCCTCGGGACTGGGCGCACTCCCCGACGTTGCCACCGAAGACCAGGCAGAAGACCGACCCATGACAGAGCAGACGATCTACAAACCCGACCACTGGGCGGGAACGGACCCGGACCGCCCGGCGGTCATCATGGGTTCGGGCGGGGCCCGGCTGACCTATTCCCAGCTCACCGAGAACTCGCGGGCGTTTGCGCGGATGTTCCAGTCCCTCGGCCTGAAAGAGGGCGATGTCGTTGCCTTCTGCGTCGAGAACCGGCCGGAAATCATCGAACTCGCATGGGCCGCCGAACGCTCCGGCCTTGTCTACGCCATCATGTCCACACAGCTTTCCGCCGAGGAGATCGCCTATATCGTCGGCGATTCCGGCGCCAAGCTGTTCGTCACCTCCGATGCGAAATCCGGGATCGCGGCTGATCTGAAGTCCAGGCTGTCCGACGACGTCACCTGCCTAATGTTGGGCAAACCCAGCCCCGGCTACGCCTCCCTGCAATCGCGGGTCGACGCGGCTGCCGACGTTGAACTCGAAGACCGCAGCACAGGTTACGACCTGCTGTATTCCTCGGGCACGACGGGCAAGCCGAAGGGCATCGTGCGTGACATGCCGAAGGTGCCGTTCGGCTCGCCCAAGCTGATCATGGACATGCTGCGCGGCCGGTTCGGCGCGACGGCGGACTCCGTCTATCTCTGCCCCGCGCCGCTCTATCACGCGGCCCCTCTGCGGTTCGTCATGGGCATGATCTCACTCGGCGCCACCGTCGTCGTCATGCCGAAGTTCGATGCGGAAGAGGCCCTGCGGCTGATCGAGAGGCACGGGGTCACGCACAGCCAGTGGGTCCCGACCATGTTCTCGCGCATGCTCGGCCTTCCTGACGAGGTGCGCGCCGCCTACGACGTGTCCTCCATGCAGGTCGCCATCCACGCCGCGGCGCCATGCCCGGTCAAGGTCAAGCACCGGATGATCGAGTGGTGGGGGCCGGTGATCCAGGAATATTACGGATCGAGCGAAGGTGTCGGCATCTGCATGATCACCAGCGAGGAATGGCTGGCCCACGAGGGGTCCGTCGGGCGCTGCATCCGCGGCACCATCCACGTGCTGGATGACGACGGGAACGCGCTGCCGCCGCGCCAGCCTGGCACGCTCTGGGTCGAGGGCGGGGTGCCCTTCCGCTATCTCAACGCGCCTGAAAAGACGGCTGAATCCTATAACGACAAGGGCTGGGTGACGGTCGGCGACGTCGGCTATCTCGACGAGGACGGCTATCTTTACCTGACTGACCGCAAGTCCTTCATGATCATCTCGGGCGGTGTGAACATCTACCCGCAGGAGATCGAGAACGTCCTCAACGAATGCCCCGAGCTTGCCGATGCCGCGGTCTTTGGCGTTCCGAACCCGGATTTCGGTGAAGAGGTCAAGGCCGTCGTGGTGCGCCGGAAGGGTGCCACCTGTTCGCAGGATGACGTGATCGACTACTGCCGCGGCAGGATCGGCAGGATCAAGTGCCCCCGCAGCGTGGAGTTCGTGGACGCGCTGCCGCGCTCGGACACCGGCAAGCTGCTCAAGGGCCAGTTGCGCGCGCAATACTGGCCTGCGGCCTGAGGAGAACACATGACACACGCCCCCACGATGAAGCTGATCCAGTCGGACAACCTCGAGTCCATCGAGAACTACAAGATCGTCGACGTGCCGACCCCGGAACCCGGCCCCGGCCAGGTCCTGGTCCGGGTCGGTGCCTGTTCGGTCGGCTATGTCGATGCGCTCGAGGCGATCGGCGGCTACCAGACGAAACCGCCCCTGCCGCATACGCCCGGTCGCGAAGTCTCGGGCGTGGTCGAGGCCGTCGGGGAGGGCGTGACCGGTTTCGAGATCGGCACGCGCGTCCTGACCCGCGCCCTGGCCGCCTTCGCCCAGTTCGCCATCGCGACAGCCGGAGACGTCAAGAAACTGCCCGACACCTTCAGCGGGGCCAGCGCGGCGGTGCTCAGGGGGAACTACCTGACCGCCATGCACGCCCTGGAAGACCGCGGCATGGTCAAGGCCGGCGAGATCGTCCTTGTCATCGGCGCGGCAGGCGGGGTCGGGCTGGCCGCCGTCGAGGTCGCCAAGGCGCTTGGCGCGACCGTGATCGGTGTCGCCTCTACGCCCGAAAAACGCGAGGCCGTGAAAGCCGCCGGCGCGGACGAGGTTCTGGATACGCAGGTCGACGGCTGGCGGGACCGGCTGAAGGCCTTGGCCCCGAACGGCATAGACGTCGTTTACGACCCGGTCTGCGGTCCGCTGCTGCAACCGTCCTTCCGCTCGCTGCGCTGGCGCGGCCGGTATCTCGTCGTCGGGTTCGCGGCGGGTGAGATCCCGTCGCTTCCGCTGAACCTGCCGCTGGTCAAGGGCGCGTCGATCGTCGGTATCGACTGTCGCCAGTTCGCAGCCGTCTTCGACGTCGAAGAGGCGGACAGGATGGTCGACCGGCTGCTGGTCTGGGCGGGTGAGGGAAGGATCTCACCACCCGTGGGACGGCGCTTTGCCTTCGGCGATTACGCCGAACTTCTCGAGTTCGCGATGTCCGGCAAGGCCATCGGAAAATCCCTGCTGATCGTGGACGAGACGCTGGCCTGAGCGCCTGCGTCCTCTGCGCAATACTGAAAGGACGTCCCATGTGGTCATTCGAAACCGAGCCGGAATTCCAGAAGGAGCTCGACTGGATCGCGGAGTTCACCCGCGAGAAGATCGAGCCGCTGGATCACGTCCTGCCGAGCCAGTGGAACATCCATGACGAAGGGTTTAAACGTCTCGTCCGCCCGCTGCAGGCCGAGGTCAAGGCGCGCGGCCTCTGGGCCTGCCATCTCGGGCCCGATCTCGGCGGCAAGGGCTACGGCCAGCTCAAGCTGGCGCTGATGAACGAACAGTTCGGCCGGTCCCGGTTCGGCCCGATCGTGTTCGGGGCGCAAGCCCCCGATACGGGCAATTCCGAGATCCTGGCCCATTACGGAACCGACGAGCAGAAAAAGAAGTGGCTCGAGCCGCTCCTGAACAACGACATGGTGTCCTGCTACGCGATGACCGAGCCGCAGGGCGGGGCGGACCCGCTGATGCAGAAGACGACGGCGGTCCTGGACGGGGACGAATGGGTGATCAACGGCGAGAAGTGGTTCGCGTCCAACGCCAATTTCGCGTCCTTCTACATCGCCATGGTGGTGACGGAGCCGGAGGCGGACAATCCCTACCGCCGGCAATCGATGTTCATCGTCGATGCCGATACGCCCGGTATCGAGATCATCCGCGATTATGGCTACCACGGCCAGAAGGAGTACGACCACGCGCATGTCCGCTGGACCAATGTCCGCGTGCCCAGGGAAAACCTGCTTGGTGAGCGGGGTGACGGGTTTGTCGTGGCCCAGCAACGGCTTGGCGGCGGGCGTTTGCACCACGCGATGCGGTCGTTGGCCCTGTCCCAGAAATGCCTGGACCTGACCTGCGAGAGGGTCAAGTCGCGCAGGACCAAGGGCGACGTGCTGTGGAAGCAGCAGATGGTCCAGGAAAAGATCGCGGATGCCTGGATCCAGATCCGCCAGTTCCGGCTGCTGGTTCTCGAAACCGCCTGGCTGCACGACCAGGGGCAGGACTGGAAGGCGCTGTCGCAGAACGTCTCTGCGGTGAAAGTCCTGATGACCAAGGTCCTGCACGACATGTCCTCGATGGCGATGCATCTGCACGGTTCGATCGGGATCACCACGCAGATGCCGTTCTCGGACTACCTGATGCAGAGCTTTGTCGTCGGGCTGGCCGACGGTCCGACCGAGGTGCACAAGTCCGTCGTCGCGCGTCAGCTCCTGCGGCAATACGAGCCGACCGAGGAGATGTTCCCCGATTACGTGCGCTTCAAGGCCGTGCCCGCGGCCCGGGCCAAGCTGGGGCTCGACCCGGCCGAGGTGCCGTCAGAACACGCGGCCGAATGACCGCGTCCGAAGTCGATCCGCTCACGGTCAGCCTTGTCGAGGACGGAAGCGACGATCCCGTTGGCGCCGTCATGGACCGCGTGCGCCTGGCCGACTGGATGGACGGGCAGGGGCTGGAACCCGGCCCGATCGAGGACGCGGCGCTGCTGACCGGCGGGACGCAGAACATCCTCGTGCAATTCCGCAAGGGCGGACGCGATTTCGTGCTGCGCCGTCCCTCGACCAAGCCGCGCCCGAAGGCCAACGAGACGACCAGACGGGAAAGCCGCATCCTCCGGGCGCTCGCCGGGTCCGGCGTGCCGCACCCCGGCCTGATCGCGGCCTGCGAAGCTGACGCGGTGTTGGGCGCGTCGTTCTACCTGATGGAGCCGGTCGACGGCTTCACCGTTCTCTCCGGTCTGCCCGAGCCGCATGAGTCCGACCATGACATGCGCCATCGCATGGGCCTGTCCCTGGTCGAAGGCGCGGCCGCGCTGCATGCCCTGGACCCGGCCGCGGTCGGCCTCGCCGATCTTGGCAACCCCTCGGGGTTCCTTGAACGCCAGCCGGTGCGGTGGATGACGCAGTACGAAGGCTATGCCCAGTTCGACAGCTGGTCGGGAACGGGATCGCTTCCGCACGTGGCGGACGTCGCCGACTGGCTGGGGCGCACCACGCCCAAGAGCTTCGTGCCGGGTATTCTTCACGGCGACTACCAGCTGGGCAACGTCATGTATCGCCATGACAGTGGCGACCTTGCCGCGATTGTCGACTGGGAACTCGCGACCCATGGCGATCCCCTGATCGACCTCGGCTGGATCATAGCCACCTGGCCCGGTGCCGGAGGCCCGGACCTGCCGCGTCTGCGCGTGACTCCCTGGGTCGGCTTCCCGACCGCCGGGGAACTGATCGCCCACTACGCCGCCCGGACGGGTCGCGACCTCGGCCGGGTCGAGTGGTATGTCGCGCTGGCCTGCCTCAAGCTTGCGGTGATACTGGAAGGGACACATGCCCGCGCCTCTGCCGGTCTTGCGCCAAAGGCGACCGGTGACTTCCTGCATGCCACCGCAACGGCCCTGATGGGACGAGCGCGGCACTGGATGACACTCTGACCGTTCGGCCATAGCCCCGCATGACCCAGTGCGGCGAAGAAAAGGGGCCGCGCCGATGTCTCCACGTTCCGGATTTCGCGACCATCGGCCCGGCGTGTCTTGCCATTTGATGCCTGACCGCGCGTTCCATGCCATGGGCATGCCTTGACCGATGCACCCCGTTCCCCGCCGGGATTTCCTGCGTCAAAATTGGCGACGAAAGCGTCCACTATGCGCGGGCCTATTGAAGGTATTTCAGGCAGCAAATGCCTCCCCCAGTAGGACCGAGGGGCGGCGCATTCCGTAGTAGCGTCGTTCTCTAGCTATTTGATGCTTAGCGTTTTTTTGAAAGTTCAAAATCCCCCGGCCTCACGGTCCTGTCGGCTAGAGTCCGATCTTGGGTACCAAGCCACCTCTCACTTGGTGTCGCCTTGCCTCGGGGCTGGCTCCCTGCGCGCCGCCGGGTCCGGTCAGCTTTCGGCTGGCAGCCGCACAGGGAAGCGGGTTGAATGGTCATGCTTGGCGGGATGCGCTCCGGGGCGGCGTCCGGGACCGGGTGTCCGGTGCCGTGTTCACGCCTTTCCCTGCTGTCGATTCCGCGGCTGACGGTGGCTTGGACTGCGTAGGCCATGCCGCTCTGGCTGCGGGTGTATCCGGGGATGAACCGACAGGCCGGATCCGACCGGGGTCGGCGACTTACATAGAACACCGGCCGGGGCCGGACATGAGGAGGAGACGGACATGCTCGACGGCGCGATGGCGGAGATGGTGGAACGCTTTGCCGCGGACAAGGTGACGCGCGAGGGGCTGCAGGCGGCCGAACAGGGCGCGTGGCCCGCTGGCCTGTGGCAGGAGCTCGACGGGCTCGGCCTGCCGCGGGGGATGTTGGATGGCGCGGACGGGGGCTCCGAACTCGGACCCGCGGAAGCGGTGGAGATCGTCCGCCTGCTCGGCCGCCACGCGCTGCCGGTGCCTCTTGGCGACGCGATGATCACGCTCTGGGTCGCGCGCCGCGCCGGGCTGACCCCGCCCGAGGGCTATGTCGCCCCGGCGACCGCCGCCAGGGCAGCGCTGTCCCGCGAGGGCGAGGGCTTCCGCCTGTCGGGACTGGCCGCCCGCGTGCCCTGGGGGGGCGAGGCCGCCGCGCTGCTGGTTCCGGCCGAGCTGGACGGCGCGCCGATGCTGGCGCTCCTCCCGGCCGCGGCGCTCGAGGTCACGCCCGGCACCAACATGGCGCGCGAACGGCGCGACACGCTGGACTTCGACACGGTGCTCGACGCATCCGCAGTCGCCGCCGCGCCCGAAGGGTTCGGGCCCGAGGGGCTGCTGCTGATCGGCGCGGCGGTGCGAACGGCGGGGCTGGCGGGCGCGATGGAACGGGCGCTGGAGATGACGGTCGCCTACGCGCAGGAGCGGGTGCAGTTCGGCAAGCCGATTGCCG
>NZ_AQQU01000005.1 GCF_002210105.1 Oceanicola sp. 22II-s10i | reverse complement strand
TCGCGATGGAAGAGAAGCTGCGCTTCGCCATCCGTGAAGGCGGCCGGACCGTCGGTTCGGGCGTTGTGTCGAAAATCCTGAAGTAAGGATTTTCGACCGGTGAGCGGCAGGTGAATTGGCGAAGCCAGATCACCGAGAGCTCACACGGCTGCATATAGGGCGCGGCCCCGGCCGCCCCTCCCGAGACCGGCACGCAAGAGCCGGGCGGGGGACACAGGACAGGGCCGTCCCGCAAGGGCGGCCCTTTTCGCATCCCCGGCCCGCACATATGAAACCCCTTGGCGTCCCCCCCGCCGCTTTCTATCTTCCCCCCCATGACAGAGCATGACGACCTGCCGGTCCTCGTCACCGGCGCCTCGGGCTACATCGCGCGCCACGTGCTGCGCGACCTCCTCGACAGCGGCCACCGGGTCCGCGCGTCCCTCCGGTCGTTGGACAAGGCGGACGAGGTGCGGGACGCCCTGCGCCCGGCCCTGTCCGACCCGGCCGCCGCCGACACGCGGCTCGACTTCGTCAGGCTGGACCTGACCCGTGACGATGGCTGGGCCGGGGCGCTGGCGGGCACCCGCGCGCTGATCCACACCGCCTCGCCCTTCCCGCTGAGCCAGCCCAAGGACCGCGACGACCTGATCCGGCCCGCCGTCGGCGGCACCGAGCGCGCGTTGCAGGCCGCCGCTGCGGCGGGCGTGACCCGCGTCGTGCTCACCTCGTCGATCGCCGCGATCATCACGCAGGACCCGCTGGACCGCGCGACGCCCCGGACCGAGGCGGACTGGACCGATCCCGATCATCCCGCCTGCACCGCCTACAGCGCGTCCAAGACGCTGGCCGAGCGCCGGGCATGGGACCTGGCCGGGGCGCATGGCCTCGACCTCACCACGGTGAACCCCGGCCTCGTCGTCGGCCCGCCGCTCGGGGGCCGCTACGGATCCTCCGTCTCGGTCGTCCGGCGCATCCTGTCGGCGAAGGATCCGGGACAGCCCCGGCTGATGGCGGACATCGTCCACGTCCGCGACGTGGCGCGCCTGCATGTGCTGGCGCTCGAGACGCCCGCAACCGCCGGGTCCCGGCTGATCGCCACCGGCGGCGCGATGTGGTTCGGCGAGATCGCCGGGGCACTGCGGGCCGCCTTCCCGGACCGGAAGATCAAGGCCCGCGAGGTGCCGGACTGGATGATCCGCTTCATCGGCCTGTTCGACGGCGCGGCGAAGTCGATTGTGCCGGTGCTGGGGGCCCGGATGTTCACGGACGCCGCAACCTCGGCCCGCCTGACCGGCATCGACTTCGTTCCCGCGCGCGAGGCCGTTATCGAAACCGCACAATGGCTGGTGGACAATGCCCAGGTCTGACGGGGGCGGCTGCCTCATGCTGGCGCATGCGCTGGACGGCGACACGCCCGGCGCCCGCCTGGACGAGGCCCGCGCCGTCAACGTGCTGCGCGACGACACGCTGGGCTGGGCGCATCTGTCGGCGGATCATCCCGACACGCCCGGATGGATCGCCGAAAACCTCGGCTACCTGGACGAGGCGGTGATCGAGGCGCTGACCGCTTCCGCCACACGGTCGCGGGCGATGCGGATCGGGAACGGCATCCTCGTCATCCTGCGTGGCGTGAACACCAACGAGGGGCGCGATCCCGAGGACATGGTCTCGGTCCGGGTCTGGGCCGATGCCAACCGGATCGTTACCCTGTCGCGGCAGCGTGTGAAGGCGCTCGGCGACATTTCCGACATGCTGGCGGCGGGCGACGGGCCGACGACCGCGGGTGAGTTCCTGTCACTGCTGGCCGCCCGGCTGAACGCCCGGCTGGAGCCGCTGGTCGCCCAACTCGACATCGAAACCGACGCGCTGGAGCCGCGCGTGGTCGGCACCCCGGACCACACCCTGCGCCAGCAGATCGTCGCGATGCGCCTGCAGGTGATCGAGCTGCGCCGCCACTCCGCGCCGCAGAAGGGCGCGCTTGAGGATATGGAGCAGTCCGATCTGCCCTTCTTCGACGAGGGCGACCGCCTGCACATCGCCGAGACACGGCAGAGCCTGACACGGCAGCTGGAAAACCTCGACGAGATGCGCGACAGCCTCGCCGTTCTGCGCGACGAGCTGTCGGGCCAGCTGTCGGACCGGCTGAACCGGCACATGTATTTCCTGTCGATCATCTCGGCGATCTTCCTGCCGCTCGGCTTTCTGACCGGTCTGCTGGGGATCAACGTCGGTGGCGTTCCGGGGGCGGGCAGCCCGGATGCCTTCTGGCTGTTCTGCGCGATGCTGGCGGTCATCATCGCCCTTCAGATCGCCATTCTGCGCTTCATGCGATGGCTGTGACGGAAACCCTGCGAAACCGGCCATCAACCCCCTTGATCTTGCGCGGCTGAGGCAATATCGAAACGCACGGCCTAGGGGTATAGCTCAGTTGGTAGAGCATCGGTCTCCAAAACCGAGGGTCGCGGGTTCGAGTCCTGCTGCCCCTGCCAGGTCGCCTTCTCCGTCAGTGTTGTCCGAACCACCTATCGCACCTGTCGCCTGACCGGTGCGCCGCTTGCCTATGCTAGCCGTCGCAGGCGCAGCCGATGCCCTTGCGGCAGGTCTTGTCCCGGCTGATGCAGCTGTCGCCGCAGGCCTTGCCTTTCCGGCAGGTCTTGCAACAGGCCGCGAGCAGGGCGTTCCTTGATGGCTCGGCCAGACGTTCCAGCCGTTCGATCAGGGTGGGCTGCTGGAGCGCCTGCGTGCCCGGCGGCACCGAAAACAGTGCGCCTGCGTCCGCGACACTCGTGGTTGCCAGCACGACGGCCAGCGCAATGGCGATGCTACGCACCGGATCCCTCCCGACTCCGTCCCCGCGAGAAGGTTAACGCGACATTTAGGCGGAATCCTGGCCAAATGCGCGGCGTCCTTCGCGGGCGTCGCGCGGCGGCCGAGGTCAGGACAGGTCCTTCAGCACCTGCCGGACAATCGCGATGTCTTCGGGGTTCGACAGGTTCGGCGCATGGCCGCAGTCGAATTCCGTCACGCCGGGGCGGGGGCCGCGCTGCTGCATCAGCTGCATGATCTCGGCGGGCAGGATGTCCGAGTCCCGGCCGCGGAAGACGTGGCAGGGCAGGGTGATGCGGGCGAAGCGGTCCCAGCTCGTCAGCTCCTCGCGCGAGGCGGTGAACTGGATGGTGATGCGCGGGTCGTAGTGCAGTGTCAGCCGGCCGTCCGACATGCGCCGGACCGAGGTCCGCGCCATCCGCCGCCAGAAGGCGTCCGATGCAGTGCCGAAGGGCTTGTAGACGGCGCGCAGCCATGTCTCGGCCTCGCTGACGAGCGAGAAGACCGGGGCGTCGCCGACATAGGTCACGATCCGCTCGATAGCGGGGGCGGGGACCTCGGGGCCGATGTCGTTGATCAGCAGGCAGGTCAGCCGGTCCGCATGGGGGCCCGAGGCCAGCCGCATGCCGATCAGCCCGCCCAGCGAGGTGCCGAGCCACGCCGCCCGGTCGAAGCCGTAGTGGTCCAGCAGATCGGCGGCGATCCCGGCGTAATACTCGACGGAATATTCCGCCTCGGGGTCCTGCGACCAGCTCGACAGGCCCCGCCCGATGGTGTCGGGGCAGATCACGAAATATTCGTCCGACAGCGCGGCGGCGAGTTCGTCGAAGTCGCGCCCGGTGCGGGCGAGGCCGTGCCACATCACCAGCGGAGGGGCGGAACGGTCGCCCCATTCGGTGACGTGGATCTCGTGATCCATCACCGGGACGAGGGTGAAGCGCGGACCCGTCATCGCCGTGCGCCCCCCGCCATCGCGGTCCCGGCGATCCCCTTGGGAAAGAAGTAGACCAGCAGGATGAAGATGATCCCGAGCCAGAACAGCCAGCGGTCCGCCGCCAGCAGTTCGGGCAGCACCGGGATACCGTGCAGCGCCTCGGAGGCCGCGCCCATCAGGTCGCGCAGATAGTATTGCGCGAGGATCAGCAGCACCGCCCCGATCACCGCACCCCACATCGTCCCCATGCCGCCGATCACCACCATCAGCAGGATGTCGATCATGATCGCGAAGGACAGCGAGGTGTCGGGCCCGGTGTATTTCAGCCAGACCGCGTAGATCGTCCCGGCGATCGAGGCGAAGGTGGCCGACAGGCAGAAGACGAAGGTCCGGTAGGCCACGACGCGATAGCCGATCGCCTCGGCCCGCGCCTCGTTCTCGCGGATCGCCTTGAGCACGGTGCCGAGCGGCGAGGCGGTGAAGCGCAGCATCAGCAGGAACAGGATCAGCGAGGTGACGAAGACGAAGTAATAGGCGGCCAGCTTGCCGTTGAACGCCACGCCCCAGAGCCGCAGGACCTTGCCGTCGGCATCGGTCAGGATCTTGGTCGCCGGCTTGAACAGGTCCGGCGCGCGGTAGGTGATGCCGTCCTCGCCCCCCGTCAGCTGCGACAGCTGCGAGGTCAGGACCAGCACGACCGAGGCGGCGGCCAGCGTGATCATGGCGAAGAAGATCGCCTTGACGCGCAGGCTCAGCAGGCCGATGGCCACGGCCATCACCAGAGACACCGCCACGCCCGCGATGCCGCCGAGGATCACGGGCGTCCAGCCCGGCCCCATCGACTTCAGCAGGATCGCCGCGCCATAGGCGCCAAAGCCGAAGAACATGGTGTGCGCGAAGCTGACGATCCCGGTGTAGCCGATCAGCAGGTCGTAGCTGGCGACCAGCACGATGAAGATGCAGATCCGCGCCGCGACTTCGAGCGAGCGGACATCCTGAAACAGGAACGGCGCGAAGAGCAGCAACGCCCCGATGGCGAGGACGGTGAGCTTGACGGCGTAGGTGCCGGTTGTCGGTGTCATCTCGGCCCCCTCACTTCACCGCCGGGCGCAGGCCGTTCGGCCGCCACAGCAGGATCGCCACCATCAGGATCATGTTCGACGCCAGCGCCATCTTGGGCGCGAGGAAGCCGAGGTAGTTGGACATCAGCCCCACGAGGATCGCGCCGAGCAGCGTGCCCTCGATGGACCCGAGGCCGCCGATGATGACCACGATGAAGACGATGATCATCAGCTCTCCGCCGAGCGAGGGGGTGATCAGCGTCTCGTAGCCCGCCCACATCGCCCCGCCGAGCGCGGCAAGCGCCGAGCCGACCATGAACACGCCGATGAACAGCCGGTCGACGCGGAAGCCGAGCGCCTCGACCATCTCGCGGTTCTCGACGCCCGCGCGGACCAGGAGGCCGATCCGGGTGCGGTTCAGCACGATGTAGAGCGCGATGAAGACGGCGAGACCCAGCAGGAAGGCGAAGGCGCGGTAGATCTCGATCGACACGTCGCCGATGATCCACGAGCCTTCGAGGAACCTGGGCCGGTAGACCGTGTAGGGCGAGCCGCCCCAGAAGGCGAGAATGGTCTGTTCCGCCACGATCATGGCGCCCATGGTGATCAGGATCTGGCGCAGGTGATCGCGGTAGACCGGGCGGATGATGACGGTTTCGAAGAACCATCCGGCGACGAGGCCGAATAGTATCGCCGCCAGCAGCGCCAGAACCAGCGCCAGCGTCTCAAGCGCGACGGAGTCGGAGGCGAGCCATCCCGACAGCCCCGCCAGCACCGTCGCGCCGACGAAGGCGCCGAAGCTGACGAAGGCGGAATGGCCGAAGTTCAGCACATCCATCAGGCCGAAGACGAGGCTCAGGCCCGAGGCCATCAGGAACACCATCATCCCCATGGCCAGCCCCGCCACCGTCAGCGTCACCCATGACGAGGGCGCGCCGATGAGCACGAAGGCCACGAGGGCGAGGGCGACCGGCAGCAGGTTCACGCCGCCGAGCCGGGTCAGTGTCTGGGTCAGTTGCGACATTCTCTCTCCCTCACACGGACAGGCTGAGCAGCCGGTCCTGCAGCGCCTTGTCCGCCGCGAAATCCGCCATCGTGCCGCGATGCACCACGCGGCCGTCGTCGATCACCGCCATGTCCCGCCCGAGGCTCTTGGCGAAGCGGAAGTTCTGTTCGACCAGCAGGATCGTGCTGTCCTGCGCGATCTCGCTGAACGCCTCGGCCATCGCGTCGACGATGGAGGGCGCGAGGCCCTTGGTCGGTTCGTCGATCAGGATCAGCTCGCGCGGCTCGATGATCGCGCGGGCGACCGACAGCATCTGCTTCTGCCCGCCCGACAGGCTCCAGGCCTGCTTGTCCCGGAACCGCTCAAGCGCCGGGAAGAGGCCATGGACCCACTTGAGCCGGTTGGCGTCGATCTTGCCGTTGGCGGTGGCGAGGATCAGGTTCTCGTCCACCGTCAGGGTGCCGAAGATGCCCATGTTCTCGGGCACGTAGGCGATGCCGAGCCGGGCGATGTCGGCGGTGTGCATCGCCGTGATGTCCTGCCCGCGGAAGGTGATCGAGCCGGGTGAGGGCCGCCACAGCCCCATGACCGAGCGCAGCGTCGTCGTCTTGCCCGCGCCGTTGCGGCCCAGCAGGACGAAGACACCGCCCTCGGGGACGTCGAAGGTGACGTCGTGCAGCACGGCATACTGGCCGATGTTGGTGCGGACGGCGTTCAGCGACAGCAGCGTCATTCCACGCCCTCCGAGGTGCCGAGATAGACGTCGCGGACGATCTGGCTGGACATGACCTCGGCGGGCGGGCCGTCGGCCAGCAACTCACCGTTGTGCAGCACGATGATCCGGTCGGCCAGTGCGCGCACGACGTCCATCTTGTGCTCGACCAGCAGGACGGTCTTGGTGGGGTCGGCCTTGATGCCGTGGATCAGCTCGAGCACGTCCGGCGCGTGGTCGAGGCTCATGCCCGCCGTCGGCTCGTCGAACATGTAGATGTCGGGCTCCATCGCCATCAGCAGCGCCACCTCCAGCTTGCGCTGGTCGCCGTGCGGCAGGTTGGCGGCGGTCTGGTGGGCCAGCGCGGTCAGGCGCGTCGCCTCGAGGTAGTGCTCGGCCTTGCGGGTCAGTTCGGTGAAGCGGCCCACGGGGCGCAGCATCCGCCAGCCCATGCCGGCGCGGGCCTGCACGGCCAGGCGGATGTTTTCCAGCACCGAAAGCTGCGGGAAGAGGTTGGTCAGCTGGAAGGCGCGTCCGATCCCCTGCCGTGCGCGGGCCGAGGGCGACATCCCGGTGATGTCCGTGCCGTCCTTGACGACGGAGCCCGAGGTCGCGGCAAGCTGGCCGGAGATCAGGTTGAAATAGGTGGTCTTGCCGGCGCCGTTCGGGCCGACGATGACGGTCAGTTCGCCGGGGCGGAAATCGCAGGACACGGCGTTGACCGCGACATGGCCGCCGAAGCGGATCGTCAGGTCGCGCGTGGTCAGGGAAGGAGCGGTCATCGGTGTCGCGCCTGTTTCGTCTGAGGGAGTGGGGGCCAGCCCCCACACTCCCGGCATATTTCCGGCAAGATGAAGGAGCGGGGGAGGCGCAGGCGGTCCGGCGTGGTGGCCGGACCGCGCCGGGGTCACTTGGAGTTGTCGCGACCGACGGGGATGTTCATCTCGTCAGCCGGGATGATGCGGACCTTTTCCGGGATCGCCCAGTCGACGCTGTCGTCGACCTTGATCTTGAAGTGCAGCATGTCCTGCAGCGCCTGATGGTCCTCGGGGCGGAAGGTCATGGTGCCCTTGGGCGTTTCCCACGACATGCCTTCCATGGTCGAGATCAGCGTCTCGGTCTCGTAATCCGGGGCCTCTTTCAGCGCCTTGACCACGGCGAGGGCGGCGGACATGCCACCGGCGGTGAAGAAGTCCGGCGGGCTGTCGAAGCGCTTCATGTGCTCGTCCACCAGCCACTTGTTCACCTCGTTGTCGAAGGCTTCGTAGTAGTAGTAGACCGCGCCTTCCATGCCGGGGAACCGCTTGTAGGTCGGCAGGACCGGCAGGATGTGGCCGCCCATCGAGATCTCGATGCCGTAGCGGCTCGGGTCCATCGCCTGGATCTTGCCGGGCGCGTCGCCGCCGCCCGCGATATAGATCAGGATGACCTTGCGGCCTTCCTTGTCCTTCAGCGCGTTGAACATGCGCTCGGCATAGGCGGTGAAGTCGGTGGTGCCCTGCGGCACGTATTCCTCGGTCACGACGGTCGCGCCGGTGCCTTCCAGCGCGGACTTGAAGGCGGTGATGCCATCACGGCCGAAGGCGTAGTCCTCGGCCAGCGTGGCCACGACGAGGTTCTCGTCCGGCTGCAGCGCCAGCGCCTGCGCCTGCATGTCCATCGACGAGTTGCGCGAGGTCTTGAAAACGTAGCGGTTCGAATCCGGACCGGTGAGGCTGTCGGCCACGGCGGGCTCGACGATCAGGATCTTCTCGTATTCCTCGGCGATCGGCAGCATGCCGACGGTCACGCCGGACGAGGTCGCGCCGACGGCCAGCAGCACCTCGTCGTCGCCATAGGCCTCGGCGAGCACGGCGCGGGCGACGTCGGGCTTGAACTGGGTGTCCTTGATGATGATCTCGATCGGACGGCCGTTGATCTCGTTCGTGCCGTCGGTGCCGTATTCGATCCCCATCTCGAACCCGGTCTGGGCCTGCTTGGAGAAGGCTTCGAAGGCGGAGCCGGACAGGCCGTGGATCAGGGCGATCTTGATCGGGTCCTGGGCCCATGCGGCCCCGGCGGTCACGAGGCCAATGGCGGCGGTCGCGACGAGTCGCTTGATGATATTCATGATATCCTCCCGTTATGGCAGGGCTATCGCCGTTGCACCCGTGCGTCGGGCTGCCCTACCTTGGCGCCAAGGATCACGTTACTCAGCCACCGGGGCAAGATAGTGGAAATACGTATAGACGAGGCCTTTGCGACCGGCGACTTCGCCGGGCTGGCCTATGCCTACGCCCCCGTCGGTCTGGTCATCACCGAGAACCGGGTCATCCGCGACTGCAACACTGCCTTCGCCGAGATGTTCGGCTATGCGCGCGACGATCTGCGCGACCAGGTCTTCGCCATGCTCTACCCGACGGACGAGGAGTTCGTGAACATCCGCGACCGTGGGGTCCGGCAGCTGCGCGAGACGAACACCTACTGGGACGAGCGCATCATGGCCAAGAAGTCGGGCGAGCTGTTCTGGGTCCGGGTGCGCGGCCATTCCTTCACCCCGGACGAGCCGCTGATGCGCGCGGTCTGGAGTTTCGCCGACCTGTCGGAAACCCGCCCCTACATCCCGCTGACCCGGCGCGAGCGCGAGATCATCTCGTATATCTCGGACGGGCTGACCAGCAAGGAGATCGCCAAGAAGCTGGAGATCTCGCACCGCACGGTCGAGGTCTACCGCGCGAAGCTGCTCAAGAAATTCGGGGTCAGCAATTCCGGCGGGCTGTTCCATTCGCTAGGCGGGATCGGCAGCGATCACGTGGTGTCGCGCAGCGGGGATTAGCGACATCGGTGTCGGATACGTGCCGGATGCACACAAAAGAGTCGGCCCGTGCGGCGCATGCCACAACTATGGGCAGAACGGGGTCGGTGCGCCGCGTATTTTCCGGGCATTGCGGCCAAATTTTCATCGCTATCTGCTCTGTGAATGGCACTATGGCCGGATGACGACATGCGCCCCCTGTCCGACCCCGCGCCGGGCGGGGTATCGCAGATGAATTCACACGACAGGAGACTCCCGTGTTCAACAGATTCCTCGCGACCTTCGCTGCCGCGTCCTTTGCCGTGTCCGCAACGGTGGGCGCCGCCTCGGCCCAGACCAGCATGCCCTTCGCGCTCGACTGGAAATTCGAAGGCCCCGCCGCCCCCTATTTCCTCGCCATCGACGACGGCCTGTTCGAGGCCGAGGGCCTGACGGTCGAGATTTCCGAGGGCAAAGGCTCGCTCGACGCCATCCCGAAGGTGGCGACCGGCGCCTATCCCATCGGTTTCGCGGACATCAACAGCCTGATGCGGTTCCTCGACCAGAACCCCGGCGCGCCGGTGACGGCGATCATGATGGTCTATGACAAGCCGCCCTTCGCCGTGGTGGGCCGCAAGTCGCTGGGCGTCGAGACGCCGAAGGACCTCGAAGGCAAGGTGCTGGGCGCACCGCCGCCGGACGGGGCCTGGGCGCAGTTCCCGATCTTTGCCGCCGAGAACGGCCTCGACATGTCGAAGATCACCGTGGAGCCCGTCGGCTTCCCGACCCGCGAGCCGATGCTGGCCGAGGGCAAGGTCGCATCCGTGACCGGCTTCTCGTTCTCCTCGACGCTGAACCTCAAGCGTCTCGGCGTGCCCGAGGATGACATCAGCGTCATCCTGATGGCCGACAACGGCGTCGCGCTCTACGGCAACGCGCTGATCGTGAACACCGACTTCGCCAAGGAAAACCCGGATGCGGTCAAGGGCTTCGTCAAGGCGATCGCCGCGGGCTGGAAAGGCGCCATCGCGGATCCCGCCAAGGCCGTCGAAGCGCTGATGAAGCGCAACCCGGCCGCCGATGCAGGGCTGGAAACTGAGCGGCTGCAGATGGCGATCGACGCCAACGTGCTGACCGACTACGTCAAGGAAAACGGCATGGGCGGCGTCGACGCCGAACGGATGACCAAGGCGATCGAACAGACCAAGTCGGTCTACGAGTTCCAGAACGAACCCGACGCGGCGCTCTACTTCGACAGCAGCTACCTGCCGACCGACGGCAGCGCGATGCTGCAGTAAGGCACAGGGCGCCGGCGGGTCACACCGCCGGCGCCGACGCTTCGCCATGACGAACCTCATCGAGATCAAGGGCGTCACGCACGCCTACCGCACCCCGCGCGGACCGCTGCCGGTCCTCGACAACCTCAACATCCAGGTGCCCGAGGGCGAATTTGCCGCCGTGGTCGGCCCGTCCGGTTGCGGCAAGTCCACGCTGACCCGGCTGGTCGCCGGTCTGATGAAGCCCGACACGGGCGAGGTCTGGCTGCATGGCGAACTGGTCAAAAGCCCCCGCAAGACGGTGGGCATGGCGTTCCAGAACCCGGTCATGCTGGAATGGCGCACGATCCTGCAGAACGTGATCCTGCCGCTGGAAATCGTCGCCCCGTCGATGCCGCGCGCCAAGCGCGAGGCGAGGGCGATGGAGCTGCTGGAACTGGTCGGCCTGAAGGGGTTCGAGAACAAGCGCCCGTCCGAACTCTCGGGCGGTATGCGCCAGCGCGCCTCGCTCTGCCGGGCCATCGTGCACAAGCCCGACGTGCTGATCATGGACGAGCCCTTTGGCGCGCTCGACGCCTTCACGCGCGAGGACCTTTGGCAGACGATGCACGCCCTGCGCGCGCAGGAGCCGTTCACGGCGGTGCTGATCACCCACGACCTGCGGGAAAGCGTCTATCTCGGCGATCAGGTGATCGTCCTGTCGGGCCGTCCCGCGACCACGCAATTCGTTCTGGACGTGAAGTATCCGGGCGGCGAGGGGCTGCGGAAGCTCGAGGGACTCTACACGCCCGCATGTTCCGACATGCTGGCCACGCTGCGCGAGCAGATCCAGATCGCGCAGGGGCGGCAGCCCGGACCGGCGGTGCACTGATGGATATGGCACGCAAGATCGGCATCCCCATCCTCGCCATCGTCCTGTTCCTGGCGTTCTGGGAATTCATCGTCTGGGTCAACGGCTGGCCGAACTACGTGATGGCCTCGCCTTCGGACCTGCCGGACGCCTACGTGCGGTTCTGGAACCTCTTCCTGATCGGGTCGTGGCAGACCCTGTGGCGGACCGTGGCGGGGCTGATCCTCGCCGTGATCTTCGGGATCGTGCTGGGGATGATCATGGGCTTTTCGCGCGTCGCGCGGGACGGGCTCTATCCCCTGCTCGTGGGCTTCAACGCGATCCCCAAGGCGACGCTGGTGCCCGTGCTGGCGCTGCTGTTCATCGGCGAGCACAACTTCAACACAGTGCTGATGGCCTTCCTGATCTCGTTCTTCCCGATCGCCGTCTCGGTCGGCATCGGCCTGTCGACGCTGGAGCCGGAGTATCGTGACATCCTGCGCTCGCTCGGGGCGTCCAAGGTCACGATCTTCTGGAAGATCGCGCTGCCCAAGACCCTGCCGGAGTTCTTCGGCGCGCTGAAGGTCTCGGTCACGCTGGCCTTCATCGGCACGAACCTGGTCGAGATCATCTCGCCCCACGGGCGTGGCCTCGGCGCGCTGTTCCTGTCCGGGCAGACCAACTCGAACTACCCGCTGATGTTCGCGGTCCTGATCGCGCTCGCCTTCCTCGGGATCGTTCTCTACTACGCCGTCGTCGCGCTGGAGCGCATCTTCGCCGGCTGGGCCGAACGCCCGCAGGGCTGACCGTTCCGTCCCGCCGCGCGCTGCGTGGCGGGGCCGGACAGGCCGCCCGGACCTGCCGCAAAAATCCGCATCCCACGGGGCCGTGACAGGCGAATATCGCCTTTCCGCCCTTGGTTCCCCCGTTTGCACCGCACTGGACCTGTCGGGCGGTGATCGACTCGCTTTGACTGGGCCCAAGCGGCCGGACTCCCGCCGTCGCAAGCAGAACAGGACCGACGAATGCCCACCAAGATCTACGCGGCCAAGAAGATCATCACCATGAGCCACACCCGCCCCGAAGCCACCCACGTGGCGGTCCGGGACGGCAAGATCCTCGGGGCGGGCACGCTGGAAGAGCTGGAACGCTGGGGCGACTACACGCTGGACGAAACCTTTGCCGACAAGGTGCTGATGCCCGGTTTCGTCGAGGGGCACGCGCATTCCAGCGCCGGGTCGGTCTGGGACGGTGCCTATCTGGGCTGGTTCGACCGGGTCGATCCGGACGGCAAGAAGTGGGTGGGGCTCAAGACCATCGACGGGGTGGTGCAGCGGCTGAAGGAAGCGGCGGCGGCCAAGCCGGACGAGCCCATCGTGATCGGCTGGGGGCTGGACCCGATCTACATGGACAACGTCCGCGTGACCCGCGACGACCTCGACCAGGCCTGTTCGGACCGGCCCATCGTGATCATGCACGCCTCGGGCCACATCATGAACATGAACACCTTCGCGCTGGAAAAGGCGGGGCTGCTCAAGCCCGGCCTGAACCATCCGGGCATTCCGCTGGGCGGCGACGGCCTGCCCATGGGCGAGCTGAAAAGCCCCGAGATCATGGGACCGGCGGGCGCCAAGGTCGGGTTCGACCGCGGCAAGGCGATCGAGGGATCGTCGGCTGGTCTGATCTCCTACGCGCGGCTCTGCGTGCGGGCGGGGGTGACGACGGCGACCGACCTCGCTCGGGCGCTGACCGAGGAATCCGTCGCGCAGGCGCTCAGGATCACCGGCGCGCCGGACTTTCCGCTGTGCCTCGTGCCGTTCCGCATCATGATGGGCCTGTCGCCCGAAGACCTCGTGAACTTCGTCGCCGGGATCAAGGCCAAGTCGACCGAGCGCTGCGATCTGGGCCGGATCAAGGTCGTCGCCGACGGCTCGATCCAGGGCTTCACCGCGCGGCTTCTGTGGCCCGGCTACCAGAACGGCGCGCCGAACGGGCAGTGGTATGTCGCGCCCGAGCAGATGGCCGAGATCTATGAACGCGCGCTGGCGGCGGGCGTGATGGTGCACACGCACACCAACGGCAACGAGGCGACGCAGCTGGCCATCGAGACGCTGGAGGCCGCGCTGAAGAAGGTGCCGAGCCCGGACAACCGCTTCACGCTCCAGCACTGCCAGCTGGCCACGCCCGCGCAGTTCCGCCGGATGGCCCGGCTGGGGATGTGCGTGAACCTCTTCGCGAACCACCACTACTACTGGGGCGACGAGCACTACAAATACACCGTCGGGCCGGAGCGGGCCGAGCGGATGAACGCCTGCCGCACCGCGCTGGACAGTGGTGTGCCGATGACGATCCACTCCGACGCGCCGGTCACGCCTCTGGGTCCGCTCTTCACCGCATGGGCCGCCGTCACGCGCCGCACTGCCTCTGGCCGGGTGCAGGGCGCGGGCGAGAAGATCACCGTGGCCGAGGCGCTTGAGGCGATCACCCTCGGGGCCGCTTTCACGCTGGGGATGGACCACCTGATCGGCTCCATCGAGGCGGGCAAGCGCGCCGATTTCGCGGTGCTGGAGGACGATCCCTTTGCCGTCGACCCAGAAAAGCTCAAGGACGTGGCCGTCTGGGGCACCGTGCAGGGCGGGCGGGTCTTCGCCGCAGCCGACATCTGATCCCTATCCCCGGCTTGCAACCGGGGGCATCGGCGGACACAGTTCACCCCGAGCCGTCCGCCTTTCCCATGCCGGGCGCGGCCTGCGCCCCGGCCACCCCGCCGAAAGGACCCCATCCGTGACGATCACCATCTACGCCGCCCGCAAGATCCTGACGATGAGCGATGCGCGCCCCGTGGCGACCCATGTGGCCGTGAAGGACGGCAAGATCCTCGGCGCAGGCACGCTCGAGGAACTGCAACGCTGGGGCGAGCACACGCTGGACGAAACCTTCGCCGACAAGGTGCTGATGCCCGGATTCGTCGAGGGCCACGCGCATTCGGGCGCGGGCTCGGTCTGGGACGGCACCTACCTCGGCTGGTTCGACCAGAAGGACCCGGACGGCAAGGTCTGGCACGGGCTGAAGACCACGGACGAGATCGTCGCGCGGCTGCAGGAGGCCGCGGCGACGGGCGAGGGGCCGGTCGTGGGCTGGGGGCTCGATCCGATCTACATGGACAACGTCCGCATCACCCGGCAGGACCTCGACCGCGCCACGACCGACCGGCCCATCGTGATCACTCACGCCTCGGGCCATATCATGAGCATGAACTCCAAGGCGCTGGAGATGGCGGGGCTGCTGAAGCAGGGGCTGAACCACCCGGCGATCCCGCTGGGCAAGGACGGCCTGCCCATGGGCGAGTTGCGCGGCCCCGAGGTGATGGCGCCCGCGGGCCAGAAGGTGGGTTACGACCGCAAGGCGCTGGAGGGGTCCGAGCGCGGGCTCAAGGCCTTCGGACGGCTCTGCGTGCGCGCGGGGGTCACGACCTCGACCGACCTCGCGCGGATCTATTCGCCGGACAAGGTCGACGTGATGCTCAAGACGACCGGGGCCAAGGACTTCCCGATCTGCCTCGTCCCGTTCCGGCATGGCCGCGACATGTCGCCCGCCGATCTGGTCGCCTTCATGAAGGAGGTGAAACCCAAGAGCACCGAGCGCTGCCAGCTTGGCAACATCAAGCTGCATGCCGACGGCTCGATCCAGGGCTTCACCGCGCGCCTGCGCTGGCCGCATTACCAGAACGGCGCGCCGAACGGGCTGTGGTATGTCGCGCCTGAACAACTGCTTGAGGTCTTCGAGCGCGCGCTGGAGGAGGACCTGCTGGTCCATATCCACACCAATGGCGACGAGGCGTCCGAGCTGGCCATCGACACGCTGGAAACCGCGCTCAAGAAAGTGCCGCGCCCCGACAACCGCTTCACGCTTCAGCACTGCCAGATGGCGACACCGGCGCAGTTCCGCAAGGCGGCCCGGCTGGGGATGTGCGTGAACCTGTTCGCGAACCACCACTATTACTGGGGCGACGAGCACTACAAATACACCGTCGGGCCCGAACGGGCGGAGCGGATGAACGCCTGCCGTACGGCGCTGGACAGCGGGGTGCCGATGACCATCCACTCCGACGCGCCGGTGACGCCGATCGGGCCGCTCTTCACCGCTTGGGCCGCCGTGACGCGGCTGACGGCCTCGGGCCGGGTGCAGGGCGAGGGCGAGAAGATCTCGGTGGCCGAGGCGCTGCATGCGATCACGCTCGGCGCGGCCTTCACGCTGAAGATGGACCACCTGATCGGCTCCATCGAGGCGGGAAAGCGTGCCGATTTCGCGGTGCTGGATGAGGACCCGACCGAGGTCGCGCCCGAGGCGCTGAAGGACGTCCCCGTCTGGGGCACCGTGCAGGGCGGTCGCATTTTCGCGGCGGAAACCATATGACCCCCGCGCTGCCCGTCACCGTCATCGGCGGCTATCTCGGCGCCGGGAAAACGACGCTGGTGAACCACCTGCTGCGGACCTCGGGCCTGCGGCTGGCGGTGCTGGTGAACGAGTTCGGCGCGCTGCCCATCGACAGCGACCTGATCGAGGCCGAGGGCGATGCGCTCGTCTCCATCGCCGGGGGCTGCGTCTGCTGCGAATACGGCGACGATCTGGTCGGCGCGGTGATGCAGGTCATGGCGCTTGAGCCCAAGCCGGATCACATCCTGCTGGAAAGCTCGGGCGTGGCGATCCCCGGCTCGATCCTCGCCTCGCTGCTGTTCGTGGACGGGCTGCGCGGCGACGGCGTGGTCGTCGTCGCGGATGCGGCCGAGATCATGAACACCGCCGGGAACCGCTACCTCGCCGACACGATCGAGCGGCAGCTGGCTGATGCGGACATCCTCGTGCTGAACAAGGCCGACCTGGTGGACGAGGCGGCGCTGGACAGCGTGCGCAACTGGCTGGGCGCGCAGGTGCCGGGGACGCGGATCCTGCCCGCCGTGCAGGGGCAGGTGCCCCATGACGCGCTATTGGGTTCCGTGCCCTTGCCACGGCGCGGGCACCGGATCAGCGGACACGCGGCGGGGCTGTTCTCCAGCGTGGTGCTGCATCCTTCCGGCCCGGTCGATCCGGTGGCGCTGGCCACCTCGCTGGCCGAGGGCGGGCATGGGCTGGTCCGCGCCAAGGGCTATGTCGCGAACGAGGCCGGAGGGCAGACACTGATCCAGGTGGTCGGCGCGCGCTGGACGGTGGAACCGGCAGAGCCGGGGCACCAGACGGGCGTGGTCTGCATCGGGCTGAAGAGCGGTTTCGATCCGGGGCGGCTGGACGGGCTGGGGCTGGTCGAGGCGGTCTGAGCGCAGGCCCCGCGCCACATTTTCGCCACAATTACCGAGCACTCACTCGCGTCAGTTGAGTCGTGTTTCAGTTGTCCACAGGTCCGGTTTTCCGGGCCTTTTTTATTGCGGATATCGGGGATTTATCATGCGGAAACTTATGGATTTTCTTGTCGACGAAGACGGCGCCGTCACGGTCGACTGGGTCGTGCTGACGGCACTGGTCGTCGGACTGGCGACGGCGGCCTTTGCCGGGATCGACGGCGGCGTCGTCGCGCTCACCGCCGCGATCCAGTCGTTCCTCGAGGGCATCGCCATCGGCGGCAGCTGACGCCGGTCGCTCAGGCTGCCTTCAGCTCCGGCAGCGGCGGCTCCAGCTCTCCGGCATAGTGGCAGGCGACCTTGTGGCCGCCGCCGAACCCGCGCAGCGCGGGTTTCTCGGCGCGGCACCGGTCCGTCGCGAAGGGGCAGCGCGCGGCAAAGCGGCAGCCGGGGGGCGGGGCGGTCGGGCTCGGGGGTTCGCCGCCCAGCAGGGGGCGTTTCGCCAGCGTCCCGCGCTCGTTCTCGGGCGAGAGGGCGGCGGACATCAGCGACCACGTGTAGGGATGCTTGGCCGAGGCGAAGAGCGACTTCGCCGGGGCGGTCTCGACAAACTCGCCGAGATACATCACCGCCACGTCGTCGCAGATGTACTGCACCACCGCCAGATCGTGCGAGATGAAGACGTAGGACAGGCCCATGTCGGCCTGCAACTGCCGCAGCAGGTTCAGGATCTGCGCCTGGATCGCGACGTCCAGCGCCGAGACCGGTTCGTCGCAGACGATCAGCTCGGGCCTGGATGCCAGCGCGCGGGCGATGCACAGGCGCTGGCGCTGGCCGCCCGAGAACTGGTGCGGGAACAGCCGCCCCGCCTCGCGGTGCAGGCCGACGGCGGTCAGCATGTCCTCGGCCACGCCGTCGCGGCCCCTGGCCTCGCCGATGTCCAGCAGATCCAGCGGTTCGCGGATCGCGGCGCGGGCCTTCTTGCGGGGGTTCAGGGACGAGAAGGGGTCCTGGAACACCATCTGGAACTTGCCGCGCACGTCGCGCAGGCTCTGGCCCTCCAGCCCCGATATCTGGTGTTCCTGCAAATAGACCGACCCGTCGGTGATCGGCACCAGCCGCATGATCGCCTGCGCGATGGTCGACTTGCCCGAGCCGCTTTCGCCGACGATGCCGAAGCTCGACCCGCGCCGGACGGTGAAGTCGACGCCGTCCACCGCATGCACGATCTTGCGCCCGCCGCCGGGGGCGCGGCCCACGTCGAAATGCACCTTCAGCGCGTTGACCCTGAGAATGTCGGTTCCGCTCATGCCAGTGCCTCCTCTTCGGCTTTCCAGCACATCGCCGTGTGCTGCGGCCCGACGATGACGTCTTTGGGCACGTTGGTGCGGCAGTAGCCGTCGGCGCGCGTGCAGCGCGGGGCGAAGCGGCAGCCGACGGGCATTTTGCCGAGCTGCGGGACCATGCCCGCGATCTCGCGCAGGGCCGCGCCGCCTTCGGCCGCCGAGGCGCCGAGGCGCAGGCGCGGGGTGCAGGACATCAGGCCGCTGGTGTAGGGGTGCGAGGGGCGGCGCAGGATCTCCGCCGCCGGGCCGCTTTCGATCCGCCAGCCGGCATAGAAGACGGCCACGTCATCCGCCATCTCGGCCACCGCGCCGAGGTCGTGGGTGATCAGCATGATCGCGGTGCCGGTTTCCTGCTGCAGCTCGCGCATCAGGGCGAAGATCTGGGCCTGAACGGTCACGTCGAGCGCCGTCGTCGGCTCGTCCGCGATGATCAGGCGCGGCTGGCAGGCCAGCGCCATGGCGATCATCACGCGCTGCCGCATCCCGCCGGAAAACTCGTGCGGATAGGAATTCAGCCG
The DNA here is from genome assembly GCF_002210105.1 of Oceanicola sp. 22II-s10i. Taxonomy (GTDB): domain Bacteria; phylum Pseudomonadota; class Alphaproteobacteria; order Rhodobacterales; family Rhodobacteraceae; genus Pseudooceanicola. The sequence continues at coordinate 342,452 of NZ_AQQU01000005.1, read as the reverse complement.
CGCCTCGGCGCCGGGGATCTGCACCGCCTTGAGCATCTCGATCGCCCGCTGCTCGGCCTTGCCGGTGTCGAGGCCCTGATGCTGGCGCACCGCCTCGGCGATCTGCTCGCCCACGGTGAAGACCGGGTTGAGCGAGGTCATCGGCTCCTGGAAGATCATCGAAATCTCGTTGCCGCGCAACTCGCGCATCCGGGCGTCAGGGACGTCGGTGATGTCTTCGCCGTCCAGCAGGATCTGGCCCGAGGTGATTTTGAACCCCGGCGGCAGCAGGCGCATGATCGCCAATGCGGTCATCGACTTGCCGCAGCCGGATTCGCCCACGACTCCCATCGTCGTGCCGCGCCGGATCGCCAGCGAGATGTCGTCGAGCACCTTGATCGGGCCGCTGTCGGTGGGCAGTTCGACCGTGAGGTTGCGGATTTCCAGAAAGGGCTGGGCGGTCATGCGCGTTTCCTCGCTCGGGGGTTCAGGGCGTCGTTGATGCCGTCGCCGATCAGCGAGATCGCGAGCACGGTGAGAAAGATCGCCACGCCGGGGCAGGTGACCGTCCACCATGCGTCCAGCAGGTAGTTCTGGTTCTGGCCGATGATCAGGCCCCAGGTCAGCTGGTTAGGATCGCCCAGCCCGAGGAAGCTGAGCCCGGCCTCGAACAGGATGGACGAGCCGGTGACCAACGCCGAGGCGACGATGATCGGCGGCAGCGAACCGGGCAGGATCACCCGGAACATCAGGTAGGCGTTGCCGGCCCCGGCCGCGCGGGCGGCCTTGACGTATTCGAGGTTGCCGATCCGCATGAACTCGGCCCGCGTCAGCCGCGCGACCTGCGCCCAGCCGACGATGCCGATGGCGAGGATGATGGTGAACAGGCTGGGGGCGAAGATCGTCACCAGCACCATCGCCAGCAGCAGCGAGGGCAGGACCTGGAAGAACTCGGTGAACTTCATCAGCGCGACATCGGTGCGGCCGCCGAAGAAGCCCGCGAAGGCGCCGACGAGGATGCCGATGACGATGGTCATGATGGCCGAGACCGCGCCGACGATCAGCGTCACCCGGCCCCCGACCAGCACGCCCGCAAGGATGTCGCGCCCGATGTAGTCGGTGCCGAGCGGCGTGCCGTCGCCGGGGGGCGACAGCGGGACCCAGACCATTTCCAGCGGGTCGACGCCATACATCGAGGGGCCGAAGACGGTGGCGAAGAGGATCGCCAGCAGCAGGATCAGCCCGCCGGCGGCCGATTTGTTGCGCAGGAAGATCTTCATCGTCTCGCGCATCGGGTGGTCGGGCTTGGCCGCGGGCGGCGGCGCGACCTCGGCTTGGGGCGGCAGGGTGTCGGTCATGGGGTCGCTCTTCATCATGCCTTGGCCCTCCGCATGCGGGGGTCGATCCGGCGATAGGCGATGTCGGTCAGCGCGTTGGCGATCATCACCAGCACGGCGGAAAACAGCAGGATCCCGAGCAGCGTGGGATAGTCGCGGCGCAGGATGGAATCATAGGCCAGCCGTCCGAGGCCGGGCCAGTTGAACACCGTCTCGACCAGAACGGCCCCGGCGAACAGCTGGCCGAACTGCAGGCCGATCATGGTGACGATCGGGATCAGGCCGTTCTTGAGGCCGTGTTTCCAGATCACCTTGTTCTCGGGCAGGCCCTTGGCGCGGGCGGTGCGGATGTAATCCTGCCCCAGCACCTCGATCATCGAGGTCCGGGCGAGGCGGCTGTAATAGGCGATGTAGATCGTCGCCAGCGTCACCGAGGGCAGCACGAGGTGATGCGCGATGTCGAGGTAGTAGCCGATCCCGTCAGGGCGCCGCATCGAATACATCCCCGAGACCGGGAAGATCGGCCAGATCGAGGCGAAGACGATCAGCAGCATCATCCCGATCCAGAACACCGGGGCCGAATAGCCGACCAGCGAGAACAGGGTGACGAGGTGGCTGCCCATCCCGTCGGGCTTCTTGGCCGACAGGGCGCCGGCGAAGGTGCCAAGCACCACCGCCACGACCAGCGCCGACAGGACCAGCAGGATCGTCGCGGGCATCCGTTGCAGCAGCAGGTCCAGCACGGGGGTGTTGAAGTAGTAGGAATACCCCAGATCGCCGGTCAGCACCTTGCCGAGATAGATGAACAGCTGCTCCAGCACGGGCCGGTCCAGCCCGTAGCTGGCGCGGAGCTGGGCGATCAGCTCTTCCGAGGCGCCGCCCATTTCGCCCACGATGACCTCGACCGGGTCACCGGGGGCGAGCTGTATGAGAAGGAAGTTGAGGATCACCACCGCCATCACCAGCAGAAAGGCTTCGAGAAGCCGGGTGAGGGTGGGCGTCATCTTGCGGAATATGTCCATCGGCGGGATCCTCCTGTTGCCTTCAGTCTCTGCCGGTCATCATTCCCAGCGGAGGTCGTCCATCGGCGACACGGCACCCCAGATCCCGTCGGGGATCCCGATCAGGCCCTTCTTGTAGACCGTGTTGTAGGGGATGACGTTCAGGAAGTAGATCGGGGTCTCGTCCACCACGATCTCCTGGAACTCGTCATAGAGCGCCTTGCGCTTTTCCTGGTCCGTCTCGGTCGCGGCGGCGGCCAGAAGCTCGTCCACCCGCGCGTTCTCGTACTGGCCGGTGTTCGACCAGATCACGCCGGGGCGGATGTTGGAGCTGACGTAGGTCCGGTTGACGCCGATCACCGGGTCGCCCCAGTTGAACACCTTGTCGATGGTCACGTCGTAATCGTAGTTGGAAATCCGCTTGGCCCATGTCGGGAAGTCGGGCGCGATGCGGATCTCGACGTTCACGCCGACCTTGCGCAGCTGAGACTTCATGTAGTCCAGCAGGTTGCGGCCCATCTCCTCAGACCCGTTGGTGGTGTCGGCGGTGATGGTAAAGCGCATCCCGTCCGCGCCAGGCATCAGCCCTGCCTCGTCCAGCAGCGCGTTGGCCTTGTCGATGTCGAGGTCGTAGTTCTCGACATTCGCGTTCGCCAGCGGCGAGCCGGGGACGATCGGGCCGGGCGCGACGGGGGCCTGACCCTGCAGCAGCACGTTGACGATGAAGTCGCGGTCGATGGCATAGTTGATCGCCTTGCGGACGCGCACGTCGTCCAGCGGGGCCTTCTTGGTGTTGTAGGCCAGCCAGTTGATCGGGCCGATGGCCTGACCCAGATCGCTCTCGATCACGAGGTCGGCATTGTCCGAGAGCCGCTTGAGGTCGCGCGGAGAGGACACGAAGGGCACCATGTCCACGTCGCCGCGTTCCAGCGCGAGGATCAGCGAGTTGCTGTCGGGGAAGATCTGGACGTAGATCTCGTCGAGATACGGTTTGCCCTCGATGAAGAAGTCCTCGTTCTTCGCCAGCTTGTAGTATTCGCCCTGCTTGTACTCGACGAACTTGAACGGCCCCGCGCCGACGGGGGCGAGGTTGGCGGGGTTCTGCTGGATGTCGCCGGCGTCCGCGCCATAGACGTGTTCCGGCAGGATCGGCATCAGCACCGGAGACATGGCCAGCAGCAGGGCCGGGTGCGGATGCGCGAGGTGGATGATGACGGTGGTGTCATCCGGCGCCTCGACCGACGCGACGGGTTCCAGCATCGTCTTGAACGGGTGGTTCGCCTTGATCGTCTCGATCGAGAACTTGACGTCCGAGGCGGTCAGCGGCTCGCCGTCGTGGAACTTCACGTCGTCGCGCAGGGTCAGGGTGACGGTCAGCCCGTCCTCCGAGGTTTCCCACGCGGTCGCGACGTAGGGCTCCGGCTCCCAGCTCTTGGAATAGCGCAGCGGCGAGGCGTAGATGTTGGACGAGGGCATGAAGGTGTAGACGCCCGACTGGATCGCACCGTTGAAGTGGCGCGGCACGCCGACCGAACCGACGATGAGCGAACCTTCGGCCAGTGCCGAGCCGGTCATCAGGGCCGACATGCAGGTCGCGGCAAGCAGGGATTTCCAGTGTTTCATTGGTCGTGTCTCCTGTTGGGTCTTTTCGTTGTCTGCGTGAGTGGTGGTGCGCTCAGCCCGCGATCGCGGCCATCCCCCGAGCGCCCGAGGCAAGGGCGGTGGCCAGCAGAACGAGCATGGCCAGACGCCGGAACCCGGCTTCGTTGGTCCGGGCAAAGACCCGTCCGCCCAGCCATGTGCCGGTCAGCATCAGGGGCAGGGCAAGGACGGCCATCGCGACGCTCTGCGCGGTGACCAGCCCGCCCCAGATCAGGCCGGGCATCGCCAGCAGCGACGTCGCGAAGAAGAAGATGATGAGCGAGGCGCGCGTGCGTTTCGCGGGCACGTCCGTCGTCAGGAAATAGGCGACGGCCGGGGGCCCCGGCATCGCCGCGAACCCGCCGAAGAGGCCCGCCACGGCCCCCGCGACGACCGCCGCGCGCATCGAGGGCGGGCGCGGCCCGCCGCCGGGGTTCAGCTTCAGCATCAGCAGCCCGGCGAGGATCAGCACCGCGATCGCGATCCGCGTGACGGTGGGGTCCAGCCACAGCAGCAACGCGACGCCGAAGGGGGTGCCTACGACGGCCCCCGCGATCAGCCGTTTGAGGATCGCGCTGTCCCACGTCCCGCGCAGCGTCACGCTGTCCTTCAGCCCGGCAAGGCTCTGGATCAGCACGGCCAGCGTCACCGCCTGCGCGGGCGGCAGGAACAGCGACATCGCGGGCACGGCGGCCAGGGCAAAGCCGAACCCCGTGATCCCCCTCAGGATCCCGGCGCAGAGCACCGAGAGGCAGACCAGACCGGCTTCGGGCCAGGGCAGGAGCGTCATGATGTGTCGGTCCCCCGGTCATCGCCCTCACATCGCCATCACGATGGTCTTCTTGCGGGTGAAGTGCTCCAGCATCGCCTCGAGCGACGCCTCTTTCCCGAGGCCGGAGTTGCCGAAGCCGCCGTAGCTGAGGTTCGGCTGGATGGTCAGGTTCTGGTTCACCTGCACGTAGCCCGCGTTCAGCCGCCGCGTGGCGTCCAGCGCGGTGGTCAGGCTGTCGGTCCAGACCGTCGCGGCCAGCCCGTAGGGCGATGCGTTGGCGGCGGCGATGACCGCTTCGTAGTCGGTCCATTTCTGGATCATGCAGACGGGGCCGAAGATCTCCTCGCGCGCGGCGGGGCTGTCCTCGGGGAGGTCCAGCAGCAAGGTCGGCTGCATGAAGAGGTCGGGCGCAAGGTGCGCGGCCTGGGGCAGGGTCCCGCAGCGGACGACCGTCGCGCCGGGGATCGCCTCGGCGATGCCGACATAGCGGTCGATCGTGGCCTTCTGGCGCGGGTTGATGATCGTCCCGATCTCGGTGGCCGGGTCCAGCGGATCGCCGATGACCATCGCGTCGAGCTTCGCCTTCAGCGCGCTGAGGAAGGCGTCGTAGAGGTCCGCGTGGACGTAGATGCGTGAGGCGGCCGTGCAGCTCTGCCCCTGCCGGGTGAAGCGCATGCCCGAGATTGCACCGGTCACGACCTTGTCCAGATCGGCGTCGGCGCAGACGATCATCGGGGATTTGCCGCCCAGTTCCAGCGAGACCGGCACGATCCGCTGCGCGCCCGCGCCATAGACGATGCGGCCCGCGGCCTCGGACCCGGTAAAGGTGATCTTGGCGATGTCGTGATGCGCGGTCAGCGCCGCGCCGCATTCCGGGCCGTCGCCGACGACGACGTTGACGGTGCCCGCGGGCAGGTGGCGGTTCAGGATGACGGCGCAGGCGAGGGTGGCGAAGGGCGCTTCCTCTGACGCCTTGATGACGACCGTGTTCCCCGCGACCAGCGCCGGGGCGATCTTGAGCATCGTCAGCACCAGCGGCACGTTCCAGGGCACGATGGCCCCCACGACACCCAGCGGTTCGCGGGTGGTGGTGGCGAAGACGGTCGGGTCGAAGGGCACCGTTTCGCCCTTCAGCTCGGACCCGAGGCCGCCGTAGAATTCCAGCAGGTCCGCCGCAACGGCCAGCTCGCCCCGGCATTCGGTGGCGATGGCCTTGCCCGTCTCGCGCGCCAGCAAACGCGCCAGCACCTCGGCCTCGGCGGTGATCGCGCGGCCCGCCTCGGCCACCATCTTGCCGCGCTTGCGGGCATTGGTCCCGGCCCATGCGGGCTGCGCGGCCTTCGCTGCTGCGACGGCGGCGTCGACCTCGGCCATGCCGGAGGCGGCGGCAGAGCCGAGCACCTTCATCAGCGCCGGTTCGAACACGTCGAGCGATGCGGCAGCGGTGGTCAGGTCCCCGCCGATCAGGTTGCGGTCGGCGAGAACGGCGAGCCAGTCCTCGGGCGTGGTGGCGTCCTCGGGACGCCGGGGAAGGGCGAGTGTCTTGTCCATGCCACCACCATGCGGCACCGCAGAAACGGCCATAGGTCCAGCCGCCGGGATTGGAGGGTTCCAGAGGGACCAGCCGCCCGGATCCCCCTGTTTCGTGATGCCCGCGGCCGTGACCTGCCTAATCCGCAGGCACATGCCGCCCATCCGTCAGGTGCCGCGCAGCGCGCGGACGGCGGCGGCGATTTCCGCGATTCCCGGCCCGATCAGTCGCTTGTCGATCGCGCTGAGGCCCAGACGGAAGAACCGCCCGCCAAGCTCGGGCGCGACGAAGGGATCGCCCTTTTCCACAAGCACCCCGCGTTCGGCGCTGGCGGCGATCAGGGCCGAGGCGTCGATGTCTGGCGGGCACTCCAGCCACAGGCTGGACCCGCCGATACTGGGGCTGAGGCGGAAGTCCGGCAGATCGCGGTGGACGGAGTCGATGGCTTCCTGCCTGCGGTGCGACAGGGCCTCGCGCAGGGCGCGGACCATGCCCTCGTAATGGCCGTTGGCCAGCAGGATCGCGGCGGTGCGCTGGTTGTTCAGGGGGGCCGAGCGGTGCATCAGCCGCCGCATCGCGCGGGCCTCGGCGATCAGCGGCGCGGGGCCGACGATGTAGCCGATCCGCACGCCGGGGGCGAGCACCTTGGACATCGTGCCGATGTAGATGACACGGCCGGAGCGGTCGATGGACTTGAGCGCCGGGGGCGTCTCGTCCGAACGGATCTCGCCCTCGTAGTCGTCCTCGAGGATCAGGAAATCGTCGCGTTCCGCCAGGTCCAGCAGCCGCGTGCGACGGTCGTTCGACAGCGTGACCATCGTCGGGCAGTGGTGCGCGGGGGTGACAAAGACGAGGCCCGCGCCCTTCAGTTTCGCCGCGGCGGCGTCGTCCAGCACCATGCCGTCGTCGTCCACGGGCATCCGCCGGATGTTGGCGCGGTGCGCGTCGAAGATGTTCAGCGCATCGGGATAGCCCGGATCCTCGACCGCAACGCTGTCGCCGGGGCGCAGGAGAAGCTGGGACAGCACGTAGATCCCGTGCTGGGAGCCGAGGGTGATCATCACCTCGTCGCGCCGGGCGAATATCCCGCGCTGCGGCAGGACGTGGCGGCAGAGCTGTTCCAGGAGCAGCGGATCGTCCTCGAGCGCGCGGTCGGACGCCCAGTAGTCGATGGCCGACCGTCCGAGCGCGTCACGCGAACAGGCGCGCCACTGGTCAATGGGGAACAGGTTCCGGTCCACCTGGCCGTAGACGAAAGGATACCTGTAGTCGTGCCAGTCCCACGGTTTCTCGATGTGCCGCATCTGGCTGGGCGCGAACTTCAGGTGCTTGGACCACGCCACCGAGGATCCGGTGGCGGCATGCGGCTCGGTCTCGGCCGGCAGGTCGCGGTGCAGGGTGCCGACGAAGAAGCCCATGCGTTCGCGGGATTCGAGGAACCCCTGCGACACCAGTTCCTCGTAGGCGGCGGTGACCGTGTTGCGCCCGATCCCGAGGCTCTTTGACAGGTGCCGTGTCGCCGGCATCCGCTGGCCGACAGCCAGCTTGCCGTCGAGGATCGCGTTGACCAGCGATTGACGGATCCATGCCTGCAGGGGCGTCCCCGGCGCGCGGGGCTGGAACAGGGCATTGTCTAGCATGACCCCAGCCTCGCATCGCCGGGGCCGGGGTCAATATGCTGCATCGCAGCGTCAGGTTTCGTGATGCATGTCGTCGCGTCCGCCGCCCGCCGCCGCCTGTTTATTGGGCAGGCGTGGCGGTCGGATGGGGCGGTCTCACGCCGCCGTGACCACCTCGGCGATGGCCGAGTCGATGGTGTCGACGATCCGGTCGATGTCGTCTGCCGTCGAGATCAGCGCGGGCGACAGGCACAGGGTGTTGTTGAAACCGGGGATCGAGCGGTTGGTCATCCCGATCAGGACGCCGCGCCGGTCGCAGGCGCCGACGACCTGCTGCACCAGACCTTCGGCCATCGGCTCCTTCGTCTTGCGGTCGGCCACCAGTTCGGCCCCGGCGAACAGCCCCAGCCCCCGGACGTCCCCCACGCAGGCGTGCTTTTCCTTGAGCCCTTCGAGACCCGCCATCAGCCGCGCGCCCATCTCCCTGGTGTTGGCCAGTAGGCCCTCGTCCTCGATGATGCGCATGTTCTCGATCGCCGCGGCGGGGCCTGCGGTGCAGCCGCCGAAGGTCGAGATGTCGCGGAAATGGTCCAGCGGGTCCGAGGCGTCCGAGCGGAACTGGTCGAACACGTCCTCGGTCGTGACGAGGCAGGCAATGGCGGCGTAGCCCGATGCGACGCCCTTGGCCATCGTCACCATGTCGGGCGTCACGCCGTAGTTCTGGTAACCGAACCATTCGCCGGTCCGGCCCACGCCGCAGACCACTTCGTCGATATGCAAAAGGACGTCGTACTTTTTGCAAATCTCCTGCACCCGCTCCCAGTAGCCCTTGGGCGGGACGATCACGCCGCCGCCGGCGGTTACGGGTTCGAGGCAGAGTGCACCCACGGTGTCGGGGCCTTCGCGCAGGATCACCTCCTCGATCGCGTCGGCGGCGCGCTGGCCGTAAGCCTCGCCGCTCAGGTCCCACTGGGCGCGGTATTCGAGGCAGTGCGGCACCTGCACGAAGCCGGGGGCAAAGGGCCCGTACTGCGCGACGCGCTGTTCCTGACCGCAGGCGGACAGGGCGCCGATGGTGGTGCCGTGGTAGTCGCGTTCGCGGAACAGGATCTTGGTCTTCTTGCCGCCATAGCGCTTGTGGGCGATCTGGCGGACCATCTTGAACGCCTTCTCGTTCGCCTCGGAACCGGAGTTGGTGTAGTAGACCCGGCTCATCCCCGGCATCTTGGCGATCAGGTTCTCGGCAAAGATCGCACCCGGCACCGACCCGGCGCTGCCCGCGAAGTAGTTCATCTTCACGACCTGATCGCGGATCGCGTCACCGATGCTTTCGCGTCCGTAGCCCACGTTGACGGTCCAGACCCCGCCCGACACGGCGTCGAGGAACTCGGTCCCGTGCTGGTCCCAGACCCGCATGCCGCGGCCCTCGACGATGATCCGCGGATCCTTGGTGTCGAAGGCGCGGTGCTGCATCAGGTGGTGCCACACATGCGCGCGGTCGGACTGGACCACGCCGCTCAGATCGTTGTCGTACATCGGGGACTCCTCGTCGCTGTCGTTGCACCCACAAAGCGGCGGACGCGACGTCAGGGACAGCGCCAGCCTGCCGGAAACGGGGGAACCAGAGCGGATAACGTTGCCTCGGTCCTGCGTGTCGTCGCATCGGCGGTTGGCCGAGAACCCATGACGACGTGCCCTGTCGCTGGTAGTTCCGCACCCGTCCGGGGCGCGGCGACATCACCTGCGGGGACAAGTGGCGGGCTTGACCGATATGGGATGCCATCCTCTGGCGGGGATGGTATGCAGGGCCTCATGAACACGCCGCTAGACCACGAAGCGATCCAGCCCGACACGCCGACCGCCATCGCGGAATGGGTGGCCGACGTGCTGCGCGACCGGATCGTCAAGGGCGTCTACCCCCCCGGTTCGCGGCTGGTGGAGCGCAAGATCTCGGCGGAACTCGACCTGTCCCGGACCCCGGTGCGCGAGGCGCTGAAGCTGCTGCATGCGGACGGTCTGATTTCCATCTCGCGCAACAAGGGCGCGCAGGTGCTGCAATACGGGGCCGACGAGGCGCTGGCGTTGTTCGAGATCATCGCGGCGATCGAGAGCCTTGCCGCCGAGCGGCTGGCGCGGACCATCGACGCGGCCACGCTGGACGAGATCGAGGAGATGCATGCGCGTATGCTCATGTATCACAAGGTCGGCAACCACACCGACTACTTCGACATGAACTCCGAGATCCACGACTTCATCGTCCAGCGCTGCGGGAATGAAATCGTCGAGGACACGCACCGCCGCCTGATCGCACGGGCGCGGCGGGGGCGGTATCTGGCGATCATGCGCCCCGACCGGCTGGAGCAGGCGGTCGGCGAGCACGAGACGCTGATGGAGGCGCTGCGGGCGCGTGATCCGGAGGCGGCGGCCAGGGTCTGGCGCCAGCACCTGACGCATACGGGTGAAACCGTCGCCTCGGTGCTGGCCGAAGAGGGCTGAGGCTCAGGCCGCGCGGGCACGGGCCCAGAGCTTTTCCGCCACCTTCTGGGCCTCGGCCACGACCGCGCCCATGTCCATCCGGGTCGGGCGGCGGTCGCGGACCAGCCATTCGCCCTCGACCATCACGTCGGTGACGTTCGCGGCGCTGCCCGAATGTGCGAGGATCCCGAAGCCATCGATCACCGGGCGCAGGTTCGGCGCGTCGGGGTCGAGCAGGATCAGGTCCGCCGGTCCGCCGACCTCGATCCGGCCCGTGGCCGCGTGGCCCTTCAGCGCGGCGGCGGGGGAGGTGGTGGCCCAGCCAAAGACCTCCGCCGCATCGAGGTCGAAGGACATGCCCGCCCGCCAGCGGGCCGAGGCGATGGCCATGCGCATCGCCTCGAACATGTCAGCGGATTTCGTGTCGGTGCAGATGGTGATCCGTGCGCCCGCGTCACGCAGCGCCTTGATCGGGGCGGCTGCGCCGAAGCTGGCGTTGCCGATGGGGGCATGGGCGACGATGCCCCGCGCCGCGCCGAAGCGGGCGATGTCGCTGTCGGACATGAAGATGCAATGCGCCGCGATCAGGTCGGCGTTCAGCAGGCCGAGGTCGTCGAGGAACTCGGTCGGGGTCAGTCCCTCGCGCGCCCGCAGCTGATCGACCTCCATCTGCGACTGGCTGAGGTGGGTGTGGACCTGCTTGCCCGACTGCGCCGCCAGTGCCGCGATTTCCCGGAACATGTCGCGCGAACAACTGTCGGGGGCATGGGGCGCGAGCATGGTCGTGATCCGCCCCCTGCCGTCCCATTTCGCCTGCACGTCCAACGCGGCTTTCAGCGTCGCCTCGCCCAATGCCGCGTCCCGTTCGAAGCGTCCCTGTGCCAGCGCGGCGGTGTCCATGTCCATCACCCGCCCGCCGATGATCGCGCGCAGGCCGAAGTCATCCGCCGCCTGCGCCAGCGCCTCGGGGCAGCGGTAGTAGTCCACGATGGTCGTGGCCCCGGCACAGAGCATCTCCATCACGCCGAGCCGGGACAGGGCGAGGCTGTCCTCGTCCGACAGCCAGTGTCCCTGCGGCACGCCGGGGGTGTAGGCAGGGGCAAAGCCCTTGTCCTCGACCATGCCGCGCACGATCATCAGCGGCGAGTGGTTGTGGCTGTTGACCAGCCCCGGCAGGCACAGCGCCCCACGCGCGTCGATCACCTCGTCGCCGGGCAGGGGAGACAGCGCATCGCCGATCTGCACGACTCGCCCCTCCTCGATCCGGATATCCGCGCCGAAGCGGACCGCTGAGTCGGGGGTGAGAAGGGTCACGTTTCTCAGATGGGATGCCATTTCAGTTTTCCTTCTGCCAAAGAACTGTGCAAACTGCCGTCATTCACGCCCGAATATCGGAAAGTTTAAGAAAACATGCACTCCAGAGTCGCTTCCGGGTCGCATGTCGGGGGTCGGATCGAGCTAATCCAGATGGCATTCCATTTGCAAGACGGCATCAGAACCGATCGGCATCACCTGAAACCGACCAACCGAACCGGACATGAGGACCATCATGAAACGCCAGTTTTCCGCCGGCATCTCCCGCCGCACCCTGCTCAAGACCTCCGCCTACGCCGCCGTCGGCACGCTCGCCGCGCCGTCGCTTCTGCGTGCATCCTCCTCGGAAATCGTGATCGGCTGCGCCGGGTCGCACACCGCGTGGATGGAACAGATCGTCGCCCCGCACATGAAGTCGGCCATCGGCGCGGACATCCTGTTCGAAGGCACCAAGTCCTCCGTCAACCTCGAGAAGATGGCGTCGAACAAGGACGCGCCCTACCTGTCCGTCGTGCAGATGGACGATCCCGTCATGATCCAGGCGGTCGAGGCCGAGCTGCTGACCCCGATCACCGCCGATGCCGTGCCGAACATGACCGACCTGCGCCCCGACGCGGTGCACATGGACGGCATGTGGTGCAACTACGTCCAGCCCTGGGCGGGCGTGGCCTACAACACCGACATGGCCGACGGCGTGCCGTCCTGGGCCGCGCTGTGGGACCCGGCGAATTCGGGGCAGGTCATCATCCCGTCGCTGCAGAACACCGAGGGCATGTGGACGCTTTTCGTCGCCGCGATGCTGGGGTCGGGCAAGCCGTTTGCCGAGGCGCAGTATGAAATCGACGCGGCCTTCGCCAAGCTCGAAGAGCTGAAACCGAACCTGCTGTCGGTCTATTCGACCATGAGCCAGGCCTTCAACCTGCTGGAGCAGGGCGAGATCTCCATGCTCGCCGGCAACTTCTCGTCCTACACCCTGCCGCGCAAGGCAGAGGGTGTGCCGGTCGATCTGGCCGCCCCCTCCGAAGGCATCTTCGCGATGCCGTCGGGCATCTGCCTGGTCAAGGGCGGGCCGAACCCGGAACTGGCGCAGGCCTACGTGAACGAGATGCTGGGCGAGACGATGCAGGCGGCGATCGCCGATTTCGCGACCTCCGTCCCCGCCAACACCAAGGTCAAGGCCGGGGCGGTGATCCCCGACGGCGTGGCGATCTACAGCCCCGACTGGGCCTTCGTCGCCAAGAACCGCCGCGACTGGATCGACCGCTTCGACAAGCTGATGGCGGTCTGAGACCCATGGGCATGACGGCGGAGAAAGCCCCGGCGGGGCGCCATTACCTTGACGTCTGGGGCGTGGCCAAGTCCTTCAAGGGCACGCGCGTCATGTCCGACATGAACTTCCGGGTGGAGCGGGGAGAGCTGGTGTCTCTTCTCGGTCCCTCGGGCTGCGGCAAGTCCACGCTGCTGCGGATCATCGCGGGTCTGCTGGACGCCGACGAAGGCTCGGTCGTGCTGGACGGGCGCGACATCACGCGCCAGCCCGCGCACAAGCGCAACATCTCGGTCGTGTTCCAGAACTACGCGCTGTTCCCGCACCTGACGGTGGCCGAGAACGTGGCCTTCGGCCTGCGCGCGCGGGGCATGGCCAAGGGCGCGACCGGCGCACCGGTGGCCGACGCGCTGGCGCTGGTGCGGATGACCGAGTTCGCCGACCGCCCGATCGCGGCGCTGTCCGGCGGCCAGCAACAGCGCGTCGCCGTGGCGCGGGCGCTGGTGGTGGGGCCGGACCTGCTGCTGCTGGACGAACCCTTCTCCGCCCTCGACCGCAAGCTGCGCGAGACGATGCAGGTGGAGCTGAAATCCCTGCTGCTGGACCGTGGCATTACGGCGATCTTCGTCACCCACGACCAGGAAGAGGCCATGGGCGTCTCGGACCGGATCGCGGTAATGAACGCCGGACGGATCGAACAGTTCGCCGATCCCTCGACACTCTATTCCCGTCCCGCCTCGCCCTTCGTGATGGATTTCGTCGGGCTCTCCACCCGGCTGGAGGCCGTGTCGAAGGGCAGGGACGGGGACCTGACCGTCTTCGACACCGCCTATGGCAAGGTCCGCGCGCAGGAGAACATTCCGGCGGGGACCAGGGCACTTGTCGGCGTGCGGCCCGAACTGGTGAAACCCGGCGAGGGCGAGAACCGGATCGCGACCACGCTGGCCGACGTGATGGTGCTGGGCTCCAAGACCGTGCTGCATGGCGGCGCGGGCGAGGTCGACCGCATCCTGTGCGAACTCCCCGGCATCCGGTCGGGCATGGCGCGGGGCGACAAGGTGGAACTCGGCTGGGCCGTCGGTGACACGCTGGTCTACGGGATGGCCTCATGACCTCGCGCATCGACCGCATTTCGCTGCTGGCGGTTCCGGGGCTGGCCTACCTTGCGGTGATCTACGCGCTGCCGCTGCTGATCCTGCTGGCCAAGTCGATCCGCACGCCCGACGGTATTTCATTCGCAGAATATGCCGCCTTCTTCTCGGACGACTACAACATGGGCGTCCTCTTGCGGACCTTGCGCGTCGCCGCGCTGACGACGCTGCTGGCGCTGCTGATCGCCTATCCGACCGCCTTCGCCATGAACCGCGCCAAGGGGCCGATGCTGACCGTCTTCCTTGTCGCGATGGTCCTGCCGATGTCGCTGGGCGTGGTGGTCAAGGCCTTCGCCTGGTCGATTCTGTTCCGCGCGAACGGGTTCATCAACACCTCGCTGCAATGGATCGGGCTGACGGAAAAACCCGTCCGGATGTTGTTCACCGAAACCGCGCTGGTGATCGGCGCGGCGAACGTGTTCCTGCCGTTCATGGTGCTGCCGATCTACGCCGTCGTCCGGCAACTGGACCAGCGCCTGCCCGAGGCCGCCGCCTCGCTCGGTGCGACGCCGTTCTTCCGGTTCTTCCACGTCACCCTGCCGCTGACCCTGCCGGGCGTCGTCGCGGGGTCCGCCTTTACCTTCTCGATGGCGATCTCGATGTATGTCATCCCCTCGCTGATCGTCGGCGAACGCCAGCAGACGCTGTCGATGCTCATCGCCCGAAGCTTCCTCTACCTCAGGAACGAGGCGCTCGGCTCCACCATCTCGGCCGTGCTGCTGGCCATCGCGATCATCGTGGTCGTGTTCTCCAGCTGGCTGGCCCGCAGGCTGGAGGCGCGGCAATGACCCAGACCGACCGCATCTTCCGCGTGCTGAGCTGGGTCATCGGCCTCGGCTGCGTGTTGTTCCTGATGCTGCCCATCGTCATCACGGTGGCCGCCTCTTTCACCTCGTCGCCGGTCTATACCCTGCCGCCGCCCGACTGGTCGCTGCGCTGGTATCAGTCGCTCGACCGTCGCTCGGGGCTCTGGGATGCGGTGGTGCTGTCGCTGAACCTCGCGCTCGTCTCGACCGCGATCTCGCTGGTGCTCGGCACACTCGCCTCCATCGGCGTGGTGCGCGGGAACTTCCGGGGGCGGGAGTGGGTGGCGACCTTCGCCGTCTCGCCGCTGATGATGCCGGGGCTGGTGGTGGGCGTGGCGCTCTTGCAGTTCTTCCGCGAGATCGGTCTGCGGGACGCCTACTGGTCGCTCCTGCTGGGCCATATCGTCATCACGCTGCCCTTCGTCATGCGGACGCTGCTGGCCTCGATGGGGGCGTTCGATTTCTCGATGATCGACGCCGCCCGGACGCTAGGGCTCAGCTATCCCCGCGCGATCATGAAGGTGCTGGTCCCGAACCTCGCGCCCGCCTACCTGACCTCGGGCCTTTTTGCCTTCCTCGCGTCGATGGACAACTACCCGATCTCGATCTTCCTGACAGATGCGCGGAACAAGACGCTGCCGATCAAGATGTTGCAGTATCTCGAGGAACAGCCCGATCCGTCGCTGGCGGCCATGTCGTCGGGCCTGATCCTGCTGGCGGTGATCGTGCTGCTGGTCGGGTCGCGGACCGTGGGCCTGAACAGGATGATCCAGGGATGACCGACCGCCGCGACCTCAAGGGCTACTTCGGGGCGGACCCCGCGCCCTGCTGGCCCGATGGCGCGCGGCTGGCCGTCTCCTTCGTCGTCAACGTGGAGGAGGGGGCGGAGCTGTCCATCGGCGACGGCGATCCGCGCAACGAACCCACCTACGAGATCCGCGAGGAGGTCGAGGGCGTGCCCGACCCCTGCATGGAAAGCCATTTCGCCTACGGCACCCGGCGCGGCCATGCCCGGATCGCGGAGGCCTTCGATCGCTACGGCGTCAGGGCGACCTATTCCACCTGCGGACGGGCGGCGGAGCGTTTGCCCTGGCTGATGCAGGACATCGCGAGCCGGGGGCACGAGGTGTCCTGCCACGGCTGGCTCTGGGAACGGCACGCGCATATGGACCGCGCGACCGAAGCGGCGGACATCGCCCGCACCCATGCGGCCATCGCCGCCGCCTGCGGCACCGCACCGGTCGGCTGGCATACGCGGTCGGCCTCGTCGGTCAACACCCGCGACCTGCTGATCGAACGGGGGGATTTCCTCTACGACAGCGACTGCTACGACGACGACACGCCCCGGATGCAGGGCGGGCACGTGATCCTGCCCTATGCATTCGACACCAACGACATGCGCTTCTCGCCCGGCGGCGGGTTCGTACAGGCGCGGGATTTCTCGGACTACGTGATCGGCGCCTTCGACCGGCTCTATGCCGAGGGCGCGACGGCGGCGCGGATGATGTCCATCGGCCTGCACCTGCGGATCATTGGGCGCCCCGGCCGCATCGCCGGGCTGGAGACGGTGCTGGCGCATATCGCCGGACATGAAGGCGTCTGGATTGCCCCCCGCCGCGACATCGCCGCTCACTGGGCGCAGGTGCATGGGGGCGGGGTATGAGCCTGATGGACCTCTCCGCCGTGGCGCTCGCCGCCGAGGTGCGCGCGGGCCGCGCGACACCCGAGGCAGCGGCGCGGGACGCGCTGGCGCGCATCGAGGCGCTGAACCCGGAGCTGAACGCGATCTGCGCGATGAACCCCGCGCTGATGGACGAAGCTGCGGCTGTCGCGGCGCGGCTGGTGGCGGGCGAGGACCTGCCGCTGGCGGGTGTGCCGGTCGTCATCAAGGACAACATCTGGGTGAAGGGCCTGACGATCACGCAGGGCTCGCGCCTGTTCGCGGAGTTCGTCGCGCCCGAGGATGCGCGGTGCGTGGCGCTCCTGCGGCAGGCGGGCGCTATGATCGTCGGCATCGCCACCTGTTCCGAGTTTGCCTGCAAGGGCGTCACCAACACCCCGCTGCACGGGCGGACGCTGAACCCGCTCGACACCACGCGGACCCCCGGCGGCTCCTCCGGCGGGCCGGTCGCGGCGGTGGCATCGCGCATGGTGCCGCTGGCCATCGGCACCGACGCGGGCGGGTCCAGCCGCCGGCCGCCTGCGCATACCGGTGTCGTGGGCTTCAAGCCGACGCAGGACCTCGTGCCATACGGGCCGGGGTTCGACGAACCCGTCTGGGGCATCTCCGCCATCTGCCCGATCGCGCGGGACGTGGCCGACGTGCGTCTGGCGATGTCGGTGCTGGCCGAGATGCCCGAGGGCGCGCCGCTGACAGACCTCGCCGCCTCGCCGGACTACGGGCTGGGGCAGCTGCTGGACGAGGACATGGCCGTGGCGTTCGATCAGGCCGTCGCGCGGATCAGGGTGGATGGCCTGAGAGTCACCGACGCCGCCCCCGACTGGCAGGGCCTGACCGGCGCGTCCGTCATGCCGCTGCAGTTCGCCGGTCTCGCCGCGCTCTTCGGCGAGGCACACGCCAAGACGCCGGACATATTCGACCCCGACCTCGCCGCCCAGATCGTTCAGGGCGCGGGGTTCACCGGCACCGATGTCGCCCGCGCGCATCACGCCTCGCACCGGATGCGCGAGATCCTGACCGCGTTCCTGTCCGAACACGACGCGATCCTCGTCCCGACGACCCCCTGCGCCGCGTGGCCGGTCGGCCAGCTTACCCCCGACACCATCGGCGGCGCGCCCTGTGCCCCGCGCGACCATGCCGCCTTCACCCCGCAGGCCAATCACGCGGGCTGTCCGGCCATCTCCATCCCCTGCGGCACGACCCGAGAAGGCCTGCCGCTCGGCCTGCAGATCGTCGCGGGCCGGGGGCGCGATGCCGCGCTGCTCGACCTTGCCGCGCGGGCCGAGGCCCTTCTGACCAAACGCCAACACCAAGAAGCAAGCTGATGCGCATTCTCCTTCTGAACCCCAACATGACCCAGGCCATGACCGACACGATGGCGGACATCGCCCGTGACGTCGTCGGCGACCGGGCCGAGATCGTGCCGCTGACCGCTGCCAAGGGCTTTCCCTACATCGCCTCGCGCGCCGAGGCGCAGATCGCGGGCGCCATCGCGCTGGAGATGATCGCCGAGAACCTCGACGGCATCGACGCCGTGGTCATCGCGGCCTTCGGTGACCCCAGCCTCGCCCCCGCGCGCGAGATCTTCGACCTGCCCATCGTCGGCATGGCCGAGGCGGCGGTGCTGTCTGCGGCGATGCTGGGCGAGCGGTTTTCGGTCGTCACCTTCACCCCGCTCATGACCCGCTGGTACGAGGACTGCATCAAGAGCACCGGCCTGGGGTCCCGCTTCACCGGCGTCAAGACGCCGGGGATGCAGGAGATCGACGTCGGCTCGGTCGCCAAGGACCTCAAGCCGGACCTGATCCGGCTGGCGAACAGGGCGGTGCTGGAGGACGGGGCGGACGTCGTCATCCTCGGCGGCGCGCCGCTGGCGGGTCTCGCGCAGCAGATCGCGGGCGAGGTGCCGGCCATCGTCATCGACCCGATCTCGGCGGCCGTGGCGCAGGCGATGGCGCTGGCGGCGATGAAACCGGTGTTCATGGAACGCGCCTGCAAGCCCGCCGCGAAATCCTCGGTCGGGTTGCCCAAGGCGCTGGCCGACACCATAGCGATGAAGGCGGGCGCATGAGCTTTGACACGATCATCCGGGGCGCGCGGGTCGTCACGCCGGGCGGGGTTTCCACCTGCGACATCGGGATCGAGGGCGGCGTCATCACCGCACTCGGCACAAGGCTGGACGGCGCGGCCGAGGTCATCGACGCCACGGGCCTGATCGCCATGCCCGGCGGGATCGACAGCCATGTCCATATTTCCCAGCCCTCGGGGCCGGGGATCGAGATGGCGGACGACTTCGCCTCGGCCACCCGCTCCGCCGTCGCCGGGGGCAATACGACCGTGCTGCCGTTCTGCCTGCCCGAGGATGGCCAGACCCTGCGCGAGGCGGTGGCGGACTATCACGCCAAGGCGGCGGGCAATTGCTTCTGCGACGTGTCGTTCCACCTGATCGTCAAGGAAACCGACCCGGTCACGCTGGGGCAGGACCTGCCCGCGCTGATCGCCGCCGGGCACACCAGCTTCAAGGTCTTCATGACCTACCAGGGCCTTGCCCTGAGCGACCGGCAGATCCTCGAGGTCATGGCCGTCGCGCGAGAGCAGAATGCGCTGGTCATGGTCCATGCCGAGAACGAGGACGCGATCGAGTTCCTGCGCGACAAGGCCGAGCGCGAGGGCCAGACCGGCCCGATGCATCATGCCCGCACCCGACCCGTGCCGGTGGAGCGCGAGGCGACGCACCGGGCGATCACGTTGGCCGAGATCGCGGATGTGCCGTTGACCATCGTGCACGTCTCGAACGGCGAGGCGCTGGACGAGATCCGGCGCGGTCGCCAGCGCGGCGCCAAGGTGTTCGCCGAAACCTGCCCGCAATACGTGACGCTGACCGCCGACGATCTGGACCGGGCCGGGTTCGAGGGGGCGAAATACGTCTGCTCGCCGCCGCCCCGCACGGCGGGCGAATGGGACGCGATCTGGTCCGGGATCACCGGCGGCGATTTCGAACTGTTCTCCTCCGATCACTGCCCGTTCCGCTTTGCCGACGAGGCCGGAAAGGACGCGCCGGGCGCGCGCAAGAGCTTCCGCAACATCCCGAACGGCATTCCGGGGGTCGAGACGCGCCTGCCGATCCTGTTCTCCGAAGGCGTGGTGAAGGGCCGGATCTCGCTCGAGAAATTCGCGGCGATCACGGCGACGAACCACGCCCGGCTCTACGGGCTGGAGCGGAAGGGCGCGATCATGGTCGGCAAGGACGCGGATATCGTCCTGTGGGATCCCGCGCTGTCCCGTCCGATCCGGCAGGCCGACCTGCACCATGGCGCGGACTACACCCCGTGGGAGGGCTTCGACATCACCGGCTGGCCGGTGCGGACGATCCTGCGCGGGCGGACGGTGATGCTGGACGGCGCGCCGCTGGCCGAGGCCACGGGCGGCCACATCGCCCGGACCGCGCCGGACGTGCTGCGCTAGGTCCGCTCGGGCAGCGCAAGCAGTGCCGCGACCTCGCGCGCCGCGCAACGCACCGGGTTGATCAATGGCACCGCCACGCGGGCGCGCAACCGCTCCGCCGCCGCGCCGAGCGGGCCGCCCCCGATGATGACACGCTGCGCGCCCGCCGCCACGGCCTGTCCGACAGCCCCGGCCAGCGCATCGTCGAGCCCGGACTCCGTCGCCATCAGCCCCAGCGGATCGCCCGCGGCGAAATGGTTGCCGAGGAACAGGCCGTGCCCGGTTTCGGGCAGCGTGTCATGGACGAGCGCCGTGATCTCGCGATCCAGCTCGGGCGTCGTGGTCGCCACGGCGAAGGGCAGGCCATCCCGCGCCGCCGCACGGATCGCCGCCGCGCCGATCCCGACCACGGGGCAGGGCAGCCGCAGGGCCAGCGGGCCCGCGCCGGGATCGCCGAAGCCCGAGACGATGACTGCGGCCGTGTCCGCGGGGACCTCGGTCGCGGCCACGGCACGGCCCGCGCGGATCAGCGAGGCCGGGTCGGCGATCAGCTCGGGCCCGCGACTGGCGGTGAGCCCGACTGGCGGCTCGGCCAGTTCCTCTGCCGCGATGGCGCACATCGCGACCGTGGCGCGGAGGCTGGTGTTGGGGTTGATCAGCAGGATGCGCGTCATGGAATTCCCCCTCTCGGATGCGAAACGGCAGGCGGGTGGGTCCGGGCGCCTGATAATGGGATGCCATTTGGAGTGCGCGTTTTCAATACGTATTGAGAGGTCATCGGCGCCGCGTCTGGCGATATCGTGAAATTGCATCCCATTTAAGCGAACGCCGGGGACCGTCTGTTCCGGGCGGCAAGGGCAGGGTGTCTTGACTCGCCTCCCGCCGCGCGGATCAATGCCCCTGTTCAACGGGAGACTGACATGACGACAGGCGGACGACGCGAGGACCGGCGGCTGGTGACGGGGACCGGGCGCTATACGGCGGACTGGCGGCTCGACGGCGAGGTGCATGGCGTCTTCGTCCGCTCGGACCACGCCCATGCCGTGATCGAAGGCATCGACACCGACACCGCGCGCGAGATGCCGGGCGTGCTGGCGGTGCTGACCGGCGCGGACCTCAAGGCGGCGGGCTATCGCCGCGCACCGGGCCGCATGCCGGTCGAGGGCGTGGACGGCCCGCTCAAGGCCGTCGACGTGCCGAGCCTGCCGATCGACCGTGTGCGCTACGTGGGCGAGCCGCTGGTGCTGGTCGTCGCCGAAACCGAGGCGCAGGCGCGCGATGCGGCCGAGACAGTGACGCTCGACCTCGACCCGCTGCCTGCCGTGGTGGGGGCCGCCGCCGCGCTGGAGGCGGGGGCCGCGCTGCTGCACGACGACATTCCCGGCAACCGTTGCTTCGAACATCGCTACGGCGACGACTCGGCGACCGAGGCGGCCTTCGCCGGGGCGGCCCACGTTGTGAGTGTTGCGCTTGAAGGCAACCGGCTGATCGGCAACCCGATGGAGCCCAAGGCCGTCCTCGCCGAATGGCGCGGCGACGAGGTGCACCTGTGGTCCGGCCACCAGGGTGTGACCGCGATCCGCCCCAGCTTCTGCGCGGCGACGGGGATGGATCCGGAAAAGGTCTTCGTCCACGCCGAGGACGTCGGCGGCGCGTTCGGCATCCGGGGCGACGCCTATCCCGAACACGCGGCGCTGGCGCTGGCGTCGAAGGAAATCGGGCGCCCGGTCCGCTGGGTGGCCAGCCGGTCGGAAACCATCGTGTCGGACATGCACGGCCGCGCGATCAGCATGACGGTCGAGCTGGCGCTGGACGCGGAGGGCAGCTTCCTCGGCATCCGCCACGACTGGTTGGTCGACTGCGGCGCGTTCCCGAGCGCGGCGGGGCCGATGACGCCGGTCGTGAACTCGGCGGCGATGGCCACGGGGGCCTACCGCATCCCGGCCATCTCGGGCCGGACGCGGGTCGCTGTCACGAATGCCGTCCCTGTGACCGCCTATCGCGGCGCCGCGCGGCCTGAAATGGCCTATGCGGTGGAACGCGCGGTGGACGAAGCGGCGCGCGTGTCCGGGATCGACCGGGTCGAACTGCGCCGCCGCAACATGCTGAAGGGCACGGATTTCCCCTATCGCCTGACCACCGCCGTCGTTCCGTCCGAATACGATTCCGGCGATTTCTCCACGCTGCTCGACACCGGCCTCTCCGCCGGTGGTTGGAACGGGTTCGACGCGCGCCGGGCCGAGGCCGCGTCACGCGGGAAACTGCGCGGCATCGGCTGCGCGCTGTTCATCGAACCGGCGGGCGGGGTCGCGCCTGTGGACGAGGTGCAGATCAGCTTCGACGGGTCGGGCAAGGTCTGGCTGGACCAGGTCTCGCAGGCGTCGGGCCAGGGATACGAGACGGTCTATCCGCGCCTCGTCGCCGGGGTGCTCGGCATCGACGAGGCGGATGTCTCGCTGCGCTTTCAGGATGGCGTCACGGTCGCGCTCAAGGGCGGCGGCGCCTTCGGATCGCGCTCGATGATGAGCCAGGGCTCGGTCTTTGACGAGGCCGCGCGGATCGTCATCCGCAAGGCCCGCGCCATCGCCGCCGAGATGCTGGAGGCGGAGGAGGACGCGATCGAGGCCGATGGCGGCGTCTACCGCGTGAAGGGGGCGAACCGCTCGGTCAGCCTGTCGGACATCGCCCGCGACAGGCCCGGTGCGCTGGACACGCGGGCTGAACTGCCGTCGCCCAAGTGCTTCCCCTCGGGCATGCATGTGGCCGAGGTCGAGATCGACCCCGAGACAGGCGCGCGCGAACTGGTGAACTACATCTCGGTCGACGACTGCGGCACGGTCATCGACGAGACGCTGGTGATCGGCCAGATCCACGGCGGTCTGGTGCAGGGGCTGGGGCAGGTGTTCGGGGAAAAGGTCAGCTACGACGAGGACGGCCAGCTGCTGACCGGGACCTTCATGGACTATGTCATGCCCCGCGCCGACATGCTGAAGAAGGTCGCGATCCTGCTGCGCGCCACCCCGTCGCCGTCGAACCGTCTGGGGGTCAAGGGCGTGGGTGAGGCCGGGACGGTCGGCTCGCTGCCCGCCGTGATGAACGCCGTCGCCGATGCGCTGGCCCAGAAGGGTGTGACCGGTTTCGACATGCCCGCGACGCCGGGCCGGTTGTGGCAGGCGCTGCAGTCGGCCTGAGGCATCATCCGTCGGTCCGGGGCGCCGTGTCGGCATTCGCCGTCGCGGCCTCCCGGAACCGCGCGATCAGCCCGCGGCGGGCAAGGTCGATGGCATCCGGCAGTCTGCGCCCTTGCGCCAGCGACACGGCGATCCCGGTGGCCAGCTGGCACCCGGTGCCGCGCAGGGCAACGGCGAAGCGTGGGCCGGTGAAGCGGATGACCTTGTCGGCGGACAGGTAGAGCCGGTCTTCGCAGGACTCCACGTCCTCCGCGTGGCCGCCTTTCACCAGCACAGCGCCACAGCCGCGGTCCATCAGCGCGCTGACCCGCGTGGCTTCGTCGGACGTAGAGGACAGGCCGAGGCAGGCGGCCAGAATCCCCAGTTCAGGCAGGTTCGGCGTCAGCAGGGTTGTGCGGGGCAGGAGGGTGTCGAACAGCGCGGCCACGCCGTCCGGGTCCAGCAACGCGCGGCCAGATGAGGCGGAAAGGACGGGATCCAGCACGAGGGGCGCGTCGGGGAGCGCCTCCGCCACCGCGCGGACGATCGCTGACTCGCCCAGCATCCCGATTTTTGCCGCGTCGACCGGACCCGCCGCGTGGACCTGTGCCGAGACGAGCGCCGAGGACATCCGGCGGACGTCCAGAACCGAAGCGTCCGTCTGCGCCGTCACCGCCGTCACCGCGACGCAGGGCTCAACTCCCATCCGGGCGGCCGTCGCCACGTCCCGCGCCAGCCCCGCGCCGCCACTGGAATCCGTTCCGCCTATGAGAAGGACGCGCGCCATCACCCCTCAGCGCAGATCGCGACGTCGGGGTGGCCGCGCCCGGCGAGGTCCCGCGCGGCCCGCCAAGCCCGCAGACCGGTGGCGCAGACGAAGACGACGCGCTGCGTGGTCTGGGGGTGCAGGGTTTCCGGCCCCGGCGCGGCGGGGTCGCGCAGGTCGATGACGATGTCGCCGGCGCCGGTTTCCGCCCGCGCCACGATCCGCGGCAGCGCTTGGTCCGGTTCCGGCGCGCCGTCGAAGCGGAAGGACGACACCCGCCAGGTCGTCAGGTCGATCGACAGCATCTGCCCGAGCGGCGTGGGCGCGTGTCTCAGCAGGACCGACAGCGCCATCTGCGCCTGCAACGCGCCGAGCGTGCCGACGAGCGGGCCCATGACGCCGGCGCTGGCGCAGGTCTGACCGGTCGGCGGCAGGTCGGGAAACACCGCCCGCAGGCTGGGGGCCGGGCCGCAGAGCCCGACGACATAGCCCTGCCGGGCGAGGCATGAGGCGCTGATCAGTGGCTTGCCCTGCGCGCGGCACTGATCCGACAGCGTGTAGCTGACCGCGAAACTGTCCGCCGCGTCGATCACCAGGTCGGCAGAGGCCACCTCGGCGGCCGCGTTGAGCGGATCGAGGCGGGCGACCAGCGGCTCGACCGTGCAGTCCGGGTTCAGCGCGCGCAGCGTCGCGGCGGCGGCGCGGGACTTGGACTGACCGATGTCGCCCATCCGGTAGAGCGTCTGGCGGTGCAGGTTGCTCTCCTCCACCACGTCCGGGTCGATGACACGCAGATGCCCGACGCCCGCGCCAGCCAGCAGCGGCAGCACATGCGCGCCCAGCCCCCCGGCCCCCACAACCAGCACCCGCGCGGCGGCAAGGGTGGCCTGACCCACGAGCCCCACCTCGGGCAGGCAGGTCTGCCTGTCATAGCGGCCCATCACGCGACCTCCCGCGTGGCGGCGATCCATTCGGCGCAGCGCGCCTCGGGGTCCGCCGCCTGCTGGATGTCCGTCACCACCGCCGCACTGTCCGCACCGGCGGCGAAGACCCCCGGCAGCCGTTCGGGCGTCAGTCCCCCGATCGCGACCAGCGGCACGCCACCCGCCGCCGCCTTCCAGCCCCGCACCCGCTCGAGGCCCTGCGGCCCCCATTTCATCTTCTTCAGCAGCGTCGGATAGACGGGCCCGAGCGCGACATAGGCCGGGTCGTGCGACAGCGCTCGGTCCAGTTCCGCCTCGTCATGGGTCGACAGGCCGACCCGCACGCCGCCCCGGTGCAGGGCCGCGAAATCGGCCGTGTCCATGTCCTCCTGCCCAAGGTGGACGAAGTCGCAGCCCATCTCCAGCGCGATCTGCCAGTAGTCGTTGACGACCAGTTCCGCGCCATGCGCCGCGCAGACCGACCGCGCACGGGCGATCTGGTCGCGGATGTCGGCCTCGGGCCGGTCCTTGATCCTCAGCTGCACCAGCTTCACGCCAAGGGGCACCAGCCGCGCCAGCCGCTCGGCGTCGCCCACGATCAGGTAGAAGGGATCGAGCCGCCTCATGCCAGGTCCGCCATGCCGAAAACGGGGGTGGAGGCCACGGCCATGTCCCGGCGCGGCATCAACCCGGCGCGATGCGCTTCCTGTCCCGCCTCGACCGCGCGGCCAAAAGCGCGGGCCATCGCGACCGGGTCCAGCGCCTTGGCGACCGCCGTGTTCAGCAGCACCGCGTCATAGCCCATCTCCATCGCCAGCGCCGCCTGCGACGGCGCGCCGATCCCGGCATCCACCACCAGCGGCACTTCGGGGAAATGCGCCCGCATCGACCGTAGCGCGTCGATGTGGCGAAGGCCCTGACCCGAGCCGATAGGCGCGCCCCAGGGCATCAGGACACGGCACCCGGCCTCGATCAGCTTTTCACCCACGATCAGGTCCTCGGTCGTGTAGGGGAAGACGTGGAAGCCCTCCCCGGTCAGGATCCGCGCCGCCTCGACCAGCGCGAAGGGATCGGGCTGGAGCGTGTCGGCATGGCCGATGACCTCCAGCTTGATCCAGTCGGTGCCGAAGACCTCGCGCGCCATCTGCGCGGTCGTCACCGCCTCGCGCACCGTGTGGCAGCCGGCGGTGTTGGGCAGGATGCGGCAGCCGCAATCCTTGAGGAAGTCACGGAACGCCCCGCCCGCCGCCCCTTCGCGGCGGAGCGAGACGGTCACCACCTCGGCCCCCGAAGCCGCGACGGCATCGCGCAGGATCTGCGGCGAGGGATATTGCGCCGTGCCCAGCATCAGGCGGCTGGTCAGGGGGACGCCGTAGAACATCGCTCAGCCCCCCTGCATCGGCGACAGGACCTCGACCTTGGCTCCGTCGCGCAGCGCCGTCCCCTCGCGCAGTCCGCGCGGGACGAATGCGCCGTCCACCGCCGTGGCCACGCTGGCGGCGTCGAAGGCCTGTTCCGCAAGCAGGGCCGCGAGGGTGTCGGCGGTGGTTTCCGTGAGTGTGCCGTTCAGTTCAATGCGCATGGGTCAGCTCCTCGGTCATCATCCGCGCAAGCTGCTGAGCCAGGATCGGGGCCATCAGGAAGCCGTGGCGGTACATGCCGTTCAGGTGAATGCGGTCGCCCGCGCGCCGGATCGCGGGGATGTTGTCGGGAAAGGCCGGGCGCAGGCCCGCACCGGTGGCGATCAGCTCGGCCTCGGCGAAGGCGGGGTGGACGGCGTAGGCCGCCGAAAGCAGCTCCATCACCGCCCGCGCCGTCACCTGGCCGGGGCGGGCGCTTTCGACCATCGTCGCGCCGACCATGTAGCGCCCCGCGCCGCGCGGGACGATGTAACAGGCAAAGCGGGGATGGATCAGGCGGACCGGGCGGGTCAGGGCGATGTCGGGGGCGGACAGCTCCAGCATCTCGCCGCGCACCGGGCGCAGGTCGGGCAGGTGCGGGGCGGCGGCCATGCCGGTGCAGTCCACGATCCGGCCCCGCGCCGGGCCGGTGTGAACGGCCACGCCGCGCGCCGCCAAACCCTCGCGCAACGCGCCGAGGGCGGCGACAGGGTCCATATGCGCCTCGTCACGGAAATGCAGGCCGCGTGCGAAACGGTCACCGAGCTCCGGCTCCAACGCGCCCGGCCGGACCCATCCGTGCCCCCGCGTCGCGCGGGCGTAGCGGTCGAGCTCGCCGGTGTCGCGTGGCGGGGCGACCACCAGCAGCCCGCGCCGTGTCACGTCCGGCACGCGCGCCGCCCACCAGTCGACGGCGGACTGGCCGCGCAGCACGATCTCCTCCGGCGCGGCCTCGCCTTCGGAGAAAGGCGCCAGCATCCCGCCCGCCAGCCGCGAGGCCGCGGGCGGGGCGTCGGCGGGGTCGATCACCTCGACCTCCAGCCCCGCCTCGGCCAGCGCCGTGGCGGCGCAGAGCCCCGCCACGCCGGTTCCGAGGACCGAGATCATTCCGCCGGGTCCGCGGGAACGTAGAGCTCCCCGCCCTCGCGGAACTTGGCGGCCATCCGCTCCATCCCCTTCTGCTTCTCCGCCTCGGCCCGGATGTCGTGCGAGATCCGCATGGAGCAGAATTTCGGCCCGCACATGGAGCAGAAATGCGCGACCTTGTGCGCCTCCTTGGGCATCGTCTCGTCGTGCATTTCCTGCGCGGTGTCGGGGTCGAGGCCGAGGTTGAACTGGTCCTGCCAGCGGAACTCGAAGCGCGCCCGGCTGAGCGCGTCGTCGCGCCGCTGCGCGCCCGGATGGCCCTTGGCCAGATCGGCGGCATGGGCGGCCAGCTTGTAGGTGATGACCCCGGTCTTCACGTCGTCCCGGTCGGGCAGGCCGAGGTGTTCCTTGGGCGTCACGTAGCAGAGCATCGCGGTCCCGAACCACCCGATCATCGCCGCGCCGATGGCGCTGGTGATGTGGTCGTAGCCCGGCGCGATGTCGGTGGTGAGCGGCCCGAGGGTGTAGAACGGCGCCTCGTGGCAGTGCTTGAGCTGCTCGTCCATGTTGGCCTTGATCTTGTGCATCGGCACGTGACCCGGCCCCTCGATCATCACCTGGCAATCCTTGGCCCATGCGATCTTGGTCAGCTCGCCAAGCGTGTGCAGCTCGGCGAACTGTGCCGCGTCATTGGCATCCGCGATGGAGCCGGGGCGCAGGCCGTCACCCAGCGAGAAGGACACGTCGTAGCGGCGGCAGATGTCGCAGATCTCGTCGAAATGCTCGTAGAGGAAGCTTTCGCGGTGATGGTGCAGGCACCACTTGGCCATGATTGACCCGCCGCGCGACACGATGCCGGTGACACGTTCGGCGGTCATCGGGATCATGTGCAGCCGGACGCCCGCGTGGATCGTGAAATAATCGACGCCCTGTTCCGCCTGTTCGATCAGCGTGTCGCGGTAGATCTCCCACGTCAGGTCCTCGGCCACGCCGCCGACCTTTTCCAGCGCCTGATACAGCGGGACCGTGCCGATCGGCACCGGCGCGTTGCGGATGATCCAGTCGCGGATGTTGTGGATGTTGCGACCGGTCGACAGGTCCATGACGGTGTCCGCGCCCCAGCGGATCGCCCAGACCATCTTTTCCACCTCTTCCTCCATGCTGGAGGTGACGGCGGAATTGCCGATGTTGGCGTTGATCTTCACCCGGAAGTTGCGGCCGATGATCATCGGCTCCAGCTCGCGGTGGTTGATGTTGGCGGGGATGATCGCGCGGCCCTCGGCGATCTCGCGGCGGACGAATTCGGGCGTCACGAGGTCGGGCAGGTCCGCGCCGAAGGGTTCGCCGTCGCGGGTGTGCGCGGCCAGGCGGCCCTCGTTCTCGCGGATCGCGACGAACTCCATCTCGGGCGTGACGATCCCGGCGCGGGCATAGGCCAGCTGGGTGACGGCGCGGTCGCCGGTGGCGCGCAGCGGGCGGCGGGCGACGGGGAAGGCGGGGGTCAGCCGGTCGCCGCTGACAAAGCCGTTGTCGGCGTCGGTGATGATGCGGCCGTCGTATTCCTCGATCTCGCCGCGCGACTGGAGCCAGCCGCCGCGCACCTCGGGCAGGCCCTGCGCGATGTCGATGGCGATGTCGGGATCGGTGTAGGGGCCCGAACTGTCGTAGACGGTCAGGGCGTCCTCGTTCGAGATCCCGATCTCGCGCATCGGGACGCGGATCTCGTGGGTGTCGCCGGTGGCGTAAACCTTGCGCGATGCGGGCAGGGGGCCGGTGGTGATGGCAGGGACGGTATCTTTCATGGCGGTCTCCTCTTGCGATGAGACCCAAGAGAGACTTTCGGCAGAAAGGGGCCGTCCGGCCCGGATGCATGCGCACAGGGCCATCTGGCCCGAAAGGACCGCTCTTCGTTGCGAAGTCTGCGGAAATGCCCTTCGGTCTTCCTACGCCAGTATCAACTGGGTCAGGTTCTAAGGGTCGCGTCACCGGAAAGTGCCCTACGGCACCGTCCTGTCAGCCTCTCAGTCCCCTTGGCGGGACTCCCCTGACGTGGCGGCATCATGTGCCCGGTGCGGGGGCATGTCAACGGGTGGCCTGCGGGCGCAGTGTTTCGGCTGACAGGTGCCGATGGTTCAGGCCGTGACGCGGTCGACCGCGGCGCCGAGGCGGTCGACGATGCGGTCGATCTGCTCCGCCGTGACGTTGTAGGGCGGCGCGACGAGGACGTGATCGCCCAAGGTCCCATCCGCCGTGCCCGAGCCCGGATAGACCAGCAGGCCGTTGTCCTTGGCGGCCTCGAAGACCCGCGCGGCCATGCCGTCGCTGGCGGGGAAGGGGCGCTTGCTGTCGCGGTGGGCCACCAGCTCGATGGCGTGGAACAGCCCGCGCCCCCGGATGTCGCCGACGGCGTCGTGCCCGGCGAACCGCTTCTCCATCCGCTGCCGCAACAGCGCGCCCATCACGCCGACCTGTCCGCCAAGCTGTTCCTCGCGGATGATTTCCTGCACCTTCAGCGCGGCGGCGCAGGCGACCGGGTGGGCCATGTAGGTGTGCCCGTTCACGAAACTGCGCCCCGCCGCGCTGAAGGCGTCGTGCACGGCGGCGGTGCACATGGCCGCCGCGATCGGCTGGTAGCCTCCGCCCAGACCCTTGCCCAAAGTCACGATGTCGGGCGCGATCCCCTCGGCCTCGAAGGCGAAGAACGGGCCGCAGCGATGCACGCCGCACATCACCTCGTCGACGATCAGCAGCACGCCGTGGCGGTCGCAGATCTCGCGGATGCGGGCGAAGTAGCCGGGCACCGGCGGCACCGCCCCGGTGGTCGCGCCGACGACCGTCTCGGCGAGGAAGGCGGACACCGTTTCGGGACCGAGGCGCTGGATCTCCGCCTCAAGGCTGTCGGCGGCGCGGCGGCCGTAGGCCTCGGGCGTCTCGCCGGGCAGGGCGTGGCGGTATTCGAAACAGGGCTCGACCAGATGCGCCTCGGTCAGCATCGGCAGGAACGGCTCGCGCCGCGCCGCATGGCCGCCGCGCCCGAGCGCGCCGAGCGTGTTTCCGTGATAGCTCTGACGCCGCGCGATGACGCGGAACCGCCCGGTGTCCCCGCGCGCGAGGTGATAGCCGCGCGCCATCTTGACCGCCGTCTCGACCGCCTCGGACCCGCTGCCCACGATGAACGCCTTGTCCAGCGGCGCGGTGGTCGCGGCGCAGAGCGTCGCCGCCAGCGCCTCGGCGGGTTCCGAGGTGAAGGCCCCGGTGTGGGCGTAGTCCACCGTCATGGCCTGCCGGGTCATCGCCTCGATCACGCGCGGATCGCCGTGACCGATGCAGCTGACCGCCGCGCCGCCCGAACCGTCGAGGTAGACCCGGCCCTCGGCATCGGTGATCTCGAGCCCCTTGGCGCTGACGGCGACAAGGGGCTTTTCGGGCGTGCGGTGAAAGACGTGGCTTTTCATCTTCGGTCCCTGACTGTCGGTGCGGATGGCCCGCGCGGGCGGGGCCCGGCGCATCGCACAGGTCACAGACAACGCACCGCGGCGGCGGGTTGGCAAGTCCTTCATGCATGCACCGGTCCGCGTGCCCCCTGGCGCGGCGATCACGAAACGGGCGGCATGAGCGGCAGAGCGCCCGCTGCCGCAAGGGCAACCGCGCGATGACGGTCTTGTTCGTTGTTCCGTCATCTCGCGGAGCTATAGATCAGAACCATGCTACTCCGCCCCGGAATCAGACCCGCCTACAGCCGCGCCGAACGCTTCAGCGACGGTGTCGTGCATGTCATGGGCGTGGCCCTTGCGCTGATCTCGGTGCCGCTGCTGATCGGCTTCACCGTCGCGGGCGGTGACGCGCGGATGGTCTGGGCCACGGGCATCTACGGCGCGACGCTGGTCGCCATGCTGACCTTCTCGGCGCTCTACAACATGATCGACAGCATCCGGTGGAAGGGTCTGCTGAAACGCTTCGACCACAGCGGGATCTACTTCAAGATCGCGGGCACCTACACGCCCTTCGTGCTGACCACCGGGGCGCAGCCGTCGACCCTGCTGGCCGGCCTCTGGGGCACCGCCGCGTTCGGCGCGTTCATGAAGTTCGTGGCGCCGAACCGCTACCGGCTGCTGGCCGTCGCGCTGTATCTCTGCATGGGCTGGGCGGTCATGGTGGCGGATCGCGGGCTGCTGGCGGAACTGTCCGGGCCGGTCCTGACGCTGATGCTGGCGGGTGGCATCGTCTACACGTTCGGCGTGGTGTTCTACCTCTTCGACCGGCTGCCGTTCCACTACACGATCTGGCACGTCTTCGTGCTGGTCGGCACCGGCTTGTTCTTCGCGGCGGTGTCGGTCCACACGCTCGGCGGCCTGGTCTGAGGCGCGCGCCTCCGGTTTCTCACAAGGATGTGGAGCTTTCGGGCACCGGACCGCTCGCGCCTTGGTCGCGGGCGCGGTCCCGCCTATCAAGGCCGGGATCCGTCCAGACCGCGAAAGAGGCACAGATGAGCAAGCTTTTCACCCCGATCGACCTGCGCGGCGTCCGCCTGCGGAACCGCATCGTGATCCCGCCGATGCACCAGTATGCGGCGGACGACGGCCACGTGTCGGACTGGACGATGATGAACGCGGGCCGGTTCGCGGCGGGCGGGCCGGGCCTGTTCTTTGTCGAAAGCACCAAGGTCGAACGGCGGGGCGCGGGAACCGTGGGCGATCTGGGCCTGTGGGACGACAAGTTCGTGCCCGGCATGACGCGGCTGGCCAGCTTCATCCGCCGGTGCGGCGCGGTGCCCGGCATCCAGCTGGGCCATTCCGGCCGCAAGGCCAAGCGGTTCCGCCCGTGGGAGGGCGGCCATGCCCTGACCGGGCCCGAGGCCGAGGACCCCACCTGGCGCATCGTCGGTCCGAGCGCCATCGCGCAGGGCAACGGCTACGAGACGCCCGAGGCGCCGGACACCGAAGGCGTCCGCCAGATGGTCGCCAACTGGGTCGCCGCTGCGGTGCGGGCGCGGGACGCGGGCTTTGACGTGCTCGAGATCCACGGCGCGCATGGCTACCTCGTGAACCAGTTCCTGTCGGACGTCGCCAACCAGCGGACCGACGAATATGGCGGCAGTTTCGAGAACCGGACCCGCTTTCTCTGCGAGATCGTCGAGGGCGTGCGCGGCATCTGGCCCGACGACAAGCCGCTGTTCGTGCGGCTGTCGGTCGAGGATCACGCCAACTGGACGGTCGAGGACAGCATCGCGCTCAGCAAGCGGCTGAAGGAACTGGGCGTCGACGTGGTCGACTGCTCCTCGGGCGGGATCGGGCGCACGCAGGGCGGGCCGCCGCTGGAGGTGGGCTATCAGGTGCCCTATGCCTCGGCGCTCAAGCGCGAGGCGGGGATCATGACGATGGCGGTCGGGCTGATCTTCGATCCCGAACATGCCGAGGAGATCCTCCAGACCGGCGACGCCGACCTGATCGCGGTCGGGCGCGGGGTGCAGAACGAACCGAACTGGCCGTTCCACGCCGCCGTGGCCCTGGGCGAAGAGGCGCCCTTCGACCTGCTGCCGGACCAGCAGAAATACTGGCTGGCGAACCGGGCCAAGCGCGGCTGGCGCTGAGCCCCGGCCCGGATCGCCCGCGCGGCCCGGTCAGGCGGCTGCGGCCGGACGGGCCGAAATCCCGGCGTGCCACCGCGCGAGGTTCTCGTGCGTCTCGGGGATCCGCTTCTTGACCGCGCGGGCGAAATCCACGGTCACGACGCCGAGGATGTCGGCGATCGAATAGTCCTCGCCCGCAAGGTAGGGGCTCTCCGCCAGCCGCGCCTCCAGCATGTCGTAGAAGCTGTCCAGCCGCCGGTGCCCGCGTTCGGCAAGGGCCGGGATCTGTTCGAAGTTGTGCGGACCGGGAATCGCTCGGTCCTTGAACCGGTCGACGCCGTTGCGCAGCGCCTCGGCCACGGCCATCAGCCCCTCAAGCTCCACCCGGCGGTGCCACATCTCGACCAGCGCGACCCCCATGGGGCCCGTGCCGAACAGCGGCGGTTCGGGGTTCAGCGCGTCGAGGTAACGGCAGATCGCGACGGATTCGCTCAGCCGCGTGCCGTCGTCCAGTTCCAGCAGCGGGATCGTGCGGCGCGCGTTGACCTGCGCGTAGTCCGCGCTGAGCTGTTCGTCGGTCATCATGTCGACCGGCACGTAGTCCAGCGCGACCCCCTTCTCGGCGGCGAAAAAGCGGACGCGTCGACAGTTCGGCGCGAATTTGAAGTCGTAAAGTTTCATGCCTGCTCCTCTCAGGTGACGTCGCGGGCCGTGGCCCTTGCGCCGATAGCGCCTGCTCCGGCCCGGTTTTGCAAGTCGGGAGGGGCCGGTCGGCCCTTGAAAGGGCGTTGAAAAAATATCTTGACTGAAACTATCAACTTAAAGATAACCCCACACGTCGGCGAGATATGGCCGACCCAACCGATGCCAGCCACGACGCAAGCTTCCGGATCTCAACCCGTAGGAGCCTGCCCGTGCACCATCCCCGTCCGACACGCAGCATACGTGCTGCGCTGCTTGCCACCGTGTTCTGCCCCGCCGCCGTTTTCGCGCAGGAGGGACCGGTCACGCTCGATCCGATCGTGGTCAATACCGACCGCGCGGGGGCCGAGGTGCTGGATGTGCCGTCGAACATCACGGTAATCGGCGCGGACGAGATCGAAGACCGGCAGATCTCGGATATCGAGGAACTCGTGCGCAGGCTGCCCGGCGTGACCGTGAACCGGCAGAGCTCGGGCGCCGACCCGTTCAGCACGCTCGGCGGTTTCACCATCCGGGGCGTCGGCGGCAACCGCGTGGCGGTGCAGGTCGACGGATCGCGCATGGCCGAGCGGATCATCGACGGGACGCGGGATTACGTCGACCTGAACTTCACCAAGCAGGCCGAGATCGTGCGCGGCCCGTCCTCGGTCCTGTGGGGGGCGGATGCGCTCGGCGGGCTTGTGGCGTTCGAAACGATCGACCCCGACGACCTGCTGATGGGCGAGGATCAGGCTGTCCGCGCGCGGGCGAAGTATGACAGCTACGACCGCAGCACAGGGGTGACGTTGAGCTTTGGCCAGCGCCTGTCGGACACCGTTTCGGTGCTGGCCGGCATCGCACGGGAAACCGGGCACGAGCCGGAGCTGTCGAACGCGCGGGACGACGGCGGCATCTATGGCTGTCCCCGGAATATCGCCTGGGGCGCGACGCCCTGCGGGTCCTTCGATCCGACCGACAGCACATCCACCCGCGGATTGCTGAAACTGGTCTGGACGCCCGACAGCCGCCACCGGCTGGAATTCAGCGCGGACGTGCTGGACCGGGACACCGATGTCGCCCAGAACGCGACGCTCGGTCCGGTCTATTCGTCCATCACGGGGGCCGCGACGGGCGAAGTGATCAACAAGAAGGACCGGCATCTCGACCTCTACCGCAACCGCTTCGGCGTGGAACACACATGGACCCCGGACGCCGGACCGTTCGACGAGGTCGTCACAACCTTCGCCTATACCCCGCACGGCTACCGCCGGACCGGGACGGAGCTGTCGACCTCGGCGGCGGGCGACAGCATCCGCACGCGGGACGAGCTGAAATTCTCCGAGGACTTCTTTGAACTCGACGTGCAGGCGACCGCCCGCTTTTCGACCGGAGCGGCGGATCACCGGCTGATCATCGGCTTCGACGGGGACATCGCCAGAACGGACTATTCCCGCCGGGACGTCGAAACCAACCTGACCACCGGCACCGTGACCGAGACGCGGGCGGGCGGGTTCAACTTTGCCAATGCCACCACGCGCCGCGCCGATGTCTATATCGAGGACCGGATCACCCTTGGCGGTGGCCGGTTCGAACTGACCCCCGGCCTGCGGTTCGCGACCTATCACATCGACCCCCGGCCCGACGGCGACTACCAGGCGGTGCCGGGGCAGGAGCCGCGGGTGCGCGAGGATCAGGCGCTGTTGAAGAGCCTCGGCGCGCTCTGGCGGCTGGACGACCGCTGGTCGGTCTGGGCGAAATACGGCGAGGGGTTCAAGATGCCGACCTCTCAGCAGTTGTTCACCTCGCTGCCCGGCACGTCCTTCGATCTGGTCCCGGCACCGAACCTGCGACCGGAAGAGGTCAAAAGCTATGAGCTTGGCCTGCGCTACGAGGAACAGCGCGGGTTCGTTGCGGTCAACGCCTTCCGTGCCGATTACACCGACTTCATCCAGAGCTTCTACAACCCGCCGGGCACCACCGACTACACCTATCGCAACATTTCCGAGGTCAGCGTCTGGGGGATCGAGGCCTCGGCCGGATGGGCGCTGAGCCGCGACACCTCGATGAGCCTGAGCGCCGCATGGCAGAAGGGCGAACAGCGCAGCAGCCCCACGGCGGCCAAGACGCCGCACACCCTGCCGCCGCTGACCGCGACCGTCGCGCTGGCCCACGAGATCCCGCAATACGGCCTGACGCTGGAAGGGGTCGGCACCTTTGCGGCGGCGGTCAAGGAAACGGCGAGCCCGACCGACTACAAGCCGGGCAGCTACGCCGTCTTCGATCTGCACGCCAAGTGGGAGGTGATCCCGGACGGCTTCCTCAACCTCGGCGTGAACAACGTCTTCGACACCCGCTATTTCACCGCCAACGCCGCCACCTATGGCGCGACGGCCAGCGCGAGCGTCGCCCGCACCAATCCGATCGAATTGCAGACCGGACCGGGTCGGACCTTCGCCGTCAGCTTCGACATGAGGTTCTAGATGCGTGTCACCCTCGGACGCATCCGGGCCCTGACCCGGCGCGCGGCCTTCGGACCGGGCGCCGGTGTGGGGTTCGCGCTGTTCGCCATCGTTCTGGTGCTGATACTCGTCGATCTCTGGGTCGACGTGCAGATGATCGCATGGACCCGCCGGTTCTATGACGCGCTGGAGCAGCTCGATGCGCATACCGCCATGCGGGAACTGGGCGTCTTCGGCATGCTGGTCACAGGCTCCGCCGCGATCTTTCTGGTCAGCGACTACCTGCGGAAACGGCTGTGGCTGCGCTGGCGGCAGAAGCTGACGGGCGATGCGCTGGATGCATGGACCGGGGGGCGGGCGTACTGGCACCTGCGCCCCGGACTGTCAGCCGAAACGGTGGACAACCCCGACCAGCGGGTGTCCGAGGATTGCGACCGCTACGTCGAACTGCTGCTGGAACTGACACTGGACCTCGTCGGACGGATCGCGGGAGTCGTGACCTATGTCGCCATCCTGTGGACGCTGTCGGATTTCGTGCTGCACTTCACAGCGCTCGGCTTCGACATCGAGATCCCGCGCTACATGGTGTGGCTGGCCTTTCTCTATGTCCTCGTATCCAGCGCGATCACGCACATGGTCGGCTGGCCGCTCAAGTCGCTCTACTTCAGCCACGAACGGCGCGAGGCGGATTTCCGGCACACCCTCGTCCAGCTGCGCGACAACGCGACCGAGATCGCGCAGGCGGGGGGCGAGGCGGCCGAGCGGCGGCGGCTGGACGCGCGGTTTCAGGGCATCCGGCACAACTGGTTGCGGCTGATCCGGCGCGAGCTGATCCTCGGGCTGTTCACGCGGCCCTACTACCAGACCGTCCTGCGCGTCCCGCTGTTCTTCGCGCTGCCCGCTTATTTCGCCGGGTCCGTCACCTTCGGCGGGCTGATGCAGCTGTCGAGCACCTTCAGCCGAGTCACGACGACCCTGTCGTGGTTCATCTTCAAATACCGCGATCTGGCCGAACTGGCCGCCGTCGCGCACCGGCTGGACGACCTGTTCCGCGTGACGGGCGATCCCGAACCCGTGGGCGGCGTCGCGGCGGCTGTCGACCGTGGGACAAGCGCGGACGACGCACTGCATGTCCGTGGTCT
Organism: Oceanicola sp. 22II-s10i; assembly: GCF_002210105.1. Taxonomy (GTDB): domain Bacteria; phylum Pseudomonadota; class Alphaproteobacteria; order Rhodobacterales; family Rhodobacteraceae; genus Pseudooceanicola. The sequence goes on along the minus strand of NZ_AQQU01000005.1, from coordinate 305,238 downwards.
GCGGCTGGCCACGCCGCAGGGCCGCTGGCTGGCGCCGGTGCCCGACCGGACCATCCGCCGGGGCGAACGCATCTGGATCTCGGGTGCGTCGGGGCAGGGCAAGACGACGCTGCTGACCGCGCTGTCGGGCCTATGGCGCTACGGCGAGGGCCGGATCGAGACGCCGGAGGCGCCGATCTTTGTCCTGCCGCAGCGTCCTTACCTCTGCCCGGACGGTCTGGCCGCCGCCGCCTGTTATCCCTCCGGTCCCGATGATTTCGACCCCGCCCGCCTGCGTGCAGTGCTGGAACGGGTCGGCCTGTCGCATCGCCTCGGGGCGCTGGAGGCCGACAGCGAGGTCGCCCTCGAAGGGCTGTCGCTGGGCGAACGCCAGCGTCTGGCCCTGGCGCGGGTGCTGCTGCATCGCCCCGGCTGGCTGGTGCTGGACGAGGCGACCTCGGCGCTGGACGCGACGAGCGAGGCGAACCTTCTGGCGATCCTGCGCCGCGACCTGCCGACCGCAGCGATCCTCTGTGTCGCGCACCGAGAGCCTGTCGGGCTCGACCACACCGGAGTCTGGACCATCGGAGAGGTCCCACAAACCGAAAGGAAAACCGCATGACCGAGATCGAGAAAGGCCGCTGGCATCTGGAAGGCGCCGATCCGGCGCAGGTCCTCGGCCGGCTGGCGGGGCAGGAGAAGGTGATGATCGTCCTGCGCCACGCCGGCGCGACGCATGAACGCATCGGCGCCGTCGGCGCGGTGGCGGCGGACGGCGACCGCTTCGCCCTCGGCGGGCCGGTGCACACCGCGCGGGTCGATCCGGCGGCGGTGCGGCGGATCGTGCTGGACACCAGTTCCGAGATGCGGGGCAAGTTCTATCCCGCCATCGAGTTTCAGGAGGACGGCGACGAGGTCCTGTTCAGCGCCATCGCCATGGAAGGGGCCGAGGCCTTCGTGGCCGCCGTCGACACCGGCACGCGCGTCGAGATCGCGCCCAAGGAGCGACGCATGCCGTCGATGTCCGACGATACGGGCGACATGTCGGCGGATCCCGGTTTCGTCCTGCTCGACCGGCTGCGGGCCGGGGCGGCCGAGGTCGAGATCCGCATGACCCTCGACGGGCGCGAACAGTCGTGGCGGGGCCGGATCGAAGAGGTGCGCCCGGCCATGGGCTTTGCCAACGTGATGACCGGCGACTTCCACCTGCATCTCAAGGCCGGGGCCGTCGCGGACTGGCGCGAGACGCCCGAGGGCTGGGTCGCGCTGGATGCCGACGGCGCGCCGACCGGGCTGCAGGTCGCGGTGGTCCCGGCCACCCCGGCATGACCGCGCCGCACTGGTACCGGCCCGGCGGCGATGCCGTGGTCCCCCACGCCGTCGTGCTGGCCGAAATGGCCCGGGCGCCGGTGGTCCTGCTGGGCGAAACGCATGACCGGGCCGACATCCACCGCTGGCAGCTGCACGTCGCGGCGGGCCTGCTGGCGCGGCGCGAGGTGGTGCTGGGGTTCGAGATGTTCCCGGCCCGGCTCGACCCGGTGCTGGCCGACTGGGTCGCCGGGCGGCTGTCCGAAGAGGCGTTTCTGGAGCGTGCGGAATGGGGCGAGGTCTGGGGCTTTCCGGCCGAACTCTACCTGCCGCTGTTCCGGTTCTGCCGGGACACCGGGACCCGCATGATCGGCCTCAACTGCCGTCGGGGCCTCGTCCGCGAGGTCGGTAAGGGCGGTTGGGACAGCGTGCCCGAGGCGGATCGCGAGGGGCTGACACCCGCGCGCCCGTCGTCGGAGCCCTACCGCCGGTTCATCTTCGACCTCGCCCGTGGCGTCCCGCAGGAGCGGCGCGGCGCGGATGCCTTGTCGCCCGAGTTCACCCGCTTCATCCGCGCGCAGGAGGTCTGGGACCGCAGCTTTGCCACCCGCATCGCCGGGGCGGTCGAGGTGGGCGGACCGCTGGTCGTGGGGATCATCGGCAAGGGCCATCTGCAGTTCAGCGGCGGCGTGTCGTGGCAACTGGCCGATCTGGGCGTGACCGGGGCGATGGTCGCGGTTACCGAGCGGGCAGGGGCGGCGCATCTGGAAGAGGGGGCGGCGGACTATGTCGCGGTCCTGCCCGGCGGAGACGCATGAATATGAGGTCCGCGGGCAGGGGAAGCCCCGCCCGCCGACACGGGTTCAGAACGAGACCTTGAGCATACCGGACAGCTTGTGCTCGGCACTGCCCGAGGCGATGGCGCCGGAATACCCGATATTGAAGTCGGTCTTGGCCGACAGCTTGCCCGACACCCCCGCATGGATCACCAAAGCGTCGCGCGCCGCGGGCGCGCCGCGGATCGCGAAGGCCGAACCGCCCGCGAAGCTGTGGCTGGTTTCGGGCGTCACGTCGAGGAAGGCGTGCCGCCAGCCGATCCCGCCGTCGACCGTCACGCGCCCCGTGCCGCTCCCGAAGCTGGTGCCGCCGCGCAGGCCCAGCGTGGAATAGAGCTGGTCGTGACGGCTCCCCGCCACGGTGAGCGCCGCAGCGCCGCCGCTTTCGCCGCTGCCGTCGATGGCGGTGCGGACATAGGCGAGACCTGCGAAGGGCTCGACATAGCCGTCCTTGCCCTCCATCCGCCAGGCCGTTTCGGCGAAGACCTGCGTCGTTCGGCCGTTCATCGAGGAGGTCAGCCGGTCGCTGAAGCCGGTGAAGGCGGCGGTCCGCGTGACGTCAATGCTGTGCCACGACTGGCTGGCCCCGCCCGACAGGCTCAGCGCGCCCCAGCTGTGACGGCCGTAGACGCCCATGTGCCAGCTCTTGGTTGTCGAGGACGATGCGCGGGTGTCGCCGATCGACAGCTCGGACGCGCCGTAGCCGCCGAAGATCCCCATCGTCGTCTGCCCGTCCGCGACCAGCGGCAGGCCGAAGGTCAGGCCTGCCGACCGCGTGTCCGCCCGCGCCGCATTGCCGTCCGATCCGATATGCCCGTCCGAGCCGTAGACCTGCACCCATGCGCGCCGGCCCTCGTCGTTGCGGGCCGCCGACAGGGCGGCCTCGCGCAGGTGGCGGCTGTCCTCGGTCAGCGCGGTCGACAGGGTCGCGTGGATTTCGCCGGACAGCGCGTCGAGCGCGCGCGGCGCTTCGGCGGCGGACAGGCCCTGCACGGCGCTGAACAGCGTGCCGGACCCGAGCGAGCCGACCCCGTTCCCGGTCGAACACTGGTTGAACGTGTAACCCGGCAGGCAGAACCCGCCGCCGGGCGTCGTCAGCGCGACCGAGGTCAGGAAGACGTTATTCGGGTCGTAGCTGAGGGCGAAATCGAGAAAGGCGAAGTTCTCGTCCAGGGTGGTGAAGGTGCCCGTGACGCCCGCCGTTGCGTTGACCAGCGTGTAGCGCGTCCCGGCGGTGTAGGTGCTGCCGTCGTCGGTGCCGTTCGCCGCGCGGACCTGCACGGTGCCGCCGTTGATGATCGCCGCCCGCGTGCGCAGGATGTCGTTGTTGACGCCCGCGGTGGCGCCGCCGTCGTTCAGCTCGACCGCGAGGACGGAGCCCGAGGCAAAGGTTGCGCTGTCGGCGGTCAGCGTCCCGATCCGGTTCCCGGCGACCAGCGGGTCGCCCGCGCCGAGTGTGCCGCCCGCGCGGACATCGACGGCGCCCGCCAGCGTGCCGGTCCCGCCCAGTGTCCCGCCGCCCAGCACCAGCGTGTCGGTGTTGGTCAGCGCGCCGTTGGCGATCACGCGGCCTGCGTTGATCTCGAGCGCGCCGGTGCCCGATCCGGTGCCGTTGAAGACGGCGGTGCCGAGGTCGGTCTTTTCGATGTCGAAGGCCCCGGTGAAGCCGTTTGCGAAGGTGGTGACAATGCCCGCGCCTGCCGCCGTGCCGTCGCCGATCCGCAGGACCATGTCGTCGGTGATCGCAAGGTCCGCCCCCGCCAGGACATAGCCGTCCGCCGCGAACTGCAGTCCCGCGTCCACGGTCAGCGCCCCGGTCCCGAGGTCCAGCGTCACCGCGCCGCCCGGCGCGGCGAAGATCAGCAGCTGCCGGTCGTCATAGGCCCCGTTGGCGGTGCCGTTCAGGATCGTCCAGTTGGTGCCGGTCGCGGTCCAGGTGCCACTGCCGCCGTCGACCACGTTGTTCGCGGTGGTGTTGATGCCGTCCCAGAGGAAGCCCGCGGTGGCGGGCGGGGGCGGCGGGGCGTTGACCAGCAGGTTCACCTGGTTGGCGACGGAGGTTTGCACCGCCATGTCGCTGGCCGAAAACCCCGCCGGAAGCGTGCCGAGGTCGAGGCCGTTGTCGGTCAGCGGCCCGGTGAAGTTCATCAGCCGGTAGAGCCCCGGCCCGAAGCCGCCCGCATCCGCGAGGTTCAGCGTGCCGTCCAGTGTCAGGCTGAAACCGGTGCCGATGTTGATCAGGTCGCTGTCCACGCCGGCGACGCCGCCCGGCGCGCCCAGCTGGTAGTCGAGCTGCGCGCGCGCGGCCAGGAACAGGTCGCCGAACAGCGAAAGCGTGCCGGTCCCGTCGCTGCCGGGCGCGAGGCGGCCGTCGGTGACGACGGTGCGCGCGTTCAGCGATCCGGCCCCGGCCAGCGTGCCCCCGTTGGCGACCGTGGCGGTCGTCAGGGCCGCGGATTCGCCGAAGGTGGAATCGACTGTGAAGGTGCCGCCGGTGATCGCTAGTTCCCCACGGAACACCGGCAGGATCGCGGGATTGAACGGCGCATCGTAGATCGTGTCGCCCGCGATGTGACGGATGACGCCCTGCGACCCGCCGATCGTGGCCGACAGGCGATAGTCGGTCTCGGTGTGGTTCAGGATCATCTCGCCCGGCACGCCGCCGCCCGATGGATTCAGGCGCACTTCGTCCACGGCGAATGTGCCGAGCGCGCCGGCGGGGCCGCCTGCCGTGCCGCCCAGGTTGATGACGTTGGCCGGCCCGGTGCCGCCACCCGTGATGATCCGGGTCGCGGTGAAATCGCTGTCGATCAGCGTCAGGCTGTTGCCGGAAAAGAAGCTGCCCATCGTCAGGGCGCCGTTGATGGTGGCGGTGCCGCCCTCGACCTCGAGGGCGCCGGTGTTCATCACCAGCCCGCCGCCAAGGCTCAGCTCGCCACCGGTGCGCACCAGCACGCGGCGCGCCTCGCCAAAGCCGAGCCCGCTGTCCTGGGCTGAGGAGGAGACGACGCGCCCGCCGTTCTCGATCACCACGTCGGCCACGGGGGCACCGATGTTGCTGGAATTGATCGACAAGGACCCCTGCACGAGCAGTTCGCTGCCCGCGCCTGCGACCCGCAGGCTGACGTCCTGCCCGATCTGCCAGCTCGAAGCCGTGGTGGAGGCCAGGACGCCACCGTTCTCGACGGCGATCGAGGCGCCTGCGTTCGAGATGTTCAGGAACTGGATGTTCGCGCGTGCCCCGTCCGCGACGGTCAGGTCGCCGCCCGTCAGGTTCAGCGCGCTGTTCAGGTCGAACAGGCTGCCCGCGCCGCGCGCCTCGATCCGGCCGTTGTGCCCGAGGGTCGATCCGCTTGCCGCAGCCGCCTGGAATTCGGCGCCGTCGAGGATCCGCAGCGTACCGGTGCCCGAGGTTGTCGTTGCGCCGCTGACCCGCAGGCCGGCGTTGCCGAGCGTGTCCAGCCGCGACCCGGCACCGCTGATCGTGACGGTGCCGGTGCCGGCGAAGGGCCCGTCGCCGCAGGCCACGCACAGCGAACCCGCCGTCATCGCGCCGCCGTTGCGGATGTCGATCTCGGCCTGCGCGCCCGCGAGGTTTCCGACAGTCACGGTGCCGCCCGTTCCGCCCTGCGATATGTCCAGCAGCCCCTCGACGTTGACGCGGGCCGTCTGCCCGGTCCCGAGCGGGCCCGCGTTGTCGCCGACGATCAGTCGGCCCGACGCGCCGGCGAAGCCCAGTTGCAGCGTGCCGCCCGACCGGATGTCGAGCGTGGCGTCCTGCCGGCCACCCATCGAGAGCCCCCGGCTGACGAAGCTCTGCCCCGTCGTGACGACCGGCATGTTCCCGATGGCGTCGGTCGAATTGCCGACGGTGAAGGTCGTGCCGCCGGGCGGCGGCACCGGTGTCGATCCGTCCTGCCAGTTGCCGTCGACCGTCAGGTCGGAGCTGACCGCGCCCGTCCAGATTTCTTGTGCCATGACGCACGACGGCAAGGCGGCCAGGGCCGTCGTAACCGTAAGAAACGCCTGCAAAGACACCGCGTTGCGTGCCGCGAATGACCTGTGACCCATAACCCGTCCGACCCTGTCGCCTGTTGAAACGTCGCGCCTGTATAGGAGGCGCGGGCTCGGGGTGTCTTGGGCGGGACGGTTGGTGGATTTTACTCCGCTTCCTGCTCCGGCTCGTCCGTAGCATGCAGGGCGCTGCGCCGTGCGACGGCTAGTTCGCGCACCCGTTTCGGGGTATGCCCGTAGAGCTTCTTGAACGAGTTGTTGAAGTAGGAGATGTCGTTGAACCCGCTCGACAGGGCGACCTCGCTGATCGACCGGGTCTCGGCAAACTGGCTTTCCAGAATCCGTCGCGCCATATCCAGCCGCGCCAGCAGGACGAAGCGGGAAAAGCTTTCGCCCTGACCGTAGAACAGGTTCTGGATCTGGCGCGGCTTCAGGTTGTGACGCGGCGCCAGCCAGTCGAGCGTCAGCATGGGGAAACTCAGGTTCGCGCGGATGTCTTCCTTGATCGTGTCCAGCCGGATGTTCTGCCGCGCGGTGTCGACCTCGGGGGTTTCGGCATCCTGCAGGATCATCCGCAGCATGGACTGCATGTTGGCCGAGGCGAGGCGCGACAGGTTCGGCGCCAGCGCATCGACCTGACGACAGACGAGCTGCGCGTAGTCCGCCAGCAGGGTGACGGCGGCGGTACGGGCGACGCCTTCGGCGCGCAACCTGTCCAAGTCCAGCGACAGCGGCGCCAGCACCGCCTGCGGCATCGAGATCACGATGGACCTGACATGGCTGCAGGTGCCGCGGTAGGGCTCGTCGTTTGTCATGACCAGCGCCCGTCCGTCCGGCTCCAGCGCGAAGGCCCCCGAGGGGCCGGTGCGCTGCGGAAAGGTCATCAGCCCGGACCCCTGCAGCGGGATGTTCAGGGTCACATCGTCATTGCCGTCGGCGGCGATGTGATCCGGCCGACGGGTGGCCATCACGTTGTCCAGCGCGACATCCGTCACCAGCAGGTCGGGAAACATCAGCGCGCCGATCTCGATATGCGCGGGTCCGTCCGTCTGGGGATCGAGGTCGAAAAGGATGTTGCCCTGCACGAGGCTTCGGATCCGGTCAAAGTCCTGACGGTCCATGGAGCGCAGCGAAAGTCGGCCGGACATCGGCATGAGCATGGGCGGATACCTCTGGGCCGGAACACCGGACGTTCCGGGCTCCCTCGGGATACGCAATCGGTATTGCGGGCCGCGCGGTCCGGCAAGCCCTTATGAAAGCCCGGTCATGGACAGCCGCAGGGCGCGATGATTAACTGGGCCAGCAGGCGGGGAGGACGCTGTGACACGGGATATCCCTACTAGCATCGACGACACCGTCGCCTTGCTCCGGGGCCAGGACTATGTCTGTGGCCGCGACCTCGGGACGGTGGCGTTTCTGGCGCTCAAGCTCCGGCGGCCGCTGTTCCTCGAGGGCGAGGCGGGCGTGGGCAAGACCGAGATCGCCAAGGCTATCGCGGCGGCCCTCGGGCGGCGGCTGATCCGGCTGCAGTGCTACGAGGGGCTGGACGCGGCCTCGGCCATCTACGAATGGAACTTCTCGGCGCAGATGATCGCGATCCGCACCGCCGAGGCGACGCACACCGCCGACCGCAAGGCGCTGCGGGACGAGTTGTTCACGGATGAATACCTGATCCGACGCCCCCTGCTGGAGGCGCTGGAGCCGCATCCCGAGGGCCCGCCGGTGCTGCTGATCGACGAGGTCGACCGCACGGACGAGCCGTTCGAGGCGTTCCTGCTGGAGGCGCTGAGCGATTTCCAGGTCACGATCCCCGAGATCGGCACGATCCGCGCCGAGGAACCGCCGGTGGTCATCCTGACCTCGAACCGCACGCGCGAGGTGCACGACGCGCTCAAGCGGCGGTGCCTGTATCACTGGGTGGATTACCCGGATTTCGACACCGAGGTCGCGATCCTGCGGGCCCGCATTCCCGACTGCGCCGACGACCTGTCGCGCGAGGTGGTGGCCTTCGTCACCCGGCTGCGCAGCGAGGACCTGTTCAAGAAGCCCGGCGTGGCCGAGACGATCGACTGGGCACAATGCCTGATCGCGCTCGACGCGCTGACGCTCAGCCCGGAACTGGTGTCCAGCACGCTGGGGGCGCTGCTCAAGTATCAGGACGACATCGCGCGGATCGCCGGGTCCGAGGCGGCGCGGATTCTGGAAGAGGCGCGGCGTGGCCTCGCCGCCTGAACCAAAGATCGCGCCGGGCGGGCGGCTGGCCGAGAACGTGACGCATTTCGTCCATGCCCTGCGGCGGGCGGGGGTCAAGGTCGGCACATCGCAGCTGCACAATGCTCTGCAGGCGGTGCGGGTGGCCGGGTTCACGCAGCGCGAGGACTTCTACTGGGTTCTTCGTGCGACACTGATCACCCGGCCCGAGCATTTCGAGACCTTCCACCAGCTCTTCCGCATGTTCTGGCGCACGCCGGATTACATCGAGAAGATGATGGAGATCATGCTGCCCGTGCTGCAGACGATGTCCGCCGACAAGGGCCCGCCCAAGGCCGCCGAACGCCGGGCGCAGGAGGCGCTGGCGCAGGACCGGCCCGACCGCGACACCGTCCCGGCGCAGGAGCGTCAGAGCCTCGAACTCGACGCCTCGCTGAGCTGGAGCCGGGCGGAGCAGATACGCTCCAAGGACTTCGAGCAGATGACGGCAGACGAGATCACGACCGCCGCCGCCGCCATCCGCCGCCTCGTGCTGCCCGCGCCGCCGCTGCGGACCCGGCGCACGGTCTCCGCACCGCAGGGGCGGCGGCCCGACGTGGGCCGGATGCTGCGCCGGTCGATGCGCAAGGGGGGCGAGGTCGAGCGCCTGCTGCTGCGCCGTCCCGGCACCCGCCCGCCCGCGCTGGTGGTGCTGTGCGACGTGTCGGGGTCGATGTCCGTCTACAGCCGGATTATGATGCATTTCCTGCACGCCCTGACGTGGACGCCGAATTCCGGCTGGAGCCGCGTGCATGCCTTCACCTTCGGCACGCGGCTGACCAACGTCACGCGCGCGCTGGCGCACAAGGACGTGGATCAGGCACTGGCCGTGCTGGGCCGCGAGGTGGCGGACTGGGAAGGCGGCACGCGGATCGGCGCGGCGCTGCGCAGCTTCAACCGCGACTGGTCGCGCCGGGTGCTGGGGCAGGGGGCGGTGGTGATGCTGATCACCGACGGTCTGGAACGTGGCGATCTGGGTGAACTCGACCGCGAGGCCGAGCGTCTGTCGCTGTCCTGCCGCCGCCTGATCTGGCTGAACCCGCTGCTGCGGTGGGACGCCTTCGAGGCGCGGGCGGGGGGCATCCGGACATTGCTGCCGCATGTCGACAGCTTCCGCGCCTGCCACTCGCTGGACAGCATCGCCGACCTGACCCGAGCGCTCGCGACAGACCGGGGAATGCAGCCGGTCCGCTAAGTCGTTGGTTGCAAAGAATCGAAACAGGGAGTCTTATCCAGATACGTGCAATTTCGTCGCGGGGAGGGCGTCGATTTGGACTGGACCGGGGAGGACCGGGCGGCGTTCGCGCAGCGGCGCGCTGCGCCTGCCGCCATCATGGCAAGGGCCGCGAAGGCCGTTGATTCCGGCCGTGGCGCCGCGTTTCGCAATGCGACCGAAACACTTGGCGCGTCCGCCGGGGGACCGGGCTTCGGTCCGGTCGCGGCACGGCTCTCCTTCGATCCCGCGACACCGACAGACCGGCCCTTCCGGCCCTAGAAATTTCGAAGAACGCGGCCGCCAGAGCCGCTGATGGGAGGACTTTATGACCAAGGTAACCATGACCGTGAACGGCAGGAAGGTGAGCCGGGACGTTCCCGACGAAACCCTTCTGTCGCAGTTCCTGCGCGAGGAATTGCGCCTGACCGGCACCCACGTCGGCTGTGACACCACCCAGTGCGGCGCCTGCGTGGTGCATGTCGACGGCAAGGCGGTGAAGTCCTGCTCGGCGCTGGCCGTCGCGCTGGACGGCGCACAGGTGACGTCGATCGAGGGGCTGGCCACGAACGGCGAGCTGCACCCGATGCAGCGGGCCTTCAACGACAATCACGGTCTTCAGTGCGGCTTCTGCACCCCCGGCATGATCATGAGCAGCGTCAAGCTGGTCGAGACGGCCAAGGCGGCGGGCAAGACGCTGTCCGAGGCGGATATCCGGCAGGGGCTGGAGGGCAATATCTGCCGCTGCACCGGCTACCACAACATCGTCAAGGCGGTCGCGCAGGCCGCACAGGAAATGTGAGCGGGAGGAGCACGAGATGAACGCAGAAGTGGGAATCGGCGCCCGCGTGAAGCGCAAGGAAGACAAGCGCTTCATCACCGGCAAAGGCAAATACACCGACGACGTGAGGGTGGACAATCAGGCCTATGCGGCCTTCGTCCGGTCGCCCCATGCGCATGCGAAGATCAACGGGATCGACACCTCGGCCGCGCTCGAGATGGAAGGCGTGATCGACGTTCTGAACGGTCACCAGCTGACCGGCGACGGCATCGGCAACATCATCTGTGGCTGGGCGATCACGTCGAAGGACGGCAGCCCGATGAACATGGGCCCGTGGTCCGCGCTGGCGACCGACCGGGTCCGCTATGTCGGCGACGCGGTGGCCATCGTCATCGCGGAAACGCAGGCACTGGCCCGCATCGCGGCCGAGGCCGTCGCGGTGGATTACGAGGTGCTGCCCGCCGTGGCCGCATCGGTCAAGGCGCTGGCGGAGGGTGCGCCGCAGGTGCATGACAACGCGCCCGGCAACCTGATCTACGACTGGGAAATCGGCGACGCGGCGGCGACAGACGCGGCGCTGGCCGGAGCCAAGCACGTCACCGAGATCAGCCTGACCAACAACCGGCTGAGCCCGAACGCGATGGAGCCGCGCTCGGCCGTGGCGATCTTCGACACCTCCGAGGATCACTACACGCTCTACACCACCAGCCAGAACCCGCACGTGGCCCGTCTGGTGCTGTCGGCCTTCTACAACGTCGCACCCGAGCACAAGCTCAGGGTCATCGCGCCGGATGTGGGCGGCGGCTTCGGCTCCAAGATCTACATCTACCCCGAGGAGATCGCCTGTCTCTGGGCCTCGATGAAGACCGGGCAGTCGGTGAAATGGACCTCGGACCGGTCCGAGGCCTTCATGACCGACGCCCATGGCCGCGACCATGTCAGCACGGCCAAGATGGGGTTCGACGAGAACAACAGGATCGTCGGCTTCAAGATCGACACCATCGCCAACTTCGGCGCCTACATGTCGCTGTTCTCGTCGGCGGTGCCGACCTACCTCTACGCCACGCTGCTGTCGGGGCAGTACGACATCGCCAACATCCACTGCAACGTCCGGGCGGTCTACACCAACACCGTGCCGGTCGACGCCTATCGCGGCGCGGGGCGGCCCGAGGCCTGCTACCTCGTCGAGCGGGTTATGGAGACGGCGGCGCGTGAGCTGGGCGTCAGCCCGGCAGAGCTGCGGCAGGCGAACTTCGTCCGCAGCTTCCCGCACCAGACGCCGGTCATCATGAACTACGACATCGGCGATTTCGACGCGAACCTCGAACAGGCGATGGCGGCGGCGGATGTCGCGGGCTTCGCCGCCCGCAAGGAAGAGGCGAAGTCGCGCGGCAAGCTGCGGGGGCTGGGCTACAGCTCCTACATCGAGGCCTGCGGGATCGCGCCCTCGGCCGCTGTCGGGTCGCTCGGGGCCGGTGTCGGCCTGTGGGAATCCGCTGAGGTGCGGGTGAACCCGGTGGGCACGATCGAGATCCTGACCGGCTCGCACAGCCACGGGCAGGGGCACGAGACCACCTTCGCCCAGATCGTGGCGGAACGCTTCGGCCAGCCGATCGAGAACGTGTCGATCGTGCATGGTGACACCGACAAGGTGCAGTTCGGCATGGGCACCTACGGCTCGCGCTCCGGCGCGGTCGGGATGTCGGCCATCGTCAAGGCGATGGACAAGGTCGAGGCCAAGGTGAAGAAGATCGCGGCCCACGTGCTGGAAGCCAGCGAGGACGACATCGTCATCGAAGGCGGCGCGGTGAAGGTCGCGGGCACCGACAAGCAGATGCTGTGGCACGAGGTGGGCCTGGCCGCCTACACCGCCCACAACCTGCCGCCCGATCTGGAACCGGGGCTGAAGGAAAGCGCCTTCTACGATCCGGCCAACTTCACCTTCCCGGCGGGCACCTACATCTGCGAGGTCGAGGTCGATCCCGAAACGGGCGAGGTCGAGATCGTGCAGTTCACCGCCTCGGACGATTTCGGCACCATTATCAACCCCATGATCGTCGAGGGGCAGGTGCATGGCGGGATCGCGCAGGGCATCGGTCAGGCGCTGCACGAACAGGTCGTCTATGACGACGACGCGCAGCTGATCACCGGCAGCTACATGGACTACACCATGCCGCGCGCCGACGACCTGCCGTCCTACAGCGTGCACCATGCCTCGACGCCCTGCCCGAACAACCCGCTGGGGATCAAGGGCTGTGGCGAGGCGGGCGCGATCGGCTCGCCGCCGGCGGTCATCAACGCCATCACCGACGCCATCGGCAACAACAACCTCGCGATGCCCGCCACGCCCTCCGCGGTGTGGAAGGCGATCCACGCGGCCGGGTAAGGAGGAACACCCATGTATCCGACGAAATACCACAAGCCCGCGGACATCGACGCGGCGGTCGCGGCCCTCGGGTCGGGCGAGGATCCCAAGGTGCTGGCGGGCGGTCAGACTCTGATCGCCACGATGAAGCAGCACCTCGCCTCGCCCTCCGACCTGATCGACATCCGGGGGCTGGGCCTGTCGGGCATCAGCGCCTCGGGCGGCGGTGTCACCATCGGCGCGACCACGGTCCATGCCGAGGTCGCCGCCAGCAAGGACGTGCACCCGGCGCTCGCCAAGCTGGCGGGCGGGATCGGCGATCCGATGGTCCGCAACGCGGGCACCATCGGCGGGTCCATCGCCAACAACGACCCGGCGGCGGACTATCCCTCGGCGGTACTGGGCATGGGGGCCACGGTGGTGACGAACCGGCGCGAGATCGCGGCGGACGACTACTTCCAGGGCCTGTTCATGACGGCGCTGGAAGAGGGCGAGATCGTCACGGCGGTCAAGTTCCCGGCGGTTGAGAAGGCGGGCTATGCCAAGTTCAAGCAGCCCGCCTCGCGCTTCTGCCTGGTCGGCGTGTTCGTGGCCAAGACGGCGAACGGCGCGCGTGTCGCCGTGACCGGCGCGGGCGAGGACGGTGTCTTCCGCCACGCGGGGCTGGAGGCGGCGCTGTCGTCGAACTGGTCGCCGGATGCGGTGGCCGGGGTCGACGTGTCTGCCGATGGCCTGCTGTCGGACATCCACGGCGATGCCGAATACCGCGCCAACCTGATCCGGGTGATGGCCAAGCGGGCCGTCGCGGCCAGCTGATCCGTTAACCGGCAACACACGGCATCCGCCCCTTTCGGGGGCGGGTGCGACACCGCCGCGCTCAGGCGCGCCGGACCGGCTGCGGCAGGATCAGCGTCGCGGCCAGACCCGGCTCAGCGTCGTCCAGCGCCAGACCGCCGCCCGCCGCCTCGGCGATGCCGGCGGCGATCGACAGCCCAAGACCGCTGCCGCTTTCGTCCGCGCGTGCCGTGCGGCGCACCATCGCCGCGCGCTGCGCTTCCGGAATGCCGGGGCCGTCGTCGGCCACGGTCACGTGCACCGCACCGCCCCGCACGAGCGCCGAAAACGTGACGGCCCCGCGCGCATGCCGGGCCGCGTTTTCGGCCAGTGCGCCGATGGCCTCGGCCAGATCGCCCTCGTCGAGCGCCACGGCGGTGCCGCGCGGAATGGTCTGCCGCCACGCCAGCCGGGGTCCGTCCGGGGTCCGTTTCAGCACGGCGGCGACACGTTCTGCCACCTCGGCCGCATCGGATCGCGCGTCGGCGGATCGCGCGGCGGTCCGGGCGCGGGCCAGTTCGCGGTCCACGGTGCGGCGCATGGCGCGGGCGGTGTCCTCGATCGCGGCAGCCTGAGAGGCGGCCCCGGCGGCGCGCAGGCGTGCGGCCTCGCCCATCAGGGCCTGCAGCGGGGTCTTTAGCCCGTGGGCTAGGTCGGCGGCGCGGGTGCGGGCCCGTGCGGTCTCGGCCTCGCGCGCGGCCAGCAGGGCGTCGATCTCGGCCGCCACGGGGCGCACTTCGACCGGCCAGTCGGCGCCCAGCCGGTCCGCCGCACCGGCGCGCAGTGCCGCGACCCGTGCGCCGAGGCTGCCGAGCGGTCTGAGCCCGACCCAGAGCTGGGCCCAGCCCGCCGCGGTCAGGGTCAGGGCGAGCAGGACGAGATAGGGGGCGAGGTCGGTCAGGAAGGCGCGGCGCGCCGCCTCGAGCTCGCTCGCGTCCATCGCCACGGCGGCCCGCACCGATCCGCCGCCAAGCCGCACGGGCAGGGTAACCATCCGTTCGAGCACCAGAAGGGGCCGGTCCTGTGGTCCGGGCAGACTGTGGACATGCACGCCGCCGTCGTCGGGCCGGTCCTGCGGCAGCGCCAGCGCCGCGTCCCAGAGCGAGCGCGAGCGGTCGATGCCCGAGGCCGCCTCGACCTGCCAGTAGACGCCGCCGTAGGGCTGTTCGAAGCGGGGATCGGCGGGCGGTCGGGCGACGTCCAGCCCGTCCGCCCCCTGATCCAGACCCGCCAGAAGCTGATCCAGCTGCACCCCCATCTCGGCCACCGCGCGGCGTTCGACATGGGCGCCGAACAGCTGCGACAACCCGAACGCGGTCAGCCCGAGGGCCAGCAGGATCGCGAGGGCCCCGACGACGGCAAGGCGCAGGCGCAGGCTCATGTCTGCTCCAGGTAGTAGCCGAAACCGCGGCGGGTGCCGATCACGCCGGGGCCGAGCTTGCGCCGCAGCCGCGCGATGACGGCCTCCAGCGCGTTCGCCTCGCGCGCGTCGTCGTCGCCGTAAAGCTGTTCCAGCAGCTCGCCCGGCGGGACCGGCCGGTCGCGGTTCTGCATCAGGCAGGCCAGCAGGCGGTATTCCAGCGCGGACACCGGCACGGCCACGCCGTTCAGGGCGACCTCCATCCGGTTGGTGTCGAGGCTCAGCGCGCCGGCCTCCTGCACCGGGGCCGCGTGCCCGCCGGCGCGGCGGACGAGCGCGCGGGCGCGGGCCACCAGTTCCTCCATGCGGAAGGGTTTCGGCAGGTAGTCGTCGGCCCCGGCCTCGATCCCCTCGACCCGTTCCTGCCAGGTGCCGCGCGCGGTCAGCACCAGAACCGGCATCCTCCGCCCGTTCGCACGCCAGCGTTTCAGCACCGCCAGGCCGTCGAGACCCGGCAGGCCGAGGTCCAGAACCACGAGGTCGTAATCCTCGGTATCGCCAAGGAACCACGCATCGGTGCCGTCACCCGTGACCTCGACCCGGAATCCGGCGGCGGCGAGGGCGGCGCGCAGGTCTTCGGCGATACGGGGGTCGTCCTCGACCGCAAGGGCCCGCATGTCAGTCGTCGTCCTCTTCTGCCTCGATCTTGAGGATCGCGCCGGTCGCGGCGTCGAGCTCCATCTCGTAGAGCCGCCCGGTGTCGGTCACCATCTCCAGCTCGTATATCCAGCGGCCGTCGTCGCGGTCCAGTTCGACCTCGATCACCCGGCCGGGGCGCGCGGTTTCGGCGCGCTCCAGGATCTCGGACAGGGGCAGTATCTCGCCCGCCTGCAGGGCCCGGCGGGCGCGGTCGTGATCGTTGTCGTCCGCAAGGACGGGCAGGGCGAGGCAGCACAGGAGGAGGGCAAGGGGGCGCATGGGGTCATTCTCTATCGCAGCGAACCTGACGGCAAGCTGACGGCCCCGGTCAGGAGGGCGTCAGGCGAGTCGGGGCAGACAGGGGACACCGGCGGCCGATCGGGCCGCCCCGGACAAGGAGACACGACATGAAACGCCAAATCGTCCTGACCGCTGCTCTGGTCACCGCACTTTCCGCCCCCTTCGCCGTCGGGCAGGATCGCACCACCCCCGCGCCGGATCAGCCCGCCGCGCCGCCGCGCGCCGTGATGAGCATCGTCGAGATCGCGACGATGCTCGAAGGACAGGGCTACACCCTGCACGAGATCGAACTGGAGCGCGGTCTCTACGATGTCGAGATGACCGACGCGCGCGGCATGCGGGTCGAGGCGCTGCTGGACGCCGCCACGGGCGAGGTTCTGCCCTACCGCGACGATGACGACCGCCGTTATGGCCGGGACGACGACTGATGTCCGGCGCGTCGGACGGGGCCATGGTGCGGGTCTGGGATCCCCTGATCCGCGTGGGCCACTGGGTGCTGGTGGTGGCCTTCGCCACCGCCTACCTGACCGAGGGCGAGCCGGAATGGCTGCACACCTGGGCCGGCTACGCCATCGCCGGGACCGTCGCGCTGCGGATCCTCTGGGGGCTGGTCGGCCCCCGGCGGGCGCGGTTCACGGATTTCGTCACCGGGCCGGGGCGGGTTTTCGGATATCTGCGCGATCTGATCGCGGGCCGGGCGGAGCGTCACATCGGCCACAGCCCGGCGGGCGGGGCCATGACCGTCGCGCTGCTGGCGGCGCTGTCCGTCACGGCCGTGACCGGCATGGCGACGCTGGCGGTGGAAGAGGGGCGCGGCCCGCTGGCCGGGATCATCGCGCCGGAGACGCCGCGGGCCGTGACAACCGTGCGGTCTGAGGCGGACGAGCACCGGGAGGGGCATGACGAGGACGGGGATCTGCTCAAGGAGATCCACGAGGTGGCGGCGAATCTGACCCTGCTGCTGATCGTGCTCCACCTCGCCGGGGTGGCCTGGGCCAGCCGCGTGCATGGCGAGAACCTCGTGCGGGCGATGATCGACGGCCGCAAGCGCGCGGCGGACTGATCCGTCCGTTGACGGGGCGGTGCAAGAGAGACCGGCCGGACCGGAGGGGGACCTCCGGCCCGGCCTGTGCGTTCGGCAGGGCGGCCCGCCGGTTAGCTCTCAGGCTACCCCTCAAGCCATCAGCACAACCCCGTCCGAGGACGGATCGGCCCCGCCCGACCACCGCCCCTGCGCATCACGCATCACCGAGTGGACCTGCGCGAAGGTGTGGCTGCGGGCGTTGCGGACCACGGTATAGCCCCGCGCCTCCAGCCCGCGCTGCACGCGGCGGGGAATGCGGTTGACGATGTCGATGGCGTTCGACGTGGCTGAGATGCGCGGCGCCTGCACCGCCTCCTGCGCGGTCATGCCGAAGTCGATCATGTTCACCAGCGTCTGCATCACCGACCCCGCGATATGCGCGGCGCCCGGCGCGCCGACCACGATCTCGGGCCGCCCGTCGCGGAACACGATGGTCGGGCAGGCCGAGGTGTAGCGCCGCTTGCCCGGCGCGATGGAACCGGGCCTGCCCGGACGCGGGTCAAAGACCCCCATGGCCCCGTTGAACATGAACCCCATGCCGGGCACCGTCGCGCCCGACACCATGCCCAGCGAATGGGTCATGCCGATGGACATGCCGCGTTCGTCCATGATCGAGAAATGGGTGGTGTTCAGGGTTTCCGGCTCCAGCCGGTCGACGGGGAAGGTCTCGCCCGCGCGGATGCGGGCCGCGACCGCGTCGAAGACCTCGGGCGACAGGAAGACGTCCGGGTCGATATCGAAGAACTCCGGGTCGCCGAGCTGGCCGTCCTTCTGTGCCGTGGCGTAGCGCATCGCGCTGGAGATGAGCGAGATGTAATCGACCGAGTTGTGTTCCTGCGCGGACAGGTCGAACCGTTCGAGGATCCCCAGCATCAGCGCCAGCACCAGCCCGCCGCCGGGCGCGTAGTTGGTCGTCAGGTCCAGACCCCTATAGCGGGTGCGCACCGGTTCGCGTTCGACGACACGGTAATTCGCCAGATCCTCGAATGTGATCAGGGCGTCCTGCCTGCGGAACTCCTCGGCCATCTCGCGGGCGAGGTCGCCGCGGTAGAAATCCGCGACCCCGTGCCGGGCAAGGCGGTCCAGCGTGTCGGCGATGTCGGGGTTCTTCACCATCGACCCGACCGGCAGCGCGGAGCCGTCGGGGCGATAGTAGAGCCGTCGCCCGGTTTCCGAGAACCGCATCTTGTCGCGCTGCGCGGCCCGCCCCTGCGTGCCTTCGCCCACGAGGAAATTGAAGAAATGCGGCCGCACCGGGAAACCGCCACGGGCGTAGGCGATGGCGGGCTGCAGCAGCTCGGACCACGGCATGGAGCCGTAGCGGGCGTGGACCTCGCCCAGTCCGGCCATCGAGCCGGGGGTGGCGACCGCGCGCCACCCGAGTTCGTTCTCGTGGTTCTCGACCAGGAAACCCCAGCCGTCGCGCGTCTCGCCCGTCAGGCGGTTCGCCCACTGATCCGGGCGGGACGCGGCGGGGGCGGTGGCGTAGAAATCCAGGCAGGTGTGCGCGCCGTGGTCGGGGGCATAGACCTGCAGCGTGCCCCAGCCGCCGATGCCGCACATCGGCGGGTCCACCACGCCCTGCACCATGGCGCAGGCGACGGCCGCGTCGACGGCATTGCCGCCGGCTGCGAGGATCTCGGTGGCGGCGTCGACCGCTTCGGGTTCGGGGGCGCTGGCGGCTCCGTGCATGGCTGTCTCCTCTCCGGCTGGAAGGAGCGTAGGCCCGGCCCCCGCGCAGGACCGAGCTGCGGGGCGCATTTCGCACGCTGGTGGCGGGCGCGGGTCAGTCCGAAAGGTCTACCGTCTGCTTCAGCCGCCCGGTCACGCGGTCGTAGATATAGAGCCGCCCGGCCTCGCCCACGACCAGCACCATCCCCTCGGCCAGCGTCACGGCCCGCGCCGTATCGCCGTCGGGCAGGGTAATTTCGGCAGGAAGTGGCGGGGCGGTGTCGCGGAACCGGGTGACAATCAGTCCGATGATGAGTATCAGGCCCGCCAGCATCACGCCGGTGAGCACCGTCACCAGTCTGCGCAGGAACCGCAGGCTGGCCGGTTCCGGCCCGTCATCGTCGGAATTGGTCATGACTGACACCTTGATCTTCCGGATCGCCGCCGATCCGCCCGCCCGCCTTGATAAGGCGCTGGCCCGCGATGTGCCAGAGGAGGCGGTCCTGTCGCGCACCCGCCTCGCCCGGCTGATCGCCGAGGGCGCGGTGCTGGTCAATGGCACGCCCGTCACGGAATCCAAGGCCGTGGTCGCCGAGGGCGATCTGGTCCAGATCACGCTGGAAGAGGCCGCCGAGACCGAGATGGCGGCCGAGGACATCCCGCTCGACATCCGCTACGAGGACGAGGACCTGATCGTCCTGTTGAAGCCTGCTGGCATGGTGGTGCATCCCGCGCCCGGCGCGCCGAGGGGCACGCTGGTGAACGCGCTGCTGGCGCATTGCGGCGATCAGCTGATCGGTGTCGGCGGCGAGAAGCGGCCGGGGATCGTGCACCGGATCGACAAGGACACCAGCGGCCTGCTGGTGGTGGCGAAATCCGACCGCGCGCATCAGGGCCTGTCGGCGCAGTTCGCGGCGCATACGGCGGAACGGGCCTATCTGGCGGTCTGCCACGGCGTGCCGGATGCCGGCGATCCGCGCCTGCGCGGGATGCGGGGCGCCAGTTTCGAGCCGGGCGGGGTGCTCAAGATCACCACCCAGCTGGGGCGGCACCGCACGGACCGGCAGAAACAGGCGGTCTGCTGGGCCGGCGGGCGTCACGCCGTCACGCGGGTCCGGGTGGAGGAGGCGTTTTCCGACGCCGCTGCGCTGGTGGAATGCCGGCTGGAGACCGGGCGCACCCACCAGATCCGCGTGCACCTGGCCTATTGCGGGCACGGGCTGGTCGGCGATCCCGTCTATGGCGGCGACCGCCGTCTGTCCGCCAAGCTGATCGGCCAGACCGCCGCCGAAGCCGCCGCGCGCTTTCCCCGTCAGGCGCTGCACGCGGCGGTTCTGGGCTTTGTCCATCCCGCCAGCGGCGATGCACTGCGGTTCGAGGCGCCGATGCCCGCCGACATGCGGGTTCTGGTCTCGACCCTCCGCGCCGGGGCCGCTTAGCCCCGCGCCGCCCGGCGTGGGCGCGCGCCGAGGATCAGCCACAGCATCAGCGCGGTTTCGGCGATCAGGGGCACGAGGTAGGCGGGCTGCATGATGGCATTGACCTCGGGTGCGACGATCCGGGTCAGGCTACCCGTCAGATAGACCAGCCCGGCGGCGGCCAGTCCGGCGGCCAGCGGCCGGGGCGCCCCCGCCCGGTCCAGCAGATGTGCCATAATCAGCGTGTTCACGCCAAAGAAGATCAGCCCCAGATCGTAGCCCATGGCATGGGCATTCAGCGCGGGCAGTGGATCCCCGCCAGACGTCGCGGCGCGGGCGGCGGCGAAGAGCGTGAACAGTCCGCCCGAAATCATCGCCGCCTGAATCAGCCGCAGCGCGGTCGCCGTCAGGATCAGCCGGGGCGCCAGCCCGCGCAGCATCCGGTAGAAGGTCATCGCCAGCGCCACGTCGAATGCCACCATCGCGGCGTCGAGCAGGATCGACAGGCGGAACAACCCGATGTGCGCCGCGATGGCCTGCGCGGTCGCCGCCGCGTCGCTCCGGTCGATCAGGCTGCCGCGCAGGATACCCTCGGCGGTGATGCCGCACAGGATGATCCCGAGATACAGAAAGCCGGCCCGTCGGGCTCGGCTGGAGACGTCTTTCTGTGTGGCGTATGTCATGCGGCCCTCGCTTTCCGTCACTGGTCTGAAACCTGTTGTCATGTGACGAGGGCTTAAAGCATTCGGGTTTCCACGTTTACTGCCAGAATGCATATCAATGTCATGCGAAAATGCATGAGCTGCCCGCATGCGCTCCTGCAATCCGTCACGCTTCGCACATGCGCGTGAGGCGGATTCCCAAATGCAACGGACCGGCGGTATCAATGCGTTAAAGGATATGTGCGAGGTCTTGAACGACCGGGACCGCGTGCCTATCTGGATGTTAAGCCCATAAACATTGGGCCCCATGAAAACTGGGATATGAGACGAGAAGGACAGGGTGTGAGCAATTACGCAAATCTGCCGGCCCCGACGCCGGAAGGCGGCCTGAACCGCTACTTGCAGGAGATCCGGAAGTTTCCGCTTCTGGAACCCGAAGAAGAATACATGCTCGCCAAACGCTGGGTCGAGCAGGAGGACACTCAGGCGGCGCACCGGATGGTGACGTCGCACCTGCGGCTCGCCGCCAAGATCGCCATGGGCTATCGCGGCTACGGGCTGCCGCAGGCCGAGGTGATCTCCGAGGCGAACGTCGGCCTGATGCAGGCCGTGAAACGCTTCGACCCCGAAAAGGGCTTCCGCTTGGCGACCTATGCCATGTGGTGGATCCGCGCTTCGATCCAGGAATACATCCTGCGGTCATGGTCGCTGGTGAAGCTCGGCACGACCTCGGCGCAGAAGAAGCTGTTCTTCAACCTGCGCAAGGCCAAGGCCCGTATCGGCGCGCTGGAAGAGGGCGACCTGCACCCCGACAACGTCAAGCAGATCGCCAACGATCTGGGCGTGACCGAGGACGAGGTCATCAGCATGAACCGCCGGATGTCGGGCGGCGACGCCTCGCTGAACGCGCAGATCGGCGCGGAGGGCGAAGGGTCCATGCAGTGGCAGGACTGGCTGGAGGACGAAGACGCCAACCAGGCCGAAGACTATGCCGAGCGGGACGAGCTGGACGCCCGCCGCGAACTTCTGGTCGAGGCGATGTCGGTCCTGAACGACCGCGAGCGGGACATCCTCGCCAAGCGTCGGCTGAGCGAGGAGAACATCACGCTCGAGGATCTGTCGGCCGAATACGGCGTCAGCCGCGAGCGGATCCGCCAGATCGAGGTGCGGGCCTTCGAGAAGCTGCAGGAGCGGATGCGCGATCTTGCGGCGGAGAAGGGGATGCTGGCGGCCGTCTGAGGTCTTATGCCGGATTGGACATGCGACGCCCCTGCGGGAAACCGCGGGGGCATTGTCGTTTGGGAGAGCGTGGAGGATCGCGGCGGTCTGAATTTCGCTTGGGTGTTCGAACATACCGCACCTCGCCCCAGAAATGACGTAACCCAGCGTTAACCCGGCCTTTCAATATCTGTCCCAGGAATCAGACGAGGGCACCCGATATGGACCGACACCTGCTGATCGCCGGACAGGGCCGTGCCGGCAGCACGCTGTTCTACAACATGATGCGCCACGCGCTGCGCGGCTTTCACCTGCCGCCGAACGAGGCGCGGGCGATCCAGTGGCTGGCCCATCCCGGCAACGTCTGCACCAAGCGCCCCTTCGACATCTTCGAGGTTGAGCAGATCCTGCGCGCCGCGCAGGGCCGCAAGAAGGTCGACCTGATCGTCACACTGCGCGACCCGCGCGACATCCTGACCAGCCGGCACAGCCGGGTCGAAGGTGATTACTTCTACGGCGCGGACAAGTGCTACCACATCTACCCCGACCGCGCACCGACCCTGACCGCGCCGGGCTTTCTGCCGGTGCACAAGGCGATCCTCGACGTGGCGCGGGCGGGGCTGTTCCCCGAGGGCATCTTCTTCCTGAAATACGAAGACCTCGTCGCCCATCCCGACGCGGTGCAGGCCACGCTGGCCCGCGATCTGGACCTGAAATTCGAGGGTTCGTTCCGCGATTTCCACCGGCAGAAGATGTCCTACGAACTCGACCGGGCCATGAACGGCACGCGCGAACTGGAAACCACCCGGCAGGCCAAGTGGAAGCAGCCCGAGCACCGGGCCCGGATTGTCGACCAGTTCACCCGCTTCCCCGTCATGCACGACATCCTGATCTCGCTGGGTTACGAGGCCGACCGCCGGTGGTTCGATGACCTGCTGGCGCAGGACGCGGCGGCCTGACGGGCGGTGAGCCAGCGCAGGATCAGGTTTCATCTGCCGCCGGACTGGCTGAGGGGCGACCGGAGCGCGATGCTGCCATTCTACCGGCGGCTGTTCGACGGGCTGGCCGAGCGCGGGATCCCGCATGACGGCGTGCCGATGGACCGCGACCGGCTGGCGGATCAGGTCGGGGATGGCGACATCCACATCCTGAACCACGCGCGGTTTCCGCATCCATCCGTGCTGTCGGCGGGCGTGGCCTATGTCTATCCGTTCTGGCACCTCGATCCGCAGGGGATCCGGGCGTTTTCCTCGATCCGCGACAAGCCGTTCCGCCCCGCGCGGGTGGACGACACCGCCGCCAATGCCTTTTTCCGCCGCCTGCGCGACCGGCTGGTGACGGCGCGCACCTCGCGCTACGACCAGCCCGAGGCGGTGGAGGCGGTGCCCGAGGGCTGCATCGCCGTCTTCCTGCAGAGCGAGGGGCACCGGATCGTGGGCGAGACGCTGTGGCTCGACCGCTGGGCGATGCTGCGCGCCTGTCTGGAGAATGCGGAAGGGCGTCCGGTGGTCGTCAAGCCGCATCCGAGGGATTTCGACCCGGCCACCGGGGACACGCTGGAGGCTCTGCAGGCGGAGTTTCCGGCGCTGATCGTCAGCACCGCGAACATCCACGACATCCTCGCGGTGGCGGAACGGGTGGTGACGATCAACTCCGCCGTCGGGATCGAGGCCTATCTGCACCGCAAGCCGGTGATCCTGTGCGGCCAGACCGATTTCCAACACATCGCGGACGAGGCGGGGACGGTCGAAGACCTTGCCCGGCTGCTGCGGTCAGACGCCGTGCAGCGGCGCTATGCGAAATACCTCTACTGGTATTTCCATGAAAATTGCCTGAACGCCGGGGCGAAGGACCTGACGGACCGCTTTCTCGAAAGGGTGCGGGCGCTGGATTAGCGCAGCCGGTCCGACAGGACGCGAACGATGTTGCCGCCCATGACCTTGCCGATCTGCGCGTCGCTCAGCCCCTTGTCCATCAGCGCCTGCGTCAGCGCGGGCAGTTCGGACGTGTCGAACCCGGTGCCGACCGACCCGTCGTAGTCCGAGCCGAGCGAGACGTGATCCTCGCCCAGGACCTCGACCGCCTGCGCGATCATCGCCGCGATCCCCGCGGGCGTGACATCGCCGCAGGTCACGTCGCCCCAGTAGCCCATCCCGACCACGCCGCCGGTTTCGGCCACGCGCAGCATCAGCTCGTCCGGCAGGTTGCGCTTGACCGGGCAGAAGGAATGCAGGCCGCCGTGGCTGACGATGACCGGCATCTCGACCATGTCGAGCGTGTCGGACACCACCTGCGGGCTGGAATGGGCGAGGTCCAGCACCATGCCGCGTTCCGCGACCTCGCGCACCACCGCGCGGCCAAAGTCAGTCAGCCCGGCGTTCGAGGTCCCGTGCAGCGACCCGCCGAGGGCGTTGTCGAAGAAATGGTGCAGGCCGATGACGCGGTAGCCCGCCGCCTCCAGCCGGTCGAGGTTGGCCAGATCGCCCTCCAGCGCATGCGAGCCTTCGATCCCCAGCACGGCGCCGAGCGCGTTCGGATCGGCGCGATGCGCGTCCAGCGCGGTGTCGAGGTCTGCACGGGTCCGGATGATGGCGACATTGCCGTCGTCGGCGGCGAAATCGTGCAGCTTTTCCGCCTGATAGAGCGCGCGTTCGGTCAGGTCCTGCCAGGTCCGGACCGGCCACAGCGAGGCGATGGCCAGCAGCGTGATGTTGTCCATCGCGCCGGTTTCGTTCTCGTCGTAGTTCTGGCCCGCGGGGCTCTTCGTGACGGCGGTGAAGACCTGGATCGCCGATCCGCCCTCGCGCAGGCGCGGGAAATCGACCTGCCCGCGGTCGCCACGCTCGGTCAGGTCGCGTTTCCACAATAGGCTGTCGGCGTGCCAGTCGGCGACGGTCAGGTTGCCGTGCAGCGTCCGGGCGGCTTCAGATACGGGGTAGGGCGCGTGGGGTTCGACCGGGTTCCGGTCGCTTTCGACCTTGGCCGGGACGATCAGGGCGACACCGGCGACGGCGAGGATGGCGAGCCCGGCCAGACTGGCCAGCGATTTCGTGACGATGCCCATGAGGTCCTCCGGCCTGACGTCTGCGTCAAGCCTATGGGGCGCGGCGCCGCCGCACCACGGCGACGTGACGTCAGCGCGGGCGGCGCGGACGGCGGAGCGAGACCATCCGACGCCAGACCGGCACGACGTCCAGCGCGGCGATGGCGATGCCGAGGGGCAGCATCCAGAAGCCGAGGATCGGCAGGAAGCCGAGAAAGCCGCCGATGATCAGCAGGATGCCGAGGACCAGCCGCAGCCCCGGCGGGATCGACCTGCGGGCCTGCACCTGAAAGCGGCGGAGGCGGGTGCGGAACGAGTGTGCGGCGGGCATGGCGTCAGGCCGGAGGGGACAGGCGCTGGCAGGTCTGGGTCGCGCCGTCGATCTCGATCAGCATCCGGTCGGTCGCGGGGAAAGCGATCGGGAATTCCCAGCCCGCGCTGTCCGACAGCGCGGCGGTCAGCGGCGCGATGGCTGGGTCGCCGGGCGCAGAGACGCCGTCGCGGTTGAAGTCGATGATCCGGGCGGAACGCGGTGTCATGGTCAGCAGGCCGTTTGTCACGTTGATGTCGGACGTGGTCAACGCGCGGTAGTCGATCACCGTTCCTTCGGACGTCACGTGCATCTTGGCGTCCGAAACCCAGCGGGTCGCCGTGAAGGTGTCGGTGGATCGCTGCGACATGCGCACGCCGCCATCGTTCATGTCGACGGCGCAGGCCCACGTGCCCTCCCAAGCCTCGGCCGCCGCGACAGGCGTGGCCAGACCGATGGCGAGGAGGGCGGCGCGGATCAATCCTCCATCGCCTCCAGCTCGTCGATCATGCCCGAGATCATCGACAGGCCCTTGTCCCAAAACGCCGGATCGCTGGCGTCGAGGCCGAAGGGCGCGAGCAGTTCCTTGTGGTGCTTCGACCCGCCCGCCTTGAGCATGTCGAAATACTTGTCCTGGAAGCCGTCCGGGCTCTCCCGGTAGACCGCGTAGAGCGCGTTCACCAGGCCGTCGCCGAAGGCATAGGCGTAGACGTAGAAGGGCGAGTGGATGAAGTGCGGGATGTAGGCCCAGAAGGTTTCGTACCCGTCCATGAAGTCGAACGCTGGCCCGAGGCTTTCGGCCTGCACCGACATCCACAGCGCGTTGATGTCGTCGGGGGTCAGTTCCCCGCCGCGCCGTGCGGCGTGCAGCTTGCACTCGAAATCGTAGAAAGCGATCTGGCGCACGACCGTGTTGATCATGTCCTCGACCTTGCCGGCGAGCAGGGTCTTCTTCTCGCGGTTGTCCTTGGCGTTGTCGAGCAGGCGGCGGAAGGTCAGCATCTCGCCGAAGACCGATGCCGTTTCGGCCAGCGTGAGCGGCGTGGAGGACAGCATCTCGCCCTGACCGGCGGCCAGCACCTGGTGCACGCCGTGGCCCAGTTCGTGGGCCAGCGTCATCACGTCGCGCGGTTTGCCGAGGTAGTTCAGCATCACGTAGGGATGCACCTCGGTCACCGTCGGATGGGCGAAGGCGCCGGGGGCCTTGCCCGGTTTCACCGCCGCGTCGATCCAGCCCTTGTCAAAGAACGGCTCCGCGATCTCGCCCATGCGAGGGTCGAAGGCGTTGTAGGCGTTCATCACCGTCTCGCGCGCCTGTTGCCAGCCGATGGTGCGGGTGTCCTTGGTGGGCAGCGGTGCGTTTCGGTCCCAGACCTGCATCCGGTCGAGGCCCAGCCACTTGCGCTTCAGCTCGTAATAGCGGTGCGACAGCTTGGGGTAGGCGGCGACGACGGCATCGCGCAGCGCCTCGACCACCTCGGGCTCCACGTCGTTCGACAGGTGGCGCGCGGTCTGGGCCGTCGGCATCTTGCGCCAGCGGTCGATGATCTCCTTCTCCTTGGCCTGCGTGTTGTGGACGCGGGCGAAGGTGCGGATGTTGGCCTCGAACACGCGGGCCAGTTCATGGGCCGCCGACTCGCGCTTGGCGCGGTCCTGCTCGGTCAGCAGGTTCAGCGTGCCCTCGATGTTGAGATCCTCGCCGTCGACATTGAACTCGAGGCCCGCGATGGTCTCGTCGAACAGCTTTTCCCACGCATCGCCGGTCACGCCGAGGTCGTGCAGGAAGTGCTCCAGCTCGTCGGACAGCTGGTGCGGCTTCATCGCGCGGATGCGGTGGAAGACGGGCTTGTAGCGCGCCAGTTCCTCGTTCGCGACGAAGAGCGCGCCGAGGTGGTCATCGGGCAGGCGGTTCAGTTCGAGGGTGAAGAACACCAGCGGCGTGGTGTAGGTCGTCACCTTGTCCTGACAGTCGGACATGAACTTGGCGCGTCCGGCGTCGGTGGTGATCTGGTAATACCGCAGGCCCGCGTAGGACATGAGCCGCCCGGCAACGGTGCTGATCCGTTCGTTCCGCTTGACGCAGTCGAGGAAGGCATCGGCGTCCAGCGTGTCGAGCTTGCCCTCGTAATCCTCGGCGAAGCTGCGGCAGGCCTGTTCCAGCCAGTCGAGGTCCCGCTTGACCTCGGGCGCGTCGGGCGCGGGATAGAGGTCGGTCAGGTCCCATTCCGGCAGGTCGCCCAGATCCTTTCCGCCAGAGCCGGCATTGGCGTCGCGGAGCGGGAAGGGAAGGGTGAACATGCGGTGACTCCTGTTGTCGTGGTGCTGAACAGATATGCAGGGGGTGGCGCCGGGTTCAACCCTTGGCGCGCCCGGCCTAGCGCAGGCGGAGCTCGGAAATCGCCGTATCGGCCCATTTCCGACCGCGCTTGGCCGAGGTGATCGTCAGGGTCAGCCATGTCACCGCGTCAAAGCCGGTCAGGGCAAAGGTCTGCAGGCTGCCGTGGTCTACCAGCCGCAGATCCTGGCTCTTTCCGTTCGATCCGGTGACAGTCAGGATTTTGATCCGGCCGTTCTTGGCATGAAGGCTCGAGGATTTGGCATACCCGTTGACGATCTGCAATTCGCGGAAAGTTGTCGGTGCGTCGAGGTCAAACGCCAGGTATTCGCCTTCGCCTACGTCTGGATGGTTCTCGATCCATGCCGTCTCGAACTGTCCGTCGAACAGGTTGGCGGTGCCGTAAGTGATCGACTTGGAATCCGGCAGGACCGACGAGGCGCAGAGGGTGATGCCGCTGCCAAGCGAGCTGCAGATTTCGTCCGCGCGACGCATCCGCCCGGCGGGCAGCGGCGGCGGCGCGCCGATGCCGATGGCGGCGGGGGGCTGGGTGATACCAGAGGTTGCGGGCACCGGGGCTGACTGCCGGATCCAGTTGCCAAGCGCCCATCCCCGCTGGCCGTTCTCAAGTTCGACCATGTGCCACGGTCCATCCTGGTCGAGGATCCGCAGCTTTGTGCCTTCAAGCAGTTTCAGCAGGATGGTCGACTTGGTGTCGGGCGCGCTGCGCAGGGCGAGAAAGCCGTCGTCCTGCGGGTTCAGCCCCTGCACGGCATGGTCGAATGCGGGTGCCGGAGCCGCGCGCGGCGCGGGCGTCGTGGCGGTGACCGAGGCCATCGCGCTGGTGTCGGGCATGGCGCGCGGCTTCAGCCGGACACCCTTGCGCCCGTCGGTTTCCGCCGCGGTCGGCACAAGGAACAGCGGGTCGATGAGCGACGAGTTTTCCCACGGCACCTGCGTCCCGCCCGAGGCGTTCACGACATCCGCCCGGACCGCCCGCATCACGGCGTGGATGTCCTGCTCGGGCGTGGCGAGGTGGCGCAGCAGCGCCTCGGTGAAGGGAGAATTCCGGCCGCGCCCGTCCAGCGCGACGTTGCCGGGCTGGGTCGAAAAGGCGATGTAGCTGCCGACCCCGGCCTCGACCCGGCTGAGGCCGCGCGTCGCGCCGCCGTCCGCAGACCGGCTGGCGCCCGCGACGAGGAACGGGTTGTTGCGGCAGGCGTCGAGGATGACGATGCGGTTGCCGGCCCGCAGTTCCATCCCCCTCAGCACGGTCTGCAGGCGGATGGAGGACGAGGTGATCGCCAGTTCGTCGCCCTGTTCGGCATCGACGGGCATGAGCCAGTTCTCGGCCCCGATCTGCAGGCCATGGCCCGCGAAGTAGAACAGTGCCGTGTCGTCCGGCCCGAGCGCGCGGTTGAATTCGTCGATCAGCCGCAGGGTGTCGAGCCGTCCGAGGTCCAGCCCGTCGAACACCCGGAACCCATGCTGCCGCAGCATCCCGGCGATGTCGGCGGCGTCGTTTCCGGCATTCGGCAGCTGCTTGGCGTTCAGGTAGGCGCTGTTGCCGATGACCAGCGCCACACGCTCCTGCGCGGCAAGCGGGGCCGCGATCAGGCAAAGCAGCAGGGCGAAAAGGCGCAGCATCGAAATCTCCGGGTCGGCCGGGATGTTAGACCCGGCGGGGCGGCTCAGGCAACCGGCCTTGTCACCGCGCGGGATCGCGGTAGGCTCGCCCGGCATTCGAGGGAGGCAGAGATGAAATTCATTCGAGGGAGGCAGAGATGAAATTCCTACGTTACGGCGCGCCGGGCGCCGAGAAACCGGGCGTGCTGGACGCCGAGGGCCGTATCCGCGACCTGTCGGGCGTGGTGCCCGACCTGACCGGAGAGGTGCTGGCCAGCCCGCCCGAGATCGCGGTCGAAAGCCTGCCGCTGGTCGAGGGTGATCCGCGTCTGGGGATCCCCGTTGCGGGGGTGGGCAAGATGGTCTGCATCGGGCTGAACTATTCCGACCACGCCAAGGAGGCCGGCCTGCCTATCCCGTCCGAGCCCATCGTCTTCATGAAGGCGCTGTCGGCGCTGACCGGGCCGAACGACGACGTGGTCCTGCCGCGCGGCGCGCAGAAGGGCGACTGGGAGGTCGAACTGGGCGTCGTGATCGGCAAGCGGGCGAAATACGTCACCGAGGCCGAGGCGCTGGACCACGTGGCGGGCTACACCATCGTCAACGACGTGTCGGAACGGCACTTTCAGGCGGAACGCGGCGGCCAGTGGACCAAGGGCAAGAGCTGCGACACCTTCGGCCCCGTCGGCCCCTGGGTGGTGACGGCGGACGAGGTGCCGGACCCGCAGGCGCTGGCGCTGAGCTGTGACGTGAACGGCGAAAAGCGGCAGCGCGGGACGACCGCGTCGATGATTTTCCCGGTCGCGCATATCATCAGCTACCTGAGCCAGATGATGAGCCTCAATCCCGGCGACATCATCGCCACCGGCACCCCGCCCGGCGTCGGTTCGGGCATGAAGCCGCCGCAGTTCCTCAAGGCCGGCGACGTGATGGAACTGAGCGTCGAAGGCCTGGGCCGTCAGCGGCAGCGGGTTCTGGCGGACTGAACCCGCCCCCTCAAAAGCGATGCGCCCGGTCCCCAACGACCGGACGCATCATAAACCTCCCACGCAGATCAATTACGCGACGTGCGGCCTTCCCCTGAGTCAGGCAGCGTCGAGGCTTATCAAGGTGTCCAGCGACATCCGGGGATGTGCGAGGACGCCGAAATCTGCGATTTCGGTGAGGTGCGGGAACAGCGACATGAACAGCGCCAGCTTGTTCGGGCCCATGCCGTCCTGCAGGTAGTAACCCGGATGGTAGGTCTCGACCGGCAGGCCGTTGGCCCGGATCGTCGCGTGTTCGTCAAGGCAGATGTGGAACGTCTCGACCGGGGTCATCGGGCTGACCTCGAACACGCTGTCACCATCGACGAAATCGGTGACGGCGGTATAGGCATGGCCGCGCACATCATCGTCCTGAAGCGCGTCGGGGCGGTGCAGGATGCGTGCGCCGGGGCCGACCATCAGCTCGGTCGCCGGACGCTCATAGCCGAACCGGCCCGGCGTGACGCGGGTCAGCCGCGACTGCGCGGGATCCTCGACAGGAGCGGTCGAGACCATGGTCATCGACCCGATCCAGCGCACGGGTTGCGGGCCGTGTTCCAGCGTCTCGACCATCATGCCGGGGCGCAGGTCCTCGATCGCGCAGGGGCCGTCGGCGGTCTTGATGATCGTGCCGCGGGCGAAGGCGTTGAAGGCGTTCTCGAACTCGGACGTGGCCGGGGCGAGGTGCTCGGTCAGCTTTTCGCGGCCGGCGTCGTCCATGACGGACACCATGTAGCGGCGCATAAGCGGACCGCGGCGGCGGGCAGTTTGGAGAGTCGCGGCAAGGAGTTCCTTGCCCAGGTCGCGGGGCGGCATAGTCATGTGATTACCCAGTCCTTCGGGTGTCACATTCGCGCTGGCCCCCACCAGCAACGACGAACGGACAGTGTTCGTATCTGGGTAAGAATTTGCCGAAAAATGGGCGCAAAGTCAAAGATAACAGGGCATTGTCCACGGTCCGCGGATCAATCCCCAGTTGCGCTCCCGCTTAGTTGCGGTCAGCCGGAACAATGCGCCACATTCCGGCCACACTCGTGCCGAATCACCGGCGCTCTCGGGGCGGCGGGGCCACAGTCGGCCCCATGCCCATTTGTCTGTCGTCGGGGGTCAGGCGGCCTTGCGGACCGGCACCTGCCCCCGGCGCATGGCCAGCGGCCTGCGGCTGGAGCGTTCGAAGGGCAGGGCCGGGGTTTCGGTCCTGGAGGCTTCGATCACGGATTTCATCCAACGCTTCTGCTTGATCTTCATGGTGCTTCGCCCTTCTGAACTGGTTAACGCAGCCGCATTCTGTTCTGCGCGATGGTTCCAGTTTCCTTCCGGTTTGGGGCGGGCGAAGGGCGGAAAATGGCTAATTTCCGTGAATCGCGAGTTTTCGGAGGATGATCTTCGTGGCTCCGGGCCTTCGGGAAGGTCACGACAATTTTATTGATTTATATGGATAAAATCGCGTTCCCCTGAGATCCGTGCCACTTAATGAGGCGGGATCAAGGCGCAATCCGCCGCATCCCTGCCCGGATCGGCGTCAGAGCCTGATCGTCGAAATCAGCCGTCCGTAATCCGCTTCGCCGTTATGCGTTGTGCGGCGGTAGGAATAGAACCGGTCGGCATCGGCATAGGTGCAGTGCCGCATCCATTCGGCATGACCCACCCCGAAACTGCGCAACCGGTGCAGCCCGTAGGCCGGCAGGTCGAACATGTAGCGGTCGCCCGCGCCATTGGCGAAAAAGCGGGTATTGCCGGGATCCTCGTTGACGAAGGCGTCCAGAAACTCCGGTCCGACTTCGTAGGCTGCCTGGCTGATCGTCGGACCGATCACGGCCTTCACCCGCCCGCGTTCGGCGCCGAGCGTCTCCATCGCCTCGACCGTCGCCTCGAGCACGCCATCCAGCGCCCCGCGCCACCCGGCATGGGCGGCGCCGATCACCCCGGCCTCGGGATCGGCAAAGAGCACCGGCTGGCAGTCGGCGGTCAGCACCGACAGCACCAGGCCGGGCCGGTCGGTGACGATGCCGTCCGCTTCGGGCGCGGGGGTCCGGTCCGGGTCCGCGATCACGGCGCGGGCGGAATGGACCTGGCGCAGGCCGCGCATCGCTTCGGTGTCGGTGCCCATGGCCGAGGCCACGCGCGACCTGTTGATCGCCACGATTTCGGACTGGTCGGACGAACTCTGCCCGCAGTTCAGCCCGTGGAAGATTCCCGAGGATGCCCCGCCGCGACGGGTGAAGAACCCGTGTGTCACGGGGCCTAGCGCATCGGAGGTGATGATTT
This sequence comes from Oceanicola sp. 22II-s10i, assembly GCF_002210105.1. Lineage (GTDB taxonomy): Bacteria > Pseudomonadota > Alphaproteobacteria > Rhodobacterales > Rhodobacteraceae > Pseudooceanicola. The sequence goes on along the minus strand of NZ_AQQU01000005.1, from coordinate 272,639 downwards.
CCAAGGTCATGGACGATTCCCTGCAGCCTCGAACCCCGGCGGAGGGGCGGCCCGGCGCGGATAGAAGGCCAGTGCCTTGAAGAGACTCCCCATTTCGGCGGGGTGGGTCAAGCGGCGATGCGCGGCGATATGCGCGTCGCGCGCCGAGCCGGTCAGTCCTTCGGCAAGACGCTGCGCGCGGGCGGTGATGCCCAGACGTTCCAGCACCACGCCCTGCGGGGTCAGCAGGCTGTGCGCCGACGGGGTTGAGGTGGCCAGCGCCTCGAAATCGACATGGGCGGTCAGGTCCGCCTTGCCGGGATCGGCCAGCGGGTCGGCATGGCCGTGGCCGCGCATGGCCTGAAACGTGTCCCCAAGCGAGCGCCAGTCGCCATAGTCGAAGATCAGCGCCACGCCGCCGCGGGTCTCGATCCGTTGACCGATCTCGGCGGCGATGGCGGCGGCGGGGGCGCAGATCTCGACCACGTCGCCCTCGGCGGTATCTTCCAGCCGGTGCGCCAGTGCCGCGACGGGGGCTGAGGGACCCAGACCGAAGGTCAGGGCGTCATCGCGCAGGGCGATCATCACCTCGCGCCAGGCCGGACCGTCGCGGCGGAACTGGCGGACGGGCAGGGCGTCGAAGAATTCGTTCGCGACGAGGAACAGCGGCAGGTCGGGCATGTCGTCCATCCGGTCCACCCAGGACGGCGCATGGTCGCGCAGCGTGGCGGCCTGAACCGCCTGCAGTGCCGGGGAGGCCTCGATCAGGCACAGGCGCGCGGCGTCGTGGAAACCGGGCACCGCGCGGGTGGCGCGCAGAATGTCGGCCATCAGCGTCCCGCGCCCCGGTCCGGGTTCCGCCAGCAGGAACGGTGCCGGAGCACCCTGGTCCAGCCAGCTCTGCGCCAGCGCGAGGCCCAGCAATTCGCCGAACATCTGGCTGACCTCGGGCGCGGTGATAAAATCGCCCGCGGCCCCCAGCGGATCGCGCGTCGTATAGTAGCCCTCGGCCGGGTCGAGGAGGCAGGCGGTCATGTAGTCGGCCAGCGTGATCGGCCCCTGCGTGGCGATGCGGCGGTGCAGGCGCTCGGTCAGATTCATGCCGGAACCGGCCGCCTGCGCGCGGCGACGATGACGGCGAGGCCGATGGCGACCATCGGCAGGGACAGGATCTGGCCCATCGTCAGCCCGACCGTGTCGGTCAGGCGCAGGACATGGCCGAAGGGATTGTCGGGGGTGATGAACTGCGGATCGGCCAGTCGGAAGTATTCCACCACGAACCGCCCGAGCCCGTAGCCGGTCAGGAACATCCCCGTCACCAGCCAGCGCCGTTTCAGCGCACCGAAGCGCCAGACGGCAACGATCAGGATCAGCCCCAGCAGCAGCCCCTCCAGCCCCGCCTCGTAGAGCTGCGAGGGATGTCGCGCGCAGGGGCCGATGACGCCGGGACAATCCTGTGCCGCGGCGCCGGGAAAGATCACGCCCCACGGCGCATCGGTGGGGCGGCCCCATAGTTCGGCGTTGATGAAGTTGGCGATCCGCCCCAGCATCAGCCCGACCGGTGTGCCGAGCGCCAGAGCGTCGGCGGCTGACCCGAGGGGCACGTTCTGCGCACGGCACCACAAAAGGGTGGCCACGCAGACCCCGGCAAACCCGCCGTGAAACGCCATGCCGCCATTCCACAGCATCGGGATCTCGGCCGGGTGCGACAGGTAATAGCCGGGCTGGTATATGAAGACGAAGGCCAGCCGCCCGCCCGCGATGATACCGAGGATCAGCCAGAACATCAGGTCTTCGAGCTGCGTCCGCGTCATCGGCGGTGTTGCGGCGGGCCACAGCCCCGGCTGCGCCAGCGCGCGCCGGGCCAGCAGGTAGGCCAGCCCGATGCCCACGATATAGGACAGCGCATACCAGCGCAGGGCGAGCTCGAAGCCGAAGACCGTGATGGACACGATCTCGGGCGAGATGTCGGGGAATGGAATGGCAGCCTGCATGGCCGCATCTGTTGCCGCGGGCCGTGGTGAAGTCAACCTTGTCCCGCGCCCTCGGGGTCGCCATATATGTGCCAAGCAGAACGGGAGTTTCCGATGCAGACCCGGAACAAGTTCTTCGACGACATGTCGAAGCTGATGACCAATGCCATGGGCGTCGCCCAGGGTGCCAAGGACGAGGCCGAAACGGCCTTCAACTCGATGATCGACCGCTGGCTGGCCGATCGCAACCTCGTCACGCGCGAGGAGTTCGATGCCGTCCGCGCGATGGCCCAGAAGGCGCGCGAGGAGAACGCGGCGCTCGAAGCGCGGATCAAGGCGCTAGAGGCCAAGGCGGACTGACGCCCGTGCCGGGCGTCTGCGCGGCGCCACCTGACCCGTTCCCGCCGGATTGAGCGGATTTGGATTGCGACCCTTCGGAACACTGTTCCGGAGGGCGTATTCTTTGGCGCGGTGATATTGGGGTGCGCGTGTACGTTGCCCCCCGTTCTTTCAGTCAAGGCGGAAGGCCGCGGATAATGCCGGACAACCTCGGCAGGCATTGAAGGAAAGATGTAAATCCAGGGGTGGCGGCACTGCAAAGTCTCGTGACAGTGCAGAATGGCCCTCATAGCCGGTAGGTTACATTGCACGAATAGACAGTACGGTTGCCCGAGCGGCGGACCACGCGGCACCCTCTCCGGGTTACGTTGGGATCGGTTCGCCACCCCCCTTGAAAGAAGATCGGCAACCCCCCTCTCTCGCGACACATTGCTGTCGCCTTGCCTCGGGTCTTGTAGATCGCGCTTTGATAGGCGCTCTGCTGAGAAGTGCCGGAGCCGTTGTCAGTCACAATCATTTGCGCGGATACTGAAGTCGCGGCGCCCATTAATGTGGTCGCGGTGAGAAGGGCCATTGTGAACCGATCCATTTCGATATCCTCGCGTGAAGAAGAACTACGCTCGCGGAGCATTCGCGATGCGATTTGCCCTCGGACTTCCTGAAAGACGGGTCTCTCGAAGCCAGCCCCGGAGCGAACGCGCGGGACGCTTCCGAAGGCTGGCAGGTGAGTGTTCCGCGCGGGTGCCAAAGATCGTTCGAGGCGGAGCAGATGGTGCCTGATCTCCTCAACGACCAACGGGACCGAGGCGCGGAATATCTAAGGCAGTCCCTATCTGACAGTGATACGGACCGCGTCGCCGTGGATTTTGACTGTTTCCCGCCCCGGACGATCGGCGACGAAGATTGTCTCGTAGGCAGGGGTCCAGCCGCTACAGCTTCCGCTTTTCCGGACGCCCGGCTTACCGAAAACGATGTGTCCGGTGCTGAGAACACGGTTCAGGTCTGACTTGCTTTTCGCCAAGTCGGCCTTGCTGGGAAACGAGCCGCAATCACCGCGTCTGCCGTGAATGACCATTGCTTGCCCCACTTTGAGAGACACGGTCCTCTGAAATTTGATCCGGTTCGAACTGTCCGCCATCGAGAAGGTCGGGCTTCCAGTCACCATGAGGCCGCAGATCATCGCAATAGCGGACTTGTAGAAGAAATTCATCTTGTCACTTTCCTTTCCAGGGTCTGATGCCGCAACGAAATCGACTTCCAAGCGTCCCGTTTCCCAAGGATACGGACCGGTAAAGGGTGTCTGGGCCACCCGTCCGACCGGTTTCGCGGCTCACGCGAAAACGGTCGCGTGAAGCAGGAAGTCGGCCTCGCCTGTCCGACATTCGGCTCCAACATGTGGCAAGAGAAATTCCGGCGCATCCCCCCCAGGTGGGATGGGTGCTGACCTGAACTCATGGGCGGGGCAGCGGGCGGAGACAATGCATCCGATTGCCACGCGGTTGCCGCTACATGTCATCCGTGAAGCGACCGACATGTCACACGGCTCCGCCCTCCGTTCAAATGGACGTATCGGATGACCGATCCAGACCGGGGAGGCGCGAAACCCGCATTGCCCCGGCCAGACCCAGTGTCACGGCGGCAAGAATCCCGGGAAGCAGAAGGAAGGGCCAAACCGCCGATAGGTTGTCCTGATCGCCGAGGACGTTCAGGGAGACGGAGTTCAGGAACAACGCAAGGGCAACCGCAAGCTTGTTGGTCATCGTGAACGCCGCCGATGCCGTTCCTTCGACGGCGGCCGCAAGCCTGCGGGCGTGGGCTTCAGCCACGTCGGGTATCATCGCCCAGGGGCACATGCTGAGCGCTCCTGCGCCCGCGCCAGCGAAAGCTGCGGCAACGAGCAGTCCCTGCGTAAGGCCCGAGCCGACCGGCAGCGTCATGGCGATCGCAAGACCCGCAAGAAGAACGGCGATACCGACCATAAGGCACCGCAGCTTGCACAAGTGCCCCGCAAGCATCGACCAGAGCGGAAGGGAGCCGATAGTCGAACCGAACACAATGAGCAACACAAGCGACTGCCCTCCCGCCGACAGACCGGGCCCTCGGTCGAGCCAGAATGGCAAGATGGATTGCAGGGTTACCAGTGTCAGAACCGTTCCGGCGAAGAGCACCAAGGTCGGAACTGCCCCGTTCGTCCTGGCAAGGTCGACAAGCGTGACCCAAGGTTTCGGGCGTGGTTTGGCAGAAGATGTCTGTGCAGGCTCGCGGATCAGCACGAGGAAGGGAAGATAGGCCAGAACCGCGAGAGCCGCGAGCCCGAAGGCCGCTGCCATCCAAACCCTTGGTTCCGAAGCGGCAAGCGTCCCTCCGCCAGCTGAGGCAATGGCCCCAGGGAAGGCGACAGAAGCCACAAGGACACCGACGAACACGAATCCCATGTCTACACTGGCCTGTCCGGTGCGCGCATCGTAGCCGGTCACTACGGCGGGCAATAGCGCCAGCCTCGGCACCGAGACGCAGCTGTAGGCCAGCGCGAAGATCCCGAAGGCCAGTCCGGTCGCCATTGCCGCCGACCCCGGCGTGACGAACAGCGCAGGCACGATCCAAAGCGAGATAAAGCCGACCGCCGCGAAGGGTAGCGCCCAGCCGATCACCGGCTTGCGCGCCCGGCGATCCGCCCAGTCACCGATAATGGGGTCTAGGACCCCGTCGAGCACACGCCCGAAGATGAACGCGGCACCCGCAAGGAGCGGCGGGATATCGAGGATGGTCACCAGATAGAACAGCAACCAACCGTTGATCGTCGCGAATAGCAGCGACAGTGCTAGGTCCGGGCTACCGAATGCAAGACGCGTCTTCCACATCCTGCGGTCTATGCCCTGACGCCCGCGACCCGTTCCAGCACTCTCGTCAGGTGATCGTGATGAAAAAGCTGGCCCGTATTGGGATGGACGTGCAGGCATGCACCGGACAAACGGGTTGCCAGGTCCCGGATCAGGCCCAGCGGGTGGATCCTGTCCTGCGCGCCGTGGTGTAGATGAAGCGCCAGATCCGGCGGGACCCGATCCCAGCCGAGATCCCGCTGGAATAGGAAGTCGTGTCTGGCGGATGCGGCGGAGTCGAGCAGTGCGGTACGGAACCGGTCGGGTCCATGCGGCCCTGCGAGATCCTCCGCCACAATGGCAAGGTCAGCGGGGCTGTCAGCAAACTGTCGGCGTAAGAAATCCTCGAAAACACCGGGTCGACGCAGATGCGTTTCGATCTGTACGAGAATGGGATCCAGCAGGCCGGGGTTGCGCGCCGCAAGGGCAAGTACGCCCTTCGCAAGCCGGCGCGGTCCGCTCTCGGGCCGGCCCTCGCGCAGGCAGACACCCGCCACGTGAAGCGCCTCGACCGCATTCGGGGCCTTCGCGGCAAGTTCCAGCCCCACCCGCGACGCAGCGGCGAAGGCCAGAACTGTCGCGTATCCGCCGCACATCGCGCCAAGCGCCAGGAGAGCGCCATGCACCGCATGATCGAGATGCTGGCGATGGGGCAAGGGCTTGGTGCCCGGCGAACAGGTACCGTGACGCAACGGCCAGATCAGCCGGAGACCCAATCGCTCCATTTGGGAGATGTCTGTCGGACGGATGTCCGGTAGGGCCATCGGATGCAGCACCAGAACCGGCCGCCCTGTCGCCGGGCCCATGTCGATTACCGGAAACGTTCTGCCATCGGCAGTGGTCAGGCCGATCAACCGGGTGCCTACCGGTAGGAATTGGGATACATAGGACTGGATCGTACGGCTGATCGAAGGCCCTTTCGGTGCGACGTAGTGATCGAGTGCAAGCACCAACGCGGACGAGACTTGCCGACCCACGGTGGCCAGATCGTCGATCTGAAACGCCGCGCGAAGCTGCTGCGACTGTCGCTTGCGCGTCTCGACGCTGCGTCCATCGCGCTCCGCACTTTCCTTGAGACCGATGCCGACAAGGTGCAGACGCAACAGATGCCTCAGCGCGCCGGGCAAACTCAGGTCGGGAAAGTGTGCTGCAAGAAAGGCGGTAAACGCGTCATCGTTGATTCGAGCGACAAAGGCAGTCTTTCCCTCTATCAGCGGCGCGACCCGCACGATGAGGTCATTTCCCATGATGCCGAAAGCCACCGGCTCATCTTCACTGCCCAAAGCCGCCAGCACTTCGTCCAAACGCTGTTTGCGCGTGAAATTCTCGACGTCCTCCTGGTCAAGTGGCCGGAAGCTGCCTCGCACCTCAATCCAGACCTCCGGCTTCCAGGCCTCACGGCCGGCAACACTTTGATCCGGCGGCTCTGGCAGTACGGACAGGATATCTTCGACAGCGGCGACATCCTTCTCGCATTCGGAATCCGTAACCTTCAGACCGCTCAATGTTCCGGCCCAGACATCAGAGAAATTTAGCGTAATCGAAGCTGGTGCCCCTGATGGCCGTTCTGCACCGGCATCGGACCGGTCGCGCTCGAATATCCCCGATACCTCCAACCACCATAGTCAAGTTAGCCTTTGAATTCGTGTTCTAGTTCGGGCACCGCGTAGTGCTCTGGCTGGGTACCATATGGACTTGCCCGGAAAAAGTGGCGTGCACCAACTGCGGAGCCGGGAGCTGTTCTATGGGAAATGGAAGCGGACCGACGCCGGAATTTCGGCGGGAAGCGGTTAGGCTTGCGCTGACAAGCGGCCGGACACGGCGCGAGATCGCAGAAGATCTGGGCATCGGACTCTCAACGCTGACGCGATGGCTCAGTCGCGACAGGGATGCTGGTGAGTGGGCCTGGGGACACCTCTGAAGAGATCGTCCGGCTGGTACATACACCCCGTTCGCCCGACGCAGGCACGACCGCACCGTGCCCGTGCAACGCAATGTGCCTCAATTCAGGATACCCACAATTTATTGGGGTTATCCCCAATAAATTGCTTTACAGGCTTCACCGCACGCCTCACCATATCTTGTAAGGAGGCCGGGAAGTCCCCCAGCCTCTGGAGAAGGCACCTAGCGCTGGGGGGCGCTGTCGCTCTTCCGCGCTACACAACAATGAGGTGGCGCCATGGCCCTGTCCGAGCAGTATATCCAGGACGAGATTCATCCGATCGACATCGTCGAAACGCTGGCCGAACATCATGACTGGGATTTCGACCGGATCGGCGAGGACCAGATCGCCATGGCCGTCGAAGGCCAGTGGCGCACCTACTCCATCACCCTCGCATGGTCGAACTACGACGAAACCCTGCGCATGGTCTGCACATTCGAGATGGACCCGCCCGAGGACTCGATCCCGCGGCTCTACGAACTGCTCAACAATGTGAACGACCAGTGCTGGGCCGGCAGCTTCACCTGGTGGGCCGAGCAGAAGCTGATGGTCTATCGCTACGGCCTCGTCCTCGCCGGGGGGCAGACCGCCAGTGCGGAACAGATCGACACGCTGATCAACGCCGCCGTGCTCAGCTCGGAACGGTATTATCCGGCGTTCCAGCTGCTGGCCTGGGGTGATCGGACTCCCGCCGATGCGCTGCAGGTCGCCATTGCAGAGGCCTACGGCCGCGCGTAAACCTGAACCCCTGTCGAAGAGCAGGGGACAGAGATGGCATTCGAAGAGATTGAGCGTCGCGGCCTGGTGCTTCTGGGCTGCGGCAAGATGGGCGGGGCGATGCTGGCCGGATGGCTGGATCGGGGCCTGTCGCCCGCATCGGTCCACGTGATCGACCCCAAGCCCTCGGACTGGCTGAATGGCACCGGCGTCAACGTCAACGGCAGCCTTCCGGAGCATCCCGCGATCGCGCTGATCGCCGTCAAGCCGCAGATGATGGGCGACGCGCTGCCCGCGCTGGCGGCCATGGGCGGCGGCGAAACGCTGTTCGTCTCGATCGCCGCCGGCACGCCGATCGCGAGGTTCGAAGAGGTCTTCGGCAAAGCCTCCCCGATCGTCCGCGCCATGCCCAACACCCCGGCGGCTGTCGGTCGGGGGATCACCGCGATCATCGGCAACGCACGGGTCTCCGAGGCGGACCTCGCCCTGACCGAGGCGCTGCTGAGCGCGGTCGGGCAGGTCGTCCGGCTGGAGGTCGAGGGCCAGATGGATGCCGTGACCGCCGTGTCCGGCTCGGGCCCGGCCTACGTGTTCCACCTGATCGAAACGCTGGCGGCGGCGGGCGAGGCACAGGGCCTGGCGCCCGATCTCGCGCTGGCGCTGGCGCGGGCGACGGTCGCGGGGGCGGGCGCATTGGCGGAACAGTCGGACGAGACGCCGGGCCAGCTGCGCGTCAACGTCACCAGCCCCAACGGCACCACGCAGGCGGCTCTGGAGGTGCTTATGGACGCTCGGAACGGCTTCCCGGCGCTGCTGGACAGGGCCGTGGCGGCGGCGGCGCAGCGGTCGAAGGAACTGGCCAATGGCTGACATCAGCTTCGACGATTTCCTCAAGGTCGACATCCGGGCGGGCAAGGTGCTGAAGGCGGAACCGTTCCCCGAGGCGCGCAAACCGGCGATCAAGATGTGGATCGACTTCGGCCCCGAGATCGGCGAGCGGAAAAGCTCGGCGCAGGTGACGGCGCATTACACGCCGGAAAGCCTGATCGGGAAGACCGTGATCGGCGTCGTGAACTTCCCCCCGCGCCAGATCGGTCCCTTCATGTCCGAGGTTCTGGTTCTTGGCCTCGCCGATGCGGACGGCGCCATCGTGCTGCTGTCGCCGGACCACGACGTGCCGGCGGGGGAGCGGATGCAGTGACCCGCGTTCTGGTGACACGTCCGCTGCCGGCACGCGTTCTGGCCGAGGCGGAGAGGCATTTCGAGATCGAGGTGCGTGACGTGAACGGCCCGATGAAGCGGTCGCAGCTGCGCGCGGCGCTGGTGCTGCATGACGGGGTGCTGGCGACGCTTGGGGATGCTTTCGACGAACAGGCCTTTGCCGAATTCAACGCCCCCCGCTGCCGGATAATCGCCAACTTCGGCGTGGGCTACAATCACATCGACGTGGCGGCGGCACGCGGGGCCGGGATCGCGGTGACGAACACGCCCGGCGCGGTGACGGATGCGACGGCGGACGTTGCGATGACGCTGCTGCTGATGACCGCCCGCCGCGCGGGCGAGGGCGAGCGGCTGGTGCGTGCGGGCAAGTGGACCGGGTGGCATCCGACGCAGATGCTGGGGCGGCACGTGACCGGCAAGACGGTGGGGATCGTCGGCATGGGCCGGATCGGGCAGGCGGTGGCGCAACGGTGTCACTACGGCTTCGGGATGGATGTGCTCTATGCCAACCGCTCCGAGAAGGCGGTCGGTTTCCCGGCGCGGCAGGTCACGCTGGAGGCGCTGGCGCGGGCGGCGGATTTCGTCGTCGTCGCGGTGCCGGGCGGGGCCGATACGCGGCATCTGCTGGACGAGGCGTTCTTTGCCGCGATGCGGCCCGAGGCGATCTTCGTCAATATCGCGCGGGGCGACGTGGTGGACGAGGCGGCGCTGATCGCGGCGCTCAAGGCCGGTCGGATCGCCGGCGCGGGGCTGGATGTCTACGAGAACGAACCCACGGTGCCCGAGGCGCTGCGCAAGCTGGAGAATGTCAGCCTGCTGCCGCATCTGGGCACCGCGGCGCTGGAAGTACGCGAGGCCATGGGGCTGATGGCGGTCGAGAACCTGCGCGCCTTCTTTGCCGGCGAGACGCCGCCGAACCTCGTCAACTGAACGGCCCGCGCGGGCGAGGCGGGCGCGTCAGGGCCCGATGAGCGGTCAGGGCCTGGGCAGGTCGCCGGTTTCCTCGCGCCAGTGGCGGCGGCAGAGCGAGACATAGGTTTCATTGCCGCCGATCTGCACCTGTGCCCCCGCGCGCAGCGCGCGCCCGTCCGCGCCGCGCCGGACGACCATGGTGGCCTTGCGGCCGCAATGGCAGATCGTGCGCACCTCGCGCATCTCGTCGGCCAGCGCCAGCAGGGTGGCGGACCCCTCGAACAGGTTGCCGAGGAAGTCGACGCGCAGTCCGTAGCACATTACCGGCAGGTTCAGATCGTCGACCGCACGGGCCAGCTGCCAGACCTGATCGCGGGTCAGGAACTGTGCCTCGTCAACGAAGACGCAGGCGATCGGTCCGCGGTTCAGGCGCGCAGCGATGAGATCCGACAGATCATCCTCGGGCGCGAATGTGTCCGCCTCGGCGCCGATGCCGATGCGACTGGCGATCCGGCCCGCGCCGGCACGATTGTCCAGCCGGGCCGTCAGCAGGTGGGTCTCCATTCCCCGTTCGGCATAGTTGTGCGCGGCCTGCAGCAGGCTGGTCGACTTGCCGGCGTTCATTGTCGAGTAGTGGAAATAGAGCTTGGCCATGCTGCGCTCCGGTCGGATCACGCAACCGGGCGGAGGCCGCCCGGCTCTCTTCGTCTCGGGTCAGGCGTCCTGAAGCGCGCGGACGCCGATTTCCCCTTCTTGCCGCGCGACGATGGCGAGGCAGGCCGCCTGCGCCCCGGCGGCGGTGGTGTAGTAGGGAATCTTGTCATAGAGCGCGACGGACCGGATTTCCCGGCTGTCCTCGACCGACTGCGTGCCTTCGGTGGTGTTGAACACCAGCGCGACCTGCCCGTCCTTGAGCTGGTCGACGATGTTCGGACGGCCCTCGTAGACCTTGTTCACGACTTCGCAGTCGATGCCCGTTTCCTTGAGCCAGGCCGCGGTGCCGCGCGTGGCCACGATGGAGAACCCGAGATCGGCCAGGCTCTGCGCTGCGCCGCGCATCGCCGGGGTCTTGTCCTCGTCCCGGATCGAGATGAAGACGCGGCCCTCGGTCGGCAGATCGGTCCCCGCGCCAAGCTGCGCCTTGAGGAAGGCGCGGGCAAAGCTGCGGTCCGAACCCATGACCTCGCCGGTCGAACGCATTTCCGGGCCGAGGATCGTGTCCACGCCGGGGAAACGCGCGAAGGGCAGGACGGCCTCTTTCACCGCGAAGCTGTCGATGCGCGGGTCGACCAGGTCGAAGTTGTCCAGCATCTCGCCCGCCATGACGCGCGCGGCGATCGACGCGATCGGCGAATTCACCGCCTTGGCGACGAAGGGCACGGTGCGCGAGGCACGGGGGTTTACCTCGATCAGGTAGATCTCGCCGTCCTTGACCGCGAACTGCACGTTCATCAGGCCGACGACCCCCAGTTCCAGTGCCAGCGCGCGGGACTGGGTTTCCAGCTCGGCCACGATGTCGTCGGGCAGCGACCACGGCGGCAGCGAACAGGCGCTGTCGCCGGAATGGACGCCCGCCTCTTCGATGTGCTGCATGATGCCCGCGACATGCACGTTCGTCCCGTCGCAGAGCGCGTCCACGTCCACCTCGATCGCGCCGGACAGGTAGCTGTCCAGCAGCACCGGGCTGTCGCCCGACACGACCACGGCGTCGCGGATGTAGCGTTTCAGCCCGTCCATGTCGCGCACGATCTCCATCGCGCGGCCGCCCAGCACGTAGGAGGGGCGGATCACCAGCGGGAAACCGATTTCACCGGCGATTTCCAGCGCCTCGGCGTCGGAATGGGCGATGCCGTTGTGCGGCTGTTTCAGGCCCAGCCGGTTCACCAGGTCCTGGAACCGTTCGCGGTCCTCGGCCAGGTCGATGGCGTCGGGCGTGGTGCCGAGGATCGGGATCCCGGCCTCTTCCAGCGCATTGGCCAGCTTCAGCGGGGTCTGTCCGCCGAACTGGACGATGACGCCGTGCAGGGTCCCGCGCGACTGCTCGACGCGCATGATCTCCATCACGTGTTCGAAGGTCAGCGGTTCGAAATACAGCCGGTCCGAGGTGTCGTAGTCGGTCGACACCGTTTCCGGGTTGCAGTTGACCATGATGGTTTCATAGCCCGCACCGGTCAGCGCGAAACAGGCGTGGCAGCAGCAATAGTCGAACTCGATCCCCTGGCCGATCCGGTTGGGACCGCCGCCGAGGATGACGACCTTTTTCTTGTCCGAGGGACGGGATTCGCACTCCACCTCGCCCATGACGGGAACTTCGTAGGTGGAATACATGTAGGGCGTCTGCGCCTCGAACTCGGCGGCGCAGGTGTCGATCCGCTTGAACACCGCCGTCACGCCGAGGTTGTGGCGCGCGCGGCGCACGTTGGCCTCGTCCCGGCCGGTCAGCTTGCCGAGGCGGGCATCGGAGAAGCCCAGCATCTTGAGCCTGCGCAGCCCCTCTTCGGTGACGGGCAGGCCGTTGACGGACACCTCGGCCTCCATCCGCACGATTTCGCGGATGCGGGCCAGGAACCAGGGATCATAGGCGGTGGCTGCCGCGATCTCGTCATCCGTCAGCCCGTGGCGCATCGCCTGTGCGATCACGCGGATGCGGTCGGGGGTGGCCTCGGACAGCGCCTTGATCACGGCGGCCTTGTCCGGCGCACCGTCGATCTCGATCTCGTCGAACCCGGTCAGGCCGGTTTCCATCGACGCCAGCGCCTTCTGCAACGACTCGTGGAAGGTGCGACCGATGGCCATGACCTCGCCCACCGACTTCATCGCCGTGGTCAGGTGCGGCTTGGAACCGGGGAATTTCTCGAAGGCGAAACGCGGGATCTTGGTGACGACATAGTCGATGGTCGGCTCGAACGAGGCGGGTGTGACCTTGGTGATGTCGTTGTCCAGCTCGTCCAGCGTGTAGCCGACGGCCAGTTTCGCGGCGATCTTGGCGATCGGGAAGCCGGTGGCCTTGGACGCCAGAGCGGAGGAGCGCGACACGCGCGGGTTCATCTCGATCACGACCATGCGGCCGTCCTCGGGGTTGATCGCCCACTGGACGTTCGACCCGCCGGTTTCAACCCCGATCTCGCGCAGCACGGCGATGGAGCCGTTGCGCATCGCCTGGTATTCCTTGTCGGTCAGCGTCAGGGCAGGGGCCACGGTGATCGAGTCGCCGGTGTGCACGCCCATCGGATCGACGTTCTCGATCGAGCAGACGATGATCGCGTTGTCCGCCTTGTCGCGGACGACCTCCATCTCGAATTCCTTCCAGCCGAGGAGGGATTCGTCGACGAGGATCTGCGCGACGGGCGAGGCTTCCATGCCCGACCGGCAGTAGTATTCGTAATCGTCGCGGTTGTAGGCCACGCCGCCGCCGGTGCCGCCGAGGGTGAATGCGGGGCGGATGATCGCGGGCAGGCCGATGTCGTCCAGCGCGTCCATCGCGTCGCGCAGACCGGCGCGGATGTCGAACTTGCCGTTCTCAAGCTTGGGCGCGGTGACGATGGTGGCCTTGGGGTTCTCCAGCCCGATCCGGTCCATCGCCTCGCGGAACAGCTTGCGGTCCTCGGCCATCTCGATGGCTTCCTTGTTCGCGCCGATCAGTTCCACGTTGAACTTCTTCAGCACGCCCATCTCGTCCAGCTTGAGCGAGGTGTTCAGCCCGGTCTGCCCGCCCATGGTCGGCAGCAGCGCGTCGGGGCGTTCCTTTTCGATGATCTTTGCGACGATCTCGGGGGTGATCGGTTCGATATAGGTGGCGTCGGCCAGACCGGGGTCGGTCATGATCGTCGCGGGGTTCGAGTTCACAAGGATGACGCGATAGCCTTCCTCGCGCAGCGCCTTGCAGGCCTGTGCGCCGGAATAGTCGAATTCGCAGGCCTGTCCGATGACGATGGGCCCCGCGCCGATGATCATGATGGATCTGATATCGGTTCTCTTAGGCATGCCGCATCCCCCGGATCAAGTCGCGCAAATCGTCGTGGGGTATAGCCGCCGCATCCTTAAGCGCAAGGGGCGAGTTGGGAGATCCCGGTCAAGAATCCGGTCAGCGGCCGGTTGCCTCGGTGGCGACCGGCAGAGCCTGGCCGGCCGGAGGGCCGGTTGCGGCGCGGTCGGCGGCGGGCGCCATGCTGCGCCGCACCAGCGCCCAGACCGCCACGGCCATCGCCGCGCCTGCGATCAGGTCGACGAAATAGTGCCCGCCCCAGATCGGCGTGGCCGGAATCATCAGCGCCGCATAGAGGCAGGCCGGAACAAGCAGCGGCGTGCCGCGCGCGGCGAGGAGGATCAGCACCGCCATGGCCGTGTGGAGCGACGGAAAGGTGGTCAGCCCGACCAGTTTCTCCGCCCCGATCACCACGGGCCCGTCAGGCGCGCGCAGCAGCTCCAGCGCACGGACATGGTAGATGCCGGGGGTGAAGGCGTAGTCGGGAAAGGCCGCCATGTCCGGCACCAGCGCCGCGACCGCCGCGCGGGCGGGAAAGAAGGCGCCGACAAAGACTGAGATCAGCGAACAGATCACCAGCGCCTCGACCATCGCCCGCGCCCGGTCGCTGCGGCCCATGACCAGCAGGCCGAAGAGGCAGAGCCCGATGGCCGAGTTCAGGTAATCGTAGGCGGTGATCATCGGCATGTGCAGCCAGGGCTGGTCGTGGATCCAGCCGAAATAGGCCAGCCAGTCCAGCCCGAGCGCGCGGTCCGCCTTCGCCAGAACCCTGTCGGCATAGGGAAAGACGATCACCTTGGACGCATAGTCCAGATGCCGCAGGACGGTGATCAGCAGGTTGGCGAGGAACAGCGCCTCGGCCAGCGTGAATATCGCGGACATGGTCCGGTCCGACAGGGTCAGGCGTGGCCGCAGCCAGCGCAGCAGGAACCAGATCGCGGCCAGCTTCCACGTCGCGGTGATTCCGATCATCAGCTGATCCGGCGCGATCTCGGCACGTGTCAGGGCGGTCATGATCGCGACTGCGAGACCGGCCAGCAGCACCAGCGCGTAAATGTAAGGGCGACAAAGTCGCATAGAGGCCCCCTTTCGGTTGTCCTCCTGTCCGGGGCCTAAGCAGGAAATGGGCGCATTTTGCGGTCGCAATGTGGTCATTGACGGCCCCGTCTTTCCGGAGCCGTCAATCGCGTCTCACTGCATGGCGATGGCGCTGCTCGGGACGTTGACGACCAAACCTTCGGCGGTCAGCACCGGCCTCGTCTTGGTGTCCACGCAGATCCGCTGTGTGCAGATCAGGTTCCGCGTGACCCGCGTGATGTCGCCGATCATCATCCCGTCGTTGGTCAGCAGTGGCTCTCCGACGATGCTGGGTCCGCCGGTGCCGCTGGTCGATCCTCCGGTCGTCCCCCCTCCGGAGCCGGAGCCGGAGCCGCCGGTGTTCCCGGTCGATCCGGAGCCGCCACCGCTGCCGCTTCCACTGCCTGAGCCGGTTCCGGTCGTTCCGCCGAGATCGACGCTGGCGACAGACCCACCTCCGACGGTGGCCGAGCCATTCACGTCGGCAACCGAGCCGCCGCCGACGGTGGCGCCGACGTCCGCATCCGCGACAGAGCCGCCGCCGACGGTGGCGCCGACGTCCGCATCCGCGACGGACCCTCCGCCGACGGTGGCGCCGACGTCTGCATCAGCGACGGACCCTCCACCGACGGTCGCACCGACGTCGGCATCCGCGACGGAGCCTCCGCCAACGGTCGCACCGACGTCGGCATCCGCGACGGAGCCTCCGCCCAGTGACACGTCCGCGCCGACCGACACGCCGTTTTCGCCTCCGATGCCGACATCGGCGCCGATCCCGATCTCTGCCTGCGCGGCGCCCGCGGCGGCCGTGATGTAGAGTGTGGTGAGCAATGTGACAGTACGTGACATACGAGTACCTCCTCAGTCTCGTTGTCCCACCCAGTCTGACTGCACGTTCCCTAGGAACGAAAATCCGCAGGCAAAAGTTTCAATTTATCAGAATAATATTCCCCAAATACTCTCCCTTAAGTTGCTGTCACTCGATCCGCGGTGCCCGCCGGCGATGCGGATACAGTCCCACCTCGCCCCGGTTTGCGCCGGTCACCCGGACCGGCCCGGCGGTGCGGTGAACCTGCCGCATATGGCCATGACACCCGTTGTTCCCTTGACTTTGCCACCCCGGCGCGGTGTATCGGCGCGAACCTGAAATCCTGACCCGAAAGGGGCTATCATGCACGCCTATCGCAGCCACTCCTGCGCCGATCTGACCAAGTCCAACGTGGGCGACACCGTCCGCCTGTCCGGCTGGGTGCATCGGGTGCGCGATCATGGTGGCGTGCTGTTCATCGACCTGCGCGACCACTACGGCGTGACGCAGGTGCTGTGCGACAGCGACAGCCCGGTGTTTCACGAGGTCGAGAAGGTGCGTTCGGAATGGTGCATCCGCATCGACGGCACCGTGAAGGCCCGCGACGAAAGCCTGATCAACCCGAAGCTGCCGACCGGCGAGATCGAGGTCTACATCCGCGACATGGAAGTGCTGGGCGCCGCGAAGGAACTGCCGCTGCAGGTCTTCGGCGATCAGGAATATCCCGAGGAAACCCGCCTGCGGTATCGCTACCTCGACCTGCGCCGGGCCGAGATGCAGAAGAACATGACGCTGCGCTCGGACGTCGTCGCGTCGATGCGGAAACGGATGTGGGCGCAGGGCTTCCGCGAATACCAGACGCCGATCATCACCGCGTCGTCCCCCGAGGGCGCGCGCGACTTCCTCGTGCCGTCGCGCCTGCATCCGGGCAAGTTCTACGCCCTGCCGCAGGCCCCGCAGCAGTTCAAGCAGCTGCTGATGGTGTCGGGCTTCGACAAGTATTTCCAGATCGCGCCCTGTTTCCGCGACGAGGACCCGCGCGCCGACCGCTCGCCCACCGACTTCTACCAGCTGGACATGGAGATGAGCTTCGTCACCCAGCAGGACGTTTTCGACACCATCCAGCCGGTGCTGAAGGGCGTGTTCGAGGAATTCGGCGGCGGCCGGAAGGTCGATCAGGAATGGCCGCAGATCTCCTACGCCGAGGCGGCGCTGAAATACGGCACCGACAAGCCGGACCTCCGCAACCCGATCGAGATGCAGGTCGTGTCCGAGCATTTCGCGGGCTCCGGCTTCGCGATCTTCGCGAAACTGCTGGAGCAGGAAGGGACCGAGATCCGCGCCATCCCCGCGCCGACCGGCGGGTCGCGCAAGTTCTGCGACCGGATGAACTCCTTCGCGCAGCAGCAGGGGCTGCCGGGCATGGGCTATATCTTCTGGCGCGAGACGGACGGCCAGATGGAGGCCGCCGGCCCGCTCGCCAAGAACATCGGCCCCGAACGGACCGAGGCGATCCGCCAGCAGCTCGGCCTCGGTGTCGGCGACGCGGCGTTCTTCCTCGGCGGCAAGCCCAAGACCTTCGAACCCGTCGCGGGCCGCGCCCGGACGGTGATCGGGGACGAACTGGGTCTGACCGACAAGGACCGCTTCGCGTTTGCCTGGATCGTGGATTTCCCGATCTACGAACAGGATGCCGAAACCGGCAAGATCGACTTCGAGCACAACCCGTTCTCGATGCCGCAGGGCGGGCTGGACGCGCTCATGGGCGATCCGCTGGCGGTGAAGGGGTTCCAGTACGACCTCGCCTGCAACGGCTATGAACTGGTGTCCGGCGCGATCCGGAACCACAAGCCCGAGATCATGTTCAAGGCCTTCGAGATCGCGGGCTACCCGCGCGAAGAGGTCATCAAGCGGTTCGGCGGCATGGTCAATGCGTTCCAGTACGGCGCGCCCCCGCACGGCGGCTGCGCCACGGGGATCGACCGGGTCGTCATGCTGCTGGCGGACGAGGCCAATATCCGCGAGGTCATGCTGTTCCCGATGAACCAGCGGGCCGAGGACCTGATGATGGGCGCCCCGTCCGAGCCGCTGCCGGAGCAGCTGATGGAACTGTCGCTGCGGGTGATCCCGCAGGAGTGATCCGCACCGCCATTTCGGAATGAACAGCGGGCGTCCCGGCGGGGCGCCCGTTTTGCGTTTCGCGCAACCTCGGGTTCCGGGGCGGAAGGGGTTGAACCGCAAACGCGATCCATGCGAGGCGCGCGCCCCGACGCAACCCAAGCAACGGAGGGAGTGATGACCCTGACCATCCGCCACAACCGGGAGCGCGATCTGCAGCCGCTCTCGCACCTGCTGACCGACAGCGAGGAGCTGGCCCTCGTCAACCCGAACGCGGGCCACCCGTTCGATCCGCTGGAATGGCGCGAGAAGTGGCTGGGCGATCTGCATGACGAGAGTTTCTACATCCTCGATGCCGGAGGGCGCGAAGTGGGTTTCTTTGCCCTGCGGGTCGGGGCGGGCCCGGAAATCCGGCACCTGACCTATGTCTACGTCGCTGAAGAAGCGCGCGGCGGCGCGGGGGCCGAACTGGCCGGCTTCGTCGAACGCGCGGCCCGCGATCTGGGGGCGCTGACGATCACGCTGAAATGCGAGCTGGACAACGGCCCCGCGCTGAACGCCTATCTCTCGGCCGGGTACGAGGAGATGTCGCGCCGCGACGGGACGGCGACGATGCGGCTGGACCTGGACTGAGGGGACGGGCCCGCACCGGCCCGATCCCCGCCAAAATGCCGCCGTTCTTGCGGGCTATCCGCCATGCATGACCACGCGCAATTTAGTCAATCTGCAATCATTCAGATCCCGGCGGCGGCGTCGCCGTGCTTTGCATGCGGTTATCGCCCTGGCCATACCGGTTGCCGCAGCTTTTCTGGTGAGGGATCTGCCGCCGCTTGACCTCGACAGGGTGCTGAGACGCGTCGTGCCGGACAGCGTGCAGCCGCAGCAGCCGTCGCGGGCGCGTGGCGAGACGCTGAAGGGCCGGGTGACGCATGTCCGGGACGGCGACACGATCGAGGTGTCGGGCGTTCCGGTCCGTATCGCCAACCTGGACTGCGCCGAACGCGACACCCCGGCCGGGCGTGCGGCCACCCGCCGGATGCGGGCGCTTGTCGGGGGCGGTGAGCTGAATTGCAGGCTCGAAGGCCGCCGGTCGTGGGATCGCGAGGTCGGCACATGCGCTCTGGCGGACGGGCGGGATATCGGCGAGATGCTGATCGCGGACCGCACCTGCGCGCGCTGGCGGGGCTGAGCGCCCTTGTCATCCGCGCCGCTGTCGGGAAACCTGCGGCGCGGTGAAGGGGAGATGCGGATGTTCGGGAAGCTGACGGAGGCGGGGTTCGATCTGGCGGTGACGAACCATGCCTCGGCCATCCTGACCCATGATTTCTCGGAAGAGGCGGCGCGGCTGGTCGATATCCTGTCGGACTTCCGCATCTCGATGGCCGAATTGATCGGCGGCGGCGGCGGCGAGAGCGGGCAGACGCAGCGGCTGCGGCGCGCGCTGCACGGGGCGGGGTGGGGCAAGCACAGCTTTCACGTGCAGACGATCGTCGACGGGATCGAGCGAGAGGGGATCAGCCACGAGGTCGATCACGTGCGCTTCGCCGGTGCGGGGACGCTGGCGCTGGAGGTGGAGTGGAACAACAAGGACCCGTTCTTTGACCGCGATCTGGAGAATTTCCAGCGGCTGCATGCGCTGTCGGCGATTTCGGTCGGGGTGATCGTGACGCGGGGGGCCTCCATGCAGGACGGGTTCCGGGACAGGATCACGGCCTGGCTCAGGGATCACGACCTGTCGTCGGAGGGCGATCTGGAACGGCTCGGGATCGGGGACCGCACCGCGCGGCAGAAGGCGCGGGTGGCGGGGCAGGTGAGCCGGGGGGTGCCGTTTCACGAGGCCTTCGCTTCGTTCTTCGTGCAGGACAAGTTCGGGCCCTCGACGACGCACTGGACCAAGCTGGAGGACCGGGTGCGGCG
The DNA here is from genome assembly GCF_002210105.1 of Oceanicola sp. 22II-s10i. GTDB lineage: Bacteria > Pseudomonadota > Alphaproteobacteria > Rhodobacterales > Rhodobacteraceae > Pseudooceanicola. Next base: position 252,772 of record NZ_AQQU01000005.1, on the reverse strand, counting down.
CGGGGTGGGCAACCCCTGTCCGCTGGTGCTGATCGGGCTGCCGATGTCGGCTTTGTCGGATGCGCCGCCGGAGGGGCCGCGGGAGGATTTGCTGATCTGACGCGGGTTTGATCTGACGGAATGCCGCCTGCGGCGGCATGTGCCTTTCGGTGCGTTTCAGGGGCGCTGCCCCTCTTGCGCCTGCGGCGCAATTCACCCCGAAGTATTTGTAACCAGAAGAAGCAGGGGGGCGTTATTCCGCGGCGAGCGAGGAATTGTAGGCGTAGGTCTTCCAGCCGGGCTTGTAATCGGCGTCGGCCTGATTGCCCCAGACGGTCCAGTTCTCGCGCACACCGCGGCCGAAGAGTTCCAGGTAGGGACCCCAGGAGCAGCTTTCGATCAGGTCGTATTGCTCGTCCGGCTTGCGGGAATGTTCGCGCTTGCGGGTCTGCAGCATGTTGACCTGGCGGCGGCCGGCGTCGAGCGTGCGGGCGTTCTTGCCGCGGGTGCCGAACAGCAGCAGCTCGGTCACGTTGCGGAAGTAGAAGCCGACGCCGCGCCCGTCGGAGCCGCCGTCCTTGCGGATCTTGTGCCAGACGATGTTGGACTTGTATTCGAAACCCCAGGCCGAGAGCACCTGAAGCCCCTCGGGCAGGAGCGCGTTCGGAACCCACATGTAGCAATGCGCGCGATCGGCGAGGTGCTGTTCCACCGGCAGGGCGCAGATCTCGTCGAGCGTCATGGTCGGGTAGCGGCTGAGGCGCTTGTGTTCCGGGGCCACCTTGCCGGTGCGGTTGGTGAATCGCCACGGCGGATCGGCCATGACGGTGCCGAACCGGGCGCCATCGAGGAAATTCAGCAGGTCTTGCGAGGGTGAACCGGACATATCCAACATATAGCGCGCGCCGTCGCGGGGTGTCTATCGAAGTGTTTGGAACATAGCGTGAACGAGTCCGGTTAATCAAGCGTTGATGCCGGGGCGGTCAGGCGGCGTCCTCGTCGGCGGTCATCAACTGGGCGAGCAGGGCGGTCTTGAGGTCCTTTTCCAGCTCGTTCGCGCGGGCGATGTATTCCTCGTTCTTTGCGGTCGGGATGTCGGGATCCCAGAGCTCGGCCAGTTCGCGCATCGTGTGGCGGTCGTGGTGGTAGAACGTGGTTTCCGCCTCGGACGCCTCGTATTCGGTCAGGCCGATGTTCTCGAGCACGTAGCGCCCGGCACGGAGCGAGCTGTCGAACATCTCGCGCACGATGTCGTCCGCCCCGGCGCGGTAGAGCCGGTAGACATGGGTCCGGTCGCGTGCGCGGGCGACGATGTGCAGGTCGGGGCGCTGCTTGCGGGCATATTCGACGAGGCGGGTCACGTCGTTGGCATTGTCCATCGCGGCGACCAGCACGCGGGCCTTGTCCAGCCCCGCAGCGCGCAGGATGTCGGGGCGGGTGGGGTCGCCGAAATACCCCTTCATCCCGAAGCGGCGCATGATGTCGATCGTCTCGGGGTCGTGGTCCAGCACGACCGTGTTGAAGCCCGAGGACACGACCAGCCGGTTCACAACCTGGCCGAAGCGGCCGATGCCGGCGATGATGACCGGCCCGTCCTCGTCGATCTCGTCGGGTTCGGGCGTGGGCCCGCCCTCGGTCATGCGGCGCGACAGCAGGTCGTAGAGAATGAAGCCCAGCGGGGTCAGCAACATGGTGACGGCGATGGCCAGCAGGACGGTTTCGCTGATCCCCGGCGGCAGCACACCGGTCTGGCGCGAGAATGAGACGAGGACGAAGCCGAACTCCCCCGCCTGCGCGAGGGCGAGGGTGAAGAGGATCAGGTTCCGGCCCCTGAGCTTGAAGACCTGGCCGAGGGCGAAGAGGATCACGCCCTTGATCAGCATGATCGCGAGGGCAAGGCCGAGGATGGTGGCGGGGTCGCGGGTGAGCACCTCGAAGTCGATCCCCGCCCCGACGGTGATGAAGAAGAGCCCCAGCAGAAGTCCCTTGAAGGGCTCGATGTCGGTTTCCAGCTCGTGCCGGAATTCGCTGTTCGCCAGCACGACGCCGGCGAGGAAGGTGCCGAGCGCGGGCGAGAGGCCGACCAGCATCATCAGGAAGGCGATGCCCACCACGATCAGCAACGCCAGCGCGGTATACATCTCGCGCAGGCGAGCGGCGTGGATGTAGCGGAACACGGGCCGCGTCAGGTAGACGCCGGCGAGGATCACGATGGCCACCGCGGCGAGGGTGACGAGGGTGACGCCCCAGCCCGGCAGCCCCTCGACGATGGACATGGAGCTGTGTCCCGCCTCCTCGGCGTGACCGATGGAGCCGTCGGGCTGCAGCGCATGGCTGTTCGACAGGGCCAGCAGCGGCAGCAGCGCGAGGATCGGGATCACCGCGATGTCCTGCGTCAGCAGGACGGAGAAGGCGGACCGCCCCCCGTGGGTCTGCATCAGCCCCTTTTCGCTGAGCGTCTGCAGCACGATGGCAGTCGATGACAGCGCAAAGATCAGGCCGATGGCGAGCCCGGTCCGCCAGTCCATGCCGAAGGCGATGGCGGCCCCCATGATGACCAGTGTCGTCACGGTCACCTGAAGCCCGCCGAGGCCGATCAGCCGGTGTCGCATGTTCCACAGCGCGCGCGGTTCCAGCTCCAGCCCGATCAGGAAGAGCATCATCACCACGCCGAATTCGGCGAAGTGCTGGAGGTCCTCGGTCTCCTGCCCCACGAGGCCAAGGGCGGGGCCGATCGCGATCCCGGCGAGCAGATAGCCCAGCACCGAGCCGAGGCCGAGCCGAGCCGCGATCGGGACGGCGATCACCGCCGCCAGCAGGTAGATTGATGCCTGAAAGAGAAAGCCGTCCATATGTGCCCGTATTTGCGCCCCGCCTGCGTCAGCCTATCACGCGGGGACGGGCATGCCAGCGTCGAGGGCACCGAAAACCCCGCCGGATGTGCGGTAATTCACACGGGCGCGGAAATCCCTTCGGCCAGTCGGTCCGCGACGGGCTTAAGCGCGGCGTAGAACACCGAGTGGATCGGTGTCGGCACGCCGAACCTCTCGCCCAGCCGGACCACGTCGCCGGAGAGGTATTCATGCTCCAGCGGCTTGCCGCGCCGCAGGTCGTCGAGCATCGAGGCATGCATTTCGTAGGGCAGCTGTTCGACGAAGGCCCAGTTGTGCGCGACCGTATCCTCGGGCAGGTCCGGGACGGCGGCGCGGCCGACGGCATAGGCCTCGGCGGTGGCGTCGTAGAACAGCTTGCGCGACACCGGGTTCTCGCGCAGCGGGCCGATGTCGAGCCGGGTCAGCGCGGTGATCGAGGCGAGCGTGGACTGGCCGACGAACTTGGACCAGAGCTCGTGCATGATGTTGGGCGAAACGATCGGCGTCGTCCCCGAGGCGGCCATCGCCTGGGCCAGCCGGTCGCAGCGGGCGGAACCGCCGCCGCCGGGTTCGCCGAAGATAAGCCGGTCGAGCATCGCGGTGTGGCGGATGACGCCGGGCTCCGCGATCTCGCCGGGGGTGCGGGCGACGCCGGGGACGACATGCCCCGCCCCGATCACCGCGCCGAGGCGCTCCCAGGCCGAGATACCGTTCTGGCAGGTGACGACCATCGTTTCGGGCCCGACCATCGGGCGGATCGCCTGTGCCGCCGTTTCCACGTCGCCGTTCTTGACCATGAACATGACAACGTCGCAGACACCGACCTCGGCCGGGTCGCCGGTGGCGCGGATGTCGGGCAGATGCGCGTCGCCCTTTGGGCTGAGGATGCGCAGGCCGTTCGCCTGCATCGCGGCCAGATGCGCCCCGCGTGCGATCATCCAGACCTCGTGCCCGTCCGCCGCCAGCCTGCCGCCGAACAGCCCGCCAAGCGCGCCTGCGCCCATCACACCGATCTTCATCCCTTTGCCCTCCTGCCGCGCGGCCCCTCACATCGGCAGCGGCGCGTCTTCCTTGAACTGGTCCATCACGATCTGGCTCTGCACCCGCGTGACCGCCCGGTGCGGCAGCAGAACCTCGTGGATCAGTCTGTGCAGGGCACGCAGGTCGGCGCAATAGACCCGTAGCAGATAATCCGCCTCGCCGGTCAGGGTCCATGCGCTGACAATCTCGGGCCGGGTGGAGACGAGCCGCGCGAACTCGCGGCTCTGTTCGGGGCCGTGGGTGCCCAGCTGGACCTGCACGAAGGCCTGGATGGCCAGGCCGAGCCGCTCCGGATCGAGGCGCGCACGATAGCCCCGGATGATGCCGGTCTCCTCCAGCTTCTGCCGCCTGCGCCCGGCCTGGCTGGCCGAGAGGTTCAGCCGGTCGCCCAGATCCTGCGCGGTCAGGTGGGCGTCGGTCTGCAAGGCCGAAAGGAGTCGTTTGTCTGTCTCGTCGATCATGCGTGGTTTCCGCGTTTGGATGCCGGTTTGCGCGGGATTCCCGCGTCTCGGGCTCTATCCTGCCTCCAGAACGCGCGAATTTCCAGCGTGAACGGGCGTATCCTGATGCCAGACACCCAACACACAGGAGCAGACCATGGGACCCTTCCCCCACGACGCCCCGCAATCCACCATCACGCCCGAGAACCCCGCGGGGACCGACGGCTTCGAATTCGTCGAATTCGCGCATCCGGACCCCGAGGAACTGCGCACCCTGTTCGCCAAGATGGGCTACAAGAAGGTCGCCCGTCACCGCAGCAAGGATGTCGAGCTCTGGCAGCAGGGCGACATCACCTACATCGTGAATGCCGAGCCGGGCACCCACGCCGCCAGGTTCATCGAGGAACACGGCCCCTGCGCCCCCTCCATGGGCTGGCGCGTGGTCGACGCGCAGCACGCCTTCGACCACGCGGTCGCCAAGGGCGCGACACCCTATGAGGGTGACGGCAAGGTCATGGACGTGCCCGCCATCGTCGGCATCGGCGGCTCGCTGATCTACTTCATCGAGAACTACTACGACACCTCGCCCTACAACGAGGAATTCGAGTGGCTGGACCAGTCCAAGCCGCGCGGCGTGGGGTTCTACTACCTCGACCACCTGACCCACAACGTCCACAAGGGCAACATGGACACGTGGTTCCGGTTCTACGGCGACCTCTTCAACTTCCGCGAGATCCGCTTCTTCGACATCCAGGGCAAGTTCACCGGCCTCTATTCCCGCGCCCTGACCTCGCCCTGCGGTCGCATCCGGATCCCGATCAACGAGGACCGGGGCGAGGAGGGGCAGATCGTCGCCTACCTCAAGAAGTACAACGGCGAGGGCATTCAGCACATCGCGGTCGGGGCCGAGGACATCTACGCCGCCACCGACGCGATTGCCGAGAACGGCATCAAGTACATGCCCGGCCCGCCCGACGCTTATTACGAGATGAGCAAGGACCGCGTGCAGGGTCACGAGGAACCGATCGAGCGGATGAAAAAGCACGGCATCCTGATCGACGGCGAAGGCGTCGTGGACGGGGGCGAGACGAAGATCCTGCTGCAGATCTTCTCCAAGACCGTGATCGGGCCGATCTTCTTCGAATTCATCCAGCGCAAGGGCGACGACGGTTTCGGCGAGGGCAACTTCAAGGCGCTCTTCGAATCCATCGAGGCCGAACAGATCGCCAACGGAGAGATCGCCGCCGAATAGGGCGAACGGTCCCGTCTTCTTCTGGTCCAAAATACTTTCGGGGGGAACCGGACCTTCAGGTCCGGTGGGGGGCAGACAGCCCCCCTCTTTCGTCGGGGGCCCGCGTTACTGACGGGTCAGCGCACCTCAGGCCGCCGCGACACAAGCTGTCGGGGCGTTGCCCGTGATATCCCCGAAAGGTCAACCGGACCTTTCGCCTGCCGCCTTTGGCGTCAGGTCCGGGAAATCACCCCTTCGGCATGGTCAGTGTGAGGTTGCGGCCGCCCTTGGTGTAACGCAACTCGCCGTCGCCGATGGCCGACACGCGGCCGCCGTCGATGGCGTCGCCCACCTTCACCTTGCGATAGCGGCCATCCGACAGGCGCACCAGGGCACGGCGGCTGGAGGGCTGGCCGTAGACCCCGATAAGGTTGATCCGGTTCAGGTCGATCGCGTTGCGGATCGTCGCGGTCCGTGTGACCGAGGCGCTGGACGGGATGTTCGGCTGGACGGTCTGGCGCGGCGCGACCACCGCCACGGGCTGGATTGCCGCGGCCTGTGCGGCCGACACGGTTGCCGCGAAATTGCCCGGCCGGGCCGAGGGCCGGCGCGACGTGGCGATGGCCAGATCGGTGCCGGTGTCCGCCGCATCCTCCTGCGCCTCGGCTTCGGCCTGGGCCTCGGCCTGCTGGCGCGCCTCGGACAGGGCGGGACGCAGCCGGGGCCGCAGCGTCGCCAGTTCCGTCCGGGTGTAGCCGCCGAGGGTCGAGCGTTCGTTGCGTTCGGCCAGGTTGCCGGGCCGCAGGCGCGGGCGTTTCTGTGCCAGCGCGGCCACCTGCACCGGGGCGTCGTCACTCTGCGCCTCGGCGGGTCGCAGGGGCGGGCGGCGGGCGGGCTCTCCGGCAAATACGGTCACGCCGTCCGGGCTGACGGCGCCGTCCGGGGTGGCACGGACAAATCCTCGGTCGTCCAGGTCGAACACCGTCCCGGCGGGCGCGGGGTTCGCCTGGGTGCCGAGCCGCCGGTCGGTCCGTTCGCCCTCACCGAGCGGCAGGGCCACGGCGTCGACCGCGGTGATCGCGGGGTCGATCGAGGCGATGTAGAGATCGTCGAGCGACTCGCCCCGCGGGGCGGGCGGCTCGTAGGGGGCGCTCTGCCAGACGCCGGTGGCCGCATAGCGCGCCTCGGCCTCGGGGTCCGGCGCCTCGACCGCGGGGGGCAGGGCGCGGGGCGCTTCCTCGGGCACGCGCTGGCGCAGGGGCTGGGGCCTGACGCCGGCGTCCGGCATCAGGCGGCGCGGCAGGGCGGGCTCGGTCGGGTCGACGCGCGCCATCTGCAGGTCGCCGTCCTCTTCCTCTCCGTCCGTTCCGATCTCAAGCGCGGTCTCGCGCATGGTGTCGTCGCGGCCGAGCAGCCCGGCGAGGTCATCGCTCATGAAGACCGAGGCCCAGGCCGCGACACCGGCGAGGAACAGGATCAGCAGCGCGGTCAGCAGCAGGCCCAGGTAGCGCGGCCGGTCGATGACCTGCGACGGCCGCGCGCCGAATACTGTCATTCGCGCCGCTTCGGCTTCGCGGACAATGCGGTCGTCGCTGGGCCCGCGCCGGGCCGCGAGCTGTGCCTTCAGCGCGGCGGCGGCCTTGCCGACCGTGGCCTCGGGCAGCGGCGCGGTTTCCGGCGCTTCGGGCTCGGGCTCCGCATCGGTAGACCGGCGGCGGATGCGCGCCAGCAGCCCGCCTGTGGCCTTTGCCGCGGGTCGCGCGGGTTTCGGTTTCGGCTGCGGTTTCGGCTGCGGCTTGCCGCGCCGTTCGGCGATCCGCCGGACCACGCTGTGGGTCGATTCACCGGGACCGTCGTCGTCGGCCCCGTCTTCGAAGACTTCATTGCTGCGGGTCGGGGCCGAGCTGCGTGCGGTGAACGGCTCCGGCGCGGGCGGGGTCGGCGCGGCGTTTCGCTCCGGGGCGGGCGTCGCGGTCGCAACGGCCGGTGCCGGTGGCTGATCCGGTTGCGGCGTCAGGCGGCGCAGTGGCGGTTCGGACCGGCCGGCGTGGTCATCCGCGGCAGGGGGTGTCTGACCGCCCGGGCGGTCGGGCGCGGTGTCGCGGCTGGCCCCGGCCAAAGGCGGTGCCCCGGTGCCCGGATCGCGCAGCGCGCGGATGCTGGCGAAGGACGGCGCACGTTCGCCACCCTCCCGCGCGGCGCCAAGCCGCGGCACGAAGCGCGCGTCCGGCAGCGGACGCGACCGGTCCTCGGCGGGCGACGGCGGGCGCGAAATGGCGGGATCGCGGCGCGAGCCGAAGACGGGCATCGGCTGGGCCGGTGCCGGATCGGTCGAGGGCCCTGTGGCGGAGGGGGCCGACGGCGGCGTGGCGGCAGGTGCCGGAGTGGCCCGGCGCGAACCGAACGCGGGCATCGGCGGGATCTCGTCGTCCGCATCCTTCGTATCGGGCGGGGCAGCGACTTGCGGGTCCGCCGTCGCCGGCGGAGCGGCTGACACGGGGGCCGCCGGGATGGCGTCCGCGGGATCGGAGGGGGCCGTGTCCTCGGGCGCCGCGTCCTGCGGCGCGGGGTCCGGCACCGCGGGCGTCTCATCCGGGATGGTGGCGCGACCGACCGGCCGCAGGACCAGCAGGTCACGTTCAACCGATTCGCCGGGCGCCAGGATGTCCCCGGCCATCCGCGTCACGCCGAAATAGGGCTCGCCCGCGAAATCGGCACGGTCGGGCAGGGCGGCGAAACTGACCGGCACGAAGCCGTGATCGGCGGCAAAGCTTTCCGCCTCTTCCAGCGTTTCATACGCGACGGCGGCGATCTGGGTCGTGTCGCCCGAGACGGTGAACGTGTAGTTCAGCTCTTCCAGCTCGTAGGGCGTCGCCCCGTCCAGCGCCGCCTCGACCACCGCGCGGCGCTGCGCCTCGCCGACTCCGCCGGTGTCGATGGTCATGTAGCGGATCTGGTCGTTCGGCACGATCAGCTTGCAGCGCATCGGCGCCGGATCGAGCCGCCGCGCCTGTTCGCGCAGGTCCGCCAAAGCGCCGGACAGGTCCGCCGAATCGAGCGGCACCTCGCCCACCACCAGCCAGCCCGGAGTCCCCCTGTGATACAGGGTGATCCCGTCCATGGAGAGGGATAGCGCGAAGTTCGGTTTCATACGGGCCGGCTGCTGCTTGTGGGGACTCGCCCATATGGGCACGCCTCTTTAGGCGCACATCATATAGCACGAGAACCCCGAGGAAAAGGAAAACGCCGGGCGGGTTGCCGCCGCCCGGGACACCTTGGCGTTATCGCGACCGTTAGCCGGCCGCCTGTTTCAGCGCCTGATCGAGGTCCGCGATCAGGTCGTCGGCATCCTCGATCCCGATCGACACGCGCACCACGTCCGGACCCGCGCCCGCCGCCGTCTGCTGCTCGGGCGTCAGCTGGCGGTGCGTGGTCGAGGCGGAGTGGATCACCAGCGACCGCGTATCGCCGAGGTTCGCCACATGGCTGAACAGGTCGAGCGCGTTCACCAGCTTGACGCAGGCGTCGTAGCCCGCCTTGAGCCGGAAGGTGAAGAGACCGCCCGCGCCCTTGGGGCAGATGCGCGGCACGCGGTCAGCATAGCGCGAGGATTTCAGCCCGGCATAGGTCACTTCGGCCACCGCCGGATGGGTCTCCAGCCACTCGGCCACCTTGATCGCGTTGACGACGTGGCGCTCCATCCTCAGCGACAGGGTCTCGATCCCCATAAGGGTGTAGTGGGCGGCCTGCGGGTTCATCGTCATCCCGAGGTCACGCAGCCCGATGGCGATGGAGTGGAAGGTGAAGGACAGCGGGCCGAAGGTCTCGTGGAACTTGAGCCCGTGATAGGCGGGTTCCGGCTCGCTCAGCGAGGGGAACTTGCCCGAGGCGGTCCAGTCGAACTTGCCCGAGTCGACGATCACGCCGCCGGTGACGGTGCCGTTGCCGGTCAGGTACTTGGTGGCGGAATGCACCACCAGCGTCGCGCCGTGTTCGATGGGGCGGCAGAGGTAGGGCGTCGCGCTGGTGTTGTCGACGATCAGCGGCAGGCCCGCCTTGTCCGCGACTCCCGCGATAGCGTCCAGATCGGTGATGTAGCCGCCGGGGTTGGCGATGGATTCGCAGAACACCGCGCGGGTGTTGTCGTCGATGGCCGCCGCCACCGCGTCGAGGTCGTCGAAATCGACGAACTTGGCCGACCAGCCGAAGCGTTTGATCGTCTGGCTGAACTGCGTGATCGTCCCGCCGTATAGCCGCGAGGAGGCGACCACGTTGCAGCCCGGCCCCATCAGCGGGAACAGCGCCATGATCTGCGCCGCGTGCCCGGACGAGCAGCAGACGGCGCCCTGTCCACCCTCGAGCGTCGCGACGCGCTCGGCCAGAACGGCGACGGTCGGGTTGGTCAGGCGGGAATAGATGTAGCCCACTTCCTGCAGGTTGAAGAGTGCGGCAGCATGGTCCGCGTCGCGGAACACGTAGGCCGTGGTCTGGTAGATCGGGGTCTGGCGCGCGCCGGTCGCCGGGTCGGGGCGGGCGCCTGCATGCACTTGCAGGGTGTCGAATCCGTAGGTCATCGGGTGTCCTCTCCTTGTCCTCTGCGCCATGCCTAAGCGATCCGCTACCCCTGCGGCAACTCCCTGAGCGGCGGTGCCCGTCTTGCCATTCCCCGGTCGCGGGGCCAGTGTGCCGCCGTTCACCCGTCACCGACCGGAGAGTTCCGATGGACCTGCGCCCCTTCCACTTCGCCTTTCACGTCACCGATCTGGACGAGGCGCGCGCGTTCTACGGCGGCGTCCTCGGCGGCGAGGAGGGGCGGTCGACCGAGACATGGGTGGATTTCGGCCTGTTCGGGCATCAGCTCTCCCTGCATCTGGGCGAACCCTTCCCGAACGCGGCGACCGGCAAGGTCGGCGATCACATGGTGCCGATGCCGCATTTCGGCTTCGTCCTGCTGCTGGACGAATGGAAGGCGCTGGCCGAGCGGCTGAAGGCGGCAGGCGTGGCCTTCGTGCTGGAACCGCAGGTGCGGTTCGAGGGTCAGCCGGGCGAGCAGTGGACGATGTTCTTCCGCGACCCCTCGGGCAATCCGATCGAGGTCAAGGGCTTCCGCGACATGGCGGGCGTGCTGGCGCACTGACCCCTAGCGGGGCGCACGCGCCACGTCGTCCACCGTCTTGAGGCCCAGCAGGATCGCGGCGACGATCATCGCCGCCCCGCCGATGCGGTCGATCCAAAGCCGGGCGGGGGCCGCCATGCGGTCCGCCAGCCAGTGCGCCGCGCCGCCGTAGGCCAGCAGGAACGCGCCGTCGAGCGCGATGTAGGTCGCCGACAGGATCAGGAACTGCGGCCAGAACGGCAGGTCCGCCGCGATGAACTGCGGGAACAGGGCGGCAAAGAACACCACTGCCTTGGGATTGGCCGCCGAGGTGATGAACCCCTGCATCCACAGGCTGCGCAGGCTGGCGCGGGGGCGGGCCGCCTGTTCGCGCCCCGGACGCGCCAGCCACAGCTTGCGGGCGCCCAGCCACAGCAGATAGGCGACGCCCGCCAGCTTGATTGCCGTCAACGCGTGTTCGACCGCCAGCACCAGCGCGGCGAGGCCGAAGCCCGCGGCCAGCATCTGGAACAGGTTCGCGGTCAGGTCGCCCGCCGCCGTCATGCTGGAGCGTTTCAGCCCGTTGGACAGGCTGTTCGACAGCATCAGCAGGTGACTGGGGCCCGGCGTGATCATCAGAAGCAGCACGGTCGCGACATAGATCAGCCAGGTGTCGAGTGGCATCAGGGCCTCCGCCATCGGGGTCTCGGCCAGCTGAGCCTAGGCGGGCACCGGAGACCCGGCAAGCGCGATCAGTGGCTGACGGCACCCGAGAACAGGTTCACCACCAGCACGCCCGCCACAATCAACCCCATGCCGATCAGCGCGGGCGGGTCCAGCCGCTGGCCCTGCCAGAGCCACGCCACAAGCGCGATCAGCACGACGCCCAGCCCCGACCAGATCGCATAGACCACGCCGGTCGGCATCACCCGCATGACCACCGCCAGCAGCCCGAGGGCCACGGCATAGCCGATGGCCGAAACGACAATCGGTCCGGTCCGCGTCAGGCCGTTGGACAGCGACAGGGCGGTGGTCGCGATCACCTCGGACGCGATGGCAATGGCAAGCAGCAGATAGGCGAGGGGCAGGGACATCGGGATTCTCCTGAACGACTGCCGCCTTCTTCTCTGTCCGCGCGGCGGGCGCAATGCACAGACGTCATGTTCCGCTGTTCGCGGATCAGAGACGGAGCGTTCCCGTTAACGTGTCCAACATAGGATGGATGTATGTTGAAGCGGTGTCGGTTTCGACATACATTGCACCTATGTTGAATCCATGGAGTCGCCGAAATGGCCAAGGACGTCCTCGATCAAGAAACCAAGGTTAAGAAACCCGCCCGCGCCGGCCGGGGTGGCAAGGGCGCGCGGGCGGACAAGCCCGCCGGCGCCAGGGCGAAAGTCGCCGCGCCCAAGGTCAAGCCCGAGGCGGATGCCGATGTGGCCGAAAAGGCTGCCAAGAAGGGCGGCAAGGGCCCTGCCGATTTCCTCGAAACCGCCGTCCGCGTCGCCGCCCGCAAGGCCGCCCGCGACGAGGGGCTCGAGATGAACCACTTCCTGCAGAAAGCGGTCGAATCCTACCTGCTCGCCGCCAATGCCTTCGAGCCCGAGCTCAAGGACCGCATCACCGCCAAGCGCGAGATCATCGACACCGCCGTCGCAAAGGCGCGCGAGATCGACGCGGAAGGCGGCTTTGACGAGCATTTCATGCTGACCGTCATGCGCGCCCTGACCACCGACGCCCGGACCCGCTCGGTTTACGAGGCCGCCATCGGCGGTGCCGTGGACGACACGGCAGCCCCGCGCAGGGCGGGCGTCAACCAGCAGCTGGCCCGCGTCATCAAGGCCGCGGTCAATGCCAAGGCGCAGCGCAAGGGCAAGGGCAAGGGCAAGGGCCAGCTGGCCCGTGTGCAGGTCTCGGGCGAGGTCATCACCTCGTACACCCTGCTGGAAAAGCCCAAGGCCTGACCCGTCAAGGCCTGAGCCGTTTCCCTCCGGCCAGGACGAACCGCCCGCCGACATCCGGCGGGCGTTTTCGTCCGTGTCGCCGGATCAGCGCAACCAGTAGCCTTCGCGCTTGAGCTGGTTGCGGATCGCCTGTTCGCGCCGGGGCAGGTTGTCCCGGTCGAACAGCGCGCGCGCCTTCTCGCCCCGGTTCTGGTAGACCATGCGCTTGATCGGCTCGTACTGCTTCAGCGCCTTCTTGATCCGGTTGGGCGCCGTGACCTCCTCCAGCACCGCGACCGCCGCATCGCTTTCCCGCGCGTAGAGCAGCGGCAGCACGCGGTAGTGGCAGGACACGCTGCCGTCCAGCAGCCCCGCGGGCAGGGTTTCCCGCCCGCCGCCCAGCTTGTGGATCACCAGCGGCAGCGCGACCTGGTCCAGCCATGGATCGAGCGACTGGCACACCAGTTCCCTGGGCGCGTCATGGCGGATCGCCAGAGCGTAGTCGAGGAAGGTCTGGCCGAAGACACGCGGGCATTCGTAAAAGAAGAACCCCGCGTTGAAATACAGGTAGCGCTGCCAGTATTCGTCCGGCTGCGACAGGTCGAGCGAGCTGTCGTAGTCCAGCCCGAACTTGTCGTAGAGCGATTTCCAGATCGCGCCGTAGCCGGGCCCGTAAAGCTCGATCTTGGGCCACGTCCCCTCGCGCCGCATCGACGCGGTCGGGCGCGCGAAATCGAACGGGACCTCGCTGATCTCGCCGGTGATTAGCGTGTCGGTGTCGAAGAACACGAACGGTTCGCCCTCGGGCAGGGCCAGCAGGCCCTCGATCTTGTTGCCGTAGGGGTAGGACTTGCCGAAATGCCGGCTCTCGAAGGGCACGAACTCGGCCCCCAGCTCGGTCAGCAGGGTGCGGATCTCGGTGTTGTGGACGCCGGGGTTGCCATCCCAGAGCGGGCCGGGCTGCGGCTCCATCAGCAGCAGGCGGCCGGAGAAACCGGGGCTCTTCTCGCGCAGCGAGGCGGCAAAGATCAGCGCCTCGTATTGCAGCCGCCCCGACTGGACGACCACCGCGATGTTGAAAGGTTGGCTTTTGGGCGTGCCCCTTGCCATAGTGAGAACGGTCCGATGCTGAAATTACCTGGGCCGAGACATATCGAATTCACCGCCCTACGGACAGAACGGCGGGCCATATTTTGCCGACCGGGTGCCTTGTCGCCACAGGTTGCCGGACAGACAGGAGATTTCCGATGCTCACATGGATCCTCATCATGATCGCGGTGGCGTTCAACAGTGGCGCTGCGCCGGAAATGGCGGCGGAGGCACCGGTGACGGGGCCGGTCTACGAGGCGGAGCCGCAGGAGCCGACGGGCAAGTTCACCACCGCCGCCGAGATCAAGCAGATCATGACGCTGACCAAGGCCAACTGGATCGCGGTGCGGGAATACGACGGTCAGGATCTGGTCTACATCACGCAGATCCTGTCCTGGCGGTGCGGTCTTGTCGGGCTGCATTTCTCAGTCAACGGCGCGCCGCTGGAGCCGTGGGTCATGCCCGCCTGTCACGAAGGCACCGCCGCGCCGAACGCGATCACGGCGGATGACGGGCCCATTTACCGCACCTTCCCGCTGGGATCGGTGCAGAGCGTGTCGGTCGAGATCGTCTATGACGACCTGACCCGCGACAGCGCGGATTACGAGCGCAGCGCGGTGCTGATGCCCTGATCCGCCCCGCCGTGCGCGTCGAAATGGGCGCACATGGTGTCGAACAGCGCCTTGCGGACCTCCGGCGTGTCCATCATCACCTCGTGCTCGCCCGTCTCGACCAGTTCCAGGCGGCCGTTCGGCCAGCTTTCCATCCGCCGATGCACCGCCGGGACGTCGACGATCTTTTCGCGGGTGCCCAGGAAGGTGATGCAGGGATAGTCCGGCGCGGGCATCTGCGCCATCTCGGCGGTTTCCTTCAGCGCCTCGTGCAGCCAGCCGAGCGTCGGGCCCGCCAGCGCATATTCCGGGTGCGCGATGGTCTGGCGCCGCATGTAGTCGTACATCTCGGGATCGTTCGTCAGGCGATTGCCCTCGAACGGTTCGATCATCACATAGGCGTCCCGGACGGTGCCGGGGGCGTAGAGCTTGCCGAGCCCCATCCGCGTGCCCGCGGACGACAGCAACCGCGCGATTGTCCGGGTGGGTTCGCTCAGCGCGATGCCCCACATCGGGCCGGTGAAGGCGGCGGAGGCGACCGGCATGCCGTCGTAGAGGGACCGCAGGCCGATACAGCCGCCCATCGAGTGGCCCAGCAGGTGCCAGGGTTTCGGCAGCCGCCACATCTCGGCCGCGGCCAGCGCGCCCGCGACGTCCAGCTGGTAGTCCGAGAACCTGCCGACATGTCCCTGCAGGGGATTGTCCGTCATCCGGTCGCCGAACCCCTGTCCGCGCCAGTCGACGGCCAGCGTGGCATAGCCGCGCGCCGCGAAGTCGCCTGCGGCCCGGCCGTATTTCTCGATGTATTCGGTGCGGCCGGGGAACAGCAGAACCGTCCCCCGTGCCGCCGCCGCGTCGTCCAGCGGCCAAGCGCCAACCCGGATCCGCACGCCGTCGGCGGTGTGCACCCACACCGCCTTGCCGCCCGCCGGTCCGTCGTCGATGTCGGACCAGAACGGGGCCTCTTCGATTCTCAGCGTCAAGCGATCAGGCCAGTGCCGATCCGAGGGCCATCGCCTTGCCCATGTCGCCATCCACGGAGAGCTTGCCGGTCATGAAGGCCGTCGTGGGGTTCAGGTCGCCCGACAGCAGGCTCATGAAAGTGTCGCGATCGGCGGTCAGGGTGACGTCCGCATCCTCGTCCGCGACCCGCGCACCGGAGGAATCGACCATGATCGCGCCTTCGCCCTCGACCATGAATTTCGCCACGCCGTCAAAGCCGCCGCCGAGTTTCTCGTTCAGCTTTTCCGCCGCTGCGTTCAAATCTTCGCTCATTTCCGCCTTCCTCACTGAAATTTGCCGGAACGGGGCTTACATGCCTAATCCGGCAGGCTACACTGGAATAGTTATGGGCGTGGTTAATCACATTTACAAAACTGCCGTCGCGGCACTGGCTTCCCTGGTTCTGGTGACCGGGGGCGCGCTGGCGCAGGACGACTCGAACGCTTCCCTTCTAGACCGATTGAAGGGCGCCGATCCAGCCGATGCCAAGCGCATCGAGCGGGAAATCAGGATGGAGTGGGCGAAATCCGGCTCTCCGGCGATGGACCTGCTGCTGAAACGGGGCAGGGACGCACTGGAAGCGGGCGATGTGGACGTCGCCATCGGGCACCTGTCCGCGCTGACCGACCATGCGCCGGACTTTGCCGAAGGCTGGCACACCCGCGCGATGGTCTTCTTCCGGACCGAGGAATTCGGGCTGGCGCTCTACGATCTGGAGCAGACACTGGCCCTGAACCCCCAGCACTACGCCGCGATCTACGGGCTCGGCGTGGTGATGGAGAGCCTCGACAAGACCGACGAGGCGTTCCGGCTGTACGAGATGGTGCTCGACATCAATCCAAACCACGAGGAAGCGAAAGCGGCGGTCGAACGGCTCAGGACCCGCGTAAGCGGCACCGACATCTGAGGACCTGATGACAGCGCTGGCCGACCGGGGCAGGATCGCAGCGGTCCTCGGCCCCACCAACACCGGCAAGACGACCTACGCGATCGAGCGGATGCTGGGCCACCGCACGGGCGTCATCGGCCTGCCGCTGCGCCTGCTGGCGCGCGAGGTCTATGACCGCATCGTCGCCCTGCGCGGACCCTCGGTGGTGGCGCTGGTCACGGGCGAGGAGCGGATCGTCCCGCCCCGCACGCAATACTGGGTCTGCACGGTCGAGGCGATGCCCGAAGGGATGGGCGCGGATTTCCTGGCCATCGACGAAATCCAGCTCTGCGCCGATCCCGAGCGCGGCCATGTCTTCACCGACCGCCTGCTGCGCTCGCGCGGGCTGCACGAGACGCTGTTCCTCGGATCGGACACCATGCGGCCCGCCATCGCGGCGCTTGTGCCCAAGGTGCAGTTCATGCGGCGCGAGCGGATGTCCAGGCTGACCTATGCCGGGTCCAAGAAGATCAGCCGCATGCCGCCGCGCTCTGCCATCGTCGGGTTCTCGGTGGAAAACGTCTATGCCATCGCCGAACTGATCCGCCGCCAGAAGGGCGGGGCGGCGGTGGTGATGGGCGCGCTCAGCCCGCGCACCCGGAACGCGCAGGTGGAACTCTACCAGAGCGGCGATGTCGACTACCTCGTCGCCACCGATGCGATCGGGATGGGGCTGAACCTCGACATCGACCATGTCGCCTTTTCCGCCACGACGAAATTCGACGGCCGCCGGATGCGCCACCTCGCCCCCAACGAACTGGCCCAGATCGCGGGCCGGGCCGGGCGCGGGATGACCGACGGCACCTTCGGCGTGACCGGCGAGGCCGCGCCGCTGGAGGAGGAGGTCGTCGAGGCAATCGAGGACCACAGCTTTACCCCGCAGCGCAAGCTTCAGTGGCGGAATTCCGCCCTGAACTTCGGCTCCGTCGCCGGGCTTATCGCCTCGCTCGAGGCCGGGAACGACGACCCGAACCTCGTCCGCGCCCGCGAGGCGGACGACCTGATGGCGCTCAAATCCATGGCGGAGGCGCCCGAGGTTCAGGCGCGCACGACCAACGCGGCGGCGGTCAAGCTGCTCTGGGACGTCTGCCGGGTGCCGGATTTCCGGGGAATCAGCCATAATGAACATGCGGGCCTGCTGGAACGTCTGTTCGGCTTCCTGCATCAGGACGGATGCATCCCGGACGAATGGCTGGCCAGCCAGATCCGCCGCATCGACCGCGTGGATGGCGATATTGATGCCATTTCCAAGCGGCTCGCGTATATTCGGACCTGGACCTATGTTGCGCAGCGATCCGCTTGGGTCAGGGACGAAAGCCATTGGCGCGGCGAGACACGCGCTGTAGAAGACCGCCTGTCGGACGCTCTCCATGACCGTCTGACGCAGAGATTTGTCGACCGCCGCACCTCGGTGCTCCTGCGGCGTTTGAAGCAGAAGGAGGCCCTGGTGGCCGAAGTGAACGACAAGGGTGAAGTGACGGTCGAAGGCGAATTCGTCGGCCGTCTTGAAGGTTTCCGGTTCCGGCAGGACAAGTCCGCCGAAGGGCAGGAGGCGAAAGCGGTGGCGCAGGCCAGCGCGCAGGCGCTCGCGCCGCATTTCCACCTCAGGGCCGACCGGTTCTACAACGCGCCCGATACCGAGATCGACTTTACCGAACAGGGCGGCCTGATGTGGGGCACCGACGCGGTCGGCAAGCTGACTGCCGGGGCCGATCCGCTCAAGCCGCAGGTCGTGGCCTTCGTCGACGAGACGGCGGGCCCGGACGTGATGCAGAAGGTCCAGCGCCGCCTGCAGCATTTCATCGACCGCAAGATCGCGGCGCTGTTCGAGCCGCTTCTGGCGATGAGCCGGGACGAGGCGATGCAGGGCCTCGCCCGCGGCTTTGCCTTCCGTCTGGTCGAGGCGCTTGGTGTCATTCCGCGCGCCGACGTGGCCGATGATGTGAAGTCGCTGGATCAGGACGCCCGTGGCGCGCTGCGCAAGCATGGCGTCCGGTTCGGGCAGTTCACCGTCTTCATGCCGCTGCTGCTCAAGCCGGCGCCGACCCGTCTGCGGCTGGTGCTGTGGTCGCTGGCGCGCGGTCTGGACGAATTCCCCGAAGCGCCGCCGCCGGGTCTGGTGACGGTTCCCGCCGCCAAGGACGCGCCCGAGGGCTATCACGCGATGGCTGGCTACCGCGAGGCGGGCGAGCGGGCGATCCGCATCGACATGCTGGAACGGCTGGCCGACATGCTGCGGTCCGAGAACTCCCGTGCGGGGTTCGAGGCCAAGGCGGACATGCTGTCGATCACCGGCATGACGCTCGACCAGTTCGCCGACCTGATGCAGGGGCTGGGCTACAACGCCGAGAAGGGCGAGCGGGCGAAGGTGAAGGCCGAGCCTGCCGCCGCCCCGGCGCCCGAGGCTGAAAGCGTGGAAGCGGCATCCGAAGCGGCCGTGGCCGAGAGCTCGGCCGACGCGGATACCCCGGCGGAAGAGCCTGCCGCCGAGCCTGTGGTGGACGCCGCCGAGGCGCCCGAGCAAGCGGGCGAAGAGGCCCCCGTGGCGGAAGCGGCGAATGCGCCTGCGGAGCCTGCTGAGATGGAGGTGTTCTACACCTTCACCTGGGGCCGTCAGCGCCAGCAGGGCAGCGGGCGTCCGCGGCAGGACAGGGGCGAGCGCGGCGAGCGCGGCAAGGGCCGTGGCGAGGGCCAGAAGGCGCGTGGCGATCGTCCCGAGGGCAAGGGACGCGGTCCCAAGGGCAAGCCGCAGGGCAAGGGTCCGCGCCGCGAGCAGGGGGCCAAGACCTTCTCCTCCGCGCCCAAGAAATCGGGCAAGGACCGGATCGACCCGGACAACCCCTTCGCGGCGGCACTGATGGCGCTCAGGGACAAGTCCTGAGGCCAGGTATGAGCACCGATCCGCAAGAGGGCCGGGGCACAGCGAAAATTCGCATCGACAAATGGCTGTGGCAGGCGCGGTTCTTCAAGAGCCGCAGCCTCGCCGCGGGTGTCGTCTCGGCGGGCCATGTCCGCGTCAACGGGCAACGGGCGGCCAAGACATCCGCCGCCGTGGGGCCCGGCGACGTGCTGACATTCCCGCAGGGCGGGCGCATCCGGGTGATCCGCATCGGCGCGATCGGCGTGCGTCGAGGCCCCGCGACCGAGGCGCAGGCGCTCTACGAGGACCTCGAGCCGGGCCCGCCCGAGCCGAACGATAGTCCACCAATTCAGCGCGATGAGGGAAATGCGCGCCCCACGAAGCGGGATCGCAGGAAACTCGATCTTGATCGCCGCCGGGCGCTTGAATGATCGGGGCCTGCGGGTTAGCTACCCGGTGACTGCAAACTGCTCCGGCCTGCGCGCACCATGACCTATATCGTCAACGACAACTGCATCGCCTGCAAATACACCGACTGCGTCGAAGTCTGTCCGGTGGACTGCTTCTACGAAGGTGAGAACATGCTGGTGATCCATCCCGACGAGTGCATCGACTGCGGCGTCTGCGAGCCGGAATGCCCCGCCGACGCGATCCGTCCGGACACCGAGCCGGACATGGACAAGTGGGTGGAGTTCAACCGCAAGTATTCCGAGCTCTGGCCGGTCATCATCACCCGCAAGGATCCGCTACCCGAGGCGGAAGAGCGGGACGGCGAGGACGGCAAGCTGGAGAAATACTTCAGCGAGAAGCCGGGCGAGGGCGGCTGAGCCGATTCGCCGGTGATTCCGGCGGGTTTTCGCCGGGGAAGCCGATTATATGGGGCCGCTCTGTGGCCTTTTTCGAGCGAAAACGGGACGGTAGGTGGCGAGTCTCTTCCGCAGAGGCCCGATTCGTGGTATGGTCTACTTCGCCAATGACTGAAGCTGCCTGCCCCCAACAAACGCGGACGCTGCTGACCGCGTAGAGAAAATCCGAAGATACGTAACGACCGGCGTCCATGCCAGATGGCTTCGACGTCCAGCCGCTGCGTCGCCATTCGTGGCCGGACCTCAGGGGTGCGCACGAGGAAGGACTGTGTGACCAAGATGAAGAAGAACGAATTCCGTCCGAACGACTATGTTGTCTATCCCGCGCATGGCGTGGGTCAGATCGTTTCCATCGAGAAACAGGAAATCGCCGGCATCCAGCTGGAGCTTTTCGTGATTTCCTTCGAGAAGGACAAGATGACCCTGCGCGTGCCGACGAACAAGGCGACTGAAATCGGGATGCGTTCTCTGTCCAGCCCCGACGTGGTGTCCAAGGCGATGACCACGCTCAAGGGCAAGGCCAAGGTGAAGCGCGCGATGTGGTCGCGCCGGGCTCAGGAATACGAACAGAAGATCAACTCGGGCGACCTGATCGCGATTGCCGAAGTGGTGCGCGACCTGCACCGCAACGACGACCAGCGCGAGCAGTCGTATTCCGAGCGTCAGCTCTACGAAGCCGCGCTCGAGCGTCTGACCCGTGAAGTCGCCGCCGTGTCCGGCGGGGACGAGGTCGCCGCCGCCAAGCAGGTGGACGAAGTGCTGGTCGGCCGCGCCGCCTGAGCGTATCCGTTCCCGAAACCTTTTGACCGCGTCCGGTACCCCGGGCGCGGTTTTTTCATGCGGGGTGAAAGGGCGGGGACAAGTGCCTGAAAACCGGCGGGAAAGCGGGGTCGGCGCCGCGTCGGTATCACGTCGGTGTTCGGCAGGGGCCGGGGGCCGTGCGCGGATGGCGCGGGACAAGGGCAGGCTTGCCCGGCGTGGTGCGGGCGGTGAGGGGGCTTTGTCCGGCTGGGTGCTCTGCTTGACGAGGCGCGGAATCAAGGCGAAGCCGCCGCGCCTAGCGCCTGCCCGTCCCGGGGGCAGGCGCTTTGGGGGCCGCGCGATGACCTTTGGGTGAGGAGGGATGTGGCGGGGATAAAGCGCGCCGTTCGGGTGTTGCGTGCGCCTACCCACGGGCAGGCTTGCCCGGCCGGGGGGAGGCGGAGAGGGGCAAGGCCCCCCGGCTATTTCAACTGGCTGTCCTTCGACCCGCGCCGGTTGATCCCGCCACGCTGGGTGTGCTGGCCGTCACGCTCCTGCTGGCAGTCGATGCAGAGTTTCACCCCCGGCAGGGCGATGCGGCGGGCCTCGGGGATCTCCTCCTCGCATTCCGCGCAATGGGTCAGGCTTTCCCCGACCGGCGCGCGGCGCGCCTGCTGCATGCGTTTCAGCTCATCCGCGATGGATGCGTCGATCTGATCCTGAACCGCGCCGTCGCGCGACCAACCGCCCGCCATGAAAGCCTCCGTTCCGATGGGATCAGAATGTAGGTTGCGCGGGCGCGCAGGTCAAAGCCGGGATCAGAGAATGTCCAGCACAGCCTCGGGCGGCCGGCCGAGCGCGGCGCGGCCATTGGCAAAGACCACGGGGCGTTCGATCAGCCGGGGATGCGCCGCCATCGCGGCGAGGATCGCGTCCTCCGACGCCTCCTTCAGACCGAGCTCCTTGAACTCCGCCTCGCCCTTGCGGATCAGGCCGGAGGGCGCGAGGCCCAGCAGGTCGAGCGCCTGCGCCAGTTCCGCCGCCGAGGGCGCGTCGTCGAGATAGAGGCGCACGGTCGGTTCGATCCCGCGATCCTGCAGCAGGGCGAGGGTCTGGCGCGATTTGGAGCAGCGCGGGTTGTGCCAGATGGTGACGCTCACAGCCATTCCTCCCGCTGGCAGCCGACGGCCTGCGTGACGCTTTCGAACCCGTCCCGCGCCAGCAGCCGGTCGAGGCCGCGCGCGATGTCGGCCCCCAGTGACAGGCCCTTGTAGATCAGTGCGGTGTAGAGCTGGACCGCAGACGCGCCCGCGCAGATCTTGGCATAGGCGTCTTCGGCGCTGGCGATGCCGCCCACGCCGATCAGCGGCACCGTGCCGCCGGTCAGCTGCGACAGCCGGGCCAGCACGCGCGTGGATTTCTCGAACAGAGGCGCGCCGGACAGGCCGCCCGCGATCTCGGCGGCACCGGGGGTGCGCAGGCCGTCGCGGGACAGGGTCGTGTTGGTGGCGACGATGGCGTCGACGCCGGTGAGCGCGGCCACCTCGGCCACGTCGGCGAGGTCGGCGTCCGACAGGTCCGGCGCGATCTTGAGGAAGATCGGGATCTCGCGGATCAGCCCCGACCGGGCATGCATCACGCCCTTGAGCAGCGAGGTCAGCGCGGCCTTGCCCTGCAGGTCGCGCAGCTTCTCGGTGTTGGGCGAGGAGACGTTGACCGTCGCGAAGTCGAGGTAGTGACCACAGCGTTCCAGCACCTTGGCAAAGTCCTGCGCCCGGTCCTCGCTGTCCTTGTTCGCCCCGAGGTTCAGGCCGATCACCGCGTCGCGGGGACGGCGGGCGAGGCGTTCACGGACTGCCTCCATCCCGTCGTTGTTGAAGCCGAAGCGGTTGATCGCGGCGCGGTCGGCGGACAGGCGGAACAGGCGCGGTTTGGGGTTGCCGGGCTGCGGGCGGGGCGTGACGGCGCCCAGTTCGATGAAGCCGAAGCCCGCGCGGGAGAGGGGGGCCAGCGCCTCGGCGTTCTTGTCGAAGCCCGCGGCGAGGCCCACGGGGTTGGTCAGGTTCAGCCCGGCCACCGTGCAGCGCAGACGGGGCGATGAGACGAGCCCGGCCAGCGGCACGGCGCCGATGTTCAGCGCCTTGATGGCGAGGCGGTGGCCCTGTTCCGGGTCGATCCTGTGCAGCGCGGCGAGGCCTGCGCGTTCGATCAGCTTCATGCCATGTCGTCCGGGAAGATGTGACCAGAGGGCCCGAGGGGCAGGGGCCGCGACCAGAGTACGTCGGTCAGCCGCAGGTCGCGGTAGAGATGCGGGAAGAGCTGTCCGCCGCGCGACGGTTCCCACTTCAGGTCGGGCGCGAGGCTGTCGGGATCGAGGGCGAGCAGGACGAGGCCCTCTTCGCCCGCAAAATGCTTGGCGGCCGTTTCGGCAGCCTGTGCGGCGGTGGAGAAGTGGACATAGCCGTCGGCCACGTCGACCGGCGCGCCGGGGGTGGAGCCTGCGGATTCGAGCGCGGCCCATTCGGGGGCCCGGAATATCTTGTAGATCAGCATGGCCTCTCATGCCGTCGGCGCTGACACTTGGTCAAGCGGTGAGATCGTGGTTTGTGTTTTGACTTGCGCGGCGCTTGCGGGCAGCATCCGCGCGGACATTCCCTCGGAAAGGTTGCACCCATGTCGCTTCGCCTGTTTGCCGGTTCCGCAGCCCTTGCCCTGATCGCCGGGGCGGCTCATGCCGACTACACCCTCAAGATCCTGCATACCAACGACTTTCATTCCCGGTTCGAGCCGATCAGCAAGTACGACAGTGGCTGTTCCGAGGCGGACAACGGCGAGGGCAAGTGCTTTGGCGGCACGGCGCGCCTGGTAACGGCGATCGAGGCGGCGCGCCAAGGGAACACGATCCTTGTCGACGGCGGTGATCAGTTTCAGGGCACCCTGTTCTACACCTACTACAAGGGCAAGCTGGCCGCCGAGATGATGAACAAGCTCGGCTATGACGCGATGACCGTCGGCAACCACGAATTCGACGACGGCCCCGAGGTGCTGCGCGGCTTCATGGATGCGGTGAACTTCCCCGTCCTGATGTCCAACGCCGACGTCAGCCGCGAGCCGCTGCTGGCCGATGTGCTGATGAAGTCGACGATCATCGAGAAGGGCGGCGAGAAGATCGGCCTGATCGGCCTGACCCCGCATGACACCGACGAACTGGCCAGCCCCGGCCCGAACATCACCTTCACCGACCCGTCCGATGCGGTGCAGGGCGAGGTGGACAAGCTGATCGAGCAGGGGGTCAACAAGATCATCGTGCTCAGCCATTCGGGCTATGGTGTCGACAAGGAGGTCGCGGCGCGGACCACCGGGGTCGACGTGATCGTGGGCGGCCATACCAACACCCTGCTCGGCGGGATGGACGGGGCCGAGGGGCCCTATCCGACGATCATCGGCGAGACGGCGATCGTGTCGGCCTATGCCTACGGCAAGTTCCTGGGCGAGCTGAACGTGACCTTCGACGACGAGGGCCGGATCGTCGAGGCGGTCGGCGCGCCGATCGTGATGGACGGGGCCGTGGTCGAGGACGAGGCCACCAAGGCGCGGATCAAGGAAGCCGCCGCGCCGCTGGAGGAGATCCGCAACAAGGTTGTCGCCGAAACGGCCGAAGCCATCGACGGCGACAAGGGCAGCTGCCGCGCGGGCGAATGCACGATGGGCAACCTCGTGGCCGACGCGATGCTGGACCGGGTCAAGGATCAGGGCATCCAGATCGCATTCGCCAACGGCGGGGGCCTGCGCGCCTCGATCGACCAGGGCGAGGTGACGATGGGCGAGGTTCTGACGGTGCTGCCGTTCCAGAACACCCTGTCCACCTTCCAGGCGACGGGCCAGGTTGTGCTGGACGCGCTGGAGAACGGGCTGAGCCAGCTTGAGGAAGGCGCAGGGCGCTTCCCTCAGGTCGCGGGTCTGAAGTTCACCTATGACCCCGCCGCCGCGCCGGGCAGCCGCGTGGTGTCGGCCGAGGTTCAGACAGGCGACGCGTGGGAGCCGGTCGATCCCGCCAAGGTCTACGGCATCGTCACCAACAACTACGTCCGCAACGGCGGCGACGGCTACAAGATGTTCCGCGACGGGATGAACGCCTATGACTACGGCCCGGACCTGGCTGACGTGACGGCGGAGTACCTCGCCAAGAACTCGCCCTACACGCCCTATACGGACGGCCGCATCGCCACCAAGTGAGCGTTTGCGTAACCGCCTTTCCATGACACACTCGGGCCGCGGTAGTGATGCCGCGGCCCTGTGTTTTCCGAGGTGTCCATGACCGAACCGACCCGCGTTGCCGACCTGCCGCTGCTGGAACCCCGGACCGACAAGGCGATGGACGACCACGCCTATCTGGCCCTTGCGCTGAAACAGGGGCGGCTGGCGCGGGACCGCATGGGGCTGGTCTATTCACTGGGCTATGACCTGTTCCACCGCCTGCTGGACGAGGACATCACCCGCCAGATCGAAACCGAGGGCCTGCGCCTGCGCGGGATCACCAGCGGGCCGGGGTGGGAGTTCCTGTCGAACTCGCTGCTGACCTCGAACGGCGAGGCGCATCAGCGGCGGCGGACGCCCCTGGCGCGAACCTTTGCCTTTCCGATGATGCGGGCGCTGCGCCCCGAGGTCGCGGCGGCGGCGGAGGCCCTGATCGCGCCGCTGGCCATGCGGGACGAGGTCGACGTGCTGGCCGAGATCGCGGGCCCGTTCCCGGCGGGCGTGATCGCGCGGGTGCTGGGCGTGCCGGAAACGGACGTGCCGCGTTTCACGACGATGGTCTATTCCGCGATCCGTATCCTCGGCGCCCGGTCCGAGGACGTGCTGGCCGAGGCCGACGCCAGCATGGGCGAGCTGATCGCCTATGTCTCCGGTCTGATGGCCGCACGGCGCAGAAACCCGCTGGACGATTTCCTGACGCGTTTCCTTGCCACGGTCGATGACGGGCGGCTGTCCGAGGAGGAGATCCGCGTCACCATCGTCACGCTGATCCTCGGCGGATCGGACACCACGCGGGCCGCGATGGCCGCCACGCTGGCGCTGCTGCTGGATCATCCCGAGCAGTGGGAGCTGCTGAAGTCGGACCCCGAGACGTGGAAGGGCCCGGCGGTGGAGGAGGGGTTGCGCTACGAGCCCTCGGTCGGGTCCTTCGCGCGCGTGGCGGTGAAGCCCTTCGAGCTGGAAGGGACGCTGATCCCCGAGGGGACGGTGCTGATGCCGCTGCTGCTGCCCGCGATGCGCGATCCGAATGTCTATGCGGAGCCCGCGCGCTTCGACATCACCCGCACCGACCATCCGCGCCATTCGCCCGCCTTCGGCGGCGGCGCGCACCGCTGTCTGGGCGAGGCGCTGGCGCGGGTCGAGCTGGAGGAGGCGCTGGCGGCCTTCGCCCGGCACTGGCCGGATGCGAAAGTAGTGGGCGACCGCCCGAGGGTGCGCGGCCTGTCGGGCACGCGCGGGATCGACCGGCTGGTCGTTGCGCCACGGGGATAGAGGGTAAAGGAGCGATTCCCAGTGCACGATCAGGTAAGAGCAATCGTTCTGAACCGAGCGCGGGGATTCCTCAGCCTAGCCAATAAATCTGACCAATCGTTTGAAGAGATTGAGCCTGCGATTGTGCTTTATACCTTTGCTTGTGAACTTTCGCTGAAGGGATTGGGAGCAAGCTCCGGCCACGACTTGTTCGCGCTGTATCGAAATTTGAGTGAAGACCGAAAAGCTTGGTTGCAGGAGAAATATGCAGAGCGGACGGGCCTTCAGCTTTCGGAACAATTGACCCGACACGGGAAGTTGTTCGTCAATGTGAGGTATTATCACGAAGGCGGAGGGTTCGCTGTTAATTTGAAGCAACTCAAAGGTTTGACCGAGTTTCTGTGCGAGATGGGTCAGTTGGCGATACGCGAGCGAACAGACCAAGATTACACTGCCATGGAGCAAACAAAGGGTCCCTGATGAACGGAAGATGCACCTGCGGCGCGGTCCGCTACCGGATGGCGGACAGGCCGCTGCATGTCCACTGCTGCCACTGCACGTGGTGCCAGCGCGAGAGCGGCAGCGCCTTCGCGGTCAACGCGCTGATCGAGATGTCCTGTCTGGAGGTCGAGGGCAGGACCGAGGCCGTCGTCACCCCGACCAGCAGCAGGCGGGGGCAGATCGTCCACCGCTGCCCGACCTGCCAGGTCGCCTTGTGGAGCCATTACGGCATGGGACCGGCGATCGCCTTTGTCCGGGTCGGGACGCTGGAGACGCCCGCCGCATGTCCGCCGGACGTGCATATTTACACCGAAAGCAAACTGCCCTGGGTCACACTGCCCGAAGGCGTGCCTGCGTTGGAGGGGTTCTACAAGCTCAAGGACCAGTGGGCGGACTGGGCCTATGCCCGGTTCAAGGCCGCGCGCGAGGCGGCGGGCTGAATGACGGCGTCCGGATCGCTCCGGGCGCCGCCGCGTTCACTGCTGGACCGATTCCAGGTAGTAGACCAGCGACAGGATGCGGCCGCGGACCTCGATTTCCGCGCCGTAATCGCCCTTGGAGTCGCCGATCTCGGCCTTGAAGCGGTCGCCCCAGATCGGCATCGGCGAGCCGTGGCCGCGTACGCCCGAGCGCCCGTCGACGATGTGGACCACGGACAGCAGCGGGAAGACCCCGTCGTTGGCCTTGGCGATGCCGGTCAGGTCGGGGACCTGCACGGTCATCAGTTCCGCAAACTGGCCGCTGCCCTTGGCGTCGGTGCCGTGACAGATGGCGCAGCTGTGCATGAACTCCCTTTCCCCGATGGGCTCGGCGGCCAGGGCGGGGGTCGCCATGGCCAGTGTCAGCGCGACAGCCGCCGGCGCTGACCGGATACCGGTGATACTCATTACGTCTCCTCCTCTTACAGCCACGTGCGTGACGTGGAGGAAACATTCTCGATCCGGCATGCGAGCTCAGCCATGATCGAAATCAAGGCGCGATTCCCGGCGGCGGGGTCCTATTCGGCGGCCAGACCGTCCGTGAACTGGAGCCGCGCGAGGCGGGCGTAGAGGCCTTCCTGAGACACCAGCTGGTCGTGGGTGCCCTGCGCGACGATGCGGCCCTGGTCCATGACCACGATCCGGTCGGCTTTCTTCACGGTGGCGAGACGGTGCGCGACGATGATGGTCGTGCGGCCCTCGGCCAGCGTGTCGACGGCATCCTGCACCAGCCGTTCGGATTCGGCGTCGAGCGCCGAAGTCGCCTCGTCCAGCAGCAGCACCGGCGCGTCGCGCAGGATGGCGCGGGCGATGGCGATGCGCTGTTTCTGGCCACCCGACAGCATCACCCCGCGTTCGCCGAGCGGGCTGTCGTAGCCCTGCGGCAGACGGGTGATGAAGTCATGCGCCTCGGCGGCACGGGCGGCGGCCTCGACCTCGGCATCCGTGGCGTCGGGCCAGCCGAAGCGGATGTTGTCGCGGGCCGATGCGGCGAAGATCACCGGGTCCTGCGGCACCAGCGCCACCAGCTTGCGGAAGGCGCGGCGGTCGAGTGTGCTCAGCGCCGCACCGTCCAGCCGGACCTCGCCGCTGTCGGGATCGTAGAAGCGTTCGATCAGCTGGATCACGGTGGACTTGCCCGCGCCCGAGGGGCCGACCAGTGCGACCGTCTCGCCCGCGCGGATGGTCAGGTCGAAGTTCTCCAGCGCGGCGGCGTTCGGGCGGGCAGGGTAGCGGAAGGTGACGTCGTCGAAAACGATCTCGCCCCGGACAGGGGCGGGCAGGGCGACGGGCGCGGCGGGGTCGTTCACCTTGTCCTCGGCGGACATCAGTTCGACCAGGCGCTCGGTGGCCCCGGCGGCGCGTTGCAGTTCGCCCCAGATCTCGGACAGCGCGCCAACGGCCCCGGCGACCATGATCGCGTAGATGACGAACTGGACCAGCGCGCCGGTGCTCATCACCCCTTCGCGCACGTCGCGGGCGCCGATCCAGAGCACGCCGACGACCCCGGC
The DNA here is from genome assembly GCF_002210105.1 of Oceanicola sp. 22II-s10i. Classification (GTDB taxonomy): domain Bacteria; phylum Pseudomonadota; class Alphaproteobacteria; order Rhodobacterales; family Rhodobacteraceae; genus Pseudooceanicola. The sequence goes on along the minus strand of NZ_AQQU01000005.1, from coordinate 224,074 downwards.
GAAGATCAGGAAGATCACGATGGCGGTCATCAGCGACCGGGTCACGATCCGGCGCCACGCGGCGTTATAGCTCTGTTCCGTCACACGGTCGAACTCGGCGCGGCTGAGGTCCTCGTGGGTGTAGGCCTGCACGGTCTGCACCGACAGCAGCGCCTCGGACGCGCTGCCGGACGAGGCGGCGATCCAGTCCTGGTTCTCGCGCGACAGAGTGCGCAGGCGGCGGCCCAGCGTCATGATCGGCACGATCACCAGCGGCACGATCAGCAGGACGAGCGAGGTCAGCTTGGCCGAGGTGAAGAGCATCAGAACCATGCCGCCGAGAAAGATCATCATGTTCCGCAGCGCGATCGAGACGGAGGAGCCGATGACCGACTGCACCAGCGTGGTGTCGGTGGTGATCCGCGACAGCACCTCGCCGGTCATGACGTTGTCGTAGAACGACGGGCTCATCCCGATCATCCGGGCGAAGACCGCCTTGCGGATGTCGGCCACCACCCGTTCACCCAGCCGTGTGACCAGCGCGTAGCGCAGGCCGGTGCCGAGGGCGAGAAGGAAGGCAAAGACCAGCGCCGCGCCGAAATACTTGTCCAGCAGCTGCGTCGCACCGCCGCCGAAGTTGTCGACCACCCGGCGCACCGCCAGCGGCAGGATCAGCGAGATGCCGGCGGTCATCGTCAGGGCGACGAAGGCAAGGGAGAGCTGGCCGCGGTAGGGCTTGATGAAGGGCCAGAGCCGGGTCAGCACGCCCACCTGACGCGAGCTGGCGCGCTCGTTTCCGGCGCCGTTCGGTGCTTGGGTCGGTGGCCTGGCCATAAGGATTTCCTAACGTTTGCCCGCTAATTGGCCACAAGGCAGGCATTGGTCAAGGCGTCAACCGGACGCGGTCGTTTTACTATTGTGCTGCGTATGCAAAGTGGATTACGGCTGCCATTGTGCAGTTGCAGAATATCGGAGCCGCCATGCGTGACAAGTTTCTGGTCAAGACCCTGATCGTGTTCGCATTCTTTGCCGGTGCGTTCACCGCGCCCGTTCACAGTGCGCCCGAGTCCGACGACCGGGCCGACGTCTGGCTCGGCTTCCGCTAGGATCGTCGCGATCAGGAAAGAACGGCCCGCCGGACGCGGCCGTTCCTGGTTCAATCTTCACGTCAGTGATCCGCGACCTCAGTCGCCATGCCCCGGCGCCTTGCCCGACGGCGCGCGATAGGGCTTGGTCACGTCGCGCAGCCGCACTTCCAGGGCCTCGACCTTCAGCCGTATCGCGCCGTCCCCGGCCAGCGTCAGCGTCACCACGCCTCCGGGCGGTTCCGCGTCGGGGGTGTAGGTGATCGACAGCAGCGACAGGATCGTGTCGCCGTCGTTGCGGTCGATGCCCTGACTGGCGACACTGGTTACGTTCTCGGCCAGCAGCACCGCCTGCACACGCTCTGCGCCGTGCCGGTCGCGGCCCTGATCCTCCCACCGGAAGCGGTTCAGCAGCAGGGCAAAGCGATGCTCCCTGGGCCGCCAGAGCATTTCGGTCGCGGGAAAGACGGCATCCTGCGCGAGGGCCGAGAGGATCGTCAGATCGGTCTCGTCCATCGCGCCGAGGTTCAACGGATGTTCGGCCCCGTCCTCGAATCTGGCGTCGGCGGCCATCAGTCGGACACCCGTTCGATATGCGCGCCGACGGCCGAGAGCTTCTGCTCGACCTTCTCGTAGCCGCGGTCCAGATGGTAGACCCGGTTGACCACCGTCTCGCCCTCGGCGGCCAGCCCGGCGAGGATCAGCGACACCGAGGCGCGCAGGTCGGTCGCCATCACCGGCGCTCCCCGCAGACGCTCGACGCCCGTCACCTTGGCCGTCCCGCCATGCACCTCGATCCGCGCGCCCATGCGTTGCAGTTCGGGGGCGTGCATGAAGCGGTTCTCGAAGATTTTCTCCTCCAGCACCGACGTCCCCTCGGCGGTGCAGAGCAGCGCCATCATCTGTGCCTGCAGGTCGGTCGGGAAACCGGGGAAGGGCTCGGTCGTCACGTCCACGGCGTGCACACGGCCGTTCTTGCGGGCGACCTTGAGACCGGAGTCGGTTTCGCTGACGGAAATCGCCGCCGCGTCCAGCTTTTCACAGAACGCGCCGACGAGGTCCATGCGCCCGCCCAGCAGTTCGACCTCGCCGCCGCAGATCGCGGGGGCGAGCATGTAGGTGCCCAGTTCGATCCGGTCGACGACGACGGGATGCGTCGCGCCGCCCAGCCGGTCGACGCCCTGCACGGTGATGGTCGAGGTGCCTTCGCCCTCGATCTGCGCGCCCATGCGGCGCAGGCAGATGGCAAGGTCCACGATCTCGGGCTCGCGCGCGGCGTTCTTGATGACGGTGGTGCCCTTGGCCAGCGTCGCGGCCATCAGCGCGTTCTCGGTCGCGCCGACCGAGACGAGCGGAAATTCCACCACGCCGCCCTTGAGCCCGCCGGGCGCTTTGGCATGGACATAGCCGTCGCGCAGGTCCATCTCGGCGCCAAGAGCCTCCATCGCCCTGAGGTGCAGGTCGACGGGCCGGGCGCCGATGGCGCAGCCGCCGGGCAGCGAGACGACGGCATGTCCCTCGCGCGCCAGCATCGGGCCCAGCACGAGGATCGAGGCGCGCATCTTGCGGACGATGTCGTAATCGGCGGTGAGGTTCGACACCGAGTGGCTGGACATCGCCAGCACCTTGCCGCGCTGCATCGACGTGACCTCGGCCCCCAGCGACTGCAGCAGCTGCGTCATCGTCGCGATGTCCGACAGGCGCGGCGCGTTGGTCAGCGTCAGCGGTTCCTCGGACAACAGGGTGGCCGGCATCAGGGTCAGGCAGGCGTTCTTGGCCCCGGCGATCGGGATCTGCCCGTTCAGGGGGCCATTGCCCCGCACGACTATCCTATCCATCGCTGTCCTCTTCGCTGCTCTCTGACTTGGCCTCGTCGGCGCGGTCACGTGCCCTGGCCTGCGCCTTGCGGCGCGCCAGATTGGCCTTGAGCGCCTGTTTGAGGCGGTCCTCTCTGCTCTGGCCCGTGCCTGCCTTTTTGCTCATGGCAGAGATTTAAGTCTATCGGCGCCCCGCGTCCAGCGGTGCCGCGGGTGCGGGGGCATCATTGGCCTTCGGATTACCCGAAAAAAGCCGCAGCAAAGTTCTTGCACTCGCCCGCGCATTCGGTAAAAGGCCCCCACCTGACCGCCGCAGTAGCTCAGTGGTAGAGCGCACCCTTGGTAAGGGTGAGGTCGGGAGTTCAATCCTCCCCTGCGGCACCAGTTTTCCCATATTAAACAGAGATTTGCGGAAGTGCTGCGGACGCCCGGCCAAGCCTCGCCGCCGCTTGGGAAGCACCGGGGCAACACACTCAACGTTTCTTCTCTGGAGCTCAACCGCTCGAGAACGGGGAGATTCTAGGGTAGCGTTGCGAACGGACGGTGGCTCAGGTGTCAGATGAAGTAGACGAAGACGCTGGCGATTGCGTTGGTCTGCTTCGCTGATTCCGCTGCGGCAGAAGTTGCTCGATTGCCCGGAACCGTTGAGCAAGCCCGTCTGTATCTCGCAGCGGCTGCAATGGGCATCAACGTCGCCAATCTCGAAGGGACCCTAGAGGGGGCGCCGCTGTTTTGTCCGCCCGCCGATGTTGTGCTGGATGCAGCTAAGATGCAGGCTCTCGTAAACTCCATTCTCACCGGTGCTCAGGAGCCCGCATAGTTCATAGTTGCCGCAGTCGATGCGCTTAGGCGCGCCTTCCCATACGAGCGACCTTGATCGACCCAATCCTTCCTAAAACCCCATCCTCGGCATGGAGGTTGGACCCTCACTTTGCGGCGGAAGTCGTGTCGCGGGTCAACCAAGGCGGAGTCTCGCGCCGCTACTCGGGTGACATGAATTGTCGGGACTGGACGTTGCGGGCTTCGATCTCACCGGGCATCCGTCGGTAGGCTGTCGGAGGATTTCGCATGATCTGCTCGACCTCCCTTTGCGCCGCGAAGGCATGGGTATCGAGATCATAAGACTGGATCGCCCGCGTGATGCGCTCGGGGTCCCGGCTTGCAAGGTCCGGCGCGATCCTAGTGAATATCGAAGGCGGAAGCCGCCTCTGGAGGCCTGCCGTGAGGAGGCCCAGATAGGCGAGTGCCGAGGTCGCGCTTCCAGCATTGGCTCCGGGTGCGAAGCCTTCTAGGCTCTGTATCGCGTGCTGCAACTCGTGCAATGCGACGCGCGTTTGATCCTTCGCTTATCTCGACACCCAAATGTTCCCTTGGCCGGGAACGTCTCTGGGCAGATGCACCCCTTCCCAGCCCAAAGCCCGGGTATCGTCAATTCCCGCCCCGAGGTTTCCAAGCTCCGGATACACGGACTTCCTGGTTTCGCTCCACCAAGCCGAGGGCATCGTGCGCATGAAAAACAGCGCGGTCTACAATGCGCTTGATGTGGTCCTTGCTAAACCCAGGTCCCAGCTGTGTCGCGACCGCGCGACAAATGGACATTGTAGACGCATCGGGTCGAATTTGCTTTTCCCGAAGGAAAAGCACACCAATGACCAGATGAACGACAAGATCAATCGTAGGTGCGCCGGGTCGCTTTTCCCGTCTCGCTTCCTGTTCGGCTATCTTGCCCGTAAATGCCGACAAGCTGGTGAGAACGTGAAGGTCGATCATCTTGAGAATCTCGGGTGGGATCCGTTCCTCCATAATCCCAGTGGCAGTCATCTGCGCGACGAGATCGGCTTTCCAAGGCTCGTATATCTACTAGACGCTCTAATGTTGTTGTTTTCATCATTCCCACGCGATGGCGACAGGGTCTTGTTGGATAGCGATGCATTCAACTAGCATAGATCGTGATAAATCTTGCGAAACGACTGAAGGAGTTGGGTGTCCGCGGTGCGGCTCCACGCCATCGCGATAGTGAGTTCCGCGTCGAACCCTTCCACCTCATGGATTTCCAGCGTGGCGGGCAGATTGTCCCTGATCGACATCGGGTAGAGGGTCATACCCCGACCGGCGGCGACGCGCTGAAAGATCACGTGGACGTCCCAAGCCTCGTCGACGATGTAGGGCACGAGGTCTGCTTTTTCGCAGGCGACATCCAGGATCATCCGGAACGAGCGCCAGTTCTCGCGCAGGCCCATGACGAATTTCTCTTGTCGCAGACCGTCCAGAGTCGGGCGGCCGTGTCCGCGTGGGCAGATCACGCCGATCCGCGTGGTCCAGAGGCGGCTTTGCGAAATATCGTCATCCCTGACGCTCGGATGCGACAGCAGGAATCCCACGTCGATTTCGCCAGTCTTGAGCGACCGCATGTGCATTTCGATCTGGACCCGGGCCTGCCGTTCGTTGAACGCCTCGAGACCCGGCGAGAACTGCTGAGGCGCGGCAAGGGCGGAATACCCGACGATGATGTGACCCTTGGCATCCTCGTCATTCCGGCGTGCGGACCGGATCGCGCGCAGGAACTGCGCCACCACCTTGCGGGCATCGTCGACAAACATCCGACCGTTCTCTGTCAGGGAGATACCGCCGGGATGCCGGTCGAAAATTTTGTAGCCAAGGTCGGCCTCGGTATCCTGCACGCTCTTGGAAACCGCTGGTTGCGACACGTTGAGCGACATGGCCGCGCATCGGAATCCGCCGTGATCCGCCACCGCGAGCACGTAGCGCATATGGCGAATATCTATTCTTGTCAGCGACATAGAGGTTAAGTTGCCCGATAACCGAAGCCGATAGATTTCGGTTATCACGCTATGAAAAGTTACGATTTGTCAACCTAACGACAGGTCAGCGAATGTTCTCGTGGAGGCCGGGAAACCGGGCCGGGCATGTCCCATGTCGCCTTGAACGAACCGGCCGCAGCCGGGCGTCGGGCACGGGCAGAGCCGGGCGAGTGCGGCCCCTGGGAGGATAAAAATGACATTGAAAGTTTGGGGCATGCGCGCATGCCTTCTCGCCGGCTGCGTGGCCTTGGCATCCGGTTCGGCTCTGGCCGAGGAACTGCTGGCACCGGGCTTGCTCGACCCGACGACCGAGGACATGACCGCGGCTGGCGAATTCGCCAAGGAAGGGCCTTACACGATCGGCATGTCCTTCCCCGGACTGGGGAACACCTGGATCGTGCAGATGGTGCAGGAAACCAAGTACGAGGCAGCCAAGACCGAGTCGATCAAGGAATTCATCTTTACCGAGGCGGGCTGGGCGTCGGCCAAGCAGGTCTCGGACATGGAAGACCTGATCGCCCGCAAGGTCGATGCGATCATCGTCGCGCCGATGGCGCCTGCCACGGTCAAGAACCAGGTCGATGCGGCCATCGCGGCGGGCATTCTGGTGACGACCTACGGATCGTCCGAAGGCGTTCTGAACTCGGCGGTGGAACTGAACCTCGGTGGCAAGGCCTTCGGGCGTGCAGGGGGCGAATGGCTGAAGCAGAAGCTGGGCGGCAAGGGCACGATCTGGGCCTTCCGCGGCATCGCCGGGGTGAACGAGGAGACGCTGCGCTACGAAGGGCTGATGGAGGCGCTGGAAGGCTCCGACATCAAGATCGGCTCGGAGGTCTTCGGCGACTGGAACTACACCAAGGGCAAGCAGCTGTGCGAGAACCTCGTGCTGTCCGGGCAGCCCGTGGATGCGATCTGGTTCTCGGGTGCCGACATGACTCGCGCCTGCGTCGACGTGTTCAAGGACGTGGGCAAACCGCTGGTTCCGATGACCGGCGAGGGCAACAACGGCTTCCTGCGCATCTGGACCGAGAACGAGCTCGACTCCGTCGCGCCGATCTACACCCCCGGCATCGGGCCGGCGCTGGTGCGGGCGACCGTGGCGCTGCTCGAGGGCAAGCAGTTGAACAAGTCCTATTATTCGGATCCGGCGCCGATCACCAACGAGACGCTCAAGGACTATTACCGGCCTGACCTGAACGATGCGTTCTGGGTCACCTCGACCTATCCGGAAGACGAGATACTCAAGAACTTCGGCAAATAAGAGCAGTCGATGTCCAAGGACACTGAACAGGCGGTGTCCGGCCCGGAAAAGGCTTCTCCGGGCCGGACGCTTGTCGAATTTGCAGGAATATCCAAGCGGTTCGGGTCGACCGCCGCGTTGACGGAGGTTTCGCTCCGTGGCGGCCACGGCTCGGTCCATGCCGTGACGGGTGAGAACGGCGCGGGAAAGTCGACGCTGATGAACCTGCTGGCCGGGGTCCATCGCCCGGACGGCGGCACGCTGCGACTGCGTGGAGATGCGGTGACCCTCGGGTCGCCGCAGGACGCCCGGCGGCACGGCATCTCGACGATCTTTCAGGAACTGACGTTGCTGCCCAATCTGACCGTGGCCGAGAACATGTTCCTTGGCCGGGAACCGCTGCGGTTCGGCCTGATCGACCGGCGGGCAATGCGGCGGGCGGCGCAGGCCGCGCTGGACCGTCTGGACAGCCGCATTTCACCCGACACCTATTGCGCGGACCTGTCGGTCGGGGAACAGCAGATGGTCGAGATCGCCAAGGGGATCGCTGCCGAGGCCGAGATTTTCATCCTCGATGAACCGACCGCCGCGCTGAATGCGCCCGAGGTCGAAAAGCTGGCCCGTCTGATCGCTCAGCTCAGGGCGCAGGGCAAGCTGATCTTCTACATCAGCCACAGGCTGGATGAGATCTTCCGTTTTTGTGACGTCGTTTCGGTCCTGAAGGACGGGAAGCACGTGGCGACGCATCCGACGCAGGAGCTCGACCACGAACGTCTCGTGGCGCTGATGGTGGGGCGCGAAATCGGCACGCTCTACCCCGAGCGTCGTCCGCAACCGACCAAGCGGCAGCCGCGGCTGGTGGTGGAGGCGCTGGCGCCATCGGCGTTCGGGTGTGCGGTCTCGTTCCGTCTGTCCGTCGGAGAGATCCTTGGCCTCGCCGGGCTGGAAGGGCAGGGGCAGCGCGCGATCATCCGCGCCCTCGCGGGTATCGAGCCGCCGTCGGCCGGCACCGTGTCGAAAGCCGGCCGGAAGTCCGGTGATGTCGAACACCTGCCGGCATCGATCGTGGCCACCGCCCGCGCCGGCGTCGGGTTCATCCCGGAGGATCGCAAGATCGAAGGGCTCTACCTGCCGCTGTCGATCCGTCAGAACGTGGCGCTCGGGATGCTGCGCGATCAGTCGATCTGGCAGCGGGCGCGCATCAGCGGCAACGCGATCGAACAGCTGCTTGCCAAGATGCGGGTGGTTTCGGCGGGGTCGGGTCAGGCTGTAGGGGCGCTTTCGGGCGGCAACCAGCAGAAGGTGATGATCGGGCGCTGGCTGGCCTCGGGCGTGGATGTCCTGCTGATCGAGGAGCCGACGCGCGGGGTCGATGTCGGCGCCAAGGCTGAGATCTATGGCCTGCTGCGAGAATTCGCCGATGCCGGCGGGGCGGTGCTGATCACCTCGAGCGAACTGACCGAGGTGCTTGGCCTCTGCGACCGGATCCTCGCCGTGCGCGGTGGTGCGCTGGTCGCCGAGTTCACCGGCACCGAGGCGACAGAGGAACAGGTGATGCACGCCGCCCTGACCGGCGGCATCGAACAGGAGGCGGTGGCATGAGCATCCGGCAGATGATCCGCTTTCCGGGAAGATCGGGGCTGGGGCTGGTCGCCCTTGGCATCCCGGTGGTGATGTTCGTATTTTTGGGCTTCACAGCGCCCAATTTCGCGACCGTTCAGAACTATGCCAACGTCAATGCCCAGATTGCGGCGCTGCTGCTGGTCGCCCTCGGCCAGATGATCGTCGCGGTCTCGGGCGGGATCGACCTGTCGGTCGGATCGGTCCTCAGCCTGACCAGCGCGATCATCGTCTCTGTCGATCCGGCGCTGGCGGTGCCCGCCGCGCTGATGGCCGGGCTGTGCGTGGGCCTCGTCAACGGGATCGGCGTGACGGTCTTCGCGGTGCATCCGCTGATCATGACGCTGGCCAGCATGACCTTCCTTCAGGGGCTGGCCCTGCTGATCCTGCCCGTGCCCGGAGGCGACGTGCCGGACTACCTCGAGGCGCTGGTGCGGTTCACGTTCCTCGGTCTTCCGGCGGCTTTCTACTGGTGCGTGCTGGCGGTTGTCGCAACATGGGTTCTGACCAGCCGGACCCGGTTCGGACTGCGCATCTTTGCGGTCGGGGCGAATGATCTGAACGCGGCGCGGAACGGGGTCAACGTCACGATGCAACGGATCACCTGCTACGTGCTGTGTTCCTTCGGCGGGGTTCTCGCCGGTCTCTTCCTGTCGGCCCGCGTCGCCTCGGCCGAGCCTACGATGGGTGTGCAATACGGGCTGGAATCGGTCACGGCCATCGCGCTTGGCGGCGTGCTGCTGGCCGGCGGCATCGGCAGCGTGCCGGGCGTGATCGCGGGGACCGTCGCCCTTGGCCTGATGACCAACGGGATGAACCTGATCGGCGTTTCGCCCTTCATCCGGGCGGCGGCGACCGGCCTGCTGCTGTTGTCAGCGGTGAGCCTCCAGCCTCGCAAGACGATCGGCGCATGACGATGACGACGCGAGCCTTTTCGTCACGTCCAGGCGCGACCGATGCGCTCCGCTTCGTGCTGAACCTGCCGTTCGCCTATCTCGGCACGGCCCTGCTGTTGCTGTTCGCCTATTTCACACGGCCCATGCTGCTGTCGCCGCTTCTGCTGCTGTTGATCGTCCGGCAGGCCGCACCGCTTGGCATCGCGGTAATTGGCCAGTCGGTCTGCATGCGGGTGCTGTCGCTCGACCTGTCGATCGGCGGGGTGATCGTCGCGGTCAGCTATATCCTGACCAGCGGCGCGCTGCCCTATCCGCCGCCGGTGCTGATCGCGATCTGCATCCTCTTCGGCCTCGTGGTCGGGCTGGCCAACGCCTTTTTCATCACCCGCCTGCGCGCATCGTCGGTCATCGTCACGCTGGCCATGGCTATGATCCTGTCCGGCGTGGTCATTTCGCTTGGCCAGTTCTACGCCCCCGGCGATGCGCCCGAGGTACTGAAATTCATCGGACAGAAGCGGATCGGTATCGTCCCGATCGCCCTGCTGGTCTGGCTGGCACTGCTGATCCCCTTTGCGCTGTTCCTGCGGTTTTCGGTCTTCGGGCGCTATGTGGATGCGATCGGGTCGAACCCGAACGCCGCCTGGGTCTCGGGTATTCCCTATATCCGCGTCCTGACAGTCGTTCATGTCATGTCGAGCCTCTTCGCCGTGGCGAGCGGCTTGCTTCTGGTCGGCTTCGTCGGGGTCGGCAGCATGGATATCGGCAGCGATCTTGCCCTGAACTCCCTCGCCGCCGTGATCCTTGGCGGGGTCACCTTCGGGTCCGGGAAGGGGGGCGTTCTGGGGCCGGCGGTCGCAGCCTTCATGCTGACCTTCAGTTTCAACCTGCTGACATCACTCGGTCTGGGTGAGCCGGGCAAGCTGATGTTGCAGGGTGCCATCATCGCAGTCGCGGCAATGGCTTATGCCGTGCGAATGCAAAGGACCTGATCCCAGGGGAGGAAGACGATCATGACAAAGTACATGCCCGGAGCGGAGCCATTCGAATACCAGGGAAAGGACTGTTCGGTCCTCGTCCTGCACGGCTTCACCGGTTCGACGCAGAGCATGCGCCATCTTGGCCAGAGCCTGAACGAGGCATTCGGATTTCACGTTCTGGGCCCCTGCCTTGCGGGCCACGGCACTTCGCCCGACGAGATGGAGAAGACGGGATACCTCGACTGGATGGCCTCGGCCGATGTCGCGTTTCAGCAACTCGCGGCGCGGGGCGATCCGGTGTTCGTCACCGGGCTGTCCATGGGCGGGATGCTGACGCTAGGGCTGGCCGAAGCCTATGCCGGGACCATCGCCGGGGCCATTCCGATCAACGCCATCGCGGGTGAAAACGACGGCGGCCTGGCGGAACTGATCCTAGCGCCCGACGCACCGCAGCGCATCCCCGGCATCGGCTCGGACATCAAGGCGGAAGGGGTAGAGGAACTGGCCTATGCTGAGGTTCCTGTGAGTTGCCTACGCGAGGTCTATCTGGCGCAGGCCGCCGTCGGGGACCGTCTGGCCAGGATCACCTGTCCGCTGATGATCTTTCAATCGCGCGAAGACCACGTGGTGCATCCGATGAACGCGCACCGCGTCATGCGCAAGGTCGGGTCTTCGGATATCCGTCTGCAGTGGCTTGACGATTCCTACCACGTGGCGACGCTGGACAATGACAAGGACCTGATCGTCCGCAAGACAGGGGTTTTTATCGAAGAGATCCTGAAGGGGCTTAGTTGAATGCCAGAAGGTGGAATTCTTTGGCGGTCTCACGATGACAACGTCATTTACTCGATCGGTGCGATAGTCCGCGGCCGGTCTTATCCGGACATTCTCCGAAACTTCGATTGCTGCGGCGCGGCTTCCATAAAGCAGTTTTCGAAGCGTAGTGGAGCCTGATCCGATTGGGCAAGGTACGCAGGGCGGACCTTCCGGACCTTTGCTGCGCGTGCTCCATCCCCGCCACAACCGCGTGTGGGCCTGTCAGACAGGGCGGACAGCGGACCTGCGCTGCGTCCACCACAAACGACAGTGGTGCGCCTGAGGCGGACATGGCCGACGGCGCCCTGGTCGATCCGCCGGTGCTGAACGTCGTGCCGGGGGTACTTCGGGCCGGCGGCAACCCGGCGGTCGAGGCGCATATTGCGCTGGCGAGGGCGGCGAACTGATCAGGAAGGGCGGTCGGTAGCGTCCAGCCAGGCGCGAGTACTCTCGAGGATCTCGTCGCCGAGCCCGGGGTCATCACTCATCCGGGACAGGATCAGGGCCCCCACCATCGCCGACCAACTGCCGATGGCGGCCCGCCTGCGAGCGGCCTCGTCCTCTCCCTGCGTCGTCGTTGCAATCCGGTCGATCTGGGCGCGCAGAGCGCCGGTCATCTCGGCCCGCGCGGCGCCGGGGTGACGTGGCATCTCTCCAGCCAGCGCGGCAACCGGACAGCCGCCTGCCATGTCGTCGCGGTGTTGCGCCGTGAGATATCGGGCGGCCCGCTCGCCAAGCGTGGGATAGGTGCGCACGACCTCCTCAAGGGATTGCGCCATCGCCGCGGCAAAGAGGTCGTCCTTGGTCTTGAAATAGCCGTAGAACCCGCCGTGGGTCATGCCCGCAGCGCGCATCACCTCAGCCACCGTCACGGCATCGAACCCCTTCGCCCGGAAGAGTTTTCCCGCGGCCTCGACGATGGCGTCCCGGTTCGCCGCGACCTGTTTCCTGCTGACGCGCATGGTGCATCTCCCTTCGCCATTGACTCAATACATGATCACCATCATTAATGTCTATATCATGATGACCATCATGTATAACGCAGCATTACGGAACCGTCGCATGTCCCAAAGCACCCGCACCCTGATCACCGGCGCCTCTACCGGCATCGGCGCCATATATGCCGACAGGTTTGCCCGACGGGGGCAGGACCTTGTACTCGTGGCGCGCAACCTCGGCCGGATGGAGGCCCTCGCCGCGCGGCTGCGCGCCGACCACGGCATCATGGTCGAGATCGTCGTGGCAGACCTCTCGCAGCCCGAGGACACCAGCCGGGTGGCCGATCTGCTGCGCAGGGACAACAGCATCGGAACGCTCGTGAACAATGCCGGCACGGCCCTTGGCGGCACCTTCCCCGACCAGCCGGAGCGCGGCATCGCCGACCTCATCGCGCTGAACACCGGCGCCGTCACTCTGCTGGCCCATGCAGCTGCACAGCGGTTCGCTGCCGCCGGTGGCGGGGCCATCGTAAACCTTTCCTCTGTGGTCGGGCTTGCGCCGGAACTGGGGATGACTGTCTACGGCGCCACCAAGGCTTATGTCCTCTACCTGAGCCAGGCGCTGTCACTGGAGCTTGGGCCGAAGGGGGTCTACGTCCAGGCTGTCCTGCCCGCCGCGACCCGGACCGAGATCTGGTCCCATGCCGGTCGAGATGTGGACACCATGCAGGGGGTGATGGAGGTCGAACCGCTGGTCGATGCCGCGCTGGTCGGCTTCGACCGCCGCGAGACGGTGACGATCCCGCCGCTGCCCGACGATGGCCAGTGGACGACCTACAACACCGCGCGCCACATGATGCTGCCGAATTTCGGTCAGACGCATCCCGCCCTGCGCTACACTGACGTTGCCTGAGCCTGTCCGCGATGGCCGCCCTCGAGCCCCCCGCCGCCGCGCCGACCGGCGCCGACCGCCCGAACCTCGTCCTGGCGCTGGCCTGCGTTGGCACCATCCTCGCCACCCTCGACCTCTTCGTGGTTAGCGTGGCCCTGCCGAGCATCGGTCGGGCCTTCCCGGATGCCTCCCTGTCGGACCTGTCCTGGATCCTGAACAGCTATGCGATCGTCTACGCGGCACTGCTGGTATTCATGGGGCGCCTGGCCGAGCGGTTCCGGCGGGACCGCAGCTACCTGTCCGGGATCGCGCTCTTCACCCTCGGGTCTGCGGGCTGTGCGCTGTCAGTGAATGTGCCGATGATCCTGTCGTTCCGGGTGGTCGAGGCCATTGGCGCGGCGCTGATGACGCCGACCTCGCTCGGCCTCGTGCTGGCGGCGTTCGAACCGTCGCGGCGCAGCGGCGCGGCGCGCCTGTGGTCCGCCATCGGGGGTTTTGCCGGCGCCTTCGGCCCGGTCATCGGGGGCGTCCTGCTCATTTTCGGCTGGCAGTGGGTCTTCCTGGTCAACGTGCCGATCGGGTTGGTGGCCATCGTGATCGGGATGCGGGTCCTGCCCGCGATCCCCGGACAGGATGTACCTTGGCCCGACCTCATCGGCGCGCTGCTCGCAACGGCGGGCGTGGCGCTCTGGATCTTCGGGCTGATCACGGCCGGCACGCAGGGTTGGACGGCAACCGGCGCCTGGTCCGGGATGGCCGCGGGCCTCGTCCTGCTTGTGATCTTCGCCCTGCACTGCCTGCGCGCCAAGCGGCCGCTGATCGAGCCGGCACTGTTTCGGAACCGGACCTTCACCGCGGCGACCCTGGGGCTCCTGCCCTTCATGATCGCCTTCGGCGCCTTCCTGGTGTCGCGGGTGACATGGGAGCAGACGGCCTGGGGCTGGAGCCCGTTCCGGACCGGCCTGATCCTCGCCCCGGGCCGCTTCCTCGTGCCGCTGACCTCGATGTTCGTCGCGGGTCGCCTGATCGAGCGGATCGGCGCACCGGCCGTTATCTGCATGGGGCTGGCCACCTTCGCCTTGTCACAGGCGATCACAGCGCTCGGTTATGGACTGACGCCGTCGATCGCCGCCTCTCTGAGCGCGGCGGTGCTGTCCGGCATCGGCGTCGGCCTCGCGCTCCCGACCCTGATGGGGACAGGCGCAGGGGCTCTGCCCGCGGCATATTTCTCGACCGGGTCGGCGGTGCTGAACATGATCCGACAGGTCGGAATGGCCATGGGGATCGCCCTTCTGGTGGCCATCGCCGGGCAACCGGCCGCGACCGAGACCGCGCTGTCCGCGTTCCACATGGCCTGGTTGCTGATCGCCGCCTGTGCCCTGGTCGGTATGCTTCCCGTGCTTGGGATCGCCCGGCGCCGACCGGAGCAGCCCCTTGCCGGCTGATGCACGGTTTGCCCGCGGGCGAAAGCTGTGCCAGACGGAGCGAACGGCAACTCCCCGCCCTTTGTGCCCATGCCAGCCGCCTTGCTGCGCCGGGCATGAAGGGCTGTTCCGGGCCGGTCACGGACCTTGGCGCCAGGCCCAAGGTGGCTCGCGCGCTGGACCGTATTGCAGAGATCTGCGAATTCCCCAGCATTGCGGGCAGCGACAATGGCATGGATCTGACCTCGAACGCCAACTTGACATGGCAGGAGGAGCGTCGCGTCGATTGGCACTACATCGCGTCGGGTAAGGCAGTGCAAGACGGCTTCGTCGAGAGCTTCAACGGCCGCCTTCGCGACGAATTCTTGGGTAGACGGACGCGCTGTCGTTATGATGTTCCGCTCTGCCGGTCCTACTAATTAAAAGATCATTTGGAGTGGAGAAGGTTGGATGTCAGGCCCATCCTCTCCGCCACCTGCCCCCGCGAAAGCGTTCTGCCCGCTTGGTCGCGACTGGATTTTCCGTTGGTTTCGAGGGGTATGCAGGAGGGGCTGAGCACCATCTCCAGTGCCGTTGACCGAAAACTCGTTGTCTCAATCGGAAACGTTCCGGACCTGATGACTGGACGGTAGCGTCGCTAACAGCGGCGGCGATCATATCGAACCGTGCTCTTTCGACCCTTCCAGCCCGCGATGCAAACCCTCAATCCCTTGTCTTTCAGCCCTTCTCTTAACTCGTCTGCATCATAGTCGGGGTCGCCAAGGAGTCATTGTGCTTCTAGCGTATCGCATCATCCTAAACCATTGAAGTTAATAAATATAATCCCATTTGCGACGCGCCGATCATCGGCGCGCGGCCTGCCGTGGCTCTTCGGAAAGAAAGGTTGCGGGCGCTCCCATTGCGCTTCGGTAAGCCAGAAAAGGTTGCTCATGCTCGACGTCTCCATACGAAGGCTGGCTCATGACAACTGCCCGAAATCAGCGGGTTCTGACCCTGCTGCGTTCGTGTGACCATGAAACTCTCTGCACCCTGACAGGCCGACACGAATGCACAGGGCATACAGGTGACAAAAACTGACCCTCCGGAGAGGTTCCCTGAGTCGTTTGCCAGGCCGCTCTGTGTCAAACCCCTCAGGGAAACCAATGGTGGGAGTGACATGGCCAAGATCGAACTGACCACGCGGGGTGCCGTTGCCCGGCTGACCATTTCGCATCCGGAGCGTCTGAACGCGCTTACGCCGGAAATGCTCGACGAACTCTGCGAGGCGTTGGACCGGATCGAAGGCGAGCCCGCGCTCAGGGCGGTGATCCTGACCGGGGCAGGCGAAAAGGCCTTTGCCTCCGGCGGGGACATCTCGCGGTTCTCCGACACCCAGGCGTCGCCCGAGCGGATCCGCGAAGGCAGTGCGCGACGGGATCGCGCGTTCCGGCGGCTTGGCACATGTCCCAAGCCCGTTGTCGCGATGATCCGCGGCTACTGCATGGGCGGGGGTCTTGCCCTGGCGCTTCAGGCGGACCTGCGGTTCGCCTCTGAGGATGCGGTCTTCGGCATTCCGGCTGCGCGGCTCGGCATCGTCTACGGTGTCGGCGGCGTCGAGCGGCTGATGCAACTCGTAGGTCCTTCGCGCGCCAAGGACATCCTGTTCTCCGCCCGCCGGTTCGGTGCGGCCGAGGCGTTCCGGATCGGGCTGGTCGACAGGGTGCTTCCCGCGGCGGAGCTGGAAGAAGCGGTCACGGCCTATTGTGAAACTCTGGCCGAAAACGCGCCCATCTCGGTCGAGGCCAGCAAGGTGATGGTGACTCAGGCGCTGCTGCCCGAGGCCTCGCGCGACCACGCGCTCATGACGGAATTGCACCGGCGCTCGGCCGAAAGCGGCGATCTCGTCGAAGGCCGCACCGCCTTCATGGAGAAGCGCAAGCCGATGTTCCGGGGCGCATGAGATCAGCCGAGCGCGAAGCTCTGGAAGGGGGAGTCCGCCATGAGGTCGAAATCGACCGGGCGGAGCGTATCGTCATCCGCCCCTTCCATCGGCCCGGACACCTTGCGGCCTTCCTCGGCGATCCACCGGACGAAGCATCGGATGCCCGGCGAGGATCGCGCGTCCTCGGGCACGAGTGCGTAGAGATTCGGATAGGCCATGGCCGTGTCCGGAAAGGGCGAGATCAGCTCGCCGCTTTCCAGATACTGTTCCATCAGCACCTCGCTGAGCAGGGCGAAGCCTAGGCCGTTCACCGCCGCCTCGATCTGGACGAAGACGTGGTCGAACTTGATCCGGTTTGCATGCGGCGTCGGCGTCAGACCGTTGGCCGTGATCCAGCGGTCCCAGACACCGGCCTCGGTCCTGCCGTCGGTGACGAGGAGCGTGTGGTCCAGCACGTCCGACGGCTGTTCGACCCGGCAGCGCCGGAAAAGCTCCGGCGTGCCGACGAGCACGCGGCGATCCCGGAACAACGGACGACATTCGAAGCCGTCACGACGCATGGGATGGCGACGCAGGACGATGTCGTTGGTGGCGGCGACCTTGGCATAGGGCGCACGATTGGCAGAAATCGTGACTTCCACCGAAGGGTGCGCCGCCTGGAAGCCGGGCAGTCGGGGCACCAGCCAGTGCATCAGGAGGCTGGACGTGCCGGTTATGCGGACCTTCCGGGCGATGGCCGGTTCCCTCACACGCTGCGTGGCCTGCGACACGCGGTCGAGCACGGCGCCAAGCTCGGCCGCGTAGTACCGCGCAAGCTCCGTCGGGACCAGGTTCCGGCCACGCTGCTGGAACAGCTTCGCCCCGAAGTAATCCTCCAGCACCTTGACCTGCCGGCTGATCGCGCCGTGCGTGACGCCAAGCTCGGCAGCGGCGTCCTTGTGGTTGCCGAGGCGGACCACGGCCTCGAATCCCTTGATCGCATTGAGTGGCGGCAACTGGCGCATTGGCCGGATCTCCGTGTTTCCCGGACGGCACGGACAGTTGAGCAAACCTGCCATGTCCCGCGCCGGTCCCGGGGAAGAGGGTACTCGGCCCCGTGGTTGCGACAAGACCGGGCGGGGCATGAACAGGGACGTGGAAGAGGTGAGCGGAAAGATGACGGAACAGTTGGCGGCGGCTGAGGCCGGGCTCGGTGCATTTCAGGCCGGGGCGGAGCGGATCAGGACCGGGCCGGCCGGCCGGCAGATCGTCTGGCATTGCTGGGGCGAAGGGCAACCGGTGGTGTTCTTCCACGGCGCCTCGGGCTCGTGGCGGCACTGGATCCGGCAGGTCGAGGCGTTCCGGGGCCGCGCCCGGCTGATCGTCGCCGACCTTCCGGGGTTCGGGCTGTCGGACATGCCCGCGATGCCGCTCGACTTTCCCGCCATGGCGGCCGAGGTCGCGGCGGGGCTAGACCAGATCATCGGGTCAGAGGCCGTCTACGATCTCGTCGCCTTTTCCTACGGCGGGTCCATCACGGCGGAGATTCTGCAGCGCGATCCGGGGCGTCAGCGCCGCATTGCGCTCTGTGCGCCGGCGGGGTTCGGACGGCCCCTGATGCCGCAGATGCGCAAGGTCCGCGGGTTGGAGGGAGAGGCCCTGCGGCAGGCGCATCATGACAACCTCGGGTCCATCATGATCGCCGATCCGGCGCGGATCGACCCGATGGCGCTGTGCATCCAGATGCTCAACTCAGGCGAATCCCGGCTCCGCCTGAACGGGGTGGCCCGCACCGCCGACCTGGCCGAGGGGCTGGCCGCTTGCGGCTCCGACGTCACGCTCATCTGGGGCACGCGCGACGCCTTCATGCCCGAGGATCGGCTGGCGGAACGGATGGCGAGGGTGGCCGACAGGTGCCCGGATGTCCGCGTGTCCCTGATCGAAGGCGCCGGACACTGGGTGGCCTATGAGGCCGCCGGGCAGGTCAACGCGCTGCTCGAAAAGTCGCTTTTCGACTGTTGAGAAAAACTGCAACGACGGTCAGTTCCTGCACCTTGTTCGGTCCGACCATTCTCTCCACGCTGATCCGGAGCCGGGCCATTCCCGGTGGGAGGAGCACGACGTGGCGGACGATCACAGGACAACCGAAAGCGAGACAGCCACGGTCGCCGGGGCGCGGCGGCCTCTGGCGCGATTCCGGGTGCTCGACCTGACCCATGCGCGCGCCGGCCCCTTCGCCGTGCGCCAGCTTTCGGACTGGGGTGCGGACGTCCTGCGGATCGAACGCCGCGAGGTGGATCAGGCGGCGGGCGACCTGATCGGCGCGCGGGACAGCGGTGACTTCCAGAACCTGCACCGGGGCAAGCGTTCGGTCGGGCTGGACCTGAAGACCACCGAAGGGCGTGACATCTTCCTCCGGCTGGCGCGGGACGCGGACGTCATCATCGAGAACATGCGGACCGACGTGAAACATCGGCTCGGCGTCGATTACGAAGCGGTCCGGGCGGTGAATCCGGGGATCGTCTACGGCTCGATTTCGGGCTTCGGCCAGACCGGCCCCTATGCCGAGCGTGGCGGGGTGGATCAGATCGCGCAGGGTCTCGGCGGGCTGATGTCGGTGACGGGCGAGCCGGGCGGGCGGCCCCTGCGTGTCGGGATCGCGATTTCGGACCTCTGTGCGGGGCTCTTCCTGGCGCAGGGCATCCTGACCGCGCTGCTCGACCGCGAGGTGACGGGCAAAGGCGGCTGGGTGCAGACCTCGCTGCTGCAGGCGCAGGTGACGATGCTCGACAACCAGGCGATGCGCTGGCTGATGGACGGGCATGTCCCTGAAACCGCGGGCAACGACCATCCGACCGGCGTCCCGATGGGCACCTACCGCACCAGTGACGCCTGGATGAACATCGCGGCGTCCTCGCAACGGCTGTTCGCGCGGTTCTGCGGGGTCGCGGGGCTGGACTGGATGCTCGAGGACGACCGCTTCGCGACCGGCAAGGCGCGCCGCACCAATGCCGACGAACTCAAGCAGATCGTGGCCGAGGTGCTCGCCACCCGCACGGCCGAGGACTGGAGCGAGGCGCTGAATGCCGCGGGCGTGCCCTGCGGACCGGTCAAGAACATCCGCGAGGTGTTCGAGGATCCGCAGGTGCGGCACCTCGGGATCGCCCAGAAGGTGCAGCACCCGGAGCTGGGCGAGATCAGCCTGATCGGCAGCCCGGTCGACATCCTCGGGGCCTCGAAACGGATCGAACGACCCATCCCCGGAATCGGCGCGGACACCGAAGCCGTGCTGGCCGAGGCGGGGTTGAGCGCGGAGGAGATCGCGGATCTGCGCCGCAAGGAGGTGATCTGACCCCATGACGGGTCAGACGCATGCACGGCCCGCGGCACGCGGGCGCAAGGCGGTCGCCCGGCCGCACCGCGACCGGAGGGGACGCGGCGGCAGGGAACCGGAGACAATGGGAGGAGAGACCAAATGAAACGATTGATGGCACTGGCGACTGCCACCGTGCTGGCCCTGGCCCTGGGCCAGACGGCCACGGCACAGACGGCTGACGAGCTTTATGCAAAGGCCAAGGAAGAGGGCGAGGTGACATGGTATGTGTCGCAGTTCTCCACCGGGCTGGCGGAGGATCTGGGGCAGATCTTCTCGGAGAAATATCCGGGCATCTCCGTCAACGTGATCCGGGCCACCGGACAGGTGATCTATGCCCGCCTCGCGCAGGATGTCCGCGCGGGCGTGGCTCAGGCGGACGTCTTCAGCGGCACCGACCTCGGCCACCTGCACGAGCTGCGGGACCAGAAGATGCTGATGGAATTCACGCCGCCGGACGCGGACACGGTGCGCGCCCCGTTCAAGGACATGCAGCCGGGGTTCTGGTACGCGACGACGGCCAACCCGACGGTCATGGCCTACAACACCGAGCAGGTCAGCGCCGAGGAGGCGCCCAAGAACTGGACCGACCTCACCGATCCGAAATGGAAGGGCAAGGTCGCCGTGACGCACCCCGGCTTCTCGGGCGGCGCGGGGTCCTGGGCCGTTCTGATGAAGAAGCTCTACGGTGAGGAGTTCTTTACCGGTCTTCGCGACAACGACCCCTACATCGGCCGCTCGCTCATCGACCCGCCGACCGTGATCGCCGCGGGCGAGCGCGCAGTCGGGATCGCGGTGTTCTCGGTCGCCGCGCGCAACAAGATCGCCGGCAACCCGATCGAGATCATCTATCCCACCGACGGCTCCAAGCTCAGCCTCGGCGGCACGGCAGTCCTTGCGAACGCGCCGCATCCGAATGCCGCGCAGCTCTTCGTGAACTTCATCATCGGCAAGGAAGCCTCGGAGCGCATGGTCGAGAACGGCATGCTGCCGATCAGCTCGGCTGTGGAACCGCCCTCCGGCGTTCGCTCGCTGGAGGATATTCCGACGGCGGACCTGTCCGAGGACGAACTGGTGAAAGGCGTCCAGCCGATCATCGAGGAATGGCGCGACACCTTCGGCGGCTGACGCTTCCTCTCCGCGGGCCGCTCCGGCGGCCCGGCGAACGCGCCGCCCGGCCCGCCGCAGTGACCTGACCGCGGCGGCGGGCCACACAATTTTCACGAGGACCCAATGACCGACCAAGCCTCTGACTACGCCGCCGAGGCGGGCCAACAGCCCGACGGCTGGCTGCGCCGGTTCCGCAATCTCGAACCGATCAACCTGTTGTGGATCCTGCTGATCGCGATCCTCTGCGTCCTCGTGATCTGGCCGATCGGCTTCCTGCTGAAAGTCAGCTTCGAGGACCCGTCGACCGGCGCCTTCACGCTGCAGAACTATGTCGAGGCCTATGGTCGCTGGCGCTATCTCGAGGCGCTGATCAATTCCTGCCTGCTGGGGCTGTGCACCGCCGCGCTGTGCGTTGTCTTTGCCGTGCCGATGGCCTGGGCGGTGTCGCGCACCAACATGCCCGCCAAGTGGTTCGCTTGGGCCTCCGTCCTCGGTGCCTTCATCCTGCCGCCCTACCTGACGTCGATCGGATGGATCCTGATCGCCGGCCCGAACTCCGGCTGGCTGAACGAGGGCTGGCAGTGGCTGACCGGCTCGGAGACGCCGCTGTTCAACATCTATTCCTTCTTCGGCATGGTCCTGATGATCGCGCTGAACGCGTTCCCGTTCATCTTCCTCTTCACCAAGGCCGGGCTCGACATGATCTCGACCGAGATGGAGGAAGCCGCCGCGATCCTCGGCTCGCCCACCTGGTACACCTCGCTCAAGATCACGCTGCCGCTGGTCTGGCCGTCGATCCTGGGCGGGATCATCATCGTTTTTCTCGAATCCATCGCGCTCTTCGGCGTGCCCGCGATCCTTGGCATCCCGGCGCGGATCAATGTGGTCACGACGCAGCTCTTCCAGTTCTTCGGCTATCCCTTCCGCATGGAGGTGGCCGCCGCCTATTCGATGCCGCTGCTTCTCATCACCGTCTCGCTGATCTGGGTCCAGCGCCTGCTGCTGAACCGCAAGGGCTTCGTCACCCAGACCGGCAAGGGCGGCGAACGGCGCGAACTGGATATCGGTGCATGGAAATGGGTGCTGCTGGCATGGTGCGGCTTCGTCGGCCTGCTGGCGATGTACCTGCCGGGCTACACGATGGTCGTGGCCTCGTTCTCCGAGGCGTGGGGCAAGGGGCTGAACGCGTCCAACCTGACGCTGCAGAACTATTACGACGTCCTGTTCGTCTCCAAGCTGACACAGGAAGCGATCGTCAACTCCTTCCTGTTCGCCGGGCTCGCGGCCTTCGGCGCGCTCGGCCTCGCGCTCTGCGTGGCCTATATCGTCACCCGCAACCTGATCCCGTTCGCGAGCGTGCTCGCCTTCCTCTGCATGGCGCCCTTCGTCATTCCGGGGATTGTCCTCGCCATCGGCTTCTACGCGGCCTACGCCCCCCCGCCGCTCGGCCTCTACGGCACGGCCGCGATCATCGTCGTCGCCTTCATGGCCCGCTTCCTGCCGATCTCCTACGGCACGGCGGCGGCGGGGATGCGCTCGATCAACCCGGAGATGGAAGAGGCGGTCCGCGTGCTCGGCGGCGGACGCTTCACCGCGATCCGCCATGTCGTGGCCCCGCTGCTGAAGAAGACGCTCTTCGCGGGCTTCCTGCTGGTCTTCATCCCGGCCACGCGCGAGCTGTCGGCAGCGATCTTCCTGGTCGGCCCGAACACCCGCGTGATGTCCGTGCTGATCTTCGACATGACCGAGGAAGGCCGCTTCGAGGCGGTCGCGGCCATCGGCTGCATCATCCTGGTCACCACCACCTTCTTTGTCTGGCTGGGCTTCAAGCTGGTCGGACGCGACTTCATGATGAGGACACCCCGATGAGCAAGCTGGACCTGCGCGGCATCTCCAAGCACTACGGCGAGGCCGTGGCCGTCGACCAGATCGACCTGAGCATCGAAGAGGGAGAGTTCGTCTCGCTGCTCGGTCCGTCGGGCTGCGGCAAGACCACCACGCTGCGGATGATCGCCGGTTTCATCCGCCCGACAGGCGGCACGATCTCGATGGGCGACCGGGTGCTGTCCTCGGCCCAGACATCGCTGCCGCCGGAACGGCGCGACATGTCGATGATCTTCCAGTCCTACGCGATCTGGCCGAACATGACGGTGGCGCAGAACGTGGGCTTCGGGCTGAAGCTGAGGAAGCTGTCGAAACCCGAGATCGACCGGCAGGTGAAGGATATCCTTCGCATCACCCGCATGGACCACCTCGCCGACCGCTATCCCGCGGAACTGTCGGGCGGCCAGCAGCAGCGCGTGGCGCTGGCCCGCGCCATCGTCGTCCGTCCGGGTGTGTTGCTGCTCGACGAGCCGCTGTCGAACCTCGACGCCAACCTCCGCGAGGAGATGCGCTTCGAAATCCGCCGCCTGCACGACGAATTCGGCATCACCACGGTCTACGTCACCCATGACCAGGGCGAGGCAATGGTCGCCTCGGACCGGATCGCGGTGATGAACAACGGAAGGATCGAGCAGGTGGACACGCCCTTCGACCTCTACAACCATCCCCGCAGCCGTTTCGTGGCGGGTTTCATAGGGCGGACCAACCTCGTGGGCGCCACCCGCGTCAACGGCGGGCTCGATTTCGGCGGCTACAAGGTCGATGCGAAGTATTTCTCCGCCGAGGTGGGCAATCGCGAGGGGGAAATGGAATTCTCGGTCCGGCCGCAGCTCCTCCGGCTGATCGCCGAGCCCTCACAGGCCGTGCAGGGACGCCCCGTGGTGCCTTCCGTGATCGAGGAGCGGTCCTATCTGGGCGAGAACTGGGATTACGTCGTGCGGCCCGAGGGCGCGCGGCAGAGCCTAAGGGTCAGCGCGCTGCCTTCCGACCTTCACGATGTCGGCGCCCGTGTCTTCCTGGAATTCGATCCGGCCGGAATGGTCGTTCTTTAGGGGCGCGCGGTGCGGGCGCACGGGCCCCTGCCTGCGCGGATTTCGTCGATCATCGCCTGGGCCTGCGCGTTACGCAGGCCCAGCTTCACCCCGCCGATGTCGGGTTCGTGATGGATGTCGGGGATAAGGGGGTCATGACCACCGGCAGCGCTTCCGGGATGCCGGTGCAGACCACCGCAGATTTCATTGCGTGCCGGGCAAGCTGGCCCGCGTGCGGACGAGGACATCCGATAGACCGCTCTGGAAACAGGTGCCGTCCTGGTCCAGAAGCTCGAACCTGCGTCCCAGTTTTCCGGTGCGTCCCGAACGGCCCATTGACTTGCCGGTGATGGTCATCCGCAGGTGCAGCGTGGTGCCGATGACGATCGGCTTGTCGAAAGTCCAGTCATCGATCCCGGTCATCGCGACCACGCTGTCGTCGAAGATACCCATGGCGTGGATGAAGCCGAAGCAGATGGCGATGCCAAGCGGCCCGTGGACAATCCGCTCTCCGAACGGCGTGGTTGCCGCATAGGCGGCGTCGTTGTGGACCTTGTTCCAGTCACCCGAGACCATCGAGAAAATGGTCAGGTCGGATTCGGTGATCGTTCGCCCGCTGCTCTCGAAGACCTGACCTTCCTCGAAATCCTCGTAGTAGAGACTCGTCATGTCGCGCTCCGGTCCAGCGCTTCCTGGGCGCGGCGTTTGAGGACTTCCTTGCGGATTTTCAGGCCATTGGCGCTTTCGACCGTCGGGAAGGCGTCCAGTTCGACGATCGACAGCGGCACCTTGTAATGCGCGAGCCGCCCCGCGACATCGGCGATCGCCGCCTTTTCGTCGAAGGGGCCGTCGGTGATGACAAAGGCGAAGGGGCGGGTTCGGCCCTTTTCGGTGACGCCGACGACCTGCGCCTTCTCGACCCCCGGACAGGTCTCGATGGCTTCCTCGATCTCGGCCGGATCGGTCAGGAAACCCGACAGCCGCAGCACGTCGCCGTTGCGGCCGACATAGACGAAGCTGCCGTCCTCGCGCATCCGGCAGAGGTCCGAGGTGCTGACGTATCCTTCCGCGTCTATGGTCTTGGCCGTCGCTTCGGGGTTGCGGAAGTATCCGACGGCGTTGGTCGGGGCCAGAACCTCGAGGATGCCGGTCTCGCCCACCGACAGCAGCTTCCCGCTCTCCTGATCGCGGATGCGGATCTTCGCGTCGGGGTGGGCGGGGATGCCGCCGCCCAGCAACCGCTCCTCGATGGGCAGGCTGTCCGGCTGGCCGGAGAAGAGCGCGTTGACCTCGGACGCGCCGTAGAGCCCGTGCAGCGGCACACCGGCGCGGGCCATGTCGGCCAGATCCTTCTCGATGCCGGGCGTGAAGCGCGCGAAGCCGCCGTAACGTACCGAGGCATAGGCCGTGCGGTCGTGGTGCCAGATGCGGACGAACATGTCGTCGCTGCCGAACATGTGGGTGATCCGCTCGCGGTGCATCAGCTCGGCGGCGGCGGTTGTGGAATAGGCCTCGATCGTCACCACGCGGCCGCCCGTCCATAGCGTGATGAGCGAGGCAGTCAGCCCGAACACGCCGCAGAACGGCAGGACGGCGAGATAGGCCGATCCCTCGTCGAAGCCGAAGAACGGCGCGTTGCCGGTCATGTGGGCGTGGATGGTCCGATGGGTATGCGTGACCAGCTTGGCCGCGCTGGTGGTGCCGGAGGTGGTGAACAGGATCACCGGGTCGTCCAGTTCGGCCTGCATGTCCGGCACGGAGTCGGGCAGGGCAGCGGGGTCGAGTTCCGTGACAGGCCAGGGGCCGATGGCCTCCGGAACCGCGCCGCCCGGCAGGAAGACGGTCAGCGCTTTCAGGTCGGGCAGCGTGTCGGCGTCAAGCGACGCGATCTCGGCGGCAAAGTCGGTGTGGCCGTCGGGGCCGGGATACACCAGCATCGCGGCACCGGACTTCGACAGCAGGTGCTGAAGTTCGGCCTGCCGGTATCGCGGATTGACCGACACCAGCGTCGCACCGAGCCGGGCGCAGGCGAAGAAGAGACCCATCCAGACCGGGTGGTTCGGCAACCAGACGGCAACCCGATCGCCGCGGCCGATCCCGCGGTCCGCCAGCCAAGCGGCCAGCCGGCCCGCAAGCGCGTCGGTCTCGGCCACGGTGGTCCGGGTGTCATCCTGCTGGACGATGAAATCACGGTCGCCGTGGTCGCGGGCGAGATCGGCCAGAACGGCCCCGAGGGGCTGCGCGGCGGGACGTCGGGTGTCGGGCATCAGTAGAGCTCCATCAGCCGGTCGTTGCTCAATTCGGACGGGGTGCCGTGCCAGACCATCCGGCCCTGTTTCATCACCGCCACCCGGTCCGACACCTTCAGCGCCTCGCGGACGTTCTGTTCCACCAGCAGGATCGTCAGCCCCTCGGCCTGCTGCAGCGCACGGATCGGGCCCAGCAGGTCCTGGAACAGCTTCGGCGCCAGCCCGATGGACGGCTCGTCCATGATCAGCACGCGGGGCCGTTTCAGCAGCGCCCGCCCGATCGACACCATCTGTGCCTGTCCGCCCGACAGCGTGCCCGCGCGGCGGTGCAGGAACTCGCGGATCTGGGGCAGGACCCCCAGCACCCAGTCGACCCGCGCCGCGCGTTCTGCGCCCTTGATCTTCGCGGCGTCGAGCCCGAGGTCAAAGTTCTCGGCCACCGTCAGGCTTGGAAAGACGCCCTTGCCCTCCGGCACCAGCGCGACCTGCTCATGCGTCAGGCCGCCGCCATATCGCACGTTGCCCTGCATCCGGGGCAGCAGGCCGAACATGCACTTCAGCAGCGTCGACTTGCCCGCGCCATTGTGCCCGATCAGGCAAAGCACCTCGTTGGGGTTCAGCGACAGGTCGATGTCCTCGATCACCGCATGACCCTTGTAGCCCGCGTGCAGGCCCTGCACCTCGATAAGCGTCTCGGCCATCAGCGTTCTCCGAAATAGATGGAGGCGAGTTTCGGATCGTTCAGCACCACCTGCGGCGTGTCGTCGGCCAGCAGTTTCCCCCGGTCGAGAAAGGCGATCCGGTCCGAGATGCCGATAACGATGTCGAGGTTGTGTTCGATGATGCAGACGGTCACGCCGGTCTGCACCTCCTCGCGGATGATCCCAAGCAGGCGGTTGTAGCTTTGCGGATCGAGGCCCGAGGCGGGTTCGTCCAGCAGCCACAGCCGCCCCTGCGCGGCGATGATCCGCGCCAGCGACAGGAACTTGCGTTCGGCATAGGCCAGGTCGCTGGCCCGTGTGTTGCGCTTGTCGGTCAGGGCGCAGCGTTCGAGAATGCGGTCGATGAACTCGCGCCGCTCGGCCCGCTTCGCGGGGGTGGTGATGCGGGGCAGGGGCGACCGTTCGAAGGTCGTCATGATGTTCTCTTCCACCGTCATCTTCTCGAACAGCCGCAGGTCCTGAAAGGACCGCACCATGCCCAGCCGGGCCGCCTCGTGCGGCCTGATCTTGTCGATGCGCCGCCCCAGCCACGTGATGTGGCCGGTGTCGCGGGCCAGCTGCCCGGTGATGAGGTTGAAGAGCGTCGTCTTGCCCGCGCCGTTCGGCCCGACCAACGTCGTCACGATGCCGGCCCGCAGCTTCATCGACACGTCGTCGACCGCCTTGACGCCGCCGAAGCTGCGGCCGAGGCCGGCCAGCTCCATCAGGACTTCCTTGTCCTCGTGGGTTTCCTCGGGGGTATGGGTCTCGGTCATGGTCATTTCCCTCCGCTCCCCACGATGCCGCCGGGGCGGAACAGCATGAGCAGCGTCATGCCCGCGCCGTAGATGATCTGCTGGATCGCGCCGATCTCGGACTGCGGCAGGAAGTTCAGGTAGGTGATTGCGGACGGCAGGCTGAGCAGCACGATCGCGCCCACGATGGGGCCAAGCTGCGTGCCCGTTCCGCCGATGATCACCATCGCCATGATCAGCACCGAGGTGTCGAGCATGAAGCTTTCGACGTTGATGAACGCCAGGTAGCTCGCGTAGAGCGCGCCCACCATCCCCGCCAGTGCCGCCGAAATGGCGAGCGAGACGGTCTTGATGACCGGCACGTTCTTCCCGAACGCCGCAGCCGCGCTTTCACTGTCGCGGATCGCCCGCAGCGACCGGCCGAAGTTGGAATGCACCAGCAGGTGGAAGATCCCGATGGTGACGATCAGGGCGACGATGGTGACGATGACGAAGGACGTCGGGCGGAAAATCTCGGTCCCGAAGAGCGACACCGGGGGGATGCCGACCAGCCCGCCGATCCCGCCGGTGAACCCCTTCCACTCCGTGAAAAGAGTGACGGCGAGGATCTGGAGCCCCAGCGACGCGGCGACGAAGTATTCGCCCCGGACCCTGAGTGTCGGAATGGCCAGCAGCAGCGAAAGCACCGCCGACACGACCATCGCGGCAGGCAGGGTCACGAACATCGAACTGGTGTAGTTCAGCGCAATGAACCCGCCCGTGTAGGCGCCGAAGCCGAAGAAGACCGCGTGGGCGAGCGAGAAGATGCCCGCATAGCCCATGATGAAGTTCAGCGTGATCGCGAGGATCGAATAGACGCAGATCAGGACACCGAGATTGGCGAGATAGTTTTCCATGCCGCCCTCCTTCAGCGTGCCGCGCTCTTGCCCATCAGGCCCGAGGGGCGGGCGATGATCGCGGCAAAGAGGATGGCAAAGACGACGGCCTCGGACCATTGCGGCTCGAACCAGAGCAGCGACAGGTTTTCCGCAAGGCCGAAGATGAAGGCTGCGATCATGGTGCCGGGGATCGACCCGATGCCGCCGACGATGGTCGCGGCGAGCGAGATCAGCATGACATGGTGGCCGATGGCCGGGTTCAGCCCCGACGACATCGAGGTGAAGACAGCCGCCGGCACCACCAGCGCCGAGCCGATGGCGAAGGCCGCCGCCGACAGGTAGCGCGGGTTCAGGCCGAAGACGCGGACCAGCTCCGGATCGTCCGACAGGGCACGCAGGCCCTTGCCGGTGAACGTCGTGCGCAGGAAGAACCCGAGCGCGAGAAGGCAGATCAGCGCCACGACAAAGGCGATGCCCGCAAGCGGCGCGACATAGACCCCGTCGAGCACCTCTCTCGCCCGCGACAGGGGCGAGGTGATGGTGACGAAGCTGCGGCCGAAGAAGATGCCGATCAGGTTCTGCACCACGATCCCGATGCCGAAGGAGGCGACGAAGACCGTGAAGAACGAGCCTTCGTCGCGCTGGATCGGGCGGTAGATGAACCAGTCGATCGCGAGGCCGAAGGCGATCGCCCCCGCGAAGCTTGCAAGAAGGCCCGGAACGAAGCCGTAGCCCGCCGCCTCGACCGCGTAGAAGAGATACGCGGCAAGGGCGAAGGTCGCGCCGTGCGCGAAATGGAACACGCGGGTCGAGCCGAAGATCAGCGAGAAGCCGACGGCGGTGAGCGCATAGAGCGCGCCCGCCTGGAGGCCGGTGAGCGTGAGTTGCAGGGCAAGCATGACGTTCCGGGACCTGTTCTTACTGGATGTCGACGGTGGCGAGCGTTTTGGCCGCGCCGCCCTCGATCACCTTGACGTCGATCGGGAACAGCAGCGTGCCGTTGTCGAGGAACGACACGTTGCCGCCGACGAGGTCAAAGCTGCGCATCTCCTTGCGCTTGGCGAGCAGGTTGGCGCCGGTGATCTCCTTGCCCTCGGCCTCCAGGGCCTGCGCGAGGATCGCGAAAAGCATCGTCGCGTTGTAGTAGTTGACGTTGTAGGGCGCGGGGTCCTTGCCGAATTCGGCCTTGTAGTCCTCCACGAAGCGGGTGGTCATCGCGTCGCCGGTGTCGAGTTTGACCGCCTGCGCGGTGAAGATCGCGCCTTCGTTCTCCGGCAGGGCCATCGCGTCCGGCACGCCGTAGGCCGAGTAGGAAATCATCTGCGCGTCGACGCCGTTGTCGCGCAGCTGCTTGGCGATCTGCACCTGCTGCGCGCCGTAGCTTGCGATGTAGACGGCATCCGCACCGCTGGACCGCACCTTGGCCGCGAGGCCCGAGAACTGCTGCGCCGTCGGCGCCACGCTCATCTCGCTGACCAGCTCGCCGCCGACGTCTTCCAGAACGCTCTCGATCTCCTTCAGGATCGACGCGCCGAGCGGGTCGTCCACGTAGATCAGCGCGAATTTCGACTTGCCCATCTCCTTGACGGCATAGGGCACCGACGCGCGCACTTCGAGGTTGGCGAGCGGGATGACGTTCCAGAAGTAATCGCCCAGCTCGGCAAGGTCGGGGCCGACGCCGCCGCCGTTGACCATCACCACCTCGTTGCGGGTGCCGATCGGGGCGATCGCCTTGGACACGCCGGTGAAGGACGACAGGGTGAAGGGCACGTTCATGACGCTCACCAGCTTCTGCATCGCCACGACGGCGGGCTGGGGCAGGGCCTGGGTGTCCTCGTAGGCGATCGAGAGCTCGCCGCTCAGCATCTTGTCGGCGTTGATGTGCTTGACCGCCAGCTTGGCGCCCGACGACAGCACGTCACCGTAGACGGCGTTCGGGCCGCTGAACGGGAACAGCCCGCCGATGGTGATGTCTTCGGCGGATGCGGGGGCCGCGAAGGGCGCGGCCAGCGCGAAGAGCGCCGCTGCGGTGAACTTTCCGAAATGTCTCATTGGTCTTTCCTCCCTGGTGTATCGGTCACGTCTCGGACCAGAAGCCGTCGTAGTCCGGCGGCCTTTTCTCGGTGAAGGCGCTGAGGCCCTCCTGCCATTCCTCCTTCGGAAGGGCGGTCAGCGTGCGGTGCACCTGCGCCCAGTCCGTCGCGCCGAGCCGGCGCAGTTCACGCTTTACCGCCGCGATGGCGCCCGGAGGGGCGCCTTCGACGATGGATTGCGCGGTCGCGATGGCAGTGTCGCGCGGGTTCTCCTCCGTGACCGCGGTGACGAGGCCCAGAGTGTGACACTCTGCGGCGCTCAGCAACCTGCGTGTCAGGATGATGTCCATCGCCCGCCGCACACCCACCATTGCGGCGAGCTTCGGCAGCGCGGTGTTGGGGATCACGCCCAGCCCCGTTTCGGGCAGCGCAAAGCGGGTCGCCGCGTCGGCCACCACCAGATCGGCGCAGAGCGTCAGTTCGAACCCGCCGCCCATGACGTTGCCGTGCACGGCGGCGATCACCGGGCGGTCGTGCGCCTCGATCCGGGCGAACAGGTCCTCGGGTCCGGGGCCTGTCGGCGTCTCCTCCATCCAGGCCGCGCCCAGGAGGTCGGGGATGTTGGCCCCCGCGCAGAAGGATTTCGCGGCCGAGCAGATGACGACCGCGCGGGCCTGCATGACCTCTGCACTGTCGAAGGCGGCCAGCATGGCGGTGACGAGGGCGACGCTCAGCGGATTGTGCCGCCCGTCGCCGGACATCTCGATGACGGCCACGTGGCCCTCGGTCGTGACGGCGACGGTCATGCCGCGCCCTCCGGCGTGAAGTAGGGCAGGCGTCGGCCCTGCACCTCGGCGAAGGTGACATGGACGCGGTCGCCGCGCGCGATGGTGTCGCTGCCGACCAGCCGGGACAGCATCCGCGGACCTTCGTCGAGGTCGACGAGGACCACCACGTAAGGAAGTTGTCCGACCCAGTCCTGCCCGTGGAACGAGGTCAGCACGGTCGAATGGGACACCACGGTCGCCCGGCCCGACATCGCGGTCCACGTCAGGGCGTCACCGCCGCACTCGGGGCAGAAGCGGCGCGGCGGGTAGTGCAGCGCGTCGCAGGCCTCGCATTTCGGCAGGGCCAGTTCGCCCTTGTCCGCGTGGTCCCAGAAAGTCGCCGAGAAACCGGTCGGGTGGGGCATGGGGGCCCAGAGGTCTGCCTGATCGTTCATGCCGCCTCCAGGATCATCGCGCCGCAGACCGAGAAGACGCCGCCGTTACCGCTGACCAGCGCGCGGCGCGCGCCCTCGACCTGCCGTTTGCCGGCATCGCCCGACAGCTGGCGCACCGCCTCGACGATATGCAGCATGCCGCCGATATGCGCCTGGCTCAGCAGCCCGCCATGGGTGTTGAGCGGCCAGCGCCCGCCGAGCGACAGATCGCCCGACCGTGCCAGCGCCCCCGCCTCGCCGGGGCGGGCGAAGCCGAGCGCTTCGAGCGTGATCAGCACCGAGATGGTGAAGGCGTCGTGCAGGGCCAGCATGTCCATGTCCTCGGGCCCCATGCCCGCCGCCTCGAAGGCGCGCGCGCCGGCCTCTGCCATGCCGAGGTCGGCGATGTCGGGCAGGGCGGCTGCGGAATTGTGCGTCGTCTTCTGCGCCACGGCCCGCACCGCGACCTGCCGCGCGCCCAGCTTCCGCGCCCGGTCCGCGCGCATCAGCACCACCGCGCCCGCGCCGTCGGACACCAGCGAACAGTCGAACAGCCGCAGTGGCGTCGCGATCATCCGCGAGGCGAGGTAGTCCTCCTGCGTCATCGTCTTTGTCATCTGCGCGTTGTCGTTCAGCAGGGCATGCGCCCGCGTCACCGTCGCCACCGCGCCGAAATCCGCGTCCCCCGTCCCGTGCTCGTCGCGCCACGCCTGCGCCAGCAGCGCGTAGGGGATCACCATGCCCTGAACGCCGAAGGGTTCTTCCCATTCCTCGCCGCCCAGCAGGTTGTCCATCTTCAGGCCCTGAACGCCAACTGCGCGGCCGGTCAGGGCGTTCTCGCCGAAGGTGCAGACGGCGACCTCGCACTGACCGGATTCGATGGCCCAGATCGCGTTCTGGATCATCGTCATCCCGGTCACGGTGCCGCCGACGTCGATGGTGGCGCAATAGGTGGGCTTGACGCCCAGATACTCGGCCAGCGTCGTCGCGAACATCGACGAGGGCTGGACATAGGGGCCGAGGTTCAGCAGTCCGTCCACGTCGTGCAGCGCGAGGCCGGCGTCCTTCACCGCCCGGATCACCGCCTCGGCCTGCAGCTCGACCGAGGACAGGCCCGGCAGCTTGCCGACCCGCGTCTCGCCGATGCCGGCAAGGACGATGGCGTCGCGCCCGCTCATGCCAGCAGGGCCCTTGCGATGGTCAGCCGCTGGACTTCGGACGTGCCTTCGCCGATCCGCAGGCCACGCGCGTCGCGATAAATCCGCTCGACCGGCAGGTCGGCCATGAAACCGGCGCCGCCGAAGATCTGCAGCACCCGGTCGGCGATCCGTGTCAGCGCCTCGGTCGCATAAAGCTTGGCGCGCGACGACCAGACCGCCACATCCGCGTCATTCGCCGCATCCGCCGCCCGCAGGGCCAGCAAGCGCGAGGTTTCCAGATCGAGGTCGCAGTCGGCCAGCATCATCTGGATCGCCTGCTTTTCGCCGAGGGGCGCGCCGCCGATCTGACGCTCCTTCACATGCGGCAGCACCAGCTCCATCAGCCGCGCGGCCATGCCGTTGGCGCGGTTGGCGGACCAGCGGCGGTCGGTGTTCACCGTGGACATCATCACCGCCAGCCCCTGGCCCGGTTCGCCCAGAACGTTTTCGTCCGGCACTGTCACGTCCGACAGGCTGAAACCGGCAATCGGATAGCCGTGCCAGCCCAGCTTGCGGAAGGGAGCGTCCAGCGCCACCCCCGGCGTGTCGGCGGGAACCACGAAGGCCGTAAGGCGGCGCGACAGCCGTGCCTCGGGGTCTGTGGCGGCCAGGACGACGATGTAGTCTGCCGTCGTGCAATGCGAGATGAAGGTCTTGGACCCGTTCAGCACCCAGCCGTCGCCGCTGCGCACCGCGCGGGTGCGGATGGTGGACAGGTCGCTGCCGCCGCCGGGTTCGGTAAGCGCATAGGCCAGCGTCTTCTCGGCCTGCATCACCGGATCCAGCAGCCAGTCCCGCTGGTGGTCCGCCACGTGGATGAGGGACATCGGCTGGTGTCCGAAGGCCTCGGCCAGCGGCATCGAGGTGAGGCCCATCACTTCTTCGACCGCCGCGACGGCGCGCGGGCCGAGGCCGAGGCCGCCCAGGCTGTCGGGCATGTTGAAAGCGTAAAGACCGAGCGCAACCGCCTCGGCCCGCAGTTCGGCGATCAGCGCCTCGTCGATGTGATCGGCGCGATCCACGGCGTTCTCGTGCGGGCGCAGGCGGTCTTCGACGAAGCTGCGCGCCGTGCGGACGATCGCGGCGATCTCTTCTTCCGACTCGTTCAACGCGATCCCCTCCCGCTCGACGCAGCGCCAGTCGCGACTCGACCTGCGTGCTGCGACTGGGGCGACGCTAGCGCAGGGGCAAAGTGCATGCAATCATGTTTTCGCAACGCGAAATGTGCGTTATTTTCTCTGGATTGGCATCAGCTTTGCATGTAATCCTGTCGTCACGATTGTTACACCAGCGGAGGCTTCATGGCGGATCCGAAACTCAAGGCGGCGCTGTCCGGGCCCGGCTGCATCACTGCGCCGGGCGTCTACGACCTCGTGTCGGCCATCGCGGCCGACAAGGCCGGGTTCCCGGCGCTCTACATGTCCGGCTTCAGCGTCATCGCCTCGTCCCTCGGTCTGCCCGACGCGGGCATCGCGACCTATCGCGACATGCGCGACAGGGTAGAGCAGATCTGCACGCGGACCCGGACGCCCCTGATCGCCGATGCCGACACCGGCTACGGCGGGTTGCTGAACGTCAAGGCGACTGTCGAGGGCTATGAGAAGGCCGGCGCCTCGGCCATCCAGATCGAGGACCAGATCTTCCCGAAGAAATGCGGCCACACCCCGGACCGACAGGTCATCCCGCTGCCCGAAATGCTGCGCAAGATCGAGGTTGCGGTCGACACCCGCGCTTCGGACGATTTTCTGGTGATCGCGCGCACGGACGCCCGAACCAAGTATGGCCTGGACGAGGCCATCGCGCGCGGCCGTGCCTTCGCACAGGCGGGTGCCGACGTGGTCTTTGTCGAGAGCCCTCAGTCCGTCGAGGAACTGAAGCGCATCGGCGGCGAGATCGACGCGACCCTGCTGGTCAACGTCGTGCATGGCGGGCAGACGCCGGTCCTGCCTTTGGAGGACTACGCTGCCATGGGGTTTTCCGTCGCGATCTATCCGGTGACGGGCCTGCTGGCCGCCGCGCGCGCCGCGACTTCGGTATATGAAGGGCTGAAGGGCAACGGTATCCTCCCGCAGAGCGTTGAGCTCATGGAGTTCGGCGATTTCAATCGGCTGATCGGATTCGAAGAGGTCTGGGAGTTTGACCGACGCTGGGCGTGACGGAAAACCGGATGCAGAGACACCCGGCACGGTAGAAGGCCGCGGGTCTGACGTGATCGCGCGGATTCACCGGGCGATCCGGCAGCGGATCCTGTCGGGCGACCTGCCGCCCGGCACCCATCTGGCCGCGGCCGAGATCGCAGGCGAATTCCGCGTCAGCAGAACACCCGCGCGCGAGGCGCTTCTGCTGCTGGCCAGCCAGGGCTTCGTCGATGTCATTCCGAACCGTGGTGCCTACGTCAGGAACTGGTCCCGCGAGGACATCGAGGAGGTGTTCGACCTGCGCGCCCTTCTGGAGCCGCACGCCGCCGCGCGCGCAGCGTCGAGGGCCTCTGCCCAGGACGTCGCGGAGCTTGAGGCCCTGGCGAGCGAGATGGAGACGGCATCGCGCAGCCGGTCGGCGTCCGACCGCGACCGGCTCGCCGTGCTCAACGACCGCTTTCATCGCCGGATCGCAAGTATCGCGGGCGGGCCGAGGCTGGAACGTTTCATCAACGACACCTATGAACTGGTCCTGCAGGCCTGGACGTTCGGAACGTTCTCCGACGAGGACATGGCCCGCAGCATGATGCATCACCGCGATCTCATCTCCGCGTTCCGAACCGGGGATGCCGCACTGGCTCACGCGGTGATGGAGAGCCATATCCTCAACGCACGCAGACGATATGTCGACAGGCCGGAAGCCGGTATCGACTTCGCGGAAGACTAGCACGGGCTGGTTGCAAACTCTCTCAATGAGTCTCTGACATCGACCTGAGAGCAGCGGGAAACGGGAAAGCAGACACAGCGGTAGGGCCGATTTAGCGGCGAGGAAATGATGGACTTGTCCGGGTTTTTTGGCAGAGCGGTCGGTTCATTTCTCCAACCTGTCGCGTGGAGGCTATCGGGCTCTGGAAGTCGAACGGAGAGTGCCGCCTGACGGGATGGCAGAACCCGTCGCCGTGTCCGGCGTTCGCGTTTTCCGCCTGCCTTCGGGTTTGCCATGCGATCGGCCACATCAGGTCCGATCTGATGATCTTGAAGAACGTTTCGACCATGCCGTTGTCGTAGCAGATCGCCTTGCCACGCATGAAGATCAGGATACCGCGCCGTCGAGCTTCGGCCTGATAGTCAACGGAGCAGTAATGACGGCCGGATAGAGCCAGCCCTCAGGCCCGCGCCCAGTCGGCGAAGGAAAAAGCGGCACGGTTCAGGTCCCTTAAGAGCCCTCATCTGAGCGCATCGGGGCGACCGGTTCCGGGCGCCCGGAGCCGCCGACTTGGCCGCCGGAATTGCAATCCGATCCTTGCGCGCTAGGGTATTTAGCCGAAACCGAGGCAGAGCCAGCTCGCCGGGGATCGCCATTCCCGTATGAGGACATCACCCGTCCGCGAGCGGACAGGACGCCAATGCGTCCGTGTGATGCTGCCCGAGGAAAGGAAATGCCATGACCGACAAGAACCCCGACAAGGGCTTTGTTGCCCTGCTCGGATGGAGCCTGAACGCCATCGAAGCGGTGGACCGTTTCGACCGCAGATACGTGGTGGTCGCGCCGCCCTGGGCCGAGGACTACTGCCGTCAGAACGATATTCCGTTCGTGCCCTGGGACTTCGACCGGCTCAACGAACGGTCTCACGAGCTTGCTCTGACGCTCGAGGACATGGGCGTCGATGTCGCCATCCCGATCTTCGAGGAGACGGTCGAATGGGCCGGTGCGGTGAACGCCGTGTTGCTGAAGAACCCGCGCCTTCTGGGCCAGGCAATGCTGTTCCGTGACAAGTCGCTGATGAAGCGCCGGGCGCAACTGGGTGGTATCCGCGTGGGCGTCTTCGAGGAAGCCCATGACCGCGGGGACGTGATCCGCTTTCTGAAACGGGTCAACCAGACGCTGCTCAAGCTTGATGGCGACCCCAACGATCCGATTCACTTCAAGGCCTTCGACAAGTCCGGCACGGCCGGACACCGGGTGATCCGCACGCCGGAGGATGTCGACAACATTCCCGACGAAGAGTTCCCGGCCCTGCTGGAGAGTCATCTGGACGGCTGGGAATTCGCCGTGGAAGCCTGGATCAAGAACGGCAAGATCGAGTTCCTGAACATCTCCGAATACGTCACCCTGGGCTACTCGGTCTTCGTCCCGGCGACCCCTGAACTGGAGGCACACCGTGAGCGGATCACGGAGGAAATCGAGAAGCTGATCGAGGTCTTCGACATCGACTTCGGCTTCATTCACCCTGAATACTTCCTGACCAGCGACAACAAGCTCTACTTCGGCGAGGTTGCCTACCGTCCGCCGGGCTTCAACGCACTGGAGCTGATCGAACGGGCCTATGGCTTCAACGGTTATCAGGGACTGGTGCTGGCTTTCGATCCGAAGACCACGCAGGAGGAACTCGACGCCTTCTTCCCGAAAGAGGTGGTCGATGCGAAGGGCCATGCGGGCTGCTTTGGCGTCTATCCACGCCGCCGCGTCGTGAGCCGCCTGCAGGTGCCGGAAGAGACGGCCAACCATCCCTATTTCGAGTTCCACGAACTCTCGGACCCGCGTGAGCAGAAGGTGGCCAAACGGTCAGCATTCGGCACGCACTGGGGACTGGCCTATTTCTTCGGTGACAATGCGCATGACTTGAGGGACCTTCTCAAGAGGCAGGAAGAACTGGATTACTACGTCTGATGACCCTGACAGACGCGTCCGCCAAGGATGGGCAGACTGGCGCTGACGACGCCGCACTGGTCCGGCTCGCCAGCACGCTCGATATGGCGATCGAGCGGCTCGAGCGGGCCCGGCCCTTTGCGAAGTCCCGCCACCAGGGGCCGGTTCTCGACGTGCTGGGTCGCATCATCGCCCAGTCCGGCGGCTTGGGCGTGGTGCGTCAGCGCGCCCCCAGGATGGATGCCGCGGGCCTCTTCGCCGGGTCCGACTGGGACCGCCCCGAGGCGCTGCTGCCGCAACTCGTGGGCGGCACATTGGTGTCCGAGGATCCGGCGTTTCAGGCGCTGGAGGCGGCCAGTCTTGCCCGGTTTCTCGCCGTGGCGGACGGTGACGCCCGGCACGCCAACCTGCACCAGGAGGGGGCCCGCCATTTCCTGACGCAGGTCTTGGCTCTCAACCTCAGGGATCTGTTCGGCGCCCCGGACGAAGCCGCGAGGACACTCGGGGCGCGGCATGACCTCAAGCGCCGCGTCCTGAGCCACATCGCGGATCATGTCGGCCTCAGCGACGTGCTGAACGTCCTCGTCACGGAAATCTGGCGCCTGCTCGAGCAACGCTCGGTCCAGGTCGGGGTCGTCAAGGACATGATCGCCCAGATCGCGGTCGCGCTGAACGAGAAGGGCACGGAACCCGGCAGCACCCGCCTTGGCGCCGAACGGCTGGTCAGCGCGCTGTTCGGCCCGACCACCGCGTCGCGCGACGATCCGGGCCTCGAGATCTATATCGAGCGCATTTCCGTCGCCGACGAGAGCGGCCTCTCGCGCGAGGCCATGGGCTTTGCCCGCGCGATGCACGACACCGGGCTCGTCTCGGACTATCACGCCACCTTCCTGAGATGGGCGCTCGACTACGACGCCCGGCCGCTGATCCCCGAAGCCCTCGGCCTCGGCAGCACCGGTCTCGATTGCTGGCGTCACTACCGCGGACTGATCGAGAGACTCGTTCGCAGCGCTGTCTCGCCGGCCACGCCGCAGGCGGCCTACGGGCTTGCGATGATGCTCGACCGGGGCATCCTGCACCATGCTCCGATGACGCCCGCGCTGGAACGGCAGCTCACGCTGGGCCTCGGCGGTGCGGCCCGCGAACGCATCGCCCTGGGCTTCGGTCCGGCCGTGCCGCCGGAAACCTATCTCCTTGCCGGCGTCCTCCAGGTTCTGGGTCAGCCGCTCGGCGTCGGACAGGGCGCCAATCCGACCTGTCAGTCGGCGCGGGCCATCGCGATGTGGGCGCTGAATGATCCCGACTACCTGCTGCACCTCATCACCCAGGTCGCCGAATTCGACACGCTGCAGATGCAGTTCGAAGGGACGCCGATCAACTCTGCCGATCTGCCCGCCGGGCTGGCCGGGTCGGGACCCATCGACGCCGACCCCGTTTCGGTCCTGCTCGTCGCGCATCTCGACCGGATCTATGCCGAGATGGGACGCCTGTGCGCCGGACGTCCGGGCGATCCGCACACTTGGATCAACCCGCAGTTCCACGGCTGGTGGGTGTCGCGTGACTGTGCCGTCGCCGTCGACGTGGCGACCGGGAAACTGGCGGGCTACGACGACTTCCTGCGCCGCTTCTTCGGGGCTTATCATCCCGAGTACAATGGCGGCCGCCCCCTCGGCCATCCGCAGCCGGCCGGGATCGCGGTCACCGACGCGCAGCAGCGGTTCGTGGGCTGGCACGCGATCGCGATCCTGAGGGTGGCCGAGGATCAGTCCGGCGAGATGCGGGTCTATTTTTACAATCCGAACAACGACAGCGGCCAGGACTGGGGCAATGGCGTCGTGGTCTCGACCTCGGGCCACGGAGAGCGCTACGGCGAGGGCTCCCTCCCGTTCGACGCCTTCCTGTCACGCGTCTACCTCTTTCACGACGAACCCCTGCGGACCCAAGGCAGTCAAGATCTCCCGACCGAAGCCATCCGGGCGGTGCGCGATCAGGCGATCGCAAGCTGGGCTGCCGACAGGCAACCCGACGACTGAACGACCGCACCCGGTGTTCGCACAAATGGCTGATCCGGTGTCCGGGCGGAGCTGCCACGGCGGGTCCGGGGGTCATGCGCCGGGCCCCGACAGATACGGTCGGACCCGGCGCGCAGTGTCATGACCAGGGCGTCACGAGGTATTTCTCGCCGGTCTTCATGGCCCGGTAATCGGTGACGGCGTCCTTGGTCAGCATCTCGTCAAGATTGACGCGCGTCTTGTAGTGGCTGGCGAAGGTGGTCGTGAGGTTGTCCAGCACGCGCTTGCGCATCCGCGCGACGGTCTCGCGCCCGGCCATCTGCAGGAACGGGAACAGCAGCCAGCCGGACAGCGTCCAGCCGAAGCCATAGCTCGGCGACAGAATCGTCTGGCCGGTGTCGAGACGGCCGTAGATGAACATCCGCTTGGGCTGGTTCGAACCATAGCGGGAATACTCGGTCATCCGGCTGGCCGCGACCTGCTCCATCGCCTTGAAGACGGTGTCGACCATCTTGCCGCCGCCGATCGGATCGAAGCCATAGAAGGCGCCCGTGTCCTCGATCGCGGACCGTAGTTGCGTCGTGAAGTCGTCGTCAGAGGAGTTGACGATATGGGTCGAGCCAAGCCCCTTCAGCAGCGCGGCCTGGTCGTCCTTTCGAACGATGTTGACCAGTGCGATGCCGTCTTCCTTGCAGATGCGGGTCAGCATCTGGCCGAGGTTGGACACCCCGACCGTGTGCAGGATCGCGTCCTGTCCGTCCATTTTCGCGTTCTCGGCAAAACCGAGCGCGGTCATCGGGTTGACGAAGGCGCTGGCACCGTCCTCTGCCGTGTGGTCGCCCAGTGGCAGGCATGCCCCCGCCTCGACGATACAATACTGGCTGTAGGCATTGCCCGGCACACAGGCGACGCGCTGACCGACCAGCGCCTTGGCCGCGTCGCCGTCGCCGGCCTTCACGACCGTGCCCGCGCCTTCGTTGCCGGCGGGAAGCTTCAGCCCGTGACGCGCTTTCGATCCGGTGTTGAAGGGCTCGGGGACCTTTGCGACGAACTTGCCCGGCGAATAGCTGGCGTTTTCAAGGTCGGCCGCCCCGGCCAGGATGGCGAGGTCCGACGGATTGATCGGCGCCGCCTCGAGTTTCACGAGCACCTGGTTGCCGGTCGGATCGGGAAAGGACACCTCCTCGATCGCGACGGTCAGCGTGCCGTCTGCCTCCAGTGTCGTGAACAGTTGCTTGCCGGTTGTTGCCATTGCGGATCCTCCAGATTTCGGTGTCACGGGTTCGGCCGCCGGGGGCCGGAGCGCCGGTCCCGATCGCCTGCGCCGTGTCAGGTAGCGCCGACACTGCCCCAGACGAACGCCGAGTGCCATCGACACTTCGCATAACCATCGGGCACGCCGCCGGGGCGGATGACGAGGTCGGCCGATGCAATGTCATGCAGTCCGGTCAAATTGACGTAATGCGGCGCGGATTTTTCTTGTGCTCAGGGTAAGTTATCGGCAAAAGGCGGATTTTGCGGGCGCAGCATTCACGGCGCTCGTCTGACATTCTCGTGGATCATCCTTGGGCCGCTCACCGCTGCGCGCGATCCGTCGCGTCCTTCTGCAAATCCCCGCCGAAACGCGTGCGTCCGCACCGCCAGAATCTCGCAACTTATTGAAGGGACTGCTCCGGGTTGGCGGTTTTCTGCCCCCTGACCGGCGGGTCTCTGCGCCCCATCCGGTCCCGCATCTTGAATTCTGCAACGCAGCGTCCAGAATCAACCGACATGCCCCTGCATTTGTGTAGCCACCGACCATGACATCAGCGCCTCTGACCGTCCTTCCGTCCGGCCGTCCGGCAACCAGCCGCCGCAGGTTCCTGGGGGGTGCTGCCGCGGCGGCCGTCGTGTGTGCCACCTTGCCCCGCCGCGCCCGCGCGCAGGACGGCGAGCCGTTTTCCTTCGATGCCCTGACGGAACGGATGCGGCTGGAGTCGCTGTCCGATCCGCTGTCCGCGCCCACGGTGGACGGTTTCCTGACCGAGCTCGATTACGATGACTACCAGCGTATCCGCTTCCGTCAGGATCACGCGCGCTGGTCGGGCGACGGCAGCCGGTTCCGGGTCAACGCCTTTCACCCCGGCTGGCTGTTCCGCGAACTGGTGGCGGTGCACGAGGTGGTCGACGGCGTGGCGCGGCCGATGCGCTTTTCCACCGGCGACTTCGAATATTTCGACCCCAAGACCGGTGTGCCCGAGGCGTTCGACCTGCCCGGCGTCGCAGGGGTGCGGCTGCTGAACCCGCTCAACCGGGCGGACAAGTTCGACGAACTGCTGTCCTTCCTCGGCGCCAGCTACTTCCGTGCGCTTGGGCAGGACACGCTCTATGGCCTGTCCGCGCGGGGGCTGGCCGTGAACACCGGCCATTCCGATGGCGAGGAATTTCCCCGCTTCTCGGCCTTCTGGCTGGAACGGCCCGCGCCGGGCGCGCAGCGGGTCACGATCTATGCCGCCCTGAACAGCGCATCGGTCACCGGGGCCTACAGGTTCGTCGTGACACCGGGCACGGACACCGTGATGGAGGTCACCGCCCGGCTGTTCCTGCGCCGCGACGTGGCGCAACTGGGAATCGCGCCGCTGACCTCGATGTTCCTGTTCGGCGGCGGCGACCGCATGGGGTTCGACGACTACCGCCCGGCGGTGCATGACAGCGAGGCGCTGGTGGTCAACCTCGCCTCGGGCGAAACACTCTATCGTCCGCTCAAGAACCCGGCCCGGCTGGCGGGGTCCTATCTGGGAATGGAGAACCCGGTCAGTTTCGGGCTGGTCCAGCGGACGCGCGACTTCGACGAATATCTCGACGCGCAGGCGCATTACGAACGCCGTCCCTCGCTGATGGTCGAACCGATCGGGGACTGGGGCAAGGGCACCGTCCGGCTGATCGAGATTCCGTCCGAACTGGAGGGCAACGACAACATCGCGGCCTTCTGGACGCCCGAGGCGCCCGCCACGGCGGGCAGCCAGGTCGAAGTGGCCTATCGGCTGCACTGGGGCCGCGAACCGGCGGGCGACGGATCTTCGCTCCGCGCCAGAATTTTGCGCACGCGCGCCGGAAAAGGCGGCGTTTCGGGGGTGGACGGCGACTCGGGTCGGCGGAAATTCGTCATTGATTTCAAAGGTGGGCTGCTGAGGGAACTTCCGGCGGATGCCGAGGTTACCCCGGTTGTCAGCGCCACGCGCGGCAGGGTTTCCGAAACCGTCCTGTCGCGTATCGACGGGTCCGACGTCTGGCGGCTGGTGATCGAAGTGGAAGCCGAGGCGCGGGCCGCCGTCGAACTCAGGGCGCATCTTGCGGGGTTCGGAGACGTGCTGTCCGAAACATGGCTCTATCAGTGGGTGAAGGAATGACAGACCTGTCCAAGACCGCCTTTGATCGCGCCGTTGCCGTGGCGCAGACCGACTGGCTGCCGCCCGAGGCACCGCTTGCCATGCCGCGGCAGGTGCTGGAGCGCCCGGAGCACGGCACGCTGATGTCGTTGCTGGCCCGGCTGCTGATGCCGGTGAAACGGGTCTGACGCCATGAGGTTCCGCGCCGCCGATGCCCGCACGCGGGCGATCCGGACGCTGGCCATCGGCACGGCGCTGCTGCTCGCCGCCCTTGCGGCGGGGCTGATGATGGAGGCGACGTTCCAGGATGGCGTGCAGACGCTCGACATCCTGCGCGGCCTGCTGATGTTCGTGACAACCGGCTGGCTGGCGTGGGGCGCGATGCTGGCGGTGGCGGGTCTTTGGCCGATGAAAGCTGCCGCGCGGCCCCGGTTCGACCCGACGACCGGGCGGACCGTGGTGCTTGTGCCGATCTGCAACGAGGATCCGGTGGCGACCTTCGCCCGCGTCGCGGCGATCGACGCCTCGATCGCGCAGGCCGGGGTGACGGCGGACGTGGCGATCCTGTCGGACACCCGCGACGACATGGCCGCGCTGCGCGAACGCGAGGCCTTTGCGCGGCTTCTGGCCGTGACCGGGGGGCAGGGGCGCATCTTCTACCGCCGGCGCGAGGTGAACACCGGGCGCAAGGCCGGCAATATCGAAGAATTCATCCGCCGGTCGGGCGCCGCCTATGACTACGCGGTCATCCTTGACGCCGACAGCCTGATCGAAGGCGAAACGGTCCGCGCCATGATCGCGCGGATGCAGGCCGATCCGAACCTGGGCCTGTTGCAGACCCTGCCGCGGATCCTCGCCGCGCGGTCATTTCTCGGCCGCGCGCTGCAATTCTCGGCCGCGTTCCATTCGCCCGTCTTCACCCGTGGCCTTGCCCGGATGCAGGGGGCGACTGGTCCGTTCTGGGGCCACAACGCCATCGTCCGCGTCACGGCCTTCGCCGAGAGCTGCGGCCTGCCCGCGCTGACCGGGCGTCCGCCGTTCGGCGGGCATATCCTGAGCCACGATTATGTCGAGGCCGCCCTGCTGGCCCGCGCGGGCTGGACCGTGACCGTCGATCCGACGCTGGACGGATCCTATGAGGAAGGGCCGGAAAACGTGCTGTCCTATGCCAAGCGCGACCGCCGCTGGTGTCAGGGCAACCTGCAGCATACTCGCCTGCTGTTCGCACCGGGCTTCAGGGGCTGGAGCCGGTTCGTCTTT
Source organism: Oceanicola sp. 22II-s10i (assembly GCF_002210105.1). Taxonomy (GTDB): domain Bacteria; phylum Pseudomonadota; class Alphaproteobacteria; order Rhodobacterales; family Rhodobacteraceae; genus Pseudooceanicola. The sequence goes on along the minus strand of NZ_AQQU01000005.1, from coordinate 179,826 downwards.
CTTCAGGGCATCCTCGCCTACGTGGTGTCGGCGCTCTGGGCGCTGTTTCTGGTGGTGTCCGTGCTGGCCACGATATTCGCGCCGGAACCAAACTACTTTCCCGACCGCTATCAGCTCTTCCCCGTTTTCCCCGACGACCGCACGCGCGAGATCACGGCGCTGTTTCTGGGGATCGTCGGCCTGCTGATCCTGCCCAAGCTTGCCATCGTGGCGGAGGCGGTGATGACCGGCCGCGCCCGTGGTTTCGGCGGTGCGGCGCGCACAGCGCGGTCCGTGCTGGCCGAAGTCGCGCTTACCTCGCTGCTGGCACCGGTGATGATGGTCTACCAGACCCGCGCAATCCTGCAGGTCCTGTCCGGGCAGGACGGCGGCTGGCCCGCCAATGCGCGCGCCGAAGGACGCATCGCGCTTGTCGCGGCGGTGCGGGCGGCGTTGTGGGTTTCCGCCACCGGGGCGGGAGTGCTGGCCGCCGTGTGGCACTTCGCGCCGGACCTCGTGCTGTGGCTGCTGCCCGTCGGGTTGCCGATGCTGGCCGCGCCCGTGCTGATCGCCGTCACCTCTCGGCCCTACGAGGGGGGCCTGTTCGCGGTCCCCGACCGGGCCGATCCGCCCGCGGTGTTCACCGCCTACCTTGCCGTCCTCGACGGATGGGCCGCCAGCGCGTCCGCCGGTGCGGATGCCGAAACCGGAGGTGCGTCCGATGTCGCGGCCTGAAACCGGAGCGAGGGGCCTGCCCGCCCGTGCCGCCGCCGCCGTCAAGGCGCGCGACCCGCGGCTGGACACGTTCCGCGGGCTGGCGCTGGTGATGATCCTGATCGACCACATGCCCGGCAACCCCTACGAGCAGTGGACCTACCGGACCTACGGTTTTTCCGACGCCGCCGAGGCGTTCTTCGTCCTGTCCGGCATCGCCGCCGGACTGGCCTATTCGCCGCGCTTCGCGCCGGACAAGCTGCAACGGGACGGGCTATGGCCCGCCACCTCGCCGCTGTGGAAACGCGCCTGGACGCTCTACCTCGTGCACCTGTTGCTGACGCTCTGGGCGATCGTGATCTTTTCCGGCGGGGCCGACCTGTTCGGCGATCCCGGCATGATGCAGCTGCACAACCTCGGGGCAGTCTTTGAAAACCCCGAGGAGATCTTCTTCGGCATCGCCACGCTTGGCCACCAGATCGGCTACGTCAACATCCTGTCGGTCTATGCGCTGCTGCTGCTGTTCGCCCCGTTGGCCATACTGGTCGCCATGCACCGTCCGGGCGTGGTGCTGGCGGCGTCGGCCGGGCTGTGGTTCGTGGCCGGGACGTGGAACATCAACCTGCAGAACTATCCCAATGGCGGGGTCTGGTTCTTCAACCCCCTGTCGTGGCAGCTGATCTTCGTGATCGGGCTGGTGATCGGAATCGCCATGCGCCGGGGCGAGCGGCTGGTGCCGGTGAACCGTGGCCTTTTCGTCGTGGCGCTCGGCTGGCTGGTGCTGGTGGCGGCATGGCGGCTGAACCCGACGCTGGGGGCGGCGCTGAACCACGGCATGTGGATGCTGGACCAGACCGGTCTGCCGTCGATCTTCTTCAGCCAGGACAAGACCAACCTTGGCCTGCCGCGCCTGCTGCACCTGCTGGCCATGGTCTATGTCCTGTCCTGCCTGCCTGCCGTGCGCAGGCTGTCGGCGCACACCCTCGCCGCGCCGCTGAGCCTGATGGGGCGTCACGGTCTGCTGGTGTTCAGCCTGTCGGTGGTGCTGGCGCTGGCCGGGCAGGTGGTCATGATGGGCTACCACGATGCCGCCTGGACGCTCTGGGGGCTGACCCCGCTGTGCGTGGCGGTGATGATCGCCGCCGCCTGGGTCGCGGATGGCAAGCGGAGGCGGGCGCAGGCCGCGCCCGCTCCGGCGGGGTTCGTCCCGGTCGGGGGGCTTGCCTCGGGCGCCCTGCCGCGCTGAGCGGGGCAGGGCGTGACGCGGGGCGGCTCAGGCCGTCCAGTAGAAGGCGAAATACCCCTCATCCTGACCGATCCCGAAGTCGCCGCGGAACCGCGCCTTGGCCCGCCGCACGAGGTCCTTTTCGGCGGCAACCCAGACATAGCGGCCGTCGCCCTCGGGCGGGGTCAGGTCCGACAGGTGATCCCAGAGCGCCTCGCCCCGGTCGCGCAGCACCCATGTCAGGGCGATCCCGTCGGGCCGGGGCATGTCGCAGATGTCCTCTGGCCCGCCGACCTCGATGAAAGCCTGACCGGTCCGGTCCGGCTCGGACCGGGCGAGGATCCGGCGGATCGCGGGCAGGGCGGTTTCATCCCCCGCGATCAGCAGGCGGTCGCCCGGCGGAAAGCGTCCGCTGCCGGGGCCGGTGATCCCGACCAGATCGCCGGGCTGCGCGCCACGCGCCCAGCCGGTGGCGCGCCCGCCGTCATGCTCGAACACGTCGAAGGTGAAACGTCCCGCCTCGATGTCGAACTCCACGAAGGTGTAGACTGCCCGGTGCAGAGCATCGTCGCCCTGCGGCCAGACGGTGCGGCCGGTGCCGTCGAGGCGGGGCCAGACCGGCGCGCGGTCCTCGGGCGGCAGCAGCAGCGAGAAGTGCATGCCCCGGCCCTCGGCCAGCCGCCGGGTGTCGTCGCAGTCCATCTCGACCCGCAGGAAATGCGGGGCGACGCGCCGGACGCTGCGGACAGTCGCCGTGCAGAAGTTCAGCGGCGGCGCATCGCGGCGGATATCGCCCTGCCATGTGGCGCGGTCGCCTGCGCCGGGCGCGACATGGTCGAGCAGATGGAGCACGAACTCCCTGATCTGCTGGAGCGCGATCGCATCCACCGCACCGATCCTGACCGACAGGTCGCCGCCGCTCAGGCCGCAGTCCACCTGCGCGGCCAGCAGCCGGACCTGCAGGTCGGTGCCGTTTTCGCTGACCTCGAGTTCGGCGGCGCGGGCATGGGCGGCCAGGTGCGGCAGGACATCGTCCGGCAGCGGGCCGGGGCAGAGGGCGGTCGCCTGTGCGGTAAAGCTCATGTCTGGTCTGCCTTTCCTTGGGGATGGGGGGTGCCCCTGGCATGTCGGCCAAGCGGCAGCATCATCGGTTTTCCGGTCACCGGGTCGGCCATGATCCGGGCCCTCAGGCCAAAGACCCGTTCGACCACCGCCTCCGTCAGCACGGTCTCCGGTGCCCCGGCGGCGGCGATCGCGCCCGCGTGCATGGCGACCAGATGATCCGCGTAGCGGGCGGCCATGTTCAGGTCGTGCAGGACCATCACGATGGTCGTGCCCCGGTCGCGGTTGAGGTCTTCGAGCAGGTCCAGCACCTCGATCTGGTGGGCGACGTCGAGGAAGGTGGTCGGCTCGTCCAGCAGCAGCAGGTCGGTGTCCTGCGCCAGCGCCATGGCGATCCAGACCCGCTGGCGCTGCCCGCCTGACAGGGCGTCGATGTCGCGGTCCGCCAGTTCGGCCGTCCGGGTCGCGTCCAGCGCCCGGGCCACCGCCTGATCGTCCGCCGCGCTCCAGCGCGACAGCGGACCGTGGTGGGGGTAGCGTCCGTGGCTGACCAGATCGGCGACGGTGATGCCGTCGGGCGCGACCGGCGATTGCGGCAGCAGGCCCAGACGGCGGGCCAGCGCCCGCGTCGACATCGACCGGATCGCGGTGCCGTCCAGCGTGACCGCCCCCTCGGCCGGGCGCAGCAGGCGTGACAGGCTGCGCAGCAGGGTGGACTTGCCGCAGGCATTGGCACCGACGATCGCGGTGATCCGACCCGGCGGCACGGTGAAGTCCAGTCCAGTGATGACCGGGTTCTGGCCATAGCCGGCCTCCAGACGCTGCGCGGCAAGAACGGGTGCGGTCATGTTCGGCCTCCTGCGGTCCGGTGCGCCCGGACGATCAGATAGATGAGGAACGGCGCCCCGAGCGCGCCGGTGACGACGCCGACCGGGTAGCGCCCGGGCAGCAGGTGCTGTCCCGCGAAATCGCCCAGCACCACCAGCAGCGCCCCGGTCAGGGCGGCAGGCACCAGCGGCGCGCGGCCCGGACCGGCGATGCGCAGGGCGATCGGGCCCGAGAGGAAGGCGACGAAGCTGACCGGCCCGGCCATCGCCGTCGCCACGGCGATCAGCCCGACGGCGGCCATGACGATCAGCGCCTTGTCGCGGGTCAGCGGCACCCCGAGCGCGGCGGCTGTGTCGTCGCCGAGGCGCATCGCCTCGAGCGTGCCGCGCCGGGCGATCAGCGTGCCGCCAAAGACCACCAGCGCGGCCAGCACGGGCAGCGCCTGATCGGCGGTCGCGCCGTTGACGCTGCCGGTCAGCCAGCGCAGGGCGTCCTGAAGCGTCCACGCGGGGGCGCGAGACAGGACATAGGCGATCATGCTGTCCAGCATCGCCGACAGCCCGATGCCGATCAGGATCAGCCGGGCGCCGGTGACGCCATCGCGCCATGACAGCAGGTAGATCAGCGCCGCGACGGCCAGTCCCGCCGTGACCGCCAGCACCGACACCGCCGCCCCGGACCAGCCCAGTACCACGATCCCCAGCACGGCGGCGGCGCTGGCCCCGGCGCTGATGCCGATGATGTCCGGGCTCGCCAGCGGATTGCGCAGCAGGGTCTGGAACACGATGCCGCCGAGGCCGAAGCTCATCCCCGCCAGCGCCGACAGCACCGCGCGGGGCAGGCGCAGGTCGCGGACGGCGAATGTGGCGCCCGGCACGTCCTGTCCGGCCAGCACCCGCAGCACGTCCAGCGGCGGCGTGACGGACCGGCCAACGGTCAGCGTCAGCGCGACGGCGGCGGCCAGCAGACCGGCCAGCAGCGCCGCGCGCCGCAGCCGGGTGCCCGCGCGGGCTCGGCGCAGGGCGGCGACGCGGGTGGCCGTCGGGGCGAGGGGCGGGGCGGCGGTGGTCACAGGTCCCTCGGGCGGCGCTGGCGGACGATCCAGATGAAGACCGGCGCGCCGACAAGGGCCGTGACGATCCCCACGTCCAGTTCCGAGGGCCGCGCGACGATCCGGCCCAGCACGTCGGCGAGGATCAGGAGCACCGCGCCGGTCAGGGCCGAGAACGGCAGCAGCCAGTGGTGATCGGGGCCGACCAGCAGGCGGCACAGATGCGGCACCACCAGCCCGACAAAGCCGATCGGCCCGCAGATCGCCGTGGTCGCCCCGCAGAGCAGCACCGCCCCGAGCGCGGCGGTGGCCCGTGCCCGCGCGACCCGCGCGCCCAGGCCCGCCGCGGTGTGGTCGCCAAGCGCCAGCAGGTTCAGGCTGCGGGCGGAGGTCAGGCTGAGGACCAGCCCCGCCAGCAGGAACGGCAGGCAGGGCACGATCGCCTCCCACGTCGCGCCGCCGATGCCGCCGATCTGCCAGGACCGGACGCCGCCCGCGATGTCGTTGCGGGGCAGGATGATGGCCGTGGTCAACGAGGTGGTGGCAATGGCCGTCGCCGCCCCGGCGAGCGCCAGCTTGAGCGGCGTGGCCCCGCCGGGGCCGAGCGATCCGATGACATAGACGAGGCAGGCCGCCAGTCCGGCGCCGAGGATCGCCGTCCACAGAAAGGCATGGAGCGTCGCCATGCCGAACCACGCCATCCCGATCACCACCGCCATCGCGGCCCCGGCATTGACCCCGAGGATGCCGGGATCGGCCAGCGGGTTGCGGGTGACGCCCTGCATCACCGCCCCGGCCAGCCCGAGCGCGGCCCCGGCCAGCGCGCCGAGCACGGTGCGCGGCACACGGACGGCGACGACGGCCTGGCCGATGGTGTCGGATCCGCCGCGCAGGCCGGCGGCGATGTCGCTCAGCCCGACCTCGCGCGTGCCCAGTCCGACCGAGAGCAGCGCCGAAAGGGCCAAGAGGCCCAGCACCGCCGCCAGCCAGCCGAGGCGGGTGCGGCGCGTCCGCCGGATCGCGCCGATGGCGGGCAGGGCGGCGGCGACCGTCATTCCGATTTCTGCGCTGCGTCGTCCAGCAGGGCGACGTAATCCTCGAGCACCCACGGGATCGACAGCGGGGTCGGATTCGCGGCGGTGCCGACCGGGTCGTTGCCGAGAAGGACGACCGCGCCGTTCTCGACCGTTTTCATGCGCGATGTCAGAAGGTTGCGCTTGACCGTGTCCATCAGGGCCCTGCCGCCGTAAGTGACGACGATGTCGACATCGGCGAAGGTGTCGATCCGCTCGGCGCTCATCTCGCCCGAGAAGCGCCCCGGCTCGGTCGCCTCCTGAACGCTCTGCGGAGAGGTCAGGCCGAGGTCGCTCAGGAACTTCACGCGGGTGTCGTTGGCGGAATAGAAGCGGATGACGCTCAGGTCGCGGACGTCGAGGTGGGTGACGAACATCGCGGTCTTGCCCGCGATCGCCGGATGCCGTTCGGTGACCTCGGCGATCTGCCCCTCGATCCGGGCGATCAGCGCATCCCCTTCGGCCGTCATCCCGAGCCCGAGCGCGTTCAGGCGGATCATGTCGCGCCAGTCGGTGGCCCAGGGCCCCGCGCGGTAGGGCACGACCGGGGCGATCCGGCTGAGGGTGTCGTAGTCGGACTGGGTCAGGCCGGAATAGGCGGCGAGGATCACGTCGGGACGGGTCGCGGCGACCGCTTCGAAGTCGATGCCGTCGCCTTCGTCGAACAGGACGGGCGTTTCGGCCCCCAGTTCCTCCAGCCGCTCCGCCACCCAGGGCAGCAGGCCGTCGCCGTCGTCGTCGCCGAAGTTCGCCCGCGCGAAGCCGACCGGCACGATCCCGAGCGCCAGCGGCACTTCGTGATTGGCCCATGCGACCGTGGCGACACGCTCGGGCCGGGCGGGGATCACTGTGGTGCCGAGGGCATGTTCGATGGTGACGGGAAAGTCCTGCCCGCGGGCCAGGGTCGCGGCAAGGGTCAGAACCACCACCGCCAGCAGGAGCGGGGAACGGATGACGGACAGGGGGGACATGGCGCGGCTCCCAGTTCTGAGGCAAAGGCGATTTTTTTAGTCGGCTTTCCATCTCGCCCCTCGCGCGTCAAGGTCGCGAGAGGGGGTAGATGGGAAAATCAGAGTTATTTTGTCAGATTTCCGCCGAATCCGACAAAAACAGTAAATTTATACAATACACCCCGCCGCCGATGTGTGATCTGCACTGCAATGGCCCGGACCCGCGGGGTGAGTCCCCGTGTCCGGCCCCGATGCCTTTCGGAAAGTGCGGTGCCCTGCGCCGGGTCCGACGGGCAGCCAGCCAGCAGCGGCCCGCGCCGGATTGCAACGCCAGCATCAACCAGAACAACAAACGTGGGACCGCAAAATGCCCTTTACTCACCCGACGCCCCGCCGCGTCGCCCTGCTTCTCGGATGCACCGCGCTGGTCGCGATGCCGGGCCTCGCACTCGCTCAGGACGCGGAGGGCTATGACGGCGACACCTACCGCCTGTCGCCGATCCTCGTGGACCAGAGCGTGCAGGCTGATGACGACGCCGAGTCGATCGTCGCAACCGAGCTGTGGACGGGCGGCAAGGTCGCGACCAGCATTCTGGACACCCCGGCTTCGGTATCGGTCGTTACTCAGAAGGAAATCGAGCAGCGCAATGCGGACACTGTCGAGGACGTGCTGGAATACAGCGCCGGGATCGTCACCGACTACTACGGCACCGACGACCGCAACGACTATTACCTCGTGCGCGGGTTCCAGGCCTCGACCTATCGCGACGGGCTGACGCTCGGGTCCATGCGCGGCGTCCGCGAGGAGCCTTTTGCCTACGAGCGGCTGGAGGTGATGAAGGGCGGCAACTCCACCCTGTTCGGCACCTCGGATCCGGGCGGCACGGTGAACTTCGTCACCAAGACCGCCAAGTTCCGGCGCTTTGGCGAGGTCTACGGCAGCTACGGCTCGCACAATCAGGCCGAGATCGGGCTGGACTTCGGCGACACGCTGGACGAGGCCGAGACGCTGGCCTACCGCGTCGTCGCCAAGGTGAAGAAGGGCGAGCTGGAATATCCCAATTCGCGCGACGACGAACAGTTCTTCCTCGGTAGCCTCGCCTGGGCGCCGACGGCCTATACCAAGCTGACCTTCACCGCCGACTACCTGAAACGCGAGGGCACCCCGAACAGCGGCGGCTATCCGCTGGACCGGCTCTATGACCGGGACCAGTTCTTCGGCGAGCCGGGTTTCAACTACCACGACGTGGAGCGGCTGACGCTCTCGGCCGGGCTGGAGCACGAGTTCGAGAACGGGCTGAGCCTGCGCGCGAACCTGCGCTACAGCGATCTGACGGACGATTTCGGCTACATCTACCTGTCCGACAACGCCGCCCGGACCGGCACCATGGTCGACCGCTGGTACTTCGGCACCGACAGCACGGCGGAAGAGCTGATCGGCAACGTCATCCTGCAGTACGACACCAGCTTCGGCGCCATCGACAGCAGCACGCTGGCGGGGGTGGAATTCCGGTCGGCCTCGACCTCGAGCTCGTCCATCTCGGGCATGCACACCCAGATCGACCTGTCCAACCCGGTCTACACCGGCGCGCCGACCGGCTTCACGCCTTACAGCGTGCAGGACAACGACTACACGACGCGGTCGATCTTCGTGCAGCAGAACCTGTCCTTCTCGGACCGGCTGGTGGCGACGGTGGGTGTCCGGCACGACTGGATGGAGATCACCAACGTCAACCGTTCGACCGGGACGGCGGTCCGCACCACGGGCGACTTCTCGGAAACCTCGTTCCGGGGCGCGCTGACCTACAAGGTGAACGACCAGCTTTCGACCTATGCCAGCTTCGTCCAGTCCGTGGCCCCGCCCTCCATCGGCACCCAGCCCGAACGCGGCGACCAGTACGAGCTTGGGGTGAAATACCAGCCGGCCGGGATGAATGCGCTATTCACCGCGTCGGTCTATCAGCTGACCAAGAAGAACGTGGTGGTGCCTGTCGTCCTGCCCAGCGGGGCCATCGAGCGCCAGACCATCGGGGAATCGCGCGTGCGCGGCTTCGAGGTCGAGGCCAAGGCGGAACTGGCGCAGAACCTCAGCCTGTCGGGGGCCTATGCCTATCAGATGTCGAACTACGTCCGGGGCAACGTCCGCGGCACGACCGTCGACGGCAACGAATTCGCAACCGTGCCGAACCACATGGGTTCGATCTGGCTGACCTACGAGGTGCCGGGCAACGGCGCGCGCGGGGACATGAGCTTTGGCGTCGGTGCGCGGATCATCGGGCCGTATTACTACAACGTCTACAACAACAACGGCCGCAGCAAGGTGCAGACCTATGTGGACCTCGCGGCCTCCTACGGGATCACGCGCGACACCGATCTGACGATCAATGTCAGCAACCTGTTCGACACCCAGTACGTCGTCGGACGCGGCACGGCGGACTACTACAACAACGGGCGCACCATCACGGCGGCGATCCGGCACAGCTGGTAAGCTGGCGGAGGCCCCGGTCCGGCGGGGCCGCTACCGCGCCGGGCGCATCGCCCCGGCGCGGTTGGCGCGGCGCCACGCGGCGGGGGTCGCGCCGACCGTCTGGCGGAACGCCTTGGTCAGGTGCGACTGGTCGGCGAACCCGAGGCGGTCCGCGATCTCGGCCACGCTCAGCGTCGTGTCGGTCAGCATCCGGCGGGTCATGTCGATCCGCCGCGCCTGTTGCCACTGGTGCGGCGACTGGCCGGTCGTGTTCCGGAACACCTGCGCGAACCAGCTTTCCGACAGGCCGACCGCCTCGGCCAGTTGGGCGGTGGTCCGGCGCCGCCCGCCGCCCGCCTCGAACCGCGCCTCGACCCGGCGCAACTGCGCGGCGGTCAGCCGGGCGTTGCCGGGATCGCTGTCCGGCGCCCCGGTGACCAGCAGCGCCGAGACCAGAGCGGCGGCGAGGCTCTCCGCATAGATGTCATGGCGTGCGGGCCGCCGGATTTCGTCGACCATCAACCGCGCGATCGCTTCCAGATCGCCGATGTCGTCCCGCGCGACGGTGCGGTCCAGCCGCTCGATCGCCGCGGCGCGGGGCATCGCGCGGCTCAGCAGGCGGAGCGCCCATCCGGTGTCGAGGTGAATGTCGAGATGTGAAAACGCGAGGGGTTGCGTGAACGAGGTCCGCAGCGGCAGGCCAGCGGGCACGAAGATCGCCCGCGCCATCGGTCGCCCGGCCCGTGGCGCGTCCACCTCGATCGAGCTGACATCGTCGAAAAAGATCGTCAGCCGGGGGTTCGCGGACAGGTAGTAGCCATGCCCGGCGGCATCGCCCCGCGCCTGCCAGTAGGCGGCCAGCAGGCCGTCGAACTGCCGCCAGACCACGGGCGATGTGCAGTGGATCTTCTCGGTCACACCGGTGAATTCGTGGGAATATCCCAAAAGCGCGCAGGCTCCGCAGAGTGGAACGGGCTGGCTGGCTAACGGCCCGCGCGCCCTGCGTGGGGCGCGCCGGAGGGCCCGGCTGGCTTCGGCGGCCGACCATAGGCCCGGCCTCCGCCGATGACAAGCGTGACGCGGGATGCGCCGGTCTGGCGGATGTTCAGCCTTTCTTAGCCGGTCGCTGCTAGATCCCGTCCGGCAAGCGAGGGCCAAGTCATGCGTCGCAACCAAGCCGCCCAGATCCTGCTGGTCGAGGACGATCCGTTCGATGTCCGCATCTTTCGCCGCACGCTGGACCGGTGCGGCGTGACCGTGCCGGTGACGGTTGCGGGCGACGGCGCGGCGGCGCTGGATATCCTGCGCGGCGACGCTGCCGACCCGCCGTTCCGACGACCGCACCTCGTGCTGCTGGACCTCAACCTGCCGGGCCTCGACGGGCATGGCTTCCTGCGCGCGCTCAGGGCCGACCCGGACCTGCATGACACGGTGGTTCTGGTGATGACCACCTCGGACGCGCCATCGGATCGCAGGCGGGTCTACGACCGCAACGTCGCCGGATACCTGATCAAGACCCCACGGCAGGAGGATGTGAACGATGCCATCGACTTCATCGGCCGGTTCGTCGATCTGGTCCGCCTTCCGACCCGGTAGACCGCTGCGGCTGGGGACGCAGGCCGCGCTCGGCATCGTGGCGATCGTGCTGTCCGGGGCACTTGCCGTGCTGGCCGCGGCCGCCTGGCTGATCGGCGGCCAGCTGACCGCCGATGTCGAGGACCGGATCGCCGCCCAGCTGTCCCGCACGCTGGCGGAAATCGCGGTTCGGGTGGACGTGGCGCAGGCCGATGCGGCGGCGCTCGCCGCGGGTCCGCTGGTCCGCGAGATGTTTGCCGCCGGCCCCGCCGAGGCCGACGCCGCGCGCCGCCGGATCGAGGCGCATATGGCCACCGTCCTGCGCGGTGCGCCCGATTACCTGCAGCTCCGCCTGCTGGACACCGCCGGGCATGAGGTCGTGCGCGTGGACCGGGGCCCCGACGGCCCCGTGGTGCGCGGGCGCGCCATGCTGCAGGACAAGTCGGGGCGCAACTACGTGGCGGTCCTGTCCCGGCTTGCCGCGGACGACACCTTTGTCGGGCAGGTCAGCCTGAATCGCGAAAACGGCGCCATCGAAAGGCCGCTGCGCCCCACGGCACGCGTGCTGGCGGCCGTGTTCGACGACTCCGGACATCGGGTGGGCGGGATCGTCATCAACCTGGATGCACGCGGTCTGCTGCCGCCCCGCCGCCTGGCCGAGACACGCTTCGTCATCGTCAATCAGGCCGGGGAATACCTGTTGCATCCGCTTGAGGAAAAGGAGTTTTCCGTCGAACTGGGCGGCGCTCCTCTGTTCCGCGGCGATTTCGGCAGGGTGCCGGGGGATCCGGTGTTCGATCAGGCGGGGGTCATGCGCGTGACCCTGCGCAACGGCGACGGACCCGAGCTTCTGGCGGCGCACCAGTGGTTCCGCGCCGGCGGGGGCGAGGGGGCGATGCGCTGGCTCGTCATCGCGGGCGAACCGGTGCGTGTCGCCCTTGCGCCGGTGGCCACGCAGGTCACCGTCATCGCGGCGATCATCGTGCTGGTGACCTGCCTCGCCTGCGCCGCCGGATGGTTGTTCGCGTCGCGCCTCGGCGCGCAGGTGGACCGGGTGGCGCAGGCCGCCCTGCGTGCGGCGGCGGGTGACCTTACCCAGACCGCGCAGGTCGCCGGACCCTACGAGGTCGCGGCGCTGGCGCGGGCTTTCAACGTGATGACCGCCCAGATCGGCACCCTGCTGGAAATCGAGGCTGACATGCGCAGGGCGCTCACGCAGGCCAACACCGGCCTCCAGCTCGCCAATACCGAGCTGGAGGGGTTTGCCCGCATCGCCGCCCACGACCTGCGCACCCCGCTCCGCGCTCTCGGCACGCTGACCCAGTGGATCGAGGAGGATATGGAGGACCTGCCCGATGTGGTGGCGGGGCACCTCAGCGACATGCACCACCAGGTCGGCCGGCTGGAGGCGCTGACGGACGGGCTGTTGCAGTATTCGATCCTCGGCAGCGACCGCCGCGCGCCGGACCGGTTCGATGCCGCCACGCTTGTGTCCGAGGTGATCGGCGGACTGGCGCTACCCGCTTCCTTCACCGTCGCGACGGCGGTCGAATGCCCCGAGATCGTGGCGGTGCCGACCGAGGTCGAGATCGTCCTGCGCAATCTGGTCCAGAACGCCGTCCGGCACCACGATCGCGACGCCGGTGCGATCACCATCCGCATCCGCGATCTGGGCGCCGAGTTCGCGGTCGAGGTCGAAGATGACGGTCCCGGCATCCCGGAGGAGCATCACCAGCGGGTGCTGCAGCCGCTTCAGACCCTCGGGGCACGGCGGGGACAGGCGGGGTCGGGGCTGGGGCTGGCCTTTGTCGCCCGGATCGCCGCCCGCTGGTCCGGTCGGGTGGAAATCCTGTCGTCTGAGGGACGGCGCGGCACGACCGTGCGCCTGATCCTGCCCGCGGTGCCCCGTGACGCTTGGCGGCCGCCGGACTCCGCCGCAGGCGCGACCGCGCCGCGTGCCGCCTGAGGCGCGGTGCCCTGGTGCGGTCCCGGCGCGTTACGATCTCCGTGGCATGAACGCGCCCCGGCTCACCCGTGTCCCGAGACCGCGCGGACCCGCGTGGCGTGATCTGCGATCCCCGCGCCCGTGTTTCGCAATGACTGACCCACCGATCCGGTGATGGCACCTCTTCTGGACCTCGCATCATATGCGGGGCCATCCGCGACCAGATTGATTTCATGCGGGGAGACAGGTATTAAACACAACATGTGGTAGCCCATAACCGGGGCGAGGCGAGGGGCAGGGCACGTGAGCGGCGGACGCAGTTACCAGGACGGTTGCCCGGTGGCCAGCGCGCTCGATCTGCTCGGCGAACGCTGGGCCCTGCTTGTGATCCGTGAGCTGATGTTCGAGCCGCGCCGCTTTTCCGATCTCAGGGCCGACCTGCCGGGCATCGCGACCAATATCCTGTCCCGTCGTCTGACCGAACTGACCGAGGCCGCACTGGTGCAAAAGCTGCCGCCCGACCATGGTGCCGGAGGCGGGGCCTATGCGCTGACAGAACAGGCCCGCGACCTCGCGCCGGTGTTCAAGGTGCTGGGCCGTTGGGGCCTGCGCGCACCCAATGCCGCCGGGTTGGCCCCGATGTCCCCCGCAGCCGCGGCCCTCGCGCTGACGCCCCTGTTTCGCCCGCAGAAGGCGCGGGGGCAGAGCCTTTGCATCGTGCTGTCGATGTCCGGCCGGGCGTTCACGGCCCGCGTCGCCGAGCGCAAGCTGGAGGTCGAGGCGGGCGCGGCGTCAGGGGCCCAGGCCCGGATCGAGGGCCCGCCCGCGGCGGTCCTGATGAGGCTGTCAGGTGACGGAACGGCAGCGGCCGACGGGGTCACGACCGACGGAGACCCAAGGGCCATAGAACGGTTCGCGGCATGTTTCCGGCAGATCGCCGGGGCGGAGTGACCTCCGCCCGCTTGGCTCAGTTCCGTGCGGGGATGCGCACCGGCAGGGTCTCGTAACCTTTGACGAACACCGAATGGGTGCGCGTCGGTTCCTCGACCAGTTCGATGACGGGGAACCGCTTCAGGATCTCTTCCCACAGGATCGTCAGCTGCAGCTCCGCGACGCGGTTGCCGAGGCAGCGGTGGATGCCGAAGCCGAAGGACAGGTGCGCCTTGGCGATGTCGCGACCGATGATGAACTCGTCCGGGTTCTCGATCCGGTCGGTGTCGCGGTTGCCCGAGGCATACCACATGATGACCCGGTCGCCCTTGCGGATGGTCTGGCCGTGCATCTCCACATCTTCCTGCGCGATCCGGGCCATGTGGGCCAGCGGGGTCTGCCAGCGGATCGTCTCGGAAACCATCTGGGGGATCAGCGAGGGATCGGCGCGCAGGCGGTCGTACTGGTCCGGGAACTTGTTCAGCGCATAGACCGAGCCCGACAGCGTGTTCCGCGTCGTGTCGTTGCCGCCCACGATCAGCAGCACCACGTTGCCGTGATAGATGTTCTTGGGCATGTCGCGCGTGCCCTCGCCATGCGCGAGCATCGAGATCAGGTCGAAGGACGGCGGCGCCGCCTTGCGCTGTTCCAGCAGCTCGTCGAAGGCGGTGAAGCACTCCATCGTCTCGTAGAACTTCTGGTCCCAGTCCTTGACCGGGCCGTGCGGCGGGGTGTTGGTGATGACGTCGGACCAGTGGGTCAGCTTGCGACGGTCCTCGAACGGGAAGTCGAAGAGCGTGGCCAGCGTCATGGCCGTGTATTCCTTGCTGACCAGATCGACCCAGTCGAAGGTTTCCCCGACGGGCAGGCTGTCCAGCAGCTTTTCGGCCCGTTCCCGCAGCAGCACGCGCAGCTTGTCGAGGCTGGGCGGCGTGAAGGCCGGCGCCACCTGCTTGCGCTGCGTGTTGTGCTCGGGATTGTCCATGGTGATGAAGCCCGCGCCCTTGGTGCCGCGGGTTTCGGAATATTCGCGACCCTCGGGGGTCTGCAGCGTGATGCCTTCGGCCGAGGAGAACCGGCGGTGATCGGTGTCGATCGCCATGATGTCTTCGTAGCGGGTCACCGACCAGTGCGATTCATAGCCGCCAGTGTTGCACCAGTGAACGGGTGCCTCTTCGCGCAGGCGCTGGAACCAGGGCCAGATCGTCTCGTTCGCAAACCGCTCGGGCTGCGCGACCGTGAACTGGTCGAGCGGCGTCGCATAGGCCGCCTCGCGGCTTTCGTCGAGCGAGCTGTGAAGTGCGTCTTTCATTGCTGGCCTCCCTTCCGGCACCATTCCAACGCAATGGAACAGATCCCGAGTGAACCAAGCCGAACGGCGTCCGACAAGGAGAGATTGGTCACAATCCGCGGAAGGGCGCTTATGACGGACAGGCGGGCGGGGGTGCGAAAGAGGTTAAGGCACTGACTCAAAAGGAATGCCCTGATACGGCGATGGCTCTTGTGACTTTACGTCAACGTCAGCCGCTTCTCCATCAGGTAGGCATGGGTCGCCTCGGGGGCCCAGTCACTAGGGACCAGTTCGGCAACATCCGCGTCCCGGTAGCCCAGATCGAAGTAGAGCGGCCGGGCCGCGTCGTTCGAGGACAGGGCGATCAGCGTCAGGCGGGGCAGGGCGCGGTCGCGGGCTTCGGCCTCGGCCTGCAGCATCATCGCGCGGGCCAGTCCTGCGCCGCGCGCCTCGGGCTGGACCGCCACGCTGTCGACATAGAGCGATCCGGCCGTGCCGGGCAGCAGCGACAGGATCGGGCGCAGCGGCACGGGGGTCTCGTCGTTGATCACGGGCGGGTCCATGTCCTGAAAGATCAGGATCGCCCCGGCGGCCCGCCCGCCGGTTTCCGCAACCCGCCAGTTGCGCCAGCACAGCTTGTCCGCGTCGTCACAGATCCGCGCCCGCGTATCCAGACCCCAGGCCTCGGCGGCCGCTTTCGGGTCGGGGATGGCCGCGCGGCGCAGGATGCTGCCGAAATGTTCGCTGGCCGTGGCCTTGGCCCAGACCAGCAGATCGGCGTCGTCGGCTACGGCGGGCCGGATCACTCCGCCCATTTCCACGGACGGGTGAAGGTCCCGATCAGCCCGTCGATCGCCGCCTCGTCCGCATCGCCGGTCTTGCGGATCATCGCCGTCAAGCCGAGCTTCTTGTCATCCACGACGCGCACCACTTCGGCGGGAATGCCCGCTTCGGTCAGCGCGGCGTTGTAGACGCGGGTGATCGCCATCTTGCGAAGGTCCGGCTTGAAGACCTTGCCGACCGCGGTCTTGGGCAGTTCGTCCATGACCTCGATATGCTTGGGGATCGCCGCGCGTTCATGCACGTGCCGTTCGGCGTGCTGCGTCAGTTCCTCGATCGTGACATCCGATCCGGCCACCAGTTCGACATAGACGCAGGGCAGTTCGCCCGCCCGCGCATCCGGCTGGCCGATGGCGCCCGCGAAGGCGACGGCGGGATGCGACAGCATGGCGTCCTCGATCTCGGCCGGGTCGATGTTGTGCCCGCCGCGGATGATGAGGTCCTTGGCGCGCCCTGTGATCCACAGGTAGCCGTCCGCGTCGACGCGCCCGAGGTCGCCGGTCCGGAGATAGAGGCGGTTGGTGTCGGGCAGGCCGTGGTAGAGGTCACGGTTCTTCAGTTCTTCGGTATAGGTCGAGCCTTCGTTGACACCGGGGTTCGAGACGCAGATCTCACCCACCTCGTCCACGCCGCATTCCCGCGCCTCGGGGGTGGTGTGGTCGATGATGCGGACGTCGCAATAGGGGAAGGGTATGCCGACCGAACCGATCTTCTTTTCCCCGTCGACCGGGTTACAGGCGACGAGGCAGGTCGCCTCGGTCAGGCCGTAGCCCTCGACGATGTTGATGCCGGCGGCCTTCTCGAACCGGTTAAACAGTTCGGCAGGAAGTGGGGCCGAGCCCGAGAAGGCGGTCTTGACGGTCGAGATGTCGGCGTCCACGGGGCGCTGCATCAGGGCCGAGATCGCGGTTGGCACGGTGATGATGAAGGTGATCTTCCAGCGCTCGCACAGCTTCCAGAAGTTGTCGAACACGCCATCGCCGCGATAGCCGGCCGGGGTCGGGAACACGACATGCGCGCCCGAGGATATGGCGGCCATCATGATGACGTGGCAGGCAAAGACGTGGAACATCGGCAGCGGACAGATGATGTTGTCCGTTTCGGTATAGAGCAGCGTGTGCCCGATCCAGCCGTTGTAGATGATGCCGGAATACTTGTGCTGCGCGACCTTGGGCATGCCCGTGGTGCCGCCGGTGTGGAAATAGGCCGCCACCCGGTCGCCGGTGCTGTCGGGGAAGCTCAGCGTCTTGGGCTGGCGCGCGATCTCGGCGTTGAAGCCTTTGACGTCCGCATGATGCTTGCCCGGCACCTTGGGGCGGATCAGCGGGACGATCCAGCTCTTGGGCGGGGTCAGGTAGCGGTTCAGGTCCACGGTCAGCACGGTGTGGACGTTGGGAGCGTGGCGCACCGCCTCGGCCGTTTTCTGGGCGATGTCCGTCTTGGGGAAATTGCGCAGGGTGACGACGACCTTGGCGTTCGTCTCGCGCAGGATGGCGCCGATCTGTTCCGGCTCCAGCAGCGGGTTGATCGGGTTGACGATCCCGGCGATGGCGCCCGCGATGGTGGCGATCACCGTCTCGGTCGAGTTCGGCAGGATCAGGGCGACCACGTCATCCTCGCCCACGCCGAGCGACCGGAACAGGTTCGCGGCCTGGCAGACCTTGTCGTGCAGTTCCGACCAGGTGAGCGTCTCGGCCTTGTCGTCGGGCCCGGATTCCAGCTGAAAACTGATCGCATTGTGCGAGGGGAACTTGCCCGCGGTCCGCGCCAGCAGGCCATAGAGGGTGGCCGGGACGTCGCGCTCCTGCCAGGGCATTTCGTTTTGAATCGCAAGCGCATCCGCGCAGCTGGCGAACGTCATCGTATCTCCTCCCCTTGGTGCCCGCACTTCCAGCGGGTCCATGGAAGATGCGTGCCGCAAAGGGTTAATGCAAGATTGACGCCGCGGCGATCGGGTGGATGTGCGGTTTTGCAGGGCGAGAAATCGGGGGAGAAGCTGGAGCGGGTAGCGGGAATCGAACCCGCACGACTAGCTTGGAAGGCTAGGGCGCTACCATTACACCATACCCGCTCGATGGAATGGACGAGTATTTTATCGCCGGTCCGTGGTCAAGAGTCTGCTCTTGAACAAACGGCTTGTGGCTTCCTCGACCAAGGTGGCGAGGTGGTGCCGAGCGCGAAGCCAATGGGGTTTGGGGTCAACACGGGAAGGTAGCAAAGCCAGCCCACGCTAGAGGACAGAAGGAATCGCCGGGATAGAGGTCTGAGCCAGGTCATGCCGCCAGAGGTCAGGACAGACCTTGCCACGAGGCAACTGTCAGGCGCAGACCGGGAGTGTATGGAAGTTCACCCGCGCATCGGACAGGCGTCGCCGGACGTCCTGCACCTTCATGCAATTTCTGGCCGGGGCCATAATGTCTGCGCCCATCCGTTTTCCTGCGAATACGGCCCTCAGGGCGGAACTTTGCAATGCGTTGAGACCGCGCTGCACCTGCTGCCCGATCAGCAGTGACTCCGTGAGCGCGCCGTTTGATGTGACGATCTCGTGCTGGTCAAAGGCGAAATGGACCCATGTGACCTGCTTCCGGCCGCGCATCTCCCGTATCCCGCGGTATCCGATCAATGCCTTGGCGGGAACGAGCGCCTCGGTACGAAAGATGTCCTCGAGCTGACCCATGCCGCCGACGAAAATGCGGTGCTGCGGCGACACGACCAGATCGCGGGACGGCGTGCGTCGACCGAGCGAGCCCGCCGGGATCAGTATGGGCATCTGGGGCCCCGCGCTCTGCTGCAGATCGTGTAGGCTCCGTCGCCTCCACTGCACGCGCATCGGCCCGTGGTCCAGGGTGCTGACCCAGTCACCGGGCTTCAGGTCCTCGACGCGGCGGGCTCCGGCAGGTGTATCGATTAGGGTGCCGGCGGCGAAACACGGGATCGTGCCGGGATTTGGCGAGCTCTGCGCAAAATAGGTCGCGCCGCCATCATCGGTCTGCAGCGACTGGCCGCCTGAGGTGATGCTGCCCAGGTTGGTGCTGGTTTCTCCGACGGCCGGACCGTCCGTGGCGGTGACCGTTGCATCGGAACTGAGGAACTGGATCACGTTGCCGCTGTCGTCCAGCAGCGCGACGGCCCAGTTCTTGCCCATGTCGGGCAATCCGTCGGACACGTTGACGAGGTAGCCATCGTTGCCGCCGGTATGGGCCACGAACTGGCCGGCGAGCGACTGCGTGTAACGCAGCTTGCCCGTTCCGTCGTACACCGCGACGAGATAGCCCGACAGGTCCTCGTCATTCGTGGCTACAATTTCGACGAAGTCGGCGTTGTTCTCGAAACGGATCTCCGAGATGTACACAGTCATGACCGGCAAGCGACACGCATTTCGTTTCCTCAATCGCTACAAATAACACTCGTTCACACAACTTTGCATTAACTGGAAACACTGTGGCGAAAATAAGGCGAAGGCGCCTTGTTTTGGCGGATTCAAAGGTGAATTGGGAATGTGCATTTGGTGCGGAGTTGGAGTTATCACCCAGGTTCATTCGCCTGAAGATAGATGTCAGTGCCCGAAGCGATCTGTGTGAATCCAAGTCTGTCCCGTCAAGCCACTGGCGTGAATGGCAAAGGGTCTCGCCGAAAGTTTTCTGGCATATCCCCCGATTCGGGGAGGGACCGGGTTTCGCCGGTTGTCCGGTTTCTGGCGTCAACAGGCGAGGCTTCACAATCCCATCAAGTTCTCGTTGTCCATGTATCGAGAACAGTCTCTGCTTCGGGGATTAATTGTGGTCAAAAATAATGTAAATCTCTGAGTTGAATGTAAAAAATTTGTTAAAAAAGTGTTCGTCTTGTGGCCCTATTACGAGAGACCGGTCGGGATGCCGCGTTAATCAGTTAAACGCCGAGGTGCCACGTCGAAGGCCCTCAGCCGCAGTAGGGTAATTGTCACGATGAAACTCTCCCATATCCATGCACCCAAAACTCACCATGCCAGCGGGCACGATACCGCCAGCTCGACGTCCTCCTACTACAATGGCGGGGTAGAGGGCGGCGCGTTCGAAAGCTGGTATTCGGATCACCTTGCCTCCAAAATCTCCAAGGTCGCCGAGGAGACCGGGAAAGGTCACCACCTGTTCGATCACGCCAAGGATTACCATTCCGGCGATGATTGCGACGATGACCAATCGGACGGGACCGGTGGCACGAAGGGAACCGGTGGGACCAAGGGGTCCAAAGGCACGAAGGGCGAGCACGGGACCAAGGGTTCCGGTGGCACCAAGGGCTCCGGCGGTAGCAAGGGTTCTGACGGGACTAAGGGCTCCGGCGGAAGCAAGGGCTCCGATGGCACGAAGGGTTCGGGCGGCACGAAAGGCTCCGGTGGGACGAAGGGCTCCGGTGGGACGAAGGGCTCCGGCGGGACGAAGGGCTCTGGCGGCACCAAGGGAACTGGCGGAACGAAAGGCTCCGGTGGGACCAAGGGTGATGGAGAGGACTGCGATCCGAAAGGGACGGGCGGCTCCAAGGGCTCGGGTGGCACCAAAGGCTCCGGTGGGACGAAGGGGTCCGGTGGCACTAAGGGCACCGGTGGAACGAAGGGTTCCGGTGGGACCAAGGGTGATGGAGAGGACTGCGATCCGAAAGGGACGGGCGGCTCCAAGGGTTCGGGTGGCACCAACGGCACCGGCGGGACGAAGGGTTCCGGTGGCACCAAGGGCACCGGTGGAACGAAGGGTTCCGGTGGGACCAAGGGCGATGGAGAGGACTGCGAGCCGAAAGGGACGGGCGGCTCGAAGGGCTCGGGTGGCACCAAAGGCGCCGGTGGGACGAAGGGGTCGGGCGGCACGAAGGGCTCGGGTGGGACCAAAGGTTCCGGCGGGGCGAAGGGCTCTGGCGGCACCAAGGGAGCTGGCGGGACGAAAGGGGCCGGTGGGACCAAGGGCGACGGAGAGGACTGCGATCCGAACGGGACGGGCGGCTCCAAGGGTGCGGGTGGCACCAACGGCCCCGGCGGGACGAAGGGTTCCGGTGGGCCCAAGGGCGATGGAGAGGACTGCGAGCCGAAAGGGACGGGCGGCTCGAAGGGCTCGGGTGGCACCAAAGGCGCCGGTGGGACGAAGGGGTCGGGCGGCACGAAGGGCTCGGGTGGGACCAAAGGTTCCGGCGGGGCGAAGGGCTCTGGCGGCACCAAGGGAGCTGGCGGGACGAAAGGGGCCGGTGGGACCAAGGGCGACGGAGAGGACTGCGATCCGAACGGGACGGGCGGCTCCAAGGGTGCGGGTGGCACCAACGGCGCCGGCGGGACGAAGGGCTCCGGTGGCACCAAGGGCTCCGGTGGGACGAAGGGCTCTGGTGGCACCAAGGGATCTGGCGGAACGAAAGGGTCCGGTGGGACCAAGGGCGATGGAGAGGACTGCGATCCGAAAGGGACGGGCGGCTCCAAGGGCTCGGGTGGCACCAAAGGTTCCGGCGGGACGAAGGGCTCTGGCGGCACCAAGGGATCTGGCGGGACGAAAGGCTCCGGTGGGACCAAGGGCGACGGAGAGGACTGCGATCCGAAAGGGACGGGCGGCTCCAAGGGCTCGGGTGGCACCAAGGGCTCCGGTGGGACGAAGGGGTCTGGCGGCACCAAGGGGTCTGGCGGAACGAAAGGCTCCGGTGGGACCAAGGGCGACGGAGAGGCCTGCGATCCGAAAGGGACGGGCGGCTCCAAGGGCTCGGGTGGCACCAAGGGCTCCGGTGGGACGAAGGGGTCTGGCGGCACCAAGGGGTCTGGCGGAACGAAAGGCTCCGGTGGGACCAAGGGCGATGGAGAGGACTGCGATCCGAAAGGGACGGGTGGTTCCAGGGGCTCGGGTGGCACCAAGGGCTCCGGTGGGACGAAGGGCTCTGGTGGCACCAAGGGATCTGGCGGAACGAAAGGGTCCGGTGGGACCAAGGGCGATGGAGAGGACTGCGATCCGAAAGGGACGGGCGGCTCCAAGGGCTCGGGTGGCACCAAGGGCACCGGCGGGACGAAGGGCTCCGGTGGAACGAAGGGCTCCGGTGGCACCAAGGGCTCCGGCGGAACGAAGGGCACCGGCGGAACGAAAGGCTCCGGTGGCACCAAGGGCTCCGGCGCGACGACTGGGTGCGACAGCTCCGGATACGAGCACCATGGTCTGCCGATCTTCACGCATTATGCGGAAGACGGGCACCACGGCTTCGGCGGGGACCTGATGGACCTGTTCTCGAAGGACTGCGAGGAAGACGAGATGCCGAGCGGAAGCTCCTCCGGCGGCACGGCCTGCGAAGAGATCGAGTTCCTCTGATCGGAAACACCCTGGATGGCCCGCCCCGTGCGGGCCATCCGCAAAGCGGCGACAGCCGCCCGCATCGGACCGGGCCGGACCGCAGGTTTCCCGCGTTCCGGGAACCCGCCATCCGGTGGATGGCTCGGACACCCACCCGAGCGCCACGGCTATCGAACAGGCGACCCAAGCCCCCGTTTTTCCTTACTTGCGTCCGAATTTGATGGCTTGATGTCCCCGGTAAGAGTGCCTTCGGAAAAAATCCGAAGTGAAGAGGGTAAGAGCAAATGGCAAAGACGTCCTCCCGTATTCAGAAGATCCTTTCCGCGGCCGAAGCGCATTTTGGCCGTAAGGTCGACGAAGTGACGACGCCGGGGGGCGAGGGGCGTTCAAGCTGCCGCCTGCACTTCGGCAATGTCACGGTGATCGCCACGCTGCGCCCGAACTACCGCCGTGCCCACCTGGAGGCCTACGCGCTTCACCGGCTTGCGCCCCATTGCGACGACGCGCCGAAGGTTCTGGGCGTGGTCGACAAGGTGATCTTCCAGTCCGACGTCGGCAGCCGCAGGCTGAACATGGAAATCGCGCGGTGCAGCCAGTCGCGGCGCATCGAGCTTGCCGAAGAGGCCGTCGGCGGGATCTTCCGGATACAGGCCGCGGCCCGCGCAGCCGGACTGGAAAAGGAAATGCCCCACCTCGGCGTGAATGACGAGTGGCTGGACAACCTGACCGGTGGGCTGGACGCGCTGAACAACTTCTCCTCCGTGCCGGCCGATGTCGTGGATCTCGAGGCGCTTCGGCAGTTGATCGCCACGCCCGCCCGGCAGTTCGTGAAATGGGACTGCCGGTCGGGCAATGCCGCCATTGGCGATGACGACAAGCTGCGCTGGTTCGACTTCGAATACAGCGGCGTCCGCCACGGGGCCGAGGACCTCGCCTGGCTGATCGGCGACGAGGCCTGGCCGCTCCGGCCCGACGTCATGGAAGATATCGTCCGTCAGGCCTTCGACCCGGCGACGGGACACACACTCGATGCCTATCTGGACTATCTTGCCGCCTACACGACCCTGCACTGCCTGCAACGGTTCCGGCTGATCCTCAAGGAAGCGCGCAAGCGGGGCTGGCTGTCCAAGACCAAGGTGCGCAAGTTCGACGATGCCGGCGTGCACCCCGAATTCGCGGCGCATCTCTGTGGAGTCGGGGCGTATTTCGCCGGGCGCAACCGCCTGACCTCGGCCCTCGTCCCGTATTTCGAAGCGGCGGAGCGCGCGTTCAAGGTGATGTTGAAGAATGCAGCTTGATCGACATATGGCCGCGACCGCACAGACGGTCCATGCCGAACGGGGCCTGCATGTGGCCTGCGTCACCACGCTGCCCGGTATCGACGCGATCCGCGAGGAATGGGAGGAGCTGTTCGAGAACGACCCCGACGCGAACGCCTTCCTGTCCTGGGCGTGGCTGCGTCAGACATTCGCCGAGAACCCGTCGCGCTGGCGGGTCCTGACCGCGCGGTCGCGGGCCGACGGGCGGCTGGTCGGGCTGTTCCCGCTGAAGTCCCGGATCCACTGGAGCACATCGCGCAAAC
Source organism: Oceanicola sp. 22II-s10i (assembly GCF_002210105.1). GTDB lineage: Bacteria > Pseudomonadota > Alphaproteobacteria > Rhodobacterales > Rhodobacteraceae > Pseudooceanicola. Next base: position 156,030 of record NZ_AQQU01000005.1, on the reverse strand, counting down.
GGTTCGAGACCGAACTGGAAGCCGCCGGGCGCCTGTCCAGCAGCAGCTACTCGGGCATGATCATCGCGCCGGACAGGGCGGCCGATGTACTCAAGGCGTTCGGTGAGGCTCTGGCCGACATGCATTGGACGCGGCTGTCCATGCTCTATTTCGTGCCGGAAACGCGGGCGCGGGCCCTCGGCGAGATTCTGGCGGCCTGCGGGCTCGAGGTCGCGTGGCGCGGCTACATGTCCGAGGATGGCAAGACGGACAAGCTGATGTCGGCCAATGTCCCCCTGCCTGCCACCCTGAACGATCTTCTGAACGGCATGCCCGACCGGAAATTCGCCAGGCAGTATATGCAGCTTCGTCGCGACCGGCGCGACTATTCGGTCATGCTCGTGCGCCCCGACAATATCGAGGCGAACATCGGGCGGCTCGGCCGGATGCTGGCGGCAGCCGGTTCCAGATCGGACCGGTCCCGTTTCAGCCGGTACACGCCGACCATCCGCACCGCCTGCGAGGCCGGGGCCCTGTTCATGCCAATACTGGTAAAGGAGCGCAGGATCGTCGCCTTCGCGGCCCATCTCCTCGATCCGGTGCTCGGCGACATGATCCGGATCGTGTCCGGGCGGATGGCGAACGAAGAAGGGGGCCGCGCGGAGCGACTTCTGACCCAGTACGCGATCGAGGCCGCCATCCGTTCGGACTGCTTCGCCTATGATTTCGGACGGGACGAGGCCACGGGGAACGAGGGGTTCTTTCACGAGGACGTCCGCAGCCTCTATATGTCGGTGAAAAAGGATCAGCCGGACGACCTGTCCTGCCTCAGTCCCGACGACGCGGGGCAGGCCCTTGACCGGATCGCCGAGTTCATTCGCAAGGACCGGCACGAGGACGCGCTGGCAGGGACCAGCCATCTGCGCAGGCTGTTTGGATAGGCATAGCGGCCAAAAGCCAAGCGGGTTGTCGCAACTGACGGGTCCGATGCATCCGGGCAGAGTGTCCTTGTCCGGTGTCCCGTTTTTTGCAATTTGAATCGCTTGCCACACTTCCTGCTCAGGTGGTGCCGTTGTTGCGGACGTGTGGGGCGCCGAATGCGCGCGCATTCTGAGCAATCAGAGGGCGAGAAACGCAATTTAAAAAACAAGCTCAGATTGTGGATGCGCGCGGCGCGCCGTTCAGCCGAAAAAATTTCACTTGGCGAACATATGGCCACCATTGTCAGACCATGATTCCGCCATAGTTCGAGCGCCTATTTATTAAGTGTTAATGAGTGAGGTGTTTCTATGCTCAGCAAGTACCTTAAATCGGAAAAAGGCAACGTCACCGTAGAGTTCGTGATCTGGGCGCCATTCTACGTCGCCGCGATTGCGATGACCACGAACGTGGCAATGACGCTCGCGACAATGACCGCGATGGTCGACGTTTCCCGTGACACGGCGCGCCGCGTCTCTGTGGGAGATCTTTCTGCAGAACAAGCCGTCGTCTACGCCGAAGGACGGTTGTCGCCCAGCTACAAGCCTCACATCGAAGTCAATGTCATCGACAACCGCGATGTGAAGGTCGAGATAACTGCGGCCCCCGGCTACATTCTCGTGCCGGCGATGAAGCTGTTCATTCCCGGTGGCCTGAGCGTCAACTACGTGATGAGGAAGGAAGGAACGACACATGTCGGTGTCTGACCTTCTTCGTCGCTACGGCGTCGAACAGCGTGGCAGCGTATCGATCCTGAGCGTCTTCACCGTCTTCAGTTTCTTCGTGATCGGGGGGCTGGCCGTGGATGTGGGGAACGCGTACCGGAACCGTTCGCTTCTCTCGGCGGTGGCGGATGCGGCCTCCACCGCGGCAGCGCTGGATCTTCCCGATACCCATGTGGCCAGAAAAACCGCGCTGGAATACATCAAGAAGAACTTCCCCGACACGAAGCACTCCCAGATCAAGGCGATGACCGATATCAGGTTCGGCGTCTGGGATGGCGAGAAGCGGGTGTTCACCGAAAGCAATGAGACGCCAACGGCCGTGCGGGTGACACTCTCCCGTCAGGCAGGAGGCGCGGGCAAGGTCGAACCGGTCGTCCTTCAGATCATCGGTTTCACAGGTTGGGACATCGGCGAGCCGAGTACGGCGGTCAAGGTGGTCAGCAAGCCGAAGTCGCCGATCGGGGAACTCAGCAAATACCTTCTGTTCTATTCCCAGGGGATATCGACGCCAACTGGCAGGCGGCCAACAAGGGATTTGTGGGCGATGTCGCGGTCAACGGTATCACGGCGTCCGAACGGACGTCCGGTAGCTTCGACTACTTCGGCACCATCTATACAAACGACAAGAGTATCGCTGGATGGAAGGACATCATCGAAAACAACACCTCCAGCGCCAGCGTCCTGATCAACGAAGGTGCGCGTATCGCGAACCTGACCAGTGACTTCGATAAAGCCGTAGGTGCGATCACCGAGATGCCGGTGACGCCAGGTTTCGAGGCGATGACCCCTGCCACCCTGAACGGGCTCAACACGAAGGACGGACAAGCGAAGACCTACGTGATCAACATGGTGGAACTGAAGGCCAGCTCGCCGATCGACATCACCGGTGATCGCGACGACATGTTCTACGTTCGCTGGGATGAGGAACCGCAAACACAGGGGCTTCAGGGGCAGGTCAAGTTCCAGGGCGGTGGCGGGATCAATCCGCTCGGCAATCTGGTGCCAACCAACTTCATCAACCTGGCCGGCGATATCAATTCGTCGGGCGGCGGCAGCAATCCAAGCGGATTGGCCAGCTATCTGGCCGGTATGCCCAACAAGGTGTCCGGAGGCGGCTTTTTCACCGGATATTGGCTGACCGTCGGAAATGCCTCGGGTGAAAGCGCTCCGCTCAGCAATGGCATCTTCGTCGGTGGCTGGTATTCCAATGTCCGCAAGTTCAGCATGACCTCGGGGACAAGCGGCATTTATGTTCCGCCGCCGCAGGTTGGGGAATACTCGGGATTTCTGGAGGCTTCCGGCACGTATCTGGTGGACTGAGTCTCGATTTCCAGACCGTGCGCGTGATGGATGAATGTTGGCTTGGTGCGGTTGAAGCAATTGCCCCATTCCAGAGGAAATGCGTCCAACACCCGCGCGGGCGTGGGATCGGGCCCCTGCGTCCCGACTGTCCATGACCGGTCCTTGTGATTGCAGAATCTCCCTGCTCGAAACGGCAAAACGAAATGAAGAGACATGCTTCACGCTGTGGCAGAACGTGCAGGCCGCCAGAATCGGCCGAAACGGTCGGACGTGTCTCGGAACATGTTTGGCGGAGGTGAGGGGAGGATACCGACTGCGGGTATCGCCCGGCGACCACGGCCCTTTGATTAGCATCAGGGAGACGACTCGTCCGTTTCACGGCAGTCCCCGGATTTGGCAGAGCGCTGCCTGATGACGGGCGGGCGGTCAGGCGGCCCTTCCACCCCCCGGAACGCAAACGGCGGGGCATGGGCCCCGCCGCAGCAGATGTTTCGTCATGCGCCCGCTGTCACTGTGCGGCGCGCTTGCGCTCCTGCTCTTCGACAGCCGCATAGATGACGTTCGGATCGACGATCGTCGGCGGCAGTTCGACGCCGCGGTTGGCCATCGCCTCGCCTTCCAGCGCGACCGATTCATCGTAGGTGCGGACGACGACCTCGGTGCCCATCGGGGTCCGGTCGAACAGTTCGATCACGTCCTGGTTGAACATGCGGATGCAGCCGGCGGTGCTGGAGTTGCCGATCGACGCCATGTCATTGGTGCCGTGGATGCGGAACGCGGTGTCGCGGCCGCCACGGTAGAGGTAGAGCGCGCGCGCGCCGAGCGGGCTGGCCACGCCGCCGGGGATGCCGCCCGCGAAGGGGCCGTAGACCTCGGGCTCGCGGCGCAGCATATTGCGGGTGGGGGTCCAGCCCGGCCAGTGCTCCATCCGGCGGATGGTGGCGCGGCCCTTGAAGCCGCGGCCCTCGCGCCCGACGGCCACGGGGTAGCGGACAGCAGTGCCGTCGCCGTTCACGTGGTAGAGGAACTTGGCATAGGGATCGACGACGATGGTCCCCGGCGCCTCGGTCCCGTTGTAGCTGACCTCGGTGCGGCGGTTCGGTTCGGTCAGATACTGGGAATCGACCGGCGGCAGGGTGATGTCGCCGTCCTGAAGCACGCCGTAGTGTCCGGTTTCCGCCTGCGTCACCGCAGTGTCTTCGTAAGGGCCGCTGGCGCAGGCGGCGAGCGTTCCGATCCCGAGAGTGAGAACGAAAGCGCGGACTATTCTGGTGGTCATGGAACTATCCCCATTGGTCTTTATCGTGCCGGCACCGTCTTGGCAGCAGGCGCCCTGTGGCTGTTGACGGATCGTGCGGCGGATTATGGTCCGGGATCAAGCGTTTGTCGGCACACAGGCAGGTTTGTGTGGCATGTGGGTCTGGTCAGCCCCACCCGGAACCTGTTTCAGTGGGCGCGCACACCGGATGGAGCCCGCATGTCACGCGATCCCCTGCTCGAACCCTACACCCTCAGGCACCTGACCCTGCGCAACAGGATCATGACCACCGCGCATGAACCGGCCTATCCCGAGGACGGCATGCCCAAGGATCGCTACCGGGCCTATCACGTCGAACGGGCGAAGGGCGGGGTGGCGATGACGATGACCGCCGGATCGGCGCTGGTGTCGCGCGACAGTCCGCCCGCGTTCAACAACGTGCTGGCCTACAGGGACGAGGTCGTGGGCTGGATGCGCAGGCTGACCGACGAATGCCACGATCACGGGACGGCGGTGATGATCCAGCTGACCCACCTTGGCTGGCGGTCCCGCTGGGACTGGGGCGACTGGCTGCCCACCGTGGCGCCGGGGCCGCTGCGCGAACCCGCGCACCGGGCCTTCCCCAAGGTGATGGAGGACTGGGACCTCGCCCGCGTGGTGCGCGACTATGCCGATGCCGCCGAGCGGATGCAGGCCGCCGGGCTCGACGGCATCGAGCTGGAGGCCTACGGGCACCTGCTGGATGCCTTCTGGTCGGGGCACCTGAATCACCTCGACGCGCCCTATGGCGGCGATCCCGAGGCGCGGATGCGATTCCCGCTGGAGGTGCTGGCGGCGATCCGCGACAGGGTGGGGCCGGACTTCATCGTGGGCGTCCGGTTCACAGCGGACGACGGGCAGCCCGGCGGGATTTCCGAGGCCGAAGGGCTGGCGATCGGTCATGCGCTCAAGGACAGCGGCATGGTCGATTTCCTGAACGTAATCAGGGGGCGGGTGGACACCGACGCGACGCTGACCGACGTGATTCCCGTGCAGGGGATGCGCAGCGCGCCGCATCTGGATTTCGCCGGGCGCATCCGGGCCGAGGTCGGTCTGCCGACCTTCCATGCCGCGCGAATCCCCGACGTGGCGACGGCGCGGCACGCGGTCGCCTCGGGGCTGCTGGACATGGTCGGGATGACCCGTGCGCATATCGCGGACCCGCATATCGTGCGCAAGATCGCCGAGGGGCGCGAGGACGACATCCGGCCCTGCGTTGGCGCGACCTACTGCCTCGACCGGATCTATGCCGGGGGGATGGCCCTTTGCATCCACAACCCCGCGACGGGGCGCGAGCTGGAGATGCCGCACGTGATTCCCTCCGCCGCGCAGGCGCGCCGGGCGGTGATCGTCGGCGCGGGCCCCGGCGGGCTGGAGGCGGCACGGGTCGCCGCCGAACGCGGCCATCGCGTGACGGTGTTCGAGGCGGCGGCGGAACCGGGCGGCCAGCTGCGGCTGGCGGCGCGGACGCGGCGGCGGTCCGAGATGAAGGGCATCGTCGACTGGCGCATGGCGCAATGCGCTGCGCGGGATGTCGCGTTCAGATTCAACGCCTTGGCGGACGCACCGGATGTTCTGGCCGAAGACCCGGACATGATCGTCATCGCGACCGGCGGGCTGCCCGAAGTTTCGATCCTCGACGCCGGAAACGAGCTGGCCGTAACCGGCTGGGACATCCTGTCGGGCGATGTTGCGCCGGGGGCGGATGTGCTGATCTACGACGACGTGGGCGATCACACCGCGATGCAGGCCGCCGAGGTCATCGCGGCGGCGGGTGGCCGGGTCGAGCTGATGACCCGCGACAGGGGCGTGTCGCCCGAGATCATGGGCATGAACCTCGTCCCCTATATGCGCAGCCTGCAAGGGAAAAACGTGACCTTCACCGTCGCCCGGCGGCTGACCGGGATCACGCGCGAAGGCAATCGGCTGGTGGCGCGGATCGGGACGGATTACTCGGACCACACGATCACCCGCGATTACGACCAGATCGTCGTCAATGCGGGCACGATGCCGCTGTCGGACCTCTATTTCGACCTGCGCCCCGGCGCCCGCAACGGGGGCGAGGTCGATCAGGCCGCGCTGGTCTCGGGCGAGGGCGCACTGTTCCCGGCGCGGCGGGACGGGGGCTATGACCTCTACCGGATCGGCGATGCGGTGGCGGCGCGGAACGTGCATGCGGCGATCTACGACGCGCTGCGTCACGGCATCCGCTGGTAGCGATGCGCGGAATGCGACGCACCGGTGTCGCCGGGGACGTAGCGCCGGAACGGGAAGGGGGGCAAAGGGCATCGCAGCACCCCAACTCCTCCGGAGATCACGCATATGGGCGATCCCGTCGAAATCCTCGGCTACGTCGCGGCCGCGCTCGGCACCGTCAGCTGGCTGCCGCAGACGATCAAGACATGGCGCACCCGTGCCGTTAAGGACCTGTCGTTCTGGGCGCTGCTGCTGGTCTTTGCCACGGTGTCGTCGTGGCTGGTCTATGGCCTGCTGATCGTGAACTGGCCGCTGATCGTCGCCAACGTGATCTGCGTGATCCTCGTCGGCCTGCTGGTCATCGCCAAGCTGCGGTTCGAACCGCGCGCGGTGACACCGGCCGCGGCCCCGGCTGACACCGGGACCGCGCCGCTGGTCTGAAGGCTCAGAGCGTGCGCGAGATGATCTCGCGCATGATCTCGGAGGATCCGCCGTAGATGCGGAACACCCGCGCATCGGCCCAGTCACGCCCGATGTTGTATTCGCGCGTGTAGCCGTAGCCGCCGTGCAGTTGCAGGAAGACGTCCAGCCACCGGCCCAGCATCTCGGTCGACACGAGCTTGGCCTTGGCCGCCTTTTCGGGGCTGATCTTTTCCTCAAGGTGCTGCGCCAGCACCGCGTCGACATAGGTGCGCAGCATGTCGGCCTCGGCCGCCGCTTCGGCCAGGCGGAACTTGTTGGTCTGGAATTCGAACACCGGCTGTCCGAAGGCCTGGCGGGTCTTGGTGTACTCCACCGCCTCGGCCAGCGCGTTCTCCAGCATCGCGGCCGAGCGGATCGCGATGATCAGGCGTTCCTGCCCCAGCTCCTTCATCAGGTAGCTGAAACCCTTGCCTTCCTCGCCCAGACGGTTCGTCACCGGAACGCGCACGTTGTCAAAGAACAGCTCTGCCGTGTCCTGTGCATGCTGGCCCATCTTCTCGATCGAGCGCCCGCGCGAAAAGCCCGCGCGCTCCTCCTCGACGAGGATCAGCGACACGCCCTTTGACCCCGCCGCCGGATCGGTCTTGCACACGACGATGTAGAGCCCGGCGTTGTGGCCGTTGGTGATGAAGGTCTTCTGCCCCGAGATGACGTACTCGTCACCTTCGCGCCGGGCCTGCGTCTTGATGCTCTTCAGGTCCGAGCCGGTGCCGGGTTCGGTCATGGCGATGGCGGTGATCACCTCGCCCTGCGCCATCAGGGGCAGCCATTTCTTCTTCTGCTCTTCGGTGCCGAAGTTCATCAGGTAGGGCGCCACGATGTCGGAATGCAGCGAGAAGCCGGGGCCGCTGGCGTGGATCTTGGCCAGCTCCTCCATCATCACCGCGGAATGGCCGAAATCGCCGCCGCCGCCGCCGTATTCCTCGGGGATGGCGGCCAGCAGGTAGCCGTTCTGCCCGGCCTTGCGCCAGACCTCCTTGGGGACGATGTGGTTGCGTTCCCACTCGTCGTGGTAGGGCGCGATCTCGGTCTCGCAGAAGCGGCGGAAGCTGTCGCGCAGGGCTTCGTGGTCGTCACGGAAAGGGCGGGTCATGGTCGTTCTCACAGTTTCGGCTTGAGGGCGGTCTTGAGGATTTTCCCCGTCGGACCGACCGGCATTTCATCCAGAACGATCACCTCGCTCGGGACTTTGTAGGGTGTCAGGGTGCGGCGCGTGAAGTCGCGCACCTCGGCGGGATCGAGCTTCCGGCCGGGCAGGGCGGTGACGAAGCCCACGATCTCCTCGTTCCCCGGAACGGAACGGCCCAGAACGGCGGCCATGTTGACGTCCGGGTGGGCGGTCAGCGCGGCCTCGACATCGGTCGGGTAGACGTTGAAGCCCGAGCGGATGATGATTTCCTTCTTGCGTCCGGTGATCGCCAGCATCCCGTCGCGCATGACACCGATGTCGCCGGTGGCCAGCCAGCCGCCGTCGCGCATCACTTCGGCGGTGGCCTGCGGGTTGCGGAAGTAGCCCGCCATCATGAACGGTCCGCGCACCCAGATCTCGCCATCCTCGCCGTCGGGCAGGTCGTTGCCCGCCTCGTCCACGATGCGGCACTCGACCCCGGCCTCCAGCTTGCCGACCACGTTCGGCGCGACCTCGGCCCCCGGCGGCACGCGCGAGGCGGGCACGAATTCGGTCGAGCCGTAGCCGTTGCCAAGGATGACCCCCAGCCGGTCCAGTGCCCGCGCCTTGAGCGCGGGGTCAAGCGGCGCGCCGCCGCAGCCCGCGATCCTGAGACGCGCGCCGGACAGGTCGATCCCCTCGCGATCCGCGTGATCCAGCAGGCCGTTGTAAAGCTGCGGAACGCCGACCAGCACCGTCACCTCGCCATCGGCGACCATCCGCACCAGCAGGTCCGGGTCGTGACGGGGCGGCAGGACCATGCGCGCCCCCGCGCAGATCGAGGAAATGACGCTGCCCGACAGGCCGATCTGGTGGCTCATGGGCGAGACGACATAGAACGTGTCCTCGGGCCCGATGGCGCGCGTGAAGCACTGGGATTTCGCCTGCGCAAGCATCGTGTCGTTGGTGATCATCACGCCCTTGGGCGTCCCGGTGGTGCCCGAGGTGAACATGATCATCGCGATGTCCGCGCCGGTGCTGCCGCGGTCCTCGTTCGGCTCGGCCTTCGCATTGCCGGGGAGGACGCGGATGTCGCCGCCCACGGTATCGAGGTTCAGCGGTTTCGCCCCAAGCGCCTCGGCATGTTCGGCGGTCTTGGGCGATCCCTCGGTCGCGAAGACCGACAGCTTCGGGTCGCCAAACCCTTGCAGCACCTCGATTTCCGAGGTCTGCATCCGCGCGTTGACCAGCGTCAGCGAGGCGCCGATGCGGTTCGCGGCAAAGACCAGCAGGACGGCGCCGACCGTGTTCTCGCCGACCGCGAACATGCGGTCGCGGGGCCCGAGGCCGAGGTCCGACAGCGCATCCGCCAGACGCGCCGCGTCGCGGGCCAGTTCGCCGAAGGTCAGCGATACGTCGCGGTTGACGATGGCGACGCGGTCGGGGGCCGTCGCGCCCCAGTGGTCCAGCATCTCGGAAAAGCGACTGACCTCGCCGGCCAGCCAGCCATGGGGTTTGTCCTGTGTCATGTCTCCTCCCACGGTGCGCATTCTGTATCAGGAATGGCTTTCTTTACCAGCATCGCATGATCGTTAGCAAGCTACCAAAATTCATCCGTGGCATCTCCCCCCGGAAAGGTCCGACCTAATTGACGCTTCGGTAAAAAGACTGTTCGATGGGTCAGCATGGCGGACTTACCGCCGCTGGATGCCCGAGGGAGGAGACCCGGCAGCCGTGAACGATGCGCGAGGCGAGGGGCCATTGGCCCGCGCCCGCATCCGTGTCGGCGCCGCTTTCCCGGACGCAGGAGACGCAAGGATGACCGCATGAGCGAGGATATCGTCAACCGCCTCAAGTCCGAGGCGACTTACTGGACCCGTGGCAACCGCTACGGCGACTTTCACGAGGGCCTGCACTTCGACCACCACTGGGGCCGCACGATCACCGAAGGGGACAACACGCTCTTCACCGTGCTGACGATGCACTACAACCCCCGCTACACCAACGCCGAGGCCGCGCGGGCCGAGGGGCATGACACGACGCCGGTCAACCCGCTCTTGGTCTTCAACACCGTCTTCGGCCTGACGGTCGAGGACTGTTCCGAAGGCGGCGGCCCGTTCCTGGGTGTCGACGACCTGGTCTATGGCGCGCCGGTCTATCCGGGCGACACGGTCTATGCCACCAGCGACACCGTCGACTGCCGCGAGAGCGAGAAGCGCCCGGCCTTCGGCATCGTCACATGGGCCACGCGCGGCGTGAACCAGCGCGGCGAGGAAGTGATCCGCTTCCGCCGCACCAACCTCGTCAGAAAGGAGCGCTGAGATGGACGGCACCTATTCGCAGGACGGCAGAGGCTATTTCACCGAGGAGCGGATCATGATCCGCGAGTCGGCGCGTGAATTCACCATGCGGGAGGTCCTGCCGGTCGCCAACGAACTGGACGGCCCGGATGGAGAGATCCCGATGGATCTTCGCCAGAAGATGGCCGACATGGGTTACTTCGGGATTACCATCCCGGAAGAATTCGGCGGTCTCGGGCTCGGAGCGTTCGAATACTGCCTGATTGCCGAACAGCTGGCGCGCGGCTGGATGTCCGTCGCTTCGATCATGGCGCGCGGGCAGGGCGGGATGATCCGCCGGGTGATGACGCCCGAGCAGCAGAAGCAATACCTGCCGCGCGTGGTCCGGGGCGAGTTCCTGAACGCCTCGTCGCTGTCGGAACCGGGGACGGGGTCGGACCTCGCCTCGATTTCCTGCCGGGCGGTCAAGGACGGCGACGACTGGGTCATCACCGGCAACAAGTACTGGTGCACCTTCGCGGACGGATCGGATTTCATGACCGTCTTCGCCCGCACCTCGCCGCCGCCCTCGTCGGACAAGCGGTGGATGGGCATCTCGTGCTTCATGATCGAGAAGCCGCGCGGCGAACTGCCGAAAGGCGTTTCGGGCTCGAAGATCCCCAAGATCGGCTATTTCGGCTGGAACACGCTGGAGCTGTCCTTCGACGGCTGCCGCGTGCCTGCCGCAAACCTTCTGGGGCAGGAGGGCATGGCCTTCCGCATCATGGCCAAGGGGCTGGAGACGGCGCGCGCGCATACGGCCGCGCGGGCCATTGGCCTGGCGCAGGGCGCGCTGGAGGATGCGACGGCTTACGCTCAGGAGCGGATCCAGTTCGGCCGCCCGATCACCGAGTTCCAGGCCATCCGGTTCAAGCTGGCCGAAATGGCCGCCCAGATCGAGGCGGCGCGGCAGCTGCTCTACCATGTCTGCAACGAGATCGACCAGGGCCGCCGCTGCGACAAGGAAGCGAGCATGGTCAAGTACTTCGCGACCGAAATGGCTGAGCGGGTGACCTCCGAAGGGCTGCAGATCCTCGGCGGCGCGGGCTACACCAAGCTGCACGCGATGGAACGCTACTGGCGCGACGCGCGGCTGACGAAGATTTTCGAGGGGACGTCGGAAATCCAGCTCAGGATCATCTCGGACAACATGCTGGGCAAGTCGGACGTGGACAAGTGGATCACCGAAACGGCCTTCGAAAAGGCATGGGGGAACAAATGAGCGGGTCTCCGGCGCCGGTGAGCGCGAACAACTATTTCGAGGATTTCCAGCCCGGTCAGGTCTTTCGCCACGCGCGCGGCAAGACGGTGACCGAGATGGACAACGTCCTGATCACCAACATGGTGATGAACACCGCCGAGGGGCATTTCAACGCCCACCGGATGCAGGGCGGTCAGGGGCATGGGGTGTTCACCGACCGGGTCGTGTTCGGTGGGATCAACCTGTCGATGGTCATCGGTCTGGCCGCGCAGGACACGGCGGAGAACGCGGTGAAGGAGATCGGGATGACCAACATCCGGTTGAAGAACCCGGTCTATCATGGTGATACCCTTTACGCTTTCTCCGAAGTGCTGACGGTCGAGGACGGCGATATCGAGGGCGCGGGCGTGGTCACGTTCCGGCACTACGGCATCAACCAGGAAGACAAGCTCTGCGTGATGGCCGACCGGACCGTCGCGCTGCGGCGGCGGGGCTGAGATGCCGCCCAAGCATTACTCCGGCGCGCTGGAAGGCGTGGTCGTGCTGGACCTGACGATGATGCTGGCGGGGCCCTTCGCCAGCATGATGCTGGCCGATCAGGGCGCGACCGTCATCAAGATCGAACCGGTGGGGGGCGACAACACCCGCCGGATCGGACCGCATATGGAAGGCGAGATCAGCCGCGAGGATGGCGGTTACGGCGGCTACTTCGGTTCGATCAACCGCAACAAACGCTCGATATGCATTGATTTCAAAACGAAAGAAGGCGTGGCGCTGTTCCACGACATGGTCCGGCAGGCCGACGCGGTGATCGAGAACTACCGTGGCGGCGTCGCGGACCGGCTGGGCAACAGCTACGAGGTCCTGCGCGAGGTGAACCCGGCGCTGGTCTACGCCTCGGTCCGTGGCTTCGGCGACCAGCGGGGCGGCAAGTCGCCCTACGGGCACTGGCCGGCCTACGACCCGGTCGCGCAGTCGATGGGCGGGATCATGGCGATCACCGGCGCCGAGCGCGGGGCGATGCCCACCAAGGTAGGTCCTGGCGTGGGCGACATCATTCCGGCGATGTATGCGGCCTTCGGCCTCGTCTCCGCCGTCCTGCGGGCGCGGGCCACGGGCGAGGGGCAATATGTCGACATCGCCATGGTCGACGCGATCATGGCGACCTGCGAGCGGTCGATCTTTCAGCTCAGCTTTACCGGGAACAATCCGGGGGTGGAGGGCAATCACCATCCGCTCTTCGCCCCGTTCGGGCTGTTCCGGGCCAAGGACGGCTGGGTCACGATCACCGCACAGAGCGAGAAGTTCTGGGAGATCCTGACGCGGCTGATCGGGCGGCCCGAACTGGCCGCCGATCCGCGCTATCTGACGGGCGACCTGCGCGGGCAGCACCGCGACGAGGTGATTGCGATCGTGGAGGAATTCACCCTGCCGCGCACCCGCGCCGAGATTGCCGAGGTTCTGGGCGGCAACGTGCCCTTTGGCCCGGTCTACCTGGCCGCCGACCAGTTCACCGATCCGCATTTCGCGGCCCGCGACATGCTGGTGACCTACGAACATCCCGGCACCGGGCGCCAGACCACCATCGCCAATACGCCGGTCAAGATGACCGGTACTCCGGGCGGGGTGCACAGTCGTGCACCGCTGCAGGGGGAGCACACTGATGCGATACTGCAGGAGTTCGGGTTAAGTCCCGAAAGAATATCGGAATTGCGCGCGTCCCGCGTCGTGGAGTGAGGATGCGCGGGGCATTTCACGCGACGCGTTGAAGCCTTCGTGCAACCATTTGAAAATAAGGAAGGATCAGAGATCATGAGCCAACGTCCCAAACGCCTGCGCCGCTGCCAGCTGTCCGTGCCGGGATCGAGCGAGAAGATGATGACCAAGGCCGCCGGCCTCGACGTCGATTACATCTTCCTCGACCTTGAGGACGCGGTGGCGCCCGACGCCAAGCGGCCCGCGCGGAAAAAGATCATCGACGCGCTGAACAACCTCGATTTCGGCAAGTCCACACGCTGCGTGCGGATCAACGACCTGACCACGGAATACGCCGCCGAGGACATCATCGAGGTGATGGAAGGCGCGGGCGAGAACCTCGACGTCATCATGCTGACCAAGTGCCTTGGCCCGGATGACATCACCTTCTGCGACAAGCTGATGTCCCAGATGGAGAAGAAGCTGAAGCTGAAGAAGCGCATCGGTCTGGAGACGTTGATCGAGGAAGTCGAGGCGATGCAGAAGGTCGACGAGATCGCCTGCGCGTCGGACCGGCTGGAGGCGCTGATTTTCGGCATGGGCGACTACTCGGCCAGCCAGGGCGTCAGCACGAAGGACATCGGCGGTGAGTCGGGTTATCCCGGCGACATCTGGCACTACCAGCGGCAGAAGATGACGATCGCCGCGCGGGTGAACCGGATCGACGCGGTGGACGGGCCGTTCGCGAACTTCAGCGACCCGGATTTCTACCGCGAGGAATGCCGCCGGTCGATGATCCTCGGCATGGTCGGGAAATGGGCGATCCATCCCAGCCAGGTCGAGATCGCGCAGGAGGTCTTCTCTCCCACGCCTGAGGATGTGGACCGGGCCCGGCGGATGCGCGAGGCCTTCGATGCCGCCATCGCACGCGGCGAGGGCGCAGCGCAGTTCGAGGGGCGGATGATCGACATCGCCTCTATGCGGATCGTTGACCGGATCGTTGACCGGGCGAACATGATCGGGATGTGAGACGGCGCGGCGATGGGAGGTCCTCGGGTCGTGACCCGAGGATGACGGGCGCAGCTGAACGCCGTCATCGCCGGGCCTGACCCGGCGACCCCGTGCCGCGCGACGAACCTCGGACGGGAGGGGGCGATGCTCTGGCGACACTACGCGACGGCGGAACAGATCAACTGGCAGTATGACGTCGGCACCCACCATCCGCCCGCGCGCGGAGTGATCCGCCGCAAGGAGACGCTCTCGGCCTCCGCCCGCGCGGACTATCCCTGCACGCTGAACGTCCCCTACGGCGACACGGCACGGCAGGTGCTGGACATCTTTCCAGCCGAACAGGAGAACGCCCCGGTCATCGTGTTCATTCACGGCGGCTACTGGCGCAGCGTGACATCGACCAAGGACACATCGTCCTTCGTGGCGCATGGCACCCGGCCGCGGGGCTACACGCTCGTCACCGTGGAATACGATCTCTGCCCAAATGTGACGCTGGAGGCGCTGATCGCGCAGGTCCGCGCCTCGGTCGAATGGGTGATCCGGAACATCTCCGCTCACGGCGGTGATCCGGCGCGCATCCATGTCACCGGCACCTCGGCGGGCGGGCATCTGACCGCCATGGTCGCGGCGACGGACTGGGCGGCGCGGGGCCTGCCCGCCGATGCGGTAAAGGGGGCGACGGCGCTGTCGGGGCTCTATGACCTGACGCCGTTTCAGTGGGGATTTCTGGCCGGGGATCTGAAGCTGGACAAGGCGCGGATCGCCGCCTGTTCGCCGGTGACGCAGGTGCCCGAGGGGGGCTGCCCGATCCAGCTACTCTGGGGCGGGCTGGAGCCGCCGGAGTTCGAGTGGCAGGCGCGCCAGCTGGAGGGCGCGTGGAGCCGCGCGGGGAACCCGGTCGTGACCTGCGCGATCCCGGAGCGGGACCATTTCACGATCAGTTTGGGCTTTCTGGAAGGGGACGACACGGCTTTCGGTCGGGCGTTCTGGCCGTTCGTGGCCCGATGCAACGGAGGGACACCATGAGCCGCGCGATACCGAACCCCGAGGGGCTGCACCTGCACCGGCTGGACGACAAGGTGGCGCTGGTCACGGGGTCGGGCCAGAACATCGGGCGCGCCATCGCGCTGCGGCTGGCCGAGGCCGGCGCGGCGGTGGTCGTGAACGGGGCGCGGAGCCCGGAGAAGGTTGACGAAACGGTGCACCTGATCCGCGAGGCCGGAGGGCGGGCGCATGGCATCATGGCGGATGTCAGCGATGCTGAAGCCGTGGGGCGCATGGTGGCCGAGGCGGCGGAGGTCTTTGGCCCGGTCGACATCGCGGTGTCGAACGTGGGGCGGCGGCTGCACAAGCCGTTCGAGGATATCACCATCGCGGACTGGGACGAGTCGATCCGGATCAACCTGTCGGCGTCGTTCTACCTGGCCCACCATGTCGTGCCGGGCATGAAGGAAAAGGGCTGGGGGCGGATCATCCATGTCTCGGGATATGACGGGTTCACCGGACACCTGACGGAACGCGCCTACAACATCGCGGCGAAGGCCGGGATGCACGGGTTTTCCAAGGCGGTCGGCAAGGAGCTGGGGAAATACGGGATCACCGCGAACACGCTGGTGCCCGGCGCGATCGACACCGACCGGGACTGGTCGCAGTATCCCAACACCCATGTCGACGCCAAGCGCGAGGCGATCCCGCTGAAACGCTGGGGGCATGTGGACGACCTCGCCTATGCGGCGGTCTACCTCTGCACCACGGGCGGGTTCGTGAACGGACAGGCGATCCATCTGAATGGCGGAGATTACATGTTCTGAGGGGGCGCTCGCCGGACCTTACGGTCCGTCTCGCTTCGGGACGGGCGGGGGCGAGGCGGTCCGTGAGGGCCGATGAGCGGTTTGCGCGTGGGACGGGCATCGAGCCCGTCCCATGCGGCCTCCGGCGGGAGTTTATCCGGCCAGATGAAGGGATCGGGCTGGCGCGGGCTCAGCCGCCGCGCGGGCCCCAGAGGATGATGGCAGCGCCGATCAGCGTGACGGTCGCGCCGATGGCGTCCCAGCGGTCGGGGCGCTGGCCCTCGACACCCCAGAGCCAGAGCAGCGAGGCGAGGATGTAGATCCCGCCGTAGACCGCGTAGGCGCGGCCCGCGTGCTCGACCGGGCTGAGCGCGAGGATCCACGCGAAGGCGGCGAGCGAGGCTATGCCGGGGATCAGCCAGAGCGGGTTCTGGCCGAGGCGGAACCACGCCCAGAAGGCGAAGCAACCCGCGATCTCGGCCAGTGCGGCGGTGAAGTAGAGCGACAGGAGATACATCCGCCCGTTATGGCGGCCGCGCTCGTGTTCTGTCCAGCGCAGGGCGGCGCTGGCCCTCGGGCAGGCGGGGTCCTAGAGTAGTCGGAACCACAGCAGAGGCGCCCCCATGACCTTCACCACCCGTCCGCAGATCACCGGCACCTTCGGTGTCGTCACCTCGACCCACTGGATCGCTAGCGCCGTCGGCATGTCGATGCTGGAGCGGGGCGGGAACGCCTTCGACGCCGCCGTGGCGACCGCGCTGACCCTGCAGGTGGTGGAGCCGCATCTGAACGGGCCGCTCGGCGATATGCCGGCGATCTTCCGCAAGGCGGGGGAGGACCGGCCGACAGTGCTCTGCGCGCAGGGGACGGCCCCGGCGGGCGCGACGATCGCGCATTACCGGGCCGAGGGGCTGGACATGGTGCCGGGTTCGGGGATGCTGGCGACGGTCATTCCGGGGGCCTTCGACGGCTGGATGCTAATGCTGCGGGACCACGGCACGCTGGGGCTGCGCGAGGTGCTGGAACCGGCGATCCACTACGCGCGCCACGGGCATCCAATCCTCGCCAACGCGGCGAACGGGATCGCGTCGCTGGCGGACCTGTTCCGCGAGGAATGGCCGACCTCGGCCGCCGTCTGGCTGCCGGGCGGGCAGGCGCCGAAGCCGGGGAGCTTGTTCCGGAACCCGGACCTCGCCGACACCTGGGACCGGGTGCTGGCCGAGGCCGAGACGGTTTCCGGCCGCGAGGCGCGGATCGACCGGGCGCGGGACGTGTTCTATCGCGGTTTCGTGGCCGAGGCGATCGACGCATGGGTGCGCGAGGCCTGCGTGATGGACGCCGCCGGGGGCCGCCGCAAAGGCGTTCTGACCGGGCAGGACATGGCCGGGTGGAGCGCCAGCTACGAGGCGCCTCTGTCGGTGGATTACGGCGACTGGGAGGTTTTCAAGACCGGACCATGGGGACAGGGGCCGTCGCTGTTGCAGGCGCTGCGGCTGCTGGACGGGACCGGCGTGGGCGAGATGGACCCGAACGGGGCCGAGTTCGTGCATACCGTGACCGAGGCCATCAAGCTCGCCTTCGCGGATCGCGAGGCCTATTACGGCGATCCGGCGTTCAATGACATCCCGATGGAGGCGCTGCTGTCGCGCGACTATGCCGATGCGCGGCGGGGGCTGATCGGGGCCACCGCCTCGCGCGAGCAGCGGCCGGGGACGGTGCCGGGGTGCGAGCCCTGGGTGCAGGCGATGCTGGACCGCGCGGCGGCGAAGGTCGAGGAGGCGGGGGCAGGTGCGGGCGAGCCGACCATGGCGCATCTGACGGACCGGCGCGGGGATACGGTGCATCTGGACGTCATCGACGCGGCGGGGAACATGGTGTCGGCCACGCCGTCGGGCGGGTGGTTGCAGTCTTCGCCCGTCGTGCCGGGGCTGGGGATGCCGCTGAACTCCCGCGCGCAGATGTTCTGGCTGGAGGAGGGGCGGCCGTCCTCGCTGAAGCCCGGCGCGCGGCCCCGGACGACGCTGACGCCCTCGATCGCCAGCCTGAAGGGAGAGCCGCGGCTGGCCTTTGGCACGCCGGGGGGCGACCAGCAGGACCAGTGGCAGCTGATCCTGTTCCTGCGGCGGGTGCATGCCACGGCGAACCTGCAGGCCGCCATCGACGCGCCGCTGTTCCATTCGTTCCACGTGCAGGGTTCGTTCTATCCGCGCGCCTCGCGTCCCGGTCACCTGATGGTCGAGCCGTCGTTCGGCGAGGATGTGATCGCGGACCTGAAGCGACGCGGGCATGACGTGGAGGTCGCCGCGCCGTGGACCGTGGGGCGGCTGACGGCGGCGGAACGGGGCGAGGACGGGCTGCTGCGGGCCGCCGCGACGCCGCGGATGATGCAGGCCTACGCCATCGGGCGCTGAGGGGCTTTCCGCCGCGCGGGCCGCGGGGTAGAGGGCGGCATGGTGTATGACGCGATCATCCTCGGGGCCGGCGGGGCAGGGCTGCTGGCGGCGGCGACCGCCGGGCAGGCCGGTGCGCGTGTCGTGGTGATCGACCATGCCGAGAAGGCGGGAAAGAAGATCCTGATCTCGGGCGGCGGACGCTGCAACTTCACGAACATGGGGGTGGAGGCGGGGTGCTATATCTCCCAGAACCCGCATTTCGCCAAGTCGGCGCTCAGTCGCTATACCCAGTGGGATTTTTTAGGACTGGTCCAGGCTTACGGGATCGCGTGGCACGAGAAGACGCTGGGGCAGCTCTTCTGTGACGGCTCGGCCCGGCAGATCGTGGCGATGCTGATGGAGGAATGCCGCAAGGGCGGGGCCGAGGTCGTGCTGAACACGAAGATCGGCGAGATCGGCCATGCGGACGGGCTGTTCCGGGTGGCGGGGCGGACCGCGCGGCAACTGGTGATCGCGACCGGCGGGCCGTCGATCCCCAAGATGGGCGCCTCGGGCATCGCCTATGACATCGCGCGGCGTTTCGGGCTGGAGATCGTGACGCCGCGCCCGGCGCTGGTGCCGATGACCCTGGGCGAGGGGGATGCGGCGTTCAAGGCGATCTCGGGCGTCGCCTGCCCGGTGACGGCGCGGGTCGGGGCGGTGTCCTTCGACGAGGCGGCACTGTTCACCCACCGGGGACTGTCCGGGCCCTCGATCTTGCAGGTGTCGTCCTACTGGACACCGGGCGATCCGGTGGAGCTGAACGTCCTGCCGGGGGCGGGCGCGCTGCTGCGCGAGGCGCGGGCGAAGATGCCGCGCGCGCATCTGCGGGCGGCGCTGTCCGAGCATCTGCCGAACCGGCTGGCCGAGGTACTGGCGGCACGGATCCCGTTGGGGCAGGAGCTGGGGAACACCTCGGACGCCGACATCGACCGGGTGGCCGGGGCGCTGGAGGCGCTGACCTTCCATCCGACGGGAACCGAGGGCTATGCCAAGGCCGAGGTGACGGCGGGCGGGATTTCAACCGCCGGTCTGTCGTCGCGGACGATGGAGGCGACCGCGGTGCCGGGGCTCTATGCCATTGGCGAGGCGGTGGACGTCACGGGATGGCTGGGGGGCTACAACTTCCAGTGGGCGTGGTCGTCGGCGGTGGCCGCCGGGCAGGCGATCGCGGCCCGGCGGGGGTAACCGTTCAGAACGACCAGTTGCAGGTTTCGGCCAGCAGACCCAGCACGCTGCGCAGGCCGGTGATGTCGAAGACCGCGAGGCTGGGGTTTTCGCCGTAGGGCGTGGTCTGCAGCACCAGCCGGTCCTGATCGAGCAGTTCCTTCAGGAAATTGCCTGCCCAGCCGGGGGCGAAGGCTGCCTTGCGGTCGGTGGAGACGCCCCATTTCTCGGTCCGCATGGGAGCCTCACCGACGCGGACGTTGACGTATTTCCACTCGGAATACACATCGCGGCTGTCGTCGCCGAGGTAATCGCCCCAGTTCACGTAGAGCTCGGTCTTGTTCGACTTGCAGCGCGCCACGAGCGTGATCGGTTCGCCCCATCGGGACTGGCCGCTGGTCGCGGTGAGCGCGAGGAAGACGGTCGTGCTGTCGTCGAGCGGGTTCGTTTCGCGGCTGGTCCGCCATTGACTGGCGGAGGGTGCTGGGGCGGGGTCCTGGGCGGCGTCAGGCGTCGCGGTGCCGGCGACTGCGGGCACGGCGGCCGGTTCTGCGTCGTAGCCATAGGTGCCGCAAAGGCCGGGGCTGTTGATATCGTGCGGTGGCTCCTGCCCCTCGAAAGCGGCCATCACCAGCATTGCGTTGCCGAGAATGTCACGGTCTTCGTGAAAGACCAGATAAAGCGGCTGGTCCGTGCCCTCCATCCCGCAGAGGCGGTTGCCGTTTTCCAGGGGACCGGGATCGCCGGCCATGCGAAAGACCTCGGCGGTCTGCTTGCCGGTGCCGGAGACGCTCCAGCTGCGCCATGACGCGCCGACCGAGGTCAGTTGCACCGGCGCTGCCGTCCCGAAGGCGATGGACATCGTGCTGCCCTCGGAGGCGAAGTCCGGGTTGCCCGACAGGGTGATCGGCCCGGTGATCGCGGCGGCGGTGCGGCTGTAGGGTTCGAACGTGCGGGCGTCCTGCCAGACGTGGCGTTCGACGGCGGATTGCGCGTGTGCGTGGCCGCTGAGAATGACGGCCACGGCGGCGAGAAAAACGGGAAGGCGGGGCATTTACGGATCGAACTCTCGGATTGGTCTCAAATTGTTTCAATCAGCCATGTCTTAAGAATGTGGAAATTTCTGGTCGTTCACCCGCGAATTCCTGCCGGGCGGCGGGGGTGTGGCTTGATTGCCGGGGCGTCCGGATCAAGTCACTCCAGATGAGATACATTGTCCTTCTTGTCTTCGGTCTGCTTGCCGCCTGTTCGACCGGCGTGCCGGACGGCGCGCGCGTGGTCGTGGCGGGCGATTCCGTCATGGCATGGAACCGGGTCGCGGGCGGATCGGTCGCGGACCGGCTCCAGTCGAGGCTCGGGGAACCGGTGGGCGATGTGTCGATCCCGCTGGCGCAGGTGACGGGCGGGGTCGGATCGCTGAACATTCCCGCGCAGCTCCAAGGGCTCCGGGTTCCGGTCGTCGTCGTGAACGGCGGGGCGAACGATCTGGGCGTCGGATGCTCCTGCCCCGACTGCGGGGCGGTGCTGGACCGGCTGATCTCGGAGGACGGGCGAAGCGGCGCGATACCGGCGCTGGTGGCGGACCTGCGCGGGCGCGGATCGCGGGTGATCTGGGCGGACTACTACACCTCGCCGCGCTATGCGGGCACGACCTGCGAACAGACCTACCGGGTGCTGGAACGGCGTCTGGGGCGGATGGCTGACGCCGATCCGGGCGTCACGCTGGCCGACATGGACGACGTGTTCAGCCCCGACGACCCGACGCTCTTCGCGGCGGACCGGACGCACCCGTCCGAGCTGGGATCGGACCGGATCGCGGGGCTGATCGCCCCGCTATTGGCCCCGCTTCTGACGAGGTAGGGCGTCAGCCCGCCTTGCGGGCGCTGGTGTCCGGCCAGACCACCGGCTTGGGCCGCGCCGTCGTCGCCTCGGTCCCGATCACGCCGGCCTCTTCCAGCGCGGCGAATTCGGCGTCGGACATGCCCAGTTCCCCGATCAGCACCTCGCGGTTGTGCTGCCCCAGCGTGGGCGCGACCCGCCGGTTGGCATAGCCGCGCTTCGCGTCGCCCTCCAGGTAGATCGGCACCGGCATGACATGGCCGCCGACAAAGGGCCGTTCCAGCGACTCGTAGCGGGTGACGGCCATCATGTGGGGGTCGAGCAATATGTCCATCGGCGCACGGACGGTGCCGGCGGGCACGCCGTTGACCTGCAATTCGTTCATCGCGACCGCCGATTTCACCGTCAGCGCCCAGGCCCGGATCGCCTCTTCGATCTCGTCCTCGCGGGCGCGGCGACCCTCCACCGTGGCGAGCGACGGGTCATCGCCCAGATCGGGACGTCGCATCACGCGGCAGAGCGCCTGCCATTCCTCGGTCGAGCGGACCTCGATCGTCAGGAACTGCTGCGTGCCGAGGCAGGCATAGGTGTTGTGCGGGAAATGGCGCAGGTGGCGGTTGCCGATCCGGGGCAGCTGTTCGCCGGTAACGCCGTAGTGGCAGATATGCGGCGCGAAGAGCGGCAGGATCGCCTGCGCCTGCGCGATGTCGACGTACTGGCCCTCGTCGGTTCGCTTCTGGTGCAGGATCCCGACCAGCATCGACACGGCGGCGGTCAGTCCGCCGATCGGGTCGCCGAAGACCGAATGTGACATCATCGGCGGCTGTTCGGGCCGTCCGTTGATGACCGGCAGGCCCGAGGCCTGTTCCAGCGTCGAGCCATAGGCGCGGCCGTTGCGCCAGCTGGTTTCCATGCCGAAGGCGGGCATCGAAACGACCACGAGGCGCGGATTGGCCGCCTTGATCACATCGTAGGTCAGCCCGAACTTGGGCATCGCGTCGGCGGCATAGCCGTCGATCACCACGTCCACCCGCTTGGCGAGTTCGAGGACCAGTTCGCGGCCCTCGGGGACAGAGATGTCGATGGTGATCCCGCGCTTGTCGAGGTTCATCGGCAGCCACTGGAACTGCTTCTCGTACATCCGGTCCGCATGATACGGCGGGCGGTAGTCGAGACCCCGGAACCAGTCCGGCACGCGGGTGCTTTCCACCTTGATGACGTCGGCGCCCATCTGGGCCAGTTGCCGGACGGACATCGGCCCGGCCCAGCCCATGGTCAGGTCGAGGATGCGCAGCCCTTCCAGCGGGCGGCCGCCCGCGCGTTCGGCGGGGGCAAGGCGCTGGTGCTGCGGCAGGGTGCCGGTGTCGGCGGAACCGGGCAGGGGGGCCGTGCCGTGACGGACCGGCGGCGTGCCGCGCAGGGCGGTCGGCAGGATCGGCGCGTCGAAGGTTTTGTCGCCCACCGTGACCGTGCCGAAGCTGTCGCGTTCGCGGTGCAGTTTCAGGCCCTTGAGGTCGCGGACCTCGGGCATGATCGCCAGCGGGACCTTGTGTATCAGGCCCAGTTCGAACCATTCCTCGGCGGTCTTCTTGGCCAGTTCGGCCTCGATCATCGGCTCCAGCATCTGGCGGTGCGCCTGGCGGCCCGCGACGTTGTCGAAGCGCGGGTCGGATTTCCATTCGGGCTTGTCCAGCGCGTCGCAGAAGCCCAGCCACTGGGCGTGGGTCATGACCGAGACACCCAGCCAGCCGTCCTTCACCGGCATCGGATGCGCGGGGTAGGAACGGCCGAAGTTGTTCCACATCGTCCGCGGCTTCTTGTTCATCTCGGTCTGCATGCCGACGTCGTATTCGGTGACATGGGTCAGCGCAGACAGGATGCTGAGCGACCAGCGCCGCCCGCCGCGTTCGGCGGACCAGAGCGAGGCGGCGGCGGGGATGAAGGCGGACATGCCCGCGATCGCAGCGGCCTGTCCTTCGCGCGTCAGCATCGGGGTCTCGTCAACGGCGTTCGTCTCGTAGACGCTGCCGGCGAGGGAACGGGCCACGGCCTCGGTCCCGTGATAGTCGCGATAGGGGCCGATGGGGCCGAACCACGACAGGCTGACGGTGGTCAGGCCGGGATCCTCGGCTTCGAGCCTGCGGTGCGCGAGGGCGGAGGCCTCCATGTCGGAGGGTTTGCGCCCGTCGATCAGCAGGTCGCAATGTGCGAGCAGGGCCCGGATCGTGTCCGCGCCCTGCGTCGTGCGCCAGTCCGCGGTGACCGACAGCTTGTTCGTGTTCAGGAAGGCCCAGTAGGCGGCGGTGCCCGGCACGGCCTCGGTGCCGATGGCCCGGCGGGGATCCCCGCCGGGGTCTTCTACCTTTATGACTTCTGCGCCGAAATCGGCGAAGAGCTTGCCGCAATAGGCCAGGGCGTCCCCGGAGCCGAGTTCGAGTACACGGATATGGGAGAGCGCGCCCTGGGTCATTGTCTTGGCCTTATGCGTTGTCGGGGAAGAAGATCTCGTCGTAGTGGTCCGCGATTTCCTGCGCGGTGTAGCCATGCGTCGGCGCCCAGCCGGGGGCGCGCATGACTTTCAGCTCGGCCACGCCCTGACGGGCGACGTGCATGAACTTGCCGGTCTGGTCGCCGCTGAGGTCCGAGCACATGTAGAGCATCGCCTGCGCGATGGTCTCGGGCTGGCCGGTGATCGGGAACTCCTCGCCCTTGTCGGCCATCTCGCGGTAGCGGGGCAGGTCCTCGGTCATCCGGGTCAGCGCGCCGGGCGACATGCCCCAGACACGGATCTTGTACTTGCGGCCCTCGATGGCGAGGTTGCGGGTCAGCCCCGCGATACCGGCCTTGGCCGCGCCGTAGTTGGTCTGGCCGAAGTTGCCGATCAGGCCCGAGGTGGAAGTGGTGTTCACGACCACGCCGCCGCCGTTGTCGCGCATCCACTGCCAGACCGGCTTGGTGCAGCAGTAGGTGCCCTTGAGGTGGACCTTCAGCACCAGGTCCCAGTTCTGCTCGGTGCCTTTGTGGAACGTCTCGTCCCGCAGGATGCCGGCGTTGTTGATCAGGATGTCGACCTTGCCCCATTCGCCGATGGCCTGGTCAAAGATCGCCTGGCCGCCTTCCATGGTGGAGACGTCGTTGCCGTTGGCGATGGCTTCGCCGCCGGCCGCCTTGATCTCGTCCACCACGGCCTGCGCCGCGCCGATCGAGCCGCCCGAGCCGTCGCGCGCGCCGCCGAGGTCGTTGACGAGGACCTTCGCGCCCTCCTTGGCGAAGAGCAGGGCATATGCCTTGCCCAGACCGTTGCCGGCGCCGGTGATGATTGCGACCTTACCGTCGAGAAGTCCCATGGTGTCTCCGTCTTGCTGTTTGGATTCGGTTTTGCCCCGCCGGGGTGCGGCGAGGCGGCCCGCGAGGGCCGATGAGCAGTCAGCCCAGTTCGGTCAGCCCGTGCTTGACCACAGTCACGCCGCGCGCCTTGACGCGGGCCTCGAAGCTGATGGTGCCGCCGTCCTTCCACATGTCGACCGTGATCGTCTCGCCCGGATAGACCGGCGACCGGAACTGCGCCGCGTGGCGGCGGAAGGCGTTCGGATCCCAGTCGGCGAAGGTCGACAGCACCGCGCGGCAGGTGATGCCGTAGGTGCACATGCCGTGCAGGATCGGCCGCTCGAACCCCGCCTTGGTCCCGAATTCCGGGTCCGAATGCAGCGGGTTGCGGTCGCCAGCCAGGCGGAAGATCAGCGCCTGTCCCGGCGTCGTCGGGATGTCGACGGTCAGGTCCGGGCTGCGGTCCGGCGCCTGGTGCGGTTCCGGATTGCCCTCGGTCGGGCCGCCGAAATTGCCGTCGCCGCGGGCGAATGACATGCCACGGATCGTGCAGACCGGATCGCCGGTTTCGTCCTTCACCACCGATTCACGCTGGATGATCGCGCCCTTGTCGCCCTTGTCCCAGGCCCCGGTATAGGTGCTGTCCGCCGTCAGCTTGGCGGTGATCGGCATCGGCTTGTGGAACAGGATGTCGCGCGCGGCGTCCACCACCTTGACCCGGTTCACCGGCAGCACCGGCGGGCGGGCGAAGTAGCCGAAGGTCGAGGCGAAGGTCGGCACGACCTTCAGCGTCGGTTCGCGCGGGGTCAGCCAGCCCTCGTTGACGAAGGCCAGTTCGTCCTCGTTCAGCGGGTCGGTGCCCATGCCGATCCCGAGGGCGTAGAGCATCACCTCGCGGTCGGTGTAGGAACAGTCGTCGCCCTTGGACGACATCGACAGAAGGTCGGGATAGGGAACACCCATGTTGGTCTAATCCTCTCAGTAGCCGCGCATCTGCGCCCAGCGTTCGACGTGCTGGGCCTGGTTGCCGAAGGTCGCCTCGAGCGCGCGCGACCGCTTGATGTAGAAGCCCGCGTCGTATTGATCCGTCATGCCGATCCCGCCGTGCAGCTGGATCATCTGGCGGGTCATCCGGTTGGACACGTCCCCGACGAAGCCCTTGGCGAGCACCGCCGCTTCCTCGGCATCGTCGGATCCTGCGTCGATCGCGCGGACCGCGTGTTCGACGACCGAGCGTGCCAGTTGCAGTTCCATGAACAGGTCCGCCATGCGGTGCTGCAGGGCCTGGAACTGGGCGAGGATCGTGTTGAACTGGACGCGCGTCTTCAGGTAGGCGAGCGTCGTGTCGAAGGCCTGCTGGCACATGCCGAGCATTTCCGCCGCGATGCCCACGCGGGCCACGTCGAGCACCTTTTCGAGCGGCGCGTGCGCCCCGCCGACGGTGCCGAGGACCGCGTCCTTGCCGACCGTCACGCCGTCGAAGCTGACCTTGGCGTAGCCCCGGTAGTCGAACACGGCGAGCGGCGAGCGGGTCACGCCCTTGGCGTCCGCCGGGACGAGGAACAGCGTCAGCCCGTCCGTGTCACCGGCCGCGCCGCCCGTGCGGGCGAGGACCAGCATCGCATCGGCGGCCATGCCCTCGATCACCATCGTCTTGGTGCCCGACAGGCTATAGCCGTCGCCCGAGGCCTTCGCCTCCAGCTTGGTCCTGGCCGTGTCGTGCCGGGTGCCTTCGTCCACCGCCAGCGTCACGATGGCCGAGCCGTCGGCGATCTTGGGCAGCCATTCGGATTTCTGCGCGTCCGAGCCCATCTCCTTGAGCGCGGTCGCGGCCACGAGGCCCGAGATGAAGAGCGGCGAGGCGGTCAGGGTCTTGCCCGTCTCCTCCAGCACCAGCCCCATGCCGGTCAGGCCGAAGTCGGACCCGCCGTATTCCTCGGGGATCACGATCCCCGCCCAGCCCATTTCCGCGATCTCCTTCCAGAGCGCCTTGTCCGTCGTCTCGCCGCTGTCCCGCATCTTGCGGAAGGCCGAGACCGGCGCGCGGTCGGTCACCCAGTCCTGCGCGCCGTCGCGCAGCATCTGCTGTTCTTCGTTGAGAACCGCCATTGTCCCGTCCTCCGCTTACTGGTGATCCAGCATCCCGAGGATGCGCTTGGAAATGATGTTGTTCTGGATTTCGTAGGTGCCGCCGTAGATCGAGTTGGCCTTGTTCTGCAGCATCTGGCGGGCCTGTTCCTTTTCGACCTGCGTGTAGTCGTCGCCGTCCCAGCCGATGCCCTGCGTGCCCATGATCTCCATCAGCAGCTCTTCACGGGTCTGGATCGAGACGGAGCCCGCGTTCTTCATCACCGAGGTCGCCTCGGACGGGCCCTGTTTGCTTTCGGCGACGACGCGCTCGACCGTCAGGCGCTGCGCGCGCTCCCACATCTGGTGGCGGGCGATCCGGGCGCGCAGATCGGCATCCGCGATCCGGCCCTGGTCATCGGTGCCGATGTATTCGATGGCCACCTCGTGCACCGGGCGCAGTTCGCCCTGGCTCGCCTTGCGCGCGCCGATGCCGTTGCGTTCGTGCTGCATCAGGCGCTTGGCGATGGTCCAGCCCTGCCGCAGTTCACCGACGAGGTTGCCCTTGGGCACTTTCACGTCAGTAAAGAACACCTCGGCGAAGGTCTGCTTGCCGCTGATCAGGGTGATCGGGCGAACCTCGACGCCGGGGGTTTTCATGTCGATCAGCAGGAAGGAGATGCCTTCGTGCTTGTGGTCGTTGTTGGTCCGCACGAGGCAGAAGCACCAGTCGGCGTACATCGAGCCGGAGGTCCAGATCTTCTGCCCGTTGACGAGGTAGTGGTCGCCCTTGTCCTCGGCCTTGGTCTTGAGGCTGGCGAGGTCGGACCCGGCGCCCGGTTCGGAGTAGCCCTGGCACCAGCGGATGTCGCCCGTGACCACCGGCGGGATGTGCCGTGTCTTCTGTTCCTCGCTGCCGTATTCCAGCAGCGTCGGCCCGAGCATGTTCACGCCCATGCCCATGATCGGGTTGAAGCCGCCGATGCGTTCGATCTCGTCGTTCAGGATGCGGGCCTCGGCCTTGCTCAGGCCGCCGCCGCCGTATTCGGCGGGCCATGTGGGGGTGCCCCAGCCCTTGCCGCCCATGGCGGTCTTCCAGGCCGCCCAGTCCTCGCCCTCGGGATAGAGGGGGGCTGCGTCCATCAGTTCCTCGCGCCGTCCGGCAAGGCTCTTGGGGAAATTCCGGTCCAGCCATTCCCGCGCCTCGGCGCGGAAGGCTGACAGCTGGCTGTCCTGCACGTTCATCGGTCTGACCTCCCTGGTTCGCACCCGCTCCTGCGATGCTGGCAGCGCATCGCGCGTTCCTCCCGGACCGGGCTGTCGGAGGCATGAGACCGGTCAACTGACCGATCGGCAAGCACGCTTTGGCCGATCACACGCATGTGGAGCGAGTCGCATTCAACCTGCCGGTCGGATGGTTGTAAAGCCACGGGCTACGCCGCAGGTGCGAAGATCGGCGGCGGGTTGCGTGGGGGAGATGATGCTTTGGCTGACCGGAGCGGCACGCAGTAGAAATCGTCGTGTTTGGCTCGGCTGTTCCGGCGGGCAGGGGAACTGGACGGTTGGATGCTGTATGGGCGGATACGCCGGGTGCAGTTCCCGACCGGGCGCGGAATCAAGGCGAAGCCGCCGCGCCTAGCGCCTGCCCGTCCCTGCGGGTAGGCGCTGTGTCATCCGCGCGATGACTTTCGGCAAAGGATGGGTGTGGCGGGATAAAGCGCGCCGTTCAACCGTTGGAGCGCCCACCCACGGGCAGGCTACCGACCGTTTGAATGCGTGAAGGGTCGATCCGCCGGTTGCGGTTCCCGACCGGGCGCGGAACAAGGGCGAAGCCCGCCGCGCCGAGCGCCTGCCCGTCCCGGCGGGTAGGCGCTGTGTCACCCGCGCGCTGACCTTGGCAGAGGAGGGGCGTGGCCCGGATAAAGCGCGCCGTTCAATCGTCGGAGCGCCCACCCACGGGCAGGCTCCCGGACGTTTCGAATGCGGCCACGAGGCAAGCGCGCGCCTACCAGCAGGCTTCCAGCACAGCCGCGATCCTGTCCTTCTCGCGCCGGAACTCCCGGTTCGGGTCGGCGTTGAAGTTCGACAGCGCGTTCTCCAGCATGGCCTCCGCGCTGTCCCTCGGGATCGCCAGCGCCGTGTAATCCGTGGCATGCCCGAGCGAGGCGAAATCCCCGGCCATCCGGTCCGCGAGCGCCGCCGCCGTCGCCTCGGCCCCCGTGAACGGCATCCCGAGCGCGTCGGCCATACCTTCCACCGCCTTCGGATCGCGCGGCCCCATCATCCGCATCACGGTCGGCCCGACCGCCGCCGTAGCCGCCCCCTGCGCAAGATGGCCATGGGTGTGAAACAGCGCCACCGCGAAGGCGTAGCTGACCCGCGACACCCACGTGTTCACCCCGCGGGCGCCATCGTCCGCCGCCCGGTTCTGCAGCCATGTCGCCACGCAGAGGTCCGCCCGCACCGCATCGCCCGCATCCCCCGCCGCCAGCGACCGGCGGATGCGGTCCGAGATCGCCAGCACCTCGCGCCGGTTCAGGTCGGCCAGCACCGTCGCGCGGGAATAGCCCATGTCCAGAACCGACCGCCACCATGTCATCGCGACGGTGGCCTTCAGCATCCCCTCCGGCGCGGTGGCCAGCGCGGCGCGGTCCCAGAACAGGGCCGCAGGCCGCGTCTTGGGGTCGAAATACTCCAGCCGCCGCCCCAGCGAGGGCGCGCGGACGGGCGAGCCGCCGCGATCCTGCGCGGTGGTGCCGATGGTGGGGACGTTCACGATCGGCAGCTTGTCGGCCAGCAGCCGGGGCGAGATCGCGGGGCCGTCGTCGGGATACTGCGTCGCCAGTTCGACCGGCGTGCCTTTCTCGGCCAGCAGGATCGCGCTGACCCGCGCGCCCTGGATCACGCTGCCGCCGCCGAGGGCGATCAGCCCGTCCGCGCCTTCCTCGCGCGCCAGCGCCACGGCCGCTTCCACATCATCGAGGGGGGTGTCCTTGCCCATCCGGTCGAACACGGCGGCGATCCGGCCTCCCGCCGCCTCCCGCAGCCGGTCGGGCAGGTCCGTGCCGCCCGCGATGCTCCGCCCGGTCAGGACCAGCGCGCGGGACACGCCGGCGCGCTTGAGTTCCTCGCCCAGCCGGTCCAGCGCGTTCTCGCCGCTGTGGATCCGGCAGGGGCGGCTGACCGCCCGGAAATCGTAGGTGATCGTGCGCTGCATTCTCGGGGTCCTCTCCTCGCTCCGGGGCGGAGCCTAGCGCCGGGCAGGGGGCTCCGCCAGTGCCGCCGGAATTTGACTGCCCAATCAATAATCGCTTCCCCGGCGGCCTGCCGATTTGCGAAGCGCGCGCTTGACGCGCGAACGGATCGCCGTCCAACATCCCGCTTGAGGCGCGGGTGGTGTCATAAAACCATAAACAAGGCCGGGGTAGAGCCGGGCCGTTTACGACAGGAACGGAGCGAAGAATGACCAGACACACCAGAACGCTGCTGCTTTCGGCGGCCGCCACCTGCCTGATGGCGGGGACGGCATGGGCCGAATGCAAGCCCGTCACCATGGCGGACATGGGCGGCGTGGCCCCCGGAGACTTCCCGCAGCAATACGACCTGAGCGCCTTCGAGGCGGCGGCGGGCTGCGAGATGACCTTCTCCGCGAACCCCGAAATCGAAACCCTCAATGCCGAGATCAAGGGCAACCCCGACCTGCCGCCGCTCGAAGAGCGCCTGCCGGAAGAGCCGCTCGTCGTGGTGCCCTACGATGCGATCGGCACCTATGGCGGCACGCTGCGCGCGATCTCGAACGCGACCGAGGCGGGCACCTCCGACTTCCTGTCGGTGCGCCACGTCAACCTCGTGCGCTATGCCGACGACCTGCAGACCATCGTGCCGAACGTGGCGAAGTCCTGGGAATGGAACGACGATTTCACCCAGCTGACCTTCAAGCTGCGCAAGGGCCACAAATGGTCCGACGGCGCGCCGTTCACCTCGGCCGATGTGAAGTTCTGGTACGACAACATCGCGCTGGACTCGAAAGTCATCGAAAAGCCCAAGGGCTATGCGCTGGTCGCCGACAAGCCGATGACCGTCGACACGCCGGATGACGAGACGGTGGTCTTCAACCTGCCGTCGCCCAAGCCCGGCCTGCTGGCCAGCTTCGCGACCGTCTACGCGCAGCCCTTCCTGCCCAAGCATTTCCTCGGCGAATACCACCCGGATCTGAACGCCGATGCCGACACGCTGGCGGCGGAATGCGGGTTCGCCACGGGGCTCGAGGTGATCTCGGCCTATTACGGCAACTCGGACTGGACCGACACGCCGACGCCGATGCTGAAGAACCCGGACCAGGTCGACTGCCTGCCGAAATCGACCTACCCGACGCTCGAGTCGCACATCTACACGGCCGAGACGACGGAAGGCCGCAAGCTGGTCGCCAACCCCTACTTCTTCATGGTGGACCCGACCGGCCAGCAGCTGCCCTACATCAGCCGCCAGGACGAGACCTATGCCAACGACAACGAGGTGCGTATCCTCAAGCTCGTGAACGGCGAGGTCGACTACAAGTCCCAGTCGCTGACGCTGGCCGCCGCGCCGATCCTGCTGGAGAACCAGGAGAAGGGGAACTTCACCGTCCAGCTGGCGCCGACCATCGCGATGCCGACCTTCAGCTTCAACGTGACGAGCGAGGACATGGCCAAGCGCGAGCTGTTCGGCAATGTCGAGTTCCGCAAGGCGATGTCCGTCGCCATCAACCGGGACGAGCTGAACGAGACGGCCTTCTTCGGCCAGGGCGTGCCGAAGCAGTTCATCGCCTTCTCGCCGACGCCGAGCTTCGTCGATCCCGAGACCGAGAAGATGTACACCGAATATGACCCCGACGGCGCCAAGGCGATGCTGGACGGGATCGGCATGGTGGACACTGACGGCGACGGGTTCCGGGAACTGCCGGGCGGCGCCAAGTTCGTGCTGAACGTCCAGTTCGCCACGCAGGGCATCGGCGGCGAAGTCGTCGAACTGGTCGCGCAATACTGGTCGGACGTGGGCGTGCAGACCACGGTCAAGGAAGTGACGCCGGACGAATACCGCTCGGCCCAGTCCTCGAACCAGCTCGACGTGGGCGCATGGGAAAAGGGTCAGCCGACCGCGATCATCATGGGCAACAAGGAACTGTTCGTTCCGCCGTTCGAGAACTACTTCGCGCACCGCACGGGCATGCTCTGGGCCGAATGGGTCGACAGCAACGGCGCAAGCGGTGTCGAGCCGCCGGAATGGGTCAAGACCATGATGGCGGATGCGGATGCGTTCCAGGGCGCGATGCCCGGGTCGGACGAGCAGGCGGCGGCGGGCGCGAAGCTAGCCAAGGCCACGGCCGAGAACGTGCTGTTCATCGGCACGGTGCAGGCGCCGAACGTGATCTATCACCGCAACGCCGTGAAGAACTTCACCGAGTTCAAGACGCAGTCCTACGAATACTACCGGACGTTCCCGTACCTTCCGGCACAGTGGTTCATCCAGGAATGACACCGGGCCTTCGGGCCTGACGACACCGGACCGGGCGGCGCAGACCGCCGCCCGGATCCACACCACAAGCGCCGGACAACCGGCCGGGGGAAGACAGGGACGACATGCTGCAATTCGCAAGGTTCGCCGCGATCCGCGCCGCGATGGCGCTGTTCACGCTGCTCTTGGTGTCGTTCATCGTCTTCTCGCTGATGGAGCTGGTGCCGGGCACCTGCGCCGAACGCTACCTCGCCTTCAAGAACACCCAGGGCTCGGGCATCTCGGTCGCGGACATCGCGGCCGAGGAAAAGCGCCTCGGCCTCGACCGGCCCTTCGTCGTCCGCTGGGGATCGTGGGTCGGCAACGTGTTCCTCAAGGGGGAATTCGGTGACAGCTGCATCCTGCGGCTGAACATCAACGACCTTCTGGGCGACAAATTCCTGATCTCGGCGGGTATCTGCGTGGCGGCGCTGATCCTCGCCTACCTGATCGCGATCCCGGTGGGGATCATCGCGGCCTCGTCGAAATCCGCGCTGCTGAACGGATCGCTCAGGTTCGTCAGCTACCTCGGCCTCGCCATGCCGAACTTCCTGCTGGCGCTGATCATCATGCTGGTATCGACGGTGGTCTGGGGGGACAGCCTGACCGGGCTCTTCTCGAACCAGTATCGCGATGCGCCGTGGTCCTTCGACAAGCTGCTCGACTTCCTCAGCCGGGCGTGGCTGCCCGTCTTCATCCTCGGCTGGTCCGCCACCGCCTTCGCGCTGCAGACCGTCCGGGCCCTGATGCTGGACGAGAACGGCAAGCTCTACGTCACGGCGGCGCGGGCGCGGGGCCTCTATGGCCGCCGCCTGCTGTGGCGCTATCCCGCGCGGCATGCGCTCGGGCCGATCATCAACTCGCTCGGCTTCGACTTGAACCGCATCTTCAACGAACTGCCCATCGTGGCGGTGATCCTGACGCTGACCGAGGCCGGATCGCTGCTGCTGGAAAGCCTCGCCCGGTCGAACGACCAGCAGCTGGCGGGGGCGATCATCTTTCTGCTGACGGCGACCATCGTCGGGCTGAACTTCCTGACCGACATCGCGCTGGCCCTGATCGACCCGCGGGTCCGCAAGTCGGTGATGGGCGGATGAGGGCGGCGATCCACACCCCGGTCACTCGTCCCGCCCTGACGCGCGGGCCTCGCGAGACGGACGCGCAAGGGGCCGACGCGCGGCCCCGCCACCAAGCGGAGGACAAGGCATGAGCATGACCCCGCCCGAGGGCGTTCCCGCCACCACCGGCCCCCATGTCGATGTGGTCGAGACCGAGGACGCGGTCAGCCGCCGCGCCCGCGAGGCCTATTTCACCGCCTCGCAATACCAGCTGATCTGGGCCCGCTTCCGCCGCAACACCAGCGCCATGGTCGCGGCGACGATCCTCGTCGGGCTGATTGTGATCGGCATCCTCGCGCCCTTCCTGTCGCCGCACAATCCGACCATCGCGGGGCGTGACAAGGACTATACCAACGGCGCGCCCCAGATCCCGCGTTTCTGCGACGACGCGGGCTGTTCGTGGCGGCCCTTCATCTATGGCGTGAAGCGCGAGCGGTCGATGGCCACCAACTTCCGCTGGGTGACGACCATCGACACCGAGGACCGGCGCTATGTCCAGTTCTTCGTCCGGGACTGGGATTATTCCATCGGGCCGATCAGCTCCGACATCCATCTCTTCGGCGTGGACAAGGGGTTTATCCACCTCTTCGGCACCGACGACACCGGCAAGGACATCTTCAGTCGCACGCTGCACGCGATCTACACCTCGCTGGCGGTCGGGACCCTGGGGGTTCTCATCTCCTTCGTCATGGCGCTGATCATCGGGGGTGTGGCCGGCTATTTCGGCGGCTGGATCGACGGGGTGATCCAGATGGTGACGGACGCGATACGGACGATCCCCATCATCCCGCTGTTCATGGCCATCGCCGCCTTCATCCCTCAGGAATGGTCCTCCGAGACGAGGTTCTTCTTCATCTCGATCATCATCGGCTTCATCAACTGGCCGACACTGGCGCGGCGGGTCAGGACGCACCTGCTGGTCGAGCGGAACCAGGAATACGTGCTGGCGGCCCAGCTTCAGGGCGCGGGCGCGGGGCACATCATCCGGCGGCATCTGCTGCCGTCGTTCACATCCTACATCATCGTCGACCTTGTGATCTCCTTCCCCTACATCGTGCTGTCGGAAACCGCGCTGTCCTTCATCGGGCTGGGGCTGAAGGACCCGGTGAACTCGCTGGGGGTGATGCTGCAAAACACGACCTCCGCCGACGTGCTGCTGAACTACCAGTGGTATTTCATCCCGGTATTCTTCTTCATCGCGCTGGTGATGGCCTTCGTCTACGTGGGCGACGGGCTGCGGGACGCGGCGGATCCCTACGGGGGGTCGAAGAAGTGAATGTAACGTCAGTTCAGTCCCGATCCCCGCTTCACGGCCGAACGATGAGGACGCTGCCGAGGAGAGGGGCGGGCACGGCGCACGGCTGTCCGCTCCGCGCCAACGCCTGTGACGACCGTCCCGCACCTGCCTGCCAGTCCAAGTCGAAGACCCGCCCATGCCCCTGATCTCCGTCCGCGACCTCGCCATCCGCTTCCGCACCGACGAGGGCCTGATCACCGCCGTCGAGGACGTCTCCTTCGACATCGCCCCCGGCGAGGTGCTGGGCCTCGTCGGCGAATCCGGCTCCGGCAAGTCGGTCACCGCCAAGTCGCTGATGCGCCTGAACGGCGACAACACCGTCTACGGCGACACGTCCAAGATCACACTCGACGCCGGCAACGGCCCCATCGACGTCCTCGCCCTGCGCCGTGAACGCGATATGGAGCAGGTGCGCGGCGGCTCCGTCTCGATGATCTTCCAGGAGCCGATGGCCAGCTTCGCCCCCGCGATCACGGTGGGCGAGCAGATGGTCGAACAGCTGCTGATCCACACCGACATGACCAAGGCGCAGGCCAAAGCGCATGCGATCGACATGCTCGCCCGCGTCGGCATCCCCGCGCCGGACAAGCGGTTCGACCAGTTCGCCTTCGAATTCTCGGGCGGGATGCGCCAGCGCGCGATGATCGCCATGGCGCTTTCGACCTCGCCCAAGCTGCTGATCGCGGACGAACCGACCACCGCGCTCGACGTCACGATCCAGGCGCAGGTGATCGACCTGATGAAGGACCTCGTGACCGAATTCGGCATGGGAATCCTGTTCATCACCCACGACCTCGGCGTGATCGCCCAGACGGCGGACCGCGTGGCGGTGA
Organism: Oceanicola sp. 22II-s10i; assembly: GCF_002210105.1. GTDB lineage: Bacteria > Pseudomonadota > Alphaproteobacteria > Rhodobacterales > Rhodobacteraceae > Pseudooceanicola. Next base: position 120,314 of record NZ_AQQU01000005.1, on the reverse strand, counting down.
TGTATCTCGGCCGGATCGTGGAAACCGGCACCGTCCGGCAGGTCATCCGCGACCCGCGCCATCCCTACACGCGCGGCCTGATCGACGCGCTGCCCAAGCTCGAGGATCTCGACGCACCGCTCACCCCGGTGCCGGGCGACATCCCCTCGCCGCTGAACCGCCCGGCGGGCTGCGTGTTCCACACCCGCTGCGGCATCGCCCGCGCGGGCCATTGCAACCGGGTGGTCCCCGAGATGCGCAGCACCGGCGAAGGCCACGCGGTCGCCTGCCACTACGCCCCCGGACTGCCCGCAGCGGAGGAGCCCGCATGAACCGCGACACGCTGATCGAAGCGAAGAACCTCTCGGTCCGCTACCCGCTCGGGCGCTCCATGTTCGGCGCCAAGGCCTTCCTGAACGCGGTCGACAACGTCTCGCTCTCGATCCGCAAGGGATCGTTCTTCGGCCTCGTGGGCGAAAGCGGCTCCGGCAAGACCACGCTCGGGCGCGCGCTGCTCAAGGCCGCGCCGATCTCCGAAGGCGAGGTGACCTATCACGACGGCGAAAAGGGCTTTGACCTGAACGGTCTGAAGGGCGCGGCGCTCAAGGACTACCGCAAGCGGGCGCAGCTGATCTTCCAGGACCCCTATGCCGCGCTGTCCCCGCGCATGACCGTGCGCGACATCATCGCCGAACCGCTCGAGGTCATGGGGATCACCAGGAACCGCGCCGAAACCGACGCCCGCGTGCGCGAGATCGCGGCAAAATGCCGGCTGAACCTCGAACACCTGCGGCGCTTCCCGCATGCCTTCTCGGGCGGGCAGCGCCAGCGGATCTCGATCGCCCGCGCGCTGGTCTCGGGGCCGCGCTTCATCGTCGCCGACGAAAGCGTCGCGGCGCTCGACGTGTCGATCCAGGCGGATGTGCTGAACCTGCTCAAGCAGATCCAGAAGGACATGGGGATCGGCTTCCTCTTCATCAGCCACGACCTGAGCGTCGTCGCCCATGTCTGCGACGAGGTCGCGGTGCTCTACCTCGGCCAGATCGTGGAAACCGCCCCGACGCGCCAGCTCTTCGCGCGCCCGCGCCACCCCTACACCTCGGCGCTGCTCTCGGCGATTCCGGCGCTCGACCCCGACGCGCCGAAGACGGCGGAAAAGCTCGAAGGCGAAATCCCCAGCCCCGCGAACCCGCCGCCCGGTTGCAAGTTCCACACCCGCTGCCGCTTCGCCCGCGCCGAATGCAAGACCACCGTCCCCGCCCTGCGCGAAATCGCCCCCGGCCACCGGGCCGCCTGCCACTTCGCCGAGGAGTTCGACTTCACCCGCTCGGCCGCCGCCTCGGCATGACGCGAACGGGCTCCCCTTTCATCTTGCCGAAAATATGCCACGGGGGTCCGGGGGTGTGAAACCCCCGGCGCTCACCGCCAACACACACCTCACCGCTCCAGCAGATACCTCACCGTCGGCGCCCCATGCAGCGTGACCTCACCGTCCTCGCGGAACCCCAGCTTCACCAGCACCCGCGCCGAGGCCGGGTTCGCCCGGCGCACCAGCCCCCTGATCCCCGGAGCGCGGAGTTGCCCGAACCCATGCGCCACCGCCCGCGCCGCGATGGCCGAGGCCAGGCCGCGGCCCCAACTGTCCGGATGGACATGGTAGGAGATGTTCAGATCATCCGCGTCTTCGACCACCGTCAGACCGCCGAACCCGACCGGCGCGCCACCGTCCAGCACGGTCCAGCGGCCAAATCCGTGCGCGTCCCAGTGCGCCATGTCCCGCTCCAGCTTGTCGGCGCAGATCGCCCGGCTGTCGGGCGTGGGATCGGGGCGGTGCGCGACCACTTCGGGGCGGGAAAAGAGGTCGGCCATGAAGTCCAGGTCGCCCTCGTTCACGGGGCGGAAAAGAAGCTGCCGTGTCATGCGGAATGCCCCGTGCGGGCGGCGAAAATCTGAGGCATGGTGCCAGCCATGACAGCAAAGACCCGCCCCGGCAACGTCCTCTTCATCACGCTCGATCAATGCGTGGCCTCGGTGCTGACCGGGCCGCTCGCGCCGCATGTGCCGACGCCGAATCTCGACCGGCTGGCGGCCTCCGGCACGCTGTTCGAGAAGCACTTCACCGTCACCGTGCCCTGTGGTCCCGCCCGCGCCTCGCTGCTGACCGGGCTCTACGCGATGAACCACCGCTCGATCCGCAACGGTACGCCGCTGGCGCGGCATCACGCGACGCTGGCGACCGAGGCGCGCAAGGCGGGATACGAGCCGCTGCTCTTCGGCTATACCGACACATCGCCGGACCCGACCGGGATGGCTCCGGAGGATCCCGATCTCAGCGTCTACGAGGGCGTCGCGCCGGGGTTCCGCGAGGTGGTCGAGATGCGGATGGAAGTCGGGCGCGAATGGCCGGCCTTCCTGCGCAAACAGGGCTACGACATCCACCTGCGCACGGATGGCTGGCCCAGCTACTACGTTCCCGCCGGCAATGGCGGGCCGCGTGATCCCGCGATTTTCGCGGCGGAGCATTCGGACACCGCCTATCTGACCGACAAGACGCTGGAATCGCTCGATTACTGGCGCGAGTTCGGGCCGTGGTTCGCGCATCTGACATGGATCCGCCCGCATCCGCCCCTCGTGGCGCCCGCGCCCTACAACCGGATGATCGACCCGGCCGGACTGCCGCTGCCGGAACGGGCCGCGCCGGATCATCCCTTTGTGGATGCGTGGTTTTCGCGTCCCGTGAACCGGCACCTGTTCCATGGCCATGACGGCGACAACCGGGGCCTGTCGGATGCGATGACCCGCGACCTGATCGCCGTGTATCTCGGGCTGGTGGCGGAGGTGGACCATCACCTCGGTCGCGTGCTGGACTGGCTGGAGGAGACCGGGCAGGCGGACAGCACGCTGATCGTCGCCACCGCCGATCATGGCGAGATGCTGGGCGACAAGTTCATGTGGGGCAAGGAAAGCGTCTTCGAAGCCGCGTTCCACGTGCCGATGATCGTCCGGGTGCCGGGGCAGGCGGGCGGTGGCCGGGTCAGCGCGCTGACCGAGAGCGTGGATGTCGCGCCCACGGTGCTGGACTGGATCGGCGCCGAGGTGCCCGAGGCGATGGACGGGCGGTCGCTGCTGCCCTTCACGCGGGGCGAGGCGCCGGAGGCTTGGCGTGACGCGGTGCTGCTGGAGGCGGATTTCGGGCATCCCAAGGATCCGACCCGGTTCATGGAGCACATGGGCCTGCCGCTGAATGCGTCCGGGGTGTCCATGCTGCGCGAGTCGCGGTGGAAATACGTGCATTTCGGCGGGGGTGTGCCGCCGATGCTGTTCGATCTTGAGAGCGATCCGGGCGAGACGGTGAACCTCGCCGGGGATCCGGCCTATGCGGACGAGGTGTCGCGCATGGCGCGGCGGCTGCTCGACCGGATGACCGAGCGGCGGGACCGGAGGCTGACGCAGCACGCGTTCGATTGAATTGGGGCGGCGGGGCGGTGCGTGGCGAGCACGCACCCTACGCCGGATGCTTTCCCGACCGGGCGCGGAATCAAGGCGAAGCCGCCGCGCCTGGCGCCTGCCCGTCCCGGCGGGTAGGCGCCGTGTCGCCCGCGCGATGAGCTTTGGCAGAGGAGGGGTGTGGTCGGGATAAAGCGCATCGTTCAGTCGTTGGCTGCGCCTACCCACGGGCAGGCTCGCACACCGGGCACTTGCGTTGAGGGGTGCCAGACCGAACACAAGCTCTCAGCGCACAACCGCACCACCCACAACAGAAAACCCCCGGCCATCGCTGACCGGGGGCATATTCCGTCACACAGGAAGACCCGTCAGGACACGTCCTTGTACGAGATTTCCTTCTGGTCCGACCCGCTCTTCCCGCGCCGCACCAGCAGGCGGTTCAGCGCGTGGATGTAGGCCTTCACGCTGGCCACCACCGTGTCGGTATCCGCCGACGACCCGGTCACGATCCGTCCGTCCTCGGCCAGCCGCACCGACACCGTCGCCTGCGCGTCGGTGCCCTCGGTCACGGCCGCGACCTGGTAGAGCTGGAGCCGGGCGGCATGCGGGAACAGCTGCTTCACGCAGTTGAAGGCCGCGTCGACCGGACCGTCGCCGGTGGATTCGCAGGACTTCTCCTCGCCATCCACGACCATCGTCATCTCGGCCGACTGGCCCTCGGTCCCGCAGACCACGCGGAGCCGCTTGAGCGACAGCCGGTCCGCACCCGCGTCCTCGGCCACCTGCACCAGCGCGATGAGGTCCTCGTCGTAGACCTCCTTCTTGCGGTCGGCGAGGTCCTTGAACCGGACGAAGACGTCCTTGAGCTGGTTGTCCCCGAGCTCGATCCCGAGCCCCTTGAGCTTGGAGCGCAGCGCGGCGCGGCCCGAATGCTTGCCCAGCACGATGTTGTCGGCGTTCAGGCCGATGTCCTCGGGCTTCATGATCTCGAAGGTCTCGACGTTCTTCAGCACGCCGTCCTGGTGAATGCCGCTCTCGTGGAGGAAGGCGTTCTTGCCGACGACGGCCTTGTTGAACTGGACCGAGAAGCCCGACACGGCCGCCACGCGGCGCGACAGGTTCATGATCTTGGTGGTGTCGATGCCAGTGGAGTAGGGCATGATGTCGTTGCGCACCTTCAGCGCCATCACGACTTCCTCGAGCGCGGTGTTGCCCGCCCGTTCGCCGAGGCCGTTGATCGTGCATTCGATCTGACGCGCGCCGGCCTCGACGGCGGCAAGGCTGTTCGCCGTCGCCATGCCGAGGTCGTTGTGGCAGTGGGTCGAGAACACGACCGTTTCCGCGCCCGGCACCCGCTCCAGCAGTTCGCGGATGATCTCCGCGCTCTCACGCGGGGCGGTGTAGCCCACGGTGTCGGGGATGTTGATGGTCGAGGCGCCGGCCTTGATCGCGATCTCGACCACGCGGCAGAGGTAGTCACGCTCGGTCCGGGTGGCGTCCATCGGCGACCACTGCACGTCCTCGCAGAGGTTGCGGGCATGGCTCACGGTCTGGTGGATCCGCTCGGCCATCTGGTCCATGTCGAGGTTCGGGATCGCCCGGTGCAGCGGCGAGGTGCCGATGAAGGTGTGGATCCGGGGCCGCTTGGCGTGCTTGATCGCCTCCCAGTTCCGGTCGATGTCGGGCAGCTGCGCGCGGGACAGCCCGCAGATCACCGAGGTCTTGGCGTTCTTCGCGATCTCGGACACGGCGCGGAAGTCGCCTTCGGAGGCGATCGGGAACCCGGCCTCGATGATGTCGACGCCCATCTCGTCCAGAAGCGCCGCGATCTCGAGCTTTTCCTCGTGGGACATGGTCGCGCCGGGGCTCTGTTCGCCGTCGCGGAGGGTCGTGTCGAATATCAGGACGCGGTCCTGTTTGGATGTGGTGTTCATCTGTAAATCTCTCTTTTCTCCTGAAGCCATGGCGCGGAACGGCTTGCCCTCTGAGCGGTCGCGCCGGATGGCACGCTCAGAGGCGGATTAGGAGAATCAGGCCAAGGCAAAGCGCGCCGGTGGAGCGGCGTGCGTCTGCGGAAGTGATGGGGCCCATGGTCATCATGCGGCCTTCTATACGCCGCGTCATCCGCGTTGAAAACCCGGCAATTTCGCTGCGCGTGCAGCATGGTGTGTGGCGGCGGCAGGGGAGCGGTCATCCTCGGGCTTGACCCGAGGACCTCGGAGGGCGGCGCTTCGTGTGGAGGTCCTCGGGTCAGGCCCGAGGATGACGGGGCGGGGAGGGGCCGTTGCGCGGGGTAATGCGGTTAAAGGATGAACCACCTTCCGGCCTCGCGCGTATTGCCGTCATGAAACGTGCACTCATCATCGGCAGCTCCGGCGGGATCGGCGCGGCGCTGGCATCCGCGCTGGAGGCCCGCCAGGTCGCCGTCACCGGCCTGTCGCGGTCGGGCGACGGGCTGGACCTGACCGATCCTGCCTCTATCGAAGCCGCGCTGGACGGTCTCGAGCCGGGGTTCGACCTGATCTTCGTCGCCACCGGCGGGCTGGAGATCGCGGGGCAGGGACCGGAAAAGGCGCTGTCCGACATCGAGGCCGAAACGCTGGCCGCTCAGTTCGCGCTGAACGCCATCGGTCCCGCGCTGGTGATGCGCCATCTGCCGCGCCTCATACCGCGCGACCGGCGGGCCGTGTTCGCGGCGCTGTCGGCGCGGGTCGGGTCGATCGGGGACAACCGGCTGGGCGGCTGGTACGGCTACCGCGCGGCCAAGGCGGCGCTGAACCAGCTGGTGCACACCGGGGCGATCGAGATCGCGCGGACCCACAGGCAGGCGATCTGCGTCGCGCTGCATCCCGGCACTGTCCAGACCGACCTGACCCGGCGATACCTCGGGCGGCATCCCTCGGTCACGCCCGACGAGGCGGCGGAGAACCTGCTCGGCGTTGTCGAAGGGCTGACGACGGAACATACCGGCGGTTTCTTCGACTGGCGCGGCGACCGGGTGGTCTGGTGAGTCGACTTGTCCTGATCCTCGGTGACCAGCTGTCGCCCGACATGGCCTGCCTGCGAGATGCCGACCGCGCGCGCGACACCGTGGTCATGGCCGAGGTGCGGAGCGAGGCGACCTATGCCCCGCACCACCCCAAGAAGATCGCGCTGATCTTCTCCGCCATGCGCCACTTCGCCGAGGAGCTGCGCGGCGATGGCTGGACGGTCGCCTACACGCGCTACGACGATCCGGAGAACGCCGGGTCGATCCCCGGCGAACTGCTGCGCCGGGCCGATGAGACGGGCGCGACCGAGGTCATCGCGACCGAGCCGGGGGAATGGCGGCTGATCGAGGCGATGCGGGACTGTCCGCTGGAGGTGAAGCTGCTGCCGGACGACCGGTTCGTCTGTTCCCGAAAGGACTTCGAGGCATGGGCGGAGGGCCGCAAGGAACTCAGGATGGAGTGGTTCTATCGCGAAATGCGGCGGCGGACCGGCTACCTGATGAAAGGCGACGACCCGGCGGGCGGCAAGTGGAACTACGACAAGCTCAACCGCAAACCCGCCGCGCGCGACCTGCTGCGCTCCGCGCCGATGTCCTTCACGCCGGACGACATCACGGAGGAGGTGCTGGCCCTCGTCCAACGGGAATTCCCGGACAATTTCGGCAGCCTCCGCCCCTTCGATTTCGCGGTCACGCGGGGGGACGCACGCCGGGCGCTGTCACATTTCGTGCGCCGCCTGCTGCCGGAGTTCGGGCCCTACCAGGACGCGATGCTGACGGGCGAGCCCTACCTGAACCACGCCCTGATCTCGCCCTACCTGAACGTCGGCCTCCTCTCCCCGCAGGAGGTCTGCGACGCCGTGCAGGCGGCGTGGGAGGCGGGCGAGGTGCCGATCCAGTCGGCCGAGGGCTTCATCCGCCAGATCATCGGCTGGCGCGAGTTCGTGCGCGGGGTCTATTTCCTCGAAGGACCGGACTACCCGCACCGCAACGCGCTGAACCACCAGCGCAAGCTGCCGCCGCTCTACTGGGGGGCCGAGACCAGGATGGCCTGCCTGCGCGAGGTCGTCGCCCAGACCCGCGACAACGCCTATGCGCATCACATCCAGCGGCTGATGGTGACGGGCAACTTCGCCCTGATCGCGGGCATCGACCCGGCCGAGGTGCATGAGTGGTATCTGTCGGTCTATGCCGACGCCTTCGAATGGGTCGAGGCGCCGAACACCGTGGGCATGAGCCAGTTCGCGGATGGCGGCGTGGTGGGGTCCAAGCCCTATGCCTCGTCGGCCAATTACATCGACAGGATGTCCGACTACTGCACCGGCTGCGATTATTTCGCCGAGAAGAAGACCGGCAAGGGGGCGTGCCCGTTCAACCTGCTCTACTGGCATTTCCTGAACCGCCACCGCGACCGGTTCGAAAAGAACCACCGGATGGGCGCGATCTATGCGTCATGGGACCGGATGGACGAGGCGAGGCGCGAGACGATCCTCGAAGAGGCCGACGACTTCCTCACGCGGATGTCGCGGGGTGAGGCGGTCTGAAACCTTGACGCCGCCGCGCGCCTCGCCCAACGTCCCGCGCAACGAAAAACACCGAGGAAGCAGCATGGCAGGACGCACGCCCCCCTTCGCGCCGTTCGAGTTCCTGATCGCCTGGCGCTACCTGCGCGCGCGCCGGGCCGAGGGCGGCGTGTCGGTGATGACGTGGATCTCGCTGATCGGGATCGCGCTGGCCGTCTTCGCCCTGATCGCCACGCTGGCGGTGCGCTCGGGTTTCCGGGCGGAATTCGTGGACACGATCCTTGGCGCGAATGCCCATGTGACGCTCTACCCGCAGGCTGTGGCGGACGAGAACGGGCGGATCAGCCGGGTGATCGCGGACTACGATGCGATGGCCGAACGGGTCCGCGCGGTGGACGGCGTCACCCGCGTCGCGCCGCTGGTGCGCGGGCAGGTGATGGCCAATGCGCGCGGCAGCAACGCGGGGGTCGAGGTCTTCGGCATTGCGCAGGCCGACCTCATGACCATCCCGCGCGTCGCGACGCCCGAGGACTCGTGGGGCGACATCGCACGCTTCGACGAGGGGATCGCCATCGGGTCCGGCGTGGCCCGCGAACTGGGCGTGACCATCGGCGACAAGGTCCGGCTGATCTCGCCCGACGGGGTCAAGACCGCCTTCGGCACCAGCCCGCGCGTCTCGGCCTACGAGGTCGTCTATGTCTTCACCGCCGGGCGCTACGACATCGACCGGACGCGGGTCTACATGCCGTTCTCCGAGGCTCAGATCTACTTCAACCGCGAGGGTGTGGCGGACGAACTTGAAGTGATGGTCGAACAGCCCGACAGGGTCGACCAGATGGCCATCCCGCTGGCGGTCGCCGCCGGGGACGGGGTCCTGACCTGGACCTGGCGCGATGCCTCGGGGGCCTTCCTGCGCGCGCTGGATATCGAGGACAACGTGATGTTCGTCATCCTGTCGATCCTCGTGCTGATCGCGGCGATGAACATCGTCTCGGGGCTGATCATGCTGGTCAAGAACAAGGGCCGCGACATCGGCATCCTGCGCACCATGGGCCTGACCGAAGGCTCGGTGCTGCGGGTGTTCTTCATCTGCGGGGCCTTCACCGGGGTGATCGGAACCGTGGCGGGGGTGATCCTCGGCTGCGCCTTCGCGATCTGGATCGACCCGATCTTCTCCTTCGTGAACTACGTGGCCGGCGGCGGGGTCTGGGACCCCTCGGTGCGGGGGATCTACCAGTTGCCCGCCAAGCTGCAGTTCGGCGACGTGCTGTCCGCCGTGGCACTGTCGCTGGGCCTGTCCTTCGTCGTGACGATCTTTCCCGCCCGCCGCGCGGCGCGGATGAACCCGGTGGAGGCGCTGCGTTATGAGTGAGGCGGTGCTGTCCCTGTCGGGACTGGTCAAGACCTACAACAAGGGCCAGCCGGGCGAGATCCGGGTGCTGCGCGAGGTCGGGCTGGAGGTGCAGCCGGGCGAGGTCGTGGCGCTGGTCGCGCCATCGGGCGCGGGCAAGTCGACGCTGCTGCATATCGCGGGGCTGCTCGACACGCCGGACTCCGGCACCGTGCGGATCGGGGGCGAGGACGTGACCGGCCTGAACGACCGGCGGCGGACGGCGATCCGGCGCGCGGACGTGGGGTTCGTCTACCAGTTCCACCACCTGCTGCCCGAGTTCACGGCGCTGGAGAACATCGTCCTGCCGCAGCTGGCCAACGGCATCGCGCGGGGCGCGGCCGAGACGCGGGCGCGCGACCTCTTGACCCGCGTGGGGATCGAGGGGCGGGCGACGCACCGCCCCGCGCAGCTGTCGGGCGGCGAGCAGCAGCGGGTGGCCTTCTGCCGGGCGCTGGCCAATGCACCCAAGCTGCTGCTGGCGGACGAACCGACGGGGAACCTGGACCCCGAGACCTCGGACCGCGTGTTCGGCGCGCTGATGGATCTGGTGCGCGGGACAGGGCTGTCGGCACTGATCGCGACCCACAACCTCGAGCTTGCCGCGCGGATGGACAGGATCCTGCGGCTGGACGCCGGAACGCTGGCCGAAGGTTGACCGGACGCCGCCCCCTCGCCACGGTTGGCGAAAGGGGGTGGCCATGCCCGATGTTTCACTCGACGAGATCGAAGCGCGCACCATCGCCGCGCTGACCCGCCACGGCGCTGCGCCCGAGGTCGCGGCCAGCGTCGCGGATGCGGTGCGCGAGGCCGAGGCGACGGGGAACCGGATCTGCGGGCTCTACTACGTCGAAAGCTACTGCCGGCAGCTTGGCACCGGGCGGGTGCAGGGGCAGGCGGTGCCGGTCGTGACTCGCCCGCGTCCGGGGCTTGTGGCGGTCGACGCGGCCTATGGCTTCGCGCAGCCCGCCTTCGCCGCGGGGTTCCCCGCCGCGCTGGAGGCCGCGCGGGCTAACGGCGTCGCGGCGCTGACGGTGGCGCATTCGCACACGGCGACGGCCATGGGATATTTCACCGGCCAGATCGCGCGGGCGGGGATGGTGGGGCTGGGGCTGACCAACGCCTCGCCCACGGTCGCCGCGCCGGGCGGGCGGAAACGGGTGATCGGGACCAATCCGATCGCGTTCTCGGTGCCGGACGGGCAGGGCGGGGTGGCGATGCAGTTCGATTTCTCGACCTCGGCCACCGCGCTCGGCAGCATCACCATGGCGGCGGAGGCGGGCGAGGCGATTCCGGAGGGCTGGGCGGTCGATGCCGAGGGCCGGCCCACGACCGACCCGCAGGCGGCGCTGAAGGGCGCGCTGTCGTCGGCGGGGGGCTACAAGGGCTGGGGTTTCGGCCTGATGGCGGAGCTGCTGGCGGCGGCGATGACCGGCTCGGTGCTGAGCCAGAACGTCCACCCGCTGCGCGAGGACAGCGGGCCGCCGCATGACTTCGGGCAGTTCTACCTGCTGATCGACCCCGCCACCGCGCCGGACTTCGCCGGAGCCTTCGGCCAGATCGCGGCGGCGGTCGCGGCGGACGAGGGCGCGCGGCTGCCGGGTCAGGGACGCGCGCCGCGCGATCCGGTCGGGGTGCCGCAGGACCTGTGGGACACGGTCGTCGCGCTCGGATCGGGCTGAGCGGCCAACGGACGTGAAAACGGCGCGGGCTCCTCTTCCCGCGCCGTCAGGTCCGACCGGATGCGGCCGGTCAGAGAGCCATGCGGAAGTAGGGGGCTTCGATATTCCCCTCCATCCCGGACCCGCAGAAACCCATGTTCATGTTCGACGTCCCGCTGATGATCCCCCCCGCGATCAGCGAGGCACCCTGAATGCCGTCGGCGCGGGCCGCGAATTCGATGTCGCCCTTGGCGATGATCTGGCCCCCGTAGATCTGCAGGTCCGACGCCACGCTGAACCCGCCCATGGTGATCAGCTGTGCGCCGCCGCCCTCGCCGCACCCGTCGTTAATGCCGATCTGGAACCCCGAGGGCGAGTTGAACGAGTTGGCCGACGTGTCCGAGTTGAAGATCATCACGTTCTCGAGCAGCACGCCCTGACCGAATTTCAGTTCGCAGTTCACCAGAAGCACCATGTCCTTGAGGTGCTCTCCGGCCTCGATCGTGGCCTTTCCGCCCGAGCAGTTCAGGTCGTTGATCCGGTTGGGCAGGAAATCGGCGGCGACCAGACGCGTGCCGGTCAGCTGGTAATGCGCGGTGCCATAGATGTAGTCGGGCACGTATTTGCCGGCACCCCAGTCCAGATCGTCCTTGATCGCCTCGATCTTGTTCAGGACGCGCAGGCGGTAGTAGCCCCGGCGCAGCGCCAGCTGCAGGCCTTCGTTGGTTTCGAGCCCCGAATTGGGGAGGTCCAGCAGCGACAGGTCCGGCATCGACACCACCGTTCCCTGCTCGAAGAAGTTGTTCGAGTTGATCGAGACGTAGGTGTTCGAATGGATGCAGAAGCCGTTGAAATAGCTGTTGTTCGACTGGATATCGACCACGCCCTGCGCGACGAAGCCTTCGCGCATGCATGGGGGCTGGTAGGTGGTGAAGATGGCCGAGGTGCGCACGTCCCACTCCGCATGGTTCATCAGGCGGAACAGGTAGGTGTAGACCGGATTGCCGCTTTCCTGCGCGCGGGACGGACGGACACGGACGGCATCGACGCCGTAGGGATTGGCGACGAAGGTCTTGGTGGCGCTGTTCCAGTACCCGAACTCGACATCCTCCACGCTCAGGATCTTGCCGTAGCTGGCTTCCGGCATGTCGCTGCGCGCGATTTCCAGCGCCTTCTGCTTGGCCTGATCCGGGCTGTGCGTTTCGCGGAAATAGAGCGCCGCGTGGGCCGCGCTGTCGGCGGCGACCTGCAACTGGGTGCGGGCGGATTGCAGATAGGCAAAGTCCACGGCAAAGGCGCTGATGAGCAGGGCGCCGGCAAGGACATAGAGGGCGAGGATGGTCATTGCGCCCTGTTCCTCGCGCGCGGTGCGGCGAAGGCGGGCGGCGATCAGCCGGGATGCGGTCATGTCAGTATTCCACGTAGTGCTTGGCCGAGATCGTGATGCCTATATTGGCAAGCTGTTCGATCACGTTGGGTAGGAGCAGGTCGGAGATCTGGTAGTAGACGCGGCTGGTGACGACGCCGTTCTCGATCGAGGTGTTGACCTGCGCGTTCGGCGCGAAGGAGGCGAGTTCGGCCTGGATGTATTCCTCGACCTGGGTCGTGGAGGACATGTTGCCGGTGCTGAGAATGCGGTTCGCGTTCTGCACGATGCGGTAGGCCTGGTTCTTTTCGAACACGATCATCGAAACGTTGATGATCAGCGCGAGGACCCAGACAAAGATCGGTATCCAGATGACGGATTCGACCGTGGCCGATCCCCGTTCGTCCCTCGTGAAAGCCCCCACTCGTGACAACAGCTGGCGCATTGCTGGCTTCCTTACTTGCTACCTCCTTAACAAGCTTGGGAAACCGGGCGTGAATTTGACCGATCGGGGCGAGACTTGGGCACTTGTTGGCGCAATTGCCTCAAAGTGTTCGGAGCGTGTCGGCACAGGCGGGAATCCGCCGAAAATGGGGAGGCCTGTGAATAAAGTAATGAGAATGCAACTTTGAGTTGCGCCGATTCGCTCGGCCCCAAGTGATTAAGATCCGGGCGTTATCCGTGGCGGAGGGCCTCAGACGTCCAGTTCTTCCACGAAACGTGCGTTTTCCTGAATGTACTGGAATCGCAGCTCGGGCTTCTTGCCCATAAGGCGTTCGACCAGATCGCCGGTCTCGCCCGGCTCGTCCTCGTCGATGGTGACGCGGATCAGCTTGCGCGTGTTCACGTCCATCGTCGTTTCCTTGAGGTCCTTCGCGTCCATCTCGCCCAGACCCTTGAACCGGCTGACCTCGATCTTGCCCTTTCCGCCCAGACCCTTGGCCAGCCAGACATCACGCTCGGCCTCGTCCTGCACATAGACGCGGTGCGCGCCCTGCGTCAGCCGGAACAGCGGCGGGCAGGCAAGGTAGAGGTGCCCGTGGTCGATCAGCGGCCGCATCTGGGTGAAGAAGAACGTCATCAGCAGCGACGCGATATGCGCGCCGTCGACGTCGGCGTCGGTCATGATGATGATCTTGTCGTAGCGCAGGTCGTCGATGTTGAACTTGGTCCCCAGCCCGACGCCCATGGCCTGGCACAGGTCCTGGATCTCGGTGTTGGTGCCGATCTTGGACGACGCCGCGCCCAGCACGTTCAGGATCTTGCCGCGCAGGGGCAGCAGCGCCTGCAGCTTGCGGTCGCGCGCCATCTTGGCCGAGCCGCCGGCCGAGTCGCCCTCGACGAGGAACAGTTCGGTCCCGTCCCGCGCGGTGGCGGAGCAGTCGGTCAGCTTGCCCGGCAGGCGCAGCTTCTTGGTGGCCGTCTTGCGCTGCGTTTCCTTTTCCTGCCGCCTGCGCAGCCGCTCTTCGGCCCGCAGGACGAGGAAGTCGAGGATCGCACCGGCGGATTTCGTGTCCGCCGCCAGCCAGTTGTCGAAATGGTCGCGCACCGCTCCCTCGACCAGCCGCTGCGCCTCGGTCGTGGCGAGCCGGTCCTTGGTCTGGCCCACGAATTCCGGTTCGCGGATAAAGCAGGACACCAGCGCGCAGCCGCCGGTGATCAGGTCGTCGCGGGTGATCTGCGCGGCCTTGCGGTTGTTGATCAGCTCGCCATAGCCCTTGATCCCCTTGAGGATCGCGTTCCAGAAACCGGCGACATGCGTCCCGCCCTCGGGCGTCGGGACGGTGTTACAGTAGGACTGGATGAACCCGTCGCGCGACGGCGTCCAGTTGATCGCCCATTCCACCCGGCCCGGCACGCCGAAGCGTTCCTGGAATTCCACCCGGCCCGCGAAGGGCTGGTCGGAATAGGTGGAGGCCTTGTCCATCGTTTCCTTCAGGTAGTCCGACAGGCCGCCGGGGAAGTGGAAGACCGCCTCGAGCGGGGTCTCGCCATCGTCGATCTCGGTCTTCCAGCGGATCTCGACGCCGGAGAAGAGATAGGCCTTGGACCGGATCGACTTGAACAGGCGCGCGGGCTTGAAGCGGTGGCTGCCGAAGATCTCCTCGTCGGCGTGGAACGTCGTCGTGGTGCCGCGCCGGTTCGGGGCCGCCCCGATTTCCTGCAGGGGGCCCTGCGGCACGCCGCGGGAAAAGCGCTGTTCCACCAGCTTCCGGTCGCGGGCGACCTGGACCACCATGGAATCCGACAGCGCGTTGACGACCGAGGCGCCGACGCCGTGCAGGCCGCCCGAGGTCTCGTAGGCCTTGCCCGAGAACTTGCCGCCCGCGTGCAGGGTGCAGAGGATCACCTCCAGCGCCGACTTGCCTGGGAACTTGGGGTGCGGGTCGAAGGGCATGCCGCGCCCGTTGTCGCGGACGGTGACGGCGTAATCCGAATGCAGCTCGATCTCGATCCGGTTGGCATGGCCCGCCACGGCCTCGTCCATGGAGTTGTCGAGGATCTCGGCCACCAGATGGTGAAGCGCGCGTTCGTCGGTGCCGCCGATATACATGCCGGGGCGCTTGCGAACGGGTTCCAGCCCTTCGAGAACCTCGATCGAGGAGGCGTCGTAGGTGGTTTGCGGCGCGGCCGCGAGGAGGTCGTCTGCCATGTCGTCTGCTCTTCTTGGTTGTCGGACACTATGGCATCTCGGGCCACGCGGGAAAAGACCTTCGGCGGCTTTGTCCACAAGATAAGGGGCGTTTCGCCGCTGCGGCACGCAAGATCGGGGCGGATGCCCTCAGCGCAGGCGGATGATGGGGGCGGGACCCAGCGGGACCGGCCCCAGATAGACCCGCCCGCCCGAGAATGTCAGCGTCACGTTCAGGCTGTCGGGACGGCCCGTCAGGTTGGCGAGAAAGCTCAGCCCCTTCTCGACCTGGTCCGCCACCCCGCCGGGCAGGACGCCCGCGTTGACCGCGACGCCCAGCATCTCGCGCCAGCGTTCGGCCTTGATCGCGATCTCGCCCTCGGGCTGGCCGAGCGCGTCGATATCCAGCGTGCCGGTCGCCGCCAGTTGCAGTTCGCCCCAGACCCCCTCGGCCTTGCGCAGGACGATCTGCTGTGGCTGCGGCCGGGCGCGTTCCAGCGCGTCCAGATCCCACGGGCGGTCGAAGGCCGTGTCCATGTCCAGTTCCAGCCGGGTCAGCACCGGCGGCAGCGAGATCCCCTGTGCCAGCCGGGACAGCAGAACGTCGGGCACCGTGACCCCCTCGGTCAGAACGCCGTAGCGATAGGTCGCCTCGGTCTCGGCCTTCAGCTCCGTCGCCAGCCGCAGGGTGCCGACCGAGGCGCCGGCCTCGCCGCCGACGGTGATGTCCGAGCCCACGAAGGTCGCGCGTTCCAGCGGCAGGCGCGGGGCAGGGGACAGCGATAGGCTGGCCTTCAGGTCGCCTGCCGTGACCGCCAGCCGTTCGATCGGGGTGGCCACGGTGCTTTCCGGCGGAAAGACGGCGATCACGCGGGTCGGCTGGTAGGACAGCGCCAGCAGCTGGAAGAACGGCGCCTCCCATGCCCATCCGGTGGCCGGGTCCGCGATAGCGAGGTCGGTGAAGGTGGTGTCGAAGCGGTTGGGGAACCCCCGGACGCTCAGGTCCGCGTAATCCGCCTGCCAGCCTTCCGCGCGGCGGTCGGCGAACCAGCCCTCGAACGCGCCCTTGGCCGAACGCGATCCGATCACCCAGTAGGCGGACCAGCCGAGGGCGAGGATCAGGACGAGGGCGAGAAGCTTCTTCACTGCGGGGTCTCTTTGTAACTGGGGGGCCGAGATGATAGTCGGGGCACATGGCGCGCCGTCCGGGGAATACAAGCCCCGCCCGGCGCGGGCCAGTGAATTGCGCGCGAGCCGGGGGTGAGATGGAAACGTGGGTGTTCGGATACGGGTCGCTGATGTGGAACCCCGAGTTCGATCCGGCCGAACGGGCGCTGGCCCGGATCGACGGCTATGCCCGCACCTTCTGCATGCGCTCGATCCACCATCGCGGCAGCCCCGAGGCGCCCGGCCTCGTGCTGGCGCTGGACCACGCGCCGGGCGAGGTGTGCCGGGGCATCGCCCTGCGCCTGCCCGAGGCGGGGCAGGCGGATATCCTCGCCGCGCTGCGCGAACGGGAACTGGTGTCCTCGGCCTATCGCGAGGAGGTCGTGCCGCTGATGCTGGACGACGGGCGCGCGGTGCAGGCGCTGGCCTATGTGGTCGATCGCGATCACGTGCAATACTGCGGCGGCCTGCCGCTGGAGGAGCAGGCCGGCATCATCGCCGGGGCGCATGGCGGGCGGGGTCCGAACCGGGATTACCTCTGGTCGACCGTATCGCACTTGATCGAACTCGGAATTCGTGATGCGGAACTGGAAGACCTGTCCGCCCGCGTGCGCGAAATAACAGATAAGTCCTTGGCTTGAACGGGCCGAACCCGTAGAATCGGCCAAACAAACCAGTGTCAGGATCCGTCCGAATGGACCAGCCGGACCGCGAGGCCCATACGCAGTTCTCCCAGCCCGTGCGCCAGATCATGCTCATGCTGATCGTGCTTGGGCTGACCGCCGCAGGCATGTTCATCGCCGCGCCACGGGTCCTGCCCGTCTTTGTCGCCAACCTCTACCTGAACGGCTTCATCGCCTTCGTCTTCGCGCTCGGGATCATCGCGTGCTTCTGGCAGGTGGTGCAGCTGATCGCCTCGGTCCGCTGGATCGAGGCTTTCGCCGCCGACCGGAACGAGGTCGACGACGTCGAGGCGCCGCGCCTGCTGACGCCGCTTGCCACGCTGCTCCGGTCGCGGCGGTCGCGGATGCAGATATCCTCGACCTCGGCCACGTCGATCCTCGAATCCGTCGCCACCCGCATCGACGAGGCGCGTGAAATCACGCGCTACATCGTCAACCTGCTGATCTTCCTTGGCCTTCTGGGCACCTTCTATGGCCTCGCCACCACCGTCCCGGCGGTGGTCGACACGATCCGCGGCCTCGCGCCGCGTGACGGCGAGGGCGGGGTGGAGGTGTTCAACCGGCTGATGACCGGCCTCGAAAGCCAGCTCGGCGGCATGGGGGTGGCGTTCTCATCCTCGCTGCTCGGCCTGACCGGGTCGCTCGTCGTGGGCCTGCTGGAGCTGTTCGCGGGCCACGGTCAGAACCGGTTCTACCGCGAGCTGGAGGAATGGCTGTCGACCATCACCCGCGTCAGCTTTGCCAGCGGCGACGGCGAGGGCGGCGAGGCGGGCGCGCTGGCGGGCGTCATGGACCACATGGCCGAGCAGATGGAAAGCCTGCAGACCATGTTCACGCAGTCCGACATCAACCGGTCGATGCTGGATGAACGGATCGGCCACCTGACCGACGCGGTCAGCGCACTGGCCGCGCGGCTGAACGAACAGGCCGAACACAACCCCGTTATACCCCCTCTTCTGAGGGTGGCCGAGGGGCAGGAAAGGCTGTTGGATCAGCTGTCCCGGCAAGAGGCCGGAGAAGGGCTCGATGCCGAGAGCCGGATGCGCCTGCGCTCGATCGACGTGCAGCTGCTGCGCATCCTGGAAGAAATCTCGGCGGGCCGGCAGGAAACCATGACCGAGCTGCGGACCGATCTCGCGGCTCTGTCCCGCGCGGTTCAGGCGTCGCAGCGGCGGCCCGGTCCGCTGGCGGGCACGCCCGCGCCGATCAAGCGATCCGGCGGGGGCCAGGAGGGCTGAGGCATGGCGCTTTCACGGCGCACCGGCAACCGGTTCCAGGGGTCGATCTGGCCCGGCTTCGTCGACGCGATGACGGGGCTGCTGCTGGTCCTGATGTTCGTGCTGACGATCTTCATGGTCGTGCAGTTCGTGCTGAAGGAAACCATCACCGGGCAGGAGACCGAGCTTGACGAGCTGACGACCGAGGTCGCGGCCCTCGCTCAGGCCCTCGGGCTGGAGCGGACGCGGACCAGCCGCCTGACCTCCGACCTCGACACCCTGAACGCCACGCTGGCCGAGGCGCGATCCGAGGCCGAGCAGCAGACCGCCCTGCTGACGGCCCTGACCGCCGAGCGGGACCAGACCAGCCGCGACCTGCGCGCCGCCGAGGCGCGGATCACCGATTTCGAGTCGCAGGTCGCCAGCCTTCTGGCCGCGCAGAACCGTGCGCAGGCCCAGATCGCCACGCTGACCGGCGAACGCGACGATGCCCGCGATCAGGTGGCCTCGCTTGAGGAGACGCGGCAGGGGCTGGTCGCCGATAAGGAGGCGCTGGAACAGGCGCAGGCGCGGCTGATTACGGATCAGGAGGCGCTGCAACTGGCGCTGGCGCAGGCGCGGAGCGAGATTGACGCAGGCGTGGAAACAGCACGCCTCGCCGCCGCCCGGCGCGAGGCGCTGGAGGCGCTGATCGCGGATCTCAGGACAAAGAACGCCGACGCCGCCGAGACGAACGAGAGCCTTGCCGCCACCATCGCGCGGCTTGAGACGGCGAATGCCGACGCGGCGGACGCCAATTCGGGGCTGACGGCGCGGATCGCCGATCTGGAATCCAGCCTGACCGAGCAGGAACAGGCCCGTCTGGCCGAAGCCGCCGCCGCCGAGGCGCTGCGCGAACGGCTGAAGAACGCGGATGACGAACTGACCGCGATGACGCTGGCGCTGGAGGAACAGCGCAAGAAGGCCGAGGAGACGCTGACCATGCTCGCCGCCGCGCAGGCGCGTCGGGATGACCTGTCCGCTCAGCTCGCCGCCGCGCTGCTGGCGGGCGATCAGGGCCGCGCCGCGCTGAACGCGGAACTCGACACCGCCCGCGCCCGCGCCGAAGAGGCCGAGGCACAGCTGGCCGAAGCCCGCTCGGAAGTCGCCGGTCTGCAGGCTGCCGTCGCCCGGACCGAATCCGAACTGACCGCCGCCACCGAAGGACGCAGCCGCGAGGTGGCCGGGCTTCAGCAGGAACTGACCCGCGCCGCCGCAGAACGGGCCGAGGCCGAGGCCGCACTGAACGCCCGGATCGACGCTGCCGAAGCCGCCACGGTCGAGGCCGAGAACAGGCTTGCCGCGCTGACCGAGGACAAGGCCGAGGCCGAGCGACAGCTCGCCGCCGCGCTGGCCGCACGTCAGGCGGCCGAGGCCGCGACGATGGACCGCGAAGAGATCGAGCGCCAGCTGGCCGCCGCGCTGGCCGCCAAGCTGAAGGCCGAACAATCCGCGCAGGCGCAGCTGTCCGAGGCCGAGCAGCGCGAGGTCCTGCTGCGGCAGGCCAAGGCGCAACTGGCCGAGGAACAGTCCCATTCCGCCGAAGCCGCCCGCCGCGCGACGCTGCTGAACCAGCAGGTCGCCGCCCTTCGGTCGCAGCTCGGCTCGCTGCAGGCGCTGCTGGACGACGCCAAGGAGCGCGACGCCGCCGCGAAGGTCGAGATCGCGAGCCTCGGGCAGGACCTGAACACCGCGCTGGCCCGCGCTGCATCCGAGCAGCGCAAGCGCGCCGAGCTGGAAGAGGCCGAGCGCAAGCGGCTGGAGGCGCAGGCCAAGGACCTCGAACGCTACCGGTCGGAATTTTTTGGCCGCATGCGCGAGATCCTCGGCAACCGCGAGGGCGTGAAGATCGTCGGCGACCGCTTTGTCTTCTCCTCCGAGGTCCTCTTCGCGCCCGGTCAGGCGGAACTGTCGACCGAGGGCCGGAACGAGATCGCCAAGGTCGCCCTGCTGATCGGGGATATCGCCTCCGAGATCCCGCAGGGAATCGACTGGATCCTGCGTGTGGACGGTCACACGGACGACGTGCCGCTGACGCGCAACGCCGAGTTTGCCGATAACTGGGAACTGAGCCAGGCGCGGGCCTTGTCCGTGGTGCGGTTTATGACCGACGAGCTCAATGTGCCGCCGTCCCGGCTGTCTGCCAACGGGTTCGGTCAGTATCAGCCGATCACGGAAGGCTCCTCGCCCGAGGCGCGCGCGCAGAACCGGCGGATCGAGCTCAAGCTGACCGAGCGCTGAGGCTCAGCGGACGGTCATTTCCGTCGCGATCCGGCTGATTTCCTTGCCGTCGCGAGTCAGGGTCAGATCGCCGGTGTAGGTGCCGGGGGGCAGGGCGCCCCGGTTCCGCTTGCCTCCCGCCCGGAAATACTGGGCCTGCGCCTTCTCCAGTTCGGTCTCCGTGGCGAAGATCTCGCCTTCGGGTCCTGTGATCCGCATGGACAGGATATCCCCCATCCGGCTGCCGAACCCAAACGCCCAGACGACGATGGCCGGGGTGGTCGACGACATCTCGGCACTGTGCGCGGTTCCGGCCTTGACCGCGTCATAGTCCGGGATGGCCGCGGCGAAGCCGGCGCTCAGCAGCCCGCCCGCCTGGTAGGCCGGGGGATCGGACCAGAGCGTTTCACCCGCCGCCAGCCCGCACTGGCCCGGCTCCGCCTCAGGGCGGAACGGGTCGACCACGGCGTCGTTGTAGCGGACCGACAGGTGGACATGCGGGAACTGGGTGCGCCCGCTCAGGCCGATCTGGCCAAGCACCGCTCCCGCCTCGACCCTGTCGCCGGCCTTCACGGTCACACTGCCCTGCTTCATATGGCAGTACTGGGTTTCCCAGCCGTCCTCGTGGCGGATAACCACGCCGTTGCCGCAATCCCGTCCGTCGATCTCGGCCTCGGACTCGGCGGTGAAGACGCGGTCCTCCATACCGTCCCGCACCCCGCGCACCAGCCCGGCGGCCGAGGCGACGACGTTCACGCCCGCCTCCATCGCGGCCAGCGAGGGCAGGGCGACGTCGGTGCCCTTGTGCCGGTCGTAGGAGAGCACGCCGCAGGCATAGTCGACGGCGCCCTCGGTCGGGTCGGTGTCGACGTAGTTCTGGATGTAGCAGGTTTCACCCAGCGAGCAGTCGGCGGGCAGTTGCAGGACTGGCTGTGCCGCGGCGGGAAAGGGCAGGGCGAGGACGAGCAGGGGAAGGATGTGGCGCATGCCGGCATCTTCTTCGTTCGGTGTTGGAAAGCAAGCGCGCTGACCCATCTGCCCGATCACAAAGGAAAAGGCCCGGCGCGGGGCCGGGCCTTTCCGATTTCCTTGCGATCCGTTTCCGGATCACTCCGCCGTCAGCAGCGGGGGCTTGTTGCCGGACAGGCGCGGATGCTCCGGCCCGTCGATCTGGAGGTCGATCTCGCCGTTCTTCAGCGCGACCTTGACGACGCCACCCTTGGCCAGCTTGCCGAAGAGCAGTTCCTCGGCCAGCGGCTTCTTGATGTGTTCCTGGATGACGCGGGCCAGCGGCCGCGCCCCCATCTTGTCGTCGTAGCCTTTTTCGCCCAGCCATTCGGCTGCGGGCTTGGTCAGTTCGATCGTCACGCCGCGGTCCATCAGCTGTGCCTCGAGCTGAAGCACGAACTTCTCGACCACCTGCAGGATGATTTCCTTGCCCAGCGGGGCGAAGGAGATCACGGCATCCAGACGGTTGCGGAATTCCGGCGTGAACGTGCGTTCGATCGCCGCCGTATCCTCGCCCTCGCGCCGGTCGCGACCGAAGCCGATGGCGGCCTTGGCCTGTTCCGACGCGCCCGCGTTGGAGGTCATGATCAGGATCACGTTGCGGAAGTTCACCGTCCGGCCGTTGTGGTCGGTCAGTTTCCCGTGGTCCATCACCTGCAGCAGGATGTTGTAGACATCCGGATGCGCCTTCTCGATCTCGTCCAGCAGCAGCACGCAGTGCGGATGCTGGTCGACGCCGTCGGTCAGCAGGCCGCCCTGGTCAAAGCCGACATAGCCCGGAGGCGCGCCGATCAGGCGGGAAACCGCGTGCTTCTCCATGTATTCCGACATGTCGAAGCGGAGCAGTTCCACGCCAAGGCTGTCGGCCAGCTGATTGGCCACCTCGGTCTTGCCGACCCCGGTCGGGCCCGCGAACAGGTAGTTGCCGATCGGCTTTTCCGGTTCGCGCAGGCCGGCACGGGCCAGCTTGATCGCCGAAGCGAGGGATTCGATCGCCTTGTCTTGGCCGAAGACGACGCGCTTGAGCGTGCCTTCGAGGTCTTTGAGCACCTCGGCGTCGTCCTTGGACACGGATTTCGGGGGGATGCGGGCGATCTTGGCCACGACATCCTCGATCTCCTTGGCGCCGATGGTCTTGCGGCGCTTGGACTCGGCCACCAGATGCTGCGCCGCGCCGGCCTCGTCGATCACGTCGATGGCCTTGTCGGGCAGTTTCCGGTCGTTGATGTAGCGCGCGGACAGCTCCACGGCCGACTTGATCGCGTCGGCGGTGTAGCGGACCGAGTGATGCTCCTCGAAGTAGGGCTTGAGGCCCTTGAGGATTTTCACCGTGTCCTCGACCGTCGGCTCGTTCACGTCGATCTTCTGGAACCGGCGGCTCAGCGCGCGGTCCTTTTCGAAGTGCTGGCGGAACTCCTTGTAGGTGGTGGAGCCCATGCAGCGCAGCTTGCCGCCCTGAAGCGCGGGCTTCAGCAGGTTCGATGCGTCCATGGCCCCGCCCGAGGTCGCGCCGGCGCCGATGACCGTGTGGATCTCGTCGATGAAGAGCACCGCGTCGGGATGTTCCTCAAGCTCGTTCACCACGGCCTTGAGCCGTTCCTCGAAATCGCCGCGGTAGCGGGTGCCGGCCAGCAGCGCGCCCATGTCGAGCGAATAGATCGTGGTTTCGGACAGGACCTCGGGGGTCTGGCCGTTGACGATCTTGCGCGCCAGACCTTCGGCGATGGCGGTCTTGCCGACACCGGGGTCGCCCACCAGAAGCGGGTTGTTCTTGCGGCGGCGGCAGAGCACCTGGATACAGCGCTCCACCTCGGATTCGCGCCCGATGAGCGGGTCGACATCGCCCGTGCGCGCCTTGGCGTTCAGGTCGACGCAATACTTGTCGAGCGCGCTTTCCTTGGCTTCGCCCGGTTCAGCGGATGCGGTTTGCGTGGCTTCCTCCTCCGGCTCGGTGGCGCCGGTGACTGGGCGGCTTTCGCCATAGGCCGGGTTCTTGGCCACGCCATGCGCGATGAAGTTCACCGCGTCGTAGCGGGTCATGTCCTGTTCCTGCAGGAAATAGGCCGCGTTGGACTCTCGTTCTGCAAAGATCGCGACCAGCACGTTGGCGCCGGTCACTTCGGTGCGTCCGGAACTCTGGACGTGGATGGCAGCGCGCTGGATCACGCGCTGGAAGGCAGCGGTCGGAACCGCCTCGGAACCGTCGACGTCGGTGACGAGATTCGACAGGTCATCCTCGATGAATTCCACGAGGGTCTTGCGCAGGTCTTCGGTATCGACGGAGCAGGCCTTCATCACTTTGGATGCGTCCGGTTCGTCGATCAACGCCAGCAACAGGTGCTCCAGCGTCGCGAATTCGTGACGTCGCGCATTCGCAAGTGCAAGCGCGGCGTGGATTGCCTGTTCCAGTGTCGTCGAGAATGAAGGCAACTGGATGCTCCTTCTGATTGGGGAAGGGGCGGGGCGCCGAGGGCCCCGGTCCCGACCATGGCCTCATAGTATGAAAGTTTGGTCGATATCCGTGGGGCTTCAAGGGTTATTTGTGATTTACCGTTCACATTTCCCGAAACCGATGCGTCCGCGCGCGACTTTCACGCATCAGAAGTTGTCCTTGGCCTTTCGGACGGCCGCAAACACCTCTGCCGGGTCGGCGCCCGCCATGTTCATGGCGGCCTGCAGTTCCGGCGTGTGACAGCGCAGGAAGGGGTTGGTTTCAAGTTCCACGGACAGCGGAACGGGGACTGTGGGACGGCCCGCGGCCCGCGCGGCTTCGACCTCTTTCATGCGAGAGATAAGTTTCGCGTTCTCCGGTTCAATGGACAGCGCGAACTTTCCGTTCGCCGTCGTGTATTCGTGGCCGGAGTAGATCATCGTCTCGGGGGGCAGGGCGGCCAGCTTGCACATGGTGGCGTACTGCATCTCCATCGTGCCCTCGAACACGCGGCCGCAGCCCCATGCCATCAGGCTGTCGGCGGTAAAGATCGCGCCGCCGTTGGGGAAGTGGAACGCCATGTGGCCCAGCGTGTGGCCCGGCACGTCGAGCGGCACGGTATAGCCTTCGCCCTCGCCACCGTTCATCCCCTCGGTCAGCGCCATGTCGAGCGGCGGCAGCTTGGCCTCCTCGGCTTTCGGTCCCATGACCTTGACGCCGAAACGCGCTTTCAGCTCGTCCGTTCCGGCGGTGTGGTCGCCGTGGTGGTGGGTGATCATCAGCACCCCCGGTGTCCATCCGCGTTCCTCGGCGGCGGCGATGATCGGCCCCGCTTCGGGCGCGTCGATGATGCAGACCCCGTCCGGACCCTTGACCAGATAGGCATAGTTGTCGGTGCGGCAGGGGATCGTGACGATGTCCAGGGGCATGGCAAATGGCCTTTCCGTTGCTATTGTCTTCATGGAACCCCATGCGCGGCTGAGGTGCAATGCATCAGGATGTGACGGATCTGCGGAATTTCTACTACCGGTCGATGCTCGGTCGGGCGGTGCAGCAGCATGTCCGCGACAATCTCCTGAAGCTCTGGCCCGAGGCGAAGGGCCAGACCGTGGCGGGCTACGGCTTCGCCGTGCCGCTGCTGCGCCCCTACCTTGCCGACGCGCGCCGGGTGATCGGGCTGATGCCCGCGGCGCAGGGCGCGATGCCGTGGCCCGCCGGGATGCCCAACGTGTCGGTGCTGTGCGAGGAAACGGAGTGGCCGGTCGAGACGGGGCATGTCGACAAGCTGGTGGTCATGCACGGGCTGGAGGTCAGCGAACGGCCCTCGGACCTGATGCAGGAATGCTTCCGCGTGCTCGGCCCCGGCGGGCGGGCGATCTTTGTCGTGCCGAACCGGTCGGGGCTCTGGGCGCGGAACGACCGGACGCCCTTCGGGCACGGGCGTCCCTACAGCCAGAGCCAGCTCGAGACGCAGCTGCGGCGACACGGGTTCATCCCCGAGACCCATGTCTCGCTGCTCTACCAGCCGCCTTCGTCGAAACGGTTCTGGCTCAAGTCGGGTGTCACGGTCGAAAAGTTCGGGCGCAAGTTCTCGATGGTGATGAACGGCGGCGTCATCATGGTCGAGGCGACCAAGCGGGTGCAGATGCCGTCGGGCCCCGGCGTGAAGGTGCATCAGCCGCGTGGACTTAAAGTGCTGGAGGGCCTGGGCGCGGGCAAGCCCGAGACGGCGCGCGTCGGCGCCGCCCCGGATCGCCGGACCGGTCAGGCGGCTGACGCGGGACGGTAGATCGCGGCGAAGTGGTCGTAGTCCTCGATCATCACCAGACCGTCCAGATCGTCGGGCGTGGCGCCGGTGACATGCAGGGTCCGCGTGATGACCGGCGCATTGCTGTCCTCGGTGTTCTCGGCGGTCAGGATCAGGTCGGTGCCGGTCGCGGTCGCCACGGCTTCCGTCCGGGTCACGACGTATGGCGACACCTCGGCATCCGACATTTCGATCACCAGCATGTCCTCGGCCGGATCGAAGTCGGTGATCGTGCCGATATCGGCGGACAGCGGGAAATCCGGCGACAGGGTCGGTGCGCCGGAATCCGTGTCGATAAAGTCATACATCCCTGCCTGGCCATAGACGTCATTGCTCAGCAGGAATGTATCCGCACCGTCGCCTCCGGTCGCCAGAATGTCCGACCCGTAGACCGCGCTGTAGGAGGAATCGATGAACATCAGCGTGTCGTCGCCTTCGCCGCCCTCCAGCGCGATGTCCCATCTCTGCTCTGCCGCATCGGGGTCGCCCGGATCGCCCATCCTGCGGGCATACATCAGGTCATCGCCCGCCTCGCCCTGCGCCAACCCGCCGTTGATGGCGCCCACGGTGTCGTCCCCGTCGCCGCCCGTGACGGTGGCGGCGTCCAGCGTGGTGTCGTAGCTCGGGGAATAGATCGCCTCGGCCAGGTCGTTGCCGGTGCCGCCGTCGGCGGTCGATCCGTTGCCCGCGACTACGGTGTCGTCGCCCGCGTCGCCCGACGCGGTGCCGCCGCGCAGTGCGCTGACATAGTCGTCGCCATCCCCGCCTGAAACGGTGCCGGGCCCCGTCTCGCCATAGGCCTGAACCATGTCGTCGCCGTTGCCCCCGAACCCGGTGCCCGCGCCTCGGACCGTGATCTCGTCCGCGCCAGCGCCACCTTCGGCAAGGCCGGTGTCGCGCACGGTCAGGGTGTCGTCGCCCGATCCGCCATGCACCGTCGCATTGCCACGGCTGACCAGCGTGTCCTGGCCGGCCTCGCCAAAGGCTTCGGACCGGTTCATGGCGAGGATGTCGTCATCGCCCTCGCCACCGCGGAATATCACATCCTCGCTAAGTTCCGCGCTGTCGTCGCCCGCACCGCCAAGGCCAAGGCTGTCATCGGTCAGCGAGAAGGTGTCGGCGCCGCCGGTGCCGGAGACGACCTGCGTCCCGCTGCCGAAAAGGATGCCCGAGGGGTCCGGCTGGCCCGGACCTTCGGGCGTTTCGGGCTCGGGCGTGGCAACGTCCTGCTCCGGATCGTCGTCGTCATCAAAAACATCAAAGCCGATCAGAAGCCCGCCGATTATGGCGAGGCCGAATATCGCGAAAAGTTCCATCAATGCCCCCACAGCAATACGGATGCCGGGTCTGCCGGCTCCGCAATGCCGAGGGTGGACTGTCGGGCAGGGAATGGCCACCTATTGCTCATGAGGAAACACACTGTTTCCATAGCGCTACCAAATTGCCTGCGGACGATAGCGGGGCAACGGCCGGCTCGTCCCGAGAATCGTGCGCGGCGACCGGTAACGCGAACGCGAGCGCTAACAGTTTGGGCGAAACCGCCGCAGCGCGGCGCGGGCAGGAAAACAAGGGTGAAAAACCCGTCACAAAAGGCTTTATAGCAGGTTGCCCGCATCATGGGCCTCTGCTACACCCACGCCGATTTTGATGCTTTGACAACTATCAAGGCTCCCACGCCCCGGGGCCGCGTTCGCTTGCGCGGAGACCGGGGCCCGAACGCGGAAGGGTGGACGTGTCCGAACCAGCTTCGATCTCATCCGGCATCGCCGCGCGTTATGCGACTGCCGTTTTCGACATCGCCAAGGGTGACAACGGGCTCGACGCCCTCGAGACAGACATCGACACACTCGAAGCCGCGCTGAACGACAGCGCGGATTTCCGTGCGCTGATCTCCTCGCCGGTCTACTCGCGCGATGCCCAGGGCAAGGCCGTCGCCGCGCTGGCCGACAAGATGGGCCTTTCGGCCACCATGAAAAGCACGCTGGGGCTGATGGCCTCCAAACGGCGCCTTTTCGTCCTGCCGCAACTGGTCGCCGCCCTGCGCGCCGCCATTGCAGAGCACAAGGGCGAGGTGACCGCCGAGGTCGTGAGCGCGAAGGCGCTGACCAAGACCCAGTCTGACAAACTGTCCAAGACGCTGGCCGCTGCGGTCGGCAAGGACGTGAAAATCAATGCGACCGTCGATGAAGCCCTTATCGGCGGTCTTGTCGTCAAGGTGGGCTCTCGGATGATCGACACGTCGATCCGGTCCAAGCTCAACTCACTCCAGAATGCCATGAAAGAGGTCGGATAAGATGGGAATCCAGGCAGCCGAAATCTCTGCGATCCTGAAGGAGCAGATCAAGAACTTTGGCCAGGAGGCCGAAGTGGCCGAAGTCGGCCGGGTGCTTTCCGTCGGTGACGGTATCGCCCGCGTCTATGGCCTCGACAGCGTCCAGGCGGGCGAGATGGTCGAATTTCCGGGCGGCATCATGGGTATGGCGCTCAACCTCGAAACCGACAACGTCGGCGTCGTGATCTTCGGTTCCGACCGGGACATCAAGGAGGGCGACACCGTCAAGCGCACGAACTCGATCGTGGACGTGCCCGCCGGTGACGAACTGCTCGGCCGCGTGGTCGACGGTCTCGGCAACCCGCTGGACGGCAAGGGCCCGATCAACGCCTCCAAGCGTCTGGTCGCGGACGTCAAGGCGCCGGGCATCATCCCGCGTAAGTCGGTGCACGAACCGATGGCGACCGGCCTCAAGTCGATCGACGCAATGATCCCGATCGGCCGCGGCCAGCGCGAGCTGATCATCGGCGACCGTCAGACCGGCAAGACCGCCGTGGCTCTCGACGCGATCCTGAACCAGAAGTCCTACAACGAAGCCGCCGGCGATGACGAGAGCAAGAAGCTCTACTGCGTCTACGTCGCCATCGGCCAGAAGCGCTCCACCGTGGCGCAGCTGATGAAGAAGCTCGAGGAAAACGGCGCGATGGAATACTCCATCATCGTCGCTGCAACCGCGTCCGACCCGGCGCCGATGCAGTACCTCGCGCCCTACACCGCGACCGCGATGGCCGAGCACTTCCGTGACAACGGCCGCCACGCGCTGATCATCTACGATGACCTCTCCAAGCAGGCCGTGGCCTACCGCCAGATGTCCCTGCTGCTCCGCCGTCCGCCGGGGCGTGAAGCCTACCCGGGCGACGTGTTCTACCTCCACTCCCGCCTGCTGGAGCGTTCGGCAAAGCTGAACGAGGACTTCGGCGCAGGCTCGCTGACGGCGCTGCCGATCATCGAAACCCAGGGCGGCGACGTGTCGGCGTTCATTCCGACCAACGTGATCTCGATCACCGACGGCCAGATCTTCCTGGAAACGGAACTGTTCTTCCAGGGCATCCGTCCCGCCGTGAACACCGGTCTGTCGGTGTCGCGCGTCGGTTCGTCGGCCCAGACCTCGGCCATGTCCTCGGTCGCCGGTCCGGTGAAACTGTCGCTGGCCCAGTACCGCGAGATGGCGGCCTTCGCCCAGTTCGGTTCCGACCTCGACGCCTCGACCCAGCGACTGCTGAACCGTGGCGCGCGTCTGACCGAGCTGATGAAGCAGCCGCAGTACTCGCCGCTGACCAACGCGGAAATCGTGGTTGTCATCTTCGCCGGCACCAACGGCTACCTCGACAAGCTGCCGCTGTCGGACGTGGCCCGGTTCGAGCGTGATCTTCTTGCGTTCATGAACAACAAGAAGAAAGACGTGATGGACTGGATCACCAACGACGATCCCAAGATCAAGGGTGATGCTGCGGACAAGCTGAAGGCTGCCATCGACGAATTCGCCGCAGACTTCGCGTAAGAGGGGGGAGACATGCCCAACCTCAAGGACCTGAAAAACCGGATCGCGTCGGTCAAGTCGACCCGCAAGATCACCAAGGCCATGCAGATGGTGGCCGCCGCGAAACTGCGGCGGGCACAGGAAGCGGCCGAGGCTGCCCGGCCCTACGCCGAGCGCTTCAACGCGGTGATGGCGCAGCTCGCGGCTTCGGTCGGCGGTTCGGACAGCGCGCCGCGCCTGCTTTCGGGCACCGGAAAGGACGACGTGCACATGCTCGTCGTCATGACCGGTGAACGGGGCCTGTGCGGCGGTTTCAACTCGTCGATCGTCAAGCTGGCCAAGACCCGCGCCGAGCAGCTGAAGAAGGCCGGCAAGACGGTGAAGATCCTCACCGTCGGCAAGAAGGGCCGTGAACAGCTGCGCCGCGACTGGGGCGACTACCTGGTGGGTCACGTCGACCTGAGCCAGGTGAAACAGCTCGGCTATGCCAACGCGCAGGACATCGCCAAGGGTCTGCTCGAACGCTTCGACGCGGGCGAGTTCGACGTCGCGACGATCTTCTACAGCCGTTTCGAGTCGGTGATCAGCCAGATCCCGACCGAACAGCAGGTGATCCCGGCCAAGTTCGAAGAGTCCGAGGGCGACGCGCCCGCGACGCTCTACGACTACGAGCCGTCGGAAGAGGAAATCCTCGCCGACCTGCTGCCGCGCGGTGTGGCGACCCAGATCTTCTCGGCCCTGCTCGAGAACAACGCCTCGTTCAACGGCGCGCAGATGTCCGCAATGGACAACGCGACGCGGAACGCGGGCGACATGATCGACAGGCTGACGATCGAGTACAACCGCTCGCGTCAGGCGGTCATCACGAACGAGCTGATCGAAATTATTTCGGGCGCGGAAGCGCTCTGACGGAACCGGAGAAACAAAGATGGCAAACGCAAAAGGCAAAGTGACCCAGGTCATCGGCGCCGTCGTCGACGTTCAGTTCGACGACCACCTGCCCGAGATTCTGAACGCGCTGACCACCGAAAACCAAGGCAAGAAGCTGGTTCTGGAAGTGGCGCAGCACCTCGGTGAAAACACCGTCCGCACCATCGCCATGGACGCGACCGAAGGTCTGGTCCGCGGCCAGGTGGTCACGGACACCGACGGCCCGATCTCGGTGCCGGTCGGCAACGCGACGCTGGGCCGCATCCTGAACGTGGTGGGCGAGCCCGTGGACGAAAAGGGCCCGGTCAACGCGACCGAGACCCGCCCGATCCACGCGACCGCGCCCGAGTTCTCGGACCAGTCGACGGAAACGGAAATCCTCGTCACCGGCATCAAGGTGATCGACCTGCTGGCACCTTACTCCAAGGGCGGCAAGATCGGTCTCTTCGGCGGTGCCGGCGTGGGCAAGACCGTTCTCATCATGGAACTGATCAACAACATCGCGAAGGTGCACTCGGGCTACTCCGTGTTCGCCGGCGTGGGCGAGCGGACCCGTGAAGGCAACGACCTCTACCACGAGATGATCGAATCCAACGTGATCAAGCCGGACAACCTCGAGGACTCTCAGGTGGCCCTGGTCTACGGTCAGATGAACGAGCCTCCGGGGGCCCGCGCACGCGTCGCGCTGACCGGCCTGACGCTGGCCGAGCAGTTCCGCGACCAGTCCGGGACCGACGTTCTGTTCTTCGTCGACAACATCTTCCGCTTCACGCAGGCCGGTTCGGAAGTGTCCGCACTTCTCGGCCGTATCCCGTCCGCAGTGGGTTACCAGCCGACGCTGGCCACCGACATGGGCGCGATGCAGGAACGGATCACCTCGACCAAGTCGGGCTCGATCACCTCGATCCAGGCCGTGTACGTGCCCGCGGACGACCTTACCGACCCCGCACCGGCAACGACCTTCGCGCACCTCGACGCAACGACCGTTCTGTCGCGCGCGATCTCGGAACTGGGCATCTACCCCGCGGTGGACCCGCTCGACTCCTCGTCGCGTCTGATGGACCCGGCGATCCTCGGTGACGAGCACTACGGCGTCGCACGTCAGGTTCAGGGTATCCTCCAGCGCTACAAGTCGCTGCAGGACATCATCGCGATCCTCGGCATGGACGAACTGTCGGAAGAGGACAAGCTGACCGTGGCACGCGCCCGGAAGATCCAGCGTTTCCTGTCCCAGCCGTTCGACGTGGCAAAGGTCTTCACCGGTTCCGACGGCGTTCAGGTTCCGCTCGAAGACACGATCTCGTCCTTCAAGGCGGTTGTGGCCGGCGAATACGACCACCTGCCCGAAGCGGCCTTCTACATGGTCGGCGGCATCGAGGAAGTGAAAGCCAAGGCCCAGAAACTCGCAGCAGAAGCCGCGTAAGGGGCTGAACTGATGGCTGAGAACATGAAATTCGACCTCGTGTCGCCGGAACGGAGCCTCGTCTCCGGAGAGGCGTCTGCGGTCCAGATTCCGGGGGCCGACGGCGACCTGACGGCGATGCAGGGGCACGCGCCCCTCATCACCACCCTGCGTCCCGGCGTTCTCAAGGTTCAGGGACCGCAGGGCGAGGATCAGTATGTCGTGTCCGGCGGCTTTGCCGAGATCAACGCCGACGGCGTCTCGGTCCTGGCCGAACGGGCCCTGCACCAGAAGGAAATGACCCAGGACATCCTGAATGACTGGGTCAAGGAAGCACACGAAGCCAAGCAGAACGCCCATCCGGACGTCGCTGACTCGGCGGCAAAGCTTCTGGCCGACATGGTGGCCATGGGGACGCACATCGGGCTGGACCCGAACCAGGCGAGCCTCTGAGGCACTGACAGTTTGCGAAAGGCCCCGGCACTGCCGGGGCCTTTTGCGTTGCGCTCAGCCGGTGTCGCGCGGGGGCCGGGTGCCCTTGGCCGCGACATGCGCGAAGCGCGCGCCGAGGGCGGGGGAGAGCAGGGGCGGAAACACCGCCGCCTCGCGCGACATCCACGTGCTTTCCGGGACCTGCTGGCCAAGGTGGTCGCGGATCAGGCCGGTCATCACAGCCAGAGCCGCGCATTCCCACGGGTGCAGGTCGAGTTCGGCGGTCAGCCGCGCCTCCAGCGCGCTCAGCCGGTCCGCGTCTTCCGGGCCGGGCAGGGCGAGCGCCTGCTCCGACCATTCCATGCCCGCCAGTTCCTCGCAGCGCGCCAGAGCGGCGGGGATCAGGTCCGCGCGCCCGGCCACGTCCCTGTCGCCCGCACGCAGCACATGGGCGGCTCTGGCGGCGGCTGCGCCTTCGGACACCACACCGCGCGCATAGGCCGTCAGCGCGCCCTCCAGCGCGTCCCACGGGCGGTCGCCGGCCGCCTGCCGCCGCAGCATCAACTGGCAGACGCCGCCCCAGCCGGGGATCAGCCCCATCCATATCTCGCGCAGCGCGAAGGTGGCGTCGCGCTCCATCGCCAGACCGTTGGCGAAGAGCGCGATCTCGCATCCGCCCGAATAGGCGCCGCCGTGGATCGCCGCCACGACGGGGCAGGGGGCGTCGCGCAGGCGCATCAGGGTGGACTGGCCGTCGATCAGGAACCGCAGGCTGGGGCCCGCGTCGCCGGTCAGGATGGTGTCGCGGAACGGCCCGCCCGCGCCAAAGACGAAACAGCGCGGCGAATCCGAGGTCAGGACCAGCCCGCCGAACTCCATCCCCGCGCGGTCGAATGCGGCATCCAGCGCCTCGATCGACGGCGGCGTGACCAGCGCCATGTCGCCGCAGAACTCGAAGACCGCGGCATCGGCCCCGACATCCCAGAGCCGCGCCACATCGCGCCACTCCCGCACCAGCCGCGCGGTGTCGCGCAGCCCTGCGGCGTCCAGAGGTGCTTCGTTCGACATGTTCAACCTCCCTAAACGAAAGCGGCCCGCCTCCTTTCGGGGGCGGGCCGCGATGTTACGCGATGACGCGGACCTTACTGGCCCATCATCAGGCTCGGCAGCCAGAGAGAGAAGCTCTGGTTGGTGATGAGCGCCCACATGATGAAGAACTCGCAGACGAGGAACCAGCCCACGCCCTTGAAGATGGTCGAGAGCGGGACGGCGTCCCCGACCACGTTCTTCACAATATACACGTTTAGTCCGACAGGTGGCGTCAGAAGACCGATCTCGATCATCTTGACCACGATCACGCCGATCCAGATCAGGTCGACGTTCAGCGCGTCGAACGCAGGCAGGAAGACCGGCAGGGTCAGCAGCATCACACCCAGCGGGTCGAGGAACATGCCGAGGATCAGGTAGATGATCGCCAGCGCGATCACCAGCTCGAGCTCGTTCAGCTGCATGTCGGACACTAGGTTCGCGATGTAGGTCGGCACGCCCGCCAGAGCGAGGAAGCGGGTCAGCAGGACCGCCCCGATGGCGAGGAAGAACAGCGACGATGTGGTCCTCAGGGCGTCCATGACGGAGTCCTTCAGCACCTCGTAGTTGGTTCGTCCCTGCGCCGCGCCGATCAGGATCGCGAACACCGCGCCCAGTGCACCCGCCTCGGTCGGCGTGGCGACACCGGCGTAGATGGAGCCGATCACACCCAGCACCAGCAGGGGCAGCGGCCACACTTCGCGGATGGCGATCCAGCGCTCGCGCCACGTCACCGTCAAGGCGACCTTGGGCGCCAGTTCCGGCCAGACCATGCAGCGGCCGACGATCATGATCGTGTAGGCGCCGGCGGTCATCAGGCCGGGAATGATCCCCGCGATCAGAAGGCGGCCCACCGACTGCTCGGTGAAGAAGCCGTAGATCACGAAGGCGATGGACGGCGGGATCAGCGCGCCGAGCGTGCCGGACGCCGCCACGGTGCCCGTCGCCAGCGACTTGTCGTAGCCGTATTTCAGCATCTCCGGGATGGCGAGCCGTCCGACGGCGGCCGAGGTGGCGACCGACGACCCCGACGCGGCGGCAAAACCCGCGGCGGTGAAGTTGGTGGCTACGGCCAGACCGCCGGGCAGGTTGTTCAGCCACACCCGCGCGGCGGCGTAGAGGCTGGAGGTCAGGCCCGTCTTGTAGGCGATGGCGCCCATCAGAAGGAACATCGGGATCGCCGAGAGTTCCCAGGATGAGGCGAATTCATGCGGCAGGCCGCCGATCATCGCGAAGGCGGCGCGGGTGTTCCGCACGATCATGATCCCGATCAGCGACACCGAACCGAGGGCGAATGCGATAGGCACCCGCGCGGCGAGCAGCACGAGGATCGCGCCAACGCCCATGAAACCGATAGTGAGAGAGTCCATTTGATTTTATCCCTGTACCCGTTCCGTATGCCGTCTACGCGGCACGCCGGTGCGGGAGTTGTCCGTTCAGTCTGCTGACGATCCGCCCTTGCCGACCCCGAGCGATCCATCGTCGCCGCTGGTCTTGCCGCGGCGTTTCTCGATCGCCTCGGCTTCGGCCACGGCTGCCTCGACCGCCGATTTCAGGCTGCGGTCAGGAAGCGGACGTGTGCCGCGCAGAAGGAAGGACAGGTTGTCGATGGCGTAGAGCGTCAGGTAGACCGTCGTCAGGAACGCCCCAACCGGATAGAACCAGCGCGCACCCCAGACGGGGATGTCGAACGTCGCGGTTTCCCAGACTTCGCCGATATGCGTCTTGTGCAGCGCTTCCTCGACCCCTTCGAGCAGCAGGAAGAACGCGTAGACCGCGCCGATCAGACAGCCGAGGAACTTGAAGAACGACAGCGGCCTTGGCGAGAGGTGCTGGGTAAACAATTCCACTTCCAGATGTTCGTGATCGCGGGTCACGGCACCGAGCGGCAGGAAGACCAGCGCCACCATGTAGTAGGCGGACACGATTTCCAGCGTGGAAGGGATGGGCTTGTTGATTGTGTATTTCAGAGCCACGTCGAGAGAGACCTGAACCATCATCACGAAAAGGATGATGCCACCGATCGCGGCGACAGCGCCGGAAACACGGGATGCGACGGATTCGATTGCGCGCAGCATGAAGTCACCCGTAATTCAGAGGGAAAGAAGCCGGGGCGATCTGATGATGCCCCGGCCATGATCACGAGACTTTAGATCTTGGAGAAGATCTCGTCCTGGAGAGCCTGGCGATACGCGTCCTTGTCGTTGCCGATCTCTTCCATCTTGGCCGTCCACTTGGCGACCAGTTCCTTGTAGGTGTTCAGAAGCGCCTCGGCATTCTCGATGCCGTCCTTCTGCGCGCCTGCCAGAGCGGTTTCATAGGCCTTGGCTTCCTCCGCGGCCCACGCGTCCTTGAACGCCTGATCCGATTCCTCGACCACGCCGCCGTTGTTGGCGAGCCATTCCAGCGCCTTGTCGTTGTCGTCGACATAGGCCCACATGATGTCAGCCACGTTCTGCGCCATTTCCATCTTGAAGGCGCCGCGCTGCTCTTCGGTCAGCTCGTTCCAGACGTCGAGGTTGATCGCCCAGTTCATGGTGCCGAAGTAGGACCCGACCGGGTTCGACCAGATGCCCTTGGCGTAGTCCTTGAGGTTGTAGGTGTCGAGCCAGGCGGCCGCGCCGACGGCGCAGTCGATCTGGCCGCGCTGCATGGCTTCATACATCTCGGCGGTGGTGATCGACACCGGCGCCGCGCCGATGTTCAGCATGGCGATGCCGACGCCCGACGTCGCGCGGATCTTCTTGCCCTGCAGATCGGCGAGGGTCTTGATCGGCTCCTTGCAGATCACGTGATACGCGCCGGTGGCGGACCACGACAGGCCGATCACGTTGTTTTCGGTCCGCTCTTCGATGCACTGCGGGCAGTGCAGAAGCTGGAACTCGTTGGTCGCGGCGGCCATGACCTTGGGGTTGTGGCCGATGGCCAGCATCGACGACACCATCGCGGCGGTCGGCAGCGAGGATTTCACGTAGATGTCCACGACCGAGGCCGCATCCAGAATGCCGCTGCCCACGTTGCTCAGCAGGTCCTTCGGACCGCCCATGGCGCCGCCGGCGAAGTTTTCGAAGGTGATCTCGCCGTTGGTGTCCTTGGTGATCCGCTCCTGCGAGGGCCGGATGCCGTAGACGTTGGTCGTGTGCGTCGGCGAGGTATAGGCGCCGTAGGTCAGCTCGCGCGGTTCGGCTTGCGCCAGACCGGCCGTCAGGGCCAGTGCGGCGGTTGCGCAGAGGGCTGCATTGCGAAGTTTCATTGGTTTCCTCCCTGGAACCGGATTTTTGGATTGCCCGCACCTCTCCCCTTTTGGTGCGTGGCGTCCGAGGCTGATGTTTCACGCCTCTTGTATCGGCAGACTATTATTTGACCGGCAGGTAAGCAAGAGATTCCACGCCGTTCCGAGGCTTGGTCGTACCATTTTTTCGGAAGAGTGTGCTTGCATACGCGGTGCTGCGATGCAGCGGTGCAGCCGGTCGGTCGGGGGTATCCAGGCCCCTTTGCCGGGCATCTGAAACGGCGGCAGGGATCCCTGCCGCCGCTCGTTCAAGCCGTCAGAGCTTGTCGTAGACCTCGGTCTGGAGCGCCTGGATATAGGCCTCCTTGTCGTCGCCGACCTCGGCCACGATCTTGGTCCATTTGTCGACCAGCGTCTTGTAGGCGTTGACCAGCTCTTCGGCATTTTCCATGCCGGCATCCTTGTTGATCTTCGCCGTCGTCTCGTATTCCGCAGCGCGGATCCGGGCGACACCTTCCTTCAGCTCGTCATCGAATTCGTAGGCCTTGCCGCCGGAGGCTTCGAAGTTCTTGAGGGCTTCGTCGCCTTCAGGCCCGTAGGCAAAGACGATGTCGGCCACGAGGCGCGCCATGTTGTCCTTGATGATCTGCTTGTTGGAGTCCGAAAGCTCCTCCCAGACCTGCTTGTTCATCACGAAGCCCATGATGCCGAAGTAGGACCCCATGCTGTCCAGAACGACGGACTTGGAGAAGTCCTTGAGCGCATAGGTGTCGAGCCAGGCGATCGAACCGGTGGCACAGTCCATCTGACCGCGCTGCATCGCTTCGTACATCTCGGCGGTCGTGATCGACACAGCGGTGCCGCCCAGTTCCTGGATGGCACGGCCCATCCCGCCGACCGCGCGGACCTTCTTGCCCTTGAGCTGCTCGGCGGTGTGCACCTCGTCCTTGCAGATCAGGTGATACGTGCCGGTGGCGGTGAAACCCATTGCGATCACGTTGTTCTTTTCGTGATCCTCAAGGCATTCGGGGCAGTTAAGCAGCTGCCATTCGTTCATGGCGGCGGCCATGACCTTGGGGTCCTCGCCGACGATCAGCATCCCCGAAACCATCGCGGAGTGCGGGACCGACGCCTTGACGTAGATGTCGACCACGCCGGACGCATCCAGCACGCCCGAGCCGGCGTTGCCCAGAAGCTCTTTCGGGCCGCCCATGGCGCCACCGGTGAATGCCTCCCATTTCATGTCACCGCCCGATTGCTCTTCGAGCCGTTTCAGCAAAGGTTCGGTGCCTTCACGGAAAGTGGTCGTCGTCGGTCCGACATAGGTCCCGAAGGTCAGGTCGACCGCACCGGCCTGAGTTCCGGCAAGACCCAGCGTCACCGCTGTCACAGCTGCCACGGGCAGCGACGTGAATTTCATGTTATCTTCCTCCCAAAGAAGCGTGCCGGTTTGGCGGTTTCTCCGCACTTTATTCACCGGCCCCGCGGCCCACATGACCGCTTCGTGCCAGACAGCCTAATGGTGAGTCGCTTCGCGAATCAACAGATTCCCGGCCCCTGACGGCATCACAAGCCGGGTATCACATATGCGAAGTTATTGATTATATGCGAAAATCATGTATTGCCGCGCCGCGGCGTCAGCCGGAACGGCGGGTCCGGCGGGAAAATGGCAAATGCGGTTTTGCCTTTTTCCATATAGTTACACGGTATTTTCCCCGATTGGTCCACAATCCCGCCGGATTTCAGATTTAGTCCTCACCGCAAGAACAGGACTGGAAGACCATGAAGAGACTGCGCAACCACTGGATAGGGATAGACCAGGGCGATACCGTGATGTTTTCGGACTTCGAGGACGGCGGCGAGATGTGGACCGGCCACGGCCCGCGCGAGAAACGTCGGCGCATCAAGTTCCGCGAGAGCTTTCGGACCCCGCCGGTGATCCAGTGCGCCCTGTCGATGTGGGACACCGACAATACCACCTTCCAGCGTGGCGATATTTCGGCGGAAAGGATCGAGGCGGACGGCTTCGAACTGGTCTTCAAGACCTGGGCCGACAGCCGCATCGCCCGTGCCCGTATTCGCTGGACCGCCATCGGCGAATTGCGCCATGCGGACGAATGGGACATCTACTGACGGCCGCGCTCAGCCATCCTGCGCCGCATTCGCGTCAATCCGGATATCGCCGGTGACATTGTCCAGCAGAACCGGGCTGTCGAACAGCGTCAGCGTCGGCCGCGCACCGAAGCGGCCCTCCATCCAGTCGGCCCAGCCATCGTTGAACCACGCGCGGGCTGAATCCTCTGTGTCGAAGACATAGACCCCGCCGCCGCCTGCCTCGCTGTTCAGGTAATATTTGCGCAGCAGTCCCGGCACATCCCGAAAGATGCGCTCCGCCGACTCGACCGACTGGGCGATCACCTCGGCCTCGGGCCGCTTGGGGCCGGGCAGGGGGATCTGGACCAGCGCGACGATCATACTCAGTCCTTGAAGAAGCCTTCGTAGATCGGCTCCAGCGTCTCGGTCTCGAACAGCGAGGAAACGGAGGTGCCGTTCCAGATGTTCAGGATCGCCTGCGCGAACATCGGTGCGGTCGGGACCACGCGGATGTTCTTGGCCTGCGCCACGGGCCCCGGCGCGGCGATGCTGTCGGTGATGACCAGCGATTTCATGACCGAGCTTTCCACCCGCTCGACCGCCGGACCGGACAGGACCCCGTGCGAGATGTAGGCATGCACCTCGGTCGCGCCGTTCGACGACAACAGTTCCGCCGCCTTGCACAGCGTGCCCGCGGTGTCGACGATGTCGTCCACGATGATGCAGGTCTTGCCCGCGACCTCGCCGATGACCGTCATCTCGGCCACTTCGCCCGGCTTCTCGCGCCGCTTGTCCACGATGGCGAGCGGGGCATTAATCCGCTTCGCCAGTTCCCGCGCCCGCGCCACGCCGCCCACGTCCGGCGACACGATCATCAGGTCGCCCATGCGGTCCTTGAACTTGTGCATGATGTCCAGCGCGAAGATCGGGCTGGCATAAAGGTTGTCGACGGGGATGTCGAAGAAGCCCTGGATCTGCGCCGCATGCAGGTCCATCGTCAGCACCCGCGCAATGCCCGCCTCGACCAGCATGTTGGCGACGAGCTTGGCGGTGATCGGGGTCCGCGCCTTGGTGCGGCGGTCCTGACGGGCATAGCCGAAATAGGGGATCACCGCAGTCACCCGCTGGGCCGAGGACCGGCGCAGCGCGTCCGCGATGATCAGCAGCTCCATCAGGTTGTCGTTCGCCGGGTTCGACGTCGACTGGATGACGAACATGTCCTCGCCGCGGACGTTCTCGAACACCTCGACGAAGATTTCGCCGTCGTTGAACCGTTCCACCCGCGCATCGACCAGTCCGACGGTCATCCCCCGGTGCATCGACATCCGCCGTGCGATCGCATTGGCGAGGGGCATGTTGGAATTGCCGGAGATAAGCTTGGGGTCGACGACGGTGGGCATATATGTGTTTCCCGGAGAGTGACGGAATCGTGACGTTGACACCGCTTACCACCCCGATACCGTCTTGCAAACCGAACGGGCACGAGGGAGGGCCGGATGCCGCACATAGATTATTACTTCGTCGCCGTTTCGCCCTGGGCCTATCTGGCGGGCAACCGGCTGGAAGAGATGGCCGGGCGGCACGGCGCGACGATCACCTACAAGCCGGTCGACATGGGCCGGGTGTTTTCCGCGACCGGCGGGCTGCCCCTGAACCAGCGCTCCGAGGCGCGGCAGGCCTATCGCCTGCAGGAACTGGAGCGCACCCGGAAGAAGACCGGA
Source organism: Oceanicola sp. 22II-s10i (assembly GCF_002210105.1). Classification (GTDB taxonomy): domain Bacteria; phylum Pseudomonadota; class Alphaproteobacteria; order Rhodobacterales; family Rhodobacteraceae; genus Pseudooceanicola. The sequence continues at coordinate 80,046 of NZ_AQQU01000005.1, read as the reverse complement.
CTGCCGCTGAACATCCATCCCGCGCATTTCCCGGCCAACCCGGCCCCGGCCTCCTACGCGATCATCGCCGCGCAGAAGGCGGGCGGCGGCGATGTGGGCGCGCTGGTGCAGAACGTCCTGCGGTCGTGCTGGGCCGAGGAGAAGAACATCGCCGAGGATGACGTGATCCGGGCCTGCCTGACGGCGGCTGGTTTCGATCCCGGACTGGCCGACAGCGGCCTGCTGTCCGGCGCCACGCAATACGAGGCCAATACCGAAGAGGCGATCCAGGTGGGTGCTTTCGGCTCGCCCTTCTACATCGTCGACAGCGGCCAGCGGTTCTGGGGGCAGGACCGGCTCGACGATCTCGAGGCGCATCTGGCGGGGAAACTCTGATGCCACAGGCGATCCGGGGCGGCCACGACACCCATTGGCGCGTAATGGGGCAGGGGGCGGAGCCCGCCGTGATGATCCACTGCTCGCTCGCCCATTCCGGCGCGTGGTCCGGCGTGGCCGAACGGCTGGATGACCTGCTGGCGATGCGCGCCTTCGACATGGTCGGGCATGGGCTCTCCGCCGACTGGGACGGCACCGGCGACTACGCCGAGGCGGTGGCCAATGTCGGCCGCGATTTCCTGACCGACAGCAACCGCCCGCAGCACCTGATCGCGCACAGCTTCGGCGCGGTGACGGCCCTGCGCCTCGCCTGCGAGATGCCGGAACGGATCGCGACCCTGACGCTGGTCGAACCGGTGCTCTTCACCGTCGCCCGCGTCGATGCGCCCGACGCCACGCCCGAGGGCGTGTCGAACACCTCGACCTTCCGCGAGGCGCTGGATAAGGGCGACCTCGTCACCGCCGCCCGCGAATTCCACGCCAAATGGGGCGACGGGCGCGCTTGGGATGAGATGTCGGAACGCCAACGCGACGGCCTCGCGCGCCGCATGCCCATGATCGCCGCGGTTCAGCTGACCAACAACGGCGATCCCGGCGACATCGTCTCGAGCGGCGCGATCGAGCGCCTGCCGATGCCGACCCTTCTGGTCGAGGGCGGCGACAGCCCGCCGCATATCGCGATCATCAACGGCGGCCTCGCCCGCCGCATCCGCGACAGCCGCCGTCTGGTGGTCGAGGGGGCAGGTCACATGGCCCCCATCACCCACCCGGACCCGGTGGCCGAGGCGATCCGCACCCTCGTCACCGAGGCCCGCGTTCCAGCTTCCTCTGGCTGAAAATATCCTCGGGGGTGAATTGCGGCCCGCAGGCCGCAAAAGGGGGCAGACAGCCCCCTTGCGTCCCCGCCGCCAGCTCTACCCGCGGGCCAGCGCGACGAACCGGTCGATCTCGCTTTCCGGCAGCGACCAGTCACAGACCATCCGCGCCAGCAGCGGCCCGCCGTCCTGCGCCAGTTCCGCGTCGTCCGCATCCCACAGGTAGTAATGCCCGCCGCCCGCGCGCAGCCGCCGGTGCGTCTCGCGCGGCAGGCTGACGAAGGCCGCGTTGGCCTCGGGCCGGTGCAGGAACTCGGCGCCCGGCACGGTGTCCAGCCCCTCGGCCAGTCGCGCGCAGCGGGCATTCGCCTCGGCCGCCGTCTCCAGCCACAGGCCGTCCAAGAGGTAGGCCTCCATCTGCGCGGCAAGGAACCGGTGCTTGGAGAACAGGTGCGCGCCCCGCTTGCGGCGCAGCTCGAACTCCCACGCCTTGGCCGGGTCGAAGAACACCACCGCCTCGACCCCGAGGCAGCCGTTCTTGGTCCCGCCGATGCTGACCGCATCCACGCCCGCCCTGGTGGTCAGATCCGCGGGCGAACAGCCAAGCGCCGCGACCGCGTTCCCGAGCCGCGCGCCGTCCATGTAGAGCGGCTGATCGAACCCATGCGCGACCTTGGCGATCGCCGCCACCTCGTCCACCGAGTAGCAGCGCCCCAGCTCGGTCGTGTTGGTGATCGACACCGGCCCGCGCTGCGCGCCGTGCACGCCCCGGTTCTCGACCGGCGCCATGACCTCGCGGAGACCCTCGGCGCTCATCTTGTCCGCCTCGCCGACCAGCGTCAGCTTGGCCCCGCCGGTGAAGAATTCCGGCGCGTTGCACTCGTCCACCGCGATATGCGCATGCGGGGTGCAGAACACCGTCTGCCAAGGCTGCGTCAGCGTCCCGAGGGCCAGCACGTTCGCCGCCGTCCCCGTCGCGACGAGGTAGACCGCCGCCTCGGGCGCCCCGAAAATCTCGCGCACAAGGGCCGTCACCCGCTCCATCGGGGCATCGGCCCCGTAGGACACGTCATAGCCAGAATTCGCGGCGACGACCGCCTCCATGACCTTGGGATGGGCGGGACCGTAGTTGTCGGACCGGAACTGCATTCAGACAGGCTCCTCTATGATGTGATCCTCCCAGTCGTCCTCGCCGATCTCGAACTCGGGCACCGTGATGCCCTGCATCGAGACACCGGCCTCGTGCACGCTGTCCGGCGTGCCCGAGATCAGCGGATGCCAGTCGAACAGCGGCAGTCCGAGGTGCACCAGCCGGTAGGCGCAGGTCTGCGGCAGCCAGTACATGTGCTTGTCCAGATCGCCGGGCTTCAGCGATATGCATTCCGGCACGAACTGGTGGCGGATCGGGTATTGCGAACAGCGGCAGTCGCTGTCGTCGAACAGGCGGCAGGCGACGCAGGTCAGGGCGACCTCGCCGGTGTCCTCGTCCTCGAGCTTGTTCATGCAGCACTTGCCGCAGCCGTCGCAGAGCGCTTCCCACTCCCGCTGGGTCATGCGGTTCAGCGGCACGCTCTCCCAGTAGCGGGGGCGCAGGCGGGTCCGGTCGATCGGATCCTCGGTCATTCCGCCGCCAGGATGTCTCGGGCGCGGGCGCAGTCGGCGTCCATCTGGGCGATCAGCGCATCCAGCCCGTCGAACTTCGCCTCGGGGCGCAGGTAGTCGACCAGCGCGACCGAGACATGCTTGCCGTAAAGGTCGCCCTTGAAGTCGAAGATGAAGGTTTCGAGGTTCGGCACCTCGCCGTCGAACTGGGGCCGGATGCCGAGGCTGGCGGCGCCCCGGTAGCTGCCCGCATGCGGCCCTTCCAGCACGTCGATGAAGACGGCATAGACGCCGAATTTCGGCAGGTGCAGCCCCTCGATGTTCAGGTTCGCCGTCGGATAGCCCAGGTCCCGGCCGCGCTGGTCGCCGCGCACGACGGGGCCCTCGATCCGGTGCCAGTGGCCCAGCATTGCGGCGGCGTCGCGGGGGCGGCCCTCGGCCAGCGCCTCGCGGATGGCGGTGGAGGAGACGCGGATGCCGTCGCCCTCCAGCAGTTCGGCCACGGTCACGCCGAAGCCCATTTCCGCGCCGAAGCGCTTGAGGCTCTCGGTGTCACCGGCGCGGCCCTTGCCGAAATGGAAATCCGAGCCGACGACGACATGGCGCAGGCCCAGTCCGTCGACGATGACCTTCCGCGCGAAATCCTCGGGCGACAGCCCGGCCAGCGCGCGGTTGAAGGTGATCTCGTAGAGCACGTCGACGCCCAGCTTCTCCAGCCGGTGTGCCCGCGCCTCGGGGCCGGTCAGCCGGAAGGGCGGTGCATCCGGCGCGAAGACCTGCCGGGGGTGGGGTTCGAAGGTCATCACGCCGAGCGGCGCGCCGATCTCGGCCCCCGCCTTTCGGGCGAGGTCGATCACCGCCTGATGGCCCAGATGGACGCCGTCGAAATTGCCGATGGCGGCGCTGGCGCCCCGGTCGGCTTCGGAAACGAAGGTATAGTCGCGCACGATCCGCATGGGCGAAGGCGTATCTCCGGGGGCGGGGGGGTGCAAGAGGGGCCGTTCATCCGTCCTGACGGACGGCCTCACACCTGTCCCCCGCGAGCCCCGCCCGGAAGGGCGGGAGAGCGCGTCAGTCGAACTTGCGCGACGGGGCGAGGACGGTGGCCTCGCCGATCAGGACCTTCTTGCCGTTGACCGTGCAGCGGGTGTCCAGCTGCACGCGGCGCTTGGCGTGGTCGATGCCGGTGACCTCGACCTCTGCGATCACGGTGTCGCCGGGCCGGACCGGCCCGAGGAACTTCAGCGACTGGCCCATGTAGACCGTGCCGTGGCCCGGCAGCTGTTCCCCGATCACGGCCGAGATCAGCCCGGCGGTCAGCATGCCATGCGCGATTCGGCCCTCGAAGATCGTGTCCTGCGCATAGGCGTCGTCCAGATGCACCGGGTTACGGTCGGTCGAGACCTCGGCAAAGAGCTCGATATCGCGGTCGGTCACGACTTTCCGCAGATAGCGGGTCATGCCCATCTCGATATCTTCGATGCAGATCGTTCCGCGGGGCAGGTTGTCCAACATCCGGGCCTTCCTTCGTCATCGGGCGAGTAATTTTCGGACGCCTGACTGGCGTCGTAGGCAACTTAATTACTTCGCGGACGCAGAAAATCAACCCCGAATGTGAGTCACCGCAGCTTTCCGATGCAGAAGGTCGGCCCCATTTCCGTAGCCTGCAGAAAGGCTTGCAGCTTTTCCGGATCGGGCTGCGTCACCGTGCCCGTCTCAGCCGCCGCAAGCCCCCCGGTGATGAAGAGCGAATCGTAATCCTCGCCGACGGCGCCGGCGATGTCGGTGCCGATTCCATCGCCGATGCACAGGATCCCCTCGGCCGGCACGTCAAGTCCGAGCGAGGCAAGGCGGCGCCGGGCGAGGTCGTAGATCGGCGGATGCGGCTTGCCGAAATAGAGGCTCTCGCCCCCCATCTCGGTATAGAGCTGCGCCACGGCGCCCGCGCACCATTCCCGCGTCTCGCCCCGGTCCACGACGATGTCGGGGTTGGCGCAGAGCAGCTTCATCCCTTTCTGCTTGGCATAGAGCAGTTCGGGCCGCAGCACCGAGGGATCGGCCATGGGATCGAACGGCCCGAGGCAGACGATCCCCTCGGCCTCGTCCAGCGGGACGCGGACGATCTCGGCCGGGTTCTCCATGATCTTCAGCGGCGTGAAGAACCCGACTTCCTCGCGCTCGCCGATACAAAAGACCGCCTCGCCGACCACGCCCTCGAACATCGCCTTGCGCGCGCTGTCGCCCGAGGTGGCGATGGTGTCCCACGCATCGGTCGGCACGCCGAAGCTCTCCAGCTGCCGCTCCACCGCCGCGCGGGGGCGGGGGGAGTTGGTGACGAGGATCACCGCGCCGCCGCCCTCGCGATACTTCTGAAGGGCCTTGACGGCGTCCGGCAGGGCCTTCCGCCCGTCATGCACGCAGCCCCAGAGGTCCACGAAAAGCGCGTCGTAGCGGTCCGAGATGTCGGACAGGGCGGTGATGATCTGGTTCATTCCGGGTCCTCGTAACCGCGGCGAGTCGGCGCCGCCTTCGCATGTCGGGGCTTTCATGCCCGATCGCCGGGGCCAAGGCCAGTCGCATCCCCGTCATCCTCTCCGCCGCGCCGGATCCGCGTCGCGATCCGCAGCGCCCGGCGCGCGATGTGGCGTTGACGATAGACATGGCGGCAGAACCGCGCCGTGATCGGCGTCTGCCATCCCGCGTCCAGAACGATCCGATCGGTCCACAGCGCGCCCTCGGGATGGGGCCCAAAGCTCAGCCTGTGGTCCCACCTTCGGACCTGCGGGTTGCTCTCGTGGCTCTGGACGATGCGGGCGGCGGGGTCGACCCGCACGACCTGCATCACATGGTGCCGGGTCTTTAGCCAGCCCCACATGGTGACGTCGACGTCGTAGCGGTCGCCTTGTTCGATCACCTTGTCCGGCAGGCGGTCGTATCGGGCGATCCCCGCCATGGCCTGCTTCATCTCGCGCAGGTCGAGGGCTTCGGCGAATATCTGATCGGGATCGCCCGGATAGATCGCCTCGATCGTGATGACCCGGATCATGCCGCGCCCCTCCGTCTTGCCGCCATCAGCGCAAGGTGGATCGCCGCGCCGCCTCCGAAACAGAGGATCGCAAAGCCCGCCACCCCCGCCAGCCCGAACGCCCCCGCCGCCGCCAGCAGGATCGGCGTGCCCAAAGTGTTGCCGAGGTTGCCCATCTGGGCCACCGCGCCGTTCGCCTCGGCCTGCGTCTCGGGCGTGGCGTTCAGCTGCGGGACCGAGGCGAAGCTCGCCCCCTGCACCAGCCCCAGCGAGGCGATCAGCAGCACCGCCAGCCAGCCGTTGGCGCCGGACAGCCCGAAGATCAGGGCCAGCGGCACGGCCAGCAGGAACCCGGCGATCACCACCGGCACCGCACCGAACCGCGTCACCAGCACGACGCCGATGGTCATCGACACGGCCATGCCGGCGAAGGGCATGGCACCGGTCACGAGGCTGCGCATCGCCGGATCGACATAGTCGGGCAACACCGTGACAAGCGAGACGTAACCGAGCGTGTAGAACAGCCAGCCGAGGCCGGGGGCCGCGATCCGGGCCGAGCCATAGATGCGCAGGTGCTGCCGCGCGACCTCGGCCGGGTTCAGGCGCGGGCCCGCGGGCAGGCTCCGCTGACGCGGCAGGCCGAGCGCGAGGATCGCCGCCATCACCAGCATGTAGAACGCATGCGCCCCGAACAGCGCCCCCGCGCCCTGCGCCATGGCCAGCGGCTGCCCGATCCATGCCAGCAGGGTGAAGGAGACACCGAAGAAGGTGCTCCAGATCGTCAGCGTCAGGACCCGGTGACGCGGGGCCGAGATCTGGGCGATCAGCGTCGGCGCGGCGACGACGATGACCAGATGCGACAGCCCCTCGATCACCCGGCTGGCGATCATCAGGGGCAGGGGCGGCAGGCTGGCCTGGTAGGCCGACATCGCCGCCCCGAGCAGCAGCGCCGCCAGCAGCAGCCGCCGGAACCCCAGCCGGGCCACGACCAGACCGGCCACCAGCCCCAGCACGATCCCGAGCAGTCCGATCGCCGAGACGACGAAGCCCAGCGACGGCCCCGCGTCGGGATAGGCCTCGCGCAGGACGGGGAACAGGACGCTCGCCTTGCCGTATTGCGCGGCGGCGCCGAGCCCGGCGCAGTAGAGCGCGGCGACAAGGGCGAAATCGGTGCGGTCGGGGCTGTCGGACATGGCGCCATAGGCGCGGGAACGGGGGCCGGGGTCAAGGCACCCGCCGTGCATCCCTGCACAGTCGGGACATCTGCGCCTGTGCCCTTGCCGTTCGCGCGGAGCGTGCCATCCTGCGCGGCAGGAAAAGAGGAGACCCGAATGGATCTGCAACTCAAGGGCAAGTGCGCGCTGATCACCGGCGGCAGCCGGGGCATCGGCCTGGCGGTGGCCAAGGTGCTGGCGGGCGAGGGCGCGCATGTCGCCCTGATCGGCCGGGACGGCGCGGCGGCGGAACAGGCGGCGGCGGGGATCGGCGCGGCCTACGGCGTGAAGGCCGTCGGACTGTCCTGCGACACGCGCGACGACGCGGCGGTGCCCGCGATGGTGGCCAGGGTGGTCGAGGCGCTCGGCGGTGTGGACATCGTCGTGAACTCCGCCGCCGCACCGGCGGGGCAGAAGAAGCCGCCGAACAGTGCTGAGGTCACGCAGGCGCATCTGGAAGAGCACATCAACACCAAGGTCATGGGCTACCTGCGGGTGGCGCAGGCGGCGATGCCGCACATGGTGGCGAAGGGCTGGGGGCGGATCATCTCGATCTCGGGCACCGGCATGTACCGCGCGGCGGGCGATCCGGTGGGCGCCATCCGCAACGCGGGCGTGGTGGCGATGTCCAAGAACCTCGCGCAGGATCTGGCCGGCACCGGCGTGACCACCAGCGTCCTGCACCCCGGCATGACCCGGACCGAGAACGTGGATGCGATGATCGAAGCCAAGGCCAAGGCGGCGGGCACCTCGTTCGAGGAAGAAATGGCGAAGATGGCGGCGGGCACGATCAACGGTGTCGTGCCCTCGGCGGACGACATGGCCTATATCGTGGCCTTCCTCGCCTCGCCGCTGTCGTCCTCGATCAACGGCGAGGTGATCACGGCGACCGGCGGACGGCCGGGGATCGTGACCTACTGAGGCTCAGTTCCGGGGGCGCTGCATCATCCGTTCGTGCACGGCGGCCATCCCCCGGTCCGCCATGTCCGACACCTCTTCGGCATGGGTCTGCAGCGTCGCCACGACCTCCGGGTCGTCCGACGTCTGGGTCACGACGATGCCCGCATCCGTCACCTCGATCTCGGTCCTGATCCGGTCGCCGCGCTGGAACAGCAGGTCGAGCGTCGGGGACTGGATGATGACCTGCGGATCGCGCCCCTCCTCGACACGGGCGATCATCCCGGTGACGTGGCTGACCAGCGCCTCCATGACCTCAGGGTCCGAGGAACTGGTGACGGTGCGGATGCCGTCCGGCAGGATCTCGACGGTGCGGTTCATGGTCCGGAAGTTCCGGAACATCACGGCCATTTCGGCGCTTTCCTCGGGCGTGGCATCCACGCCGCGCAGGCCGGGCATGTTGACCTCGTCGTGGCCGGTGCCGTCCGCGCCGTGCCCGTGTCCTGCCCCGTGGCCCATGACGCCGTGGGTGGTCATCTGGGCCTGCGCAATCACGGGCAGACACATTGTGACCGTCCAGAGCATGGCGGCAATCAGCTTCGATCGGGTCGAAATCGGCATCCTGTCCTCACGTGGTTCGTCAGAGGTAATATGCAGAGGTCCGAATGCGAAACGAAGTGCCATTTCCGTGAGGGTGCAATCTGTCGCGGATCCTGGCGTTGAACATTTCGTTTGCGGGAATCCGGAAACTGACCAACGCTGCGCTCCGTGTCCGAGGTGCAGCCTGCGGAAAGGCGGGAGGAGCCGTCGGCGAACACGACGTTTGGGTCTGGAGGGCGTGTGTCGTGAAATATGTTACTTTAGTATTCGGCCTGATCTTGATGGTGACCCTGTCTGCCGCATCGGCAGCCATGGCACAGGGGTGGCGCACCTATTCCGCGCCGGACTACGGATTCTCGATGCTCGTTCCCGACGACACGAAGATCACGACGAAAGAGTTCGGCAGCGGATGGGGCGGTCTGGTGGGCGACAGCGACGGGGTCCGGGTCATCGGTATCGCCAAGCTGGGCGCGCCGGAAGAGGCGCGGGAAATCGAGGCCTTCGGCGTCGACGTCACGGGCATTCCGGCCGGTCGCTGGACGCAGATCGACTCGGGCTCGGGGCAGGGCTGGTCGTGGTATCGGACCGTCCGCGCGCAGGACGGCGGGCGACTGGTCTTTGGCGGCTATGGTGTGGGAAAACGAGGAAGCTACCTGCTGATCCTGATCACAACGCCCGAGGTCTTCAACGCCTACCGGCCCGATTTCGACAAATGGTACAACAGCATCCGGTTGAATTGATCGCCGCCGGACGATCTTGACGAAAAAGGCGCCCTTGCCGGGGCGCCTTTCCAATGTCCTGAGTCTGCGAAGGCTCAGACCTTGAGCGAGGGAATGATCTGCTTCTTGCGGCTCATGATCCCCGGCAGCACCACGGTGTTTCCGGACACGGTCGCGCCAAAGCTCTTCTCGGCCAGGCCCTTCACCAGATCGTTGGGGACCAGCAGCGTCGCTTCCTCGTTCAGGATGTCCACGACGAACAGCAGGACCTGATCCGCGCCGTCCTCTTTCGCGACATCCACCATGGAGGCCATCAGGCTGTCCTTGCGGTCGAGGATCAGCTTGGGCGCAGTCGTTTCCAGAACCGAGACGCGGAAGTCCTTGCCGCCGACCGAGTATTCCTTGGAGTCCATGCGCAGCAGCTCGGCATCCGAGAACGCGCCGACGTCCGATTTGGCTTCGAACATTTCCGACGCATAGGCGGAGAGGTCGACGCCCAGTTCACCGGCCAGCTTCTCGGCCAGCGCCTTGTCCTGCTCGGTCGTGGTGGGCGAGCGGAATTCCAGCGTGTCGGACAGGATGCACGACAGCATCAGGCCCTTGATGCCGTCGGTCATCTTGTCGGCATTCGGGCCCATCAGGTTGTGCATGATGGTCGCGGTGCAGGCGAGCGGCTTGATCGTGATGTCGATCGGGCCTTTCGTCTCCAGCCCGCCGGCCAGCTTGTGGTGGTCGATGATCTGGATGATGTCCGCGCCGTTGATCCCCGCGGGCAGTTCCGCCGGGTTGTTGGTGTCGACGATGACGACCTTGTCGTCCTCGGCCACGTCCGTGATGATCTCGGGCTTGTCGTAGCCCCATTTCTTCAGAACGAAGGCCGCTTCGGTGTTCGGCTCGCCCAGAAGCTTCGCCTCGGCCTTCTGGCCCCGGATTTCGCTCAGGTACCACGCCCAGATGAGCGGCGAGCCGGTGGAGTCGGTGTCGGGGGATTTGTGGCCGAAAACCTTGATCGTCATGTCTGTCCGTCCGTGATGGGAATGTCTGTCGCGGCGCGGTATAGCGGCGGGCCGCGCCTTTGTCACCCGCCCGGAAGCCACTCCGGACGGGTGCGACGATCAGAGCCGGAAACTCAGCGTTCTGACGCCGGATGCGTGGTCGGTCGCGGCTTCGGCGCGGGCGGAAACGGGCAGGGGGATGCCGCCGAAGACCGGCACGCCGCCACCCAGCAGGATCGGTGCGCATTTCAGGATCACGCGGTCGATCAGGCCGGCCTTCAGCAGCGCGCCGGCCAGCCTGCCGCCGCCGCAGAGGTAGATGGGCGCTCCGTCGCTCTCCTTCAGCGCGGCCACGTCGGTCAGCGCGATCCGGCGCACCTCGCCCGAAGCGGGCAGGTCGAGCGTTTCGCTGACGACATGCGTGTCCATCCATGGGTAGGGGTTCGCGCCGGGCGTCATGCCGAAGGCATAGCCCGCCTCGTAGGACGCGCGGCCCATGATGGCGGTGGCGTAGCCCTGCATGCGGGCGAGGTAGGCGTCCACGTGATCGCCCTCGAACGGAAAGGCCGAGGTGTCGCCGCCGGGCGCGCAGATGTAGCCGTCGGCCGAGACGGCCACGTCGTAGATGATGTCTCTCATGATGTATCCTGTGGGAAGAGTGCACGGACCCCGTGCCGTTGGCCGGAGTCGTTCGCGGTGGCTATCGCCGGATCAGTTGATCACCGTCAGGGCACTCCTCGTCGGATGTCCCTGTCCTAGCCTTTGCGGACGCTCCGATCAACCCGCGAGCAATGACAGCCCGAACGCCGTAAGCAGCCCGATGGCGACGGCGATCCCGGTGCCGTAGTGGTCCTCGCGGAACGCCTGCGGAAAGACCTCGGTTGCCAGCGAGGCGGTGACGGCCCCGGCGGCGACGCAGCGGATCGCGGCCAGCGTCTGTGGCCCGGCGTCCCGCAGCAGCAGGTTCCCCGCGACGGCCGCCGCCGCCAGCAGCCCCGCCGTCGCGGACCAGAGCCCAAGTGCCCGGCCACGCGACATGCCGCCCGCGCGCATCTCCTTCGCGCCGCCCGCCGCCTCGGGCAGGTTCGACAGCAGGATGGCCCCCGCCAGCGCCGCGACCTCCTGCCAGCCCGCGCCGATCAGCGCGACGCCGAGGGCGAGGTTCTCGGGCACCCCGTCGAAGGTGATCGCCAGCAGCAGGCCGGTGCCCTCGCTCTCGGCCGTGCTGTGGTCAAGCCAGCGGTCGGCCAGCGTGAACCCCGCCGCCCCGCCGAGCGTGGCCACCGCGAGCCATGGAAACGCGAGGTGGTGCGAAGCCGGCTCGATCAGTTCGATCGTCACCGAAACGATCAGCGCCCCGCCAGCCAGCGCCACCATGAACCCCTCAACCGGCGAGGGCAGCGGACCGTAAAGCCCCCAGACCGCGCCGAGGATCAGGGCGGCGGAGACGATGGCGACGACGAGGAACAGCATCATGGGCCAAGACCATTGGTTGCGCGCCCGTCAGGCGCTAGGCTGGGGAAAACGGGGCAGGGCAGGCGTGGCGACGCGGGAACGGGATCTCTATCCGCCGATCAAGGCATGGCTGACCGCGCGTGGCTTCGACGTGAAGGGCGAGGTCGGGGCGGCGGATGTCGTGGCCCTGCGCCCGGATGCGCCGGACGATCCGGTGGTGATCGAACTGAAGACCGGGTTCACCCTGTCGCTGCTGCATCAGGGCGTGGCGCGGCTGGCGGTGTCGGAAACCGTCTATCTCGCCGTGCCCAAGCCCAGGAAGGGCCGCAAGGCGCTGGCCGCCGAGGTGACGCTCTGCCGTCGGCTCGGGCTGGGGCTGATCCATGTGCGGCTGTCGGACGGCCACGTCGAGGTGCAGTGCGATCCCGGCCCCTACACGCCGCGCAAGTCGGGTGTGAAGCGTCAGCGCCTGCTGCGCGAATGGTCCCGCCGGGCGGGTGATCCCAACGACGGCGGCGCGACCCGGCATGGCATCGTGACGAGCTACCGTCAGGACGCCCTGCGCTGCGCCCGGTTCCTCGCCGGAGCGGGGGCCGAGCGCGGGGCGACGGTCGCGAAGGCGACCGGGGTCACGTCTGCCACGCGGATCATGGCCGACGATCACTACGGCTGGTTCGAGAAGGTCGAGCGCGGGGTCTATGCGCTGACCGATCAGGGGCGCCGGGGGCTCGCCGACTGGTCGGACGCGCTGCCGGACGACGCCTGAGCCGCCCAAGTCAGGCGATCGCTTCGCTGTGCACCGGGCTCTGCTGGTGCTGCACCAGCAGCCAGCCGCCGTCGCGCCAGATCCATGTCGAGGTGCACAGCGCCTCGCAGACCGGATCGCCCTCGCGCACGGCGCGGGCACGGTAGCTGAGGACGGTCAGCCCGTCGGTCTCGGACACGTGGCGGCCTTCCATCTCGACGCTCTGCCAGCGGGGCGCTTCCTTGAGGCTCTCCAGAATCTGCTCGCCCTGCAGGGTGCCGATGCCGGGAAACGCCATCAGGCAACCATCCGCCATCCTGCGCCGGAAGGCGTCGGTGCCGCCGGTCCAGAGCAATTCCTCGATCTGCCAGATGTCGCTTTGCTGGGGCATGGTGGACTCCTCGGCTCACAGTGGATAGGACGCCCGAACAGCCCGAATGTTCCATCTGGCCCGCCGCGGAGCAGCGAAAAATTCTCCGCTTCCCGCGCTTGACACACTTCCGCCACCTCCTTACCTACGCGCCGTTAGCACTCGCCACTGGTGAGTGATAACGCCCTCGGGCCGAGGAGCGCACCGGGGGACAGGGAATACAAACTGTGAGCCAAGGAGCCTCAGACATGGCATTCAAACCGCTTCATGACCGCGTGCTCGTCCGCCGCGTGGAAAGCGAAGAAAAGACCAAGGGCGGTCTGATCATCCCCGACAGCGCGAAAGAAAAGCCCTCGGAAGGCGAAGTCGTTTCCTGCGGCGAAGGCGCCCGCAAGGACTCCGGCGAACTGATCGCGATGTCGGTCAAGGCCGGCGACCGCATCCTGTTCGGCAAATGGTCCGGCACCGAAGTGACCATCGACGGCGAAGAGCTGCTCATCATGAAGGAAAGCGACATTCTGGGCATCACCGCCTGATCGCTTCCTCCCCGAAATCCTGAGAGTTAGGAGACTTTCGAATGGCTAAAGAAGTCAAATTCGATACCGACGCCCGCAACCGGATGCTGAAGGGTGTCAACATCCTCGCCGACGCGGTGAAGGTGACCCTGGGCCCGAAAGGCCGCAACGTGGTTCTGGACAAGTCCTTCGGCGCACCGCGCATCACCAAGGACGGTGTCTCGGTCGCCAAGGAAATCGAACTGGAAGACAAGTTCGAGAACATGGGCGCCCAGATGGTGAAGGAAGTCGCTTCCCGCACCAACGACGAAGCCGGTGACGGCACCACCACCGCGACCGTGCTGGCCCAGGCCATCGTGAAAGAGGGCATGAAGGCCGTTGCTGCCGGCATGAACCCGATGGATCTGAAGCGCGGCATCGACCTCGCCACCGTCAAGGTCGTCGACGCGATCAAGGCCGCGGCCCGCGACGTGACCGACAGCGACGAAGTCGCGCAGGTCGGCACCATCTCGGCCAACGGCGAAGCCTCCATCGGCCGCATGATCGCGGACGCGATGCAGAAGGTCGGCAACGAGGGTGTCATCACCGTCGAGGAAGCCAAGGGGATGGAGACCGAGGTCGAAGTCGTCGAAGGCATGCAGTTCGACCGCGGCTACCTGTCGCCCTACTTCGTCACCAACCCGGACAAGATGATTGCCGAGCTGGAAGACTGCTACATCCTGCTGCACGAGAAGAAGCTCTCCTCGCTCCAGCCGATGGTTCCGCTGCTCGAGTCGGTGATCCAGTCGCAGAAGCCGCTGCTGATCATCGCTGAAGACGTCGAAGGCGAAGCGCTGGCGACCCTCGTGGTCAACAAGCTGCGCGGCGGCCTCAAGATCGCAGCCGTCAAGGCACCGGGCTTCGGCGATCGCCGCAAGGCCATGCTGCAGGACATCGCGATCCTGACCGGCGGCCAGGTGATCTCGGAAGAGCTGGGCATGAAGCTCGAGAACGTGACCGTGGACATGCTTGGCACCGCCAAGAAGGTCTCGATCACCAAGGACGAGACGACCGTCGTCGACGGTGCAGGCGACAAGGCCGAGATCGAAGCCCGCGTGGCCCAGATCAACACCCAGATCGCGGACACCACCTCGGACTACGACCGTGAGAAGCTGCAGGAACGCGTTGCCAAGCTGGCAGGTGGCGTTGCAGTCATCCGCGTCGGCGGCATGACCGAAGTCGAAGTGAAAGAGCGCAAGGACCGCGTCGATGACGCGCTGAACGCAACCCGCGCGGCCGTTCAGGAAGGCATCGTGGTCGGCGGCGGCGTCGCCCTGGTTCAGGGTGCCAAGACGCTCGAAGGTCTGACCGGTGCGAACGCCGACCAGAACAACGGTATCGCCATCGTGCGCCGTGCTCTGGAAGCGCCGCTGCGCCAGATCGCCGAGAACGCAGGCGTCGACGGCTCCGTCGTGGCCGGCAAGGTGCGTGAATCGTCCGACCTGAAGTTCGGCTTCAACGCCCAGACCGAAGAATATGGCGACATGTTCAAGTTCGGCGTCATCGACCCGGCGAAAGTCGTCCGCACCGCGCTCGAGGATGCAGCCTCGATCGCCGGTCTGCTGATCACGACCGAAGCCATGGTTGCCGACAAGCCCGAGCCGAAAGGCGCGGCTGGCGGCGGCATGCCCGACATGGGCGGCATGGGCGGCATGATGTAAGTCCAAATCGCTCCGCGATTTGGACTGGGAGCCGACAGGCGAATGGCCGCAAGGCCAATCGCCGAGAGGCCACCGCCTGAACGAAGTTGGAAAGGCCCCCGCATCGTCGGGGGCCTTCTCTTTTGGGAGGCAAGAGCACCAAGGCGCGGAATCAAGGCCGAAGGCCGCCGCCTCTCGGCGATTGCGTGGCAATCGCCTGCCGGCAGTGCATTGCTTCGCAATGCACGAGAGGCCTCGCCGGGCCGCCCCCTCGGCCCGGCGATTTGGCCACCGCCAGCGCCACGCTCGGTCTGCGCGCCGACTTGGTTGTCATAAATCACTGCCGTTCAAGCGTCGGATCGCCGAACCGGCGGCCCGTCGATGCGCGGCTCCGCGCCCTGTCTCAACATGCAAGGCGAACCGCAGACTACGCCCGACGACCTGCCATTGTGGCTTTCACCCCTTGGCATATTGCATCGACAGCCCGTCCAGCAGAATCTCCGACGATCCGTCCACGAACCCCGAGATCTTCGCCCCCTGGATGTGCCGCCCGAACGGATACTTCGCGCTCAGACCCTCGGCCCCCATGAGCTGCGCGAGCGCGGGCAGGTGACGCTCGGCCATCCGGGTCGCGAAGAGCTTGGCCCGCGCGGATTCGAACCGCGCTTCCAGCCCCGCGTCGATCCGCGCTTCGGCATGACGCACCAGCGCCCGCGCGGCGGCGAGGTCCATGTCCGCCTCGCCCAGCGACCAGCGCCAGCCCTGATGCTCCACCAGCCTGCGCCCGAAGGTCTCGCGCCGCCGCCCGTACTCGGCGGCGATCTTCAGCGCCGCGGCCACCATGCCGCAGCACATGGCCCCGACATAGGTCCGCGCCCCGTTGATGTCGGTCAGCGCGTATTTGAACGCCTGACCGGGCGCCTGCATCATCTCGTCGTCCCGCGCGTGGTAGTTCTTCAGCTCGAACCCGCCGACGCCGATGGAATGCTGCCCTGACAGCTCGAACCGGTCGAGCCGCGAGAACCCCTCGCGCTGCCCGTCGATCAGGAAGGCGGCGATGCCCGCGCCCCGGCTGCCGGGCTCCGTCTGCGCGTAAAGGATGATCAGGTCCGAGGCCGCGGCGTTGATGATCCACGCCTTGGTCCCGTTCAGCCGCCAGCCATCGCCGTCGCGAGTGGCCGTGGTGGAGATCGCCGCGAAATCCGTCCCCGCGCCGGGTTCGGTCAGCGCGGTGCTGCCGAGCCGCCGGGCGCTGATCAGGTCGGACAGGTAGCGTTCCGCCAGATGCGGGGCATCGCGGCACAGCTTGTAACCGATGTTGGTCGAGTTGATGAGCGACAGCGAGAAGCCGAAATCTGCACCGGCCAGAACCTCGCTCAGCCGCGACTTGACCGAGAAGGGCAGGCCGAGCCCGCCCTGATCGCGCGGCACCTGCAGGCCCATCCAGCCGAAGCGCGACGCCTCGCGCAGGGTGTCGATGTCGTAGGTGTTCGTCCGGTCCCACTCCGCAGCCCTCGGTGCGATCACCTGGTCGGCAAAGTCCTGCGCCTGCCGCAGCAGGTCCTCCGCCCGTGCCTCGTCCGTCTCGCCCTGGTTCCGATCGCTCATGACCCCGCCTCCCCGCGTTTCGTCTGGTTGGGACAGGAACCCTGAGAGCGGGGCCGGGATCAACCAATAGTTTCGCGGCAGATTATACGGATGCGTCGGTCCGCCGCCGCGGGACGGGACAGGTCCCTGCATTCCGCAACTCGCCCCTTCACGCCGCTCGCCTGCCGGTCTACCCATTCGGTGCGGGCCGATCCCGGTCCGCCGCGCAGCACGCGCGGTCCAGTCCCGGAGGAGGCAGGTTTGTTCAATCACGTCATGGTCGGCTCGAACGACATCGAGCGGTCCCGCAAGTTCTACAACGCCGTGCTCGGCGTTCTCGGCGCGGGTGAACCCGTCCAGAACACCAATGCCAAGGGCGACATCCGTCTGTTCTATCGCCACGACGGCAACAGCTTCGGCATTTCCGAACCGATCGACGGCCAGCCCGCGACCGGCGCCAACGGCGGCACCATCGGCTTCAAATGCACCTCGCCCGAGCAGGTGGTGGAGTTCCACGATGTCGCCGTCGCCAATGGCGGCACCTCGATCGAGGAGGCCCCCGGCCCGCGTCCCAGCGGGATGCACCTGGCCTATGTCCGCGATCCGGACGGCAACAAGCTCTGCGCGCTCTATCGCGGCTGACCGCGCATCGGCCCCGGCGCTCTACTGGCCTTCGTGGCCGGGCAGGGCGCCGATGTCGCCCAGCCACGGCAGGGCCGAGCGGGTCCATATCTGAAGCGACGGGATCAGGTCGGCGGCATTGTCCAGCGTGCCGACCCTGAGCCCGAAGCGCTTCGGCCCCGGACCCTCCGACGTGGCATAGACCGGCGTCCCGCAATCCGCGCAGAAGGCATGGAGCCGCCGGTTGCCGCTGTCCGCGATCTTCACGTAGCTCTTCGGACTGCCGCCGAGCAGCCGGAACCGGTCATCGTCGGCGAAGACGTTGACCCGGAACGCCGAACCCGACAGCCGCTGGCAGTCGGTGCAGTGGCAGATCCGGATCTCGGCCGGGTCGATCTCGGCTTCGAAGCGGATGGCGCCGCAATGGCAGTGTCCGGTGACGTGCATGACTTTCTCCTGTCCTGAGTTCCGCGCCCCTCGGCAAGACGCGACCAGCATCCGGGCGATGACACGTCGCTGACGTCAGCGGACTTTCCGCCTATTTTCCAGACAATTGTGACATGCCCGCAATGGGCCGCGTGAAAATCGAGGGCACCGCCCTTGCGCCTTGGTCCTGCCCTTTGGCTAGCTGACCATCTGCAGCGGCGTATCTTGCGCCATGTTATCCGGACCGCCCGCCGATGCTACTCCGTTTTGTCCTGCCCGAAGACCGGGACACCATTTCCGACCTACTGACGGCCTCGTTCCCGTCGGATGCCGAGGCGCGTCTGGTGCAGGACCTGCGCGATGCGGGGGACATGATGGTCGAACTGGTCGCCGTGCTCGATCCGGGCATCGTCGGCTACATCGGCTTCGCCCGCCACTATGATCCCAAGGGCTGGTACTGCCTGTCCCCGCTGGCCGTCGCCAAGCGGCACCGCCGCAAGGGGATCGGGGCCGAACTCGTGCGCTACGGCCTCGACTACGCCCGCCGCCACGGCGCGCAGGCGATTACCGTGCTGGGCGATACGCGCTACTACCGGCGCTTCGGTTTCACCCACAAGGCGGCCGAGAACCTGACCTCGCACTTTCCCGAGGAGCACACACTGCTCTACCCGATCGCACCGGGCACTTCGGGAACGGCGGCGCACCTGCACTACCCCGACGCCTTCTACCGGTTCTAGCGGAGGCCGGTCTTCCGGTGCTATGCGGTGCCGGTGATGCGAGCCCTTATCCCCTCTCTCCTGACGGCGCTGGCCCTCTCCGCCGCACCCGCCCCCGCGGCGACGCCCGGCTGCGTCGTGCTGCTGCACGGACTGGCGCGGACCGAGGCGTCGATGTGGGCGATGGCCGGGGCGCTGGAGCGGCGCGGCTACAGGGTGGTGCGGCCCGGCTATCCCTCTACCAGCGCGCCGGTCGCCGAACTGGCCGAGGATCTGCTGCCCCGCGCCGTCGCCGCGTGCCGGGGGGAGCGCCTTTCTTTCGTGACCCATTCGATGGGCGGTATCCTGCTCCGCTGGTGGCTGGCGGGCCGCGCCGCGCCGGAACGTCTGACGCGGGTGGTGATGCTGGCGCCGCCGAACCATGGATCGGGCATTGTCGACGCGCTCGGGCATCTGGACCTGTTCCAGTGGCTGAACGGTCCGGCCGGGCTGCAGCTCGGCACCGACGGGCTGCCGTCGGACCTGCCGCCGGTGACGTTCCCGCTGGGCGTCATCGCGGGCAGCCGCAGCCTGAACCCGGTGTTCTCGGCGCTGGTCGAGGGGCGGGACGACGGCAAGGTCTCGATCCGCTCGACGCGGGTCGAGGGGATGACGGCGCATATCACGCTGCCGGTCACGCACACCTTCATGATGTCCGACCCGGTCGTGATCGCCCAGACCATCGCCTTTCTCGACACCGGGACATTCCGCCCCGGCCTCGGCTGGTGGCAGGCGCTTGGCGAGGTGATGGAGGGCGGGGAGTGAAACCGTTCCACATCACCGGCGCTCAGGTGCTGCGTCCGGGCGGGCTGGACGACGCGCCGCTCGGCATCGCCGGGGCGCGGATCGCCGATGAATTGCCGGGGCGCGCCGTCGACCTGACCGGCTGGCTGGTCCTGCCGGGGATCGTCGACATTCACGGCGACGGCTTCGAACGTCACCTCGCCCCCCGGCGCGGCGCGATGAGCGACCTCGCCTCGGGCCTGATCGCGACCGAGGCGGAACTGGCGGCGAACGGTATCACCACCGCCGTGCTGGCCCAGTTCTGGAGCTGGGAGGGCGGAATGCGCGGCCCGGACTTCGCTCTGGCGATGCTCGACGCGTTGGACCGGGTTCGGGGCGGCTTCGGGACCGATCTGCTGTGCCAGTTGCGGCTCGAAACGCACCTGATCGACGACTACCGCCGGTTCGAGGAGGCCGTCGCGCGCCATCGCGTGCCCTATGTCGTCTTCAACGACCATCTGCCGCATGCCGCGCTGAACGCGGGCCGCAAGGTGCCGCGTCTGACCGGGCAGGCGCTGAAATCCGGCCGTTCGCCCGAGGCGCATCTGGCGCTGCTTGAGGCGCTCCATGCCCGCGATCCCGAGGTGCCCGATGCCGTCACGGCGCTGGCCGCGCGGCTGGCGGGGCAGGGGGTGCGGACCGGCAGCCACGATGACCCGGACGCCGAGACGCGCAGGCTCTGGCGCGGGCGGGGCGTGACGCTGTCGGAGTTCCCGGAAACGCCGGACGCCGCCGCCGAGGCCGCCGGCGCCGGGGAGCCGGTCGTGATGGGCGCGCCGAACGTGATGCGCGGCGGATCGCACGCGGGCAAGGTCGCGGCCGAGGATATCGTCCGGTCCGGTCACTGCACCGCGCTGGCGTCTGACTACCACTACCCCGCGCCGCGCCTCGCCGCTCTGAAACTGGCGGAGTCGCTGGGGCTTGGGGCCGCGTGGCGTCTCGTCTCCTCGGGGCCCGCCGAAGTGCTGGGCCTGATCGACCGGGGGCACCTGTCGCCCGGCGCGCGGGCGGATCTGGTAATCCTCCACCCGGGAACGGGGCGCGTCGGCGCGACCATCGCGGGGGGCGAGGTGCGTTACATGTCGGGCGAGGTCGCCCGCGCCTTCATCGGCTGAGGGTTATCCGCTGCGGGGGCGGACGATATTGGCATGGCCCATCTTGCGGCCCGGACGCGCATCGCCCTTGCCGTAGAGATGCAGCGCCGTGTCGGCGCGTTTCGCCAGCTCCGGCACCCGGTCCATATCCGCGCCGATCAGGTTTTCCATCACCACGTCCGCATGCCGCGACCCGTCGCCGAGCGGCCAGCCCGCGACGGCCCGGATATGCTGTTCGAACTGGTCCACGGTGCAGCCGTTCTGCGTCCAGTGGCCCGAATTGTGGACCCGCGGTGCGATCTCGTTCACCACCAGCCCGCCGGGCGTGACGAAGAGCTCGACCCCCAGCACGCCGACATAATCGAGCGCGTTCAGGATGCGCGAGGCCAGCAGCACCGCGTCGGTCCTGAGCGACGACGGGATCGGCGCGGGCACGGTGGTGCGGCGCAGGATGCCGTCCTCGTGCAGGTTCTCGCCCGGATCGTAGCAGGCAACGTCTCCATCCACGTTCCGCGCGGCGATGACCGAAACTTCGGTCGAGAAGTCGATGAAGCCTTCGAGGATCGACGGTGCCCCGGCCATCGCCTCCCACGCCGCCGCGGCGTCGCCGGGCGACTTCAGCCGCGCCTGTCCCTTGCCGTCATAGCCAAGACGCCGGGTCTTGAGGATCGCGGGCGTGCCGATCTGCGCAACCGCGGCCTCCAGCGCGGAGAGGTCGTCGACCGCCGCGTAGGGCGCGGTCTTCAGCCCCAGCCCGCTGAGGAAATCCTTTTCTGTCAGCCGGTCCTGGCTGATCCGCAGCGCCTCGCGTCCCGGACGGATGGGGCGGCGCGATTCCAGCAGGTCGAGCGCCGAGGTCGGCACGTTCTCGAACTCGTAGGTGATGACGTCCACGCTGTCGGCAAAGGCCAGCAGCGCCGCCGCGTCCTCGTAGGGCGCGGTGGTGCAGGCGTGGGCCACGTCGGCGGCGGGCGGGTTCGCGCCCGGCTCGTAGATGTGGCAGCGCAGGCCGAGGCGCGAGGCCGCGACCGACAGCATCCGGCCCAGCTGGCCACCGCCGAGGATGCCGATGGTGCGGATGTCACTCATCCTCGGGCACCTCGGGGATGGAGGCAGACAGCGCCGCGCGCCATGCGTCCAGCCGGTCGGCCAGCGCCGGGTCCGAGGTGGCGAGGATCGCGGCGGCCATCAGCCCCGCGTTCGCGGCCCCGGCCGATCCGATGGCCATGGTTGCGACGGGAAAGCCCTTGGGCATCTGGACGATGGAGTAGAGGCTGTCGACGCCGGACAAAGCCCGCGTCTGCACCGGCACGCCGATGACGGGCACGCGGGTCTTGGATGCCATCATGCCCGGCAGATGTGCCGCGCCGCCCGCGCCCGCGATGATGACCTTGAGGCCCCGGCCCGCGGCTTCCTTGCCGTAGGACCACAGCCGGTCGGGCGTGCGGTGCGCGCTGACGATCCGGGTCTCGTAGGGCACGCCCAGTTCGTCGAGGATCGTGGCGGCCTCCTTCATCGTCGGCCAGTCGGACTGGCTGCCCATGATGATCCCGATCTCGACTCCGGACATTGGCCGCTCCTCACAGTTGAGACTTTCGATTATATTGAGGCATCCATGACATCAATACGCGAACAAATCTGAATGGAGACGAAGGCCGATCGGATCAGGGCACTTGCCGCGACCGGAATGCCGGTCGCCGACATCGCGCGACACCTCGGTATCCGGTATCAGCATGTATACAACGTCCTGAAAAGATCGGGCGTCTCGCCGGGGGCGTCCAGTGCGCCCCCTCAAGTGACAGCGCAACAGGGCAAGCCAAGGTTGCCGATAGAGCTTCTGCTGGCCGCCGGATTTCGTGAGCGGACAGCTTGGGAGCAGGGCGAAGACGGACGCCTTTCAGTCCCGTCCGATTTGCCGAAACAGCCCGGTCTCTATGCCTTTCACGATGGCAGGCATGCTCTCTACGTCGGACTGGCTTCCATGGGTCTTTCCAAACGGATCAGGTTCTATGCACGTCCGGGATCATCTCAGCGGACGTCGATGCGCATCGGCGCGTTGATAGGTGAAGCGCTTGCACTCGGGCAGACGGTGGGACTTCTTACGATGGAGCCGCCGCACGGCATCTGGAACGGATTGCCCATACACACCGCAGCCGGCGTCGAGCTGGGCCTGATACAGACCTACAGCCTCGACTGGAACATTCGCAGCGCAGGCTGAAAATTAGGCGATGATGTCCGGCGTCAGCCGGTCCTCGATCGCCGCGATCAGGTCCTTCAGCCGCAGCTTCTGCTTCTTCAGCCGCTGCAGGGTCAGCTGGTCCGCCGTGCCGCGGTCCTGCAGCGCCCGGATCGCGTCGTCCAGATCGCGGTGCTGCTGGCGAAAGACCTCCAGTTCGACCCGCAGCACCTCGTCGGTCTTCATCGAGATGTCGTTCTGGGCGTTCATGGCGTGGTCCGGGACTGTTGCTTTGCCCGGACGATACCGCGTCCACCCGCTTCGGGAAAGGCCGTTGCACAGGAACCATCCACCCGGAACTGCCCGCATCCGACTCCTTGCGCGGTGTGAGAGCAGCCCCCATATTCGATAGCGAAGGGGCGCCGCCTGACAGGGACGCCACGGAAATGTCGCTTGGGACAAGGACATGTCGATGACGAAACTCACGCTGGGGTCTCACCCCTATCTTCTCGGGTTCGAACAGCTCGAGCGCCTGCTGGAACGCGGCGCCAAGGGTGGGAACGAGGGCTATCCCCCGTTCAACATCGAACAGACCTCGGACAATTCCTATCGCATCACGCTCGCCGTCGCGGGCTTCACCGACGCCGATCTGTCGATCACGGTCGAGGATCGCCAACTGGTGATCCGGGGCCGTCAGGCCGACGACAGCGAAGGCCGCACCTTTCTGCACCGCGGTATCGCGGCGCGTCAGTTCCAGCGCAGTTTCGTGCTGGCCGAGGGCGTGGAAGTGGGCGAGGCGCGACTGGAAAACGGGCTTTTGCACGTGGATCTGAACCGAGCGGAGCCCGAACGCGTTATCCAGACGATACGGATCACGAAGGGGTAGTAGAGATGGAAACGAAATACGAAGTCACTCAGGACGAAACGCAGCGGATCGTCTACATCCGCCCGGTCGCGGTCGAGGACCTGCCGGTCGAGGTGCGTGCGCAGGCCGAAGGTGCGGACACCGTCTATGCGGTGCATGACGAGGACGGCGAGCGGCTGGCGCTGGTCAAGGACCGGAACCTCGCCTTCATCCTGGCCCGCCAGAACGATTTCGCACCGGTCACGGTGCACTAGGCCCTCTTCTCAGCTGCATGCCAACGGCGGGACCCCGTGCTACGATTACGGCGCGGGGTCGCGCCGGATATTGAGCACTTGCCCGAGAAGCGATTCGCAATTTCGCCCTTTGTGATTGCGAAACGGTGTTGGATCGGGCTCCGGAATAGTTTCCCAAATCTTAAGTCCAATTGGGCCGAAACAACGGGTTTTCGGCCTTTTCGGTATTCTTCTTGCGGAATGTGACGAAATTGGGGCAGTCTGTTTCGGTGACGTGGGAGGTGATGTAACCAATCGGCATATATGGAGAGTTTTAATCTCCTTTGGGTTGTCTCTGGTTCAGTATTTTGACGGCGTCGCGATAAATGTTACTGGGGGTCTATAATGACTTTTAAGAAATATATGCTGCTCGCGACGGTGGCATCTATGCCGCTGGCCGCATTCGCGGATGAAAACAACGCCTATCTTGACCAATCCGGTCCCGGCAACACCGCAAGTATCGACCAGTCCGGGGGGAGCCGGAACGATGCTGGTTCCGCTTCCGGCAGCATCGAACAGTTTGCAGGCCAACCTCTGACGCAGGTCAACACGCTGACCATCGTTCAGAGCGGTGACGACAACAGCATCGGCCTGACACCGCTGGGCAGCAGCGGAACCGGATTCCGGCAGCAGTCGCAGAAGACCAACGGGTCGAGCGCGGACATCCTGCAGGCGTCGAACGACAACGTCATCGGGTCCGTTTTCCAGAGCACCCGCTTCGGGGGATCCTACCAGTCCGGCAACACCCTGACGGTGGAACAGTCCGGCGGCGACGGCAACACGATCGCCAAGATCACGCAGGACCGCGATGGCGGTGACAATGGCAGCACGGCCGACATCAAGATGCTGGGCGCCGGCAACGCCATCGACCAGGTCACCCAGGTGACGAAAGGCAGCGCGGCGACGCCGCGGCTGGGCAACGATCTGACCGTCACGATTTCCGGCGACAGCAACGGTACCCTGGGTCTGTCGGGTTTCGCGGCCGCATCCGGTGCAACCGACAGCAGCTTCATCCAGGGCACGCGGTACTACAACGGCATTCTTCACAGCAACAACACCGCGAACGTCGACATTTCGGGGTCGAACAACGAATTCGGCGTGACGCAGCTCGGCGATGACAACACCATCGGCACGCTGGATATTGATGGTAACAGCAACCAAGTCGGTACCTACCAGTACGGCAACCGCAACCTGATCACCATCTCGACGCTGTCTGTCGGCAACGACTTCAACAATGTCGGTGTCACGCAGTTTGATGACGACAACGAGGCCGATGTCACCGTGTCGGGCAGCACCAACAGCTTCGGTGTCTATCAGTCGGGTGACAGAAACGGTGTCATGCTGACCGTGGATGGCAGCGGCAACGGACTGGCTCCGCTGAATGCGACCGGTCTTGTCGGCAGCGCGCTGACGGCGTCGAACGGTTCGCTCATGTTCGAGGTGGGCATGATCAAGCAGTTCGGCGACGACAACGATGTGACCGCCGGGTTCTCGGGCGAACGCAATCTGTTCGGCATGGTTCAGGACGGCGCGCTCAACGTCATCACGGCAAGCGTCACCGGGAACGACAACGTGTCGGCGGTGGTGCAGGTCGGCGGCTCCAACGTTGCCAACTACACCCAGGGCGGCAACGGCAACAACGTGGGCATTCTTCAGTAACTGCCCGAACCGTATCGTCCCGAGGGATGAGCAAGCGCCCGCGATCAGGTATCGCGGGCGCTTCGCATATCCGGGCACGTTGACAGCGTTCCCTGTCCTGACCAGTCTGCAGCCGGACAGGGTGAGGGGACGGGAATGAAGACTTACGACTGCGACTGGGTCGACGCGTTCACGGACCGGCCCTTCGGCGGCAACCCCTGCGTGGTCGTGCACGGGGCCGACGATATCTCCGTTCAGAACCGGATCGCGTTGGTGCGCGAAACGCGGCTGTCCGAATGCGCCTATGTGGTCGCCTCGGACCGGGCTGATTTCGGCGCGCGGTATTACCTGCCGGATGGAGAAATCCCGATGGCCGGCCACCCGACCGTCGCCACCGTCGTGTCGCTGGTCAGCCGCGGCATCGTCCCGCTGACGGACGGCCGGGCCGCCTTCACGCTCGAGGTCGGGGCGGGCGTGCTGCAGATCGAGGTGGAACAGGTTGCCGATGGCCCGGCCGTGGTCACCATGACCCAGCTTCGGACGGAGTTCGGCAAGACCTACGATCCGGATCGCATCGCCCGCCTCTTCGGCCTGTCCGGTGAGGATGTGTTGGACACCCCGCAGACCGTCTCCACCGGGTCGCGGTTCTGCATCCTGGCGCTGCGCACGCTCGACGCGCTGCGCCGTGCGGGCCCGGATCATCCCGCGTTCGAGGCGTTTCTTGCCGATCCCGAGACCGACTGCCGGATGGTGTTCTTGACGGTGCCGCAGGGCACGACCCCGGCGGGCGATACATCGTCACGCCTGTTCATGCGCCAGCCGGGCCCGTGGGAGGATCCCTTCACCGGTTCGGCGACCGGCTGCATGGCCGCCTATCTCTGGGCGCGAGGGCACCTGCCGGGCCCATGCTTCGTCGCCGAACAGGGGCACTTCATGGACCGCCCCGGACAGGCGCGGGTCGAGGTGCTGGGGCCGCCAGACGATATTTCAGGGGTCAAGGTCGGCGGGTCGGGCGTCGTGCTGATGCGCGGCAGCCTTGGTCTGTGAGCGGTCAGGGCCAGATGCCGTAGGTCTTTCTGAAGTATTCGATACAGGCGCGGTTGGCGGCGCTGCGGTCCATGCCCGCATGAACGGCCTTGTGCAGCGGATCAAAGACGTCGGCGGGGGCCGTCGGGATGTAGCGGTGGCTGGCATCCAGCCAGATCGGCACGCCGTTCTTGCCCATTTGTCCCGCCAGCCAGACATCGTCGACTGACCGCAGTTCCCACGGAATGTCGTAGGCATCCTCGTCGAAGAACTCGGGCCGCACCATGACGCCACCGTGGCCCAGCACGATGTCGACATAGCCCGATCTGAGGTGCGCACGTCGACCGGGGGCGGGCTGTGGTCGGCCGGTGAGCCGGGTCATGATCCAGCGCTTGAAGCGACGGGTCTGAAAGAAAGGGTCCGTCTTGCGCCACAGGCGCAGGGCGCGCGGCTGATGCTCCCGTTCCATCGTGGCGGGCGCGTCGTCGCGCGCCTCGGTGCCGTCAGTGGCGATCGCCTCGTTCGGGCGCTGTCGACGCATCCTGACGAAACGGGCCGTCCAGTCGCGGGGGTAGAGCACGTCGTCATCGCAGAAGATGATGTCGACATCCTGCCCTTTGAATTCACGCACCGCCGGCAGTGCCTTGGTCGCGGGGCCGTAGTCCGTGTCACAGACGTGGACCTCGACCCCTTCGGGCACCTCGGGCAGGCTGCCGTCGTAATCCGGGAAGCGCGCGTAGGTTTTCGGAACGTAGACGATGATGCGGTCTGCCTTCACCGTCTGGTTCAGCAGGCATCTGAGGGTCGGACCGATCTGGTTGAACCTGGAAGGGATCGTTGACAGCGAAATGATCAGCACATCCAGAACCTCCGTGATGGCCCGCGCAGGCCATACAGCCAAACGGCGTCAAACCAAAGCGGCAATCTGCACCCCGGTCACTTCGCCATATTGGCGTCGCGCCGGGCGCGCGGCGTCACGTCCAGATGGCGAAGGTCTTCCGCAGGTGCTCGGCCGCCTGTCGGTTGATGTCCAGCCGCCCGAAACCCCCGACGACCATGTTCACGAGCGGTTCCGCAAGTTCGGCCTCGGTCGTCTGCACTGTCTGCTGGCCGGCATCGAGCCAGATCGGGATCCCCCGCCGCGCCAGCATTCCCGACAGCCAGACGTCATCGACGTGACGGCAGACGTCCGGAATAACAAAGGCCTCTTCGTCGAAGAACTCGGGCCGGACCAGCACGCCGGCGTAGCCTTCGAAAATGTCCACATATCCGGACCGGATGTGGGCGTGCCGCCGGGGCTTGAGCCCCGGTTTTCCCGTCAGACGTTGCAGCATGGCCCAGTGCATCAGCCGAGCCTGATAGGCCAGGTCCGCCTTGCGCCATGTTCGCATGGCGCGCGGGGTCAGGAGCCCTTTTCGCGCATCCGGCAGCAGGCCGCCGACCTCGAACCCGTCGCCCGCGATGGCCATGCCCGGACGCTTCCGCCCCTGAGACTCGAAACGGGCGGCCCAGTTGCGTGGGTAGAGCCCGTCGTCATCGCACAGCAGGAGGTCTACGGGCTGGCCGGCGAACTCGCGCACGGCAGGCAGGATCTTGGTCGCGGGGCCGAAATCCTCGTCCACGATGCGCAATTCGACGCCGTCGGGCAGGGCGGGAGGCGGTCCATCAAAATCCGGCCAGCGTCGATACTGCCGCGGGATGTACAGGATCACGCGGTCAGGGCGTCTGCTTTGCATGGCAAGCGTGCGGAACATGGGCGCAAGCTTCTGGAACCGCGGCGGGATCGTGGAAAGCGAAACTATCAGCATGTGGCGGGAATCGACCAAGGGGACTCCGCGGCAATATATGCCGATCCGCCGACATTTGGCGTGCCGAAATGCAGGACCGGCGCCCTATTGCCGCCCGCACCGCCGCACTATCGCGGAACCATAAAGGCGGTCAGCTGTTTTGCCCGGACGCCCCAAACAGGAGACATCCCATGAACCGCATCATCTGGCTCGTCGGTCTTATCGTCATCGTGCTCTTCATCCTCGGCTTCCTCGGCCTGCGCTGAGGCCCGGAAACGAAAAACCCCTGCCGGTCGCCGGACCGGCAGGGGTTTCGCAGTTTCAGCGCATCGCGGCTCAGTGCGCGGCGATCAGGCCCATGCTTTCGAGCTTGAGGATCACCTGGTGGGCGCAGTTGTCCACGTCGGTGCCTTCGGTCTCGACCCGCAGCTCGGGCTTTTCGGGAACGTCATAGGGATCCGAAATCCCGGTGAATTCCTTGATCTTGCCTTCGCGCGCCAGCTTGTAGAGCCCCTTGCGGTCGCGGCGTTCGCATTCCTCGATCGTGGTCGCGACGTGCACTTCGACAAAGGCGCCGAACTGCTCGACATCCTCGCGCACGGCCCGGCGGGTGGTGGCATAGGGCGCGATCGGGGCGCAGATGGCGATGCCGCCGTTCTTGGTGATCTCGGACGCGACATAGCCGATGCGGCGGATGTTCAGGTCACGGTGCTCTTTCGAGAAGCCCAGCTCCGAGCTGAGGTTCTTCCGCACGATGTCACCGTCCAGCAGGGTGACGGGACGGCCGCCCATCTCCATCAGCTTGACCATCAGCGCGTTGGCGATCGTCGACTTGCCCGAGCCCGAGAAGCCGGTGAAGAACACGGTGAAGCCCTGCTTGGAGCGCGGCGGCTTGGTGCGGCGCAGTTCCTTGACCACCTCGGGGAACGAGAACCATTCCGGGATCTCCAGCCCTTCGGCCAGACGGCGGCGCAGTTCGGTGCCCGAGATGTTCAGGATCGTGATCTGATCCTTGTCCTCGATCTCGTCGATGGCTTCGTACTGGGCGCGCTCCTGCACATAGACCATGTGTTTGAAGTCGACCATCTCGATGCCCATTTCCTCCTGATGCTGGCGGAACAGGTCCTGCGCATCATAGGGGCCGTAGAAGTCTTCGCCCTTGGAGTTGGAGCCGGGGCCGGCGTGGTCGCGGCCGACGATGAAATGGGTGCAGCCGTAGTTCTTGCGGATCAGCCCGTGCCAGACGGCCTCGCGCGGGCCGGCCATGCGCATGGCGAGCGGCAGCAGGCTCATCGTGGTGGTCGAACCCGGATACTTGTCCAGAACCGCCTCGTAGCAGCGGACGCGGGTGAAGTGGTCCACGTCGCCCGGCTTGGTCATGCCGACGACCGGGTGGATCAGCAGGTTGGCCTGCGCTTCCTTGGCGGCGCGGAAGGTCAGTTCCTGGTGTGCGCGGTGCAGCGGGTTGCGGGTCTGGAACGCGACGACGCGGCGCCAGCCGAGCTTGCGGAAGTAGGCGCGCAGTTCGTTCGGCGTGTCGCGGCGGGCGCGGAAATCATAGTGCACGGGCTGCTGGATGCCGGTGACCGGGCCGCCGAGGTAGATCTTGCCGGCGGTGTTGTGCAGGTAGTTGACGGCGGGATGCGCGCTGTCATCTGCGCCGAAGACCTTCTCGGCCTCTTTCGCCTTGTCCGGCGTCCAGCGGTCGGTGACGGTCATGGTCCCGAGGATCACGCCTTCCTGGTCGCGCAGGGCGATGTCCTGGCCGATCTCGATGCTGTCGGCGAACTTTTCGCTGACGTCGAGCGTGATGGGCATCGGCCACAGGGTGCCGTTGGCCAGCCGCATGTTGTCGACGACGCCGTTGTAATCCTCTTCCGACAGGAAGCCCTTGAGCGGGTTGAAGCCGCCGTTCATCAGCAGTTCCAGATCGCAGATCTGGCGCGGGGACAGGTCCCAGCTGGTCAGGTCGGCGGCTTCGACCTTCAGTTTCTGCGCGCTGTCGTATGACACGAACAGCTCGGGGATCGGTGCAAGGTTGTTCTGCATGAAAGTAGTCCTGTCGTTTAAGGGGATCAGGCGCGCGCCCGATCCAGTCAGTTCGGCATGTAAGCTCTGATATTCGGCGAATTTCCGTGCGAGGAAGCGGTCGGCCAGCCTGGCTTTCTCGGTCGCGCCGCGCATGGTCAGGGTATAGGCGAAGCGCTGGCGCCGGTCGGGCCCCTCGCGTTCGCTGATCGTGATGAACCCGGCCTCTGCGGCGGACCTGAGCTGTGCGTTCAACCGGCCCAGCGACACGCCAATGGCCGAGGCGATGGACCGCTGCGATGCCTGGGGCGCCATGTCCAGATGGCGCAGGAGGCGGAACAGCTGACCTTCCTCGTCAGTGATGATATGGCGTTTCAGGGCGGTCAAGGCGGGCGACTCAAGTGTGTTCACGGCTGAACGCATCACACAGTTCTGCGGCGCAGCAAAGCATTTTCTTTCGGGGCTTAGGATTTTATTCGGCCGGACCACTGGTCAGTGGCCCAGTTGCCACCGCCGGCTTCAGCGCCGGGACAGTATGATCGGCAGTCCGCCCTTGGGGCGGGGAATGGGCAGGCGTTGCCAATGGACCGGCGCATCGCCCGCGGGCGCTATGCGGTAACGGGACAGAATGGCGCGGACCAGCATTTTCATCTGCATCGTCGCAAAGTGCATTCCGATACACTTGTGCGCGCCGCCGCCGAAGGGGGTCCATGCGAACCGGTGGCTGCGATCTTCGGCCCGGTCGGGTGCGTAGCGGTCAGGGTCGAAACGGTCGGGGTCGGTGTAGTGGCGCTCGGACGTGTGGATGACCCCCACCTGGACGTTGATCATCGTTCCCGCCGGGATCGGAATGCCGGCCCATTCGAAGGCGCGCAGGCTGCGGCGCGAGATGACCGGCGCCGGGGGGATCAGGCGCAGGCCCTCCTTCATCACACGTTCGGTGAGCGGCATGCGCTCCAGCATATCAGGTGTGAAGGGGCCATCGCCGAGGGCTGCGGCCTCCTCCGCCACCCGATCCTGCCAGTCGGGATGTTCCGCCAGGGTCCAGATCATGCTGGTCAGTGCGGTGGCGGTCGTGTCATGCGCGGCCACCAGCAGGAAGGTGAAATGCGCGACGATCTCGTCGGTGGTCCAGGCGCGCCCTTCCTCATCCTCGGCGCGGCACATCTCGGAAAAGAAGTCGGTGCCGTCGCCGCCGCGTCGTTCGGTCATCAATTGGGTCAGCAGCCGGGTCATGTCGGCCCTCGCCTTCAGGCCGCGCGCATAGGTGGAGCCGGGCAGGGGCACGCGCAGGATGGCCATCGACGAGGCCACCAGCGCCATGAAGGCCCTGTTCAGCTCTTCCGCGCGCGGATCGTCCAGCGGCAGTCCGGCAAATACGTTGGCGCCCAGCCTCAGCGTCGCATCCTTGATGGCGGGATAGAAGGTCATCGGCGTGTCCACGGGCCATTCGTCGATCAGCGGCCCGATCACCGGCGCCATCAGGTCCAGGTAGCTGTCGAGCGCCGGTTTGCGGAACGCGACCTGCATGATCCGGCGATGCGCCCTGTGGTCGTCGAAATCGCGCAGCATCAGCCCGCCGCTGAAGGTGCGCGTCAGCAGGTCCCAGCCCAGCGTGTTCGAGAAGAGTTTGTCCGGATCGGTCAGCACATATTGCGCCGCTTCCGCCGAGGTGAGCGAGACGCGCCAGCGGCCCATGAAGCGCACACGGTAGACCTCTCCGAACTGCGCCGCGTTGCTGCGTGTGAAGGCTGCGAGGTCCTTCAGGCTATCGAGCGTATTGCCGAAGAAGAGGGTCTGCGGAGGCGCCGGAATATGCGCCAGTTCAGCGGGCGTGGGATCCTTCATCGAAAATCACTCCTCGTAAAACCCCGCCAGATTAAGGCGGAGCCGAAGAGTTTTCACCAGTTTTCTGGGTTTTCGCCGGGGGGCGGCCGTCAGGTCCGCCCGCCGGGCATGGCCGGAAAGCCCTCTACGCCGTCAGCCGCCGACCACGGCCACGGGTGCCTCGGGCGCGGTGCCGTCGGCGACATCGTCATCCACGGCCGCCAGGAAATGCTCGGCGTCGAGCGCGGCCATGCAGCCCATCCCGGCGCTGGTGACGGCCTGGCGGTACTTGTGATCGGTCAGGTCCCCTGCGGCAAAGACACCGGGGATCGATGTTTCGGTCGAGCCGGGCTTCACCTTCACATAGCCGCCGTTGTGCAGTTCCAGCTGGTCCTTCACCAGCTCGGACGCGGGCGCGTGGCCGATGGCGATGAAAACGCCCTTGGCCGGGATTTCGGTCACTTCGCCCGTATCCACGTGCTTCACGCGCACGGCGCTGACGCCCTTGGGATTGTCCTCGCCCACGACCTCTTCCAGCACGTGGTGCCACAGCGGTTCGATCTTGGGGTTCTTCATAAGCCGGTCGATCAGGATCTTCTCGGCCCGCAGTTCGTCGCGGCGGTGGATCAGCGTGACCTTGGACGCGAAGTTGGTCAGGAACAGCGCCTCTTCCACGGCGGTGTTGCCGCCGCCGATGACCACGATCTCCTGCCCGCGGTAGAAGAAGCCGTCACAGGTCGCGCAGGCGGAGACGCCGAAGCCCTTGAAGGCCTCCTCGCTGTCGAGGCCCAGCCATTTCGCCCGCGCGCCGGTCGCGAGGATCACGGCGTCGGCCACATATTCGGTGCCGCTGTCGCCCTTGGCGGTGAAGGGGCGCTTGGAAAGATCCAGATCGGTGATGATGTCCCCGACGATCTCGCAACCCATGGCCTTGGCATGGGCTTCCATCCGGACCATCAGGTCGGGGCCCTGCACCTCGGTGTCGCCGGGCCAGTTCTCGACCTCGGTGGTGGTGGTCAGCTGACCGCCGGGTTCGATCCCCTGCACGAGGATCGGCGACAGCATGGCGCGGCTGGCATAGACGCCCGCCGTATAGCCCGCCGGGCCCGATCCGATGATGAGAACCTTTGTCTTGCGCGTCTCGGCCATAATGCGTCCCCCATGATAGGTGTCAGCGGGATATAGGCGTTCGGCGGGCCGAGTGGAACCCCGCCACGCCTCCGGTCTGGCAGCCATGCGCGGGGCGGTATGCTTGGGAAACGGGCAGGGATATGCGGGCAGCTGCAAGAAAATTTCCCCGCCTTGAAAGAATCTTGCGCGCAGATCCCGCGCTGTTATAAGAATCGCAAATTCTGGGGAGCATGATGATGACGGCGGGGCGGCTCGATCCGATCGACCGAAAAATTCTGGCTGAACTGCAGGCCGACGGACGCATGACCAATGTCGAGCTTGCGCGCCGCGTCGGCATATCGGCCCCGCCCTGTCTGCGCCGCGTGCGCACGTTGGAGGATCAGGGCTACATCCGCGGCTACCACGCCAATGTCGACACGCGCGAACTGGGGTTCGAGGTTCAGGTCTTTGCCATGGTCGGTCTGCAGAGCCAGGCCGAGGCGGACTTGTCGCGTTTCGAGAAGCGCTGCCGCGAGTGGTCACTGGTCCGGGAATGCCACATGCTGAACGGCGAGGTGGATTTCATCCTGAAATGCGTGGCGCCCGACCTGTCGACCTTCCAGACCTTCCTGACCGAGGAACTGACGGCGGCCGACAACGTGGCCAGCGTCAAGACCTCGCTGGTGATCCGCTGCGCCAAGGACGAACCCGGCGTCCCCTTCGACGTGCTCGAGGCACGGCTCGCCCGGAACGCCTGAGCGATCCGTCCGGCTGTCCCGGCGGATGTAATTGCCATCGGTGCCTGCGGCTAACAAGCCTGAACACTCTGCATGCCTTGTCTTGTCGCTGTCCGGCCCGGATGGATGCGCGACGGAGAGTCCGGCGGGCGGCAGTTCAACGTGAGTTGTCGGCGTTAGGGGCTGACCGGGACCAATTGACCAGCCGCTCCCGCCTGATCGGGATGCGGCCGGCTGCTGTTCCCGATCAGGCGCGGAATCAAGGCGAAGCCGCCGCGCCTGGCGCCTGCCCGTCCCGGCGGGTAGGCGCCGTGTCATCCGCGCGATGACCTTGGGCAGACGCGGTTTGTGGCGAGGATAAAGCGCGCCGTTCAGTCGTTGTGGGCGCCCACCCACGGGCAGGTTACCCGGCCGATTGGCTGGGGCAAGGGAAGCCTGCCAAGATGGATGCATTTCCCGACCGGGCGCGGAATCAAGGGCGAAGCCCGCCGCGCCGAGCGCCTGCCCGTCCCTGCGGGTAGGCGCTGTGTCATCCGCGCGATGACCTGTGGCGGAGGAGGTTTCTGGCGGGGATAAAGCGCACCGGTCAATCGGCGGAGGCGCCCACCCACGGGCAGGCACCCCAGGGGTCCGATTGCGTCGAAGGATCCCTTTGCGTCAGCATCGCGATCCGGCACGAACCGGAAACTGGACGGTCGGATATCTTCGCCCTCAGTTCCCCGGCGTCACCGCGATCTTGCCGAAATGGGTGTTCGCCTTCATCTCGTCCAGCGCCTCGCGGATCTGCATCAGCGGCATCGTCCGGTCGATCGGCAGGCTGTAGTGCCCCGCCTCGAAATCCGGCCAGACATCGCGCTGCACCACCTCGTTGATCGCCGCCACGTCCTCGACCGTCCGGGTGCGGAACGTGACCCCGATGTAGTGGATCCGCCGCAGCGCATGCAGGTCGAAGTTGAACTCGCCCATCTGTCCCGCCAGACGGCCGACGTTGACGATCCGGCCCTCGTAGGCGGTGCAGGACAGGGCGTCGTTGATGTAGGGGCCGGACAGCATGTCGACGATCACGTCCACGCCGCGCCCGCCGGTCAGCTCCAGCACTTTGTCGGCCCAGCCCTCGGCGGTCGGGTCGATGGCGTGATCCGCGCCGAATTCCGCCAGCCGCGACCGCCGCGCCTCGGTCGTCGAGGTGCCGATCACCAGCGATGCGCCGCGGCGCTTGGCGATCTGCATCCCCAGCAGGCCGACCCCGGACGAGGCCCCGAGGATCATCACCGCGTCCCCGGCCTTCATCCGCCCGTTGATCAGGACGGCATCGGTCATGGTGCGCAGCGCGACCGGGTAGCAGGTGGCGGTGGTCCACTCCATCCCCTCGGGCACCGGGAAACAGCGCCGGTGATCGGCCACCGCGTATTCCGCGAAACCGCCATTGCCCGAGCACATCACCCGGTCGCCGGGTTTGTATCCCCCGGCATCCGGTCCGGCCGAGACCACTTCGCCCGCCCATTCCAGCCCGATCGGCTGGCCGGAATGGCTGTGGAACCCGTGTCGCCCGCCTGCCGCGATCAGTAGGTCGGCGCGGTTGAGCGAGGCGGCGCAGACCCGCACCAGAACCTCGGTGGGGCCCGGTTCGGGCACCGGCATGTCCCGGATCTCGGGCCCGTTGTCGCCAAGTACGGCGGCTTTCATCGTCATCTTTGCTCTCCTGTCCGGGGGCGGCTCGTCGGACCTTGCGGTCCGCCTCGCCTCAGCCTTCGCGGTGACGCCCGGCGGTGGCGCCCGCATCGACCGGCAGCACGACGCCGGTGATCCAGCGCGCGGCGTCCGAGGCGAGGAAGGCGACCGCGTTGCCCACGTCCCAGCCCGTGCCCTCGACCTGCAGCAGCGACCGGTTCTTGCGGCTTTCGCGCAGCTTGTCGTCCATGCCGCGGGTATAGACCATCGGCGTGTAGACCATGCCGGGGCAGATGCAGTTGACCCGAACCCCGTCGCGCCCGTGATGCGTGGCCATCGCCCGGCTCATCTGCACCACCGCGCCCTTGGAGGTCGGGTAGAGCAGCTTGGGGTGGCCGCCGATCAGCCCCGCGACCGAGGCGATGTTGACGATCGAGCCCGAGCCGCGTTCGATCATCGCGGGCAGGCAGGCGCGCGACATCAGCACCATGGAACTGACGTTGACGCTCATCGCGTGGTCCCAGGCCGCCATGTCGACGTCCAGCGCGGTGCCGTCCGGGCCGCCGAGGCCGACGTTGTTCACGAGGATGTCCGGCGCGCCGAGATCGGCGGTGATGGCCGCGATCGTGGCCTTGCACTCCGCCTCGTCGGCGACGTTGCACTTGTAGACCTTTGCCGTGCCGCCTTCGTCCTCGATCATCTTCAGTGTGGCTTCGGCCCATTCGACGTTCTCGTCGATCAGCGCCAGCTTCGCGCCGAGGCGCGCCATGGTGATCGAGGCGGCCCGTCCGTTGCCGATCCCGTCGGACCGCGACCCGGCTCCGGTGACGACCGCGACCCGGCCGTCGAGCGAAAAGGGCGTCATGCCCGGCTGTGCGGCGCTCATGCGGCGGTCTCCCCGAGCGATGGCTTCAGGCTGGTGCGTGTCATGGTCAATCCTCCCCTTGGTCCGGCCTCCCGCGCCGGATGTCCCGGCCATCATGCTGAACCACGGGTAAATTGGAATACCGGCTCGACGGTATTCGTGCATGTGGCGGGTGATGCGAACGCTGCGGTTCCGGATCGAAAACAATCGGTCACATTCCCGCCCAATTCCGGGGGTAGGACATTCGGGACGAAAAAATATGCGGCCCGTATGCCGTACCGACTGAATCGAGAAGGGTAGATCATGTTCTCCAGAATGATGCAGGTGGCCGCGCTCGGCCTGCTCGCCTTGTTCGCGACGCCGCAGACGGCCTCGGCGCAGTGGTGCTGGTTCTTCTGTTCTGACAGTGGCAGCAGTGGCGGTGGCAGCAGCAGCGGTATCGTGCCGGCGACGCTCGGCAACGGTGCGCTGATGCAGACGATCGAGGAAAGCGTGCCGTTCACGGGCGTGACCCACCTGGTGATCCTCACCGGCAAGGGCGCATTCCCCGACCGGTCCTACGTCCAGAACGGCGACCGCTTGCTGTTCGTGAACAAGGCCTCCGGCTCTATCAAGATCGAAGCCTCGAACGCCGAGTGGAACACCGGCACGCTCGGGAACAAGCAGGGCTTCCTCCTGTTCGTGCAGCCCGGCGTCCAGACCGAATTCCGCAAGGTCACATCCTGGTGGGACAACAATGGCATCAGCGGCGATTTCAAGGTGAACCAGACTCCGAGCCAGGTGAACTATCCGAACTCGCAGGTGGGGATCAATTCGATGCTCGGTCTGCAGAAGGTCCCGACCGCCGTGCTGACCAATCTGCTGTCGGAAATCAACGGTCTCCAGGTCGCGAAAGGTGTCACGAACACCGTTTCCGCATCCACTGGCGGGCTGCTCGGTTCACTCTGAGCGCGTCAGGCGTGCAGCGGTTTGATCAGCCCCGCGCCGCTCGCCCTGTTGGAATTCACTTCGGTCCCGACCCGATACATCTCGATCACGTCATCCGGCGCGGCTGTCATCAGCCGCGCCGCGCCCTTTCCGGCCTCGCCCAGCCACAGCGGCCAGTCCTCGGGCTCGAGGATCACGGGGATCCGGTTGTGGATCTCGGCCATCTTGCCCCCGGCCTCGGTCGTCACGATGGCGCAGGTGGTGAAGCTCTCGTCCCCGCGCGCCCAGTCCTGCCAGATGCCCGCCACCACCATCGGCGCCCCGTCGGCCCGGTGGATGAACCACGGCAGCTTCTTGTCGCCCGCCCGGTCCCATTCATAGAATCCGTCCATCGGGATCAGGCAGCGCCGTTCCCGCGCTGCGGCGCGGAAGGCGGGTTTCTCGGCGATCGTCTCGGCCCGTGCGTTGATCAGCAGGGGGCCGTCGTTTGTCGCCTTGTACCAGTGCGGCAGGAAGCCCCACCTCATCCCCGTCAGCCGCCGCCCGCTTTCAGACAGCGAGACGGACATGACGCTGTTGGTCGGGCAGACGTTGTAATTCGGCACCTCGGGCATGGCGTTGGCGGGTGCGGCTTCGAAAAGCTGCGCCATCGCGTCGGGCGGAAGGGTCACGGCGAAACGTCCACACATGGGCGGACAGGGTAGCGTGACGGCGGCGGGGCGCAATCCCCGGCGATGCGCGTGGGGTAGGGTCCTGTTGCCGGTTTCCGAGGGAAACCGGCAAGCCTCCGGCGGGAGTTTACTTGGCCAGATGAAGCAGGGGATCACGCTCTTGAGGGGCGGGGCGGCGGCTTGTATGGGGACAGGGTCATTGACGGAGG
Organism: Oceanicola sp. 22II-s10i; assembly: GCF_002210105.1. GTDB lineage: Bacteria > Pseudomonadota > Alphaproteobacteria > Rhodobacterales > Rhodobacteraceae > Pseudooceanicola. The sequence continues at coordinate 41,965 of NZ_AQQU01000005.1, read as the reverse complement.
TCGCGATGCCCCAGTTCCTGTCGACCGCGGATGCGGATTTCGAGACGCGGTTCGCCGCGCTGCTCGGCGCCAAGCGCGAGGACAGCCCGGATGTGGACGACGTGGTCGCCGGGATCATCGCGGACGTCCGCGCGCGTGGCGACGACGCGGTGATCGAACTCACCGCGCGCTTCGACCGCCTGGCCCTGACGCCCGACACGATGCGATTCTCGCCCGCCGAGATCGAGATGCACGCCGGACGGGTGCCACCCGCCGAGGCGGCGGCGCTGGAAACCGCCGCGCAGCGCATACGCGCCTACCACGTCCGCCAGATGCCCGAGGATGCCAGCTGGACCGACCCCGACGGCGCGACGCTGGGCTGGCGCTGGTCCGCGGTGTCGGCGGCGGGTCTCTACGTGCCCGGCGGGCTGGCGTCCTATCCGTCCTCGGTCCTGATGAACGCGATCCCGGCCAAGGTGGCGGGGGTCGGGCGGCTGGCGATCTGCGTGCCGACCCCGGACGGAGAGGTGAACCCGCTGGTGATCCTCGCCGCGAAGATCGCGGGCGTTGACGAGATCTACCGGATCGGCGGGGCGCAGGCGATCGCCGCGCTGGCCTATGGCACCGCGACCATCGCGCCGGTCGACAAGATCACCGGCCCCGGCAACGCCTTCGTTGCGGCCGCCAAGCGCCGGGTGTTCGGCCGGGTCGGCATCGACATGATCGCGGGCCCGTCCGAGATTCTCGTGATCGCCGACGGCGACAACGATCCCGACTGGATCGCGCTCGACCTGATGAGCCAGGCGGAACACGACGAAAGCGCGCAGGCGCTGCTGATCACCACCGACGCCGCCTTTGGCCGCGCCGTCGCGGCGGCCGTCGACAAACGCCTCGAAACGCTTGACCGCCGCGCCATCGCCGCCGCCTCCTGGCGCGACTTCGGTGCGGTCATCACCGTGCGCGACCTGACCGAGGCCGCCGCCCTGTCCAACCGGATCGCGCCCGAGCACCTTGAGCTTTGCGTCGCCGACCCCGACGCGCTGGCGGCCGATTGCACCCACGCCGGGGCGATCTTCCTCGGCCAGTGGACGCCCGAGGCCATCGGCGACTACGTCGGCGGGCCGAACCACGTCCTGCCGACGGCCCGCTCGGCCCGGTTCTCCTCCGGCCTGTCGGTGATGGATTTCCTCAAGCGGACGACCATGGCCCGGATGACGCCCGAGGCGCTGGCGGCCATAGGTCCCGCGGCCGAGACGCTGGCGCAGTCGGAAAGCCTCGAAGCGCACGGACTTTCCGTCCGCGCCCGCTTGAACCGGCTCAATGCTTCGTGAATAGTCCGCGGACCGGTTAACCGGCTTGCATTTTTCCTGCTGGCTTTTGCTGCAATGCAGCATAAATAGACGCCAGAAGGGGAGGCCCACGCAAGCCAGAGGGGGTCACTGACCATGTCCCATATTGCGCATATCGAACTGGACGACCGGAACCTTCCGCCGCCCACGCCCGAGATCGAACAGGAACGCAAGGTCGCAATGTTCGACCTGATGGAGGAGAATTCGTTCTCGCTCCCCAAACGCGACGACCGGCTGGTGCCGGACGGGCCCTACAAGGTGGGCCTGTCGATCCGCGAAAAGCGGCTGGTGTTCGACATCCGGACCGAAGGCGACGAACCGGCGGCCGAGTTCCACCTGTCGCTCGGGCCGTTCCGGCAGGTGGTCAAGGACTACTTCGCCATCTGCAAGAGCTACTTCGATGCCGTGAAGACCCTGCCGCCGCACCAGATCGAGACCATCGACATGGCCCGGCGCGGCATCCACAACGAGGGTGCCCGCGTCCTGATGGAGCGGCTGGAAGGCAAGGCCGAGATCGACAGCGACACCGCGCGGCGCCTTTTCACCCTGATCTGCGTGCTGCACTTCGGAGGCTGACCTTGCCGCATCCGCTGCCCCAGTCCGTGCTGTTCTGCTGCGACCACAACGCGGTCAGATCGCCCATGGCCGAGGGCATCATGAAGCACTTCTACGGCACCGGCACCTACGTGCAGTCCGCGGGGGTGCACAACGACCTGGAGATCGACGGATTCGCGATCGCGGTCTGCAAGGAGATCGGGGTCGAACTGTCGCGCCACCGGTCGCGCAGCTTCGACGAGATGCAGAAATGGGGCGACGACCTGGGGTCCTTCGACCTGATCGTCGCGCTGTCGCCCGCCTCGCAGAAACGGGTGCTGGACCTGACGCGCTTTTATCACCTGACGGTCGATTTCTGGCCGATCATGGACCCGACCGCGATCGGCGAGAGCCGGGAACAGAAACTCAACGCCTACCGGCAGGCGCGGGACCAGATCGTCTCCGCGCTCAGGGACCGGTGGGGCGATCCGATGCCGGGGTAAGGCGATGCACGACGTGATCCACCGCTACTTCAACGCCTTCAACGCCAAGGACACCGAGGCGATGCTGGCCTGCGTGACCGAAGACCTCGCCCATCACGTGAACGAGGGGCAGGTCCGCACCGGCCGCGCGGCCTTTGCCGAGTTCTGCGCCCACATGTGCCGCTGTTACGACGAGCGGCTGACCGAGATGGTGATCTTCACCGCCGAGGGCGGCACCCGCGGGGCGGCGGAATACATGGTCAACGGCACCTACCTCGAGACAGACGCCGGCCTGCCCGAGGCGCGCGGCCAGACCTACCGCCTGCCTGCCGGTTCGTTCTTTACCCTGACCGACGGCCTGATCTCGCGCGTGACGACCTATTACAACCTCGCCGACTGGCTGCGGCAGGTGAAGTGACCGAAGTCCGGGTCCTCACCGGCCCCGCCCTGCATGCCGCGCTGGACGATGTCGCGCGGCTGAGGATCGAGGTCTTTCGCGCATTCCCCTACCTTTACGACGGCGACCTCGCCTACGAACGGCGCTACCTCGAAAGCTACCTCGCCCCCTCGGCCATCGTGGCGGCGGCTTTCGACGGCACCCGGATCGTGGGCGCCGCGACCGGCACGGCGATGGAGGATCACTCGGACGACTTCGCCGCCGCCTTCGCCGACAGGCCCGAACCGCTGACCGAGATCTTCTACTGCGCCGAGTCGGTCCTGCTGCCCGAATACCGGGGCAGGGGCATCGGCCACGCCTTCTTCGACGCGCGCGAGGCGCACGCCCGTGCGCTAGGGCGGCGGTTCTCGGCCTTCTGTGCCGTCTCCCGGCCGGACACCCACCCGCGGCGACCGGTTGATTACGCCCCGCTCGATGCCTTCTGGCGCAAACGCGGCTGCGCCCCGCTGCCCGGTGTTTCCGCCAGGTTCGCATGGCGCGAGACGGGGCAGATCAATGAGACGGATCACACCCTCCAATTCTGGATGCGCGGCCTGTGAAAGGCCGAATGGGGCGGGTCAGGGATTCCTGACTGTCTTAAATGGAGCGGCCTGACGTAGCGTAAGGGCGCGCCCCGTTTCGGGCGAATGAATTTTCCAGATCTCAATTCAAGCGCATATTTTCAGGAGGAGATTGTCATGCCCTCGACCAGGGAAGTGGAAGACCTCAAGCTCGTCATTCGGGATGGATACCGGCAACCGGACGCCGAATTCGGCCATGGACCCAAGGATGTCATTCAGTGGCCACTGGACGCCGCCAGCAATCAATGGTGGCGGGCGATCCGCGTCCAACTTCTGGCTTACGCTTATGGCAAGGGCGACGAAGGCTCTGACGACGAGCCGGAATTCGTCACCCTGACACGCATCGACAACAGCAACTTCCTGACGCACGAGCCGCCGGAGGCGGAACCGCCCGAACTCGATTCATGGACCCGCGAGGAAGGTGTCGGGCCGCCTGCGCTGCTGTTCAAGGATCTGGACGACCAGCAGGTTCATGAGTTCCGGGTGACCTCGACGGCGTTCGATTCAGACTCCGATACGGCATGGGCCGGGGTCGTGGAAGGCCTTCAGCAGGACATCCGCACGATTGGTTCGACTGCGATCAGCAGCACGATGCTGTCGCAATTCGCGACACCCGGTGCGTTGCTCAACTTCATCATCAAGCATTTCGGCGATGCGGCAACCGACGATCCGGAACAGATCGGCGGGCCGGAGGTCGTGGTCGATGTGCGTGAAGAGTGGCGCCGGCCTGAAGGCGTGACCGAATGGGAATGCCTGAAGTGGACACTTTTCGAAGGCCGCGATGCAGATGACCCTTGGTATATGGCGCTCTGGCGGATCAACCTGTCCGCCAATGCGGGTGCGCTGATGGCGCGCGCGGCGCCGGATTCCCGAGGCGACGACGTGATCGGCCCTGCTCGGCTGCGCGACATGCTGACCCCGCGCCCCGGCGAACTGGCCGCCGCACGTGTCCTGCGGGGCGAGCCGCGGACCAAGGTGGCCGCAGCGTTCGACATGTCCGAGGCCGAGGTCAGGATGGTGACCCGTGCTTTCCTGCGCCAGCCCGCTTCGGTCATCCGCGAACGGCTGTCGATCGCCGCGCTGGCCGAAGCCGACGCCATGCGCTTGGGCTGAGCGGCGACAGGCGGCCATCCCCCCGGCCTTCGACGTCGGTTCGTTCGCCGGGGCGCTGCCTCTCTGATGGGCTTATGCCGGCCAGGTGTGGGCCCATCGATTCAGCACGACCGTTGCGTTCCGTCAGCTTCTCGACCCGACGCTCGTAAGTGGTCGGCACGGGCCTCCCACGCGTCGCCAGATCGGGCAGGCCCGGTTGCACGCCCCTCCGACAGTGGCACCATCGCGTCACCGACGTTATACCGGCGCCAGACCGACACCGCTCCGGAGCCCCTTATGAAGATCGCCGCCGCCTCCTATCCGCTCGACTGGTTCGCCTCGTGGGCGGAGTACGAGGCCAAGCAGACAGCCTGGGTGTCCGAGGCGGCGGGGCAGGGCGCGGACCTCCTTGTCTTTCCGGAATACGGCGCGATGGAGCTTGTCTCTATCGCGGGCGAGGCCACGGCCGCCGACACGCAACGCGCCATGACGGCGGTGTCCGGGATGATGCCCGACGCGAACGCCCTGCACCGCGACCTGGCCGCGCGGTTCGGGGTGCATATCCTCGGCGGTTCCGGCTCGGTCATCGATGACGGCAAGTTCGTGAACCGCGCGTTCTTCCACACCCCCACGGGCCAGACCGGCTTTCAGGACAAGCAGATCATGACCATGTGGGAGCGTGACCAGATGGGCGTGGTGGGCCAGTCTCCGCTCAGGCTGTTCGACACGGCGCTCGGGAAAATCGCGATCAACATCTGCTACGACTGCCAGTTCCCGCTGCTCACCCGCGCCCTGCGCGAGGCGGACCTGATCCTGATCCCCTCGACCACCGAGGCCGCATACGGCTACTGGCGGGTGCGCATCGGCGCGCGGGCGCGGGCGCTGGAGACCCAGTGCGTGACGGTCATGTCCTCGACTATCGGACCTTACGAAAAGCTTGATCTTCTGGCGACAAGCCACGGCGGGGCCGGGGTTTTCTGCCCGCCCGACACCGGATTTCCCTCCGACGGCATCCTCGCCTCCGCCCCCCAGAACCAGCCCGGCTGGACCTATGCCGAGGTCGATCCCGCCGCCATCGCCCGTGTCCGCGCGACGGGCGTCGTCCGCAACCGCAGCCACTGGCCCGAGTCGGAACCGATGGCCACCGAGGTCGAACGGATCACCCTGCGCTGAGCGCGACCCCTGCGTGTCCCGCATGCCCGGCCCCCGCGTTCTGCCGGGCCGCTCGCGCAATATTGCCTTGAAAAAAGGCCGCGATGGCACCATATCACGCGCACTCGCGCGAAATGCGCGGGCCGCAACGAAGGAGATCACATGGCCAAGGAAGACATTCTCGAATTCCCCGGCGTCGTGAAGGAACTCCTGCCTAATGCGACTTTCCGGGTCGAGCTCGAGAACGGCCATGAGATTATCGCACATACGGCAGGCAAGATGCGCAAGAACCGCATCCGTGTTCTCGCCGGCGACAAGGTGCAGGTCGAAATGACCCCCTACGATCTGACCAAGGGTCGGATCAACTATCGCTTCAAGTAATCCCGCACGGGGCCCCACGGGGCCCCGGCGCATGTCGGCCCGGACGGGGAACAGATGAAACTCATCCTCGGATCCGGCAGCCCGCGCCGCCTCGAACTTCTGGCGCAGATCGGCTTGACGCCCGACGACATCCGCCCCCCCGACATCGACGAGACGCCGCTCAAGGGCGAGTTGCCGCGCCCATACTGCGCCCGCATGGCGCGGGAAAAAGCGCAGGCCGTTCAGGCGGATAGCGATGACATCGTGCTCTGCGCCGACACCACCGTCGCGCTTGGCCGCCGCATCCTTGGCAAGCCCGGCGATGCGGGCGAGGCGGCTGAGTTCCTCTATGCCATGTCCGGCCGCCGCCACCGCGTCGTGACCGCCGTGGCCGTCCGCCGCGGCGATCGCCTGTGGGAACGCGATGTCGTCACCAGCGTGATGATGAAGCGCCTGTCGGACGAAGAGGTGAACGGCTACCTCGCCACCGGCGACTGGCAGGGCAAGGCGGGGGCCTACGGCATTCAGGGTCCCGCCGGGGCCTTTATCCCGTGGCTCTCGGGCAGCTACACTGCCGTCGTCGGCCTGCCTGTGGCCGAAACCGCGAACCTGCTGACCGCGGCCGGATGGCCGCTCTGGAGACCCCTATGAAGGGCATGACGATACTGCTGGGCGAATGGAACGGGGCGGAGGCCGCGGCGCTGCTGCGCGACGGGCGACTCGAGGACCTCGTGATCGACACCGACGCCCCGCGCCCCGGCACCATCTACCGCGCCAAGGCGGACCGGCCGGTGAAGGGGCAGGGGGGCATGTTCCTCTCGACCCCCGACGGCAGCGCCTTCCTCCGTCAGGTCAAGGGCCTCAGCCCCGGCGAGCCGATCCTCGTGCAGGTCACCGGCCATGCCGAGCCCGGCAAGGCGATCCCGGTCACCAGCCGCATCCTGTTCAAGTCCCGCCACGCCATCGTCACCCCCGGCGCCCCCGGCCTGAACGTCAGCCGCGCCATCCGCGACGAGGCCCGCCGTGACGACTTGCTGGCGCTGGCCAACGAGGTTCTGGCGGGCCACCCGGTCCTCGCGCTCGATCCGCCCGCCGGGCTGATCCTGCGCTCCGCCGCCGAGGCGGCCGAGGATCATGACATCGCCACCGACATCGCCGCCATGGCCGATCTCTGCGCCGCCGTCCTCGGCGATCTCGCCGGACAGCCCGAGAAACTGGTCGAAGGCGACGGCCCCCACGATTTCGCCTGGCGTGACTGGCCCGACGCCCCGGTCGACGACAGCGCAACGGCCTTCGCCGACCACGATGTGGCCACTCTGATCGAGGCGCTGCACCGCCCCGAGGTGCGCCTGTCCGGCGGCGCCTCCATGTGGATCGAGCCGACCCGCGCGATGGTCGCGGTGGACGTGAACACCGGCGGCGACACCTCGCCCGCGGCCGGGCTCAAGGCCAATCTCGCCGCCGCCCGCGACCTGCCGCGCCAGCTGCGCCTGCGGGGCCTCGGCGGTCAGATCGTGATCGACCCGGCGCCAATGCCCAAGAAGGACCGCAAGAGCTTCGAAGGTGCCCTGCGCGCCGCGCTCAAGGGCGAACAGTTCGAGACGGTCCTCGCCGGCTGGACCCAGATGGGTCTCTACGAGCTCCAGCGCCAGCGCGCCCGCGCGCCGCTGCCGCCCCTGACGGATGGGCCGGCATGAGCTGCCCGATCTGCAACAAGCCGACCGATCCGGCGACCCGCCCCTTCTGCTCGAAGCGCTGCGCGGATCTCGACCTCGCCCGCTGGCTGAACGGCAGCTACGCGGTGCCCTCAACGGACCCCGAGGACATCGAGGCCGCCTTCGACGCACTCGCCTCGGGCGAGGGTGCCAGGCGTGATCCGGACGATCCCGACACGGGTTCGGGCCTGCACTGAAAAACTGCGAAAACCCCTCTGGACACCGCCCGGAGCCTCGCCTAGAACGCTGCAACCCGGAGGCCCCGCCTCCTCCCGTGCCCGGGTAGCTCAGGGGTAGAGCAGTGGATTGAAAATCCTCGTGTCGGTGGTTCGATTCCGCCCCCGGGCACCATTTTTCCAGCCCGCAAATCGCAATCTGACCTTAAAAGCAAGCTTGGTCAGATGGTTGGGTGGGTTGCGCCAAGTAATTTGCTACAGTTTTTGCTACAAAACTTGCTACAGGTATTGGTTCGATCCAACCGTGTTCCGGCATCTGGAGATCACTGAACAGGACAAAGCATTGGCATGTAGATGGGAAAGTGCCGACCAAGCTTTCCTTCGGTTGGCAACAGTATGATGGGTTCCATGAGGCCGAGGAGTCACGCGATGTAGAGCGACTTGGCGTTGACGAACTCCTTCATTCCGAATCCACCGTGTTCACGGCCGTAGCCGCTGTTCTTGACGCCGCCGAAAGGCATGTTTGGGATGGCGAGGTTGTATTTATTGATACAGACCATACCGGTGTCGAAGTGCTTGGCCGCCAGTTCCTGCGCGCGCTTCGCATCTTTCGAGAAGATGCCGCCGCCAAGGCCGTAGCGGCTGTCGTTGGCGATCCGCATCGCATCCTCGTCATCCTTGGCTCGGATCACCGAAGCGACCGGGCCGAACAGCTCGTCATCGTAGGCGGGCTGACCGGGTGCGACATCGACGAGAACGGTCGCAGGATAATATGCGCCGTCACAGTCTGGCACCTCGCCGCCGCACAGCACCTTCGCGCCTTTTGCGACACTCTCCTCGACCTGCTTGGCGAGGTCGTCGCGCAGGTCTGTCCGGGCCATCGGCCCCAGCCCGCTGTCAGCTTCGGCAGGATCCACCATTTTCATTTGCTTCATCTGATCGGTGAAGCGTTCGACAAATGCATCATAATTGGCCTCGGTCACGATGAACCGCTTGGCGGCCACGCAGGTCTGGCCGTTGTTGTAGAGGCGGCCAGCGACACAGGTCTCGACGGCAAGATCCAGATCGGCATCGTCCAGCACGACGTAGGCATCGTTCGATCCGAGTTCGAGCACGGTCTTCTTCAGATATTTCGCGGCCTGCTGAGCCACCACGCGGCCGGCGGCATCGCTGCCTGTCATGGTGACGCCGCGCACCAGATCATTTGCGATGACCTTGTCGGACTGGTCATGGTCGATCACCAGAACGGTGAACAGGTTCTCCGGCAGCCCGGCGCGGTCCATCAGGTCGCGCAGGAACAGACCGCTTCCGGTGCAGTTCGATGCGTGTTTCAAAAGCACACCGTTGCCGGCCATCAGGTTGGCGACGGCGTAGCGGATGACCTGGTAGCACGGGAAGTTCCAAGGCTGCATGCCGTAGATCACCCCGATCGGTGCGTAGGTGACTACGCCTTGGCCATCGGGAATGTCACGCTCCTCATCCGCCAGTTCCTTTGGTCCCTGAGCGGAGGTAAAATCGCAGATCGCGGCGCAGAGATCGACCTCGTCCCGACCGTCGCCGACCAGCTTGCCGACCTCGCGGGTCATCAACTGGGCGAATTCTTCCTTGCTGTCACGGAGCGCCTGGCCGATCGCCTTGATCTTTGCGGCGCGGTCTTCGAGAGACACCAAGCGCCATTTGTCGAAAGCGTCGTGGCAGGCGCGGATCGCATTGGTCACTTCGCTGTCGGACATGAGGTCGTATGTCTCGATAAGATCGCCGGTGGCGGGGTTTATGGTCTTGATCGGGCTGCTCATGGGACGCTCCTGTTGTGTTCTGGGTCCGTGGAAAACGCATCGCAGCGGGTATGTTTCCCTCTCTTGCGAAAAGTTGAGCGGCGGACTGGCGGGGACTGTCAGGGCATGCGGCTCAGAACGCCGTCTGCCCATCTCGACGAGGCCTCGCCGAAGCAATCGTGCAGACTGTCGGCGGCAATGACGCTTCCAAGCGCGAGGCGCCCCAGAAGGCTCAGCCCCGGAACGGGCTTGTCGTTCCGGTCGATCAGCCGTCCGTCCGGTGCGGTGCGGGCGCCGAGGTCTTCCAGCGTGGTGAGGTAACCGCCGTGTATCAGGCCAGACACCAGTGAGGATGTGACCTTTGTCGGATCAGGCGAGGGCAGGACGCCGTCGATCATGATCTCTGCCGCGGCGCTGTGGTCCCCGTTGGCCAGATGCCAGCCGGTATCGGTGAGCGTGATGTCGGGATCTTTTGCCAGATCGACTGTGACGATCCCGGCCTGGATCAAAGCCAGCAGTTCGCGGCAGGCGCTGACTGGCGGGCCGTAGGAATAGCGTTTAAGCCCCTCGTCGAAGCCGACGATCACCGTCGCCGTCTCTGGTGGCGTATCGGCCGGGTTGTAGCCCTGACGCAGCGGGTCCTGCCATTTCCGCCAGAGCTGCCCGACGGCATACCCGATCGTGGGCGGGAGGCTGCCGTCGGCCATGGCGATGCCCTGCGTCAGGGTCTCCTGCGCCGGGGCGGTTTCCTGGGCTCCGGGATCGGTCCATTCCCGGTCCAACCAGTCGCGGATCGCCGTGTCGTTCGTTCCTTGGGAGAAGGCTGACAGGATGCGGTGGACCGGAGAGATAAGCGCGTCGGTCAGGAGGGCTTTGGCCTCCGCCGCCGATCCGACTGAAGCCTCAAATACGGCCCTGGCGAAAAGCGCGGTCTCGTCCGGGGTCGGTTCGTATCGGGCGTTTATGTCGTCGGTTTCCGGTTTGGGGTAGGGCGGCTGTCCGTCCAGCGAAAACGGAATGATGCAGGCGGGTTCTTTGCCCGAAGGGATGTAGCCATCGTCGGAAAATTCCCCGCCCAGTCCAATCGTCAGCACACGGATGACATCGAAGGACGACAGGGCGAAGCCCCTGACCGCGACTCTGTGCCCAGCCCAATTCTCCGCAGCCGCTTGCAGTCGGCGGGCCGGGTATGCTTCGGCGAGCTCGGCGTCTGTGTGAGCTGCATGCTCCTGCCATTCCGCAAGCTGGTCGTCGGGACGGATCGGAGGCTGGCCGGGAACGATCAGAACCTCGTCATAGGGGCCATGCGATTTTGGCCCGACGCTGAGTTGCCAGCCGTCTTCGCCTCGCAGGACGCGTTCTATGGTCTCCGGCACCCGCGTTATCCGCAGGTGCGACGGGGCGTGCGCCAGTCTCGTAAATCGTTGGTGAAGATATTTGCCAAGATCGGCCCGCGGAGGGAAAGCGTCCTCATCCATTGACGGGGTCATCCAATCGGCGAATGAACGCACGTCGAGCTCAGCCGGTGCCCGAAGATGGATATCCCGGAGTGGAATATTCAGCAAGCAGTGAGTGGGTTCGCGTGGATCAAAGTTCGGACCGGCACCGGGGTGCGCATGGGCATCGAAAATATCGATCTGAAGATGGCGTTCGCTTGATCCTGCGGCTTGCAACAACGCTTCGAGGGCGCCGAGGCCCCTTGGTCCAAGGCCGATGATTGCGATCTTTCCGGCGGTCTGTCTGTCCATAGAATGCTATTCGTTATTAGTTCAGGGTCGGTATAAGCGTGTTTGGCAAAATCCTCAGGTATTGATTGATGCAATGCGATAGACAGACGGCGAACGGGAATACAGGTCTTCAAGGTCGTTCTTGAAATAGCCCGGATCGGAACTCTGGCACTCTCTATTTGGTTCCTCTCTCAACCGAGTTCAAAATTCGAAGACCTGACTGACCTAATGACTGATATTTTACAAACACTTACGACGGAATTTTCCGGACACAGCACGCTGCCCTGGCCGGTGGTCATGGTCCGCATCCTCGGCGCGCTGTTGTTCGCCGCCATAATAGGCTTCGAACGTGAAACCAAAGATCATGCGGCGGGGCTCAGGACCCATATGCTCGTCGGGTTGGCAGCAGCCTGCTATTGCCTTCTGGCCCTTGATCTTGTCGGCAGGGATTTCGGCGATGACGTGCGCATGGACCCAGTCCGGATGATCGAGGCTGTCACGGGCGGTGTCGCGTTTCTGGCGGCGGGTCTCATCGTCTTCACACGCGGTGAGGTCAAGGGGCTGACCACCGGTGCGAGCCTCTGGCTTGTCGCCGCGATCGGGACCGCCACCGGCCTTGGTGTCTGGTCCATAGCGCTGGCCGCGACAGGGCTGTCGCTTTTCATCGTGGGGGTTTTGAAAAAGTTCGAGAGCAGGGTGGCGTGAACGGCCACGCCACGCCGCCGGTCTTAGGTAGAACGGCGTATAGCCCCAGTCAGGGCATAGGCCATCGCGCGGTCTTTCAAACCTTTGGGCTGGTCCAGCCCCATCCGAGCCAGTAGGCCATCCGGCCGTTCTGCGGTCATTCCGTTGAGGATGAGCCTCGCCAGCCCCATGGTATCGCCCTGAATGCCCGACAAAACTGCGAGGGCCGGCAGCAGGCGGCGTTCTTTTGCGTCGAAGTCTGTGCCGAAGGGAAAGTCCGGCAGGTCGAAAGGGCGCAGCCACTGCCTGACCGTGTCGGGCGTGTTGCGCTTTGCCCTTTCGGGCAGGAGATAGTCCGCGGCAATCTTGCCCGATGATTTGGCCCGCTCCATCAGGTCATCCTGAAACCGGCCGTCCGTGATGGCCAGCATGCGGGCAATCGCGTCCTCGTCACGCTGGCCGCGAAGGTCGGCGATCCCGTATTCGGTCACGATGATGTCGCGATAGGCGCGGGGCACGCTTTCATGCGGGTGATCCCAGACGATGTTGGATACCGTCTTGCCCTTGCTTGTCCGGGTTGCGGGAAGCGTCAGGATGGATCGGGCGCCGTCCAGCGCAAAGGCTTGTTCGATGAAGTTGAACTGGCCGCCGATCCCGCTGACCTCCTGCGCTGATGACGTGATATCGCTGACAGCGCCGCCAAGAAGGGTAACCTTCATGGCGGCATTTACGAAACGGGCATCGGTTCGGGCGGCGCGCTTGGCGGGCTCGTTGCCGTAGAGCTGGTTGGTGAAGCTCACCGGCATCATTCGGATTTTGTCCCGTTTAGACTGGGGCAGGGACCGGAGGCGGTGGTAGAAGTCCCGGCAGTCGACGAAGAACCCGGCATGGATTGCGGCGCCATCCACCTCGCGCCGGATGACACCGTTTTCGAACAGGTGAAGAAGGCCGTCGACCAGCATTTCGGTGACGGCATAGAGGCCTGTGTCGAATGCGCCTTCTTCATCGTAGCCCTCTCGTGCGAAAGGATTGGCCGCATGGATTTTCGGGAATCTCCCGGATTGCCGGAGCAGCAGGGCGTGCGCGACGGCGTCACCAATCGCGCCGATGCCGATCTGAAGCGTGCCGCCATCAGGCACCGTGCTGGCGACATGCAGGCCGATCGCATGTTCCGCCAGACCAACCGGACGTTTGACGACTGAGAAGAGTTCGAAGTCCGGCGCGGAGTCGAGACAAAGGTCGACTTCGTCCCGCGGTAGGCGAGCCTCGGGTCCGGACATGGCGGGCAGGTTGGTATTGGTTTCTCCGACGACAAGGAAATCCTGCTGCCCCTCACGCCGGGCGCGCAGCAGGTCCGCAGATATGTCTGTGTTGCAGGACAGGCTGAAATCGTTGCCGAGCGGAGCTAAAAGCTGCATCAGAACGTTCGGCTTCCAGGCGGCCAGCACATCGTAGGCATGGGTGTAGTTCGAGGGGATATATCGCCGCTGCATTACGGGCACGCCGATCCATCGGCCGGCCAGAAGGAAGAACTCGGAGACCTCGATGTTCGGGGGCAGGGTCCCGTCACGCATCATCGTCGCGTAGTCGAGGGCCGGGTATCTGCCGAACAGCCGGTCCGCGGCGGGTTCAAGAAAACGGCGCGCCATGTCCTCGGACATGTCCGGTCGCTCAAGCGTCAGCGCGGTCAGGATCGACAGGCGCGTGTCCGGGCGCTTCGCAACAGCACGAGTGAGCGCGTTGACAAGCGTGACTGGCTTGCCGAGGCCAAGGGGCAGGGCAAGCCGGATGTCGCCCCCGGTCCGGTCGATGATCTCGGCGGCGATGGCGTCGGCTGTGAGCGGCTCAGCCAAGGCTGTCCCAACCGGGATCGGGATCGAACCGCGGCCCGTGTTTCTCGGCCAGTCGCCGCAGTGCGTCAGGGACGTCGCCGCGCACCTTCGCGTAGTGCAGAGGGCCGCCGCGGAAGGGTGCCCAGCCGGTGCCGAAGATCATCGCCGCGTCGACCGTGTCCGCATCCGGCGCGACACCCTTGCGCAGCACCTCGACCGCGGCATTGCACATGGGCAAGACCAGCCGGTCGATCACCTGCTGATCCGGGTCGTCCTCGGGGGTCTCGGGCGGGTCCTCGCTGTTGTAGTCGTAAAGGCCCTTGCCGGCCTTCTTCCCGGTCTCGCCTCGTTCGACCTTCTCGCGCAGCCAGTCGGGCGTGTCTGCAACCGGCGTGTCGAGGCCTTCCTTCAGCGACCGCCCGACCTCGAGGCAGATGTCCAGCCCGACCTGATCGGCCAGCGTCACCGGCCCCATGGGCATGCCGAATGCGAGTGCTGCGCGGTCTATCGCGGCCTTGTCGTGGCCTTCGTCCAGCATCAGCATCGCCTCCATCATGTATGGCGCAAGGACGCGGTTGACGAGAAAGCCGGGGTAGTCGGTGACCCGTGCGGGAAGGCGGTCGATGCCTGTCGTGAACGCCGCCAAGCGGTCGAGCGTGTCCTGCGAGGCGAGGTCGTGAGAGACGACCTCGACCAAAGGCATGCTGCTGACCGGGTTGAAGAAATGCAGACCGGCAAAACGTTCCGGGTCGGGGGCCGCGTCGAGGAGGGAAGCGAGGGGCAGGCTCGACGTGTTGGTCGCGAGGATCGCGCCGGGCTTCATCTCGTTGGTCCGTTCGGCATAGATCGCTTCCTTGACCTCGGTCTTTTCAGGGCCGGCCTCAATGATCAGGTCGGCGCGCGCACGGCCCAAACGATCCGGATCGGGCATCAGCCGGTCCAGTGCATCGCGCGTGTCTATCCCGCTCAGATGCTTGCGCTCGTATATCCGGGTTGCGCGGCGGATCGTCTGACCCAGAGGGGCAAATTCCACGTCCTCTATCGTCACCCGTTTGCCCTGCATGGCGGCCCAAGCGGCGATTTCTCCCCCCATGGCACCAGCACCGATGACGTGGACATGGGCGATGCCGTCCTCGCCCTTGCCTGTCGATTTCAACCGCTGACGCAGGAAGAACACCCGGATCAGGTTCTGCGCCGTGGTGCTGTCCAGCAGGGTCGCGAAGGAGGCGATCTCGGCCTTCTGCATCTCGCCAGCGTCGCCGCCGTGGCCTTCCCACAGGTCGATCAAGGCGAAGGGTGCGGGGAAGTGAGCGCAAGGCGCCTTCTTTTCGCTTTCCGACCGCATCCGCGTCGCCGCAAGGCCGCGCGCCGCGCGGGTGCGCAGGGCCGAGGCGCGAAAGCTGCCCTCATGGTCCAGACGACCGGAGGCTGCCGCAGCAATGGCCGCATCGACATGCCGTTCAGGCACAAGTGCGTCGATGATCCCAAGCTTCCTTGCCTTGCGGTCATGCGCGCTTCGGCCGGTAAGCATCATCTGCATCGCCTCGACGGGGTCGATCAGGTTGGTCAGCCGGAACGTGCCGCCGAGACCGGGATGCAGGCCAAGCTGGATTTCCGGAAAGCCCAGCTTGACGCCGTCCACGCCGATCCGGTGATCGCAGGCCAAGGCCAGTTCGAAGGCGCCGCCGAGCGTCGTGCCGTGCACCACCGCGACGGTCGGGAAGGGCAGGGCGGCCAGCTTGTCGAGCACGCCGTGACCCTGGCGGAGCATCGTCACGGCGTCTTCCCCGCTGAGCTCGGAAAAGCCTTCAATGTCCGCGCCAGCTCCGAACCCGCCGTGCTTGGCGGACCGGATCGCCAGAACATCGGGGCGGGCCATCTTTGCCTCGTCCAGCAGGGTGTCGAGTTCCCTAAGGACCACTTCGGAGATGACGTTGGTGCCTGTGTCGGCGCAGTCGAGCCAAAGAGTGAGGGTTCCGTCACGCTCCTCTCGCCGCCAGTTTGTCGCATCGGGCGCTTTCTGCGCGTCGGTCGTTTCATCAGGGGTGATTTCGTCGAGAACGTCGGTCATGCGGCCTCCAGCAACATCGCGCCGCCCTGGCCGCCGCCGATGCATTCCGTTGCGATCCCGCGCTTGGCACCGCGCGCTTTCAGGGCATTGGCCAGGTGCAGGACGATGCGGTTGCCACTGGTCCCGACCGGATGGCCGAGGCTAATCGCCCCGCCATCGACATTCAGATGCCCTCGATCGATCCGGCCGAAGGCGGCATCGTAGCCCAGAACGTCGCGGCAGAAATCATCGTCCTGCCACGCAGAAAGGCAGGCCAGAACCTGCGCGGCGAAGGCTTCGTTGATTTCCCAGAGGTCAATATCCCCGCAGGCCAGACCGTGGCGTTGTGCCAGAGGCGTGGCGGCAAGAACCGGGCCCAGCCCCATGATGCCGGGATCGAGAGCGGCCCACTGGCTGTCAACGATCCGCGCGATCGGCTCCAACCCATGCGCCTCGACGGCGGTTTCCGAGGCGAGGATCACCCAGGACGCGCCGTCGGTGATCTGGCTGGAATTGCCCGGGGTAACCTTGCCGTAGGGTTTTTCAAAGGCCGGGTCGAGCTTGGCCAGCTTGTCGACGGAGGAATCCGGGCGCACGCCGTCGTCGTGCTCATGCGCCTCTCCGTCGCGGTCGAAGACCGGCAGCACCTCGCCCTTCAGTCGACCTTCGGACTGGGCTGCGGCGAGGCGTCTGTGGCTTTCGACGGCATAAGTGTCAGCGGTCACCCGGTCGATGCCGAAACGATGCGCCAGCACTTCAGCTGTCTGGCCCATGTTGAGTGAGGTGATCGGATCGGTCAGACCACGCTCGAGCCCGATGACGGGAGAGAAGAAATCGGGGCGCACCTCGGCGAAGGCCTTTGCCTTCTCCATAGGCCCTTTCGCGCGGGCCATCTGACCGAACCATTCGGTGGCGTCCCGGCTGTAGACCAGCGGAGCGTGGCTCAGCGCTTCGGTGCCACCGGCGAGGATCATCTCGTGGCTACCGTCGCGAATGTAGCGGAAGGCGGTGTCGATGCTCTGCATGCCCGACCCGCAGTTGATCTGAACGGTGAAGGCGACCTGTTGTTCGCCCATGCCAAGGCGCAGCGCCGCAACGCGGGCAGGGTTCATCTCGTCCTGGATCACGTTCACGCAGCCGAGGATGACAAGGTCGAAGGCGGTCGCCGCAAACGGTTGACGCATGAGCAGAGGCCGTCCAGCCTGAACCGCCAGATCGACCGGAGTGAACGGGCCGGGCTTGCCGCGTGCTTTCAGGAAGGGCGTCCGGGCGCCGTCGACGAGGTAGACGCGGCGGCTCATTCTGCCGCCTCCGGCCAGGTGGCCCGGCTGGGCCTTTCGGGGAACAGACGCGCAAGTTCGTCGGGCGTGTAGTCGTCCACGGCGATCACTTTCTGCACTGCGTCCTCGACCCGCTTTAGCTGTTCGAATTCGGCATCGGACAGGATACCGGCCTCGAGCGCTTCACGCGGCGTTTTGCGGGCGGTGCGCAGCCGTTTCGTGATCGGTTCGGCCTCCATCACCAGTTTGAAAGCTGTATTGAGCAAGCCAAGACCGCTGTCAGGCTTTGGCGGATAGGCACCCTTGACCAGACGCTCGCGCGATGCGCTCGGTTCATAGACGAGTTTCGCCACGGCCTCCGTCACCTTGTCGGACGGACCCCGTGCGCGTGCGCCAGGTCGGATGATCGGGCGCAGCATCCAGCCGACCCATTTCGCTGGCATGTTGGCGATGGTCTCGTCGAGCGCCCGGCCGATGCGGGCAAAGCCTGTGTCGGCGGCGTGGTGCACGAGCGGCAGGTCTTCCTCGTTGCGGCCTTCATCCTCCCAACGTTTCAGCGTGGCGGCGATCAGATACATTTCCGACAGGGCGTCGCCGAGGCGGGCAGAGATCATCTCTTTCCGCTTGAGGGCCCCGCCGAGGGTCAGGAAGGCCATGTCGGCGGTCAGGGCGAAGGCCGCGGACCAGCGGGACAGGCGACGATAGACCGGAGCAACCTTGCCCGCATCCGATGGCGCAACGCCGCGCCCGGTCCAGGCAGACCAGCCAGCGCGGAACGTGGTGCGGACGGAGTGGTTCACATGGGCCCAGAAGTGCCTGTCGAAATCAGCGAGCGACTTATCTTGGTCGGGCTCCTGGAGAGCCTGCATTTCGTCCAAGAGGTGGGGGTGGGCCCGGATTGCGCCCTGACCGAAGATGATCAGGTTGCGGGTCACGATGTTGGCGCCCTCGACCGTGATCCCGATCGGAATGGTCCGGTAGATCGGTTGCAAATAGTTCAGCGGGCCGTCGATAACCGATTTGCCGGAGTGCACGTCCATCGCGTCGTTGATCGCGTCGCGCATCCGGTCGGTCGCATGGTATTTCATGATGGCCGAGATGACGGCCAGCTTGTGTCCTTCGTCCAGCGCCGCCGTGGTCAGCCGACGGCCAGCGTCGATGACATAGGCGCTCGACGCGATCCGGGCCAACGGCTCCTGCACCCCGCCAAAAAGGCCGATGGGCAGGTTGAACTGGGTGCGGATGCGGGAGTAGGCACCTGTTGTATGCGCCGCCATGGCTGTCGCCGCCGCCGACAGAGAGGGCAGGGATATGCCGCGCCCGGCGGCCAGTGCGCTCATCAGCATCATCCAGCCGCGTCCCGCATAGTCCGGTCCGCCGATAATGTGGTCGAGCGGGATGAACACGTCTGTGCCGGTGGTCGGGCCGTTCTGGAACATGGTGCCCGAGGGGAGGTGGCGTCGTCCGACCTCGACCCCAGGCAGGTCGGTCGGGACGAGAGCGCAGGTGATGCCGTGTCTTCGGTCTCTCCCAACAGGCCTTCCGGATCGCGCAGCTTGAAGGCGAGCCCAAGGACCGTGCAGACCGGGGACAGGGTGATGTAACGCTTGGCCCAATTAAGGCGGATGCCGAGCACCTCTTCACCGTTCCACTGGCCTTCGCAGATGACCCCGTCGTCAGTCATCGCCGAGGCGTCGGAGCCGGCATCTTCGCTTGTCAAACCGAAGGCGGGAAGCTCCTTGCCGTTGGCCAGCCGGGGTAGCCATTCCTTCTTCTGGTCGTCGGTGCCGAACTGGAGGATCAGTTCACCGGGGCCGAGGGAATTGGGAACCATGACGGTCACCGCCGCAACGACCGAATGACTCGATGTAGCGCACCACCTCGGAGTGGGCGTAGGCGGAAAATCCAAGCCCCCCGTGCTCTTTGGGGATGATCATACCGAAGAAGCCGTTTTCGCGCAGGAAATCCCCCGCCTCGGAGGGAATGTCGCCGGTGTGGTGGTCAATCTCCCACGGGTCGATCATTTCGCAGAAGGCGCGGCAGGGGCCGTCAATGAAGGCGGCTTCTTCGTCGGTTAGTTGCGGCGCCTTCATGTTGCGCAGTAGAGTCCAGTCCGGTTTCCCGGTAAACAGTTCGGCTTCGAAGTGGACGTCGCCGGAGTTGATCGCTTCGGCTTCGGTCGCAGACAGGGTTGGAAGCACCCCTTTGGCCCATTTGTGAATTGGTCGGGTGAGGTAACGTTTCCGAAATGACATCTGCGATCCTCCTGCATTGGGAACGCTCTCGCTTCGGAGGAGGTTCCTGACAGATCGGGAAAGCCTCGGAACCCTGCCCGCGAGGTCTCCGTTGGCCTTCCATACTTCTGAAGGAGGAACGTCATGAAATATGGTTGGAGACTTATATTCATTCCGCTTTGGGCCCTGTGCATTGCGGGCGCGGCGGTAACTGCGTTCCTGGCGCTCGGATGGGTCGGTTGGGAGGCTTTTGCCGTGGCTGCGGTCATGGGCGCGGTGGCCGGTATCCCGGCGGGACTATGGAACACTCACAAGGTCCGGCGCGACGATCCTGCGTGGTCCTGAACTCTGTCGAGCCATCCTGAGGGAATGCAGCCGGGATGGGCGAAGGCGGTGTTATGGGCCAGCCGGGATCGTCGCGCTGGCCTGACAGGCCCGGGAACTTTTGCGCACCACTCACGTTCTCGTGTCATGGTCGCAATCATGAGCGTGCGATGCGCTCGCCGCAGTCCGTATGGACATATTCTGATTTTGAGCGTCCCGCTTTTGGCTTTAGCCGGTTGCGGGGGAGAACAGTCCTCACTGAATCCAGCCGGGCGCGATGCCCTTTCGATTTCCACACTTTTCTGGGTGATGCTGGGTGGCGCCGTGGTGCTCTGGTTGCTGGTGAATGGCGCGTTCTATTACTTGTCTCGCGTCAGGACGGGCGAGTTCGATCAGCGATATGCCCGCCATATCCTAATAGGCGGCGGGATCGTGTTGCCGGTCGTCGTGCTGACCGCGCTTTTGGTCTGGGGCCTGAGCATATTGCCCGACCCGCGCCGCCCGGGTGACGGGCTGGTGGTCCGGGTGACGGGCGAGCAGTGGTGGTGGCGGGTGGAATATTGGCCTGAGGGGGCGGATGCACCTGTCCTCACAGCCAACGAGATCCGTCTGCCGGTCGGGCAAAGGACCGAAATACATCTGACCTCCGACAAGGTCATTCACTCGTTCTGGATACCCGCACTCGGCGGGAAGATGGACATGTTCCCCGGCCGCGAGACGATGATCAGTCTGCTCCCCGAAAAATCAGGAACATATCGCGGCCAGTGCGCCGAATTCTGCGGTGCGTCGCACGCTTGGATGGCCTTTGCCGCCGTCGTGATGGAACCCGCCGACTTCGACCGGTGGCTCGCGTCCGAGGCCGCCGATGCGGTCCCCCCATCCACCGACGCCGCAGCACGAGGCGAGCGGCTGTTTCGGTCCGAGGGCTGCGGTGCCTGCCATGCTGTGCGCGGCACCGAAAACATCGGGCAGGTCGGGCCTGACCTGACCCATGTGGGCAGTCGGCAGACCCTCGGTGCCGGGCGGTTGAAAGTCACTATTGATGACCTTTCGACCTGGATCAGTCACACGGACGTTCTCAAACCCGAGGTAAAGATGCCGACCTACGATCTTGAACTCGATCAGCTTTCCGATCTCGCCGCATATCTGGAGGGATTGAAATGACGCGCCCGTCCGGTTTGCCGCAGCCCGAGGGCCCGTATCCTCCGACCGACGAGATGTTGGCTGAGCCGGTACCCAAGGATGTGCAGGAGGCTCAGGCAAAACGGTTGCGGGCCGCCTGGGAGACGCCGAAAGGCTGGCGATATGTTACGGCGGTCAACAACACCGAGGTTGGCAAGTGGTATTGTCTGACAGCGCTGGTCTTCATGCTGCTCGCCGGGGTTATGGCGCTGATCATCCGGCTGCAACTGGCGGTTCCGGAAAACGATCTGGTCTCTGCCGACCGTTTCAATCAGCTCTTCACCATGCACGGATCGGCGATGATGTTCCTCTTCGCCGTGCCGATGTTCGAGGCGGTTTCGATCCTGTTGCTGCCGGGGATGCTCGGGGCGCGTGACATGCCGTTTCCTCGGCTCTCGGCCTTCGGTTACTGGTGCTTCCTGATCGGCGGGGTCTTCGTCATCGGCTCGATCTTCTTCGACGCCGCGCCACGCGCCGGGTGGTTCATGTATCCGCCCCTGGCGACCGAGGACGAGGGGCCGGGGTCGGACATCTGGCTGCTTGGTCTGTCGTTTATCGAGGTGGCGTCGATCGCGGCAGCGGTGGAGTTGATCGTCGGCACGTTGAAATGTCGGCCGCCCGGCATGAGGGTGAACATCATGCCGCTCTACGCCTGGTATGTGCTGGTGGTCGGGGGAATGATCCTTTTTGCCTTCCCGCCGCTGATCGCAGGGGATTTCCTGTTCGAGCTCGAACGCTCCTTCGACTGGCCCTTCTTCGATCCCACACGCGGCGGCGATCCGATGTTGTGGCAGCACCTCTTCTGGATCTTCGGTCATCCGGAGGTCTACATCATCTTCCTGCCCTCCATCGCCATCGCCGCGATGATAATCCCGACCGTCGCCCGCCGCCCGATCTTTGGCTATTCCTGGATCGTGCTGTCGGCCGTGGGCACGGGGTTCCTGAGCTTCGGGCTCTGGGTGCACCACATGTTCACCACGGGGTTGCCGTCGATTTCGCTTGGTTTCTTTTCGGCGGCATCTGAGGCGGTGGTGATCCCGACCGGCATCCAGATCTTCGCCTTCCTCGCCACGCTGATGGCGGGGCGGGTGAAGATGACGCTGCCGATGCTGTGGATCTCGGGGGCGTTGGCGATCTTCACCATGGGTGGGCTGACCGGCGTGATGCTGGCGCTGGCACCTTTCGATTTTCAGGCGCATGACACTTACTTCATCGTGGCGCACCTGCATTACACGCTGTTCGGCGGCATGGTCTTTCCGGTGATCGCCGGGGTCTATTACTTCTTCCCGTTCATCCAGAAACGGCTGATGTCGGACCGGCTGGGGAAATGGGCCTTCTGGCTGACCTTCAGCGGGTTCAACCTCTGCTTCCTGCCGATGCACCTGACCGGGCTCTGGGGCATGCCGCGCCGGGTCTATACATATCCGGGCGGGCTTGGATGGGACTGGCTCAACCTGATCTCGACCGTCGGAGCCTTTGTCATTGCCGCAGGGTTCGCGACCTTTGTCTGGGACCTGATCCGGCCCAAGCATAAGCAGGCGCAGATCCCGCGCAATCCATGGGACGGGGGCACGCTGGAATGGACCCATGACGTGCCCGAAGAGGCCTGGGGCGTGCGGTCCATCCCACATGTGACGACGCGCTATCCGCTCTGGGACCAGCCCGACATGCTGGCGCGGCTGGATGCGGGGCGCTACTACCTGCCTGATGCGGAGGAGGGCAAACGCGAGACGCTCGTCACGTCGGTCATCGATGCAGAGCCGGTGCAGGTGCAGCGGGTCACCGGGCCGACGTGGATTACGCTCTGGGCCGCGGCCTTCACGGGCGGCGCCTTCATTTTCCCAACCTTCAGCTGGTATACGCCCGCGACCATCAGCGGGGCGCTGGCGATCTGCTGCATCATCTGGTGGCTCTGGACGGCAACCGCACAGGTGCCCGAGGCGGACAGCAAGGATGTTGGGCTCGGGCTGCGCCTGCCGACCTATTCCGCCGGTCCGGCCTCTGTCGGGTGGTGGGCCATCTGGATCACCATGCTGGGGGATGCGACGGCCTTTGCTTCGCTGGTCTTCGGGTTCTTCTTCTACTGGACCGCGTCGCCCGATTTCCCGCCCGACGGTGCGGCCCATGCGGTGCCGGGCCTTATCGCGCTGGCGGCAGCGGCCTTTGCGGTAAACTGGGGGCTGACAGTCGGGGCCAGACAGTTGAACAGGGCAGGGCGGGTGACCCCGGCGCGGATCTGCCTCGTTGGAGCACCGCTGGTGGCGGCCGCCGGGGCCGCGGCGCTGATCTACGCGGTGGTGGAGCTGGAGCCGGCGTCCCATGTCTATCCGGCGATCCTTTGGGCGCTTGCGATCTGGATCGCCGTCCATTCCGGGGCCGGGGTCATCATGCAGGTCTACTGTCTGGCCGGATCGCTCTTCGGCAAGCTGACGCCGCGCTATGATGCCGACATCTGGAACGTCTCGCTCTTCTGGCATTTCGTCACGATCTCGGCGCTGGTGACCTGCGCGGTATTGGGCCTGGCACCGGGGGCGCTATGACGGAAGAGCATCAGCCACGCCGGGATGAGGACCAAAAGGAGTTCGCCGAAGAACAGGCGAGTCTGTTCAAGATCACGCTCGCGCCGCTGATTTGGGCCGCGCACTTCGCCGCCTGCTATGGGCTGGTCGCGGTCACTTGTGCGAAGGGATGGGATATCGATGCCGTCCGGTTCGGTCTGCTGGTGGCCAGCGGGGCCGCGCTTTGCGGGATTGGCTGGGTCGGCTTGACGGCTTGGCGGCAGTGGAATGTCGCACAAACTGGAGATTTCGTGAACCGTGGCGGGCGGGCGGAGGACCGGCACCATTTCCTCGGCCACGCCGCCTTCCTCCTCTCGATCATCTCGCTGATTGGTGTGGTCTTCGTCTCCCTTCCGCTGGTGCTCATCGGGGGGTGCCAATGAAGGCGGGTCTCCTCATTCCCGCGCTTTCGCTGCTGGCCTTCGTCTGGTTGGTTCCGCTGGACAGATACATGCCGATCTTCGCCGCGCATATGATCAGGCACATGGTGCTGGTCGCCCTGGCGGCGCCTCTGCTCGTGCTTAGCCTGCCGGATGCCGCCGATCGGATGGCGGTGCCGCCGCTCGCCGCAGCCCTTGCAGAGTTCGTCTTGGTCTGGGGCTGGCATCTGCCTGCCGCGCATGCCCTCGGGCGGTTGCAGGGTCTGGGGTTTGCGGCCGAACAAGTCAGCTTCCTGGTTGTTGGCCTATTGGTCTGGGCAAGCTGTCTGCGGCGTGACCAGCCCCTCGCCGGGGCAGGGGGGCTGTTGCTGACCTCGATGCACATGACCTTGCTGGGGGCGCTGCTGGTTCTGGCGCCGCGCGACATCTATGCCGAGATCTGCGGCACTGCGCCCGACCTCTCGGGTCAGCAGATCGGGGGGATGCTGATGCTGGCCATCGGAACTCCGGTTTACCTGATCGCGGGTCTGTGGCTGACCGGGCAGGCGTTGCGGGAACGGGGGACGGCATGAGGCGTGGTCTGCTGACACTTGCAGTGCTGGGCGGGCTCGGCCTTGCGGGCGCGGCGGCGATCGTGGGGTTCGGCCTTTACAACGTTTCGGCGCAGGTGGGGCATCTGCCCGGTGTGTCCTGGGTGCTGCACACGACCTTCCGCAACTCGGTCAGCCTGCGCGCACCCGCGCCCGAGGAGGTGCCGCCGCTGGACGACCCGGACCTGATCGCCCTTGGCGCCGGGCACTACGCAACGGCCTGCGCGATGTGCCACGGCGCTCTGGGTGAATTGCAAAGTGCAACCGCCCGCGCCATGGTGCCCGCGCCGCCGCCGATCAACGAGGCCGTCGCTCATTGGGAAGCTAACGAGCTGCACTGGATCGTCGAGAACGGGGCAAAGATGACCGGCATGCCGGCCTGGCCCGCAGAGGCGCGAGGTGACGAAGTCTGGGCCGTCGTTGCGTTCCTAAAGTCGATCAAACGCGATACGGCGCCCCGGATGCCTTCGCCAACCCTCACCGGCACGGCCTATTGCCAAAGCTGTCACGGAGATATCGGTGGCCCGGTGCCCCGGCTGGACATTCAGTCTGCCGAATACCTCGAAGCGCAGCTTATAGCCTATCTGACCGGAGATAGGCCGAGCGGGATCATGGCGCAGGCGGCTACTCGGGTGCCCGAGGACAGCTTTGCAGAACTGGCGGAGGCGTTCTCAAACAAGCCCGCCGCCCCGGTTCTGGACCCGGTGCCGGGCGAAGGGCCGGGCGCGGCGCTGGCGCGGGCGGGCACACGTGATGTGCCTGCCTGCCTCGCCTGCCACGGTGGACAGCAGCCCAGCAAGGGCCCGCGCCTCTTCGGTCAGAACGAGGCCTACCTCTTGGCCCAGTTGAAGCTCTGGCGGGACGGAACCCTTGACCATGATGCGCTCATGGCCGCGGCGGCGCGGGATCTGACGACCGAGGATATCAAGACCCTGAGCCGCTATTTTGCTGGTGTCGGGCGATAGATAAGCCGACGGCGACCGGAACATCGCGGATCACGTAGCGTTGATCTGTCATCCACGCACCATTTCCAAGCCAGCCGGAGGCCTCGATGCCATATCTCCGTTTTGCCCTCATGATCCTTACGTCTACCATCGTCATGCTGGTTCTGATGTATCTGAACACCTACTCCTCCGCGCATGTGTTCTATTCCGAAACACGCGTCTACATGGCGATCCTGATGGGGGGCGTCATGGCGATCGTCATGATGCTCTGGATGTGGGGGATGTATCCGAACCGGACAGCCAACTTCGCTATTCTCGCGGGGGCTGTCGTCGTGTCGGGGGTCGCGCTCTGGCTCGTGCGGAGTCAGGCGACCGTCTCGGGCCCGAGTTACATGCGGGCCATGATCCCGCATCACTCGATTGCGATCATGACCTCGGAACGCGCTGGAATCGAAGATGCCCGCGTAGCGCGACTGGCCGATGAAATCGCGTCGGCTCAGCGCAAGGAAATCGCCGAGATGCGCTATCTCGTGGCCGAGACCGCAGCCGGCCGGACCGTCGCGGATGCGTTTCAGGATGATCCGGCCCGTGTCGGGACGATGGAGGACGCGCGACGCAACGTGCAGCTGTCGCCCCTTGATCCGGCGCCGGTTACCCGTGAGGATGCCGCAAAGGTGATCTCCGGGATGGGTTGTCAGTTCCGCCGTGCGCCCGAAGCCGATCCGATCCTGTGGACGGACGGCGCGGGACAAGCGGTGGCCCAGGTCAGTGGCGTGCTTCTGCCGCTGGAAGGTGAGGATGGGACGTGGGAGACCCAAGGTCTCAGCATCTCCGTCGCGTCGAGGGACGATCCGGATTTCCGGTCTGACGCGACCCTGACCTTCGCCTTCGATCCCGGCCCCTCGTCGGGGTATCGCGGGTGGTGGTCCTGCGACGGCTGACCGGATCAACCGGAAATTTGTTGGGTGTCCGCAAATCGTGTCAGGCACCCCTACAGTGCACAGGATGTGACCCGCGTTGCGGCTTTCTTGAAGACGGGCCGCCTTGAACTGACTCCATTTACTATTATATGATAACTATCACGTTATAGCAAGTGGCGGGTGTCATGGCTGAAAGACAGTCTACGGAGCTTTACGAACTGGTTGATCTGATCCACGCGGTAGCGCGGCGGCTCCCGGCACCGCTCGATCTGGAGCCGGGGCCCTGCACCCCGATTGAAATCAGCGTGATGCGGTTCGTCGGGCGAAACCCCGGAGTATCCGCCCGTGCCGCGGCCGATGCCTGCGGACTGCCGACCAGCAATTTTGCACGCGTGTTGAAAAGTCTGGTGGCGAAAGGTCTGCTGGAACGGCGGAGTGATCCGAACGACGCGCGAATAGTGCATCTGCACCCGACCGACCTGGCCGACAAGAACAGCCTTCGCATGCGCGAGCATTGGGCAGCAGCCCTGAACGGTGTCGGGCTGGAGCGTGACACGGTCGCAGCGACGACGCAGGCACTGCGCCGCATCGAAGCGCGCCTCTCAGACCAGCCGCCGGCGGGCGGCCGCCACGATATGAATGGCCGGAAGCAAAGGAGACCGACCGATGACGGATGAGCTCACCTTCGATGTCACCTCCAATGGACTGCAATCCACGATCCGAGGTCTGCACGGGACCCCGAGTGCACCGTTACCCTTCCTCGACGGCGTGGTAGTTCGCGCTTTCGTGCTTGAGAGGCCGCAGGGCAACGTCATCGTCTACAATGCCCCGGGCATCAGTGAGGCTGCTGACGAGATCCGTGAAATGGGGTGGCCTGAGTGTCTTCTCATGAACCACCATCATGAAGCGATGTATGGCGCGCCGCGCCTCGATTTGCCTGTCTGGATCAATGAGGCGGACCGTGCCGATGTCGACATGGCCATCGCGGGCACCTTCTCGGAACGCCACATGATCGATGATGATCTGGAAGTTATCCCGACCCCCGGTCATACGCCGGGAACGACGACTTTCCTCTGGAACAACGGCGAACATCGTCTGCTTTTTCCGGGGGATAGTCTGTGGGTGCAGAATGGTGAGTGGAAGGCGGTTGTGCTCGGCGACAGCGATCGGGCGGCCTATATGGGCAGCCTCGCGGCGTTGAAGGAGATCGATTTCGATATCCTCGTGCCCTGGGGTGTCGAGCACGGTGCGCCTTACGGCTATGCCGTGACCCGGGAAGAGGCCACGTCGAACCTCGACCGGATTATCGGGCGGCTTGAAGCCGGGGAGAATGCCTGAGCGAGCGCGGGAAGTCGTCCCGTGTGTCGGCTCGGTCTACAGTGCCACCACGAGCACGATCAGCGCGATCACGGCGACGGCGGCAATGACGAGAACCCGCGGACTTAATCTGTTGCCCTGCAATCCTGCCGGACCTTTCTTTCTGTCTTCCGGTTTTGCGCGCGGAGTTTCGACAGCAGCGGCCCGTTTGACCTGATCGCGGTCCGGCGGGTGCCCTCCGGCCTCGTCATCTGTGCCCAAGGGGGCCGCCGCAGGGTCGGAGAACGCGACCTTGTCGCCGGTTCCGCCTCTGTCGATCTCATCGCGCAGTTGGGCGGACGTCTCGGTCGTGCGGTCTTCGGGGGCTTTCGTCTTGTTATCGGTCATAGGATGTGCTCCTCGCTCCCACATGATCAACGGCAGTCTGCTTGCAGAGTTCCAGCGACGCCAACGCGGGGCGGCCATCTGTCTGGGGGAGGTGGGAGCTGAAGAAACAGTTGCGGCTGTCCACGACCAACCCCGCAGGATCAGCAGGTGTAGCGGCGGCGGCAAGACCAAGGTCTGCCGCCGCGCGCCTTGCTATTCAGGGCGTTCAGTTCTCGGGAAGGGCCCAGGCGATCACTTCGTCGCCAACAGGCGTTTCCATGAAATGATGACCCATGGCCGACACCATCACATATTGGCGACCATCGACCTCGTAGGTGATCGGGTTCGCCTGTCCACCAGCTGGCAGAACTGTCGACCAGACGGTCTCTCCGGTCTCGATATCGATTGCCCTGAACAGGTTGTCCGTCGCCGCGGCGATGAAGACCAGTCCGCCAGCGGTCACCACGGACCCGCCGTTGTTCGGCGTGCCGATGTCAAAGGGCAGGAAGGACGGGATGCCGAACGGACCATTTCGCCGGGCCGTGCCCAGAGGGCGGTCCCAGAGGGTTTCGCCGGTTTCAAGGTCGATCGCGCGGATACCGCCGTAAGGAGGACGCGTGCAAGGCACCCCAGTCAGGTCGTTCCGCCAACCCGCATTGACGCTGATCCCGTATGGGGAGCCGGATTGCGGGTCTGCGGCACCTTCGGCATTGGCTCCGCCGCTTTCGCCAGTCTCCATCTCGTTGATCGGCTTGGACGTCACCTCATCACGCGGCACAAGCCGGTTGTAATTGGGCACATCGTTGTAATTGGCGATAATGATCCCGCGGTCCGTATCGATCGCCACCGACCCCCAGTCGGACCCACCATTATAGCCGGGATACTGGATCCACGGTTTGTCGGTTGAAGGCGGTGTGAAGAACCCGTCGTAGTTCGCGCGGCGAAACTGAATGCGGCACCAGAGCTGGTCGATCGGGGTGAAACCCCACATGTCCTTTTCTTCCAGCGGATCCTTTCGCAGTGTGTGCCACTCGCTTACCGGCTGCGTATCTGAAATGTATTCCGGTTCGACTTCACCTTTCGGCAGGTCGGTCAGTTCCCCGACCGGCGTCAGCGGCTCACCGGTCTCTCGGTTCAGGATGTAGATGTCACCCTGTTTGGACGGCAGAAGCACCGCCGGGGTGCCCTGATAGTCGATCAGCGAGGCCTGAGAGCCAAGGTCGTAGTCCCAGACGTCGTGGCGCACGGTCTGGAAGTGCCAAGCCTCTGCGCCGGTGGTCGCGTCCAGTGCGACGAGCGACGTGGCGTATTCGTTCTCGGCATCGCTGCGGTTGGAGCCGTAATAATCGACCGAGGAATTGCCCATTGGCAGGTAGACCAGTCCGAGCTCTTCATCCGCGACGGCCGTGGTCCACATGTTCGGCGTGCCGCGGGTGTAGACCTCGCCCTCCGGCGGGCCATTGCGGTTCTCATCCGGTGCAGCCAGGTCCCAGGCCCATGCCAGTTCACCGGTCACAGCGTCATAGCCGCGGATCACGCCTGAGGGTGCGTCTTCTGCCTGACCATCCTTGACCTGTGCACCGGAGACGACGATGCCACGCACAATGGCTGGGGGGGCGGTGACCGCATACCAGCCGGGCACGCGTTCGCCGATATCCTGCCACATGTCGACAGTGCCGTTTTCTCCGAAGTCTTCGCACGGCGCTCCGGTTTCGACGTCAACGGCGACCAGCTTGGCGTCGAGCGTCCCCTGGATCACGCGTGTTGCGCAGGCATCGCCTTCGGCAGCGTCGGGATTGCTATAAACCGAAACGCCACGGCATGTGGCGCCATAGGGGATCGCGTCGTTCGGCACGCCCGGATCGAAACGCCAGTTTTCCTCTCCCGTGGCGGCATCGACTGAAATGAGGATGTTCATCGCGGAACACATCAGCAGGTCGTCACCGACCTTGAGGGGCGTGACTTCGGGTGAATATTTGCCTTCCGCCGTGCCTTCGGGAAGATCGCCGGTGTGGAAGGTGAACACCTGTTCCAGCTGATCTACGTTTTCGGGCGTGATCTGGTTGAGCGGTGAATAGCGAGTCGCCTGTGCATCGCCGCCCCAGTAGGGCCAGTCGGTCCCGACCTCCATCAGCGGTTGCGCGGCTGTGGCGAAGGCGTCGTCTGCCGTGTCGTCTTCCGTGGTCTGTTCTGCGGGGGGCTGCGAAATCGTCGCGTTTTCTGTGGGGGAGGGACCTTCGGCGGCACCGGTCGTGGGTTGCTGCGTGTCGGGGGTGGTCGCCTGCTGTGCCTGAAGCGGCAATGTGCCAGCCAGAAGGACGGCAGCGGCAAAGGGGACAAAACGTGTCATCTGAAGCTAATCCGTATCAAAGTTTGGAGGGGTGGCGTCTCAATGCGGGTATGCAGAGCAGCACGAGGACGAGGATCAAGGTCGGAGCGACAAGGCGCGGGACTTCGGCCCACCAATTGGTTCCGACTTCCCACCAGGCCCAGGCAACCGTTCCGACCCACACCACGAGGTAAAGCCAGACGGCTTCCATCATGTAGCGGTTCAGCAGTATGCCGGTGGCAGCGAGGCCAAGGCCGGCGAGGCCGTAATACCAGCTCCCTCCAAGAAGGATCAGCCAGACGCCGCCGGCCAGAATGACTGCACCGAACAGGACACAGACCCAGCCGAGGATCTTGACGCCCCAAGAGGTTTCATGTCCGGGGGGATTGGCGGGGGATGCGGCGATGTCGGACATGGGGGCCTCCTTCTGATCGGTCGAGGATAATCAAGCGCACAGGGGGGCGCTTGATAGACCAACGGGTTGTCTGCTGGTCTGTTCCGTTCCGGGCCGGAAACGTCGCAAACGTCCGAGCCGGATCAGACGAAATAAAGCGTGACCGGAACGACCAGAAGCAGACCGAAAGACAGACAGGCAAGCACGCCGTCTCGGGTAAGGAGGCTCGCTGCGAAAAGGGCGATGACGGCGGATGCGATGGACCCGGAAGTCGGCACGATCTCCATGAACGGCATGAAGAGCGTCAGCAACGCAATGAGGATCATCGGCAACCAGAGCCATGGCCGGTGGAACAGGAACGTCAGTCGCGGTTTGATGAATCGTTCGACCGATGTGACCGGTTTTCGCAGCCAGTTGACGCCGCGCTCCACTTTGTCTGCGTCCATGCGTTTGCGGGAGACAAAGTCGGGGAGCCAGACGCTCTCTCGTCCGATCATCATCTGGATGATCAGAAGCAGAACCAGCATCGCAACCACCGCCGTGACCCCGGGAATGGCACTGGCCGGAGAGGTCGAGATCAGTGAGAAAATCAGCATCACCGAGGCGAAGGATGCGCGGCCCAGTTTGTCGACGACATGCTCGACCGTAACGCTTTCGCCGTCCAGCGACGCCTCGAGGGTGTCGAGGACATCGCTTAACGCGTGTGTCGGATCACTCGCCGTATCACCCATGTGGCCAGCCCACCCCGCTACGATGGCAGTGCGGCCAGCACCCGGTCCGGCGTCGCGGGCATGTCCCGCACGCGCGCCCCGCAGGCGTTATAGACCGCATTCAGGATCGACGCGCCGGCTCCGCAGATGCCCAGCTCTCCGATCCCCTTGGCCTGCGTCGGACCGGCCCAGTCGTCCAGTTCCTCGACGAAATGCACCTCAAAGGGTGGCACGTCGGCGTTGACGGGCAGGTGATAGCCCGCAAGATCCCGGTTCACGGCATGGCCGTCGCGGCGGTCGTGCGTCAGCTCTTCGGTCAGAGCCATCCCAATGCCCCAGGTCATACCACCATGACACTGCGACCTGGCTGTGCGCGGGTTGAGGATGCGGCCGGCTGCGAAACTGCCCAGCATGCGCCGGACGCGGACCTCGCCTGTGACATCGCTGACCGCGACCTCCGCGAAATGCGCGCCGAAGGTGGCCTGCCGGACCTTTTCCGCCGCCTCGCCGGGTTCGACATGGCCGTGGCCCGTAATCGGCTCATGCGACAGCAGATCGCGCAGGGAGGCGCGCTTATTGGCATAGGTGGCCATGCCGTCCTGCAAGGTCAGTTCCGCTTCGGAACAACCGAGCCGGTCGGCGATCTGCTTGCGGATCTCCATCCCCGCCAGCCAGACGGCGGTGCCAGTCGAGGCCGCACCGAACGACCCGCCAGAGCCGGAGCCGGGCGGGAATCGGGTGTCGCCCAGTTGCACTTCGACGCGATCCAGCGGGAGGCCCAGCAATTCGGCGGCGATCTGCCCGAAGATCGCGTAACTCCCAGTGCCAATGTCGGTCATGTCCGACATCACGGTTGCGCCGTCACGCGTCAGGTTGATACGCGCCTCGGCCTCGATCACCATGTTGACGCGGAAGGCGGCGGCCATCCCGGTGCCGATCCACCACTCGCCCTCGCGCTGCTGGCGCGGCGTGGCGTGGCGGTGCGACCAGCCGAAGGCGTCTGCGCCTTGGCGCAGGGCCGCTTCCAGACGGTGCGAGGAGAAGGGCTTGCCGCTCTCGGGGTCTTTCTCGGGGATATTGCGCACGCGCAGGTCCACCGGATCAACCCCTGCTGCCTGCGCCAGTTCATCCATCGCGACCTCGAAGGCAGTTACGCCGACAGATTCCCCCGGTGCGCGCACCGAGCCGGCTGCGGACCGGTGAATGCGCGCGATCTTCATGCCGAGCGTCCGGTTCGCGGCGGCATAGGCGAAGTGGCTGCCCTGAATGACGGGTTCGGAAAATTCCTCGTCCGGTAGGTTCGACACCAGCGCTTCGTGGCCCAGCCCTGTCAGGCGGCCTTCGGCATCGGCGGCCAGACGGATGTGCTGGCGGGTTTCGGAACGCCGGGTGTTAACCTCGAACACGTTGCGGCGGTGTTGGACGACGCGCACGGGCTGTCCCAGTTCCATCGCGGCGAGCGCAGCCGCGACGCAATCCGCTGAAATACCAAGTTTGGACCCGAAGCCGCCGCCGACATAGGGCGCCAGCACGCGGACATTTGCAGGGTCGAGCCCCACGCTGTCGGCCAGTTCATTGCGGTTGAACTTCAGCATCTGGAGTGATCCGCGCAGCGTCAGTGTCTCTCCATCCCAGTGCGCGGTGGCCGCGTGCGGTTCCATTGCCGCCGATACCATGGAGGGTGTGGTGTAGACGGCATCGATCCTGAAGGCCGCCTCGGACATGGCCCGGTCCAGATCGCCGATCTCCGTCTTCTTGTCTTCGGGCTCCTCCGGCTCGACTGCATCGGGCAGGACCGGCACGTCGTCTTCTTCGACGGATACAACCAGCGCCTGCGCCGCATGGCGGGCCTGTTCGAAGCTGTCGGCTACAACAAGCGCGATTGGCTGACCGACGTAGGCCGCTTGGTCGACACCCTGAACCGGGGCTTCATTCGCGGTGCCCTGGGCGGCGTTGCGGATCATGCGCCGGTCCCGCAAAACGCTGCGGACACCGTGCATGGCGCGCACCTGCTCGAGGTTCGGGCAGGAGACCGCCCCGACTTTTGGCGCGCGGACGAGGAACCCGTGCAGCATATCGTCGGCCTGTTCCTCTGCCGCGTATGTCGCGCTCCCGGCTACCTTGAGCCATCCGTCGGGTCGGTCGTTGTCATGCCCCAGCACGCTCTGTGTAAGGCCGTCGGCGCGGTGATCGGGATGCGGTTCGTCGATCTTCAGATCAAAAGTCATTGGGTCATCTCCGTCAGGGTCGCGGTCAGCAGGCGGCGGACAAGTGTGTCCTTGAATTCCAGCCCCTCACGCAGGACAGCGTCCTTCATCAGAATGTCTCCGGCCTTTTCGAAAAGCGCTGTGGTGGGGGCTTCTCCGGTCAGCAGATCCTCGACGTCGTGATCACGCCATGGCCGCGTGCCGATGCCACCGAACGCCAGCGCGACGTTCGAAATAAGATCATTCTCCATCCGCACGGTCGCGGCGACCGAGACCAATGCGAAAGCATAGGAGGCGCGGTCCCGGACCTTGCGGTAGGTCTGCCTGCCGCCGAAGGGGGCGGGGAGGATCACGCCAGTGATCAGGTCACCGGCGCTCAGCGTCGTTTCGCGATCCGGGCGGTCGCCGGGCAGCCGGTAAAAGTCGTCGAGGGCAGTCTCGCGGCGGGTTCCGTCCGCACCCTCAAGCTCGACCGTCGCGTCGAGCGCGCGCATCGCCACCGCCATGTCGGACGGGTGCAGGGCGAGGCAATGCTCGGAGGTCCCCAAAACCGCATGGTTGCGCATCTCTCCGCCGAAAGCCGCGCAGCCAGAGCCGGGCCTGCGTTTGTTGCAGGGCGTGGCAGTGTCGTAGAAATAAGGACAGCGGGTCCGCTGGAGTAGGTTGCCACCGGTGGTCGCCTTATTCCGAAGCTGTCCGGAGGCCCCCGCGAGGAGGGCGCGCGCCAGCACCGGATAGTCCCGACGAATGCGCAAGTCGGCCGCGAGGTCAGAGTTGGTCACCGTCGCCCCAACGTGCAGACCGTCGCCGTGCGGCTCGATCCGGTCGAGGCCCAGCCGCGAGATATCGACGAGAGTATCGGGCGCCATCACCTCGAGTTTCATAAGGTCGATCAGGTTGGTGCCCCCGGCGATGAAGGTCGCGCCGTCACGGGCGGCGCCATGGGCACCAGAGAGGGTGTCGGGGCGCTGATAGTCGAAAGGTCTCATTCCGCAGCCTCCGCGTGACCGGCGTCTTCCTCGGCAATTTCGAGGATCGCCGCGTTGATCCCCGGGTAGCAGGAGCATCGGCAGATATTGCCGCTCATTCGTTCGGCCAGCTCCTCCCGGGTCAGCGCGTAGGGGCCGTCGAGCGTTTCGCTGACATGGCTCGGCCAGCCATCTGCGATTTCGCGAAAAACAGCGGTGGCGGAGCATAGCTGCCCTGGCGTGCAATAGCCGCATTGCATACCGTCATGACGCACAAATGCAGATTGCAGGGGAGAGCGACCATCCTTGCAAAGACCTTCGACCGTTGTGATCTCGTCGCCGTCGTGCATCACGGCGAGGCTCAGACACGCATTGATCCGGCGACCGTCGACAAGCACCGTGCAGGCTCCGCATCGACCGTGGTCGCAGCCCTTCTTGCTGCCCGTCAGGTTCAGGTGGTCGCGCAGGGCATCGAGGAGTGTCACGCGCGGGTCGATATCGAGCGAAAAAGGCGACCCGTTCACGGTGAAGGACGTTTTCATGGAGCTCTCCTTTGGGGTGCTACCAGCCCAACGAATGAGAGAGGCCTCCGTTCCAACAACGGAATGTGCAGTCAACTCGGATGGGAGACCGCGAGACCGTGCAAGGCGGCGTCGTCGTAGTAGATCAGCCTGAGCGGCGGCAGCTATTCGGCACGCAGAACTACGCGGCCGCCTTCTTTTCAATGAGCAGCCCGTGTTCGTCCGCCATGGCCTTCGCAGCCGCTCTCAATTGCCGACAAGCTTGTCGAGTTTTTCGATACGTTGCTCCGACAGGCCCGTCGGGGAGGGACGGTCGATATCAGACCAGCGCCTTTCCGCCACATCGGCAATGCCAAATGCATCTGCGGATTTCAACTTGGCCAGTTCGCTCCAGGCGACCGGCGCCGCCACGGGTGCGCCCGGGCGGGCGCGAAGAGAGAAGGGCGCGATGGCGGTGGCCCCGCGCTCGTTACGCAGCCAGTCGATGAAGATCCGGCCCTCGCGGCGCGCCTTTGACATGGACGCGGTGAACCGATCGGGCTGGGTTTCGGCCAGATGGGTCGCCAGCACGCGAGAGAAAAGCTTGACCGTATCCCATCCCGCGATGCGGCGCAGCGGAACCACCACGTGAACGCCCTTGCCTCCGGTCACCAGCGCCCAGCTTGGCAGGTCAAGCTCGGACAGCATGTCGCGCAGGTCGGTCGCGGCAGAGGTGACGTCTGCAAAAGGAAGGCCCTCGTCGGGGTCGAGGTCGAAGACTATGCGATCCGGCTTTTCAAGATCGTCGCGTTGCGCCCCCCAAATGTGAAACTCCAGCGTGCCCATCTGCGCTGCGCCGACGAGACCGCCGGGGGTGGTGACATACATATGGTCCGCCCGGTCGCCGTCCGACCCCTCGATGCTGAGTGACTTGATATCCTTCGGAAAGCCCTTGGTCGCGTGTTTCTGGAAGAAGCGTTCGCCGTCCAGTCCCTCAGGCAGCCGGACCAGCGACAGGGGATGGTCGGCGGCTGTGTCCAAGATGCGGTCTGCCATCCTTTCGTAGTATTCCGCGACTTGCCGCTTCGTGACCTTGGCGTCGGGATAGACGATGCGGTCGGGATGGCTGATGCCGATCCCGGCAATGGCGGCGCGGTCTTCCGGCATACGGTCCTCTTCCAAATTCACGGTTTTCGCGGGCTTGTCGTCGCGCAGCGCAATGAACACGGCATGGCGCAGGCGGCCATCGGCGGTTATCTCGGCATAGCGGACCTCGGCCACCAGCTTGGGGGTGATCCAGGTGACGCCGCTGGCCTCCGAGGGCTCGACCTCTGCCGGAGGTGTCTTGCGCTCAAGCCCGGACATCGCGGCCGCCAGCGCCTCCATCGTGTCCTCGTCGAAGCCGGTGCCGACCTTGCCCACGTAAACCACATTGTCGTTATAGTAGGCACCCAGAGCCAGCGAGGCGAAGGCACGCCCGCGCTTGTCGCTCTTCTGCCAGCCCAGCAGGACGAATTCGTCGCGGCGTTCGCATTTTATCTTCAGCCAGCCCCGCGTGCGGGTGCCGCGATAGGGCAGGTCGGAGCGTTTGGCGATGATGCCTTCGCCGCCCGCCTTGCAGATGGTGGCGATGGCCTCGTCCGGGTCGGCGTCGATGACCGGCGACAGCTCGACAGGCCCGAGAGGTGGGGCAGGGCGGAGCAGGTCCTCCAGCGCCGCGCGGCGGTCGCGGAGGGGCTGGTCCGTAAGGAGTGTGCCGTCCAATTCCAGCAGGTCGAAGGCGTAGAATTTGAACGGACCGCCCGCCTTGATCGCCTTCTGAAGGTTCGAGAAACCGGCCAGGCCTGCCCCGGCGACGATCTCTCCGTCGATCAATGCAGAACGGCAGTCCAGAGGATCGAAACCGGTAAGAAGCGCTTCGAAGCGGTCTGTCCAGTCGTGCCCGTTCCGGGTGAAGACCCGCGGCCCGCCTTTGCCGAGGGCGACAAGCGCGCGGTAGCCGTCGAACTTCACCTCGTGCCACCAATCGTCGCCTTCAGGCGACTCATCGACCAGCGTTGCCAGCTGCACCTTGCGGAACGCTGGCCGTTTGCCATCCCGATCGTTCGCAACCGGAGCCTTGTCGGCGGCGATCTCCCGCAGCGTCCGGTTGGTCGAGGCGCTGCGCCGGTAACGGTCCACCGGATCGCGGTGTCCGGCGGCCTCATCCTCTTCCTTCATCAGGAGCCAGTTTTCGCGGCCCTTGTCGCCGGATTTCTTTCCGTCCATCCGGACGAGGTGCCAGCCCCCGGTCAGGCGCTGCCCGTGCAGGCGGAAATGAAGATGGCCCTTCTTCAGCCCCTTTTCGACGGGCTCCACCGGTTGCCAGTGCCCGATGTCGAACAGCATGACCGTGCCGGCGCCATAATTGCCCCTGGGGATCGTCCCTTCAAAACCGAGGTAGGACAGGGGGTGATCCTCTGTCCGGACGGCAAGCCGTTTTTCGGCCGGGTGGAAGGAGGGGCCGCGCGTGACCGCCCAGCTCAGCAGCGCGCCATCCCACTCCAGCCGCAGGTCGAAATGCGTCCGGGTCGCCTCGTGCTTCTGCATCGAATAGCGCAGGGCGAGGGATGTCCCGGTGCTCGTTTCCCGTGGTTCCGGCGTTCGGTCGAAGTCGCGTTTCTCAATATACCGGTCGAGCCGTCCCATCAGGCGGACTTCTTGCTGCGCGAGGAGCGTGCGGTTTTCTTCCCGCCGCCATCCTTCTTCAGGCTTTCTTTCAGGGCTGACATCAGATCGACCACGTTGTCCGAACCGCCACCCGATCCGTCGTCCCCGGCCTTGGTGCGCGGGGTCTTCTTGTTCTTCCGCTTGCGGTCGATCAGGTCCCGCAAGGCGGAATCGTAGTGATCCTCGAAGTTCTCGGCATTGAACGCCTTGGTCTTGCGGTCGATCAGTTCGGTCGCGACAGAAAGCAGTTCCTTGTCGGCCGGATCGTCCTCGATATCTGAGAACAGCGGGTCGGCGTTCCGGATCTCGTCGGCATAATGCAGGGTCTCAAGCAGCAGGCCATCGCCACAGGGGCGGATCGCGCAGAGATACTCCTTCCCGCGCATCGTCAACTGACCCAGCCCAATCTTTTCCGATTGGCGCAGCGCGTCGCGAACGACGCGGTAAGCGTCTTCTGCCAGGTCGTCACTGGGCACGATGTAGTAGGGCCGATCAAAGTAGAGCGGAGGTATCTCGCAATTGCCGACGAATTGCACCAGTTCCAGCGTCTTCTTCGTCTCCAGCTTGATCGCGTCCAGTTCTTCCGGCTCGATAAGCATGTATTCGTCATCGCCCAATTCGTAACCCTTCAGGATGTCTTCGCTCTTGACTGGGCCGACGCCGGGGACGGTTTTCTGGTATCGCACCCGTTTGCCGGATGGTCCATGGATTTGCCGGAACGAAACGCGGGCCCCGGATTTGGTTGCCGCATGAATCTCCACCGGGATCGAAACAAGCGACAGGCGAAGCTGCCCCTTCCAGATTGCGCGTGATGAAGCCATGGTTTTCTCCGATGCCGTTGCCTTGACAACGCAGATGTGGTTGAGTTTGTTCAATGTTGGTGGGATGAAATGCCTTGATCTGCCGGAGCCTGAACGACATCCGAGGTTGAGAGGCGAAGTGGCGAAGCTGTGCCTGGGGCTGAGTTACTTCGCCATATTAAGGGTCTCGCTGCTGAGTTTTCGTGTCGATTTTGAACTATCGCTTGGGGCGGGGCGCGATGAAATTCGATCAAATCGGACTTGAGCAGGCCTTCGGATTTGCCGGGTTCGGTAGGTGGGAAATCGAACCGGCGACCGGCTCCATGGTGATTGACGAGCAATGCCGGGCCTTATTCGGCGCCAACGCCGAAGAGGCGCAGTCCAGGGATGCGGTCATCGCCCGGCTGTATCCGGAAGACCGGGATCGGGTGGCATCGGCGTTGGCAAACCTTCAGTCTGTCGGTGACGTTTTTGACGAAACCTTCCGCGTCATTCTTCCAAACGGTCGCCAGCGTTGGATCCGAGGGATAGGTCAGCTCGGTCTACACTCCGGACAACCACGTATTCTGGGCGTGAGCATGGATGTGACAGAGGAGCAGGAACTGCGAGCGCAACGGCAGCTCCACCTCGACGAGATGAACCATCGGATTAAGAATCTGTTCGCTCTGGTGTCCTCGATGATTTCCAGCGCCGGGCGGGAAAGCCAGAGTAAGGAAGATCTCATCGCAAACCTAAGAGGGCGGGTCTCAGCGCTGGACCGTGCGCACTCTATGATGCTCCGGACGGACACGTCAAAGCCGCTGCCGCTCCGGGAACTGATCGACAATGTTTTGGCTCCCGCGCGAAGTGATCAATCCATCGTCGCGCACGGTGACGACGTCATGGTTCCCGCGCAATCGATTACTTCGTTTGTGCTCATCATCCACGAATGGGTGACGAATTCAGCTAAGTATGGTGCGCTGAAGCATTTTGAAGGGGAGATCGAAATCGCATGGACAGTCATCGACGGGGCGCTTGAACTGATTTGGCGAGAGAAGGTGCCAGATTACAACGACGACGCGGAGAAGGGGTTCGGCTCGCGTCTCCTTCAGGCATGCGCATTGCAACTGGGCGCCGAGAAGAAGCGTTGCTTCGAGGACGGATTTCTGACGATCCGATTGAAGTTTCCCGTTGGCGAATAGAAGACTGATTTGAGGAGGGCACTTGCGCCTGTCCAGACTTTCAAATGCCACTCGTCGGGGCGTTAATTTCAGGTGAGCGGGATAGTGTTGAACCTGGCCAAATTTTGGAGGGGCTTTAGTCGGTAATGATTTGGGATTGATAGTCGAAATTTACTTAGGCCCCGCCAATGGTGGCGAGGCCTGACTGCGAATTACAGGTAGTATCGGAGCTCAGTCAGCCTTGCTCCATACCACAAGAGCATCGAGTTGTATTTCCTGCCCGGATGGCATGCTTCTTCCAGGTGGCGAACCATGCGATCGATTGCTTCCCTCAGTCGCGGAACATCAGGACTCGGCGCGTCGACCGCGACCAATGCCTCATAGTAGGGTTCCAGGGCAGCGTCGCCGCACACAAAATACAGCAATTCGCCGAGTCCTCCGCCATTCAGGGCCAGAAAATCTGTAACCTTCTCTGCCGCAGCGTTGGAGAAAGAGCTCATGGGAACAACGGTCATTACCGTCTCCTTCGGCATCGAGCGCACGCCGTCAGGGCCGCTTGAAAACTCGTGCCGTCAAGCGCCGTCGACGAGCATTGTCGACGGCTTCAGACTGCATCATGCAGCCGTTCTGATCCCGGGATCGTCATCGGACAGCGTTCTTGCGAGTGCTTCGGCAAGGAACTCGGTCAGGCAACAGACATCTTCG
The DNA here is from genome assembly GCF_002210105.1 of Oceanicola sp. 22II-s10i. Taxonomy (GTDB): domain Bacteria; phylum Pseudomonadota; class Alphaproteobacteria; order Rhodobacterales; family Rhodobacteraceae; genus Pseudooceanicola. The sequence continues at coordinate 1,464 of NZ_AQQU01000005.1, read as the reverse complement.
ATCCATGGATCGGCCGGGTCGATACGGGCAAAATATGTTGCTTCCGGCCGCTCCAGATCGTCCACATGGCGCAGCGACAATACATCGAGTAGGTCAGACGCAATCCGTATCGCGCGGCGGGTAGGGCGAGAGTCCAGCCTGAGTTGATCAAGCAGATCCTCTGCTGCTTCTTCGCCACGCTTGCCAGCGAGCAGAGTCGCGGCGTTTGTTAGTGCTTCCCTGTAAAGTGCCATGAATAGATGGAGCGGTGAGACTTGGTCCGGTTTGCAATTCGGGTTCGTGAACATGGAGTTTCCTTTCGGGTGGGTCCCGGCTTTGCGCCGGGGTCAAGCACTCCAAGTCCCCTTCCGCATTTTCCCTGAGCGGGGCTGGTTGCGGGCCAGCGATCTCTCACCCGAGGAGATCGATGACCTGCACACCATACATCGCTCTTCCCTCGCACCCGTCCACTCATGAGCGCTCGTTGCACGCGAGCATTCTTCTGGATTTTGAAGTTGCAGACCCACGTGTCCTCTCGCTTCGACTATTTCTTGGCTGAGGTAGCGTCCACATCGTGAAAACCCGCCAATATCGGGTTTGGACAAACACATTCTCCGATAATGTGGCGCAGACTGTTTGAGAGTGTTGCTGTCCAATGTGGGTTTCATCGGTAGATGCCGCGGAAAAACCGGACAAACCCCCGATGTCTGGAAATGAAGCCTGAGTGACATGCTCCCCTGAAAAGTCCGCGGTTTGAAGTTAGCCTGTTCTCCAGACGAGGAGGCAGACGATGAAGAGAAGCCGGTTCAGCGAAGAGCAGATCATTGGCATCCTGAAGGAGCACCAGGCCGGGCTGGGCGCGAAGGAGCTGTGCCGCAAGCACGGAATCAGCGACGCGGCCTTCTACAAATGGCGCTCGAGATATGGCGGCATGGAGGTGTCGGACGCCCGTCGGCTGAAGGCGCTGGAGGCCGAGAACGCGAAGCTGAAGAAGATGCTGGCCGAACAGATGTTCAATGTTGCGACGCTGAAGGAGATGCTGGGAAAAAACTTCTGACGCCCGGTTCGAGGCGGCGTGCCATGGACTGGGCCTTAAAGGAGAAGAGCTATTCGCAGTGGCGGGCCTGTGCATTGGCCGGGATCGATCCGCGCGTGTGTCGGCGACAGCTGGTCAGGCCAGAGGGCGGGGAGTTGCGCAAGCGGCTGCGGGAACTGTCCGGCGAGAGCCAGTGGTTTGGATATCGGCGTCTTCACATCCTGCTGCGGCGGGAAGGCTGCGCGCTGAACTGGAAGAAGCTCTACCGGATCTACCGCGAGGAGGGCCTCACTGTGCGCAAGCGTGGGGACTGCAAGCGGGCGCTGGGAACCAGGGCGCCGATGGCGATCCCTCAAGTGCCGAACCAGCGCTGGTCTCTGGACTTCGTCTCGGACTGTCCGTCGTCAGAGTTTTTCGGACTTCTGGGGCCGTTTTGTAACGAAGGCTCT
>NZ_AQQU01000004.1 GCF_002210105.1 Oceanicola sp. 22II-s10i | reverse complement strand
CGATCGTGCCGATGTTGCAGTGCGGTTTGTTCCGCGCAAACTTTTCCTTTGCCATGATGGCCTCCTTGTATCGGGTCGGCGGGGAAGCCCCGCCCTACGGGTGGTGGGTAGGGCGGGGTAACCCCCGCCGTCCCGTTAAGCGTATTTCTTCTGGATCTCTTCCGAGATGTTCGACGGCACCGGATCGTAGTGATCGAACTGCATCGTGAACTGCGCGCGGCCCGAGGACATGGAACGCAGCGTGTTGATGTAGCCGAACATCGAGGCCAGCGGAACCATGGCGTTGATCGCCACGGCATTGCCGCGCGGCTCCTGCCCGGTCACCTGACCGCGGCGGGAGGTCAGGTCGCCGATGATGCCGCCGGTGTATTCTTCCGGGGTCACCACTTCGACCTTCATGATCGGTTCCAGCAGCTTGGCGCCGGCCTTGCGCAGACCTTCGCGCATCGCCATCCGTGCCGCGATCTCGAACGCGAGGACCGAGGAGTCGACGTCGTGGAACTTGCCGTCGATCAGCGCGACCTTGAAGTCGATCACCGGGAAGCCTGCCAGCGGACCGGAGTCCATGACCGACTTGATCCCTTTTTCGACGCCCGGAATGTATTCCTTGGGCACCGCGCCGCCGACGATCTTCGACTCGAACGAGTAGCCTTCGCCCGGTTCGGTCGGCTCGATGATGAGCTTGACCTCTGCGAACTGACCCGAACCACCCGACTGCTTCTTGTGGGTGTAGGTGTGCTCGATCTTGTGGCCGATGGTTTCACGGTAAGCCACTTGCGGCGCGCCGATGTTCGCCTCGACCTTGAACTCCCGCTTGAGGCGGTCGACGAGGATGTCGAGGTGAAGTTCGCCCATGCCCTTCATGATGGTCTGACCGGACTCGAGGTCGGTTTCGACGCGGAAGGACGGGTCTTCGGCTGCCAGACGCTGCAGACCCTGAGACATCTTCTCCTGGTCGTTCTTCGTCTTCGGCTCGATCGCGATCTCGATCACCGGATCCGGGAAGGTCATGGTTTCCAGAACCACCTGCTTGTTCGGGTCGCACAGCGTGTCGCCCGTGGTGGTTTCCTTCAGACCCGCCAGCGCGATGATGTCGCCTGCGAATGCTTCCTCGATTTCCTCGCGGTTGTTCGAGTGCATCATCATCATACGACCGACACGCTCGCGCTTGCCCTTGGTCGAGTTCATCATCTGGTCGCCCTTCTTGATCACGCCGGAATAGATCCGGGTGAAGGTCAGCGAACCGACGAAGGGGTCGTTCATGATCTTGAACGCGAGGCCCGAGAAGGGCTCGGCATCATCGGCGTGACGCTCGATGTTCCGGGTCTCCGTCTCGTCATCCGGCGAGAAGCCGGTGTAGGCGGGCACGTCGAGCGGACCGGGCAGGAAGTCGATCACGGCGTTCAGCAGGGGCTGGACGCCCTTGTTCTTGAACGCGGAGCCACCGAGGACCGGAACGAAGGTCAGCGACAGGCAGCCCTTGCGGATCAGTTTCCGCAGGGTCGGCACATCGGGCTCTTCGCCTTCCAGGTACTTCTCCATCGCGTCGTCGTCCATTTCGACGGCGTTCTCGATCATGTTGGCGCGCCATTCGTCGGCCAGATCCTTGAGCTCGTCACGGATCGGCTGACGGATCCAGCCGGCACCCAGGTCATCGCCCTTCCACACCCATTCTTCCATGGTGATCAGGTCGATGGTGCCTTCCAGCTGGTCTTCGGCGCCGATCGGCATGGCGACGGGAACAGGGGTCGCACCGGTGCGGTCCTTGATCATCTTCACGCAGTTGAAGAAGTCGGCGCCGATCTTGTCCATCTTGTTGACGAACACGATGCGCGGAACCTTGTAGCGGTCAGCCTGACGCCACACGGTTTCGGTCTGCGGTTCCACACCGGCGTTGCCGTCCAGCAGGCAGATCGCGCCGTCGAGAACGGCGAGCGAACGCTCGACTTCGATGGTGAAGTCGACGTGGCCGGGGGTGTCGATGATGTTGAAGCGGAACTTGGTGTCCGAGGTGCCGTCAGCGGTCGGATCTTCCTGCCACTGCCAGAAGGTCGTGGTGGCAGCCGAAGTGATCGTGATCCCGCGTTCCTGCTCCTGCTCCATCCAGTCCATGGTGGCGGCGCCGTCATGGACTTCGCCGATCTTGTGGGACCGGCCGGTGTAGTAGAGGATACGCTCGGTCGTCGTGGTCTTGCCGGCATCGATGTGCGCCATGATGCCGAAGTTACGATAACGGGAAAGCGGGTAGACGCGTGCCATGTTGGGCCTGCCTTTCGGATATTACCAGCGGTAGTGGCTGAATGCCTTGTTGGCATCGGCCATCTTGTGGGTGTCTTCGCGCTTCTTCACGGCCGAACCGCGCGAGTTCACGGCGTCGAGGAGTTCGCCGGCAAGGCGCTCTTCCATCGTGTTCTCGTTGCGGTTCCGGGTGGCGGTGATCAGCCAGCGGATGGCCAGGGCTTCGCGGCGCTCGGGGCGGACCTCGACGGGGACCTGGTAGGTCGCACCACCCACACGGCGCGAGCGGACCTCGACCGAGGGTTTGATGTTGTCGAGCGCTTCGTGGAAGATCTCCACCGGCGCACGCTTGACCTTGGCTTCGATCCGGTCGAGCGCGTTGTAGACGATTTTCTCTGCGACCGACTTCTTGCCGTCGATCATCAGGTTGTTCATGAACTTGGTCAGAACCCGGTCGCCATACTTGGCGTCGGGCAGAATTTCGCGCTTTTCGGCAGCGTGACGACGAGACATCTGTGTATCCTCTTACTTCGGCCGCTTGGCGCCGTATTTCGAACGGCGCTGCTTACGATCCTTGACGCCCTGGGTGTCGAGCACACCCCGAAGGATGTGGTAACGCACACCGGGAAGGTCCTTCACGCGGCCGCCACGGATCAGGACAACGGAGTGTTCCTGAAGGTTGTGGCTTTCACCGGGGATGTAGGAAATGACCTCGTAGCCGTTCGTCAGGCGCACCTTGGCGACCTTACGCATAGCGGAGTTCGGTTTCTTCGGCGTGGTGGTGTAGACACGGGTGCAGACGCCGCGCTTCTGCGGGCATCCTTCCATGTGCTGCGACTTGGAGCGTTTGACTTTGGGCTGCCGGGGCTTCCGGATCAGCTGCTGGATCGTAGGCATTTGGGTTTCGTTCCCCGTTTCTCGACACATGTGCTGCGGGTCGCCCCGCGGTTTCGTTAAACGTCACGTGCGTCCACGCAACGTAAAAAACCGCATGCGTCCCCTCGTTCACGGGGAACGACGCGGCGGATTCCAGAGGATCGGGGCGCTGCCGCCCGGATCGTGACCACTACAATTCTGAGAGGCGGCGGGGCGACCCCCTTGCCTGGCTGAGCGCGCGTATAGAAAGAGTCGGGGGCCTTGTCAACACGACCCGGCGCCAAATCGCCGCCTGCTTCACCCGCACGTCAGGCGCGAGGGGTACGCGTTGCGGACGGCGGCGTCAACCCGAGCCGGCGTTCGCGGTAGAGCATGAACAGCCCCGACCCGACGACGATCGCGGCCCCCAGCAGGGTCGGCCATGTCGGCCAGTCGCCAAAGGCCACGAGGCCGAGCAGCAGCGCCCAGATTAGGCCCGTGTAGCGGAAGGGCGTGACAAAGGACAACTCCCCTGCCCGCATCGCCGCGACCGAGCAGAGATAGGCGAAGAGCAGCGCCGCCGCCGAAGTGCCGATCAGCCCGACCGCGCGGGTGTCGAGAGGCACCCAGGTGTCCCCGATCGCGCTCACGGCGAAGAACAGCGTGACGCCAACCGCTGTCGCAAAGGACACCAGCATTGACGGCACAGCCCGCGACAGGCGGCGGGTGAAGAGGTCGCGCGCGGTGACGAACATCACCGAGATCAGCGCGTTGATGGCGAAGAGGTTGAACCCCTCGGGCCCCGGCCGCACGATCAGCAGCACCCCGCAGAACCCGATCCCGATGGCCACCAGACGCCGCCAGCCCACCTTTTCGCCAAGGAACACGGCGGCCGCCAGCGTCACCGCCAGCGGCGCGGATTGCAGCACCGCCGTCACGTTCGCCAGCGGCATGTTGAACAGCGCGGTGATGAAGAAATACGCCCCGCCGACCTCGGCGAGTGTCCGCAACAGCACCAGGATGGCGTCCCGGCGGTTCAGCCGGTGCGCAAAGGCCCGCATCCGCCATGCGATCAGCGCGGTCCCCACGGAGGTCAGGATGCCCCTGAGCGTGATGATCTGCGACATCGGCAGGTCCCCGGACAACAGCTTGGTGCAGGTGTCGTTCAGGGTGAACAGCGCCATGGCCCCCATCATCAGGAGCGCGCCACGGAAATTGTCGGTCATGGTCTTCCCTCGTCCCGCCGCCCAGATGACACGGGCGGGCGGCAATGGGAAGCCGCGTTAATATGGGGGGCGGGCTTTCGCGGAGGGCGTCTGTTTCAGCAGACCAAGCCGCCGTTCGCGGTAGATGGTGAACAGCCCCGATCCGACGACGATGGCGGCGCCGAGCAGCGTTGTGGCCGTCGGCCAGTCCCCGAAGATGACGAACCCGATGACCAGCGCCCAGATCAGACCCGTGTAGCGGAACGAGGTGACGAAGGCCAATTCCCCCGTCCGCATCGCCGTGATCGAGCTGATGAAGGCGAACAGCGACGCCACCCCTGCCCCGACCAGCAGCGCGGAGTCGCGGGCATCTATGGCCACCCAGTCCTGACCGTCGAACAGCCCGCCGACGGTGAAAGCCAAAGTTACCCCCGCCACGGTGCAGAGCGTCACCATGACCGAGGGCATCTCGGTCGGCATCTTACGGGTCACGAGGTCGCGGACAAGCCCGATGGTGACGGAGATCAGCGCGTAGATGGCAAAGCTGTCGAACCCGTCCGGTCCCGGCCTGACGATGATCAGCACTCCCACGAGCCCGATCATGATCGCCGACAAGCGCCGCCAGCCAAGGGGTTCGCGCAGGAACACCGCGGCGGCGAGCGACAGCATCAGCGGCGCGGATTGCGAGATCGCCGTCACGTTCGCCAGCGGCATGTTGAACAGCGCCTGAAGATAGAAATAGGCCGCCCCGATTTCCGACGCCGTGCGGATCGCCAGCATGCCCCATAGGCGGGGCGAGGAGGACAGCGTCAGCGCGCTCATCCGCCAGGCGATCAGGAAGGTGCCGCCGGTGATGACCAGCCCGCGCAGCGTCACGATCTGCGTCAGCGGCATTTCCCCGGCCAGCAGCTTGGTGCAGGTCTCGTTCACCCGGAACAGCGCCATGGCGACGCACATCAGGATCGCGCCGCGTAGATTGTCAGACATGTCCCTGCACTTTCCGGCCTCTCGGGGCTGACTGGCATGCGGCGGGCGGAAAGGGAAGCCACCCGATTTCCTTGTCCGATATGTGAATCCCCGGCACACTGGAAACGCTCGGGATTTGGGCGGGAGGTCGCGATGCCGGACGTATCGGCCCTGCTGGGGTCATGGCGCATGTCCAGCTGGACGCGCGAGGTCGTGGCGACCGGCGCGGTGTCGGATGCGTCGGGGCCGGACCCGTTGGGCTATATCGCCTACCACGCGGACGGTCGCATGATGGCGACGGTGTTTCACCGCACCCGCCTGCCCGGTGACGGACGGCTGTGGAGCACGGAGGAAAAGGCCGAACTCTTCGACACTATGCTGGCCTACGTGGCGTCCTGGGCGCTGGAGGGCGACCGCGTGGTCCACCATGTCGAGGGCGCGTGGAATCCGAACTGGCAGACCGACCTCAGCCGCCCCTTCACCCTCGACGGCGACCGGCTGGTCATCAGCGGTGCGCCGGGCATCGACCCCGGCACGGGCGAAGAGGTGATCTACCGGATGGAATTCACCCGCGTCTGACCCCTGCCCCAAACGAAAAGCCCCCGCCGAAGCGGGGGCTTTCCAATCTCACAAACGTCCGACGATCAGTCGCGGCTTTCCGGGGTGATGACGAGGTTGTCTTCGACTTCCTCGTAATCCTGCACCGGAGCGGCCAGCGCTGCCGCGGCTTCCGCTTCCTCGCGGCGGGCGTCGATGACGACGTTGTCCCGCTCGGAGGCGATGCGGCGCACGCGCTGCGTTGCCCCGCCGGTGCCCGCCGGGATCAGGCGGCCGACGATGACGTTCTCTTTCAGACCGACCAGCTTGTCGCGCTTGCCCTGCACCGAAGCCTCGGTGAGAACGCGCGTGGTCTCCTGGAAGGACGCCGCCGAGATGAAGCTGCGGGTCTGCAGCGACGCCTTGGTGATGCCCAGCAGGATCGGCTGACCGGCGGCAGGGCGCAGGCCCTTGTCCTCGGCCCGCTTGTTGGCCTCGTCGAGTTCGATCTTGTCGACATGCTCGCCCTTCAGCAGGGTCGTCTGGCCACTGTCCGTGATCTCCCACTTCTGGAGCATCTGGCGGACGATGACCTCGATGTGCTTGTCGTTGATCTTCACGCCCTGCAGGCGATAGACGTCCTGCACTTCGTCGATCATGTACTCGGCCAGCGCCTCGACGCCCATGATGGCGAGGATGTCATGGGGGGCAGGGTTGCCGTCCATGATGTAGTCGCCCTTCTGGACAAAGTCGCCTTCGACCACGGGGATGTGCTTGCCCTTGGGCACCATGTATTCCACGGGCTCCATGGTCTCATCCACCGGCTCGATGGTGATGCGGCGCTTGTTCTTGTAGTCGCGGCCGAACCGGACATAGCCGTCGATCTCGGCGATGATGGCGTGGTCCTTGGGACGGCGGGCTTCGAAGAGTTCGGCCACACGCGGCAGACCGCCGGTGATGTCCTTCGTCTTCGCACCTTCGCGCGGGATACGCGCGACGATGTCGCCGACCTTGATGTCCTGACCATCCTCGACCGACAGGATCGCGTCCACCGACATCGGATAGGTCACCGGGTTGCCCGCTTCGTTGCGGACCGGTTCGCCCTCTTCGTCGACGATCAGCAGTTCCGGCTTGAGCTCGTTGCCCTTGGGGGCCGCGCGCCAGTCGGACACGATCTTCTGGGTCATGCCGGTCGCATCGTCGGTCTCTTCACGCACCGCGATACCGGTGACGAGGTCGACGTAACGGATCTGACCGGCACGTTCGGCGATGATCGGCAGGGTGTAGGGGTCCCACTCGAACAACTTGGTGCCACGGGTGACCTTGTCGCCTTCCTTGACGAAGAGCTTGGTGCCGTAGCCGAGCTTGTGGCTCGCCCGTTCCTCGCCCGCGTCATCGAGGATGCGCAGCTTCATGTTCCGGCCGACGGTGAGAACCTCACCGAAGGCGTTTTCCAGAAGCTGGGCGTTCTCGAAGGCGATGGTGCCTTCCTGAGATGCCTCGAGGAACGACTGCTGACCACCCTGCGCCACGCCGCCGATGTGGAAGGTCCGCATCGTCAGCTGGGTGCCGGGTTCACCGATCGACTGCGCGGCGATGATGCCGACAGCCTCGCCGATGTTCACCTGCGTGCCGCGTGCAAGGTCGCGGCCGTAGCAGGCGGCGCAGACACCGTCGTCGCTTTCACAGGTCAGCGGCGACCGGATGCGCATCGACTGGACGTTGGCATCCTGGATGGCGTCCGCCGCCCGTTCGTCGATCAGCTGGCCCTTGGTCACGATGACCTCGCCCGTGACCGGGTTCGCGACGTCCTCGGCCGACACACGGCCCAGCACGCGCTCGCCGATCGAGGCGACGACTTCACCGTCGTTGACGGCCGCTTCCGCGGTGATCGCGTTCTCGGTGCCGCAGTCGGGCTCGCGCACGATGCAGTCCTGCGCCACGTCGACGAGGCGACGGGTCAGGTAACCGGAGTTCGCGGTCTTCAGGGCGGTATCCGACAGGCCCTTACGGGCACCGTGGGTGGAGTTGAAGTACTCCAGAACGGTCAGACCTTCCTTGAAGTTCGAGATGATCGGCGTCTCGATGATGTCGCCGTTCGGCTTGGCCATCAGGCCGCGCATCCCGCCGAGCTGTTTCATCTGCGTCACCGAACCCCGCGCACCGGAGTGGGCCATCATGTAGACCGAGTTCGGCTCCGCTTCGGCGCCGTTCTCGTCCCGGCGGTTGGCCGAGATGGTGGACATCATGGCCTCGGTCACCTTGTCGTTGCACTTCGACCAGGCATCCACGACCTTGTTGTACTTCTCGCCCTGGGTGATCAGGCCGTCCATGTACTGCTGTTCGAAGTCCTTAACCTGCTCGCGGGTATCCTCCACGATGGTCCACTTCGAATCCGGGATGACCATGTCGTCCTTGCCGAACGAGATGCCCGCCTTGAACGCTTCCTTGAAGCCCATCGACATGATCTGGTCGCAGAAGATGACCGACTCTTTCTGACCGCAGTAGCGGTAGACGGTGTCGATGACCTGCTGGACTTCCCGCTTGCGGAGCAGGCGGTTGACCAGTTCGAACGGTGCCTTCGCGTTCAGCGGCAGCAGCGCGCCGAGGCGGACGCGACCGGGCGTCGTCTCGTAACGCTTGACGATTTCGTTGCCTTCCTCGTCGATCTGCTTAACCCGCGCGGTGATCTTGGCGTGCAGGTGAACGGCACCGGAATCCAGCGCGTACTGCACCTCTTCGATCGAGGCGAACGACATGCCCTCGCCCTTCATGCCCTCACGTTCGATGGTCGTGTAGTACAGACCAAGGATCATGTCCTGCGAGGGAACGATGATCGGCGCGCCGTTGGCGGGCGACAGGACGTTGTTGGTCGACATCATCAGGACGCGCGCTTCCAGCTGTGCCTCGAGGGACAGCGGGACGTGCACGGCCATCTGGTCGCCGTCGAAGTCGGCGTTGAAGGCCGAGCAGACCAGCGGGTGCAGCTGGATCGCCTTGCCTTCGATCAGCGTGGGTTCGAACGCCTGGATCCCGAGACGGTGCAGCGTGGGCGCGCGGTTCAGCAGAACCGGGTGCTCGCGGATGACCTCGTCCAGGATGTCCCAGACCTCGGGACGCTCTTTCTCGACCAGCTTCTTCGCCTGTTTGACCGTCGACGACAGACCCTTTGCTTCCAGCCGCGAGTAGATGAACGGCTTGAACAGCTCGAGCGCCATCTTCTTCGGCAGGCCGCACTGGTGCAGCTTGAGCTCCGGACCGGTCACGATGACCGAACGGCCGGAGAAGTCGACGCGCTTGCCCAGAAGGTTCTGGCGGAAGCGGCCGTGCTTGCCCTTGAGCATGTCCGACAGCGACTTCAGCGGGCGCTTGTTGGCACCGGTGATGACGCGGCCACGACGACCGTTGTCGAAGAGCGCATCGACGGATTCCTGAAGCATCCGCTTTTCGTTCCGGACGATGATGTCCGGCGCGCGCAGCTCGATGAGCCGCTTGAGGCGGTTGTTCCGGTTGATCACCCGGCGATACAGGTCGTTCAGGTCCGACGTCGCGAACCGGCCGCCGTCCAGCGGGACCAGCGGGCGCAGTTCCGGCGGGATGACCGGAATGACGGTCATGACCATCCACTCGGGCCGGTTGCCCGACTCGAGGAAGGATTCCACGACCTTCAGACGCTTGATGATCTTCTTGGGCTTCAGTTCACCCGTGGCCTCTGCGAGGTCCGCGCGCAGCGTCTCGGCCTCGGACTCGAGGTCGATGTTCGCCAGCATCTCGCGGATCGCCTCGGCACCGATGTTCGCCGTGAAGGCGTCCATGCCGAAGGTGTCCTGCGCGTCCATGAACTCTTCTTCGGTGAGCATCTGGCCGTACTGCAGGTCGGTCAGACCCGGCTCGATGACCACGTAGTTCTCGAAGTAGAGCACGCGTTCCAGATCACGCAGCGTCATGTCCAGCATCAGGCCGATGCGGGACGGCAGCGATTTCAGGAACCAGATATGCGCGACCGGCGCGGCGAGCTCGATATGGCCCATCCGCTCGCGGCGCACCTTCTGGAGGGTGACCTCGACACCGCATTTCTCGCAGACGACGCCGCGATACTTCATGCGCTTGTACTTGCCGCAGAGGCACTCGTAATCCTTGATCGGCCCGAAGATACGGGCGCAGAACAGGCCGTCGCGCTCGGGCTTGTAGGTCCGGTAGTTGATCGTTTCCGGCTTCTTGATCTCGCCGTAGGACCACGAAAGGATCCGCTCGGGCGAAGCCAGCGAGACCTTGATCTCGTCAAAGACCTTCGGCGGGGTGAGCGGGTTGAACGGGTTGTTCGTCAGTTCCTGGTTCATGTCGTTTTCCTAGATGACAGGGCGCGGAGGGGAGGAAGCGGCAGGTGCGTGACAAGCACGCACCCTACGGCCTGCGGTAAGGTGCGTGCTTGCCACGCACCGCCCGCCCGGTGGCCGATTATTCCTCGCCCTCCTCGTCCAGGAGTTCCATGTTCAGGCCGAGGCCGCGGACTTCCTTCACCAGAACGTTGAAGGATTCGGGCACACCGGCCTCGAAGTTGTCCTCGCCCTTGACGATGCTTTCGTAGACCTTGGTCCGGCCGGCCACGTCGTCCGACTTCACGGTCAGCATTTCCTGCAGGGTGTAGGCGGCGCCATAGGCTTCCAGAGCCCAGACCTCCATCTCCCCGAAACGCTGGCCACCGAACTGCGCCTTACCACCCAGCGGCTGCTGCGTGACGAGCGAGTACGGACCCGTGGAGCGTGCGTGGATCTTGTCGTCGACAAGGTGGTGCAGCTTGAGCAGGTACTTGACCCCCACCGTGACGGGACGCGCGAACTGTTCGCCCGTCCGGCCATCGTAAAGGATCGACTGACCGCTCTCGTTGAACCCGGCGCGCTTGAGCGCGTCGTTCACGTCCGGTTCCTTGGCGCCGTCGAAGACCGGGGTCGCGATCGGCACGCCACGGGTGACGTTGTTCGCCGCTTCGACCAGCGTGGTCTCGTCCATGCCGCCGATGCCCTCGTCGTAGACATCCTCGCCATAGGCCAGCTTCATCGCCTCGCGCACCGGGGTCAGATCGCCGGAGCGGCGGTATTCGCCGAGCGCTTCGTCGATGTTGACGCCGAGGCCACGCGCGGCCCAGCCCATGTGGGTTTCGAGGATCTGACCGACGTTCATCCGCGACGGCACGCCGAGCGGGTTGAGGCAGAAGTCGACCGGAGTCCCGTCCTGCAGGAACGGCATGTCCTCCATCGGCACGACGCGCGACACCACACCCTTGTTGCCGTGACGACCGGCCATCTTGTCGCCGGGCTGAAGCTTGCGCTTCACGGCCACGAAGACCTTGACCATCTTCATCACGCCCGGGGGCAGGTCGTCGCCGCGGCGGACCTTCTCGACCTTGTCCTCGAACCGTGCGTCGAGCGCGCGCTTCTGCGCCTCGTACTGCTCGTTCAGGGCCTCGACATGCGCGGCTTCCTGGTCGTCGCCGAGGGCGAGCATCCACCACTGGCTGCGGGGCAGCGAGGACAGAAGCTCTTCGGTGACTTCCGAGTTGGCCTTGATGCCCTTCGGACCCTTCACGGCGGTCTTGCCCAGAAGCATGGACTTGAGGCGCGCATAGATGTTGCGGTCGAGGATCGCCATCTCGTCGTCGCGGTCACGCGACAGGCGTTCGACTTCCTCACGCTCGATCTGCAGCGCACGTTCGTCCTTGTCGACGCCGTGGCGGTTGAACACGCGGACTTCCACGACGGTGCCGTAGTCGCCCGGCTTCACGCGAAGCGAGGTGTCACGGACGTCCGAGGCCTTTTCGCCGAAGATGGCGCGGAGCAGTTTCTCCTCCGGCGTCATCGGGCTTTCGCCCTTGGGCGTGATCTTGCCCACAAGGATATCCCCCGGTTCCACATCGGCGCCGATGTAGACGATGCCGGCTTCGTCGAGGTTGCGCAGGGCTTCCTCGCCGACGTTCGGGATGTCGCGGGTGATTTCTTCCGGCCCGAGCTTGGTGTCACGAGCGGCGACTTCGAATTCCTCGATGTGGATCGAGGTATAGACGTCGTCCCGCGCGATCCGCTCGGAAATAAGGATGGAGTCTTCGTAGTTGTAGCCGTTCCAGGGCATGAACGCGACGATCACGTTCTTGCCGAGGGCCAGTTCGCCCATGTCGGTCGAGGGACCATCCGCGATGACCTCGCCCTTCACGACCGTGTCGCCCACCTTCACCAGCGGACGCTGGTTGATGCAGGTGTTCTGGTTCGAGCGCTGGAACTTGCGCATGCGGTAGATATCCACACCCGCGTCACCCAGCTCCAGATCCTCGGTGGCCCGGATCACGATACGCTGCGCATCGACCTGGTCGATGATGCCCGCGCGCTTGGCCATGATGGCCGCGCCCGAGTCGCGTGCGACGATTTCCTCGATCCCGGTGCCGACCAGCGGCGCCTCGGCCCGCAGGAGCGGAACCGCCTGACGCTGCATGTTCGAGCCCATCAGGGCGCGGTTCGCGTCGTCGTTTTCGAGGAACGGGATCAGCGAGGCGGCGACCGAGACAAGCTGTTTCGGCGAGACGTCGATCAGGTCCACGTTTTCGCGCGGGGACAGGGTGTATTCACCCGATTTCCGCGTGTTGACGAGGTCGTTCACGAAGTCGCCGTTGTCGTCGAGGTTGGCGTTGGCCTGCGCCACGGTGTGGCGCATTTCCTCGGTCGCGGACATGTATTTCACCTCGTCGGTGACATGGCCGTTGTCGACGCGGCGATACGGGGTCTCGATGAAGCCGTACTTGTTCACGCGGGCGAAGGTCGCCAGCGAGTTGATCAGACCGATGTTCGGACCTTCCGGCGTTTCAATCGGGCACATCCGGCCGTAGTGGGTCGGGTGCACGTCGCGGACCTCGAAGCCCGCGCGCTCGCGGGTCAGACCGCCCGGCCCGAGGGCCGACAGGCGCCGCTTGTGCGTCACTTCGGACAGCGGGTTGGTCTGGTCCATGAACTGCGACAGCTGCGAGGAGCCGAAGAATTCGCGGACGGCAGCCGCCGCCGGTTTCGCGTTGATCAGGTCCTGCGGCATCACCGTGTCGATCTCGACCGAGGACATGCGTTCCTTGATCGCGCGCTCCATGCGGAGCAGGCCGACGCGGTACTGGTTCTCCATCAGCTCGCCGACCGAGCGCACCCGGCGGTTGCCGAGGTGGTCGATGTCGTCGATCTCGCCACGGCCGTCGCGCAGGTCCACCAGCGCCTTGATACAGGCGACGATGTCCTCGCGGCGCAGGGTGCGGACGGTGTCCGCCGCGTCGAGGTTCAGGCGCATGTTCATCTTGACCCGGCCAACGGCCGACAGGTCATAGCGTTCGCCGTCGAAGAACAGGGTGTCGAACAGGGCCGAAGCGGCCTCGACCGTCGGCGGCTCGCCCGGACGCATTACGCGATAGATGTCCATGAGCGCGGTGTCGCGGTTCATGTTCTTGTCCATCGCCATGGTGTTGCGCATGTAGGCGCCCACGGTGACGTTATCGATGTCCAGCACGGGGATATCGGTGTGACCCGCGTCGACCAGATCCTTGACCGAACCGCCGATCAGCGTGCCGTCCTTGTCGTATTCGACGGTCAGCTCATCACCGGCCTCGACATAGATCGCGCCGTTTTCCTCGTTGATGATATCCTTGGCCGCGAATTTGCCCACGATGCGGTCGAATGGCACCAGCAGGTTCTTGACCTTGCCTTCGTCGATCAGCTTCTTCACCGCGCGGGGCGTGATCTTCTTGGTCGCCTCGGCGATGACTTCGCCGGTGTCCGCGTCCACGAGGTCATAGGGCGGCCGGGTGCCGCGCACGCGCTCAGGGAAGAACTTGGTCACCCATCCCTGCCCCTTGCGGAGCGAGTAGGTCACGGTGTTGTAGTAGGAATCCATGATTGCTTCCTGATCCATGCCGAGGGCATAGAGCAGGGTCGTCACCGGCAGTTTCCGGCGGCGGTCGATGCGGGCGAACACGATGTCCTTGGCGTCGAACTCGAAGTCCAGCCAGGAGCCGCGGTAGGGAATGATGCGGCAGGCGAACAGCAGTTTGCCCGAGGAGTGGGTCTTGCCCTTGTCATGGTCGAAGAACACGCCCGGCGAGCGGTGCATCTGGGACACGATCACGCGCTCGGTGCCGTTCACGATGAACGTCCCGTTCGGGGTCATCAGGGGCATGTCGCCCATGAAGACGTCCTGTTCCTTGATGTCCTTGACCGACTTGGCGCCGGTGTCCTCGTCGATATCGAACACGATCAGGCGAAGCGTGACCTTCAGCGGCGCGCTGTAGGTCATGTCGCGCTGCATGCATTCCTCGACGTCATACTTCGGGCGCTCGAGCTCGTATTTCACGAACTCCAGATGCGCCGTCTCGTTGAAGTCCTTGATCGGGAAGACGGACTGGAAGACGCCCTTGATACCTTCGCCGTCTGCGGGCTCGGGCTGGTCGCCGGATTTGAGGAAAAGCTCGTAAGAGGATTTCTGAACCTCGATGAGGTTCGGCATTTCAAGAACTTCGCGGATCTTGCCGTAGTATTTGCGAAGACGTTTCTGACCGAGGAAGGTCTGAGCCATGACGGATGTCACCTTTCGTTTCTCTTCGGACGCGACCGCCGCCGGGCTCCGGCGATGCGTCCATTCGAGACAGGGGGTCTAGGATCCATGCCTGGCCACCTTCCCACGGGCGGCCTCCCGATCCTCGAACCTCGCCTTAGAAAGGGCTTTTCGCGAAAGCCCTCTCTGAGACAGGTTCGGCTGGACCCGGTTTTCCCCGGATCCAGCCTGCATTTCCGTCGCCCGGGCGCGATGCCCGGTCCGGATTACTTGACTTCGACCTCGGCGCCAGCTGCTTCCAGCTTGCCTTTGATCTCTTCGGCTTCGTCTTTCGACACGCCTTCCTTGACGGCTTTGCCACCGGCTTCCACCAGGTCCTTGGCTTCTTTCAGGCCCAGACCGGTGATTGCGCGGACTTCCTTGATCACGTTGATCTTGGAGGCGCCTGCCGACTTGAGGATGACGTCGAATTCCGTCTTTTCCTCTTCGGCTTCGGCTGCGGCACCAGCTGCCGGGCCGGCCATCATCACGGCGCCGCCAGCAGCGGGCTCGATGCCGTATTCGTCTTTCAGGATGGTTTTGAGTTCCTGTGCCTCGAGAAGCGTCAGGTTAACGATCTCTTCGGCGAGTTTCTTCAGATCAGCCATTTTCAGCTCTTTCCGTATTAAGATGTGTTCCAACGTCAGGGGTTGCAACCCGTGACCGTCTCACTGTTGCCTTATGCCGCTTCGGCCTTTTCCTCGATGGTCGAGAGGATCGAAGCGATGTTGGAAGCAGGTGCGCCGATCGCACCGGCGATGTTCGAAGCGGGCGCGCCGATGCAGCCGACGATGGAAGCGATGAGCTCCTCGCGCGACGGCATTTTCGACACGGCCTCGACACCGGCCCGGTCCAGAGCGTTCTCGCCCATTGCACCGCCAAGGATTTCGAACTTCTTGTTCGTCTTGGCGAATTCCTCGCACACCTTGGCCGCGGCCACGGGGTCTTCGGAATAGGTGAGAACGGTCATGCCCGTCAGGAGGTCGGCCATGCTTTCGCAGGGTTTACCCTGAAGGGCGATCTTGGCGAGCCTGTTCTTGGCGACGCGGACCGACGAACCTGCCTCACGGGCTTGGGCGCGCAGAGTCTGCATTTCGGCAACCGTGAGGCCGGTGTAGTGTGCAACCACAACGACGCCAGAGCTTTCGAAGATCTGGCCGAGCTCGTCGACCACTTTCTCTTTCTGGGCTCTATCCACAGTTTCACTCCAATTGGGGAGGTGTGACCCTCCGGCTCGTTTCGCCGCGGCTGACGCCACGACAATCAAGTCCTTACGGGTCCTGCACATCCCCCGGACACGCGGAGAGCGTTCCGAAGAAACTTATGTTCATTTCCCGTCTCAGGCAGGAATTATGGCTGCTGGATTGCAGTCACCCACCGTCTCGGACGAATCGCCGGACGGCTGCGCATGCGCAACCGACCCGACAAGGGGGGCGTTTAACGAGTTTTGCGGGAAATGTGAAGGGGAGGCCGCGAATATTTCGCGCCCCCGCATTGCTACGCCGACCCGTGCCCGGTGCATCATCGGCGAACCCCATGATCATACCACGTTCCGCAGGCGAAAGGAACAGGAACCTGTACCGGCCGACTGCGCGGCCCTGCGGGTTCGGCCCTTGCATCCCACTGAACCCGGTTACTATTCTCGGGTCGTTCCCAGACGAGAGAGACCGGATGGCATCCGCAGGCAAGGCGCCGCGCAACGCGACGGGGCGCATCCCCGACCCGGCCACGCTGCTGGCCCTGGTTCAGAAGGCGAAACCGCGCGGTCCGTCCCGCGCGGCCACAGAACGCGTCCGAAGGATGCTGGTGGCCTATCTGGAGACCGCCATCCGTCAGCGCCTGCCGGCACAGCAGGTGATCGCGGACATGGCCTCGGGCCGGGCGGCGCGACGACTCGGCGACGTGGCGCGTGACATGATCGAGCGCGATCCGCCCCCGGTCCTGCGCGATGCCGCCTGCGCGAGCGGCTGCGCCTTCTGCTGCATCCTGTCAGGCGGCGACGGCGGCACCATCACCGAGGACGAGGCGCGGCGCCTGCACGAAGCGCTCGCGCCCCTTGCGGGGGTGCCGGACGGGCGCGGCTGGCATCCCGCCGCCTGCCCCGCGCTCGATCCGGACAGCCGCATGTGCCGGGTCTACGACGACAGGCCGACGATATGCCGGTCCTTCGTCTCGACCGACGCCAAGGCCTGCGAGGTCAATGCGGAAGGCGGGGCCGAGACCGGCGCCGGGGTCCTGGGCAGCCATATCGACTATCTCGCCGTGCACGCGCTTGTCCGCGAGGTGCTGAAGGGTATCGCCCAGGTCAGGACCTACGCGATGGCGCGGGTCGCGGCGGGGGCGGTCGAAGGCCGGTCATTGGATGAAAGTCTCGACGCCGCGCGTCATCCGCCCCGGACCCTGTCGGACATCTTCGCCGCGCTGGACGGACGGGGCTGAGGCCCCTGCCCGGCGATCAGGCCGCGTCAGCCAGCAGTGTGCTGCCGTCCGGGATGTGCCATGCGAACTCGTTGCGGCCCTTTTCCAGGATCTCGCAGTTCAGGCGTCTGCGGAACTGCATCAGCAGACGGCGCCGCCGCCGCACCGGCATCGGTTTCCACAGGTCCGGCTGGTCAATGAACCCGGCACCGGCCAGATCGGCCCCGACGCCCGGCAGATCCAGCTCGGCGAAACTCGCCCAGGCGGTGTTGCGGATGCCCTCGCGCACGAGGTAGCCGTCGATCCGGTCCACGACCAGCGGATCGCGCCCGGTAAAGGCCCGCAACTGCGGCAGCAGGTCCCGCGCCCCGTTGAGCCGGCGCAGAAGGATCGCGACCTCCTGATCCTCGTTGCCGACGAACCCCGTCATGTGCAGCGCCGAACTGTCGGAGGAGATCACCTTGTCGGCCCCCAGATAGGCGGCGATCTGGTCCTCGATGGTCATCGCCTCGGGCGACAGGATGCGATAGCCCTCGGCGGCCAGCAGGTCCTCGACGGTCTTTTCGCCGAATATCCCGCCACGCCGCAGGCGGTAGCCGGTGCGGGTCAGGTAAATCTTCTTGTCCGGGGCGGGCGCGATCCCGGCGCCGAGCGCCTCGCGGATGAAGAACCGGAACGACAGCGTGCCCGCCGCCAGTTCGCCCATCCCGCAGCCCTGTTCGGGCACATACAGCCGCTCGACCCGCGCGGGGGCGGACAGGACCCGGATCGGCAGGTCGATCCCGAGGATGTCGAGCATCCGGCGCTGGAACTTGTTCTGGTCGATCTCGCCCCATTCCGCCCCGCGCGGCGCGACGAACAGCAGCCCGTCCAGCGGTTCCGCGATCTGCGGTACGGCCCAGAGCCGGGCCAGCGACTCGAACAGGAAATGTCCGAAATGCGGCCAGTAATCCCCCGCGAACAGCCAGCGGCCCGATATCCGCTCCGCCCCCTCGAACGCGGCGGGATCGTGTAGCTGCGGCTCGATCCGGCGGCCCTTGCGGATCAGCGCGGCCTCGTCCACCGGCCGCCCGTCGGGCCGGTTGATCGAATGCGCCAGCCCGCGCCCCGCGACGAGGATCGCCTCGTCCACCAGCGCCATGCCCGTGAAGGTGATATCGGAAAACGCGTTCATCCCGGCCGCCTCACGCCACGCGCCGCGCCGGCTCGGACCGGGGCGCGAAGGCCGCCTCGACCAGCACGTCGAAATCGAAGTCCAGTCCCAGATGCGCGCCGACCTGTTCCAGTTCCTCCAGCCGTTCGAGATCGAACAGGCAGGCATGGTCGTAGAGCGCGCGCATCCCCGCCTCGCCGTCAGGCGCGTCGCGCAGTTTGGTCAGCGCTTCGACCGCGATGTCCCGGAACCCGCTGGAGGCCAGCCGCCAGTCCAGCTTGGCGCGCCAGGTCTCGTAGCCCGCATCGTGGAAATGCAGCAGGTAAGCGCCTTCCTTGCGGCCCAGTGACAGGTCCTGGAGCCGCTCGCCGCCGGGCCCGTCGGCCCAGTGCTGGCGCAGGAAGGCACCCTTGATCCCCGCCCGCGTGACGGCCTTGCCGATGTGGTGCCCTATCATGCCGCTGCGGCGGATCAGCGGATTGCCCTCGGGGCCATAGACCTTTGCCCGCCCCGCACCGAAGGTCTGCAGTCGGAAATGATGTCCCGGCAGACCCGGCGTCTGGATGCGTTCGGCGGTCAGGATGCGCACGCCCCGCACCACGTCGGGCAGAGTTTCCAGTTCTTCGCGCAGAGAGCGGCCATCCAGCCAGACGTATTCGTCCGCGTCCACGTTCAGGAACCAGCCCTCGCGACACTGGCGGTAGAGCCATGTCATCGCGTGGTTCTGCCGCCGGGTGAAACGGTCGCCGGGGGTCAGCTCCAGCTCTCGCCAGAATTCGGGGGTGCAGCGGATGCAATCGACCTGCGGATGGTCCTGCACCATCGCGATCGCGGGATCGTCGGGGTTGTCGAACAGGATGCAGACGCGGTCGGCCCCCTGCACCAGGTACCATGCAATGAACCGCATGGTGACCTCTGGGGTCTCCCGCATGATCGTGCCGACGATCAGCGGCGCGCTACGGCGCGCACTCGTGACATCGCGCCCCTTGGGGGCGCCTGTATGAAACCTGCTCATCTTACCCGTCGCCGTTGTTTCGGCTGTTCTTTTCGGGCGGATCACCTGCCCCCCTTGAGGGATAACGCGGCGGCGTCCGGGTTTTCCCGATTCCGCCGCCGCAACGGTGCACTGCTCTGCCCGCCTCAGGGATCAAACTGGCGGGCAAATGTGGTCAGATTAAGGCGATTGTGTCCGAAAGTTTAACAATCGGGATTTTTTCGCGCCGGCGGCCCCTTCCCGGCGCCGAAACGGAAACGGGGCGCCCCATTTGGGACGCCCCGTTCCGATACCGAAATCAGGTCGGATCAGTTGCCGGTCGCGCTTTCGACCGAAACCGACACGCCCGGCCCCATGGTGGAGCTGAGCGAGACCCGCTTCATGTAGGTGCCCTTGGCGCCGGTCGGCTTGGCCTTGGAGACGGCATCCACGAAGGCGCGGATGTTCTCTGCCAGCTTGGCGGCGTCGAAGGAAGCCTTGCCGACACCTGCGTGCACGACACCGGCCTTTTCGGCCTTGAACTGGACCTGACCGCCCTTGGCGTCCTTGACGGCCTGGGCGACGTCCATGGTCACGGTGCCGACGCGCGGGTTCGGCATCAGGTTGCGCGGGCCGAGGATCTTGCCGAGGCGACCGACGACACCCATCATGTCCGGGGTCGCGATGCAGC
The DNA here is from genome assembly GCF_002210105.1 of Oceanicola sp. 22II-s10i. GTDB lineage: Bacteria > Pseudomonadota > Alphaproteobacteria > Rhodobacterales > Rhodobacteraceae > Pseudooceanicola. The sequence continues at coordinate 342,350 of NZ_AQQU01000004.1, read as the reverse complement.
GGTCGAAGTCGATGTTGCCGCCCTGGATGGATTCCATCAGGTCTTCGGCACCGACGATGTCCGCACCGGCGGCCTGGGCTTCGTCAGCCTTGGCGCCACGGGCGAAGACGGCGACGCGGACGGTCTTGCCGGTGCCGTTCGGCAGCGACACGACGCCACGGACCATCTGGTCGGCGTGACGGGGATCGACCCCGAGGTTCATCGCGATCTCGACGGTCTCGTCGAACTTGGCGGATGCGTTCGCCTTGATCAGCGCGATCGCGTCCTCGACAGAGATGTCTTCCTTGCCGGCGAAGGCTTCGCGGGCGGCGGCGGTGCGTTTTCCGAGCTTTGCCATCTTACTTCACCTCGATGCCCATGGAGCGCGCCGAACCGAGGATGATCTGCATCGCAGCTTCCACGGAGTTCGCGTTCAGGTCTTTCATCTTGGCTTCGGCGATCTCTTTCACCTGGGCGACAGAGACGGAGCCGGCGTTCGCACGACCGGGGGTCTTGGACCCGGACTGAACCTTGGCGGCCTTCTTGAGGTAATAGGACGCGGGCGGCGTCTTGATTTCCATCGTGAAGGACTTGTCCTGGTAATACGAGATCACCGTCGGGCAAGGCGCGCCGGGTTCCATGTCCTGCGTCTTGGCGTTGAACGCCTTGCAGAATTCCATGATGTTGATGCCACGCTGACCGAGCGCGGGACCGACCGGCGGCGACGGGTTCGCCTGACCGGCCTTCACCTGCAGCTTGAGCTGCCCGATGAGTTTCTTGGCCATTGGCCTTCTCCTTTTCCATCTCCCCCGCGACGCGACGCCGGGGATTTCATGTGGCGTGGTCCGGTCTGCACACCGCGATGCGCGCGCCTCCCACGTTGGGTGCCGTCCGGGGGACGACAGGCGCGCGCAATACATGGCGCGGGGGCGGTTGGCAAGCCCTCAGCGGGCTGAACCCGGCGGCGCGGTCACGTGATCGTGTCGATCCGGTGTTTCGCGGCGGAGTGTGACTGACCTAAGCTCTGTCCCAAGACCGGTGCGGGCCGTCCATACCCGCACGACCGACGCCAGCAAACGGAGACTGCCGCATGAAATCGCCGTTTTACAACCGCAGGTCCATCCTTTCCGGCGCGGGCCTCGCGGCCCTCGCCCTCGCCGCCCCCGCCGGGCTGGTGTCGCCCCTGCGCGCCGCCAGCTTCCCGCCGACCCAGACGATGCGCGGCGGCGCCAACAACTACCGCCCCGGCGCGCCGCTGGTCGAGCGTCTCGGGTCGGGGTTCTGGGTCACCGGCACCGTCCGCCGCGCGGGCGACGGCGCGCCGCTGGAAGGCGTGCGGATCCAGATCTGGGCCGCCACCACGCTCGGCGGCGAGCGCGAGCCGCGGAACCACGGCAGTGTCCTGTCCGCCGCGGACGGCACCTTCCGGCTGGAGACCGAACAGATCGTCCCGAATTTCGGCCAGCCGCACGCGCATCTCGCTTATGATGACGGACAGTTCCAGACGGTGTTCCTGCGCCCGGTGATGCCGAGCGCCTCGGACACCTCGGTCAGCGCGGACTTCGTCCTCGCCCCCGCCTGACGCGCCATGCGTCCGCTTGTCTGGGCCGCCGTCGTTGCCCTGATCATCGTTCCGGTCGCCCTCGCGGCGGTCAGCCCGCTGCTGCAGTGGCGCGGCGCGGCCTACATCGCGGGCGGGTTCGCCGGGATACTCAGCCTCGCATTGCTGCTGCTCCAGCCGCTGCTGGCGGCAGGATATCTGCCCGGCCCCGCGCTCGCCACCGCGCGGCGGTGGCACCGCCGGACGGGTGCGATAGTCGTCGTGCTGGTGCTGGTGCATGTCGGCGGGCTCTACGTCACCAGTCCGCCGGACACGCTGGATGCGCTGCTGCTGGTGTCGCCGACGCCCTTCTCGGTCTACGGCGTCACGGCGATGTGGGGCGTTCTGCTGACCGCCCTGCTCGTCGCCCTCAGACGCCGCATCCGTCCCGCGCTGTGGCGCGCGGCGCATAACCTGCTGGCACTGGTGGTGGTTCTCGCGACGGTGATCCACGCCCTGCAGATCGAGGGCGCGATGGAGCCGGTGTCGAAATGGGTGCTCTGCCTCGCGGCGCTCGCCGCGACGGTCGCGGCGCTGGTCGACCTGCGCCTGCTCCGCCCGCTGAAGCGCAGGCGGACGGCGGGCACGCGCAGCTAGGCCGCGACGGGCCTCAGCCCTGCTTGGAGACCTGGGTGAATTCCAGTTCGACCGGGGTCTCGCGGCCGAAGATCGAGACCATCACCTTCAGGCGCTGGTTGTCCTCGTCCACTTCCTCGACCATCCCGTCGAAGTCCTCGAACGGGCCGTCGTTGACCTTGACCTTCTCGCCAACCTCGAAGTGGATCAGGGTGCGCGGGGTTTCCTCGCCTTCCTGAACACGGTTGAGGATCTGGTTCACCTCGGCATCCCGCATCGGCATCGGACGACCCTGGGGCCCCAGGAAACCGGTGACGCGGTTGATCGTGTTGATCAGGTGATAGCCCTCGTCGGACATCTCCATGTGGACCAGCACGTAGCCCGGCATGAAGCGGCGTTCGGTGGACACCTTCTTGCCGCGACGGATCTCGATGACTTCCTCGGTCGGAACGAGAACCTCGTCGATCTGGTCCTCAAGCCCCTTCTCGACGGCCGATTGACGGATCTGCTCGGCGACCTTCTTTTCGAAGTTCGACAGAACGCTCACCGAATACCACCGTTTCGCCATCTCTCAGCCGTTCCCTTCCGCCAGCCACAAGGGCCGGGAATTCCGTTTCAAATACAGACGCTTGCCTGCACCACCCCCAATAAAAATCGGCGTGCAACTCGACTCGCCGCACGCCATTTCAAAGGGAAGTAGGGGCGCGTTTACCGCCTGACCCTCAGGATTTCAAGCCCTAGGAGAAGAGCGAGAGCAGGCCCTGAAGTCCGGTGCGGATCAGGATGTCGACCAGCGCGAAGAACACCGCGGTGAGCGTCGCCATGATGAAGACCATCACCGTGGTCAGCAGCACCTCGCGACGGGTCGGCCAGACGACCTTTGCGATCTCGGCGCGGGTCTGGTTGATGAACTGGATCGGGTTGGCCATGGCTAAATCCGCTGTCGGTATCACGTCGGTGTCGCGTCGGGGTCACGTCGGTCTTGGCACCGACACGCCATTGGACGCGGAGTTCGGTCGCAGATACGCGGAGCGGGCGGCGATTTCAAGCCGCCAGCGCCGCTCGCCCGCCTTTTCGCCCCGCGTCGCGGCGTCACGGCCATGCCACCCGCCGGGACACGCACCTGAACGCGCGCCGGTATGCCGATCACGAAACTGCGAGGCGGGCAGCGCTTGAATTGCCGGGCCGTCCGGCCAAGGATGGCGCAACAGGCAGGGAGAACGGGCATGCAGATCACCAGACGGCGATGGATCACGATGACGGGCGCGGCGGCGCTGGTGGCCGGGTGCGGCGGCGGTGGCGGCCTCCGCTCCGGCGGAGGCAGCCCGGCGACGACCGCCATGGACCCGACCCTGCGGCCCGCCCCGAACCCGGCCTACGACTCGTGGGTGGCCTCGTTCAAGGGCCGCGCGGCGGGGCGCGGCATCTCGCAATCCACGCTGTCGGCGGCCTTCGCCGATGCGGGCTACCTGCCCGGCGTGGTCGAGCGCGACCGCAACCAGGCCGAGACCAGCCGCACGCTGGAGGATTACCTCGCCATCACCGCGAACGAGGGCAAGGTGCAGGACGGCCGCGCGGCCCTGTCGCGCAACCGCGCCCTGCTGTCGGCGATCGAGTCCCGCTACGGCGTTCCGGCCAATGTCGTGACGGCGGTCTGGGGCATGGAAAGCAGCTACGGCACCCGGCGCGGCGACATCCCGGTGATCTCGGCCCTGTCGACGCTGGCCTACGACGGGCGGCGCGGCGCGTTCTTCGAAGGCCAGCTGATCGCGGCGCTCAAGATCCTCCAGCGGGGCGACATCAGCCCGTCGCGGATGACCGGAAGCTGGGCGGGCGCCATGGGCCACACGCAGTTCATCCCCACGACCTTCGAGGCCTACGGCGTCGATTTCCGCGGCGACGGACGGCGTGACATCTGGTCGGACGATCCGACCGACGGGCTGGCCTCGGCGGCGAACTACCTCGGCAAGTCCGGCTGGCGGCGGGGCGAGCCCTGGGGCTACGAGGTGTCCGTGCCCGCCGGTGTCGGCGGCGGTGCACGGTCGCTGGACGGCTGGGCAGCGGCGGGCGTGCGGCGCGCGGATGGAGGACGGCTGTCGGGCGGCACCTCGGCGCGGCTGCTGAGGCCGCAATCGAACGGACCCGCGTTCCTTGCGCTGCCCAACTTCCGCGTCATCCTGCGCTACAACAACGCCGAGAAATACGCGATCGGGCTGGGGCACCTGTCGGACCGTATCGCCGGGGCCGGGCCACTGCGCGGGAACTTCGGACCGGACGCCTACGGCCTGACCATCGACGACCGCAAGCGCATCCAGTCACGGCTGACCGCCAGCGGCTACGATGCAGGCACGCCGGACGGGGTGTTCGGGAAAAAGACCGAAGCCGCGATCCGCGCTTTCCAGCGCGCGAACGGCATGGCCGAGACGGGCGAGCCGTCGCAGGCGCTGCTGCAAAGGCTGGGCTAGGGCCCGCGCGGGAGGCGAGGATGGCCAACGCCCTGGTCCCGGAGTTCGCCGTCTCGGACTGGCGGGCGTCACGGGCATTCTACTGCGACGTCCTCGGGTTCGACTGCGTCTATGCGCGCGATGAGGAGGGCTTCTGCTACCTCCGCCTCGGCGCGGCGGAGATCATGATCGACCAGATCGGGCTGGGCCGGGACTTCGACGGGGGGCACCTGCCGGACGGATATCCGTTCGGGCGGGGGCTCAATGTGCAAATCGAGGTGCCGGAGATCGCGCCGTTGGTCGCGGCGCTGGACGAAGCCGGTCATCCGCTGTTCCTGCCGGTCGAGGACAAATGGTATCGCATCGACGCCGCAGAGGCCGGGTCGCGACAGTTCGTCGTCGCCGATCCCGACGGCTACCTGCTGCGGTTCTTCCAGGATCTCGGCCGGCGCCCCGCATCAGAGCCAGCTTAGGGCGGGGTTGCCCCCCGCACTGCCGTGTTCAGCCCATCCGTTCGGAGGCGTAGGATCCCGGACTTGCCGGGAAAACCACCGTCTTGTCGTCGTTGATGAACACCCGGTGCTGCACATGCGCATGGACCGCGCGGGCCAGCACGGACGCCTCGACGTCGCGGCCCAGCGAGACGTAGTCGGACGGGCTCTGCGCATGGGTGACGCGCACGGTGTCCTGCTCGATGATCGGGCCTTCGTCCAGATCGGCGGTCACGTAGTGGGCGGTCGCCCCGATCAGCTTGACCCCGCGCTGGTAGGCCTGCTTGTAAGGGTTCGCGCCCTTGAACGACGGCAGGAAGGAGTGGTGGATGTTGATGATCCGCCCCGACATCTTGCGGCACAGATCGTCGGACAACACCTGCATGTAGCGGGCCAGCACGACCAGTTCCGCGCCGCTGTCCTCGACCACCTCGATCAGCCGCGCCTCGGCTGCGGCCTTGGTGTCGGCGGTGACCTTGATGTGGTGGAACGGCAGGTCGTGGTTCACGACGACCTTCTGGTAGGTCAGGTGGTTGGAGATGACGCCCACGATGTCGATCGGCAGCGCCCCGATGCGCCAGCGGTAGAGCAGGTCGTTCAGGCAATGGCCGAAGTTCGACACCATCAGCAGGACTTTCACCCGGCCCGCCGTGTCACGGATGCTCCAGTCCATCTCGAAGGGCTCGGCCACGGACACGAAGCCCTCGCGCAGCGCGTCGAGCGTGGTGCCGGTTTCCGACCGGGCGCTGATGCGGGTGAAGAAGCGGCCGGTCTGCGTGTCGTCGAACTGCGCGGCGTCGGTGATGTTGCAGCCGTGCTCCGCCAGAAAGCCGGAGACGGCGGCGACGATGCCGCGCCGTGACGGACACTGGACGGTCAGGACGAAATTTTCCATGTGGGCTTCCTCTGTTGGCCGGACCCGTTTCGTTTCGCAGGGTTCTGGCCTGAACCCCGGACCCGCCGCAAGCATACAATGGACGTTCCACGATCCGTTTCCGACCGCGCGTGTCGCCGGCGCGTTTTCGGGCGCGGTCCGGGGGTGCCGCCGGGCAGCGGCCCGACCCGCGTGCCGTGTCCGTCACACTCGCCGGTGAAACCGGTCCCCTGCCCGACTGCCGCCTTTGTCGCGCCGTTTTTGGGGAACTACCCTCTGGCACGACTGCACGACGAAAGGCGCACGATGCCCTATTCCGACCTTCCCGATCACGCGTTCTGGCGGCTCTGCCGGGACAGCGGGGATTTCCTGCTGCCCGGCCTCTACCAGCCGAAATTCGCGCTGGAGCCCGGCATGCGGATCGCGACGGCGGGCAGCTGTTTCGCCCAGAACATCGGCCGCTACGTCCGCGCCTCGACGCTGGAGCTGGTGGACGTGGAGCCCGCGCCCGCCACCATGCCCGCCGAGGCGGCGCAGAGGTTCGGCTACGGCCTGTTCTCGGCCCGATACGGCAATGTCTACACCGCCCGCCAGCTGCGGCAGCTGCTGGAGGACTGCGTCTCCGAAACCGTCGACGACAGCGCGATCTGGACGAAGGGCGACCGCGTCTATGACGCCCTGCGCCCGAACACGGAACCGGAGGGCTACGGCTCCGTGGCCGAGCTGCGCGCGCACCGGCTGGATCACCTGCGCCGGGTGCGGTCGATCTTTGGCCAGACGGATGTCTTCGTCTTCACGCTCGGCCTGACCGAGGCGTGGGAGGATGCCGGGACGGGACGTGTCTACCCGACCGCCCCCGGCGTCATCGCTGGGGAATTCGACGCGGCCCGGCACCGTTTCGTCAACCTCGGCTTCGCCGACACGCTGGAGGACATGGCAGCCGCCCGCGCCCTGATGCGTGACCTTGCCCCCGACATGCGCGTGCTGCTGACCGTGTCGCCCGTCCCGCTGACCGCGACGGCGAGCGGCCACCACGTGCTGCGCGCCACGACCTATTCCAAGTCCGTCCTGCGCGCCGTGGCCGAGGAGATGGTTCTGGACGACGCCGCGACCGACTATTTCTCGTCCTACGAGATCATCACCGGCATCCCTTTCGGCGCGCGCATGTACGAGGACAACCTCCGCTCCGTCCGGCGCGAGGCGGTGGACACCGTGATGTCGTGCTTCTTCGGCGCGCATCCCGCACTCGGCCCCGTGTCGCGCCCCGCGGCGCTTGTCGCCCCCGCCGACCCCGAGGCCGAGGCGCGCGACGACGTGATCTGCGAGGAGGCGATGCTGGACGCCTTTGCCCGGCCATGAAGCTCTGCGTGATCGGTGCCTCGCATGTCGCCATGCTGATGCTGGCGGAACGGGACAGCCCGACACCGGGCCTGTCGATGACCTGCTATGCCGCACCGGCGGGCGGGATCGAGGACGCCGCGCTGGATGGCACGCGGCTGTACGCCACCACCCCCGCCCTGCGCGAGCGGCTGGACATGATCGGCACCCCGCACGACCTGGACCTCGCGGATTTCGACGGCGTGGCCTTCGTGGGCGAGACTGCCTCGGCCTTTTCCGCGGTGGCGCTGGTGCGCAAGCACACGGTGTCGGGCTGGCCTTCGGGCGCCGCGGCGCTGGAGAAGGCGGCGCAGCCCTTCGCCCCGCCGCTGCGTCAGCCGCTCATCACCGTGCCCGCCTATCAGGCCGCGCTGACCGAGGCGCTGAAGACGCGATTCACCTTCCGCATGGTGATGGCCCTGCGGCGGTCCAGCGACGTGCCCGTCTTGATCGTCCCGCAGCCCTTCCCCGCAGAGCGGATGCTGGACGGCAAGGGCAACAACCCGGTCTTCCAGCGCGTCCGGCGCGGCGGCGACGGACCGGCGCTGGCCGATGCGCTGCGCGTGGCGCATGACCGTGCATTCGCCGGGATCGCCAACCTGCGCGTCCTGCCGCAGCCCCCCGCAACGATCGCCCGGCACTTCCTGACAAGGAACGAATACGCCCGCGACGCGATGCGGCTGAGCCTGAACAAGCCCCAGCCCGAGGACGATTTCCTGCACACCGGCGGGACCTATGGCGCGCTGGTGATGGGCGACGTGTCCGCCGCCCTGCGCGACCTCGCCGCCTGAATAATTAGAGTCGAAACCGCAGCAATTCCGCGATCCGGAATAGGCCTGTCTTAACTCCTCTGACCCATCCTGCCCCCACGCCAGGTGGAGGTGCGGTCATGCCTGTTCCGATCATTCTGCTGGCCGGGCAGAGCAATGCCGGTCGCGTATCCGACGAAATCGACGCGGCCCTCGCCGCGCGCTACGGGGGCGGAGAATATGTCCTCGTCGATGTCCATGCGTCGGGCGCGCCCCTGACCCGCCCCCGCGACGGCAAGGACGACTGGTTCACGCCCTCAGAACTGCCCGACGATCTGACCGAGGCCGCGGTCACGGCGTTGCGCGACACCCCCGACGGCAAGATCGCCGGAATGATCTGGGTGCAGGGCGAAGGCGACACGCATGGCGCGGGCGTGCCGGACGACTATGCCGCGCGCGTCCGGGCGCTGTGGTCCGGCCTGAGTGAGGCAGTCGGCACCGCCATCGGCCCCGGCACCGGCATTGACGAGGCACCGTTCATCGTCTCGCGCCTCTCCGCCGCGGCCCCGCAGGCGGACTCGCGGGTCAACTGGGCGGCCATCATGGCGGCGCAGCAGGATCTGGGCACGGCTCCGGGCTTCCTGACCGTCGATCCCGACGCCATCGCAGCCCGCGACGGCATGGGGACTGCGCAAATGTTCTCCGATCCGCTGCACTACTCGGATGATTTCAGTGACAGCCTTGCGCAGGAACTGGTCGCCGCCCTGCCCTATGTCGGAGGAACCGATGTCGGCGGACACGATGCCGAGACGGCTGTCCGCGACCTGACCGGCGGTCCGGGCCGCGATGTGCTGCAGGCGACCGATGCGGCCGAGGTCATGACAGGCGGCGGCGGGCCCGACCGCTACGTCGGAACGGCGGCCAACCTGGCGGGCGATGCGATCACCGATTTCTCGAGTCTCGACCGGATCGAGGTGCGCGACGCCCTGCTGTCGTCGACGGACCTCTCCATAGGTCCGGAGCAGGCCCGGCTGGCAATGGACACCGACGGCGACGGCGCGGCGGACGGACTACTGAAAATCAGGGGCGATTTCCGCGACGACAGGTTCCTGACTGTCCATGAAGGTGGTGACACGACCATCGTCCTCGGGGCGGCCACCCCCGCCCTGGCCGAGGGGCGGGCCGTCGATCCAGCGCAATTCGATCCCCGCACGGTGCAGCCGATGTTGACCGGCGACGGCGAAACGGACTTCAGGGTGGAGCTGATCAATGTCGGCTTTGCCGGATTCGACAACGCGGTCGGCGTCTACGAGGTGACACCCCAGGGCCGGATCGTGGATGTGCGGATCCTCTTCGACAGCGCCAAGTCCGGCCCCGCCTCGGCCACGGTTACGGGGGTGGAGGACGGGAACGGCGTCGGCTTTTTCGTCCTGCAGGACGGCGCCGGCTGGGTCCAGGACAACGACGGGGCGGAATTTCGGTTCACTAACCGCAGCGGCGGACCCGCCACCCTGGCCGACGGCGACGGCATGCGCCTGATGGCGGACCAGGAAGTCGCCGAGATCGAGGTGTTCCACAGCCTCGCGGCGGCCCAGAATTCCGACGGGCTGCAGCACGTGATCGCCGGGATCAACGACGATGGCGTGTCGATCACGCTGGGGTTCGAGGACCTGTTCGGCGGCGGCGATTCCGATTTCGAGGATGTCGTTCTGTGGATCACCCCGGACGAGGATATCCTGCTGTAGCATCCGCCATCCCGCACGCCTTAGCGCGGGCCGGATACCGACACCCCACTGGACGGCGTCGTATTTTGAGATAGCTTGCCGGATCACCGGCAGGGCGATTCCAGCATGGGCATCCGCCGCCGGACCTGCGTATCAGGAAAGGGCCGCGACGACCCAGACGACTGACAACGGCAGCATAACGGTGACCGGGCCCCTCTGGCGGAAGCGGCGGCTCTTTCGTGATGTCGGCACCGAAAACAGTGATCCAGCCGCCGGGAAAGCTTTGTCGTATGTCGATAGGTTCCTCGGGTCCCGCCTCGGGCCGTTCCACCCTGTATTTCTTTCGCTGGGCCTTTGCCGTCACCGTGCTCGGCCTCATCCTCGGCGCCTATGTGGGCTGGCACTCAACCGGCACGCTCAGTGGCACGCTCAACATCTTCTTCATCTGCGCGGTCCTCGCGCTGCTCGAAATCTCGCTGTCCTTCGACAACGCCATCGTCAACGCGAACAAGTTGAAGGACATGAAGCCGATCTGGCGGCAGCGGTTCCTGACCTGGGGCATCCTGATCGCTGTCTTCGGGATGCGGATCGTCTTCCCCCTGCTGATCGTGGTGATCGCCGCCAACATCGGCCCGGTCGAGGCCATCGAGCTCTCGATCTCCGACCCCGAGGAATACGCCCACATCATGCACGATGCGCATCTGCCGATCGCGGCCTTCGGCGGGACGTTCCTGATGCTGGTTGGCCTCAGGTTCTTCTTTGACGAGGAAAAGGACATCCACTGGGTGCGCTGGCTGGAAAGCCGGATGTGCCGCTATGCCAGCATCCGCGGCGTCGAGGTGGCGGTGGTCCTGCTGATCGTCATGGGCTTTGCGCAGGTGATGTCCGAGCAAAACGCCGAAACCTTCATCTATGCGGCGGTCTGGGGGATGCTGACGTTCCTGCTGGTCGAGGTGCTGGGCGGCTTCCTCGACCATGCCGACACCGCGCGCGGCGCGGCGGCGCAGGGGGGCCTGGGGGCATTCCTCTACCTCGAGGTGCTGGACGCCTCCTTCTCGTTCGACGGGGTGATCGGGGCCTTCGCGCTCAGCCAGAACCTGTGGGTCATCGCCATCGGCCTGGGCATCGGGGCGATGTACGTCCGGTCGATGACCATCATGCTGGTCGAGAACAAGACGCTCAGCGAATACCGGTATCTGGAGCACGGGGCCTTCTACGCGATCATCAGCCTGTCGGTGGTGATGTTCGCGCAGTCGCTGGTCACGATCCCCGAGGTCATCACCGGCTTTGCCGGGGCCACGCTGATCGGCGTGTCGCTCTGGGCCTCGATCCGCTGGAACCGCATCCACGGCGGCACGGCCGAGGACGCGGCCTGAGGCGTCAGCCGAAGGGCCCGTCCCGGCGGCAGTCGATCGGCAGCGCGCCGAGGTCCTCCGGCACCCGCGCCGAGTCGCGGATCAGCAGACCGGCCGCGATGCCCACGCGGTCGGGCGGCAGGTCGGGCTTGTCCTGCCGGTCGAGGATCAGGCCGAGCGCATCGCCGAACATCCGCTCGATCGGCTGTGCTACGGTGGTCAGGCGGAACCCCGGCCATGCGCCGACGCGGCCATTGTCGTAACCCACGACCGACAGGTCGTCGGGCACCGTCAGCCCCGCGGCCCGTGCCGCCTCGATCGTGGCATAGGCCATCATGTCGTTTGCGGCGAATATCGCATCCGGCCGCACCTCGGCCTGCAGCAGCCGGGTCGCGGCGGCATAGGCGCCACGGAATGTGAATTCGCCGCGGTCGATGGCGAAGGGCTCCACCCCGATCTCCTTGAGCCCGGCCAGGAACCCGCGTTCGCGGTCCTGCGCGGCGGGGTTCATGTTGCCCGCGATGAAGGCAATGCGCCGGTGCCCGCCCGCGACGAGGAAGTGCGCCACGCCGCGCCCGCCCTCGGCCTGATCCTGCCGGACCGACGAGGCGCCGAACGCCTCGCCCGGACGGTTCAGCAGCACCATGGAGATCCCGAACTGCCGCAGCCGTTCGGCCGCGGTATCCGTCATCTCGACCGCGGGGATCACGATGCAGCCCGCCACGCGATACTGGATCATCTGCGGGATCACGTCGTCGATCGTGCCGCCACGCATCACCTGGAACAGCATCAGCTGCCGCCCGGCCTGCGTGACCTGCCGCGCCAGCGTCTGGATGTTTTCCTGATACCAGTAGTTCTGCGTCTCGCTGCCGACGAAGGCCACGATGTTCGAGTTGTTGGTCGCCAGCGACTGCGCGATCGCGTTCGGCGCGTATCCCATGCTTTCGGCGATTTCGAGGATGCGTTTTCGCGTCGCCTCCGAGATTCTCGGGTCGGCTTTCAGCGCCCGCGACACGGTTGACTTGTTAACACCCGCCTCGCGGGAAATTTCGGCTGTTGTCGGGAAACGGCGGACGTTCATGCGCGGGTCTTTCGAACCTCCCCTGTGCAGGCCGCGCCAGCTTAGCCTGCCGGATGCGCAGGCAAAAGCGCATAGCGGGCGATAGCCGATCTACCGAAAAGAAGTATGAAGAAAACAGGTATGTGCAACCGGTCGCACAATCCGTTGACCGATCTATGCAACCGGTTGTATCAGCGAAAACCGGAGGAAAACTCCTGGGAGGTAACATGTCTATCAAAAAACTGGCTGGATCGGTTCCGGCCGCGGCCGCGCTTGCTTTCACGCTTGCCTCGGCCCCCGTGGCCACGGCGCAGGATTACCCGTCGAAGGCCATCGAACTCATGGTCCCGGCGGGCGCCGGCGGCTCGACCGACACGCTGGGCCGCATTCTGGCGGACGGGCTGTCCAAGGAACTGGGCCAGCAGGTCATCGTGCTGAACAAGAACGGCGCGTCCGGGCGGATCGGCACCAAGGAAGTGCTGTCGAAAGAGGCCGACGGCTACACCGTCGAAATGGTCTGGTCCGCGATCCTGACGCTGAACGAAAGCCTGTTCGCCGAACCCGGCTACAACGCGGTCGAGGATTTCGACATGATCGCGGGTTTCGCGACGGTGCCGAACTTCCTCGTCGTGCACCCTGACGTGCCCGCCAACAGCATCGAGGAACTGATCGCGCTGGCCAAGTCCAAGCCGGGTGAACTGAACTACGCCTCGTCCAACCCCGGCTCGATGAGCCGCCTGTCCATGGACCTGTTCAACCAGATGGCCGGCACCGACATCGTGCACGTCCCCTTCTCGGGCGATGCCGAGGTGATGCCCGCCATCGTCGGCGGCCACATCGAGGTGACGATCACCAACACCGTCGCCGGCCTGCCGATGGTGCAGGAGGGCAAGCTGCGCCCGCTGGCCGTGACCATGGCCAAGCGCTCGGTCCTGCTGCCCGACCTGCCGACGATGGACGAGGCCGGGGTCCCCGGCTACGCGACCGACCTCTGGTATGGCCTTGTCGCCAAGAAGGGCACGCCCGAGGACATCGTCAACAAGCTGTCGGCCGCCGTCGAGGCCGTGCTGAAGACCGACGAGGTCCAGAAGGCGCTGGCCGATCGCGGGGCAGAGCCGTTCTACATGGCGCCCGGCGAGATGCTGGAAAAGGTCAAGAAGGACCGCGAGACGCTGGGCGGCGTGGTCAAGGCCGCAGGGATCGAGAAATCCTGATCCGCACAACGGTTGAACGGCGATCCGACCCGTAGCGGTCGCCGTTCTTACGGTCCGGGCGGCACCAGCGCGCCCGGACCGATCCGACGAAAGAGACATCCGATGACCATTGCCACTGCCACCGACTCCGCCAAGTCCGACATTTCCGAATCCGTCACGCTCGACGGCGTGACCTACCCGATCCGGGGCCGGATCGACGCGGGCGCGGATGCCTTCGTCGACGCCTTCATCGCGAATTTCCGCACCGGCGAGGAAACCGGCGCCTCCGCCGCCTTCTGGCAGGACGGCCGCCTTGTCGCGGACCTGTGGGGCGGGTTCCAGGACGAGGACTGCACGAAGCCGTGGCAGGAGAACACGCTGGTAAACGGCATGTCCTCGACCAAGCCGGTCGCGGCGACCTGTTTCCACATGCTGGTGGACCGGGGCGAGGTCAGCCTCGACGATCCCATCGACAGATACTGGCCGGAGTTCGGCTACAACGGCAAGGAAGGCGCGCTGATCCGCTGGATCCTCGATCACCGCATCGGCCTGCCCTCGATCCCCGCGCCCTTCTGGCCCAACGACCTGTTCGATCACGACGGCCTCTGCGCCGCGCTGGCCGCCGCCACCCCGGAATGGAAGCCGGGCACCGACGCGGGCTACCACGTCCGCACTTACGGCTTCCTGCTGAAAGAGGTGTTCAAGCGCGTTTCGGGCCGCGACATCGGTGAGTTCCTGCGCACCGAGGTGACCGAACCCTTCGACATCGATTACTGGATCGGCCTGCCCGAGAGCGAGCATGACCGCGTGGCCGATTTCCTGTCGGAAACCGAGGGCACGATCTATGCCTCGGACATCGCCCGCGACGCCCCGCTGGCCAAGGCCAGCCCCGCCATCCCGCGCGAGATGTACAACTCCGCACAGTGGAAAAGCGCCGTGCTGCCCGCTTCCAACGGCATGGGCAACGCACGATCCCTGTCGAAATTCTACGCCATCCTCGCCCGTGGCGGCGAACTGGACGGCAAGCGGCTGATCAGTGCCGAGGCGGTCGAGACAGCGACAGCGACCCAGCATTCCATCCACGAACGCGTGATGGACCGCACCTACAACCAGGCGCTCGGGTTCCTGCGCTCGTCGCCGCCCATCGTGGTCTTCGGACCCGGCGACCGGTCCTTCGGGCACCAGGGCGCGGGCGGCGCGCTCGGCTTCGGGGATCCCGAGGCGCGGGTCGGCTTCGCCTACCTGCAGAACAAGATGCACAACCGGCGGGAAAACGGGCCGCGCGCCAAGCGGCTGATCGACGCCACCTATTCCATAATCTGAGAGGCAAACAATGGGCAGACTGGACGGCAAGGTCGCACTGATCACCGGCGCGGGCGGCGGCATCGGCCGCGAGATGGCGCAGCTTTTCGCGACCGAGGGTGCGATGGTGCTCTGCGTCGACATCGCATCCGACCGGAACGAGGAAACGGCGGCCCTGATCGAAAAGGCCGGCGGCCGGGCCGAGGCGCTGACGACCGACATCTCCAGCCGCTCCGCCTGCCACCAGATGATGGAGGGCGTGCACCAGCGCCACGGCAAGCTGGACGTGCTGGTGAACAACGCGATGTGGATCTCCTACGACGCGATCCCCGACGTGACCGAAGAGGTCGTGGACAAGATGTTCGGCATCGGCCTCAAGGCGGTGATGTGGACGACGCAGGCGGCGCTGCCACTGATGGAAAAGGCGGGCGGCGGGTCGATCATCAACTACGCCTCGATCGCCGCGCTGCGCGGCACGGCGGAACGGATCGTCTATTGCGCCGTCAAGGCGGGCGTCACCGGCATCACCCGCGCCAGCGCCGCCGAACTGGGCGACCGCAACATCCGGGTCAACGCCATCGCACCGGGCGCCGTGCTGTTCCCCGCTACTGCCGAACGGCTGGGTCCGGAAAAGATCGAGCTGCGCAAGCGGACCACCCCGCTCGGCCGTCTGGGCGAGGCCGAGGACATGGCCCGCGCGACGCTCTTTTTCGCCAGTGACGACAGCGCCTTCATTACAGGACAGGTGCTGACGGTGGACGGCGGGCGGATCATGTCCGCCTGAACTGCCGACCCGGCACCGACGCAACATACCGACGTGAAACCGACCAAGGAACTGACCCGATGATCGACCAGTATTCCCCCGACCGCCTCGCCGACCGGATGGAGATCCAGGACGTGATGCTCAAGTGGTGCCGCGCCATCGACCGGCTGGATGCGGACGGCATGCTCGCCTGTTTCACCGAGGACGCCATCGACCTGCACGGCCCCTACAACGGCCCGATCCCCGGCCTCGTGGACTGGGTGATGAACCGCCACCAGACGATCCCGTTCTCGTCGCATCAGGTGTCCAACATGCTGATCGAATTCGCCTCTCCGACCGTGGCGCTGGCGGAAACCTACGTCCGCACCCTCCAGCGCTACCCGGCCGAGGCGATGGCCGCGATGGCGCAGATGATGGCCAACGGCCCGGCGGTGAAAGAGGGCGAGGGCATGGACCTGATGACCTCCTCCCGCTACATCGACCGGTTCGAAAAACGCGACGGCCGGTGGAAGATCGCGCACCGCCGCCTCGCGCAGGACTGGAAGCAGAGCTTCGCCGTCACCGCCGCCACGCCCGCCAACAACCCCGACTGGCTGACCGGCCGCCGCGATCAGGACGACGCGGTGTACGAGGAACGCCGGAACCTCGGAATCGCGTGATCTGTCAGGGGCCTGCGTGATGCGTATCCGGAACGAGAAGGACTTCTGGTCGGGCGTGATGTTCGTGACCATCGGCGTCGCAACCATTGTGATCGCCCGCGATTACGGCATGGGCACGCTGCGCAGCATGGGCCCCGGCTGGTTCCCGACGGCCATCGGCACGATCATGGCGCTGCTCGGCGCCGTGATCGCGCTCCGCTCGCTCGGCCGCTCCGGCGGGACGGAACGGATCGAGCGCATCGGCCTGCGCGAACTGCTGCTGCTGGCGCTGTCCATCGCGCTGTTTGCCTTCCTGCTGCCCCGGCTGGGCATGGTGATCTCGGTCGCCATCCTCAGCCTCGTCGCGATCTTCGCCGACCACGGCTTCCGCATGATCGAGGCGGTCATCATCACCGTCAGCCTCGTCCTGCTCTCGTGGCTGATCTTCGCGCTCGGCCTCTCTGTCCAGATGCCCGTCTGGCCGACGGTGTTCTGAGGTTTCCCGAATGGACCTGCTTTCCAACCTCGCGCTCGGCCTGTCGACCGCGCTGACGCTGACCAACCTCGGCTACTGCTTCATCGGCGTGCTGCTCGGCACCGCCATCGGCGTGCTGCCCGGACTCGGGCCGCTGGCCACCATCGCGATGCTGCTGCCGATCACCTACCAGATCGGCGAGCCGGTTTCCGCGCTCATCATGCTGGCGGGCATCTACTACGGCGCGCAATACGGCGGCTCGACCACCGCGATCCTGATCAACGTGCCGGGCGAGATCTCCTCGGTCGTGACCACGCTCGACGGCTACCAGATGGCCAAGCAGGGCCGCGCGGGTCCGGCGCTGGCGATCGCCGCCATCGGGTCCTTCGCGGCGGGCACCATCGCCACCGTCGTGATCGCCGCCGCTGCCGGGCCGATGTCGGAACTGGCCTTCACCTTCGGACCGGCCGAATATTTCTCACTCATGACACTCGGCCTCGTGGGCGCGGTCGTGCTGTCGCACGGGTCTCTGCTCAAGGCGATCTGCATGGTTCTGGCGGGGATCCTCGTGGGCACCGTGGGGATCGACGTGAACTCCGGCGTGACGCGGTTCTCCTTCGGATTCGACGAGTTGTTCGACGGGGTGGAACTGGCCGCCGTGGCCATCGGCGTCTTCGGCCTGTCGGAAATCCTGATCAACCTCGAACGCCGCGACCACCGGGAAAAGGTCACCTCCAAGGTCGGCCGCCTGATGCCGACGAAGGACGATTTCCGCCAGTCGACATGGCCCATTCTGCGGGGCGCTGGCCTCGGCTCGATCCTCGGCGTGCTGCCCGGCGGCGGATCGGTGCTGTCCTCCTTCTCATCCTACGTGCTGGAGAAAAAGCTTTCCCGCCATCCCGAACGCTTCGGCAAGGGCGAGATCGCGGGCCTCGCCGGGCCCGAGGCCGCGAACAACGCAGGCGCGCAGACCTCGTTCATCCCGATGCTGACCCTGGGCATCCCGTCGAACGTCGTCATGGCCCTGATGATCGCCGCCATGATGATCCACGAGATCACGCCCGGCCCGCAGGTCATCCGCAACGAACCGCAACTGTTCTGGGGGCTGATCGCCTCCATGTGGGTCGGCAACCTGATGCTGCTGGTGCTGAACCTGCCGCTGATCGGGTTGTGGATCCGGCTGCTGACGATCCCCTACCGCATCCTCTACCCTGCAATCATCATGTTCTGCGTCATCGGCACCTATTCGATGCGCAACAACGTCTTCGACGTCTGGCTGATCCTGCCCTTTTTCGTGATGGGCTATCTCTGGCGCAAGCTGGGGTGCGAGGCGGCGCCGTTCCTGCTGGGCATCGTGCTGGGCCCGATGCTGGAGAAACAGCTGCGCCGGGCGATGATCATCTCGCGCGGGGAATGGGACATCTTCGTCATGAAGCCGATCTCGGCGGCCCTGCTCGGGGTGACGGTGATGCTGCTGCTGGCGGTCGCCCTGCCCTTCACCGCCGGGAAGCGGCGCGAGGTGTTCGTGGAGTCCGAGGATTGAGCGGCACCGGTGCGAAGGCGCATATGCGTGAAACCGCTTATGCATCCGGTTGCGCAACTGCGTGCACCGCGCTAGATTTCCCACGAAAGCGACAGGACGAACCGTTGAGCACCCCAGCCGTCACACCCGAGACCGAAAGCGACGCGGACCGCCGCGCCGCCTACCGGCGCGCGCTCGGGACATTCCCGACCGGCGTGACGATCGTCACCGGGCGCGACAGCCAGGGCCAGCCGCGGGGCTTCACCGCCAACAGCTTCACCTCGGTCTCGCTCGACCCGCCGATCGTGCTGTTCTGCGTCAAGACAAACAGCGCCTCGGGCCATGCGTTCAGCCGGATGCAGCGGTTCACCGTCAACATCCTGACCGACGTGCAGCGGGACATGGCGATGCTCTTTGCCTCGCGGCAGGTGGACAAGTTCCGGGGCATCGACTGGGAACGCGGTGCGGGGGCGACACCCAAGCTGACCGATCCGCTGGCATGGTTCGAATGCAGCACCATGCGCGTCGACGAGGTCGGCGACCACTTCGTCATCTACGGCGAGGTCGAACTGTTCGGGAGCCGCGAGGACGCGGCGCTCGGGTTTCACAGGGGCGGATGGGCCGCCGTCCGCACGATATGAATTCGCGACAGCGATAGGAGGAGAGCAAATGGATTTCGGCATGTTCAGCCTGATGCAGCGGAGGGATCCGAAAAAGCCCTCGGCGCAGAGCATCAACGAGGTGATCGAGCAGACGCAGCTGGCCGAGAAGATGGGGTTCACCGCGTCGTGGTTCGCGGAGCACCATTTCTCCAACTACGCGCTCTGCCCCTCGCCGCTGCTGCTCTGCGCCGCCGTGGCGCGGGCGACGACGACGATCCGCGTGGCGACCGGCGTGGTCCTGCTGCCGCTCTACCGCCCTGCCCGGCTGGTGAGCGAGATCGCCTTCGTCGATGCGATCAGCGGCGGGCGGCTGGTGCTCGGGGTCGGCTCCGGCTACCAGCCCTACGAGTTCGAGCGGTTCGGCGAGGACCTGAAGGAATCCAAGGCCAAGACGCTGGAATTCCTCGACATCATCGAAAAGGGGCTGAGCGAGGACTTCTTCAGCCACGATGGCGATTATTACCACCTGCCCGAGACGCATATCTCGACCCGCCCGACGGGCGCGATGGAGATCTGGATGGCGGGCGACAATCCCATCCTGCACGGTGTCGCGGCCAAGAAGGGTTATGGCGCACTGATCGGCGGCAAGACCGGCGGGCTTGAGACGGTGCTGCAGCAGCGCCAGTGGTGCATGGAGAACTTCGCGGCCGAAGGCGTGTCCGAGGACAAGGTGCCCTTCGCCGTTCAGCGCCACATGTGCATCACCAACGACCCCAAGGTGGCCGAGCGTTACGCCGAGAACGTGCTTTACCAGACGCGGCTGACGACCTCGCTGCGGCGGCGGTCGGAGTCGATGGAGGGCACGATGCTGATGGACCGTCCGTTCCCCGACGAACCCAGCATCGAGGCGATCCAGAAGAACCTGATGATCGGCGCGCCCGAACGCGTGGCCGAGATGCTGGCCGCCGAGATCAAGGCGCTGACACCCAAGCATATGTGCTTCCACTTCCAGGTGGGTGACTTCCCCCATGCGGATGCCCTGCGCTCGATCGAGCTCTTCGCGACCGAGGTGGTGCCGCGGGTCGAGGCCGAGGTCGGGCCGCTGGCGGACATCGGCGTGACGATGCCGCGCGTCGAACGCGCGCGCCGCCAGCTCGCCGGTCAGGCCGCCTGAGCTACGCCGCCCCCGTGCGGCCGAGGATGGGCCAGTGGCCCGTCCATTCGCCCCCGCGCATCAGGTGGTAGCGGGGGTAGAGGTTCACCGTCGGATCGCAGTGCGACGGCACGAAGTCGAGGATCTGCCCCAGCCGGACCGGCGCCCCCGGCGGCAGCATCAGCGCGCCGTGCTCGTCGCCCTTGTAGCGGTAGGTCGTGTCCGACGGGTTCAGCCCCTCGGGTCCCGAGGCGAGGCGCGGCAGGCCGCTGTCGGTGGCAAAGGCCTTGAGCCCCGCGTTCACGATCACCTGCGGCAGGTCGTTGCCGAGTGCATTGGCGCTGACCACGGCGGCCCGGACGAACAGCGAGTGCCGGTAGGGGTTCGTACCATCGGCCTCGAGCGCCAACGGGCCATAGAGGCTGTCGAGAAAGATGAAGGATCCGATCTGCAGCTCGGTAAAGATGCCGAGATCGCGGTCGATCGAGAAGGTCCCGGTCCCGCCGCCGGTGACGATCGCGGGTTCCAGCCCCTCGGCCCGCAGATCGGCGATGATGCCGCGCAGCACATCGGCCTGCGCCTCGACCCTGGCGCGCCGCTCGGCGATGTCCGCGACCTGTTGCAGATGCCCCCAGTAGGCGTGAATGCCCGCGAATGTCAGCCCCGGTGCGGCGGCGATGGCATGGGCCAGCGTCACTGCGGCTTCGGCGGTCAGCACACCGGTCCGCGCCTGCCCCATGTCGCACTCCACCAGCACGCGCAGCCGCATCCCGGCCCGGTCGGCCGCGGCGGACAGGGGCGCGACGGTGTCAGGGTGATCCGCAACGACCATCAGGTCCGCGCCTTCGGCCAGCATCAGTGCGATCCGGGCGATCTGTCCCTTCGTTGCGACGGGCGCCGTCAGCAGCACGCCCTCCACATCCGCCGCGACCATGGCCTCGGCCTCGGCCAGCGTGGCGACGCAGGTGCCGACAGCCCCGGCGGCGATCAGGCGGCGGGCGATGTCGGGGGACTTGTGCGATTTGCCATGCGGGCGCAGCGACACGCCCGCCGCGCGGGCGAGACCGAAGGCCGTTTCGACATTCGCCTCGAAGGCGTCAAGGTCGAGGACCAGCGCCGGGGTTTCCACTTCGATCATGCACCACCTCCCGTCCGTTCGGCGGCAGCATGCCCGGCGCGGCCCGTTCACGCAAATCCTTCCGGATGGAGATACCCGTCCCTCAGCGCGGGTTCAGGCGCGAGATGTCGAATTCCGCCGGGTTCAGCCGGGCCAGCGAATTCGCGTAGCCCTGCAGATGCTTGCGCGCCCGCCGCTCGGCGCGGACCTTGTCGCGCGCGACGATGGCGTCGAGGATCTTGCCATGCGCCTCGGCCATGTGGCGGGCATGTTCGCCCGAGCCGTGACTTTCCATCAGCTTGGCCTGGTGATGCGTCTCGGTCAGCCCGGTCGCGATGGCAACCAGCAGGTCGTTATGACTGGCGCGGAACATGGCGACATGCCAGTCGAGGTTCAGCCGCACCAGAGCGCCACGGTCGGTGAGTCCGATCTCGGCGATCCGCGCGTTGATCTCGCGCATACGGGCGATGTCCTCGTCCGTCCGATGCTCGCAGGCCATCACGGCCAGCGCCGGTTCGATGACCAGCCGCGCCTCCAGCAGGTCGCTGTTCGACACGCTGTCGCCGCCGATGAAGAATTCGAGCTGCCGGGTGACCGTCCGGTCCGACGCGCTTTGCACGACGCTGACACCCTTGCGACCGGGCGACTTGGGGGCCAGCAGACCCTCGGATTCGAGGATGCGGATCGCCTCGCGCACCGACCCGCGTCCGATGCCCGCCAGATCGACCAGTTCACGCTCCGCCGGCAGCGGATCGCCGACCCTGAGCGCACCGCCAAGGATCATCTGCCGCAATTCGCGTGCCAGAACCTCGTACCGACGGCTGCCGGCACCCGGCTCCGCCGCTGTCAGCCTGTCGCGCAGCTGATCTTTCAGTTCGTCCCGCATCTTGTCCATGTCCTCTGGCCGGACACCGTTCTGCATATCCGTTCCGGCAAAGCAACTGTGACGTTTCAGCGCTTTACCACAAGATTGACTACGAGCTTATTAATGGTCATACCATTATTTGCATCGCGCGTCACGACCCCCGCGCCCGCCTGCACATCCGTGTCGCGACAGGGATGGAATATCGCTGCAATGGACATGCTTGTGTCGAATGCGGGCGGAGGCTGGTCGTGACCGGGCGCCGGATGTTCTCTGACCGCATCCGACCCCGTCCCGTCAGGTGTCCGCCGGGCCTGACGCCGCCGCGCGCGCGACCGGGGAGGAACCGAATACAGGGAGGATCAAGGTGGATCAGCGAGTGGAACAGGGCGACCGGAGCTTCGGCGCCTGGCAGATGCCGGACGAATACCGCGAGATGCGCGATGTCGTGCGGCGCTTCGTGCAGACCGAGGTCAAGGCGGTCGAGGATACCCTCCCCCATGACGCGACCTACTGCCCCGAGGACAAGCTCAAGCCCCTGCAGGACAAGGCCAAGGCCATGGGTCTGTGGTGCGTGCGCACGCCCGAGGAATTCGGCGGCGCGGGGCTGAACCTGTTCGGTCAGGCGATCTGGGCCGAGGAGGCCAAGCAGGTCCGCATGGGGCTCTACAACGCTGCAATGGGTGCCTTCGGGATCGACCCGCCCAACGTGATCTGGGAGGGCAACCGCCAGCAGATCGAGAAATACGGGCTGCCGGGCGTCGAAAAGGGCTCGCGCTGCTTCGTCGCGATCTCGGAAAGCTCGGGCGGGGCCGATCCGGGCCGCGCGATCCAGCTGAAGGCCGAGAAGATCGGCGGCAAGTATATCCTCAACGGGTCCAAGATGTGGATCACCGGCGCGGCCAAGGCTGACTGGGGCATCGTGTATGCCCGGACCGGCGGGCGCGGTCGGTCGGGCAT
Organism: Oceanicola sp. 22II-s10i; assembly: GCF_002210105.1. Lineage (GTDB taxonomy): Bacteria > Pseudomonadota > Alphaproteobacteria > Rhodobacterales > Rhodobacteraceae > Pseudooceanicola. The sequence continues at coordinate 319,534 of NZ_AQQU01000004.1, read as the reverse complement.
CTCGTCCTTCATCGTGGATCGTGACACCCCCGGCCTGACGGTCAAGGAAATCCCCGTCATCCGCGCCTATTCGCCGTTCGAACTGCACTTCGACAATGTCGAGGTCCCGGCCGAGAACCTGCTGGGCGAGGAAGGCATGGGCTTCGCGCTGGCCGAGAAGTGGCTGGTGGACAACCGGATCCAGTATTCGGCGGGCACGCTGGGTGTGGCTCAGGCCGCGCTCGACATCGCGGTGAAATGGGCGAACGAGCGCGAGACGTTCGGCTCCAGGCTGGCGGACAAGCAGGCGGTCCAGTGGATGCTGGCCGACAGCGACATGGAACTGCGCGCGGCGCGGCTGATCGTCTACGAGGCCGCGTGGCGCGGGGATCTGGGCAAGGACTTCAAGCTGGAAGCCTCCATCGCCAAGGTCACGGCGACCGAGACGGCGGGCCGCGTGGTGGATCGCTGCATGCAGATCCTCGGGGGTCTGGGTGTCTCCAAGGAGCTGCCGCTGGAACGCTGGTATCGCGAATTGCGGATCCACCGCATCGGCGAGGGTCCGTCCGAGGTGCACCGCATGGTCGTTGCCCGCAACGTGCTGAACGGGAGGCGCTGATATGTCGATTGATTACGAACTGACACCCGAAGGCGTCGCCAAGATCACTATCAACCGGCCCGAGTCGATGAACGCGCTCGACCCCGATCACTACAAGGCGCTGTCGCAGGCGTGGATCGAGGTGCGCGACAACAAGGACGTCCGCGTGGCGGTCGTCACCGGCGCGGGCGACAAGAGCTTCTGCGCCGGGGCCGACCTGAAGTCCGGCGTCGTCGTGGGTGCGGAATGGGCCGACAACTGGCTGACCCAGCGGGACCAGATCCTGAACCGGGGGCTGGAGGTCTGGAAGCCGGTGATCGCAGCGGTGAACGGCTACTGCCTCGGCGGCGGAGTGACGCTGCTCTACGCGACCGACATCCGGGTCGCCTCCGAAACGGCGACCTTCGGGCTTTCCGAGGTCAAGCGCGGGATCATCGCGGCGAACGGCGGGACACAGCGGACGCTGAAACAGCTGCCCTACTGCCTCGGTATGGAGCTGCTGCTGACCGGCGACCGGATCGACGCGAAGACGGCGCTGGACTGGGGGCTGATCAACAAGGTCGTGGCCCCGGACCAGCTGATGGACGCGGCGATGGACTATGCCGACCGGATCGCCGCCAACGCGCCGCTGGCTGTGCAGGCGACCAAGGAACTGGCGATCCGTTCGCTGGACATGGACCTGACGACCGGGCTGCGGATGGAGCAGCAGATCAGCCGCGTGATGCGCGAGACGGAGGACGCCAAGGAAGGCCCCAAGGCATTCCGCGAAAAGCGCAAGCCGGAGTTCAAGGGGCGATGAGCCTGCGGAACGCCGGGCGCCGCGGCCCGCGCCCTCCCTCGGGTGGGCGCCTTCGGGACGGCTGTCCGGCGGCGGTTTATCTCAGAAGCCCTGAGCTACGGCTTTGTGTAGAAAGACATCGCCATGGCGCCCTCCCCGGGGGGAGGGAGGGCGCGGGCCGTGGCTGGTCGCCACGTCCCCACGGGGCGGCTGGTGCTGAGTCTGCTTTGGCGACCATCGCTTTCACTACCCTGCCCCAAACCGGGCACCACGGATCGCGCCCTTTCCTGGAAGGGCGCACGCGGAACGGCTGCCCGGCGGCACTTTATCTCCAAAGCCCCGGACGACGGCTTGGTGAAGCACGACTTCGCCAAAGCGCCCTTCCGTGGGAAGGGAAGGGCGCGGGCCGTGGCTGGTCGCCACGCCCCCACCGAGCGTCAACAGACTTACTCAACACAATGGAGCAGCGCGCATGAGCACACTCTCAGGCAAATGCGTCATCGCCGGGATCGGGGCCACGAGCTTCGGCAAGCACCCCGGCCGGTCGTCGCAGTCGCTGAACGTCGAGGCGATCCGCGAAGCGCTTAAGGACGCAGGGATCGAGAAACATCAGGTCGAGGGGCTGTTCGTCAAGCCGCCGACCAGCGACTTCCAGATGCTCTACACGGTCAAGGTCGCCTCCGCCCTCGGCATCCAGCCCAAGATGGGCGGCGCATGGGATCAGGGCGGCGCGGCCAACGCGACGCTGATCTCGGTCGCCTGCATGGCCATCGAGGCGGGCCAGATCGACATCGCGGTCGTCTCCTTCGCCGACAACCCGCGCTCGGGCAACGCGGCGGTCTATTCCCGCCCGCGCGGGGATGACGGTCTTTACGGCTGGTTCGGCACCCTGCCCGGCTACGCGATGATCATGCAGCGCCACATCGGCCAGCACGGCACGCCACCGGAAGCCTTCGGCGCCATCGCCGTAGCCGCCCGCAAGCATGGCGCGATGAACCCCAAGGCGCAGGTGCAGAACCCGCTGACGATGGACGACTACCTTGCGAACGGCCCCATCGTCGCGCCGTTGCGCCGCGACGACTGCACGCTGATCTCGGACGGCGGCGGGGCCGTGGTCATCATGTCGGCGAAGAAGGCCAAGGAGCTGGGCGTCAACGAACCCGTGCCGATCCTCGGCTGGGGCTATGGCCAGACCTTCTACGAGGTCGCCTATCGCGACGACCTGACCACCACCAAGGCCGCCGTGTCCGGCGCAACGGCGATGAAGATGGCGGGGATCACCCCCAAGGACGTGGACTGCGTGCAGATCTACGACTGCTTCACCATCGCCGCGCTGATGACGCTTGAGGACTACGGCTTCTGCAAGAAGGGCCAGGCGGCGGATTTCGTGAAGGACGGCGCACTGCACGTCGATGGCGCCCTGCCCTTCAACACGTCCGGCGGGCTTCTGTCGGAGACGGGGATGCCCGGCATGCAGCTGATCCACGAAGGCGTCCGCCAGATGCGCGGCACCTCGGTCAACCAAGTGAAGGGCGCGGGCAACGTGGTGATTTCCAACCAAGGGGGCGTGATGCAGACCCATTCGACACTGGTGCTGGGCCAATGAACGCGAAAGTCGAACCCGACCGCAACGGGCCCGCAGGCGATTTCTGGGCGGCACTGGACGAGGGCCAGCTCAAGTTCCAGCGTTGCCGCGCCTGCGGCCACGCACAGCTGCCCGCGCGCGAGGAATGCGTGAACTGCCTCGAGGCCGATCTGGAGTGGGAAGCGGCCGGCGGCGAAGCCAAGCTGATCTCGTGGGTGGTCTATCACCGCGCGTTCCACGACGCCTTCAAGGACGACGTGCCCTACAACGTCGCGGTGGTGGAACTGGCCGAGGGGCCGCGGCTGATGTCGAACATCCTCGCCGAGACCTCGGCGCTGAAAATCGACATGCCGCTGACGCTGGATTACGGCGAGAAGTTCGGCCAGACGATCCCGCAGTTCCGCCCCGCATGACGACCCTCGCCGTGCCGCAGATGCCCCGCTTCGCGGCGGACCTCGACGCGTCCGCCGAGCGGCTGGACGCACAGGGGATCGCCATCCGCCGATGGGGCACGGGCCGCCCGCTGGTACTGTTTCACGGCAACCACGGGTCATGGCTGCACTGGGCGCGCTGCGTGCCGCTGCTGTCGGCGGAACGCAGCCTCTACCTGATCGACCTGCCCGGCTTCGGCGAAAGCGCGAATGTCGAGTTCACCGACTTCACCGCCTATTCCGAGGCGCTGATCCCCGCGCTCTCATCCGTCCTGCCGGACGGCCGCGTCACCATCGGCGGCTTCTCCCTCGGGTCGATCGTCGCGCTGCACCTCTATCCCGCGCTGCGCGAGCGTGTGGACCGCGTGATCCAGGTCGGCGCGCCGTCCCTGACCGACGGGCTGAACCGGTCGGACCGAGAGATGATCCGCTGGAAGGACCTGCCCGAATCCGAGCGTCCCGCCGCCCACGCCCACAACCTGCGCCAGCTGATGCTGCCGCCCGACGCCGTCGCGGATGATGACAGCATCGGCATTCAGGCGGTGGTGACGGCGCAGGCGCGGCTGCGGATGAACCGCACAAGTCCCGGCAACCGCGCGCATCGCATCATCCGCGAAACGAAGCCCGTCATCACCGCGATCTGGGGCGAAGGCGACGTGATCGTGAAGGGCCTCTTCCCCTCGGCCGAGGCGCGGCTGAGCGGGCTGGAGAACGGGTCGACCATGCATGTCATCCCCGGCGCGGCGCATTGGGTGCAGCATGAAAAGCCGGACGAGGTCGCCCGGCTGATCCTGTCCGACAGCCGAGCCTAGACTCTATTTCCCGGTGAACACCGGCTTGCGCTTCTCCATGAAGGCGCGGCGCCCCTCGGCGTAGTCGGCGCTGTCCATCGCGTCGCGGCCGAGCTGGGCCAGCATCTCCAGATCGCGGTCGACTTCGTGCTTGGCCAGTTCGCGGATCGTCTTCTTGGTCCCGCCGACCGACAGCGGCGCGTTCCCGGCGATCGCCTTGGCATAGCGCAGGACGGTGGCGTCGAGATCCTCGACCGTCGTCACCTCCTCGATCAGCCCCATGCGCAGCGCCTCGTCCGCCGGAAAGCGGAAGCCGGTGAAAAGGATCTTCTTGGCGTTGCCGGGACCGACGAGTTTTTCCAGCCCCTTGATCCCGTCATAGGGATAGACGATCGACAGCTTCGCCGCCGGAATGCCGAACTGGCTGTCGTCCGACGCGATGCGGATGTCGGCCTGCAGCGCCAGCCCCAGACCGCCGCCGAGGCAGAAGCCCCGGATCCGCGCGATCACCGGCTTTTCCGCGATGGAGAGCTGATGCCGCGCCTTGCCGGCGATGCGGTTGTATTCCGCCGAAGCCTCGGCGCTGTTGCGGACCTTTTCGAACTGAGAGATGTCCGCGCCCGAGACGAAGGCCTTGTCGCCCGCGCCCTGCAGCACGATCACCCGCACCTCGGGGTCGGTGGCCCACTGTTCCAGCACATCCCCCGCCGCCGACCACATCTCGAGGCTCATGGCATTGCGCTTTTCCGGCTGGTTGAAGGTCAGCCAGCCGATGCCCTCGCCCTTTTCGGCGATGATCTTGGGGGTGCTCGTTTCGATCTTCTGCATCGCGTCCTCCTCAGACGACAGTCCTGTCCTTCAGCGCCGCGATGGCCGCGGCGTCGTAGCCGAGGCCGCTCAGCACCTCGTCGGTATGTTCGCCGCGGTCCGGCGCGGGGCGGCGGATTTCGCGGTCCTGCCCGGTCATCTGGAGCGGGGAGGCGACGATGTTGATCTGTCCCATCTCGCCGTGCTGCACCGGTTTCTGCATGCCGAGGTGTTTCACCTGCGGATCGGCAAACGTCTGGTCGATGGAGTTGATCGGCCCGCAGGGCACGCCCGCCTCCATCAGCAAGTCGATCCAGTGTTGTGAAGGTTTGGTCGCCGTCACCTCGCCGATCAGGGCGTTCAGTTCCACGCGGTTGTCCGACCGGCCGTTGCCTTCGACGAAGCGCGGGTCGTCGATCAGGTGCCCGATGCCGATGGCCTCGGCAAAACGGGTCCACAGGCGCTGGCCGGATGCGGCGATGTTGATGTGCCCGTCCGAGGTCGGGAAGACACCGGTCGGGATACCCGTCGGGTGGTCGTTGCCCGCCTGTTCGGCCACCTCGCCCGCCATCGTCCAGCGCGAGCCCTGGAAATCGAGCATGGCGATCATCGCCTCCAGCAGCGAGGTCGTGACCCATTTGCCTTCGCCCGTCTTCTCGCGGTCGAAGAGCGCCATCATGATCCCCATGGCAAGGTAGCCCCCGGCGCAGAGGTCACTGATCGGCACGCCGACACGCACGGGCCCCTGCCCCGGCAGGCCGGTGATCGACATAAGCCCGCCCATGCCCTGCGCGATCTGGTCGACACCCGCGCGCGCGGCGTAGGGGCCGTCCTGACCGAAGCCCGAGATCGAGCCGTAGACGATGCGCGGATTGATCTTGCGGATCGCGTCGTAGTCGATCCCGAGCCGCGTCTTCACGGTCGAGCGCATGTTCTCGACGATCACGTCCGCCTCGGCGGCGAGCTTCATGAAGATCGCGTGCCCCTCGGGGTCCTTGAGGTTCAGGGTCATCGCCCGCTTGTTGCGGTGCAGGTTCTGGAAATCCGGCCCGTGCCGCGACCCGCCGACCGCGTCGTTACCGGCATCGGCAGCGGGCGGTTCGATGCGGATCACGTTCGCGCCCCAGTCCGCCAGGTGGCGGACACAGGTCGGACCGGCGCGGGCCAGTGTCAGGTCCAGAACCTTCACCCGCGAAAGCGGTTTGTCCGCCGGGGTTGCCGCGTCGTCCCATGCACCTGCCATGTCCTGTCCTTTCTGATGCCGTTCCGGTCTAACCTGCCACGAAGCCGCGACGGACCTGAATCCCCCCGCGTTCACATTCGTGCAGTTGCCCGATCGGGAACCGCACGGTGCCGCGATATTGCTCACCGAACCGGCCGGCGCGTCGGATGCAACGGCGCTCAGTTCGGCGTCAGCACACGCAGCGGGGCGCCGTCCAGCCAGGCCGCGATGTCCTCGACCGCCTCGCCGTAGTAGACACCGTAGTTCTCGGCAGTGACATAGCCGATGTGCGGGGTGGCCAGCACGTTGTCGAGCCGCCGGAAGGGGTGATCGTCCGGCAGCGGCTCCGTCCCGAAGACGTCGATCACGGCGCCCCGGATGCGCCGTGCCTCCAGCGCCGCGACCAGTGCGTCCTCGTCCACGATCGGGCCGCGCGCGGTGTTGACGAGGATCGCATCGGGCTTCATCCGGGCCAGCATGTCCGCCGTGACCATGCCTTCGGTCTGCGCGTTCTGGACAAGCTGGATCATGACGATGTCGCTCGTCTCGAACAGCGCCTCGGGGCTCAGCCCCTCGATCCCCAGTTTCGCGGCCTTGCCCGCCAGATCGGTGCGGGTCCAGCCCGCCACCTGCATCCCGAAGGCCTGACCGTAGCGCACCATGCGCGTCCCGATCTTGCCCAGCCCGAGCACCCCGAGCCTGCGCCCCTCGAGCTGCCGCCCGAGTGCGACCTGCCAGGGCCCCGCGGCGCGGAAGTTGTTGACCTCCTGCGGGATCTGACGCTCGAAGGCCATCATCGCGGCCCAGGCCAGTTCGGCGGCGGCCGACCCGAAGGCGCCCGTGCCGCAGACCGTGACTCCGCGCGCATTGGCCGCCGCGATGTCGATGCTGCGGTTCCGCATGCCGGTCGTCACCAGCAGCTTCAGGCGCGGCAGGCGGTCGAACAACTCGGCGGTGAAAGGGGTGCGTTCGCGCATGGCGAGGATGATCTCGGCATCCGCCAGCCGTTCGGCCAGCGCGTCGATGTCATCAAGGTGATCGGAATGGCAGCGCAGGGTGATCCGGCCTTCCAGCGCCGACCAGTCGGCACTGACGCGCGCGGCGTCCTGATAGTCGTCGAGAACGGCGCAGACGGGTAGATCGGGCATCGGAAGGCTCCTGTCAAAGTTGGCGCACTGTGACCGGGCGACCGACCGCACTCAAGCGGGGCGGAGCGATTTGCTGCGTCCATGTCGGGGAAAAGTGCCGCGCGGGCGGCGGCAGGGGGCCGGCCGTCAGGGCCGGCCCCGGTCTCGTGACCTCAGAGGCCGTAGTCGTCCGGAAGCTTGTCGAAGATCTCTTCGTTCATCTTCGCGATCATCGCCTCGCGCTCGCCGCCGGTTTCCTCGACGATCTTGCCCCACTTGGCGATCAGTTCGTTCAGCTTGGCGACCTTCGCCTCGGCATCGGGAATGCCATAAGCCGTCTTGGCGTTCTCGATGATGACGGATTCGTCCATCTTGACGAACTCGGCCTTGGCCGCCTTCATCTCGTCAGACGCCTCGATCCGCTCGACGCCGTGGCTTTCAAGCTCGGCCAGAACTTCCTCGTCGGTCTTGGTGTAGAGGATGGTCGTGTCCACATCGAGACGCGCCATGTCGCCGATGATCAGCTTGCGCTGTTCGGGGGTCAGGTCGGCCCACCAGTCGCGGTTGATCGTCGTTTCCGACAGCGAGTGGTAAGTGCCGAGGTTCAGCATGGTGATGTATTTCGCCACGTCCCACAGCTGATAGGACCGGAACGCGCCCGGCGCCTGGATCGCGATGTCGAGCGCGCCCTTGTCGAGGCCCTCGAACATCTCGGACGACGGCACGTTCACTTCGATGCCACCCACGGACTGGGCCCAGCGGGACCACAGGCTGCCCGGCACGCGCATCTTCTTGCCCTTCAGGTCCGCGGTCGAGCGGATCGGCTGGGACGAGATGATCGAATAGGGCGCGGTCGAATAAGTGCCGAGGTAGAGGACGTTCTGCGCCTCGTATTCGGCCAGGCATTCCGGGCAGTGCAGCAGGTTGTATTCCGTCGCCACCGCCATCGCCGTCAGGTTGTCCGGGGTGGACAGGCCCATGTCGGCCACCAGCTGCGCGTTCGGGAACTCGGCCGGGAAGTAGGTCATGGCCAGACCGGTGATGTGCGCGATGCCGTCACCGACGCCCGGCAGCGAGGGCTTGGCGCCCAGCAGTGCGCCGCCTTCGAAATACTGCACCTCGAAGCCGTTCTCGGACAGCAGTTTGCGGAAATCGGTGTAGCCGCCCACGTTGACCGGGTGCTTGGGCCCGGTCCACAGGCTGATCGTGACGTCGGTCGCCTGCGCCACCGTGCCGGCGGTGCAGAGCGCGATGGCCGCTGCGATCGTTCTGAATTTCATTGGTAGTCCTCCCTTGGGTTTCTTTTGTGCCGGGCGTGGCCTCCCTGCCCGCCCGGCATTGCGGTCGTTGGCGACCGCCCGGCTATGCGCCAGGCAGCCAGAGAATGATCTGCGGCCAGATGATGAGCGCCGCGATCACCAGCAGGTCCATCACGACGAACCACGTGATGCCCTTGAAGATCGCATGGATCGGAACCTGATCGCCCACGATCCCCTTCACCACGAAGACGTTCAATCCGACCGGTGGCGTGATGAAGCCGATTTCCAGGAACTTGGCCATCAGGATGCCGAACCAGATCAGGTTGATATCGCGCGCTTCCAGCACCGGCAGCAGGATCGGGATGGTCAGCAGCATGATCCCGATCGGGTCCAGCAGCATCCCCAGCAGGATCAGGATGACCGAAATGATCAGGATCACCTGCAGCTGCGAATATTCCGGCGACGCGATGAAGTCCGCGATGATCTGCGTGGTCCCCGCCAGCGCGAAAAACCGCGTCAGCAGCTGCGCGCCGATGGCGATGACGAAGATCGACGCGGTGGTGCGCAGGGTTTCCTCGATCGCCTCGCGGATCACGGCCCAGCTGAGCGCGCCCTTGGCAAGGCCGATCAGGAACGACAGGGCCGCGCCGACGGCGCCCGCCTCGGTCGGGGTGAAGACGCCGGTGAAAAGGCCGCCGAAGACGCCGATCACCAGCAGGATCACCGGCCATGTGTCCTTGATCGCCCAGAACCGGTCGGCCATCGACACGTCCTCGTGCACCTTGGGGGCGAGCGAGGGGGTGATGGCGCAGCGGGTGATAACCATGATCGAATAGAAGATCGCGGTCATGATGCCGGGGATCAGTGCGCCCATGAAGAGCTTGGCGATCGATTCCTCGACGAAGATCCCATAGATGATCAGCAGGATAGAGGGCGGGATCATCGACCCGATGGTGCCCGCGGCAGCAACCGTGCCGGTGGCCAGCCCCTTGTCGTATTTCGCCGCCAGCATCTCGGGCACCGCGATACGGCCCATGGCCGCGGTGCAGGCCAGCGAAGACCCGGTCACGGCGGCGAACAGCGCCGAGCCCTGGATCGACGCGACCGACAGGCCGCCCGGCAGCCACGACAGCCACAATCGCGCCAGCCTGAACAGGCCCGTGGTCAACCCCGCGTGGTAGCAGAGATACCCCATGAACAGGAACATCGGGATCGAGCTGAGCGTCCAGTGCGCCGTGAAGTCGTAGGGGATCTGCGCCAGCATCCCCACTGTCGGGCGCGGCCCGACGATGTAGTAGAGCCCGCCGAGAGACACGGTGGACAGCGCAACGCCGATCGGCACGCGCAGGAAGATCATGACCAGAAGGACACCGATACCGATGAATCCGACGGTTTCTTTTGCCAGGTCCATCACAGTGAGGTGCCTTTCACGTAATCGGTGGGTTCGTCGCTGACGGCTTCGGTGTTGTCGAGGTCGGGACGGAACAGCATAACGACCGCCCGGTAGAGCTTGACCACCAGCAGGACCAGCAGCAGCCCGCAGCCGATCGGCACCATGTAACGGGTCGGCCAGATCACCACCGGGTAGGACCCCATGATGAATTCGCCGACCTTGTGCTTCTTCAGCGCGACGGTCCATGTGCCGGTGGTAATGAGCCAGATCAGCCAGATGAAGAGCAGGTAGCTGATGATGTCGAGCACCCGCTTCGCCGCCCGGCCCAGACGGGCATAGATCAGTTCGACGTGGATGTTGCCGTTCATCCGCTCCACCGCGGCCAGCGGCAGGAAGACGACGGCGACCATGTAGTAGTAGGACACGATTTCCAGCGTCACCGGGACGGGCGCGGTGAAGACGAACTTGCCGACCACGTCGGCGCTGACCTGAACCATCATCAGCATCAGCGCGATGCCGGCGATGATGATCAGAACCAAACTGATCGCGTCGATGATCTTCAGGGCAATCCTGTCGATCACCGTGATTGCATCGTCGGCCGCTTGATGGCTACTCAACTCCGCTCCTCCCCCCTCGTGCCGCGCCAGAGCGCGGCGTTTGTATTGTGGCGTCCGGTCGGTGCGACCGGCGTCCTGGTCCGCTGCGCGGGACATTGCGAGGGGGGAAACGACAGATGGTCCGCCGGACTGCATCCGGCGACTCCGAGCCACCCATGCCACCGGCACGGGTCCTGTTGTGCGAACGGCTCCTCCCTGACACCGCGACCGCACCCGATCCTCGTGCCGGTTTTGCCCGGCTACAGAGGAATCATTTGCATGCTAAGTGGTTACATGCCGGATAGGCAATAGAAAGCCCTCACCTTCGCATTTCTGTCGGCACCGCCCTTGTCCATGCCCGGCAAACGGGATTGGATCGGCCACGATCATGCGGAGGAGAGCAGCGGATGAACACGGAAAGACTGGATGCGGCGCTGGACAGCGCGCTGGCTGACAAGCGGATCGTCGGGGGCGTCCACCTCGTGTCCGAGGGCGGCGAGACGGTGCGCGCCCGTGCGGTCGGACTGGCCGATCGCGAGGCCGGTCGGCCGATGACGCCCGATACCCGCATCCGCCTCGCCTCGCTCAGCAAGCCGGTCTGCACTGCGGTCTTCATGTCGCTGGTCGAGGACGGCACGCTGGCGCTCGACGCGCCGGTGACGGACCACCTGCCCGGTTTCCGCCCGCGCCTGCCGGACGGGACCGAGCCGGTCATCACCCTGCACCACCTGCTGACGCATACCGCGGGGCTGGGCTATCGCTTCCTCGAAACCGAAACCGGACCTTACGCCAAGGCGGGAATTTCCGACGGCCTCGACCAGCCCGGCCTGTCGATGTCCGAGAACATGCGCCGCATCGCCTCGGCCCCGCTCTACTACGCGCCCGGCACGGCCTGGCGCTATTCGGTGGGCATCGACGTGGCGGGCGCCGTGGCCGAGGCGGCGACGGGCAAGTCCATGCAGGCCCTGCTGGACGAACGGATCGCGACACCGCTCGGTACCACGACGCTCAGCTTCGCGACCGAACCGGCGGAGGACCTCGCCACCGCCTACCGCAACGCCAGCCCCGAGCCGGTGCCGCTGCAGGACGGCGACCGCCCGATCCTCTGGGGCGAAGGCGGTGTGAGCTTCGCCCCCTCGCGCGCCTTCGACGCGGCGTCCTTCCCGTCCTGCGGGGCCGGCATGATCGGCAGCCCGCGCGACATGCTGACCGTGCTGACCTCGCTCGCCGGTCACGGGCCGCAGGTGCTGAAGCCCGAAACGCTGGAGTTGATGAAGAGCCCCCGCATCGCGCCGGGCATCCTGACGATACAGGGGCCGGGCGTCAGCTTCGGCTACGGCTGGGGCATCGTGACGGATGCGGAACTGGCCGCGACGGGCCAGCCGGCGGGCACGCTGAAATGGGGCGGGGTCTATGGCCATTCGTGGTTCATCGACCCGACGCATGACCGTGTGTCCGTGCTGATGACCAACACCGCCTACGAGGGCATGTCGGGCCAGCTGCCCGGCGATATCGTGGGCGCGTTCTACCGCTAAAACTGCCACCGGAGACACGAAGACGCGGCGCATTGCGGCGCCGCGTCCTGATCGCGTATCGGTAACCGGTTCCCCGGCCCCGCTCAGTCGTAGGCGAAGACCTCGTCGCCGAAGTCGATGGCCGCGAAATCATCCTTCTCGGTCCAGTAGTCCTGGTTCAGACGCCATTCGTTCGTCGTGCCCCGCTTGGGCAGCACGTTCTTGCCACGCAGCAGGTAGCCGGGGTTGAAGTCCTCTTCGTCCGGCCAGTCCACGATCTGCATGTCCTTCTCGGATTCGCGCAGGCGCGGGACGACCGTGGACTTCTGATGCTCCTGCATGTGATCCAGCAGGCGGACGACGAACTGCGCCACCAGCTCGGCGCGCAGCGTCCACGAGGACCGCCAGTAGCCCATGACCCACGCGAGGTTCGGCACCCCGGTGAACATCATCGAGCGGTAGCCGAGCGTGTCGTGGAAATCGAGCGCCTCGCCGTCGATGTCGAACCTGATGTCGCCCATCTGGCAGAGGTTGAAGCCCGTCGCGGTGGCCACGACATCGGCCTTCAGAAACTCGCCCGACTTCAGCTTGATGCCGTCCTCAACGAAGGTCTCGATCTCGTCCGTCACGACCGAGGCGCGGCCGGTGGCCAGCGCCTTGTAAAGATCGCCATCGGGGATCCGCGCGATCCGCTGGCGCCACGGCAGGTAGGACGGCGTGAAGTGCTTCTCGACGTCGAACTCCTCGCCCAGATAGCGGCGGGCGATGCCGATCAGTTCGTCCCTGACAGTCTCCGGCTCGTTGAAGCAGCGGTTGGTGAAGTCATGGCTGCCCAGAAGCATCTCGCGCCGGACGATCTCGTGAACCCAGTCCTCCTCGACCTGCAGTTCGCGCAGGCGCTTGGCGATCGGGATCTCGTTCTTCTCGGACCGGAAGTAGGTCGGCGAGCGCTGCAACATTGTCACATGCTCGACCTGATCGACCACGTTCGGCACAAGCGTCGCGGCGGTGGCACCGGAGCCGATGACGACAAGGTGCTTGCCCTTGCCGTCGAAATCCTCGGGCCACGTCTGCGGGTGGATGACCTCGCCCTTGAAGGTCTCCATGCCCGGCCATTGCGGGGTGTAGCCCTCGGAATGGCGGTAGTAGCCCTGGCACATCCACAGGAACCGGGCCGAGATCTCCTCCATCTCGCCGGTCTCGACGTTCTGCACCTTGAGCGTCCAGAGCTTGCGCTCCGAATCCCAGCTGGCCGTCTGGCCGCGCCAGCCGTAATGGATGTGGTCGGCAAGGCCGTATTCGTCGATCGTCTCGTCCAGATACGCCAGGATCTCGGCCGCCGTGGCAATTGGCGGTCCGACCCAGGGCTTGAAGCTGAAGCCGAAGGTGTGCAGGTCGCTGTCCGAGCGGATGCCGGGATAGGTGTGCGTGACCCATGTCCCGCCGAAGGTCAGCTTTTCGTCCACGATGGCAAAGCTGTCGTCCGGCCGCTCGACCTTCAGGTAGCGCGCGGCGGCCAGGCCGGAAATACCGGCGCCGACGATCAGCACGTCGAGGGGCTGGGTGATCTTGGACAGCGGCACGGCGGGCCGCACACTGGTCATCTCGTTCATGATATCCTCCTCCTGGCTCCGTCATCCCGCTCGGGCGGGCCTCGGCTCCGGGTCGCGCCCATCAAGTCCCTTGGCGACCGGCAAGTCAACACCCGACGGGGCGCGACATTGCATTCCCGCATCCGCGCACGCGGAACTGCCGCCTGCGGTAATGCGCGCACTCTGGCCCGCGCCGGTCAATGCGCTACGATCCGTCCGATGCTGAACCGACTCCGCTCACTCTACGAAGACGATACGGACCGCGCGCACCGGTTCCGGTACGGGCTGCTGGCCTTCGACATCGTGACGATCCTCTTCGTGATCGTCACCTCCTTCGTGCCGCGCAGCATGGCGATCGAGATGATCGACATCGTCTTCGGCGCGCTCATCCTTGCCGATTTCGTGGTCAGGATGGCCATCGAGCGCAATCGCTGGCAGCTGCTGTGGCGCCCGGCCACGTGGGCGGACATCGCCGCCATCGGATCCTTCCTCGCCCCGATCGCGGGCGAAGGGCTGGGCTTCCTGCGCATTCTCAGGACAGTCCGCCTGCTGCACACCTACCAGCTGCTGGTGCGGCTCAGGCAGGACTTCCGCTTCTTCCGCGAGAACGAGGACGTGATCCTCGCCTCGATCAACATAGCGGTGTTCCTGTTCATCATGACCGGGCTGATCTACGCCTCGCAGGTCCACATCAACCCCGAGATCAACAACTACGCCGACGCGCTCTATTTCACCGTCACGACACTGACGACGACCGGGTTCGGGGACATCACCCTGCAGGGATCGTGGGGGCGGATGCTGGCCGTCTGCGTGATGATCTTCGGGGTCACGCTGTTCCTGCGGCTGCTTCAGGTCCTCTTCCGCCCCTCAAAGGTCCGGCAGGAATGCGAGGTCTGCGGGCTGGTGCTGCACGATGCCGACGCGGTCCACTGCAAGCACTGCGGCACGGTCATCCACATCCGGACCGAGGGCGAGGTCTGACACATCCGCCGGTGCGATTGACTCCGCCCGGACCCCGCGCCACGCTTACCCGGCTAACCAAAACCGATGCAGACAGGGAGGAGTGTCCGCAATGGGAGGACCGCTGGCCGGATTGCGTGTGCTCGATTTCAGCTCGGTGCTGATGGGGCCTTACGCCACGCAGACCCTTGGGGACTACGGTGCCGACATCATCAAGGTCGAACCGCCCGAGGGCGACATTGTCCGCCAGCTGGGCCCGACCCGGCACGACGGGATGGGGGCGGTCTATCTGAACATCAACCGTTCCAAACGCTCCATCGCCCTGGACCTGAAGACCGAAGGCGGGCGCGAGGCAGCCCTCCGGCTGGCCGAGACCGTGGACGTGCTGGTCACCAACGTCCGGCCCCGTGCGATGGAGCGCCTAGGCCTCGGCTATGCGGCTCTGCAGGCCCGCAACCCCCGCCTGATCTACGCGGCGCTGGTCGGCTTCGACCAGACCGGCCCCTATGCCGATCGCCCCGCCTATGACGACCTGATCCAGGGCGGCGCCTGCATCCCTCACAGCTTCACCCGCGCGGGGATGCGCCCGGCCTATGTGCCCGCCGCTGTGGCCGACCGCATCGTCGGGCTGTCGGCGGTCAACGCGATCCTCGCCGCCGTGGTGGAACGCGACCGCTCGGGTCAGGGCCAGAAGGTCGAGGTGCCCATGTTCGAGACGATGGTCTCGATGATCCTCGGCGATCACATGGGCGGGCTGACCTATGATCCCCCGCTCGACAAGGGCGGCTATGCCCGCCACCTGTCCCCCGACCGCCGCCCCTATCAGACCAAGGACGGCCATGTCTGCGCGCTTATCTACAACGACGGCCACTGGAACCGTTTCTACGCCGCCATCGGCCAGCCCGAGATGCCCGCCGCGAACCCCAAGTTCGCCACCTTCGCCGCCCGGTCCCGCAACATCAACGAGGTCTATGCCGAGGTCGGCCGCATCATGCTGACCCGCACCACCGCGGAGTGGCTGAAGCTGTTCGAAGAGGCCGACATCCCCGCCCTGCCGATGCACAGCTATGAATCGGTGATGGAGGATCCGCACCTGACCGCCACAGGCTTCTTCCGCCGGGTGGAGCATCCGACCGAAGGCGCGATCTACCAGATGGCCGTGCCCGCCAAGTTCTCGCGCACGGCTGCCGAACCCGGCCACATGCCGCCCCGCCTTGGGGCGGACGGGCCAGCGGTGCTGGCAGAGGCCGGTTTTGGCGCGGACGAAATCGCGGCTCTGGCAGAAAACGGGGCGCTCCGGACCGGCGAATGACGCACGGGAGGTGTCGGTCCCGTCGCAGGCGCAAATGAAAAGGGCCCCCGAACCGAGGGCCCTTTCGCTTGTCCCGCCGATCAGATCGGCGCGCAGGATATCACTGGACGATACCCACGTTGTTGCTGTTGCCGGTCTGGCCGAAGTTCGCCGTGTTGGTCCCGCCCACCTGGGTCACGACAGCCTGGTTCGAAGCGCCGGTGATGGTGCCGATGATGGAGTTCGAACCACCGATCTGCGCCATGGCAAAACTGTTCAGATCGCCATTGACCGTCAGGTCAAGAAGGTTCCCCAATCCGTCCTGCACCAAAGCGCCCTTGCCCAGACCCTGCGTGTTCGCCGTCAGGGCCGAGCCAGAGAACGCCACCGAGGACGGCGGGTTCGCCGGGTAGCCGAAGAACGGCACGGTCGGGCTGGTGTAGTTGTTCCGGTTGCCGGTGATCGAGACGTCTATTTCGTTCCCGTCCTGAGTCTGGCTCATGTCCAGAACGTTCAGGTTACCGGTCATCGAGGCGATGAGCACGTTGTTGCTCCCGGAGACATCAGCGGTTGCGTCGTTGGCATCGCCGTCTTGATCGACCCCAGTAAAGTTACCATCGCCGAAGATCTCCGCCATCGCCGAGTTCAGGTCACCCTGCTGTCGGACCGAGCTGGAATTACTGTCGCCTTCGATATCGACGTTACCGGCGTTGAAGCCGCCGATTTGGCTGAGCAAAGTCGGGTTGCTGTCGCCGAGAATCGTTACAGTTCCATTGTTGATTGTCCCATCCTGGATGATGCTGGTGGACCAGTTGTCGTCGCCAACGACGTTCGCCAGAGCGACGTTGAGCGTGCCTTCCTGGTCGATATCGGTGGTGTTGCCGTCGCCTTCTACAGTGGCGGTGCCGATGTTGACCGAGCCGTCCTGAGTAACGCCGGTGGTGTTGCTGTCTCCGGTCACCGACGCCGATGCAACGTTCACGTTGCCCGTCTGGTCGACATTGGTGTCGTTGCCGATCCCGGCGACGTCGATACCGCCCACATTCAGGTCGCCGACCTGCATTGTGAGCGTGTTGTTGTCATCACCCGAGACGTCGGTGTCGGCGAGGTTGCCATCGCCTTCCTGATAGAACCCGGTGCTGTTGCGGTCGCCCGTGATGGTGCTGAGCAGGACGGTGTTGTCATCGCCGAACTGGCCGACGCCCACGGAGTTGTCGTTGCCGGTCACGACGATGCCGGCCGCGCTGTTGTCGTCGCCCTGCTGGGTGGTGCCATAGGCGTTGCGTTCACCCGAGATGTCCAGATCGACATCGTTGCTGTTGCCGTTCTGCACGACTTCGCGGCTGTTGGCGGTGCTTGCAGCGGACGCGCCTCCGGCAGTCAGGTCCGGTTTCCCGTTGTCGATGCCGCTCAGGCGGACTTCTGCGTTGTTGTCATTGCCGGATTGCGACAGCAGGCGCAGCCGAAGGCCCTGACCGTTCTGGACCGCCAGCGCGGTGTTACCCGAACCGGCCTGGATCACACCGCCCGTGTGGCCGCCGCCGGATGACACCTCGTTGCGGTCGAGGTTCTGGTTGGCCGTGGCGGTGTTGGTCTGTTCGACCGTAGCGGTGTTGCCAGCGGCCCCGCCGCCCGCGTTGGACTGGCGGACGTTCGCATAGTTGCGGTTCTGATCGGTGTTCTGTTCGATCGTGGCGCTGTGATTGTCCCCGCTCTGCTTCAGGACAGTCACGATATTGCCGGTGCTGGTGCTGGGCGACGTCGCTGGCGCAGTGCGGGTCTGTTCCACGGTTGCTTCGTTTGCGTCACCGCTCTGGCTGACCTCGGCTGCAGCCGCGTTGCTGCCGACACGGTTGGCGTCACCGCTCTGGGTGATGGCCAGAACGTTGTCGTCGCCGGTCTGCGATGCGGCAGGCAGAGCGCCGAGGTAGCCGATATTGGAATTGTCGGCAGCGCTCTGGTCGAAGCTGGCCGAGTTGTCGGTGCCCGACTGCGACAGCATCGCGTTGTTGTTGTCGGCCATCGCCGACCCCATAGAGAGCACCAGCGTGCTGCCCGATGCCATAAGCAGGTGTTTAAGTTTGATATTCATATGTTTGGTCCTTGAACGAATAATCGGAATAAATGGTTGGTTCCCCTGGAAAAAGCAGTTGGCTCAATGCCTGCGACGAAACCGGTTACCGCGGCTCTTCGTTCAGCGCCGGTACCGTGTCTCGTTCAGTCTGCCGCATTCAAAAGTCCCGTCACCCCCCCGAACATGATGAGCAGAACAATAATGCCACTAATTCGCCGCAATATTCATCCCATTTCGACGTATTTCTGACAAGTTTTAGAACACCTCGAAACAAAACCTGTTCTTCAAATGGATAGCCAAGCGGTGTGCAGACAATTACCTCAGATCCGCTCCATCCCCGGTTGTATTTGACCGAGTTAAATCACGTTATATTAGATCACATTCCAACCAATACCGAATCTCGGAGAATCAGAATCGGAAATTGCGCGGGATTTGAAACTGAAAGCTGACGCCAATATTCGAGCGATTCCGGCCCAGCGTCCGCCCTGATGTTCTTTTGGCCGGCAACACAGTGCGGCGACGCGGGCCACTCGGCCCGCATCCCCGTTCAATCATCCCGCAGAGGCCGAGGGTATATCAGTGCATCCTCAGCCGCGTCATGGCAGCTGTCGCGGCAGACGCCCTGTCAGCCGCACTTCGAGTGACCGCAGGCCGCGCAGGTCATGCAGCCTTCGATCATCACCAGCTCATACTGGCCGCATGAGGGGCAGGCCTTGCCGCGCTTGCCGGTTTCCAGCCCGATCACCTTGGCCTGCGGATCGGTCTTCAGCCCCCGGCCCTCGCCCTCGATGAAACCGATGGATATCAGGTGCCGTTCGATCACCCCGCCGATGGCGGCAAGGATCGAGGGGATGTATTTCCCCTGCACCCAAGCACCGCCACGCGGGTCGAACACGGCCTTCAGCTCCTCCACCACGAAGGACACGTCGCCCCCGCGCCGGAACACAGCCGAGATCATCCGGGTCAGCGCCACGGTCCAGGCGAAATGTTCCATGTTCTTGGAGTTGATGAAGACCTCGAACGGCCGCCGCCGACCGCCGACCACGATGTCGTTGATCGTGATGTAGATCGCGTGCTCGCTGTCCGGCCACTTGAGCTTGTAGGTGTTGCCCTCCAGCTCCTGCGGGCGGTCGATCGGCTCCTGCATATAGACGACCTCGCCGCCCTCGACGGGCATCGGCGCGGGCGCGTCCTCCTTTTCCTCGCTGACGCTGAGGACCGAGCCAGTCACGTCGTTCGGGCGGTAGGTGGTGCACCCTTTGCAGCCCGTATCCCAGGCCTGCATGTAAACGTCCTTGAACGCTTCGAAACCGATGTCCTCGGGGCAGTTGATCGTCTTGGAGATCGACGAATCCACCCACTTCTGCGCGGCGGCCTGCATCTTGACGTGCTCGGACGGCGACAGGGTCTGTGCGTTGACGAAGTAGTCCGGCAAAGGCGCGTCGCCCTTGAGGTCGCGCCACATCTGCACGGCGTAGTCGACAACCTTCTCCTCGGACCGCGACCCGTCCTTCTGCAGCACCTTGCGGGTGTAGCTGTAGGCAAAGACCGGCTCGATGCCAGACGACACGTTCCCCGCGTAGAGCGAAATCGTCCCGGTCGGCGCGATGGAGGTCAGCAGCGCGTTGCGGATGCCATGCTCGCGCACGGCGGCGCGGACGTCCTCGTCCATCGCCTGCATGGTGCCACTGGCCAGGTAGGGTTCGGCATCGAACAGCGGGAAGGCACCCTTCTCCTTGGCCAGATCGACGGAGGCGAGGTAGGCCTCGCGCGCGATCAGCTTCAGCCAGGCCTCGGTCTGCGCCGCCGCCTCGTCCGAGCCATAGCGCAGGCCCAGCATCAGCAGCGCGTCGGCCAGTCCGGTGACCCCGAGGCCCACGCGGCGCTTGGCCTGTGCCTCGGCCGCCTGCTGCGGCAGCGGGAAGTTCGAGGCGTCGACGGTGTTGTCCATCATCCGGATCGCGGTGCGCACCAGTTTCGACAGCGCCGCTTCGTCCAGCTTCGCGGCGTCGGCGAAGGGATCGCTGACCAGCCGGGCGAGGTTCACGGAGCCGAGCAGGCAGGCGCCGTAGGGCGGCAGGGGCTGTTCGCCGCAGGGGTTGGTGGCGGCGATGGTTTCCACGTAGTTCAGGTTGTTGGCGGCATTGATCCGGTCGATGAAGATCACGCCCGGTTCGGCGTAGTCGTAGGTCGACTGCATGATCCGGTTCCACAGGTCCCGCGCCTTGACGGTCTTGTAGACCTTGCCGTCAAAGATCAGGTCCCAAGACCCGTCGGACTTGACCGCCTCCATGAAGGGATCGGTCACCAGCACGCTGACGTTGAACATGCGCAGCCGGGCGGGGTCGCTTTTCGCGGTGATGAAATCCTCGATATCCGGGTGATCGCAGCGCATCGTCGCCATCATCGCGCCCCGGCGCGATCCGGCGGACATGATGGTGCGGCACATCGCGTCCCAGACATCCATGAACGACAGCGGACCCGAGGCGTCGGCGGCCACACCCTTCACATCCGCGCCCTTGGGCCGGATGGTGCTGAAGTCGTAGCCGATCCCGCCGCCCTGCTGCATGGTCAGCGCGGCCTCCTTCAGCATCTCGAAGATACCGCCGAGGCTGTCGGGCACGGTGCCCATGACGAAGCAGTTGAAGAGCGTCACCCGGCGGCTGGTCCCGGCACCGGCGGTGATCCGCCCGGCGGGCAGGAACTTGAAGTCCTCAAGCGCTTCGAAGAACGGCGCTTCCCACGCGGCGGGGTCCTTTTCGACCGAGGCGAGGGCGCGGGCGATCCGGCGCCACGAATCCTCGACCGTGGTGTCGATCGGCGTCCCGTCCGCATTCTTGAAGCGGTATTTCATGTCCCAGACCTGTTCGGCGATAGGGGAGGCAAAGCGGGTCATGAGAGGATCCTCGGCTGGTTAGAGGGGGATTGTTTAGCAGGCGCGGGCGGCAGGAACTAGGGTTTTGATCCCGCGCTTTCCACAAGATCTATTGTGTGCTCATATTTTCTTTCGTCTCCCGCCGGCCCAATGCGCGGAATCAAGGCGAAGCCGCCGCGCAGCGCCTGCCCGTCCCGGGGGCAGGCGCTTTGTCACCCGCGCCCTGACCTTCGAACAAGGAAAGACCCGGCTGGGATAAAGCGCGCCGTTCAGACGTCATGTGCGCCCGCCCACGGACAGGCTTGCCCGGCCAGCTCGCCTTCGGACAGGTGGGTGGCCGCACTGATTATTTCGGAGTTCCGGTCCCCTTTTCAGTCCAGTCACGAGGCACTCCCGGCAACGGGGTTTGCCTTGGGGGGCAGGAGGTGCCGGAATCGCCGCCTCGTGACTGGACCCTTGGGTGACATAGATATATGGTGGGCGAACAGGGGTGTCCACCATATATTGGGTGCGCGATTGGCAAAATATGTAAATCTGGTGAAACTCAGCGTCGGAACGGAGTCGGTCGAGGGACTCGCCGACTGGCAGAGCAACCACGCGGTCCTCACCAACGACGGCTACCCGCGTCACGTCACCCGGATGTGGCCCAAGCGCGAGGACGAGGTTCTGGCGGGCGGGTCGATCTACTGGGTCATCAAGGGCCTGATCCAGGCGCGACAGAAGATCATCCGGCTGGACGAGGTCGTGCGCGAGGACGGCATCCGCCGCTGCGCCATCGTGCTCGACCACAAGCTGATCCGCACCACCCAGGCCCAGAAGCGTCCGTTCCAGGGCTGGCGCTATCTTGCAGCCACCGACGCCCCCGCCGACCTGCCGAGCACCCGGCAGAACGAAGAGGCGCTGCCCCCCGACCTCTCCGCCGCGCTGGCCGAAATCGGGGTGCTCTGACCCGTCAGCCCAATGCGACGAGGTGGTTGTCCCACGCCATCTCGCCCCGCGCCAGCGGTCGCGCGCCGTCGGCATCCACAGTCAGCAGCCCGCCCAGACCGTCGCTGGCCAGATAGCCCGCCGGATGAGTCGCCAGCCCGCAGACATCCGCCCGGGCCATCGCGCCGAGGAACGTGCCGTCCACCGCGAAGCGGTGCAGCCGCCCGCCCTTGGGTGAGGTGATCGCGACTTCGCGCCCGCTGCCCGAAAGCGCGACCGAACCCGCGTAGCCCTTCATCAGCATCTGCTCGGCCAGCGGCGCCTCGGCCAGCACAACCGCCCCGCCCTGCCGGTGCAGGCCCAGAAGCGGCGTCGCGGCCCCTGCCCCGCCTTCCCATTGCATGGCGAAAGCCACAAGCCCGTCCCCCCGCACCGCGAGGTGGCGGATCGAATTCTGCGACAGGTCGGGCTCCAGCACCACCTGCTCCAGCAACGCGCCATCGGTCGAAAGGTAGACGAGGCTCGGCGCCATCGTCTCGATATTCAGCTTGGTCCGGTCCTCGGGATCCGTGGCGATCCCGCCATTGGCGACCACCAGCGTCTCGCCATCAGGCATCAGCCGCAGCTCGTGCGGCCCGATCCCGCCGGTGGCGACGTCCCGCACCCGGCGATACCCCGCGCCGACGTCCCAGACCCCGACCCGGCCCGCGCTGTCCGCGGCCATCTGTTCCGAGGTGAACAGCCAGCGCCCGTCCTGCGAATAGGCCCCGTGGCCGTTGAACTGATGCCCCTCGGGCGGCGTCAGTTCACGCGCGACCACACCGGTCAGGCAGTCGATCACCAGCGCGTAGTGACCTGGACGCCGGGCAAAAGCGACCGCCTCGGCCCGTTTCGGATGTGCCGCCCCGGCATGACCGCGCGCGGGCAGCGGGATCGAGAAGGCGACGGAGCCGTCCGTCCGGATGCCGTGCAGCCCGTAGCTGCCGTCCGGCTCCTTCGCCGCGCCCAGCCAGTCTGGACTGCCGGCGGCGGCCCATCCGAGGCGCGGCGCTGCTGTGGCGGCGGCGAGGCTGGCGAGGAAGGCGCGGCGGGTGGTCATGTCAGTCTCCGTCCTGCGAGTTGAAGCCGGGGGCGATCCCCATCGGCGCGCCGACCTCGGCCTCGATGGCGGCCTCGACCTCTTTCACGCGCTGTTGCACGATTTCGACCTTCAGCCGCTCGCCGGGATCGTCGACGCTCTGGAAGGACGGATCGGTCACATTCCCAGCCACGTCGCGCAGCCGGAGCAGCGCCGCCTGCGTCTCGGGCAGGTCGTGCCCGGCGAGTAATGTGGCTGTCTCGACCGCCGCCTCGACCGTCACCAGCGCGTCGTGCAGGCTGCGCCCCGAGCGCCATGCCTCGGCCCGTTTCGGACGCGGCCGCTCAAAGGTGCCGAGCGGACGGCCGATGCGGCTGTCACGGGTGAACTCCAGCGAGGACAGGATCTGGGTGTAGACCGCGCGCGTCGCCTCCTCGGGCGAAAGGTAGGTCGCATTGCCGTCCGCGCCGCCCGATGTCAGCGTCCCTGCAAAATCACTCCACGCGGCCCTCAACGCCTTGGCCTGTGCGGCAAGGTCGGCGGAGATCGCCCGCGCGAGGCGGCAGCGATAGTCGTCGCGCCGGTAGTCGCGATAGAGCGGATCGTACATCAGCATTTCCAGCGCGAAGAACCCCCGGCCGGCGACCGAGACCTCGGAGAAGGCCTCGGGGTCCGAGACAGCCGGCGCCTCGTCCCGGACAAGCGCACCGATCGTCCGCTGCGTGAAGCCCCGGTCATCGGGCCAGAAGGCGATGGAAATCGCCGCGTGTTCCGTCGGCCCGAGCCTCAGGTCGCCGATCCGCAGCCATGCGTCGAAAGCCGCGTGAAACGGCACCCGGAGCGCGGGGGCCCGGCAGTCGGTATCGGCCGCCAGTTCCAGCGCCGTCGTCTGCTCGACAAAGGCGGAGAGGCCGGGACGGATATGATCGGTGACCACTTCCTCGACACCGGCGGTGACGGGGGTCGCGAGAAGGACGAGGGCGAAGGCGAGACGCATCACAGGGACTCCAGGAATCGTATCAGGGCGGCGCGGTCAGGCTTGGGCATGGCGACAACGGCGTCGCGCATCGGCTGCGCCTCGCCCCCGTGCCACAGGATCGCTTCCAGCAGCGACCGCGCCCGACCGTCATGCAGGAACTCGGTGTGGCCGCTGACCAGCTTCGTCATGCCGATCCCCCACAGCGGCGCGGTGCGCCATTCGGTACCGGTGGCGCGACCTTCGGGGCGGTGATCGGCCAGCCCCTCGCCCATGTCATGCAGCAGCATGTCGGTATAGGGCCAGATCAGCTGGAACGACTGCTCGGGCTGATCCTCCAGCCGATGCGTTACGAACTTGGGGGTGTGGCAGGAGGTGCAGCCGGTGGAATAGAAGACCTCCTTGCCGCGAAGGACTTCCGGGTCGGCTTCGTCCCGCCGTGCCGGCACGGCAAGGTTGCGGGAATAGAAGGTCACGAGGTCCAGCCCCGCCTGCCCGATCTCGACCCCCTCGGCATCCGCGCCGTCCGGGGCCGCGCGGCAGGCCTCCTGCGCGGGGCGGCATTCGCCCGCGCCGTCCGGGAAGAGCGGCGAGGAAATCCCGATGTCCCCGGCAAAGGCCGCGGCCGACTGGTGCCGGATCGTCGGCGCGCCCGCCTTGTGGCCGAACCGGCCGAGCATCGGGACGCCGTATTCGATCGACGGCACGATGTTGGCCCGCCCGCTGATCCCGTCGCCATCCGCATCCTCCGGATCAGCCAGCGCAAGGATGTCCGCGGCCGGGATCGCTTCCAGCAACCCGAGCCCGATCATCTGCGGCGCAACGCGGGGCGACAGCATCGCCTGCGGGTGCAGCGGGCCGTATCCGAGGTCCTCGGCCGCGTAGGTCGGTTTGCGCAGCGTGGCGACCTCGCCATCCGACAGCGGGACCTCGATCTCCTCGTAGCTCACGGACAGGCGATACTCGGCCGGCACCCCCGCCGTGCCGAAATCCTGAAGCTGCTGGCCGTAAACCGGGTCCGGCAGGGTGGCGAGCCAGCCCTCGATGCCGTCGGGGTCGGGCCCGCCGGGGATCGAGATGCGCAGGAACATCGACACCGCGTTGTCTTCGGGCCCCTCGGGCACATGCCCGCGCCCGTCCTTGAAGTGGCAGTTCTGGCAGCCACGCGCGTTGTAAAGCGGGCCCAGCCCGTCCGACGCCAGCGTCGAGGACGGGGCGGAGACCCAGATCTTGCGGAACAGGCCGTTGCCGACCTTGAAGTCCAGTTCCCGCTCGAAGCTGATGTTGCCCGACGGCTGGGAAAAGGCATCAGCATTGGTCCGGGCCCGCACCGTGGCGGCACCGCCCGGATTGGTCTCGAATGTCTCCGCACTGGTGAAATCCGTCGTGGGACGGGTCACTGCGTGGATGCGGGCGGTTTCCTCCGCCGTTCGGGGGATGGCGGACAGGTGAAGGTCCGCCAGATCGCCCGCCGCAAGCGGACCGGCCACGAGGCCGGTCAGCGCAGCGAGAAGGAGCTTATTCGGCCTCGTCCATCGGCGAGGCATTGAGCAGCGCATATTTCTCCGCTCCGAGTCGTTCATGCAATTCGATCTGGGTCTCGAGAAAGTCGATGTGCCCTTCCTCGTCCGCCAGCAGTTCCTCGAACAGGTGCATCGTCACGTAGTCACCCGCCGAGGCGCAGTATTCCCTTGCTTCCTTGTAGAGCGCCCGCGCCTCCTGTTCGGCGGCCAGGTCCGACTCCAGCGTCTCGAGCGGGGTCTGGCCGATTCTCAGCGGGTCGAGCTTCTGCAGGTTCGGATGCCCGCCGAGAAAGATCACCCGAGCGATCAGCTTGTCCGCATGGTGCATCTCCTCGATGCTCTCCTCGCGGCTTTTCTTGGCCATCTTGCCAAGTCCCCAGTCTTCCTGAAGGCGGAAGTGCAGCCAGTACTGGCTGACCGCCGTCAGCTCTGACCGGATGGCACTGTTGAGGTATTCAATGACTTTCGCGTCGCCTTTCATGACGGGTTCCCTGTGTTGTGTCGCGGCGCTTGCGCAGACCGCGAAGTTGCATGGGTACTTCCATACTTGCGCTTTGACGCATGGTTGCCAAGAACAGCGGCATGCAAGATCCGCAATCCGGCGTTTTTCCGAGCGCGCGATAGACCTTGCCGGGGGTCACGATGGTCTGGGGATCGGCGGCGCGCATCCAGTCGATGGCGTTGTGCACATCGCGGTCGGTGATGGCCTGACAGTGGCATACGATCATCCGGGGATCCTCCGCTTTCGCCGGTCCGGCGGGTTGCGGATTTTCTGACTGTTTCACTAGGCAAAGTCAATCCGACAAAATTGGTAGGACATTTGGACGCATAGTATCGAGGCGCCGTGGCCCCGACTCGGAGGCCGGATTGCACGCAGAGGTTGACTTGCAATCGCCCTCACCGGCCAGATCAGGCAGGCAACGCAGGCACACCGCGATGATCCCGCCAGACACTTGGTTCAACTTGTTCAAGGCGCCCTTTTCGGGCGACGTGACCCAGCGGATCGAACCGCGCCTGTTCTCGCCCGACATCGCGGGCGTGCCGGAGATCGAGGAACACATCCACCGCGACGTGGCCAGCTACGGCACCCAGCTGGGCAAGATCCTGGAAGCTTTGCAGACCCTTTCGGTGGCGACGGGCACGCCCCTGCCAGAGATCGACGACCTTGTGCGGAAAGTCGAAGTGGCCAAGACCGAGACTTCCGAGGCGCTGCGCGAACGGGCCGTGCAGGCGCTCGAGCGGCTCAGGCAGGCGGACCCGGCGGCCCATGCGGCGCTGATGGCCGCACCGCCCGATCCCTCAGACCAGCCCTAGCTTCTCCAGCAGCATGCCAAGCGCCGCGCGGTCGGCATCGTCCATCGGCGCGGTGCGCGCGCGGAACAGCGTCGCCTGACTGCGCAGGACCGGCCCGTCGGACAGGGGCCGCAGGTGGTTCGCGCGCAGCGTCTCACCGGTCGAGGTGATGTCGGCCACCGCTTCGGCGGTCTCGTTCTTCACCGTGCCCTCGGTCGCGCCCTGGCTGTCGACCAGCTGGTAGTCGGCCACGCCGAATTCACGCAGGTGATCGCGGATCAGCCGGTGATACTTGGTCGCGATCCGCATCCGGAACCCGTGGTGACGGCGGAAGGCCGCGGCGGCGGCGTCCAGATCCTCCAGCGTCTCGACATCGACCCAGCAGTCGGGGACCGCGATGATCAGGTCCGCGTGGCCGAAACCCATCTCGGCCAGCAGTTCGACCTGCATGTCCCAGCGGGCCAGCTTCTCGCGCACCAGGTCCAGCCCGGTGACACCCAGGTGGATCCGCCCCGCCGCCAGTTCGCGCGGGATTTCGCCCGCCGACAGCAGCACCAGTTCCACGCCCTCGGCCCCCTCGACCTTCCCGGCATATTCCCGGTCCGACCCGGCGCGGCCGAGCGTGACGCCACGCGCACCGAACCAGTCGAAGGTCTTCTCCATCAGCCGCCCTTTGGATGGCACGCCCAGCTTGACGGTCATGCGAGCCCCCCGAGATCCAGCACGAGGCCCGGACGGATCACGCCGCCGACCGCCGGGATTTCCCGGCCGCGCCCCAGCACGCGGGTCAGCGCATCGTAGCGGCCGCCGGTGGCGACGGGCGGCAGGTCGGGCCGCGTTTCGGCGTAGAAGCCGAAGACGAAGCCGTCGTAATATTCCATGTGCGTGCGGCCATAGCTCGCCTCGAAATCGAGCGCGTCCACATCCACCCCCCGCGCGGAAAGCGCGTCGGCGCGGGCGGCCAGCCGGTCGAGCGCGGGATTGATCCACGGCAGGTCCACGGCGATGTCGCGCAGGTGCTCCAGCGCGAAGGGCATCTTTTCCCGCACGGCCAGCAGCGCGTCGATCAGGTCGACCACGTGGGTCGGGATCGGATCGGCGGCAGCTTCCTCGCGCAGGCTCTGCAGCCGCTCCTCGACCTCGGCACGGCGGCGCAGGCCGATCTCGGGCCCGGATCCGGCAAAGGGATCGGCGGCGGCCAGCAGCGCGGCGCGCGCGTCGTCGGCGGGCGGGGTCGAGAACCGGTCGAGCAGGGTGCGGAACCGGCGCGGCCGCCAGATGTGCCGCATCAGGGCGCGCTTGCGCTTGTCGCTGGCATTCAGCCCGGCGACCAGCGCAGTCAGGATGCCGATATCGCCCGTGGCGGCGCGCAGGTTCAGCGGCGCGAGGATGCGCTGGAACAGCGCGAAGACCTCGGCATCCGCATCCGGCGGGTTGGCCCCATCAAACACCTCGAACCCGGCCTGCAGGTATTCGTTGGCGCGGTCCTCGTCCTCTTCCTGACGGCGGAAGACCTCGCCCGCATAGCAGTAGCGCGCGGGCTCGGCGCCGCCGTCCATGTGCATCTGCACGACCGGGACGGTGAAGTCCGGGCGCAGCATCTGTTCGCCGCGCAGGGCGTCCGAAGTGACATAGGCGCGGGCGCGGATGTCCTCGCCGTAAAGGTCAAGCAAGGTTTCGGCGGGTTGCAGGATCCCGGCCTCGATGGCCACGGCGCCCTCGGCCTCGAACAGCGCGCGCAGGCGCAGCGCCTCGGCGCGGGTCGCGCGGCGGGTGGCGTCGGTCGCGGCGTAGAATGGACGGGCGTCGGTCATGACAGTGCCCATGTCCGGAGGTCGTAACCGCCCGGTGCGCGCAGCGGACCGGGCAGCGCCCGCCCGCCCCCCAGGCGGGCGCTTTCAGCGCCCACCACGGGCGGACGCTGCCCTATGTCCCGCTCAATCCACATGATGCTCACCCCTGCCCCGCAAGGATTTCCCGCAGCTTGGCGACCATCTCGCCACGCGGCACCTCGAACTGCGAGGGGCGTTCCTTCCATTCCTCCAGCGTCGCGTTCTGCGCGATCTGCGCGCCGAGGATCAGGTCCTTGATCTGCACCACACCGCGCGCCTTCTCGTCCGCGCCCTCGATGACGGCGGCGGGGGAATTACGCTTGTCCGCGTATTTCAGCTGGTTACCGAAGTTCTTGGGGTTGCCCAGATAGACCTCGGCCCGGATACCCGCCGCGCGGATCTCGGACACCATCGTCATGTAGTCGCCCATCCGGTCGCGATCCATCACGGTCACCACCACCGGCCCGTGGCTGTCCCCGCCGATCCGCCCCTTCTCGCGCAGCGCCGCCAACAGGCGGTCCACGCCGATGGAGACGCCCGTCGCGGGAACCGACTGGCCGGTGAAACGCTTCACGAGGTCATCGTAACGCCCGCCACCCGCCACGCTGCCGAACTGGCGCTTGCGGCCCTTCTCGTCGAGGATCTCGAAGGTCAGTTCCGCCTCGAAGACAGGCCCGGTGTAATAACCGAGGCCACGCACGACCGAAGGGTCGATGACGATGCGGTCGGCCGCGTAGCCCTGCGCGTCGAGGAGGTCCGCGATCTGTTCCAGCTCGTCCACGCCTTCGGCCCCTATAGCCGAGCCGCCAACGGCTGCGCGCAGGTTCGCAAGCGTCGCCGCCGCGCTGTCGCCCTTGGACGTCAGGAAGGCGATCACCGGCTCGGCCTGCGCCTCGCTCAGCCCCACCCCGTCGATATAGGCGCCGGAGGCGTCCAGCCGTCCCTTGCCGAGCAGCTCGCGCACCCCGGCCTCGCCGACCTTGTCGAACTTGTCGATGGTCCGCAGGACGTCCGCCGCCTGTCCTTCGTCGGTGACGCCCATGGCCTCCAGCACGCCGTTCAGTACCTTCCGGTTGTTCACCCGGATCAGGTAGTCGCCGCGCGGAATCCCGACCTCTTCCAGACAGTCCGCCAGCATCGCGCAGATCTCGGCATCCGCCGCGGGCGACGCCGTGCCGACCGTATCCGCATCGCACTGGTAGAACTGCCGGAACCGCCCCGGCCCCGGCTTCTCGTTCCGCCAGACGGGCCCCATGGCGAAGCGCCGGTAGGGCGTCGGCAGGTCGTTGCGGTGCTGGGCATAGACGCGGGCCAGCGGCGCGGTCAGGTCATAGCGCAGCGCCAGCCAGTCGCCCGGCTTCGCCTCCGGGCCGTCGCCGGCCTCCTGCCATGCGAAGACGCCCTCGTTCGGACGGTCCACGTCCGGCAGGAATTTCCCGAGCGCCTCGACCGTCTCGACCGCGCTGCTTTCCAGCGCCTCGAACCCGTAGCGATGGTAGACCCCGGCGATCTTCGACAGCATGTCGCCGCGTTCGGTCACCTCGGTGCCGAAGTAGTCGCGGAACCCTTTCGGCGTTTCCGCCTTGGGGCGCGGGGATTTCTTGTCCTTGGCCATGTCTTACCACCCGGTCTGGCTTCGCGGCGGGGTCTAGCCCAAGGGGTCGGGGCAGGCAAGCAATGCCGCACCATGCGCAAGCGGTTTCGACTTTCCTTTCCCTATGCTAACTGTAAGGAAACATTCTGAGCGTCATATGCGTTGACGAGTTTAAGGGTGCAGTGTGGACGCCCGACGTGTGGAGTGGGGATGCAGCATATCGAGGAAAAGCTCGCGCATATGGAGCGGGTGGTCGAGGATCTGTCGGACGTCATAGCCCGACAGCAGGCCGAGATCGGAATACTTTCCCGCCGCGTCCAGTTGCTGATGGAGCGTGAGGCTGAACGGGAATCGGAAGCCGGAGCTTCGGTGACCCTGTCCGATCAGAGACCACCGCACTGGTAGCATTGGGTGTTCACGGCGACTGAAGTTCGAACGCCTCGACCTTGCCGTCGTGCAGCAGGACGTTCGTCCAGCGCGACCGGTCACTGAAGCTCTCGTACATCGTCAGAAACACCGTGCCGCGTTCCAGCTGCGCAACCCGCGACCCGCAGGGCGTGCCGCTGACAACGCCGCAGACCCGCGCCTTGACGATCTCATAGGCCTTGTCCACCCGGCCCCATGCCCCGTCGCCCGATCCGGTCGAGTAGCGCATCAGTTCGTGCATCTGCACGCCGCCGAACACGCCGAGTGCCCCGATCACCTGACGCGGGCAGCCGTCGGAGAAGCCGGTGACGTAGAAGGCGTGCGGGGCCGCGTTGCCCGGTTCGGAATCGTACAGCCGGTATTTCGGAAAGCGCGAGGGATAGGATTCGACCTGCCTGCCCATCTCGCCGCGCCCGACGCCACATTCCTTGACCACGGTGCCGAACGCAGCCGGTCCGGCCTCCGCCATTTCGGACGCAGCCGCCCCGCCACCGCCGCGAAACAGACCGAAGAACCCGCCACCGGACGCCGCAGCGACCTCGACCGTGTCGTCCCCGGCCTCCGCCTCGGGCGTGGCCGCGGCGGAGCCGTCCGCTCCGGCGCTGGCGTCGTCACGCTTGAACAGACCGAGCAGCCCGCCCGGACGCGCCGCATCTTGCGCGGCGTCCGAAACCACCGACACGCTCGCCTGATCCTCCGGCAGATCGACCTCGGACAGCCGGGTGACGTTGTCCAGCGGCCCGCCGCAACCGGCGGCGAACAGGCAGAGTGTGACGACGGCTGCCGCTCTGAACATGCAGGATCCTCCACGGGGCTTTCCCGGCATGTGTATACAAAGGGTTAAACTATAGTCCACCGCATACGGTCGCGTCCGGGCCCCGCAGGCTTTCCGCCGCCTAGAGGTCCTCGACCGCCATCACCCCGCCGAGGCTCTTGATCGCGCCCTTGATCTGCGGGGTCACCGGGAACTCGACCCCGGTGTCGATTTCCACCTCGCCCGGCAGGTCGTCCTTCATCAGGCAGAACCAGATCGGCCCGCGCGCGGCGGTCTTCACCGTCTCGGCCGCGCCCTGCAGCACCGAGGCGACGGCGGGGATCGACGCCTCGTCCTCGATGTAGATCTTCAACCCGGCCGTCCCGGCATCCGCCACAACCGCGTCGATCGGCGACACGCCCCGCGCCAGCAGCTTGAGCTGGTCGCTCTCCATCGTCGCCTCGACCGTCAGCACGACCTTCGATCCGTTTTCCAGATGATCGCGGCTGGCCTCCAGCGTGTCCGAGAAGATCGTGACCTCGTAGGCCCCCGTCGGATCGGACAGCTGCGCAAAGGCGAACCGGTTGCCGCGCGCCGATTTCCGTTCCTGCCGCCCGGCGACGACACCCGCGATCCGTGCGACGCAGGCACCCTTCTCCTGCGCCTGCTTCGTCACCTCGTCCAGCGTCAGCACCGGGTTCGCATGACCGCGCCCGACCCGTTTCAGCGGCGCCATGTAATCGTCCAGCGGATGGCCCGACAGGTAAAAGCCGACGGCCTTGAACTCCTCCGCCAGCCCCTCGGCCGGAAGCCAGTTGCCGACCGGCGACAGCCGCGGTTCGGGCAGGTCATCGCCCGCCTCACCGAACAGCGACACCTGGTTCGAGGTCTTCTGCTCCCAGATCGCCGTGGAATAGGCGACCAGCGCATCGAGGCTGTCAAACACCCGCCGCCGGTTCGGGTCGAGCACGTCGAACGCCCCCGCCCGCGCCATCATCTCCAGCGGGCGCTTGCCGATCTTCTTCATCTCCACCCGCCGGGCGAAGTCGTAGAGGTTGACGAAGGGCTTGTCCCGCCCGTCGACCCTGCGCCCCTCGACCACCAGCCGCATCGCCTCCACGCCCACGTTCTTGAGCGCGCCGAGCGCATAGACCAGCGCCCCGTCCACCACCTTGAACGTCGCGTCCGAGCGGTTCACGCAGGGCGGCACCCATGGCAGGGCCAGCGCCTTCTTCACCTCTTCGAAATAGGTGGCGAGCTTGTCGGTCAGGTGGATATCGCAGTTCATGACACCCGCCATGAACTCCACCGGGTGGTTCGCCTTGAGCCATGCGGTCTGGTAGCTGACGACCGCATAGGCGGCGGCGTGCGACTTGTTGAAGCCGTAGTTGGCGAATTTCTCAAGCAGGTCAAAGACCTCGGAGGCCTTCTTCTTCTCGACCCCGTTCTCGGCCGCGCCCTTCTCGAACTTGGGCCGTTCGGCGTCCATCGCCTCCTTGATCTTCTTGCCCATGGCGCGGCGCAGCAGGTCGGCGCCGCCGAGGCTGTAGCCCGCCATGACCTGCGCGATCTGCATCACCTGTTCCTGGTAGACGATGATGCCCTGCGTCTCTTCCAGAATGTGGTCGATCAGCGGATGCACGGATTCGCGCTCGCGCAGCCCGTTCTTGACCTCGCAATAGACCGGGATGTTCTCCATCGGACCGGGGCGATAGAGCGCCACCAGCGCCACGATGTCCTCGATGCAGGTCGGTTTCATGCGCTTGAGCGCATCCATCATCCCCGAGCTTTCCACCTGGAACACTGCGACCGTCTTGGCCTTGGCGTATAGCTCGTAGGTCTTCTCGTCATCCAGCGGGATCAGGTTGATCTGGTTCTCCGCTCCATCCGCCGGCTCGTAAAGCTGGGTGCCGTCGGCGGCGGTGTGCAGGTCGCGCCCGCCGGCATGGATCTGCTCGATGGCGTTCTGGATGACGGTCAGGGTCTTGAGGCCGAGGAAGTCGAACTTCACCAGCCCCGCCTGCTCGACCCATTTCATGTTGAACTGGGTCGCCGGCATGTCCGAGCGCGGGTCCTGATAGAGCGGCACCAGCCGGTCCAGCGGCCGGTCCCCGATCACCACGCCCGCCGCGTGGGTCGAGGCGTTGCGCAGCAGCCCCTCAACCTGCATGCCGTATTCCAGCAGGCGGTTCACGACCTCCTCGTTCTTCGCCTCCTGCCGCAGACGTTCCTCCTGCGCCAGCGCCTGTTCGATGCTGACGGGCTTGACCCCCTCGACCGGGATCATCTTGGACAGGCGGTCGACCTGGCCATACGGCATCTGCAGCACGCGCCCGATGTCGCGCACCGCGGCCTTGGACAGCAACGCACCGAAGGTGATGATCTGCCCCACCTTGTCGCGGCCGTATTTCTCCTGCACGTAACGGATCGTCTCCTCGCGCCGGTCCATGCAGAAGTCGATGTCGAAGTCGGGCATGCTGACCCGTTCGGGGTTCAGGAACCGTTCGAACAGCAGCGAATAGCGCAGCGGGTCGAGGTCGGTGATCGTCAGCGCATAGGCCACGAGACTGCCCGCGCCGGAACCACGCCCCGGCCCGACCGGGATATCGTTGTCCTTGGACCACTGGATGAAGTCGGCCACGATCAGGAAGTAGCCGGGAAAGCCCATGCCCTCGATGATCCCCAGCTCGAAATCCAGCCGTTTCTGGTAGTCCTCGACCGAGACCGCATGCGGGATCACCGCCAGACGCTTCTGCAGCCCCTCGTTCGCCATGCGGCGCAGCTCGGCCACCTCGTCGTTGGCGAACTTCGGCAGGATCGGATCGCGCGTCTCGGCCTTGTAGGCGCAGCGTTTCGCGATCTCGACCGTGTTCTCCACGGCCTCGGGCAGATCGGCGAAGAGCGTCACCATCTCCTGCTGCGACTTGAAGTAATGCTGCGGCGTCAGGCGGCGGCGCGGCGCGGACTGGTCGACATAGGCGCCCTCGGCGATGCAGATCAGCGCGTCATGCGCCTCGTACATCTTCTGGTCGGGGAAATAGACGTCGTTGGTCGCGACCAGCGGCAGGTCCATGGCATAGGCCATCTCGACGAAGCCGCGCTCGGTGATCCGCTCCTTGCCGGGCAGCCCGCCCTCGCCCGGATGCCGCTGCAACTCGACATAGAGCCGGTCGCCGTAGATCGCCGCCAGCCGCTCCATCAGCTCCTGCGCGGCGGGGCGCTGGCCTGCCTGCAGCAACATGCCGACCGGCCCGTCCGGCCCGCCGCTGAGACAGATCAGCCCCTCGGCATGGGCCTCCAGTTCGCCGATCGTGACATGCGGCACCTCGCCCCGTTTCTCGACGTAGAGACAGGTCGACAGCTGCATCAGGTTGGCATAGCCCGCTTCGTCCTGCGCCAGCAGGACCACCGGCGCGGGGGGCTTGGGCTGCTGGCCCGGCACCACCGGCAGATAGGCGACATCGACCTGGCAGCCGATGATCGGCTGAACCCCCGCGCCCGAGGCGGCGACGGAAAACTCCAGCGCGCAGAACATGGAATTGGTGTCGGTCACCGCGACCGCCGGCATCTCCATCTTCTCGCAGAGGCCCGGCAGCTTCTTCAGCCGCACGGCGCCCTCCAGCAGGGAATATTCGGTATGGGTGCGGAGGTGGATGAATCGGGGGCTGCTCATGCCCCATGTCTAGCGCCCCTCCCCGCCTCCTGCCACCACTCCTTGCAGCCCCGGACCGCGCGCCGGGCCCTGACGCGCCCGGCTCGCAGGGCACAGGTCCCCTGCTTCTTCTGGTTCCAAATACCTTCGGGGGGGGTCGCGGGCACAGCCCGCGACGGGGGGCAGACAGCCCCCCTTCACCCTCTCCGCCAGGCGCCGACCCTGCCGCTTTCGCGGGCGCCCCCGCATGAAGCCCGCAACGGAACCGCAGGAAATGCTTGCCAAATGCGCACTTCACCGTTTTGCTCAAGAAAACAGCACACCCGCCCCGCTCTATGCCGCATCGGGAGGGGCGCCACGGGTGCAACAGGGTAAGGCGGCGGACAGACCACATGAAGCTCTCCTTTCTCTTGAACGGAGACCGCGTCGAGCTGGAGCGCATTTCGCCCCAGATGACGCTGCTCGACTACCTGCGGATCGACCGCGGGCTCACCGGCACCAAGGAAGGCTGCAACGAAGGCGACTGCGGCGCCTGCACCGTCATGGTGCGCGACGGCACGGGCCGCAAGGCGCTGAACGCCTGCATCCTGCTGATGCCCCAGTTGCACGGCAAGGAGGTGACGACGGTCGAGGGCCTCTCCGCCCCCGACGGCGCGCTGCATCCGGTGCAGCAGGCGATGGTCGATCACCATGGCTCGCAATGCGGCTTCTGCACGCCGGGCATCGTCATGTCGCTCGCCACGGCCCATGCGACGGGCGAGAAGGACTACGATTCGGTCCTCGCCGGCAACCTCTGCCGCTGCACCGGCTACGCCCCGATCATCCGTGCCGCCCAGGCGGCGGCGGGCGGCGACGTGCCCGGCCATCTGGCCCCGGTCGACCTGCCCGACAGCGCGGCCGAGGACGACCTGACCGGCGGCGCGGCGGCCGTCATCGACAGCGCCGACGCGCTGGCCGACTGGTGCCTCGCCCATCCCGACGGGCGGCTGATCGGCGGCGCGACGGATGTCGGCCTCTGGGTCACCAAGCGGCTGGACGACCTGGGCCCCGTGGCCTTCGTCGGCCGGGCCGGGGACATGCGCCAGATCACCATGACGCCGCAGTGCACCAAGATCGGCGCGGCGGTCACGATCACCGAGCTGACGCGCGCCATGATCCCGCTGCACCCGGACCTCTCGGCCATGCTGTCGCGGTTCGGGTCGGTGCAGGTCCGCAACGCCGCCACCATCGGCGGCAACATCGCCAACGGCTCGCCCATCGGGGACGCCCCGCCCGCGTTGATCGCGCTCGGCGCCACGTTGCAGCTGCGCCGGGGAGCGGAACGGCGGACGATCCCGCTCGAGGATTTCTTCCTCGACTACGGCAAGCAGGACCGCGCGCCCGGCGAATTCGTCGAGGCGGTGATCGTCCCGCGTCAGCCCGACCGGCTGGCCTGCTACAAGATCTCCAAACGGTTCGATCAGGACATCAGCGCGCTCTGCGGCTGCTTCAACGTTCAGGTGTCCGAGGGCCGTGTCACCTCGGCGCGCATCGCCTTCGGCGGCATGGCCGGCATTCCCAAACGGGCCGCGGCAGTCGAGGCCGCGCTGACCGGCAAACCCTGGAACGACGAAACCATCGCCGCCGCCTGGGGCGCGTGGGACCAGGATTTCAACCCGATGAGCGACATGCGCGCCTCGGCCGCCTACCGGCTGGAAACGGCACGCAACATGCTGGTGCGCTACTACCTCGAGGATCTCGGCGCCAAGACCCGCGTGCGGGAGGTCTCGGCATGAGCGTCACACAGTCCCTGCCCCACGACAGCGCGACGCTGCATGTCACGGGCCGCGCCAACTACGTCGACGACATTCCCGCCCCGCCGGGTGCGCTGCACCTCGCCTTCGGCCTCAGCGAAGTCGCGAAGGGGCGCATCCTGTCGATGGACCTCGCCGCCGTCCGCGCCGCGCCGGGCGTGGTGGACGTGCTGACCGCCCCGGACCTGCCATTCGCCAACGACGTCTCGCCCTCGGCTCATGACGAACCGCTGCTGTCGGACGGCACGGTGCATTACCTCGGCCAGCCGCTGTTTCTGGTGGTCGCCACCTCGCACCTTGCCGCGAGGAAGGCCGCCCGCCTCGGCAAGGTCGAGATCGCGGCGGAGACCCCGATCCTGACGATCGAAGAGGCGATGGCCGCCAATTCGCGGTTCGAGGAAGGCCCGCGCATCTACGAAAAGGGCGATGCCGCCGCCGCCATCGCCGCCGCGCCGCATGTGGTCGAAGGCACGATGGAGATCGGCGGGCAGGAGCATTTCTACCTCGAAGGCCAGGCCGCCATGGCGCAGGCGCAGGACGACGGCGGCATGGTGGTCTGGTCCTCGACCCAGCACCCGACCGAGATCCAGCACAAGGTGGCCGAGGCGCTCGGCCAGCCGATGCACGGCGTCAAGGTCGAGATGCGCCGCATGGGCGGCGGCTTCGGCGGCAAGGAAAGCCAGGGCAATGCGCTGGCAGTGGCCTGCGCCGTGGTCTCGGCCCGGACCGGCCGCGCCTGCCGGATGCGCTATGACCGCGACGACGACATGGTCGTGACTGGCAAGCGGCACGATTTCCGTATCACCTATCGCGCGGGCTTCGACGGCCGGGGCCAAATCGCGGGGGTGGAGTTCCTGCAACTCGCCCGCTGTGGCTGGGCGCAGGACCTGTCGCTGCCGGTCGCGGACCGGGCGATGCTGCATGCCGACAACGCCTACGACCTGCCCGCCTGCCGGATCGAGAGCCATCGTTTGAAGACCAACACCCAGAGCGCCACCGCCTTCCGCGGCTTCGGCGGGCCGCAGGGGATGGTGGGGATCGAGCGGGTGGTGGATCACATCGCGCATGTCCTCGGGGTCGACCCGCTGGAGGTGCGGCGGGTGAACTATTACGCCGATATGCTTGATGACACAGCAGAAGGGGGGCTGTCTGCCCCCCGTCCCGGCGATGCCGGGACTCCCCCCGAGAGTTTGTCGGGCCAGATGAAGCCTGCGGCGGATGCGCATCAGGACCTCGCCTCGCGCGGGGCGGTCGGGGCCGTAGCGCCGGGCGGCGTGCCCGCCGCGCCGTCCGGAGCGCAGACGACGCCCTACGGGATGGCGGTCGAGGATTTCGTGCTGAACGGGCTGACGGACCGTCTGCTGGAGACCTCGGACTATGCCGCGCGACGGGCGGCGGTGACGGCATGGAACGACAGCCAGCCGATCCTGAAACGCGGGCTGGCGATGACGCCGGTGAAGTTCGGGATCTCGTTCACGCTGACCCACCTGAACCAGGCCGGGGCGCTGGTCCATGTCTACCAGGACGGGTCCGTGTCGATGAACCATGGCGGGACCGAGATGGGCCAGGGCCTGAACCGCAAGGTCCAGCAGGTCGCGGCGCAGGTCTTTGGCATCTCGTCGGACGTGGTGCGGATCACGGCGACGGACACGACAAAGGTGCCCAACACCTCGGCTACAGCCGCATCCTCGGGGTCCGACCTGAACGGCATGGCGGTGCAGGCCGCCTGCGAGACGATCAGGGACCGGATGGCCGGGATCATCGGCCAGCTGCACCAGGTGCCGGCGGCCGAGGTGATCTTCCGCGGCGGCGAGGTGATCGCCGGGGCGGAGGCCATGAGCTTTGCCGATGCGGCAAAGCTCGCCTACGAGAACCGGGTCAGCCTGTCGTCCACCGGCTACTACCGGACGCCCGAAGTCGCGTGGGACCGGATCGCGGGCAAGGGGCGGCCGTTTTACTACTTCGCCTATGGCGCCGCCGTCACCGAGGTGGTGATCGACACGCTGTCGGGCGAATACCGCATCCTCCGGACCGACATCCTGCATGACGCGGGGCGCAGCCTGAACCCGGCCATCGACATCGGCCAGATCGAGGGCGGCTACGTTCAAGGCGCGGGCTGGCTGACGACCGAGGAACTGGTCTGGGACGACAAGGGCCGTCTCAGGACGCACGCGCCGTCGACCTACAAGATCCCCGCCTGCGGCGACCGGCCCGACATCTTCCGCGTCGACCTCTGGGACCGTCCGAACCGCGCGGCGACGGTGCACCGGTCCAAGGCAGTCGGCGAGCCGCCGTTCATGCTGGGGATCTCGGCCTTCCTCGCCCTGTCCGACGCGATCGCGGCCTGCGGCACCGGCTACCCGGCGCTGGACGCGCCCGCGACGCCGGAGCGGGTGCTGGCCGCCGTGATGCGGGTGCGCGATGGCGTTTGAGCTGGACCTCCTCCGCCGCCGGGTGGCCGCCGAGGGCCGCGTCGTCCGCGTGGTCATCGCCGAGGTGCGCGGGTCCTCTCCGCGCGAACCCGGCGCCGCGATGATCGTCGGGCCCGCCGGGACGGACGGCACCATCGGCGGCGGTGCGCTGGAATTCGAGGCGATGCGGGATGCGGCTGACGTGACGGCCCCGCGGGTGGTGCGCCGGGCGCTCGGGCCGGAACTGGGCCAGTGCTGCGGCGGGTCGGTGACGCTGGTCTACGAGCCGGTGGATGCGGAGGTTCTGAACCGGATCGAGGGCGCGGCCTACTGCCGCCAGGTGTCCGTGCAGGCGGGCGAGATGCCCCTGTCGATGCGCCGAGCGCTGGCGGCGATGCGGTCCGAGGGGCGGGACGCGCCTGTGCTCTGCGAGGGCGGCTGGCTGTTGGAACCTGTGGCGGGCGCGCGGCGTGACCTCTGGATCTGGGGCGCGGGCCATGTCGGCCGGGCGCTGGTGTCGGTGCTGGCCCCCCTGCCCGATGTCGCGATCACCTGGGTGGATACGGCGGCCTCGCGGTTTCCGGACGCGGTGCCCGCAGGGGTCGAGATGGTACCGGCCGCGGACCCGGCGCTGCTGGCGGCCCATGCGCCCGAGACGGCGGAGCATCTGATCCTGACCTATTCGCATGCCATCGACCTTGCGCTCTGCGACGCGCTGCTGACGCGCGGCTTCGCAAGGGCGGGGCTGATCGGGTCGGCGACCAAGTGGGCGCGGTTCCGCAAGCGGCTGGCCGGGATGGGGCATCCGGACGCCCGGATTTCGCGCATCGACTGCCCGATCGGGGATCCGGCACTGGGCAAACATCCGCAGGCGATTGCCGTCGGCGTCGCGGCGCGGCTATTGATGGTGGGGACGCGGCAAGAGACCGCGAGGGACATAAGCGCGTGACGGGGACGGATATACTGCTTTCCATCCGGGGGCTGACCAAGGCCTATCCGGGTGTCGTGGCCAACAGCGACGTGTCGTTCGACATCGGCCGGGGCGAGGTTCACGCCCTGCTGGGCGAGAACGGCGCGGGCAAGTCGACTCTGGTTAAGATGATCTACGGGCTGGTCAAGCCGGATTCGGGCGAGATGACCCTGAACGGCTTACCCTATGCCCCGGCTGAGCCGCAGGCGGCACGGGCGGCGGGCGTGGCGATGGTGTTCCAGCACTTCTCGCTGTTCGACGCGCTGAACGTGGCCGAGAACATCGCGCTCGGGATGGCCGATCCGCCCAAGATGCGCGACCTCGCCACCCGTATCCGGGATGTCTCGGAACAGTATGGCCTGCCGCTCGACCCCTACCGCACCGTGGGCGACCTGAGCGCCGGCGAGCGCCAGCGGGTCGAGATCGTGCGCTGCCTGCTGCAGGATCCGAAGCTGCTGATCATGGACGAACCGACGAGCGTTCTGACGCCGCAGGAGGTGGAGATCCTCTTCGCCACCCTGCGCAAGCTGTCGGCGGAGGGGACGGCGATCCTCTACATCTCGCACAAGCTGGAGGAGATCCGCGCGCTCTGCGACGAGGCGACGATCCTGCGGCTCGGCAAGAAGGTGGCGACCTGCACGCCGCGCGACACCACGGCGCGCGAGATGGCGGAACTGATGGTCGGCTCGGAGTTGCACGTCCCGGAACGGGCGGGCAAGGCGCCGGGCGCGGTGCGGCTGGCGCTGAACGGGCTTTCCGTGCGCTCGCCGTCGGAATTCGGAACCTCGCTCAAGGACATCACGCTGGAGGTCCGCAGCGGCGAGGTGCTGGGGCTGGCCGGTGTCGCGGGGAACGGGCAGGACGAACTGCTGGCGGCGCTGTCGGGCGAGATCACCGGCGCGCGCGGGATGGTGGTGCTGGATGGCACCGAGATCGGGAACACGGGGCCGAACGTGCGTCGGCGCATGGGGCTGCTGACCGCGCCCGAGGAACGGCTGGGCCATGCCGCCGCGCCGGACATGAGCCTGACCGAGAACGCCCTGCTGACCGGCGCCGAGCGCGAGGGGCTGGTGTCGAACGGGTTCCTCAAGTGGGGCAAGGCGCGGGACTTCGCCAAGGCGATCATCGAGCGGTTCGATGTCCGGACGCCGGGCACCGAGAACGCGGCGCGGTCGCTGTCGGGCGGCAACCTGCAGAAGTTTGTCATCGGACGCGAGGTGCTGCAACGGCCCGAGGTGCTGGTGGTGAACCAGCCGACATGGGGCGTGGACGCGGCTGCGGCGGCGGTCATCCGGCAGGCCATCCTCGACCTGGCCGAGGGCGGGACGGCGGTGATCGTGATCTCGCAGGATCTGGACGAGTTGATGGAGGTCTCCGACCGCTTCGCCGCGCTGAACGAGGGGCGGCTGAGCGAGGTGGTGCCAGCCAAGGGCCTGACGGTCGAGCAGATCGGCCTGATGATGGGCGGATCGCACGGGATGGAGGTGGCGCATGTGTGATCATCTTCCCGTAGGGTGCGTGCTCGCACGCACCGCCAGACGAACGTCACCCAGGCTCGGTGCGTGCGAGCACGCACCCTACGACGGGAGGTGCCGTCATGCTGAGGCTTGAGAAACGGCGCCAGCCCTCTCGGGTCTGGGCATGGGCGACGCCGCTGGTGGCGGTGTTGGCGACGGTGATCTTCGGTGGACTGCTGTTCGCGGCGCTCGGCAAGGACCCGGTGACGGCGATCCGAACGATCTTCTACGACCCGCTGCTTGGGGAACATGCGTTCTATTACCGCCCGCAGCTGCTGGTGAAGGCCGCGCCGCTGGTGCTGATCGCCATCGGCCTCAGCCTCGGGTTCAGGGCGGGGATCTGGAACATCGGGGCCGAGGGGCAGTACATCATCGGTGCCCTGACGGGCGCGGGATGTGCGCTGGCCTTCTATCCGCTGGAGGCCGTCTGGCTGTTCCCGCTGATGATCCTGTGCGGCGCGCTCGGCGGGTTCATCTGGGCCATGATCCCGGCCCTGCTGAAGGTGAAGTTCGGCACCAACGAGATCCTCGTCAGCCTGATGCTGGTCTACGTGGCCGAGCAATTGCTGGCGTCCATGTCCCTGGGATTGCTGAAGAACCCGCAGGGCTTCGGCTTTCCGGGCAGCCGGAATCTGCAGCAATACGAAAGTGCGCATAACGCCGAGATCATCGCGGGCACCGGGATGCACTGGGGCGTGGCGACGGCCTTCATCATGGTGATCCTCGCCTACGTCCTGCTGAACCGGCACATGCTGGGCTTTCACATCCGTCTGACCGGCGAAGCCCCGCGCGCCGCGAAGTTCGCAGGCGTCGTGCCGGCGCGGCTGATCATCTTCTGCCTCGGCGCCTCCGGAGCATTGGCCGGGCTGGCCGGGATGTTCGAGGTCTCGGGCCCCGCGGGTCAGGTCAGCATCGACTTCAACGTCGGCTACGGGTTCACCGCGATCATCGTGGCCTTCCTCGGGCGGCTGCATCCGGTGGGCATTCTGCTGGCGGGGCTGCTGATGGCCCTGACCTATATCGGCGGCGAGATCGCGCAGTCCGGGCTGGGCCTGCCTGCGGCGGCCATCCAGGTGTTCCAGGGAATGCTGCTGTTCTTCCTGCTCGCGGTGGACGTCATGACGAATTACCGCATCCGGATCGGCGGAGGGCCCAAAGCGTGAATTGCCAGAATCCCGTTTTCGCTTATTCTGACCCCATTGTTCATACTTTTGGGGAATTTTCCTATGAAGACGATACTGACTGGCGCGCTCAGCGCCATTTGCATGACGATTGCCGCAACCGGGGTAACGGCGCAGACACTCCAGCCGCCACAGCAACAGCAGCCGGGGACCATGTCGCCCGCCGGAACGTGGTATTGCGAGATGGGGTTCCAGAACACCGCGCCGGGGGTCAATCCGAACCCGGTCATGATGCAGTTCCAGATGATGCTGTATCAGAACGGCGGCGCGCAGGGACAAGGCGTGCAGGGCGCCAGTTCCGGGCAGTTCCAGTTCCAGTTCCAGGGCCGCTGGTCCGCGCAAGGCCAGATGGTCGTGGTCGAGGGACAGCAGAGCGGCGGACTGGCCTTCGGGCCCTCGCAGTTCTTCTTCCAGTCCAAGATGCAGAGCAACCAGAACATGGCGTTCACGCATCGCTACCAGAACCAGCAGATGCAGGTCTACGCCTCGCAATGCGTGCGGCAGGCCTGACGCCCGCCGCTGACCCCGAGGAGGACGCGGCATGGATCTGAGCGCGATCAACCCCGTCCTTCTCATCGCCTCGCTCATGGTGGCCGCGACGCCGATCCTGCTGGCCGGGATCGGCGAGCTGGTCGTCGAACGGGCCGGTGTCCTGAACCTCGGGGTCGAGGGGATGATGATCACCGGCGCGATCTGCGGCTTCGCGATCGCCGTCAACACCGGGTCGCCCTTCGCGGGCTTCGTCGCCGCCGCCGTTGGCGGGGCGGCGCTGTCGCTGCTCTTTGCCCTGCTGACGCAGGTCGCGCTGGCCAACCAGGTGGCGAGCGGCCTGGCCCTGACGCTGTTCGGGCTGGGGCTGTCCTCCCTGCTTGGGCAGGGCTATGTCGGGATCAAGCCGCCCGCGACCGGACGGCTGGAGATCCCGGTGCTGAGCGACCTGCCCTTCGTCGGGCGTATCCTGTTCGGGCATGACCTGATGGTCTATTTCGGGATCGCCGTCGTCGCGGTGGTCTGGGCGTTCCTGAAGTTCACCCGCGCGGGGCTGATCCTGCGGGCGGTCGGCGAAAGCCACGATGCGGCGCATGCGCTCGGCTACAAGGTCAAGCGGGTGCGGGTCATGGCGATCATGTTCGGCGGCGCCTGCGCCGGTCTGGGCGGCGCCTACATCAGCCTTGTCCGGGTGCCGCAATGGACCGAGGGCATGACCGCGGGCGCGGGCTGGATCGCTCTGGCGCTGGTGGTCTTCGCCTCGTGGAAGCCCTGGCGCGTCCTGCTGGGTGCCTATTTGTTCGGCGGTGTCACCGTGTTGCAGCTTAATCTGCAGGCGGCGGGGCTTGCCATTCCTGTCGAATATCTTTCCATGTCTCCCTACCTGATCACCATCCTCGTGCTGGTCATCATGTCGGCGGACAAGAGCCGGGCGCCGGCCTCACTCGGCCGGATATTCCACGCCTCGCAATAGTGCGACATGACCCGCGCCAGACTGAACGCCATTCTCGAAGGAAGCGACGCCACTTGGGGACCCCTCGCACAGAAGATCATCGGCGGTGCGATCATCCTGTCGGCGGTCGTGATCACGCTGGAGTCGCTGCCCGAGGTAAAGGGCCATTACGCGGGCTTTCTGGCCATTGCGGAATACGTATTCCTCGCCATGTTCCTCGCCGAATTCGTGTTTCG
Organism: Oceanicola sp. 22II-s10i; assembly: GCF_002210105.1. Lineage (GTDB taxonomy): Bacteria > Pseudomonadota > Alphaproteobacteria > Rhodobacterales > Rhodobacteraceae > Pseudooceanicola. Next base: position 275,058 of record NZ_AQQU01000004.1, on the reverse strand, counting down.
GCTGATCTCGGCGCCGGAACCGTTGCGGTATCTCTTCAGCTTCTGGGGCGTGGTGGATTTCCTCGCCTGCATTCCCGCGCTGCTGCTGGTCTGGCCGGATCTGCAATCGCTGCGGGTCATCCGGCTGTTCCGCCTGCTGCGCGTGCTGAAACTGCTGCGGCTCGGCCATGCCTTCGACCGGCTCTCGGCGGCGGTTCTGACCGTCCGGCACGAGATCCTCGCCGTTCTGATGGTCGCCGTGCTGATGCTTTATCTCGCGGCGGTCGGGATCTACCATTTCGAACGGAATGCGCAGCCCGAGGCCTTCACCTCGATCCCGGAAAGCCTGTGGTGGGCGCTCGCGACGCTGACGACCGTGGGCTACGGCGACGTCTATCCCGTCACGGCGGGGGGACGGATCTTCACCGGGCTGGTGCTGCTGATCGGGCTCGGCATCGTGGCGCTGCCGACCGGACTTCTGACTTCGGCGCTGCTGTCGCCGAAGCGGGACACAAAGACTGAACAAGACACTCATCAAGGAAGGGAAGACCCATGAAGATGAACAAGAGAACGTTCCTCGCCGGCACCGCCGCCGCGATGGCGCTGAGCGCCGGCGGCATGGCCCGTGCGGCCAGCCACGGCGAAAAGCTGAAGGTCGGCTTCGTCTATGTCGGCCCCGTTGGCGACGGCGGCTGGACCTATGAACACGATCAGGGCCGCAAGGCCGTCGAGGCCGAGTTCGGCGACATGGTCGAGACGACCTATGTCGAGAACGTGCCCGAGGGCCCGGACGCCGAGCGCGTGATGACCCAGATGGCGCTTGGCGGCGCCAAGCTGATCTTCACCACCTCGTTCGGCTACATGGACCAGACGATCAACGTGGCCAAGAAGTTCCCGGACGTGAAGTTCGAGCACGCCACCGGCTACAAGACCGCCGAGAACGTCGGCACCTACTCCGCCCGCTTCTACGAAGGCCGCGCGGTGCAGGGCACGATCGCCGGGCACATGACCCAGTCGAACAAGATCGGCTACATCGGCTCCTACCCGATCCCCGAAGTGATCCGCGGCATCAACTCGGCCTACATCCACGCCAAGAAGGTGAACCCGGATGTCGAGTTCAAGATCGTCTGGGCCTTCACATGGTTCGACCCGGCGAAAGAGGCCGACGCGGCCAAGGTGCTGATCGAACAGGGCTGTGACGTCGTGCTGCAGCACACCGACTCCACCGCGCCGCAGGCGGCGGCCGAGGCGGCGGGCAACGTCTATACCTTCGGTCAGGCCTCCGACATGGCCGAGTTCGCGCCCAAGCCGCGCATCAGCTCGATCATCGACAACTGGGCGCCCTACTACATCGAGCAGACCCGCGCGGTCATGGAAGGCACGTGGAAGTCCGAGATGACCTGGGACGGCATCGGTGCCGGCATGGTCGGCATCGGCGAGATCACCGACGCGGTCCCCGCCGAGGTGAAGGCCGAGGCTCTGGCGCTGAAAGACGCAATCGCGTCGGGCGAATACCACCCCTTCACCGGCCCGCTGAAGAAGCAGGACGGCTCCGACTGGCTGGCCGAGGGCGAGACCGCCGACGACGGCACGCTGGCCGGCATGAACTTCTACGTCGAAGGGCTGGAAGGCGAGATCCCGCAGTAAGCGGGTCCGGCGCGGGCTGGTCCCGCGCCGCGTGACGATCATTGCGGGCGGTCCCAACCGGGCCGCCCGTTTTCGTTTCCCATGCCGCCTCAGCCGGGCAGCGTCACCACCAGCGGCCCGCGATCCGTGGCGACGACCGTGTGTTCATACTGGACCACGGGCGCGGCGGGTGTGCTGTAGAGCGTCCACTCGTCGCCGTCCCGCGTTTCGGCCCAGATGCCGCCGGTGGACAGGAACGGCTCCACCGTCATCACCAGCCCGCGATTGATCCGTCGCCGGTCGGATCGCGTGGGCCAGGTCGCGATTTCCTCGGGATATTCATGCAGCGCCCGCCCCACGCCGTGGCTGGCGAGGTTGCGGATCAGCGTATAGCCGCGCGCCTCCGCAAAGCGCCCGATCGCCTGCCCGATGCCCGCCAGCGGCCGTCCGGCGCGGACCTGTGCGATGCCGATCTGAGCCGCCCGCCGCCCGTCCCGGCACAGCCGGTCGAGCGAGGGGCGCACCGGTCCCACCCGGAACGTCGCGCCGGTGTCAGCGAAGAATCCGTCCTTCGACGCCGAGACGTCGATATTCAGCAAGTCCCCCGCGGCGATCACCCGGTCGCCGGGAATGCCGTGCGCGATCTCTTCGTTCACGCTGATGCAGGTCGCGCCCGGAAAGTCATAGGTCGACTGCGGCGCCGACACCGCGCCGGCCCGGTCCAGCAGGTCGCGCCCGATCCCGTCCAGTTCGCCCGTCGTCATCCCAGGCTCGACCGCCGCGGCCATCGACTGCATCGTGGCGGCGACGATCCGGCCGATCGCCTTGAGCCCGTCCAGTTCGTCTTCGTTGGTGATCGTCATCCACGCGTCCTTTGCAACCTTGCCCCTCCTACAACAGCGGAGACCGGATGTCGCGGAGCATCGGGTTCCCGCACACCGACCGCCAAGTTCTCTTTCCGTAACACACGATTTGCACAGACAGCGTTTCGCTCCATCTCTATGGTGGCGATCCGAGGGACGCTTCTGTTCGCGCGGCACGCCTTCAGGGAGCACTACTTGCTAAGACGTCAGTCGCCCAATTTCGACAAGAGCTCGTTCCTGGACGGAACGGGGGAAATGGCCACGCGGATCAGGCAGTTCGACTGGTCGGGCCACCCGTTCGGCCCGCCCAAAGACTGGCCGGTCGCGCTGCGCTCGGCGCTCGGGATCGCGCTGAACTCGGCCTTTCCGGCCTGCATCTACTGGGGCTCGGACCTGCGGCTGCTCTACAACGATGCCTGGTCGCACATTCCCGGCCCGCGCCATCCCGCGTGCCTGGGCCAGCCGGCGGAGGAGGTCTGGGCCGACATCTGGCACATCATCGAGCCGCAGTTCACCCAGGCGATCAGCACAGGCAGCGGGGTGTTCTTTCAAGACCAGATGCTGCCGATGCGCCGCTTCGGGGTCGAGGAAGAAACCTACTGGACCTATAACTTCACCCCGATACGGGGCGATGACGGCTCGATCGGCGGCATCTTCAACACCGGCAGCGAAACAACCCGGCAGGTTCTGCAGCAAAAAAGCACGGGCTTCCTGCTGGAACTCAGCGACATGTTCCGGCACGTGACCGATGCGCCGGCAGGGCGCAGTTCCGCGCTGGAGATGCTGGGCCGTCACCTTTCCGCCGACCGGGTCGGGGTCCGTGAACTGCAGCCCGGCGGCTCCGGCGCTTCGTTGCCGGTGGTCGAGGTCTGGGCGACCCCTGACATGGCCCCGCTCGACGATGCTGTCCGCGACGCGCCGATCGACGGAACCGCATGGACCGATCTGCTGGACGGGCATGTGATCCGGCTGGACGGCACAGATACCAACCGCGCAGATGTCGAAGCGAGTGTTCTCGCCGCGCTCGGCTGCGCCGCCGCGCTGGCGGTGCCATGGGTCGAGGACGGACGCACGCAGGCGATCCTGTTCGTCCATTCGCGCCGCGAACGGCACTGGTCGGACATGGAGGTCGAAACGGTCGAATCCGTGCTCAGCCGGTTGATGCACCTGATCGAACGGGCCCGCGCGGCCGAACGCGAACGGCTGATGTCGAACGAGATCAACCACCGCGCCCGGAACCTTCTCTCCGTGGTGCAGGCCATCGTCCGTCTGGCCCGCGCCGAGGACCCGGACATCATGCGCGCCAAGCTGATCGACCGGTTTTCCGCGCTGGCCAAGTCGCATTTCCTGCTGTCGGACAGGAAGTGGGAGACGGTCACGCTGGAACAGATGCTCAAGCAGGAGCTGGCGCCCTATATCGGCGGCTCGAACAGCGACGTGACGCTGAGCGGTCCCGAGGTCGCCCTGTCGCCGGTCGAATGCACCTCGGTCGGAATGGTCCTGCACGAACTGGCCACCAATGCCGCGAAATACGGTGCGCTGAACGGCGACGGCGGGCGGCTGACGGTGACATGGACGCTATCGGACTACCGGCAAATGCGGCTTGACTGGATCGAGAGCAGCGCGACACCGATCGACGTCGGGGCCGGCTCGGACAAGGGCTTCGGGTCGACGCTGCTGACGCTGATGATCGAACGCCAGCTGGAGGGCACGCTGATCCACGACCTGCGGCCCGAGGGCCTGCACTGCGTCATCGAGGTGCCGCTGAAGGCCCATGACGTGATGGTGGCGGACCGGTTCTAGCCGCCCAGCCGTCCCTTCATCGCGGCTTCGGGAAAACAGGTGGCTGGCAGGCCCTGCGCCTCCTGCCAGCGGCCGATGGAGCGGCGGGTCTTGAACCCGGCCAGACCATCGGCGCCGCCGACGTCGTGCCCCAGCCGTTCCAGCCCCCGCTGCATCACCGCCACGTCCGACCGGTAGAGCCCGCCGACCGCGCCCCACCGGGCGGTGAAGTCGCCGACCCCGTAGCGGATGCGGTCGCCGACATGGCCGACGAACAGCGCGTAGAGATCACTCATGTTGTAGTCCTTGAGCACGTAGAAATTCGGCGTGACGACGAAGGCGGGCCCATGACGCCCTGCGGGCAGCATCAGGAACCCCTGCCCCGCCAGTTCGTGGTCGGGAAAGGGACGGCCCGACACCCGCGTGATCCCCATCCGGGCCCAATCCGCGATGGCCCGCCCCTGGTCCGGTCCCTCCAGCGTGCACGAGACCGAGGCGGGCAGGTTGACTTCGAACCCCCAGTCGCGGCCCGAGACCCAGCCGTGCCTGGCGAGATAGTTGGCGATCGAGGCGATGGTGTCCGCCTCGGACCGCCAGATGTCCGCATGGCCGTCCCCGTCCCCGTCAGCCGCGTATTGCAGGAACGAGCTCGGCATGAACTGCGGCTGGCCGAGCGCTCCGGCCCAGCTCGACTTCATGGCGCTCGACGGCGCGTGCCCGGCCTGCGCGATCCGCAGCGCGGCGACCAGTTCGCCGGTGAAATAGGCGGCGCGGGTGGACATGAAGCCCTTGGTCCCCAGCACCCGGAACACGTCGTGCGGGATCGCGGCGCGGCCATAGCCGCTTTCCCGGCCCCAGATCGCCAGCACGATCCGCCCCGGCACGCCCGTGGCCTTCTCGGCCCGCGCCAGCGCCGCCGCGTGCCGCTGCGCCATCTGTCGCCCGACCGAGGTCGCGCTGTCCACGCCGCCACGGCTGAAATACCTGCCGGGCGAGCCGAACTCGCTCTGCCGCTGCTTGCGCGGCCCTTCCGGCTTGGCTCCCGGCGGCACGAGATCGGGCAAAGACCAGTCCAGCGTCACGCCCGAAAAGGCCCGGTCGAAGGTCGCGCGCGACACGCCTGCGGCCCGCGCCTGCGGCCAGACTGTCTGGTCCAGCCAGCCCCGGAACTGCCGTTCCACGGCCGGTTTGTCGACCGCCCCCGCGATGGCGGGCAGGACGGTCAGGATCAGCGCGGCAAGGATGGCGCGGAACGGCATGGAAGGCTCCCCTCTAGCGTCGGTCCGGTGGTGATACCATGCCCGCCCCGCCGGGTCAGCCACCGGGACCGGCGGAGCGCCGCCATCCGCCTCGGATAGCGCTTTCCCGCCGGCCCGCCCGATGGCACAGTCGCCACATGCAGACCGATACGGATTTCCTGATCATCGGCGGCGGCGTCGCCGGTGTCTCGGCCGCCGCGCGACTGGCCCCGCTCGGCCGCGTCACGCTGCTCGAAGGCGAGGACGCGCTGGCCTATCACGCCTCGGGCCGCTCGGCCGCGATGTTCCTGCGCACCTATGGCGCGGGCGCCGTCCGGGCGCTGAACGAGGCGAGCGAGGATCACCACCTCCATGCCGACGGCGGCGTGCTGACGCCCCGCGCGATGCTGCTGATCGGCAGGCCGGGCGAGGAAGACGCCTTCGAACGCGAACATGCGGATTTCGGCATGGAGCGGATCGGCATGTCCGAGGCGCGCGCGCTGGTGCCGATCCTGAACCCCCAGACGGTCAGCCGCGCGGCGCTGAATACGGGCACCTTCGATCTGGACACCCACCTGCTGATCCAGAACTTCCTGCGCGCCGCCCGCGCGGCGGGGGCCGAGATACTGACCCGGCACAAGGTCCATGCAATCCGCCGCGACGGGTCCGTCTGGGCGGTCGATGCGGGCGGCAAGACGATGACCGCCCGCACGCTGGTCAACGCGGCCGGGGCATGGGCCGATACGGTGGCCGAGATGGCCGGGGTCGCGCCAATCGGCATCGTGCCACACCGGCGGTCGATGGCGGTGATCCCCGCGCCGGGCGGGCACGACCTGAGCGGCTGGCCCTTCATCGACGCGGTCGGCGAGCGCTGGTATGCCAAGCCCGACGTCGGACGGCTGAGCGTATCGCCGTCCGAGGCCGACCCGATGGAGCCGCATGACGCCTTCGCCGACGACACGGTGCTGGCCGAAGGGCTGGCGCGCTACGAGGAGATGGTGACCGAACCGGTGGACCGTGTCCTGCATTCATGGGCCGGGCTGCGGTCCATCGCCCCCGACCACGCGCTGGTGATCGGCCCGGACCCGGCGGTGCCCGATTTCGTATGGTTCGCGGGGCAGTCCGGCTATGGCTTCCAGACCGCGCCCGCCGCCAGCCGCCTGCTGGCCGACTTGATGTCCGGCGCGGCGCCCGAACTGCCGCCCGATGTGGTCGCGGCGCTGCGGCCGGACCGTTTTGAACTAAGGAGGACGGGCACATGATCCGACGCGGGATGATCGCGGCGCTGGCCTCGGCGCTCCTGCTGGCCGGATGCGGCGGCGACAGCGAGATCGGGGGCGGCGAGACGCGCAGCCAGCCGGTGATCCGCCATGCGCCGGGCCTGCCCGCGGCCTTCGGCGACGCGGACCCGCATGGCTGGGAGGGGCGGACACCGGCGAGCTATCCGGTCCACGGGCTGGACACCGCGCGGTTCCAGGGACAGGTCGACTGGGACCGCGCCCGCGCGGCGGGTGTCCGTTTCGCATGGATCAAGGCGACCGAGGGCGGCGACCTGCTGGACCCGGAGTTCCGCGGCAACTGGCGCGGTGCGGGCCGAGCGGGCGTGCCGCGCGGGGCCTACCACTTCTACTACTGGTGCCGCCCGGCGGCAGAACAGGCCGCGTGGTTCATCCGCAACGTGCCGAAGGAGGCGGGCGCCCTGCCCCCGGTTCTGGACATGGAATGGACCCCGTTCTCGCCGACCTGCACCATCCGCCCGCCCGCCGAGACGGTCCGGGCCGAGGCGCTGATCTTCCTGCGGGCGCTGGAACGGCATTACGGCACGAAGCCGGTGATCTACTCGACGCCCGACTTCTTCGAGCGGAACGAGATGTATCGCCTGCGCAGCTACGACTTCTGGCTGCGCTCGACCGCCGGGCATCCGTCGCGGACCTATCCCGGCCATCCCTGGACGTTCTGGCAATACACCGGCACCGGGCTGGTGCCGGGGGTCTACACCAAGGTCGACATCAATATCTTCAACGGCAGCGCCGCCGCCTTCGACAGATGGCTGGCGACCCGGCGGCAGTAGGCGGACGGCGCGGTGATCTGATCAGGATCAAGGCCGGGCACCGCCGGGCATGGTCTGGGTGTTCCGGACATATGCAAGGAGCGGAACATGTCCTGGACCGAGAAACTCGATGCCACAAAGGCGCAGCTACGCGCGCTGAACAAGACCATCCCCGACGCGACCCGCGCCTTCGGCGGTCTGACCAAGGCGGTGAAGGAGAGCGCGGGGCCGCTGGATTTCAAGACGAAGGAATACGTGGCGCTCGGGATCGCGGTGGCGACGGGCTGTGAAAGCTGCATCGCGCTGCATGTGGACACGCTCCTGCGCGCCGGGGCTTCGCGGGCGGAGGTCGGCGACGTGCTGGCGATGAACCTGCAGATGGGGGGCGGGCCGGCGATGATGTACGCCGCCAAGGCGCTGGAGTGCTACGACGAGTTCGCGGCGCGGGGATAGTGTGGGCTCCGCCGGCGGTGCGCTGGCGGAGAGGCCGGGGGCTCTGCCCGTCGCCATCGGACCTGACCGATGGCGCAAACGGAGAGGCCGGGGGCTCTGCCCGTCGCCATCGGACTAGACCGATGGCGCAAACGGAAAGGCCGGGGGCTCTGCCCCCGGACCCCCGGCATATTTCTGGCAAGATGAAGCAGGGAGCCGCGCATTGACGGCGCCCTGTGGCGCGTCAGCCGTCCTTGCGGATGACGGCGTTCTGCGGGTCGTAGGGGCTGTCCTCGGTGACTTCGGCGGGCCAGAGTTCGTTGAACATGCGGACCATCAGCTTCTGGCCGGGCTTCGCGAGGTCGGGGCGGACGTAGCCCATGCCGACGGACTTGCCGAAGGCCACCGAGTGGCCGCCGGAGGTCAGGCGGCCGACCTTTTCGCCGTCGAGATAGAGCGCCTCGCGGCCCCAGGGATCGGCATCGGCGGGACCGTCGATCAGCAGCGTGACGCACATCGAGCGGATGCCGGTGGCCTCCATCGCGGCCTTGCCGTGGAACTCCTTGGAGAGGTCCACGAAGCGGTCCAGACCGGCCTCGAGCGGGGTGGCGTCGCGGCCGAGCTCGGTACCGAAGGCGCGGTAGCTCTTTTCCTGACGCAGCCAGTTCTGTGCCCGCGCGCCGACCAGCTTAAGGCCATGCGGTTCGCCCGCCTCCATGAGCCGGTCCCAGAGGTGGCGCTGCATCTCGATCGGGTGGTGCAGTTCCCAGCCAAGTTCGCCCGTATAGGCCACGCGGATCGCCATGACCGGGACCATGCCCAGTTCGATCCGGCGCATCGACAGCCAGGGGAAGCGCTTGTTCGACAGCACCGTCGCAGGGTCGGCGTCGCGGACCAGCGTGTTCAGCACGTCGCGCGATTTCGGGCCGGCGATGGCGAAGACGCCCCACTGGGTGGTCACGTCCTGCAGCTCGATCCGGCCGAACTCGGCCTCCTTGTCCTCGATCGCCTTCTTCAGGAAATCGGCGTCATAGGCCGTCCATGCGCCTGCCGAGACGAGGTAGTATTCATCCTCGGCCAGACGGACGATGGTGTATTCGGTGCGCGTCGTGCCCGCCGTGGTCAGGGCGTAGGTCAGGTTGATCCGGCCGACCTTGGGCAGCTTGTTGCAGGTGAACCAGTCGAGGAAGGCCGTCGCGCCCGGCCCCTTCACGATGTGCTTGGTGAAGGCGGTGGCGTCGACCAGCCCGACGCCCTCGCGGATCGCCTTGGCCTCGTCCACCGCGTATTGCCACCAGCCGCCGCGGCGGAAGCTGCGGGCGTCGTGGTCGAACCCCTCGGGCGCGTCCAGCGGGCCGTAGTAGTTCGGCCGTTCCCAGCCGTTCACCTGGCCGAACTGCGCGCCGAGCGCCTTCTGCCGGTCGTAGACCGGGGTGGTGCGCAGCGGGCGGGCGGCCTCACGCTCCTCGTCGGGGTGGTGAAGGATGAAGACGTGCTCGTAGCATTCCTCGTTCTTGGTGATCGCGAACTGCGTCGTCATCCAGTCGCCGTAGCGCTTGGGGTCGAGCGAGGCCATGTCGATTTCGGCCTCGCCCGCCGTCATCATCTGGGCGAGGTAATGGCCAGTGCCGCCCGCGGCGGTGATCCCGAAGGAAAAGCCCTCGGCCAGCCACATGTTGCGCAGGCCCGGCGCGGGACCGATCAACGGGTTGCCGTCCGGCGTATAGCAGATCGGGCCGTTGAAATCGTCCTTGAGGCCGACCGTCTCGGAGGACGGGAGGCGGTGGATCATGGACATGTATTCCTCCTCGATCCGCTCCAGATCGAGCGGGAAGAGGTCGGCGCGGAAGCTGTCGGGCACGCCGTAGGCGAAGCGCGCGGGCGCGTTGCGCTCGTAGGGGCCGAGGATCCAGCCGCCGCGTTCCTCGCGGACGTACCACTTGGCGTCGGCGTCGCGCAGGACGGGGTGCTGCGGGTTGGTCTTGCGCCATTCGACCAGCGCCGGGTCCGGCTCGGTCACGATATACTGGTGTTCGACCGGAATCGCGGGGATCTTCAGCCCCAGCAGCTTGGCGGTGCGCTGCGCGTGGTTGCCGGTCGCGGTGACGACATGCTCGGCGGTGATGACGACGGTTTCCTCGGACGGCACGAGGTTCCCGCCCCGCTCGACCATCTTGGAACAGGTGACCTGCCATTCGGAGCCGGTCCAGTTGTAGCTGTCCACCTGCCAGCGGCGTTCGATGCTGACCCCGAACTGACGCGCGCCCTTGGCCATCGCCTGCGTCACGTCGGCCGGATTGATGTAGCCGTCGGTCGGATGATAGATCGCGCCCTTCAGGTCCTCGGTGCGCAGCAGCGGCCAGCGCTCCTTCATCTGCGCGGGGGTCATCCATTCATAGGGCACGCCCGCCGTCTCGGCCGTCGAGGCGTAGAGCCTGTATTCGTCCATCCGCGCATCGGTCTGTGCCATCCGCAGGTTGCCGACGACGTAGAAACCGGGGTTCAGCCCCGTCTCGGCCTCGAGCCCCTTGTAGAAGTCGACCGAGTACTTGTGGATGTGGGTCGTCGCATAGCTCATGTTGAAGAGCGGCAGCAGCCCCGCGGCGTGCCAGGTCGAGCCGGAGGTCAGCTCGTCCCGCTCCAGCAGCATGGTGTCCCAGCCCGCCTTGCCGAGGTGATAGGCGATCGAGGTCCCGACGGCACCGCCGCCGACGACTAGGGCTTTGACATGGGTTTTCATGGCGCAGGGCTCCGCTGGATTGCGGGTCCACATATGGCCGAGAATCCGGTGGCGGCGCACCTGTCATCCGACGCCTGAACGCACAAAACCGACGCGGGCGCGCGGCGGTGGTTCAGGCGACACGGGACAGACCCTTGGATGCATCGGCCCGCCGCCGCACCGCCTGACGCCCCACCATCATTGCCGTCAGGCGGAACAGTGTCAGAATACACCAAAATGCGGACGGGATTATGGTGGAGCCGGGGAATTATCAGACAACCCTGACGTGCATCTGCCGCAATGGTTGCGGGCGGGTCAACGACCACCGGGGATGAAAAAGGCCCCGCCGGTGACGGAGCCTTGTCGGATTGCGTGGTGTCCGGCGGGTGATACCGGGATCAATCCTCGGCGATGCGGCAGCGTTTCGATGCACCGACGATTTGGCAGGACCCCAGCCCGCCTGCAATGCCGCTGCGCGATACCTGGACCTCGGGCTTGCGGTCCTCTGACCCTCCGCCGAACAGACCGCCGATCTGGCTGATCAGTCCGTCGGATTTTGCCTTGGCAGGCAGCGCGCTGGCGCTGGCCGCCGTTGCCGCTTGCTCTGCCGGTTCCGGCGCGACCTCTGCCACGACGGACGTCCCGGTGGCTTCGGGCTCCGGCGCCACATCGATGCCGCGTCCAACCGTCATACGCTGGCTCAGCGCAGCGACATGCTGGCCGAGGCCATAGGCTTGGCCCTGCTCCTTGGCTGCGTTCATCTGGACGGCGTAGTCGGCGGCGAAGAAGGCGCCCCCGCCCGCGACGGCCAGCCCGAACACCAGCGCGATTTTGTATCCCCCGGACATGATCCCGATCTCCCGATTGTGGTCGGGTCCTGCATCACGCGCGAAAGTGCCGAGAATGTGGAAACGGTCGGGCATGTGTGGACAGGACCGCCCGTGTGGTGCGAACAGCACGGAAACCTGACGGTCAGAAATATTCCGCATAGCAGAACATGAAACCGCAGGTCGGACGAAACGTCGCGGCGGATGGGATTTTCTTGGGCATTTTGCTCTGTCCCGCCGCCAGACGAAGCTATATCAACACGCGAGAGCGCGGTCCGAGAGGCCGCGAATCCGCGTTTGGGAAACTGAAGGAGACCGCGTGCAATGAAGGTGCTTGTGCCTGTCAAACGCGTGATCGACTACAACGTGAAGGTCCGTGTCAAATCGGACGGTTCCGGTGTCGATCTCGCCAACGTCAAGATGTCGATGAACCCGTTCGACGAGATCGCCGTCGAAGAGGCTATCCGCCTCAAGGAGGCCGGAAAGGCCGAAGAGATCGTCGTCGTCTCGATCGGTGTGAAACAGGCCCAGGAAACGCTGCGCACCGCGCTGGCCATGGGCGCCGACCGCGCCATCCTGATCGTCGCCGCCGATGACGTCCACAACGACATCGAGCCGCTGGCCGTCGCCAAGCTGCTGAAAGCCGTGATCGACGAGGAGCAGCCGGGTCTGGTCATCGCCGGCAAACAGGCGATCGACAACGACATGAACGCCACCGGCCAGATGCTGGCCGCGCTGACCGGCTGGTCGCAGGCGACCTTCGCCAACGATCTGTCGATCGACGGCGACAGCGCCACCGTCACCCGTGAAGTCGACGGCGGCCTGCAGACGATCAAGGTCAAGCTGCCCGCGATCGTCACCGCCGACCTGCGCCTGAACGAGCCGCGCTATGCCTCGCTGCCGAACATCATGAAGGCGAAGAAGAAGCCGCTCGACGAGAAGACCGCGTCGGATTACGGCGTCGACGTCACGCCACGCCTCGAAGTCGTCAAGACCTCGGAGCCGGAAGCGCGCAAGGCGGGTGAGATGGTGCCGGATGTCGACACCCTCGTCGCGAAACTCAAAGAGAAGGGGATCGTGTAATGGCCGTTCTTCTGCTTGCCGAAGTGAACGACGGCGCGCTGGCGATGGACGCCACCGCGAAGGCCGTTTCCGCCGCGAAGAAGCTGGGCGACGTCACCGTGCTCTGTGCCGGTGCGACCTGCTCGGACGCCGCGAAAGAAGCCGCGACCATCGACGGCGTGGCCAAGGTGCTCTGCGCCGAGAACGCGCTCTACGGTCACCGTCTGGCGGAACCGACCGCCGCGCTGATCGTGTCGCTGGCCGGTGACTACAGCCACATCGTCGCCCCGGCGACGACCGACGCCAAGAACATCCTGCCGCGCGTCGCCGCTCTGCTGGACGTCATGATCCTGACCGACGTGACCGGCGTCGTGGACGCCGACACGTTCGAGCGTCCGATCTACGCGGGCAACGCGATCCAGACCGTCAAGTCCAAGGACGAGAAGAAGGTCATCACCTTCCGCACCTCGACCTTCGACGCGGCCGGCACCGGTGGCTCCGCCTCCGTCGCCGATCAGGGCGCGGCCGAGGATCCGGGCCTGTCCGAGTGGGTCGAGGACAAGGTCGCCGAAAGCGACCGTCCGGAACTGACCTCGGCCGGCATCGTCGTCTCGGGCGGCCGTGGCGTGGGCTCGCAGGAAAACTTCTCGCTGATCGAAGGCCTCGCCGACAAGCTGGGCGCCGCCGTCGGCGCGTCCCGCGCGGCGGTCGATTCGGGCTATGCGCCGAACGACTGGCAGGTCGGCCAGACCGGCAAGGTCGTGGCACCGGGTCTCTACATCGCCGTCGGCATCTCGGGTGCGATCCAGCACCTTGCCGGGATGAAGGACTCCAAGGTCATCGTCGCGATCAACAAGGACGAAGAAGCCCCGATCTTCCAGGTCGCGGATTACGGCCTTGTGGCGGACCTGTTCGAAGCCGTTCCGGCGCTGACCGAAAAGCTGTAATCTGGGCGGTGCGTGGCAAGCACGCACCCTACGGATGAACACGAACGGGCCCGCATCGCGGGCCCGTTTCGCTTCTTATCGGTGCGCGCCGATCAGCGCCTCAATGGCGGGGGCCAGTGCCGCGGCGGCCTCCTGGTGCGCGGCGGGGCCCATGACTTCGGCCGCGATCGCGGCCTCTTCGGCGGCAAAGACCATTCCGTCCGTCCGCCGCGCCATCGCCGCGCCGCTGGCCCTTACGAGCACCTGCGCGGCAGGCTGCGGCGTCAGGGCCGCCATCATCTCGTCCGACACGAACAGCGGCTCACCGGATGCGGGCATTCCCTGCGGCACCGGGCCCGGCGCGTGATCGGCGAACCACAGCAGCACCACGGGCCGTCCGATCTGGCGGATCAGGTCCCCGACGCGCGCGATCCAAGCGAACTGCATCTCGGCCACGAGGATCGCGAACCGGTCCGGCGCGTCCGACGCCAGCGTGGTCAGCATATGGCGGGTGAAGTTGAACTCGGTGAAATCGGCATCCGGGAACACCCTGCGCATCAGGACCGAGGCCTTGAGGAACCTGTCGTTCCGGCGCGGATGCACCGCGTAATAGCGGTTCGACATGTTCTGCGCGCCCGGCACCTGCAGCACGACCGCCCGCGCCCCGCGCGCCGCGTCCATCACAGCGTCGTCCCGCAGAAAGGCGTCCACGCCAGCATTCAGCCAGCCGAAGTTCACGCAGGCCATGCCGATCCGGTCCTCGACCAGCGCCGGAAAGGGCCGCGGTATGAACCGTCCGTAGGTATCTGTGCCGCCCAGAAAGGCGATGTAATCGCCCTCCATCGACCGCTTCGGTCCCCGGAACCCGTTGCGCGATGTGCCGTACCGGCACGGAAAATAATCCAGCGCCTCAACGCGCCGCGTTTCGTAGGTCATGCTACCCACCACCATTTCGTCTCACCCGCGCCCCTTGTCGCGCAAATTCCTTACCGCCGGCCTAATCGCGGCGCGTCAGGTCCGCTTGCAGAGCCCCCCCGCCCCCGCCTATTGTCCGTCGGACATATTTAGGAAGGGGCAGGCGATGGACGTGAACAGGATCGGGGTCATCGGCGCGGGTCAGATGGGCAACGGCATCGCGCATGTGATGGCGCTGGCGGGATATGACGTCCTGCTGACCGACATCAGCCAAGACGCCATCGACAAGGCGATGGCGCTGATCGACAAGAACCTCGACCGTCAGGTCACGCGCAACCTGATCGCCGAGGACGCCAAGTTCGAGGCCATGTCGCGGATCAGCACGACCCTGACGCTGGCCGACCTTGGCCAGACCGATCTGGTGATCGAGGCCGCGACCGAGCGCGAGGCGCTGAAGGACAAGATCTTCGCCGACCTGCTGCCGCATCTGCAGGATCACACGATCCTGACCTCGAACACCTCTTCGATCTCGATCACCCGTCTGGCCAGCCGGACAGACCGTCCCGAACGCTTCATGGGCTTCCACTTCATGAACCCGGTGCCGGTGATGCAGCTGGTCGAGCTGATCCGCGGCATCGCCACCGATGCGGAGACCTACGACACCTGTCTCGGCATCGTCGAACGCATCGGCAAGACCGCCGCCAGCGCCGAGGATTTCCCGGCCTTCATCGTGAACCGCATCCTCGTCCCGATGATCAACGAGGCTGTCTATACGCTCTACGAAGGCGTCGGAAACGTCCGCTCGATCGACCAGGCGATGAAGCTGGGGGCCAACCATCCGATGGGGCCGCTGGAACTGGCGGATTTCATCGGGCTCGACACCTGCCTCGCCATCATGAACGTCCTGCACGACGGGCTGGCGGACACCAAGTACCGCCCCTGCCCCCTGCTGACGAAATACGTCGAGGCCGGGTGGCTGGGCCGCAAGACCGGGCGCGGGTTCTACGACTATCGCAGCGGCACGCCGGTCCCGACGCGCTGATGCTCAGAGCGACGGGTCGGAGGAGACGCGGACAAGGCGGGTGAGGTCCGACAGGCTTTCCACCTGCCGCCCGTGGGCGTCGAAGTTCTTGGGCGACAGCCAGACTTCGAACGCCTCCTTCAGCGCGGGCCACTGGTCGTCGGTCACCGCGAACCACGCGGTGTCGCGGCTGCGGCCCTTGACCACCATGTGCTTGCGGAACACGCCTTCATAGCTGAACCCCAGCCGCTGCGCCGCGCGGCGCGACGGGCGGTTCAGGCTGTCGCATTTCCATTCGTAGCGGCGATACCCGGCGTCGAAGGCCCAGCCCATCATCAGCGCCATGGCCTCGGTCGCGGCGCGGGTCTGCTGCAGGCAGGGGGCGAAGTTGATGTTGCCGACCTCGATCACGCCCATCTCGGGAACGATCCGCATGAAGGCGGCGACCCCGCCCCATTTCTCGGTCTGCTTGTCGCGAATGGCGAGGAACAGAGGATCGGTGCCGCTCTCCACCCCGTGCATCCAACGGTGATACTGCGCGGTCCCGCCGAAGGGCCCGACGGCAAGGTAGTCCCAAAGCCAGTCGTGGCCCTGCATCTCTCGGAACAGCATGGCCGCATGGCGCTCGGCGCTCAGCCGCTCCAGCTGGGCATAGCGCCCTTCCAGCCGGACATCGTCGGGTGCGGCAGGTGCGGTCCACCCGTCCAGACGCGGCCCGACCGGCCGTTCGTGTTGCGTCATCTCGCGTCCTCCGAAGCTCCCCGTGCCGAGCGTAGCCCGACTGGGCGGCGGCGGAAAGCGCCTCTTTCCGGACGGTTGCCGCGCATGGGCCGACGGGGAACCGTTCAAACCACATAGGGGTTGTTCCGGCAGCTTTCATGAAAGGGGCCAGCCATGACGTCGATCTACGATGCAATCAAGAAAGACCACGACCGCCACCGCGAGCTGCTGAACCGGATCGCCGAGACCGAGGGCGCCAGCGAGGAGCGCAAGCAGGCGTGGACCGAGTTCTATCGCGACGTGAAGAGCCATTCCGCCGCCGAAGAAGAAACCTTCTATTCCAAGCTGATGGAACAGACCTGGGGCCAGGATGCCGCCCGCCACTCGGTGCATGAGCACGCCGAGATGGACGAGATCCTCGAGGAACTGCGCGAGATGGATATGTCCTCCTCGGGCTGGCTCACCCGGTTCAAGACGCTCAAGCACGATTACGAGCATCACATGGAAGAAGAAGAGAACGAGGTCTTCGGCCGCGCCAAGGAAGTCATCGGCCAGGAAGAGAACGACGCTTACGGCAAGCGTTTCCATGACCGCAAGCAGAAGGAACTCGGCCTGATCGAGGAAAAGCGCGAGGACGCGCTGGAGGACTGACCCGTTCCGCGGCCCGGGCTACGGCCCGAGGCTGGAAAATCCCGCCCGCACCCCCGAAAAGGCGGTGCGGGCTTTGCCATCCGGCGCCGGTGCCACTATTGAGGCGGCACGCTCAACCTTCCCGGACCCGGACCCCATGACCGCCAGCAAACGCATCGTCCTTTCCAGCGATCACGCCGCCATCGCCATGCGCCAGACCATCGCCCGCCATATCGAGGCGCAGGGATGGGAGGCCGTGGACATCGGCCCCGTCACCCCGGAAAGCACCCACTATCCCCTGCACGGCAAGGCTGCGGCTGAGAAGGTCGCGTCCGGCGACTGCGCGCTCGGCATCGTGCTCTGCGGCACGGGACAGGGCATCATGATGGCCGCCAACAAGGTGTCCGGCATCCGCTGCGGCGTCTGCTTCGACACCTTCTCGGCCCGGATGATCCGCCAGCACAACGACGCCAACATGCTGTCGCTCGGCGCGCGGGTGATCGGCGAGGAACTGGCGCTGTCCATCGTCGACGCCTTCCTCGGCGCGGAATTCGAGGGCGGCCGCCACGCCACCCGCGTCGCGATGATCGAAGGCCCTGCGGCCTGATACCCTGCCTCGGGCGGGCTCAGCCGTCCGACACCCCCGCCTCCGCAAAGGTCGCCATGCCGGAATGACAGGCGACCGCCGCCCGGAGGATCTGGATCGCCACAGCGGCGCCAGAGCCCTCGCCAAGTCGCATCCCCAGCGACAGCAGCGGCGCCTTGCCGAGTCGCGCCAGCAGCGCCGGATGCGCGGCCTCAGCGCTGACATGCCCGGCCACGGCGTGATCGAGCGCCCCGCCGTCCGTTTCCAGCAGGCAGGCCGCCGCCGCGCAGCAGATGAAGCCGTCGAGGATCACCGGTATCCGCGCCACCCGCGCCCGCGCCATGGCGCCCGCCATCGCTGCGATCTCGCGCCCGCCGAGGCGGCGGAGCGTCTCCAGCCCGTCGCCGTGCCCGGCATGCAGCGCCGCCCCCTCCCGCGCCACCTGCGCCTTGAGCGCGAGCCCCGCGTCATCCACCCCGGTGCCGCGCCCGACCCAGTCCTCCGGTGCACCGCCATAGAGCGCCAGTGCCAGCGCCGCGGCCGAGGTCGTGTTGCCGATCCCCATCTCCCCGGTCACCAGCAGGTCGGCCTCGGGATCGACCGCCTCCCACCCTGTGCGCAGCGCCGCGTCGAACTCGGCTTCCGTCATCGCGGGGGCGCGTGTGAAATCCGCGGTCGGCCGGTCCAGCGAGAGGGCGTGAACGGACATCTTCGCCCCGGCCAACTCGGAAAGCTGGTTGATCGCGGCACCACTGGCGCGAAAGTTCTCCACCATCTGCGCGGTCACCGCCGCGGGAAAGGCCGAAACGCCGCGCGCTGCAATGCCGTGATTTCCCGCAAATACAATCACCTGCGGCGCCGCGATCCGGGGCCGTGGATCGCCCCGCCATCCGGCATACCACAGCGCCAGGTCCTCCAGCCGTCCGAGCGCCCCCGGCGGCTTGGTCAGCTGCCCGTTGCGGACCCCGGCCGCGCTGCGGGCACCGGTGTCCGGCCCCGGCACCCCGGCAAGGGCGGCGCGCAGATCGTCGGCTGTGCGGATGTCGGTCATGGGAACTCCGTTGCTCTTGGGGCCGCAGCCGTGTCTAACCGACGGACCTGCCGGAACAAGCGCCAATGACAGACTCCCGACCTCATCCGCGTGACATCGCCGCCGCCCTCGGGCTGCTCAGCCGCCTGCCGCTGAACGCGCCCCTTCTCGTCCCCTCGGGGGTCTGGGCCTTCCCGCTGGCCGGTGCCGTTCTCGGCGCGCTGGCGGCGACGGCGGCCGCGCTGGCCCTGTCGCTCGGCCTGCCCCCGTCGCTCGCCGCACTCGTGGCGCTGGCCACCGCCGTCGTCCTGACCGGCGCATTGCATGAGGACGGGCTGGCGGATGTCGCGGACGGTTTCTGGGGCGGCTGGACCACCGAACGGCGGCTGGAGATCATGAAGGACAGCCGGATCGGCACCTATGGCGTCGTGGCGCTGGTCCTGTCGCTGGCCGCACGCTGGCAGGCGCTGGCGCTGATCCTCGGCGCGGGTCACGGCTGGACCGCCCTGATCGCCGCCGGCGCGCTGTCCCGCGCGGCAATGCCCGCCGTCATGACCGCCCTGCCCCACGCCCGCCGCGACGGTCTCAGCCGCTCGGTCGGCCGCCCCGGCCCGCGCCCCGCATGGATCGCCGCCGCCATTGCCGCGGCGATCGCCCTGATCCTGCTGGACCTCCGCAGCGCCCTCGCCGCCTGCGTCCTGACACTGCTCGCCGCCCTCGGCACGGCCACCCTCGCAAAGCGCAAGATCGGCGGTCAGACCGGCGACACCCTCGGCGCGACCCAGCAGGTCGCGGAGATCGCCATTCTCACCGCGCTCGCCATCTGACCGCCAGAACGGATCCCAGCTTCATCTGGCCAGATAAACTCCCGCCGAAGGCCGCCTGTGCCGGGCTCGATGCCCGGCACAGGCGATCCCGCGCGACGGGCCCCGCCCGGCGCAAACCCCATCCCGTTCACATACCCATATTATCAACCGGCAGGTCAGATGGGGACTGGACCCCGCCGCGGCTCCGCGCGACAACAGAACGCGGGAAAAAGGGAGAGACGCATGACAAACGGGGCCGACCTGCTCTGCGATACGTTGCTGGCGAACGAAGTGGATGTCTGCTTCGCCAACCCCGGCACATCCGAAATGCACTTCGTGGCCGCGCTGGACCGCAAGCAGAACATGCGCTGCGTCCTCGGCCTGTTCGAAGGCGTCGTCACCGGTGCCGCCGACGGCTACGCCCGGATGAGCGACCGCCCGGCGGCGACGCTGCTGCACACCGGGCCGGGCCTCGCCAACGCGCTGGCCAACATGCACAACGCGCGCCGCGCCGCGACGCCGATGGTGAACGTGGTGGGCGATCACGCCTCCTACCACCTGCCGAACGACGCGCCGCTGACCTCGGACATCGAAAGCCTCGCCCGGCCGATGTCGAAATACGTCCGCCGGATCGCCGGTGCGCTGGACGTCAGCCGCGCCACCGCCGATGCCATCGGGCAGGCGATGAACGCGCCGACCGGCGTGACCACCGTCATCCTGCCCGCCGACGCCGCCTGGACCGACGTGCCCGACGACACGCCGATCCACATGGCCGACCGCCGCGCGCCGAGCCGCGTGGACGGGCACCGCCTGAAGGAGGCCGTGGATGCGCTCAAGGCCGGCGGCAAGCCGGTCCTGATGCTCGCGGGCAAGGCGCTCCGCGCCGGGGCCCTCGAGCGTGCCCAGCAGATCGCCGAGGCGACCGGCGCGCGGATCATCGCGCAGCAGTCCAACGCCCGCGTCGAACGCGGCCGTGGCCGGGTGCCGGTGGAGCGGGTGCCCTATGTCGTCGAACTGGCGCAGAAGTTCCTCGAAGGCACGACGCACCTGATCCTGATCGGCGCCAAGGCCCCGGTGACATTCTTCGCCTATCCGAACAAGCCCACCACCCCGATCCCGCCGGGCTGCCAGGTGATGACGCTGGCCGATCCTTCCGACGACGGCCCCGGAGCGCTGGACCTGCTGGCGCAGGCGCTGAACCTGCCGGACACCGCCAAGGTCTCCGTCCCCGACGCCGCGCTTCCCGACCTGATGACCGGCGACCTGACCACGGCCGCCATCGCCTGCGCGGTCGGCCGCTTCCTGCCGGAGAACGCGATCATCGCGGACGAGTCCGTCACCTCGGGACGCGAGTTCTTCGGCTTCACCCATGGCGCGGCGCCGCATGACCACCTGCAGGTCACCGGCGGCGCGATCGGCGGCGGCATGCCGCTGGCGACCGGCGCGGCCATCGCCTGCCCGGACCGCAAGGTGGTGAACCTGCAGGCCGACGGCTCGGCCATGTACACCAACCAGGCGCTCTGGACGATGGCGCGGGAAAAGACCGACACCTGCACGGTGATCTTCTCCAACCGCCGTTACGCGATCCTTCAGGGCGAGCTGAAGAACGTCGGCGCGGGCGAGCCGGGCGTGAACGCCAACAAGATGCTGAACCTCGACGATCCGGCCATCGGCTGGGTGTCGCTGGCGAACGGCATGGGCGTCGAGGCCGCGACGGCGTCGACGGCGGAGCAGTTCAACGACCTCTTCAAGACCGCCATGTCCCGCAAGGGGCCGTTCCTGATCGAGGCGCTGGTCTGATGGCCGATCTGCCCAAGAACCTGTTCAAGGCCGGGCTGGCATCGGGCAAGTGCCAGATCGGCCTCTGGACAGCCCTCCCCGGCACGGTCCCGACCGAGATCCTCAGCGCCTGCGGGTTCGACTGGCTGGTGCTGGACACGGAACATGCGCCGTCGGACCCGCTGACGGTGCTGCCGCAGCTTCAGGTCATGGTCGCGCATCAGACGGCCCCCGTCGTCCGCCCCGCGTGGAACGACAAGGTGCTGATCAAGCGCTTCCTCGACATCGGTGCGACGACCCTACTGGTGCCCTACGTCCAGACGAAGGAAGAGGCCGAAGAGGCGGTGGCCGCCATGCGCTATCCGCCACGCGGCATCCGGGGCGTGGCCGGATCGGTCCGTGCCTCGAAATACGGACAGGTGCCGGACTACATCCTGCGCGCCGAGGAGGAGCTCTGCCTGATCGTGCAGGTCGAGACCGCCGAGGCGCTGGAGAAGCTGGAAGAGATCGCGGGCGTCGACGGCGTGGACGCCGTCTTCATCGGCCCCGCGGACCTGTCGGCCAGCATGGGCCACCCGGGCGACCAGATGCACCCCGAGGTGGTCGAGGCCATCGAGGGCGCGATTGCCCGGCTCAAGAAGATCGGCGTGCCCGCTGGCATCCTGACCACCGGAGACTTCGCGCACCGCTGTATCGAGCTGGGTGCGCTGTTCGTCGCGGTCGGCAGCGACGCGGGCGCGATGGCCAAGGGCGCGCGGGAGCTGTCCGCGACCTACCGGCCCAAGTGACAAGATACGCGAAGGAGGAACGCGAGAATGGATAACCCGAACCTGAAAGTCGAAGACCGCGGCGGTCTGCGCATCGTCACGATGCACCGCCCCGAGGCGAAGAACGCCCTGAACCTCGACATGACCACCGGCCTGACCGAGGTCATGGCCGACAGCCGCCGCGACCCGTCGGTGCGCTGCGTCGTGATCACCGGCGCGGACGGCTATTTCTGCGTGGGCGGCGACGTCAAGGGCATGGCCGCGCGCAAGGCGGGTGAAGTCACCATCGAGGAAAGCGCGCAGGATCTGCGGCTGAAGATGGAATCGGTGCGCAATCTGCACGAGATGGAAAAGCCGACGATCTGCGCCGTCGAAGGCGCGGCCGCCGGTGCCGGTCTGGGCATCGCGCTGGCCTGCGATTTCCGGATCGTCGCGGATGACGCCAAGATCACCTCGGCCTTCGCCAAGGTCGGCCTGTCGGGCGACTACGGCGGGTCCTACTTCGCCTCGCAGCTGATTGGCCCGAGCCAGGCGCGCGCGTTCTGGATGCTGTCCCCGATCGTCTCGGGCAAGGAAGCGGCCGAGATGGGCCTGTTCACCAAGGCGGTCGAACCGGGCAAGGCGCTGGAAACCGCCATCGAACTGGGCGAGCAGCTGGCCAACGGCCCGACGCTGGCCATGGGCCGGATGAAGCGCAACTTCCGCCTTATCGAGAGCGGCGCGACGCTGGGCGAACTGCTGGACAGCGAAGCGATCAACCTGTCGCTGTCGCGCCAGACCGCAGATCACAAGGACGCGGCGAAGGCCTTCGTCGAAAAGCGCAAGCCGAACTTCACCGGCACCTGATCCGGGTCAGCGGGCGGCGGTCAGTAATGACCGACCGCCCCGCCCTCGGCCGCGGCATTCGTCAGCGCGGCATAGACATACTCCGCCACCGAGCGGAAGCAGATCACCCCGAAATCGCCCGGTGCCACGCACCAGACCGCCGCCGGCACCTGCGCCAGCCGCGTGCGGCGGATGTCGCCCGGCCCGAAGGCGCCCGGCGCGAAATCCACCGGCATCAGCTTGCCGAGCGTTTCGCGCACCGCCGCATCCTCGCCCGACAGGCGCAGGACGGCGCGGGCGTCGGTGACCTCGGCGGCAAGGTGGTGCTGACCGGAGAGGTCGGAGGCGATCCTGTCGAGCGCGCCCGCGACATCCTCGGGTGGCATCACCAGCAGCAGTTCGTCCGGCGACATCCACGCCAGCAGCCCGCCGTCGGCCAGTTCCACCTTGCGCTGACCGGGCATACCTGTGCCCGACAGAGCCGTCACGGTGCCCGCGAAGGTCGCGTCGGACAGGTCGCCGCGCAGGGTGATCATGCCCCGGCGCGGCATCTCCTCGACCCGGACGCGTCCGTCGCGGGACGCGCCGCCCAGGGGGGTGCGATGGTCAGACATTCTGTTTCTCCCCGTCCTTGTCGAAGAACACCGGGTCCACGATCTTGGCCGACACGCGGCCGCCGCCGATCTTGCCGAACTCGATCACCTCGCCCATCCGGTCCGGACCGTTCAGGACCAGCCCCATGGCGATGCCGCGCCCCAGCGTCGGCGAATGGTAGGTCGAGGTCACGCGCCCGATGGTGATCGCCTGCCCGTTGGCATTGACCCCCTGCCCCACGGCATAGGCGCCGTCCGGCAGGACGGACCCGTCCGTCGTCTCCAGCCCCACCAGCTTCCACCGCTTGGGGTCGGTCATGTGGCTGCGCGCCTGCGCACGTTTGCCGAGGTAGTCGTCCTTCTTCTTCGAGATCGCCCAGTTCAGGCCGAGATCCTGCGGGATCACCGTCCCGTCCGTCTCGTCCCCGATCATGATGAAGCCCTTCTCGGCCCGCATCACGTGCAGCGCCTCGGTGCCGTAGGGGGTGATGCCGAACTCGGCCCCCGCGTCCATCAGCGCCTCCCACAGGGCGAGGCCCTGGCTGGCAGGCACGGCAATCTCGTAGCTGAGCTCGCCCGAGAAGGAGATGCGGTAAATGCGGGCCCTGATCCCGGCCAGATCGCGATCCTCCCACGCCATGAACGGGAAGGTCTGGCTGTCCATCCCCTCGGCCCCCAGCTTTTCGATCACCTCGCGGGCCTTGGGGCCCACCACGGCAATCTGGGCATATTGTTCGGTCACGTTGGCGACGTAGACCTTCCAGTCCCACCATTCGGTCTGGAGCCATTCCTCCATGTGGGCATGGATACGCTCCGCCCCGCCGGTGGTGGTGTGGCAGAGGAACGTGTCCTCGTCCCAGCGGGCGACCACGCCGTCGTCGATCAGGAAGCCGTTTTCGGAGCACATGAGGCCGTAGCGGCATTTCCCCGGTTTCAGCGTCGACATCATGTTGGTGTAGAGCATGTCGAGGAATTTCCCCGCATCCGGCCCCTTCACCACGATCTTGCCCAGCGTCGAGGCGTCGAGCAGCCCGACCCGCGCGCGGGTCTGGTTGATCTCGCGCCCGACGGCGTCGCCGTGGCTTTCACCGTCCTGCGGGTAGCAATATGGCCGCCGCCAGTGGCCGACGGGCTCCCAGTGCGCGCCGTGATCCTCGTGCCAGCGGTGCATCGGGGTGCGCCGCAGCGGCTGGAAGATCTCGCCCCGCGCCTCGCCCGCGATCGCGCCCATGCTGATCGGCGTGTAGGGCGGGCGGAAGGTGGTGGTGCCGACCTGCGGGATCGGGGTGGACAGGCTCTGCGACAACACAGCCAGGCCGTTGATGTTGCTGAGTTTCCCCTGATCCGTCGCCATGCCGAGGGTGGTGTAGCGCTTGGCGTGTTCGACACTCTCGAACCCCTCGCGCGCGGCGAGCTGGACGTCGGAGACCTTCACGTCGTTCTGGTAGTCGAGGAACGCCTTGGAGCGCAGGTCGTAGCGCGCACCCTGCGGCATCATCCAGACGGGTTCGATCGGGTGCTCGTCGCTCGATGCGGGCTGCGCCGCATCAGCGCGACTCGCTTCGCGGCCGGTGCGTTCGGCGGCCATTGCGCCCGCCACGGCGGCATCGGCGCGGGCGGCCTGCGCCTGCATCGCGCCGGAGGCCGCGCCTGCGGTGATCACGAAGGGCTTGCCGTCATGGCCGGTCGGCGCGCGGTCGGGATCGGGACGGAACATCGCCTGCGCCTCGTCCCACGTCAGCTTGCCGCCGCAGTGCGACCACAGGTGTACGACCGGGGACCAGCCGCCGGACATGGCGACCGCGTCGCAGGGGATCGTCTCCAGCACCGCGCCTTCGCCCGCCTGCGCGCAGATGGCGACGCCGGTGACGCGCTTGCCGCCCTGCACCTTGGCGATGCCCTTGCCGTTCTCGACCCGGATGCCTGCCTCGCGCGCGGCCTGCGCCAGTGCGCCCCCGCCGCCCGCGCGGGCGTCGAGGATCATCGGGACCGACAGGCCCGCCTTGTGCAGCGCCAGGGCGGTCCGGTAGGCATCGTCGTTGTTGGTGACGACCACGGTCCGGTCGCCGGGCGAGACGGCCCAGTTGACTACGTAGTCGCGCACGGCGGAGGCCAGCATCACGCCCGGCACGTCGTTGCCCGCAAAGCTGAGCGGGCGTTCGATCGCGCCGGTCGCCGTGATCACCTGCCCCGCACGGATGCGCCACAGGCGGTGGCGCGGGCCTTCCTTGGCATCCGTGTGGTCCGTCAGCCGTTCGTAGGCCAGCACGTAGCCGTGGTCGTAGACACCCGCGCCCATGGTGCGGGCACGCATCCGGACGTTCGGCATCGCCTCCAGTGCGTCGACAAGGGCCGCGACATCGGCCTCGCCGCCGTCTTCGTCCACCGGCGCGCGGCCGCCCCAGTGCGCCGTCTGTTCGACCAGCAGGACCTCGGCCCCGCTGTCCGCCGCTGCCTTGGCCGCCGTCAGGCCCGCGATCCCGCCGCCGACGACCAGCACGTCGGTGTAGGCGTAGAAGTGTTCGTAGCGGTCGGCATCGCCCTCTTTCGGCGGCTGGCCGAGGCCTGCGGACTGGCGGATGATCGGTTCGTAGACGTGCTTCCAGAAGGCGCGCGGACCCATGAAGGTCTTGTAGTAGAAACCCGCCGGGAAGAAGCGCGACAGCTTGGTGTTGACCGCGCCGATGTCGAATTCGAGCGAGGGCCAGTGGTTCTGGCTTTTCGCCGTCAGCCCGTCGAACAGCTCCTGCGTGGTGGCACGCTGGTTCGGTTCGAACCGGGCGCCCTCGCCGATCCCGAAGAGCGCGTTCGGCTCCTCGGCCCCGCTGGCGACGAGGCCTCGGGGGCGGTGATACTTGAAGCTGCGGCCCGACAGCAGCCGATCGCCCGCGAGAAGCGCCGAGGCGAGCGTGTCGCCCGGATGGCCGCTCAGGCGCTGGCCGTTGAAACGGAACTCGATGCTGCGTGTGCGGTCGATCAGGCGACCGCCGGTTGCGAGGCGGGTGCTCATGTCCGTGCTCCTCGGATGGTGGAGAGCCGGGGGGCTGTCTGCCCCCCGGACCCCCCGAGCATATTTCGGGCAAGATGAAGGATCATGCGAAGTCCCTCCACGACCAGCCGGGCCGTTTGTCGCGGATCTTCGCCAGCAGGTCCTCGGGCGGGCGCGTGGTCTGGGCGGGATAGGTGCCGAACACCTCGAGCGTCTGGGTGCAGCGGGCGGCGTGGAACCACTTGCCGCAGCCGTTCACGTGGCGCCAGCGTTCGAAATGCACCCCGCGCGGGTTCTCGCGGTGGAACAGGTAGGATTCGAACTCCTCGTCCGCACTGCCGGGACCGAAACGCTTCAGATGCGCCTCGCCGCCGCCGTGGAACTCGGTTTCCTCGGCAGTCACGCCGCAGCAGGGACACTCCAGCAAGAGCATGTCACGACCTCCGCACGATGAGAGAGAGCCGCGCCGGACGGTCGAGGTCACTGGCGCGGGCACGAAAAAAGGGGCGGAGGTGCAAAGACCTCCGCCCTGAGGGACAGGTAAGGGACAAGGGAAAATGGACAGGCCGTGCGGTGCGGGCGGCACCTGAGGCCAGTGTCTTCCCAGGCAGTATGGACGAAACGCCGCAGGGGACGGAAAGGTTCCCGGCAGAAGCGGATTTTTCCTTAAGAACGGTCAATCCACCCGAAAAACCCGTGTTTGCGTGGATCGTATTGCCCGCCACATACGCACGAGAAAGGCGGGCCCCGGACAGGACCCGCCCTGCGGCATCAGCCGCCGCGATCAATTGGACTGTGTCAGTCGGTGCCGGCCGTTGCAGATGCGCCAGCTTCGGCATCGGCGCCGGACGCGTCGGCTGCGGGCGGCGTTGCGCTGTCTTCGGCGACAGGCGCGGTGCCTGCACCGGCGCTGGTGTCAGCGCCCGCTTCGCTGCCGGACGTGGCGTTGATCTCGACATTCGGCGCGGTGGATGCGCCACCGTCAGCCATGTCTGCGCCGCCGAACAGCCAGAAGAAGATGAGGCCGACAGCGACGACGAGACCGCCGACGATGAAAGCGATCGTGCCAGTGCTGGTCGAACCAGCCGGGCGGGTTTCCTTGTAGGTTTCGTGGTAATGATGTTCGGCCATGATCCGACCTCCGTCTGAGTTTCCTTTGACGGAAGAACCTCGACGGGGGCGAGTCGGTTCCCAACGGTTGGAATTGCCGCATTCGCAGGCAGAACCTTGCCGATGCGGTCTATATGTAGTTCAGACCGCGGTCGGACACGCAATTCGTTGATCGGACGGGGACATGCTGTGTTAGCGTCGGTTGCAGAGGCAGCCAAGGAGCACGGCAGATGCGCATCCCTGCGGGCAAGAATCCGGATACGCTGACCCTGACCGGCGCGTCGGGCGCGGATTATGCGTTCAGCATCGTCCGGTCCCTGCACGACCTGCCAGGGACGCCAGGCGTCTTCGCCCTGCTTTCGGGCCCCGGCGCAACCGGTGTCCCGCGCATCCTGTTCCTGGGCAGGGCTGCGGGGTCCCTGGCGCAGGACATTCCCCGCCACCCGAAGTTCGAGCCCGCCATCCGCCTTGGCATGCGCGCCTTCGCGGTCCTGCCCCGCGCGCAGGATCTGGACGCGATCCAGTCCGACATACTCGCGGCGCAATCCACCCCGCTGAACGACCAACGCGACGCCCTGCGCGAGATCGCGGCGCTGACCGACCGGCATCGCCGTGCGGCCCGCGGTATCGCGGCCGAGTGAGCCGGAGCGGCCCGGACGGCTGACAGGATGGCCGGCGGTCGGATGCATCAGTGCGCCACCCCCGCGGCGACGCTTTCGTCGATGAAGCGGCCCTCGCGGAACCGGTCCAGCCCGAACTCGGCGCAGAGCGGCCCCGGTTCGCCCTTGGCCATCATGTCGGCCATCGCCCAGCCCGAACCGGGGATCGCCTTGAACCCGCCGGTGCCCCAGCCGCAGTTGATGTAGCATCCGCCGAGCGGCGTCCTGGAGATGATGGGCGAGCGGTCGCCGGTCATGTCCACGATCCCGCCCCACTGCCGCAGCATCTTGAGGCGCGAGATCATGGGGAAGGTCTCGACCAGCGCGCGGACCGTTTCCTCGATGTGGTGGAAGCTGCCGCGCTGCGTGTAGTTGTTGTAGCCGTCCGCGCCGCCGCCGATCACCATCTCGCCCTTGTCGGACTGGCTCATGTAGCCGTGGACCGTGTTCGCCATCACGACGACGTCCATGCAGGGTTTGATCGGCTCGCTGACCAGCGCCTGCAGCGCGACGGATTCGATCGGCAGACGGAAGCCCGCCATCTCGGCCACCACGCCGGAATGCCCCGCGACGACGATGCCCAGACGGTTGCAGCCGATGTCGCCCTTGGAGGTGCTGACGCCGGTGACCTTGCCGCCCTCGGACCGGATGCCGGTCACTTCGCACTGCTGGATGATGTGCATCCCCATGGCCGAACAGGCACGGGCATAGCCCCAGGCCACGGCGTCGTGCCGGGCGGTGCCGCCGCGCGCCTGCAACAGCCCGCCCAGCACAGGATAGCGCGGCCCGTCGATGTTGATGATCGGCACGATTTCCTTGACCCGCTCGGGGCTGATGAATTCGGTCGTCACGCCCTGCAGCGCGTTGGCATGGGCCGTCCGCCGGTAGCCGCGCACCTCGTGTTCGGTCTGGGCCAGCATGATGACGCCGCGCGGGCTGAACATGATGTTGTAGTTCAGGTCCTGGCTGAGCGTTTCATACAGGTCCCGCGCCTTTTCGTAGATCGCGGCGGACGGATCCTGAAGGTAGTTCGAGCGAATGATCGTCGTGTTCCGCCCGGTGTTCCCGCCACCCAGCCAGCCCTTTTCCAGCACCGCGACGTTGGTGATGCCGTGGTTCTTGCCAAGGTAATAAGCCGTCGCAAGGCCGTGCCCCCCGGCGCCGATGATGATGACATCATACGCGGCGCGCGGCTCGGGCGAGGCCCAGGCGCGTTCCCATCCGGTGTGATGCCGCAGGGCCTCTCGGGCGATGGCGAAGGCGGAATAGCGTTTCATGGCGCGGGCGACTCCGGGGCTGTGACAGATGTCCTTCTGGACCCTTATCGCAAAGCGCCGCCGACCGGGAACGTCATGTCGCATCACAGTTGCGACATGCGACGGATCGCGCAGGTATTGGTGCTTTTTCCGTTCCCGCAGACAGGGTAAAGGGGCGCAGGAGAGGGTCGCCCATGCTGTTCTGGATCATCGCTGCCGCACTGACGCTCGGGGTTGCCGCCGTGATGGGCCTGACCGCCCTGCGCGCGCATGGCCTGCCTGCCGCGGGCGGTGCGGATGTGCCCGTCTATCGCGCGCAGCTGGCCGAGGTCGACCGCGACATGGCACGCGGCACCATCGGGGCCGAGGAAGGCGCGCGGTTGAAGAACGAGATCGCCCGCCGTCTGCTGGCCGCCGATGCCGCCGCGAAGGGCGCCGTGCAGGCGTCGCGCCGCGCGGGGCCCCTGGCTCTGGCCGGGGTCGGCGTCGTGCTGGCCGCCGTGACGTTCGGCGTCTACCTGCAAATGGGCGTGCCGGGCTATGGCGATCTGCCGCTGGCGGACCGGCTGGAACGGGCCAAGGAATTCAAGGAGAACCGCCCCTCGCAGGCCGCTGCCGAGGCCGATGTCCCGCCGATGCCGGCCCCCGAGGTGTCGCAGGATTTCCTCGACCTGATGGAAAAGCTGCGCGCCGCCGTGGCGGGCCGGCCCGACGACCTGCAGGGGCACCGGCTGCTGGCACGTAACGAGGCGGCGCTTGGCCGGTTCACCGCCGCCTATGCCGCACAGGAGCGCGTGCTGTCGATCCTCGGGAACGGCGCCGGGGCGCAGGACTATCTGGATTACGGCGAATACCTGATCCTCGCGGCGGGCGGCTATGTCTCGCCGCAGGCGGAACAGGCGCTCCGCGCGGCGGTCGCGCGGGACGAGACGCTGGGTGGGGCGCAGTATTACCTCGGCGTCATGTGGCGGCAGACCGGGCGGCCCGATGTGGCCTTCCGCATCTGGGACCGGCTGCTGCGCAAGGGCCCCGAAGACGAGCCGTGGATCGCCCCGATCCGCGCGCAGATCGACGAGGCCGCGATGCTGGCGGGTGTCGACTACGAACAGCCTGCGCCGGTCGAGCAACTGGCGGGGCCGAGTGCCGACGACGTCGCCGCTGCCCGCGACATGAGCGCCGAGGACCGGCAGGAGATGATCCGGGGCATGGTCTCGCGTTTGTCCGAACGGCTGGCCGCGCAGGGCGGGACGGCCGAGGAGTGGGCCCGGCTGATCGGGGCTTACGGCGTGCTCGGCAACACCGGGCAGGCCCGCGCGATCTATGACGAGGCGCTGCAGGTCTTTGCCGGGCGCGAGGACGATCTGGCGATGATCCGCGAAGCGGCGGTCCGGGCGGGCCTGTCGGAATGATCTACGATACCGTCGAGGATTTCGCGGCCGCGCTGCCCGCCTACCGCGCCATCGCGGGGCTGGATCTGGGCGACAAGACCATCGGCGTCGCCGTGTCCGACGCGATGCGCAGCGTCGCGACGCCGCTGTCCACCATCCGCCGCAAGAAGTTCACCACCGACGCCGAGGCGCTGGCCGAGATCGTCGCCAAACGCGACATTGCCGGTCTGGTGCTCGGCCTGCCCCGCAACATGGACGGGACGGAGGGGCCGCGCTGCCAGTCCACCCGCGCCTTCGCCCGCAACCTGCAGAAGGTCATCGACCTGCCGGTCACCTTCTGGGACGAACGCCTGTCCACCGTCGCCGCCGAACGCGCGCTGCTGGAGGCCGATACCTCGCGCCGCCGCCGGGCCGAGGTCATCGACCATGTCGCCGCGGGCTACATCCTGCAGGGCGTGCTGGACCGGCTGCGCCATCTCGGAGGGGCCGCATGAGCGATGAAGTCTGGAAGCGGCGCGAGATCTCCTCGCCCTGCGTCAAGATCTGCATGATCCATCCGGATGCGGGCCTGTGCACCGGCTGCCTGCGGACGCGGGACGAGATCGCGCTGTGGATGACCTATTCCTCCGAGGAACGGGCGCGGATCATGGCCGAATTGCCGGACCGCCGCCCGCAACTGGTGCGGCGGCGGGGCGGCCGGGCCGCGCGGCTGGCGCGCGGCGGCGATCAGTAAAGCTCAGGCGGCCTCTTCCATCACGAAGAGGTCGATGTGATGCGCGCGGACCTTGCCGAAGCCGCCCGGCACGATGGCGACCACGCGACCGCCCAGCTTGACCAGCGCATCGCCCGGATTCTCGGGGTCCTCGACGATGCCGATCCGGCCGTCACCCGCTTCGCCCTGCTGATAGCCGATGACGATCTGATCCTCGCGCGGGTCGAAATCCTCGATCACCGGCGGGCCGTCATAGTCTGCCTCGGCCGCTTCCCGCAGGGCTTGCATGGCCCGCAGATCGTCGTCGTCATCCTCGTCGTCGTCATCGGACCAGCCTTCGAGGCTCTGCGCCGGCGCGGGCGACAGCGCGTCTTCGAAATCATTGTCGAGATCGGCCTCGTCGAGATCGGGGTCATGTCCGGACATTTCAAACTCGGGCTCAGCTTCGGACTCGTATTCGTCCCGGAACTCCGCGGTCGAAAGGGACTCCGCTGCGGGCACGAACATGTCCTCGCGCCGCATCAGTTCGCGCATCCGGTCCAGTTCGGGCGTCGAACGCCGCGCGGGCTTTTTCGGGCGGCTGGACTGGCCGGAGTCTCCCGCTTCGGCCATGACCGAACGGATCGTGGCGCCCAGAATGGCGTCGTCGAATGCGGGATCCTCGTTCTCGACCTGCGCCGGTGCGCCGCCAAGGCTCAGCCGGTCCTCGGCGCCCAGAACGTCGTTGCCGTCGTCGTCCAGCAGGTCGTCCTCATGCGCCTCGGCATTCAGCAGAAAGGCCGGCTTGGCCCGCGCCGGACGCGCGGCGCTCTCTGCCTCGTCCATACCGGCCTCGTCCATCCCGGTGTCGACCGCGGCCTCCTCGGCCATGCGCGCGGCCTCCTTGGCCTTGCGCTTGCGCTTCTGTCGGGCGCGGCGACCGATGTCGACGCCGAGAATGCCGATGCCACCCTCTTCCTCGCCGCTTTCGCCGCGATCATAGCCGTCGTCCCGGCCGGAATTCTCCGGCTGCGGATCGTTGCCGGTCGTCGTGAAATAGATACCGATAGATGCGAGCGTAAAGACGACAAGTAGCTCAAGCATGGCCGGACTCCTGCTGGTGTTGAGCAGAAGATGGCAATCGAATGCGGCCCCAACGTGTCCCTGACGGGGTAATCCGTGGGAATCCGCGCGGCGGGTGTCAGCCGAATATGGCCTTGCGCAGCATGTTCAGGGCGACCAGCAACAGGAAGACCGCAAAGGTCCGGCGCAGCGGCTTGGGATCCGTCGCGTGGGCCAGTTTCACACCCCAAGGCGTGGTGATGAGGGTCATCGCGATGACCACGAAAAAGGCCGGTAGGTTCACCGCGCCGACCGAATAGGGCGGGATCTGGCCCTGCGGCGTGTAGAGCAGGAAGCCGATGACCGAGGGCACGGCGATCACCACGCCAAAGCCCGACGCGGTGGCCACGGCCCGGTGGATCGGCCGGTTGTAGAGCGTCATAAGCGGCACCCCGAAACTGCCGCCGCCGATCCCCATCAGCACCGACAGGAACCCAAGCAGGGGCGACAGGAT
This sequence comes from Oceanicola sp. 22II-s10i, assembly GCF_002210105.1. Taxonomy (GTDB): domain Bacteria; phylum Pseudomonadota; class Alphaproteobacteria; order Rhodobacterales; family Rhodobacteraceae; genus Pseudooceanicola. The sequence continues at coordinate 242,213 of NZ_AQQU01000004.1, read as the reverse complement.
CGCGCGTTTCAGCCCCTTGGGCATCGCGTCGGCCAGCCGCCATTCCGCCCGCCCGAACCCGAGATAGAGCCCCACGACGATCCCCAGCACCCCGAACAGGACCTGCAGCGCCACCGACCGGACAGACGCAGCGACCAGCATCCCCAGCAGGGCCCCGACCACGATCCCCGGCGCCCATGCCTTCAGGATGTCCCAGTCCACCGCGCCCTTGCGGTTGTGCGAATGCAGCGATCTGAGCGAGGTTATGACGATCGTGGCCAGCGAGGTGGCCAGGCAGATCTGCATCAGGTTCGGCCCGTCAAAGCCAAGCGTCTGGAAGGCATAGAAGAACGCGGGCACCAGCACGATGCCGCCGCCGACACCCAGCAGCCCGGCCAGCACGCCCGCGAAGGCGCCGATCACCGCCAGCAGGGCCAGCATCGTCAGGATAAGGCCGGTGTCTTCCATCTTGTCCCCCGTCCGTCATGCGGATGTCCGTCACAAGCACGTTTCCCCGCGCGCCGCAAGTGCGGCGCCCGACCGTGCACAGCTGCACCCGCGTCCGTGCGGCAATGCAGCATTCCCCTGACGGGCCAAGGGGCGTAGACCCCGGCGGATCGACGGTCACCGGACCGCACAACCGGAGCGCTCCCCATGCTGCGTCTTGCCATCATCCTCGGCCTTCTGGGCCTGATCGGGCCCCTGGCCATCGACATGTACCTGCCCGCGATGCCGATGATCGCGACCGACCTCGGCGCGACCGAGGCGCAGATCCAGCAGACGCTGACCGCGTATTTCCTGACCTTCGGCATGGCCCAGCTGTTCTACGGCCCGCTGGCCGACCGGACCGGGCGCAAGCTGCCGATCCTGCTGGGGCTCGCGATCTTCGGGCTGGGTTCCGTCGGCGCGACGCTGGCCGACAGCGCCGGGTCGCTGGCGTTCTGGCGCGCGGTGCAGGGTCTTGGCGGAGCCTCGCTGATGGTCGTCACCCGCGCGGTGATCCGCGACCGCTATACCGGTGTCGAGGCGACGCGCCTGATGGCGATGCTGATGCTGGTGATCTCGGTCTCGCCGATGCTGGCGCCGCTGGCGGGCACCGTCGTGATCGCCTTTGCCGACTGGCGCGCGATCTTCGGCGTGCTGGCGGTGCTGGCGCTGGTGAACCTCGCGGTCGCGCTCTTGGCGCTGCCCGAAACGCTACCCGCCGAGCGGCGCCGCGCACTGAACTTCGGCGCCCTTCTGCGCGGGGCCAAGGTGCTGCTGAGCGATCCCGTCTTCGTCTCGCTGACCCTGATCGGCGGGTTCGGCATGGCCAGCTTCTTTGTCTTCATCGCCTCGGCCAGTTTCGTCTACACCGGCCAGTTCGGCCTGTCGGCGACCGGTTTCTCGCTGGCTTTCGCGGTGAACGCGGTCGGTTTCTTCGGCGCCTCGCAGGTGGCAGGCGCGCTCGGCGCGCGCTACGGGATCACGCGCGTGGTCCGGGCGGGGGTCTGGGGGTTCTTCGGCTTCACCGCCACGCTCGCCCTGATCGCGCTCGCCGGGGGTGCCACGCTGCCCGTCATCATGGCCGGTCTGTTCCTCGGCAACGCGTGCCTCGGCCTTGTGATCCCGACCGCGATGGTTCTGTCTCTCGACGAACACGGCGACATCGCCGGTCTGGCGTCGTCGCTGGGCGGCACCCTGCAGATGCTCGTCGGCGGGCTGATGATCACGTTGTCGGGTCTGTTCTTCGACGGCACCGCCCTGCCGATGCTGCTGGCGATCGCCGTCTGTTCGACGGTGGCCCTGACGCTGATGCTGGTCGTCTTCTCGCGCCGCAGCCGGGCGACCGCCTAGGCCGCCTGCGCGAGGTCGGACAGCGCCGCCTCGACCAGTTCGGGCCCAGCACCGGGGCGGTGCGCGCCTTCGGACAGCACCCGGCGCCAGTGCCGCGCGCCGGGGCGTCCGGCGAACAGGCCCAGCATGTGCCGTGACACCTGCGCCAGTTTTCCACCCTGCGCCAGATGCCGTTCGATATAGGGCAACATCCCGCGCGCCACCGCGACCGGGTCGGTAACGGGCGCGTCGTGGCCATAGATCACCCGGTCCGCCGCGGCCAGAATGTCTGTCGGCGCGTGATATGCGGCCCGGCCCACCATCACCCCGTCCATCCCCGCCTCCAGCAGCTCCACCGCCTGCGGCAGAGAGGCGATACCGCCGTTGATCGACAGGTGGAGATCCGGAAACGCCTGCTTCATCCGCAGCACCAGCCCGTAGTCGAGCGGCGGAATATCCCGGTTCTCCTTCGGGCTCAGCCCCTGCAGCCACGCCTTGCGCGCGTGGATCGTCACCCGGCCGACACCGGCGCCCCGGATGCGGTCCAGAAAGTCCGGCAGCACCGTTTCGGGGTCCTGATCGTCCACGCCGATGCGGCATTTCACGGTGACCTCGACCGACACCGCCTCGCGCATCGCGGCGACGCAATCGGCCACGAGGCCCGGCTGCTTCATCAGCACCGCCCCGAAGGTGCCGGACTGCACCCGGTCCGACGGGCATCCCACGTTGAGGTTGATCTCGTCATACCCCGCCGCCTGCCCGAGCCGGGCGGCCTCGGCCAGTTCCTCCGGATCCGAGCCGCCAAGCTGCAGGGCGACCGGATGCTCCTCGGGCGAAAAGTCCAGCAGATGCACCGCGCCGCCCCGCACCAACGCCGGCGCGGTCACCATCTCGGTATAGAGCAGCGTCTCCCGCGACAGCATGCGGTGCAGGAATCGGCAATGGCGGTCCGTCCAGTCCATCATCGGGGCCACGGACAGGCAGGAAACTCTTGATAAGTCTTGTTTTTTATATTTTTCAGTCACTTACAGGCACCTACATTTCGTCTCGTTTCCGCTCATCATGGGCCAAACCCGTCGATTTCGACACTGGATTTGGTCCCGTGGACCAAATACAATTTCGTGGACCAAATGGGGAGGCCATCATGGGCTCGATCACCACACGCAAACGCAAGGATGGAAGTCACAGCTACAGGGCACGTGTACGAGTGATGCGCGAGGGAACCGTCTATCACGAGACGAAGACTTTTGACAGACGCCCAGCTGCGACGACCTGGATAAAGAAGCGCGAGAAAGAACTAGCAAAGCCTGGTGCCTTGGAGGAGCTGAACGTATCTGACCCTCCGCTATCCAAAGCGATCGAGCGCTACACTGAAGAGGCCGTAAAGGAAATCGGTCGCACGAAAGCGCAGGTCCTCAGGACCATCGCGACCTACCCAATCGCCGATCTGCCCTGCTCCACCATCAAGTCGAAGGATATCATCGAGTTCCTTCAGTCTCTGCCCGGACAACCGCAAACCGTCGGGAACTACGCGAGCCACCTCGCCTCCATATTCGCCATAGCTCGACCGATGTGGGACTTCCGACTGGATGACCGAGAGATGAGAGACGCGATCACCGTCGCACGCCGCATGGGGATCATCTCGCGTTCCGCGCAGCGGAACCGCAGACCCACCCTCGATGAACTCGACCGGCTGCTGGCTCATTTCATTGATCGGCGCCAGAGAACACCTCAGGCCATGCCCATGCACAAGGTGATCGTGTTCGCTCTCTTCTCGACGCGCCGACAGGCAGAGATCACCCGACTCACCTGGGACGATTTCCAGAAGGAGCATAAACGCATCCTTGTTCGTGACATGAAGCATCCCGGCGAGAAGCTCGGAAACGATACCTGGGTCGATCTGCCTGAGGAAGCCATTCGGATCATCGACAGCATGCCCGGGCATAAAGGTGAGATTTTCCCCTACTCACCGGACGCAATCACGGCCAACTTCACCCGCGCTTGCAAGCTGCTCGGGATCGAGGATCTGCACTTCCACGATCTGCGCCATGAAGGCATTTCTCGGCTATTCGAGATGGGCTGGAACATTCCCCATGTCGCGGCGGTCAGCGGACACAGGTCATGGGTTAGCCTGAAACGCTATACGCATATCCGGGAAACAGGCGATAAATATGTAAACTGGCCTGGAATGCAGCTCGCAATCGGCAACACGTGATGCGCCAGTACGTCAATCTCATCGAAAGGATCCGCGCATCACTCAAGGTTTTGCCAGGTACAGGCATCAACTTTCATGGCCGCTGAATGCTGAGATAGAGGCAAGTTAGCGATATGCCGTCCATCCTATTGGCGCCCTATTCATCCATGAACTTTCTCTGGTAGCGCTCCTCCGGCGAAACCCACTGCTCGATAAATGACAGCGGATCGAGTTCGCCCAGCATCGAACGCGCCAAACGCAGCCGGGATTCCAGATGCGCGCGCCGCTCTCCGTCCACCATCTGCATACGCTTCTCAGCCTCGACGAAAAACATCTCGACGGAGAGCGCCTTGGTCCAGTCCGCCATGATATCCGAAAGCTGTTGAAGGCTTTCGGAGCGGGCCTTCGCCTCTCGCCAACGCGGGGCTGGTGTTTGGCTTTCGGAGCACCATACCGCAGATCGTTGGCATTCCGACCGGTGTGATCTCCCAGATCCTGCTCGTGGCCGCCGGTCTCAGCAGCCTTTTCGCACAGTTTCCCAGTATCCAGTTGGCACTCAAGGTGGCTGGGACGTTCTATCTGCTCTGGCTCGCCCTGAAGCTTTGGAAAGCCGATGCGCTGGCGCAATCACCTAATGCCACCCCGATCTCGTTTTCTCAGGCGCTGCTGTTCCAGTTCATCAATCCGAAATCTTGGCTGATCGCGCTCACCGCCGTGTCGGCATTTCTGCAGCCCGAAAAGGCGGTTCTTCGGTCGCCGTGCATCCGACTGGACGCTCGACAGGCTGCATCTGGTGCTGCAGGCCGCGTTCAGCTGGACCGACAGCCATCTGCATGAGTTCCGGATCGGCGGGCTGCGCTATGGCGACCCCGATCAGCTTGAGGATGGTTTCGGCGGACCGCAGATTTTCGACTACACCGGGGTCAGGCTTGCGGATTTCACCGGCCAGGATCTGACCTTCAATTACCTCTACGACTTTGGCGATGACTGGACCCATGTGATCCGGATCGAGGAGTGGCTATCCCTCGATCCCCTGCCCCGCCACGCGGAATGCACCGAAGGTGCCCGTGCCCGGCCGCCCGAGGACGTCGGCGGCCCCTGGTCCTATGCCGATTTCCTCGAGACCATCCGCGATCCGAACCACGAGGACCACAACTCCAACCTTCGCTGGGCCGGCGGGCATTTCGATCCGGACTGGTTCGACATCGACCTGATCAACAAGGATCTGCGCAACACCTTCCGCAAGAACACCAGCCGGCGCCTGCATCAGCCCAAGCCAAAGCCTTCTGGTCGGTGAGCGCAGAGGGCTCGGCCCTCAAGGCGCTGCCGCGGGCCTGGATGACCCTCCTCCTGCCGGCAGCACCAGTGTGGCAGCGCCCCCAGCGGGATCCGGGGATGTCTGCACCGCAAAAGGTGCACTGGTCTTGCGGCCTCTCCAGAAGCGTTGCTTGGCGTCGAGGCTCCCGCCCGACTTACCCAAGCATGGGCTCCCTACCCCCTTTCACACGCTTCGGAGAGTCTCCCCGATCCAACGCTCCCGTCCGATTTGCGCTCTATGCTATCCGTCTCCCCGCCAACCCGCTGCGCGCCCTTCTCCCAGCTATGCCATCGTGTTTCACTCCGGGATCATGAACACGGCGTTTCTCTTGATAGCGATGTATTCCGGGCGACCGATCATTCCCGCTGAGGATGTCGCCAGGGATTTTTTCGGTCTGAGTACCGACAAGTTCATCCGCAAAGTCTCGGCCGGTTCGATCGCCCTCCCCCTCGTCCGAATGGAAGCATCGCAGAAATGCGCCAAAGGCGTCCATATCGACGATCTGGCCGAGTACCTGGACAAGAGGCGGGCTGCAGCCGTCAAGGAATGCCTTCAACTGCAGGGTCTTCGGTAAGCGTGTTCCCCTCTGAAAATCGCCGACGGCCAGCCTGCTACCCACGGCACGAAGCCACCACCCTCTTCATCTCGCTCAACAGCACGGATTGAATTCTGTCAGAAAACTGCATATATTTCTGACAGGAAAACGATCATGCAGCACCTTGCAGAACAGATATTGACCCATGCAGAGGGACTTCCGGAAGGAGCGCCACTTGCCGCAAAGGGCCTGCTGCACCTCGGCAGCCGTGCCGGTGTGGATCAGGCCTTGTCGCGCCTTGCCGAGCGCGGCCAGTTGATCCGTGCCGGGCGCGGCGTTTACCTGCGACCGATCAAAAGCCGGTTTGGAACGCGCGCTCCGTCCGTGGAACAGGCCGTCGAGGCCCTCGCGGCGCAACGTGGCGAAATCATCGTTCCAACCGGCGCCGCCGAAGCGAATGCACTCGGCCTGACCACGCAAGTGCCTGTTCGCTCCGTGTACCTGACCTCGGGTCGCAGCCGCACGCTCTCATTGGGCAAACAACTCGTGGAACTGCGCCACGCCCCCCGATGGCAACTCGCCCTCGGGAAGAGGCCGGCTGGCAGTGCTGTTCGCGCCCTGGCCTGGCTCGGGCCGGAACAGGCAGAGACAGCTCTTAGATCGCTGAAGCAGAAACTGCCCGCAGCGGCGTTTGACGAATTGGTAACCGCAGCACCGCAGTTCCCGACCTGGCTTGCACGCAGTGTCGGAAAGGCGGCGCATGTCTGAACTCTTCCTGTCTTTGCCGCCTGCAGACCGCAAGGAAGCCCTGGCCGTAGCTGCAGATCGCTCCGGGCGGCCCGCGCACCTGCTCGAAAAGGACGTCTGGGTTGTCTGGGCCCTTCAGACCCTCTTCAGTTCCGAGCTTGGTGAGCACCTCGTTTTCAAGGGCGGAACATCCCTTTCCAAAGCCTATGGGGTGATCCAGCGCTTCTCTGAAGATGTCGATCTGACCTATGACATACGGGCAATCGCACCTGATCTGGTGGGAGAACGCGCCGAAGCCCTGCCAACCACACGCAGTGAGGAAAAGCGCTGGTCGAAAGCTGTTCGGGATAGATTGCCAAAATGGGTCGTCGAAACGACGCAGCCCTTGATCCAGGACGCCATTGCAGCGCAAGGGCTATCGGCCTCGACACGGGCAGATGGCGACAAGCTTTTCATCGATTACAAAGCCGCCTCTTCTGGCTCCGGCTATGTCGCCCCCAGCGTCATGCTGGAATTCGGCGCGAGATCGACCGGCGAACCGGCGAGCCTGCGTGACGTCACCTGCGATGCGAACGGGCTGATCGAGGGCGTGACCTTTCCGACCGCGACACCGCGCGTGATGCATGCCGAACGAACCTTTTGGGAGAAGGCCACGGCGATCCATGTCTTTTGCGTACAGGGTCGGCTCCGCGGGGAGCGCTTCGCGCGCCATTGGCATGACCTGGTACGCCTCGACGATGCAGGCATCGCGGATGTGGCTATTTCCGACCGAGACCTCGCCTCAGCAGTCGCGCGGCACAAGCGTATGTTCTTCCCGGAGAAGACGGCCGGCGGAACACCCGTGGACTATGAAGCCGCGGTTCATGGCAATCTGCAACTGGTCCCAAACGGAGAGGCTCGCACCGCGCTCGCGGCCGACTACGCGCACATGGTCGACGACGGCCTATTGCTTGAAGACGCTGAGCGTTTCGACGACCTCATCGAACGTTGCGCATCCATTGCCGAGCGCGCAAAGCTCGCAGAAAACAATCAGCACATCCGCACCTGAGCAGGTGGGCATACAGACTTCACGCCAGATAGCGGAAATCCGATGATCTTGGCAATGTCACGTCTTGACGCAATGCCAAGGGTCGTTTTGACTTCAAATCTGTATTTCATCCTGCATCCGAGGCGCGCGTGCGACGAACGTCAAAGACCGAATTTCTCAGAGGGTTAGGCGAATATAATCCCGGCGCACATGGGCCTTCGGGAACATCCTCAGAGCGGCAAAGACTAAAAGAAAAAATCGCCGCATATGATGCTCAACGCGGCGGCGTTTGGAACTACGAAGATCTCTATCATATCCTGACTATGATCCTGAAAGGATACCCCGTAGATAAAGCGCGCGACACGATTGCGGCCTTGGATGGGCCTGGGGAAGCCGCTGCAAAATTAGGAATATTTGACGGAATCTGCGGATATATTCCAATTGGTAAAGCAAATTTCATCGAACGTGAGCGACGGGCTATCGCCTTCGGAAAACATGAAGTCGACATTTCACCTGACTTTAGCTTCAAGGCAAATCAGGAAATTTTCGAAGTCTTCATTTATCCCTATAAGTCACCTCCACTCAAGCAGCAACAGAGGCATGCGATCGTTAACGCCATTGCCGCGACCGAGAGGAAAGTCCCGCATTTCTTAATTTTGGCAGAGTACCCAGAACTGTCCGGGATACGAAAATTCAAAGCAGAAACCTTTGATTTTCGTTACAGAGTTACTGAAGAGGGCTTCATAAAACACATGGAAACCTTCTATGATCTCCTCGACGAACGATCCAAAACAGGAGATTTATTCGGAGGATAGTGCATGGGCGACGATCGTGTCTGCCGCACTTGCGATCCCCCACCGCATGACCCGCCGCCTCAGAACTTTAGCTGAAAAGTTGTTGACGCACCCCAGTCACTTCATGAAGCAACAGGCCACTATCGCATAATTTGGATGGAGGATGGCATGGTGGCCCGCAGGAAGAAACGTGCCACAGAAACTTCACTATCGAGCAACCTCTCGCGCCCAGAGTCCAATGAAATTTCCCTTACTGTTCAATACGCAAGCGCCAGGCTCACGTGATCTATGTCAGGGGTTCGATCTTGATTAAAATTCTTCACACTGCTGACGTCCATTTGGACTCTCCCCTCAGGTCACTGGCCTTGCGCAACTCGGACCTTCGCGACGCGGTTGCAGCAGCCTCCCGGTCCGCTTTCCGCGGACTGGTCGATTTCGCCATCTCCGAACAGCTCTCCGCAGTCCTGATTTCCGGCGATCTGTTCGATGGAAAAGAGCGCAGCGCAAGAACGGGCGCCTTCCTGATGGCCGAGCTTGATCGCCTTGGCGATGCGGGGATCAAAGTTTTCTACATCAAAGGCAATCATGATGCCGAGAACCCGATCACCGGAGCGCTTGATCTGCCTGCCCAAGTTCACGCTTTCGATGCACGCGGCGGCATGGTGCCGCTGACAGACGACATCGTGATCCACGGTGTCAGCTTCGCGGACCGTCACGCGCCCGACAGCCTTCTGCCGCGGTTCAAACCGCCGGTTCCGGGCGTGGTGAATATTGCCATGCTGCACAGCTCGCTTGGCGGTGCGGCGGGTCATGATATCTATGCCCCCTGCAGCCTCGCCGATCTGGCCGGCATGGGGTTCGATTATTGGGCGCTCGGCCATATCCACAAACGGCAGGTCCATTCGGCCGCACCCTGGATTGTCATGCCCGGCACCCCGCAGGGGCGAGATATAGGCGAGTCCGGCCCAAAATCCGCGACGCTGCTGACCATCGATCAGGGCCAGATCGATATTAGCGAAGTACCCAGTTCGGTCGTGGAATTCGCCCAAAGCGAACTGGATGTGACAGAGACGGAGAGCGACGAGGCTCTGCGCGGGCTGCTGAAGTCCCACCTGAGTGCGATGCGCAACCAGATCGCGGCGCCGATCGGCGTTATCCGACTGATCTTGACCGGAACGCCGAAGCGCCATTGGCAAATCCTACGGGATCGCGATGTCTGGATCGAACAGGTGAACGAGCTTGCCCAGGCCACCGGGGATCTCTGGATCGACAAACTCCTGTTCGACCTGCCGCCGCCGGACGCAACCGAAGGCGCAAGCGGCGCCGCCGACGAACTGGCGACGATCATGGCAACGATCCGCGGCGAGCCCGGCTTTGCCGCCCTCGCCCGCGACGAGGTCGAGACCGTCCTGCAGGAACTGCCCGTTACCCTGCGCGACCGCTTGCTGCCGGATGAGGCCGCGCGCGATGCGATGGTGGATAAATTGACCAAGGCCGGCGCCGACGTCGTCCTGGCCCAGATGAAGGGGGCCGGACACTGATGCGGCTCCAGCGCCTCTCCCTTGATCGTTTCGGCCATTTCACCGACCGGCACTTCGACTTTGGCTCGGCCTCCGATGGCCATGATTTCCACATCATCTATGGCCCGAACGAAGCCGGAAAAACCACCACGATGGAAGCCGTCCTACGGCTATTCTACGGCTTCCCGCTGCGCGAGGGCTATGCGTTCAAGCATCCGCGCAATAACCTCCAAGTCTCGGCCAGGCTGGACATCGACGGTGTCTTGCGTGATTTCACGCGACTACCGACGCGCAGCGGATCGCTGGTCGACGCGACCGGCACCCCGCTGCCCGAGGCTGCCCTCTCCGCCCATCTCGCGGGATTGTCCGAAGAGGATTACCGCCGCCTGCTCTGCCTTGACGACGAGACAATCGAACGCGGCGGCGAAGAGATCGCAAATGCCGAAGGGGATATCGGGCGCCTGCTCTTTTCCGCTGCAGCGGGCGTGGCCGACCTGAGCACCGTTCTGGATCACGTCCGCGAGCGGGCCGACGCGCTATGGAAGAAACGCGGACGCACCACCCACATGGCCGAATTGAAACGCGCCTTGGCCGACGTTGAAAAAGAGATCAAAGACCGCGACGTGACCGCCAGCGCCTGGAAGGCCCTCAAGAAAGATTTGCGCAAGGCACAAGAGGCCGAGCGGGAGGCGCGCAAGACGCGGGATGCGCTGAATCTGACGAAGGCGCGCATGGAGGCGCAGCGGCGTGCCCTGCCCCTGATGGGCGAGATCCGGGACCTGGAACAGGCGATTGCCTCTTTCGCGAGTTATCCCGATCAACTGGATTTCGATCCGGAACGGCTGATCGAGCTAAACAGAGACCGTGGGCTGGCCACACAGAATATCGCACGCCTGACCGAGGAGATCGCGAACCTCAGGGAAAATCGCGACGCCGTCGCCTTGGATCCGAAGCGTCTTGAGCTTTCGACCGCGCTGGCAGCGCTGGAGGATCTCGCCGCGCGGGATCGAACCGCACAGCTCGACCTTGACAGGCGCGAGGACGAACGGCGGGCCGCGGAGGCATCGATGAAGCAGGCTGCATGGGATCTTGGGGTCACCTCGCCAGACGTCGATCTGCAAGGGCTGGTCCTGTCGGGCGCCGATATTGCGTCTCTGGAGAGCGCCAGGGAAGCTCTGCGCGAGGCGATTTCCCAAGAAAAGATCGAGGCGCGCGAAACCGCCGAATTGAAAGAGCGGGTGATCGCCGCGACCGAAGCCATGCAGGATGGCGCGCCCGCGGATGAGGAACGCCCACAGGTAGCAGATATTCTGCTGCGCTTCGATGCGGAGACCCTCGCCCCTGCCTACGCCGCAGCGCAACAGGCGATCGCGGATATGAAGATCAAGGCGCGGCGCTCCCTGGCTGCGCTCTCATTCGCAGGCGTCACTTTCGATCACCTACCCGCCTGCCCGACCTCACGTCACCAGGCAACCAACTGGGCCGAGCGCCATCAGGACTTGCTTCACGACCTGCGCACGACAACGGCAAAGCGCGACGAGCATCTGGAGGATGCGGAGGCCCGCGGGGCTCAGGCCAAATCACTGGCCCGGGACGCGAAGCTCATCTCGGATGCCGATGCCGAGGATCTGCGCGCGCGGCGCGATGCACGCTGGGCGGAGCATCTTGCCGCCTTGGACAGACAGACCGCCGCCGACTTCCACGAGGCAATGCAAGGGCATGATATCGCTGCCGAAGCGCGATTGGCGCAGTCCCGCGAACTGGCACAGCTCCGCGAAATCGGCCAGGCCGAAGCCCAGGCCCGCGCCCGTGCGGCTCAGACCGACAAACGCCTGGAAACCCTTCGTGAAGAACGCACCAATATCGAGGCCTCGGTCAGCGCGGCGGCGGCTCAGGTTGGCCTTCCAGACAGCATCACGCCTGCGGAATGGTTGGACTGGCGGCGAAGTCACGAGGCGGCCAGCGAAGATGCCCAGGCCCTGCGCGATACCGAAGAGACCAATCAATCCACCCTCCAACGCGCCGACGCCCTACTGGCCGAGCTGGCCCGGACCCTGCCCTTTCCCCCGACAGACCTGACCGGCGCCCTGGCGGCGGCCCGGCGTCAGGCCGAGGACGACCGCAAGCAAACCGACGCCCATACAACGGCCGAGGCAACCCTGCGACAGGCGCAGCGGGATCTTGCCCGGCGCGAAGAGCGTTACGCAAAAGCGTTTAAGGCAAAGGAGGATACGAAGAAGACCTGGCGCGCACTGGTCCACGACCTCCTCGGAGAGGCATTGCCCCCCGAACGGCTGGAGGCATCGCTGGAGCCCCTGCGCGCTTTGCGCGAACACGAAAACACACGGGCCGCAGCCGGGCGACGGATCACAACCATGCAGGCGGACCAAAAGCAGTTCACCCAGGAGATCGACAGCCTGGCACGCGCCCATGGGCAGGAGCCTCACGCAACGGCGGCAAAGACATTCGCCGCCCTCAAAACCCTGGCGGAAAAAGCGCGTTCGGCCACTGAGACGGGCCGAAAACTCGACACCGCGATCGAGACGGCCGAGGCCGATCTTGTCGAACACAAGGATCGACAAAACGCCATCGACCAAGAGGTCGCGACCATCGCCATGCTTTTCCCCGATACGACCACCCCGGGCGATATCGGCGCCCTGCGCGAGGCCGCAATTCGCACGCAGAAAGCAATCGACAACCGCGCCGCGCTGGCGAAAATCACCCGCCAGGTCCTGGCCGAACTGGGCACGACCGACATCGAGACAGCCCGCGCCCAGCTTGCAGAGTCCTCAGTTGCCGCATTGGAGGGCGAACTCGACAGCAACCGATCCGATCTTGCCCATGCCGAGGACGAGCTGACCCTCGCCATTCAAAACCGCACAGCCGCCGAATATGCCCTAGCCGAGGTGAAGGGAGACGACACGGTTGCGGAATTGGTCGAGCAGAAAGCCACGCTGGAACTGCAGCTCGAAGAGGCTGCCTTGGAGCATCTCGAACTTTCCCTGGGCCATCACCTCGCCTCCGACGCCATCCGGCGCTATCGCGACAGCCATCGCAGCGGCATGTTGACAGCCACGGAAGACTGCTTCGCCAGTCTCACGCAAGGCGCCTATCCGACCCTGAGTACCCAGATCGACAAGGAGTCCGAGATTTTGCTCGCCGTCGATGGCAATGGGGTCAGCAAGCGTGCGGTCGAAATGTCCAAGGGCACGCGCTTCCAGCTATACTTAGCGCTGCGGGCAGCGGCCCACGAACAACTTGTCGCGCAGGGCACGAGGCTCCCGTTCTTTTGCGATGACATCTTCGAAACCTTCGACGAGGCACGCACCAGCGCCGCCTGCCGCGTCATGGAAGCCATCGGCGGACGCGGCCAAGCGATCTACCTGACCCACCACCGCCACGTGGTCGAGATCGCAAAGAGCGTTTGCGTAACGCCTCCGGTCATTCATGAACTTTAAGACATCGCGCCGAGGAGAGTTGATTTGAGTACTTGGAATGCTCGCCGAGAGGCCTGGAACCCGCAGAAGGAAGACGCCCGGAATATCGGGGATGTCGACTATGGCCGGGTGATCCATTCGGCATCATTCAGAAGATTGCAGGGCAAGACCCAGATCCTGAATCTCGGCGACAGTGATTTCTATCGCACGCGCCTGACGCATTCCTTGGAAGTTGCTCAGATCGCGGGAGGGCTCGCAGTCCAGCTCGCGCGCAGTTTCCCCGATCACTCGGCAACGGCAAGTCTCCCGGACCGCAGCCAAATCCATGCGATCGCCTGCTCCCACGACCTGGGCCACCCACCATTCGGCCATGGCGGTGAAGTCGCACTGAACTACTGCATGCGCGATGCGGAAGGGTTCGAGGGCAACGGCCAGACCCTGCGTCTCCTGGCACGGCTCGAAAACTTCTCAGCCGCTGCGGGGGCCAACCTGTCACGTCGTTCCATGCTTGGCGTCTTGAAATACCCTGTTGCACTCTCAAGGTTGCGCAACCCCGAATTGCGCCCGCGGTTGCAGGAGGGCCCTTCGGTTCTGCAAACCATCGACTTGAAAGCCTCGACTCCGCCAAAGGGATATCTCGACAGCGAAACCGACGTCGTCGACTGGATTCTCGAGCCGCTCGGCAATGCCGATCGGGATGCCTTCACGTCGATCGAAAAGCGCGAAGGCAAGCATGCCCGCACTCTCCACAAGTCTCTCGATTGCAGCATCATGGATCTCGCGGACGATATCGCCTACGGGGTCCATGATTTGGAGGATGCCATTGCACTTCGGCTCGTCACAGAGCGCCAGTTCCGCGACCTCGTTCCCGAGGAATCCTGCAAAATCTTTGTCGAAGAAAGGCGGCTGAAGGGCCCCACCGAGAGCAACGCCCCATACGAGGCCATGGTCGACGGGCTGTTTGGCGACAGCAACACGCGCAAGCGCTGGATCAGCCGGTGGGTCAATCATCTGATTACACCCGTCCGTTTCATCGAATGTCCCGAATTCCAAGACCCCTTGCTCCGCTGGCGCGTCGAGATTCCAGAAGGTCAGGCCCGCTTCCTCAAGGCCCTAAAAGAGCTCGTAATGCAGGTGGTTATTCGCAGTCCGGGCGTGCAACATCTCGAATTCAAGGGGCAATCCATGGTTGTCTCGGTCTTTGAGGCAATGCAATCAGATCCAGAACGTTTGCTCCCGCGCGATGCGCAAGCGAAATTCGAAGCAGCAGATGGCGACCTCCGGCACATCAGCGATTTCGTGGCTGGTATGACCGACACCTATCTGCTCAAGACCTATGAAAGGCTGTTCGAGCCGAGGATGGGCTCAGTGTTCGACAAGCTTTAGTGAGCACTGTCCCTAGGGCGATGCTCAACCGCTCTAGCGGCCGCGTCGAAGTTCAAGCGCGATGGCCTGCTTAAAAGCGCGAGGCCCGCGGGGAGCTACACAAGTTGCCGGGACATCATCTGGGTATCTCCCGAGACAGGCGCCGGGAACCACTCTCCCAGGCCTCAACCCGTCGCCGTGAAACCGGTCAAACTGGTACCCTTTCTGGCAAACGATGCTTAGTTGTTGGACTCCCACGCCTGTAATTCATCGGTGTTGACCTGCGCTCGAAAATGGCAGATGTTGATCTCGGCCTTTCTCGCAGGCCGGTGTGCCCGCCATGCGAAGCTTTGCAGCGACCTTGACTTCGAACAGCAGACTTCATGCCATCGGCGGGTCTGATTAGCAGCGGGCACCTAGTCGGATCCAGCTTGGACATGGATCATGACAGAGAACGACAAGCTTAAAACATTGAAGCTCTTGGCAAAGCGTTGCGCCAGAGCGATGGGGCAACCGCAACATGTGGCACTCGACTTTGTTGCCAATCGTTTGGGCTTTCCTCATTGGAACGCATTGACAGGAAGCGCCAATAGAGAGTGGACCCCATCCGAAGCACAAGTCGCCTCAATCAAGGCGTTTGTGGAACGCATTACTTCCTACGAAGGCGCGGCCTTTGACCATGTATTCGGAGGGCCCAATGCAATTACTCGGGGAGATGTAAGGGGGCATCCATACGAGTTGAAGACAATGCTCGGCGACGTTTATATGGAAGGTGAGGGCTGGCGAATAGTGCTGCCAGAAAACCCCTCGGCGGCCCCGAATGTCGAGATCGACATCAGCCACGCCCAGAACAGCCCGATAAATGATCGAGTGCTGCTTGCAGAGGCGATCGGAATTGCCAAGGAGTTGATGAAGAGCGTCAAGGCACGACGATTTTCTGATTGGCCACGGCGCGCCACAAAACCGGATGCAGAGGGAACGGTCCGCCATCCGTTCTTGGAGATGGAGAAATCAAACCTCTGGTACTGCCTTCACTGCGACGCAGAGATCACCGGTCCACAGATCGCTGGAAACCAATGGCACTGCCCCGGCTGCGGCGCTTCACCGATCAACATCTTTCCAGAAGCCTTCTGGCTGGGACGGAACGATGAAAAGCCAGCGCCAGTCCAATCCCGCGCCGAAGAGCAAGAGATTGAACCCATCGTGTCAGTTGTTGATCCGCGGCCTAGGCTTGATCTCAACAAGAACCAGGTGACCCATCTGATCCGATCAGCCCTGTTCGAGGATGCCGCGAGTGCCAGCGAGCGAATGGGAGCGAGTCTGGCCGAGATCTGGGTTGATGACGATCTCGAGGTGATTGTTTCCCTCGAGGATCACTACTGGCCCGAGGACAAAGAGCCGACCGCTGCGATCAAAGTGGCCGCACTGCTTGGGATCGAAATTGAGTTGGAAGTTACTTGGTCGGATCCGTTGTTCGCATGGCCAGGTTTGGGCACTATGACCCGGAGCACGGCCGAATATACGCGCATGATGCTTGATGCCTACCGCAGTAAAGGCATCGTGGAAGAAAGGGGTGGAAACCGATAGCTCCTTAGCCTGCGCGGCTTCGACAACCAACTCGCCGGGCACCGGCAGGCGCGAAACGCCTTCAGTCTGGCGGGTTTCTCCGCTGGGTCTGAGGGGAGACCCGTTCCTCAGAACTGGATCTCATCATCGCGGTCGACCAACTCGGGATGTTCGCTCTCGGCCGAGGCTGTGTGGAAACTCGATCGAACATTGCCTGCCCCGGAACGATATTCTTGGACAGGCGCACCTGTGTAAGTTTGTTCCAATGCGGGCCGCCACAGGCAGGCCAGCAAGGAAACCATTCTTCACGAATTCGGGAAATAAGAGCTTCCATGCAGCCTCGGCCCTCAAGAGACATTCGAGCCAGGAGCAACGGATGACCGGTCTCAGCCCCGCTCAAGACATTCGTGTTAAGCGCTGCATGCGACCGAGCGCTGACACCGAGGGCGGGGAATTGCCTTTCGCGGTAGCACCGACCAACGACCGTTTTGGGGTCGTCTTCTGTCTGTTCGCTTGGCGGTCCCCCGATTGAGATGGCCGTCATTCCCGACATCTGATCACCAGAGCCAGTCGCTTACATCAGTGACCATGGATTTCCGCTCCCTGGCCAACCTGCCGAGGCGCACTTTCAGACATGCCGCTGGAAATCGGATCGTGTTGCGACCATGATGTCATGAATCTCCGATATGCGAGCGTAGAAAAGAAGGAATGATCGAAAATGAGTATTTCTATGGCGAACAAGGGCAGACGTGACGTCCGCGCCGCGGATCTCCACAGGGGGTAATGATGACCGATCGGAGCGCGGTTTCCACGATTACTGGCTATTTCTATCAGTTCGACCGCTCTATACTCAGCATCCTCGCGCTAACCGGAGATAATGACTCTGTGGCGATCGAATGCATCGAGGACATTGACGTCCAAACGGCCACGGAAACAACCGCCGTCCAGTGTAAATATTATGAGAAATCCGAGTACAACCATTCTGTTATCAAGCCCGCGATCCTTTTCATGCTCGAACACTACAAATCGGGCCTCACCGCCGGTCGGCCAGAGATCCAGTATCAGCTTAGCGGGCATTTTGCGTCTGGGCAGAACAAGCTCGCGCTCCCTTTCGATATCGGATTCCTCAAGTCGAATTTTCTCACCACTACATCGAAGGGGAAAACGATCAGAAAGCATGAAGAGCTGGGTCTCAGTGACGCCGAGCTTGAAGGCTTCTTGAAACTTCTATCCATCGACGTGAACGCGGCGAAATTCGACGATCAGTTTCGGAGTATCATCGAGAGTCTGGCAGAAGAATTTGAGTGCTCGCCGTTCGTGGCTGAGTTCTTTTATTATAACAGCGCCCTGCGAGTTATCAAAGAACTGGCCACCGAATCGGAGGAGGCTCGGCGGGTCATAACAAGAAAAGCCTTTGTAAAGCGAATAGACACATCATCGTATCTCTTTGATGAGTGGTTTATCGCTAAGCTCGGTATGGATAAATACTATCTTGAGTTGCGCAAAGAGTTCTTCGCAAGTGGCGTCAACGTCTCCCCTGTGGAACGGCTTTTCATCATCCATCTGGCTGGTAGAAGCTATAGCCGAAGCACGGTTAAAATGCTTCTGAAGACCATATCCCGGAAATATTCCAAGCTGTCCAAGCGCGACGCGAAGCCCTTCTCGCCTTACGTTCTGCTCGTCGGTATCGGCGAAAGCGAACTTGTCGGTCTAAAACAGGAGCTACACAACGAAGACGTTCGCTTCGTCGATGGCTACGATTTCAAGGGGGCCCAGTTCGACGCCGGGTCTATCTCCCGCCGCGCGTCCGTTGCCGGCCCGGCACTGAGGCTATTCTGCAATCTAACAGAGGCGCGGCAGACCTTTCTGTCATTCCGTCGCTCACGCGAGATATACGAATTCTATAGCAGTGAGCCGGTTGAAGACTTTGGTGATGTCGCCATCAACCATACCCGGTTCCAGGTTCCAAAATACGAAGATATCAATAAGATAATTTAGGAGATGACATGAGTGATGTAAAAGCGGAAGTAGTCGCGGTCTTTCCAAACAAGGTCAAGATTGTTGTCGATGACCTCGAGAATTTCAGAATCGCTGAAGAGTCTCTCCGCGTCGGATCTTACTTGAAGATCGCCGACAATGAGAACGCGGTTCTGGTCGCTATCATTGAGAATTTCCAGATTCAGGCGCGCGATGACGGCAGCCAAGACTACGTGATCGAGGCCTTCCCGCTCGGCGTTCTGCGCGATCAGAAGTTTGAGCGCGGGGGCGACGCCCTCGCCATCCCACCAAAGACAGTCCAACCGGCGACAATCGACGATATCCGACTGATTTATGGAAGTTCGCTAGCCGTGAAGGATCGCTTCTGCTTTTCGAACCTCGCGACGAACAATGAGGTCGAGGTTCCTGTCGACGGGAATAAATTCTTCAACAAGCATATCGCAGTGGTCGGTTCTACGGGCTCTGGCAAGTCGCACACCGTCGCGAAGATCATTCAGAAGGCGGTTGGCGCCAAGGGCGACTATACGCTCAACAACTCTCACGTGATCATATTCGATATCCATTCGGAATATCGTGCGGCTTTTCCGGAGGCGAACTTCATCGACAGCACCAGCTTGGTTCTCCCCTACTGGATGCTGAGCGGCGAGGAGTTGGAAGAGTTCTTTCTCGACACCGAGGCGAATGACCACAATCAGCGCAACGTGTTCAAGGATGCCGTGATCCAAAGCCGTAAGGCTGAGTTTACGGGAAATGACGACGAAAGGAACCGGATCCATCTGGACACCCCGCTCCCGTTCGACATTCGCTACGTTTTGGATCATGCCAACCATCTCAACACCGAGATGGTCGACACCGGCGAGGTGTATGCTGCTAGTAACAAGGCGAAGGCCGGACAACCGAAACTCACGCAGGGTAGCCTTCATGGGCGGCTGACCAACTTTGTGAATCGTCTCGAGAACAAGATTAATGATCGGCGCCTCGACTTCTTCCTTGGCGAGAATTCTAAATCGATCTCTTTTGAGGAAACGCTCCGATCCATTCTCGGCTATAGCGCTGACAAGCATAACAACGTTACGGTCATCGATCTGAGCGGCGTCCCGTTCGAGGTCCTGAGCATCACGGTCTCCCTGATTTCGCGGCTGATTTTCGAGCATGGCTATTTCTATAAGCGGCTGCGTTGTGCCGCCAATCCGAAGGAAGAGATCAACAACGATGCACCGATCCTCCTTGTTTACGAGGAAGCGCACAAATACGTGCCGACTAGCGAACTTTCAAAGTTCCGAGCGTCGAAAATGTCGATCGAGCGCATTGCCAAGGAGGGTCGTAAATATGGTGTCACCCTGCTCCTAGCGAGTCAGAGGCCCTCAGAGATTTCGGAGACGATCTTTTCACAATGCAACAATTTCATCGCAATGCGCCTGACCAATCCGGTCGACCAAGGCTACGTTCGCAAGTTGCTGCCAGACTCGCTGGGAACGCTTATCGACAAGATGCCCGGGTTTAAGCAGGGCGAAGCGCTGCTCGTCGGAGAGGCTGTCGCCCTACCGTCTGTAGTCCAAATCGAGAAATGCACGGTGGCTCCAGCATCGACTGATATTCCTTACTGGGACCTCTGGCAGCAAGAGTGGAAGGATCTTGCGATCGACAAGATCCGCGACGAGTGGTTGCGCCGCTAGTCAGGCGATGGGGAGCAGCCGGAAAGTCATTGTCGACCGTTCTGCGAACTATTTTGCAGCTTGGCCAGTGATGTTGGAACGCGCCTGACATCGGCCTTAGGCGACAGGTCTTAGGAGAAGAGCACCGGACGCTAGAAGGACTGAGATTGGGCGCAAAGCGGACGTTGCTCATGAGGAGATCAATCGGCGGTTAGGTCCGGGACTGTCGGTCGCTGTGGCAGCGGAGCCGCCCGAACTGCATATCCGCTTCAGCACCAGAGCCGCCGTTCGTTCAGGTCGCAGCGAACGGCAGCTGTCCGCCCTTTGCGTCAAATCCTTGGGGCAGATAGGGCCTTACTAGTGAAGACAGCAGATGTGGGGCGGACGTAGCGTTCAATTTAAGGATCCTTTTCGAACAATAGCTGCGACCACATCCGGAAGCGCCTGCACCGACAACCTTGAGGATTCCGCGTCCAGAACTAGAAGCGCGCTAGACAGATATGGATGAAACTTCTCCGACATCAGGTTTCCTGCTCCCGCGAACAAATCGACAGGTTCGCCGGATCGAATATCGGCCAGGAGTGCTCGAAGATCAGGTGTTTCATCGCCGACCTCCACCAGCAGAAACCCGTCATGCTGCTCGACTGAAAATCCCTCACTTCTAAGTGCGAGCGCCAGGGTTGACGTCTTAACCGTCCCCACTCGCGTTGCGATGATCGATGTACGCTCGCTGAGAGCCTGGATATTTGTGGCTCGAAACCCAAGTTGGTCATAATGTGCACGCGCTTCGTCTAGCATCTCTAGAGAAACCGCGTCCATGTATGCCGGTTGGGTGCCTCCTTCGAGCACTGCGAACATTCGATCAATCACCTTGTCATGAATGTCACCAGGATCACCGCCAAAGACAGGAGGCACGCCCGCCTTCGCGGGTTTGACCACGATCACCTTCTCGCGGTCATGGATTTCCTGAACCACCCACCGCCGCCCAGAGAAAATCAGAAGCATCCCTGGGGCAAGAACATTGTCAATCGGCAGGGTGCCAAGATCCCTCCCGTCTGCGACCAAGCGGAATTCCTCAGGCGTCTGAAACACTGCGTAGAAGCTGTAATGTTCGACCAGCTTTTCGCCTGCAGGTCCCAAGAGTAGCAGTCCGCTTCCGGACTGTTCGATCAAACCGGTTTCGGTATGACCGATCGAACGCAACACATCCGCGAAAACTTCGGTTGTGACCTTGCGGAAGGGGCCCTCGCGACACAGGATTCTGTAGACCACACTGGCAGAAGCACCTCCGCGTTGTGCAATGACAGACAGTATCTGATGGACGAGCGTCGAAAGATGAAGCGCCTGCGGTCTTGGCGGTTCGCACCACCCCTCAAGTAACAGGTCTATCATCGCGATAGACCGGATCAAACCAAGGCGAAGACGATCAACGAAGCTGCTTTCTGGCGTCAACTGAGTCTCGACGGCATACTGCCGCAAGACGGCTGGTTGTCCCTCGCGTCGGCCGGACCGGCCGAGACGTTGTCGCAACGCGGCGACGCTGAATGGCGCGCCGATTTGGGCCACGCAGGTCACATCACCGATGTCGATTCCAAGCTCGAGCGTCGACGTGCAGACGGCAGTTGTCGGCTTTGCGGCGTCCTTTAAGCGGCGTTCCACGAAGTCTCGGTGTTCGCGGGAGAGGCTAGCGTGGTGAGGATAGAATTCCTGCGGCAGATGTTCCCTCTCGCAGAGTTCCCGCAGCCGATCTGCATAGATCTCGACTCGTTGCCTCGCCCCAGCGAAGACGAGGTTGTCGCTGCCTCGAAGGTGCTTGAACAGATGGGCTGCGATGGCATCCGTTGCGGATGGGCTGTTTTCATCCTCATCGCCTGATACGTAGCCGCGAAGCTGGAGCCTCAATTCAGCCTCGCCGCCATCTGCTTCTATGAGCTGGACAGCGTTTGCAGCGTCAGGGCGAAGATAGGCCTTGGCGAGGTCCATGTCGCCCAGCGTAGCTGACAGACCTATCCGACGGAGTGGGCGCTTTATCGTGAGCTCGAGCCTTGTGAGCAACGAACGGAGCTGGACACCGCGTTCGCTATCTAGAACCGTGTGCAACTCATCGATAACGACCGCGCGCGTGGCCCCAAACAGGCGGCTAATTTCCAAACCGCGACGAATGAACAGTGCCTCAAGGGACTCTGGAGTTATCAGCAGGATCCCTTTTGGAGATTTCAGCGCGCGCGTCTTGATCGATTGAGAAACATCCCCGTGCCATGGAACAACCGGCAGCTCTGCTTCCTGGCAGATGCCCTCCAGCCGCATGGCCTGGTCCGTGATCAAGGCTTTCAGCGGACCGATATAAAGCAGGTCGAAGCCGATGCCGCCGAACGGCTCGTCAAGCACCTGTGAAATCAACGGCAGGAACGCCGCCTCGGTCTTTCCGCCCGCCGTGGAAGCCGCAACGATCAAATCGGCATCGGTCTCGCAGATCGTCCGGATGGATCGCGCCTGGATGTCGCGAAGCTCGCGCCATCCTTGCTGGCGTATCCATTTCTGCACAGGCCTCGCCAGCTTGTCGAACGCACTGCTCATCGGCGTCAGAGCTTGAAGCTGATCAGGTCATCATCACCGGGGTCTTGGGCACCAGTCGACTCGTCGACCTCGGTCATGTCTTCGCCGCGGTCTTCGTATACCTCGATCTTTTCGATTAGGTCGCTCCACTCGACACCGGGGTTTTGCTCGAGCACGGAAAGCAGGTTCACGAAGGCCGTCACCGTATTGCGCGGGGTGCGGAAGTAAGCTTCACCGATCCGGTCCGAGCAATGCGCCATGAAGGCCTCGAGCGCATCGTCTGGCAGAGCACCGGCGTCGTCCTGCATGATCCGCCGGACATTGGCCAGAAGAACGAAGAGGTCCTCAGGGGTCAGGCTGGCCAGCCGGACAACAGGTCCTGAAAGGTCAACCAACCCGTCTCGCGCGAAGGTGTTCTCGGCCAAACGCGACTGGAGGGCCTCGTAGCTGTAAAGCCCTCGACGGGTGTTCATCAGGAATTCCGGTGTGCCGCCCATGAGAAATCCGAGGTTCTCGGCACTGCCCTGCAGCACATCATTCAGGATCCGGAGGATCTGTTCGTAGTTTGCATTGCGAGCCTGCGACGAGGTCAGCTTGTAGAGGTTCACCATCTCGTCGAGGCCGACGAGCAAGCCTTTGTAACCGGCTTCACACACGAATGCCGACATCAGCTTCAGATGGTCATAGACACTGGCATCGTCGATGATCGTTCGCACTCCAAGCGCCTTGCGCGCGTCGGTGCGTGTGGCGAATTCACCACGCAGCCATCTCAAGGCAGCGGATTTCAACTCGTCGTCGCCGGTCTCATGGCCTTCCCAATATCGCCGGATCACCTCTGCGAATTCAAACCCCCCGGTGAGCTCTTCGAAGTGACCAAGGCGTTCACGAATGACAGACCCCGTGGGCGCATCGCGTTCCTCAGCATCGCGGTGTGCTTGGCTGACGAAACGCTCCACCACGCTGGCCAAGGCCCCGCCATCTGGCTTTGTCCGTGTCGACAGGTTTCGGGCCATCTCTGCATAGAGGCCTCGAGCTTGACCACCGGTCGCGTGAATGCGCCGGTCGGGCGCCAGGTCCGCGAACATCACCACCAGACCCTTTTCAAGCGCGACAAGACGGATCAGATTCATGAAGAACGTCTTTCCCGATCCGTATTCTCCGATGATGAACCGGATCGCCGATCCGCCATCGGATATCCGGTCCATGTCCTTGACGAGCTCTTCAATCTCGCGGACGCGGCCGACTTGGATGTGACGCAGGCCGAGCTTGGGCACGACCCCTGCCCGAAGCGCCTGCACGATTGCATCGCGTTCACGTGGTTTCAACTTCGACATCCCTGCCCTCCGCACTCATCTTTTCTTTTACCGCCTCCGCAATCTCAGGAGACACGTCATATCCATCATACTCGTCGAGAAGCGCTTCATCGTAGGTCTCAAAAGCCCATTCATTCACGACTTCCAAAGCCCCGGATACCATCAAACCATGCGAGGCGCAGATCTTCTCGAACTCGGTCTCAGACCAATGCTCGCGAGTAAGTACTTCGAGGACAAGGGCGCCGTGTTTCGGGTCAAGCCCTGCCACCAGGCATTCGTAGTCAGGCGTGGAGGCACCGCTTTCTTCCTCTTCGACATCGAAAATCTGACCGAGGACGGACGACACGCGCTCGGTGTCCGAACGGATTGCTGCGATCCGCGAAGCGTCGAGCTTGGGTCCGCTGGCTTTCACAAGATCGGGTATCGCTTCGCCCGGACGACCCGGTTTCGAGGCACGAACAGTGCGAGGACCATCCGCAACTTCGCCAGCATGCAGGTCTGAGTAGGCAAGCGCAGGATCTAGACCCAAAGCCTTGTAGATTTTCTCGATGCTTGCAACTTCGTCGGAGTGAATAATGCCATCGGCATGTGCTGCACCAACCAACGCTGCCCGCATAGCGGCCTGGCTGTCTTGGCCCACTTCCTTCAGTTTGCGGCGCAAGAGCGTCATGTCCGGTGGCACGGCCAGGAACCATTCAAGGTTTGCGCGCAGCCTGCGGCCTTCCTGATCGCTTAGGTCCGCGGCGGAGACCTGATCCTCCAGCGCCTTGCGCTCAGGCTCCGCGATGCGACCATCCGCATGAGCAACGAACGACCCAAGTGCCAATTCAATCAGGGCGCTTCGATAGCTGTCGGAAACTTCCTCCAGTCTTTCGATCGGTTCGCCCAGGCTGAACAGTACCACAGGCTCCTCCGCCTTGGGCGACCGGAGCGCAAACCGAGGGTCGGGCGCCAGACCGAAACCGAGACGGGCGAGCGCGTCGGCCGCTCCTGTCATCTGCCGTTTCCCGATCTTCTCGCTCGTTTCTCCCTCCAGACGTCCGATCACCTCCTCAAGCGGCACCAATCCCCCCCGATCGACGATAGTGCTTGCCCAAGATTTCAAGCGGTCCATTTCCTCGGATGGGAAGGCATCCCACAGTTCAGAAGGCAGCAATGCATGCGCTTCCACGCTTCCGCGACCGTCAGGGTTTCGGCCCAGGAAGCGACTGAGCTTGTCGAGATCGTTCATAGCCTCATCGGCCAATTCTTGTGCGATCTCGACCGGCTTACGCAGGCCAGAAATATCCGGCACCGGCTTTCCTTCAACAGTTGGGTTTGCTGAGCCCTCAAACTCGCTGGAAGCAGCCCTATAGGATACCTTGAGCGTTTTCCGGGGTTTGGCAACCTTGAGCCCGTCAGGAAACCGCTGGTCAAACCGGATACGGAAAAGAGCGATGAACTCATCCCGGCATCGCGTCGCCGGAGTTCTCAGATATGTTTCAGGGTGACAAATGAACCAACTCAACAACCATTCGGCAGTCAAGTTTTCGCCCTTGTAAATCCGAGCCCCGATTGCGTACTTCAGTGAAAACGGGAGTTCCCAGCCCTGCTTCTCAAAAATGGGCTCGATCGCATCGAAGTCGATTTCGACAAGAGTCGCGATGTCGAGGAACTCCCCCAGGTAGCGCCGGACGGAGTGACTATCGGGGTACAGCGACTGCAACCTTCGAACTTCCTGGACGATATCCTTAGCGTCATCCTGGGACTGATCGACGAAGAAACGACGCTCCAACCCGTAAAAATACAGGAACATGTATCCTGCATCAAACCATGCATCTTTTCGACCGCCGGCAAGCCAATCGAGATAGGTCGCCCTGCAGTCCGGCGAGATTTCCGAGTAGTTCGGCCAATACGGCAGCCCGCTTCCAGCAACGTCCGTGCCCCGCTTTGCCACTGGCAAAGCGGGATCGATATAGCCTCGGCACTTTGAACGATAGCCGTTGGTGTTCAGCGAAGGAGGGGTTCCGACGTAAACCATCCCGCCGATGTTGCGGCCCGCGACGCTCGTCGTTTCGTCAGATCGGATCCACCCGATTTTTGGTGATCTCCAAGACAGGGTAGCTGGCGCTGGTTGCTTTCTTTCAGCCGCTGCAGCTAGAGCTGGCGCCGCGGACTTTCCGGCACGGACGATCGCGGCGTAGTCCTGCTTCGGATGAACGTAGGCCTTGGTGGCCGCCTCTGTCGCTTGCGAAGGCTGCGCTCGTTCGGCCGCGGTCAATGAGTCTGGCATGGAAGACCGTCCCGCACGGGCGATTGCGGCGTTGTCCTGCGTAGGTGGGGAGTAGGCTCGAATGGCAGCCGGTGCTTGGGACGCAATGGCTTCGCGAGTTCGTTCGCGCTCACGCTCGATACGTTTGTCGTAGGCACTTGGTTGGGCTGCCAGCTCAGGTCCGAGTGGTCGGGTTTCGGAACTTCCCACGGCTTGCGCTTTTGCAGCGACTTTCCGCGATCTCCGCTTTTCTTGCCACCAGACCAAAATGATAGGAGCACCAAATGCAAACAACATTTGGCCACCCACCGGCCACCCCTGGAGGACTGTGACCACCACGATCATGCAAAAGATGAAGTAGACAAAAAGAAAGAATGTAATTCGGAAAAACTTGAGTAATGAAGACACTATCGCCCCTCCCCCTTCAGTCACACTATTTTACACGAACATCATTTCAATCATTAAAGCGGAGCCTGAACAGTTTTCCGGCCAGCGTCCACTGCCCAATGAGGTGACAGCGGTCATGCCCCAAGCACTTGGGGCCTTCAGCGCCCCCCTGATCTGAACTCGCCACCACGGAGATGATCACTGAGGGAGTGGGTGGCATTGGGGATAACGCATTCATCTCGCGCGTTGACTGGCACCAGCGCCACTGAAGCTGCACATCAACCTCAGACTGCCCTCCCGCCGCAGATGGGAGCCCGATCGCCCTGCATTGCCCTCGGATGCGGCGATCCAGTTCGTTTGACCACCAAGGTCCTGCTCAAGCTGCCGCCCCGGCAAGCGACTGAGATAGTGGCCAGCCCGTTGAAGATGGCGGACTTAGACTGGACGGAGGCGTATCGAGCCAAAGATGCGTTGCCTGAAATCCTTCGAAAACGCTTTGCCGCTAGAAACCCCGGCTGCCAATCCGCCGAGATCAAGATGCGTGCTGCACTGATGAACCGTTTCTCGGCCCTCGGCACCGCCGTGATCGTCTGCACCGCCTGACAAAGACCGATAAAGGGGCCATCACGCCTCAAGCCATCGTTCCGCAACAATGCCGCGGCGGCCTTGAAGGTGCAGCAGGCCAAACTTGGACTAGCCCTAACATGTCGTCGCCGCGATCTTCACAAAAGGCATCCGCGAAAAATTTGGTACTTGGTACACAAGATCACCGCTTACTGTATTGATTATATGAATGTATTCTGGATCAATCCGTCCAATCCATCATGGGGGCTACGGACAGGCGCGCAGCATTATTTACTTTTATTTTCATCTACCTAGACAACATTCCGTTTTGTGTCCGCCAATCAGGATTCCTTGCTTTTCCCGGATGTTTCCTTCTGTCTCCGGGGGTTTTCGAAGATCACCCGCTACTGGGTAGCAGCATCCGATCCATCCGTCTTGTCCGAGCCAGATCGGCACCACGGTCCGCCTGACCACCCGAATCCGGCTGCGCCTCGACTTACCTCACTCGCACGACTTCCGCCCAGATCGAAGTGACGCCAAGCTTTCCACGATTATCAAGATAGGGACAGTCGGGTCTCAGGTCATCGAGGACGCCAAGAAGTGGAGTGATGACACGTTGGTCCGGATACAACCGGGTCTGATCGCTTCAGGGCAAGCCGAGGGGTCGGAAACAGGACCGCAAACATGCGATCTGATCAAGAAGAGGAAGGACAAGGGGCGATCCAAGACGGGATGTGTCCGAATACATCGAGATGTTGGACACCCCGAAACGGGAGCACACGAACAACGGCATGCCGTCGCCCGTTGGCTTCGAATTGAGGCTGCAGAGCCTGAACAGGGCAGTGGCCTCGGAAACCGGCGGCACCTCAGGGCTCACGCCATGGGAAGATCACCAATGGTCGGCAGAGGACCAAACCCTGAACCGGGCGACCCCATAATAGCGAACTCCAAGGGGAGCAGGCCAAGGGCTCGAAACGTGCGAAGCTGAATGTCTTGTGACTTGCCACGACGCCCGCGCTGCATGATGATCCGATCACAATGACGAAATACCTGCTCGCACTCTTCCTGGCGCTGACCGGGCTGATGGTGGTGGCCGCCCCGGTCGCCGTCATGGCCATGTCCGGTGCCATGCTGTGCGAACAGCAGGCGGGCGGCACCATGCAGCATGCCGCGCACCGGTCCGCGACTGCCGTGATGGACCATGGCCACCATGGAGCGGACCACGGCATGCATCAGGTGGTCGAAGCTTCGGATGAGGCGCCGACGGACTCGGCGCCAATGTGTTGCGACCATGCCTGCGTGGCCGAGTTGACGGTGATGCCCGTGATGCTCGGCGACGGCCAGGTTGCCTCAGGCGCGCCGCATGATCTGTCGTCGTCCGACCTGACCGAACTGACGCACCCGAACGGGCTGCGACGACCTCCGAAGGCGTGATCGAGCCGTCGTAGGGCGCTTTCCGGCGCCTGTCCTGCCGATCCCTTCCGGAGACCAATCATGAAGATCCTCTTGGCGGCCGCCGTGCCGCTGGCGCTCGCAGGCTGTTCGCAGCCTTTCGAGCCCCCATTGGCCACCCCGCTTACGCGGGCCGCCGATCCGTCAACAGCGCACATGGCCCCGCCCGGACCCGCCGTCACGCACACCTCGCGCTCTATCGAGGCGCCGGGCGACTGGCGCAAGCTGAACGACGCGCAGGCGCCGGGAGGGTCATCATGAGGCGGGCTGTCAGGATGAGCGTCGCGCTTTTGCCGCTGGCCCTTGCGGCCTGTGCGGATGCCGGGCTGGTCGGCCAGGCTTCGGCCCCCGGCGCGGGGTTCTCGCTGGTTTCCAGCGGGACGAAACGGGCCACCGGCGCGACGGGCGTCTGGGCGCAGTCGGCCGCCGAAGTGGCCGCGAACGAAGCGCGTGCCCGCGCTCTGGTGCATCGCAAGACCATCGGGCCCGACACGGCCGTCCAGGTGGCGCTGATGAACAACCGCGGCCTTCAGGCCGCCTATGCCGATCTGGGCCTCTCGGCGGCGGACCTCTGGGAGGTGGCCATGGGCCCCGTGCCGTCCTTCGGCGTGACGATCTCCGGGATCGGAGAGGTCGGGCTGGCCCGCTCGCTTGAGGCGGTCGTGACGGGCGCGATCCTCGACGCGGCGACGGTGAAGCCCCGCCGCGCCATCGCTCAGACGAAGTTCCAGCAGGCGCAGTTCGCCGCCCTGGGCGCGACCATCGCGCTGGCGACCGAGACGCGGCAGGCCTGGATCGACGCGGTTGCGGCCTTCGAGGCGGCTTCGCTGATCGGACGGGCGCAGGGCACGGCCGATGCGGCGTCGGAACTGGCCGCCGAACTGGGACGCACCGGCGCGATGAACCGCGGCGATCAGGCGCGGGAGCATGTGTTCACCGCGGAGCTTGCCGCCGAACGGGCCGATGCCCGGCTGGAAGCGCAGCTGGCGAAGGAGAAACTGACCCGCCTCATGGGCCTCTGGGGCTCGGATATCGACTTCTATGTGCCGGATCGCCTGCCAGGGCTGCCCGGTCGTCGACCGGGCCGGTCGGATGTTGAAAGGCTGGCGCTGGAGCACCGCACCGACCTCGCCATCGGGCGGCTGGAGCTGGAGGCCATCGCGCAGGAATACCGGCTGGCGGGTCAGACGCGGATGCTCTCGGCTATCGAGATCACCGCAGGCGCCGAAGTCGAGCGATCCGACACGCCCACGGGACGGGAGACGGAGACCTCGCGCGTTCTCGAGGCCAGTTTCGAGATCCCGCTTTATGACACAGGCAAACTGACCAGCCGCCGGGGGGAACTGGTCTACATGCGCGCGGCGAACGAACTGGCGCAGGCGGCCGTGAACGCCCGGTCCGAGGCGCGGTCGGCCCATGCCGCCGTCACCGGCAAATACAACATCGCCCGGCACTGGCGTGACGAGGTCCTCCCGCTGCGCCGCATCATCGATGCAGAGGCGCTGAAGTCCTACAACGGCATGCTCACCTCGACCTTCGAACTGATCACCGACGCCCGCGAGGGGCTTGAGGCCGAACTCAGCTACGCCGAGGCCAAGGCCGACTACTGGCACGCCGAGGCAGCCATGACCGCCGCCATCTGGGGTGGCTCAAGCACAGGAGGTGCAGAATGAACCGCAGACAACTTCTGACCGCGGGGGCCGGTCTTGCCATGGCGTCTGCCGCACAGGCCCAGACCCGGTTCCGGGACCTGCCCGAAGCCGCGAGTTACGACAGCCCGAACACGCAGGTGCCGCCGCGCCCCGGCAACGGCCCGGACTACAACCCGGTCGTCACGCTGAACGGCTGGTCGCTGCCCTGGCGCATGAACGGCAACGTGAAGGAATTCCACCTCGTCGCCGAGCCGGTCGAACGGATCATGGCCAACGGCATGATGGCGCGGCTCTGGGGCTACAACGGCCAGTCCACCGGCCCGACCATCGAGGCGGTGGAGGGCGAACGGGTGCGCATCTATGTCACCAACCGCCTGCCCGAACATACCTCGGTCCACTGGCACGGGCTGATCCTGCCCTCGGGCATGGACGGTGTCGGCGGCCTCAGCCATCCCGCGATCCCGCCCGGCAAGACCTATGTCTACGAGTTCGACCTGACCAAGTCGGGCACCTTCATGTATCACCCGCATGCTGACGAGATGGTGCAGATGGCCATGGGCATGATGGGCCTGTTCATCGTGCATCCGCGCGATCCCGCCTTCATGCCGGTGGATCGGGACTTCGCCTTCCTGCTGGCGGCCTACGACATCGACCCGGGCACCTACATCCCGAAGGTGGCCGAGATGACCAACTTCAACATGTGGACCTGGAACAGCCGGATCTTTCCCGACATCGACCCGCTGGTCGTGAACAAGGGGGATCGCGTGCGCGTGCGGGTCGGCAACCTGACAATGACGAACCATCCGATCCACATGCACGGCTACGACTTCGAGGTCACCTGCACCGACGGCGGATGGGTGCCAGAGAGCGCCCGATGGCCCGAGGTCAGCATAGACATCCCCGTAGGCGCCATGCGCGCCTACGAGTTCGACGCGGTGCACGAGGGTGACTGGGCCATCCACTGCCACAAGTCGCACCACACGATGAACGCCATGGGGCACGACCTGCCCACCTTCATCGGCGCCGACAAGCGCAAGCTGACCGGCATGATCCGGAAGGAGACGCGCGGCTACATGCCCATGGGGACCGCCGGCATGGCCGACATGGGCGAAATGTCGATGGAGCTGCCCGAGAACACCGTGCCGATGATGACCGGCTGGGGCCCATACGGCCCGCTGGAAATGGGCGGTATGTTCTCTGTCGTGAAGGTCCGCGATGGCATCGCGCCCGGCGACTACGCCGACCCCGGCTGGTATGAAAACCCGCCCGGAACCGAAGCCTGGGAATGGACCGGCGAGCTTCCCGAGGAGGCCCGCAACACCAGTCCCGAAACCATCATCCCGCCCCGCGACCATGTGCGTCGCGGCTGATTTCCCCCTGCGTCCGGCTTGTCCGGGCGCGACCCCTCTCGTCTTGAAAGGACTCCTCCGATGAAAACCCTGATGACCCTCGCGTTTGCTCTCTTCGCCTCGACCGCCACCGCGGAAGGCACCCATTCCGGCGATCATGGCGGTGCGGGCATGAGCATGGGCACGATCACCAAGGTCGACACCCAGTGGAAGCGCCTGACAATCGATCACGGCCCGCTCGAGAATCTCGACATGGAGGCGATGACGATGGTCTTTGAAGTCGCCGATCCGGCAATGCTGGAGGGCCTGTCCGAAGGTCAGGAAATCGCCTTCACGGCCGACCGCGTGAAAGGCAAGCTGACCGTCACCGAGATCATGGCCGAGTAATCCATCCGGCCAGACATGCGGCGGGGCGTTCCGGCAAGCCGGGGCGCCCCTTTTCATGTCACGACCTCGTGTGGTTGCGCTCGATCAAGGAAATTCGCAGCATTCCGTCGGACGGTGATGGTGCGATGTCTCAACCCCGGAGGGTAACATGAAACGTCTCGCACTTCCCCTTGCCCTGGTGGCCCAGCCGGCAATGGCGGACCCTGAGGGCTATGATCACATGATGGGCTGGGGCTATGGCTACGGTCCCGGCATGGTGTTCGGACCGGTCCTCTGGCTGATCGTCCTTGGCCTGATCGTGGCCGGGATCGTCTGGTTCGTCCGACGCATGGACGGGCAAGCGACGGGCGGCAAGTCCCCTGGCGCGCTGGCGGAACTCGACATGCGGTTCGCCCGTGGCGAGATCGACGCCGAGGACTACGCCGCCCGGAAGAAGCTGCTGGCCAGCTGACCGGCACGTGCGCACGGGTTTTCAGTCGGCGGCGTGTGTCCGCTGGCTCTGAACCTCCTGCGCGCGTTCCGGCCAGGTCGACCGGATGAAGGCGAGTATATCCAGCACCTCGTCTTCGGTCAGCGTCTTCTCGAAGGCAGGCATCCCGCTCTTGAAGCCGGTCACGCCCCGCGACTCCAGCGTGGCCTGACCGCCCTTCAGCGTGTACTCCAGCAAGAGGGGTGTGTCGTGGTGCCAGGTGTGGCCGGACACATCATGCGGAGGCGCGGGAAGGATGCCGTCCTCTCCGGGGGTGCGCCAGTCGGGCTGCCCCTCCAGATCGGCCCCGTGGCAGGAGGCGCAGGTCTCGGCATAGAGGGCGGCGCCAGCTTCGATGTCACGATCCGTGAGCCGATGATCGGCCTGCGCGACCGTTGCGGCGCAGGCAAACAGAACCGTCGCAAGTCTCATTTCGCGCGGAAGTCCGCGTGGCACGCGCCGCAGGCCCTTCCGATCTCATGCATGACCTGCATCAGGTCGCCGGAGCTTTCGACCGTCCCGGCAAAGCCCGCGGCCGTGGTCTGGAGCGTCTCGGCGCGGGCCGTGAAGGTCGCGAAGTCATCCCAGATCACCGGCAGCGCCTCGGATTTGGGATCGAGGGCCTTTTTCTCGAAGAGCGAGGGAATGTAGGACGCTTCCTCGGCGATCTTCTCGAGCGCGGCATTGACCGCCACCGCATCGAACGAGGCCTGTCCCATGTGCATGCCGCCGATGACCTTCATCTGCTTGGCCAGTTCCGACATGCCCATCATCCGGTTCATGACATCAGGGTCCTTCACCCCGCTATGGGCGAAAGCCGCAGTGCCGGAGACGATCAGGGCGATGGCGATGTATTTCTTCATGGTATTTCCTTCCTGTTGAGGGGGTCAGGTTACATTGATCCAGGTGGTCATGCCCGACGCGGCATGGCCGAGCATGTGGCAGTGGAACAGCCACTTGCCGGGGTTGTCGGCGACAAAGGCGATCTCCAGCGGTTCATCCGGATAGCTGAGGATCGTGTCGCGCATCGGGCCGAGGGTGCCATCCTCCGCCACCTGCCGGAAGTGCATCCCGTGCAGGTGCATGGCGTGGGCGAAGGCCGTTTCGTTGGTCATCCTGACGCGCACGGTCTCGCCCCGGTCGAGGCTGGCAAAGGG
This sequence comes from Oceanicola sp. 22II-s10i, assembly GCF_002210105.1. Classification (GTDB taxonomy): domain Bacteria; phylum Pseudomonadota; class Alphaproteobacteria; order Rhodobacterales; family Rhodobacteraceae; genus Pseudooceanicola. The sequence continues at coordinate 208,726 of NZ_AQQU01000004.1, read as the reverse complement.
CGTGTCGGTCATGCCGACCTGACCTGCAAGCGCCCAGAACTGTCCCTGCCCTGCCATCTCGCGAAAGCCAATGGCGCGGCCGTTCATCATGGCGCCGGACATCCGCCCCATGGCCCCGCCCTCCATCGCCATGTCGAGCCGCCGGGCACTGTCGATGCCCGGCACCTCAATGTTCGGGTTTGGCGGCAAGGCGGCGGGGCCATCGCGCCGGGTGGCAGATGCCGTGCCAGCGACCGGGAACCGCGCCTGGGGCCGCCACTGGTCGTCGTCGAACCTGACGAGCGCCGCGGTTTCCCCGACGTCTGCCGTCACATCGACGATCAGGTCGATACGCTGTGCGGGGGCGAGGATCAGTTCCGCCTCCACGGGTTCCGGCGCGGGCAGAGGCATGCCGTCCAGCGCGATCGTCCAGCCTTCGAGGCCCGCCAGTTGAAGCACGAAGATCCGCGCATTGCTCGCGTTGATCAGGCGCAGGCGGAGGCGCTCGTTGGCCTTCACCTCGCGGGCATAGTCATAGGTCCCGTTGGTGCCCAGCAGGTTGCCGAGGCGTCCGCCGTGGCTAAGGCTCATCGGATGACCGAACGGTTCCATGAACTGCGCGTCCTCGGGGTTCAGCAGCCAGTCGTCGAGGACCAGAACAACGTCCCGGTCGACCTCCGGCGCATCCGGTTCCTCGACAATCAACGCGCCGGACAGGCCTCGGGCCACCTGCTCAAACGAGTTGGTATGGGCGTGATACCAAAAGGTCCCGGCGTCCGGCACGGCGAAGTCGTAGTCGAAGGTTCCGCCCGGCGGCACGGCCTCCTGCGTCAGGCCGGCCACACCGTCCATAGCATTGTCGATACGGATGCCGTGCCAGTGGATCGAGGTCGGCACAGACAGGTCGTTCACCAGCCGGCGGGCCAAGCGCCCGCCCTGCGGCACGCGCAGGACAGGGCCAGGCAAAGCGCCGTCATAGGTCCATACTTCGGTGGCAGCGTATTTCGGCGGTGCGATCTGGGCGGTGGCGACGCGGGCTGTCAGCGTCTTTGGTGCCATCGCCCGCACCGGCAGGGCGGCAAGTCCAGCGGTTCCGGCCATAGCACCGCAGAAGGCACGTCGTGTCATGCGTAGGGTCATGTCACTCGATCCCGTTGGCGCGTTGTAACTCGCGAACATAGGCAATGATCGCGCCGACATCGGCCTTCGTCAGGCCGGATTGTGCGGGCATGTCTCCGAAGGCCCAGTGATGGGCCCGGACGCCGTTCTGGACCGCCAATACGAAGGCCATGTCCGCATGGTGGTTCGGCTCGTAGATCCTGTGCACCAGCGGCGGGCCAAAGCCCATCTTTCCGGTAGCGCTGGCCCCGTGGCAGGCGGCGCAGGTCGCGTCGAAGGCCCGCTGGCCGATGATGGCGTCGGCGGACAAAGTGTCGGGCACCGTGATCGAGACGAGCGGTTCGCCTTGGGCCGGCTGTGCACCGGGGTCAGGCGCACCGGGCCGGGTGAGGTAAAAGGCTCCGCCGGCAATGGCGACGACGGCCAGGGCGGCGGGAATGATCTTGCTCATGGGTCATGATCCTGAAGGGCTCGGCCATTGCGGCCGGGCATATCGGTGATCTGCGATCGGCGTCGCAGTCGCGGCTTTGGCGCGCTCAGGATCGTGGAGGTGGCAGGTCTCTGGACAGGAAGGCGGACGCCAGTTGCAGAGCTTCGTCCGGGCGGCTGCTGCGCACCGCGACCGGATCCACCGCAAACGAATTAAAGACTGGCATCGCATGGGCCGCCGGACCGCAGCCCGCGCCATGGTGGCAGTCAATACCCGAGGCGTGACCGCCCGTACCCCCCATTTCGGGACAGCCGGTGCAGTCACCATCCATGGTCGTGGTGCCCGCCTCTGCATGCGGCATGCCATGCGCCTGCGCCGCGCCGGGCAGAAACGCCCAGGCGGTGACGATCAACGCGATGATGACAAGGATATGCCGCACAGGACCTCCGGACGTGTCGCCGGAGTATGGCCCCATGCCGTTGGAGAGGTCAATCGGAGCGGGCGTCACATTCCGGTTTGCCCGGCAAGGAACCGAATGCCGATCCGGACCCGCATGAGCCTCATCAGGTTCTCCGTCAGAAAGATTGTCTTAAGAGGCACATTCCAATCCCAGCCGACGCAGACGCACTCGAGCTTGCGCTTGTCGATGCAGACCGCCGTGAAGACGCGCACCGCGCCGATTGCCCCGATGGCGAGGGCGAGCGGGGCAGTGAACCACGGCAGGAGCCCTGCCGTCATAGGAATGCCCGCCAGCGCCAGACCATAGCGCTCTCGTCTCTTCGCCAGCAGGTCGATCCCGAGGAAGATGCGCACCTCGACGTGGCCGCCGATCCGCTTTCCGTCGACGAAGGTGTGCGAAGTCGTCTGCACATTATGCCCTCGCCTGAGGTCATCGGTCTCTTAGCGGGCCCAGAGGTCGTGGTCTTCCACCTTGCAATCATGCGTTTCGAGCAGATGCTTCGACTTCAGGCCATAGCCGAGCGCGTGCTCCGGCATAACCACGCGGGAGCCCGCGACGGTTTGCCTGGTGTCCCCGGACATGTCGCTCTCTTCAGTTCGCGCAGGTGAACTGGCCGCGGAACCCGGCGGTGTAGTCGGGACCGGCGGTCACGATCAGGTCGTGCAGGTCCGCATCGTCCGTCTGGTTGACCTGCGCGCTCAGCGGGTCGGCGACAAACCCGTCGCCATCGGCCTCCAGCCGGACGAGGTCGCCGCTGATCCGGATCAGCGCGCTGTCACTGCCGGTGACAAGCACCGGCGGGCTGGTCTCGGTGTAGGTGAAGCGACAGGCGGCGCCGTCGGGAAAGACCTTGGCGATGTCGTCCTCGGTCAGGAACTCCGGGTCGACGGTCCTGACGACCTCGGACGAAAGTGCCCGGGCAGCATCCATCAGCTCCGGCGCAGGCGCGGCAGGTCCCGGGTGCGCCTCGCCATTGGCCGCGATGTCGGCAAGCAGATACCGCATCTCGGCAATCTCCTTGTCCTGCGCATAGACGATGCTGTCCGCCAGGTTCCGCACCCGTGGGTCCGTCAGATCGGCGCGCGATGAGGTCATGATCGCGATCGAATGGTGCGGGATCATCGCACTCATGTAGGACCGGTCCTGCACCGTCACCTGGCTGCGCACGAGCCAGAGTGCCCCGGCAAAGACGACGATGGACCCCGCGAAGATGGCGATGTTGGCGGCGCGGTTCGTATACATGCCCAGCATGAAGGCCAGCATCACGAACGCCATGACCGCGCCCATGACCAGCGCCATGTAGGCGCGGGTTTCGGACCAGAAAACATGGCTGACGAGGTAGGTGTTCAGGTACATCAATCCGAACATCAACAGGGTCGAGGTCGCGATCATGAGGAAAAAGCGGGTGTAGGCCATCGGGAATCTCCTGAAGTTCTCAGGAGAACAACAACCTTCCAGTTGCTGGATGTTCCCGAAAAAAGCACTTCGGTTTCGAGATTTCGGACGCTGAAAAGGCCAGTTCCTTCAGACGAACCGCGCGGAAATGATGTTGAGATTGGTATCGCCGCTCAGGTCCGCGCTCAGCGATGCCCGGTCCACCCTCTGTCGTCGGTGAACGCCCGCGCGTCCGAAATCGACGTGTGCCTGTAGCCTTTCGGCAGGCCCGCCAAGGGGCGCACCGGCTTTTGAGATGCGACGAACAGTATGTTCCCGCGATCCCGCCGGTTCCATGCACCGTCGACGACCTCCACATGTGGGAAGAGCTCCCTCAGGATCGCGTTCACCCCGCGCGCCAGCGGGCCGTCTTCGCGGTCGATCAGGTTCACATAGACCGGTCCGTCGACGATCTCGCGCAGGCGGGCGAAGGTCTCCACGGTGACCAGATGCGCGGGGACGGAGTTGGAGGAAAACGCGTCCATCACCACGGCGTCGAAGCGCCGGTCCGTCTCGTTCAGATAGACGCGGCCGTCGGCATGCACGAGGCCGAGGCGGCCGTTGGCCTCCGTAGAACCGGACTCATCGTAGCCGGTTCGCGCGATCATCTCGCCAGCGCGCGGCATGTGCGCCCGGACGACCTCTGTCACCAGGGGGTCGATCTCGACGGCCACCGCTGTCGCGTCGGGGCGCGTGGCCAACAGTTTTGTCGGAAGCGTGTAGCCCCCGCCGCCGATGAACAGAACCGAAGGCGCGGGTCCGAGGTCACGCTGCATCCGGGACCAGAGCCATTCGGTGTAGCTGAGGCCGAGGCCGACGGTGTCGTCGGCAGCGTCGGGCAGGACGCGCCGTTCGGAGGCCTGCATGATGCCGTCCGAGATCAGCCGCACCTCCGGCCCGCGCTCATCCACATGGAGGCAGGAGAGACCGGATTCGAACTGGCAGGACGGCGCGCCTGCGAGCCCCGCGAAGGCGACGAAACCGGCTGCGGCAACGGTGATGCCCTTGTTGCCTTTCTCGCCGCCCCGCAGGAACGGCAGGCAGAGGAGCGCCACCGCACCGCAGGCGGCGAAGGTCATGGTCGAGCCGATCAGCGGAAGCGTGACGAAGCCCGCGAGGATGGCGCCGAAGATGGCACCGACCGATCCGGCGGCCATAACGATGCCGAGCGACGATCCCTCGCGCCCCGGCCGCGCCTCGATGGCGAGCTTGGCCAGCATGGGCGACGGCAGGGTCACGGCGACGGAGGCCGGGAAGAAGACCACCAGCACGGTGATGATCATGCCCCAGGTGCCCCGCGCGCCCGAGGCATGCAATGTGCCGAGAAGCGTCGGCGACACGGCCATCAGCACCGCCGTCGCGATCAGCGCGTTGCGGACATTCCGGATGGCGATGACCCGAGGACGCTCGGCCACGAAACCGCCCAGGGCGCTGCCGAGGGAAAAGCCGCCCAGCACCGTGGCGATGACGGTGGTCCAGGTCAGAAGCGAGGTTCCGAAGAACGGCGCGAGGACGCGACCGGCCGCAATCTCGTAGGTCAGACCGACGGCGGACAGGACGAGGATCAGGAGGATGGTGATCGGAAAACGGATGGTGGCCTCCTTAAGCTCATGTCGGGCGCGTGTCCTCCGCGCCATATAGTCCGATGGCGGCGCAAGACCGTTTGTGGGCGCCGAATGCCCCGAGAACCCGCCAACAAAACTCAAAAGCCAGCGGGACCCTTTCGGGCCCCGCTGAAATGCATCAGCTGGCGTCCTTGAACACCTGGTAATCACCGCGGACCTGGACCGTGACGGTCACGACACTGCTGTCCCGGTTCCGCCAGAACCAGCCGTGATCGCCGTCGAAGGCGGCCGTGATCTCACCCTCCTCGCCGGTCGATCCCCGGCCTTTCTCGTAGGTGACGGACTTGCCGCCGCCGTGGCCGTGCAGGTCGAAGTTCACCCGTCCGCCCTCGACCGTCATGCGGTATTGCGCGACCTGGCCTTCGGTCATCTCCATCTTCCACTCGGCGGATTCGCCGGGGGCCAGCATGAAGATCGTCTCGTCCCGCCATTCCGGCGCGTCCTGCGCGGCGGCGCTGCCGACGAAGAGCCCGGCCAGATCCGCCCAGAGGCTCGGGCGCGCATCGACCATGCTCATCTCGTCCAGCCGCTTCTCTTCCGCCAGCTGCTGCTTGATCTCGCCCATCTCGGTCAGTCCGAGGACACCACCCACGCGGGTCGGGTCGATCCCGTATTCGGCGGGTAGCACCACGGTGACTAGGATCACGACGGCCGAGGCGGCCGCGATGGCGGTGGATTTCAGCAGCTGCCGCGTGGTGGGCAGGTCTTCGAGCGCGGGTTTCTGTGCGTTGTGCATGGGTATCTCCGTGATGTCAGGAAGTGAGGAACAGGCCGGTCAGCTGATAGCCCATGAGGATGAACCCCAAGGACATCATCACGACATTGGCCGTGTAGGCGTGGCGCCAGAAGGACGGCTGGCGGCGCCACCAGCCCATGGCGATCAGGATCACCGCGAGGGCCATGATCTGGCCCAGCTCGACACCGACATTGAACGCCAGCAGGTTGGGCACGAGGCCCTCCGAGGCGATGTCGTAGTCGAGGATCTTCGTCGCCAGGCCGAGCCCGTGGAAGAAGCCGAAGATCAGCGTCGCGGCCTTGGTGTTCGGTTGATATCCGAACCAGCGCTGGTAAGCGCCGAGGTTGTCGAGCGCCTTGTAGACCACCGACAGGCCGATGATTGCGTCGATGAAATAGGCGTTCACGCCCCAGCCGAACCAGACGCCGAGCAGCATGGTCGTCGAATGCCCGAGGGCGAAGAGCGACACGTAGATCGCCACGTGCTGCATCTTGTAGAGGAAGAACACCACGCCCAGCAAGAACAGGATGTGGTCGTATCCGGTGACCATGTGCTTGGCGCCGAGATACATGAAGGGAATGAGGTTCACCCCCCAGATTTCCTGGATATAGCCCGCGTCACCCTCGGTGACATTGTGGGCCATGGCCTGCGTGGCGCAGAGCATGAGAAGGGTGAAGATCAGGAGTGCGATGCTCGGGCGCCTCATGGCCCGGGCCGCATCCTGCGAAGGTGCGATCATTGAGAGATCTCCGATATGCGTTGCGATTGGACGGAACGGGCCCGCAGGCCCGGCGTCACGCGCGCGGAGGTCGGTCGTGGGGGGCTGTGGGGGTCGATCGCCAGTCTGTCGGCAGCGCGGCATCGGCGCTCCGTTCGACCGGGGTCCAGTGCAGGGCGGGCGCGCCCGTCAGCACCGCGGAACTGTGGTCGTGATCGGCCTTGTCGTGGCTGTGGCCGTGCATGGCCCAGGCCAAGTCTTCCTCGAGGCCATGGCTGTGGCCATGCGCCTCGACCATCTGCGCATGCTCGGCCAGAACGTCCAGCACGGCAGGCACATGAGAGGCGACCGGCTGGATCGTCCAGACAAGCAGCGACAGGCACAGCATTGCTGCCATGCCGTTCCGCAAGATCGTCAGGAATACGCGTCCCGGCCTCATCCGCCTGTTGCCATCCACTTTCGGGCGCTTTGCGCACCATCTTGAGTTATCCCCCCCGGGGGGTTACCCATACCCTATGACATCCGGCCACACCCATGCAACCCACCCCAAGATCGTGACGCGGCTGAAACGCGCCGAGGGCCACCTGCGCGCGGTCACCGCGATGATCGAGGACGGCAAGCCCTGCCTCGACATCGCCCAGCAGTTGCAGGCCGTCGAAAGCGCGATCCGCAACGCCAAGCAGGCCCTGATCCATGACCACATGGACCACTGTCTGACCGATGGCGCGGCCGACCGTGACGAGCTGAAGGCCATCTCCCGCTTCCTCTGAGGTTTCCATGCTCAGCATCCTCGCCGACCGCACCTACCGGCACCTGTTCCTGGCGCAGATCGTCGCGCTGCTCGGCACCGGGCTGGCGACGGTGGCGCTCGGGTTGCTGGCCTATGACCTGGCCGGAGACGGGGCGGCGATGGTGCTGGGCACCGTCTTCACGATCAAGATGGTCGCCTATGTCGGCGTCGCCCCGGTCGCCGGAGCCTTCGCCGACCGGGTGAACCGGCGCGCGCTGCTCGTGGCGCTCGACCTTGTGCGGGCCGGATGCGCGCTGGCGCTGCCTTTCGTCACCGAAGTCTGGCAGGTCTACGCCCTGATTTTCCTGCTGCAATCCGCCTCGGCCGCGTTCACGCCGACCTTCCAGGCGACCATCCCCGATGTCCTGCCCGAGGAGGAGCGCTACACCCGCGCGCTGTCCCTCTCGCGCCTCGCGTATGACATGGAGAATATCGTCAGCCCGACCCTCGCCGCCCTCCTGCTGGCGGTGATGAGCTACAACGCGCTCTTCCTCGGAACGGTCGTCGGGTTCGTCGGTTCGGCGCTGCTCGTCGTGTCCGTCATGCTCCCGAGCCCCAAGCCGTCCGAGCCGCGCGGCATCTACGACCGCACCACCCGCGGCATCCGCATCTACCTTGCCACCCCGCGCCTGCGCGGACTGCTTGCGCTGAACCTTGCGGTCGCCGCGGCGGGAGCGATGGTCCTGGTGAACTCAGTCGTTCTGGTAAGGGGAATGCTTGGCCTGTCCGACTCCGCCCTGGCCTGGACGATGTTCGCCTTCGGCGCCGGGTCGATGGCTGCGGCGCTGATCCTGCCACGCCTGCTGGACCGTCTGCCGGATCGTCCGGTGATGGTCGCCGGTTCGGTTGTGATGGTCGCGGTCCTTCTCGCCCTCGCGGTGGCAATGTCCGCCCTCGGCCTCTCCTGGCTCATGCTCCTGACTGCCTGGCTGGCCATCGGCTTTGGCTATTCCGCGGTCCTGACTCCGTCGGGCCGCCTCCTGCGCCGGTCAGCCCATGCCGAGGATCGCCCGGCCGTTTTCGCCGCCCAGTTCGCCCTGTCCCACGCCTGCTGGCTGATCTGCTACCCGCTCTCCGGCTGGCTGATGACCCGGCTCGGCGCTGTCGCCGCGCTGGTCGTGCTGGCAGCCGTCGCCGGTGCCGGGATCGTCGCGGCACTGCGGCTCTGGCCCGCCGGGGACACGCCCGAGGTCGAGCATACGCACGACAACCTGCCGCCCGATCATCCGCATCTTCAAGGGCATCGCAGGCACACGCATGTGCTCGTCATCGACGACCGGCACCCGAAGTGGGCGACGCATTTCTGAGTGGCAAAGCGGACATTCCGTTTCGAGTTCGCCAGTGGATGCTTGGGGCCGGAAGCGGTCACGCAGTGACACTCGCTGTGCCCTTTTCGGAAGTCGGCCATCCTTGACGTCTTAAATCCAGATGTTGGGTGACCTGGTCCACGTGGTTTCGCGACGGCTCACTGCGCCAATCGATCTCAAGCCGGGGCTCTGCACCCCGATAGAAATCAGCGTGATGCGGTTCGTCGGGCGACAGTCTTCAAATCGTAGGCGGGGAATGGAAGTCTGTTCTCCTCGGCGGAGGAACGGCTTCAGGTGCTCGCCCTAGCTGCTGTCGCAAAGCATGCCGGCGCATCGGCTGATCTTCACCGGCAGCAGCATGTCCTACCGCCACGATGACGCGCTGGCACGGCGCTGGCCGGAGGTGCTGTGCGACACGGTCGATTCGGGCTGGGTGCAGACATGGATGGGAGGGCCTCTGCGCCCGCCCCGCTTGAGCTGGCGCATCACGCGCAGGCCAGGCTGGCCACCGGCGATTGCGCTGCGGCGCAGATGTCAGGCGAATACCGGCGCCGCATGAAGGCCCGGAAACCGGACGGCAAAACCACCGACACCGGGTTCCGGTATGCCCTCATGGCCAAGCTCGACGCTCTGATCGCAGAGAGCCTCGGTCGGGACAGGGCGCGGGGCGCTCGAACAGCACCGGTGGAACGGTGCCGCCACTTATTAATCCGGCTCATTTTTGCAATCGAATTATGCACTCTAATGCATCTCCGCCCACGCCCCAGATCATGTTCACAACCACCAACAAAGGATACGGACATGTCTGACGACATCAACAAGAGTGACCCGACCGATCCCGCACGCCGCTCGCTGCTTGTCACCGCTGGCGTCGGTGCCGCCGCCCTCGGTGCTGGCGCGCTCGCCGGCAAGGCCGCTTGGGCGCAGGACGCCGGCGACTGGGACAAGACCTTCCCGAAAAGCGACGCGGTCGAGCACTCCAAGGTGAGTTTCACCAACCGCTACGGCATCGAACTGGTGGGCGATCTCTACATCCCCGCCGACCGTCCCGAGGGCACGATGCCCGCACTGGCCGTCGCGGGCCCCTTCGGCGCGGTGAAGGAACAGGCATCGGGCCTCTACGCCCAGACGATGGCCGAACGCGGCTTCGTCGCGCTGGCCTTCGACGGCTCCTACACCGGCGAAAGCGGCGGTGAGCCGCGCTATGTCGCCTCGCCCGACATCAACAGCGAAGACTTCATGGCGGCTGTCGATTTCCTCGGCCTGCACGAGGCGGTCGACCGCGAGCGTATCGGCGTGCTGGGTGTCTGCGGCTGGGCCGGCCTTGCACTGAATGCCGTTGCCGCCGACAAGCGCGTGAAGGCGGTGGCCGTGACCAGCATGTACGACATGTCCCGCGTCAACGCACAGGGCTACTACGACGCGATGACCCTTGAGCAGCGCACGGAACTGCTGACCCGCCTCAGCGAACAACGCTGGGAAGACGCGGCCTCGGACGGCCCGCCCGCGCTGGCCGGCGGTCTGCCGGATACGCTGGACGGCATCGATGACCCGGTCATCACCATGTATTACAACTACTACAAGACCGATCGCGGCTATCACCCCCGCTCGGTGAACTCCAACGGCGGCTGGAACGTCACCTCGGCGATCTCCTTCATGAACATGCCGCAGCTTACCTACATCGACGAGATCTCGCCCCGTCCGGCGCTGATCATCGCAGGGTCCGAGGCGCACTCGCGCTACTTCAGCGAAGATGCCTATGCCGCGGCGGCTGAACCGAAGGAGCTGATGATCATCGAGGGCGCCGATCACGTCGATCTCTATGACCAAACTGACATCATCCCCTTCGACAAGCTGCAAAGCTTCTTCGAAGGCCACCTGGCCTGATCTGACGCACCGCAAAAAGCCGGGCCACGCGCCCGGCTTTTTCGCGCCCACATATCTCGATCAAACCGTTTCCGGCCGTAACCAATCTGCCTGAAACGGGACGGGACTTTGCTCAATTTGAACGCGGGCGCGATCCGGGTTCGCGGCAATCGCGCCGATGACCGTGGTCATTTGCACTGAAGGTTAGACTGGCGCGTATTCTGTGGAAAGCGGCCAGCTCCTTTCCCAAGGCCGTCGAGCCAGGGCGATCAGGCCGACGCCGAGATCATGGCACATCCGGTGCATCCGGAAGCTGGCCTTCGCCATCGTTACGAAAGCGACGCTCATCGACTTGTGTTTTTCGCGAACAAGGTGCCGTCCATTGCCCACCGACCCGTGGCGGACAGTGAATCCGCGTCTTGGGGATGTCACGCTCGTGTCTCGGATGGCGTCAGGTGCAGCCTGGCTGCTTGAACGCATGAGCCACCAGTGCCGGGACAACTCGGCTCTCCCAAAAGGTCTCCCACAATCTGCGGGTTTGCCGAACCTGTCGAGATCGGGGCCAACTGCCTTCATTCACTGTATTTGGAAAAAACCTTCGTTGCGGATAACCGCAGCGCGCCACCCCGCGCATGCAAAGCGACGACAGCATCCATGCCGCCACGCGGAGCCGGTCCTGTCTCTTCTTCATCACACTTGTAGCGTCGGCCGTTGGAGGCATACTCCGCCACAACCAACTACAAGTGATTGCCTTGACCATCGCCACGCCTGCCCGGACCTACGTCGTTGTGCTCACCGCGCTCGGCGCGACGCATCTTCTGAACGATCTCATGCAGTCGCTCATCCCGGCTGCCTATCCGATCCTGAAGGAGGCCTACGGGCTCGACTTCGTGCAGATCGGCCTGATCACGCTGACCTTCCAGATCGCCGGATCGCTGCTGCAACCGGTGATGGGGATGGTGACGGACCGCTATCCGGCGCCCTATTCGCCGGTCGTCGGCATGGCTTTCACCCTGTCCGGGCTGGTCTGCCTGGCCTTCGCCGGAAGTTACGCCGCAATCCTCGTCGCGGTCGCGCTGATCGGCATCGGATCCTCGATCTTCCACCCCGAGGCGACACGCATGGCGCGCTACGCGGCAGGTGACCGGCAGGGGCTGGCGCAGGGGATATTCCAGGTGGGCGGACAGTCGGGCGGCGCACTCGGGCCCGTCTTCGCCGCGTTGATCATCGTGCCGTGGGGCCAGCCGAGCCTCGCCTGGTTCGCGGTACTCGCGCTGCTCGCGATGGCGCTGCTGACCTGGATCGGCAGGCAGCAGAAGCGGATCCGGGCGGAGTTCACGGACCGCTCGGCCCGCCGCCGGGCCGAGGCCCCCTCCCCCGAGCACAGCGCCGCCACGATCGCAATCGGACTGATCGTCCTCACCTTCCTCATGTTCACCAAGAACACCTATGGCGAGAGTTTCCGCTCCTTCTACACATTCTATCTGATCGAAAAGTTCGGCCTGTCGATCCCCGCGTCGCAGATGATGCTGTTCCTGTTCCTGATGGCGGCGGCGGTCGGCGTGCTGATCGGCGGCGTCGTGGGCGATGCGATCGGGCGGCGGCAGATCATCTGGATCTCGGTGCTGGGGCCGCTGCCTTTGACGCTGATCCTGCCCTATGCCGACCTGTTCTGGACCGGCGTGCTGACGGTGGCGATCAACCTGATCATGGCCAGCGCCTTCGCCTCGATCCTGATCTACGCGATGGACCTGCTGCCGAACCGCATCGGCCTGATCGGAGGCCTGTTCTACGGCCTGAACTTCGGCCTCGGCGGGATCGCTGCGGCGCTGCTCGGGGTCGTTGCGGACAGCTACGGGGTCGAGCAGGTCTACCGGCTCTGCGCCTTTCTGCCCCTCGCGGGGCTCGCCGTCTGGTTCCTGCCGCCGATCGAGGAACGTCGCGTGAGGTAGGCCGGGGCGATTGGCGGTTCCGGTGCGACCGCCGTCGATTGCGCATCGAGAGGTCGGAGAGAGCTTGGCTGATGGCGTGGTCCTGATTTCCGCAGGCCGACAGAGAACGTTCCGAACATGACCCGGCTTGGCGTGATGATAATCGCGCTGTTTAACACCCGCCTCATGACGCTTCTGGCAAGCGCCGCGATCAGGTCCGTTCGGGTGAGGAAACCGAGTCGTGTTCGATGACCGGCACCGCACCGACATCACCATCGACCATCATCGGGAGCAACGCACTGATCGGCGTGGCGGTCATGGCGCGTGGTCCGGCGACGCTCATAATGTCTCCGGCCTGAACCCGTCGATCTCTCCGACCGTCCAGCAACCGTTTCAGCGCAGGCACGAACCGTCGGCCCCCGTATACCACGTCACCCGCTTTCAGCGCGTCTCACTCCAGCCGCCCGAACCGCCGCGCAGCGATATCCTACAGGAATCCCGCGTCCCTCAGGTTGGAGATGCCCAGCGATGTCCCGTGGACGGACAGGTGCGCGCCCTGCTGGATCGCCTGTAGGACCTCCGCCGGCGACACACCGGCGTCAAGCGCGCAACGGATGGCCTGGCGCAGAGCGACCGCATCGTAGCCGGTGAAACACCCGGCCAGCGCAATGCGGATCAACGCCTTCTCACCCGAGCTCAGCCCCCCGTCGGTCCCGCGATGCGACAGCAGGTCCAGCACCGCGTCGAGATAGCCCCGATCCAGCCGCGCCAGAACCTGCGCCGCCGCGGGCGGGATCGCCGGCTGCGACGCGATCCGGTCTGACAGGGGGGCAGGCAGGACGTCGGAGGGGGCAATGCCCGCTTCCTCCGCAAGGATCGCCGCGCCGGCATAAACGGCGTCCAGCCCCTGCGTGGCCACGATGCTCAAGACATCCAGCACATCGGCCACAGTGGCACCTTCCTCGCGCGCCTTGACGAGATGGGTAAGTAGACCCGGCTGAAAGAGATGCGTGGCCGAGGTGTCGGCGGCGACATAGATCAGCTCGACCATGCGACCGGACAACGGCCCGTTGCGCGCGGGATACGCCGCGTAACCTGAATAGGCGGTAAGGAAACCGGGGTCGATTTCCAGCAGCGTGTCGCACCATGGCCGCCAGTAACCGCGATCCTCGATGAACCGGGCCTTGACCGCTTCCTGTTCGGCTGAAAGCCCGGCCATCACGTGCCCCCGCGTTTCAACGGCACCGTCTGCCCGGTTACGAACTGCGCCCGCGTGCCGCCGAGGAAGGTGGCGACCTCCATCGCGTCACGGTCCAGCCGCAGACCCGTGGGCTGAACGGCATTCACCCGGCGCCCGCTGGCGCCCAGTTCGCAGGCCAGCGTGGCGACCAGCATACGCGCCCCGGCAAGATCCCCCTGCGCGGCATACGGGGCAGCCGGATCGTCCGGCGGCAGGATCAACGTCAGACTGGCGTCCTGCGGATGGTCGGCGGCAAAGGCGCTGGCTGCGGCGTGGACGGCCTCCAGCCGGGCGCCCGGAGGGGAATGAAGGGGGCCGGCGTCGATCACCGCAGCATAGGGCGCAGCCGCGTTGGTTGCCGCCAGCGGTTCATCTTCGGGGCCCGCGTTCCGAAGCGACCACGCCGCCGCTGCGTCCAGCGGCAGCGCCGCGCGCCCGCCCGGCGCATATCCATACGTGCCGCCATAGACGGACGATCCGCCATCGACGCAGAGCTGCCCGCCGTGCATCGCCGCCGCCTCGGGGCTGGCGAGAAAGACCATCGCCTCGGCCAGATCCTCTGGCTGGCCGAGCCGGCCGAGCGCGATCCGCGCCGTCGCGCGCACCATGTCGAGCTGGCCGCTGGCGATCAGCTTTTCCACCAGCGCCGTGCGCACCATGCCGGGGCACAAGGCGGTGACCGTGAGGTCGGGCCGCTGCGCCGCAAGCGCTCGGGTCATGCCCAGCACACCCGCCTTGCTGGGGCTGTAGGCACTGCGGAACGGCACGGCCCGCAAGGCGGCACCCGACGCGACGTTCACCACGCGCGCACCCTTGGCAAAGCGCGGGGACAGCGCCTCGAACACCTGTGCCGGTGCGCGCAGGTTGAGCGAAAGCAGCCGATCCAGCTGCGAAAACGGCTGATCGGTCAGAAGCGTGCCGCTGTCGTCCGAGATGCCGGCGTTGTTGATCAGTGCGTCGATCTCGCCGAAGTCCTCCGGCACCGTCAGGCGCTCCGCGCCCTGCACCAGGTCGACGGTCATCGCCATGTGCGGCCCGGCCGCGGTCTCCGGCAGCGCCGCCAGCACCTCGGCCAGACCCGCTTCATCCCGGTCGATCAGCATGACGCGGGCGCCCGCCCTAGCAAAGCTGGCCGCCGCCGCCCGTCCAAGGCCCGATGCGGCCCCCGTGATCACGACACCTGTCATATGTCCCATCCCATTGTTCCGCCGGGGCCGGGACGCCAAACGCCCGGCCGCCTTTGCCTGTCGCGGTTGCCTTGCCGCATCATGCCGTCATGCCTCCTGCGCCGTTCGGCCCATCACCCATGCGCCAAGATAGACGACGAGGGTGCATATCGCGCAGATGGTGGCCAGTTCGACATTCGAAAGGCCCAGCACCATGTCGCCGGGCACCGCCATCGCCAGCCCGCCGACCACCAGAAGCGCACGCGCCGGATAGCCGAGAACCCCGAGCCGCGCCGTGCTGCCCAGCCCGTAAAGATAGCCCTGAAGGCCCATCGACAGGATGGCCACGCCGATCACGGCGTTGAAGACATGGACAAGGATGTCGAGCGGTTCGCCCTGCATGATCAGCGTGGGTTCGAGCACGAAGAAGAACGGGATGAAGTAGATGATCGTGGCGAACTTCATAGCCTCGAACCCGGTGCGCATCGGGGTGGATCCCGCCAGCGATGCAGCGGCGAATGCCCCGAGCGCGACAGGCGGCGTGATGTAGGACAGCATCCCCCAGTAGAGCATGAAGAGATGGACCCCCAGCACGTTCAGCCCGGAATCCGCCAGCGCCGGTGCCAGCGTCAGCGCCAGCACGAGGTAGGCCACCGTCACCGTCACGCCGATCCCCATGATGAAGCTGACCACGGCGCCGAGGATCAGCAGCAGGAAGACCTGCCCGTCCGCAAGGCTCAGTAGGTCGAAGGCGAAGGTCGAGATCTTGCTCTGGTAGGCCAGTGCGCCCACGATCAGGCCGACGCCTGCCAGAAGGCCCGCGAGTTCCGCGAACAGGCGGCCGATCGCCTCCCAGAAGTCGACAAAGCTCTGCCGTGTCATGCGGTGGCGCGGGATGACCTGGTTGATGAACAGCAGCAGAAGCGTGGCGATGTAGGGCGCCTGCGTCTCGCGGTTGGCGCCGACCAGAAGCCAGATCAGGATCCCGAAGACGACGAGGAAATACCAGCCTTCCTTCAGCACGCGGGTGACGGGTTCCAGATCGCCGCGCGCCATGCCCTTCAGGTTGGTCCGGGCGGCATACATGTCGACCTGGATGAAGATCGAGAAGAAGTAGAGCAGCGAGGGAATGATCGCGGCGATCAGGACATCGCGGTAGGGAATGCCGAGGTTGATCGCGATGATGAACGCGGTCGCGCCCATGACCGGGGGCATCAGGACCCCGCCGGTCGAGGCGCAGGCCTCGATCGCGCCGGCCGTGTGGGGCCGGATCCCGGTGCGTTTCATCGCGGGAATGGTCATGGCGCCGGTCGTCAGCACGTTGGTGATGACGCTGCCGCTCATCGAGCCGAGCAGCCCGGAGGAGATCACCGACACCTTGGCCGGGCCGCCGCGCACGCCGCCCAGCAGGGCAAAGGCGAGACGGATGAAGAACTGACCGCCGCCCGTGTGCTGCAGCGCGACGCCGAAGATCATGTAGCCGAGGACGAGATCCGCGAAGGCGCGGAACGGGATGCCGATCACGCTTTCGGTCGACAGCAGGTGAAAGGCGGCCGTGTCGGGGATGGACTCGGTCGTGCCTTCGAGAATGCCGGGCATGAAGCCGGCGAACAGCGGATAGGCCGAGATCACGCCGACGATGCAGAGAACCACCAGCCCGCTGGCACGGCGCGTCGCCTCCAGCACGATCAGCCAGAGCGCGATGGATATGTATTGCATCATCGGCGGGGCGACGAATTCCCAGCCGTAGTTCAGGATCGGATCCGCATACCAGACCAGCACCGCGGACAGGCCGAAGGCCGCAATGGCCAGAGCCCCGTCGATCCATGTGGCCCATCCTCCGGCCGCACCGGGCGCCAGCGGAAAGACGATGAAGGCGCCGGGCAGCAGGAACGTCAGGATGATGTAGTAATACTGGCTGTCGAGAAAGATGTATCCCGTCAGCGCACCAAGGTTGAACACCCGGTAGATCGCCATGGCGATGGCGAGGGCCGTGATCGCGATCAGGGCCCCCTTCACCGACGACGGCAGGGTCCGGTAGCGGCCGGAGTCGTCGGTGGACGGCTCCGGCACTGCGTCGTTGCTGGTCATAGCATCAGTGCCTTAGTCGAAGTTGACCGCCTGCCCTTCGGCACGCAGCTTCTCGGCCCGCGCGTCCATCCAGGCGGCGGTGAATTCCTCGCCGTCCAGATCCGCGCCCGGCCCGGCGTTGAACTCGTCCCAGGCCGCCATCAGAACGGCCTGACGCGCGATCAGGGCGTCGTTGTGGGCCTGATCCTCTTCGGTCCATTTGCCGATTTCCTTGAAGTAGCGCACCGAGCCTTCGTGATAGGGGATGGCCCACTGCATCTTCTGCCGGTCAAGCGCCCAGCCCGTCGCCCCGGCGGCGCCGTCCTTGTACTGGTCGAAATTCTCGACCATCGCCTTGGTCACTTCGTAGACCACGTCCGCGTCCTGATCGGCATTGGTCGTCAGGATCGGATAAGGATAGGTCGATCCCTCGATCGGGTTCTCCTTGGACAGTTCGGTCCCGACGGTCGCGTTGGTCTGGACGAAATAGGGCGCCAGCGCCTGGACACGGGCCCAGCCTTCTTCGTTCTCGAACGGCATCGGCAGCCATTTCAGGCCCTGCGGCGACGCGGCGACCTTCTGGGTCAGCGGCGAGACGGTGCTGCTGAAGGTCGCATCAGCACGGCCTTCGGCCAGCGCTTCGTGGTCGGCACCGGTGCCCGACACTTCTACGACTTCGACGTCATCCAGCGTGATGTCGGCAAAGGCCAGCAGCGCGGACAGCGACCAGTTGACCGAAGCCGATCCCTTGATGACGGCGACCCGCTTGCCGCGCAGGTCTTCCATCGTCTCGATGCCGGATGCCTCGGTCACGGCCATCATCAGCGCGCTGTCGGCGGAGGAGGACATCATGATGCGCAGCGGCTGCGGGCCCCAGCCTTTGGTCCCGAAGAGATAGACGCCCTCCTGCCCCATCCAGACGGTGGCCCCGCAGTTGCAGAACTCGGCCCGGCGGTCACGCAGCGGCGTCATCCGGGACACGTCGTTCTTGCCGGGCAGGATGCGCACGTTGGTGCCGTACTGCTCCTTGAGCATGTTGGCGATGGCGACGGTGTGGGCATAGCCCGACGACGTGGTCTGATAGGCCATCCAGGTCATGCTCCTGGGCAGATCCTGTGCCGTGGCCGCGCCGATCATGCCACCCAGGGCGATGGCCGCCGCGGTGATGCGGGCCGTGGAAATTCCGAACATAGTTTTCCTCCTTGTTTGATCTTTCGCCGAAGTCCCCCCGGAAACGGCGGGGCCGGACACGGGCGGTGACCCGGTATCAGACGGCCTGAGCCGGCATTGCCGCGCTTGCGGCCGGGCATGGAATGGCTGAGTGCCGAGGCGTTCTCCGGCCGCGGGGATCAGCAATGCGGACATGGAACCGATACCGTTCTGATCGAGCGAAACACGCCGTGATTCTCCTCCCCAGGGACGCTGACCGGCCGGTCAGGCACCACTTGAATGACATATCTTAAAATTTCTTTCAATGATATTGCTTTCATTAGATGAAATAATTTGCCAGGCGCCGAACATAGAGTAAAACTACTATTTTTCAGAGGCTTGAGCCGAAATCAAACCCGCGTTCCACCCTCTGCAGGCGTGCGTGGTTAGCGTTCCTGCGCGGTGAAGTAGATTGATCGACCCGCGCAACAGGTGTAGCTACGCCGGACGCAATCACGAGGACACACCTTGCCACCCCGCCTGGATCTCACCGGCCGTTCCCTTGACGCTCATCGGCGGGGCGCAAGCTTCGGGTCTGTGGTATGAGGACTGTCAATCGCACCTTCTCGATCCTAGAAGCCTTTACCGCGGATCGACGTTCCCTGGCCCTGCACGAGATCGCCAAGATCGTCGGCCTGACCAGTCCGACGACCCTGCGGATCGTGAAATCCCTGGTGGACCTCGGCTATCTCGTCCGCCTGTCGAAGAACGAATATTGCCTGTCGCCCAAGGTCCTTCGCTTTTCCGCCGCGCTGAAGAGCACGCTCGGTATTCGCGAAATTTCCTATGACATCAGCCACGACCTGGCCGAACAGACCAAGGAATCCGTCGCGATCTACATGGTCGACCAGCTGGAACGTGTCTGCATCTACGCCATCGACTCGGAACTCCGACTGCAGGCCGTGGTCCGCGAAGGCGAACGGGCCGAACTTGGGCAAGGCGCCAGCGGCAAGGCCCTGCTCGCCTTTCAGGATACCAAGACCACCGCCGAGGCCATCGAAAACAACCGGCGCAAGCTGGGCGTCGAGCCCAGGGCGCTGGCGGCGGAACTGGACGAGATCCGCGCCCGCGGCTATGCCGTGACGAATTCCGAGGTGACCTTCGGCAACGCGGCAGTGGCCGCCCCGATCTTTGAACGGGACGGCACGGTCAGGTTCGCGCTGTCTCTGGCCTGTCCGGAGGTCCGGTTCGGCAAGAGCCGCGAACAGTTCACCGAGAAAGTCCTTCAGTCCTCGCGGCTTATCTCGCAACGCAATGGCGCTGTCCTGACCGACTTCCCGAACGTCTCCTGATCCGGCCGCGCAGATGCCGCTGTCTCAGTCGTCGCTGAACACGGCCGGACGTTTTTCCAGGAAGGCCGCCATCGCTTCCTTGCTGTCCGCCGTGCCGCTCATCTCGACCGTCAGGTTCTGTTCGAAGCGGTAGCCGTCCTTCAGCCCCATCGTCTCGACCGTGTTCAGCGCGCGCTTGGCCAGACGGATCGCCGTCGGCGACTTGGAGGCCATCGTCCGCGCCATGTCCATCGCGGTCTCCATCAGCTCATCCGGTTCGACGCAGGCTTCGATCAGGCCGCGGCGATAGAGCTCTTCGGCCGGCACGCGGTAGCCGGTCAGAACCATTCGGCGGGTCAGGCCGATCGGAAAGACACGCATGGTATGACGGACGCCGCCCATCAGGCCGATGTCGATTTCGGGCAGGCCGAAGACCGCATTTTTCGAGGCCACGATGATGTCGGAACAGATCGCCAGCCCCATCCCCGCGCCAAGCGCCGGCCCATTCACGGCAGCGATGACGGGGATGTTCATCTCCATGATGACGAAACCCACCTCGCGTGCGCGCCGCAGATGGCGGTAAGTCTCGCCCGGCGCCCAGTCACTCTGCTTGCTGCGGGACTTGATGTCGGCACCGGCCGAGAAACACTTCCCGTTGCCCGTCATGACGATGGCCCGGACACCCTTGGTCGCGTTCAGTTCGTCGAAGACCGCGATCAGCTCTTCCATGAACGCCGTCGACTGGGCGTTCACCGGCGGCGCGTCGAACGTGATCAGCGCGACGTGATCCTCGATGGTGGTCTTGATGAGGTTGTTTTCCATGTCCGGTCCTTTTGAACTGCGGCGGACCCCGAAGGGATCCGCCAGAAGCAGGCGCCGCAGCGCTCCATGAAGCGTCTGACCAACCGGTCAGTCAAGTGCACGGTAAAAAGGATCCGGCGCATGCTCAACAGCCATCGCACGCCATCTGGACAACTCGCATATATGAAGTTCGCGACCGCCGGCCGCGCCGGGTCTACTGGACCACGGCGGGGCGCGCGGTGGTTGCGTTGATGGCGCCGTCGTAATTGACCAGCGCCGAGGTGTCGCGGGCGTCGCTGGTGGCGACCACCTGCCCGATCAGCACCGTGTGGGTGCCGGCCGCCTGCGCCGAGAACGGCGTGCAGATCAGGGACTGGTGCGCGGTCGACAGCACGGGCGCGCCGTTTTCGTCATCCTGCCAGACGGGATCGGCGAACCTGTCCGCCCCGCGCAGACCGGACTGACCGGCAAAGGTCCGGGCCACATCCTCCTGCGCGCCGCTGAGGATGTTGATGCTGAAGCTCGGCGCGGCCACGATCGCATCGTGGACCGAGGCGCTGCGGTTCAGGCAGACCAGCACCATCGGCGGATCGGCCGAAACCGAGGTGAAGGCGGAAACCGTCATGCCCCGGCGCGCGCTGCCCTGCCCGCTGGCCACGACGCAGACTCCGCTGGCGAACTTGCGCATCGCGTTGCGGAAAGCATCGGCACCGACCGGCCGCATCGCCGGGATCAGCTCGATATGCGCCCGGATCCCGCCGTCATCCGCGATCCATCCATGCTTGCCCGCAAAGGCGCACATAGCCGCGAAACCCGCGTCCCAGTCCGCGTCCCCCGACCGGTGCGACAGGGCGCGCACCGCGTCGGGGCGCACCCATCCGTGATCCGTATCGCCATCGGCCATCCGGCCCACGGGGGCCAGGGCCGAGGCCGCGTCGCAACGCAGCCTCTCGTCCAGCGCGATGGAGAACCGGCGGAAGTCGTCCGGCGCCTCCAGTCGCGGGGGCGTGTCTTTCATCAGGATGATACGCATCGGATCAGGCGTTCACGGCCTGCTTGGTCTCGGTCGAGGTGCCGAGCGCCTTGCGGATTTCCGGGATGATGGTCGAACCCCAAAGCTCGATCTGCTTGAGCATCGTCTTCTGGTCGAAGTTGCCGAGCTGGGTCTGCAGCGCGATGTGCTTGGGCTTGAGAACCTCGATCTCTTCCAGCATCCGGTCGATGACCTTGTTGACGCTGCCGATCGGCAGGTTCGCCGCCATCTCGTCAAAGGACATTTCCTGCTTCAGCGGGACTTCCTTCATCAGGTAGCCGTCATCGGTCTGCTGGCGACGGTCGCGCAGGCTTTCCGACAGGCGGCGGGCAAAGCGGGCGTTGTCGAGATAGGATTCAATTTCCGCCTTGTTTTCAGTGGCAAAGCCGCAGCGCAGAAAGCCAAGCTTGGTGTCGTCGAGGTTCGTCCCGGCCGCATCCGCGCTTTCCTGCAGCTTGTCGCGCAGGCCCTGGATCGCGTCCAGACCGCCGTGCAGGACGGTGACGAACAGGTTGTGACCTTCCTTCATCGCGCGCTCGCGCACTTTCGGGTTGCCGGTCGTCACCCAGATCGGCGGCATCGGATCCTGCACGCAACGGACCGAGATCGAGGTCGGCGGGATATCCAGATACTTGCCGTGGTATTCGAAGATCCGCTCCTGCAGCGCCATCGGCAGCACGTCGAGGTATTCCTGGAACGTCGGGCCCGCGTCGGCCAGCGAGGTGGCGAAGCGTTCGAATTCGAACTGCTGGTAGCCGGAGCCGATGCCCAGCTCCAGACGGCCGTTGGAGACGGTGTCGGCATAGCCGATCTCGGCCAGGATGCGCGCGGGATGATAGAGCGGCAGGATGCAGACGGCGGTGCCCAGACGGATCGTCTTGGTCCGGCCTGCCAGATGCGCGACCGTCATCAGCGGCGAGGGTGACAGGGAATAGTTGTTGAAGTGGTGCTCCGCGTTCCATGCGGCATCGAAACCGGCCTGCTCGGCCAGCACGGTCTGCTCGATCGTGTCGTGGATCACCTGAGCCGAGTTCTGCTTGTAGTCCCGCTGCTGAGCGAGCGTGAAGATGCCGAATTCCATCGCGATTCCTCCCTTGGCGTTAATCTTGCGAGGAAGATAAGTCATTTGTTTTTAGAGTATAATAAGCTAAGATCGAGGAACACCTTTCCGAAAAATGAAAAGATAGATGGATAAAGTCAGAGCCATGGAGCTTCTGGTCGCGGCGGCCGAGACGGGCAGTTTCTCGGCGGCGGGGCGTCGGTTCAACCTGTCGCCCGCCAGCGTGTCGCGGCACATCTCGGACCTCGAGGCGCATCTGGGTGTCACGCTGATCCACCGGTCGACCCGCAGTCTCGCGCTGGCCGAGGCCGGTCAGACCTTCGTCGCGCGGGCCGAGGCGATCCTCGAAAGCATCCGTGCCGCCGAAGCCGACGCCGCCAGCCTGCAGGACGTCCCGCGCGGCGTGCTGCGGGTGCATTCGCGCACCATGTTCGGCATCTCGGTGCTGGCCAAGCTGCAGGCCGATTTCCATCGCGCCTTTCCCGAGGTGTCCGTTGAGCTCCACCTGTCCGAACGCCCTGCCCGTCTGCGCGAGGACGGGTTCGACCTCGATTTCCGGATCTCGCCGCCGCAGGAATCCGGCCTGATGCGCCGCCGTCTGCTGGCCAGCCGCCGCCTGATGATCGCCGCGCCCGATTACCTGCGGAACGCACCGCCCCTGACCCGGCCGTCGGACCTGAAGGGTCACGCCTGCCTGCCCTATGTGCTGGGTCACGACGTGGTCTACTGGCGCTTCAACCGGGGCAGCGAAACCGAGGAGATCGCGATCCCGGCCGCCTTCGCATCAAACAACGGGCATGTCCTGCTGGAGGCCGTTCGCCGCGGACACGGCATTGCGCTGCTGGACGAATACACCGTCGCGGCGGACATCAACGCGGGCAATCTGATTCACCTGATGCCCGAATTCAGCGTGACCAACGCGACGTTCGAGGAAGGGATCTTCGCCACGTATCTGGAAACCGTCCAGATGCCCATCAAGTTGCGCGTCTATCTGGATTTTGTCGCACAAAACTGGCGCAGGTATACCGGTCTGGCGGACAATGTTGCGGCGCGGCATTGACCGATCGGTCAGTGGCCGGGTAAGTTGTGGAAAGTGTTTCAGGAAAGGGGCATTCGCACATGAAAGTCGAAATGGAGCCCCTCGAGGATGCGGCGGACGAACCCGCCTACAGTCCCCGCGTGATCGAGATCCTCGAAGCGGGTGCACGCGTCTTCGCGGAAAAGGGATATGACGCGGCCACGATGCGCGACGTGTCGATCGCCTCGGGCGTCTCGAAGGCGCTGCTGTATCATCACTTCGAAAGCAAGGAACAGTTCTTTTCCCAGATCGCCAGCCGGTCGGCAAAGCGTCTGAACGATTACGTTTTCGAGCGGATCCCCGAAGACGGAACGGCCTCGGAAAAGGTGCGCGCCTTCATGATCGCGACGGCGGATTTCTTCCAGACATACCGCTGGGCCTGGGTCGCCTCGACGACCGCCTTCTGGAACGACCCGGAGCGGCACCTGCAGACGGAACGCATGGAACGGCGCGCGCAGTTCGAACACAAGCTGCGCGACCTGATCCGCGAGGGCGTGGAAAGCGGCGAGTTCAACGATCTCGATCCGGCAATCACCGGGCGCCTGATCCTGTCGAGCATCAACTGGATGCACCGCTGGTTCAATCCGGAGCGCGAACTGACCGCGGCGCAGATCGTCGAGGAATACTACGGTATTCTGCTGAAAGGACTGGCCAAGCGCTGAGGCTCGGTCAGTCCCGCTTGCGGGGAATGTGGGTCATCAGCGTATGCGTGAACCCGCCGTCCACGACGATTTCGGCGCCGTTGACGTAATCCGCCTTGTCACTGGCCAGGAACAGCACCGCATCCGCGATGTCCTGCGGCTTGCCGATACGGCGGGTCGGCACCACTTCCTCGCGCGCCTTCCGGTCGGCGGGATCGGCGTAATATTTCTCGGACAGCGGGGTCAGGATCAGGCCCGGACTGACGATGTTGCTGCGGATGCCCTCTGGCCCCCACTCCACCGCCTGCTCGCGCGTCAGCATGGACAGCGCCGCCTTGGCCGGTGAATAGGCCACGCTCTTGGGCATCGCGTTGGTCGCCGCGATCGAGGAAATGTTGATGATCGCCCCGGTCCGCCCGGTATCTCGGACGGCGTAGAACGCCTGCGCGGTGCGAAAGGCCGAGATCATGTTGATCGTCATCTGGTCGGTGAACACCTTCTCGGGCACCGTGGCCAACGGCGCGCCGATCGAGATCGCCGCGCCGTTAACGAGGATGGAGGGCGCCCCGAGCGCCCCGGCCGCCGCTTCGATGGCCGGGACGATGCTGTCGGTCTCCAGGAGATCGAGCGGCCGGGAAAAATGACCGTCCCCGATTTCATCCGTCAGAGCCGCCAGCTCGGCCTCGTTGCGATCGAAGAGCGCGACACGCGCCCCCTCCGCCACGAGGCTGCGGACAATGGCTGCCCCGATGCCGCCGGACGCCCCGGTGACCAGCGCCACCCGCCCTTCAAGACCAAGCCAGCTCATTCGCGCTCTCCTTCTTCTG
The DNA here is from genome assembly GCF_002210105.1 of Oceanicola sp. 22II-s10i. Lineage (GTDB taxonomy): Bacteria > Pseudomonadota > Alphaproteobacteria > Rhodobacterales > Rhodobacteraceae > Pseudooceanicola. The sequence goes on along the minus strand of NZ_AQQU01000004.1, from coordinate 183,935 downwards.
TTCAGATCACTCGAGGGTGATGTTGTTGTCCTTCACCACCTTGCCCCAGACCTCGAAGTCCTTGTCGAGCCAGGCCTGAAGTTCTGCCGGGCCGCCGACCTCGGGGATCATCCCGACGTTGATCATCTTCTCGCGCAGGCCCTCGTCCTTCATCGCGTTCTGGACGGCGGTGGAGACCTTCGATGTCATCTCGGACGGCGAACCCGCGGGCGCCATCACGCCGAACCAGAAGGACGACACCAGCGAGGGATATCCCAGCTCGGTCGTGGTGGGCAGGTCGGGGAACTGCTGCATCCGCTCGGGGGTGGTGATCGCCAACATCTTCAGGTCGCCGGACTTCTCGTGATCCAGCAGCGACACCGGGGCCGAGAAGTTCAGCTCGTTCTGCCCGCCGATCAGGTCGACGACGGCGGACGGGTTGTTGCGATAGGCGACGTCGACCATGTCGACGCCCAGTTCCTTTTGCAGGAACAGCCCGAACAGGTGGGTGACGCTGCCCGGCCCGAGCGTTGCGTAGCGCAGGGGACGACCGGTTTCCTTGGCGTAGTCCGCAAGGCCCTCGATCGTGGTGACACCGATCGAGGTCGGCACGGTGATCGTCAGCGGACCGCTCAGCATCGTTGCCACCGGCTCGAAGTCGTCGATGCCGTAGGGCAGGCTCGGACGCAGCAGGATGTTCAGCGGGATCGGGCCGGTGGCGCCGATCAGGTAGGTGTGGCCGTCCGCATCGGAATTGGCGACAAAGCTGGCCCCCACGATGCCGTTCGCGCCGGGCTTGTTTTCGACCAGAACCGTCTGTCCGAGTTCGGCGGTCATCAGGTCCGCGACCTGGCGGACGATTCCGTCGATCAGGCCGCCGCCGCCGTAGGGAACGACCAGCGTGATCGGATCCCCGGACTGCGCCGAACCGGCGTGCGGCAGCGTTGCGACGAGGGTGGCGGTGGCCGCAGCCATTACCGCGCGGCGAGTCAGTCTAGGCATTTTTCTCCTCCACTTTCAGGCAGTTAAGCCATCTCTGCGTCCGATGCGAGATCGGACAGGCATCGCGACGGTAGGACTGACCGGTCAGTCAGTCAATCGCGATTCTTCTGTTGCCAGCCAAAATTGCCGGTGCTAGTCATCGGCTGACCGTCCGGTCAGTCATGCCGGAACAACGCCCCGCGGAGGAGAAGAAATGGCCTACGAAACACTGCAGTTGGAGCTCGATGGACACGTCGCCGTCGTCACCCTGAATCGTCCGCCGGTGAACGCGCTGAACCGGCAGATGCGCAACGAGGTGATCCGCGCATTCGACGAAATCTCGGCCCGTGACGACATCCGTTGCGCCGTGCTCACGGCCGCGGGCAAGACCTTCTGCGCCGGTGCCGACCTCAAGGACCGGCCCGATCCGAACGTTCCGGGCGACTTCCTCGACCACAACCGGATCACCCGCGAAACCGGCAACGCGATCCGCGAATGCTCCAAGCCGGTGATCGCGGCCGTGAACGGCGCGGCACTCGGCGCCGGGCTGGGCCTCATGTCCGCCTGCGACATCTATTACGCCTCCGAGAACGCCACCTTCGGCATGCCCGAGATCAACGTCGGCCTCGCCGGTGGCGCCTCCATGCTCAAGACGATGTTCGGTCGTTCCACCTCGCGCCGGATGTTCTACACCGGCGTCCGCCTGACCGCCGCCGAGATGCTGGAACGCTCGATCATCGAGGCGGTGACCAGCCCGGACGAGCTGCTGCCGACGGCCATGGCCGTGGCGCAGGACATCGCGTCGAAGAGCCCCCTCGCCGTCCGCTACGCCAAGCAGGCGATGACCATCGTCGAATACATGCCGCAACGCGACGCCTACCGGATGGAACAGAACTACACGATGGCTCTGGCCCAGACCGAAGACGCCAAGGAAGCGCGCATGGCCTTCCTCGAAAAGCGCGAACCCAAGTTCACGGGGCGCTGAGATGTCGGACGGGCGCATTCTGGGCAACGGGCTGGAGGCGATCTTCCGGCCCTGCTCCATCGCGGTGATCGGCGCGTCGTCCGACCACCGCAAGACGGGCGGCCGTCCCGTGCATCTGCTCAAGATGCATGGCTTTCAGGGTCGGATCATGCCGGTCAATCCCAAGGGCGGGGAGATCCAGGGCCTGCCGGGTTACACCGGTGTGGCCGACCTGCCCGAAACGCCCGACCTCGCCCTGATCGCGGTCCCCGGCGCCGGTGCGCTGGAGGCGGCAAAGGACTGTGCCGCACGCGGCGTTCCGGCGGTGATCGTCCTGTCGGCTGGCTTTGCCGAACAGGGCCCCGAAGGCGTCGAACGCCAGCGCGAACTGCGCGCCGTGGCCGACCGCACGGGCATGCGCGTCCTCGGCCCGAACTGCCTCGGCACCGTGTCTGTCCCGGAAAAGGCCATCGGCACCTTCTCCGTGGCGCTGGAAACGGAAATGCCGTCTGAAGGCCCCGTCGCCATCGTCTCGCAGAGCGGCAATGTCGGCAGCCTCGCCATGAAGATGCTGGGCAAGAGCGGGGCGGGCATCAGCCGCTTCCTCGCCTCCGGCAACGAATGCGACGTCGACATCGCCGACGCCATCGCGTGGCTGGCCAATGACGAAGCGACCCGCGTGATCCTGTGCTGCCTCGAAACCTGCCGCGACGCCGACCGCCTGACAGGCGCGCTGGACATGGCGCGGGCGGCGGGCAAGCCGGTGATCGTGCTCAAGATGGGCTCGTCCGACGCGGGCAAGGCCGCGGCCCTGTCCCACACCGGCGGGCTTGCCGGGTACGACCGCGTGTTCGACGCGATCTTCGCCCGCCACGGCGCGGTGCGGGTCCGTTCCCTCGAAATGCTCGTCCAGCTGGGCAGCGCCGTGTCGGCGCTCGGCGACCGCAGGGTCAGCCCCGGCGCCTCGGTCTCGGTCATCGCCGCGTCTGGCGGGTTCGGGATCATGATGGCGGATGCCGCCGAAGAATCCGGCCTCAGCCTGAACCGCACCGGCGACGCGGCCATCGCAAAGATCCTCGACGTCCTGCCCCTCGCCTCTCCGGTGAACCCGGTGGACGCGACGGCGCAGATGTCGGCCAACCCGGAAACCTTCGGCACCCTGCTCGAAGCGGTCGTCACCGATGACGCGAACGAAATCGCCGTGATCATGATGGCGCTCGGCCTCGAGGTCCCGCGCCTGCGCGAGGTCTATCTCTCGACGCTGGACCGCGTGCGCAAGGCGCATCCCGACCGGGTCATCGCCGCCTGTGTCGCGGGCCCCGACGACGCGCTGGCGATCCTGAACGGCATGGGGATCGTCACCTTCCCCACCATCGCCGCGACGATGCAGGGCATCGCCCATCTCGGCACGCTGTCGGCCACCCGTGACGCGGCCCGCGCGACGAAATCCACCGTCGCCCCCGCCCCGCTCGACCGCCACGCGGTCCGGAACGAGGCCGGCGCCAAGGCCGCGTTGACCGCCGCCGGCATCGCCTTCCCGCGCGAGGAAACCGTCATCACCGCCGAAGCCGCCGCGGCGGCCGCGCGTGACATGGGCACGCCCGTGGCGATGAAGATCCTCTCCGCCCAGATCCAGCACAAGTCCGACATCGGCGGCGTCGAGCTCGGCGTGACGGCGGATGACGCCGCCGCAGCGTTCACCCGCATCATGCAGGCCGCCGCCGACAAGGCGCCCGGCGCGCAGGTCGACGGCGTCCTCGTCGCACCGATGATCCAGGGCGGCACGGAACTGATCCTCGGCAGCACCACGGACCCGATCTTTGGCCCAGTCGTGATGGTCGGGCTCGGCGGCATCTACGCCGAGGTCTTCCGCGACACCGCTCTGCGCATCGCCCCCGTCACCCGTGACGAGGCGTTCGACATGCTGCGCGAGCTTCAGTGCTTCCCGCTGCTCGACGGCGCGCGGGGCCAGCCCCGCGCCGATATCGACAGCGCCGCCCAAGCCATTGTCGCCCTGTCGGAATTCGCCGTCCGCCACGCAGGCGACGTGGCCGAAACCGACATCAATCCCCTGCTGGTGCGGGCCGAGGGCGAAGGCGCGGTCGCGCTCGACGCCCTGATCGTCACGCATCCCGAAACCAACGCGGAGGCCGCAGAATGACCCCGACCGCCCTGGCCGACAGGCCCCAATCCTCAAATGTCGGCCCCGACGCCCGTAAGTGGCTCGACGCCAACCTGCCCGACGCCCTGCGCGAGGACGTTCTGCAGCAGACGCCGCGCACCCTCGCCGACATGCGGGCGTGGGAAGCGCAGCTGCACAAGGCGGGCCTCGTCGGCTCCACCTGGCCCGAAGCCTATGGCGGGCGCGGCCTCGGCCTGCGCGCACACCTCGATATCAGCCGCGAGATCGGGCGCACCCCGATGCCTGAAAGCGTGAACTCCATCGGCAAGGAACTGGCCGGTCCGATCATCATGGCGGTCGGGCGCGAAGAGCAGAAGCTGGAATACCTGCCCGCCATCCTCGAAATGCGCAACATCTGGTGTCAGGGCTTCTCGGAACCCGGCGCGGGGTCCGACCTTGCCGGTCTGCGCACCCGCGTTGAAAAGACCGCCGACGGCTGGGTCGTCAACGGGCAGAAGATCTGGACCTCCGGCGCGTCCAAGGCCGACCGCATCCTGCTGCTGGCCCGCACCGGCACCGTCGAGGACCGCCACAAGGGCCTCGTTCTCTTCGCCGTCCGCACCGACACCCCCGGCGTCGACATCCGCGAAATCCGCTCCATCGACGGCGAGCGGCATTTCTGCGAGGTCTTCTTCAACAACGCCGTCGTGCCCGAGGAAGACATGCTCGGCTCGCCCGACGAAGGCTGGGCCGCCGCGACCCGCGTCCTGTCCATCGAACGCGCCACCAACCGCATGCACCGCGCCTGGCGGTTCGAGAACCAGCTTCAGCACCTCGTCTCGGCCTGCGCCGCCAACCCGGCGACGCGCGAACTGGTGGAACGCGACTACGCCGCACAGCTGGCCGATGTGTCGGTCAACATCGACCTGCTCAAGGGCCATGTGGAAACGCTCGTCGGCTCGCTGATCGAGGGCGAGGAGATCGGCCCGCGCGGCTCGCTGCCCAAGCTGTTCTGGAGCGAGGCGCACCAGTCCTTCGCGGCCCTCGCGCTGGAAATCGTCTCGCGCTTTCCGCCGGACATGAGCGACCCGCTCCGGGCGGTTAAGCTGCGGATGGAGGAAATCTATCTCAAGGCCCGCGCCGAGACGATCTATGCCGGCACCACCGAAATCCAGCTTGGCATCATCGCCAAGCGCATCCTCAAGCTGAACCGGAAGGCGTGACCATGGCATCCGATCTCGACTTCTCGCCCGCCGACTTCGCCGACACCGCCAGCGCGGTTGTCGCGGCCTGCTCAGACGCCGCCGACCTGCCCGCCCGCATGGCTCTGCTGGCCGAGGCCGGGCTGACCGGCATCCTCGCACCCGAAAGCGCCGGCGGCCTCGCCCTGCCGCTCGATTACGCGGTGCCGGTGATGCAGGCCGCCGGTGCGGGCTTCCTCGCCGCGCCGCTGATGGAGACCATGCTGCTGGCCCGCGCCTTCGGCGATACCGACACCGACATCGCCACCGCGCTGGCGACCGGCGCGACCACCGCGACGATCGCGTGGTCCGGCGCGCTCGGCTCCACCGGCGGCATCGTCGGCCGCGCGCCGTCCGTGCAGGACTGTCAGCACGTTCTGGTGTTCCGCACCGACGGCACCGCGACGCTGGTCGCCCTCGGCGACGGTGCGCAGGCCCTGCCCGAGGAAAGCCTCGACCTCGAACGCCCCGAGGGACGCGTCGAGGTCGGCACCCTCACCGGCCCGCAACTGGACGCCAATGCGGTCACGCGCCTGCACCGGTCCGCGCAGATCCTGCGCGCGGCCCAGATCCTCGGCGCGACCGAGGACGCGATGAACCGCGCCGCCGACTATGCGCGGGACCGCGTCCAGTTCGGCCGCGCCCTCGCGGATTTCCAGGCGATCCAGCACCACCTCGCGCGCCAGTGCCTCGCGGTCGAAACGATCCGCAACAGCATCGCCCGCAGCCTGTCGCCCCATTGCGAAACCCCCGTGGCCGCCGCGCGCGCCACCTTCGTGGGGGCCTGCGACCTGGGTGCGAAGGCCGCGGAAAGCGCGATACAGGTGCACGGCGGCATGGGGTTCACATGGGACGTCCCGGTGCACCGGCACCTGCGGATGACCAAGGCGCTGGCCGCGCAGGGCGGTGCCGCCGCATTGAAACGGGATGTTCTGGACCGGTTGCTGTCCGGCCAGAACAAGGAGGAGGAACAGGTTCATGTCTGACACCACAGTCGCACTCATCACCGGGGCCGGGCACGGCATCGGCAAGGCCACCGCGAAACTTATGGCCGCCCGCGGCTGGACCGTGGCCATCAACGACCTCAAGCCCGAGTTCGTCGAGGAAGCCTTGGCCGAGGTTCAGGCCATGGGCGGCAAGGCCATCCCGGTCGTGCAGAACGTCGGCACCCGCGACGGCGTGCGCGCGGCGGTCGAGCTGGTCAGGGCCGAGGCGGGACAGCTGGACGTCATGGTCAACAACGCCGCATGGGTCCGCTACCAGGCGATCCCCGACATCCAGCCGGAAACGGTCGAACGGATGATGCAGATCGGCTTTGCCAGCATCATCTGGGGCATTCAGGCCGCGGCAGAAGCCATGCAAGACCGGGGCGGCACGATCGTCAACACCGCCTCCGCCGCCGCCTTCCGCTCCGCGCCGAACTCGCTGGTCTACAGCGGCATCAAGTCGGGCGTCACCGGCCTGACCCGCGCGGCCGCCGCCGAACTCGGCGGCCAGGGTATCCGCGTGAACGCCGTCGCGCCCTCCGCCGTGCCGACCGAGGGCACGCAGAAGCACCGCAACGCCGCGCTCGACGCCAAGCGGGTGGCGACCACGCCGCTCGGGCGGCTCGGCACGGTGGAGGATATCGCCCGCGCGATCTGCTATTTCGCCGGGCCGGAGAGCGACTTCGTGACCGGTCAGACCATGCTGATCGACGGCGGCATCGTCCGGTCGAACCTGTAAGGCCACGGCACGGCGACATAGGCATCCGCCCGGTTCCGCCGGACGGATGCGACGGGAGGACCAGAGCAGGCTAGGGGAGGAGAACCCGTGCTCGAATTCATCAGAACCAGACGCGAAGACCTGATTGCGGGCCTCGTCACCGTCGGGATCGGCATCTTCATCCTGACCGAGTCCTTCGGATACCGCCTCGGCACCCTGCGCAGCATGGGTCCAGGCTATTTCCCGATGCTTCTGGCCGTGGCGATGTGTGCCCTCGGCCTGATCCTGATCCTCACCGCCACGCCCGACAAGCCCTCTGACGGGGCAGCGCAATTCGCCGACAAGCGTGGCGTGCTGCTGGTCGCGGCGGCCTTCCTCGCCTTCGCCCTGATGATCGAACGGACCGGCATGGTCCCGGCGATCGGGGCCGCGGTCTTCCTCTCGGCGCTCGCCAACCGGACCACGTCGTGGCTGACGGCGCTGATCCTCGCGGCCGCGACGGCGGGCACCTGCTGGCTGCTCTTCTCCGTGCTGCTCGGCCTCCAGCTCAGGGCGTTCGGCTGATGGAACTCCTGTCGAACCTCGCCCTCGGGCTCTCCGTCGCCGCCTCTGCCGGCGGACTGCTCTACTGCCTGCTCGGCGTCACGCTCGGCACGCTGGTCGGCGTCCTGCCGGGCATCGGCACGATGGCCACGCTTGCCATGCTGCTGCCGATCACCTTTCACGTGGAGCCGAACTTCGCCCTCATCATGCTGGCTGGCATCTACTACGGCGCGGCCTATGGCGGCTCCATCGCCTCGATCCTGCTGAACCTGCCGGGCACCGCCACCAGCGCCGTGACGGGCATCGACGGCTACCCGATGGCCCGCAAGGGCCAGGCGGGCGTCGCGCTGTTCATCACCGCCATCGCCTCATGCTTCGGGTCGATGTTCGGCGTGGTCCTGCTGTCGCTCTTCTCGGTCCCGCTGGCCCGCGTCGCATTGCAGTTCGGACCGCAGGAATACTTCGCCCTGATGTTCCTCGGGCTGATCGCCGCCGCGCTGATCGGCTCGGGGCGGGCGATCCGGGCCCTTGTCGCCGTCGCGCTCGGCCTCGCGCTCGGGCTGGTCGGCCTCGATATCAACAGCGGCGTGGCCCGCTTCGCCTTCGGCATGCCCGAATTCTACGACGGCCTGCCGCTGGTGGCCGTCGCCATCGGCCTGTTCGGCCTGCCCGAGATCATCGCCAACGCCGGCCGCGTCATCAAGTCCACGGTCCAGACCAGCGACATCAGCATGCGCTCGATGCTGCCCGACCGCAGCCAGTGGCGCCGGTCATGGGGGCCGATGTGGCGCGGTTCGGCCATCGGTTCGTTCTTCGGAGCCCTGCCCGGCACCGGCGGTGTCGTCGCGACCTTCATCAGCTACGCCACCGAGAAGAAGCTCAGCCGCACCCCCGATGAATTCGGCAAGGGCGCGATCGAGGGCGTCGTCGCCCCCGAGGCCGCGAACAACGCCGCCGTGCAGTCCGCCTTCATCCCGACGATGAGCCTTGGCATTCCCGGCGACCCGGTCATGGCGATCATGCTGGGCGTGATGATGGTGCACGGCATCCTGCCGGGGCCGAGCGTCATCACCGACAGCCCCGACCTGTTCTGGGGCCTCGTCGTCAGCTTCGTGATCGGCAACATCTTCCTGCTGATCCTGAACCTGCCGCTCATCGGCATCTGGGTGCGCATCCTCGCCATCCCCTATCACCTGCTGTTCCCGGTGATCGTCGCCTTCGTCTGCATCGGCATCTATTCGATCAACTACCAGGTGATGGACATCTTCGTGCTGCTGGCCTTCGGCTTTCTCGGCTGGGGCATGAAGGCGCTGAACTTCGAGGTCGCGCCGCTGCTGCTCGGCTTCGTCCTCGGCCCGATGATGGAAGAGAACTTCCGCCGCGCGCTGGTCGTGTCGAACGGAGAGGTCTCGACCTTCCTCACCCGTCCGATCGCCGGGGTCATCATGACGATCGCCCTTCTCATCATCGCGTGGTTCGTGCTGAAGGGCCTGCGCGACCTCGCCCTGCGCCTGCGCCGCCGCGACACGGAGAACACCAATGCCTGACACCGCCCCCCGCCGCACCGTCTCCGTCACCCGGCTGACCTCCACGCCGGACATGCTCGGCGAAACGCCCGTCTGGGACAATGCTGCGAACTGCCTGTGGTGGATCGACGGCGCGGGCGGCAAGGTCCGGCGGATGAGCTTCAACGGCGACAAGGCGGGCGATCCGGAAAGCTTCGCCCTGCCCGGCCACGTCGGCTCCATCGCGCTGGCCGTGGACGGGTGCCTCGTCGCCGCGCTGGACCGGTCGATCGTGCTGTTCCAGCCGGGCGATCCCCTGCGCCTGACGCTGCTGGACCTCGGTCCGCCGCAGACGCCGCTGCGGCTGAACGACGGCAAGACCGACCGTCAGGGCCGGTTCCTGGTTGCGGACATATCGCTCGACCGGCAGCCGGTCGGGCAGTTGCACCGCATCGGCCAGGGCCGCGCGCACGAGGTGCTGGTCGAGGGCATCACCGTCGGCAACGGCCTGTGTTTCAGCCCGGACGGCGCGACGATGTATTACTCCGACAGCGCCCTGCGGAAACTGATGGCCTGCGACTACGACCCCGCGACCGGGGCCTGCGGTGCGCCGCGCGTCCATATCGACACCGCCGACATCGGCAGCGGCATCGACGGCGCGACCGTCGACAGCGACGGCAACATCTGGGGCGCGCTGATCCATTCCGCCCGGATCGGCTGTTTCTCCTCCTCGGGCAGGCTGATCGACAGCTTCGCCGCACCGGTCGACCTGCCCGCAAGCCTCGCCTTCGGCGGGCCGGGGATGGACCGGCTTTTCGTGACCTCCATCCGCGACTCCGGCACCGGCAAGGCCGTGTCGAAACATCCCGATGGCGGGCACCTGTTCGTCATCGACGGGCTTGGCGCGACAGGCATTCCCGAGGCGCGCTTCGGCTGAGGCGGCGGATCAGGCCGCGCCGGTGGTTGCGGCCTGCCCGCCTGCCCCGGCCGCCTGCGGTTCCAGCAGGCCCTTCAGGGTCATGTCGAGAAAGACGTCACAGACGGCCTCGGCCGACATGCCGCTGCCCTGCCTGTGCCAGCGCGGGATGTAGTTGACCCACGACAGCAGCAGCCGCGCTGTCAGCGCGACGTCCATCCGGCGAAAGACCCCCTGATCCATCGCCCGCTCGACCTCGGTCCGCAGCGTGTTCTCGAACTCGTCGCGCAGGGCGACGATGACTTCGGCACCGGGCGAGGTTTCCAGCGAAGCGAACAACTGGCTTCCCACGATCCAGGCTTCACGGTTCCCGTCGATCCGCGACGCGCAGTGCCGCACGAAGGCCGCGATACGGGACAGCGGGTCAGCGGGTGCACGCGACAGCGCCGCATGCATCGACTTGTTCAGCTGGGCCATGCGGGTCACGTAGACCGCCCTCACAAGGCTCTCCTTGTCGGGAAAATAATAGTAGAGCGCCGCCTTGGTCATGTCGCAACGGTCCGCCACGTCCTTCAGCGTCGTCCCCGAAAAGCCCTTTCGCGCAAAGAGGAATGCCGCCTCGTCGACGATCTGCGTCCGCCGGTCGATCCGGGCCAGTTCTTCCGTCACGATATCGGGGCGTGGTTTGCGCGCCACTTCAGGCTTCTCCCGTCGTCAGAAGACCGGCGAGAGCGACACCGACCGGTCATGTGCACCTGCGCCGTCCTCGTCCGGGACGGCGCAGGAAGGTGTGAAAACCTAGCGGCCAATCAATCCGCGGACAAGCCCGCCTCCGACTGTCGCCGCGCCGCCCTGCGGCGCCACGAACCGACGAAGTTCAGGATCAGCAGACCCGCCGAAAGCGCCAGACAGACCTGCGCGATCGGCCCCTCGATGAAGGTGCCGAACTCGCCGCCGGACAGCAGCAGCGCGCGGCGGAAATGCTCCTCCATCAGCGGGCCCAGCACGAAGCCGAGGATCATCGGCGCGGCGGGCATCGCCAGATAGCGCATCAGGTAGCCGAGCGCGCCGAGGATCAGCACCATCCAGATCTGCAGCGACCCGTTGTAGGTGGTCAGCACGCCCATCACGATGAACATGACGATCGCCGGGAACATCAGCTGGAACGGCACCCGCAGAAGCCGGACCCAGAGCCCGACCATCGGGATGTTCAGCACCAGCAGCATCAGGTTGCCGATCCAGAAGCTCATCACCAGACCCCAGAACAGGTCCGGCTGCTCGGTCAGGACCAGCGGCCCCGGTTCGATCCCGTGGATGATCAGGACGCCCAGCATGATCGCCATGGTGGGCGAACCGGGAATCCCCAGCGTCAGCGTCGGAATGAACGCGGTCTGGTCGGCGGCGTTGTTGGCCGATTCCGGCCCCGTCAGCCCCTCGATCGCGCCCTTGCCAAAGCGGCTTTCGTCACCGATCCGCTTCTCCACCGCGTAGGACATGTAGGCCGCGATCAGCCCGCCCGTGCCCGGCAGCGCGCCAAAGAACGACCCGATCCCCGACCCGCGGATCATCGGCATGACCGAGGCCCGGAATTCCGACACCGACGGCAGCATCGACCGGAACGTGATGCGGCCCGGCGGGATCGAAGCCGTCTTGACCGAATTGACCGAACTCACCACCTCGGCGATGCCGAAGATCCCCATGGCCAGCGCGATGACCGAGATGCCGTCGAACAGCGCCTGCTGCCCGAAGGTGAAGCGCAGCTGGCCGGTGTAGACGTCGGAGCCGACGATCCCCAGCAGGATCCCGAACAGCACCATCGACACGCCCTTGGCCGCCGATCCCCCCGCGATGGTCGAGGCCGCGATCAGCCCCAGCACCATCAGCGCGAAATACTCGACCGATCCGAACTCCAGCGCCGAGGCGGCGATCATGGGCGAAAACCCGGTCAGCAGCAGGATACCCACCGACCCGCCAAAGAACGACGCCACGGTCGTCATCAGCAGCGCGGTCCCGGCCCGCCCCTGCTGCGCCATCGGGTGCCCGTCGAGGCATGACACCGCCGAGGACGGCGTGCCCGGCACGTTCAGCAGGATCGCGGATGTCGACCCGCCATAGGTCGTGCCGTAGTAAATCCCCGCCAGCATCACCAGCGCGGGCGTCGGCCCGATGTGAAAGGTGATCGGGAACAGAAGCGAGATCGACACCAGCACGCCGATACCGGGGATCACCCCCAGGATGGTGCCGAGGAAGACCCCGAGGAAACAGAAGAAAAGGTTTTCGGGCATCAACGCGGTCTGCAGCCCGAGCGTGAGGTTGTCGATCATGCCACCCATGCGTCACCACACCCGGAAGAACACAGGCAGCGACACCTGCAGGATCAGTTTGAACATCGTGATGCAGATCACCGTCAGCGACAGCGCGAGGATGGCGCGCAGCTTCAGGCTCATCCCGCGATCCGCGAAACTGGCCACGAAGACGAGGATCGGAACCGCTATCCCGTAGCCCGTCGTCTCGACCAGAAGTGCAAAGATGGCGATCGCCAGCAGGATGAAACCCAGGGGCCGGGCCTCGAACGGCACGCCCTTTTCGCGGGCCGTGGCCAGCAGGGCCTGAACTCCGACAAGGGCGCCGCTGACCACCATCAGCGCGCCGATCAGCACCGGGAACAGCCCCGGACCGGGCGAGGACATCGCCCCGATTGAATAGTTCGAATACGCATGAAGGCAGGCAAACAGCCCGACCCCCATGACCAGAACGGCGCCTGCGGCGTCGCGTGTCATCCACGACTTCATGATATTCCCCTCCGCCAGATCCGGCGCCCCCCGGAGGGGCGCCGGACGGTTGTCCGTTGTCACTTCGCCAGCAGGCCCTGCTCTTCCAGCTTCTTCAGCGCCGCCAGTTCCGACGTCATGAAGTCCTTGAAATCCGCCTGTGTCTTCGGCGTGGTATCGAGCCCGCGCTTCTGCAGCTGCGCGTCGATGTCTTCGCGCCGGGCGATCTTGGCCACGGCCTCAAAGATCGTGTCCTGGATGTCCTGCGGGGTGCCGGTCGGGACGAAGAAACCGAAGAACGACCCGAATTCGAACGGAATGCCCAGTTCGTTGAAGGTCGGAACGTCCGGCGCCTCGGGGCTGCGCTTGGCGGCGGCGATGGCCAGCGCCTTGGTCTTGCCCGCACGCACGTTCGCCATGCTGGAGATCCCGTCAAAGATCACGTCGACCCGGCCCGCCAGCACGTCGGTCATCGCCGGCGCGGTGCCCTGGTAGGGGATGTGCAGGAAGTTCACGCCGACCTTGTCGGCCCAGAGCAGCGCCGCGATATGCGGGCTGGCGCCGATCCCGGACGAGGCGACCTTGAGCTTGCCGGGATTGTCCTTGGCATATTGGGTCAGGCTGTCCAGCGTATCGTGTTCGAATTCGCTGCCGATGATGAGCATGTTGGACCCGCGGCCCAGCAGATAGACCGGCTCGATGCTGGCCGGGTCGTAGGGCGAATCCGGCAGCAGGATCTGGTTGGACAGCAGCCCGTAGGACCCGAGCAGCAGTGTCAGGCCGTCCGGCTCGGACGTGCCGACTTCCATCGCCCCCAGAAGCGAGCCGGAGCCCGGCTTGTTCTCGACGATCACCGTCTGGCCCCAGGCTTCCTGCAGTTCGGGCGCGATCAGACGCGCGTAGAAGTCCGTCACACCGCCGGCCGAGTAGGGCACGATGATCCGGACGGTGTCGGACGGATAGTCCTGCGCCTGCGCGGTGGTCACACCGGTCGCGAGAACGGCCGCGGTCGCCGCGGCGGCAAAGAGTTTTCTGAACATCTGTTCCTCCTCCTGTTGAGACATTCTTTACTTACTAACTGTAAGGCAAGGAAGTTACCTGAGACGCACATCATTTCAATGCATTTCTCGGGAAAATCACGGACATGGAAGAGGCGTTTCGCATAGCCTTTGGTGCGGCGAGAAATCCTTCAGGCCGTTAGTAAAACTTATTTATATCATCGCGTTGCAGCGACTATTCTTAACCCGAACAGGGCCAGGCGGCACTTCTTGGCCGCGATCCGGACGGAGGACTGCGCTCCCCGCCCGCACCGCGTTGACATCCTCCACCGGGTCCATAACTTACCATTCGTTCAGTTAATAAAGTCAGCGGCCGAATTGCCCCTGATCCCACAGGAGGAAACCGATGAGAAACAGCCCGCGCCGAATCGTTCTTGCCCGCCGTCCAGACGTGCGCGAGCCCAGGGACGAGTTCTTTCGCATCGAGGATATCGACATCCCCACCCCGGCCGAGGGCGAGGTCCTGATCGCCGTCCGCTACATGTCGCTCGACCCCTACATCCGGGCCCGCATGGACGACATCAAGGGCTACACCAGCCCGACGGCGATCGGCGACACGATGGAGGCCGGCGCGGTCGGCGAGGTGATCGAGAGCCGGTCGCCCGACTTCAAGCCCGGCGACTACGCGCAGGGGCTGCTCGGCTGGACGACCCACGCCTGCCTGCCCGCCGAGAAGCTGCGCAAGGTGGATCCCGACGAGCTGCCGATCTCCACCTCTCTGGGCGTTCTCGGAATGCCCGGCTTCACCGCATGGGCCGGGATCACGGCCTATGGTGAACTCAAGCCCGGCGAGACGCTGGTCGTCGCCGCCGCCACCGGCCCGGTCGGCTCCATGGTCGGCCAGCTGGCCAAGGCCGCGGGCTGCCGCGTCATCGGTGTCGCCGGCGGCCCCGAAAAGTGCCGCATCGCGGTGGAAACCTTCGGCTTCGACGCCTGCATCGACCACCGCGAGAACCCGACGGCCGAAGACATGGAGAAATCGCTCGCCGCGCTCTGCCCGGACGGGATTGACGTCTATTTCGACAATGTCGGCGGCCCGATCCTCGGCGGTGCGATGCGTCTGCTGAACATCAAGGCCCGCATTATCATCTGCGGCATGATCACGTGGAAGGACGGCGCGCCCGATCCGACCGGCGACAGCAAGCTGCGCGACCTGTGGCGGCTGGCCGTCGTCAAGCGGGTCAAGTTCTACGGCTTGCTGCAGACCGACCACGCCCACCGGATGCCGGAATTCCTGGCCGAGATCGCGCCCAGGGTGAAGAGCGGAGAGATCGTCTATCTCGAAGACGTGGCCGAAGGGCTGGAGGCCGCGCCCGGCGCGCTCCGCTCGCTGATCAGGGGCGGGAACCTGGGCAAGCAGGTCGTCCGCATTTCCTGATCCGTCGGGGCCGCGCGATACATGACGCGCGGCCTTGCTTCCCCCCGCCGCCATCGGCTCAGACGGTCCTGGGCACGATCAGCGCGTCCAGCACCGCCGCGCCCTTTTCGCGGATCAGGATCGGGTTCATCTCGACCCCTTCGACCTGGTCCGCGTTCGCGACGGCGAAATCGGACAGCCTGAGGATCGCCTCCACCAGCGCCGCCCGGTCCCGTTCGGGCCGCCCGCGCCACGCGTCCAGCAGCTTGGCCCAGCCCGTGCCGCGCACCATCGACTCGGCGCGCGCGCGGCTGACGGGGACCGAAGCGAAACTGACGTCGCCCAGCATTTCCGCCATCACACCGCCCGCGCCGGCAAGGATCATCGGGCCGAAGACCGGATCCGAATGCAGGCCGAGGATGATCTCGGCCCCCTCGCCCGCCATCGGCGCGACGATGACACCCTCGATCCGTGCGTCCGGCGCATGTCGCGCCGCGCTCTCGGTGATCCGGGCGAACGCCTCCGCCACCTCGCCGGCCGATCCGAGGTTCAGCGCGATGCCGCCCACCTCGGTCTTGTGGGCGATGTCGGGCGACAGCACCTTCATGACCACCGGAAAGCCGATCCGCTCTGCCGCCCGCACGGCACTTTCGGCATCCGCGCATTCGGCCTCTTCCGGCACCGGCAGCCCGGCCCCGGCCAGCAGCCGCTTGGCCCGCGCCTCGGTCATCGGCAGGCTCAGGTCCACCCGTGCCGCATCGCCCGGCACCGGCGCGTCGCCCAATGCCGCCGCGCGCCGCGCGACCAGCGTCGCCGCTCCGCCGATGGCCTTCACCAGCCGCGACGGGTCCTCGAACACCAGCACGCCGATCTCCTCCAGCGCCTTCTGGACCTCGGGGTGCGGCGGCGTGACGACACCGATCACCTTGTCCGGATGCTGGCGCCGCAGCAGGCGCATGTTCTCCAGATGCGGCGCGAACGCCTCGGGCGACATGCCGGAGTTGGCCAGGTAGATCACGATGGCGTCGTATTCGCCGCTGGACAGCAGCGCGTCGTGGATCAGCGGCAGCGCGTCGGGCCGCACCGCCACCTGCGCCGTCAGATCCAGCGGGTTCGACCCTTCGGCGAAATCGAGGATCCCGCGCACCTCGGCGCGCAGCCCGTCGGACTGCGGCGGCAGCTCCATCCCCGACCCTTCCGAGGCGTCGGCCATCATGATCCCGATCCCGCCCGAGAACGAGACGATCACCGCGCGCGGCCCCTTGGGCTCGGGCCCGATGCCCATGACATAGGCCACGTCGACCATCTCTTCGATCGACCGCGCCCGATAGGCGCCGCCTTCGCGGATCACCGTGTCGAACACCTTGTCGTTGCCCGCCAGCGCGCCGGTGTGCGTCGCCGCCGCCGCCGCACCGATCTCGGAGGCGCCGACCTTCATGAAGATCACCGGCTTGCCCGCCTCTGCCGCCGTCTTCAGCGCCGCCCGCAGCTGGTCGCCGTCGGTCGAGCTTTCCACGGCGGCGCAGATCACCTTGGTCTCGGGATCATGGGCGAGGTGCGCGATGACTTCGGCGGTGTCGATATCCGCCTCGTTCCCCGTCGCGACGATCCGCGACAGGCCAAGCCCGCGCCGCGCCACCATGACGTAGGAACACGATCCGAACGCCCCGCTCTGCGTCACCACCGCCACATTACCGGCGGGCGGATGCATGCCCTGGAACGCGGTCGAAAAGGTCGCGCAGAACCGGTCATGCGGCGAGACGGAGCCGAGCGCGTTCGGCCCGGTGATCCGGATCCCCGTCTCGCGCACGATCTCCATCAGCCGCTCCTGCCGCGCACGGCCTTCCTCGTCCGCCTCGGCAAAGCCCGAGGTCAGCACCTGCACCACCTTCACGCCCTTCTCGGCGCAGGCCTTCAGCGCATCCTCGACGAATTTCGCCGGCACCAGCATCACCGCCTGATCGACGGGGCCGGGAATGTCGCGCACATCCGCATAGGCTTTCAGGCCCTGCACCTCGGGCTGCGCGGCGTTGACCGGATAGATCTCACCCTGGAACCCGTAGTCCTTGAGAAAGGCGATCGGCCGCCCGCCCAGTTTCAGCGGGCTGGTCGAGGCCCCGATGATCGCCACGCTGCGCGGCGAAAAGATCGCGCCAAGGGCGCTGCTGTCGGTCTGGTCCTTCATCTGGTCCCTCATGCGTTCATCATGTCCAGCCGCTCTTC
Organism: Oceanicola sp. 22II-s10i; assembly: GCF_002210105.1. GTDB lineage: Bacteria > Pseudomonadota > Alphaproteobacteria > Rhodobacterales > Rhodobacteraceae > Pseudooceanicola. Next base: position 166,571 of record NZ_AQQU01000004.1, on the reverse strand, counting down.
GTGATGCAGTGCATCGCCGAAGTCGAAACCGGCCTGGATCAGTCGCTTGTTCAGCGGTGTGACCGCCAGTTCCTCGGTCATGCCCATGCCGCCATGCAGCTGGATCGCCGCCTCGGCCGACCGCCGCGCGGCGCGGCTGACGCCGATCTTGGCCAGCGCCGCGACCCTGAGTGCGCCCGCGTCGTCCTGCTCCTGCGCCTGCACCGCATGGACCACCAGCGCCGAGGCGTTCATCAGGTCGATCAGCATGTCGGCCGCCCGGTGCCGCAGCACCTGGAATTCGGACAGCGTCTGGCCGAACTGCCGCCGCTCGCCGAGATAAGCCAGCACGTGTTTCAGGACCGAGGCCATCAGCCCGATCGATTCCACGCAGGTCAGCATCGCCCCGAGCGCCTGCGCCCTGTCGCGCGCCAGCCGTGCGCCATCGCCGCTCAGCAGCACCGCCTCGGGCGGAACGGCCAGGTCCAGATCGAAACCAACGGTCGCACGGCCGTCGATCCCGACGCCCTGCACCGGCGTCAGTCCCTCCAGCGGCACGAGCACCAGCCGGTCCTCGGTGGCGACCAGCAGCTCGCGCGCGCCCGGCAACGGCGCGATGCCGCGCACCGGCCCGCGCAACCTGACGCCGCCACCTTCGGCTGAAACCTCCAGCCTGTGCGAGAGGGCCAGCACCGACAGGACCGGCGCGCCCCCTGACAGATGACCCTCCAGCGCCGCGTCGCGCCGGGCGCCCTGCCCCGCCGTCAGCAGCACCGGCGTCACGCCGCAATGCACCGGCAGGGCCATCGCCAGACCGCCGCGGCCCGCGCCCTCGATCGCCGCCGCCAGATCCGACAGCGTCGCGCCAACTCCGCCGTCCGCTTCGGGCACCAGCGTCATCGGCCAGCCCATCTCGGCCACCTGCGCCCAGTCCGGCGTGCCTGCCGCGATCCGCTGCGCCGCCTCGTTGATCTCGCCGCCGAAGGCCGGCGGATGCACCGCATCGACGCCGCCGGCGAACATCGCCTGCGCGATCAGGTTGCGCTGCACCTCGTTGGTGCCGCCCACGATCGTCCGTGACCGGTTGTAATAGTAGGTGCTGCTCCAGTGTGCCGCGGCCGGATCCGCCAGGTCGCCCGCATGATCCCGCGCCGCGATCTCCATCGCCAGCTCGCTCAGTTCCTGCGCAATCTCGGTCGACACGATCTTGAGCGCCGAGGGCATGATGCCCAGGTCGCCCCCCTGCATGACCGTGGCCACGGCGATCCGGCCCTGCTCTTTCAGTCCCCTCAGGCGCGTCTCGGCCGTCACCAGCCGCCGCCGCGCATCGGACCGGCGCAGCGCACCGCCCGTATCGCGATCCACGAGGTCACGCAGGTTCTGGAACATCTGGAACAGCGGCGCGGTGTTCGCCCCACCCAGCCGTTCATGGCTCAGCAGGTATTTCGCCAGCGCCCAGCCCTTGTCCTCCTCGCCGATGCGGTTTTCCACCGGCACCCGGACGTTATCGAGGAACACTTCGTTGACGTGGTGGATACCGTCGATCGTCTCGATCTTCTTGACGGTGACGCCGGGCGACCGGATGTCGATCAGCACGAAGGTGATACCGGCCTGTTTCTTGCCCTCGTTCGAGGTGCGGACCAGCGTGTACATCCAGTCCGCTTCCTGCGCGTGGCTGGTCCAGATCTTCTGACCGTTGACCACGTAGGCATCGCCATCCAGCACCGCCTTCGTGCGCAGCGAGGCGAGGTCGGACCCGCTGCCCGGTTCGGAAAAGCCCTGACACCACCAGTCGTCGCCACTCAGTATGCCCGGCAGGAACCGCTTCTTCTGCTCTTCGGTGCCATAGGCGATCAGCACCGGCCCGAGGTGGCGCAGGCCATGGTGATACTGGGGCGGGCATTCGCATTCCGCCAGCGTCGTGTCGAAGATGTAGCGCTGCCGCGCATCCCAGCCGGTGCCGCCCTCGGAGACCGGCCAGTTCGGCGCGCCCCAGCCGTGATCGCTCAGAATCCTCTGCCAGCGCGCCCAGACGTCACGGGTCAGCTTCTCCGAATTGCGGACCACCCGGCGGATGTCCTCCGGGCAGTTGGCCAGCGCAAAGGCCCGGACCTCCTGTTCGAATGCGGCATAGGCGTCTTCTGTCAGCGGCATGTGATTGTCCTTCATCAGTTGGTCTTGCAGCGGATTGCGGTCCGCCGATCGGTGTCGCGTTGAAATCCGGCCGGACCGCACCGGGGCGGCCGCCGGCGGGCGATACTCGTTTCGGGCTTCAATCTCCTGACCGGCAGGTTAGTGTCCGGGGCAGCACCGAAACCGCGAAGGATCGCCCCATGCCCCATCTCTTCACGCCCCTGACCATCGGCGGGATCGAGGTCCCGAACCGGATCCAGGTCTCGCCGATGTGCCAGTACAGCGCCGTCGACGGCCTGCCGCAGGACTGGCACCTCGTTCATCTGGGCGGCTGATGCTGTCCGGCGCCGGTCTGGTCGTGGTCGAGGCCACGGGGGTGGAGCCCGAAGGCCGCATCACCCACGGTTGCCTTGCCCTGTCGAATGACGCGCAGCAGGCAGCCTTTGCCGACCTGATCGCGAAGCTGCGACCGCTGTCCGAGGCACGCATCGGCATCCAGCTGGCCCATGCCGGGCGCCGTGCCTCGGCGCGGACGATCAAGGACCGCCACAAGGGCGAATCCCTGCCCCCCGAAGAAGGCGCTTGGCCGACACGCGGACCCTCGGCCCTGCCCTACAACGACCAGTGGGCGACCCCGGTCGAGATGTCCGAAGCCGATCTCGACACCGTGCGCACCGCCTTCGTCGACGCGGCCCGCCGGTCGGTCGAGGCCGGTTTCGACCTGATCGAGATCCACGCCGCGCACGGCTACCTGCTGCACCAGTTCCTGTCGCCGCTGACCAACCTGCGGACGGATCAATGGGGCGGCAGTTTCGAGAACCGGATGCGCTTTCCGCTCTCCATCGCCGAGGCGGTCCGCGCCGTCGTGCCCAGGACCCACGCCCTCGGCGCGCGCGTCACCAGCACCGACTGGCACCCGCAGGGGCTGACCATCGACGACGGTGCCGAGTTCGCACGGCGTCTCGGGGCGCTCGGGCTGGACTACGTCACCATGTCCGCCGGCAACCTCGTGCCCGACGCACAGATCCCGCCCGCCCGGCCGGGCCACCAGGTGCCCTTCGCCGAACGCGTCCGGGCCGACACCGGCCTGACCACGGTCGCCGTCGGAATGATCACCGACCCGCACCAGGCCGAAGCCATCCTTGCCGAAGGCCGTGCCGATATGGTCGCCCTCGGTCGCGGGTTTCTCGACGATCCCCGCTGGGGCCTGCATGCCGCCGCGGCGCTCGGTGTCGATGTCCCGTGGCCGCCGCAATACCTCAGGGCGCGCCCCAACAACTGGCTGGGCTACCGCCTTGTGCACCCCGACACGCCCGAAACCACGGACAGCCGACAGTCCGATCGCCCGGCAGGGGCGGACTGGAACCGTCCCGCGAACGGGCGCGCGGCACCCTAGCGCCCTGCGGCAAACTGGGTGCCCGGTGCCGCCCGAAGCGACGATGGCATCTGCACAGCGCCGGCCCCGGTTCCGGGCCGGCGCCACCGGCACGGCCGGACCGCCCCCGTGGACGGAATGGAAATCGCAATGACCACGACTCAAGACACGGCTCCTCCCTTCCGTCTCTTCAGGCAATATCAAGGCTGACCGATCGGTCAGTCACCGTATTGCTAACTTAACGGTCGTTCAGGATCAAGCCACTCGCGCCCGCGCTCGCGGCGCGCGCCGGTTGGGTATCGGAAGAAGGCAATCGGCGGCCAGTGCCGGAGTCACCGACAGCACCGGATCCACGGAAAGGGGAACGGTGCGCAGAGAATGATGAACAAGGCTGGGATGGTACCGCCTCCCTGGCTTGAACAGGGGACCTCTGGATCCACAATCCAGCGCTCTAACCAACTGAGCTAAGGCGGCACGTGGGGGGCGATGTAACGGGACACGCCCGCGATTGCAAGAGGCCAACGCATGCCCCGGAGGCCGGAAAAACCGGGCGGCGGACCCACCGGGATCCCGCCGCCCGTCTCCGGCACTCAGACGCTACCGGAGTTGCACGGTGTTCCGCGTCAGCATGATCTCCTGCCCCAGACAGAGCTTGGCGATCCCGAGCGCGTTGGTCGTGGTCGTCAGCGTCTCGGCAAGGTCCGCGGCCAGCGGGCCCACGATGTCCAGCGTGTCGCCGAGCAGACCGCCGGTGGTGTCCCAGACCTCCTGCAGATACCCCCCGAGCGGCGAGGCCGGATCGACCAGCGCCGGGATCGCGGCGGCGACACTGGCGTCGAGGAACAGGAACACCCGCGCCCCGTCGCCGGGCTGACAGTTCGCGCCCTGCCGGATCGAGATCACCGGCTCGGGCTCCAGCGGCAGCGGATTGCCCAGCAGCGCGGCGAGGTTCGACAGGATCAGGGACATGCGGACCTCGACATCCGTGTCGAACTCCACCGGGCAGTCCGAATAGAGCGCGACATTGTCCAGCACCAACGGCCCGCGCACCCGCAGCACCTCGTCCGGGTCGCAGGTCACGTGATAGCTCTCGCCCGCGCGCAGCCGATAGGTGTCGAACAGGGCGGCGGACAGGATGTTTGGCACCTGCCCCACAAGGTCCTTGAGGTCGCCCGCCAGATTGCGCGTCTCCCACACCGTCTGCTGCGTGCCCGTCAGCCCGCCCAGCCCCGCCAGATGCAGCAGCCCGTCCACCGGCTTCTTCCGGTCCAGCCCAACGGCCCGTGCGATCAGCCCGTCCACGAACTCAGCCGCCTGCGCGGTCAGCCATGTCTCGCCCAGACCATAGGTGACCGAGGCCGACGCCTTCAGGCAGATGCCCGCAAAGAGGTCGGTCTGCCCCAGGTCCAGCCGGGTCTTGAGCGACAAAAGCGGATCGGTGCAGGGCAGCATCTCCTTGCGCTTGATCCGCGCGATGGAACTGGCGGTCAGGTCGAAACTGTCGATCCCCACCATCCGCAGCAGCGCCGTCGGCTCGGGATTGCCGTTCGCGATCGTCCTTTTGAGCGTCACGCGCACGGCGTTCGGATCGTCATTGCCGGGGGTAAAGCCGTAGCCCCCGGTTTCGGCCATCCGGCCCAGTTCGAACCCCGCGTTGGTCCACGCGCCGGTGATATGGGTCGCCGTCAGCGCCGATGTCACCGTGTCGCGCGCGGCCCTGCGCGGGCTCGACCCCAGTTGCGGCTCGGCCAGCCGGATCGCGCCGCTGATCGCCGCGGTGTCCGCCGAGGCCTGCAGGATCGCCTGCACCCGCGCCCGGTTCGACAGGTCCAGCACCGTGCCGCCCGCCACCAGCAACAGCGCCAGCAGGTAGATCATCGTCAGGTTCGCATCCCCGCGCTCGCAGCGCAGGAACCGCCTCAGCCAGCCGGGGCGCCCTCGCGCAGCCGGTGCCGGTCTGTTTGGAATCTCCGCCATGATCACACCGGCTCTTTCAGCATGGTGACCCGCGTCACCCAGTCGCCGCCGATCATCCGCATCGCGGTGTTCGTGATTCCAAGCTTCGAATAGGGCGTCGACACGCTGACCGTGACGGTCCGCCGGTCGCTGGCGATATCGACCTCGAAATCCTTCTGGCTCCACGACAGGCCATGCTGGATCACATGGCGGGCCTCGCTCTCGGTCAGTTCGAACATCGACATGCCCCGCGCCGCGACACGTGTCTGCTGCCACATCGAGGCATTGACCGTGAAGGCATAGGCGAAATCGAGAATGGCGAAGAAAATGAAAGCGACCAGCGGGAACCAGAGCGCAAAGGCAATCGTGACCGCCCCCCGCTCGTCCGATCTGAATCGCCGCATACAGGCCGTCGGGCCACGGCTTTCGCCGCACCGAAAATGGCACATAACACACCTCACACAACAAACGGACTGCAACACACACGCGGTCCGGTACACAGGCCGAGTGTCGGGAAGGATTGTGGCAACAAATGGGTGAGGACCGGATTCCTTAGTCAGAATTGCATCAATTCAGACCAAACCGAAACAATCACCTAGAATGCTGCCCGCTGTTTCCAGATCAGAGCGTTTTCGTCCAGGTCATCTCGACCAGCGGCTGGCCATAGTTGGTGATCGGCCGCCCCGCACCCGCCGTCCAACCGAACCGTGCGTAGAGCGCGCAGGCCGCCCGGTGGCTTTCATGGGTCCACAGCTTCAGCGCCACGCAGCCCTGCCCCCGCGCGATATCCTCCGCCGCCGCCAGCAACCGCGGCCCGAGGCCCGTGCCCCGCATCTCCGGCTCGATCAGGAACAGCCGGACCTGCCCCGTCGTCTCGTCCAGCCGGGTCGACAGGATGCTGCCGACCCTCCGGTCGCCGCTGACGGCCACGAACCCCGCCTCGCGCGGATCGTTCCGGTCAAGGAACGCCTGCGCGACCTGCCGGACCACCAAGCCGAAGGTCTCGTCGAACCCGTTCTCCTCGGCATAGAGGCGGGCATGGGTGGCGACGATCCACTCCAGATCGTCGGGGCCGAAGGCGCGTATCACGGGCATATCCATGCCGCCATCTTCTCCCGTTGCGCTTGCATTTCAAGCGCCACGGGCGTACCCCCCTGCCGTTCCTGCGGAGAGACGGCACATGGGCATCGACACCGAACGCGACATCGAGGCGAATCTTCAGATCGGCCCGACCGACAAGGGCATGGTCCGGCTGTTCATCACCACCGACGGCGGGCTGGAGATCCCGATGGATTTCGAACCCGACGAGGCGCTGGAAATCGCCGAAGAGATCCGCGCCGCCGCCGAAACCGCCCGCTCGGGCGGGGGCCGCAAGAAGCGCCGCTGACCACTCGCAGATCGCGCCAGCCGACTGGCGGATCGCGCCACTACACTCGCGGATCGCGCCACATCTGCAGCCGCCGCGCCGCGCAGCGCGCGAATTCCCGCGTCATCGCCTTGCGCCGCGCCGCCGCCAGCGGCACCTCCGGCGCCTCCCGAACCAGCTCCGCGCCATAGCCATCCGCGATGATCAGCCCGGTGTCATCGGGCAGCAGGTCCAGCGGGAAATCCACATCGACGGCCCAGAAAAAACGGTCACACCACTGCAGATAGCCGTCCCACTTCATGTCCGACATGAAGTCGGCCCGCGACGACTTGCACTCCACCACCCAGATCTCGCCCTTGGGTCCGATCGCGATCACGTCCACCCGCTTGCCCCGCTCCGGCACGAACTCTTCCAGACAGGCGAAATTCATCGCCTCCGACAGGAATCGGCAGACCCCCCGTGCAAGGATCTGTCCCGGCTGCGGGGCGGGTGGCGTGGGGATGAGACTCGGCATGTCACTCATGCTGAAATGGTTGAACATTTCGTGAACATTTGCAACCCGCAGCACCGTGATTTGGAATTGTACGGGGCAACGCCCTATCTTCACTGAATTATCCGCTCGAAGGGGGGCACCGACTTGAGCCAGAAACGCGACCGCCGCGCCGAGGAAGCGCGCGAGCTCGAGGGGCACCTCGGCGTTCTCGACAGTTTCACCGGCACCGCGCTCGGCGTGCTGGCCGTGGCCTCGGGGATCTACACCTACCTCGGCGTGTCGTCCCTGCTCGACGGTGACGGCGCGATGACCAGCTTTGCCGCCATCGCCTATTCCACCGCCGTCTCGGTCGGCATCTTCGTCTTCTGGTCCTACATGATGCGCCTGCTGCCCGCGATGCGCAGCGCGCGGTCCCGGCTCGGGCTGTTCGGCGCCATGGGGCTCGGCTCGCTGGCCATCATCGCCATGTCGTCCTGGCTGAACGCGGCTGCGCTCGCGGGCGCGGCGGCGGTCGAACAGCACATGGCCGAAACCGTGCAGGACTACCAGGGCGCGCTGGAACGCAGCCATGAAATAGCCCTGTCCGCACAGGCACTTGAGCGCGATGTTTCACGCACCCGCCAGTCCTTCGAGGACCTGTCGGAGCAGGAGGCGCAGGGCTCGCTCTCCGGCCTCGCCGGACGTGGCGCGGTGTTCCGGGTGCTGCGCCAGAAGGCCGCCGAGCTGTCGGCGCTGGAGACGCAGATCGCCGCCCAGTCAGAGCAGGTGGAAACCGCCTTCGACACCGGCAACGCGCTCCTGTCCCGCATGCGCGCCCTGACGGTGGAGCCGGGCGAGGTCGAGGCGCGGTCGGTCGAATTCTCCGAGCTCGCCGTCCGCCTTGCGGGGCTCATCGCGGAACTGCGTCAGCTCTCCGTCGCCCCCCTCGTCCAGCGCGCAGCCCGCGACCTGTCGGCATCGGTCGTGCTGCCGGAACTCGACGGCTCCACCGCAGGCGGCCGCGAGGCTCAGGGCGCGACGATCACATCCGTCCTTCAGGTCCTCGCGCAACGGGCCGAGACGCTGGAGAACGCGGCGGGCGAGGTCATCGCGATGCCGCCGCCGCCCGAAACAACATATACCCCCGTTTCCGCCGCCGATGCCGTCATCATGTATGCCGGCAACTTCATCCCCTCCTGGGCCGGGGCCATCGCCATCGACCTGCTGCCCGCCGTGCTGGTCCTGATCCTCGCCATCACGCAGGGCGCGATCCGCGCCTCGCGCGAAGGGGTGCCGATCGAGGACCGGATGACCGTGGCCGAGCTGCGCGCCGCCCTCGCCGCCGCGCGCGAGGTGGACATGAGCTACGACGCCCCTGTCCCGCAGGGCCCGCCGGCCCCCGCCAAAACCGAGGCCGAGGGCGAGGACAGGCCGCGCGTGCAGGAAGTCCCGCCGGTCTGGAAAGCCTGACCCGATGACCGAAACCGCCAGCTCCAGCCGCCACGGCCCGCCGGTCCGCCGCGCCCTGATCGCCATCCTGCTGTTCCAGCTGGGCATCGCTGTGCTGCTTGTCATGGGCGACGTGGGCCGTGACTTCGCCCTGCCGTCGCGCGGGCCCGCCGCGCCGGGCTTCGACCGGCCCACGCAGCCCGGCGACCAGACCCGGCGCTTCGATCCCTCCGACCTGCCCGCGATCCGGCCTGCCGCCCCCGGCAGCCCGGACACCGCGCCTTCGGTCCCGATGCCCGACCGCCTGACGTTCGAGCTGGAGGGCAGCGACATCACCCTCACCGGCCGGATCGCCGAGGGCGATGCGGACCGCATCGCCAAGCAGGTCCGCGACCACCTTGCCGCCGCCCCGTCCTCGGCCGGGCGGCCGCGCATCATCCTCAACTCACCCGGCGGGTCGGTCGGGGACGCGCTGACGCTGGGTCGTGCGATCCGGGACACCGGCCTCGCCACGGCGCTCCGGCCCACGGACATCTGCCTGTCGGCCTGCCCCTACATCTTCGCGGGCGGCACCGAACGGATAGCGGAGGACGGTGCGCGGATCGGGGTCCACCAGCATTACTTTGGCGAGAACACCCTCCTGCCCGCCTTCACCGCCGTGTCGGACATCCAGCGTGGTCAGGGCGCGGTGATGCACTATCTGTCGGACATGGGCGTGGATCCGATGCTCATGTCGCACGGCCTCGTCACCCCGCCCGACGAGATCTATCTCCTGACGCCGGAGGAGATGTCCCGTTACGATCTCACCACCGGCGACGCGCCGAGCTGATGACCGACCGCAAATCAATCGTCGCCCGCTTCTTCGCCGCCATCACCTCGGGCGACCGCGCCATGGTCGAGGCGATGGTGGCCGAGGACTTCACCTTTACCAGCCCGCGCGACAATGCGCTGGACCGGGCGGCGTGGTTCCGGGACTGCTACGCCCACACCGGCGCGATCGAGCAGGTCGACCTGCTGTTGCTCGCCGAGGACGCCGACAGGGTGTTCGTCACCTACGAAGCGGTGGCGAACGGCGCCCGGTTCCGCAACACCGAGGTCTTCACGGTCGCGGGCGAAATGATCCACGCGGTCGAGGTCTATTTCGGCTGGACGCTGCCGCATCCCGCGCCGTCCGGAGGGTCGGTTCCGCCGGCCTGACAGCCGCGTGATCCGTTCCCTCTTGCCGCCGAACCCGCGCGGGCCTAGATGGGGATCAGGCGGGTTCTGCCCTTCCCGTAAACGGTTACATTCCGGTGGCCTTAAGCAAATCCGAGGGAGCTGGCTCTGTCCGGGCCCTGGTCCGGTTACCTGGCGCCCACCTGTAGATACAGGTCCTCGGGAATGCACAACCAAACGTTTGTGGTGGTTCCCGCCGCCTCGCCTTCCATCAGCTTCGAGAGCTTTCCAGTCAGGCGCAACGCCCGGCCCCCAAGGGGCCGGTGCGCGTTCAGTTGAAGCTGTTGTCGCGGGGGAAGCCGCGGGGCGCCATCCGGCCCGAGGCCGCGCGCTTGCCGATCCATTCCGACAGGTCAGTCTCGGTCCGCGTCCGGCCCGCCGGATCGTGCCAGGACAGGCCGTCCGACATGGCGAAGGTGGTCAGGTCCGACAACCCGCCGTCCTTGAACTTCTGCAGACGGACGCCCTTGCCGCGCATCATCTCGGGCAGCTCTTCCAGCGGGAAGACCAGCACCTTGCGGTTCTGCCCGACACAGGCGACGTGATCGCCCGCGACCGGCTTGGCACAGAGCGCGGTGACGCCGTCCTTGACGTTCAGCACCTGCTTGCCCGACCGGGTCTGGGCCAGCACCTCGTCCTCGGGCACGAGGAAGCCGTCGCCCGCCGTCGAGGCCACGATCAGCTTGCGACCCGGCTGGTGGACGAAGATCGTGATGATGTCCGCCTCGTTCGGCAGATCGACCATCAGGCGCAGCGGTTCGCCCATGCCCCGCCCGCCGGGCAGGTTGGACGCGGGGATCGTGTAGAACCGGCCGTTGGTGGCGAAGAGCACGATCTTGTCGGTGGTCTGGGCGTGGATGACGAAGCGGCCCTCGTCACCGTCCTTGAACTTGAGCTCCGAGCTCAGGTCGATGTGGCCCTTCATCGCGCGGATCCAGCCCATTTTCGAGCAGACGACCGACACCGGCTCGCGCTCGATCATCGCCTCGAGCGGGACCTCTTCGACCTCGCCCGCCTCTGCGAACTGGGTGCGGCGCGGGCCGCCCTCGAAATCCTTGCCGAAGGTCTTCTTGACCTCTTTCAGCTGCTCGCCGATCCGGGCCCATTGCAGGTCCTCGCTGTCGAGCAGATCCTCCAGCCCGGCACGTTCCTCCATCAGCGCGTCGCGTTCACGGACCAGCGCGTCCTCTTCCAGACGGCGCAAGCTGCGCAGCCGCATGTTGAGGATCGCCTCGGCCTGCACGTCCGACAGGCCGTTTTCGCGTCCCGCGTAGCTGTGCGGCACGGTGCGGGTGCCGTCATCGCTTTCGGCCAGCACGCCCGTCGCCACGGCATCTGCGTCGGCGATCAGGACCAGCGCGTCCATGTCCACCCCGGCCAGCGGCGAGCGGTAGTCGCGTTCGTCGGTGGCGCGCGGGATGGATGACTGGTGCGTCCGCGACCAGTCCTCGTACATCAGCGCGGCCTTGGGATCGTCGTCGTAGCGGATGATGTCGATCACCCGGTCGAGGTTCAGGAAAGCGGTGATCAGGCCCGCCAGCACCTCGAGCCGGTTGTCGATCCGGGCCATCCGGTGCCGCGACCGACGGACCAGCACCTCGCGCCGGAAATCGAGGAAGGCGCGCAGCACCTCCTTGAGCGAGCAGACCTTGGGCGTCACGCCGTCGATCAGCACGTTCATGTTCAGCGAGAACCGGACCTCGAGGTCCGAGTTCCGGAACAGCATCCCCATAAGCAGCTCGGGGTCGACCGTCTTGGCGCGGGGTTCCAGCACCATGCGGATGTCGTCCGCGCTCTCGTCGCGGATGTCGGCGAGGATCGGGATCTTCTTGGTCTGGATCAGGTCCGCGATCCGCTCGATCAGCTTGGACTTCTGGACCTGGTAGGGGATTTCGGTGACGACGATCTGCCAGGTGCCGCGCCCGAGGTCCTCGACCTCCCACTTCGCGCGCAGGCGGATCGAGCCGCGGCCGGTGCGATAGGCCTCGGCGATGACCTCGCGCGGTTCGACGATGGTGCCGCCGGTCGGGAAATCCGGGCCGGGGATGTAATTCAGCAGGGTGTCGTCGCGAGCGTCGGGCACCTTAATCAGATGCAGGCAGGCCTCGCAAAGCTCGGCGATGTTGTGCGGCGGGATGTTCGTCGCCATGCCGACCGCGATCCCCGACGATCCGTTCGCCAGCAGGTTCGGATAGGTCGCGGGCAGCACCACCGGTTCGCGCAGCGTGCCGTCGTAGTTGTCGCGGAAATCAACGGCGTTCTCGTCGAGGCCCTGCATCATCGTTTCGGCGATCGCCGTCAGCCGCGCCTCGGTGTAGCGCGAGGCGGCCGGGTTGTCGCCGTCGATGTTGCCGAAGTTCCCCTGCCCGTCCACCAGCGGATAACGGACGTTGAAGTCCTGCGCGAGGCGGGCCATCGCGTCATAGATCGCCTGGTCGCCGTGCGGGTGATAGTTGCCCATCACGTCGCCCGAGATCTTGGACGACTTGCGGAACCGGCTGTTCGCACTCAGCCGAAGTTCGCGCATGGCATAGAGAATCCGGCGGTGCACCGGCTTCAGCCCGTCGCGGGCATCCGGCAGCGCGCGATGCATGATCGTCGACAGCGCATAGGTCAGATAGCGCTCGCCGATCGCGCGGCGCAGCGGTTCGGACAAAGCTGCGGGGCCGATATTGGGGTCGTCGGTCGTGTCGGACATAGATGATGTGATACATCGCCGGGTCGTTCCCGTAAAGCGGACAATCGGTATCGGTAGTTTTACCGACTGCAGCCCGTCACCGAATCGAGATAAGTTTGGAACAGATTTAAGTTCAATGCGTTATCCGTTTGCTGCTGACGGAGGGGTCTATGACGCGCCTAGTTTTTGTGTCGCTTATCTTTATGGGATGGGCATTTTACGAGTTGAGCGGGGGCGCAGACTTTGTCCCTGCCTCACAACGTGGGGCCGCGGTCGCGGCTGTCACGCAAACATCAACCGACGAGCCCGAGGTCGCCGCCCGCGGCGAGGCGGACCCGTCGCGTGCCGAACTCAAGGTGGCATCGATTGCCACCAAGTCGGACGCACCGCCGCAGGCCGATCTGCTGCCCGCGGTCGCCAAGGTGACGGACCGGATCGAGGTCAAGGACGAGAACATCGGCGAGGGCACGCTGCGTGTCCTTGCGCTCGAGACGCCTGATGTCGAAGAGGTCCGGGCCGAGACTGTCGCGATGATGAGCGCACCCGTGGTTTCTGCCACCGCGGACCTGCGCGTCGTGACCGGGACCCGCGTCAACATGCGGAACGGTCCGGGCACGCGGTACAGCGTGGTGTCGCGCCTCGATCAGGGCGACGAGGTCGAAGTGCTGCAGGATCCGGGCGACGGCTGGGTCAAGCTGCGCGTGTCCGACACCGGCCGGATCGGCTGGATGGCTGACTTCCTTCTCGCCTCCGCCAACTGACGGCGACGGGAAGAAGCGAAAGCGCCGCTCCCTCGGGCGGCGCTTTTGTTTTGGGCGAATGCGGTCCGGGACATACCGGAAATCGGCCAGCCCCCTGACATTCCCCGTTTCGTGCCATAGCTTCCCGGCAACTGGGCAAGAGGCAGGCATGACCGGGCAAACCATTCTCATTACAGGGTGTTCTAGCGGAATCGGACTGGATGCGGCGCGTGTTCTCAGGGACCGCGGATGGCGCGTCTTCGCATCTTGCCGCAAGGCCGCCGACTGTGAACGCCTGCAGGCCGAAGGGTTCGAAAGCCCGCGCATCGACTACGAGGACGCGGCAAGCATCGCCTCCGGGCTGGACGAAGTGCTGGCGGCGACCGACGGAACGCTGGACGTGCTCTTCAACAACGGGGCGCACGGGCTGGCGGCGGCGGTCGAGGATATTCCGACCGACGGGATGCGGGCGATCTTCGAGTCGAACTTCTTTGGCTGGCACGACCTCACGCGCCGGGTCATCCCGGTGATGCGCGCGCAGGGCGGCGGGCGGATCGTGCAGTGTTCCTCCTCGCTCGGGATCGGCGCGATGCGCTGGCGCGGGGCCTATGTCGCGACCAAGTTCGCGCTGGAGGGGCTGACCGACACCCTGCGGCTGGAGTTGAGGGGCGAACCGATCCACGTCATCCTGATCGAGCCGGGGCCGATCACCACCGATTTCCGCATCAAGGGTCGGCAGTATTTCGAACGCTGGATCGACTGGAAGGCGTCGGCCCGGCCCGAAATCTATCGCGACAAGCTGATCCCGCGGCTCTATTCCGAGGTCCCGTCCCGCGACACCTTCGAGTTGCCCGTCGGCGCCGTGACTGCTAAGCTGATCCGCGCGCTCGACGCCCCCCGCCCCCGCGCGCGCTACTACGTGACCACCGTCACCTACATCCTCGCATGGTCGAAACGGCTGCTGCCGGTCCGCATGGTCGACTGGCTGACGGCCAAGGTCTGAGCCCTGCGCGCAAATATCCGGTTCGCTTTCCCGCGCAGGTCCACTAGATCAGGGGCACATGGTTCAAGGAGGCCCCAATGGCCGATGATCCCCTTTTCTGGCTGGTCGCCGTCGCCGTGCTCGGCGTACTTGGCATCCTGATGTTCGGCATCGGGGGCTTTGCCCGTGGCGTGGATGGCAAGAAATCCAACAAGGTGATGCAGCTCAGGATCGCGGCGCAGTTCGTCGCCGTGCTGCTGATCCTGCTCTTTGTCTGGATGCGAAGCGGAGGCTGACATGGTTGTGCTGAACAAGATTTACACCCGCACCGGCGACAAGGGCGAAACCGCGCTCGGCGACGGATCGCGGGTGCCGAAGCCCTCGCTCAGGGTCGAGACCTACGGCACGGTGGACGAGACCAACGCGACCGTCGGCCTTGCCCGGCTGCATGCCGAGGGCGAGATGGACGCGCGGCTGGCGGCGATCCAGAACGATCTCTTCGATCTCGGCGCGGACCTGTGCCGTCCGGCGATGGAGAAGGACGGCGAAGCCCCCTACACGCCGCTGCGCATGGTGGCCTCGCAGGTGGACCGGCTGGAGGCCGAGATCGACGCGATGAACGCCAACCTCGCCCCCCTGCGCAGCTTCGTCCTGCCGGGCGGGTCGGCGGTGGCCACCTATCTGCACCTGTGCCGCACCGTGTCGCGCCGTGCCGAACGGCTGGCCGTCGCGCTGATGGCCGACGAGGGCTGCAACCCCGAGGCGGTGCGCTACCTCAACCGGTTGTCCGACTGGTTCTTCGTCGCCTCACGCGCGGCGAATGACGGCGGCGCGGGGGACGTGCTGTGGGTTCCGGGACAGAACCGCTAGGGCCGCCCGCGCGGGATGCGCTGTATTTCAACAGCGCGACAGGGCTGGAACATGCGGGCGACTCCGAAGCGGAGGCCGAGGCGCACTGGCTGATCGAGTCGATCGCCGGGATGCTGGGCGCGGACGGGCCGGACTGGGTCATCGAAGACGGTGACCGCAAGATCGGCAAGCTCTCCCTATCGCTGATCCGCAAGCAGTCGCAGCAGGGGGCGGCCCTGTCGCTGAAGGTCGGACGACGCGGCTGGACGGTCACGATGTCGGTGGCCGCGCGTCACTGGGTCGAGATCGCGGTGTCGACCGGCGCGGCGGAGTTCGTGGCCTATGCCGAACGGCAGTATGAAGAGATCGAGCTCTGGCCGGCGGGCCATCGCGGCGAGGCATGGAGCATTTCGCCCGGACGAATGGGCAAGCGCTACACCTGGATCAGCCTGACCGCCGAGGGCTGGCCCGAGATCGCAGGGGTCGCGCCGAGCGGGGTGCTGAACCTCTACGAGTCGGGCACGGTCGAGATCAGCGGATAACGCGCCAGCTCCTCGTGCAGCGGCCCTTCGGGCGTGCGGGTGGAGTGATAGAGCACGAAGCTGTCCACCGTGAACGACGGGCTGCGGAAGGCGGCATGCGCGCGCAGGAACTGCACCAGCGCATCCGCCTCGCCCGGCTGCGGGCGCTTGCGGAACCGCGCCAGCGTGACATGCGGTCGAAAGCGTTCGCGCGGCAGCTCGATCCCGGCCATCCGCACCCGCGCCCGGATCGCACGGTGCAGGTCCGTCACTGGCCCCGGATCGGCGACCCCGGCCCAGAGCACCGCGGGCCAGTCGCTTCCGAAGGTGCCGAGCCCCGACAACGTCAGGTCGAACGCGGGCGCGATCAGCGTTTCCAGTTCGCTATGCAGGTCCTCGGCCACCGTCTCGTCCGTCTCGCCGAGGAAGGCGAGTGTCAGGTGGAATGTTTCGGGGTCCATCAGCCGCCCGGCGCGCAGATGGTCCTGCACGTCCTCCAGCGCGTCGCGCACCGGGTCGGGCGGGTCGATGGCGATGAACAGGCGCATCGCCCTAGTGGCCGCGCCCGAACAGGTGCCATGCGGTGCGCAGCACGATCAGCAGGGTCAGCGAGGGCAGGACGACCATCCGCAGGATGAAGATACCGGTCAGCGACAGCGAGGCGTCGAGCAGTTCGTCGGCGCTGTTCCAGAAGACGCTGGCGGCCGAGCGGTAGGCCTCGAAACTCTCGCGCCAGCCGCGTTCGTCGCCACCCGGCGTGTCGACGCCGATCAGCGCGTTCGCCTCGTTCCCGATCCGGTCGAGCGTCGCATGGGCGGTGGCCCACGCCTCGCGCGTCAGGAACTCGCCGCCCCACAGGCCGAGGATGAAGGCGAAGGGCAGCGCGATCGCCAGCGCGAAGCCAAGTCCCCCGCAGGAGCCGAGCGCGCGGCGCAGACCTCCGTGCGTCATGGCCCAGCCCCCCGGCGCGGCCTCGCATCCGCCGCGCCCCAGGAACGCCAGCGCCAGCAGAAAGAACCCGGCGGCCACGGCGGGGGCCATCGACATCGACAGCACGCCGGTCAGCACGGCGATGGCGAAGATCAGGCCCGAGACGCGTTCGACCGTGTCATCCACGGGCTCCAGCCACTTGAATGGCTGGACGGACCCGGTGACGACGACCGAGCCGCCGATCTCGACCTCCTGCGCAAAGGACAGGGCGGCGTTGATCGCGCGGAGCGAGATGTAGGTCGCGCCCGAGGCGATGGCGACGTCGCGCTGGAAGCGCTCCGCCTCGCCCACCATCGGGTTCAGGCGGGGCGAAAGGGCGAGCGCGATGCACAGCACCGCCGCGAGGAGCGAAAAGAATGCCGCCCCCGCGCGCCTCACAGCGAGCCCGGCACCACCAGATCGGGCGGACGGTGCCCGTCGGCATGGGTCTTGATGTTGATGATGACCTTTTCGCCCATCTCGATCCGGCCCTCGCGGGTGGCCGAGCCCATATGCGGCAGCAGCACGACATTGGGCAGGCTGCGCAGTTCGTCCGTCACCTGGCCGAACTCGTAGACGTCCAGCCCCGCGCCCGCGATCTCCTTGTCGCGCAGCATCCGGGTCAGGGCGTTCTGGTCGATCACCTCGCCGCGCGAGGTGTTCACGATCACCGCGTCGGGTTTCATCAGTTTCAGCCTGCGGGCGTTGAGCAGGTGGAAGGTCGAGGGCGTATGCGGGCAGTTGACCGACAGCACGTCGACGCGCGCGACCATCTGGTCGAGGCTTTCCCAGTACCGCGCCTTGTATTCCTCTTCGACCTCGGG
Organism: Oceanicola sp. 22II-s10i; assembly: GCF_002210105.1. Taxonomy (GTDB): domain Bacteria; phylum Pseudomonadota; class Alphaproteobacteria; order Rhodobacterales; family Rhodobacteraceae; genus Pseudooceanicola. Next base: position 149,064 of record NZ_AQQU01000004.1, on the reverse strand, counting down.
GCGAAGCTGGCGGCGGTTGTGGTAGTGCACCTGCATCCCGAAGGCATTCGCCCGTTGCGCCACCGCGCGGCCGATCCGGCCCATCCCGAGGATGCCCAGACGACGCCCGGCGATGCGCCCGCCGTTCAGCAGGCCCGGCGACCAGCCGTCCCAGTCCTCGGACTGCATCTGCGCCAGCCCCTCCGGGATCCGGCGAGTCACGGCGAGAATCAGCGCCATGGCCATGTCGGCCGTATCCTCGGTCACCACGCCCGGCGTGTTGGACACGAGGATGCCGCGCTGGCGACATGTCGCCACGTCGATGTGGTCAACCCCCGCGCCGTAATTCGCGATTAGCTTGAGCTGCGGCCCGGCCTGCGAAACCAACGCATTATCGACCTTGTCCCGCAGGTTCGTGACCAGCACATCGGCCGTTTTGACCGCTTCGGCCAGCTCTTCGCGGGTCATCGGACGCTCGACCTCGCCGAACCTCACGTCGAACAGTTCCCGCATCCGCGCCTCGACCGGCTCTGGCAGGCGTCGCGTTACGACAACACTCAGACGTTCAGATGACATTCGGCCCCTCCCGAAACTTTATTGCCCGACGGCTCGATGGCAAAGTGCATCAATGAGGCGACCGGCACAAGAACCGGCACCAAAGAACAATAAGTATCGGGCAAGACACCATGTTGAAGCGGGCGTTCGTCACGAGCGTGATCCTGTGCGCGGCAGTCATTACTGGCGTCCATGCGGCATTTGCCGAGGACGAGGCGCTGAATATTGAGGCGGTGCAGACCGTCGCGGCCCTGTCCGTGGGGCCGGAAACCCACCTCCCCCTGCCGCGCTACGTCTCGATGCGCGCGCAGGAAGGCAACGTGCGCCGCGGGCCCAGCCTGACCCACCGGATCGACTGGGTCTTCACCCACCAGAACATGCCGCTGCAGATCGTGGCCGAACACGGCCACTGGCGCCGGGTGCGCGATCAGGACGGCATGGGGGGCTGGGTGCATTATTCGCTGCTGAGCGGGAATCGCACCGTTCTGGTCAGCGCGGAAGAAATCGAACTCCGGATGCGTCCCGACGCCAAGGCCGGCCTGACCGCCAAGCTGGAACAGGGCGTCATCGCCCGGCTCGGGGACTGCAGCGAGGAATGGTGCCACCTGCGCGTCGCGGGCGTCAGCGGATGGACCCACAAGGACGGGCTGTGGGGAGTGGCACCGGACGAAGTGCGGCGCTGACCGGCGCCGCCGGGTCTTGCGGGACCGGACGCCGGCGTTAGGATACGAGGGTCATATTCCAAGAGCCCATTGATCCCGTGCGTTTTCTGATCCTGCCGCTGCTGCTGCTTTCCCTCACCCTGCCCCTCGCCCCGCTGCCCCTGTTCGCGCAGGACAGCAACCAGCCCTCGGGCACGATCGAGGTCGAGGACAACCGCGAAACCGATGCCGCCATCGCCAACCGCATCCGCGCCATCCTGCGCGAGATCGGCGGCTACGAGGACGTGACCGTCACCGTCGCCGCCGGGATCGTCACCCTGCGCGGGACGGTGCTGGACGCGGCCAAGGCGGCGGAACTGAACGTCATCGTCGCCCGCGTCGAGGGAGTCGTCGCGATCCGCAACGAGGTGCAGGAGACGACAGACGTCGTCCGCCGCCTCGATCCGGCGATCGAGCGCTTTATCGCGCGGTTCTGGCAGACCGTCGCCTATCTGCCGCTCTTCGCCGTGGCGCTGGTGGCCTTCATGGCGGTGGTCACGGTCGGCGTCCTGCTGGCGCGGCTGAAAAAGCCCTGGGACCGGATCGCGCCGAACGCCTTCATCGCCGACATCTACCGCCAGGTGGTCCGCCTGGCCTTCGTGGTGGCGGGCATCGTGGTCAGCCTCGACATCCTCAACGCCACCGCCCTTCTCGGCACCATCCTGGGTGCGGCGGGGATCATCGGTCTGGCCATCGGTTTCGCGGTCAAGGACACGGTCGAGAACTTCATCGCCTCGATCATGTTGTCGATCCGCCAGCCCTTCCGCCCCAATGACGCCGTGGAGATCAACGGAGACGAGGGCAAGGTCATCCGCCTGACATCTCGCGCGACGATCCTTTTGTCGTGGGACGGCAACCACATCCGCATCCCGAACGCGACCGTGTTCAAAAGCCGGATCGTCAACTTCTCGCTCAATGCCGAACGGCGGTTCAAGTTCTCGCTAGGGATCGCGCCGGATGCGGACATGGCCCTTGCCGTGCAGGTGGCGCAGGACACGCTGAACGCCCTGCCCTTCACGCTCAAGAGCCCCGCCCCGAACGTGTGGATCGACGGGGTCGGCGACAGCACCGTGACGCTGACGCTGATCGGCTGGATCAACCAGAACGACACCTCGCTGCTTGGCGCGCGGGGCGAGGCGATCCGCATCTGCATGGCCGCGCTGACCCAGGCCGGGATCGAGATGCCCGAGCCGACCTACCGCCTGATCGGCGCCGGCGGAGCCACCGCCGCGCAGACCGAACGCACCGCCCCCGCTCCGGCACCTGCCCCTACGCCGGACGACGCGCTGGATGTGCAGGCCCATGCCGAGCACGAACTGGAGGCCATCGTAGAGGAGGAACGCCGGGTGAAAGGCGACGAAGACCTCCTGAACCGGGCAGCCCCCACGGAATGAACCGGCCGCGCCCCGCCCCGGCGCGACTGGATGGATTTTTTCCGGATTGAGGGCTTGCAGAGGATTCAGGTGCAGCGTAAATACCCGCCGACGTTGGGGTGTAGCCAAGTGGTAAGGCAGCGGTTTTTGGTACCGTGTACCGTAGGTTCGAATCCTACCACCCCAGCCATCTCCCCTTACTTCACGTAAATCAACAGCATGACCGACGCCACGCGGCAGCGGGTTCTGTAATTTTACGTGCGATGCACTTGGGGCGGCGTCGTCGGATCAGACCTCGATTCCGATAGCATTCTGCCTCCGGCGACGTGAACAGAAGCCTTCGAGCCTGCGAACGACCCCAAAAGCTACCCGGTTGCTTCACATTCTCTTATTCGACCCGCGGTGTCGCGCGGCAGGACGTGGTCGAATACTTCGAGCTTCTCTCTCACCCGAAGCGCAAACACTTGAACAACGGCATGCTGTCTCCCCACCCAAGCGCGCAACGTCCCGGTAACTCGTCCAACCCACCTCTGAATTGGCCTGTCCTGCCTTGTATCCCGCAAATGAATCAATTATTCATGAAATATGGATAAGACAAAGACCCTCTCCGCGCTGGCGGCGCTAGGCCAGGAAACCCGACTGGACGTCTTCCGCCTGCTGGTCAGGGCCGGTGCGGACGGGATGGCGGCGGGGGATCTTTCCACCGCGCTCGGCGTCCGGCAGAACACGATGTCGGCCAACCTGTCGGTCCTTCTGAACGCCGGTCTCGTCACCAACCGCCGGCAGGGCCGGTCGATCCGGTATTTCGCCGACATGGACCGCATGAAGGGACTGCTGGCCTTCCTGCTGGAGGACTGCTGCGGCGGACGGCCCGAGCTGTGTCAGCCTGTCCTGGACGAACTTGCCTGCGCCTGCTGAAGAGCTGCACCCAACCCGATCCACCAATCAAAGAGCCCTGCCCGTGACAATTGTCATTCATCACAACCCTGCCTGCGGCACCTCGCGCAATGTCCTCGACATCCTCCGCAAGGCAGGGGAGGACCCGGTGGTCATCGACTACCTGACCGAAGGCTGGACGCGCCCGCAGCTTCTGGGGCTTTTCGCCGCCGCGGGCCTGACCCCGCGCAGCGCCCTTCGCACGACGAAATCGCCGGCCGCCGATCTGGGCCTGACCGATCCGTCCGTTCCGGACGAAGCCCTGCTGGAAGCGATGCTGATCCATCCGGTGCTGGTGAACCGGCCGATCGTCTGTTCGCCGAAGGGTGTGCGCCTCTGCCGCCCCTCGGAAACGGTTCTGGACCTGCTCGACCGGCTGCCGCCCGGCCCGCTGACCAAGGAGGATGGCGAGATCATCATCGACGCCGAGGGCCGCCGCCATGTCTGACACCCCCGCCCTCGACGAAACCCATTTTCGCCCCATCGATGCCGACACCCTGTTCCCCGCCGTGCGGCGCACCGATCCGCCGCGGTTCCTGCTGCTCTACGGCTCGCTCCGCCAGCGCAGCTTCTCGCGCTTCGCGGCCGAGGAATCGGCGCGGATACTCGAGCGGTTCGGGGCCGAGACGCGGATCTACAACCCCTCCGGCCTGCCCCTGCCCGACGATGCGCCCGCCGATCATCCCAAGGTGGCCGAGCTTCGCGAACTGGTGACATGGTGCGACGGGATGGTCTGGTCCTCGCCGGAACGGCACGGGTCGATGACGGGCATCATGAAAGCACAGATCGACTGGATCCCGCTGTCTCTGGGGGCCGTGCGCCCGACGCAGGGCAAGACGCTGGCGGTGATGCAGGTCAGCGGCGGATCGCAGAGCTTCAACGCCGTCGGCCAGCTGCGCATCCTCGGGCGCTGGATGCGGTGCCTGACGATCCCGAACCAGTCCTCGGTCCCCAAGGCGTTCCAGCAGTTCGACGAGGCCGGGCGGATGAAGCCCTCACCCTTCTACGACCGTATCGTCGACGTGATGGAGGAGCTGGTGAAGTTCACCCTGCTGACCCGCGACATCCGCGAGCATCTGGTGGACCGCTATTCCGAACGGAAGGAGGCGGGCGACAAGCTGATCGCCCGCGTGAACAGCACCGGCGGCAGCTAGTCAGACGGCCCCGGCCCGAAGCGGGGCCGGATCGATCCGCCGCTCGTCCGCGCCAAAAAGGTGCAGGCGCGACAGATCGGGGTAGAGCGTCATCTCCGTGCTCAGGACCTGCCCGGCCGGGAAAGAGGCGACCACGGTTTCCCCGCCCACGCGGAAATAGCCGAGCCGCTGCGAGCCGAGCTCCTCGATATTCACCAGCCGCGCCGGCATCCCCGCACGCGCTCCGCCGGGCACGAGCGCGAAATCCTCGGGCCGCAGGCCGACCGTCACCGCGCCATCCGGCACGCCGGGGGCCGGATAAACCGCGTCGGCCACCCTAACCTCGCCCGCACGCACGGTGCCGGACATCAGGTTCATCGAGGGCGAGCCGATGAACTGCGCCACGAAGGTCGAAACCGGGTTGCGGTAGACGTCGAGCGGTGTGCCCACCTGTTCGATCCGCCCCTGCCGCAGCACCACCAGCCGGTCGGCCATGGTCATCGCCTCGAGCTGGTCGTGGGTGACGTAGACTGACGTCGTGCCGAGCCTGCGCTGCAGCGTCCGGATCTCGCCCCGCATCGTCACCCGCAGCTTGGCGTCGAGGTTCGACAGCGGCTCGTCGAACAGGAAGGCCGAGGGTTCGCGCACGATCGCGCGCCCCATGGCGACGCGCTGGCGCTGGCCGCCGGACAGCGCCCTTGGCTTGCGGTCGAGATAGGCGCCGATCTCGAGGATGCGCGCGGCCTCGTCCACCCGGCGCACGATCTCGTCGCGCGGGGTGCCCCGGTTCTTCAGCCCGTAGGAGAGGTTCTGCCGTACCGTCATGTGCGGGTAGAGTGCGTAGTTCTGGAACACCATCGCGATGTCCCGCTCGGCCGGTTCCAGCCGGTTCACGACGCGGTCGCCGATGCGGACCGTGCCCTCGGTGATCTCTTCCAGCCCGGCGATCATCCGCAGCAGGGTCGACTTGCCACAGCCCGAGGGGCCGACCAGCACGACGAATTCGCCGTCGCGGATGTTCAGGTCGATGCCCTGAACGGCGGGAACACCGCCCGCATAGGTCTTTCCCACGTTCTCGATGGTGATGGCGGCCATCTATTTCTCCGTCTCGACGAGACCCTTCACAAAGAGCCTCTGCATCGCGATGACGACGATCACCGGCGGCAGCATCGCCAGCACGGCGGTCGCCATGATGTAATTCCAAAGCGGTTCGCTATCGACGACATCGGCCATCCGCTTGATGCCCGCGACGATGGTGTAGAACCCCGCGTCGGTCGTGATCAGGATCGGCCAGAGATACTGGTTCCAGCCGTAGATGAAGAGGATCACGAACAGCGCCGCGATGTTGGTGCGCGACAGCGGCAGCAGGATGTCCCGAAAGAACTTCATCGGGCCCGCGCCGTCGATCCGCGCGGCCTCCATCAGCTCATCAGGGATGGTCAGGAACACCTGCCGGAACAGGAAGGTCGCCGTGGCCGAGGCGATCAGCGGGATCGTCAGGCCGGCATAGCTGTTCAGCATCCCAAGGTCGGCCACGACCTGAAAGGTCGGCACGATCCGCACCTCGACCGGCAGCATCAGGGTGACAAAGATCATCCAGAACGCCAGCTGCCGGAACGGGAAGCGGAAATAGACAATGGCATAGGCCGACAGGACCGAGATCACGATCTTTCCGACCGCGATCAGCACCGCCATGATCAGGCTGTTCTTGAGCATCGTCAGGATCGGGACCGACATCTGCGAGGATACCCCGCCCTCGAGCACCGAGGCATAGGTCGCCACCGCGTTGTCGCCGGGCAGAAGCGGGATCAGTCCCGACACGAAGTCCGCCGGTTCATGGGTCGAGGCGACGACGGCGATGTAGACCGGAAAGGCGACGATCACGACCCCGAGGATCAGGGTCAGATGCGCGAGGACGTCCAGCCAACGGTGATTTTCGACCATGTGCGCCTCAGTAGGTCACGCGCCGCTCGACATAGCGGAACTGGATGATGGTCAGCGCGATCACGATCCCCATGAGGATCACCGACTGCGCGGCGGAAGAGCCGAGGTTCAGGCCGATGAAGCCGTCGTCGTAGACCTTGTAGACGAGGATCATCGTCGCCTGCGCCGGGCCGCCCCCGGTGGTCGCGTCGATCACGGCGAAGGTGTCGAACATCGTGTAGACGACGTTGACGACCAGCAGGAAGAAGGTCGTCGGCGACAGCAGCGGCAGGGTGATGGTCCAGAACCGTTTCACCGGCCCCGCCCCGTCGATCGCGGCCGCCTCGCGCATCGAGGCGGGAATGGACTGCAAGCCCGCGACAAAGAACAGGAAGTTGTAGCTGATCTGCTTCCACGCGGCGGCGATGATGACCAGCGCCATCGCGTCGCCCTTCTGCAGCGCGTGGTTCCAGTCGTAGCCGACCCGCTCCAGCAGGTAGGGCATGATGCCGATGGTGGGGTTGAAGATGAACCACCACAGCACACCCGCGATGGCGGGCGCCACGGCATAGGGCCAGACCAACAAGGTCGTATAGACCCGCGAACTGCGGATCGTGCGGTCGAGTGCCAGCGCCAGCAGCAGCGACGAGATCAGCGCAAGCGCGGCGGTGGAAACCGAGAAGACCAGCGTGACCTTCAGCGCGTTGATGTATTCGGCATTGTCGAACAGGCGGGTGTAGTTGGACAGGCCGACGAAGCTGGTCTTGAGCCCGAAGGCGTCTTCGCGCAGGAACGACTGCCACACGGCCTGCCCGGCGGGCCAGAGGAAGAAGATCACTGTCACCGCCAACTGCGGCGCCAGCAGCAGGTAGGGCAGCCAGCGGTTGCCGAATATCGTGCGTTTGGTCTGCATGGGGTCTCACGCGAAGACCCGCACCCCGTCAGGGATGCGGGTCCTTGCTGTCTTTCGTCGGATCAGCCGTTGGCGCCCTGGAAGTCGCGGATCATCTCGTTCCCGCGCTTCACGAGGCTGTCGAGCGCGCCCTGCGCGTCGACCTCGCCCGACAGGAGCCGCTGGAACTCCTCGTCGATGACGGCGCGGATCTGGACGTAGTTGCCGAACCGCAGGCCCTTGGAATTCGGGGTCGGCGCGTTCAGCGTGATCTGCTTGATCGCGATGTCCGAACCGGGGTTCGCCGCGTAGAAACCCTGTTCCTTGCCCAGATCATAGGCCGCCTCGGTGATCGGCAGGTAGCCCGAGAACTGGTGCCAGTCCGCCTGAACCTCGGCCGAGGAGAGGTAGGAGAAGAATTCCGCCACGCCCTTGTACTCTGCCTCCGACTGGCCCTGCAGAACCCACAGGGTCGCGCCGCCGATGATCGAGTTCTGCGGCGCGTCCTCGACGTCGTCGTAGTAGGGCAGCATGCCGTAACCGACCTCGAAGTCCTTCGCGTTCGCGACGACGCCCGCGCGGCTGGCCGAGGAGTTCATGTAGATCGCGCAGTCCTGCGCGTAGAACTTGGGCGCGCTGTCCGCACCGCCGCCGGGGCCGCCATACTGGAACGTGCCGTCCTGCTGCCAGCGGGCCAGGTTTTCCCAATGCTTCACCTGAACCGGACCGTTGACGGTCAGCTCGGTGTCGAGCCCGCCGAAGCCGTTCTCCAGCGTGCCGATCGGCTGGTTGTGCCAGGCCGACAGGTTCTCGAGCTGCACCCACGAGATCCAGCCGGTGGTGAACCCGCAGGAGGCCGCGCCGGAGTCCATAATCTTCTTGGAGAACTCTTCGACCTCAGCCCATGTCCGGGGCGCGGTTTCCGGATCGAGACCGGCTTTCTCGAACACGTCCTTGTTGTAGTAGAGGATCGGGGTCGAGGAGTTGAACGGCATGGACAGCATGTTGCCGTCGGTGTCGGTGTAGTAACCCACGACCGCGGGCAGGTATCCCGCCGGATCGAAATCGGCGCCCATGTCGGCCATCAGCTGGTAGACAGGGTAGATCGCGCCCTCGGCCGCCATCATGGTCCCGGTGCCGACCTCGAACACCTGCACGATGTCCGGCTGCTCGCCCGCGCGGAAGGCGGCGATGGCGGCGGTCATGGTCTCGGCGTAGGAGCCCTTGTAGGTCGGAATGACCTTGTATTCGGACTGGCTGGCGTTGTAGCCGGCGACGATCTCTTCCAGCTTGGCGCCAAGCTCGCCACCCATGGCGTGCCACCAGTTGATCTCGGTCTCGGCCTGCGCGGCGCCGAGGGTTGCCGCCAGCGCGAGGGCGGACGTGGAAAGCGTTCTGAGCATCGGGTTCCCCGTTTGTGTTGATCGCCCCGCTCATGAGGGGGCGATGTAACAGGGATGCGGAGGTTTCTTGAAGATTTGTGACGGGCCCGCGTGAAGGGCGGGTTTTCCGTGCTCGCAGTCTGCGCGAGGGACCGGACGGAACTCCCGCGCAAAAGCGTGGTGAATTTGACCGATCCGTCCGCGAAGGGACTCAGCGGCGCGCGAACGAAGGTGTCAGCCGCCTGCAGCGTCCGAGCAGGAATTGGCAAAGGTCATCACGGGCCATTCTGACTGGCGCAGCGCGGTTTTGCGGACCCAACCGGCATCCTCGCCAAATCTGGCCCGGCACCAGATGCCATCCGACGCGGTGGTGCAGAAATTGACCTTGAGACAGATGCCCTCGTTCAGAACGCCGATGACGGTTGCGTCGCTGCGGGGCTGACTGCGGACATTCATCCGCGCAACGATCCCGACACTGGCATAGACGCCCCCGTCCTCGGTCATCGCGGGTTCTGCCAGATCCTCTTTCTTGGCGCAGTCCGAGGTAAAGCCGACATAGATGCAGCGATGCTTGCGAATGGCCTCGGCCAGCGCGGCAGTTTCCTGGCTGCCGGCCGCACGCTCTACGATCACCGCGCGTTGCGTGCCCTCGATTTCACCGGTGATCCGACTCTGGTTCCCGCCGAGCCGGATGATCACTGAGTCCGACGCGTCCAGAAGATGCAGCATGCCCTCGTCGATATACCATTTCTTCAGACCGGACACCGGTGTGACACAGTTGCTGGACGCGGCCTTGTAGCGGACGGGCTCGCCCTCGCCCGTGTCTTCGAGGGAGATTGCGCAGGGATCCTTTGCACTGGCATAGGCCGGGTCGAACACGTACCACTGACCGGAAAACGCTTTCACGAATTCCTGCACGGACTGCGCCTGCACAGCCGGGGCCGCGCCAAGCGCAAGCACCGTTGCAAGAGCGGCAATCGTGGATCGTATCGGCATCATGGTCTCCCCCCTTTGGTCCCGGCTCTCAGTCCGCGCCGGGCAATCTGAATGTAGCTTCGGCCTCGACCCGGCCATCGACCTCGAGGCTGAGCACGATGTCGAGTTTCGCATCGGGGCCAGCCGACAGATTGACCCGGCCGATGACGTTGTCGCTGCCTGCGCTGGTCGTGACCGTCTTGCCCTGCTGCGTGTTCATCTGCCCGGACTTGTCCGATTTCATGATCGAGAGGCGCGCGCTCACGACACCGTCCGATGTGCCCAGGACACGGCCGGAAACCTCATATCCGGTTTCGGTTGGAATCACGTCGATTTCCGGGATGCCCGAAGCGGCTGATGCAGGCGCGGGCACAAGCATCCCGAGCAATAAGGCGCAGCGGCGAAACACGGCGACAACGCTCAGTTCGTTGTCTGCGTGATCGTAACGGTTCCGCCGTTCGAATAGACCTGCGGAAGCGTGGCGGCCGTCAGCCCGTTGCCGTTCTGGATGTAGGTGACCGAGGTCCCTGCGCTGCCGGACACCTGAATGCCCAGCTCGTTGTCATTGCCGTTCTGGTTGAGCGAGCCCGACACCCCGTTGCCCAGAACGTCCACCGAACCCCAATTGCCATTGCCATTCTGTACCAGCGTGCCCGAGGCACCCACCCCGAAGACATCGACATCGCCAAAGTTTCCGATACCGTTCTGGTTGACGAGAATGCTGGTCAGAGCCCCGCCGCTGAGGTTTGCGCTGTTAACGTCCGCTGCTGTGCCGTCAATTGCGGGATTGGACTGCAGAAGCACAACGTTGGCGCCTTCCCCCTCCAGCGTGACGGTTGCATTGTTGCCGAACCCGGATTGGACCGCAGGAGCCGTGCCCTGCTCATTGCCCGCTATGGTTGAACCGAATGCCTGCGACTGATCCACCGTCAGGGTATTACCGAATGCGCCCGCGGTCGATTCTTGCAGGATGACGAGGGTGTTGTCGCTGCCAGCATGAACTGGCGCGGCGATCTGAAATACCGCGATCGCGGACATGACATAGGTTATATGGCGAAATTTCATGATCTAAAAACCTCGTATCGGACGAGGCTTTTTACCACGAGCTCTGCGATATTGCCAAAGAATTTCCCGTCCCGATCTGGCTGAAATGCGCGACATTTCCGTTACCGACCTGCATCACCGCAGCGGAGTTTCCGGTGCCCGAAATATAGCCGGCAACCATATTGTTCATACCGCTCTGGAACAGGCTGAACATGTTCTCCGTCCCGTGCACTTCCAGGGCCATGACGTTATGCGAGCCGATCTGGGTCAGAGTACCGGGCGCCGCGAACCCGCCGAACAGATCCGGCAGCAGCCAGTCGGAGCCGAACCCACCGTTGCGCGTTCCCTCGACCGTCACGACCATGGCGTTGCCGGCCGGCTGCGTTTCCTCGATGATTTGCAGGGTGTTGCTGATATCCGTGGACATCAGCGAAAGGAAATTATCGTCGCTGGGGGTGGCATTGGCCGGAGCCGTCAATCCCAGAAGAACTGCAATAACGCCGATTTTCGCCTTGATACGCATCTGAACTGCCTCCGATCGCGCCATTCAGCGGCGCCTTGATCCGAGATTGCCTGCCAGACGTGGCAGGAATGTGGTTCAGATGAGGTAATTGAAGATCACCAATATGATGGTTTGGAGACCTATTGTTTCAATTCGCGCAAACCATCCGGCATGAAATCAGGGCGACATGAAAGACGCGTCAGCCTACGACTTCGTTATCCCCTGCCGCAGGCGGCTTCGGCACGTCCGGCTGGCTCTGCGTGGGCGGAAGCTGACGCACGCTCGCTCTGGGCGCGGGCCGGGAATAGGGCACGGTCTGTGTGATGTCAGCGGCGCCACGGGTCTTCGGCGGCACGATGAACCGCGCCGTTTCCGGCAGGTTCGCCCCGTACTTCTCGCCGCGATACCGGCCGATGAGCGACGCCCCGGCAGACTTGTCCTTGAACGACCAGACGCCCAGTTCAGCGCCTTCTATCACGAGAGAATAGACAGCCTTCTCAATGGCTTGCTGAACCGCGATCTGTTTTGGCTCGTTCGCCGTAACGCCCGCTTCCATCTCCAGCAGTTCATTGAGCATGACATAGCGGAAAACGCTGCCGCGGATCGACGAGGATGCCACGGACTTCTGCGACATGACCGAAGCCAGAACCTCGCCGGTTTCGGTCGACACGGCGCGGAGGCTGACCGTTACGGTATCCAGGATCCACCGGCCATCCATGCCGATGCCGAGGTAGCGCGCCCCGGCGCCCCCGGTCTGCACGTTCGTATCGTACCCGACAATCCCGCCCTGCAGCAGGATGCCGGCATGCAGAAGCGGCTTCAGAGCAGAGGGGTTGACCTGCGCCTCGTTCCGGTATTGACGGCGCATTTCGGTGACGATCTGCCTCTCCCGGACGAGATCCTGAAGGCCGGATCGATCGAGAACCGTGAACCAGCGCCTTTCGCCTGCGTCCTGCAAAGCCTTGATCAGCATGGCAGATCCGCCTTGGGTCACAGCGCGTGACAGCGACTGGACCGCATCGCGTTCCTTGTACTGTCCGGTCAGGTCGGGAAAATCATAGACCGCGATGTTCATCCGGCGGTTCGGTGCAGGCAGGTTCCGGAGCGCAAGGTTCTGCGGCGTTACCGTGACAAGCGTCGGTTCAGCCGTGTCGAAGAATGTGGATTCCATGTTGGCGCAGCCGCCGGTGGCGACCAGAGCGGCGGCCAATGCAAGATACCTTGCCTTCCGAATTGGGAATGACACGTTCATCGTATGTCCTATATTCGCCTGTATTCTTGCATGTCTTGCTTGATGGGTATTGTCGTCAGCTTCCGGTCACGAGTTGCGGCACGACAATTTCAGTCACCGTCCCGTCCACGGAATCCGTGATCACCAATCGGATCGAATCCAGCGTCCGCTCGAAAGCGACCGTGGTCGTGCCGAATGTAACCGTTCCGTTGTCTTGCGGGTTGTCTCCGAAGATCGCCGAGGTCACCTGCCCAGCAAGCGCGGACAGCAGACGTCCCTCGAGCTGCCGGACAAAGAGATCCGCATCCGTCGTTTCGGACTGTCCAGGCGTCCCCGTCCCCGATGTTCCGTCGTTCGCATCAGCGGCAGTGGCATCGCGCTGTGCGTTGGCGAGGCCGAGAAGGTGCGAGGAATTCAATGGATTTCCACCAAAAGATGGATTGATCGGAGTATAAACCAGATCCCCGGCGAGCGACGGCGCCGCTCCGGCCATTGCGACGAGGCAAGCAAACACCCGTGCCTTCATACGTTCAGTCCCTCTCCCACCCAGCACCGCACGTCAGCGGATGGATTCTCTCGTCCTTGTGACATGGTCGGCCGGAAAGCGCGAGACCGGAATCGGCATGAATCGTGCTTCAAGGCGAAATGTGACAGTTTCGTCGCGCAATTCGCAGGAATCCCCAGTGGGTTCACGTGATTCTTGCCGCCCAATCCCCATTTTTCGGGAATGCGAATCGAGAGCCGCAGACATGCAACCTATGAGGGTTTTAAGACTTCAATTCAGCCAGCATAGATAGAATGTGTCAGATTATTGACGTAGAGAATCCGTCGTTCAACAGCCCGCCCCGACTGGAGCCGAAACGGGGACAATGGGAATCGCTCATATAAATCAGGAACTTGAAGTCAATAACAAGGCCCTGACAGAGCCCCGCCCCGCGTCTTACCCAAGGAAACTCTTGCCAGTCGCCTTAGTTTCGCCCCAGTCTACGGGCTGGGAAACGCATTTTATTTCTTGGGGGGAGTTGGGCGCGCCCAACGATATTATTCGGCAGTAGCCGTGATTGTCTTGAGCTTGGGAGTTTCTCCCGCGGCGATATCACAGGACCGAATGCATGAGGGAATGGCCGGGTAATTTTCCGGGCCTGATTTCGTGCGCCTGTGCATCTCGCGAGCCGTGAAAAGCCAATGCTTCAGGACACTTAAAACGGATCGCGTAAAGGAGATCTTTGAAGTGACGATTTTGAAGAACGCACTCGCAGCCTCAACCGCTATCGGCCTGCTTGCATCGCCCGCTTTCGCCGCGAATGACAACGATGCCTTCCTCAGCCAGAGCGGCGACGACAACACCGCAAGCATCGTCCAGTCCGGCAACGGCAACGCCGCCGGGACCGCAGCGAGGAACGTGCGCCAGAACGGCGACAACAACGAGCTGGACATCCTCCAGTCCGGGAACGGGAACAAGGCCGGCGCCACGGGCGACGGTTTCAACCAGTCGTTCAACCGCAACAAGCTGCTCGTCACCCAGTCCGGGAATGACAACGAGACCAAGCAGATCCTGCAGCGCGCGTCGTTCCACAGTGTCGTGTCCAACGATCTGACGATCATGCAGAGTTCCGACGACAACTTCATCGGCGTCGTCAACCAGGACATCGAGGGCAACATCACCGATCCGGCTGACGGGAACATCGCCTCGATCACCCAGCAGGTCGGCGACGGCAACGATGTCCAGCGGCTGGAACAGCTTGGTCGGAACAACGACGCGACGATACTGCAATCCGGGACAGGCAACACCATTCTCGCCGTCCAGCAGGGCGACGTTTACGGTGGCAGCACCGAGAACAATGATGACGGCCTGGTTTCGATTTCGCAGGTCGGCGCCAACAACTTCATCGATACCGTCGAACAGTTCGGCAGTGGCCACAGTGCAATCCTGAGCATCACCGGGGACAGCAATGGCACCTCTGGCTTCAGCTCGGGCAAGGCAGCCGAAGCCGCGGGCGCGTTCAACGCGAGCAGCCAGCAGTTCGGTGTCGGGAACTCGGTTCAGATGACGATCCTGAATGCCAGCAGCAACCAGTTCGGCTTCTACCAGGACGGCACGGGCAACATGGCCGTGAACATCCTGATCACTGGCGACGCGAACGAACTGGGCGTGCATCAGACCGGGACCGACAACAGTCTCGACCTGGGCACCATCGCCGGAATGGAGAACATCGTCGGCCTGATCCAGAACGGGTCCGGCAACGTGGCGAGCCTGGATGTGATCGGGGACCAGAACGGTGGTTACAACGCGTTCACCGGCGCCGACGCCATCGCAGTCGGCCTGACGATGCCCGGCCTGATGGAACAGATCGGCACCAACAACCAGATCGCCATGAGCGTCTCCGGCACCGGCAACGTCTTTGCCTTCTACCAGGAAGGCGCCTCCCTGGCGACCGGGGGCAACACCATCGTCGGCAGCCAGGACAACTCGGCCGGTGGTGCCTACAACCAGGCCGCCGTCATGCAGGTTGGCGACGGGAACGCCGCGAACTTCACTCAGATCGGCGGCGGAAACGTGGCCGGAATTTCTCAGTAAATCTGGGCCCGGTGCCCTCCGAGGGCCGCCGGGTGGGGCAAAGCCGGACGCGCGAGCGTCCATAACAGAAAACAGCAGTGCAATGGCACTGCAGACTGCAAGGGAATTACTTGAATGAACGGTTTCAAGAACACGCTTTTTTTGTCGACGGCACTTGGGATTATGGCATCCGTTGCGGCTGCCGGGGACAACAATGCTGCGTACCTGCTGCAGAGCGGCGATGACAACACGGCACTGATCACGCAGCTCGACAACAACGCAAGGGTCGGCGATTCCGGCACCGGTCCGGGTGCGGCGGTTCAGGACGGCGCGATGAACAAGATCACCATCCTGCAGAACCACAACGGCACCGTCGGCACCGGCGGCAACTATGGCCATCGTAACGCTGGCCTCGACCAGCTTGGCGATCGCAACCTGCTGGACGTCACGCAATCATTCGGCGCCCGCGCCTACGAAGTTCAGCAGGTGTCGACCGGCGCCACCGGCACCGCGACCGATACCACGAACAGCGCAACTCTCGTTCAGGTCGGCAACGCGGCGGTGAGCCGTATCAACCAGACCTACACCGGCGACGGCAGCACCGGCACCGCGAACGTCATCCAGGTGAACCAGGGCGGCAGCCAGTTTCAGCGCAACACGGTGGGCAACTCGCTCGGCTTCGATCCCGACCCGCGCGGCATCTATCAGACTGGCTCGTCCAACTTTGTGGACATCGATCAGGTTGCCGCAAACAACGACATCTTCATCGTTACCCAGACCGGTGTCGGCAACAGCCTGACGGCCTCGCAAACCGGCCTGAACAACCTTGTCGAGGCAACGCTGCAGGTTGGAAACTCCAACTCGGGCTCGCTTATTTTCAACGGAAACTTCAACGGGCGTGACGGTTTCTCGATCGGGTCCGATGCCGATAGCGTCGGTGTGGCGACCGCAACGCTGACCCAGCTTGGCGACTTCAACGTGGCTTCGCTGGAGACGATCGGCAACGACAACGAATTCGGCTTCTACCAGGACGGCGACTCCAACACTGCCACCGGCACACAGACCGGCGATCTGAACCAGGTTGCGGTCAGCCAGATCGGTACGTTGAACGTCGCCGCTTTCACCCAGACGGGCAACGGCAACAACGCCGGTATCTCTCAGTAGATCAACCGAAAAAGATCCGGGGCGTGGTGCAATTGAACACGCCCCGGTCAAAGCGGCGGGGGCATTCTGAACGCGCAAGCGTTCGTTTTGGCGGTTGGGAGACCGTCTAGGGAAGGGAAGACTTGAATGCGTACTATGAAGAAAGTTCTTGTCGCCTCCACGGCACTTGGCCTCATGGCCTCGATGGCCGTTGCCGGCGATGCAAACAAAGCGTTCGTGGAACAGGACGGCAACAACAACGCGGCCTCCATCGACCAGTCGGCGGGCCCCGGCGGCAACGACTTTGCCACACTGTCGAACCCTGCCACGCAGCGCGGGAACGACAACCAGCTGCGGTTCAGCAATGGCTCGGCCAACAACAACCACAACAACCGTTTCAACAACGACGTGAACGTGGCCGAGCAGATCGGTAACGGCAACTGGATGAACATCACCGTCGGCAACCTGTCGAACAACAACACGGTGGAGGATGCCCAGCAACTCGGAGACACCAACAGCCTTCTGGTCTCGCTCAACGGGTCGCGTGGCGGCACGATCGAAACCGTGCTGCAGGACGGCAACGTGAACTCGGCCGTGCTCAAGCAGTCCGGCAACGACAACACGATCCAGTCCGTTTCGATGATCGGCGACGACAACGGGTATGCCAACCGCTTGGAACTGACCTCGGGTCGGTTTGCCAGCCTGCGCATCCTGCAGACGGGCAACACGAACCTTGTGACCAGCGCGACGATCGAAGGCAGCAACAACCGCCAGATCCCGTCCAACGGCTACGCGCCTCTGCTGGACATCCGTCAGACCGGCAACATGAACATCGCCTTCGGCAACATGCTGGGATCTGATGGCAACTATCTGAACATCCTGCAGAACGGCACCGGAAACGATGCCGGCGTCAATCAGGGGTCGACCGCCGCTTCGACCCAGAACGATGCGGATATCGACCAGATCGGCGACGGCAACTATGTCCGGGCCACCCAGACCGGCAGCTACAACGCGCTGAATGCCTCGTTCACGGGCGAAGACAACGGCGTTGGCACCATGAGTGGAGATGCCGGTACGCTGGTCAGCAGCCACATCGAGCTGACCCAGGGATCGATCCTTCAGGACTCCGCGCTCGCGGCCAGCGGCAACACGATCGACTACACCGTCGTGGGCAACGACAACATGTTCGCCTTTGCCCAGATCGGCGGTGGCAACACCATCACGGGCCTTGTCGGCAATCTTGGCGCATCCAACCTGAACCAGGCGGCGATCATTCAGGTCGGCTCGTCCAACATGACGTCGTTCTCGCAGAACGGCGGCGGGTCGAACAACCTCGCCGTGTCTCAGTAAGTCCCGGCCGGGCCCGTCGCCATTCGCGTGCGGGCCCGGACCATATTCTGATCCTCGGAAACGGATCCTGACATGACCCTACGCGTCCACCGCGCAATCCTGACAATCACCACCGCCGTTCTGCCGGTGGCGGTCCTTGCGGCGGACGACAACGTGGCCTTCATCGACCAGATCGGCGCGGACAACGTTGCGCAGATCGACCAGGTCGGCTCGCTGAACCAGGTCGGGCTGGAAGCGGATGCAGCCCTTCAGAACGGGTACTACAACCAGCTGTCGATCAGCCAGACCGGAGCCCGGAACCAGATCGGCACCGAGGGCAGCGGGCTGGAGCAGAACGGCGAACTGGCCACTCCGAGCGTCCACAACCTCATCGACGTCGAACAGAGCAGCGATGAGAACGTGGTTGGAGAAGTCATTCAGAGCGCTCTTGGCGCAATACCGGGCGCTGCGAACCGCCTGATCATCCGCCAGGGTGGCCTTAATGACAACCGGATCACGCGCGTCTACCAGATCCAGGAAGATGCGATGCCGGGGCAGGTCGCCAGCGTCACACAGGACGGCGAAGGCAACGTGTTGGCGCTGTTGCAGCAGCGGTCGATCGCGGCCCAGCAGTTTCAGGAAAACCGGATCGTCGCCAATTTCACAGGCGATTTCAATGGGGTATACGGCCTGACCGGCCCGGCACTGGTGACTGGCGTGACCTCTTCGGCCCTGATCCAGGATACCGGCTATGACGGTATCGGTGCGAACGGGAACGAAATGGACCTGGCGATTCAGGGCAACTTCAATCGCTTCGGGATCTACCAGGGTGGCTGGATGAACTCGGTCGGCCTGCTGACCATCGCCGGCGACGGCAACGAGTTGGGCGTCCGGCAGGACGGCTACGAAAACGATCTGACGATGTCGACCATCTTTGGTGATGGAAACCGCGTCGGGATCGACCAGATCGGCACGAACCGGGCATTCGTCACCATCATCGGCCAGAGCGACGAAAACGACCTGCTGGGCATTCAGGAAGGCACCAACGACCTGAGCTTCTATGTCGAGGGCAATTTCAACAACGTGACCGTCGAACAGGGCTACAACACGGGCCTCGGCGGTGACAACGAAGCCTCCGTCTCGATCACGGGGTCGTCCAACTTCTTCAACCTCACCCAGTTCGGCACGAACACCGCGGCCATCACGGTCGTAGGCGACTCGAACAACAACAGCGGTGCGGGGCTGTCGGGTGTCGCGGCCATCGCCGGCCTGACCGTAGGCTTCCTGCAGCAGACCGGCGCCGGCAACGATTTCAGCGCCGACATCACCGGCAGCAGCAACCTGGTCGCGGCGGCGCAGACCGGCGACGGGAACATCGCGACCCTTGTCGTGCTGGGCGGCGGCACCAACAACCAGGCGGCGTTCCTGCAGGGCGGCTCATTTAACAATGCCTACGTGGTTCAGAACGGCTCCGGCAACATCGCGGGCATCATACAGAACTGATCCGGACCTTCCGGACGCGGACATTTGAACGAGAACGATATGAAGACGACACAGAAATTGATGGCTTCGGTCGCACTTGCGACCCTCGGAATGTCTGCTGCGGGCTATGCGGGCGACGAAAACGAAACGTTCCTCGTCCAGTCGGGCTCTGACAACTCCGCTTCGGTGGCACAGCAGGACGGGAACGGGAACACCGCAGGCCTGTTCGGTTCCCTTGCGATGATGCAGGATGGCGATTTCAACGACCTTGTCGTCACCCAGACAGGCAACAACAACGCTGTCGGCGATCTTGGGCCGGGCGTCGATCAGATCGGCGACCGCAACGCGGCGGTGATAGGACAGAATACCAACCGGAACCGGGTCGGTATCTTCCAGCAGCAGGGTCAGGATGGCGCCGTCGTTCTTCAGAACGAGGCGACCGTTATTCAGGGTGGCGGGAATTTCAACCTGGTCACGCGCGTGGCGCAGACCAATGACGGCTCAACGCCATCCGGGAACTCGGTTTCACTGGAACAGAACGGGCGCCGCAACATGATCGGCAATACCGGTTTTCTAGGGCTGGGCGTGATACAGACCGGCTCCGGCAACACGGCCGATGTGAATCAGGTCGGTAACTTCAACGGCTCCAACGGGCAAAACGGCGCGAACTGGGATGTAGGCACATTCGCCGTGTCCGCAGATACAGGACCCGCCACCACACTCGCATTCCAGGCCACGTTGCGCCAGACCGGGACAAACAACGTTGCCAGCATCGGGCTGACCGGCAATCGGAACCTCTTTGCCCTGGACCAGAACGGAAGCCAGCACAGGCTGAGTTATTCCGTTCTCGGCAATCGGAACCAAGGCGCCTTCCAGATGTACGGAGGTGACGGAAACTGGGCCGAAGCCCTCCAGATGGGCAATCTGAACGACACCTCTGCGCTGCTTTTTGGCAACGACAACTTTTCCGACATCTCACAAACCGGCGACGAGAACATTGGCTGGTTCAATGTGATCATGGGCGATGGAAACACCCTCGGAACCATCCAGAGCGGCGACGCCAACCATTCCAGTACGCAGGTCTACTTCGGCGATCGCAACGACGTCACCGTTCTGCAGGGCCCGATGGTCGTCGGGATCCCCCTGGGCGGCGATCAGAACCGATCCGAGGTCTATGTCGAAGGCAACGACAACCTGATCTTCCTCGAACAGACCGGCAACCAGCACCAGTCGGGCATCGGCATTCATACCGGATCCGACAACGTGGTGACAGTTCTCCAGACCGGTCTGCTCGGCACGGGGAACAACTCGCTGGTGACGATCGGCGGACCGGCTGTCCCGAATTCGGACGGCAACGAGGTCGAGATCACACAGACCTCCAGCAACACTTCAACCGTAAGGATCGACGGCGGCGCGAACCGGGTCACCGTCGACCAGGTTATACAAAGCACGTCTGAAGTCGGGATCCTCGGCGCTGGCGGCGGCAACGATAACGCTGTCTCAGTAAGCCAGGAAGGCTTCAACGATTCAATCGTCTCGGTGCGAGGGGATTCGAACCTGATCACTGTCGATCAGACCGGCCTTGGCGGGCTGCTGTCCCTTAATACTTCGGGGGTGACGATCGCCGGTGCTCTCGGCGGCGACGGTATGGGCAACGACGTCGACGTCACTCAGGATGGTGTCAACGCGTCGACCGTGGACATCACCGGCGACACGAACATCGTCACCGTGGACCAGATCGGCGGCAATATCGCGACCGTGGCCATTCTCGGGCAGGTCGGCGGCAACGGAAACCTGCTGAACATCGGCCAGACTGGCGCACTGAACCTGACAACGGTCGAAATTCACGGATCCGACAACAACGGCGCGGGATTCACGGGCGGCGGCACTGCGGATGTGGTTGCGACCAACAACGCTCTGACTCCCGGAGACATCTTCCAATCGGGCACCGGCAACGAGATCGAGCTATGGGTAGGAGACGGTGCGGGCGACTCCGACGCCAACGCCTTTGCCTTCCGTCAGTCAGGGTCGCTCAACAGGATCTCCGGCACCATTCGCGGCGGTGCTGGGAACGAGGTTGCGGTGGCGCAGATCGGGTCCAACAACCTGACAACCTTCCAGCAGATTGGGTCGTTCAACGTGCTGGGCGTCAACCAGTAGCGATCGTAGCGTGGCGCGGGTCACGCCGATCCGCGGCGGTGGTCGATAACAGCACTCGCCCGACGGCAAGTGGGGCCTTGGTGCGTGCCTATCACGCATTCTCTCGGCGACCCGTTTTGCGGTCCGGACGGATCGCGTATCGCCAGCGCGACCTGCACCACGCGCAGCGGTCGTCTTTCGCCCCGCGCGCAACATTTCGGCAAGCGATCCCAAAGGCTTGGATGGTGGGTGATGAGAGACTCGAATTCTGGACTATTCCAATAAAATCAATATGTTACGGAAACTTTTGTAACCATGTAACCGACCAAAAAATGGGCGGTTTCGGGTCTAGCTCTAAACGCACTCGCTGTGTCCGACCGGTCGCAGCTGTAAGTCTCCATCGACAATCTGGCTCACACTCTTTTCAATCACGTTGCCGTTATCATCACCCAAGCATAACCTGCCCTTGGTGAAAGGGAGTGAGTCATTTGAAACTACTGAAAGTTTTTGTTGTGCTGTTCAGCACAACGCTGTTTGCGTGCACACAACAGTCAGCGCCGGAAACGTCAAACTATCGCGGCGAGCGTCTTGTAATTGAAGCCGAAGCAACACCCGGACTGATTGACGCTGAATTTGTCCTTAAGATAAACGGTCAAACGGTGATCAGAGATCGAACTGAGCCCTTCGGAGGTTCCTCGCAATCGTTCTCCGGAAGCTATCGCGGCCAGCAAGTCATGGCGCGCGCTACGGCTGTGCAGAAGTTCTTCTCTGCTTACACGATGATTGATGTGTTCATTAACGGCGAACACGTCGACACGCTGACAGTTTGAGAACAGCCTGACTTCGCAATGTGTAACCCGCCAGCTTTGCACTGGCGGGTTCCTTTTTCAGTTGTCGCTCAGTTCAGCCCATGCTCTTTTTCAAGGACCGGGCGGATCCTTTGAGCAGCGCCAGCGTAGGTCCGGCCGTTTCTCTCCCACTGGTCGAACTCAACATAGTTGCCGATAGTGACTTCAACGTCCGGACGTGCGTTGATCGGCATCTGAGCCGAAACGCTCCACACCTTCCCGCATGCACGGTGCAGCTCCTGTGCATGTTCGCGTTTAGGAAACTGGACGTAAGTGTCCAGCGCACAACAGAAGAACTCTATGTTAGTCATGCTTTCACCATTTCTGCGGCGAATGCTTGTGAAACTGAGAGAACGAAGCGCGGATTCTGATCCCAATCGCGGATAGCCTCGTCCGGGGCGTCGTCATCGGGTTGATCGGTCCTTGTCATTTCGCGGAGCGAAGTGAATTCGCGTTGCGCCGCCTACAGATGCTCCAATATGCACTCAACATCTATCACCAGTGTCTCGAGCTCGTAGCCCGGATCATCACACCGGCGCAGTTCTCCGATGATTTGATCACCAAGCTCATCAGGCAAGACGGAGTCGAAGCCGTGGTATCCGAAGAACTTGTATTCGGCGGTCTCGTCGCTGATTGCGGGCGCAACCAAGTGTGACACAGTGCCAGTCCGCACAGGGGCATCAAGAAAACGCTGAAACAGCTCGCGTTCGGTGAGAGTTGCGGTGTCGGATCGGGTCAAGTATTCTGGTGCCACAAGTGGCCTCCTTTAGCTATTGGGTGTCGTTTGGTAACAGCGGGCGGTTAGGTTTGCAGACAGAGCCGCCCGCGCACTTCCCAATATAGCAGGAACGCAAGAGCATTTCCGTAGGAAGTTTTAGGATTCTGAAGGCGCGCTAGTTCAGCGCCCCTTCCGGCCACACGCCACCGATCTCACCCAAGGCGGCGATGACCTCGGTTTTCGCATCCGTCCCGGCAGGCTCAAACGGCGCTTCGATGAGACGCGCCAGCGTGTCGACCAGCCGGTCATAGATCGTGTCCGGGATGTATGTGTCAGGTGTGAGGGGGATGTCTTTCATTTGTGGCGCTCCGCATTTTCTCTGATGAGACATGCCATAATCGCCCTTGCTTTCGCAAGGCAAAGTTATTTCTAAGTATTTGATTTTATTGTATTTAAGCGCTTACTTACAAACGCCGCTCCGGGGGTGACTTACAATTTCGAATGCGAGAATTGTCCCGGAGCGGCGCCCCTACTGTTGCAAAATTACAACAATCAAGTCAGAGACGCAATCGACAAGTCAGGCCCCGTCCTTCTTTCTGCCCCGGAACCTGCGTGCGCGTTCGCGAGCAAGCTTTCGGATGTGCTCCTGCCGTTCCTCCGGAGACATCGCCGCCAAGACCTCTTTCGACGTATTGGCTGCAGCTCGAACCTTCCTCCGGCCTGCGTTGTATTGGTCCCGGCCACCCTCTGCCCGCCACTGATCCACGTTGCGCCGGCCTCGCCACGTTTCATCCGTCGCCCGCTCGTCTTCCAGTTCAAGCTGACGTTGCGCGGCGATCCGCTCTTGTGCGATGTCTTCACCGGTTTGGGCAGCGTTGCGCTCCGCCTCCCTCACCCGGAGAAAGGCCCGTTCATAGGGCGATAAGTGTCCCATGACCTCACGGGTCTTCTCAGCGGCTTCACGCGCAAGCTCAGCCTCTTGCTCGGACAGGCCCACATAGGGGGGCAAACGGTGTCCAGCTTCCCCATCAGGATCAAGAAGGGCAGACAGGGCATTTTCCATGTCCTGTTCATCACGCTGGCGGACCTCTGCATCACTCGGTCCAACGGACAGATCATCATTGGTCGCGGCATGGGGAACACCGGCAAAGAACGCGGTCAGCCGATCCTCAAATTCCTCTTGGTCGGAACACGTATCTTGCTGACCTTTCGGTCTGCAGTTGCTATATTTCGGCATGTGGGAATGCGCCTATATCTGTGGGCGAAAAGGGCCGGTGTTGCAGCACCGGCCCTTCCTTATTCTGCGGTATTCATGCTTTGCGTGACCACCCGGTCCAACACTTCCGCCAGTTCCATCGTCAGGTCTCGCGTCAGGATTTTCGAACCCTCGCGCGATCCGGATATCGTCTTCACTTCGATACCCTGCCCCTTTCCCACGATATGAAAAACGGATTTGTGCGACGCGGCAAAGATCATCACGCCACCTTTGGGCCGATCACCTGCGACGAATTTTCGGATCGTTTCTGCGATGCCAGCAGCTTCTTCAAAAGAGAAACCGGAAGTCGGTCCATCTTCGAACCTGATCGCGATCCCATCGGAGAGGGCGTTGATCGTGACACCGGGAATGTCATGACCAATCAAACCCTCGCGCCGGGCGAGGTTTAGCAGCTCACCAATCACGGCGCTCATCGTCGTGTCCGGCATGCCAAGCGAAAGTTGTCGCAGTTGCTCCAAGCGCTCACGGGGGAGCTGAATGGTCGGGTTCTGTTTTCTGGGCATGCCCAGCCTCCTAGTAAGACGTAGCCGGGAACACTATAGCATTGCCGGAAGGGAAACACTATAGCGTTCTCGCGCGTCTTCTAGCCGGGAAGGCTTGGGGGGTATCCGGGGAAGGGTCAGCCCGCGTAACGTTTTTGCACGTATTATAGTTTGTTCTTATTATAGGTATAATTAGATAGTAGTCATAAGACGTGCAAAAACGTTACGCTCCGGATACCGTCACCGCCTCACGCGGCTAAGCATGTTTCCCGGACGCATCTGCCGCACCAGTTCATCCACAACAACACCGCGCATGCTCGCCTCCACGGACCGGCTCATCTGGCGCGCAAGGTCCGCATTCTGGTCCGGCGATCCGCCGGTTGCGTTGACCGTGACAGGCGCAGAGATGTTGACCACCGGCGCGGCGTGCCGTGGAGACTCCATGCTCGCCCCTGACAGGGCATGTAGGGGTTCCCGGCCACCCACGTAGCCGCCAGCGCTGTAGCCCCTCCTAGCGGCCTCGTGCAGTGCCTCTAGGTTCTGCACCCCGATCCGGCGGGTCGCGTCAGCGCTGATCACGTATTCGCCCCGATGGACCACACCAGCAGGTTCCAGCTTTCCGCCCTTGCCGGTGAAACCGCCATTGGAGAACCCAAACAGTGCACCGGCGAGCGTGGTGATCCAGTTGGTGCCCCCTCCGCTATTCTGAGACGCGGAATTGCGATTGGTGAAGCCGGTCCAAATATTCTCAAATGCGCGGTTCGCCGCGACCTCTGCCAGCCTCCCAAGAACATCCGCAAGAACCTGATCAAGTTCGCGGGCGCCCGTGATCAGGTCCGTGAAAGCATCGCCCGCAACATTCCTCACTTCGGCCTTCGCCTGAACGAGACGATCAAGGCTTTCCTCTGCCTCATCTGCGGCTTGCGCAGCTTCGCCATATTCCCCGGCAAGTTTGGCGATTTCAGCACGCAGTGCCGGTGTGATTTCGCGGCCCTGCTTTTGTGCCGCATGAAGAAGTTCAGCCTCGCGCCGGGCGGCTTCAATTGCACTGGCGTAACTCTTACCCGCCGTAGCAGTGGCCACCAGTGCAACGGCTTCCAGCCTGAGCGCGGTCGTCTCGTCGCGGATCGCCTCGACCTCACGGACGTATTCGTCCGCACGGCCACCGCCGCCGCCCTTGCTGCCGCCACCGGTATCGCCAAGCTCGTGCGTCATGGCGGGCGCCGTGCGCGGCCTGAGCGACGTGGAGGGTGCCAGCGGCGAGCGTGGTGCGTTCCCTTCGAACCGGCGGCGCTCGACCTCTGCGGCACCGTCACCACGTCCAGAACTGACGTAGGCGCCCGGCAGTTCGGTCTTGAGCTGCGTGGCCTTCTGAATGGCCAGTTGCAACGCGCCGGAAATGCCGTTGATTGCGCCGATCACGCCACCAAAGCGGGTTTCGTCAATCGACGCCAGTTCACGGCCAACATCCTCGGCCTCACCAACCAGATCGGCCATGCGCTGCCCGAAGTCATCGGCAGAGATTTCACCCTTCCGGAAAGCACTTATAATCTTGCCGATGTCATCGAAGATACCGGCCAAGGCGTATTTCGCTTCTTGGTCGTCAATCTCGAAAATGCGGATACCATCCGGTCCTGTCGCAGCGTTGATATGCCGGAACAGATCGTCATAGACATTCTGAAGGTCACGCACCTCGCGCTTGTGAACCTCAAGAACGTCCCGGCTCTTGTTCAGTTCATCATAGATACCATCGCCCAGAACCGCGCGGCCCATTTTCTCATTCGGGAAAATGCTGTCAAGTTGGGCACGGAAGTCTGCCGCTTCCGCGATACCATCCGCGATTGCCACGGCCACGCGCTTGCCAAAGGACGAAACCTTAGAGGTGAGCGCATCCAATTTCCGCGCGACCTCATCGGCTTTCTGCACCACGTCATCACCAAGGACAATTCCAAGGTCGTGGGCACGCTGGATCGTCTTACGGAGCTCGGCATCACTGCGGCCCATCAGTTCGACAAAACGCTCACCGGCAGTGCCGCCGAAGATCTCATCCGCGACGCGGATACGCGCGGCGCTGTCCAGCCGCCGGGCGCGTTCGAAGATCTCAAGTAGAAGCTCAGACGGTTGCTTCAGCTTGCCAGTCAGTTCTTCAGCGCCGAACCCCAGCCGGGCAAATGCTTCAGCCGCCGGCCCTTGACCAGTGACCACGAACTCATCCGCCCGAAGGTTCAGCTCCTTCAGCCCGTCCGTCATTTGATCAACGCCAATGCGGTTCTGCTCGGCGACGAACTTCCATTCTTGGAATGCTTGAAGCGGCACCCCTGCCCGCTTCGCCTCATCGCCCAGGCTGGCGACCTGCCGCGTGGTGTCAGCAATAGCCCTTGCCGTTCCGGCCGATGCGATCCCTGCCGCCAGCGGCACGGCCATTCGGGCGAACTTCGCGGCGACGGCGCTCGTCATCCGGCCATAGGTGACACCGATCCGATCAGCGGATTGTGCGGCGCGGCGCTCCATCGTCCGGGCAGTCTTGCGCTGCGTGAGGTTGGCCTTCGCCAAACCCTTCTCGAAGCGGTCGATCCGGGCTTCAAGTTCGACCACTAGACCGGGAAGTCGTTCGTTCATTTGCTCACCTCAGAAACTGAAAATTTCGGCATTGGCGCCGGTGTAATTGGACCTGTTGCTCTCAGCGGCCATTGCCCTGCTAACTGCCATTGCCGCGGCTACGGCGCCGTCAATGTGTCCGCGCTTCGGATCGGCCTTGGTCATCCAGACCATGCCGGTGTCATTCCGCTTCGCGGCGACCCCGCCGAAATGATTGCGCAGAACCGGGTTGCCATCGTGCCGGAGCAACCGACCATTCGCAGCGCGGATAAGCTCACCGTTGGCCGGCCCCATCGTCGCCGGACCCTGACGCATTTCCAGCATGGGCACGCCTTCCTGCATCAGCTCAGCGGCGGCGCGGCGGAACTGCCAAGGATCGAAAGCGGCTTCGTGCACATCGTGCCGGGCGCAGATCTCAATCACCAGCTCCTGAACGGCTTCTTGGGTGACAACCGGCCCTTCGACCTCGATCACCAGACCGTCGGTTATCCACCGGCGATAGGGCACGTCCTCTAGGCGCTCGCGCTCTTCCAAGCCTTCGCTCTGGACGAAGAACCATGCACGGATCGGGACAGTGCCGTCATCTGCGCGCCACGCGGCGACCACAGCGGCCAAGTCGCCGCTCTGCGCGTAGTCGATGCCCAGATAGCAGGGCAGATCCTCAAGATCGGCCTCGTCGGTCGCAAACCGGCAGGCATCGTATGCTTCGAAGCTGAACAACGGATCGCGGCTGTTCCCGTGCCAGAAATTTAGATGGAATTGCCGGAACTCATACATCTTGGCCGGGTCATCGCGTGCCCGCTTCGCGTCGATGCGGAGCTTTTTTGCGTCGAGAAAGCCAAAAGCAAGACCGGGGTTCACCCGGTGCCAAACTTCCTCATCCGTCCAGTCGTCGCCCTCTTGCGGCTCAAACAGGATCGGCAGGAACGATGGATCTTGGACTTCGCCTGTCGCGACCTTCCGGGCATAAGCATAGCGCTCAGCGGCCAGACCTTCCCGGCCTCGCCCGGCTGTCGTCGCAATGATGGTGAGCCCGCCGGCACGCTTCGCCATGCCGGACTGCAATGCTTCCCACAGATCCCGGCCACTGCTGCGCCAAGCGTGGATCTCGTCAATCAGGCAGAAGGTCGGTGTGGTGCCGTGCTGAGCGCGACCGTCTGAGGCAATAGCCTTCAGGGTCGAACCATCAATCTCAGAACGGATCATCTTTGCGGCGTTGAACTGGTCGTGGATCTTGGTGGCGTTGATCAGCCGCTTGTCGCACTGGACGATTTCAGCGGCTTCCCGGAAGCCGATGCCAGCTTGTTCCCTATCCGACGCGGCAAAAATGATCTGGCCAGCGGGAAGGCGCTCCGGTCCCAAAAGGTGCAGAAGCGCCAAAGCAGCGGCGAGACTGGTCTTCCTGTTCCCGCGCGGGATCAAAAGGAAAACGTCAGTGACGATCCGGGCGCCATCTTCGTCGCGCGGCCCATAGATCGCCCTGACAATACGTTCCTGCCAAGGCGTGAGCTGGAACGCATTGTTCGGGGCAGTGCTGGCGGGGTGACGCAACCGCCGCAGGAATGTCACCGCGCGCTCACCGTAACCCAGAGGGTCGGGAATGGGGCTCTCGTCCATTACCCATGCAGGATATGTGCTGACGCTTCCCACGCTCACACCGCAAGCGGGTTGTCGTCGTCATCCTGTTCCGGAGACACTGCGCCGATCCGGGCGCGGCTGGTCGGGGTCAAGCCATATTCGGCGGCGAGTTGGCGCGCGGACTGCGCAGCTCGGTTCAGCACCCCGAACAACTTCACGTCGATCAATCCACCGGATGCCGCCCGTTCCTCTTCGATCTGGCGCACGATGCCGACGCAGGTGCAGTAGTTTTCCAGCCCTGCCAAATCGCCCTTCGTGATGATCCGCCGGGCAATGAGCTGCGGCATGATCCGGCGCCATTCGGCCTTCGCGTGCCGGGCGAGATAGGCAGGCACCGGCGGCGCCTTCGTCAGCACGTCAGGATCGGCATTGAGGAACGGCTTCACGCCGCGCGAATGGACGCTCATGCCCAGCCACCGGGTCTTCTTTGAGCACTTTCAATCGCGGAAATGACGCGCATAGTGTGGGTCAGCCTATGGAGGAAAGTGTATTGAAACAACGCGACTTCTTTTTGACTGCAATCAGTATTGGTGCGATCGGAATTGCGAATTCCACTTTGGCCTTCGGACGAGATGACCAGTGGAGCTCCGGATATGGACAAGGCGTCTGCGAAGCCGTCGTGACCAGCGGAGCTGGAAACCAGATCTACGTCGCGTGTGAGTGCGGTAGCGGCAGACCCTCGGCCATCTACTTCACACTCGCAGGTCGCGCACCTGCCGGTGACAAACTGTTCCTGTCCTTCGACAACGGCCCGGCCACTCCCGTCGGCCTTTGGTCCGGCGCAATACCGTCGGATTGCCATGCCTGTGCCAGCACTTTCGACTTCGTCAAGGATGGGCTCAAACGACACTCTACCGTAAGGGTAATGTATCAGAACGGGGACGCAGCAACCTTCACCCTCAAGGGTTCTACAAAAGCAATTGGTGAATGCGTGGCGGACTTCTGGAAATGAAATGATGACCTGAAGGTGGCGCTTCATCGCATCCTCGCGACGCGCAGCTCAAGGACGCGCCGCCTCCCAATCTCGACCACCTCGTCAATGTCATAGGCGGCACCGTCATAATTCAGCCTCTCCGCCGTGGTGATCCCGGCGAGATAACGGACGCGGAACACCGCGCCGCCGCCTTCGGCTTCACCGAACCCGGCGAGGTATTCGTCGGCGTTCTGCTGCACCAGCTCCGCCCGAACGGTTGCAACAGCCGCCCATTCCTTCGACACGGCACCGGTCGCGGCCACCGTTTCTGTCTGCCGCTCAATCGTGATCAGGCGATCCAGCTTACCGGCGCGCATCGTCACACCCTCCACCGGATCGCACCTTCGACGGTGCCGACACCGTGGCAGTAAGCAAGCTGCGGATCAGGGTCGCGCATGAAGCTGAAGCTCGGGCGCTCGAAGGCGTCGATACCGACCTCGGCAGTCGGCGGAGCATCCCAGAGCGCGAGCGATACAGCACCGCCGATCTGGCGGGCCATGTCGGCGCCTTCCTCAAGTGCCCAGATGTGCAGATTGATCAGGACACGGGTCAGGTAGCCGCCGCATGCGGTGCGGCCCAAGTGCTGCGTCACCGGATTTGCGAGGATGATGCACGGCAGGTTTTCCGGGCGAGTCGAACCGGCCCGGACACTGTTGGCAGGCACCAGCGCGGACACCGCAGGATCGGTGACAAGCGCGGTGCGCACTGCCGTTTGAAAGGCGATGCTAGGTTCGATCATATCGCGCCCCTCGCAGCGTTCCGGATCGCCTTGCCGATTGCCCGTTGAATGCGGCGCATCGCGCGCGGCTTGGCGAGCCTGAAGCCGGGAAGCATGAACGGCTGCGCCTCTTGCTTCACCGTGCCGAACTCCTGAAGGTGCCCGTGGCGCACGCCTACATTCCCGACCGTGACCAGCGCCTCGTTCGGGTTTGCGGTTCGCCTGCCGCCGTCCGACGCATAGGCCGGGGTCGTATCGCCGGGTCCAGTGACCGCGATACTGGCCTGTAGATCGCCCTCATCCACGGGCACCAGCGCACGCATATTCCCTGCGACCTCTTCAGCGCCCTTCACCAGCGCCGGGCGCACCTCGTCCAGAACTTCGCCGGGGATAGCCTTCAGCCGCGCCTCAAGCGCCTTCGACTGCTTACTCAGCGACGACACGGCCAGTCACCTCATCACGGTAAGAGCGCAGCAGATCGCGGACACCGAAGGGCACCGGTGCGGTCGTCAGCCCGAAGGATGCGGCCTCGCGTTGCTCATACCAGTAGGCGGCGAGCTGCAACGCGGCCTCGGTCATCGCTGCGTTGGTGCCATCGAAGGCTATGCCGGTGAAGTTCGCGATCCAGATTTCGGCGGCGTCCAGCTTGTGGGCTAGAAGCGCGTCATCAAGATCATGCTCAAGATTGAGCTGCGATTTCAGTAGTGTGAGAGGGGTTTGGGCGGCCATTGTCGGAACTCGGAAAGGGCATGTGTTGCAAATATACCACACTCAATTGAGGTCCAGAAGGGGCTTTGGAAAAGTTATATTCGGGCTGTCTTATGCGGACCTCCCCGCGCCGGTCCCCGATGCGAGCGCAAATTCCCGTAGTGCCCCCCGGGTCTGCGCAGT
Source organism: Oceanicola sp. 22II-s10i (assembly GCF_002210105.1). Lineage (GTDB taxonomy): Bacteria > Pseudomonadota > Alphaproteobacteria > Rhodobacterales > Rhodobacteraceae > Pseudooceanicola. The sequence goes on along the minus strand of NZ_AQQU01000004.1, from coordinate 117,646 downwards.
AATGTGCCAATGGCCGCTCTGATCGCGCCGGAAACCGGACAAGGGACCAACATGAGAAGCTTTCAAAGCCCTGAAGACGTCGCAAACTTCATGGAAACAGATCAAGCTGGCGTTATCGCCCTGTATCTGGACGATGGTCTCGATGCCGAAAAGCTGCGAGCAATCCACGAAGCGAAAGCTCACTTCGATCCGTTGGTTGGCACTGCTTGGCACTTGCTCATGCCGCGCAAGAATGGCGACTTGACGCCGGATTTTGCTCCCGATCCTGATCAATACAACAGTGCTTTGAGCCGCGAGATGGCTGATGAACTCGGGGTCCACGCTGAACGAATGCCCGTGCTGGTCTTCCCGGACCCGGACCAGAAACACAGCGCACTCGTAATCGAGCTCGGCGCACTGTCGCGTGAAGAACTCATCGCTGAGATCCGTGCCATCGCGCACGTTGTTACGCGCCCACAAGAGCCTCACCAAGACATCCTGAGCTTTCGAAGACAGGTCGTCTCCGAAATCAAAGCCAGAGAGCAAGGCAAGAAGCTTGCGTCGGTTGTGCCGGTGGTGGCCCAGGGACTTGCCGGGTTTGCGAAGATATTCTTCTGATTGCCGCTGCATCAACTTCTCTCCGCTTGCTGCTTCTTCCGGCTATGGCAGGACGTGCAGAGCGGCTGCCAGTTGCTCCGATCCCAGAACAGGCGCTTGTCGCCTCGATGCGGAACGATGTGATCCACCAGCGTGGCGGGCGCACCACAGCCGGGCCAGGCGCAGCGGTCATTGAGCTTGAGAAACTGATCACGGGCTTTGCGCCACTCATGCCCGTAGCCGCGTGACGCAGCAGAAGGACGGCGCCGATCATGGCGCTGTTGCCGGGCGCGGCGGGCGGCTAGTTGGCAATCACACAGCGCGCCATGCGGAACGGTGCGGCCACATGAACAGAGGTGCGGAGGGCGCGGCATCAGAATAAGCCCTTACCCTTCAGGGCCATCAACCCGGCACGGTCGAACTCGGGGTCTAGGCCAAGATCGATGTTGCGGGCGCGTTGCGCAGGGGTGTTGCCGGAACTGGCGGCACCTTCTTCCGGTGTCGCACTGCCGTGGATCACGGTCAGCATTCGGATACGTTCGTGGAATGCGTCTGAGATCTCTTGCGGGACTGCTGACCACGCAGTTTCCGGCGACCATCCAAGCCAACCCGTAGCGAATTTGAACAGCGACAGATATGCCTCTGACCACTGCATGGGTATGGCCGCTTCAGCGGTCGGATTGTCTGCCACGTCGGGTTTCAGCAACATCGCGGCCACCAACGCATAGAGGGGCGCCTGTGCGGCCTGTTTGAAGCCTGACAGGGGAAGCGCAGCGGCACGGGTAAGAAAGCGATCAACGGCCTTCTTGTCTGCGGCAGCTTCGATGATCGTCCGGACCGTGCGCGTGTCGAACTCTTCGACCTTGCGTAGCAACGCCGGGAAACCATCGTGGAGGCGCTCCAAATGGAGCGCTGCCCGCAAAGACGGACGAAGGGACACGGTGCACCCGCCATGTTCCAACGTGATCCCGCCATATGCGGACAGCATGGTCATAGCCTGTTAGGCGACCATCTTCAGCTTGCGGAACACATCCGTGCGAACCACACCGGCCCCAACCCGGCGCCGGGCGTGGAAGCGGGCAATGCCACTCGTGCGCTGCGTCAGCATGTCGGGCAGGATGTCCAGCGCCACGCGGTCATAGATGCGATACCCTGCCTTGAAGTCACCGAAGATGATCGGCGTGGTGCCACTGGCGATGTCGGGCATATCGACGGCTTCGACCACCGGGCGACCAAGGATCGTTTCGGGCTGGCCAGCCTGATAGCTCGGCTGCCACAGGTAGTTGCCTTGCCCGTCCTTCAGCTTGCGGATCACCGCGAGCGTCGTGCCGTTCATCACCCACGCGCCACGGTTCCGGTAGGTCGCCGGCATCGCATACATGAGACTGATCAGGGCATCGGCGGCGAGAACGGTCGCATGCCCGTTGTTGGTCTCGGCCACGCCTGCGGCGGTCATGAAGCCGGTCGGTTCGTTCGCGGTCGAACCCTTCACGAAGGCAGTCGCTTCCTTGGCGCCGAAGTCCTCGGCCAGAGCAAGGCGCACCTCGGCTTCCACGTTGGCGGAATCTTCCAGCATGCGGAGCGACAGATCCACGAAGGTGGCCAGTTCCTTCACCGCAATTTCCGACTGGTCGAAAGTCGGTTCACTGCCGGTGCGCGCGGCGGTCTCACCAACCCACACCGCGTTCGTCACACCGGTGCGTTTCGGCAGAAGAATGGTATGGCTGGACGTGGTGCGCACATCCGCAATGGATCGGATCGGGCTGAACTCGACCAGATTGCGGATGAATTCGTTCGAGGTTTCTTCTGGTGCCAGAACGTAGCTCGGCGCGTCGGCGGCGATGGTCAGGGTTTTCCTGTCGATGCCGTCACCCTGCAGGAACGAAACGAACGCCTTCCGGGTCACGTCTTCGCCCATGGTGACATGCACACCTTGGGGACGGTTTCCCTTGGCTTCCAGCCGGTCCAGCCGGGATTTGATTTCGTTGAACGCCTTCGTGTCGATCTGGGGCGCGTCGTTTGCCGGGGTCTGTGCCTCGGGTTTTTCGTCGATATCTTCGTTTTCCATGGCGGGTTCCTCGTGGTGCATGGGGGTGTCATCGGATTTCACGGAAGTGATCTGCGCGCCCGGATGACACGGGACGGCGACCACAGAGATTTCGTGCAGCTCAGCGGCAGTGATGGTGCGGCCCTTGGCGTGGCGCTTCGCGCCTTTGGTCACGAAGCCGATGGACAGGCCGGAAACGGCCTTGCTGCGGATCATGGCGCGCACCTCGCGCGCCCGCTCCACATCGTGGATCAGAAGGCGACCTTTCACGGTCAGCCCTTCGTCGGTTTCACCGATCTCATCCCACACCCCGATCACTTGGCTCTGATCGTGCGCGAAAAGCATCGGCACCGTGCCGGACACGGTAATCGCGCCCTTGCCGATCACGTCTCCCACTCGGTCAGGCGCACCGAACGGCCACGCGATCCCGGTGATTTCGCCTTCGTCGGTGACGTCCAGCGCAGCTTTGATTTCGATGCGGTTGGTCATGCTTGCGGCTCCGGGTTTGCGGTGCCGCTCCAACGGGCATCCAGAATGTCCATGGCGAGGGGGAACAGCTCACCGATCGGTCGGTTGCGGCCATAGGCGTTCACCAAGCGCATTGCCGCTTCGGGCGATGTGCCGCCGCCGATCAGACCGAGACGGATGATCTCGACCAAGTCTGTAAGCGGGAATTGCGCTTTCGCAGTGCGAAGGTAGAGGGCGCCAATCCCAAGACCGGACACCCGTTCAAGCTCAGCAATCATGTCGTCGGTAAGGGCAAAGGTATATTCGCCGTCGCCGTAGAAGGCGCGATGCTTCATGCCGCCTTGTCCTTGCCCGTGGTCGTGTAGGGGTTTTCGAGACGATCACCGCCGTCCTTGGGCGGCAGGTTCAACCCAGCTCGCACCTCATTCGCGGTCAGGGCACCCATGGAGCGATATTGCCCGTAGGCGGTCGCACGGGCGGCTGCGTCGGTCGTCAGCAGGTCGTCGGTGACGAACTCGACATAGGCGTCGGCACGCTCTTCCGGGGACAGCAGGACACGGGCGTAAGCCCAAGCCCACGCGGTCAGCCAAGGCTTCAGCGTCACCTGAAGGAACTGGCGCGCCATTTCCTCGGTGTTGGACCACGTGCCGCGCGTCAGCTCGAAAAGCATGGTCGGCGGAACGCGGAACACGCGGGCGATTTCGCGGATCTGCTCAAGGCGGTTTTCTGCGAACTGCTGATCAGCAAGCGTCATGCTGAGCTGCTGATATTCCATGCCTTCATCAAGAATGGCAGTGCCGCCAGCGGCTTTACCACCGTGGCCGACGAACCAACTGGCGGCGAGCTTCTTCTTGGCTTCGATGTCCATGATCTTGGGGCTGCGGATGACGCCAGACGGGCGCCCGCCATTGGCGAACACCCCGCCTATATGGCTTTCGAAAGCGATTGCCAGGGCGATTGCCTCGCGGCCCAAGGTGATCGGGGAAATGCCACCGAAAGGCTTGATCGTCAGCACGTCGCGGAAGGTAAGGCGCTGCTGACCTTCCGGTGTGCTGATCAGGTAGAAGGGTTCGCCATCCGGTTCGAACTGCTCTTGGACCTTGCCGGGTTCCAGCCGATGCAGCTCATAGGGGGTGCCGTCGCTCAGTCGGATCACCTGTGCGTGGCCAGCGCCATGCAACAGAGCATCAAGGGTCAGGTCGGTGCGGAGCTGCGCGGCACTGGTCCATTCGTTTGCTTCGTCATGCACCAGTCGGAATGCGGCGTGGTCGCGCAGGGTGGCCTTCGTCTCGCGCTGGTAGAGCTTCGCCGGAAGTGCACCGATGGTTTCGCTGATCAGAGACACCGCGCACGCTACGGCGGGGACGCGCAGGGCATTGCCGGGGCCAATAGACAGGCCGGTTGTGGTCGGGACTACTCCAAAAAGCGCCAGCGCGGCGGGGTCAGTGAGCGTGACTGACTTCTTTTCGGTCGTTAGACCGAGTGCCTTCTTGATCGCGGTAAGGGCCATGTATCGCCTGCTTGATCTGAGTGTTGCAAAATTACCACAATCAGATCTCGAGCGAAAGGTTAGATTTCGTCAAATTTACTATGATGAGCCTCATTCTTGAATTATTGGATAAACGGAATGCGGTGAAAAGGAAAGTAGACCATGGACCTAGATGATGCGACAGTGAAGTTCTACCAAATTTTCAATCCCGGCCTGATGGAAGAGGTGCAAAGCGTCGCCGAGAATGGAAAGCGGTTTGCTTATTACACCTCAGCGGACACCGCCATGCAGATAATACGAAACAAAGAGCTATGGTTTCGAAACGCGACAGTTATGAATGACTTCTCCGAGATTTCGTATGGCCTAGAACTTATTGGAGCAGTATTTTCAGGCAATGAAGGCGAAAACTTCCGCAACGCAGTTGAAAGCATATTCCCAGGTATTATTGGGGAGGCAAATGAACTACTTTCCGGTTGGGAAAGCGATTGGCGTTCAGAAACCTATATCGCTTGTGTATCCGCCCACGACGCTAAAGAAGACAAGAGCGGTCGCCTTTCGATGTGGCGTGCATATGGAGATACGGCACTCATAGTTAAAAATACCCCCATGGTGGCGGTAACAGACTTGTTAGCGGTCTACTCCCTTCCTGTCCTATATCTGTCGGAACAGGATCTGACCCAATACTTGGCCAAGATTACTCAGGCAATAGAAATGAACGCCGCCCATCTAAGCAGCCTTGGTCGAGAAACCGTAGTCACATATATCCACAGGATGCTGTTCAGATTAGCCATTGCCACGAAGCACCCAGGATTTGAGGAAGAGAAGGAATGGCGCCTCTACTACCGGCCCTCAGAAGGAATTAGCCCCGAAATGACGAAGGCAACGCTAGTAATAAACGGGACCCCACAAACTGTATTCAAGCTCAGATTAGCAAATGAGCCAGAGCACGGCCTCTTCGGGGCAGACATTCCGTCGCTCCTAGACCGCATTATTGTTGGCCCCACTGAATATCCATACATGAGCTACAAAGCATTTGCGGACGTTTTGGAAGCAGCCGGCGTTGAGAACGCCGCGAGCAAGGTCATCCTCTCTGACATACCGTTGCGCGTCAGCACGTAAAGTTCCCTCTATTAAGGCTCAAGTGTTCTTATCGAAAATTCGTAAAACTTTAGCTTTTTGACAGCATCCGCTTTCGTCTTGAGCGTCACATCCCCATAACTGTCCCCGGCAGTCTTACCAGTGTGCCCTTGGATCGCATCCACTACGCGATCCGAGACACCCAGCTCACGGCACTGCGTCTTGAACCGGTGCCGCCACGCATGACTAGGCTGCAACCCTTCCGGACAGAGCCCGTTCACGCGCAACCACGTCGCCAGTCGGTTCGAAATCTGCGTCGCAACTGCGGCGAACCGGTCGGGGTTCTTCTCTTCGTGAAACAACGGCCCATCGGGCGCGACCTTCACGAACTCGATAAAGCCCTCTTCCACGATCTGCCGATGCATTGGCACGTCACGAAAGCCCCCGGCCTTCACTGAGCCCGCTTCCGGGGTGATCCTGATCACCCATCGGCCATCCACTTCGCGCACGTCCTCTTTTCGAAGCTGCGTAATTTCGGTGATCCGCGCCCCGGTGAAAGCGCAGATGATCGGCGCCCACCGCTTTGCCGCCGTCATCCCCGGCTTCTCGCGCACCCTGCCCTTCTCATCCCTGTGCGGCTGGTAGGCGCGTGAAGCTGCAATGACCTTCCGGGCTTCCTCATCGGTGTAACCCTGTTCCCGCGCATGCTGCTTCCGTGGCTTCCTCTGCCGGACATGTGCCGCGACATTCTCGGTCAGAAGATCGTTCTCGACTGCCCATCCCAACAAGGTCCGGATCGTGGACAGGTAAACATCGCTCACCGTTTTGGCGGACAGGGTCTTCATCAGGTTGTCACGCCACTGCGTGATATCCTTCTTGGTCAGGCGCGCGGCGTCGTCGTGTTTGACGAACTTCCGCAGCCCATCCACCACCGTGTTCTGACGCCTCCCCTCAGTGCGCATGAAGCCGGCTTCCATCCGGTTGGCCTTGTAGTCCTCCCATAGCCGGGACAGGCTGACGCGCTTCTTGGGTTCCTCTGGCGGCGTGGCCTCCACGATCACCGGTGCAGTAGCCGCACCGGCGAAGTCGCCTTCATCGCGCTCAGCAACCCGCGCCAGCGCTTCCAGCTCGGCCACGCAGAGCGCACGGGCGATCACGCGCCACTCATCCGTGCCGGGCGCGGCATCGACGTTCCCTAGCGCCCTGAAGCGCTCTAGCTGCCCGCCTACCAGCTCCACCAGCTCTTCGTTCGTCGCCCTGCCCGCGACGGCCTCACGCAGCCGTTTCACCAGCACATCGTCTATCCCGACGCTGGCATAACGAGGATCGTTTCTGAGCGCGTCATCGAACGCCAGACGCTGCATGTAGTGACTGTGTGCGATCTGATCAGGCGCCAGAGGATAGCGCGCCTGCGCGGCCCGTGTGGCCGGGGCGACTTTGCGCTCTGCTAGGGCAATCTCGTGCTGAAGCTCTGCAACCGCTCCGGGTAGCAGGCGCAGTGCCTGCCGATAGTCACCACCCAACGGCTTCCTCAGCTCGGTCTTGCCCACGATCTGTTGCAGGTCTCGGGGCACCACAAGCCGGGCATGATACCTGCCCGAACGGTTCACCAGATGCCGAATCTTTCCAGCCATGTCACGCTTCAGTTTGTAACCAAAAGTGTAACCATAGAACGGTCGAACCCCCTGTGACGCAAGGGTTTTCTGAAATATCAAAGGCTTGGATGGTGGGTGATGAGAGACTCGAACTCCCGACATCTTCGGTGTAAACGAAGCGCTCTACCAACTGAGCTAATCACCCGCGACGGTTCGTCTACCCCATGACCGGCTGACGGGGCAAGAGGCGACATGAGCACACCGCCATTCATCGTGTTCAGCGATCTGGACGGCACCCTTCTCGACCACGAGGATTATTCGTGGGGGGCGGCGCTGCCGGCTCTGGCGCAGCTGCGCGGGCTGGGGGTTCCGGTGGTGCTGGCCAGTTCCAAGACCGCCGCCGAGATCGCCCGCCTGCGTGCCGACATGCGCCTCGCGCATTGTCCTGCCATCGTCGAAAACGGCGCGGGGCTGCTGGGGCCGCGCGAAACGCCGTTGGAACGTGGCGACGACTACATCCGTCTGCGTGCCTGTCTGGACGCGGTGCCGGGGCGGCTGCGCAACCACTTCGTCGGCTTCGGCGACTGGGACACATCCGAGGTGGCGCTGCAGACCGGCCTGCCCCCGGAACAGGCGCGGCTGGCAAAGCAACGGGCCTTTTCAGAACCCGGCCTTTGGTCGGGCACCGCCGAGGAACGCGACGCGTTCCTGGACGCGCTGGCCGAACAGGGTGTCAGCGCACGGCGTGGCGGGCGGTTCCTGACGCTGTCCTTCGGAGGCACCAAGGCAGACCGCATGGCCGAGGTGGTGCGGCAGTATTCCGGTGACGGCGCCGCATCGCTGCGGACGATCGCCCTTGGCGATGCCCCGAACGATGTCGAGATGCTGGAGGCCGCGGATTACGGCGTGGTGATCGAGAACCCGGCCTCGCCCGAAATGCCGACTCTGGCCGGGGAACGCGCGGGGCGCATCCGCCGCAGCACGAAACCCGGTCCCGCGGGTTGGAACGAAACGATCCTCGCGCTAGTTTCGGAACTGGCAGGGAATTAGCGGCATAGGGATCGTAACTTGGCGGACTTTCATCAGAACGGCAACATTGCCACGATCCACAATCTCCGCACCACGACGAACGAAGATCTGACCCGCGAACTGGTCACATTCGCAACCACGCGAAAGATCTCGCTGATCCTTCCGTCGCTCTATTCCGAACTCGAAGGCGACGCGCTGCCGAACATCCTCAATGAACTGGCACAGGTGCCCTATGTGCACCGGATCGTCATCGGCCTGGATCAGGCGGACGAGGCGCAGTATCGCCATGCGCGCGACTTCTTCTCGGTCCTGCCGCAGAACCACGTTGTGATCTGGAACGACAGCCCCCGGATGCTGGAGATCCAGAAGCGGCTTGAGGGTCTGGGGCTGGCGCCGGTCGAGCCGGGCAAGGGCAAGAACGTCTGGTCCTGCCTCGGCTTCCTGATCGCCTGTGCGGACAGTGCCGTGGTGGCGATCCATGATTGCGACATCGTCACCTACGACAAGGAGATGCTGGCGCGACTGGTCTATCCGGTGGCGAACCCGAACTTCCCCTATCAGGTGGCCAAGGGCTATTACGCCCGCATCGGCGGCGGCAAGATCAACGGCCGGGTCAGCCGCAACCTCGTCTCGCCCCTGCTGATCGCGCTCAAGAAGGTGATCGGCGACCGCGACTACATCGACTACCTGCGCGCCTTCCGCTACCCGCTGTCGGGCGAATTCGCGATGCGGACCTCGATCCTGCCGGACCTGCGGATCCCGTCCGACTGGGGGCTGGAAATCGGCGTGCTGTCCGAGGCGTGGCGCAACCTCGCGCCCAAGTCGGTCTGTCAGGTCGAGATCAGCGACGCCTACGACCACAAGCACCAGGACCTGTCGCCCGAGGACAAGTCAAAGGGCCTGAGCCGGATGTCGATCGACATCTGCAAGGCGATCTACCGCAAGCTGGCCGCAGACGGGACGGTGTTCAACGAAGAGGTCTTCCGCACGCTCAAGGCGACCTACTATCGCTCGGCGCTCGACCTGCTGGACAGCTACTACAACGACGCGCGGATGAACGGGCTCTACGTCGACCGGCACGTCGAGGAGGCGTCAATCGAGATGTTCGCCGAGAACATCATCGAAGCCGGGCGCGTGTTCCTCGACAACCCCGCGGAGACACCCTTCATCCCGACGTGGAACCGCGTGCATTCCGCCGACCCGGACCTGATGGCCGACATGCTTAAGGCCGTGGCGGCCGACCTGCGGGAATTCGGCGACCCGGCATGAGAAAGGGCGCGGTTTCCCGCGCCCTTCGTCCGGTCCGGAGAGCCGGTCAGAGCTTGTCGAAGATCTCGCGCTGAAGGGCAGCGATGTAGTGGTCTTTGGAGCCCTCGCCGTCGGCGACGATGCCCTTCCACTTCTCGGCCAGTTCCATGAACTTCCGCACGTTCGCTTCGGCATTCGGCACGCCGTCCTTGACGCCCTTGTCGATGGCGGCCTGCACGGCGACGGCCTTCTGCTCGTTCCAAGCGTCCTTGAAGGCCTGATCCGGCGTGGTGGCCGGGCCGTTCTTCGCCTCGAAATTGGCGATGGCCTCGCGGTCGTCCTCTTCATAGCCCCACATCACATCGCCGATCTGCTGGGCGAGGTTGTCGTGGAAGATCTGCTTTTCCTTTTCCGACAGGTCTGCCCAGAGGTCCTTGTTCAGGGTCCAGTTCATCACCCCGAAATAGGACCCGAGCGGCGTGTCCCAGAGGCCTTTCGAGAAATCGCCCAGGCTGTAGGTGTCGAGCCAGGCGATGGAGCCCACCGAACAGTCGGCCTGACCGCGGTTCATCGCCTCGTACATCTCGGCCGTGGTGATCGAGACCGGCGTCGCGCCGATGGCCTGCAGCGCGATTCCGAGACCGGAAGGCCCGATCACCTTCTTGCCCTGCAGATCGGCAAGGCCGGAGATCGGGTCGCGGCAGATCATGTGCACCGGCGCGATGCCGGTCCAGGACAGACCCACGACGTTGTTGCGTTCCAGCTCGTCCTTGCACTCGGGGCAGTTCAGCAGCTGCATCTCGTTCATCGCGCCGACCATCACCTTGGGATCGTCGCCCACCACCAGCAGGGAGCTGAGCATCGACGAGGTCGGGATCTGCGAGCTGACGTAGATGCCCACCACCGACGCCGCATCGAGGATGCCGGAGCCGACGTTGCCCAGCAGTTCCTTCGGTCCGCCCATGGACCCGCCGGTGAACAGCTCGAAGGTCAACTCGCCACCGCTTTGCTCGGTCATTCGCTTGGTGCCGGGGAACAGGCCGTGGGTGTTCGGCGTGCTCTGCGGCGAGGTATAGGCGCCGACGGTGATTTCACGGGCCATCGCCGGGGCGGCGACGCACATGGACACGGCGCAGAGTGCGCCGGCAAGGTATTTCATGATTTCCTCCTCCGTTGAAATTCGGCGCGCCCTCCTCGACGCACCACGGGGGCAGTCTTTCGACCGCCCCCGCATTGGTCTTACAGACGTTCCGGAATGATCACCGGCAGCGTCTCGTATCCCTTGATGAAACAGGAATAGGTCCGCTCGGGCTCTTCCAGCAGTTCGATGGTGGGGAACCTCTTGAGGATTTCTTCCCACAGGATCGTCAGTTGCAGTTCCGCCAGACGGTTGCCCACGCAGCGGTGGATGCCGAAGCCGAATGACAGGTGGTTGCGCACCTTGGGCCGGTCGATCCAGTAGTCGTTGGGCCGTTCGATCTGGTCATCGTCCCGGTTGCCCGAGATGTACCACATCACCACCCAGTCGCCCTTGCGGATCGTCTTGCCGTGCATCTCGACGTCGCGGGTCGCGGTCCGCGCCATATGCGCCAGCGGGGTCTGCCAGCGGATCGTCTCGGACACCATCGACGGGATGAGCGAGGGGTTCGCGCGCAGCTTGTCGTATTCGCCGGGGAATTTGTTCAACGCGTAGACCGAGCCCGACAGCGTATTCCGGGTCGTGTCGTTGCCGCCGATGATCAGCAGGCCCAGGTTCCCGTTAAACGTCTGCCGGTCCATGTTCCGCGTCATCGGGTTGTGCGCCAGCATCGACACGAGGTCGATCCCAGGCTCCGCGTTCACCCGCTGGTTCCAGAGCTCGGCGAAGGCGTCGAAACACTTCGTCGTTTCCTCCAGCTTCTGGTCCCAGCTCGTCACCGGGCCGTGGCCGGGGACGTTGGTAAAGATGTCGGACCAGTAGGTCAGCATCCGCCGGTCCTCGAACGGGAAGTCGAAGAGCGTGGCGAGGGTCATCGCCGTGAACTCCTTCGACACCCGGTCGACCCAGTCGAACTTCTCGCCGATCGGCAGGTCGTCCAGCAGCTTCTGCGCGCGCTCGCGCAGGATCGGCTCCATGTTGCGCAGGTTCGTCGGCGCGACCGCCGGGCTGACCGCCTTGCGCTGGACGTCGTGTTCGGGCGGGTCCATCGCGATAAAGCTGTTCTTCGCCGGCCGCCGGTTACGGATGAAGTCGAGGCTTTCCGGCGTCTGGAGCGAGATGCCCTCGGCGCTGGAGAACGTCTCGAAATCGCTGTCGACGGCGACGATGTCCTTGTAGCGGGTGATCGACCAGTGCGGTACGAAGTCCCCCGTGTCGCACCAGTGGACCGGCGACTCGGCCCGCAGGCGGTCGAAATACGGCCACATGGTGTTGTCGACGAACCGTTCGCGCACGGCCACGTTCAACCCGTCCAGCGGCTCGGACCACGCCGCGTGGCGCGCCTCGTCCAGCTTGGGATCGGTGATGTCTTTCATCGCGGTCTCCTCCCTTGTGCCCATCGGGCAATGCTGATCGAACCGGCCCGAACAGCGTTCCGCAAGTCCGCAGAACGGAATAACCAGGCTCGCGCAAACTTGCGCCGGGGGCTTTTAGAACAGCGTTCGGGCGGTCCACGCTGCGTTTCCGTTCAGGAGGAGAGCAAGACCACAATGCCCAGGATCATCTACCAGACATTCGACGGCACCCGGCACGAGATCGAGGTCGCGGAGGGAACAAGCGTGATGGAGGGCGCCGTTCAGAACGGCATTCAGGGCATCGACGGCGACTGCGGCGGCTCTTGCGCCTGCGCCACCTGCCACGTGCAGGTGCCCGATGAATGGCTCGCCAAGCTCAACCCGCAATCCGACATGGAACTGTCGATGCTCGACTTCGCCGAAGGCGTCACCGACAACTCGCGCCTCGGCTGCCAGATTTCGGTCACCGGATCGCTGGACGGTATCGAGGTCATGCTGCCCGAAAACCAGCACTGACGCTTGCCGGGACAATCCCCGGTGTTATCCTCATCTTCGCGGCGGGCCCTCCCCGTCGCGCAGCGGGAGGAGAGCGGGGTCATCGACCCCCGATAATCGCTCATGGCGACGGATCACGACATGCGGATCGGAGCCGGTGACGGCGTGCGCGGGCGGGCGCTGTCTGCCGCAAGCCATCTGCTGATGGAATACGGTGCGGACGAGATGAGCCTGCGCGGCATAGCCGAGCGGGCGGGCATCGGTCTGGCGTCGATCTATCACCATTTCTCCAGCAAGGAAGATCTGCTGCTTCACCTTGCTTTGAAAGGCTTTTCCGAACTGCGCCGCGATCTGGAGATCAGCCGCACAGCACAGGCCGACGTCGGCCCGATGCGCCGCGCCGCCCGTGCCTATCTGACCTTCGCCGACAAGCGCGCGCCGCTGTTCGCACTGATGTTCGACCCCCGCCTGCTCTCGCGCCACGAAACCCTGCGCGAGGCCGAGCGCAGCGCCTACGCCGTGTATGAGGCCGCGGTGCAGGACGATACCCGGATCGACGCCGACCACCGCGCGCAGACCGCCACGGCGATCTGGACACTGGGGCGCGGCATTTCGGCGTCGAACGCGTCCTATCCAGGCGGGCGGATGCCCGACGACATGCAGGAACGGCTGGCACAGGGCATCGCCTGGCTGCTGGACCGTTAACCCCGGTTGGTGATCCAGCGGCACTGGTAGGGGCCGAAGGCAATTGGCGGCCCCGCCGGGTCGATCGCCTCGCCCGTCAGCAGGTCGGTCCATTCCTCGCCCTCGATCAGGTTGATCGCCAGCGGGTCGATTTCCAGCGCCTCGGCGCTAACGTTGTGCAGGGCGAATATCGACTGGTCGCGGTCAAGGCTCTGCCGCCACAGGCCGAAGATGCGGTCGTCCAGCTGCAGCGTGAACTGCGTCGCGTTCGGATGGAACGCCCGCTGCCGCCGCCGGACACCGATCCGCCGCAGCATCTCGCCCAGCACCTGCGCCTGCGGCGTGGCCGGATCGTCCAGCAGCGCCTGCAGCCGGTCATAGTCCCACCGGTGCCGGTTGATCGCGCGATTGTGACCGCTCTTCTCCACCCCTTCCCGGTCGTTCGGGGTCGCCAGAAGCGAATGGATGTAGAAGGCGGGAATCCCCTCCAGCGCCATGACGAGGGTCTGGCTGCACAGGAATCGCGGGATCTGGTGCCCGTCCGGTCCGGCGAAAGTGCCCTTCATCGCCTCGAACCACGTGATGTTCAACTCATAGGGCGACTGCCGCCCGTCCGGAAGCGCGCGCATGGACACGGCCCCGCCGAAGTCGCGGATCGTGCGGATGACCTCTTCGGTATCCTCGATCTTGAGGATACCCTCGGCCGGCCGCATCCCGATGCCGTCATGGCTGGCGGTAAAGTTCAGATAGGCGCAACCGAGCTGCGCCGGCGGCATCGCCCCCTGCCATCGGATCAGCTTCTTCGCGGTGCCCGACAGCATCGCGTGCAGCACCAGCGGCGGCAGCGAGAAGTTGTAGACCGCATGCGCCTCGTTCCGGTTGCCGAAGTAACTCAGGTTCTCGGCGTTCGGCACGTTGGTCTCGGTCAGCAGGATCAGCGGCTCGACCGCGTAATCCGCGAAATGCCGCATCAGCCGGACGATGGCGTGGGTCTGCGGCATGTGGATCGACTTGGTCCCGATCTCCTTCCAGATGAAGGCGACGGCATCGAGACGCAGGATACGGACCCCGTTGTCGACATGCAGCCGCATGATGCGCAGGAATTCCAGCAGCACCTCGGGATTGCGGAAGTCGAGATCCACCTGATCGTGGCTGAAGGTGCACCAGACGTGACGGATGCCGCGCGACGTCTCGACCTCGCGCAGCAGAGGATGCGTGCGGGGTCGCACGACGTCGGACAGGTCATCCTCGGGCGAGGCCTCGAAGAAGAAGCCGTCGTAGGGTTCATGCCCCTGCAGGTATTCGTTGAACCACGTCGACTGCGACGACACGTGGTTCAGCACCAGGTCGGACATCAGCAGGAATTCCGACCCGATCCGCTGGATGTCGGCCCAGTCCCCCAGCACAGGGTTCACCGCGCGGTAGTCCGTCACCGCGAAGCCGTCGTCCGAGGTGTAGGGAAAGAACGGCAGGATATGCACGCCGTTGATCGCGCCGAGGAAATGGCTGTGCAGGAAGTCGCGCAGCAGGTCCAGCGGCTTGTGTTGTCCGTCGACGATGGAATTCCCGTAGGTGATGCACACCGCGTCGCGTTCCGACCACTGCCGGTTGCCGGGCACCCTGCCCCGCTTGCGCATGGTGCTGCCCTCGGGCCAGAACGCCCCGACCATCCGCTGCCCGAGGTCGGCGGCATTGGCATCCGGGTATATCTGCTGGATCAGGCCATTGAGTTTGGCCCAGAAAGGCGATCCGGCGTCTAACATGTGGGGGCACCTTGTGGTTTCCCGGAAATGTCCCGGATCGGCCGCCGGGATTCAACCCTTGGCACCGATCCGGCTGTGCGCGCCCGGTGAGTGGGTATCGCCGCGGCTACTTGCTGGTCAGTTTCCCGCGCAAACTCGGCTCAACCGCCATGCATGGGGACCAGCCCTATGGCACCCGACACAGGCCCTAACGCAACCCTGCGCGGCTAACGACGCCATATCCCGATACCGGTCTGCCGCGAGAGTGCAGACCGACGCACGCCGCATCCTGCCATCGGTCTTGGCCTTGAGGCGAACTAAGCGAGCAACGCCCCGCAGGCTCAGAGATGTGCCCTTTCGCCGCCATCCGACAACTCGGTGACGATGCCCTGCCCCCTGTCCAGAGCCCGCATTCCGTCCCGGTCCAGACCGAGAGCCAGCCCTCGGATCATGCTCAGTGCGATGCCGTGCGACACGACGATTGCCGGTCCGGTCATGTCATTCAGGAATGACAGACACCTCGCCCGCAGCTCTGCCTCGGATTCGCCCGGACTTTCGAGGCACAGGTCAAAGACATCCGCGGCCTCCGCGACTTGCCCCATCCGGGTGCGCAGATCGGTCCAGGACCCGCCTTCCCACGTCCCCAGTGCGATCTCTTTCAGCCGGTCGTCGAAGAACGCCGGCACGTCCAGAGGCGCCACCGCCAGCGCGGCAGTCTGGCGGGTGCGGCGCAGCGGGCTGACAAAGGCGCGAATCCCGTCCGGCAGCAGCAGCGTTGCCAGGATCTCGCCCTGCCTCCGCGCCTGCGCCTGCCCCTTCTCGGTCAGGTCTGATTCCGTCTGGCCCTGGATACGGCGGTCGCGGTTCCAGTCGGTCTGACCGTGACGGAGCAGGTAAAGCGGCGGAAGCGTCATCATGGCAGTGTCCCCGTCTGCAGGGGCCCAAGCCCCCAGGCTGTTGGTGAGAGGCCAGAAAGATACCGCGCTGCTGTGTTCGTCAAGCCTGAGCCGTGTCGCGACCGCGGCCAGTGATCGGCACCGACGGCAACCCCGGACGGTCAAGGTTCCGGCCGTTTTCGATTTCCGGTCTGACAGGGTGGCCATCACAAAGGACGAATTGCCGATCAACGATGGGTTGTGGGATGCACCCACCTGTCCCATACGCAGCCCCATCCCGCTGACCATTTTTGACACGCCCCACAAAAGGCAGGCCGCGCCGAAAGCGCCGGGCTGTTGCGAAGGCATTTTCTTGGCCGGCGTCATGCGGCGCAGCTTCTCGACGGAGGTTGTCAGCGAAGAGCACCCGGTCGCCGGAGTTTGTGAGCTTGATCGGGATGTTTCGCCCGGACAATCGGCTCTGCGGTCGCGCCGGCTTGACCAGCCGAAAGGTATCCGTCGTCGGTGTCGCACAGTTTGGCCGCGGGCCTGAAAGCCGTAGCGGGAAATGTACCAAACGGATTCTGCGGACTTGACCGAACCCGCGAAACCGAGTCACCTTACGTTAGTTTTTTTGACTTTTTTTAATATGATATTTGGACGGATGAGTTTGATGTCATGGACCTTATCACTTGCGGATCGACGCGGGCCCAGGCCCCTTTGATCACGACCATAATCCCTTGCTTCAATTCGGCTGATACGCTTCGTCGAACACTGCAATCCGTCCACATACAGTCAACGCCCACACAGATCGTGATCGTCGATGACGGGTCCGAACCGGGTCAGGCACGCCAAATTCTGCGTCTTGGCCAAAAAGCCGGAGCAAAGGTTTTGCGCATTCCGGACCGGCAGGGACCCGCGGCAGCTCGGAATGCGGGCATTGAGAACAGCGATACGAAGTATGTCGCGTTCCTGGATTCCGACGATGTCTGGCTTCCCGGCAAACTGGCGATACAGGTCTCGGAAATGGAGCGGAAGGAGCTGGATTTCACATATCTTCCCTATGCGAACGTCTCCAGGGACCGCGTGTCGCGGATGCCAGTGCGCGATGCGATCCGGCGAAAGGAACTGCTGGGCAATACGGTGATCGGGTGCTCCACCGTCATGCTTCGCCGGGACTTCATCGGCGACCGGCGATTTGCCGACGCGCCGTGCGAAGACCTCGCCTTCTGGGCCGAATTGCTGGGCGGGGATGGCCAGGCGCATCTTGCGACAGACGAGGTGATGGTGTTGCGCCACGCCGGCGGGCGTTCGCGGAACAAGTTCAAAGCTGCATTCCGCTATTGGCGAACCCTGCGCCGGTCCATGAGGCTGAGCCTTGCGGAGACAACCAGGCACTTCATCCCTTATGCCGTGCACGCGATGCTGAAGCACTGGGGTCCGCCGAACAGGCGCCCGGTTCTGCCTGAATCGGACAAGATTCCAGCATGATCGCGAACCCGCACATCGCCTTGTTCTACGATATCCCGAACTGGGCATTTCACAACGTGGCACGGAATGTTGCGCGGATCGGCGCACGCAATACGCGGTATACATTGCTGGGGCGCGACGACTGGTTCGGAAAACCCGGCGTCGCTTCGAGCGTGGCACGAAACGCGGACGTCCTCGTCTTCCTGTGGCGGTTCGACCTGCTGGCTTTCCTCGATACACTGGATCACGCCGCACGACGCCACATGACCGGGAGCGATCGTCCGGGGATCGTCACCATAGTCTACGACCATATTTTTCAAAGCCCCGCCGAGCTGAGCGAAATGGGCAATCCCTTCCATTATTCCGACGCAGTGGGTGCGGCTTCGAGCCGCCTGAAACGTATCTATGACCGGGCCGCACATCTTCCCGACGTGGACGCGGTCCTGCCTGATGGCGTGGACCTGACTGAGTTCCCCGCGGTCGAGGACACGTCTGCCCGGTGCGGACCCATTCGCATCGGTTGGGTCGGCAACAGCGCGTGGGGCAGCACGGTGGGCCGTGACCTCAAGGGCAAGGCGACGATCTTTGACCCGGCGGTTGAGACACTGAAGGCAGCGGGAGCGGCCATTGATATCCGCGTCGCCGACCGTGCGAGGGCCTTTGTTCCCAAAGCCGAAATGCCGGCCTTTTACGCCGATCTCGACGTCCTTGTCTGCAGTTCCGCGATGGAGGGAACGCCCAATCCGGTGCTCGAAGCGATGGCCACGGGCGTTGCCGTGGTCAGCACCGATGTCGGGATCGTGCCCGATGTCCTCGGACCGCTTCAGAAACGGTTCATTCTGCCTGAGAGAAGCGCCCACGCCTTGGCCAGGGCCCTGAATACGCTGGTTGATGCGCCTGAGGTGTTGGCAGAATTGAAGGCCGAGAACCTGAGCCGTCGCAACGATTTGTCATGGGGCCATCGCGCGCCGGTCTGGGATGCGCTCTTTGAACAGGCTCGCAAGGACCGCCTTGCATCGGCCGGACAGAAGCGCACCGCGCTCATCCAAGAGCGATATTCGCGAAAGGGCACGGCCACGGAACGCGCGCGCCGGTGGATCGCCAGAAATCGTTTGGCCTATCGCCTCTATTCCATTTCACTTGAAAGGTTTCCTGCCTTGATCCGGTTTTCAAAGTACCTGCTTGCGCGGAGCGCCCGATGAGCCCGCGCTGGCTGGTGACAGGCGGCGCCGGTTTTATCGGCGGGCATCTGGTGCGCCGGCTTGCCGATCTGGACGTACAGATCACGGTGTTGGACGACTTCTCGACGGGAAGCCGCTCCAATCTTCCGCGAAACAGTCAGGTGCGCCTGATCACCGGAGACGTGGCCGATCCGATCACGCTGGGACGCGCGATGGAGGGCGCTTCGGGTGTATTCCACTGTGCAGCTACGGTCAGCGTTCAGAGGTGCATCACCGATTGGTCGGAGGCTCATCGGGTGAATGCTTTTGGCACGGTTCAGGTCTTCGATGCCGCCCGCCGACACGGACGCCTCCCGGTCGTGTATGCGTCGTCCGCTGCGGTGTATGGCGATCGGTCAGGCGAGGCCTGCCACGAGGACCTGGCGGAACGGCCGCTGTCGCCATATGGCGCCGACAAATTGCTGTGCGAACATCAGGCGCGGGCCTTTTGGCAGATCCATCGCCTGCCCAGTGCCGGCCTACGGCTGTTCAATGTCTACGGACCCGGCCAGCGCGCGGATTCCCCGTATTCCGGCGTCATCGCCCGCTTCCTGCGCAACGTGGAGGAAGGCAGGCCGCATGTCATTTTCGGGGACGGCAAACAGTCGCGGGATTTCATCCACGTCGACGACATTGTGACGGCGATGACGGCCGCGATGGTGCGGTTGAACGATCGGCCGGACGCGCTGTTGAGCAATGTCTGTACGGGCCGCTCAGTGTCATTGCTTCAGCTCGCCGCGCTTGTGGACAAGCTGGCGGGTCGACCAGTGCGCAAGACTGACTTTCAGGCCGCACGGCACGGCGACATCCGACATTCTGCGGGCGATACCTCCCGCATGCGTGAGTTGCTTGGCCTGACCCGCATGACCCGGCTGGAAGACGGACTGCTCCACTATTACTCCGCGTCGCCAGCACTCGAAAGGATTGGGCAGGTCTGATGACCAAACCGCGGGTTCTCCTGTGCCTCGACACGCCGAACTGGGCCTACGACAATATCTGCGACCAGATCGAGCGCTTTCATGGCCATGATTTCGAGTTCGAGCGCTACTACATGGCCGGCGTGGTTGGCTATCCGCAGGTCTTTCTGAACCAAATCTTCAACCTCAAGCCGCCTTTCGATCTGATCCATTTCTTCTGGCGCGAGGATGTGCAGCATCTTCTGAACCCGGAGGCACTCTATACCGCGGCGACCCGGTTCCGCATTCGTCCCGAGGATCTCTTTGACCGGATCAGCAGGCCGGTCATCACGGCCTCGGTCTATGACCACCTGCATCTTGAGCCCGAGGCCTTCCCATGGCGCGAGCGGGCGTTCTGGTTCACCGATGGATATGCGGTCTCGTCCTCACTGCTCGAAGGCATCTACAGGGACATCGACTCGTTCCCGGACCCGATCACGATCCTGACCGATGGTGTCGATCTGGACCGGTTCGGGCCGGTGGGGCTGGAGCGGCTGACCGACCACAACCGCCCCTTGCGCGTCGGCTGGGTCGGGAATTCTGCCTGGGGCGCCGAAGTCAGGGACGATCCCAAGGGCCTGCATTCAATCCTTAATCCGGCAATCGAAGCGCTGGCCGCAGAGGGTGTCACGGTCGAGCCGTATTACGCCGACAGTTCGGTTGCGCGCCGCACACGGGACGAGATGGTGGCCTATTACGGCGACATCGACGTACTCGTCTGCTCTTCCGAAATCGAGGGCACACCGAACCCGGTTCTGGAGGCTATGGCGTCGGGCGTGCCGGTCATCTCGACCCGCGTGGGAATAGTGCCTGAAATCTTCGGACCGAAACAGCAGGGCTACATTCTGCCCGAACGGTCGGTCGAAGAGATGGCTGCCGCCCTGCGGCGTCTGGCCATGGACCGCGCGAAACTGGCCGAGCTCTCGGCCGAGAACCTGATCGAAATCCGAAAGTTCTCATGGGAGAAGACGACGGCCGGCTGGCCGGACTTCTGGCATGCCGCGACGGTCCGAAACAGGGAAGGCCAACGCACGCCGCTGAAACGCTACATGCTGCAGGAACGCTATGCCGCGTGGTATTCGGACACGGTCAAACAGACTGCGAAATGGCGCGTGGCGTCCGGGCCGGCCCGGATCAGGCGGTCCCTCCATCAAAGTGCCGTCGACTGGATCTACCGCACGCCTGAACGCGCGGCGTTCATCAACCGGCTGCGCGGACGGGCTTGACCGTGAACAGCGCCGAAGATGACAAGTCGCCCGTGCGTTTCCTGTTGCTGATGCCCTGGGGCCGGGTGGGCAGCAACCTCGTCTCGGCCGCGCTTTCGCGCACCCAAGGGATCATGATCGAGAATGAACCGACGACGGCCATTCGCACAATCGGCCACCGCAACGGGTTGTCAAAGGACCAGATAGGAGAGGCGCAGATCGCACAACTCGATGCCTTCCTATCTCGCCCGGTCGAGGGAGTTGCCGCGGGATTGAAACTGTCCTTCCGCTCGCTCATCACGCCTGAAACCTACCTTGCAAGACTGGCGGCGGCGAACACGCGGCCTGTCCTGATAACACGCGAAAACGTGCTGAAGTGTGCAGTGTCCCAGTTGCGGGCCCGCGCATTGGCCGTGGGGAGTGCGCCCGAGTCCGGCCATTGGCGCAGCCCCTGGGCGGTCCGAAGGAACGAGCCGAAACCCGGTGCCATGCCCATAGACGTCGCGGACGCGATCCGTCTGGCCGGCGTCTTTCAGGACGCCGAAGATCAGATGATGGACCTGGCGCACCGCGTGTTCCCCGGCGGCTGGCACAGGGTGGAGTACCGCGATCTCGCGGCCCGGCCCGAACATGTCCTGGCCAGCGTCTTTGCCCATCTTGGATTGACCCCGCCAGACCCGATCCCCGTGATCTATCGAAAGTCGACCTCGGACGATCTGACCACCGACATCACCAACTACGGAGACTTCGAGGCCGAGGTCAAAGCTGCGGGGCTGGGGCGCTTTCTGTCCGACATTGTCTGACCCCGCCGCCAAAGCTGCGCGGCCAGAGATGCCAGTCGCGAACGGTCGATCAGGCGCAGTCTGGCCTGCTCTGCTGAGAACCGAAGAACATAGAGCGTATAATCCTCCGCCACGGTCCGGTGTACGATCTCGCAGCCGACGGCAGTCTCGATCCGTCGCCACGGCCTGTGGTTCAGGCGCAGACGGGTCCACCCACCCACCGGACCCCGAATGTCGAGATCGGCGCCCGCCTGCCCTACCTGCCAAGAACGCTCGAGATGCGCTTTGACTGCGTCGGCGGCCTCGCGCGTGCTCACGAAGCGCAGCCAGGGTGCCAACCGGCGGACGGCCTTGAAGATGGCGTCGAGCTGACCCAGCAAACCACCTTCGCGGTCCGTGCTGTGCCAGGGGCGGTCTTCGGGATTACGCAGCCCAATTTTTCGGGCGTTCGGTCCGGGCGTATCCGCGACATCGTCGGGGTGAATGAAGTGGGTCCACACGCCCATGGTGGCAATCTGGCTTGCCGCATCGAAGAGTGTCTCGTCACTGCACTCGTGACCCGCTGTCACGCGTGGAAGGCAATACAGCGATGGCGCCCAAGGCTCGGGACCAAACTCGCGCCCCTGGCCGTTCTCCACATCGCCGAAAAAGCTGCCGCTCAGCACCCTGAGCGAGGGGAGTTCCGATGCAAGGCAACGTGCGCCGTATGCGTCATAGACGTTGTTGGGCGGGACATAGCAGACCGGGCTCTCTCCAAGCCCTGATGCGGACCAGGCCGTCCGCACCGCGCCGAGCGATGTACGCATAGCCGCTTCATTCGACCAATCCGCCAGACGCAATGATCTGTGGTCGAACCCGTGCAGACCGATTTCCGCAGGAGCAATTTCGCTGATAACGTCGAAGCTCTCCGCCCGCGGGGCCGCCTCCAGCTGTTTGTCCCTCTCGACATGATAGTTGAACACGGCAAAACAACTCAGGCCAATCCCATGGCGTTGCGCAATCCTGACGACATCGGGATACCAGACGCGGGCATAAAATGTTCCGGGGTCCGTCATATCGTGACGGGCCATCAGGTCGCTGGACAGGTTGCCCCCCAGAGGCGCCGGAAAGTCGTCGATCTGCACAACTGCGACGTTTGCAATCGGTTGAACCGATACGGCTTCGACGGCCTGCACGCTTTCGATAATCAAGCCGCGTGCCCGCCGCTCGGCAAGAAACGCCGTGTTCCAGAAGATGACCGCGCCACGGCCCGTCACGGTCCTCCAGGCGACAGGTTTTCCGGATGTTGCGGTCGCCACGATTTCCGCGGACGGAACCGGACGAATGTCGAACCCGGAATGTGGGATCATATCGGCCTCGGGCAAATGGATGCCCTCGAAGGAGGGTAGCGCACGGCCCGGAAAACGCAGTCCGCCACTTGGATGGCTGGGCGGGATCGAGGCGATGTAGGCCTCGGACCCAACGACTCCGAACAGCGCGTTCAATCTGGGGTGACGCGCGCGGAACGCCACGACAAGACCACCCCCGTCGTCCACGAAATCCTCGAGTGCAGATACGGCCCCCGTGCTCAGACGATCGAGGCTTTCGGTCACCATCAGAACAGCGGAATACTGCAAGAGCTCAGGCAGGTCGCCGCTGCTTGCCAAATCCGCTTGGTCAAACGAAACCCGAGCGCAACGCATTGCTTCCCGCACGTTCTGCCAGGCAAGTCGTGACACCTGTTCCTGGCTATGCGCGATGACCAAAATGCGTTCTGCGGACCTCGTTTCGTCCATCTATGGTGTCTGTTCCTTCAATCGCGTTCAGCTCTTCCGCCCTGGTCAAACCGGGCAAATGGCCGCTTCCACTCCATTTTCACTTAGCGCATCGTCATTTCCAATCCTCCCTGGCTTCACATGCCCTGAAAATCCGCGACCCCGGACGGCCGGAGGGCAGCTGAACAATGGGTCAGAACGAACTGTAGGCTCCGCATCAGTTTCTCGAGCGTGGCAAGTTCGGGGCATTGGTCTCGGCCAAAGCAACCCGGCGGTGCCCTTCACGAGCTATGGCCGACAAAGCGGAAAAGGCCGTCAAAATGTGGAAGAAGTACCACGACGCGAACCCGGAAAATTGAACACCAGGTTCATGGAACCGGGGGGCGCGTCGCAAGGTGGCCGCAGGCCATTGGAAGTAATGGTGGGTGATAAGGGATTTGAACCCCTGACATCTTCGATGTGAACGAAGCGCTCTACCACTGAGCTAATCACCCAACGGAGCGTTGTCTAACCTCACTCGTCCCCTTCTGCAAGCGCGTCTTTTCCATCCGTGTCGACAAGATCCGAGGCCTCTGCCGGCACTTCGTTCTGACGGATGCGGGCGTTCATGACGGTGCCGCCATTGCTCTGCTTGATCCGGTTGACCTTGAGCTTGCCCAGTGGCTTGACGTTCAGGTCACGGCCTTCGGCGATCACCTCGCCCATCACCTGCAGGGTCGCTTCGACCACCAGCTTGGCGTCCTTCTTCTTGACGCCGGACAGTGCGACGACCCGGTCGATCAGTTCCCGCTTCTTCAGCTCGGGTCCGGTGACCGTCGGCACCGCTTCCGTCACCAGGGAAAGGTCCGGTGCGACGGCAGCCTTGGCCGCCCGCGCCCGCGTTTCCGATCCGGTGCTTTCCGGGTCATCCGTGCCGGTGGAGGTGTGGGTCTTTGCCATTGGAGCCTTCCGTTTCTGGCCGGAGTCCGGACGCCGTCAGGCCCGCGGCGCATTCGGGCAGGAAAACCGTCCGGTTTTCAGAATGTTGGAGATGCGCGCCTGCATTCACGCTAGCGGATCGCGGCAAGCCCTGCAATCGGACCGGCGAACCAACAAGAAAGGCGCGCCCCCGAAGGGACGCGCCTGATCATTGATGCGCCGGTGTTCAGTGCGCGACGGCTTCGGACGATCCGCCCTTGTCTTTCGACATCGCGGCGGCAGCGGCGGCCTCTTCGGCCTCCTCGTCCCACTCGACCGGCTCGGGCTTGCGGATCAGCGCCTGTTCCAGCACCTCGGAGACGTGGGTGACAGGGATGATCTTGAGCCCCTGCTTCACGTTGTCCGGGATGTCGGCCAGGTCTTTCTCGTTCTCCTCGGGGATGAACACCGTGGTGATCCCGCCCCTGAGCGCCGCGAGAAGCTTCTCCTTCAGCCCGCCGATCGGCATCGCATTCCCGCGCAGGCTGACCTCGCCGGTCATGGCGATGTCCTTGCGCACGGGGATCTGCGTCAGCACCGAGACGATGGAGGTCACCATCGCCAGACCGGCCGAGGGGCCGTCCTTGGGCGTGGCACCATCCGGCACGTGGACGTGGATGTCCCACTTGTCGAACCGCGGCGGCTTGACCCCGATCTCGGGCGCGATGGAGCGGACGTAGGACGATGCGGCGTCAATCGACTCCTTCATCACGTCGCCCAGCTTGCCCGTGGTCTTCATCCGGCCCTTGCCCGGCAGGCGCAGCGCCTCGATCTGCAGAAGATCACCACCGACCGACGTCCAGGCCAGCCCGGTGACGACACCGATCTGGTCCTCCTTCTCGGCCAGGCCATAGCGGAACTTCTTGACGCCCAGGTATTCGTCGAGGTTGTCCTCGGTGATCTTCACCTGCTTCTGCTCGCCCTTGATGATCTGAGTCACGGCTTTCCGTGCCAGCTTGGCCAGCTCGCGTTCGAGGTTCCGCACACCGGCTTCGCGGGTGTAGCGGCGGATCATCTCGTTCAGCGCCTCGTCGGTGATCTCGAACTCGCCCTTGCGCAGGCCGTGGTTCTTGATCTGCTTGGCGATCAGGTGCTGCCTTGCGATCTCGCGCTTTTCGTCCTCGGTGTAACCGGCGAGCGAAATGATCTCCATCCGGTCCAGAAGCGGGCCCGGCATGTTGTAGGAGTTCGCGGTCGTCAGGAACATCACGTTCGACAGGTCGTATTCCACCTCAAGGTAGTGGTCGACGAAGGTCGAGTTCTGTTCCGGGTCGAGCACCTCGAGCATCGCCGAAGCCGGGTCGCCACGGAAGTCCTGACCCATCTTGTCGATCTCGTCGAGCAGGATGAGCGGGTTCGTGGTTTTCGCCTTCTTCAGCGCCTGGATGATCTTGCCGGGCATGGAGCCGATGTAGGTCCGGCGGTGGCCGCGGATCTCGGATTCGTCACGCACGCCACCCAGCGAGATGCGGATGAACTCGCGTCCCGTGGCCTTGGCGACCGATTTGCCGAGCGAGGTCTTGCCGACACCCGGAGGGCCGACGAGGCAGAGGATCGGGCCCTTGAGCTTGGCCGACCGCTGCTGCACGGCGAGGTATTCGACGATCCGTTCCTTGACTTTCTCAAGCCCGTAGTGGTCCTGATCCAGCACGTCCTGCGCGTTGTGCAGGTTCTTCTTGGTGCGCGATTTCACGCCCCACGGAATGGACAGCATCCAGTCGAGGTAGTTGCGGACGACGGTCGCCTCGGCGCTCATCGGGCTCATGTTCTTGAGCTTCTTCAGCTCGCCCTCGGCCTTTTCCTTGGCTTCCTTCGACAGCTTGGTGTCCGCGATGCGCTTCTCCAGCTCGGCGACCTCGTTCTGGCCGTCCTCGCCGTCGCCGAGTTCCTTCTGAATGGCCTTCATCTGCTCATTCAGATAGTACTCGCGCTGCGTCCGCTCCATCTGCGACTTGACGCGGGTCTTGATCTTTTTCTCGACCTGAAGGACGGACATTTCGCCCTGCATCAGGCCATAGACCTTCTCCAGCCGCTCGCTGACGCTGAGCGTTTCCAGCAGGTCCTGCTTCTGGTCCACCTCGATGCCGAGATGCCCGGCCACGAGATCGGCGAGCTTCGCCGGTTCGGTCGTCTCGGCCACGGCACCGAGCGCCTCTTCGGGGATGTTCTTCTTGACCTTGGCATAGCGCTCGAACTCGGCCGCGACGGACCGCAGGAGCGCCTTGATGGTGTCCAGATCGCCGTCTTCCTCTTCCAGCAGTTCGGCGCTGGCTTCGAAGAAGTCCGGGTTCTCGATGTAGTTGACGATACGCACACGCGCCTGCCCTTCGACCAGCACCTTCACGGTGCCATCGGGGAGCTTGAGCAATTGCAGCACGTTGGCCAGCACGCCGGCCTTGTAGATCCCATCGGTGTCAGGGTCGTCCTCGGACGGGTCCACCTGGCTGGACAGCAGGATCTGACGGTTGTCCGCCATCACCTCCTCCAGAGCGCGCACGGATTTCTCGCGACCGACGAAGAGCGGCACGATCATGTGCGGGAAGACCACGATATCCCGAAGCGGCAGCACGGGATAGGACGGGTTGAGGGATTGGGTCATGCTCTATCCTTGGCTTTGGCAGAAAGCTCCGGCCCCGATTGCGGCGGCCACGGCTTCCTCCGGTTTATGGAAGTTTAATCTGGGGCGCGCATGCCACGGATTCAACCTCGGTTGCCTTAGCATGCCTGTATCGCTGCGGGAGTCGCAAGGCGGATATGGGTTAACTTAACCTAAAAACCCCGTGTCAGAGCCGCGCGGCCCTCAGCGGGTGCAGATCTCGCGCGGCCGGTTGCCGTAGGGCTGGAACGTGCAGTCCGATGCCCGGAACGACCGGTAGAACCGCGCGCAGACCTCGACGTTGCAGCTCTGCGCCGTGCGCTCGCCCCTGGACATGAGACGCTCGCTCAGCCGCTTGGCGAGTTGATTGACCGTGATGCCTTCGGGACCCGCATTGTCGATGATCTCCTGCGCGACCCGCAGCTTCTCCTCGGGGCTTTCCGGATTACGCGTGCGACCGGCTTCTTCTGCACTGACGATATCACGCTCGTCGAGGTTGCGGCTCTCGGACACCGCGATGATCTGCGGCTCGGGCGCGTCTTCCTCGGTGCGGATCGGCGCGGCCTTGCGGTTGGTCATGAAGGCCGCCCAGATTTCCGCCGGGATGCTGCCGCCGGTGACGCCGTCCATCGGACTGTTGTCATCGTTGCCGACCCAGACGCCGACGATCATGTTCTCGGCCCAGCCCACGAACAGCGCGTCGCGGTTGTTCTGGCTGGTCCCGGTCTTGCCGACCGCGCGGGGCACCTCTGCCACCGCCTTGCCTGTACCATGCGTCACGGCCAGCCGCAGCATCGCGGCCATCGGACGGCGCGCCATCATCAGGTGCTGCGCAAGCGCGCTCGGCCGCGGTTCGCGCCAGTCGACGGGCGTGTACTCGCCGCCCGGACGGGTGATGCCGGAGATACCGCGCGCATCGAACGGCGCGCGGCCGGTGGCGATGGCGGCATACATCTCGGTCAGGTCCAGCAGGGACATCCCGTTGGCCCCGAGGCCGATCGACGGGGTCTCGCTCATCTCGGCCTCGACGCCGAGCGCGCGGGCCGCCTCGGCCACCCGGTCGAAACCCAGTTCGGCGGCCAGACGCACCGTCGCGACATTCATGGATTCCGAAAATGCCTCGGCCAGCGTCACGGTGCCATGGTTGCGACCGCTGAAGTTCTCGGGCTCGTAGCCGTTGATGTCGATCGGGTCGTCCGAGATCCGCGTCTCGGGCGTCATGCCGTCCGCCAGCGCCGTCAGGTAGACCACGGTCTTGAAGGTCGAACCCGGCTGCCGGATCGCATCCGTCGCGCGGTTGAACTGGCTTTCGTTGTAATTCCGCCCGCCGACCATCGCCGCAATGGTCCCGTCAGGACGCAACGCCACCAGCGCGCCCTGCATCGAGGTGCCCGCCAGCCCGTCGGCGATCGCGGCCTCGGCCCGGCGTTGCAGGTCGGGGTCGAGCGTCGTGCGCATCGTCACCGGCCCGCGCAGGCGCGTCGCCAAGCCGTCGGCATGGGGCGCGACCCAGTCGGCGAACCAGCCGCCGTAGGTGGGCGCAGAGCGATGAAACCGGAGAGTCGCGAGGTCGAGGCGCGCGTCGTTGGCCGCACCGGCTTCGATCCGTCCCTGCCCTTCCATCAGATCAATGACCATCCGCGCGCGGTCCAGAAGCGGTTCGGGATTGCTGAACGGGTTCAGCCCCGAGGGCGTGCGGATCGTAGCAGCCAGGACGGCGGATTCCGCCAGCGTCAATTCCGATACGGCTTTGTCGAAATAGGTCCGCGCCCCGGCGCCCACTCCGTGCGCACCGCTGCCGAGGTAGACCTTGTTCAGATAGGCTTCGAGGATCTCGTCCTTGCTGTGCGTCGCTTCCAGCTCGCGCGCCAGCATCGCCTCGTGGATCTTGCGCGAATAGGTGCGCGCGGGGTCGAGGAAGCTGATCTTGATCAGCTGCTGCGTGATCGTGCTGCCGCCCTCGACGATCCCGCCCGAGGTCAGGTTGCGCCCGAAGGCCCGCGCGATCGAGCGGAAGTCGACACCGCCGTGTTTGCGGAACCGGCGATCCTCCAGCGCGATGACGGCGTCGGTCAATTCGGCCGGCATCTCGGCAAGCGGCACATAGGTGGCCGTCCGACCCAAGGCCAGCTTCAGGCTGTCGCCCTTTGCGTCCTCGTAATAGAGGTCGCTCTTGGCGTTGGCGCGCACATGCGACAGGTCGGGCCGGGTGCCGACCCAGGCGCCCGCGCCGATGGCCGATGCCATCACCACGCCAAGCGCGCCGAGGAATATCCACCGCCGTCTCGGTCTGCTCGACCGCGGGGACCTCTCGGTGTTGTACGTCTCGCTGGGTTGACCCTGTGACTGCTCGTCGGTCGGGGAAATCTGATCACTCATTGCTCTCACCACCTCGCTGCCCGTTCAATGCGAAGCGGGGGCATGGGGTTCCGACAATGTGAAGTGCGGGTTCAGACCGGCGGGATGTCGCCTTCGGCCCAGCCTTCGCGGGTGGCGCTCTGGAATGCCTCGAAACGGCCCGCCGCGATGGCCTCGCGCATGCCCGCCATCAGCTCCTGGTAGTAGTGCAGGTTGTGCCATGTCATCAGCATCGAGCTGATGATCTCCTGCGCGCGGAACACGTGGTGCAGGTAGGCGCGCGAGTAGTTGCGGCAGGCGGGACAGGTGCAGTGCGCGTCCAGCGGGCGCGGGTCGTCGCGGTGGCGGGCGTTCTTGATGTTGACCACGCCGCGCCGGGTAAAGACCTGCCCCGTCCGGCCCGAGCGCGACGGCAGCACGCAGTCCATCATGTCCACCCCGCGCGCGACCGCGCCGAGGATATCGTCCGGCTTGCCCACGCCCATCAGATAGCGCGGCCTGTCCTCGGGCAACATTGCGGGGGCGTAGTCCAGCACGCCGAACATCGCCTCCTGCCCCTCGCCGACCGCCAGCCCGCCGATGGCGAAGCCGTCGAAGCCGATGGCCTTCAGCGCCTCGGCACTCTCGCCGCGCAGCTCTTCCGTCACGCCGCCCTGCTGGATGCCGAACAGCGCATGTCCCGGACGGTCGCCGAAGGCATCGCGGGACCGCTGCGCCCAACGCATCGACATGCGCATGCTCTCGGCCACGCGCGCCTCGTCGGCGGGCAGCGCCGGGCATTCGTCGAAACACATCACGATGTCGGACCCGAGCTGGCGCTGGATCTCCATCGACGTCTCGGGGCTGAGGAAATGCTTCGACCCGTCCACATGGCTGCGGAAGGTCACGCCGTCCTCGGTCAGCTTGCGCAGTTCGGCGAGGCTCATCACCTGGAACCCGCCCGAGTCCGTCAGGATCGGCTTGTCCCAGTTCATGAACCCATGCAGCCCGCCGAGCCGCTCGACCCTCTCCGCGCCGGGGCGCAGCATCAGGTGGTAGGTGTTGCCCAGCAGGATGTCGGCACCGGTCGCGGCCACGCTTTCCGGCATCATCGCCTTGACCGTCCCGGCGGTGCCGACGGGCATGAAGGCGGGCGTGCGGATCTCGCCCCGCCTGGTGTGGATCACACCGGTCCGGGCCGCGCCGTCGGTGGCGCCAAGGGTGAAGCTGAAGCGGTCGGTCATGGCCATCTCTCCTGACCGGCCCCCTCTAGTCCCGGCGCGGGCGGAATAGCAAGCCTTGCCACTTCCCCGCGACAGGTTCACCATTGCGCCAACGGAGGAGCCCCCATGAACCAGATGACCCCGCCCGACCTCGTCGCCACTTCGCTGGAAGACGGCCTGTTCACCATCACGCTCGGCAACGGCAAGGCGCATCCGCTGTCGATGGCTATGATCCGCGCGGTCCACAGCGCGGTCGACACCGCACGGGCCGACGACGCGGCGCGGGTGATCCTGCTGCACGGGCCCGGCCCGATCTTCTGCGCGGGGCATGATCTGAAAGAGATCAACCGCCACGCCGACGACCCCGATCAGGGCGTCGCGTTCCTGGGCGAGCTGTTCGACGCCTGCGCGGACATGATGCTGTCGATGGCCACCTCGCCCAAGCCGGTGATCGCGCTGATCGAGGGCATCGCCACGGCGGCGGGCTGCCAGCTGGCGGCGACCGCGCATCTGGCCTTCGCCTCGGACGCCGCACGGTTCCAGTTGCCCGGCGTGAACAACGGCGGCTTCTGCACCACGCCCTCGGTCGGCGTCAGCCGCTCGGTCTCGCGCAAGCACCTGATGGAACTGGCGCTGTCGGGCGAGATGCTGAACACCGACTGGGCCTTGCGCGCGGGACTGGTGAACCGTGTCTACCCCGCCGACCGCGTGGTCGAGGAGGCGACGACCTTTGCCCGGACGCTGGCCGGCCGCAATCCCGGCCCGATCCAGCGCGGTATCGAGACGATCAACGCGCATCAGCCGATGGGTCTGGAAGACGCCTATGGCATGGCGCGCGACGTGATGATCAGCCACTTCCAGGACCCCTACCGGCGCGAACGCGCGGCGCAGAGCAAGTTCGCCGCCAAGGGCTGAGACACAGCTTCGCCGTTGACCGGAACCGGGTTACGGGCCACGCTTTGCGCGGCCCGTTTCATTTTGCCCGGTCGATATGGAAAACATAGATTTCGAGACGCTCCTGACGGAGAACATCCTCTACATCCTGATCGCCGTCCTGCTGATCGTCGTGATCGTCAAGGGCGTGCGGATCGTGCCCCAGTCGGAAAAGCACGTCGTGGAACGCTTCGGACGGCTGCATGCGGTGCTGGGGCCGGGCATCAACTTCGTCGTGCCGTTTCTGGACGTGATCGCGCACCGGATCTCGATCCTCGAACGGCAGCTGCCGACCATGAGCCAGGACGCCATCACGCTGGACAACGTGCTGCTGCAGGTCGACACCTCGGTCTTCTACCGCATCATCGAACCGGAAAAGACCGTCTACCGCATCCGGGACATCGACGCCGCGATTTCGACCACTGTCGCCGGCATCGTCCGGTCCGAGATCGGGCGGATGGAACTGGACCAGGTGCAGTCCAACCGCTCGGCCCTGACCGGCACGATCAAGGATCAGCTCTTCGCCGCCGTGGACGACTGGGGGATCGAGGTGACGCGGGCCGAACTCCTGGACGTGAACCTAGACCAGGCCACCCGCGCCGCGATGCTGCAACAGCTGAACGCCGAACGCGCCCGCCGCGCGCTGGTGACCGAGGCCGAGGGCAAGAAGCGCGCGGTGGAACTGGCCGCCGATGCGGAGCTCTACGCGTCGGAGCAGGCCGCCAAGGCGCGCCGCATCCAGGCCGATGCCGAGGCCTACGCGACCGAGATCGTCGCGCGCGCCATCGCCGACCACGGGATCGAGGCGGCGCAGTATCAGGTCGCGCTGAAGCAGGTCGAGGCGCTGAATGCCCTCGGGCATGGCGACGGCAAGCAGGTGGTGATCCTGCCCGCCAACGCGGTCGAGGCCTTCGGCAACGCCTTCGCGATGCTCAAGGGACGGGTCTGAGCCGATGGCGGTCCTCTACTGGCACCTGTGGTGGGTCTGGGTCGCGGCGGGCATCGCGATGATGATCGTCGAGGTCGCGATCCCCGGTTTCATCTTCCTCGGCTTCGGGATCGGCGCGGTGCTGGTCGGGGTGCTGGTCCTGACCGGGCTGGCCCTGTCGCTGCCGCTGATGCTCGTCGAATTCGCGGCGCTGTCGCTGGTCACATGGCTGATCCTGCGGCGCGTCTTTGCCAGACCGGGCAGCAACGCCCGGATCGTGCGGCGTGACATAAACGACTGACCTCTGCCTCTGGACCCGGCGGGCTTAAATTCCTATATATTCGGTCAGGAAACGCGCGAGAACCCAATGCCCAACTCTGCCGAACCCCTCGAGGGTGCGCCCCTCATCGCACCGTCCAGCACGGACCACCCGCTGTATGACAGCGTGGTCGAGGCCTGCCGCACGGTCTACGACCCCGAGATCCCGGTGAACATCTACGACCTCGGGCTGATCTACACGATCGACATTTCCGACGACAACGCCGTCAAGGTCATCATGACCCTGACCGCCCCCGGCTGCCCGGTCGCGGGCGACATGCCCGGATGGATCATGGACGCGGTCGGTCCGATCGGCGGCGTCAAGGATGTCGACGTCGAACTGACGTGGGATCCGCCGTGGGGCATGGACATGATGTCCGACGAGGCCCGGCTGGAGCTTGGCTTCATGTAAGGGAACCGGGACGGCCCGACGGCGTTTGATCCGCATGTCCGTGTTGCCGTTCCAGTGTTCCAGCCGTTTCGGCCGGGGTTTGCGCCCCGGCCTTCTTGCTATCTGCCTGACCCTGATATCCCTCGCCCTGACCGGCGCCGGCACGGCGCAGGACGGCGGCGGAATGCAGTGGTTCGAGGCCGACACCCTGAACCCCGGCCTGCCCGATCCGCCGTCCGACGTGCTGCGCGACACGCCGCAGGCGACGATGGAAAGCTTCCTCGCCCTCAGCCGCGACGGCAGATACGAGGACGCCGCGCACCTGCTGGACCTGACCGGCGTGCCGGAGGCGGAACAGGTCGAACGCGGCGCCTCTCTGGCGCGGATGCTCGAGACGATCATCGACCGCCGCGTCGTGGTCGACTGGCATTCCCTGCCCGATGTGCCCGACGCCGTGGATGCGACGCCCTCCAGCAACGACCCGTTCGCCGCTCAGCCGCGCCGCTCGCTGCGACTTTGGCTGGTGGACCTCGACAACCGCCCGGTGTCGATCCGGCTGAACCGCATCGCGCCCGAAGGTGCCGAGCCCGTCTGGGTCTTTGCCCGCCAGTCGGTCCAGAACCTGCCGGCCCTGTTCGCGATTTACGGCCCCTCGGAGTTCGAGGAGGCGCTGCCCGATGTCCTGCGCACCGACGCGCTCTGGGGGCTGATGACGTGGGAACTGATCGGCCTGCCGCTGCTGGTGATCGGGGCACTGGCACTCGGCCTGCTGATGCGCCGCTACATCATGCGCCTTGCCGACTCGCGCGAGTCGGAGCTGTCACGGCTGGTGATCCGCAGCCTCTGCACGCCGCTGCTGTTCTTCGTGATCACCTTCGTCGTCGGCACCGTCACCACCAACGTCTTCGTCTTCTCGGGCCGGATCTCGGCCGTGCTGTCGCCGCTGGTCATCATCGGCTACGTCCTCGCGGTCATGATCCTGCTGATGAACGTGGTCGATGCCGTCCTCGACCAGCTTGTCGTCAAGCAGGACGAAGACCTCTCCGCCAAGGAGCAGGAGGCGCGGCGCGGCTTTGCCACGCAGGTCACCGCATGGCGGCGGGCGCTGATGGTCATCGTCTTCCTTGCCGGCGCGGGGTTCGTGCTGACCTCGGCCAACGTGTTCCGCACGCTCGGCTTCTCGCTGATCGGGGCGGCCGGTATCGCGACGGTGGTGCTGGGCTTTGCCGGGCGGGACATCCTGTCGAACATCCTGTCGTCGATGCAGATCGCGCTGAACCAGTCGGCGCGGATCGGGGACACGATCCTCTACAAGGACTACTTCTGCGTGGTCGAGCGGATCAATTTCACCTACGTCCAGCTGCGGGTCTGGGACCGCACCCGGCTGATGGTGCCGGTGCGCGAATTCGTGGCCGAGCCTTTCGAGAACTGGACCGCGATGACGCCGGAACTGCACCGCGTCATCAAGCTGCGCCTCGGTCACGGCGCGGATGTGGAGCGGCTGCGCGAGGCGTTCTACGGCATTGCGGTCGACCTCGATGAGGGCGACATGACCGAGGACACCGATGCGCTGGCGGTGCGGGTGGCGGATCAGGACACGCTCGGGATCGAGGTCTGGTTCATCCTGCCCTGCAACGACGCCAACTCCGCATGGACTTACACCTGCCGCGTCCGCGAGGCGCTGATCGCCGAAATCGCCCGGTGGGACGCCGAGGAGGACGGCGGGCGCTACCTGCCAGAGATCGCGGCTTCCGAGGCCGCCTGAACGGAAGGGAAAAAGTGAGTGGCCATATGGCGCCACCGCGGTAAGGTTGTCGTATTCAACGGACCAATACCGGGACTATTCAGATGAAAGCCATTGTCGCCGCCCTCACCGCGGGCCTTATGATCCTGTCTTCCGCCGCGTGGGCCGAGGATTTCCGGATCGCAACCTTCCCCAAGAAAGCGGGCCGCGCGCTGATCGAAAGCGCCTCGGACCCGGTGAAGCTGAGGCGCGGGATGCAGGAAATCCTGCCGGAATTCAAAGTCCCGGCGCGCGCCGTTCTGAAATGCCGACTGTTCGACGACGGGATCATCTGCGGCGCGTTAGACAGCATCATGGAATGCCCCGAGGTGATCCCCCTCGAGATCGAGGGACAGAGGAACACGGTCGAGGTTCCCGTCGACTGCGTCGGCCCAGACAAGGACGGCAACTGCGAATGCGAGGTCGCCGGGTCGAAGTGATCGCACAGGCACGACCGATCCACGCCGGGCTTGCCTGCGCCCGGCGTGACGCCTATCTGTGAGGCAAAGGAGACCACTCATGTTCGGCATTCCCGGCAAGCAGGCCGTCACCATGACATCCGCAGCGGCGACCCAGATCGCCCGGCTCATGGCCAAGGACGGCCATCAGGGCCTGCGCATCGGCGTCAAGAAGGGCGGCTGCGCGGGCATGGAATACACGATGGACTACGTGACCGAGGTCGATCCCCATGACGAGGTGGTCGAACAGGACGGCGCGCGGGTGATGATCGCCCCGATGGCGCAGATGTTCCTGTTCGGGACCGAGATCGACTATCAGACCTCGCTGCTCGAAAGTGGCTTCCAGTTCAACAACCCCAACGTGGCCGAGGCCTGCGGCTGCGGCGAGTCGATCAAGTTCAAGGACGCCTGATGGCCGTCGACCCCGAGTTTCTCGAGCACGCGCTCGAGTTGTTCTCGGGGCTTGGGCCTCTGCGCACCGGGCGGATGTTTTCGGGCGTGGCGCTCTATGCCGAGGAAGATGTCATGTTCGCCATGATCGCCTCGTCCCAGGTCATCTACATGAAATCCGACGATGCCACGCTGGCCGACTACGAGGCCGCGGGCTCGGTCCCCTTCACCTACACCCGCGCGAATGGCGAACGGCAGGTTACATCGCTGATGTCGCTGCCAGACAGCGCGATGGACGACCCGTCCGAGGCGCTGGACTGGGCGCGCCTGTCGATGGGCCCCGCCCGGATCGCGGCCGACAAGAAGCGCGCGGAGAAAGCCCGCAAGGCGGCGCGCAAACCCCGGAAAACCAAGGCCTGACAGCGGGCGGCGCGGTTGACTTGCCCGCGCCGGTCGGAAAAGTTGGGCCGGATTTTGAAAGAGGCACAGATGCGCAGAAAACTGGCGGCGGGTAACTGGAAGATGAACGGGCTCGGCGCCTCTCTCGCGGATCTGCGTGTGCTGGCCGACAGCCACCCCGAGCCTTCTGTCGATCTGCTGATCTGCCCGCCCGCCACGCTGCTGCATCCGGCCCGCGCGATCACCGAGGGCACCGCCATCGCGCTCGGCGGTCAGGACTGCCACACCGAGGTCAGCGGCGCATTCACCGGCGACCTCTCGGCCGAGATGCTCGGCGATGCGGGCGCGACGGCGGTGATCCTCGGCCATTCCGAACGGCGCGACAAGCATCGCGAGACTTCCGAGGAGGTCCGCGTCAAGGCGCGCGCGGCCCATGCGGCGGGGCTGATGACGGTCATCTGCCTTGGCGAAAGCATGTTCCAGCGCGAGGCGACGAACACGCTCGACATCATCGGCGCGCAGCTGTCGCTGTCGGTGCCCGACACCTCGACCGGCGAGAACCTCGTGATCGCCTACGAACCGGTCTGGGCCATCGGGTCCGGCATGACTCCGACCCCCGAACAGATCGGCGAGGTCCACACCTTCATGCGCGCCCGGCTGGAGAAACGCTTCGGCCCCGGTGTCGGCCGGTCGGTGCGGCTGCTCTACGGCGGGTCGGTCAAGGCGGCGAACGCGGCCGAGATCTTCTCGATCCCCGACGTCGACGGAGCCCTCGTCGGCGGGGCGAGCCTGAAGGCCAGCGACTTCAGCCCGATCATCGAGGCGCTGGAATCCGCCTGACCGGCATACTCCCATGATGGCGCTTCTGTCGCAGCATTTCCTGATCGTTCTGGCGGGTCTCGCCAACGCGCTGATCGTCATTCTGATCCTCCAGCAGAAGCGGACGCCTCAGTCCGCGCTGGCGTGGATCCTCTTCGCCTTCCTGCTGCCCTACCTCGCCCTGCCGCTGTGGTTCGTGCTGGGCATCCGCAAACGCAACCGCAAGATCACGCCGCTGGCCTTTGACGAAACGGTGGACGACGATCCCGACCTTCACCCGCTGGCGCGCACCTT
Organism: Oceanicola sp. 22II-s10i; assembly: GCF_002210105.1. GTDB lineage: Bacteria > Pseudomonadota > Alphaproteobacteria > Rhodobacterales > Rhodobacteraceae > Pseudooceanicola. The sequence goes on along the minus strand of NZ_AQQU01000004.1, from coordinate 80,615 downwards.
CGCGCGGCTCGGCGGGCCGCCCGCGTCGCATGGCAACGGGCTGACCCTGCACGAAACCGGCGAGGAAGCGCGCGAGGCGCTGCATGAGACGATCGACGGCGCCCGCCGGTCCATCGACGCCCTGTTCTACATCGTGGACGACGACGAGGCCGGGCGCGAGTTCGTGCGCCGCCTGACGGCCCGCGTGCATGACGGGGTGAGCGTCCGGCTGATCCTCGACCGGCTGGGCACCCTGACCCGCCCCAGGGCCGAGCTGGAGAATTTCACCGCCGCTGGCGGACACCTCAAGTTCGTCTCGCCCTTCCTGTGGGGCGGCGACAACAGCCACCTGAACCTGCGCAACCACCGCAAGATGGTCATCGCCGACGGCGAGGTGACATGGGCCGGCGGCCGCAACATCGGGCAGCAGTACCTGACCGGCGACGAAACCTCGTGGACCGACCTGAGCTTCACGGCCACCGGCCCGGTCGTCCACCGCTTCTGCGAGGTCTTCGCCTCGGACGGGGACGCGCCGGTGATCGAGGAACCGGCGGATCACTGGACCGGCCCCGCGAACCTGCAGCTGCTGGCCGCCGGACCGGACGAATCCCGCGACGTTCTGCATGACGGGCTGGTCAACGCGATCCACGCGGCGCAGGACCGGGTCTGGATCTCGACCCCCTATTTCGTGCCGACGGAACATCTGGCGCAGGCCCTGAACACCGCCGCCCGGCGCGGCGTGGACGTCCGGGTCATCGTGCCCCGCCGGTCCAACAAGCGGATGACCGACTTTGCGCGCGGGGCCTACCTGCGCGACATCCAGCGGGCGGGCGGACACGTGCTCTGCTACGACGGGATGCTGCACGCCAAGGCCGGGATGATCGACGACGCGGGCTGGGTCGGATCGGCGAATTTCGACGTCCGCTCGATGCTCCTGAACTTCGAACTGGCGCTCTTTGCCTATGACGAGGACACGGTAGAGACGCTGGCAAAGTGGTTCGCCTCTGTCGAGGCGCGCACGACCGAGGGCGTGCCGCAGGTCGGCCCGTTCCGCCGCACGGTCGAGGGGCTGTTCCGCCTCAGCGCGCCGATGCTGTGAGCCGGAAACGGAAACGGCGCCCGCGTGGGGCGCCGTTCCGAAGCGTGAAGGCTTCGCCTTACTTCGTGATGATCTCCGGCCCCATCAGCAGGGTCGGCAGCCATGTCGAGATGATCGGGACATAGGTCACGATGATCAGGAACACGAACAGCACCCCGAGGAACGGCAGCGCGGCCTTGACCACCCGCATCATCGGCATCCCCGCCACGCCGGACGTGACGAAGAGGTTCAGACCGACCGGCGGTGTGATCATCCCGATCTCCATGTTCACGACCATGATGATCCCGAGGTGGATCGGGTCGATCCCCAGTTCGATCGCGATCGGGAAGACCAGCGGCGCGACAATGACCAGCAGGCCCGACGGCTCCATGAACTGGCCGCCGATCAGCAGGATCACGTTCACGACGATCAGGAAGACCACGGGGCCGAAGCCTGCGTCCAGCATGGCCGAGGCGACCTTCTGCGGGACCTGCTCGTCGGTCAGCACGTGCTTGAGGATCAGCGCGTTGGCGATCACGAACATCAGCGTGACCGTCAGCTTGCCTGCCTCGAACAGCGTCTTCTGGGTGTCGCGGTGGAACCATGCCGTCACCAGCGCGATCGGCTTCTCGATCAGCGACAGGTTGCGCGCCTGACCCGGACGGGACAGCGGGCCCATGTCGCGGTAGATGAAGACGGCCGCGATGAAGGCGTAGACCGAGGCGACGGCGGCGGCTTCGGTCGGCGTGAAGATCGCGCCGGTGATGCCGGGGATGCCGTAGATCCCGACCATGATAATCACGATCAGCATCAGGCCCCAGAAGGCATCGCGGAAGCTGTCCCAGATCTCGCCCCAGCCCAGCCATTCGCCGGCGGGCATGTTGCGGATGCGCGCCATGATCCAGATCGCGACCATCAGCATGGTTCCCGCCATCAGGCCCGGAATGACGCCCGCGAGGAACATCCGGCCCACCGACACGTCGGTCGCGGTGGCGTAGACCACCATCACGATGGACGGCGGGATCAGGATTCCGAGCGTGCCGGCGTTACAGATGACGCCTGCGGCGAAATCCTTGGTGTAGCCCGCCTGCGTCATCGCGCCGATGACGATGGAGCCGATGGCGACCACGGTCGCCGGAGAGGACCCCGACAGCGCCGCGAAGATCATGCAGGCAAAGACGCCCGCGATGGCCAGACCGCCGCGCAGGTGCCCCACGCAGGCGATGGAGAAGCGGATGATCCGTTTCGCCACCCCGCCGGTCGACATGAAGGACGACGCGAGGATGAAGAACGGGATCGCCAGCAGGGTGTAGTGCCCCACGAAGGCTTGCATCAGAGTCTGTGCGATGGAGGCCAGCGAGGTCTCCGAGAACATCAGCAGGAACAGGATGGACGAGAAGCCCAGCGAGACGGCGATCGGCACGCCGATCAGCATCAGGCCAACGACCATCACGAAGAGAAGTGCGACTTCCATGGCTCAGACCTCCCCCCGCTGCGCGCGGACTTCGGCGAGTTCGTCCTCGACCTCGTGGCTGGCGACGATGCGGTCGATCTTGCCGGTCCAGACCCGGACCGCGACCTGGGTGAACCGGAACAGCAGCAGCGCCATCGAGATCGGCAGCACCGCATAGGGAATGAAGCGCGGCAGTTTCTCGTAGGGTTCGCCCTCGTTCATCATGTCCTCGAGGAACTTCAGGAACCACGGATTGGGGATGTCATTGACCTCGTACCAGCCGTTGGCCCGGAACTTCTCCTGGAAACCCAGCGGGAACCAGCGGCCCTCGGTCTGGGGCAGGTTGGCGAAGTTCGCCCAGTAGTCCCATGCGCCCTTGAGCAGCAGGAAGGCGAACATGATGCAGACGGCGATGGCCATCAGGCCCAGCACCTTGCGCGCGCCCGGGCCGACCATTTCGAGCAGGGCGTCGACGCCCAGATGTGCGCCCTTCTTGACGGCGTAGGACGCGCCCAGAAGAACCATCCAGCCGAACAGGAACACGGTCAGTTCCAGTGCCCACAGGATGTTCGAATTGAAGACGTAGCGGGCGACCACGTTCGCGAATGTCACGAGTGTCATGACGCCCAGGATGACCGCGATGAGGGTTTCCTCGATGCGGTCCATGAAATTGTCGTCCGGTGCTGGATGCATCGGCCTATCCCCCTTCTGACGATCCCCGTCGGCCGGTTTGAGAAGGGGGCGCGGGCTTCTGCGTCCCGCGCCCCCCGTCTGGCGTGTCTATACCACGTTTCCGCGGTCAGTGCGTCGCGTTGATCTTCTGCGCCGCTTCGATGGCGTCCGCGCCAACGTCGCCTTCGAACTGCGACCAGACCGGCTTCATCGCGTCGACCCATGCCTGGCGCTGCGTCTCGTCCAGTTCGCGGATGACGGCACCGGCGTCGAGGATCGACTGACGGGCTTCCAGGTCGACTTCGTTCACCGCGGCGTTCCGTTCGTCGGTGACTTCGGTCAGGATGGTCATGAACTGGTCGCGCACGTCGGCGTCGAGGCTGTCCAGCCAGTCGACCGAGGCGACGACGAGGTAGTCGATCACACCGTGGTTGGTTTCGGTGGTGCCGTCCTGAACCTCAAAGAACTTCTGGCCGAAGATGTTGGACCAGGTGTTCTCCTGACCGTCCACAACGCCCTGCTGCAGCGCGCCGTAGACTTCCGAGAAGGCCATTTTCTGCGGCGAGCCGCCGATGGCTTCCATCTGGGCGACCAGCACTTCGGAGGGCTGAACGCGGAACTTCAGGCCCTGTGCGTCGGAGGGCAGCAGCAGCGGCTTGTTGGCCGACATCTGCTTCATCCCGTTGTGCCAGTAGGCCAGACCCTGCAGGCCGCGGCGCTGCATGGAGTCGAGCAGCGCCTGCCCGTCGTCGGATTTCTGGAACGCGTCGACCGCTTCGATGTTCTTGAACATGAAGGGCAGGTCGAACAGGCGGAACTTCTTGGTGAAGGTTTCGAACTTGGACAGCGACGGCGCGGCCAGCTGGACGTCGCCCTGCAGCATCGCCTCGAGAACCTGGTCGTCGTTGTAGAGCGTGGAGTTCGGGTAGACCTCCATGCAGGCCTTGCCGTTCATCTCTTCGTTCACGCGGTCCTTCAGCATCTCCGCGGCAATGCCCTTCGGGTGCTTGTCGGTGTTCGTCACGTGCGCGAACTTGATGACGGTCTCGCCTGCATCGCAATTGGCCAGCGCGGCGCCAGCCGAAACGGTCAGGGCCAGCGCGGTGGCGGCCGTGGTCAGGAATTTCATCGGTGTCTCCTCCCGGTATCCGGACGATTCTCGGGCTCAATCAGCCCTCGATCCGGGAGGTATGGGATGGGGAAGAAGGCGACAAGCGAATGTGATGACGTCACGGCGTCAGGCAATTTTCCATTTTATTACAATTGATTAAACAGAGACGCCTGACCAGCCGTCAATCTTCACCGGCCGGGCTGTGCGAAATCCCGCACGTCCCTTCAGCCAGCTGTGCGGATTCCCGCACACTACCGGAAGTCCTCCGGTTTCAGCCCGTAGCGCGCCAGCTTGTCGTAGAAGGTCTTGCGCGGCAGTTTCAGGGCCACCGCCGCCGCGCTGGCGTGTCCGTCGTGCCGCCGGAGCGCCGCAGCCAGCAGCGACCGTTCCACCTGCGCCATCTGTTCGGCCAGCCCGGTGTCCGCGCCCTCGTCCTGCCCGCCGGCCTTCATCCCCAGAACGAAGCGCATCGCCTCACTCATCAGCGCCCGCGCGTTGCCGGGCCAGTCGCGCGCCATCAGCCCCGCGACGACCTCTTCGGTGATCTCGGGCGCGGGCAGCCCGGCCTGCTCGGCCGCCTGGGCCACATATTTGCGGAACATGACCGGGATGTCCTCGGGCCGTTCCGAAATGGCCGGGATCCGCACCCGCATCACGTCCAGCCGGTAATAGAGGTCCGGGCTGAACGTCCCCTCCGCCACGGCCTTTTCCATATCCACCGAGGCGCCCGCGATCAGCCGCACGCCCGCCCCCTGCTCCAGCCGTTCCGTCACGGCGAACTGGGTGTCCTGCGGCATCGCCGCCACCTCGTCCAGGAACAGCGATCCGCCCTTGGCCTCGGTGCATGCGGCCTCGAACGCCTCGCGGGTCAGGCCTGCCGAGGGGCGCTTGACGAAGGGCAACCGCGCGGCGGCGGACATCATGTGGATGACTTCGGCGATCTTGGACACGCCCGCACCCGGCGCGCTGGTGATCAGCACCTCGGCCGCCGTGCCCGCCGCCTGCCGGACCTGTTCCCGCAGCCGGTCCGACAGCTCCGACGTGCCGAAAATCAGGCGCGACGCCGGATCGCCCGCCCTGAGCTCGGCCTTGAGCCTGCGGTTCTCCAGCACCAGGGCGCGGGTCTTGAGCGCGCGTTCCACCACCGGCAGCAGGTCTGCCGTTGCGCAGGGTTTCTCCAGAAACCCGAAGGCCCCCTTGCGCATCGCGTCGACCGCCATCGGGATATCGCCCTCGCCGGTCAGCAGGATGACTGGCAGTTCCGGGTCCATGTCCTGCGTGTAGGTCAGCAGGTGAAACCCGTCGCGCCCCGGCATCCGGATGTCCGACAGGATGATGCCCGGAAACTCCGGCAGGATGTGATCCTTTGCCTCTACGAAACTGCCCGCCGTCAGCGGATCGAGATCGGCCAGTTCCAGCGTCTGGCCAAGCGCCTCGCGCACGGCCGCGTCGTCGTCGACCAGCAGGACACGCCGGATCATGCCGCCTGCTCCCCTCGCCACGGCTCAAGCTCCACGGTGAACTCGGCCCCGCCGCCCTCAGCGTTCTGGCCACGGATCGCGCCGCCGAAACTCTGCACCAGCCCGTAGGAGATCGACAGGCCGAGCCCCATCCCCTCGGAGGCCCCGACTTCCTTGGTCGAATAGAACGGATCGAAGATCTTCTCCGGCGCAGCGATCCCCGGCCCGGTGTCGCGCACGCGGATGACAGGGCGCGGCGCCGCCTCGATCACGACACTCAGCTTCCGCATCTCGCCACCCGACATGGCATCGGCGGCATTGGCGATCAGGTTCACCATCACCTGCCCCAGCCGGACCTCGCCCCCCATGGCCCAGACCGGCGCGCCCGGCCGCTCCCATTCCAGTATCACCCCGTCCTTGGCCAGCCGCGCCTCGGTCATCTCCAGCGCCGTCTCGACCACCGCGACCACGTCGATCCGCCGCACGGGCTCGTTCTCCTGCCGCGCGAAGGCGCGCAGGTTCCGGATGATGCGCCCCATCCGCCCCGCAAGCTCCGCGATCCGCCGCAGGTTGCCCGCCGCCGCATCGGTCTTGCCGCGCTCGAGGAACAGCCCGCCATTCTCCGCGAACTGCGAAATCGCCATCAGCGGCTGGTTCAACTCGTGGCTCAGCCCCGCCGACATCTGGCCGAGCGCCGACAGCTTGCCCGCCTGCACCAGATCGGCCTGCGCCTTCTTCAGCGCCGCCTCGGCCTCCTGCCGCTCGGCCACCTCGCGCCTGAGCGCCGCGATCGCGCCCGACAGCTCGGTCGTCCGCTCCATCACGCGGCTTTCCAACGTGGCGTTGGCCACCGCCAGAACCCGCCGCCGCTCCATCGCCCAGAACAGGATCGCCGCGACCACCAGCCCGACCAGGCCCACCACCGCCGCCTGCAGCCAGGCCAGCCGCCGCGCCGGGGCGACGTCCACCAGCGCCTCGGCGCGCATGTCGATGGTCGGCAGGTCGCGGACGATGTGCAGACCGACCGCAGGCAGGTAGGGCCCCCACTGCATCCGCCAGACCTCGTGCCCGCCGCTGTCCGAGCGCGCGCGCGGCATCGCCTCGCCCACCGAGGGCTGCAGCCCGGCCTCCGACCTGCGCCAGAACAGGATCTCGGACCGGTTCGAAATGAAGACCTCGCCCACCTCGTCGGTGAAGAACACCGCCGGCCGGTCGCCGCGCCATTCCCGCTCCAGCGCCTCGACATCCACCGCCACGACCAGCGCGCCCTGCACGCCGCCGCCCGGAAAGAAACGGGGCGCGGCGACGTAGAACGCCCGCAACCCAGTCGAGGGGTCGATCCCGTGCCCGGTCCCGAGCGCCCCGTCGAAGGCGCGCCCGACAAAGCCGCCGGCGATCAGCGCCGCCTCGGCCTCGGGCTGGCTGCCATGGGCTGCCGCCTGCACCCGCCCCCGCCCGTCGAGATAGAATATGTTCAGCACGCTGGTCCGGTCCGCCGCATGCTGCAGGACCTCGTCCGCGCGCGGCCCGGTCAGCTCAGGATGCACCGCCATCAGCACGGCCAGGTCGCGATAGCGCTGCAGCTGTCCCGTCAGCCGGTCCGAGGCCAGCGCCAGGTCCGCTTCACCCCGGCGCGCCAGCCCGTCCAGTGCCTGATCGTAGCCGTAGCGCCAGACCCCGGCGGCCACCAGAGCCACCGCGGCCACCACGGCCAGCACCGCACCCGCGCGTCTGGTTGCCTTTCCGATCATGGCGGGCAATCTAGCCGCGCCCCCGTGCCTTGCAAAGCCCGCAGCCCGACAGGACGCCATGACCGACCTCACACAGTCCCCGACCGAGCCCGCTTTCGTGCAGGACCCCTATCCGTTCTACCGCGCCGCGCGCGAACAGGGCCCGATCCACCACTGGACCGATTACGGCATCCGCTGCGCCTTTTCCCACGCCGCCGTATCGCATTGCCTGCGCGACCGCCGGTTCGGCCGCGAGGCGCCGCCGGAATGCGCCCCCGCGATCCCCGACCGCCTGCGGCCCTTCTATGACATCGAGGCGCATTCGATGCTCGAGCTCGAGCCGCCCCGCCACACCCGCCTGCGCCGCCTCGTGCTGGCCGCCTTCACCTCGCGCCGGATCGCGGAAATGGGCCCCGAGATCGCGGCGCTGGCCCGTGATCTGGCAACTGCCCTGCCGCGCGACGGCACCGCCTTCGACCTGATCCCCGCCTTCGCGAACCGGCTACCGATCGCGGTGATCTGCCGCCTGCTCGGCGTCCCCGAAGAGATGAGCGACCAGCTCCTGCGTTGGTCGAACGACATGGTGGCCATGTATCAGGCCCGCCGCACACCCGAGATCGAGGCCGCCGCCTGCGACGCCGCCACCGCCTTCTCCGACTTCCTGCGCAGCTACGTGGAGGAGCGCCGCAGCCGGCCCGCCGACGACCTGCTGACGCAGCTCATCGCGGCCGAGGAGGATGGCGAGGCGCTTTCGACAGACGAGCTGATCTCGACCTGCATCCTGCTGCTGAACGCGGGGCACGAGGCGACGGTCCACACCATCGGCAACGGTGTGAAACTGCTGCTCGACCACGGCCACGGGCCAGAGGTTCTGACCCCCGACACCGTCGACGGCACCGTCGAGGAGATCCTCCGCCATGACCCGCCGCTGCACATGTTCACCCGCTGGGCATACGAGGACATCGACGTGATGGGCCACCAGTTCCGGCGCGGCGACCGTGTGGGCCTGATGCTCGCCGCCGCCAACCGCGACCCCCGGGTGTGGGAAGACCCCGACCGCTTCGACCCCACCCGACCGGTGCGCCCCAACACCAGCTTCGGCGCCGGGCTGCACTTCTGCATCGGTGCCCCCCTCGCCCGGCTGGAACTGCGGATCGCTCTCCCGGTCCTCTTCGAACACCACCCCGGCCTGCGCATCGCCGAGCCGCCGGCCTACGCCGATCTCTACCACTTCCACGGTCTCGACAGCCTCGTCCTCGCCTCCGGCTGAGGCAGACGCCGCGCACCCTGCTTCTTCTGGTTCCAAATACCTCGGGGGAATCGGGCCTTCAGGCCCGATGGGGGCAGAGCCCCCGAACCGCCCGGCCCGTCAGGCGCGCGCCCAGACCGCCAGCACATCGCCCCCCACGGGGCGCAGCTCGCGCAGACGGAACCGCGGCGCCTCGGCCAGATGGTCGAGCCCGAGCGCGCCGATCGCAGGCCAGCCCTCGGCCCCGATCACCAGCCCCGCGCTCATGCCGACCAGCTCATCGACCAGCCCCGCCTGCAACAACGCGGCCGCCAGCGCCCCGCCGCCCTCGCAGAACACCCGCGTCAGGCCGGCCCCGCCAAGCGCTGCGAGCACGCTCTCGGGATCGAGGCTCCGCCCCGTCACCCGGCAGGGCAACAGCCGCGCGCCCCGCGCCTCCCATGCCGCCAACCGGTCCGCCGGGGCGTCGTCGCCGTGGCACAGCCAGACCGGCACCTCGCCGGCGGTCCGGGCCAGCACACCGTCCTCCGGCAGGTCGAGATGGCGGCTGACGATTACCCGCACCGGCTGATGCGGCGCGCCCATGTCGCGCACGGTCAGCGAGGGATCGTCGGCCCGCGCCGTGCCCGCGCCCACCATCACCGCGTCATGGCGCATCCGCATCGCATGTACCATCCGCCGCGCCTCGGGCCCGGTGATCCACTGGCTTTCGCCCGTGGCCGTGGCGATGCGCCCGTCAAAGCTCGACGCGAGTTTCATGGTGACGAACGGCCGCCCGTCCCCGACCTTCAGAAAGAACCCGGCGTGATCCCGCGCCGCCTCGTCCGCCATGATCCCGGTCGTGACCTCGATCCCCGCCGCCCGCAGCATGGCAAAGCCCTGCCCGGACACACGCGGATCACTGTCGCTGAGCGGGGCCACCACCCGCGCCACACCCGCAGCGATCAGCGCCTCGGCGCAGGGCGGGGTCCGTCCGTGATGCGCGCAGGGTTCCAGCGAGACATAGGCCGTCGCGCCGCGCGCGGCATCACCGGCCTGCGTCAGCGCAACCACCTCGGCATGGGGCCTTCCGCCCGGCTGGGTCCAGCCGCGTCCGACGATGCGGCCGCCCTTCTCGATCACGCAGCCGACCGCAGGGTTGGGCCAGGTGTTGCCCATGCCCCGCCGCCCCAGCGAAAGGGCAAGCGCAATGTATCGGAGGTCGTCCGCCCCGGCCATCGCCGGGGGCCTAGTCGTCGTGCTCGGCGGTCTTGCCGTCCGGGCGCAGTTCGCTCACGAACTTGTCGAAATCGTCGGCCGCCTGGAAGTTCTTGTAGACGCTGGCAAAGCGGACATAGGCCACGGTGTCGATCCGGGCCAGGGTCTCCATCACGATCTCGCCGATCGCCTTGGAGGGAATGTCCGTCTCGCCCATGCTCTCCAGCCGCCGGACGATGCCCGAGATCATCTGGTCGATCCGCTCGGGATCCACGGGGCGTTTCTGCAGGGCGATTCGGATCGACCGTTCCAGCTTGTCGCGGTCGAAATCCTCGCGCCGCCCGTTCGACTTGATGACGACGAGGTCGCGCAGCTGCACCCGCTCGTACGTGGTGAACCGCCCGCCGCAGGCCGGACAGAACCGCCGCCGCCGGATCGAGACGTGATCCTCTGCCGGACGCGAGTCCTTTACCTGAGTGTCGACATTACCGCAAAACGGACAACGCATTGTCCTGTCCCCTATCCCTACATACCTGTGGGGTCGGGCCCCACTTGTCCACAGCCACTATAGGCGGTCCACTGAGTTTTGGGTAGAGCGGAAATCAACGACCCAGATATACTGCGACCCGCCTGACATGAGGCGCGCGGCGGTGTTCGACCAGGTAAATTCCCTGCCATGTCCCCAGCACCGGCGCACCGCCCGCGACCGGGATCGACAGCGACACCGGCAACAGCGCCGCCTTGATATGGGCGGGCATGTCGTCCGGGCCTTCGTAGGTGTGGGTGAGGTAATCCATCGAAGGATGGTCCGATGGGGGAACGAGGCGGTGCAGGTATTCGGTCAGGTCGGCCCTGACCTCCGGATCCGCGTTTTCCTGTATCAGCAGCGAGGCCGAGGTGTGACGGACGAAGAGCGTGAGCAACCCTTCCCGCTGGCCGGTTCGGCTGACCCAGCCGGTCACGTCACGGGTGAACTCGTAAAGACCCGGACCGGATGTTTCGATGCTGAATTCGGTCGAGGACATGCGTACCGCTCCGCCGGACATGACTGCGCCCCCGGTTAGACCGGGGGCGTGCAGCGGCGCAAGTGGCGCGGTGTCAGTCGCCGCTGGCCGATACGTAGGGCATGCTGTCCGGCAGAACCGCGCAACGCGGCCCGAAACCATAGGGCACACCCGGCAGCGTGGGGCCGAAGCCCGCGTCGTCGTCAGGCAGGTTGAAGGCCCACTGGAACACCGCGGCACAGCGGCTCAGCTCACCCGGACCGACTTCGACGCGGATGGCGTCGGTCAGAACGACACGCTGCGGCTCGGGTCTCGGGACTTCGACGGTTTGTGCAGCCAGCGGTGCGGCGGTCAGGATGACGGCAACGGCGGCGGCAAGTCTTGGAAAGCTGGTCATGAGCGTTCCCCCCTGTTCTTCAAGGAGGCAACGCCCGAACGGTCAGTTTGGTTTCAGAAAACCTTCAACCTCTGCGCGAAATGTGGCCGCGCAGGTTATTCCGCAACGCACCGGGCCGTCGGGCCGCTGGCACCATGCATTTTCACATCGGCGACGAAGGCGCTGTCGACCGGCGGCTGCATGACCTGCATCAGCGTGGCGATACAGCGCGACAGATCCTCGGGCGCCACGCGGATCAGGATTTCCTGGTTCGCGCTGCCCGGATCGGGGCGCGTCAGGTCATTCATGGGCAGCGAGGAATAGGCGGCCCAGGCCGCAGAAGCGGTGGCGATCGTGATGGCAGTAACCAGCGTGGCAGCGCGGCGCATGTCGTGTCCTCCTTGGCTGGGGAAACAACGCGGTGCAGCCACAAAAAGTTGCACCGGGCATCCCGCCTCGGACTCACGCTAGCAAAGCGGGCGAATCTGCGGCAGTCAGGTATACCTGACCTCGGGCCCCGCCCGGTGTGACGTGCGCGCACCACCCGCGCGATGAAGAACGCCGCGATACCGGATCATCGGACCCAGAAAAGGCAGCGTGGCCGAGACATCGAACTCGACCCCGCCATCCGGCCGGGCGACCTCGCGCGTCGCGCTTTTCGGCCACAGCAGCCGGGGCAGCGGCACGCCCCAGACCCGCAGCCCCGCGATCTCCAGATGCAGCGCACCGCGCCGGATATCGGGCACCATGCGCACACTGAAGGGGCCGAAACTTTCGTCCACCGCTGACCGGTCCGCATCATAGGTCAGCACCGATTCCGTCACGTGCCGCCCGAACTCGCGCCGCCACGTGACCCCGTCGCGCCCTCGGAACATGCTGAGCCGGATCGGCACGTTTTCGTCCGCGTCGGGGAAGCCGCCCAGTTTCAGCAACAGGCCGATCAGCGGTCCGGAACCCCGGCGGATCGCACAGGTGCCCTCCCAGACCCGCGGCCCTGTCCCGCCCTGCCCTGTCGCACTCTGGCCCGTCCCGCCATGAAACGCCCGCAGCACGGGGTCGAGCGTCAGCCCCCGCGCATCCGCAGCCTGCAGGAAAGGGTCCGCCGTCATGCCCATCCCTCCGGGAGGAAACGGGCCCGGACCGTGGCATCGGGGATCATGCAGGTGTCATACCGCCCGAACCACCGATACCGGTTTCTCGCGATCAGGTGGTAGATCGGGTCGGAGATTGCGGGCGGCACGAACCGCAACGGCCCGAGGATCGCCCAAGGCCGGCCGATGGCGCGCATGGCCTGCGCGAAGGCCCGGCCCTTGCGGTTGATTTGCCCGTCCACGATCACGAGGTTCGTCTCGTAATCGCGCGTCGGCAGGCCGAGCGCCTCGTAGATCCGCGTTCCGAGTGGAGACTGTGCGATCACGAAACGGAAGCGTTCCGACCTGTCGTGACGCAACATGAAGCGGAAGAAGCCAGAGCAAAGCACGCATTCGCCGTCGAAGACGATTATGTCCTGACCCGCAAGGCTTGCCCGCAGGTCGGGTGACAGGTCGTCCGTTGTTGCGCCGGTCGGCATATGTGCTGCCTTCAGATTGCTAAGCTGAAGATGGCCCCGACCGATGCGGAAGGAAAGCCGGACGGTTTGTCTCAGTGCCGCGATGCCGCGAAAGCAGCGACAGCTGCACCACATCGAACATATTCGCCGTCTCGTCGGCCACGGCTTTCATTCCTGCTACAAGTCGCGAAAAAGATACGCCCGGCGGAGGGCATCCGCCGGGCGACATCAAAGCAATCTCGCTGGTTCGCAGACCGCTTACTGATCGAGGAACGACCGCAGCTTCCGGCTCCGGCTCGGATGCTTGAGCTTCCGCAGGGCCTTGGCCTCGATCTGGCGGATACGTTCGCGGGTCACGCTGAACTGCTGGCCGACCTCTTCCAGCGTGTGGTCGGTGTTCATGCCGATGCCGAAGCGCATCCGCAGAACCCGTTCCTCGCGCGGGGTGAGGCTGGCCAGAACCCGCGTCGTCGTCTCCTTCAGGTTCTCCTGAATGGCCGAATCGAGCGGCAGGATCGCGTTCTTGTCCTCGATGAAATCGCCGAGTTGCGAGTCTTCCTCGTCCCCGATGGGGGTTTCGAGCGAGATCGGTTCCTTGGCGATCTTCATCACCTTGCGGACCTTCTCGAGCGGCATCTGCAGCTTCTCGGCCAGTTCCTCCGGCGTCGGCTCGCGACCGATCTCATGCAGCATCTGGCGGCCGGTGCGGACCAGCTTGTTGATCGTCTCGATCATGTGGACCGGGATACGGATCGTCCGGGCTTGGTCGGCGATCGACCGGGTGATGGCCTGACGGATCCACCAGGTCGCATATGTCGAGAACTTGTAACCGCGGCGATATTCGAACTTGTCCACGGCCTTCATCAGGCCGATGTTGCCTTCCTGAATGAGATCAAGGAATTGCAGCCCGCGGTTCGTGTATTTCTTGGCGATGGAAATCACGAGACGCAGGTTCGCCTCGACCATTTCCTTCTTGGCCTGCCGCGCTTCCTTCTCGCCCTTCTGGACCTGGGCGACGATGCGGCGGAATTCGCTGATGTCGAGGCCGACATACTGGCCGACCTGCGCCATGTCGGCGCGCAGGTCCTCGACCTTGTCGGCCGAGCGTTCGATGAACATCTGCCAGCCCCGGCCCGATTTCTCGGCCATCCGGTCCAGCCAGTTGGGGTCGAGTTCGCGGCCCCGGTATTCGTCGATGAATTCCTTGCGGTTGATGCGGGCCTGGTCGGCCAGCTTCACCATCGCGCTGTCGATCTGCATGATCCGGCGATTGATGCCGTAGAGCTGGTCGATCAGCGCCTCGATCCGGTTGTTGTGCAGGTGCAGTTCATTCACCAGCAGCACGATCTCGTTCCGGATCTTCTGGTACTTCGCTTCCTGCGCGTCGGAAAAGCTGTTGTCCTCGTTCAGCGTCGCGCTGATCCGGCTGTCCTGCAATTCCGACAGAAGCACGTAGTCGTTCGCGATCCGGTCCAGCGTTTCCAGCACGCGCGGCTTCAGCGCCGCTTCCATGGCCGCGAGGCTCATGTTGGCCTGATCGTCGTCCTCGTCGTCATCGTCACGGGCAATCGGGTTGCCGTCGGCGTCGAGTTCGGGATCGTCGTCCTGCTTGGGCGCGGAGGAGACGTTGGCGGTTTCGACCACCGGCTCCTCGTCATCGAGCTGGCCCGAGAACGTGGTTTCAAGGTCGATGACATCGCGCAGGAGGATGTCTTCGTTCAGAAGTTCCTCGCGCCAGATGGTGATCGCCTGGAAGGTCAGCGGGCTTTCGCAGAGCCCGGCGATCATCGTGTTCCGGCCCGCCTCGATCCGCTTGGCGATGGCGATCTCGCCCTCGCGGCTCAGCAGTTCGACCGAACCCATCTCGCGCAGGTACATCCGCACCGGGTCGTCGGTGCGGTCGAGCTTTTCGTTCCCGGCGGAACCGAGCGCCACTTCGCGGTTCGAGGTCGTCTCGACCACGGCGGTGGATTTGCCCTCCTCCTCCTCGGCCTCTTCGTCCTCGATGATGTTGATGCCCATTTCGGACAGCATCGACATCACGTCCTCGATCTGTTCGGACGACACCTGATCCGGCGGCAGGACCTGGTTGAGCTGGTCATAGGTGATGAAGCCCCGCTCTCGCGCCTCGGCGATCATCTTCTTGACCCGCGCCTGGCTCATGTCGAGCGAGACTTCGTTGTCCTGATCGTCGGTCTGCGGAGTTTCTTCCGTATCCTTGGCGGCCATAAGTTAAGCTCCTGCTCAGGTGCCAGATCCAGCCCGACAGCGAATCACTTCGGGATGACCCGAATCAATAGCGCGATTCGCGGGCTGGGACACCCGTTTACCCGGTTTCCTTTAGACTTTCGTCACCAAGCGCGCCCTATTTGCGCGGCTTGGAGAAGCGAATCGCCCCGAGAAGGCTATCCAGCGCCTCCCGTTCGGCACGATTGATTCGGGCGCCGTTGTCGCCCCGGTCGTATTCCGCCCGGTCTTCGCCGAAGCCCCGGCCGGCACTGTTGCGTGCCTCGACGGCCTGTCCGAGACGCCAGGTCACCGCCTCGTCGGCCACGCCCTGCAGTTCTTCCTCGGCCTCGGCCACCTCGTCTGCCAGCCCCCGCGCCGCCCGCAGCTTGGCGAGTTCCTCGGCCAGACACAGGCGGGCCGCCTCTTCGTCGCCGGGCCGCCGGACCGGGGGGATGAGCGCCACATGGGGGTCGGACATCAGCTGTTCAAGCGCCTCGGCCCCGACCGTGCCGGAAATTTCCGCGCGCAGGTCCTCGGCGCCCTCGCCCGCATGGGCCAGGACGGCGGCCAATACCGTCCGGTGCAACTGGTCGCGGCAGTCCAGCCGCTCCAGCTCGCTCTCGAACTCCGGCAACACGGCGGGGGTGGAAATCAGCGCGGCGAGGATGACCGCCTCGCGCAGATGATCCTCGGCCCCGTCGCCCGCCGTGACGAGGCGAGAGGCGCGGGTCGTTGCAAGAGACGGCAGGATCGGCGGCTGCCCCTTCACGAAAGCCCGCCGCGCCGGGCTGCGGCGTTGGCGGAAGAGCTGCCACTTCAGGTCCTTGAGCGCGTCGTCGTAATGCCGCTTGAGCCCCGGATCGCGGATCGTCCCGGTCCGGTCCGCCAGCGCCTTGTCCAGAGCTGCGCGGCGTTCGGGGCTGTCGAAGGTCTTGCCCTCGGTCTCCTGTCGCCACAGCAGATCGACCAGCGGCAGCGCACTGTCCAGCACCGCCTGCATCGCCCCGGCCCCGTCCGAGCGGATCAGGTCGTCAGGGTCCTTGCCCTCGGGCAGCAGCGCGAAGCGCAGCGAGCGGCCCGCCTCAAGCATCGGCAGGGCGAGGTCGATCACCCGGTAGGCCGCGCGCAGGCCGGCGGTATCCCCGTCGAGGCAGACCACCGGCTCGGGCGCGATGCGCCAGAGGAGGTTCAATTGGTCCGGCGTCACAGCAGTGCCGAGCGGCGCGACCGCGCCACCGAACCCGGCCTCGGAGAGCGCGATGACGTCCATGTAGCCTTCGGCGAGGATCAGCGTCGCGCCCTTGCCTGCCGCTTCGCGCGCGGGGGCGTGGTTGTAGAGCGTGTGGCCCTTGTCGAAGAGCGGTGTCTCGGGCGAGTTGAGATACTTCGCCCGCGCGTTCGGATCCATGGCCCGCCCGCCGAAGGCGATGGCGCGGCCACGTGCGTCGCGGATCGGGAACATGATGCGCCCCCGGAACCGGTCGTAGGGCGCGCCGCCGTCATCGGGTCGCGCACAGATACCGGCCTCGACCACCTGGCCCGCCTCGATCCCCTTGCCGGTCAGCGCCTGGAACGCGCCCTGCCGGGTGTCGGGGGCGAAGCCGATCTCGAACCGCTCGATCGCCGCCGCGTCCAGCCCGCGCCGGGTCAGGTAATCCCGCGCCGCACCCGCCGCCTGCGTGCCCAGCATCATCCGGTAATGGCGGACCGCGGCCTCCATGACATCCACGAGCTGGGTCCGGCGGTCTGCCTTTTCCCTGGCGCGCGGATCGCGGGCGGGCATCGTCATACCGGCCTCGCGGGCGAGGATCTCGATCGCCTCCATGAACTCGACGTTCTCGGTCTCGCGCACGAAGGAGATGATATCGCCCTTCGCGTGGCAGCCGAAGCAGTAGTAGAAGCCCTTGCGGTCATCGACGTGGAAGCTGGCCGACTTTTCCTGGTGGAACGGGCACGGCGCCCACATGTCGCCCTTGGCCTGGTTCGACTTGCGCTGGTCCCACATGACCTTGCGCCCCACCACCTGGCTGAGCGAGGTGCGGCTGCGCAGTTCGTCGAGGAATCCGGGGGGCAGGGCCATTGCGGGAGATTACCGGGATTCGGTGTGCCTGTGCCAGATGGCGCGAGGGGTGTCGGTGAACGGCAGCGAGGGGCCCTGCCCCTCGCACTCCCCGGAGTTTATTCGGCCAGATGAAGCAGGGGACCCTGCGTCTGCGTCAGACCTCGGCGCGGGCGGCCACGGCGCGGGCGGCGGTGGTCAGGTCATGGACCAGCGTCCCCGCCATCGAGCGGAAGGTGAGGACGAGGAAACTTGCGGGGCCGGTGCGGGCGATGATGGCCTGCATGTGGAAGATCTCGCTCCGCGTCGCGGTGCCTTCTGGGAAGGCCGTATCCCGCAGGTCGAGCGGGCAGAGCCGGGCCAGCACAAGCGCCGCGCCGGGACCCTCGATCGTGACCGCGACCCATGCGTCGGACTGGTCGGTCAGCGCCGCCGTCTCGGCCAGCCCTTCGGGCGCGGGGGCGCCGATCAGCATCCAGCGGTTGCGGCCGGTCCAGAGCGCCATGGCATCGCCGCTGCGTGTCAGGCGGTTCGGCGCGGGCAGGTCGCAGCCGGTCGCCTGCTTCAGCAGCGCCGAGGCCTGTGCGACCTCGCCGGTGTGGGGGCTGATCCCGGTCATCATGGCGTGGGCCGGTTCGGACAGGGTCAGTCCGCCGATGGTCACCGGCAGCAGGCCCTTGGCGGGGGAGGTTGCGACAAGCTCAGCCACGGACACGCTCTCCTTCCGGGTCGAAGAAACAGGGCGGGCAGACCTCGCAGATCGTGTCGATCCCGCGCAGATGGTCGACGAAGCGCACGCGCTCACCGTAGCGGTCCGGGCCACCCTTGAGGAAGCCGAGCGCGATGAAATGCCCCAGCGTCGGGGAATAGCCGACCGAGGTGACATAGCCCTCGTCGTTCTCGCGCACCGGCTCCGCATCCTCGGCGAACAGGTGGGCCCCCGCCGTCAGCTGCTTGACCGCGCCGACGGGCTTCAGCCCGACCAGCCGCTCGCGTTCGCTGTCCAGCAGCCCCTCGCGGGTCGCCGCAGCCCGGCCGATGTAGTCCTTCTTGGACGACATCATCCCGGTCATGCCAAGGTCGAAACCGGTTGTCCGCCCGTGCAGCTCGGCATGGGTCAGCAGGCCCTTCTCGAGCCGCATCACGTTCAGCGCCTCCATCCCGTAGGCCCCGCCGCCGAGACCCTCGGCCCGCGCGACCAGCTCGCGGAACAGGCTCTCGCCATAGCGGGCGGGCACCGCGATCTCGTAGGCATGTTCGCCCGAGAAGGAGATCCGGAACAGCCGCGCCGCGACCCCCATGACCGAGACATCGCCGCAGGCCATGAAGGGCCAGGCCGCAGGCTCAAGCGGCGCATCCAGCAGCCCGTCCAGCAACTCGCGCGACTTCGGACCGGCGACCGCGAACTGCGCCCATTGCTCGGTGACCGACACCATCTGCACATCGTATTCCGGCTTCAGCACCTGCGCCACGAACTCCAGATGCCGCATCACCAGCCCCGCCGCGGCGGTGGTCGTCGTCATCAGGTAGTGATCGGGCGCGAGGCACGCGGTCGTGCCGTCGTCCATCACATGCCCGTCCTCGCGCAGCATCATGCCGTAGCGCACGCGCCCCGGCTTCAGCGTCGAGAAGGTGCCGGTGTAGACGAAATCGAGGAACGCCCCCGCATCCGGCCCCTGGATGTCGATCTTGCCCAGCGTCGAGACGTCGGAGACACCGACCGCGTTCCTCACCCAGCCGACCTCGCGGTCGCAGGACTGGCGCCACGTCTCCTCGCCCGGTGCCGGGAAGTAGGAGGGTCGATACCACAGCCCCGCCTCGATCATCGGCGCCCCCATGGCGACGCTGGCGGCATGGCTCGTCGTCTTCCGCTGCGGCGCGAACCCCGCGCCCTGCGCCCCTGCCCCCATGGCCGCGATCGCGACCGGGCTGTAGGGCGGACGGTAGGTCGTCGTCCCGGTCTGCGGGATCCCGCGCCCGGTCGCATCCGCCAGCACCGCCAGCGCGGCGATGTTCGAAGTCTTGCCCTGGTCCGGCGCCATGCCCTGCGTGGTGAACCGCTTCATGTGCTCGACCGAACGGAAGTTCTCCTGCGCGGCGGCCTTCACGTCCTTCACCGTCACATCGTTCTGCAGGTCGAGCCATGCCCGCCCCTTGCCCGGCACATGCCAGACGGGACGCAGGCTGTAGGCCGCATCCTCCGCCTCGGGCATCTCGACCGTGCCGGTCGCAATCCCGAGCGCCTGCAACGCCTCGCCCGCCGCCCGCGCCCCGTCGGCAAGGCACCCGGAGGTCGCGAATATCCCCTTGGCCGCGCCCGCCGGGATCAGCCCCGGCACAGCGCCCGCTGCGGGCACGAAGGACGCGATCCCGTCGTCCCACACGGGCCGTCCGTTAAGATGGCAGGTCAGGTGCACGTTCGGGTTCCAGCCGCCCGACACCGCCAGGCAATCCGCCCCGATCCGCTGTGTCCCGGCGCCGGTCTCGACCCGCACCGCCTCGACCCCCATGCGCCCGGATACGCTCGACACCACCGCGCCCGGATAGAACGGCACCGACAGGTCGCAGCGCGCCTCGGGCCGCGCGTCGATCAGCGCGGCCACATGCACACCCGCCGCCAGCAGGTCCGCCGCCGTCCGGTGCGCGTCGTCGTTGTTGCCGAACACCGCGACCCGCCGCCCCGGCGCCACGCCGTAACGGTTCACATAGGTCCGGACCGCGCTCGCCAGCATCACGCCGGGGCGATCGTTCCGCCCGAAGGCCACCGGCCGCTCGATCGCGCCTGCCGCCAGCACGGCGCGCTTGGCCGCGATCCGCCAGAAGCACTCCAGCGGCAGCCCCTCGGGCCGCCGGTCCAGATGCCCGCCGACCCGCTCGACCGCGCCGAAGGAGCCCTGGTCGTAGACCCCGGTCACCGTCGTCCGCCGCATGACCCGCACGTTCGGCATCGCCTCCAGCCGCGCGACGGTCTCCGCCGCCCAGCCCTGTGCGGACTGCCCGCCGACCTCCATCCGCTCACCGTTCAGCCGCCCGCCCGGCAGCGCATCCTCGTCGGCGAGGATCACGTCCGCCCCGGCCTCCGCCGCCACCAGCGCCGCCATCAGGCCCGCAGGCCCCGCGCCGATCACCAGCAGGTCGCAATGGGCATAAGCCTTCTCGTAGAGATCGCCGTTGTGTTCCCCGGACAGCGATCCCATCCCCGCCGCCCGCCGGATCGCGGGCTCATAGACCTTTTCCCAGAATTTCTTGGGCCACATGAAGGTCTTGTAGTAGAACCCCGCGCCCAGGAACGGCGCGAAGAGGTCGTTCACCTCCATCACGTCCCACTGCGCCGAGGGCCAGCAGTTCTGCGCCCGCGCCTCCAGCCCCTCGTGAATCTCGACCATCGTCGCCCGCGCGTTCGGCTCCTGCCCCGCGCCGCGCCCGAGCGTCACCAGCGCGTTCGGCTCCTCGCTGCCTGCGCTGAAGATGCCGCGCGGACGGTGATACTTGAACGACCGCCCGACCACGCGGATGCCGTTGGCCATCAGCGCCGAGGCGAGCGTGTCGCCCCGGAACCCCGAATACACATGTCCGTCGAACCGGAACGAAACCGGCGCGTCCCGGTCGATCAGACCGCCCTGCCCCAGCCTCATGACCGCCCCCCGGCGGCCAGCCGCACACCATGGATCTCGTGTGTCACCGTATCCCGCTCGACCACCAGCCACGCCGTGCAGCCGGTCTCATGATACCACAGCTCCCGCGACCGCCCCGCCGGGTTCTCGCGCAGGTGCAGGTAATCGTCCCACTCCGCCGACCAGTCGGTCCCGACCGGTCGCGACAGCGCTGTCCCGCCATAGTAGAACTCCCGCCGGTCCCGCTCTCCGCACATCGGACAGTTGATCCTCACGCCGCGATCCCCCGCTTCATCTGGCCCGCAAAACTCCCCCCGGAGGGCCGCTCTCCGCCCATGCCTCGGTCAGGTCTCATCTCAAAGGCCCCTGCTTCATCTTGCCAAAAATATGCGCCCCGCAGGGCCGCTCTCCACCCGACACTCAGTGCAGGTTGTGCTGCGCCCCGGTGCCTTCCTCGTCCATCAGCCCGACGCCGGTGCGGAACCGGTCCAGCCGGTATTTCGCCGCCGGCGCGTGGTGGTTGCCGGTCGCGATCAGATGCGCGAAGCTGAACCCCGATCCCGGCACCGCCTTGAACCCGCCGTAGCACCAGCCGCAGTCGATGAAGAGCCCCTCGGTGTCCGTCCTGTCGATGATGGGCGAGCCGTCGGGCGTCATGTCCATGATCCCGCCCCAGGACCGCAGCACCTTGGCCTTGCCGATCATCGGCATGAGCGTCATTGCCGCCTCCATCACGTGCTCGGCCATCGGCAGGTTGCCGCGCTGCGCATAGCTCGGGTAGAAATCCAGATCGCCGCCGAAGACCAGCCCGCCCTTGTCGGACTGGCTGATATAGAAGTGCCCCATGCCGAAGCTGACGACATGGTCGATCACCGGCTTCAGCCCCTCGGTGACGAAGGCCTGCAGGATGTGGCTCTCGATCGGCAGCCGCATGCCCGCCATCGCCGCCACCTGCCCGGACCGGCCCGCGACCACGATCGCCACCTTCTTGGCCCGGATCGCCCCGCGCGTCGTCTGCACGCCCCGGACCTTGCCGTTCTCGATGTCGATCCCCGTGACCTCGCAGTTCTGAATCAGGTCCACACCGCGATCCGACGCGCCCCGCGCATAGCCCCAGGCGACAGCATCGTGCCGCGCCGTGCCGCCGCGCGGATGCAGCAGACCGCCGAAGACCGGGAAGCGGATGTTGTCGAAATCGAGATAGGGCAGATGCTCGCGCACCCCGTTCCGGTCCAGCAGCACCGCGTCGTCGCCCTGGTTGATCATCGCGTTGCCGCGCCGGGCAAAGGCGTCGCGCTGGCCGTCCGAGTGGAACAGGTTGATGAGACCCCGCTGCGAATGCATCACGTTGTAGTTGAGGTCTTCTTCCAGCCCCTCCCAGAGCTTCAGCGAATGGGAATAGAACTCCGAGTTGCCGGGCAGGAAGTAGTTCGCCCGCACGATGGTCGTGTTCCGCCCCACGTTCCCGCCGCCCAGATAGCCCTTTTCCAGCACCGCGACATTGGTCAGCCCGTGTTCCTTGGCAAGGTAATAGGCCGTCGACAGCCCGTGACCGCCGCCGCCGATGACCACGATGTCATATTCGGACTTTGGCTCGGGATCCCGCCAGTGGGCGGTCCAGCCCCGGTTCCCGGTCAGACCTTCGTGCAGCACCCGCAGGCCGGAAAAACGCATCTCGATCCTCATTCCCTTGGGGAAATTATGATTCCATACAGGAATCAACATCACCTCACTGGAGTGAAGCAAGTCGCGGCCAGAATGTCCATGCAGGACGCCCGCGGCTGACAGCTTCGCGACATCGGGCGGCGGGTTTTCGACCACTGTGCCGGACGGTCACGCCGCCGTCGCGGCGACAGGCCGCAGGTCTGCCGCTCGGATCACTCGGCCGCGGCGGGCACCCCGTCGCCGGCGGCCGCAGCAGCGGCGCGCGCGGCCAGCGCCTCGCGGATGTTGACGTGGCGCACGTAGAGCGCCGCGATCAGGCCCAGCACGCAGGCGATCACCATCAGGACCGGCGTCATCACGAGACCGTTCGCCTCGGTCACCAGAGCGCCGGTGATCGTCGTGGTCACGGCCCCCATTCCCACGATCAGCGCCGACGACAGACCCGAGGCGCTGCCGGCCAGATGCGGCCGGACCGAGACCGACCCGGCATTCGCATTGGGCGAGGTCAGCCCGTTGCCGAGGCCGGACAGGATCATCGCGCCGAAGAACAGCGGAACCGAGACATAGCCCGCCGCGATGAACAGCGTCGGAATGCCGATCCCCACGATCGCGAATGTCCGCCCGGTGATCATCATCGTCGTCAGCGGGTAGCGCCGCGACACCCGGCTCGAGATGCCCGAACCGATCATGAAGCCCAGCGTGATCGATCCCATCCACATCCCCAGTTCAGCCGTCCCCATGCCGAAGGCGGCGGGCGCGATCAGCGGGGCGGCGGTCACGAAGATATGGAAGGTCGAGACCGAGAAGGCCGCGCAGAAGGCATAGCCCCAGAACCGGCGCGACTTCAGCAGCTCCGGATACTCCCGGAACTGTGCCCCGAAACTGGCCGAGCGCTTGTGATGCGTCTCGCCCGCGTCGAAATAGCACAGCAGGAACAGGAACGCCCCGCCCGCCGCATAGGCAAAGAAGTTGGCCCGCCAGCCGAAGACGCTGTCGAGGAAGCCGCCGATCATCGGCCCCATCATCGGGGCGACCGCCATCAGGGTCGAGATCAGCGCGAGCTTGGACGCGCTTTCGCGCTCGTCGAACTGGTCCCGGATCGCGGCGCGGCTCAGCGCCATGCCGGTCGCCGTGGCCGACTGCATCATCCGCCCTACGATGAACCATGTGAACGAGGTCGTCGTCGCGCAGATCATCGAGGCGACGAAAAAGACGAACATCCCGACCAGCACGACGGGGCGCCGCCCGTAACGGTCCGAAATCGGCCCCACCACGATCTGCGTCAGTGCCGTCATCGCAAGGTAACCGCCGATCGCCAGCGACATGACGCTGTAATCCACCTCGAAATACTCGGCCATGTGACCGAGCGAGGGGAGGAACATATTCATCGTCAGGACCGACGTGGCGGTCAGGAAGACAAGCGTCGTGATATGCGGGGGAGTTTGGGCGGCGCGAAAGGCCATGGGAACCATGAATCGAATGGGCTTTCGCAGCAGTATAGCGCAATGGATGACGACGTCATCCTTTTACCTGCCGGTCAGCCGGCAATTCAGCCATGCGTATCGCGCATGCCTGCCATTATTCGTCCTCGGGCGCCTCGCGTCCGACGCCCTTGAACACCGCCTTGAACGGCAGCGCCCAGACGATCCCCAGCAGGACATAGACCAGCAGCTCCACCAGGATCGAAGGCCGGTCCAGCCAGTTCACCACCGACACGGCCACCACGATGTAAAGCGGCAGGCCGACCAGCAGGATCACCAGCGCCCACCTCCGCCTCGCCTTGTGAGATAGCGCCATGGTGTCCTCTTCATCTTGCCAGAAATATGCCGGGGGGTGCGGGGGGCTGGCCCCCCGCCTGCGGCGCGGGCCCCGCCCGCGCAACCTCGTTCAGTCCGCGAACGGATCGGTCACGAGGATCGTGTCCTCCCGCTCGGGCGAGGTCGACAGCAGCGCCACCGGGCACTCGATCAGTTCCTCGACCCGGCGGACGTACTTGATCGCGGCGGCGGGCAGGTCCGCCCAGCTCCGCGCGCCCTCGGTGGACTCGCTCCAGCCCTCCATCTCCTCGTAGACCGGAACGCAGCGCGCCTGCCGGTCCGAGGCGGTCGGCAGATAGTCCAGCCGTTCGCCGTCCAGCTCGTAGCCCACGCAGATCTTCAGCGTCTCGAACCCGTCCAGGACATCGAGCTTGGTCAGGGCGATGCCGTTCACGCCCGACACCGTGCAGGTCTGCCGCACCAGCGCCGCGTCGAACCAGCCGCAGCGGCGCTTGCGCCCCGTCACGGTGCCGAACTCGTGCCCCCGCTGGCCCAGCCGTTCGCCGGTCTCGTCGGTCAGTTCGGTCGGGAACGGCCCCTCGCCCACGCGGGTGGTGTAGGCCTTGACGATCCCCAGGACGAAGTCGATGGAACCTGGCCCGACTCCCGACCCGGTGGCCGCCTGTCCGGCGATCACGTTCGACGAGGTGACGAAGGGATAGGTGCCGAAGTCGATGTCCAGCAGCGAGCCCTGCGCGCCTTCGAACAGGATCCGCTTGCCCGCCTTCCGCTTCTCGGTCAGCACCTTCCAGACCGGCGCGGCATATTCGAGGATCTGCGGCGCGATCGCGTTCAGCGCGGCGATCAGCCCGTCGCGGTCGATCGGCTCCAGCCCCAGCCCGTTGCGCAGCGCGTTGTGATGCACCAGCGCGCGGTCCACCCGCAACGCCAGCGTCGCGGCGTCTGCCAGGTCGGCGACGCGGATCGCCCGGCGGCCGACCTTGTCCTCGTAGGCCGGACCGATGCCGCGCCCCGTGGTGCCGATCTTGGCGACCGAATTCTGCGACTCGCGCGCGCGGTCCAGTTCACCGTGGAACGGCAGGATCAGCGGCGTGTTCTCGGCAATCATCAGCGTCTCGGGGGAAATCTCGACCCCCTGTTCGCGGATCTTGGCGATCTCGTTCACCAGGTGCCAGGGATCCAGCACCACACCGTTGCCGATGACCGACAGCTTGCCGCCCCGGACCACGCCCGAGGGCAGCGCGTTAAGCTTGAACACCTCGCCGTCGATGACCAGCGTATGGCCCGCATTATGCCCGCCCTGAAAGCGGCAGATGACATCCGCCCGCTCGCTCAGCCAGTCGACGATCTTGCCCTTGCCCTCGTCGCCCCACTGTGCGCCGACGACCACCACATTGGCCATGGTAAGCTCCTACCTTCAGGAAAACCCGCCCCCTCATACATAAGCCCCCCTGCGGGCGAAACCGGAATCTCGCCCTCCCCACCGGATTGATCCGCCCCTGCCACCGCCTTGAGGCTGGACACCGCGGCGCCGGTCGGGTCACAGTCGGCGGGCAGGATAATTTCGAGTGGTCACATGGGTTTCTTTCTTCGCTGGCTCGCCGCCTTTCTCTTGCTGGCCGCGACGTTCAACCCCGGCAGGTACAATTACATCGGCTGGACGCGCGAAACATGGCCGGAACAGATGCCCCTGATCCTGTTCCTCGGCCTGCTGCTGCTGACCGGCTACATCATCTTCCTGCGCGCCACGCTGCGGTCCATCGGGATCTTCGGGATGGCCCTTATCCTCGCATTGGCCGGGTCGCTGGGCTGGGTGCTCGTGGACAACGGCCTGCTGTCGCTGGAAAACCCCACGCTGAACACGTGGCTCGCGCTGTTGGCGCTCTCGCTGGTGCTGGGGATCGGACTGTCGTGGTCGCTGGTGCGCCGGCGCCTGTCCGGGCAGGCGGATGTGGACGACATTGACGATGAATGATCCCACACCCTGGCCGCCCGGCGTCGCCCGCCCGGCGCAGCGGGCGCTCTCTGCGGCGGGGATCACCGGGCTGTCCGATCTGTCCGGCCGGAGCCGGGCCTCGCTCGCAGCCATGCACGGCATGGGCCCCCGCGCGCTGAAGGCGCTGGAAGATGCGCTGACCGAGGCCGGCCTGCCGCCCCTCGCCGACTGACGCCCCGCGCCCCGGATCCGGGGTTGCAGGCGGGGACACTCTGCCATAGATAGCGCCGATACCGCCGCGCCGGGGCATCGGTCATTTGCACCGCTGTAATACCGACGCGAAACCGACGTGACACCGACAGGCCGCTTGAATGGAAAACGTTGTCCTCATCATCCACCTGATCCTCGCCCTCGGGCTGATCGGCGTGGTCCTTATCCAGCGGTCCGAAGGCGGCGGTCTGGGCATGGGCGGCGGCGGTGCGACCTCGGGCCGCGCAGCAGCGACCGCGCTTGGCAAGGTCACCTGGGTCCTTGCGGGAGCGTTCATCTGCACCTCGATCCTGCTGACGGTCATCGCGGCGGAGAAAAGCGCCGGGTCCTCGGTGCTCGACCGGCTGACGCCCGGCGCATCCGCGCCTGCGGACGACACCACGCCGTCGATCCCCGGTGATGGCGGCAGCCTGACCCCCCCGCCGTCCGGCGGCGAAGGCGGCCTGACGCCGAGCGCGGACTGATACACCACTATTTGAGGGCGGGTTTTCCGCCCCAACATCATGTTGCGGTCGTCTTGCGCGGCCGGGGCGAATCTGTTAGCTCTTAAATCCCGTGACATGCGGTCTATCCGACCCGCATTCCTTACCGGATTTCCCCGACCGTTCCGGGGCCGGACAGCAGAAATCGCGCTGACTACACGGGAGCTTTCGGGCCATGGCCAGGTTCATTTTCATCACGGGCGGTGTCGTTTCATCGCTCGGCAAGGGTCTCGCCTCGGCCGCGCTCGGGGCGCTGCTGCAGGCGCGGGGCTTCACGGTCCGGCTGCGCAAGCTTGACCCCTACCTGAACGTCGATCCCGGCACGATGAGCCCCTTCGAACACGGCGAGGTTTTCGTCACCGACGACGGCGCGGAGACCGACCTCGACCTCGGCCACTACGAACGCTTCACCGGCGTCTCGGCCCGCAAGACCGACAGCATCAGCTCGGGCCGCATCTATCAGAACGTGCTAGATAAGGAGCGTCGTGGCGACTACCTGGGCAAGACGATCCAGGTGATCCCGCACGTCACCAACGAGATCAAGGACTTCATCTCGATCGGCGAGGACGAGGTCGACTTCATGCTCTGCGAAATCGGCGGCACCGTCGGCGATATCGAGGGCCTGCCCTTCTTCGAGGCGATCCGCCAGTTCAGCCAGGACAAGCCGCGCGGCCAGTGCATCTTCATGCACCTGACCCTGCTGCCGTGGCTCGCCGCCTCCGGCGAGCTGAAGACCAAGCCGACCCAGCACTCGGTCAAGGAGCTCCGCTCCATCGGCCTGCAGCCGGACATCCTCGTCTGCCGCTCCGAACAGCCGATCCCGGAAAAGGAACGCGCCAAGATCGCGCTGTTCTGCAACGTCCGCCCCGACGCCGTGATCCCCGCCTACGACCTCAAGTCGATCTACGAGGCCCCGCTGGCCTATCACGAGCAGGGCCTCGACCAGGCCGTCCTCGACGCCTTCCAGATCAGCCCCGCGCCGCGCCCGGACCTCAGCCGCTGGCAGGACGTCTCGGACCGCATCCACAATACGGACGGCGAGGTGAACGTGGCGGTCGTGGGCAAGTACACGCAGCTGGAAGACGCCTACAAGTCGATCAAGGAGGCGCTGGTCCACGGCGGCATGGCCAACCGGATCCGCGTCAACGTCGAATGGGTCGACGCCGAGGTCTTCGACAGCACCGATGCCGCGCCTTACCTTGAAGGCTACCACGCGATCCTCGTCCCCGGCGGCTTCGGCGAACGCGGGACCGAGGGCAAGATCAAGGCGGCCCAGTTCGCCCGCGAGCGCAAAATCCCCTACCTCGGAATCTGCCTCGGCATGCAGATGGCGGTGATCGAGGCGGCGCGGAACCTCGCCGGGCTCACCACGGCCGGGTCCGAGGAATTCGACCACGAAAAGGGCGAAAAGCGGTTCGAGCCGGTGGTCTACCACCTGAAGGAATGGGTGCAGGGCAATCACGCGGTCCAGCGCAAGGTGGACGACGACAAGGGCGGCACGATGCGCCTTGGCGCCTATACCGCCAGCCTGACCGAAGGGTCGAAGGTCGCGCAGGTCTATCACGCCACGACGATCGAGGAACGCCACCGCCACCGCTACGAGGTGGACGTTAAGTATCGCAAGAAGCTCGAGGACTGCGGCCTGCGCTTCTCGGGGATGTCACCGGACGGCCGCCTGCCCGAGATCGTCGAGGTCAAGGATCACCCGTGGTTCATCGGCGTCCAGTTCCACCCGGAACTGAAGTCCAAGCCCTTCGATCCGCATCCGCTGTTCGCGGACTTCGTCCGCGCCGCACGGGACGTGTCCCGACTGGTCTGACGCCCGTCAGGGGTGGTTGGCCTGGTTGTCCCCGCGATCCTGCGGGAGCCGGTCGCCGAGCGCCTCGCGCAGGGCCTCGTTTTCGTCTTCCAGCACCTCGACCCTGTCGCCGAGCTCGTTCACGGCCCGGCGCAATCCCCTGATCTCGGCAGCCAGTTCGCCGCGATCGGCGCGCATGGCCCGCATCTCGGTGGCAAGGATCGAGATCTGCCGCTCAAGCGCACTCGCCCGCATCAGCGCGTCGCGCGCGCATTGCGCGGGATCGAAACAGGCCTGGGCCGAAACCGGCGCCGCAAGCAGGGTCAGGGCGGCGGCGAATGAAAGGGTGCGCATGACGGTCTCCTTCGTGGCAATGTCGGGCTCATCATAGCGCGATCCGCACGGGACACCCGTCACTTCGTCATCATTTCACAGGGAGCCGGACATGACACCGACCGAGAACAAGGCCCTGATGCGCCGGATATTCGCCGGACTGGCCGAAGGGGACGGCACGCTGTTCGTGCAGCACCTGGCCGAGGATGCGACCATGACCGTCACCGGCCGTTATTCGTGGTCGCGCACCTTTCACGGCAAGGCGTCCATCCTGCGCGACCTCTATGGCCACGTGCGCTCGGTGACCTCCGGCACGAACAGGACGGTGCCCTCGCGCTTTCTGGCGGACGAGGACTGGGTCGTGGTCGAAGCCGAGGGCCGGATGACCGCCGCCGACGGCATGCCTTACGAGAACAACTACTGCCTGATGTATCGCCTTCGCGACGGCATGATCGTCGAGGCGCGGGAATATCAGGACAGCGCGCTGTGCGAGCGGGTGCTGGGGCCGTTTCCGCACAAAGACTGACCATCGGGCGGAACACTTTCGTGATTGGCCTGCCCCGCGACAATGCCTATGTAGACCGCATGTTTGCAGATTTCCTCGCCCGCCTGACCGCGCCGAACCCGTCCGCCGTGACGGAGATCGACGCCCGTCTGGCCCTGACCGCGCTGCTCGTCCGTGTGGCA
This sequence comes from Oceanicola sp. 22II-s10i, assembly GCF_002210105.1. Taxonomy (GTDB): domain Bacteria; phylum Pseudomonadota; class Alphaproteobacteria; order Rhodobacterales; family Rhodobacteraceae; genus Pseudooceanicola. The sequence goes on along the minus strand of NZ_AQQU01000004.1, from coordinate 50,906 downwards.
CGCAGCGACGGCACCTATGACGGCTCCGAGAAGGCCCGGATCCTCAAGCTGATCGAACAACGCTACGGCCTGACCGGAGAGGACGCGCTGGCCCTGCGCGCGCAGGCCGAGACGCTGGAGGCCGAAGCGCCGGATACCGTGCGCTTCACCCGCGCGATCAAGGATGCGGTCCCGCTCGAGGAGCGGATCGGCGTGATCGAGGCGCTGTGGTCCGTGGTCATGGACGACGGGTCGCGGCATCAGGACGAAGACGCGCTGATGCGGCTGGTCGCCAACCTGCTGGGCATCGGCGATGCGGAGAGCAACGCCGCGCGCCTGCGGGTCAGCCGCGGATGAGCGCACCCTTCGCGTCCCTGCCGATGTATGACCGGGCCGAGCATCGCGCCTCCACCGACCGGTTCTGGTCCCTGATCCGCGACACCCTGCGCGATGCGGGCATCGCCGCGCCGGACGCGCTGCGCCGGGACGAGGCGCCGCTGCTCGATCACTGGCTGTCGCCCGATCTGGTGCTGTCGCAGACCTGCGGCCTGCCCTACCGCGCACGCCTGCATGGCAAGGTTCAATTGCTGGCCTGCCCGGACATGGACCTGCCGGGTTGCCCGCCGGGCTACTACAACTCGGTCTTCGTGGTGCGGCAGGACGAAACCCGCACCGATCCGCAGGACTGGGCGGCCCTGCGGCTGGTGTTCAACGACACGTTGTCGCAATCCGGCTGGGCCGCGCCGCTGAACCACGCCGCACGCATCGGCGCGCGGTTCGGTCAGATGGAGGCGACCGGCGGGCACGTCATCTCGGCCCGCATGGTGGCCGAGGGCACGGCGGATATCGCCTGTGTCGACGCCAACACCTGGCGGCTGATCCAGCGCTACGATGCCCATGCCGTCATGCTGCGCGAAATCGGACGGACCGCGCCAACCCCCGGCATGCCGCTGATCACCGCGCTCGGCCAGGATGGTGATGCGATCCTCGCCGCGGTCGAGGCGGCGCTTGCCGACCTGCCCGAAACCGACCGGGCCGCGCTCTGCATCAACGGGCTCGCCCGGATACCCGCCGCCGATTTCCTCGCCGTACCGACGCCCAGAACCGGCGACGCCGCCTGACAGCGCGGCATCGCGTGGCGTCACGCGGCCGCGCGGGTGCCGCCACCGTTGCAATCCGTCGCGATCCGCGCCCTACTGGCGCGAAGCCTGACCAACGGACCCGCCTGCACGTGACCTCACCCGCCCCCGTCATCGAAATCCGCGATCTCCACAAATCCTACGGCGCGCTCGAGGTGCTGAAAGGCGTCGACCTGCTGGCCCGGCAGGGCGAGGTCGTGTCGCTGATCGGATCGTCCGGTTCGGGCAAGTCCACCCTCCTGCGCTGCGCCAACCTGCTCGAGGACAGCCAGGCGGGCGAGATCCTGTTCAAGGGCGAAGCGGTGAAATGGCGCGGCGAGCACATGGCACGGCATCCCGGCGATCCCAAGCAGGTGCTGCGCATCCGGACGAACCTGTCGATGGTGTTCCAGCAGTTCAACCTGTGGTCTCACATGACGATCCTGCAGAACGTGATGGAAGCGCCCCTCACCGTTCTGGGCCGCGACCGGGCCGAGGTCGAGGAGCGCGCGCGCGCCTACCTGGCCAAGGTCGGCATCGCGGACAAGGCCGACGCATGGCCCGCGCAACTATCCGGCGGCCAGCAGCAGCGCGCGGCGATCGCCCGCGCGCTCTGCATGGAGCCCGAGGCGCTGCTGTTCGACGAACCGACATCCGCGCTCGACCCGGAGCTGGAACAGGAAGTGGTCAAGGTCATTAAGGACCTCGCCGCCGAAGGGCGCACGATGCTGCTGGTGACCCACGACATGCGGCTGGCGGCGGACGTGTCCGATCAGGTGGTGTTCCTGCATCAGGGCAGGATCATCGAGGAAGGCCCGCCGCAGCAGCTGTTCGGCAATCCCCAGACGGAACGGCTGCGCGGCTTCCTGTCGGCGACGCAGTCCGCCTGACCGTCGCCCGGAACTGCCTCATGACGCGCCGTCAGGCGCTGTCCCGCCGAAGATTTGGGCACAATCCCCTTGTCTCAGCGCGATTCCATGCCAAGGCTGTCCCATCATGAGCGGCCGGTCAGGCCGCCGACCAACCGGGAGACTACCGATGAAATCCATCATCCTTTCCACCGTATTTGCCGTGGCCGCCGGTGCCGCGCTGGCCGCGAGCCATTCGCAGACCGTCCGTCTGGGGACCGAGGGCGCCTATCCTCCGTTCAACTTCATCGACGACAACGGCCAGGTCTCGGGCTTCGAGCGCGAAGTGGGCGACGAGCTCTGCGCGCGGGCCGAACTGACCTGCGAATGGGTCACCAACGACTGGGATTCGATCATCCCGAACCTCGTCAGCGGCAACTACGATGTCATCATCGCGGGCATGTCGATCACCGACGAACGCGACCAGGTCATCGACTTCACCCAGAACTACTTCCCGCCCGCCTCGTCGGCCTATGTCGCGATGGCCCCGGACGTCGACCTTGAAGGCGGCGTCGTCGCCGCACAGACCGCCACGATCCAGGCCGGCCACGTGGCCGAAACCGGCGCGACGCTGGTCGAATTCGCGACGCCCGAGGAAACCATCGCCGCAGTCCGCAACGGCGAGGCCGACGCGGTTTTCGCCGACAAGGACTACCTCAAGCCGTTCGTCGAGGAATCCAACGGCGAGCTGATGTTCGTCGGCGAGGACGTTCAGCTTGGCGGCGGCGTCGGCCTCGGCCTGCGCGAGAGCGACACCGAGCTGAAGGAAAAGCTGGATGCCGCGATCACCTCGATGAAGGAAGACGGCTCGCTCAACGAACTGCTCAAGAAGTGGTTCGGCGAGGACACCGCGACCTACTGACATGACACGGACCGGGGCCCGCGCGGCCCCGGTTCCCGTTTCCGATGTTCGAATTCTGCTCCGATCCCAAATCGCTCGAAGGTCTGCGCTGGTTCGCCTGTTACTTCACGACGGGCAAACACCTGCTGTTCTACCAGAGCTTCCTCGTCGTCATCGCCCTGATGCTGGTCACGGTGCCCTGTGCGCTGGCCATGGGGTTTGCGGGCGCGCTGGCGGCCCGGTCGCATGTCGCGCCGCTGCGCTGGATCGGCAAGGGTTACAGCGCGCTGGCACGCGGCGTGCCCGACATCGCCTTCTTCCTCTTCGTGCCGCTCGCCCTCGATCAGGGGCTGGAGTGGCTGCGACACAAGACGAAATGCCCCGACTGGGACCTGCCGGTCCGGCAGGGCAACGACTTCGTCGTCTGCGCGCAGGCCAAGCTGCCGCTGTCCTCGGCTCCGCAATGGCAGCATGAGCTTTACGGCGTGTCCCTCGCCGTCATCGCCTTTGCCTTCGTCTTCGGCGCCTTCGCGGCTTTCGTGTTGTCCGGCGCGATGAACGCTGTGCCTAAAGCGCAGCTGGAAACCGGCGAGGCCTACGGCATGACACGCCGCCAGATCACATGGCGAATCCTGATCCCGCAGATGTGGGTCTATGCCCTGCCCGGCCTGTCGAACCTGTGGATGATCCTCATCAAGGCCACGCCGCTGCTGTTCATCCTCGGGGTCGAGGACATCGTCTATTGGGCGCGCGAGATGGGGGGCACCAAGACGCAGGCCTATGACTATCCGCATGGCGACTGGCGGCTGTGGTATTTCCTCGGGCTGCTGGTCTTCTACCTGAGCCTGACCAAGGTCTCCGAAGTTTTCCTCGCCCGCCTGTCCCGCCGCCTGTCCCACGGGCAGGCCACCATGGCAGGCGAAGAGATGAGGCGCGCGGCATGAGTTGCGTCGAGACCATCCAGAACTATGCCTTCCGCTCGATCGGCATCGGTGAGCGGCTGCTGCCCAAGGCGGACTTCACCCTCTGCGACCATTTCGTGCTGATCGGGTCGGGCCTGATCTGGAACGTCTACTTCGCAGTTCTGGCCCTGTGCTCGGGCTTTTTCTTCGCAACCGCCGTCGCGCTGGCCCGCAATTCCCGCCTTGCGATCCTGCGCAAGCCCGCGCAGTGGTTCATCTTCGTCTTCCGCGGCTCGCCGCTCTTCATCCAGTTCTTCATCGCCTACGAGGCGCTGACCCTGCTGCCCCGGAACGGGCTGGAGATCGACCTGTGGTTCGCCCAGTTCACGGCCGAAACCCGCTGGCTGACACGGGCATGGGCGGGCGCGCTGATCGTGCTGTTCCTGAACACCTCGGCCTATTCGGCGGAAATCTTCTATGGCGCCCTGCGGTCCGTCCCCAAGGGCGATCTGGAGGCGGCGGATGCCTACGGCTTCACCGGCTGGATGAAGTTCCGAAAGATCATATGGCCCACCATGCTGCGCCTCGCGTGGCCCGCCTATACGAACGAAGCGATATTCCTGACCCATGCCACGACGCTGGTCTTCTTCTCGTCCTTCCCGGCATGGCAGCAGAAGGGCGACGCGCTCTATTACGCGAGCTACCTTGCCGACAAGACGTTCAACCCCTTCATCCCCTACCCGATCCTCGCCTTCTACTTCGTGCTGCTGTCGCTGGGGATCATCGGTCTGTTCGGCCTCGCCTACCGGCGGCTGAACCGGCACCTGCCCGGCACCGCAGGGGGCCGGCTGAGACCGCGCCCGTTCATGGTGCGCTGACAACCAGCGCGCGATTTTCCTGCTCCATTAAGACTTCGTTAAGACGTATTAACCTATCCTCACGCCGACTGATGCGGGCCGGTTCAGCCGGGGCAAGTGCCCTTGCCAACCGACCTGCGAACGACAGCGGGAGGCCGGGACTTGGCCGACGATTCCGAGCTGCCCTGGATCGTGGGCATAGCCGCCTCGGCGGGCGGTCTTGAGGCCATCAGCGCCTTCGTGCGCGACCTGCCGCCACGCACCGGCGCCTGTTACGTCATCGCGCAGCACCTGTCGCCCTCGCACAAGAGCCTGATGTCCACGCTGGTCGCGCGGGAGACCGAACTGCCCGTCCGGGAACTGCAGGATGGAGACGCGCCCGAGCCCGACACTATCTACATCACGCCGCCCAGCCGGGATGTCATCCTGTCCGACGGCGCCCTGCGACTGGTCGACCCTGCGGGCGGGCCCGGCACGCCGAAACCCTCGGTCGACCGGTTGTTCTACAGCCTTGCCGACGAGGGCGGGGAAAAATGCATCGCCATCGTGCTGTCCGGCACGGGATCGGATGGCAGTTACGGCGTGCAGGCGGTGCGCGAGGCCGGCGGGATCACCATCGCGCAGGATCAGGCCACCGCGAAATACGACGGCATGCCCGCCTCGGCGGTGGAAACCGGCTGCATCGACCTCGTACTGACGCCAGAACAGATCTCGGAACACATCACCGAGATCATGGCCAGTCCGCGCGACCTGACCCTGTTCAAGCGGGCGGAGGAGAAAGACGCGGAATCCCGCGAACTGATGCAGATCCTGCTGGCCCGCACACAGGTCGATTTCCGCGAATACAAGGACACCACCATCCAGCGCCGCATCAAGCGGCGGATGACCGCGCTGCGGATCACCGCGTTCGACCAGTATATCGCCCATTGCCGCACCAACAGCAAAGAGGTGGATGCCCTGTTCCGGGACCTGCTGATCTCGGTCACCCGGTTCTTTCGCGACCCCGGCCAGTTCGAACGGCTCGGCATGGAGATCCGCCAGATCATCGAGGCCCGCGACGAAGGCGAGCCGCTGCGCATCTGGGTCGCCGGCTGCGCCACGGGCGAAGAGGTCTATACCATCGCCATGCTGATCGTCGAAGCCTGCGGCGGCCCCGGCCAGATCGACGCCCGGATGATCCAGATCTTTGCCACGGACATCGACGAAAACGCCCTGCGGATCGGGCGGCGCGGGGTCTATCCACTGGCGGCGGCGAACGACATTCCGGCGGAACTGATCGACCGCTATTTCGAAAGGGACGACCACAAGGTCGCGGTCAAGGCGGTGCTGAAGCAGCTGATCCTGTTCTCGCAGCACAACATCTTTCAGGATCCGCCCTTCATCAACATCGACCTCGTGTCGATGCGCAACCTGCTGATCTATTTCAATCCGAGCCTGCAGGAAAAGGTGCTGAACCGTCTGCACTATGCCCTGCGACCGCGCGGGGTGCTGTTCCTCGGCAGTTCCGAAACCATCGGCCAACTGCACGCCGATTTCGAAATCCTGTCGGACAGCAACCGCCTGTTCCGCAAGCGCACCATCGCCCGCCGCGACATGGCTTCGCGCGTGCGGGATTTCCAGACGCCCGCACCCCGCTGGCTGGGTTCCGCGCGCGGCACCCGTCCGAAACGTGAAGCGCCGCCGGACATCCATATGGAGATGTTCGAAGGCCTCGCACGCTCGCTGGGGCCCAACTCGGTTCTGGTGACCGGGGCGAACAACATCATCCGCGTCTTCGGCAACCTGTCCGACTTCATCGAACTTGGCGAGGAAACGCGGCTGGACCTGTCCCTGTCGCTGCTGAAATCGCCGCTGCGCGAAGAGGCGCCGAGCCTGTGCACCGTCGCCACGAAACGCGGCGAGAGACGCCGGGGCGCGCGGCACGAGATGCCCGGCCCGGACCGCACCCATGTTCAGCTCGAAGCCTATCCGCTGCGGCTGCCGAGCGACAAGGAAACCTACACCCTGCTGGCCATCCAGCAGCTCAGTTTCGACCCGCGCGAACTGGAGGGCGAAGCCAAGGACTACGAGGTTCACCAGTTGCGCCAGCTCGAGGCCGATGTGGCCTCGACCCGCGAGGCGTTGCAGCAGACCATCGAGGAGTTGCAGACGGCGAACGAGGAACAGCAGTCGCTGAACGAGGAACTGCAGAGCTCCAACGAGGATCTGCAGGCCACCAACGAGGAACTCGAGACCTCGAACGAGGAACTGCAGAGCTCCAACGAAGAGCTGCTGACAGTGAACGAGGAATTGCAGATCAACACGACGGAACTGGAAGGCGTGCGGCGCGATCTGGAATCGATCCTGCATTCCGCCCCGATCGCGATCCTGGTTGTCGACAGCGCGTTGCAGATCCTGCACAGCTCGGCCCAGGCCCGGCGCCGGTTCGACATCGCCGACGGTCTGGACAACATGCACATCTCGCAATGCAGTGTGCCGCCGGGCTATCCCTCCCTGCTGCGCATCGCGTCGAATTCCATGCAGACCCGCGAACCGCAGGAGGAGACCTTCGTCTCGGGCAGCAAGCTGGTCCAGATCAGGGCCGAACCCTATTTCAGCGAAACGCGGGACATCCGCGGCGTCACGCTGATCGCGACCGAGACCGAATCCGACGAACTCATGATCAAGATGGACATGGTCGAGGAGATGGCCGAGATCGCGCACTGGCGGCTCGACATCCAGTCGAACCAGCTTTCATGGTCGGACAGCATGTATGACGTGCACGGGCGGTCCCGCCAGAAGGGTGCGCCGGATTTCGACACCTGGCTGGGCTGTTTCTCGCCGCAGAACTCGCGCGAGTTCCAGACGGCGATCGAACGCACGATGGCCACCGGCGCCCCGTTCAACCTACGTCTTTACCTGCAGCGCGAAGACGGCACCCATGCCACGGTAGAGGCGCGGGGCGCGCGTCTGAGCGAACAGGAAGGGCGCCCGCGCTGCATCGTCGGGGTCTGCCGCGACATCAACAGCCTGACACGGACCGAGATGCTTCTGGACCAGTTCGACCGGGCGCAGAAGGCGCTCGGCGTCGGGTTCTATTCGCATGACGCCGTGAACTGCGAGACGTTTTTCAGCCGCAACCTCTGCGATCTGCTGTCACCTGATGAGGGACGGACGCTGCAGACCCTGCTCGGCCAGTTCGATCCGCTCGACAGGGACAGGATCGGACAGGCGATCGGGGCGGCCACCTCCGAAGGACTGCCGTTCGAGGAACCCACGGTGATGCTGGACGGAACGGACCGAAGGCATCCCTGCATCCTGACGGGGCAGGTCCGCCGGGACATGAACTCCCGGATCACGCATGTCTTTGGATTGCTGATGATCCGGCAGGCAGAATGTCTGGTGTCATGAGCGCTGCGCACGCCCCGCGACCCGCCGCCGCCGGGAGGACCCCGGCCCGGTCTCCTGTCGGCCCGCCGACCGTCGCGAAAGAGTGTGCTGCCGCATGACGCCCGACGATTCCACAGCCCGTGCGATCACAGTCCTTCTGGTCGAAGACGACGAGATCGACCAGCGCCAGTGCCGCCGGGCCCTGACCCGGTCAGGCCGCATTCGCGCCTGTATCGAGGTCACGCAATGCGCCGAAGCGCGCTTTATCCTGACCTCGCCGGCGGCGGCGGCAGTCGACCTCGTCCTTCTCGATCTCAACCTGCCGGACGGCGAAGGACTGCAACTGCTCGACAGCCTGGCCTCGGAATCGTGGGACGCGCCGCCCGTCTGCCTGATGCTGTCGCAGGCGCCGACCGCCGACATGCAGCGCCGGATCTCGGCTTCGGGGATGGTCTGGGACTGCCTGTCGAAACCCATGAGCCCCGCCGATGCGGCACGTCTGATCGACCGCCTGCCCCCTGCCGCATCCCGCAGGGACAGTGGCACCGGCGCCTAGGTCAGGGCCACGCATCGCCGCGCCGGGTCCGGATCTGCAAACTCCGGGTCTCTGTCGTGCGGCAAGTCCCGACCATGTTGCCTTTGCCGCAAGCGCACCATGCCGCGCCATCCTCGGTCCAGCCCGGCCCGGACCGGCCCGTCAATCGGGCAGACGCGGCTGCATGATCATTGCCTCGACCTCCTGCAGCAGTTCGGCCCGTTCTTCTGGCCCAATGCTTGAGCCTTGCAGGCGCATCATGCGCAGAAGCCGCAAGCCACGCGCCAGTTCGCCGGACGGGGTCGACAGGGCGGCAATCGCCGATCCGGCGTCCGGACGCAGCGGGATGACCGGGGCCGCCGGGCGCAGGATACGGGCCAGAGACTGGCGCAGCGTCACCGGTGACAGGTCGTCCTTGTGCAGGAAGACGCTGCGCGCCCGCGCGTCAATGCGCGGGCCGATATCCGGACAGTCCTCTCCGGACAGGATGACCACGGCGACGTCTCCCGCTGCGCCAAGCGCGACATCCGCGCCGTCTCCGTCCGGCAGGATGCGGTCGGCAAAGATCATGTCCGGCGCGTGCCCGTCCAGCCATCGCCGGGCATCGCCGGCGGTCGCGCATTCCGCGACCCTAAGGTCTGGGCAGGCATCCGCGAGGGCATGACAGATCAGGTAGCGGTCGATGACGCTGTCATCAATGACGAGCGCGGACATGGAGCCCTGTCCGGGAATCGGACGGGTCGAGACGGTGGCGAGCGAAGCGGCGTGCATGGCAATCCTCCGATGAATGGACGCGGCAGGCGTCAATGGCGGGTTCTGCGAAAGACAAAGCCGACATCCTCGCCCTGGAGGTAACGGCCCCAATCGGTTTCGCCGCCTTCTCCGTCCAGCAAGCCGATGGACTGCAACGCGACCTTCAGGTCCTGCAGCCGGGGAACGGCCCCGTGACGCGACAATTCTTCCCGCAGAATGGACCTAATGGCGTCCATCATGCCGCCAGTCGGCGAGAGGTCAGGTTGCGCCGCACGACCGGGCCACGGGCGATGCGCAGTTGCGGCCTGCATGATCACCGATCGCAGACGGTCGCGGTCGATCCTGTCCTTGTCGATGAAATCGAGACATCCGGCCTGCATGGCGGCCACCGCCACGTCGACCTCGGCGTGTCCCGAAACCATGACGACCGGGGCATCGGCATTGGCAACGCTGCGACGCAGCAGGTCGCAGGCGACCAGACCGTCGCCACGCGGCAGGTAGTAGTCGACAAATATCAGGTCGTAGCGCTGATCGCCGATATGGTCGGAATACTGGTCGAAATCCGAAACCGTCGTGACCGCCGCAGGCAGGCCCGTGCGCAGACAGTTCTGCTCGATCAGGACGGCGTCAATCTCGGAATCGTCGAATACGAGGATGCGCATGTCGTCGCCGTCGCGAAGGGACAGGTGGCCCCGCTCAGGCAGGCCCCTGCCGGTCATGGAGGCATTGGAAGGCAATGGCATGGCGGCACCCCTTGTTGGTCGATGACAGTCACCTGAACGGCACGTGACGGACGCTATCCCTCCAACCGTAACCCACTGCTTAACGGGTGCTGCGAGTTGCACTGCATTTTACCGAGCCGGATCGCCGCAGTTTGCGGCCTCTTAACCTGTTTCAGACAGGCTGATCCGGCAGCAGCATCGGGGCAGACGCATGGGCATTGGTGTGAAGGACAGCGAGGCAGCCGCTTGCATCGATGATGCCGAGGGGCGGTTCGAACAGATGCTCTACCACATGACACACGACATCCGCGCCAGCCTGCGCGCTCTGCGTGTCATCCCCGACTGGATCGAGGAGGATCTGGCCGCACAATCGCCGCCGGAGGTGATCATGGATCACCTTTCGCTGCTGCGCGGGCAGGTGCAGCGTGCGGACCGGATGATGCGCGACCTGACCGAATACAGCCGCGTCGGCCGTGTCGGTGGCCCGGCCTGCACCATCGACACCAAAGATGCGCTGTGCCGGGCCTGGACAGACGTCGGTCCGCCGCCCGGTTTCACGCTGCAGGCCGATGGCCCCCTGCCCGCGATCACGGCCCCGCCGGACGATGTCCATCGCATGTTCCGTGCACTTCTGGACAATGCCGTGCGTCATCATGATCAAACCACGGGTCTGATCCGCATAGAGGGCGCGTCGGACCAGGGAGGCGTGACCTTTTCTCTGTCCGACGACGGGCCTGGTATCGCCCCCGACATGCGCGACCGCGCCATGCAGCTGATGACCACCCTGCGACCGCGCAGCGAATGCGACTCCAGCGGCGTCGGCCTCGCCCTGGCCTGCAAGGTGGTCGAGCGCTCCGGCGGCACATTGTGCCTGTCCGGCGCGCCGCCGCCCGCGACCCGCGGGCTGTGCGTGACCTTCTCGATGCCTGCCGCACCGCCCTGAGCAGCCTGATGTTCCGCCTGCATCAGCCGCGCGACATTCTCCCGCTTCCCGCTTGGCGCATCCAGCCGCTGCCCCTATAAGGCGCCGGTCAGCACCGGAGGCGCAGATGCGCAAAGCAGAAATCACCCGCAAGACGGCCGAGACCGATATCACGGTCACGCTCGATCTGGACGGCACCGGACGGTATGACAACCGCACCGGCATCGGCTTTTTCGACCACATGCTGGACCAGCTGGCCCGGCACTCGCTGATCGACATGTCCGTCCGCTGCGATGGCGACACGCACATCGACGACCATCACTCGGTCGAGGACACCGGCATCGCCATCGGCCAGGCCCTGACCAAGGCGCTTGGCGACAAGCGCGGGATCCGCCGCTACGGTGCCTGCCTGCTGCCGATGGACGATGCCCTGGTGCGCACCGCGCTCGACCTCTCCGGCCGACCGTTCCTGGTCTGGAACCTCGACTTGCCGACCCCCAAGATCGGCAGTTTCGACACGGAACTGGTGCGCGAGTTCTTTCAGGCCCTGTCCACCCACGGCGGCATCACGCTGCATGTCGACATGCTGCACGGGATCAATTCGCACCACATCGCCGAAGCGGCCTTCAAATCCGTCGCCCGCGCCCTACGCGAGGCGGTCGAAACCGACCCGCGCAAATCCGACGCGATCCCCTCGACCAAGGGCGCCCTCTGACCGCGCGAAACGCGCGCCCGCCGGACGCCCCTTGACCCCGCGACCGTTTCGCGCGACCCCCTGCCCGGAGATCAGCGAGAGACCGGACCGATGCTCACCGTCCTTATCGACTACGAAAGCGGCAACCTGCATTCCGCCGCCAAGGCCTTCCAGCGCATGGCCGGCGAGACGGGCGGCGGCGACGTCATCGTGTCGGACCGGGCCGAGGACGTGGCGCGGGCCGACCGCATCGTCCTGCCCGGCGACGGCGCCTTTCCGGCCTGCGCCCGCGCCTTGAAAGGCCGTGAGAACCTGTTCGGCGCGCTGCGCGAAGCGGTCGAGCAGAAGGGCCGCCCGTTTCTCGGCATCTGCGTCGGAATGCAGCTGATGGCCCGCATCGGGCACGAATACGAAGAGACCGAGGGCCTCGGCTGGATCGACGGCGAGGTCGACAGGATCAAACCGGCAGATCCCACGTTCAAGGTCCCGCACATGGGCTGGAACGACCTCGTGATCGACCGCCCGCACCCGGTTCTGGCGGGGATCGAAACCGGCCAGCACGCCTATTTCGTGCATTCCTACCAGATGCACGTGACAGCAAAGGACCAGCTTCTGGCCCATGCCGACTATGCCGGACCGGTCACGGCCATCGTCGGCCGCGACACCATGGTCGGCACCCAGTTCCACCCGGAAAAGAGCCAGGCGACCGGCCTGCGGCTGATCGCCAACTTCCTGACGTGGCGGCCCTGAGCCTTACCTGACCCGCGACCAGGTCCCGCCGTCGCGGCAGATCATCAGGACACAGCCCTGCACCGTCAGGCGATCGCCGCTCAGCTGCATCTTGGAATTGTAGGTCTTGTCGCGATCCGGCGACCAGACCTTGCCGCCGTCATAGGCGCCGCTGCCCTTCGCCTTCATGTCCCAGACGATGCGCTTGCCGTTGTTCGGCGAATTCAGCGGCTTGCCCGCGGAATCGAAGCTCTTGGCCAGCACGCCGCAGAACGCATCCCCGCAAGGCGCCATCTGCACGTGGCCAAAGTTGCCGTTGTCGTCGGGAATCGTCTTCCACGTCCCGACCACGGGGTCCGCCGCCCAGACCGCCCCCGCCATAAAGGTCATCGCCACCGTTGCACCGAATGTCCTGAACATGCCGCCTGCCTCCTCCTGACTCGACTGTGCCGACCCTGCCCCGGCGCGGGTTGCGGAACAAGTCACATTGCAAAATCCCCTGACGTCATGCAAAACCCGCGCGCATCCGGCCAAAGCGAGCGCGTCCATGATCCTCTATCCCGCCATCGACCTGAAAGACGGCAAGGCCGTGCGACTGCTGCGGGGCGAGATGGAAAAGGCCACGGTCTTCAACGACGACCCGGCCGCACAGGCGCGGGACTTCGTGGCGGCGGGCTGCCAATGGCTGCACCTCGTGGACCTCAACGGCGCTTTCGCGGGCCAGCCGGTGAACGCGGCGGCGGTCGAAGCGATCCTGTCCCAGACGCAGGTGCCTGCGCAGCTCGGCGGCGGCATCCGGGACATGGCGACGATCGGGGCCTGGCTGGACAAGGGTCTCGCCCGTGTGATCCTCGGCACCGTGGCGGTCGAGAACCCGGCGCTGGTGCGCGAGGCGGCGCGCGCCTTTCCCGGAAAGGTGGCGGTCGGCATCGACGCCCGGAACGGCAAGGTCGCGACCAAGGGCTGGGCCGAGGAAACCAACGTGGACGCCACCGATCTCGCCCGCAGCTTCGAGGATGCCGGGGTCGCGGCGATCATCTATACCGACATCAACCGCGACGGCGCGATGCAGGGCCCGAACGTCGAGGCGACGGCGGACCTCGCCCGCGCGGTGTCGATTCCGGTGATCGCCTCCGGTGGCGTGTCCTCGCTCGCCGACCTCATCGCGCTGCGTGACTGTGGCGTCGCGCTGGACGGCGCGATCTCGGGCCGAGCGCTCTATGACGGGGCGCTCGATCTGGGCGAAGCGCTCCGAACGCTGGCCGCATGACATGAAGCGCATCGTCTATGCCATCCTGATCCTCGGCATAGCGATCTGCTTCCTGCCCCTCGCCGGTGTCATCTATTCGACCAGCTTCGCGGACAAGCACGGCTGCACGCTGCACGAAGGCTTCCCCAACCCCTGCATCGTCGATGGTGTCGATCACGGGGAACAGCTCTATACCTTCTTCGTATCCGGCTGGTTCATGTTGATGACCTTGCCGATCGCCCTTTTGCTCGGCCTGATCCTGCTGATCATGATCATCGTCGACCTCGTGCGCCGGCGTCGCCGCCGCAGGGGCTGATCCGCATTGCCCCGCAGGGCGCGGGCGACTAGAACGCGGGCGACCGCAGCCCGAGGAGCCACATGCTCAAGACCCGCATCATCCCTTGCCTCGACGTGGCCGATGGCCGCGTGGTCAAGGGCGTCAATTTCGTCGACCTGCGCGATGCCGGCGATCCGGTGGACGCCGCCCGCGCCTATGACGCGGCGGGGGCGGACGAGATCTGCTTCCTCGACATCCACGCCACGCACGAGAACCGGGGCACCATGTTCGACGTGGTCACCCGCACCGCCGAAAGCTGCTACGTCCCGCTGACGGTCGGCGGCGGCGTCAGGACGCGCGAGGACGTGCGCGCGCTGCTGCTGGCCGGGGCCGACAAGGTCAGCTTCAACTCCGCCGCGCTCGCCAATCCGGACGTGGTGGCCGAGGCCGCCGACCACTTCGGCAGCCAGTGCATCGTGGTGGCCATCGACGCCAAGACCGTGAGCCCCGGCAAGTGGGAATGCTTCACCCATGGCGGGCGCAAGCCGACCGGAGTCGACGCGGTCGAGTTCGCGAAACTGGTCGCAGCCAAGGGCGCCGGGGAGATCCTGCTGACTTCGATGGATCGCGACGGCACGAAGAGCGGTTTCAACATCCCGCTGACCCGCGCCATCGCCGATGCCGTGGACATCCCGGTCATCGCTTCCGGCGGCGTCGGCACGCTGGACCACCTCGTCGAGGGCGTGACCGAGGGCCATGCTTCCGCCGTCCTCGCCGCCTCGATCTTCCATTTCGGCGAATACACAATCGCCGAGGCCAAGGCCCACATGGCCGCCGCCGGTATCCCGATGAGGCTGACATGAGCACCCTGCACGACCTCGCCGCGACCATCGCCGCCCGCGCCTCCGCCGATCCGGAAAGTTCCTGGACGGCCAAGCTGCTGGCCAAGGGCCCCGAGAAATGCGCCGAGAAATTCGGTGAGGAGGCCGTCGAGGCGATCATCGAGGCGGTCAAGGGCGACCGCGAAAAGCTGACAGCCGAGGCGGCCGATGTCCTCTACCACCTGCTGGTGATGCTGACCGCACGCGGCGTGACGCTGGCCGATGTCGAAGCGGAACTCACCCGCCGCGAAGGCACCTCGGGCATCGCCGAAAAGGCCTCCCGCGCGCCCTGATCCAGCTTCATCTTGCCAAAAATATGCCGGGGGTCCGGGGGCAGAGCCCCCGTGGCGCTACAGACGCGACGACACCACGCCGGTGTTGAACCCGCCCATTCTCAACTCGCCGAACAGGCGCTGATATTCGATCTTGGGACAACGGTTCATGATGACGTCGATGCCCCGCGCCTCGGCCATGCGCGCCGCGTCGTGGTTCACGACGCCGATCTGCATCCATACCGTCTTGAGCTCCGGCAGCTTTTCCAGCGCCTCTTCCACGATCGGCAGGACATGCTCGGAGCGGCGGAAGATGTCGATCATGTCGACCGGTTCGTCGATATCGTCCAGCCCCGCGCGGACGGTCTGGCCGAACAGGGTCTTACCCGCGTGACCCGGATTGACCGGGATGACCTTGTAGCCCTTCAGGTTCAGGTACCGGGCGACGTAATAGCTGGGGCGGGTTTCTTCCATCGAGACGCCGATCACCGCGATCACGCGGGTCCGTTTCATCACGCCGCTCAGGAAGCTGTCTGTGTAATGCTCGCTCATGCCGCCAGACTACGCCAGCCGCGGGCGGCGACAAGCGGATTCGCAACGGTCGCAGCCGGACGAGAGGAGCACAAAAAAGAGCGCCCGGCATAACCGGGCGCAGTCACGGAACGAGGGACAGTGAAATGAAGCACCGGGGTTCCGGCCCGACGCTTCCTGAAACACATAGGTACCGCAGCCATGCTAAGAAGGGCATGTAATAAGAATGTGAACGGCAGGTTTCCGCGCGTCACGTCCCCGCGCGCGAGGCGTAGAGCGCCACCGCCGCCGCATTCGACACGTTGAGCGAGCCGAAGCCCCCCGCCGCCGGAATGCGCACCAGCGCATCGCAGGTGTCGCGCGTCTTGTCGCGCAGGCCCGGCCCTTCGGCGCCCATCACCAGCGCAACCGCGCGATCCCGCTTGCCCTCCAGCGCCGTGCCGATATCCGTCTCGACCTCGCCGTCGAGGCCGAGGACGAGGTAGCCCATGGCCTTCAGCTCTTCCATCGTGTCGGCGAGATTTCGGACCCGCAGGTAGGGCTGCCGTTCCAGCGCGCCGCTGGCGGTCTTGGCCAGCGCCCCTGTCTCGGGCGCCGCGTGATGGCGCATCCCGATCACCGCCAGTGCGCCGAACACCTCGGCCGAGCGCAGGATCGCGCCCACGTTATGCGGATCGGTCACCCGGTCCAGCAGCACCACGCGCGGTGGTGTCTTGCCGTCGCCGAGGCACCGGTCCGCCACGCTGCCCCAGTCCAGCGGTTTCACCTCGAGCGCCGCGCCCTGATGCACCGATCCGGGGTCGAGCGGGGCCGAGAAACTGCGCGCGTCGGCGATCTCGGGTTCGATCCTGCCGGTCGCCACCGCCTCGCCCAGCCGGTCCAGCGCGTTGCGCGTCACGATCAGGCGCAGCTTTTCGCGCGCGGGGTTCTCCAGCGCGTCGCGCACCGCATGGATGCCGAACAGCCAGACCGTTTCGGCAGAGGCCGCCTTTTTCGAGCGCTCCTTCTCGACCACCCACTTCGGTTTCTTCATCGCCGCCTCGCACACAGGACCCCCTGTCTGTGTCACCCGCGGGGCGCTGGCGCAAGGGGTATGCGGACGCCCGATTTTCCTGTTGACCCTGTCGGGGGCCGCAAGTATTCACCCGCTCACGACACGCGACGGGGCCCGCCCCGCGCCTGTCAGGGCGACGAGCTGCAAGGTGCGGCAGCGGACTGTAACTCCGCCGGGGAGACCCATGCCTGGTTCGATTCCAGGGTCGCCCACCACTCCCCCCAATCGCATTTGACCCGGATCGCGCGACACCCGTCGTCTGTCGATTGCCCCGAATTGCCGGGTCAGCCTTCCTCGCCATCGAAGGGCAACAGCCCGGCCGGGTCGATGCCACGCGCAATGGCGCTTGCAGTGACCGCGCGGCGCAGCGCCGCGCTGCGGCCAAGCAGCAGGCGGAAACGGTCCTCGTCCAGCACCAGCAGCGTTGTCGGCGCGATGGCCCGGACGTTCACCCTGCGTGCCCGGCCGGTCAGGATCGCCATCTGGCCAAACATCTCGCCCCGCCCCAGCCGCCAGGTCTGGCCCGCGCTTTCCAGTTCGACGGCCCCGGTCGCGATGAAGAAAACGCTCCGGGCCACGGCGTCCTTGCGCACGATGAACTCGCCCGCGTCGATGTAGCGGGTCCTCAGCGCCTTGCTGAGACGCTTCAAGGCCGCTTCGTCGAGATCCGCGAAGAGCGGGAACTGCGTCACGAAGGCCGCCTTCTGCAGGGCGACGTCCAGCTTGGGCCGGTCCTCGGCCGCACCCCGGCGGTTGGACAGGCCCTGCATCAGCGCGGTGTGCACCTCGGTGCCGATCAGCCCGTCCTCGCGCATGGTGGTGTATTCGCGTTCTTCCATCCTGAGGGCGGTGCGGCGGATGAACCGGCGCTCCAGTTCCTCGGCATAGCCGGGATACTGCAACCGCAGCGCCTCGAGCGCGGTTTCCACGGCCTCGATCCGGCGGGACAGCAGTTCGTGCAGCAGGTCGGCGACGCGGCGCCCGTGGATACGCCGGATGCGCCCGTCGATGAAGGTCCCCAGATCGCGCAGGATCACCCGCTGTGACAGCAGCAGCTCGAACCGGTCCGCGGTCATCCGCGCCAGCGGGCCGGACACCCCGAGCCGCCCGTGCAGCACGGCGGCGGCGCGGAAGGCGCGGCCATAGGCGACACTGCGGCGGGCGGCGCGCTGATAGCCATTGCGGCCCTGCGTCCGCGCGCCCTCGATCAGCCGGTCGGCCTCGGACAGCAGCAATTCGGCCATCCGGGCCGAGATCGTCCGTTCCCGTACCCGCGCGATGATCGTGTCGCGTTCGTGACCGGCCAGCGCGATCAGGCCGAGCGCGATGCGGTCGCGGTCGAGGATCTCGGCATTGTCCTCAGCCGCCTTCACGGCACGGTCCAGGCGCTCGCCGAAGCGCTTCGCCTCGGACCGGACAGTGTCGCGGTTCAGGTCGTAGGTCTCGGTGATCCGCGACACGTCCTCGCGCACAGTCTGCAGGGCGACGGCAACCACCTGCCGCGACAGCGCCTCGTCGATGGGCGACAGCCGGTCCAGCCCGAGCCGCCCTATCACCCAGCGCAGCGTCGTGCCCTGCACCAGTAGCGTGAACAGGGTGAAACCGGTGGCGAGGATGCCGACGACGCGCTGGATGCCGTCCGGCACCCGGAAGCTCTCCGTCACCGCCAGCGCCAGCGCCAGCGTGACCGCCCCGCGCAGCCCGCCCCACAGGATCGCGACCCGGTAAGGCGTTTCGACGGCGGGCGACAGTTTGAGCAGCGTCAGAAGCGGCATAAGTCCGAACAGGATCACCGCCCGCGCCGCGACCGCCGCCAGAACCACCACGCCGACGAGGATGAAATCCTCAAGCCGGACTTCTTCCAGCATCCGCGGGATCAGCAGCGCGGCGAGGATAAAGATCAGCGCCCCGGCCCAGTGGGCCAGCACATCCCACAACTCGCGCAGGTTGGCCCATGACTGCGGCGGCAGCCGCCCCGGCGCGGTCAGGTTCAGGGTCAGCCCGGCCGCGACCACCGCGATCACGCCCGAGGCGCCGATGCTCTGCTCCGCGCCGATATAGGCGAGATAGGGCAAGGCGACCGAGATGGAGATCTGCGCCAGTTCGTGCCGGGCGAACAGCGACATCACCCAGACGGCGACCCGCGCGGCGAACCAGCCGGTTACGGCCCCACCCGCGATCAGCAGGGGGAAGCGGGCGATGGCATCGGACAGTTCCGGGTCGGGGATCCCCAGCATCACGAAGGCCATGAACAGGCCGAAGAGCGCGATGGCCGCGGCGTCGTTCAGCAGGCTTTCGCCCTCGATGATCCGAGCAAGGCGACGCGGGGCCGAGATCGAGCGGAAGATCGAGACCACCGCCGACGGGTCCGTGGTCGAGACGATGGAGCCGATCAGCAGACAGGCCGCCAGTGGCAGCGCACTGGCCCAGTAGAGCGCATAACCGACGCTGACCGTGGCCACCACCACCGCCACCACGGCAAGCGTCAGGATCGGCACCCAGTCGTCCAGCATCCGCCGCAGGTTCATCCCCAGCGTTGCCTGGAAGAGCAGCGTCGGCAGGAAGACGTAGATGAAGACGTTCGACCGGATCGGCAGGCCCAGAATGGCCTCCGCCACCGGGTTCAGGGCGTCGGTCAGGTCGGTCTGCAGGAAAAAGATCGCCCCGGCGGCGATCATGACACCGAGAACGGCGAGGATCACGCTGTAGGGCAGCCGCAGGCGGGCCGCGAACGGCTCGGCTGCGGCGATCACGACGAAGAGCGACGCGATGACCGTGGTGATCAGGATGATGTCCATGATCCGGGAATACCAGAACCGGGGCCGAGTGCACGGTCGATCTGCGTCCCGCAACGGCGCCTGTCGGACAGTTGAACGTCAGGAGGCGCGAGGCCCCTCTGCCCCGTCCCCTGCCGCCGTCCGTTCCAGCGACCGGGTCAGCTGACGCGCGAAGTTCGCGGCTGCGACCGGCAAGGTCCTGCCCCGCATCTGGGCGAGGTAGAGCAGCCCGGCGGGCACGTCGCGCCGGTCGATGGGCCGCGACACGATCGGGTCACGGCCGTCGTCGGGCGGCAGGCCGATCGGGATCTGCAGCGTCACCATCATCTCGGGTCCCGGATAGCAGCGCAGGAACTCGAAGCTGTCCGACACGATGTCCGGCGTCAGCTGGATCGACGACCGCCGCATCGCGATATCCAGCAGGTAGCGCACGCCGAATTCCTCGCTCGGCAGGCCGATCGGATAGCCCGCCACGTCCGACAGCCGCAGCACCGGCTTCGCCGCCAGCGGATGGTTGCGCGCCATCACCGCATGGACCTGCTGCGGCACCGTCGCCAGCACCTGAACATCCGCCAGCCGCACCGGTTCGAACACCAGCGCGATGTCGGCCTGGTGCGCCACCAGCGCCCGTTCGGCGCGGTAGCGGTCGCGCAGGTTCACCTCGAACGTCACGCGCGGATGCTCGGCGCGGTAGGCGTTGATCTCGCGCGGCATGAAATAGGGCAGCAGGGCCTGCGAACAGGCGACGCTGACATGGCCGCGCCGTTCGCCCTTGAGGTCCGCGATCTGGGAACGCACCCGCTCCAGATCCGCGCGCTGGCTGCGGATGTGCTGGATCAGCAGTTCGCCCGCCGGCGACAGCCGGACACCGCGCGGGAGCCGTTCGAAGATCGGCGCGCCCAGTTCCTCCTCCAGCGCCAGAAGCCGCCGGTTCAGCGCCGTCGAGGTCAGCGACAAGGTATCCGCCGCCCCCCGGATCGACCCGGCCCGGTTGATGGCTTCGATGAAGTCGAGCGTTTCCAGATGCTTCATGACGACCGCTGCAAAATCTGCACCACTACGCACCGAACTTAGCAGCAGACAGCAGCGCTGCCCAGCATATCGTGGCTGCAACCGGCTGCAGAATCGCCGGAAGCATCCACAGATAGGGGAGCCGACATGGCCGAATTCCTGACACGCCGCCGTTTCCTGTCCACCACCGCCGGGATGGCGGGCGCCGCCGCGCTCGGCGGGCTCGCGATGCCCGCGCGTGCGTCCGGCAGCCTGACCGTCGGCTTCATCTACGTCGGCCCGCGTGACGACTACGGTTACAACCAGGCCCATGCCGAGGCCGCCGCCGTTGTGAAGGCGATGGAAGGCGTGACGGTCATCGAGGAAGAGAACGTCGCCGAGACGCAGGACGTCCAGCAGACGATGGAGTCGATGATCAACTTCGACGGCGCCACCCTGCTGTTCCCGACCTCGTTCGGTTATTTCGACCCCCATATCCTCAAGGTCGCCCCGGCCAATCCCGACGTGCGGTTCGAGCACTGCGGCGGGCTGTGGTCCGAAGGGATGCCGACCAACACCGGGTCCTATTTCGGCTACATCGGGATGGGCCAGTACCTGAACGGCATCGCCGCCGGTCACGCGACCAAGACCAAGAAGATCGGCTTCGTCGCGGCCAAGCCGATCCCGCAGGTGCTGCTGAACATCAACTCGTTCCTGCTGGGCGCGCGGTCGGTCGATCCGACCATCACCTGCCAGGTGATCTTTACCGGCGAATGGTCGATGGCCGTGAAGGAGGCCGAAGCCACCAACGCGCTGGCCGATGCGGGCGCGGACGTCATCACCTGCCACGTCGACGGCCCCAAGGTGGTGATGGAAACCGCCGCCTCGCGCGACTGCTTCATCTGCGGCTACCACGCCAACCAGTCGGAACTCGCGCCCGAGAAATACCTGACCGGCGCCGAGTGGAACTGGGCGACCGTCTACACCGACATGGTCAAGAAGACGATGGCGGGCGAGCCGATCGACAACTTCGTCCGCGGCGGCCTCGCCGAGGGCTTCATCAAGATGTCCCCGCTCGGCCCCGCCGTGTCGGACGCCGCGCGCAAGCAGTTCGAGGACACCAACGCCAAGATCATGGCGGGCGGCTATGCCGTTATCTCGGGTCCGATGAAGGACAACGCGGGCAACGTGATCGCCAAGGAAGGCGAGGCGTTCGAGGAAACCGACGTGGCGCTGGAATCGATGAACTACCTCGTCGAAGGCGTCATCGGGTCGACCTCGTAAGATGGCGATCGGGGCGGATATCACCGGGCCGGGGCGACCGGCCCGCGCGTGGCTGCTGCCGCTGGCGGGCCGTGTCGAGGGCTTTGTCCTGCCGGTCGCGGCCCTGCTGACCGGCTTCCTCGCCTTCGCGGTCTTCCTGCTGTTCCTCGGCAAGAGCCCGGTCGATTTCTACGCCCTCGTCTACAAGGCGGGCTTCGGCACCGCCTTTTCCTGGACCAACACCCTGTCCCGCGCCGCCCCGCTGCTGTTCGCCGCGCTCTGCGTCGCCATCCCCGCGCGGCTCGGCCTCGTGGTGATCGGCGGCGAAGGCGCGATCGTGCTGGGCGGCGTGATGACCGGCGGCCTCGCCGCCGCGCTGGCGGGCTGGCCCGCCCTCATCGCGATGCCGCTGCTGGCGATCATGGCCGCCGTCGTCGGCGGCCTGTGGATCGGCGCGGTCGGCGCGCTGCGGCAGTGGCGCGGGGTGAACGAAACCATCGCCTCGCTGCTGATGGCCTACATCGCCATCGCCCTGATGAACCACCTTGTCGAAGGCCCCCTGCGCGACCCGGCCTCGCTCAACAAGCCGTCGACCGCGCCGCTGGCCGAGACGCTGAAGGTCGGCGACCTGCCCGGATGGAACGTGCACTGGGGTCTGGTGCTGGGCATCCTCGGCTGCATCTTCGCCTGGGTCCTGATCGAGCGCACGACGCTCGGCTTCTCGGCCCGGATCGCGGGCGGCAACGTCCGCGCCGCGCAGGTGCAGGGGCTGCCGGTCGGCAAACTGGTGATCGGCTTCACCGCGCTCGGCGGCGCCTTCGCGGGGCTGGCCGGGTATTTCGAGGTCAGCGCGGTGCACGGATCGGCCAACGCATCGCTGGCCTCGGGCTACGGCTACACCGGCATCCTCGTCGCCTTTCTTGCGCGTCACAATCCCTTGGCGATCATCCCCGTCGCCTTGCTGCTGGCGGGGTTCGAGGCATCCTCGGGCCTCGTCCAGCGACGGATGGACCTGCCCGACGCGACCATGCTGGTGCTGCAGGGCTTCGTCTTTGTCGCGATCCTCGCATCCGAAACCTTCACCGGTCGCATCGATCTTGTCGGCTGGCTGTCGAAAGGAGGCCGCGCATGAGTGGCGAAATCGGTCTCTGGGCGGTGCCGATCGCCATGCTGGGCGGCGCGATCCGCGTCTCCACTCCCTTCCTCTTCGTGTCGCTGGGCGAGGTCATCACCGAACGCTCGGGCCGCATCAACCTCGGACTCGAAGGCACGCTGGTCTTCGGCGCGATGGCGGGCTACGCGCTGGCCTTCATGACCGGATCGGCATGGATCGGCGTGCTGGCGGCGGCGGTGGCCGGGTCGGTCTTCGGCCTTGTCCACGGGCTGCTCTGTTCGCTGCCCAAGGTCAACGACATCGCCATCGGCATCGCGCTGATGCTGCTCGGAACCGGGCTCGCCTTCTTCTTCGGCAAGCCGTTCATCCAGCCGGTCGCACCGGACCTGCCGTCGATCAACCTCGGCTGGTGGTCGGACCTGCCGCAGGTGCAGGCGGCGCTGCGGGTGAACGTGCTGTTCCTGATCGGCGCGGCCTTGGCGCTGGCGCTGGCATGGATGCTGCGCCGGACCCGCGTCGGCCTGACGCTGCGCGTCGTCGGCGACAGTTCGGACGCGGCGCGCGCGCTCGGCATCCGGCCCGCTCGGGTGCGCATCCTCGCCACCGCATTCGGCGGGGCGCTGGCGGGCATCGGCGGGGCCTACCTGTCGCTGTTCTACCCCGGCTCTTGGAACGAAGGCATTTCCTCGGGTCAGGGCCTGATTGCCGTGGCGCTGGTGATCTTCGCCCGCTGGTCGCCGGTGAACTGCTTCTTCGCGGCGCTGCTGTTCGGCGCGGCGGGCGCGCTCGGACCCGCGCTGCAATCGGTCGGCGTGACCAGCGGCTATTACCTGTTCTACGCCGCGCCCTTCGTCCTGACGCTGGTGGTGCTGATCGCCTCCTCCTCCAAGTCCGGCGCCCTGACTGGCGCGCCGCGCGAATTGTCCATCACGAAATGACCGGAGCCCCTTCATGAACGTCATGACCGACAGCCCGACCGGAACCACCATCGCCTCGGCCCCCTATGCCTGGCCGTGGAACGGCGACCTGCGGCCCGAGAACACGGCGCTGATCATCATCGACATGCAGACCGATTTCTGCGGCCCCGGCGGCTATGTCGACAGCATGGGCTACGACATCAGCCTGACCCGCGCGCCCATCGAACCCATCAAGGCCCTGCTCAAGGCGTTCCGCGAGAAGGGCTACATGGTCATCCATACCCGCGAGGGACACCGTCCGGACCTCGCCGATCTGCCCGCCAACAAGCGGTGGCGGTCACGCCAGATCGGCGCCGGGATCGGTGACCCCGGCCCTTGCGGCAAGATCCTCACCCGCGGAGAGCCAGGGTGGGAGATCATTGATGACCTCGCCCCGCTCCCGGGCGAGGTCATCATCGACAAACCCGGCAAGGGATCCTTCTGCGCGACCGATCTGGAAATGATCCTGCGGCTGAAGGGGATCGACAACATCGTCCTGACCGGGATCACCACCGACGTCTGCGTCCACACCACCATGCGCGAGGCGAACGACCGCGGCTTCGAATGCGTGATGCTGACCGACTGCTGCGCCGCGACGGACCCGCGCAACCACGAGGCGGCGATCCAGATGATCCACATGCAGGGCGGCGTCTTCGGCGCGACGGCCAAATCGACCGATCTGCTGGCGGTGCTGCCGTGAGGATGTCGGCCGAACCGGATATCCCCGTGGCGGTGTACGCCAAGCCTGACGGCGCCAAGACCGCCGTCGGGATCGAGACGGTCGGCATGACAATGCGGTTCGGCAGCTTCACCGCGCTGGACAACGTGTCGATCGAGGTCAGGCCCGGCTCGTTCCACGCGCTTCTGGGCGAGAACGGCGCGGGCAAGTCGACGCTGGTGAAGTGCATCATGGGCTTCTACCACGCGACTTCGGGCAACCTGCTGATCGACGGCTTCGACGGCGGCGTGACCGATCCGCGCGACGCCCATGCCAAGGGGCTTGGCATGGTCTACCAGCATTTCACGCTGGTCCCGGCCCTGACGGCGGCCGAGAACCTCGTCATCAGCCGCGCGGACGTGCCCGCCGTAATCGACTGGGATGCCGAGATGAAGGACCTGACGGCCTTCATGAACGCCATGCCGTTCCGCGTGCCGCTGACCGAACCGGTGCACCGGCTGGCGGCGGGCGAAAAGCAGAAGCTGGAGATCCTGAAACAGCTCTACCTCGGCCGCCGCTTCCTGATCCTCGACGAGCCGACCTCGGTCCTGACACCGGACGAGGCGGACGAGGTGCTGGGCCACGTGCGCAAGCTCTGCGAGGCGGGCGAGCTGTCGGTGCTGATGATCAGCCACAAGTTCCGCGAAGTGACGGCCTTTGCCGACGAGGTCTCGGTCCTCCGGCGCGGCAAATACGTGGGCGGCGGACTGGTCCGCGACCTCAGCCATCAGGACATGGCCGCGATGATGATGGGCGACGCCAAGCCCGTGGACCCCGCCCCGCGCGAAGCGACCGAGGGCGCGGCGGTTCTGGCGCTGGAAAACGTCCGCGCGCGCGACCGCTCGGGCCTCAAGGACATCGCCATCGACGCGCTGTCCGTCCGGGCGGGCGAGATCGTGGGCATCGCCGGGATCTCGGGCAACGGCCAGATGGAACTGATGGAGATCCTCACCGGCCAACGTCCGCTGGCGGCGGGGCGCATGACCGTCCACGGCGCGCCCTACCACGCGACGCGGGCCGAGGAACGCGGGCTCAAGGTCCGCTACCTGCCCGAGGAACCGCTGCACAACGCCTGCGCCCCGCGGATGACGGTTGCCGAGAACATCGGCTTCCGCAGCTTCGAGACCGGCCGCGACAAGCCCCGCTTCTGGCTGGCGCCCGGCGAGATGAAGCGCCGGGCCGAGCGGCTGGTGGCGGAGTACAAGGTCAAGACCGCGTCGATCGAAAGCCCGATCGCGTCGCTGTCCGGCGGCAACGTCCAGCGCGCGGTGCTGGCGCGCGAGCTTGAGGGCGAGGTCGATCTGCTGGTGATCTCCAACCCCTGCTTCGGCCTCGACTTCACCGCCGTCGCCGAGATCCGCCGCCGCATTATGACCGCCCGCAACCAGGGCGCGGCGGTGCTGCTGATGAGCGAGGATCTGGACGAGATCCTCGAACTGGCCGACCGGGTGCTGGTGATGTCCGAAGGCAGCCTGGTCTATGAATGCACGGCGGCCGAGGCCGACATCCCGACCATCGGTCATCACATGGGGGGCCACGCATGAAGATCGACGCACAGCCCTTTCCTCTGGACCTCGACCCTGCGACGACCGCGCTGATCGTGATCGACATGCAGCGCGACTTCATCGAACCGGGCGGCTTCGGCGCCTCGCTCGGCAACAACGTGGCGCTGTTGCAGGCCATCGTGCCCGCCACCGCGCGGCTGATCGCCGGGTGCCGCGCGGCCGGGATCCCGGTCATCCACACCCGCGAATGTCACCTGCCGGATCTGTCCGACTGTCCCCCGGCCAAGCGACTGCGCGGCGCGCCCAGCCTCCGCATCGGGGATCCCGGACCGATGGGACGGGTCCTGATCGCGGGCGAACCGGGGGCCGAGATCGTGCCGGACCTTGCCGCGCTGCCGGATGAAAAGGTGATCGACAAGCCCGGCAAGGGCGCGTTCTACGCCACCGACCTCGGCCCGCATCTGGCCGGGCTGGGGACAAAAACCCTGATCTTCGCGGGCGTCACGACGGAGGTCTGCGTCCAGACCACCATGCGCGAAGCGAATGACCGCGGGTTCGAGTGCCTGCTGGCCGAGGATGCGACCGAAAGCTACTTCCCCGAGTTCAAGGCCGCCGCGCTGGCCATGATCCGCGCGCAGGGGGCCATCGTGGGGTGGACCGCGCCGGTCGACGCCATCCTGTCAGCCCTCGCCCCCGTCGATGCCTGATCCCTCGGTGCACAGCGATCTGCTGCAGGGGGGATGGGCCGACAAGCCCTTCGCGCCCTTTCACGGTGGCATCGAGATCTGCGTCCTGCAGGACGGCGCGCCGCGTGTCGCCCTGTTGCGTTACGCGGCCGGCGCCCGCGCGCCGCTGCACCGGCATCCGGGGCTGGAGACCGTGCTGGTCCTCGAAGGCAGCCAGACCGACGAGAACGGGCACTATCCGACTGGCAGCTTCGTGCTGAACCCGCCGGGCACCCAGCATTCGGTCTGGTCGGACGAGGGCTGCGTCGTCCTGATCCAGTGGACCGAACCCGTGGTCTTCCTCGAATCTGCCTGAACGCTACGTGTCTGCGGCGGCGCGCAGCGCTTCGGCCAGTATCGCGCGGTCGCCGATATGGTTTGCCAGCAGCAGGATCAGCCGCGCGTTGAACGCGGCGCTTTCGTCATCGCTCAGACCGTCATGCGACCGGATCAGGTCGGCATAGAATTCGTCCGGGGCGTCGATGTTCGGTGTCGTGACAAGCTGCGCCATGGCTCTACCCCCTGCCGCAGGTGAGGTTGACCGCAGCGCGGACAGCATCCGCGTCATAGGCAGGCCAGCGCGCGACGACATGCTGGTCGGGGCGGATCAGGTAGACGGCAGACACGGCCCCGCCCAGATAGCGCGCGGCCAGCGCCCCGGTCGGATCGTCCGCGGCTGAAACCGAAACACGCCGGACGGCAACGGCTTCCACGTCCAGGCGCTCCGGCGCCTCGGCATCCACGGTCAGCAGAACGAAGCCGCCCCCGAGCGCGTTCAGCAGGAACCCGTTCCCGAGCGGCGCATCCGGGCAGGGGCTGCCCGGCCGCGACCGCGCCGGGCCGTCCGGCAGGTCATCCGCGCCGGTCAGCGACAGCCCGTCATAGGTGCAGGGCACCGACAGGCGCCCCGAATTCACCAGCGGCCGGGCAAAGGCGTGATGCTCGGCCAGCGACAGCACGGCGTTGCGGAAGATATGGCTGATCTTGGACTTGGGCGTGATGAAATCCGTCGCCCGCGTCGAGTTCAGGATGTTCTCGTCCGCCCCGTGCCGCCGCTCCTCGTCATAGCTGTCCAGCAGCCCGTCAGGCGCCTCGCCCCGGATCACCATCCCCAGCTTCCACCCGAGGTTGTCGACATCCTGCATGCCCGAGTTCGCGCCCCGCGCGCCGAAGGGGCTGACCTGATGCGCGCTGTCCCCCGCGAAGATCACCCGCCCGTGGCGGAAGCGCTTCATGCGGCGGCACTGGAAGGTGTAGATCGAGGTCCAGACGATCTCGTATTCGACCTGCCCGCCGAGAAAGGCGTTTAGGCGGCGCCGGACGTTCTCTTCCTTCAGCTCCTCCTTGCGGTCGACGTCCCACCCGATCTGGAAATCCACCCGCCACACGTCATCCGGCTGCCGGTGCAACAGGGTCGAGGCCCCGGCCTTGTGACTGGGTTCGAACCAGAACCACCGCTCGGTCGGGAAGCTTTCGGACAGCATCCTGATGTCGGCGATCAGGAAGCTGTCCTGAAACACGCGCCCCTCGAATTCCAGCCCCATCATCCCGCGCAGCGGGCTGCCCGCGCCGTCGCAGCCGATCAGCCAGTCGGCCTCGATCGTGTAGGTCCCCTCGGGCGTGTCGACGGTCAGCGCGACGTGATCGGCCTTGATGTCGACGCCCTGCACCCGGTTCTTGCCGCGTAGCTGGATCGGCGCGCCGGCGGCCTGCGCGGCGCGGACGCGTTCGACGAGGAACTTCTCGAAATAGGGCTGCTGCAGGTTGATGAAGGCGGGGAACCGGTGGCCTTCCTCGAGCAGGAGATTGAATTCATAAACCTTCCGGTCTTCGTGAAACACCTTGCCGAGGTTCCAGACCACGCCCTTGTCCAGCATCGGCCCGGCGCAGCCGTAGCGGTCCGCGATCTCCAGCGACCGCTTGGAGAAACAGATCGCCCGCGACCCCTGCCCGATGCCCTCGTGATCGTCCAGCAGCACGACGGGGATCCCCTGCAGCCCCAGATCGAGTGCCGTCGCCACCCCGATAGGACCGCCGCCCATGACGACGACCGGATGACGGACCGGCGCGGCGGCGTCCTGATCCGCCGAGCGTTCATAAGGATACAGCCGGAAGGCCAGCTGGTAACGGTCGTCTAGCGGCATGGTCTCCTCCCCCGTCCGCTTGGGGCGGGGGTCAGCCCCGCCGCCCTCCTCAGCCCTGCAGCGCCGCCCACATCTGCTGGTCCCGCTCGGCGGTCCAGATGCGCGGCGTGTCGATCCCGCGCGCCTCGTCATAGGCGCGGGCGACGTTGAACGGCAGGCAGTGTTCATAGATCGCGTAGTCGGCGAACTTGGGGTCGCATTCGGCACGCACGGCGTCCCACGCCTCTTTCAGCGTGCCGCCCCGCGCGACGACCTTCTCCACCGGGCGATAGGTGGAGCGCACGAAATCCTTGGTGTTCTCGATGGCCGCCTCGACCATCGCCTGCCCGACCAGCGCATCCCCCCGCCCCGGCGCGATCGCCTGCGGCTCGAAGCTGGCGACGTTGTCGAGGGTGTCCGGCCAGTCGGTGAAATGCCCGTCGCCGCAATAGCAAGCGGAGTGGTATTCCACGATGTCGCCCGTAAACAGCACCTCCTGATCCGGCACCCAGATCACCGCGTCGCCCGCGGTGTGTGCCCGGCCGACATGCATGATGTCGACGCGGCGGTTGCCGAGATAGACGGTCATCGCATCGGAAAAGGTCGTCGTCGGCCATGTCAGGCCGGGGATTTCCTCGTGCCCCTGGAACAGCCGGGGGAAGCGTCCGAATTCGCTGTCCCAGTCCTCCTGCCCGCGCTCGGCCACCTGCGCGCGCGCGGTGTCGGACATGATGATTTCCCTCGCGCCGTAGGCACTTGCGCCCAAAACGCGGACCGCGTGGTAGTGGGTCAGGACAAGGTGGCTGATCGGCTTGTCGGTCACGCTGCGGACCTTCTCGATCACCATGCGCGCCAGCCGGGGCGTCGCCTGCGCCTCGACGATCATCACGCTCTCGTCGCCGATGATGACACCGGTGTTCGGGTCGCCCTCGGCGGTGAAGGCCCAGAGGCCGTCGCCCACCTCGGTAAAGCTGATCGTCTTTTCGGTCAGGTCGCCCTGCGATGCGAATGCCTTGGCCATCCTTGCCTCCATGTGTGTCCGGGGCCCTGCGTCCCCTGCTTCATCTTGCCATAAATATGCCGGGGGTCCGGGGGCTGGCCCCCGGTCCCTCATTTCCGGCCCGGCGTGCCGTCGAACTTCTTCTCGAGGCTGTCCCAGCAGTCGATATAGTTGTCCTGCAGCGGCGCCTCGGTGGCGGCAAAGGCCGTCAGGTGCTGCGGAAAGCGGGTCTCGAACATGAAGGACATCGTGTTGTCCAGCTTGTGTGGCTTCAGCTCCGCATTCGACGCGCCCTCGAAGGCCTCGCGGTCGGGCCCGTGCGGCAGCATCATGTTGTGCAGGCTCATCCCGCCGGGAACAAAGCCCTGCGGCTTGGCGTCGTACTGGCCATAGATGTTGCCCATCAGTTCGGACATGACGTTCTTGTGGTACCACGGCGGGCGGAACGTGTCCTCGGCCACCATCCAGCGTTCGCGGAACAGGACGAAGTCGATGTTGGCCGTCCCCTCGACCCCCGAAGGCGCGGTCAGGACGGTGAAGATCGACGGGTCGGGATGGTCGAACAGGATCGCGCCGACCGGGCAGTAGGTCTTGAGATCGTATTTTACCGGGCAGTAGTTGCCGTGCCATGCGACCACGTCCAGCGGCGAATGGCCGATCTCGCATTCGTGGAACTGGCCGCACCACTTGATCGTCATCCGCGACGGCGTCTCGCGGTCCTCGTAGGCGGCGACGGGCGTCTTGAAGTCGCGGCGGTTCGCCATGCAGTTGGCCCCGATGGGCCCGCGCCCCGGCAGGGCGAACTTCTGGCCGTAGTTCTCGCAGACAAAGCCGCGGCAGGGGCCCTCGAGCACCTCCACGCGATACACCAGCCCGCGCGGCAGGATCACGATCTCCTGCGGTTCCAGGTCGATCACGCCGAGTTCGGTGCAGAACCGCAACCGGCCCTCCTGCGGGACGACCAGCAGTTCGCTGTCGGCGGAGTAGAAGTATTCGTCCACCATCGAATCCGTGACGAGGTAGATGTGCGAGGCCATCCCGACCTGCGTGTTCACGTCCCCCGCCGTCGTCATGGTGCGCATGCCGGTCAGCCAGGTCAGGCGATCCTCGGAATGCGGCACCGGGTCCCAGCGATACTGGCCCAGCGAGATCACGTCGGGGTCCACGTGCGGCGCGGTCTTCCAGTAGGGCAGCGCGATCTTGCGATAGCGCGAGGAGTGCTTGACCGAGGGCCGGATGCGATAGCACCACGTCCGTTCGTTCTGATGGCTCGGGGCGGTAAAGGCGGTGCCCGACAGCTGTTCGCCGTAGAGACCGTAATTGCATTTCTGGGGCGAGTTCATGCCCTGCGGCAGCGCGCCCGGCAGGGCCTCGGTTTCGAAATCGTTGCCGAAGCCGGGCATATAGCCCTCGTGCGTGCCGGTCGTGTCGGTCGCGCGGATCATGCCCTTGGGCAGCTCATGCTTGGTCATCTCGGATCCTCCCCGTGTCGCCGGACCCCGGCGCACCGGGAATCGGTCCTTTCGACAGGTCCGATAAAACGTTGCAGTTGCAATGATGTCAAATGATTCATAGCATCCGCAATGAAACCGCCGCCGATGCGAGGCCCGGATGCGAGACGACGACCAGATCCCCCTGCCCGATTTCGACCTCGACGGGTTCACGCCCTACCGGCTGGCGGTCGCTGCCAAGCGGACGAGCGAGGAACTGGCCCGGATGTACCGGGCGCGGTTCGGGATCACGATTCCGGAATGGCGCGTGCTGGTGCATCTGGCCCATTCGGGCGAGGTGTCCGTCCGCGATATCGAGGCGCGGGTGGCGCTGGAGAAATACGAGGTCAGCCGGACCGCCAAACGGCTTGAGGAATCCGGCCTGATCGCCAAGCGCGGCAACGACCGCGACCGGCGGCTGGTGTCGCTGTCGCTGACCCCGAAGGGCCGTGCGATGATGGCCGAGCTGTTGCCGCTGGCCAAGGCGCACCAGGTCGAGCTGGAGCGACGGCTGGGCGAGACCTTCGCGCAATTGGAGGCGGGGCTGGAACGGCTGCTGTCCGAAAACGGAGCGTCAGACGGCGACTGATCCTTCGGC
This sequence comes from Oceanicola sp. 22II-s10i, assembly GCF_002210105.1. Taxonomy (GTDB): domain Bacteria; phylum Pseudomonadota; class Alphaproteobacteria; order Rhodobacterales; family Rhodobacteraceae; genus Pseudooceanicola. Next base: position 19,054 of record NZ_AQQU01000004.1, on the reverse strand, counting down.
CTCGGGTCCGCGGGCTCACGCCCCTGCGGGACCTGCGCGCGCCGCCGTCGCGGCGATCTCTTCGCTGATGATACGTTTCCACTCCGCGATCCGCGTGGCGTCGACATCGGGCGCATGTGCGGCGATGGAAATGGCGAGGTCCGACGCCCCCATATGCGCCCGGATCCCGGCGCCAAGCCCGTAGATCGACCGATAGGCGCGGCCCTCGCTCTCTGCGAAGCCGGTGCTGCGGGCCTTGGCCACGGCCGAGCGGATCGTGTCGGGGTTCAGCGCCTCGTAGGTGCCGAGTTCCGGCGCGATGGCCTCCAGCACGCGGGTCACGGTATCGTCGGGCAGCGCCGCCAGCAGCGCCGTCGCTCCCGCGCCCACGCCCAGATAGCGGCGCTGGCCGACCTCGACCGGGATCACCCGGATCAGCGTGCGGCCCTCGGCCTTGTGGACACAGACGGCTTCCATCCCCGACCGCCGCATGAGGTAGGTGGTGACGTTGGCCCGCTGCGCGACCCGGTCCGCCGCCGCCGCCCATGGGGCCAGTTGCAGCACGTTGTCGCTGACCGCCAGTCCCAGCTCGTAGGCCAGCATGCCGATCTCGTAGCGGCGCGACTTGGGGTCGTAGGTGGCGAGCCCGGTGTCGGTCAGGCATTTGAGAATGCGATGCGCCGTCGAACGCGGCAGGTCCACCGCCTGCGAAATGCTGGCCAGTGTCGCGTTCTCGCCATCCGCCTCGTGGGCGATCCGCTTCAGGATCGCCGCCGCCCGCCGTATCGCCTGTGTGCCGTCCTGCCTCACGCCACGCCTCCCTTGCGCTTTTGGCCGAAGGTAATGGGAGGGCGTCGGGAATGCATCCCGTATCGTGAGAGACAGGGGGTCAGCCCCGCGCCGACAGCACGCCCAGCCCGTCCACCGCGACACAGCGGTCGGGCAGGCAGATCAGCGGGTTGACGTCGAATTCCGCCAGACGGTCCGGGAAATCCACCGCAATCCGCGAGATCGCCGCCACCGCCGCCGCAACCCCGTCGAGGTCCACGGGCGGAGCGCCACGGAAGCCATCTAACAGCCGCGCCCCGCGCAGCCGCAGCAGCATGTCCCGCGCCTCGTCAGACGTGACCGGGGCGAGCGCCGAGACGCTGTCGGACAGAACCTCGGTCAGCACACCGCCAAGGCCGACGGTCAGGACCGGGCCGAAGCCTTCGACATTTCGGAACCCCGCGATGATCTCCAGCCCCTGCGGCACCATCTCCTGCACCAGAACACCGTCGATGCGGGCCTCGGGGTGGGCGGCACGGCAGGCCGTGACGATCCGGTCGAAGGCCGCCGCCGCATCGGTCACATCCAGCAGGACACCGCCCGCGTCGGACTTGTGCGCGATGTCGGGGCTGTCGACCTTGACCACGACCGGACCGCCGATGGACTGCGCCGCGTCATTCGCCGCGGCGGCACTGGCTGCCCGGTGTTCGCGCGGCACCGCGACACCATAGGCGGCGAGGAGCGCCTTGGCCTCCGCCTCGCCCAGTGTCGCGCCCGGTGCGGCGGACAGGATCTCCGTGGCCACCTCGCGGCCCTCGGGGCCTGACGATGTCTTCGTGGCGACCACCGCCCTGCGCTTCCCGCGTTCGGTCCACGCCCGGACGATCTCGAACGCACGGCGCATCGAACTGACGACGGCGACGTTCGGATCGCGTTCGGCCTCGATCCGGCCCGGACCCTCCAGCAGCTGCGTCAGCCAGGCGTAGATGATCGGCTTGCCGTGACGTTCGGCCAACCGGCTGAGGTGCGGCTGGCGGACGGTCGCGGTCTCGTAGGCATAGGCATAGCCATAGATCAGCGTGCCGTAATTCGGATCGCCCAGCAGGGCGTCGGCACAGGCCAGCAGCGTGTCCATGTCGTTGATGACCCCGGCGGTCACGTCGCAGGGATTGCGGGCGGGCACGAAGGGCGGGATCAGCGCCTTGAGCCGCCCGACAACCTCGGGGGTCGGCTGCGGCATCGGCACGCCGGTGATCTCGGCGAAATCGGCGGACATGATCGCCGCGCCGCCCGAGCCGGAGAGCATCGCCACGCCATCGGCCAGCGGCGCGGGCGCCTTGGCAAAGAACCACGCCGTTTCGATCAGCGCGTCGAAATCGTGCACCTGCACCGCCCCGCCCCGGTCGAACAGCGCCTGCCACAGCGCCGCCGATCCGGCCAGCGAAGCGGTGTGCGACAGCGCCGCCGCAGCACCCTCGTCGCCGACGGCCATCTTGTAGACGATCAGCGGCTTGTCCGCCTGCCACGCGATGCGGGCGGCTTCCAGGAACCGCAGCGGATCCGAAACGCCCTCGAAGGCGCAGGCAATGGCGGTGCAGGTCGGATCGTCGGCCAGGGCCGCCACCCAATCGGCCACGTCCACATCCGCCGAGTTGCCGCAGCTGACGACATGGCTGAACCCGACCCCGCGATCCATCGCCTGTGCCAGCGCGAAGCCGAGCGCGCCGGACTGACAGACCAGACCGATCGCCGGGCCGCCCCCGTGCCGTCCCTCTGGCGTGCCGGCAAAGGTGATCCGCGCGCCGCTGGTGTAGTTCAGCAGACCGACGCAATTCGGCCCCAGCAGACGGATGCCGGCCGCGCGGGCGCGGCGGGCGATCCGCTCCTGCGCCGCCTGCCCCTCGGCGGTCGCGAGTTCGGCAAAGCCCGAGGCATAGAGCATCACGGCCGGGACCCCGGCGGCGATGCATTCGTCCAGCAACGGCTCGATGGTGGCGGCGGGCGTGGTCAGGACGGCGAGGTCCGGCACCTCGGGCAGCGCCGCCAGCGCGGAATAGCATCGTCTGCCGCCGATCTCGTCATAGCGCTCGTTGACCAGGTAAACCGCCCCGTCGAACCCGGCGAGGTTCTCGACCGTGCGGCCGCCGAAGGACCCGGCGCGGGGCGAGGCGCCGACGACGGCGATGCTCTTGGGATCATAGAGCGGGGCCAGATCCGCCCGCCGGTAAGGATCGCGCCGGTCGTTCGTCATGCCTCTGCCCCCATGATCCGACGGAATGCGGGCCGGACGTCCCGCCACCCTGCGCCGCCCGTCATGCCGCGCCCCATCTTGCGTCCGCATAGGCCAGGTAGCTTGCCGCCGATCCGCCCATGTCCGCCCGCAGCAGCCGCGCGCGGTAGGTCCAGCGGTGCAGCGGATGTTCCAGCGTCATCCCCATGGCGCCCATGAACTGGTGCAGGTCATAGCCGATCCGTGTCGCGATCCCCTGCGCATAGCCGAGCGCGGCGGCGGCATCCCCGATGCCGCCGCTCTGCGCTGCCCGAAGGGCCTGCAGTCTTGCCCCATCAATCTCGACTGCAGCGGTAGCCAGCCGGTGCTGAATGCCCTGAAAGGCACCGAGCGGCTGGCCGAACTGGTGCCGCTGGCTGACGTGTTCGATTACGGCCTCTGTCCCGGCGCCGAGCAGCCCGGCCAGTTCCGCCGCGACGGCCACCTGCCACAGCGCCCGCAGGCGGGCGGGATCGGCGTCGAGCCGCTGCCAGTCCAGCGCGGCGCGGTCGACAGTGCCCATGGGGTAGGCATAGAGGCTGTCCACCCGCGTCACCGCGCCTTCGGGCAGATCGGCGTAGTGCACCGCATCGGCGGTGATCGACACGAGGCCCCGCGCCTGCGGCAGGTAGCGGATCGCCCCCGGCGCATCGTCCACCACCACCGCCAGCGGGCGCGGCACCTCGCGCCCCAGAAACGGGCGGACCAGCGCCGAGGCCGCGCATTCCACGCAGACCGCCGCCCGCGCCACGTTATGCACCATCAGCGCCGCCGCGACCGGGCCGAGGTCGTCCTCGGTCGCGGCGTCGAAAAAGCCGTTCTCGGCCAGTTGCCGGTCCAGCCGGTCACCGTAGTCGAAGCGGCCCCAGTCCGGCACGGCCTGAAACCCGGCCTGCGGGGCTGCCAGCATCTGGCCCAGTACTCCGGCAAAGGTCGCCTGGCTGTCGTTGGGTTCGAACCGCATCGCTCAGGCCCCCTTGGGCAGGTTCAGGTGGCGGCGCGCCACGAGGTTCAGCTGGATTTCCGCCGCCCCCGCCGCGATCCCGGTGACGATGGCGCGTTCGTGGTGCGACAGGAAAGACGGGTGGTCCGTGCCGCTGAAGCAGTCGGGCAGGAAATCCATGCCGAAATCCGTGACCGCGTGTTCCGCCGTCACCACCGCCACGCGGGCGAGGTTGGAGTCGCTGCCGGGGGCGAGGTTGCGCGCGCGGCCGTCCACGACGCGATAGACCTGCAGCCGCGCCGCCTCGCAGGCCGCCCCCGCCGCCGCCGCACGGCTGCGCACCACGCTGTCGCCGAACTGTCCGCGCGCCTTCAGTTCGGCCACCATCCTGTCCAGCTCGTGGCTGGCCATTTCATAGCGCGGGATCCCGACCCGTTCGTTGGCCAGCCCGTAGGAGATGATCGCCCAGCCCTCGCCTTCTTCGCCGACACGGGCCGAGGCGGGCACACGGACGTCGGTGAAGAAGACCTCGTGGATGTCGCCATGGCCGATGAGGCTGGGGATCGCCCGCACCTCGATCCCCGGCGTGTCCATCGGTACGAGGAAGATCGCGATGCCCGACCGGCCGCCCCCGGCATCCCCGGTCTGGGCCAGCAGGAAACAGGTGCCCGCCAGCGCCGCGTAGGAGGTCCAGATTTTCTGTCCGTTGATGACGTAATCCGCACCGTCCCGCACCGCGCGGGTCCTGAGCGAGGCAAGGTCGGACCCGGCGTTCGGTTCGGAGAAGCCCTGGCACCAGATCGCCCGCCCCTGCGCCATCTCGGGCAGGTACCGCGCCTTCTGCTCGGGCGAGCCGTATTTCATCAGCACCGGCCCGATCCAGTTGACGTTCATGTACTGCGCCCCGCGCGGCTCGCCCGCGCGCCAGAGCTCCTCGCCCAGAATGAAATGCTCCCATGCGGGACGGGCGGCACCGCCCCATTCCTCGGGCCAGTGCGGGATCAGCAGGCCGGCCTCGGCCAGCTTGGGGCAGAAGTCGAGGCTGAACGCCGTCTGCTCGGCCGATCCGGGGCCGTGGCGGGCGATGTCGGGCCATGTGTCGGGCAGTTCGCGTTCGAGAAACGCGCGGATGCGGGCGCGGTAGGCCGCGTCCTCCTCGGTCCAGGTGAAATCCATCGCCACATCTCCCACATTATGGGACAAATGTCCTTCCATAGCGAATGAAAGTCTCGTCGAGGGGATTGCCGTGTGTCAACTGCTGATACACAGGCTTCGAAATGAATCACATCAGGCGCAGGCAAAGAGGGGCCGATATCATTCCATATTATGGGATGAATTTCGAAATCCCGGCCTCCCCGGAGTATTGACGCCAGCTGATCTCCGGCTTGCGGCGCCCTAGTCCTCGCCCAGCTCAGCCAGCCAAGGCGGGTTCGCGCCGCTGTGCCCGACCGTCACCGCCGCTGCCCGCGCGCCGAGTTCCAGCGCGGCGGTCAGCGTGGCGGGATCGAGGTTCCGCACCCCGTCCCGGTCCAGAACGCCCGCGCGGTGGAGCCCGGCCAGAACGCCCGCGTTGAACGTGTCACCCGCCCCGATGGTGTCGACGACGCTGGCCGGAACGGCGGGCACCGCGACCGTCCTGTCGCCGGACAGATAGCCTGCCGCCCCCAAAGCACCGCGCGTGACGATCACCACCGCCGGGCCGAGGGCGCTGATCGCGCGGGCGCTGTCGGCCTCGGACGCCGGACCCGGCATCAGCCAGTCCAGATCGGCATCCGACAGCTTCACGATATCGGCCCGCCGCAGCATCCGGTCCAGCCGGGCACGATACCGCGCCTCGTCGTCGATGAAGCCTGGCCGGACGTTCGGGTCGATCATCACCACCCGGTCCGCCCCGGCACGGTCCAGCAGCGCGGCATAGGCATCGGCGCAGGGTTCGACCGCCAGGCTGAATCCACCGAACAACAGAGTCGATACCACGTCCGGCAGCGCGGGCAGGTCGTCCGGCGTCAGCATCCGCCCGGCCGTGTTCTCGTCGTGGAAGCTGTAGCGCGCATCGCCGCCCACGATGTGGGTGAAGGCCAGCGTCGTGGGCCGCGCCGACCGGACCGAGAGCGTGGTGTCGACGTGGCTGTCCGCCAGCGCGCGGACCAGAAACTCGCCGAAGAGGTCCGTGGACAGGCCGGTAAATACCCCCGCCGGTAGACCGAGCCGGCCGAGCGCGATCGCCGTGTTCAGCAAGCCGCCGCCGGGATGCGGGACGTAGCCGTCACGCCCGGCCGTGGTCGGATGCGGGATCATGTCGATCAGCGCCTCGCCGCAGCACAGGATCATCCCCCTGCCACCCGTCATGGCGTCGCCGCCTCGATGAACGCGTCCTCCCACAGCGTGAACAGGCGGCTGCGCCGGTTGGCGTCCATCGCGATCAGCAGCGCGGGGGACAGCGCGATCGCGCGCTTGGCGCTCGGCAGCAGGCCGGATTCGTCCGGGTCCGCCCGCATCGCCAGCCCCGCCGCGGCCAACAAAGCCCGACCTTCGGACGAGAGGACGAAGTCGAGCAGCCGCGCGGCCCCGTCCGGGTTCCGCGCCGCGCGCGGGATCAGCAGGCTGCGGGACAGGACCAGCGTGTAATCCTCGGGCAGGATGACGCCCACCTCGGGCGAGAGCGCGCCCGCGATGTAGGAGCCGAGCACGTTGTAGGCGATGTAGTAGCGCCCCTCAGCGACACCGTCGATGATCTCGGCCGAGCAGCAGGTGGCGATGGCGCCGACACGGGCAAAGCCTTCGAGCATCGCGCCGAAGGTCGTCGCCTCGAGGCTGTCGATATGGGCGAAGAGGTAGCCCAGCCCGGATTCCTGTATGTCGTAGGTGGCGATCCGCCCACGCAGGAAATCCGGCTGCGCGCGCATCATGTCGAGCAGCGCAAAGCGGTCGCGCGGGATGTCCGCGCCGCCGATCGCGCGCTTGTTGTAGACGGTGACGGCGGGTTCCTCGGTGATGCCCCAGATCTCGTCCCGCCAGCGACGGTCGGCGGGCAGCGCCGCCGTCAGGGCCGACCGGTAGGGCGCGGCGCAGGCGGCGTTGACCAGCCAGACCATCTGCTGGACGGCGGAGGAGATCACGGCATCGGCAGGGTCGCCCTGCCCCTGACAGGCCTCGCGGGTGATCGCGAATAGGTCGTTGGACCCCCACTGCTCGTAATCGACGGACAGATCCGGGTTGGCGGCGATGAAGGCGTCGATCACCGGACGGATGATGCCGATGTCGGTGGTCGAGCGGACCAGCAGCACATCGGGCCCCGCGCCGAAGCGTGCCCGGTCCTCCTGCGCCATCGCGGGGAGGGACAGGCTGAGCGCCAGGACGCAGGACACAGCGATCGCGAGGGAGACAAGGTGTTTCAGGGCGTATCCTCCGCCTGCAGCGCGGGCAGGATCAGCGAGACGCGGAACCCGTCGTCCCTTTGCGCCATCTCCATCCGCCCGCCGAAGGCCGCCGCCACGGCCTTGACGATGGACAGGCCCAGACCCGCGCTGTCCTCGGGCGAGGACTGGCTGCGTTCGAACCGGGCGCCCAGCCGGGCCGTGGTTTCGGCATCCGGTCCGGGGCCCGCATCCTGCACCCAGAGCGCGGCCTCGGCGGCGCCCCCCTCCACCCCGATCAGGACCGGGGCGCGGCCATGCTTGAGCGCGTTGGACAGCAGGTTCCGACCCGCCTCGGTCACGGAGAACGCGTCGGCGGCCACCATCACCGGCTCCTCGCCGATCACCAGCCGCACCTCGGCCCCCGGCGACAGCAGTTCGTGATCGCTCCGTTCCACGATGTCCAGCGCCACCTCGCGCAGGTCGAGTGGCAGGCGCGGGGCGCTGTCGGTGCGGTGGATCACCAGCGCGCGAGACAGGAGCTGGTCCAGCAGCGTGCCCAGCGACCGGGTTCGCGCCAGCAGCCGCGCCAGCGCCCGCTCGCGCGGCTCGGGCTCCGGGATGTCGAGGATCGTCTCGGCCTGCACCCGGATCGCGGCGACCGGGGTGCGCAGCTGGTGCGCGGTGTCCGAGATCAGGTTGCGCATCGCGTCGACCTGCCGGTCGAGCCGCCCCATGAAGCGGTTGACGGCGCCCAGCATGACCTGCAACTCGCGCGGCAGGCCCTCGGTCGACATGGGGGTCAGGTCGTAGGGGTCGCGGGCGGTCATGCCCTCGGACAGCGCGTCCAGCGGGCGCATCGCCCCGCGCACGACGAACCATGCCATCACCAGCATCGCGATCCCGGCCAGCAGCATCGGCCACAGCGCGTCCAGCATCAGGTCCAGCGCCATCGCCTGCCGCGCCCGCAGCGTCTGGCCGACGGTGACCGACACCTCGCCCGAGAAGTCGCGTTCGGCAAAAAGCCGCGTCACCCGGACATAACGCGCCGGCTCACCCTGCATCTGCGCGTCGAAATAGACGGGCCCCACGGCCCCCGACCCGCGCGGACCCGCCGGGGTGTCGTCCAGACCGGTCAGATAAGTGCCCGCCGGACCCCTCACGACGTAGTGGATGCGGTCGTCCGGGGCCTGCGCCAGCAGCTCGAAGGCCGAGACCGGCAGGTCCGCCACCGGCACGCCGCCCTGCACCCGCACGGATTCCGCGATGTCGTTGGCCGCCCCCAGCAGGATCCGGTCATAGGCCTGCCGCGCCGCCTGCCGCCCGTTGAACCAAGTCGAGCCGGCCACCAGCAGGCCGCCCGCCACGAGAATCCCGATCACCGCCGCCAGCACCCGCGCGACGAGGCTGACCGGGGGGCGCGGCTCAGTCATCCTGGCAGATGCGGTAGCCGATACCGCGCTGCGTGGCGATCGAGACGCCCGAACCCGCCAGCTTCTTGCGCAGCCGGGCGACGTAGAGCTCGATCGCGTTCACGCCGACATCGGCGTCGTCGAAGCCGTAGAGGGAATCGTAGAGCCGCTGCTTGGTCAGCACCTGCCCCTGATGCCGCATCATGACGTCGAGCAGCGCCGCCTCGCGCCGGGTGAGGTCCAGCCGGGCGCCGTCCAGCGTCGCGGTCTGGTTCGCCGGAAAGAACACCAGCGGCCCGAGGGTGATCTGGTCGCCCCTGTGTTCGCCCTGCCGCCGCACGATGGCCCGCAGCCGCGCCTCGAGCTCGCGCTGATCGAAGGGCTTGCCCAGGTAGTCATCCGCCCCGATGTCCAGCGCGCCGACCCGGTCGTCCACGGAGACGAGGGCCGTCAGCATCAGCACCGGGGTCCGGTCGCCCCCGGCGCGGATATCCCTGAGGAACGACAGGCCCGACCCGTCCGGCAGGTTGATGTCGAGGATGACGGCGTCGTAGCTCTGCACCGCGTGGAAATCCCGCGCCTCCTCGATGCAGGTGGCAAGGTCGCAGACGATGCCCGACCGGCCGAGGCGTGCGACCACGCCCTCCGCAAGGTCGACGGCATCCTCGACCATCAGCACCCGCATCGCAGCGCCCTTCCTTCCGGTCCCTGCCTTTCACCCGAGTTAATGACAGGTTCGTGACAGGTTGTTGCGTTAGAGACCCTTCCTAACCCGCGACGGGGGAGACTGCCAAGCGCAGCACGGTCCAGCGGGGAATTTCCGGTGTGGCGCACAAAGACGCGCGTCTGCCATCAAGAGGAGGACATCCATGATCTTCAATGCAACCCGCACCTTCGTTGCGGCTGCCGTGCTGGGCGTTTCGGCGCTGGCCGCCAACGCGCAGTTCATGCCCGAAAGCCCCGAGTGCATCGCACCGGCGAACCCGGGCGGTGGCTGGGACTTCACGTGCCGCCAGGTCGGCAAGACGCTGCAGGACCTCGGCCTGATCGACAAGACCATGCAGGTCGTCAACCTCGCCGGTGGCGGCGGTGGCGTGGCCTATGCCGAAGTCGTCAACAAGCGCAACGACAGCAACGACCTGATCGTCGCCGCGTCGTCCGCGACCGCAACCCGCCTCGCGCAGGGTGCGTTTCCGGGTAACACCATGGACCAGGTCCGCTGGGTCGCCTCCGTCGGCGCCGACTACGGCGTGATCGCCGTGGCCGCCAACAGCGAGATCACCTCGCTCACGCAGCTGCTCGACCAGATCAAGGCCGATCCGACCTCGGTTTCCGTCGCGGGCGGGTCCGCCGTCGGTGGCTGGGACCACCTGAAGGTCCTGATCGCGGCCAGCGCCTATGGCATCGAGGACGTGCGCAAGGTCAAGTACATCGCCTTCGACGGCGGCGGCGAGGCCGTGACCCAGCTGCTGGCCGGTTCGGTGCAGGCCTTCACCGGCGACATCTCGGAAGCCAAGGGCTTCGTCGACTCGGGCGACATCAAGGTGATCGCGGTGCTGGCGCCGGAGCGTCTGGACGGTGAATTCGCCGACTTCCCGACCGCACGGGAACAGGGCGTCGACGCCATCGGCGCGAACTGGCGCGGGTTCTACGCACCGGGCGGCATGTCGGACGAAGCCTATGACGCATGGGTGTCCAAGATCGGCGAGCTCTACGCATCCGACGAGTGGAAAGCCGTGATGGCTGCCAACGGCATGGCGCCGCTGGACCTGCAGGGCGACGCCTTCCAGACCTTCGTGTCGGAGTCGGTCGCGCAGATCCAGAACATCTCGCGCGAGATCGGCATCATCAAGTGATGTCCTGAGCTCCTCCCTGCGCCGGCCACCTCACGGCAAGGCGCAGCCCGGACCGCCGCCCTGTTGGGGAGGCGGCGGTCCACCTACTCCAACCCTGACCGAGGAGGTTCCGCCATGAGCGACCGCATCTTCGGCCTGTTCGGCGTCCTTCTGGCCATCGGATTCGCGCTTTCGGCGCTGACGATCGAGGAAAGCTTCCTCTCCGATGCGGTCGGGCCCAAGGCCTTCCCAATCATCATCGCCGTCATTCTCGGCATCTCGTCAGCGGTCATCGCGCTGCGGCCCGATCCGGAACCGGCATGGCCGCCGCTGGCGCGGCTGGTCGAGATCGGCGCGGCTGTCGTCGTCATGATCCTCTACGCCGAATTCCTGCCCGAAGCGGGCTTCGTCATCGCCACCGCGTTCGCCGCCGGCTACCTCGCCTGGCGCCTCGGATCGCGGCCGCTGGAAGCGGTGGCCACCGGCATCGGCACCTCGGTCGGCATCTACGTGATCTTCCACCTCGTCCTCGGCCTGTCGCTGGCCCGCGGGCCCTGGGGCTTCTGAGGACAGACAGATGGAAACACTTGCATCCCTCGGCGACGGCTTCGCCATCGCCCTCACCTGGCAGAACCTCGGGCTCGCACTCCTCGGCTGCTTTCTCGGCACGATCATGGGCGCCCTGCCCGGCCTCGGGCCGTCGAACGGCGTGGCGATCCTGATCCCGCTGGCCTTCACCCTCGGCCTCGGCGCGACGCCCTCGCTGATCCTGCTGACCTCGGTCTATTACGGGGCGATGTACGGCGGGCGGATCAGTTCGATCCTGCTGAACATCCCCGGCGACGAACCGGCGATGATGACCTGTCTCGACGGCTACCCGATGGCCCGCAAGGGCCTGGCGGGCGAGGCGCTGTCGCTGTCGGGCATCGCGTCCTTCGTCGGCGCCTTCTTCGCGACCTGGGGCCTGATCCTGCTGGCCCCGCAGCTGGTCAAGATCGCCCTGCTATTCGGACCGGCGGAATACTTCGCCCTCTTCGCGCTGGCGTTCATGACGCTGGGCGGCGTGTCCTCCACCAACCAGGCGAAATCGGCCTTTGCCGCCGCGCTCGGCCTCGGGCTTGCGACCATCGGCGTCGACACCCAGACCGGCGTGCCACGCTTCACCTTCGGCGAGGTGCACCTCTACGACGGGCTCGACTTCCTCGTCGCCATCGTCGGCCTGTTCGCGCTGTCCGAGGTCTTCATCTTCCTCGAAACCCGTCACGGCGGGGCAGAGGCGGACGGCAAGAAGATGGAGATCGGCCGTCTCTATCCGCCGATGTCGATGGTGAAACAGTGCACCCCGACGATGCTGCGGACCTCGGTTCTCGGCTTCCTCGCGGGTGTCCTCCCCGGCGCGGGCGCCTCGCTCGGCTCGTTCATCTCCTATTCGATGGAAAAGCGGCTGGTCGACAAGGAAGGCACCTTCGGCAAGGGCGATCCGCGCGGCGTCGCGGCCCCCGAGGCGGGCAACAACGCCGCCGCCGGTGGCGCGCTGGTGCCGATGCTGGCGCTCGGCGTGCCGGGGTCTGGCACGACCGCCGTCCTGCTGGCGGTGCTGCTGGCGCTGAATATCACGCCCGGTCCGCTGCTGTTCACGCAGAACCCGGACGTGGTCTGGGGCCTGATCGCGGCACTGTTCATCGCGAACTTCATGCTGCTGGCGATGAACATCCCGATGGTCGGCATCTTCACCCGCGTTCTGATGATCCCGTCGCGCGTGTTGATGCCCATCGTGGCGATGGTCAGCTTCGTCGGGATCTACGGCATCTCGGGGTCGTCCTTCGACCTGCTGGTGATGATCGGCTTCGGCGTGATGGGCTGGCTGCTGCGCAAGTTCGACGTGCCGCTGGTGCCGATCATCCTCGGAACGCTTCTGGGCAATTCGATGGAGAACAACCTGCGCCGCGCGATCACCATCGACAACGGCAACTGGCTGACCCTGTTCGACAGCCCGCTGGCGCTGACGCTCTGGGCCATCGCGATCATCGGCTTCATCCTGCCGCTGGTCGTGGGCCGCAAGGTCAAGGCGTCGATGCACGAGAAACGCGACCAGCCCGGCTCGACCGCCGACTGACACCCATCACTCACGCGAACCCGCGCGCGCCTCGCGACCCGGAAACGGGCCGCGGGGTTTTTAGTACCCGCCGGATCAGACCTGATCCAGCAACCAGCCGGTAAAGGCCCGCATGTCGGCGTCATCCGCCATCTGCGGCTGAACCATCAGCGCGAAAGACCCGCGCGTCGGGCGCAGCTTGTCGAAGGGTGCGACCAGCGTGCCCGCCTCGAACTCGCTCTGCACCAGCGCCTCGATCCCGATGGCGATGCCATGCTGCCGCTTGGCCGCCTCGATCGCCAGCACCCCGCCTTCGAAGCTGCTGCCCCGGTCGGCGGTCACCGCCCGGAAACCTGCATGGTCCAGCCAGCGCCGCCAGTCGTCGGGCCGGGCGCGGGAATGCAACAGGTGCGCGGTGGCCAGGTCGACCGGCCCGTCCGCCAGCAGCGCGGGGGAACAGACAGGCATCGTGCGGATCGGCATCAGGCGATGCGTGACCAGCCCGCTCCGCTCGGCCCCGTCGGAGACAGCGATCACCGCGTCGAAGCGGGACGGGATCAGGTCCAGCGGGCTCGTGCTGGTGTGCAGGTCGAGCATCAGGCCGGGCAGGTCCTGCCGCAGCCGCGTCCAGCGCGGCAACAGGAAGCCCGAGGCGAAGAACCCGTAGACCCCCAGCGTCAGACGCCGGGGCTGGCGCAGCTTCACGCCCTTGGCCGCCTCGGCGATACGGTCGAAGGAAATACTCAGCTCATCCGCCAGCGCCGCCCCGGCCCCGGTCAGTGACAGGCCGGTCGCCGAGCGGATGAACAGCTGCGTGTCCATCGCCAGTTCCAGACCCCGCACATGGCGGCTGACCGCGCCGGGCGTCACAGACAGCTCGTGCGAGGCCTGCGTCATGGAGCCATGGCGCGCCGCCGCCTCGAAGGCGCGGAGGGCGTGCAGCGGGGGAAGGCGGCGACCGGACATACATTGAGTATGACTCAATAGCCCCGGCAAACAAGTCGTTTGCGATTGCGTCAGGCTATCGGCGATCCTGCGCGCGACACCCACGATGAGTCGGGCCGCCCCGCCCGGAGGAGGACACATGAACGATCTGGACCCCAAAGGCGCAGGCTTCGCCACCCCCGCCGCGCGCGTGACCCGCGCCGCCTTTGCCGAACGCTCGCAGGACATCGCGCCGGATTGCCGGGGCGAGAACTTCTACGACCTCGATCCGGCCTTCCGCAGCCTGCTGCCGCTCTACATGGACCGGGCACTGCTGGATCACCTGACCCCGCACCTGTCCGAACTGGGCGAACTGGCGGGCAACCGGCTGGGCGAACTGGCCGACACGTCGGAACGTCACGAGCCCGAGCTGCATTTCCGCGACCGCTATGGCCGGAACGAGGAATGGCTGGAATTCCACCCCGCCTACCGCGAGATGGAGGCGATCGCCTTCGGCCGGTTCGGCATGCACGCCATGACCAACCGCGCGGGCGTCCTCGGCTGGCCCGAGAAGATGCCGCCGATCGCGAAATACGCCTTTCACTACCTGTTCAGCCAGGCGGAATTCGGGCTGCTGTGCCCGGTGAACCTGACCGACTCGTCCTCGGACCTCGTCCACCGCTACGGCTCGGACGAGATCAAGGCGCGCTACCTCGACCGGATGTGGTCGCAGGACATGGGCGAGCTGATGAAATGCGCGCAGTTCATGACCGAGAAGGCGGGCGGGTCGGACATCGGCCGGTCGGACCTGACGGCAGTGAAGGACGGCGACCAGTGGCGGCTTTGGGGCGAGAAATGGTTCTGCTCCAACGTCGACGCGGACGCGGCGGTGCTGCTGGCGCGGCCCGAGGGCGGCGCGGACGGCAGCCGGGGGCTGGGCCTGTTCCTGATGCCCAAGGTGCTGGAGGACGGCAGCCGCAACAGCTATCGCATCCTGCGGCTGAAGGACAAGCTGGGCAGCAAGTCCATGGCCTCGGGCGAGATCTCGTTCGAGGGTGCCGTGGCCTACCAGCTGGGCGACCTCGACAAGGGGCTCAAGCAGATGCTGGTGATGGTGAACTCCTCGCGCATCTCGCACCTGACGCGGGCCGCCGGGATGATGCGCCGCTGCCTGAACGAGGCGATGATGGTCGCGCGCCACCGCAACGCCTTCGGTCGCCGGGTGATCGACCATCCGCTGATGCGGCGTCAGCTGATGAAGCTGATGGTGCCGACCGAACAGTCGCTGTCCGCGCTGCTCTACACCGCCGCCGCGTCGTCCAACCCGACGCCCGAGAACGAAAAGCTGCTGCGCATCCTGACGCCGATCTGCAAGTACCGCGCCTGCCGGGACAACGTGCCGGTGGCGACTGGGGCGCTCGAGGCGCGGGGCGGCAATGGCTATATCGAGGACTGGCCGAACGCGCGGCTGGTGCGCGACGCGCACCTCGGGCTGCTCTGGGAGGGAACCAGCTCGATCAACGCGCTGGACGCGGTGCAGCGTGCCGTCGGCAAGGCGCGGGCGCACGAGGCGCTGCATGACGACCTGTCCGAACGGATCGGCCGCGCCGCCCTGCCCGGCCAGTTCCGCACCCGCCTGAGCGGTGCGCTGGATCGTGCCGTGGCCTTCGCCGAGGAGGTGGCCTCATCGCCCGAGAACGAACGCTTCTGCCGCGAGGCGTCGGCGGACCTCTACCACGTCACCACGGCGACGCTGATGGCCGAAGAGGGCCGGACGCTGGGCGCGGCGGGCGGTGACGCGCGGCGGATGCTGCTGGCGCGGTTCGTGCTGGAGCATCGCCTGCGCGAGGCCGCGCCGGGCCGGATCGAGGCCAGCAAGTGGGAGAACGAGGCGACCGACCTGCTGCTGTCGGACGCGCCGGTGTCGCTGGCCGACGCGGAACGGCTGGTCAACGCCTGACACTAAAACGCCGCGCCACCCGGTCGGGAGGACCACGGGGCGCGGCGATCCGTGGCGGTACGGGGGGCCGCCACGGAATCTCTCTGGATCAGCGGTTCTTGAAGTGCGGGGTCCGCTTTTCGAAGAAGGCGTTCAGCGCCTCCTGCCGGTCCTCGCTGATCTGCTGCGGGTGGATGTAGTCGACGTAGTCGTATTCGTTCTGCAAATACCGCAGCTGCATGTCGCGGTAGTGCCCCACCTTGATCGCCTTGGTGTACATCGGCGGGATTTCGAGCAGCATCTCGGCCCAGCGGGTCGCTTCCTCCATCAGCTTCTCGCGCGGGACGACCTCGTTCACGATGCCGAAATGCGCGGCCTTCTTGGCGTCGATGAAACGGCCGCCCTTCCACGACAGCAGCATGTATTCCAGCGACAGCTTGAACGGCATCAGCGGCAGATAGCCAATCGGTGCGATGGCGATCCCGGCCTTCGCCTCGGGAAAGCCGAGGATCATGTCATCGGCCGCGATGGTGATGTCCGACCCGCGCATCGCAAAGCCATAGGCCCCGCCCATGCAATAGCCCTGAACGGCGGCGATCAGCGGCTTGAACAGCTTGGTCCCGTTCGGCGGATAGGCTTGGTGCAGCCGGTGCGGGATGCCGCTGTCGTCCTTTTCCTTCAGGTCCTTGCCGACGCTGAAGTGGTCGCCGTTGGCGCAGAGCACGCCGACGAGCGCGTCCTCGTCCGCTTCCAGCCGGATCCACGCCTCTTTCAGCATGTCGGCCATCGGGCCGTCCATCGCGTTGCGGACCTCGGGTCGGTTCAGGGTGATGTAGGCGATGCGGTTGCGCACCTCGTAGAGGACGGGCGCGTCCTTGGTCCACAGGGCGGGGTCGGTGTATTTGGTCATGTCGGTTCCTCGTTGATCCTTGTGTCAGGCAGCGGCCTTGGCGCCGCCCTTGGGCACGGCGGTCGTGCCGATGATGCCCCGCGCCTCGAGCCCCTGCAGATCCTCCTGCGTCAGGCCGAGGACACGGGTGAAGACGTCCTCGTTGAACTCGCCCAGCGTCGGCGAGGGGTTGTTGATCGGGCACGGCGCACCGTTCAGGCGGTAGGCCGTGTTCTGCAGGATCATGTCGCCCACGAAGGCGCGGTTGACTGTGACCCATGTGTTGCGGGCGGTCATGTTGGGGTCGGTCAGCATGTCCGGGGTCGCGCGGGCCACGCCCGCCGCGATGCCCAGCGACTGGAGCTTTTCCATCTCCTCGTCCGAGGTCATCCCGGCCAGCCAGCCGTTGATGGCCGCGTCGATCCGGTCATGCTGCGCGCGCCGTCCCTCGACGGTGGCGAGCGCCGGGTCGTCCAGCCCAATAAGCCCGGCCAGCGCCTGCCATTCGGCGTCGGAGCGGACGGTCAGCACAAGCCAGCTGTTCTCGCCCTTGCAGGCATAGGCCCCCTGCGGGGCGAAGCTGCGGTGGCGGTTGCCGATCCGCTCGCTGACCTTGCCGGTCGCGGACTGTTCGGTGATGCCGCCCGCACAGAGCGTCAGCATCCCCTCGATCTGGCTGAACTTCGCGGTCAGCCCCTGCCCCGTCTTCTGCCGCGCCAGCAGGCCGAGGATCATCGTGGTCGCCGCGTTGTAGCCGCCGACCGGATCGCCATAGGCATAGGCCCCCATCGTCGGCGGGTCCTCGGGGTTGCCCATGAGCGTCGGCAGTCCCGTCGCCTGTTCCAGCGTCCCGCCATAGGCGCGGGTCGCGGACCATTCGTTGTCCAGCCCGAAGGCCGCCATCGGCACGATCACGAGGTTTGGGTTCGCCTGCCGCAGCACGTCGTGTGTCAGGCCCAGCTTGGGCAGCACCTCGGAGGAATAGTTCTCGATGAACCCGTCCGCCTCGGCCACGATGTCGAGCAGCATCTGACGCCCTTCCGGCACGGTCAGGTCGATGGTCACGCCTTTCTTGTTCCGGTTCATCATCAGGTAGGCGTAGTTCTTTTCGTAGGTCCGCTCCTCGTAGAACTCCCGGTTGTAGTTCGTGCCGCGCCACCAGTCGGGATAGGAACAGCCCTCGACCTTGATGACCTCGGCGCCGAGGTCGGCGAGGTGGCGGGTGCAGAACGGCCCGGCCCAGCCCATCGACAGGTCGACGATGCGGATCCCTTCCAGCGGCATCCGTCCCTTGGGTGCGCGCTGCCCCGCCGGGCGCGCCTCGGGCGCGGTGGCATAGGCCGCGTCGTCGCCGCCGGCCAGCGGCGCGGTGCCGCCGTGCGCCGGCTCCATGTCGCCGCCGAGGCGGGCGGGCAGGATCGGCCCTTCGAAACTCGCATCACCGATCCGGACGGGCACGAAGGCGGCGCGTTCACGGTGGACCTTCTGCTGCAAGAGCTGGTCCATGCGTGGCACGATGACGACCGGCAGCTTCAGCTTGTTGCAGATCCAGAACCATTCCTCGGAGGTCTTGGTCGCGATCACCGGCTCGAGCGTGGCGTCCAGCTGCGCGGCGTTCTGAAGCCGCACGTCGTGGGTCTTGTAGAGCGGATCCTCCGCGATATCGCCCAGCCCGAACGCCTCGCACATGCCGCGCCACTGGGCATGGGTGACGGTCGAGACCCCCAGCCAGCCGTCGGCCGTCTTGTAGATCGACGCCGGGTAATGCCGCCCGAACAGGTTCACGCCCGAGCGTTTGCGCGGGGTCCCGCGAGAGGCATAGCTCATGTCCAGTTCGACCGCATGGGCCACGGCATCCTGACAGCTCAGCTCCACGCTGCGTCCGCCCGAGGTGCGGTCGAACAGCGAGGCGGCGGTCGGGATGAAGGCGGCGAGGCCGCACTTGATGCCGGTCTGGCCATCCTCGGTCACCATCGGCGGGCCCTCCACCGCGCCCATGCCCTCGACCAGCCCGCCGAGGGCGCGGATCACGGCCTCGGACGCCTCGTAGTTCTCGTAGGGCCCGCCGGTCCCGAAGGCGGTGACGGCGGTCAGGACCAGACCCGGATGCGCGGCGGTCAGGGCGTCATGCGCCAGCGGTCCCGACCTGGTGTCGGCGGGCTTGCGGGCGTCCAGCACGACGTCGCAGGACGCGGCCAGCGCGGCGAGGTGCGCAGCATCCGCCGCGGTCCGCCAGTCGGCGGTGACCGAGCGCTTGTTGGTGCTGGCCCATGCGAACCACGCGCTTTCCTGCCGCCCGCCGCCGATGTCGATCACCGGGTGCATCTGCCGCAGGGGATCGCCGCCCTGCGGTTCGGCCTTGATGACCTCGGCCCCGAAGTCGGCGAAGATCTTGCCGCAATAGCTCAGCGCGGTGCTGCTGCCGATTTCGAGAACGCGGATGCCGTCGAATACTGCCATCTGTGTCAGGTCCTTTCTTTTCGCGCGCCCCGAACGGGCGGCGGCGTCATGCGTGGGTCTTGATGGTTCATCGGGGGCCGGGGCGCGGTCACGACAGCGCCCCCTTCAGATCGAGTTCGTCATGGCGGCGGCAGCGCACGATCCGACCGTCGCCGCGGCGGATCAGCTTCTGAGGCTCCGCGCAG
>NZ_AQQU01000039.1 GCF_002210105.1 Oceanicola sp. 22II-s10i | reverse complement strand
AGGCGCGGGGTGCGCGGATCGACCGGTTTGTGCACCGGATGTCCGAGCCCCGGCACGATCATCTTGCGGGCGCGGAATTTTTCTACCGTCTCGACGGCCAGCGCATCCAGATCGACACCGGTGCCCAACTTGTCCTGTGGCAGTGCCTCGTAAAGCATTTTCGAGGCACCTTCCATAGAACCGACAAAGACGGTGCCCAGCCCACACAAGCCAGCCGCCACAGCCGCCTGAAGCGATTCCGGCGCCCCCATATAGGTCATCCGCGCCGCCAGGGCCGAGGGCGTGATACCATGTTCGACCAGGGTAATGACGATGGCGTTGAACACCCGGCTTTCCTCGGGTGTGGCCTTGCGGCCCGTCAGTTGCAGGAACGCCAGATCGCCGAGGTTCATGTGGCCCAGGATCTCGTTGGGCAGGTCGAGGCCACGCACGCTGATCTTGTCAGGGGTGCTCCAGGCAATGCTGGAGCTGATTTTTTCTTTGCGTTTTCCCATTAGACCGGATCCCATGAAAAGACATCCGCCGAAACTTCGAGCGGCGTGAACTGCGATTTGAGCGCGGGAATGGCGCGATCGGCGATTTCATCGGCGGTCCAGCCATCACCGGAATGAACCGACCGCACCGGGCGGGGCTGGTTGAACAGGAAGATCTCGTTCTTGCGAACCGCAAAGATCTGTCCTGACACGTCAGCCGCGCGGTCGCTCATCAGGAAACAGGCCATCGGTGCAACCTTGGCCGGTGTCATCTCCTTGATCTTTTCGACCCGTGCCACCTGTTCCGGGGTGTCTGTCTTGATCGACGAGATCATCCGGCTCCAGGCGAAGGGCGCGATGCAGTTTGACCGCACGTTCCAGCG
>NZ_AQQU01000038.1 GCF_002210105.1 Oceanicola sp. 22II-s10i | reverse complement strand
AGAAGGTGATGCCGTTGTTCCTCAGCGTCAGCTGGCCCAGCGTCCCCGCCCCCGTATCCTCGATCAGCATCGCGGCCGTATTGTTGCCGCGAATGATATGCAGCGCGGCCTCCGGGTAATTGGTGCCCAGCCCAACCCTGCCAGAAGACGTAATGTAGAGCGCAGAAGTAGGGGCGTCGTAATCGACGGCAAAGGGGATGTTCGCCGTTCCCAAATCCTTTAAGTAGAAGCCAACCGCATCGATCCCGATGTCCATGCCCTGATCGACCGACCTTTCCAGTCGCACCTTGGCAGTGCCCGAACTGATCACGTGTATATCCGCCTGCGGGATCATGGTGCCCAGCCCCATTTTGCCGGCCCCATCGACATAGACCGAGTTTGCCGGCGCCCCCGCATCAAGCCGCAGGATCTGGTTGCTGGTTTCGGCATCGACGATGGCGAAATAGTTGGCGCCGTTACTCTGGGTTCCATTGGCCTCGAGCCGCCAGTCGTTGGACGCGTAGCCGGCGCTAGATGAGGTATCTTGGAAGACAATGCGCGTGTTGAGATTCTTCAGCTTCAACGGGACTTGGGGGAAGTTCTCGGCGCCAGTGCAGTCATCCCCGACGCAGAGCGCGCCATCGACACTGTGATTGCCCGACAGCACGGTCTGGGCATGGACGGCAAAGGGCAGAAGACCGGCGAGGGTCAGTCCGATCAGAAAGCGGGGCATGGGAAATTCCTTTGAGAAGGTCCTGAAGTCTATCGGCAAACCCTACCGGATGGGCGAAGGCTCACAAGCGCCTTATCGGGTTCTGATCCCTGATAGCGTGCCGGCTAAGAATATTTTGGGTCAGTCTGCCTCTGGTTCCGTCGCCGCCGCCTCAAGACGCGCCAGCCGCGCGGCCAGATCCGCGTTCTGTGCGCGTAGCTGGTCCATCTCCGCTTTCCGAGCGTCATCGCGGGCATCGAGCTGCGCGATATAGAGATGCGCCTTCTCCAGCTCGTTCAGCA
>NZ_AQQU01000037.1 GCF_002210105.1 Oceanicola sp. 22II-s10i | reverse complement strand
CCGACGGTCCGGCCGCCTTCACGGATGGCGAAGCGCAGCTTCTCTTCCATCGCGATCGGGGCGATCAGCTCGACTTCGAACTTCAGGTTGTCGCCCGGCATCACCATCTCGGTGCCTTCCGGCAGCTTCACGGTCCCGGTCACGTCCGTCGTGCGGAAGTAGAACTGCGGGCGGTAGTTCGCGAAGAACGGCGTGTGGCGGCCACCTTCGTCCTTGGTCAGGATGTAGGCTTCGGCTTCGAACTGGGTGTGCGGCTGAACCGAACCCGGCTTGCACAGAACCTGGCCGCGCTCGACTTCGTCGCGGTCCACGCCGCGCAGCAGCGCGCCGATGTTGTCGCCCGCTTCCCCGCGGTCCAGCAGCTTGCGGAACATCTCGACACCGGTGCAGGTCGTCTTGCGGGTGTCCTTGATGCCGACGATTTCCAGTTCGTCGCCGACGTTCACCACGCCACGCTCGACACGGCCGGTCACCACGGTGCCGCGGCCCGAGATCGAGAACACGTCTTCGATCGGCATCAGGAACGGCTGGTCGGTGGCGCGCGGCGGCTGCGGGATGTACTCGTCGACAGCGGCCATCAGTTCGCGGATCTTGTTCTCGCCGATTTCCGGGTCACGGCCTTCGAGCGCGGCCAGGGCCGAGCCTGCGATGATCGGAATATCGTCGCCGGGGAAGTCGTAGGCGGACAGCAGTTCGCGCACTTCCATCTCGACCAGCTCGAGCAGTTCCTCGTCGTCCACCTGGTCGACCTTGTTCAGGAACACGACCATGGCGGGGATACCCACCTGGCGGCCCAGCAGGATGTGCTCGCGCGTCTGCGGCATCGGGCCGTCAGCGGCGTTCACAACCAGGATCGCGCCGTCCATCTGGGCGGCACCGGTGATCATGTTCTTCACGTAGTCGGCGTGGCCGGGGCAGTCGACGTGCGCGTAGTGGCGCGCTTCGGTCTCGTATTCCACGTGCGCGGTCGAGATCGTGATCCCGCGCGCTTTCTCTTCCGGCGCGCCGTCGATCTGGTCGTAGGCCCGGAACTCACCGAAATACTTCGTGATCGCCGCCGTCAGCGTCGTCTTGCCGTGGTCAACGTGACCGATCGTGCCGATGTTGCAGTGCGGTTTGTTCCGCGCAAACTTTTCCTTTGCCAT
>NZ_AQQU01000036.1 GCF_002210105.1 Oceanicola sp. 22II-s10i | reverse complement strand
AGTGACCTGAGACCCGTATCTTCCTCCATTTTGAGGTAGAGTCCGGCCCAACCAGGAGACGGACAATGAAGCGATCAAGGTTCACGGAAGAACAGATCATCGGGATGCTGAAGGAGCAGGAGGCGGGCATGGCGACGGCCGATGTCTGTCGCAAGCACGGGGTCAGCGCGGCGACGTTCTACAAATACAAGGCGCGGTTTGGCGGTCTTGAGGTGTCGGATGCACGGCGGCTGAGGGCGCTCGAGGACGAGAACGCCAAGCTGAAGAAGCTGCTGGCCGAAGCCATGCTCGACAACGCGATCCTGAAGGATGTCACGTCGCGAAAGTGGTAGCGCCCGGCGTGAAGCGGGAGGCGGTGGCACATGTCGTGGCTGTCCACGGGGTGAGCCAACGGCGGGCGTGCAAGGCACTGGCGCTGGACCGGTCGAGCGTGCGCTATCGCAGCGTGCGGCCGGATGATGCCGAAGCGAGGGCTGCGATGAAGGCAGTGGCGGCCGAGCGGCGGCGGTTCGGCTACAGGCGCATCCACGTGATGCTGGAACGGCAGGGGATCACAATGAACCTGAAGAAGCTCAGGCGGCTCTATCGCGAAGAGAAGCTCCAGGTGCGCCGCCGCGGTGGCCGGAAGCGGGCCCTGGGAACGCGCAGGCCGATGCTGGTGCCTGATGCCCCCAACTGGCGTTGGAGCCTGGACTTCGTGAGCGACGCACTGACGGATGGCCGCCGCTTCCGGGTTCTGGCCGTGGTCGATGACTACAGCCGGGAATGTCTGGCGCTGGTGGCCGACACCTCGCTCTCCGGTTTGCGCGTCGTGCGCGAGCTCGATGCGCTGATCGCGCAACGCGGCCGACCGGCGATGGTCGTTTCGGACAACGGGACGGAACTGACCTCTATGGCTGTCCTCAGTTGGTGCCAGCGCACGGGCATCGAATGGCATTACATCGCGCCCGGAAAGCCCATGCAGAATGGCTTTGTCGAGAGCTTCAACGGGCGTTTCCGGGATGAGTTGCTCAACGAGACGCTGTTCTCATCTCTGGCCGATGCGCGGGAACAGATCCGGGCGTGGCAGCACGACTACAATCACCACCGTCCTCACTCGGGCCTGGGGAACATCCCGCCCGTCGAGTTCGTGGCGAAGAAGGGGCTGGCAATGCGCGCCGCGTAGGCCCAGAAATCAACCTGCGGACTCTCCGGAAATCCGGAGGAGAGTCGGGTCTCCGGTCA
>NZ_AQQU01000035.1 GCF_002210105.1 Oceanicola sp. 22II-s10i | reverse complement strand
ACGCCGCCTTCGCCCGTCACCGCATCAAGGGCGTCGTCCACGAGGCCGTCTTCGGTCGGGAGCGGCTCGTCGGCTGCCGGTCCATCGTCCGTCGATGTCGAGACCGGGTCTGCACTCTCCGCCTCGGCCTCGTCGCCGCTGAAGAGGCCACCGAGCAACCCGCCGCTTCCTGTCGCAAGTCCGAGACCTGAAGCGAGCAGCCCATCCTCGTCCGCCACCGTATCGAGAACCGTGTCCAGCACGCCGTCGTCGTACGTCACGGTCTCCAGAACCGTGTTCACCACTCCGTCCTCGCCCGCTACGACTTCCGCGACCGTATCGACCACGCCGCCGTCACCCGTCACCGCATCGAGGGCGTTGTCCACGACGCCGTCTTCGGTCGGGAGCGGCTCGTCGGCTGCCGGTCCATCCTCCGTCGATGTCGAAACCGGCTCCGCGCTCTCCGCCTCGGTCTGGTCGCCGCCGACGAGGCCACCGAGCAACCCGCCGCTTCCCGTCGCGAGTCCGAGACCTGAAGCGAGCAGCCCATCCTCGTCCGTCACCGCATCGAGAACCGAGTCCAGCACGCCGTCATCGTACGTCACGGTCTCCAGAACCGTGCTCACCACTCCGTCCTCGCCCGCCACGACTTGCGCGACCGTGTCGACCACGCCGCCTTCGCCCGTCACCGCATCGAGGGCGCCGTCCACGAGGTCGCCTTCGGCCGGGAGGGACTCGTCGGCTGCCGGTCCATCCTCCGTCGAGGTCGAGACCGGGTCTGCGCTCTCCGCCTCGGTCTGGTCGCCGCCGACGAGGCCACCGAGCAACCCGCCGCTTCCTGCCGCAAGTCCGAGACCTGAAGCGAGCAGCCCATCCTCGTCCGTCACCGTATCGAGAACCGTATCCAGCACGCCGTCGTCGTACGTCACGGTCTCCAGAACCGTGCTCACCACTCCGTCCTCGCCCGCCACGACTCCCGCGACCGTGTCGACCACGCCGCCTTCGCCCGTCACCGCATCGAGGGCGCCGTCCACGAGGCCGTCTTCGGTCAGGACGGAGTCCGCGACCCCGGTCACCACCTCATTTGCCGGGGTGGACGCCGGGTCCCCGGCGCTCGGTTCATCCCGTCCGCCACCGAGAAGTCCCCCGAGCAGCCCGCCACTCCCGGCCACGGTGCCGAGAACCGAGTCGAGCAGGCCGCCCTCGCCCGTCACTGTATCCAGGACGCCACCCACGATGCCGTCGTCGCCCGCCACGGTATCGAGGACGCCGCTCACGATGCC
>NZ_AQQU01000034.1 GCF_002210105.1 Oceanicola sp. 22II-s10i | reverse complement strand
CCGCGCGCGATGATGCCGCGGAGGATTTCGCGGGTTCCGCCGCGGAGCGAGAAGGACGGGGCGGCGGCCAGCGTGCGGCCCAGCACCGCCGCGTAGCCGTCGGCGGGGTCGAGCGTCGGCTCGACCGTGACCAGCGAGCGGGCGAGCTCGGGGATCTCCTGCTCGAACAGCGCGCCGAGGTCCTTGACCATCGTCGCCTGCAGCGCGGCGTCCTGTCCCTCGGTCAGCAGGGTCGCCACCCGGAACGACATCTGCCGCAGCACGATCAGGTTCGCCGTCACCCGCCCCAGCGTCCGCACCGCCATCTCGTCGGGCGCGCTTTCCAGCTGGCGGATCATCTCGATCAGCAGGGTGATCGAGGACAGGAATCGCTCGGGGCCGCTGCGTTCCAGCGCCAGTTCGCTGGTGACCTGGTCCCAGCCCTGCCCCTCGGACCCGATCAGCGCGTCGTCGGGCAGGAAGACGTCCTCGAAGTTCACCTCGTTGAAGTGATGCTCGCCCGCGAGGTCGAGGATCGGGCGCACCGTGATGCCGGGCGTGTCCAGATCGACGAGGAACTGGCTGGTGCTGGCGTGGCGGGTCCCGGTGTTGCCGTCGCCGCGATCCGTCCGGCAGAACAGCACCATGAAGGTGCTGCGATGCGCATAGGTCGTCCACAGCTTGGTGCCGTCGACCCGCCAGCCGCCTTCCACCTTGCGCGCACGGGTGCGCGTGGCGGCCAGGTCGGAGCCGGAGTCGGGTTCGCTCATCCCGATGCAGCAATAGGTCTCGCCCCGGATCACGCCGGGCACGGCGCGGTCGATCTGCTCGGGCGTGCCGAAGCGCAGGACGAGCGGCGCGCTCTGGCGGTCCGCGATCCAGTGGGCCGCGACCGGGGCCCCGGCGGCCAGCAGTTCCTCCAGCACGACATGCCGGTCGAGCGGGCTGCGGTCATGCCCGCCGAGCCGCTTGGGCATCGTCATCCCGAGCCAGCCGCGCGCGGCCAGCTTGCGGCTGAACTCCGCGTCATGGCCCATCCACGACGCGGCCCGGTCGTGCGGCGTCATATGCGCGGTGGCGGTGGCGAGAAAGGCGCGCACCTCCTGCCGCAGCGTCTCGTGCGCCGGGTCGGCGTCGCCCCGCGCGATGTCCGGCCAGAAGGCATCGGCGCCGCGTTCCAGGACCCTGGCACCGATGCGCCGAGTCCAGAACGCCTCGTTCCCGCATTCGTCGCGCCAGGCCCAGAGTCGCCGCGTCAGGAACTGCAGCCAGTGCTCGGCGGTGAAGCCGATGGCGCCGTGCGTCTGGTGCGCGATCGAGGCGCAGACACCTGCCGCTTCGGAGGCGCGGGCCTTGGCGGCGGCGATGGCACCGGCGTCCAGTGCGCCGTCCGCGCCGATGGCCCGGCCCGCCATGTCGGAGGCGGCGCGGGCGGCCGCGACCTGCGTGGCCATGATCGCGATGGCGTGCTGGATCGCCTGCCGCGCGGCAATCGGCTTGCCGAACTGCACCCGCTCCTGCGCGTAGGCGACCGTCATCTC
>NZ_AQQU01000033.1 GCF_002210105.1 Oceanicola sp. 22II-s10i | reverse complement strand
GCCCGCGATCGCATCGTAAAGGTAGAACCCCGCGTCGTTGCCCCGCATATCCCAGGAATACGGTGTTCCGATGGTGTCCTCCAACCGGATACCGGCTTCGAAGAGCGTGCCCTTGTTGACGATGTGCAGGCTCTGTCGTGGAATGCTCGTCCCCATGCCGATCGCACCATCGGCGGAGATGTACATGGTATTGGTCGGCGCGCCGCCCCGGATCAGGAACGGCACGGTGCTTGCGCTTTCGTCGCGGACCGCAAGATGCTCGGTGCCGCCACTCGGGATGGAAAGAGTGGGCTCGTTGGCCTCAATCGCCCAATTGGTATCGGGAAAGCTGTCGGTCGAAATGTCGACAAAGTCGATCCGGGTGCGGAAATCGCGGAGTTCGAGCGACGCGCCAGAGGCGTCGGCGGCGAAGTCCGGAGAGGGATTGTCGGCGCACCCGCCACCCACGCACAGCCGGTCGCGGATGGTGGCATCGGAGGAGGCCTCGAGCACCTGTGCACTGAGCGAACCGGTGGCAAGGATCATTGCCGTGGCGGAGATAATCAGGGCCTTGAAATTGGTCATGGAAAACACCTTTGAAAAACCGGAAATTATTTCCCGTTTAGCAAAGGCGGTCTGCGCGGACCTGTCAATCTCGCCCTGCGTCTTTCGATCGATGGAAAGCGCAGCGTCAAACTCTCTTGCCTGGCGCTCAGCGCACCGTCAGCGCAGCTTCAATCGCCACAAGCCGCGCGGTCAGCGCCGCCACCTCGTCAGCCCGCTGCCGGTCGCGCTCCTCAAGCTGCGCGATATAGAGATGCGCCTTCTCCAGCTCGTTCAGCATGCCGCCGGTCATCGCGGTGATGTTGAACGGCCCGTCCTCGGGCGTCGGGCCCACGTTCGGCAGGTGCTTCTTCTCGCGCATCATCGCCGCCTGCTCGGCGATCGTCGGCAGCGGGTAGTCTTCGTCGAACACCCGGTCGCAGCCCGCCGCACAGGACCCGCCGGTGAACAGCTGGCCCTTGATATGCATGTTCCCCGCGGGCGTCAGACGCATCTCGATATCGGACGGACCGCCCGGCTCGGTCGTAACCCGGAACTCGCCAGACTGGTTCTGGAAGTTCCACGCCCGACCGATACCCGGCCCCGCCGCCCGCGAGGTGTCCTCGAGGCTGAAGTAGACGATCCCGTTGTTCTTCCGCGCCATCAGTTCCCGCGCCGCCGTGGTGCCGCTGTGGTTCTCCGCCACCAGCTTGGCCCCGTCGCCGATCGAGTGCAGCGCCCCCTCCAGCGTCATGTTCCCGCCGGGGTCGAGCACCATCTCCACGTCAGCCGCCCCGCCCGGCGCCGTCGTCACCCGGAAGGTCCCCGCCGGGTTCTGGAAGTTCCACGACCGGCCGGTGTCGTCACCGGCGGCGATCGAGCTGTCCTCGAGCGGGAAGAAGGTGATGCCGTTGTTCCTCAGCGTCAGCGGACCCAGCGGCCCCGCCCCCGTATCCTCGATCAGCATCGCGGCCGTATTGTTGCTGCGCTTGAGGTGCAAAGGTGCCGCGGGGCTGCCCGTGCCGATCCCCACCTTGCCGTCACCGACAATCTCGATGGAAGAAGACGGCGCCCCCGGCCGGCCCTGGAACGGCAGCTTGCCCGCGATCGCATCGTAAAGGTAGAACCCCGCGTCGTTGCCCCGCATATCCCAGATATACGAGGTTCCGACAGTGTCCTCCAGACGGACACCGGCTTCGCCGAACGCGCCCTTGTCGACGATATGCAGGTTGGCCTGCGGGAGCGTGGTTCCCAGCCCGATGCTGCCGTTGCCTGCAACCCAGAGAGAGTTGTCCGGCGCCGCGTTCTCGACGGTAAACGGCATGGTATTGTCGTCCTCGTCCTTGATGGTGAACCGGTCAATGCCGCTGCCGCTGTCGTTGATCTTGAGCCGCCAGTCACCGCTCTGGATTCCCGCCGTCGTGCTCGTGTCCTCGAAGATGATATCCGTCGTCGTGTATTTCAGCTTGAGCGGCGGAGATCCGAAGCCGTTGCTTTCGCCGCTCTGACAGCTGCTGCCGACGCACATGATGCCGTTAAAGGACGTGCTGAACCCGTTGAAATAATTGGCGCTCGATCCGTTCTGGGTGATCTCGCCACCGATGACCACATCGCCGGTGAACACGTCCTGGGCCTGGACGGCGACCGGCGGGGCCAGCGCGAGGGACAGGGCAAACAGGGCGGGAAAGCGGGTCTTCATGAAATATCTCCAGAAAATACGCACGACATGCGTGCCATAAAATCAAAGTCTAGCATGGTTGCGGCAGCACCCCAAACCGGGGCCTGCCCCCTTGGATCACCGGCTGGCCATGAGGCTGTCGACCTGCGCCTGAAGCAATGCCAGCGCCTCGGACTGCGCGTCGATCCGGGCCTGCTGCGACCGTTCGCGGGCATCGAGCTGCGCGATATAGAGATGCGCCTTCTCCAGCTCGTTCAGCATGCCCCTGGTCATCGCGGTGATGTTGAACGGCCCCTCCTCGGGCGTCGGTCCCACGTTCGGCAGGTGCCGCTTCTCGCGCATCATCGCCGCCTGCTCGGCGATCGTCGGCAGCGGGTAATCCGCGTCGAACACCCGGTCGCAGCCCGCGGCGCAGGACCCGCCGGTGAAGAGCTGGCCCTTGATATGCATGTTTCCCGCGGGCGTCAGACGCATCTCGATATCGG
>NZ_AQQU01000032.1 GCF_002210105.1 Oceanicola sp. 22II-s10i | reverse complement strand
GAGCCTTCGTTACAAAACGGCCCCAGAAGTCCGAAAAACTCTGACGACGGACAGGCATCGTTCGCCATGAGGATGGTCTCGAGCTGGGCCTCGGAGAGATGGCCCTCCTCGATCAGACGGCCGGGCAGGCGCAGATCAGCGGCGGCTTCGCCGTTGGGTGCCGGAGGGGCAACCGAGGCCATGGCTATACTCTCGACCAGGGGGGTCGGATGTTCCCGGGCACCCTCAATCTCGATCCGCTGCGGACGATAGCGGGCATAGATGTCGGAGACGGGCGTGTTCTCGCGGGGGGTGTCGAGGCAGGTGAAGGCCAGCGGGATGGCGGCATGCGATTTGGGTTTGGCAGACGCCGCTTGGGCGATTGGGCGCTGACGTGCAACAGGGACACCGACCCGGCGCGACCCAGTCCGAAACTGCGCACCGGTTTGGATCGAGGGAGTGGCAGTGCGGGTTGCGGCGATATCATCGATGATTTGGCGCGCCGCGTCCAGATCGTCGACCATGGCACGGACGATCTCGATCTCCTCCTGCACCTTGTCGAAGACCATGAGCTGGGTTTCGACGGTGGTGCCGAGTTTGCGGTAAACGTGGCCCGGAATAGTGAGCGCGAGACGGGGCTTTGCGATGGCCGAGGCCCGTGCCCAATGGGCCGCGTCTCGTTTTGGCGAAAATCCCATCGGCATGATCGCCGCGAGACGTCCGCCGGGTGCCAGCCGTTTGGCAGCGCCGATCAGATGTTTCGCCGCAATGTGCTTGTCGCGCGACCGATCGACCGATGAGGCGAAGGGCGGATTCATCACGATGACACCGGGAAGCTCGGGCACCGTCAGGAGATCATCAATATGTTCGGCGTCAAAGCCGGACACCTCGCCCCCGAACACCGCCTCGAGAAGCGCCCGACGGAAGGGATCGATCTCGTTCAGCATCGGTTTGCCACCCGCGCAAACTGCAAAACCAGCCAGCGCGCCGGTCCCGGCGGAAGGTTCGAGGACGGTTTCGCCGGGGCGGATGGCGGCAGCACGGATAGCCAGCGCCGCATAGGGCAGCGGCGTCGAGAATTGCTGGAGCCGGATTTGCTCTTCGGAGCGCCGGGTCTCCGTCAGGAGCCGTGAGGCGAGCAATCTGGCCGTCGCGAGCGCGTCCGAACCGCTGTCCCGCATGATCGCCGTCACCGTGGCGGCCTGCATCAGGTCATAGGCCATGCGCCACGACCACGCGCCGCCGGCATCGCTACCGCCGAAACTCTCGCGCATGATCCGAGCGAGCGATGAGCTCTTGAGCGGTTGCTTCTCAATCTCGCTGCCGATCAGGCGAATGGCCTGCAGAAGCTGTGGTTTCGATGGGAAATCGCGTGCGAGTGCCGGGCTTCGGTTGTCCATATCGTCTGTCCTTTGAGTCAGGTTGTGGGTCCGACAGGACAGAAAGCCGCCTCAGCGCTTTCAAACGCGCGGAGGCGGCTCAAGGCTGAACAGATAGCGATGTTGCCGGCGGTCAGGAATCGTTCCCGGCGAAAAACTCGGCCAGAACCGGACTCGCCTCACTCTTCGCCGAGCCGAGGAGCTCGGACCCGGCGAGCGAGGCTTTCGACAGGCGCACGAGGCCGCCTGTCTCCTCGATGCGGTAGCAGCGACGCTTTTGCCCTCCGCGCCGGTAATGGGTGGCGGTCACGATCTGGCAGGTGCTGCCATCGGTCAGCGTTACCGGTGCGGCCAGTTTGATCTTGTCACCCTCGTCGTAGTCCGGGATCGCCGCCCAGTCGCGGCAGCGCTGACGCCAGGCATGGGCATAGCTGTCGGGATCCTTCAACTCGGAGAGCAATGCCAGAAGGCTGAGCGGCGCGCGCGACTCCACGGGCCCGGCGCTCTCCTCCATGTCCTTGTAGCCCCAGCAGCCCTCGTCATAGCGGGTGAGGAACACGGCGCCGAAGGTGATCGACCCGTCGGCATCGGTCACGTAGGTTCTGTCTTCAACCGGCGCGCCATCGATGTTGGTGAGCCTCAAAGCTGCATACCAGGTCGACCCGAGTTTGGAGGCCTTGAGCAGCACTGTCTTGCGCGTATCCGTCTCGAACGTGCAAAGCCGGGCGATTTCTGCCTTCTCGTCCGCGTAGGTTTTGACGCGGCGGTCGGTGTAGAAGAGCCAACCCACTATGCCGCCCTCCGGTCATCGATTTCGATGAGCGCATCGAGCGGCACGCGGTAAGGCAGCATCTCGTCGAAATCCTCGCAATTGCCGCTATTCTGCACGAGGGCGTGGGTGTCGGTGGCGTGCTTCAGGATCACCCGGAACGTCCCGCCGAGACCGGAGGGCACGTCGTAGGTCCCGCCGATCAGATAGTCGGCGGCGCGACGCAGGAAGACGCGGATCGTGTGGCCATCGGTCGCCAGCCGAATCGTGTCATGACCACGGTCGATGAGCATTTGCACATCATCGAGAATGTCGGTGTAGAACTGGCCGGTCAGATCGCGGAACGCCGCCTGCCGCGCCGCCATCCAGCCCGGATCGCGGAACGGGTTGATGCCCTCGGCGAAGGCATGGGTGGGATCGGCGCGTTCGGTGGTGACGATCCGCGTCGTCGTGCCATCGATGCCGTTCGAGCGCAGATGGACGCCATTGCCGACGATCAGGATCAGGGCGGGTTTGCCCACCGGCCCGTTCCAGTTGGGAAGGAAGGTGGAGCAGCCGCGCGCATGCGCGATCTGCGCCGCGACGCTCGCCGCGGTGAAGCTAAGAAGTGCCATGGGTTTTACCTGTAAGATGGAGGGAGGGGTGCGACCCGCGCCTACGTTTCGGAGCGGGCCGCCTGTAGGGTCAGGCCGCTTCTGCGACTTCGGTTTCGTCTTCGGGTTTCTCGGCTGGCTCGACACCTGCCGTCTGCATCATCGGCGGGCACCAGGCCGCGACCGCCGCCCGCTGTGCATCCGTCAGCGTGGCGAAGGGCTCGGCGAAGAGCTTGTCGCAGAATTCGACGACTTGCTTCTTGGTCGAGGAGGCCAATGTCACCGCCTCCTGCGCGAGCCCCAGTTCCTCACCGAGGATCTTCAGAAGCCAGGCCTTCTTGAAGCGATTGAAGAGCGCCGCATTCGGTGTCCAATGCGCTCGGATGTCCGGCATGATCTCGACTTCGAAGTCATGCATCAAGCTATCCCGCTGCCGGTCCCGTGAGAAGCAGGATTGTGTGGTTGCCGCCGTGGCATAGGCCACGAGTTTGGCCTTCTCGCCCGCATCGAGCGCCCGGAAGAGCGCGAACTGGTCTGCAGGGGATTTCGCGTCATCGGCCCAGGAGAGGTCGAGTGCGTCATGGGCCTCGGCCACCTGTTCAAGCGAGGTGCCGTCGATCTCGTCCATCTTGGCGTGGGTACGATACTCCTGGCGCGCATCGACCTTGATCGCTTGGGTGACGCCCAAACCGCTGGTCAGCACATCCGTGACCAATTTGAAGAGCGTGAGGTCGAGCGTCGCCTCTGGATGCATCGCCATGGCCGCGCCGAGCGCCATCGCCCGCTCGGTCTTCAGGTCCTCGGTGAGCGAGGCGGGATAGGTGATCTGATCGCCGTCTACGGCGCCCCTGTCGCTCGGTGCGCCGGTGCCTTTGCCAGACCGCTCCGCCTTGTCTTCAGGGCGCACCATCCCGACATGCAGGGAGATCTTGCCATGCGACCAGGAGGCGATCACGCCGGAGCGCGAAAGATCCTCGGTGCCATAGGCCTCCTGTAGGTCCCGCGCCTCAGCTTCCAGCGCGTCCACGCGTTCGTAGAGTTCATTGTACGCCTCTTCCTCGAGCTCTTCGTTCTCCATCTCGTGTTCGAGTTTCTCGAGTTCGGCGGCAATCTCATCGACACGCTTCTGGCCCTTCTCATCGGGCTCGACTGGACCCGGATAGACACGGCCATAGTCCGCCATGGCGGCATAGTCGTACTGGATGACCGCATCGGCCCAGGCAAAGCCGATCTCTGCCCGCGCCTCTTCGGCGGCGGCGGCGAGTTTTTCGAGCAGGATCGTTTCGACCAGCGCGGAATCCTCCAGCACGGAATGCTCGTCCAGGAGATCGGCCGCGATGGCGCCGCCACGCGCCTCGTAGTCCTTCCGCACGAAGGCGCCGATATCGTCGCTGACCTGCACACCGCGGGACTTCAGCGCGTTGCGGACGGTATGGGCCTGGACATAGTTGTCCTCCCTGGTGAGCGCCTCGAAGACCTCGCGTTGCACCTCCTGGCTCGGGTGATCGGCGAAGGCTTTCATCGTGTCGAGGGTGATCGATTTGGCGCGGGCCGCGGCACGGATGTCGGGATGGATGAGCCCGTAGCGCAGCCTGCCTTTGACGGCGGCGACGGTTGTGCCGAAGGTCTTGGCAATCGTCTCGGGAGTCTGGCCGTCGACCTCCATCATCCGCGCGAAGGCCTCGAACTCGTCGATGGCGTTCATCGGCGCCTGGGTGATGTTCTCGGCGAGCGACAGCGCGGTGGTCACATCGCAATCGTCAGGGACCAAACGGCAGTCGATCTTGGTGCGGTTCGTGAACCCTTTGGCGGTTTTGTCGGCGACCAGCTCCAGAAGCGCCGCATGGCGCCGGCCACCGGCGAGCACCCCGAACTTGCCACCGATCTTCTGAACGAGCAGCGGCTGAAGAAGGCCCAGAACGGCGATGCTGGCCTTGAGATGCGCGATATTCTCCGAGGCATAGGTCTCGGGGAAATTGGTCCGTACGTTCGCGGGATGCGGGCAGAGGTCGCCGATGGCGACGGTGGTAGTTTTGAATGTGTGAGTCATGACATGTCCTTCTCGACGTGTTTGAGAGGTCCGCGCGGGTCTTCGCGCAACCAATCCCCGGATCCGGGAACCAACAGGACAAGAGGCCCACTTTCCCTTTCGGAGGGTCAGCGGGCCTGTCGGTGATGGAAGGTTGGGGTGCGGCCCGCCCTACCAGTCGCGCGCCATCATGACGGTCAGCACGCGCATGGTCGTCTCGGGATTGTCGGGTGCCTCGGCGCCATAGCGGAAGTCAGAGCTGGCCTCGTAGAGATCCAGCTTCCAGAATACGGTTTCGCCCCGGATCGTCACGGCCCCGAAGTCGTACCAGCCTTCCGGATCATTGTCCGGCTCGAATGTATCGAACGCACCGGTGGCCTGGACGGCCTCTGTGACGAAGCCATCGCCTGCCTCGATCAGGGACTGGGTCACGACGAGGCGGCCCTGGATCTGCTGATCCGGGGTGATGCCAAGGCAGGCAAACCTGCGGAAAGCGTCGTTCTGGGATGCGATGACAGCCGCGTTCGGACGCGAATAGTCTGCGGGTTCAGGATGGCTCATGGGTCTGTCCTTTCGGGATGGGTTGAAACCACCAAACCCAAAGCCAGTTTTTCCTTTCACCACGCCCTACCAGCCCGGACAGCCCCGGCCTCAAGCGGCCTGTTCCCCCTGCCCCGCCTCCGACGCGGCGACGAGATAGTCACAGGCACGCTGCGCGTCCGCCGCATGTTTGAAGATCGCCCGCTTGTCAGACCGGAGCACGCGGACCCAGTTGTCGAGATAGGCCGCGTTCAGCTCCAGCGTATGCGCGGAGAACCCCAGCTTCTGACCCAAGAACACCGAGCAGAGCTCCGCGACATATCCTGACAGTCCAGCCCCATTCTGAAATTTTCCGGCAATGAGAACGG
>NZ_AQQU01000031.1 GCF_002210105.1 Oceanicola sp. 22II-s10i | reverse complement strand
CTGCCAAGACGAGCCCGCTGAGAATTTCCACACAGCATTCTTCGGCGGCATAGGCGGCCGAACCAAAGCGACCGGAAAGATCGCGGTCGAGCCTGTGCTTTGCGCCACTGGCGTGACCGTTCTCGTGTAGCCAGACACCGTAGAATGACGCGGCATCGCGAAACGAAGTGAACTGCGGCATGAACACGGTGTCGGCCGACGGGCGGTAATAGGCTTCCGATCCACCGAACTCCGTCTTGACGCCCAAGTTTGTGATGAACGCTTCCGCATGGGCAAGGCGTTCAGCCTCGGGCAGCACAGGGGTCGCCGGGCGCTCGTACCCGTCCACCTGAGCGATATTGAAGACAGAAAATGCGCGGGCGAACATCCGTCGATGCCCGTCATCATCGTCATCGTCGTCGGCCTGCTGGGAAACCTTGATCTCCCTCCACAAGACGACCGTGGTGGAGCGTTCTCCTTTACGCACCTGCGCGCCAGCATCCTGCCATTGCTTGTACGTTCCCCAGATACCGTCGCCATATCCGGCGGCAAAGCCCGTGGCCCAGAGCGCCAACGTGTTTATGCCGCGATAGCGCTTGCCGGATGAAACGTTGGTCGGACGCGCTATGCTGCTCCCGTTGTGGAACCAGGGCGCACGCCAGTCGCCGGCGCCGGCCTCGATGGCGGCGATGATCTCGGTGGTGATACGATTATAAACATCGGCGCGCCCGGCCGATGAGGAAGATCGGGACATGACAGGTCTCCAGGACGGGCGGAGCAGGCCTCTCCCGCTCTCCTCATCCCGTCACTCACCCCGATCCCAAGCTTCCTCTCCCTTTACCGCCGCCCGAACGGGCGGCGTCGCGCCCTCGGGCGCGATCCGGGCCAGCACACCCTCGATCCGGTCAACCTCCTGCTGGAGCGCGGTCCGCTGCAATCCGGGCAACCGCTTCTCGCGCAGCAACATGCGTGCCTCATCGGCACTCCGCTCCCAGACGGGCCTGTGATGTTCCGCGATGCAGGCGTTCGGGCAGCGGGTCGGTTCACAAAGTGCTGTCAATGGGCGGTCTGCCGCGGCATCTGTCACGCGCTTGAGGCACAGGGCGGTTGCCGGATCGAAGAAGCAATCGGCAAGCGGTCCGACATGCAGGGTGCGGGCCAGACTGGCGAGCATGGTGCGCAGACGAGACCGGTCGGCGATCATCGGCGGCAATGGCCCAAGCTCGGTGGCTGTCTCGTCGAGGGTACGCGCGACACGAGGACCGGCCGGCCCACCAAGGTCGGCCCCGCCGCGCCGCCTGTCGAAATACTCGAGCAGATCATCGATCTGGCCGAGCCGACGTTGCGCCTCGACCTCGGCGCGGAAACCCGAGGCGCTGCTACCCGCGTAGCCTTCGAACGCGGCGACGGATGCATGCTTGTACTGGATCATGCCGGCCACCGTTCCGAAAGGACGGTTTGCGATGTGCCATGCGATCGTGCGACGAAACTGGCGGGTCGTGATCCGCCAGGGCTTGCCGTCCGGCCCGGGCGGTATGGCGGGCGCCTCTTCCGTCCCGAACAGCCTGTTCAGGTGGTCACGATAGGCGTTGATCTGGCGCACGATCTCGGCGGAGACGTGCGGTTTGCTACTTCGCGTCACTGACAGCACAGGCCAGAGCGTATCGAGACCATGGGCAACAGCCGCGCGCCGGGTCAACTGTTCGAGCACCCCGATCGCATCGGCGACGGGCTCGATGGTCACCCACTCTGCCGGCGCTCCCCGGGCCCCCTTTCCCTTGTAGGCGGTGGAACGGACGCGGTGTCGTGACACGGTGCCGTCCTCGCTGCGCGCAAGCGTCAGGCATCCCCGGCGCATCGCCTGCACCTCACAATCGCGCATACCGGTCAGATAGGCGCAGACCACATAAGCCGCTGCCTGCAGCATGCGCTCTTCCAGGACGAGGGATTTGGCATCGAAGCGGAGCCGCCATGGCCGGCCGAGATCGGCATCGACCGAGATCGGCGTATCCATGCCGCCGGGTTCGATCCCGATATCCGCGATGGCGGCAGCGATGAGATCGGACGCGCCGCCGGCGAGAGCGAGATGCATCGCCGGCTCCCTGGCGGCATCGACCCCTACGTGAAGATGCAGAAGCTGCACGTTGACGACGGGCAGAAGCTCCCCGCTTACCGGATCGACGGATGCGGAACCGTTGGGCGGGCTTGCCCAGACCGGCACGCCCCGACCCTGCCGCGCGCGGGACCGGAAATAGCGCGCCAGTCGCTGCCGTTGCCGGCGGCGGCGCTCCGCATGCGGCAATCCCTGTTCCGCAACGAAAAGCCGGTCGCGGCGCGCTTCGAGCCGGGAAAGCTCACGCCGGGCGGCGAGAATGTCCCCTGCGAATACCGTGATGTAGCGCAGCGACCATGCCAGAAGCGGCGCAATGATCGGCTCGGGGATGCGCGGGGTCCGGTTCTCGGGAACATGACGATAGCCCGCGACGCGTGCGGGTGGCCGTCCGTCCCACGGTTCGAACGACAAGCCGCCGGCGGGAAGGTGCTCACGGTAGAGATAGAAGTCGATGACGATCTCGAGAAGCTGCCCGACAATGACGGGCCGCCTTGCCGGGTCCTCTCGGAGATGCCGCGCATAGGCGTCGATCAGCGGAGGATCAATGCGGGCAAGGTCCAGCGCGCCCAATCGTTCGCGGACGAAGGCGAAGAAGCGCCGCGCCCGGTTGAACGCCTGCCGCACACAGCTGGGCGGCAGCTTCGGACGATGGCCGGGAAGGTCGACATTGAGACGCGCATAGAGATAGGCGCGCATCATTGCCTGCACATCGGCATCTTCCAGCACGTCGAAATGCACGGTGACGTGGCAGCGCCGGGCGTTCTCGCGGAAGACGGCCGGACCCAGATCCCAGCTTGGATCGCCGACGCGCGACAGGTCCTCGCGGGCATGGCCCGGCTTGAGCGGCGCGCACGCCAGCACGGGCCGATCGTCGAACGCGGGAGCGCGAGCAAGGGCGGGCGCGGTCATGCGCGCGCCTCGGGAGGCAGATAGAGGCGCTCCTCCCCGGCGCGTAACCGCGCTTCGGCGACAACGGCATCGGAAAACGCGGGCAAGATCTGATGGACGATCCGGGCATGAACCTGCCCGAACTTGACCATCCAGTCGGGACCGGGAAGCCCCTGCCGCTGGTCTTCGACGAAGGACAGGAAGGCCATGATCGCGGGGAGCTTGCGGGCGGTGATGACGGCGTTGGGGCAATGGAGGCATCCCCAGAACGGCTGTTGGCATGGCGAGCCGGCCTCGGCGAAGGGGCTGCTATGGAACCCCGCGCAGGCGGCGAGCCAGAGATCCTGCTCCCCATCGAGAATGGAACCGACCGCATCCGGCGGCATCAGCGGCCCGGCCTGTTCGGGCGCTTCGCGCAGCGTCTTCTCGGCTGCTGGCGCGAGGATGGTCGGCATCGCGGCGACAACAGCGTCGCGGAAGGCATCGGCGACGGTGGCCTCGTGCAGGGGCCGCAGCGATGGCAGATCGGCGTAGTGGCGCGCCGCGACCTCGGGCGTGTGGCCGACCGCGAAGCGGGCGATGTACCCCTCAGTTTTGGTGTACCACAGCGCCTTGTGGGTTTTGCGAAGCCGGGACAGCAGAAGATGGAGCGGCTTGCCGTCCTCATCGACAATCCGGTGCCGTGCCACCCAGGCGTCGAGGCGTTCGCGCGGATGACGGATGCCGGCATGGAGACCGCCGACGCTGTGGTAAACCCAGAGACAATCGGTGGGCAGATGCTGACGGGCGACGGTCGTGATCTCGATCAGCCGGCGGAGAAGGCCACCCGGCGTGCCGAGGCCGCCGTCGCGCACGCGCATGCTCTTGTGCCCGGCGGCGCCGGCGCGTCGCTTCAGGTATCGCAGTTCGACGGTTCCGGCGGAGGGATTGGCCAGGCAATCGACCGTCAGCGCCTTCAGGCATTCCGGCTCGAGGCCGGTATCGAGAGCAAGCAGCACGAGCAATGGCGGCAGATCGGTGACGTGCAGATGATGCCGACGATGCAGGTCGTCGATCAGCGTGCTGATCGGCAAACCGCGCCGCAAGCGCATGAAATAGAGACGGCGCAACTCGACGCTCTCGGTCCGAACGGCTCCATCGCGCGCGATGAGAGCTTCGACATCGGCCCGCGCTCCGGCAATGACCGGATCGCCCTCATCGGTCCGATCCTCGGTGCCGATCCGGCGGAATATCGCTTCCACGTCCGTACGGGCCGCGTCGCGCAGCGCACGGGCGACGAAGGGGCTGTAGGCATCACGCGGGGTCGAGCGTTCCGCCGAGGTCGCCATTGTATAGCGCAACCGCTCATGGAGGTCGGGCGTGATACTGTCGGGCCGATCCGCCTCTATCGCACGCAGCGTATTGACGATCTTGCTGACCGTCACATGCCGGTAGATCGCGCCCATTCCCCCGCGTTCGAGTGCCGATGCGAAACCCTCGACATGGGCTGCGCGCATGTCTTCGGGCCCGTCCACTTCCCCCGCCTCATCGGAAAGCCAGGTGAAGAAACGGCGATAGGAGTTTACATACTGTTTGATGACGCTGGCCGCACCGATCGGGCCGCCGAGCGCGGCCGACCGGCGCAACGCGCTGGCAAAGGCGATAGCGAGCGGACGAGGATCGAGATTGGTCATGTCAACCAGGACGGTCCCGCCATGCCGCGCCTCGATGACGAACCTGAGGCCGAGCACCGGATCGGGCTTGGCTCGCTCCGGCGTGACGCGCGCGAAAGCAACGGGCCTGCCCTTGCGGGGACGCCCGCTCATGCGCCCTGCGGTCCCGGCAGCAGTGCCAGCAACTTCTCGACCGCCGAATCCACCGTATCGGCGCGGGTCGCGATATGGTCGAGATAGATATAGGTGGTGGCGAGGCTCGCGTGGCCGAGCAGGCGTTGCACCTGCTGCAGCGGGTCGCCCAGGATCAGCCGGTAGCTCTCCATCGGCCCCGCCGGCAATGCGGCTTCGCGCAGACGCTCCTGGATCAGCAAAGCGAGCATATGGACCGCGAAGGTGTGGCGCAGCTGGTGCGGGCTGATCGACAACGAGAAACCATAGTCTCTACAGCGCTTGCAGGCGCGGGCGAAGATCACCTCCCAGGAATTGGGTCGAACGGGCTGTCCGACCTCGGTCAGCCATAGCGCCGCGGGCTCGCGCGGCGTTCCGTTCTCGTTGCACAGGATCAGACGGCATCGTTCCTCTGGCGTGCAGACATCGCGCATGCGGTCGAGACCGGCGTCGGTGATATGGATCGGCCGGTCAAAGCGCGCCGCGCCATTGCGCGCGACGAATTTGGCCGCGCCTGCCGCGCGCTCGACATCGATATAGGCCGCGATCTGACGAAGCAGCCGGCGTGGGACCAGAACACTTCGTCCGCGATCGCCCTTGGTGAGCGGCGGCGGCAGGCGCAACCAGAGCTGCCGGTTCTCATCGCCGTCCGGAACAATGACCGCGAGATCACCGGAGAGCAGACCTGAGGCTTCTTCCAGTCGCAAACCTGTCGTGACGAGCAGATCGGCGAAGAGCGCGTTGCGCAATCCGTTCCGATCACGTGCGCCGGGGCGTTCGCTGCCGTCAGGCGCGAGGCCGCGCAGACCGACCTCGCGGAAGATGCGGTAGTCGTCCATCGTGACGAACCGGACATCCGACCGCTTCGCAACACGTTCATAGGCGTCGTTGCGCGCGGCGATCATTCCGCGACGTCCACCCTGCGCCGGTCGCCACACGGCACGACGGTTGAACGGTGCCTCGGCGATCAGCCCTTGCCGCTCGCCCCAGCGATAGAGGCGATCAAGGCTGGCGACGGCCCTGTTCCAGCTTGCCGCCGTGATCCGCTGACCAGCATCGCCGCGCCGACGCGCACGATGATAAGCCTCGACATCGTCGCGGGTCGCAGCCCATACGGTCTTGCCGCAAGCATCGAGAAAGCGAAGCCAGACTGTCACATCATAGGCCTGGGCGCGAAGCGAATGCCGCGATCGAATCCCCGATAGCGGCAGGTCGAGAAAGAAGCGATCCAGATCGGGGTCGTAGAGCGCGTCGCCGCGCAGGATCAACGGCACATGCGCGGCGAGACCCCCGGCCTCGCGACGCTCGCAAACAGAAATAATCGACACCAGCGCAAA
>NZ_AQQU01000030.1 GCF_002210105.1 Oceanicola sp. 22II-s10i | reverse complement strand
AATCCTCCGTTGCTCAAACCCCTAAATCTGTCCGATGGGTGCTGACGTCAGACAACGTCGAGATATCCGCCCATAGACCTGACGATGGGATCGACCTTCCAAAACGCACGCGAGACCTCTTCCATTCGATCACGATATCCCGAAGAATTTCGGGATGGGGTCGCTCCATCGCGCGTCGAACGCGAAGGGTGCAAAAAGCCCGTCCTCCGTTTCGGGGTCCTGATCGAAATAGGCGGCGATCTCTTTCCTGAGGTCGGCCTCCCCCTCCCTGGTAATCGTGTCCCGGAGGAGATCGAGCTCGGGGAAGGCCGGTTCGAGCGGTGCCAATAATTCCATGGCGGGCTCAAATATCTCGGCGAAATAGTCACTTTCGGGATGTTCCACATTCCAACGCGCCCTGTGGGCGACAGAGTGTAGGAGCAACCGCAGATTTGGCGACGGGTAGGTGTCGCGGGTTCCGATCCTGTCGCGCGCCATGCGTTCCTGGCCGACCACGAAGAGTGCGTATCCTACGAATTCGGCATAAAGGTTCTCTTTGCCCGTCATATACTGCCAGCGCGGCAGGGTCGCGGATCGCGCGAAGGCGAACTCGCCGGACATACCCGAGCAGTAGACGTCGGCATCGATCTCGACATCGCGTAGCGGAAAGCCGGGAGGCGTGTTGCCCGCATCCTGGCTCATCAACTCGTCCACCATGCACAGGCCCGCCCCGCCGTGTCGCTGTCGGAGCAGGCCGAGATGCCCTCGCACTACATGGGCCAGCTCGTGAAACAAGACCGGCAGATAGAGCGACTCGAAGAAGAAGAGCCAGCTGCCCTCGATGTCCGGACCGATCTCGTTGATCGTCAGGTCGACGCAGGTTTGCACCCCGGACGTCGCCACGTCCTCTGCGAAGTCACGGAACGACAGGGACACGGTCCTTTCGAGGCGAAACCCTGAGGCCACCATGCGGGCGAGTACCGAGCTTACGACGGCCGCCCAAAGGACGTAGCCGGACGTGAACTCGATCGAGAACGGACCGCCGACGCGCGACTGGCGGGCCCTTGCGTTCAGGTGGGTCTCCGGAGTGACGCCAACCTTGAGATCGCTGCCGTCAGGGAAGGCGTACATGTCTCGCATGGCACCGGTGACGGCACGCACCGCGGACTGGAGGTTTCTCAACGCCATCCGCAACTGTGCCGAGTCAACGTCTGCGAACAGCTCGTCAGGGAAGCTGGGGCGGTCTATGTATTGAACCCTTCGCAACACCTGAGACTCTCTCCTTTGAACTTGCAAAAGCCTATCTCCGTCGGCCTTTCCGGGCAAATGCCGGATGAACAGGCGTCGCGTAACCAGTGGTTCCGCGTTCGCAAGTACTTAGACAAACGCCTATGGGCACATATCGAATATTGACGGGTCACCCATATTTGCCGCTC
This sequence comes from Oceanicola sp. 22II-s10i, assembly GCF_002210105.1. Lineage (GTDB taxonomy): Bacteria > Pseudomonadota > Alphaproteobacteria > Rhodobacterales > Rhodobacteraceae > Pseudooceanicola. The sequence continues at coordinate 4,793 of NZ_AQQU01000030.1, read as the reverse complement.
GACAATAGTATACGAAAGGTCTCCGAATGTAGCTTTGCATGAAGCGCATAGCTGCATTGCAGCATTTGGCGTTGTTGCACCGCAGCATTTCAGGCTAGCCTACTTTTGAGGTTGCTCTCCTCTCCTCCTCCCTGGAGATCGGCCTCAGGTTTGCGCCACACCTCCTCCCGTGGCGCGGGCAGAAGAGATCAGACGCCATCCCACCTCCCGGGATGGCGTCTTTCTTTTTCCCTATTGAAATCCTCACAGGATCTCGGGTCGCGAAACCATCGATACTGTCGTATCGTGGTCTCAAGACCAACGATTTTCCGATGATTTCAATTCCGAGAAGAGGGTTTTAGATGCGGGGCTTTCATTTCGTCCTTCCATGTTTGCTCGTGCCGACCGTCTGTTTCGCGGAACCTTTCACGGTGGCCAGTTGGAACATTGCGAACCTGGGCGCGCCGGGCTCGGAATTGCGCGGGTTCGACCGCGACGCGAATGACTACACCCGTATCCGGGAGATCATCTCATCCATCGATGCGGACGTGATCGCATTCCAGGAGATTGGCAGCGTCGCGGCGCTGGAAGCGGTCCTCCCCGACGGGTACAGCTTCCGGTTCGAGACCCGCTGCTATGAGAACGCACAGAAGTGCGCGGCGGATGCTGACGACATATACAACGCGATCGCGATCAGGGACACGTTCGCGCACCGTTTCTTCCAGATCGATGAGCTCGCCGTGCCGCATCAGAACGAATGCGGCGCGCCCGCGCGCCCGGTACGCGGCGGCGTGGGCGTCTATCTGTCGGTCGACGGGCGACGCTATCTGGTGCCGTCGATCCACCTGAAGGCGACCTGCAAGAACAATTCTGTCGAGCCCGGAACGGAGGACGACTGTGCGACGCAGCGCGAGCAGGTGCGACGCCTGCGTGCCTGGATGGACGCCCAGGACGACGAGGCGACGATCATCTTGGCGGGGGATTTCAACCGGCAACTCCTGGAGGGGGCCGACAACATCCGGGCGGAATTCTTCCCGAACGTGCCGCAGGGGCACATCCTGCCGGGTGCCGAGACACGCGCGTGCTGGTCCTCGTTCGCGTTCGATTTCGCTCGATTGGGCGAGGAGGCCATGGCGAACAACCCGCAGTTCGAGGCCGAGGGGCTGCGCCCATGGCTCTACACGCCCCGCAGCAGCGCCGAGATCGACTTCTTCGTCGTGGAGAACCTCGCGGAAGGTGTGACGCTGACGGCGGATCAGATCGAGCTTACGGGTGACTACGTGTTCCGCGATCCTGGCGCCGCGCTGACCCGATGTGATGGGAGCCTTCAGCCCTTCGCCGACGGAAAGGTCCTGACCTTTGCGGAAGCCTATCCGAGCGATCATTGTCCGATCGTGATGACCGTCTCGGAGTAGATCGATGTCCTCAGAGAGTCTTGGCGGGCAGATTCTGGTCGGTGTGACGGTGGCCGCGATCGTGGGGATCGGCGGGTGGGTTCTGGGACGTGCGACCGCGCCTGCGGAGCCGCCCTCCCTCGAGATCACCCCCGAAAGCGTCACGGCACAGGTTGGGCTCGACACCGAATTCAACGCGATTGGGGGTCCGGATGTGAGGACACTGACATGGCGTGTCGCGGGGCAACCGGTGGGCCGCTCGCATGTTGCGCAATGTGATGCCGTGGCCGCGCAACTCATGTGCAGGTTCCTGGTCCCCGGGACGTATTCGGTATCTGCCACGGCCACCGCCGCAAACGATTTGGAGGTCACGAGGCACAGTTCCGTCTCGGTGGTGTTCCCGGACAGGTACTACACAGTCTTCATCCAGAACCCGGATCGACAGGTGCGCAGCGATGCCTACAGGGTGTTGTTGCGTCGGATCGATTGGGCCAGGGTTCAGCAATCCATCACCCCCTTGATCCTGCTCTACGACCCGGACAAGGGCCGGAATGTGTTCGCAGCCGACACGGTCTTTGAGCCGGAGTTTGAGGGCGTGGACGTGTTGCAGGGCCTCAAGCTGCGGATTCCGAAGCTCACGGAACCGGCGCGAGGCCTCGTCGTCGGCCCACTGGAGGCTCTCGGGGTCACCGTCACCGAGATTCCCTATGCCGAGGCGATCCTGTCGATCGAACGGGGCGCGGTCGACGGCGGCTTCGTGACCCTTGGCGATCCTACGATCGATCTGCTCGACGCGGACCTCGAGGACATGCAGGCTGAGTAGCATACCAAGTGGCTTGATCCCTGATGTCCGCCACATGTCTTCCTAAGCCTTACGGCCTCCCCTGCTCGGCTGCGCGTGTCGCAGGGCAGAACGGCCCTTCGGTCCGTCGCGCATTCGGCCATGCGGCCTCACCGCGGCGCAGCACCTGGCATCCCGGTTTGCCCGTCTCGCGAGCAGGCCGTTCCCCGGCCGCTGCGCCGGATTACGCTCCGGTCTGTTTTGCGGGGCAAAACGATCCCGGCGCTCCATCCGTCTCCCGCGTCCGGTCGCGCCCTTTGCCTGCTCGCGTCGGGCAAACCTACCGTCAACACACACACATGAGTGCGGAAGCATATCCTCCGGATGGCCCCCAAATCAGCCCGCGTCAAGGATCGCAAAACTTTTCGGCGAGGCCGGCGGGTGTGGAGAAGGCAGTCCAGTGCTCGATGACGCGCCTGTGGTGAGCGATGCGCCCGGAAAACTTTTGCGCCCGGCGCGCCGGCGGCTTCGCCGTCCCTGACCCGGACAGATTCGGTGAACCAGACGTACGGCCATGCCACCACACTCACGTGGTGGTTCCCCGAACATCTGGAGACACCAACATGACATACGAGAACGCGAATGCCTACGAGACCATCGAACTTTTCGGCCTGACGGAGAAAGACGCGGAGCTGCCCATCCCCGAGGATCACGTCCTGACCGATAGCATCGTCCGCGAGACTTTCGAGGCCCTGCTTGGCCAGCTGCGCGGCACCGGTCTCGAGACCGAGATCGAACCGCTCGCGCACGGGCTCGCCACGATTCTGCAGCGCCGCAAGATCGCTCTGGGCAAGGAGCTTGACCGCACCGCTGACAAGATCGGCGCCCTGGCAAAATCCCATGACGGGTCGGAGATCGCCGAGACCGCGCTCGAAGAGGCGCAGGCCCGCTTCCTGCAGGTCCGCGAGATCGTCGGGGCCATCGAGGTGATGAGCGAGGCGGCGGCGGAATGCTACGAGGTCGAGACCGGCCACGCCTTCATCCCGGCCGCGGGATCGCGCGCCAGTGCTCGCGCTCAGGAGACCGGAGCGGTCTTCGAGGCCCGGCAGCTGCTGGAACAGCACGATCGCGAGACAGCCGCGAAGTCGAAGGTCGAGGGGGTTCCCCTGATCGTCTCGGGGGCGACCGACTGGACCGATATCGACGTCATCTTCACGACACTCGACAAGGTTCGCGAGCGCATCCGGCAGAACCGCAACCAGGAGATCTTCCTCTGCCACAAGGGTGGCAAGCACGGGGCCGAGATGATCGCCGCCCGGTGGGCTCGGGCGCGTGGCGTCGCGCAGGCGCGCTTCGATCCGCGCTGGTCCGCGCATGGGCGGGCGGCACCCTTCAAATGCAACGACGAGATGCTGGACGACAAGTTCGCCGCGACCGGGGTCGTGCTCTTCGGCGGCAACGGGGTCGCACTGAACCTCGGGCAGAAGGCGGAAGCCAAAGGCCTGACGGTGATGCGGGTCGCCGATCCGGCGAAGAAGACGGCAGACGCGTGAATGAGAGAGGGTCGCCTTTGGGCGGCCCTTTCGTCGTTTTCATCTGCCTGCCCGTAAACTGGCGGTCTCCTCCGCACAGTAAGCCAAGTCGCGGTGGAGGTATCGGCCTGAGGCCGATCGCGCATTCGGCCATGCGGCCTCACCACGGCGCAGCACCCGGCGTCCCGGTTTGCCCGTCTCGCGAGCACGTCGCGCCCCGGCCGCTCCACCGGATTACGCTCCGGTCTGTTTTGCGGGGCAAAACGATCCCGCCGCTCCATTCGTGTCCCGCGTCCGGGCAGCACCCTTTGCCTGCTCGCGTCGGGCAAACCTGTCGTTAATCACACACACATGAGTGCGGAAGCATATCCTCCGGATGGCCCCCGAACCCGTCCGCGTCAAGGATCGCAAAACTTTTCGGCTAGGGGGGCCGGGGAGGAGAGGGCGGTCCAGTGTTCGATGACGCCCCCGTGGTGGGCGATGCGCCCGGAAAACTTTTGCGCCCGGCACGCCGGCGGCTGCGCCGTCCCTGACCCGGACAGTTTCGGCAACCAGGCATTCGGCCATGCCACCACACTCACGTGGTGGTCCACAAACATCTGGAGATGAGATCATGACCGGCGAGAACAAGACCGAGGACGACCTTTGCCGACACTGCGACCGCACAGGCAAGTTGCAGCGCGGAACTTCCACCGGGAAAGACCATCACGATATTGGTGGCCATGTCGTCCCCTGCGTCGCCTGCGGGAAAGACGCGTTGCGGACCGATTGGGAGACTATCGATGGCGGGAGCGTCAATTTCCACTGGCGGGAGGCCTGTGCGCATTGTTCGCACCTCAGCGAGTCTCTCTTCGCCTGAACAGTACCTTTCATCGGGCGGCCCCGTCGCCCGGTGATCCCTCTCTCCAACCCTTCCACGCTCTCGACGACTGCGACACCATCCATAAGTGCAGCCCCGCCCGGCTAAGGCCGGGCGGGGCTGCTGCGCTCCTCAACTGTCTGTGGCCCCTCAGTCAGACGCAAATAACATGAAGGTCGGTGGTGATCGATCGTCGGTCATGCCGGGCCCCTGCCGGCGGTTGCACCGCCGTCACCGCGCTCGCAGGT
>NZ_AQQU01000003.1 GCF_002210105.1 Oceanicola sp. 22II-s10i | reverse complement strand
GCCACCCCCCCCCCCCCCCCCTGCCCCCTTCCCCACAAGCCCCGGCCCATGTAAGGAAGCCGCGACCCGAACACACGAGCCCCAAATGTCCGACAAAGACCTTCCCCAGCTCTACCTGATCTCGCCGCGGGATTTCGATCTGTCGGTCTTCCCGGACCAGCTCGCCGCCGTGCTCGATGCCGAAGAGGTCGCCTGCGTCCGCCTCGCCCTCGCCAGCCATGACGAAGACCGGATCAACCGCGCCGCCGACGCGCTGCGCGAGGTGACCCACAAGCGCGACGTGGCGCTGGTGATCGACACCCATTTCGTGCTCGCCGAACGGCTCGGCCTCGACGGGGTGCACCTGATGGACGGCGCGCGCTCGGTCCGCAAGGCACGCAAGGCGCTCGGGGCGGATGCCATCGTCGGCGCCTTCTGCGGCACCTCCCGGCACGAGGGGATGAATGCGGGCGAAGCCGGGGCGGATTACATCGCCTTCGGCCCGGTCGGCGTGACCTCGCTCGGGTCTGGGGATGTCACCGATGACGACCTCTTCGCCTGGTGGTCCGAGATGATCGAGCTGCCCGTGGTGGCCGAAGGCGCGCTGGACACGGACGCCATCGCGCGCCTCGCCCCGATGACCGACTTCTTCGGCATCGGCGACGAGATCTGGACCGCCGACGACCCCAAGGCGGCGCTGGCCGCCCTGCTCGCCCCGATCAGGTGATCTGACGCTCCGGCGGCATCGCGCCCCGCACGGCGGCCTCGGCCGCCGCAGCCAGCGCCTTGCGATCCTTCGCCTCGGCCGCCGCCAGCGGCGTATGCCAGATGACCTGCACCCGGCCACCGCGCGCCGCGCTCAGCATCTGGATGGCGTGCACGCCAAACCCCATTTCGCCGAACCAGCCGTAGAACCGGCGATCCTCACCGTAGGGGGCGTGGTAGATCACCGTGACCGGCTGGACATGCAGGTGCGGCCGCAGCGCCGGGTCGAAGAACGACGCGAAGAGCGTCGTCTTGAAGGGCAGGACACGCATGTTGTCGGTCGATGTGCCCTCGGGGAAGAACAACAGCTTGTGACCGCCGCCCATCCGTTCGCGGAACACCTCGGTCTGGGCCTGCGCCTCGCGCCGGTCGCGGCGGATGAAGACCGTCCCGGTCGCGCGCGCCAGCCAGCCGATCCCGGCCCAGCCCGCCACCTCGGCCTTGGACACGAAGTAGATCCGCTTGGCCGCGTTCAGCACGAAGATGTCGAGCCATGAGGAGTGGTTCGCCACCACCGCGCCGCCTTCCTTCATTGGGCGGCCCGACACCTCCAGCCTCAGCCCGAGGATCTTCAGGCACAGGATGCACACCCCCTGCACCAGCCGGCCCGTCACCGGGCGGTGCATGCCGTAGACCGGGCGCTCCACCAGCCGGATCAACAGCAGCAGGATCAGCCCGCCGAAGTTCAGGATCACCATGGGCACGCCGCGAAGAACCAGCCGCAGCCAGCCCGCCGCCGTCGGGCGCGGCATATCGGGAAAGCCGTCGTCCGGTTGCCAGACCTGTGTCACTGCGGCATCCCCCGCGTATAGATTGCGCGCTGCGTCTCGTTCATCCGGGCGGTGTCGAGGATCAGGCAGACGTCGACGGTGTTGAAATCGTGATCGACATAGGCCCCCTCGCCCACGAAACCGCCCAGCCTGAGGTAGGCCTTGATCAGCGCCGGCACCGCCAGCATGGCGCGGCGCCGGTCGATGTCGGCCTCGGGGATCAGGTCCATGCTCTGGAAATGCTCGGGCTGCGCCCGGACCCTCAGGCCCTCGGGCGCGAGGTGGCGGTGATGCAGCAGCGACAGCGGCTCGGCCAGCGCGGCGATGTCGGTGCCGTGGAACGACGCGACGCCGAACAGCACCTCGATCCGGTTCTCGGCGACATAGCCCGCCAGCGCGTTCCACATATGCCACATCGCGGTGCCGCCCCGGTAGTCCGGCAGCAGGCAGGACCGGCCGAGTTCCAGCAACTTGCGGTTCGAGGCCAGCAGCGGCGACAGGTCGTATTCGGCGTCGGAATAGAAATGCCCGACCGCATCCAGCCGGTCCGAGGGCAGCAGTCGGTAGACCCCGACCGCCCGGTCCCGCGGGTCGGCATCGGTGCGCGCCTCGTCCCACAGGATCAGGTGATCGAAATGCGCATCGAAGGCGTCGCGTTCCAGCCGTTGGGTGTGATCGACCATCGCCCCGTCGCTGCCCAGTTCCTCGACGAAGACCCGGTAGCGCAGGCGCTGCGCCGCCTCGACCTCGGCCGCGCCCTGCGCCAGACGCACCGCGAACCGGGGGGCCGTGCCGGAGGCGCTGTCGGAAGGGGTGGAGGTCATCGAAGGTGTTCCGGGCTGGGGTCGCGGGGTTTTAGGAAAGAGCGCGCGTGCGATCAATCCCCCGCCGTGGTTCCGTCCATACCGGGGCCGACTTCTGCCCGACACAGGTGGGCATTAACGCTTTGGTTACCAGCCTCATGGTTCAAATACCGGGGTAAGCGCAATGCGGGAACTGTCGATCACGACCTTCCCCGTTTCCGGGAAGTTGACAGTGATCTTGCCGCCGATGTTTGATTGGACCTGCCCGGTGCCCCAGTCCGGCTGGGACGGATGCGTCACCAGCATGCCGGGTTCGAGAAGCGCGTTCAGGTCGTCCATTTCAGCAGGGTCCCCGGTCTCGGCGCGAAAGGAGCACCATGTGGCAGTCTAATCACAATCTCGCCGCGCTGATAGGGTCGCGGATCTGTCACGACCTGATCTCACCGATCGGCGCGATCTGCAACGGGCTGGAACTGATGACACTCGACGGCAAGGCCACCTCGCCCGAACTGGCCCTGATCTCGGAATCCGTAAGCAATGCCAACGCCCGGATCCGATTCATGCGCGTGGCCTATGGCGTGGCCAGCCCCGGCCAGACCATCGGGCGGAGCGAAATCGCCTCTATCCTCACCGACATCGGCAGCGGCGCCCGCGTCGGCTTCGACTGGACCCCGACCGGCGAGGTGTCCCGCGCCGAGGCGCGCGAGGTGTTCCTTGCGCTGCAGTGTTTCGAAAGCGCCATGCCGCAGGGCGGCACCGTCACCGTCACCCGCAATGCCACGAATGATGGGTGGGAGGTGTCCGGCCCCGCCGATCCCGATCGACCGGATCCGGCACTGTGGCAGGCGCTCGGCGATCCGGCGCGTCCGGCAACGATCATTCCCGCCCATGTGCAGTTCGCCCTGCTCCCCGCCCTCGTGACCGACCGGGGCCGCCGGATCGGGGTGGAAAACTGTGCTGACGGAATGGTCCTTCGATTCTGAGCTGCCGCGGATCGACCGGATTCCGGCGTTTACCGCCTTTTGCCCCGCCGTCCCCCGCCCTATGGTGCGGGCAAACAGCAGGCACGGCAGGACATGGCTCAGGACCCTCTCGTCATCTTCACCCCCTCCGGCAAACGCGGACGCGTCGCGCCCGGCACCACGGTGCTGTCGGCGGCGCGGCAGCTCGGCGTCGACCTCGACAGCGTCTGCGGCGGCCGTGGCATCTGCTCCAAATGCCAGATCGCGCCGTCGTTCGGCGATTTCCCCAAGCACGGGGTCCATGTCGGCAAGGATGCGCTGAGCGAATGGAACGCGGTCGAGGAACGCTATGACCGGATCCGGGGCCTCAAGGAAGGCCGCCGCCTGGGTTGCCAGGCGCAGATCATGGGCGATCTGGTCGTCGATGTCCCGCCCGAAAGCCAGGTTCACCGCCAGGTCGTCCGCAAGGATGCCGCCGTCCGCGCGATCACGATGGATGCGGCCACCCGCCTCTTCTACGTCGAGGTCGAGGAGCCGGACATGCACGAGCCGTCGGGCGATTTCGAACGCCTCGCCCGCGCGCTGAAGGACCAGTGGGAGATCGAGGCGATCACCGCCGCGCCGACGCTGCTGGCGAAATTGCAGCCGACCCTGCGCAAGGGCGACTGGAAGGTCACCGTCGCGGTCTTTGCCGACCATCGCGGCGGCCCCGCGACGATCACCGAGATCTGGCCGGGCCTGCACGAGGCCGGTCTCTACGGCCTCGCCATCGACCTCGGCTCGACCACCATCGCGGCGCATCTGTGTGATCTGGACACGGGCGAGGTGAAAGCTTCGGCCGGGCTCATGAATCCGCAGATCCGCTTTGGCGAGGACCTGATGAGCCGGGTCAGCTATTCCATGATGAACCCCGGCGGCGACCGCGAGATGACCAAGGCCGTCCGCGCCGCGCTGAACGACCTGGCCAAGGAGATCGCCGATCAGGCCAGCATCGACCCGACGCTGATCGTGGAGACGGTCGTGGTCTGCAACCCGGTGATGCACCACCTGCTGCTCGGCTTCGATCCCGTCGAACTGGGACAGGCCCCCTTCGCACTGGTGACGTCCTCCGCCCTCGCCCTGCCTTCGGCTGAACTTGAGTTTTCGGCCATAAACCCCCGTGCGCAAACGTATATCCTGCCCTGCATCGCCGGCCATGTGGGTGCGGATGCCGCAGCGGTCGCGCTGTCGGAAGAGCCGGAGAAATCCGAAGACCTCGTCCTGATCGTCGACGTGGGCACCAATGCCGAAATCCTGCTCGGCAACACCTCCCGCGTGCTGGCCTGCTCGTCACCTACCGGCCCGGCCTTCGAAGGCGCACAGATTTCCTCCGGCCAGCGCGCCGCGCCCGGCGCGATCGAGCGGATCGAGATCAATCCCGAAACCAAGGAACCCCGCTTCCGGGTGATCGGCTCCGACCTCTGGTCCGACGATCCCGGTTTTGCCGCGGCGACGGCGCAGACCGGGATCACCGGCATCTGCGGCTCCGGCATCATCGAGGCGGTGGCCGAGATGCGGATGGCGGGTCTGCTCGACCCGTCGGGCCTGATCGGCAGCGCCGAGAAGACCGGGACGCCCCGCTGTGAACCGGACGGGCGGACGCATTCCTACCTGATCCATGACGCCACCGCCGACGGCGGACCGAGGATCACGGTCACGCAGGGCGACATCCGCGCGATCCAGCTGGCGAAATCCGCGCTCTACGCGGGCGCGCGCCTGCTGATGGACGAAATGAACGTCGACAAGGTCGACCGCGTGACGCTGGCCGGGGCCTTCGGCGCGCATATCAGCCCGAAACACGCGATGGTTCTGGGGATGATCCCCGACGTGCCGCTGGACAAGGTCACATCTGCCGGCAATGCCGCCGGAACCGGTGCGCGCATCGCGCTGTGCAACCGCGCCGCCCGCGCCCGGATCGAGGCTCAGGTCCGCCGCATCACCAAGGTCGAGACGGCCATCGCCCCACGGTTCCAGGAACATTTCGTCGCCGCCAACGCGATCCCGCACGCGACGGACACCTTTCCGGAACTCTCCAAGGTCGTGTCCCTGCCCGCCGTGTCGTTCAACACCGGCGGCGATGACGGCGGCCGCCGCAGGCGTCGCCGTGGCTGAGGCGACGTCCCGCTTGACTGCCGCAGGGACCGGGGATATTCGGAGCGCCACGCGGGTGTAGCTCAATGGTAGAGCAGCAGCTTCCCAAGCTGACGACGAGGGTTCGATTCCCTTCACCCGCTCCAGTCCCCGACAAGACGCACCGCCTTCGCATCCGGCCTTCAGCAGGCACGGCCGGGACCCGGACAGCGCCCGGTCAGGCGGCCTTGACCAGACGCAGATCCGTTTCCGCGATGCAGTCCGGCAGGCTGACGGTAAAGACCGATCCTGATCCCACCACGCTCCGCGCCCGGATGTCGCCGCCGTGCGACACCGCCAGCTTGCGACAGATCGCCAGCCCCAGCCCGGTGCCGCCCTCGGACCGGTGATCGGCCGTTTCGGCCAGCGAGAAAGCGTCGAAGATGCTGGCCAGACGGTCCTCGGGGATGCCCTTGCCGGTATCCTCGACCTCGATCCGCACGTCGTTGCCGTAGCGTCTGCCGCGCAGGATGACTGTCTTGGCCTGCGAGAACTTCAGCGCATTGCCCAGCAGGTTGTTCACGATCTGCAGGATGCGCCCCCGATCCGCCTCGATGACGATGTTGGCGCAATCGATCCGCACATCCACGCCCTTGGCCATGGCCTGTTCCGCGAACTGTGTTCGCGCGTCTTCCAGCACCCCGGCCAGCGGCATGGCGCTGCGGTTCAGTTCGACCTCTTTCAGCTCCATTCCGGTGTAGTCGAGAATGTCGTTGATCAGCGTCAGCAGGTGACTGCCCGCCGTTGCGACCCGGTCACCATAGAGTTCCGCCTGGCTGCCGAGCGCGTGGAAATGCGGATTGTCCTCGGGGCTGACCGGTTCGCCTTCGGCGGAGTAGCTGGTCTTGATCGACGACAGCAGCGTCGCATAGCCCAGAACGACCGTCAGCGGGGTCCGCAGTTCGTGGCTGAGCACGCTGATGAATTCAGACTTGGCGCGGCTCGCCTGTTCGGCCGCGTTGCGGGCTGCGATCAGTTCCGCGATGTTTTCCAGCCGGGTGCGCTTTTCGACGACATAGCTGGACAGACCGCCCAGAATGACCAGCGCGGCAGTCCCGGCGATCATCATCCCGAGCACCTTGAGCGACTCGGGGTTGATGTAATCCCCGGAGATATCGAGAGGCGAGACCTGGAAGGCCGTCATGCCGGTGAAATGCAGGCTGACGATGCCGAGCGTCAGCAGCCCGGCCATCTTCTCGCCCTTCCAGCGGCGCGCCATGCTGCCGACGTGCAGCGCGAACGCAGGCAGGATCATCGCGATCAGGATCGACGCGACCAGATAGGTCCTGTCCCAGTAGATGATGCCCTGAACACGATAGGCGATCATCCCGGTATAGTGCATCGCGGCAAAGCTCAGACCCAGCACCGCACCGCCAACGGCGGCGGCGCCGCGCCACCGGGACAGGGCCGGCACGGCGAATGCCACCGCGCTGCCTGCAACCGCGATCACCAGAGACACGAAGGTCAGCGTCAGGTCAAAACTGACTGGAACGGCAGGGCGGAAGCCGAGCATCGCGACGAAATGCGTGCCCCAGGCCGAGACCCCGGCGATGGAGGCGGCAAGGGCATGCCATGACAGGGTATTGCCGCCGCGACGCTGGCGCGCATGCCGGTAAAGGCGCGAGGTCACCCAGCTTCCGAAGGCGCAGAGAAGCCCCGCCAGGGCGACGAGGCTCAGGTCGTGCTGAACGGTGATGCAAGAGATAACCGCAAACATGATGAACCCCTGTATTCGTAGTCCTGAAGGTGCGGGTGAAGGGCAGCCAAGGCGCAGACCTGGCGGAACGCCGCCGACCCGTGGACACGGCCGGGGAAACCTCATGTTTCCGTTTCCGCAGCAGCACGTGCCTCACGGGCCGATTGATGAACCGGCGATGCAGGATTTCACAGGGCGGAATGGATTATTCGCTCAGAATTTCAAAGCCCTGCCGCTCGAATGCCACACGGGCGGCATCACCCGACAGATACTCCATCAGGGCCTTCGCGCCGTCGCCCGGTGTGCCGATGGCGGCTGCCGGATAGGTGATCGGCGGATGGCTTTCGACCGAGAAGGTGGCCAGCACCGTGATCCCTTCGGCCACGGCGGCGTCGGTGGCATAGACGATGCCGAGCGGCGCGGCCCCCGTCGTCACCAGCGCCAGCGCGGCCCGCACGTTGTCGGCCTGCGCCAGACGGTCCTCGACCTGTGGCCAGAGCCCGGTCGTGGTCAGGGCCAGCCGCGCATAGATGCCGGCGGGCACCGCATCGACCAGCGCCACCGCCAGCCGTCCGTCAGATCCCAGCATGCCGGCCAGATCGGTTTCGTTCCGCAGCATGACGGGCTCCAGCCCCGTGCCATGCCCGATCAGCACCAGCCGGTTGCCCAGCAGATCCCTACGGCTCTGCGGTGCGACCAGACCCGCCTTTTCGACCTCGTCCATCCAGCCGACATTGGCCGAGATAAAGACATCCGCTGGCGCACCCTGAATGATTTGCCGCGCCAGGGCCGAGGAGCCGGCGAACGAGATGGCCAGATCGTGCCCCGTGGCGGCCTCGAACGCCGGCTCGATGGCGTCCAGCGCGTCCTTGAGGCTGGCGGCTGCGAATAGCGTGACCCGCTCGGCCTGGACGGCGGCGGGGGCAAGGGCAAGGCTGAGCGCAAGAAGGATCCGTTTCATGCGTTATCCATCGCGCCGCCAGCCGCCGGATGCAAGTCACACCGTCCGGCGCGGCACCCGTGCGGCGATCACCGCCCCGACCGCCGCGATGACCGACAGCACCAGAAACGCGTTGCGGAAGGCGGGCCATGCGATCTCGACATCCGTGCGCGTGCCGTCCAGCAGCTCGGCCAGCGGTTCGGCCCCGAAGCCGGGCGTCAGCAGCATGATGACCGGCACGATGGCCGTCCCGGTCGCCGCGCCGAAAGACCGTGACAGCTGCGAAACCGAGGTGACGGCGCCGAAATCCTGCGGCTCGCCCTCGGCCAGGACGATGATCTGCACGGTCGGCATGACCGTGCCCAGCCAGACCGTGGTGCATGTGAACCAGACCGCGTATCCGGTCGGCCCGAGCTGCGGATTGACCAGCGCAAAGCCGCCCAGCATGATCGCAAGCATGGTCAGCCCGATGCCGGGGAACAGGGTCGTCCAGCCGGTGGTGTTGATCATCCGCCCGGTGATCGAGGCCCCGACCGCCGTGGCGGCGACCATCGGCACGAGGGTTGTTCCGATCTCGGCCGCCGAAATACCCAGCTGGACCCGCAGGAAGACCGGCAGCAGCGCATAGATCGACAGCATCAGTGCGCCCTGGCACATGGCCATCGCGTTGGATCGCCGGATCGAGGGATTTTCGAACACCTGCCGCGGCAGCAGGGGCGTTTCCATCCGCCGCTCCCAGAAATACAGCGCGACGACCGCCGCGAGGCAGATGCCGCCCGTCAGCAGAAGCCGGTCAACCGGCGGGCTGTCGCCGTGCCGCAGCGCGTCGATGGAGATCACGAAGGCCGAGAAGGCGATGGCAAGGATGAAGGCCCCGCCGATGTCGATCCCCTTGCGCGAAGACGGCGCGTTCGTGACCTTGAGCCGCAGCAGCATCAGCAGCGCGAAAGCGACGAGGATGGGGTTCAGCAGAAAGATGCTGCGCCAGCCGAAATGCTCGGTCAGGTAGCCGCCGATCACCGGGCCGATGGCGTTCGCCGTGACCGCGACGGTGGCGATATATGCCTGGTACTTGCCCCGTTCGCGCGGCCCGATCACCTGTCCCAGCAGGGCGCTGGCCAGTGCCATCAGCCCGCCCGCCCCCATGCCCTGGATCACGCGGCTGATCGTCAGCATGTCCATGGTCGACGCGAAATGGCACAGGATCGAACCGAAGGTCGAGATCACCAGCCCGATCGCCATGAGCCGCTTGCGCCCGAACATGTCGCCCAGCCGTCCATAGATCGGGGCCGTGACGGCGGCCGCGATCAGGTAGGCCGTCACCGGCCACGTGATCTTTTCCACATCGCCCAGTTCCGACGCGACGAACGGCATCGCCGTCGTGATGACGGACTGGTCGACAAGCGCGATGAAGATGGGAAGGGCAATCGACGGAAAGACGGAAAAGAATGCTTTGCGGCTTTCGGCGGATGTCGGCAAGTTCTGGTCCTCGTCGCGCGAACCCCGCGCGTTTGTGCCTCTCTTTTGCACCGCAGCATCGGGTTGTCGAGATGACCCGAAGCGTTTTCACTCATATGACGGGCGCGGCCTTGCATCCTGCCCAACCGGGGTGCATACGTCAGGAACAATGACCCTCTTTCGACGGATACGGCGGCGCCGCTGAACAGCCCCGCGGCCGGTCCGGAACAGCCCGTGAAAACACCGCTCCGCAGCATCATCATCACTGCCGCCGTGCTTGCGCTCGGCGCCCTCGGGGGCTTTGCCGCCAAGGCCCTCGGGATGCCCCTGCCCTTCATGCTGGGGGCCCTGCTGTCGACCAGCATCATGGTCGTCCTGTTCCCCCGCGCCCTGCCCGCCGACTACAAGACCCCGGTGAATTTCCGCGGCCTTTTCATCGCGCTGATCGGCCTCAGCATCGGGGCGCAGGTGACATGGCAGGTGCTGGGCGATCTGGTACATGCGATCCCAACCTTCATCCTGCTGACCGGGTTCGTTCCGCTGGTTCTGTGGGTCAACTACATGATTTTCCGCAAGATCGGCGGATACGATCCCCCGACCGCCTATTTCTCCTCCACCCCCGGCGGGCTGGTCGAGGCGATGCTCATGGGCGAACAGGCCGGGGCCGACGAACGCCTTGTCGCGATGCAGCAGTTCCTGCGGATCATCATGGTCGTGACGATGGTGCCTGTTGGCCTGTCGATCTACTACGGCCACCCGGTCGGGTCGGCGGCGGGCATGACCTTCAGCCGCGCCGATGCGGGGCTTGAACACTTCCCCGAGGTGATCGTGCTGGTCGTGATCGGCTTTGCCTTCGGCAAGATCGGCCACCTGCCTGCGGGCCAGTTCGTGGGCCCGATGATCGTCGGCATGATCGCCTCGCTTTCCGGCATGGTCGAGGTCGAGGTGCCCGGCTACATGATCAACGCCGCGCAGGTCGTGATCGGCGCGCTGCTCGGGACACGGTTCAACGGGATGAACATCGCGATGATCCTGCGCGGATCGGGGCTGTCGGTCATGTCCGTGGGCTCGATGCTGCTGATCGGCTGCATCTGCTCGGCCATAGCCAAGCCGCTGACCGGCGAGCCATTCGACGTGCTGCTCATCAGCTTCTCGCCCGGCGGGGTGACGGAAATGGCACTGATCGCCCTGTCGCTGCAGGCCAATCCGGCGTTTGTCTCGGTCCACCACATCTACCGGATCGTGCTGACGATCATCGTGATGACCTGGGGCTATCGCCGCTACCTGATCGGCGGACGCTGAGACGAAGTCCGCCTCACGCAGCCGGTTCCGCCGCCCGCTCCATCACCGCCGCAAAGAACCCGTCCGTGTCGTCCCGCGCGGGCGTCAGGGACAGGTGGTCCCCCTGCCCCGACGCCAGGTCCGGCGCGACCTCGGCCAGCGGTCTGAGGCGGAAGGCGGGATGCGCCGACAGGAAGGCCGCGACCTGCGCCTCGTTCTCCTCGGGCAGCAGCGAACAGGTCGCATAGACCAGGCGACCGCCGGGCTTCACCAGACGCGCGGCGCTGGCGAGGATCCGGCCCTGCAGCGCGATCAGGGTGTCGAGGCCCTGCCCGTCCTCCTCGCGCCAGCGGGCATCGGGATTGCGGCGCCACGTTCCGGTGCCGCTGCAGGGCGCGTCGACCAGGACCCGGTCGAAGCCGGCCTTGTGGCGCTTGACCCACTTGTCGGTCTCGCTGGCCAGCAGCCGCGTCTCGGCATTGTGGACGCCGGCCTTGCGGAACCGTTCGGCGGCGCGCTTGAGGCGGCCTTCGCTGACGTCGCAGGCGACGATACGGCCCCGGTTGTTCATCTGCGCGGCGATGGCCAGCGTCTTGCCCCCGGCACCGGCGCAGAAATCGACCACGCGGTCGCCCGGTCCCGCATCGACCAGCAGCGCGACAAGCTGCGAACCCTCGTCCTGTATCTCGACCGCGCCGTCCTTCAGCCCCGGCACCCGCGCGAGCGACAGACGCTCGCGTATCCGTATCCCCTGCGGCGCGCGCGGGGTCGCCTCGGCCTTGAGGCCATGGGCCCGCATGTCGCGCAGAATGGTCTCACGATCGGATTTCAGCGTGTTGACCCGCAGGTCCAGCGAAGGCTCCGTCAGCATGGCCGCCATTTCGGCGGGGAACGACGCGCCGAACCGCGCACGGAGCGGCGCGGCCGCCCAGTCCGGGCATTCGAGGCGCACCACTTCAGGCATCGCGGGGTGCACGATCGTCGCCCCGCGCAGCCTGCCGAGCATCGCTGCCTCGCCCTCCGTCAGCGCGGCGGGCGCGGCACCGTTTCCGCTGAACTGACGCCCGAGCTGATCCGGCGTCCGCCCCTCGGCCAGCGCCAGCCATGCCAGCAGACGGTTGCGCGGCGTGTCGTCCTGACCGAGATGCCCCAGCCACCAGCCAAGCCGCGCCCGATGGCGCAACAGCGCGTCGAGCAGCCCAAGGATCGCGCCCCGGTCCGCATCGTCCAGCCTGCGTCGTCCCCGGAGCCATGCGGCCACGGTGGAATCCGCCGGACGCGCGGCGCGCTCGACGTCCTCGATCAGCTCGAGGCTGGCTTGCAGGCGGGCGGCGGGTGTCATGGTCCTGTGGTCACCATCGAAGCGGGTCGGTGTGGCCGTAGCCTCAGCCGATTCGGTAGTTCGGGCTCTCGCGGGTGATCTGAACGTCGTGCACGTGGCTTTCCTTGAGCCCCGCGCCGGTGATCTTCACGAACTGGCAGTTGTTGCGCATTTCCTCGACGGTCGCGCAGCCGGTGTAGCCCATGGCCGCCCGCAGGCCGCCGACGAGCTGGTGGATCACCGCGCCCGCGCTGCCCTTGTAGGGCACCTGCCCCTCGATCCCTTCCGGCACCAGCTTGTCGCTGGCGGCATCCTTCTGGAAATACCGGTCCGCCGAGCCGCGCGCCATGGCGCCGAGCGATCCCATGCCGCGATAGCTCTTGAAGCTGCGGCCCTGGTAGAGGATCACCTCGCCCGGGCTTTCGTCCGTCCCGGCGATCATCGAGCCGACCATCGCGACCGAAGCGCCCGCCGCGATCGCCTTGGCGAAATCGCCAGAGAACTTGATGCCGCCATCCGCGATGACCGGGACATCGCCCGCCGCGCCGGCGCAATCCATGATCGCGGTCAGTTGCGGCACGCCGACGCCGGCGACCATCCGCGTGGTGCAGATCGAACCGGGGCCGATGCCCACCTTGATCGCATCCGCACCGGCCCCGATCAGGGCGCGGGTGGCTTCGGACGTGGCGACGTTGCCCGCCACGACCTGCACTTCGTTCGACAGGCGCTTCACCCGTTCGACCGCATGGGCCACGCCTTCGGAATGGCCGTGCGCCGTGTCGATCACGATCAGGTCACAGCCCGCATCCACCAGCGCCTGCGACCGCTCGAAGCCCGCATCGCCGACGGTGGTCGCGGCGGCGACGCGCAGGCGGCCCAGCTGGTCCTTGCAGGCGGTCGGGTTCAGGACGGCCTGTTCGGTGTCCTTGAGCGTCAGCAGCCCGGTCAGGCGGCCGTCCTTGTCGGTGATCAGCAGCTTCTCGATCCGGCGGGCCTTCATGAGCGAGATGGCCTCGTCCCGGTCGGCGGGTTCCTGCATGATGGCGAGGTCGTTGCCGGTCATCATCGCGTGGACCGGAGTGCGCTCGTCCGAGGCGAAGCGCATGTCGCGGTTGGTCACGATGCCGACCACCCGGCCCTTTTCGTCCACCACCGGGAAACCGCTGACCTTGTACTGGTCGCGGAGCGCGTTTGCGTCGGCCAGTGTCTGGTCAGGGCGCAGGGTGACGGGCGAATAGACGATGCCGCTTTCGAACCGTTTGACGCGCCGGACCTCGTTGGCCTGGGCGAGGATGTCGAGGTTGCGGTGGATCACCCCCATGCCGCCCGCCTGCGCCATGCAGATCGCCATCGAGCTTTCGGTCACGGTGTCCATGGCCGAAGACAGCAGCGGGATATTGAGGGCGATCGACTTGGTGACACGAGTCCTTGTGTCGGCTGTGCTGGGCAGCACCGATGAGGCGGCAGGCACCAGAAGGACGTCGTCGAATGTGAGGGCCTCACGAATCTCCATTGCGCATCTCCATGGACAGATCGTTTGGCGCTTCCCTATTGCATGGATGCGGCGGAGTGGAAAGGGCGAAACCGACAGTGTTTCGCCCGCGCCGCCGCATTGCAGCGTCGTTCAGACCTCGGCCGGGCGCGGCGGCCGTGTTCCGCCCGCCAGCACGATGAAGGCCGCCGCCAGCAGCGGCAGCACCGCCACGGCCAGCATACCGCCGCCCAGCCGGAACGCACCGATCAGCGGCGCCGAGACCAGCGGCGACAGGAACTGCCCGCCGAAGACCGACATGGTGAACAGGCCCCCGGCCCGGCCCCGCATCCGCATCGGCACCAGCGACATGAAGAAGGCGATGAAGTTGGGGAACATCACGCCGAGCGGCGCCCCCGCGACAGCGACGCCGAGGACGGTCATCCAGACGGAGGTGGCCATCGCCACCAGCGCGATCCCGACGCCCATGGCGAAGAACGCCACGGCCATGATCTGGAGCGGTTCGGCAAAGCGCCGGATCCGTCCGTAGAGCAGCGCGCCGGGGATCGACACCAGCGTGCCGGTGGACAGGATCATCCCGGTCAGCAGCGGCCCGGCCAGCCCGCGTTCGTCAAGGATGAAGGGCAGCCGCGTCGGCAGGGCGTAGAAGGCGATCATCGACACCATCGCGAACGGCCCGACCCACAGGAAAGCGCCCCAGGGAAAGCCGCCTTCGACATCCACCTCGCCGGTCGGGCCGGTCGGCACCCGGCCCGACACCCGTTTCAGCGCGACCCATGCGAGGATCATCAGCGGCACGGAAAAGGCATAGATCCCGAACGGCGCCCGCCAGTGCATCCCCGCCAGCAGGCCGCCGGTGGTCATGAAGACGATCCCGCCGAAATTCATCGCCGCGACCTGAAACCCGGTGAACCGGTCCCGCGCGGCCCCGTGCCAGAGCGTGCCGATATAGGCCGACGCGATCGTCATCGTGCCCGCGACGCCAAGGCCCAGGAACACCCGGCCCACGAGCATCGCGGCAATGCTGTCGACGAACAGGCCCGACGCGCCGCCAAGCGCATAGACCAGCATGGCGAGGACCAGCATCGGCCGCTTGTCATAGCGGTCGGCCAGCACGCCGATCGGCCCGGCGGCCAGAACGACGAACAGGGACGGCAGCGTCACGACCAGCCCGGCAAGGGTTTCGATCCCCGGCGTATCGGCAAAATGGTCGCGCAGACCCGGCAGTGCCGGGGCGATGGTGGCGTTGGCCATGACCGTCAGGCTGGACGCGCCAAGGACGGCGGCCGTGACGATGGCGGGAACATGGCTGTGCTGGTCAGGATGAGACATCGGATTCCGGAAATCGTGGGGAGACTTGCGGCGGACCATGCCATCGGACAAAATCATGTGCAATTGCCGCATAACCGTCATCAGATGACAGAATCATGGACACCGAACTTGACCTAACGGCGCTCCGCGCCTTCCACTCGGTCGTTCGCGCCGGCTCTTTCGCAGCCGCCGCCCGCGACCTGAACGCACCCCGCTCGACCATCGCGAAACGGGTGGCGGACCTGGAAACCTCGCTCGGGGTCCGGCTGGTCGAACGCACCACCCGTTCTATGCGGGTCACGACCGAGGGCGAGGTGCTGGCCGCCCGCGCCGAGCGCCTGCTGGCCGAGGCGAACGACCTGCGGCGAACGCTGACCGATTCCGGTCAGGCCCCGCGCGGTCACCTGCGGATCGGGGTGCCGGACCTGTTCGAACAGATCACGATGGGCCGCGTCGGCGCACGGCTGCGCAAGGCCCATCCCGACATCACGCTCGAAGTCGTGACATCCCACGGTCAGGGCGACCTGATGGAATCGGACCTGGACGCCGTCATCATCTTCGGCCCGCTTCCGGATTCCTCGCTGGTGTCGCGCCTGCTGGTCCGCGGGTCGATGACACTGGTGGCCGCGCCGGACCTGCCCGGCCTCGACAGCCTGCGCCACCCGCGTGACCTGCTGAAGCTGCCGCTGATCGACGTCCCCAGCCACTGGGTCCGCGAATGGCGCTTCGTGCGCGAGGACGAGGACGAGGTGCTGAGGATCGCCCCGGCGATCAGCTTTACCTCGATGCTGGCGGCAAGGGACGCGGCGCTGCTCGGGGCCGGGGTGGCCAAGCTGCCGACGATCCTCGCCCAGGCCGAGATCCGCGAGGGGCGACTGGTCAAGGTGCTGCCGGACTGGGACGCCCCGGCCAAGGACCTCTACGTCCTCGTGCCCTCGGCCCGGTCGGTCACGACCCGGCTCCGCGCCTTTCTCAACGTCCTTGGGCAGGACCTGACCGAGGCGGCCGAAGCCGGCAGGCTGCAACTGGCCTGACCGGCGCGGTCAAAGGACCGTCCGTTCGACGAACCAGTAGGCGCCGACCAGCCCGATCACGACCGATGCGGGCACGGCGATGGCCGCGCGATACCAGCTCTCATGCCGGAACCATGCCCCGACGGCGAGGAAGGCTATGGCGATCACGGTCAGCTGGCCCAGTTCCACCCCCACGTTGAAGCCAAGCAACGCGGGAATGAACTGGTCGTCGGGCAGGCCGAATTCACCGAGCACCGAGGCGAAGCCGAGCCCGTGCAGCAGGCCGAACAGGAAGACCACGACCGGTCGCCAGCGATGCAGGTTGGACGAGAACACGTTCTCGATCGCGATGAAGGTGATCGAGGCGGCGATCAGCGGCTCGACCACGCTGCCCGGCACGTTGACCCAGCCAAGCGCGCCGAGCGCCAGCGTCACTGTATGAGCAGCGGTGAAGGCCGAGACCTGCCACAGCAGCGGGCGGAGATGCGGCGACAGGAAGAACAGGCCGAGCACGAACAGGATGTGATCCAGCCCCTTGGGCAGGATGTGGTCGAAGCCGACGGGGATATACTGGGCGAAGGCCGACAACCCGGTCTGCCCCGCATGGCCCTCGACCGAGATCGGCGGCGAGGACTGGCCGCCGTCGAGATAGCCCGACCAGCCGTCCTCCACCCCCACGTGGCGCAGGATCAGCGTCCCCTGCCCCTTGCCCCAGGAAGAGACCAAGGTGTCGGTGCCCGCAGGCAGCTCGCCCGTCAGGATCAGCCGCGTCGGGCGCGGCAGCGACACATCACCGATCTCGCTCGCCTCCACATCCCCGAGCGCCAGCGGGATCGTGGTGCCGTCGCCGGTGGCCAGGGCCATGCCCGGCGCCAGTTGCGGCCAGATCGTGTTCATCCTGCGCGCGATCTCCTCCGGCGGCAGGGCGCGCAGGGCGTCGTAATCGGCAGAGCCTTCGGCCTCGTTGGTATCGGTGATCCCGTCGAGGTTGATCCCCGCCAGCACCGCCTCGGCGTTCAGACGGATCTCGACGCGGACGGAGGCGCCTTCGGTCGACAGATCGGCGATGGCGGGCTGCACCTCGTGCGCTGTCAGGGCCGACGCGAGGGTCACGAACGCGAGCGTGATAAGCGTCAGGATTGACTTTCCGAATGGTCCGGACAGTGTCTGTGCCATGATGATCCTTCGCCTTCTCGCCGCTGCATGTTTGTTGTTGCCTCTCCTAACTACGGGAGGCAAGGCACATGAGTTCTGGATCGAGCCGGAAAAATATCAGGTGGACGCCGGCGGGACGGTGACGGCACAGCTTCGCAACGGTCAGGGCTTCAAGGGCGCGCCGCTGTCGTGGTTCGACCGCCGCAACCGGCGGGTGGAGCAGATGCTGGGCGACGATGTCGCCCCGATCACCGGACGCCCCGGCGACATCCCGGCGCTCTCGGTCCCTGCGGATGGCGACGGGCTGATGGTGCTGGTCCATGAAAGCACGGCGACGCTGCTGACCTACGACGGCTGGGACAAGGTCGTGCAGTTCGTGGAACACAAGAACTTCCCGTGGTTCTTCGCCCGACATGCCGAACGCGGACTGCCGGAGGAAGGCGTGAAGGAGGTCTATACCCGCTATTCCAAGGCGCTGGTCGGTGTGGGCGGGGCTGCGGGCGCGGACCACGCCGCCGGGCTGGCGGTCGAATTCGTGGCGCTGAACAATCCCTACGTCGATCCGCCGGCTGACGGAATGCGTGTGCGGCTGCTCTATCAGGGCGCGCCCCTGCCGGATGCGCAGGTCGAGGTCTACGAGAAGGCGGCCGGCGAGGTCACCGTCACCAAGCTGCGCACGGGTGAGGACGGAGAGGTCGTGGTGCCAATTGTGCCGGGCCACAGCTACCTACTGGACCACGTGGTGCTGCGCGAACCAGATCCGGACACCGAACACGCCGCCGAGGCGATGTGGGAAAGTCTCTGGGCGTCGATGACATTCGCGGTTCCGGCGGACTGAGGGCGCCGGAACGTGGGGCCGAGGCGTCGGGCGTTGAGCCTGTCGCCGTTGCGCCGGTGACGGCCCACCGGTGCGCTGTATTCGCCCCCTGAGGTATCTTGAACCGGAACACGCAGGGGATCGTCCTGGTCCGCGTTACCGCGGGGTGAACGTGCATGGGGCTTGTCGCGGACCGCGGGACGGGACATGAGAGGGCATGAACGAAACGCCTGACATCCTTTGCATCGGCGCGGTCCTGTGGGACATCATCGGCCGCTCTGCCAGCCACATGCGGGCCGGGTCCGACGTGCCGGGGCGGATCACGCGGCTGCCGGGGGGCGTGGCGATGAACATCGCCATGGCGGCCGGACGGTTCGGGATGCGCCCCGCACTGCTGACCGCCGTCGGACGGGATGCGGAAGGCGAGGAACTGATCGCCGCCTGCCGGGCGCTCGGGATGGAGACGGGTTTCGCCTATCGCTCCGAGGACCTGCCCACAGACCGCTACATGGCGGTCGAAGGCGCGAACGGGCTGATCGCGGCCATCGCCGATGCGCATTCGCTCGAGGCGGCGGGGGCACGCATCCTCGCACCGCTCAGGGACGGACGGCTGGGATCCACGGCACGGCCATGGACCGGGCGGATCGCGCTGGACGGCAACCTGACGGTTGCGCTGCTGCGCGAGATCGCGGGCGACGCCTGTTTCGCCGCCGCCGATCTGCGGATCGCGCCCGCCTCGCCCGGCAAGGCCGAGCGGCTGCATGTGTTCCTGGGGCATCCGCGCGCGGTGTTCTACGTCAATCTCGAGGAGGCCGGGCTGCTGTGCCAGACCGAGTTCGCCGACAGCGCCACGGCGGCCGAAGCCCTGCACGCCCGCGGCGCGGCCCGCGCGGTCGTCACCGATGGCGGACGGATGGCCAGCGATGCCGGACCGCACGGGCTGGTCAGCCGCACGCCGCCGGAAGTTCTGGTGACGCGCGTGACCGGGGCCGGCGACACCTTCATGGCCGCGCATATGGCCGCCGAGACGCGCGGCATGGCGCCGGGCGATGCGATGGAACGGGCGCTGCAGGCTGCGGCGACCTATGTCTCGGGCGACAACGCCCTGTAACGCAACACTTATCCGGCGAAGTTCGCGCCTTGGGCGAGACACTTCGGGCGGAACCGCAGCCAGAAAAGGCAAGTCACTGTGGATATTCAAGATTTCATGGACATCGCCCCTGAACCGCAGGCGGCACTGGCAGACGGCGGCGCGGTGGTGGCGCTGGAGAGCACGATCATCACCCACGGCATGCCCTGGCCCCAGAACTACGAGACCGCGCAGACCGTCGAGGCCGAGATCCGCGCGGCCGGCGCGGTGCCCGCGACCATCGCGGTGATCGGCGGCCGGCTGCAGATCGGGCTGACCGCCGACCGGCTGGAAACGCTGGCGCAGGCGCGTGACGTGGCCAAGCTGTCGCGGGCGGACATGGCGGCTTGCATGGCCACCGGCGGGACCGGGGCGACGACCGTGGCCTCGACCATGATCGCGGCGCGGCTGGCGGGGATCGGTGTCTTTGCCACGGGAGGGATCGGCGGCGTGCACCGCGGCGCGGAGACGAGCTTCGACATCTCGGCGGACCTGCGGGAGCTGGCCCAGACCCCGGTGACGGTGGTGGCGGCGGGCGCCAAGGCGATCCTCGACCTGCCGAAGACGCTGGAGGTGCTGGAAACCCTGGGCGTTCCCGTCATGGCATACGGTCAGGACGAGTTCCCCGCCTTCTGGTCCCGCAGCTCTGGCCTTCCCGCACCGCTGCGTATGGACAGCGCGGCCGATGTGGCGCGGGCGCAGGCCATGCGCCGCGCGCTCGGGCTGCCGGGCGGACAACTTGTGGCGAACCCGGTGCCCGTGGCGGACGAGATCCCGGCCGCCGAGATCGGCCCGATCATCGCCGCCGCACTGGACGAGGCCGCGGCGCAGGGAATCGCGGGCAAGGCCGTCACGCCGTTCCTGCTGGCCCGGATCTTCGAGCTGACCGAGGGGCGGTCGCTGACCACCAACATCGCGCTGGTGCGGCACAACGCCCGGCTGGCGGCCGAGATCGCGCTGGAACTTGCGGCACTGGGTCCCATGCTTGCGAAATAGGCAGGCAGAACGCAGGCCGAGCATTGTGTGTGCACAAGCGCCGCCCTAAGTTCTGGAGGTTCTTCAATTCCCGCGGCAGGCCATGAACGATCCCCTGAACGAACCCCTTCGACGCCCGACCATCCTGGGACGCCTGCGGTCGAGCTTTCTGACCGGGATCGTCGTCATCGCACCGATCGCGCTGACGATCTGGCTGCTGTGGACCTTCGCGGGCTGGGTCGACGGCGTGGTGCTGCCGCTGGTGCCGGTCCGGATGAACCCCGAGAAGTACATCGGGATCAACC
The DNA here is from genome assembly GCF_002210105.1 of Oceanicola sp. 22II-s10i. GTDB lineage: Bacteria > Pseudomonadota > Alphaproteobacteria > Rhodobacterales > Rhodobacteraceae > Pseudooceanicola. The sequence goes on along the minus strand of NZ_AQQU01000003.1, from coordinate 353,200 downwards.
TGCGCGGCGTCGGCATCATCTTCTTCCTGCTGTTCACCATCGTGGTCGGCTGGATGGCGAAGGGGCTGCTCGGCCGGTCGCTGCTGCGGTTTGCCGAAAGCCTGGTGGACCAGCTGCCGGTGGTGCGGTCGGTCTACAACGGGGTCAAGCAGATCGCCGAGACGGTCTTTGCCCAGACCGAGCGGAGTTTCGAGAAAGCCGTTCTGGTGGAATATCCCCGGCGCGGCATCTGGGCGATCGGGTTCATCTCGACCGATGCCAAGGGCGAGATCAACGAGCGGCCCCAGACCATGTCACCGCTGGTGTCCGTCTTCGTGCCGACCACGCCGAACCCGACCTCGGGCTTTCTGCTGTTCTTTCCCAAGGACGATGTGCTGGAGCTCGAGATGACCGTCGAGGATGCCGCCAAGCTCGTGATCTCGGCCGGGCTGGTCTATCCGAACGCCAAGGACCCGACGCGGCCCCTGCCCCACGCCGCGCGCTGAGGCCGGTTCTCAGCCGAACATCGCCCTCAGGTCGACCGAGGATCGCTTGCCGATGTGCTGGCGGCTTTCCTCGAGGAACCGCTCCGCACTGAGGCGGCCCGCCGCCTTGAGGCGGTTCAGCAGGTAGGGGTTGGGCAGCAGTTTGGTCGCCACGGACAGTTCGCGCATCAGCTCGTCATCCGACACCAGATGGACATGGACGTCGCGCATCGTCCCCTTCGGCACGTTGCCATGGGCGATCAGGCGCTGGACGAACTCGATGGCCCGCAATTCGCGCAGCAGCGAGGAGTTGAAGCTGATCTCGTTGATCCGGTTCTGGATCGCCTGCGGGGACTTGGGGATCTCGTCACGTTCCAGCGGATTGATGTTCACGATCACCACGTCTTCCGGGTAGCCGGGTGTGAAGAGCGGGAACAGCGCCGGATTGCCGGTATAGCCGCCGTCCCAGTAGGCCTCGGTCCGGCCGGTGTCGGGATCGGTGATCTCGACCGCCTGGAACAGCGTGGGCAGGCAGGCGGAGGCGAGGATCGCATCGGTGGTGATCGCCTCGTCCGAGAACACGCGGATCTTGCCGGTGCGGACGTTGGTGGCGCAGATGAAGAGATCGGGACCACCCTGCCCGCAGACCTTCGCATAGTCGAAATCGTCCACCACCGCGCGCAGCGGGTTGGTGTAGAACGGCCCGTAGGCATAGGGCGAGGTCATCCGCGAGACCGTATCGGCCAGCGTGTAGGGGAAGGAATATTCGATCGCGCGGGCGAACTGTCCGGTCAGGCTGAGGTTCCCGGCCATCCACGCGGGCAGGCGCATGTCGGTGACGGCGCCCATCCGGGACCAGAGGCGGTCAAGCTCCGCCCGCGCGCCCTCCCGCCCGTTCGCGGCCATGCCAGCCTTGAAGGCGGCCCCGTTCAGCGCGCCCGCGGATGTGCCGGTGATCGCCGCGATCTCGAGGTCGTCCTCGTCCAGCAGGCGGTCGAGCACCCCCCAGGTGTAGGCGCCATGTGCGCCGCCGCCCTGCAGGGCGAGATTGATGCGGTGTGTCATTGCCATGCGCTCGTCGGGCCCTTGCGCGCCCGCCTCGCAGTCGCTGCGAGATTGGTTGGTGTGGTGAAGGCGGAGGGGATGGAGGGGGGCTGTCTGCCCCGCGCCGGGCCTGCGGCCCGGCTCCCCCGAAAGTATTTGGAACCAGTAGAAGGACCGGTCAGGCCGCCGTCCAGCCGCCGTCGACCGAGATGGAGGTGCCGGTGATCTGGTCCGCCGCGGGCGAGCAGAGGAAGGTGGCGATGCCGCCGATCTGCTCCACCGTCGCGAACTGCTTGGAGGGCTGCTTGAGCAGGATGACTTCCTCGATCACGCGGTCCTCGGACATGTTGTATTCCTTGGCGGTGTCGGGGATCTGCGCCTCTACCAGCGGGGTCAGGACGTAGCCGGGGCAGATCGCGTTGGCGGTGATGCTTTCCTTGGCCGTCTCCAGCGCCACGGTCTTGGTCATGCCGAGGATGCCGTGCTTGGCGGTGACGTAGGCCGACTTGTAGGGCGAGGCGCGCAGGCCGTGCGCGGACGCGACGTTGATGACGCGGCCCCAGCCCGCCTTGCGCATCATCGGCAGCGCGGCGGCGGTGGTGTGAAAGGCCGAGGACATGTTGATCGCGATGATCGCGTCCCACTTCTCGACCGGGAATTCGTCGATCGGGGCGACGTGCTGGATACCGGCGTTGTTGACGAGGATGTCGCAGGCGCCCGCGTCCTCGATCAGCTTGCGGCACTGGTCGCCCTTGGACATGTCCGCCTGAATGTAGCGGGCATTGACCGAAAAGGCCTTGCCGATCTCTTCGGCGATGGCGTGGTCCGCCTTGGTGTCGGAGAAGGAGTTGATGACGACATCGGCGCCTTCGGCGGCCAGCGCCCGCGCGATGGCGAGGCCGATGCCGGAGGTGGAGCCGGTGACGACGGCGGTCTTGCCTGAGAGTGACATGGAAGTCTCCTTGTGCAGTTGCGGCAGATATTAATGCTGCGGGCGCGAAATGCACGAGGCCCCTTTCGCACCGATCCCGGAATTTCTGTGCGGAACAGCCCGGAACGGAACAAAAAAAACGCCGGCACAAGGCCGGCGTTCAGTTATTGAGGCAGGTTTCATACAGGCAAGAAACCTATCGAGCAGTGCACCCTTTATAAGCATTCCTGCGCCGCAGTCAAAGCACAAAGTTTGCGAAGGCCGATTTCCCCGGATACGTTGATCGCCAACAAAACAAGGGCAGAGCGGGATTGTTCAGATTATGCGACACGATTTTTTCTGCGCGTGCAGGCTGGCTTGCGGGGTTTTCCTCGGGTTGCTGGGGGCCGTGGCGGCCAGTGCCGAGTCGCGTCATGGCATAGCTATGTATGGGGATCCGGCCCTGCCACCGGATTTTGTGTCCCTGCCCTATGTCAACCCCGAAGCGCCCAAGGGCGGGCGCGTGGTGACCGGCAATACCGGCGGGTTCGACAGCGTCAATCCGTTCATCCAGAAAGGCACCCCGCCGTGGCAGCTGGCCTACCTGACGCATGAGACGCTGCTCTACCGGTCGCAGGACGAATCCTTCACGCTCTACGGTCTGCTGGCCGAATCGGTCGAAGTGCCGGAGGACCGGTCCTGGGTGGAGTTCACGCTGCGGCCCGAGGCGCGGTTCTCGGACGGATCGCCGGTCACTGTCGAAGATGTGATCTGGTCCTTCGAGACGCTGGGGACGCAGGGGCATGCGCGCTACCTCGGGTTCTGGACGCGGGTCGAACGGATCGAACAGACCGGTGAGCGGTCGCTGCGGATAACCTTCCGCGACGTGGACCGCGAACTGGCACTGCTGGCCGGTCTGCGGCCTATCCTGAAGAAGGACCAGTGGGCGGGCAAGGATTTCTCGGACGCCACCATCGGGGAGGCGCCGATCGGCAGTGCGCCCTACGTGATCGAAAGCTTCGTGCCCTCCCGCAACGTGGTGCTGAAGCGGAACCCGGATTACTGGGGCCGCGACCTGCCGATCCGCCAGGGGGTCGCGAACTTCGGCGAGATCCGGATCGAGTTCTACGGCGACGCGGGCGTGTTGTTCGAGGGGTTCAAGGGCGGCGAGCTGTCCTACCTGCGCGAGTTCAACGCCGAGAAATGGGCGCGCGACTACGACTTTCCCGCCGTGCAGGAGGGCCGCGTGGTCAAGGAGGAGTTCGGCGACGGCAAGCCGTCCGGGATCACCGGCTTCGTCATGAACACCCGCCGCGCGCCGTTAGACGACATCCGGGTGCGGGACGCGCTGCTGCATGCGTTCAACTTCGAGTTCATCAACGACACGATGACCGGCGGTCGGATGCCGCGGATCACCTCCTATTTCTCGGGTTCGGACCTGGGGATGCGGGAAGGGCCGGCCGAGGGTGAGGTGAAGGCGCTGCTGGAGCCGCATGCGGACGGGATCCCGCCCGAGGCACTGTCGGGCTATGCCCTGCCCGTCGGCGACGGGAGTGCGCGGAACCGTGCGGGGATCCGGACGGCGCTGGACCTGCTGACCGAGGCCGGGTTCCGCGTCGAGAACGGCGTGATGATGACGCCCGAGGGTGCGCCCTTCGTCATCGAGGTGCTGTTGCAGCAGGGGGCGACGGAATACGCCTCGATCATGGATATCTACGTCAAGGCGCTGGAACGGCTGGGTATCCGGGCGAACATCGTCGCCGTGGACAACGCGCAGTACAACCTGCGCCAGACCGATTTCGACTTCGACATGACCTTCATCCGCCGCTCCTTCTCGCTGTCGCCGGGGAACGAGCAAAGGCTCTACTGGGGGTCCGAGGCAGCCGATCAGAGGGGATCGCGCAACCTGATGGGGGTCAAGAGCCCGGCCATCGACACGATGATCGACGCGATGCTGGATGCCAAGAGCCCCGAGGGCTTTACCGCCGCCGTCCGGGCGCTGGACCGGTTGCTGACTGCAGGCCGCTACGTGATCCCGATCTACCGCTACGACGTGGCGCGGATCGCCCACGAGGCCAGGCTGAAGCATCCGGAACGGATCCCGATTTACGGCGACTCGGTTTATTTCCTGCCCGAGGTCTGGTGGTCTGCAGAGTAGCGCGTAATCTGTCACGGAATCGTTACATCCGAGGCGTAGCGGAGCGCGCATGAACATCCTCGTCCTGTGCACGGGCAACTCGGCCCGTTCCATCCTTCTGGAAGCCATCCTTAACGACCTCGGCGGCGGCCGGGTGCAGGCCTATTCCGCAGGGTCGAAACCAGCGGGCGCCGTGCATCCGCAGTCGCTCAAGCTGCTGGAGGAGATGGATCACGACACCTCCGACGCGCGGTCCAAGAGCTGGGACGAGTTCGCTGGCCGTGACGCGCCGGAGATGGACATGGTCATCACCGTCTGCGGCTCGGCCGCCGGCGAGACCTGTCCGGTCTGGCCGGGTGCGCCGGTGAGGACGCACTGGGGTGTCGAGGATCCGGCCGCCCTGCCCGAGGACGACTGGGAAGACGGCTTCCGCGCGGCCTATGACAAGCTGCGCGCACGGGCCGAGGCGCTGCTGAAGTTCCCCGTCGAGACGATGGAGCCCGGCACGCTGAAGGCCACGCTGGACCGGATCGGACGCGCATGACCCGCGCATTCTGGGCCGAGGTCATCGGCACGGCGTTCCTGCTGATCGGCGTCGTCGGCTCGGGCATCATGGCCGAGACGCTGGCGGGCGGAAACATCGGGATCGCGCTCTTGGCGAATGCGGTGGCGACCGGGGCGATGCTCTATGTCATCATCACCACGCTGGGCCCGATCTCGGGCGCGCACTTCAACCCGGCGGTGACGCTGTTCTTCTTCCTGCGCAAGGAGATACCGGGCGGACTTGCGGTGAAATACGTGGCCGCCCAGGTGGCGGGCGGGATCGTCGGGGTCTGGATCAGCCACGTGATGTTCGACCTGCCGGTGCTGCAGCTGTCCGAAACCACGCACCGCACCGGCGTCGCCCAGTGGGCGGCGGAAATCGTGGCGACATTCGGGCTGCTGTTCACCATCGTCGGCGGGCTGAAGGCGCGGCCGGAGAGCGTTCCGGCGCTGGTCGGGCTCTACATCACCGGGGCCTACTGGTTCACCGCCTCGACCAGCTTCGCCAATCCGGCGGTGACGGTGGCGCGCAGTTTCTCCGACACCTTCGCCGGCATCTATCCGGGACACGCGCCGATGTTTATACTGATGCAGCTCATCGGCGTGGGCCTTTCCGTCGCCGTCCTGCCGCGGTTGTTCCGCGACTGAACCAATGGCGACCTCCCGCGTTGCATGTAGGACGCAGGAAAGGAACGCTCATGGACTGGAAAGCAATCCGCAGGGAATGGCGCGCGCTCGTGCCTTCGATCCTCGACACTTGGCCCGAGGCCGAGGAGGATGATGTCCTCCAGCTCGACGGCTCGCGCGAGGCGCTGATCGGCTACATCTCGCAGGCCACGGGCCGCGACTATGACGAGGTGGCCGAAGAGGTCTCCGAATGGCGCACGGGCGGGATCCCGGCGGACGTCCGGATGAACGACATAAACGACAACCTCAACATCGCGGCCAGTGCGCGGCACATCCCCGAGGGCGAGGACGTCTATGACGACGACCGTGCGTTCGGCGACGATGCCGAGGCCGAGCCGCCGGTCGGACGCACGAGCTGAGCGCCGTCAGCTCAGCGAAGTGACCCAGAGGATCGTCGCGTCCTCCTCGCTGACCGAGATCACGTTGTGGCCCATGCTGGCGTCGTAATAGGCGCTGTCACCGCGCCGCATCTCCACCGGTTCATAGAACTCGGTGTAGAGGCGGACGATCCCGGTCAGCACATAGAGGAATTCCTCGCCGTCGTGGCGGACCCAGCCGTCGAATTCCTCCATCCCGCGCGCGCGGATGCGGGCCCGGTAGGGCAGCATCTGCTTGCGGGTCAGCGTTTCGGCCAGCAATTCGTGTTCGTAGGTGGCCGTCGCATGGGCGGCACCCTGCCCCGACTGCGTCACCGCCATCCGCCCCGTCACCTGCGCCCGCTGCGGCGGCGTGAAGAGCTGCGGCACGGGGATTCCGAGGCCGGTGGCCAGCTTCTTGAGCGCGTCGTAGGTGGGCGACATCTGCCCGTTCTCGATCTTGGACAGCGTCGAGCGCGCCAGACCGGCCTTCTTCGCCGCCTGTTCCAGCGTCCAGTCGCGTTCCTTGCGCAGGTCGCGCACGCGTTGGCCGAGGTCGAGCGGCTCTGCCATCTCGTCCGTGCCGCTCTCGCGAGAGATGCGGATAATCGCCCTTGGGTCGTGCCGCTCCATGCCCCTGCTATAGGGGGGCGACCGCGTGCTGGCAACGGTGCCCCTCTTGCAACGCTCAGCGGTGCGGCATAGCAAGGTTTCCATGCTGTCGCTCTACGATAAAGGCGCCTTCGCGCCCTGCCCCTCGCCCTTCAACATGGCCGCCCATGTGCTGGCGCATGCCGATGCCCTGCCCGACAAGATCGCGCTCGCGGTCGTGGGCCTGTCCGGCGCCGAACGCTGGAGCTACGCGCGGATGAAGGCGGCGGTCCTGGGGACCGCCACGGGCCTGCTGGAGCTCGGGCTGACGCCCGGCGACATCGTCCTGATGCGCCTCGGCAATACCGTCGAGTTCCCGATCGCCTATCTCGGTGCGATCGCCGCGGGGCTGGTGCCGGTTCCGACCTCGTCGCAACTGACCGAGCGCGAGGTGGCCAAGATCATCGCCGATCTCAAACCGCGCGCCGTGTTCCGCGGCACGGGCATCGCCTGTCCCGAGGCCGACGGCGTCGAGATGATCGACGAGGCGCGGCTGGCGGGCTTCCGCGATCTGCCGCCAGCGGCCTACCACATGGGCGATCCCGACCGGATGGGCTACATCGTCTACACCTCCGGCACCTCGGGCAACGCGCGCGCGGTGGCACATGCGCACCGTGCGATCTGGGCCCGGCAGATGATGCACACGGGCTGGTACGGCCTGACCGGCGAGGACCGGCTGATGCACGCCGGGGCGTTCAACTGGACCTACACGCTCGGCACCGGGCTGATGGACCCATGGTCCGTCGGTGCGACTGCGCTGATCCCCGAGGCGGGCGTCGCGCCGGAAGCGCTGCCGCTGCTTCTCAAACGCCACGAGGCGACGATTTTCGCAGCGGCACCGGGTGTTTACCGCAAGATCATGAGCCATCACGAAAAGATCGATCTGCCCAAACTCCGGCACGGTCTGACGGCGGGCGAAAAGGTGTCGGATCACATCCGTGACGACTGGAGAAAGCACGCCGGAACAGAGCTTTACGAGGCGTTCGGCATGTCCGAATGCTCCACCTTCATCTCCGGCAGCCCCGCGCGCCCGTCGAAGCCCGGCTGCCTCGGCGCACCGCAGGAGGGACGGCGCGTGGCGCTGGTCTCTGATGAGGGTGAGCCGGTTCCACTCGGACAAGCCGGGATCATCGCGATATCCAAGCGCGATCTGGGACTGATGATCGGTTACCTGAACGCGCCCGAGGAGACGCAGGCGCGGATGCGGGGCGAATGGTTCCTGACCGGTGACCTCGGCACGATGGACGAGGACGGGCAGATCGCCTACTCCGGCCGCGCCGACGACATGATGAACGCGGGCGGCTACCGCGTGTCCCCGCTGGAGGTCGAGGCGGCGCTGGCGGGCATTCCGGGGATCACCGAGATCGGCGTGACCGATGTCGAGGTCAAGGAAGACGCCCGGCTGATCTGGGCCTTTTACACCGGACCGGAACGCCTTGACGAAAAAGAACTTCTCAAGATCGCGGGCGAACGGCTGGCACGCTACAAGCAGCCGCGCGGGTTCCTGCACGTGGCCGAGATGCCGCGCAACCCGAACGGCAAGCTGAAGCGGCGCGACCTCGGCCCGCTCTGGAAATCCGCACAGGAGGGCGCGGCATGAAACCCGTCAAGCTCGACATCATTTCCGACCCGATCTGCCCGTGGTGCTACATCGGCAAGACCCAGCTGGACCGCGCGCTGGCCGAACGGCCGGGGCATCCCTTCGTCATCGAATGGCACCCGTTCCAGCTGAACCCCGACATGCCGCGCGAGGGGATGGACCGCAAAGCCTACCTCAGGGCCAAGTTCGGGGACCGCGCGGACGCGGCCTATGCCGGGATCGCGAAACACGCGCGGGAGATCGGCGTCGAGGCGGATTTCGACGCGATCACACGCACGCCCAACACGCTCGACGCGCACCGCCTGATCCATTGGGCCGGGATCGAGGGCAAGCAGGGCGCGGTGGTCGACGCACTGTTCGCAGCGAACTTCCGAGAGGGGCGCGACATCAGCGATCACGACGTGCTAGCGGATGTCGCGGATGCGGCGGGGCTCGACGCGTCGGTGATCCGCAAGCTGCTGGCCTCGGACGCGGACGAGCAGATGATCCGCGACCGCGACACGCATTCGCGCGAGATGGGTGTGAACGCCGTACCGACCTTTGTCGTCGGCCAGCGCCATGCGGTGCCGGGTGCACAGCCGCCCGATCTGTGGATCAAGGTGATCGACGAGATCATGGAGAGCGCGGCGGCCGAGGACTGACAACCGCCTTCTAGCTGCCCGGCACTGGCAAACCGGGTATGCATGATAATCGCATATATTCCGGCCCCGCAGCCTTGGCCTGCGGCAAAGCCATGTGTTAGCGCTGTCGCGATCCAGCCGGAGACTCCCTTGCCAGCCCGTATGTCCCGTATCGAATTCGTCGCCCTGATGGCGATGATGGTGGCCACCGTTGCCTTTTCCATCGACTCCATGCTGCCCGCCCTGCCCCAGATCGGCAGCGAACTGGTGCCGGACAACCCCAACAGCGCACAGCTGATCCTGTCGGCCTTCATCATCGGGATGGGAACCGGGACGCTGTTCGTGGGGCCGTTGTCGGATGCCTTCGGCCGCCGCCCGGTGATTTTCGCGGGCGCCGCGCTCTACATCTTCGGGTCCGCGCTGGCCTGGGCCGCGCCGTCGATGGAGCTGATGGTCGCCGCACGACTGTGCCAGGGTATCGGGGCCGCCGCCCCGCGTGTCGTGTCGCTGGCGATCATCCGCGACTTCCATTCCGGGCGCGAAATGGCGCGGCTGCTGTCCTTCGTCATGATCGTCTTTACGGTCTTTCCCGCCATCGCACCGCTGATCGGGTCGGGCATCATCGCGCTGGCCGGATGGCGGGCGATCTTTGCCGCCTATGTCATCTTCTCGGTCCTGTCGGTCGCGTGGCTGGCCCTGCGCCTGCCCGAGCCGCTGCCGTCCGGGGAACGCCGCCCTTTCCGCGCCCGCCAGATCGTCGAGGCGATGCGCGAGATGGCGGCGATCCCGATGGTGCGTCTGTCGATCATCGCGCAGTCGCTGGTGTTCGGTACGCTCTTCACCTCGATCAGCCTGATCCAGCCGGTGTTCGAACAGGCCTTTGGCCGGGGCGACAGCTTCCCCTTCTGGTTCTTCGTGATCGGCGTGGTCTGCGCGACCTCGTCGATGGTGAACGCGCGGTTCGTCATGAAATACGGCATGCGCGCCATCGTGACCGCGACGCTGTCGGTCTCGGCCGTCCTCGCCGTGCTCATGGTGCTGGTCCGGCTGAGCGGCATCGCGGGCGATGCGGAATTCTGGGTCTTCCTCGTGTGGCAGGGCACCGTGTTCTACCAGATGGGCCTGACCGTCGGGAACCTGAACGCACTGGCGATGGAGCCACTCGGCCATATCGCGGGCACGGCGGCCAGCGTCATCGGCGCGATCTCGACCGTCTTCGCCGGGGTGGTCGCGGCACTGATTGCCCAGACTTTCGACGGCAGCCCCCTGCCGCTCTACCTTGGGGCGCTGGTCTTTACGTCGATTGCCTTGCCGACCGTGCTGAAAATGCGGAAGCTGGAGCGCGTGAGCGAAATCTGAGCGGCGCTGCGGCATTTGTGTATGCAATTGCATACACGGCTTCCGCGATGCCTTCCGATGAGCTATTGAGGCGCCGAACGCGATTCCGGCCCGGCCGATCAGATCGGACGGACGGGATCGACGCATTTGTCCGCAACCTGATCGAAAGGGATCACAGATGGCCGACACCCCCGACATTATCTACACCAAGGTCGACGAAGCCCCCGAACTCGCCAGCGCGTCGCTTCTGCCGATCATCCGGCGGTTCGCTGCGGCTGCGGGGATCACGGTCGGGACCAAGGACATCTCGCTGGCGGGCCGTATCCTGGCCACCTTCCCCGAAAGCCTGACGGCGGATCAGAAAATCACCGACGACCTTGCCGAACTGGGCAAGCTGGTGACCACGCCCGAGGCGAACGTGATCAAGCTGCCGAACATCTCGGCCTCGGAACCGCAGCTGGTCGCGGCGGTGAAGGAGCTCCAGTCGCAGGGATACGCCCTGCCCGACTATCCCTACGAGCCGAAGACGGACGAGGAAAAGGCCGTCCGCGCCAAGTACGACACGATCAAGGGTTCCGCGGTGAACCCCGTCCTGCGCGAAGGCAACTCCGACCGCCGCGCGGCGGCAGCCGTCAAGAAATTCGCCCAGAACAACCCGCACCGGATGGGCGAGTGGACCAAGGACAGCAAGACCCGCGTGGCCTCCATGTCGGGCGGCGACTTCTTCTCGAACGAAGTGTCCGCAACGCTGGACAAGGCCGCGACCGCCAAGATCGTCCTGGAAACCGCAGGCGGTGAAAAGGTGCTGAAGGACGGCGTGAAGTACCCCGCCGGCACCGTGGTCGACGCGACCTACATGAGCGCCGCCGCGCTCGATGCCTTCCTCGCCGAGGAAATCGAAAAGACCAATGCCGAGGGCGTGCTGTTCTCGCTGCACATGAAGGCCACAATGATGAAGGTCTCGGACCCGATCATCTTCGGTCACGCGGTCAAAGAATGGCTCAAGCCGGTCTTCGAGACCTATGGCGACAAGATGAAGGCGCTCGGCGTGAACCCGAACGGCGGCCTCGGCGCGCTGCTGGAGCGGGTCAAGGACGAGCCCGAGATCATGAAGGCCATCGAGGACGTGACCGCGTCCCGACCGCCGATGTACATGGTGAACTCCGACCGCGGCATCACCAACCTGCACGTGCCCTCCGACGTCATCATCGACGCCTCGATGCCCGCGCTGATCCGCGACGGCGGCAAGGGCTGGGGACCGGACAACAAGCAGCACGACACCGTCTGCGTCATCCCCGACAATTCCTACGCGCCGGTCTATGACGCGACCATCGAGTTCTTCAAGGCCAACGGCAAGCTGAACCCGGCCACCGCCGGCACCGTGCAGAACATCGGCCTGATGGCGCAGAAGGCCGAGGAATACGGCTCTCACCCGACGACGTTCGAGATCCCCGAGGCGGGCACCGTCAAGATGATCCTCGACGACGGCACCGTGCTGCATTCGCACGAGGTTCAGGCGGGCGACATCTGGCGCTCGGCCTCGGCCCGCAAGGCGCCGATCGAGGACTGGGTGAACCTGGCCATCGACCGTCAGAAGGCGACCGGCTACCGCTCGATCTTCTGGCTGGACGCGAACCGCGGCCATGACGCGGAGCTGATCGCGATGGTCAAGCCGATCCTCGAAGCCAAGGGCGTTGCCGACAAGTTCGAGATCATGGCCCCGCGCGAAGCGACCATCGCCTCGCTCGAGACGATCACCAAGGGCGGGAACACCATCGCCATTACCGGCAACGTGCTGCGCGACTACCTGACCGACCTGTTCCCAATCCTCGAACTGGCGACTTCGGCCAAGATGCTGTCGATCGTCAAGCTGATGAACGGCGGCGGTCTGTTCGAGACTGGTGCCGGCGGCTCGGCCCCCAAGCACGTCCAGCAGCTGCAGGAGGAAAACCACCTCCGCTGGGATTCGCTGGGTGAGTTCTGTGCGCTCGGTGAAAGCTTCACCTTCCTCGCCGACGCCAAGGGCAACGAGAAGGCCCGCGTTCTGGGCCGCGCGGTGGACGACGCCACGCAGGGCATCCTCGACCATGACCGCAGCCCCTCGCGCAAGGTGGGCGAGCCGGACAACCGCGACAGCCACTACTGGTTCGCCCGCTACTGGGCCGAAGCGCTGGCCGCGCAGTCCGACGACAAGGCACTGGCCGACGAATTCGCCCCGATCGCCAAGGCGCTGGCCGATGGCGAGGCGAAGATCACCGGCGAACTGGCCGCCGCTCAGGGCAAGGCGGCCGACATCGGCGGCTACTACCACACCGACGACGCCAAGCTGGCCTCGGTCATGCGGCCGAGCGCGACGCTGAACGCGATCATCGGCTGAACGAACCAGAGCGCCGGCCCTAGGGCCGGCGCTTTCCTTTTCGCGGTTCCGTAACAGGTAGCTGCGAGGGTCGCCGCACCCCCGGACCGAAGGAGCACCCCATGTCCCGCATCAAGGTAGTGAACCCCATCGTCGAAATGGACGGCGACGAGATGACCCGCATTATGTGGGATTTCATCAAGCAGAAGCTGATCCTGCCCTATCTCGACATCGACCTGCTCTACTACGACCTCGGGATGGAGGAGCGCGACCGGACGAACGACCAGATCACCATCGACGCCGCCGAGAAAACGAAAGAGGTGGGCGTCGCCGTCAAATGCGCGACGATCACCCCGGACGAGGCGCGGGTCGAGGAATTCGGCCTCAAGAAAATGTGGAAAAGCCCCAACGGCACGATCCGCAACATCCTCGGCGGCGTGATCTTCCGCCAGCCGATCATCTGCCGCAACGTGCCCCGGCTGGTCCCCGGCTGGACCAAGCCCATCGTCGTCGGCCGTCACGCCTATGGCGACCAGTACAAGGCGACGGACATGAAGTTCCCCGGCCCCGGCAAGCTGTCGATGAAGTTCGTGGGCGACGACGGCACGGTGATCGAGGAAGAAGTGTTCGCCGCACCGTCCTCGGGCGTCTACATGGGCATGTACAACCTCGACGCCTCGATCTACGACTTCGCCCGCGCGTCGATGAACTATGCGCTGAACCTCGGCTGGCCGCTGTATCTTTCGACCAAGAACACCATCCTCAAGGCCTATGACGGACGGTTCAAGGACATCTTCGCCGAGGTCTTCGAGGCCGAGTTCAAGGACCAGTTCGAGGCGAAAAAGATCTGGTATGAACACCGGCTGATCGACGACATGGTCGCCTCCTCGCTCAAGTGGTCGGGCGGCTATGTCTGGGCCTGCAAGAACTACGACGGCGACGTGCAGTCCGACACGGTGGCGCAGGGCTTTGGCTCGCTCGGGCTGATGACCTCGATCCTGATGACGCCCGACGGCAAGATCGTCGAGAGCGAGGCCGCGCATGGCACCGTGACCCGGCACTACCGCCAGCATCAGGAGGGCAAGGCGACCTCGACCAACTCCATCGCCTCGATCTACGCCTGGACCGGCGGGCTGAAGCACCGCGCCAAGCTGGACGGGAACGAGGCGCTCGGCCATTTCGCGGCCACGCTGGAAAAGGTGGTCGTCGATACTGTGGAATCGGGTGACATGACCAAGGACCTCGCTCTGCTTGTCGGCCCGGACCAGCGCTGGCTGACCACGATGGGTTTCCTCGAAAAGGTAGACGAGAACCTGAACAGGGCACTGGCCGGCTGATCCCGGCACGAGGCCCCGCGAAATCGGGGCCACCGTAACCCCGCCTTAACATCCCCGCCCCTACAAACGGCCAGACCTGACAACCTGCTGGGAACTGGCCATGCCTCTCGATTCATCCGCGCCGCAGGCGGGTGGCGATGTCTGACAGCTATCGCCTCCCTGCCCGCCTCGACCTGCCCGCCGCCGAACCGCTGGCGCAGGCTCTGCGGGGACGTCTGGGCGCCAACATGACGCTCGACGGTTCCGACGTGACCCACCTTGGCGCGCTCTGCCTGCAGGTGCTGCTGTCGGCCGCGCGGACGGTGCGCCACGCGGGACACGATTTCGCGCTGGTGAATGCCTCCGACCGGCTGACGGAACAACTCGCATCGCTCGGTTTCACTCCCGACCGCCTGTCAGGGGGTGCGGAATGACCCTGACCGTCCTTGCCGTCGACGACAGCCGCACGATGCGCGACATGATCCGCCTGGCGCTCGTGCCGAACGGCTTCTCAGTCCACGTGGCCGAAGACGGGCTTGACGGGCTCGACGTGCTGTCGGGACTCGCTCCGGATGTCATCATCACCGACATCAACATGCCCCGCATGGACGGCTTTGGCTTCATCGACGCCGTTCGCGCGCAAGAGGATCATCGCGCCACGCCAATCCTCGTCTTGACCACGGAAAGCGCCGCGGACCTCAAGATGCGGGCCCGAAACGCGGGTGCCACAGGCTGGATCGTCAAGCCGTTCGATCCGGGCAAGCTGGTCAAGGCCCTGCACATGGTGACAGGATAGGGGGCCGGGATGAGCGATCAGAACGACCCGATGGCCGACATCCGCGCCTCATTCTTCGTCGAATGCGAGGAGCTGCTCGAGGCGCTGCAGGACGGTCTCGGCAGCCTCGATGACGGGGTCGGCGATTCAGAAACGATCAATGTTGTCTTTCGGGCGGTGCATTCGATCAAGGGGGGCGCCGGGGCCTTCGGGCTGGAACATCTCGTCCGCTTCGCGCACAGATACGAAACCGTTCTGGACGAGGTGCGGTCGAACGGGCTGACCCCGGACCATGAGAACGTCAAACTCTTTTTCCGCGCGGCGGATCACTTGTCCGACCTCGTCCGCGCCAGCCGTGACGGGCTGACGGTGCCGCAAGACGCCGGCGACGCCCTGCTGGCAGAACTTGATGCCATGCTGGGCACTCCGGCGGAGACCGATGAAGCATCGGCGCAGGTGGAATTCACACCACTCGGAATTGGCATCGATCTCGGGGACCTTGACGCCCCATTCGACGCGGGGTCCGCGCCGTCCACCCGCTGGTCCATCCGCTTTCAGCCCCGCGCCGAACTCTATGAAACCGGGAATGAACCACAGATCCTGCTGCGCAATCTGGCCCGGCTGGGTACGGCTGATGTCACCTGCGACGTCGGCGCCCTGCCCCTGCTGCTCGAACTTTCGCCGGAAACGCCCCATCTCGCCTGGACCATCGCCCTGGACGCGGATGTCAGCGAGGCGGAAATTCGCGAGGTGTTCGAATTCGTCGACGGCCTGTGCGATCTCGAAGTTTCTCTCGCCTTGTACGACGACAACACTGCATCCACTGCGGAACGTCCGCCCGCCGCGGATGTAAACGCACCGGCCGGGGTCACTCTGCCGCAACCGGATACCGCACCACAGGACATGCCCGCACCTCCCCCGGCTCGACGTGCCGCCGAACCACCGGCCAGGTCGGTCGTCCGCGTGGATCTGGAACGGATCGAACGGCTGGTGAACCTTGTCGGCGAACTGGTCATCAATCAGGCGATGCTGGCGCAGTCACTGGTCTCGGCGGGTCTGTCCCCCCATTCAGACGCGATGAACGGGCTGGAAGAGTTCCAGCGCCTCACCCGCGATATCCAGGACAGCGTGATGATGATCCGGGCACAGCCTGTGAAATCCCTGTTCCAGCGCATGTCCCGAATTGTCCGCGAGGCCTCTGCCGCCGTTGGCAAGGAGGTACGGCTGGTGACCGACGGTGAGGCCACCGAGGTAGACAAGACCGTGATCGAACGGCTGGCCGATCCGCTGACCCACATGATCCGCAATGCGGTGGACCACGGTCTTGAACCCGGTGCCGACCGCGTGTCCGCAGGCAAGTCCGCGGAAGGCACTGTAAGACTGAGCGCCGCACACAGGTCCGGGCGCGTCATCATCGAACTGTCCGATGACGGCGGCGGGATCAACCGCCCGCGCGTCCTGCAGATCGCCCGGACCAAGGGACTGATCCCCCCCGAAGCATCTCTGTCGGACACCGAGATCGACAACCTTCTGTTTCTACCGGGCTTTTCGACCGCGGAAAGCGTGTCCAACCTGTCCGGCCGGGGCGTCGGAATGGATGTCGTGCGCACAGCAATTCAGCAGCTCGGCGGACGCATTTCGATCCAGAGCGAAAGCGGCCAGGGGACGACATTTACCATCAGCCTTCCGCTGACACTCGCGGTGCTTGACGGCATGGTCGTCGACGTCGCAGGTGAAACCATGGTTCTGCCTCTCAACGTTGTGGTTGAAACGCTGTCTCTGGGCCCCGACGATGTCCAGATGCTACGTCCCGGCGCGGAACTCGTGCGGGTGCGAGGCGGCTTCGTGCCACTCTACGATCTCGGGGCGATGCTGGGCTATCGGTCGCGGCGGACCGACTACACGGGCTGTATCGTGCTTCTGATCTCTCTCGATGACGGGAACCGTGCCGCGCTGGTGATCGACGGGATCGAGGATCAGCGGCAGGTCGTGATCAAGGGCCTCGATGACAGCTTTTTCCGTGCTCCCGGCATCGCTGCGGCAACCATACTGGGCGACGGCCAGATCGCACTGATCCTCGACCCTGCCGATGTCATTGCCGGCTGCCTCGTCCCTCTGCCGGTCGATGCCCGCTTGCCCGACCGTTCATCCAAGGAAGAAAGGTTAGAACATGGCTGAGAAGACCGGCTCGAAGGATCTGGAACTTCTTACGTTCAAGGTCGCTGATCAGGAATATTCGCTGGATATCATGTCCGTCCGGGAAATCCGCGGGTGGACGCGGACCACCCCGATGCCACACGCTCCGGCCTACATGCGCGGGGTGATCAATCTTCGCGGAACCGTCCTGCCTGTGATGGACCTGGCGCGGCGGCTGAACCTGCCATCGCAGGATACGAACGACCGGAATGTCATCATTGTCGTCCATCTGAATGGCGTCATGACCGGTCTCCTTGTGGATGCCGTATCGGACATCGTCGCGATGCGTCGGGACGACCTGAAGCCGCCACCCGAAATGACGTCCGACGCTCAGGCTTCGGTAGTCAGGGCCTTGACGGTGATCGACGATCGCATGATCCGCGTTCTCGATCTCGGGGCCGTGGTGCCGGCGCGGACGGATGAGATCGCCTGATGGCCGCGGGCACAACACCGGCCGGAATGGAAACCCTTTCACCGCGCGCGTTCTCCACCCTGGCCCAGCTTGTCCAGGAGGAAGCCGGGATCCTTCTGCAACCAGGCAAGACGGCTATGGTTCAATCCCGTTTGCGCAGCAGGCTGCGGGCATTGGGTCTGCCCGATTTCGACGCCTACGTTCGGCACGTCTGTTCGGAGGCCGGAGGCGCTGAACGCAGACAGATGCTGTCCGCGCTCACGACGAACGTGTCGCATTTCTTTCGCGAAATGCACCACTTCGAAATCCTCAGGCTCACCGCACTTCCCCCCCTTATCGCACGTGCGCGCCAAGGCGGCCGTGTGCGGCTCTGGTCCGCGGGGTGCTCGACCGGGCAGGAACCCTATTCGATCGCGATGGAACTGCTGAAGCTGGCACCGGATATTGGCCGGTTTGATCTCCGCATTCTGGCAAGCGATATAGACGCGGCCGTCCTCGCCACGGCGGAAGGCGGGCGATATGGTCCTACTCAGGTGCAGGGCATTCCCGTCACCATGCAGGAGAAATTCCTCTCTCCTGCTGCCGCTGATGGCACCCGATGCGTCAGCGAAGAAGTGCGCGAACTTGTCAGGTTCCGGGAGCTCAATCTAATTCGAGCTTGGCCCATGGCCGCCGCGTTTGACATCATATTCTGCCGAAACGTGGTGATCTACTTCGATCAGGCCACGCAATTGCGTCTCTGGCCCCGTTTCCGGGCCGCGATAAGTCATGATGGCTGGCTCTTTCTCGGCCATTCCGAGCGAATTCCGGACCAGGCTGCAGGACTCTTCCGACCCGCCGGTCTGACCGCCTACAGGCCGGACGGCACTGCCGGATACCAGAGCTGAGAGGAGCGCGACATGGCACTGAGAGACCAAATAAGGATCATGGTCGTGGACGACATGTCGACCAGCCGCGGCCTGATCACGCAAGCCCTGGACGCCTATGGCATTAGGAACGTGACAACGGCATCGGATGGTGATGGCGCATTGAAAGCTCTCGAACGCAATCCTGTCCATCTCGTCATTTCCGACTTCAACATGCCGGGCATGGATGGCCTTCAACTCCTGCATCACCTCCGAACCAACACGCGCACAAAAGGTGTCGGCTTCATCCTCATCACCGGCAAGGCAGACAAGGCCACGATTGATCGAGGACGGCAGCTCGGAATGAACAATTTTCTTATGAAGCCTTTTGGGACCGCCGATCTTCGGACCTGCATTGAAGCGGTCGTTGGTCGGCTCTGATGGCGATGCGTGGAAAGGCCGAGCCGTCTGTATCGAACCACGCACGGCCCATGCCTGCCACTTCGGAAACGACGACCCAACATCGGTCGGCCGCAAACGTCTTGGCGAGCATTGCGACACGTATGCGGAGCCTCGAAGCGCTCACCTCGGCGCTCGAAGACTCACTCACGGCAACCTGGGATATAGACGCTGGATTGCCTGACGAGGCCATCCTTTCACTTCAGCGGCTCGATTTCTTGAGACAGTCGCTGGGGGATATGCATCAGATCCTAACGGTGATGGGCCCTACGATGGCATGGCTGACGGAGGCTCCACCTTTCGGGGATCTGCGCAACACCGTCGCGATGCAGGGAAGCCTGCACGGAATTGCAGAGGATGCTGCCGGCCCAGAGGAAACGTCGGGGGGAATTCTGTTCTGACGAATGGGAAACGAAATGCGCCTTCAGTCAGAACAATTCTACCGCGTTTCCCGAAGGGATCGGCATCGACAATGGCGCCTCAATCCGGCGATCGGGTGCGACGCTGCGCATCAGGACCCTGCCTTCCGCAGGGAAAAATCTCACCTGGCGCGCGCGCGTCCCCCCCAAGCTGTGGCCAAGGCAGGGTATTCCCTCTCGGTCCAGATACTCGAGCGCGAACTGACCGTTGGTATGCCCGATATCCGAGAGCCCGGAGACCATGCGGGCCCCACCGAATATCTTGCCCCGCAGGCGCCTTCGATCAGCACCCAGACGGTTGAGGGCATTGATCAACAATTCCATTGCATTCACACCAACGGCATCACAGCCGACCGGGTCGAATCCGGACCGGGTCGTAAGCATGTGGTTCATCCCCCCGACGCCGCGATCAGGATCCCAGAGACAGGTCGCCACGCATGACCCCAGGACAGTCGAGATCGTTGCCCCCTTGCGTTCGACCACCGCAAATTCGCCTTGCGTGATCGTGGTCTGATCGAGCTGCATTGCAACCTGTCTCATGCAAATCTCCACGAATTGCCGCGGAGAAAAGATCTCGGTTTTGCAATCGCCTCGGAAAAATTTGGGGCCGAAGGCACCACCATCGCAAGCGCAACGACTTCGGTTGCGGCTGTCTGGCCGGCACAAAAAATGGAGTGCTGTCCAGGCATCACGATCTCCTCAATACTCCGGCCTCGACCAACTTTCAGACGAACATTCACCGTGGTCAGGTGACTTTCTTCGAAAACTCGAACACTGGTCCGACCAGTCAGACTGTTATTGGGAAAGGTCGTCGCCCGAGCGAGATATTCCGGAGTGGGTGCCGGCATTTAATGCCCTCCCCACCGTGTCAGGCTGGCGAGCTTGGCATCGGAGGACGGCGAAAATCGTCGAGCTTCGATGGCAGGCCGCACGCCAGGCATCTCACCAGACAGCGAGACGGGTGTTTCCGATGTCTTGAACGCCGCGATTGCATCGGCCATCGCGCGTGCGCGCGCCGCAAGTGCCTCGCTCGCGGCCGTTGTCTGTTCAAACATGGCCGCGTTTTGCTGAGTGGACTGGTCGATTTGATTTGTGGCCTCGTTGACCTGTCCCAGTCCCTCGGCCTGTTCCCGTCCCGACCGCGCGATTTCGGAAATGTAGTCCGAAATCTCCGCAATCGAGGACACGATGGATTTCAGCGCGTCGCCCGCCTGCCCGACCAGAGATACCCCGTGCGAGACGTGGCGGTCGGATGCGTTGATCAATGTCGCGACTTCGGCGGCCGCATCGGAACAGCGCTGCGCCAGCGCCCGGACCTCGGTCGCGACGACAGCGAAACCGCGGCCGGCTTCGCCAGCACGCGCCGCTTCGACCCCGGCGTTGAGCGCAAGGAGGTTTGTCTGGAACGCTATGTCGTCAATAACCGAAACGACCTTGACCACCTCACCTGAGGACCGGGCGATTTCGGCCATGGCACCTTCGGCTTCATCCACGACGGCCCCGCTCTTTTCGGTCCGCGTCCGTGTGTCCAATACGATATCGTTCGCTTGGACCGCGCCCTCGGCCGTGGCGGTGATCGTCCGTGTCAGCCGGTCAAGATTGGCGGCCGTGCCCTGCAAGGTGGCAGCCAGACGTTCCGTACGCGTGGCCATATCCGTCGCAGATTCGCAGATCTCGGCCGAGTCGTAGCGCATGCCGGCCGCTTCCGAGGCCATGGCTGACAGGGCCGTATCCACCGCCTTCAGAGCGGTGTTGAAATCAGCTCTCAGGGCCTCGTGTTCAGACGCGAAGGGCATGGCGATGCGGAAAGTCAGGTCCCCATCGGCAAGGTGTTTCAGTCCGATACTGAGATGACCGACCACCGTCTTCAATTCATCCTGAACGCGCTGGCGCCCCGCTTCGGCCTCGGCCACGCGCCGACGGTCCTCGGTCACGTCCGTGCCGATCAGCACGCTGCCGGTCGGCCGGCCCTGGCCGGAGTATATCGGGTAGACCGCCCCATCTATCCAACGGGATGGCTCGCACGCCGCGCCGGGCCAGCTGAACGGACCAGCCAGCACGCCATCGCGACGCAACCTTTCCGTTGGCTGCAAACCTCCGGATCCTGACGCGCCGCCAAACAGCGCATCCAGAGTCGCGCCCGCACGCGCGGCTGGACAGCAGCGCAGAAAGTTCTGGTTCGAAGTGGACAGCCGCCCCTCGGCATCGAATTCCGCGAGGGCATGGCCTTTTTCGATCGCGCTCAGGATCGCGGATGTCCGCCTGTCCTCGGTCACGTCGATCCATTCGATCACCATACCCTGCCGACCGGTGCTGGCCGAACTGATATGACTGACCCGCACCTGAAGGCGCACCTCCCCAAGGCTCATTTCGGCCACCAGCGGCATCGCACCCGGCTCATTCAGGAGCCGCCTGATCCGGTCAGGATCACTGTGGAACATATCCATCGAACGACCGACCAGATCCGAGGGGTCGAACTGGCCCAGACGGGCCGCAAGGGCAGCCTGCCGATGTGCAAGTAACCGCAGGATGGCGTCGTTCACATAAACGATACGAAATTCGGAATCCGTGATCATCAGCGCGGCCGAGGTGGCGTCGATCGCGGCGCAGCGCATTTCCGCGTCCGGCACTTCGGCCGCCCGCGCAGCGAGATCGCCCTGCAGCCCGGATATCAAATCCAGCACGCCAGCGATCGGCCCCGTCCCGCCGCCGTCGCCTGTCCCCTTGCCCTTAAGCGCACGAGCAATGCGACCCATGCTGCGCGACATGCGCCACGCGCAGAACATCAGCCCCGCCGTCAGGCCAATACCGGTTCCCGCCGCGAGCGCCAGGGGCCAGGCCACCGCGGGTGCCCCCCCGGGCATTGCGGCATTGGCGGCCGACGGCACCGCGAACAGCACTCCGAAGCAGGCGACAGTCCGCCACAACAGACAACAGGCAAGGCTTGGCGACATGGCATCCGTCCCGGGGCAGACGCGCGGAAACGGGGCCGCGCCAGTCCGTTATCGGCGCCGAGTCGTGAATACCGGTTTAAGCGCTGCGGAAAATCACAACAGACCGAGTCGCATCGCCATGATCGCCGCATGGGTCCGGTTCCGTGCGTCGAGCTTGCGGCAGACGGACTGGACGTGCAGCTTGACCGTCACTTCCGATATTTCCAGATCGCGGGCAATTTCCTTGTTGGCCAGACCGTTGGCAAGGCCGCGCAGGACCTGATACTCGCGTCGTGTCAGCGCCGGGCCTTCGGGATCCGGGCCCGCGTCGGGCGCGAAATAAGTCTGGCCCGCCAGCAATTGGTCAACCGCTCCGAGGAGCCCCGCCGGCAGCAGCGTCTTTGAGATGAACCCGGCGGCCCCGGCGGCCAGGGCATCGGGCGCGATCGCGCCGGCAGGCGTGCCCGACAACAGCGCGACCGGGACACCGGGCAGACGGTCACGCATGCGCCGGACCCCCGCGAGCCCGGCCATTCCGGGCATCCTGAAGTCGAGAATCACCAGCTCCGGCCTGCGGCCCGCATCAACCATTTCGACGGCCGAACAGACGGAATCAGCGAGGATGAGATCGTGCCGGCCCATCTCTGACAGCACCATCGCGATGGCGTCTCGGACGAGAAGATGGTCGTCGGCCAACAGGATCAGGGCCATGCGGCACCTCCGGGGGGGGTTCGGCAAACACGCCGGAACGGCAATCGATCGGCCAGACCCCGGTTCACGCCTTCTCAAGCCTTTTCCGGCACAAGGCTCCATCATACACACGTGGAAGCGTTTTGACAGGAGGTGATCATGATGTCAGCCCGTATCGGCGCCCCGGCGGAGATCTGCTGGCTGCGCCACATCCTGCGTCTCGATACGACCGCCGTGCTCGTGATCTGCCTGTCCCTTCTGTGGCTTACCCTCGCCCCCGGTCGTGCCGGGGCCGAAACGATCCTGACCATCGGACTGCCGGATGGAACGCAACGGGTGCTGGACCGGTCCGATCTGGCCGCGATGCCGCAGGACGGGTTTGTCACCACCACCATCTGGACCGAAGGACCGCAGAGTTTCCGTGGCGTCCGGGTCGCTTCTCTGATGACCGCCCTGGGCATTCCGGCCGGCCATGCACTGCTGACGGCGGCCAACGGATACCAGGTGGAGTCCGGGATCAAAGACCTGATGCCAGATGCGGCGCTGATCGCGATCGAGCGCAACGGCGCGCCGATGTCGCTCAGGGACAAGGGACCCCTTTGGCTGGTCTACGAATACGACTCAGCTCACGTGTTCCGCACCGAGGTGGTGTATGCCAGATCCATCTGGCAACTGGACCGGATCGACTTCACCGAATAGCCTCAGCAGGCCCGGCTTGGGCATCGCGCGGGAAAACGAATGCGACGAGAAGGCGATTGGACACGACTGGGTGCGCGACCGCTGCGCATGCTCGTCCTTGGCGTGTTTTCGGTCCTCTGCCTGATCGTGGTGGTCTACCTGTCGACAGAGGTGCGGCAGAACCTGCGGCAACTGTCGGACTCTCCGAACGACAACATGCAGTGGACACTGTCACAGCTCGAGGTTGAATTCCTGGAACTCGCGCTGGCCGTCGATCGCGCGGTCTCTGCCGCGCCGGACAGTGCGACTTCGGCCCTCGCTGAGCTACGCAAGCGCTATGACATACTCTACAGCCGGTTCGACACGCTGACCTCCAGTCCGCTGTATTTCAGCGTGCTGCAGTCCAACGAATTGGGCGGGAGGTTCATGGAACTGGCCGGGACGATCCGCGATCTCGTGCCGCTGATCGATTCCAGCGACACCGCGCTGACCGCCGGTCTGCCGGGGCTTCGGTCCAGCCTCGGCCTGCTTCGTCAGGACATGCGCGCCATCCTGACAATCGGCAACCAGGGGCTGGTCAGACAGTCCGACGCGTCCCGACGCGGGGTTGCGGCGGTCCTGCAGCGCCTGGCCATTGCCGCCTTCGTGCTGCTGATCGCGCTCAGCCTGCTGGTCCTCATGTTCCGCCATCTGGCCGGGGCCCATGAACGCCGCGCACGCGAGGTGCTGGCAACCTCGTCGCGGCTGGCCACAATCGTTTCGACCTCGCGCGATGCGCTGTTGCTGATCGACCGGCGCGGCCATATCGAACTGGCGAACGAGGCCGCCTCAATCATGTTCGGCCAGCCGCGCGACACGCTCATGGGCCAGCGGATCGGCACCGTTCTTCTCCATCCCGAGGCCACCGGACGTCCCGTCACCGCCCATGATCTGCGCATGTTCTGCGAGGGCAGGGTCAACGTCCCACACCGCCTGATCGGCTGCAGCGCCGCGGGCGCGCGGTTCCCGGTCGAGCTTTCGCTGGACATGACCGACCGGCGCGGACAGCAGGCCTGTGTCTGCGTGATCCGCGACGTCTCGCATCAGGTGGAGACGGAGGCGGTGCTGAAACAGTCCCGCGACACCGCGCTGGCCGGGGAACGGGCCAAGGCACGGTTCCTTGGTGTGGTCAGCCACGAAATGCGGACACCGCTGAATGGCATCCTCGGCACGGTCGACCTGATGCGCGACGCCAACGAAAGCGAGATCCGCGAACGCTATCTGCCGGTGCTCGACCATTCCGGCCGGCTTCTGCTGGACCTTGTCAACGATGTGCTCGACATCACCCGGATCGAGGGCGGCGCGCCGGTCAGGACCGGTCCCTTCGACCTCGACGACCTGATCCAGTCGGTCATCGACGCGGAGCGGCCGCGGGCACGAGGGAACCGCAACCGCCTGTCCCGGCCCGCGGAATCGGCCGTCGGCGCCGTGACCGGCGATGCGCGACGGGTCCGTCAGATCCTGCTGAACCTCGTGTCGAATGCCGTGAAGTTCACCGAAGGCGGCGAGGTCACGATTTCGGCCGAACGCACAGGACGCGACCGGGTAGAGATATCGGTGGCCGATACCGGCATCGGGATCCCCTCCGCGGATCTGAAGAAGATCTTTGACGATTTCGTCCGGCTCGATTCCGCGCTCGACCGGCAGGTTCAGGGCACCGGGCTGGGTCTGGGCATAGCCCGGCAACTGGCGCGCGGCATGGGTGGCGATATCGTCGCGGACAGCATCGAGGGCGAGGGCAGCCTGTTCCACCTGACGCTGCCCCTGCCCGCCGCGCAATCCGCCCCGGTGGCAAAAACCGGGGGCGCGGACTTCCGTGTGCAGGCACCGAAACAGGCAAGGGCCGGATCACCACTCAATGTCCTGCTGGTCGAGGATAACGCGACCAACCGTTTCGTGGCGGGTCGCATGCTGCAAAGGCTCGGACACCGTGTGACCGAGGCGCATGACGGGGCGGAGGCTGTCGAGATCGCCGCGCACACCGCCTTCGATCTGATCGTGATGGATGTCTCGATGCCGGTCATGGACGGCGTCGAGGCGACCCGCACCATCCGCGCGGGTTTCGGACCGAACCGTTCGGCCCGGATCGTCGCCCTGACCGCCCATGTGGACGAGGCAGTGGACATCAGCCTGCGAGAGGCCGGCGTAGACGAAATCGCGTCCAAGCCGATGACCAGCGCGGATCTGTCGCGCGTGCTGTCCGGCCAGCACGACCCGGTATCGCCCCGCGACGAGCCACCGCCCGCGGGTGACGTGCCATCCCTTCCCATCCTCGATCCGGCGGCCACGGGCTCTGCGTTTCTGTCATCGGCCGCCCGCCGGACCCTGATCGACCGGTTCATCGCCGAGGGTGACGACCTGCTTGGCCCGGACAGGATCGCCGCGCCACCGGAGGAACCGTTTCGCGCCAGCCCGGCGACCGCAGATGCGCTCCACGCCTTTTCCGGCGCTGCGGCGACGGTCGGGGCGCGGCGGCTCCACGCCGTTCTGGTTCAGGCGGAACAGGCCGCGCGGCAGGGTCAGCCGCGCAGCCTGCGCGGCCACCTGCGCGAGGCCCGCGATGTCTGGCTTGCAACCCGCGCCTGCCTCATCGCGATCCCGCTGGAGCATCCACGCACCGACCCGCCCCCTATCCCTGCGGACCCGGCCGAACGCCGCGCCTGAACGCGGGCGCACGCCATCTTGCTGTGGCGATGCACCGGTCTAGCTTTGCGCAATGACCGCCGACGCACAGCTATATCCCACGCCCGAGGGCCTTTATTGCCCGGCAGGCGACTTCCACGTCGACCCGCTGCGCCCGGTCCGGCGGGCGCTGATTACCCATGGCCACGCGGATCATGCCCGTCCCGGCCACGGCGCTGTGCTGGCCACGCGGCAGACGTTGGACATCATGGCGATCCGCTACGGCGAGGATTTCACCCAGAGCCGGCAGGAGGCCGTGGGTCGCGTAAGGATCGGCGATGCCGAGGTGTCGTTTCACCCCGCGGGCCACGTCCTCGGCTCCGCGCAGATCGAGATCGCGACCGGCGGCCGCCGCTTCGTGGTGACCGGCGATTACTGCCGTCACCCGAACCCCGTCGCCGCCCCGTTCGAACCCGTGCCCTGCGACGTCTTCGTGACCGAGGCGACCTTTGCCCTGCCCGTCTTCCGCCACCCTGACCCGGCCGCCGAGATCGGCAAGCTGCTGGCCTCGGTCCGCGCCTTTCCGGATCGCGCGCATCTGGTGGGGGCCTATGCGCTCGGCAAGGCGCAGCGGGTCATCATGCTACTGCGCGAGGCGGGATGGGACGCGCCCATCTACCTGCACGGCGCGCTGGAACGCCTCTGCTGGTATCACGTCGAACAGGGCGTTCCGCTCGGCGACCTGCGGCCTGCCACGACGGATCGCAAGACCAAGGCCGACTTCGCGGGCCAGATCGTCCTCGCCCCGCCGTCCGCCTTTGCCGCCACATGGGCACAGCGCTTTCCCGATCCGGTGATCTGCTTTGCCAGCGGCTGGATGCAGATCCGCGCCCGTGCCCGGCAGCGGGGCGTGGAACTGCCGCTGATCCTGTCGGACCATGCCGACTGGCCCGACCTCCTGCGCACCATCGACGAGGTCGATCCGCAGGAGACGTGGATCACCCACGGGCGCGAGGATGCGCTGATGCGCGAACTGGACCTGCGCGGCCGGGTCGGGCGCCCCCTGCGGCTGGTCGGCTACGAGGACGAGGCCGAGGCATGAGGCACTTTGCCCGTCTGATCGAGGCGCTGGCCTTCACCCCCCAGCGGAACGGCAAGATCCGGCATCTGGTCGAGCATTTCCGCACCCGTCCCGATCCCGACCGGGGCATCGCGCTCGGGGCGTTGACGGGTGATCTGGACCTGCGGCAGGTGACGCCCTCGCTGCTGCGCGGGCTGGTGGCCGAGAAGGTGGACGAGGAACTGTTCCGCCTGTCCTACGATTTCGTCGGCGACCTGGCCGAGACGATCGCGCTGATCTGGCCCGTGGCCGAGGCGCCCGAGGATCCGCCGCTGGCCGAACTGGTGGCGGAACTGGAGGCGACCGGCAAGGCCGCCCTGCCAGGCGTGATCGCCGCGCGCCTCGACCGGCTGGAGCCCTCGGCGCGCTACGCCTACCTCAAGATCGCGACCGGCGCGCTCAGGGTCGGCGTCTCGGCCCGGCTGGCGCGGACGGCGCTGGCGGAGTTCGGCAGCGTGCCGGTGGAGGAGATCGAGGAGCTCTGGCATGGGCTGGAGCCGCCGTTCGAAAGCCTCTTCGCCTGGCTGGAAGGCGGGGAGAAACCCGTTTCCGCCGCCCGTTCCCCGTTCCGCCCGGTGATGCTGTCGACGGCGACGGATCTGGACCAGCTTGGCCCCCTCGCCCCCGAGGACTTTGCCGCCGAATGGAAATGGGACGGCATCCGCGTGCAGGCGGCGGTAGAGGACGGCGAGCGGCGGCTCTATTCACGGACCGGCGAGGATATCTCGGGCAGCTTTCCCGACCTGCTGGACGCGCTCGACTTCGAGGGCACCATCGACGGCGAACTTCTGGTCCGGCGCGGTGAGAGCGTGGCGGCCTTCGGCGAGTTGCAGAAGCGGCTGAACCGCAAGACGGTCGGCAAGGGGCTGCTCAAGAGCCACCCGGCGGCGCTGAGGGCCTATGACATCCTGATCCACGGCCATGAGGATATGCGCGCCCAGCCCTTCGACCGGCGCCGGGCGCGGCTGGAACAGGTCATCGCCAAGGCCGATCCAGAACGGATCGACCTGTCGCCGCTGCTGTCCTTCGACACGTGGGACGCGCTGGCCGCACTCAGGGCCGATCCGCCCGATCCGGTGATCGAGGGGCTGATGATCAAGCGCCGCGACAGCCCCTACCTCGCCGGTCGGATCCGGGGGCACTGGTTCAAGTGGAAGCGTGATCCGATGACCGTGGATGCCGTGCTGCTCTATGCGCAGCGTGGGCACGGCAAGCGGTCGGGCTATTATTCGGATTTCACCTTCGGCCTGTGGGACGGCAACATGCTGGTTCCGGTCGGCAAGGCCTATTTCGGCTTCACCGATGCGGAGCTCAAGTCGCTCGACCGTTTCGTCCGGTCGAACACCACCGAGCGGTTCGGCCCCGTGCGCGCGGTGAAACCCGAACTGGTGCTTGAGATCGCCTTCGAGGGCCTCAACCGGTCCACCCGCCACAAGTCGGGCGTGGCGATGCGGTTTCCGCGCATCGCCCGGATCCGCACCGACAAGCCCGCGCAGGAGGCCGACCGGCTGGAGGCGCTGACCGCGCTCCTGCCGCCCGAGGGGCCTCCCGCCTGACCGCGGTCAGACCAGCGCGCCCGCCTTGTCCAGCGCCTCGATCCGCCCGGCGTCGTAACCCAGCACCTTGCCCAGCACATGCGCGTTGTCGCGCCCGTAGTCGGGGCTGGAGCGTTCGGGCCGGGCCGGCGTCCGGCTGAGATGCCAGCGGCAGGCCTCGACCACGCTGTCCTCGCCATTGCCGCGCGGGATGGTGATGAAATGCTCCCAGAGCTTCACCTGCGGATCGGTATAGATGTCCTCGGACGAGGCCGCGACATGCGCGGGCACGCCGATCGCCTGCAGGCGCTTCTCGACATCCACGCTTTCCTGCGTGCTGCACCAATCGCCGACCAGCGCGTCGATCCGCTCTTCGGCCGCCTTGCGCCCCTCGCGGGTCTTCAGGCTGGCGTCGGATGCCAGCTCGCCGCCGACCTCGGCCGCGAACCGCGCCCAGTCGTCATCGTCACGCACCGAGATCGCGACCCAGCGGTCATCGTAGCCGTGCTTCTTGCAGGCGTAGGTGTTGTTCGGCACCACGAGCGGATCGCGATTGCCCAGGCCACGGGCGATGGTGCCCGTGATCTCGTAATCCGCGAACCGGTCGGCCATGGACTGCATGCCGGTTTCGGCCTGCCCCACGTCCATCCAGCCGCCCTCGCCCGTCTTTTCGCGATGATCCAGCGCCGCCAGCAGCGCCACGAGGCCGAAGCGCGGCCCGACATAGTCGGTGTAGGGTCCATAGGGCCCGACCGGCAGCCCGTCCTCGGGGCCAACGAGCTGCTGATAGCCCGACATCGCACCGCCGATGTTGCCGAAGCCCGCCAGCTTGGACCACGGCCCGACCTGCCCCATGAGCGAGGTCGACAGCATGATCAGCGAGGGGTTGCGCTTCTTCAGGTTGTCGTAGTCGAGGCCCCAGCGTTTCATCTGGCCGGGCGCGAAGCTTTCGACCACGACATCCGCCCATTCGACGAGGTCCAGCAGCACATCGCGTGCCTCGGGGCTGCCGAGATCCAGCGACAGGCCATACTTGCCCGTATTGCAGTTCTCGAACTGGCCCGAGCGCATCTTGTCGATGGTCCCGCCGGGGAACGGTCCGAGCATCCGCGCGGTCTCGACCCGCTTGGAGCTTTCGACACGGATCACCGTCGCCCCGAAATCGGCCATGTTGCGGCCGATCATCGGACCGGCGACGACCCACGCGAGGTCGAGGACCTTGATCCCCTCAAGCGGCCGCTCGGGCTTGCCGGAGCCTTCGAACTTGACGGGATCGAGGCCGAGCCAGTCCTTGCGGATCGCATCCCCGTCCGCGTCGATGGCGGGCGCTTCGGAGAGCGGGGTGAACATGTCGGCATTGTAGCGCGCGAAGGGTCCGGGCTGGCGGATGGTCTTGCCCTTGTGCGTCTGCTCGCGGAAAAAGCCGCGCGCCTTCAGGTGATCGGACTTGAGCAGGTCCTCGATGGTGCAGATCGGCGCCATCAGCACGCGCTGCGCGATGGCGATGTCCACCGCGTCGAACTTGACCTTGGGCGCGAGGTAGGCCTGAACGCAGTCACGGGCGCGCTGCAGATCGTCCTCGCCCAGCTCGTCCGCGACGATGCGGTCCTGGATGGTCGGCCAGTCCCATTCCGCGATCTCGTCCGCGCCGGGCGCGCCTTCTTCCTTCAGGAACTGGAACAGCTTGTTGGTGAACCGGCCGGTGGCGGGCCCC
Organism: Oceanicola sp. 22II-s10i; assembly: GCF_002210105.1. Taxonomy (GTDB): domain Bacteria; phylum Pseudomonadota; class Alphaproteobacteria; order Rhodobacterales; family Rhodobacteraceae; genus Pseudooceanicola. Next base: position 322,741 of record NZ_AQQU01000003.1, on the reverse strand, counting down.
ATGGCGAGGTGCATCTCGACCAGGCCGTCCTGCACCTGCCACTTGGACTTGTTCGTCCGCGCCCCGGACCCGGAGAGATCCGGCTGGTTCTTCATGCTGGCCACGGATTTGCGGAGCGTGAAGCCGGTGTGACCGACCGCGCCCGCAAGGCTCATCGACAGGGTCGACTGAGTGGCGGAGGCCTGTGCCGACACGACAACGCGCTGGCCGAGGCCGGACTTCTTGCGTTCGAAATAGGCGACGATGGCGCCCTGCACGGCGTCCATCGTGGCGTGGTGATAGGCCTGCGGGACCGAGATGCGGTAGGGCCGTTCGGCCACCGCCGCGACGGGCAGCAGCGGTCCGCCCGAGGCCCAGACGATCAGGTCGCTGTCGGCATACTTCGCCTTGGGCCCCTCGAGGCCGAAGGGCGTCACGACGGCGTGGATCAGGCCGGGATTCAGCGCGGCCATCGCCTCGGCATCCAGCAGATCGTCCTCGGCCGGATTGCCGGTCTCGATCAGGATATCGGCGCGCTTGACCAGTTCCTCGAAGGTCGCGCGGTCGGCGGCGTCCTTGATGTCGAGCGCGATGGAGCGGCGACCGGCCCCGTAGGCCGCCCAGTAGAGCGAATCCCCGTCCTCGTCCCAGGGCGGCTGAAAGCGGCTGTCGGTGCCCGATTTCGGCTCCACCTGCACCACGTCGGCCCCGAGCTGGGCAAAGACGCGTCCCGCGATGGCGCCCCTGTGATCGGTCAGGTCCAGCACCTTCAGATGTGACAGATACCCGCTCTTGCCCTCGGCCATTTCCTTGCTCCTCCAGAAAAACCGGGGCGCGCCGGGTGTCCGACGCGCCCTCTCCCGGCGGGCAGTTTTTCCACTTTCCAGCCGGTAAGCAAGGGGCGGACGGCAAAAGTTAGCCGGCTGCCCCGCCTTTTCACATGTGGGTCAGCGCCGCTCGTTCGCGATGTGGCTGCGCAGGATGCCGATGCCCTCGATTTCCAGCTCGACCGTGTCGCCGGGGTTCAGGAACCTGCCCAGTTCCAGCCCGCAGCCACCGCCGACGGTGCCGGAGCCCAGGAACTCGCCCGGCTGCAGCTCCTCGTCGCGGCTGACGTGTTCGATGATCCGCGCAAAGGAATGGTGCATGTCGCTGGACGTGCCGCGCGACCATTCCTCGCCGTTGATCCGCGCAACCATCGTCAGGCCCGAGCCGTCGCCGATCTCGTCCCGCGTGACAAGGCAGGGCCCCATGGCGTTGGCGGTGCGGAAATCCTTGCCCTTCGCCGGGCCGAGGCCGCCTGCCCCTTCCTTCATCTGGTGATCGCGGGCCGAAAAATCGTTGAAGCAGGTAAAGCCGAAGATGTGCTCGTTGGCCTTTTCCTTGGGAATGTCGCAGCCGCCCTTGCCGACGAACATCCCCAGTTCCAGCTCGTAATCCAGCCGCGTCTCGCCCTTGGGCCAGATGATTGTGTCCTCGGGGCCCGACACGCTGAAGCGGTTGCCCTTGTAGTAGATCGGCTGTTCGTACCAGACGTCCGGCATCTTGAAATCCGCCGGGTCCATCTTGGTCGCCTTGGGATCCCACAGGTAGCGGTTGGCGCGCGCCTGCCGAAGGTGTTTCTCGAACACGAGGCTGTCGCGCATCTGCACCGGCACCGGCACCGGCGCCTTGAGCCGCACGCCCGACACCGCCTCCTTCGCCGCCGCGCCCTGCGCCTTGCGCGCGGCCTCGAGCCCCTCGTCGCCGGCTTCTATCAGCGCGAGCATGGAGGCAAAGGCGGGGTTCGCGGCGCCATCCAGGACGGCGATAGAGTCACCGTCCAGAATGCCGATGGCCTGTTTGCCGTTCTTTTCGAAAGTCACGAGTTTCATTCCGGTTCCTTCAATCCCTTATGGAATGTCTTGTCTTCACAGTCGCTTGTCACGCCTTCTTCGCGTGACAGTCGCAGGGCCCGTCATGCGCGCATTCCGCCCCGTGGCGATAGCGCAGCATCTGGGCCATGATCTCCTCACGCGTGGGGTTCACCGCGCCGTTCGTCAGTTCCTTATAGACGTTCGCCACGTTCGCGACGACCCGTTCCCGGTCCAACCAGCTGTCGAATTCCGCATAGCCCACCTCCCATGCCGCCTCGGCCCAGTCCAGCCCCGCCTCGTGCGCCTTGGTCGCCTGTGTCTTGACGCTGACGAGGTAGTCCCGCAGGTCCTTCACAGGCCCCTTGCCGCAAACCGCGCCATGCCCCGGAACCACCGTGTCGACGTCGAGCCCGAGGATGAATTCGCAGGCCGCGATCCAGTTGCCGATCGGCCCCGCCCAGATGATCGGATGGCCACCATGGAACACGATGTCGCCGGTATAGACCGTGCGGGCGTCGGGCACATGGACCACGATATCGCCGCGTGTATGGGCCGGGCCCAGCTCGGTCAGTTCGACCGTCCGCCCCCCGATGGTCAGGCTCATCGTGCCGTCGAAGGTCTCGTTCGGCGGCAGGTGCCCGATGTCGGAGAAGTCGAAGCGCGAGCCCATGGTTTCCGTGAAGAACTGCCCGTAAGCCCCGAAGGCTTCGGGATTCGCGATCACCTCCTGCACCTTGCTGGCGGGCCGCTCCTCCATCTCTTCCAGACAGGCGGTGGAGCCGATGATCCGCGCGCCCTTGACCAGGTGGTTGCCGTAGGTGTGGTCGCCGTTGGAATGCGTGTTGACCAGAACGTCGATCACGTTGGCGGCGGGCACCGCGCGGCGGTAGGCGTCCAGCACATCCTGCGTCAGCCGCCCGGTGAACAGCGTGTCCACCATCAGCACCTTGTCGTCCTCGCCCGCGATCAGGCCCGAGTTCGACCAGCCCCACGACCCGTCCCCCTGCACCCATGCGTAAAGGCCGTTGCCCAGTTCCTGCAGTTCGCGCTTGGTGTCTTCGTACATCGGGTCCTCTCCCTAAAGCAGGCCGGTGGCGAGCCATGGCAGCGCCAGAACCAGCGCGACCATGAAGACCATGACCAGCGCGAACGGCGCGGCCCCGGCGAAGATGTCGTTGAGCGTGATGCGGCGGTCGTCGAGGTTCGCCTTGATGACGAAACACGCGACGCCGAGTGGCGGGGTCAGCAGGCCGACCTCGACCGCGATGATGGTGACCACCCCGAACCAGACCAGATCGACGCCGAAGGGCTGCACCACGGGCAGGATCAGCGGCAGCAGGATCAGCAGGATCGAGGAGCTGTCGAGGATCGTGCCCAGCAGGATGATCGCGATCAGGTAGAGCAGCAGGATACCGTAGAGCCCAAGCTCCCATTCGGCCAGCAGCCCGGTCATCGCCATCGGCAGCCCGGTCAGGGCCAGCAGGCGCGAATACATGTGCGCTGCGATGATCAGGAAGGTGATCGAGGCCGTGACCTGCCCGGTCTCCAGCAGGATGTTCCCGATCGCCCGCCCGCCGAGCCGCCCCTTGACCATCGCGATCACCAGCGCGCCGAGCGCGCCGACACCGCCCGCCTCGGTCGGGGTGAAGAGCCCGCCGTAGATGCCCCCGAGAACCAGCAGGATCAGCGCGATAATGGGCGCGGATTTCAGCGCCATGGTGCCCCGCGACATATGCGGCAGGTCCGCCCGGTCGGGGCTGCCGGTGAAACGCGGCGCGAAGCGGGCCAAGGCGACGATCAGGATGCAGAAGAAGCTGGCCAGCACGATCCCCGGCAGGATGCCCGCCGTGAAGAGATCCCCGATCGAGACCTCGGCGATGATCCCGTAGAGGATCAGCAGCAAAGACGGCGGGATCAGCATCCCCAGCACCGACGACCCCGCAACGACGCCGACCGAGAAGCGCGGCGTATAGCCCTGGCGGATCAGCTCCGGCACCGCGACCTTGGTAAAGACCGAGGCCGACGCGATGGAGGTGCCGTTGACGGCGGCAAAGACCGCGTTGGCAAAGACGGTGGCGATCCCCAGGCCGCCCTTGAAGCGCCGGAACAATTGCCCCGCCACGTCGAACACGTCCCGCCCCAGCCCGCAGGCCCCGACGAGGACGCCCATCAGGACGAAGAGCGGGATCACCCCGAAGGAATAGCGCGCCACCCCGTCGAGGGCGGCGTGGGACAGCAGCTTGCCCGCGATCAGGAACTTGCCCTTCACGAGGTAGACGCCGAAGAAGCTGACCGTCATCAGCGCGATGGCGACATGCATCCCCAGCTGGATCAGGACGAGGATCGCGACGATCGAGGCGATGCCGATTTCGACATTGCTCATGCCCGGTGCCCCCCGCGCATGGCGCGCAGCGTCAGGCCTGCGGTCAGCATGGCATAGGACACCAGCGTCAGCGCACAGCCGATCAGCACGCAGGTGACAAAGGGCCATTTCGGCATGGTCCAGATGCCATAGAGCCCGACGGTCTCATGGCCTTCGATGGATTCGAATATCTCCGGCCCGACATAGCGCATCAGGATCGCCAGCATGATGGTCCCCACGAGATGATGGAAGACGTCCAGCCAGTCCCCCGCGGCGGGTGACCGGGCCCGCAGGCGGGTCAGCAGCATGTCGGAGCGCACGTTTCGCCCCGCCGCCGTGGCCTGCGGCAATTGCAGGAAGACGATGGCGACGATGGCCGCGCTGACGATCTCGGCCGTGGCGGGGATCGGGGATCCGAACACGCCGCGCCCGACAACGTCCGCGTTGATCAGCGCCATGATCCCCATGGTGCCGAGCCCGCCGACGACGGCCAGCGCCAGCGCCACGCGGTTCACCCACAGGGTCAGCGCGCCGCCGGGCATGCCCGGCGGCGGCGTATCGTCGATGGCCTCGCTCACATACCGCCCCAGTTGCGGGCGTGGGTGATCCCGGCCTCGTTCGACAGGCGCATGTAGGTTTCCAGCGTCTTGGTGCCCGGCAGGCCTTGCGCATCCAGCGCCTTGGCCCAGTCACCGGCGATATCCGGCAGCTTCTTGGCATAGGCCGCACGGACCTCGTCGGACAGTTCGCTGACCTGCGCCCCGCCCTCGACTGCCTTGGCCAGCGAGGTCTCGCCGCTCTTCTGGTAGGATGAGGCCGCGATGTCGCGGTATTCGTCCGCGACGGTCTGGATCGCCTGCTGGACGTCCTCGGGCAGGTCCTCCCAGATGTCGAGGTTCACCGTCAGCGCCGAGGCATATTGCGCGCCGAAGTTGATCTTGGTGACATAGGGCGCGACCTCGTAGAACTTGTAGGGCGCCACCACCGATTCAAAGGTGAGGATCCCGTCGTAAAGCCCTGTGGACATTGAATTGTAGAAACTCGGAAGCGCGCCGGCAACCGGTGTCGCGCCCGTGTCCTTGAGCCAGTTCAGAGCGAGGCCGGCGGTGCCGATCTTGTGCCCCGAGATGTCCTCGGGCGTCTCGATCGGGAACTTGGTGACGAAGTGGTAGGTGTCGATCCCGACCGGGGCCAGCACCAGCTGGTTGTTCTTGGCCCAGCCCTCGCCGATCTCGGGGATCTCCTCGTGCAGCTTGTCGATAACCCCCATCAGCTTGGTCAGATCGGCGGTGCCGAAGGGCGTGACATAGGTGATCTGCTCAAGCGGCAGCTTGTCGCCCTCGAACAGGTGCGGGACATAGCCGAACTCGGCGATCCCGTCGCCGACCGCCTCCAGCACGCCGTTCACGTCCGCCACCGCCCCGGCGTAGGCCTCGGTCCAGGTGACGGTGTGGCCGAGTTCCTCCAGTCGCCTGGTCACCTCGGGCACGAAATGAGTGCTGATGGCCGAGACGCCGGTGGTCAGCGGCGGGTGGCCGGCAACGATGGTCCAGTTGTAGCTCTCGGCCAGTGCGGGCCATGCCGCCAGCGCGAATGCACCGCTCAGCGCGGTCGTGGTCAGTCTGTTCATGCGGGTCCTCCTCCCCGTATTTTCCGGGCTGGCCTAGCCGGTGCCCGTCCCTCTTGGCGGCCTGCTCCGCGATCTCTCCCTGACCGGCGGTGGCGCGCAATGTCCGTTCCCCCGAGGGTCGTTCAGCGACCGGCATCAGGGAGTCGAATGCATGTTTGAAACATGCCTGTTAAACGCGTGTTCCGTCAAGATGGCACGCCGCACGGACCTTTGACGCGCGATGCTTTTGCGAGGCAGAGTGCCCGCGAACCGCGACACAGCCCCCCGAGGAGGGACCGACATGCTGCGCACCCACACATCCGGCATCGCCGCAAGGATCGGCCTGATCTGTTCGGCCATGGCGGTGTCGGCCGCGCCCGCCGCGGCCAACGGGCTGGACCCGGTCAGTTGCCTGATCCGCCCCTACGACGTGGTCGACCTGGCCACGCCGGTGGCCGGGCTGATGTCCGAGGTTCTGGTGGAACAGGGCGATCTGGTGGCCGAGGGCGACGTCCTGGCCCGGCTCGACGCCGCCGTCGAAGAGGTGGAACTGGAGGCCGCGCAGGCGCGGGCCGATGACGGCACCGCGATCGCGGTGGCCGAGGCCCGCCTCGCCCATGCGGAAACCGTCGCGGGGCGGACGCGGCGGCTGGCCGACCGCAACGCCATCCCCGGCAGCGAGGCGGACGAGGCCGAGATGGCGGCATCCATCGCACGCAGCGAACTGGCCGCCGCGCAACTGGCCCGCAAGATCGCGGCGATAGACGCCCGCGCCGCCGCCGAAAGGCGCGACCGCAAGGTGCTGCGCAGCCCGGTGGCTGGCGTGGTCGTCCAGCGCGCGGTGTCTGCGGGCGAATACCGAACGGGCGAGGAACCGGTCCTGACCATCGCGCGGATCGACCGGCTGCGGGTCGAAGCCTTCGTTCCGATCGCCTACTACCCGCATCTGGCGCGCGGCGACGTGGTCACGATCCTGCCAGAGCCGCCGGTCGGCGGCGCATACGGTGCCTCGATCACGGTGGTGGATCGTGTCTTCGATGCCGCGTCGGGCACCGTCGGCCTGATCATCGACCTGCCCAACCCCGACCTTGCGCTGCCCGCAGGCGTCCGGTGCGAGGTGCAGTTCGCCCCACCCCCTTGAACCGGGTGTCCTGCAATATTTCACCTTGTGATAAGAATTACTCGGATTAAGGTTTTTGTATTGTTGTTTGATTCGTCTGTCCAATTTCCGGACAGATGCCGGTTTCAGGATATTTTAGAAAGTTATTTGGAATGATGGAGCAGCAGATTTGCCGCGCGATGATGACGTTCAAGGCCGGGGGGCATTGGCACCACGGCACACCGGTGGGGACCGGCGCGATCTGACGGGGGCCGAGGGGCCCACGCTTTCGTTCGAGACGCTCGAACCGCGCCTGCTTCTCTCGGCGGATTTCTTTCCTGTCACCGGCACGATCGACCTGCCCGGCGAAGAAGAAGCGCATGTCTTCACGCTGACCGAAGCCGCCGAGATCCATATCGACGACCTGAGCGCGGGCGCCGTGGAATGGCGGCTGACGGCCGAGGACGGCGAACAGATCGCGACGGCGCGGGCCGGCGACGGTGTGACGCGGACCAATGGCACATTCGCCTCCATCCCCGCCAGTCTGGCGCTTGCCTCGGGCACCTATACCTTCACGGTCGGCGGCGTCGGCAGCAGCACGGGCACCTATCGGTTCGAACTGCGCGACCTCGGCACCTCGACCGTGGCGGCAACCAGCGGGACCAGCATCGACGGGCAACTGGCCACGGGCCGGGAGACGGCCCTCTACCGTATTTCGGCCGGGGCCGGCGACGTGATCGACATCGGGTTCGGCGCGCTGACCGGCCTGCCGCAGGGCGATGTCGGCGTCCGGATCACCGGGCCGCAGGGGCAGACGGTTCTGGACGACTATTTCCGCAGCGGTGCGCCTGACCCGATCAGCACGCCGATCCTGAGCGCGGGCGGCAGCTACCTCATTAGCATCGAGGGCGAGACGCTGGCGAGCGATCCCGTCGCCTTCAGCTTCACGCCCACTGTCCGCAATATCCCCGTGACCAGCCCGCTGACCGGGGGGGAAACCGCGATCCAGCCGGGACAGGACGTCACCGGCACGATCGCGGACGCCGATACGGTCGACCGTTATGCCGTCACGGTGCCGCGGCAGGGGCTCTACGTTCTGACGCCGCATCTGTCCAACGGCAGTTTTCCTTCGGGGATCACAATCACCCTGACGGACAACTGGGGTCGCACCAGCACCGAATACATGAACAGTGGCGACCGCATGCTGAACCTCGATGCGGGTGCGCATCTGATCGAGGTCCGGGCCGATTTCGGTCAGCCGTCCTACAGCTTCAGCCTGCACCCCCTGACCGATGCCCCGGACATCACCATCGGCGACAGTTTCGATGTGTTGCTGCAACCGGGATCGGACAGTCAGGTCGTCCGGTTCGAGGCCAGCGCCGGGGACGTGATCGCCGTGACACCGGAACCGGTGACGGCGCGCTCCTTCGTGAACCTCGAACTGTTCGACGCCGGCGGCGCAATCCTTGCCCGGAACGAGGACGACGTCCTGCGTCAGCGCATCGCACGGGACGGCACCTATTTCATCCTCGTGCGCGGGGATTTCGACAATATCGCGGAACGGACCGGCCGGTTCACCCTGCACCGCGCCGTGGACCGCAGCACAACCACCGCACTGGGCCAACGGATCGAGGGCACGATCACACCCGGCGGCCGGCATTTCCACAGTTTCACCTTGGACAGCCCCCGGCTGGTGGCCGTGGATGCGCTGGCGCGATCGCGGCTGAACTACCGGATTGAGGGGCCCGAGGGCACGCTGCTGTCGACCCGGTCGATCGACTCGGAATACTCCTATTCCCAGCCCCTCGCCCTTGGCGCAGGCACCTACCGCGTCGTGATCGAGCCAGGCATTGACCGCACCGGCGATTACGCGCTGCGACTGGTGGACCTGACCGCGGCCCCGGAAATGCCGCTCGACACCCAGACGGTCGTCGCGACAGGCGCGGCCGGGGGCACCGTCGCGCGACGGGTCACGATCCCGGACGGGGCGGAACTGGTGGTGGAAAGCAGCGGCCCCACGGGGTCCGTCTCGATCCTGTCGCCCACGGGTGAATACCTGGCCAACGGCGGCAGCACGAATATTCTGGCCGGTCAGCGCGGCATCGGCGAACGCACCGTCTACGTGGTCGCCAGCGCCAACAGCGATCAATCGGAGGGGGAATTCACGCTCCGCGCCTACCTGACCTCGATCACGACCCAGGCGCTGACCCTCGGCGAGATGACCGAGGCCGCGCTGACGGGCGTAAACGACCTGCGCCGCTATACCTTCACAGCGGAAACGCCCGGCACCTATCTTTTCGACACCCTGTTCACCGGGACCTCGAACGCCCGATACAGGGTTCTGGACGCAGTCGGAAATGAAGTGGCTTCGGGATTCGCCGACCGCGACGGGGGCGACAAGCTGTTCCGCACCGGAGCGGGCGATCATGTGCTTGAAGTCTATTTCAACGGCACCAGCACCGGAACGATCCCCTTCCGCCTGCTGGACGCCGCAGCGGCCCCGGTACTTGACCGCAATACGCTGCGAACGGTCGATCTGTCCCCTGCCCGAAGCAACGCGGTGTTCCGTGTCGCGCTGAATGCCGAGGATGTCGTCCATATCCGCCGGACGGCCGCCGTCGGCGGCGCCCATGTCATCCGGCTGTTCGACCCTGCGGGGCTCGAGGTGGCGGCGTCCAACAACGCTGACCTGGGCGCGACCAGCTACGGGGCCACGGGAACATGGTATCTGGTGGTCGAGGGCTCCAACCTCGGTTCACTGACCGAACCGGGATCGCTGGACATCGGCGTTTTCGACGTGACCACCACGGTGACCCAGGTCCAGACCGGTGACCGCATCGCGGCCTCGATCGCGACACCCGGCGCCACCAACGTTCACGAATTCACCCTGAACACCACGGACCGGATCCTGATCGACAGCCAGACCGATTCCGGCGCCCTGTCGTGGGATCTGCAGACGGCAGAGGGCGTGTCGCTGGGCACGCGCACGTTTTCCAGCCAGCCCGCCGGACGCGAGGGCGTCTTCGACCTCAGTCCCGGCACCTATCGGCTCGTCGTCACCGGAGCCAACGGCGCGACCGGCGACTACGCCGCCCGCATCAACCGCTTCTCGGCCGCGCCGACGCTGCCGCGCGACACGGACACGACGGTCGAGATCGAGGCGCATGGCAGCCGGACCTTCGGCTTCGACGTCACCGCGGGCGACCGGCTGAGGGTGACGGGGCTGCAGCTGGATGTCAGCAGCTCCTTCGTCAACTTTCAGGTCTTCGACCCGTTCGGCCATGAAATCACGCTGCAGTCCTGGCGCGACCTGTCGCTGGGCACGGCGCTCTACACTGGCCGCTACACGCTGCTGGTCAATTCCGACCACCGGCTGACCGAACCGACCACGGCCCGCCTGCGTCTGAACGATGACGGCCCCGCCGCGGCCGAGGCGCTGACCGGAACGGCCGCGGCGGTCGGAGACATCATCACCGGTGAAATCACCGAAGCGGGCAGCACGGTCCGCCACGTCTTCACCCTGACGGAACCGACGACGATCTACCTGGACGGGCAGACCGACAATTCCGGGATCCTGATGAGCCTGCACGGCCCCTTCGGACCGGTCGGGTCCGAGATGCGGATGGACACCGGGTTCGGCGTGCCCGGCATCGGCACCCCGGCTCCGGCCGCGCTGACGCTGCAGGCGGGGACGTGGGCGCTTGATTTCCGCTCGACCGGATCCGCCGTCGGCAGCTACCGCGCCGGGCTCTTCGCGCTCGGCAGCGGCCCCGCCATCTCTCTCGGCGAGGCGGTGACGGCCGAACTGAACCCCGGTTCCGGTATCGCCAGCTACCGCTACACCGGCACGGCCGGGGAACAGATCTGGCTTGGCGACGTGTCGACCAGCACCAACAGCGTGTCGTCGGGGACGTTCTTTATCGTCGATGACCGCGGGCAGTTCACGCCGTTCGGCTCGCGGAACGACTTCTGGCTGCGCGACACGCCACAGGCCACCCTGCCCCGCGACGGCACCTATACGATCATGATCGTCGGCGACGTGGATTCGCCGCCCTTCACCACCGATTTCACGCTGCGCGCACCGGTCGAACGTCAGGTGGCGCTGATGCCGGGCACGACTATATCGGGCAGCCTGACCGAACCGGTCGAGACGGTGCGCCACAGGTTCACGCTGGACAGCGCACGGGCGATGTTCCTCGACACCGTCAATTCCGACGGCGGCCTGTTCTGGCGGCTGCGGAATGTCGGGGACGGACGCATCGTCTATGGCGGAGGCGAGATGTTCCGCAACACCAGCGCGGCCGGATCGGTGCTGCGCCTCGGCGCGGGCACGTGGGACCTCGAGGTCTACAACTCCGGGGGCCGCACCGGTGACTACCGCGTGACCCTCCATGACCTGTCCACGCCCGCGATCACCGACAGCCCCGGCGCCTTCGCGCTGACACCCGCGCCCGCGGGCGGCATGGACTTCACGCGGATCGAACTGACTGCGGGACAGCGCTATTATCTCGACGCCGTGGACCGCGGCAGCCTGCCGACCAACGCCGAATTCGGGCTGATCGACCCCTCGGGCCGCTTGCACCTCGTCCAGTATGTCCATACCGATCCGGGCGCCTTTCTCGCGTCCGAGAGCGGCGTATACACGCTGTTCGCGCGGCAGGCGTATAACAGCACCACCGAGGGGACGCTGACCGCGGGCATTCGGGCCACCGGACACACCGCGCAGACGATGCCGGTCGGCGAAGTGGTCAACGGCACCCTGTCCACGCCGGGCGACAGCCTGTCCTATGCCTTCACCATCGAAGATGGCGGGCTGTTCTATCTCGACGGGCAGACCGGGGCGTCCGACCTGACATGGTCCATCCTGCGCAGTGACGGCCGGCCCTTCGGCGGCAGCACGATGAACAGCGACAACGGCGCGCGTCAGGTCCTGCCGCTTGGTGCAGGCAGCTACAACCTGATCGTCCGCGGCACGCAGAGCGCGACCGGCGATTTCCGGTTCCGCCTGATCGACATGGCAAACGCCCCGCAGATCGCACCCGAAGGCCATCTGGCGGCCACCCTGACGCCGGGAAATTCCACGCTGGTGCGGCGCATCGCGGGCGTGGCGGGCGACTGGCTCAGCATCGACAGCCTGTTTGTCGAAGGATCGGTGCAGGCGGCGCTCCACGCCCCGTCGGGCGAGCGGCTCAGGGAATTCTATGCCGGAACCGACCTGGACCGTTTCCGGCTGCCGGAAAGCGGCGATTACTTCCTCGTGCTTGGCGGTCAGGAAAACTCGGTCGAGGACGGGCGGTTTGCCTGGAACATCACCCAGAACCGTGCGGGCCAGCCGATCAGCCTGGCCAAGGGCGCGACCGGTGCGGACCTTGTGCTGCGCGACCTGCGGGTGGACGGAACACCCCGCGCGGGCCAGCCGATGACCCTGCGCTGGACACTTGCGAACACCGGCGCGGCGGCGGGCGGCGGGGGTATCGACCGGGTGATCGTGCGGCGGACGGACACCGGCGCGATCCTCGCCGTGTCCGAAGTGCCGCAGGGCGATCCGCTCGCCCCCGGCGCGACACGCCCGCGCGAGGTGACGGTCCCCCTGCCCGGCGGCGCGCTCGGCACCGGCGCGCTCGAGGTGCTGGTCGTGGCCGACGCCCTGAACGCCACGCCCGAACCCGGCACAGAGGGCGACATCGCCCGGATCGAAGTGACGGCCCTGCCGGACAGCCTTTCCGACCTGGTGGTCGAGAACCTGTCGGTCTCGCCCCCCGCCGACTGGCGGCCCGGCGACCGCGTCATCCTGCGCTGGACCACCCGCAACGCGGGCCCGGTCAGCGCTACGGGCCCCTTCACCGAACAGATCCGGGTCCGAAACGAAACCACCCGGACCGAGATTGCCCTGACCGACGTGGCCTTCGGCGGAACCATCGCCGCCGGCGCGACAGTGGCGCACGAGGCCGAGGTCATCTGGCCGGCGGGCGCCGCGCAGACGGGGCTGTTCACCTTCGAGGTGACGACCGATTCAACCAATGCCGTGCCCGAGAGCAACGAAGCCGGGGACGCCGAGGACAACAACGCCACCGCGCTTTCGATCGTGTCCGCCCCCGACCTGAAGATCGAGAACATCGCCATCGCGGAAACCGCCCCGACCGCGGGCGGTCAGGTGACGATCAGCTGGGACGTGGTCAACGCCGGCAACGCGGTGACCCGCGAAGCATGGTCCGATCGCGTCTTCATCCAGAACCTCGGCGTGTTCGGGCAGGTCTTCAACGGAGCCGTCCAGCATACCGGAGCGCCGCTCGCCCCCGGCGACCGCGTGCGCCACCAGATCGTCGCGACCCTGCCGGAAGGCCAACTCGGCTCCGGCGAGCTCAGGGCGCAGGTCTATTCCAACCGCAACGCTTCGGGCCAGATCGGCATCGTCGAGGTCGCACCGGATGGCGGCAACGGCTACGATCAGCCGGTCTCCTTCGATTTCACGGCGGCGGAGAAGCAGTATCCCGACCTGCGCGTGACCCGCTTCACGGCCCCGGACACGGGCACCGGCGGGCAGGAAATCGCGCTGAGCTGGCAGGTCCGCAACGCGGGCGAACCCACGGCTGCCGCCGAATGGATCGACCGGATCGTGCTGTCGCGGGATTCGATCATCGGCGATGCGGACGACATCCTGCTGACCGAGGTCACGCATACCGGCGCGTTGGCCCGTGACGGGTCCTATACCGGCTCGGCCAGGATCCGCCTGCCCGTCGATCTGGACGGCAATTTCCGCATCGCCTTGATCGCGGATGCCGGGGCGCAGGTCGTGGAACCCGACACCCGCGCGGACAATGCGTCGGACCGCTCCATTGCGCTGACCGCCCCGGTGTCGGACCTCGTGGTCGAAGCGGTCGCGGCCCCCGGCACCGCCGGATACGGCGATGCGTTCAAGGTCGAATGGCGCGTCCGCAACACCGGCCCCGACACCGCCGCCGGAACATGGACCGACGCCGTCTACCTGTCCACGGACCGGACCCTCAGCGGCAACGACATCCTGATCGGCACGCTGGACCGCTCCGGCCCGCTCGGCGTGGGGGAAAGCTACACCGCCTCGGGCTTCTTCTCGGGCGGGGGTCGGCTGACCGGGCCGGTCTTCGTGCTGGTGGCCACCGATAGCCAGTCCGCCGTGCCCGAGGGCCAGGGCGAGACGAACAACACCACCGCCGCGATTACGCCGACGACCCTGACCGTCGGCCCCGCGCCCGACCTTCTGACCCGCGACGTGACCGCGCCCGACACCGCGTCGCCGGGGCGCGAGGCGACGGTGACATGGACGGTCGAGAACACCGGCGCGGGCCTTGCCGCGGCGCCATGGGTGGACCGGGTCTATCTCAGCCCGGACGGCACGGTCGAAAACGCCACCCTCGTCGCCACCGTGGCGCGGGACTTCGACCTCGAGCCGGGCGAAAGCTACGACGCCGAGGTCACCTTCGCCTTTCCCGACATCGCGCCCGGCGGCTACCAGGTGCTGGTCCTCTCCGACGCGCAGGACCGCGTGTTCGAGGCGGACGACGCCCCCAACCTCGCCGCCGCGCCCGACGCCATCGCCGTGGACAGCCCCGACCTGCGCGTCACCGCTCTGGCCGGGCCGGACCGGGTCACCTCGGGCCAGCCTGTCGAGGTGGCCGTCACCTTCGCCAACACCGGGCCGGGGATCGCCGCCGCGGGCCGCCGGGACATCGTGGTCCTGTCGCAGGACGACGTGCTGGACGAGGACGACATCGTCCTTGCCGAATGGACCCGCGACGCGACCCTGCCGCCGGAGGGCACGCTGTCCGAGACCTTCTCGGCCACCGTCCCGATCGAGCTCTTCGGCGACTGGCGCATCCTTGCCGTGGCCGATGCCGACAACGGCGCGCTGGAGGCGAACGAGGACAACAACGCGGCCACCGCCGCGCTGTCCATCGACCTCGCGCCCCATGCCGATCTGGTCGTCACCTCGGTCACCGCCCCCGAATTCACCGCCCGCGATCCCGCCACGATCGTCGTCAACTGGCGGGTCGAGAACCAGGGCACCGGGCGCGGCACGGAAACCGGCTGGACCGACCGCGTCATGGCCTCGCGCGATGACGTGATCGGCAATGCGGACGACTTCGAACTGGCGGTCTTCGAACGGTTCGGCGGCCTCGCGCTCGGCGCGGGATACGATGCCTCGGCCGAGGTGGTCTTCGGGCCGCAATTCTCGGACCGGCTGCTGGTCTACGTCCAGACCGACGCGGGCGCCGAGGTGTTCCAGGCCGGCAAGACCGCCAACGACATCGGGCAGGTCGCCCATCCCGTCGACGTCATGCCGCGCCCCTATGCCGACCTGCAGGTCGAGGCGATCGAGGCCGAGGCGACGGGTGCCAGCGGCCAGCCGCTGAGCGTGACGTGGACCGTCGCCAACCGGGGCATCGGCACCACAGATAGCGGGTCGTGGACCGACACGGTCGAGATCTTTGCCGACGCCGCCGCGACCCAGCGGATCCATTCCGAAGGCTTCACCCGCGTCGGCGCACTGGCCACCGACGACAGCTATACCCGGACCGCATCCGTCCGCGTCCCGGACGGGGTCTCCGGCAAGGTCTACGTCCGCGTCACGACGCGCGGGCCGTTCGAGTTCATCTTCACGAACAACAACGCCTCAACGCTCGCCGAAAGCGAAATCACCCTCAGCCCCTCACCCGACCTGCGGGTGGCCGAGATCGCGGTGACACCGACCACCACCGAAGGGTCGCAGATCGACGTGTCGTGGCGGGTCGAGAACCTGGGCGAGGCGACGGCGCAGGGCAGCTGGACCGATGCGGTCTATCTGGTCCCGCTGGACACGACCAGGGCGCCCGTCTTCATGGGCCGCTTTGCCTCGGACACCGCCGTGCCCGCCGGGCTGGGCTACCAGCGCACCGAACGCATCACCCTGCCCGCCCGTGTCTCCGGCCCGCACCGGATCGTCGTCGTCACCAACGACCGCGCCACGCTCTACGAACACGGCGCGCGGGGCGAGAACAACCGGACCGAGGACGACGGCGTCATCGACATCGCGCCCCTGCCCCGTCCGAACCTTCAGGTCTCGTTCATCGAAGCGACCGACGAGGTCTCGGCGGGCGCGACGATCACGGCGACCTACGAGATCATCAACCAGGGCAGCGTTGCGGCCACCGGGCGCTGGTTCGACCGGGTCTACCTGTCGCTCGACGCCACACTCGGCTCCGACGACCTGCTGCTCGGCACGTTCGAGAACCTCTCGGCGCTCGCACCCGGCGAAAGCTATCGCTTCACCACCGATCCGATGGTGATCCCGCTGCGCTTCGGCGGACCGGCGCATGTCATCGTGTCCACCGACGCCTTCTCGAACGTCGACGAATTCCCGCTGGAACGCGACAACACCGCATCGGCGCAGATCGAGATCGACCCGGCGCCAAAGCCGGACCTGATCGCCGGCAACGTGATCGCACCGACGCAGGTCGTCGCGGGGTCCGAGATCGAGGTCCGCTACACCGTCCGCAACGACGGGCTGAACGAGACCTTCACCGGCCGCTGGACCGACACGATCTGGATCGCGAAGGACCCGCGCCGACCGAACACGCTCCCCAAGGTCGACGATCCCGGCGAGGTCGACTTTGCCAAGGGCAACGGCGCGATCCTGCTGGCGAGCGTGGCCAACAACGGCGTGCTGGAACTGGGCGAAAGCTACACCCGCACCGTCCGGGTCAAGATCCCCGAGACATTGGAAGGCGGGCGCTGGTTCATCACGCCGTGGACCGACAGCACCGATCTGGTGGTCGAGGACACGCTGGCCGGGAACGAGAACCCGGACGATCCGAACGAACTGGACAGCAACAACTACAAGGGCCGGGCGATCGACGTGATCGGTTTCACCCCGCGCCTGCCGAACCTCGTCGCAGGTGGCGTGAGCATCGACGGACCGGCGGTGTCGGGCCGCGACAGCGTCACCGTGTCGTGGTCGGTGGAAAACCTCGGCAATGCCGCCGTGAATGGCGGCGCGCGCTGGCAGGACGTGGTCTATCTGTCCGACATGGCCGATCTGGACGCCCCCGGCGCGACGGTCTGGCAGCTCGGCAGCTTCGTGAACGAGGGGCCGCTGGACCTCGGCGCGGGCTATACCCGGTCCGAGACCATCGAGCTGCCGCCGGGACTGTCGGGCATGTATGTGCACGTGGTCGTCGACCAGCCGGCGCGCGGCTTCGGCGTGGGCGAGGAGGACGAGACCGACAACCTGATGTCGACCGCCGCCGACATCACCGCCGAGGCGGGCGATCTGCAGGTGGTCGCCGTGACCCCGCCCGCCGACGGCACCCGGTCGGGCAGCCCGGCCACCGTGTCGTGGACTGTCGAATACACCGGTCCCGACGTATGGGATGGCACGCAGTCGTGGTTCGATGCGGTCTGGATCAGCCCCGACCCGGTCCTGAACCTCAGCCGTGCGACGCGGCTGGCGGTCCAGACCATCACCCCCGAGGCCCCCCTGAGCAACGGCGACCGCTACACCGCCAGCGCCGAGGTCAGCCTGCCCGCCGGAATCGACGGGCCCTACTTCATCCATATCATCACCGACAGCGGCGTCACCGGCCGCGCGGCGGAACGCGAGGCGACATCGGGCACCCTGAGCGCCACGCGGGATCTCTACACCGGCTCGGTCTACGAGGGGGCGGCCAACGACAACAACACGGCCAGCGCCCGGTTCGACGTGGTGTTCGCCGAACCGAACCTGACCATCACCACCCGCACCCTGACCGAGGACCTGACCGCCGGGGCGACCGTCCCGATCGCCTTCACCGTCACGAACACCGGAAACCGCACCGCGGAGGCCGAGGAGTGGCATGACCGCGTCTTCCTGTCCCGCGATGGCGGGCTGGACGGGTCCGACACGCTGCTGGCCGAGTTCCTGCACCGCGGCCCGCTGGCGGCGGGCGAAAGCTATGACGTGCTGGGCGACATCACGCTGCCGGTCGGGATCTCGGGCCCGTTCCACATCCTGATCGAAACCGACAGCCGCACCGTGGGCGGCGGCATCTATTCCCGCTCGGACGTGGCCGAGGGCCTGCGCGGGGTGCGGGCCAGCTACACGAACCCGGTGCAGGAATTTCAGGGCGAAGGCGACAACGTCATTGCCCTGCAGCGCACCGTCACGGCGGCGCCCGGCCCCGACCTGCAGGTCGCGCGGATCGAAGTGCCCGACGAGCTCGTCCGCGGCGAACGCCTGCAAGTGACGTGGGAGATCACCAACGCGGGCACCGACACGCCCGACAGCCAGTCCGCATGGACCGACCTGATCTACCTGTCCCGCGATGAATCGCTCGACCCTTCGTCGGACATCTACCTCGGGTCCTACCGGCACGAGGACGGGCTGGCGGCGGGCGAAAGCTATGCCATCACCCGCGATCTGACACCCCGGCAAGTGCTGAGCGGCGAATACTACCTGTTCGTCGTCACCGACCGCGCCTCGGCCGCCACGCCGATCGGGGCGGTCTACGAGGGCGGTCTGGAACGCAACAACACCCGCGCCTCGGCCACGCCGATCCGCTTCCGCGAACCCCCGCCCGCGGATCTCGTGACCTCGGACGTCGGCGTGAGCGGTGACTTCGTCGTGGGCGAAGAGGTCACGGTCGGCTGGACCGTCACCAACCAGGGCAGCGCCCCCGCCACCGGCAGCTGGACCGACGCGGTCTACCTGTCCTCGGACGCCGGTTTCGACCTTGGCGACCGGCTGATCGGCCGCGTGACCCGGACCGGCCCGCTGGATGCGGGCGGCAGCTATCGCGCGGAACTGACCGCGCGCCTTCCCGTGGCCATCGAAGGCTCCTACCGCTTCATCGTCCGCTCCGACATCCGGGACGAGGTGAACGAGGACGGGCTGACCGCCAACAACCAGGCGGTGACCGATACCGCGAACTTCATCCTGACACCCGAGATCCAGCTGGGCGTGCCCGAGGCGCTGACCCTTGCCGCGGGCGAGGAACGGCTGTTCCGCGTGACCACCGGTCTCGGCCAGACCATGCGCACGCAGTTCGCCTCGGCCGATCCCGAGGCGCAGCTGGAGGTCTTTGTCCGTTACGAAGGGATGCCGGGCGGCGCGGCCTATGACGCGATCTACGACACCCCGCTCGGGGCACGGCAGACGGCGACCGTGGGATCGACCCTGCCCGGCGAGTATTATATCCTCGTCCGCAACATCGGCGAGACGGCGCAGGACACCGTCCTGATCTCCGAGGCGCTGCCGTTCCAGATCACCGACGTCAGACAGGACCGCGTGGGCGACGGGCGCTATGTCAGCGCCGTGGTCGAGGGCGCGAGCTTTGCCCCCGGCGCGGTGCTCAGGCTGACCCGGCCCGGCGTGGCCTCCGTCCTGCCGGTGAAACAGGAGGTGGTGAACGGGTCGCGGATCGTGGCGGTCTTCGACCTCGAAGGGGCGGAACGCGGGCTCTATGACGTCGAAGTCATCAACCCCGACGGCGCCTCGGCGATCATGCCCTACCGGTTCCTCGTCGAACGGGCGATCGAGAACCAGATCGGGCTGGCCCTCGGCGGGCCGCGCATCGTGCCGGTCGGCGGCACCGGCAACTACGCCCTGACGCTGCAGAACTATTCGAACATCGACGCGCCCTACGTGCATTTCACCTTCGGCGCGCCGAACCTCGGCACCGCCGAGGGGGTCTACGACCTGCCGTTCCTCAAGTTCACCACGAACCTTGCCGGGGCCCCGCAGACCGACGCGGGCGGCGGTGTCGTCTGGACCGAGCTCGACGCGCGGGTGAACACCAACGGGCACATGCTGGCGCCGGGCTTCGCGCTCGATCTGCCGACCGGCGGGCTGGCCGCGCTCAGCTTCAACATCCAGACCTACCCGGTGCTGCAGGCGCTGGTGGACCGCGATTTCGAGCAGGTCCGGGAATATCTCTACGACGCCTTCCCCGATCTGCGCGAACAGGGCGCGCTGGATGGCGGGCCCGGCGATCTGGCGGCGGTCAACCCGGTCTTCGACCTGATCTTCCGCGACCGGCGTGTCGAGGTGATCGACGACGCCGTCCGCCTCTATGCCCCGTTCCAGTTCCACGTCCTTGCCGCCGCGACCCCGCTGACCCGCGAGGAGTTCGTCGAGATCCAGCTGGCCGAGGCCGCACGCCTGCGCGACGCGATCCTTGCCGATCCGCAGGCGCAGGGCGCGCTGACCGCGATCGCGGGCGATGCCGAGGCCTGGGCCGAAAGCTACCTCATGGCGCTGGAGACGGCGGGCATCCTGCGGCCCGACGGCGAAGCACCGGAGCCGCGCGAGCGCGGCCATGTCGCCAGCCTGCTGTCGACCCTGTCGATGGGCGTGCTGCTGAACGGCGGGGCCGAGACCTTCCGCACCTCGACCGACCTCGTGGCGTTCTTTGCCAAGATGCGGGAATGGTATGGCAACGACGACGGGCTGACGGCGGATATCGCGCGCTATGACGTCCGGTTCGGCGACAACATCCCGCCGCTCGACATTCCCGTCCCCGCCCTGCCCGATCCCGCGGATTACGCGCTGTCGCTGACCTATCCGACCCTGTTCCAGTCGTTCAACGTCTACTCCCCCCTCGGCTTCGGCGATGCGCTGCCGGATGTCGGCTCGGACCTTTCGACCGGCGACCTGAGCCCGCTGGATCTCGGCAGGTTCCTCGAAGAGATCGAGGCGGCGGGCCGCAATGCCGCGATCATCGGGCCGCAGGGCTACGGCGCGGAACAGCTTGTGCCCGGCAACGCGCAGCTGCCGTTCGAGGTCCGCTTCGGCGATGCCGAGGGTGGCCAGCCGGTGCAGGAGATCCGCGTCACGACCGAGCTCGACGCCGATCTCGATCCCCGCAGTTTCCGGCTGGGCTCCGTCCGGCTGGGTGATGTGGTGATCAACGCGCCCGACGACCGGGCGCTGTTCCAGACCGAACTCGACCTGACGGGCTCGCGCGGCTATGTCCTGCGGGTTTCGGCCGGCATCGACATACCGTCCCGCACGGCGACATGGCTGATCCAGGCCATCGATCCGACGACCGGGGAACTGGCGACGACCGGCGCGGGGCTGCTCGGCGGCGACGATCCGACCGGCGCCGTCACCTACGCGGTCTCGCCCGGCACGCGGGTCGCGGACGGCGCGGTGATCGAGACGACGGCGACGGTCCTTTACGACACCCGGCCATCGGACCTGACGAACACGGTCCGCCAGACCATCGACACGGTCGCACCGGCGACGACGCTGCGGGTCACCCCGGTCGGCGGGACCGACCGCTATACCCTGTCCTGGACCGCCACCGACGCGCGGTCGGGCGTGCGGCACGTCAGCCTCTATGCGGCGGCGGACGGCGGTGACTATCGCCTGATCTCGGCCCAGAACACGGACGGCGTCTTCAGCTTCGAAGGCGAGCCGGGCGTCAGCTACGAATTCCTTGCGCTGGCGACCGACAACGCCGGCAACACCGAACGTCCGCCCGCTGGCATCTCGGCCCCCGGCGACGGCTTCGCAGTCAATCTCGGCGGGGGCGGCTTCGGCGCCTCGACCGCCGCCACGCCGCTGGCCGAACCGGTGCCCGCCGAGGTCACCGCCGACCCGCTGTTCCTGCAGGTCCTCGACGGGGTCCCCGCCCCGGTCCCCGGCGCCTCGCCCTCGTTCTACGACACGGTCCTGTCCCCCTTCTCGGCGGCGGCCTTCGCCCGCGGGTTCCCGGATGTCGACAGCGCCGGGATCGGCACCACGGCGCTGGCCGAAGCGCCCGACGGGCGCATCCTGATCGTCGGCGGGCCGAACCGCAGCACGCTCTACGAGGTGCCACCCTACGGCGCGCTGACCGATGCGCGGACCGAGGTCGGGCGCACCGGGACGCCGATCTACGACATGGCGTTCGGCAACGACGGACGGTTGTGGGCGATGTCGGGCCGCCAGCTGCTGCTGATCGACCCGGTCACCGGCGCGACACTGAACGCCTATGGCGAAGGTCTGACCCAGAGCCTCGCCATCGACCCGGACACCGGCCTGATCTACGTCTCGTCGGGTCTGGGCGTCGAGGTCTTCGACCCCGTCAGCGAAACCTTCACCCCCTTCTCCTTCACTCGCGTCGGCGGGCTGGCCTTCGGACCGGACGGGGCGCTGTGGTCGACGTCATGGCCCGATCAGGGCGACATCCTGCGGTTCGACGCCGAAGGCCGCGCCGAGGTCGTCGCGCAGGTCGGGGTCGATGCGGAATCCATCGTCTTCGGACGCCAAGGGACCGATCTGGAAGGGCTGGCCTTCATCACCAGCGCGGTCGATCCGACCACCGGCCTCGCGGCGCTTGTGCTGCTCGACGCCGCGACCCGTCAGACGGCCACGCTGGGTGTCGGCAGCACGCGCGGCGACAGCCTGATCAGCACGGCGGACGGCCGCATCCTTATCGCCAACGGCGCGGGGATCGACGTGGTCAACCCCACGACCGCGCCCACCGTCATCGCGGTCAGCCCCGGCGACGGGGCGGTGCAGACCGACGTGGTCTCCGAGGTCCGCATCACCTTCGACAGCGACATGCTGGCGGGCGAAGTCGACGATCCCGCCTCGGTCCTCAATCCCGCGAACTACCTGCTCAGCACCGCCAGCGGTGTCGTCATCACCCTGCTCGACATCCGCTACGACACCACCAGCCGGACGGTGACGCTCGAGGTCGACGGCCTGCCGACCGACGATTACACGCTGTCGATCACGGACAGCGTGTCCACGCAGGCGGGACTAGCGATCGGCACCTCGTTCGAGAGCCGCTTCACCGTCCTGACCGATTTCAGCAACGCGGTCGACATCGCCTTCAGCGCCACCCGGCGGGACCGCACCGACGGGACCGTATCGTGGGACGTCAGCGTCACCAACACCGGCAGCGACGATCTGGTCGTCCCGCTGCGGCTGGTGCTGGATCCGGCGCAGTATTTCGACGGCGCGGCCGTTGGCGCGCAGGGGTCGAGCGACCTGTGGCTGATCGAGCTGGGTCCCGACCTGCCCGAAGGCGGCCTCTTCCGTCCCGGCGACACGCTGACGGCGACCACCGCCACCTTCGTCGCGCCGCAGGGGCTGCACATCGCGGTCGGTCACGGGGTCTATGCCCTGCCGCCCGAAAACACCCCGCCCCGCGTGCCCGAAACCCCCGACCCCGAGGCCGAGGCGGGCGAGGAATACGTGCGCACCATCACGGTCGAGGATGACGAGGGCGGCGATTTCGCCTTTGTCCTGATCGCGGGTCCGGACGGGCTGACCGTCGACCGCGACACCGGCGAGGTGCGGTTCATGCCCGGCACGCAGCACGCAACGCGCGAAGGCGTGCTGGTGCGGGTCTATGACAACCGGGGCGCCTTCGCGGACGTGGCCTGGGCCATCGACATCGGCGGCGGCAATGCGGCCCCGTATTTCTTCGAACCGGAACAGAGCCTGACCGTCGGCGAAGGCGAATTGCTGGAGGCCATCTACTTCGCCCGCGACCCGGAATACCGGCAGGTGGTGGCGTTGGCGCAGGACCTTCCGCCGGGCGCGCGGTTCGACAGCCGGACGGGCATCCTGTCCTGGCGACCGGACTATACGCAGGCTGGCGTCCACATCATCCGCCTGACGGTCAGCGACGGCGAGATGACCAGCACCCTGCCGGTCACCATATCGGTCGCGGAACGCAACGCGCCGCCGGTCATTGCCCCGATCCCGGCCCGGTCGCTGCGCGAAGGCGATCCGCTGCGTTTCACCATCACCGCCACCGACGCCGATCCCGGCACGACGCTGCGCTACTTCAGCCCGATGCTGCCGCCCGGCGCGACGATCGACCCGGAAACCGGTGTCTTCGAATGGACCCCCGGCTATACCCAGCGGGGCACCTACGACATCCCGGTCCGCGTGTCGGACGGCGCGACGGTGACCGAGTCCGTGGCACGGATCGTTGTCACCAATGCCAACGCCGCGCCGGTCTTTTCCGATCTCGGCCGGTTCCAGATCGTCGAGGGTCAGCCCTTCGGCCTCAACCTCGCAGCGGAGGATCCCGACAATCCCGGCGGGCTGCCCCCGATCCGCCTGGCGGACGGCTCGCTCTACGAGATACCGGACGCGATCGCCGACCACCCCGTCACCTACACCATCGAGGGCCTGCCCGATGGCGCGACATTCGACGCGGAAACGGCGCAACTGGTCTGGACACCGGGCCTCGATCAGGCCGGGCTCCACACACTGACGATCATCGCCACCGATGACGGCGACGGCACCGGCACGCCTGCCACCACGCGCGCGCGCTTCGAACTGGAGGTGCTGAACCTCAACCTCGCCCCCGAGATCGAGGCGCTTGAGAACCGGTCCGTCGACGCGGGCCAGACAATCGAAGTGCCGGTCAACGTCACCGACGGCGACGGCGGCGTCGTGACCGTAGTCGCGACGCTGGTGCCGCTGGCCAGCGCCGACCGCGTGGGCATCGACGTCGAGGCGATGACGCTCGGCCCGGACACCGGCTTCGCGACATTCGACGGCAGCACGCTGGTCTTCGCGCCCGAGGCCTTCGACCGGGGCGACTACCTGATCCGCATCACCGCCACCGACGACGGCGGCGGCGAGGCGGCGGATGTGCGTATGGACGAACAGAGCTTCGTCCTGTCGGTCGAGGCCGCGTCGGTCCCGCCGCGTCTGACCACGTTGAACGCCGCCGTCGCGGTGATCGGCCAGCCGTTCACCCTGCCGCTGCAGGCCGTCGACCCGGACGGCGATCCGCTGACCTTCTCGGCCGAGGGTCTGCCGGACGGCGCGATGCTGACGCCGGACACGTTCTACGGTCGCGCGGCCCTGACATGGACCCCGACTGCCGCGCAGGCGGGCGCGCACGAGATCACGATCCGCGTCGCGGACAATGGCAACAACGGCGCGGGCCCGGTCGGGTCGGATGCCGTCACGCTGACCGTGACCGTGCGGGCCGCGAACGGCGCGCCGGTGCTGCTGCCGGTCGGCGACCAGACGGTCGCCGAGGGCGAGCCCCTGTCGCTGCAGCTGTCGGGCATCGACCCCGACGACGACGCGCTGACCTATACCGCCACCGGCCTGCCTGGCGGCGCGACGCTGGACCGGACGACCGGCCTGCTGAGCTGGACACCGGGCGGTTTCGCGGCGGGGCTTTACGAGGATATCGTCCTGACCGTCACCGACGGCAGCGCCTCGACCAGCGAGACGATCTCGATCGAGGTCACCAACACCAACGC
Organism: Oceanicola sp. 22II-s10i; assembly: GCF_002210105.1. Lineage (GTDB taxonomy): Bacteria > Pseudomonadota > Alphaproteobacteria > Rhodobacterales > Rhodobacteraceae > Pseudooceanicola. Next base: position 297,617 of record NZ_AQQU01000003.1, on the reverse strand, counting down.
GGCCCCGATCCTGACGCCCCTGCCCGTCCAGCGCGGGCGGGAAGGAACCGAGCTGACGATCCAGCTGATCGGCGCGGACCCCGATGCCGACCCGATCCGCTTCGAAAGCCTGACGCCGCTGCCGGACGGCGCGGCCTTCGACACGGCCACGGGCCTGTTCACATGGACGCCCGGCTATGGCGACGCCGGAACCCGCGACCTGCGCTTTGCCGCCATCGACACCTCGGGCGCGCAGACCGAGCGGCAGGTGACGGTGATCGTCGACAACGTGAACCGCGCGCCCGTCGTCGCGGCGCAGAGCCGCCTGCTGACGCTGGGCGATGCGCTGGACCTGAGGCTCGCCGCCGAGGACCCGGATGCCGACGACGCCCTGACATGGGCGGCCGAGGGCCTGCCCGAAGGGGCGACGCTCAACGCCGCCACAGGGCGGCTGCGCTGGACGCCTTCGGTCGACCAGCTGGGCGACACCCTGATCTTCGTCACCGTGTCGGACGGGTCGACCACGACGCGCGCGCCGCTGCTGGTCCGTGTGACGGCCCTGCCCGAAGCGCCGGTCGTGACACTGATCGCGACGCCGGATTTCCCCGTCGTGCCGGGTCAGAAGGTGACGCTGAGCGTCCGTGCCGACAGCCTCGGCCCCGTAGACAGCCTGCGGGTGTTCGTCGACGGCGTGGCCGCACCGCTTGCGGCGGACGGCAGCATCACCATCGCCACCGGCACGCCCGGCCGGATCGAGGTCCGGGCCGAGGCCATCGGGGCCAACGGCGCCACCGGACGGGCGGACACCGTGATCCGCGTCCGCGACCCCGCCGACACCGCGCCGCCGGTGCTGAGCATCGAGCGGACCATCGGTCACGCCCCCGTCACCGGGGCGGTTGCGATCCTCGGCACGATCGAGGACGCGGCGCTCGACACGTGGCACCTGACGGCCCGCAACCTGCTGACCGGCGACGAGACGGTGATCGCCTCGGGCACCGAACCGCTGAGCGGGGCGCTCGCCACGCTCGACCCCGCCCTGCTGACCAACGGGTTCTACGACCTTGTGCTCGACGCCACCGACCTCAGCGGACGCCGGACCGTCACCACCCAGTCGGTCGAGATCGCCAGCCAGACCAAGGCCGACGCCCCCTTCGCGCAGGCGACCGACGCGGTGGTCCGGGTCGGCGACAACAGCTTTGCCCTGACCCGCAGGCACGACCCGATGGTTTCGGGCGGCCAGACCGGTGTCTTCGGCAGCGCATGGATCGCGCACTGGGACAGCCTCGCGCTCGCCGTCGAACCGGGTCACACCGGGCGCAGCGACACCGGGGCCCCGCGCGGCATGGCGCTCGACAGCCGGTTGCAGCTGACCCTGCCGAACGGGCCGCGCGTCGGCTTCACGGTGGGTGCGGAAACGCAACGCTTCGGCGGCGGCACGCTGGCGCGACCGGTCTTCACCACCGACGCCGCCGCACCGGGCTGGACGCTGGAGGCCGCGGCGCCGTGGCTGGCGCTGTCGGGCGGGCGGTTCTTCGACCCCTTCACCGCCGCGCCATGGGCCCCGGCGACCTTCGACACCGCGATTTTCACCCTGACGGGCCCCGACGGCACCGCATGGTCCCTCACCGGCGCGGGCAAGGTGCGCGCCGTCACCTTCGCGGATGGCGAGGTCATGCGCGTCAGCGACAGCGGGCTCAGCCACGACGGCCAGTTGCTGGCAACCTTCGAACGCGGCGCGGGCGGACGGATCGAGGCGCTGGAACTGGCCGACGGCAGCCGCACCGTCTACCGCTACGACGATCAGGGACAGATGGTGCTGGCCCGGCAGGTCGGCGGCGCTTCGGTCCGCTACGCATGGGAGGCACAGGGCGGCCTGCTGGCCGACACCGGCACCGGCATGTGGTTCGACGGCGGCACCGCACGGCCGCTGGCCGGCATCGCACCGCCGCTGTCGGATGCGGCGGCGGCCCCCTTCGCGATCACGCTGGCGGGCGAAACGCCTGCACAGCTGGCACTGGACATCCGCGGCAGCGAAGTCGCGGGCGGCCCGGTCCTGCTGGCGCTCGAGGTCGCGGGCGAAGTTCAGGCGGGCGCATCCCAGACCGGCCTGACCCTTCTGGCCCGCAGCACCTCGGGCGGCAGCACGACGCTGCTCTTCTCCGCCGAGACGCAGGGCCTGCACCTGCTGTCCCTGACCGGCGCCGCGGGCGAGAGGCAGGCGCGCCTGTCGCTGGTCGGCGATCTGGACCGCGACGGTGACGTGGACGCGGACGACGCCACGCTGCTGCCCGCCGACATCGACGGCGACGGCGACACCGACGCCACCGACCGCGGCCTCTACGCCCGCAGCATCGGCGCCACGGCGAACCGCGCGCCCGAGGCGAGCGGCACCGGCATGACCGCCTATGCCGGCATCAGTGCCGAGGCCGACCTGACCGACCTGCTGACCGATCCCGAGGGCGACATGATCTTTGCCACCGTCGCCCGCGCCACCGGCGGCACGGCCACCATCGCCCGCGACGGGCGCAGCGTGATCTTCACCCCCGAGGCGGGCTTTACCGGTGCCGCGCAGATCGTCCTGATCGCCGACGACGGCTGGTCCGCCTCGCGCGTCGAGATCCCGGTTCAGGTGACCAACCCCGCGCTGACCGGCATCGACATCGTCACCCGCGTGCCCCGGATCGCCATCGGCGAAAGCTTCCCGCTGCGCTTCTCGGCCAGCTTCGCCGACGGGGCGACAGACGTGCCCCTGCCCGCCGATTACCTGCAGCTGTCGCTGTCGGACACCACCGTCGCGCGGCTGACCGATGACGGGCAGGTTCTGGGCCTGGCCGACGGCACCACGACCCTGATCGCCCGGCGCGGCAACACCACCGCCGTCACGGTGCTGCAGGTCGGCGAACAGAGCGAAGTGACCAGCTTCCTGTCCTTCCTCGACTTCCAGCCGATCCCGGCCGCCGTCACGGTCGAGGCGGGCGGCGGCACACAGCAGATCCGCGTGCTCGATCCCGGCGGCGAGGCGCCCGACCCCGAGGACGGCGCCCTGCCCGCCTTCTACAGCTCGGATGCCTCGGTCGCCGCCGTCGACGCGAACGGGAACGTGACCGGCGGCCGCGCCGGGACGGCGCAGATCACGATCATCTGGCAGGGGACGGAACAGATCGTCGACGTGATGGTCGCCGCCGCGGCCGCCTCGGGCAGCGAGGTCGGCGCCGAGGGCGGCGTGATCCGCAATGCCGAGGGCTACGAGGTGCTGATCCCGCCGGGTGCGCTGTTCGCGCCGCTGAACGCCGGGATCACCGCCATCGGCCCCGAGGAACTGGACATTCCGCGCATCCCTGACGGGTTCGGCTTCGAGTTCGGGGCGGCCTTCGATCTCGATCTCGACGACCGGCCGCTCGGCGAACCGGTGCAGCTTGCCATCCCGACCGGATTCCAGGAAGGCGACCGGGTCGTGTTCCACAAGCAGGCGCTGCTGCCGACCGCCGAAGGCTGGGTCTGGGGATGGGAGGAAGTCGCCACCGGTGTCGTCGGCGCGGATGGCAAGGCGCGCACGGTCTCGCTGACCGGTGAAGGGCTCTATGCCAACTTCAAGGCGTCGGTGTCCCGGATCCGGTCCGAAGGCGTCCAGACCGTCAACGGACAGGTGCAGGTCGCCCGTCCGCAGGCGGATGCGCCCTTCGCCGGGATGGTGGCCGGGTTCGGCGGCACCCATGTGGGCGGCCGCGTCAACGGCGATTTCGTCAGTCTGAACGTGCCGACCGGCCAGACCGACGTGCACGTAAGCCGGATCACCCCGAGCGGCATCGCGCAGGGCGAAACGGTGGAAATCCAGTATACCCCGCTGGGGCCGCTGGTCGACTTCGTGGTGTCGATGGCCAGCTTTGCCGACGGGCTGGGACAACAGAGCTCGCCGTCGATCCAGCGCGTGCAGGTCACGCGCAAGCCGAACAGCCCGGTCGTGGTGACGCTGCGCGGATCGAATTTCAGGACCCAGACCCCGGCCAACCCGTCATCGGATGTGAAGACCCAGACCGGCGACACCGGTTCGACCTGGGTGGTCTATGGCAGCGTCGAGGACGCCGACGTCGCCACCCTGCGCGCCCGGATCGAGGGGCTCATGGCCTCGGGCGACACCGACACCAACGAAATCCGCCTCGCCAACGGAGCGGTGGTCGTCAAGGTCAATGTCACGTCCGAGGAGTCGGGGTTCGAAGTCATCGAACTGGTCGGCGTGCCCAAGGGCGCGTCGCTGGGCGGCAGCACCGTCCGGGTGTTGCGGTTCGATCCGGCGATCCGGCCCTTCACGGCCGAGAACCCGCCCCCGCCCACGATCTCGGCCGGCATCGCCAAGGACACATACCGCGGCCTCGGCTATGCGGCGTCCAACGAGGTGACGATCGGCAACAACGGCAAGGCCACGGTCGCCATCGTGCAGGACGGCCCGCTCAACAATGCGCTCGGGACACGGATCGCAAGTGCCGGGGTCGACCGGCTGGTGCTGATCGAACGGGACGACACGGGCTCGGACATACCGGCCCCCGTTCTGGAAATCCCGATCGGTCATCTGGACGGCGACGGCAACACGATCACCGAAAAGGGTCAGGCGCTGCCTCGCAACCTCGTGACGCTCGCCTCGGCCAACCTGGCCTTCGTGACCCTGCAGCGGGCCGGAGGTGTCGCGGTTGTCGACCTCGTGGCCGGGGGCCAGATCGACGTCGACAACAAGCTGGACAACAACGTCACCGCGTTCATCAAGCTGGGGCCGCTGGACGCGAACGGGGATCCGACCACGGCACAGCCCTTCGACCTCGTGCTGGATCCGACCAACCGGTTCCTGCTGGTCAACGACTACAACACCAACGCGATCTACATCATCCAGCTGACCAAGGGCGAAAACCAGTACAAGGTTGTCCACACCGCCTATTATGGCGAAAGCGGATACGGCGGTCGGGGCATGGCCTTTACCCCCGACGGAAGCCAGTTGATCCTGACCCAGACCAAGGGATCGGTGTTCGAAGGTCAGGGTCAGGGCCGTGTCCTGATCTACGACATGCCGCCCCTGCGGGAATTCCTGCTGCATCAGACAAAGCCGCTTCCCGCCGCACGGCAGGCCCATGGCGACAAGCTGGATTCCCTGTTCAGCGAGTCGAACCAGGTGCTGCGGCTGGAGAACGTCACGCAGTCCTCCAACGGTGAAGCGATCGGCTCGACCCTGCCGCTGAGGCACCCGTGGGACGTGCAGGCCGTCACGAATTTCCAGGGCGAGGCCAGCGTCATCGTCACGGACAAGTCGGCGCGTCAGGGCGCGAACGGCGTGGTCGTGCTGCGCCGCACGGCGGACGGCTGGATCGTTCAGGAAACCCAGAGCTTCTCGCTCGAACCGGACCGGATCGTCGGCGATCTGCAATCGGACATCGGGTTCCGCCTGCAGACCTTCTACGACACGCTTGCACTGAATGACGCGTCGGGGATCGCCCTGTCGCCGGATCTGAAATTCGCCTTCATCATGGGGCAGAACCGGTTCGTCGAACAGGATCACGAACGGGATCCGGATTACGAACCCGCGTTCTTCGACAGCGTGCGGGTGCAGGAGATCTATCAACCCGGCAGCGCGATCGGCGTCATCGCGGATCCGTTCGGCAACTACCCCGATATCGAAACCGAGGTCCTCGGCATCCTGCGCCCGATCACCGGCGCCTTCGGCACCGGGGTCGCGATCTCGGGCGACGCGCGCACGCTCTACGGCGCTTACGGATCCACCGGCCTGATCGGCGGCTACGACATCGACGCGCTGACGGCGGTGATCGAGGCCTATTCCTTCGGCGGCTCGGCAGAGATGTTCCGGCTGCCCTATCTGTACCCGTTCGACGACCTTGCGACCGTCGGGGAGAATTCAAGCGGAGGCCCGCTGACCAACCGCGCGGTCGGCTTCTTTACCCGTTCGTCGCGCGACGGGATCAACACCGACATCGACATCGCTGCGGATTACGCCATCTGGCGGACCGGCGGGGGCGACTATGTCTGGCGGAGCGAGACCGAGGCCAACGCCCCGCTCTCGACCGGCGGCCGGGTCGAGAACATCGTCAGCCAGGCGCCGTTCCTCGGACTTGTCTCGCCCACCATCGGGGACAGTGTCACCGACATCCGGCCCACCTTCAAATGGGACCTCGGGGACCGGAAATACGAAAGCAACTTCTTCCTTGCCGCGGTGCCCGCCGGACTGGGGCTGTTCCCGGACGACACCGACGACGAGACCCTGCGCAAGCTCTACGACGCGGGCTTCCGCTGGGACACTGACTTCCCGGCGATCGCCACCTCGGATGTGCCGGGCGACAGCAGCGATCTGGGCCGGCTGCTGTTCGGCGACGGCAACCGCAACCGCATCTACGCCCGCAAGTTCGAAGCGCCCGGCGCCGACGGCATGGTGTCCTTCCGCCTGCCGCCGGGGCTGGAGCTGACGCGCGGCCAGACATACTTCTGGGGCGTCGAGGTGCTGGACGGGGACAAGCGTGTCATGCGGCTGGCGGAGAGCTTCAAGCTGGCCCAGCCCGAACCGGCCTCGACCACCATCAGCAACGTCACCGTCATCACCCACGATTTCAGCCTGTTCCAGGCCGGGGGACCGACGGAAAGCGTCACCTTCACACTGGGCGAGGACATCGCCAACAACACCGGCGGCCTGCTGCTGCTGCACGATCAGCACACCGGGCTGTTCAAGTCCGCCACGCCGGGCCGCAGCCTGAACGACGGCAAGGGCGGTCCGCTGGTGCTGCTGATGGACTGGTCCGCCGAAGGATCGATCAACGACGCCGGTTTTGCCGAAGCGGCGGCCAGCGCGATGTTCGCCTCGCTCCTGCACCTGGACAGCCAGGTCGGCAGCAACCTGATGGCCGCCGACTGGCATTTCATCGGCCACGGGCGCGGTGCGGTCGTGAACTCGGAAATCGTGCAGCGGATGTTCGTCCACAAGCCGACGACCAAGAACAACGACATCCAGTTCACCACGATCGATCCGCATGACGGCGTGGACCTGACCAAGAACCTGCCGGTCAAGGCCTACCTGGACGGCCTCGCGACCGCGTCGGGGGTGCTTGCGCTCGGCACTGTCGCGATCAACCCGGCGGTGGCCAAGGCGCTTCAGAAGGTGGGCGCGGCGGCCAAGAAGCTGGGCCGGTTCGCAAACCTGATCGGCTGGGCGAGGCTCGACTGGTCCGACTTCAAGGATCCGGATGTCCGGATCTGGGATGGCGTCGACTTTGCCGACAACTACTACCAGCGGGTCCCGCAGGAGATTCCGTCCTACGATTCCGCGCTCAAGACGTTCGGCATCGACAAGATCCCCGTCCTGAACCTGGCTTTCGTGACCAATCCCAACCAGTTCAGCCTGACGGTCTATGGCCGCGCACTGGCCGAAGCGGACATCAACAAGCGCCTGACCGGCCTGCCCGGTTTCATCGAGGACGACGCGTGGCCAGGTCTCGACCTCGGCGCGCTCGGCGAACTGGCGATCGGATGGGGCACCGCGCACAACCGCGCGCTCGGCTGGTACGGCGGCACGGCGGATGTGAACCGCCAGACGTATTCCGTGGCCGGCAGCGACGAGGATCCGATTTGGCGGTCGCTCTATCACTACGACCGGATCATGGGCCCGACCTCGGCGCTCGGGGTGCTGTCGCGGTTCTACAGCGACACATCACCGGCCCGGCTCAATCCCCGATCGTGGTACATCGCCCGCGAATTCGAGGAGAAGGTCAAGTTCGGCACCGTGACCGGCCCGGACGCGCGCGGGCTGAGCCAGTTCAGCCCCTATGTCGACCGCAGCCCGTGGGAAGGCATCGGCACCGGCTGGTTCTATTCGAAACTGGGTGGCGGATCGGCGTTCCGCCCGGTGCGCGAAGGTCTGGTGCGCCCGGATGCCAGCACGATCTCGAACACCGAGATCGGCAACAACGACAGCCCCGTGCCGGTGATCTTCAACGGCGACTTCCAGAGCTCGTTCCGACCGATCTACGGCCGCTTCATCATGCCGTTCGGCAGCGACGCGCATGGCTACGAGTTGCCCGGCTGGGGACTGCAGGGCGGATCCGGCGGTTTCATGCAGGCCTGGAACGGCATGGCGCTGGACATCTACTGGAACAGCCTTGCGCTTGGCGATGCGGGCGACAACGCGGCCCAGAACATCTTCAACACGGTCAAGACCTCGATCATCGGCATCTTCCGCAACATCACGCTGCTCAGCCGGTCCAAGCTGCTCACCGTCCTGTCCGAAAACCTCGACGCCCGCGCATTCCTCAAGTTCTTCGAGGCCGAACTGCGTCCCGCCCTGTTCGAGGGCTGGCTCGACGGCGAAATCACCATCGCGGACTACCAGTTCCTGCGCGACAAGATCCGCAAGGACTACGCGCAGCGCAGCTTCAAGGACGCGTTCAACCCCACGTGGGCCGAAGCGCTCGGGGCGGACGACAAAAAGGCGCTGAGCCCCGGCAAGCAGTTCACGCGGGCCCTGCTGGAAACGCTGCTTCCGACCATGATCAGCTGGGTTCAGGCCAACCTGCTCGACATGTCGCTGCTGATCGGCTCGGACGCCCTGTTGAAGCGGGAACAGACCTCTGACCGGTTCTACATGCCTAGCGATCAGAAATCCCTGAGCTTCACCGTGAAGTTTCCCGAGATCTTCGCCGGCGTGAACGACGGCAGCCTGCAGGTCGTCTTCACCCCCATGGACGGCGAGGCCAAGATCCTCCCGCAGGTCGGCGGAGGCGAGACGATCTCCCTCGGCCAGATGAGCCGGACTCCGACCCGTGTGACCGTCGACACCTCCGGCGTCGCCGGGTCGGCGGGCACGCTGACGTTCAAGTATATCGGGACGCGGGCCAATGCCGTCTCGATCGACAATATCGGGACCGGCGGGCTGGTCGTGACCGACGACAGCGGCGACAACAACGACGGCCAGCTGTTCTTCGACACCAATTTCAACGGCAACAACACCGATTCCAACCGCAGCGGGCTGGAGGCGATCGCCCGCGAAACGAACGGCGTCTTTGTCGACGGCCACAACCGCAACCGCGTGATCCTTGCCAACCACGGCTCCACGGCCTCGCGGTTCCGCATCGAAACCGCCGAGGGCGGCCTGCCGTCGTGGGTGTCGCTGCGTCGGACGGTCGCGACCGCGAACACCCGGTCGATCAACCCGGAATCCCAGCACACGCCGAACACGGACGCGATCAGCGGCGCGCTGGCGATCGAAGGCACGCAGTCCGAGGCCATGACCATAGGTGTCAACCAGCGGATCGCGCTGGAGATCTCGACCGCCTTCCCGCTGGAAGAGCTGCGCAAGATGGCCGAGGCGGGTATCATCTCGACATCGTTCGACATCGTCGAGCTGGGTGCCGACGGATCAGAGAAATCGCGGCGCGAGATCGAAATCCATTACGTCCTCGACATCGGAGACGACAGCACCATCGACGGCATCCTGCGCTTCGCCCCGGTGCAGGAGGGCAAGAGCGCGGCGTTCACCGTCAAGGGAACCGCCCAGTTCGACGCCACCATCGAAGGCTTCGACAGCTCCGCCGGCAGCCGCTCGCGGACGTCGACGTGGTTCACGCTGAACTCCGCCGCCGCCAGTGCCGTGGACAAGGCCCTGACCTTCGCCCCGAAAAAGCTGCAGCCGGTCTTTCCGAATGTCCCGGCCTACGCGAATCTGAAGCTGACCAACGGCAGGTCCGAGATCGGCACGATCCGGATCGACACGCGGGCGTTCCGCGAACACAAGCTCGATCCCAACATGGATCAGATCGACCATATGCTGACGCTGCTGCGCGACAGCTACGGCACCGACACCTTCCGTGGCGCCGAGCTCGGCAGTTCCGCCGATGGCCTGATCGCACTGGTGGCCCACCTCTACGACCCGATATTGAACCAGCTGCCTGAAAGCGGCGGCGCCGGTCTGCCCGAGCCCTATCACCTCAGGATCGAAGCGGGGCTGCTGAAGGGCCTGAAAGCGGGGCTGGGTGCATTTGTCGACGCCGACCTGCTGGAACTCTCCGAACATGCGTTCCGCGACAAGGTCTACATCAACCCGATCCTCGACAGCCTCAAGGTGCCCGAGGCGACGGCCGGTGTTGCCTGGTTCCAGGGCAATCGCACGGTCTTCGATCCCGCGCCCCGAGCGACCACCGAACTCGACGCCGACCGCGCGACGTTCGGCGGGCTGGTCAATGCGGATGCCCCCTTTGTCCTGCGCGACGATCTGACCGATGCGCAGATCCTCGCCCGCCTGCGCGCCGCGCTGAACCTCAAGACCTCGGACCTGACCGACATCACCGTGCCGATCGACGCGGCCATCCGCAGCCTTGCCTATGACGTGCAGGCCGAACGGACACGCCCGAACACCACAGTCTCGTGGGAAAACACCCTCCTCGACCTCGGCGAGCGGATCGGTCTGACCGTGGCGCATGAATGGCTGCACACCCTCGGCCTGATGGACGAATACGCCACGGACGGCTCCGCGATGCCCGAGGGCGATGCGGGTTCGATCATGGCGAAACCCTTCTCGACCGTGATCAGCGAGCGCCAGAAGAAGCTGATCGCACTCGCGCTCGGCGACAGCGCCAACGCACCGACCGTGGCCGAGGCGCGTGAGCTGGCGACGTGGTATATCGACCTTGCCAGAAAACGGCAGGACATCGACGGCGACCGGGTCTCGGCCCCCGGCAACCCGGCGCCCTCCGGTGGCCCGTTCCGGAACGGCAGTTTCGACATCGCCGATGGCGAGGATGCCGGATTCGGCTGGGCCCTTTCGGGGACCGCCGCGGTGACCGGCGGCACGCTGACCCTTGGAGAAGGCGTGCCGACGGATGGCGGCGCACGGCAGGACTTCACGCTTGAACCCGGTCAGGGCACCCTGACGATCCGCCTCCGCCCCACGCTTGTCGCCAACACCGGCGCCACCCCGCAGGACGCGTTCGAAATCGCACTGGCCACGTGGGACCAGACCGGTTCCACCCCCCTCAATCCGCTGGCCATGACCCATGCCGACGCCGCCTTTAACCTGCAAAGCGACGGCACGGTCCTGCGCGGCGCGGGTGTCGCGGTGGCCGGGCTGGGGCCCGACGGCAAGGCAATCGCGGGAGAGGTGCTGACCCTGCGTTTCGACCTCTCCGCCGTGCCGGCCGAGACGGTGACGAGCCTCTGGCTGGACCTGATCGGATCGGGCGCGACCGACTCCGAGGTCGAAATCCTCGACGTGGCGCTTGGCGCTGCGACCAACCGGGCGCCGGTGGCTCTGCCCGACGCCGCCACCACTCTGCCGGACACCGCCGCGGAAATCGCGCTGTTCGACAATGACAGCGACCCGGACGGCGATACCCTGACCGGGCGGGTGATCTCGGGCCCGGCGAACGGCTCCGTGACGCTGGACGCCTCGGGCGGCGCGATCTACACCCCCGATGAGGGCTTCACCGGCACCGACAGCTTCACCTACGCGGTCAGCGACGGGGAATTCGAAAGCGCAGCCGCGACCGTCACGATCACCGTCGCGGCCCCGCAGACCGATCCGGTCGCCCGCGCCGACACCGCCTCCGTCGCCGCAGGTGCTTCGGTCGTCATCGCGGTGCTCGACAACGACACCGACCCGCAGGGTGATCCGCTGACCGTCCTGCTGGTCAGCCCGCCCGCCAACGGCACGGCCGTCGTCCAGGCCGACGGCACGGTGCTCTACACACCGAACGCCGGCTATACCGGCCCCGACCTCTTCACCTACCGCGCGAGCGACGGCAGCACCGCCAGCGATGTGGCCACGGTGTCGGTCAGCGTGCTTCAGGTCGCCAACGGCCGGCCCGTGACCAGCGGCGACTCGGCCGCCACGGTCCAGGGCCAGCCGGTCATCATCGACGTGCTGGCCAACGATACCGACCCCGAGGGCGATCCCCTGACCCCCGAGGTCATCGAAACGCCCGGCCACGGCACCGTCACCGTCGGCGCGGACGGTCGCCTCACCTACACGCCGAACGCGGGTTTCACCGGCACCGACACCTTCACCTACCTCGCCCGCGACGCCAGCGGGCAGAGCACACCGGCCACCGTGACCGTGACCGTCACGAAACCCAGCCGTCCGGACGCGGTCGACGATGCCGCCACCGTCGTCGCGGGCCAGAGCGTCATCATCGACGTGCTGGCCAATGACACGGACCCCGAGGGCGATCCGCTCACCCCCGAGGTCGCGCAGCCCCCGGCCAACGGCACCGTCACCGTCGGCGCGGACGGCCGCCTCACCTACACGCCGGACGCGGGCTTCTCCGGCACCGACACCTTCACCTACGTCGCCCGCGACGCCAGCGGCCAGAGCGCCCCGGCCACCGTGACGGTGACCGTCACGGAACCCAGCCGTCCGGACGCGGTCGACGATGCCGCCACCGTCGTCGCGGGCCAGAGCGTCATCATCGACGTGCTGGCCAACGACACGGACCCCGAGGGCGATCCCCTGACCCCCGAGATCGCGCAGACCCCCGCCAACGGCACCGTCACCGTCGGCACCGACGGCCGCCTCACCTACACGCCGGACGCGGGTTTCACCGGCACCGACACCTTCACCTACCTCGCCCGCGACGCCAGCGGTCAGAGCACCCCGGCCACCGTAACGGTGACCGTCACCCTGCCCCCGCTCACCATCGCCAACCCCGGCCCGCTGGCCGTGGCCGAGGGCGATACGCTGACGACCTCGCTCGCCGCTTCGGCTGGCAACGCCCCGGTCGCCGCGACGTTTACACTGCTCTCGGGCCCGGCAGGCGCCACGCTGGCCGCGGACGGGGCGCTGAGCCTTGCCGCCACCGACGGACCCGCCACCGTCACACTGACCGTGGAGGCGACGCTGCCGGACGGGCGCAAGGCCACGCGCGACCTGACCGTCGAGGTCACCGATGTCGCCCCGACCGGCGACCTGACCCTGCCCGCCGGCGCGCGGGCCGGGATTGCCCAGACCATCGCCTTCACGCTGGCCGATCCCGGTGACGACACGGTCACCGCGATCATCGTCACATGGGGCGACGGTCGCACATCGACGCTCGCCCCCGACGCCCGGACGGCCAGCCACGTGTGGGAGAACGCGGGCGATGTCACCGTCACGGTCGAGGCCATCGACGAGGACGGCCGTCACCTGCTGGACAGCGCGCCCCTGACCGTGCTCGCCGCGCCGCTGCTGGTCACGCAGATCACCGGCAGCCCGACGGCCATCGACATCACCTTCAACGGGCCGGTCGCCGTCGGACCGCTGAACCTCTACGGCCCCGCCACGCCGGGGCCCGCGCCGGACGTCACCGTCACCGCCCCCGACGGCTCCACCGTGCGTGGTTCGCTGGTCGTGATGTCCGAGACCCGTCTGCGCTTCCTGCCGACCACGCGGCTGGCGGCGGGCGACTACGGGATCGAGATCGCCTCGGGCGGGACCGCCCTGACGGGCCCGCTCGGCGATCTGGACGGCAATGCCGACGGCACACCCGGCGACAGCCACGGCGCGACGGTCACGATCGGGGCCGACGGTGCGGTGATCGCCATCGCCGATGCGCTGGCCGCACCGGGCCAGAGCTTTGTCGGCCCCGACGGGCTGGCCGGCCTGCCGATCCGCTTCGACAGCGACGGTGGGCTGCGGGAACTGGTGTTCGACATCTTTGCCGATCCCGCCGCCGTCGAGGTCGACGACCTGCGTGAAATCGCCCCCGGCATGACCGTGTCGCGCACCTCGGTCACCGAGAACGGCGTGACGCGGGACCGGGTGACGGTGTCCTTCGCCACCCCGCTGGCGGCGGGCGAACACCTGCTGATGCGCCTGATCGGACGGACCGCCAGCGCGATGACCTACGGCGCGGACGGGCGGATCGGGTTGTCGGTGGTCTCGGTCAACGGCAGCGCCGTGACCGGCGGGGCCGAGGCGGTGCACGTCGGGATCCGACCCGGCGACTACAATGCCGACGGCACGGTCGACGCCGCCGACGATGCCGCGCTGGACCGGGTTCTGTCGGGGCTCGACACCGGGCTTGCCGCCTTCCCGCGGATCGACCCGACCCGGCTGACCACCACCCCGGCCACGCCCCCGGCCACCGGCAGCGGTGCGTCCGGCGGTGGTGGCGGCGGCGGCGGTGTCTCGCTGTCGGGCGGCGGTGGCTTCTCGGCGCCGGGCGGCGGTGGCGTCAGCATGGCCGGCGGTGCGGGCGGCGCTCTCTTCGGCGGCGGCGGTGCCGGCGGGTTCATCAACATCGCCTATGTCACCGGCGCGGGTCCGACGCTGGACAAGGTTCTGGGACGCTGCCTGCTCTCGGACGCCGATTTCCCCGACGACCTGCGGGCCGAACTGGAGGCGCTGACCGGCGCCGAGGACGGCCAGCGCATCTGTGCGCTGAGCGACGAGGTGCTGGAAGCCTTCGACATCCTGCCGGACCGAAAGCAGCTCAAGCTGCCCGACAGCGATCCCGAGGGACGGCCCGTCGTCTCCATGCAGATGTGGTGCGGCGCGGACCTGCCCGACGCACTTGCCGACCGCCTGACCGGCCTGCTGAGCGGACGGCAATCGGCCCCGGCGGGCGGATGGTGCGTCATCACCCTGACGCCACTCACGCCGCTCGGCCGGGCGCCTGCCGCAGCCGATGCCACGGACGCGACGGAGCCCGCGCAGGATACGGCGGCGGTCGAGACCTCGATGGCCGAGGTCGCGGCCTTCCCGCTCTTCGCCGCCGCGGCCGCGTCGCAGCGCCCCGCGACGCAGCGCGACCGCAACGGCAGGCGCGGCGGACCGGACAGCTGGGGCACCGACAGGATCCCGGCTGAATGATGACGGCCGAGCAGACCGACGCCGGCCCGGACCCGGCACGCGATGGCGACGAAGCCGCGTGGAGCGTCTTTCTGGACCCCTCCGGCCCGCCGGCCTTCGTCGAGGCATGGTTCTCCCTGCTCTGCCGCGACCTCGGCGGGATCAGCCGGGCCATCCTGCTGCTCGAAACGACCGAGGGCAGCCTCGCCCCCGCCGCCCGCCATCCGCGCGGCCCGGCCCCGCCCGCCCCCGAGGACGAGGAAACCGCGCTGAAATCCGCCGTGGCCGAAGCACGGGAAAATCGCACCGCGGCAGTCAGGTCCGCAGGCGGCGACCGGCGCGTGGTCGCCCTGCCCGTGGCGCCCGCCGGGCGGGCCGAAGCGGTGGTCGCCCTTGTGGTGCCGTCGGCCATGCTCAGCCGCACCGTCCGCCGGGCCCAGTGGGGCATGGGCTGGCTGCACAGCCTGATCGCGGAACGGGCCGCGCGGCGGGACGCGACGACGGGGGCCGGGCTGGCCGACGCCCTCGCCGTTCTGGCCGCGCTCGAGGACGGCGCCTCGCTCGAGGCGGCGCTGCGGGCGCTGGTCAATGAACTTCAGCCGCTGATCCGCGCGGACCGGGTCGGGGTGGCCCTGCTCCGCCGCGGCAGGCTCCGCCTGCGCGCCCTGTCGCAGACGGCCGAGGTCGAGCACCGCACCGACACCGCCCGCGGCCTCGTGCAGGCGATGGAAGAGGCGCGCCTGCAGCTGCGCACCGTCACCTGGCCCGACAACGGCGACACGATCGCCGTCACCGCCGCCCATGCCGCCCATGCCGCCCGCGCGGGCAGCCTCGCCCTTGTCACCGTGCCGCTCTTCGTGCGCGGAGAGCTGATCGCGGTGCTCGCCGCCGAGCGGCTGACCCCGCGCGACGGCGACGCCGCCTTCACCGAGGCCGAGCGCGCCCGGCTGGAGGACATCGCCGACCTGACCGCCCCGCATATCGGGCTGCGCCTACGCGAACACCGGATGGTGTCGGGTCGTCTGCGGGTCTGGACGGCACGGGCGATGCGGATGCTGTTCGGGGCCCGGCATCAGGGGGTCAAGGCCATCGCGCTGATGCTTGCGGCGCTTGTCGCATGGCTGTCACTGGCGCAGACCGACCTGCGCGTCACCGCGACGGGTCGCGTGCAGGGCGCCGTCAGCCGTGTCGCCACGGCGCCCTTCGACAGTTACATCGCCACCGCCCCGGTGCGCGCCGGGGACACGGTGGCGCAGGGCGAGGTGCTGGCCACGCTGGATGACCGCGACCTCAGGCTCGACCTGCTGAAATGGGAAAGCGAGCGCGCCAAGCTGATCCAGGAACGCAACGCCGCGCAGGCCGAGGGCGACCGCGCCGCGCTCAGCCAGCTGGCCGCCCGCATCGCGCGGGTCGAGGCCGAGGCCGATCTGGCCCGCAGTAGGCTGGAGCGGATCGAGATCCGGGCCCCGATGGCCGGGCTGGTGACAGAAGGCGACCTGTCCCAGCAACTGGGCGCGCCGGTCAGCCGGGGCGACGCGCTGTTCCGCATCGCCTCGGGCGAGTCCTTCCGGCTCGAAATCGAGGTGGGCGAATACGACATCGGCCTCGTCCAGCCGGGCGCGGCCGGCACGCTGGCCCTGACCGGCCTCAGCGCGCGGCAGCTCGGGTTTGAGGTCAGGCGACTTGCGCAGGTGGCCGAAACAGGCGACGGGCGCACATTCTTCCGGGTGGAGGCCGCGCTGACCGATCCGCCCGCCGACCTGCGCCCCGGCCTGCAGGGGATCGCCAAGATCGAGGCGGGCGACAGCAGCCTGCTCTACGCGATCGTGCGGCCCCTCGTCGACCGGACCCGCATCCTGCTGTGGAAGTTGCGCCCGTGAGCGAGGCGTTCCACTCCGCCCTGTGGTATCGCGTCGCCACCCTGCGTCCCGCCCTGAAGCCGGGGCTGGACATCACGCTCCACCGCTATCTCGGCCACCCGTGGTTCGTGGTGCGCGATCCGCTCGGCGCAACGCACCACCGGTTCACCGCCGAGACATGGGCGGTCGCGGGCGCGATGAGCGGTCAGGCCACGCTTGACGAGATATGGCAGGCCGCCTGCGACCGGCTCGGCGCGCGGGCACCCAGCCAGGACGATGTGGTGCAGCTGCTGATCCAGCTCTACCAGGCCGACCTGCTGGCGGGCGACACGATCCCGCTGACCGAGGAACTGGTTGAACGGATGGGAAAGCGCCGGGGCCAGAAGCGCGCGCGGTTCTGGAAGAACCCGCTGTCGATCCCCCTGCCCCTGTTCGACCCGACCCGCCTGCTGGACCTGCTGGCGCCGCTCGCGCGCGGCCCGGCCGGCTGGGTCATCGCAGCGGGATGGCTACTGCTGCTCGGCAGCGCGCTGGCCGTGCTGCCGGGAAGCTGGGAGGACCTGACCTCCAGCGGGGTGCGCGAGATCCTCGCGCTGCAGAACCTGATGCTGATCGCCGGGGTCTATGTCGTCGTCAAGGCGGTGCACGAACTGGCCCACGGTCTGGCGCTGAAACGCTACGGCGGCGAATGCCACGAGGTCGGACTTATGTTCCTCGTGTTCTACCCGGTCCCCTATCTCGACGCCTCGTCCTCGGCCGCCTTCCCGTCGAAACGGGCCCGTGCGCTGGTCGGCGGCGCGGGGATCCTCGCGGAAATCGCCATCGCCGCCGCCGCGCTGTTCATCTGGCGGGCGGCGGAACCGGGGCTGCTGCGAGACGTCGCGTGGAACGCCATGCTGATCTCGGGCTTCTCGACACTGCTGGTGAACGGCAACCCGCTGCTCAAGTTCGACGGCTATTACGTCATGTCTGACCTGATCGAGATCCCTAACCTCGCCACCCGCGCGTCGAAATGGTGGGGCGATCTGCTGAAACGCCGCCTGCTGTCCCTGCCGGTGCGCGACAGCCGCCGCGTCACGCGGTTCGAGGCGTGGGTCTTCGCGCTCTACGCCCCCGCCGCCTTCGTCTACCGTCTGCTCATCATGATCTCGATCGCGCTCTACGTGGCGGGGACCTATTTCGCGGTCGGCATGGCGCTCGCCGCGATCTCGGTCTTCCAGGGGCTGATCCTGCCCGCGGGCCGGGTGCTGAAGCACTTCTTCACCGACCTCAAGCTGATCGAGGCCCGCCCCCGCGCCACCGGCATCGGCATGGCAGTCGCCGGGGCGCTGGCGGCAGCGGTCTTTCTGATCCCCCTGCCGCTCCGGACCACGGTCGAGGGTGTCGTCTGGCTGCCGGACAATGCATGGCTCAGGGCCGGAACCGACGGCACCGTGGCCGAGGTTCTGGCACCGCCCGGCGCCCGCGTCACCGCCGGCCAGCCCGTGCTGCGGCTCGAGGATCCGGAACTGACCGCGCGACGGCGCGCCGCCGAAGCGCGTGTGACCGAGGCGCGGGCCGACCTGCGGATCGCCAGCGTCCGCGACCGGGCGGAGATCGCCATCGCGCAGGAGTCGCTGACGCAGGCGCAGGCGGAACTGGACCGGATCGCGGACCGGATCGCGGGGCTGACCCTGCATGCCGGGACGGATGGCGAGGTCGACCTGCCGCCCCCCGCCGATCTGGTCGGCCAGTGGGTCGCGCAGGGGGCGGATGTCGGACACATCCTGCCCGACCGCCCCGCGATCATCCGCGCGGTGGCCCCGGAATACCTCGCCGAACTGGTCGACGGGCGGTTCCGGGGGGCCGAGGTGCGGCTGGCCGAAACCGCGGGCACCCATGACGCCGCGCTGCTGCGCATCGTCCCCGCGGTCGAACGCTACCTGCCCAGCCCGGTGCTGGGCAGCGGCGGTGGCGGGGACATCGCGCTCGACCCCGCGGACGAGACGCAGGCGCTCGACCCGGTGATCGCGCTGGACCTCGGCGCGCCGGGGCTGCGGCCCGGCACGCGGTTCAACGGGCGCGCCTTCGTGCGGCTCGACTTCGGGACCGAACCGCTGGCCCCGCGCCTCTACCGCGCCGTGCGGCGCAGTTTCCTGCGCCATTTCGGCGGGGCCTGACGGATGGCCGTCGCCGCCCTCCGCCTGACCGCCTGTCGCCCGTGGGACACGCGCGACCGTGCCCCGTCGGCCCTGCCCGAACGGCGGCATCCCAAGCTGAAATGGTGGGACAGGGCCGCCATCGCCGTGCTGACGGCGCTAAAGCCCCGGATCACCGACACCGGCTCCGCCGACCGCCGGTTCGCGGCGCGGGTGGTCCGGGCCGGGCGCAGGCTCGACCGGCTGTCCGACGACGACCTGCGCGCCACGGCCGCATCCCTGCGCCCCCGCCTGCTGGCCGAAGGCTTCGACGGCCCCGCCGCCGTCCGCGCCTTTGCCCTGACGCGCGAGGCGACGCGCCGCGCGCTCGGCTACCGGCACCACCCGGTCCAGATCATGGGGGCCCGGCGGATCCTCTCCGGCCACCTGACGGAAATGGCCACCGGCGAGGGCAAGACCGCCACCACCGCCCTGGCCGCCGCCACCGCCGCGCTGGCGGGCGTGCCGGTGCATGTGGTGACGGTGAACGAATACCTCTGCACCCGCGACCACGACACCCTGCTGCCCGTCTATGCCCTGCTCGGCCTCGGATCCGCGGCCATCGACCCCGAGGCGGATCCGGCGGTCAAGCGGCGCGCGTGGCTGGCGCCGATCGTCCATGTCTCGGGCAAGACGCTGGTGTTCGAATACCTGCGCGAACGGCTGGGGCGCGACGACCTCGCCTCGCCGCAGCGCCGGGCGGCGGCGCGGCTGGCGGGGGCCGGGGCGCGGCCCTCCATGCCCCCCGCCCTGGCCTTTGCCATCGTGGACGAGGTGGACAGCGTCCTGATCGACGAGGCGCAGACGCCACTCATCATCGCCGCCCCGCACAGGCGGATGAGCGACGCCGACTGCCACATCGCGCTGGCCGCCGCCCGCGTGATGACGGCGCCCGAACATTTCCGCATCCGCCGCGATGCCCGGCGGGTCGAGCTGACCGACGCGGGCCACGCCGCCCTTGCCCGCGCGACCGAGGGCAACGGCGGCCTGTGGCGGGTGCCGCGCGCCCGCGCGGAACTGGCGGGCCACGCGCTGAGCGCGCTGCATCTTTACGAACGGGACCAGCATTACATCGTCACCGACGGCAAGGTGCAGATCGTGGACGAATTCACCGGCCGCATCCTCGGCGACCGCCAGTGGCAGGCCGGGCTGCACCAGATGGTCGAGGTCAAGGAAGGTCTGGACCTGAGCGAGGAGCGGCGCACGCTGGCGCAGATCACCTATCAGGAATTCTTCCGCCGCTACCTGTGGTTCGGCGGCATGTCCGGCACGCTGGCCGAGGTCGCCCGCGAACTGTCGCGCACCTATGACAGACCGCTGGCCCGCGTGCCCACCAACCGCCGGGTGCGGCGGCGGCTGACCGGCACCCGGCTCTACCGCACCGAACGGGCCAAGATCGCCGCCATCGTCGCCCGCGCCCGCCGCATGTCGGACCGGGGACGCCCGGTGCTGATCGGCACCCGCTCGGTCGATGTGTCCGAACGCATCGCCGCCGCGCTGGCGGGCACGCCCTGCCGCCTGCTCAACGCCCGGCAGGACGCCGAGGAAGCCGCCATCGTCGCCGAAGCCGGGCATGCCGGGCGGATCACCATCGCCACGAACATGGCCGGGCGCGGCACCGACATAAAGCTGACACCCGAGGCGCGGGCGGCGGGCGGGCTGCATGTCATCCTGACCGAGTTCCACGAAAGCCGCCGTATCGACCGCCAGCTCATGGGCCGCGCCGGGCGGCAGGGCGATCCCGGCAGTTGCGAACAGATCGTGGCGGTCACCGACCCGGTGCTGACCCGCTTCGCCCCCGGCCTCTGCCGCGCGGCGCGCCTGATCCCGTGGCCCCTGCCGCGCCGCCTGCCCGGTCCCTGCGCCAGCGCGATCCGCGTCGTGGCGCAGGCGCGTGCCGAACGGCGCGGCGCGCAGACCCGGATGGCCAGCCTGCGCCGGTCCGAAAAGCTGGCGGAGCTGATGGCCTTCACCGGGCGGCGTTAGGCGCGTCGGATTTGACACTCCTGAAATCCGGGCGCTGCCGCTTGCGGTGTCGGAGCCTGCGCCCGAGGCTGCGCCCGGAACAAGGGAGAACGAAATGTCCGAACCGGCCGTCCTGTACGAAGTCGCGAACCGCGTCGCCACGATCAGCCTGAACCGCCCCGACGAGTTCAACACGTGGCGCCCCGAGATGGAGCATGGCCTGCGCGAGGCGATGACGCGCGCCGCCGGGGACGACGAGGTCCGCGCCATCGTCTTCACCGGCCGTGGCAAGGCGTTCTGCGCGGGCGCGTCGCTGCAGAACCTGTCGCAGCGCGCGGGCAAGGACATGCCCCCGCCGCACGAGCGCAAGGACGGCGATTTCAACCAGCGCTACAGCTACATGCTGGCGATCCCCAAGCCGGTCATCGCCGCGATCAACGGGGCGACGGCAGGGGTCGGCTTCTGCCTGCCGCTGTATTGCGACATCCGGTTCATGGCGGCCTCGGCCAAGCTCTCCACGGCCTTCGCCAAGCGCGGGCTGGTGGCGGAACACGCCTCGGCCTGGCTGCTGCCGCGCCTGGTGGGGCCGATGAACGCCGCCGACCTGCTGATGTCCGCCCGCCGGATCGACGGGACCGAGGCCGAGAGGCTGGGCTACGCCCGGTGCCTGCCGGACGAAGGCTTCCTTGCGGCGGTGCAGGACTATGCGGCCCAGATCGCCAATTTCTCCTCGCCCCGGTCGACGGCGCTGATGAAGGCGCAGATCTGGGATGGGCAGTACCAGACGCTGACCGAGGCGGTGCACAAGTCCGAGGACCAGATCATGGAGTGCCGCTATACCGAGGACTACAAGGAAGGCTCGGCGCATTTCCTGGAGAAGCGGGCGCCGAACTTCACCGGACGGTAGGGCGTTGGCACGGTCATCCTCGGGCTTGACCCGAGGACCTCGTGACGGGAGATCCTCGGGTCAGGCCCGAGGATGACGCGGGGTTCCGATTGCACCCCTACCTACAGCGCGCAGCCAGCCCGGAATCAAGCCGAAGGCGCCGGGCGAGCGCCTGCCCGTCCCGACGGGCTGGCGCTTTGGGGCCCGCGCGCGACGCTCATATTGCAGAAGAATTTGGCCGCCATAAAGCGCGCCGTTCCGGGGTCAGGCCGCGCCACCCCACGGGCAGGCGCGCGCCCGGCTCGCGTTGCGCGGGTTGAGAGAGACCCACCCCGCGCCGCGCAGATAAGGGCGGAGTCTCCCCCGCCCCACCAAATCACCGCAGCCCGAGACCCCGCGCGACGATCCCGCGCAGGATTTCCGTCGTGCCGCCCTGGATCGTCAGCTTGGTCGACATGCGGGTGAAATAGTTCATCCGCTCGCGATAGGCCGCAACGTCGTACTTGTCGTAATCCATCAGCGACACCAGTTCCCGCAGCTCGCGCGGCAGGGCCTTGTCCCAGACGGTGCCGAGGTCCTTGACGATGGCCGCCTCGGTCACGGGCTCGCGCCCCGCCTCCAGCATCCCCGCCACCGACACCGACATCCGCCGCATCGTGTGAAGCTGCGCGATCAGCCGCCCCAGCCCTTCCTGCACGCGGGGATCATCCGTCCCCTCGACCGCCGCCAGAAACGCCCGCATCGCGCCGAAGGTCTCGAGGAACCGCTCGGGCCCGGACCGTTCATAGGCCAGCTCCGAGGTCGCCTGCTTCCACGCCCCGTCGATCTCGCCGATGACGTAATCGTCGGGCAGGAACACGTTGTCGAAGACGCATTCGTTGAACTCGGCGATCCCGGTGATCTGCTGGATCGGGTTCACCGTCACGCCCTCGGCATGCATGTCCACGAGGAACGACGTCAGCCCGTGCCGCCGGTTCTCCTTGGTCGGCTGCGAGGTGCGGAACAGGCCGATCATGTAATCGGCATGCTGCGCGCCCGAGGTCCAGATCTTGGCCCCGTTCAGCCGCCATCCGCCATCGACCTTGGTCGCCTTGGCATTCGCCGCGAAGAGGTCGGAGCCCGAGTTCGGCTCACTCATCCCGATGCAGAACATCGCCTCGCCCGCGATGATCTTGGGCAGGACCTGCCGCTTGATGTTCTCGGAGGCGTAGCGGATCAGGGTCGGCCCGCTCTGCCGGTCGGCGACGAAGTATTTCCGCGTCGGCGCGCGGTGGACCAGCATCTCCTCGCTGACCACGTAGCGTTCGAGGAAGGACCGCTCCTGCCCGCCGTATTCCTTGGGCCATGCCATGCCGATCCAGCCCTTGGCGGACACGGCCTTGGCAAAGGCCTTCATCGACTCGATGTCATGCTCCGAGGCATTCGGGTCGTACACGCCCTTGTCCACCTGTTCGGCGATGAAGGCGCGGACCTCCTGGCGGAGGGCCTGGCAGTAGTCCGGCAGGCGGACGGGGTCGAAACGCAGTGCGACGTTCATGTGTGATCCTCCCTCAGCGGCTCGACAGGAGCTGCCACAGCGCGTCGCCGTTGCCCTGCGACACGTGCTGGCCCAGTTTCAGCGCCCAATGCGCCTCGGTCCCGAAATCCTCGCGCCACGACAGGGCGTTCAGGGTCAGGCGGTGCAGCGGGTGTTCGGCGGTGAAGCCGATGGCCCCGTGCACCTGGTGCGCGATATGCCCGGCCTGGTTGGCGGCTTCGCCGCAGCGGACCTTGGCGGCGGCGACCTCCAGCAGCAGGCCCGCGCCCTCGTCGCCACGCGACAGGGTGTCGGCGGCGGACACGGCGGCGGCGACGGCGGCGGCACATTCCTCGCCCAGTTGCGCCAGCAGGTGCTGCACGGCCTGGAACTTGGAGATCGTCCGCTCGAACGCCTTGCGCTCGGTGGCGTACTGGACGGTCATGTCCAGCATCGTCTCAAGCGCGCCCGCGATCTGGTTTGCCCGCGCGGTCGCCGCCATCTCGGGCAGACGCGCGGCGGCGCCCGCCGGGGCGCTCGCGGTGGCCGTTGCGTCGACCGAGACGTCGTCCAGCGGTTCGAACGACAGCGTCTCGCCCTCGGTCACCGTGCAGCCAGCGGGGTCCAGCACCGCGATCACCGGCCCGTCCGGCCCGTCACACAGAGCGACGAAGGCGGTGGCCTCGCGCCCGAACGGCACCTCGGGCACGTCGCCCGTCACCTTGCCCGACCCGTCGATCCTCAGCGATCCGCGCGGCGCGGGGATCAGCGGGATCAGCACGCCCTCGGGCACGTCCAGCCCGGCGGCGGACAGCGCCCAGCCGGACAGGATCGTCTCGGCCATCGGCACGGAGACGCCCCAGCGTCCGGCGGCGCGCAGCAGGGCAAAGCCCTGTTCCAGCGTCAGCCCGACGCCGCCCGCCTCTTCGGGCATCATGGCCAGCGTCAGGCCGTTGTCGACCACCGCCTGCCAGAGCTTCGGCTTGTAGGCCCCGGTCTTGTCATGGGCCACGCTGGTCAGATCGGCGAGATCGGCAAAGATCCGTTCCGCCGTCGAGATATGAATGTCGTCGCTGTCGAGCGCCATTGTCTTTCCTCCCTATTCCGCCGCCTGAACGGCCTTGGCGCGTGCGATCACGCCCTCGTCCTCCAGCCGGTCGATATCGGCCTCGGAATACCCGAGTTCCACCGCCAGCACCTGCCGCGAATGCGCGCCGAGGCTGGGGGCAGCGTCGAACGGCAGGCCCGGCGCGTCGTGCAGGCGCAGCGGCGACTGCGGCACCACGATCCGCCCGAATTCCGGGTGATCCACCCAGCCGAGCGCGCCGCGCGCATGCATGTGGCTGTCGTTCGTGACCTCGATCAGATCGCGCACCAGTGCATGCGGCACCTTGGTCGCGCCGAAGATGCGCGCCACCTCGGCCTTGGGCCGTTCGCCGGTCCAAGCGCCGATCGTGGCATCCGTCAGGTCCATGTTCCGCACGCGGGACGCGCGGTCGCAGAAACGCGGATCACTCGCCAGTTCCGGCTGCCCCATGGCGGTGCAGAGGTTCACGAAATGCGTCTCGTTGGTGCAGATGATCGCGACGTAGCCGTCCGAGCACGGGTAGACGTTGTAGGGGCACGACGCGAGGCCACCATGCCGGTTCCCGGTGCGGGGCGGCGGGGCGTCGGTGTCGTAGATCATCCCGAGGTTCGAGGCGAGCGCGGGGTAGACGCATTCCTGCATCGCCACCTCGACCAGTTGCCCCTTGCCCGTGCGGGTCCGGTGGAACAGCGCGGTCATGATCGCCCCGTAAAGGTGCGTGCCGGACAGGAAGTCGATGACGGCCGGCCCGCATTTCACCGGCGGCCCGTCGGGGAACCCGGTGACGCTCATCATGCCCGACGCGGCCTGCACGGTGATGTCCATCGCCTGCCGGTCCTTGTCCGGCCCGGTGATCCCGTAGCCCGACCCGCTGGCATAGACGAGGCGCGGATTGATCTCGCGCAGCGCCTCGAAGCCGAGGCCGAGGCGGTCCATCACGCCGGGGGCGTAGTTCTCGACCAGCACGTCGGCATCCTTGACGAGGCGGCGGAGGATATCCTTGCCCTCGGGGCTCTTCAGATCGAGCGTCATGTCGCGCTTGTTCTGGTTCAGCATCGCGAAGGGCACGGCAGACCCGCGCGACACTTCCTGCCGGATGCGGATCGGTTCACCCTTGAGCGGTTCGACCTTGATCACATCCGCCCCGGCCTTGGCCATCAGAAGCGTGCAATAGGGTCCCTGATAGACCTGCGTCAGGTCGATTACGCGAATGCCCGACAAGGGCAGAACAGCGCTGTCCGTCATGTTCGAAAATCCTCCCACGCGGATCATGCACCGGGCGCGGAGGAGATTCCATAGATGATTTTACCGATCGGCAAGTTGGTTTACCCACCGGAGGCCTCCGCCTTTTCTTCCAGCGTCAGCCACTCTTCCTCGGCGGCGGCCAGCGCGTTCTGCCGTTCGGTCAGCGCCTCGGTCGCCTTGCGGAACTTCACCGGCTCGCGGGTGAACAGGTCGGCATCCGACAGCAGGCCCTCGAGCTTTGCGATCTCGGCCCCCAGCCGGTCCATCACGCCGGGCAGTTCCTTGAGCCGATGGCTCTCGGTGAAGCTGAGCCCGGCCTTCCGGGCCTGCCCCTGCGGCTTCGCGTCCTGCTTGACTTTCGGCGCGGAAGCATCTGACTTCACGGCCTTATCCGTCGTCGCAGCCTCGCCCCGCTGCGCCCGGTAGTCGGACCAGCCCCCGGCATAGACCACAGCCCGCCCGTCGCCCTCCATCGCCACCGTGGTCGTCGCCACACGGTCGATGAAATCCCGGTCGTGGCTGACCAGCAGCACCGTGCCGTCGTAATCGTCCAGCAGTTCCTGCAGCAGGTCCAGCGTCTCGACGTCCAGATCGTTGGTCGGTTCGTCCAGCACCAGAAGGTTGCTTTCCTTCGCCATCAGCCGCGCCAGCAGCAGGCGCGCCTTTTCGCCACCCGACAGGGATCGCACAGGCGCCCTTGCCTGCGCCTCGTCGAACAGGAAGTCCTTGAGGTAGCCGACCACGTGTTTCGGCTGGCCGCGCACCATGACCTGATCCGCCTCGCCCGACACCCGCATGCCGGGGTCCAGCGTCAGGCTGTCCCAGAGCGTGCGGTCCGGGTCCAGCGCCGACCGCGACTGGTCGAATATGGCGGGCATCAGGTTCGTGCCCAGCTTCACCTCGCCCCGGTCCGGCGCGATCTCGCCCGTCAGCATGCCGATCAGCGTGGTCTTGCCGACCCCGTTCGGCCCGACAAAGGCCACCCGGTCGCCGCGCATCACGGTCAGCGAGAAATCCTTCAGCAGCGTGCGCGCGCCGAAGCCCTTGGCGATGCCCGCGGCCTCAATCACCTTGCGCCCCGACTTCGGCCCCGAATCGAGCGCCATGGCCGCCGTCCCCTGCCGCCGGATCTGGCTTGCCCGGTCCTCGCGCAGCGCGGCCAGCGCACGCACCCGGCCCTGGTTCCGCTTGCGCCGTGCGCTGATCCCCTCGACGGCCCAACGGGCCTCGGACTTGATCTTGCGGTCCAGCTTGTGGCGGGCGACGTCCTCGTCCTCCCAGACCTTGTCGCGCCAGGCCTCGAAATCCTCGAAGCCCTTCTCCTGCCGCCGCACCGCACCCCGGTCGATCCACAGCGTCGCGCGGGTCAGCGCGCGCAGGAAGGCCCGGTCGTGCGAGATCAGGACAAAGGCGCGCCGCGTCTCGCGCAGCTGATCTTCCAGCCAGCCGATCGCCTCGATATCCAGGTGGTTGGTCGGTTCGTCCAGCAGCATCAGCTCCGGCCCCTCGGCCCAGAGCCGCGCCAGCGCCGCGCGCCGCCGCTCGCCGCCCGAAGCGGTCGCGACCGGGCGCGCCGGATCGAACTTCAGCCCCTCGGAGGCCATCTCGACCTTGTAGGCCTCGGACGGATCCAGCCCCGCGCCCGCGAAATCGCCCAGCGTCTCGAAGCCCGACATGTCCGGCTCCTGCTGCATGTAGCCGACGGAGGTGCCGGGCGAGAGCACCCGGTCGCCCTTGTCGGCCTCGACGAGCCCCGCCATCACCTTCATCAGCGTGGATTTCCCGGACCCGTTCCGCCCCACGAGCGCCACCCGGTCCCCCGGCTGTATATTGAGCGAAAGCCCGTCGAAAACGGGATCCCCGCCGAAGGTGAGCGAGATGTCGGAAAGCTGGAGAAGGGGTGCGCGTGCCATGCCGCGCAGCTAATCGCGCCCCGCGGCGGCGTCAACGCCCCGCGGATGCGCCCTGCCCCTCCGGCGGGCAAAACCCGGCGGAAAAGGCGCACCGCCTCAGATCAGAACGGGCCGTCCTCCAGCACGCCGTCCGCGCTCATCTGCGCATAAAGCAGACCCTCGCGCAGCCCACGGTCCGCCACCGACAGCCGGTCCGTCGGCCAGCAGCGCAGCAGCGCCTGTAGGATGGCCGAACCCGACATGATCAGCGCCTGCCGGTCCTGCCCGATGCGCGGATCCTTGCGCCGCCCCTCGGGCCCGAGGTCCAGATAGCCCCGGATCACCTCGTCGATCTGGTCCGACGTCATCCGCAGCCCGTCGACCTTGGTCCGGTCATACCGCTTCAGCCCCAGATGGCTCGCCGCGACGGTCGTCACGGTCCCGCTGGTGCCGATGATCTGGAACCCCTCGCGCACCTGCTCGTCCTTGTAAGGCGCGAATTCGGCCAGGTTCTCCTCGAAGAACCACGACATCAGCGCGAAGCGCCCCGAATCGTCCTCCACGTCGCGGAACTGGTCGCGCAGGGTCGCCACGCCAAGCGGCACGGAAATCCAGTCCACCACCTTGGCGGCGGGAAACGGGCTTTCCTGCGGGTGGAACCCGGCATGCAGCCGCATGATCGCACGCGGCCGCTCCAGCGCGGGGACAGACGACAGGTCGATCCACACCAGCTCGGTCGAGCCCCCGCCGATGTCCACCACCAGAAGCTGCTCGGTCCGCGTCGACACCAGTGGCGCGCAGGAGACAACGGCCAGACGCGCCTCCTCCTCGGGCTGGATGATGTCGAGCAAAAGCCCCGTCTCGCGCTTGACCTCCTCGAGGAAACCCGGCGCATTGACCGCGCGGCGGCAGGCCTCGGTCGCGACCAGCCGCATCCGCTTGACGCCGTGCCGGTCCAGCTTCTGCCGGCAGACGCGGATCGCCTGCACGGCGCGGGTCATCGAGGCCCGGCCAAGGCGACCGGACCGCTCCAGCCCGGCGCCGAGCTGCACGGATTTCGAGAAGCTGTCCACCACATGGAACTGGCTGCCCTTGGGTTGGGCAATCAGCATGCGACAGGCATTCGTTCCCAGATCCAGCGCTGCGTACAGCTCCGACGGATCGGGTTGGTTCAGTGCGGGGTTCTCAACCGGTTTCGGGAATGCGCCCGCACCTTCGGGACGCTTGGGCGCCATCTTGTACGCCCTCCATTTCGTGTTGAAACAAACGTAGCCGCAGACGGCTGTTGGCGCAAGCATGCGCATCGAACGATATGGTGAGGTGCATCCGGACGCCATGTCGGATAGCGACGTCGCAAGACGTGCCAAGCATGTCGAAAACGACCCAAAGCAACCGCCCCGCGTGCCGTAGAGAAGGCGCAGGGAAACCTGAAGGAATCAAGCGTATGGCCGATATCACGATCGTCTACTGGCGGGACATCCCGGCGCAGGTGATTGTCGGAAAAGGCCGCCGCGGCGCCAAGGTGCAGCTGTCCGAACGTTTCGAACAGGCCATCGACCGCGCTGCCATGAAATCGGGCGCCGCCGGCACCGACGACTACCTCGCCGAATGGCGCAAGGCCCCCTCGGGCCAGGCCGACGGCGACCCGGACGAAGTCGCGCAGGCCACGGCCGCGCAGCTCGAAAGCGACTATGACCAGGACCGGCTCAAGGTGCTGATCGGAAACGACGGATGGGCCTGACCGCCCGAACTGTAAAGGAGGCCATGATGGCTCTGTTGAACTTCCGCCGCCGGGAAACGGCGCGTGTCGCCTCCGGTTCGCTGGACGGCTTCCTCTCGGGCTACTCGATCGAGGTGATGCCCCGCACCGCCGAGAAGGTCGAGGATTTCCGCGCCCTCCTGCCGAAGGGCACCCGCGTCTACATCGCCCATATCGACGGGACCGAGATCGACGACATGGTCGCCACCGCCCGCCGCATCGCCGGCCAGGGCTTCGACGTGATGCCGCACTTCCCCGCCCGCTCGATCGCCGACGCGGCCACGCTGGCCGACTGGATCGCCCGCTACCAGGGCGAGGCCGGGATCCGTCAGGGCCTGCTGCTCGGCGGCGGGATCGCCACCCCGCGCGGTGATTTCGACAATTCCATGCAGCTGATCGAGACCGGGCTCTTCGACAAGGCGGGCTTCACCCACCTCCACGTCGCCGGCCACCCCGAGGGCAACCGCGACATCGACACCGACGGCGGCGAGCGCGCCGTGATGGCCGCCGCGAAATGGAAGCAGGACTGGTCCGAACGCACCGCCGCCTCCGTCGCAATGGCCACCCAGTTCGCCTTCGAGGCGCAGCCGATCATCGACTGGACCGAGCGCCTGCAGGCGAACGGCATCCACCTGCCCGTCCATGTCGGCGTGGCCGGTCCCGCCAAGCTGCAGACCCTGATCAAGTTCGCCGTCGCCTGCGGTGTCGGTCCCTCGCTCAAGGTCCTGCAGAAGCGCGCGATGGACGTGACCAAGCTGGTCCTGCCCTATGAACCGCACGACGTGCTGGCCGATCTCGCCGCCCACAAGGCCGCGAAGCCGGACAGCCTGATCGAGCAGGTCCATGTCTTCCCCCTCGGCGGGATCAAGACGGCGGCCCAGTGGATCACCGACAACGCGGGCGCCGCGGGCACACCGGCAGCCGTCGCCGCCGCGGGCTGATCCCCGCGACCCGGTTGGCACCGGCGCCGCACCCGGCTATCACCGACATCAGCACGGCGCCCCGGCGGCGCCCCGATACCCTGCATCCGAAGGACCGCACATGACCCGCACCGTGATCGAGAGCCAGACCAAGACCGTCGTCATCGGCTTTGACGAACCCTTCTGCGTCATCGGCGAACGCATCAACCCGACGGGCCGCAAGAAGCTCGCCGCCGAGCTCGAGATGGGCAACTTCTCGACCGTCGAGAAGGACGCGCTGGAGCAGGTCGCCTGCGGCGCGATGGTGCTCGACGTGAACTCGGGCGCGGTCTTCACCAACAAGATGGCCGAGGATCCGCGCTACGCCGACAACAACTTCGTCGAGCCGACCCTGATGGGCCAGCTGGTGGAATGCGTGCAGGGCATCGTCGACGTGCCGCTCTGCATCGACAGCTCGGTCCCCGGCGCACTGGAAACCGGCCTCGCCAAGGCCAACGGCCGCCCGCTGCTGAACTCCGTGACGGGCGAAGAGGAACGCCTCGAGCTCGTCCTGCCGCTGGTCAAGAAATACAACGTCCCGGTCGTCGCGATCTCCAACGACGACACCGGCATCTCCGAGGATCCGGACGTCCGCTTCGCCGTCGCCAAGAAGATCGTCGAACGCGCCGCCGATTTCGGCATTCCCGCCCATGACATCGTGGTCGACCCGCTGGTGATGCCCGTCGGCGCCATGGCCTCCGCCGGCCAGCAGGTCTTCACCCTCGTCCGCCGCCTGCGTGACGAACTGGGCGTGAACACCACCTGCGGCGCGTCGAACATCTCCTTCGGCCTGCCGCACCGTCACGGGATCAACGCCGCCTTCCTGCCGATGGCCATCGGCGCCGGCATGACCAGCGCGATCATGAACCCGGTCCGCCAGGTCGAGATGGAGGCGATCAAGGCCGCCAACTTCCTGATGAACCACGACCCGAACGGCGGCCAGTGGATCGGCTTCAGCCGCGTCATCGACGCCGTCAACGAAGGCGCCACCTTCCCCGACGCCGCCAAGGCCGCCATGGAAGCCGGTCGCGGCGGTGGCCGCCGCCGCCGCCGGGGTTAATCCCGCCCCGCAAGCCCATGAAAACGCAGGGGATCAAGACCAGCTCCCCTGCTTCACCTTTCCAGAAATATGCCGGGGGTCGCTCTTGGTGCGCCATAGGTTCGGCAACCAATGGCGACGGGGCAGCGCCCCCAAATCCGGCCCGCAACAAGCGTGGACGTCACCGTCTCCGGCACTACGCCCACCTTCGCCCCGATCCCCGGCTTCATCTGGCCCGATAAACTCCGGGGGGCCAGAGGGCAGCGCCCCCAAATCCCGGCCCGCCACAGGCGTGGACTCCCCCTGATCACAACCCCCCTAACAAAACACTAACGCCGGACGCGAACACCCGGCGTTAACCAGTTGACAGCAGTCAACATTTCCCGATCAGGCCGCTCAGACCAGCCCCGCGCTTTCCTCCGCGCCGAGCATCAGGTTCATGTTCTGCACCGCCGCGCCCGAGGCCCCCTTTCCGAGGTTGTCGAGCACCGCGATCAGCGTCACCGCCCCGGTTGCCGGGTTGCCATGCACCGACAGCTCCAGCCGGTTGGTCCCGTTCAGCCGCTGCGGCAGGACGCGCGGTTCGTGGACCGACGCGTCGACCACCGAGACGAACTGCTGCCCCTCGTAGGCCGCGCTCAGCGCATCCTTCGCGGCCGTCATCCCGTCCGGCCCCATCTCGCCCAGATGCACGGCCACCGCCATGCCCTGCGCATAGGCCCCGACCGAGGGGACGAACACCGGCGCGACGGTCAGCTTGCCGTATTTCGTCATCTCCGGCAGGTGCTTGTGCGCCTGAGACACACCATAGAGGAAAGACCCCTCTGCCTCGCCCGTCTCGAATTCCGCGATCATCGCCTTGCCGCCGCCGGTATAGCCCGAGACACCCGACACCGCGTGGGCGGCGTCCGGGGCCATCAGCCCGGCCTCGACCATCGGGCGGATCAGGGCGATCGCGCAGGTCGACCAGCAGCCGGGGTTCGACACCCGCCGCGCGGACGACAGCGCCTGCCGCTGGCCTTCGGCCATTTCCGGAAAGCCGAAAACCCAGTCCGGATCGACCCGGTGCGCCGTCGAGGCGTCGATCAGCCGGCCCTCGTCGGGGCCGAGCGCCGCGACGAGGTCCTTCGCCGCCGCGTCGGGCAGGCAGAGGATCGAGACGTCGGCCTCGCGCGCGGCGTCGGCGCGGGCGTTCACGTCCTTGCGGCGGTCTTCGGAGAGGCTCAGAAGCTCGATATCCGCGCGGGCGTCCAGCCGTTCGCGGATCTGCAGACCCGTGGTGCCAACCTCGCCGTCGATGAAGATCTTGTAGGCCATCCGACCCTCCTGTTTTGCGCGCCCGTTCAACACCCAAGCGCCCGCTGCGTCAACAACTCTCGCGCCCTGCCCAAGCCTTGGGCAGTCCAACGCCCGGCCCTGCGGGTGACGCCGCGCCCCGGCTTGCGGCGGGGGCCCCGGCGCCTATGGTCGGGTCATGCCCGCTCCGGTTCCATATAACACCGACGACACGGTCGACCACACGGTCCTAGACGATGTGCAGGGGCTGGCGATCGGCCTGCTGACGGCGGCGGTCGGGCTGACCTTCCTGACCCAGCTGGGTTTTCTGACCGGCCAGACCGCCGGGCTGGCGCTGATCGTCTCCTACCTGACCGGCTGGTCCTTCGGCGTGGTCTTCACGCTGGTGAACCTGCCGTTCTACGCGCTGGCGTGGAAACGGCTCGGGGCCGAGTTCACGCTCAAGTCGCTGGCCTGCGTGGTGATCCTGTCGGTGCTGGTGGACTGGCTTCCGGGGCTGATGCGGTTCGACCACCTCGATCCGGTCCTCGGCACGGCGATCTTCGGCGTGCTGACCGGCTTCGGCCTGCTCGGCGTCTTCCGGCACAAGGGCTCGCTCGGGGGGCTCGGCGTCGTGGCGCTGATGGTGCAGGACCGGACCGGGTTCCGGGCGGGTTATGTCCAGCTGATGGTCGACGCGGTGCTGTTTTTCGTCGCCTTCTTCCTTTTCGACACCCGCGTCGTGCTCTATTCGCTCTTCGGCGCGGTGATCCTGAACGGGGTCATCGCGTTCAACCACCGCCGCGACCGCTACATCGCCGACTGAGAGCGCTCATGAAAGACAAAGCCGCCCACACACCCCTGGCCGATGCGCAGGGGATCGTCTTCGGCACGACGATGGCCGCCGTGGGGATCCTGATCCTGACGCATCTCGGGCTGGTCACCGGCCAGACCGCCGGGCTGGCGGTCGTGATCTCCTACGCCACCGGGTGGAAGTTCGGGGCGGTGTTCTTCGTGGTGAACCTGCCGTTCTACTGGCTGGGCTACCGCCGGATCGGGCTGGCCTTCACGATCAAGACCTTCCTAGCCGTGGCGCTGATGTCCATCACCTCGACATGGCTGCCGCAGGCGTTCCAGATCGCCTACCTGCACCCGGCGGTCGGGGCGGTGATCTTCGGCATGATCGTGGGCGCGGGGCTGCTGGCGCTGTTCCGGCACGGCGCGTCGCTGGGGGGCGTAGGGATCCTCGCGCTCTACCTGCAGGACAAGACGAGGTTCCGGGCGGGCTGGACGCAGATCGTGTTCGACATCTTCGTCTTCACCTTCGCGATCTTCGTGATCCCCTTCGACAAGGTGATCTGGTCGGCGCTCGGCGCGCTGGTGGTGAACCTCGTGATCGCGATCAACCACCGGCGCGACTGGTACGTGGCGACCTGATCAGTCGCAGGGCGCGTACTGGAAGGTGCCCGCGTCGGCGTCGTCGATAAATTCCTGCCGGACCAGCGGGCCGTCGGGGCCGCGCAGGGTGAACACCTCGCGCCGGGACCATTCCATCCCCTCGCCGGTGAAGTCGTACTCCGCCACCACCCGGTTGTCTCTGCGCTTCACCACGCGGGTCAGCGTGGCGCGGCTTTCGTAGAAGCTGAGCGTCGTCGGCGTCACCTCCATCAGCCCCTTGGTCGCGGCACCGCCCAGGCAGTCGCCCGCCGTGAGGCCCCATGAGCCGGTCATCGCGGCGGGCAGACCCGCCGGGGCCTCCGTGCCGGGGCCCGGCATGGCGCAGGTCGTGGCAAGGGCGGGCATGGCGAGCATGACGAGGGTCTTCAGCATCCGGGCATCTCCTGTTCAGTGGAGGTCAACGCATCCGCCCCGCCGTCGTTCCGCCCTGCCAGGCCCTGCGCGGGATCGCGCTATTCGACGTTCTGCACCTGCTCGCGCAGCTGGTCGATCACCGCCTTCAGCTCCAGCCCCACGCCCGTCAGTTCGGCGTTCTGCGATTTGGAGCAGAGCGTATTGGCCTCGCGGTTGAACTCCTGCGTCAGGAAGTCGAGCTTGCGGCCGACCGGCGCCTTCGATCCCAGCAGGTCGCGCGCCGCCGACACGTGGGCGCGCAGGCGGTCGATCTCCTCGGTCACGTCGTTCTTGACGGCGAGCAGCGCGATTTCCTGCGCCACGCGGGCGGGATCGGCATCGGCGCCGGTGTCCATGATCCGGGCCAGCGCGGCGCGGAAGGCCTCGGCGGCGGCCTCCTTGCGGGCGTCGATCAGTCCGGCAGCATCGGCGGTCAGCGCCTCGATCCGGTCGACCTGCCCCGCCAGCACCGTCTTCATCGCCGCGCCTTCGCGCGCGCGGGTTTCGATGAAGGCGGCCAGCACCGGTTCGAAATCCTTCATGATTGCGGCCAGCAGCGGCCCGGTCTCGTCATCGTCGCGCGGGGTGTCCAGAACACCGCGCTGCATCAGCACGTCGCCCGCCCGCGAGGGCGCAAGCGTCATGCCGCGTTCCAGCGCGCGCGCCTCGACCTCGGCCAGCGCATCGAGCACGGCGTCGAGCTGCGCCATGTCCAGCGCCACACCGCCCGTCCCGCCTTCGCGGCCGAGCCGCAGCGACAGCGACACGTTCCCCCGGCTCAGCGCCTCGCCCAGCCGTTTGCGCAGCGCCTGTTCCAGCCCCGAGACCCAGTCCGGCACCCTCAGCCGCAGGTCCAGCCCGCGCCCGTTCACCGACCGCAGGTCCCACGTCCACTCGAAAGCGCCGAACGTGCCACGTCCGGTCGCGAAACCCGTCATCGACTTGATCATGCCTGTCTCCTTTGGCCCCCTGTTACGTAGGACCGCGCGCCGGGGCAAGCGGTGGCAGCGGGCGGAGGCCTCAGGGGTGGTTAACCATTTGCCTCGAATTTGCACGAAATTCACGAAGGATCTGCGATGTTAATGGTCGAGTAAGACCTCGCAAAATAGGGTTAACCCGACCACCTCGGGCCTGCCTGATTTCGCGCGGTATCGCAGCCGGACCGGAGTGGACGAAAATGGATAACCAGCGCAACGTGATCGACATGTCCCCGTTCCTGAACGACAGCCGTCATCCGTCGATCCGCGAGGTCGAGGCCTACTGGCAGGCCCTGCGCGCCGGACGTCTGGTGCCGCGCCGGTCCGAGGTCGATCCGCGCGGGATCGAGCGGTCGCTGGAATATGCCTTCATCGCGGAACGGATCGCGCCGGGCCTCGCGCGGCTCAGGATCGCCGGGTCGCATCTGAGCGACCTGATGGGGATGGAGGTGCGGGGGATGCCGTTGTCGGCCTTCTTCACGCCGGATGCGCGGACCCTGTGCGGTGACGTTCTGGAACAGGTGTTCGACGGGCCCGCGACGGCGGAACTGATCCTGAGCGCCGAGCGCGGGATCGGCAAACCGGCCATCGACGCGCGGATGATCCTGCTGCCGATGAAGAGCGACCTGGGGGATGTGAGCCGTGCGCTTGGCTGTTTCTCGACCCAGGGCGCGATCGGGCGCAGTCCCCGGCGGTTCAACATCACGGGGCACAGCCTGCGGGACCTGACCGTCGGGGTCGGCGCGGAACGGCGGGCAGACAGCCCCGCCGCCCCCCTGAATCCGCCCGAACTCCAGCACGGCATGGCCGAGTCGCCCGCGCCGTTCACGCAGGACCGGCAACCGCTGCGGTCCGAACGGCCGCACCTTCGCCTGATCCGGTCTGACGACTGAACAAGGAAAAGGGCGGCCCCGCCATAATGTCGGCAGGACCGCCCGGAACCGCGACGAAACGGGGGGCGACCGTCGCGGCGTGGACGAGGGTCTTACGACCGGTCGTCGACCACGATGTTCACGCTGGTGTCGCTGTTCGCCTGAACCGCGATCACGTCTTCAGCTTCGTAGCCCTCTGCTTCCAGAGCGGCCATCAGGTCGGAGTTGGCCTCGATCTGGCCACGCATCTCGTCCAGTTCGGCGGTCCGCTCGGACAGCATGTTGTCCAGCGCCTGGCCGTTCTCGGCGCCTTCACCCTGCAGCGAAGACAGCGTCGTGAACGACACGTCCGATTCCGCGTCGAAGCCCGACAGGTCGGCTGCCGAGGTGTCCGCGGTGCGGAAGCTCGACACGAGGTCGCCGTAGGTCTTGAAGCCTTCGCCCGACATCTCGGTCGAGGCGTCCGCGGTGGTCGAGTTGCTCATCTCGGAGCCCATGCTCCCGGCGTTCGCGTTGGCGTTCGCATTGGCGCCCATGGCGTTGTCGCTGGATGCGCTCATCGAGGCGCCGACGGAACCGGCATTGCCCGCGTTCACATCCGCGCTGGCACCGAGGGAGCCAGCCGTTGCGCCACCTGCGATACCGAGGGCCATCAGGGCGGCGAGTGCGGTCTGTGTCTTGCGTTGCATGTTACTTCTCCTGTTTGTTTTCCGACGCCTGCTCGCGTCGGGTGACAGGAGAACGGTCAGCGGAGCGGTCCGTTCCACGCTGTTTCGGGGTGGCGCCCGAACCCCGCGAAACCCCGCCGATGCGGCGGCGGTTGTTCGCTAATAGACTGATCGTGAATGAAAAACCCCCGCCGGATCGCGCCGGCGGGGGTTGAAATCCGGATCCGTATGCGGATCAGCCGACAGCCACCTGCCGCCCGTCGCCGTCATTGCGGCGCGCGGTCAGTTCCTCGGCCACGAGGAACGCCAGCTCCAGCGACTGCGAGGCGTTGAGGCGCGGATCGCAGGCGGTGTGGTAACGGTCGTGCAGGTCCTCGTCGCTGACCGCCTGCACGCCGCCGGTGCATTCGGTGACGTCGAGACCGGTCATCTCGAAATGCACGCCGCCGGGGATGGTGCCCATGTTGCGGTGGACGGCAAAGAACTCCTGCACCTCGCGCAGCACGTAGTCGAAGGGCCGCGTCTTGTAGCCGGTCGCCGACTTGATCGTGTTGCCATGCATCGGATCGCAGACCCAGAGCACGTTCGCGCCCTCTTCCTCGACCGTGCGGATCAGGCGCGGCAGATGGTCCGCGACCTTGCCCGCGCCGAACCGCGCGATCAGTGTCAGCCGGCCCGGTTCGTTCTGCGGGTTCAGCTTGGCCATCAGGACCTTGAGGTCCTCGGAGGTCAGCGAGGGCCCGCATTTCAGGCCGATCGGGTTCTGGACGCCCTGCAGGAACTCCACATGCGCGCCGTCCGGCTGCCGCGTGCGGTCACCGATCCACAGCAGGTGGCCCGAGCCCGCCAGCCACTTGCCGGTGGTCGAGTCGACCCGGCACAGCGCCTCTTCGTATTCCAGCAGCAGCGCCTCGTGGCTGGTGTAGAAATCCACCTGCCGCAGGGTGTGCTGACGCTCGGCGCTGACACCGGCCGCGCGGATGAAATCGAGCGTGTCGGTGATCCGGTTCGCCATGTCGCGGAACCGTTCGGCCTCTTCGCTTTCGGTGAAGCCGAGGATCCAGCGGTGCACCTCGTTCACGTCGGCATAGCCGCCGGTCGAAAAGGCGCGGATCAGGTTCAGCGTGGCCGCCGACTGGGTATAGGCCTGCAGCATCCGGGCGGGATCGGGGATCCGGGCCTCGGGGGTGAAGGCGAGGTCGTTGATGATGTCACCGCGGTAGGACGGCAGTTCGACGCCATCCACCACCTCGGTCGGGGCGGACCGGGGCTTGGCGAACTGGCCGGCCATGCGGCCCACCTTGATGACCGGCACCTTGGCGCCGAAGGTCAGCACCATCGCCATCTGCAGCATCACCTTGAAGGTGTCGCGGATTGAATCCGCGCTGAACTGGTCAAAGCTCTCGGCGCAGTCCCCGCCCTGCAGCAGGAAGGCTTCGCCCTTCGCGGCCTGGCCCAGAACGGACTTCAGCCTGCGCGCCTCACCGGCAAACACGAGCGGGGGATACTTCGACAGCTTCGCCTCGACATCCGCCAGCGCGGCGGCGTCGGTATAGTCCGGCATCTGGACCCGCGGGCGGCTCCGCCAGCCGGTCTTGGTCCAATCGCTCATCGTCTCTCTCCCGTAAAAAGCGGTGCAGGGCTTATAGAGCCTCGGATGCCCGGTGCAAACCCATAGCGGTCACGTCGCACGGGAACATTTTCGGCACGTCGATCCGCACAAAACGACATTCGCGGTCGGGAACGGCCCGCGGATCCTTGCGGGGGCGGAAATTTCCTGCTTCTGTCCTTGGATCATAAGCAGAGTCGCCAATGAAGACCGACACCCGGACCCGCCCCGAAACCACCCCGGCGCCCAAGACCCGGCGGTTCGTTTTTGTCCTGCTGAACAACTTCTCGCTGCTCAGTTTCGCTTCGGCCGTGGAATGCCTCA
The DNA here is from genome assembly GCF_002210105.1 of Oceanicola sp. 22II-s10i. Classification (GTDB taxonomy): domain Bacteria; phylum Pseudomonadota; class Alphaproteobacteria; order Rhodobacterales; family Rhodobacteraceae; genus Pseudooceanicola. The sequence goes on along the minus strand of NZ_AQQU01000003.1, from coordinate 258,875 downwards.
GGATCGCCAACCGGATGTCCGGGCAGGCGCTCTACACCTGGACGCTGGCCAGCGAGGACGGCGAGATGGTCAAGTGCTCGGCCGGGGCCTCCTTCGCCGTGGACATGGCGCTCGAGGAACTGAGCCGCGAGGATTCGCTGATGGTCTGCGCCGGGCTGTCCGTGCAGGACGAGGCGTCGCGCAAGCTGATCAACTGGCTCCGGCGCGAGGCGCGGCGCGGGCTGGTGGTCGGCGGGCTGTGCACCGCGTCCTACGTCCTGGCCAAGTCCGGCCTGCTGGACGGCAAGCGCGCGACGATCCACTGGGAGAACCAGGACAGCTTTTCCGAGGAGTTCGAGGACGTCACGCTGACCAAGTCGGTCTTTGTCGTCGACGGCAACCGGATGACCACGGCCGGCGGCACCTCCTCCATCGACCTGATGCTGAAGCTGATCGCGGATCAGCAGGGCGAGGAGCTGGCGAACCTCGTGGCGGACCAGCTGATCTATTCCTCGATCCGCACCGATCAGGACACGCAGCGCCTGTCCGTCCCCACCCGGATCGGGGTGCGTCACCCCAAGCTGAGCCAGGTCATCCAGATCATGGAGGCCAATATCGAGGATCCGATCAGCCCCGCGATCCTTGCCCGCGATGTCGGCATGTCGACCCGGCAGCTGGAACGGCTGTTCCGCCGCTACCTGAACCGCTCACCCAAGCGCTACTACATGGAACTGCGGCTGCAGAAGGCGCGGAACCTGCTGATGCAGACGGACATGAGCGTGATCAACGTCGCGCTCGCCTGCGGTTTCGCCAGCCCCTCGCATTTCTCGAAGTGCTACCGGGCGCAGTATGAAACCACGCCCTATCGCGAACGCGGCAGCCACGGGACGCGGCTGTCGATCTGAGCCGCGCCGGGCCCGCCGGGCCGGATCACTCCGGCACCATGCGATACAGCGTGCCGTTGTCCTCGGACAGGAACCAGACGCCGCCGTTCGGGCCCTCGCGCACGTCGCGGACGCGTTTGGTCTCGGGGCTCTCGATCTTTTCGACCTCGGCCAGCGGATCACCGGCAAGGCGGGCGATGTAGTCGAACTTGAGCGAGCCGACAAAGGCGTTGCCCTGCCAGCCGGACCGCCCGGTGCCGGAATGGAAGGCCATGCCCGACGGCGCGATGGACGGGTCCCAGTAGTGGACGGGCTGTTTCATGCCCTCCTTCTCGGTCCCCTCGCCGATGGTCGCGCCGGAGTAGTGGCGGCCGTAGGAAATCACCGGCCAGCCGAAGTTCGCGCCCTTCTCGATCAGGTTCACCTCGTCGCCGCCCTGCGCGCCGTGCTCGTTCACCCAGACCCGGCCCTGCGCATCGACGGCCATGCCCTGTGCATTGCGGTGGCCGTAGGACCAGATCTCGGGCTGCGCGCCGTCCTGGCTGACGAAGGGATTGTCCTCGGGGACCGAGCCGTCGCGGTTCAGCCGCAGGACGGACCCGTTGTGCCGCGACAGGTCCTGTGCCGCGGGCCGGTCGCCGCGGTCGCCGACGGACATGTAGAGCATCCCGTCCGGCCCCTCGGCCAGACGCGAGCCGAAGTGGCGCCCGCCGGAGGTGCCTTCAGCGATCTCGAAGATGACCTGCGTGTCCTCCAGCCGCGCGCCGTCCTCGGACAGCCGCCCGACGGCCAGCGCGGTGCCCGCGCCGCCGTCCTGCCGTTTCGAATGGGTCAGGTAGATCTGCCGCGTCTCGGCGAAGTCGCGGGGCACCAGCACGTCCAGCAGACCGCCCTGCCCCGATGTGACAACCTCCGGCGCACCCTCGACCACCTGCGATCCCTCGGCGGTGATGTGCAGCAGGCGGCCGCCCTTTTCAGTCACCAGCAGGCCGCCGCCGGGCAGGAAGGCGAAGGACCACGGGTCGTTGAGGCCCTGCACGACAGGTTCGATCCGCACCGGTCCCGTCTCGGTGTCGAGCGCGAGCGCGGGGGTGGCGAGTGTCAGTGCGGCGAGGAGCGGAAACAGGTGGCGGCGCATGGAGATCCCTTGTGTCGGTTGCCGCCAAGGTTAGTCCTGTCCCCCCGTTCCGCCACCCACGCAGACCTGACGTTTCCGTTACGTTGCGCGCCGCCTCGGTACTTTTCTTTTCATTCTCCAACGCCTACGCTCCGGGCCGGACCCAGTTCCGATCAGGGAGAATGAACCATGAAAAAATTTCTGATGGCCTCTGCGGCCACGGCCGTGATGGCCGGTGGCGCGATGGCCGAGGACGTCAAGATCGGCGTCATCCTCGGGTATACCGGCCCGATTGAATCGCTGACGCCGATGATGGCCGACTCGGCCGAACTGGCACTGAAGGAAGCCAACGAGTCCGGCAAGTTCCTGGACGGCGTCACGCTGGTTCCGGTCCGCGCGGACAGCACCTGCGTCGACTCGGCCGCCGCAACCGCCGCGGCCGAGCGCCTGGTGACCTCGGACGGCATCGTCGCGATCATGGGCGCCGACTGTTCCGGCGTGACCGGCGCGGTCCTGGCCAACGTGGCCGTGCCGAACGGCGTTCCGATGGTGTCGCCCTCGGCCACCTCGCCCGCGCTGTCGACCGCCGCGGACGATGACCTGTTCTTCCGCACCGCGCCGTCCGACGCCCGCCAGGGCGCGGTCTTGGCGGCGATCCTCAAGGAACAGGGCATCGACGAGATCGCCTTGACCTACACCAACAACGACTATGGCAAGGGCCTGGCCGACAGCTTTGCCGCGCAGTACGAGGGCACGATCACCCTGTCCGCCCCGCACGAGGACAACAAGGCCGACTACTCGGCCGAGATCGGGGCGCTTGCCTCGGCCGGCGGCAAGGCGCTGGCGGTGTTCGGCTATGCCGACAGCGGCGGCAAGGGCATGATCCGGGCGGCGCTGGACAGCGGCGCATTCGACATGTTCGTGCTGGGTGACGGCATGTACGGCGACAGCCTGCTGGCCGATTTCGGGTCCGACCTGGACGGCACGATCGGGTCGGTTCCGTGGTCCGAAGGCGAAGGCGCGGATGCGTTCAAGGCCGTGACCGAGGCCGCCGGCGTCAACGGCGAAAGCTCGTTCACCCGTGAAAGCTATGACGCGGCGGCGCTGATCGCCATGGCGATGGTCAAGGGCGGCGCGGCCACCTCGGCCGCGGTCAAGGAGAACCTGCTGGCGGTGGCGAACGCTCCGGGCGAGAAGATCCTGCCGGGCGAACTGGCCAAGGCCTTCGAGATCCTGGCCAGCGGCGGCGACGTCGACTATGTCGGCGCGACCAACGTGGAACTGATCGGTCCGGGCGAAGCCGCGGGCACCTATCGCGAATACGTCGTCAAGGACGGCAAGTTCGAAACGGTGAAGTTCCGCTGAACCGATCGGGGCGGCCGGCCAGCCCGCGCCGCCCCCTTCACGGGAAGAGAGCGCCCCGACGCGCCGACCCACATGAGGGCACCGATGATCGTTGTCGATGACGTGCACAAGCATTTCGGCGGGTTCCATGCCGTCGACGGTGCCAGCCTGACGATCCGCGAAGGGTCGATCACCGGCCTGATCGGGCCGAACGGCGCGGGAAAAACCACTCTTTTCAACGTGATCGCGGGGGTTCATCAACCGACCTCGGGCCGTGTCACCATGGCGGGCGAGGACATCACCGGCCTTCCCCCGCACGAACTGTTCCACAAGGGCCTGCTCAGGACGTTCCAGATCGCGCATGAATTCGCCTCGATGACGGTGCGCGAGAACCTGATGATGGTGCCCGGCACCCAGTCCGGCGAACGGCTGTGGACGGCCCTGTTCCGGCGCGGCGTGATCGCGGGCGAGGAACGGGCGCTGGCGGAAAAGGCCAATGAAGTCCTCGACTTCCTGACGATTTCTCATCTCGCGGACGAAAAGGCCGGCAACCTGTCCGGCGGGCAGAAGAAGCTGCTGGAGCTGGGCCGGACCATGATGGTCGACGCGCGCATCGTCTTTCTGGACGAGGTGGGCGCGGGCGTGAACCGCACGCTGCTGAACACCATTGGCGACGCGATCATCCGGCTGAACCAGGAACGCGGCTATACCTTCGTGGTGATCGAGCACGACATGGATTTCATCGGCCGCCTCTGCGACCCGGTCATCTGCATGGCCGAGGGCCGCGTGCTGGCCGAGGGCACGCTGGACGAGATCAAGGCCGACGAGCGGGTGATTGAGGCCTATCTGGGCACCGGGCTGAAGAACAAGCAGAAGGCGGCGACGACATGAGCGACGCCTATCAGGACGATCGCGGCAACAACGACCGCTCGATCACCAGGCCCGGCGCAGGTGCGGGCTATCACCCCAAGGGCGGCGACGCGAAACCCGGCGGGCCCGGCCCCTTCCTGATCGGCGATGCGATGACGGGCGGCTACGGCAAGGGGCCCGACATCCTGCACGAGTGCACCATCGCCGTCGAGAAGGGCGAGATCGCGGTGATCGTCGGCCCGAACGGCGCGGGCAAGTCAACGGCGATGAAGGCGGTCTTCGGGATGCTGGACGTGCGGTCCGGCGCGGTCAGGCTGGATGGCGAGGACATCACGGCGCTGAGCCCGCAGGACCGGGTGGCCAAGGGCATGGGCTTTGTCCCGCAGGTCGCCAACATCTTCACCTCGATGACGGTCGAGGAGAACCTCGAGATGGGCGCCTTCCTGCGGCGCGACGATTTCCGCCCGACGATGGAGCAGGTCTATGACCTGTTCCCGATCCTGCGCGAAAAGCGGCGGCAGGCGGCGGGCGAGTTGTCGGGCGGCCAGCGCCAGCAGGTGGCGGTCGGGCGCGCGCTGATGACACAGCCCAAGGTGCTGATGCTGGACGAGCCGACGGCGGGCGTGAGCCCCATCGTCATGGACGAACTGTTCGACCGGATCATCGAGATCGCCCGCACCGGCCTGCCGGTGCTGATGGTGGAACAGAACGCGCGGCAGGCGCTCGAGATCGCGGACAAGGCCTATGTCCTCGTGCAGGGGCGCAATGCGCATACCGGCACGGGCAAGGACCTGCTGGCCGATCCCGAGGTCCGCCGCAGTTTCCTGGGGGGCTGAGCGCATGTCCCGCCTCTGGCTGTTCCTCGGTGCCTTCGTCGTCGCCTTTGCCGTCATCTTCGGCTGGGCCGTGTCGATGATCTTTTCCGACGGGTTCTGGGGCGCCGACAAGGTCAGCTACGACCGGCTGGACTGCGTCATCGACGGGGTCTGCGAGGGGACCGGCTGTGCGGAGCTCGCGCCGGATTTCGTGCTGACGCCGCGCGGGCAATACGACCGGCCCTACCTCAGCATGTCGGGCCGCCCGTCGTCGCTGAGCGCGCTGCGTGTGGACGGCGGGATCGAGTATTACAACGGCACGAACGAGGACGGAAACCTGCGCATCACCCTTGCCGCCGACAACAGCTTCCGGCTGGAAAAGGAATTCCCGAGCGCCAGCGGCGAGATCGTCGCGCGCACCTCCGGCCACTGCCGGAGCGTTCCGGCGAGGAGCACATGATGCGGGCCCTGTCCGGTTACGCCCTGCCCCTGCTCTGCGCCCTGCCCCTGGGCGCCGCCGCCGAAGGCGCGCGGTTGGAACTGGCCTGTTCGGTCACCGCCACCTGCGCCGCCGATGGCACCTGTGCGCAGGCCGACGCCGAAAGTGGCGCGACACTGCGTTTCGTGGTGGAGCCCGAAGCGCTCGACCCGCAGGGGCGCGGCGACTACTCGGTCTGGGTGGATGACGGGGCCGCGCAGGCGGCCAGCGGGCTGTCACGCACCGGGCCGTTCCTGTGGAGCCCCGAGGAAGGACAGTTGATGACGCTGGCGCTGACCGGCGAAACGACGGCCCTGCTGATCCGCCAGACCGTCGGCGGGACCACCGATACCGACTTCCTGACCTGCGAGGTGACGTTCTGATGGACCTGCTGAACGCGGTTGTCGCGCTTCTGAACTTCGTGATCGTGCCCGCCGTCGCCTATGGCAGCCAGCTGGCCATCGGGGCGCTCGGGGTGACGCTGGTCTACGGGATCCTGCGGTTTTCCAACTTCGCGCATGGCGACGTGATGGCCTTCGGCACGATGGTGACGATCCTCGTGACATGGGGCTTTCAGGCGGCGGGCGTCACCTTCGGGCCGCTGCCGACCGCGCTGCTGGCCCTGCCCTTCGGCATCGCGGCCTGCGCGGTGCTGGTGCTGGTGACGGACCGGATGGTCTATCGGTTCTACCGCGAGGTGCGGGCGAAACCCGTGATCCTCGTCATCGTCTCGATCGGGGTGATGTTCATCATGAACGGTGTCGTCCGCTTCATCATCGGGCCGGACGAACAGCGTTTTGCCGATGGCGCGCGGTTCCTGATCACCGCCCGCGACTTCAAGGACTGGAGCGGGCTGGACGAGGGTCTGGCGATCAAGTCGACGCAGGTGCTGACGGTCGTGACGGCGGTGATCGTCGTGGCGCTGCTGTTCTGGTTCCTGAACCGGACCCGCACCGGCAAGTCGATGCGGGCCTATTCCGACAACGAGGATCTGGCGCTGCTGTCGGGCATCAACCCGGAGCGGGTGGTGACGGTGACATGGCTGATCGTGGCAGCGCTGGCGACCGTGGCGGGGGTGCTCTACGGGCTGGACAAGTCGTTCAAGCCCTTCACCTATTTCCAGTTGCTGCTGCCGATCTTCGCCTCGGCCATCGTCGGCGGCCTCGGCTCGCCGCTCGGCGCGATCGCGGGCGGGTTCCTGATCGCCTTTTCCGAGGTCACGGTGACCTATGCCTGGAAGAAGGTGCTGGGCTACGCCCTGCCCGAGAGCCTGGAACCCGACGGGCTCGTGCAGTTCCTCTCCACCGATTACAAGTTCGCGGTCAGCTTCCTGATCCTGCTGATCGTCCTGCTGTTCCGCCCGACGGGCCTGTTCCGGGGGAAATCGGTATGACTGACACGACCCGCAAATTCGCCCTGTTCGGGCTGGTCGCCCTGCTGATCATCGGCACCGGGGTGCTGCAGAGCTGGAACTCCGCCCTGCTGATCCTGAACATGGGGCTGGTGTCGGCGGTGATGTCGCTGGGGCTGAACCTGCAATGGGGCTTTGCCGGGCTGTTCAACGTCGGTGTCATGGGCTTCGTCGCACTCGGCGGTCTGGCGACGGTGCTGGTCGCCGTGCCGCCGGTGACCGAGGCCTGGGCGGCGGGTGGCGTGCGGCTGATCCTCGGCCTGCTGACCGGGGCGGCGGTGATCGTCGCGGCGGCGCTGGCACTCACGCGGCTGAAGCGGCACGGTATGCTCGCCATGATCGGCCTGCTGGTACTGGGCTTCTTCCTATACCGCTGGGTGTTCGATGCGGGCGTCGAGGCGGTCGAGGCGGTGGACCCGGCCACCAGCGGCTTCCTCGGCGGGCTCGGCCTGCCGGTGCTGCTGTCCTGGCCGGTCGGCGGGCTGCTGGCGGCGGGGGCCGCGTGGATCATCGGCAAGACGGCGCTCGGGCTCCGGTCCGACTACCTCGCCATCGCCTCGCTCGGGATCGCGGAAATCGTCGTCGCGGTGATGAAGAACGAGGACTGGCTGGCGCGCGGGGTCAAGAACGTGATCGGCCTGCCCCGGCCCGTGCCCTACGAGATCGACCTGCAGAATTCGGCGGGGTTCGTGGAGCGGGCGGGTTCGCTTGGGCTCGACCCCGTCACGGCCTCGACGCTCTGGGTCAAGGGGCTCTACTCGGTCCTCTTCGCCGTGGTGCTGATCGTGCTGCTGGTGCTGGCGCAGCGGGCATTGCATTCGCCATGGGGCCGGATGATGCGGGCGATCCGTGACAACGAGGTCGCGGCCGAGGCCATGGGCAAGGACGTCACCGGGCGGCACCTGCAGATCTTCATCCTCGGCTCGGCCATCTGCGGGATCGCGGGGGCGATGATGACCACGCTGGACGGGCAGCTGACGCCGGGCACCTACCAGCCGCTGCGCTTCACCTTCCTGATCTGGGTGATGGTGATCGTGGGCGGATCGGGCAACAACCTCGGTGCCGTTCTGGGCGGGTTCCTGATCTGGTTCGCCTGGGTGCAGGTGGAGCCCTTCGGACGCTGGCTGCTGGAGCTTGCGACCTCTGGCATGTCGGCCGGGCCGCTGAAGGATCACCTGCTGGACAGCGCGGCGCATATGCGGCTGCTGACGATGGGGGTGATCCTGCTGGTGGTGCTACGGTTCGCGCCGCGGGGGCTGATCCCGGAGCGGTGAGGGCGGTGCTTCTGGGAGGTGTTGCGACGGCTGGCGCCGTCGCGCAGGCGGGGGGCTCTGCCCCCGCCGGGCCTGCGGCCCGGCTCCCCCGAAGTATTTGAGACCAGAAGAAGCACGGGACCGGCGCATATTGGCCGGCGATCCACGAAGGCGACGCGCTACTCGCTTGTTTCGACGACCAGCAGTTCGCGTTCGGAGGCGCCGCGCGCGTGGCTGAGCGCCTCCTGGTACTCGGGCGAGTGGTAGCACTCGACGGCCGCCTCGACCGTGGGAAACTTGGCCACCACGTTGCGGGGGCGGTCCTTGCCTTCGAGCTGCACGTAGCGGGCGGCGCGGGCGATGAAGTGGCCGCCGTGCTTGGCAATGGCCGGTCCGGCGAGGGCGGCGTACTTGCCGTAGGCCTCCTCGTCGGTGACGGTCACGTGGGCGATCCAGAGGGCGGGCATGGTTAACCTCCGATGACGGCGCGGGCCGCCGCTATGGCCTCGTTCGCATTGGCGGCGTCCTTGCCGCCGCCCTGCGCCATGTCGGGGCGGCCGCCGCCGCCCTTGCCGCCGAGCGCGGGGACCGCCGCGCGCACCAGATCGACAGCCGAGACGCGGTCGGTCAGGTCGCCGGTGACACCGGCGGCGACAGCCGCCTTGCCGTCGGCCTCGGCGATCAGGAGGACGGCGCCGGAGCCGATCCGGGCCTTCATCTCGTCGATCAGCGAAGGCAGGTCCTTGCCGGACACGCCGGACATGACCTGGGCGAGGAACTTGACGCCCGCGACCTCCTCGGCCTCGGGCGCAGCGCCCTGCCCGCCGCCGCCGGCCATCGCCAGTTCGCGGCGGAGCTGGGCGACCTCGTTCGACAGCGTGCGGCGTTCGTCGACCAGTGCGCGGACGCGGTCGACCACGCCGGACCCGGCGACCTTGAGCAGGCCCTCGATTTCCGACAGCGCCACGTCGCGGCCCCGCAGGGCGGAGAGGGCCGCCTGTCCGGTCAGCGCCTCGATCCGGCGGACACCGGCGGAGGACGCGCTTTCCGAGGTCAGGGCGAAGGCGCCGATGTCACCGGTCCGGCGGACGTGGGTGCCGCCGCAGAGCTCCAGCGAATAGGTCTGGCCGTCCTGCCCCTTGCCGGTCGGCGCGCTGCCCATGGAGACCACGCGGACCTCGTCGCCGTATTTCTCGCCGAAGAGCGCCTGCGCGCCGATGGCGCGGGCGTCGTCGGGGGTCATGATCCGCGTCTCGACCGGCGTGTTCTGCCGGATGTAGGCATTCACGTCGCGTTCGACCTGCGCGATCTCTTCGGGGCTGAGCGCCTTGGCGTGGCTGAAGTCGAAGCGCAGCCGGTCGGGCGCGTTGAGTGAGCCGCGTTGCGCGACATGGTCGCCGAGTGCCTCGCGCAGGGCCTCGTGCAGCAGGTGCGTGGCCGAGTGGTTGGAGCGGATCAGGCCGCGCCGGTCGTGGTCCACGGTCAGCTTGGCGGCCTGACCCCTGGAGATCGTGCCCTGCTCCACCTCGGCGAAGTGGATGAACACGCCCGCCGCCTTCTTGGTGTCGGTGACTCGCGCGGTGCCGGTCTCGGTCGTGATCGTGCCGGTGTCGCCGACCTGGCCGCCGGACTCGCCGTAGAACGGGGTCTGGTTCACCACGATCTGGCAGGCCTCGCCGGCCCCTTTCGCGTCCGTCTCGGCCCCGTCGGCGACGACGGCGAGGATCTGGCCCTCGGCGGCCTCGGTGTCGTAGCCGAGGAATTCGGTCGCGCCGTGCTTTTCGGACAGGTCGAACCAGACCTTGCCGTCCGCGGCCTCGCCGGTCCCGGCCCAAGCGGCGCGGGCCTTGGCCTTCTGTTCGGCCATGGCGGCGTCGAAGCCGCCGGTGTCGACCTTGCGCCCCATCTCGCGCAGGGCGTCCTGCGTCAGGTCGAGGGGGAAACCGTAGGTGTCGTAGAGCTTGAACGCGGCCTCGCCCGGCAGATCGGAGCCGTCCGGCAGCTTGCCCAGTTCGTCGTCCAGCAGCTTGAGGCCACGGTCGAGGGTCTGGCGGAAGCGGGTTTCCTCCAGCTTCAGCGTTTCCTCGATCATCGGCTGGGCGGCACGGAGTTCGGGATAGGCCTCGCCCATCTGGCGGACGAGTTCCGGGACCAGCCGGTGCATCAGCGGATCCTGCGCGCCCAGCAGGTGCGCGTGGCGCATGGCACGGCGCATGATCCGGCGCAGCACGTAGCCGCGGCCGTCGTTCGAGGGCATGACGCCGTCGGCGATGAGGAAGGAGGTCGAGCGCAGGTGGTCGGCGATAACGCGGTGATGCGTCTTGCCGGGGCCGTCGGGGTCCGAAGACGTCGCATGGGCCGAGGCCTCGATCAGCGCGCGCATCAGGTCGGTGGCGTAGTTGTCGTTGGTGCCCTGCAGCAGCGCCGCGACCCGTTCGATGCCCATGCCGGTGTCGATCGACTGCATGTCGAGCGCCCGCATCGAGCCGTCCTCGAACTGCTCGTTCTGCATGAAGACGACGTTCCAGATCTCGATGAACCGGTCGCCATCCTCTTCCGGACTTCCCGGAGGGCCGCCCCAGTATTTCTCGCCGTGGTCATAGAAGATCTCGGTGCAGGGGCCGCAGGGGCCGGTCGGCCCCATCTGCCAGAAGTTGTCCGAGGTCGCGATGCGGATGATCCGGCTTTCCGGCACGCCGACCTTCTTCCAGATCTCGAAGGCCTCGTCGTCGGTGTGGTAGACCGTCGTGTAGAGCTTGTCCTTGGGGATGCCGAAATCCTTGGTCACAAGCTCCCAGGCGAAGGGGATCGCCTCGGTCTTGAAGTAGTCACCGAAGGAGAAGTTCCCCAGCATCTCGAAAAAAGTGTGGTGCCGCGCGGTGTAGCCGACGTTGTCGAGGTCATTGTGCTTGCCGCCCGCGCGGACGCATTTCTGCGCGGTTGTGGCGCGGGTGTAGTCGCGGTGTTCGACCCCGGTGAAGCAGTTCTTGAACTGCACCATGCCGGAGTTGGTGAACATTAGCGTGGGGTCGTTGCGCGGGACAAGCGGGCTGGAGGGCACGATCGTGTGGCCCTGCTTGGCGAAATAATTGAGGAACGTCGAACGGATATCGTTCAGGGTCTGCATTGTCGGCACTTTCCGGATCAGGCGGCGTCGCGTTGGCCTGATGTAGCGATGCGGCGGGCCGGTGTCCACAACTTGGGCACGCGCCGCCGGTGCCGGACACGGACGTGGGGCCGGAACGAGAAAAGGCGGCCCGTCGGCCGCCCTTTCCCGGATATTCTCACCGCCAGCGTCCGGGCGGAGGGGCCTTTCTGCAGTGGCCGTCTGCGTCCAGGCGATCAGTCGTCGAGGACGGCCTCGGATTCCTCGTCGCCGCCGCCGAAATCCAGCCCGTGCGAGGCGCGGATCTTGTCCTCGATCTCGTAGGCGATGCCGGTGTTTTCCTTGAGGAAGGTCTTGGCGTTCTCACGCCCCTGGCCGATCCGTTCGTCGCCGTAGGAATACCAGGAGCCCGATTTCTCGACCACGCCGGCCTTGACGCCGAGGTCCAGCAGTTCGCCGGTCTTGGAGATGCCTTCGCCATACATGATGTCGAATTCCACCTGCTTGAACGGCGGGGCGACCTTGTTCTTGACGACCTTGACGCGGGTGGTGTTGCCCACGACCTCGTCCCGGTCCTTGATCGAGCCGATGCGGCGGATGTCGAGGCGGACGGAGGAGTAGAACTTGAGCGCGTTGCCGCCCGTGGTGGTTTCGGGCGAGCCGAACATCACCCCGATCTTCATCCGGATCTGGTTGATGAAGATCACCATGCAGTTCGACCGCGCGATCGACCCGGTCAGCTTGCGCATCGCCTGCGACATCAGGCGGGCGTGGACGCCGACGCTCGAGTCGCCCATGTCGCCCTCAAGCTCGGACTTGGGCGTCAGGGCCGCGACCGAGTCGACGATGACCATGGACACCGCACCGGAGCGGACCAGCGTGTCGGTGATTTCCAGCGCCTGTTCGCCGGTGTCGGGCTGCGAGATCAGCAGTTCGTCCAGGTCGACGCCCAGCTTTTTCGCATAGAGCGGGTCAAGTGCGTGTTCCGCGTCGACGAAGGCGCAGACGCCGCCCTTTTTCTGTTCCTCGGCCACGCAATGCAGCGTGAGCGTCGTCTTGCCCGAGCTTTCCGGGCCGTAGATCTCGATGATCCGGCCCTTGGGCAGGCCGCCGATGCCGAGCGCGATGTCGAGGCCGAGAGAGCCGGTCGACGTCGCCTCGATATCCTTGATCGGGTTGTCGCCTCCGAGCTTCATGATCGAGCCCTTGCCGAACTGGCGTTCGATCTGGGCCAGCGCCGAATCGAGCGCCTTCTGCTTGTTCGGGTCGCGTTTGCTGTCCATTGAAAGAAGGTCTGCCGTTGCCATGCCTGTCATCCTTTTTTCACACCCGCCGCCCGAGGGCAATCACGCGGGGCTACCGTTTATGTTCGCCTCTTGTTCCGGAATGAATAGGATCAAAAGGAGAACATTTCAACAATTTTCTTCCCGAAAGAAGTGTTGACCAGCAGGGTTAAGGAGTAGTTTACGCAGGCGTGATGCAGCGGACAGGGAAAGGTCTGGCGGGAAATGCTCGTGTTTTCAAAGGCTCGTCTGGTGATGCTCTCGGTGCCCAAGACCGGGACGACGGCGTTCGAGTCGGCGCTCGGCCCCGTGTCGGACATCTGGGTGCAGAATCCCCCCGAGCTGAAACACGCGCCGGTCTATCGCTACAACCGCTTCTTCCGCCCGATGCTGGAGAAATTCGTGGCCCCTGAGCTGGAGGTCATCGCGGTGATGCGCGAGCCGGTGTCCTGGCTGGGATCGTGGTGGCGATTCCGGCAGCGGCCCTTCATGGAGGGCAAGGCGAACGCGACCCACGGGATCAGCTTCGACGATTTCGTGGACGCCTATTGCAAGGGCAACCGGCCCGGATTCGCGGATGTCGGCAGCCAGGCCAAGTTCCTCGAGGCGCAGCCGAACGGCACGCGGGTGACCCGGCTGTTCCGTTACGAGGATCAGGGCGCGCTGCTGCGGTTCCTCGAAGAGCGGCTGGAGATGAAGATCGATCTCGCCCGCGAAAACGTCTCGCCCGAGATGCCGGTCGAGCTGTCGCCCGGCACGGCCGAGAAATACCGTCGCAAATGTGCCGAGGAATTCGAGCTTTACGCCACGATCGGCTGATCCCGCCGCGGCGCAGCTTGAACCCGCGCCTGCCGGCCCCCATAACCACTGACATCCCTTTCCTTTCCTGAGCCCTGTACGCCCGATGGACGACACGACCGCCTTTCTCGACACCGCCTTCTGGATCAGCGCGGGGGCGATCCTGTCGCTGCTGGTGATGTCCGCCTTCTTCTCGGGCTCAGAAACCGCGCTGACCGCCGCGTCGCGCGGCAAGCTGCGCAGCCAGGCCGACAAGGGATCGCGCGGGGCGCAGCGGGCGCTGGTCATTACCGAGGACAACGAGCGCCTGATCGGCTCGGTCCTGCTGGGCAACAACCTGGTCAACATCCTCGCCACCTCGCTGGCGACGGCGCTGTTCACGCGGCTGTTCGGCGACAGCGGCGTGGCGCTGGCGACGCTGGCGATGACGGTGCTGGTGCTGATCTTTGCCGAGGTGCTGCCCAAGACCTATGCCATCACCAATGCCGAGGCGGCGGCGGCGCGGGTCTCGGGCCCGATCGCGGTCATCATCACCGTCTTTTCTCCGGTGGTCAGCGCCGTCCGTGTGCTGGTGCGGATGGTCCTGCGGGTGTTCGGCGTCCGCACCGATCCGGAGGCGAACGTGCTGGCGGTCCGCGAGGAGATCGCGGGCGCCCTGCATCTGGGGCACAGCGAGGGCGTGGTCGAGAAGGAGGACCGCGACCGGATCCTCGGCGCGCTGGACCTCGGCGACCGGACGGTCGAGGAGATCATGCTCCACCGTTCGCGGATCGAGATGATCAACGCCGAGGATGCGCCCGAGGAAATCCTCGCCCAGTGCCTGGACAGCAACCACACCCGCCTGCCCGTCTACAAGGACGATCCGGAAAACATCATCGGCGTGGTCCATGCCAAGGACCTGCTGCGCTCGATCCACCGGCTGACCGTCGGCGCCGGCCAGACCTACGAGGCGGCGCTGCAGGAATTCAGCCTCGCCGACGTGGCGATGAAGCCGTACTTCGTGCCGGAAACCACGACGCTGGACGAACAGATGCGCCAGTTCCTGCGGATGCGGTCGCATTTCGCGCTGGTGGTGGACGAATACGGCGCGCTGCAGGGGCTGATCACGCTTGAGGACATCCTCGAGGAGATCGTGGGCGAAATCACGGACGAATTCGACCCGGCGGCGGATTCGCAGGTGCGCAAGGCGGATGACGGGCAGTTCCTGGTCGACGGGGCGATGACGATCCGCGACCTGAACCGGGCGATGGAATGGGCGCTGCCGGACGACGAGGCGAACACCGTCGCGGGGCTGGTGATCCACGAGGCGCAGTCAATCCCCACGACCGGCCAGGTGTTCTCGTTCCACGGCTTCCGGTTCGAGGTCGTGTCGCGCAAGGACAACCGGATCACGCGGCTGAAGATCCGGCCGCTGTGATCGGGGCGTGCTTATCGGGGTGACCTGATCCGGGCGGCGGTTCCGGCGGAGAGGCCGGGGGGCTGTCTGCCCCCCGGACCCCCCGAAAGTATTTGAAACCAGAAGAAGCAGGGGGACCTGCGAGGCGCGCCGTCAGGCGCGATGAGCGGATTATTCCGCCGGCTCGGTTTCGTCTTCGTCCTCGACATGGGCCACGCGGGCGCCGGCCTTGGAGGTGGTGACCACGTTCAGCGACTTGAGCTTGCGGTGCAGCGCGGAGCGTTCCATGCCGACGAACTGCGCGGTGCGCGAGATGTTGCCGCCGAAGCGGTTGATCTGGGTCAGCAGGTATTCCCGCTCGAACGCCTCGCGCGCCTCGCGGAGCGGCATGGTCGCCAGCGCGCCCGACAGGACCACACGGCCCTCGCCGTCGGTGCGCTCTTCCTCGCCGGGGATTTCCTCCACCCCGATCTCGGCACGACTGTCGCCGAGGATCAGCACCCGCTCGATCACGTTGCGCAGCTGGCGGACGTTGCCGGGCCAGTTCATCGTCTGCATCAGCGCGGCGGCCTCGTCCGAGAGCGCGCGTTTCGGCAGGCCCTGAGTCTTGTGCAGGTCCTCGATGAAGTGGTCAGACAGCAGCGGGATGTCCTCGCGCCGTTCGGACAGGCTGGGCACCGCGACGGGCACCACGTTGAGGCGGTGGTAGAGCTCCTGCCGGAAGGTGCCGGCGGCGATCTCGGCATCGAGGTCGCGCCCGGTCGAGGAGATCACCCGCAGGTCGACGCGGACCTTGTCGGTGCCGCCGACGCGGGCGAACTGCTGGTCGACCAGCACGCGGAGGATTTTCGACTGGGTGCCGAGCGGCATGTCCGCGACCTCGTCGAAATAGATGACGCCGCCATGCGCTTCCTCCAGCAGGCCCTTCTCGACCCCGCGCTCCGGGCTTTCACGGCCGAACAGCACCTGTTCCATCCGGTCCGGGTCGATCGAGGCGCAGGGCACCACGACGAACGGCCCCTCGGCGCGGCTGGAATGGGTGTGAACGTAGCGGGCGGCGATTTCCTTGCCAGCCCCGGCGGGGCCGGTCAGCATCACGCGGCCGTTCGACTTGGTCACCTTGTCGAGCTGGCCGACCATCGCGCGGAAGGTGGCGGAGTTGCCGATCATCTCGGCCGTGGCGGGGTCCTTGCGCTTGAGCTGGTTGTTCTCGCGGCGCAGGCGCGAGGTTTCCATGGCGCGGCGGATCACCACCAGAAGCTGGTCGATGTTGAAGGGTTTCTCGATGAAGTCGTAGGCGCCCTGCTTGATCGCCGCGACCGCGATCTCGATGTTGCCGTGGCCCGAAATGATGACCACCGGAACGTCCGGGTTGTTGCGCTTGACGTGCTTGAGGATGTCGATCCCGTCCATCCGGCTGTCCTTGAGCCAGATGTCGAGGATCATGAGCCCCGGCGCCTCGGTGTTGAGCTGCGCCATGCAGTCGTCCGAATTCCCGGCCAGCCGCGTGGAATAGCCCTCGTCCTCGAGGATGTCGGAAATCAGTTCCCGGATATCGCGTTCGTCATCAACAATCAGAATATCACTCATATCGCCTCTCGCTCGCTTTCCGGCGCCGTTATCTCCGCGCCCGGCTTCAGGGGGAGCCGGATGACAGCGGCAGCGCCGTGGTGGGTGCACCCTTCGAATAGGGGTGCGTCTTCGAGTGCCAGCGTTCCGCCGTGCTCCTCGATAATCTTCTTCACGATGGGCAGGCCGAGGCCTGTGCCCTTGTCGCGGGTCGTCACGTAGGGTTCGAACAGCCGCGCCCGGTCCTCGGGCAGGCCGACGCCGTTGTCCTCGATCCGGATGATCGCCCAGTGGCGTCCGGCCTCGTCGGCCTCGGTCGCGCAGCGGACGTGGATCGCGGGGGCATAGCCGTCGGGCGCGCCCTTCTCGCGCAGGGTCTCGGTCGCCTCGCCCGCGTTCTTGATCAGGTTGGTCAGCGCCTGCCCGATCATCGTGGCATCCACCTCGGCGGGCAGGGCTGCGTCCGGCAGGTCGCCGCTGATCGCCACCTCGGGCTGGCCCGCCTGCTGCAGGACCACGGCGTTGCGCAGGAGCGCGCCGAGATCCTCGTCTCGGGTCTCGGGCTCGGGCATCCGGGCGAACTTGGAGAATTCGTCGACGATCCGGCGCAGGTCGTTGGTCTGGCGGACGATAACCTCGGTCAGCGTTTCCAGGTCGCCGGCAAGGGCCTCGTCCAGATGGCGGCTGAACTTGCGCTTGATGCGCTCGGCCGAGAGCTGGATCGGCGTCAGCGGGTTCTTGATCTCGTGCGCGATACGCCGGGCCACGTCGCCCCACGCCGCCATCCGCTGGGCAGTGACGAGGTCGGTGACGTCGTCGAAGGCCACCACATAGCCCTCGCGCGCGCCCTCGGCATTGCGGCGGGTGGCCAAACGGACCAGCAGGTTCTCCATCCGGCCATTGCGCGAGACCTTGACCTCTTCCTGCACCACGCTGGCCCCGCCCGAGCGGAGCTGGTCGAAGAGCGGCCCGAACTCCGGCACGGCGACCCAGATCGCCAGCGTCTCCTTGCCCTCGTTCCACGCCAGCAGCCGTTCGGCCGAGCGGTTGACGAAGGTCACGCGGCCCTCGGCATCCAGACCGACGACCCCGGAGGTCACCGAGGACAGCACGCTGTCGAACAGCCGCCGCCGCCCCTCGATCTGGCCGGTGTTTTCCAGCAGCGTCTCGCGCTGGCGTTTCAGCTGCCGGGTCATCTGGTTGAAGTAGCGGCCCAGCATGGCGATCTCGTCGTCGCCCTCGTCCTCGATCACCTGCACGTCCAGATCGCCCGCACCGACCTGCTGGGCGGCGCCGGTCAGGCGACCGACCGGGCGGGACAGGCGTTCGGCAAACCACAGGCCCAGCCAGACGGCGGCGAGGATCAGGATGACGGCGAAGCCGAGGTAGAGCAGGCCGAATTCAAAGAGCACCCTGCCCCGCTCGCTTTCCAGCTGCTGGTAGAGCTGCACGGTGGCGCGGGTGTCGTCCAGCAGGCTGAGGATACCGCCGTCGACCTCGCGGCTGACATAGAGGTAACGGTCGGTGAAGTTCCGGAGCGGCAGAAGCGCGCGGAATTCGTTGTTGTCCCAGTCCTCGATGATGGCGAGGCCGCTGTCGCCCGCCTGTTCGATCTGCGCCGTGGTGGGGCGTTCGAAATCGAACAGGTAGGAGCGTTCGCCCCGCGCCCGGATCTCGCCACCGCCGTCGATGACATAGGCTTCGCGCAGGCCGCGCTGGATCTGGGTCTGGCCCGAGGTCAGGACCTGCCGCAGTTCGCCATCGCTCATGAAGAAGACGCTGTCGCGGGCGCGGTCGATGAAGTCGGCCAGCGCCGTCGCATCCTCGCGCAGGCCGGCGCGGTGTTCGTCCTCGTAGGCGCGCGCGGCCGAAAGCGAGGTGCCCACCACGTTGCGCACCCGGTCCGAGAACCAGCCTTCGAGACCGACGTTGATCGTGATCGCCGCGAAGATCGCGACCGTGACGGCGGGCAGCAGTGCCATCAGCGCGAAGACGCCGGTCAGGCGCAGGTGCAGCCGGGAGCCGGCGGACCGGGCACGTCGGGCCGCTATCATCTGGGCCACGCGCTGAAGCACCAGCGCCGCGACGGTCAGCACATAGACGAGGTCGGCCAGCAGGACGAGCCGCAGGGCAAGCGAGGACGCGCCCTGATCGAGGGGCCCGAGGACAAGGAAGGTCGCCACGGCCAGCACGGGCCCGAGCAGGACGAGCCCGAGGGTCGCCACGCTCTGAAACCGACGCTGCCGCCGGAGACGGCTCAGCCGCTCCCAGCTAGAAGATCGTGCTCGGGTTGCCACAGGCATCCCCCGCCTACTCGCGTGGCCTCTCGGCCACTACCGCCATATATTGTGGCTCGTCATGAGAGACGACTCTCATCGGCCACGGTTCTGTTGCGGTTTTACATCAATTTGCGGCGGCGTGTCACGCGAATATCAAGGTCAGTGATCTTCTTGCGCAAAGTATTGCGGTTGATGCCGAGAAGATCGGCGCATTTCGCCTGATTGCCGCCCGTCGCCTCCAGCGCGATCTCGATCAGCGGCATTTCCATCTCCTTCAGGATGCGGGCATAGAGGCCCGGCGGCGGCAACGCGTTGCCGTGCAGGTCGAAATACCGGCGCAGGTGACGCATGACCGAGGCGGAGAGCTTTTCCGTATCGCCACCGCCCAGCACCGGCTCGCTTTCCGGCTGGTTGCCGAGCACGGCCTCGACCTCGGCGCGGGTGATCTCGTCGCTGCGCGCGGTCAGCACGAGGCGGCGGATCGCGTTCTCCAGCTGGCGGACGTTGCCGGGCCACGAGAAGGTGCGCATCAGTTCCAGCGCATCGTCAGCCACGTGGCGCAGGGGCGCGCCGTCACGTTCGGCGCGCTGGAGGAAGTGCTCGACCAGCAGCGGGATGTCCTCCACCCGCTCGCGCAGGGCGGGCACGTGGATCGTCGCGCCGCAGAGGCGGTAGTAGAGGTCCTGCCGGACCTTGCCCTCTTCCATCGCGCGGTTCGGATCCGTCTGGCAGGTTGCCATGAAGCGCGGCAGCGTGTCGGCGGGGCCGTCCATCATCCGAACGATGCGGGACTGGATTTCGAGGTCCAGATCGCTGATCTCGTCGAACAGCACCGTGCCACCCTTGGCGCGGGCGAGGATGCGGGCTGGTCCTTCGAGGTCCTGCAGATCGGCGGCGGAGGCGGTGACGAACGGCAGGTTTCGCCGGTCGCTGAAGTCGTGAATGGCCTTGGCGATCAGGGACTTGCCGGTCCCGCTTTCACCCGAGATCATCACCGACAGGTCGGTGTTCATCACCCGCGCCACGAGGCGATAGAGCGCCTGCATCCCGGCGGTGCGGCCGACCAGCGGCAGTTCATCGGGGCGGTCGACCTCCTCGACCTCGGGCTTGGGGCCCGAGGGCAGCTTGCGCCGGTGTTCCAGCGCGCGGGCCGTCCGTTTCATCAGGTCCGGCAGGTCGAAGGGCTTGGGCAGGTAATCGTAGGCCTCGGCCTCGGCCGCCTGGATCGCGGTCATGATGGTGTTCTGCGCCGAGATCACGATCACCGGCAGGCCCGGACGGTCCTGCGCGATCTTGGGCAGCATCTCCAGCCCGTTCCCGTCGGGCATCATGACGTCGCTG
Organism: Oceanicola sp. 22II-s10i; assembly: GCF_002210105.1. GTDB lineage: Bacteria > Pseudomonadota > Alphaproteobacteria > Rhodobacterales > Rhodobacteraceae > Pseudooceanicola. The sequence continues at coordinate 238,952 of NZ_AQQU01000003.1, read as the reverse complement.
ATGACCACGTCGCCCTTGCCCTCGCCGACCCACCTCATCAGCGTGGTCAGCGAAGACGTCGCGTGGACCTTGCACCCGGCGCGGGTCAGCGCCTGTGTCAGAACCGTGCGGATCGTGCGGTCGTCATCGGCGACAAGAACGGTGCCATCCATCTGGATTTAGTCCTTTTTCTTCTTTCTGAGGCGCGGGGCCATAGGCAGGGAAATTCTGAAGACGGTGCGGCCGGGCACGGAGTTGACCGAAATCCAGCCTTCGTGGTCCGAGATGATCTTGCTGACCAGAGCGAGGCCCAGACCGGTGCCGTTTTCGCGGCCCGACACGAAGGGGTCGAAGATCTGGTCCGCGATCTCGTCCGGCAGGCCGGGACCGTCGTCGATCACCTCGATCTGCAGGGGCAGCGACCGCCCGCCGCCATCGGCGCGGCGCAGGCGGAACGAGTGTTCGAAATAGGTGTGCAGGCGGATGGTTCCGCCATCCTTTCCAGCGGCTTGCGCGGCGTTCTTCAACAGGTTCAGGATGACCTGCAGCAACTGGTCCGGGTCGCCCATGGCATGCGGCAGCGAGGGGTCGTAATCCTCGACGATCTTCATGTTCGCGCCGAACCCCAGCAGGGCCGACCGGCGCGCACGGTCCAGAACGTCGTGGATGTTGACCGGCTTGAGGTCGGGCAGCGTCAGGTTGCCGAACTGCTCCACCTGCTCCAGCAGCTTCACGATGCGCCGCGTCTCACCCACGATCAGGTCGGTCAGCTCACGGTCCTCGGCGTTCAGGCCCATGGACAGGAGCTGCGCGGCGCCGGTGATGCCGGCCAGCGGGTTCTTGATCTCGTGCGCCAGCATCTCGGCCATGCCGATGGCGGACTTGGCGGCGGACTTGACCGAATGGTCCTGCGTCATCCGGCCCGCCAGTTCGCGCGGCGAGATCAGGAAGATCATGTAGCCCGGCTGGTCCTGCAGCGGCGCGATCTGCAGGTTGCAGTGCAGCGGCGCGCGGTCCCCGGTGCCGACGTCGACATCGTTGACGAAGAGCGGCGACACCGTCTCGCGCGCCCGGTTGAACGCGTCCTCGAGCGGCGAGTTGATCATCACCCGTTCCCACAGGTGCTGGCCGCGGATCGACTTGGAGGAGGTGTTCAGGAAGCCTTCGGCCGCCGGGTTGATGTCCGCGATCCGGTCCTCGGGGTCGAGCAGCAGCGCCGGAACCGGCAGCGAGGCCCAGATGGAGTTTTCGGCCAGGGTCATGCGGCGGCCTTTTCATCTTGCTGCGCCGCCAGTGCGCGCGGCAGCAGCAGCAGGACTTCGGAGGTGTCGAAACTGCGCAGGATGCGCTGCCGCAGGGCCGCGCCGGTGCCCGCCGCATCCATGTACCAGCCAAGGTGCTTGCGCGCGACGCGGGTGCCGAGCGCGGCGCCATAGAAGCTGAGGATCGCCTCGTAATGTTCTGAGACCATGTCGGAAAGATCGCCTCCGTTCGGGATCGTCGGGGCCGGCTGGCCATAGAGCTCATGCGCGACCTGCGCGGGCAGCCAGGGCCGCCCCTGCGCGCCGCGCCCGATCATCACGCCGTCCGCGCCGGACAGGCGCAGCGCCTCGCGCGCCGTCGCCGCACTGACGATGTCGCCGTTGGCGATCACCGGCACCGACACCGCCCGCTTGACCGCCGCGATCGCGGCCCAGTCCGCCTGCCCCTTGTAGAACTGGCAGCGTGTCCGGCCGTGGATCACCAGCATCCGCACGCCCGCCGCCTCGGCCCGCCCCGCGATCTCAGGCGCGTTCAGGCAGTCGTCGTCCCAGCCGAGCCGCATCTTGAGCGTGACCGGCACGTCGACCGCGTTCACCACCGCCTCGACCAGCGAGAGCGCATGGTCGGGTTCGCGCATCAGGGCCGAGCCGGACATCCCGCCCACGACCTTCTTGGCCGGGCAGCCCATGTTGATGTCGATGACCTGCGCGCCCTGGTCGGCGACCTCGCGTGCGGCACGGGCCATCCAGCCCGCGTCGCGCCCGGCCAGCTGGACCGAGGTGCGTGCCCGGCCGATGCCGAGCTCGGCCTTTTCCCGGACGCCGGGCTTGCCCTGGATCATCTCCTGGCTCGCCACCATCTCGCTCACGACGAGGCCCGCACCGAAGCGGCTCACCAGATCGCGGAACGGCAGATCGGTGATTCCGGCCATCGGGGCCAGCAGGACGGGAGGGTTTAATGCCAGGTCGCCCCGGGTCGGCGTCATGTGCCTATTCCTTGTGCAACGTCATCTGGCTAGAACACATTGCACAAAGGTTCAACAAATGCACCCGCGTAAGCGGCCTGACATTCCCGTAATCGCCCGTTTTTTGGGCATCAACCCGCGACACCTCTGCGATTGCCCCGCCCCGGCCTTGGGCCTATGCAGGGGCCAGACGAAGGAAGCCCATGACCACAGCCGCAGTGATCGTCGCCGCTGGACGCGGCACCCGCGCCGGAGGCGGCCTGCCCAAGCAGTGGCGGCCCCTTGCCGGCCGCCGCGTGGCCGACTGGACGCTGGCCGCCTTTGCCGCCGCCGGCGTCGACAGGATCGTGGTCGTGCTGCATCCCGACGACCGCGCGATTCCCCTGCCCGAGGGCGTGATCCGCGTGACCGGCGGCGCGACCCGCGACGCCTCGGTCCGCGCGGGGCTGGAGGCGCTGGCGGAGACGCCGCCGGACAAGGTGCTGATCCACGACATCGCCCGGCCCTGCGTGACGGCGGAGCTGATCAGCTCGGTCGTGGACGCGCTGGACGGTACCGAGGCCGCCGCGCCCGGCCTGCCGGTCAGCGATGCCCTGTGGCGCGGGGCGGACGGGCACGTGGCGGGCACGCAGGACCGTGACGGCCTGTTCCGCGCGCAGACCCCGCAGGGCTTCCGCTTTGGCACCATCCTCGACGCACACCGGGCGCATATGGGCGGTGCGGCGGATGACGTGGAGGTCACGCGGGCCGCAGGCATCGCCGTGCAGATGGTTCCGGGCGATCCGGACAACATCAAGATCACCGCGCCCGCCGATTTCGCGCGGGCCGAGCGCATATTGAGGGGCAGCAAGATGACAGGCGCCACACGGGTTCCGGTGAGGCTGGGCAACGGCTACGACGTCCATGCCTTCGGGCCGGGCGATCACGTGATGCTCTGCGGTGTGCGGGTCGATCACGGGCACGGGCTGGTCGGGCATTCGGATGCCGATGTCGGGATGCACGCGATCACCGACGCGATCTACGGCGCGCTGGCCGAGGGCGACATCGGCCGCCACTTCCCGCCCTCCGATCCCCAGTGGAAGGGCGCGGCGAGCGGGATATTCCTGGCCCATGCCGGGGCGCTGGCCCGGTCGAAGGGCTACGAGATCGGCAATATCGACTGCACGCTGGTCTGCGAACGCCCCAAGATCGGCCCCCACGCCCTGACGATGCAGGCCGAACTGGCGCGCATCCTCGGCACCCCCGCCGACCGCATCTCGGTCAAGGCGACGACCTCGGAACGGCTGGGCTTCACCGGCCGCGAGGAAGGCATCGCCGCCCTTGCCACCGCAACCCTGTTCGCCACCGGAGACAGCCAATGACCCCCAGCCACCTGATCGCGACCTTCGGCGGCACGGGCCACATGCGCCCGATGCCCGGCACATGGGGCTCGGCCGCCGGGCTGCTGTCGGCATGGCAGCTGCATGCCATCGGCGGCGCGTGGCTGGTGATCCTCGCCATTCCGGTCGCCTATTTCGTCGGGGTCTGGGCCACGGCGCGCGAGGTCGAGCGGACGGGCAACCACGATCCGTCGCACGTGGTGATCGACGAGGTGGCGGGCCAGTGGATCGCCCTGCTGCCGGTTCTGATCGGGGCGGATCATGCCGGGGTGAACGTGCTGGCGCTCTGGCCCGGCTGGGTCGTGGCGTTCATCGCCTTCCGGGCGTTCGACATCCTGAAACCCGGTCCGATCGGCTGGGCGGACCGGCGTGCGGATGCGACGGGCGTGATGCTGGACGATGTGATCGCGGGGGTTTTCGCCGCGGTGGTCGTGGCCGTGATGGGCGGACTGTTCCACGCGGTGATTTAGGACATATGCGGCGCGCCGACCGAGGGAGGCGGCGCGCCGTAAGGTCACATGACGATCAGTAAGCGTAATCGAGCGACTTGGCGGCAGGCGGAGCCGACTGGCCCTGTGCCTGTCCGGAGGCGAACGGGTTCGGCGCGTCGTAGCCACCGGAGGAGGGCTTGACGGTCGTCAAATCCTCGGTGTCGGGTGCCTGCCCGATCCGGTCGATCAGCAGGGAACGGAAATCCGCCCGCTGCACGGCCTCGGCCGCAACCCGGTCGAAATCGAACCCGCCCGAGCTGCGCGGCGCATAGGCACGCTCACCTGCGGACTGGGTCCCCACGACCTGGGCCACGCCCTGTGTGCCGGACACGGACCCGGCGGCCTGGGCCGACTTGTCCGCGGTCGGCACGGGGCTGACCGGTACGTCGTTCAGCGCCTCGTCCACAAGGGACGAACCGCCTGTGGCCTCGCCGCCCGAAGTGGCGGTGCTGCCCGACGTGTCGACGGTCGTCGAATTGCCGTTTCCGGGCGAACCCGAAGACGACGATGCGCTGACCGCCTGTTGAAGCTGGGACAGCAGGGGAACGCTGCCCAGCCCTATGGATGAAAGCATCCTCACTTTCTCCTCTGTTGCATCTGAGTGCAGGGATATGAAATGTCTTAGAAAAACGTTCCCATTATGGCGCGGCGCAGGTCATCACGGGGCGATACCTGCCGCCGGATGTGCCAGCGCCAGAGCCGTTCAACCTAAGCGTGAGGAATGCCCCCATGAGTGCTGAGATCACCCCCGAGTCGGTGCTGGACGCCTGCCGCGCCGCAGGACTGAAACTGGCCACCGCGGAAAGCTGCACGGGCGGCATGGTGAGCGCCCGGCTGATCGACGTCGCCGGGTCTTCGGACGTGGTTCTGGGCGGGATCGTCGCCTATTCCAACGCCGCCAAGCGCGATGTCCTGGGGGTCGATACGAACACGCTGAAAGCCTACGGCGCGGTCAGCGAGGAGACGGCGGTCGAGATGGCCGAGGGCGCGCGCCGCGCGCTGAGGGCCGGTGTGGCGGTCGGGATCACCGGGATCGCGGGCCCCGGCGGCGCGGGCGACAAGCCCGAGGGCCGGGTCTGTTTCGCCGTCGCCCGCGAAGGCATGGAGACCCGCAGCGAGACGCAGGATTTCGGTGCGCTCGGCCGGGACCGGGTGCGTGCGGTGTCACGCGACCGGGCGATGGAGCTGCTCAAGGAGGCGGCCGAGTTCCGTCCCTGAGCCCGCCACCCATGTGTCTCTTTGCAAACTGCGCCCCGATTAATCGGGTCCAGGGAATTTTGCCCCTTTTCTAATCGCCCCCTGTGGTGCACCTGAAATCATTCGGGTTGCGCGGGAGGGGACAGTGAACGCAGCGGACACCGCATGGATCATCGTGGCCACGGCCCTGGTCCTATTCATGACATTGCCGGGACTGGCGCTGTTCTACGGCGGCCTTGTCCGCGCGCGGAACGTGCTTTCGGTCTTCATGCACTGCTTTGCCATCGCCTGCGCGATGAGCCTCGCATGGTTCGCCTTCGGCTATTCCATCGCCTTCGGGGATGGCAATGCGGTCTGGGGCGGCTTCGGCAAGGCCCTGCTGCTCGGGATCGACACGGAGAGCCTGTCGGGCACCCTGCCCGAGATCCTGTTCTTTGCCTTCCAGATGACATTCGCGATCATCACGCCCGCGCTGATCGTCGGCGCCTATGTCGAACGGGCGTCCTTCGGCTGGGTCCTGACCTTCTCAACCCTGTGGATGCTGCTGTGCTACGCGCCGGTGGTCCACTGGATCTGGGGCGGCGGGATGCTGGCGGATGGCGGCATCTTCGGTGAAACCGGTGCGCGTGACTTCGCGGGCGGGATAGTGGTGCATGAAACTGCGGGGCTGGCGGCCATCGTGATCGCGCTGATGCTCGGGCCGCGGCGCGACAAGACCAAGCCGCCGCACAACCCCGGCTTCGTGATGATCGGCGCCTCGATGCTCTGGGTCGGCTGGTTCGGCTTCAACGGCGGCTCGCAGCTGGCGGCGGATGGCGGCGCGGCGATGGCGATCGTGGTCACGCACCTGTCCGCCGCCGCCGCATCGCTCACATGGGCGATGTGGGAACGGATGAAGCACGGCAAGGCGTCGCTCGTCGGTCTCGTCACCGGCACCATCGCCGGTCTCGCCTCCATCACCCCCGCCTCGGGCTATGTCGGCCCGGTCGAGGCCGTGGTGATCGGCGCCATCGCCGGGATCCTGTGTCAGGAGGCGGTCAACCTGATGCGCGGCGTCCTGCAGATCGACGACACGCTGGACGTCTTTGCCGTCCACGGCGTCGGCGGCATCTTCGGGACCATCATGATCGCGGTCTTCGGCGCGGGCAGCTTTGCAGCACAGCTCGGGTCGCTGGCCATCGTGGGCGTGTTCACGGTCGTCGTGACCTTCGTTCTGGCGAAACTGGTGGGCTTCCTGATGCCGATGCGGGTCGATGCCGAGACCGAGACCAACGGGCTCGACCTGATGCAGCACGGCGAACGCGCCTACGACCACGTGTCCTGACGCGAGGGGCGTGACCGGTCAGCCGCCGGTCACGCCGTCCCGTAGAGGTCCTGCGCCCGGTTCTCGAACGCGCGGACGATCCGGCGCATCGCATCGTTGAAGACGATGCCAATGATTCCCTGAAGCACGGCGTTCTTGAATTCGAAATCCACGAAGAACGAGACCTCGCAGCCGCCGTCGACATCGCGGAAAGCCCAGTTCGACTTCATGTATTTGAACGGCCCGTCGATGTATTCGGTGTCGATCTTCTTCTGTTCGGGCCACAGCGTCACGCGGCTGCCGAACTTTTCCCGGAACACCTTGAACGAGATGACGAGGTCCGCTTCCATCACCTCGCCGCCCTCGATCTCGGTCCGCCGGTTCACACGCGCCGCGGCGCACCACGGCAGGAACTGCGGATAGGATCCCACGTCGGCCACGAGGTCGTACATCTGATCCGCCGTATAGGGCAGCACTCTGGTTTCCGAATGGGTTGGCATGACGCTCCCGTGCTTGTCAGTGGGTCCCCATGTCGTAGAGTGAGCCCGCGAGATCAAGGGGGTATCATGGCAGAGCGTCCATATGTCATCGACCAGATGATCAGCGCCAAGGCGATCGCGGCGCGGATCGAGGCGCTGTGCCGCGACATCAAGGCGGAGTTTCCCAAGGACGAGCGGCTGGTCGTCGTCGGCCTGCTCCGCGGGTCCTTCGTGTTCATCGCGGACCTCGTGCGCGAACTGGGCGACCGCGACGTCGAGGTCGATTTCCTCGAGGCCTCGTCCTACGGCAATGCGACCGAGTCGAGCCGCGAGGTGCGTATCCTCAAGGACCTGCGGGGCGAGATCGAAGGTCGCAACGTGCTGGTGGTCGAGGACATCGTCGACACCGGCTATACGCTGAGCCACGTCATCCACCTGCTGTCCGCACGGCGCCCCAAGAAGCTGAAGACCATCGCCCTGCTGGACAAGCCGTCGCGGCGCGAGGTCGACTTCCGCGCCGACTGGATCGGGTTCGAGATCCCGGACGAGTTCGTGGTCGGCTACGGGATCGACTATGCCCAGTGCAACCGCAACCTGCCCTACATCGGGAAAGTGCGGTTCACCTGAGATGGACCCGATCTGGCTGATCCGAATGACCCGATGGGCGCGTCACCCGCCCTCGCGGAACCGGATCATCCTGGTGGGATCGGTCGTTCTGGCCTGCCTGGCGATCTGGGGGCTCGAACAGGTCTTCGGGTTTCCGTGGGACAAGGAGCAGGTTCGCCCGCCGTCCCGCCTGCGCTGAAGCTGTGCACGAGAAGCGGGCATTGTGTGCGCGCATGCACACTCCGTGTTCAGCTGTGTCGGAAAGGCTCACGAATTCGTCAGCGGTGCGACACGCTCCGCTTGCTAGAAGTAGGATACGAAAATTCCAAGCACAGGGAGCTAGGATATGAAGAAACTTGGTATGGCGTTGGCCGCTATGGCCGCGCTTGGTGTCGGCGGGGCGGCTATCGGTGCAAGCCACGCGGACCCGGCAATCGCCGGCGCGGTGAAGGCCCGCAAGGCGGTGATGGATCTCTACGCCTACAACCTCGGCCAGCTTGGTGCGATGGCCAAGGGCGACGTGGAATACAACGCGGACGCGGCCAAGGCGGCAGCCGAGAACCTTCATGCGTTGGCTTCGATGAACCAGATGTCGCTGTGGCCGCAGGGGTCGGACAACGGGTCGGTCGAGGGCACCCGCGCCCTGCCCGCGATCTGGGAAAACATGGAAGACGTCGGCGCCAAGGCGATGGCCCTGACCGAAGCCACCGCGACGATGGCCGAAGTGGCGGGCAACGATCAGGCCGCGCTTCAGGGTGCGATGGCCGGTGTCGGCGGTGCCTGTGGCGCCTGCCACAAAGCTTACCGCGCGCCGGAAAGCTGAATGATGACCAGACGTCGCGCCGTGGAGGGCTGAGGTCGGATGTATCGGTTTCTCAGGCTCGTCTTCATCCTCGCGCTGCTCGGCGGCGCGGCGTTCTGGTTCATCACGCGGCCGCAGGGCGTCGACGCGGCGCGGTTCGATGGCCTGACCGGCGATCCGGAACACGGCGAGGCCGTGTTCTATGCCGGCGGCTGCGCGGCGTGTCACGCGGTCCCCGGCGCGGCGGAGGAGGCCCGGCTGGTACTGGCGGGCGGTCTGCCGTTCAAGACCGACTTCGGCACCTTCTACGCGCCCAACATCTCGTCCGATCCGGATCACGGCATCGGCGGGTGGAGCCTCACCGACCTCGCCAATGCGATGCAGGCGGGCGTGGGGCCAGAGGGTCAGCATTATTACCCAGCCTTCCCCTATACCTCCTACGTGAAGGCAGAACCGCAGGACATCGCGGACCTGCACGCCTTCCTGACCACCCTGCCCGGCTCGGACACGCCGAGCCAGCCGCATGACGTCGGCCTGCCGTTCAGTATCCGGCGGCTCATGGGGGGGTGGAAATTCCTGTTCTTCAAGGACGACTGGGTGCTTGAGGGCGAGCTGTCGCCGGAACTGCAGCGTGGCCGGTATCTGGTCGAGGCGCTCGGCCACTGCGCCGAATGCCACACCCCGCGCAACGCGCTCGGCGGGCTGGAGACGGGCAGCTGGCTCGGCGGCGCGGCGAGCCCGTCGGGCGAAGGACGGATCCCCAACATCACGCCGGGCGGGCTGGACTGGTCCGAGGGCGACATCGCGGAATACCTCAAGTCCGGCTTCACGCCCGAATTCGACGTGGTCGGCGGCGAGATGGCCGAAGTGGTTCAGAACACCGCGCGGCTGAGCGACGAGGACCGGGCGGCGATCGCGGCCTATCTGAAGGCGGTGCCGGCGGTTCAGTGACCGGGACGTCGGTCCGGGGGTGAGCGCCGATGGGGGCTCTGCCCCCGTCACGGCCCGTTGGGCCGCGCCTCCCCCGAGGTATTTTTGACCAGAAGAAGCAGGGGGCCTGCGAGAGACACCATCGGGCGGCGCACGCGGTCAGGTGGCGGGTTTTTCGGCCTTCTTGGCCCATGAGCCGCTTTCGTCCGACCAGTATTGCGCGCCGCAGCCCGCGCCGGTCAGGTCGCGCCACTGCTGGCGCGCGCGGTCGAGCGCGGCCGGGTCGGCCCCGTCGAAGATGATGCAGCTGCGGTCCAGCGCGCGGACCTCGTCCGGGGCGATCTCGGCGCCCTCGACGCTCATGACGCAGGTGGCGTTGTTCGCGGCCTTCGGGGCCGTGGTCAGCAGGACCGGTTGCAGCGCATCGTGGGGGCCGCCCGACTGGCCATGCGGCAGGAAGCCCTCGTCCGGGCCCTGCCACAGCTTCTGGTCCAGCCAGTCGATGAAACGCGGATTGCGGCCACGCACGGCGACGCGCCAGCCGCGCGACATCGCGGCCTCGAGCAGCTTGGGCAACGCGGCCTCGAGCGGCTGGCGGGTCAGGTGGTAGAAATAGGCCTCGCCCAAGGATCAGCCCTTTTCGTATCCGTCCGCGACCAGCCGGTCGAGCGTCAGAACACCCCAGCCGGTCGCCCCCTTGGGCGACAGCGGGCTGTCCCCGGACTTCAGCGCGACGCCCGCGATGTCGATGTGACACCACGGCGTGTCATCCTTGACGAACCGTTTGAGGAACTCCGCCGCGGTGATCGAGCCCGCCGGACGGCCGCCGACGTTCTTGCAGTCGGCGATACGGCTTTTCAGCTGTTCGGCATACTTGTCGCCGAGCGGCATCCGCCAGGCCCCCTCGCCCTCGGTCCCCGCCGCCTTGAGCAGCGCGCCGCAGAAGGCGTCGTCGTTGGAGAAGATGCCCGCATGTTCGTGTCCGAGCGCGATAATCATCGCCCCGGTCAGGGTGGCGAGGTCGATCATGCCCGCGGGCTTGAAGCGGTCCTGCGCGTACCACATGACGTCGCACAGAACCATGCGGCCCTCGGCGTCGGTGTTGATGACCTCGACCGTGTCGCCCTTCATCGTCGTGACCACGTCGCCCGGACGCTGGGCGTTGCCCGCCACCGTGTTCTCGACCAGCCCGACGAGGCCGACCACGTTGGCCTTGGCCTTGCGCAGCGCCAGTGCGCGCATGGTGCCCGCGACGACGCCCGCGCCGCCCATGTCCATCGTCATCTCTTCCATCCCGCCCGCGGGCTTGAGGGAGATGCCGCCGGTGTCGAAGACGACGCCCTTGCCGATCAGCGCCAGCGGCGCCTCGTCGCCGCCGCCGTTCCACTGCATGACCACGACCTTGGAGGGCATAACCGAGGCCATGCCGACGGCCAGCAGCGCGTTCATGCCAAGCTTTTCCATGTCCGCCTCTTCCAGCACCTCGACCTTGAGCCCGAGGTCCTTCATCGCCAGCAGCCGGTCGGCGAATTCGGTGGTGGTCAGGACGTTGGCGGGTTCGTTCACCAGATCGCGGGTGAAGAACACCGACTCCGCCAGCGCGCGGGGCGCGGCGAATGCGGCCTCGGCGGCGTCGGGATCGGCGACCATGACGGTGACGGCGCCCTTGGCATCGGCCTTTTCGGTCTTGCGGGCGTCGAAGGCATAGGCGCGCAGCATCAGGCCGAAGGCGATGTCACCGGCGCGCCGCGCCTTGTCGGCGCAGAGCGTCAGGCCGCCGGTGCCGAGCGTGGCGGCCAGGGCGCCGCCTGCGCGGCGGGCCTCGTCCTGCGTGGCCTTCTTGGGCAGGCGCAGGACGACCAGCGTCTCGGCTTCCATCCCCACGGGCATCGCGATGGTCCGGGTCTGGCCGGTCTTGACCTTGGCAAAGCCCTCGCTCTCCGTCAGCCGGTTCAGCGCGCCGCGCGTCAGCTTGTTCACCCGGCGGCCGACCGGACCGGTCCTGCCCTCCTCGTCGGCGAGAACGACGACGGTCCCCTTGGCGGTGGCGATGGCGTCGAGGTCGGTGGCGGCGAAGCTTACGGAAACGGGGTCGGTCAAGGGGGGCTCCTGTCGGGTGATCGGGTGTCGCCGGGCAGGCTAGCGCCGCCCCCCCGGTTTGGCCAGATAGCAGTTTTCCCGTGCCGGGGATTGGGCTAGGCTTCGCCCCGTGAGGCGGCGGCACAGGCACGTGCCCCCGCGGAGAAGGGGACAAGGGGCGGTGACACGGTTCGACAGATACATGCTGTCGCAATTGGCGCGCCTGTTTGGATTTTTCGCCCTCGTGCTGGTCGGCATCTACTGGATCAACACCGCCGTTCAGGTGTTCGACCGGCTGATCGGCGACGGCCAGAGCGCGGGGCTGGTGCTGCGCTATTCCGCACTGTCGCTGCCCGAGGTGATCGGCATCGTCCTGCCGATCGCGGTCTTTGCCGCGGTGGTCTACGTGACCAACTGGCTGAACGGGGAAAGCGAGCTGCTGGTGCTGCAGTCGGCGGGCTTCTCGGGCTGGCGTCTGGCGCGGCCGGTGGTGCTGTTCGGGCTGGCCGTGTCGCTGGGGGCGGCGCTGCTGGTGCATGTCGTCCTGCCCTCGGCGCGGGGCGAGATGACGGACATGAAGCGCAGCCTTGCGCGGGACGTCGCGGCGCGGCTGCTGAGCGAGGGCACGTTCCTGCACCCGGTGCAGGGGGTCACGTTCTACATCCGGCGGATCGACGACAGTGGAACGCTGCACGACGTGTTTCTGTCGGACCGGCGTGCGGACGATCATGCCGAGACCTACACCGCCGCGCGGGCCTACCTTGTGAATACGGCCGAGCCGGAGGCGGACTCCGGGGCGCAGCCGCGGCTGGTGATGCTGGGCGGAATGGCGCAGTCGCTGGACGCGGAGAGCGGGCGGTTGCTGACCACCCGGTTTCAGGACTTTTCGTATGATCTGACCCGGCTGATCGACATGGGCATCGGCGACGAGACCCCGGTGCTGGCGCTGCCGACGGCGACGCTTCTGCGCGATCCGGCGGCGATCGCGGTGCTGACCGGCGAAACGACGGGTTTCGTGCTGGCCGAGGGCCACGGGCGGGTGCGCGACAGCCTCGCCTGCCTGGTGACGGCGCTGGCCGGGTTCGCGGTGATGCTGAACGCCGGCTTCAGCCGCTTCGCGCCGTGGCGGCAGATGGGGCTGGCCGTCGTGGTGCTGGCGCTGGTCAAGATGACCGAGAACATCACCGCCGCCGCGACACTGCGGGACCCGGCCATGTGGCCCGCGATCTATGCGCCGCTGGTGCTGGGGCTGGCCATCACGGCGGCGTTTCTGGGCTGGACGGGCCGACGGCGCGCGCCGGCTGGCGGCGGGGCCCGGACAGCATGACGCTGCATGCCTATTTCGCCCGCCGGTTCCTGCGCGCCTTCGGCGTCCTGGCCCTGCTCCTGTGCCTGCTGACGGCACTGATCGAGCTGATCGAACAGATCCGCATCCTGTCGGACACCAGTGCCGGGTTCGCGGATTCGGTAAGGATGGCGCTGCTGCATGCGCCCGAGACGATCTACGAGATCCTGCCGCTGATCGCCATTCTGGCCACCGTGGCCACCTATCTCGGGCTGGCCCGCTCGTCCGAGATGGTCGTGGTCCGGGCGGCCGGGCGGTCGGGGCTGACCAGCCTGCTGGCGCCGATGGCGGCCATGCTGGTCATCGGGATACTGGCGCTGGCAGTCATCAATCCGATCGTCGCGACCACCGCCCGGCAATATTCCGCGCTGCGCGACTTCTACCGTTTCGGCACCACCGACGCCCTGTCGATCAGCCAGGACGGGCTGTGGCTCAGGCAGGGCGGCCCCGAGGGGCAGACCGTTATCCGCGCGGACCGCGCCGACGAGGACGGCGCGCGGCTGCACGGCGCGACCTTCTACACCTATGCGCCCGAGGGCGGGCTGACCGGGCGGATCGAGGCCGAGGTCGCACGCCTCGGCGGCGGGGTCTGGCGGCTGCGCAACGTCACGCAGTGGAATTTCGACGGCGTGGTCAACCCCGAGGCGCAGGTCGTGGTGCGGGCCGAGATGACCCTGCCCTCCACCCTGACGGTCGACCGCATCCGCGAGGGCTTTTCCCGCCCGCTCACCGTGTCGGTCTGGGACCTGCCCGCCTATGCGGACACGTTGGAAGAGGCGGGTTTTACCGCGCGGCGGCACCTGCTGCGGTTCCAGACGGAACTGGCGCGGCCGGTGTTCCTGACCGCGCTGGTGATGATCGCCGCCGCCTTCACCATGCGCCACATCCGCAGCGGGCGGACGGGCATCGCGGTGCTGGCCTCGGTGCTTGTGGGATTCGCGCTGCACTACATCCGCAACTTCGCCCAGATCCTCGGGGAAAACGGGCAGGTTCCGCTGATCGTCGCCGCATGGACTCCGCCAGTTGCGGCGGTGATGCTTGCGCTCGGCCTCATCCTGCATCAGGAGGATGCATGAGATGATCCGCCGCCTGACCACCCTCCTCGCCGCCCTCGGGATTGCCGCCGCGCTTGCCGCGGCCGGCCCCCGTCCGGCCATGGCGCAGAGCGGCAGCGCGGTGCTGGTGGCCGACCGGGTGGAACTGGACGGGCGCAACCGGGTCGTCGCGACGGGCAATGTCGAGGCGCTGCGCGATGGCACCCGCCTGCAGGCCCGGCGGATCGTCTATGACCGGACTGGCGACAAGCTCTATATCGAGGGCCCGATCGTCCTGACCGAGGAGACCGGCCGCGCCGTCATCATCGCCGACAGCGCCGCTCTGGACGCCGACCTGCGCAACGGTCTGGTGCGCGGGGCGCGGATGATGCTGGACCAGCAGGTGCAGCTCGCCTCGTACCAGCTGAACCGGATCGAGGGGCGCTATACCCAGCTCTACAAGGCGACGGTGACATCCTGCCACGTCTGCGATGACGGCACTCCGCCGCTCTGGCAGATCCGGGCGCGGCGGGTGGTCCACGACCAGACCGAGCGGCAGCTCTATTTCGAAGACGCCCGGTTCGAGGTGGTCGGGATTCCGATCTTCTGGCTGCCCCGGATGCGCTTTCCCGACCCGACGCAGGATCGCGCGACCGGGTTCCTGATCCCCTCGCTCCGCCGCAACTCGGAAACCGGGACCGGGGTCAAGGTCCCCTACTTCATCACACTCGGGCAAAGCCGCGACCTGACGCTGACGCCCTATGTCTCGGACCGGACCCGGACGCTTGAGGCGCGCTATCGTCAGGCGTTCCGCACCGGTCGGATCGAGTTCAACGGCGCGATCAGCGACGACGACATCCGGCCCGGCGACATCCGTGGCTTCATCTCGGGCGGCGGCAGCTTCCGCCTGCCCCGCGACTTCCGGCTCGAGTTCGACATCGAGGCCACGACCGACGCGGCCTATCCGACCGAATACGACTATTCCGACAAGGACCGGCTGGACAGCGAGGTCTCGGTCATCCGGGTCCGCCGCGACGAGTTCATCCGGGGCGCGATCACCAGCTTCCGCACCCTGCGGGTGAACGAGGACAACAACACGATCCCGGCCTTCATCGGCAACGTCACCTATGAACGGCGGTTCTTCCCCGCCCGCTTCGGGGGCGAGTTCCGGCTGGGGGCCGAGGCGCACAGCCATCTGCGCTGGTCCGACCGCGACACCGACGGGCCGGATCCGGATACGATCGTGGACGGGCGCGACGTGGGACGGCTGAGCGTCGACGCGGCCTATCACCGGACGGAAACGCTGCCGCTCGGGCTGCGGCTCGGGATGGAGTTCGGCGTCTCGGTGGATGCGATCCGCACCGGGCAGGACAGCACCCTGCCCGCCTCGGACACCGGCATCGCGCCGCGCACCGGCATCACCCTGCGCTGGCCGTGGTCGCGGCGCGGCGGCGACGGGTCGGTCAACATCATCGAACCGGTGGCCCAGTTCGCATGGACCGGCGGGCAGGACCTGACGGTCGCCAACGAGGAAAGCACCCGCGTCGAGTTCGACGAGGGCAACCTGCTGGCCATGTCCCGCTTTCCCTCGACCGACCGGCGCGAACGCGGGCGGCGGGCGGCGATCGGGCTGAACTGGTCGCGCTTCACCGCCACGGGCTGGCAGAACCGCGTGACGCTGGGCCAGATCGTGCGCGAGGACAACGACGGCGATTTCCACCTGTCCTCGGGCCTGTCGGGGCGGAGTTCGGACCTGCTGGTAGCCGGTCAGATCACCTCGCCCGAGAATCTGGCGTTCACCGCCCGTGCAATTTTCCGCGACCGCCGCGACCTGACCAAGGCCGAAGCGCGGGCCAGCTGGATCACGCCCAAGGTCGCGATCGGGGCGAGTTACCTGTGGCTGGACGACGATCCGCAGGAAAACCGGCCCGACACGCTGTCGGAATGGTCGATCGACAGCACCTTCCGCGTGACCGAGAACGTCCTGCTTAGCGCGAGCTGGCGCTATGACCTGCTGGCCGATGCCACCGCCGAGGCAGGCTTCGGGATCGCCTATATCAACGAGTGCGTCGAGATGGAGTTTTCGGCCTCGCGCCGCTTCACCTCTTCCACTATCGTCCAGCCATCGACCGAGTTCAGCTTTTCCATCGGGCTGCGCGGCTTTTCAGCCAAGGCCGGCGGCCAGCGCTTCACCCGGACCTGCAAATGACGTATCGAGCACAGATGACCACGACACGATTTCATGTCTCCCGATTCATCGGCGCAGTCCTGGCGCTAGTCCTGACCCTGGCTGCGGGCAACGTTTCCGCGCAGGGCCTGTTCGCCCCCGCCATCAAGGTCGGGGACGAGGTCGTGACCCAGTTCGAGTTCCAGCAGCGCGTGCGCCTGCTGGAAGTCCTGAACGCCCCCGGCGATCCCGAGGAAATCGCGCAGCAGCAGCTGATCGACGACCGCCTGCGGCTGGAAGCGGCCCGGCAGGTCGGGGCCGAGCTGGAAGAGGGCGAGCTGGCGACCGGCAAGACGGAATTCGCGGCGCGTGCCAACCTGACCTCGGAACAGTTCGTGCAGGCGCTGGCCGGCGCGGGCGTGGCCGAACAGACTTTCGACGATTTCGTCCGCGCCGGCCTGCTGTGGCGCAAGGTCGTCCGTGGCCGCTATGGCCGTCTGGTGGACATCACCGACCGCGACATCGACCAGGTGCTGACCACCTCGGGCTCGGGCGACAACGTGCGCGTGCTGATTTCCGAGATCTTCATCCCGACCCCGCCGGGACAGGAGGGTCAGGCACAGGCCATCGCCAGCCAGATCGCCCGGATCACCACCTTGGAAGGCTTCGCCGCCGCCGCGCGTGAGTATTCCGCCGCGCCTTCGGGCCGGTCCGGTGGCCGCGTCAACTGGATGAACGTGCCCGACATGCCGCCCGCGCTGCGGCAGGTCATCCTCGGGCTGAAGGTCGGCGAGGTTTCCAGCCCGCTGACCATCCCCGGCGCCATCGCGCTGTTCCAGCTGCGCGCCATCGAGGAAGGCGAGTTCAAGCCGCGCAAGGTGACCGGAATCGACTATGCCGCCTATTACCTTGCCGGGGGCCGCAGCGAGGCCACGCTGGCCGAGGCCGCCAAGCTGCGCAACACCGTGGACACCTGTGACGATCTCTACGGCGTCGCCAAGGGCCAGCCGCCGAGCGTTCTGGACCGGGGCGAAAAGGCCCTGGGCGAGATCCCGACAGATGTCGCCTACGAACTGGCCAAGCTGGACACCAACGAGGTCTCGACCGCGCTGACCCGCTCCAACGGGCAGACGCTGGTGTTCCTGATGCTGTGCAAGCGCAACACCGAGGCCGCCGAGGGCGTGGACCGCGAGGAACTGCGCGCGCAGCTGCAGAACGCCAAGCTGGAAAGCTATGGCGCCACCCTGCTGGAACAGCTCCGCGCCGAGACGCGGATCGTCATCTACTGACCGGGCGGGGCCGTCCGTGGCGACCATCGACGGCCTGCCGCCCCTGCGCGATGTCATCGCGACCCACGGGCTGAGCGCGAAGAAGGCGCTCGGCCAGAACTTCCTGCTGGACCTGAACCTGACCGCCAAGATCGCCCGCCTCGCGGGGGATATGTCGGCCTGCGACGTGCTGGAAATCGGGCCCGGCCCCGGCGGCCTGACCCGTGGCCTGCTGGCCGAAGGCGCGCGGCGCGTGCTGGCGATCGAGAAGGACGCCCGCTGCATGCCCGCGCTGGCCGAGATCGCGGCGGTCTATCCGGGGCGGCTTGAGGTCATCAACGGGGACGCGCTGGAAGTCGACCCGCTGGCGCATCTGACCCCGCCGATCCGGGTCGCGGCGAACCTGCCCTACAATGTCGGGACCGAACTGCTGGTGCGCTGGCTGACCCCCGCCGAATGGCCGCCGTTCTGGGAAAGCCTGACGCTGATGTTCCAGAAGGAGGTGGCCGAGCGCATCACCGCCGCGCCGGGATCGAAGGCGTACGGCCGTCTCGCCCTGCTGGCCCAGTGGCGCGCCGATCCGCGCATCGTGCTGAGCCTGCCACCCGAGGCCTTCACCCCCGCGCCCAAGGTCTCCTCCGCCGTCGTGCACCTGACCGCCCTGCCCGCGCCGCGGTTCGAGGCCGATCCCAAGGTGCTGGAACGGGTGGTGGCGATGGCCTTCAACCAGCGGCGCAAGATGCTGCGCGCGGCGCTCAAGGGGCTGGTCCCCGATCTGGAAGACCGTCTGATCGCGTCCGGCATCGAGCCGACCGACCGGGCCGAGACGGTGTCGCTGGAACAGTTCTGCGCGCTGGCCCGCGCTGTCAAGGCGGGATGACCGGGGTCCGGCGTGTTCTGGTTCTGGGCGGCTACGGCCTGATCGGTTCCGCCTGTCTGCGGGCGCTGAAGGCCCAGGGGTTCGAGGTCACCGGCATGGGCCGGTCCGCGCGGTCGGCCGAAGCCGTGGCGCCGGACATACACTGGCACATCCGGGACATAGGTCAGGTCAGCGTCGACGACTGGCGCGTCCTCCTCGACGGCGTGGACGCGGTGGTGAACGCCTCGGGCGCGCTGCAGGACGGGGCGCGTGACGATCTGGAGGCGATTCACGTCACCGCCCTGTCGCGGATTGCCGGGGCGGCGGAGGGGCGTGCGCTGCGGTTCGTGCAGATCTCGGCGGCAGGCGTATCGGAGATAGCCGGAACGGAGTTCTTCCGCTCCAAGGCGCGCGGCGATGCGGTGGTGGCGGGGATGGCCGACCACGTGATCCTGCGCCCGACTCTGGTGCTGGCCCCCGAAGCCTATGGCGGCACGGCTTTGCTGCGCGCCGCCTGCGCTATGCCGGGAGTGATGCCGCGCATCCTGCCGGACGCGCCGGTGCAGACGGTGTTCATCGACGATCTGGCTGCAGCGGTGGTTGCGGCGGTCCGGGGCGACGTGACCTCGGGACTGGTCGCGGATCTCACCGGGCCGGAGGTCTGGACCTTTCCCGACCTCTCCACACGGATCCGCCGGTGGCTGGGCCTGCCCCCCGCGCCATGGACACCCTCCGTCCCCTATCCGTTGCTGCGCATTGGCGGCGCCATGGCGGACGCGCTCGGCCATCTCGGCTGGCGGTCCCCGTTGCGCACCACGGCGCTGAAGGCGCTGGCGGAGGGTATCCGGGGCGACCCTGCGGTATGGAACGCAGCGGGCGCGCACCCCTGCCGGGGGCTGGAGGCGACGCTGGCCGCCATGCCCGCCACGCGGCAGGACGTGACCTACGCGCGGATGTTCCTCGCCCTGCCGCTGGCCATCGGCGTGCTGGCGCTGTTCTGGCTGGTCTCGGGGCTTGTGGCCCTGGCCGATCCCGGCGCTGCGGCAGAGGTTCTGACATCGCGGGGCACGAATGGAGCTCTCGCCATGGTGCTGGTCCTCGGCGGCGCCGTCACCGACATCGCCCTCGGCGCGGCGATCCTGTGGCGCAGGGCCACGCGGCTGGCGGCGGCGGGGATGGTGGCCGTGTCGCTCGCCTACATGGCCGGGGCCGCGCTTCTGGCGCCGGACCTCTGGGCCGATCCGCTGGGTGCGATGGTCAAGGTGATCCCCGGCATGGCGCTGGCCATCGTGGTCTGGCTGGGGCTTGAGACGCGATGACCCACGACATCCTGCTGTTCCTGCACGTCATCGGCGCGACCGTGCTGCTCGGCACCGGGGCGGGAATCGCGTTCTTCATGGTGATGGCGCAGCGCAGCCGCGATCCGTCGCTGATCGCGCATGTGGCGGAGATCGTGGTGATCGCGGATTTCGTCTTTACCGCCACCGCCGCAATCGCCCAGCCCGTCACCGGCGCGCTGCTGGCGCTGAGCGCGGGATGGCCGCTGACCGAGGGCTGGGTCGCGTGGTCGCTGCTGCTCTATGTCGTGGTGGGCGCGTTCTGGCTGCCGGTCGTAGGCTTCCAGATCCGGCTGCGCGACATGGCGCGGGCCGCGAGGGACGAAAGGCGGGCATTGCCGCCCGCCTATCATCGTCTTTACCGTCTGTGGTTCGCCTTCGGCTTTCCGGCCTTCGCGGCGGTGCTGGCCATCGTCTGGCTGATGCTGACCAAGCCCGCCTGACGATCACTCCGCCGCGGCGGGTGCGCCTTCGTCCGGGGTCGAATTCCCGTCACCCTTGGGCTTGCGCGGCTTGCGGTTGTAGGTCCGCTTGGGCTTGGCCTGGGGCTTGTTCTCGGGCGTTTCGACAAGGCCGCTTTCCTCGTCGCCCGAGGGCTCGGAGGTTTCGACCACGTCCAGCGCATCGGCCTTCTGCGGGGCGTCCTGACGGGGTGCGTCCTGACGGGGCTGCTCCTGCCGCCCGCTGTCGTCGCGTGCCGCCTCGGCCTCGGAATGCTGGGGCTGGTCGTCGGACTGACCGCCCGATTCCCGTTCCTGCCGCTGCGCGCGTTCGCGATCGCGATCGGCCTGACGCTGGCGGTTTTCCTGTTCCTGCTGCTCGCGCCGCTGGTCCTGCTCCTTCTGGGCCTCGCCCAGCATCCGCAGGTAGTGTTCGGCGTGCTGCTGAAAGTTCTCAGCCGCCACGCGGTCGTTGCCAAGCTGTGCGTCACGCGCCAGCTGATTGTATTTCTCGATGATCTGCTGCGGGGTGCCGCGGACCTTGCCCTCGGGCCCCGAGCTGTCGAAAACGCGGTTGACGATGTTCCCGACGGACCGGTTGTTGCGGTTCGACTTGTTCCGCGAACGTGATTTCGAAGATCTCATATGTCCTGTAGTCCAGCCTGCGTTTATCCGTTCCGTGCGCCCCGCGATGCGCCTCTTGCGCGTCCTTGTCTCGGGTCGGCGGTTCTGTTCGGCTTGGAGTCAAGCGGGATGGCGAAAGGTCATCCTCCGCGCTGACTTGGTATCCGAGTAAACATCTCGGAGGGGTCCTGACAAGGGGGAAATGGGAAAAATCCACAGCTTTACGCGCATTTTCGCCCTGTTGTGATGGGTCTACGGCGCTTTTGCCGCAACCACGCGGTCCCTTCCGTCCAGATCTGGAAGGATGCGGATGTCCGTCAGACCGGCTGCCGCGAAGACCTCGGCGACGGCCGCGCCCTGTGTCAGGCCGATCTCGACCATCAGATGTCCACCCCCGGTCAGATGTGCCGACGCTCCCTCCGCAATAGTGCGATAGGCCTCCAGCCCGTCCCCGCCGGGTGTGAGCGCGAGATGCGGCTCCCAGTCCCGCACCTCAGGGGCGAGGTCGGCCATCTCGGCCTCGGTGATGTAGGGCGGGTTCGACAGGATCAGGTCGAAACGGCCCCTGACCTGCGCGAACCAGTCGGACCGGATCAGGGTCGCGCGTTCCGTCAGGCCAAGCGCCCCGGCATTGCGCTGCGCAACCGCCAGCGCGGCGTCAGAGAGGTCGGTGCCGGTCCCGGTCGCGCCGGGCCGGTCGCCGAGAACGCTCAGCAATATGCAGCCCGTGCCGGTGCCGAGGTCAAGGACCGTGTCGAACGGCACCTCGAGCGCGGCGGCGACGAGCGTTTCGGTATCCGGGCGCGGGTCCAGCGTGTCGCGGGTGACGGCGAAGCGGTGCTTCCAGAATTGACGATACCCGGTGATCTGGCTGACCGGCTGGCGTTTCAGACGTGCCGCGACGGCAGCCTCGAACCGCGCCGCGACAGCGTCGGGCAGCGGATCGCGCAGGGCCCCCATGAGCGCATAGCGCGGGGTCGAGCCGCCATAGGCATGGGCCATGAGCGCCAGCGCGTCGCCCTGCCCGTTCTCGATCCCCGCGGCGGTCAGGCGGCGACCGGCCTCGGTCATCACCGCGTGACCGGTGGTCACGCCTCGTCCTCGGCCAAGAGCGCGGCCTGATGGTCCGCGATCAGGGCGTCGATGATGTCGTCCAGATCGCCCTGCATCACGGCATCGAGCTTGTAGAGCGTCAGGTTGATCCGGTGATCGGTCATCCGGCCCTGCGGAAAGTTGTAGGTGCGGATCCGCTCGCTGCGGTCGCCCGATCCGACCTGCGCCCTGCGGTCGGCCGCGCGGGCGTCGGCGGCGGACTGGCGGGCCATGTCGAACAGCTTGTTCCGCAGCACCTGCATCGCGATGGCGCGGTTCTGGTGCTGGGACTTTTCCGACGAGGTCACCACGATACCGGTCGGGATATGGGTGATGCGCACGGCGGAATCGGTGGTGTTCACGTGCTGGCCGCCCGCGCCGGACGACCGCATGGTGTCGATCCGCAGGTCGTTCGGGTCGATCTGGACGTCCACCTCCTCGGCCTCGGGCAGAACCGCCACGGTGGCTGCCGAAGTGTGAATCCGCCCGCCCGATTCCGTCTCGGGGACCCGCTGGACGCGGTGGACGCCGGATTCGAACTTGAGCCGGGCAAACACGCCCTCGCCCCGGACCGCTGCGACGACCTCCTTGATGCCGCCGAGTTCCGTCTCGGCCATCTCGACGATCTCGAACCGCCAGCCCCGCCCCTCGGCATAGCGCTGGTACATCCGCAGCAGATCGCCCGCGAAGAGCGCCGCCTCGTCCCCGCCGGTGCCGGGGCGGATCTCGATCATCGCGGGGCGCGCGTCGGCGGCGTCCTTGGGCAGGAGCGCCAGTTGCAGCGCCTTCTCGGCCTCGGGCAGACGGGCCTTGAGGCGCGGCAGTTCCTCTTCGGCCAGCGCCCGCATCTCGGGGTCGGCCAGCATCTCCTGCGCCTCGTCCATGTCGGCGCGCAGGGCCTGCCAGTCGCGGATCTGCTCCACCACGGGGCGCAGTTCAGCATATTCGCGGCCAAGCGCGGCGATGTCGCCGCCGCCCTGCGACATGCGGGCCTCGACATAGCCGAAACGGTCGAGAATGCGGTGGATGCGGTCTTCGGAAATCATGCGGGTCTGTCCCCCATCACTCGGGCTTGGTCAAGGGCCCTGACGGTGGTATCATCAGCCCATGCGTAGCGCGATCATCCTTTGCCTTCTGGCCGGGTCCGCCGCCGCCGACGTCAAGGGTCCGGGCGGCAAGGTGATCGACTGCTATTGCACCGACACCACCGGCGGCCGCATCGAACTTGGCGAGACGATCTGCCTGCACGTGGATGGCCGCATGTTCATGGCCCAGTGCCAGATGTCGCTGAACGTGCCGATGTGGCGCGAGATCAGCGAAGGCTGCGAGGTGTCGCGCCTGTCGCTGCCCCGGACATCCCTGCCGCAGTCAACCGCCCCGCTCCAGACGTCTCAGCCAGTGCTCGACACGCCGGCGGTTGCGCCCGAGATCTGACCGGCCGAACCGCGCGCGGGCATGGATCTCGAGCCGGCTGTCGCGGCTGCGGACCGTCGTCAGGTCCGGCAGGCCCCAGATCATGGAGCGGGTGACATAGGTCATCATCCCCGACCGCAGGCTGCCTGCCAGCAGCTCGGTGCGGGGCGTGTCGCGGATGATGCGGTCGAATTCCGCCAGCGCATCGGGCCAGGCCGTGATGCGCCGGCGCAGGCCGTCGGGCCGGTCCTCGTCCCGCTCGGCCTGCGGCGGCACATGCCAGTCCGCCGCCCGGATCGGCGCCAGACGCAGCACTGCCTGCAAGATGACGATCGCGGCCACCAAGATGGCCAGGGCCCAGACCATGCCTCCCCCTGTGCGAGACCTCAGCGGCGCCGAGTATAGGCCCAGAGACAGATCAGTTCCATCGCGACGTGCGCGCCCGCGATGGCCGTCGCCCCCGTCGTGTCATAGGGCGGCGAGACCTCGACCACGTCGCCGCCGGTCAGGTTCACCCCGGCCAGATCGCGCAGCATGATCGCCGCCTGACCCGAGCTCAGCCCGCCCCAGACCGGCGTCCCGGTGCCCGGCGCGAAGGCCGGGTCGAGCGCGTCGATGTCGAATGTCAGGTAGGCCGGTTGATCGCCCACGATCTCGCGGATCCGCGCCGCGATGGCCTGAGGCCCGGCCTCGTGAACCGTGCGGGCGTCGATGATGTTCATGCCCCAGGTATCCGGATTCGTTGTGCGAATCCCGACCTGAACCGATCGCGCCGGGTCGATCAGCCCCAGCTTGATCGCCTTGTAGACGAAGGTGCCGTGGTCGATCCGTTCCATGTCGTCGTCCTGCCATGTGTCGGAATGGGCGTCGAACTGGATCAGGGCGAGCGGGCCGAACTTCTCGGCATGGGCCTTGAGGATCGGCAGGGTGACGAAGTGGTCGCCCCCCAGCGTCACGGTCCCCGCGCCGCCCGCGAGGATGGTGCGGATATGCGCCTCGATCAGTGCGGGGGTCTCCCAGACCTTGGCGTAATCGAACGCGACGTCACCGTAGTCGATGACGGCGAATTCGCTCAGCGGGTCGAAATCCCAGCCATAGGGCGGGTCGTAGGGCTGCAGGCTCGACGCCTCGCGGATGGCGCGGGGGCCGAAGCGGGTGCCGGTGCGGTGCGTCACCGCCTGGTCGAAGGGCACGCCGGTGACGGCAAGGTCCACGCCGGTCAGGTCCTTGGTGTATTTCCGCCGCAGGAACGAGGTCGCGCCGGCGAAGGCGTTCTCGAAGGACAGGCCTTTCAGGTCTTTCCGCGTGAAGGCGTCGTCGATTGCGGTCTTGGCGTCTTCCAGTGCCATCCGTTACCTCGCAGGCTGCGCCGTCTCGACCAGCCGCACGAAGTAGCTGGCGCCGAGCGGCGCGATGTCGTCGTTGAAGTCGTAGCCGGGCTGGTGCAGCCCGTCCGTGTCGCCCTGCCCGATCACCATGTAGGCGCCGGGGCGGGCCTGCAGCATGTAGGCGAAATCCTCGGCCCCCATTTCCCGGTTCTCGCGAAAGATCACCTGATCACTTGCCACCACACCTCGGGCGGCCTCGGCGGCAAAGGCGGCCTTGTCGGGGTCGTTCACGGTGGGCGGATAACCATACTGGTAGTCCAGCTCCGCCTCGACGCCATAGGCCGCCGCCTGCCCCTTCACGATCTCCTCCATCCGGCGCTTCGCCATGTCGCGCACCTCGGGGACGAAGCTGCGGATGGTGCCGTTCAGATAGGCGGTGTCGGGGATCACGTTGTCGGCGGTGCCCGCGTGGATCTGCGTCACCGACAGCACCATTTCGTCACGGGCGTAGTGGTTGCGGCTGATGATCGTCTGCAGCGCCTGCGCGATGCCGACGGCGGCCATGATCGGATCGCGCGTCTCCTGCGGGTTGGCGGCGTGGCCGCCCTGCCCCTTCACGTGGATGTGGAACGTGTCGTCGGAGGCCAGCACCGGCCCCGGCCCGGTCATGAAGGTGCCCGCCGCGATGCCCGGCGCGTTGTGGACGGCATAGACCTGTTCCACGCCGAAGCGGTCCAGCACGCCTTCCTTGACCATCACGCCTGCACCGCCGCCCAGTTCCTCGGCCGGCTGGAAGATCAGCGCGACCCGGCCGGCGAAATTCCGCGTTTCCGCCAGATAGCGCGCGGCGCCGAGCAGCATCGTCGTGTGCCCGTCGTGCCCGCAGGCATGCATCCGCCCCGGCGCGGTCGAGGCATGTTCCGCTCCCGTCGCCTCGATGATCGGCAGGGCGTCCATGTCGGCGCGCAGGCCGATGGTCGGACCCTTGCCCTGCCCCTCGATGATCGCGACGACGCCGGATGTGGCGATGCCGGTGTGGATCTCCTCGATCCCGAATTCCTTCAGCCGGTCGACCACGTAGGCCGCCGTTTCGTGGCACTCGAATCCCAGCTCCGGATGCGCATGCAGGTGCCGCCGCCACGTCTTCATGTCGTCGGCAAAGCCGGCGATGCGGTTGATGACGGGCATGGGTGGACTCCTGCAGGATGCTCTGGTTTGCCTGTCACCAAACCTGAAAGCCGGAGGGCCTGCAATGGCGGATGACCTGATCCACGACCCCAAGGGCGGGATGCCGCGCCTGCTGGCGATCATGGCCCGGCTGCGCGATCCCGAGACCGGCTGTCCCTGGGACATCGAGCAGGATTTCGCCACCATCGCCCCCTACACGATCGAGGAAGCCTACGAGGTCGCCGACGCCATCCAGCGCGAGGCATGGGGCGAGTTGAAGGGCGAACTTGGCGACCTGCTGTTCCAGACGGTGTTCCACGCGCAGATGGCCGTCGAACGCGGGTTGTTCGACTTTCACGAGGTCGCGGACACGATGTCGGACAAGATGGTGGCCCGGCATCCGCATGTCTTCGGCGACGAAAGCCGCGACAAGTCGCCAGAGCAGCAGACGAAGGACTGGGAGACGATCAAGGCCGCCGAACGCGCGGCCAAGGCGCAGGGGGGCGTGCTGGACGGCGTCGCGCTCGGCCTGCCCGCGCTGACCCGCGCGATCAAGCTGCAGAACCGCGCCGCACGGGTCGGGTTCGACTGGCCCGGCGCGGGCGACGTTCTGGACAAGCTGACCGAGGAGGCCGCCGAACTGGTCGAGGCGCGGGACCGGCTGGGCCCCGAGGAGATCGAGGAGGAGTTCGGCGACCTGCTGTTCGTCGTCGCCAACCTCGCGCGGCATCTGAAGGTCGATCCCGAGGGGGCACTGAGGGCGGCCAACGCGAAATTCACGCGCCGATTCAATCGGATCGAAGAGAAACTTGAAGCGATCGGAAAGACCCCGCGCGACAGCGACCTGGCCGAAATGGACGCGCTTTGGGATGAGGCCAAGGCGGAGGAAAAAGCACGCAAGGCGGTGGCGCGAAGGGCGGACACGAATACCTGATACAAACATTCAGGCATTGACCCGACAAAATAACTCGGATTTAAGCGGCGGCGACGCAAAGGCTCCACACGAAAGGGAGGACCCATGTTCCACGCCGCCAAGAGCACCGCGCTCGCCCTCGCTGTCGCCGCCACGCCCGCGATGGCCGACGAGGTGAACCTCTACTCCTACCGCCAGCCGGAACTGCTGAAACCGCTGACCGACGCCTTCACCGCCGAGACCGGGATCGCCGTAAACGTCGCCTTCCTCGACACCGGCATGGTCGAGCGCCTGCAGGCCGAGGGCGACCGCTCGCCCGCCGATCTGGTGCTGACCGTCGACATCGCCCGCCTGAACGCCGTGGTCGAGGCCGGTGTCACGCAGCCGGTGCAGTCCGAGGTCCTCAGCGCCAACGTCCCCGCCGCCTTCCACGATCCCGAGGGCCAGTGGTGGGGTCTGACCACCCGCGCCCGCATCGTCTATGCCTCGAAAGAGCGCGTGGCGGATGGCGAGGTGACCACCTACGAGGATCTCGCCGATCCGAAGTGGGAAGGCCGTCTCTGCACCCGTTCCGGCACCCATGCCTACAACGTTGCGCTGGTCGCCGCCTACCTGCATCACCATGGCGAGGAGGCCACGAAGACCTGGCTGGAAGGACTGAAATCCAACCTCGCCCGCAAGCCGCAGGGCAATGACCGCGCGCAGGTCAAGGCGATTTGGGCCGGTGAATGCGACATCGCCATCGGCAACACCTATTACATGGGCCAGATGCTGGCCGATCCCGAGCAGACCGAATGGGCGAACTCCGTCCGCATCGTCTTCCCGACCTTCGAGAACGGCGGCGCGCATGTGAACATCTCGGGCATCGCGCTGACCAAGTCGGCGCCGAACAAGGACAACGCCATCAAGCTGATGGAATTCCTCGTCTCGCCCGAAGCGCAGGAAATCTATGCCGAGGCGAACCACGAATACCCGATCGCACCGGGCTCCGAACCCTCCGAGCTGGTGCAGGGCTGGGGCACGTTCACCCCGGACGACGTCAACCTGATGGACATCGCCGCCCTGCGCCCCGACGCGATCAAGCTGATCGAAGAGGTCGATTTCGACGGCTGAGCCGCGCCTAGCGCACCAGCGTGACACCATCCATGCCGCCGATTTCCCCGAGATCGTCGGCATATCTTTTTTCCATCGCCGCGATCTGTCCGGGCGTGAAGGCGGCAAAGCCCAGATCGGTCCGGTCCCCCGCATGCTCCGCCACGACCGCCTGCCACGCGGGACGGTCCAGCGCCTCGCCCGCGCGATACCGCGCCTGCAGCAACTTCAGCGCGCGGTCGGTGGCGGACAGGTTCAGGCTCCGCTCCGGCTCCACCGGGGCCGCGATCGCGCCCTCGGGCAGCAGGCGCTGCAGCAACGCGGCACTCGTCCCCCGCGCGCCATACTCCACCACGCTGAACCGCTCGGGCCGGAACCGGTTGCGCAGGATGGTGATCAGCTCGGGCCAGCCGCGCTCCATCCCCGCCATCCGGTCGCGAATCTCGGCAAACGTCGGCACCGCGTTGTCCTCGGCCCGCTTGCGATAGGCCGAGACGAACAGCTGGTCGTACCGCCGCACCACGTAGACCAGATGCGCCACCGGCCCCGGCAGCGCGGCGGCCAGCAGCTTGGCGCGGCGGCGCGCGGCGGGAAAGAACTCGCCCTTGTAGAAGTGATACATCCGTCCGGGGATGTTCTCCTCGGACAGGATCAGGTCACGCGACCCGTCTTTGCGATGGCGGGCGATTTCCCCGGTCACGCCCGCGATCCACGCGTCGTCCGGCGACCGGGCGTGGCGCGGATGCGGCAGCCGCAGCGCCAGCCTGCCGTCGGCGATCCCGTCGCGCCCCGGATAGGCCAGGTCGAACCCCGCCGCCTCCAGCGCGCCGCGGTTGGCCGACAGGCAGGCCTGGAAGGACGAGGTGCCGGTCCGGTGCGCCCCGGCGTGTAGGTATACCCGCATGATCCCTGCCCGATCCGCCCCTGTTTCCGGCCATCCTTTCCGATCCGCCGCGTCGCCGCAATCCACCCGTGGACTCCGCGGCCCGCCCGCGTCACTCTCGCGCGACACCTCGCAATACGGAGCCCCCATGTCCCGCAGGATCATCATCGACACCGACCCCGGACAGGACGATGCCGTCGCGATCCTTCTGGCACTGGCCAGCCCCGACGAGATCGAAGTGCTGGGGATCACCGCCGTCGCGGGCAACGTGCCGCTGGCGCTGACGCAGAAGAACGCGCGCATCGTCTGCGAACTGGCCGGTCGAACCGACATCCGCATCTTCGCCGGCTGCGACCGCCCGTTGGAGCGTCCGCTGATCACCGCCGAGCATGTGCACGGCAAGACCGGGCTCAACGGCCCGACGCTGCCCGATCCGACCATGCCCCTGCAGGACGCGCATGGCGTCGACTTCATCATCGAGACCCTGCGACAGGAGCCGCCGGGCACTGTCACGCTCTGCCCGCTCGGGCCGCTGACCAACATCGCCACCGCCTTCGCCCGTGCCCCCGACATCGTCGGACGGGTGCAGGAGATCGTCCTGATGGGCGGCGCCTATTTCGAAGTCGGCAACATCACCCCCTCGGCCGAGTTCAACATCTACGTCGACCCCCATGCCGCCGACGCCGTCTTCCGCTCCGGCGTGCCGGTCACGGTCATGTCGCTCGATGTCACCCACAAGGCCCTTGTCACCCGCCCCCGCAACGACGCCTTCCGCGCCATCGGCAACCGGGTGGGCGAGGCGGTGGCGGCGATGACCGACTTCTTCGAACGCTTCGACAAGGAGAAATACGGCTCCGAAGGCGCGCCGCTGCACGATCCCTGCGTGACCGCCTACCTGATCCGCCCCGAGCTCTTCACCGGCCGCCACATCAACGTCGAGGTGGAAACCACCTCGCCCCTGACCCTCGGCATGACCGTCGCCGACTGGTGGCGGGTGACGAAACGCGCGCCGAATGCCATGTTCATGGGCACGATCGACGACGATGGCTATTTCGCGCTGCTGACGGAAAGGCTGGCCCGCCTGTGACCAACATCCATCTCGCCCGCCCCGAGGACGCCGACCGCCTGCTGGCCATGGTCGCCGCCTGCCACGACGAACTGGGCATCCGGCAGTCCGACGCCGACCGCGCGGCGGCGCTGGCGCCGCTGCTCGACGGCTCACCGCACGGGGTCGCCTACATGATCGGGCCCGTCCGCGCGCCGATCGGCTACACCGTGATCTCCTTCGGCTGGTCGCTGGCCTATGGCGGGCTGGCCGGACAGGTGCAGGACATCTGGATCCGCCCCGGCGTCCGCCGCCGCGGCATCGGGACCGAGGTGCTCTACGCCCTGCCCAAGGCGCTGGCCCAGGCCGGGCTCTGCGCCCTCAGCGCCGCCGCGCCGCCCGCCACCCCCACCGAGATCTTCTTCCGCCGCGCCCGTTTCGCCAATCACGACGATTCGGTCGTCATGACCCTCCGCCTCTGACCCGGCACCCGTTCGCCCCGCCCGACGGCGTCCCTCGCCGGTCCCCTGCTTCTTCTGGTCTCAAATACTTTCGGGGGTGAATTGCGGGCACAGCCCGCAAGAGGGGGCAGACAGCCCCCTCTCTCGCCCCACCAGGCACAGCCCGCTGGCAAAAGCCCCGCACCGCACCTACCTTCCCCCCATGACCCTCGCGATCCCCTTCGACAACAGCTACGCCCGGATGCCCGCCGGTTTCTACACGCGCCTCGCGCCCACACCGGTGCGCGCGCCCCGGCTCCTCGCCTTCAACACCGCGCTCGCCACGGAACTCGGCCTCACCGACATCCCCGACCCCGCGACCCTCGCCGCGATCTTCTCGGGCAACACCCTGCCCGAAGGCGCCACCCCCCTCGCCCAGGTCTACGCCGGCCACCAGTTCGGCGGCTTCTCGCCCCAGCTCGGCGATGGCCGCGCGATCCTGCTGGGCGAGGTCACGGCCCCCGATGGCACGCGCCGCGACATCCAGCTCAAGGGGTCGGGCCCCACCCCCTATTCCCGCATGGGCGACGGCCGGGCCTGGCTTGGCCCCGTGCTCCGCGAATACGTGGTGTCCGAGGCGATGCACGGCCTCGGCATCCCCACCACCCGCGCACTGGCCGCCGTGGCCACCGGCGAGGAGATCGCGCGCGAGGCGATGCTGCCCGGCGCCATCCTGACCCGCGTGGCGGCGAGCCACATCCGGGTCGGCACCTTCCAGTATTTCTTCGCGCGCCGCGACGCCGGTGCCCTGCGCGACCTCTTCGACCATGTCCGCGCGCGTCACTACCCTGACACTGACACGCCCGAGGACCTACTTGAGGCGGTCATCGCCAGGCAGGCGCGGCTGGTGGCGCAGTGGATGTCCGTGGGCTTCATCCACGGCGTCATGAACACCGACAACACCACCGTCTCGGGCGAGACCATCGACTACGGCCCCTGCGCCTTCATGGACCAGTATCACCCGGCCACGGTCTATTCCTCGATCGACCGGCAGGGGCGCTACGCCTTCCAGAACCAGCCGGGCATCATCACCTGGAACCTCGCGCAGTTCGCGTCCTGCCTCGTGCCGCTGATGCCGGATCAGGACGCCGCCGTCGCCCGGTTCACCGAGATGATCCATGCCGTCCCCGACCGGGTCAGCGCGGAATGGCTCGACCTCTACCGCGCCAAGCTGGGCCTCGCCTCGAGGCGCGAGGAGGACGAACGCCTGATCACCGACCTGCTGGCGCTGATGGCCAACGACGGGGCGGATTTCACCAACACCTTCCGCGCCCTCGGCACCCCCGCCGCGCGCGACCAGTTCACCGACCGGGCCGCCTTCGACGCCTGGGCGGAGCGCTGGCTGGCCCGGTCGGAGGGCGAGGCCGACCGTTCAGGTCGGATGAGCCGCGCGAATCCGGCCTTCATCCCGCGCAACCACCGGATCGAGCAGATGATCGAGGCCGCCGTCGCGGGCGACATGGCCCCGTTCGAACGGCTGATGCAGGTGCTCGCCCGTCCCTACGAGGATCAGCCCGAGACCGAGGATCTGACCCGTCCGCCGCTGCCCGGTGAAGAGGTTCAGGCCACCTTCTGCGGCACCTGAGTCCGGCGGTTGATCAGCCAGATCCCCGCCGCGACCAGCGTGATCCCGATGACGACCGAGGCGTGCAGCGGCTCGCCCAGGATCGCCCAGGCCAGGACCACCGAAAAGACCGGCGTCAGGAAGCTGTAGCTCGCCACCGCGGGGGCGGGATAAATGCGGATCAGCAGCAGCCAGGCCCAGAAGCAGAACAGGGCCACGGCAAAGACCTGGTAGCCCATCAGCCAGATGTGCTGGCTTTCGAAGTCGCGCACCAGCGGACCGAAGAACACCGCCGCGCCCAGCAGGAACGGCGTCGAGACGCCGAGCTGCCACAACAGCGTCGCCTCGCCCGGGATCCGTGACATGGCCGAAGCGCGCAGCAGCATCCCGACCGCCGCCCAGCCGATCGCCCCGACAAAGGCCACGACATCGCCCAGCAGATCCGTCCGCTCGCCGCCCTGGTCGGCCATCACCACCGCCACGGCGGCCAGACACAGGCCGAGCCCGAGGATGCGCGACCCGGTCAGCCGTTCGCCGGGCAGCAGGAAGTGGGCCATGATGCTCAGGTGCACGGGCATGGTGTAAAACATGATCGACACGTGGCTGACGCTGGTCCGGTCGACCGCCACGTAGAGGCACAGGAATTCGAACGCGAACAGGAAGCCGACCGCGCAGCCCGCGATCACCACCTCGCGCGTCATCGGAAACCGGATCCGGCGCAGCAGGATATAGGCCGCGATGAACAACGCGGCGACGCCCGATCTCAACCCCGCCTGAAACACCGGCGACAGCCCTTCGGAGGTGAGCTTCATCACCACCTGGTTGCCGCCGAGGATCAGGGAAATGAGGATGAGGAACGCCGCGCCGGGCGCGTCGATACGGGTCTTGGTCATGGCGCGCACTCTGACCGACCGTTAGGTCGCGTCAAGACCTCGGACGACGGAAGCGCGAGAACATCTTGGGGTTCTTCTGGACGAAATACTGGATCGCCCCGGTCAGCCCCCCGAGGTTCTGCCCCTTGAGCCATGCGAACCCGAGAGCCGATCCCAGCAACGCCCCGCCCGCGTCCACGATCAGGTCGCCCATCGTGTCCATCAGGCCGGACTTCTGCATGTTGGTGCCGAATATCTGGTCCATCCCGAATTCGAAGATTTCCCAGATCGACCCGATCGTCATGGCAAAGCAGAAGGCGAAGAAGGCCATCGCGATCGGCGGCGCGGCATAGCGGTCGCCCTGGAACATCATGAAGACGAGGATGAAGCCGATCAGGCCGAAACCGATGGCGCTGCCGCCGTGCATCGCGATGTCCCACCACCAGAAGCGGTAGTAGAACTGGAACACCTCGCCCAGGAACAGCGTGCCGCCGACGAACATCGTGGTGGCGGCGATGAATCCGCGCGGGACCTCGATCTCGGCCCACTTGGCGACAAAGACCGGGGCCATCGACAGGCCCAGCGTCACAAGTGCCACCATGCCCACTTCCAGCCGCCAGCGGATCAAAGCATAGGCGGCAAACAGGGCCAGCAGCGTCCAGATGACGCGCGTCAGCAGGGCCTGACCCTGAAACATGGTGACTTGCTCCGAAATTGACCTATCCAGTCTCTTATGAAAGCGCGCTCGGTCCGTATAGCAACCTACAACCTGCAGAAATGCGTCGGCCTCGATCTCAGGCGCCGGCCCGACCGGTCGCTTGCCGTGCTGGCCGCGACCGGCGCGCAGATCGCCGTGCTGCAGGAGGCCGACAAGCGCATCCCGCCCCGGCCCGCCGCCCTGCCCCATGCGCTGGCGCATTCGCACGGCTGGCGGGTGGCCAACCTGGAGAGCCACGACGGATCCATCGGCTGGCACGGCAACGCGGTCCTGCACCGCGACGATGTCGAAGTGGCCGAGACCGACCTGATCGAACTGCCGGGGCTGGAGCCGCGCGGCGCGATCCGCGTGGATTTCGAGACGCCGCTCGGTCCGCTGCGGGTCGTGGGCACCCACCTCGGGCTGATCCGGCGCTACCGGCTGATGCAGCTTGCGACCATCCGCAGGGCGCTGGACGACCTCGACGACCGGCCGACGGTGATCGCCGGGGATTTCAACGAATGGGGCGGGCCGCAGGCTATGCAGTCGCAGCTCGATCCCTATCGCATCCTGCCGTCGCGCCCCTCCTATCCCGCCCCGCGCCCGGTCGCAGCGCTGGACCGTTTCGCGCTCGGCCCCGGTCTGGCCAGTGACGGGCCGCAGGTGCACAAGACCCAGCCCGCCCGCGTCGCATCGGACCACCTGCCCGTCTGGATCGACCTCACGAAGGCGTGAGGCTTGCCCCCGCACCTATCCTCTGATCAAGGTGGAAGCCTGTTACGGGGCGTATTTCAATGACCATTCTACAGATCACATCCCTGCTCATCGTGCTCGCCGCGGCCTTCGGCGCGATCAACTACCTGTTCCTGCGCCTACCTGCCGCCATCGGGATCCTCGTGGTGGCGCTGCTGGCCTCGCTCGGGGTTCTGGTGCTGGACCAGTTTATCCCGGCTCTCGGGATCGCCGAAGATGTCCGCGCACTTGTGCTCGGGATCGACTTTTCCGATGCCCTGCTGGAGGGGATGCTGGGCCTGCTGCTCTTCGCCGGTGCGCTGCACGTCAAGGTGCAGGACCTGCGCGACCAGTGGGGGCCGGTCTTCCTGATGGCCACCATCGGGATTGCCTTGTCCACCGCGGTGGTTGGCTTCGGTTTTTCATGGCTGACCGGTATGCCGCTGATCGTGGCGCTGGTGTTCGGCGCGCTGATCTCGCCCACCGATCCGGTGGCGGTTCTGGGCGTCCTGCGGGCGGCGAACCTGAAGAAGTCGCTGGAAACCAAGATCGCGGGCGAGAGCCTGTTCAACGACGGCGTCGGCTATGTCGTCTACCTCGTCCTCGTCGGCCTCGCCTTTCCCGCAGTGGCCGGACACGGCACGGGGCACGGCG
This sequence comes from Oceanicola sp. 22II-s10i, assembly GCF_002210105.1. Taxonomy (GTDB): domain Bacteria; phylum Pseudomonadota; class Alphaproteobacteria; order Rhodobacterales; family Rhodobacteraceae; genus Pseudooceanicola. Next base: position 204,454 of record NZ_AQQU01000003.1, on the reverse strand, counting down.
CCGGGCATGACGACGGCGGGGTCGCGATGGATGCGATCCTGCTGTTTGTGCAGGAAGCCTTTGGCGGTGCGCTGCTCGGGCTTGTGCTGGGCTGGCTGACGTTCCGTGTCATGCGGCTGATCGACGACCATTCGCTCGAGGTGCTGATCACGCTGGCGCTGGCCTTCGGCGGCTACGAGCTCGCCGTCGCCCTGCATGTGTCGGCCCCGATCATGGCCGTCTGCGCGGGGCTGCTGATCGGCGACGTCGGCGCCAAGCACGGGATGAGCGAGACGACCCGCAAATACGTGGACACCTTCTGGCAGCTGATCGACGAGATCCTGAACGCCGTCCTGTTCCTGCTGATCGGGGTCGAGGTCTTTGCCGTCGCCTTCAGCGGCGACCTGCTGCTGACCGGCGCGGCGGCGATCGCGCTGGCGCTGGTGGCACGGCTGGCGGCGGTGGCCGTGCCGGTGCTGATGCTGCGCCCGTTCCGCGAGTTCGCGCAGGGCACCATCCCGATCATGACATGGGGCGGGCTCAAGGGCGGAATCTCGGTCGCGCTGGCGCTGGCCCTGCCCGAGAGCGAATGGAAACCCCTGATCCTGACCGCGACCTACTGCGTCGTGATCTTCTCGATCATCGTGCAGGGGCTGACGGTCGCGAAACTGGCGAACCGGGTCGGACGGGAACCGGACCTGGTATGAGGTGGGTGGTCCTGCTGCGCGCCGTGAATGTCGGCGGCACCGGGAAACTGCCCATGACGGCGCTGAGGGACGCGCTTGCGCAGGGCGGGGCCGAGAACGTCGCGACCTACATTCAGTCCGGCAACATTCTGATGGACATCGAAAAAGGAGAGCCGCGGGAGGTCGAGGGGTTCGTCATGAGTCTTGTGGAAACGCAGTTCGGCTTCCGCCCCGGCGTCATGGCTTTCCGGCCCGAGGACATTGACGCGGCGCTCAGCGGTGTGCCCTGGCCTGACGTGCCCGAGCCGAAGCATGTGCACCTGATGTTCTTCACCGCCACGCCGGCCGAAGATGCGCTGTCGGTGCTGGAGCCGCAGTGCACACAGGACGAAGTGCTGGTGATGGGCCGGCACTGCCTCTACGCGCATACGCCCGAGGGGCTGGGCAAGTCGAAGCTGAACGGCAGGATCGAGAAGGCGGTCGGCTGTGCCGTGACGGCTCGGAACCTGAACTCCGTGCGGAAAATTCGGGACCTGGTCTGACGGACAACGCGGCCCGCGTTCTGTCCGAAGGCGCGGTGCGGCGAAACCCGCCCGCCCCCCGCGCGAGGGCGGGGTTGCACCCGCGCCCGCGTCCCGCCCCCTTGCCCTTCCGGACCCGAGGGTGCATGCCTCGCGCGCAACCGGGGGAGCCGTATGGACGACAGCGGACAGAAACGGGCGGACACGCTCAGGGCGCTCGTGTGGATGACCGGGGCGATCGTGTCGTTCATCTCGATGGCCGTTGCCGCGCGGGCCGTCAGCTTTGACCTCGACACCTTCGAGATCATGCTGTGGCGCTCGGTCACCGGGATCATCATCGTCTGCGCCGTGCTGACGACGCGCGGGCTCTGGGGACAGGTCAACGCCCGCCAGATGCGGCTGCACGGCATCCGCAACCTCGCGCATTTCACCGGCCAGAACCTGTGGTTCTACGCGATCACCGTGATCCCGCTGGCACAGGTCTTTGCGCTGGAATTCACCTCTCCGCTCTGGGTGCTGCTGCTGGCGCCGCTGATCCTCGGCGAACGGATGACGAAGGTGCGCGGCCTGTCGGCGCTGATCGGCTTTGCGGGCATCCTGATCGTCACCCGCCCCGGCACCGGCGAGATCAATGCGGGCGTCATCTGCGCCGCCGTCGCCGCCATCGGCTTTGCGACCACCAACGTGCTGACGCGCAAACTGACGCGCACCGCCTCGGTCGCATGCATCCTGTTCTGGCTGACCGTGCTGCAGGCGCTGTTCGGCCTGATCTGCGCGGGCTACGACGGCGACCTCCGCCTGCCCTCTGCCGTCACCGCGCCGTGGCTGCTGCTGATCGGCTGCGCGGGGCTGCTGGCGCATTTCTGCCTGACCAACGCGTTGCGGCTGGCGCCCGCCAGCGTGGTCATGCCCGTCGACTTCGCCCGCCTGCCGCTGGTGGCGGTCATCGGGGCGCTGATCTATGCCGAACCGCTCGATCCATGGGTCCTGCTGGGGGCGGCGGTGATCTTTGCGGGCAACTACCTGAACATCCGCGCCGAGACGCGTGCGTGATTGCACAAGGTTCGGATTGCGGCCGCCCATGGAAAGGCGCTTGATCGCGGCATGGAACAAAAGACCATCTCATCCGCCGCATGGGGCCAGATCGCCCTGCTTGCCCTGATCTGGGGCGCGTCCTTCATGGCCATGCGGATCGCGCTGGACGAAATCGGCGTCTTCACGGTCGTGCTGCACCGGACTGGGTGGGCGATGCTGGCGCTCTGGGCCTACGTGCTGATCGCGGGGCTTGAGGTGCCGCGCGACGCCCGCACATGGGGGGCGTTCCTCGTGATGGGCGTGCTGAACAACGTGCTGCCGTTCAGCCTGCTGGTCTTTGGCACCGCGCATCTGGAAACCGGGCTGGTGTCGATCTTCAACGCCTCGACCGCCGTCTTCGGCGTGCTGATCGCGGCCATCGTCTTTGCCGACGAAAAGCTGACCCGGCGCAAGGCATTCGGCGTCGCCTTCGGGTTCTGCGGCGTCGCGGTGGCCATGGGGCTGGAGAACCTGCGCCAGTTCGACCTGCGCTCGGTCGCGCAGCTGGCCTGCATCGGGGCGGCGGTCTGTTATGGCTCGGCCGGGTCATGGGCGCGGGCCCGGCTGGGGCACCTGAAGCCGCAGATGGCCGCGGCCGGGATGCTGACCGGGGCCACGGTGGTCATGCTGCCGCTGGTCTGGATCGTCGAGGGCCCGGTGTCGCTGTCGCTGCAACCGGTGACATGGGCCGCGATCGGCTATTTCTCGATCATCGCGACGGCGGCGGCGTTCCTGCTCTACTACTCGATCCTCGCCAAGGCCGGATCGGGCAACCTGATGCTGGTGACGCTGCTGGTCGCGCCGGTGGCGATCGTGCTGGGCGCCGTCGTGTTCGGCGAGGCACTGCATCCGCGCCACTACGCCGGGTTCGCACTGATCACGCTGGGCCTCGCGGTGCTGGATGGCCGCATCCTGCGGCTGCTGATCCCGGCGCGGAGCAATAGCGTTTGACCGTCCTCGCACCCTGCCCTAACACGCTGGCCTGACTGGAACCCGAGGGTGGCGCGATGATCTACAAGACGGCGGACGACTGGCGCGCGGCCACGCAGAAACGGGTGATGCTGTTCGGCATGTCCGGGCTCGGCAAGACCCACGTGTCGAACCTGCTGCGCAACAGCGGCGACTGGTTCCACTACTCGGTCGATTACCGCATCGGCACCCGTTACATGGGCGAGCACATCACCGACAACGCCAAGGCGCATGCGATGAAGGTGCCGTTCCTGCGCGAACTGCTGATGTCGGATTCGATCTACATCGGATCCAACATCACCTTCCACAACCTCGCGCCGCTTTCGACCTACCTCGGCAAGCCCGGCGATCCCGACAAGGGCGGCGTGCCGTTCGAGGATTACATGATCCGTCAGGCCCAGCACCGCGAGGCCGAGATCGCCGCGATGCGCGACACCGCGCATTTCGCGGACCGGGCCGTCCGGCTCTATGGCTATCCGCATTTCGTCTGCGACACCTCCGGGTCCATCTGCGAGATCGTCGATCCCTTCGATCCGGCCGATCCGCTGCTGGACGAAATCGCGCAGACGGCGCTGCTGGTGTGGATCAAGGGCTCTGACGATCATACCGAGGAACTGATCCGCCGTTTCGACCGCGCACCCAAGCCGATGTATTACCAGCCCGACTTCCTGCACAAGGCTTGGGCGGACTACCTGTCCGAGACGGGAAATGCACCCGCAGAGGTTGACCCCGACGCCTTCGTGCGGTGGACCTATGCCAAGGCTCTGGCGCACCGCCAGCCCCGCTACGAGGCGCTCGCGCGCCGCGGGGTGACCGTGACCGCCGATGCCGTGGCCGCCATCCGCAGTGCGGCCGGGTTCGAAGACATGATCGCCGACGCCCTTGAGGCGCGCTGAGCATTCCCTATCTTCGCCGCTGACAATCAATCGAGGCTGAGTCACATGCCGATCAAGATCCCTTCCGACCTTCCCGCCTATGACGTGCTGACGCGCGAGGGCGTGATGGTCATGTCCGAGGATCAGGCCGCCCGGCAGGACATCCGTCCGATAAAGATCGCGCTGCTCAATCTGATGCCCAAGAAGATCCAGACCGAGATCCAGTTCTCGCGCCTGATCGGGGCGACCCCGCTGCAGATCGAGCTGACGCTGATCCGCATGACGGATCACGAAACGCGCAATACCGCCTCGGAGCATATGGAGGAGTTCTATCGCCCCTTCGCCGAGGTCGAGGCCTCGGACGAGAAGTTCGACGGCCTGATCATCACCGGCGCCCCGATCGAGCATCTGGAATACGAGGCCGTCACCTATTGGGACGAACTGACCCGCGTCTTCCAGTGGACCCAGACCCACGTCCATTCGACCTTTGGCGTCTGCTGGGGCGGGATGGCGATGATCCACCATTTCCACGGCGTACCCAAGCACCTGCTGGATGCCAAGCTGTTCGGTGTCTTTCCGCTGCAGAACCTCGACCGGACCTCGCCCTACCTGCGGGGATTCTCGGATGCCTGCACGATCCCCGTGTCGCGCTGGACCGAGATCCGGCAGAGCGAGGTGGACGCGGTGCCGTACCTCAAGACCCTGCTGGCCGATCCGCTGACCGGCCCCTGCCTGGTCGAGGATCCGGGGCACCGGGCGCTCTATATCTTCAATCATTTCGAATATGACAGCGACACGCTGAAACAGGAATACGATCGGGACGTATCTGAAGGGACACCGATCGAGGTTCCCGTGAACTACTACCCCGAAAACGACCCCGCCAAACCGCCGACGAACCGCTGGCGCAGCCATGCGCACCTGCTCTACGGCAACTGGATCAACCAGATTTACCAGACGACGCCCTATGATCTGGCTTCTATCGGCACTTAGGATCGTGACCGCGCTGGTCCTGATCGTCGCCGTCATCGCGGCGCTGACGCTGTGGCGCGTGTCGTCCCGGCGCGCGGCGGCCGAGGCGGCGCATCCGCCCGAGGGCAGCTTTGTCGAGGTGGACGGCCAGCGCGTGCATTACGTGCAGAAGGGTCAGGGCCCGGACGTGGTGCTGATCCACGGCGCGTCCGGCAACACGCGGGACATGACGTTTTCGCTGGTCGACCGGCTTGCGGGCGACTTCCGCGTCACCGCCTTCGACCGGCCCGGCATGGGCTATACGCCGCGCATGGCCGCCTCGGGCGTGACCGTCACCGATCAGGCGCGCCTGCTGTCGGGCGCGGCGCAGGCGCTCGACCTCGACCGCCCCGTCGTCGTCGGCCAGAGCTTCGGCGGCGCGGTCGCGATGGCATGGGCCACCCGGTTTCCGGACCGTGCGGCCTCGGTGGTCCTGCTGGCCGGCGCGACCTATCCCTGGCCGGGGGAACTGGACCGGCTCTACGTCATCCTCTCCCGCCCGGTGATCGGCCCGATCCTGACCCACCTGATCGCCGCGTGGGTGCCCATGTCCTACATCCGCGGACAGGTCGACGGGGTCTTCACCCCGCAGGATGCCCCCGCGGGCTATGACGACGCCATCGGCCTCGGCCTGATCATCCGCCCCGAGACGCTCCGCGCCAATGCGCAGCAGCGGACCGACCTGCGCCCCGAACTCCGCGCCCTGTCGCATGACTATCCGGGCGTCGACATGCCGATCGAGATCCTGCACGGCACCGCCGACGACATCGTCGGGCTGGAGATCCACTCCGAGGCGCTGGAGCGCGACGCGCCTGACGCCCGCCTGACCCGCCTGCCCGGCATCGGCCACATGCCGCACCATGTCGCGCAGGACGCGGTCCTCGCCGCAATCCGCAGGGCCGCCGAACGGGCCGGATTGCGCTGACCCCTCCGCGCCTCCATATTGTGGAAAAAGAGGAAATCCTTATGGACCTGCCCTTTGACGGCGCGATCACCACGTTCTTCGAAGACGAGGCGCCCAAGGACATCCGCAACGCCATCAAGCGCGCAGAGAAGGACGACATCATCGGCACGGGCTATCCCTATTCCGAGCGGATGAAGGGCAAGTCCTATGACCGCGAGCTCGAGGCGCTGCAGATCGAACTGGTCAAGCTGCAGTACTGGGCCAAGGAAACGGGCGCCCGGATCGCCATGGTGTTCGAAGGCCGCGACGCCGCCGGAAAAGGCGGTACGATCAAACGCTTCCGCGAGAACCTTAATCCACGTGGCGCGCGGGTCGTGGCGCTTCCCAAGCCCTCGGAAACCGAGGCGACGCAATGGTATTTTCAGCGCTACGTCGACCACCTGCCCTCGGGCGGCGAGATCGTGTTCTTCGACCGCTCATGGTACAACCGGGGCGTGGTCGAGCATGTTTTCGGCTTCTGCACGCCGAACCAGCGCGAACACTTCTTTCACCAGGTCCCCGAGTTCGAGAAGATGCTGGCGGACGAAGGCATCCTGCTCTTCAAGTTCTGGCTGAACGTCGACCGCGCCGAACAGCTCCGCCGGTTCATCGACCGCGAACGCGATCCGCTGAAGCAGTGGAAACTGTCGTGGATCGACGTCGAGGGGCTGAAGAAATGGGACGCCTATTCCGAGGCGATCCAGGAAACCCTGCGCCGCACCCACACCGACGTCGCGCCGTGGACGATCATCCGGTCGGACGACAAGCGTCGGGCGCGAATCGGGGCGATCCGGCATGTGCTCGCCTCGGTCGATTATGCCCGCAAGGACACGAAGGCCGTCGGTCAGCCCGATCCCAAGATCGTCGGCGGGCCGGACATCTGGGATGCATAAGAAACGCGGCTATCACCACGGCAACCTGCGGCAGGCCCTCGTCGAGGCGGCGCTGAGCCTGATCGAGGAGAAGGGCCCGACCGGCTTCACCCTCTCCGAGGCGGCGAAGCTGGCGGGCGTCACCCCCGCCGCCGTCTACCGTCATTTCGAAGGCCGCGAGGACCTGATCGCCGAGGCCGCGCGGCAGGGCTATGAAATCTTCGCGGATGTCATCGAATACGCCTATGCCAAGGGCCAGCCCTCGGCGCTGGCGGCGTTCGAGGCGACGGGCCGCGCCTATCTCGCCTTTGCCCGCAAGTATCCCGGCCATTACATCGCGATGTTCGAAAGCGGCATCTCGGTCAACCGCACGCCCGAGCTCGCCGCCGTGTCGCGCCGGGCCTGGGACGCGCTGGAAAGGGCGGCCGCGGACCTGTCGCGCCACATACCGCCGGAAAAGCGCCCGCCGGCCTCCATGTTCTCGGCCCATATCTGGGCGCTCAGCCACGGGGTCGTGGAACTGTTCGCCCGCAATTCGCCCGGCAGCCAGTCGCCCTTCCCCGCCGAAGAGCTGCTGGAATCCGGGATCGGCGTCTACCTGCGCGGGCTTGGCCTGCTGCCGCCCGACGACACGGTGTGACGGCCGGAAACCAAATCGAAACCTGACTGCGTCATAGAGGCCCGGAAAGGAGCCGCGATGACGCATGCACTCATCACTGCCGCAACCATGATCGCGCTGGCCATCGGGCCGCTGACCCTGCTCTCCGGCCCGGCGCCGGATGATGGGGTCGTTCTGGTCGTCGTGCCACCCTGGCGGGACTCCGCAGCGATCCTTGCGGCCGCCGGAATGCGCCCGGTCGGACCGGTGCAGGCGCCGTTCGCGGTTCTGGCAGCCGGGGCGCCCGGTTCGGCCAAGGCCCTGACCGGGGTCTGGGCGGTGATCGGTGCCGGGCGGATCGCGGCGATATGCGGGGTTCGGACCAATGGATAGATCGGAAACCACGGATTTCGAGGCATCGCGCGCCCTCGGAATGCGGATCATCTGCCTGCTGACGATCCTCAGCGCGCCCGTCGTCGCAGGAACGGGCTGGTACGTGGGCACGGCACCCGCGGTCGCGCTGACCGGCGCACTGGTCTTTGCGGCGGTCGGGGCCATGGCGCTTCGGATGCGGGGGCGTACGGGCCGCATCGTCGCGGCGCAGGCGATCACCGGCCAGTGCATCACACTGAATGCAGCGATGATGGGCCATCCGATGCAGATCGACATCCACATGGTCTATTTCGCCGTGCTGGCCATGCTGATGCTGATGTCCGGAATCCGTGCCCTGCTGGTGGCGGCTGGCACCATAGCGGTGCATCACCTGATACTGACCTTCGCCCTGCCCGCGCTGGTCTATCCCTCGACCGACCTGATGCTCAACATCGGCCGCACCGGGCTCCATGCGTTGGTCGTCGTAATGGAAACGATCGCACTCGGCCTGACGATCCACATGCGTCTGGCCCTGGAACAGCGCGCGCAGACCCAGCACCGGGACATGCAGGCGGCGGCCGAACGAACCGCCGCCGCGCTCGAGACCGCGGAAACGGAAAAGGCGCGCGCCGAATCCGCCCTGGCGGAAGCCGAGGCGGCAATCGCCGCCGCCGCCCGCGCGCGGGACGAGGCCGAAGCGGCGCTCCGCCGTGCCGAAGACAACGCACATGCCGCGCGCATGGCCGAGGAAACGGCGGCGGAGGAACGCGCCCGCCACATGGACGAGGCAGCGCATGCGGTCTCGAGCATGATCGCGAACCTCGAACAGATGTCACGCGGCAACCTGTCCGTCCGCTTCACCGAGGCGCTGCCCGATGCCTACAATGCCGGGGCCGAAGCGTTCAACGCCGCGCTGGACCGGATTTCGGATACGATGCGACAGGTTACACAGGAAACCCAGTCGATCCAGGCTCAGTCGGGCGAGATCACGCAGGCCGCGGGCGATCTGTCCCAGCGGACGGAACGGCAGGCGGCCACCCTTTCCGCCCTGTCGACCACCCTGAGCAGCCTGACGGACCTCGTGACCAAAGTGGCCAGCGATGCGAACGAGGCGCGAACCCAGACGCTGGCCGCACGAGACAAGGCGCATCAGGGCGGAGACGTGATGACCCGTGCCGTACAGGCGATGGACGCGATCGAGGCGTCATCCTCCGAGGTGCGCAAGATCATCAGCGTGATCGAGGACATTGCCTTTCAGACCAACCTGCTGGCCCTGAACGCGGGTGTCGAAGCGGCACGCGCCGGTGATGCGGGTCGTGGCTTTGCAGTCGTGGCGACCGAGGTCCGGGCACTGGCCTCGCGCTCCTCCGATGCGGCACGGGAAATCGACGGGCTGATCAATGCCAGCGGCCAGCAGATCACCGAAGGCGTGCAACTGGTCAAACGCACCGGCATCGCACTGGGCGAGATCAAGGGCGCGGTCGAAGATATCGCGCAGGGTATGCAAACCATCGCCGAGGCCACGCAGCGGCAGTCGCGTGAACTGGCGGATGTGAATTCCGGCATTTCGGACCTCGATCACGTCACACAGCAGAATGCCGCGATGTTCGAGGAAACGATGGCCGCGAACACCGCGCTGACCGACAATGCCAGACACCTCACGACCTTGATCGGCCGGTTCCGCATGTCCGGCGCACCGGGTACGGACCAAATGTTCGATACCGGAATAGCCCCGGATGAGGACAGGGATTGGGGCATGAAAGCCCCCGTTGCGCCACCAGTCGCGAAAAGCGCCTGAGCCCTGCATCGTCTATCCTCGGGGTGGGGTTCGAAAGGAACCTTTTGTTCCATTTGTTGGTTCGTGCCGGACTGCGGCTGCCGGGGCCCGGATGCATTCGCCCGGTATAGAACGCAAGGAGGATCGACACAGCGTTCCAGTCGCGCATTGGTCCGCACAGTCGCCCTGGGTCCGCCTGATCCGCACCTCTGCCTCGTGGACATGAAAAAGGGCCGCAAGAGCGGCCCTTTCGATTTCCGGGAACAGGTCCCCGTATCAGCGCTTGGAGAACTGGAAGCTGCGGCGGGCCTTCGCCTTGCCGTACTTCTTGCGTTCCACGACGCGGCTGTCGCGGGTCAGGAACCCGGCTGCCTTGAGCGCGCCGCGCAGCGACGGATCGTAGAGCTGCAGCGCCTTGGAGATGCCGTGCTTGACCGCGCCGGCCTGACCGGACAGGCCACCGCCCGCAACGGTCGCATAGACGTCGAACTCACCCTCGACACCGGCGACGGTGAAGGGCTGGCGCAGGATCATCTGCAGCACGGGACGCGCGAAGTAGGTGTCCATCTCCTTGCCGTTCACGGTGACCTTGCCGGAGCCCGGCTTGATCCAGACGCGGGCGACCGCATCCTTCCGCTTGCCGGTGGCATAGGAGCGGCCCAGTTCGTCGCGAACCGGCTCGCGCGAGACATCGGCCTCGGCCAGTGCGGAGACGCCACCGATGTTCTCGGACACGGCGCCCTTCAGCTCTTCCAGAGAATTGATCTGATCGGCCATCATGCGCTCCGCGTGTTCTTGGCGTTCATGGATTTCACATCCAGCACTTCGGGGCTCTGCGCCTCGTGCGGATGCTCGGTGCCGGCATAGACGCGCAGGTTGGTCATCTGCTTGCGGCTCAGGCGGTTGCCCGGCAGCATGCGCTTGACCGCTGCGGTCACGACGCGCTCGGGGTATGCACCCTCGAGGATCTGCTCGGCCGTGCGGTGCTTGATGCCGCCCGGATGGCCGGTGTGCCAGTAGTATTTCTTGTCGGTGCGCTTCTTGCCCGTCATCTGCACCTTGTCGGCGTTGATGACGATGACGTTGTCACCCATGTCCATGTGGGGGGTGAAGGACGGCTTGTGCTTGCCGCGCAGCCGCATGGCGACGATCGAGGCGAGACGGCCCAGCACCACGCCTTCGGCGTCGATGATGATCCATTTCTTGTCGATGTCTGCCGGGGTAGCGGTAAAGGTTTTCATGACGCTTCCTGAGACGTGGAATTCGGATTGCGGTGTTCTAAGCATTTCAGTTGCGCCGTCAAGGGCATTGACCCCGGATTAGTCATGCATTTTCAATGACTTAAAAAATAGGTATCAAAATACCCCAATGCGAACCGCCATACACTGGCGGGGGCGCCGCTCCCAAAGGCCTTTCCGCAGCGCAGCACGTCTTTCTGCAACCGCATCATAATTCAGCCGATACATCGAAATTATGTCCAGAAAACAGGCTTTCGCACTCTTTCCGTCAGGAAAGATCTTCCCTCTCTCCGCCGCCGGATCAATATCGACTGGCACTCAAGTGACAGGGGACAACCACAATGAACAAACTGATCGCTCTTTCCGTTGCGGGCGCGGCGCTCTTCGCCGCTCCTGCAAATGCGCAAAGTGTCGAGTTTTCCTACGGGGCAGCCGGGAACATCGCCGTCTACAGCGGCGGCGAGGAATACACGATCGAAGCCTATGTCGAAGGCAGCTACAACGGCTTCTTCGCCGGTGTCTGGGCATCGACCCTGGACGACGGCGGGCCGTTCGACGTCGAATTCGACCTCTATGCAGGCTACGGCCTGACCATGGGCCAGGTCGACGTCGCCGCGACCGTCACCACCTACATCTACGATGACACCTACGATTCGACGGATGCCGAACTGGCCCTCGCCTTCGCCGTCAACGAGATGCTCAGCGTCGGTGGCGCGGTGGCCTACAACTTCGACTACGAGACGTTCGACGTGTCCGCCGGTTTTGCCGTGACCCCGGTCGAGAACTTCGAACTCGCCGCGCTGGTCGGCGATGACGGCACCGGCGTCTACTGGGAAGCCTCGGCGGTCTACACCTTCTCGAACGGCTTCTATGGCAAGATCCTCTACGAGGACAACGACTACGGCGGGCCGGAAACGGTCACCTTCACCCTCGGGATCGACTTCTGATCCACTGAACGTAACGCCGCCGCGCCCCGGTCGAGGGTGGCGCGGCGGATCGCCTCCGGCGGCGTCAGGACCGCTCGGGCGGGATCGAATAGGTCAGCGTGGCACGTGCGACCGGGGTTTCCGTTCCCTCGGACCGGATCAGCACGTCACCGACCGCCAGAACCCGCCCGAGCTTCAACAGCCGGCATTCCGCGATCAGATCCACACCCGCCGCAGGCTTGCGCATGAAGTCGATGGAGCAATTCGTCGTCACCGCCAGCGCCTTGGGCCCGATCTGCGCAAGGATCGCCAGGTAGACGGCCACATCCGCCAGACCGAACATCGTCGGGCCCGACACGGTGCCGCCGGGCCGCAGATGGCGGTCGGTCACAGGCAGCCGCATGACGATCCCCTGCTCGGTCACCGAGTCCACGACATACTGCTGAGCCTGCGGAAACTCCCGCGCCATGAACGCCTCGAGCGCCACGGCATCCATCTGAACCGTCATGCTTTCCCTCCCTCGTTAGCCGGCATAGAGTTCCGTGAAAGCGGAGGGAGGCACAAGATGGCAATTCTGGAACGTCACGACACCGGCGCAATCGCGCATCTGACGATGAATGCGCCGGAACGGCTGAACGCATTGTCCGACGCGATGCTGGCGGCGCTGCAGTCCGGGCTGGACGACCTGGCGCAGGACCGGGACATCCGCGTGGTGATCCTGTCCGGCGCAGGCAAGGCGTTCTGCGCAGGGCACGACCTGAAGGAGATGCAGGCCGGACGTCAGGCCGAGGATAGCGGTGCGGCTTACTTCGCCGATCTCTTCGCCCGCTGCGCGCGCGTCATGCGCACCATCCGCACCCTGCCCCAGCCGGTCATCGCACGGCCGCACGGCATCGCCACCGCCGCCGGCTGCCAGCTGGTTGCCACCTGTGACATGGCGGTCGCGGCCGAGGGCACGCGCTTCGGGGTCAACGGCGTCAACATCGGGCTGTTCTGCTCCACCCCCATGGTCGCCCTGTCCCGCAACATCCCGCGCAAACGGGCCTTCGAGATGCTGACCACCGGCGAATTCATCGACACCGCCCGCGCCTATGACCTCGGGCTCATCAACCGGACCGCGCCGCCGGAGGATCTGGAGGCCGAGACGCTGAAACTGGCCGAAACGATTGCGGGCAAACTGGGCAGCGCGGTGCGAATCGGGAAATCGGCGTTCTACGCCCAGGCCGAGATGACAGTGGACGACGCCTATGCCTTCACCGGTGAGGTGATGGTGCGGAATATGCTCGATACGGACACCAATGAGGGAATTGAGGCCTTCCTCGCCAAGAGAAAGCCCGACTGGCGGCAATAATCCGCTTAGCTTTGAGGTCCGTTTTTCAGGTTCGACTATTAACCTTCACGAAATAGTCGCAATGTTCCAAAGCAAGTTCAATTGCTTACACGATTGTTTCCGTTTTCGTTCGAATTCTTTACACTTCTGACCCTTTTTCGCCTCATTTGATTTTGTTAGGAAAAAGGCGCTAGTAATGCAGGACATTGCTGAATGACACGAGCGTGGGTCACCGCCGGCATTCTTACCCTCCAGGCCACTCTCTCTCAGGCCGAACAGCTACCGAATGCGGTGACCCACTCGGACTTCCCCCCGACAGACCTGGAACTGGCCCTGCTGGGCCGTGACCTGTTCTTCGATCCGCTGCTGTCGGGCAATCTCAACATCTCCTGCGCCACCTGCCACCATCCCAGCCTTGCCACCGGCGATGCCATGTCGCTGTCGATCGGCGAAGGCGGCACCGCGCTCGGCCCTGACCGGCGTGTGACCGTGCGGAACAGGCCGCAGGCGCGGGTGCCGCGGAATGCCTCGGCGCTGTTCAACCTCGGCGCCTACGAGTTCACGGTGCTGTTTCACGACGGACGGGCCGCGCGCGACGCCGCCGCGCCCTTCGGCATACGCATGCCCGCCGGACGGGACCTGGAACGGCCGATGCCGACCGTGCTCGCGGCGCAGGCGTTGATGCCGGTGCAGTCGCCGGATGAAATGGCCGGCCAACCGGGCGAAAACGCGATCGCCGATGCCGTGGCCGAGGGGCGGATCGGCGGCCCCGACGGGGCCTGGGCGATGATCACGGCCCGTGTCGCCGCCAACCCCGTCTATGCAGCGCGGTTCGCCCCGTTCCTCGACGGACGCGCCATGCATATCAGCGACATCGCCCGCGCACTGGCCGAGTTCGAAACCCACGAGTTCCGCGCCACGGACAGTCCATTCGACGCCTATCTTGCCGGGGACAAGGACGCGCTGGATCCGGCGCAGCGCCGCGGGATGGACCTGTTCTATGGCGACGCCGCATGCAGCAGCTGCCATTCCGGCCCGTTCCAGACCGATCACGGCTTTCACGCGCTCGGCCTGCCGCAGTTCGGGCCCGGCAAGGACACCGACGGGTATTCCGACATCGGCCGCGCCTATGTCTCGGGCGAGGAAACGGATCGCTACCGGTTTCGCACCCCGTCCCTGCGCAACGTGGCCGAGACCGCCCCCTACGGCCACAACGGCGCCTATGCCACGCTGGAGGGCATCGTGCGCCATCACCTCGACCCGATGGCGTCCCTGTCGGCCTATGACCGCGCGCAGGTGCGGCTGGCCTCTGCCCCCGGCACGGCGGACGACTGGCGCGCGATGGACGATTTCGACGAACTTATGCGCATCGCCGAATCCATCGAGATCGCGCCGGTCAGCCTGACCGACGCGCAGATCGCCGACCTGATCGCCTTTCTCGGCGCGCTGACCGATCCCGCCTCGCTCGACGGGCGGCTCGGGGTGCCGGAAACCGTGCCGTCGGGCCTCCCGGTCGAACGCTGACCCTTCCCAAACCGCCCGCTTTCGCCTAGATCGCGGGGCATGTCGAAAACGCTTCATATCGTCGGCGGCGGAATGGCCGGTTCCGAGGCCGCATGGCAGGCCGCCCGCATGGGCGTGGATGTCGTCATCCACGAGATGCGCCCGCAGGTCGCCACCTTCGCCCACAAGACCGGCAACCTGGCCGAGATGGTCTGCTCCAACTCGTTCCGCTCGGACGACGACGAACAGAACGCCGTCGGCCTGCTGCACTGGGAAATGCGCGCGGCGGGCGGGCTGATCATGCAGACCGCCGACCGCCATCGCCTGCCCGCGGGCGGCGCACTGGCCGTCGACCGCGACCCGTTCTCCGAAGACGTCACCGCACGCCTGACCGCCCTGCCCAACGTCCGCGTCGAGGCAGGCGAGATCACCGATCTGCCGACCGACGGTCACTGGATCTTCGCCACCGGTCCCCTGACCTCGCCCGCGCTCGGGCAGGCGATCCAGGCGGAAACCGGCGCCGAACGGCTGGCCTTCTTCGACGCCATCGCGCCGATCGTCTATGCCGAGAGCATCGACATGGACGTCGTCTGGGCGCAGAGCCGCTACGACAAGGGCGAAACGGAGGCGGAGCAGAAAGCCTACCTCAACTGCCCGATGACCAAGCCGCAATACGAGGCCTTCATCGACGCCCTCCTCGCCGCCGACAAGACGGAGTTCCACGAGGGCGAGACGGCGGGCTATTTCGACGGCTGCCTGCCGATCGAGGTGATGGCCGAACGCGGCCGCGAGACGCTGCGCCACGGCCCGATGAAGCCCGTCGGCCTGACCAACGCGCACAGGCCCGAGTACAAGCCCTACGCCGTCGTCCAGCTGCGCCGCGACAACGCACTCGGCACGCTGTTCAACATCGTCGGCTTCCAGACCAAGATGAAGTACGGTGCGCAAACCGATGTTTTCCGGATGATTCCGGGGCTGGAGAACGCCAGCTTCGCCCGTCTCGGCGGGATCCATCGCAACACCTTCATCAACTCGCCGACCCTGCTCGACGACCAGATGCGCCTTCGCTCGCGCCCGAACGTGAGGTTCGCCGGGCAAGTGACTGGTGTTGAAGGATATGTGGAAAGCTCCGCCATGGGCCTGATCGCCGGACGCTTTGCCGCCGCCGAAATCCTCGGCCGCCCGCTGCCGCCCGTGCCGCAGGACACCGCCATGGGCGCGCTGATCCATCACATCACCGGCGGGGCCGAGGCCAAGACCTTCCAGCCGATGAACGTGAACTTCGGCCTGTTCCGCCCGCTCGAGGACGTACGCGGCGGACGGCGGGGCCGCAAGGACCGCTACAAGGGTTACACCGACCGCGCCAAGGCGGCCTGGCAGGACTGGCTCGCGGCGACGGACGAGGCGGCGCTTGCCTGAGACGCGACCGCTTCCCATATCGGGAACCCGACCCGATGTTGCGGAGTTCACGTCTCATGCTGTACCTGCTCGCCCTCCTGCTTCCCCCGCTCGCCATCCTCCTCGCCGGGCGCCCGATCCTGGGGATCGTGATCTTCTTCGTCTGGCTGCCCGCGATCCTGCTGTCCGGGGGCCTGGGGCATCCGGTCTTCATCCTGCTCGCATGGCTCGTGATCCATGAGCGCCAGACCCGCTGGCTCTCCAAGCGGAGCTGAGCTCGCAACCCGCTTCGCGCCCTCGCCGACCGGCCCGCTGCACCTGGGCCATGCCTATTCGGCGATACTCGCCCACGACATGGCGCGGGAGGCGGGCGGCACCTTCCTGCTAAGGATCGAGGACATCGACCGCGACCGCTCCCGACCGGAGTGGGAGGCGCAGATCTACGACGACCTCCGCTGGCTCGGCCTGAGCTGGCCCGAACCGGTGATGCGCCAGTCCGACCGCCAGCCCGCCTACGACGCGGCGCTCGACCGCCTCTGGGCCATGGGCCTGCTCTACCCCTGCACCTGCAACCGCCGCGACATCCTCGCCGCCGCCTCCGCCCCGCAGGAGGGCGCGCCGATGACCGGACCGGACGGCATCGTCTATCCCGGCACCTGCCGTCCCGATGCCGCCCCCTCGGGCCCGCGTCCGCGCGACGTCGCACTCCGGCTCGACATGGCCCGCGCCGCCGCCCTCACCGGTCCGGTAGGTTTCACTGAAACCGGTGCAGGACCGGACGGCGAAACGGGTGATATCACCGTGACCCCCGACACCCTGACCGCCACCATAGGCGACGCCGTTCTCGCCCGCCGGGGCTGGGGCACCGCCTACCACCTCGCCGTGGTCGTGGACGACGCCGCGCAGGGCATCACGCTGGTCACACGTGGCCACGACCTATACGAGGCGACCCCGCTGCATGTCCTGATCGCCAGGCTGCTCGACCTGCCGGTCCCGGCCTACCACCACCACCGCCTGATCCGCGACGAGACCGGCAAACGCCTTGCCAAACGCGACGACGCCCGCGCCATCGCGAAATACCGGGCCGAAGGCGCGCGCCCGGCCGACATCCGCCGGATGGTCGGCCTCTAGTCCCTCAGACCATCGGCTCCATCACCACCGTCTCGCCGCCGTCATCCACCGTTGTATAGAAACACGACCGCCGGTTCGTGTGACAGGCCGGCCCCTCCTGTTCCACCTGCATCAGCAGGCAGTCCCGGTCGCAGTCGACCCGCAGTTCCACCAGCCGTTGCCGGTGCCCGCTGGTCTCGCCCTTGCGCCACAGCTCCTGCCGGGAGCGCGACCAGTAGGTCACCTGCCCCGTCGCCAGCGTTTCGGCCACCGACTCGGCCGACATCCACGCCATCATCAGCACCTCGCCACTGCCCGCATCCTGGGCGATGGCGGGGATCAGCCCGTTCGCGTCGTATTTCAGCGTGCGCGGATCGAATGCCATCTGCGAAACCTTTTGCATCCCGTGGAAGGCACATTATCTAAGAGCCAGACCCGAAAGGAAATCCCGATGTCCGGTGAAAGCGACCTGATCAAGCTGTATTCCTCGCGCATCCTCGCGCTCGCGGCGGACATTCCGCGGCAGGACCGGCTCAGCGATGCCGACGCCACGGTCAAGAAACGCGCACCGCTCTGCGGCTCCACCGTAACGGTCGACGTGAAGCTGGAAGACGGCCGGGTCGCCGATTACGGGCAGGAGGTCCGCGCCTGCGCCCTCGGTCAGGCCTCGGCCAGCATCGTCGGAGCCCATGTCGTCGGCGCCACCCCGGACGAGATTCGCGCCGCCCGCGACGCGCTGGCCAGGATGCTCAAGGAAGACGGCCCCACGCCGCCCGCCCCCTTTGCCGACCTCGAAGTGCTGCGCCCCGCCCGCGACTATCGCAACCGTCACGCCTCGATCCTCCTGGCCCTCGACGCGACGGTCGAAGCACTGGACGACATCGCCGCCCGCAGCAACTGCGCCTGACCCCCATCAGGCGCACAGCCCCCCTGCTTCTTCTGGTCACAAATACTTTGGGGGAGCGCGAGGGGGCAAAGCCCCCTCGTCGGCCCTGACCGCCGCACAGGCGCGACATCACCCAAAGCGCGAACCCCATAAAAAAACCGCCGCACTTCCGATCGGAAGGCGGCGGTCAGGAGAAGCGTTTTCCGTGGGGGACTTCGGACCCGGCCGGGGAATGAGGCAATCCGGCAATCCAGGACAGGCGATCCAGGGGGGCGCACCTACCGCGCTTGGGGAACACGGGGGGACGGCGCGGGGTCCGGAAACACGAAAACCGCAGGCAGAAACTCTCAGGTCAGGGCGGGCAGATAGAGCATGCCCAGCAACATCGTCATCAGCGCGGCGGCCCCGATCGCATCCTGTAGCAGGGTGCCTTGGGCGCGTTTTGCGGTCATCTTGATCTGGTCAATCATCTTCCTGCTCCGTCGCTGTGTCGTTTAACTCTCTGTTGCTCATTTGTTCTCATATCAGCGCGCGTCGTGCAAGAACTTTTTGAGAACAAAACGGAACAAAATGGTTGAAACGCCGCTAACCCACGGAAATCAAACGGATCGCCTCGTCCTGCCCCATCAGCCAAAGCAGCACCCGCGCCGCCTGCCCGCGCGGCCCTTCAAGCGTCTCGTCCTGCGTCAAAAGGGCCCGCGCGTCGCTCTGCGCCACGGCCATCAGACTTGCGTGCCGTTCCAGGTCTGCGACACGGAATCGCGGCAGCCCGGATTGCGCTGTCCCGATCAGATCGCCCGCGCCGCGCATCTCCAGGTCCACCTCGGCGATGCGGAACCCGTCCTCCGTCTCGCGCAGCAACGACAGCCGCCGCTCCGCCGCCTCGCCAAGCGGCGCCCTGTACAGCAGCAGACACGTCGAGGCTGCAGCTCCCCTTCCGACACGCCCCCGCAGCTGGTGCAGTTGCGCGAGGCCGAAAATCTCCGCCCGCTCGATCACCATGATCGAGGCATTCGGCACGTTGACCCCCACCTCGATCACCGTCGTCGCCACCAGCACCTTGGTCCGCCCGGCCACGAACTCCGCCATCGCGGCGTCCTTCTCGGCCACGGGCATCTGGCCGTGCACCAGCCCCACGACCCCCTCGCCTAACGCCGCGCGCAGCCGTTTGAACCGGTCTTCCGCGGCGGTCAGGTCACTTATCTCGCTTTCCTCGACCAGCGGGCAGACCCAGTAGGCCTGCCGCCCCTCGGCCACGGCGCGGCGCAGGTGATCGACCACCTCGTCCAGCCGCCCGAGCGAGATCAGCGCGGTCGTCACCGGCTTGCGCCCCGGCGGCTTCTCGTCCAGCACCGAGACGTCCATGTCCCCATGCGTCGCCAGCGCCAGCGAGCGGGGGATCGGCGTCGCGGTCATTACCAGCACATCCGGCGCGCGCCCCTTCCGCATCAGGTCCATCCGCTGACGCACGCCGAACCGGTGCTGTTCGTCGATCACCGCCAGCCGCAAGTCGTGGAACTCTACATTCGCCTGGAATACCGCATGGGTGCCGACGAGGATGTCGATCTCGCCCCGCGCCAGACGTTCCAGCCGCCCGCGCCGCTCCGCGCCCTTGTCACGGCCGGTCAGACATTCGACGCGGACGCCCGCGGCCTCGGCCAGCGGACCGAGGCTTTCCAGATGCTGCCGGGCGAGAATCTCGGTCGGTGCCATCAGCACCCCCTGCCCGCCCGCCTCGACCGCGATCAGCAGCGCCATGAAGGCGACCAGCGTCTTGCCCGCGCCGACATCGCCCTGCAGCAGCCGCGACATCCGTTCCGGCCCGGCCATGTCCCGCTCGATCTCGATCACCGCGCGGCTCTGCGCCCCGGTCGGCGCATAGTCCAACGCCCCGAGCACCCGCCGCCTGAGCCGCCCGTCGCCCCGCGTCTCCAGCCCCTTGCCGCGCTTGACCGACCGCCGCGCCAGCGCCAGCGTCAGCTGGTGCGCAAAGAGCTCGTCATAGGCCAGTCGCTCCCGCGCCGGGTCGACCTCGGAAATCGCGCCTTCCGGCGCATGAGCGGCAGCCAGAGCCTCGCGCCACGTCGGCCAGTGCCTGGACCGGACCTGCGCGGTGTCGATCCACTCCGCCAGATCGGGCGCGCGGTCCAGCGCAGCCTCGACGGCCTTGGTCATCGCCTTGAGCGTGACACCGTGCGTCAGCGGATAGACGGGCTCGAACTCCGGCACCTCGTCGGCCTCGCCGGGCAGCTGCACGTGGTCGGGATGGGGCATCTGTGCCATCCCGTCAAAGAACTCCACCCGGCCGGACACAAGGCGGCGCGACCCTTCGGGCAGCAGACGCTTCAGGTAGTCGCCGCGAGCGTGGAAGAAGACCAGCTGGAATTCGGTCTCGGCATCAGACACATGCACCCGATAGGCCCCGGCCTTGGTCCGCGACGGACGGTGCGTGCCGACCGTGACCTCGACCGTCGCGACGGCGGGCAGCTCCATCCCCCGGATCGTCGCCCGACGGCGGCGGTCAACCACCGAATGCGGCAGGTGGAGCAGCAGGTCGCGCGGCCGCTCCAGTCCGATCTGCGCCAGATGCTGGGCGGTCTTGGGCCCGACGCCGGGCAGCGTCTCCATCTCCGCGAAGAGCGGGAACAGGATTTCCGGACGGCGGCTCATCCCTCGCCGATCAGGGCCAGCCAGCCGTCTTCGTCGATGGTTTCAATCCCCAGATCCGCGGCCTTCTTGGCCTTGGAACCGGCCCCCGGCCCGGCGACCAGCAGGTCGGTCTTGGCCGAAACGGACCCGGCCACCTTGGCACCGAGCGCCTCGGCCCGCGCCTTGGCCTCGGCGCGGGTCATTTTCTCGAGCGTGCCGGTGAAGACCACCGTCTTGCCCGCGACCGGGCTGCCGGCGGTGTCGGGAAGGTCCTCCTCCTCCACCTCCAGCAACGCGGCCAGCGCGTCGATGGACGCCCGTTCGGCGGGCTGCGCGAAGGTGGAGACGAGCGACACCGCCACGATCGCGCCGATGCCGTCGATGCCCACCAGTTCGTCCCACGCCGCCTTCGCACCCTCCGCCACAGGCTCCGCCTCCCACGCGGCCTGCCGGGCCGGGGCGATCCGGGGGCGCCTGTCCTCCTCGGCTGCGGCGGCACGTTCGCGCGCCTCGGCCTCGTCCGCCGCAACGTGGCGCGCGGCGGCGGGGGCCGCGGCGGTGACGGCGGCCTCGAAGGCCGGCCATGTGCGATAGTGTTTCGCCAGATCGGCGGCCACGACCTCGCCCACATGCCGGATGCCGAGCGCGAAGATCACGCGGCGCAGCGCGATGCGCCGCCGCTCGCGGATCGCGTCGAACAGGTTCTGCGCGCTCTTCTCGCCCCAGCCCTCGCGGTTCTTCAGCTGCTGCAGGCCCGTGCCATACCGCTCTTCCAGCCGGAAGATGTCGGCCGGCTCCCTGATCCAGTCGTCACGATAGAACTGCTCGACCTGTTTCGCGCCGAGACCCTCGATGTCGAAGGCTGCGCGGGACACGAAATGTTTCAGCTTTTCAACGGCCTGTGCCGGACAGATCAAGCCACCCGTGCAACGCCGGACGGCATCGCCCTCTTCCCTGATCGCATCCGACCCGCATTCGGGACAGACCGTCGGAAAACGGTAGGCTTCAGCGCCTTCGGGCCGCTTCGACAGGTCGACATCGGCAACCTTGGGGATCACGTCGCCCGCGCGATAGACCTGCACCCAGTCACCCACGCGGATGTCCTTGCCACCGCGGATCTCTCCGCCCTTGGAGTCGCGGCCCGCGATGTAATCCTCGTTGTGCAGCGTCGCATTCGACACGACCACGCCGCCGACCGTCACCGGTGTCAGCCGTGCCACCGGTGACAGCGCGCCGGTGCGGCCGACCTGGATGTCGATGGCCTCGAGCCAGGTCCAGGCGAGCTCCGCCGGGAACTTGTGCGCCATCGCCCAGCGGGGCGTCGTAGCGCGAAAGCCGAGGCGCTGTTGCAGGGCGAGGTCGTCGACCTTGTAGACCACCCCGTCGATGTCGTAGCCCAGCGTCGCACGCTGCGCCTCGATCGCGGCATAATGGGCCAGCATCTCCTCCGGGCCATCGCAAAGCGCGGTCAGCGGATTGGTCTGGAACCCGAGCGCGGCCAGCCGGTCGATCGCCCCCATCTGGGTTTCGGCCAGTGCCTCCGACACCTCGCCCCATGCATAGGCGAAGAACCTTAACGGGCGCGCCGCGGTGATGGCGGAGTCAAGCTGCCGCAACGATCCGGCTGCCGCATTGCGCGGGTTGGCAAAGGTCTTGCCGCCTGACGCAGCCTGCCGTTCGTTCAGCGCGGCGAAATCGGCGTGGCTCATGTAGACCTCGCCCCGCACTTCGAGCACCTGAGGCGCACCGTCCAGCCGGGCCGGAATGTCGGAGATCGTCCGCGCGTTTGCGGTCACGTTCTCGCCCGTTTCGCCATCCCCCCGCGTGGCGGCCTGCACCAGCACACCGTCCTCGTACCGCAGCGAAAGGCTGAGCCCATCGATCTTGGGCTCCGCAGTGAATGCAAGCGGCGCTCCCCCGTCGAGGTTCAGATACCGCCGTATCCGCGCATCGAAGTCCCGCACCTCTTCGGCTTCGAAGGCGTTGGACAGCGACAGCATCCGCACCGCATGGCGGACCTTGGCAAAGCCGTCGTCCGGTGCCGCGCCGACCTGGTCCGAGGGACTGTCGGCCCGCTTCAGGTGCGGAAACCGCGCCTCGATCGCCGCGTTCCGAATTTTCAGCGCGTCGTATTCCGCGTCGGAAATTTCCGGCGCATCGTCAGTGTGATAGGCCCGGTTCGCCGCATTGAGCACAGCCGCAAGCCGTTCGAGTTCCCGCGCGGCCTGAGCCTCGGTCAGGTCCTCTGCCGCGATTCCGCCGGTATCCGCTGCACTCACGCTGTCCGCCCCTTCTGCACCGGGCCGACGCAGGTCCGCCCGCAGCAAGTGATAGGCAGCCCTGCCGCTCAGGTCCAGAGGCGCGGCGCACCCCGTGCAGCGCCCCGCTCAGGCCCCGAGCGCGATGCGCTGGTCGTCCATCTCTTCCGGCGCCGGATCGCGCAGGACATAGCCGCGCCCCCACACCGTTTCGATGTAGTTGTCACCCCCGGTCGCGGTCGACAGCTTCTTGCGCAGCTTGCAGATGAACACGTCGATGATCTTGAGTTCCGGTTCGTCCATGCCTCCGTAGAGATGGTTCAGGAACATCTCCTTGGTCAGGGTCGTGCCCTTGCGCAGGCTGAGCAGTTCCAGCATCTGGTATTCCTTGCCCGTCAGATGCACCGGTTTGCCCGAAACCTCGACCGTCTTGGCATCCAGGTTCACCGAAGCCTTGCCGGTCCGGATGATGGATTGCGAATGCCCCTTGGACCTGCGGATGATCGCGTGGATCCGGGCGACCAGTTCCTCGCGGTGGAACGGCTTGGTCAGGTAATCGTCGGCGCCGAACCCGAAACCCTTGATCTTGTTTTCCGTATCGTCGGCACCCGACAGGATGAGGATCGGCGTTTCGATCTTGGCCAGCCTCAGCTGGCGCAGCACCTCGTGCCCGTTCATGTCCGGCAGGCCCAGGTCCAGCAGGATCAGGTCGTAGTCGTAGAGCTTGGCCAGGTCGATCCCCTCTTCGCCGAGGTCGGTCGAATAGACGTTGAGATTGGCATGGGTCAGCATCAGCTCGATGCTTTTCGCCGTCGTCGGATCGTCTTCTACCAGCAGTACGCGCATACCAAATCTCCGTTCCTCGCAAAGCTTTCATTCAGGATCGTGAACGGAATTGGTTAATCTCCCGTTACCATATTCCCCGATCGCATAATGCTATTCATAAAATACAGTATACCATTCACGATTGGGACCGGAATTTTTGCACGGCGGTGGCTTTCAGCGCCTCCTCGCCATGATCCGATACCGCTGCGACCCACCCCATGAACTCCTCTTGGCTCAGCCCGTAGCGTTCCAGCGCCTCCTCGCGGGTCAGCAGGCCATAGACCACCCCCCGCACCACGGCCAGCTTGCGCGACACCACCCACCGACCCGTATCGGGTGGCGGCAGGTCTGACCGTGTCATCACGCTGCCGTCTGCAAGCGTCACGGCCCTTGGCCCGGAAACCTTCTTAAGATACATGGCGGCCCATCCCCGCAGTTCTCCTGCCGGACAGAATTGCGGCGGGGATTTAATGCGGCATGAAACGGGGGGCTGTATCTGCCTCGCATTTTCCTATATTTCCCGCATCTTCTGACGGACCTCCGTTCCGGCAACAGGCTAGGCTCATGGCACTCGACAAAACCAACACGCTGAATTCGCTCGGTTTCGCCAAACCGCCCTCGGAAACGCGGGTGGTCGTCGCCATGTCCGGCGGCGTCGACAGTTCGGTCGTGGCCGCGATGCTGGCCGAGGAAGGTTATGACGTCGTGGGCGTCACGCTGCAGCTTTACGACCACGGCGCGGCGCTGGCGAAAAAGGGCGCCTGCTGTGCCGGGCTCGACATTCACGACGCGCGCCGGGTGGCCGAGGAGATGGGATTCCCGCACTACGTGCTGGACTACGAGAACATCTTTCGCGACGCGGTGATCGACGAATTCGCCGACAGCTATCTGGCCGGGGCCACCCCCGTGCCCTGCATCCGCTGCAACGAACGGGTCAAGTTCAAGGACCTGCTGGAAACCGCCCGCGACCTCGACGCCGACTGCATGGCGACCGGCCATTACATCCAGCGCAAGACCGGCGCGCACGGCCCTGAGCTGCACTCCGCCGCCGACCCGAACCGCGATCAGAGCTACTTCCTGTTCTCGACCACCCCGGAACAGCTCGACTTCCTGCGCTTCCCGCTCGGGCACCTGCCGTCCAAGGCCGAGACCCGCGCGCTCGCCGCGAAATACGGGCTGGCGGTGGCGGACAAGCCCGACAGCCAGGACATCTGCTTCGTGCCGAACGGCAACTACGCCTCTGTGATCGAGAAACTGCGCCCCGGCGCGGCGGAACCGGGCGAGATCACGGATACCGAGGGCCGCGTCCTCGGCACGCACAACGGGGTGATCCACTACACGATCGGCCAGCGCCGCGGCCTCGGGATCGGCGGCCTCGCCGACCCGCTCTACGTGGTGAAACTCGACGTCGATACCCGCCGTGTGATCGTCGGCCCGAAAGAGATGCTCGCCACCCGCCACGTCCCGGTGCGCGAGATCAACTGGCTCGGCGACGGTCGTTTCGACGGCACGGCCGAGCGCCACGTCACGGTCAAGGTCCGCTCCACCCGCCCCCCGCGCGAGGCGGTGATCCGTCCGCTGTCGGCCACGACGGCCACGGTCGAACTGCTGACGCCCGAGGAAGGCGTCTCGCCCGGACAGGCCTGCGTCTTCTACGACCCCGACAGCACCCGCATCCTCGGCGGCGGCTGGATTCACAAGGGCTGACGCCAACCGCAGGCGCCGGCCCCCTGCTTCTTCTGGTTCCAAATACTTCGGGGGAGGCGCGGCAAAGCCGCGGCGGGGGCAGAGCCCCCAAAAGCAGAAGGGCGGCCACAAGGACCGCCCTTTCCGTTTCTTCAGACCCCGGACCTCAGCCCAGCTTGTTCAGCAGCGCGCCGATCGAGTCCTTGGCGTCGCCGTAGTACATCCGCGTGTTGTCCTTGTAGAACAGCGGGTTCTCGATGCCCGAATAGCCGGTGCCCTGCCCGCGCTTGGACACGAAGACCTGCTTCGCCTTCCACACTTCCAGCACCGGCATGCCGGCGATCGGAGAGTTCGGATCGTCCTGCGCCGCCGGGTTCACGATGTCGTTCGAGCCGATGACGATGACGACGTCCGTATCGGGGAAGTCCTCGTTGATCTCGTCCATCTCCAGCACGATGTCGTAGGGCACCTTGGCCTCGGCCAGCAGCACGTTCATGTGCCCCGGCAGACGACCCGCGACGGGGTGGATGGCGAAACGCACTTCCTTGCCCTGCCCGCGCAGCTTGCGGGTCAGTTCGGCCACGTTCTGCTGCGCCTGCGCCACCGCCATGCCGTAGCCCGGCACGATGATCACGCTGTCGGCCTCTTCCAGTGCGCTCGCCACGCCGTCGACGTCGATGGCGACCTGTTCGCCCTCGACCTCCATCGCCGGGCCGCTCGTGCCGCCGAAGCCGCCGAGGATGACCGAGACGAAGGACCGGTTCATTGCCTTGCACATGATGTAAGACAGGATCGCACCGGAGGAACCGACCAGCGCGCCGACCACGATCAGCAGGTCGTTCCCGAGCGAGAAGCCGATCGCCGCCGCCGCCCAGCCGGAATAGCTGTTCAGCATCGACACCACGACGGGCATGTCCGCGCCGCCGATGCCCATGATCAGGTGATACCCGATGAAGAGCGAGAAGATCGTCATCAGGAACAGCGGCAGGAAGCCACCGGTGTTGAAGTACCAGACCAGGCAGAGCACCGAGAGCCCGGCCGCCGCCGCGTTCAGGATGTGCCCGCCGGGCAGCTTGGTGGCCGCCGAGGTGACCTTGCCCGCCAGCTTGCCATAGGCGATGACCGAGCCGGTGAAGGTCACGGCACCGATGAACACGCCGAGGAACAGCTCGACCCGGAGGATGTTGATCTCCACCGGCGCCTTGTGCGCCACGACGGCGGCAAAGCCGCGCAGGGTGTCATGGGTGGCCGGGTCCATGCCGAGGACGCGGCTGACCTCGAAATGAGCATTGTAGCCCACGAAGACCGCCGCCAGACCGACCAGCGAGTGCATCGCGGCGACAAGCTGCGGCATCTCGGTCATCTGGACCTTGGTGGCCACCATGTAGCCGAGGATACCGCCGCCCGCGATCAGGATGACTGACAGGATCCACAGGCCGGAGCCCGGCCCGATCAGCGTTGCAAAGACCGCCAGCGCCATGCCGACGATGCCGTACCAGACAGCCCGCTTGGCGCTTTCCTGCCCGGAAAGCCCCCCCAGCGAGAGGATGAAGAGAACGGCTGCGACCACGTAGGCCGCGGTGGTGAATCCGAAATCCATGTCTCGACCTCCCCCTTACGATTTCTGGAACATGGCGAGCATGCGCCGGGTGACGAGGAAGCCGCCGAAGATGTTGATCCCGGCCATAAACACCGACAGCGCCGCCAGCAGGATCACGAGGAAACTCCCCGATCCGATCTGCATCAGTGCGCCGAGGATGATGATCGACGAGATCGCGTTCGTCACGGCCATCAGCGGGGTGTGCAGCGAATGCGACACGTTCCAGATGACCTGGAAGCCGACGAAGACCGACAGCACGAAGACGATGAAGTGCTGCATGAAGCTGGCGGGTGCCACGAGGCCCACGCCAAGCAGCAGCGCGCCGCCGACAGCCAGCAGCGTGACCTGGTTGCGGGTCTGCTTCTTGAACGCCGCGACCTCGGCCGCGCGCTTCTCCTCGACCGTGAGTTCCTTGGCCTTTTCCTTGGGCTTCTGCGCCGCGATGGCCGCGACCTTGGGCGGCGGCGGCGGCCAGGTGATCTCGCCCTTGTGGGTGACCGTGGCGCCACGGATCACGTCGTCTTCCATGTTGTGGTTGACGACGCCGTCCTTCTCGGGCGTCAGGTCCGTCATCATGTGGCGGATGTTGGTCGCGTAGAGGGTCGACGACTGGGTGGCCATCCGGCTGGGGAAGTCGGTGTAGCCGATGATCGTCACGCCGTTGTCGGTGACGACCTTCTGGTCCATCACCGTGCCCTCGGCGTTGCCGCCCTTTTCGGCGGCGAGGTCCACGATGACCGACCCCGGCTTCATCGCCTTGATCATATCCTCGAGCCACAGCTTCGGCGCCTCGCGGTTCGGGATCAGCGCGGTGGTGATCACGATGTCCATCTCGGGCGCCAGCTCGCGGAACTTCTTGAGCTGCGCTTCACGGAATTCCGGCGAGGAAACAGAGGCATAGCCGCCGGTCGCGGCACCGTCCTGCTGCGCTTCCTCGAAGTCGAGATAGACGAATTCCGCACCCATCGATTCGACCTGCTCGGCCACTTCGGGCCGCACGTCGAAGGCGTAGGTGATCGCGCCGAGCGAGGTCGAGGTGCCGATGGCGGCCAGACCCGCGACGCCCGCGCCGACGACCAGGACCTTGGCCGGGGGCACCTTGCCCGCCGCCGTGACCTGACCGGTGAAGAAGCGGCCGAAGTTGTTGCCCGCCTCGATCACCGCGCGGTAGCCCGCGATGTTGGCCATCGACGACAGCGCGTCCATCTTCTGGGCGCGGGAAATACGGGGCACCATTTCCATCGCAATGACGGTGGCGCCCTTTTCCTTCGCCTTTTCAAGCCCCTCGGCGTTGCCGCCGGGGTTGAAGAAGGTGATCAGCGTCTTTTCGGGGGTCAGCCGGTCAAGCTCGGCATCGGTCGGGATCCGCACCTTGGCGATGATGTCCGCCCCGGTCCACAGCGCGTCCGCCGAAGGCACGACGGTCACGCCCGCCTCTTCGTACAGCGCGTCGGCGAATCCGGCCTTCACGCCTGCCCCGGTCTCGATCATGCACTCGTGCCCGAGCTTCTGAAGCTGCCGGGCGCTGTCCGGAGTCATCGCGACCCGGTTTTCGCCCTCGAGCACCTCTTTTGGCGTTCCGATCTTCACTTGGTTCGTCCCCTTTCTGAACAAAGGTCAGGGCCGCGCCGGATCACCCGGAACAGCCCAGAATTCCATTGCGCGCAATATTGTTGCGCAGCCTTAGCGCCGGAATTGCACGTTCTTGCGCAGAGTGTCAAACCCATCTGCGCACCTTCTGGCTGTAGCGCGCGAAATCCACTCTGAATTTGCGCCGCAGCCCGTTCTCCTCCGGTATCACGAAGCGTTTTTCGATCACCCATACGAAAATGGGTATCAGGGGCAGCGTCAAGACCGCACCCCAGTAAAGGATCATCCCCGACAGGATCAGCACGTCCCCGACGTAGATCGGGTTGCGCGAGCGCGAGAATATTCCGCTGGTCACCAGCCGGTCCGCCTCGCGGTGCGGGATGATCGTCGTGCGCTGACGCCGCATCTCGTAGGCCGCGAGCGCGATCAGCACCAGACCGCCGCCGACCAGCAGCCCGCCGAGGAACCGCGCCCAGGTCGTGCCGAAGGTCAGGCCCATGGGAAACCATGTCGCCTGCGCCCAGGCAAGGGCGAGGCATCCGGCAAGCCAGACGGGCGGCATGTCGATCCATCTCTTCATCACCGCCACGTTACCCTGCGTCGCGCCGGGACGCCATCGCCCGCGCGACAGGTTTCGCCGATGCCGCACCCCTGCCGTTTTGGCGGGCAGTCAATGGCTTGCACCCGGTGCGGGCGCCGGGTTAGCTGACCCCGGCAACAGGGAGAGAACGGATGTATCTGCAGGGCAAACACGCGATCGTCACCGGCGGCGGCACGGGCATCGGCCTCGCCATCGCGCGGGCACTGGTGTCCGAGGGCGCCGAGGTCACCATCACCGGCCGCCGGATCGACGTGCTGAAAGAGGTGGCCGAGCCGGGGATGCATCCGATGGTCATGGACGTGACCGACGAACGCATGGTCGCCGACGTGACCGCCGCCGCGGTCGAGGCGCGCGGGCCCATCCAGATCTGCGTGGCCAATGCCGGCATCGCGGAGGGCCGCAAGCTTCACAAGACCAGCGGGGAGTTCTGGCGCAAGGTCATGGCGACCAACCTCGACGGCTGCTTCTACACCGTGCGCGAGAGCCTGAATTCCATGCTGACCACCGACTGGGGCCGGGTCATCGCGATCTCGTCCATTGCCGGCCTCAAGGGCCAGCCGGGCGCAGGGGCCTACTCGGCGTCCAAACACGGGGTACTCGGGATGATGCGCAGCTTTGCCGAGGATTTCCTCGGCCAGCCCTACACGTTCAACTCGATCTGCCCCGGCTATGTCGACACGCCGATCGTCAGCCGGAACACCGATGCCATCGCGCAGCGCACCGGCATGGATTCCGACGCCGCCCGGCAGGTCATGGTCGACGTGAACCGCCACAAGCGACTGATCGCACCGGAAGAGATCGGCGCGGCGGCGCTGTGGATCTGCAACCCGGTCTGCCAGTCGGTGAATGGCACCGAGGTCGAGATCATCGGCGGACCGGTCTGAGCGGACTTCGGCGCGCCGGACATCCTGCGCTGCCGTCGCCCGGCCGGCCGGGATCATGACCTGCAGGTTGTGGGAGGATCCGCCTGTCACCGCCGCCCGGCGGTGACCTGACCTCAGGCGCTCTTGAGGGCCCGTTCCGGGCGCTTGCCCTCGGCCCAGGCCCGCGCCGCTTCGCCGAATCCCTCGAACAGCGGCCGCGACACCGGATCGGCGGCCGCGTTGTATTCCGGGTGCCACTGGACGGCCATGGTAAAGCCCGCCGCGCCCTCGATATAGGCCGCTTCGGGCGTGCCGTCCGGCGCGGTCCCGTCGATGACGAAGCGCCGCCCGGCCTTGACCACGCCCTGCCCGTGCAGCGTGTTGGTCATCACCTCGGGCGCGCCCATGAGCTTGTGGAACGGCCCCCCCTCGGTGAAGGACACCTTGTGGCGCAGGGCAAACTTTTCCTCCAGCGTGCCGTCAGGCGGCATCCGGTGGTTCATCCGGCCCGGAATATCCCGGATCTCGGGATGCAGGGTCGAGCCCATGGCGACCGCCACCTCCTGGAAGCCCCGGCAAATGCCCAGGAACGGCTGCCCGCGCTCGACACAGGCGCGCACCAGCGGCAGGGCGATCGCGTCGCGCGCCCGGTCGAAGGTGCCATGCGCCTCGGTCGCTTCCTCGCCGTATTCCTCGGGGTGCACGTTCGGGCGTCCGCCGGTCAGGACGAAGCCGTCGAACATCTCCAGCAGGTCGTTCACCGTCACGTAGCGCGGGTCGGCGGGGATCAGCAGCGGCAGCCCGCCCGAAACCTCGGCCACGGCCTCGGTCGTCATGATCCCGCCGGCATGCGTGCGGTAGGTGTCGTTGATGACGTGAAGGTTGGTGATGATGCCGACACGGGGGCGCGTCATGATGAGTCCTGCTCAGTTCATCCTGCCGTTACAATAGCCTGCACCGGGCCGGGAATGAACCGCGAAACATGTGCACCCATGCACGACCAGCCCCCCTGCCCGCGGATTGTGCAGCGTGAGCGCTCACGGCTCGGGCGTGTAGCCCGCCGCCTCGATCCCCGCGACCGCCGCCTTCGCGTCGTTGTCCGAGGCGTCGCCCGAGACCCCGACCGCGCCCAGCACCACGCCCTTGGCGTCGCGCACCAGCACGCCGCCCGGCACCGGCACCATCGCACCGCCGAAGACGCCGTTCGCCGCCCCGACGAAAGCCGCGCCAAGCGCGCCGGTCTCGACCCGCGCCGCCAGCGCCTCGCCGCCCATGTGCAGCATGACGGCGCCATAGGCCTTGCCGTGCGCGATCCCGAACCGCCCCGGCGAGGCCCCGTCCTCGCGCTCGAAGGCCTTCACGTGCCCGCCCGCGTCCAGCACCACCACCGCCAGCGGCTTCAGCTCCAGCTCGCGCCCCGTCTCGAGCGCCTTGCGCACGATCGTGCGCGCCTTTCTCAAAGTGATCTCGGCCAAAGCAATCCTCCCCTGCTTCTTCTGGTTCCAAATACCTCGGGGGGACTCGGCCCAAGGGGCCGATGGGGGGCAGCGCCCCCCTCCTCCCTCACCACAAGGCGCCTACCCCGCCGCCTTCATCTCCAGCCGCCGCCGGTGCAGCACCGGCTCGGTGTAACCCGACGGCGTGACCCGCCCCTTGAACACCAGATCGCAGGCGGCCTGGAACGCGAAGCCGTCGAACCCCGGCGCCATCGGCTGATAGTCCGGATCGCCTTCGTTCTGGCGGTCCACCACCGCGGCCATCTTGCGCATCGCCTCCATCACCTGCTGGTCGTCGATCACCCCGTGATGCAGCCAGTTCGCCAGCGCCTGCGAGGAGATCCGGCAGGTCGCGCGGTCCTCCATCAGGCCGACGTCGTTGATGTCCGGCACCTTGGAACAGCCGACGCCCTGGTCGACCCAGCGGACCACATAGCCGAGGATCCCCTGCGCGTTGTTCTCGACCTCGCGCACAACCTCTTCGGCGCTCAGGTTCCGCCCATGCAGCACCGGGATCGTCAGCAGGTCGTCCAGCGTCCCGCGCGGCCCGCCCGCGGCGATCTCGGCCTGCCGGTCGGCGACGTCGACAAGGTGGTAGTGCAGCGCGTGCAGCGTGGCCGCCGTCGGCGACGGCACCCATGCGCAGTTCGCGCCGGCCTTCGGGTGGCCGATCTTCTGCTCCAGCATGTCGGCCATCCGGTCCGGCATCGCCCACATTCCCTTGCCGATCTGCGCACGGCCCTTCAGCCCGCAGGCCAGCCCGATGTCGACATTGCGGTCCTCGTAGGACTGGATCCACGCCGTGGTCTTCATCTCGCCCTTGGGCAGGAACGGCCCGGCCTCCATGCTCGTGTGGATCTCGTCCCCCGTCCGGTCGAGGAAGCCGGTGTTGATGAACGCCACCCGGTTCTTCGCGGCGCGGATGCATTCCTTGAGATTGACGCTGGTGCGCCGCTCCTCGTCCATGATGCCGATCTTGACGGTGTTCGGCTTCAGCCCGAGCATTTCCTCCACGCGGGTAAAGATCTCGTCCGCGAAGGCCACCTCGTCCGGGCCGTGCATCTTGGGCTTCACGACATAGACCGCGCCGACCTCGGAATTGCGGTCGCCGCCGGACTTGGCGATGTCGTGCATCGCGCAGGCCACGGTGATCGCGGCATCCATCAGTCCCTCGTAGACCTCCTTGCCCTCGGCGTCGAGGATGGCCGGGTTGGTCATCAGGTGCCCGACATTGCGGACCAGCATCAGCGCCCGGCCCTTGACGCGCAGCAGCTCTCCGTCCGGCAGGGTGTATTCCGTGTCGCGGTTCAGGCGGCGGGTGAAGCTGCGGCCGTCCTTCTCGATGACCTCGGTCAGATCGCCCTTCATCAGGCCCAGCCAGTTCCTGTAGGCGCCGACCTTCTCCTCGGCATCCACCGCCGCGACGCTGTCCTCGCAATCCATGATGGCCGAGACCGCGCTTTCGATCCGCACGTCCGAAATGCCGGCCGGATCAGTCTTGCCGACCGCCGTGTCGTGATCCACGACCACCTCGATCAGCAGCCCGTTCTTCCTGAGCAGCACGCTCAGCGGCGACTGCGCGTCGGCCCGTGCGCCCACGTATTGCGCGCTGTCGGCCAGGCCCGTCGGCCCCGCGTCGGTCGCGACGACAAACGTCCCGTCCTCCTGCACCGTCAGCCCCTTGGCGTCGGCCCAGCTTGCGCCCTTCAGCGGGACGGCGGCATCCAGATGCGCCTTGGCCCGCGCGATGACCCGCGCGCCGCGTTCGGCGTCGTAGCCCGAGCCCGACGGCAGGTCGCCAAGCGCATCGGTGCCGTAGAGCGCATCGTAGAGCGACCCCCAGCGGGCGTTCGCGGCGTTCAGCGCGTAGCGCGCGTTGGTCACCGGCACGACCAGCTGCGGCCCGGCGATGCGCGCGATCTCGGGGTCGATGTCGCCGGTGTCGATCCGGAAATCCTCGCCCTCGGCCACGAGATAGCCGATCTCCTCCAGATAGGCGCGATAGGCGGCGGGATCATGCGCCTCGCCCCTGCGCGACAGGTGCCACGAGTCGATCTTCTGCTGCATCACGTCGCGGGTCTTGAGCAGCGCGCGGTTCTGCGGGGTCAGATCGGCCAGCATCGCGGCAAAGCCGGACCAGAAGGCATCGGGCGTCACGCCGGTGCCGGGCAGAACCTTGTCGTTCACGAAGTCATGAAGGATGGCGGCCACCTTCAGGCCGTGAAGTTCGACTCGGTCCGTCATGGTCACACTCCCGTGAAAAATATCCGGAGGACGGTAGCCCTGCACCGCCCGCACGGCAAGGCGGGCAAAACTTAGCCCATCAACTAAGTTTCCGATTGACGGCCCCGCCCCGGCGGAATTACTTAGGCATATGGCTAAGCATGATCCGTCCCTCGACCACATCTTCTCGGCGCTTGGCGACCCGACCCGGCGCGCGATCCTCGCCCGCCTCGCTTCGGGCCCGGCGACGGTGTCGGACCTCGCGGCCCCCTCGGGCATGGCCCTGCCCTCGTTCATGGGTCACCTGAGAAAGCTGGAGGCCGCAGGTCTGATCGAAACGGAAAAGACCGGCCGCGTGCGGTCCTGCACGCTGAATCCGGCGGCGTTCACCCCGGCCTTCGACTGGCTGGAGGAACAGCGCGCGATGTGGAGCGGACGGCTGGACCGGCTGGACGCCCTCGTCCGGATGCTGGCCGCCAAGGACAAAGACTGAAACACCCACCAAGGCATCCCCGGAAAGGCACGCCATGTCGACCGACCTGACTTTCACCCGCATCCTGCCCGCGCCCCGCGACCTCGTCTGGGCCTGCTGGACCGATCCGAAACTGGTGACCGAGTGGTTCATGCCGAAACCGCACCGCGCCCTTTCGGCCGAGATCGACCTGCGACCCGGCGGTGCCTTCATCGTCGAGATGGAAGTGAACGGCAACGTGATGAAGAACCCCGGCGTCGTGCTGGAAGCGGTGCCGGCCCGGCGGTTCGTCTTCACCGACACCTATGAACCAGGCTGGAAACCCAACCCAGAGCCCTTCATGACCGCGATCATCGACCTGGCCGACCATGAGGACGGGACCGAATACACCGTGACCGTCCGCCACCGGAATGCGGAGGCCGCAGAGCGCCACAAGGACATGGGCTTCTTCGACGGCTGGGGCACCGTGGCAGATCAGCTTGGCGCGTTCGCCGTGGCGCAGCAGGGCCCGAAGCCCGAACACGAGATGGTCGTCACCCGGCAGATGGACGCGACCCCCGCACAGGTGTGGCAAGCCTGGACGGACCCGGAGCTGCTGCAGTCGTGGTGGGGGCCGGCAGGTTATCACTGCGAAACCGAAGAAATCGACCTGCGGCCCGGCGGGCGCTGGCGGTTTACCATGGTCGGGGACGGCCAGCGGTTCCCGAACCTGCACGAATTCGGCGAGATGGTCCCCGAAAAGCGGCTGACCTACAGGCTGTCGGGGTTCGACGACATGCGTCACCATGCAGACGTTGTGGTGACCTTCGCGCCGGAAAACGGCGGCACGCGGGTCACGCTTCACATGACGATGGTCGACATGAAGACAGCGGATGCCCGCAAGTTCGGTGCGCTGGAAAAAGGGTACGAGACCCTGTCGAAACTGGCGGAAACCGCGCGCACCCTGTGATCCCGCCGAAAACGAAAGCGGACGCCTGTGGCGTCCGCAAAGCATCGTCGTGTGAGCGTCCGATCAGTCGGCAGCTTCCTCCGTCCCGGTCCGGCCGTCGATCTGCACGGCGGCCCCGTCCGGGGTGGATCCGTTGTAGAGCGCGGCGCCGGTGGTCAGCAGACCCCCGAAGATCACGCCGAACACGATGGCGAGGACAATGCCCCAGATCGGAATGGCGTGGTGTTTCTTCTGGCGCTCGATGTTCGTGTCGGGTGCGGACATGTTTTTCTCCTTGTCTCTTATGACCTGACAACGTCTGCCGTCCGGCCCGGTTCCACGGGCCGGAGCACTTGCATTTCCGCCCTGCCTGCCCCAGCAATGCGCCAGCGCAGCAGGAGGACCCATATGACGGCCGCACCGGACAGGACGATCTACCTAGACGATTACACCCCCCCGGCCTGGCTGGTGACGAGCGTGAGCCTGACGTTCGTGCTGTCCCCGACGGCCACGCGGGTCAGATCCTCGGTCCGGTTCCGTCCCAACCCCGACACGACCGACCGGCATTTCTTTCTGCACGGGGAAGAGCTGAAACTGATCTCGGCCAGCATCGACGGCACGCCGGTCACCCCCGAGGTGACGCCCGAGGGCCTGACCTGCACGGTGCCCGACACCGCCTTCCTGTGGGAGTCCGAGGTGGAAATCGCACCGGCGGAAAACACAGCACTGGAAGGGCTTTACATGTCGAACGGCATGTATTGCACACAGTGCGAGGCCGAAGGCTTCCGCAAGATCACCTACTACCCCGATCGCCCCGACGTGATGGCGCCGTTCCGGGTGCGGATCGAGTCGGACCTGCCGGTCCTGCTGTCGAACGGCAACCCCAAATCCAGCGGCAAGGGCTTTGCCGAATGGCACGACCCGTGGCCCAAGCCCGCCTACCTGTTCGCGCTGGTCGCGGGCGACCTGATCGCCCATACCGGCAGCTTCACCACACGCTCGGGCCGCAAGGTCGAACTCAACGTATGGGTGCGGCC
Source organism: Oceanicola sp. 22II-s10i (assembly GCF_002210105.1). Taxonomy (GTDB): domain Bacteria; phylum Pseudomonadota; class Alphaproteobacteria; order Rhodobacterales; family Rhodobacteraceae; genus Pseudooceanicola. The sequence goes on along the minus strand of NZ_AQQU01000003.1, from coordinate 168,161 downwards.
CGGCGACGAGGGCAAGTGCGCCTTCGCGATGGAGAGCCTGAAGAAATCCATGAAATGGGACGAAGATGTGTACGGTCGTGAATACGATCTCGACATCTTCAACATCGTGGCTGTCGACGATTTCAACATGGGCGCGATGGAGAACAAGGGGCTGAACATCTTCAACTCCGCCGCCGTGTTGGCCAGCCCGGAGACCTCGACCGACGCGAATTTCGAGCGGATCGAGGCGATCATCGCGCACGAGTATTTCCACAACTGGACCGGCAACCGGATCACCTGCCGCGACTGGTTCCAGCTGTGCCTCAAGGAAGGGCTGACGGTCTTCCGCGACGCCCAGTTCACCGCCGACATGCGGTCGCCCGCCGTCAAACGGATCACCGACGTGATCGACCTGCGCGGACGCCAGTTCCGCGAGGACAACGGCCCCCTCGCCCATCCCCCGCGCCCCGACCACTTCGTCGAGATCAACAATTTCTACACCGCCACGGTGTATGAAAAGGGCGCCGAGGTGATCGGCATGCTCAGGACGCTGGTCGGTGAAGGCGGCTACGAGCGGGCGCTGGACCTCTACTTCGAACGCCACGACGGTCAGGCCTGCACGATCGAGGACTGGCTGAAGGTGTTCGAGGACGCCACCAGCCGCGACCTGACCCAGTTCAAGCGCTGGTACACCGACGCGGGCACCCCCCGCGTCAAGGTGAGCGAGGCGTGGGACGACGGCACCTATTCGCTGACCCTCCGCCAGGCCACGCCCCCCACCCCCGGCCAGCCGGACAAGCCCGCGCGGGTGATCCCGGTGGCGGTCGGCCTGCTGGGTCCCAACGGGGACGAGGTGCAGGCCACAACGGTTCTGGAACTGAAAGAGGCGGAGCAGACCTTCACCTTCACCGGCCTGTCCGCGCGCCCCGTGCCGTCGATCCTGCGCGGCTTCTCCGCGCCCGTGATCCTCGACCGCGAAACCGACAATGCCGAGCGCGCCTTCCTGCTGGCGAACGACACAGATCCGTTCTGCAAGTGGGAAGCGGGCCGCGCGCTGGCTCGGGACGTGCTGGTACGGATGCTCGACGGCGCGGCGCCGGACCCGGCCTACCTCGGCGCGCTGGAAGCGCTGCTCGCGGACGAGAGCCTCGACCCGGCCTTCGTGGCGCTGGTGCTGGCCTTGCCGTCCGAAGACGACATCGCGCAGGCACAGGTGGATGCGGGCCGGGTGCCCGATCCACAGGCCATCCACGACACGCGCGAGCGGTTGCTGGACGCAATGGCCGCGGCGCTGGAACAGTCGCTGCGCCATGCCTACGAGGTCAACCAGATCCCCGGCACGTTCCAGCCGGACGCGGGCCATGCCGCGGCGCGGTCGCTGGCCAACACGGCGCTGATGCTGATCTCGCGCCGGGACGGCGGCAAGCTGGCGCAGCAGCAGTTCGCGGCGGCGGACAACATGACCCAGCAACTGGCCGGGCTTTCGGCCCTGCTGACCGCCGGTGCGGGCGACGTGGCGCTGAAGGCGTTCGAAACCCAGTGGCGCGGCGACCGGCTGGTCATGGACAAGTGGTTCGCCCTGCAGGTCGCCCATGCGGAACCGGCGGAGACCGCCGAGATCGTGGCGAAACTGGCGGCACATCCCGATTTCACCATGAAGAACCCCAACCGGTTCCGCGCGGTCTATGGCGCGCTTGCGATGAACCAGGCCGGGTTCAACCATGCCAGCGGCGCGGGCTACCGGGCGATGGCGGATGCGCTGATCGCGCTCGACCGGCTGAACCCGCAGACGACCGCGCGCATGTCGACCGCCTTCCAGACATGGCGCCGCTACGATGCCGACCGGCAGGACCTCGCGGCGGAGGAACTGCGCCGCATCCTCGCCTCCGACGGGCTGAGCCGCGACACCACCGAGATGGTCACGAGGATCCTAAATGGCTGACCCGCGTACGCTGTTCGTCACCGGCGCAAGCTCGGGCATCGGGGCCGCCGTCGTCCGACAGGCGGCCCGGCCCGGCCTCACCGTCCTCGTCCACTTCAGCGGCAACCTGAGCGGGGCCGAAGCGGTCGCCGCCGAGGCGCGCGACCGGGGGGCCACGGCGCATCTGCTGCAGACCGACCTCGCCTATCCCGACCGGGTGGCGCCGATGATCGCCGAGGCGGCGGCGATGACCGATCCCGCCCTGCCGCTCGACTTCGTCAACAACGCGGGCGTGGTCGACAGCAAGGGCACGATCACCGACATGACCCCCGAACGGCTGACCCGCATGTTCAACGTCAACGTCATCTCGGCCATCCTCGCCGCACGCGGGGCCGTCGGGCTGATGCGGCGGCGCGGCGCGGGCGGCGGGATCGTCAACATCTCGTCGGTCGCGGCACGGATCGGATCGGGTAACCAGTATCTCGACTATGCCGCCTCGAAGGGGGCCATCGACACCTTCACCCTCGGGCTGGCGGATGAGCTGGTCGCCGAGGGCATCCGCGTGAACGGCGTCCGCCCCGGCATCATCGACACCGGGATCCACGGCAAGGGCGGCGAACCCGACCGCGCAGCGCGCTTCGCGCCCAACCTGCCCATGGGCCGGGCCGGAACGGCGGACGAGGTGGCACAGGCGGTGCTGTGGCTGCTGTCGGATGCCGCATCCTACACCACCCGCACGATCCTTGACGTGGCGGGAGGCCGCTGAGAGCCCGACAGGCTGGAACAAGGTGCCGGGGCCGTCCGTTTCTCCTACCAACAAAGGAAAGGAGACGGACATGCCTTCCATCAAGAACGCACGCATCCTCATCATCGCCACCCACGGGTTCGAACAATCGGAACTTGAGGTCCCCCGCGACAAGCTGCGCGAACATGGCGCCACGGTCGAGGTCCGCAGCCCCGACGGCAAGCCGATCAAGGGCTGGGACGAAAGCGACTGGGGTCGCGAAGTCCCTGTCGATGACAAGATCGACGGCGCCAAGGCCGTGGATTACGACGCGCTGGTCCTGCCCGGCGGCCAGATCAACCCCGACCTGCTGCGGGTGGACGAAGACGCGATGTCGGTGATCCACGACTTCCTCGAGTCCGGCAAAGTCGTCGCCGCGATCTGCCACGCGCCGTGGCTGCTGATCGAGGCCGATGCGGTCAAGGGCCGCGAGGTGACGTCCTATCATTCCATCCGCCGCGACGTCGAAAACGCGGGCGGCAAGTGGCGTGACACCGCGGTGGCCTGCGACAAGGGCATCGTAACAAGCCGAAATCCGGGCGATCTTGACGCCTTCGTGGCGAAAATCGTCGAGGAAATCGAGGAAGGCGAACACACCCGCCGCGCCGCATAAGCGCTGATATCGCCTGTGAATCAGGGCTTTGACGCCCCCGCCCCCGGTCACAATCCCGCTGACCGGGGGCATTTTCATGGTTATCCTTCGCGAAACTTCCGCCGTATCTCCTGAAAGCAGCCATTATTCAGCCGGAAACCACGCGCATCTGTTGTGCATCGCATCAGCGGAGCCACGACATGCGCGGTATCGACCGGATCAACGACATCTTTTCTGCCCTGCCCCTCTCCGGGCGCGGAGATCGCGGGCGTTCGCCCGGTGCCGATGGCAAGGCGCGTAAAGGTGCACCGAAGCCAGCGGCCCGCAGCCAGACCGACGCCGTAGGCTTTGCCCAGTTCGCCATGAGCCTGACCAAGGGGCGCCAGCCGCGAAACAGCCGCGATCGCGGCTTGCTGCTCCCCGTGCACTCGCATGCGCAGGAAGATCAGGTGCGCCAGACCTATATCGGCAAGGGCCAGTTCCTTGTCCGGCAGGACCAGTGGGACGTGCTCGGCCGCCTGATCGCGGAAACCGACCGGAACCGCGAAACCATCATGGACGGTCAGAGCCATGCGGCGCTGCTGTCGCTCGGTGCGCGATCCGATTTCGTGGAAGCCGCCCGCGTCGCCGTCGCGGCGGGCGAGGCACCCGACACCTCGATCATCGCCTCGCTGGAGGAAGCGCTGGAGGATTACAGCTCGTCCTGGGGTGTGGGCGTCGTCGTCGCGCAGGCGCATATGGACATCGGCATGGCCATGCTCGGCCCCCGCCGGCCCTCGGCCCGTCCGCCCGCGGACAACCCCGAGTTCCTGTATCACTTCCGCCGCGCGGGCGAGATCCTGGACCAGTTCTGCCCGGTCGAGGAAAACAGCGCCCTGCTGGCCGAGGCCCGCTGCACCGCGCTTCTGGGTGCGCCCGATGCGCGGGACCGGGTGGCGGACGACTATGCCGATCTGATCGACCTCGACCCCACGAACCCGCGCCACATGCGCACCTACGGCCTCCAGCTGCTGCCTCGGTGGTTCGGGTCCTTCGAGATGCTGGACGATCAGGCCCACGAGACCGCCGAACGGACCGAGGACCTGTGGGGAGATGCCGGGTATGCCTGGGTCTGGCTCGACGTGCTGCGCGCCGTGCCCGAAGCGGCCGGGCGGCTGGACCTCGACCGCTATCTCGAGGGGCTGAACGACATCCTGCAGTTCCGCCCCGGCCAGCGGATGGCCAACCTGATCGCCGCGCATTGCGGCATCGTCATGGACCCGAGCAGCGCGCCCGACGACATGCGTGCCGGCGCGCGTGAAAACCGTGCCGCCATCCATGAACGGTTCGGAAAGGTCCTGCGCAACGACCTGCGCGAACTCTACCCGCGTTACTGGGCCGAAGCCCAGCAGTCGCCCTTTGTCGCCCTGCCCGCCTCCGACGTGCTGGCCGAGGAAGGCGAGGCCATCGCGCGTTCGCTGATCTCGCGCGAGTTTCACGAGGAACTCGCACAGGGACACATCGTCGAATTCACCGCCGAAGGCGTTCATCTGCGCGAGGCGGACTGAGGCACTTGCCCCCCTATCGGCCCTGTCCTAGAAGGCTGTGATCGACAGCCGGAAAGGACGGGCCATGCTGGATCTCGCGTATGAGACGCCGAAACCCAAGGTGATCGCAGGGGCGAAGCACGACTGGGAACTGGTCATCGGGATGGAGGTGCACGCACAGGTCTCGGCCCGCGCCAAGCTGTTCTCGGGCGCCTCGACGCAGTTCGGGGCGGAACCCAATTCCAACGTCTCTTTCGTGGATGCGGCCATGCCGGGCATGCTGCCCGTGATCAATGAATTCTGCGTGGCGCAGGCGGTCCGGACGGGGCTTGGACTGCGGGCGGAGATCAACCTGTTCTCGGCCTTTGACCGCAAGAACTACTTCTACCCCGACAACCCGCAGGGCTATCAGATCAGCCAGCTCTACCATCCTATTGTCGGCGAAGGGGAAATCCTGGTCGACATGGCTCCGGGCGTGGCACGCTTGGTGCGGATCGAGCGCATTCATCTGGAACAGGACGCGGGCAAGTCGATCCATGACATGGATCCGAACATGTCCTTCATCGACATCAACCGCACCGGCGTGCCGCTGATGGAGATCGTGTCGCGCCCCGACATCCGCGGCCCGGAAGAAGCCGCCGCCTACATGGGCAAGCTGCGCCAGATCCTGCGCTATCTCGGGACCTGCGACGGCAACATGCAGAACGGCAACCTGCGCGCGGACGTCAATGTTTCGGTCTGCCGGATCGGGCAGTACGAGAAATACCGCGAGAGCGGCGATTTCTCGCATCTGGGGACGCGGTGCGAGATCAAGAACATGAACTCCATGAGGTTCATCCAGCAAGCCATTGATTACGAAGCGCGTCGGCAGATCCAGATCCTTGAGGCCGGCGGCAAAGTCGATCAGGAGACACGGCTCTACGATCCCGACAAGGGCGAAACCCGGTCGATGCGGTCAAAGGAAGAGGCGCAGGATTACCGCTATTTCCCCGACCCGGACCTCCTGCCGCTGGAGATCGAACAGGCGTGGGTGGACGAGATCGCGGGATCGCTGCCGGAACTGCCGGATGCGAAGAAGGCGCGGTTCGTCAATGACTTCGGCCTTTCCGAATACGACGCGTCTGTGCTGACCGCCGAGGCCGAGAACGCGGCCTTCTTCGAGAAGGTGGCCGAGGGGCGCGACGGCAAGCTCGCGGCGAACTGGGTCATCAACGAGCTGTTCGGCCGGCTGAAGAAGGAAGATCACGAGATCACCGACAGCCCGATCACTCCCGAGGCGCTCGGCAAGATCGTGGGCCTGATCACCAAGGGCGACATCAGCGGCAAGATCGCCAAGGATGTCTTTGAAATCGCGTATACTTCCGGTCGTGATCCGGAAGAGATCGTCGAGACCGAGGGCATGAAGCAGGTCACCGACACCGGCGCGATCGAAGCGGCGGTGGACGAGGTGATCGCGGCCAACCCGGCGCAGGTCGAGAAGGCCAAGCAGAACCCAAAGCTGGCGGGCTGGTTCGTCGGTCAGGTGATGAAGGCCACCGGCGGCAAGGCCAACCCGGCGGCGGTCAACGAACTGGTGACGCAGAAGCTCGGTCTGTGAGGCGGCGGGCGGGGTGATCCCCGCCCTGCGCGGCCGCACGGGGCCCCGTTGTCGCTCGGGTGCGGCTGCGCAGACTGCAGGCTCTCTCCGCATTCACAACGCCGGGCAAGCCTGCCCGTGGGTGGGCGCCCTGACGACCGAACGACGCACTTTATCCCCCCACGTTCCTCCTCTGCCCAAGGTCATCGCGCGGGTGACACAGCGCCTACCCGCCGGGACGGGCAGGCGCTCGGCGCGGCGGCTTCGCCTTGATTCCGCGCCCGGTCGGGAGAGGTATCCAGCGGGCAAACGCGCATTCACTTCGCCCACATACCCGCCAACACCACCAATCTCCCACCTCCCCCTTGCCCTTCCCCGCACCACGCGGCACCTTCCCGGCAACCATACGGAGGAAGAGACAATGGCCGTCGGAATCAAGGACCTCATGGCCCGCGCCGAAGCGCAGGTGACGAGCTGGGAAAACACGGATGCCAACACCAAGCGCGATGACGCGGACGTGGTGTTCGTCGACATCCGCGACGTGCGCGAACTGGAACGTGACGGCATGATCCCCGGCGCCAAGCACGCGCCGCGCGGGATGCTCGAATTCTGGATCGACCCGGAAAGCCCCTACCACAAGGACTGGTTCGCCGAGGACAAGACCTTCGTCTTCTACTGCGCGTCGGGCTGGCGCAGCCTGCTGGCGACGCAGGTCGCGCAGGAGATGGGCGTCAAGGCGATCAACCTCAAGGGCGGCTTCGGCGGCTGGAAGAAAGCCGAGCTGCCCGTGGCCGAGCGAAAGGCCAAGGGCGCATGAGCTTTGACCTGCAGCGCCCTGTCCTTCAGGGCGCTATGGTCGGCAACCGCTACATGAGCGACCCGATGGAGGTCCGCCCGGAATGGGAGGACTTCAACGGGCATCTGAACATGGCCTTTTACGGCGTGCTGTTCGACTGGGGCTCGGGCCCCGGCTTCCGCGCGCTCGGGCTGGGCGGCCCGCATCGGGACGCCTCGGGCTTCACCTCGTTCACCGGGGATTTCCGCGTCCGCTACCTGCGCGAAATCCACTCGGGCGACATGGTGCGCTGCAGCTTCATACTCGTGAAGGCGGGCACCAAGACCTTCCACTTCGCGCAGGAGCTGGTCCATGAGGACGGCTGGATATCGGCCACCGCCGAGACACTGAACCTTCACGTGGACATGCAGACCCGCAAGGTCGTGCCGCATCCGCCCGAGGTTCAGGCGCGGCTGGAGGCGATGGAACAGGAACACAGGGCGATCGGCCTGCCGGACTGGGTGGGCGCGCCATTGGGAGTACGCGGCTGATGGAACTGATCTCGCCCGAGATGACGCTGAGACCCGAGTGGATCGACCACAATGGGCACCTGAACATGGCCTTCTACGGCGTGCTGTTCGACACCGGATGCAGCTTCGTGTTCCGCCAGATCGGTTTCGGTCCCAAGTACCGCGAGGCGACGCGGCACACGACCTTTGCCGGGGAATTCCGGGTCCGCTACATCCGCGAGCTGAAGCTGGAGGACAAGGTCCGCGTCAGTTTCCGCATGCTCGAGGTCGGGCCCAAGGCGTTCCATTACGCTCAGGAACTGCGCCACGTCGACGGCTGGCTGGCGGCCACGGGCGAGAACATCAGCCTGCATATCGACAAGTCCGGCCCGCGCGTTGCGCCCTATCCGCCGGAGATCATGGACAAGCTGCTGGCGATCCACGAGAGCCAGAAAGACCTGCCGCCCCTCGACTGGGTCGGCCGCCCGATGGGGCTGAGAAAGGAACCCGCATGAGCTACCGCGCCGCCAACCAGACGCTGAAACCCGAATGGATCGACCACAACGGCCATCTGAACATGGCCTATTACGTGGTCCTGTTCGACTGGGGCGTGGACGAGGTGCAGGAGGTCTTCGGCCTCGGCGTGCCCTATTCCGACGCGGATCATCCGTTCACAACCTTCTCGGCCGAGTTCCGGATCCGCTATGTCCGGGAACTGCCGCCCGGCTCGACGGTCTATTCGATCTTCCGCCTGCTGGACGTGGGGCCCAAGGCCTATCACTTCTGCCAGGAGCTCTATCACGAGGACGGCTGGCTGTCGGCCACCGGCGAAGGCATCTCGCTGCATGTCGACCGGACCGGGCCCAAGGTCGTGCCCTACCCGCCCGAGGTGCTGGCGAAGATGGAGGCGATGCTGGCCGAGCACAGCAAGGATCCGGTGCCCGACTGGGTCGGTCGCCCCATGGGCATCCGCAAGTAGCCTAGAGCACGGCCCCGATGGTGCGGGCCTTCTGCACCGTTTCCTCGTATTCCGTCGCCGGGTCCGAGGCCGCGACGATCCCGCCGCCGACATGCAGGAAGGCATGGGTCGGCGTGATCCGTGCCGTGCGCAGGTTCACCTGAAGCCGGGTCAGACCGTCCAGCGCCACGGGTCCGAGATAACCCGTGTAGAAGCCGCGCGTCGCACCCTCTTCGTCCAGGATGAAGTCACGGGCGGCGGCCCGCGGCATGCCGCAGACGGCCGAGGTCGGATGCAGGCGGCGGAGAAGATCGGCCAGCTGCGCGGGCGGAGCGGGCGGCGCGTGGAAGTCGGACCGCAGGTGGCAGAGGTTCGCGGCCTGCACGGTGCCCGCCGGAGTTTCGGTGAAGCGGCTGAGCCCCGCCGCCTCGAAAGCGCGCCGGATCTCGCGGGCGACCACGGCCTGTTCGTCGACGATCTTCTCCGGCCACGTCAGCGCCGCGATGTCCGCCCCCGGTTCGGGCCACTGGGTCCCGGCCAGCGCCATCGTCTCGACCCCGCTGTCGTCGGCGGAGAGCAGGATTTCCGGCGTCGCCACCAGCCATGTGCCCGAGGGTGCGGATGAGATAAGACAGACAAAGGCCGCCGGATAAGCCCGCGCCAGCGCTTCCGCCAAGTCGCGCAGGTCGTGGTCCGGCGCCAGCGGGCGCGGGTCGACTCGGGAACAGACGATCTTTTCCGCCTCGCCCCGTTTGATCGCCGCGACGGCACGGGCAACGCGCGCCTCATACGCCGCGCGTGGTGTCGGCGCGGGATCGGGCAGGTCCGACGGTGCGGCCTGCACAGGCTCCGCCTGTGGCAGCGCCGCGAAGGCGTCCTGCGCGTTGGTCGCGGCATCGGGCCGGAACTCCGCCCCATGGCGATAGGCCAGCGTATCGGTCACGACGATATCCGCAGGCAGGTGCCACGCGACGTTGCCGTCCTCCGTCCGGAACGGGGCGACGGCGAAGGCAGGCGCGATGTCGTCGCCGAATACCGGCCCCTCGAACGGATCGGAGGTCGAGACGATCATCGAGAACGCATCAGCCCCCGGCATCCGCCACAGCGCGAAAGGCAGACCGCCCCCGGCGGCGCGGGCGCAGGCGGCGCGTTGCTGCGGCGTGAGTTGCGTCATCGTCTTTCCTCTCCCGATTCCGGGCGGCAAGATGGCCGGGATGACGGCAAGGGTCCAGAGGGGGCGGCAATGGGCGTGACGGCGGCGTCGCGGGTTGTGCTGATGATCGGCCATCCGGTCGCGCAGACGGTGATGCCGGGGTGCTTCAACGCATGGGCGTCGGAGACCGGCGCGGACGCCGTGATGGTGCCGCTCGACGTCCCGCCCGAAGGGTTCATGGGCGTGATGGAGCTGCTGAGGCGCGCGCCGAACCTTGCGGGAGCAGTGATCACCGCCCCGCACAAACAGGCGGCGGCGCGGGCGGTCGATGCGATGTCCGACGCCGCCCGGCTGGCCGGGGCGGTGAACGTGGTGGCGCGGCGCGGGAGCGACTCGCTTTGGGGGGACAACACCGACGGCGCCGGTTTACTTGCGGCCATGACCGCGCATGGCGTCGATCCGAAGGGCCTCCGCGCCCTGATCCTCGGCTGCGGCGGCGCGGGATCGGCCATCGCCGTGGCGCTGGCGCAGGCCGGCGCGACACTCGACCTGACCGATCCGCAGGGCGACCGGGCCGCCGCACTTGCCGCAGCACTCGGACCGCAGGCGCGCGCGATCCCTTCCCCCGAAGACGTCTCGCCCTACCGCCTGATCGTGAACGCCAGTGCCGTCGGGCTATATGGCAACGGCCTGCCCCACGACCTTGCCGGCCTCGCCCCCGGCACCCTCGTGGCGGATGTCGTGACCAGCCCCGAACGCACCCCGTTCCTCACCCGCGCCGCCGCGCAGGGCGCCCCGATCCAGACCGGCGCCGAGATGGCCGCGGCTCAGCTTCCCCTCGTGCTGGACCTGCTTGGCTTTGCCGGAATTGATAAGTACACCCCCTTTTCTAAACAGACGTTTTAGGCCAAAGTCTCGCGACCTCGGGGCGTCTTGCCCCGCGACAGGACAGAACGACCCCGAACGGGGATAAGGGAGGACCACCAATGTTCACGAAACTCACACGCCGCGCGTGGCTTGCCGGCGTCTCTGCCGTCACCGCGGGCGTCATGACGCTCGGCGCCACCGCCGCCACCGCCAACGACGCGATCAAGGTCGGCGCGCTGCGCTTCACCAGCCACGGCGCGGGCTTCGTCGCCTTCGAAAAGGGCTATTTCGCGGATGAAGGACTCGACGTGTCGTTCGAATTCTTCCAGGCCGCACAGCCGATCGCCGTCGCCACCGCCAGCGGCGACGTGGACTTCGGCATCGCCGGCGTGACCGGCGGCCTGATGAACCTGGCGGAAAAGAACGCCGTGCGCCTGGTCGGCGGCGTCCTGCACGAGAAGAAGGGCGTCGACGGCATGATGATCATGGCCTCGAACCAGGCCTATGACGCGGGCATGAAAACGGTCGACGACATCAAGGGCCACACGGTCGCGATGACGCAGGTCGGCTCCACCTTCCACTACATGACCAACCTGATCGCCAACAGCAAAGGCTGGTCGATGGACGACATGAAGATGGTCCCGCTGCAGAAGGTCGGCGCGATGGTCGCCGCGCTCAAGTCGGGCCAGGTCGACGTGATGATCATGGTGCCGCATATCGCCAAGGCGCTGACCGGCGCGGGCGCCGCGCATGAGCTCGGCTGGCTGAACGAGTACACGGAATACCAGATCTCGGCCATGCTGACCTCGGTGAAGAACATCGAGGACCGCCGCGATGTCGTCGAACGCTTCGTCCGCGCCTATTCCAAGGGGATCGCGGACATGAACCGCGTCTTCCTCGACCCGAACGCCGACCCGGCGGAACTGGAAGAGATGACGAAGATGGTCGCGAAATACGTCTCGCCCGACCAGCCCTACGAAAAGGCCGCGCCGTCGATCCAGAAGGGCGCGATGTACCTGAACGAGGGCATGGCGCTGAACAAGACCGACGTGGCCGCGCAGATGCAGTGGTTCAAGGATCAGAAGCTGGTGGACAGCGACCTGAACGTCGACCAGCTGGTCGACAGCTCCTTCGTCGAAACCTACTGAGCGAAAGGCCCGAAGGCATGGATCTGCGCGTCGACCGCCTGTCCCACCTGTATGACCGGCTCGAGGTCCTCAGGGACATCGACCTGGAGATCCGGGCGGGCGAGATCGTCTGCGTGATCGGGCCCTCGGGCTGCGGCAAGTCCACCCTGCTCAGGATGCTCGGCGGGCTGGAACAGCCGACTTCGGGACAGGTCCTGCAAGTGGGAGAGCCGCCCGCCGGCTCTCTCAACCCCCTCACCTACGTGTTCCAGGACTTCGCCCTGCTGCCCTGGCGCACGGTCGAGGGCAACGTGTCGCTGGTCCTCGAGGGCCACGGCCTCTCCGCCGCCGAAAAGGAAGAGCGGATCGCCGACGTGCTGGACCGCACGCGGCTCTCGGATTTCCGCCGCGCGGTGCCCAAGCAGCTCTCGGGCGGCATGAAACAGCGCGTGGCCATCGCCCGCGCGCTCTCGGTCAACCCGGCGGTCCTGCTGATGGACGAACCGCTCTCGGCGCTCGACAGCCAGACGCGCGAGCTCCTGATGGACGACCTGATCGACCTGTGGGACCGCGAACGCTTCACCTCGTGCTACATCACCCACAACCTCGCCGAAGCGGTCCGCCTCGGCCACAAGGTGGTGGTCCTGTCGCGCCGCCCCGGCATGATCCGCGACATCGTCGAGATCGACATGCCCCTCAAGGACCGCAGCCTGTCCAACCCGCGCATCGGCGAGATCCAGCAGCAGCTCTGGACCATGATGCGGGACGAGGCCAAGGCCGCCGACCACGAACTGGCAGATGGCTGACCCGGCCCCGCATAGCGCAAGGCCCCCTGCTTCATCTTGCCCCAAGTATGCTCGGGGGAGCGGTCCGGAACGGACCGCGCGGGGGCAGACAGCCCCCGTCCCCCCTCTCCACCCCGCGAAGGAGCCCGCACGATGGCCGACCTGACCGCCGCCCCCGTATCCCCCGAGGCGCGCACGCAAGAGCGCGACGAGGCGCGCCCCGTCCGCTTCCGCGGCGGCGGCTTCCTGCCCCGCCCGCGCCGCTTCGTCGGGCTCGCCGTGTTCCTCGTCCTCATCGTCCTTTGGGAAATCGGCAGCCGCACCGGGGTCATCTCGGCCCTCGTCCTGCCCGCACCCTCCGAGGCGTGGGAGGCGTTCACCGACCTCGCCGCCTCCGGCAACCTGCAGAAACATGTCAGCGCCTCGCTCCAGCGTCTTGCCCTCGGCTTCACCGCGGGCACGCTTCTCGGTCTCATCGTCGGCACGGCGGTCGGGCTCAGCTCCCTCGCCCGCGCCGCGATCGCCCCGCTCGTTTCCGCCATTTTCCCGATCCCGAAAATCGCATTGCTGCCGCTCTTCATCATCTGGTTCGGCATCGGCGAGGGATCGAAAGTCGCCACCATTCTCTTCGGCTGCTTCTTTCCGACCGTCATCGCCACCTACGGCGGTATCGACAGCGTCGACCGGGCCCTGATCCGGATGGGCCAGTCCTTCGGCCTCAGCAGGTGGCACATCATCCGCAAGATCGTATTGCCCGCCGCCCTGCCCGCGATCCTGTCGGGCATGCGAATCTCGGCCTCCATTTCCATCATCCTGCTGGTCGCGGCGGAAATGATCGGCGCCGAATACGGGATCGGGGCCTATGTCCTGCTGGCCGGCAACCTGATGTCCACCGATCAGCTGATCGCTGGCGTCGCGATGCTGTCGATCCTCGGGCTGACGGTGAACTTCCTGATCACCCGCGCCGAACGCCATTTCCTGAGCTGGAGGAACTGATGCCCGCCCGCGATTACGATGTCATTGTCGCAGGCGGCGGTGCCGGCGGCGTCGGTGCCGCGATCGGGGCGGCCAAGGCCGGGGCGAAGGTGGCGCTGGTCGAGAAATACGGCTTTCCGGGCGGTGCGGCCACCAACGCGCAGGTGCTGGCCTATTGCGGCTTCTTTCACCACGGCGGCAATGCGGCGACCCAGTCCGTGAAAGGCGTTGGACAGGATGTGCTGGATGAAATGCAGCGCCTCGGCCTGTCCTGTCAGCCCTATCATTCCCCGACCACCGGCAACTGGATTGTCCTGCTGGACCCCGAGCGGCTCAAATTGGGCCTTGACCGGTTGCTGCGCGCACACGGCGTCGATGTCATGCTGCACGCCCGCGTCACCGGTGCGGACCGGCGGGGCGCCGTGCTGAACGGCGTGACCGTCGAGGGCCATGACGACGTGCTGCACCTGTCCGCCGGCGCCTACGTGGATGCCACCGGGGATGCGGCGCTGGCGCTGGTGGCCGACCAGGACTGCCGCGTCGGCAATGGCGAAGGCCGGATCAACGCCTACACCATGCCGCTGCGGTTCGGCGGCCTCTCGCCCGATCTGAGGATCGACCGGACGCGGATGCAGGCGGCGGTGGAGGAGTTCAACACCCGCTCGCCCTACCCGATCCACCGCACCGACGGCGGCATCTACACCCGTGTCGAGGGCACGCCGGATTTCTGGTGGCTGATCATCGACCGCGACATGCCCGACCTGTCGATCCGCAGCTTCACCGCCGCTGAGCAGTCAGCCCGCGAGATGGCGCAGGTCATGCTCGAGACGCTGCGCGACACGGTCGAGGGGTTCGGCAATGCCTGGCTGGTGCAGACCGGCCCGCAGATCGGCATCCGCGAGACGCGCCATCCGGCGGCCCGTTACGAGATCACCCATGCCGACGTGCTCTCCGGCCGTCAGCGCGACGACGGGATCGCCCGCGCCTCCTGGCCGATCGAGCTGCATTCCGAGGCGGGCAAGCCCGTCTACGAATTCATCGGCGGCCGCGGGTTCTACCACGTGCCGCTGGATGCGATCCGCGCAGAGGGCATCGACAACCTGTTCTACGCGGGCCGCGTCATCGGCGCCGATGCCCGCGCCTACGGCTCCACCCGCGTAATGGGCACGGCCTTTGCCACCGGCGAAGCGGCAGGGGTCGCAGCCCATTTCGCGGCACAGGGTCAGGGCACGGTCATTCCTGCGGAATTGCAGAACCGTCTGATTGCGCAGGGCGCATTCATCTGATGGGAAGTGCGGAGACCGCGATTACCGTTTTATCAGGTAATCTTCTAGGTCTTTTCCGCTGGCAAGGATGTCCTTGACCCAACCAGGTTGTCGGCCACGGCCGCTCCAGGTGTTGGCCGGATCGGACGGATCGCGGTATTTGGGGGGATGAACCTTGCGGGACTTGGGGCTGTTGCCGGTCAGTTCAGACAGGCTGAACCCCATTTCCCGCGCTTTGTCCTCCAAGGCGGTGAGCGCCTTCTTTCGCTCACGGTCCTGATAGGAGCGGATCGCGGTATCGGTGTCTTTCCTGAGCTGCTTGAGCTCATCCAGCGACAGCGCGTCCAGATCAATCGTCCTGGTCAATTGCGTTTCCTCTGCAACTTGTTACGTGGTTTCGACGGAGGCGTAATGTCCGATCTGAACCAGAAGCACATGGCCGTCAAGAAGCGGATTGTGTCAGGTGCGTATCAATGCCCGCACAACGCATTGTTGCATCACGGCAAATTCAGGTGGGAAACAATCATGTGCCCTGTTCGGGGCATGTATTCCTGTTCGTGGCAAACATGTGCCATTTCGGGAACCGAGCAACCGGTGGCACAGGCGACATTCCGCCGAAATTAGCCGAAATTAATTAATGCAAAATAAATGCCCGGAAATAAGACTTTCCGGGCACACAGGTAATATTACCGAATGCCCAATCGGCTGACCACGTTCTCGATCATCCGAATGCCCGCGTCCTGCCCCAGCGACATGATGCTTTCGGGGTGAAACTGAACCGCTGCGATCGGGCGATTCGCATGTTCCAGCCCCATCACGGTGCCGTCTTCGGTCGTCGCGGTCACGGTCAGCTCGTTCGGGAGCGTATCGCGACGGGCGTAGAGCGAATGATACCGCCCGATCGTCACGGCCTCGGGCAGGCCCGCAAAGACCGTGCCCGCGTGATGCACGCTGACGCGCGACGGCTTGCCGTGCATCGGGTCGTCCAACTGGTCGAGCTCAGCGCCGAAATAATCCGCGATGGCCTGAAGCCCGAGGCAGACCCCGAACAGCGGCAGATCGCGGTCGAGCGCCTTGCCGATGGTGGCGCGGCAGTCGAAGTCCGAGGGGTTGCCGGGTCCGGGCGACAGGACGACGAGGTCGGGCCTGTAGTCCTCGAACACCGTGTCCGCGACCGGCGTCCGGGTGGTCAGCACCTCGGCCCCGGTCTGGCGGAAATAGTTGGCCAGCGTGTGGACGAAACTGTCCTCGTGATCGACCAGCAGGATGCGCCGCCCCTTGCCGACCGGCACGCGGTAGCCGTCGCCGCCACCCTCGTTGCCCTTCACGTCGCCGCGGATGGCCGCACGCATGGCAGAGGCCTTGAGCTCGGTCTCGGCCTCTTCCTCGTCCGGATCGCTGTCGTTCAGCAGGGTCGCGCCCGCCCGCACCTCGGCCACGCCGTTCTTGATGCGGATGGTGCGCAGGGTCAGGCCGGTGTTCATGTCGCCGTCGAAGCCGATGGCCCCGACCGCGCCGCCATACCAGAAGCGGGTGCTTTTTTCGTGGTTCTCGATGAACCGCATCGCCCAGAGCTTGGGCGCGCCGGTCACGGTCACGGCCCATGCGTGGCTGAGGAAGGCGTCGAAGGCATCCATCCCCTCGCGCAGCCGCCCCTCGATATGGTCGACCGTGTGGATCAGGCGGGAATACATCTCGATCTGGCGGCGACCGATGACACGGACGGAACCGGGGACGCAGACACGGCTCTTGTCGTTGCGGTCGACGTCCGAGCACATGGTCAGCTCGCTCTCGTCCTTCTTGGACATCAGCAGCTTGAGGATCTGTTCGCTGTCCTCGATCGGATCCGCACCGCGCTTGATGGTGCCTGAGATCGGGCAGGTCTCGACCCGGCGGCCGGTGACGCGGACGAACATCTCGGGGCTTGCGCCGACGAGGTATTCCTGATCGCCGAGGTTCATCATGAAGCCGAAGGGCGCGGGGTTGATCCGTTTCAGGCGGCGGAAGATGTCGGACGGCAGATCCTTGCAGGGCTCGTAGAACACCTGGCCAGGGACGACCTCGAACAGGTCGCCGCGACGAAAGCTCTTCTTGGCCTCCTTGACCAGTTCGGCATATTCGCCGGGCACGTGGTCGCCGCGCGGAACGTCCGTCGGGCCGGGCACGAAGGCCGCCTCGGGGCTGCCGCCCAGAAGGCCCTGTGTCGAGGCCCCGCCCTGCGCGAAATCGTAATGCAGCCAGTAGGACCGGGTCGAATAGTGATCCGTGACCAGCAGGCTGTCGATCAGGAACAGCACGAGGTCTCGCTGGTCGGCCGGGCGTTCGAGCTTGAGCTGGATCGGCTCGAACTGGAAGGCAAGATCGTAGCCGAACGCGCCGTAGAGGCCGAGGTGATGATCCTCGTCGGTGTGGAACAGGTCCGTCAGCGCCCGCAGGACCGAGAAGACGGAGGGCGCGCGCGAGCGTTCCTCTTCGTTGTAGACCCGGTCGGGCTCGCGGATGGTCAGGGTCAGGCCGTCGTCGGCCGTCTCGACGGCGGACAGGGCGTCCAGCCCTTCGAGCGCCGGGCGCATGATGCCGATCAGCACGGTCCCGCGTTCGTTCAGGGCGCGGATCGCCATGCGGCGGCCGCGCGCCTCGATCATCACCGGCGGCTCGGCAAAGCCGAATTCCCAACGGGTGTAGCGGCCGGGGTATTCGTAATTGGACGAGAACAGCGCACCGTGCCGGTTGTCGAGCGTCTGGATCAGCTCTTCGGCGGTCTCGAGGTATCGGGCTTCGGTTTCGCGGCGCGAAACTGTCACGCCACCCTTGGTCACAAAGGTCAGGTCGGTCATCTGGTCAGGATCTCATGTGCCGGGCGCATCGCAGGCGCCCCGTTTCCGGAAAAGGGTCAGAGCGGCGACAGCCCGCGCCATCGCCCGTTTTCGTTCCGGCTTTGCCATCGCAGAGTGCACATTAAGGGCCCGGCTCCTTCTTCAGGCGCGATAGCTCTAGCAAGCGCCCCTTGGCTTGTAAACCATTGCCGGGGCGGGCTTGCCCCCCGGAGCGGCGCTGCTATCGTCCCGCCCGTATTCCGCCCGCACCGAAGTGAAAGGACCGTCCCGTGACCACCACCCCGCCGCCCCTGCCCGACCGCCCCCTGTCCATCTGCGTCGTCGGCCCCGGTGCCATCGGGGGCACCATTGCCGCACGGCTGGCCGCGGCCTCCGGGACCGGGGACATCGGTCGCGTGTCGGTCGTCGCGCGGGGCGCGCATCTGGCGGCGATCCGCGATAAGGGTCTGCGGCTGGTGACGCCGACCGAGGATGTGACGGTCGAGGTCGAGGCGGTGTCCGATCCGGACAACCTGCCGCCGCAGGACATCGTGATCACCGCACTCAAGGGGCACCAGATCCCACCGATGGCAGCAGCGCTCGGGCGGCTGCTGGCGCCGGAGGGGCGGATGCTGCCGGTCGTGAACGGGCTGCCCTGGTGGTATCCGCTGCCGGACGGCCAGGGCGGGTTCCGTGGCGCCGAGGCCGTCGATCCGGGCGGCGCGCTGTGGCGCGAGGTCGGGCCGGAGCGGGCGATCGGGTCCATCGCCTACATGGGTGCTTCGGTGCCGGAGCCGGGGGTGATCTCGGTCGAGATCGAGGGCTATCTGGACCTCGGGCGTCTGCCGGGCGAAGACAGATCCGATGTTGTGCGGGTGGCGGAGATGCTGCGCGGCGCGGGCTGGACGGTGCGCGAGACGGAGCCGTTCCAGAACTCGCTGTTCTCCAAGCTTTTCAGCAACTGCGCGATGAATTCGGTCGCGGCGATCTCGCAGGCCGCGCAGAAGCGGATCGCGACCGACCCGGTGCTGAGCCGGATGGCGGCGGGGATCATGGAAGAGGTGCGGGCGCTCGGCCTTGTCGAGGGGGCGGAGATCCGGATGACCTCGGAGAAGCGGCTGTATCATGCGGCGAACGGGCCGGATCACGCGCCTTCGACGCTGCAGGATCTGCGCGCGGGCAAACCGCTGGAGATCGAGCCGATCTTCGGCGCGACGGTGGCGCTCGGCGCGGCGCGCGGGGTGCCCATGCCGAACCTGGAGCTGGCGACGGCGATGCTGCGCGCGATCGAGGAGGCCCGCGGGTTCGCCTGACGGGCCGGGTCTGACCGGATTGCGCGCCTGCGGCGCATTCTTTTCACTGGTTGTGGACGAGGGGGCTTTGCCCCCTCGCGCTCCCCCAAAGTATTTGTAACCAGGAGAAGCAGGGGAACCGCGCCTTACCTGAGGCCGTCGCGTTTTTCGATCTGGTGGGATTCGAGGCCACCCATGCGGGAATGGATGCGCGGGCCCCTGGACATCGCGAGGGCGAAGAGGAGTTCGTTTTCGCGCGGGCCGTCGGGAAGGCCGACCTCCATCGCGTCGAAATGGGAGCGGACATAGGCGGCGTCGATATGGCCGAGGGGCACGTCGATGCGGGTGCCGGGGCCGCCCTGCTTCATGGCCGAGGGGACAATCGCCAGCGCCTGGCCAAGACGGTCGCGCATGGCGTAGCCGCCGGGGACGTGCCAGAGCGCCGTGTGTTCCAGCTCTCCGCCCGTGCCGCACATCGCCGCTTTGCCGTAGCCGTCGATGCCGTCGCGCCCGAGAGCGGCGATCAGGCGGTCGGTCATCATCAGGCCGAGCGGTTTCAGGTCGTCCATCGCCGACTGCAGGTCGGGCTCGTAGCGGCCGGCGAAAGGGTTGGTGACGAGGGCGACGATGGCGGCGCGGAGGCGCGGGGTGTCCGGTGCCGGGCCACCGTCATGGTGGACCTCCTCGACGAAAAGCATGGTCTTGCGGAGGGTGAAGTCAGGCATGGGCCGGGTCCTTTTCGATTGCAGTCTCGGGGTCGACCGTTCGGCTTTGGTCATTCAGGCAGAGATGCGCGGCGTGGATCAGTCCGCGGGCGATAAGTGCAGCGGCATAGGCGGCCCCGCGGGCGAGAGCCTGCGCGACCTCATCCGCGGTGAGCGGGCCGAGGCCGGTGGTGACGGGTCGGTCGCCGAGGTCGCTGTCGGGCGAGAGCAGGTTGGCCGGGGTCCTGAGCACGGAAGGGTGGCCGGGCAGATCGACTTGATTTGCGATCATCGTGGCGGCGGCATCTGCGGCGGCGGCGTTGGCCGCGAGGACCGTGACGGCGTCAGCGATACCGAGAGAATGCGACCGGCCGCCCCGGCCCGAGGTGGCGATGCCGCGGGATGGCGAGACGTGGTCGAGCGTGATGCGGCCGCCGGGCATCATCGCGGTGAAGGACGCGCCGGGGGCGAGGTGCAGGGCGATGTCGCCGCCGTTGTTCACGATCGCCTTATGCAAATTCGCCGCGCGGGTCATTTGCAAAAGGATATCGTCGGCCACGGCACCCGCGACGGCGGCCATCGGGGTGATGAATTCAGGGGCGAAGGGCCGCGTGGCGGCGGCCATGGCACGGGCAATCGGAGCAGTGAAGGGCCGGGGCTCCGGCTGGCGGAGGCGCGGGAGATCGGCCACAAGCTCGGTCAGGACGCTGGCGAAGCGGGCGGCGGCGGCGTCATAGGCGGTCTGGGCGCCCTGCCCCTCGGCACTGACGATCAGGTCGATGGGTCCGTGATTCAGGTGCAGACGTCCGTCCGCCAGCCATGCGGCCTGCGGGCCGGTCACCGGTCGCCCTCTCCGAGAATGCGGTGGCGCGCGCCGTATTCATTGCCGTTGGCGAGAACCTCGGCAATGTCACGCACCGCGTCGTCGTGGCCGCCGAGCGCCCGGTAAGTGGCGCGGTCGGTGGTGAACTCCAGCGGAGCGACGAGGGCCGGTGTGGGGACGTAGCCGAAACTGCCGGGTGGCAGGCGGGTGACGTCCACCATCAGGGTGATGCCGCCGCCGGGCCAGACGTAGGCCGGCGCCCCGCCGACGGTGACCCGGACCGCGCCGGACTGGACGGCGCGCGTCAGTTGCACCGGGTTCTTTGTCGCCCCGGACCGGAGCGATCCGCCCGCGCCGGCCTGGAACATCACCGTGCAGAGCGCGGGTTCGCAGTTCTCGGCGATCAGGTCGACACTGGGCTGAAGGGCGGCGGGCATCGGCTGTTGCCGCGGGACGAGGTCGTCGTCGAGCACGTAGTACGCCGCGTGCTCGCCGGTGGTCGAGACCATGAGCAGCGTCAGGCCCGGCCGCGCACCCTTTTTCGCCAGCCAAGGGTTCAGGATCGACAGCGGGTCGTCGATATCGGTGCCGCCCCAGCCGAGCCCCGGCTCGGCCACCCGGAAATAGCGACCGGGCGTGGAGCGGTGGCCGCGGATGCGGATGCCGGTGTCGGGCCAGCCGATGACCTTGCCGGCCTGATGCTCCGACACGACGCCGGTGATGTGGTCGTCGACCACCACCACCTCGTCCACCAGCCCCTGCCATTGCGAGGCGAACATGCCGATGGTGGCCGAGCCGCAGCCGACGCGCATCCGGATCTCGGGCTGGCCGTCGACGATCGGCGGACGGCCAGCCTGAACGGTGACCTGCGCGCCTCCGTCGATTTGCAAATCCACCGCTTCGCAGTTGCAAAGCGCGAGGAGCGTGTCGCAGGTGGCCCGGCCTTCGGATTTCGAGCCGCCGGTCAGGTGGTCGACCCCACCGAGCGACAGCATCTGGGACCCGTATTCCGAGGTGATGACCAGCCCCACCTCTTCGCCCTGCGCCAGAACGCGAGCGCCTTCGCGGCCGAGATGGCGGTCGGTGTCGATCTTCACCTTGACACCGCAGTAGGAATAGATCGCCTCGGTCACCACGGTCACGGCGTCGATCCCGTCGAACTGGCGCGAGACGATGAAGGGTGCCGGTTTGAAATCCGGATAGGTCGTGCCCGCCCCGATCGCCGTCACCACGCGCCCGTCATCAGGAGTCAGATCGCCCGTCCAGCCGGCGCCGAGGAAGGGGCGCAACGGTGTCCCGTGGGCTGTGGCCTCCTCCAGGATGGTCAGCGGATCGCAGCGGACGATCCGCCCGTTCTCGTTGGCATAGCGGTCGCAGGCGCCGGTCCGGCCCTCGGCCACGTAGCACATCACCGGGCAGGCGTCGCAGCGGATCTTGTCGGGTTTCGGGGCCGGTTCGGTCATGTCAGAGACCCTCGGGCGTGCCGGGCGACGACACGGGATGATGCGGCGTTGGCGGTCATCTGCCCGCCTCCCACATGGCGGCGAGGACGCGGTGCGGCAGCGCGGGCAGCTGGCGGATGCGGGCGCCGGTGGCGTGGCGGATCGCGTTGAGGATCGCCGGGGCGGTCGGGATCAGGGCGTGTTCGCCGAGGCCCTTGGCGCCCATGGGTCCCTCGGGATCGGGGACCTCCAGCAGGATCGAGCGGATTTCGGGCATGTCGCCCGTCGTCGGTATCAGGTAATCGTGCAGGTTCTCGGTGCGGCCGGGCAGGTATTCCTCCATCAGCGCGAGGCCGAGGCCCTGCGCGATGCCGCCCTCGATCTGGCCTTCGGCCAGCAGCGGGTTGATGACCCGGCCGAGGTCATGGGCCGCGACGATCCGCAGGACACGGGTGGTGCCGAGGACCGTGTCGACCTCCACCTCGGCCAGTTGCGCGCCATAGCCGTAGACCGCATAGGGCGCGCCCTGCCCGTCCGCGTCCAGCGGCGCGGTCGGCGGGTCGTAGCTTTCCTCGGCCACCAGTGCGTAACCCTCCGCCACCGGCAGCCGGGCGAGGTCGAGCGTGGTTTCACCGGCGCTGTCGCGGACGGTCAGGATCGCGCCTGAGAGCAAAAGCGCGGCATCCGGGGCGCGGTTGGTCAGGGCGAGGACCTGCGCCCTGAGCGCCTGCCCGGCCAGCATCGCGGCCTTGCCCGACACGTAGGTCTGGCGCGAGGCCGAGGTCTTGCCGCCGTCGGGTGTCAGCGCGGTGTCGGGGCCGATCAGGTCGAACGCGGCCAGCGGCAGGCCGAGCGCATCGGCGCAGATCTGCGGGATCACCGTGTTCGACCCCTGCCCGATATCCGTCGCGCCCTGATGCAGCACGACACGGCCCGAGGGAGTCAGCCCGACACGCATGGTCGAGGGGTTCGGCAGCGCGGTGTTGCCGCAGCCATACCAGCATGAGGCGACCCCGACGCCGCGGCGCATGCGCCCCGCCGTGGCGTTGAAGCTCTCGGCCTCGGCCACGGCGCGAACCCATTCCACCGACAGCGCATCGAGGCAGGCGCCGATCCCGACACCGCCGAGGCTCTGGCCGCAGACCGTGGGCTGACCGTCCCGCAAAGCGTTGATCCGGCGGAATTCCAGCCGGTCGATCCCGGCCTTTTCGGCGAGGTCGTCGTAGAGCGTTTCCTGCAGGATTGCCGCCTGCGGCACGCCGAAGCCCCGGAATGCGCCGCCGATCGGATTGTTGGTGTGGAGCGCGATGGTTTCGGCCCGGTAGGTGGGCGTGAAATAGGGGCCGGAGGCATGGACCGGCACCCTGTTCGCCACCGTCGGCCCCCAGGAGGCATAGGCGCCGGTGTCGAAGGTGCCGTCGAATTCCATCGCGGTGATCCGGCCCCCGGCGTCGCAACCGATGCTGGCGGTCATACGGGCCGGGTGCCGCTTGGTGGTCGATTGCATCGACTCGCGCCGCGTGTAGGTCATGACGGCGGGGCGGCCCGTCTTCAGCGCCACCAGCCCGATCAGTGGCTGGAGGGAGACATCGAGCTTGGAGCCGAAGCCGCCGCCGGTGCCCGAGGGCAGGATGCGGACGCGTTCCACCGGCAGGGCGAGCAGCTTTGCCACGTCGTCGCGGTCCATGACAGGGGCCTGCGTGCAGGCGCGGATGCAGAGCGTTTCGCCCTCCATCCACGCGGCACCGGCTTCGGGCTCGATATAGGCATGCTCGACAAACGCGGTTGAGGTTTCGCCCGTAACCACATGCTCTGCATCGGCAATTCCGGTGGCTGCATCGCCACGGACCACGCGGCCACGGGTCAGCACGTTGTCGGGACGCTCCGCCAGAACCGGCCGCGCACCCTGCGCCTGTGCCGGGTCGGTCACGGGGTCCAGTATTTCCCAACTCACGGGAAAGGCTGAGAGGTCCGCAGCCTCGATCGCCGCCCGCGGGCCTGCGACCAGCGCGATGGCCTCGCCCCGCAGCCGCGCCTCGGTCTCGGCCAGCGCGGGCTGATCGGCGAAGGGCGGGATCACGCCGAAGCGGTTCTCGCCGGGGATGTCGGCGGCGGTGAACACCATAAGGCCGGTGCGGCGCGCGAACCCGTCGAGGTCGCTGAACACGAACCGCGCCGCGGGGTGCGGCGAGCGGATGGCACGGACCACAAGCGCGCCCTCGGGCAGGTGATCGGCCCCGAACCGTTCCGCGCCGGTGACCTTGTCGGCCCCGTCAAGACGCGGCAGCCGGGCCCCGACCGCGGCGCCCGCCTGCGGCATCTCGGGCGTGGGACCGGGATGAACGTTGCAAACCGCGTCGATGATCTTTGCATAACCCGTGCACCGGCAGAGCACACCACCGAGCGCCGCCTCCGCCTCGGCCCGCGTCGGATGCGGCGTCCGGCGGATCAGGGCGGTCGCGGCCATCAGCATGCCCGGCGTACAGATCCCGCATTGCGCGGCCCCGTGGCGCAGAAAGGCGTCCTGCAACGCCGCGGTTTCCGGCGCGGCAGCCAGCGCCTCGACCGTCTCGACCCGGCGCCCGACCGCCTGCGCGGCAGGTGTCAGGCAGGCACAGACAGGCGCGCCGTCGATCAGCACCGTGCAGGCCCCGCAGTCGCCCGCGTCGCAGCCGGATTTCGTGCCGGTCAGCCCCAGATCGCGCCGCAGCACGTCGGACAACCGCCGCGTCGGATCGGTGGCGACGTGGTGATCGCGCCCGTTGACGGTCAGACCCAGCGGAACCGGTTGCCGGATGGTCATGCGCCCCTCCCCGCCTCAGCCACCGCGCGACGGACCAGATCGGTCGCCGCCGCGATGCGATAGGCCGCGTCCGCCCGCACATCCGCGATCGGCGACAGGGCATCGGCCACCAGCGTCTCGGTCACCGCGCCTTCGGCTTCGGCCAGTGTCAGACCCGCCAGTGCGGCCTCCTGAGCCGAAAGCCGCTGCGCCACAGGAGAACAGGCGCCGACCGCCAGTGAGACCTCAGCGATCCGTCCGTCGACGACCACAAGCCGCACGGCGACCATCGCGATCGAGATCACGAGATACCGCCGCGCCCCCAGCTTCAGGAACGCGCCCTGTCCGGCCACCTCTGGGATCAGGATCGCCGTCACGATCTCGCCCGGCGCAAGCGCCGTCTGCCGCACGCCGGTCAGGAAGGCCCCGAGCGGCAGGCGGCGCATACCGGTGGCCGACGCGATCTCCACCTCCGCCCCGAGGGTCAGCAGCGGCGGCACCCCGTCGGCGGCGGGCGAGGCGTTGCACAGATTCCCCGCGACAGTGCCCGAGGTCTGGATCTGGACCGACCCGACCTCCCGCGCGGCCGCCTTGAGCCCGTCGAAGGCCGGCGGCAGGTCCGCCGCGATTACGTCGGCCCAGGTGGTCACCGCCCCGATCCGCCAGCCCTTGCCGTCGCGCGCGATGCCGCGTAGGCCGGAGATGGCGGTCAGGTCCAGCACCGGGCCAGCCAGCACCTGCGCCTCGGTCGCCGGAAACAGATCGGTACAGCCCGCCGCAGGCCTGACCCCCGGCCCGGCCGCGATGGCAAGGGCTTCGGTCAGGTCGGTCGGCCGGTGAAAGGCGGACATCGGGGCGCTTTCGGCTCGGCGCCTTGGGGCGCGCGGAATTGTTGGTGTACAAACGGATTGTGAGCGCCGCGGACCCACCCTGTCAAGCGGCGCCGGACTGGAGAGCGCGAGCGATGACACAACCGGCCTACTCTCTGGACGCACAGGTCGGCTACCTGATGCGCCGGGCGAACCAGCGCCACCTCGCGATCTTCGCGGCCCATATCCCGGCGCTGACGCCGACGCAATTCGCGGCCCTCGCCCGGCTCTGCGAGATCGGACCGCTGTCGCAGAACGCGCTCGGCCGTGCGGTGGCGATGGATGCGGCGACGATCAAGGGCGTCGCCGACCGGCTGCGGGCCAAGGGGCTGGTGACCGCCGCGCCCGATCCCGACGACCGGCGGCGGATGATCCTGTCGGCGACCGCCACCGGGCAGACCCTGTTCGAGCGGCTGGTGGACGAAGGGCTCGCGGTGTCCGATGAAACCCTCTCGCCGCTGTCGCAGGACGAACAGCGCCAGTTCCTCGACCTGCTCGCCCGGCTCGGCTGAGGATCAGACCCCGAGGTGCCGCCGCAGCCGGTCCGGCGCGCGGGTCAGCTGGGCCGCGTCGAAATCCTCGAGGTTGCGACCGTTCTCGATCAAGTGGACATGGTCCGCCATCGCCAGCACCGCGTCGATCCGCTGTTCGACCAGCAACACGGCGGCGCCACGGTCGCGCAGTGTCAGGATCACCTGCCGGATCGCCTCGATCATCGAGGGCTGGAGCCCTTCGGTCGGCTCGTCCAGCAGCAGCAGACGCGGGCGCAGGCAGAGCGCCCGCGCGGTGGCCAGCATCTGCTGCTCGCCCCCCGACAGCGTGTCCGCCCGCTGCCCCATCCGCTCGCGCAGGCGCGGGAACAGGTCCAGCACCTCCTCCTGCACCTCGGCCCCGCTGCCACGCGTCATCAGCCCGACCCTCAGGTTCTGCGCCACGCTCAACTCGCCGAAGAGCCGCCGCCCCTGCGGGACATAGCCGATCCCCTGCGCCGGCACCCTGTGCGGCGACAGGTCGGAGATGACAGTATCGTCCAGCTGGATGCGCCCCGCCTGCGGCCGCACCAGCCCCATGATCGCCTTGAGCGTCGTCGTCTTGCCCGCCCCGTTGCGCCCCATCAGGCAGGTGATCCGCCCCGGCGCGGCGCTGAGCGTCAGGTCGCGCAACACGGTCGCGGCCCCGTATCCGGCGGTCAGTCCCTCGATCCTCAGCACTTGCGGCCTCCGTCGCGTCCGGATGCGCCCGGGGGCGCAGCCTCCGGCGGGGATATTTGGGGCCAGAGGAAGCCGGAACCGGTTCCCCTGCTTCCTCTGGCCGAAAATACTTCCGCCGGAGGCATGAAATCTAACTTCCGCCCCCAGCCAGAAGGCATGCGGGTCCAGCGGAGCGCCCGGTCACACATCGGCCCCTCCCGTCCCGAGATAGGCCGCCTGAACCTCCGGGTTGGCATGGATCTCCTCCGGTGTCCCCTCGGCCAGCACCTCGCCGAAGTTCAGCACGGTGATCCGCTGCGCCAGCGCCATGACCACGGCCATGTTGTGCTCGATCAGCAGGATCGTCGTCTCGCGCGCCAGATCGCGGATCAGCGCCTTGAAGCTCTCGATCTCGCTCTCGGCCAGACCCTGCGTCGGCTCGTCGAGGATCATCAGCCGCGGCCTTTGCGCGAGGCCCATGGCGATCTCCAGCAGGCGCTGGTGCCCGTAGGACAGATCCTCGGCCACCTCCCCGCCGCGCCCGCTCAGCCCCGTCCGCTCCAGCGCGCCGGCGACTTCCGCCTCGACCGCAGCCGCGTCCGTGCCGAGCCGCCGGCGGGCGGCGAGCGCGACGTTCTCATGCGCCGACAAACGCGAAAAGACCGAGGTGATCTGGAACGTGTAGGCCATGCCGAGCCGTACACGTTCGGGTGCGGAGAGGCGCGTGACGTCGCGCCCGTCGAAACTGATCTGGCCCGAGGACGGCGGCAGGCGGCCGATCAGCATCGACACGAAGGTCGTCTTGCCCGCCCCGTTCGGCCCGATCAGCGCGCGGATCTCGCCCTGCGGCAGGTCGAAATCCACCTCGTGCACCGCGCGCAGCCCGGCGAAGGAGCGGGACAGCCCGCGTGTGGACAGGATCGTGCTCATGGCAGGTCCTTCCAGAACCGCCGCCGGATCTCGCCCGCGATGCCCTGCGGCGCGAACAGCGTGAGGCCGATCAGCGCCACGCCCGCGATCAGCATGTAGGCGTCGGTCAGGCCCGAGGACAGGTCGATCAGGTAGAACATGAAGAGCGTGCCGAGGAACGGCCCGATCACCGTCCCCGCGCCGCCGAGCAGCACCCAGAGCATTGGGAAGATCGAGTATTGCACCCCCGCGAAACTCGCCCCCGCATAGCCGAAGAGGATCGCATAGGCCGCGCCCGAGGCGGCGGAGATCACACCCGAGATCACCAGCGACAGCAGCTTGAGCCGGAAGGTGTCATAACCGAGCAGCCGCGCACGGTCCTCGTTCTCGCGGATCGCGACAAAGACCCGGCCCGAGGGACGGCGCACCAGCCACAGCAGGAACATCAGAGCCACCGAGAACAGCCCCCAGGCCACGAGGTAGCGCGCCTGCGGCGCGGCGAGGTCGACGCCCGCGATCATCCGGTCGGCGCTCGCGATGACGAAACCTTCGTCGCCCCGCGTCCACTCGCCGAAATAGAGGATGGCGAGGTAGACCGCCTGGCTGAACATCAGCGTCACGATCATGAACGACACACCCGCCGTCCTGAGCGCCAGCAGCCCGACCGCCAGCGCCAGCGCGCCACCGGCGGCGAGGCCGGCCGCATAGGCCGGAAGAGCGCCCATGTCCGTGAACCGGAGCAGCAGCCCCGCGCCATACATCCCGGCGGCAAAGAACATAGCGTGACCCAGCGACAGCAGCCCGGTGTACCCGAAGGCGATGTTGTAGCCGATGGCATAGACCGCCAGCGTCATGACCCGCGCGATATTGCCATGCGCATAGGGCGGCAGGACGAAGTTCAGCGCGAAGAGGACCGCGATCAGTCCGAGGTGCAGGATCAGGCTGCGGCTCATCTCGGGCGGCTCCCGAACAGGCCCTGCGGCCGGAATACCAACACCAGCGCGACCAGCAGCGTGGCGAGGATCTTGGCCAGCGTCGGCGAGAAGAAGACCGAGATGATCCCGTCCGACATCCCGATCAGGATCGCCGCGACGATGGTGCCCGCCATCGAGCCAAGCCCGCCGATGATGACCACGATGAAGGACAAGAGCAGCGCGTCGCCCCCCATCAGGTAATGCGCCTGCTGGACCGGCACGATCAGCACCCCCGCCAGCGCCGCAAGCCCCGCGCCGATCCCGAAGACCGCCGCATAGACCCGTTCGACCGGAATGCCGAAAGCCGTCGCCATCTCGCTGTCGAGCTGCGTCGCGCGCATGATCAGACCGGCCTTGGTCCGCGTCATGAACAGACGCACGGCAAGGATCAGAACCGCCGCCGCGGCGATCACGAAGAGCTTGTAGGATGTCGTGGACAGCCCCCACGGATAGTAGAGCGCCAGCCCCTCCTCGCCCCATTCGAACCATGGCAGCGCGATACGGCTGTTGAACGGCGGCTCCACCGGCCGCGCGTCGGCGCCGTAGGTCATCAGCGTGACCTGCTGGATGACGTAAAGCAGGCCGATGGTGGCCACGATGGTGCGTTCGGGATCATAGTCGATCCGCTTGAGGATCGTCATGTCCGCCGCCGCCGCCATCGCCCCGACCGCCAGCGGCGCGATCACCGCCGCCGCGATGAACGCAATAGCCGCGCCGCCGCCCACCAGATGCGCCACGAACCATGCCATGACCGCGCCCAGCATGTAGAACTCGCCATGCGCCACGTTGACCACGCGCATCACGCCGAAGGTCAGCGACAGGCCCGAAGCCATGAGCGCAAGGACAGCGGCCAGCACCGCGCCCTCAAGCATGGCCAGCATCAGGTAGGGGCCGAATTCCATATTGTTCCCTGAGTGTTACGCGGCGACGCTTATGCCGCCCGCGTCAAGCGCCCCGCCCAGAGATCCGGGCGGGGCGGCTGTCCGATATCAGAAGCTCTGCGTGGTGTAATCCACCTCGTCCGGATAGAGCGTGTCCTCGATCGAGGCGGTGTGCTTGACGATCAACTTTCCGCCCTCGACCTGGCTGATGTATTGCGAGCCGAAGACCTGGTGCGTCTTGCCGTTGAAGACCTTGGCCCCCTGCGGATGCTCGATCCCGGCGGGCATGTCGGTCATCGCCTCGACCGCCTCGACCAGCGCCTGGCGGTCGCCGGGGCCGGAATAGCCGCTGGCCTCCATCCCCGCCTTGATGATGTGCAGCGTCTCCCAGCATCCGAACATGTGGGCCGCCGTCGACACGTCCTTCGCGTCCTCGGTGCTCGCCCCGTTCTCGTCCACGCCGACCGCGTCGCGGTAGCTCTTGACGTAATCCGCAGCGTCCGGCTGCAGGTAGCGGGGCATCCCCTCCCAGAAATAGGTGCCTTCGAGGAAATCGAGGCCGGGCGAGGACAGGTCCACCGCCTCCAGCGAGTCGATGAAGCCGAAGATCTCGGGCCGCGAGGGGCCGAAGAACTCGCCCATTTCCTTGACGAAGGTCAGCACGGCAGGGCCGACCATCACGTGATAGATCACCTCGGTGTCGCGCGGGATCTTGGGGAAATACTTGGTGAACGAGGTCTCGGTCGGCGGGATGGCGATCATCTCCAGCACCTGCCCGCCCTGCGCCTCGATCGCCTTGGAGAAGTAGTCGCGGTGATCGTGACCGAAGGCGAAGTCGGGGAAGATCATCGTGACCTTCTTGCCGAGATTGTTGCTGACGAAGGGCGCCATCGCCTGAACCTGGCTCTTCACGTCCGTGATGCCCGGCTGCAAGGTCCAGCGGTTCAGCATGCCCGAGGCGACGTGGTGCCCTTCGGAGACGACGAAATAGGGCAGCTTCAGCTCGCCCGCGCGGGGGGCGGAGCCGATGACGACGTGGCTGAACAGCGTCCCGAAGGCGACGTCGCAGTTCGACTGGTTGGCGAATTTCTCCAGCACTTCCGCGCCGCGCTTGGGATCGGTGCCGTCATCCTCGGTGACCAGCTCGATCATGCGGCCGTTGATGCCGCCCTCGGCATTGATCTTGGCGACCGCCGCCTGGCTGGTGCGGTCATACCAGCGGCCATAGGCGGCGCCGATTCCCGTGACGTGCTTCTGGAACCCGATGCGGATCGGCTCGGCGGTCTGCGCGTTCGTATAGCGCGCCCAGAGCGGCAGCGTCGCGGCGGCGCCGGCCGCGCCGAGCGTCTTGAGTGCGGAGCGGCGCGAGGCGGACTGGGGGCGGTCGATGGACTTGGTCATGACGGTCTTCCCTGTTGTGACTGGTCCCCTCTAGCCGGGGGACGTGCTGAAAGTCTGTATGCACACAAACGAGTTGTCCAGAAAATTGCCGCGCGGGTCATGCCCCGCGCGGCGAAGCGAGCAGCCAGAGCCCGAAAAGCGTGTAGGCGATCATGAAAGCGGCAAGCGGCAGTTGCGACAGCAGCGCGCGGCGCCCGTCTCCGTAGAGCCGCAGCGCGAGGACATGCGCCATCAGGATCGCCAGAACGTGCCCCAGAACCACCGTCCCGGCCTGCGCGAGGAAGATCACCTGAACGGTGGCGCGCGTGTTGAAGAACCCGGTCGTCACGTGCCGCGCCTCGATCCCCAGCAGGTGCCAGCCCTGCCGGAACGGGTCGTTGAGGTAGAGCGCCAGGTACTGCCCCTCGACCAGCATCGCGGTCAGGTAATGCGCGACGTGGTAGGCGATGGCGATCGGGAGGATCGTCGGCGCAAAGACGCGGAACGCATGGGCCAGCCCGCCCCGGCCGGCGCCGCCCTCCTCGCCCTCGGCCAGTATCATCCCCGTCTGCAGCGTGGCGGCAAAGACGGCGACCAGCAGCCCGACGGACAGGAACAGCCCGGTCAGCGTCTGGATCGTGACCGCCGAACGCCCGGTGAACTCCAGCGGGTTCATCCCGATCCGCGCCAGCCACCAGAAGGTCTCGTTGATGCCGTCGAAGCTCCCGATCCCGAGCAGCGCGATCATGACGACCGCCAGCGCCATCGGCGGCGCGGGCCGCGCCATCCAGCGCCATCCGGGCAGCCCCAGCGACCGCCGCCCTCGCCTCCGGCCGACGGGGGCCAGCCCGGCATAGGCGCGCATGAGGATCGTCAGCGCCTCGGCGCTCAGCAGCCAGCGCAGCCCGAAGATCAGCGTGCCCGCCATGTGAAACGCCCAGTAGCCCCCCGCCGCGAGCGCAAGACGCTCCGGCGCGGCCGGCGCGATGTCGGCCAGCAGGAAGGCGGCGAAGGCCATCAGCGACACCAGCCCCGGCCAGCGCCCCAACCCGCGCGGATAGTTCAGCCACGCCCGCCGCCCCGCCAGCGCCCAGAGGCCGGTCCACGGATTCAGCACGCGCCAGATGTCGCCGACAACCGCCTGCAGCGACACCAGAAACAGCCAGAACCCCGTCCAGACCAGCAGCGGCAGCGCATTGATCGTCGGGTCTTGGCTGCCCGTCCGCCCCATCCACAGCGCGCAGAGCAGCACCAGCAGGCTGAGCAGGCTCGGCCAGGGTCTCCGCCCCCTGCGCCCGACACGGTGCAGGGGCACGGGCCGGAAAATCGCCTCGGCCCGCCGGGCGGGCAGCAGGGCCATCAGCAGAACGGTCACGGCAACGGTCGCCACGCCCCCCGCGATGTAATGCCCGGTCGGCAGCAGCAGCACGAAGGCGCCTTCCGACGTGTGGGCCAATGCCCGTCCGGGCAGCAGAAGACCAAGGAAGATCAGGACAATGCGCATGTCCGCATCATCCCCGTTCCCGCCGCCGGTGCCAGAGACAAATCGTCCCCTGCTTCTTCTGGTCACAAATACTTCGGGGGTCCGGGGGCAGAGCCCCCGGGGGTCGACACCGGTACCATCGGTCGATGCCAATGACACCGGATGAAACCCCGGATTGACAGCACCCCCGCCCCGCGCAAATCATTTGCATACCAACAAAGCGAGGCTCCCCATGTCCGATCAGGTCGTCGGCGTCGATGTCGGCGGAACCTTCACCGACCTGATTCTCATGGACCCGGCCACCGGCGCCGTGCGTCTGGCCAAGGTGCCGACCACGCTCGACAACCAGGCGCGCGGCGTGATCGCGGCGCATAACGAGGCCGGGGCCGATCTGTCCCGCGTCGGGCTGATCGTGCACGGGACCACGACCACGACCAACGCGGTGCTGGAGCGCAAGCTGGCCCGGACCGGGCTGATCACCACGGCGGGCTTTCGGGACGTGCTGGAACTGGGCCGCAGGACGCGCCCGCAAGCCTACGGAATGAAAGGCGAATTCCGCCCCGTCATCCCACGCGACCTGCGGCTGGAGGTGCCCGAGCGGATGGACGCGCAGGGCCGCGTCGTGACACCGCTGGACGAAAACGCGCTGGCGGCGGCGGCGGAGCGGCTAATCGCGGCGGGATGCGTCTCGGTCGTCGTGCATTTCCTGCACGCCTACGCGAACCCCGCGCATGAACTGCGCGCAGGCGAGATTCTGGCCCGGCTCTGGCCGAACGATCACGTCACGCTGGGCCACGCCCTGTTGTCCGAAAGCCGAGAGTTCGAACGCGGGGTGACGGCGGCCGTCAATGCCTCGGTCCAGCCGCTCCTGGAACGCTACGTGTCCAGGCTCGCGGGAGAATTGCGGGGCGGCGGCTATCGCGGCGACCTGCTGGTGATGAACGGGAACGGCGGCATGGTCTCGGCCTCGCGCGTCGCGCGGGAGGCGGCCAAGACGGTGATGTCGGGCCCCGCGTCGGGCGTGATGGCGGCGGCGGTCACGGGGCGCGCGGCGGGGATGGAGGACCTGATCACCTACGACATGGGCGGCACCTCGACCGACGTGGCGCTGATCCGGCGGGCGCAGCCGGCGGTGTCGAACGAGATCGAGGTCGAATACGCGATGCCGATCCACGTGCCGATGGTCGACGTGCGCACCGTGGGTGCGGGCGGCGGATCGATCGCGCGGGTGAACGCCGCCGGTCTGCTCGAGGTCGGGCCGGAGAGCGCGGGCGCGGTGCCGGGGCCGATCTGTTACGGTCGTGGCGGCGAAGCCCCGACGATTTCGGACGCGAACCTGATCCTCGGACGGCTCGATCCGGGCCGGCTGAAGTCCGTCGAGGGCGGCGTGACGCTGGAGCATGTGCGGCGTGTCTTCGATGAGAAACTTGCGCGACCTCTGGGGGTTAGCGTGGAAAGCTCAGCCGAGGCCGTGGTGCGGATGGCGAATGTGAAGATGGCGGGCGCGATCCGGATGGTCTCGGTGTCTCTGGGCGCCGATCCGCGCGATTTCGCCCTGTTCGCCTTCGGTGGTGCCGGGCCGCTGCATGCCTGCGCGCTGGCGCGGGAATTGGGGGTGCCACGGGTGCTGATCCCAGCCCGGCCGGGGATCACAAACGCGCTCGGCTGCGTGGTGGCGGACCTGCGGCATGACTTCGTCACGACGGTGAACCGGCCGCTCGACACGCTGGACATGAACGAACTGGCCCGGGTGCTGCGGGCGCAGGAGGCCGAGGGGCGCGCGTTGGTCGGCAGGGAGAGCGTCGCGCTCGACGGCGTGCGCGCGATCTGGTCGCTCGACATGCAGTTTCTGGGACAGACACATATGTTGCGGGTCGATCTTGATGTCCCGGAGGTGACGCGGGAGGCCCTGCAGGCGCGGTTCGAAGAGGTCTACTGGAACCGCTTCCGGGTGCGGCTGGAGACGATCCGCGCGGTCGTCGTGAACGCCAATTGCTCGGTCATCGGTCAACGCCCCGCGCTGGATCTGTCGACGCTGATCGACCCGGAGGGTCGGCTGGATACTGTCGCGGCGGCGCTGAGGGAGCGGCGTCAGGTGATGTTCGACGGTGTATGGCACGACACCCCAGTCTACCGGCGCGAGGCGCTGCCCCTCGATGCGGTGATCGAGGGACCGGCGGTGCTGGAACAGATGGACACGACGATCCTGATCCCGCCGGGCGACCGGGCCGCGGGAGACGGGATCGGGAACATCGTGGTGACGGTCGGAGGGGCGGTGTGATGGGGTCGGGACACGTCTGTATCATGTCGATTGCGCTTCGGTCTCGCGCCGAATTTAGCGTCCATGCAGGGCTCGCTGCTTCATCACCATGTGTATCGAGAGTTGAACCCCGCCCTGCGGAGGGCCGGTCATGACGCTAGATCCGATCACCCTGTCCGTCATCCAGGCGGGGCTGCAGCAGGTCTGCGACGAGATGGACCTCGCCTTTTCCCGCGCCGCCTTCTCGCCCGTGATCGCCGAGGCGAACGACCGGTCCGACGGCATCTACGCCACCGACGGCGCGCTGATCGCGCAGGGGGCCGGCGGCCTGCCGGTCTTCGTCGGCGTGATGCAATATTCGACGCGGGTTCTGGTGGAGCGGATCCGCGACGGGCTGACCCCCGCGCCGCAGCCGGGCGACATCTATATCGTCAACGATCCCTACCTCGGCGGCACGCACCTTATGGACGTGCGGTTCGCGAAACCGTTCTACCGCGACGGCGAGATCTTCTGCTGGCTGTCGAACACCGGGCACTGGCCGGATACCGGCGGCGCGGTGCCGGGCGGGTTCTCGGCCTCTGCCACGAGTGTCGAACAGGAAGGACTGCGGCTGCCGCCCGTTCGGCTGTTCAAGCAAGGCGTGCTGGACCCGGAGATCTACGCGATCATCTGCTCCAACATCCGGGTGGCGGATCAGCGGATCGGCGATGTGCAGGCGCAGGCCGCCGCGCTGGAGGTGGGCGCGGAAAGGCTGACCGCCCTGCTCGACGGCTACGGTGACGACACGGTGCGCGGGGCCATCGCGGAGCTGCGCGCGCGGGCGGCGCAGCAGATGCGCGCCTTCGTGGCGCAGATCCCCGAGGGGCGGCACGAGAGCGTGGCCTGGGTGGACAGCGACGGTGTCGTGGACACGCCGCTGGCGATCCGGCTGGCGGTGACGCGCGCGGGCGACGGGCTGGTCTTCGACTTCGCCGGATCCTCGCCCCCCTGCACCGGGCCGATGAATTCGGTCATGGCGACGACGCTGTCCTCGGTCTACCTCGCCATGCGGCACATATTCCCCGAGGTGCCGATCAGCGCGGGCGCGTTCGAGCCGCTGACGGTGACGGGGGTCGAGGGCACCTTCCTCGACGCGCGCTATCCCCGGCCCGTGTCGGGCTGCGCGGCGGAGGTGAGCCAGCGGATCGCGGAGGCGGTCTTTGCCGCGCTGGCCCCCGCCCTGCCCGACCGCTGCACGGCCGCCCCGGCGGGCACCAGCGGGAACTTCGCCCTCGGCGGGCACGATCCGGAGCGCGGGCGGGATTTCGTGATGTACCAGCTGTCGGGCGGCGGCTACGGCGGCAATGCGGATCACGACGGGCTGTCGAACGGGTGCTCGACCATCGGGATCTCCAAGGCGCCGCCGGTGGAGATCATGGAGCAGGCCTTTCCGGTGCTCTACCACCACTACGCGCTGCACGAGGGGTCGGGCGGCGCGGGTGCGCAGCGGGGCGGCTTCGGGCTGGACTACGCGCTGGAACTGCGTCGGGGCGCGGCGCGGGCGAGCTTCGTCATGGATCACGGGCGGGTCGGGCCGCAGGGCGCCCTTGGCGGCGGCGATGGCGGGGTGAACCGGGTGGAGGTGATCCGGGACGGCGTGGCCCATGTGCCGCCGCACCTGTCCAAGGAACAGGACATCCCGCTGGGGCCCGGCGACGTTGTCCATGTCAGGACCCCCGGTGGCGGGGGCTGGGGCGATCCGGCGACCCGTGATCCCGAGGCGGTCGCGGAGGATGTGCGGCTTGGCTACTATTCCGCCGAGGCGGCGCGGACGCTGTTCTCGGTCGTGCTGGATGCCGATGGCGGGATTGACGTTGCGGCGACTCGCGCGCTTCGGACTGCCACGGACGGGAAACCGGCGAACTAGCGATTGCGCCTCCGGTCCGGGCCGATAGGGTGGTCGCGATCGCCGCCGGAATGTCTTTCCGCATGGCGAATGACCAAGGGAGGACCCTGAATGACCGTACCAGCCGTGCTGGAAAAGCTGCGCATCCCGCTGATCGGCAGCCCGCTTTTCATCATCTCGAACCCCGACCTCGTTCTGGCCCAGTGCAAGTCCGGCGTCGTCGGCTCGTTCCCCGCGCTGAACGCGCGCGAGAAGGAGGGCGAGGAGATCGAGCTGGAGAAGTGGCTGGTCCGGCTGAACGAGGAACTCGACGCCTACAACCAGGCGAATCCGGACGCCCCCGCCGCGCCCTACGCGGTGAACCAGATCGTGCACCGCACGAACGCGCGGCTGGAGCGGGACGTGGAGCTTTGCGTCAAGCACAAGGTGCCGGTCTGGATCACCTCGCTCGGCGCGCAGGAATGGGTCTACGAGGCCGCGCATTCGGTTGGCGCCATCGTGCTGCACGACATCATCAACGACATGTTCGCCCGCAAGGCGATCTCGAAGGGCGCGGACGGGCTGATCGCCGTTGCCGCCGGGGCCGGCGGTCACGCCGGGGCGCTGTCGCCCTTCGCGCTGGTGCAGGAGATCCGGGAGTGGTTCGACGGGCCGCTCTACCTGTCGGGGGCCATCGCCAAGGGCGATTCGCTGCTGGCGGCGCTCGCCATGGGGGCGGACGGCGGCTATGCCGGGACGGCCTTCATCGCGACCGAGGAAGCCAATGCGGTCGAGGGCTATAAGGAGATGATCACCCAGCACGGGGCGTCGGACATCGTCTATTCGAACCTCTTCACCGGGGTTTGGGGGAACTACCTGAAGCCCTCCATCGCGCGGGCCGGCATGGACCCGAACGCGCTGGAGCAGGCCGACCCGTCCAAGATGAACTTCGGCTCGGGCGAAGGGTCGAAGGGCAAGCGGTGGAAGGACATCTGGGGGTCCGGACAGGGCATCGGGATGGTCAAGGAGGTCGTTCCGGCGTCGGTGCTGATCGACCGGCTGGCGGACGAGTTCGAGGCGGCGCAGCAGCGGCTGTGCGGACAGCTCGGCTGGAAGAAGTGACGTTGCGCGGGCGGGGCCCGCGCCGCAGGTGGGGGGCGCTGCCCCCCACACCCCCCGGCATATTTCGGGCAAGATGAAGATGGGAGGCCGGGCTTTCCGGGGCCGTCGGCGTCTTGCGGGGATGTCGGACTGGGGGCGCTGCCCCCGTCGCGGCCTGTGGCCGCGACTCCCCCGGAGTTTAGCGGGCCAGATGAAGCAGGGGATCGTGCGATGGTGAGCAAGTCGGAGCGCAAGGCGGCGGTGGCGGCCTGGCAGGAGGTGCCGAAGGCGGCGGGTGTCTATGCGCTGCGCTGTGCGGCCTCGGGCGAGGTCTGGGTGGGCAGTGCGCCGGACCTGGCGACCATCGAGAACCGGGTGCTGTTCACGCTGCGGCAGGGCGGCAATCCGCACCGGTCGCTGCAGGCGGCATGGGATGCGCACGGGGCGGATGGCGTGGTGTTCGAACGGCTGGAAGAGCTCGATCCCGAGACGCCGGGCGTGGCCCGTGCGCGGGCGCTGAAGGACATGGCGGCGCGGTGGCGCGAGCGGCTGTCGGCGGTCGCGATCTGACACATTTCGTGAGCCCGTTTCGGCGGGGCCCTGCCGCCTGAGGCGGCGGCGCCACAGCCCGCGCGGGGACGTGATCTGCGGGGGCTTGCTTTTGTCATGGCCGAAGCGCAGATGCGCGGTGATCGCGGATCAGCCGCGAGAGCAGACAGTGTGACAGAGATCATGACGACCCCCAAAGCCCCGACCGTGCAGCCGCAGCCGTCGCAGCCCCAGCAGGCACAGCCGGCCCCCGCGGCCCAGCCGAGCGCCCCCGCGGCGCCCCGGCAGTTCACCGACTGGGCGGATATCTGAGACGCTGACCTTTCCCTCGGGTCTCAGCACGCGCGGCTTGGGCATGGCCTAGGCCGCGCGTTTCATTTATGGGGGTATCAAGTTCAGGAGGATTGAGATGCCCCATTACCGTTCCCGCACATCCACCCATGGCCGCAACATGGCCGGTGCCCGCGGCCTCTGGCGCGCGACCGGCATGAAGGACGGCGACTTCGGCAAGCCGATCGTCGCCATCTGCAACAGCTTCACCCAGTTCGTGCCCGGCCATGTCCACCTCAAGGACCTGGGCCAGCTTGTGGCGCGCGAGGTCGAGGCGGCGGGCGGTGTCGCGAAGGAGTTCAACACCATCGCCGTCGACGACGGGATCGCCATGGGCCATGACGGGATGCTCTATTCGCTCCCTTCGCGCGAGATCATCGCCGACTCGGTCGAGTACATGGTGAATGCCCACTGTGCCGACGCGATGGTCTGCATCTCGAACTGCGACAAGATCACCCCCGGCATGCTGATGGCGGCGATGCGGCTGAACATCCCCTGCGTCTTCGTCTCTGGCGGACCGATGGAGGCCGGCAAGGTGGTGATCGAGGGCAAGGAACACGCGCTCGACCTGATCGACGCGATGGTCGCCGCCGCCGATGACAAGTACTCCGACGAGCAGGTCAAGGAAATCGAGCAGGCCGCCTGCCCGACCTGCGGCTCCTGTTCCGGCATGTTCACCGCCAACTCGATGAACTGCCTGACCGAGGCGCTCGGCCTGTCGCTGCCCGGCAACGGCTCGACACTGGCCACGCATGCGGACCGCAAGCGGCTGTTTGTGGAGGCGGGGCACCTCGTCGTCGACCTCTGCCGCCGCTACTACGAGCAGGAGGACGTGACCGCCCTGCCCCGCAACATCGCGACCTTCGAGGCCTTCGAGAACGCAATGAGCCTCGACATCGCCATGGGCGGATCGACCAACACCGTGCTGCACCTGCTGGCCGCCGCGATCGAGGGCGAGGTGGAGTTCACCATGACCGACATCGACCGCCTGTCGCGCCGCGTGCCCTGCCTGTGCAAGGTCGCACCCGCCAAGAGCGACGTGCACATGGAGGACGTTCACCGCGCCGGCGGGATCATGGCGATCCTGGGCGAACTGGACCGCGCGGGCCTGCTGCACACCGATGTGCCGCGGGTCGATGCCGCCAGCCTCGGCGAGGCGCTGAAACAGTGGGACATCGCGCAGACGCAGTCCAACTCGGTGCACGAGTTCTACTCGGCGGCCCCCGGCGGCGTGCCGACGCAGGTCGCGTTCAGCCAGGACCGGCGCTACAAGAACGTCGACCTCGACCGCGAGGGTGGCGTGATCCGCAGCAAGGAACACGCTTTCAGCCAGGACGGCGGTCTGGCCGTGCTCTTCGGCAACCTGGCCGAGGAAGGCTGCATCGTGAAGACGGCGGGCGTCGACGATTCGATCCTGAAGTTCTCGGGCCCCGCCTATGTGGTCGAGAGCCAGGACGACGCCGTCAGCGACATCCTGACCGGCAAGGTCAAGGCGGGCGACGTGGTGCTGATCCGCTACGAGGGGCCGCGCGGCGGGCCGGGGATGCAGGAGATGCTCTACCCGACCTCCTACCTCAAATCGAAGGGCCTCGGCAAAGACTGCGCCCTGATCACCGACGGGCGCTTCTCGGGCGGCACCTCGGGCCTGTCCATCGGCCACGTCTCGCCCGAGGCGGCCGAGGG
The DNA here is from genome assembly GCF_002210105.1 of Oceanicola sp. 22II-s10i. Taxonomy (GTDB): domain Bacteria; phylum Pseudomonadota; class Alphaproteobacteria; order Rhodobacterales; family Rhodobacteraceae; genus Pseudooceanicola. The sequence continues at coordinate 128,037 of NZ_AQQU01000003.1, read as the reverse complement.
CGGCCTGATCGGGCTGGTCGAGCATGGCGACCTGATCGAGATCGACATCCCGAACCGCACGATCAACCTTGCCGTCGACGACGCCACGCTGGCCGCCCGCCGCGAGGCGCAGGAGGCCAAGGGCTGGGTCCCGGCCAAGCCGCGCAAGCGCAAGGTGTCGAGCGCGCTCAAGGCCTATGCGGCCCTGACGACCTCGGCGGCCAAGGGCGCGGTCCGGCAGATCTGACCCAGATGGCGGAGCCTGTCACCGCCATCCGCAACATCGGCCCGGCGACGGCGGAGGATTTCCACCGCGCCGGGATCACCAGCGCCGACGAGATACGGCAGATGGGGGCCGAGGCCGCCTATCTCGCCTATCTCCGCGCCGGGGGCATGCCGCATTTCATCGGGTTCTACGCGCTTGTCATGGGCCTGCAGGGGCGGCCCTGGAACGACTGCGGGCCGGAGGAGAAGGCGGCGCTGCGCGTGGTCTTCGACCGGCTGAAGTCCGAAGCGGCGGGCAGCCGCGCACCGGCGGGGATCGAGAAGATACTGGACGAGATCGGGGTCCGGGCGAAACCCCGCTGACAGGGCTTTGCGCAGGGCACGGGCTGTGGTTTCCTCGGCCGGCACGCAAGACGGACCGGCCCGATGCCCAACGACAGCTCCCCCGCACCCGAAACGATCACCCGCCTGATGGACCGGCCCGACTGGCTGTTCCTGCTGCGCGAGTTCGAGGCGCTCTACCGCTTCGGCTCGGCCGGGGGCAGCCGCCCGATCCGCAGCCACCGGAAAAAGGTGCGCGACACGCTGGCGGCGATCATCGACGCGAACCCCGAGCTGGTCGCACGGGCCCCCCAAGAGAAACCCGTCACCGCCTACCTCAACCGCGCCTTCGACAAGGCCGAGCGCGGGGCGGTCGCCGGACTGGGCCGCGCGCTGAGCCGGGTGGCGGACAAGCTGACTTGGGAATACGGCTACGAGAAGGTGCCGAAGGCGCTGGCGCAGAAATACGCCTATTGCGAGGTGCTGGGGCCGCGCGGACCGGTGAAGGCCGAGCGGCTGATCCTCGGCTTCGTCCTCTTCGCGCCGCGCACCACCTATCCGCAGCATTCCCACAAGGAGATCGAGGAGAGCTACATCTCCGTCTCAGGCGACTGGTCCGAGAACGAGGTTGCGGTGCACGCCCCCGGCTCGTTGATCCTGAACCGGCCCGGCGACGAGCACAGGATCACCACGGCGGAGCTTGAACCCTGCCTGCTGGCCTATGCCTGGGTCGGGTCCGAGGGCAAGCTGGCCGATCCGGGGATGAAGCTGACATCCACCCGCAAGGCGCGGATGGTGCAGGGCATCTGACGGGTCAGTCGAACCCCTGGAAGGTCGCGACCTCCTCGATCGGGCGGCGGAGCGATTTCACGTCGTTGGCCGCGAAATCCTCGTTCGGCCAGCCGAGCGCGACGCAGGTCAGGATGACCTCGTCCTCGGGGATCTCGGCGCTTTCGCGGACCACCGGGGACTGCATGATCCCCTGCCCGTTGATGACGCAGCCCAGCCCCCGGCTCCATGCCGCCAGCACGAGGCCATAGACCGCCGCACCCGCGTCGAAGATCGCGACGGGGCCATGGTCGTTCAGCGACCGGTCGTAGGTCACGACGATGGACACCGGTGCGTCGAACTGGCGGAAGCCGCGCATCACCCAGTCCTGCCGCGCATCGGCGTCGTGCCGTTCGATCCCCATGGCCGCGAACAGCATCTTGGCGATCTCGACCTGCCGGTCGCGGTGGATGCCCTCATACTTGCCGTGGCTCGGAATCTCCCGCTTGGGCGGCACCCCCGCCAGCATCCGCTCGGTGTTCCCCTCGCGCACGCGGCGCAGCGGCTCGCCCGTCAGCACATGCATGTGCCATGGCTGCGTGTTCATCGAGGACGGCGCCCGGATCGCGAGCGAGATCAATTCCTCGATCAGCGCCCTCGGCACCGGTTTGTCCTGAAACCCGCGGATCGACCGCCGGTCGTGCATCGCCTGATCCAGTTCCATCCCTGCTCTCCCTGTAAAACCCGCCGGGGGCGGATCACCCCGCCCCCTGCTTCATCTGGCCCGATAAACTCCGGGGGGAGTCGCGGCCCAACGGGCCGCGGCGGGGGGCTGGCCCCCCTCCCCGCTATCAGGCAGCCAACCCGCCCGCGGCGCAGAGACGATCCATGTGGAAGTCCCGGTCACCCCATGCGATTTCCAGCATCGTCAGCCGCTTGAAGTAGCGCCCGATGGAATATTCCATCGTCATGCCGACACCGCCGTGCAGCTGGATCGACATCTGGCCGACAAAGCGCGAGCTGTCGCACATCTTGACCTTGGCCGTGGACATGGCGAGATCGCGGTTTTCCTCGTTCTCGTCCTCGCACATCAGCGCGGCATACATCGCCATCGACTTGACCTGCTCCTTTTCCACCACGGCCTGCGCCGCGATGTGCTGGAGCGCCTGGAAGGTCCCGATGGGGCGGCCGAACTGTTCGCGGCCCTTGATGTATTCGACGGTCAGGTCGATCGCCTCTTCCATCGCGCCCAACGACTCGGCGATCGAGGCGGCCAGCGCCTTGGCCTCGGCAGAGCTGATGGCCTTTTCGGCCGCCACGCCGCCTTTGAGCTTCTCGGCCGGGGTGCCGTCGAAGGTCAGTTCCGCCGCGCGCTGTTCGTCCTGCGTGCGGTAGCCGCGGGCTTCCATGCCGTCCGCGCCCTTCCTGACCATGTAGATGCCGGTCTTGCCCGCACCGTCCACGGCGGTGACGAAGATCACGTCGGCCTCTTCGCCGAAGCCCACCACGGTCTTGGTTCCCGACAGCTTGCCGCCGTTTTCCTGCGTCTTCAGCGACTCGTCACGCTCGATCATGCCGGGTTCGAGATGCGCATAGGCGGGCACGATCTCGCCCCCGATGATGCCCTCGGCCACCGTGGCGCGCTGCTCGGCCGAGCCCGCTTTCAGCAGTTCCGGCGCGATCACCATCGCCTCGAGCCAGGGCTCGACGGTGATGGCGTGGCCCATGGCCTCGGCCACCAGCATGGTGTCGGTGGCCGTGCCGCCAAGCCCGCCCTCGTCCTCGGAGAACGGCAGGGCAAACAGGCCCATCTCGGCGTAGCTCTTCCAGACGGCGGGATCGAACCCGCCGTCCATGGCGACGTATTTCTTGCGTTTCTCGAAATCGTAGCGGTCGTTCAGGAAGCGGGTCAGGCTTTCCGACAGCATCCGCTGTTCGTCGTTCAGTTCGAAGTTCATTGTGTTGTCAGTCCCTTACAGCCCGAGGATCGCCTTGGAAATGATGCCCTTCTGCACCTGGTCCGAGCCGCCATAGATCGAGGATTTACGGAAGTTGAAGTAGTTCGGCGCCGCGCGCACGGTCCAGTCCGGACCGACCAGAGCGTTGCCGCCCTCGTCGTCGATCCAGGGAGCCGCCTGCTCGCCCGCCGCTTCGACGTAGAGCTCGGTCATGCGCTGCACCATCTGCGCGCCCTTGATCTTGATGACCGAGGTCGCCGGATCGGGCTTGGACTGGTCCGCGCCGTTGGCGATGCCCGACAGTACGCGCATCACGGTCATTTCCAGCGCCTTCAGTTCGATCTGCGCCTCGACATACTTGTCGCGGAACCGCGGATGATCCCAGAGCGGCTTGCCCCGGACGATCCGCTTCTGCGCGATCTCCTTCAGTTCCTTCAGCTTGGCCTGCGATGCGCCGACGCGCGGCGCGCCGAGGCGTTCGTTGCCCAGCAGGAACTTGGCATAGGTCCAGCCCTTGTTGACCTCGCCCACCATGTTTTCGGCCGGCACTTTCACGTCGGTGAAGAAGACCGAGTTGATCTCGTGCCCGCCGTCCATCGTCTGGATCGGGTGCACCTCGACGCCGGGCGACTTCATGTCGATCAGCAGGAAGCTGATGCCTTCCTGTTTCTTGCCCTCGTTCGAGGTCCGGACCAGCGCGAAGATCCAGTCGGCGTGCTGCGCCAGCGTGGTCCAGGTCTTCTGCCCGTTGACGATCCAGTAGTCGCCTTCCTTGACCGCGCGGGTCTTGAGGCCGGCAAGGTCAGAGCCCGCACCGGGTTCCGAGAAGCCCTGGCACCACCAGTCGTCAATATTGGCGATGCGGGGCAGGAAACGCTTCTTCTGCTCCTCGTTGCCGAACTGGATGATGACCGGCCCGACCATGTTCACGCCAAAGCCCAGCGGATCCGGCGCGGGGGCGCTCTGGTTTTCCTGCTGGAAGATGTACTGCTGGGTCACGGTCCAGCCCGGCCCGCCCCATTCCTCGGGCCAGCGCGGGGTCGCCCAGCCCTTCTTGTTCAGCGTCTTCTGCCACTGAACGGTCATTTCCTTGGTCGGCGCGTTGCCGAGCTTCATGTATTCGCGGGTCTCGTCGGGCAGGTTTGCGTCGATGAAATCGCGCACCTCCTGCCGGAACGCTTCCTCCTCGGGGGTGAATTTCAGTTCCATATGATGTCCTCCTCAGCCTGCTTCGGCTTGTCGTTTCGCTTTTTCTTCGTCTTTCAGCATCTTCCGCGACGCTTTCCCCACCGATGTCCGGGGCAGTTCCGCCCGGAATTCGAGGAATCGCGGCACTTCGTGGCGTCCCAACTTGTCGGCAAGAAAACCCTGTAGCTCGTTCAGGGTAAACTCCTTGGCGTCTTTATTCAGAACCACGAAAGCCTTGGCGGATTCTCCGCGATACGGATCGGGCACGCCGATCACGAGGCATTCGGCCGCGTCGGGGTGCTGGTGGATCGCGTTCTCGATCGTCAGCGGGTAGACGTTGAAGCCGCCGGACAGGATCAGGTCCTTTTTCCGGTCCACGATGTAGAAATACCCGTCATCGTCCATGTAGCCGATGTCGCCGGTCAGCAGGTAGCCGTCGACAAAGGCCTCCCGCGTCTCTTCCGGCTTCTGCCAGTAGCCGACCGTGACGGCGGGGCCCTTGATGATGATCTCGCCGGTCTCGCCCACGGGCAGGCGCTTGGTCGGGTCTTCCAGATCGACGATCGCCATGTCCATGCCCGGCAGCGGGATGCCGATGGTGCCCAGCTTGTTGTCGGGGAAGTCCTTGGGCACGCTGGTCCCGTTTGAGGCGGTTTCCGTCATGCCCCAGCCACCGCGGATCTTGAGCCCGGTCAGCTGCTTGATCCGATTGAACACCTCGCGCGGCAGCGGCGCACCGCCGGAGCCCACGTATTTGATCGAGCTGAGGTTCCGCTTGTCGATGTTCGGCAGCTGCATGATCGCGATCCACGTCGTCGGCACACCGCCGAGCGACACGATCCCGAACTTCTCCACGTCGTCGATCACGCTGGCCGCGTCGAAGCGCAGGCGCAGGTGCATCTGGCCGCCCTCGATCGTGCGTTTCAGCATGGCCGAGGTCAGGCCCATGATGTGGAACAGCGGCGCATAGAGCATCCCCGGCTGGCCCGGTCCGGCCTCGGGATCCGCCGACGACAGGTGGCAGTAGGTCTGTTCGGAGGCCGAGAGGTTGCCATGAGTCAGCATCGCCGCCTTGGGCGTGCCGGTGGTGCCGCCGGTGAACTGCAGCAGCGCGATTTCATCCAGCGCCATGGTCGGCGGGTCGTAGGCGGCGCCTTCGTGCCCTGCCAGCAGGTCGGCCACGTCGTGCATCCTCTCGGGGACCGGACAGGGCCGGCCAGCGGCCGAGACCGGGTCGGGGCAGAGGTAGACCGGCGGAAAGTCCTTGTCCTTCACGAGGTTCTGGAACCGGCCCGCGAATTCCGGCGTGCTGAGCGAGATCACCATCTTGGCGTCCACGTCATGCACCTTGTGCGCGATCTCCTGCTCCGCATCGAGCGGCGAGAGGTGCGTCACCGCCGCCCCCGCCGTCATCGTGCCGAAGAAGAAGATCGGGTGCCACGGCGCGTTCGGCAGGTGCAGCGCGACGCGGTCGCCGCGCTTGATGCCCGCCGCCTTGAGCGCCGAGGCGACGGTGGCGGCCCACTGGCGCATCTCGGCGTAAGTGTAGGTCTTGCCGTAATATTCGAACTGGGTCATGTCGGCCCACTGGTCGAAGGCACGCTTGAGCAGCGTGTTCAGGCAGACCTGTTCGGGCACGAAATGCGGGTCGACGCCCGGCATGTAATGCGTGGCCCAGAGCGGGGTCGCGTTGGTCATCGTCCCCTCCCCTCAGCGCGTCTTGTCGTAGTCGGCAAAGCTCGACTGCTCGGCGGCGAGCCGGGCCAGCAGCGGCTTGGGCTTCAGCTCGTCCATGCCCGAGACCTCGGCATATTGCGCCAGCTTGTCGGCCACGGTCCTGAGCCCCAGCCGGTCGGCGTATTTCATCGGGCCGCCGGTCCAGACGGGGAAGCCGAAGCCGTAAATGTAGATCAGGTCGATGTCGCTGGCGCGGTTTGCAAAGCCCTCCTCGAGGATTTGCGAACCCTCGTTGATCAGGGCGAAGATCAGCCGCTCCACGATCTCCTCGTCGGACACCTCGCGCGGGGTGTAGCCCTTTTCGCCTGCGATCTTGCGGATCAGCTGTTCGACCTCGGGGTCGGGCACCCCGGCGCGCGAGCCTTCCTCGTAGATGTAGAACCCGCGCTTGGTCTTCTGCCCGTGGCGGCCCATCTCGGCCAGCGTGTCGTGGATCGGCATGACCTCGCCGCGTTCCTTGCGGACCAGCCAGCCGACGTCGATCCCGGCCAGGTCGTTTGTGGCCAGCGGTCCCATGGCAAAGCCGAAGTTCTTGGCGGCGCGGTCGATCTGCTGGGGCATCGCGCCTTCCAGCATCAGCGCATGCACCTGCCGCGCGCGGGCCGCACCCATGCGGTTGCCGACGAAGCCGTTGCAGTTGCCGACCGTCACCGGCACCTTGCCCGCCTGCTTGCCGACCGTATTCGCGGTGACGAGCGCGTCGGGGGCGGTCTTGGCGCCCCTCACGTTCTCGAGCAGGCGCATCACGTTGGCGGGGCTGAAGAAATGCATCCCCAGCACGTCCTCGGGGCGCGAGGTGACGCTGGCGATCTCGTCGATATCCAGCGACGAGGTGTTCGACGCCAGCACGCAGCCCGGTTTGCACAGGCGGTCGAGGTCGGCGAAAATCTTCTTCTTCAGCTCCATCTTCTCGAACACCGCCTCGATCACCATGTCGGCGTCCTTGACGGCGTCGAAATCGGTCGCGCCGTGGATGCGCGACAGCGCATCCTCGACCTCGGCCTCGGTGAAGCCCCCGCGCGCGGCGGTCTTGCGATAGTTGTTCTCGATGATCCCCAGGCCGCGTTTCAGGTTGTCGGGGTTCAGGTCGATGATCGTCACGTCATAGCCGCCGGTGGCCATCGACATGGTGATGCCGCCGCCCATGGTGCCCGCGCCAAGCACGGCGATCTTCTCGACCTTGCGCGGCTTCACGTCCTTGTCCACGCCCGGCAGCTTCAGCGCCGCGCGTTCGGCAAAGAACAGGTGCCGCTGCGCCTTGCTCTCGTCGCCCTCGCGCAGGCTGTGGAAGATGTCGTGCTCGGTCTTCATGCCCTCGGCGAACGGCTGGGACATCGACGCGCGGACCGCCTCGACGCAGGCCTGCGGGGCCTGCAGCTTGCGATTGCGCGCGATCAGGCGGCTGGCCTCCTTCTCGAACGCCTCCGCATCGCCCGCCGGCACGTCCAGTTCCGAGACCCGGCGCAGCGGGCGCTTGTCGGCGACGTCTTTGGCGAAGGCCACGGCCCCGGCCAGCATGTCGCCCTCGATCAGCTTGTCCGCGATGCCGAGCTTGACCGCGTCGTCCGCCGAAATCGCATCGCCCGTCACGATCGGGGCGAGCGAGGCCGTCGCGCCGATCAGACGCGGCAGACGCTGCGTGCCGCCCGCGCCGGGGATCAGGCCGATCTTGACCTCTGGCAGCCCGAGCGAGCCCTTGGGCCCCATCACCCGGTAATGACAGCCGAGCGCGATCTCGAACCCGCCGCCAAAGGCCAGACCCTCGATCGCCGCGACCACCGGCTTGTCGGCCGCCTCGATCCCGTCGATCAGCGGGTTCAGCCCCGGCTCCACCGGGGTCTTGCCGAATTCGGTGATATCCGCCCCGCCGGAGAACGCCCGCGCGCTGCCGGCAAGGACAATCGCCTTGACCGACTCGTCCGCAAGCGCATCCTGCAGATGCCCCCAGATCCCCTGCCGCACAGCGCCGGACAGCGCGTTCACAGGCGGGTTTGTGATGGTAATGACGGCGACCTCGCCATCCTTTTGGATGGTGACCTTGGTGTCGGACACGACTATTCTCCTCCCTTGCGCAGACAACGGATAGTCATTCCGCGTTGCGGAAAATTGTTCTGCGTTCTAGGACACGCTAGAAAGCCCGGCAGCTTGCGTCAATACGTATTGACCTGCCGGTAAATAAGCTTGACCTTCGGGCAAACGGTTTTGGGAGGAGCCATGCTGGATCGCAGATGCAAATCGCTGGAAGAGGCGCTTGACGGGATCGAGGACGGCGCGTCGATCATGGTGTCGGGGTTCGGGGACGCGGGGCGTCCCAACCTGCTGCTGAAGGGCCTGATCGACAAGGGCGTCAAGGACTTGCACATCATTTCGAACAACGCCGGATCGGGGTTCGAGGGGCTGGCGATGCTGTTCCGGCACCGGATGATCAGCCGCCTGACCTGTTCCTTCCCGCGCGGTGATCTGGGCAAGGAGATCTCGTCCTGGGTGCGCGACGGTTCGCTCACCGTCGAGGTGAACCCGCAGGGCACGATGGCCGAACGGATTCGCGCGGCGGGCTGCGGCATCCCCGCGTTCTTCACGCCGACGGCCTACGGAACGAAGCTGGGCGAAGGAAAGGAAACCCGTGATTTCAATGGCAAGGGCCACGTTCTTGAGACGGCGCTTCATGCCGACTATGCCTTTGTCCATGCCGAGAAGGCGGATCGCTGGGGCAACCTGATGTACAAGAATCTGTCACGCAACTTCGCCCCGTTGATGGCGATGGCCGCGAAGACTACGATAGTCGAGGCACGCCACATCGTCGAACTGGGCGATATGGACCCGAACGTCATCATGACGCCCGGCGTCTGCGTGAACCGACTGGTGCAATGGCGGCCCGTCGCCGCGAACGAATGGGGGATTGCTGCATGACACCCTTGACCCGAGAAGGCATCGCCGCCCGCGTGGCACAGGACATTCAGGACGGCTGGCACGTCAACCTCGGCATCGGGATGCCCGAGGGCGTGGCGAACTTCCTGCCCGAAGGCCGCGACATCCTGCTGCATTCGGAAAACGGCATCCTCGGCATGGGCCCGACGCCCCCCGCAGGTGAGGAAGACGAGAGCCTCGTGAACGCCGGGAAGAAGCCGATCACCATGATCACCGGCGCCTCGATCTTCGACCACGCGATGAGCTTTGGCATTATCCGCGGCGGGCATCTGGAACTGTGCTGCCTCGGCGGCTACCAGGTGGCGTCGAACGGCGATCTGGCGAACTGGAGCGTGACGGACGACGATCCGATCGCATCCGTCGGCGGGGCCATGGACCTTGCCGCGGGCGCACAGCGCATCTGGGTGATGATGCAGCACAACTCCAAGAACGGCGACAAGCGGCTGCTCGACGCCTGCACCATGCCACTGACCGGTCAGGGCTGCGTCAAGCGGGTCTACACCGACCTTGCCGTGATCGACGTGACGCCCGAGGGTTTCCTCGTGACCGAGATGGTCGACGGCATGACGCAGGAGGAACTGCAGAACCGCTCCGAGGCCAAGCTGCGCTTTGCCGAGGGCTGCGGAACCCTGCCCGACCTGACGAAAGCCGCCTGAGGACTGCCCGAGGACACGACCCAGTGATGGATGACGCAAGGACGCCCGCCCACCCGGACGGGTATATCGACAGTGCGACCGAGGATAATCCCGGCCCGAACCCCGAGATGTTCCGCCTTGGCGGCTTCAACCGGATGATCGGCCTGCGCTACGTGGCGCGGGGCGATGGCTGGGTGAAGGGCGTCCTGCCGCTGCGGCCCGAACTTCTGAACAAGGCGGGCACGGCCCATGGCGGGCTGCTGTCTGCCGTGATGGATTCGGTCGGCACCGGCTCGGGCTGCTGGTGCCCCTACCCCGGCCGCACCCGGCAATGCGTGACCCTGTCGCTGACCGCGAACTTCGTCGGCGTGGCCAAGGGCGAGGCGCTGCACGTCAGCTCCCGCGTCAAGTCGGCGGGGCGCAAGATCTTCTCGTCCGAGATCGAGGTGCACGACGATTTCGGCACGCTCTGCGCGCACGGCGTCGGGACCTTCAAATACGTCAAGGGCACCAGCGATCCCCATGGCGTGCCCGTCACGTGACGGGCCGCCCGATCCCGACATGAACAGCCGGCGGTCCGACCGACGGACGGGATTCGACCAGGAACTCTTCGCCGTTTTGCGACTTGAAGAATAACGGCCGCGCGACTACCTTGCGCCCTCACATCACGCCACCATCGAAGGAACGAAAAACTGGCTCGCAGACCCCACAATGCCCCCCCTACCCGTGACACCGGCCCGCGTGTCAACGACAAAATCCGCGCAAACGAGATACGCCTGATCGGCGCGGAAGGCGAAAACATCGGTGTTGTGACACCGGCGCGGGCGATGGCCCTCGCCGAGGAAGCGGGTCTGGATCTGGTGGAGATCTCGCCGAACGCCACACCCCCGGTCTGCAAGATCATGGATTTCGGCAAGTTCAAGTACGAACAGCAGAAGCGCGAATCCGAAGCCCGGAAGAAGCAGAAGATCATCGAGGTGAAGGAGGTGAAGTTCCGCCCCAACACCGACGTGCACGACTACGAGGTCAAGATGCGCAACGTCATGCGCTTCCTCGAGGGCGGCGACAAGGTCAAGGTCACGCTCCGCTTCCGCGGCCGCGAGATGGCGCACCAGAACCTCGGGCGCGAGCTGCTGGAACGTGTGGCCGAAGACGTCAAGGAGATCGGCAAGGTCGAGAACATGCCGAAGATGGAAGGCCGCCAGATGGTCATGATGATCGGCCCGGCCAAGTAACCGCTCCCGGCATTTGCCAAAGCCAAACGCCTGCCGCTGACGGCGGGCGTTTTTCATTGCGGCGGCGTTTGGCCACGCCGCCCTGAACGCAGAGGGTCGAACCCGGCACCCTCAGATCAGGTGGAAACGCGAGATTCCCGCCGCCGCGCAGTCGTCGTCGAGGTTGGGATCGGTCAGGACGTCGACCACCCTTTTAGCGGCGGCAGATGATGTAGTGCCCCGAAACGCGGACATGTCGATATGTGTCCCGAGGTGGTCCGGGAACACCGCTGCGGCAACGACACCGGGCGTGGCGACCACCGTCGTGAGCGGGGCAATCGCCAGCTCGTATGTCCCGTCCGCGACCGATGCCGCAGGCACGCCCCCCTCAAGCGCATGGCTTTTCGGGACCACGACATCGCTCAGCCCCAAGCGCGCCATCGCATCCAGATACGTGCGCCCGCTGGTGCCCGCGCCTGTGTAAGCGATGCTCTTCGCGCCGCGCAGGAGCGCCTCGATATCGTCCTGCTCCGCCAGTACCGGACCATCCGACCCGCCCTTTCGCGCGATCGCAAGGGACACGCGACCGAAGGCACGATGGCTGTCGCGCACTGCAAACCCGTCGTCGATCAGCGCCTGCGCATAGTCCGGATTGGTCAGGCCGATGTCATAGGGTTCGCCGGCCCTGATCCGTTCCGGTATCACCGGATTCAGATCGACCAGCTGGACGAGGCGCACGCCCGTCTCGGCCTCCAGACGCGGCGCGATGCGGTCCATGAAGGCCCGGATCGCCGTGGGGACGAAAATGCGCAGTGTCGTTGGCATACCGAAGCACTCCCCGAAACCCGCCTGGCTGTGCAAGGTCCGTCAGGCGTAGCCGGTCGCGGGCCGCAACGCCAGCGAGCTGTTCGGACAGTCCACGCGTCCGATGGCGCAGATCGCAAGCCGATTGGCGCGATCCGCAAGTCCATTGGCACGATCCGCGAGTGCGGTTTCCAGCCGCTCGTTTATCTCTCCGGTCAGACGCCGCCCGCACCGGGGGCGATGAACAGGAGACGGAAGATGCAGATCAGGGACAGCGTTGTCGTCGTCACCGGCGCCTCGTCGGGAATGGGCCTCTCGGTGGCCGAGAAGCTGCTGGCGGAGGGAGCGAAGGTCTTTGCCCTCGCCCGTTCGGTCGACAGAATGAAGGGACTGGAAGCGGCCGGCGCCACCGTGATCGGGATGGACATCTCGAAGGACGACCAGATCGCCGCCGCCGTCGCGCGGATCGAAGCCGAGGCGGGCCGGGTCGACGTGCTGATCAACAACGCGGGCTTCGCGGTCTACGGCCCGGTCGAGGAGGTCGCCATCGACAAGGCCCGCGAGCAGTTCGAAGTGAACATCTTCGGCCTCGCCCGGATCACCCAGCTGATCCTGCCGATCATGCGGCGGCAGGGGCACGGGCGGATCATCAACGTCTCGTCGGTCGGCGGGCGGATCTACACCCCGCTCGGCGCGTGGTACCACGCCACCAAGCACGCGCTCGAAGGCTGGTCCGACGCGCTGCGGCTGGAACTGAAGCCGCTCGGGATCGACGTGATCGTCATCCGGCCCGGCATCATCGACACCGGCTTCTACGGCGCGCTCGACCGGAACATGACGCGCGGACAGGCGGACGGGCCCTACGGGCGGCTGGTCGCGGCGCTGGATCGGGCGGCGGGCAACCAGCCGAACGCCACCAAGCCCGGCGTCGTGGCCGACACGATGATCGCGGCGATCCGTGCAACACGGCCCCGGACGCGCTATGCTGTCGGCTCCATGGCAAAGCCGCTGATCTTCCTGCGCGGCCTGCTGAGCGACCGGCTGTTCGACCGCGTGATCATGAGCCAGGTCAAGTGAGGGGCGGAGGCCGGGGATGCAGCGATTCACGATGGACCTGAGCTGGCCGCTGGTGCTGGGACGGCTGGGCCTCCACGCCGCCCCCCTGCTGCGCGCCGCCCGCCTGCCCGCCGACCTGCTGTCGCGCGAGGCCCCGACGCTCAGCGCCGACGAATACCTGCGGCTGTGGCAGGCGATGGAGCTGATGTCGCCCGCCCCCGGCCTGCCGATCCGGGTGGTCGAGGCGACGACGCCCGAGGGGTTTTCGCCGCCGCTGCTGGCCTGCTTCTCCTCGCCCGACCTCGCCACGGCGCTGGAGCGGCTGGCGACCTACAAGGCGCTGATCGGGCCGATGCGGCTGACGGTGTCGCGCACCGGCGGGCGGCTCAGGGGCGAGATCGCGGGCCAGCCGGGGCTCGACCTGCCGCCGTTGATGGCCATGATGGAACTGATGTTCAAGGTGAACCTCGCCCGCGCCGGGACGCAGCACCGCGTTGTCCCGGCCCGCGTCACCGTGGCGGCGCTGCCGGACGACACCGAAACCCGCCTCTGCCGCGCGTGGTTCGGGCGCGAGCTGACCCTCGCCGACACATGGGCGGTGGAGTTCGAGGAAACGGAGGCCACGCGCCCCTTCACGGCAGCCAACCCGGCGCTCTACGCCATCTTCCGCCCGGTGCTGGAGAAACGGCTGGCCGCGACCGGGGCCGTCGCGCAGCGCCTGCGCGCGGCGCTGGTCGAGGCGCTGCCGGCGGGCGAGACGGATGTGAAACGCCTCGCGGCGCGGCTGGCGATGAGCCAGCGCACCCTGCAGCGGAAGCTGGGCGAGGAAGGCCTGCGCTATCAGGACCTGCTGGCCGAGGTGCGCGGCGATCTCGCGCGGCTCTACCTGACCGAGACGCCGCAGTCGCTGGCCGAGATCGCCTTCCTGCTGGGCTACCGCGACGCGAATTCGTTCCACCGCGCCTTTCACGGCTGGACCGGTGAGACCCCCGGCGCGGTCCGGGCGCGGGCTGCGGCGGACCGGATCGCCGCAGCGGCGCAGTAGCTTGCCGCCGCGGCGGGTGCGCCCTAGGCTCCGGCGGAACGACGCAGGGAGAGACAGGTGACGACGGAAGACACGGGCAACCAGCCGACCAGCGCCCACGTGGCGCGCTACACGCCGGACCGGCATGCGGATTACGGCGATGCGCGGCTGTCCTCGCCAGTCTTCCCGCGCAACTCGCCGCCGCTGATCGCGGCGCTGACGCCGTGGCTCGGCGGCCGGACGGGCAAGGTGCTGGAGATCGGCTGCGGCACCGGCCAGCACGGCGCGGCCTTCGAACTGGCCTGGCCCGGCATCGCGTGGCAGGCGTCGGACCCCTACCCCGAACACTGCGCCTCGGCCGAATCCTGGCGCCTCGCGCTGAAACTGCCGTCCCGCGACACGCTCGCCCTCGACGCGGCGGCGGACTGGGGGCCGGAGGTGACGGCGGCGGGGCCCTTCACGGCGGTCTTCACCGCCAATGTCATCCACATCGCGCCGCCCGCCGTTCTCGCGGGTATCCTGCGCGGCGCCCCTCAGGTCCTCGGCCCCTGCGGCCTGCTGATCTTCTACGGCCCTTTCATGGAGAACGGCCGCCACACCGGCGAGGGCAACGCCCGCTTCGACGCGGGTCTGCGCGCTGACAACCCCGACTGGGGCCTGCGCGACATCGCGGACCTGCGCGAGGGCGCGGCGGCGGAGGGGCTGGAGATGGCGGCGGTGCTGGCGATGCCCGCCAACAACCGGGTCCTGATCTTTCGCAAGCCCTGAGGCCGCGCGGGAAATCCGGCTGCGCCGGATGCCTCCGGCGGGCATATTTCTGGCAAGATGAAGCCGAGGGAGCTCCCCTGCTTCATCTTGCCGGAAATATGCCGGGGGAGTCGCGGCACAGCCGCGGCGGGGGCAGAGCCCCCGATCCCAACCTTGGCGACAAGCGTGGACGCCGGGACGGCGCGGCCCGGTCACTCGGCCGGGGTCAGCGCGCTCACGTCCTGGCCGGATGCGGCCATGATCGCCTTGACGATGTTGTGGTAGCCCGTGCAGCGGCAGATGTTGCCGTGCAGGTGTTCGCGGATTTCCGCCTCGGAGGGCTTGGCGTTGACCTTGAGCAGCGATTCCGCCGCCATGATCATGCCCGGCGTGCAGAAGCCGCATTGCAGGCCGTGGTGGTCCTGGAACGCCTGCTGCACGGCGGAAAGCTCGTCGCCCTTGGCGATGCCCTCGATCGTCGTGACCTCGGCGCCGTCCGCCTCGGCGGCGAACATGGTGCAGGCCTTGACCTGCATTCCGTTCACATGCACCGTGCAGGCCCCGCACTGGGAGGTGTCGCAGCCGACATGCGTTCCGGTCAGGCGCAGCGATTCGCGCAGGAATTCAACGAGAAGCGTGCGCCCCTCGACCTCGCCGCTGGCGCTCTTGCCGTTCACTGTCATGCTGATCTGGGGCATCGGGTCCTCCGCGGGAATGCAGGTGTCGGGGGGAGTTAAACATGGGCGGCAGGGGAGGAAAAGGCCGATCTGGCCTAACCCTTGCGTCTTTCACGTGGCTGTGGACGTGTCGGGATTTCCTTGAGCAGACCGCCCACGCCCATGCCCGCGATGTCGTCGGGCGTCACCGCGATCCCGCAGGCGATCCGGGCCAGCACCCAGTCCGCGCCGTTCAGCGCGGGCGAGCGGGCGCAGCCCGGCAGGCCGATCACGGGGCGGGTGTCGAGGTGCCCGGTGAAGAGCAGGTTGCCCGGATCGACCGGCATGCCGAAGCGCTCGACGCTCCCGCCGGCCGCGCGGAGGGCCGAGGGCGCGACGTCATGGGCGTCGGAGGTGGCGGAGCCGGTGAGGATCAGGATCAGGTCCTCGTCCGCCGACGCGATCGCCTCGGTCAGCGGCGCGGTGCGGTGCGGGACGGTGACGGGGCCGGTCATGGCGATGCCGAAGGCGTCGAGGCGGGACTGCACGGCCTGCGCGCCCTTCTCGCCCGCGCCGCCGGGGATCTCGGTCACGATCAGGCGGGCGGTGCGGAGCACCGGCGGCGCGAGGCGGATGGCGGGGGCGGCGGAGAGCAGCGTTTCCGCCGCGTCGAGGGCGGTGCCGGGAACGGCGTAGGAGATGATCTTGACGGTCCCCGCCATCTGGCCCGTGCCGACCTGCTGGAAGTTCGGCACCGTCGCCAGCGTTAGCATCGGGTCGATGCGGTTCAGCGCGGTCAGGCGTTCCTCGTCGAGCACGATCACCCCCGGCCCCGCCGCCTTGAGGTTCACGCGGCCGGTGAAGGCGGTGGTGGCGGTCAGGCCCTGCCCCTGCGGATCGGGCAGCAGGGCGGCGGCGAGGCGGGTGGCGGCCTCGTCCTCGGCCACGTCGCCGGGGTCGAGGCGGGCGGCGATGACCGCGTCATGGCCCGCCTCGGTCAGGGCAGTCAGGTCCTCGGCGGTCAGGACGTGGCCCTTGCGCAGGCGGCCCTTGGGCAGTGCCACGGAATGGGCGAGGATCGCGCCCTCGGCCTCGGGCGTGGGGACGTCGCCGAACCTCATGCCTGTCGCAGCACTTTCGTCATCTCGGCCATGATCGAGACCGCGATCTCGGACGGCGTGGCCGCCCCGATGTCGAGGCCGATGGGGCCGTGGATGCGGGCGATGGCCCCGGCCGGGTGGCCTGCCGCCTCCATCCGCGCGACGCGCTTGGCGTGGGTGCGGGTGGAGCCGAGGGCGCCGATGTAGAACACGTCCGAGGCGAAGGCGGCGGCCAGCGCGGTGTCGTCGATCTTGGGGTCGTGGGTCAGCAGCACCAGTGCGGTGCGGGCGTCGAGGCCACGGGCCGCCAGCGCCTCGTCCGGCCAATCGTCGAGGATGGTTTCGCCGGGAAAGCGGTGTTCGGCGGCGAAGGCGGGGCGCGGGTCGATGATGACGGGGTCGTAACCCGCGATCCGCGCCATCGGCACCAGCGCCTGCGCGATATGGACCGCGCCCACCACGAAGAGCCGCAGCGGCGGGTTGTGGATGGCGACGAAGGTGATGCCGTCCTCCTCCATCCCCGAGCGGTCGGCGCGGAAACGGGCGGCGTGATCCCCTGCCCCGGCGATTTTCGTCTCGCCGGTCTCGACGTTCACGGCCAGCGCCACGGCGCGGCGTTCGGCGCGGGCGGCGGTCAGCTCGGCCAGCGTCGCCTCGGCGATGCCGCCGGGTTTGCCTACGGGCTGGACCAGCACCTTGATCGTGCCGCCGCAGGCGAGGCCGACGGCGAAGGCGTCTTCGTCCGAGACGCCGAACTCGAGCAGCTTGGTCTGGCCGGTCTCCAGCGCCTCGAAGGCCTCGGTCACGACCGCGCCCTCGACGCAGCCGCCGGAGACGGAGCCTTCGAGCTCGCCCTCGCCCGAGACGGCGAGCATGGCGCCGGTGCGGCGCGGGGCGGAGCCCCATGTCTCGACCACGGTGGCGATGACCGCGCCCTTGCCCGCGCGGTGCCAGTCGAGTGCGATTTCGGGGATGTCGTCGAAACGGTCCATAAGGCGCCTCCTGTCGGGGTGGAGACTAGCACTTGGGACGGCAGTGTCAGGGGGTAAAAGATGCAGGTCTGCTGTGCGCGACGCATCAGGCCGGCTGCGGACAGCGTCCGGCCGGTGCTAGCAGAAACTGGTCGTTCTTGAGATGCCTTTCGATCAGCCGCCGGCCACGTCGGCCGGCCGCGAAGGTCCGGGCGGCGGGATGGGCCGGGTCGACCCCGTTCTGCGAGGGAAAGATCCTGCGGATTTCCTCGCGTGCGTCGATCGTCAGCGCCTTCATCGCCTCGGGCCCGGTGTAGAGGCTTTCGGCCAGTGTCCCGTTCGCGAAGATGATTTCGTGCCGCGAGAACAGCAGGTGGAAATAGGTGACCTCTTCCGTCTCGGGCAGGATCTCGACGCCATCGAGCGGCAGCAGGAAACAGGCGGGCACCAGCACTTCAGCCTGCCCGAACATCCGCTGCGCGATCCGGGAGCGGATCACAATCCGGTGCTGCGGCGAGACCAGCAGGTCGCGGACCGGCAGATCGGGACCGAGCGCACCGGCGCGGATGCGCACGGGCCGCAGTCGGGGCATCGCGGAGAGTTCGGTCGCACCGAGCCGCCGCCGCCCGATCCAGCGGATGGCCTGATAGCCGTGATCCGCCGTGCGCACGCGCTGGCCGACGCGCAGGTCCTGCACCGGCACGGTCGCACCGCCCTCGGTCTCGATCAGCGTGTCGCGGCAGAAGCAGACGATGTTGACCTCGTCATTGGTCGTGCCGATGACCGCCGCGTCGCTGCCGCCGACGTTGGTGGTGCCCGCGATATTCACCGCCTGCACGTTCATGTCGCCGTAGCTGTCGTTCGGCAGGACGAAATAGCGGGTGGTGCCGCCGTTCGTCAGGGCCAGGAACATGACGTCGAGATTGGATTCGCTGCCCGAGGTGAATGTCTCGGTGCTGCCGTCGCCCAGCAGGAAGTTCCCGGTCGACGAGGGTTCACGGATGATGCTGACCGTGTAGTTGACCCCGTCGATCCTGACGATGTCGCCGATGTCGAATTCACCGTCGTCGAGGTCGGTGGAGGTCGCACCCTCGACCACGCCCAGAATGCCACCGTTGGCATTCGAATAGGTGGTGTTGGAATTGATACCCGTGACTTCGATCAGGTCATAGATCGTTGCCATTTCTCGCCGCTCGACTGGTCACTACACATCGCGCCAAGGCTCTTTATCCGCGAAAGGCTTTCGAAAGCCTGCGCATTGGCCGTTTTTTCGACACGATTAGCCTTTGATCGTAAAGGAATATGGCGACAATGTGGCGAACATGGCCCTGTTGCCGGATACGCTCGGAGTATTCGCGCCCTGCAGGAAATGCGGCACATCATGTCTTCCGGGATGCGTGCAAAGGGTGCGCATCCGGCACGCAGGGGTTGAAACAGTCCCTGTCGAAGCGGCGGCCAGCCTGACTGACGAACGGGTCAGCCCTGTCGGAACTGCCGCGCCGAGGCCCGGACGAGCGGCACGGGATAGCTTTCGCCCAGCCCGATCCGGCAGCTGCGCCGCATCAGGTCGAGCGTCCTGCGGCACATGTCGGGGGTGTATTCGATCCGGCTCTGCGCCCATTCCCACGGGTTCATCCGGGGATGGAAGGTGCGCTTGTTCATGATCGGCGCCCAGTTGGTGTAGACGTGCTTGGTGTTGTCGTGGATCCGCGCCACGCCCCGCCGGGTGGCAAAGGCGGTCGCCTCGTCCTCGGTATCGAAGGTGACCACCAGCCCGAGCGCGGCATCGTCGTCATGGCTGGGCGCGACCGGATGGCCGCCGTCCCTAAGCGCCGCACGCAGGATGTCGCGGCGGCGGCGCATTCCGGCAAGCCGCCGCGGCAGCCGCGAAAGCTGGACGTTCAGCATCGCGCCGGTGATCTCGCTCGCCCGATAATTGAAGCCGAGGAACTCCGGCTCCGCATCTGCGAACTTGCGGTTGCGGAAGGACATGCCGATGTCGTGGAAATTGAACGCGCGGGCATAGGCGCGGTCGGAATTGAACAGCACGGCCCCGCCTTCGCCCGCGGTCATGTTCTTGTGCTGGTTGAAACTGAGCGTCCCGGCATCCCCGATGGTGCCGCAGTAGCGGTCGCCGTATTTGACGCCGATGGCCTGACAGGCGTCCTCGATCACCAGCAGGTTGTGTTTCCGGGCGATCGCCATGATCGCGTCCATGTTGCAGGGACGGTTGTTCATGTGCACCGGGATGATGGCGCGGGTGTGGGGGGTGATCTTGCGCTCGATGTCTTCGGGGTCGATCGTCAGCGTCTCGTCGATGTCGACGAGGACCGGGACGGCGCCGACATGGACGGGGGCGGCGGCGCTGGACATCCAGGTGTAGGCGGGCACCAGCACCTCGTCCCCCGGCCCGACCTCGAGCGCGGCCAGCGCGGTGACAAGCGCGGTGGTGCCGCTGTTCACGGTCAGGGCGTGGCGCGCGCCGAGCATGGCGCAGAGCCGTTCCTCGAACTTCGCGCAGGCCTGTCCGGGGCTGCTGTCGCGCAGCAGGTCCCCGCGCGCAATGGCACGGCCCGCGGCAAGCCATTCCTTAAATCCCAATCTTTGCATGTATTATTCTTGGCCTTAACGGTCGTTGCCGGTTGCTATAATGACTATGTCAGTCACCAATACCCGCCTGCAAAAAATTTGCGTTATCCGGTGCGGGAAATTCCGGAACGTTGCCGAGGACCCGCATTCGCCCATGCAGATCGACCGATTTGACGACCTGCCCCCGCAGACGCCGCTTGAAACGGATATCGTTATCGTTGGTGGCGGCCCGAGCGGCCTGAGCGTCGCGCAGGAGCTGATCGGCTCCGGTCTGCGGGTCTTGGTGCTGGAAAGCGGGCTGAGCGCCGAGACGCCGGAGCATGCGGCGCTGAATGCGGTCGCGGCGGTCGACGGGGCGGCGGAGGACGGGTTCCAGGCCCGCCGCGCGGCCTATCACAGCGCCCTGCCCTCGGCCTGGTCGGGCGAGGTCCAGCGGTTCGGGGTCCGGTGCCGGGGGCTCGGCGGCTCGACGCAGGCATGGGCCGGGAAGTCGGCGTCGTTCGACGCGATCGACTTTGCGGCGCGGCCGTGGGTTCCGGGGTCCGGCTGGCCGGTGTCGCACGAAGCGCTCGCGCCCTACGTGGACCGGGCGGCGGGGTTCCTGAACCTCGGGCCGAATGTCTATGACGCGAGGTTCTGGGACCTGGCCGGCAGTGCCCGCCCGGAGCCGGAGGTGGATCCGGCGGCGTTCCGCGACTTCTTCTGGCAGTTCTCGCGCGGGCGGATCAACCCGATGGACGTGATGCGCTTCGGGGCGGAGTTCGCGGCGCTGGAGGCCGACAATGTCCGGGTGCTGCTGAACGCCACCGTGACGCAGGTGCATACGGACCCGGACGGCGGCCGGTTCGACCGGCTGGAGGTCGCGACGCCGGATGGCGGGCGCGCGACGGTGCGCGCGAGGGCCTGCGTGCTGGCGGCCAGCGCGATCGAGAACGCGCGCCTGCTGCTGGTGTCGCGCGGCAGCCACGCGCCGGGGCTGGGCAATCGCAACGATCTGGTCGGACGTCACCTTTCCGACCACCTGCTGGCCCCGGTCGGGCGGTTCGACGCCGCCGCCGCGCCCGGCATCGCCGGCCGGTTCGGGTTCTACGGGCTGCGGCACGACGGGCATAGCCACATGTACGCCCACGGGCTGGCCCTGTCCGAGACGCGGCAGGAGGCCGAGGAACTGGTCAACGGCGCGGTCTTCTTCATGGAGACGCGGGCCGAGGACGATCCGGTCAGCGCGCTGGCCCGACTCGTGCGCCGCACAAGCCCCTCGCCCTACCGGGACGCGGTGACGGTGGCGCTCGGGCCGGGTCACGTGGCCAAGGCCGTGGGGCTGCGGGCGCTGCAGAGCGACCGGATGCCGGACAGCGCGCGGCGGTTCATCGTCGACACGGTGCTGCGGCGGATGCCGGGCACGGCGGCGCGCGAATTCCAGTTCCGCGGCGTGCCGCACAAGCTGGTCGGGGCCGAGGCGCAGGGCATCGTGGAACAGGCGCCGGACCGCGACAACCGGGTGGTGCTGTCGGACCAGTCGGACCCGTTCGGCCTGCCCCTGCCCGAGGTGCGCTGGCGCGTTGGCACGCGGGAACGGCGGACCCTGCTGCGAATGACGCAGATGCTGCGGGACGGGCTGGCGGAGGCCTGCCTGCCGGTGCCGGAGTTGCCCGACTGGGCCGCATCCGGGGAGGCCGGGGCCGTGCCGGTGATCGACATGGGCCACACGACCGGCACGACGCGGATGTCCGAGAGCCCGACCACGGGCGTCGTCACGCCGGACTGTCGCCTGCACGACGTGCACGGGGTCTATCTGGCGGGCGGATCGGTGATGCCGACCACCGGGCACGCCAATCCGACGCTGATGATGATGGCGTTGGCGGTGAGGCTCGCCGACCGGCTGAAGGCGGAATACGGGTCATGATCGCGACCCTCCGCCCCCGAACGGGATCACCTTCGGAACGGGCTGCAAGGCATTGACGGACCTCGGCTTCCGCTACTCGGCCCGCAAGAGTGGCGAGGTCGTCATCAGCCACCGCGGGCGGCAGGCCACCGTTCTCAGGGGTGCCGACGCGGCGGCCTTTCTGGCCGAGGCGGCGACCATGGACGAAGACGCCCGCCAGCAGGAGATGGCCCGACTGACCGGCAACTACCGGCGCGGGAACGAGCGGGACGCCCGGAACCACCCCCGCAACCGCTGATGCGCGGGGGCACGCCGGCTATTCGGCCACGCAGTCCGCGAAGTAGGTGATCGTGCCGTCGTCACCGACCTCCTGCACCAGACCGTGGATGTCCGTTTCGAACCCCGGACATTCGCGCGCGAATTCGCGGTTGAACTTGAGGTAGTCCACGATCCGCTTGTTGAACACCTCGCCGGGGATCAGCAGCGGAATGCCCGGCGGATAGGGCGTCACGAGGCTGGTGGTGATCCGGCCTTCCAGATCGTCGATGGCGACCCGGTCGGTCTGGCGGCGCGCGATGTGCGAGAACGCGGCGTGCGGCGTCATCGCGGGGCGGTGTTCGGAGAGATACATCTCGGTCGACAGCCGCGCGACGTCGTATTTCGCATAGAGCGCGTGGACGTGCTGGCAGAGGTCCATCAGCCCCATCTTTTCATAGCGCGGCTGCTTTTCGCAGAATTCGGGCATGGAGCGCCAGATCGGCTGGTTCTTGGCGTAGTCGTCCTTGAACTGCTGCAGCGCGGTCAGCAGCGTGTTCCAGCGGCCCTTGGTGATGCCGATGGTGAACATGATGAAGAACGAATAGAGGCCGGTCTTCTCGACCACCACGCCGTGTTCGGTCAGGTATTTCGACACGATGGAGGCCGGGATCCCCGTCTCCTCGAACCGGCCGTCGATGTTCAGGCCGGGGGTGATGATCGTGGCCTTGATCGGGTCCAGCATGTTGAACCCGCGCGCCATGTCGCCGAAGCCGTGCCATGCGTCCTCGCCCGAGGATTCGACGCCTTCGCTGTCGGTCTTCTTCAGCTCCCAGTCCTTGGTGCGGCCGATGCCCTCTTCGGCGAGGGTGTCGGGGCCCCAGACCTGGAACCACCAGTCGTTGCCGAATTCCTCGTCCACCTTGCGCATGGCGCGGCGGAAATCGAGCGCCTCCATCAGGCTTTCCTCGACCAGCGCGGTGCCGCCCGGCGGCTCCATCATCGCCGCCGCGACATCGCAGGAGGCGATGATCGAATACTGCGGGCTGGTGGAGGTGTGCATCAGGTAGCTCTCGTTGAAGAGATGCCGGTCGAGCTTGGTCTCGTCGCTGTCCTGCACCAGCACGTGGCTGGCCTGCGAGATGCCGGCCAGCAGCTTGTGCACGGACTGGGTGGCGTAGGTGACGGAATGCCTGGTCCGGTCGCGCTTTTTCCCCATGGCGTGGTAGCTGCCGTAGAACGGGTGGAAGGCGGCGTGGGGCAGCCATGCCTCGTCGAAATGCAGGTTCTCGACATAGCCGTCGAGCAGGTTCTTGATGACCTCGGTGTTGTAGAGCACGCCGTCATAGGTCGACTGGGTCAGCGTCATGATGCGCGGCTTGACGGTGTCGGCGTCGTAGCCTTCGAGCAGCGGGTTGTCGCGGATCTTCGCCTTGATCGCCTCGGGTTCGAATTCCGAATGCGGGATCGGCCCGATGATGCCCCAGTGGTTGCGGGTCGGGCGCAGGAAGACCGGGATCGCGCCGGTCATGATGATCGAATGCAGGATCGACTTGTGACAGTTGCGGTCCACGACCACCACGTCGCCGGGGGCGACGGTGTGGTGCCAGACCATCTTGTTCGAGGTCGAGGTGCCATTCGTCACGAAAAAGCAGTGATCGGCGTTGAAGATCCGCGCGGCGTTGCGTTCCGACGCCCCGATGGCGCCGTTGTGGTCCAGGAGCTGGCCCAGCTCCTCGACCGCGTTGCAGACGTCGGCGCGCAGCATGTTCTCACCGTAGAACTGGTGATACATCTGCCCGATCGGGCTTTTCAGGAAGGCGACGCCGCCGGAATGGCCGGGGCAGTGCCAGGAATAGGATCCGTCCTCGGCGTAATCCAGAAGCGCCTTGAAGAACGGCGGCTGGATGCCTTCAAGGTAGGTCTTGGCCTCGCGGATGATGTGCTTGGCCACGAATTCCGGCGTGTCCTCGAACATGTGGATGAAGCCGTGCAGCTCGCGCAGGATGTCGTTGGGCAGGTGGCGCGAGGTCTTGGTCTCGCCGTAGATGTAGATCGGCACCTCGTCGTTCTTCCAGCGCACCTCCTCGATGAAGTTGCGCAGGTTCACGACCGCGGGATCGAGGTCCGGGCCGGGGGTGAATTCCTCGTCGTCGATGGACAGGACGAAGGCCGACGCACGGCTCTGCTGCTGCGCGAACTGGCTGAGGTCGCCGTAGCTTGTGGCGCCCAGCACCTCGAAGCCTTCGGCGGTGATCGCATCGGCCAGCGCGCGGATGCCGAGGCCCGAGGTGTTCTCGGACCGGAAGTCCTCGTCGATGATGACGATGGGAAAACGGAACTTCATGGGGACTCCTTCGGGCCGGCATGGTCGTTGGGGACGTTGTTTCCGTCCCTGCCCCCGCCGTCAAGGGCCGGGGCGCGGATCGCGGTGCTGTGAAGGGCCGTCACCGCGCGGAAGGGCGGCGGATGTCCGCGCGCGTTGGTCGCGGCGGGGGCGCTTGAACGGCGGGCCGGGCCAGCGCATAAGGTCTGAAACCTGAGCAAGGAGAGACCCATGATCGGCCGCCTGAACCATGTCGCCATCGCCGTGCCCGACCTCGAGGCCGCGTCGGAGCAGTATCGCAGCGCGCTCGGCGCCAAGGTCGGTGCCCCGCAGGACGAGCCGGATCACGGCGTGACCGTCGTGTTCATCGAACTGCCGAACACCAAGATCGAACTGCTCTATCCGCTTGGCGAAGGCTCGCCCATCCAGGGCTTCCTCGACAAGAACCCGGCGGGCGGCATCCACCATGTCTGCTACGAGGTCGACGACATCATCGCGGCGCGCGATCACCTGAAATCGACCGGCGCGCGGGTGCTGGGCGACGGCAATCCCAAGATCGGCGCGCATGGCAAGCCGGTGCTGTTCCTGCATCCCAAGGACTTCAACGGCTGCCTCGTGGAGCTGGAGCAGGTCTGATGGGACCGACATCCGCCCTCGTCCTGTTCGCGGTCATCTGGTTCATGGTGCTGCTGATCATCGCGCCCGTGCGGATCAAGACACAGCAGGACATGGGCGAGGTGACGCCGGGCACCCAGTCGGGCGCGCCCGAGGTGCATCACCTGAAAAAGAAGATCTGGATCACGACCGGCATTTCCGCCGTGCTCTGGGTCATCATCGGCGGGATCATCCTGTCGGGCTGGATCAGCGTCCGCGATATCGACTGGTTCGGACGGATGGGGACCGGCGATTCCATGTGGCGCGACACGCCGCGGAACTAACCGCGGCGGCCGTCCAGCCCGTGGTAGATGTGGGTGAAGGTCGCGGCCCCGAGGATCGGGATCACGAGGTTCACCAGCGGGATCGACAGCGGCATCGCCATCAGCACCCCCGCCGCCCAGATGGTCAGCGCATGGCGCTTGCGCAGGCGCTTCGCCTCTTCCCGGCCGACCCGGCGCATGGCGGCCAGCGTGTAGTATTCGCGGCCCAGCAGGAAGCCGTTCAGCCCCCAGAAGATGAACAGCGCGAAGGGCGGCAGCAGGACGTAGAGGATCAGCGCCACCACGTTCGCGCCGATCAGCACACCGAGGAAGTTGACCGTGTCGCGGATCGCCTCGCCCACGGGCTGGCGGCCGACGGGGGGCAGCGTGGGATAATGCTTGTCCTCCACCGCCTGCGCGACATCGTCGAGGAACATCGAGGTGATGGCCGAGGCGACGGGCACCATCAGGAAGACCGACATGATCATCAGCACGAAAAAGGTCGTCAGCGTGGCCAGATCGTTGATCCACGTCACCTCGCCGATCAGCGGCAGCGTCGCCTCGGGGCCGATCAGCCAGTTGAGCAGCAGCAGGAAGGCCGCGAAGACCGCGACCAGCAGCGCGAAGGTCAGCCCGACGCCGAGGAACAGCACCCGGCGGAAGCGCGGGTCGCCGGTCTGCGACAGCGTCAGCGAGAAGGCGCGGAGGATCAGGCCGACAGCCATGTGACCTTCCGTTCCAGATCCGGGCGGGGACGGTCGGGCGGGGCCGAGCCTTCGGTGCCGATGTGAACGATGGCGGTCACGCGCTCATGGGGCGCGAGGCCGAGGCCCTCGGTCACGAAGGCACGGTCATGGGCGGCCCAGCCGGTCAGCCAGTTCGCGCCCCAGCCCGCGGCGAGGGCCGCGTTCAGCAGCGACAGGCCGACGGCGCCCGCGGAATAGGTCTGTTCCAGCGGGGGGATCTTGGGACTGTCGACCGGGCTTTCCACCACGACGACGGCCAGCGGGCTGTCGGCGAACTGGCTGACCGCCTTGCCGGTGTCCACGTCATCCTTGCCGAGCGCCCTGCCCCGCTCCTTGGCGAGCACGGCCAGCCGGTCCAGCGCCCCGCGCTCCAGCACGATGAAGCGCCACGGCTCAAGCTTGCCATGGTCGGGCGTGCGGGCGGCGGCGGTCAGGATCGTCGCCAGCTCGTCCCGCCCCGGCGCGGGGGCGGAAAGCGTCTTGGCCGGGCGCGACCGGCGCGACAGCAGGAAATCGAGGGCGGCTTGATTGCGTTCGGGCATGGGGGCCTCCGTTTGGTGCGCGATATGTCGGCCCTGCGGTCGGCGGGGTCAAGGGGATGCGGTCCCGCGGAGGATTTGGCGGAGGCGCGCCGGGTGTCGTGCCGAACAGACAGGCCGGTTGCCGAAACGGTCGCCATCGGCAAGAGTGCGCAATCGGAGGTTGCCATGTTCGTACCGGAAGTCATCCACGGGGAGCGCTGCATCCTCGTGCACAACCATTATCTCGAGACGCCCGAAGGCGTGACGCTGGCGGCGCGTTTCACACGGGCGCGCATCGCGCAGGGCCGCGCGAACCTGCCGCCCAAGATCCGGTCGCTGGAGGTGATTTTCGACGTCCGGGGACAGACGCTCGACGGCACGGCCGATACGACATTGACCGCCGCCGCGCTTGGTGCGGATGTGGTCACGTTCATGCGGGGCTGAGCATGGCGCGACATCTGGTGGTCCGGTCGGAGGGCCGGGCGGACGAGGTCGGACAGCGGCTGACTGCCCTCGACGCCCATATCGAGGTCTTTGCGCTGGACGACGGCGACCTTGGCGTGTCGGTGCCCGAGAAGGTGATCGAGGCGATCGGCGAGGATGCCGTGCCCCGCGCGCTTGCCGATCTCACCTATTACGATCTCTGGTCGGGCGAGTGGCACAATCCGCCCCCGCGCCGGTCGGGCTGGCTTGGCTCGTTGTTCGGAAAGCGGTGACGCCGTCACGGGATGCCCGGACATGGAAACGCCCCCGCAGGACACTGCGGGGGCGTCTGGTTTCAGTCGGACGCGGAATGCGCGGCCAGAGGCTTAGCTGCGGCCTTCCAGCAGCGGCGTGATCCGGCGGACCGCGGCGCGGCGGTTCTGGCGTTCGGCGCTGGCGGTTTCGACCTTGAGGTCGGCTTCACCGTAGCCCTGGATCACCATGTTTTCCGGCGGCACGTTGAAATACTCTGTCAGCGCGAGGGCCAGCGATTCCGCACGGCGGTCGGACAGGGCGAGGTTGTAGCCCGCGTCGCCGACGGCATCCGTATGGCCTTCGATCAGGAAGACCTCGCCGGGGTTCTCCTCGATCGCCGAGCGCATGGCATTGCCGAGCGAGGACAGCGCTTCGGCTTCCTGCGGCTCGATCACGGCCGAGGCGGTGCGGAAGTTCACGTTGTCCACTTCGACCTCGGGGGCCAGCTTGCGCACGCCGTCGATGCCACGCACCTGGGCGAGCGAGAAGTTGCGGCCCGGATCGGTGGCAAGGCTGGCACGGAGCGCATCGCGCAGCGCGGCCTCGTCACCGCTGTTGGCGGTCACCGAGCTGCGGGTGCTGGTGGCCTGCGGCAGTTCGTTCACAGCCACCTGCTGGACCGCCTGCGTGTCGTCGAACAGCACGACCTGGCGGCCGTCGGCCAGAACCTTGGTCCGTGTCAGGACGCGGCCGTCGGCGGCGCGGATGGTTTCGACCTGGCTGCCATCGGGATTCACGACCACGGTGCGGGTCGAGCCGTCGTTGAAAGCATAGGTCTTCACGTCCGCACCCGGCTGGCGCAGCAGAACGTCGTCGTTCTTGAGCACGCGGTATGTGCCGTTTTCCTCGACCACGACGCGGTCGCCGGAGTTCGACACGACCCGCTGGCCATTGTTCAGCAGGGCACCGACGGCAAGGGCGCCGAGACCGAAGACGGCAATCTTCTCGGCGGTCGAGAGACCCCCGTCATCGTCGCTTTCCGCCTGCGCGGTGGTCTGGGCGTTCGCGTCGGCCTGACCGTCCACGGCGGTGTTGAACTCCTCGGAGGAGGAGCGCTGCGACTCTTCGGTGACGGTTTCCTCGATCAGCGTGCCGCCGTCTTCACCGGCCTGCGCGGCCATCGTTTCGGGCGCTTCGCCTGATTCGGCCGTCGGCTGGTCGCCGGCGGCCGCTTCGGCGCGTTCCTGCGCTTCGGTGTCTGCGGCCGTGGTGTCCGTCTCGGCGGTCGTGGTCGTCTCGGCCTCGGTCGTCTCGGACCCGGTTTCCGCGGTGGTCGTGGCTTCGGTGTCTGTCGTCGCGCCTTCGGTTTCGGCGGTGGTGGTCGTCTCGGCATCCGCCGGGGCGTCGCCGGATTCCGCGGTGGTCGTCACCTCACCGTCGGCAGCCGGCTGGGTGCCTTCGGCCGTTTCGGCGGGACGGGTGTCCTGCGGCTCGCCGGTGGCGTCCGCTGCCTGTTCGGTCGCGGGCTGGTCACCGGTGGTTTCGGCCGTCTCGGTGGTCTCTTCTGCCGGTGCGGCGGTGGCGTCCGTCGCCTGCTCCGTCGCGGGTTCTTCCGTCGTCGCGGCGCCTTCGGCGGTCGTCGTCGTTTCAGCCGGAGCTTCAGCCGGAGCTTCGGCATTTTCCGCGGCGTCTGCCTCCGGCTTCACCTCGGTGCCCGCTTCGGCGGTCGCCTCGGCCTGCGGTGCGGCGTCGGTGGTTTCCTGGACGGCCTCCGCGGTCGCCTCGGGGGCTGCCGTCGTGGCGGCCTCGGCGGTGTCGCTGGCGTTCTCGTCCGGCTTCATCTCGTCCCGCGCCTCGGCGGTCTCGGAGTTCTCTTCGGACTCGATGGAGCCGTCGGCGCTTGCCTCCGCCTCGACTTCACCCTCTTCGGCTTTCTTTTCCTTGCCGGTGACCTTGTCCAGCTCCTCCTGGAGTTTCTTCTGGACCTTCTCCACCTCGTCCTGGACGGCGGATTGCTGGGCCACGGCGGGCGCGGGGACGGCGACCGACAGCGCGAGAAGGATCGCGGTGGTCGATTTCAGAAACCTGGTCTGCATTCGTTCATTCCTTTCACAGCCGCCCGTGCTCGAATCGAGGGCGGTTTGAAGGTCGAAACGCGGAAGCGGCCGCTTGGTTTCATCACTCCGGCGCGAAATCGGCAGAGCGGCGCGGTCAGGCGCGGCGTAGCTTGCTGATATGCAGGGGTTTTTCGCCCATATCCCCGGATCTGGCGAGAGCCGCGCCAAGCGCGTCCAGCGAGGCGACGCTGTGCCCGGCGAGGAAGCTGTCGACATGCGGCAGCAGCGCCCGGATGCCGCGCGCCTTGGGGGCGAAACCGTCGAAGGACAGGAGCGGATTCAGCCAGATGACGCGACGGGCGGAGAGGTGCAGGCGCTCGGCCTCCGCCGCCAGCCGGGCCGGGTCGCCCCGGTCGAGACCGTCGGTGACCAGCAGGACGACCGCCCCCTGCCCCATGACGCGGCGCGACCAGTCGCGGTTGAAGTCGTGCAGGCAGTTGCCGATCCGCGTGCCGCCCTCCCAGTCCTGCGCCTCGGCCCCGGCGGCGGCGAGCGCGGCATCGACATCGCGGGCGCGCATGTGGCGGGTGATGTTGGTCAGGCGGGTGCCGAAGGTGAAGGCATGGACCCGCGCCCAGCCCTGCCCCCTGGCCTGCGCGACCGCGTGGACGAAGTGCAGGATCATCCGGCTGGTGCGGGTCATCGAGCCGGAGATGTCGCAGAGCACGACGAGGTCGGGCCAGCGGTCCTTCGGTTTCGTGCGCGCCGGACGCTGAAGCTCGCCGCCCCGCCGCAGCGCCTGCCGCAGGGTGCGGGCGGGATCGACGCGGCCGATGGCGGCGGGCGCGCGGCGGCGGGTGGCCAGCGGCGGGACCGGCAGGGTCAGCCGGGCGATCATGCGCCGCGCCTCGGCCAGTTCGGCATTGGTCATCTGGTCGAAGTCGAGGGTGCGGATGCGTTCCGCCGTCGACGCGCTGTCGGAGGCGTCGAGCCGGATCTCGGGCCGGTCGGGATCGGCGTTGTCCTCGGGCCAGTTGCCGCCGAGCAGCGCATCGGCGGCGCGGGCCTCGGCCGCTCCTGGCGGAGACGGCTCGGCCTGGCGCAGCGCGGGGATGGTGGCGGCGACCAGCTCCTGCAACTCGCGCGGGTCGCGCCAGAACAGGCGGAAGAGCTGGGCGAAGACCTCGCGCTGTTCGGGGCGGGTGACGAAGACGGCGTAGAGCGTCCAGAAGAAATCCTCGCGCCGGGTGAAGCCCGCCGCCTCGACCGCGCGGATGGCGTCGATCACGCGGCCCGGTCCGATCGGCAGGCCCGCGCGGCGCAGGGCGCGGGCGAAATGGGCGATGTTCTCGGCCAGTTTCGGCTGGGTCTGGGGGAGATCCGTGGCGGGCGTCATGGGGTGGTGGTGTCGAGGGGGGCTTTCCAAGCTGATGCGCCAGCATCTGCGTTGACGACAGAGCGAATGCGCGCATTCGCGGAGTCGTTGCCCCCCGCGGCCCGTGGGGCCGCCCCCCCGAAAGTATTTGGAACCAGAAGAAGCAAGGGACCGGTGCTCATGCCGGGCCGAGGGAGCTGCGGACCTCGTTCAGGATGCGGGTGGCCTCGGCGCCTTCGATGCGGGCGATGTCGTCCTGGTATTTCAGGAGCGCGCCGAGAGTGTCGGAGACGAGTTCCGGGCTGAGGGCGACGGCATCGAGCGCGATCAGGCAGCGGGCCCAGTCGATGGTCTCGGCGACGCCGGGTTTCTTGAAGAGGTCGGTGGCGCGCAGGGCCTGAACGAAGGCCGTCACCTCCTGCGCGAGGCGGTCGGCGGCGCCGGGGACGCGGGCGCGCAGGATCTCCATCTCGCGGGCGAAATCGGGATAGTCGACCCAGTGGTAGAGGCAGCGGCGCTTGAGGGCGTCGTGGATCTCGCGCGTGCGGTTGGAGGTGAGGATCACGATCGGCGGTTCCGGCGCGCGGATGGTGCCGAGCTCGGGGATGGTGATCTGGAAGTCGGAGAGGGCTTCGAGGAGGTAGGCCTCGAACGGTTCGTCGGCGCGGTCGACCTCGTCGATCAGCAGCACCGGCGGGCCGGCCTCGTGCGGGCGCATGGCCTGCAGCAGCGGGCGTTCGATCAGGAAGTCGGGACCGAAGAGGTTGCGGTTGAGCATCTCGGGATCGGCGGTGCCCGCGGCCTCGGCGGTGCGGATCGCGATCATCTGGGCCGAGAAGTTCCAGTCGTAGGCGGCGGAGGCAGCGTCGAGCCCTTCGTAGCACTGGAGGCGGATCAGGTCGCGGCCAAGCGCCGCCGCCAGCGTCTTGGCGATCTCGGTCTTGCCGGTGCCGGCCTCGCCTTCGAGGAAGAGCGGACGGCCGAGGGTGAGCGAGAGGTAGGTGACCGTGGAAAGCGCGCGCGAGGCGACGTAGTTCTGGGCGGCGAGCATGGCCTGCGTGTCGTCGATCCCGGCGGGAAGGGTCATTGTCTGCGGTCCTCGGTGGTGCGGGCGCCAGCCTGCATGTCGGGCGGGGACAGTCAAGCGGAGGCCGCCGGGCTGCGGAAATGACACGTGGCGGCAGGGTTACGGGGCCCGTGAATTGACGGAAGATCCCGGTGCTGCCATTGTTTCGCCCAAGAAGACGGGTCTGGAGCCCGCCGAGGACAAGAATGAGCAGACAGATGAAGCCGATCCTGCGGGCCGGGGCGCGGCCATGCGCATAACCGCCGTCACCTGTGTCAAGAACGAGGGGCCCTTCCTGCTGGAATGGATCGCCTTCAACAGGCTGATCGGGGTCACCGATTTCCTGTTCTATTCCAACGACTGCACCGACGCGACCGACCGGATGCTTGACCGGTTGGCGGACCACGGCGTAGTGCGCCACCTGCCGAACCCGGCCGAGGGGCGCAACTACCAGATGGAGGCGCTGAAGGACGCCAAGGCGCAGGACGTCGTGACCGATGCGGACTGGGTCTGGATCGCGGATGTGGACGAGTTCCTGAACATCCACGTGGGCGACCACACCATTCCGGCGCTGATCGCGGCCTGCAATGATCCGCAGGCGATCTCGCTCAACTTCCAGTTCTTCGGGAACGGCGGGGTCGAGGCCTATGTCGACCGGCCCGTCATCGAGCAGTTCACCCGCTCGCAGAACCCCGACATCTGGTGCGGCGAAATGGCGATCGAGGTCAAGTCGCTGGTGCGCAAGGATTTCCCCGTCCAATACTACGGCGCACACCGGCCCTTTACCCGCAAGAGCGTGCCCAAGGACCGGCAGCCGGTCTGGACCGACGGATCGGGCCGCCCGGTGCCGGAGGCCTACCTGCTGGCGGCGAACGAGCGGCGCATCCGCAAGTTCCCGGCGCGCGGCGCGCGGGATTTCGCGACGCTGAACCACTACGCGCTGCGCTCGCTGGACAGTTACCTCGTCAAGAACGACCGGGGTGACGTGAACCGCGAGCACCGGCATTTCGACGACACCTACTGGCGCGAACGGGCGGATGTCGCCTGGGAAGACCTGAGCATCCGGCGCTATCTGCCTGCGCTGGAACGGGAAATGGACCGCCTGAAGGCGCTGCCGGACATCGGCGCGCTGCATGACGAGGCGGTGGCGCTGCACCGGGCGAAGCTGGCGCAACTGAATGCGCAGCCCGAGTATCAGGAGATGCGGGCGCAGCTGAAATCGGTGGGCACATTGCCCCCGGCCGAGGAAAAGCTGCTGGCGGACCTGGGGATCGCCCCTTGAGCCGGTTGCGGGTCATCAACCTCGGCCTGCCGAAAAGCGGGACGACGACGCTGGGCAATGCGCTGAAGAGCGCGGGGCTGAAGGTGGCCGATCATCGCATCCGGGCGCGGCAGACCGACGATCCGGAGATCGCGCGGCTGTTCGTGGGCGACCTGCTCTACCGCGGGTATTTCCACACCGGCGATCCGCTCGCGGAGCTGGAGGAGTTCGACGCGGTGGCCGAGGTCTCGCATCTGGCGGGCAAGCATTCGGTCTGGCCGCAGATGGACTTCGGCCTGATCGAGGCGATCCGCGAACATCACCCCGGCGTCAGGTTCGTCGCCACGCAGCGGCGCGCCAAGGCGCTGTCGCGGTCCATGCTGGCCTGGAGCAACATGAGCCAGCGGCTGGAGCAGGCGGACATTCCCGGCCTGCCGCATGGCTACGGGCATACGACGGTCGAACGGGTGATGTGGATCAAGGCGCATTACGCGCATCTGCGGCGGCTGTTCCGGGGCCATTCGGACCAGTATCTGGAACTGGACGTGGCCGCGCCGGATGCGCGGGAACAGCTTTCGGATTACCTCGGGATCGAGGTGCCGTGGTGGGGGCGCGCGAACGTGAACCCGGACGGGCTGGGCGCGGACATGGACGACGAGGACGAAGACGAGGACGCTGAGGCATGAGGATCTTCCTTCACATCGGGCTGGACCAGACGCATGTCGGGCGGCTGCAGGCGGTGCTGGCGTCCAAGCGGGATCAGCTGGTGTCCAAGGGCGTGCTCTATGCCCGCAGTCCGGGAAACCGGAACCATACGCGGCTGTTCATGGCGGTGACGGATCCGGATCACATCGACCCGCTGCGGTTCAACCGGGGCTTCATCCTGCCCGACCGGCAGGCGGAATTGTTGAAGAGCGTCGGTGACGGGATCGCCAAGGAGGTCGACACCCACAAACCCGAGACGCTGATCCTGTCGGTCGCGCAGCTTGGCGCCTCGCTGTCGCAGGTGTCGGAGCTGGAGCGCCTGCGGGCGCTGCTGGCGCCGTTGTCGGAGGACATCCGTATCCTCGCCCACGTGGACGAACCGGCGCGGATGCTGGCGCGGCACTACGCGACGCAGGTGATGGAGGGCCGCGCCACGACGCTGGACGTGGAACTGGGCCTCGGGTCCGACTGGTGGGGCGACGCGCTGGCGGCCATGCCGGAGGTGGACGCGCAGGGCGGCCTGTTCCGCGAAACGCAGGGACCGGCGTTCTGGCTGGATACCGAGCGGCTGGTGGCGCATTGGGAAGGCGTGTTCGGCGCGGGCTCGGTGGAGCTGAGGCCCGTCGACGAGGGCTTCTTCGGCGCAGGCGCGACCGAGGAGCTGCGCGCGGCCTTCGGGATCGGGGAGACTATCGGCAAAGCCGACCCGGCGGTGCCTCCGGTCCAGCCCTCGGCGGCTTGGGTGGCGCGCGGACGGCAGATGAACGACCTGCTGCTGCGGATGCTGGCGAAGAAGACCTATGTCCTGCCGCGCCCGGTCTGGGCCCGGTTCATGGAGGACATCCGCATCGACGGTGCGCCGATCGAGCCCGGTTCGCTCTCGGCGGTGTCGAAGCGGTTCGCCGAGGCGACGGCCCGGCTGGAGGCCCGGTTCCCGGCCCTGGCCGGCAGGCTGGACGCCCCGGCCCCCGCGCCGGACTGGACGGAGGCGGACCCGACGCTTGGCTACCGCGCCTCGCAATACCTGACCGCCTTCCGCTGGCGGATCGACAAGGCAACGGCGGAGGAGAAGAAAACCAAGGTCGCGGCCCTCGCCGCGCTCGACGGCGATGCGCCGCCGCCGCCCGCGCACGAGCCGAGCAAGGCCGCGCAGGCGCAGATGCCCGACCTGGCGATCCGCAAGTTCGACGAGATCATGCGTTCGCCCTTCCGCCCGCACAACCGGATCGGCAAGGTCGACGAGGAGGCG
The DNA here is from genome assembly GCF_002210105.1 of Oceanicola sp. 22II-s10i. Taxonomy (GTDB): domain Bacteria; phylum Pseudomonadota; class Alphaproteobacteria; order Rhodobacterales; family Rhodobacteraceae; genus Pseudooceanicola. Next base: position 93,096 of record NZ_AQQU01000003.1, on the reverse strand, counting down.
GAGGGCGAGGCCTACGCCCCTGCCCCGCCGCGCGTGCTGCCCGAGGGGTCAACCGGTCGCGTCATCGTCGGCTGCATGAAGAACGAGGCCCCATACATCGTCGAATGGATCGCCTATCACCGGGCGGTCGGCTTCGACAATTTCCTGATCTACACCAACGACTGCACGGACGGGACCGACGCGATCCTGCAGCGGCTGGACGACATGGGCATCGTCCACCACCGTGACAACAATGGGTGGAAAGGCAATTCCCCCCAGCAATACGCGCTGGACATGGCGCTGGAAGAGCCGGTGCTGAAGAACGCCGAATGGATCGCCCATATTGACGTGGACGAGTTCGTGAACGTCCGCACCGGCAACGGCACCTTGGACGATTTCTTTGCCGCCGTGCCGGATGCCACCAATGTCGCGATGACCTGGCGGCTGTTCGGGCACAACGGGGTCAAGGCGTTCGAGGACCGGCTGGTTATCGACCAGTTCGACAGCTGTGCGCCGAAATACTGCCCCAAGCCGCACACCGTCTGGGGCTTCAAGACGATGTTCCGCAACATCAGGGCCTACGAAAAGCTGTCCTGCCACCGCCCGAACAAGATCGCGCATGACCGGGTCAAGGACGTGACTTGGGTCAACGGATCGGGCGCACCGATGGGGCGCGAGGTGATCAAGAACGGCTGGCGCAGTTCCAAGCGGTCGATCGGCTATGACCTGATCCAGTTGAACCACTACGCCCTGCGGTCCGCCGAAAGCTACCTGATCAAGCGCCAGCGCGGGCGGGCGCTGCATGTCGACCGGTCCATCGGGCTGAACTACTGGATCCGCATGGACTGGAGCGATTTCAAGGACGTGACGATCAAGCGCAACGTGCCGCGGGTCGAGGCGGAGCGTGACCGGCTGCTGGCGGATGCCAAGCTTCGCGCGCTGCATGAGGACGGTGTTGCGTGGCACCGCGCCAAGGCCGAGGAACTGCACGGAAACCCCGAGTTCGAAGAGCTTTACCAGCAGGCGCTCAAGGTCCGTCTGAACGAGACGGAGCGCGTGGCCTATGCCCTCGCCCTCGACATGGAGAGCTGAGGTGATGCCGCAACTTTCCCCGGCAACCGCATGAAATTCCTCGCCGTTCTCTGTGTCAGGAACGAAGCGGCCTTCCTGATCGAATGGCTGGCGCATCATCGCGCGGTCGGGTTCACCGACTTCCTCGTCTTTTCCAACGACTGTCAGGACGGCACGGACACGATGCTGGACCGGCTGGCCGGGATGGGGGTGCTGACCCACATCCGAAACGACGGGCCCTATGACCAGGGCGGCATCCAGTTCACCGCGCTGAAGCAGGCGGACCGGCTGGACATCGTGAAGGCGGCGGACTGGATCCTGCCCTTCGACGTGGACGAGTTCGTGAACATCCACGTGGGCGATCACCGCCTGCCCGACCTGCTGGCCGCCCTGCCCGCCGCCACAGCGATCACACTGACGTGGCGGCTGTTCGGCAATGCGGAGGTCGCCCGTTACGAGGACCGCCCCGTGACGCAGCAGTTCACCCGCGCCGCGCCCGAGGTCATGTACTGGCCGTGGCGGGCGTCGATGTTCAAGACGCTCTACCGCAACGACGGGACCTACCGGAAGCTGGGGGTTCACCGCCCGCGCTCTCCGGTCACGGACCGGCTGGAACAGTCGCGGTGGTTCGATTCCTCGGGCCGCGAACTGGACGCCAAGTTCAGGACCGAGCGGATCTTTTCCAGCTACGGACGTCCGAACAACGGGCTGGTGCAGCTGAACCACTACCCCCTCGGCGCGATGGAGAGTTACGTGGTCAAGGCCGACCGGGGACGCGCGGTGCATTCGGACCACCTGCTAGGCCTCGACTACTGGGTCGAGCGGAACTTCAACACCGACGAGGACCGCACGATCCTCGCCCTCGCCCCGGCGATGGAAGGCGAACGCGCGGCGCTTATGGCGGACCCGGAAATCGCGCGGTTGCACGAGGCCGCCGTCGCATGGCGCAAGGCGCGATTCGAGGCGCTGCTGCAGCAGGAGCCGTTCCGCGCCCTGTTCGGACGGCTGCTGATGGCGCCGCCGACGCGGCCGGTTCCGCTGAACGCGGCACGTTTCCTTGTTCACCACGCAAATCTCGGAAAATCCGGCAACAATTCCGTTGCACAGGAAGAATAAGGCCGCTTCGGGGCAACAATCCGCACGGCAATCTTCGCATCGCGCTTGAAATGTTGCAGACTTTACCCCGCACGCCGGACACCGGCGGGCACTGGGTAGACGGGGCACATATCAATGAACGAGGTCGAGGAAGCCCTCGCTAAAGGGCTGTCTGAGTATGGCGAGGCCGACTGGCTGCACGGGCTGGTCGAGATCGCCGAGGAACACGGCTATTTCCAGCCGCTCGGAAAACGCCATTTCGCGGCGCTGGTCGAGAACGGGAACAAGACGCTCTTCGTCAGCTTCGAGACACTGCCCGGCATGCGGACCGAGGGTGAGCCGTTCGGCTGGCGGTTCGTCCGCGAACAGGGCTGGTCGCACCTCTGCCTCGCTTCGGACGGGGACACTTGGTTCCGCGATCCCAAGGTCTACGGCTATTTCGACCGGCTGGTCGACGACGGGTTCCTCGAGGATTTCGAGAAGGTCATCTTCTATGGCGCGGGCCCCTGCGGCTATGCCGCCGCCGCCTTCTCGGTCGCCGCGCCGGGGGCCACGGTCATCGCCATCTCGCCGCAGGCCTCGCTGGACCCCGAGGTCAGCATCTGGGACGGGCGGTTCACCCACATGCGCCGCACGTCCTTCAGCGACCGCTACGGGTTCGCGCCGGACATGGTCGATGCCGCCGACCGGATGTTCCTGATCTACGATCCCGCCGAGACCGAGGACGCGATGCATGCCGCCCTCTTCCGTCGCCGGCATGTGCGGCTGCTGCCGATGCGCCGGATGGGACCGGCGATCGAGGGCGAGCTTAAGGAGATGCAGGTCCTCGGCCGGATCATCGAACTGGCCGGCGCGGACCGGCTGACGCGCGCCGCCTTTGCCCGGCTGAGCCGGACGCGCCGGTCGCACCCGCCCTACCTGCGCCGCCTGATGGCCGCCGCCGAGGCCGCCGACCGCCCGATCCTCGCCGCCGCCGTCTGCCGGAACGTGGTGAAGCGGATGAAGGCCCCGCGGTTCGCCCGAAAGCTGGAGGGTCTGGAAGCGGCCGCGGAACAGCGCCGCGCCGACCTTGCGCTCATGCGGAAGGCAGTCGAGACAGCCTGACCCACGTGCCCGCGCGCCGGGACTGGAAAGCGTCGGGGGCTTGCGCTATGCGAACGGCATGAGCACCTCCCTCACCATCCGCCGCCCCGACGACTGGCACCTGCACCTGCGCGACGGCGCGATGCTGAAGGCCGTCCTGCCGGAAACCGCCCGCCATTTCGCGCGGGCCATCATCATGCCGAACCTCGTGCCCCCGGTGGTCAGGGGATCGGATGCCGCCGCCTACCGCGACCGCATCCTGGCCGCCCTGCCCGACGGCATGGCGTTCGAGCCGCTGATGACGCTCTACCTGACCGAGGATACGGATCCGGAGGACGTGGCCGCGGCGCACGCCTCGGGGCTGGTGAAGGCGGTGAAGCTCTACCCCGCGGGCGCGACGACGAACTCGGCCTCGGGGGTCAAGGATTTCGACAGGATCGCGCCGGTGCTGGAGAAGATGGCCGAGATCGGCCTGCCGCTCTGCACCCATGGCGAGGTGACGGCGGCGGAGATCGACATCTTCGACCGCGAGGCGGTGTTCATCGACCGGGTGCTCGACCCGGTGCGCCGCGCGCATCCGGGGCTGAAGGTGGTGATGGAGCATATCACGACCTCGCAGGCCGCCGATTACGTGCGCAGCGTGGACCGGGGCCTGGGCGCGACGATCACGACGCACCACCTTGTCATCAACCGCAACCACATCCTCGTCGGCGGGATCCGCCCTCATTATTACTGCCTGCCGGTGGCCAAGCGCGAGGAGCATCGCCTTGCCCTGCGCGCCGCGGCGACCAGCGGCGACGCGCGGTTCTTCCTCGGCACCGACAGCGCGCCGCATCCGGACCACCTGAAGGAACATCCCTGCGGCTGCGCGGGCTGCTTCACGGCGACGAACACGATGTCCGTGCTGGCCGAAGTATTCGAGCAGGAGGGCGCGTTGGACCGGCTTGAGGCCTTCGTGTCGCTGAACGGGCCGGGGTTCTACGGACTGCCGGTGAACGAGGACACGATCACGCTGACCAGGGGGGATGCGGTGACGTATCCCGCCAAGATCGAGGCCGGGGGCGAGACCGTGACGGTCTTCGATCCGGGATATCCGCTGCACTGGCGGGTCGATGCCTGAGGGCGTGTCCGCGACGCGCGGGGATTTCGCCCGCGCGGGCGCGGACGAAGCCTCCGGCGGGAGTTCATATGGCCAGATGAAGCATGGGATCGGGCCTAAAGGGAGAAGTTGCGCATGATACCGTCGTCCTATCCGTCGCCCGAGGAGATCGCCCGGCTGTCCGCCGGGATGCTGCTGGACATCCAGGCGGTGCATTTCAATGCGCGCGAGCCCTACACCTACGCCTCCGGGCTGCAGGGGCCGACCTATATCGACTGCCGCAAGCTGATCTCATACCCCCGGATCCGGTCGACGCTGATGGATTTCCTGACCGTGACCGTGATGCGGAACGCGGGGCTTGAGGCCTTCGACAACATCGCCGGCGGCGAGACGGCGGGCATCCCCTTTGCCGCGCTGGTAGCCGAGCGGATGGCGCTGCCGATGACCTATGTGCGCAAGAAGCCCAAGGGGTACGGCCGCAACGCGCGGATCGAGGGGCAGATGACCGAAGGCCAGCGGGTGCTGCTGGTCGAGGATCTGACCACCGATGGCGGGTCGAAGATCAGCTTCGTCGACGCAATCCGCGAGACGGGCGCGAGCTGTGCGCATACGGCGGTGATCTTCTATTACGGGATTTTCCCCGAGACCGAGAAGACACTGGGCGACCATGGCGTCAGCCTGCACCACCTCTGCACCTGGTGGGACGTCCTGGCCGAGGCGCGGCGGCGCGCGGCCTTCGACGACGAGACGCTGGCCGAGGTCGAGGCGTTCCTGACCGCGCCCCGCGCCTGGCAGGAGGCCCGCAAGGCCACCTGACGAATCGCAACAGGCCGCCTTCCTTGCCACAGGGCACGGCTGCGCCGCGCCCTGCCCCGGCGCGCGCCGTGTCAGGGCCCCACGCTTGTGCCCGGTGGTGGAAAGTCGCGCAGCGTTATTTCGGCCTGCCCGGCAAATAATCGCAAGATCTCGCTGAAGGATCGCCAGACCGCCATAGATCTGGTAGGGTGGCGTTATGCACAGGCCATCCACAGGTTATACAGGTTGCCCGACTCGCGGCGGGTTCGCTAAGACACCTGCACACCATCAGATGCGCCGTCCGAGGCGCGCGATCGAGGTCAGGTTGGGCAGACGCGGTGCTGGGGAGCGCCGGGGCCGTCTGTGGCCGAAGGGGACGATATGAACGATCATACACGGATTGACGGGGCCGGTCTGCCGGTGCCGGGCGCGGATGATGCCGCGCAGCGGGTGCCGCATTCGATCGAGGCGGAACAGCAGCTTCTGGGGGCGCTGCTGACCAACAACGACATCTACGACAAGATCGCGGGGATCATCGGGCCCTCGCATTTCTACGAGCCGGTGCATGCGCGGATCTTCGAAACCGCCGCCGCCCGGATCGCGCGCAACAACCTCGCCTCTCCGGTGACGCTGAAGGCGTTCCTGGAAGATGACGCCGGGCTGAAGGAGCTGGGCGGGCCCGCCTACCTCGCCCGGATCGCGGGGGCCGCGGTCAGCGCCTACGCGGCGCGCGACTATGCGCAGATGATCTATGACATGGCGATCCGCCGCCAGCTGATCGAGCTGGGGCAGGAGATCAGCTCCAAGGCCGCCAAGGTCGACGTCAAGAACGAGCCCAAGGAGCAGATCGTCGAGGCCGAGCAGAAGCTCTACAAGCTGAGCGAGCAGGGCCATACCGAAAGCGGGTTCCAGTCCTTCCTGAAGGCCGTGACGGATGCCGTGAACGTCGCCAACGCCGCCTACCAGCGGGACGGCGGGCTGGCGGGGATTTCGACCGGGCTGATCGACCTCGACAAGAAGCTGGGCGGCCTGCATCCCTCGGACCTGCTGATCCTCGCCGGGCGGCCGTCGATGGGCAAGACGTCGCTGGCGACCAATATCGCGTTCAACGTGGCCAAGGCCTACAAGCGCGGGATGAAGCACGATGGCACCGAGGGTGCGGTGGACGGCGGCGTGGTCGGGTTCTACTCGCTCGAAATGAGCGCCGAGCAGCTGGCCGCGCGGGTCCTGTCGGAGGCGGCCGAGGTGCCGTCGGAACAGATCCGCAAGGGTGACATGACGGAGGAGGAATTCCGCCGCTTCGTCGAGGCCGCCAAGCAGCTGGAAGCCTGCCCGCTGTTCATCGACGACACCCCTGCCCTGCCGATCGCGCAGCTGGCCGCGCGGGCGCGGCGGCTGAAGCGGACGCACGGGCTGGACCTGCTGATCGTGGACTACCTGCAGCTGGTGCGCGGCACCGCCGAGAACCGGGTGAACGAGATCGCCGAGATCTCGATGGGGCTCAAGGCCATCGCCAAGGAGCTGAACATCCCGGTGATCGCCCTGTCGCAGCTGTCGCGTCAGGTGGAGAGCCGCGAGGACAAGCGGCCGCAGCTGTCGGACCTGCGTGAATCGGGCTCGATCGAGCAGGACGCGGACGTCGTGATGTTCGTGTTCCGCGAGGAATATTACGTCGAGCGGGAAAAGCCCTCGGACGACCGGATCGAGGAAATCGCCGCGTGGCAGGAGCGGATGGCGCGCCTGCACGGCAAGGCCGAGGTGGTCATCGGCAAGCAGCGTCACGGCCCGATCGGCACGGTGGAGCTGAGCTTCGAAGGCCGGTTCACGCGCTTCGGCAACCTCGTGAAGCCCTGGCAGAACGGCGGCGACGACGGCTACGGCCATTAAGGAATAATCGAGCGGCGCAGGCCCTTCCTTCTGCGGGAGGAGGGGCCGCCGCTGGATTTGTGGCGGTTCCGTATGGTGAGCGGGAACCGGGCCGGGGGATCGGCGTTGCACCCGGTAATGAATGACTTTTTCGGTTTCACCTCCTACCACATCCTGATGACGATCACGGGCGGCGCGCTGTTGCTGTCGCTGTGGTTGCCCGTGCGGCTGTTCCCGCGCCCGCCCGCGGGCTCGGCGCTCCTGATGCTGGCCGGGCTTCTGGCGGCCCTGGTCTTTCCGGGCGCGACCGCGTTCCTCGACCCTTCGGAAAACCCCAAGATCTGGGAGATCACGACCGAGATCGTCGTGATAGTCGTGCTCTTCGCCACCGGGCTCAGGATCGACGATCCGGGCAGCCTGCGGACCTGGCGGTCGACCATCGGGCTGCTGGCGATCACCATGCCGCTGACCATCGCCGCGGTGGCCTTCCTCGGGGTCTGGCTGGCCGGGCTCACGCTGGCGGGCGCGCTGGTGCTGGGGGCGGTGCTGGCGCCGACCGACCCGGTGCTGGCGGGCGACGTGCAGATCGGCCCGCCGCTGGAAGGGCGCGAGCATCCGGTGCGGTTCACCCTGACGACCGAGGCCGGGCTGAACGACGGGCTGGCCTTTCCGTTCGTCTACCTCGCCATCCATGTCGCGATGGCGCCCGAGGGCGGCTGGCTGCTGGACTGGGCGCTGTTGGATGTCCTTTACCGCATCGTCGTCGGCGCGGTGATCGGGGCCGGGATCGGGTGGATCGTGGCGCGGCTGCTGTTTTCCGGGATGGAGAACAAGCGGCTGGCGGATGCGGGACCGGGATCGCTGGCGCTCGGGGCCGTCCTGCTGGGCTATGGCGCGTCGGAACTGGTCGAGGGCTATGGCTTCATCGCCGCCTTCGTCGCCGGGTTCGTCTGCCGCAGGGGCGAGGCGGAGCACCGTATCCATCGCAAGTTGCACGACTTTTCGGACAGTATCGAACAGGCGGCGACGGCGATCCTGCTGGTCCTGCTGGGCAGCCTGATGCCGCTGTTGTGGAGCGAGCTGGACTGGCGGCACAGCCTGATCGGCTTCGGCCTGTTGCTAGTGATCAGGCCGCTGGCCGGGTGGCTGGGTCTGTTGGGGTCGGGCCTGAAAGGCGGCGCGCGCTGGCTGACCGCATTCTATGGCGTGCGCGGGATCGGGTCGGTCTATTACCTCGCCTATGCCTCGGGTCATATCGAGTTCGCGAATGACCGGGCCCTCTGGGCGCTGGTGGTCCATGTGATCTTTGCCTCGACGGTGATTCACGGGCTGACCGCCCGCTCGGCCGTCCGGCGCATCCTGCCCGAGTGAGCGCCGTCGTTTGCGGCGGGACTTCGGTCGCGCGGGGGCGTCAGACATCACATTTGCTTGCATGCGCCTGTTCTGCTGGACAGGTCAGGGCGGCGGGGCAAGACTTGGTCCATGCTCCGAACACTCGCCGCCCTGTTTGCCACCGCATTCGCCGCGCCTGCCACAGCCCAGGTCGAGCCCTACGATCCGAATTCGGTCGAGGTGGATGTCGAACTGCTGCTGCTGGTGGACGTGTCCCGCTCCATGACCCCGAACGAGCTGGAGATCCAGCGTCGCGGCTATGCCGAGGCGCTGACCTCGGACGCGGTGCTGCAGGTGATCGGGGACGGGTTCCTCGGCCATATCGCCATCGCCTATGTCGAATGGGCGGGGGCATGGTCGCAGAACGTGGTGCATGACTGGGCGATCATCGGATCGCGCGAGGATGCCGAGGCCTTCGCGCAGACCCTGACCCGGCACTTCAGCCAGGGCATGCGCCGCACCTCGATCTCGGGCGCGCTGACGACCGGGGCGGACCTGTTCAAGGACAACGGGTTCACGGGGCTGAGGCGGGTCATCGACATATCCGGTGACGGCCCGAACAACGACGGCGGCCCGGTGATTCCGGCGCGCGACACGGTTCTGGCGCAGGGGATCACCATCAACGGCCTGCCGCTGATGACGCAGGAAGGCATCGGGACCCAGTGGAACCTGCCGGACCTCGATCAGTACTACATCAACTGCGTGGTCGGCGGCTCCGGCAGCTTCGTCATCCCCGTGACCGACTGGGCCGAGTTCGCCGGCGCCGTGCGCAAGAAGCTGGTGCTGGAGATCGCGGGCGACGTCCCGCCCCCCGCCCCGCCCGTCAACCGGATGGGTGTGAGGCCCGCGCAGGACGGCGGCTACGACTGTCTGGTGGGCGAAAAGATCTGGGACAACTACCGCCGCATGTGGGAGCCCTGAGTCGCACCTCCGCGCGGGGTGTTCCCCCTTGCGCTGCGGGCGCTTGGCCGTCACAACAGCCGCATGGGAACCGGACAGCTAACCATTGATCTCGACGCGCTCGCCGACAACTGGCGGGCGCTGAATGCCGCATCCGCCGACCGGGTGGAAACTGCCGCGGTGGTCAAGGCCGACGGCTATGGCCTTGGCGTCGGACGCGTGGCCAAGGCGCTGGCGCGGGCCGGTGCGCGGCGCTTCTTTGTCGCCGTGGCCGAAGAAGGCGCGGCGGTGCGCGAGGCGCTTGGACCCGGCGTCGAAGTCAACGTCTTCGGCGGGCACATGCGCGGCGACCGCGACATGATCGCGGATCTCGACCTCGTGCCGATGATCAACTCCATCGACCAGTTGCTGCGGCACGTGGAGGCCCTGCCCGGCCACCGCTTCGGCATCCAGCTGGACAGCGGGATGAACCGGCTGGGAATGGAGCCCGCGGAATGGGCCGCCGTGCGCGAGATCGTGCTGGAACAGCGCCCGACGCTGATCATGTCGCACCTCGCCTGCGCGGACGAACCCGACCACGCGATGAACCGGCTGCAGCTTTCGTCGTTCATCGACATGACCGAAGGGCTGGACGTGCCGCGGTCGCTGTCGGCCACCGGCGGCATCCTGCTGGGGCCGGAGTTCCATTTCGACCTGACCCGCCCCGGCATCGGGCTTTATGGCGGCCGTCCCTTCGAACAGGCACGGCCGGTCGTGCGGCTGGACCTGCCGGTGATCCAGGTCCGCGATCTGGACCCGTCGGAAACGGTCGGCTACGGCAACACATGGACGTCCCGCGGGCCGGTGCGGATCGCCACCGTCTCGGGCGGCTATGCCGACGGCATCCACCGCATCATGGGGCCGAAGACCGCGTTCTTTGCCGGCGATGTCCCCTGCCCGGTGCGTGGCCGGATCTCGATGGACCTGATCACCGTGGACGTGACCCATCTGGACGAAGACCCCGAGGAGCTGTCGCTGCTCTGCCATCGTCAGGGCGTCGACCACCTGGCCGACAATGCCGGCACCATCGGCTACGAGATCCTGACCTCGCTCGGCAATCGCTTCGCCCGGCGCTACGCGGGCGGCTGAGGTGACGGGGGTCCTGACAGGGATCCTCGGCGGGATCGGCGCGACGGTGCTGGGCCTGCTGGCGATGATCGGGCGGGTGACGATATTCCTCGGCCAGACCCTGTCGCACATGGTGCGCCCGCCGTTCTACCCCCGTGAATTCGGATCGGCGCTGCTGACCATCGGCTGGCTGTCGCTGCCCGTGGTGGGCCTGACCGCGATCTTCACCGGCGGTGCGCTGGCGCTGCAGATCTACGCCGGTGGCTCGCGCTTCGACGCCGAGGCGGTGGTGCCGCAGATCGTTGCCATCGGCATGGTCCGCGAACTTGGGCCGGTGCTGGTCGGGCTGATGATCGCGGCGCGCGTCACCTCCTCCATCGCGGCCGAGATCGCGACGATGAAAGTGACCGAGCAGATCGACGCGCTCGTCACCTTGTCGACCCATCCGATGAAATACCTGACCGTGCCGCGCGTGCTGGCCGCGCTGATCACCGTGCCGGTGCTGGTCGGCGTGGGCGACGTGATCGGCATCCTCGGCGGTTACCAGGTCGCGACCGGGCAGCTCGGCTTCAACCCGGCGGCTTATCTCAAGAACACCATCGACTTCCTCGAACCGCTCGACGTGATCTCCTCGCTGGTCAAGGGCGCGGTGTTCGGGGTGATCGCGGCGCTCATGGGCTGCTATTCCGGCATGAACTCGGGCCGTGGCGCGCAGGGCGTGGGCCGCGCGACGAAAAGCGCGGTCGAGGCGGCGGCGGTGATGATCCTCGCCGCGAACTTCCTGCTGACCGGGGTCTTCTTCTCGCTATGATCAGGTTCGACGACGTCCATAAGAGCTTTGGCCCCAAGAAGGTGCTGCGGGGCATGACGCTGGAGGTGCCGAAGGGCGAGTCGATGGTCATCATCGGCGGCTCGGGCACCGGTAAATCCGTGGCGCTGAAATGCGTGCTGGGGCTGATCCGGCCCGACAGCGGCACCATCACGGTCGAGGGCGGCGAGGGCCGCGACCGCGACGCCTTTCTCGCCCGGTTCGGCATGCTGTTCCAGGGTGGTGCGTTGTTCGACAGTCTGCCGGTCTGGCAAAACGTCGCCTTCCGCCTGCTGCGCGGCTCGCTCAAGCGGCCGCGGGACGAGGCCAAGGCCATCGCGGTCGAGAAACTGCGCCGGGTCGGGCTGAAGCCGGACGTGGCGGACCTATTCCCGGCCGAATTGTCGGGCGGGATGCAGAAACGGGTGGGCCTTGCCCGCGCGATCTGTGCGGACCCCGAGATCATCTTCTTTGACGAACCCACCACCGGGCTGGACCCGATCATGGCGGGCGTCATCAACGAACTGATCCGCGAGATCGTGACCGAGATGGGCGCGACCGCGATGACGATCACCCACGACATGACCAGCGTCCGCGCCATCGCGGACCGGGTGGCGATGCTGCACGACGGGGTGATCCAGTGGACCGGCCCCGTGGGACAGATGGACACCTCGGGCGATCCCTATCTCGACCAGTTCATCCACGGTCGCGCCGAGGGGCCCATCGAGGCGGTCCGGTGAGCGTTCCGCCGCTCGGGCGTCTGCTGATCCTCGGCAATGCGGCGCTGTTGCTGCTCTATCCAGTCGCATGGAACGCACCGCTGCTGCGCGCGGGATTGTTGCCGTTGTTCGGCCTGTCCGAGATCTCCGTATGGTCCGGGATTGTGTCGTTATGGGAAACAGACCGTTTTCTTGCCTCAATCGTGGTTTTCTTCGCGATCCTCGCACCATACGCCAAGACGCTCGCGCTACTCGCGTTCCAGACCGGCTTTCTCGTCCCGCGGGCGAAGCCTGTCCTGACTTGGTTCGGCAGGTTAGCAATGGCCGACATATTCCTGATTTCGTTATATATTGCCATCGCCAAGGGCATCGGTATCGGGCGGGTGGAAACCGGCTGGGGCCTCTATCTCTTCACCGGCTGCGTGCTGGCCTCGCTGGCGCTGTCCCATGCCTCGAAACCGTCCGCCTGAGCGCTTGGCGCAGAGCCAAGTGACGGACCGGACGGAACCAAATCCGAAAACCTGTGTTAACTAATCGGCAGAAAGACGCCGATTCGCGGTTTTTTGCCGGTCATGGTTTGCGAGTCTGCAGGGGGCGACAGGATATGAATACGACACGGAACGGTGTGACGGCACCGCGGCAGGGCACGCCCGCGCTTCTGGCAACGCGCATTGTGCAACCTCTCGCCACCGCGGCGCTGGCGCTGCTGGCACTCTCCCTCGTCACCGTCACCCTGCTCTGTGCCTTCGGTGTTCTGCCCTGGCCCGAACTGGCACTTGCGTGGAACGGCGCACCGGTCGAAGGCGCGGGTATGTGGGCGCTGATCGGTCTGACCGTGCTGGCGATCGGGCTGTGCAGCTTCGTCCCCTCCAACGGCCGGATCATGGCGCTGGAAACCTCGCACCGGAACTTCCACATCTCGATGCACGACGTCGCCCATGCCTATCACAAGGCCCATGCCGCCGACCGCGAAGGCGTGTTCCGCATGAGCCACGAATTCGATGCCGTCCGCGAACGCATCGCATTCCTGCGCGACCACCCCGACCTCGACGGGCTGGAGCCCGAGATCCTCGAGGCCGCGGCGCAGATGAGCCAGGTCAGCCACGAACTGGCGTCGATCTATTCCGAGGAAAAAGTGAACCGCGCGCGGACCTTCCTGAAACAACGTCAGGAAGAGATCGAACAGTTCAACGACCGTCTCGACACGGCCAAGGCGATCACCAACGACCTGCGCCGCTGGCTCGATGCCGTCGAGATGGAGGAAAGCATCGCGCGGTCGCAGCTGGACCGGATGCTGGCCGAACTGGACGACCTGCTGCCCGAACTAGGCATGGGTGTCGCTGCGGCCGTCCAGAAGGACGTGCAGCAGGACAGGAAACCGCGTGCCGTGCCGACACCGGTTCCGGCCGCACCGGTCGTCGCTGCCCCTGCCCCCGCGCGCGTCCGCAGGAAAGAGGCCGAGCGTGTCACCTCGCTGGCCGATGCGATGAAGCTGTCGGGCTATGAACTGGACAGCTACGAGGACGAACATGCCGATGCGGAGGACTTTCCGCCGCTCACCGGCCAGCAGCGCCTGAACGTCATCGGCATGACGAAACCCGCCGCCGAATGATCCGGACGCCGGGCGGGACGTCGCTGCGCGATTGACCGTCCGCGCCCGCCGGGGCAAGAAGCGGCCATGGCCCGCGCGACAACCTCCTTCACATGCAATGCCTGTGGCGCCGTCCACACCAAGTGGTCGGGCCAGTGCGACGCCTGCGGCGCATGGAACTCGATCGTCGAGGAAGCACCGCTCTCCGCCGCTTCGGGCAAGACATCGCTCGGGACTGCGCGCGGCCGGGCGATCGACCTGACCGACCTCAGCACCCGCGAGGCGCCCCTGCCTCGCACCGCCAGCGGCATGGGCGAACTGGACCGCGTTCTGGGCGGCGGGCTGGTGCCGGCCTCGGCCATCCTCGTCGGGGGCGATCCGGGGATCGGGAAATCCACGCTGCTGCTGCAGGCCGCCGCGCGGTTCGCCGGGACCGGGCTCAAGGTCGTCTACATCTCGGGCGAGGAAGCGGCAGGACAGATCCGCATGCGCGCCGAACGGCTTGGCCTGACCGACGCGCCGGTACAGCTGGCCGCCGAGACGGTGCTGCGCGACATCCTGACCACGCTGGACCAGCTCAGGCCGGACCTCGTGGTGGTCGATTCGATCCAGACCATGTGGTCCGACAGCGTCGACAGCGCCCCCGGCTCCGTCAGCCAAGTCCGCGCGGCGGCGCACGAGCTGACCGCCTTCGCCAAGCGACGCGGGTCGGCGGTGATCCTTGTCGGTCACGTCACCAAGGAGGGCCAGATCGCCGGTCCCCGCGTGGTCGAGCACATGGTCGACACGGTGCTCTATTTCGAGGGCGAGCGCGGGCACCAGTTCCGCATCCTGCGCGCGGTCAAGAACCGCTTCGGGCCGGCGGACGAGATCGGCGTCTTCGAGATGACCGGCGGCGGGCTGAGCGAAGTCACCAACCCTTCGGCCCTGTTCCTGTCCGAACGCGGCCAGCCCGCGCCCGGCTCGGCCGTTTTCGCGGGGATCGAGGGCACGCGGCCGGTTCTGGTGGAGTTTCAGGCCCTCGTCGCCCCCACCCCGCATTCGCAGCCGCGCCGGTCGGTCGTGGGCTGGGACGGCGGGCGGCTGGCGATGATCCTCGCGGTGCTCGAGGCCCGCTGCGGCATCCCCTTTGCCGGCCTCGACGTCTATCTGAACGTCGCCGGCGGCATGAAGATCGGCGAGCCGGCGGCGGATCTGGCTGTGGCCGCGGCGCTACTTTCCGCCCGAGAAGACACCGCGCTGCCCGCAGACTGTGTCGTTTTTGGCGAAATCTCCCTGTCCGGCGCACTGCGTCCGGTGTCCCAGACGGAAAACAGGTTGAAAGAAGCGGCGAAACTTGGTTTTTCCTCGGCCATCGCACCGGCCGGAGGCAAGCCGGGCGGTGAAAGCGGGATGACAGTGACGCGTATGTCAGACCTCACCGCTTTCGTGGGCGAGATTTTCGGCGCGGGCTGATCCGCACCACTGGCGGCCGGGGAGCAGGCGAATGGAAGGTTTCACGATCATCGACGGCGTCGTCGCCGCGGTCATCATCCTGTCGGCGATCCTCGCCTATTCGCGCGGGTTCCTGCGCGAGGTCATGGCGATCGCCGGATGGGTCGTCGCGGCGGTTCTGGCTTTCATCTTTGCGCCGCAGGTCCAGCCGCTGGTCAAGGAAGTGCCGGTGATCGGCGACTTCATCGCGGACAGCTGCGAACTGTCGATCATCACCGCCTTTGCCGCCGTCTTCGCGGTCGCGCTGGTCATCGCCTCGCTGTTCACGCCGCTCTTTTCCTCGCTCGTCCAGCGTACCGTCCTCGGCGGGCTGGACCAGGCGCTCGGGTTCTTCTTCGGCGCGGCGCGCGGTGTGCTGCTGGTCGCCATCGCCTTCTTCGTCTACGACACCGTGCTGACCTCGCAGCAGATCACGATGGTCGACGACAGCCGTTCGGCACAGGTGTTCGCCCAGCTGACCGGCCGGATCGAGGAAGAGGATCCGACCCGCGCACTTGGCTGGATCACCGAACAGTACGAACGCCTCGTCGGCGCCTGTTCCTGATCTCAGGCCCCCTGCTCGGCCAGAAATTCCTCTATGGCGGACATGACCGCCTCCCACGCGGGTTCCTGCGGCGGGATGATGTGTGACGGGCTGTCCAGCGCGACAAAGCGGGCGTCCGGGATCCCCGACGCCAGTGCCCGCCCCTGATCGAAGGGCTGCGCGGCGTCGCCCCGCGCATGGCTGACCAGCGCCGGACAGCGGACATCGGCCAGCAGGTCGCGGACATCCAGTTCGTTGATCGCCCGGCGCAGGCGTTCGGCGAACTCGGGCGTGGCCGACTGGACCTGCATGTCGAGAAAGCTGTCGATCTGCTCGGCCGTGCCCGTCGGCAGGAAGAGCGAGGAAAACGCGCGCATGAAGGCGCTGCCGGGTGTGCCCCAGCCATTGCGGATCAGGCTGAGGAAGGTTTCGGACAGCGCCGTCCCCTCCTCGCGGTCGCGCACCGCCGCGCCACGGACAAAGCCCGCGTGCAGGACCAGCGCGCTGACCCGGTCAGGGTAGCGCGCGGCGAAGGCGATGCCGACCGGCACGCTCTGTGACACGGCATAGAGCGCGAACCGGTCCAGACCCGCCGCATCCGCCACCGCCTTCATGTCCGCGACGAAGGCGTCCAGCGTCAGCGGCCCGCAGTCCCGGTCCGACAGGCCCGTGCCACGCGGGTCGTAGCGATAGAGCGAGCGGGTCGCCCCGAAGCGGTCGATCAGCGGGCGCCAGACCGGGCTCTGCCAGTCGAGCTCCAGATGCGAGAGCCAGTGCCCGGCCCGCAGCAGCGGCGGTCCCTCGCCCGATTTGGCCCACGCGATGCCGGTGCCGTCGGCCGACCGGGTGATCCGCACCACCTGATGCGCGCTTTCGACCGGTCGCGCTATTGCGGTCGCCTGCCCCGGCCCGGCATCCCCGGCCCCCGTTTCCACCGGCACCGCCAGCTGCAATCCACGCCGCACCACCGTGCGGATGACCGCCTGCCGCTGACCGTCATCCCCGACCGCCACCCGCGCGGCGTTGATCCGCGCGCTGATCGTCGCCTCGGACACGATGCGGCCGGACCAGACCGCCGCCACCATCTCGTCCCGCGTGACCAGCCGCCCGCCGCCCTCGGCCAGCAGGCGCAGCAGGGCAAAGACCTGTGGCTCCACATGCACCGGCCCGCCTGCGCGGGTCAGTTCGTGGCGCTCCGTATCCAGCGCGCAATCTGCGAAACGGTAGATCATGGAACCAGTTAAGGCGCGGTTTCCGAGTTTCTCAAGCCGGAACCCTGCGAAATCAGGGGTATCTCAAGGGTTTCAGAAGGCGGTCTTCAAGCGCCGGTCGGCAATGGGGCGCAGGATGGTGTCACATCAGAAGGAGACCCATCATGGACCACCAGTTCGAAGACATCCGCACCCGCCCCGACGGCTCGATCGACACCGCCTATTACATCGCGCGCAGCCGCATGATGCGCAGCGAACAGGCGCACAGCCTCGGCCGCAGCGCGGCTGCCGCCCCCGCGGGCTGGCTGCGCCGGCTCATCCTGCGTCCGTTCGGCTTTGCCCGCACCGCCTGAGCCGACGGACCGGCATCTTTGCCGCGCCGCGGCAAAAGGGTGACAACACTCTGTGATCCTTTCGTGACACTCGGGGCACAAAGGCTTAACTAGGGGACAGACGCGAACGGATTCGGAGCTGCCCCTTGTCCACCTCCTCGCCCGAAACCCCGAAGTCATGGCCCGGCCACCCGTGGGATGACGACAAGCTGCACGAAGAGTGCGGCATCTTTGGCGTGATCGGCACGACCGATGCGTCGAGCTTTACCGCGCTCGGCCTGCACGCACTGCAACATCGCGGGCAGGAAGCCGGCGGGATCGTGGTGCATGACGACCAGCTCGGCTTCAACCAGGCGCGCCGGATGGGCTACATCCGCGACAACTTCACCTCGCAGTCGGTCATGGACACGCTGCCGGGCACCATCGCCATCGGCCACGTCCGCTATTCGACGGCGGGCAACAAGGGCCAGACGGCGATCCGCGACGTGCAGCCCTTCTTCGGCGAATTCTCGATGGGCGGCGCGGCGATCGCGCACAACGGCAACATCACCAATGCCGACGCCCTGCGGCGCGAACTGATCGAACGCGGCTCGATCTTCCAGTCCTCGTCGGACAGCGAATGCATCATCCACCTTATGGCCCGGTCCCTGCAGAAGGGCCTGCCGGAACGGATGGAGGACGCGCTGCGCCGGGTCGAGGGCGCGTTTTCCGTCGTCGCCATGACCGCGACGCAGCTGATCGGCGTGCGCGACGCGCTTGGCGTCCGGCCGCTGGTTCTGGGCAAGGTCGCCGACGGCTATGTCCTGTCGTCCGAGACCTGCGCGCTGGACATCATCGGCGCGGATTTCGTGCGCGAGATCGAGCCGGGCGAGATGGTCGTCATCACCGACAAGGGTATCGAGAGCCGCCGCCCCTTCCGCCCGCAGGCGCCCCGCTTCTGCATCTTCGAACACGTCTACTTCAGCCGCCCGGATTCGATCCTCGGTGGCCGGTCGGTCTATGAGACCCGCCGCCAGATCGGCGTGGAGCTGGCCCGCGAGGCACCGGTCGACGCGGACCTCGTCTGCCCGGTGCCCGACAGCGGCACGCCGGCGGCCATCGGGTTCGCGCACGAGTCGGGGATTCCCTACGGCATGGGGATCATCCGGAACCAGTACATGGGCCGGACCTTCATCGAACCCTCCGAACAGATCCGCAACATGGGCGTCCGGCTGAAGCTGAACGTCAACCGTGCGCTGATCGAGGGCAAGCGCGTGATCCTCGTCGACGATTCGGTCGTGCGCGGGACCACCAGCCGCAAGATCAAGGAAATGATCCTGGATGCCGGCGCGGCCGAGGTGCATTTCCGCATCGCGAGCCCGCCGACCGCGTGGCCCTGCTTCTACGGCGTCGACACGCCGCAGCGGGAAAAACTGCTGGCGGCGACGATGTCCGAGGACGAGATGCGCGATCATCTGGCGGTGGACAGCCTCAAGTTCATCTCGCTCGACGGGCTCTATCGCGCCGTCGGCGAGGCCGGGGGCCGCAACGCCAAGTGCCCGCAGTATTGCGACGCCTGCTTCTCGGGCGAATACCCGATCGAACCCGCCGACATGATCGAGAAGGGCTTCGAGCTGAAGGCGGCGGAGTGACCGCGCCCGCGGATCACGACGCCTATCTCGCCACCCTGCCCCCGGACCGCGCCGCATGTCTGAACGACCTGCGGCGTCGGATCGCCGCTCAGGTGCCCGACGCGGTCGAGGTCATCTCCTACGCCATGCCCGGTTTCCGCCTGCCCGGCGGCAAGGTCGTGATGGGCTATGCGGCGTGGAAGGCGCATTACGCGATCTACCCCCATTCCGGGAGCACGCTGGCGGGTGTCAGCGACCTGCCGGACGGCATGACGGCCCAGGGCGGAACGCTTCGGGTCCCGTGGGACCTGAGTGTGCCGGACGATTTGATCTCACGCATTGTTGCGCTCAGACGGGCCGAAATCGGCAGCTGAGGCAAGGGAACGGTAAGTTCCTGCCGATATGACCGGGACAGGCGGCGAAACGTCGCCACCCCGGGAAATGACGGGTTTCCTGCGGCGCGGCGACGCTGTAGCAGGCCGCCGCGACCGGGAAAACAGGTGCCCGGCGAACAAGGTGACCCCCGACATGAACGCTCTGAAATCCTCGCTCAGGCCGCGGGCGCGGCCCGATGATCTGGACACGACCCCCGCGCCCCAGGCCCATGTTTCGACCCGTGGCGGCGATGCGCCCGATCTGCCCGTCTCGGCCGACGTGAGCCGCGAGGCGACGCAGACCGTGACCTATGATCCGACCGAACCGCTGGTGCTGGGTGTCTTCGGCAGCGATGCCAGCCGCTCGGCCCTGCTGCGGCTGCCGAACGGACGCACCCTGACGGTGCATGTGGGCGACAAGGTGACCGGCGCACCGGTCGTCGCCATCGCCGACGACAGCATCGTCATCGCCAGTGCGGGCATCGCGAAGCGGCTGACCATTCCCGGCGCTTGACGCCGCCGCGAATTCCGCTCACACCGCGCGGCATGACTGACCGCATCGCCCTTATCACCGGCGCGTCGCGCGGCCTTGGCGCAGCCCTGGCCGAAGCACTGGCGCCCGACCATCACATCGTCGCCGTCGCCCGCACCGTGGGCGGGCTGGAAGAGCTCGACGACCGCATCCGCGCGAAGGGCGGTCAGGCGACGCTGGCGCCGATGGACGTGACCAACCGGGACGCGATGGCGCAGCTCTGCCGGTCGATCCACGACCGCTGGGGCGGCGTGGCGATCTGGGCGCATACGGCGATCCATGTGCCGCCGCTCACGCCCGCCGCGTTCATCGACGCCAAGGACTGGGACAAGACGCTGGCGACCAACGTGACCGCCACCGGCATCCTGATCCCCTATGTCGCGCCCCTGCTGGGCCGCGACGGCACTGCGCTGTTCTTCGAGGATCCGGCGGCCGATCTGAAGTTCCACGGCGCCTACGGGGCCTCCAAGCGGGCGCAGATCGCGCTGGCGCGGGCCTGGGCGCTGGAAACCGTGTCGACCGGGCCACAGGTCCACGTCGCGACGCCCGCGCCGATGGCGACGGCGCTGCGCGCACGGTTCCATCCCGGCGAGGACCGGGAAAAGCTGGCGAAGCCCTTCGACGAGGCCGCGCGCCTTCTGGCCACACTCGGCTAGGGCCGGTCCCCCGGCCTGCCCCATCCGCTTGCGACCGCGCCGCCCCTCGCCTATTCATCGGGGAAAGAAAAAAGGGCGGGCGACATGCGCATTCTCATCACCAACGACGACGGCATTTCCGCCCCCGGCCTGAAGACGCTGGAAGGCATCGCCGCGACGCTCGCCGGGCCGGATGGAGAGGTCTGGACCGTCGCGCCCGCCTTCGAACAGTCGGGCGTGGCGCACAAGATCTCCTACACGCATCCCATGATGGTCTCGAAACTCGGCACGCGCCGTTTTGCCGCCGAAGGCTCGCCCGCGGACTGCGTGCTGGCCGGGCTGCACGACGTGGTGGACGGCGGGCCGGTCGACCTGATCCTGTCCGGCGTCAACAAGGGCAACAACTCGGCCGAGAACGCGCTCTACTCCGGCACGCTCGGCGGGGCCATGGAAGGCGCGCTGCAGGGCATCCCCTCGTTTGCCCTGTCCCAGTATCTCGGGCCCGAGAACTACCAGATCGACGACCCGTTCGAGGCGGCGGCGGAACATGGCGCGGCGCTGATCGCCTCCATCCTCGCGGCACAGCCCGAGGACACCGGGGATTACCGGCTGTTCTACAACGTCAATTTCCCGCCAATGCCCGCCCACAAGGTCAAGGGCGCGCGGGTGACGACGCAGGGCTTCCGCCGCAACACCCGCTTTTCGACCGAACCGCATTATGCCCCCTCGGGCCGGAAGTTCCTCTGGATCAAGGGCGGCGACCAGCAGATACCGACGCTGCCGGGATCGGATGCCCATGCGAACCTCGAGGGCTATATCTCGGTCACGCCGATGCGGGCGGATCTGACCGCACATGACATGCTGGACCGGCTCAGGACCATCGAATGACGGACGAGATCGCCGAACGGAAGATGCAGTTCCTCTACACCCTGCGGTCGCGCGGGGTGACGGACATGCGCACGCTGACGGCGATGGAAAAGATCGACCGGGGCGCCTTCGTCCGGGGCATCTTTGCCGATCGCGCCTATGACGACACGCCGCTGCCGATCAACTGCGGCCAGACGATTTCCCAGCCCTCGGTCGTGGGGCTGATGACGCAAGCGCTGAACGTGCAGCCGCGGGACAAGGTTCTGGAGGTCGGCACAGGCTCGGGCTACCAGGCTGCAGTGCTCAGCCAGCTGGCCCGCCGCATCTACACCATCGACCGCCACGCCCCGCTGGTGCAGGCCGCGCGCGAGGTGTTCGACGCGCTCGATCTCAACAACATTACCGCGATTGTCGGCGACGGATCACACGGTCTGGGGGATCAGGCCCCCTTTGACCGCATCATTGTGACCGCAGCGGCCGAAGACCCGCCCGGCCCCCTATTGGCGCAATTGAAGATTGGCGGTATTATGGTGCTGCCGGTCGGACAGTCCGACACGGTTCAAAGCCTGATCCGCGTCCGCCGGACGGAGACCGGGCTGGAATACGACGAATTGAGCCCGGTCCGTTTCGTGCCTCTGGTCGAGGGTCTGGCAAAGGATTGAGAGGTCGCGCAAAGGCGGCGCGGCATGGCAGCACAACAGCCCCGGACAACAGGGGCGGCGGTGAGGAACGAACAGATGACGGACACTATCCGCAGAACCGCGCGCGGCGTCGCGGCGGTATCGGCGCTGGCCCTTATGGCGGCCTGCACCGACGGCGTGGACCTCGACATGCGCGGGGCCTTCAACCAGTTCAACACGGCCGAGGCCGCGCGCATGGCGACGCTGGACCGGCCACGGCCCGATGACCGCGGGATCATCTCCTACCCGAACTACCAGGTCGCGGTGGCCCGCAACGGCGACACCGTGCGCAGCATGGCGGCCCGGATCGGCGCGGATGCCGATCAGCTGGCCCGGCACAACGGCCTGAACCCGGACACGCAGCTGCGGCAGGGCGAGGTCGTGTCGCTGCCCAACCGGGTGGCCGAACCGACGGCCGCGACCGGCGCGGCCGGGACCGACATCACCTCGATCGCCGGGGGCGCCATCGACCGCGCCGGGGACCGCAGGGTCGAGACGACGACGCTGGCCCCGGCTGCTGCGTCCGCCACCGCCCCGGCGGCGTCGCCGGCGGTCGCGCGCACCGAACCCGACCGCCACAAGGTGGTGCGGGGCGAGACCGCCTATACGGTCGCCCGGCTCTACAATGTCTCGGTCACCTCGCTGGCCGAATGGAACGGGCTGGATGGCAACTACACCATCCGCGAAGGCCAGTACCTGATGATCCCGGTCGCGGCCGCCTCCGCCCCCGCCACCGTGGTGCCCGCGGCCGCCTCGGCCACCGCCACGGCGTCTTCCGCGACGACCGCGCCGGGCCAGGGCTCGCCCACCCCGACGCCGCCGAGCGCGGCGAAGCCGCTGCCCGCCGAGAAGACGGTGCCGCTCGCGACACAGACCGCCGCCGCGGCGAAACCGGCCAAGCCGGTCGCGGATGTCGGCAAGGAGACCGCGAAGGCGGCGGCCCAGATGGCCTATCCGGTCAAGGGCAACATCGTGCGCGAATATGCCAAGGGCAAGAACGACGGCATCGACATTTCGGCTGCGCCCGGCACCGCCATCGGTGCGGCCTCGGGTGGCGAGGTGGCGGCGATCACCTCGGATGCGGACAACAACCACGTGATCGTGGTGCGCCACGAGGGCAAGCTGCTGACCATCTATTCCAACGTCACCAAGATCGCGGTGAAGGAAAAGCAGAAGGTCAGCCGCGGGCAGAAACTGGCGGAGGTGCCCGGCGGGTCCTCGGCCTATGTGCACTTCGAGGTCCGCAAGGGGCTGGAGAGCACGGATCCGCTGCCCTACCTGAGGTGAGTGCGGGCTGAGCGGGACGGACCGGGGGCTCTGCCCCCGGACCCCCGGCATATTTTCGGCAAGATGAAGCAGGGGACCGGCGCTGGCCGAGGCGGGCGCGTCAGGGCCCGACGAGGGCCCGTGGTCAGCTTAGCGCGACGCCCCGGCGGCCTGCGAGATCGGTGAAGTACTGCCAGGCCACGCGGCCCGAACGCGCGCCGCGGGTGGCCTGCCATTCGATCGCCTCGGCGCGCAGGGTGTCCTCGTCGATCTCGACCCCGTGGGCGGCGCAGTAGCCGCGGATCATCCGAAGGTACTCGTCCTGGTCGCAGGGGTGAAAGCCCAGCCACAGGCCGAAGCGGTCCGAGAGCGAGACCTTTTCCTCGACCGCCTCGGAGGGGTTGATCGCCGAGGAGCGTTCGTTCTCGATCATGTCGCGCGGCATCAGGTGGCGGCGGTTCGAGGTGGCGTAGAACAGCACGTTGTCCGGACGCCCGGCGATGCCGCCGTCCAGCACGGCCTTGAGCGACTTGTAGTGCTGGTCGTCGTGGCTGAACGACAGGTCGTCGCAGAACAGCAGGAAGCGGTCCGAGGACCCGCCGAGGACCGACAGCAGCCGGGCGACGGAGGGCAGATCCTCGCGCTGGAGTTCCACGATCTTGAGCGGCACCCCCTGGCGCAGCACCTCGGCGTGGACGGCCTTGACGAGGCTCGACTTGCCCATCCCCCGCGCGCCCCAGAGCAGCGCGTTGTTGGCGGGCAGGCCGCGCGCGAACTGCAGCGTGTTGGTCAGCAGCGTGTCACGGGACCGGTCGATGCCGACCAGCAGCTCCAGCCCCACGCGCGAGACGCGGCCGACGGGTTCCAGCCGCTCGGGCTCCGTATGCCAGACGAAGGCGTCGGCGGCGGAGAAATCGGGGGCGGCCAGAGGCGCGGGCGCCATGCGCTCCAGCGCCTCCGCGATGCGGATCAGCGGATCAGGATTTGTCATTGTCCCTGTCGAATTCGGCGAGAAGCGGATCGTCTTCCTCGTCCTCATCCTCGTCGTCGAAGTATCCTTCCTCACGCAGGCGCTCGTCGCGCTTCCGCTCGACCCGGCGGACGAGGAAGATGGAGATCTCGTAGAGGCCGTAGACAACGACGAACAGGATGACCTGCGTGATGACGTCCGGCGGGGTCACGAGCGCGGCCAGGACGAGGATGCCGACCACCGCGTATTTCCGAACGGCGCGCAGGCCCTCCGAGGACACCAGCCCCGCCAGCCCCATCAGCGTCAGCAGGACCGGCAACTGGAAGCAGAGGCCGAAGGCCACGATGAACTTGATCGTCAGCGACAGGTATTCCTGCGCCGAGCCCTGGAAGGCGATCCCGGCGATCCCGTTCTCCGCCCCGCCCTCTCCGATCACGGAACCGGGCTGCTGGAAGCCGAGGAAGAAGTCGAAGGCGAGCGGCGTCACGACGTAGAAGGCGAAGGCCGCGCCGAGGAAGAACATCGCGGGCGAGGCGATGATGAACGGCAGGAAGGCGTTCTTTTCCTTGCGGTAGAGCCCCGGCGCCACGAAACGCCACATCTGCAGCGCGATGTAGGGGAACGACAGCACCAGCCCGCCGAGCAGCGAGATGGAGATGGCGACGAA
Organism: Oceanicola sp. 22II-s10i; assembly: GCF_002210105.1. Taxonomy (GTDB): domain Bacteria; phylum Pseudomonadota; class Alphaproteobacteria; order Rhodobacterales; family Rhodobacteraceae; genus Pseudooceanicola. The sequence goes on along the minus strand of NZ_AQQU01000003.1, from coordinate 68,430 downwards.
GAAGCCTTCCTGAAGCTTGATCAGGATCAGCCCGCAGTCGCCAAGCTGCCCGCGCTGCGCCAGCGCGTTGCAGAGCGGCTGCGTCAGGAAGTTGAAGATCGGGTTCCAGACGGTGAAGCAGATCACCATCCCGATGATGAAGGCCACGACCGAATGGATCAGCCGGTTCCTGAGCTCGGCCAGATGCTCGATCAGCGGGGCCTGGCTGTCGTCGATCTCGTCGCCTGCGGTCATGTGCGGGTGGTGTCCTCGGACGGCGCGGCAGGCGCCGGATCAGCCGGTGCGTCGCCCTGCCCGGCGTCAGGCGTGGCCTCGGCGGCGGCCTTGGCCTGCGCCGCGGTCTCGGCCTCCTGCGCCTTGCGCTTTTCGGCGGCGGCGGCGGTGGCGGCGTGGATCTTCTTGGCGGCGGCGGCGCGATCCTCGGCCAGCTTGCCGGTCTCGCTGTCCGGCTCCCAGTTGCGGAAGTCGGTGGCCTCCTTCAGCTTGTCCAGCCCCATCTTCTTGGGGTTCACGGCATCGCGGAAGGTCTTGGAGATGTCCTTGGCGCCGGATTCATCCGCCGCTTCTTCCATCGCGCGCGAGAACTCGCGCGCCATGCCGCGGGCCTTGCCCACGAAGCGACCGGCGTTGCGGAACAGGACGGGCAGGTCCTTGGGACCCACCACGATCAGCGCCACGATGCCGATCAGCAAAAGCTCGGTCCAGCCGAGGTCGAACATGAAGGATCACCCGGAAAAGGCTGTCAGGCCTTGTCTTTCTCGGCCGGGGTCACATCGCGCGCGCCCTCCGAGCTTGCGTCGTCCAGCTCTTTCGTGCCGTCGCTCACGCCCTTCTTGAAGGCGGTGATGCCCTTGCCGACCTCGCCCATGAGCGAGGAGATCTTGCCGCGACCGAAAAGAACCAGCACGACCACGGCGATCAGCAGAAGGCCGGGAAGTCCGATATTGTTCAGCATGGGGGTAACTCCCTGAGTGTGGCCCGTCTCCCGGCGGGCCGTATGGTCCGAGGGTATCTAATGCCTCGGACGGATATATGAAAGGACCAATTGGTCACATCCTCCGGAATTCCCCCGGACCATGCGCCGCATGATGCCGGGGGATGCCGGTTGCCCTTTGCCTGTGCAGGCCCCTGTCAGGCCAGCATCGCCATCGGGTGTTCGAGGTTGTCGACGATGGCCTGCAGCAGCTCCGCCCCGAGGGCACCGTCGATGACCCGGTGATCGACCGAGAGCGTGACCGACATGATCGTCGCCGCGGTGATCTGTCCGTCCTCGCCCACGACCGGTTTCTTGACCCCTGCCCCGACGGCGAGGATCGCGCCGTGCGGCGGGTTGATGACCGCGTCGAAGTTGTCGATGCCGAACATCCCGAGGTTCGAGATGGCAAAGCTGCCGCCCTGGTATTCATGCGGCGCCAGCTTGCGGTCGCGGGCACGGGCGGCGAGGTCCTTTATCTCGGTCGAGAGCTTGGACAGCGATTTCGACTCCGCGTCCTTCAGCACCGGCGTGAACAGCCCGCCGTCGATGGCCACCGCGACGGCGACGTCCGAGGGGGTCAGCTCCAGCACGCGGTCACCGGCCCAGACGGCGTTGGCCTTGGGCACGGCCTGCAGCGCGAGGGCGCAGGCCTTGATGATGAAGTCGTTGACGCTGAGCTTCACGCCCCGGTGTTCCAGCTGCTTGTTCAGGTCGCCCCGGAACTTGAGCAGCGCGTCGATCCGGATGTCGCGGCGCAGGTAGAAATGCGGGATGGTCTGCTTGGCCTCGGTCAGACGGGCGGCGATGGTCTTGCGCATGCCGTCCAGCTTGACCTCGGTGTACTCGCGCCCCTCGTACATCTTGAGCACGGCGTCGGTCGACGGACCGGAGGCCATGGCGGCGGGCGCGGCCTTGCCGACCGGGGCCGCGGCGGCCTCCTTCGACGCGGAAGCGGCGGCGGGTTTCGCCCCCTCCACATCGGCGCGCACGATGCGGCCGTGCGGGCCCGAGCCCTTGATGCCGCTCAGGTCCAGCCCCTTGTCCGCCGCGATCCGGCGGGCCAGCGGGCTGGCGAAGATGCGCTTGCCATCCGCGTCCCTGGGCGCGGCGGGCGCCTTGGTGTCGGACTTGCCGACCGGTGCCGCCTTGGGCCCGTCCTGCGCCTCTTTCGGCGCGGGGGCCTTTTCGGTGCTTTCCTCGGGGTTGGGCTTGGCCTCGGCCTTGCCCTTGGTCTCGCCGATGTCGTCGGCGCTCTCGCCCTCTTCCAGCAGGACGGCGATCGGGGTGTTCACCTTGACCCCTTCGGAGCCCTCGGCGATCAGGATCTTGCCGATGACGCCTTCGTCCACGGCTTCGAATTCCATCGTCGCCTTGTCGGTCTCAATCTCGGCCAGCAGGTCGCCGGAGGAGACGGTGTCGCCCTCCTTGACCAGCCATTTCGCCAGCGTCCCCTCTTCCATCGTCGGGCTGAGGGCGGGCATCAGGATTTCGGTCGGCATGTCGCGGTCCCCCTACCTGTAGGTCACTTGCTTGACCGCCTCGATGACCTCGGCGGTGGTGACGAGCGCGAGCTTCTCGAGGTTCGCGGCATAGGGCATCGGCACGTCCTTGCCCGTGCAGTTGATGACCGGCGCGTCGAGATAGTCGAAGGCGTTCTGCATGATGTAGGCCGACAGGTGGTTGCCGATGGAGCCCACGGGGAAGCCTTCCTCGACCGTCACGCAGCGGTTCGTCTTCTGCACGCTCGCGATCAGCGTGTCGTAGTCGATGGGCCGCAGGGTGCGCAGGTCGATGACTTCGGCGTCGATCCCGTCTTCTGCAAGCTTGTCAGCGGCTTCCAGCGCGTACTGCATCCCGATGCCGAAGCTGACGATGGTCACGTCCGTGCCCTCGCGCCAGATCTTGGCCTTGCCGAAGGGGACGGTGAAATCGTCCATCACCGGCACTTCGAACGACCGGCCATAGAGGATCTCGTTCTCGAGGAAGATCACCGGGTTCGGATCGCGGATCGCGCTTTTCAGCAGGCCCTTGGCGTCGGCCGCCGAATAGGGCATCGCGACCTTGAGGCCGGGGATCATGGAATACCACGCCGCGTAGTCCTGGCTGTGCTGCGCGCCGACCCGTGCCGCGGCACCGTTCGGGCCCCGGAACACAATGGGACAGCCCATCTGACCACCGGACATGTAGAGCGTCTTGGCGGCAGAGTTGATAATCTGGTCAATGGCTTGCATGGCGAAGTTGAACGTCATGAACTCCACGATCGGACGCAGGCCGCCAAAGGCCGCGCCGACGCCGATGCCGGCAAAGCCGTGTTCGGTGATCGGCGTGTCGATGACCCGCTTGCCGCCGAATTCGTCCAGCAGCCCCTGCGTGACCTTGTAGGCGCCCTGATACTCGGCCACCTCCTCGCCCATGACGAAGACGTTGGCGTTGCCGCGCATCTCTTCGGCCATTGCGTCGCGCAGCGCCTCGCGGACGGTCTGCGACTTCATCTCGGTGCCTTCGGGCCAGTCCGGGGTCTGGTCGGGCTTCGGTGCCTCGGGCGCCTTGGCCTTCGCCGGCGCCTTGTCGTCGGACTTTGCCTCCGCCTCGGCCTCGGCTTTCGGCGCGGGCGCCGCTTCGGCCTCCACGTCGCCGACATCTTCGCCTTCCTCGACCAGCACGGCGATCGGGGTGTTCACCTTTACCCCCTCGGTGCCCTCGGCGATCAGGATCTTGCCGATCACGCCCTCGTCCACCGCTTCGAATTCCATCGTCGCCTTGTCGGTCTCGATCTCGGCCATGATGTCGCCGGAGGAGACGGTGTCGCCCTCCTTGACCAGCCACTTGGCCAGCGTGCCTTCCTCCATCGTGGGGGACAGCGCGGGCATCAGGATCTTGGTTGCCATCGTCGTTCTCCCCCTCAGGCGTCTTCTTCGACCGCAGCACCCTGCGGGATGTCGGTGGCGTAGATGTCGGTGTAGAGCTCGCTGACATCCGGCTCCGGGCTGTCCTTGGCGAAGTCGGCCGAGGCGTTCACGATGTCCTTGATCTCCTTGTCGATGGCCTTGAGGTCATCCTCGGTCGCGTGCTTGCCCGAGATCAGCAGGTCGCGCACGTGTTCGATCGCGTCCTTCTCCTCGCGCATCTTCTGCACTTCCTCGCGCGTCCGGTATTTCGCCGGGTCGGACATGGAGTGGCCGCGGTAGCGGTAGGTCTTCACCTCGAGGATATACGGCCCCTTGCCCGCGCGGCAGTGCGCGACGGCCTTGTCGCCCGCGTCCTTCACCGCCAGCACGTCCATGCCGTCGACGATCTCGCCCGGAATGCCGAACGGCGCGCCGCGGGTGTGGATGTCCTCGGTCGAGGTCGACCGCTTCTGCGCGGTGCCCATGGCGTACTGGTTGTTCTCGATCACGAAGATCACCGGAATCTTCCACAGCGCCGCCATGTTGAACGTCTCGTAGACCTGGCCCTGGTTCGCGGCCCCGTCACCGAAATAGGCGAAGGTCACGCGGTCGTTCTCAAGGTACTTGTCCGCGAAGGCCAGCCCGGCGCCGAGCGGCACCTGCGCGCCGACGATGCCGTGACCGCCGTAGAAATGCTTCTCGCGGCTGAACATGTGCATCGAGCCGCCCTTGCCCTTGGAATAGCCGCCCTCGCGCCCGGTCAGCTCGGCCATCACGCCGTTCGGGTCCATCCCGCAGGCCAGCATGTGACCATGGTCACGGTAGGAGGTGATCCGCTTGTCGCCCTCGCTCGCCGCCGCTTCCAGCCCGACGACGACGGCCTCCTGGCCGATGTAGAGGTGGCAGAAGCCGCCGATCAGCCCCATGCCGTATAGCTGGCCCGCCTTCTCTTCGAAGCGCCGGATCAGCAGCATGTCGCGGTAATATGCCTTGAGGTCGTCGGCCGAGACGTTGGGCTTGGCCGTGCTCTTGCGGGTCGCCATAAGCGCGCTCCTCCCGAAGATGGTTTAGCGTTAAACTAATTGCTACAACATTCCGTCACGGCATGCGAGAGCGAATTTGACGCACGCGGCGATCCGGCAATGCATGGCCGTGAAACCGACCTGAGGATCACCAGAAGCCCTTGTGACCTTCGGCAATTTCGGCCTCGAGTTCCGGGAACGGCCCGCGCACAGCCACGGGACGTCGCCCCGCCGCGAACACCTGCCTGCAACTCAGGTCGAGCGTCAGGTTCTCTGGATTGTCGCCCGTCAGTTCGGCCAGTCGCTTCTCGCTCATACCGTAGACAACCGCACCGATGCCGGCCCAGTAGGCCGCCCCGGCGCACATGCAGCAGGGCTCGACCGAAGTGACCAGCGTACAACCTTCCAGGAAATCCGGCTCGAACGCCCGGGCCGCCGCCTGCGCGACATTCGCCTCCGCATGACCTGTGCCGCGGTCGGTGGCATATGTATTGCCGGACGTCAGCAGCACTTCGCCCTCCGGTCCGACAAGCAGCGCGCCGAACGGGTGGTTGCCGCCTGCCCGGCTCTGCCGCGCAATCTCGACGGCGTGACGCAGATGATCGTGATCGGTCTTCATGGCCCCTCCCTCCCCAAGATGCAGAGGTCACGGGCGCTGTCACCCGGTTCTGCAGGTCCACGCATCGATTAGCGCATCGACGCCTGCACCTGGCAAGCGGAACCGCATTCGCTCGCCTCGGCGAGCTTGCAGGGCGCCCGATGACGAATTCGTGAACTTCGAAACTGCCGCCGCGAAGCCGCCGTAGTTTGGGGCATCCGAGGACGAGATCCTCAGCAGACAAACAGGAGGTATCCATGACCATTTCGCGCTTTTTCAAAGCAGCCGCCATCACCGCAACCGGGGCACTGGCCGCAACGGCGGCGCTCGCCGCCAATCCGACCGTCGGCGGCGCGCCGATGATGGAAGACATGACCATCGCCGAGAACGCATCCAATGCGCCGAACCTCAGCACGCTGGTCGCCGCGGTGAAGGCCGCGGGCCTGGCCGAAACCCTGATGGGCGACGGGCCGTTCACCGTCTTCGCCCCGACCGACAGCGCCTTCGGCATGATCTCCGAAACCTCGCTGAACGCGCTGATGGAGGAAGGCAACGTTGACCAGCTGCGCCAGATCCTGACCTGCCACGTGGTCGCGACCGAGGCCTTCTCGACCGATATCGCGGGCATGATCTCGGACGACGGCGGGATGCATGTCGTGCCGACCGTGGGCGGCTGCAACCTCGAGGCCTACATGGAAGGCAGCGAACTGAAGCTGAAGGACGAAAACGGCCGCATCGCCACCGTCACCACGGCGGATGTCGACCAGTCGAACGGCGTGGTCCACGTGATCGACCGCGTGCTCCTGCCGGCCGGCCAGGCTGGCTGATACACCCCGAGCTTCTCCGGGATGGGGTCGTCCGCACGGGCGGCCCCTTTCGCGTGTCTAGCGGATGACGATCTCGTCCGTGCGCGTCATGCCCAGCACCTCGCGCGCCTGTTCGTCCAGCAGGTCGAGGTCGAGGTAATCGTCGGACATGCGCCGCGTCAGGTTCTCCAGCCGCGCGACCTCGGCCTGCAGAAGGCTCAGCTGGCGCGACAGCTCCTGCTTCTCGGCCTGGATCTCGGCGCGGCGGAACAGCCCGTAATCCCCCTGCACGGCGGCAAAGGTGAAATAGAGCCCGAGCGCGAAAGCCACGACAAAGAAAACCACCGCTCCGATGGCGGGACGACTGCTGACGGTCATTACTGCCTCATTCACCGCCTTCTTCGGGCGATGACGGCACCATGACACAGCTGATTCGCAAAGGGAATCCCCCTCACCGCAAATTCACCGGCCCACTGTGCCACAGATGCGCCCCCGCAACGAAACCGCGCAGCCGCCCCTGCTTCTTCTGGTCAGAAATACTTCGGGGGAGTCGGCCCGGAACGGGCCGGCGGGGGCAGAGCCCCCTCTTCGGCGCGGGGCCCCCGGCCCCGCGCAACCGCGCATCAGCCCGCGATCGACGCCTGGTGGATCTCGTCGATTGTCTGCGCCAGCGTCGCGTCGAAATCCGTGTCCGACTGCTGCGCCGACAGCCCCTCGGTAAGCGCGCGGCTGAAGGACGCGATCATGCCCGCGTTCTCGGACAGGCGGCGGTTCGCCTCCTCGCGCGAATACCCGCCCGACAGGGCCACGACGCGCAGCACGCGGGGATGCGCGATCAGCGAGGCATAATGGTTCGCCGTTTCGGGCAGCGTCAGTTTCAGCATCACGTCCTGGTCGGGCGCCAGCCGGTCCAGTTCCGCCGCGATGGCGTCGCGCAGGATGTCCTCGGCTTCGGCCTTGTCGGCGATCGAGATCGTCACCTCAGGCTCGATGATCGGCACCAGCCCGTGGCCGAGGATCTGCTTGCCGACCTCGAACTGCTGGGCCACGACCTGCGCGATACCGTCCTTGGTGGCCGCGTTGATCACCGACCGCATCTTGGTGCCGAAAATCCCCTTGGACACGGCCTTTTCCAGCAGCGCATCGAGATCGGGCATCGCCTTCATCACCTGCACGCCGCCCGCATCGTCGGCCAGCCCCTTGTCGACCTTCAGGAACGGCACGACGCCGCGCTTGTCCCACAGGTATTCCGCGACCGGGATCCCGTCGATCTCGCCGTCCATCGTGCGTTCGAACAGGATCGCGCCCAGCACCTTCTCGCCGGTGAAGGCAGGCGACTTGATGATCCGGGTCCGCATCTCGTGGATCAGGCCGTACATCTCGGCATCCGAGGAATAGGCGCTTTCCTCGATCCCGTAGAGCTTCAGCGCCTTGGGGGTGGAGCCGCCGCTCTGGTCGAGGGCGGCGACAAAGCCGCCGCCGTTGCGCATCTGGTCTGCCTGTTTCGCGTTCGCCATGATCTTTTCGCCTGAATCCCTGTGAAAAATCCGGGCGCACGGAGCCTGCGCGCCCGCCCGCGCCGGTTCTAGGCGACGGGCGACGGGGATGCAATTCTGGTGGCGCTAACGCGATGCCCCCCGTTATTGCGGGGTATATCGACCGGGCAGGTCCATCTGCGACCAGGCCCGCAGCCCCAGAACCGCGGCCTCGTCCGACGTCTTGCGCCACAGTGCCTGCGCCTCGGGTCCGGCCAGCCGCGCGCGTTCGTCCATGAGCTCCAGCATCAGCGCGCTTTCCGCATCGCCGAGCGCGGCCCCCAGCCCGGACCACAGCGCGGCTATGCTGTAGGATCGCAGCACCCCCTCGCCCGTCGCCCGCGCCACCGCCTGTTCGCGGATGCCCGCCACGGTCTGCAGGGGCTCGACCGGGTGATCGACCTTGCCCACCATGTCGAACTGGATGCGCAGGATGTCCTCGAACCCCAGCCGGGCCTCGATATCGTCCAGCACGGCGACCGCGCCCTTGGTCCGGGTGGCCCCGGCGATCATCGCCAGCTTGTAGGCCTGTTCGTCATCCGTGCCCGCCGTGCTCCTGGCCAGTGCCAGCGCCGCCTCGCCATCGCCCTTGTCCGCCAGCGGCGTCAGGAGCGACGTGCCAAAGGCGACGTGACGCGGCACGCCCGTGCCGGTGAGGAACGCGAGGCCCAGCTTGCGGCGGTCGGCCTCGGAGAGGGTCGAGGCATCGTTCATCGCCTGCCCAACGAGGGCCGCCGGCAAGAGTGCCGGCGCCGATTGCATCGGGCGCAGCCCCAGTCGGGGCTGCAGGTCGATCAGCGCGCGGCCCGGTCCTTCGTCGTCATAAGTCTCAAGATCGAGGTAGACGGGTTCCGCCGGATCGAAACCGGTGTCCAGATATATCGCCCGCGGGTCCGCGAGGAAGGCCGCCCAGGTCGTCGAGACCGAGTTCAGGACGGCGGTCTGCGTGTCCGCCCATTCCGGCGCGTCGACGGTCAGGCCGATCATTGCGGACTGCAGGAACTGCACGGCCGCCTGCCCGGCCGTCTGGGGATCGAGCAGCGGCGGCGGCAGGAAGCCCTTGACGCTGTCCCAGCCCCCGAGGTTTTCCAGCCCGAGCGCCGCGGATTTCAGGTAGGCCACCGGGATCGGATCGCGGGGTTCGTCATCCTCGAACCAGAGGTAGTCGAAATCGGCGGTCAGGTCGGCCGCGGCAAAGCCGTCGATCATCGCCCGCATATGCACGAACGCCCCGCCCGAGGGCACATCGTAATCCAGATCCACCGTCACCGTGGGCACCCGGATCGTTCCGACCAGCCCGATCCCCCCGGCCATCGCCCGAACCGGCAGGTCGAGACAGTCGGGCGACACCGACACGCCGGAGGCGAGACCCACGAAACGCATCCGGTCGACCTCGTCCAGCGCGGCGGAGCGCAAGGTCAGCCGGTCGAGCGTGACGGTGCAGAATTCCTTGGTCTGCCATGGCACGGGCGGATAGAGCGTCACGTCGCTCAGCCGCAGTTCGCCGGTCATGGGCGATACGGTCATGTCGCCATAGACCACGTCCATCTGGGTCCGAAGCGCCATGATCCCGGTCTGGACCGCGCGTTCGATCAGCCGTTCCGGCTTGATGATGTCCCACAGGCTGGGACCATCCTGCGCCTGCACCTGCGCGGCGGGGGAAATAATGAAGGCCGCAGTCAGCGCGGCGGTAATGGTCGGGTAAAATCGCATGATGAAAGCATCCCTTTCGCTGGAGGAATGCGTTCATCAAACACCCTGAGGGCCGTCCGGATCAAGTCCGGCGATCAGCCCTCGAGCGCGGCGACGCCCGGCAGGGTCTTGCCTTCCATCCATTCGAGGAAGGCCCCGCCCGCCGTCGAGACATAGGTGAACGCCTCGGCCGCGCCGGCCTTGTTCAGCGCCGCGACCGTGTCGCCGCCGCCCGCGACCGAGATCAGCTTGCCCGCCTTGGTCAGCAGGGCCGCCGCACGGGCCGCCGCGTTGGTGGCGGTGTCGAAGGGCTCGATCTCGAACGCGCCGAGGGGGCCGTTCCAGATCACCGTGGCGGCGCCCGCGAACAGGTCCTCGATCCGTTTCACGGCCTCGGGCCCGGCATCGAGGATCATCGCGTCGTCGGGGCATTCCGTCGCCGGAACCGTCTCGTTCTCGGCCCCGGCCTTGAACTCGCGCGCGACCACCACGTCCGAGGGAAGGACGATGTTGCAGCCCAGATCCAGCGCCTTGAGGCGGATCTGCTCGGCCGTCTCGGTCATTTCGTGTTCACACAGCGACTTGCCGACGTCGATGCCCCGCGCGGCGAGAAAAGTGTTGGCCATGCCGCCGCCGATCACGAGGTGGTCGACCTTTTCGACGAGGTTGCCCAGCAGGTCGAGCTTGGTCGACACCTTGGCCCCGCCGACCACTGCCACCACCGGCCGTTTCGGCGTGCCGAGCGCGGCCTCGAGCGCCTCGAGTTCCGCCTGCATCAGACGGCCCGCGCAGGAGGGCAGCAGACGCGCGACGCCCTCGGTCGAGGCATGGGCACGGTGCGCGGCGGAAAAGGCATCGTTGCAGTAGATGTCGCCGAGCCCGGCCAGACGGGCACAGAAGTCGGGATCGTTCTTTTCCTCGCCGGGATGGAAGCGGATGTTTTCCAGCAGCAGGACATCGGCCTCGCCCTGTTCCTCGGTCCCGGCCTCGAGCGCTTCAAGGGTTTCGACGAAGGTCACGGACCGGCCAAGCGCGGCGCGCAGGGCGGGCAGCGTGACCCGCAGGCTCATTTCCGGCACGACCTTGCCCTTGGGGCGGTCGAAATGGGCGATCAGGACGGGCTTGCCGCCCCTGGCGAGGATGTCGAGCACGGTCGGAACGATGCGCCGGATGCGGGTGTCGTCAGTGACTTTGCCCTTGTCCACCGGGACGTTGATATCCACGCGGCAGAGAACCCGTTTGCCCGCGAGATCCATCTCGTCCAGCGTCTTCCAGCCCATGTTCCAATCCCTTGAAGCCCAATGTCCGCGCGCTTCATGGCGGGTGATCGCGGAAGGGTCAACAGGGGCACCTTGGCAAAATGGGCCGCAGGCCTTAGGGGTAGCGCAAACACTCGTTTATAGTGTGTTTCCATACGTCAAAGGAGCGCCGCGATGGCCGATTACAAGGACCCCGAGAACACCATCCTGATGGAGCTGAAGGACGGCACCGTCGTCATCGAGCTGCTGCCCGACGTGGCACCCCAGCACAGCGAGCGGATGAAGGAACTGGCGCGCTCGGGCGCCTATGACAACGTGGCCTTTCACCGGGTGATCGACGGCTTCATGGCCCAGACCGGCGACGTGCAGTTCGCCAACATGGAAAACGACTTCAACATCCGACGCGCGGGCACGGGCGGGTCGGATCTGCCGGACCTGCCGGCCGAATTCTCGCGCCTGCCGCATGACCGCGGGACGCTGGGCGCGGCCCGGTCGCAGAACCCGAACTCGGCCAACTCGCAGTTCTTCATCAACTTCAAGGACAACCACTTCCTGAACGGGCAGTACACGGTCTATGGCCGCGTCGTGTCGGGCATGGAGCACGTGGACAAGATCGTCCGCGGCGAGCCGCCGATGAGCCCGGACCGGATGATCTCGGTCAAGGTGGCGGCAGATGCGTAAGGTCGCGCTTGCACTGGTTCTGGCAGGGCTGCCCGCCCTGCCCGCCCTTGCCGCCGGTCTCGACATCGAGATCCGGGGCGAGGCGAACGGCACCGTCCATATCGAGCTGGCCGAGGATGTCGCGCCCGCGCATGCGGCGCGGCTGAAGGCGCTGGCCGAGGCGGGGGCCTATGACGGCGTCTATTTCCACCGCGTGATCGAGGGCTTCATGGCCCAGACCGGCGATGTGGAGTTCGCGAAACAGGGCGGCGACATGCGCCGCGCCGGGATGGGCGGATCGTCCGAGACGGACCTGAAGGCCGAATTCTCGGACGTGCCGTTCGAGCGCGGCACGGTCGGCATGGCGCGCTCGCAGGATCCCGACAGCGCCAATTCGCAGTTCTTCATCATGTTCGCCCCCGCCCCGCATCTGAACGGCCAGTACACGGTCGTCGGGCGCGTGACGGAAGGCATGGACGTGATCGACGCGATCAAGCGCGGCCAGGGCGGGAACGGCCAGGTCGTGGGCGAGCCGGACCGGATGGAAAGCGTCACCGTCACGGAGTGACGCAGGTGCGCGGTGTCCCGTCCGGGTGATGTTGCCGGGCGGGGTTGCGCGGGGCTGGCGCGCCCCGCGCCCAAGTGGGGGCTCTGCCCCCGCCGCGGCCTGAAGGCCGCGACTCCCCCGAAGTATTTGGAACCAGAAGAAGCAGGGGATCCGCGCCCGGAATTGGGCGTCAGGCTGCTGCGGCGGCGGTTTCGCGGATACGGGCGATCATCGCGCGCAGGCCGTTGGAGCGCTGTGCGGAGAGGTGATCCTGCAGCGAGAGGCGGGCGAGTTGGCCACCGGCATCCACCTTGGGGACCTCGGCCACCGGCAGATCGTTGTAGAGCGCGCGCAGGACGGCGATGAGGCCGCGAACGATCAGCGCGTCGCTGTCGCCGTCGAAGGTGAAGGTGCCGCCCTCGATCCTGGGATGCAGCCAGACCTGGCTGGCGCAGCCGTCGACCTTGGTCGCGGGCGATTTCAGCGCGTCGTCGAGCGGCGGCATGGCCTTGCCCAGTTCGATCACGTGGCGATAGCGGTCTTCCCAGTCCTCGAGGAACTCGAAATCCGCGACGATGTCTTCGAAGGCGTCCTGTGCCATGCGCATCCCCCTGTTCCGCCCCGAGGTATGCGCACCGGGGGCCGAGGTCCAGAGGGGAGTGGCAAATGGGGCGCCTTGCCGCTTTTCAACGCCGTGCCGATCGGTTAACCCCATGGGGACCACGCGACGCAAAGGCCGGCCACGAATGCGCAAGACCATCGCCCTGCTGCTGATCTCTTCCACGCTTCTGGCCGGATGCGGCGGGTCGCGGCTGAATCCGATGAACTGGTTCGGCGGGGCCCGGTCGACGCCGCGCGCGGATGCGAACCCGCTGATCCCCGAGTCGTCGGGCTTTTCGCTGCGCCGCCAGCCGCGTGTCTATGCCGGCACGCCGGTGGACCAGATCACCGGCCTGACCGTGGAGCGTATCCCCGGCGGCGCGATCATCCGCGTCGAGGGCGTGGCCGACTACCAGGGCGCCTACGAGGTGAAGGTCGATCCGGACACCGAAGGCGACGAGGCGGTCGACGGGGTGCTGGCCTATACGCTGAAGGCTCGCAAGACCGCGCGGCGCTTTGCCGTCGTGGGCCCGGTGCAGACCCGCCGGATCACCGCCGCGCATTACGTGTCGGACGAGGTGCTGCGCGAGGTGCGGACCATCCGCGTCGCGGGCGTGCGCAACGTGATGACCGTCCGGCGCTGAGCCGGAAGGCCGCCCGCGCGACCGTCAGAGTTCGAAGATTTCCACCTGGGCGCCACGGGCCGCCAGCCCGACCTCGCCCTTGCAGAGCCGCAGCGCATCCGCGCCGAAGACCTCGTGCCGCCAGCCCGACAGCGCGGGCACGTCGCGGTAGCCCGCAGCAATCGCGTCGAGATCCGAGGTCGGCGCGATCAGCCGCGCAGCGACGCCGGAGGCATCGCTTTTCGCCTTCAGAAGGACGCGCAGCAGGTCGGCCAGGGCCGGGTTCACCTGCATCTTGTCGCGGCTGGTGTCGACCTTTGGGAAGTCCTCGGGCGGGCAGTCGTTCCCGGCCTTGACGGCGGCGAGGATGCCGTCGGCGATGTCGCCCTTGCGCGCCTCGCGCAGCAGCAGGCGGGACCGGCCGAGGTCGTTCAGGCTGGTCGGCTTGGTCGAGGCCAGCTCGACCAGCGCGTCGTCCTTGTAGACCCGGTTGCGCGGGATGTTGCGGCTTTGCGCATAGCTTTCACGAAAGCGCGCAAGTTCCCGCAGCACCGCCAGAAACCGGCCGGAATTCGTGCGGGTGCGGACCCGTTCCCACGCATCCTCGGGGTGGACGATGTAGGTTTCGGGATCGGTGAGGATCTGCATCTCCTCGGCCACCCACTTCTCGCGACCGGCCGACTTGATCTGCTTGTCGAGGAATTCGTAGATCTGGCGCAGGTGCGTGACATCGGCCAGCGCGTATTTCTTCTGGGCGTCGGTCAGCGGGCGGCGCGACCAGTCGGTGAAGCGCGAGGACTTGTCGAGCTGCTGGCGGGCGATCTTCTTGACCAGCGTCTCGTAGCCCACCTGTTCCCCGAAGCCGCAGACCATCGCCGCGACCTGCGTGTCGAAGAGCGGTTCTGGGATCACGCCCGCGTCGACCTGGAAAATCTCCAGATCCTGCCGCGCGGCGTGGAAGACCTTGACGATGGAGGTATCGCGGAAAAGCTCGTGCAGCGGTTCCAGCGACATGCCCTCGGCCAGCGGATCGACCAGAACGGCGTTGCTGTCATCCTTGCCCGGCAGGGCCAGCTGAACGAGGCAGAGCTGGGAATAATACGTCCGTTCGCGCAGGAACTCCGTATCGACCGTTACATAGGGCTGCCCTTTTGCCGATGCGCAATAGGCTGCCAGTTCCTCGGTCGTCGTCAAAGTCTTCATATGGACCCGTTATCGTTGTCGCCGGTCCCCGCCCGGCGTCCGGGCGTCATAGCGTAAACTCCTTCGCTTGGGAAGGATTGCGGCAGGCGGACCTTAGGGAAGGTAAAGCGGCGTGCGGTCGCCGGAGGCGAATCGGCGCAGCACGGCGGGGTAGAGTTGATGTTCCTGCGCCAGAACGCGGGCGGCCAAAGCGGCGGGCGTGTCGCCCGGCAGGACCGGCACACGGGCCTGTCCGAGGATCGGGCCGTCGTCCAGTTCCGCCGTCACCTCATGGACGGTGCAGCCGGCCTCGGTCTCGCCCGCCTCAATCGCGCGGGCGTGGGTGTGCAGACCGCGATACTTCGGCAGCAGCGAGGGATGGATGTTCAGCATCCGGCCCTGCCAGCGGCGGACGAAGCCTTCGGTCAGCACCCGCATGAAACCGGCGAGGCAGACGATGTCGGGCCGGGCCGCCTCAAGCGGTTCCGACAGCGCCGCCTCGAAGGCCGGGCGATCGCCCTTGAACGGCTTGTGGCTGACGGCGGCGGTGGCGACACCCATGTCGCGGGCGCGGACCAGACCGGCCGCGTCCGGGTCGTTCGACAGGACGAGAACGGGACGCGCGGGGTGGTCGCCGGTCATGCTTTCGACCAGCTTGACCATGTTCGACCCGCCGCCCGAGACGAGGATGGCGACACGCTTCAAAGAAGCGCGCCCCGGTAGCTGACCCCCTGCCCTTCGGCGATCCGGCCGATCTCGGCCACGTCGTGACCCGCCGCCTCGAAATGCGCGCGGGCGGCGGCGACCTTGTCCGCGGGAACCACGGCGATCATGCCGATGCCGCAGTTGAAGGTCTTGAGCAGTTCGCGTTCGTCGATGCCGCCCTGCTCGGCCAGCCAGCCGAAGATCGGCGGCAGCGGCCATGCGCCGAGGTCGATCTCGGCCCCCAGCCCGTCGGGCAGGACGCGCGGCAGGTTCTCGGTCAGGCCGCCGCCGGTGATGTGCGCCAGCGCGTTGACGCAGTCGTCCTTGACCGCCGCGATGGCCCCTTTGACGTAGAGCGTCGTCGGCGCCAGCAGCGCCTCGCCCAGCGTCCCCTCGCCCCATGGGCAGGCCGCATCCCAGCCGAGGCCGGAGCGTTCGACCAGCCTGCGGACGAGGCTGTAGCCGTTGGAATGCACGCCGTTCGACGCGATGCCGAGCAGCACGTCGCCCGAGGCGACGCCCTGCGGCAGGTCGCTGCCGCGTTCCATCGCGCCGACCGCAAAACCGGCGAGGTCGAAATCGCCCTCGGGATACATGCCCGGCATTTCCGCCGTCTCGCCGCCGATCAGCGCGCAGCCGGAGCGGACGCAGCCCTCGGCGATGCCCTCGATCACACGCGCGGCGTGGTCGACCGACAGCTTGCCGGTGGCGAAGTAGTCGAGGAAGAACAGCGGCTCGGCACCCTGGCAGACCAGGTCATTGACGCACATTGCGACAAGGTCGATGCCCACGCCGTCCACGAGGCCGGTGTCGATGGCGATGCGCAGCTTGGTGCCAACGCCGTCGGTCGCGGCGACGAGGATCGGATCGGTGTAGCCCGCCCCCTTGAGGTCGAACAGCGCGCCGAAGCCGCCGAGACCGGACATCGTGCCGGGACGGTTGGTGCGTTTCGCGGCGGGCTTGATCCGCTCGACAAGGGCGTTGCCCGCGTCGATATCCACGCCCGCATCCGCATAGGTGATGCCGTTTTTGCCCGTGCCCGTGCCGCTCATTCCCGCCCTCCGGTGGTGTCGCGCCTCCGATAGATCGGATCAGGCCGCGAGTCCACCGGCGGCGCGGGGTCTGCGGCCTCCGGCGCTCAGATTTCCGGGATGATGCGCCAAGCGTCGCCATCCGGCTCGACACGGCACCAGCCGGGGAACGGCGTGTGCATGCCCGCGCAGGGCCAGCCGTTCTCGACGATCCGCGCCAGCGCCTTGCGGCGCGAGGCCGCCGCCTGCTTCTGGTCGAGGTCGTAGAGCACGGACCAGTCCGGGAACGGCGCCTGCCAGAACCACGCATGCGCGAGGTCGGCGAAGATGAACAGCACCTCGCCCCCGCTCTCGATCAGCACCCCGGAATGGCCCGGCGTATGGCCCGGCATTGTGACATAGGTCAGGCCCGGCATGATCTCGGCATCGTCCGCCACCAGCCGCATCCGCCCCGTGTAGGGCGCGCAGCAGGCACGGGCACGGGTCACGGCGGTCTGCCGCGCCTCGTTCAGCCCGGCAAAGATCGCGTCGTCGTGGTTGAAGTCGTAGTCGGATTTCGTGACCACCACCTCGGCCCTGGGAAAGAAGGGCTCACCATCCTCGCGGCGCAGCATGTTGCCCCAGTGATCGACATGCAGGTGCGTCAGGACCAGCGTGTCGATGTCCTCGGGCTTGAACCCGGCAGCCGCGAATGCTTCGGGGAACTTGCCCGCGTCCTTGTTGAAATCGGGCGGCGAGCCGGTGTCGACCAGAACGGTCCCGCCCGGCCCCTCGATCACGAAGCAGTTGACCGAGGTCATCCGCTTGCGCGTGAACTCCACCCCCATCCGGTCGCAATAGGCCTGCGCCTTGGCCTCGTCGAAATCCGGCATCAGGCCGATGTTGCCCATCATCGCGCCGTCCTGCAGCGCGGTGATGCGGAAATCGCCGACCTGTTTCGTCACCGGGGCTGTGCTGGTCATGTCCCTGTCTCCCTTTTGCGGCGCAGGTTACGTGCCGCCCGCCTTGACCGTCCAGAGAGGTTTCCCATAAAGCAGGGACATGGCGGGCCTGTAGCTCAACGGTTAGAGCAGAGCGCTCATAACGCTTTGGTTGGGGGTTCAAATCCCTCCGGGCCTACCAAGACGCCAGACCATCCGGTGTTGCCCGGGACAAGGCCGACGCACCACGCAGGCATCAGCTCCGCAAGGAGATTGCCGCCGCCTTTCGCGTGTCTGGCATGTGCGATGTGGTCGAGGGCGATTGCGTGACCGGCCAACGCGTTACATCGCCCTGTTCACAGGACACCGCCGCAATACGCTCCGGACCGGCATGGCTTCGGGAGATGGTTATGCAGAGCGCGCGCGGAAGACGTGGCACGACCCAATGCCGTCAGGCCATTCAGGGCGCAAACTGAACGCCGAAGACCCTCGTCGAGGGGTCATTCAGTAACGAGCTGAATGGGGATTTTGGCTCCGGCGGTAGGGATCGAACCTACGACCAATTGATTAACAGTCAACTGCTCTACCGCTGAGCTACGCCGGAACACAGCGCGGTCTATAACAATCTGATTCCGGGGCGGCAAGGGAGAAACCGCGGGAAAGTTCGGGAAAATTTCCGGGGTCAGCCCCGGAGGGCAAAGACCGTGGCCGCGGTCAGCTCCCCCTGAGGCTCGACGCGAGATTTCACCATCAGATCAATGAGATGCGCAAGGACGTTGCGGGCGGCGGCGGGGATCAGTGCGGGGGCGACGTCGGTATAAACGCGTTCCGCAAGGGTTCGCGCGTCGGCCGGTCCGGCCTCAAGCGCCTCGAGTATCGCGGCCTCGCGCGCGCGGCGGTGCGCGATCAGCCAGTCGATGCGGGCCATCGGGTCCTCGACCGGGGCGCCGTGGCCGGGCAACAGGCGGTGCGGCGCAAGGGCGCGGAGCTTGTCGCAGGAGGCCATGAAATCGGTCAGGTCGCCGTCCGGCGGCGAGACGATGGAGGTCGACCAGCCCATCACCAGATCGCCGGCAAAGACCAACCCGTCCATGTCGAAGACCGCGTGGTTGCCGAAATGTCCCGGCGTCCAGTGGGTCGTCACCGCCCAGCCGTCGCCCGTGACCGTCTCGCCGTCGGCGATCAGGCGGTCGGGGGCGAAGTCCGGATCAGCGCCCTCGCCCCCGCCGAGCGTGCCCGCGCGGGCGAGGCGTTGCATCACCTCGGACTGGCCGGCGGAGGAATCGCCATAGGCGAGGATCGGTGCGCCGGTGGCGGCCTTCAGCTCGTCGGCCAGCGGTGAGTGGTCGTTGTGGCTGTGCGTGACGAGGATGTGGCTGACGTGCTGGCCGGGCTCGATGGCATCCAGGATCGCCGCCAGATGCGCCGCGTTGCGCGGGCCGGGGTCGATCACGGCGATGCCGGGGCCTTTGCCCAGCAGGTAGGTGTTGGTGCCGCGATAGGTGAAGGCCGACGGGTTGCCGCAGAGAATGCGACGCACGCCCGGCGCAACGGTTTCGGCGATGCCCGGTTCGGGGTTGAAATCGTCGGGGGCCTGCATGGTCTCTTCCTTCCGTCTGGGCGCGCGCATAGGGTCTAGCGCATGTTCTTCGGCTGGCTCAAACGATATGTGCCACGGGGCCTGATCGGCCGCGCCACGCTCACGCTCATCCTGCCGGTGGTCGTGATCCAGCTTGTCGTGTCCATCGTCTTTATCCAACGACATTTCGAGGATGTGACGGATCAGATGACCACCGCGGTTAGCCGCGAGCTCGATCTGCTGCTGGCGGCCACGCCGGGTCCGGGCGGCGTGCCGCCGATCGGCCTGACCGAACCGCTGGGGATGCAGGCACGGGCGATCACCGAGGCAGAGATCCCGCCCGCCGACGACCGGGTCTGGTACGACTTTTCCGGCGGCATCGTGACGGAACGGCTCAAGTCGTTCCATCCCGGCCTGCGCCGCGTGGTGCTGGAGGTGGAGCGGAACGTCTACCTCTACATCGACACGCCCGAGGGACCGATCGAGCTGATCTTCGACCGGGAGCGGGTCTCGGCCTCGAACCCGCACCAGCTGCTGGTGAACATGGTGTTCTTCGGCGGCCTGATGACGGCGATCGCCTATGTCTACCTGCGCAACCAGCTGCGTCCGATCACCCGGCTGGCCGAGGTGTCGGCGGCCTTCGGACGGGGGCGGAACCTGCCCTACAAGCCGGGCGGCGCGACCGAGGTCCGGGCGGCGGGGCAGGCATTCGTCGACATGCGGCACCGGATCGAACGCTATGTCGAACAGCGGACGCTGATGCTGTCCGGGGTCAGCCACGACCTGCGGACACCCCTGACGCGGCTCAGGCTGGGCCTGTCGCTGCTGGACGACGAGGACCGCGAGCCGCTGGAGCGTGACGTGGCCGAGATGCAGGAGATGATCGAGGGCTTCCTCTCCTTCGCCCGCGGCAGCGCCGAGGATGCGCCGGAACCGGCGGAGCCCGTCCAGCTGGTGCGCGAGATCGTGGCGGACGCCCGGCGCGGCGGGGCCGAGGTGAGCCTGGGCGAGGTGCAGGGCGCGGGAGTGATGGACCTGAGGACGCCCGCCGTCCGGCGCGCGGTCGAGAACCTGATCGGTAACGCGGTGCGGCACGGGACACGGGCCGAGGTCTCGGTCGTGCTGGGCGAAAAGAGCCTCAGGATCAGTGTCGAGGACGACGGGCCGGGCATCGCCGAGAAGGACCGCGAGGCGGCGATGCGGCCGTTCCAGCGGCTCGATCCGGCGCGCAACAGGAACAAGGGCGGCGGCGTCGGGCTGGGCCTGTCGATCGCCGCCGATGTGGCGCGGGCGCATGGCGGGGTCCTCCGCCTGGGGGTCAGCAAGACGCTCGGCGGACTGAGGGCCGACCTGGTGATCGCCCGCTAGCCCGGTTCACGCATGGAGCGGGGCCGGAATGTCGTTGACTCTCCGGGCGCGGGACGCGGACACTCCCCGCATAGGGAGGACATCACCATGATTATCGCACTCGTCCAGATTCCGGGCATCCAGCGCAGCGAGGCGGATGCCATCAAGGCGGCGCGCGGCTCGGCCCCCACCTTCACCGGGATGCCGGGGCTCAAGCGGAAATACTACCTGAACGGCGAGGCCGGGGGTGGCGGCGTCTACCTGTGGGAGTCCCGCGAAGCGGCAGAGGCCTGGTATGACGAGAACTGGGCCGACAACATGGAAAAGAAGTTCGGCGCGCGTCCGATGCTGACCTATTACGAGAATTACGTCGTGGTCGACAACGATGCCGACGAGGTCCGGGTGCATGGCGTGCCCGAGGCGCGGACGGATACCGCAGCCGAGTGAAATGACGCCAGCGGCGTCCGGCCGGACACGGCGGGGCGCCCGCGTGAACGACCAGCAACCCGCGCGGGAGTCAGCACGCGGGACCGGGGGAGGAACCACATGCAGGCTGAGACGACCGAAGCGGTCGTGATCGGCAGCGGCTTCGGCGGGTCCGTGACCGCCGCGCGGCTGGCCGAGGGCGGGGTCAAGGTAACGGTTCTGGAACGCGGCCCGTGGTGGGACACGGTGCCGGTCCGGTCGATGGGCATCGCGGATCGCACGCCGCTGCCGCGTGGCATGCGCCTGTTCGCGCGCGCTGTCCGGTCGGTCTATCACCCATGGCTGCCGTGGGGACGCACGCGGGTGAACCGCCGGGGCCTGTTCGAGGTCTATTTCTCGCGCGGGATGGAGGTGGTCTGTTCCTCGGGCGTGGGCGGTGGCAGCCACGTCTATTCCGCATTGCACCGCCGTCCGGCGCGTCCCGATTACTGGGACGGGCTGTGCGACGATCTGGACGAGGCGGCGATGGCCCCGCATTACGCATCCTTCCTCGCCCGCGTCGGTTCTGCCCGGCCGGGCCCGAACAATGCGCCGCCGCATGGCGCGGTCGAGATCTACTCCAACCATCCCGACTTCGCGCCCGCGATCCCCAAGGACGAGGTGCGCGTCGGGTTCCGGTTCCCCGAGGATCCGAAGAACCCCAGACTGGTAAAGACCGAGGCCGGGATCGACCGCTGGGAAACCGACTATGCGACCGGGGATCATGGCTTTCTCGGCGCGCCGTCGGGGTCCAAGTCGACGATGGACTTCATCTATCTCGGCCCGGCCATGCGGCAGGGTCTGGAGGTCAGGGCGATGTGCGAGGTGATCTCGATCACCGCGCTGCCCGAGGGCGGCAAACGGTTCCGCATCGACTACACCGACCACGACGGCGGGGGCCGCAAGGCCATCGAGGCGGATCACGTCTTTGTCGGCGCGGGGACGCTGAACACCCTGCGTCTGCTGCTGGAAAGCCGTGACCGCTATGGCGGGCTCAAGGGGATGCCGGGGCTGGGCAAGCGCTTCAGCGGCAACGGCGACATCCGGGGATTCTGGGACCTGAACGACGCGGACCGCGATTATTCCGAGGGCACGCCCAGCAAGGGCGCCATCAAGATGCGCGACGACGCCTTTCCGCAGGTCGGCATCGGGCGCAACAACATGCCCAGCGTCAACGCCTATCCCTTCCCGCGTTTCCTGCGCGAGCGGCTGAAGCGCGGGATGGTCGTCAGCGGCATGGGCGAGGATGCGATGGACGGTGTCGCGACCTCGGAGGGGCGGCGGTTCCGCATCCGGTTCGATCCGAAGAACAGCCCGATCTACGCGCAGATCTACGAGGTCATGCAGGAAATGGCGCGCCGGTCCGGGCGCAAGATCTACGCCGGCAAGACACCCGCCACTGTCCACCCGATGGGCGGGGCCTGCGTGGGCCGCCCCGAAGAAGGCGGCGTCGTCGGGGCCAATGGCGAAGTGCATGGCGTGCCGGGGCTTTACGTGGTCGACGCGGCAGCCTTCCCGCGCCCGACAGCCGCGCCGCCGACGCTCAGCATCGGGGCCTGGGCCGAGAATGTCGCGGCGCGGTTCCTGGCCGCACGATGAGGGAGGACTGGCGATGCTCTGCACACCCGAATGGCTGAACGACCACCTCGACGACCCGAAGGTCCGGATCTTCGACTGCACCACCGTGATGGAGCCCCAGCCCGTCGGCCGGTCGCGCATCATCAGCGGGCGTCCCGGCTGGGAGGTCGCGCACATCCCCGGCGCGCGCCACCTGTGCATGTGGGAGGATCTGTCGGCGCCCGAGGGCACGATCCCCTACGGCCTGCCCCCCGCCGCAGCGGTCGAGAAACTGATGCGCGCAAACGGTGTCGATGACGACGACACCATCGTGCTCTATGGCCGGGGCCACCCTGTGCCCGTCATGCGCTGCTGGTGGGTTCTTGCGGCCTCCGGTGCGCGTGACGTGCGTCTTCTGGACGGTGGGCAGGAAGCGTGGGAAGCGGCGGCCCTGCCCCTGACCGATGCAGATCCCGGCCCCCCCTGCCCCGGCACCTTCACCGCCCGTCCGCGGTCCGAACTGCGCGTCGGGGCCGAGGAGGTTGCGGCGGCCATGGAGGATGACGGCACGGTGCTGCTGAACGCGCTGTCGGCCGAACAGTTCACGGGCACCGGCGGCGCGCATTACGGGCGCCCTGGCCGCATTCCCGGCAGTGTCAGCGTGCCGGTCCGGGACCTGCTGCAACCGGGGTCCTCGAAGCTGCGTCCGCCTGAAGAGCTGCGCGCGATCTTCGAGGCGGCGGGCGTGCTGAGCGCCCCGCGTATCATCAATTACTGCGGCGGCGGGATCGCAGCCAGCGGCACCAACTTTGCCCTGCACCTGATTGGCCGGACCGATGCGTCGCTCTATGACGGGTCGCTGATCGACTGGGTGTCGGACGCGGATCGGCCGATGGTCTGCGGCACGGAATAGGCCCGGCGGAACGAAAGGCCCCGGCCTGTGCCTCGCCCGGACATCGCGTGTGAACCGGAGGTTCTCGTCGGGACGGACGGACCCCGCCGCCCTGCCCAGGGCCGCCATGTGGTCTGGCCCGATTGCGGGCGCTCACCTCCGCGGCGGTCACAGGCCTGTCGCTGACCTCGGGCGCAGCGAAGGCGCGGTCAGGCTCTGCCTTCAGGCGATCGCACGCCTCACGCTCCACGCGGTCCCTGTCGCGGCGGATCAGGTCCCGGATGTACGCGCTGACATTCTCTAAGGCGCCCTCTTCGCCGACATGGGTCGCGACGACCTCGTTCAGCGCGCCGCTGACGCGCACGGTCATGGCGGTGGCCCGAGGCATGGCACTCAAGCCCTGATCGTGAGTTCAAGGCAACCAGGGTCGAACACGCGGCAAGCGTCCCCCCATCCCGCGGCCTATCCGTCGCCGTCTTCCGGCACCGGACGACCCGCGACTGTCAGCAGCAGGACCAGCCCGGAACGGGCTTGGCGCGCAGGCTGAGAAGTTCGCATGGTCCTGGCAAAGACCTTTGAACCCACGACTGTTTCTGCGTCGCGTCTGGCGCTTGTCGGTATTTGCAAAGGGATTGATGGCGGAGCGGACGGACCAGATACCCGGCCTTCGCACCCACCCTCCAGACGACCACCGGCTTCAGTGACCGCGCGCCAGGATCGCCTCGGCCTGTCGCAGATGCGGTCGGTCCACCATTTGTCCTTCGACGACCGCGACGCCTCCCCCGGCGTCCCGAAGCGCCGCGACGACCTTCAGGGCCCAGTCGACACGGGCGGGTGACGGTGTGAAAGCCGCGTGGATCGGCGGCACCTGACGTGGGTGGATGGCCATCTTGGCGGTAAAGCCGATGCTTTCTGACGCGGTTGCTTCGGCCAGAAGCCCGTCGGTGTCTGCGGTATCGACATAGACGGTGTCGACGGCTGCCACGCCGGCTGCCTTCGCGGCGAAGAGCATGGCATCCCGCGCCATGGCAAACGGGGACAGGTATCTGCCGTCGGGCCCCCGCTTGGTGACAGCGCCCAGGTCAGCCGCCAGATCCTCTGCGCCCCAGGCAAGGCCCGTCAGCGTCGGATGAGACCAGTCCTGCGTCAACAGCGCCCGCACGGCGCGGACCGTCTCGGGGGCAATGGCGAGCACCGGAGCGCCGCCCGTGTGATCCGCGAACCTGTCCAGATCACCAGTACTTTCGCATTTGGGCACAACGAACCCGGCGGCATGGGACCCGATTGCTTTCAGATCCGCACCGGTCATGCCGGAGGTCAACGCGTTGACCCGGACATAGCAGGGCACGGTCGGGACCTCTTGGAGGAATTCCGCAACGGTGGCGCGGGCATCTGCCTTGGCCTCCGGTGCCACGGCATCCTCGAGATCCAGGATCAAAACGTCGGCGCCGGAGCCAAGCGCCTTGTCCATCATCCGGCGCGAATGGCCGGGGACGAAGAGCCAGGATCTGGGCGTCTTGGTCACGTTCATGCTGCACGGGTCTCCAAAGCCGATTGCACCACGCGAAGGCGGACTCCATCGTCGGAGCGCTCATGGCGCAGCGCGTTGCGAGACAGCGCGCGTGCTTCCTGCGCGCTGACCGGCCCGAGGTGTGTGTTGCCTCTCAGCCGCGAAGACCAGATGGCCCGCGCGTGCCGATCGCCAGAACGGATCAGCGATTGCTGTCCGGGATCGTGTTGACAGTCGGAAGAATACGCAGAGCGTCAGGTTCCCAGGCCAGCCGAACCTTGCTTCCCGGCTCGATGGCCATCCCGGTCGGCTTCACGTCGGCCGCGACCTCGCACCCGTCCATGTCGCACCTGACCCGCGTGAACGCGCCGTGGAACTTGCGCGAGATGACTGTCGCGAGACGTCCTTTTCCAGCGGCTTCGGGCAACACCGACACGGATTCGAACCTGAGCGCACCGGTCGCCTTGAACGGCATGGATACGCCTTCAGGCGGCATGCACGAGAGTTCGAGATCGCCCGACCGGAGGACGGGCCCAGCGGTCCCGTTTTCCACCACGCCGTCGAACAGGGTCGAGTTGCCGATGAAGTGCGCGACAAACCGGTTTCGGGGCTTGGCATAGAGCTCCTCGGGGGTCCCGATCTGCTGCAGACGCCCGTCATTGATGACGGCGATGCGGTCGGACATCGACATGGCCTCGGCCTGGTCGTGCGTGACGAAAACGAAGGTCGACCCGACGTGCTTCTGGATGCGCCGAAGTTCCTCCTGCATCTCCTCCCGCAACTTCGAATCCAGTGCCGACAGCGGTTCGTCGAGCAGGAGCACCTTGGGTTCGTTCACCAGCGCCCGCGCGATGGCGACCCGCTGCTGTTGTCCGCCCGACAGGGCCGAGACTTCGCGGTCCGCAAAGTCTTCGAGACGGATCACGGACAGCACGGACGCGATCTTGTCGCGCATCTCCTTCTTCGACAGGCCCGCGATCCGCAGTCCGAACGCGATGTTCTCGCGCACATTGAGGTGCGGGAACAGGGCCAGGCTCTGGAACACCATGTTCGTCGGCCGCGAATGCGGCGCGAGATGCACCACGCTGGACCCGTCGATGCGGATATCACCGGATGACGGCGCTTCGAAGCCGCCGATCATCCGCATCAACGTAGTCTTGCCGCAACCGGACGGGCCGAGGAGCGAAAAGAACTCGCCCTTTCGGATGGTGAGGTTCACACGTTCAAGCGCGACGGTGTCGCCGAACAGCTTGGCGACATCGCGGATCTCGAGGTAGGCCTCCGTTTGCACGGAAGCCCCCTTGGCGTCGTTCATGACTTCGGTCTGTGCTTGGTCAAACATTGTCATGCGACTTTGAAGCTGTTCCAGGCTTCGATCCATGCATCCATCTCGGCCGGCCAGGTGTAGGGATAGGTTTTGACACCACGGTCGAAGATATCATAGCCGACGCGGTCGATGGTTTCCTGCGAGAACCCGTTGATCACGGCCTCGTTCGTGACGCCGTAATCCATCAGCTTGGCCAGTTCGCTGGCATATTCCTGCGAGATGAAGAAGTTGGCGGCCGCGTGTGCGAGGTCGGTCTTCTGCGACCCCTTGGGGATGAAGAGCCCGTTCTGGAACGTCATCAGACCTTCCGACGGCCAGTTGTTGGTGACGTTCATGCCCTGCTTCTGCAGCGCAAGCCGCATCGGCATCCAGCCGACCATGGCCCAGACTTCCTGGCTCGACATCAGGTTGACGGCTTCGCCGAAGCTGCTCCAGAGCGTCCGGAAATTGGCCTTCTTCGAAATCAGGAAGGCCTGGATTTCCTTGATGTCCGACCGGGACATCGTGGCGGGCTCCTCGACGCCGAGGTGAAGCGCCGTCAGGGTGATCATCTGGTAGGCGTCGTCGCGCGGCGCGATCCGGCCGGCGTAGCGGTCGTCGAACATGACACCCCAGCTCTGGGTGACTTCGTCATCCTCGGGGATGAAGTCCTTGTTGTAGAGCACGCTGTCGTAGGCCCACATGCAGGGGATCATGTAGACTTCGCCATCCTTCATCACCGCCTGGGACTGCCAGTAGGGCGACAGCTGATCCCAGTTCGGGACCTTGGACAGGTCGAGCGGTTGCAGGGCATCGGCGGCCATCAGGGGCTCGGTCACGAAGTTCATCATGTTGTTGATCAGGTCGTACCGGCCCTGCGCCCCCGGCGCGAGGAGCTTTGCGACCGTGTCGGTCGGTGACACGTAGGGCAGGTTCTCGATCGCTGCCCCGGTCGCGGCTTCGGCCGGGCCGCGAAGGCTCTCCGGCAGCAGCACGCCGGGCATCAGTGCAGATATCGACTGGCTCTGCGCCAGGACCCCGGCGGGCGCGGCCATGGAGGTTGCCACGAGCCCTGCCGACCCGGCGAGGAACTGGCGACGATCTAGGTTGAAGGACTTCATGGCATTACCTTTCACTTTGAGTGGGGATACTTGGTTCAGCGTGGTCATTTCTTCTTGCTGTCCAGCAGGAAGGCGACGGCGGAGGCAGCGATCGAGATCAGCATGATGATGACTGCCATCGCCGGAAGATAAGGCGCACCCTGCTCGGTCACGGTGACCCAGAAGAGCACCGGCACGGTCCGGTCGAAGCCGGTCACGAAGAGCGTGCGAATGAATTCGTCGAAGGAGAGCGTGAAGGCGAAGAGCGAGGTGGCGAAGACCGCCGGCTTGACGATCGGCCACACCACGCGGGTGAAGACCATCGCGGGCCGCGCGCCGAGATCCACCGCGGCTTCCTCAATCGTCCGGTTGAAACCCTTGAGGCGCGGCGACAGCGTGAGGAAGGCGAACGGCAGGACATAGACGATGTGCGCCGGCAGGACGGTCGTCCAGAGCCCGTTCTTGACGCCGAGCAGGCCGAAGAAGACGAACAGCACCGCGCCGCCGACAACGCCAGGCAGAAGCAGGGGAAGCAATATGAGGCCGAGCGCGTAGGGCTTCAGCTTGGTGTCGTGCCGGAAGGCAAGGCCCAGCAACAGGGCGATCAGCGTCGCGATGGTGGCCGACAGCGACCCGATCAGCAGACTGCGCCCGAGAGACGCCAGCAGGGTGTTGTTCGTCGCGACCTCGCCGTACCAGCGGACCGTCGGCTCGCCCATCGGAAAGCTGATGGACCCGGTCTCGGAGAAGGACAGCAGCGCCACCACGCCGAGCGGCAGGTAGAGAACGAAGAGCAGGACGGCGACGTAGACGGTCAGCAGCCGCTTCAGGTTGGCGTAGGGGACCCGGATCCGGGGGCTCGCCTCGCTCATGGCCTGACGACCGGAATGTGTATCTGTGACGGACATGGCAGCCTCAATTGCTCAGCATGGCGCGACGAACCGGCGGGATCATGGCCATGAGGGAAAGCACCAGGATGATCACCAGCATGAGGCTGGTGGCGAGCGCGGCGCCGAAGGCCCAGTTGTTCGAGGTCAGGAACTGGTCGGCGACGATTGTGCCGAACATCACCCCGGACGGACCGCCCAGCAGACGGGGCGTCACGTAGGCCGAGATCGACAGCAGGAAGACCATGAGCGAACCGGACAGGACACCGGGCAGCGTGAGCGGCAGGATGACCCGGCGCAGGATGGAACTGGGCCGCGCCCCCAGGTCGGCCGCCGCCGAGATGACCAGCGGATCCAGCCGTTGCAGCGACAGGTAGATCGGCAATGTCATGAACAGGATGTAGACGTAGACCAGCCCGAGGTAGGTCGTTCCGGAGGTGTAGAGCAGCCAGTCGAGCGGCGCGTCTATCACCCCGATCCGGATCAGTGTCGAGTTGATGAGGCCGTTGACCCCGAGGATCGGCAGCCATGCGAACGTGCGGACGACGTAGCTGATCCAGAACGGGACGAAGATCGCGATAAGCCAGATCACCTTGGTCCGGTTCGGCCGGGTCGACAGGAACCATGCCAGCGGATAGCCGATGACGAGGCAGGCGAGCGTCGTCACGAGCGCCACCCTGAGCGTATGGACGAGCAGCTGCCAGTAGACCGGCTCCGCCAGTATCCGCGCGTAATTGCCGAACTGGAAGTCGGGGGTCGTCCCGAAAATCGAGGACCTCCAGAAGGACAGCACGACCGTCAGGATGACCGGGGCGAGCCCGATGCAGAGCAGGAAGACAAGGCCAGGCGCCATGAGCAGCAACGGATTGCCGAAAGGGCGGATTCCGGGAAACGGCTTTGGGGTTCTAGGCGCCGGCACGTGCAGCCTCCGTCGTGTCTGATTGTTCAAGAAGCGCCGAGATCTGGCGATGTGCTGCATCGAGCAGCGACTCCACCGATCGGCCCCGACGGTGAATGTCGAACATCTCGAACTCGATGGGGCCGGCGTATCCACCCGAGAGCAGCCCGCCGGTAATCGCCGCCAGGTCCAGACGGCCATCGTCGGGCAGACACCGTGACGGCTTTGCCTCGGGCGAAGGTTCGAACCAGTTGCAGACCTGGATGCAGCCGAGGCGATCGCCCGCGATCGACCGAAGGTCAAGCAGCGCACGGTCCCAGGCCGAGTGGAACGTGTCGATGACCAGATCCGTGACCTTGAGCGCGCGGCACAGGCTCAGGGCATCATCTATCGAGTTGATGCACCCCTTCCGCAGATGATCGGCCGGGTGTATCGGCTCCAGCCCCAGCCGGACGTCCGAGGCGGCCGCGCGCCGGTCGAGGGCCGTCAACCCGATCTCCACGCGCGCCCGCGCATCGCGCATGCTCTGCCGGGAGGGCGCGGCATCCAAACCGCCGTCGATCCCGCCGGTTATCACAACGAGCTGGCGGGCACCGAGCACCGCCGCATCGTCGATCAGCTGGAGGTTTACGCGGTCCTGCTGCTGCTGTCGCGCGGCGTCCGGCCAGGTGAAGTAGCCAGCGCTGTTGAGAGAGGTCACGACAAGACCCTCGCCATCCGAGATCTTCCTGAGCTCGCTCGCGCCGACCGCCTGCAGCATCGCCTGGGTCCAGCCGACCCCGCCGAACCCTGCACGCGCCGCCTGTTTGGCAAAGCTGGAAGGGTCTTGCTCGGCGGGTGCCAAGTATGCGTTTACGCTCAGTAGGTTCTCATGGGCGGATGTCATGTATCTTGCCTGGGACATAGCATTCCACGAACCTACCGCATGAAGTACGGCCCCATCTATGTTGCAAAGAAATTAGCAGCTATGCCGGGGCGTGCTGGCTCCGCCTCCCCGTAGGTGCCTGTCTGTCGCGGCCTTCGCTTCAGGTGATCGCGACGCCGGCTTTCTGAACGCGCCTGGCTTCCGCCAGTATGATCTTGCGCACACCTTCCACCGCGACGGTGAACGGACGGTTCGGGGACATCGCCAGGGTCATCACGTTCTTTGCACCGGGCTCGACCAGCCGCCAGGCGAAAACGTCACCGCGGGACAGTTCATACTCCATATAGCCCACGGGCAGGACGCCGTAGTATTTGCCCACCCTGAGAAGCTTTCGGATGGTGGCGATCGCGTCGACTTCGATATCCGCTTTGAAGGACAGCCCCGCCTCGGACATCATCCGGTCGGTCAGCCTGCGCAAACCGTGGTTCTCTCCGTGCTGCAGCAGGGGCAGCCTTGCAAGCCCCGAGACGGGAAAGGTTCCGCCCTGCTCCGCGACCAGCCCGTATTCTTCGGAGGGGCGGCCGACCAGGTGCAGGGGTTCGTCGATGATGACCTCGGCCTGCATCGAGGGCTGGGCGCCCGCCTGATGAACGACGCCGAGATCGACGCGCCCCGTCATCAGCCATTCGGCGACATGACCGGAAAAGCCTTCGCTGATGTGAAGCTGCACGCGCGGCAGTTCGGTCCGGACCCGTTCGACCACGGCGGCGCCGATCAGGCCGTCGACGGATGGCGGCATCGCCAGCGACACCCGGCCCATCACCTCCTTCTGCGTCCCGGCCAG
Organism: Oceanicola sp. 22II-s10i; assembly: GCF_002210105.1. Lineage (GTDB taxonomy): Bacteria > Pseudomonadota > Alphaproteobacteria > Rhodobacterales > Rhodobacteraceae > Pseudooceanicola. The sequence goes on along the minus strand of NZ_AQQU01000003.1, from coordinate 38,136 downwards.
CGACGCCTGGAGCTGTTGAAGGTCGCCCAGGACCCTGTGCGCCGTGTCCAGCAACTGCAGGCCTTCGGGGGTCGGTTCGACTCCGCGTCCGTTCCGGTAGAACAGCTTGACCCCGACCTCTTCCTCCAGCCGCGAAATCTGGCGGCTCAGCGCGGGCTGAACGATGGAAAGCTGCACGGCGGCCTTGGAAAAGCTTCCCGCCGCCGCGACCTCGCAGAAGTAGGTGAGTTGCTTGAGTTCCAAGTGACGACCCCTCTGGACGGCATAGCTGATAGTGCGAACGAAGTCTGTTTCAGCGCCGCTTTCGCCTGCTACACAACGGAGGTCGAGAAGTCGCGGAAGAGCAGAGGCGAGTATTTTCGCAATACTCCAGGGATCTATCAAGTCCAGAGGCTGCCCTTGCTCAGCGCCGACATTGTCGAACTTTTTTCGTTGCGGGCACTAGCGCGCACAACCTTTGAGCACGCCGCGCCATCGCGCGGGGTGCGCGATGGCTTCGCTTCGGGGGCCGATCTGAGTAACGGAGAACCACTTGTCTAACCCGAGAATTCCCTTCCGAGCTTCCACCGACGCCCCTGCCCTGCCACTGTTCGAAGGGAAGCGCATCCTGGTGCATCTGGTGGTGAACCTTGAGCACTGGCGGTTCGATCATCCGATGCCGCGCGGCATCAGCACGCCCCCGCAGGGCCAGAAGAGTGTCCCCGACGTGCCGAACTTCGCATGGGCGGAATACGGTCTGCGCGTGGGGATGCCCCGGATGTTCAAAGCGATAGAATCCCGCGGGCTGACGGCAGGCTGCAGCATCAACGCCGACGTCGTCGAGGTCTATGAAAGCATCGCGACACGGGTCCGCGACCTCGGCTGGGAATTCATCGGCCACGGGATGTACCAGAAGGCGGTCCAGACCGAAGACGACGAACGTGCCGTGATCGCCGCCGCATTGGATAAGCTGTCCAAATTCTCGGGCGAACAGGTTCTCGGCTGGCTCGGGCCGGGCCTGGGCGAAAGTTACGACACCCCGGATTACCTGTCCGAACTCGGCATCCGCTATATCCTCGACTGGGTCCTGGACGATCAGCCGTGCTGGATGGACACCCGCAACGGCCCGATGATCAACATGCCGTACAACCTCGAACTCAACGACAGCCCGCTCTACGTGATCGCGAACTTCGCAACGGGCGAATTCGCCAAGCGGCTGAAGAAGACGCTCGAATGTTTCGATGCCGAACCCGAGACCGGTCCGAAGGTGCTGTCCCTCGGGCTTCACCCGCACCTGATGGGCGTGCCGCATCGCTTCGGCGAATTCTGCGACATGCTGGACCTGCTCATGAGCCATGACGACGTGGCCTTCGTTCAGGGCAGGCAGCTGATCGACTGGTTTGAAAACGCTGTCCCGGCCCCGCAGGGCAGGACACTCGCGAGCGTCAAATGACAGACGAGGATGTCCTGCAGGTCGCGCGGCGTCTCGGTCTGGACCGCGCGGTGGAAACCGATCCGCAGAGCGTCATCGCGGCGGCCAGGCGCGCCGGCGATGCCGGTTCCAGGATCAGGCTCGAGGGCGGTCGCTTCGGCGAGCCGTGGCCCCCGATGACGGTGATGAAATGAGCGCGCGGACCTCGCCCTCCACCGAGCTCTGGACCTTGGGCATCGAGGCCCTGCTCGACGGCTATGCCGCCGGTGACTTCCTGCCCACCGAGGTTCTGGAAAGCTGCCTGCGCCGCATCGAGGAGACCGACGGCCGCCTCTCGGTGTTCGTCCACCTCGATGTCAGCGGCGCACGTGACATGGCCGCCGCCTCGGACCGCGCCTATCGCGCCGGCACGCCGCGCGGCCGGCTGGATGGCATCCCGGTCGGCATCAAGGACATCATCGACGTCGCGGGCATGCCGACACGATGCGGATCCCGGATCATGCCGGATCACCCCGTCACCAGCGACGCATCCGTCACACGGACGCTGCGGGAACAGGGCGCGATCATCCTCGGCAAGGTGGCCACGCACGAATTCGCGAATGGTCTGCCCTCGCTCGACCTGCCGGCGCCGCCTGCCCGCAACCCGTGGAACGTCGACCATCACCCCGGCGGATCGTCCTCGGGGTCAGGGGCCGGGGTCGCGGCGGGCATGTTTCCCCTCGGCATCGGAACGGATACCGGCGGTTCGGCACGTCATCCCGCCAGCGCTTGCGGGATCGTGGGGCTGAAACCGACCTACGGTGCCATTTCGCGCGAGGGGGTGTTCCCGCTCTCGCCCAGCCTCGACACGGTCGGGTTGCTGACCCGCTCGACCCGCGACGCGGCGATCGCGCTCGAGGCTCTGGCGCATCCGAGCGCCGCCGACCCGTCGAGCGTCACGATGCCTTGGACGACCCTGTCCGGTGGCACGTCCGACGCTGAGGGTCTGCGCATCGCCTATGTCCGCCATTTCCACGAACAGGACGTGATCGCGGACCCCGAGGTTGCAGCGGGACTGGATCGCGCGGCCGAACTCTTCTCGAACGCCGGCGCCCGCGTGGACGACTACCAACTGGCTGCGGCGGATGAATATTTCGCCGTGAACCGGGTGATCCTGCATTCGGACGCCTATGCGATTCACCAGGACTTCCTGAAGGATCAGCCGCAGGACTATGGCGCGGCGCAGCGCGAGAGCCTGCTTGTCGGCGCATTCGTCGGCGCGGCGGACCTCGTGCGCGCGCAGATGCGCCGCACGGAACTGGTGCAGCAGATGGCGCGGTGCTTTGCCGAGTACGACATCATCCTGTGCGCCTCCTCGATGGACCCGGCCGGACGCTTCGACGATCCGGCAGGCACCGCCCGGACTTATGCGCGGCAGGCCCGGACGCCGTTCAACGTGACAGGTGCGCCCGCGATCTCCCTGATGTCCGGTCTCGCGTCCAACGGGCTGCCCATCTCGATCCAGCTCGCCGCGCGTCCATGCGATGAGCCCGCCCTGATCCGTGCGGCGGCGGCGTACGAGACAATCGCAGGCGCGATGCCGAAGGCGTTCGATCCCGCCTGAAAGACCGCGTGTCCGACATCGTTCGGACCGCGAACACCCCTGTCAGCGGTCCCGTCGGGCAAGACGCGGCCGCGCCACCCGCCAATCCGGTACCGGAGCACGCACCACATGGACATTTCACATCTCAGGACATGGATCGGGCGGCAGGAACGGATGACCGGCGAAATGTCGGGGCATCTGGCCGCCCAGTTCAATGCAACGTTCGACGATGCCACCGCACCCGCCACGGGCGCCCCCGCGCCCCTGCTCGCGCATTACTGTATCGCCCAGCCCATCGTTCCGACGTCTGGCCTTGGCGAAGACGGTCATCCGGCGCGGGGTGGCTTCCTGCCCCCGGTCCCCCTGCCCCGCCGGATGTGGGCCGCGGCCAGTCTCGACTTTCACGCGCCGATACGCGTCGGCGATCTGGTCGAACGGACTTCGACCATCCAGAACGTCGAGGTCAAGGAAGGCCGCTCGGGCAGGCTGTGCTTCGTCACGGTCGGACATGACTGGGCCGTCGCGGGTGAGACCCGGATCACCGAGGTCCAGCACATCGTCTACCGCGACGCCACGGCCCCCGCCAACGCGGCCCGCCAGCGCGGAGAGGACGCCGCCCCGCAGGGCGCGCATGTGAGCACGGTCCGGCCGTCGGCGACGCAGCTGTTTCGGTATTCCGCCGTCACCTTCAATTCGCACCGCATCCACTACGACCTGCCCTACGTCCGGGAGGAGGAACACTACCCCGGCCTGATCGTGCAGGGTCCGATGCAGGCGACCATGCTGATACGACTGGCCGAGGAACTGCGCGGCTCCGCACCCCGCCGCTTCAGCTTCCGCAGCCTTTCGCCGGTCTTCGACACCGCCGATTTCACGCTGAACGCGACACCCGACGGGGATCGGGCCGAGCTCTGGACCGCCAGTGTCGGCGGGCCGGTCGGGATGAAGGCGACGGCGGAATGGTAACCGCGCCCGTCCTGCCGCCAGTCCGTGGCCTGTGTGTCGCGATGCCGGGCGCACGACTGCGGCAAGGGTCGCTGCCCTGTGCCAGATCACCCGGCCACGGGGTCGTCAAACCCCGAGGGACACGCCGCGCGAAAGCCGCGCCGAGGGTGTTGTCCGAAATACCAACTGGAGGAGCAGAATGAATTCGATGAAACAGGCTGATTTCGTCGCCGGATTGATTGAGCGGTTTTCGAAACCGCTGGACGAGGTGCGATCGCGCGAGGCGCGCACAAGTCTTTCCGCAGCAGCGCAAGCCATCGGCAACGGGACGACCGGCTACCATGACCCGTCGGACCTCTACCGGGTGCAGCACGTCGTGACGCGCGCCATGCAGGGCGTTCCCGCAGCAGTTCGTGACACTGACACCCGGCGTGCCGCGTTCGAGATCGGGCATGCGGCCACGCTGATCGCCGTCGGGCTCGCCCATGACAAAGCCATGGATCAGGTGATCGCCGCCCTCGACATCGCGACCCATGCCGCCGATCAGCTGGCAGAGGTTGTCCCGGCAACCTCCGTGGAGGAACCCGGTCACGTCCTTCCCATGTCGATGGCGATCGGCGTCGCCTTCCTGCTCGGCACCGACGCGACGAGGCTGAGCAACGCCTTCGGCATTGCGTCGAGCATGACACTGGCCACCCGGCGCCCGGATCGGACGGGCGCAGCCATGCCCCTCATGGTCGCATTGTGCTGCGCCAACGGCACCCTCGCCGCTTGCCTTGCCCACGAGGGTTTCACCGCCTCGCCCAAGGGCCTCGAAGGTGCGCGCGGCTGGCGGGCGTCACTGGGCGGCGGCGAGTCCGCTGCGATCACGGCAGGCCTCGCCCTGCGGCCCGGAACCGTGTTGTCCCCTGCCGCCCGCTCCGGGGCCGCGACCACCGCAACCGGGAGGCTCCGCGATCTGCATCCCGAACTGGCCGCCTCATTCGAACGGGAGCACGCGCATGTCTGAGACGACTTTTTCCACCGTGGTGAAATGGGCCACCTCCCTTGCATGGGATGACCTGCCGGAAACGACGCGCATGGCCGCGCTGCACACAATCGGCAATTCCCTCGGCCTCGGCGTGGCCGGGACCAATACGGAAACCGTGTCGATCATCCTGAAGACGCTCGAAACGCATGGCACCTTCGCCGACGAGGAACGCACCCTGCCGGTGCTGGGCCGGGCGGCCCGGCTGGACCCGGTTTCCGCCTGCCTCGTCCACGGGACCGCGATGCATGTCGAGGATTTCGACGACACCCATCTTAGCACCGTTCTGCATCCGGGCGCACCCATCGTGCCGGTCGCCCTGTCGGTCGCCGTCCTGAACGGCAGGTCCGGCAGGGATTTCGCCACCGCCGTCGCCGCAGGGGTCGAGATCGCTTCGCGCGTCGGCCTGTCCCTTGGGTCCTCGCATTTCGATCGCGGATGGCACCTGACCTCGACCGCCGGTCGGATCGGCGGCGCGCTGGCGGGCGGGCTTCTGGCGGGACTGTCGCAGGATGACCTCGCACGAGTCGTCGCCATGGCGCTCAAGACTCTCGCCGGGCATACCGAACAGCTCGGCTCGATGGCCAAGCCCCTGCATCCCGGAAAGGCGGCGGCGGATATGCTGCGTCTCGTGCAGATGGCCGGGGATGGGATGCTGTCCGATGTCGATCCGCGCGCGGCGGACGATGGGGTCGGAGCGGAATTCGCCGGGACGCTGTCCTGGGCAACGGTGGCCGATGGCCTCGGGTCCGGGTGGGAGCTGGACGCAAATGCCTTCAAGCCATACGCCTGCGGGATCGTCAGTCACCCGATCATCGACGTCGGACGCCAGCTGAGGCACGATGGGCTGACCGTCGACGACCTCGCGTCGGTCACGATCCGCGTGAACCATACGGTCCCGGCCGTCATGGGGGTCAAGGAGCCGAAGGACGGGACGCAATCCAAGTTCTCCGCCTATCACTGCTTCGCGGCCGGCCTGCTGGAAGGTGACGGCGGGCTGGCGGAATTCTCGACCGAGCTGGCCAACCGCCCCGACAGCATCGCGGCCCGGCGCAAGGTCACGCTGGTGGTGGACGACGCCATGCTCAAGCAATCCTGCCGCGCGGCGATCGTGCTGAGCGACGGGACCGAGCGCGAGATCGTCATCGAGAACGCCACGGGCAGCATCGCGAACCCGATGACCACCGCCGATCTGGAGCGCAAGTTCCTGGCCCTGACCCGCCCGTATCTTGCGGAGCCGGAAGCGGCCTGGCGCCGGATCCTGACATTGCCGGAGACCGACGGGCTGCAACCGGTCGTTTCCCTCGTCTCGGGATCGCACGCGCTGCTCTCCAGCCGGGAACCGGCACCGACCTACTGAAGAACCTCGCATGATGCGCACCGCGCACCGCCACTCACCCACCGAAGACAGAAGGGACCTGGAAATGGAATATCCGTCGACCGCACGCGCCACCGGGGGCCGGAAAGGCCGCGTCTGGACCGAAACCGGCAGCATCGACAGCAAGGTCATTCCCCCCGGCGTGACCACGCCCGGCGTGACACCCGAAGAACTTTTGGCCGGGGCCTGGGCCGCCTGCTATGGTGGGGCCTATGCCTATGAGGCCAACCTTGCCGGGGTGCCGACCGATCCCGAATTCCACGTGGAGGTCGTCCTGTCCGTGAATGACGGGGTCTACGAGATCACGAAGGCGACGCTCACCGTCATGGCGACGTCCGGTGATCCGGCGACGCTGAAGGACGTGGCCGACAAGGCGCATATCCGCTGCCCCGTCTCGAAGGTCTTCGCAAACGGGATGGCGACCGTTTCCGTCGGGGTGGGCAGCCATGGCTGACTTTGAGAGATGCTTCCAGCAGGTCCGGCTGGGGCCACTGGACCTGAAGAACCGGATCTTCGTGTCTGCGCACACGACGAACTTCGGACACGATTTCATGCCGACACAGCGGCATGTCGACTTCCACCGGGCACGCGCCAAGGGCGGCGTCGGCCTGATCATCACGGAAGGCATCCGGGTTCATCCGACCAGCATCGGCCGGCCCAACTGCATCGTGGGCTACAAGGAAGAGTCCGAGGACGCCTTCCGCGCCATCGCCGAGGCCGTGCACGAACACGGCACAAGGATCATGGGGCAGCTTGTGCATACCGGCCGCCACAACGACAACCTCGTCACCGGCAGCGTGGCCTGGGCCCCCTCTGCCACACGCTGGAACGCGCTCGGCCGGGTCCCGCACGCGATGGAGAAACGCGATATCGCGGAGCTGACCGACTACTACGTCCGCTGCGCGCTGCTGCTGGAACGGGCCGGGTTCGACGGGATCGAGGTGCATTTCGGCCATGGCCACCTCGTCCACCAGTTCCTGTCGCTCAACAGCAACGAACGGACGGATGAATACGGCGGATCGCTCGAGAACCGCACACGCCTCGGGATCGAGCTCGTGACCGCCGTGGAGGAGGCCGTCGGCCCCGGCTTCGCCGTCGGGATCCGGATCAGCGCCGACGACTTCGTGCCCGGCGGCATGGGGCTGGACGCAACGCTGGACATGGTCGAGATCACGCGCCGGGCGGTCCCGCGTCTGGATTTCATCAACGTGTCCCATGCCGAATACACCTCGCCCAGCATCGGCTACCATGTCGCCGACATGAACTACGGCGATGCGCCGTTCGTGCACCTTCCGACCGCCGTCGCGGAACGGTTCCCCGATGTGCCGGTCATGGGCCTCGGCCGGATGACCAGCATCGACATCGCCGAGCGTGTGCTGGCGGAGACGAAGATCTCGATGATCGGCATGACACGCGCGCATATCGCGGACCCGCAGATCATGCGGAAAGCGCAGGAAGGCCGTGTCGACGAAATTCGCCCCTGCGTGAGCTGCAATTACTGCATCGGCGAGCTGAACCGGGGACTGGCCCTCAGCTGCATGATGAACCCCACCTCGGGACGGGAAAAGTCATGGCCGGATGACGACTACGGCACCGCTGCGGTCCGGCGGAAGGTCCTTGTCATCGGGGCCGGTCCGGCTGGGCTGGAAGCCGCGCGCGTCGCGGCCACACGGGGACATGACGTGCATGTCTGGGAACAGGACAGCGATATCGGCGGGGCCCTCCGGGTGGGCGCACGCGGCACCGGCCGGTCCGATCTGCGCAAGCTGGTCGATTACGAGCGTCGTCAGCTGGATCGCATCGGCGTCCAGATCAGGACCGGCGTGACGGCCGACCGCGCAATGGTCGAGAGCCTGGCGCCGGACCATATCGTGATCGCGACCGGCGCCGCGCCGACCACTGAAATTTCGCTGGATGCCCCGGTGCTGGATGCCGCGCACCTGATCGGGCGGCCCGCCGATGCGGGGCAGCGCGTGGTCCTGCTGGACTTCGAAGGCGCATGGCGCGCCGCGTCGGCCGCCGAGACGCTCGCGACCGCCGGTCACGACGTCAGCGTGCTGTCGCCAGGTGCGGGCCTGTTCTGGGAAATCAATTCCTACAGCCAGATGCTGATCGTCGACCGGCTCAAGAAGGCGGGCGTCAAGTTCTACACACTGGCGCGGATCCTTGAATGGAACGGCACGGATGTGCGGTTCACCGACGGCTCGGACGAAGACCGCTGGATCCGGTCCGTCGATACGGTTTGCGTGTCCAGCCCTGGCCTGCCGCGCGACAACCCGCTCGCCGCGATCACCGAGGGATATGCGACCTCGGTCATCGGTGACGCGCTGGCCCCGCGGGACCTGCTTCAGGTCATGTACCAGGGCCACGAAATCGGCCGCAGGATCTGACGGTCGTTTCCCTCGGAACGCCTCGGATGTACGGGGGTGGCGCTTGCCGCCCCCGTTCCTTTGTCAACGCCGCGCATTGGTCCGGGGCTGTTGGCCGCTCCGATGTCACGAGGCGCCGCTCGGTTGAGGTGACATGCAGACAGGGGCGCCAATAGAACCGGCGCCCCTGATCACACTGGCCAAATGGCGCGGGTCCTAGGACTGGTACACGGGAATGGACCGGCCGACCGTCAGACCCTGCACCTTTTCCACGATGCTGCGTGCGTCGATCCCGTAGTGGCGATACAGGTCTCCGATCGTCCCGGTCTGCCCGAAATGCTCCACCCCGAGCGGCACGGTCCGATGGCCCTGCACCGATCCCAGCCACGCCAGCGTGGCGGGATGTCCGTCGATCACTGTGACAAGGCTGGCCGACCGGGGCACCTCGGCAAAGAGCCGTTCCACATGCGCCTGAGCCTGCCCCTGCCCGCGCGCACGGGCGCGTTGTGCCGCCGTCCAGCCCGCGTTCAGACGGTCGGCGGAGGTGACCGCAAGGACGCCGACATCGCGCCGGCCCTGACCGATCATGCCGGCGGCCCGGATCGCCTCGGGGGCGACCGCGCCCTGGTAGGCGATCACGACCTCGCAGTTCGGTCCCGGCTTGCGCAGCCAGTATGCCCCGTCGATGGCGCCCTGGCGGAACGCGTCGTCGTGCCGCTTGCCCGGCTGTTCGATCGGGTTCGTGCTGAGCCGCAGGTAGACGGACCCGCCGGTTTCATCACGCAGCCACGTGCGTTCATCCGGATCCCCTGCCCCGTCGCGCTGCAGGTAGTCGAAGGCCCACTCCATGATGACGGCAAGCTCGTCGACGAAGGCGGGCTCGAATGCCGCGAGGCCGTCCTGGCTCATCCCGATGAGCGGGGTGCCGACGGACTGGTGCGCACCGCCCTCGGGCGCAAGGGTCACCCCCGAAGGCGTCCCGGCGATCAGGAAACGCGCATCCTGGTAGCAGGCGTAGTTCAGCGCATCGAGGCCCCGGTTCACGAAGGGATCGTAGACGGTGCCGACCGGTATCAGCCGTTTTCCGAACAGCGAATGCGACAGGCCCGCCGCACCGAGCAGCAGGAACAGGTTCATCTCGGCGATGCCCAGTTCGATATGCTGCCCCTCGGGCGAGAAGTCCCATTTCGCGGTCGACGGGATCTTTCGGTCGCGGAAGGTGTCCTTCTGTTCGCGGCGCGCGAACAGGCCGCGCCGGTTGACCCATGGTCCCAGCCCGGTCGTCCCCGTCACGTCAGGCGAGGTCGTCACAATCCTCTGCGCCAGCTCGGACCCGCCCTTCGCAAGGTCGTCGAGGATTTTCCCGAACGCCATCTGGGTGGCGATGTCCCGATCCACGGGCATCGCGATCTCGGGGACCGCCAGGCGCGCATCCTCATGCCTGCGCGGGCCGGCCGCGAAGAACGGCACGTCGCGCAGGAACGCCGAGAGGGCGTCGGGATCCTCGACCGTCGCCATGGGTTCCCATTCGGCACCTTCCGGCACGCCCATGTGCTTCTGCCACTCGGCCATCTGGCCCTTGGTCATCAGCCCGCCATGGTTGTCCTTGTGCCCGGCAATCGGCGTGCCCCAGCCCTTGATCGTGTAGGCGAGGAAACAGGTGGGGCGGTCGTGGTCGATACCGGCAAAGGTGTCGGCCATCGTCTGAACGCAGTTCCCGCCGAGGTTTTCCATCAGCTCGGCCAGTTCCGCGTCACTGCGGCGTTCGATCAGGGCCGTCACGTCGCCCTGGTCGCCCAGGTCCTCCATCAGGTGTTCACGCCAGATGGCTCCGCCCTGGAACGTCAGCGCGGAATAGAGATCGTTCGGGCAGGCGTCGATCCAGTCCCGCAGGCGATCCCCGCCCGGCTCCTCGAAGGCGGCCCGCTGCAGTGCCCCGTACTTGATCCGGACGACATCCCATCCGAAGGCGCCGAAGATCTTCTCGATCCGTTCCCACAGGCCCTCGCGCACGACGCCATCCAGCGACTGCCGGTTGTAGTCGATGATCCACCACGCGTTGCGCAGGTCATGCTTCCAGCCTTCCTGCAGACATTCGTAGACGTTCCCCTCGTCCAGTTCGGCATCGCCCATGAGCGCGATCATCCGCCCCGAACGGACCTCTTTTCCCCAGTCCTTGGCGGTCACGTAGTCCTGGATGATCGAGGCAAAGGAGGTTATGGCGACGCCGAGCCCGACCGAACCGGTCGAGAAATCCACGTCGTCGATATCCTTGGTCCGGCTGGGATAGGATTGCACACCGCCGAAACCGCGGAAGTTCTCCATCTTCTCGCGCGTCTGGTTGCCCATCAGGTACTGCATCGCGTGAAAGATGGGCGAGGCATGCGGTTTCACCGCCACCCGGTCCTCGGGGCGCAGCGCCGAGAAATAGAGCGCCGTCATCATCGAAACCATCGACGCGGAGGAGGCCTGGTGTCCGCCCACCTTGATTCCGTCGACCTTGGGCCGGACGTGGTTGGCGTTGTGAATCATCCAGTGCGACAGCCAGAGCAGCCGCTGTTCAATGGTTCGCAGATGGGACTTGGACATCGTGTTCTCCTGTATCCGGAGCAGGTTACCAGACACGCGGGGTTCGAAGTTTGCGTTTTCGCCACCCTGATGACCGTGTATTGGTGATTCCAACTACAGAATGGCGGAAATCACGATGAGTCTGGCTAATCTCGATCCGATCGACTGGCGAATCCTCGACCTTCTGTCGAAAGACGGTCGCATGTCCCTGCAAGAGATAAGCCAGACTGTCGGACTGTCACCCACACCGGTGTCACGCCGCATCCGGCAGCTGGAGACAAGGGGCATCATCAGCTCCTACGCCGCGATCATCGACGAAGCGGCCCTGGGCTACGACTTCTCGGTTTTCGTCTCGGTTCAGCTCAGTCGCCAGGTCGATCAGGCGCTCGTGGAGTTCGAAAAGGCGATAGACAACTTTCCCGAAGTCTCCGATTGCTGGTTGATGACCGGCAACCGGGACTATCTGCTTAGAGTGGTCACGCCCGACCTCGCCTCGTTCGAAGCCTTCCTGACCGGCAAACTGACCAAGGTGACAGGCGTGTCCAACATCGAAAGTTCCGTATCCCTGCGGCGGGTCAAGACCTCCCAGAGGGGCCGGCCATAGGCGGCGATGCAATCTGTCGGCGGTCTTTGGTCAAATAACCTTGCAAGCTATTCATCAGGTCCGCGCAGTCGTTGGTTTCACAGATCGACCGGCTGAGACGATGGGCCCCACGTCGCACCTTCTCAAAACACTGAGGATCGTAACTCTGCGGACTGGCAAGCGCCCTCGGGCAGCACGTAAAGAACCCATGACCGCGGTGTGCTTTGGGAAGTCGGTCAAACATTCCGGCATCTGCCGGTGCATCGACACAAGTCGCGGGGGCTTCATCGGTCGCCCAAATTCGACAGCCGCTTTCGTATCCGTCAGCCGTCCACCCCGAAGGTGAGGGCCGCCCACGAGGACGCCCAGATCGCGGTGTGCTCGAGCAGTTCCTGGCGGGTCGTGCGACGCAGGTAGACATTGTCGACCAGGTAGTCCGACCCGGCCTCCAGCGGAAAGGCGATGCGCCCCTCGCCATCGGTTTGATACGGCGCGACGGTCACCTCGTCCGCATCGTCGCGCCGGAAGACGGTGATGCGGACATCGGGCACCGGCGCGCCGTCCCGGAGCAGGCGAACCCGCATCGGCTCGCCCGGCGCCAGGGTATAGGGATTCGTCAGCGCCACCAGTTCGTGGTCCAGACCGCGATCCGCGTCCTCGCCCGCGCCGTCGCCGACCGCGATCAGGGCCTTCGTGTGCCGGGTGTAGATCTCGCGCAATCCGTTCTGCGGCAGCCTTTCGTCCAGATGCGTGCGAAGCGCGTCGTCCAGCGCCTTTTCCTCGGTGAATTTCCGGAACAACTCGAACCGGTCATAGGTCAGACTCGTGACCTTGCTTTCGAAGATCATCACGTTCAGCCCGGACTGCGCGTCCTCGATCCGGACGGCCGGCATGTCGCCGATCCGCCCCTCATAGGGCGTGGTGCCCGAGGGCGCGACCAGATCGGCCCGAGCGACGCGCCGCGCGTCCCATGGGAAAGTCGGGCCCTTCATCTCGACCCCGTTGCGCATATCGAGACGGATGGTCCCGCCCGGTTCGACCGTCCAGTCCTCGGCCTCCAGCCAGAACTCGTGGGCCGAGGCGGGCGCGGCCCAGATCAGCACCGCGCCGACAATCGCGGCAAGGGCCGCCTTTGCGCCGGATGTCGCAGGTTTCAGGTTCACTGTCGTTCCTCTCTTGCCCTGTTGGCCGTCCCCCCAGTCACGTCCGGCAGCGGGCAAGAGTTTCGGCGCAGGCTAGTAAAGCCCGTTGATCTCGAGCGGCAGCTTCTGGACCTTGCGCTCCTTCAACAGGTTCCGCGGCGGTTCGGCCGCATCGGCGGCGCGCAGCTTGCGGAACTGGCGGTCGGCCACCGCCTGGGCCTTGTGCGCGCTGTCGATCACGGTCGGGCGCATGAACACGAAGAGCGTCCGGCGGGTATTCGAGTTGTTATTCGCGCGGAACAGCCCCCCGATCAGCGGCACGTCGCCCAGAACCGGCACCTTGGATTTCGTGTTCTGCTGGTCGTCGGTAATCAGCCCGCCCAGAACTACGGTGCCGCCGTCGCGGGCCTGCACGGTCGTCTCGATCACCCTGCGATTGGTGATCAGATCGGCAGCCCCCTGGACCGTGGTGTTCACCAGCGACGACACCTCCTGCGAGATGTCCAGCCGGACGATCCCGTTCGATGTCACGCGCGGCAACACCTGCATGGTGATGCCGACGTCGCGGCGTTCGATGGTGGTGAAGGGCTGGACCGTGTTCCCGTCTGTCCCGAAACTGCCCGTTCGGAAGGGCACGTTCTGGCCGACGACGATGGTGGCGGCCTTGTTGTCCATCGTGGTGATAGACGGCGTGGACAGCAGGTTGGCATTCGTCGATTGCGACAGAGCCTGGACGAGGATGCCGAAATTGTCGGCCGTGCCCGCCACAGTCAGCCCCGAGGTCAGGGCCGAGCCCTGCGGCACCCCGAGCGCGGCGAGGACCGCCCCCAGGCCTGCGCCGCCTTCGGAAAAGGACGTCGCCGCGATGCCCCTGGACGGCTGTTCCGGCCCTATCCCCAGCTGGACGCCCAGGCGTTCGGCGACGTCGCCCGAAACCTCGACGATAGCGGCCTCGATCATCACCTGGGCGCGGGGCTGATCCAGCGCGCGGATGATCTGTACCACTTCGTCGATCTGTCGGGCGTTGCCGCGCACGATGACCGAGTTTGTCGCGGTGGAGGCCTGCACGGACACCTCGGGCGCGGGGCCCACGGGCGCGGGCGGCGCGGCGCTGTCCTCGCCCTCGGCGACGGAGGCCGCGACGGGGTTGGTGATGTCGGTGCCGCCCTGAAGCGTGGCCGTCACGATCTCGGCCACCACCTCGGCGTCGGCATAAAGCAGCTTGTAGATATGCGTCCGGCTGGCGTCCTGAGGATTGGTGCGCGGCGCCACGTCCATGCTGCGGGCGAGGCTGCGGATCTGGTCGATGTCGGACTCGGTGCCGCGCACCAGAAGGATGTTCGACGCCGGATCGACCGACAACCGCGCCCCGGTGCCCGAGGTCCCCAGCACCTGGTTCAGCGCCTCAAGCACGGCGGCGGCGTCGGCATAGGTGAAGCGGATGACCTCGGTCCGCAGGATTGTCCCGCTGTCGAAGGTGCGCGCGATCTCGACGATGCGGTTCACGTTGGCCTGGGTGTCGGTGATGATGATCGCGTTCGGGTCGTTCAGCGCCTCGATATACCCTTCCTGCGCAACCAGCGGGCGCAGGACGCGAACCGCCTCGGCCGACGGCAGGCGGTCCAGCGGCAGCAGCTTTGTCACCACATCCTGCGACCCGGCCAGAGCGCTGTCGAGCGTCATGCCCTTGGACCGCGCGTCGGCCTCGGTCACGATTTCCCAGACGACTCCGCTTTCCACGGCCACGAAGCCGCGCACCCGAAGGATCGACTGGAACAACGCCCAGACCCCCGCCTCGGTCAGCGGTTCTGACGAGATGACCGAGACATTGCCGGACAGGCCGGGGTCGATCACCAGCGTCCGGCCCGTGATCTCGGATACCTGTTCGGCCAGCACCGAGATGTCGGCGCTCCGCAGGTTGATCGTGTATTCGCCGGTTTCCGTCAGGGGTTGCCCCAGGACAGTCTGCGGCCCCGAAAGGACCGCCAGCGCCATGCAGATCAGGCGCAGCCATCTCTGGATAATGTACGGCATCTCCGCCCTTCTACCGAAGCGGGAACGACATGAGGATCTTCTCATCGCCCCTCACGACTTCCAGCCTGGCATGACCCGAAGCCGCCACTTCGTCGTAGAACGCGGTGTCCTGCTCGGGGTCGCCCACTGATTGTCCGTTGACCCTCGTCACCACGTCGCCGGGCCGAAGCCCTGCCAGAATGACGCCTGTATTCGGATCTTCCCTGATCGTATAGCCATCCGCCCCTGCGACCAAGCCGATCGTCTCCAGCACCTCGTTCGGGCTGTCGATGATGCGCTGACGCCACATGGCGATATATTCCTGAGTGGTTTCCGGCGGCGGCGCCTCGCGCAGGTCGAGCGAGCCGCGCCCAGCCGTGACCGATGCGTTGAACCGGTCGAGGGGCGATCCGGTGGTCGACGCCGTCTCGTCCGCGTCTCCGGTCGCCGAGGCGGACGCGACAGGCTCGTCATCCCGCAGAATGCCGTCGAAGCCGTAGGTCTGTGCCGTCCCGTCCACCTCGACCTCGACGGTTTCGGGGTTGATGGCCGTCAGGACCGCATCGCGCGCCAGGTTGTCCCCGACGCGGTAGAAACCGCCCTTGCCCGAGACCAGGATCAGCGCCCGCGAGGACGCCTGATCCTGCGCCGCCAGCACGCCGCGCAGCGCCAGGTCCAGCACTCGACCGGTCGGTGTGTCGGGCGCTTCGGACTCGGGCATGGCGGGATCGCCGAACGGCGCGAATGCGAGGATATTGGAGACGTCGGTTTCGGCCTGCGTTCTATCCTGCGACACCGGTCGGTCGAGGTCCATTCCGGCGACCGTGACCTGCCCGGCCAGATGCCGCGCCAGCCGTTCGGCGGGGCGGAACAACGTCGCCGACAGGGCCGCAAGCGCGGTCACCACAACAATCCAGATCAGCGCCCGGCTCATGGCTGCCCCCCGCTCGCAGGCAGGTAACCGGTCAGGCGCAGGATCGTGTCCTCGGGATCCGCGCCTGGCGGCGCGACGAGGATCGTCACCCGGTCCAGCCCGCTGTCCGCGAGGGCGCCGCGCCGGGCCGAGACCTGCCAGTCGCGATCCAGCATCCGCTGCCATTGCGGCTGCATCTGAATCTTGAGTTCGGCGACGGCCATGGCGTTCTGCGCAACCCAGCGGGCGGCGATCCGGTCCTCCAGCGCGGTGGTCCGGGCGGCGTGGCGCTCGGTGGCCGTCAGCAATGTGACACCCGCCACCGCCAGCACGGCCATCGCCACCAGCGTCTCGATCAGGGTGAATCCCGCTTCGGGTTCGCGGTCGGGTCCGGTCATCGCGCGTCCACCCTAGCCGAGGCGCCGTCGAACAGCACCGTTACGCGATAATTGTTTCGCGCCTCAACCGCACGTAGGTCCAGCGCGGCCACCGCGCCGTCCGGTGGGCCGAGGTCCGGTCGCAGGATCAATGCCCCGGTTTGTCCGCCGGTTGCGCGGCGCAGGGCCATTCCCTCGAGGCGGTGCGGCCCGGCAAGGTTCGGGTTGCGGTGCGGCGCCCATTCTCCACCTTCGCGTGCCGTGAAACGATACCCGCCGGTGTCCCATTCCAGCCGTGCGGCGCGGCCCGAGACAAGGCTTTCCTCGGCCGCGATGTCCAGCCGGGCGGCAAGCAGATCGGCCTGCTGACGCAGGGTCGCGGGGCGCGGACCGGACGGCAACGCAAGTGCCGCCATGCCTGTCACCACGGACAGGATAGCCAGAATTACCAGCACCTCGACAAGTGTCACACCGGCGTCTTTGTGGCGGGATATCGTGGTGGCCGAAACGGTCATCTCAGTTCTTGGCGCTGCGCTGGTCACCCAGCGGGATGTCGCCGTTCACGCCGTCGCCGCCGGGCCGCCCGTCGGCGCCCAGGCTGACCAGGTCGAACGCGCCACCCTGTCCGGGCGAACGGTAGATGTATTCGTTCCCCCAGGGGTCCTGCGGCAGAGTGTCGAGATACCCACCCGCAGCCCAGTTCTGCGGCACCGGGGCCGAGGCGGGCCGATCCACCAGCGCAGCCAGCCCCTGCGCGGTCGTCGGATAGGTCCGGTTGTCCAGATAGTAGAGCTCCAGCGCGCCCGAGATCGAGCGCAAGTCGGTCTGCGCGACCGTCACCCGCGCATCGTCGGGGCGGCCGATGACGTTCGGCACGATCATCGCCGCGACTACGGCAATGATGACCAGGACGACCATCATCTCGATCAGCGTGACCCCCGCGTCGGGCGCGCGCCCTGCCCCGCGGGCACGTCGCGCACCTCCAGAAACCGGACCCGCGGCCCGGAGAAATTTCGCCTGACAGCCAAGCAGCTTGAGCATGAAACTTTTATCCTTCGACCTACGTGCTTTTCTGTGGATGTGAAATGCACTGATCGAAGCTGAGGGAACCATACCACGCACGCAGCCACTGTAAAGAGAAAAAGCCTTGTCTTTATCTTGGGTTATCCGAAAGTCATCCACCGCCCCGGCGGCTGCTGACGGTATGGCGCCCCCCCTCGATCGCAGCGATCCCGCTCCCCACGACGGCGCGAACGACGTGGGTGAGCTGCGCGATCCCGTCACTGTGGAGATCCTGCGCAAGACAATGTCAGCCCGTCAGGCCCGCGCCACGGCCATCGTTCCGGCGGAAGACATCGGGCTCATCGCCGTTCCGCTACCGCTGCGATCCGAGCGACAGAAACGTGCCGCGCTGCCCTACGCGACCGAAGAATTCCTCGCCGGACCGCTCGAGGATACGCACATCGCACTCGGGCGCGATCTGACCGAGGGCTGGGCCCTCGCAGTGGTCGTCGCTCGCGACCGGATGCGGGCGCTGTCCGAAGCGCATCCCGGCCAAGCGCTGCTGCCGGAAACCTTCGCGTTGCCCGCGCCCGAACCGGGATCGGCGGGAGAGACCGTCTGGAACACCCTGCGCGACGGCGATCGCGTGCTGGTCCGCGCCTCGGACGGTAGCGGATTCGCGGTGTCGAATGGGATGCTGGCACATCTCTGGGCCGCGGCGGGGCGACCGGCGATCCTGAACCGTGGCGCGGCGCTGCCCGCGGACCTCGTCTGGAGCGCCGAGCCGCCCGTCCCGCCCTCACCCGCAGAACTGGCCATCGACCTGAGGCAGGGCGACTTCCGCACCCGCCGGAACCTGCGCGCGCCGCTGACCGCCCTCGTCGCGGGCGTGGTGCTGGTCGGGCTGCTGCACCTCGGGATCGCCCGCGCCGATCTGGGAGCCCTGCGCGGCCTCGTCGAGACGCAGCGCGAGGTGACCGCCGGGCTGCTGGCCGAACGCATCCCCGAGGCGACCGTGATGGACGATCCCCGCCTGCTCTACCGCAGCCTGACACGCGCCTCCGCGCAGCCCGGCGGGTCCGGCCTGCTGCCCCGGCTGGATGGCGCGTCCGGCGCGCTGCTTGCCTCCGGCGTGCCGGTCGAGGTGCGGCGGATGGTCTGGTCGGCGGACAGCGGCACGCTGACCCTGTCGATCGAGGCCGCGGACCTCGGCCAGCTGCAGGCGGCGGAAGAGGCGCTGCGCAGCGGCGGGCTGGATGTCGATGTCGGGACCGCCACGGCGGGCGACGGCGCGGCTCGGGCCGAGTTCGCCCTGCGCGGGGAGGCGGGACAATGAGCGCGCTCTCGGCCCTCAACCCGCGCGAACGGGTGATGGTGATCGGCGGCGGGCTGATCCTCGCCGCGCTGGTCCTGTGGCGCTTCGCCTGGGCCCCGATGCAGGAGGAACGCGCGGCGCTCGAGGCCGACCTGACCCGTTATGTCATGCTGGCGCAGGTCGCGGACGACGTCAGCGTGACCGCCCGCGCCGGGGCAGAGCCGCGGGCGACGATCCCGCTGACACAGCGCGTGACCCGCAGCGCGGGCGAGGCAGGCGTGCCGCTGTCGCGTCTCGATCCTGACGGCGCGCGGCTGCGCGTGGTGGTGGAACGCGCCCGGTTCGACGACCTGCTGGCCTGGATCGGCACGCTGGAAGGTCGCGAGGGCGCGAAGGCGGTCGCACTGGATGTTGAGCGGCTGACGGAACCCGGCGTGGTCACCGCCCGCCTGACGGTGGAGGCGCTGCAATGACCGACCTGACGACCGACACCGGCATTCACCGGGATGAGGCCACCGCAGCGGAGGCCGCCCCTGCCCCGGACGAGACCCGCCCCGCGCCCGACGCCGCCCGCGTCCGGCTCGGCTACGGCTTCGCCAAGGCGCAGGGGGTGCTGCTGGACACCGGCGACGGCGACGAGCCGATCTGCCGTCATCTGGACACCGCGCCGGTCGCGGCCCTGATCGAGGCGCAGCGCATCGCGGGCCGTCTGATCGCCTGGGAACGGGTCGACACCGCCACCTTCGAGGACCGCCTCGCCGCGCTCTACCGCGACAGCGCCAGCGAAGCCGCGCAATTCGCCGCCACCGACGGCGCGGACCTGTCGGCGCTGGCCGAAACCGCCGCTTCGGTCGACGACCTGCTGGACCAGAAGGACGACGCCCCCGTCGTCCGCCTGATCAACGCCCTGCTGCTGGAGGCGGTGAAGGAAGGCGCGTCCGACGTGCATATCGAGGTGGAGGAGCGACGCCTCGTCGTCCGCTTCCGCGTCGACGGACGGCTGCGCGACGTGATCGAGCCGAGCCGCGACCTCGCCCCGCTGCTGGCGAGCCGCCTGAAGGTGATGGGCAAGCTCGACATCGCCGAGAAGCGCCTGCCGCAGGACGGCCGCGTCTCGTTGCGGGTCGGCGGCTACGAGCTGGACGTGCGGATCTCGACCCTGCCGTCGCAGTTCGGCGAACGGGTGGTGCTGCGCCTTCTCGACCGGGGGCAGACGCGCCTCGGGATCGACCACCTGGGCATGTCCGAGCGCGACCGCGAGGTGTTCGAGCACATCATATCGGCCCCCGAGGGGCTGGTGCTGGTGACGGGGCCCACGGGCTCGGGCAAGACCACGTCGCTCTATGCCGCGCTGCACAACCTCAACGACCGCCAGCGCAACATCCTGACGGTCGAGGACCCGATCGAATATTCGATGGACGGCGTGGGCCAGATGCAGGTCAGCGCGAAGACCGGCCTGACATTCGCGCGGGGCCTGCGGGCACTGCTGCGGCAGGACCCCGACGTCATCATGGTGGGCGAGATCCGCGATGGCGAAACCGCCCGGATCGCAGTGGAATCGGCGATGACCGGGCACCTCGTGATGTCTACCTTGCACACCAACACCGCCGTCGGCGCGGTGTCGCGGCTGATCGACATGGGGGTCGAACGGTTCCTGCTGGCGCCGATGGTGCGCGGGCTGATCGCGCAGCGGCTGGTGCGGAAGCTCTGCCCCGACTGCCGCGAGCCGCATGCGCTGACCGAGGCCGAGGTGCGGCTGCTGTCGGGCGCCCTGCCCGAGGGGACGCAGGTCTGGAAGGCCGCCGGATGCAGCGCCTGCGGGCAGACCGGCTATCGCGGGCGGATGCCGATCTACGAGATCATCGCGGTGGACCGGACGATGGAACGCCTGATCCACGACGGCGCGTCCGAGGCGGAACTGACCGCCGCCGCCCGCCGCACCGCCCCCGGAATCCTGCAGGACGGGATCGCGCGGATGAAGACGGGCCTGACCACCGCCGAAGAGGTCATCCGCGCCGTCCGCGACGAACAGATCGCCGACAGGGCCGACCCACCGATCGACGGGGAGCGCTGACGTGTCCGCCTGGTTCTACCGCGCCGTCGACCCCGGCGGGCGACGCCTGAAGGGGGTGATCGAGGCCTCTTCGGAATCCGCCGCCCGCGCCATCCTGCGCGAACGCAAGCTCCTGCCGCTGGCGGTCGAGACGACGCGCCGCAAGCCCACCGGGACATCGCAGGGCGGGATCGGATCGCGCGACATCTCGCTCGGCACGCCCCGGATGGGGCTGAAGCGGCTGACGCTCGTCACCCGGCAGCTGGCCACGCTGATCGGCGCCCAGGTCCGGATCGAGGAGGCGCTGCGCATCGTCGGCAGCCAGACGCGCGGGGCCCGCGATGCCTCGCTGCTGCTGAACCTGCGCAGCGCGGTGATGGACGGGCGCAGCTTCGCCGCCGCGCTCGACGACTACCCGGCGACCTTCGGCGACTACTACCGCGCCTCGGTCCGGGCGGGCGAGACCTCGGGCCGCCTGCCCGAGGTCATGGAGCACCTCGCCGTGCATATCGAGGATCAGAGCCGCAACCGCCAGGCGCTGCAACTGGCGCTGATCTACCCGGCCCTTCTGGCGCTGGTGTCGCTGGCGGTGATCGTGGCGCTGCTGACCTTCGTGGTGCCCGACATCGTGCGCGTCTTCACGTCGCGCGGGGCCGACCTTCCGGCGCTGACGCGCGGTCTGATCGCCCTGTCGGACGCGGTGTCGACATGGGGGCTGACGGTGCTGGCCGTGCTGACGGCGGGCGGGGTGACGCTGGCGCTGGCGCTGCGCCGGCCTGCGATGCGTCTGGTCTGGCACCGGATGCTGGCGCAGGGCTGGCTGACCCGCAACACCGTGCTCAAGCTGAACGCGTCGCGCTTTACCGGGACGCTCGCCACCCTCGTGCAGAGCGGCGTGCCGCTGGCCGACGCGCTGTCGGCCGCCGCCGACACGGTCCCGAACCTCCATATCCGGGGGAAGCTGCGTGACGTCACCCGCCGTGTGACCGAGGGTGCGGCGCTGTCGCGGGCGGCCGACGCTTCGGGGATTTTCCCGCCCATGCTGATCGCGATGATCGCCAGCGGCGAGGCGGGCGGCACGCTGGGCGCCAGCCTCGACCGAAGTGCTGCCGAGCAATCGGCGGATCTGAAGGCGAAGGTCGCCGCCGTGGTGGCGCTGGTCGAACCTGCGGTGCTGCTGGTGATGGGCGGGATCGTGATGCTGCTGGTGCTGTCGATCCTGATGCCGATCGTCAGCCTCAACAATCTTGCGGGCTGAGGCGGGGTTGCGCCGCCCCCCTGCGCGTCGAAGGCAAGCTGTGGCGCGGTAGGGAAACACATGCGACAGTCGGACGGACAACTCGGGCAAGGCCCCGGCAGCCACGACAGGAAGAAGGGGCGGATCATGGACAGAAACCCGACGGAACGCGCGACGGAGGCCCACGCGCCGCCAGACCGCCGCCGCGTCCTGCGCGGACTGGGCGCGCTGTCGCTGGTCACCACGGCGGCGGGCTGCGGCGCGATGGAGGGGCTGGGCGACGGCGGTGGATCGTCCGCCGCGGGACCCGGAAAATCGGCGCTGCTGTTGCCATTGTCGGGGCGGCAGGCGCAACTGGGCGAGCTGCTGCAGGCGGCGGCGAAGCTGGGCGGCGGACCGGGGATCGGCATCGACATCCACGACAGCGGTGACACGCCCGAACAGGCCGTGGTTGCCGCGCGCACCGCGCTGGACGCGGGCGCGAAGATGCTGGTCGGGCCGGTCTTCTCGGCCCAGGCCCGCGCGGTCGCCGCGATCGCCCCGCGCAGTGTGCCGGTCGTGACGCTGTCGAACGACGAAAGCCTGGCCGGTTCCGGTGTCTGGGTCTTCGGCGTCACGCCCACGCACAGTGCCCGCGCGGTGCTGAGCCTCGCCGCGCAGCGCAACCTGCGCGACATGGCGATCGTGGTTCCGTCCGGGGCCTACGGCAGCCAGTCCGTCGCCGCGACGACCGTCCTCGCCCAGTCCTTTGGAATCCGCCTGCGGGCGCCGCTGGTGCGCGACAGCGCCGCGGGCCTCGTCGACGCGCTGAACGCGGGCGGCGGGATGCCCGACGCCGTTTATCTGCCCGCCGCCGATGCCACGCTGCGGCCCTTCGCGCAGGCCCTTTCGGGCAAGGGCGTGCAGTTGATCGGGTCCACTCAATGGTCGGCGCTGGATCTGGAAAGCGAACGCGCCTTCCGCGGCGCCTGGTTCGCCGCGCCGGATCCCCTGCGTTTCGCACCGTTCAAGGAGGCATTCGAAGAGGCCTACGCGTCGGAGGGCGGCATCATCACGGGCCTTGCCTACGACGGCACCGAACTGCTTCGCGTCCTGGGCCAACGCGGGCAGATGTCCCGCCGGGGGCTGTTGAACGACGACGGGTTCAACGGCGTGCTCGGGCCCTACCGCTTCCTGCCCGACGGGCAGTGCCAGCGCGGCCTTGCGGTGCTCGAGGTCGGGTCCGGCGAATTCAGCCTGATCGGGGCTACCTCGGTATGATCTCGCCCGGCCGGGGCTCTGACAGCGGTCTGACGCTGGTCGAGGTTCTGGTCGCGCTGGCGATCTTCGCGGTCATCGGGCTGGCTGGAATGAGCATTCTCGACACCGTCGTCCGGGTCAACCGGGGCACGGAAGACCGGCTCGAGCGGCTTGCCGAGATTGACCGCGCCCTGCTGGTCGTGGGTCGCGACATGCTGCAGGCCGAGCCCGTGGGCGTGGGGCTGAACGGCGCAAGCCTGACCCTGATGCAGAGCGGCGGGGACGGCCCCCGGCCGTTGCGCTATGCACTGGAGGACGGGGCCCTGATCCGTGCCCTGCCGGGGCGCGAGGGCGAGGTGATACAGCAGCTGCTGGACAACGTGTCGGACCTGTCCTGGCGGGCCATGGACCAGGGCCGCGGCTGGCGCGACACCTGGGCCACCGACGATCCGGCGCCCATCGCGACAGAGCTGACACTGACCCTGCCGCTGACAGGCCGCGCGGCAGAGGCCCGGATCGTGCGGGTCTTTTCCATGCCGGAAGGCGCACGCCGATGACCCGACGATTGCGCCTGCTGCCACCGGAGCGGAGATCGCCGATCGAGGCCTCCGCGCGGGATCGCACGAAACGTGATGGTGAAAGCGGGGTGGTCCTGATCAATGTGCTTGTCATCATCGCGCTCGCCTCCACCGTCGTCTACCTGATGCTCTCGCGGCAGGAGGTCTCGCTCGATCGGGTGGCGCGTATGGCCGAGGCGGCGGAAACGCAGCAGCTGGCACTCGGAGCCGAGGCATCGGTCATCGACGCGCTGTACCGCGACCTGCAGACCGCTCCGGACACCGACCATTTCCGTGAACCCTGGGCGGCGGTGATCCAGGACGAGGTGCAGCTTCCGACCGGGCGCTTCTCGGTCCGGGTGGAGGACGTGCAGGCGAAATACGACGTCAACCTGCTCGGCTCGCCGGGGATCGGGTCCGTCGAAATGATGGGGCGGCTGCTGGCGGCGCTGGATCAGCCGCCCGACCTTGCGCGCCGGATGGCGGCGGTCGTGCGGCGGGCCGGACCGTTGGCGGACCTGTCGGACCTCGCGGCCTTCGGCATCCCCGACGCGACCATTGTGGCGCTGGAGCCCTATGTCACCGCGTTGCCCACGCCGGGAACCGTCAACCTGAACACCGTGTCGCCGCTCCTGCTTGAGACGATGCTGCGCAACCGGTCCATCGCGCTCAGACTGATCTCGACGCGCGACCGGACCGGGCAGATCACGCGGGACGACATCACCGGCGCGGGCGGAATCAGGCCCGAGAACAGCGGTTTCACATCCGGCGTCTTTGACGTCTTCGTCACGGCCGATGTGGGTGGCGCGTCGATGACGCTGCAAACCAGACTGCTCAGGACCGATCCGCTGAACGGTCTGAGCGTGCGCGTCCTGCGCCGCCGGATCGTTCCCGGTGATGCGGGTGAGGCCGACTAATCCGGAACGCCTGCGACGGCACGGAAAAAGGCCCCCGGAACCGGGGGCCTTTCCAATGTCGTGTCGAACCCCTTACGGGTTGAACGGTTCTTTCATCGGCGTGAGCGCCAGATTCAGCGACTGGACGTTCTGGACCGGCTCCGCGTTCGGGTCTTGATTGAAGACCCGAAGGAAGTCGGACCCGAGCGAGTTGATCCCGTCCGAGACCGAGCCGCCGTCGTCGCAGGCCGCGACCAGGAGCAGGGCTCCGAGCGCGCCGGCTGCGATCCGGGTACGGCCCGAAAGCCGTCCGACTGCCGGAATGGTCATCGTGTCAGCCATTTTCAGCCTCCAGCGCCGGGCAGCGGCGAGTTGAGGTAGGGGAATACGGCCATCACGTCGGTGGCCGAGATCGGCGCGCCATCGGTGAAGGGCTGGTCACCCACCGGAGCATCCTCGGGGTCGCAGAGGCCGAGGTTGATCATGTCGCTCGGCGTGTCCTCGACTGCACCTTCGACACCCAGTTCGGCACCAAGCGGCACCGGGTGGCACAGGGCACCCATGGCAACCCGCAGCGCAATATCGACCACGTCGTCACCCGGACGGCGTCCGTTCGGGAACCCGGCGAGATCCTCGCCCACGACACCGAAGTTGCTCTGCGCACCCTGCGGGGTGGGCGGAATGGCCGTGTTCAGGCGCATCATCTCGGACGCTGTGACCGTGGCCTGCTGGTTCAGGCCCGGAAAACCCGTCAGGAAAGCCGTGACCAGGTCGTTCCGCGGCAGGTTGGACGGCGCGATGTTGCTGGTTGCGCCAAGCGCGTCGCGGAACAGGATGTCCAGAAGCGCGGGGAGCGTCGGGTTCGTGACATAGACAGCCAGGGCGCTGTCCTGCGTCGGCTCGGCCGCGTTGAACAGATCCTTGTCGGGCAAACCGATCACCACCTCGTTGACCAGCGGCGCGGACAGCCGGGACTGCTGCACCCATGCACCACCGTATTTCGACGTCTTCTCGTAGGTGGGCGACGGATCCTCGATCTCTGCCTGCGGGAGGCTTGCCGTGGTCCAGGCCCCGATCACGCCGTTCCCGCTGCCGGTGACGCAGGCAATCGGGACTTCCAGCGCCAGCGAGGTGACGTTGAATTTACCGACCAGATCGTCATTGTCGCGAGACTGCGTGATCCCGCCCTCGAGCGGCACGAAGTTCACGCTGTCGAAGATCTCGCCCAGATTGACGGCGAAGGCCTCGGCGCGCTGCCCCGCGAAGACGCGACCCGGCATGTCACAGTTCGGGATCGTCACGTCGTAGATGAAGTCGTTCGCGTAGGCGTCGTAGTCGGGTATGGTCTTGGTCCCGATGTTGTCCAGAGGCTTGACGAATTCCGTCTCGCCCGAGGTCCGCTTGACCAGCGCCGCCTTGCCGGAGCGGCGATCGCCGGTGATCATGGCGAGCGCATACTTCTCGTTCTCGTTGACGAAGAGCGTCGAGGAGCCGTCGCCGGCTGCCTTCAGCGGAATCGCCACCTTCTCGTCGCCGATGTCCAGAGCGACGCCCGCGCCGCCTTCGCCGCCGAGCTGGTTCTTGAAATCGAACTTGAAGGTGATGTCCTCAACGGCGTCGCCGTCGTTGTCGATGTGGATCTCGTAGATCGCATCGGCATCCATGGTGAAGTAGTTGGGGCCGCCATACGGCCCTTGCAACGGCTGGTAGTTCGCGATGAAGGTCACGTACCCCTCGCGTCCCGTCTCGTAACTGCGGAACATGTAGAAATCAGTCGCATCGACCTTGGGCTGCTTGGTGATGCCCGGCGCTTCGCGGTGCGACGACGCGAAGGCCGCCGTGCTACCAAGCGCGAGGGCGCTGACCATCAGCCCCGTTGTCGCGTGTCTGAATGAAATTGACATTGATCACTCCCTGGATTTTTCCGCCCCGCGTATCGGGGGATCGGAGAACGCGCGATGCAGGGCCTTTGATCGTTCCCGAAACGCGCGTTATCTTCATTCACGGTGAGGAGACGTGATAGTTTCCCAAATCGCGCAAAAAAGTTTCAAAAAGCACCCGGAGCGGCACGAGTGGAGCGTGGATGAACAAGCTGGAACTCGTGGCGACAGTGCCTCTGATTGCCACCCTCGCGGCGCTGTCGGTGATAGACATTCGGACGAAAAAACTACCGGATATCCTGACCTTACCGCTGATCGCGGCGGGCCTGCTTCTTGCGGTGGCCGGCACCGGCGGCTGGCCATGGCCTCACGTCGCCGGGGCAGTCCTGGCGTTCTCGATGTTCTGGCTGGCAGGCGAAATCTTTTTCAGAATTCGGGGCATAGAGGGTCTTGGTCAGGGCGACGCGAAACTGTTTGCAGCGGCCGGTGCATGGCTGGGCTGGATGGCCCTCCCCGCCGTCCTCCTGATCGCCGCATTGGGCGGACTGCTGCAGGCCGTGGTGACACGATCCCGGTCCGATCCACAGATCGCGTTCGGACCATGGCTGTGCCTGGGTTTCGCGGTCTGCTGGGCAAGTCGCTTGCCATGAGCCACCGCGTTTCATGCGGCTGAGCGGTTCAAATCCGGAATGTGGGCGACGTCGGAAGCAGATACACGACCTGACGTGCCAACCCTGAAATATCCTCGAATTGAGGGCTCACTCCGGGTGAGTATCATGAACGGTCAGGAAATGACCAAACCCTGTACTGAGCCGATCCATGAGTGCGGACTATAAATGGAGCAAGTTAGGAGAGTTCTCCAATTGAGCCGTGGATTTCGGTCGTCTTGTTCAGGACCAGACGTCCGCGCATCCTCGCCGTGGTGCTGGCGGTGACCTTGTAGATGAGCGTCAAGCCGAAGAGGTATGTGCCGGCGACCGGAGCCACGAACCGGTTGTTCGGGGCATCGAACCCGGCCGCAGCCGGATCGGGAAAACCATTTCTCAAGGGCAAGTGGCGGAGGGGATGGGCCTGATATCCAACCTTCTCCGGTCATTAAGGCATTGTTATGAATAGGTTTAAACCAGCAGGCGCAAGCCAGTCCCACCGAAACGCCATCAGACGAGCGCGATGTCCGCCCCGCCTCTTGGGGCCAGTAGCGAGTTGTCTTGTGCCGAAGCACTGTCCACTCTTACGAATACCTCCATTGAGAGCAAATCGACGTTCGTTCCGACAAAGTTGCCTGCCACCGGGGTCACCTGTGCGATGTTTCGGGCCACGGCGAGTGGTATCAGGTTCCGGGACCCGAAGCTTCGGTTCGTGGGATCGAAGGCAATCCATCCGGCACCGGGTACAAATATCTCGACCCAGGCATGGGTGGACCCGGAACCCGCAGAACCCAAAAGGCATTCTTCCGCGTCTGACAGATAGCCGGATACGATGCGGGAACCGAGCCCAAGTGTGCGCGCGGCTTCGGCGAACAGGACCGCAAGATCACGGCACGAGCCCCATCGCCGGTCGAGCGTCTCGATCGGTGCCTGGGTGCCTTCAGTGTCGCGGCTCTGGTAGGAAATCTGGGTGAACACACCATTGCTGATGTCCTTCAGCAAGGACAGCGTGTCGGTCGGGCGCGCCATGACAAAGCCCTCGACCCATAGGGAAAGCCGACCGTCCGGGTCGGGATATTGCGGAACCGTCAACGCGCCCAGATCCGTCCATTCGTCGTCGGCGTAGACAAAAGGGTACTGCGCGGCCGAGGCGGCGATGGCAAAGACCGGCCATGCAGGCGCGGTGAGATCCACTGTGGCACGGCTCTCGATCACCAGATGATCCGTCACGCCGTCAAAGACGGCCGTGGCGACAGCGTTGCCGGCCACGTCATGCGCCCAGGTCACCGTCGCCGTCGGAGAAATCGAGAGGGCATGTGCCAGTAGTCGCAGTTCCCTTGTTTCTCGGGGACGTAGCATCAACCGATGGGGTCCAAGAGGGACCTCTTGACGGTATCTGTAGGTCGTGGTGTGAACGATCTTGAGGCAGGCCAAAATGATATTCCAGTCAGGATTGAGGAAGACGGCGCGCGGCTGCGGGATCAGCGGCGGCGAGATGCGCCCGCGCTGACGGGCGCGGCGTTCCGCCAGGCATTCAACCCCTTGCAGCGTCGGCAAATCCGTTCTCCGAAGCTCTCGCTCCAGAACGAGGTTTCGCATCGCAGGCATCGGCGTTCTTGCGGAACATCACCCACGGCCCTTGGGGTCGCGATGCCCGGTACGTCACCTTCGGCGAGGGCCTTGTCCGCCATCACGTTTTTCCCGCAGCCAGACGGGTGCGCAAGGGCGGCGGCGAGTCCGGTCGCGTAGGCATGCCTTCGTTTTCGGCGATCCGGATCGATTCTTCGTCCCGCGCTCCTCGGGCGGTCGTCGTCGAAGGCGGCGCAGCCAGGTTCGGATCGGACGTCCCAGACCGGGAATAGAGTTGTCGCAGGTGCGCCTCGGAGACCCCGTCGGCCTTCATCACGAGCTGTACCATCGGATCAGCCAGCATTTCTTCAAGGAAAAAGTCGGACAAGTCCCTGCCGGTCAGCTTGTCCCTGGCGCGTGCTTGGTCGAGGTCGGCAAGGGAGACAGTCAGAGTCCGTGCAAGTCCAGGATGAGATATCCTGGGATGAAGCTTCACAAGGACGGAGGCTTTCCAGGCTGCGGGATCCCGTTGATCAGGGGGCGAAGCCACTTCCGTATCGATCTCGTACTCTCCCGCTGGGAGAATCTCGTCAAAGCCCGGAACGGTGAAGGGTCGGGAAAAAACCGCAACGGTCTTTCTTCTCAGATCTTCCATTGGCGCGCTCCTTTCCCATGGTGCTGTGGGCGGTCCGCGCCCCTCACGGGAATGAGGCGCGTAACCGGTGTACACCCTCAAGATGTCTTGGGTTTCGCGGGTGCATCCTTGCCAGAAGCCTTGGGCTCGGTCTCCTTGGCAGGGGTCGTCGCTGTTTTCGCAGGCTTGGGCTTTAACGCAGCCGCAGCCCTGGCGGTCAGGTCCTTGAAGGACATTTCATCGATCCTTTGATTTTCCGACGCCAGCTCCTCGTCCATGTCGGACCGGGATACCTCGCATCGGTACTGTACATATGGGGGCTGGCGACCCGAATTGCGATGGTGCATCGAAAAGGAAGCCGAGGTCAGTCAGGCCAATTCATACGTCCAGACCTTGAATTCCATCAACGTGTTTTGGCCGAATGTCTGGGTCAGAGGGACATCGGCAGCATCGCGACCGCGCGCGATCAGAATTCTCGCATATCTCGGCTTGTTGTTCCGCGGGTCGAACATGTGCCATTCCCCAGCGAGAAAGACCTCCATCCACGCGGCAAAATCGCCGGGTGGATGAGGCAGAGGCTCCCCGATGTCGCTCAGGTATCCGGTGCAGTAGCGGGCCGGAATGTTCATGCATCGGCACAGGGCGATGGCGAGATGGGCAAAGTCGCGGCAGACACCCTGCCCCTCGGCGAGGGTCTGCGACGCTGTGCGCGTCGCCTTTGCCTGCATATAGTCGAAGCGGACATGTCCATGCACGAAATCGCAGATCGCCTGGACGCGTGACCATCCGGCGTCCGTGGTCTCGAATAGGCGCCACGCCTCCTCCGACAGAAGGTCGGTGTCGCAATACCGGCTGCCCTGCAGAAACACGAGCGTCTCGAAAGGCAGATCCTGAACCTCGTGCTGCCGCGCGCCGGGCATGTAGGGATCAGGCAGGCCCGTGTCGCGGAAGACGCCATCCGTCGACAGGCAGAAGTCGCCCGCCGGAGCCAGGACGCGCGTGCACCAGTTGCCGAAGCCATCCCGGTAGCTTTCGAGGGGCACGCTCGGCGAGGTCACGAGATAATCGGCACGCTCCAGATCGCCGAACCGCGAGTAGTGCACGTTCAGAAGCGCAATCAGCGGCGTCGGTTGAGGGAAGCTGTATCGGAGACGACACCCTATGCTGACGCGCATGCCGGACACGCGGCTGCGCATCGTTCTGTCACCCTCATCTTCCAAGGACGCACGCCCCGTCCGAAAGCTGGAAACCTCGATTGCAGCTCCACCGGTTGCCGGATCGGTCGAGATAGGCGTTCTCCGGCAGATCGATGGCGACGCAGGCGCCATTCAGCACCTCGTATCCGCGCTCGCAGCTCCAGCCCGGTCCATAGGATGCCTCGTCCAGATAAGCATTCGATGGCACGACAACGGCGTCGCATCGGTCGTCGATTCTGACGAAGCCTCTCTCACAAGCCCAGGCGGCGCCGTAGTCTGCGTTGGTCAGATACGCGTTCTCTGGCACGGCAATCGGCGAACATGTCTCTGCAGCGGCCTCATAGCCACGATCACAGGTCCATCCCCTCCCCGAGGCATCGTCCGTCAGGTAGGCACGCTCGGGCAGAACAATGGGCACGCATGCCTCGTCCTCCTGCCGGAACCCGCGTTCGCATTGCCAATCGTAACCGGAAGACCGGAGGAAGGCATTGGCGGGCACCGGGATGGGATTGCAGGACGTCCTGTCCGCCTCCTCGTACCCTCGGTTGCACTCCCACCCCGTCCCGTAGGAGCGCCCGGTTGGATAGGCATGCTCGGGGATATCGAGAGGCAGGCATTCGGCGCCCTCTACCCGGTAACCGATGTCGCAGACCCATCCACCGCCATAGCTGCGCGGCTGGGCGTTCTCCGGCATTGGGCCGGTTCCATCCTGCGCAAGCACGGGAAAGTTGAAAGAGGCGATCACACCGGCTATGGCTGCCGTCCGCGCGATCAGACTCGCCAAGGGATGTCTCATCGCAACTTGTTCCTTGGCGGACCAGTGCCCGCCGGTGGCCGCGCGAGTCCTCGATAGCCCAAGCGTGAGCGTTCCGGTCAGCCGTCGAGTGGGCGCGGCCGGTAACGGGGAGGCTCTGGAATTCGGTCTCGTTGGCATGCCTTCGTTCTCAGCCACCTGGATCGAGAAGTCTGTCGGGACTGTGGGGTGGGTGCTGCTGGTCATCGGGGCGACAATTTGTGCAAGGCCGCAGCGGCAAGAGCATGTTCCTTCTGGTGGTAGTCGCCGCGAAACTTGCCATCGACCTGCACCTCCCAGATGCCGTTTCTTTCGCGAACCTGAACCCCACCGCGCTGTGCCGGCCGGTCCATCGAAGAATCCTTTGCTCCTCTGCTTTTCGGCGGCACGGGTTTCATGTCGGTCATTTCCGGCTCCTTCGCCTTTGGCACGCGCGCTTCTCCGAGGAGCATCACGGCGCGAATGAATTCTGCCGCGTAGTCGTCGGTTTCGCGGTGGTCGTGTTCGTGCCTGGCCATACTCATCGGCTCGACGAAGCGTTCTCGAAGGTGGTCCACGAAACGCGGCTCGGTACGGGCCATGTAGGCGATCAGAGCTTGCAGGATCCGTTCATGAGCCAGCACACGCCGTTCGAGGTCGGTGCTCTCGGGTGAAGCTATCGGCATGGCGCGGTTCATCCTTCATCGACCGCGCTTTCCGGGCGCTCCGGCAACGAGTCAACATCAAGGGCTGCGAGGCAGGCCTGCGCGATATCGCGGTTCGGAGCATCTGTTCCGGGCACCGTCGCCCAGCCCGCCTCCATCAGGGCATCGCGCCGCTGATAGGTCGAGGCGGCCCGGATCGTTTCAAGCTTTTCGGCCCGTGCTGGGTCAGACTGTGCCATCTCAAGGCAGACCGGCACCATGGAAGCGACGACATCGTCCTGGGACATCGCCATTGCCCTGTCATGCGCGGTTCCGCCGGTCACCCAGCCGCCCCAGGTAAAACCGACCACGCCGACGAAAACCGCACCGATCACCGCACCATAGATGCCGGGCTTGAGCCATTCGGGAGTATTCATTTCAAGTCCTCCTGCGGAGAAGGCGCCGCCTCGCCGTGATTGTTCTTCTCAGTCGCGGCCCGATCCCGGCTCAGCGCCTCTTTCAGGTCGCTGTCGGAAATCGCCCGTAACTCTGTCCGTCCCGCATGACCGCCCCTTCCGCGCACCGTCAGGTAGGTCGCGGTCCGGCGATACGCCTCGAAGCTGAGCCCTTGTAGAAGTTCTTCCTCAACAAGAACCTCGTAGTCGCCCGGGGGCAAATTGCCTGGGTATCCCGGCAACGCGAACGGGTTCGAAAATGTCACCGTCGATCTGGTCGACCGCATGTTCATCTCTGGTCTCCGCGATGTTGGCAGATCCGTCGCTCACCACTGTTGACGGCCCCTTGGAGTGCGGGACCGACCAGTCGAACGATTGAGTGTCTTGTACCTCGGGATCGTTCGCCTGGCGCTGACGCATGTTAGTCCCGGGCACCGAAACGGCTGCGACTTTCTTGAGGGCAGTCGCCCGTACTGACCTGTGTAAGGGCGGCGAGACCGACCTGCGCGTATTCTTTGGGAAACAGGGATGATCTGCATTCCTGCAACCCTTGAAAGGATTGGCGATGGCCGACCCCAATGTTCTCAACCCGCACCCGCCCGAGTTCGATCGGTTTCTCCATGCCTCCGTCGGCGAGGACCGGAACGGCTATGCCGTGACTGTCCTCTCCACGCTCGCACGGCTTGGCCTCGATCCATGGAAGGAAACCGCTGAACTGGTCGCGCTCGGGCGCGACGCCGCGCGGGCACGATTGGGAACGCTGCTTGCCCGATTTCGGGACGTTCCTGCGCTCGCCAGCGATCACGGCAGGATCGCACGAGACCTGAGCCAGCTGCTCCCCGAAGACCGGGCGTCAGGTAGTCTGAAGCGAACCGCCTCGACGGTGGCCGGCGGCCGGCCGGGCACAAGCGGAGCGATCTGGGCGGTGCTCGGGACCGTCTTTGTGCTGTTTCAGATGTTCATGCTTGGCGGGTCGGGGTCAGGCGAATGACCGTCTCAACGGCAACCATGGGCAGACCGGCACATGCGGCACACAAGTCCGGCACGCTATCGCCTCGCGAACAGGGCGTTCTCTGGCACATGGAGGAACACTTCTGGACCAGTGGCGCCGACAACGCGCGGGCAACGACTGCGACCAACGCCGTCATGGTCTTCCCCTATCCGCCCGGGATCCTCCAGGGCGACCAAATCTGGACCCATCTTCAACAGAGAACCGGCTGGCGGTCCATCTCGATGGCCGAGCGGCGCGTCACCCGGTGTCGTGATATCGCCATTCTCACCTATCGCGTCTCGGCAGAAAAACCCGATGTGCCGATCTACAAGGCCCTCTGTGCCTCTACCTACCTCAACGATGACGACAGATGGCTGAGGATTTCCCATCAGCAAACTTCGGTGGCTTGACAAGCGCAGAGGTAATCGACCTGCCGCAGGCGTCGGGGCTAACCTGCGTCAGTGCGGCGGGGCGCCGACTCCGTTTAGGTGAGACGTGCCGCCGAACATTCGGTGGTGCATTTTTCCGAGTACCCAAGAAGCGTGTGGGCGTGCCGATCCCAAAAAGGACGGCATGTCGACACGCTTCTTATTCTCGGAGCGTCCAGAAAGGACAATCCCAATGACTCCCGAACAGAAAAAGACCGCCGAAAAGATGACCTCCGTGAAGGCCGCATGGGACAAGGCGCCCGCTGGTCCGAAGAAGGATGCGGCGCTGAAGCACTACCAAGCAGCCGAGAAGGCCAACACCGCGAAGAACGACGCCGAGACCAACAAGGAACTCGATGCGGCGACCCACGCCCTCGCGTAACCTCCGGCGTCTGACGTGAACACTGGGGCCGCCTGCCGAGCAAGGGAGGGCGGCCCTCTCATTTCAGTAGCGGCCCAGTCTGGTCCAGATATTCCGGATCGAACTCGGCAAGTTCCACCAGCCCGCCATAGTCGTGAAACGTAACGCGGCCGTCCCGAAAGGTGACCAGTCCACTCTCGCGAAGCTGCCGCAGGACGCGGTTCACATGGACCGCGCTCAACCCCAGCGTATCGGCGAGGTGGTATTGCGTCAGAGGGCAGTCGAATCCTTCCTTGCTGCCTATTCCAACCAGCGCAAGCCTCGATCCCAGTTCGAGCAGGAAATGCGCCATTCGGGCGTCCGCATCACGCCGACCGATCCCGACCAGATGCTCCACGACCATCGCTTCGTCCCTTGACGCTGCCCAGAGTATGGCGGTCGCGAGGCGCGGCGTCCGCGCAAAGGCATCGATAAGGTCGCTCGCCAGCACTTCGACGGCCTCAATGTCAACGATGGGTTCGAAGCTGTGATCCGACGTGCGCAACAGGACGCTGCGCAATCCCAGAAAATCCCCCGGCACCTGGAAATCCACGATCTGCCGCGTCCCGTCGGCCTGGAGCTTGTAGGAACAGACCCAACCCGACGACAGAATGTACGCGGCTTGAGCCGACTGCCCCTGATGCACCATGTCACGCCCCGCGACGAATGAGCGACGACGCTCATGCAGTCGTTCAAGCACGGCCAGCTCGACCTCCGACAGGGCGACGAAGGCGGAGAGCTTGCGTGTCAGGGGGCTGTGTTCGGCTGATGTCATGAAGGCTCCCGGCGTGCCGTGACCCAGGAGCGGAAATCGGTCCGGACACTGCTCTGGATCAGTCCAGCATAGAGCACTTCCTGCGAGAAGTACGGATGTATCTGAAACTCGCCTTCCACGGGGATCACGATGCCAAGGAAGGGACGCCAGATGTCGACCGCGAGCGAACATGCAGGCCAGGCCGCCCTGTCAATCTGCGAGGCGCTCCTGCTTGCCTTGAACGATCGCGGGTTGCTGCCGGAGCACGAGATTGTGGGGGTTCTTCGCGACGCCGCGGCGACCCATGAGAATGCCGTTGGCACCGAACTCGAAATGGAAAGGCACCGGGCCGTCGCCGAAATGATCAACGCGATCATCGCGGGCGGAAACTCGGTTCGACGGCCGTGAACCGCTCGGGGCGGGGGTGTCGATCCGAATTCTCGAAGTGGAGACACAATAGGTAACCGCGGACCTGCGCACAATGCAGCCGGGCATTCGACCCGGCCAGTTCCGCCAACCAAACCTCGACAAGGAGCACATCGATGTCATTCACTCCCCTCCATGACCGGGTGCTCGTTCGCCGTATCGAAGGCGACGAGACGACCAAGGGCGGCCTTATCATTCCAGATACTGCCAAGGAGAAGCCTCAAGAAGGCGAAGTTGTCTCCGTTGGCGCCGGAGGAAGGCGCGAGGACGGCGAGCGCATCCCGATGGACGTCAAGGCCGGCGACCGGATCCTGTTCGGAAAATGGTCCGGGTCAGAGATCAAGCTCGATGGTGAAGACCTTCTGATCATGAAGGAGAGCGACATTCTCGGCGTGATCGCCTGAGTCCGAAACCTTTCACATCAACCTCAGTCTCAGGAACTCACACCATGTCCGTCAAGGAAGTTCGCTTCAGTACCGATGCCCGCGACCGAATGCTGAAAGGCATCAACACGCTGGCAAATGCCGTCAAGATCACCCTCGGCCCCAAGGGCCGAAACGTCATTCTCGATAAATCCTGGGGTGCGCCGCGCATCACCAAGGACGGTGTGACCGTCGCCAAGGAGATCGAGCTTTCGGATCATTTCGAGAATATGGGCGCCCAGATGGTCAAGGAGGTCGCGCAGCGCACGAACGACGAGGCCGGCGACGGAACCACCACGGCAACCGTACTCGCCCATGCGATTGTCCGGGAAGGCATGAAGTCGGTTGCGGCCGGCATGAACCCGATGGATCTCAAGCGCGGGATCGACAAAGCCGTCGCTGCAGTCGTGGCCGAGATCAAGACCATGTCCCGACCTGTGGGCGACAGTGACGAGATTGCCAAGGTCGGTGCCATTTCGGCCAATGGAGAAGTCGAGATCGGCCGGCAGATCGCCGACGCGATGGCGAAGGTCGGCAAGGAAGGCGTGATCACCGTCGAGGAAAACAAAGGGTTGGAGACCGAGACCGAAGTGGTCGAAGGCATGCAGTTCGACCGCGGCTATCTGAGCCCCTATTTCGTCACGAACGCTCAGAAAATGGTCGTCGAGCTGGATGACTGCGTCGTCCTGCTTCACGAAAAGAAGCTGACCGCTCTCATATCCATGGTACCGTTGCTGGAGGCTGTGATTCAGGCCGAGAAGCAACTTCTGATCGTGGCCGAGGATATCGAGGGCGAGGCGCTGGCGACGCTGGTCGTCAACAAGCTGCGCGGCGGATTGAAGGTGGCGGCCGTCAAGGCACCGGGCTTCGGGGATCGCCGCAAGGCGATGATGGAAGACATCGCCGTGCTGACGGGCGGTCAGGTGATTTCCGTGGAAATGGGCACCAAGCTGGAGAACGTCACCATTGACATGCTCGGGTCCGCCAGAAAGGTCACGATCACCAAAGATGACACGACGATCATCGACGGTGCTGGCGACAAGGATGCGATCGCGGCGCGCGTCACGCAGATTCGCGCGCAGATCGAGGAAACCGCTTCGGACTACGACAAAGAGAAGCTTCAGGAACGGCTGGCCAAGCTTGCCGGAGGTATCGCCGTGATCCGGGTCGGCGGGGCAACCGAGATCGAGGTGAAGGAGCGCAAGGACCGCGTCGACGATGCGCTGAACGCCACCCGCGCTGCGGTTCAGGAAGGTGTCGTGCCCGGCGGCGGCGTGGCCCTGGTTCACGCCGGAAAGGTGCTGGCGACGCTGAAGGGCGAGAATGGCGATCAGAATGCCGGCATCAAGATCGTCCGGCGCGCGATCCAGGCACCGCTGCGCCAGATTGCCGAAAATGCCGGGGTCGACGGATCGGTCGTTGTTGGCAAGGTCATCGAGAACGACAAACGGAGCTTCGGTTTCGACGCACAGGCCGAAGAATACGGCGACATGCTGAAGGCCGGTGTCATCGATCCGACGAAAGTAGTTCGGATCGCACTCGAAAACGCCGCGTCCATTGCCGGGCTTTTGATCACGACCGAAGCGATGGTCGCGCAAAAGCTCGAGAAGGCCGGCGCCGACAGCGAAATGTCCGACATGGGTGGAATGATGTGAAGGGCGGCGTCCCGCGGGCAGGAGCTCCGCGACACTAATCCACGGCGTTCATGAAAACAAACACCGAGCAGTGCTTCAGAAAAAAAATCAGAACCAGGAGGAATCGAAATGTCCAAAGGTGACAAGCAACGCGGCAACCGTGAAGCGAAGAAGCCCAAGAAGGTGAAGGAAAAGGTCGTTGCAACAGCCGACTTCACGAAGGGCAAAGCCCTGACCAACCTTGGCGAGCAAAAGAAGAAATAAGTAGCGGTCCGATTGATTATTTAGCATCGAAGGCAGAGCCAGATGGCAGAGGGATACGCGGCGACTTGCTGCGTC
Organism: Oceanicola sp. 22II-s10i; assembly: GCF_002210105.1. GTDB lineage: Bacteria > Pseudomonadota > Alphaproteobacteria > Rhodobacterales > Rhodobacteraceae > Pseudooceanicola. The sequence continues at coordinate 338 of NZ_AQQU01000003.1, read as the reverse complement.
GGAAAGCCTCTGGCTCGCCAGAAAACGACGATGAAGAGTTGCCGGAGAGAATGCTCGACATGCGTATTTGATCGAGAAGCGGCGAGTTAGTTAATGCAACCTCGCGCCTGATCCCGCATCACCGCGTAGTCTGCCAGCATCTCCGCTATCGCCGAGCCCTCAGGCAGCATAGCCAGTTCCTCGGCCGCCCGCGCCTGGAACTCCAGGCTGTATTCGATCACGGGCGGACAGGCCCCAAGGCCACCGACGTCAGAAGCGCCCGTGGCGCAGCCGCTGAGCCAGATGACCGGAGACCCGACTCTCCTCCGGATTTCCGGAGAGTCCGCAGGTTGATTTCT
>NZ_AQQU01000029.1 GCF_002210105.1 Oceanicola sp. 22II-s10i | reverse complement strand
TGACGATCGAACTGTTCCAACTCATAACGTGGTCGCCCGTGAAGAGCACTCCGTCCGTGTTATGGCGTCAAAATCGCCCGTCCTACTATTTCGCCCTCTTCGAGACGATTCAGAGTATTCTCGGCCTCTTCTAGATCGACCGTTTCGGTCGGCAGAACAGCGACCTTTCCGGCCCTGGCAAGCTCCATCAGTTCGGCGAATTCGGACAGGGATCCGACATAGCTGCCCAGGATTGTCAGGGCTTTCACCGGGATCAATGGCAACGCCCAGGGCGCCGCGCCGCCGAACAGGCCGACGATGACGATCTTGCCGCCCTTGCCGACCGCGTCGAAGGCAAGGCTGGCGGTGGGCTCGGCGCCCACCAGATCGACAACAGCCAGCGCCGGACCGCCCGTGGCCGCCTGGACCTGGGCAACCGCATCCTCGGCGGCACCGTCAATTGCCGCGCCCGCGCCCGCCTTCAGCGCCGCGTCGCGCTTAGCCGGATCGATATCCACGACAACGGGCGGCAACCCGCCCATAGCTTTCACCAGGCCAATCGCCATAAGACCCAGCCCCCCGGCCCCGATGATCATCACCGGAGCGGCCTTGATCGTGTCTTCGACCTTTTTCAGCGCCGAGAATGTCGTGAGCCCGGAACAGGCCAGCGGCGCCGCCAGTTCGGGGCTGATGTCGCCGATGTCGAACAGATAGCGCGGGTGCGGAATCTTGATCCGATCCGCATAGCCGCCATCGGCGAACATGCCCAGATACCGGGGGGCCGCACAATAGTTTTCGAGCCCCGCCTTGCATTGGTGGCATTCGCCGCATCCCTGCCATGGATAGACGACGAAATCCTTGTCACGCTTCAGCTCGCCCGCATCCGGCCCGACCGCGATGACCCGGCCAACCGGTTCGTGCCCCATCACCAGCGGCAGTTTCATGCCACGATCGCCAAAGCTGAGCGTCTGGCCGTGGCCCAGATTGTAACAGCCTTCGCGGATATGCAGGTCGCTGTGGCAAACGCCGTTCGCGGTCACCCGCAACAGCACTTCGCTGCCGCTCACTTCGGGGTCGGGGCGATGTTGGGAGACAAGCGGCTTACCGAATTCGGTCAGGGATTCGCATTTCATTGTGACAACTCCTTAGATTTCAGCTTGCGCTACGAATTTGTTGGTCAGGAAGGACTCCAGACCCTCGATCCCGCCTTCGCGGCCATATCCCGACTGGCGCCGCCCGCCGAGAGAGGAGTCAAGAAACACTAAGCCAAACCCGTTAATGCCAACCATGCCCGCATCCAGCGCCGCCGATATCCGGTCGGCACGATCCTGCGAACCGGTAAAGGCATAGGCACCAAGGGCGAAATCAGTGCTGTTCGCCTTTGACACCGCGTCGTCGAAATCGGCGAACCTGTTGACGATCGCCACCGGGCCAAAGGGTTCTTCTTGCATGATGCGCGCCTCGGGCGGGACATCGGCCAGCACCGTGGGGGCGTAAAAATTGCCGGGCCGGTTCAACCGCATTCCCCCGGTCAGAACCCGTGCGCCCTGAGCGATGGCGTCCTGTACCAACGCATCCACCGCCTCGATCCGGGCCGGGCTCATCAGCGGACCCATCTGGGTGTCAGGCTCCATGCCGTCACCGACGGTCAGGATTGAAAACTTCTTAGCAAAGCCGGTGGCGAAGGCGTCGCAGATCCCGTCCTGCACCAGAAAACGCGTCGGCGATATGCAGACCTGCCCGGCGTTGCGGGCCTTTGTCGCGACGGAAAGATCAAGCGCGCGGTCCAGATCGGCGTCGTCGAATACGACTACCGGGGCGTGACCGCCCAGTTCCAGAACACATGGCTTGGCCTCGGCCCCGGCCTGCGCGCCAAGGATCTTGCCCACCCGGGTCGATCCAGTAAAGGCGATCTTTCGGATTACGGGCGAAGCAATCAAAGCCGCGCTGATCCGGCCCGGATCGCCGATCAGGACATTGAGCGTGCCGCGCGGCAGACCCGCTTTCTCCAGTGCCTTGGCGACGGCCTGAAAGCACATCGGGGTTTCTTCGGCGGGCTTGACCACCACCGGGCACCCAACCGCAAGCGCCGACGCCATCTTGCGCGCCGCAAGCGAGGCAGGAAAATTCCAGGGCGCAATCGCAGCAATCGGTCCGATCGGCTCCGTGCGCATGGTCCGTGCCACGTATCCCGGCATTGCGCCCAAGGAGCGATCCTTCAGCTCTGCCGCCGCATCCGCGCTCCATTCAAGCAGGGCGGCACAGTTTTCGATCTCCAACCGGCTTTCGGCCAGGGGCTTGCCCAGTTCCAGCGTCATGTGGCGAGCGGCGGTTTCGGCGTCTTTGCGCAGTTCGGCAGCGGCCTTGTGCAATATGGCGCTGCGGTCCAACAGGGACATGCCCGACCAGATCGGAAAGGCGGCCTCTGCCGCATTCAGCGTGCGTTCGATATGGGCGGGTTCAGCCATCGGGAAATCGGCCAGTCTTTCGCCTGTCGCCGGGTTGTTCACTTCGCCCATTTTCGGCGTCGTGGTAATCCATTCGCCATCGACGAAAAGCGCGGGCTGCCCGTATTCGGGATGATGCGGTGTCATGAGATCCTCGGATTATGTGTCGATGCTGGGTTCCGCGAACGTTGGCATGCGCGGACAGCGCGGCGAACAGGGATGCCCCCCTGCCCGCCACAACCGTTCGAACGCAGAGCGTCAGTTGCAGGTATATCCGCCGTCCACGACAAGTTCGGAGCCATGCACGAAGGACGCATCGTCAGAGGCCAGGAACAGAACCGCCTGCGACACCTCTTCGGGTTTGCAGGGCCGGTCGAACAGGGTCGCCCCCATGATCGCGGTGCGGGTTTCGGTATCGCTGTGCAGCAGATCCTTGGTCATCGGGGTGTCGATAACGCCGGGGTGGATGGAGTTGACGCGAATGCCATGCTCAATTAGATCGACCGCACAGGATTTCGTCATCAGCCGCACGGCGCCCTTGCTGGCGATATAGGCCCCGGCCATCGGCGCACCGACGATCCCGTAGATCGACGAGATATTCACGATGGACCCGCCGCCGCTGTCCTTCATCAGAGGCACACAGGCGCGAATGCCCAGGTAGACACCCTTTACGTTGACGTTGAACACCTTGTCCCATTCATCCGGTTCGGTTTCATGCGCCGGTTTCAGGATCAGGATGCCGGCGTTGTTGACCAGCACGTCCAGACGGCCGGCTTTTTCCTTGACCGTTGCGGCCACCGCGTTCCAGGCGGCTTCGCTGGCGGCGTCATGCTTGATGAATTCGGCCTTGCCGCCAGAGGCGCGGATGCCTTCAACCACGGCATTGCCCGCCGTTTCGTCGATGTCGGTGACAAAGACGGTGGCGCCTTCGGCGGCCAGTGTTTCACTATGGGCCTTGCCCATGCCCATCGCGCCGCCGGTGACGATCGCGACTTTTCCAGATACTCGTCCCATTCTTTCCTCCCTGGGTTCAGTTGATAAATGGTTTCCGCCGCCAGACAGGACGGCGGAAACCGGGAAATGATGTTACTCTGCCGCCACGGGCATGGGAGTCTGTTCGAAAGAGGCATAGCCGGAATCGGCCACCTCTTTCAGCACGGCACGATAGTTGACCAGACCGCCCAGATAGAACCGCACCGCGTTCTTCTTGCCGGGAACATTGGCGCCGAAAATCCAGGATTCCGCCTTGGGGAACAACGTCATGCCGGCGATTGTGCGGCAGGTTTCCAACCATTCCTCCTCGGCCGAGGGTTTGGGATCGAAGGCCGCGATGTCGTTGTCTTCGATATATTTGATCGCGTCCGAGATCCATTCGACCTGGGTTTCGATCGATGGCGGCAGATTGGTAAACGGTCCGTTTGGGCCGAGGATCATAAAGAAGTTCGGGAAACCGGTTTCGGAAACTCCCAGATAGCCGTCCGGCCCGTCCTTCCAGCGGTCCGCCAGAGTTACGCCGCCGCGTCCACGGAAGTCGATCTTCATATAGTTGCCTTCAACCGCATCAAACCCGGTCGCGAGGATCAGGATATCCAGTTCGCATTCAGTTCCATCGGCAAGCCGGATACCGGTCTCGGTAATTTCTTCGATCGGGTTGCGCTTGACGTTGATCAGCGAAACGTTGTCGCGGTTGTAGACCTCGAAGTAATTGTGCCCGCACAGAGGCCGCTTGGCATAAAGATCTGTCGGCGTCAGCAATTCGGCGGTCTTGGGATCCTTCACGATCTGCTTGATCTTCGTGGTGATGAATTTCTGCGCCGCCTTGTTGGCGGCTTCATCCGTGGCAATGTCGCAGAAGGTGGCGAACATGAAACGGAACCCGCCGCCCTCGTCCCAGGCCTCCTGGAAGATCCGGTCGCGTTCCTCTTCGGACACCGACATCGCGGGGATCGTGGATTCCTCAAAACCGAAGGCGACACCGGAACTGAACACCTGATCCCAGATCGCGTCATAGTTCTTTTTGATCTCGGTGATCTCTTCAGGCGATTGCGGGCGGTTGCCTACGGGCACGTTATATTGGGGCGTCCGTTGGAACACCGTCAGATGCTCGGCCAGCGGGGCGGTTGCGGTGATCACCTGCTGACCGGTCGATCCGGTGCCGATGACGCCGATACGCTTGCCTTTCAGGTCCACACCTTCTGGCCACTGGCCGGTATGGATCAGCTCGCCCTTGAAATTGCCGATGCCCTTGATGTCGGGCGTATTGATCGCCGACAGCAGGCCAAGCCCGCAGACAATATATTTGGCCTTTACCGTGTCGCCCTTGTTGGTTGTCACGGTCCACAGATTGGTGGCTTCGTCGAAATGCGCCGCCGTGACCCTGGTGTCGAACTGAAAGCTGCGCCGCAGGTCGTATTTGTCGGCGAACCGGTTCAGATAGGTCAGGATTTCGGGCTGTGTGAGATAGGTGGTTTCCCAGGTGCTTTCCTGCAGCAGTTCCTTGTCAAAGGCATAGCGATAGACATGGCTGGGCGTGTCCGACAGGGCGCCGGGATAACGGTTCCAGTGCCAGGTGCCGCCCACGCCGGGGGCGTCGTCATAGGCCTGGACCTTGAGGCCCAGATCGTCGCGCAGTTTCTTGACCTGATAGAGACCGCCAAAACCGGCCCCGATTACGATGGCGTCGACATCGCCGCCATGGGTGTTGGTATGTGTCATGATGTCCTCCCAAAAGGGTGCGGGGCCGCCATTGGCGTCCGCATTAGATGCACCCCTTCCGGCCCCTTGCCGGAAAGGGCGATGGGTTCAGGCGATGTCAGAGAGCCTTGTACCAGGCTCCGATCCGGGCGATTTCCGCGTCGGCCTCGGGGGCGCGTCCGGCCAGGAACGGGAACACGTGCTGCATCCCATCCACCACCGACAAGGTCGTGTTGACGCCTGCCGCCTTGGTTTTGTCGGCCAGGCGGGTCGCATCGTCCCGCAGGGTTTCGACCTCGCCGGCATTGATGTAAAGCGGCGGATAGCCCGCGAAATCGTTTTTCAGCGGGTTTGCCAGCGGATCCGCCGGATCGCCGCCTTCGCCCAGGAACATGCCGCGCATCCCTTCCAGGACGGGTCGCGATACCAGCGCGTCGGTCGCCTCGTTCGAGGACAGCGTGCCGCCAGAAAGTTCCATGTCCAGCCAGGGCGAAAAGGCAATGACCGCGCCGGGCAGGGTCAGCCCCAGATCGCGCAGCTTCAGGACCGTCGCCACAGCCAAGTTGCCACCCGCGGAATCGCCGGCGGTCAGGATGTTTCCGGGCTTGATCCCGTTGTCGACCAGCGCCTGATAAACCGAAACCGCGTCTTCGATCTGGGCTGGGTACGGGTGTTCGGGGGCACGGCGATAATCCAGAATGAAGGCCGAAACCCCCAAGGCCTTGGCCAGATGACCCGCCATCTTGCGGTGGCTGGACGATGATCCGACCGCAAAGCCGCCGCCATGGGTATATGCCATGACCTTGCTTTGGTCGCATCCGGCCGGATAGGCCCAGACCCCATCCACACCTCCCAGGGTGTCGGATTTATAAGTGACGCCTTCGGGCTCCATTGTCGGTTTTTCCCATTCGTCGAACAGGGCGCGCAGATCCGGAACCGTCATCTCCGGATTGGCGGTCATGCGGTCGCTCCAATCCTGGTAGAGCGCCCTCAGATAGTCGGACTCGTTTGATGCCATGGTCATTTCTCCTCCTAAGAATTTTAGTTCAGGCCCACGCACCCGGTTCGGGTTGCGCGGCCTCATCCACGGTATTGAGGGTCCGAAGCGATCCGTCCTCCCGGATTGGCTTGTCCGCCTATTGCTTGCTGCCCCCCAACAAAAGCGCCGTCCAGGCACCGCACCGATGCGCCGGACAAACGAACGCTAGTCGAAAAAAATTGGCCGGTATTGGACGATGCTGCTTTTCTTTGGTTGGATATTGCTGCCGCGGTTTCGCCCGCCATGGTGCGCGATTGGCGGGAAACGGCTTTGTTGCATAAATGGCGTGAGGGGATTCATGTCGTGAATCCAGTGTGATAGCTGGAAGTCATGAGCAGCTCGGCACCAACAAGGTACAAGACCACGAACTGGTCCGCTTACAATAGCGCGCTGAAGCAGCGCGGATCACTGACGATCTGGTTTGATCCCGAGATGACCTGGACACCCCCGCCAAGCGGCAGGCGCGGCCGACAGCAGAGCTTTAGTGACGCGGCGATCCAGACCTGCCTGACCCTGAAAGTTCTATTTGGTCTTCCGTTGCGGCAAACGACCGGGTTCGTGGAAAGTCTCCTGCGTCTGGTCGGACTGGACTGGACGGTGCCGGGTTTCAGCACACTGAGCCGCCGCCAGAAGACGTTGAACGTGCGCCTGCCGTATCGCGGCTCTACGGGACCGCTGAACCTTCTCATCGACAGCACTGGCATCAAGTCGGAGGGCGAAGGCGAGTGGAACGCGCGCAAGCATGGCGGCCCGAAGCGGCGCATCTGGCGTAAGATCCACCTCGGGATTGATGCGGAAACACTGGAGGTCCGGGCTGTCGAAATCACCGGCAGTAACATCGGCGATGCGCCCATGTTGCCCGAATTGCTCGAACAAATTCCACCCAATCAAGAGATTGGGTCGGTCACCGCGGATGGCGCCTACGACACCCGCAAGTGCCACGAGGCGATTGCTGCCCGACACGCCGATGCCGTGATCCCGCCCCGCAAGAATGCCAAACCCTGGAAGCCCACGAGCGCCGGTGCCATCGCCCGGAACGAGGCAGTGCGGGCCTCACGATACCTGGGCCGTGCGTTGTGGCGAAAACTGACCGGATACCACTGCCGAAGCTGCGTCGAGAGCAAGATGCACTGCATGAAACTGCTTGGCCAATCCGTGATGGCCCGGGACTTCGACCGGCAGGTCGCGGAAATCCAAATCCGCATCGCCGTGCTCAACCGCTACACTGCTCTCGGCATTCCCGTCACAGAGCCCGTAGGATAAGTCCGTCCGGGGAAAGGGGAAATCTGCCCGTCATTGGATTTGTGCAACAAAGCCGCGGGAAACCTCAGCCGCGGCGGAACTTCGCGGGCGTAACGCCGACAGTTTCGCGAAAGACCCTGGTGAAATGGCTTTGATCCGAAAACCCGGTCTCGTCCGAGATCCATGCAATCGGCATGTTCGAACTGTTCAATAAACTCTTGGCGCGGCAGATCCGTTCGGCGGTCACATGGTGATGGGGCGTTTGCCCATAGCTTTCCTTGAATTTGCGCAGGAAATGAAAACTGCTTAGCCCGACAACAGCCGCCATGTCGTCCAGCGCGATTTTCCGTGACAGATGGTTGCGGATATATTCGTCAAGAAGCCGGCGTTCCGTCGCGCCGAACCCGCCCGAAGACGGCACCTCGCGGAACCGGATATTGGCGTAGTTGCGCAACAGATGGATGCAGCTTTGGGTTCTGAGCGTACCCGCCAGCAGATTCGCGCCCGCCGAATTCGTGGTCAACTCGCTGGTCAGCGCCTCCGCGATTCGCGGAAAGACATTGTCCTCGCGCCGCACATGATCGTGGATTTCGATGTCTTCCAGGGGGCGGTCATAGATCTCGCAGGCGACCCCGCTGATGGACTCATGGGACAGATAGATGTGCTGAACGTCAATTGGCGCGTTCCAGGCCCATCGTGATTTCTCGGCCCGCGACAACAGGGAAACCACACCCGCTTCAACGGTCTCTTCCTGCCATTTCCCGCCATCGGAACGCCCCATCCGGGCGGCCTGACCCCGGTAGACGACGATCATGTAATCGCGCATCTCGGGGATCTCGACATCCTGCGAGGCATATTTGTACCCGATGAATTCAAGCCCCTGCCAGCCGCGCGAGGTGCTGTCCACGGTCCGCCGGCCCGGAATCCAGTCGGTTATCTGATCTGGTGGCACCAATGCATTCAACTAAAGCCCCTCCCGATCATCGTTCCCCTCCTATCTTCTCATCGGGGTGCCGCATGATGATGGCCGTCAGCGGTTACGACCGACTTGCTGATCCAAGCAACGGAGCGCCCCGCCAGGGACCGGCCCTGAAATGTGCAAACCCAATCGTTGAATGCTAACAGACGATGTCATATACCAGAAATACTCAACTTTTATATCTGCCATACCGGAACGGCATGGATGAACCTTCGCCAACTTCGCTACTTCCTACAGATTGTCGAACAGCGCAGCTTTACGGCAGCCGCTGAACGGCTGGCTGTGGCCCAACCGGCGCTAAGCCGGCAGATCAGGGCGCTGGAGGATGAGTTGAAGGTTCCGCTTTTGCTCAGGCATGGCCGCGGCGTGTCCCCGACCGAGGATGGGCTTGAATTCGCGCGCCGGGCCAAATCCATCCTGGAGGACGTTCAGCACCTGACCGGGGCGTTTTCGCAGGAACAGGCGCCGCTTGTCGGGACGGTCCGGCTTGGACTGCCTCCGACCGTGTCCAATATCCTGGCCACGCATCTGATCGAGCGCACGATGCAGGCGCATCACGCGCTCAAGCTTCAGGTTTCCGCCGGGTTCAGCGGGCATATTGAGGACTGGCTTGCGCGGGGCAAGATTGATCTTGGCGTTGCATACGGCGAACAGAAATCGACCCTGGTCGATACCCGCCCGATGCTGCGGGAAAAGCTGTTTCTGGTTCAGCCGCCTTCCGCCGCCCCGGTGGACGAAAAGCCGATCGCCCTTGGCAAGGCGCTGTCACTGCCGCTGATCCTGCCGAATACGGGTCATGGGTTGCGGTCGAAAATCAATGCGGCCGCGCAGGCCGAGGGGGTGGCGCTGAATGTCGTCTACGAGATCGACATTCTCGAAGCCATGCTGGGTCTGGTGGAACGTGGCCGTGGCTGCACGATCCTGCCCAAGGTCAGCGTGATACCACAAATGGAGGCTGGCCGATTGGTGACGCGCGCCATCGAAGACCCGGAACTGGACCGGACGCTGGTTCTGATGACGCCGGGTCTGGTGCCGGTATCGCAACTGCACCGCCGGTTCGCCGATTTCCTGACCGACGAGATTCACGATATGGTCGCCACGGGCCAATGGCCCGGGACGCGCCTTTAGGCACCGCTGTCAGGTGGTGTCACCGCCATGCCCGACCGGTTCCAGTTCGATCACCGCGTCCAGCGCATAGGCCCCCTGCCCCTCTGGCATGGCCAGAACCGGATTGAGGTCGATCGAAATCAGCCGCTCTCCGGCCCCGGCGGCAAAGACCGAAAGCCGCGACAGCATCCCGGCCAGGGCGTCGATGTCGGTCGGGGCCTGGCCGCGCAGCCCCTGCAGGATCGCCGAACCGCGAATGGACAGGATCATCTCGCGCGCCTCATCCGGGCCAAAGGGGCAGGCCCGTACCGCGACATCGTTCAGAAGCTCGACGAAAATGCCCCCCAGGCCGAAAACGGCCACCGGCCCGAAGGTCGCATCGCGGTTGATACCCATCAGGCATTCGACCCCGCCCGACAGTTGTTTCGCCACCAGCACGCCGGTCACCTCGGCGTCGGGCGCGTGCCGCGCCGCCGCGGCCAGAATCGCGCCATGGGCCGCGCGAACGGCATCGGCATCGGCAATGTCCAGCCGGACCGCGCCGATGTCGGATTTATGCACGATGTCGGGCGACAGGATTTTCATCACCACCGGATAGCCGAACCGTTCGGCGGCCTTCACGGCCTCATCGGCATCGGCGGCGGCGTATTCCGGCGCGGCGGCGATACCCCAGGCCTGCAGGATGTCTTTGGCCCGTGCTTCGTCGGGGCTGCTGTCCGGCAGGGCCACCGGCCCGGCCTGCGGAAGAGGCACCTTGGTCGGGGCTGTCCCTGCCTCGGAATAGCGCAACACGGTATCAATCGCGCGGACCGCGCGGCAGGGATCGTTGAACACCAGAATGCCGGCATCGTCATACCGGCGCAGGATCTCGGGGTCGCCCAGGGCGCACACGGCGATGATCCGGTCGGGATGGTCCCGGCGCAGCGGCGCCATCGCCTTGAGGATCACCTCGGACATTGCCGGTCCTCCGGCCACATAGGTCAGAAAACACAGCGCCGCGCCATAACCGCCTTCTTCCAGGGCGACACTGGTGAATTTCTCGAACAACGAAGGATCGTTCAGAGCCTGCGCCGTGCAGTCAAGCGGGTTCACCGGCGACGCATATGGCAATATATCCTTCAGGCGTTTCTGGACCGCATCGGGCATGGGGGGCATGGGCAGGCCCAGACCTTCGGCCGCGTCGCTGGCCACGATCCCCGCGCCCCCGCTGACCGTGACAACCCCAAGCGAGCGTGTCGAGGGGAAGACGCCCCTGGAGGCGACATAGGCTATGTCCATCATCGCTTCGGAATCCTGCACCAGGATCGCGCCGTGCCGGGACAGGACCGCATCGGCCACCACCGCGTTTCCGGTCAGCGAGGCGGTATGCGATGCCGCCGCGCGGGCCCCCACGGCGGATCGTCCCGCCTTGAGCAGGATCACCGGCTTGCCCGCCCTGCGCGCCGCATCCAGCGCGGCCAACAGCGCGTCGGCGTCGTTTATCGCCTCCATATAGGCGCAGATCACGTTGGTCCTGTCGCTCTGAACCATCCAGGAAATGGCGTCCGACACCGTGATGTCGGCCTCGTTTCCGGTGGTGATCAATACCGACGAACCCAACCCCTGCTGGCGCGCCAGGGCGCTCAGATGGGCACCGAACGCGCCGGACTGGCTGGCGATGCCGATCGTGCCGGGGCGGGGAAAGCCCAGATCGAGCGATGAGGAAAACGTACCGAAATACCCGATTTCCGCGTTATAGACCCCCAATGTGTTCGGCCCGAGCAGGCGGATCCCGTGTTTGCGCGCAAGGGCGACCAGTTCGCGTTGCGCGGCTTCGCCTTCGGCGCCGGTTTCGGCGAAGCCTGACGAAAACAGGGTTGCCGCCCGGCACCCTTTGGCCCCCAGATCGGCCAATGTCCGGGGCACCAGTTTTGCCGGAACCGCGATCAATGCGGCATCCGGCGTTTCGGGCAGATCGGCGACGCTGGCAAAGCAGGGCAACCCCTGAACTGCGTCCCGCTTGGGGTTGACCGGCAGAATACGCCCCCGGTAACCCGCCTTCAGCATGGCGGCGATCGGGCGCCCGCCGATCCGCAGCGGGTCGTCCGAGGCACCGATCACGGCAACGGATCCGGGCGATATCAGATTGGAGATTTGATCAAGCGTATTCATAACTGGTCCTCAATTCATATCGTGGCGATTGCCGGTCAGCCCATCCGGTCCGCCAGGGTGCGGCGCGCGATCACCAACTGTTGTATCTGGCTGGTGCCTTCGTAGATCCGCAAAAGCCGGATGTCGCGATAGAGCCGTTCGATGTCATATTCGGCCATATATCCTGCCCCGCCGTGGATCTGCAGCGCCCTGTCGGCGATACGGCCCGCGGCCTCGGTGCAGAAATATTTCGTGCAGGACGCTTCCAGAATCGCCTTGCCTTCCCGATCAAAGGTATCGGCGGTGGCCCTGACCAGCGCCCGCGCCGCCTGCAAATCGGCCTGACAATCCGCCAACAGGCCCTGAACCAACTGGTGTTCGCCGATGGGTTTGCCGAATTGTTTGCGTTCCAGCGCATAATCGGTGGCAATGTCCAGCATCCGCTGCCCCTGCCCCACGGCCATTGTGCCGACATGAATGCGGCCCCGGTCCAGCACCTTCATGGCCGTCCGGAACCCCTGATTGATCCGATCCGGCCCGCCGATGATCGCGGTTTCGGGAACGCGCACATCCTCGAAAATCACATCCGAGGTCTTGGTGCCCTTCTGCCCCAGCTTCTTGTCGGGTTTGGCAACGGTGATGCCCGGCGTGTCGGCCGGAACGATAAAGGCCGAAACCCCGTCGGCGCCCGGCTTGTCGGGATCGGTGCGCGCGAAAACGGTGAACACACCTGCGCGCACCGCATTGGTGATATAGCGCTTGGTGCCGTTGATCACGAAATCCGACCCGTCACGCCGCGCCGCGGTGCGAATGCCGGCCGCATCCGATCCGTTGTCGGGTTCGGTCAGCGCAAAAGAGGCGATGACATCGCCACTGGCAACCGCCGGCAGCCAGCTTTGTTTTTGCTCGGGTGTGCCGTCCATCACGATACCCTGCGATCCGATGCCGACATTGGTGCCGATCCGGGACCGAAAGCTAAGCGAGGCATAGCACAGCGCCTCGATCAACCGGGCCTCCTGGGGGACGTTGATGCCGATGCCGCCGTATTCCTCGGGGGTCGAAAGGCCGAACAGCCCCATGTCCTTCATCTCCGAGACGATGTCCTCGGGAATATCGTCCTCTTCCTCGACCCGCTTTTCGGCCGGAATCAGTCTTTCGCGCGCGAACCTGTCCACCGCCACCAACAATTGTTCAAAGACATCCGAATCCACGCCCGCAGCCATGTCATTTCCCCCTTTTCATCACGAAATCAGGCTTGCTATAGCAATGCCTTTTCGTATAGTAAATATCATTCCATATAGGAAATACAATGGTCGACGAGCAGAACACCCAATTTGTCCCAGCCGTGCAAAACGCCACACGGATTCTGCGCCTGATCGCGGCCAGCGGCCGCCCGCAGGGGGCAACAGAGATCGCCCGGCAATCCGGGCTGAGCGTTTCGTCGGTGTTCAAGATTTTGCGCACGCTGCACCAAGAGGGGCTGATCACCTTTGACGCGGATGAAAAAACCTATGGCGTTGCAATGGGTTTGCTGGAATTTGCCATCCCGCTGATCGGGTCCAGCCCCGGCGATCTCATTCGCCCGGCGCTCAGCGCGATTGCCCATGATCACGGCGTGATGATCGCCCTGTGGCAAATCACCCAGGACGACCGCATCGTTCTGACCGACCGTTTCGTGGCGCCCGGCACCGTGCAGGTCGTGATCGCGCCAAACAGCCGTTTGCCGGTTTTCGCAGGTGCCACCGGGCGTTGCTATGCCGCCGCGCTGGGGCTGGACAAGGCTGCGGCGCGCCGTGGCTATGACACGATTCGCTGGCAGGGCGCCCCGGGTTTTGAAAGCTACTGGCAGGATGTGATCGCGGCGCGCGACAGCGGGTCGGCGCAGGATCGCGGCCATCTGTTCCGGGGGCTGGACATGGTTGCCGCACTGGCATGTGACGCGACCCAGGTTCCCCGCCTCGCGATGAGCAGCATCACAATTGCCGGACAGCATTCGGATGACGGTCTGGCAAAGGTCGGTCAAACGCTTGCCGATGTCGCCGCCCGGATCGAACACATCGTTTTCGGGCGTCCGCGCTCGGGACCCACAACAGTTGACGAAAGAGAGGAAACGGAATGTCAGTAAAGACAGCACTTGACGGAAAGGTCGTTCTGGTCACCGGGGCCGGCGGTGGGATCGGGCGTGATATCGCCTTGATGGCAGCTACCGAAGGCGCCGCCGTGGTGGTCAATGATCTGGGCGCATCCCTGAAAGGCACCGGTCAGACAGAAACTGCGGCGCAGAAAGTCGTCGAAGAGATCAGGGCCGCTGGGGGCGATGCCATTGCCGATGGCGGCTCTGTCACCGATCCCGATGCCGCGCGCGCGATGATCGAAGCCGGGGTCAAGGAATTCGGTCGCATCGACGCGGTGGTAAACAACGCCGGCATTCTGCGCGACGGTTACTTCCACAAGATGACCTATGAGGATTTCGACGCGGTGGTGAAGGTCCATCTTTATGGTGCCTTCAATACCAGCCGCGCGGCCGCCGACTATTTCCGCGGACAAGAGGGCGGTTCTCTGGTGCACATGACCTCGACCTCGGGGCTGATCGGCAATCTGGCGCAGGCGAATTACGCGGCGGCAAAGCTGGGCATTGCGGCCTTCTCGAAATCGGTCGCGCTCGACCTGAAACGCTGGAACGTGCGGTCAAACTGCATCGCGCCCTTCGCCTGGAGCCGGATGATCT
>NZ_AQQU01000028.1 GCF_002210105.1 Oceanicola sp. 22II-s10i | reverse complement strand
TCGGCGGCGACGAGGCCGAGGCGGAGAGCGCAGACCCGGTCTCGACATCGACGGACGATGGACCGGCAGCCGACGAGCCGCTCCCGACCGAAGACGGCCTCGCGGACGACGCCCTCGATGCGGTGACGGGTGACGGCGGCGTGGTCGACACGGTCGCGGGCGAGGATGGCGTGGTCAGTGGACTACTCGACACCGTCGCGGGTGAAGACGGCATCGTGAGCACGGTTCTCGACACCTTGGCGGGCGATGAAGGGCCCGCGCAGGATCTTCTCGACACGGTCGCTGTCGGCAGCGGGTTGCTCGGCGATGTCGGCGAGGGTGACGGCATCCTCGGGTCGATCCTCGGCGGGACCGGACTTTTCGGGATGGCGGCCGGGACCGGGGTCGCGGACGTGACCGGCGGTGACGAAAGTGTCGCCAGCGAGGCGGCCGGGGTCGCGGAACCGTCGGATCACAACGTGGGCGGATCGGACCCTGACGGGGAAGCGGCCGCTGATGCCGGGGCCGCGGAAGTGATTGTCGGGGCGGAAGCCGGAGTCGGAATTGCTTCGTTCGATGCCGGGGGGGAGGCGTCGGACGCGGCGTTGGAGGCAGAACCGTCCGAGCCCGAAGAGGATTTCCTGGAGACGCTTCTGTTCGACGACGGCGGCCCGGACCTGCTCGAAGGTCTGCTCGGCGATGACGACATCTACGCGACCGACGTGCCGCCCGGGGTGCTGGAGGGCGATGACGATCTCTTCGCCGGGCTCGGCAGCGAATACGACCTGAGCGGCACGCTCGTCGATGAGGCCTTGATCGGCGCCGACTCCGACGCCGCGGACGCCGAGATCGACGACCTGCTGGTCAGCATCCTCGGAAGCCCGGTCGACGGCGACATCACCTCGGATGCCTTCAGCGCGTTCGACGCACTGCTCGGCGATGTCGTCGGTCTGGAAAACGAGCTCGGCTCCGGGATCGAACCGGGGGACGAGACGCTCCTCGGCGACGATGCGGTCGACGGTGCGATGAGCGCCCTGTTTGGCGGAATTACCGAAGAGACAGGCGGCCTGCTGGGCGGATTGGGCCTGGGAACGGAAGACGAAAACAGCTGATCGAAAGTATGGAGAGGGAGAGGCGGGCTATCGAAAACGACACCATGTCGCCACCGCGCGGGCAAATAGACGTTAACAAAATCCCAAGCAACAGTGACGCCGCGTTCCGAATGTCATTGAACCGCACGGCGCCTTGGGTATAGACCAGCCTAAGGTTAATATCGAATATACCTTTCGATCTATGGTTGTCGGAAGGTGGTGTGACGTCAGTGTCTGTACGCTTTCGATACAAGCGCCGGAGCGACAGTTTTCGAAGTTTTTTTGCCTTTGACGTTGCAGGGAGTTTTGGCAAATGGTCCGAAAGCAGATTGTGCGAATTTCGGCACAAGATGACCGGGCGTCCCGATTGGCGGAGACAGACATTTCCGTCGATGGCGCCGCCGCGATCATTCTTCCTGCCCAGGTTGCGGATATCGCAGGCTACGAGAAATCAGGGCCTGCGCTCGAGATCGAGTTTACGGACGGGCAGACCCTTCGCGTCGACAATTTTTTCGCCGTCGGGCCTGACGGTGAATACAGCGAAGTGATGACCAGTGACGGACGGGTGGCCGTGTCCGCGCTGGTGGCGCCCGAACCGGTTGCGGGAGACGTCGCGCCGGTCGCGTCGTCGCAGGGCACCGCCGGGCTGGCGGGCGAGTCTTCCGCATCGGCAGCCACCGAAGCGACGGCCGACGAAAGCCCGGACTGGGCAGATCCCATGATGCTCACCGGCGTGGGCCTGGCAGCGGGACTCGGCTCGACGGGCTGGCTGTTCTCATCGGACGACAGTTCCGGCGACGTTTCCGCCGCCGCGAGCGCCGAGCCGGCCGAAGCGTCGCAGGACATCGAGGCGCTTCTCGAAAGTGACGACCAGGGGACCGACCTGTCGCAGGACATCGCGACGATCGTCGGCGACGATTCGGTGACAGGGTCCGACGGTGACTTCGGTTGGGATGGTGCCACGTCGGACGAGGTCGACGGGGTCGTATCCTACGGCACCGACCCGGCAGGTGGCATCGAGGTTTCCGACCTCTCCCTCGGCGCCGAACTACTCGCAGACCTGGTGACGGAGGGCGAGGCATGATCCGCGCGGACCTGGCAGTTCTCCCGCGCGCCGCGGTGCGCGTGGCCCGGCGGTGCCTCTCCGGTGCTGCCGTCGCGCTCCTGCTCTCCGCCGTTTCGGCGGGCGCGCAGGTCGCGCTCTCCGACGCCGCGCGGCTTGCAACCGAGCTCGACCCGAACGTCACCGCGATGCGGCAGCAGGTCGCCAGCCGCACAATCGGCATCCAGCAGGCCCGTGACGAATATTTCCCGAGCCTGAGTGTTTCGGCGGACAGCGGCACCACCGATGCCGACGGGCCCGGGCTGACCCTGACGGTGTCGCAGGTGCTCTATGACTGGGGGCTGATCCGCAGCAAGATCAAGACGGCCACCCAGGCGCGGGTTCAGGCGGTGGCGGACCTCAAGATGTCTGTCGAGGACCTGACTCTGCAGCTGTCCGAAGCCTTCCTGGATATCGAGGTGACGGAGCGCAAGCTGCGCCTGACGCGGGACTATGCCGCCTATGCCGGCCGTCTCGCCAGGCAGGCGGAGGATCGCGCGCGCGCGGGTCTGGGGGACAATGGCGAGGTCGCCCGGGCCCGGTTGGAGATCGCGCGGGCCCGCGACCGGTTGCAGACGCTCGAGTCGGATCTGGCGATGAGCCTGGCGCAGATCGAGTTCCTTATCGGTCGTCCGGTACCCGGCGTGCTGCCGCCGCCGTCTCTCGATTTCGCGGGCCGCTACTCCGGAGAGGGCAAGATCCTGTCGGCGGTGCGGGTGGCGCCCGACTATATCGCGGGAAGAGCCGCGGCTACGGAAGCCGAGGCGAATGTCGAACGGGTCAAGGCGTCGCGCCTGCCCACGATCAAGCTGCAGGCGCAGGGGCGGGCCGACCTGAATGGTGGCCGCACCCGGACGGCCATCGGCATCTCGGCGGGCGTCGACCTGAACGCCTCGACCCTTGGCGGCCGCGGCGTCCAGATGGCCGAGCGCGAGCTCGAGGCCGCCCGGAGTTCGCTGCGTGCGATCGAACGTCAGATGGGAAACGTCGCCCGGACCTCGCTTCGGCATATCGCCTCGCTCAGGGCGACGGAGCAGGCCCGGTTCGTCCAGCTCGAACAGGCGCGGCGGGTGCTCGACAATTACGAAAAGCAGTTCGTCGCCGGGCAGCGCGACCTGATCGACGTGCTGACCACGGGTCGCGACCTCTACGACGCGCAGATCGACCAGGTCGACACCTACGACGAGCGGAAACGCACGGAATATCAGGCGGCGCGGGATCTCGGGGTGCTCGGCACGCTGATCCTGGCCGCATCGTGAACGAATTGGGCGGGCGATGCACCGGAGGAATTCCGCATGAGTGAGCTGAGACGGTCCGACCCTCTCCTCGACGGTCTGGTCGAGCTGTGCCGGGCGCAGGGGGTGTCGGCCTCGGCGGTCCGGCTCACGGACGGACTGCCTTGGTCCGCCGACACGCCGATGCCGGACGACCTCGCAACGCTCGCCCTGCGCCGCATCAACATGAGCTGCCGGTTCAGCCGGGAGCCGCTGACCTCCTTCCCCGCCCATACACTGCCGATCCTCGTCTTCCTGAAGGACGGCGGAACCGTCGTGCTGGAAAAGCTCACGGACCGGGAGGCGACCGTCATCCTGCCCGAGGCGGATGGTGGCCGCTTGGTCTGGCCGCGGGCCGACCTCGAGGCGCGACGCTCCGGCCGGGTGCTGATCTCCAAGCCGATCGACATCGTCTCGGACCGGCTGGACGAACCGGACCCGGACAAACGGCACTGGATCCTCGGACCGGTGCTGAAGAACTGGTGGATCTACCGCGACGTGGTCGTTGCCTCCTTCGCGGCGAACCTGCTGGCGGTGGCGACGGCGCTGTTCTCGATGCAGGTCTATGACCGCGTGGTTCCCAGCAACGCCTTCGACACGCTCTGGATTCTTGCCAGCGGCGTCGGGCTTGCCATCCTGCTCGAGTTGCTCCTGCGGGTCACCCGCGCCTCGTTGATCGACATCTCGGGGCGTGACCTCGACCTTCGGCTCTCGGCGCAGCTCTTCGAGCGTGTGGCGAACATGCGGCTCGTGCACCAGCCGGCCTCGACCGGGGTCTTCGCCAACCAGGTCAGGGATTTCGCCACGGTGCGGGAGTTCTTCACCTCGGGCACAGTGACCGCGCTCTGCGACATTCCCTTCGTGCTGATCTTCATCGCCGTCATCTGGTTCATCGGCGGGCCGATCGCGCTGGTCACGGTAACCGGCGTGCTGATGACGCTGGTGCCCGGCATGATCATGCAAAAGCGCCTCGCCCGCGCCTCGCGCGAAAGCGCGCGCGAGGCGGCGGCGCTGAACGGACTGCTGCTCGAGACGATCTCGAACCTCGAAACCGTCAAGGCGTCGCGCGCCGAGACCCGGCTCCAGCGGGCCCATTCCCAGCTTTCGGCGACGATGGCGGGAACCGCGGTGCGGACGCGGCGCCTGACGACGCTGATGAGCCAGATGGTCGGCGGCGTGCAGAAGCTGACCTATGCCGGGGTCATCATCGCGGGCGTCTACCTGATCAGCGCCGGCGAACTGACCGTCGGCAGCCTGATCGCCTGCACCATGCTCTCGAGCCGGACGCTGACCCCGATGGGGCAGGTCGCCGGGCTGCTGGCGCGCTGGCAGCAGGTCCGTGCCGCGCTCGAAGGGCTGGACCGGATCATCAATACCCCGGTCGAGCGGCCCGCCGACCGCCATTTCGTCCGCGCCGCTTCGCTGCGTGGCGATTACCGGCTGGAGAAGGTCGCCTTCCGGCACGATCCGCAGGCGCCGCCGGTCGTTGACATTCCCAGCCTCAGCATCCCGGCCGGAGAGCGGATTGCCCTGCTGGGTGGCAACGGTGCGGGCAAGTCGAGCTTCATGCGGCTGATGGCCGGGCTGATCGACCCGCAGGAGGGGACGATCCTGCTGGACGACCTGGCGCTCGGGCAGATCGACCCGATCGACCGGCGCCGCCAGATCGGCTACCTGCCGCAATCGGTCGCCTTGTTCCAGGGCACCCTGCGCGACAACCTGCTGCTCGACCACGGGCTGCATTCGGACGAAGAGCTTCTCGGCGCGCTCGACGCGGTCGGGCTCGGCACCTTCGTGCGGCGCCACGTGCGCGGGCTGGACCTGCAGATCCACGGCAACGGCAACGTCTCGGGCGGCCAGCGGCAGGCCATCGGACTGGCGCGCGTCCTGCTGCAGGATCCCCGGATCGTCCTGCTCGACGAGCCGACCGCAGCCTTCGACCACGTGACCGAGAACCACGTGATCGCGCACCTGAAGACCTGGCTCGAGGGGCGCACGGTGATCATCTCGACCCACAAGCGCGAGCTGCTGAGCCTGACGCAGCGGACACTTGTGCTGAAGGACGGCAAGGTCGCCCGTGACGGCGACCTCGTCGAAATCCTGAACACCGCGCGGGCCCGGTCCGCCCAGAAGACCCAGGTCAAGGCGGTCACATGAGCAGTCAGGACACCTTCGACCCCGGCCACGTCGACGGCAGCTACCGCCGGCAGGCGCTGGCCCGGTCGCGGCTGACGATCCAGGTCGTCGTGCTGTCGCTGCTTGCCGCGATCGCGTGGGCCGCCATCGCGAAGGTCAACGAGGTGACGCGCGGCGACGGGAGGGTCATTCCGGCACGGCGGATGCAGACGATCCAGAGCCTTGAGGGCGGCATCCTGTCCGAGCTCATGGTCCGCGAAGGCGATCTCGTCCAGCAGGGGCAGATCCTCGCGCGGCTCGACCCGACCCGCTCGCAATCGGCCTTCATGGCCGCACAGTCCCAGATCATTGCCCTGACGGCCGAGGTGGCCCGGCTGGAAGCTGAGGTGCTGGAACATCCCGAGCTCGACTTCGGCCCCGAGCCGAACGAGGCGGAGCGCACGGAACTGCGCCTGTTCACCGCGCGGCGGACGAAGCTCGAAGCCTCGCTTGCGGCGCTCGAGGGCGAGAGGGCCTCGATCGAGGAGCAGATCGCGATCACCAGCCCGCTCGCGGCCGGCGGCTCGGTCAGCCGGATCGACCTGCTTCAGCTTCAGCAGAAGAAGGCCGAGCTCGACGGCAAGATGAGCGAGATGCGCAACGCCTATGTCCAGGACGCCTACAAGGACCTCGCGCAGCGCCGGGCCAAGCTGAGTACGCTTCGCGAGGAGATGGTTCAGAAGCGCGATGAGCTTCAGCGCACCGACGTCCGCTCGCCCGTCGAAGGCCGCGTGAACGACATCGAGATCACGACCCTGGGCGGCGTGGTCCAGCCCGGCCAGCCGATCATGGAGATCACGCCGATCGACGACCAGCTGGTGATCGAAACCAAGGTCCTGCCTCGTGACGTTGCCTTCATCGCCCCAGGCATGCCCGCGAGCGTGAAGATCACCGCCTACGATTTCTCGACCTACGGCGATCTGCGCGGGACGGTCGTGCAAATCTCGGAAGACACGGTCGAGGAAGACACGAAACAGGGGCCGCAGGATTTCTACCGGGTGATGGTCGGGACCGAACGGAACTACCTCGAACGGTTCGGCGAAACCTTCGCGATCAGGCCGGGGATGGTGGCCCAGGTCGATATCGAGAGCGGGAAGCGGTCGGTGCTTAGCTACCTGACCCGGCCGCTCCTGAACGCCAGGTTGCGCTGAGCCGGCCGACGCGCTTGCCGAGAGATCAAAGAGGAATTCCCGTGTCGCTGCAACCACATGATCGCTCAGTTCAGCGCAATGCCGTCATTCGCCGCAGGCGCCGCGCGATACTCGCGGTCACGCTGCTTATGCTCGCCGTCGCGGGGCCGCTGCTGGCGCGGGTCTACGAGACGGTCGAGGTCCGCGGGGCGGAGTTCATATCCGAAGACGACATCCGGGCCACATGCGGCGCCTTGCCCGGAGTGGATTACGCCGGGTACGAGTTGGCCGCGATCGAGGATTGCCTGATGCTCACCGGGGCATTCTCGCGCGTTCAGGTCTACCCGAACGGCGATGCCATGGTGATCGACGTTGAAGAGGTCGACACCCGCCCGGGCCGGATCGAGGCCGCCCTGTCCTACGTGTCGCAGGACGGGTTGGTCGGGGAACTGTCCGCCGAGAAATACAACCTTTTTCCCGGGACTTACGGGGCGATCCGCCTGTCCTTCAATACCGACGTCAGGATGCTCGAGCTCAACTTCTACAAGGCCGACGCCCTCGGCGAGACGCTTGACCTGGGGCTCGACATTGTCGGCCGCGACGCGGATTTCGGCGACCGGAGCTATGCCGAACGGGGTCTTCGGGCGGAGCCCTACTTGGCCTGGACGCCGTCCGGCGGACTCAGGCTCGAAGCGGGCCTGGGATGGCGCGACTACCGGATGACGGACATTGCCGCGGGCGCCAGCCCGTTGCTTTTCCGCGAAGCGACCGACGGCATATCGGCGCCCTACGGCCGTGTCTCCCTGGTTTACGAGAGGTCGGCGGAGGAGGGGTCCGACGGATCCCGAGGCGTGCTGCCCGGCTATGCGATCCGGCTGGACCAGTACCTGTGGAACCTCGGCACCTCTGAGCCGCTGTCGGACACCCGGTTCGAGATCCGGACACGGCTTCCGCTGGCGCGGAACTACCGGCTGCTGACCACTCTGCGGGCGGGCTCCGTCAGCGGGCTGAACGGCAACGCGACCCGGGCCATCGACCGCCATTACCTCGGCGCCGACACGTTCCGCGGCTTTGCCCCGCGCGGGATCGGGCCCCGGGATGCCGGCGATGCCCTGGGCGGGAACCACTACTTCACCGGGTCGGTGGAAATCCAGCGTGATTTCGGCACTGTGCTGTCCGTTCCGATGAGGGCGGGCGTCTTCATCGACGCCGGGTCCAACTGGGGCCTCGACGACACGCTCGGCGGCGCCATCGACGACGGCTGGCACAGCCGGAGCAGTGTCGGCCTGTCCGTGACCATCGAGGTCGCCAATACCCCGGTATCCCTCTACGTCGCCACGCCGTTGCGCCAGCGACCCGGAGACGAGACGCAGGCCTTCGGCCTGTCGTTCAGCGCCCGCTTTTAACCGGCCGCGCGCGCCGCCTGCCGGTTCTCCATCGCCTGCCGGAACAACCGCATGTACCGCGGTGCCACAGCCGGCAGGCTGTACTGTATCTGCGCGAGATACTTCGCGGCCTGCCCGTACCGCAACCGGCGGGCCGGGTCCCGGGACAGAGCGATGATCTCGTCGACCCAGGCAGTGTCGTCGTCGGGCAGGAGGCGACCGTTCACCCCGTCCTGTATCAATTCCGAGGCATATCCCCGGTCCGGTGCGATCACGCAGCCGCCCCGGCCGAGGATCTCGACCAGGCCCCAGTTGGCAACACCGAAGCGGAGCGGATAGAGGAACAGGTCGATGTCCCGCAAGATGCGCGCATAGTCCTCGTAGGGCAATTTACCGGGAAACTCGATCACCTCGGCGGCACGGGGATAGACCTGGAGCAGGTGGTCGCGGAAGCTCTTGACCGCGCCGCCGTGCCGACGCTTCACCCATTGCTGCTCATAACCGTAGGTCGTCGCCTCGGCGTCGCCAAGCGCGATGAACCGTGCCTCGATACCCCTGTCGACGAGCCGGTCCACCAGCCTGACATAGGTTTCGAAACCCTTCGCACTGGACAGGTCGCGCGCGGCGAAGCCGATGGTGAAGGGACCGGGCGCGCTCCCGGTGCTCTCCGGGGTATCGTCCTCGAACCGGAACCCTTCCAGCTGCACCTCGATGTTCGACCGCAGTGCCGGGGGAAACATCTTCTTCGCATGATGGCTGGGACAGATGACGAGATCGCTCCGGAGCGCCTGGTGGAAGTGCAGCATCTCCGTGTTCCGGTCGCCCATGCGCTGCGACAGATCCGGCGGGTAGTTCGGATCCCATCCGTGGGCGCGGTAGCTTGGAAATTCGATGTAGCTGACGATGGCGGCGTCGATCTCGTCGTAGAGGAAATGCGGCGCGCCCCAGAGCGAATGGCTCACCACCACGTCGATCTTCTTCTGTTTCTCGAAGGCCAGGAGCGCCGTCAGGATGCCGCGGCCGATACGTGCCGACCGCTCGACCTTGGAGGAATAGTAGTAGCTCTGCGGGCCCACCACCGGGCCATCCGGCTTGAAGCCCAGGATATGAGCGCCACGGTGGGCATTGCGCTTTCGATGCCCCGGCGTGGTCAGGAAATATGTCTCGGCGATGTCGGCATCCCTCAGGTAGTCGCAGAGCATTCCGAACTGGCCCGGGTAGACGGACCCGGCGAATACGATGACGGGCTTCTTCAACGGTAACGACCTCCTTCCGGTTGCGCGCCGCATCGGGCAGGCACCTGGGCGCGGCAGCGGCAGGCACCACCATAAGAAGGTGAATGCGGGAAGTATATATACTTTAGGACATATACGGGCCGATCAGATCAGGCTCATGTCCCGCGCCACGATCACCGCCTGGGTACGGTTGTTGGCCTCCAGCTTGGTGCAGATCGACTTGACGTGCATCTTCACCGTCGTCTCTTTCAGCCCGAGGGCCGCCCCGATATCGCGGTTCGACTTGCCCTCGGACAGTTGCGCGAGGACCGCCATCTCGCGTTCGGACAGCGGAACGTCTCGCGGCTCTCGCGTCACCACGCGCTGCCGTTCGATCAGTTCGACCGGGATGTAGCGGCCGCCAGCGGCCATAAAGCGGATCTCGTTGTGGAAATTCTTGAGCGACGTGGTCTTCAGCACGAAACCCGCGCCTCCCATGGCGAGGACCTCGGGAACGAGGTGCGAGGGCGGATTGCTCGTCAGCAGCGCCACCGGCTTGCCGCCGTTGCTCGCAATCGTCCGGCCAAAGCCTTCGAGACCGTTCATCCCCGGCATGTTGAGATCGACCAGGACCAGGTCAAACGGGCCGTCCCGAGCGATCAGCGCGAGTCCCGCATCAAGA
The DNA here is from genome assembly GCF_002210105.1 of Oceanicola sp. 22II-s10i. Lineage (GTDB taxonomy): Bacteria > Pseudomonadota > Alphaproteobacteria > Rhodobacterales > Rhodobacteraceae > Pseudooceanicola. The sequence continues at coordinate 5,158 of NZ_AQQU01000028.1, read as the reverse complement.
TCGGGCGCCGTTTCGACCGTGACGTCGGAAAGGCTCGAAATGAACTGTTCGAACATCTCGAGCACCATGGCGTGGTCATCGGCGATGAGCAGCCGGATAGGAGAAGTTTCAGAAGGCGTCATGTACTGCTTACTCGCTTCGACATTTTGCCCACAACTGCGAATAACGCCCACCCGGCCGCCAACAGAAGTGGGCGGGCCGGAACCGAGGCGTCGCCGACTGTCGCAGGCGCAAAACCCTGAGCAAACATAGAGCAGTTTGTCGCGTTGGGAACCGGGTTCACGCTTGTGGCAGTGAATCCATACCATTTTCCAACGCGTTGTGCGTAATCTCCAGCGCCTCCGCGAGGGCCTGCATCGGTTCGCCGAGGGCGTCCGGCCCTGCCTCCAGTGCGTCCTCGAGGCCGCGCAGGCGGCTGACCACAAGTGCGAGGCCGGTCAGCCCGCAGGCGCCGGTGGCGGCATGCAGCGTGCAACCGGTGCTTTCCGTCAACCCGTCGCGTTGCAGGGCCGCCAGTGCGGACCGGGCCTCGCCAAGGGCCCGGGTCATGAACTTCGTCGTGTCCTTGCGTCCCATCACCGCGACAAGGTCCGCGACCACCCGCTTGTCCCAGATCGCATCGGTGACCTCCGCCGGCATCGCCGTCGTGTCGGGTGCCTGATGGGCGCCTCCGTCAAGCTCCTCGAGCACCGCGCTGCACAAACGACCGGGGCGGATCGGCTTCTCGAGGACTCGCTGCATACCGGCGGCGAGGCAGCTGGCGACGATCGTGTCGTCGACATGCGCGGTCAGCCCGACGAGCTTGAGGTCGCGCTGGTAAAGGCCCGAGTCCTGCCCGGAGCTGATGCGCCGGGCCAGTTCAGCGCCATTCATGCGCGGCATCGTGACGTCCGACAGCACCATCTCCACATCCCGCCCGCGCGGCCCGGCCAACAGTTTCAGTGCTTCGGCCCCGCTGCCCGCGGTCTCGACCCGCGCGCCCGCTTCGGTCAGGACACGGACCAGCCAACCGCGGCTCGAGGGGCTGTCCTCGACGACCAGCAGCACCCGGCCTGTCAGGGCGCCCTCTGCGGCGGGGTCCGTTTCGGAGGCCTCGTCCTCGTCGGCAGAGGCTTCGGGCAGCACGAAGGTCGCGCGGAGCAGGGTGCCGATGACACTCCCGCGGTCGGAACCCGTAGGCGCGTCCATCCTGTCCTGGACTTCGAGGTGCCCACCCAGCTGGTGCAGCGCATGCGCCAGGACGTTCAGCCCGCCGGACGCCGTGGGCCGCTTCGGATCGCCTGACGCTCGCTCGGGCTGCGCCTGCCCGAGGGCCACGGCCAGCCGCCGCTTCTGCGCATCGGGCAAGCCGCCGCCGAGATCGCGGACCTCGAGCGTCAGGTTCAGGCCGCGGGTGCCTTCGGGCAGCGTGTCGAGCGACCCGCTGACGGGATCCATCCCGAGCGCGACCTCGACCGACGCGCCGCCGTATTTCACCGCGTTGTCGATCATGTTCTGGAACAGCGCGCGCACAAACCTGATGGGGCCCACAACGTGAGTGTTGCGGTCCTGCGGCAGCGTCAGGGTAAGGGTCGCGCCGCGGGTCTCGGCGATCGGTCGCACGACCTCGGCCAGGGCCTCGAGCTCGTCGCAGGGGGAAAAGACCTCGTCTGGATGCAGCCCTCCGGCGGGCTGTTCGCCCCGGACGACGGCAAGGACATTGTCGATGTGATCGAGCGCGAGGTCCGCGGCCTTGCGCAGCCGGCCCAGCGAAGCGGCGTCCCCGTTGCCGCCCGCGGCGACGATCTCGGCCGTAGCGAGAAGCGACTGGATCGGTGTACGCAGGTCATGCGCGACCCGAAGCAGCGTGGCCGCACGTGCGCGGTTGCGAAGCCAGGTCGCCTCATCGTCATTCTCGGAGAGGCGCAGAAGGTAGCCCGCGACCCGGCCAAGGGGCAGGTAGACCAGTTCGCCTTCGACGGAGAGGCGTTCGAGGTGCAAAGACACCGGGGCGCTGCCGGCACGACGCACCGTGGTGCAGAGATGCGGCCAGTCCAGCATGTCCTGCAGCCGCGCTGAATCGAGGCCGAGCCGTTTGGCCGGCGTATTGGCCAGGAGCACCTCGCAGGACTCGCTCGCCAGCAACACGGCACGCCGATCGGTGGCGATCAGGCGGGCGATCGTACGCAGGGCAGGGCGGTAGGACGCGGACGCCTCGTCGCGGTCCGCCAAACCGCGCTCCGGCAAACGCTCCTTGTCCGAAGTGCTCATCTAAGGCTTCCCGTTCAAATGCCGCGACAGTCCGTTGATCCGGCGTAACGGTAAAAAGTTTACAGGTACAGAAAGAATATGCCCAGGTCGGAAGTGCTTCCGTCACTATTATCTTTGGTATGTATTCGATACATACTAAAGATGATTCGACTGACGCAACGACGGGCCGCATGGATGGCCCCGTTTCAAAGGGCAGGACCATGGCAACTACCGAACTCAATACCGGCGCAGGGGTGAATGTGAAACTGGGGGTCAACGCGGACAGCGTCGGCCGCTACGTCCGTTCTGGCAGTGACCTGGTGGTGGAACTCACTTCCGGCGACAGCATACGCGTGACCGATTTCTACACGCCCGCCGCCGATGGCGCGGCACACCGGCTGTTCTTCGCGGATGGCAGTTTCTCCGGCGTGGAGGGTACCCTCTCCGAGGAAGAGGAGGCGACCGGGCTGGGCGTCGCTATTCCGGAGGACGTGCTGGCCGCGGCCGGAACTTCGCTGGCCGGGGCGCTGCTGGTTGCCACGTCCGGGGACGACGACGAGGACGACACCACGGACCCGACCGACGGCACAGACCCCACCGACGGCACGGACCCCACCGACGGCACAGATCCGACCGACGGCACGGACCCCACCGACGGCACGGACCCGACCGACGGCACAGACCCCACCGACGGCACGGAACCAACCGACGGCACGGACCCGACCGATGGCACGGACCCGACCGACGGCACAGACCCCACCGATGGCACGGACCCGACCGACGGCACGGACCCGACCGACGGCACGGACCCGACCGACGGCACGGACCCCACAGACGGCACGGACCCGACCGATGGCACGGACCCGACCGATGGCACGGACCCGACCGATGGCACGGACCCCACCGACGGCACGGATCCGACTGATGGAACAGATCCCACCGACGGGACCGACCCGACGGATGGCGCGGACGCGACGCCCGGACTGCTGGACGAAGTCGTGGCGGACGAGGGTCTGCTCGGCGACCTGACCGGCAACGACGGCCTTCTCGGCGCCGTGACCGGTTCCGAGGGTCTGCTCGGCGATCTCGTTGGCAACGACGGTCTGCTGTCCCCGATCACCGGCGAGGACGGGCTGGTCGGAGACCTGACCGGCGGCGGGCTCCTTGGAGACAGCGACGGAAGCTCGGGGCCGCTCACCGACCTGCTTTCGCCGGTGCTCGGCGCCGGGCTTCTGGGCGACGTGTTGGGCGACGGTGTCCTCGACCCGGTGGTCGCGGACGAGGGCCTGCTTGGCGAACTGACTGGAAACAATGGCCTTCTTGGCGACGTGACCGGGTCGGAGGGTCTGCTCGGCGACCTCGTCGGGAACACCGGCCTGCTCTCGGACGTCACCGGCGAGGATGGCCTTGTTGGCGATCTCCTGGGCGTGGGACTGCTGGGTGACGGAGACGGCTCGGGCGGCCTGCTGTCGGGCCTGCTGGATCCTGTGCTCGACACCGGGCTCGTCAGCGACGTGGTGGGCGGCGACGACGGCCTGCTCGATCCGCTGATCGCGAGCGAGGGCCTTGTCGGCGATCTCACCGGCAGCGATGGCACGCTTGGCGCGGTAACCGGGTCCGACGGGCTGCTCGGCGACCTCGTCGGGGACGATGGCCTGGCGTCGGACGTCACCGGGTCGGACGGCCTGGTCGGCGAGCTGCTCGGGACCGGGCTCATTGGCGAGGACGGCGTCGCCGATGGCGAAGGCCTCGTCGACGACATCCTCGACCCGGTTCTGGAGTCCGGCGTGATCTCGGAACTCGCGGGTGACAGCGGGTTGCTCGACCCGGTGATCGCCGACGAAGGGCTGCTGGGCGATTTGACCGGCAATTCGGGCACCCTCGGCCCGGTGACCGGCGGAGACGGGCTGCTCGGCGACCTCGTCGGGGACGATGGCGTCCTCTCCGACGTGACCGGCGCAGACGGGATCGTCGGCGACTTGTTGGGCGTCGGCACGCTCGGCGACGGGGATGGTGAACAGTCCGGAGCGATTGCGGACCTGCTGGGATCGCTCTCGGACGCGACAAGTCCACTCACGGGCCTGCTTGGGGAGGGCGGAGGGGATGACGCCCTTTCCCTGCTGGGTGGCATGCCGGATTTCGACAACGACGCGGTGAACGCGCTGGTCGATGGACTGGGGGCCGAGGTGCTGCTCTCGGATCTCGATCTTCCCGACGCACTCATCTGACCGTCAGCCGGCATTTCGGCCCCCACGAGAAAAAGACCAACGATTCCCAAATTGGCCCCGCTTCGGCGGGGCCTTCTTTGTGCGGTCGTTGCTGAATCGGGAGCAATTCGCGCGCTTGGACACGGAACGTTGCCAAGCCTTGATCAACGGTCGGAAAACTTGCCCGGGACAGCACTCGAAGTATTGACGATACATACTTTGGTGTGTGTATTACCTCCTAAAGGATATAAGACATCCTTTTGGACAAAGCGGCTCGCGGGCCGATCCGATAATCAAGAGGAAGCAAGACATGGCGGAAAAGGTAATTCAGGCCGGATCGGACATCGCTATTCGCATCGATGTGCAAAAAGAGGATATCGCCCGGTATCTGAAGCAGGGCGACAACCTGATCATCGAGCTGGCCAACGGTGACAGGATCACCGTCACCGATTTCTACGTTCCGACCCAGAACGGGTCGCTCCACAGCCTCCTTCTCGCCGATTCCGGCGAGGCCGGTGAGCAGGGGTTGTTCGCCGCGAACGGCGGTCTCGGGATGGGCATGGAAGAACAGGCGGCGCTGGCCGCAGCGGGCCTGGGCGGGCTCGGGCTCGCGCTTGGCGCGGCGAATGACGATGATGACGACGCGAGTACCGATCCGACCGACACGACGGATAACACCGACAACACGGACGTGACCGATACGACGGACAACACCGACAACA
>NZ_AQQU01000027.1 GCF_002210105.1 Oceanicola sp. 22II-s10i | reverse complement strand
CCGTTCTCATTGCCGGAAAATTTCAGAATGGGGCTGGACTGTCAGGATATGTCGCTGAGCTCTGCACGGTTTTCCTCGGCCAGAAGCTGGGGGTTTCGGCACATACGCTGGAGCTGAACGCGGCCTATCTCGACAACTGGCTTCGTGTGCTTCGGTCGGACAAGCGGGCGATCTTCAAACACGCGGCGGATGCGCAGCGCGCCTGCGATTTTCTTGTTGCCGCATCGGAGGTGGGGCAGGCGGAGCAGGCCGCGTGAGGCAGGAATCCATTGCGACTGAGACTGCCGGATAAAGTGAAAGGAGGCCTTGGGTCTGGTGGTTTCAACCCATCCGGAAAGGACAGACCCATGAGCCATCCTGAACCTGCCGCCTTCACCCCGCCCGACGCGGCCGCCATCGCCGCGCAGAACGACGCGTTCCGCAGGCTTGCCTGCCTCGGGGTGCCACCGGATCGGTCCGTCCAGGGCCGGGTGCATGTGACCCGGTCATTGATGGAAGCTGGTGAGGGCTTCATGGCCGAGGCTGTGAAAGCCACCGGGGAGTTTGAGACTTTCGAGCCTGAGAACGATCCCGAGGGCTGGCACGATTTCGGGGCGGTCACGATCCGTGGGGAGACCGTGTTCTGGAAACTCGATCTCTATGAAGCGGATTCTGATTTCCGCTATGGCGCCGAGGATCCGGACAACCCCGAGACCACCACGCGTGTTCTGACCATCATGATGGCGCACGACTGGTAGGGGCGCCGCGCCTCCTTCACCAACACCGAAAGGCCCGCTGACCCTTCGAAAGGGAAAGTGGGCCTTTTGTCCTTTTGGTTCCCGGATCCGGGGATCGGTCAGGCCGCCCGGGATGTCCGGGTGGCGCAGAACCCAGAGAAGGACATCTCATGACTCAAGCCCTGCAGCCCGTTTCGGTCGCCATCGGCGATCTCGTAGCCCATCCCGCGAATGTGCGGGCTCAGTCCCCGGAGGCCTACGCCTCCGACACCATCGCGCACCTGAAGGCCAGTATCGCGGTGCTGGGCCTCCTCCAGCCGCTGCTCGTCCAGCAAATCGACGGCAAGTTCGGTGTCCTCGCAGGCGGTCGGCGTCATGCGGCCCTCATGGAACTGGTCGCGGACAAGGCGGCCAAGGGGTTCACCAATCGCACCAAGATCGACTGCCGCCTGGTCCCCGACGATTGCGACGTGACCACCGCGCTGTCGCTTGCCGAGAACATCACCCAGGCGCCGATGAATGCCATCGACGAGTTCGAGGCCTTCGCGCGCATGATGGAGGTCGATGACCAGACGCCAGAGACCATCGCGAAGACCTTCGGCACCACGGTCGCAGCAGTCAAAGGCCGACTGCGCTATGGGCTCATCCATCCGGAGATCCGCGCAGCGGCACGTGCAAAGGCGATCACGCTCGACGTGATGAAAGCCTTCGCGGATCATCCAAGCCAGGAGGTGCAGAAAGAGGTTTTCGAGGCGCTCACCAAGGAGGGCAATTACCTGCAGGCCTATACGGTCAGGAACGCGCTGAAGTCTCGCGGTGTGCAGGTCAGTGACGACATTGGGGCCTTTGTGCGGAAGGACTACGAGGCGCGTGGCGGTGCCATCGCGGCGGACCTCCTGGACGAGCATTCCGTGCTCGAGGATTCTACGCTGGTCGAGACCATTCTCATCGAGAAACTCACCGCCGCGGCCGAAGAGGCGCGCGCGGAGGTGGGCTTCGCTTGGGCCGAAGCGGTGATCCGGTACGATTACGCCGCCATGGCTGAATTCGGCCGGGTCTATCCGGGGCCGGTCGAGCCCGATGAAAGCGGCCAGCAACGCGTCGATGAGGTCACCGCCGAGCTGGAGAAGCTCGAGCGCGAGATGGAGAACGAGGAACTCGCTGACGAGGCGTACAATGCGCTCTACGAACGGGTGGATGCGCTTGAGGCCGAGGCACGGGATCTGCAGGAGGCCTACAGCACCGAGGATCTTGCCCGCTCCGGCGTGATCGCCACCTGGGCGCAGGGCAAGATCTCCCTGCATGTCGGGCTGGTGCGTCCCGAAGACCGGCCGGAGAGGTCCGACAAAGCGCCCGGCACCTCTGCGGAAGAGGGCGCTTCGGACAGCGACGAGATCACCTACCCCGCCTCGCTGACCGAGGATCTGAAGACCGAGCGGGCGATGGCGCTTGGCGCTGCCATGACGAAGCACCCGGAGGCCACGCTGGATCTCACGCTGTTCAAACTGGTCACCGACGTGCTGACCAGCGGTATGGGCGTGACCCAGGCGTTCAAGGTCGATGCGCGTCAGGAGTATCGCACCCACGCCAAGATGGACGAGATCGATGGCACGTCCCTCGAACAGGTGGCTGCCGCACATGACGCGCTCGATCTCTCCTGGGCGGATGATGCGAAGTCCCCCGCCGATCAGTTCGCGCTGTTTCGTGCGCTGGATGCGGGTGAAAAGGCCAAGCTCGTGGCCTACGCCACGGCGGCGACCACGCAGTCCTGTTTGGCGCGAGACCGGCAGCGCGACAGCCTGATGCATGATTTCGAGATCGAGGTGATGCCGGACATCCGGGCGCACTGGACACCGAATGCGGCGCTTTTCAACCGGTTCAAGAAGGCATGGCTCCTCAAGATCCTCGGTGAGGAGCTGGGGCTCGCGCAGGAGGCGGTGACCCTGGCGTCCTCGACCAAGAAAGAGGTCGTTGCCTTCTGCGACAAGCTCTTCGCCGAGCCCTTCGCCACCCTGACGGAGGCGCAGCGGGCGGCGGTCGCGGCCTGGTGTCCGCCGATGATGCAGACCTCGGGCACCAAACCGTTCGAAGCCCCCGGCGCCGAGCCGACCGAAGGCGAAACCGAGGTCTCTGAGGCGGCCTGACCCTGAAGCCGACCCGCACCGCATTGCCGGTGCGGGTCGCACCTCTGTCAAACTCACAGGTAAATCCAATGGCACTTCTCAGCTTTTCCGCCGCGGACGTCGCGGCCCAAATCGCGCATGCGCGCGGCTGCTCCACCTTCCTGCCGAACTGGAATGGCCCAGTCGGCAACCCCGCCCTGATCCTGATCGTCGGCAATGGTGTCCATCTGCGCTCGAACGGGATTGATGGCTCCACCACGCGGATCGTCACGACGGAACGCGCCGACCCCTCCTATGCTTTCGCCGCAGGCATCAACCCGTTTCGGGATCCCGATTGGATGGCGGCCCGGCAAGCGGCGTTTCGTGATCTGACCGGCCAGTTCTACACCGACATTCTCGACGACGTGCAGATGCTCCTCGATCGCGGACACGACACCATTCGGTTGGCGACCGATGGCCACACGATCCGGGTCTTTGCGCGCCGTGCGGCCGACTACCTGATCGGCGGCACCTATGATGTCCCCTCCGGTCTCGGCGGCACGTTCCGGGTCATCCTCATGGACGCCACCGATACCCAGGCGCTCGTGCAGAACCGCGGCAACTGCGAGGATTTCGACGAGATGCTGCCCTACCGGGTGCCGCTGGACGCGCTGATCGAGGTCGACGACCGGAGGGTGGCATAATGGGCTGGCTCTTCTACACCGACCGCCGTGTGACGACCTACGCGGACGAGAAGGCAGAGATCGCCCGGCTCTGCACCTTCGAGACGGATACCCGCAAGACAGTCCTGCTCAAGGCCTGCAAGGTCGGCTCGACCTGGTATGCCGCGGCCAGGATAACGACGCTCGATGGTGCGCCGGTTGAGGATGCGACCTACTTGCCCGATGCCGACGGGTCGATCACCTTCGGGGCCGTCTTCCTGACGCGCTATGACGATGGATGCTGGGGCTACAAGGACATGGAGGAGGCTTCCGGCCCGGTGGAGTCGCGGGCGCCCGTCAGCCTTCTGGCCCTGCTCTCCGAGTTGAAGGATCCCGACAGCTATGCCCATGCTTGGCGCAAGCGCTGCCGGGACTGGGCAGCGATCCCGGACTACGATGAGGGGGACCGGATACGGCTTGCAGCGCCGGTCACGCTGACCGACGGCAGCACCTGCCAGATCGTAACCGCCACCCATTACCGGCGTGGAGGGCAAAAACGCCGGTGTTACCGCATCGAGGAAACCGGCGGTCTCGTGCGTCTGTCGAAGGCCTCTCTGGCGGGATCGGAACGTCTCAGCTCGGCGCAGGGTGCGGCGAGCCCTGTCCTGGAGGAGTTCTTTTCCCGCCGGGGGTCTGACGATGCACCACCTTGAGGAGAGGCCTTTCAACCTGCCTCTTGCAGAATATTGGGAAATTCTGTATATACTTATTAAGTCTGAGAATGCGTGGAGAGCCAGGATGAAACAGTTCGCAGCGGGGGATTTGACCCGAAATACGGGCGATCTCTTCGAGGCGGCGACCGTAGCCCCGGTCGCCATCACGAAACACCGTAAGCCACGTTTCGTGGTCATGTCGATGGAGCGGTTCCAGGCCCTGACGGCCGGGTATGGGTCGCAGGTGGCACTCGATGTGGCTGATATGCCAGAGGACCTCGGGAGCCTTCTCGATCAGGGAATTGAAGAGCATTTCCGTGACCGCTGACTTTCCTGCGGCGGGGCAAGTCTTCGACTATCATTATCTCTGGAAATGGCAGGCGGATCGAGGAGAGACGGAGGGTCGCAAGAAGCGGCCGTCCTGCGTGGTGATCGTCGTAACCAATCAAGCTGGCCAGCATGTCATGTTCATCGCGCCGATCACCAGCAAAGCTCCGGGCCCGGGGCGGTCGGCGCTGGAGATACCCCAGACCGAGGCCAGGCGTGCGGGCCTTGAGATCGATCTCCGGCTCTGGGTGATCCTGAACGAGTTGAACGCCGATATTCTCGAGGCCTCCTATACGCTCGAAGAGCGGACACCGCGCGGCTCTTTCAGTCCGGCCTTTACCGACGCGATCTTGCGCGAGGTGCAGCGCCTCCGCGCCGCAGGCGGACTGAAGCTGTCGAACCGGTCCTGATCCTCGAGTGCCCGCAATTCGTGTACGCTGCTTGGACGGCATCAAATGGTTCTGCTCTTGTCGTTGGAAGGGTGCTTCTGATCTGTCGGCCTACGCTGAAGCGGTCATTGTCTGCGACCTGTGCAAGCGTCGGCAGCGCGGACAAATCGCTAATTCGCTGCAGTTACTCGAACGACAGCTTAACGGTGAATCTAAATTCGTTCGGCAAAGCGCCTGATGCGTTGCACCAGACGCCTCTTGTTCCTGTCACATCGCGTTACTTGATGGCGAGGATGTCGAAGTTGTGGACGTTAGCGACCACACCGTCGTCCCACCCGCCAGCGACCAACTCCGCTGCCCGTTCGTTCAGCAGCCCGGCGACTTGACCGGCAAAGTGTGCTTCACGGCCAGCATTGTTGGTGAAGATGTCGAAGATTGCGAAAGATGTTTCGTCAATCTGCAGCGCCGCCCAGAACAATGTGCCAGGTTCGGTTTCTCCGACGATGGGACCAGCTGCGGTCAGCAAGGCTGCCAGCTCCGGCCCTTTGCCGGGTGCTGCTTCGAGCGTGATATACGTGGCTGTCGTCGCCGAGTAGAGATCAACCGGTTCCCTCACCGACAGGACATCCGAATTGTTGATATTCGCGACAACACCATCGTCCCAGCCCCCGGCGACCAGCGCGTCGGCATTTTGGTTCAAAGCCGCGGCCACAGCGCCGGAGAAATGCGCATTGCGCGCTTCTTCATCCACGAAGATATCAAAGATCGCGAGCGTATCGTCGTCTTGCAAGGCAAACCAAAGCACGGTGCCTGGTTCGGTGTCCGCGACAATCGGGGCGGCTCCGGCCAGAAATTCGGCGAATGCTTCGGTCTGGCCTTCAGCGGCGGGCATGGCGATGTAGCTGGCAGTGTGATTTTCCATTGGGGTTTCCTGTGCGGCTGCAGATGTCGTGATCAAGGCCAAAGCGGCGAGTGTCTTGAGAATTTGGGCTTTCATAGTCGCCTCCTGATTGAGAAGTTGTTTTGTTTGGATTCGATGCACCCTTTTCTCATGCCGAATGCCTCAGGCACCAATCCCGAACTTCTATTCTTTGATAGACATGTGCTATGGTGAACCTCATGGCGGAAAGTGACGGAGACTGTGGCAGTGGAGATGAACCAGATCAGGTATTTTTTGGCTGTCTGCCAGCATCGCAACTTCACCCATGCCGCTAGCGCCTCAAATGTTTCCCAACCGTCCTTGACGACCGCGATCAAGAAACTTGAACACGAGCTCGGGGGTGATCTGTTTGTCAGGGACCGCGCGGGATGCAGGTTGACGGCACTCGGAAAACTCATGCAGCCAAGGCTACAGAAAGCGCATGACGAAACGCAGGCAGCTAAGGCAGAAGCCGTCCGCCACACGCGACTAGAGCGGGTTCCTATTTCTGTCGGTGTTGGCGAAACGATTGGTCACAACCGGATTTCAGCCGCCGTGGAACGCTTCCGTACACGATTGCCGCAAGCCGAAATAGAGTTGATCGTGGCGTCTGCCTCCAAGCTTCTGTCCGGATTGCGAGAGGGTGAATTTGACGTCGTTGTCACAGCGGCGACGGTCAGTGAAGACCTCTATCGAATAGACCAGCTCTATGACGAGTCCTACAAGGTTGTGGTGTCCAAGTCGCACCCGTTGTCTGGACGAAACGCTATTTCTCTTTCGACACTCGCTGAAACTGACATGCTCGATCGACCCAATTGCGAAATGCGCGATGCGTTGCATCGGGCATGTACAGACCAAGGTCACGAACTCTACGCGGCCTATCGGTCAAATCGCGTGGATTGGTTAGTCGAACTCGCGCGGCAGGGATTAGGCGCGGTGATTTTGCCAACCACGGCAATTCCAGCAGATAGGGGCCTCGTTTCGATACTCATCGACGGCCTTGAAATTTCGCGAACTGTTTCTGCTCTTCGTTATCGGCACCAAACGACGAGACCAGAGACAAATGATCTGATCCGTGAGATTGCGCGTGTGTAGGCGTAGTCTCATTGATGGCCGACATTCGCGCATAGTGCAGTAACTGGTACTTTGGGCTCGAAGTTGTCATTCGCCACGCGCTGCCTGAACGGCCGCTTTGGCCGAATACACCCGCAACGGGGCCTTTTACATATTTGATCTGCCTAGCCTCCGAAGCTTGGGCCTCCTCCCCGCTGCCGAAAGTGGAAAGGCGGCTTTTTGTCCTGTCAGACCCGTAACCTGACTGGAAGGACAGATCCCATGGTCAATCGTAGGCTGAACACCGACCCCGTTATCCCATCACATGCTCGGCTCAGGGAGGTCCTGCCTCTGATCGGCAGCGCACTCGCCGAAGGACCGCTCAGAAGCTCGTCTTTGGCACGGCTCATGCGTGAGACCTTTGGCGGCAGCGATGCCGCGGGCGCCTGGTCCTGGCGCATGGCTTATGACGCGATGCAGGCCGCTGCGGTCATGCAGGTCGTACAGGGGACTGGCCAAGACGCGCTGACCTCTGCCGGACTGCTGGCCTCGCGGCTCCTGACGGAAACGCGGCGCTCTGAGCAGCAGATCCGCCTGCAGCAATTCAGCAGCCCGTTGCCCTATGCCGCGCTAGTTGCACGCGCTGCGTCCATACGGTCTGGTGAGACCTTCCTCGAACCCTCGGCCGGCACCGGCGCGCTGGCCGGTTTTGCCCTGCGCGCGGGCGGTAAGCCGATGCTCAACGAGATCGATCCCTTCCGCCGCGCCCTGCTCGAGGCGGTCTTCGCGGTCGAGGTGACCGGCCATGATGCGGAGCATATCGACGACCTCCTGACCGCATCTGATCTTCCGGGCGTCATCGTGATGAACCCACCCTTCGCCTCCTCGGTCGATCGGTCGCGCGACAGGCATGTCGCGGCAAAGCATCTGATCGCCGCCGCCAAGCGGCTCGCCCCCGGCGGTAGGCTCGTGGCGATCATGCCGACGGGATTTTCACCGGAGCGGGATGCGGCCCATTGGGCGCGGGCCTCGGCCATCGCGAAGCCGCGTCTGGCTCTCACGATCCCCGGCCATGTCTACCGCAAGCTCGGCACCACGGTTGAGACCCAGCTCATGGTTTTCGACAAGGTGCAGGAGGAGGTCGCGTTCGTCCGCGCGGTTGCGGCCGATCTGGAGGCGGCGCAGCACATCGTCGATGATATCGCCGCGACCCGATCTGACGCTCCGCTTCAGTCGCGTGCACAGGTCCGGGCCATGCCGCGTCAGGGCACTACTCCCGCCGTACGCAGCCGACGGGTTGTCGCAAGCTCTACCTTCAAACCCAAAGCCCAGGCAGCCGTCCCGCTGGCCTTCACCGCCCTCGACACCCCCCGCGAAAACACCCCGGTTTCGGACATCTATGCCCGTTACCGTCCTCAGCGGATCGAGATTGCGGGCGCGCAGGAACATCCCACGCCGCTGGTCGAGAGTATCGCAATGGCCTCGGTGGCCCCGCCGGTGCCGTCGAACGCCGCCGCTACTGACCTGCGGCTGCCCGGTCGCCTGATCGAAGAGGGCCATCTCTCCGAGGCCCAGCTCGAAACCATCGTCATGGCGAATGATGCCCACGAACGCGACCTGCCGGGCAGGTTCACGATCGACGAAGACCAGACCCGGATGATGCGCGCCGACGATGACAGGCAAGCCCGGGCTTATCGCCTCGGATACTTCCTGGGCGACGGGACGGGGTGTGGCAAGGGCCGGGAATGCGCCGGGCTCATCCTGGTCAACTGGCTCGCGGGACGGCGCAAGGCGGTCTGGATCTCCAAATCCGCCACGCTCATCGAGGATGCGATCCGTGACTGGACCGATCTTGGTGGCTCGCCCGCGGATATCCAGCCGCTCTCGAAATGGAAGCCCGACCAGCCGATATCCATGGGCGACGGCATCCTCTTCGTCACCTATGCGACGCTGCGCTCGGCGGGCAAATGTGGGACGACGCGCTTCGGCCAGATCCTCGACTGGATGGGCGAGGGGTTCGACGGCGTGCTGGCCTTCGACGAGGCACATGCCATGCAGAACGCCGCCGGGTCTGAGGCGGGCAGGGGCGTCAAACCCTCCCAGCAGGGTCTCGCCGGGCTGCGTTTGCAGTTGGCAGTGCCCCGGGCACGGGTCTTCTACGTCTCGGCGACCGGGGCCACGAGCGTGCACAATCTGGCCTATGCCTCCCGCCTCGGTCTCTGGGGACAGGGACCGGACTATCCTTTCCCGAGCCGCGAGAGCTTTGTCTCCGCGATGGAGGCCGGCGGGGAGGCGGCGATGGAGGTGGTGGCGCGCGACCTCAAGACGCTCGGTTTCTACACGGCTCGGGCGCTCAGCTTCGACGGCGTGGAATATGACGTGCTCGAACATGCGCTCACGCCGTCCCAGATCGAGATCTACGACGCCTATGCCGGTGCCTTCCGGACGTTATGCGCAGCTGCGCATAAGGTCCGTAATCGCGAGGACGCGATAATGCGAAGGTGTCCGGGATTCATTTTTGTTTTCCTTGGCTTCTGGATATCAGCGCGGGCTTTGCTGCGCATTATTTTGATTGCAAACCTCGGCGGCTTTCCAACCGTCTGAGGAGACATTCATGTTGAAATTGCACGACGAGCTGATCGAAGAGCTTGCGAAATCGCTCATGGAGCAGAACTACAATCCGGTGGTCGTGACCAACCATCGGCTCTACGCCCGCCGGTTCCTGGACTACCTGGCTGAGCGTGGCATGCCGGTGACGATGGTGACGCCAGCGCAGGTCGATCAGTATTTCCGCCACGCAGTCCTTTGCTTTCAGGATCGCTACGGTCGTCCGCCCAGCTCACGCTGGCACAGGCTGCCGCAAACAGCGATCGGCAGGTTGCTCCGCCTCGCCCAAGGCACGTGGCCGCCTGAAACAGAAATCGAATCGGGTGCGATGCTCCGGCACGCCATTTGCCATGATTACGGGAACTGGATGCGTGACGAACGCGGTCTGTCAGATGCGACGATCGACGCGCGCTCACGGGAGGCGCGGCGCTTTCTGGATTGGTACTTCTGCCGCAGCGGCGCCGACGATCTCTCGGCAATGGCCGTGCGCGATATCGATCACTACATGGACATGCGCGCCATCGGTCTGCGCCGGATATCGCTCTCGGGTTCTGCCGCATGGCTCCGTTCGCTGCTACGCTATCTCCATCAGTCGGGGCGGGTTCCGACCGATCTGAGCCCACAGGTCATCGGCCCCATGCTCTATGCCTACGAGGATGTTCCCTCGATCCTGAGCCGCAGCCAGATCGATCTGGTTCTGGAGGCCACCGGCAGAGACAGGTCGCCGAGGGGCCTGCGCGACCATGCCATTTTGCTGATGCTTGCCACCTACGGGTTGCGGCAAGGCGAGATCTGCAATCTCCGGCTCGACGACATCGACTGGCGCGCGGATTCGCTGCGGATCCGGCACACCAAAACCAATGCCTGTTCCACCATGCCGCTTCTGACGCCGGTCGGCGATGCGCTGCTTGACTATCTGCGTGCCGGGCGCCCGCAGGTCGAATGCCGGGAAATCTTCATCCGCTCTCTTGCACCCTATACCCGGATGACGAACTTGCACGGCATGGTCAAAAGACGTCTGGCGGCAGCGGGCGTCACCCCGGTGGGAAAACGTGGACCGCATATCTTCCGCCACGCGCGTGCGGTTGAACTGCTGCGGGCGTCGGTTCCGCAAAAGATCATCGGCGACGTGCTCGGGCACCGATCAACCGAGTCCACCAACACCTATCTCAAACTTGCCACCGAAGATTTGCGGGCGGTAGCGCTCGACGTGCCCGGATCGGAGGTGCTGTCATGAGCGCCTGGCACGATCCCGATCGCACCATCATCGACGCCTTTCTGGAGAAGTCGCAGTTCCGGCCGGGAAGCAGACCCACGTATCGCTGGTTCCTTCGCAGCTTCGAAGATGTTGCGCTCCGGCACCCTGCAGTGGATCGCCAGATGATCGAAGACTGGTTGGGCGAAATGGCACCGCGCTGGAAATTGTCGACGCTATTGAACCAGGTCTGCATCGTTGACCGTTTCCTCGACTATCTGGTCCAGAACGAGTTGATCGCCAGCAATCCCGTTGCCGAGCTTCGCAGGCAGCACAACATCAAGCAGAACAAGCCGATCTGGCGTGCCCTTGCATCGTCCAATCCCGACGAGGCCCTCGCGGGACTGTATCGGCCTGCGCCCTACGGCAGCGTTCTGGGCGACTTCATGCGTGACCATGTCGCGCTGATGCGAAACCGGGGCTACCAGTACGAAACGCAAGCTCATTGGTTGCTGCGGTTCGACCGGTTCCTGCAGGCTCATCCGGAACTGGCCGGAGAGCCGCTTGAGACGATGTTGACGCATTGGGCGGCAGCAAAGCCGACCCGCAATCACGCGGCAGAATGCCAGAAGCTGGGGCGCATCCTGACCAAGGCGCGGCAACGGCTCGATCCGAACATCCCGCCGAAACGCTTCAACCCGCGACCGGAGCGGGAGGTGGCGCGGGAGCACCGGCGTCCGCATATCTTCAGCCCGGCTGACATCCGGCTCATGCTCGAAGTTGCCCGATGCTATCCGTCGCCGCATGCCCCGCTGCGGCCGCTAACCCTCTACACGATGATCTTGCTGGCCTATTGCGCCGGGCTGCGACGTAGTGAGATTGCGTGGCTCGATCTGGGCGACGCCGACCTTCGATCCGGCACGATCACGATCCGGGAAACGAAGTTCTACAAGACCAGGATCTTGCCGTTATCGGGCAGCGTCATGGTTGAACTGCGCGCCTATCTCGATGCGCGGCGGCGCGCTGGTGCCCCACAGGACCCGCAGTCGGGGCTGTTCTGGCAGGATCACTTCAAGGATCGTTACGCCCCGGTGGTGGTCACAACGATGATCACCAACGTCATGCGCCGCGGCGGGTTCAAACCGCTTTCCGGACGGACAGGGCCGCGTGTGCATGACCTGCGGCACTCGATGGTCGTAAACCGGATCCTCCAATGGTACCAAGCCGTCATCAACCCGCAGGACCGGCTGCACTTCCTCTCGACCTATCTGGGTCACCGGGACATCAACTCGACGCTGGTCTACATCACCGTCACGCAGGATCTGCTGCAGGAAGCCAGCGAGCGGTTCCGCGTCGTCGGTGCCCCCTGCCTCAACGGGGAGGCGCTGTGATGAAAGCCGCAAATCCCTTCCCCGAACTATTGCGGGCCTTCTTCCAGGAATGGCTGGCGGAACAGCGCAGCGCCTCGATCCACACCATCAAGTCCTATCGGGACACCTGGCGGCTGTTGCTTCGGTTCGTCGCGGAGCGAAACGACCGTGGTGTCGCAAGGATCACCCTGGCCGACGTCTCCGCCGGCGAGGTCCGCGCGTTCCTCAATCATGCTGAACATGGTCGCAAGGGCACGATCGGCACGCGCAACTGCCGGCTTGCCGCCATCCGCAGCTTCTTCAGCTTCGTGGCGGACAAGGATCCCGAATATGTCGCCCAATGTGCAGAGGTCCTCGCGATCCCGCTCAAGCGCAAACCCACCGCCGCACCCTGCTATCTTGAGCCAGCGGAGGTCGAGGCCATTCTCGCGCAACCCGACCGGTCGACCATCGAAGGGATGCGAGACCATGTGCTGCTGTCACTGCTCTATAATAGCGGTGCGCGTATCCAGGAGGCGCTCGATCTCTGTCCCAAGGCGATCCGGTTCGAAGCACCGTATTGCGTGCGTCTTTACGGAAAAGGTCGAAAAGAACGCATCTGCCCGCTTTGGCCGGAAACGGTGGCGTTGCTGAAAAAGCTGCTGGAGCGGCAGCCGCGCGCACCGGATGAGCGCATCTTCGTCAATCGTTACGGCGAACCCCTGGGGGCATCGGGCGTGCGGTACAAGCTGGCGAGTTACGTCGCAGCGGCGGCGAATGCGACACCCACGCTTCGCTCGAAGCATGTGACGCCGCACAGTTTCCGGCACGCGACGGCCGTCCACCTCGTCGCGGCGGGCGTCGACATCACCGTCATCCGAAGCTGGCTGGGGCATGTCAGCTTGGACACCACCAACCACTATGCCCAGGCCAACCTCGAAACCAAGCGAAAGGCGCTCGAACAGGTTGGCGTTCCAGCAGCAGGAAATCGACCCGCGCGATGGAAACGTGACGCGGACCTGCTCGACTGGCTCGACACCCTCTGACCCCGAACCACGGAGAAATAATGTGAAGGACGTAGCCCTGAACTCCCTGAATGATAGCGATGGTGCCGCATTCCTTCGCATTATCGCGTCCTCGCGATTACGGACAATCCATCACAATCTCGAGGCGGCGCTGACCGCGACCGGCGTCAACGATGCCTCCGGTCAGACGAACGCCTCTGCGGCGCGGTCTGCAGCGAAGTCACGGTTCGAGAGCACCAAGCAGCGCTTCTTCAACCACCTGCTCCTCGGCATGAAGGCCCCGACCATCATCCGCGCCATCGGCGAGGATCTGGCGGAGGGATATGCCTGCGTCATCCAGGTGGTCTCCACCGGCGAGAGCCTCCTGAAACGGCGTCTGGAGGCGATGGACCCCGAGGATGAGTTGACGCAGGGCGCGCTGACCCCGCGCGACTACGTCCTGGGCTACCTCGAACAGGCTTTCCCGATCCACGCCCAGAAACTCGTCGAGATCGACGGGACCATGGTGGCAGAGCCGCTTCGGGACGCGGATGGCGCTCTGGTCGTCTCGCGCGAGGCCGTAGCCCTGCGCGATGCGGCGATGATGGAGCTGATGGCCCTGGCTCCCATCCCCTCCGCGCTCGATCAGATCCTCTGGGCCGTTGGAGACGAGGCGGTGGCCGAGGTGACGGGGCGCTCTGTCAGGCCGCTGAAGTCGCCGGACGGCGCGCTCTTCATCGAGAAGCGGTCCGCCAGCAGCAATTCCTCGGAAACCCGGGCCTTCATGGAGGGCGAGAAGGACATCCTCATCTTCTCCGATGCCGGAGGCACGGGTCGATCCTATCATGCCGCCAGATCGGCGAAGAACCAGAAGCGGCGGCGGCACTACCTGCTGGAGCCCGGCTGGCGGGCCGATGCGGCGATCCAGGGGCTCGGCCGCACGCATCGCTCGGCCCAGGTCAGTGCACCTTTCTTCCGGGTCTGCACCTCGGATGTCCATGGCGAGAAACGCTTCACCTCGACGATCGCCCGGCGGCTCGACCAATTGGGGGCGCTCACCAAGGGGCAGCGCGAGACCGGCTCGCAGGGTATGTTCCGCGAGGAGGACAATCTCGAAAGCCCGATCGCGCGGGCCGCACTGCGCGGCTATTACGCCGACCTGGCCGCCGGGCGTGCCGGGGCGATGAGCTATGAGCGGTTCGCGGACTGGACCGCGCTTCGGCTGATTGATCAGGACGGGGTGCTGCTGGAAGAGTTGCCGCCCAACCAGCGCTTCCTGAACCGGATGCTGGCGCTGCCGATCCATATGCAGAACGCGCTCTTCGCCGAGTTCATGACCCGGATTGCCGATCAGACCGAACGGGCGCGGGCCGCGGGCACGCTCGAACTCGGGGTCGAGACTCTGCGCGGTGAGAGGATCGAGCAGGTCTCGGCTGAGGACCTCTGGACCTGTCCACGGTCCGGGGCGGTGACGCGGATCATCGGGCTCGAGGTGACAGACCCTGTCCATGTCCTCGCGGGGGATGACGCGGTGGATCGAAACCACGACAAGCTGCCGATGGTCAATCGCGCCTCAGGACGCGCGGCGCTGATCTCGTCGCGGCCCATGCAGATCTATGACGAGGAGACCGTCACGCTGATGCGTAAGGTCACGCGGCCGACTGGATCGACCTATGTCGAGGAGGGGAAGTACCAGGCCTCGGCTTGGGAAGAGATCGCGCGCCGGGAGTTCCTGCGTCTCTGGGACGCGGAGGCCGACAGCCTGCCGAAAACCACCACGACGAAGCTCAATCTCCTCACCGGGCTCCTGCTGCCGATCTGGAAGGACATCCCTTCGGGCAACGAGCGCATCTATCGGGTCACGCCGGAAGGGCAGGGCAGCATGATCGGCCGGACCGTCAGCGAAGACGGTGCGGCCGCGCTGCGTGCCCGGTTCATGGTGGGCACACCGAAGACCCCGCAGGAGATGCTGACGGCGGCGCTCGGCTCCACCGCGCCGGTCGACCTGGGCCGGGGCCTCACGCTCACCCGCCGCCGGGTCGCGGGCGCGGCCCGTCTCGAGATCGACGGGGCCGGCCGGGGTGCGATCGACGGGCTGAAGGCTCTGGGCTGTTTTACCGAGATCATCGCCTACCAGCTCCGGGTCTTCGTGCCGCACGGGGAGGGTGTCGAGACCGCCGCGATCCTCGGCCGGATCGTGGGGGCGGGCTCTCCCAAGGCGGCAGATCGCGCCGCCTAAGCGGTGCCGATCTATCGGACGTGGACGGCGGCTTCATCGCCCGTGCGCCTCGCCCCAGCCTGGAGGCGATGCGTCGTCACATCACCGATGCCGGGCCAGCGGTGCAGGCATGATGCCGACACTGCGGGCTGAGCGCGCCGCGTCGCCAAGGTCAAAACTGGAACTGGAGATCAAAATGAACATCACGCAGATCATGGCCGCCGTGGATGCCGGCAAATCCGTCCACTGGGCCAACGAGGGCTACCGGGTGCATCGCGATAGCTTTGGCCAATACCTCATCACCTATGTGCCGAACGGCAGCACGATCGGTCTGACCGACCGGAGTGGCCGTCGCCTGAACGGGGCCGAGGCCCACTTCTTCATATCGGTGTTCACGCGTGGAGCAGACGGGGAGCAGGGAAGGGAGGTGCGAGGGGCGACGTCGGAGGGCCATCCTGACGCCGGGACGGGCTGACGGGCAGGAGAGAAAGGAAAGAGGGCTTTGGGTTTTGCGATCCCATGAGGGGTCGAAAAGCAATCCCGCGTGCTCTGGCAGGAAGCCGGGCACCGGCAAACCCAAGGAGAAGACCCATGTTCGCAGGAACCCTGACCAGGAACGCCGAGACCGCAGCCACCGCCTATTCCGGTATGATCCACTCCACCCGGTTCGACATCGCCATCCAGCTCGAGAGCCGGACGAAGATGTCCGAGCGGAGCCCGGACTATGACGTGACCGCGGTGAACAAATCCGGCCGGAAGGTGCGTATCGGCACGGCTTGGAACGAGACCGGCAACACCACCGGTAACCATTACATCTCGATGCAGATCGATGTAGGCCTCGGGCCCTTCCGGGTCAACGCCGTGCAGACGAAGGAAGCACGCGAAGCGATGACCGGTGAGTTCGAGATCATCCCGCTGGTTTCGAACGGTTCCATGAAGTCCGGCTCGATCTCGGGCGAGCTGACCGCGATGGATGCCGACAACGCCTTCGCCGGCTACATCGCCAACATGATGTTCGACCTCGACTTCATGCTGATCGAGAACGAGTTCAAGACCGAGGGGACCCATCCCGACTACCGGATCGAAGTCAGCTCGCCGCGCGGCCACCCGATCCGCGTCGGCTCGGCCTGGATGGCAAAAAGCAACCGCACCGGCAACGACTACGTCTCGCTCCTCATCAACACGCCGGATGGCGATCTGCGGGTGAACGCCGTGCAGAATGAGGAGCAACGCGGCGGCCAGACCTTCTCTATCATTCCCTTCGTCGAGAGCGCCGGCCAGGACCGGTCGGACAACGCCGGGCTCGCCCTCGTCGGCTGACAGGCAGCGACTTTTACAGAACTGGCGTCCCGGGCAACCGGGGCGCTTTCGCCCGTGCAGGCCTGATCCTCCTCCGATGAAACAGGCCTGACTGAGCGCTGTCGGCATGTCTCCGGTCGGCCAGCGACCCCTGTCCGCAAGAGGCAGGTCCCGTGAGGGGAGCCGCGACAGCGCGGCTCCCCTCTTTTCGTTTCACCCCGACAGAAAGACCAAACACATGTTCAAACTCACCCATCCCAAGCTGGTCACGCTCGCCGAGGCCGAAGGCTATGCCGATGTCGTGGACTTCCTGGAGGACCATGCGCAGGGCTGCATCGTGCCCGCGATCTGCATGGCGCCCGATTGCGATCACACCGCCGAACTCGAACCGGATCAGCGCGCCGGCTTCTGTGAGGCCTGCGGCCGCCCCTCCATGAAATGCGGCCTCGTCATCGCAGGCATGAACTGAGCGGCGCTGGCCGCGATCCTCTTAAAAGATTGGAAACGACATGATACAGCACGATCCCAAAAAGATTGCCGAACGAGGCGCATCCGGTTTCTCCGAAGCCGAGATCGCGACCATCGACGCCGCCCGCACCATCCTGCGCAGGCATGCCCGCTCGACCGTTGCACTGCAGTCCTGGGCCATGCTGACCGACTACCTGGCTCTGAACGCCGTTCATGAACGGGTCGAGGTGTTTCGGGTGCTGCTTCTGGACCGGAAGAACAGGCTGATCCGCGACAGGGTCATGACTCGCGGCAGCATCGATCACTTCCCGGTATATGTCAGCGAGGTGCTCCGCGCCGCCCTCGTTCTCGATGCCTCTGCCCTCATCCTCTGCCACAACCACCCCTCCGGCGATCCGCATCCGAGCCAGACCGACATCGAGCTCACCCGCAAGATCGTGGAGGCCTGCAAGGTGATGGAGATCGTGGTCCACGATCACATCATCGTCGGCTTCGGACGGGAGAGGAACGCGTTCAGCATGCGTGCTGCGGGGATGTTGTCTGATTAAGTTTGCGCACTGGAATGCGGTGCAACCGCCACTTGCCAGTCGTATCGCTAGCAGTAGTTGGCCCGCCTGATCCGCGACCGCGCCGCCGGCGTCTCCAGATGGGCATACCGACCTCCGGAATATCTCCGACAATCGAGCGCGTGACCGGCCGCGATCAGCGCGGCGCCGATGTCCTCGCCATCGGCGTAACAAATGCCCACCCATCGGTCATGGGTCCGCTCGCCGTTGAGCTCGCATTCTATCGAACGGCCATCGAGGTAGTTCACCATCCAGTGCCTGGCGTCCCGGCCCGCCCGCGTTCCGAGTTCGGGTGCATCGACCCCGTTCAGGCGCACAGGTGTTCCGGAGACCACGATGGTGTCCGCGTCCCGGATCTGCACCTGCGCGATGGCTGGAGATGTCAGCAGGACCACGACGACCGGGATCAGATATTTCAACCTCCGCCTCCTCTGCAGGTGGGTCCCCATTCTTCCGGGCGTACCACTCTTAGACCCTTATCGCATCAATTGGCCCGAAGCGCCCACTGCCTGACGGCCTCCCCCGCTCGGCTTCGCGTGTCGCAGGCGAGAACGGCCCTGCGGCCCGTCGCGCATTCGGCCATGCGGCCTCACCGCGGCGTTGCGCCCGGCATCCCGGTTTGCCCGTCTCGCGAGCACGTCGCTCCCCGGCCGCTCCGCCGGATTGCGCTCCGGTCTGTTTTGCGGTGCAAAACGATCCCGCCACTCCATCCGTCTCCCGCGTCCGGTCGCGCCCCTTGCCTGCTCGCGTCGGGCAAACCTACCGTCAACACACACATGAGTGCGGAAGCATATCCTCCGGATGGCCCCCAAATCAGCCCGCGTCAAGGATCGCAAAACTTTTCGGCGAGGGCGGCGGGGGTGAAGAGGGCAGTCCAGTGGTCGATGACGCGCCTGTGGTGGGCGATGCGCCCGGAAAACTTTTGCGCCCGGCACGCCGGCGGCTTCGCCGTCCCTGACCCGGACAGATTCGGTGAACCAGACGTACGGCCATGCCACCACACTCACGTGGTGGTTCCCCGAACATCTGGAGACACCAACATGACTTACGAGAACGCGAACGCCTACGAGACCATCGAACTTTTCGGCCTGACGGAGAAAGACGCGGAGCTGCCGATCCCCGACGATCACATCCTGACCGACAGCATCGTCCGCGAGACTTTCGAGGCCCTGCTCGGCCAGCTGCGCGGCACCGGCCTTGAGGCCGAGATCGAACCGCTCGCGCACGGGCTCGCCACAATCCTGCAGCGCCGCAAGGTCGCTCTCGGCAAGGAGCTCGACCGCACCGCCGACAAGATCGGCGCCCTGGCAAAATCCCACGACGGATCGGAGATCGCCGAGACCGCGCTCGAAGAGGCGCAGGTCCGCTTCCTGCAGGTCCGCGAGATTGTCGGGGCCATCGAGGTGATGAGCGAGGCGGCGGCGGAATGCTACGAGGTCGAGACCGGCCATGCCTTCATCCCGGCCGCGGGATCGCGCGCCAGTGCTCGCGCTCAGGAGACCGGAGCGGTCTTCGAGGCCCGGCAGTTGCTGGAACAGCATGATCGTGAAACCGCCGCGCAGTCGAAGGTCGAGGGGGTTCCCCTGATCGTCTCGGGGGCGACCGACTGGACCGATATCGACGTCATCTTCTCGACACTCGACAGGGTTCGCGAGCGCATCCGACAGAACCGCAACCAGGAGATCTTCCTCTGCCACAAGGGTGGCAAGCATGGCGCCGAGATGATTGCGGCACGGTGGGCGCGGGCGCGCGGCGTCGCGCAGGCGCGCTTTGATCCGCGTTGGTCCGCACATGGGCGGGCGGCTCCGTTCAAATGCAACGACGAGATGCTGGACGACAAGTTCGCTGCGACCGGGGTCGTGCTCTTCGGAGGCAACGGGGTCGCGCTCAACCTCGGGCAGAAGGCCGAGGCCAAGGGTCTGACTGTTATGCGGGTCGCTGACCCGGCGAAGAAGACTGCAGACGCGTGAATGAGAGAGGGTCGCCTTTGGGCGGCCCTTTCGTCGTTTTCACGTCGGCGTCTAAATGCGACCGAGCGGAGGGATCGAACTCACTAGATGCAGCTTTTCGCCGATGACATCGTTTGCAAGATTCCCCTGAGGCGCTAGACGGGTAAGCCAGTTTGCAACGGTCACAGGTCCCCAGAGAAATGACTATTTACTACGATCAGTTTGAGACCTGGGAGGGGTCTTTCCGCGAACTGGCGGTTTCTCTGGTGGGCAAGGAAGCGATCGAAACTCTCGCTTCATCGAAGTTTGAATTCATCGAGGATGCAGGCGACGCCGTAGTTCAGCATACGGACATCGAAGCGGCATCAACCGCAATTTACGATTGGCTGCTGGCAAATGAATTCTGCGTCTTCCATGGTACACGTTTGCTGCCGGACGAAATCCTATCTGTGCAGCAACTTGGTCTGCGTCCGTTGGTGGCCGCAGACCGCAGGCAAAGAATCACAGAAATTCTCAAGACCCATCCTCAGTGGCATCACCTAGAACACCGACTTGCCGAGGTACTTGAAGATGTCGGCCCGAAAAACAAGCAAGGCCGACGGGAAGGACAAGTTCATTTCAGTCTATCTCGATCGGGCCTCGCGAATGGTTTCGACCACTATTTGAGCCACGGCTCTGAGTTTGATCGGCATGTTGTGCAACGGTTGTTCGGCGATCAATCGGGCCTTCACCTGCTCCACTCGGAGACCGTTCCCATCATCGTACATGTCCGCATTGGTGGCGAAGATCTCGTTCGCGGTGCCCATCCGCACTTCAGCTATTCTGACGTCATCGGTATGGGTGAAATTCCTGGGATTGCACGCGTCTTCCTGAACAGCTGGGCATTTAAGGTAGCGAACCCGAACTTCGATATTGCTAAGCTGCGAACTGACTGTTGCATGATGCAATCGGTCGCCACTCCGCCCGAACGGATCATCGATTTGGAAAAGTTCGGGGAGTTGGACGTAGAATGAGTGTCGAGCAACAAGTCGATAGGATGATCTCGTCAGCCCGGCCAGACCGAGGCCCGGCTGGACAGCTCGTCCTTCCAACTGGACAAAATACTGCGGTCTGATCACACGATGATCCGTGACTGGTTCGGTCATGCCGGGCCCCTGCCGGCGGTTGCACCGCCGTCACCGCGCTCGCAGGT
>NZ_AQQU01000026.1 GCF_002210105.1 Oceanicola sp. 22II-s10i | reverse complement strand
GGGACATTTCTACTTTGCAGACCGGGTGACATTTCTACTTGGTTGCAACAATGAAATTCCCCTATTTTCAATAGGTTTCGCCCTCTACCACCTCCCTGTGGGCGAACCTCTGGCGGCACCGACGCGGTCGGTGTCGCCCCTTTTTAACGAGCCAGGAATAAGTTCAACCGAGATCAGATCACGGGAACGTCCCAGCCGAATAGGACTGAAGAACCGAAGCAGAAAAGGCGGACACGAACCGGTGAGCATCGAAAAGGAAGAAGCGGTTCCGGTCGCGCGGCTTGTTGACGGTCGCAGTGATCGAACCGTTGGTTGGGTCTATCGCTGGAATACGTCAGAACTGTCCATCCTCTGGCTCGATCCCAAACGTACGGCACACCATATCGATCCCCCGTTAAGCCGGAACACGATTGCGAATGCAAAGACTGTCACCACCGATGAGGTTACTGACCTTTTGGAGGAGCTGTCGCTCAGGGGCTCAGCCGATCTGCTTTAGCATCAAGGCGCTCCAAGACAGTTACAAAAATTCGAATTTGACCGCTCGACGATAGTATATTATCGTAATCCTCAGATTCTGCATCACAGTCAATCGAGCTCTTGGATATGCGCAATTTCCTTCGTAATTTTTTTCTCGCTGTCGTCGCGGGAACGGCCTCGCTGAGCGGAGGTGGAAACAGCGCGTCGGCGCAGACCTACCCGATCGATTGCGCCATCCTGCTCTGCCTCTCCGGCGGCTGGCCGGCATCAGAGCCCTGTTCGCGGGCACGTGCAGAGTTCATACGACGGATCACGCCATGGCCTGTCGAGCCTCCCCTCCAGATCTGGCGTTGCCCCATGGGGGCCTCCTTCGAACCTGTAGACGACCCCGGTCGCACTCGGCGTGTCATTGACATCCTCTTCTCCAACGCTTCTACCCTGCCCCAGAACCTCGCGGAATCTGACCCCGAAAAAGCTGGCGCCCTCTTGCCTGCCGTCGTGCGGTCGAAAGGCGTCGAGCCACTACCTCACCCTGACGGGTTTGCGTTACATCTGATCCAGGACCGAGCCGACATCGACATCAGTGGACCGGAGTTCAACTTCATCCGCTCGATCCGTGTCTTCGATGTTCGGTATGCGCGCCAACACGAATCCCGCGACAGCGATTGCAGCCGTTTCGAAACAGTCCTTCTCGGTTCCTATGGAATCCAGGGCGATTTTTACTGGTCTCGTTCGTCCGTCGCCGCGTTGCCCGAGGCGCATGTCGGCTTGGAACGTTGGGGCGATCATTGTCCCTCCATCTATCACCGCTCGGTCTTCGTCGACTGGCGAGACTACGAGGGCAATTACGGGTTCGAGCAGGTGAACTACTAAGACGTTTTTCTCTCCACCAAACCTGTATTAGAGACAGTGCAGCGCAGCGCCCCATAACAATCCATTGTTATCATTTCTCTTCCGCCCCACCGGGACTCGATCTCGTCATACCATCCGAGAAGACGAGCCCATCACCTCGCCCTAAATACGGTGATCGAGTTCTGTCGCCGCCTCGGCCGCTGCCAGTAGCATAACCGCATCGATCTGCAGAGCACGCGCGAGCACGATCAACTCAACTACGTCGACCCTGCGCTCTCCGCTCTCGAGACGGGCGACGAAGGACTGGTGGCATCTGAGACGCAAAGCGAGCTCGGCCTGCGTTAACCCAGCCGCCTTCCGCGCCGCAATCAAAGCGTCGCGGAGTGCCTCATGTCCCGAACTCCTGATCGTTTTCGCCACGTGTCACAAACCTCTTGTGACAGGGCTAATCTACTTTATAGATTATCTAAAAAGTGGATAATGGGCGTTTAGGTGATGATAGAGACTCCGAATTGCACGCCGCCGATACGGCCGGATGTCACTAGGCGGCGACCCTTTGGAAAGGTCGCGGTCACATCACTCGTCCACCAGCTCCAGGAAGCGACCGTAGTCCTGGCTCACCTCGCGCGCCTCTTCGAACGCACGGGCGCGCTCCTCCTCCAAGCACCGAAAGTAGCTCTGGATGTCCCGGATGTAGAGTTCAAAGTCGCTGCGGATGAGATCTGCATAGTCCCGCGCGGCCTCGGAATCGCTCGGCACGAAGGGCCTGGGCGGCGGCAAACAGGACGCGGCGAAGGCGTGGCCCGGCAGGCACGTGACCAGAAGTATAGCTTGTGCCACGGTCGATGCGCACAACCTGAGGGCGTCCAACCCCCTTATTTTCTTGATCAAATGCATGGGAACCGTCTATTCGTTAGTTGAGCAAGAATCCGCTTGTCGCATCAAAAGTTTATCTTGTGCGTCAATACTATATGATCGTATGACTTGGTTTCAACACCTGAAACCTGGTCATTCGCCCTATTGGAGAACGTGATCCGGGTGATGGACCTAGAAAAAGAAGCCCCGAATGTGGTCACCGAACCCAGATTCCGCGATCTGGTCGCCAGCGGCTATCGCGTCGAAGTTGTCTGCAAAGAGGACGCCTTCAAGAAAGGCCCCAACTGGCATGGGGTCTGGATCATGCGCGCTGTCAGCGACGATGGGATCGAGAAACTTCTGGTCACGGCCCGGACCCGAACCTCGCGCAACGACATCAAGATCCGCGAGATCAAGACCGTCACCGGGGTCATCTCCTTCCTGCAAGGGATCGGTTTCTCGCACGCCGACGTGCCTCTGGAAGAGGGCAAGCGGACGGTTCACAAACTCTCCAGCGAAGAGATGGCTGCCAGCCGGGCTTAGCGCCCTTTTCCTTTCCTACCTGGGCCTCCCGGCATCGGCAGACATGGTCCTGGTGATGGCGGGGGACGGTTCTCTTTCGCCGTCGCGCGCCCAGGAGCGGTTCGCGCGCAACTACAATGACGGGGTTGGCGTTGGCTCGACCTCAGAAGGGTTGCGCATCTTGGGCGAGGAGCGCCGCACTGAGCGACGTGAAGGGGTGCGCGTCGCGGCGATGATCCCTCGCGCGCTCACACCACGCCCGGATATCCTCGCCGCGATCGAGGAGACCGGACTGCGCTATGCGAGCCACCCTGGGCTCCGTGCAGCCGATATCACCGTCACGGACTGGCTCCACCTGTATCGCGCCAATATCGAGATCGAGAGTGCGTACAATCCGCACGCCGTCTCCCATGTCGGGGCGGTCGGGCTCGGGCAGTTGATGCCCGATACAGCCCGCGCTCTTGCCGTCGACCCCCATGATTGGAAACAGAACCTCGACGGCTCCGCGCGTTACCTCGCCCTGATGTTGGCCGAGTTTGGCGACGCGCGCCTCGCGCTCGCCGCCTACAATGCCGGACCCGACGCCGTGCGCGAGCATTCCGGCATTCCACCGTTTCGAGAAACCCAAAACCACGTCCAGCGGGTGCTGGCCGTCTTCAACCGGCTGGAAGGAGCGTCCCCATGAAGCCATTGACGAACCCCCTGATCACCCTTGCCGCTCTCCTCATCGTTGCGGCAGAACCGGCCCTGGCCCAGAGCATCGACCTCTCACCGATTCAGAGCTTATTACAGGGCATCGTGGACGCGCTGACCGGACCGCTTGGCGTCGTCATCGCCACCCTCGCGGTCCTCGGAGTGTTCCTCAGCTGGTTCTTCAACATCATCGATCTGCGCCAAGCCCTCTGGGTGCTGGTGGGAATCGCGGGTGTTGCGGCCGCGCCGACCATCGTTGCCGCCGTCTTCGGGTCGTGAGAGGAGGCGAACGTGGCCGAACGATCGCCGCTCTTTCTGGGCCTCGTACGCCCGCCCAAGCTCCTCGGCCTGCCGATCATGTATGCCATGATCTGGCTCTTCGGGTCGGTGCTGCTCTTCGTGTGGGTGCAGCACCTGGTTGTCCTGGGCATCACGGCGGTTCTCTATCCGGTTCTCTGGAAAGCGGCGGATTGGGACCCGCGGTTCATCGACGTGATGATGACGTCTCTGCAGGAGACCCCACCGACGCGGAACCGGTCCATCCACGGGGGCGACAGCTATGCGCCATAGTGAAGCCCTGGGCGAGACCGTCGATGAACGCACCCTCATGCCGGATTGGTATGCGCGCGAGAAGCGCCTCGCGCATATGCTGCCCTATGTCAGTCTCGTGGACGACCACACGGTCCGCACGCGTGCCAACGAGCTCTTCCAATGCATCCGCCTGAGCGGGGTGAACAGCTACACCACGGACGATACCTATCTCGACAAGGTGACGGCGCTCTTCGCCCGGATCATCGCGCAGCTCGGGCCGGAGTTCAGCTACTACGTGCACAAGGTCTCGAAGTCGATCACCCCGGACCTGCTCCCGGTCCGGGGCGACGGCTTCGCGGCGGCGGTGGATGATGCCTGGCGCGCAAAGCTCGCCTCGGCCGGTCTCCGGGACAAGACCCTCACACTCACCATCATCCACCGCCCGCCGCCCAGAAGCTTCCTCGGCTTCGTGAACCGATCTGCGCCGGAGCGGTTTAGGGAAGAGACTGCGAAACGGATCCGTCGTCTCAAGGAGGCGGTCGGCGTCTTCACCTCCGGCCTCGCCGAACTCAAGCCCCGCATCCTTTCAGCAGCCTCTGGCGAGCTTGTCGGTTTTCTCGGCGCGCTCAACACGGGCCGCGAACTGCCGCTCTATCCCGCAAACCGCTACGGGTTCCTCGCCTATAACGTCGCCAACACCCGGGTCACGTTTCTCGAGGATCATTTCGAGCTATCGGACGGCGTTGTCGGCCACCGCTTCGGCAAGAGCTTCACCATCGGCGAATATGCCGAAGGCACGACCTGCACCATGTTCGACATGCTGAACCTGCCGGTCGACATGATCGTCACCCATTCCTTCACGCCGATCAATTCGAACCTGATGGCAGGCCGGATAAAGCGCCAGAAGCGCCAGATGCAAGCCTCCCAGGATGCCGCGCTTTCACTCCTCGAAGCGCTCGACATCGCCCATGATGATCTCGAAGCCAAGCGCCAGAGCTTCGGCGCGCACCACATGGTCGTGACCGTTTTCTGTGACAGTCTCGACGAGCTGCAGACCCTCGGAGCCGAGATCGTGAACGCCGCCGCCGCCGAGGGCGTGAAGATGATCGGCGAGCGGATGGCGGCCAAGTCGCATTATTTCAGCCAGCATCCGGGCAACCAGCCGAAACGGGTCCGCGCCAGCGCTGTCACCAACCGCAACTTTGCGGATTTCGCGGCACTTCATCGCACGCAGCTCGGCAAGGAGAAACACCAACTGCCCTGGGGCCAGGAGATCACGCTCTTTCCGACGCCGGAACAGAGCGCCTACCGGTTTTCCTATCACGAGCAAGGCTCGCCGGAGAAGGAGCCCACTGGCGGACATACTCTCATTCTCGGCCGACCCGGTTCCGGCAAATCCGTCCTCTCGGCCTTCCTCATGACGCAAGCCCGCCGGGTCGGCGCGCGCATCTTCGTCTTTGATTATCGGCTCGGGATGGAGATGGCCGTCCGCGCCAATGGCGGGCGCTACGCCTCGATCAAGGCGGGACAGGCGACAGGCCTCAACCCGCTCTGGACCGAGATTGATGAGCGCGGCACGGCATGGCTCTCGGATTGGCTCGCCTCGCTTCTTTATCGCTCGGATAAACCCCTGACCCCGGCCCAGACCAACCGCATCCAGGAGGTCGTTCGCCAGAACGCCACTGCCGGTAACCCCGCTCTTCGGAACTGGAAGGATTTCGCCTCGCTCTTTGTCTCGACCGACGACAGTGGCGACCTGCACCAACGCCTTCTCGAATGGACTGAGGACGGCCGCTACGGCTGGATCTTCGGCCAGAGCTTTGAGGACACCTTCTCCCTCGATGGCGATGTCGTGGGGTTTGACCTGACCGGCATTCTCGACAGCGAGAGCGAGAAGGAGCGCATGGCGGTGCTCTCCTATCTTTTCCGCCGCATCGAGCGGGAGATCGAGGACCGTCGCCCCACCATCATCGTGATCGACGAGGCCTGGAAGGCGCTCGACAACCCGTACTTTGCCGAACGGCTCTCGAACTGGCTGGTGACCGCCCGGAAGCAGAACACGGTCGCGGTGATGATGACGCAATATGCGAGCCAGTTAGAGCGCACGCGCACCGGCAAGACCATCGTCGAGGCGGTGCCGACCCAGATCCTGCTCCCCAACATCCGCGCTCATGCCTCGGATTACGCGATGCTGAACCTCTTCGAGAAGGAACTCGACGTGCTCCTGAACACCGGCAGCGAC
Organism: Oceanicola sp. 22II-s10i; assembly: GCF_002210105.1. Taxonomy (GTDB): domain Bacteria; phylum Pseudomonadota; class Alphaproteobacteria; order Rhodobacterales; family Rhodobacteraceae; genus Pseudooceanicola. The sequence goes on along the minus strand of NZ_AQQU01000026.1, from coordinate 15,070 downwards.
AGCCGTCTCGCCCTCATCCGCGACGACAGCGGCTCCGTGGTGGTCGATGCCGACCTCTCCGCCCTCGGCCCCCTCCTCACCATCCTCGGCGGCATGGAGAAGGGCGAGGCTCTCGTCGGCCCCGGCTACCGCGACAGACCTGATTTCTGGAGGCTCTCATGATCCGACCCCTCATCCTCCTCGCCGCGCTCGGCGTTCTCTCGTCCTGCGCCGAATATCGCGAACCCCAGGCCAACTGCTTCGCCTTCCGCGCCTCGCTCGACCGCGCCGAGCCGGATTGCATCTTCACACCCATCGGAAACCCGGAGGACAGCGTTGAGGTCTAGGGTCGCACATATCCTCCTGGCGGCTCTCCTGCCGGCGGCCGCGCTCGCCCAGGGCGTTCCCACCAACGATTCCGGGCTGACGGCCCGCGATATCGTCGAGACGGGCGACCGGGACGCCGACCTCGCCGTCCAGCGTGAGAAACTCATCGTCGAAGAGTTGCTGACCGAGATCGAACGGGAACAGCTCGCCACGCTGCGCGCCATCCTCGACGCGCAGACGAGCTTCGGTGGCCAGGGGCTGCCGGGCATGGTCGCAGACCTCGAGGGTGGCGGCAGCGATCCGGACCGGTCCGCGGAGGCGGTCTATGGCTCCGGCGATGTCGATCCCAATCCGGGCGGCGCGGGTATGTTCGGGGATGCGGCCGAAAACATCGAGCAGCTGATCATCCGGGTCGCCCAGGAGACCCACGGGCAACCCGGGGTCGGGCGGGCCGGTCTTTCCGTCGTGCAATGGCGCGCCCTCCTGCAGGCGCTCATCTGGCAGGAAAGCCGGTTTTCCATCGGCGCACGCTCGCCTGTGGGCGCCTTCGGCCTCACCCAGATCATGCCGGGCACCGCGAGCGATCTCGGTATCAACCCGGAATACTATGAAAGCCCCTACCTGCAGGTGACAGGCGGCGCGCGCTACCTCGCGGCGCAGCTCGCCACCTTTGACGGCAACATCGTCAACGCGCTCGCGGCCTATAACGCCGGTCCGGGCCGGGTGTTCGAATATGGCGGCGTACCGCCCTTCAAGGAGACCCGGCACTACGTCAGGGTCATCCCCGAACGCTACAATCTCTACCTCGCGCGGATCGGTGGCATCGAGGCGCTCGGCACGATCGACCCTGCGCTTCTCGCCAATGCCCATCTCTCGCTCAGCGGATTCGGGGCCGCCTTTTACGGCAGCAATTCCCCCACCGCCATCCGGCAAGCCGCCTTGCGCGTCCAGGACATCGTCACCCGGATCGGCGGCACCGAGGACCTCCAGGAGAGCATGGCGCTCAATACCTATGCCCGCGCCGAACTAGTCCGGCTGATGGCCGCACGCATTCGCCTGAAAGCCGCACGGACCCGGCCGCTCAGTGCCGCGCAACTGGCCCAGGCCGCGGCCCGCATGGTCGAGAACGAATTCATGGAGTTCACATTGGAGGATCTGGATTGATGCCCCGCAGAATGTTCATTTCAGCACCACTTCGCACGTTGACCCTGGCCAGCGTCTTGGCGCTTTGCTCGCCTTTCGTGACCAATCCCCCCGTCCTGGCCCAGGGCGTGCCGGTCGTGGACACCCAGAACATCGCCCAAAACATCCAGCAGCTCCGGCAGATGATCGAGGACGAGATCCTGCAAAACGAGCAACTCGTGCAGCTCCGCGAACAGCTTGCCACGCTTACGGAGCAGCTCGCCGAGCTACAACGAACGTATGAGGCGCTGACCCGTCTGGCAGAGCTGCCCGAGATCATCCGGACACAGATGGAGGACGAATTGAACGGTCTCCTGGACCAGGAGTTCGGCGATATCATCGCCACCATTGAGGCGATCAAGACGGGGGATTTCTCCGGGCTCACCGGATCCGGTGCCAGCGAGATCGAAACCCAGATGGACCGGGTGCTGGCCGATCTCGGCTTCGACGAGGACACGCTCTCGGAAATGGCGCGCAGCGGCAATCCCGGGGCCGAGCGCGTGGCGACACAGGCCACGACCGGCGCGCTGGTCTCGGCCGCCGCCCAGAACAGCTACGAGGATGCCGGGCAATCGCTCGAACGTGTCGACCGGCTCGTCGGGCTTATCGATGACATGGATGAGCTCAAGGAGAGCGTCGATCTCAACACGCGGGTGACGGCAGAGCTCGCCATCGCGCTCGTCGCCATGTGGCAGCTCGAAGCGATCCAGACCGTAGGAGATGGCACCGGCGGCGTGATCGATGCCGCCACCATCGCCGAAGAACAACGCTTCATGGAGTTCACACTCCCGGAACTGAATGCGGATTGAGGACTGATTGTTGGACGAAGAAACCGCCATCATCGAGGAGGAACTGGTCTACGGCGCGCTGAGACGGGAACGGCTCTGGCAGCGCCTGGGACTTTTCGGCCTCGGCTTTGGCATCCTGGGCTGCCTCAGCGCGGCCGCCGTGTCCATCCTCGATGTCGATCCGCCCCCTGTAGTGGTACCTTACGATCCCGCCACCGGCTTCGCCCTCCCCGAAGCCACCGTCGGGGCCACCACCGTCACCGAGAACCGCGCCATTATCGAGGCGGAGGTCTTCCGCTACGTGACCGACCGCGAGGTTTACAACCAGCTCGACAATGACGTGCGTATCCGCAGCGTGTTGCGCCGTTCGGACCGTGCCGCAGGGGCCTCACTGCGCCAGATCTGGAATTCGGCCAATGCCGACTATCCCCCGACCGTCTATGGACCCAACGCCCGCCTCGACGTGGAGATTCTCAGCATCAACCTGATCGGCAACAACCGGGCCACGGTGCGACTTCGCAAGCGCCTGACCTCGATCCAGGGGGTTCAGGCGGGCCTCTTCACCGCGACGCTCCTCTTCGAGTTCCGCCCCGAGGAGAGCCGCTCCATCGACCAGGTTTGGACCAACCCGTTTGGCTTCACCGTCGTCGAATATGCGATCCGCTCGGACAGATTGGAGAACCAGTAAGTGCGTTTCACCAAAAAGAATTCAGAGAACGCCTTGCCAACGTCCCACATACGTCAGAAGCGGCAGGGCAATAACAATGCGAAACACACCGCACACGCCCGGGCGTTCGTCGCGGCCTTTTTGATGGTCTCGCTGTTTACGCCCCACGCGTCAGCCGAGGCGATCCCGCGCGGGGGACCCAACGACCACCGCGTGCGGGTCGCGTCCTACCAGGAAGGCCAGGTCTACAGGCTGAACGTTTCCCTGACCCATGTCACGACCATCGAGTTCGGGACAGGCGAGAGCATCCGCTCAATCATCGCCGGCGACACGGAAGGATTTGAGATCGACGGCGTCCCAGGTGGTCGCGCCTTTGCGATCAAACCTGTCGCCCGCGGCGTCCATACCAACGTGACCGTCTACACCAACAGACGGAGTTACTATTTCAACGTGAACGAGGTCTCGAGCCCAACCTTCTATGTCGTGCAATTCCGCTACCCGCAAGACAATCGCCGCTCGGCCGACGCCATCGCACGCGCCGCGCCAAACACCAATTACGGGGCCAGCGCACGGACGGAGTTCACGCCGACCCGGGTCTGGGACGACGGCACCTTCACCTATTTCGCCTTCCCACGGAACGCACCCGTCCCGGCGATCTTCCGTTACACGAACGGGCGCGAGCGCACGGTGAACACAGGCGCGGTCGAAGACGGTGTGATCCGTGTCTCGGGCGTGGGGCGCCAATGGGTGCTGCGTCTGGGCGAGGACGTGGTGTGTATCGAGGCGACGCCGCCCGCGGAGGCCGCCTCATGAGTGACAACAACCCGGATCTCGAACAGCGTCTTGCTGCGCTCGAACGGGGCAACCCGCGCCACGGACCCGCCCCGAAACACCGCTCACCGCTCCTCGCCCTCCTCCTCGCAGGGCTCATCCTGGCGGGCGGCTTGGTCCTCTTGCTGTTTTCGGGCCCGGGGGAAGAGGTCGCCCTGCCGACGGCCACCCCGGACGAGTTCCAAACCGAGGGTGACGGGTTCGGAGAGATCGAACCCTTCGTGCCGCCGCCCGCCCCGGAACCCGAGATCGTTCTCGTCGAACCAGAACCCAACGCCGAACTTTTGGCGCAGATCGCCGCACTCCAGGCCCAGATCGAGGAACTGCGCGACGCGCCGGACGCCGGGGCGGACAGCGCGGCAGCGGAGGCGATCGATGCCCTGACCGCACGGATCGCAGCCCTACAGGACGCCTCCGAGAATGCTCAGGAACAATTCCAGACCGAACTCGCCGCACGAGATCGGGAGCTGCAACAGCTGCGTATGGACCTGGACCTCGCGCGGCTGGAGGCCAACAAGCCGGCACCCGCCCCGCTCGGACCCACCGACGAAGAGTTGCGCGCCCGCGAAGATGAGCGGATGCGACGTGAGGAAGAGGCGCGGCGGCTGGCCGAGCTGCAACGCCGGGCCGAGGAGGAGCGTGCCTTCCAGGAACGGCGGATTTCCTCCCCCGTTATCGCCTTCGGCGGAACGGGCGGCGCCAATGCGGGCGAGACAGAACTCACCGAACGCACCTTCGGCGAGGTGACAGACTTCGTGCTGAACGGCGCGTTGCCGAGCGCCATCACACAAGCCGAAGTCATCGCAAATCCCTCGAACACGGTCATTCAGGGCACGATGATCCAGGCCGTGATGGAGACCGCACTCGACAGCTCGCTCCCCGGACAGACCCGTGCCATCATCTCCGAAGACGTCTTCAGCTATGACGGCTCACGGCTCCTGATCCCGCGCGGCTCGCGCCTTATTGGACGCTACCGCTCCGGCATCGAGATAGCCCAGAAGCGCGTCACCATCGCCTGGGACCGGATTGTCCTGCCAAACAACCAGACCGTCCAGATAAGCTCCTTCGGGGGAGACGAGTTGGGCCGTTCGGGTGTCACTGGCTTCGTCGATACCCGCTTTGACGAGCGGTTCGGCTCAGCCGCGCTGATTTCGATCATTTCGGCCGCCCCAAGTGTGGCCGCCGCCCAGGTCGAGGATGAGACCACCGCGGACGTACTTGAAGATGTGGGCGATGACTTGGCCGATGCCACCGACAGCGTGATCGGTGAATATCTCTCCATTGGCCCGGTCATCTATGTCGATCAGGGTGCCCGCGTCACCGTCATGGTCGACCGGGATCTGGAGATTTTCTGAGATGACGCTCTCCTACCTCCAGACCTCGCTCGATAAGCTGAAGGACGCCGCCCGCGATGACGTCATCGAGATATGCATCAACCCGGATGGCTCTTGCTGGGGTGAGTTCCAGGGGGACCACTTCATGCGAGCACTGGATCAGCGACTGTCGGTTACGGAGGTGCGCGATCTTGGCAACCAGATCGCCTCCTCAGCCAACACGACAATGAGCAAAGACAAGCCCATCGTCTCGGTCTCGATCACCTATCGTGATCGCCCGATCCGTGCCCAGGTCGTGACCCCACCTGCTGTGCTCGCGGGCATGTCGATCTCGCTCCGCTTTTTCTCGAGCCTGCCGCTCGATAAGATCGAACTCCGCTTCCTTTATGGCGAGGAACGCAAGCTCGACGAACTGCGCCAGGAGAAAAACCGCGCGCTGCGCGAGGTCGTCACCTCCGGTGACATCTACGCCGCCATCCGCTTCTGCGTCGAGAACAAGCTCAACATGATCGTCTCCGGCGGCACCTCGACCGGTAAGACCGTCGCGGCTCGGAAAATCCTCTCCTATGTTCCCGACGAGGAACGGATCGTCACTATCGAGGAAGCCGCAGAGTTGCTCCCGGCCCAGCCGAACGCGGTGACCCTGATCGCCAACCGGGACGCTGAGTTCCAATCCGCCGATGTGCTTCTGACCGCAACGCTGCGCATGAGGCCCGACCGGATCATCCTCGGTGAGGTCCGCGGCAAGGAGGCGATGACCTTCCTAGAGGCGATCAACACCGGCCATGGCGGTTCGATGACAACCCTCCATGCCGAAACTCCGCAGCTCGCCGTCCAGCGTCTCGCCATCGCGGCGCTCAAGACCGAGATCCCGATGACCTACCAGGACATGGTCCAATACATCGAAAGCTCGATCGACGTGATCATCCAGGCGGGCCGCGAGGACGGCCAACGCGGCATCACCGAATTCTATCTCCCCGGGACCGAATTACAGGAAAGGTGCAAGGCATGAAGCGGTTTGAGTACGACATCCTCTTCTGCAAGGTGAAGAAGCAGAAGGACTATGAAGACATGCGGCGCGCCCTGAACGAACGGGGCGCCGAAGGCTGGGAGGTGATCTCCGCCGAGGCGGGCGATTATGGCTATACCGCGTTCCTCAAGCGTGAGGTCGCGGACCGGCCGACGGAGACGGCGACATGACACGTGCTCTCGCTCTCGCCTGTTCTTTCCTTCTTATGTCGGGCACCATCGCGTCTGCCGAGCGCAACCTGGTCCCGACGCTCGACAATCAACCCGATGTCTGCCCCGATCAGCCGCCCGAGCCGGATTGGATGCGAGACACCGAGGCTCGCGACGCCTACAAGCGGCTCCTGGTCCAGCAAATCTACCGGTTTCAGAGCATGGGACGCATCGTCGACGCGCAAAGCTGCACCTGCGCCACCCGGTATCCGTCCTGGGAGGCCGCCGAAGCCGTCTATTTTGATCGCTATTCCGCGGCTGACTATTGGAGCGTGGTCGAGGCGACGTCAGACTATCGCCGACGGGCGAACGATCTCCGAAAGCAGGCCATGCCGATCTGCGAAGCGGCCGGCAACTGGTAGCGGGTCATGAGCGTCGTCGCGTATTTCGTGGAAACGGCCGAAGGCTATCTGGACTCGGCGGCGGAAACCCAGTTCGGGGCCGTGGCCGCCACGGTCGGAACGATGCTGGTCCTCGGAACGACGCTCGTGGTCATCCTCGTCTGTCTCAACATGATCTACCAATACCGGTCCATGGACGGCCGGACCGCCTTCTGGCTCGCCGTGAAGATCGGCCTGATTGGTATATTTTCGACCAACTGGGTCCAGTTCAACGCACTCGCATCCGCCATACTGAACGGGATAGACAGCATCGCCGGATCGCTGGTCGCGTCGGTCGGCGGCGGGACGCCAGGTCCGTCTGGGACTTTCGCCGAGGAATTCGATCAGCTCATCGCGGCGCTCGGGGATTACCTGAACGCAGCTGGCTCCGAGCTGAACTGGATGGCTGGCGCGCTTCTCGACACGCTCGGCGTTCTCCTGCTCTCGATCCTCGGAGGGCTGGCAGCCTTCATTGTCGTCGCCTCCAGGCTCATGATCACGCTTTTGATCGGGATAGCTCCAGTGATGATCTTCCTGACCCTCTTCGAGGTGACCAAGGATTATTTCGCGCGCTGGCTCTCGGCGCTGATCTCCTTCGCGATCTACCCCATCGTCATCGCCGGCGTTTTCGCGACGATCACCGGGGTTTCGCGCGCATTGCTCGCCGAACTTGGTGATCCGGAGGGGGCTTCGAACATTGGCGCCCTCCTGCCCTTCTTCATGATGGTCCTCATGGCCAAGGGGTTCATCATCGCCACGCCCTTCATCGTCCGGTCGGTCTCCGGAAACATCATGATGCCGGCGCTTTCGGCGGGCTTTGGCGGAAGCTTCGCCTTCGCCCGAGGCTTGGCAGGAAGTCAGCAAGTCTATAACCGATACGCCATCGGAGGCGCGACAGGCGCCGAATATGCCGCGCTTCGGGCTAGGCAGTTTCTCGGCGTACAGGCGCTCCCGACCCGCCCTAATGCCGCGGGTGGTGCGCCGGCTGCACCTTCAGGCGACTCATCTGGCACCGGTGCACACATGCTTGCGCAACTGGCACGGCTAAGCAGGCTGGGTCGACGGTAGCGCAAACCGGACGAAGCAATTCTACCGGGAACAGGCTGTCCGCGGGCAAAATCTTTGCTGCCTGCTGGGATCATGACAAACAGCATGAATGGTTTTGCGTTGGTGGCATCGTGCTGCGTCTGGGGACGCCACACTGCTATAGGATCAGGCGCTAAGGCATCAGCGCCGGTGTTGCTGTCTGGGACGTCCGTCCTGTATCCCCTTCTCAGATCAAAGCGCGTGATTGCAAGCTTCCTATGAGAAATTGCCGGTAGCGGGCAGCAAATTGCAGCGATGTTTTAGTCGAAGCATTAACTTGTCACTTGACAATTTAAGAGGGTGGAGTATCTAAGGTGCCAAGGAAGAAGCACACATCAAAGGAAATCGAGGCCGTCATCCAGGAGCTCGAAGAGCTGGGATGGAACCTTATTGAGGGCAAGGGGCACGCGTGGGGGGTCCTCCGATGCCCGGCCAACGATAAGGATTGCCGCTGTGGCGAGTTTTGTCAGATGTCTGTCTGGTCGACCCCGAAGAATCCACAGCAGTTCGCGAAAAAGATCCGACAGAAGGCCCTGGCCTGCGTGAAGCTTCAGAAGAACGACGAAGGTAATGCCAATGGCTGAAGAATTCGAATTCGAACTGGTCTTTGCACTCCCCGACGGAGAGCACGATGCGTTTTCGCTCTCTGACGCGATCTTCGAGGCGGGTTTTGAAGATGCGCTCGTGGGCACCGGTCACGCCGGTCTTCTGGGTGTAGAACTGGAACTTGAAGGGGATGAGGCCGAGAGCGCGATCCTTGAAGCGGCGCGGGCTCTGATCAAGGCGCTGCCGCAAGGCACAGTCCTGCGCGAGGTCCGTCCCGACCTGGTGTCTCTCGCGGATGTCGCCGAGAAGCTCGAGATAAAGCGACAGGCGCTCCAGCAGCGCAAGATGCCCCTCCCCGTTGCGGGTGGCCTCTACCGCATCGATGAAATGATCGAGGTTCTGATGGAGGCCGCAAACCCGGCAAAGGGGCAGCGTCGTCCGCGCTTTAACCTGGCTTCCGCCGCGAAGTGGTTTCGTGCGGGCCCCGCGGCCCGCAGGGTGAACGCCCAGTTGACGATGCGTGAGATCGACCCTGCGACGATTGAGCGAGCCCCTCGACCAGAGCGCGACGACCCTGGCTTTCTTCACCCGTGACAATGGTCGGCTCAAGGCCGTGGCCACAAGACACCATCGCGACATTCTTTCGTGTCGCCCGCATGGCGGCTCAGCCAAGCCCGAATTTCTCGCCCGTCTCGCTGACGTTTGCTTCCGAACCGGACATCTCCGCCTCCAACCGCTCGAGATCACTCACGGCGTCCTGAACTCGAGCGACGTCGTTTTCGGACGCAGCCTCCACCTCCAGATCTGCCTGCCGCCCGAACTCCATCTCCATCTGCCGCTGATCATCCGCAAGAACAGCGGCGCGGCCGCGCCGAGGCGCTTGAGCCGGACCGGACTCAAGGGGTGCAATCCCTCCGCCTTCTGTTAGCCCCATCCTGGCCTCGAAATCACGTTCCGTGAGACCTGACCCCCGCGGCGCCGTGGGCATCGCCCTGACGCTCAGGGGCAATTCCCCCATCGGAGGGACCGGCCCCGTCGGGAAGGGTAGCTCCCCCTCCTGGGCGGCATGGATGCCCTTGAAGAATGGGTCCTCGAAATACACCACGCGCTTGGCCCGGACCGGCATCTGGGCGTCCACGACGACGACGATCTCGTCGAGCGGCAGGCGCCGCGCCTCATCCTCGGGCAGGAGCGACACCTCCTCCGTCCGCTCCGATTGGCTGCGGCCCTCGAACGGGTTCTTCCCGACCGCGCGGGACCGCGTGACGACGGTTTTCGTGGTCTTGCCGACCGCCTTGCTCAGCTCCTCGACGGTCTTCTCGTCGGAGGGCGTCAGGTAGAGCTTGATCCCGGCGTTGCCCTGCAAGGCGCGCCGCGTGTTCTCGCCGTAGATATCGTCGATGGCCGGGATGGTCTGGGTCACCACCGCGAGATGCCCGCGATAGGCGCGCAGCACCTCGATGCTCTCGGCCACGATCGGCATCTTTCCGAGCCGGTTGAACTCGTCGAGCATGATCATAACCGGCCAGGGCTCGTCCGGACCCGGTTCCTTGTCCTGAAGCGCCGACAGCAGGTCCGAGAAGAAGAGCCGGATCAGAGGTGCGAGGGGTTTCACCATGAGGGGCTGGACGACGAGGTAGACGCTGAAGGGTTTCTTGCGGATCGTCCGGAAGTCGAAGTCCGAGGTCGCCGTCGCATCGTCGATCGCCGGGTTCTGCCATTGATCGAGGCCCGAGGTCATCAGGAGCGAGACATAGGATGTCAGCGTATCGTTGTTGGTGGACGCCAGCCGTGTGAAGATCAGCCGCGCCGCGGCGTTTTGGACCTCATGGGCGCGCGCGAGATATTCCTTCTGCTTCTGCCCGCCCGAGGCGGCGATGCGGTATATCTCGCCGAGCGTCGGCCTGCGGCGTTGGAACGCGAGTAGCCCGGCCGCGACGAAGAGATCGATCCCCCCTTTGAGAAGCCCCTGAACACGGTCGTTGTCGTTCTGCAGGAAGAGTGTGGCCAGGAGCTGCAACTCCATCTGCTGGCGGGCCGGGTCTTTGAGCTCATAGATGCGCAGAAGTGGGTTGTAGCGATGCGTCCGCCTGTCCTCCCAATCCGTGGGCGCGAAGCGGAACACTTCGTCACCCTGCGCCGCCCGGTGGCGGGCCGAGGCCTCGAAGCATTCTCCCTTTACGTCGAGCACCACCGCTGAGCCCTGCCAGGTCAGGAGGTTCGGAATGACGAAGCCGGTGGTCTTGCCGCGCCCGGTCGGCGCTACGATCAACGCATGGGGAAAGGTCTTGGAACACAGGAACGGCGCACGCGAGCTTGGCTTTCCAAGCTTGCCGATCACAAAGCCCGTGCCCGGCGCGCCGAAGAAGCCGTTCCGCTTCATCTCGCGGCGGGTCTGCCAATGGGTATAGCCGAACCGGGTGAGCGCCGAGCCCGACATCGCAAGGCTCATCATGAGGCCCGCCACCCCGGCCCCGCCCATGATCAGGTTGATCAGGCGGAAGTCGTCGGGACGGGCGGCCCCGATGGCGCGGTAGTTCTGCACGATATAGAAGAAGTCGATCTCGGCCCGGAAACCCAGGTCCCGGAAACTGATCACGGCCGAGGCGATGACATAGCCGATCGCGATAGCGACCAGTGTGACCAGCGCGACGCCGAGGGCGAGGCGGCCCTTCCCTACCCCTCCCATCAGTGCGTCTCCCCGCGCTCGGTCTCGCCATCGACAAGATCGGCGCGGTGGAGCTCGAACTCGCGGTCGGCGATCTCCTCGACCACGGCGCGGGTCGCCTCGCTGTTGGCGGTGGCCGCGTCCGACTGCAGGTAGGTCTTCGCGGCGTAGAGCCGATCGAGACGGTCTTCGATCTGGGTCTTCAGCACGTCGACATCCCCGTCCCGCAGCCGGTCGATCTGCGCCGCGTCGAGCTCGCGCTCGACGGCGTCGCGGTAGGTCAGTCGCTGACCGTCGTCCTGGAACGGCGACTGCAGATTGCCGGCCCGTTCATGGTCGACGACCCGCCGGATGTCCGGATCGGCGATCGGTGCCCCCTCGACAGCGTCCCCCTCGCGCGCGTCCGAAAGCCGCCCGTCGCGCAGGTCGAGCGCCACCTCCCGCAACTCGTTGTCGCGGCGGACCTGGTTGAGGGCCTCGGTGTCGCGCAGATCGGTGACGGAAGCATAGGTCGCGCCAAGCCCGCGGGCGATATGCGACGGCATATCGGGATAGCGCGCGCGGAACTCGTCCGTGACGGCATCCGCAACGGGGGTCCGCGCGTCGCGACCTTCCATGATCCGGTCGACTTCGCGGGTGATCTCGCGGGCCCGGGCCTCGTCGGTGATGCGCTCCCGGTAGGGCTCGGACCGGTCGATCACGTCGCCCGGGCGCGCGAGCAGTTCGGGATGCGCATCGAGGTAGCTGCGTTGCTCTTCTTCGATACGCCGCTCCGCGCGGGAGACGATCTCCCACTCCCGCGCCTCGATCTGGTCTTCGGTCAGACCTTCCGAACGCATGTCCTGGCGGATGGCGCGCTCCATGTCCTCAGTGGCGTCCCGATGATAATGGACCCTCTCCGTCACGGTGCGATCTTCCACGACACCGTCCTCACGCAAGACCCCTGCCCGCTCCAGCGCGACGCCGAGCTGGACATGGGCCCGGTTGAGGGTCTCGCGCGCCGTCTCCAGATCCGCGCGGCGCTCGAGGTTGAGACCGTCCCTCTCGGCCACCCGCGCCAGATCGTCAGCGATCCATTGCCGCTCGAGCGCGGCGTTCTGCGCGCCGGTTTCCATCCGGGCGACCACCACGGACGAACTGATCCCGGTCCCGCGCAGCGCGGTGTCGACCTGCGCCCGCACCTCGGGGTCTCGCAACCGGTCGAGCCGGGCCGCATCGATATTGGTCTCGGAATAGACCCCGCCCTCCGAGGGCTTTTCGGTCAATGTCACGGATCTGAGCCCTAGCGGCTGCATATGCGCGAGCCGCGACTGGATCTCGTTGAGGCTGCGCTCGAGCCGCGGCCGTTCGGCCTCCGGCTTCGCATCGATCATGCCCTGGACGCGCGCGACCTGATCGGCATAACGGGTCCTCAGATCCTCGAACGATTGCTCCTCTGCCATGTAGACGCCTCCTTCCAAAGTCAGCTTGCCGCCCTTGGCCAGAAGCTCTCCCGAGCGGAACAGGGCATCGGCGATGTCCTCGCGGTTGTCCGCAGAGGCCTCAGCGGCAAGCGAGTGATAGATGATCCGGGTGTTTGCGATCTCTTCGAGGGCGCGATCAAGATCGGCCCCGACCCGTGGCCGTGGCTCCGCGGCCCGCCCCTCAACCTTGGCCGCATAGACCTCGCGGGTGCGCGGCGGGTAGTGCACGACACCCCGATCGAGCCGCCGCGTGGCCTCCAGACGCACGCCGAACCGCTCGGCCTCTTCCACCATGGCGAGGCGGAAATCGTCGTAGTTGAACCGGTGATCGCGACCCAGGAAGAAGAACTCACCCTCCTGCGACCGGCGATTCAAAACTATATGTGCGTGGGGGTGATCGCGATCCTCATGCACCGCGATGATGTAGTCGAAATGTCCCTCTTCGGACTGAAAGAACCGCTCGGCGACATTGGCGGTGATGTCGCGCACGTCCTCGCCCCGGGTGCCGATCGGATAGGACATCAGCATATGCGTCGTCTGTCCGAGCTTGGGCTTGAACCCCGCACTCCAGCGCTTGGCGAACCGCTCCGTCAGGTCCTTGATCTCCGATCCCTCAAGCCTCGTCTTCCCGTCCAGGAACCCGCTGCTGTCCACGATATGCGAGGACTTGGTGGTGAGGTAATCAAGCTGGTTCATGAGCTGGGATTTGGTATGCGTGCCCCCGCCCCGGATCGCCTTGAAGACCGCCGCACGATGCCCCGCAGCGGCGCGCACGAGCTGCCTCTGCCGGGACGCCTGCAGCCCTTGCATCGAGCCCCGTATCCGGCTCCAGCCATCCCGGAAGATCTCTCCGGTGACGTCATGGACGGCATCATTCAGCCGCATGGGCAAACTCCTTCAGAGCGGCAGTGGCGGAGAGCCGCATCCCATCCCGACGACGGCGCAAAAGCAGGTCGATCTCGTCAGCGGAATCGAGGATGAACCGCGCCAGCGCACGCATCTGCACGAGGCGCAGTTCGGACAACTCTGCGTTCGGCGCGGAGCCTTCCCCCCGCCCCTCCCGGCTGGCTTTCATCATCTGCTTGGCGACCTGCACGACGCCGTTGCCGACCTCGTGCAAGGAGGCCCGGTAGCGCGCCATCTCAGCCGCCAGATTCGCGTCCGGAACGAACGTTCCCCCCGCCGCCTGGATCAGCCGCCGGACCCCCTCCGTGCGGGTCTCGATCCCCGCCGCGGACAGCACCTCATCCAGCGCAGCAAGCTCTTCTGGTGTCAGCTTCACCGTCACCGCGGCCGTCGCCACGGCCGCATCCTTCTGGCGTTCTTCGTCCGCCTTCAACGTGTACTGGATGGCCCGCGGCGTGACCCCGAACCGCTCCGCGAGCGCGGAAGTCCCCACACCTGCTGCGGCCTCACGGATAATCTCCGCCCGCTCCGTCTGTGTCAGTCTCTTGGTCCGGCTCATACGAAGAAAGCCCCCCTATTTCCTGCCACCTTCATTCAAGGTCGCCTTCATCATGCGAAACTATATTTAACGGTCAATACAATATTATTGCAGATTGCCCCCAGGCGACCTTGAATTCCGCTTCGAGCCGAGCACCGCAGGTGCGAGGCCCGGCCCGAAGGGCCCAGAAAACCCGACCATCTCCAACCGCACCTCGGCCGCCCGTTGTCATGCCCGCGCCCGAGGGTCTGGCCGAACACGGACCCGTGTTCGGACGGAAGCGAGGGGCGGCGCATCCCTCCACCGACGGGGCTGACGGACAGGGTCAAGGGCGGCCAGATTTGGCTCGGCCCAAATCTCTGCCGGAAAAACCGGCGGGCGTAGCCCGACTGTTATTCCGGATGGCCCCCTTGAGGCTGGCCGGCAGACCTGTTCCAGGCGATCTCTGATATCCCCCGTCAGGACCGCTTGCGGTCCTGACGCCTTCCCGGGGACGCCGGCCGAAGGCAGGGGTTCCCGGGTACAGCGCAGCCTTCCCTGAAACAGGGAAAGGGCCGCCCCTAGGGCGGCCCATCTTTGAGGCGGACTATTCCTGCGGTTCCTTCGCGCTCGGCGGGAACATCACCAGCTCCTGGACCGCGACGGGGAAGTCGAGTTTGAGGCTGAAGAACTCCGAGCCGTCCCCGTTGCGAGTGTTGCGGAACATCGCGCCGACGCGCTGGAAGCGGGTGCGCTCCTGACCTTCGTTGTCGGTGAACTTGACGGGAACGGTGGCGACGTAGTGGTTGGTCATTTGGGTCTCTCCTTTTTGCGATGGGGATCACCCGGCACGGGGGGCAAGGGAGGTCCGCAAACACAAATGCGGAGGGTCCGCGCGCCCCGCGCGTGGAAACCGTATTTGTGTTTGCCGGAGCGTGAGCGGAGGGCACGGACCGCCCGACCCCGTGCGATCCACATCTATGAGCAAAGAGGGGAGACCCAAATGTGCACCCCGCTCCTCAGCCGCCATCGGTCCTGTCGAGTTATGTTAGACGTGACCAGGTCCGCCCCCGCTTCCAACGCGTCGGCGCGATGGTTCGCGTGCGCCCGATCGGCACGACCGCGATCGTCTGCCTCAAGCTCGGCTTCCCCGTCGC
>NZ_AQQU01000025.1 GCF_002210105.1 Oceanicola sp. 22II-s10i | reverse complement strand
AGAAATCAACCTGCGGACTCTCCGGAAATCCGGAGGAGAGTCGGGTCTCCGGTCAAGAGCTATATCTACGACGACTCTGATCAGGCCAACGAAGACCCGGCAGCAATGCCAACCGAGGACAGTGCCTCTATCGTCCACGTAGTCCTTTGCGGACCACTGTACGCTTCCTTCCCATCCAGCGCAGCTGCCCCTGGCACACTACCAGACAGGGACAAAGAGGACGTGTCCGCGTGAGGACGCCGCTGTTTTCAGAGAAGCTCGATGCGCTTGGCGATACAGTCGCCTGCGCGAGAAGCCACGACGTTAGCGCAATAACGCACCACATGCAGGCACACGCTGACCATCCGGCGATTGCGGTAGGTGCGGGCGGGTCTCTCGTCTCCGCATCCTACTTCGCGGCGTGCCGTGCAAGCCTAGGACACGGACCGACCGCAACCCAAACGCCCATGGAATTCGTGCTTGGGAGGGCCTCGATCGAGAACACTGTGGTTTGGCTGTTTAGCGCGAGCGCGAACAATTCCGACGCTGCCGCAGTTGTGCAAGCCGCAAGTGATCGCGGATGCGCAAAGCTCGTTCTGTGCACACGGAATTCAGTCGGCTTCGTTGCGCAAGACGTCCGGTCTGCGGGCGGACACGTTCTGGAAGTCCCTTCCGCGGACGCAAAGGATGGATATTTGGCAACTCATTCCCTCATCGGAACCGTTTCCGCTCTCCTGTGCGCCGCGGAGTCGACTTCGCAGTGGGGGATGTCTACAGGTTCGATCATCGATCAACTTGCGCAAAGGATTACCGCTGCGAGAGCAAAACCGGAGCGTGATCGACGCTTGGATATCGTTGCTGGTTTGAGCGACCGGGATACAGTGGTCGCCCTGGTTGATCCCAATCTTCAACCACTTGGAATACTGCTGGAAACATCGATCTGGGAGTCCGCGATCTGTTCAATTCAGTTGAGTGACGTCAGGAATTTTTCGCATGGACGTCATGCTTGGTTGCAACATCTTCAGGATCGCACCTTGGTTCTTGGTATCACCGGCAGCGCGTCTCACGACGTTTGGGCGAACCTGAAATCTGAACTCCCCGATGAAGTGCGTGCAGTTGAAGTGACCTACAACACTTGCGGACGACTGGAGATCGCACTCGCCTTGATAGACGGTCTAGGCTGGTTGGAAGCAATGGGTGAGGCGGTCGGCAGAGACCCAGGAAAGCCCGGAATTGGGCAGTTCGGTCGGCGAATGTTCGAAGACCCAAGCCTTAGAAACCTAGCGTGGCAACTTGCGCCTGCGGTTCGCCAAAAACTGGCACGTCTAGAAAATACAACCTCAACAAAGGCATCTGCTTCCGATCTCTTTACCGCGTGGAAAGACCACTTTGTCCGCATATCAGAGGCGGAGATCGGTGGCCTAGTCCTGGACTATGATGGCACTGTTGTCACAACCGAAGGGCGCTTCGATCCACCTGAGCCGAAGATCGTGTCGGAGCTTGTTAGGCTCCGCAACGCCGGCATTGATATTGCATTTGCATCTGGTCGCGGAAAATCGCTCGGTCGTGACGTGCGTGCTGCCCTGCCGCCAGAGATCGTCGATGCTGTATTGATCGGGTACTACAATGGAGGTCTCATACGATCCGCCAACGTCGACATAACAGAGTCAGAACATGTTCCTCCAAGTGATCCTGCACTTGAGGACGTTGCGGATTGGGTCCGGAGCAGCGAGCTCTTGCTCGAGAACCAACTTCTCAAGCATCGACCCCTTCAAATCACCATCAATGCGGCTGATCTCAACTCACCTCGATCATTCCAAGCAGATATTCTTGAATGTCCGACCGTAAGGCAAGGACGAGCTGTTGTAGTGGCATCCGCTCACAGTTTCGACATTATCCCAGCATCGTCGTCGAAGCTGAGAGTGCTGGAAGAACTCGAGCGTCGTGTCGGAGGCGGTCAGGTTGTACTCTCGGTTGGAGATAGCGGTTCGGAGCGAGGCAACGATAATGCTCTCCTGTCACGACCTTACGGTGTCAGTGTCGGAGACGTATGCGGTGCAGAAGGGGGTTGCTGGTCGGCATTTGGAGAGAAGCGCATCGGTCCAACGGCATTGTGTGATATCCTGAGGGCGCTGAAGCCAACAGAGCGCGGTGGCGTAAGGCTGGACCTAGATCACCTCGGTCTCGACGAACGCTTTAAGGAATGGTGCAAAGGGTGAACATGCGAGAATTTGTCGACAGGCCCTTACCACTCGATGTGGCTGGAACCGGATTCACGGTGCTTGACCGAGTGTATGCGGATGGAGCGCTCACAGATGAAGCTCTGGGCGGGTCATGCGCAAACGTGCTGATCTCACTCGCGATGCTAGGCCACAACGTCGCGCCCGTGCTGCGCCTAGGCGCGGATGCGGAAGGTGCTCGGCTAGTGGAAGAGTTCCTTCGTGCAGGTGCCGTAGTTGAATTCATCTCCAGAATGGCTGATCTTCTCTCTCCGATCCTGGCTGAGAAGATCGACAGATCGACGGCTTCTCACGAGTTCAGCTTTCGATGCCCAGTTACGGACTCAGAGTTTCCCCGGTATGAGCCCATCACCAAGGCTGAAGTGGATCGAGCGCGCGGCGCAGTGGGAAGTTGCAAGATCTTTTTTGCCGATCGCTTGTCAGAAGAGATCCTCGATGCAATGCATATTGCGTCGCAAGCAGGAGCTTTGGTCGTTTTTGAACCATCGGCAATTGAAGATGATGTCCTGTTCTCGGATGCTCTCGAGGTCTCCGCAGTTCTAAAGGTCTCATCCGAAAGAATTGATCTGTCTACCGCGAGCAATGCTCTCGCGATGCCGCCTATTCAGATTGTTACCCACGGGAAGAACGGCTTAGAAGTAAGTCACCAGGGTAGCACCGTTTGGTGCCCTGCAATCGACGCCCCAGAATTTAGGGATGCCTGCGGTTCTGGCGATATGGTCACAGTCGGACTGCTCGATAGCTTAATAAGTCGAGAGAAATCGGATAGAGAATACCTATTTGATGACGTTCTGAAGGGTGTGCGTGCTGGTCAGCGGCTCGCGGCCGAGAATTGTGCATTTGAGAGTGCGCGAGGTCTTTTTCGAACATGCGGACCCGCACGCGCACGATCCCTCCTCAACGACCTAGAGATTTAGGAGCCGCCGCTCTTTCCTTACTCCGCGGCTATGCCGGATTGAGGGAGAGTAGCGGTGTCTCTCGAAAGTTCATCCCTTAATTCCATCAGCATCTCACCGAGCATATTTTGCCCTTTTCCATCAACCTCGCCCCATAGGCGATTGACTGCATTATCGACGGTTGCGCTTTCGACGAGCCGAATCTTTCCGGTGGAAAGCAGGAGTTCGCATAGATCCTCGTGTTGCGTGAATTTGGCCCTCAACACAGCGCGCATCCGATCAAATTTCAGTTTCGACCAGCCAGGCGAAATATCCCAATAGTAGAGGCCGTGGGCTGCCATGGCGAGTAGCGCTGGAGTCGGAGCGTCCATGAGCCACTTTTTGACAGCTGGTTTTCGCGCCTTGCCGGCCTGATAGGCGTGTTCACTCGTAGCGAACCGCTCGCCTTCGAACACAATCTCTCGACGATAAAGGTTGCTGAAAGCGCCATAGGGTCGCTCATTCGCTCGGTAAAAGCGGATCTCTTGCATGTCTGCCTGCCTCGTTGTTTTGTTTGGGTTTTGAGAGCAGAGGCTAGTGCGGCGTCGAGGCAACACCAACAAAAAACAGGTTCTCACAGCACTCTGATCGCGAGTGAGTCAATTTTGCACTAGGAGCTTGATCTCAGGGTTCGATGGTGCGACCTGCTCGAGAGTGAGCGCAACTATCCTGTCGACCACGTTTACATACGAACTCCTAGCGCACTTAGAATGCGATAGCCTTCGGCGAGAAGGGTGATCTGGTCCGCTCTGACCAAAGGCCTGTTATGCCCAATATCATTTCGCACCGGAGCGAGCCGCTGCATCGCAACCTGAAAATCGGATTTTGACTTGAAATACCTCTGGAACGCGTCGTTCCAGTTGTTCCGCTGGCATATGATGTCGGCGAGGTCCATGAAGTCGGCATAGTATAGTAGGGGGTATGAGTCTCCCCGGCGGTCGTGGTCGGCAGTCTTCCTTTCGCGCCACCGCTTCCGCAAATCTCCGTTGATCCTACGCTCAAGCCAGCTCTCTCCCTCCAGTCGAGACAGCTCGGCCTGTACAAGATCACGCAATCGGTTCTCAATCTGACCAAGAAAACTCGCGTGTTGTGGATCATGGCGACCGGTTTCGTCGCCATTCTCCGTCGTCACAATAGCGACGGCTTCCACACGAAGCTGGAACCCGGCAGAGAACAGAACTTGGGGGTATGCGGCCGGCGGAAAGGCGACAATCTCGGCATTCATGCCGGCTTCAATCCTTGCGGTCTCTCGATCTTCCGGGGTCTGGTTCTCGTCAAAGTCAACGGGTTCCCCCAGCTCCTCTGCGAACACCTCCTGGACCGCTGGATTGTACGGTTCTGTGCCACTGGAAATGTCATACAGACGAGCAATGCGGGCAAAGCCGACCATCGAGACACCTAGGCGATCCTCGATAGCCCAAGGATTCTGGAGCTGCCCCATCCTTTCCGCGAGCGACGTTTGCCACGCTTCCATTTGCTGAAAGTGCTCCTGGAGAGGATGGACCGCTGCCGCTGCCGCAGCAGAAAAACTCTGCAACTGTTCAGCCAACGGAACAATTGCGTGATGTGCGGTCGTGACAAGCCCCTTCAGATCAGCATCTAAACGTCGAAGCACATCCACCGTTTCGGGGTGCGTGATTGCACTGTGGGCGGCCGCAATAGCCGCTGATGTTTCAGCCCAATGCTGAGAATTCGCGTAAGCCGCGAAGGCCGACTGCGCTTCGACCAATGCTGTCGCGAGCCTTGGAAAGTCTGTCCTGTGCAGTTCCTCGGCCGCGCGTAGCATCGATGACTGTTCGAGCTGTTCGATCGCCTGCCGCACAGGATCGTTCTGCATCTCTATGAGGGCGCGCGTAGCAGGATCGGCCTCCATCTGGCGCAGAGCCTTCTGGAGCGGCCCTTCGGCCTGCTCCAGTGCCCGACGCAGAGCGTCATTTCCGAAAGGATCGCGAGCCACTAGACCGTACCCTCCATACTACGCACTATGGCTGGCTGAAGCGTGCCGCGGTTCGCGCCAAATACCTCAGCCATGCCGAAAACCGTCTCACGTTTCTCCTTGATGGCTGTCTTGGCATGTGCCATCTCGTTTGCGGCCAAGTTCCGGTCGCATTCGCCTTTTATCAGAGCCTCGAATTTTTGATCTAGGTTCTGTGCTGTTGTTGAGATCGGCAAATAGCGAGTTCTCATGCAGTCTTTTTGCACGAGCCTTCTACGTCAGTCCAGCGCATGAGAATGAGTAACTTGAAAGCCGAGGCTGCATTCATCACGGCGCGAGTGGTCCAAGGCGATAAGATCGAGCTGGGACATACTGAACCACCTGGTGGCGCTCAGCCAGTTCAGCACAGGCGGGTCACCGCGCCGAAATCGGCCTCCTGAGCGGTAACGATAATGGCCCCTCCATACCGTCCAGCGGGCCATTATTTCCTTACGAAAAAGAGACATGCTCAATCACAAACATCTCGCTTATGCTCTTTAGTTAAGTACCTATGAGGTGAACTTCCTTTTTGATGTGGATTACTGTGGCAAACCAATTCTTTGACATCGACAAATTCGAAGACGACGGCATCCGCATCCAGTACCAAACGCTACGTCGGCGGTTCTTGTCGCTGGGACAATCCGTGAAGGACGCTTATGGGTTGGACGGACTACCGATTGAGACAGGCTTTGTTTTTGAAAACAGCATAGACTCCGACGGGTTTGGGCAATTGCTGTCCTATTACTCGACCGCCGAGCCAGAGAAGATGCCGACAATCGTTTTGGCGGCAGACAAGGACGTCGATCAGTTGCGTTCGAAATTGTCGCGCTACAGCGAAAATTTCGTCTTTCACGAAATCTATGGATCAACATCACGATTTTGGTCGAGCACGCCGAAAAAGCCGGTGATGAGCCTATCGGACATCGTTCAGGGGCTGGTTCAAAACAACACCCTCGCAGTTGCTAACGCTGATTTTTCGCTTGATGGAATCGACCCCTCAGATTTCGAACATCTGTCACAAAGCCTGTCTGCAGCTTATGCCGTTGTCCGCTCGGTGAATTTTGAGTTCAACAAATTCGCGTCCGCCGGTCTGGCTCAGGACGCGATCAGTCTGTTAAGCGAGGCTGACACGTCCAAGTTTTCAAGCGGGCAGCAAAAGGCGGTCAATGCGCTCTGGGTTCTGTTCTCGCTTTGGGATCTTTACCTGCATGAGAACAGGCCCGACGCATTGGATCAGGCCATGCAACGCGCTGCAGAAATCGGGTCCGACTTACTGGTTGCGCATTGTCAGCGACTGATGAATCTGAGTGCCGGATATTCAGCGTATTCGCGACACAGCCTGGAAACCGCCGAGATGACGTTCCGCCGGTTCAACCAGGCTCCAATGGCGATTTATTGCAAGAACAATGCGCTGCTGAACGACATGCACAGCACCGGCCGAACCACAGACGCGTTCCAGGACCTTATCGACGAGGCGACCGAGGTTTGCCCCAACATTTTTTCGATGGTGCGCCTACTCAACAATGCTGGTGTTGGCGCCATGCTCGATTCACGCTTTGAAGAGGCATTGGAGTTCTTCGACCGCTCCAAAACATTTAACGCCCTGCCGGTCCATCGGTTCGGGTTAGAGGTCAACGCCCTTCTGTGCCGGTTTATGATGGGCGACAGCTTGCGCGAAGAGGAATTGGAACGGATCGTCGTGCGCGTCGAGCGTGCCAATGTGGACAAGCGCTATGCGTATCACCAGGCCATAGTCCTTTTGAACATCCTGCGCTTGCAAGAACAGCTTGGCCATGCGTCCGATATCACCCGGGTGCTTCTGCGGGAGCGGGCGTTTATGGATTATGGCGCCGTGCTATCCGGCAGTTTGTCCGTCGCCCGTTTTTTGGAATCGAATTTGCCCACCACCGCCCCACAGGGTCGATACAAAGGCCAAAGGGGCGACTTCATCCTACGAACCGACCTTGTCCCGATCATCCATTTTGGCTGGTCCTAACTGCCGCAAAAGCGCTTGGCCCAGCACGTATGCGATGATGTCATAGTCGTCGTCTGCCGACAAACCCGCGCAAGACAGCGTGTGTTGCGCCTCGGCATCGCGATCCAACCAGCTTCGTATGCTTTCAACGAACGCGAGCCCGACGCAGACAGTGGGCATTGGATTGATCTCGATAAAGGCAAGATCGTCCAAGTCGATCTGGGAAACGTGATCCAGATGGTTGACATGCAACCGAAAGTCTATTCGGGCAAAGCAATCGACACCCACCGTCGCGCAATAGGCACGAATTCTATCTGCGGCCCGAGGTTCGAGCGGATACTGTTTTCGCGTCACTGTACTGACGCCGGAACCGCCAACATAGGTCTCCTTGGCGTGCCGATCATAAATCCATTCGGTTGGATTGGGCTGGATCGGGACATAAACGGTCGCGTCCCCGACATTCAGCGTATTCGTGTTGGCATCCACAAAAACCGGCACCGTCACGTCATATCCAGGAACGAAGGCTTGGACGATTTTCCCACCGTCAAAGTCTGAAGGATCAAGCATTTTGCCTTCAACCAGTTTCAGGCCAAAGCTTCCCCCCAGATCCCGCGGTTTGACCACAAGCCGCGCCTCGCTTTGCGCCTCAGCACATTCATGAGGGCCATACACCCTTGGCACCTGCAGGCCTGCTTTAGATGCAAGTGCATTCCCCAGATCCTTGCGCTCACCCGCGATGATCGTGTCTGCCGTGCATGGAATGATTGGCTTGCGAAACCACTGTGCTACCGCCGGAACCAGTGCAAAATGCGACACTGGTCTGACCCCTGCATTTAGGCTCATCACTGCGTCGCAATCGTTCAGTTTGCCGCTCGAAATCCGGTCGATGAAGATGTCGATGTCGCAATAACATGGAACCGCCCCGATGCGTTCCAGCGCTTCGCCGTAGCTCATGATCACCCGCGTGCGCCACCGATCATACCAACGGTTGGCCGGGTCATCCGGTTGCGGAAGAGAATAGACCAAAGCAACACGACATGCCTCGAGGGCCTTCAAATCCTTGCTTGATATCGGCACCATAATTCTCGGTTATCGTTACTCCGAGACGCGTAGCTGCCAAGCGGGTACGGCGGTGACGATAATGGCCCGTCTTATCGTGCGTTGACATTTGCGCGCGCCCAGAACAGCCTGCGGGCACTCACCCGGGGGGTCTCGACAAGAGGCTGAGATACTGCTGGCACCTGTGCAGCGCAGTGACCCGATGAACCTGATCCAGTTCACACTGGCGTAGGGATGGTGCACTGGCCGCGCGGGCCCCGACCACTTTCGTGGAGGGCTATTCCCACGCCGGCAATCCCATTCGGCGCGGAACTGGGTCTCCAACGCTTTGAGCTATGGAGCCTACGACCGATGAAAGACCTCACCCCAACCG
This sequence comes from Oceanicola sp. 22II-s10i, assembly GCF_002210105.1. GTDB lineage: Bacteria > Pseudomonadota > Alphaproteobacteria > Rhodobacterales > Rhodobacteraceae > Pseudooceanicola. The sequence goes on along the minus strand of NZ_AQQU01000025.1, from coordinate 13,365 downwards.
TCACCACGGGCCCGCTGCCCGCTTCGCGCCGTGTCTGGCACGCGGGCACTCGTCACCCCGACATCCGCGTGCCCATGCGCAAGATTGACCTGCACCCCACGGCCGGGGAACCGTCCGTCACCGTCTATGACAGTTCGGGCCCTTATACGGACCCGGAGGCGACGATCGCCATCGACCGGGGCCTGCCGCGCCTGCGCGAGGGCTGGATTGCAGCGCGTGGCGACACCGAAACCTACGACGGGCGCCATGTGCAGCCGGCTGACAACGGATTTGCCGAAGGCGCCCGGCTAACGCCAGAGTTTCCCGTTCGCAATGCGCCCCGTCGCGCCATGAAAGCGCGGGCGGTGACCCAGATGGCCTATGCCCGCGCCGGCATCGTCACGCCCGAGATGGAATTCGTCGCCATCCGCGAGAACCTCGGTCGCAAGGCACAGGCCGAAGGCCAGGCGCGCGACGGCGAAAGCTTCGGCGCGGCGATCCCGGATTTCATCACCCCCGAGTTCGTGCGCGACGAGATCGCCCAAGGCCGCGCCATCATCCCCGCCAACATCAACCACCCCGAGGCCGAGCCGATGGCGATCGGCCGGAACTTCCTCGTCAAGATCAACGCCAATATCGGCAATTCGGCCGTGACCTCCTCGATGGCCGAGGAAGTGGAAAAGATGGTTTGGGCCACCAGATGGGGCGCGGATACAGTCATGGACCTCTCCACGGGGCGCAATATCCACAATATCCGCGACTGGATCCTGCGCAACTCGCCGGTCCCGATCGGGACGGTGCCGCTCTACCAGGCGCTTGAGAAGGTCGGCGGCATCGCCGAGGACCTGACCTGGGAGGTGTTCCGCGATACGCTGATCGAACAGGCGGAGCAGGGGGTGGATTACTTCACCATCCATGCGGGCGTACGGCTGCACATGATCCCGATGACGGTGAACCGGGTGACGGGGATCGTGTCGCGCGGGGGCTCGATCATGGCGAAGTGGTGCCTGCACCATCACCGCGAAAGCTTCCTGTACGAGCATTTCGACGAGATCTGCGACATCGCGCGCGCCTACGACGTGTCTTTCAGCCTCGGCGACGGGCTGCGGCCCGGTTCCATCGCAGATGCCAATGACGAGGCGCAGTTCGCGGAGCTCGAAACCCTCGGAGAGCTGACGCAGATCGCCTGGGCGCGGGATTGCCAGGTGATGATCGAGGGGCCGGGGCACGTGCCCATGCACAAGATCAAGGCCAACATGGACAAGCAGTTGGAGGTCTGCGGCGAGGCGCCGTTCTACACGCTCGGGCCACTCACCACAGACATTGCACCGGGCTACGATCATATCACCAGCGGCATAGGTGCTGCGATGATCGGCTGGTTCGGCACCGCGATGCTCTGCTACGTCACCCCCAAAGAACACCTCGGCCTGCCCGACCGCGACGACGTGAAGGTGGGGGTCATCACCTACAAGATCGCGGCCCATGCGGCGGACCTGGCCAAGGGGCATCCGGCGGCGCAGATCCGCGACGACGCGCTCAGCCGCGCGCGGTTCGAATTCAGGTGGGAAGACCAGTTCAACCTTTCGCTCGATCCCGAAACTGCGCGTTCGATGCATGACGAAACCCTGCCGAAGGAGGCCCATAAGGTCGCGCATTTCTGCTCCATGTGCGGGCCGAAATTCTGCTCCATGCGGATTTCTCACGATATCCGCGCCGAAGCGCAGAAGGACGGCATGGCGCGCATGGCCGAGAAATTCCGCGACGGCGGAGCGCTTTATATCCCACTGGAGGACAAGGCATGAGCCAGGCACCGAACACCCTTCTGACCGCGCTGCGCGCCACGCCGCCGCTGGTGCAGTGCGTCACCAACTACGTCGCCATGAACATCGCCGCAAATGTGATGCTTGCAGCGGGGGCCAGCCCCGCCATGGTTTCGGACGTGGAAGAGGCCGAGGAATTCGCCGGGATTGCCGGAGCCGTGACCGTGAACATCGGCACCCTGTCGCCGCCCTTCGTCGCCGGAATGCAGGCAGCGATCCGGGGGGCGCGGGGCGCGGGGCGGCCCTGGGTGCTGGATCCGGTGGCCTGCCAGGCGACGGCCTATCGGCGCGAGGTCGTGCAGGCGCTGGTGGCCGAACGCCCGACGATCATCCGGGGCAATGCCTCGGAAATCCTGTCGCTCGCCGGGGAAGCCAGCCGGGGGCAGGGCGTCGACGGGCGTGATCCAGTCGCGGCGGCGGAAGAGGGGGCGCGTCGGCTGGCGCGCTCCAGCGGTGCGGTTGTCGCGGTGACGGGCGAGGTCGATTATGTCACCGACGGCACCCGCGCAGTGCGGGTCGAGGGTGGTTCGCCTTTCATGCCGATGAACACCGCCCTGGGCTGTTCGCTGACCTGCCTTTGCGGGGCCTATGCTGCGGTGGCCGACGACGCCTTTGACGCCACCGTCGCGGCGCTGGCGCATTTCGCCGTAGCCGGGGCGAAGGCGGGTGAAGGCGCGGCAGGGCCGGGAAGCTTTGCGCCACTGTTCCTCGATGCTCTGGCTGCGGTCACGCCGGAGGCGCTGGCGCGGGCGGCGATCCGCGATGCGGCGGTGCTCGCGTGAGGTGTTGCCCCGACCTCTCGCTTTACCTCGTGCTCGATCCCGGCCTCTGCGCCGGGGTCGGCGTGATCGCCACGGCCCGCGCCGCTGTGGCGGGCGGGGCGACGGTGGTGCAGCTGCGGGACAAAGCGGCCGATACGGAACGGATGATCGAGACGGGCCGCATGCTGAAGGCGGCGCTGGCGGGGACCGGCGCGGTGCTGATCGTGAATGACGACGTGGAGGCCGCCATTGCGATTGGCGCAGACGGGCTGCACATCGGCCAGGGCGACATGGCCGTGGCCGAGGCCCGCGCCCGGATCGGTGCGACGATGGTGCTGGGTTTCTCGGTCGAGACGCCGGCGCTGGCGGCATCGGTCGATCCGGCGCTGGTCGATTACATCGGGGCCGGGCCGGTCTTTGCCACGCCTTCCAAGCCGGATCACAAGGCCCCCGTGGGCTTTGACGGGCTGGCGGCGCAGGTTGCGGCCAGCCCGGTGCCCGCCGTGGCGATCGGCGGGCTGAAGGCCGAGCACGTGGCGCAGGTCCTGAAGGCCGGGGCGCAGGGCGTCGCCGTGGTTTCTGCCATCTGCGGCCAGCCCGACCCCAAGGCCGCCGCCCGCGCCCTGAGGGACAGGATCGACGCGCTAACCGTCTGACGCCCAGAGTGCGTGGAAATGATGCACCGGCCCGTGTCCGTGACCCACGCCCAGTGCATCGCTTTGGGCCAGCGCGGCATGCAGATAAGCCTTGGCGCGGGTCACGGCCCCGGGCATGTCGTGATAGGGCAACAGCGCGGCAATGGCCGAGGACAAGGTACAGCCCGTGCCGTGATCGTTGGTCGTGGTGATACGGGGCGCGCGCAGCGTCTGCGTACCTTCGGGGCCGGCCAGCAGGTCGGTACTGTCCGCGCCCGACAGGTGCCCGCCCTTGAGCAGAACGTAGTCGGACCCGAGAGACAGGAGTTCAGGCAGGGCGGCGGTCATGGTCACGGCGGTCCAGTCGTCGGGACGGTTCAGCAGGACGGCGGCCTCGGGCAGGTTCGGTGTGATGACTGCTGCCAGAGGCACCAGCGCCTCGCGCAGTGCCGAAACCGCCGGCGGGTCCAGAAGGGCATGACCGCTTTTCGCCACCATCACCGGGTCCAGCACGATGTTGCGCGCCGCGTGATGGCGCAGCCGGTCGGACACCGCGCGGGCGATCCCGGCGTTGGCGATCATGCCGATCTTCACCGCGTCGATGCGCACGTCGTCGAAGACCGCGTCGATCTGGTCGGCCACGAAAGCGGGATCGAGCGCCTGAAACGACCGCACGCCGCAGGTGTTCTGCGCAACCACGGCGATGACGACCGAACAGGCATAGGTGCCAAGCGCGGAGAAGGTCTTGATATCGGCCTGAATACCCGCGCCGCCCGAGGGATCGGTGCCTGCAATGCTCAGAACATTGGGGATCATGCCGGCACCTCTGCCATCAGGGCGGCCGCGTGATCCGCAAGCTCGGCCACATCGCGGCTGAGCGCGAGGTGGCCTTCCTTCAGCGCCGTGATCTCGATCCAGCGGGCCTCGAGCGCGTCATCTGCGGCAATCGGGTCTCCGGCGGTCCAGCGGCACAGGACGGCGACCAGGATGAAATGGCGGCGCAAGGTGCCGGTGCCGTCGTGATCAAAGGCGTCGAGCGCCGTGATCACCCGCAGCGGGTCTGCGGAAACGCCGGTCTCCTCGGCCAGTTCGCGGATGGCTGCGTCGAACAGGGGTTCGCCCGGGTCAATCCTGCCGCCGGGAAATCCCCAAAGGCCCGCATCGGGCGGATTGGCGCGACGCACGAGAAGCACCTGGGTGTCGCGCACGACTACGGCGATGGCCGCCGGGATCGGGCGTGGGTCTGTCGGTTGATATGGCAAGGCGGCCTCGTCATGCTGAGGCCGGCAAGGGCAAGAGAGCGCTGCGATCCTGTCCCTTCGCCGGCATGATCCGGATCAGGTTCAAAGGGTCACCGCGCTGCAATCGCCAGCGATATCTCAGCCCCTTGTCGGGACACCCCTAGGTGAGCGGCAGCTTATCAGGCTGAGCGCCCGGTTCAATGCCGGGCGGATGTGCTTGCGCCTGCCGTCGCTTGCTGAAACTTTAGGCAAAACAGACAAGGCAGCAGTCATGGAGTCCCTGTTCCGTTCGCTTGGCCCGGTTATTGGCCGCCCCTCGCCAGCCGAGGCCCTTCGCGCCGGGATCGGCGCCCTGATCGGGCTTGGGGTGACGGGCGCATTCCTGTTGTCGCCCGTGGTCGACCTGACGCTCGGCCTTTACCTGATTGCCCCGTTCGGTGCGACGTCGGTTCTGCTGTTCGCAATGCCCAACAGCCCGTTGGCGCAGCCGTGGTCGGCGGTGGTGGGCAACACTCTCGCGGCACTGGTCGGTGTGGTGGTCTGTTCCGCGGTCGCTGACCCTGTCCTGCGGATCGCCCTTGCGGTCGGGCTGACGATTACGGTCGGCATCCTGTGTCGCGCGATCCATCCCCCGGCGGGTGCGGTCGCCATGACAGCGGCGATGAGCCCGGAGGCGGTCGAGCGACTTGGACTCTGGTTCGCGATCGCGCCCGTCGCCACAGGCACCCTCGCGCTGGTCGTCTGTGCTGCGATCTACGCCCGGCTCACGGGGCGCAGATATCCATTCCGCCAGTTCGATGAGCCAAGTCGCCACCGCACCGAAGATCCCGATCCCGCCAAGCGCATCGGGCTGTCCCGAGAAGAACTGAAAGAGCTGCTGGACCGGTATCGCCAGTCGTTCAATCTGGGTGTCGAAGACCTGGCGCGGTTGATCGGCGCGGCCGAGTTGCAGGCCGCCGCGCACCGGACAGGTCCGCTTCTCGCGACCGACGTCATGTCGCGTAATCTGGTGACCATTGGCCCAGACACTCCGCTGTCAAAGATTGCGGACCTGTTCAGACATCATCGCTTCACATCGCTTCCGGTGACCGGGGTCGAGGGGCATTATCTTGGCGTGATCTTCCAGATTCACCTGATCGACCGAGCGCGCGAGGATGCGCTTCGGCTCGACCGTGGCTATCTCGCGGCGTTTCGGCGCCTGATCGACCAGGATCGTACGCAGCCGGTCCGAGCCAAGGACATCATGAGCGTCGCCGGGCCTCGGGCGGTACCGGCGACTCCGGTCGGAGTGCTCCTGCCGATGATGGCCGATGGTGATGTCGATGCGGTGCCGGTCCTTGAAAAGGGCCGGATCGTCGGCATCGTCACCAGGACGGATCTCATCGCCGCCCTCGCGCGGTCCGGTTTGCGAGCCCAGGACTGAGAGGCGGCGGCCCGGGTCAGGCCGGCTCGAGCGGGTGATCTTCGGGCGCCGGGACGCTTGCGAGACCCGCGACAGGGACATTGTCGATCAGGCGCACGCCATCGAGCCAGGCGGCCAGGAAGAGGCGACCGGGGCGGTCTGCCCTGTTCATCAGCTTGAGGTCGGGATCGCTGCGCAACTCCAGGTAGTCGATCGTGTCGAACCCGGCAGTGAGCAGCGCCGCCCTGGCGTTATCGAGGGCCTGCGCGACTTGTCCGCCGCGGGAGATGACACGCGCGGCGTCGTCCAGGACCTGGGCGATCACCGGCGCAATTTCGCGTGGCCCGGGCCCGAGCCGGAGGTTGCGCGACGACATGGCGAGGCCGTCGTCCTCGCGCACGGTCGGACAGCCGACGATCTCGGTCTTCAGATCCAGATCCTCGGCCAGCCGGATCACCACCTGAAGTTGCTGGTAATCCTTTTCACCGAAATACGCGCGGTCGGCATCGCATTGCAGGAAAAGCTTGGTCACCACCGTGGCCACGCCGTCGAAATGCCCGGGCCGCGCCCCGCCGCACAGGCCCGCGCTGACACCGGTCACCGAAATCGTCGTGGCAAAGCCGTCGGGATACATCTGCGGGCCGTCGGGCACATAAAGGACATCCGCGCCATAGGGCGTCAGCTTTTCGGCATCGCTGTCTTCGGTCCGGGGGTATTTCGCAAGATCCTCGGGGCTGTTGAACTGCCTGGGGTTCACGAAAAGCGTCACGATCACGCGGTCATTCTCGTCGCAGGCGCGGTCGACCAGGCTCAGATGACCGGCATGCAGCGCGCCCATGGTCGGCACCACGCCGATGCTGTCCCCGGCGCGACGCCAGCTTTGCGTGAGGGCGCGCAGCTCGGCCTTGGTGCGGATGATCTTCATGTGCCTGGTTCCTCCTGCGAAAAGACATGTTCGGGGGCCGGGAAGCTGCGTGCGCGAACCTCCTGGGCGTAGGTGCGGATGGCGGTGCGGGCGTCGCTGGCAAGATCGCCATAGCGCTTGACGAACTTCGGCTTGAAGGCATCGAAAAGGCCCAGCATGTCGTCGATCACCAGGATCTGTCCGTCACAGCCTGAAGAGGCCCCGATGCCGACCGTGGGAATGTCGATACCCGCGGTGATCTGATCCGCCAGAGCGGCGGGCACCTTTTCCAGCACGACCGAGAACGCCCCGGCGCGGGTCACCGCACGGGCGTCTTCCAGGATCCGGTCCGCATCCGCGCAGCGCCCCTGCACCTTGTAGCCGCCAAGCGCGTTCACCGCCTGAGGTGTCAGACCGATATGCGCCATGACCGGGATGCCGCGTTCGACGATGAAACGGATCGTGTCTTCCATATGCGCGCCACCTTCCAGCTTGACCGCACCGGCCCCGGTTTCGGCCATCAGCCGCGCGGCGTTGCGGAAGGCCTGGGCCGGGCTTTCCTCGTAACTGCCAAAGGGCATGTCGACGACCATCAGCGCGCGGTTCAGCCCGCGGGCGACGGCGCGGCCGTGCATGACCATCATCTCCATCGTGACATCAAGGGTCGAGGGCAGCCCGTGCAGCACCATGCCGACGCTGTCACCGACCAGAACCAGATCACAGTCCGCATCTGCCAGCTGGGCCACGGGGGTCGTATAGGCCGTCAGGCAGACCAGCGGATCGGCCCCCTTGCGCGCACGAATGTCGGACGCGGTCAGGCTGCGTTGCGGGGCGGATTGGCTCATGTCGGTCCTCCTCAGACAGGCTTCCGAGGGGATACCTGCTTGGGGCTCTTTTCGCAAGTGCAGCGCAATAATATTGCGTTTGTATATACGAAAAAGTCATATCTGTGCGCGGTAGATTGCCGATTCAGAAGTCCAGCCCAAGGTCCAGGACCTGCGCCGAATGGGTCAGTGCGCCAGAGGAAATATAGTCCACGCCCGTCGCCGCGACCTCGGCGATGCGGTCCAGCTTCATGTTGCCCGAGGCCTCCAGCACCACCTGACGGGCGGTCATGTCCACCGCCTTCGCCAGCATTGACGTGTCCATGTTGTCCAGCAGAACAACGTCTGCGCCACCCTCGTCCAGGACCTCGGCCAGCTGGTCCAGGCGGTCGACCTCGATCTCGCAGCGGATCATGTGGGATGCCCGCGCCTTGACCGATTGCAGCACGGGGCGGATGCCACCGGCGGCCGCGATGTGGTTGTCCTTGATCAGGATCGCGTCGGACAGGCCGAAGCGATGGTTGAACCCGCCGCCATGCAGAACGGCCTGTTTTTCCACGATACGCAGGCCGGGGGTCGTCTTTCGGGTGCAGGTCACGCGGGCGTCGGTGCCGCGCGTTTCGGCCACGAAGGCGGCGGTCAGCGTGGCGATGCCGGACATGCGCCCGGCAAAGTTCAGCGCGACCCGTTCGCCCGACAGGATCGAGGCCGCGTCGCCCGTGATCTCCATCAGCAGGTCGCCCGGCGCGATCACGTCGCCATCGACCTTGTGCGTGGTGATCTGCAGCGCGGGATCGACCAGCCGGAACGCAAGCGCGGTCATTTGCAGACCCGAAACCACGCCCGGTTCGCGGGCATTCAGCCGCGCGGCATAGGTGGTGCCGGCAGGAATGACGGTGCGGGTGGTGATGTCGCCGTAGGTGCCCAGATCCTCGATCAGCGCGGCGCGGACCAGCGGTTCAAGGATCAGGTCGGGCAGGGGGGGCATTGTTGCGCTCTGGTTCATGCCGGTTCCTTTCGGGTCATGGTCGCGCGGATCGCCAACGCGTCGGTCAGGGTCATCAGCGACCGTATGCCGGTTGCGCCATCGGGGTGGGGAAAGTCCGACCGGAAATGCGCGCCCCGGCTTTCGCGGCGCAACAGCGTGGCGGTGGCCGTCATGTTGAGAAGCGCGTCGCAAGCGGGCTGCGCGGCTTCGATCGCGGCGATCTCGGTCAGCGTCCGGTTCAGGCCATCTGCGGTACGGATCACGCCCGCGCCATCGGTCATCGCCTGTCGCAGCCGGGCGACCAGCGCGGGGTCGGGCGTTTCGGCGGCGGGAAGGTCGGGCAGGGTGACGGGTGCGGCAACCGTGGGCGCGGGCAGGGCCGCGTCGATCGCCAGCGCACAGCGGCGGCCATAGACCAGCGCCTCGAGCAGCCCGTTCGAGGCCAGACGGTTCGCGCCATGCAACCCGGTCGAGGCGACCTCTCCACAGGCCCAAAGGCCGGGCAGGGTGCTGGCCCCGTCTGCATCCGTCGCCACGCCGCCCATGTGGTAATGCGCGGCGGCGGCCACGGGGATCACTTGGGTCACCGGGTCCAGCCCGGCCTGCTGGCAGGCGGCGGCGACGGCTGGGAAATCGCTGAGGATCTTTGCGCCAAGGGCGGTGCGGGTGTCCAGTGCCGGGGCCAGCCCTGTCTGCGTCTGGGCATAGACTGCGCGGGCGACGATGTCGCGCGGGGCCAGTTCGGCGTCGGGGTGAGCGTCCAGCATGAAGCGCTCGCCCCGTCGGTTGACCAGCGTGGCCCCTTCGCCGCGCAATGCCTCGGTCGCCAGCGGGGCAGGGTCCAGCCCGCAGGCCATGGCCGTCGGGTGGAACTGCACGAATTCCGCGTCGGCGATCTGCGCGCCCGCGCGGGCGGCCATGCCGATCACCTGACCCCGAATGCGCGGCGGGTTGGTCGTGAGGGCATAAAGCCCGCCCGATCCGCCCCCGGCCAGCAACACGGCGGTGCCGCGCAGGGTGACGCTGGCGCTTTGCCCCTGATCACAGTGGGCGACGGCCAGGCCGGTGACACGGCCGCCCGAGACCTCAAGCCCCGTGGCCATCACGCCTTCGAGCACTTGGATATGGTCGGATTCGCGCACCTGTGCCGTCAGGGCGCGCATGATCTCGGCCCCGGCCTGATCGCCCTGCACACGCACTACACGGGCGAAACTATGCGCCGCCTCGCGCGACAGCACATAGCCGCCGTTTGCGGTGCGATCAAAGGGGGTGCCCAGACCGATCAGGTCAAGGATGTGATCGCGCGCCTCGGCTGTGACCGACGCCGCCACGCCCGGATCGACGGTGCCCGCACCGGCAGTGACGGTATCGCGGGCATGGGCATCGGCGCTGTCCGCCGGGTCCATCGCCGCCGCCACGCCGCCCTGCGCCCAGGCCGAGGAGGCGCCGGTTCCCAATGCCTCGGGAGAGATCATCAGCACGGGACGCGGGGCCAGTTTCAGCGCGGCATATTGCGCCGCTAGCCCTGCGCCCACGATAATGACGCGACCCGTTTCGATCGGGGACATCGCCCTAGCCGGCCATCTTGGCAGAGAGGTCGATCATGCGCTGCACGGCAACACGGGCCTTGTCGGCGACCTGTGGGTCAATCTCGACCGCGCCTTCCATCGTGTGGAGCGACCACAGCACCTTTTCCAGCGTGATCTTCTTCATGTAGGGGCACATGTTGCACGGGCCGACGAAATCGACATCCGGCAGCGCGTCCGAGATGTTGGAGGCCATGGAGCATTCGGTCACCAGCATCGCCTTTTCCGGCCGTTGCTGCGTCACATAGTCGATGATCCCGCTGGTCGAGCCGGAAAAATCCGCCTCGGCCACCACGTCAGGCGGGCATTCGGGATGCGCGATGATGCGCGTGCCGGGGTTCCATTCGCGGAAATCCTTCAGGTCCTGTGCGGTGTATTGTTCGTGCACGATGCAGGCCCCGTCCCACCAGACAATGTTCTTTTCCGGCACAAGATTGGCGATGTTCTGTGCCAGATATTTGTCGGGCGTCATGATGACCGTGTCGCTGTCCAGCCCGCGCACGATCTGCACCGCGTTGGAAGAGGTACAGCAGATGTCGGACGCGGCCTTCACTTCGGCCGTTGTGTTCACATAGGTGACAACGGGCGCACCGGGGTACTGCGCGCGCATCTGGGCGATGCCCTCGGCGGTGATGCTTTCGGCCAGCGAACATCCCGCTTCCATGTCGGGGATCAGCACCGTCTTGGAGGGGTTCAGGATCTTGGACGTCTCGGCCATGAAATGCACACCGCACTGGACGATCACATCGACTTCGACCTTGGTCGCCTCGATCGCCAGTTGCAGGCTGTCACCAACCACATCTGCGATGCCGTGGTAAATCTCCGGCGTCATGTAGTTATGCGCCAGAATGACGGCGTTCCGCTCTTTCTTGAGCTTGTTGATCGCCGCGACATAGGGCGCATAGATCGCCCAGTCGGGGGGCGTCACGACACGGTCCATCCGGGCAAAAATGTCAGCATTTGCCAGCGCGATGTCGGTTGAAGGGGCGAGATCGTAGTGATCGGCGAGTTCGGCGCGCAGCGCGATCTGGTCGAGCAAGAGCGGAGTTCCTGAGGTTATTTCGGGCCGCCGCGGAGGGCGCGACCGCACGCGGGTGGTGTCGGCTGGGAGGTGTTTACGGGTCGACTTACCTAAGGGCAAGTGTGCGGGGTGTCTTATTTGAATGACGCACGCTAACATGTGCCGAAAGCCACCGTCATACGATTATGGGCTCAGACGTCGGTGCGCAGGCAAGACTTTGGATCCGGTCCAGAGGCGAAGCGGGCTTTCAGCAGGCATTCGTCGTATTCCGAGCGAACCTCGGAATCGAACAGGATGCCGCCTCACACTTTGAAAATGGCCTCATCGCCCTTTTGGAAGGCGAGGTTGCGGACGGATGGAGACATTGCCGCGCACCAGGCCAGAAGGATCTATGAATTCGATGGCCCCGCAGTCGATGTCACGCGGACGTCCCTCCAGCGCGCAGGGACTGTATTGCGCGGATCAAGGCCACAGCCTGTCTCGTAGCTCACGTAGCCCGCGCACCATTGGCCCGCGGTCCGCACGCGTTCCATGCGGTCCAAGGCCCGTGGCATCTCGTCAACATGGTCGGCGTAGATAAACTCGCGAGGTGCGGTGAACCGCATCTCGGTGCCTGCCCAATCGTCGCGCAGCAGGAGGCGGTGAGCGTCCGATTTGGCCTCTACTGGTACCCTCGAGGGGTCAGGCCTCTTCATCGGCCGTTACGAAGGCCTGAGAGGTGTCGTAGTCCACCGCGAAGCGCATCTCGCGGAGGGGTTTCACGCGCCGGATGGATTCGGCGTAGATCTCGTGCGCCTTGTAGGCGGCCAGCGCCGCGTCATCCACGAACTCTCCGTAGACGACAACATCGACTTCCTTGCTGGCCGGATCCGTCTTTCGGTTCAGAGCGATCTCGAGGTGCTTCGCATGGGGAATCCGCGTCAGGATCTGCAATCCCTTCCGAACCGCGTCGAGGTTGCCGTCGATTGGGACAGTGAAGAATACTACATGGCGGATCATTGAAATACTCCGGGAGTTTAAGGGTGGGAAGCGGTTCCGGGCCGCACGCGAGATAGCACGCGCCCCGCGCGTCTGCCCTTCTAAGGTTTCGGCCCGACACCGCAACCCGATCTGCCCGCCATCAGCAGGTTTTGCCCTGAGACACCGCCGAAGTGTGCGGGAAGCGCTTACGTCGCACTGAAAGGCTTCCTGTTGGTGCATCAGGACGGGTTCCTGGCGGGCGGTCCGCGTTCTGACGGTCGATCCAACCACGGGATGACCGGGTTCCGGAAAGTCAAAGCAGGCCTTGAGAAAGTCGGATCCGGAGGTGGAGTGATGGGTCTGGCGGGAATGCGGACAGCACCCGTACCCCCGCGCGGCGTCGCTCACCACCCTTGTCCGATCCGCGCGCGGCTGCCGCACGCTCCCCAAACATCGGAGATATTTCATGTCCAAGTCTAGCAAACGCAAGTTCGACGCTGCAGCGTCGATCACCAACGAACTCATCGACATCATTGACCGGGGCGTGCTGCCCTGGCGCAAGCCATGGACGGTCGGCGGCAGTTCCGTGCCGCTCCGCCTGAACGGCGAACCCTACCAGGGCGTCAATAACTTCCTGTTGACTATGCGCACCATGATGGCCGGATACGCCTCGCCTTACTGGATGACGTTGAGGCAGGCGAACGAGCTCGATGCGAAAGTCATCAAGGGCTCGAAATCGTCGGTGGTCGTCTACTACGGGACGGCCGAGCGCGAGCAGGCCGAAAGCGCCCACGGCGACCAGGCGGAAACCGAAGATCCCAAAACCATCCCCTTCATGAAATCCTACCGCGTCTTCAACGCCGATCAGATCGAGGGGTTGGACCCTCGCTTCCATCCCGCTGCGGCCGAACCGGAAGTTCATCCCGAACGCGCACCGATCCCGCATATGCAGAGCTTCTTCGAGGCAATCGGTGCCAATGTCAGCTTCTCTGGTCGGGAAGCATGTTACGTCCCGAATCTCGACAAGATTTACATGCCCCCGATCGAGCTCTTCGAGAACCCGCGGAATTTCTACGCCGTCTGGGGTCATGAGCTGGGCCACTGGACGAAACCCCGGCATCGGTTAAACCGCAGCTATGGCGATGCGCGGTTCGGCAACACCGCCTACGCACGGGAAGAGATTGTGGCCTTATCTTGACAGTCTGCACCGCATGCCACCTTGCCGTAGGATGGGTGACAGGCGT
>NZ_AQQU01000024.1 GCF_002210105.1 Oceanicola sp. 22II-s10i | reverse complement strand
AAACCGTTCTCATTGCCGGAAAATTTCAGAATGGGGCTGGACTGTCAGGATATGTGGCTGAATTGACCTCGGTGTTCCTGGGTCAGACGCTCGGCTTCACGGCGCATACGCTCGAGATGAATGCCGCCTATCTCCACAACTGGTTGCGCGTTCTTCGGTCGGACAAGGGCGCGATCTTCAAGCACGCCGCGGATGCGCAGCGCGCCTGCGACTATCTGATCGCCAGATCGGAGGTGGGCAGGGCAGGGCGCAGCGCCGAGGCCGCCTGACCACACGGAGAACGGAGACTCCCATGTCACGCAAAGAACCCAAGACGCTGCGGGTGGCCTGCTTCAACGACGGCCGTCGCAAGATCATCACCTTCAAGCGCGGTGCCTATTGGTGGAGCCAGTCCGAGGGCGCTTATCCGTTCTCGGCAGCGCTCGAGAGCATCAAAGAACACGGCGGCTGGATCGAAACCATCCCCAACCCGAATTACAGAGCCAGAGGGCTGTTCGGGTAGGGCACCTTCTGCTTCGGTCCTTCCGCCAAGCAGAAAAGTGAAAGCGGGCTTTGGGAAGGGTGTTTCAACTTCTCAAAGGAGATCCCCATGTCCATGAATGTTCAACCCCAGCCAGACCGTCCGGATCAGAGTGTGATCGCGGCGCAGAACGACGCGTTTCGCAAGCTCGCGTGCCTTGGGGTGCCGCCCGCGCAGCCCATCCAGGGCCGGATGCATGTCACCCGCTCGCTCATGGAGGCCGGTGACGGCTTCATGGCCGAGGCGGTGAAAGCGACAGGTGAGTTTGCCACATTCGAGCCCGAGAATGATCCGGAAGGTTGGCACGATTTCGGGGCGGTCGAGATCCGGGGCGAAACCGTGTTCTGGAAAATTGATCTCTATGAGGCGGGTTCGGACTTCCGCTACGGGGCTGAGACCCCGGACAATCCCGCCACCACCGTGCGCGTGCTGACCATCATGCTGGCGCGCGACTGGTAGAAGGGCAGGGGGACTCCTCCCCCTGACATCCGAGACGATGAAGGCCCACTGACCCCTCAAAGGGAAAGTGGGCCTTTTGTCGTGGTGATCCCTGAAGCCGGGGATTGGTCACGCGCGTGAAGGCGCGGGCCTCACCTCACTCACCTGGAAGGATATCCCATGACCACAAGCTTTGCCCCTCTCACCGTTGCCATCGGCGATCTTGTCGCCCACCCCGCCAATGTGCGCAGCGACTCCCCGGAAACCTATGATCCTGACAACATCGCGCATCTGAAGGCCAGCATCGCTGTGCTGGGCCTCCTGCAGCCGCTCCTGGTCCAGAAGCTTGACGGCAAATATGCTGTCCTCGCCGGTGGCCGACGCCATGCCGCGCTGATGGAGCTGATCGCCGACAAGGCCACCAAGGGATTCACGGCGAAGACCAAGGTCGACTGCCGCCTTGTCCCTGACGACTGCGACGTCACCACGGCCTTGTCGCTCGCCGAGAACATCACCCAGGCACCGATGAAAGCCATCGACGAGTTCGAGGCTTTCGCCCGGATGATGGAGGTCGACGGCCAGACGCCCGAGACGATCGCAAAGACCTTCGGCACCACGGTGGCCGCCGTGAAAGGCCGGTTGCGCTATGGCCTTATCCACCCCGACATCCGCGCCGCAGCCCGGGCCAAGACGATCACGCTCGATACGATGAAAGCCTTCGCCGAGCACCCGAGCCAGGAGGCGCAGCGCGAGGTCTTCGAGGCGCTCACGAAAGACGGCGGCTATTTGCAGGCCTATACCGTCCGTCAGGCTCTCAAATCCCGCGGCGTGCAGGTCAGCGATGATATCGGGGCTTTCGTGCGCGCGGACTACGAGGCGCGGGGCGGTGCTGTCGCGGCTGACCTTCTGGAAGAGCATTCCGTGCTTGAGGATGCGGCTCTGGTCGAGACCATACTGCTCGAGAAGCTTGGTGCCGCTGCCGAGGAGGCCCGCATAAAGCTGGGCTTTGCTTGGGCCGATGCGATGGTGCGCTATGATTACGCGACCATGGCCGATTATGGCCGGGTCTATCCCGGGCCGATCGATCCGGATGAGGCTGCCCAGAAGCGCGTGGATGCGATCACTGCTGAGCTCGAGAAACTCCAGCTCGAGATGGAGGATGAGGGGCTCGAGGACGGTGCCTACAATGCCCTTTACGAGCGCGTGGACGCCTTGGAAGAGGAAGCCCGCGATCTGCAGGAGGCCTACAGCGCCGAGGACCTCGCCCGGTCTGGGGTGATCGCGTCGTGGCAGGGTGGGCAGATCACGCTCCATGTTGGTCTCGTCCGCCCGGAAGACACCGTCAAAAAGGAGGGCGCGCGCGGCTCCTCGGCTAGCCCGACCGGGGAGGAGGCCCCAGACGCCGGCGAAATCACCTATCCAGCCTCACTGGCTGAGGACCTCAAGGCCGAGCGAGCCATGGCGCTTGGGGCCGCGATGGCGCTGCATCCGGAAGCCACGCTCGATCTGACGCTCTTCAAGCTGGTCGGTGACGTTCTGGCCAGCGGCATGGCCGTGACGCAGGCGATCAAGGTCGAGGCCCGCAAAGAATACCGCAGCCACGCCAAGATGGACGAGATCGACGAGACCTCGCTCGAGCAGGTTGCGGCGGCGCATGATGCGCTTGATCTGTCCTGGCTCGATGACAGCCGCGCGCCCGCCGATCAGTTCGCGGCGTTTCGCGCGCTCGAAGCAGGGGAGAAGGCCAAGCTCGTCGCCTATGCCACCGCCAGCACCACGCAGTCCTGCTTCGCGCGGGATCCTCGGCGCGACAGCCTGATGCATGACTTCGAGATCGAGATCATGCCCGATATCCGCGCCCACTGGACGCCGAACGCGGCGCTCTTCAACCGCTTCAAGAAGGCCTGGCTCCTGAAGATCCTCGGCGAGGATCTGGGTCTCGCCCAGGAGGCGGTAACGCTGGCCTCGTCCAGCAAGAAGGAGATCGTCGCCTTCTGCGACAAGCTCTTCGCCGAGCCCTTCGCCACGCTCACGGACGCGCAGCGCGCTGCCGTGGCCGTCTGGTGCCCGCCCATGATGCAGACCGCCGGCGTCGCCTGTGGTGCGGCGGAGCATACCTCGGAATCTCCCGAGCCTGACAGCGAGATCGCGCAAGCGGCTTGAGTCCTCACGCGACCCGCGCGAGGCATTCCCCGCGCGGGTCGACCCTCCCACACCCAACCGAAAGACATCCCCATGGCTATTCTCAAGTTCTCTGCGTCCGCTGTTGCGGCACAGATCGCCCATGCGCGCGCCTGCAAAACCTTCCTGCCCAACTGGAACGGGCCCGTGGACAGGCCCGCCCTGATCCTGATCGTCGGCAATGGTGTGCATCTGCGCTCAAACGGCATCGATGGCACGACCACCCGCATCGTCACGACCGAACAGGCCGATCCCTCTTTCGCCTTCGCCGACGGCATGAACCCGTTTCGGGACACCGACTGGATGGCGCAGCGCCGCATGGCGTTTCGCGATCTGACCGGCCAGTTCTACACCGACATCCTGGATGACGTGCAGGTGCTCATCGACCGGGGGCGGGGTGCGATCCGGCTCGCCACCGATGGCCACAGCATCCGCGTCTTCGTGCGCCGGGCCTCGGACTATCTCATCGGCGGGACCTACGAGGTGCCCTCGGGCCTCGGCGGCACCTTCCGGGTCATCCTCAAGGATGCCTGCGACACCTTCGCGATCGTGCAGAACTGCGGCAATTGCGAGGATTTCGACGCCATGCAGCCCTACCGCGTGCCGCTCGATGCGCTGATGGAAATCGATGACCGGAGGGCGGCGTGATGGGTTGGCTCTTCTACACCGACGGCCGCGTCCAGACCTACGCGGATGAGAAAGCGGAGATTGCTCGGCTGTGCACCTTCGAGGGCGAAAGGCGCAAGACGGAACTGGTCAAAGCCTGCAAGGTGGGTTCGACTTGGTACGCGGCGGCAAAGGTCACAAATATCGACGGCACCCCTGTCGAAGACACGACCTATGTCACCGATGCGGATGGCTCCATCACTTTCGCCGCCGTATTCCTTACCCGATATGATGACGGCTGCTGGGGCTACAAGGACATGGAGGAAAGCGCGGGACCGGTCGAATCCCGCGCGCCACTGAGCCTATTGGCCCTGCTGTCCGAGCTGAAAGACCCAGACAGCTATGCTCATGCCTGGCGCCAGCGCTGCCAGGACTGGGCTGCGATCCCGGACTACGAGGAAGGCGACAAGATCAAGCTCGCAGCACCTGTGACGCTCACCGGTGGCAGTACCTGCCAGATTGTCACCGCGACCCACTACAGGCGCGGGCGGCAAAAGCGCCGCTGCTACCGCATCGAGGAAACTGGTGGGCTCGTACGCCTGTCGAAGGCCTCGCTTGCGGGCTCGGAGCTGCTCAGTTCCGCAAAAGGTGCTGCAAGCCCGGTGCTGGCGGAGTATCTCGCGGGGCGACATTAGGTCCTGCGCCGGACGGTTCATCGGCCTGCCCGGCGACAGCAGATCCTGCGGCTTATCTTGACATGGCAATGCGAATGCATTACCTATCGCAGGCAGCAAAGCCCCCCATTCTTTCAGGAGACTGCCATGACAGCGCTCGCACAAGACGTCTCGAAACTCACGGATCGGTATCAGACGACCGTGCCGGCGGGTGTGCGCAAACAGCTCAAGCTGGGCAAGGGCGACCAGATTCGTTACTGCACCGAGCCGAGTGGCAGGGTCTATATCGAGCCCGTGCGCAGCGACGAGGAAGATCCCGTGCTCGGAGCCTTTCTCGATTTTGTCGAGGCCGATATCAAGGCGCATCCGGACCGCATTCGGGCGTTCGATGGGGCTTTGCATGACCGTCTTGCAGCACTGGTCGGAGACGTTGACGTCGATCTCGATGCGCCGCTATCGCTCGAGGATGAATGAGCGGCGATAGCGTGCCCGCCCAAGCGCCCCTTGTCGTAAACGGATGGTCGATTTATGCGCATCCGCTCTTTCTGGATCAGCTCGAAGGGCTGATTGAAGAGGTCGAGGCGCGTAAGGCACGCGATCCTAAGACCTGGCGCAAGAAAAACCCGACGAAACGGCTGGCCGCCATCTTCAAGCTGGTCACCGAGGCCATACCGGCAGATCCGGGTGCCGCCGCCTTCCGGCAAGGCGGCACACTCGGCGATCACCGCAAGCACTGGTTCCGGGCGAAATTCTTCCAGCAGTATCGGCTGTTCTATCGGTTCAACAGCGATGCGAAGGTGATCGTGGTGGCCTGGGTGAACGACGACAAGACCCTGCGCGCCTACGGCAGCAAGACGGATGCCTATGCGACGTTCAAAGGGATGTTGGAAGATGGCAATCCACCTGACAATTTCGACGCGCTCTTGAAAGAAGCTGCAGCGGCGGGCAAGCGGTTCGAAACTTCCCTTGAAGCGGTGCCTGATCGGTAAGTGGGCCAGCTTGCTGTGACCCTTTGGCATTATCGTTTACGACGCCCCGCTGGAAGATGTAGCATCGGCTGATAATACGGTCGGAGAAAGCACAATGAATGAAACGGAAAAGGATAGGCAGTACCTCGGGTTAGAGGAGCAATGCGCGCCTGACCTGACGGGGCACCGTTTCCCAATTGCTGTGCACGTTGCAGACATGCCCGATGACCTCGGCAAGCTGCTGGATATCGGGCTCGAGGAGCATTTCCGTGGCGGCTGATGTCAATTCGTATGACGCGTGGTTTCGCGCGAAGGTGCAGGCCGCGCTGGAGGAGGAATGCACGGGAACATCTCAAGTTCAGGTGATGCAGGCCGCACAGGCATTGATTGATGCGAAACGGGAGGTCGAACCCAAGTCCTGACCAAGCCTTGGAGGTCAGCGCGGTCTGACCCCCGTCACCCTGAAAAGCGAAAGCGGGCTTTTTGTCCTTTGGAACTCAGACCCTGATCCAAAGGAAACCCCCATGTCCAAGCCCAAACCGGCAAATCCGGCTCTCTCAATCTCCGACACTGACCTCGCCTCTGCCCTCGTGCAGATCGGTGCGGAGGTCGACCACCAACCCCTGCGCAGTTCAGCGCTGGCGCGCATCATGCGCGAGACGTTTCATGGCAGCGATGCCGGGGGCGCCTGGGACTGGCGCATAGCCTATGACCTGATGCAGGCTGCGGCTGTCCAAGTGCTGCTGCGTGGGAACGGCGTGGCAGATGACATCGCCGCTGCAAAGCTGCTTGCCTCTCGGCTCCTGACGGAAACCCGCCGGTCAGAGCAGCAGATCCGGCTGCAGCAGTTTTCCACGCCGTTGCCTTTCGCGGCAATGGTCGTGCGGGCGGCAGCCATTCGCAAGGGCGAGACCGTTCTGGAGCCCTCGGCTGGCACCGGTGCCCTGGCTACTTTCGCCGCCCGGGCCGGTGCCACGCCTTTGCTCAACGAGATCGACCCTTTTCGCCAGCGCCTCCTGCGCGCGGTTTTCGGCGGCAAGTTGACGGGCCATGACGGCGAGCATATCGACGATCTGCTGCGGACGCCGGTTCTACCCGACGTCGTGGTGATGAACCCGCCCTTCGCCTCCTCGGTCGATCGCTCCCGGGACAAGCACATCGCCGCCAAACATCTTATCGCAGCTGCAAAGCGTCTGGCACCCGGCGGGCGGCTGGTGGCGATCATGCCGCCGGGATTCACGCCCGAACGCGATTCCGCGTATTGGTCCCGCGCCTGCGGTTTGCTCACGCCGCGCTTGGCGTTGCCGATGCCAGGGCAGGTCTACCGCAAGCTCGGCACCTCTGTCGAAACCCAGCTCATGGTCTTCGACAAGGTGCAGGAGGACGGCGAAATGATCCGCGTCCCTGTGCGGGATCTGGATGAAGCCTTGGCATATGTTGATGCCGTGGCCTCAACCCGGACCGAGATGCGCCCCGTACAACAGGCAGCGGCGATCCCTATCGGGCGGCCGACCGTTCCATCCTCTGCTCCGCGCAAGACCGCCGCTGCGCCTGTCGCCGCCTCCCAACCACGGGCCAATGCCGTTGTCCCGCTCAGCTTCACAAGCTTTGAGGCCCCCCGTGACAACAAGCCGGTCTCGAATATCTATGCGCGCTACCGCCCGCAACGGATCGAGATCGCGGGTGCGCAGGAACATCCCACGCCGCTGGTCGAGAGCATCGCCATGGCTTCTGTCGCGCCGCCGGTGCCCTCAAACACGGGCAGTGATGACTTGCGCCTGCCTGGACGGTTGATCGAGGAGGGACATCTCTCCGAGGCGCAGCTCGAGACCATCATCATGGCGCATGATGCCCATGGGCGTGATCTGCCCGGTCGGTTTACCATCGATGACGACCAGACAAAGCTGACGCGCGCCGATAATGACCCGAATGCACGGGCCTATCGCCTCGGCTATTTCCTCGGCGACGGCACCGGTTGCGGCAAGGGGCGCGAATGCGCGGGGCTCATCCTTGTGAACTGGCTGGCCGGACGCAGAAAGGCCATCTGGGTTTCCAAATCCGCCACGCTTATCGAGGACGCCATCCGCGACTGGACCGATCTCGGCGGCTCACCCGCCGACATCCAGCCGCTCTCCAAATGGAAACCGGACCAGCCCGTCTCGATGGGCGACGGTATCCTCTTCGTCACCTACGCCACGCTGCGGTCCGCGGGCAAATGCGGCACCACGCGACTGAGCCAGATCCTCGACTGGATGGGTGAAGACTTTGAAGGCGTGCTGGCCTTCGATGAGGCCCATGCCATGCAGAACGCGGCAGGGTCCGAGCAGGGCAGGGGGGGCAAACCCTCGCAGCAGGGCCTTGCGGGCCTGCGGCTGCAACTGGCAGCACCCCGCGCCCGCGTCTTCTACATCTCGGCCACGGGTGCCACGAGCGTGCACAACCTCGCCTATGCCGCGCGGCTTGGGCTCTGGGGGCAGGGCCCCGAATACCCCTTCCCAAGCCGTGAGAGCTTCGTGTCGGCGATGGAAGCTGGCGGCGTGGCTGCCATGGAGGTGGTCGCGCGTGATCTTAAGACGCTCGGCCTCTACACGGCGCGCGCCCTCAGCTTTGATGGCGTGGAGTATGACGTGCTCGAACACGCGCTGACCCCGGCCCAGATCGAAATCTACGACGCCTATGCGGGTGCGTTTCGGACGATCCACCACAATCTCGAAGCCGCTTTGACAGCCACCGGCGTCAACGATGCCTCGGGCGAGACCAACGCATCGGCCGCTCGCGCCTCGGCCAAGTCCCGCTTCGAGAGCACGAAGCAGCGATTCTTCAACCATCTCCTGATGGGCATGAAGGCCCCGACCATCATCCGCGCCATCGCGGACGATCTGGCGGCGGGCAAGGCTTGCGTCATCCAGGTGGTCTCGACAGGCGAAAGCCTGCTGAAACGTCGGCTTGAGACGATGGATTCCGACGACGAGCTCGTCGAGGGTGCCTTGACGCCGCGCGACTATGTTCTGGGCTACCTCGAACAGGCCTTCCCGATCCATGCGCAAAAGCTGGTAGAGATCGACGGCAATATGGTGGCGGAACCCTTGCGGGATGAGACCGGCGCGCTCGTTGTCTCGCGCGAGGCGCTCGCTTTGCGTGACGCGGCCATGATGGAGTTGATGACGCTGGCGCCGATCCCCTCGGCGCTCGATCAGGTCCTCTGGGCCTTTGGCGACGAGGCCGTGGCAGAAGTCACGGGCCGATCAATCCGCCCTTTGAAGGCCGAGGATGGTCATCTCTTCATCGAGAAGCGCTCCGCCAGCAGCCATTCATCCGAGACCCAAGCCTTCATGGACGGCGAAAAGGATATCCTGATCTTCTCCGATGCAGGCGGCACGGGCCGGTCCTATCACGCGGCCCAAACGGCGAAGAACCAGAAACGGCGGCGGCACTATCTTCTGGAGCCCGGCTGGCGCGCGGATGCGGCCATCCAGGGGCTGGGCCGCACGCATCGCTCTGCCCAGGTCAGCGCGCCCTTCTTCCGGGTCTGCACCTCCGATGTGCATGGCGAGAAACGCTTCACGTCGACTATAGCCAAACGCCTCGACCAGTTGGGGGCCCTGACCAAGGGTCAGCGCGAGACCGGCTCGCAGGGCATGTTCCGGGAGGAGGACAATCTCGAAAGCCCGATCTCGCGGGCGGCGCTGCGTGGGTATTTCGCCGATCTTGCCGCCGGGCGCGCTGAGGCGATGAGCTACGAGAGGTTCACCGACTGGACGGCCCTGCGGCTGATCGACAAGGACGGGGTGCTGCTCGAAGAATTTCCCCCGATCCAGCGGTTTCTCAACCGGGTGCTTGCCCTTCCCATCCACATGCAGAACGCGCTCTTTGCGGAATTCATGAGGCGGATCGCCGATCAGACTGAACTGGCGCGCGCGGCGGGCACGCTCGATCTCGGCGTGGAAACCCTGCGTGGCGAAAAGATCGAGCAGGTCTCCACGGAAGATCTCTGGACCTGCCCGAAATCCGGCGCCGTGACGCGGATCATCGGGCTCGAGGTGACGGACCCGGTCCATGTCCTTGGGGCCGAAAAGGCCATATCGCGCAATCCCGACAAGCTCCCCATGGTCAATCGCGCCTCCGGTCGCGCCGCGCTCATCTCGGCGCGACCCATGCAGATGTATGACGAGGATATCGTGACGCTGATGCGCAAGGCGGTGCGGCCCAACGGGTCGAGCTATCTCGAAGAGGCACGGTTCGAGTCCTCGGCTTGGGAAGAGATCGGCAAGCCGGAGTTCGCAAGGCTTTGGGATGCCGAGGCCGCTGCCCTTCCCAAGACCACTACGACCAAGCTCTACCTGCTGACCGGCCTCTTGCTGCCGATCTGGAAGGACATTCCGACCACCAATGAGCGGATCTACCGTGTCAGGCCCGACGGGGCGACGGCCATGATCGGGCGGACGCTGAGCGAGGAAGGGGCGGCAGCGTTGCGTGCCCGCTTCCTCGTCTCCAATCCGCAAACGCCGCAAGAGATGCTGACCGCCGCCCTTGGCACCACCGCGCCACTCGATCTGGGCCGGGGTCTGACGCTGACCCGCCGCCGCGTCGCAGGCGAGACGCGCCTCGAGTTGGGCGGTGCGGATCGGGGCATGATCGACGGCCTCAAGGCGCTCGGCTGCTTCACCGAGATCATCGCCTTCCAGTTGCGTGTGTTCCTGCCGCATGGGGACGGGATCGACACGGGAAGCATTCTGGCCCGTATCGTGGGGCAGCGAGTCGCCAAGGTGGCAGAACAAGCCGCCTGAAAAGTCAAAGCGGGCTTCCGGTCGGGCGTCGCGGATCTGGGTTTCACCGGTCTGCGCTTTCCGGGCGCGCGCAGACCAATGCCACGCCCGGCCCCCCCAACTTCAGACAAGAGGACAGACCCATGACCAATCCCCAGATCGATTATGCCGTAATGGCGGCTCAATGGCGCGCGGAGCGCGAAACCACCTTGAAGGCATCCCGAACGGAGCTGCTCGCGCAACTACGTGCGCTTGGCATCAGCGAGGTCACTGCCGAATACGAAGGCTATGGCGACTCCGGCAATGTAGAGGATGTGACGGTGCAGCCTGCAGAGGTCCAACTGCCGGAGGCGCTTGCCACAGAGGTTGGCGACTTCGCCTGGTCGCTCGCCTATCACCATCACCCGGGGTTCGAAAACAACGAGGGCGGCTACGGCACGCTGACCTGGGACATAGCACTAGACAGCATCATCCTCGATCACGCGGACCGCTATGTCGAATGCTCGCACAGCTATGACGAGGGGCTTTGAGATGGCCCATCCGCTTCATCATGCTGAAAGCTCTGCCCGGAAATTCGGCGGGGTGCCGTCTGACTATCAGTCTGTGCACGATTGGTTTGACGCCTCGAAAGAGCACCTCGCGCTCTTCACGCACCGCGCCATGCGTCACCATGCGCAAGGCCTGTTTGAGGCCGAACGGGTTTTTGGCCTGACACTGACCAATAGTGCGGGCCGCGACATCCCCGTGCGCTGGATCGGCGAGCAGCATATCCGTGAAGACTGCCAGGGCCGCATCCCGAGCATGGCGGACTGGCTGCGACGGATCCAGCCCGAGCCATGGATGGCCAATGGCCATATAAACCGGCATGTCGGCTCCGAGCCCTGCGGCGACCCAAGGGTTGCCTGGGCCTCCGAGGTCGCCGCCGGACGAACGGTTCTTGGCCTGAAGGATTGGATGGCGGCGCGCGCGATGCAAGCGGCGCAGAGTGCCTGACAGGACCCGGCTTTTTGCCAATTGAATGCTGCATGGAAGCCCGGTCGGAAGATCGGGCTTCTTGCGTCGTTTCTCTACCATTCTTCTTAAGGAGGTTCGCATGACACTCGATGAAATCAAGGCCGCGGTCGATGCCGGCCAGACCGTGCACTGGGCCAATACCGGCTACGTTGTCCACAAGGACTGGCTCGGTCAGTACCTGATCACCTATGTGCCGAACGGCAGCTGCATCGGTCTGACCGACCGGGGCGGGCACGGGTTGAACGGAAAAGAGGCGGAGTTCTTCATCGCGCGATCGGAGGACGGCGCGGAAAATCCGGGCAGCCAATCAAGACCAAACGGGCAGGGGAGGGGCGTAGCACTAGGAGGCGCGGGGGCATTCCCACTCGGACGGCAGCTCTGACCCGCGGGCGGGGCTGAAAGGAAAGCAGGCTTTCTGATTTGTGATCCCTCAAGGGGTCGAGAAAGCAATCCCGGATGCGTTGGCAAGAACGTCAGGCACCGGCCAATCCAAAAGGAACCATCCCATGTTCGCAGGAACCCTCACCCGCAATGTCGAGACCGCAGCCGCTCAGTACACCGGCATGATCAACTCGACGCGCTTTGACATCGCCATCCAGTTGGAGGCGCGGGCCAAGATGTCTGAACGCAGCCCGGATTTTGACGTGACGGCAGTTAACAAATCAGGCCGCAAGGTGCGCATCGGCACGGCCTGGAACGAGACCGGCAATACCAGCGGCAACCCCTACATCTCGATGCAGATCGATGTCGGCTTGGGCCCCTTCCGGGTCAACGCGGTGCAGACGAAAGAGGCGCGCGCGGCCCAGAGCGGCGAATTCGAGATCATCCCGCTGGTCTCGAACGGCCTGATGAAATCCGGCTCGATCTCGGGCGAGCTCACCGCTATGGACGCCGACAACGCCTTCACTGGCTACATCGCCAACATGATGTTCGATCTGGAGTTCATGCTGATCGAGAACAGCTACAAGACCGAGGAGACCCACCCCGATTACCGCATCGAGGTCAGCTCGCCCCGTGGCACACCGATCCGCGTCGGCTCGGCCTGGATGGCGAAAAGCAGCCGCACGGGCAATGACTACCTGTCGCTGCTGATCAACACGCCCGATGGCGACCTGCGCGTCAACGCCGTGCAGAACGAAGAACAGCGCGGCGGGCAGACCTTCTCGATCATCCCGTTCATTGACAGCGGTGAGCAGCCGCAGGACGCAGGTGCGGGGCTCTCGCTGGTCGCGTGATCAACGCGTGAGATTAGACGATCTGAACCGAGAGGGGAGCCGTGGGACCACGGTTCCCCTTTTTCCATGTCCGTTTGCGTGAAGGACGCCACCCGCTTGCGATCAGGTGTAAATGTGATACGATAATATATTATCGCAACATCGAGGGCGGGCGCGTGGCGGCTAGATCAGGGACGGTTCCATGGTTCGAGAGCTTTAATGTTGAGGCAGAGGTTGAAGATCTCCTCGCTCATATCGAGCGCTGCACCGGATTTGCGCTGCCTGACCGCAAGCGTGATGTCATCATGACCCATGCAAGGGCAAAGCTCGACAAGAACCTGCAGGCGTATCTGGACGCCAAGGCAGCAGGAAAGCCGGTGTCCACCTCGCGGCGTGCGTATCTGACCGACCTGCAGGAAACGATCTTCATGGCGATCCCGGAAGAGAACCTCGCGCGGATGCCGCTGAGCGAGCAGGTCCTTAACGACCCGTCATTTTACGCGGACGCCATGCACCATGCCGCTGCGATCAGTGAGGATGAGCTTTTCATGGCGCTGTCCTCTTCACTGAAAGACATGACAGTCCAAGACGCCCGCGCGTTCGTCTCGAACCTGTGGCACAGCACGATCGATGACAATGCCCGCAAATACGCCGAAGCCCTGAAGCGTCCCGAGCGTGAACCGCAGCTCTTTCGCCCGGGGAACACCGTGTAAGATCGAGGCCATTTTCTTGGCTTGGGCTGTGACCAAGTTGGCCGCCTCGAACCCCCTTTCCCGGAGGTGGCACCCTGTGGAGCGCGCGAAAGCCGTTGAAGGTGCTGTGGTGACGTCTACTGTCGCCAACATGATGAACCGGGATCACATGCGCGCCTTCTTCCGGCGCGCCGCGGGGCTTGTCGCCTTTGTCGCACTGCTCTGGGCGGTTCACCTCCTCAATTGGATCATCGGGTACGGTTTGAACCCGGCCTTCGGCCTGATCCCCAGATATCTCGGCGGGTTGGACGGTGTCATCGCCATGCCCCTCCTGCATGGAAGCTCCGCCATCCATATCGGTGCGTCAGGGCTGGTCTTCGGCTGGTTCGGCTTCCTCGTTGTGCGCGGTCTTGTTGATCGCTCCCCGATCACGCTGGGCGCGGCACTACTGGTCGGTGTCCTCTATGGCTCCCTTCTCTGGGGCGTTCTTCCGGGCCAACCCGGCGTCTCGTGGGAGGCGCATCTCTTCGGCGCCATCGCGGGCGCTGCCGCGGCGTTACTGGTCCGAACGCGTGTCCATGCGCCGCGCTTGGGCGACGTCGATCTGGACTGAAACAGTGCAATCGGCCCTAACCTGCCGGTCGAAACGGTCGCGCCGCTGCTGCACGGCTTCCCCAGACCAGTCGCTCATCCTTGCTGCGGCGAGAAGGACAGGGCAATGTCGCCGACGCGGGACCTTCCAACCGTTCGCTGCAGGTGCAGTGTCACTGACCACGTTACCTCGGACACCGCTCCGATGGCGCTGGGAACGGACCTGCGCAGCTGCGGCGAAGACCTCGACTGCGACCAGAAGGCTGTGCCAAAGCCGACATTGGCAATCCGCATTCAACCTTACACGGTGCGGGAGCATCAATAGCAGCGCCGAAAGGATCTGTTTTGAAGGAAATTTCTGAAATCCGCTTCAACGCAATTGCCGGCTATGCCCGACACCCGAGGGCGGCGCTGACTGGTGAGGAACTGGCTTACTACGAGGCGGAGGATGGGAGCATTCTCGGCCTGCTCATCAGGGACCGGACAGACGGTGACTTCGCGGGAATGGCCTTTGGCCGCGACGCGAAACTGCGCTTCCGGTGGACTTCCATGACCAATTTCCTCGAGAGCCCGGAACTGGCGCACGACGCATTGGCGGAACTGATGACCAACTTGCTCGATGAGCCGGACGAGTTTCATCACCAAGGTGATGAAAAGGGTGGGCCGGTCGATTTCTTCACTCCGGTGCACCCACCAGAAGTCTTGCACCCGGACTTCCAGCAGGTCGCATCCGAAATTGGGTTCTTTCCTGCCCGGGGCATAATCGAACCAATGATGCGGTGGCACGAGGATCTAGATGGAAACTTCGTGGAGCAGTTCCAGTCGACCGCTTTCGACCAGCGGATTTGGGAACTTTACCTTTTCGCAACGCTCATCGAACTTGGGTTTTCCCTAGATGCGACGCATGCTGTGCCCGACTTCATCGGCACAAGCTTGTTTGGGCCCATCACCGTCGAAGCGGTGACGGTTGGACCGACCCGGCGAGGCGCTGAAATCGTTCCGCCACCGCCCGTTGAGACCGAGGAACAGATGGAAGCGTATCTGTGGGACTATATGCCGATAAAGTTCGGCAGCCCATTGTTCAGCAAGCTAAGGAAAAAATACTGGGAAAAGGAGCAGATCGCTGGTGTGCCGCTGGTGTTTGCAATCGCGGACTTCTCATCGCCCGGCTCCATGATCCACACCCGATCCGCACTCGAGCGTTATCTCTACGGGTACTCCTTTGACGCCGCACGCGACGAGCAAGGAAGAGCCGTAGCTCAGCCCATAAAGATCATTGAGCACCGTTGGGGGGATAAGGTGATACCCTCCGGCTTCTTTGACATTCCGGACTCGGAACATGTCAGCGCCGTTATCTCCACAACCGCTGGTACGATCTCAAAATTCAATCGAATGGGGATTCTGGCCGGGTTCGACGCGGGCAATGTTTTGATGACGCGCACTGGCACTGTCGTCGACTCCGATCCCGTAGCGAGGGACCCGCTGCTCTTCAAGGCGATCGTGAACGCCAAAGGATACCATGAGAGCTGGGTGGAAGGACTCAACGTCTATCATAACCCGCGCGCCATCATTCCGCTTGAGGAACACCTCGTACCTGGTGCCGCGCATCACCATTGCGACGCGGAAGGCAACTGGACAACAACAGCCCCCCGCTTCCATCCTCTGGCATCAAGTACCGAAATCCTAGGCGGCGTGAATGTCGCTCAAGCGCTCGCGGATTTTGAAGGTCCTGCGATCCGGTTCTGGAAAAAACCTTAGTGGCGAGCCTTATCTTGACGGCCCTTCGCCAGACTATTTCCGTTGTATAGAAATGGTTTGCAGGTAGCCTGCGCGCCTGTCACTTGTCGCAAGGTCATGCCAAGATGGGGTGTTCGGCTCGAGGTCTTGGCCAAACTGGAAGTTGCCGTCGTGATCGCGGAAATCATGGAAATCTGACCCAAAGGGCCTTCCCGATGATGGCGGCCTTTCGCGACGGTCCCGCGTTTCATGCTGCGGCGCGCTCGAAAGGCGGCTTCTAATGGTCGGGCTGGGACCAGCGACCGGCCGAAATGGGCCAACTGCTTACGCTGCACCTGCATTCTCTGCGTCAAGCTCGAGTGTCGCAGATGGGATCGAATCGTCGTTCCCCAACGCGGAGATTCCACTGCGATCGCCGGTCGCCAGACGAACGACATGTGCGGCTCAATACCGTCGGTCTGCCCCGGCCGATGCTGCGCTGCCGCATCCCTGGAAGCCGACGTTCGACAGCTGTCGCACCGCCACCAAGCGAAGGCTCACCTCTGGTTGGGTTTCATGAAATGATCGAAAGCGTCTTCCACCTGTTCTTCGTCAATCTCTGCAACAGGAGAAGCATTTTGGAGCAGAAGTAGCGACATGCCCAGTTCATATTGATCAAT
Source organism: Oceanicola sp. 22II-s10i (assembly GCF_002210105.1). Lineage (GTDB taxonomy): Bacteria > Pseudomonadota > Alphaproteobacteria > Rhodobacterales > Rhodobacteraceae > Pseudooceanicola. The sequence continues at coordinate 9,172 of NZ_AQQU01000024.1, read as the reverse complement.
CACGAGCGGATATTCGAGCACTTCTTCGCTCAACCAAATACCAGGACGATGTCTGACTGGATCATCGATGTCCGCATAGCTCGGATTACATCTGACAGGCGATGCGACGGGAACTGCCTTCGGCGAGAGGCCAGCAGTCCTGATGAATGCTCCGGATCGCAACGCAGGTTTGCTTGGTTTCGACCAGAGGATGAAATCATCCTTGGAAACAACCAGCACGGCTCTTTTTTGTGTATAGCCTAGCCACCTTAGGGTCGCCGCGGTCAGGGAAACACCAAATTGTTGCGCCACTTCATTCAGGTCCGAGAACGTGGCATCCATACTGTCAGGAATAGCTCGACGGAAGGCATCAAGAGGCATTAGAAGCGATGCTGCGAACAGGTTAGCTTCAGCTTCGATTTGGTTGTATTCGCTGTCCCAAATTGCAAGATCTTCTGGAGTACATGACACGCCATCTGGGTATTTCAGACGATGCACTAGATAGTGCCCAAACTCATGAGCGATGGTAAATCGAATACGTCCGCGGGATGTTATTCGTGTCGAATATCCGATCCGCCAACCATCCCCCTGTCTGTTACCTTTTCGCAAGATTCCATCAAAGTCTGGAAAATCCCTCGGCACTATTTTAGTGATGGGGTCGTTTGGATACACCTTGCTAGTGTATTCCACAGCTAAACGTTCCACATCGACAGGAAAACGATCCGGGCCGTGGACAGCGTTCAGCATGAGGGTAATCTTGTTCGCCCATCGCTCCGGGCCCATTTGTTCAATCATCCCAAAGGTCAATCATCTTGCGGATCGTATCCTGCTTCGCAGGATCAAGACCGCTAAACTTCCGAAAGAAAACTTTGTCTTCTGGTTTCAGATCGGCAACGTTGTTGATAGGCGTCCCAATCAGCACATCAACCGTCGTTCCCAAGACTTCGGCTATCGATGCAAGCTTGTCCGCTGAGGGTCTGGGTGGGTTCTTGTTCTCCAACTCCCAGATGTAGCTCTTGCTGCAGCCTGACTTTTCGGCCAGCTGGTCTAGGGTAAAACCCTTAGCTTTTCTCGCTGCATTGATCCTGTCACCCATCGGTGTGGTCAAGGTAAATCCTCCTGGAGCTTCAAGTTCAGACTAGACGCACTTTTCTTCCTTGACAAGAGCGGCGCTGAGTCGCATCTTGTTCGGAGTAGCGATATATTGCGTTCTAACTTCTCGAGCTTTGGCCAGATGTTGGCGACCTTGGTGATCGCACCCCATGATGCAGCGTCTGAAACAGACAGAAGGCGGAGAAGATGAACAAGCCAACATACGAAAACTTTCGCCCGTTCTCCGTGATTGGTGAGCGCTTGCTCACATCCACCGCTATCAAGATAGAGCTGCCGCCAAGCCAGCACGCCTTGATGGTGCAACGAAAGGCGGCCATCGAAAAGCATCTTGAACGGGAGGGCAGCCCGTTGAAGGGACTAATCCGCCTGTTTTACCAGCAAGGCTCAGTGGCGATTGGAGCAACGATCCGAGCGAAGTTCCGGCAAGAGGGTTTCGACATCGACATCATCGTCGAGCTGCTTGAAAGAGGCAATCTGACGCCGGCCGAGGTCCTTGATCTCTTGTATGAAGCCATGCGCGGCGAGCCCGGTTCGCGCTACTACGATTGCACCGAACGCCAGAGCCGGTGCGTCACGGTGTACTACGCCGACGGCATGCATCTTGACCTTTCGCCGGCAGTTCTGCTGGACGAACGAGATCCGCGCCGCAGCCACATCTTTCATTCCAAAGTGGAGGAGCCGCGCTGGAAAGATACGACAATCTTGACAAATTGCTTTGGGTTTGTCGCCCACTACAATGCGCGATGCCCCATCGATCAAGTCTTTGCTGAAGACTATGGCCGCTTGGTGAGAGATGCAGACTTGCAGATGCAAGTTATGATGAAGGACGCTGACTCGGCTCCGGTCCCAGTCCATTCGACGGTTGTTGGTGGAAAATCTGCTGTCACTGTTGCGTTGCAACTGCTCAAGCGTAACCGTAACATTCGGTGGTTGCCTCGAAACCGTCGGATGCCTGCTTCAGTAATGTTCAGTTGCTTGGCACTGGAGGTCGCTGAGGCCGGAAAAACAATCGGGCAAAATCTTCAGGTAATTGCCGAACACATTCTGGGCCGTTTGATCCGGGCAAAAAGTGTCGGCGAGTTGCTTCATGTCGAAAACCCCGTATGCTTGGGCGATGTTTTCACGGATCGATGGCCAGTAGACCAAACCGACCAAGACCTCCTGATTGGCGACATGCGCCTGCTTTTGCGGCAGCTGGCAGAGCTTTTCGACGATCGTCGGTCTTTCAAGGACCGATCCAAGACGCTGGAGGAAATGTTTGGTGAAACGGTCGCCAAGCAGGTCGTTGATGAATTCGCCGTCGAAATGGGCCAATCCGTAAGATCGGGCAGCCACCTTCTGGGCGCAACGGGCGGAATCCTAGCGACACCAACCCTCGTCTCTGCCAAACCCGCGGCGCCTCGCAACACCTTCTACGGTGCAAAATGGTCAAAAAGCTGAAATCCCTGCTGTCCCAGGTGCAGGACATGGCACATGTCTGGCCGCAGTTTGAGGTGGCGCTCGGACCTGGCCCGAACTCTGTCGTCTGGTTCGGGCCGCTCAAGGGGCTTGAGCGGCCGTTCACGCTGTCCATCGAATATGGTCTGCCCGTTTCAGGCCTTATTCAGCGCCATCGCCTTTTTCCCGTTGTTCGCGTTCTGCGGCCATCTTTAGTCCTGAATTTCGACGCTGACGACGAGGCACCGCTGCCCCATGTCTACTTCGAGGCACCAGATTACCGCCTTTCCCCGCTTTGCTTGTTCGACCCGATGGCCAACGAGTGGAGCCCATCGCTGTCGATTGCCAAAACCACCGTCCCGTGGGCCGCAAGATGGCTGGCGTGTTACGAACTCTGGGAAGCCACTGGCAGGTGGCATGGCGGGGGAAGACATATGACTGAAGGGGACTCGAAAGATGCCGCGTGACAACGACTATGATCATACGGTTCCGCGTCGCTCGGATGGAACCAAGCAAACTCAGCGTATTGCTCAGCCTTGGCCAGCCAACAAGCCATTCAAAATTCTGTCGATTGACGGCGGCGGCATCCTTGGTCTGCTGCCAACTTTGGTGCTCGCCGAGATTGAGAAAAGGTACCTTGGTGGCGAACCGATTGGTCAACATTTCGACCTTATAGCAGGTACTTCGACCGGCGGCATCATCGCTCTTGGCTTAGGTCAAGGGATGTCCGCACAGGAGATCTCCCAAGTCTATATTGAGCGCGGTGACATGATTTTTCCACAAGGCAATCGTTTAACCAAATGGCTTCGGAGCCTTCGGCAGCTGGCTATGTATGGGTACAACAGAACGGCACTGGAACATGAGCTTCGCCGTATTTTTCAGACCAACTTGCTGGGTTCATCGAAGGTGCCGCTTTGCATCCCCGCTTTTGAAGGCCGCTACGGCGAGCCCTATATTTTCAAGACTCCGCATCATCCGGATTACAAGCGAGACCAGTATGAGAAGTTGGTCGACGTCGGGGTGTCGACTGCCGCCGCGCCGACGTTTTTTTCGGCGATCAAACGCGATGGATATACATTCATCGATGGGGGGGTTTGGGCCAACAACCCCGTCATGGTCGCGCTCGTCGATGCGCTTTCGTGTTTTGACATTCAACGGCGTCAGGTCCGGATCGTGAGTTTAGGCACCGGTCAAACTAGGTTCAGGGTAAGCCGCCGCCTGCAATTTGGTGGCCGTCTATTCTGGGCCTCTGGGTTCTACGCTGCTGCGATGCGATCCCAGTCGCACAACGCCCTGGGCCAAGCATATCTGTTGGTCGGGAAAGATCAGGTCCTTCGTCTGGACGCTCCAGAAACCGCAACTTGGATCGAAATGGACGATGTTCGGCGGGCCATAGATGAGTTGCCTAGCATAGCAAGATCTTTAGTGGAAAGTGCTGGGCATCATGTAGTGAAGGACTTCCTGGGCGTTGGTTCGGAAATAGAGCGACAGATTTCCTGATGTTCCGACTGTCAAGCGTGCGGTTTATGCTGCCGGTGATGGGGCGGCCAGGATTCCGGCAAGATGTGCTGCATTAGATCTTCCTACGCGATATACTTCGCTCCAGCCTGCATGACGACCGCTTTCTTGGCGTCGCTGCGTCTGGCTTGCCACAGCACCGACACGCGGCTTTCCGCCCATCACGTCGAATGCTTGGACAAGTAATCCGTATAGTCGTCAGCGTGGTCGCCAGCACATCAACCTTGGGCTAAGCCTGTCGGCCTCCCCTGCTCGGCTTCGCGTGTCGCAGGGGAGAACGGCCCTTCGGTCCGTCGCGCATTCGGCCATGCGGCCTCACCGCGGCGTTGCACCCGGCATCCCGGTTTGCCCGCCTCGCGAGCACGTCCCTCCTCGGCCGCTCCGCCGGATTGCGCTCCGGTCTGTTTTGGCCCGAGGCCAAAACGATCCCGCCGCTCCATCCGTCTCCCGCGTCCGGTCGGGCCGTTTGCCTGCTCGGGTCGGGCAAACCTACCGTCAAAACACACACACATGAGTGCGGAAGCATATCCTCCGGATGGCCCCCAAATCAGCCCGCGTCAAGGATCGCAAAACTTTTCGGCGAGGACGGCGCCAGTGGCTTGGGGCGGTCCCGTGCGTGAGCGCGCGCATGTGTCGGATGCCGCGCTCGGAAAACTTTTGCGCCCGGCAAGCCGGCGGCTGCGCCGTCCCTGACCCGGGCAGATTCGGAAACCAGGCATTCGGCCATGCCCCCACACTCACGTGGTGGCCTAGGAACCGAACACTGGAGACCAGACATGGCTTACGACACCGCAAACACCTACGAGACCATCGAGCTTTTCGGGCTGACCGAGAAGGACGCACAGCTGCCGATCCCGGAGGATCACATCCTGACCGACCGCATCATCCGCGAGAGCTTCGAGACCTTGCTCGGGCAGCTGCGCGGGACCGGGCTTGAAGCAGAAATCGAACCGCTGGCCCATGGGCTCGCGACGATCCTGCAGCGCCGCAAGGTGGCGCTTGGTAAAGAGGTCGACCGCACCGCCGACAAGATCGGCGCGCTGGCAAAAGCCCACGACGGATCGGAGATCGCCGAGACCGCGCTCGAAGAGGCGCAGGCGCGCTTTGTGCAGTTGCGCGAGATTGTCGGCGCCATCGAGGTGATGAGCGAGGCGGCGGCGGAATGCTACGAGATCGAGACGGGTCACGCCTTCATCCCGGCAGCCGGGTCGCGCGCAAGCGTCAGGGCGCAGGAGACCGGGGCTGTCTTCGAGGCGCGGCAGCTCCTCGAGCAGCACGACCGCGAAACCGCCGAGAAGTCGAAAGTCGAGGGGGTTCCCCTGATCGTCTCGGGCGCCACCGACTGGACCGATGTCGATGTGATCTTCAACACGCTCGACAAGGTTCGCGAACGGATCAAGCAGAACCGCAATCAGGAGATATTCCTCTGCCACAAAGGTGGCAAGCACGGGGCGGAGATGATTGCGGCCCGGTGGGCCCGGGCACGCGGGATCGCGCAGGCGCGCTTCGATCCGCGCTGGTCCGCGCACGGGCGGGCGGCACCGTTCAAGTGCAACGACGAAATGCTGGACGACAAGTTCGCGGCGACGGGGGTTGTTCTCTTCGGCGGCAACGGGGTCGCTCTGAACCTCGGGCAGAAGGCGGAAGCGAAAGGCCTGACGGTCATGCGGGTTGCTGACCCGGCGAAGAAGACTGCGCAGGATTGAAGAGAGGGGGTCGCGCTTGGCGCGGCCCTTTCGTCATGTCTCATGGCGCGTGCGGTCGGTTACGCGTGATCGGCAGCTCACGGCGTCCAGCACCGTCATCCCTCTACCCGGTCCGTCAGCGTGCGGCCCATCCGCATCGGTACGGGCTGGGGATGGTGCGCACCTCGCACATCGTCAGCAGCGCAAGACCGAGGGGTCGAGACGTCGCACATGAGGCTGAAGCCCTGCACGTCCCTCGGGGCGTGTTTCGGAACATCGCATCCACGCGGGCGGGCTCCGTCAGCTCCCCGGCCAGGCTTGGCGGGACGCGGACGGGGAAGGTGGCGGCTGCGTGATGGCAAAGATCATCCGGATCACCCCTTTTTGCTCATAGATGTGGATCGCACGGGGTCGGCCCGTCCGTGCCCTCAGCTCACGCTTCGGCAAGCACAAATATGGCTTCCACGGCGGAGCCGCGGACCCTCCGCATTTGCGCTTGCGACCGGGCCTCTTGCCCCCGTGCTGGCAGATCCCCATCGCAACAAGGAGTAACCCAAATGACCAACCACTACGTCGCCACCGTCCCCGTCAAGTTCACCGACACCGATGGCCAGGAGCGCACCCGTTTTCAGCGCGTGGGTGCGATGTTCCGCAACACCCGCAACGGGGACGGCTCGGAGTTCTTCAGCCTCAAGCTCGACTTCCCGGTCGCGGTCTCGGAGCTGGTGATGTTCCCACCGAGCGCGAAAGATCCCCAGGACTAAATCCTCTGACGAGGATGGGCCGCCCTAGCAGGATCTTGGGGCGGCCCGATCCCCGTTCCAGGGATGCCGGTCCCTGCGCGTTCAACGGACGCACTCCGCCCGGAAGGGTCAGGCCGCGACAGACCGGCCAGTCAGCCTCAAGGGGGCCATCCACAAAAACCTGTCGGCCAGGGCCTCCCGGTTTTTGCGGCAGAGATTTGGGGACCCAAATCTGGCCCTCCTTGACCCTGCCTGTCCGCCCTGTCGGTGGGGTTTGCGCCCGTCCGCGGTTCCGTCCGAACACATGCGTGTTCGGCCAGGCCCTCGGGCGGTGCTGGGGAAGGGGGCCCATTGGACGGATGGGGTTCTTGATGGTGAGGGGGCAGGCCCGCGCCCCTGCGGGTCGCGGGGGAAGCGGACACCAAGGCTGCCTGAGACTGAATGCAACGTAAGTATACAATTGACAGATAGGTATATTATCGTAAGGTAGGGTCAGCCTTGGTGGAAGGTGGCAGGAAATAGGGGGTCTTTCTTCCGCATGTCCCGATCAAAACGCCTGACAGAGATCGAGAAGATGCAGATCGTCCGCGAGGCCGCGGAGGGTGTGTCGACGGCCGAGCTGGCCGAGCGTTTCGAGGTCACATCGCGGGCCGTGCGCTACGTCTTGAAAGCCGATGCCGAGCGCCAGACCGATGCTGCCATCCCGGTTTCCGCCGTCAGTGTGAAGGTGACGGCCGCGGAGCTTGAAGCCCTCGACGCGGTGTTGGCGAAGGCGGGGATCGAGAGCCGGGCCGAGGGGCTGCGGCGGCTCATTCAGGCGGCGGGCGGGGTGTTCGTTCCGGACGCGCAGATGGCGGCAGAGATGGCGCGCTACCGCGCTTCACTGCACGAGGTCGGCAATGGGGTCGCGCAGATCGCCAAGCAGATGACGCGGGCCAACCGGATGGGGCAGGGGGCCGCGGGGGGCACGCGTGCCGAGTTCACCGAATTGCGCCTTGCGCAGATGCGCGGGTTGGCGCGGTTCATCCTGGATTCTGCTGACGAGATCGACCTGCTCCTGCGCCGCCGTCGAGACGCGATGCAGCTGCAGGCCACGGCCGCGCTGAGGGAGTTTGCCCATGCGGCTGAATGATGCCGTCCATGCCGTCACGGGCGAGGTCTTCCGGGATGGCTGGAGCCGCGTCCGGGGCTCGATGCAAGGTCTGCATGTGGCCAAGCAGACCCAGCTTACGCGCGCAGCAGCAGGGCACCGGCCGGCGGTCTTCAAGGCGATCCGGGGCGGCGGCACGCATACCAAATCGCAGCTCGCAAACCAGCTCGAGTACCTCACCACCAAGTCCACGCATATCGTCGACTCCAGCGGGTTCCTGGATGGCAAGACGAAGCTCGAGGCGGGCGACATCAAGGACCTCACCGAGCGCTTTGCCAAGCGGTGGGATGCGGGCTTCAAGCCCAAGCTGGGCCAGACCACCCACATGCTCATGTCCTTCCCCATCGGCACGCGCGGGGAGGATGTGCGCGACATCGCAACGGATCTGGCGGAGCGGTTCTTCCAGACCGACGCGGGGCATTTCGACTACATCATCGCGGTGCATGAGGACCGCGATCACCCCCATGCGCATCTGGTGCTGAACCGCCGCTCGCAGGAAGGCGAGTTCTTCTTTCTTGGGCGCAACCATCGCTTCAACTATGATGATTTTCGCCTCGCCATGGTCGAGGAGGCGGAGAAGTACGGCGTGCGGCTGGAAGCCACGCGCCGGGTCGATCGCGGCGTCGTGCATTACCCGGCCCGCACAAGCGAGGTCTATGCGGCGAAAGAAGAGGGGCGCGCACCCCGCGAGCGCGAACGCGTGGGACAGGACCTGACCCGGACGCTGGCGGAGATCACCAACACCAGAACCGTCTACCATTCGCTTGCCGCAGAGGCCTCCCGGGAGGCCCGGGAAGACATCGCCGCTGCGCTCTTCCGCGCGGGCGAGGTGCTGGCGCGCTGCGGGCAGGTGGACCGAACAGGAGATGTATATATGGCCGAGGATCAAAGCTTCGAGGATCTCAGAAGCCTCTATGCGGAGAAGCTCGCGCGGGTGCAGGGCATGATCGCCGAGAAGTCTGACGCGGAACGTCCCGTGCTGGAAAAACGCCTCATCGAGATCCAGACGCAGGTCCAGCACATGCAGCCCTTGGGGCTGCGATCATCCACGCTGTCAGAGACCCCCTCGGAGGGCGGGATCTATTCCGAGGCCAATATCGACACCAACCAGCGCGAGCGACTGGCCGAGCCCGACCTGAGATCGCGCATTGACGTAGCACTACGGGGCACGGGGATCAGCACATCGGAAGTGGTGGCCCGGATCGAGACCGGGGCCTCGAGCGCCGCGCTGGAGCATCAATGGATCGCAGATGATCTCTCCCAGGTGGCCGAGGCACGCGATCTGAACCTTGAACGCCGCGCCGATCTGGAACAGGCGCGCGACATCCTGAATGACGTGCATGTCGCGCTCGGCACGCTTCTGGAACGGGAGAACGTGCTGCGCCGGGACGGCGTCGTGGAAGCCGAAGCGGTCAGCGAGCGGTTCCATTATCACCGGGACGCAGTCCGAGAGATGGAAGGGGCAATCCGTCAGGAGATGCGCGCAGACGGCCTTGTCTGACGTCAGCACCCATCGGACAGATTTAGGGGTTTGAGCAACGGAGGAT
>NZ_AQQU01000023.1 GCF_002210105.1 Oceanicola sp. 22II-s10i | reverse complement strand
AAATCCTCCGTTGCTCAAACCCCTAAATCTGTCCGATGGGTGCTGACGTCAGACACCGGCGGCAAGACAAGGCTGGGTTCGGTCAGCAAGATGGGCCAGACGGACATCCGCCGCCTTCTGATAGTCGGCGCCATGAGCGTGATCCGGTGGGTGGTTCGCAAGGGCGGAAGTGCAAACCGCTGGCTGGCTGCGCTGGTGGCGCGCAAGCCCAGGATGGTCGCGGCCGTCGCGCTGGCGAATAAGATGGCTCGCATGATCTGGGCTATGACAACGAAGAAAGAGGATTATCGAATGGCGTGATCTGACCCCGAGCAGGGCTGGACACGACATGGCCGCAAGGCCGGGGCGAGCGATCGACGAGGAGTAGGCGACACGGACTTCGAAGTTCAAGGCGGGAGATTCAGTCCCGGGGCTCGAGCGCTTTCAGCTCTCTGAACCGATGTGAACCCAGCCTTCCGAACAGCATACCGGCCCGTGGCGTCATGGAAGGCCACGCTCAGAGGCCTGACACACGTCCGATCGAAGACCCCGCCGACGAACCGCAGATATCGCTTGCCAAACAGGGGGCATCCACACACGCCTGGCCCGGCGATTGACCTGCAAACTTGCCGGATCAAGGACGCGCACATCATAACCCTCTGCCTGTAGAAACCGCGCCAACCAGAACCCGTCATGGCCAGCCTCGAAACAGAGGACCATATCCTTGGCGTCTGAAGTTCGTCGTAGTCGGGCGAGCAAACCCAACTTATCGCCACCGGTCAGGCGATATATGGAAGGCTTGTCTCGATCAGGCTTGGCAATACCGATAACCCAGCTGCGTTTGCTCAGTTCAATCGCGACAAAAGTCTTCGGTTCGATGGTATCGTTATGGTCCATGAAAAGGTCTCCCGCAAAAATCCAGATGCGGCCAGGCTAACCAAACAGCGCGTTCCGCCCTCATAGGATCTTTTTGTCGGAAGGGCTCAAAAGGTGAGCCCGGCAAAGAAACGGTTGATGATCCAGCACGACCATCCCGATCTGAGCATCAGCCAGCAATGTAAGCTGGTAAGCCTGAGCCGATCTGCGTACTACTACACGCCGGTCGGGGTCAATGCGGACACGCTGGCGATGATGAAAGAGATCGCCCGGGTGTTCACCCGATACCCGTTCTTCGGATCACGCCAGATCGCGGCGTATCTGCGCCGGGAAGGGATCGTTATGGGTCGTCATCGCGTCCGTCGCCTCATGGCGAAGATGGGCTTGGAAGCGATCTACAAGCGTCCTCGAACCAGCAAGCCGCACCCCCAGCATCCGGTCTATCCATATTTGCTGAGGAAGATGCAGATTGACCGACCCAATCAGGTTTGGTGCGCAGATATCACCTTTGTGCCGGTCAGGAATGGGTTCCTGTATCTGGTCGCCATAATGGACTGGGCCACGCGCAAGGTCCTGAGCTGGAGGCTGTCGAACACGATGCACGCCGACTTCTGCGTCGATGCTTTGAACGAAGCCATCGCCAAGCACGGCCCGCCCGAGATCATGAATACGGATCAGGGCAGCCAGTTCACCGGATCGGCCTGGATCACCACGTTGACCGAGGTGGGCGTGCGCATCTCGATGGACGGTCGGGGAAGATATCTCGACAACATCTTCATCGAACGCCTGTGGCGATCCTTGAAGCAGGAGGCCATATACCTTGAGGAAATCTCCGATGGCTTCCAGGCCCGGCGCGTCGTCAAGAACTGGATGGTCTTCTCCAACACCAAACGGCCCCCTTCGGCGCTTGATCGGCAAACGCCTGACGACGCATATTGGGCGGGCTTGGAAGAGCGAAACGCAGCATGAAACCTAAACCGGATACACCTTAGAAACGCTGCAAACCTGTCCGAAAAGATGGGACCACTTCAGGTGCTCGCCGAGCATCCAGTTGGCGCAAGCGTCGCAGATGCTGCCGCATGAACCCGCGGCGCAGCATCACAGACCTCTCGGCCGATCTTGCAGACCAGGCCGAGAGTTTCTGCCGCCAGTATTTCCCCGAGGGACGCAAGCAGGGCAATTATTGGCAGGTCGGTGACACATCGGGAGCAAAGGGACAGAGTCTCGCGATCCGACTGCAGGCGGAAAGCGGGCGCAAGGCCGGGTCCTGGCAAGATTTCGCGACGGGTGAATTTGGCGACTTGATCGACCTGCTGCAAGAACGGCTTGGTTCGGTGACACTCAAGGAAACGCTAAGGGAGGCCCGGTCCTTTCTCGGCGAGGCCCCCTGCCCTGCCGTAACTCGTGAAACCCAAAGGGCTGAGCGCCACGATACTGCCTCCAGCAAACGGATTGCGCGGGCGCGCAAGCTCTTTGCGGCTGGCAAGCCAGTTCTTGGCACCTTGGCCGCCACCTATCTGCAAGGGTGCGGCATCACGCGCCTCGGTCCCGCGCTCCGCTATCATCCGCGGGTCTTCCTACGTCAGGGCGAGGACGATCCTGATCTGGCAACAAGGTCCCCTGCCCTGCTCACAAAGATCACGGACAATCGGGGCCAGATGGACCTGTCACGCTTTCGTGCCGCTCCGATTGCTCATTTAAGCGACCTTTCGTTCGAAGGCCAAGGGGCTTTTCCAGCCCAATGCTGAGTGCCTTCGACGCGGATTGTAGAAGCCGTTGATGTATTCGAAGATGGCCATCTCAGCGTCGCGGCGCGTCCGCCAGGACCGGTGCCACAGAAGCTCGGCCTTGATCGTCTTGAAGAAGGTTTCGACGGCAGCGTTGAAGCTCCTATATTCGTCAAGGCGCGATTTCATCTGTTTTGGGCACACAGAGCTGGCTGTAGATCTCACGGATGATGTAGCGCTTCAGGCATCTGATTATCTCGCTTTTGCTCTTCCCGTCTTTTGTGCGCTTTTTGACATAGGCAAGCGTTGGTTCGTGGCTTCGCATCCTGACGATGGCCACGCGATAGAGCGCTGCGTTGGCTTGCCGATTGCCGCCACGGTTCAAACGGAAACGTCGGGTCTTCCCGCTTGATGCAGGGATAGGACAATCCCCGCAGAGCTTTGCAAAGGCTGCTTCCGAACGAATGCGTGTTGGGTCGTCGCCGACGAGGATCAGCATTTCAGCAATGGTCAATGTGGCAATACCATGCGAGGCCATCAGTGTCGGCGCACGTTCTGTGACAAGGCGTTGCAACTCGGCGTCGTGGGCGATGATCTCATCGTTCAGCCACAGCCAACGGCGCGCCAACGCTTTCATGGCCATTTTCGCCGAGGCAAGCGGGGTATCGATGTCGCCCGGTCTGAACGCGGCGATATGCCGGATGAGCGCCACCTTCCCTCGGATTTGGTCCAGCGCCTCGCGCAGTTCGGCGGGCGCGTTGATGATCAGTGTTTTCAAGGTCACCATCGCCTGTGAACGCGACTTGACGGCCGTATCTCTTGCGATTTTCAGATGCCGGATCATCTCGGACGACCCGGTTTGTGTCTTTGGACGTGCCGTCGCTTGTCCGGAAAGAACGGACCTTGCGGCGCCTTCTGCGTCCAGGCTGTCAGTCTTGCCCTGCGTGTATCGCAGCTGGCGATTTGGTCGCGTCACCTCAACCACGGTGTGGCCCTGAGAGAGTAGATGCCGAGAGAGCCCGGCGCCATAAGACCCAGTTCCTTCAATCCCAAACGCCAGAACTTTTCCATGAGACTGCGACCACCGCTCCAGTTCCGAATACCCCTTCGGGTTTGTCGGAATGGACAGCGCCGCCAGCCGTGTGCCTTGCGTATCAATCGCGACGGCAACGTGGGTTGCTTTGTGCGTGTCGATGCCGATGATAATTGGGTGTGCGGTCTTCATGGTGCCCTCGTTGCCTGAGATATGCCCGGGCACCGATCCGAGGGGACAGGACTGTGATGGGGCGTCCCCGTCAGGCTCCTATAAGGTCACATCTCGCCCGTTGCCGGGGCGACTTGACGGTCGACACGTCAACACAATGACACGCGGTCAATCGTAGCATGGGTCAGGCCATCAAGCCGCAATACCATATTCACAGTCGTAACAATTCCCGGTCCCGCTCATTGATACCTTGAAGCCGTGCTCGCGCAGGATCTTCTGGTAATCGTGAGAGCAGTATTGGCTGCCGCGGTCCGTGTGATGGATGCAGCCCTTCGATGGTCGCCGCAAGGCAATGGCCATGTTCAAGGCCCGGATTGCCAAGTCACGCTTCATCCGGTTGCTGACGGCCCAGCCGATCACCCGCCGGGAATGCAGGTCGAGGATAACCGCCAAATACAGCCAGCCCTCTTGGGTCCAGACATAGCTGATGTCACCCGCCCATTTCCGGTTCGGACGGGCTGCCGAGAAGTCCCGGTTCAGCAGGTTCGGTGCGATGTTGAAGCTGTGGTTGCTGTCCGTGGTCGCCTTGAACTTCCTGTTTCTCCTAACCGCAATACCGTTATCACGCATCAAGCGCCCGATGCGGCGGTGGCCGACTTGCAGGCCCAACTCTTTCAATTCCTCGGTCATGCGTGGCCGGCCATAGCTGCCGAGAGACAGGGCGAACTGTTCACGGATGTGAGCCAGCACAACCATGTCCTTGCGTTGGCCCTGGCTGAGGGGGCGGCTTCGGAAGGCCCGATACCCTCGCGAGCTGACATCCATGATCTGGCACAGCCGTTCGACGGGCAATATGTCGGCGTTCTTTGCGATGAAAGCGAACCTCATTTGCTTCGCTCCGCAAAGAACTGGGTGGCCTTTTTTAGCACATCCCTCTCCTCCCGGAGCATACGGTTCTCTTTACGCAGCTCGGCGACCTCGCGCTCGAGATCAGACTGGGCGGCTGGTTTCTCGGGATTGCGCCGGTCCTGCTGGATCCAACGGCTCAGCGTCGAGAAGCCGACGCCAAAATCTGCTGCCACCTGCTTACGCGGCAGGCCGCTGGTCAACGCTACCCGCACTGCCTCTGCGCGGAATTCCGGGGTTGGTTTCTGTGCCATGATGTTTCTCCTTTGTGGCAAAATACCAAGTCAAAGGAGCGGAACAATTCCGTGACAGGTCCAAGATCACCGGATGTGCGCTGTTCTATCTCGACCCGTCCACCGGCGTTTTGGCCGAAATCGAGAGCCCGAAACGGATCCTCGGGCAACTGCATGGCCACGCCATCCGCTTCTGGTCCGGCAAGGCGCGCTCTGATCTCATCGTCGGCGAAGGTCTCGAGAATACCCTCTCGGTCGGCACGGCTCTCCCGGAGTTCGACCTCGCGTCTTGTCTCACTGCCACCCATCTCGGGCTCTTCATCCCGCCGCCGGGGATCAAACCTATCTGGATCGCACGGGACAATGACGAAGCTGGTCGCTATGCATCTATGAGATTGCGTAACCAACTGGAATCGCTTGGAATTGCCTGTGGTGATCTCGTGCCAAGTATGGGCGATTTCAACGACGATCTGCGGGCTTTTGGCAAGGATGCGCTGCGACGGTCTCTTCTCAAGGCAATGAAGGCGCAAGGTCTGGAGATCGAGCACGGGTGAGCGCCTGTCTCCACTCGTGATGACCGAGGGGGCAAAGGTTCCGCGGGCTCGATCTGATCCCGCTTGGATAAGGGGAGCGATGGACCAGCGGGTCGGGGCTGAGTGCCCCTCGCCCGGGCAGCAACGCGCCCCGCGCCAGAAAATTCCCCTGCCCCTTCAGGGCATTCCTCGCGGGAACAATTTTCCGGCGCGCGGCGCATTCTCCGCTGCGCTGCGATCCTGACGGATGCGGCCCGGTCGCCGCCGGTCCTGATATCGCCCCATCCAAATCGGGTCAGATCAATCAGAGGAACCAGACAATGCCCCATCAGACAGACATCCAAGAGGAAACCGGCGTGACCTCCGCCATCCTCGACCACCTGGCACTTCACGGCGCAACGCCGGGGGCCGGCGAGACCGATCATCGCCCCCTGCCCCAGCCAGATGAGGTCGAACTCGCCATGGCGACCCTCTTTGATACCACCATCGGCCTCCTCACCGGCAGCCAGTTGGAAGACAATCTCGAAGAGATGCTCTGGTCCCTGACCTCGATTTTCCATCGCCGGCTGACCCATATCCAGAAGCTTCTCGACGACAACGAATTCGAGGTCCGGGAAATTCTGGCCATCCAGGACGGCTCCGAGGTCGCCTCGGTCGAACTCGAGCGCCTCCAGGTGATCGGGCTCAAGCTCTGGGATCACCGCGACGCTTTCGAGCAGATGCGCGATCTCGCCGTGGACCACTTCTCGGCCGCCACGGGCTCGCCTTGGCTCCCGCGCACCGGATCCAAGGTCTCCCATCGTGGTCTCACCTCCGCCGTGGTGGATAGCCGGGCCTATCTCTCAGCCAAGCGCCGTAAGGAAACCGAAGTGCATTGCCCCGAAGGCACGCGGATCGCCTTCTCTGGCGGCGACTATCAGGCCTACGACCTGATCTGGTCCGTCCTCGATGCCACCCTTGCGAAATACCCCGACATGGTGCTGCTGCACGGCGGTACGCCCAAGGGCGCCGAGATGATTGCGGCCCGCTGGGCAGATACCCGAGGTGTCACCCAGGTGGTCTTCAAACCCGACTGGAAAAGCCACGGCAAGGCCGCCCCTTTCAAGCGCAACGACAAGATGCTCGAGACCATACCGCAGGGTCTGATTGCCACGCCCGGTTCGGGCATCACAGAGAACATCGTCGACAAGGCCCGCAAGCTCGGAATCCGCATCAAGAGGATCGGGGCTTAGGCCCCGGTTCGATCTCGGCTTGGGTCAAGGAAGCAACCTTTGGCCCTGTTTTCGCGAATAGGCAGCAATGCGGACAAAGGGTGCATTCGCTGCGGATGCGCAGATGGCTGCTTCAGGTTTGGCGCACCGATAGGACATTGCAGCAGGTCGCGCCGGTTAGTCCGTATAGCTTTGGCAGGCATCAACTCCGTTGGCTGTCGAGGCAAGTAGCTGATCTGCATTACGGATGAGATCGGCGACCCGCCTGTCCGCCAGACGATACCGAACGAAGCGGCCTTTGCTGCGGCGACTGACCAGCCCGCATTCCAGCAGACAGCGCAGATGGTTCGAGACGTTGGGCTGACCCAAACCCGTATGCCCGACGATTTCCTGTACGTTGCGTTCGTCCGACACCAGCGCATCGAGGATCGTCAGACGGCTGGGATCGCTTAGGCCCCGGAAGAGCTTTGCCCGCAGTTCCAGTGTATCGGGTGCCGAAAGATCGTCTTGAATGTTTTGCGCTGTCATATCATTATCCACTGATACGTTAGCAGCGTACCTTTTCGCCCGCCACCACAAAAAGGATCGCACATGAGCCAGCCCGATAACAGCAAGTTGGCGACAGCCTCCTCCCCGATCCGAATGCGGGTGCAAGGCATGGACTGCGCGAAAGATGCCGCCGAGATCGAGCGCGCGGCCCGGTCTGCGGGCGTGGCCGAAGGCGACGTGAAAGTGTCCGCCGCCACCCACATCATGACATTGCGGATCGCGGACGGCGATCTGCCGAAAGTGCGGCCCGCGCTCGACGCGACCGGCTACGGTTTCGAGAAGATCGAGGACGGCGATACATCGTCCGATCCGGCCTACAAGGACCCGAGCTATCGCCGCGCGCTCTGGATCGTGGTCGCGCTCAATCTCGGATACGGCGTGGTCGAAATGTTCGGCGGGTTCCTGTCCGGTTCGCAGGCGCTGAAGGCAGACGCGCTCGATTTTCTGGGCGATGGTGCGATCACGTTTCTGGGCCTGCTCGCCATCGGCTGGAGCCTGACATGGCGGGCGCGGTCGGCGATGATCCAAGGCGTGTTTCTGGGCCTTCTGGGCCTTGGCGTTGTCGGCAGCACGCTCTGGCGTGTCCTCAACCAGACCACGCCAGAAGCCGGGTTGATGGGAGCCTTCGCGGTAGGTGCGCTGATCGTAAACATCCTCGCGGTGCTGCCGCTGCTAAAGCACCGCAAGGGTGATGCCAATATGCGAGCCGTCTGGCTGTTCTCTCGCAACGACGCCATCGGCAACCTCGCCGTGGTCATCGCCGCCGGGCTGGTCGCGTGGCTTGGCAGTGCATGGCCCGACCTGATCGTCGCGTTCGCGATCGCGGGGCTTTTCCTGCATTCGTCGTGGATGATCATCCGCGATGCCCGGAGTGACTTGGTGGAAGCTGACTAACTCCATCATGGTGCGACGCGCCGGACGAAAGCCGACATTCGCGCGCCCCGCAGCATCGGTGAGTCTGGGCTCGTTGCCGCCATTAGCTGCACGGTAACTTAATGACCGTTTCGGAGCTGAGGGTCTTCAACGGGCATTTTCTCCTGACCGGTACCCTGCCCTATGGCTTCTTCCCGATTGCTAATAGCCCCACATCTTCGGTCATTTAGCCCGGGGCGCTGCGCTGAGGTTGGTTTTCGTGTTTCCGAGAGTGTGACCTGTCGGCACCTCAGGGCTAATATCTCAGCTTTTCACCAGATCGCCAATCGGCGGCATCTCCCTCGGCAGTTCACCTACCTTCCTTCGCGGCTACCGCTCTTCTCCCTTTGTCTGAGTTGCATGACATGCTGGTCGCAGCTGTCGTCCCGTCCACAAAGGTCGCCGCCGATCTTTTTTCCCCTAACCCACCAAAGAACAGGGGTGGGCCATTCCTCGCGGACCAAAAAGACCGGCGCCCGCCCCTCTCCGCTCACGCTTCGCCTTCGGTGTGGCCGGGCCTTGGCCAGCTGCCAGGTGACCATCATTGCAACACAAACAAGGAGAAGAGCTATGACCACGAGCTGCATCAAATTCACCAGCGCCGACATCGAAACCGCAAAGGGCGTCGGCTCCATCTCGACGCTGACCTTCGACCTCGACATCACGGTCGAACCCGTCGCGAGCACGAACCCTTTGGCCCCCGCGCACCGCGTCCTCGGCCGCTCCCCGCTCGGCAAGCTGGTTTAGTGCGGCGGCATCCGGAAGAAGCAGAACAAGGAGACCAGCGCCGACTACTTCACGCTGACCATCCGCGACCACGGCTTCAACGCCAACCTCGGCAAGGCCGCGAACCAGGACGATCTGTCCCTGCAGGCCGTCATCCCCTGGGGTCCCAAAGACGCAGCGTGAAGCATAGAATCGGCTGGGGCTACCCAGCCGATTCCCGCTGTTTATCTTCCCTCTGGTAAGACTTGCTTATGTTTTAGAGTACCCTGGTCGATACGCTTGGCCGAAGTAAATGATTGCAGATCGGATCCAAGTTCGTGCTGACACATACTGCTTCCTTGTCTTGGTTTTCCGGGCTTGCACAGGCGCGTCTATGCCTCGAGTTGGTTCCGTTTTGACAGCCGTGCAAAGATAGAAAAGGCAATAAAAGCAAATAATTGCGACGGGAGAGACGCGAAGTTTAGGTCAACTTCTGATCTGCTGATGTCGAAGAAGTTCCCATATATTGGGCGGCCATCTTCCGCGATCACTACAATTTGCCGGAACATCTAAGCCAGCTGGTGTCTCGGTGGAGTTCGAGCCATCGGGTGAAAATTGTTGTTAAGACTCATTTTTCTGTGTAGATGACAGTTTAAAGAGCGAAACCGCCGAAAAAGCGATATTTAGAGGGCAGGCAGATGCGAGAACGGTCTTTTACGGCTGATACGAAGGATCAATCCTTCGACGAGATCATCCTACAGCAAGGAGAGTTGATTTCCGACCGCCTCAATATGTTGCGTCAGGAACAGTATCCTCCCGACGCTCAAAAAGGTCTACGTCAGTTTTCATTGGCCGAGGTTGCCTACTATCTCGGCGTGACGCAGTCGACCATTAAGAAGCTTCATCTCGAAGGCAAAGGTCCTGAACCTGAAACATCGTCGTCCGGGAGGCGCAGCTACTCGGCCGAGCAGATGCTGGAACTGAGAGCTTATCTCGACAAGCATGGCCGCCCCGGAAAACGCCGTTATGTCCCCTATCGGCAACCTGGCGAAGAACTGCACGTCGTGTCTGTCGTGAACTTCAAAGGGGGCTCGGGAAAGACCACTACCGCCGCTCACCTCGCGCAGCACTTGGCGTTGAAAGGGCATCGAGTTCTTGCGATCGACTTGGACCCTCAAGCGTCGCTCACAGCTTTGCACGGCATTCAGCCTGAACTCGACAACGTGCCTTCGCTCTACGAGACACTTCGGTATGATGACGAGCGCAAGCCGATCACAGAGGTGATCCGGCCAACAAATTTTCCCAACCTAGATATCGTTCCGGCAAGTCTCGAGCTTCAAGAGTACGAATACGATACCCCTGTTGCTTTGACGAGTAGCGATCCCCATGAGGGCCGTACCTTCTTCACTCGTATATCGAAGGCGCTTAGCGAGGTTGATGACCGCTATGACGTGGTTGTGATCGATTGCCCTCCTCAGCTGGGCTACCTCACACTCACTGCTCTCACGGCTTCTTCCTCGGTCATTGTGACGGTCCATCCTCAGATGCTGGACGTCATGTCGATGAGCCAATTTCTCCTGATGCTGGGCGGGATCATGAAGACGATCCGTGACGCTGGAGCGAACATGCGCCTGAAGTGGTTCCGTTACCTTGTAACGCGATTTGAACCAACGGACGGCCCCCAGAAGCAGATGGTTGGGTTCCTCCAGGCGATGTTTCCAAATCAGATGCTGTCGGCTCCTGTGCTAAAATCTACGGCGATCTCCGACGCTGGGATCACCAAACAGACGCTTTACGAAATTGAGCGGTCTCAGTTCGTGCGGACTACTTACGACCGCGCAGTGACTTCTTTGAATGATGTGAACGACGAGATCGCCGAACTGATCCACAAGGCTTGGGGGCGTGAATGAATGAGGTTTTGACAGCCGTGCAGAGAGCCAGTTTTGACAGCCGTGCAACTGTCGAAATGCGCGCAGCGCGTAGGTTGGATTCTGACGAAAAGGAGATGGCTTGATGGCGCGCAAAGACCTCCTGAAGAGCGTCATGGCCGGCTCGCCGGAGCAGCCCAAGGATTCCGGTCGCTCTGGATACGCAATGCGCGGTGCTTCGAAATCGATGAAGGTTTCGATTGATAGCCTTGCGGAGAACTCGAAGCGTCTTCTTGAAGGCGAGACCATTGTCGAGATCGATCCGCAATTGATCGATGTGTCATTCGTCTCGGATCGGCTTAGTGATGACGATATTGCGTTCAACGAACTGAAAGCATCGATCGCGGCCGGTCGCCAGGACACACCGGTATTGCTTCGACCGCATCCAGAAGCAGATGGCCGCTACATGATCGTCTTCGGGCATCGCCGTGTGCGAGTTGCATCGGCGCTCGGCCGTAAGGTTCGCGCAGTAGTAAAGCCGATGGACGACGTGGCCCACATTCTTGCTCAAGGGCAGGAGAACACTGCGCGCGCAGATCTCTCATTTATTGAGAAGGCCCTATTTGCGAAGAGCCTTTTGGATATGGGGCAAGCAAAGGACGTGATCCAGTCCGCCCTGACCATTGACGGTACTTTGCTTTCGCGCATGCTTTCAGTGGCGCAGAACGTCCCGCGGAACGTCATCGAACAGATTGGCCCAGCCAAGCAGATCGGGCGTGATCGTTGGGAGGATTTCAAGAAGTTGGCCTCGGAGCCCAAGAATGAGAAGATCCTCAAAGGAGCTTTGGAGTTCGACGGTTTTCAGGGTCTCGATAGCGATGCACGCTTCGAGTTCCTGCACAGCAAGCTAGCAGAAGCGGGCAGGGCGCCGAAAAGCCGAAAAACGCGTGCCACGCCCAAGAAACGTACTTGGACCGCCGGCAAAGGCCGCATCAAAGGCGTCATCGGCCGATCCGGAAAGGCATTCAGCATTTCACTCACGGCGCAAGACTCGACCGAGTTCGGGGACTTTCTCTCGGGCCGACTCGATCAGCTGTACAGTGAATTCCTCGCGACGAAAGAGGAGCAGTCAGAACAATGATCTAGGCAAAAGAAAAGCCCCCAAGCAGCGTGGCCTGAGAGCTAATCTGAAAAGTTTGGTCGCTTAGAAGATATCTCTCCCGCGAATCACTGTCAACAAGAACGCCACTTCGGCGAACGGCTTTCTTTTGCCTCCACATAACTGGAGGTGAGAAACAGGCATGAAACATACAGGTTGGCGCAAGCCAACACCGGGTCTTGGCATCGCAGAGCAGCTTGCCCAAGCCGGTGAACAGGTAGCCATTCCCAAAACGCAGGCCTTCGTGGCCGTGAAGCGGGTAGGGGCCTACATCGGCCTCAAGGCCGGAGACATGATGCTCCTCGACACGCTCGGGGCATTCACCCAGGCCCAGGACTGGGAAAAGGGGCAGCGCCCGATCGTCTGGGCGTCGAACGCCTATCTGATGGAGCAGACCGGGTTTTCGCTCTCTGCTCTCAAGCGCCATGCGCGGCGACTGGCCGAGCTCGGTGTGATTTCCTTCCAGGACAGCCCCAATGGCAAGCGGTGGGGCCGCAGAGACGCCAATGGCCGCATCGTCGAGGCCTATGGCTTCGATCTGTCGCCGCTTTCGGCTCGCGCCCTTGAGTTCGAGGAGCTTCATGCCGAGTTGCAGGCCGAACGCGAGCTCTGCCAGCGTCTGAAGCGTCAAATCACGGTCGCCCGCCGGATGATCCGCGCACGAATCGAAGCCGCAGTCAGCAGCGCGTTGCGCGGGCCCTGGACACAGTTCACGGGCCTCTTTGATGAGCTTCTGGATCGGCTTCCGCGCCGCCATGAAGCCTCAGATCAACTGGCACGGCTGCTGACCTGGTTCAAGGAGCTTCAGGAGCGTGTTGAAGCCGCCTATCTCAAGGCAATTCAGGCGGTTGAGCCTGTGGAAAATATGCAGCAAACTAAGGAACAAGTTTCTGAGAAAACTCAAGAAATGAACCCCAGGGAGGTCATTTCCGACCCCCATATACTAATTACAAACGAACTTAATCCTGTAATACGTAATTCCTCTGAAAAAGAGGAAGCGGCGGCCGTGGTGCCCAATGCCCAGCCCGAAGATCAAGTTGATAGGGAGCTGGAAGACTGGGTTGCCGAGGTGCGCAAGAAGCGCACGGCGCTGGATCTGCCGACTGTGATGCAAGCCTGTCCGGAGTTTGCATCTTGGGCGCGCAATATGGGCGGGTTCCTGAAGGATTGGGGCGATTTGCACCGGGTTGCGGGGCAACTCAGGCCAATGATCGGGATCTCGGAACATGCCTGGAACGTGGCGCAAGACCGAATGGGCACTCAGGTGGCAACGGCAGCGTTTGCCCTTGTCTTCGAGAAGCACAGCGCGGGAGAAGTTTCCTCGCCGGGCGGATATCTGCGCGGCATGGTCGAGAAAGCAGGTGCAGGGGAGTTGCACCTCGAGCGTAGCTTCTATGGCAGGCTCAGCGGGCAGGCCGCGTGATGGGGCTGGGGGTCAGAGGCCGGCGGCTTTGGTCAGGTTCACCCGGAACCGGTCGCGGCGGCGTTGGTAGCGGCGGGTCATTTCGGCGGAGGCGTGACCGAGCTGTTTCTGGACATAGCGTTCATCCACTTCGGCTGAACTGGCGAGGCCGGCGCGCAGCGAGTGACCTGAGAACAGCGCCAGGCGCTCTTTCTCGGGCCGCTCGGATCTTATGCTGGAATCCAGGACCGTGCGCTTGATCAGGCGGGCCACATGTTTGTCGTTCAGCCGCGTTTCCGAAGCACGTTTGCCATCGCGAGATGTGCCGACGAAGACAGGGCCGAAGTCGATCTTTGCGAAGTGCAACCACTGTTCCAGAGCATGCACGGGGCAAGTCTGATCCCTCGAGCCGCGGCCGATCTCGACCTCGCGCCAACCGGTCTTGGCATTGAGGGTCAGGAGGGCGCCCATGTCGAAGAGCTCAATCCAACCGCGAGAATCTGGTGTGTCGTCTTTGTGGACGTCGAGGCTGACGATTTCCGAGCGGCGCAGACCTCCGGCATAGCCCAGAAGCAGGATTGCCCGATCCCGCAAGCCTCGCAAATCGAAGGGCAGGGTGGCCACCATCGCGAGGATGTCCTCGGCCAGGATCGCCTCCTTTTGCACCGGTGGGCGCGCATGCTTGCGCTTGATCCCCGCCAGAACGGTGGCGATGTGGCGGTTCTTGCGATCGAGGGTGAGGTCTCGCTGCGCGTAGTTCCAGGCGAGACCCGACAGGCGCCGGTCGATGGTCGAGACCGATAGGGCAGGGGAGGGGCCCGACCCGGACGCCAGATCCGCGAGATACAGTCCGATCATCTCGGGGGAGGGCGGCAGCGGCTCGGTGCCCTTCATCCGGCACCAGCGCGCGAAATGTTCCCAATCCTTCGCATAGGCCTTGAGTGTGTTCTCCGAGGCCGCGGAGCGCGCATAGTCGCGGGCCGTGTCGACGAGGCGGTCAAGTGTGCCGGAACTGGCCACAGAGGCGGGGAGTGTGATCCGGTCGCTCTTGTCTTGATCGGGACTTGCACCTGACTTATACTTTTCATCCATACGCATTCTCCGGGAGGTCTCTGTGGGCCGCGTGAAAGTCAATCTGACCCTCGACGCCGATGTCGCGGAATCGGCGCGGGCGCTTGGCCTCAACATGTCGCGGCTGGCCGAGGCGGCGATCATCAAAGCCGCCAAGGTGGAACGCAACCGCCTTTGGCGAGAGGCGAACCAACCCGCAATCGACACCTATGCCGAAGAGATCGCCAAGGAAGGTTTGCCCCTCGCGGCCTTCCGCAGTTTCTGAGGACCACTTGGTATGGCACAGTTCGATCTGTATCGCCTCAAGGGTGGCCAACTTGTCGTTGATTTGCAAACCGATCTGATCGGCATTGACGCCTCTCGTATCGTGGCGCCATTGCGCGAGGCAAGCCGGTATGTGGCCTTTCCGGGTCTCACGCCCGCTGTCGCTTTTGAAGGGACGACGTTGATCGTGCGGGTTCAGGAACTGGCCGCGGTGCCGGGCGCGGAGCTTCGGGACCAAGTTGGATCTCTGGCCGATCACCGCGACGCTTTGAAGCGCGCCATGGACATCCTGATCGACGGGGTGTGAACCGATCCCAAAGTGGAGGCGGGTCAAATCCTCGACGTCAGAGCAATCTCTCTCGTTGTCCTCGCTGGACGAAGACCCGATTGGTGCTTCTGAGCTCGATTTCTCGTGATCTTCTGACATGTCGCGGAGCATATCTTTTCATGTCCGATAATGCAAACTTACTGGACATGACTGCGTCCGGCAAGCCGGGGCGTTTATCGCGCTATTTTCTGGCCAAAAGCGCCGCGCATCTGTAGGCTGCGGCCATGACATTTGCCCGCCCGGATCTCCTCAGCGCCCTTGGCACCCCGTCCGGGACACCCTCCTGGATCTCTTCCTTACGCGCGGAAACCCTTGAAGATGCTGCGTTCTTTTCGGGCGCTGCGCTGAGCCACCTGCATCTTGTGTTGGAATGCGAAGAGGTGCCCCTCGCCTTGCTGCGGGACAGGCTGGCGTTGCGTGCTGCGGCGGCCTGCGTCGTGTTTTCCGGACGTCTGGAGCGGACGGCAGAGCTGCGCGACGCGATCCACCATCTGCGCCCCGGCGACCTGCCCGGACCGGCCGGAGAAACCTGTCTTGAGTGGCGCCGGGCTGTCGCACGGCCCCTCTCGGTCAAGGCGCTGGCCCGGGCGCTGCCGGGCGCCGCGCCGGGCCAGATCGCCACATGGCTCGACGCGGGACGCGGACCGTCGGTGACCCGCGCGGCGATCGTGCTGGAGGCGGTGCTGTCCGAGGCCCCGCGCGCGACGACGCCGGCGCTGGTCCTCGCCGATGCCGCCCTCGCGCAGCCGCTTGGCTGGCCTCATCTGGTCCCGCTGCTGGCCGCGGGCCTGAAGCGTGCCGACTTGCGCAAGCAGGGCGATGATCTTCGACTAGCCTGTCATCGCGCGCTCATCACGTCGGTAGTTGAGGCCGTGCGGCAGGCTGCTGACCTCGCGCGGCGGGCGGCGCATCTGAAGGCTGTCGCGCCCAAGCTGCGGGCCAAGGGCGCGGGCAACGCGGTCGAGATGTTCTTGACCCGTGATGCGGTGGCGCCCGCCGCGCTCCCCTTGCCGGATCGCGCCGCGCGTCGGCTCTGCGACCGGTTGGTCGACTTGGGCGCGGTGCGTGAGCTGACGGGTCGCGACACCTTTCGGCTCTACGGGGTCTGAGCATGGTCGGCAGTTCGCATCAGAATGCCATTGGTCCGAATGAGGATGCGGACGGGAAGCGATCTTGCGGTTCGGCCCTGCGATCCCGAAAGGTCTCGTGATGGCCAGGGATCGACGCGACCCCGAGCTTGACCGCGAGCTGGCGGAGCTGCCGCCGGACCTGCGCTGGCGCGAATGGATGCGCCGGATCGAGGCGGTGCTCTTTGCCTCTGCCTCCCCCGTGCCGCGCGAGGATCTGGTGCGGGTCGTGGGGCAGGGGGCCTCGGTGGATCTGCTGGTCGAGAATCTTGCCGCCGATCTGGAGGGGCGTTCGTTCGAGATCGCCCAGGTCGCCGGCGGCTGGATGTTCCGGACGCGTGCCACCTACGCCCCCGCGATCCGTGCGGCGGCGGATGTCGGTGACCAGTTGCTGGACCTGAGCGAATTCGACATCGCCGTCCTTGCCGCCATCGCCTACCACCAGCCGATCACCCGCGACGGGCTGAAGGACATCTTCGGCAAGGAGATCAGCCGGGACCTGATCGGGCGGCTGCATGCGCAGGGCTTGATCGGGACCGGGCCGAGGGCGCCGCGGCGTGGGGCCCCCTATACCTTCGTCACCACCGAACAGTTCCTGGTCGTTTTCGGGTTGGAGAGCCTGCACGATCTTCCCGATCGGGAGCAGTTGGAGGACGCGGGGCTTGCAGCGGAAACACGATAGGTCGATTTTGGGTTGGATGTCGTTGATCTTTTTGAGCGCTAAGACACTGATATAAAGATATTGTTTTCCGCAGGTTCGTGTCTTTGCGGGCTCCGCTGCCGTCGCCTAGTGCAAACTCTGTCGTTCTATTTATCGTTTCATATATAGTGAAACGATTCTCGGAGAGTGCCAGAAATATTAATGATTTCAGTGTGATAATCGTTTCGTATTCTTGACGAAGATGGCCATTGCCTCCTGACACCTGAATCGTTGCAAGATGAGTGAAACGAAAACTTGCGCAGTGGAAAAATGTAGGTGTATCAATGCTATAATCGTTTCGCACTTGAGGGATATCGTTTCATGGCCTTGTCGGATCAAGACATTTTAGCTTTTGTCGGCGAGAACCCGGGTGCCGGACGCGACGCCATCCGGAAGGGCGTTGCAAGGGATGTAAGCGAAACCACCGTATGGCGCCTCTTGAAGCGGATGGTGGAGGAAGGTCGCCTCGAGGTATCTGGCAAGGGCAGGGCGACGGGATACAGCGTCGCCGGGGGCGCGGTCGTCCGGTCGCATTTGTCGACGCCATACAACAGGCGAGCGCCGGTGTTCTATCGACCGGAGTTTCTCGACGCATACGTCCCAGAAAAGACCTGGTACCTGTCTGCACCAGACCGCGAAAGGCTGTTGGAGGCCGGCCGCCCGCAGGGAGGCGCAATCCCAGCCGGAACATACGCACGTCGGATCCTTGAGCAGCTTTTGGTCGATCTCAGTTGGGCATCGTCCAGGATGGAGGGGAACACCTACGATATTCTGCAGACTGAGCGACTGATCAGGTTTGGCGAAGAAGCTGCGGGAAAGGATCGCAAAGAAGCCCTAATGATCCTCAACCATAAGGAAGCCATCCAGTATATCGTCGATAATCTTGATGAGATCGGGCTCCGTCGCCCTGATATGTTCGCGATTCATGCGCTGCTCTCGGATGGTCTTCTGGCGGACCCTGCGATGTCGGGCCGGTTGCGAGCGATGCCGGTCGGGATCACGCACTCGAGCTATCGACCGCTCGACGATGGGGTCACGATCGCAGAAGAGTTCGACATCCTGCTGCACAAGGCTGCGCAGATCACTGATCCGTTCGAGCAGTCCTTCTTCCTCTTGGTGCACATCCCGTACCTCCAGGCCTTTGCCGACGTCAACAAGCGGACGTCGCGCGTGGCCTCGAACATCCCACTTCTGAAGTCGGACCTTGCCCCAATGTCGTTCATGACGATGGACGACAGCGACTATATCGACGGGCTGATCGGGGTCTATGAATTGAACAACGTCGCGCTGCTGCGCGAGGTCTACATGGACGCGTACCTGGCTTCCGCAGAAAAGTACCGAATTCTCCGCGCTGAGGTGGAGAGCCCGGAAAAGGCTGCTCTTGCTTACCGGGAGTTTGTTCGCGCTGCGGTACGGCGTTGCGTTCTCGAATTTAAAGAGTTCCGAACCGATGCGGTTGATGAGATGGCATTGGCTGCTGGTGTACCCGATGCTGATCGAGCTGAGGTTGTCGCCTACGTACGTGAGCAGATCGCAGGGCTCCATGAGGGCAACGTCATTCGCTATCGGCTGAAACCCGATGATCTGGAAGGGGTGAACCTGCGCTAGATCGTCGATCAACGCGTACCGAAGAACGTCGACGCATCAAAAGCGCATACAGTTATTGCGATAGTCGTTGCAATGGTGTGCATCCAAAATAGTGTGGTTCGGAGAGGGTTCTTAAAATGTCTTTAATGCTCAAATTCCTACGAGTTACATTCTTTCTCGTCCTATACTTCTTCTTGTGCATGGTCGTTGTGATCACCCTGCTTCAGGGCTGGCCTGTTGGCGGGCAGATGCTGTTTGCATTCGGTGCCCCTATCATTTTGGTCTGGTGGCAAGAAAAGCGGAGATCGCGGAAACTCGCTGCAAAGGCGCACGCCGAGGGAAGTTC
Organism: Oceanicola sp. 22II-s10i; assembly: GCF_002210105.1. Lineage (GTDB taxonomy): Bacteria > Pseudomonadota > Alphaproteobacteria > Rhodobacterales > Rhodobacteraceae > Pseudooceanicola. Next base: position 11,449 of record NZ_AQQU01000023.1, on the reverse strand, counting down.
CGAAACCCGAACATCCGGATCTGATCCGGTAACTCGATCAAGTGACTACGACAAACATTTCGAGCGTGAGCGCGAACGAACTCGCGAAGCCATTACGTCTCACGCACCGGCTGCCGTTCAAGCCTACTCCCCACCTAAGCAGGACTATGCCGCAATCGTCCGTGCGGGACGGTCTTCCGTGCCAGACTCATTGCCCGCTGCCGAACGAGCGCAGCCTTCGCAAGGGACAAAGGCGGCCACCGAGACCTACGTTCATCCGAAGCAGGACTACGCTGCGATCGTCCGTGCCGGAAAGTCCGCGGCACCAGCCCTAGCTGCAGCGGCTGAAAGAAAGCAACCAGCGCCAGCTACCCTATCTCGGAGATCACCAAAAACCGGGTGGATTCGATCTGACGAGACGACGAGTGTAGCGGGCCGCAACATCGGCGGGATGGTTTACGTTGGAACCCCTCCAACGCTGAACACCAACGGCTATCGTTCAAAGTGCCGAGGCTATATCGATCCCGCTTTGTCAGTGGCGAAGCGGGGAACTGACGTTTCAGGAAGGGGGATGCCGTATTGGCCGAACTACTCGGAAATCTCGCCGGACTGCAGGGCGACCTATCTCGATTGGCTTGCTGGCGGTCGGAAAGATGCATGGTTTGATGCAGGATACATGTTCCTGTATTTTTACGGATTGGAGCGCCGTTTCTTCGTCGATCAGTCCCAGGATGACGCCAAGGATATCGTCCAAGAAGTTCGAAGGTTGAAGGCTCTCTACCCCGATAGTCACTCCGTCCGGCGCTACCTGGGGGAGTTCCTAGACATCGCGACTCTTGTCGAAATCGAGTTCGACGAGATCGAGCCCATTTTCGATAAGCAGGGCTGGGAGCTTCCGTTTTCACTAAAGTACGCAATCGGAGCTCGGATTTACAAGGGCGAAAATTTGACTGCCGAATGGCTGTTGAGTTGGTTCATTTGTCACCCTGAAACATATCTAAGAACTCCGGCGACGCGATGCCGGGATGAGTTCATCGCTCTTTTCCGTATCCGGTTTGACCAGCGGTTTCCTGACGGGCTCAAGGTTGCCAAACCTCGGAAGACGCTAAAGGTATCCTATAGAGCTGCTTCCAGCGAGTTTGAGGGCTCAGCAAACCCAACTGTTGAAGGAAATCCGGTGCCGGATATATCTGGCCTACGTAAGCCGGTCGAGATCGCACAAGAATTGGCCGATGAGGCTATGAGCGATCTCGATAAGCTTAGCCGATACTTGGGTCGCAACCCTGACGGTCGTGGGAGCGTAGAAGCGTATGCTTTGTTGCCTTCTGTGCTGTGGCAATCCTTCCCATCAGAAGAAATGGACAGCTTAAGATCTTGGGCAAGCACTATCGTAGATCAGGGTGGATTGGTGCCGCTCGAGGACGTGATAGGACGTCTGGAGGGAGAAAGGAGCGAGAAGATCGGGAAACGGCAGATGACAGGAGCTGCCGACGCGCTCGCCCGCCTCGGTTTCGGTTTGGCGCCTGACCCTCGGTTTGCGCTTCGGTCGCCCAAGGCGGAGGAGCCCGTAGTGCTGTTTAGCTTGGGCGAACCCATCGAAAAACTGGAGGAAGTTTCCGACAGCTATCGAAACGCGCTGATTGAACTGGCGCTTGGGTCGTTCGTCGCCCATGCGGATGGTCGCATCGCGGAGCCTGAACGCAGGGCGCTGGAAGACCAAGTTTCTGCCGCGTCCCTCAGCGGTCAGGAACGCCGCCGGCTGCGTGCAAACCTCGAATGGTTCCTGGCGGTGCCACCGGACATGACGCTTCTGCGGCGCAAACTGAAAGAGGTGGGGCAAGACAGCCAGGCCGCTATGCGGGCAGCACTGGTTGGTGCAGCACATGCCGATGGCATTATTCACTCAGACGAGGTCGCAAGCATAGAGAAGATCTACAAGGCTTTGGGCCTTGATCCTGCGTTGGCCTACTCGGACCTGCATGCTGGCGAAGTTTCGGATGGTCCTCGCACTGTGCGTGCCTCGCAACCGGGTCGTCCGGGCGAAGCGATACCCGATCTCGAGAAAGCCAGCGGACCCAAGCTCGACGCTTCACGGATCGCAGCAATCCGTTCGGACACCGAGCGCGTGTCGTCCGTCCTCGGTCAGATTTTCGATGTCGAAGAGGAAGAAAGCGGTGACACCGCGCTTGCCAGCCCAAGCCAGCTTGCAGGGCTTGACCCTAAACATGGCGCCCTCGTGCTTGAGCTGATTGTTCGCGAGCATTGGTCTGAAACGGAGTTTGAGACGATCTGCAGCGCGCATGGTTTGATGGCGGCCGGTGCTTTGGAGGTCGTGAATGAATGGGCCTTCGAGACCTACGATGAAGCGCTTCTCGATGAGTATGATGGATATGACGTGTCTTCGGACATTGCTGAGGCAGTAAAAGAAAAGATGAACACGGAGGGCAGGGATGTCGAAGTTGAAACCACGTGAACGTGATGCGATCGTACAGGCGCTTCGGGCCGGGGTCGTGCCCAAGCTCGGTTTGCGTCATGTTCAGGTCGGCCGCGTCCGAGAAATCGAAGAACTGGTCAAGGACATGGACCGGATCTCCGACGGCGGATCGGCGATCCGGTTCATCATCGGGGAATACGGATCAGGCAAGACGTTCTTCATGAACCTGATCCGCCTCGTGGCTCTGGAGAAGGGCCTGGTTGTAATGTTCGCAGATCTGGCGCCAGATCGCCGCATTCACGCGACCGGCGGGCAAGCTCGTGGGCTCTATGCCGAGATGGCCCGAAACCTGTCGACGCGGACAAAGCCCGATGGCGGGGCATTGGCCAGCGTGGTAGAGCGTTTTGTCAGCCAGGCACACCGCGATGCTGAAGAGCGGGATCTGCCAACGGGGGCTGTCATCCGTGAACGCCTTGGCCACTTCGAAGAACTTACCGGGGGGTTTGAGTTCGCTGAAGTCATCCGTCGGTATTGGGAAGGCCACGAGGCTGGCGACGACGAGTTGAAATCCGCGGCCCTGAGGTGGCTGCGCGGTGAATTCGCCACACGCACCGACGCCCGTAAAGCGCTCGGTGTCCGCACGATCATCGATGACGCCAGTGTCTATGACCACCTGAAGCTGATGTCAGCATTCGTTTGCGAGGCTGGTTACAAAGGTTTGCTCGTCGGCCTTGACGAGATGGTGAACCTCTACAAGCTCACCTCGTCTCAAGCCCGCAATGCGAACTACGAGCAGATCCTTCGGATTCTTAACGACGTGCTGCAAGGCAGTGCCGAGAACCTTGGATTCCTCATGGGCGGCACACCGGAATTCCTGATGAACACCCGTCGAGGGCTTTACAGCTACGAGGCCCTCCAGTCGCGCTTGGCCGAGAACACCTTCGCGCGAGACGGATTGGTAGACCTTTCAGGGCCCGTTGTCCGGCTGGCCAGCCTGACCCCTGAAGACCTCTTCGTTCTTTTGGCCAACGTTCGGCGGATCATGCAGGACGACGCTGGTGCTTTGCCGGACACCGCGCTCGAGGCCTTCATGACACATTGTTCGGATCGGATCGGCGAGGCGTATTTCCGGACACCGCGCAATACGGTGACGGCCTTCGTGAACTTGCTTTCCGTGCTCGAGCAAAACCCCGGTGTCGAATGGAGCGACTTGATTGAAAAGATCGAGGTATCGGAAGATCTCGGCGACGACATGACCGAGGTAGACGAGGCAACTGGCGCCCAAGGATCTCGTGACGATGACCTGATCAGCTTCAAGCTCTGACTCCGATGAGCAGTGCGTTCGACAAGCTGGCGAGGCCAGTGCAGAAATGGATACGCCAACAAGGATGGCGCGAGCTTCGCGACATCCAGGCGCGCTCCATCCGGACGATCTACGAGACCAATGCTGATTTGATCGTTGCGGCTTCCACGGCGGGCGGAAAGACCGAGGCGGCGTTCTTTCCGTTGATTTCGCAGGTGCTTGACGAGCCGTTCGACGGCACAGGCTTCGACCTGCTCTACATCGGTCCGCTGAAAGCTCTGATCACGGACCAGGCTATGCGGCTGGAGGGTATCTGCCAGGAAGCAGAGCTTCCGGTTGTTCCTTGGCACGGGGATGTTTCGCAATCGATCAAGACGCGCGCGTTGAAATCTCCAAAAGGGATTCTGCTGATCACCCCAGAGTCCCTTGAGGCGCTTTTCATTCGTCGCGGTTTGGAAATTGCCCGCCTGTTTGAGGCCACGCGGGCGGTCGTGATCGACGAACTGCACACGGTTCTGGATAGTGAACGCGGTGTCCAGCTTCGTTCACTGCTCACGAGGCTCGAGCTCGCGATAAAGCGCCCAATCCGTCGGGTAGGTCTGTCAGCTACTCTGGGCGACATGGACCTCGCCAAGGCCTATCTTCGCCCTGACGCCGCAAACGCTGTCCAGCTGATCGAAGCAGATGGCGGCGAGGCTGAATTGAAGCTTCAGCTTCGCGGTTACCTTTCCGGCGATGAAGATGAAAACAGCCCGTCAGCATCGGACGCAATTGCAGCCCATCTCTTCAAACACCTTCGAGGTAGCGACAACCTGGTCTTCGCCGGAGCGCGCCAACGGGTCGAGATTTACGCAGATCGGTTGCGGGAGATTTGCGAACGGGAGCACCTTCCACAGGAATTCTATCCCCACCACGCGAGCCTCTCCCGAGAACACCGTGACTTTGTTGAGCGGCGCTTGAAGGACCCTGCGAAACCGACGACAGCCGTTTGCACGTCGACGCTCGAGCTGGGAATCGACATCGGTGACGTGACCTGTGTGGCTCAAATCGGTGCGCCATTCAGCGTCGCGGCGTTGCGACAACGGCTTGGCCGATCAGGGCGCCGTGAAGGACAGCCGGCCATTCTCAGGCAGTACGCTGTCGAAACCAAGTTGACGCTGGAGAGCAGTTTCGTGGATCGTCTTCGCCTCGGCCTGATCAGGTCCATCGCGATGATAGACCTGTTGCTGGAAGGCTGGTGCGAACCTCCAAAAGCCCAAGCGCTTCATCTCTCGACGCTCGTTCATCAGATACTGTCAGTCATAGCGCAGCGCGGCGGTGCGTCTGCAAGCGTGGTCTACAACGTGCTCTGCCGTGAAGGCCCCTTTCGGAAGGTCACAACCGAGTTCTTCGCAGATGTGTTGCGTGCAATCGGCCACCCAGAAACCGGCTTGATCGAACAGGCCGGCAGCGGGCTTTTACTCTTGGGACCCGTGGGCGAAAAGCTGGTTGAGCACTACAGCTTCTATGCGGTGTTCCAGACACCTGAAGAATTCCGTTTGGTTGCAGAGGGGCGGGACCTTGGAACCCTGCCGATCGACAATGTTCTTGCCCCTGGGATGCTATTAATATTCTCCGGGCGACGTTGGGTTGTTCAAGAAATCCATGATCGTGAAAAGGTTATCGTCGTCAAACCCGCAAGGGCTGGTGTGCCTCCGGTCTTCGGCGGCGATGCGGGGGACATTCATGACAAGGTGATCGACCGAATGTTCACCGTGCTCGAGGGGCATTCCAGCCCAGCTTACATGGACACAGTCTCTTTGATGATGCTCGAGGAAGCTCGTGCTCACTATGAACAGCTGGGGTTTAGGGCCAGTAACATACACAGCATTGGCGAGCATACATCAATCATTGCGACGCGGGTCGGTACGGTGAAGACATCAACCCTCGCGCTCGCACTGAGAAGCGAGGGTTTTTCGGTCGAACAGCATGACGGGTTTGTGCTGGTGGAGGCCGGGGACGAAACCTCCGATCTTCAAACGGTACTAGCGCATATTCGATCTGGCGAACCTGTGGATCTGTTCTCTGGAGCAGGGAATTTAATGTCGGAGAAGTTCCATCCTTACCTGTCGCAGCCCCTCTTGGAGTTGGATGCAATTTCTTCCAAGCTTGCGCCCGATACTCTTACGGCGATGGCCTGTAGACTCGTCCCAGCATAATGTGTGCGGCAATCCTAGTTGACTGTTGTCATCGTTCCTAAGGCTAGTGATTACTCTGTCTCCGCCAAGAAAGGACGGCATCTTCCGTTCCCGCAACTGGTGCCGCGTCACTCCAACGATCCCAGAAATTGACTGTCGCACTATTAGGTTTGAAACGCGGCTCGGACACCACAACTCGCGTCGGAAGCAAGCTCGCATCGCCGACCACCAATGCCTCACCGATGTCGAGGACCGGTAGAAGATCACCAAAGCCGCCGAGGCTGTCAGGCAGCAACCGTTTAATCACGGATTGATCGTCGCCGTTGGTCAGCCGCATCGCAATGACATTGTTGCACTGACTCAGAACGGTGCGGTTCACTTCGGATGGTCTTTGGCTGATAACCACTAGTCCAACACCGTATTTTCTGCCTTCTTTGGCGATCCTCTCGAAAATCCCGACCGAGATCTCATCGGCTGACTCTGACGATGCACGCTCCGGGATATACAGATGCGCTTCGTCGCAGAACAATCCGATGGGATGACGGTTGTCTGGTGGCGTCCACTGGCTGACTGTGAATATCAGCCTAGCAATCAAGCTGACCATGAGCGGCAGGATGTCGGAGGGCACTTCTGAGAAATTTATGATCTTGATCCCACCCTTGCCATCCGCTTGCGATCCGCGCCCGCCGATTAAGAAGTGCGTTACCTCTGGCAGCCAGTCCATATTCATACAGGCTGCTGGCGGCTGAAATATGAACCCGAGCCTGCGGTCATTTCGTTTGGCTTCAAATCGCGCGATCAGGCGGCTCAGCTTGTCGAAGTATGGCCCTTGCTTTTCCTTGTTGTTAGCACCCGGAACCATCTGTTCGTTCAAATCTGATAGTGTCTTGTGGACACCGTCGATATCGAAAGGCACCGGGCTATCTATGGTGAAATTTGCCAGAATGTCAGCGTGTTTTGCCGGATCGAGCATTGCGCGCTTCGCATCGGTGATGCAGCGTGTCATGAGCATGGCTTGGTTCGGAGCGTTCTGATCGGACCGATCAACGAACAAAGCGACCAGTGCCTCATAGCCGAGAAGCCAAAACGGAAGATGCAGAACACCATCGGCCATCTGGCGATCCTGTCCAATGTCCCCCGGCCCAGCGATGCGCAGATGCCGGAACTCCTCGCTATCGAGGGTCTGGTACTCACCATGAATGTCAAACAAGATGACGTTGGCTTGTGGAAGTCCGGCAATCTGGTCTAGGAGCCGCGCAGTTGTGTAAGATTTGCCGCTGCCAGTGCTACCTACGACGATGGCATGACGCTGGAACAGACGATTGCCGTTCAAGAAGGCCCGCGCGTCCTCGTCCAATGCGTAGCGACCAAGATCAAGTTGCGGGCCGTCGCCGGAAACCTGCGAAATGACCTGCATGAAGTCTGTCAGGCGCTGACCTTCCAAGGCAAAGCAATCCGCATCGATTTCGGGCACAGTCTCCAGGGTGCGCTTAAAGACGTTCTCTTTCAGCCCCTCCTTGTCTACGAGTGCTCCAATCAGAGCGACCCGAACAAGGTTGTTTTCGGGGAGCGCCGCTTCCGGATCCTCCTCAGCCCCATCTATTGCAGTTTCGTCACCTGCCTTGCGTGTGATGCGCGAAACTATCCCGATTAGGTGCTGCCCGGCTTTCGAGCTTCTGATCGCGGTCAACCGATTGACCTGAATCCGTTTGAGGCGTTCAAGTTCATCGACTCGCACCGTCACAGTGGCAGTATCGACGGCGATAATTTTTCCGAGACTTTCATCGTCTTTGAAATCAAGTATGCTCAAATCTGCCTCCTAAAAACCAATCAATTCGTTCAATGCAGGCAACTCCCAATATTTACCTCCGGTAACAACAATACCGTCTGGATTGTCACGGTTGTAAACCATCGTTCCGTCATCGTGGTTCTCGAGCGCGATGTAGTGACGTCCGGCGTTGTTCTTTAGAAAATCCTTGGCTTCGGGCGTTAAGGTGCGCGCTGCGACAAGGATGGGAGCGTCATGCACACGACAACGCGTCATCAGCTTCGGATGGATATGGCCGTCGCGGAACCCGTATCCTATGCAAATGAATGCGGTCGCGGCACTCAACACACGATCAGCGCCCTGTATCGCGCTCCGAAAGGGCTCGTCGTGGGTCCGCTGATATTTGCTTACACCTGGCGTGACGATCAGCGGCACCAAACCATCGGGTAACTCGCTCGTCATCGGCAGCGACATCACACCCCCATGCGGGTCTGAAAACCAATCAAGAGACCCGTGGACTTTCCAGACTGTGACCGTCCGCGCCACATTGGCCCCCTGTTTGAAAATCAGATTCTCCGCCCCATCGGCCCGTCGCAAATAGCCTGGGAGGAAACCCGTGTTGTGGATGTAGCCGCCTGAATCGGCTGCATACTCTGCAACGCGATCGTAGTTTGTTGTTACGACGTGAATATTGCGATTTGTACTTCGGAATAATCCTGTGAATAGGGTGCGGAGCGGAAAAATGGTCTCAGTCTTTATTGCTGATTTGAGCAGGCTATAATCGCCTTGCGCGATAAAGTCCCAGGTGCTTCGTACAATCTTGACGACCAAGGTATCGGGTAGAGTTTTGTTTTCTAATGCAGCTTCTAAATGATCTCCAGCGGCCAAGGCGGTTCTAACAAGCGTCCAGGCATCGCCTTCCGGTCCGTCGTCGGCCTGTACATTATCACGGAGCCAAACGGCCAAATCTCCCATGCCACGAATGCCATGCGGGATCGAGGCCCCGCTACCCAAGACTATCACTGGACTATGCTGCGCACAGTTCTGGCACTGCTTTGCGAGGTCTTCTAGTTCCAAAGCTATTTTGCCTCACTTGTTCTGCTTCGGCATGGTTTGTCTATGCCCGAAAACGATTTGCGGCGATCGACCGGCGTTGTTGAATAAGTCCTCCAACGAACTAAGCCGAGTAAAAGTTGTCCTCATCAAAAGGGCATTCCTCCCGAAGCATGACCGCTCCGCGTTTCACCGAATTTTCTTCGGTGCCGAACACCTCCATAGAGTGCCGGCACCGGGTACAGGTAATGATGAGCCCGGGAACCGCGCCATAGTCACCATCCAGTTCCTCTTCCGAGACATCGATTTCCACGCGCATGTGCTGACCCTATTACGATCCACGCCTAGAGAACGGGATCACTGCCCCCCCTTCAGATGCCCCTGTCTCACGGGATGTGTCGGCCTTGAGCGTCAATGACACCACGTCGCCTGTTTTCTTGCTGAACCAACCGGACGGGAGGTTGGCGAGGTTCTCGATATCGCCTGGATGCATCGTGAACTCGACCGAAAGCAGGTCTTCCTTGCTGCGGGTACCGGAATCCACGATCAAGCAAAGAGCGTCACGTAACATGCGCGGCTTCGGCACGGCCCACTCCCTGTCCATCGGCTCTTGCCGGTTCCACCCTTTGGCAGAATAGGTCTTGTAGAGCTGCGTGGCATGATCTTGGGGAATGACCTCTAGATCCACTAACCGCTTGATTTGGGCCTTCACAGAAACGCGCCAACGTTCTTTCAGGGACAGCAAACCTGCCAGGGAGTAGTTCGGGACCTCCGGCACATAGGTCGTCTGCGGCATAAGAAACGCACTTGCAAAACGGAATGCCTGGCGCTCGATCTCTGGGAGATCATCGCGCAAAGCCTTTGCGCTGACATTCCGGTGCAGCACTGCATGACCCAGCTCATGCGCGGCGTCCATTTGACGACGGGGAAGATTCATCTTGTCTGACGAGAGCAAAATGTGAGGACGATCCTCGGACTTGGACCAGCTGCAAACGCCGTCAAGCTTGGACGTTCCCATTTCAATGGAGCCGACGACGCAGCCAATCTTCTCAAGGACGGCAACGACGTTCGTGCAAGGGCCTTCGCCCAACTGCCAGTAGGAGCGCAGTTCGCCGGCGATGTCCTCGATGTCTTCGTCTCGAAGCTGACTGTAGCTGGCGCCGCCCAGAACGTCTGGAATGTCGAGTTCGGGGAAATCGACGTAGTGCTGCAAGACGTCGCTGATTTCGTGCAGCCAGCTCACCTGAGACGTTTGATACTCCCGATCGCGCTTCAGGGTGCTGACCAGTTTACGGTAGAACATCGGTCGCGGGCTGTCGAAGACCGGACGAAGAAAAAACTCTCGCCGGACCCGCAGGGCCTTTGCCAGTTCAGTTAGCGCATCTGCCTCGGGCGCCTGCTTGCCGGTTTCCCAGCGAGAAACCGAACTCGGGCTGACTCCCAGCATCAGGGCCAGCTCTTTCATGCTTTGAACGCGCCGGGCGGCGCGCGCCTCAACGAGACGTTCCGGCACGAAGCCGGGTGTTCCCACACGCATTTTTCCCTCCTGTAGTGCCGGTGGCACCCTTTACGCTTTGCCATCCTGTTCGTCATCCACAGATGGAGCCTCGGGAGGAACGAAAGGCTTCATTGTGCGCTTCAGGCGGACAGCACCGCTGGCAGACAGTGCGGGAGGTGTCGAGAGCGGCGAGATGGGTTCCGACAGATCCCCGTCATCCGCGAGGTACTGGTCGATCCGTTCGTAGAAGAGGTATTGTTCATATTTGGAGTCGATGAGGCCGATGGCCATTTCCTTGATCTTACCGGCCTGTTCGGGGTCTCGCGCGAAGAGAAACAGAATGCAGATGTCCCCGATCTGAGGGGTAGTGCCGTCGAAATCGAAGTGAGGTGACAGCCGGTAGTTCAGCGTCACTCCAGCCTTCCGCGACTTGTTCTTAATCGGGAGCTTGCTGGGTTCCGGCATTGCGGCCAGGCCAAGGATGAAGCCTTGACCTTCATGCTCGAAACGCATGAACGGTTGGAAGACCTTGAAGTCCGACCCGGGGATGATGCCGCCGTCTAGCAGCGCGCCGCCATGCAGTTCGCAGACCTCTTGAAACCCCTTTTCCATCATGTGGAAGCGCGACATTCCCTCAAGACGCCGTGCGCGGCGTGTATCCAGACCAGAGTGATCCTGGATCATTCGATGAGCTTTGAGGGCCTCTCCGCGGAGGCGGTCCTCGAGATCAATGATCAGGCCGCGATAGATTGCGACCGGGAAACGGGTTTTGACAAAATCCCCCATAAATGCTCCGATTCTGCGGTTTTGCGTTTTGAGGGAAAAATGCTTCAAAAATTGCGTTAAGTCAATCGCAGCCACCTAGCTTTGTTCGCGTTGACGTCCGAGGGATCTCAAACATTGGAGACCAGGGCCCTCAGTATCGACCTTTCGCTGCACCGTCTGCGTCAGCTCCCTTGGCCAAGACTGGTCTGTCAGCTTTTTGGGGCGCGAGACCTGCTACGTCCCGGCGCTCGACAAGATCTACATGCCGCCGATCTAGCTCTTTGAGGACCCGCGGAATTTTATGCCGTCTGGGGACACGAGCTGGGTCATTGGACAAAACCCCGGCACCGGTTGAACCGCAGCTACGGTGATGCTCGCTTCGGGAACACGGCCTATGCACGCGAGGAGGTCGTGGCTTTATCTTGACAGTCTGCACCGCATGCCACCTTGCCGTAGGATGGGTGACAGGCGT
>NZ_AQQU01000022.1 GCF_002210105.1 Oceanicola sp. 22II-s10i | reverse complement strand
TTGTTCCTCAGCGTCAGCTGACCCAGCGTCCCCGCCCCCGTCTCCTCGATCAGCAGTGCGGCAGTGTTGTTGGAGCGCTGCAGGTGCAGCGCAGCCTGCGGGAAGCCCGTGCCGATCCCCACCTTGCCGTCACTGACAATCTCTATGGAAGATGTCGGCGCACCCGGCCGGACCTGGAACGGCAGTTTGCCCGCGGTCACATCGTAGAGGTAGAACCCCCCGTTGTTGCCCCGCATATCCCAGGAATACGAGGTTCCGACTGCGTCCTCCAGCCGGATACGGGCTTCGCCGAACGCGCCCTTGTCGACGATATGCAGGTTGGCCTGCGGGAGCGTGGTTCCCAGCCCGATGCTGCCGTTGCCTGCAACCCAGAGAGAGTTGTCCGGTGCAGGCCCCGCGATGGTGAACGGGATCGTGTTTTGTGTCCGGTTCTGAATAAAGAAGCGGTTTGTGCCCCCGTTTGAGAATTCGAGGATGGAGTTTGTATCGATCGTCCAGTCGTCGTCGGGAAAATTGGGATTGCTGGACGTGTCCGTCAGGTCGATCCGGACACGCGTGTCAGAGAGGATGAGAGAGGATGCAAACTGATCGACGATCAACGTCGACGGGTCATCGGGACATGACTGCCCAAGGCAGAGATTGTCACGTATGACCGCATCGTTGGACGCTTCAAGCACTGTCTGCGCAGAACCTTGACCGGCGGTTGCCAGCCCAAAGGCACATGCGAAAATCACATGCGAAATCTGTCTCATCGATCATCTCCCTCATAAAGAATGTGCCAACGGCCAACATGATTGCCGCCGGGTTTGAGTTTCAAGCTGCGGATGCCAAAGGTCTTCGCCCGGGCGGCGGCTGTCAATTCGGTGGGAGGGCCGAAGAGCCCTCTGGTCCAAAACCATGTATCTTCGGAGCCGCTTCAACGGGCAATCAGCGCCTCAAGTCGGGCGAGGCGCGCATCCTGCTCGGCCAGACGGGCCTGCTGCGCGGCGACCGTCGCGCGGAGATCGGCCCCCTCCTCGTGCAGCTGCGCGATATAGAGATGCGCCTTCTCCAACTCGTTCAGCATGCCGCCGGTCATCGCGGTGATGTTGAACGGCCCGTCCTCGGGCGTCGGGCCCACGTTCGGCAGGTGCCGGTCGCGCTTCATCATCGCCGCCTGCTCCGCGATCGTCGGCAGCGGATAATCCTCATCGAACACCCGGTCGCAGCCCGCCGCACAGGACCCGCCGGTGAACAGCTGGCCCTTGATATGCATGTTCCCCGCGGGCGTCAGACGCATCTCGATATCGGACGGACCGCCCGGCTCGGTCGTCACCCGGAACTCGCCAGACTGGTTCTGGAAGTTCCACGCCCGGCCGGTACCCGGACCCGCCGCCCGCGAGGTGTCCTCAAGGCTGAAGTAGACGATCCCGTTGTTCTTCAGCGCCATCAACTCCCGCGCCGCCGTCGTGCCGCTGTTGTTCTCCGCCACCAGCTTGGCCCCGTCGCCGATCGAGTTCAGCGCCCCCTCCAGCGTCATGTTCACGCCGGGGTCGAGCACCATCTCCACGTCATCCGCCCCGCCCGGCGCCGTCGTCACCCGGACGGTCCCCGCCTGGTTCTGGAAGTTCCACGCCCGGCCGGCGTCGTCCCCCGCCGCGATCGAGCTGTCCTCGAGCGTGAAGAAGGTGATGCCGTTGTTCCTCAGCGTCAGCTGGCCCAGCGTCCCCGCCCCCGTCTCCTCGATCAGCAGTGCGGCAGTGTTGTCGTCGCGCTGCAGATGCAGCGCAGCCTGCGGCAAGTCGGTGCCGACCCCGAAATCGCCGTCGTCGGCCACGTAAAGCGCCCGGTCCGGAGCCCCCCCGCGGATCTCGAAGGGGATGCTGAATTCCGCCGGATCATACAGGTAGAACCCGCCGGCATTGCCGTGCAGCTGCCACTTCTGGTTGAACACCGTGTCCTCGAAGGTGATGCCCGGATCGCTGCCGCCGACGATGTGCAGTTCGGTCTGCGGGATCGTCGTGCCGAGGCCGATCTGGCCGTCCTCGCCGATGTAGAACGCATTGTCCGACGCATCCTCGTGGACGATGAAGGGATAGTCGTAGCTGTCCTCGTTCTTCAGCGTGAAGGCCCGGAACAGGCCCGACGCGGTGTCGTCGTTCGACAGCGTCCAGGTGGTCCCGCCCGCGACCGAGGTGTCGAAGAACTGGAGCTCGGGGATCGTCCCCTTGATCTTGAGATCGGTCGCGCCGAAGGACTCTCCGTCCTCGCATTCCGCGCCGCCGACGCAGATGTTGCCGGTGACGATCAGGTCGGTGTTGACGACATCGTCGGCCCTTGCCTCTGAGCCGAGCGCCAGCGCCACGGCCAGCGCAGGGGCCAGAGCCGGTGTGAATGTGAAATGTCTGATCATCTGAATTCTCCCTTGATAAAAATCGGGGGGCCGCAGGCCCGCATCGTGCGAATGGTCCTTTCTCCCGTGCCCCGTGTCCTCGTCAGCGGCCGACGGCCGCCGCGACCAGCGCCTCCAGCCGGGCGATCCGGTCTTCCTGCGCCCGGTCCCGCGCCTCGCTCTCGCCCAGCCGGGTTTCGAGCTGCGCGATATAGAGATGCGCCTTTTCCAGCTCGTTCAGCATGCCGCCGGTCATCGCGGTGATGTTGAACGGCCCGTCCTCGGGCGTCGGGCCCACGTTCGGCAGATGCTTCTTCTCACGCATCATCGCCGCCTGCTCGGCGATCGTCGGCAGCGGGTAGTCTTCATCGAACACCCGGTCGCAGCCCGCGGCGCAGGATCCGGCGGTGAAGAGCTGACCCTTGAGGGTCATGTCCCCCGCGGGCGTCAGCCGCATCTCGATATCGGACGGCCCGCCCGGCTCGGTCGTCACCCGGAACTCGCCAGACTGGTTCTGGAAGTTCCACGCCCGACCGGTGTTCGGCCCCGCCGCCAGCGAGGTGTCCTCGAGGCTGAAGTAGACGATCCCGTTGTTCTTCCGCGCCATCAGCTCCCGCGCCGCCGTGGTGCCGCTGTTGTTCTCCGCCACCAGCTTGGCCCCGTCGCCGATCGAGTTCAGCGCCCCCTCCCGCGTCATGTTCCCGCCGGGGTCGAGCACCATCTCCACGTCATCCCCCCCGCCCGGCGCCGTCGTCACCCGGAAGGCCCCCGCCTGGTTCTGGACGTTCCACGCCCGACCGGTGTCATCACCGGCGGCGATCGCGGTATCCTCGAGCGTGAAGAAGGTGATGCCGTTGTTCCGCAGCGTCAGCTGACCCAGCGTCCCCGCCCCCGTCTCCTCGATCAGCATCGCGGCCGTATTGTCGCTGCGAATGATATGCAGCGGTGCCTGCGGCAGCGAGGTACCCAGGCCGAGATTGCCCGACGGCGCCAGCCAGAAGGCGTTGTCGGGCACACCGGCCTCGATTGTGAAAGGCGTGGTGCCGGCGGTCGTATCCTCGAGCGCGAACTTGTCGATCCCGCCATCGACACGCAGCTGCGGATCGTTGACCCGCAGCACCCAGTCGTTGTTCGGATAGGTCGAGCCCGACGTGTCGTTGAAGACGATGGAATTCGCCGCGTACTGCAAGATGAGCGTCTCGTCATTGCCGAAGCTCATTCCCTGCGAACAGCTGTTGCCGATGCAGAGGTTGCCATCGATAACACTGTGTGTCTCGACATAGATGCTGCCCAGATAGGGCACTGGCTGTCCCGGAGCGGGAACCTGCACCGTCAGATCGCCTTCGATAATGAGATCATTGGGAAGGGTTGTCTGGGCGAGGCCCGCACCGGCGACAAACACGAAGCTGGCGGCGAGACGGAAAACGGATCTGGGTTTCATAATGATCTCCTGAATAAAACGATGGTGGGCAACAAAGCCTTGGCGACGGCAAGCGCCGGGCCGGAGCAATAGGAAAAATGAACTTCTGCCGCAGGTTAGGGACAGCCTCCCCGGCCTGTCAAACCAGAACCGTCCTCAGGGCCGGCCCGCCTGCCAGCGGGCCTCGGCCAGTTGCTGCGCCTCGGCGATCTGGCCGGGGGTCATCTGCGCCTGCAGCGCGGCGCTCATCGCCGTCGCCTCGGGGAACGCGGCGGTGCCCGCCAGCAGCAGCCAGACCAGCGCCTCGACATAGTCCTGCGGCACCCCGCGCCCCAGAACGTAGAGCTGCGCGAGGTTCGCCATCGCGGGCGGATAGCCCCGCGCCGCCGAGAGCGAGAACAGCTGCCTCGCCGAGGCCAGCGCCTGCGGCGTCACCGGGTCGCCCTGCACCAGCAGCCAGCCCAGCTGGAACGCCGCCACCGGGTCGCCCGCCCGCGCCGCCTGCTGCAGCCGCGCCAGCCCGGCCTCGTCCGCCGGCGGCGGCGCGAGGCGCGCGTCGTAGACGAAACCGGGCCCCGCGCCGGTCTCGCCATTGCCCGCCATACGGTAGAGTTCGTGGGCCTTCGCCTCGTCTGTCGCGACGCCGAAGCCGTTCTCGTACAGCACGCCGAGGTTGTACATCGCCCGCCGCATCCCCTGCGCCGCCGCCGCGTTGAACAGTTCGGCCGCGCGGGCGTAATCCTGCGGCACGCCGGAACCGCGGACGTAGAGCAGCCCGAGGTTGTTCTGCGCCCGCGCGCTGCCCGCGGCGGCAGGCCCTTCGTAGAGCGCGCGCGCCCGGGCGTAATCCTGCGCGACCCCGCGCCCTTCCTGGTAGAGCAGGCCAAGGCTGATCGCCGCCTCCTCCAGCCCCGCCTCGGCCGCGCGGGCATAGAGCGCGGCGGCCTGCGCCAGTTCCTCCGGCGTGCCGTCCTGTTCCAGCACGACCGCGTGGTCGAAAAGGTATTGCGGCACCCCGCTGCGGGCCGCGAGCCCCAGCCAGTCCAGCGCCGCCGCGCGGTCCTTCGGCACCCCGAGCCCCTCGTGGTGATACCGCCCGAGCGCATTCTGCGCCTCGGCATTCCCCGCCTCCGCGAGGGGGGCGAAGATCTCGGCCGCGCGGGTGAAGTTCTGCACCACCCCGCGCCCCTCGTGGTAGCGCCGCGCCAGTTCGAGCCGGACCGCCGGATCGCCGGCCTCCGCCGTCTGCGCCCCGAGCGGCGGCGCGGCAAGGGCGAGGCTCAGCACCAGCCCGCAGGCGAAACAGGCGGCCCGCGACATCGTCCCGGACGGCGCCGTCATCTGTCGGTCCTGACGGTCTGGTCCGCCTTCGGCGCGGTCTGCGCGGCGAACAGCCGGCGGGTCATCGCCTGCGCCTCGGCGATCTGTTCGGGGGTCATCAGCTGCGCCACCACGTCGCGCCGCTCGGCCGCCGCCGCATGACCGCTCGCAGCGGCCATGTTGAGCCAGGCATGGGCCTGCACGTAATCCTGCGTCAGCCCGTATTCGCCACGGGCCCAGGCCTCGCCGAGCGCCAGCTGCGCGACGATCTCGCCCGCCTCCGCCGCCTTGGTCAGCAGCGCCACGCCCTCGGCCTGCTGCCCCTCGCGCCCGGCCAGTTCGAGCCCGAGCGCGGCCTGCGCGGCGCGCATCCCCTCGTCGGCACGGGCCTGCAGCCAGTCCTCGGCGCCCGCCTCGCCCTGCGACATCGCGTAATGCACCCATGGCACCGCGCTCTGCGGGGCGACCATGCCGTCGAGCCGCCCCTCGATCGTCAGCCGCGCCAGCCGGAGCGCCGCGCCCGGATCGCCACGCTCCACCGCGGTGCGGTAGAGCGTGACCGCGCCCGCCATGTCGACCTCGGTCCCGCGCCCCGTCTCCTTGAGCCCGGCAAGCTGGGTCATCGACCGTGCCAGGCCCTCCTCCGCCGCGCGGGCGAACCACTGCGCGGCCAGCGCGTCGTCCTGGGCCAGCACGGTGCCCTCGAGATGGCCGATCCCGAGGTTGTGCATCGCGCCGGGGTCGCCCGCCTGCGCGGCAAGGTTCAGCCAGCGCAGCGCCTCGTCGCCGTCGGGTTCGATCCCCTCGGCGCCGGTCATGTAGTAGGTGCCAAGCGATCGCTGGGCCAGCGGCTGTCCCGCCTCGGCCGCGCGGCGATACCAGCCGAGCGCGGCCGGCAGATCCTGCCCCACCTCCTGCCCCGAGGCCAGCGCGTTGGCGAGGTCGTACTGCGCGTCCATGTGCCCCGCCTCGGCGGCCTTCGTCAGCCAGGCCAGCGCCTGCGCGGTGTCGGCCGCGGTGCCCTCGCCGCGCGCATACATCTGGCTGAGCTGGTAGGCGGCGTCGAGGTGGTCCTGTTCCGCGGCGGCCAGCAGCCAGTTGAAGGCGCCCTCGGGATCGGGCGCGCCGGTCTGCCCCGTCCGCAGCAGCAGACCAAGGTAATACTGCGCCTCCGCATCGCCGCGGGTGGCCGCGCGCTGCAGCAGCGCCGCGGCGCGTGGCACGTCGCGGGTGGTGCCGGCGGACTCGCCGCTCAGCAGGATGCGGGCCAGCAGGGTCGCGGCGTCGGCCTGGTTCTGGTCGACCGCCTTCTGCAGCCAGGCCATCGCGCCCTCCACGTCGCGGGGACCGCCGCGTCCCTCGAACAGCACACGGCCATAGCGGTATTGCGCCAGCGGGGTGCCGGCCTCCTCGGCCAGCCGCTTCAGCCCCGCGCGGACGGTGGTGAAATCGCCCCGGCGCCAGGCCTGTTCGATCTCGGCCATCTCGGGCAGCGGATCGGCCTGTCCGGTGGTTGCGGGTGGCGTCTCGCCTGCGGCGGCAGAGGTGTCCTGCGCAGCGACGGCGCCCGCGTGCAGAAGAATGCCGACCAGCAGGATCGCGCGTGTGGAAAATGTCATGATGCCCAATCTCTTCATCTTTTCCGGGCCAATATCCCGGCCTTTGTGCTCGGGCAGAGCCTAACGCGGTTTCCGCCCCTTCGCGAGCGTCGATTACCCGGCCAGCCGGATCAGCCAGACCGCGCCGCCCGCCGCCGCCAGCGCCGCGCCGAAGGGCAGCGGCCGCGCGCCCCGCAGCCCGGCTCCCTGCCCCGTCCATTCCCCGGCCAGCGCCGCGCCAAGGGCCGCCAGCGCGGCCAGCAGCACCATCAGCGGCAGATCCCACGGACCGGTCAGCGCGCCGAGGCCCGCCATCAGCTTGACGTCGCCCAGTCCCATCCCCTCGCGCCCGCGGACCCGCCGGTAGCCCGCGCGCAGCAGCCAGAAACTGCCCGCGCCGATCACCGCGCCCGCCAGCGCCGCCGCCAGATCCCCCGCCACCGCCGCCCGCCCGAGCGCCAGCGCCAGCAGCGCGCCGGTCAGCGGATCGGGCAGCCGGAACCACAGCAGGTCGCACAGCGCCAGCGCCAGCAGCAGCCACAGCACCAGCGCCGTCCAGACCATCCCGCCCGGATCCGGCGCAGCGATCACCGCCAGCCCGGCCAGCCCCGTCGCCGCGATCTCGGTATGAAGCAGCCAGGGTGGCAGCGCCGCACCGCAGGACCGGCAGCGCCCCCGCAGGACCACGTAGGACAGCACCGGCACCAGGTCGCGCGGCCCCAGCCGGGTGCCGCAGTCCCGGCAGCGCGAGCCGGGCCAGACCACGCTTTCACCGCGCGGCAGCCGGTCGGCCAGCACGCCGATGAACGACCCTATCACGGGGGCGAGCAGGACGAGCAGGGTCGCGACGATGGGGGCGGTGACGGCCATGGCACCGGTCTAGGGCCGCGCCTCCGCACCGGCAAGCATTCCGGCCCGAAGCGATTGTCACCGCCCGCCACGCTGCCTATCGTGCGCCCGAACCAAGGACCGAACCCGCCATGCCCCTTTCGCCCCGTCCCGCCACCGACCGCGCAGCCGACAGCGACACCGACCGCGAGGCCGGGTTCTCGCTCCTGGAACTGATGGTGGTCGTGGTGATCCTGTCGATCCTCGCGCTCGTCATCGTGCCGCGGGTCATCGACCGGCCCGATCAGGCCCGCGTGGCGCGTGCGAAAAGCGATCTTGCCGCCATCGCCAGCGCGGTGAACCTCTACCGGCTGGACAACTTCCGCTACCCGACCACCGAACAGGGCCTCACCGCGCTCGTCACCCGCCCCGCCTCCGAACCGGTGCCCGAGAACTGGACCGGTTACATGGACCGGCTGCCCGTCGATCCCTGGGGCAAGCCCTATCTCTACCTCGCGCCCGGCGTGCACGGCGATTTCGACGTCTTCACCTATGGCGCCGACGGCACATCGGGCGGCGAAGGGGTGGATGCGGACATCGGGTCATGGGACGCGAACTAGAGCCTTTTCCGCCTGAAACCGCCCCGCCCTCCGCGGGCGAGGCCGGGTTCTCGCTGATCGAACTGGTGGTGGTGACCGCGGTGATCTCGGTCCTCGCCGTCGGCGCGGGGCTGAGCGTGGCGCGCCGCGACGCCAGCGCCGTGGCCGCCGACCTCGCCCGGTTCGAGACCGCCTTCGCGGACGCGCGCGACCTTGCCATACGCGAACACGGGCGGCGGGGCCTGCGGATCACCCCGCAGGGCCTGACCCCCGCCCGCTTCGGCAGCGACGGCTGGTCCGGCGCGGCGCGCGAACAGCGCTGGAACGGGCGGGTCGCGATTGTCGCCCATGGGCCGCTGCCACCGCCCGGCGCGCCCGAGGTGGTGGTGCTGTCGAACGGCCGCGCGACCGCGTTCCAGATCACCTTCTCCGCCAGCGGCGAACCCGCGCGGACCTGCCGCAGCGACGGCTGGACGGGGCTGACATGCCGCTAGGCCGCATGTCCCGCCGCCGCGGCGCCGACCGCGGCCTGACGCTGCTGGAACTGGCGGTGGCGATCCTGATCCTGTCGATCGGCAGCCTCGCCGCGCTGCGCGCCACCGGCCAGTCGCAGCGCGCGATCGGCGGCGGGATGCCCCGGCTCATGGCCGAGGTGGTGGCCCGCAACCGGGTCGAGGAACTGCGCATCCCCGCCCCGCCCGGCGCCGCGCCCGCCCTGCCCGCCACGGTCGAGATGGGCGGCCGCAGCTTTGCCGTCACCACCCGGACCGAGGCGACCGAGGGCGGGTTCGTGCGGGTCACCGTGACCGCCCGGTCCGAGGGCGGCGCGGGCCCCGGCGCCCTGCTGGTCACCTACCTGCCGGTGCGGCGCTGAGATGGCCCGGCCCGAGCCCAGCGACCCCGGCGACCGCGGCCTGACGCTGATCGAGCTGGTGGTGGCGATGGCGGTCTTCGCCCTCGTCGCGGTGATGGGCCTGCAAAGCCTGACCGGCATGATGCGCCTGCGCGAGAGGCTGGGCGGCATGGCCGACGACACCGCCCGGCTGGCCACCGGGCTGAGCCTGTTGCGCGCCGATCTCGACGCCGCGCTACCGATGGTGTTCTTTCCGCCCGACGGCAGCCTACCCCGCTCGGCGCTGATGTTCGGCCCCGAGGCGGGCGCCCCCGTCTTCGAGATCACCGTGGGCGGCCTGCCCGCGCCCGAGGGACCGGACCGCCCCGGCGGCGGCATCGGGCGGGTGGAATGGCGGCTCGACCCGGCGGCGGGCACGCTGGCGCGGCGCGAATGGCTGGCGCTGACCCCCGCCCGCGCCGATGCGCGGATGCCCGAGACGGTGGTGCTGACCGGCGTGACCGGCATCGCGCTGCGCAGCCACTGGCCGATGCGCGGCTGGATCGCGGGCGTCTCGGGCAACCAGTTCGACACCCGACCGGCGGGCGACGGCGACGCGGCGCCGGTCCGCAGCTCCTACTCCAGCGATCTGCCCGACGCGGTCGAGGTCACGCTGATCACCCGCGATCACGGCCGGATCTCCCTGCTGGAGAGCCTGAAATGAGGCGCGAGCGCGGCTTCGTCCTGGTCAATGCGCTGATCATCGTCGCCGTGCTGTCGGCAGCGGCGGTCTATCTGCTGGCGCGCGCCGAAGGCACCCGGGCGCGGCTGGCGGCGGGGCAGGAGGCGGCGCGGCTGACGCTGGCGCTCGACGCCTTCGAGGCGCTGGCGCTGACCCGGATCGGCGGGGACCGCTTCGGCGGGCAGCGCGGCGTGGACAGTCTGGACGAGGACTGGGCCCGCCCGGTCGAGGACCTGCCGCTGGAGGGCCTGCGGATCTCGGGGCGGATCACCGACATGCAGGGTCTGTTCAACCTCAACTGGCTCACCCAGGCCGACGACCCGCAGATACAGGCGGCCTTCGACCGGCTGCTGCGGCGGATCGGCGTCTCGTCCACCGGCGGCCGGGCGATCCGCGAATTCCTGTCGCCCGGCGGGCCGGACGACGGCGCCTACGCCGCGCTGACGCCGCCGCTGAAACCCGTGGGCGGCGCGGTGCTGATGGTCGAGCAGGTGGCGCAGATCCCCGGTCTGGCCGCGCGCGATCTGGACCGGCTGCGACCCTTCGTGACCGCCTATGCCGACATCGGCGCGGTCAACGTGAACACCGCGCCGCCCGAGGTGCTGGCGGCGCTGCTGCCCGGCGTGCCCGCGGCCCGGCTGGACCGGGCGCTGGCGGGGCGGGTGCGCGCGCCCTATCCCTCGGTCGATGCCTTCACCGCCGCGCTTGGCGGGCTCGCCGGGGCCGGTGAGGACGCGGCGGCGGACGAAGACGGACAGGCGGCGGATGCCGACGGATCCGCCACCCCCGGCGATACCGAAACCCTCGCGCGCCCGGTGACCGATCGGCTGGGCGTCGGATCCGACTGGTTCCGGGCAGAAATGCGGGTCGACGACGGCCCCCGCAGCCTGACCCGCGTCGCGGTGATCCGGCGCGGCGGCACCGGCACCGGCCCGCGGGTCGAGTGGCGCCTGACGGGCGCACCCTGAGGCGCGGATCGGGTCGGGATGCGAAGCGGCATTGATCCCGGACCGGGCAACCGCCATCCTGTGGAAAAGACGAAGGGCCGGGCAGGGGATCGGACGGGCGTGGCGAGGCAAACGGCAAAGAGCGGCGGCGCAGAGTTCATGCGCCTGACCGGCACGGAGGTGCGTCCGGCCGCCCGACAGGTCGCGCTGGTGCCGGGCGCCGAGGTGCCGGTGCTGAGCTTCGACCTGCCCGCCGGGCTGCGCGGCATGGCGCGCGAACAGATCGCCCGGCGGCAGTTCCGCGACCGCGCCGGGCTGGGCGACGCCAGCATCGAACTGCGCCCCTTCCACCGCCCCGGCGGCGCCGACAGCTGGACCCGCGCGCTGGTGGCCGATGCCGGGCGGATCGCCGAATGGCGCGGCACCGCCACCGCCTGCCGCGCGGTGCTGCCCGACTACCTGTCGCTGCCCGCCGCCGATGGCGTCTGGACGCTGGCCGTGCCCGAAGCCGAGGTGACCAGCGAAGCGGTCATGGCCCGGCTCGGCCCCGACGACGGCTTTTCCGCCGCCGCCGCCCTCGCCCCCCGGATGATCGCACGCGCGCTCGACGCCGCGACCCCGCCGCCCAGGGCGCTGCTGCGTCTCGGGCCGCCCTTTCCGGCGGTGGAGAGCCTGTTTCAGGCGCGCGGCATCCCCGTGCACGACGATCCCGCGGCGCTGATCGCCGCCGGTCTGCCCGAACCGGTGGTGCTGGGCCATGGCGAGCTGGACTTCGACCTGCGGCGCGATCCGCAGGCCGCCCGCGCCCGGCTGCGGCGCCGGGTGCTGCCCTGGCGCTGGCCGCTGATGGGGGCGCTGCTGGCCGCCGGTCTGTGGGCCGCCGCGCAATACCTCGCCATCGGGCGGATCGAGGCGGTGACCGCCGGGATCGACACCGCCACCCGCACCCTGGTGCGCGAACATTTCGTCCCCGTGGGGCCGGTGCTGGACATCAGGGTGCAGGTCGCCCGCGCGCTCGAGGCCGCCCGCGCCGCCGCCGACACCGCCACGCAGCCGTCGGACCCGCTCGAGATCTTTGGCCGCGCCGCCGAGGTGATCGCGGCCGAGGGCGCGCGGACGATGCGGGTCGATTATGCCCCGGCCGACGGCGTGACGCTGGTGCTGCGGCTGGACGATTTCGCCGCCGCCGACCGGATGGGCGGCGCGCTCGAGGTCGCCGGGCTGACGGTCGAGATGCTGGGCTCGCGCGTGGCCGAGGGCGGCGACGGCGTGCGGATCGAACTGCGCGTGACCGCGCCCGAGGGAAAGGCGCGGCCATGAGCGACCGGCTGATCGACCTTCTGCTGCGGCTCAGCCCGCGCGAACGGCGGCTGCTGGCCCTGCTGGTCTGCGTGGCGCTGCCGGTGGCGTTGGCGGCCGGCTGGCTGATCCCGCTACAGGAGCGGCGCGCGGCGGCGGACCGGGCCCGGATCGAAGCGGCGGACCTGCAAATCTGGGTGACCGCGCGGGTCGCCGACAAGACCCGGCTGGACGCCGCCGCGGGCCCCGGCGGCGGCGCACCGCTGCGCCCGATCGGATCGAGCGGGATCGAGCAGAGCCTGATTGAGGCCGGCCTGCGTCCCGCGGTCTCCGAACTTGGCGCCCGCGCCGGCGGGGTGGTGGAACTGCGCTTCGACGAGGTCGATTTCGTGCGGCTGGCGAACTGGCTCTCGGCCACCGCACCGGTCTGGGGCTATACCATCGGCGCCTTCCGCTTCGAGGCGCTGGACACGCCGTCGAAAGTCGCCGCCCGGCTGACGCTGAGCCCGCCGGAATAGAGCCTGTTCCGCCCTAAAGCCGCTTGAGGCGCGCGTCGATGCTGGCCTTGCGCCCGGCCAGCGAACCCAGCGGATCGCCCTCGGGGTTGTCGCTCAGCGCCTCGGCCAGCGCGGCCTGCGCCGCCGTCAGCCGCGCCTTGCCGCCCGCCCGGTCGCCCTTGGCCAGCAGCGCCAGCCCGATCTCGTGATGGGCCGTGCCCTCGACCGCCCGCGCCGCGCCCCGGACGGGGCCGCTTTCGGCGGCGGCCACGGTGCTGGCCTGTTTCGCGGCCGCATCGAAATCGCCCGCGCGCAGAAGGCTGTGCGCATATTCCAGACGGATCCGGCCGCCAAGCGGCCCGGCTTGCGGCAGAAGCCGCGCGTAGCTGGTGTTCGCCCGCGCGAAATGCCCCTCTTCCAGTGCGTTCCGTGCCACTGCATACTGGTCGCGAAAGGAGTCGCCCCCGCCGATCACACCGCCGCAGCTGCCGACAGCGGTCAGACCGACACAGCACAGCACGGCCCTTGCCATGATAGTTACCTGCATTTTCCTGCTCTTTTTATGTTTGTTATTTGCGAAACAGATTACCATGAAGCCCCTGTTCCGTCCAGCGACGCGCAGCGTTCCGGTCCGGTGCGGGCACAGTCATTAGGACCCGTCCGATGCGTTTCGTCGCCGCCCTGATCTTTCTGCTGACCCTCGCCGCCGCCGCGATGGCCGGGCAGGTGCTGTGGCAGGAGATCGCCACGCCGCCGCAGGACGACACCCGTTCCGGCACCGACCTGCCCGAAACCGCCGCCGCACCGCCCGCCAGCCCCCCCGGCGCCCGGCGCTGGCCCGCGCTGTTCGGCGAGCCGCAGCCCCCCAGGCCGCCCGCCCCGCCGGAACCCGCCGCCGAACCGCAGCCCCCCGCGACCCCGCTGCCGCCGCTGTCCAGCCTCGGCTACGATCTGAGGGGCGTGGTCCGGACCGAGGGCAGGGTCTGGGCGGTGGTCGGCCATCCGACGGGGTCGAAACTGGTCCGCGCGGGCGACGAGCTGGCCCGCGACGTCATGGTGGAGCGGATCGACGGGGAGGGCCTGTGGCTGTCACGGCAGGGCAATCCCGAGGAACGGCTGGCCTTTCCCGAGTGACCGCGGCCGGCCATGGCGCGATGCCGCCGCAACGCCTTGTGAAAACGATACAAGAGATAGTGCCTTTGACGCGGGGATAGGCTAGGATTGCCGAAAGAGGCACCGGATCCCGACGCGGCGCAGAACCGTGCGGGGACAGGTTACAGAGCGGATCATCGAGATGACCAAGTTACGCGCGGGGATCGTCGCGATCCTGTTGGCCTTGGGTTTTGGCAGCGGCGCCGTGCCGGTGCCGGGCATGACCGTCACCCCGGCACGGGCACAGGTCAGCCTTGACCTGCGGGACGCCGACCTGCGGAGTTTCGTCGAAATCGTCTCCGAGGCGACCGGGCGGCGGTTCGTGATCGAACCCGGCGTGCGCGGCACCGTGACCGTGCTGGCCCCCGACACGCTGACCCCGGACGAGCTCTACGAGGTCTTTCTCAGCGTGCTGGAACTGAACCGGCTGACCATCGTGGACGGCAACGGCGCCGACCGGATCGTGCCCCTGGGCGTGGCCAAGGAGCTGTCGGCGGGCGTGCCGCCGGGCCTGCCCCGCGGGTTCGAGACGCGGGTGATCGAGGTGAACAACCTGCCCGTGGCCGAGGTGATCGAGGTGGTGCGCCCGCTGCTGCCCCCCGAGGCGGTGCTGACCCCGGTGCCGCGCTCGCGCCTGCTGATCCTGTCGGACCGGGCCGCCAACCAGGAGCGGATCGCGCGCCTGATCGCCAAGCTGGACCAGCCGCGCGAGGCGCCGATCCAGATGGTCCGGCTGAACAACGCCAATGCCGCCGAGGTTCTGGCCGTGGTGCAGTCGATGGACATCATCCCGCCCGGCGCCGCCGTCTCCGCCGACCGGCGGTCGAACGCGCTGGTGATCTCGGGCCCGCCCGAACTGGTCGAACAGATCCGCGTGCTGGCCGCGCGGCTCGACACCCAGCGGAACAACACCGTCTCGCACGCGGTCGGGCTGAACTATGCCGACGCGACCACGCTGGCCAGCGTGGTGCTGCAGGCGATCGAGGGCGGCGGCACCGGGGCCGAGGGCCAGCCGAACGACGGGCCGGTGCGCATCGTGCCCGAGGCGCAGACCAACACGCTGCTGATCACCGCGCCGCGCGAACGGCTCGACCAGATCGTGGCGATGATCCAGTATCTCGACCGCCGCCCGACGCAGGTGCTGGTCGAGGCGGTGATCTTCGAGATGTCGGTCGACGGCTATGCCGACCTGTCCGCCCAGTTCGGCGCGGTGCTGAACCAGGCCATCGGCGGCGGCGTGCAGTTCGCGCTCGGCAACGGGCGGCAGAGCCTGACCAGCGTCGTCGCCTCGCTGCGCGACGGCGGCACGCCGGACATCGGCGCGGGCGGCGCGATCGGCGGCTTCACCCGCTCGGGCGACAGCGGCATCGGCGGCTTCCTGACCGCCATCGCCTCGACCAATTCGACGAAGCTGCTCTCGACCCCGTCGATCCTGACCCTGAACAACCAGGAGGCGGAAATCGTGGTGGCGCAGAACGTGCCCTTCGTCACCGGCTCCTATTCCGCGACCGAGGGCGGGTCGGCGCAGAACCCGTTCCAGACCATCGAACGGCAGGACATCGGCCTGACCCTGAACGTCACGCCGCAGATCAACGCCGACCGCACGGTCAAGATGGTGATCAAGCAGGAGGTGTCGAACCTGACCAACAGCACCTCGAATTCCGGCGGCGAGATCACCGCGAAACGGGCGCTGTCGACCACCGCGCTGGTGCGCGACGGCAACGTGATCATGCTGGGCGGACTGCTGGAGGACGGCGACGGCACGGTCAATCAGCGGGTGCCCGGCATCTCGAAACTGCCGGTGGTCGGCGGTCTGTTCCGCGGCAAGAGCGCGTCCCGGAACCAGCGCGTTCTGCTGGTGCTGCTGCGGCCGCTGGTGATCAGCAACGACGCCGAGGCCGAGGCGATGACCCGCAAGCTGGCGCGCGAGGCCAAGAAGGCCAGCCTTGCGCTCGCCCCCCTCGATGAGGGACAGTATCCGCGGTCGGATGTCGGCACCCTGCCCTTCGACGGCGCCGACCTCAACCAGCCCTTCGACGTGGGAATTGTCGATGACTTCGCCCAGAGCCGGAACTTCCCGCCCCTCCCCACCCGGCTCCGGTTCCGCAACTAGGCTGCCCTTCGCCTTTGCCCGCGACCAGCAGGTCATCCTCGACGGCAGCCGGCTGATCGCCGGCCCCGGCGCCAGCACCCTGGGCCTGCGCGAGGCGCAGCGGCGCGGGGCCGCCCGCGGCGCGCTGACGCTGGAAGAACCCGATCAGGCCGGATTCGAGACCGAACTGGCCCGCGTCTAC
The DNA here is from genome assembly GCF_002210105.1 of Oceanicola sp. 22II-s10i. Lineage (GTDB taxonomy): Bacteria > Pseudomonadota > Alphaproteobacteria > Rhodobacterales > Rhodobacteraceae > Pseudooceanicola. The sequence continues at coordinate 18,069 of NZ_AQQU01000022.1, read as the reverse complement.
CGCGCGGGCGAAGGCGAAGAGGCGGCGGCGGGCGACGAGCTGCTGTTCGATCTGGAGGACGGCGCGGCGGGCGGCCGCCAGCGCGACCTGCTGGAGGATCCGGGCGAGGCGCCGGTGATCCAGCTGGTCAACCGGCTGCTCCGGCAGGCGGTGCTGTCGGGCGCCTCGGACCTGCACGTGGAACCGCACGAGGGGGGGCTGCGCGCCCGGACGCGGGTGGACGGGATGCTGCGCACCGTGATGGACCGCGCGGACGTGCCGGTCAGGCGCATCGTCTCGCGGCTCAAGGTGATGGCCGGGCTCGACATCGCGGAAACCCGGCTGCCACAGGACGGGCGCATCGCGCTGGCGCTCGGCGGGCGGCAGATCGACGCGCGGGTGTCGTCCCTGCCCGGCCATTACGGCGAACGCATCGTGCTCCGGATCCTCGACCGCTCCTCGGGGCTGATGCCGCTCGACGACCTGGGGCTTTCGGCGGCGCAACAGGCTCTGTTGCGGCGGCTTTCGGCGCTGCCCAACGGGATCATCCTGGCCACCGGGCCGACCGGCGCGGGCAAGACCACGACGCTCTATTCTCTGCTGCAGCTCGCCAACCGGAACGAACGCAACATCGTCACGGTCGAGGATCCGATCGAATACGACCTGCCCGGCATCTCGCAGTCCCAGATCAATGCCGAGATCGGCATGACCTTCGCCGCGGGCCTGCGCGCGACGCTCCGGCAGGACCCCGACGTGATCCTGGTGGGCGAGATCCGCGACGGCGAAACCGCCTCGACCGCGACACAGGCGGCGCTGACCGGGCATCTGGTGTTTTCCTCGCTGCATGCCAACGGATCCGTCGGCGCCGTGGTGCGGCTGCGCGACCTGGGGGTGGAGAACTTCCTGATCGCCGCGACGCTGAGGGGCGTGATCGCGCAGCGCCTGCTGCGGCGGCTCTGTCCCGAGTGCCGCGAGGCGCATGCCCCTTCGGCCGAGGAAGCCACGCATTTCACCCGCCACGGGCTGGCGGTGCCCGACGGGCTCTACGACGCGGCGGGCTGCGCCACCTGCGGCGGCACCGGCCATGCCGGGCGCAAGGGCGTGTTCGAGATGCTCGAGATCGGCGCCCGCCTGCGCGAGGCGATCGACGCGGGCGCGAACGAGACCGAGATGACGCGCCTCGCCCTCGGCGCGGACGAGACGCTGTTCGGGCAGGGCCTCGCCGCCGTGGCGGCGGGCGAGGTCAGCCTCTCCGAGACGCTGCGCGTCGTCGGCGACGTGGCCTGAGGCGGGCGCGGTGCGGGCCTTCAGCTATACCGCCTACACCGGCGAGGGGCACCGCAAGAGCGGCACCGTGGTGGCCGATACCGAGGCCGACGCGGCGGCGCAGCTGGCGGAAAAAGGTCTCTATGTCTCGGAAATGACGTCGCGGGCGATGCGTGGCGCGGGCGGGGGCCTGTCGCGGCTGACCGCGCGCCGGACCCGGCTGAACGCCGACCTGCAGGCCGTCTTCACCCGCCAGATGGCGGTGCTGCTCTCGGCCGAGCTCTCGGCCGAGGCCGCGCTCGAGGCGGTGCGCGCGGGCGGCCATCCCGCGCTCGACGCGGTGGCCGCCGAGGCACGCGCCGCGCTGCTGGAAGGCGCCGCGCTGTCCGAGGCGCTGTCGGACACCGGCGCGGGCTTTCCCCCCTATTACATCGCGGCTCTGCGGGCGGGCGAGACGGCGGGCGACCCGGCAGGGGTCTTTGCCGAACTGGCCGACCATCTCGAGACGCTGGGCACCGACAAGGCGCAGATCGCCACCGCCCTGGTCTATCCCGCCTTCGTCGCCGCCGTGTCGCTGCTGGTCTGCGGCATCCTGATGGTGTCGGTCGCGCCGCAGATCGTGGCGATGTTCGACATGGCCGGCCGCCCCCTGCCCGTTCTGACCCGCCGGGTTCTGGCGGTCAGCGATTTCGTCATCGACCACCGGATCGCACTGTCGGCGGTGGCCGGAGCGGTCGTCCTGCTCGGCTTCGCCTCGGGCCGGGTGCCCGCGCTGAAGGCGTTGCGCGACCGGGCGGTGCTGCGGCTGCCGCTGGCGGGGCGGCTGATGCGGCTGTCGGCATCGGTGCAGTACATGCGAACGCTGGCGCTGGTGCTGTCGGCCCGGCATACAGTCCCTAACGCGGTGGACACCGCCACCGGCGTGCTCGAGGTCGCCCGCTTCCGCCGCGAGGGCGAGGCGGTCGCCGAGGCCGTCCGTCAGGGCGAGACGCTGTCGACGGCGCTGGAGCGGCTCAGCGTGATCCCGCCCGTGGCCCGGCAGCTGATCCGCGCGGGCGAGGCCTCGGCCCGGCTGGCGCGGATGACGGAACGGGCGGCGGTGCTGGTGGAAAACGGGCTCTCGACCGAGCGCAAACGCATCGCGGCGCTGCTGGAGCCCGCGCTGATGATGCTGGTCGGGGCCTTCGTGCTGGTGGTCGTGCTGTCGGTGCTGCTGCCGATCTTCGACCTGCAGGCGGTGGTGGCGGGCTAGCCCCGGGGCAGCTGGGTCTCTGACCGCTTGCGCCGCTGCGCGAGCCCCCTTTTCAGCACCCTGTCATATCTCTCGTCGCCAGAACGCACCTTGCGGATCATCGTTCGGAATTCGTCCGGCTCCAGCCGGCCCGAGAGCATGCCGGTGATGACCCGCTCCAGAAGCCCCGCCTCCTTCAACGCCGCCAGAAGGCGATGCCCCATGAAGGGCGCGAGGTAATTCTGTACCGGATAGAAAGAGGCCAGCAGCCGCGCGGAATACATGTCCCGGGCGAAACGCGGATCGTAAAGAAGCTTCAGCTCGACCGGGGCGGAGCCCAGCGAGGCCGAAATGTCATCGAAGAAGATCTGGCGCTTGGCCAGTTCCTCGTCCCATTCCGGGCGTCGGCTCAGGTGCGGATCGGCGATATGCACCTGTGGAACGACCGCGATCGCGCGTTGCGCCCCGAGCGGACTGGCAAAGTGCAGCGCGCCGTACCCGCCCATGCTGGAGCCGTAGGTCACCCGGTCGGCATATGCGGCGCAGCGGTCCTCCACGGCAGAGACGAGATCGGGCATGTTCCGCATCTGCCACCAATGCCCGACCTTGGCCGTGAAATAGACAGCGGAGAAGCCTTCGCGCGGCAGGAAGGGATAGCCGAAGGCCTTGTAGGGCTCACCTTCCCGGATGAAGCTGCTGAAGGAAAAGACGACGGATGGGGTGTCGAACAGGCATGTCTCGATGAGGATGTCCTCATCCTCGTAGAATATCTCTTTCGGCGGCGGCAAGGCTGTCTCTCTGCTCATCCAGCACCTCCGGAGCCTTGCCCCCTGCGCTTGTCCAGCCAGCCCAGGAACGCACGTCCCGGCGCGTGCAGGCGCGGGGCCCCGGTGGCCCGCCAGACGCCTTCCCATTCCGCCACCAGCGCGTGGACATCCGCGCCGGGCCGGCGCGCCCGCGCCTCCTCCAGCACCTCGGCCGAGAGCGGCGGCGGGCGCTTCGGGGCGGTCTCGGGCACGGCGCCCGCGCGCGGGGCGAAGCGGATCAGGTCGCCCGGCTCCTCGCGCATGACGTAGTCGGGCAGGTGGTCGGCCTCGATCATGTCGCGCAGCATCTTGCGGAACACCCGGCGCGGCGAGGCGGATCCGGATTTCTTGAGCAGCGTGTCGACCGAGACGGACCAGCCCGCCTGCCGCCCGCAATGCTTGCGCGCCAGCTCGTAGATGCGCCGCTCGAGCGGCTTGCGCAGGCGGAAGTAGTCGCGCGACAGCGTCAGCACCGATTTCGACAGCACCGCCCGGAACAGCCAGTCCGACAGGGTGACGGCGACCGAGATCATCCGCCCGCCCCGGCTCTTGCGCACGATCTGCCAGCTTTCGATCAGCCCGAAGCCGGTGGTGACCTCGTGGCCGCCGGTCTCGATATTGGTGGTGATGCGGGTGCCCGCCAGCCGCTCGAACGCTTCGCGCAGGCGGCGATAGGCGTCGCCGGAGGTCTCGCGGTTGGTGGCCACCAGCAGGTCGTGGGCGCGCAGGTGCAGGCGGCGGCCGATCTGGCGGCCCTCGTTCAGCGCGGCCATCAGCTGGCTGATGCAGTAGATCAGGATGTCCTTGTCATGGATCGTCGCCAGCCCCTTGACCGAGGGGATGACCTCGATCCGGGTGCCGTTGTGGCCGTAGCTGAGGATCCGCCGGTCGGGCCGGGTGGCGAGCGAGAACATCGGATGTTCCATGCTGCCGAGATCGTCCTTGGGCGCAGCATCGAAGATGTCGCAGATGAAGAAATCCGCCGTCGGATGATGATCGGGCAAAAGGCCCGCGCCCTTCATCGCCCCGCTCATTGCGCTATCCGTCCCGTGGCCCGTGCCCTGGGTGTCATGCCGCTGTCCCGCCTGCGGGATCCGCCAGGGATCCCCTGCCCTGCCGGCGGTCTCTTGGCGGACCGGACCGGCAACGTGGTTTCGATGACACCCATCATGCGGCGCGGCGGGCCCTGCGTCCAGTCCGGCGCGCGGTGACGCCGCCCTGATGATCACTTCGGAGTCACCGCTTCGTGGGAGCGGAGTCGCCCGGACTCGTGGTTTCAGAATCGCCTCGGGTCAACGGCACGCTCCGAAAGCCAATGAAACAAGGGGGTTCCGGCAGACCTCCCGGAGCCGTAACACATATACTAACAGATTCTAACTTGGCAGGCGGGGCAGGATCACCCGCACGGGCGCGGCCTCAACCCCGCGCGGCCCCCCGGCGAACCACCAGAAATGCCATGAAAAAACCGAATCAGGCCGGGCCGTGTCGCATTAAGTTTGCCATGTAATGCCTTTTGCCATACTCTGCCGAAAACGTATTACATGACGGGCCGGGCAGCCATGAGCAAACGCATGACGGGATCGAGGGCCGGACGCCCCCTGACCGAAGCCGAGACGGCGGATCTGCCGCCCTATTTCAACATCGACCCCGACCGCGCGCTGGCCGAGCTGGGCCCCGAGGTGACCACCGGACGCTTTGCCGAGATCGCCGAGGCCTGCACGCGGGGCCGCGACGACCTGGCCGCACGGGGTCACGACGCCGAGGGCGGGCGGCGGCTGCGGCCGTTCTCGACATGGGAGATCACCCGCTACCTGATCCCGGTCGGCGCCGCGCATTTCCGCCGCGTGCTGCGGCAGAACCCGGACCTGCCGCAGGGCACCTCGGACACCGAGGGCGGGGCCAAGTGGTTCACCCTCGACGAGGTGCTGCGGCTCAGGGCGCATTTCGGCGCCGAGGGATCGCGGCAGCGCGAATACCTGCCCTACCGCCCCGCCGGCCTGCCCGCCAAGATGGTGGCGGTGGCGAACTTCAAGGGCGGCGTCGGCAAGACCTCGACCGCGGCGCACCTTGCCATGTCGGCGGCGCTCGACGGCTATCGGGTGCTGGTGATCGACCTCGACAGCCAGGGCTCGATGACCTCGATCTTCGGCGGCAAGGTCACCGACGAATGGGAGACGGTGTTCCCGCTGCTCGCGCGGCACTACGCCAGCCATCTGCAGGCCGAGAACCGCCGCCGGGCGGAACGGGACGAGGCGCCGCAGCCGCTCGACGACACGCTGAGCGCGGCGCTGGAGGTCCGGGCGGACCAGCTGGTGCGCAAGACCCACTGGCCCAACATCGACCTGATCGGCGCCCAGCTCGACCTCTACTGGGCCGAGTTCCAGGTCCCGGTCTGGCGGATGCAGGCGCGCGGCTGGAAGCTCTGGGAGGCGCTGGCCGAGACGCTGGAGGCCGACGGCATCCTCGGGCAGTACGACATCGTCTTCCTCGATACCCCCCCGGCCCTCGGCTACCTGACGATCAACGGGCTGGCCGCCGCCGACATCCTGCTGGTCCCGCTCGGGGCCTCGTTCCTCGAGTTCGACAGCACGGGGCGGTTCTTCGACATGCTGCACACCACCTTCGCCTCGATCGAGGAGGGCGAGAACCTGGCCGCCCGCGCGCTCGGGCGCGAGGGGATATCGTTCCAGTGGGACGCGGTGCGGGCGGTGGTGACCCGCTACGACGCCTCGCAGCAGGCGGAACTGGCGGCGCTGATGCAGGCCTATCTCGGATCCGCGCTCTCGCCGCACCGGCAGGGCTACACCGCGCTGATCGGGCAGGCGGGCGAGCAGGTGCGCGGCATCTACGAGGCCGATTACCGCGACTTCAACCGCGAGACCTATGCCCGCGGGCGCGAGACCTTCGATGCCACCTATGCCGCCTTCAAGTCGCTGCTGATCGGATCGTGGCGGCGCGACGAACAGGCCCGCGCCGAGGCGGCGGAATGACCGCCCGCCCTTCTACCCGGCGCGTTTCGCGCGCGAAACACCGCTGAAAGGACCGCCAGATGGCCAAACGCCGGCGTCTCGCCCCGCCCTCCCCCTTCCACTCCGACGCCACTGCGGGGACCGGTGCGAATGCGGATGCGCCCGACCCGGTCGCCCCGCCCCCCAGACGGTCAGCCGGCAGCTTTGCCCCGATCGCCTCGGTCGCGGGCGAAACCTCGGCTGCCGCCGCGCTCAGCGAACTGGCCGAGACGATCGAGGAGGCCCGGCGCGGCGGACGCATGGTGGTGGACCTGCCGCTCGACGCGGTCGAGGCGGATTACCTCGTGCGGGACCGGATCGTGGTCGACGAGGAGGAGATGCGCGTCCTGATGGAAAGCCTCGCGGCGCGGGGCCAGCAGACGCCGATCGACGTGACCGACTTGGGCGGCGGGCGCTATGGCCTGATCTCGGGCTGGCGGCGGCTCGAGGCGCTGCGGCGGCTGGCGGCCGAGGGGCGCGCGCCCGGCGGTGGTCATGTGCTGGCGCTGCTCCGGCGGCCCGAGGATGCGACCGAGGCTTATGTCGCGATGATCGAGGAAAACGAGATCCGCGTCGGGCTGAGCTATTACGAACGTGCCCGGATCGCTGCGCGTGCGGTGGATCAGGGCGTATTCGGGTCTGAACGCGACGCGCTGCGCGGCCTGTTCCACAGTGCCTCCCGCGCCAAGCGATCCAAGATCGGATCGTTTCTGACCATCGTCCGCAGCCTCGACGGGGCGCTGCGCCATCCCGCCGCGCTCGGGGAACGGGCGGGGCTCGTTCTGGCGCGCGCGCTCGACACCGATCCGGGCCTCGGCCCGCGGCTGAGAGCGGCGCTGGAGGCCGCGCCGCCCGCCTCGGCAGAGGCCGAGCTGAAGCGGCTGACCGCCGCCGCCACGTCGCGCAGGATGCCCGCCGAGGCGGCCCCTGCCCCGGCCCCTGCCGCCGCCCCCCAGGTGACGCTGGAGAGGCTCGACGACAACAGCCTGCGGCTGAGCGGTCCGGGCGTGACCGATGCGCTCGAGGCCGCGCTGGCCCGCTGGCTGGCTGGACGCGGCTGATCACGGCGGAGCCTGTGGGCGTTTCGCGCGCGAAACGCAGGGCATTCGACTCGTTTTAAGGGCAATCGCCCCCGAAACGCCGCAGGCGAGCACTGCCCCTGCCCCTGTTGCCCCGCACCCTGCCCGAGGCCGTCACCCTGACCGTGACCCAGGCCCCGGAGCGGGATATGCAGAAACTCCAGTTCAAAGAGACGCTGACCACCGGCTTCGGCACCGGATCGGCGCATGTGTCGATCCTGCCCACCGGGACGGACAGGGCGCGGGTCGTGGATCACCTCGCCGGCACCGCCACCGACGTCCGGCTTGGCGCCTCGCTTGTCCGGACAGGGACCGGCACGCTCGACGCGGGCGAGCGGCTGGCCTTCGGCGGCATGGCGGGCGAGGTGCCGCTGGCGCTGCTCGGGGCGCTGCAGGGCGCGGCGGCGGGCAGCGCGGGCGGCTCGGCCACGGCCTATCTGAACGGCACGGTCAGCCATATCCTGTCGGCGCCGATGACCGCGGCCCGGATCGGCGGGCAGGACATGCTGTTCGCCACCGCGCGCGTCGCGCAGCAGATCAGTGCCTTTGCCCTGGACACGAACGGCGGGGTCACGGCGCTTGCGGGCACCGGAACCTCGGGCGAGGCCTATGGCGCCGCGCTGTCGGCGCTCGGCACGGTGTCTTCGGGCGGCGCCGATTTCCTCTACACGGCCTCGGGCATGTCGGACGGACTGACCGGCTACCGGATCGGGGCGAACGGCGGGCTGACGCGGGTCGAGAGCTATGGGGTCGATGAAAGCCTGCCGGTGCATGCTCTGACCGCACTGGAGGGCATCACGGCCGGCGGCACGGGCTGGCTGATCGCGGCGGCGGCGGGCAGTTCGAGCCTGACGGTGATGCGGGTCGCGGGCGGTGGCAAGCTGACCGTCACGGATCATGTCCTCGACGATCTCGGCACCCGCTTTGCCGGGGTCTCGGCGCTCGAGGTGGTCGCGGCGGGGGGGCGGGTCTTCGTGCTGGCAGCGGGCACCGACGACGGGCTGTCGCTGTTCACGCTGATGCCGAACGGGCGATTGCTGCATGTGGACAGCGTCGCGGATGCGGCGGGGGTGGCGCTGGACAATCCGTCGGGGCTGTCCGCGCAGGTCGTGGGCGGGACACTCGAGATCCTCGTGACCGCCGCGGGCGAGGGCGGTCTGAGCCGGTTCAGTCTCGATCTGACGCAGATGACGGCGCCCCGGACACAGGCCACGGGCCTGCTGGAGGGGGGCGGCGGGGACGATCTGCTGACCCTCACCGGCGCGGGCGAGCTGCGCGGCGGGGCAGGCGACGACATCCTCGTCGACGGAGCCGGCAGCGGCCGGATGAGCGGCGGGGCAGGGGAGGACACGTTCGTATTGCGGGCGGACGGGGCGCGCGACGTGATCCTCGATTTCGAGATCGGGCAGGACCGGCTGGACCTGTCGGCCTGGACCCGGTTCTACGACCGCTCGGAGCAGTCGGTGCAGACCGGTTCCGGCGGCAGCCTGATCCTGCGGCACGGCACGGAAGAACTGGAGCTGCGGCCCGCGCAGGGGAGGCTGCGGGCCTCGGACGCGGACCGGCTGGACATCGTGGCGCTGAGCCGGGTGGATGTCCTGCGCGCCCCGCGCGAGGTCAGCGACCCCGAGCCGGTGCCCGAGCCCCCCGCCCCGGCGCCTGCGCCCGCTCCCGTTCCGGCCCCGACACCTGCCCCGTCACCCGCGCCCGCGCCTGCTCCGGCCCCGACACCTGCGCCCGCCCCCGAACCGTCACCGGCCCCCGAACCTGCGCCGTCTCCGTCTCCGACCCCCGCCCCCGAACCCGGTCGGCTGGTCAAGGGCGGCACGGGTCCGGACGCCCTCACCGGCGGCGGCGGTGCGGATTTCATCGATGCCGGGGGCGGGGACGACACGATCTTCGGCGGCGCGGGCGACGATTCCATCCTCGGGCGCGACGGCAACGACGTGATCCGGGGCGGGGCAGGGCGCGACAACATCGCGGCCTCGGACGGCGACGACCAGGTCTATGGCGAGGACGGGCACGATCTGCTGGGCGGCGGCCATGGTCACGACACGGTCGAGGGCGGCGCGGGCAACGATGTCATCGGCACCGGCAGCGGACACGACCTGCTGATCGCGGGCGACGGCGACGACACCGTCTCGGGCGGATGGGGCCACGACACGGTCAAGGGCGGCGACGGCGACGACGAGATGGCGGGCAGCTATGACGCCGATACGGTCAAGGGCGGTGCGGGCGACGACATGATCGGGGGCGGCACCGGCAACGACGTGATCGAGGGCGGCATCGGCAACGACATGATCGGGGCGGGCGACGACGACGACCGGGTGCTGGGCGAGGCGGGGAACGATTTCCTCGGCGGCGGGGCAGGGGCGGACACGATGCTGGGCGGCGAGGGCGACGACCGTCTGAACGGCGGCAGCGGCGACGACCGGATGGCGGGGGGCACCGGCGGAGACGAGTTCATCTTCACCGCGTTCGCTGCGGGCGAACGGGACGTGATCTTCGATTTCACCCCCGGCGAGGACGTGATCCGGATGCACGGCATCCAGGGCGCGGGCATGGCCGGGCGGTTCGACGCGCTCGCCCCCCATGCCGAGGGCGGATCCACGGTGCTCGGCTGGAAGGGGCATGTGATCGTTCTGGAGGGGATCGCGCCGGACGAGCTCGGACCGGGCGATTTCCTCTTTCTGTGAGCGTGTTTGCGTGGCCGCGGGGTCAGTCGTTGATCATGTCCCGGTAATGGCTGTTCAGGAAGATCAGGCCGAGGCAGAAGGTGATCAGCGAGATTCCAAAGACGTAGAGCGGTGAGACATAGGTTGCGTCGTAGGTGGCAAAAACCCCCTGCCGTGTCTGCCCGACGAGGTGGACAAGCGGATTCCACCACAGCCAGTTCTGGTAGGGTTGCGGCACGGTGTCGAAGGTGAAAAGCACGCAGGACAGCAGGACCAGCGGCCGGGTGAGGACACCCCAGATCTTCTCCCAGGTCGGTGAAACCCACATCAGGTAGCAGTTCAGCGTGCCCATGCCGGTGGCCAGCGCAAGCGTCATGAGCAGCCCGAGCGCGATGGCGGGAATGTCCAGGATCATGTCCAGGTCGTAGAACACGATGATCCCGGACATCACCACCAGGAACACCATCAGCTGCGTGATCGCGTTCAGCAGGACTCGTGCCACGATCGCGTCGAGATAGGTCACGCCGGGATAGAACAGCAGTGGCTTGGAAAACCGGATGGCCGTCGCCACCCGCTGGTGGATGGACATCCATGCCATGAACGGCAGCATGCCCGAGGCATAGAAAATCGCGAAATTGGTCCCGATCGGCGGCGAGCGCAGGGCAAGCGAGAAGACGAAGGTCAGCAGCATGATCCCGGCGGCGGGTTCCAGGATCGCCCAGAGATAGCCGATGATCGACCGGCCATAGGTGGTCGACATCTCGCGCATGAGCAGGGCCAGGATGGTGCGCATTCCGCGCAGCCGGGCAGGTTTGAGGGGCAAAGGTGCCGCATTGTTGTTTACATCGGTCATCGGTACTCTGATATCGCTCAGCCGTGGCAGGATCTTCCGTAGGGCGCCCTGCTTCATGAAGCATAGACTTGGAGACCCAGTTTGGAAAAGCCTTCCAAGGACAAGGGTAAAATCCCTGAGCCGCAGAAAGATGTCGAGCCGAAGAGCACTGCGGAAAATGCCGCCGGGCCCCGGTTGGTGGCGACAACGCTGACTCCAGCCGAAGCCGCGAGTGTCGCCGAGGAAAAGGCCGAGGCGGCGCGCGCGGCGGGTGCGGCGGCCAAGTCGGCGCGCGCGGCGGCGGAAACGATCGAGGACGAGGCGGAGAGGGCCGAGGCCATGCGCCGGGTCCAGAGCCTGACGATGGCGGCTGCGCAGGCCGCGCAGGACGCCGCGCAGGCCGCGAAGGAGAAAGCCGAGGTCACCGCATCCGCGCAGAAGGCCGCGGAAGTCAGGGCCCGGTCGCGGCTGGAGGAAGATGGGAAGGCGGCGGTGCCGATGGCGGGCCGTGCAAGACTGCGCCTGCGCCATGTAGTTCTGGGCCTGAGCTTCCTCATCTGCGTCTGCGCGCCGCTCGCGGTGACCGCGTGGTATCTCTATGCGGTGGCGAAGGACCAGTACGCCAGTTCGGTCGGCTTCGCGGTCCGCACCGAGGAGGTCGGATCGGCGATCGAGCTTCTGGGCGGGATCACCGAACTGTCGGGGTCCAGTTCGTCCGACACCGACGTGCTGTACGAATTCATCCAGAGCCAGAACATGGTGCGGGCGATCAATGCCAGGGTCGACCTGCGGGTCGCCTATCACCAGCCGTCGGATCCGGTCTTCGGCATTCCCTCGGATGTCCGTATCGAGGATGTCGTCGATTACTGGCAGCGGATGGTCAAGGTCTTCTACGACCGGGCGTCGGGCCTGATCGAGATCCGGGTGCTGGCCTTCGATCCCGACACCGCGCAGGAAATCGCGCAGGCGATCTTCGACGAGAGCAGCGACATGATCAACCAGCTCTCGGCGATCGCGCGGAGCGACACGACCCGCTATGCGCGCGATGAGCTGAACAGCGCCATCGAGCGGCTGAAGGACGCCCGCGGCGCGGTCACGGCCTATCGGATCCGCACCCAGATCATCGACCCGGTCACCGACATCCAGGGCCGGATGGGGCTGGTCAACTCGTTGCAGACCCAGCTGGCCGAAGCGCTGATCGAGCTTGATCTCGTCCGCCGGACCAGCCCCGAGACCGACCCCCGCGTGGTACAGGCCGAACGCCGGGTCGAGGTGATCCGCGAACGTCTCGCCGCGGAACGCAAGCGGTTCTCGGAAGGCGGCGACGACGAGTCCGTGTCCTATTCCTCGCTTGTCAGCGAATACGAGGGGCTCGCGGTCGAACAGGAATTCGCCGAGAAGGCCTATCTCTCGGCGCTCGCCGCCTTCGACACCGCACAGGCCGAGGCGCAGAGGAAGTCGCGCTACCTGGCGACCTATATCGACCCTACCGTGGCGGAAAGTTCGAAGTTTCCGAAGCGGATGAATATCCTCGGCATCCTCGGGGCGGTCCTGTTCCTGGGCTGGGCGATCGCCGTCATGGTCTACTATTCGATCCGGGACCGCAGATGATCCGACTGGAGAACCTGTCGAAGACCTACCTGTTGCACGGCAAGCGGAAGGTGGTGGCAGACAACATCAACCTGACCATCCCGGACCGCACCGGCTTTGCGATCATGGGCCGCAACGGGGCCGGGAAATCGACCCTGCTCAGGCTGATCGCGGGCACGATGAAGCCGGATTCCGGCCGGGTGATCTCGACCGGCACGATCTCGTGGCCGGTCGGTTTCGCCGGGTCGTTCCACGGCGATCTGACCGGGGTGCAGAACACCCGCTTCATCGCCCGGGTCTACGGGGTGGACACGACCGAGCTTTGCCGGTTCGTGGAGGATTTCGCCGGGCTGGGCCAGCACTACAACCTGCCGGTGCGCAGCTATTCCTCGGGGATGCGCTCGCGGCTCGCCTTCGGGATTTCGATGGGAATCCAGTTCGACACCTATCTGGTGGACGAGGTCATGGCCGCGGGGGACGCGTCGTTCCGGGCCAGGAGCGACGCCCTGTTCCACGAGCGGGTGAAGGACAGCGCGGTGGTCATGGTCACACATAATTTTAACGAAATTCGTCGACTTTGCTCGCAGGCCGCGGTGCTGGAAAACGGGCGGCTGGACCTGTTCGACGATGTGGAGGAAGCCATCCGTTACCATCACGCATTGATGAATGTGACCGGCTGATGACGGGGAACACGGGGGCGGGACGCCCGCCCGGACCGGTGGTGGTCATGGCCGTGTTCGAGCCTGATCCGGTCCATCTCCGCCAGCAGATCGCGTCGATCGCGGGGCAGGACCTGGCACCGTCGCGACTGGTGGCGGTCATTGCCGACACGGTCTCGGAGCCCGAGGTGCGAGAGGCGGCGGCCGCCGCCGGGATCGAGCCGGTGATCGTGATGCCCGATGCCCCGCTGGATGCGGTGAGGGCGTTCGAGACGGGACTGGGCCGCGCGCTCGAACTGACCTCCGACACCCCCGATGCGCTGATCGCCCTGTCCGATCAGGACGACGTCTGGCACCCCGACCGGCTGTCCGCGGGGGCCGGGCGCCTGAACGAGAGCGGGGCCGACCTGGTGCATTCCGACGCCCGGCTGATCGACGGGGCAGGGGCGGACCTGCACCCGTCGATGTTCGCGCTGGAGCGGCGCGAGCCGCGGCCGGGCCTGCGCGGTCTGCTCTATCGGAACACGGTGACCGGCATGACGGTCCTCATGCGCCGCGGTCTGGTCGAACTGGCGCTGCCGTTTCCCCCGCAGTCGGGGCTGCATTTCTACCACGACCTCTGGCTGGCGCTGGTGGCTGAGGCGACGGGCGGGATCGCCCGGATCGACCGCCCCCTGGTCGATTACCGCCAGCATGGCGGCAATGCGATCGGCGCGGTCGACCGGCGCAAAGGCGCCCTCGGGCGGATCCTGCGCCGGATCCGCCGCCCGCGCTTCGGCAAGGAATGGGTCCGCGTTCAGGCCGGTCCCTATGCGCTGTCCCGCTACCTCGCCGCCGCGCTCGACGACCGGATCCGGGATGCCAGGGGCGAGGCGCCCGCGGCTGGCGGCCTGAAGCAGCTCAGACCCTATCTCGGCGCCCGCGGCGGCTTCTGGCGGCATCTCGGGGCGACGTCGGGCTATGCGCTGCGGCTGCGTCCCGATCTCGCGGTCATCGCCTTGGGGCATACCGCCATGGCACTGGTGCGGCAGGGCTGGGTCCTGCTGAACGCTCTGGGGCAGGGGGCCGCACAGTGGCGCCACGACTTCGACGGCAAGCTGTTCTCGCTGTCGCCGGGGGTCATGCCGCCCCGGTTCGCCGAGGCCGAGGTCAGTCAGGCGCCGCAGTCCTTTTCCAAGATTGTCGATCCGCGGACGCGCCTCAGGGTGCCGGTGCGGCTCGAGGCGCCGGAACCCGCCTTTGTCGTGCTGGTCCCGAGCCTCAACCCGTCCGAGGCCTACGCGGGCATCGCCACGGCGCTGGACATCGGGCTGGGGATCGCGGGGCGGGGGCATCGGGTGCGGTTCGTGGCCACGGATCTCGCCGTCATGTCGCACGAGGTGTCGCGCCGCTTTCTCGAGGGGCGGATCCGGGCGGACGCCCGTGCGCAGACGGGGTCGCGGATCTCGCTGCATTGCGCCGTGCGCGGCGAACGCAGCGAGGGGGCGCTGTTCCTGAACCCCGACGACAGGCTGATGGCCACCGCGTGGTGGACGGCGCACATCGCGCGGGACCTGATCGCGGAACAGGCTCTGACCCGGCAGGATTTCGTTTATCTGCTGCAGGATTTCGAGCCGAACTTCTATCCTTGGGGCGCCGATTACGCCGAGGCGTGGAAAAGCTATGGCTTCCGGTTCCGGCCGGTCTTCAACACCACCCTCCTGCGCGACTATTTCGCGGGGCAGGGCTTTGGCTTTGCCGCGGACGCGCCGGCCTTCCGGCCCTCGATCGCCCTGGATCGATATGCCGGGACGGAACGTCCGGAGCGGGAGGCCGGCCGGCCACGGCGGTTGGTCGTCTATGGTCGCCCCGGTGTGGCGCGCAACATGTTCCCGACCGTCATCACCGCGCTTTCCGCCTTTATCGAGACGCACGGGCTGGGGCCCGCGCAGTTGGAGGCGGTCTCGGTCGGACAGCGTCACGGCCCGGTTTCCCTGCCGAACGGCATCGTCCTGCAGGGGCTGGGCAAGCTGCCCTGGGACGATTACCCGGCCTTCCTCCTGGGCTGCGATCTGGGCGTATCCCTGATGTTGTCGCCGCATCCCAGCCATCCGCCGCTGGAAATGGCGGCGTCCGGGGTGCGCGTGGTCACCAACCGCTTCGGCCCCAAGGATCTGTCGCATCTGTCCGGGGCTATCCTGTCGGCGGCCCCGGATGCCGGGTCGGTGGCCGAGGCGCTCGGCCGGGCCTGGACCGCGCCGCCGGTCACCGCGGCCGAGCGGCGGGTCGCGCTGGAGGCCCTGGGCCAGCCACTCGGCGAGGTGATCGACCTGCTCGCCTCGGAGCTGGCCCTGTCGGAACCCATCACCTGAGACGTTTTTCAAGCAAGAGAGTTCATGCTCAGAACCATACTTCTCCATGTCGGCTCGCCCAAATGCGGCTCGACCTACCTGCAGAGGGTCCTTCTGCGGAACCAGGCCAGGCTCGGTGCCGCCGGCATCGCCTATCCGCACAACGGCGGGAACCACCCCGGCAATGCCGCGGGCCTGCGCGGCATTACCGGCGAGACGCTCGATATCGTGGCCAAGGGCGCGCACACGCTCGTGCTCAGCCACGAGGATCTCTTCGCCGCCTTCAAGGACGGGCAGTCGCTGTCAGAGACGGTGACCGAGCGCGGGCTGGACTTGCACCTGCTCGTCTTTCTGCGGCCGTTCAGCGGTTTCGTCTTCGGCGATTACTCGCAGTTCATGAAGCAGCATTTCGACAGCTACGTCAGTACGCGCACCCCCTACGAGGGACGCAGCTTCGAGGAGTTCACGGTCTACCGGTCGCGCGTGCTGGCGGTGAACGGGTGGATCAAGGGCTGGCAGCGGCAGTTTCCCGGCGCCTCGATGACCATCGCCAACGTGCGCGATATCCGGCGGGTGGTCGCGCCGCTGCTGCCGGGGGCTGATCTGGACTGGGAGGTGCCGGTCGATGCGACGAACCCCTCTCTCCGGATGGAGGATTGCGACCGGCTCGCCATGGCCATCCGCGACCCCGACGTGTCCCGCTGGAGGCTGAGCGACATGCTGAAAGAGGCTCTGAAGAAGGCCGGTTGCCCCGATGCCGGCCGGACACCGGAGCGGATCGCCTGGATCGAGGCGATTTTCGGCAAGCAGAACGCCGACCTTCTGGAGAGCTTCGGGTTTGACAATCGCCTGTCGGAGGCCAAGGTTGCGCCCGAGCCGGTCACGCTGAAAGGATAACCGGGCATGTCCATCGTTCCCGTATTGCTGGCCGGCGGCGCCGGCACCCGCCTGTGGCCGCTGTCGCGGCGGAGTTTCCCCAAGCAGTTCGCCCCCCTGACCGGCGAGGAGAGCCCGTTCCAGATGGCCCTGCGGCGGATGTCCGGCCCGGGATGGTCCGCACCGCTGGTGATCACCGGCGCCGATTTCCGTTTTGTCGCGACCGAGCAGATGGCGGCGGCGGGAGCCGGGGACGGCACCGTGCTGATCGAGCCCGAGGGGCGCAACACGGCGCCTGCCGTGCTGGCCGCCGCCTGCTGGCTTGAGACGCGCGATCCGGATGCGCTGATGATGGTGGCCCCCTCGGACCACTCCATTCCCGACACCGCCGCCTTTGCCGCCGCGGTGGAAACCGGGCGGCTCCGCGCCGAGGTCGGAGACCTGGTGACCTTCGGCATCGCCCCGGACCGGCCCGAAACGGGCTATGGCTGGCTGGAGCTCGATCGGACGCCGGAGGGAGCCGCCGCCGTGCCGCTGCGCCGCTTCGTCGAAAAACCCGATGCTGCGCGGGCGGCCGAGATGCTGGCCACGGGCCATTACCTGTGGAACGCGGGCCTGTTCCTGTTCTCGGTCCGCGCGATCCTCGCAGCCTTCGAGCGTCATGCGCCCGAGATGATCGCCCCGGTGCGCGCCGCCGTGGCCGGTGCGCGGAGCGACCTGAACTTCCTGCGGCTGGACCCGGAAGCCTGGTCGGGCCTGCCCGACATCTCGATCGACTACGCGGTGATGGAAAAGGCCGAAAACCTGTCGGTCGTACCGTATCGGGGTCGATGGTCGGACCTCGGGGACTGGGCCGCCATGCAGCGCGAACTGCCGCAGGACGCCGCGGGAAACGCGCTGTCGGGCCCGGTGACCGCGCTTGGCTGCCAAGACAGCCTGATCCGTTCCGAGGATCCGGAACTGAACGTGGTGGGCATCGGACTCGAGGGGATGACCGTGGTGGCGATGCGCGACGCGGTGCTGGTCGCGGCGCCGGGTCGCGGGCAGGAGGTCAAGCAGGCGGTGAGCGCGCTGCGCGAGGCGGGCGCGCGCCAGGCCGAGGATTTCACCTGGGACATGCGCCCCTGGGGCCGGTTCGAGACACTGGCGCGGGGCGAGCGGTTCCAGGTCAAGCGGATCGTGGTCAAGCCGGGCGGGGTGCTGAGCCTCCAGTCGCACCTGCACCGGTCCGAGCACTGGATCGTCGTCTCGGGCACCGCGAAGGTCACCATCGGCGACACCGAGCGGCTGGTGACCGAGAACGAGAGCGTCTACGTCCCGCTTGGCGCGAAACACCGGATGGAGAACCCCGGACGCCTGCCGATGGTGCTGATCGAGGTCCAGACCGGCGCCTATCTGGGCGAGGACGACATCACCCGCTACGAGGACGTCTACGCCCGCGGCGGGGGGGCGAGGGGGTAGTCGCGCGGCAGTCCGGGCAGTCCGGGTCCGATGCCGTCCGGAGCGGGCAGGGGGGCTGATACCCGCGTCCGGCGCTTCCGCCAGGCGTCGGCTTCGGCCACCGTCTCTTCACTGATCCGCTCCCCGGATTGTCGTCGTTCAGACGCGAGCTCGGTTCCGGGTCTGGTGAAGGCCGGAGATTGAGCCGCTTGAATTACATAATGTTGATTATTCGAAGGCGATATGTACGCGCAAAGTTAAAATGTCCCACATCTGCAAAGTAGAAATGTCACACTTC
>NZ_AQQU01000021.1 GCF_002210105.1 Oceanicola sp. 22II-s10i | reverse complement strand
AGAGCCTTCGTTACAAAACGGCCCCAGAAGTCCGAAAAACTCTGACGACGGACACTCTTCCGCTTCCCGGTGGCCGAAGCTCCCGATGACGGCGACGAGGCGGCCACGCCGAAGCTGCGCCCCTGCCTCGTTCTCGACGTGCAGGAACGTCTGGGCCGTCGCACCGCATC
Organism: Oceanicola sp. 22II-s10i; assembly: GCF_002210105.1. Taxonomy (GTDB): domain Bacteria; phylum Pseudomonadota; class Alphaproteobacteria; order Rhodobacterales; family Rhodobacteraceae; genus Pseudooceanicola. The sequence continues at coordinate 35,428 of NZ_AQQU01000021.1, read as the reverse complement.
AATCGCCTATGGCACCTCTTCTCGGACGCGCGCGAACCGAGGCTACAACATCATCGCTGCAACCAAGTCGGGCATGGAAACGGCCGGGCTCGATCGACCGACACGTTTCGTCGGCCTTCGACGGATCACGGTCGGGCTCGATCACAGCGGTTTCGAGCCTGCAGAAGGCACTGCATCGCCGATCATCGGGTTCCTGGATGACGACCTCCGCGAGCGCATGAACGACGTCCGCGCCCGCATTCAGGCCGAAGCGGACATCGCCCGGGAGATGCGCCGTGAACGCCGGGAGGAGCAGCGCCGCTGGCAGCAAGAAGAGCGCGATTTCCTCGAGCGGAACCGCGCCCTTCACGCCGCCAGCCAGAAAAACAAAGGACATGCACATGACTGACCTGCTGCCGATCACCTACGACAACATCGACGCCCTGGCCGCTTCGGCCTTCGCGAAATCCCGCGATGTCGCAACCGCCATTCGGGAGGATGTGCTGCACAATCTCAAGCCTCTCGAACGGTCCGGCCCGGAACGACTTCTCGAGCGCATCGAACGTCGACGCATTTTCGACGAGGAGACCCTCGTCGAGATCGACGTGCTCACCGATCGTATCGCGCGGCTGGTGCAGGAGGGGACGACAACCGTCGAGTATGTCGATACCGACGAGTGCAACGTCACACCGGCATACTGGACAGCGCAGCGCCGCACGCTGGAGGCAGATGAACTCGGTCGCGCGCTGATGTTCCTCTACGACCTGCACGAGACGCTTCTTGCCGTGCATGACCTGATGCACGCCGAGCGTGCGATCGAAGCGATGCGCATGACTTCATAATTCGGAACACGCGGGCCCAGAACACCCGCGTCAGGACGCGCCGGCGACTCCTGCTGCTGCCCGGCCGGCGCGTCCGCTTTTCTTCTCGAAATTACAGTGGGGTAAGCTGTGCCTCTCGGAAACCTGCGCCGAAAAGCCGGGCCAGCGTTTCCGTGTGGACCGCAATCATCCCCCTTCCTGTCTGAGCCCAGTTGCTCATCCCGCAACCTCGGAAGGAGAACTCTCATGACCACCGAGACCCGTCGCCTCGTCGCAGCCAACGACGTTCCCGGAGGCACGACCGACGTGCAGATAGCGTTCAAGTCGCTTGCGGTCCTGCTTGCCCGGGCCGAACTTCGCGCGCAATCCCGCGCGGCAGCAAACACGGACCGTGCTCCGCGCAAGGAGGTGCAGCAGTGATCCGTCCCGTTGCAGGCGGCCGCCGGGCCGCCATCTATGCGCGCTACAGTTCCACCCAGCAGGAAGACACCTCGATCGAGGATCAGCTCCGGATGTCGCGCGACCACTGCGAACGCCAGGGCTACGAACTGGTCGAGGTCTACACGGACCACGCCATGACCGGACGGAACAAGGACCGCCCGGGCTTCCTGAAGCTTCTGGCGGATGCTGAAGCCGGGGCCTTCGATACGATCGTGATCGAGGCAGTGGATCGGCTCAGCCGCAACCTCACTCATACGCTCGAGGCCTGGGACCTGTTCAAGTTCCAGGGCATCCAGCTCTATTCCGTCACCGAGGGGCCGCAGAGCTTCGTGACGGTCCTGCTGCAGGGCTACGGCGCGCAGATGTTCTCCGAGATGATCGGCGTTCATACCAAGCGCGGCATGCAGGGCGCGCTGTCCCGCAACAGGACGCATTCCTCGGCCTACGGCTACGACATCGTGGAAGATGCGGCACCGGGCGAACCGAACCGCCGGATCAACCCGGACGAGGCCGTGGTCATACGCCGAATTTTCGAGGACACCGCCGAGGGGCTGTCCGCCGTGACCATCGCCCGGGCGCTGAACGCCGAGGGTGTGCCCGCGCCGAAGGGTGGCACCTGGGATTCATCAACCATCCGCGGCCACGCCGCACGGGGCTACGGTATCCTGCACAACACGCTCTATCTCGGCCGCGCGGTGACCTGTGCCACGACGCGGCACTACCATCCGAAGACCGGCGTGAAGCGCACCGAGGTGACCCCGCTGGAAAAGCGCGAACAGGAGATCCCCGGTCTGCGCATCATCTCCGACGATCTCTGGGAACGGAGCCGGTCCCAGATCACCCGCGCCGCGAAACGCGTGGCCGACAAGCCCGGCGGCGCGAACCCCGAGGCCGCGCGTCGCAATCGATACCTGCTGTCGGGGCTGATGGTCTGCGGGTGCTGTGGCGCGAACTACGTCAAGGTCAGCGCCACCAGCTTCCGCTGCAACGAGTCGCGAAAGCATGCCTGCGAGAACCGGGTCAGCATCTCGCAGAAGCGCATCGAAAGGCGTGTCTTTGGCCGCATCCGCGATGCCTTCCGTTCGCCGGAGATGCTCGAGGCCTTCTCGGCAGCCCTCGAAACGGAGCGTCGCAAGATCGAGGCTTCGGACCCGCGCCGGGACATCGTCAGGCTGCAGCAGCGGCTCGGCAAGGCGGAGAGCGCCCGGAAGGCCATTCTCGACGCCATCGAGGACGGAGCGCCCTTCGCGCTCTACAGGGCACGCTCGGAAGAAGTAGAAGCCGAGATCGCCGACCTGGAGCAGGCGCTGCATAGACTCCGTGCGAAGGCAGAGACTGCGGCCGCCGTGATGCCGGACCCGGCCGTTCTCTTCGAGAGCGCCATCGAACGGATGGAGCAGCTCCTCGGGGATCCTGATCTCGTCGACCAGGCAAACCAGTTCCTGCGCCAAATCATCGAGCGCATCGTTCTGCTACCCGTTGCTCAGGCTGAGCATGGCCTCTCGATCAAGCTGGAAACCGACTTCGCCGCGCTCCTCGCGCCAGAACTCGACAGCATCGCGCCCGCACATCTCGTGTGCTGAAACCCTTGCAGCACTGGCCCTGCGGGATCAGTATGCACTTCCTGACCGGGCGCCGGAGAAAACTGCAAACAACGGCAAAGCAGGGGGCTCTGCCCCCGCCGCGGCCCGGTGGGCCGCGACTCCCCCGGAGTTTGTCCGGCCAAATGAAGCAGGTGGACCCGCGCCGATCTTGCGGCTTTTCAAACTCGGGGGGTCATGCTAGGCGGGCGGCGGATTTCAGGGGACGCAGGCGCGTCCCCGTCATGAACGAGGACGAGACATGGCCACCGAACGCACGCTTTCCATCATCAAGCCCGACGCGACCCGCCGCAACCTGACCGGCAAGATCAACGCCAAGTTCGAGGACGCGGGCCTGCGGATCGTCGCGCAGAAGCGCATCCATCTGAGCAAGGCACAGGCCGGCAAGTTCTACGAAGTGCACGCCGCGCGCCCGTTCTATGACGAGCTGTGCGAATTCATGGCCTCCGAACCGGTCGTTGTGCAGGTGCTGGAAGGCGAAGGCGCGATCGCGAAGAACCGCGAAGTGATGGGCGCCACCAACCCCAAGGACGCAGCCCCCGGCACCATCCGCGCCGAATTCGCGGAATCGGTTGGCGAGAACTCGGTCCACGGGTCGGACGCGCCGGAAACCGCCGCGCAGGAGATCGCCTATTTCTTCTCGGGTCTCGAGCTGGTCGGCTGAGCCTGACAGGGCAGTGATTTCGGAAAGGCCGCTCCCCTTGGGGCGGCTTTTTTCGTTGACCGGTACGGGGTGCTGGCCGGGAGAGGGCTTCTGCGCTACGTTGAATACAACGTAAGTGAGGGGGTCCGATATGGCCAGGTTCATCGTCGCCGCGAATGTCTCGCTGGACGGATACGTCGATCATGACCGCTTCTCTCCGGACGAGGTGCTGTTCCGGCACTGGATCGACCATGCGCGCGAGATGAGCGGCAGCCTCTACGGGCGGCGCATGTACGAGCTGATGCAATTCTGGGACGAGGAGGATCCCGCCTGGTCGCCGGATCTGCGCGCCTTTGGCGTCGCCTGGCGGGAAAAGCCGAAATGGGTGGTCTCGCGGACACTGGAGGCCGTCGGCCCGAACGCGAAGCTGATCGGCGGCGTTGTCGACACGGCGATCCGGGAGCTGAAGGCGGCGGAGACCGGTTACATACAGGTGGCCGGCACGGTGATCGCGCAGCATGTCGCCGCGCTCGGGCTGGTCGACGAATACCGGCTGTATCTGCACCCGGTCGTTCTGGGCGGCGGCACGCCCTTCTTCCGGGAGGCGCGGCCCCGGCTGAGGCTTACCGGCAGTGACCGGTTCGGCGCGGATGTGATCCGGCTGACCTACGTCCCCGAGTGAGGACGGAGGATCAGATCGCGGCCCAGTCCCGGAATGCGTAGGGGGCGGGGCGCGGCGGTTTCGGTGTCTTGACCGGCTGGGCCGGGGTCTGTGGCTTGGGAACGGGCATGGTCGACCTCGCTGTTTTCTGCCTGTCTCCGGACATGGCAACAAGGGAATGTGGCTGAAAGAAGGCGGATTGGTGCCGGTCCCCGGATAGAGGTGTTCACGGGCTCAGACTGTTTCTGCGCTGCCGCGAAAACCGGCACATCCCGTGAACGAAACCTGTCCGTGCAATGGCACAGGCTCTGCTTGCTCCCCTCCGAATCCCCGCCTACCATCCGGCAGGCAAGTGTCCGATGGACAGGGAGGAACTAAGCAAGATGGCATATGAATATTGCACGGTGGAACGGGACGGCCCGATCCTGAAGGTCACGATGAACCGGCCCGAGCTCTACAACGCGCTACATGCACCGGCGCATTGCGAACTGGCCGAGGTCTGGGACGACTACGCGAAGGATCAGGACCTGTGGTGCGCGATCCTGACCGGGGCAGGGGACAAGGCATTCTCGGCCGGGAACGACCTGAAATACACCGCGCAGGGCGGCAAGGGCACGCCCCCGCCGTCCGGTTTCGCCGGCCTGTCGATGCGGTATGACCTGGAAAAGCCGATCGTGGCCGCCGTGAACGGCTTTGCCATGGGCGGCGGCTTTGAAACCGCGCTGAGCTGCGACATCATCATCGCCGCCGATACGGCGAAGTTCGCACTGCCCGAGGTCAAGGTCGGCCTGTTCGCCGCCGCCGGTGGCGTCCAGCGCCTGTCGCGCCAGATCGGCCGCAAGCGCGCGGTCGAGATGATGCTGACCGGTCGTTCCGTGACCGCCGCCGAGGGCAAGGAGTTCGGCTTCGTCAACGAGGTCTGCAGCCCGGCCGACCTGATGGACCGCGCGATGGCCAAGGCGCAGGAGCTGATCAGCGTCTCGCCCTCGTCGATCAAGGCGACCAAGCGCGTCCTGAACGCGATGGAGGACCTCGAGAACCTGCGTATCTCGCTGCACTACTCGCGCTACGTCAGCACCGAACTGCGCAACACCGAGGATTTCCACGAGGGCGTGAACGCCTTTGTCGAGAAGCGCAAGCCTCAGTGGAAGAACCGCTGAGCCGATGGCCATTCATCTCAGACAGATATGTCTCGTGGCCGGGGAGCTTGCCCCGGTCATGGATGATCTCAGGGCCGTCCTCGGGGTCGAGGGCGGTCACATTGATCCGGGCGTCGGCAAGTACGGGCTGGAAAACACGCTGCTGACCATCGGGACCCAGTTCCTGGAGGTCGTGGCACCGGTGCAGGATGGCACCGCCGCGGGCCGCTATATTGACCGGCGGGGCGGCGATGGCGGCTACATGGTGATCTGCCAGTGCGAGAGCCTGGAGGAGCAGACCGCCCTGCGGGCCCGCGCCAAGGCGGCGGGGGTGCGCGAGGCCCATGTCTCGGATCGCGGCGACTGGAACATCATGCAACTGCATCCGGGCGACCTGAAGGCCGCCTTTCTCGAGGCCGACTGGGACACCGAATGCGACGTCACCGGGCGCTGGATGCCCGCGGGCGGCACGGGGTGGCAGGACGAGCCCAAGGGCGCCGCGCTGGCCATGACGGCGGCCGAGCTGCAGTCGGACGATCCGGCCGGGCTGGCGGCCCTTTGGGGCCGGGTTCTCGGGGTTGCGGTATCCGAAGGCGACGTGCCGGAGGTCCGGCTGGCCAACTTCACCCTGCGCTTCGTCCCGCCGGGCGACGACCGGGGGCCGGGGCTGTCGGCGCTGGACGTGGTGGTCGAGGACCCGGCCCGTGGCATCGCGATGGCCGCGCGTCGCGGTCTGCCCGTGTCGGGCAGCGACGTCGTGGTCTGCGGCACGACGCTGCGCCTGATCCCCGCCTGACAGGCGGCTACAGCGACCTGCGCGCCGTGGCCGCAACGTTGCATGGTGCGCGGGAATGCGGGCTGTTTGCCCGTGTTCCCGAGGCCGGAAGATCGGGCAAATGACCCCTTGCGGAACCGGGAGCGCTTTCGTAATTAGGCCGGACCGGAGAGGTGGCCGAGTGGTCGAAGGCGCACGCCTGGAAAGTGTGTAGGCGGGAAACCGTCTCCAGGGTTCGAATCCCTGTCTCTCCGCCACTTGCCCTCGCGAAAGCGTTCTCCCGATCCGGCTGCGGCCGGATTTTCTCGTTGTTTTCGAGGGTTATGCGGGCGGGGCTGACCACCGGTGCCGACGCCAGGTGGCCCGGAACCCGTCTCTCAGGGCCAATATTCTCCGGACCTCTCGACCGCGCAATTTCGGTGCAAAGCCTGTAAGTGCATGGATAGAAAGGGATACTTTACAGCCGCAGTTCGGCACTTCGATCTTGGTGCCTTTCGCGAGAAGGGTCATAAATCGAACCGGTGCCAGCTCCAGGGGGACCGTCGTCGCCTCAGCTCCCGGTAAGCTGAGGAACGGGTAATTCGTTCAGCTCCCGCCGGGCTTCAGGCCAACTCGGATAATGCTCAGAAAGCAGAGCAAAGAACCGGGCGCTGTGCGTCGGCTCGGAAATATGGACCATCTCGTGAACGATTACATACTCCAGCAAGTCGCGCGGTTTCTTCACGAGTTCAGTGTTCAACCGAATAGTGCCTGCCTTCGAGTTGCAGCTTCCCCACTTGGTTGTCATCCGCTGCAAGAAGTAGCGGTGGACCTTAACGCCGATGCGGCTTTCCCATTTGTCGATGATGGGTGGGACTGCGCCATGAAGTAGCTTCAGATGCCAAGCGTGAATCACCTTGGCGCGTCCGTCGCGGGAAGTTCCGGGGCGGACCTGGAGATGGATCGTGCGGTGGTCTAGTTTTACCTCAGGCTTGGCGTCGAGCTCCGTCACACGGAGAAGATGGCGTCGTCCCCAAAGGTAGTGGGTCTCGCGACCGACGAATGAACGTGGGGCTTCCCTCGCCTGCGAGCGTAGCTGCTCTTGCTGCTGCCGGATCCATCCAATTCTTGTGATCGCGTATGCGCGCGCAACGTCGATCCTGGTCGAAGTAGGGGTTACAAGCGTGACGCGTCCGTCCGGCGGGTGGACCGACAGGTGGACGTTCTTGACGTCCTTCCGGGTCACGCTGATTGTGATGTCTCCAATTTCGATGGACTCTCCCATCAATACCCCTGTTGGTTCTTGATGATCTCGAACATCGCGAGGGTTGCATCTCGATCTCGGTTGAAGAGCGGGAAGAGCACGTTCTTGACCTCCCGCTCGCGAACTGGGTCACCCTTCCAGCCGGCAGGGGCGTGTTCGCGGATGGCCCGGTCGATTTCAAGGGCGAGCTCCGCCCTTTGTTCCTCATCGGCAGGACAGGTGAACTTGTCAGCAGGCAGACTTTGGAGGTTGTTGAACACTACCGTAGCCTCACGATTTCCGTGGAGCCCGGCTGGCAAGTCTGGACCTGCTTCGCGCGCCGCCAGCTTTCGAACCAGCTCTTCCGCTTTTTTCAGAAACGCCTCGTAGGCTTCCGCACTATCGCGGCTCTGTTTGATCAAATCCTCAAGGAGTTTGGACATCTCATCGTAGAAGCGCGGGTCCGTGAGCTGATCACGAATAATAGTCTTTCGGATATTGTTTATGATGCCCTCTGCGACAGCCTTCTTTGACAGCTTGCCCTTCTCGTTGAGTTGTTTGGCAATGGCGTCGTGGATGCCAGTTTCGATGATGGCTTGCGTTAGCGAAACGTTCGACAGTGCACCAAGCGTCTGCGCTGGGTCCGCTTGAATATAGGTGTTCAGCAGGTGCCGCATGTCCGCTTCATACGGCTTGATGTCGAGTTCTTCTCCCGAGTGCCTTTTTATTGCGGCGCGGAGGTCGGTGTAGAAGTCAATTTCCCGCTGGATGTCCGTCTGCTCAGACGGGGTATACCCGGCTTCATCTAGATTCTGCGCAATCGCTGCATAAGCGCGGACAAAGGAGGCGACGGTCTTGTAGAATGAGACCCTGAGTGCCTCAGTCTCGTTCAAGGCGTTCGGGTCTCCGGCATCGCCACAGAAGTATCGCAAGAACTGCTCGATCTCCCTCGGAGGTGCCACTGGCGCACACAGGTAGTGAAGCGCTTCCCGCGCCGCGTCCAGGCGCGCCTTACCTTCCTCGAGCCAATTCTTGATCTCGACGTTGTTTTCTCCGCCGCTCCCTTCATCAACATCCAGCTCATCCGAGCTGTAGACCGCGATCGCGTGCTGGACGTCGCCGAACAGCTCCTTGAAGTCGACGATGTGGCCGTAATCCTTGTCGTCGCCATCGAGCCGGTTGGTCCGACAGATCGCCTGGAACAACGTGTGGTCCCGCAGCTTGTCGTCGAGGTAGATGTAACTGCAACTCGGCGCGTCGAAGCCGGTGAGCAGCTTGGACACCACGATCAGCAGCTTCATGTTCGCGGGTTCTTCGATGAAGCGCCGCTTGACCTCGGTCTCATAGGCTGTCGTGCTCTGGCCGCCCTTCAGCACGAATTTCGTGTAGGTGTCGTACTTGTACCGCTCGTCGCTGTTGGCGGGCTCCCTCGAGATCGCATTGTGGTTCGGCTCGAACGACGTGACGATTCCCACATGCGGCCCGAGCCGGGTGCTCTGGAATTCGCGATAGAATTCGCAGGCGTCGGGGATCGAGGAGGCTACCAGGATTGCGGTGCCTCGGTCGTCGCTCAGCCGCGGCTTCAGATCGAAGTCCTGCACGATCTCCGCGACGATCCGGCGTTTCCGTTCTGTCGCGCTGAGCAGCTCCTCCATGTTGGCCCAGCGTTTCCGCAGTACTGCCTTCTGGAAGTTGTTGAGGTTCTTGGTCTTCTTCTCGAACCAAGCGTCGATTGCTGCCGGGCTCGTCATGCGCTGCGGCACGTCGCGCGCCTCGTATTTCAGGTCGAGCACGACCTTATCCCGGACCGCTTCCTGAAACTTGTAGGTGTGGATGTAGGTGCCGAAGACCTCACGCGTGGTCTCGCGGTCCTTGCGCAGCAACGGGGTGCCCGTAAAGCCAATGAAGATCGCGCCCTCGAGCCAGCGCTTCATCTGCTTGTTCATGTCGCCGCCCTGGGTGCGGTGGCACTCGTCCACGAAAACGTAGAAGCGGCCGGTGACGCGCGGGGGCGGCCCCTTAAGCTCCGTCGTGTCGAACTTGTGGATCAGCGCGCAGATCAGTCGGGGCGACGGCGCGCCCAGCCAGCTCACGAACTCGTCGCGGCGCGTCACCCGAGGCGATGGCGCATCGGCGCCAACGACGCCCGCGTTGCGCATCACGCCCTCGATCTGCTTGTCGAGCTCGTCGCGGTCGGTGATGACCAGCACACGGGCATCCGGCTCGCGTTCGAGAATCCATTTGGCCAGGAGCACCATCAGGATGCTCTTGCCAGACCCCTGGGTGTGCCAGATGACGCCGCCCTCGCGCTTGGCCAGCCGCTCCTGCGCCAGCTTCACGCCCACGAATTGGTGTTGCCGGGGAACCTTCTTGATGCCTGCGTCGAAGATCACGAAGTTCCGGATCAGGTCGAGCAGCCGGTCCTTGCGCAGCATTTGTGCAACGGGGCGGTCGAGAAGCGCACCGGCCACCAGATCGCCAGTCGGCGGCTCCTCGTCGCGCCATTCGACGAACAGCGTTTCAGGCGTGCCGACCGTGCCGTAGCGCAGGCCCTGTGCATCGCTTCCTGCCAGCAGAAGCTGCGCGGTGGCGAAGAACGGGGCGTTGAAAATCTCGTCCTGGTTGGAAATCAACTGCCGGATGCCGTCGCCGATCTCGACCGAGGAGCGTTTCAGTTCGATCACCGCGACGGCGAGACCGTTGAGGTAGACGACCAGATCGGGGCGCCGTTCATGCCCGCCCTTTAGCGTCACTTCCTCGGCGAGGGCGAAGTCGTTGGCGGCGGGGTTCTCCCAGTCTATCAGGTGCACCGTCTTGTGCGGGGCGGCGACCGAGGTCTGCACGTCAACGCTATAGCGCAGCAGTGTATAGGTGCGGAGGTTGGCCTGATAGAGCGTGGTGCCGGTCACCTCGATCGCCTGCATCAGGCGCGTCAGGGCGGCATTGATCTCGTCATCGGAATAGCCGCGGGCGGAGAGGTTGGCGCGCAGCAGATCGGGCTCGACACAACGGTTGTTCGGGCGGCCCGACCAGTCGCCAAGGTTCCGGTAGCCGAGACCGCCCTCGTCCTCCGGCGTGGTGATGCGGGCCGCAAGGCGGTCCTGCGTGACGCGTTCGCTGCGGGGACGTTCAGGCATGCGCCACCTCCAACACATCCAGCGGCTCGCCCTCAACCCGCAGGCGTACGCGGCCGGTCAGCAAGGCCTGCATCATTCCCTGCTTGAGCGCTCGGGTCTTCTCGAGACGGGCCTCAAGCGCGGTGATTTCGGCATCCATGTCAGAAAGGACGCGGACGATGGCCTTCTGCTCTTCTAGTTCCGGCAGAAGGATTTCCGCGCTGGCAATATGTTTGCGGTTGGTGGCGTAGACCTTTGTGCCAGCGGCCAGCCTGCGGAGATGCGTGGTGAACGCCGGGATGTGCTGCAAGTAGCCCTTGAACCCGTCCGCAAGCACGTCCTTGTCAAAACGGGCCGCAATAGTGTGCTGTCCTGCCACGGCTTCGATGCCATCGGCGCCCGCAATCTCAAGCGACTTCCCTACTCCGGAAAGATCTTCTGAGGCATCCACGAATACAGTGTCGCCAGTCTCGAGGCGCGACAGGCGTGCAGCATCTGTCTCTGGCAGCCGGGGCATGTCGGCTACTTGAAGGTCGAGGCTCAGACTCTGAGAGACGTGAATATCACCATAGTGAAGGTAACGCACCGGATCATTGGCGGTGAGCTGCGCTCGGGAGTGCACGCCATTCTTCAAGAATGAAACGTGATCCCCGAGGCGCTTCGGTATCCAGGGTTCCGAAAAACCTGGTAGACGGGTCTTGCCAGTTAGCAGACGTTGCAGTGCACCGGTCCGAAGGGCGCGCTTCTTGAAGATCAACTCGCCAATGTTCTTAATTTCTGCGTCGGCGTCTGAAAGCGCTTCCGCAATTGCCCGCTGCTCCGCCACCGGCGGGACCGCCAGGATAGCAGCTGATAGCGAACGACCATTGGTCAATGCCCGCGTCGTGTAGGTCGCCCGCGCAACGACTTGTCGCCGAAAGTACCGTGGCGAAAAGCAGTAGGCCTTGAACAGATCGTCAAGCCTGTCGCCCGTGGGTCGTGCGCGCAGAACGAACCCGCTGAACACGGTGTCCGTCGCCGCATCGAGCATCGCCGCAGCAACGCCGATCTCCTCGACGGTTTCGGACGTGCGGGTAAAGAAGACGTCGCCCTTGCGTACCTCGAATGCTTCCAACTCAGACTTGGATACGTCGACCCGACCCTCGACCCTGTCCAACCGCAAACCCGGCTGCCGGAACACATCCATGTAGTTCACGATGGGCGTGCCATAGCCGAAATACTTCTTCGCCTTGTTCAAGCCGTTCTTGAAGGTGAACAGATCGCCCAAAGGCACCGCCTCCCAGTCCTCTGGGATCGTGCCAATCTCCGTGTGCTTGTAGCCTGGCCTCAGTTCCATGCGGCCCTAATCGCCTTCAGATGGGTTGCGACACGGGCGGCCAGCACATCGCCCTCTTCCTCCAGTTTGGGCAGCGGCATGGCATAGCGTTCGGCCAGCCCCTTGACCCGCGTGGACAGGGCTTGCGCCATATGCGCCACCTCATCGGTTACGCGGGCCTCGATCGTGTCGAGCCACTTGTCCGCGACCACCAGCATCTTGGCCTCATCCTCGGTCAGCGTGCCATAGCGGTCGTGCACCTTTTTCCATAGGGCATCGTTAGCCGCCTTGCGCTTTTTCTTCGTGGCGTCGAGCGCGATCATCACTCTCTGGTAGGCTTCGAGCGCCTGCCGTTCGTCAACGAGGTCCGGATCGCGGCCGATTTCCTTCAGCCGGGCCTTCAGCGCCTGCGCTGTGATCTTCTGCTTGTCACCTTCGCCCTCGATCACCTCGGCCAGCAGACCCTCTTCGCCCATGCCTTCTTCGAGCTTCTCGGCAAGGTCCTGCTCCAGTTCCGCGATCCGCACGTCGAAGGCATCGATCTCGCCCTGCTCCGCCGCGAAGAACCGCGCCACCATCAGGCGGGCCGGGATCAGGTCCGAGGTGAACCGCCGCCGCCCGATGACGTAATCGCCGGGCTCGGGCCAGGCGAGCTTGCCGTCCTTATTCTTGCGCTTGACGATCTCGCGCGGCTGGGCGCCTGCGACCCATCCGGTGGCGGCGATGACATAGGAATCGTCCTGCAGCGCCTCGGCCCAGTAGTCCATCAGGTGCTGGTACACGTCATAAGGGTCGACCAGAGGCACCTTGCGGAAGGCCTCGAGCAGGTCCTCGGAAATGGTTTCGATCATTTCCTTCGGCTGGTCACCGGGCGCGAAAGCCCGGCAGGCCGTATCGGCCCTGCCACGCCAAGCGGCGAAGGTTCCTGCGGCTGCGGCGGTGAAGGTACGGAATTCCTCATGCTCCTCGATGCCCGCCTTCACCTCGGCGATCGGGCGGGTCAGTGAGAGGTATCCTGGCCGGAGATCTTCGAAGAGCTCTCCGCGCAGAGACGGCATGACCTTCCACCAGCCTTGCAGCGCGTCGATGTCCCGTTTCGGGATGCCGCCCTGCAGATGCGCGTCGATGTCGTGGATATCCTCGGGCTCCGAGGTGTCGATGTAGCGCGCCAGGTTGAGGTTGAACGCGTTGCGCGGGTCGGCGATTTCGTCAAAGGGCACCATGCGGGCATAGCCCGGCGCGTCCGCGCCCTTGCGGTAGGTGTCGACGATGCGGTGGATGTCCTGCTCGCGCAGGCGGTTCTTGGCTCCGTCCTTGCGGAACCCCTTGGACGCGTCGATCATGAAGATCCCCCGCCGGGCGGTGGCATTTTCCTTGCCGAGAACGACGATGCAAGCCGGTATGCCCGTGCCAAAGAACAGGTTTGGCGGCAGACCGATGATCGCCTTGAGGTAGCCGGACTTGATCAGCGCCTCGCGCAGGTCGGCCTCGGCATTGCCACGGAACAGCACGCCATGGGGAAGAATGCAGGCGGCCTTGCCGCTGCTTTTCATGGTGCGGATGATGTGCAGCAGATAGGCGTAATCGCCCTGTTTCTTGGGCGGAGCGCCCCATTCGAACCGCTTATGCTTGTCCGTAATGGCGCCCTTTTCGTCATAGCTGAAGCCGGTGCTCCATGCCTTGTCCGAGAACGGCGGATTGGCGACGACGTAGTCGTATGTCCGCAGGCGCTCCCCCTCGAGGAACTTGGGGGTCGTCAGGGTGTTGCCCGCCACGATCTTTGCCGTCGGGAAGTCGTGCAGGATCATGTTCATGCGGGCGAGACCGGCGGTGGTCACGTCCTTTTCCTGGCCTTCGAGCGTGATTCGCTTGCCCGCCTCGGCCGCAACCTTGAGGAGCAGAGAGCCCGATCCGCATGTGGGGTCATATGCGGTGGTTCCAGCAACGGTGTTCTTCGGCGAGATACCGATCACCTTGGCGATGATCCGGCTGACCTCCGACGGGGTGTAGAACTGCCCCTTGCTCTTGCCGCTTTCGGTCGCGAAATGGCGCATGAGGTATTCATAGGCGTCGCCCAGAATATCGTCATGGTCCGCTCGGTTCTTCGCGAAATTCAGATCCGGGCTCGAGAAAATGGAAATCAGACGACCAAGCCGGTCAACACGGTCATTGCCTTCACCAAGTTTGTTCGGATCGTTGAAGTCGGGAAAATCCGTTCGCGCCAGCATCTCGTTGGCATCAACGAGCGGCTGAATCACCTGCGTATTGATCAGATCCCCAATATTCGGATTTCCCGTAAGGGCCGCCATGTCACTGAAGCTCGCGCCCTTCGGAATGATGATTGGTGGCTCGAGATCATTGCTGTCCCCATATTTGTCAGAGACATATTTGATAAACAGCATGAACAGGACATAGTCTTTGTATTGACTCGCATCCATTCCGCCGCGGAGCTCGTCGCATGATGCCCAGAGCGAGGAATAAAGATCTGATTTCTTGACTGCCATTTCGACTTTTCGGCCCCATGTCGTCGAAGAAGGCCATGAGGGCTCTTCGGGTTGATTGTGATTTTCCGGGCCAGAGTAGCGATCGAGAGGGTCGCCTTCCAGCGCCAACTGCCATGAAGTGCCAGTGGCTTACGTTGCGAGAACGCTGTGGCGGCTACGAATGATTGCGGTCGAGCTCGATTGCCGCGCCTTGGCTCATCCACTCCACCGGGAACGGCTCCAGCACCCGCGCCAGTGTCACCTCCGGCCGCTGCCTTCCGTCCAGGATCGCCTCAACGATGTCTGGCGCCAGCAGGGTCAGGCGCAGGACCCGGGCCATGTAAGTGAAGGCGATCCCTTCCTTCTCAGCCAGCTCGGAAATCGACGCGAACTCGCCCGACTCCAGCATCCGCTTCCAGCGGAACGCGCGGGCCAACGCCTTAACCAGCGTGTTGTCCGTCCGCCGCGGTTGCGTGGCGCCCTCGGGCATCTGCATCTCCTTCCGCCCGCCGCGCTTTACGACGCGGAACGGGACATGGAGCGTTACGGTGTCCGGCATCGGCGCCCCGCGGGTCATGCCGCGGCCTCGATGCCACCGGCCAGCATCTCGCGGGCTAGTCCGCTGAGCCCGTCGATGCGCAGGCGTACATTGAGACCGTCCGTGCCGATGTCCACGCGCTCGACCAGCAGCGTGACGATGCGCGCCTGCTCGGCAGGGAAAAGCTCGTCCCACAACGGATCGAGCTGGTGAAGCGCTGACCGTGCGTCGGCCTCGGTGATGTCTTCGGCGTGGGGGCGCGCCGCCTTCCATGTCCCCGCCACGATCTCGGGCTGGCGGAACACGGCGCGAAGCTGGTCGATGACGGCAGCCTCGATCTCGCCTGCGGGCACGCGGCCCACCGGGCATGATCCGGCGCCGTGTTTCAGCACGGTCTGGCTGACGTAGTAGCGGTAGAGCCTGTCGCCCTTGCGGGTGTGCGTCGGCGAGAAAGCGGCGCCGTCGGGACCGAACAGCAGTCCCTTCAGCATCGCCGGTGTTTCGGCGCGGGTCCGTGCGGCGCGCTTGCGCGGGCTCTCCTGCAGGATCGCATGGACACGGTCCCACGTTTCGCGGTCGACGATGGCGTCATGCTCGCCGGGATAGCTGTCGCCCTTGTGGACGGCTTCGCCGATGTAGGCGCGGTTGCTGAGCATCCGATAGATGTATTTCTTGTCGATCCGGTTGCCGCGCGGGGTCCGAATGCCGCGTGCGCCGACCTCCCGCGCCAGTTCCGTACAGGACCCGATCTCGAGGAAGCGGACGAAGATCCAGCGGACATGCTCGGCATGCTCGTCGTCAATCACCAGCTTCCGGTTCTCGACGCGGTAGCCGTAGGGCGGGACGCCGCCCATCCACATGCCCTTCTTCCGGCTGGCGGCGACCTTGTCGCGGATGCGTTCGGCCGTGACCTCCCGCTCGAACTGGGCGAAGGAGAGCAGAATGTTCAGCGTCAGCCGACCCATGGACGTGGTGGTGTTGAACGACTGCGTCACCGAGACGAAGGTCACCCCGTTCCGGTCGAATACCTCGACCAGCTTGGCGAAGTCGGCCAGCGAGCGGCTGAGGCGGTCGATCTTGTAGACCACGACCACGTCGACCAGCCCGTCCTCGATGTCCTCCAGCAGCCGCTGCAGGCCTGGCCGCTCCAGCGTGCCGCCCGAGATGCCGCCGTCGTCATACTGATCGCGGACCAGTACCCAGCCCTCGGACCGCTGGCTGGCGATGTAGGCTTCGCATGCCTCGCGCTGGGCGTGGAGGCTGTTGAACTCCTGCTCCAGCCCTTCCTCGGAGGATTTCCGGGTGTAGACCGCGCAGCGCAGCTTGCGGACGGCCTTGGTTTTTTCGGGCGGCTTTGTCATGTCCGCCCCCTGTGGTTCTTGAGCCCGAAGAAGACCCAGCCGTTCCAGCGCGTGCCGGTGATGGCCCGCGCGATGGCGGACAGCGACTTGTAGGGCCGCCCCTGCCACTCGAAGCCGTCCGCGGTGACAGTGACGATCTGTTCGACGCCCTGCCACTCGCGCAGCAGGCGCGTGCCCGTGATGGGTCGGTCGCGGTCGGCGCGGATGCCGCGCTTCTTCTTGTCGCCGCCGTCGAGTTCCTCGCCCAGCCGTTCCAGCCGCCGGATCGTCTCCGGTTTCAGCCCGCCATGGGCGAGTTCCTGGATACGGTAGGCGAGGCGGCTCTCGAGATAGCGTCGGTTGAAGGGCGGCGGCTCGCTGTCGAACAGGTCCCGCCACTGCTGTTTCAGGTCCCTGGTCGAGGTGGTCTTCAGCGCGGCCAGGCGCGCGGGGATGGGGTCGTGTTCGGTCATGCGTTCCTCCTTCGGGGAGGCGCAGTACCGCTCTGGTCGGACGAGTTGTGTAGGGGCATTCCGCTGGCATCTGAGCCGTCCGGCAAATTTCTCCGGTGCAGTCGGACAAGGCTGAGTGCGAGCAGGCGGCAGAGTTCGGCACGGCGCTCGACTGGGGACAAGTGGCATGGGTTCAAGGGGTTCATGCATGTCAAAAGCCGACATCGATGTGCGAATGGGACAAAAGTAGTTTCGGCAATTTCAGTTGAAGCTAATATTGACCAATATCGGAGAATGCCATGGCGTCGATCGGTCCAAATACCCGCCTCATTCTGGAAGACATTCCGGCAAGGCTCGCCGCCGAGTTCCTGAACCTGGTGATGCCGTCAGGCGAGGTTGGCGCCAACCGCAGTTTCGATGTTGCGTCGCTGGATGGCACGTCCGAGGCTCGCCTCGAGGATCATGACATCTGTGATCTGGATGCCGAACTGCTCGAAATCATCGAGGCGCAGAGCGTCAGGGTCGTGGAGCTCTCGGGCGATGTCGGCGACGAAGCGATCCAGACGGTGGTCGCCGGCGGGGGCACCGAGGAGCAGTCTCGATTCCTCCTGACCCAGTTCGACGAGATCGGCAGAAGCTGTTGGACATTCGTCAATCTGCCCACATTATTCCAGGACGCGGAAAGCTACTATCACGTGCGAAGGGACCGGGAACGGTCCGGGGTCTATTCCACCTTTGCGCTTGATCTGGAAGAAGAACTCCCCGCAAAGGTATCCGAAATCGACTTGCCGATGCTCGTTCTCCGGCTGACAGAAGTGCTTAAGCTGGGGGACTCTCCCCGTGTCTCAGCGATCGAACTCGAAGCCAACAGGAAGTATCCGGCGTCGGTCATGCTGTTCGCCAGGCACGGTGCCCATATGTCCTCCGTCTACGCGCACCAGCCTGATGGAACTCGCAAGCCTCTGTATTTCCGGCCTCAGGACGAGATCAAGCTCGTCTATACTCCCGGTGCCCGCAGGATCGAGGTTCTGGGCGTCAGCTTCCGCGAACGACACACGGTCGCGAATGCATTCGCCGAAGTCGTGCTGAAGCAGAACGTCTCGGAACGGCCCCTGTCCGAAAGGATATTCGACCTCTCGCGGTTCACCAGATCCTTCGAGCTTTGCTGCCCGGATATCGCGGATATCCAGATCGAGTCGGCTGTTGTCACTGAATTTGAACTGCTGCTCGGCAGCTTCGCACGTCGTGTGTCACTTAAGGTCACGAAGGAGGACGATATCGGCAGGCTTGCCTCGCGCTACCTGTCCGGAGCCCTGCGGTTTCGCGGCCGGGCCGGCATCAACCGTGTCGTCATCTCGGTCGGGTACCGACTTCCGGATGTGGCCCGCCTGAGGACATTCAAGATCACCGTCATGGGCGCCAACGCCTCCGATGTGCTGGGACACAAGGATCGCAGACTGCGCGAACTGGGTCTCGGGCTGCTGAGGGCTTGGAAGATCATGCGGGAAGTGACCCCGCCGGATCAGCAGGAGACTGTCGCAATCTTCCCGGGATTGCTGCGCCTTTTCGAACTCGGTGAGGACGTTGTGACGGGACTCCAGATTGCCGAGTTCGGCCTCACGATAGACGGCCTCCTTGCAAAAGGCTTCCTGAAGCAGAGCCGACGTCAGACACTCACATTGCAGGACAGAGAAGACGACCAGGTCATCGAGGCGGAGGTTTCAGATGAGGAGTCGTTCAGTCCGGAGGCGAAAGCATTCACCCGGTATCGTCTCGAGCCGGGCTGGTGTCGTGAGTTCATCGCAACAGAGCTGACACGATATCTCGACGTCGCGGATGTCCGCGAGATCGAGCCGAACCTCTATGCTCTGGGCTCTGTGAAGGACAACGGCCGAGCCATTCCAGTCTACCTGGCCCGTAGGCTGGACGACCTGCGGGCCATGCAGGGGATCGAGACCGAACTTCGTTCGCGTGACGCAGCAGGGCCCGGCATCGTTCTCTGTGCGGGTACAGAGGCCCCACGGTTTCTGGTCGAGAATATCGCAATTCCCGTCACGGACATCTGGAATTCAGAGGCTGATGCCGCTGAGGGCCGTGACAGGATGCTCGCGAGGTTCTCCGAGGAGAGGAGCCTGCGCATGGGGACGCATTCACCTCGCGTGGCTCGCAAGGACAATCATGTCGGTACGCTTCTGACGCCGTGGCACGAACCGCTCACGCTCAACACTGCGGTGCAGATCAGGTTCTTCGAAGCTCTGGCCAGCGCCTGGAACTCCGGAGAAAAGGATGTCCACAGCAAGACGCTGACAGACGGATCGTCCGCGCGATCGCCTCGGGAGGTCTTCACGGGCGCCCGGCGAAAGCTGGTGTTCGATACGTATGTCGAGAAAGGCGAGATCGGTGGCTGGTGGCGGCTCAAGACCTGAAGCCTCCAGACTTTCTCCAGACTGTGCCGCGATACCCTCCACACAGGTCCGGGCCACAAGGCGTCATTCAACGTCAGGAGGCGACATGGCCCGGAAAACTCATCACCACGACTGGCGCTGCAGCGGCTGCTTCAAGCTGCTCGGCCGCCAGAGTGAAACGCAGATACACGTTCGCTTTGCCCGTGGTCACCACTACACCTTCGCAAGGCCGGTGACTGCGATCTGCCGCAGCTGCGGCACGCTGAACTCCCTTCCGCGGTGAACACGGGCGGCGGCTGGTTCGACTGGCCGTCGCCGAACGCTGCCTGATATCCGAGGCGCGTGACGCCCGAACCCATGGTCCGAAGGGAGGCGCGAGACGCCCGGCCGCAGACCCGGCGTCTCGATGTCCTCATCCTGGTCCGCGCTTCATGCGCAACTGCTGCACTCCGTGCAGCGCAGCTCCCGCAAGTTCACCTGTCTCGCTTCCCGCCACCCCTCGCTCTCGAGGTTTCCCGATCCCACGGCGCTGCTCGATGAGTTTCACGGACCGGGGGGAGACCCCGATGGGCGCAACGATATGCTCCGGGCCCTGGTGGCGGAGGCGAAAGCCGGTGACGACTGCCTGACCGTCGAACTTGTCCTGCTGGCCCTGTGGCCCGGCCTCGATGCCGTGCGTGGCCGGTTGCGCCGGTTCGCCCGGGACGACCTCCAGACCCTCGACGTGGACCTTCTGGGTCGGTTCTCCCTCGCGATCCGCACCTGCAATCTCGATCGGGTCTTCAGGATTGCGGCGACGCTCCTGCGCAATCTAGAACGCGACCTTCGCCGTGATCTGATGCGCGAGGCATCCCGCGGCCGGATCAGCGTGCCAATCGAGGACCTGCGCCTTGCCGACGAACGTCCCGAGTCAGCAGAGCGGATTGCAAAGGTCGCCGCGCAACAGCTTGGTCGGGACGGGCCGCTGATTGCGGCGGTCGTCTTCCTCGGCTTCACCCAAAGCGAGGCCGGCGCGGCACTCGGGCTACGGCCGGCTCAGGCGCGCAAGCGGTTCCGGCGGGCCATCGATCGCCTGCGCCGGGACGTGTCCCATTCGCCCCGGTGGAACGGCTTTTCTCCTTCAACTGCGCCTGTTCGGCGCAAGGCAAGGAGGACGACCGCATGACCAAGGACGACGACGACTGGGAACGGCTGCCGGGGCTCTACCGCGCCTTCGATCTGCCGCTGCTCCTCGAGGAGAGCCTCGTCTGGCGGCTCGAGGACGCCGGCCGGACTGAGGACGGTCAGGGGC
This sequence comes from Oceanicola sp. 22II-s10i, assembly GCF_002210105.1. Classification (GTDB taxonomy): domain Bacteria; phylum Pseudomonadota; class Alphaproteobacteria; order Rhodobacterales; family Rhodobacteraceae; genus Pseudooceanicola. The sequence continues at coordinate 15,206 of NZ_AQQU01000021.1, read as the reverse complement.
TCTTCGCCGTCTGGGTGCGGGAGCGCGACGATGGGTGAAGCGTTCGCGAAACAGCTTGGTCCGAAGAAGGACGACCGCAATCCTTCGAGGTTCAGCGATGAAACCCCGGGGTTCGGTCTCCCGCCTCGCATCATCGAAACCGAACTGGCGCGGTACTGGCAACTCAGCCCGAGGACCCTGCAGCGGTGGCGGCAGTCGGGTATCGGCCCGTGCTGGATGAGGCTGGGCGGGCGCGTGCTTTACCGGCGCGAGGATGTGCTGGCCTGGGAGGCCGCGCATCTCGAGAGCCCGTCGGACTGAGCGCGGGGCGGCGTGGACCGTTTCCGCCAACCGCTCCCGCACCATGGAGAAGAAGACCCGAAGGCGGCCTCCGGCGGCCCTGTCGGCACTTACACTCCCAGATTCGGGGACATCGCCGAGCGGCTCCTCGATCTCGGGTACGAGCCGTTGCCGATCGTGCCTGGCGCCAAGCGACCGGCGGTGACACGCTGGAGCGGCGTGACCATCGATGCGGCACGGGTCGCCGAATGGGCGGACGTGTATCCCGGTCACGCCACGGGGCTGCGGACCGGGCGTCTGGTCGCACTGGACATCGACATCCTCGATCCGGACCTCGCCTGGCAGATTGCCGATCTCGCGGAGCGCCGCTTCGGCGCGACGATCCAGCGGGTCGGACAATGGCCGAAACGGCTGCTGCCCTACAGAACAGAGGTGCCGTTCCGGAAGTTGGCATTGCATCCGATCGAGGTTCTGGGAGCCGGCCAGCAGTTCGTGGCCTTCGGTAGGCATCCTGGCACCCGGCGTCCCTATGCCTGGCCCGACGGCGAGAGCCTGTTGGATCTGCCTATCGAGGCGTTGCCGGTGGTGGATCAGGCGTTGCTCGAGGCCTTCCTCGGCGAGGCGGCCGGACTTCTGCCCGTGCGCCCGTCAGACAGGCGGACAGCAAGAACCGGTCAGGCAGATCGTATCGGCGCATCCGCGGATGGTCCTGTTCGGGATGAAACCGGACGTGTGACAGACGGTCGGGATGCCTGGCTGTCCCTGCTGGCATTCCACGCCGTGCAAGATGCGATCGAAGCCGGGACACCTGACCGGGCCGCGATCGCCCGGTTGGCGTGGGAGAGGTTCGATGCCACCACCGACCTGACCCGACCCCGTCAGGGTGGACTGTCGCCATACGCGTTTGCGCATGCCGAGCGCAAGGTGGCAGACAAACTGCGCCTGCATGCCGAGGGGCGTCTGCCGGATCGGAGCGCCCCGCAGGTGGAGGCCGAGCACGTGGAACCGCGCCTCAGCGCGCGAGAGGCGCGGCTGGACCTCGACCGCGCCATCGCAGAGGTCTGCGAGTCGATCCGGCTCTGGCATGCCGAGCCGCGAGAGGGTTCTCGTCCGGTGGTCGGGATCAGGGCGACAGTGGGTCTCGGCAAGAGCACCGCAGCGCGGCGACACCTCCGGCAGTTGCGTGATCGCCTGATCGCGGTCGGCGCGCCGGGCCGGATCCTTTGGTTCGCCTCCTCACATGCGCTTGCGGAAGAAACAGCGACCGAGTGGCGGGAGACCGGTATCACGGCGGCGGTGCTTCGCGGCTACGACCGGATAGACCCGGAGACTGGACAGCCGATGTGCAGGGATCGCGAGGCCGTCGGAGCGGCGATCGCGGCGCGCCTAGATCCCCAATCCGCCGTCTGTGTCGACCGGCAGGGCCGTACCTGCCGGTACTTCGAGGGATGCCTGAAGCAGCAGAACAGAAACGAGGTGGCCGATGCCGATGTGATCGTGGCTCCCTACGACGCCCTGTTCACCGGCATGGCCGTCGAGAACTCGGATATCGCCCTTGTAGTCATCGACGAGGGTTTCTGGCAGAGGGCCGTGCGGCGTACGGACCTTGTTGTCGAAAGCCTTGGCGAGGTATCCGTCGCGGACCAGGACGCAGGCGCCCTGCGGAACCGCACCACGGCCGCCATGGCCGATCGCGCGGCCTTTGGGGGTCGGCTGCGCAGGGCGCTCCTCGCGCAGGGGTCTGGTGCCCTTACCAAGACGGCTACGCTGGCCGAGGGACTGACGGCCGGGACCTGTCGGGACATGGTGCAGATCGAGGCCCGTGGGCTCGACGATCCCGGGCTGCGGCCCGGCCTTGTGGGCCACGCCCGAAGGCTGGCAGTCGAACGCTCCTTCCGGATAGACCGAATCCAGCATCGTATGACCCTCTGGCGGGCTGTTGCCGATCTGGTGGAAGGGCAGGCGGACACGGACGGTCGGGTCCGCGCAGGTCCTCCCGACCCGGGAAGCGGCACCCATTCCGTCCAGGTCGTCCAGCCGGCGCGGGTGCATCACGCCTTCCGAGACCTGCCGGTCCTGCATCTCGACGCCACACTTCGATCTGAGATCGCGGGCTGTCTGCTGCCTGGTCTGGAGGTGCGGACGGTCGAGGCTGCGGCTCCAGCAATGTGGTTGCGGCTGGTGACGGGGCGTTTCGGAAAGGGCGCGTTGCTGGGGCGCAGGTCGGAAGCAAGGGGGCTTCTACTGGATTGTGTCGACTACGTCCGATGGCAGGTCCGCCGTCTCGCGCCGGGGCGGGTGCTCGTGATCACCCATGTGGCCTGCGAGGCGGCGTTCAAGGACATCCCGGGCGTGGTCACGCTGCACTTCAACGCGGTGGCGGGGCTTGACGGTTATGGCGACGTGGCCGGGATTGTGGTCGTCGGACGACCTCTACCGCGTGACACCGATCTCGAACCATTCTGCGCGGCCTTCGCGCATGAGGCGCCCGAAGGCGGCTACCGGAGCGAACGCGTCGGGGTCCGCATGCGGGACGGCTCCAGCCGGTCGGCCCGGGCACTCCGGCACGAGTCCAAGTCGGCTGAGCGCTTTCGCGCGGCGATCTGCGACGACGAGTTGCTGCAGGACATTGGTCGGGGCCGCGGCATTAACCGGACGGCCGACAATCCTCTAGAAGTGCACCTGCTGGCGGATGTCGCGCTGCCGCTGATCCACGATCAGGTGGTCGCGTGGGAAACGGTCGCGCCTGACATGTTCCAGCGCATGCTGTTGGCTGGCGTGGCGGTCGACAGCCCGAGCGATGCCTGCCGCCTGCACCCGGGCCTGTTCGCGAACGAGAAAGCGACACAGAAGCTCTTCGAGCGGGAGGGATTTAAGCGACATTCGTCTATGAGTACTTATAGGGGAATGTCGCTTAAATCGGCACGTTATCGGAAAGGTGGCCGAGGTCGCTCGTGGCAGACCGCGATGTGGTTGCCAGGTACTGAAGTTCCGGGGCCTCGGGAATGCATCGAAGCGGTGCTCGGAAGGCTCGATGCGTGGGAGCCGGTTTGAAGCAATGGTTGCGCCAATTGGGGCGTGGTATGCGCCAGCTCTCGGACCGGCCCGTCGGCTCCTGTCGCGCGTTGTCGGAAGATGTCGTGATTACAATGGCTTGCCTGTGTGATATGCTGCCGATGCGGCATCATGCAATTACAGGTGGGGGGTGAAGCCCGACAGATGACAGCCACATCCAGCACATCCGGCGGCGATCTCAGGATCGAGCAGCGGCCGCTGGCCGATCTCATCCCGTACGTCCGGAACGCCCGTACCCATTCGGAGGCGCAGGTGGCCTTGATTGCGGGTTCGATCCGCGAGTTCGGGTTTAACAACCCGGTGCTGGTTGATGCCGAGAACGGAATCATCGCAGGCCACGGCCGCGTGTTGGCCGCCCGCAAGCTGGGTCTGGACAAGGTCCCCGTTATCGAGCTGTCGCACCTGACCGAGGCACAGAAACGCGCTTACATTCTCGCGGACAACCGGCTGGCGGAACAGGCCGGTTGGGACAGGGAGCTGCTGGCGCTTGAACTGGGCGATCTGGCTGACCTCGACGTGGACCTTGAAGGTCTGGGCTTCGAGGCGGCGGAACTGAACGCTCTGCTGGCCGCGGGCAGCTTTGATCCGAAAGAGGAACTCACGCCCGACGTGCCCGAGATCCCGGTTTCGCGTCCGGGCGACCTTTGGATCCTCGGAGTGCACCGCCTGTTGTGCGGGGATGCGACTGATGCAGCCGCGGTTGCTCGTGTCCTGAATGGTGTCAATCCGCAGTTGTGTGTGACCGACCCGCCGTATGGGGTGAACTACGATCCGGCCTGGCGCAACGAGACTGGCGGGGACAGGACCAAGCGCACAGGGAAAGTGCTCAACGATGACCGGGCGGACTGGCGCGAGGCTTGGGCTCTGGTCCCGGGGGATGTGATCTATGTCTGGCATGGCGCGTTGCATGCCACGACCGTCGCAGAGAGCCTTGCTGCCTGTGGTTTCGATATGCGTGCGCAGATCATCTGGGCCAAGGAACGCCTGGTTCTCGGGCGAGGGCATTACCATTGGCAGCACGAGCCGTGCTGGTACGCAGTGCGGGGCAGGGGGCACTGGTCGGGTGATCGCAAGCAGACCACACTGTGGTCGATCCCCAACCGGGATCAGGATGCGGACACCGTTCACGGCACGCAGAAACCGGTGGAATGCATGCGCCGGCCGATGCTGAACAACTCGGCACCGGGGCAGGCGGTTTATGAACCATTCTCCGGCTCTGGGACGACCATCATCGCCGCAGAGAGCATCTCCCGGTCCTGCTTCGCAATCGAACTGGACCCGGCCTATGTCGATGTCGCGGTGCAGCGGTGGCAGGCATATACGGGCAAGCCGGCAATCCTGGAGGGTGACGGCAGGCCGTATGCGGAGATCGTCCGTGAGCGCCACACCGAGGCGGTGAGCGCATGACGCAGAGCCGAGGCATGTCCTGGATCGAAGCCGCAACCAATGTGGTGGTGGGATGGTGGCTTGCGCATGCGATGGAATTAGCGATGTTCCCCGCCATCGGGCTGCAGGTCACCCTGTCACAAAATATCCTGGTGAGTTCTACCTTCACGCTGGCGTCCCTGTTCCGGAGCTATGTCCTGCGGCGCATCTTCACACGCCTGTCTGGAGGCGGATGACCATGCCGCGCCCGCCGATCATCCTCTGTGACGACCAGGTTCGGGAAGTCGAGACCCTCGCGGCCCTGCTGAGCCAGGAACAGATCGCGGACTATTTCGGGATCTGTCGGACAACTTTCCGCGCGATCTGCGCACGCGATGAAGAGGTTCGTGTCCGCTATAAAAGGGGGAAAGCCAAGGCAATCGCCCACGTGGCCAACGGTCTGCTGCAGAAGGCCCGGACTGGGGACACGACATCCTCGATCTTCTATCTAAAGACCCAGGCTGGCTGGCGAGAACGTGACCGTGAGGATGATCGCCGGGAAAACCAGGAAGCAGACCAGAACAGCTATTCCGACGAAGAGCTGGCCCGCATGCTGAACTTCCTATTCGAGGATGTCGCCAGAAACTCGACACGAATTGGCGTCGACCGGCACCCGACCGTAGCTGGAGAGGAGTCGTGAGACGTGGTCCCAAGCCGAGCCCGCGGGCGAACGCCCATAAGGGCTCACAACTCGATGCCTTGCCCCGGTGCCCCGCTCACCTGAACGCCACTGCGCGCAGGGAATGGCGGAGGCTGGCCGGCCCACTCTACGACGCCGGGATCCTGACGGTAGCTGATCGGGCGGCACTGGCAGCCTATTGCCAGGCCTATGCCAGATGGGTCGAGGCCGAGGAGTATCTCAGGAAAACCCCGCCTTTGATCAAGACGCCGTCTGGTTATGTCCAGCAGTCCCCCTGGCTTTCGATCGCGAACAAGCAGCTGGAGATCGTGGGGCGTTACATGGCGGAGCTCGGGCTGAGCCCCGCAGCGCGGACGCGCCTCGATCTGGGATTGGGCGCCGCACAGACGCCGATCACCCGCATTGAGTTCGTCGCTGTGGGCAAAGACTCGGATGGGAATATCGTCGAACGACCGCTCTACGATGCAACCCGTCAGGTCGAAGAGTCGATAGAGCATTCAAAAACAATTACTTACGAGCTGGACAAGCGCCTTTGAGCGTTTCAATGACGCCACAATTGCCGTACACATCTGCGCAACCAACGTCAGGCAGGTTTGTACATGGTCAGGGAGGCTGCCCCATCGCCCCGCTTCGTCGCCTACGAGCGCGTATCGACGGCACGCCAAGGGCGATCGGGGCTCGGATTCGAAGCCCAGCGGAAGGCCATCGATGACTTTGCGGCTTCCCGGGGGGCCGACGTGATCGGCCGCTTCACCGAGGTCGAGAGCGGTCGCCGCGCTGACCGGCCCGAACTGGCGAAGGCGCTCGACCTGGCACGGCTGACCGGAGCCACCCTGATCATCGCCAAGTTGGACCGGCTGTCGCGCAACGCGGCCTTCCTTCTGACCCTGCGCGACAGCGGAGCGAGATTCCTTGCGGTCGATATGCCCGAGGCCAACGATCTTACCGTCGGCATCATGGCGCTGGTGGCCCAGCAGGAGCGGGAGGCGATCTCACGACGCACGAAGGAGGCGCTAGCCGCGGCGAAGGCGCGGGGCGTCAAGCTCGGCAATCCCAACGGCGCCGCGGCGCTCAGGCGGGCAGGGAAGGGCGGTGTAGCGTTACGGGCCGCTGTCGCGGCCAATGCCGACGAGCACGCGGCGGCACTGGCTCCGGTGATCGCGAAGCTGCAGGCAGAGGGCGTCACAACGCTACGCGGTATTGCGGACGGACTGAACGGGCTAGGTATGCTTACCAGGCGCGGCGGGCGCTGGCAGGTATCCAATGTGCGGAACTTGCTGATGCGGCTAGGCCAGCCAAGCGAGGTCGGGTTTTCGGGTTAGGTCGCCTTAGCACCGACTTCAGCTTTGCGGATAGCGATGTACAGACATTCTGCCACGACAGGTGGTGCTAAACTCGACGAGAGAAATCCACGGTGCACTCGACAAAACCCACCGGGACCCATGTCTCGCTCGCCACCGCGCTCTGGCTGCAGACGATCGTGCCGCTGACCGCGGGCGATACCGTCGACCTTCAGGGGTATTTCAGGGGCGCGGACGGCCACTTCGCCGCCGATCACACGTCCTTCTGGGGCTGCAAGGTCGACTGAGCAGCAAAAGGAGGATCCCATGACACCACCACGATCCGAGGGTTTCGTGCGCATGCCCAACGCCGAGTTCGAGGCAATCCTGACACCGGTTCCTCCCAGAAAACGGGACAGTGACGGAAGCTGCGATCCGGCGTCTGCTGGTCTCCAGGAAAGCGGGGATTGGAACATGTCGAAACGCAAGAATCATCACCGCCCGCATACGAGCCTCGACGGGCTCAACCTACGGGAATCCTTCAACCGGTCAGTGAAGGATGAAACCTGGAACGAATTTAGCTTCTGGACGAGGGCAGTCCTGAGAGCAGTTTAATTGGCTCGGCCGTCTTAGGTCATAGGTGCATTGCGCCTAGATGATCATTAGGAACCAGAGCCTGGTTCCGGGATGTCTGCGCGAAAGCCGGCAACAAGGAACGGTAGCAGGTGGCGCAAAGTTTCTTCGCCGTCGCTTGGATCACATGCGCCGTCGGTGATGCTTTGAATGCGTCCGCCATCGGCCATCGAGTACACCATAGTCCCCAACAGAAAGTGGAAGCGCCATTCCAGTTCGCGCCGCGGGAGGTCGGGGAGGGCCCTGGTAAGCGAGTCGATGAATGCCCGAGATGACTCGTCGAACGCCGAGCCGAGCACTCTTCGCGAGAATTCCTGCGGGGCGACGGCGAGGCGTGCCCGCAGGCGTGCGAAGACGCTCCCGCCGAAACGATCATCCTCACCGAATGTCAAAGCCGGGCGCAGGAACGCCTCAAGCAACTGGTTTAGTAGGGGCGGTCGGTCAGGTCCGGCACGGCACTCGCGCAACATCGCCAACCGAGCCTCCGCGATCGGCTTCGCGCGGGCGGCAAAGATCGCCTCCAGAAGCCCCTCTTTCGAGCCGAAATGATAGTGGAGCGACGCGACATTGACCTGCGCGGCCGAGGTCAAGGCTCGCACGCTGACAGCTTCAAACCCTTCTTCCGCAAACATCCGTTCGCCGACGGCCTGTATCCGTTCTTTCGGTTTCAGCTCGCGCGTCTCTTCTTTCAGCTCGGCCGATTCTCCGGCTTGGGGGGTGCGTTTCGACATGAGCGGCTCGTCCGTCTATACAAGAAATCCTCGGATAAATATAAACGTTTGTTTTCATTCGTCAACTGTTGGATTCTGTGTGATGGCGTGACAATAAATGAATTAATAACAGTTATTTAGATAAGATTTTTGCCTAAAATACCCTATGCGATATCGTGGTTGACAGATGTAAACGATCGTTTATAGATCTGTAGCCACGGTCAGCTTGGGGTGGGGCGTACACCGCTATCCGCGCCGTGACCTTGGTACTGATACGGGAGGGAAACACGTGGCCAAGACAATTCTCACGGTCGCAGTGACGGGCAACCAGACGACGTTAAACCAACATCCGGAGCTGCCCTGCACGCCGGCGCAGATAGCAAAGGCTAGCATCGACGCGGCAAGGGCTGGCGCGGCGGTTGCGCATATTCACGTGCGCTACGACGACGGCAGACCGAGCATGGAGCTTGAGCACTACCGTGAGGTCGTGGAGCGCATTCGTGACTCTGGCTGCGGCCTGATTATCAATCTCACCACAGGTCCAGGTGGCCGTTTCGTTCCGTCCCGAGAAGATCCGCGGGTCGCAGGTCCTGGTACGTCGATCACAGTGCCTGAACGTCGAGTTGAACACGTTGCGGCGTTGAGGCCGGAAATTTGTACGCTTGACCTCAACACCATGTGGTCGGGAACGGCCGCGGTACTCAATCCGCCCGACAATGTGAAGGTCATGGCGCAGGTTATGCGAGAAGCCGGCTCCAAGCCTGAGCTCGAAGTTTTCGATAGCGGCGACATTGAATTGGCCAAGGCCCTAATAAACCAAGGCGTGCTTGATCGACCGCCATTGTTCCAGATTGTCACTGGCATTCAATACGGCTTTGCCTGCACGGCCGGGACGATCGCCTATGCCAAATCGATGCTGCCTGAAGATGCGACCTGGGCCGGTTTCGGTGTGGGACGGATGATGTACCCGATGATGGCGCAGGCTTTCCTGCTTGGTGGTCATGTGCGGGTCGGCCTCGAGGACGGAGTACGTATCGACCGGGAAAACCTGGCCCCGGACAACGCCGCGTTGGTGACCAAGGCGAAACGCATCATCGAGGATCTGGGTGGTGAACTCGCCACCCCGGATGAGGCGCGCGCTATTCTCGGGCTTGCGCCAGCGACAGTCGAGACTGCGGTCTGATTGAAACATCGGCTTGCAGTTCGCCAACAAGACGATGCAGCCCCATCCTGGTCATCTGAACGGATCGCCGGGCGCAATACGGGAAGTATAGTTGGGGACCCGAAGAATTCAGAGCTCTTTAATGGGAGGAAACCATGCTCAAGACGCTACTCAGAACAACCGCCGTCGCGGCTATCGCCGTAGCCTCACTCGCCGGCACCGCAGCACAATCCGAGAACATCGACATATCGCGCGCCCAAGCCTGGTTGGACGGCACGCTGGAAAGCTATGGCGATCACGACATTGTCTACGATGGGGAACCGATCGTTCTGCGCGCAACCTCTCACGTCTCGGATCTTTCAGAAAGCGCCAAGGACACGCGTCGCGCCTTTGCGATCCTCGAAAAGATGTCGGGAGGAAAGATTAAGGTCGAGCCGCGTTTCGGTGGCACGGTTCATGGCGTGAAAGAAGGCTTCGAGGCCGCACGCAATGGACTGACCGATACCACCGCGTGTTTTACCAACCTCGATGCAGGTTCCTTCCCGTTGACGCAAGGCCTGACACTTCCGGGCATCTTCCCGAATGCAGCAGTAATGGCGATGGTCGGTGAGGCATTGGCTGAACAGTACTTCCGCGAGGAGTTCGAGCGGCAAGGTGTTGCCATCGGTTACACCGGCGGTTCGACGCCTTTCAACTTTTTCTCCAAGTCTCCTGTTACGAACCTGGCTGAACTCGAAGGCCTCAAGGTCCGCTCTGGTTCTGGCATCAGTCGCGATGTCTATGAGGCATTGGGAGCAACGCCCGTGTCGATGGGGTCGGGCGATTTCTACTCTTCTCTGCAGCGCGGACTTGTCGACGTCATCGCGACCTCCACCTCGGCCGCGAACACCTTCCGGCTGAACGAGGTGGCGAGCCATGTCACCCTGACACCGATCAACTACACGCCTCTGCATTACTGCTTCAACGCCCGCACGATGGCCAAGCTGCCGGAAGACCTGCGGGAGGTCGTCTATGATTGGGGGCGGCAATACAGCCAAGTCTTTAGCCAGGAATTCATCCGAAAATCAGCTGAATACGAGAAGCTATTCGTCGAACAGGGAATGATCCGTCACGAGATCGCACCCGAAGAGTGGGTGCAATGGGAAACGCGCTGGGCACCCCTCGTGGACGCTTGGATCGCAGAGGGCGAGGAAAGGGGCCTGCCCGCCCGCCAACTGGTCGCCGACATGCGGGAGCTGGCGGCAAAGTATGGTGCCATGAGCTATGACGATCTGATGCGCATGGCAATAGACAGCCCGGTCGAGGGCGTCGCGGCATTCGCGAACTGACGCCCCGATCGCTCCGGCGCCCTCCCTCCCTGGGGCCGCCGGAGCGCCTGCATCCGATTTCAGCGCAAACTGCAAACTGCAATTCGCCGCAATCTTACGGAGCCGCCATGCGTGCAACCCGCTTCATATCTGATGTCTCGACGGCCCCTAGCGTCCTGGGCGCCTACGTCGCGATGCCACTCATCGCCATTCTTGTCACGACGGATGTCGTGCTCCGCTACGTCTTTAATGCGCCGCTCTGGTGGGCGCTTGAGGCGTCGGAATACCTGCTTCTGCTTTTCTTCATGTCGGGCCTCGCTTGGTCCTTGCGCCTTGGTGTCCACATCCGCATGGGGCTGCTCTACGAAAAACTAACCCGAACCGCCCGCAGGATTGTCTCGGTCATCTACGCGACTGCCGTGATCGTCCCATTCTCGCTCGTTGCGCTCGCGGCGACGGAAGAGGCGATGTTCTTGCACGGGCTCGGCAAGACCACCAATGACCTCGAAATGCCGCTCTGGCTCTGGAACGGCGCCGTGGCACTTGCCTGCATTCTGCTCGTGCTCCAGGCGCTGGCGCTGGCCATCGAAGTGATCATTGGCGAACGCGACACACTGGAAGACGCCGGAACGGGAGGGCATTGATCATGGATCCCCAGACCCTTGGTATCGTCGCGTTCTGCTGCGTCATTATCCTCATCTTTATAGGTGTGCCCATCGGTGCAGGCCTACTGCTGGTCGGCTCGATCGGTTTGCTCGTGCTCGAAGGGCTTCAATACGCGCAGACCCAGCTTCTTCTGAACTTCATGGATCAAGGTACAAAGTTCGTCTTTGTTGCAATCCCTCTTTACGTACTCATGGGGCAGCTTGTGTTTCGCACCGGACTCGCTTCGGATCTTTACGGTTGTGTCTATCGATGGGTGGGGCGACTGCCCGGAGGGTTGGCAATCGCGTCGGTCATAGCCGCCGCCGGTTTCGGCGCAGTGTCGGGCGGCAGCGCCACGGCTGTTGCGACCCTGGGCCCGATGTGCATGCCGGAAATGCGGCGCTTCAAATACAACGGCGGGCTAGCGGCAGGTTGCATCGCCTCTGCAGGGACGCTAGGTATCCTGATCCCGCCGTCGATTTTTCTGATTTCCTACGGAATCTGGACCGAGACTTCGATTGGCGCGCTGTTTCTTGCGGGTATCGTTCCGGGGCTGTTGATGACGCTGGCCTATTCCTGCGCCATCCTGATTATCTGCATCATTCGCCCCGAGATGGGACCAGCCGGCGAGCGCTTCACGTGGCGTGAGAAGTTCGCTTGGCTTGCCAAAGTGTTGCCCGTTTTCTGTATCTTCCTGATTATCACAGTTGGGATTTACGGCGGGATCTTTGATCCGACCGAGGCAGGCGCCTTCGGGCTGGCGGGCGTTCTGTTCTTTTCGCTCGTAATGCGGCGGCTGAAGTTCCGGCTACTTCTGGAGTGCATGCAGTCCACGCTGGCCACTTCCATGATGATCTTTGTCATATTGTTCGGCGGTCACCTGATTTCTCGGTTCCTCGTCCTGACCGACCTGACTTCCTCGCTGGTCATATGGATCTCCGGCCTAGAGCTGTCGGCGTGGGAGCTGATCGCGGCATTGACGCTTATGTACATCGTCCTGGGCATGTTGCTCGACATCTGGGCGATGCTGCTGTTGACTATTCCTTTTGTCGTGCCGGCAGCAGTGGCCACAGGTCTCGATCCGATCTGGTTTGGGATTTACATAATCGTCATGTGCGAACTGGCGGCCATCACGCCGCCGGTCGGCCTGAACGTCTACATCATGGCGCGCGCTGCACCCGAAGTGCCAGTCGGCCGGATCTTTCTGGGCGTGACACCCTTCTTCTTAGCTTCGCTCGGGCTGGTCGTCGTCCTGATGGCATTCCCCAACCTCGTACTCTGGCTGCCGAACATGGCGGCCCGATGAGCCCAGACATCATACAGGAGAACTGACCAATGCAATCCAGTGAACGCCACCGCGTCACCCGTGAACAGATAGAAAAGACGGCCGAGGAATTGAAGAATTGGGGCAAATGGGGTCCCGAAGATGAGCTTGGCACATTAAACTACACTCGCCCCGAGGACATCGTGCACGCGGCGTCGTTGGTCCGTACGGGCAAGGTCATCTCGCTTGGGCTGAACTTCGACGAAAAGGGGCCACAAGCAGGCCGCTCGAAGTTCCCTCCTGTCGGACGTTTCAACCCGGTTCACACGATGCTGCGCACCGGCACCGACGCTTATTCAGGTGTGCTGGACGCGCGGGGGATGCGGTCTGCAGATGACCTGGTCATCATCCCGTCACAATGCGCAACCCACTGGGATGGTCTCGCCCATATCTTTTTCGGCGACTACATGTGGAACGGCTACGACTGCCGCACCGTATCCTCCTTCGGAGCCGCGAAGGCAGGTATCGAGAAGACCAAGGAAAAATTCGTCGGCAGGGGGGTCTTGCTGGATATCGCTCGCCACCTTGGTTTGGAGTGGCTGGAAGACGGCTATGCCATCACATCGGAGGTTCTGACCGAATGCGCCGAGGCACAGGGGGTCGAGGTCGGCGAGGGTGACTTCTTGTTGATCCGCACCGGCCAAATGGAACGCAAACTCGCCGAGGGAACTTGGGACGGCTACAACGGTGGCGATGCACCTGGCATGGCGTTCGAGACACTTTACTGGCTCCAAGAGCGCAAAGTGGCTGCGATTGCGACCGACACGTGGGGGGCAGAAGTGCGCCCGAACGAATCCGTCGAGGGTATCAGCCAGCCGTGGCACTGGATCTGCATTCCCATCATGGGCCTCACTATGGGCGAGATCTTCAAGCTGGATGCTCTGGGGGCCGAATGTGCCGAACGGGGGCTCTACGATTTTCTGTTCGTAGCACCTGCGCTGCCGGTCACGGGCGCGGTCGGTTCGCCGATCAATCCGTTGGCCATCCTCTAATTAACCTATGCAAAACAGGACTACGAAAATGTTCGAGTATTTCGAAAAGAACTACGCTTGGAACCTTACAGGCATCACCCTGATCGAAGAGGTCGGGGTAATGAGCCAACCTGCCGAGGCTTTTGCGCTCGCCGCACCGCATCAGGACGCGGCCCCGGAAGTTGCTTCGATTGCCTGGCATGATGCGATGGTTGAGCTCGGGGCACGGATCGAAGGTTTTGCCGAAGCGGATGCAGCCGCCGGCAACCGCCTCACCGCATCTCGGAAATTCAACCGGGCCGCGATGTTCTTTATCCGTGCGGAGCGCATCACGTCTCACGAGGACCCTCGCCAGATGATCGCCTACAAACGGGCCTTGGCCAACTACCGAAAAGCCCGAGAGAATGCCGACGACGGAGTCGAGTTCGTATCCATTCCCTACGAGAATGCGGTCATCCCCGCGCTATTGATCAAAGCCCCCGACATAGCGGGAGAACCTGCCCCCATTGTGATTCACATCCAAGGGTTCGATTCGATTAAGGAGACGCAGTGGCCCATGTTCCAGGAATACCGCCGCCGCGGGCTGTCGATCCTGATCACTGACCAACCAGGTGCTGGTGAGGCACTGCGCGTCCATAAGCTGCATGCACGGTGGGATACCGAAGTCTATGTGAAGGTGATTGTCGATTGGATAATGGCCCGCAAAGACATCGCGACCGAGGCTATTGGATTGCAGGGCATCTCAATGGGGGGATACTTCGCCCCCCGCGCCGCGGCGTTCGAAAAACGCATCCGTGCGGTCGCTTGCTGGGGCGCATTGTTCGAGATGCCGGCACTTTGGGCCCGGCGGCTGGAGGGCGGCGATGTGGCTGGCACGCACCCCTCGGTCGCCAACCCGCTGAAGCATGCGTTCTGGAGCTTCGGTCTGGACAACGTGGAGGAACTCAAAGAGTTCATTTCGCATATGACCCTTGCCGGGGTAGTCGAAGAACTTGAGTGTCCGTTACTCGTTACCCACGGCGAGAACGATCGGCAGGTGCCGCTAAGCCACGCCGAGGAAACAATTAAGCGCGCAACCATGCCTGACAAGACTCTGAAAGTCTTCACCAAGTCAGAAGGCGGCGCTGAGCACTGTCAAATTGACAACCGGGCGATCGCCGCTGACTACGTTTCGGACTGGTTCGCAAAACGTTTGAGAGTTTGATGGCAGCATGGAAGTGTCCGATGCCCTGCCATTGAAGGCATTGGAGCCTAAGAACGTGAAGCTGACGACAATCCAGGCCGAGTGGACGCTTGAACCGCGCCGAGTTTGCCCGAGGTTCCTACCCTTGAGAAATGGAACATAACGAGCAAAACGACGAAAATACGTTATCTGCGAAGTGCAGGAGAGTGCAGTGCGCCTGGTTTTCGTCAATGGGGTTCAGCATGGCTCGCGCTTGCGGCCGATAATGTCGATTAAGGCCATGGGGGCAGTCGGTATCGCTGAACCAGGGTGATGCGAGATAGCCAGCTCGTCGTTCGGCCGAAACTGGGTTTCGGGCGGACGACCTGCGCGCGAGGTCGGGTTCCTCGGCGTCGGTTTCTAGGCGTATCCGCCCGACAGGACTCCGTTCTCGGTCTCGAATTGCTCGCCTGCATCCCGCGGCTGTGCTTCGTAGGCCCTCAAGCGCTTCTGACATTCGTCGTGAATGAACTCTGCCAGTGACCTGAGACCCGTATCTTCCTCCATTTTGAGGTAGAGTCCGGCCCAACCAG
>NZ_AQQU01000020.1 GCF_002210105.1 Oceanicola sp. 22II-s10i | reverse complement strand
AATCCTCCGTTGCTCAAACCCCTAAATCTGTCCGATGGGTGCTGACGTCAGACAGTCTCGGACAATCTGAGCGCTGGCCGCCGCTTTCACATTCTGTGCGTGATCGACGACTTCAGCCGCGAATGCCTTGCGACGGTCGTCGATACCTCGCTCTCCGGCTATCGCGTCGCCCGAGAGCTGGATCGGATCGCCGAGGTCAGAGGCCATCCCTGCATGGTGGTCAGCTACAACGGGACCGAGCTGACCTCGAACGCCATCCTCAGCTGGCAGGAGGAGCGCCAAGTGGAATGGCACTACTTCGCGTCAGGAAAGCCCATGCAGAATGGCTTTGTCGAGAGCTTCAACGGCCGTCTCCGGGACGAGTGCCTGAACGAGCACATGTTCGCCAACCTGCGTCATGCCAGGGAGCTGATCTCCGCATGGCGCGACGACAACAACTACCAACGCCCCCACACGAGCCTCGACGAGCTCACCCCGTGGGAGTGACAGATGTGAAACGACGAAGCATCAAACGAAGGGTCAATCTTCGTCCAGTCCGACAATCTTCCGAGAAATCTCTGGTCGATCATCTCGTTTTTCGGTGGAGTGGGTCTTCACCCACTGGACCGGAAAAGCTTGGTGGAAGGCCAGGCGAGGAAACACTCGGCTTACAGGAGCGCCAGCAATGCCTCCGCCTCTTCGTCCATCTCGATCATGGCCGCAACCATGTCTTGGCTTTCACTCATCCGCAGACGCTCCAACCCGACCGCCTCATACCATCTTGCGGTCCGCTGCGAACTTTGGGCGCAGAGCGCCAGCGCCGCTCGCGTGCCGCGTGCTCCGAGGGCCCCGAGCAGCGTGTGAATACGGGTCCGGCTTATCACGGAGCCAGTTCCCAGATGAACGTGCCACCGGTTTGATAGATTGCGGATACTACGCACCTGCCCATCGCTTTTCGGGAACACTGGAGCATGGGCCCGCATGATCGCTTTCCGTAGATCAGGGAGCATCCTTTCATCCTGTCCCCGGAGGATCAACGCATCCAAGAATGGCGTCAGAATTGGGGCAAGAGGGCCAGACAGGGCACTGTCTGTCTTTGATGTGCGCAGATCGAGATAATAGGAAACATGCTCACCCTGCTCATCGAGACCCCAATCGGAAGGATCATCATCGCCGATGTATCGGATTTCCTTGCCCCAATGCAGAAGAGTGTCCGCGTTCCTCAAAGGGATTAGCGAGAGGAAGGGCAAGGCAGCCGCATCTACATATTGTGTAGTTCGACTCCGACGGTCCATGATACTGGGAGCTTCATCCAGCAGAGAATTTGCTTTTTCAAAAATCGCCTGTAGGTCTGGAAGGTCGGCCAGTCTTCCTTCTTTGACTTTCACATCCCGCCTCGAGGCACGCTCGTAGTGACCGACAAGGTCCGCGAGATCCCGAACAAGATCTCGATCGAGACCAAGACGTTTAGCAAAGGTTTGGAGAGAGGCGAAAAGGATCTGGCGGCTGCTGGCCCGAACGCCGCGATGTTCGAGTGCCTTGTCGTAGGCTGCGATGGTTTCGAGATTGATTGCATCAGGAAGACCTTCTTCACGCGCGGAGTAGATCATCTGCCGCGCAGCCCCGGTCATGTTCGAAACCGTTTTCCGAGACAGCTTTCGCCCGCGGATCGGCTTCCCCGACAGCAACTTGTCCAGCAGCCCCAGCCATTCAGAAGGCAGTTCATCCCGCGCAACAGATGCACGCAAGGCACGCGTCTGAGGCTCGGTCTTAGGCTCTGGCTTTCGCCTCTGGTAGCGCTCCGCTTCTTTAATGCTGCGTGCTTGCTCAACCGCCATAATGGCCGGATGGGCAGGTGTGAGAAGCTTTTCCAGTCCACCCCTGAGGGTGCGCAGCAGCATGGAGGATTCCTGATCTGCGACGAAGGCCAGGAAATCATCGGTCTCTGTGCCACGTCCATGGGTTTCACTGAACGCCATGAAGCGGTCGACGGCTCGCAGCTCGTTCAATGGCATTGTCTGGGTCGCGTCGATTGATCGGAAATTATCCCAACGCGGTTCGTTCAGGACAGCAACCCGCGGCCGGTCGTCTTTGTGTCGTGTTCCCCTCCGCTTGGTTGATGAGATCATGCTCAACGCGGCTTTGAGCGATTCAGTCGCGGGGTGCTCCTTACCGACAAGGTCGCGCAACGCACGCTTGGCACATTGGAGCCGATGACGGCTTGAGCCTCCGAATTCGGAGGCGGTCTCGATCGTGATGCCCGAGAGAGAACCACCGGCGAAATCGCGAATTAGTTCGGCAAGTTTCCGGAGGTCCTCGACCTTAATGTCGCGAAAGCCGGAAAGTCCCGAAACCTCGGCGAGTTCGGGAGCTTCGACCAGAGCATTCCAGTCGCGCGGATCTCTATTCATTTCGCGATCTCCTACGAATCTATCATGTCTGCAATGAGTTGCTGGCCTTCCGCCATTGCCTTCTCACTATGAACCCAGGCGTAGTATCGCAGCACAGTCTCTTGCGTATCGCCCAGTCGCACTGCGATCCATCCGATGCGCTCCGGATGTCTGTGATAGAGAAGCGATGCCTGTCCGTGCCGGTAGTTATGCGGTGTGCAAGGCACGCCAACATCATCGCGCATGATACGCACAAACCACCCGTGAAATGTCTCATAAGGGCAAGGCCTGTCAGGGTCGCTCAACATCGGTATGAGCCAAGGGCTGGACGCCATTTCACCGGTATCCGGGTCTGTCAGAATCAATGGACGGACGTTTGCGAGATACCAAAGAACAGTCTCAGAGAACCGGTGTGGGCCTGGTTGCATCGTAAAGCGGATCTCTTCGCCGTTTTTGACGAATGCTCCTGGGATGACGACTTGGACATCCTTTTTCGCCAGTCGCATCCAGGCTTTGTCGACGCCGAATGGCATTTCCAGCACGTTTTCGACGCGTGCCGGTGCCCCACCGATCTCGATCGAGCAGAAGAGTGCGACGGCTCCGTTTCTTATGACTTGACCACGTTCTTCACGCGTGAGCGAACGCGCTTCGCTGGCTGCACGGTCCAGAATGTCTTGAGCAATTACCCTGGGGGTGGCGTGAGCGAGAAGAAAGCTATTGCGGAACTTCTTTCGCTCAATAAGCGCTCGGCAGAATTGTTTCGTCCGCTCCGGCATGCCCGCTTTCTTGGAGTGATGGCCGAGTTCCTCGACCTCCTTGATTAAGCCTCTGAGCACGGCATCATCAATGCCGTTCCGGGCGAAGATGATAGGAAGTCGCGCCACAATGGTCGTGGCGTGACGTGCAGTAATCCCGTCGTCTCCAATGCGTTCGACAATGTGCCCGAGCATATCCGCAAGCGCATCTGGATTTTCGAGGCATGCGGAAAAGCTGTTTGCGCGCGGGTTGAGGTGCCCTGTAGCAATAAAAGCATCGATCATGGCTCGCATCGACGTGCGCATACCCACACGGGTGCCATCGGCGACGTATTCGTACATCTTTTTGGCGCGAATATACCTTATCCGAGCGCCTTTCTCGACAAACTCCTCCAACTCGAAGTTGAAATGCGCTGGGACGGCATACCGGAAGACACCGTCGGCCACGATGGGGGTGATCGGGTGCGGAAATCGGCGCGCAATATCAGGACACGCCTGCTGTCCGTAGGCGATCCGTTCGGATGCTTTTCTGATACTCTTCCGCTCACTCTTTTTTGCTGCGTCGTATATGCGCATGAGAACGAATTGGTCGAGTTCCGCTGGTAGGATGTCGATACGTCGAGCCGCCATCGTCAGCGTGTTCCGGATCGGGATCATCTTCTTCTTGCAGTTGGGCCCGGCGATTATGTCGAGCCTTTCAAACTCGGAGGCAGCGTCGTCCCAGTCGTCGATAACAGCGCGAAGAGCCTTCTTTTCTTCTACGACGCCCAACATCTCTTCGAGAAGTGGACGAACCCGGTTGCGGTAATCTTGGTAGGTCTTCTGCTCGAAAGGCATGGTCGTGGGGTCCCAGGCATTCGCAGGAAACATCTGATCGAACCAAGCAAGATTCAGCGGGGCGTTGTCAGCAATCATGCCCTTTGCCTTCAGCAGCCCGTTCACGGCGCTTTTTGTCTTGGTTGCGGAACTCTTCGAGGCGCCCGCGGACACCTTCTCGCGCAGAAATTCCGAAATTGCGGCCCAGGTTCTTGGAATCACCGGCGTCGCTTTGCCCTTGGTCATTTGGTCGATGGTCTGGAACATTTTCGATCCTTTCTTGTGCCTGTAATCTTGGCCATTTCTTCTTGGTCCGAAGCGAGATCCGCATTCTCTCCAGACGGAATGCGGCTCTCGCGGTCGGCCCGAGGAGAGGGGACGCCAATCTATTCTGAGTTTTTCGGCGGCAGCGGTTGCATTGTGCCGGTGTAGGAGACTGGCACGATCGGCTTTTCGGTCTTGGTCTGCTCCGGCCGACGCCTGATCATCGCTGCCCGTTCGGCGTAGACTGAAGGAGCGACGTAGCCACATACCTCGAGCGGCAACCAGAGGCGGATCCGCCTGCTGATATTGATCAGAGGCCGGGGAAAGCCGTCCCTAAACACACCGCTGTGGCAGTATCCATTCACGGTTGATGACGCGAGGCCGGCGTGCTCTGCCGTTCGGGCCGCGTCCCACAACATGTTCCTGCGTTTGCTCCCCAGGGTGAGTTCGTCCCAAAGGGCTTCCGGCTGCTCTGCCTCAAGGCCGACAGCAAACCAGATCTCAGTCCACGGTCGGCTCTTGCGTTTCGGCAACCCAAGACGCCGCATGATCAAGCGGCGGGTGTCATCGCCGCAGTCGCCAAAAAACCGCTCGAGGTCAGCGTTGGAGGCCATTGACGTGGGGGTGACGGGAGTGGCTTCAGCGGCTGTGGTATTCGGAGATGCTGGCATGTTGAGGTCCTTTCGGGAAGGACCTGGGTGCAGCCGACGACAAAGAAAAATCCTTTTTTAGCATCGCTGGACAGACGGGGTTGCACGGGTCGATCAAACGTCGAACAGTGAACGTCAGAGGTTCCTCGGGACGAGAAGAGTTGCCGACTTCACGCGACCACAGAAAACTGCGCGGGTAATTGCCAATTCCCTTTGGACCGCACTGTTTTCGTGGGCGAGCGGTTCTCACACATCTGGAGCTTCCGCTCCAACGTGATCGGGTTCTGGGAGCCTGGCGAGGAATGCCGCCTGACAGGATTGCGGATCAGTCGATGTAGCTGGCGATGGCGTTTTCTGCCTACCAGATCGGCTCATTGAACAGGAACTGCCGTTCGCATCAGCCGTCGTCGGGCGGTAGGCAATTTGAACGCTCATGGCGCCGGCGATCTGCGTTCCGGCGTCTGTGTTCATGTCGGCGAATATTGGTCGTTTCTGTGGAGGTCAAAATTCGGGGTGCAAGATGCAGGCAGAAAAAACAACCACCCAACCTACACCCTTCGGGGATTCTTAGGATTCTGGGATTCTCTTGATTCAGGGGGCATTTTAACGGCGTAATTTCAGTATCTTGCATGGGTGCTGGTCGCACTATCTCTGGTGTGAGCCGTAGGATGTCTGCGTTAGGTCGCAAAAAGCCTGAACCAAGTCGCGTTTTGCCGGACCTAAGCCGCACGATGCATGCGCGACGTCGCAAAATAATTGCTGTCCAGATCGCGGAAATGTTATCTGTCCGCGGTCATGTGAGGCGTCAAGAAATACGACCGCAATCGAAGTTCCGCGCGTTCGATTGGTGCTGCCGACCAATGGCATACAACCCGGCAAAAGAGCGCACAGGCCGCAGGGGTGACGCGGCACGGCAGGACCATGTCGAACCCGGATAGGCTTCGGTTGAATGCCGCTCAAAATCCGACGACCGGGGGGCTCACGGTTGCGTGATGGCGGTGCGGTCTGCAATGATGCAATCGAAATGCCGATTCACTGCGGGCGCAACGGCTCAATCTAATGAGTGCTTGTCGCTTCGTTAACCAAATCTTTACTCGGCATGGTGATTTTCGGAGGTCTGATATGACTTCGAGCAGCGCCAACCAAACCGGAACCACCCCGCCTCTCAGCAGGCGGCAGGAAATTTTCAGGTTTCTCGTCCTCGCCTTCGGAATCTGGCCCGTCATCGCCGTTGGTGTTGTCGGTGGCTATGGCTTCCTTGTTTGGATGTATCAGATCATTGCGGGTCCACCGGGACCACTCGGTCATTGATGCGCCATGCCAGCCCAAGCCAGCATATCCCGTCGGCAACTCCTGAAAGGGTCTACTGGTCCCGCTGAATTCAGGCCGAGGCCGCCGGGTGTGAACCTGGTGTCGCTCCGTGATTGCACGCGCTGCGGGGATTGTGTTTCGGCTTGCCCCGAGGGGGTTCTCGGCCTTTCCGATGACGGTGTGATCCTCTTGCCGGTCCGGGGGGAATGCACCTTCTGCGGCACCTGCGCGGAGGTTTGCGAGGCACCGGTCTTTACGACTGATTTTCGCTTGTCCCACACGTTCGTGATTTCGAACGCTTGCCTCGTGCAGGCCGGTATCACCTGCATGTCATGCCGGGACGCCTGTCCGGAGGAGGCCATTTCTATGCAGCCGCGGATCGGTGGGCCTTTCCTGCCGATCCTACACCAGTCGGCCTGCACGGGCTGCGGCGCTTGCGTCGCACCGTGCCCGGCAGATGCCATTCATGCCGTGAGAAAGGAGCCTGCCGATGCCTGAGCGCTGGCACGTCTCGTCTGCAGTTGTGAGCGTCAGGGACACGCATCGCGATGCCGTCGCAGAAGGTCTCATGAGCCTGAAAGGGGTGGAAATCCACGGTGGCGATGCGACCCGGCTGATCATCACGATCGAGGGTGACAGCACCGGTCAGCTTGGGGACCGACTGACCGAGATAAATCTCATGCCCGGCGTGCTCGTGGCGAACATGGTTTTCGAACACGCAGAAGAACCCGACGAAACGGAGGAGCCAATATGCCACTCGACCTGAACCGACGTCAGCTTCTGAAGGCACAGGCTGCTGCGCTCGCCGCATCCGCCGCAGGGCTTCCGCATGATGCGCTTGCGCAGCCGGTTCCGGGCGGTGTCGAAGCCCTGAAGATCAAGTGGTCCAAGGCGCCTTGCCGGTTCTGCGGCACCGGCTGTGGCGTAATGGTTGGCGTGAAGGAGGGCAAGGTGGTCGCCACGCACGGGGACATGCAGCATGAGGTCAACCGCGGCCTCAACTGCGTGAAGGGCTACTTCCTGTCCAAGATCATGTATGGTGAGGACCGCCTGACCACGCCGCTCATGCGCAAGACAAACGGTGAATTCGACAAGAACGGCGAATTCGAGCCGGTTACGTGGGACGAGGCCTTCGACGTAATGGCCGAGCGGGTCAAGAAGCAGCTGAAGGAGAAGGGGCCGGAGAGCATCGGTATGTTCGGCTCCGGCCAGTGGACGGTGCTGGAAGGCTACGCCGCGACCAAGCTGATGCGGGCGGGCTTCCGGTCGAACAACCTCGATCCGAACGCGCGACATTGCATGGCCTCTGCTGCCGTTGCTTTCATGCGGACCTTCGGCATCGACGAGCCCATGGGCTGCTACGACGATTTCGAACATGCGGATGCCTTTGTGCTCTGGGGCTCCAATATGGCCGAGATGCATCCGATCCTCTGGACCCGCCTGGCCGATCGTCGGCTGGGCACGCCCGGCGTGAAGTGTGCGGTTCTGTCGACCTTCACGCATAGGTCCATGGACCTTGCCGACATCCCCATGGTGTTCAAGCCGGGCACCGATCTGGCGATCCTGAACTACATTGCCAACCACATCATCCAGACCGGCCGGGTGAACGAGGAGTTCGTCGGCAAGCACACCACCTTCATGAAGGGGCAGACGGATATCGGCTACGGCCTGCGCGACGAGGACCCGCGTCAGCAGGCTGCGACGGGCGCGGCCAATGCCGGGCTGATGGAACCGTCGGACTTCGAGGCGTTCAAGGAGCATGTCTCGACCTACACGCTCGAATACGTCAGCGACCTGTCGGGGGTCGAGCCGGGCTTTCTGGAAGAACTGGCAGAGCTTTACGCCGACCCGGACACCAAGGTCATGTCGCTCTGGACGATGGGCTTCAACCAGCATGTCCGCGGCGTCTGGGCGAACCAGATGGTCTACAACATCCACCTTCTGACCGGGAAGATCTCCGAGCCGGGCAATTCACCGTTTTCGCTCACTGGTCAGCCCTCGGCCTGTGGCACGGCGCGCGAGGTCGGGACCTTCGCGCACCGTTTGCCTGCAGACATGGTGGTGACCAACCCGGACCATGTGCACCACGCGGAGGAGTTGTGGAAGCTGCCACACGGCCTGCTGAACACCAAGCCGGGGTTCCATGCGGTGCTTCAGGACCGGATGCTGAAGGACGGCGTGCTGAACTTCTACTGGGTGCAGGTGAACAACAACCTGCAAGCGGCACCCAACTCGCAGAACGAGACCTACCAGGGCTACCGGAACCCCGACAATATGATCGTGGTCTCCGACGCCTATCCGACAGTTACCGCCATGGCCGCCGATATCATCCTGCCCGCCGCCATGTGGGTTGAGAAGGAAGGTGTCTACGGCAATGCTGAACGCCGGACACATGCCTGGCACCAGCTGGTCGATGCGCCGGGTGAGGCACGGTCGGACCTCTGGCAACTGGTCGAGTTCTCGAAACGCTTCACGACAGACGAGATCTGGCCGGCCGAAATCCTCGATGCGCATCCTGAATACCGGGGGAAAACGCTCTACGAGGTCTGCTTTGCCAATGGT
The DNA here is from genome assembly GCF_002210105.1 of Oceanicola sp. 22II-s10i. Lineage (GTDB taxonomy): Bacteria > Pseudomonadota > Alphaproteobacteria > Rhodobacterales > Rhodobacteraceae > Pseudooceanicola. Next base: position 33,400 of record NZ_AQQU01000020.1, on the reverse strand, counting down.
CAGGTCGATGCCTTCCCCTTGGATGAGGTGCGCGACGACTACGAAAACCAGGAGGCGAAGGATTTCGGTTTCTACCTCCAGAAGGGCCTCTTCGAGGAATACGCCGCCTTCGGGCGCGGTCATGGTCATGATCTGGCGCCCTACGACACCTACCAAAGCGACGAGGTGCGAGGGCTGCGCTGGCCGGTCGTTGATGGGGAGGAGACCAAGTGGCGCTTCAAGGAAGGCTATGATCCCTACGTGACGCCCGGCAGCGGTTGGGAGTTTTATGGAAAGCCCGACGGCCGAGCTGTCATCATCGCGGTTCCCTACGAGCCGCCGGCGGAAAGTCCGGACGGGGAGTTCGACATGTGGTTGGTGACGGGCCGGGTGCTGGAACACTGGCATTCCGGGTCGATGACAATGCGCGTGCCGGAACTCTACAAGGCGTTTCCGGGGGCCAAGGTCTTCATGAACGCGATCGACGCCAGGGAACGCGGGCTGAACCAGGGGATGGAGGTGCGGGTGATCTCGCGCCGGGGGGAGATACGCAGCCGGGTCGAAACGCGCGGTCGCAACCGGATGCCGCCCGGCGTGATCTTCGTGCCGTGGTTCGACGCCAGCCAGCTGATCAACAAGGTGACGCTGGATGCGACGGACCCGATTTCGAAACAGACGGACTTCAAGAAATGCGCTGTGCGCGTGGAGAAGGTCTGATGAGACATCTTCGCCTCCCGACCATCCTCGGCACCTGCCTTACGGCGACCTTCGTTCTTGCTCAGAACGTGCCGGAGCTTTCCGGACCGTCCCCCAACCCGATGGAGCCTGTGCCAGCCGCCCCGCTGGAACGCTATGTGACCGACGACGTGCGCCAGATGCGGGCTTATCCGGAACAGCCACCGGTGATCCCGCATTCGATCGAGGGTTACCAGCTGTCGGTCAATGCGAACCGCTGCATGTCCTGCCATAAACGCGAACATTCACTCGGGTCCGGGGCCCCGATGATCTCGATCACGCATTACATGACGCGCGACGCTCAGATGCTCGCCGACGTGTCCCCTCGTCGGTATTTCTGCACTCAGTGCCATGTGCCGCAAGCCGATACGTCGGCGCTGATCGGGAATACCTTCACGGACATGTCCGAATTGGGTGCGTCGGGCGCGGGGAGCGAGTGACATGCGCTGGATACTTGCCCCTTTCCGCTGGTTCTGGGACGTCCTTTGGACCCCTGCCGGAACGCTCGGGCTCGGGTTCCTGACCTTGGGCGGGTTCGTTGGCGGGGTGATCTTCTGGGGCGGTTTCAACACTGCGCTCGAATACACCAACACCGAGGACTTTTGCGTCTCCTGCCACGAGATGCGCGACAACGTCTTCGAAGAGCTGTCGCACACCGTCCATTTCTCCAACCGGTCCGGGGTGAGGGCAGGCTGTCCCGACTGCCACGTGCCGCATGAATGGACCGACAAGATCGCTCGGAAGATGCAGGCGTCGAAAGAGGTCTGGGGCAAGATCTTCGGGACCATCGATACCCGCCAGAAGTTCCTGGAACACCGATTGGTCATGGCGAAGCGTGAATGGTCGCGGCTGAAGGCCAATGATAGTCTTGAATGCCGGAACTGCCATTCCGAAGTGGCGATGGACCTCAGCCGCCAATCTCCGCGCGCGGCGGAGATCCACACCGAATACCTGCTGTCCGGTCAGCGAACCTGCATCGATTGTCACAAGGGTATCGCGCATGAGCTCCCGGACATGACCGGCGTCGAACCGGGCTGGACCGTGCCAAAGGAACTTCAGGGCGAGACACAGCCGGGTCTCTCACCGGCGGAGGAGATCCAGAGTTTTCTTCTGGAACGGCAGATCGGCGAATGAAACCTCGCGAGTTTGCTGAAGCGCAAAGACAGCAGCCGCAGGGAAGCGCATGTCTACCAGCGTTCTTCGCCTTTGATGCGAAGTTAGGCGCGGCCGACGTGCCGGTGTAATTGCAAAAAAGGACATGACGTCATGCTGAACAATATCGGATTGCCGGGTCTGGCGATCATCCTCGTCGTCGTGATCGTGCTGTTCGGGCGCGGCAAGATTTCTTCGATCATGGGCGAGGTAGGGCAGGGATTGACCGCCTTCCGTCGCGGTATCAGGCAGGAGCCGGAGACAGACGAGACCACAGCCGCCTGAACCGCGGGGAAAAGAAAGAAAGACAGTGCGGGGCCCAAGGCCCCGCTTTTCGTTTCTCCGCACCCGCAATTCGCCGAGAACGTTGCTCAATCGCAAACTCCGCACCCGGCCCCGCCTTTAAGCAACGCCTAAAGAAGTTTGGGCTGATGTGAGGCGGCGAGAAGATGCGAAGCGCGATACGCCAGATTGCTTGGGCGGTGGCCGTCCTGTTGGGCATTGCTGTTCAAGCCTTCGCGGCGCCTTTGGTGGATCAATTCATTGAGGCTGTAGAGCCCCAGGACCTCGTGCCTGGAGCCGAGGCCTTCGGTGTTCCGCGCGACGACGGGCTCGTGCCGACGCTGAAGGGGAGCGACACGATCGGCTGGGTGTTCCTGACCTCTGATTTCGTGCCCACGACCGGGTATTCGGGCAAACCGATCCACATACTCGTCGGCCTCTCGCCCGAGGCACATCTGACCGGTGCTAAGCTGATCAAGCATTCGGAGCCGATCGTTCTGGTCGGTATCCCCGAGAGCGAGATCCGGGCGGTTATAAATCACTATACCGGGTTCGATCTACGGTCCGTGGCGGGGCCGAGGGATACGGATGACCTGGAAATCGTCTCGGGGGCCACGGTCACCATCATGGTGATCGACGACTCGATCCTGAGGGCTGGCGTGAAGGCTGCCCGCGCGTTGGGGCTGGACGGTTTCGCGGCCCCGTCCGCATCAGGTCCGCGGAAAGAGATCGCCCCCGATGCCGGTCAAGTGACCGACTGGGAAACGCTGGCCGGAAATGGTGCCATTCGCCGCCTCATGCTGGACGTCGGAACGATCAATGCGGATTTCGCCGCGCTCGGTGATCCGCGGACGGAGAAAAACGCGGAAACAGCGGCACCCGATGAGGCCTATGTCGACGTCCGGACAGCGCTGGTCAGCCATCCAGCCATTGGGCGGCCGCTGCTGGGCGAGGCGGGCTGGGACAATCTGGCCGCACGGCTGGAACCGGGGGACCACGCCATCGCCGTATTCGGTGCCGGAGAATGGTCCTTCAAGGGCTCGGGCTACGTGCGCGGTGGCATTTTCGACCGTTTCCAGCTGATCCAGGGTGAGATGTCCTATCGGTTTCGCGATCGCGGGCATCAGCGCATCGGACAGATCGCGGCCGAGGGCGCACCGGATTTCGAAGAGATGGACCTGTTCATCATCCCCGCAGCGTCTGGGTTCGATCCGGCCCGGTCCTTCCGGCTGCAATTCCTCGTCAGTCGTGCCGTCGGTCCGATCGAAAAGGTCTTCCTGACCTATGATCTGGGCTACGAGTTGCCGTCCCCATATGTGCGCGAGGTTCCTTCTGAACCCGTCGCACAGGCAGAACCGGCAGCGGCCGACACGGACGCCCGCGACGCGCTCTGGCAACGGATATGGGATACCAAGCGGCTACAGGTGATCGTTCTTGCCGCCGCGCTGGCGCTCCTGTCGGGCATCTTCTTCTTCCAGGCCTTCGCGACCCGGAACGCGCGAACCTTCGCGATCCTGCGCAACGCCTACCTCGTGTTCACGCTCGTCTTTGTCGGCTGGATCGCCAATGCGCAGCTCTCGGTCGTGAACATCCTCGCGGTGGTCAACGCTGTTTTCAGCGACTTCCAGTGGAACACCTTCCTGATGGACCCGCTGATCTTCATCCTTTGGTTCGCCGTGGCGGCAGCCCTGCTGTTCTGGGGGCGAGGGGCCTACTGCGGCTGGCTGTGCCCGTTCGGCGCGCTTCAGGAACTGTCGAACAAGATCGCGCGCCAGTTTCGAGTGCCGCAGGTGACGCTGCCATGGGGGCTGCACGAGCGGCTCTGGGCGGTCAAATACATCATCTTTCTTGGACTCTTCGGCCTGTCGCTCTATTCGCTCGAACTGGCCGAGCGGTTTGCCGAAGTTGAGCCGTTCAAGACTGCGATCATCCTGAAATTCGCGCGGCCTCTGCCTTACGTGTTGATCGCATTCGCCTTTCTGCTGCCGGGGCTGTTCATCGAGCGGTTCTATTGCCGCTACGTCTGCCCCCTCGGCGGCGGCCTCGCCATCCCGGCGCGTCTGCACATGTTCCGCTGGCTCAAACGCTACAAGGAATGCGGCAACCCGTGTCAGCTCTGCGCGACGGACTGCCCGGTCGATGCCATCCACCCGACGGGCGAGATCAACCCGAACGAGTGCATCTCCTGCCTGAATTGTCAGGTGCTCTACCAGGATCACGCGCGCTGTCCGGTCGTCATCAAGACCGACAAACGGCGCGCCAAGGACGCGGCATCGGCGGCAGCGCTCGCGGCCCATGCCGAACGACCGAACCTCGGTCATCCCAACCAACTTTCCAATGCCAAATGAAGGAGGAAAGACAATGAGCGAAGAAACCAAAGGTGTGTCCCGCAGGGGGCTGTTCAAGGGAACAGCAGGTGTCGCGGCCCTCGCGACCGTCGCCGGCACCAGCGGACTGGGCCTGCTTGCCTCGACCCGCAAGGCAGCGGCTGCGACGGCCTCGATCGAGGTCGCACCGGGCGAATTGGACAGCTACTACGGCTTCTGGTCTTCAGGCCAGTCGGGCGAAGTGCGCATCATCGGCGTGCCGTCCATGCGTGAGCTTATGCGCATCCCGGTGTTCAACCGTTGCTCGGCAACCGGATGGGGGTCCACCAACGAAAGCCTGAAAATCCTGACCGAGGGGCTTCTGCCGGAGACGAAAGAGTTCCTCGCCAAGCGGGGGCGCGTGACCTACGACAACGGAGACCTGCACCACCCGCACATGTCCTTTACCGAGGGCACCTATGACGGGCGCTACCTGTTCGCCAACGACAAGGCCAACACCCGTGTCGCGCGCATCCGCTGCGACATCATGAAGACCGACAAGATCATCGAGATCCCGAACACGTCGGATATCCACGGTCTGCGGCCGCAAAAATACCCGCGCACCGGCTACGTGTTCGCCAACGGCGAACACCGCATCCCGCTGCCAAACGACGGCATCGTGCTGGATGAGCCCGAGAAATACGTCTCGATCTTCACCGCCATCGACGGCGACACGATGGAGATCGCCTGGCAGGTGATCGTCAACGGTAACCTCGACAACTGCGACGCGGATTACGAAGGCAAATATGCCTTCTCGACCTGCTACAACTCCGAGAACGGGGTCACGCTGGCGGACATGACCGCCAACGAGCAGGACTGGGTCGTCGTCTTCGACATCAAAGCGATCGAGGCCGGCATCGCGGCCGGGGATTACACCGAATACAATGGTGTGAAGGTCATCGACGGTCGTGAAGCCGGGAAATACACCCAGTATATCCCCGTCTCGAACAGCCCGCACGGCTGCAACATGGCCCCCGACAAGCGCCACCTGTGCATCAACGGCAAGCTGTCGCCCACGGTGACCGTGATCGACGTGACCAAGCTGCCCGAGGTCTTCGGCGGGGCAGAACCGCGCTCGGCCGTAGTGGCTGAGCCGCAGCTGGGCCTCGGCCCGCTCCACACCGCATATGACGGAAAGGGCAACGCGTTCACGACGCTCTTCCTCGACAGCCAGATGGTGAAGTGGAACATCGAGGACGCCATCAAAGCCTTCAACGGCGAAGACGTCGACCCGATCATCGAGAAGATCGACGTGCATTACCAGCCGGGCCACAACCACACCACGATGGGCGAGACGCTTGAGGCGGACGGGCAGTTCCTGATCTCGCTGAACAAGTTCTCGAAAGACCGGTTCCTGAACGTGGGTCCGCTGAAACCCGAGAACGACCAGGTGATCGACATCTCGGGCGAGAAGATGGCGCTTGTTCACGACGGCCCGACCTTTGCCGAGCCGCACGACTGTATCCTTGTGCGCGCCGACAAGGTGAACCCCGTGTCGATCTATGACCGTGGTGACAGCCTGTGGGAAGAGGCGCGGCTTCAGGCCGAGAAGGACGGTGTGGAACTGGAATACGGTGCCGATGTCATCCGGGACGGCAACAAGGTGCGGGTCTACATGCACTCGGTCGCTCCGGCGTTCAGCCTGGATCAGTTCGAGGTGACACAGGGCGACGAGGTGACGGTCTACATCACCAACATGGACGAGGTCGACGACCTGACCCATGGCTTCACCCTGGGCAATCACGGCATCGCCTTCGAGGTTGGTCCGCAGGCCACGGCGTCGGTGACCTTCACCGCCGACCGTCCGGGCGTGCACTGGTATTACTGCCAGTGGTTCTGTCACGCGCTCCACATGGAGATGCGCGGCCGCATGCTCGTGAAACCGGTCGCGTAAGGGGAGGGGATCGGATCATGCGCTCTCTGGTTTTCGTGCTGGCCCTTTGCCTCGCTCCGCTTGCGTCCTTTGCGGAGACGGTCGAGGTGCGGCCGGGACCGGGGGCGCTGGTGCGGGCCCTCGCGACCGTCCGGCCCGGCGATACATTGGTGCTTGGGGAAGGCACCTATGCCGGGCCGGTGATTATCAAGACACCTGTTACGCTCACGGGACCTCTTGCCCGGATCGAAGGTCCGGGCGAGGGCTCCGTCGTCACGGTCGATACCGGCGGCGTGACGATCACCGCGCTCACAATCTCGGGCGCGGGTGCCCGGCTCAGCGAACTCGACAGCGGCATTCGCCTGACGAAGGCGGCCAAGGGCACTATCATCGACGGAGTGACGTTGAACGGGAACCTGATCGGGATCGACGTCCATGGTGCCCGTGATGTCACCATCAGAAACAATCGGATCGACGGCCGCAACGACCTCCGTGTCGCTGAACGCGGACCGGGCATTTACGTCTGGAACGCACCGGGTCTCACGGTCGAAGACAACCAGATCTCGAAAGGCCGGGACGGCGTGTTCATCACGACGTCAAATGACGCGGTCTACCGGCGCAACCGTTTCAGCAATCTGCGGTTCGCGTTCCATTCCATGTATGCCAACCGGATCGAGGTCACGGACAATATCAGCCGCGACAACGACATGGGCTTTGCGTTCATGTATTCGACGCGCCTGATCGTCGAACGGAACCTGTCGGACGGAGACTCCAACCACGGCTTTTTCATGAACTTCGCCAATCGCGCCGAAATGCGTCGGAACGAAGTGCGCAATGGCGGCGAAAAATGCCTGTTCATCTACAATTCCAACCACAACCGGTTAGAGGGCAACCGCTTCGAAGGCTGTGGGATCGGTGTCCATTTCACCGCAGGCAGCCAGGGCAACGTGCTGGCCGGAAACGCCTTCATCGGTAACAGAACCCAGGTGAAATACGTCGGCACCACGTGGATGGAATGGTCGGCCGACGGCATCGGCAACTACTGGTCCGATCACGTCGCCTTTGACGTGAACGGCGATGGCATCGCCGACAGTCCATATCGGCCTAATGACAGCATCGACCGTCTTGTCTGGTCGCAGCCGGCGGCACGGCTGCTGATGGGGGCACCGGCCATGCAGCTCATCCGATGGTCGCAGTCAAGGTTCCCCGGGCTATTGCCCGGGGGCGTGACCGATACCCATCCGCTGACGTCGCCGACCGGAACCGGACTGCCGCAAGGAGATCCATCATGACTGCAATCCTCGCCATCAATGCTCTCTGTCTGTCTTTCGGTGGGCAGCAGGTTCTCGACGATGTTTCGCTGTCCGTTCAGCCCGGCGAGCGGTTGGCCTTGCTCGGCCATAACGGAGCCGGCAAGTCGACGCTGTTCAAGACGGTTCTCGGGTTCCTGCGTCCAAGCTCCGGCACCGTTGCCGTCGCCGGCCGCGCGCCGGGGTCCAACGCGGCCAGAGAGGCCGTGAACTACCTCCCCGAGGTCGTCTCGTTCCAGAGGAACCTGTCGGGCCGCGAGGTGCTGAGCTATTTTTCAGGCCTGCGGGGAACACCGAAGGCCGAGGTTTCGGACCTTCTGGCGCGTGTCGGCCTTCTGGATGCCGCCGATCGGGCGGTCGGGACCTATTCCAAGGGGATGCGCCAGCGTCTCGGGCTGGCCCAGGCCCTGATCGGCGCACCGCGGCTTCTTCTGCTCGACGAACCGACCAGCGGTCTCGACCCGGTGTCACGCCACGAGTTCTACGAGGTGATCGCCGATGCGGCGGTCCGGGGCTCCGCCGTGCTGCTCTCGTCGCACGGGCTTGAGGAGGTGCAGGACAAGACGGACCGCATCGCGATCCTCGCCCGCGGGAGGTTGACGGCTGAGGGCACCCTGGCCGAGCTGGCTCAGGAAGCGGGCTTGCCGACCACGATCCGCATATCGGCCAAGCCGGGGGCGGCAGACGATCTTCATGGCGAATTCGGCGGGCGGCGGGTCAACGGATGCCGCCTGGACCTCGATTGCGCGCAGGGCGCGAAGGTGGACCTTCTTGCGCGCCTCGGGCGGCACCATGACAAGCTTCGGGACGTCGAGATTGCGCCTCCCGGTCTCACCGACATCTACCGGCATTTTTCCCGAATGAGCCCGGCGGAGGACCAGATATGAGCACGCGCATCGGCACCGTTTTCGGACAGGAGTTGCGGCAGGCGCGACGTAACCTCTGGGTCATTCTGGCAACCGCAGTGCTTGGCTTGTTCGCTTTGGCGCTGGCGCTCTTTGGTGCTGGGCAGGGAAGTGGCCTGAAGGTCGACGTGCTGACGCTGACGGCGGTCAGCCTTGCGACCCTTTCGGTCTACCTGATCCCGCTGATCGCCTTGCTCATGTCCTATGACTCGATTTCCGGAGAGGTCGAGCGAGGATCTCTTGCCCTGACCTTTGCCACGCCGGTCCGTCGGTGGGAGGTGTTCGTCGGGAAGCTTTTGGCACAGACGGTTGCGGTCTGCGTCGCCATCCTGATCGCCTTCGGCACCGTCGGATGTATCATCGGTTTCCTGGCCGAAACCAGCCGGGACGGCGTGTCGGCTTGGCTCCGGTTGATGCTTTCGGCGGGCGGGCTGGGGGCGATCTTCGTCGGGATCGGGCTGATGTTGTCGGCGCTGACTGGGCGAACCGCGCGGGCCGCCGCGGCCGCTGTGGGTGTCTGGCTGCTGCTGGTCGTCCTTTATGACGTCGCGCTTCTGGGTGCCATCATGGCGGCGGGTGAGGGCATCTTCGCCACTCATGTCTTCCCATGGCTTGTCATCGCGAACCCCGCCGATGCGTTCCGCCTATACAACCTTGCCATGATCGACGCCGCGCCCGTCGCGGGGATCGACGGCCTTTCGCAAACACTTCCGTTCCCGCCGGTGGCCGCGCTGGCCGCCCTCGGGCTTTGGCTGGTGGTAACCATCGCCATCGGCTCCGCCCGCACCAAGAGGATTGTCCCATGAAGAAAGTTGTGTTCGCCCTTGCCGTGTCTCTGGCCCTGACCGCCTGCAAGGAAGATGTGGCAAGTGTCGTTGTCCCCGTCGAGATGACGGACGATGCGCTCGGCCATTACTGCCAGATGTTTGTCGCGGACCATCCTGGTCCCAAGGCACAGGTCCACCTGAAAGGCCGGGCAGAGCCGCTCTGGTTCAGCCAAGTGTCCGATGCCGCCGCTTATATGCATGACCCGGAGCGCGAAATGGAGGTCACTGCGGTCTTCGTCTCCGACATGAGCCACGCGGAAAGCTGGAGCGTGCCGGGTATCGCCAACTGGCAGGCTGCCGAAACGGCCTTTCTCGTCATCGAGAGCGATCAGCTTGGCGGAATGGGGGTGCCGGAAGCGCTACCGTTCAGCCGCCGTGAGGATGCGACCGCCTTCGTAGCGGAAAGGGGGGGACGCATCGTCCAATGGGGTGATGTGCCGGAAAGTTACGTGCGTCCCGCGGAAATCGGGATGAGCGGGCATGCCGCCCACGGGGAGGTCATGCAATGACCCGGTTCTCGAGACGTCGTTTCATTGCCATGTCGGCCGCGACCCTTGCGGCTGGCCGTGCATCCGCTGCGGGCAGAGAGGTCGCCTACTGGCGGGGGCAAGCCCTTGGCGCGCGCGCCGAGATCGCCCTTTGCGGCATTTCGCAGGCCGAGGCGGCTTCCCTGTTTGACGGCCTTGAATTGGAGCTTTCGCGTATCGAGAGCCTCTTCTCGCTCTACCGGACGGACAGCGCCCTGGCTCAGCTGAACCGGGATCAGATTCTGCGTAACCCCGATCCCGCCATGCTGCATCTCTTGTCGGAGGCCCGGGCGGTCTTCACGGCGACGGAAGGCGCCTTCGATCCAACGGTCCAGCCGCTGTTCGACCTTCATGCTCGTGCGTTTGGCGAAGGACGCCGTTTCGGGGCGGACGAAGTGCAGCACGCGCGTCGCCGGGTCGGATTTCAACATGTGTCGCTATCCCCGCAGGCTATTAGGTTTCAAAGGGGCGGTATGGCTCTGACCCTGAACGGGATCGCACAGGGCTATGCAACGGATCGCCTTGCCTCTCTTCTGAAGAGTGCCGGTCTCCGGGACATACTGGTGAACGCAGGAGAAATCCGGGCCCTTGGGGACGGGCAGGGATGGCGTGTATCGATCCCCGGCGGCCGGACCGTCACCTTGAAAGACCACGCAATCGCCACTTCGGATGTTTCGGGCACCTTGGTCGATCCCGTCGCGGGTATCGGACACATCTTCGATCCCAGGCGTGACGCGCAGCTTACTTTCGGGCCAGTCTCGATATGTCATGACAGTGCGGCGATTGCGGATGCCGCATCGACTGCGGCCGTTCTCATGTCGCCATCGGAACGCGACCTGCTTCGGCCGCTCGGGGCGAAAATCGTCGGCTCGGCTGGCATTCGGTCCTGAAGTTTGTGTTTCCGCAACGTTCGAAAACACCAGGGCCGGTAGCGTCTTCTCAAACAGCATTCATACCTGAAAGGAGATTGAAAATGCTGACGAGAAGAGCCGCACTGATGGGCGCCGCCGGCATTGCCGCGCTGCCCGTTCTCGCCAAGGCCGCCAAGGCCGAAGAGATCATGGACACCTCGATGGCAGCCCCCGTGGATCTGTCGAGCCTGAAGCGCATAAAGCGCAAGCTCGTGCGTCCTCCGATGGTGCACGAACATGAACAGGAAGCCCCGGCCGAACCGCGCATCGTCGAATTCGAGATGCAGATCGTCGAGAAGGAGATCGAGGTCGACGATGGTGCCTACCTTCAGGCCATGACCTTCAACGGGTCGGTTCCCGGCCCCATGATGGTTGTCCACGAAGGCGACTATGTCGAACTGACACTGTTCAATTCGCCTGAGAACATGATGCAGCACAACATCGATTTTCACTCGGCGACCGGTGCGCTTGGGGGCGGGTCCCTGACGCTGGTCAACCCCGGTGAAAAGACCACGTTGCGGTTCAAGGCAACGCGTCCGGGGACCTTCGTCTATCACTGCGCCCCGGGTGGCCCCATGATCCCCTGGCACGTCGTGAGCGGCATGTCCGGCTGTATCATGGTCCTGCCCCGTGGTGGTCTGACCGACCACAAGGGCGATCCGGTGCGCTATGACCGCGTGTTCTATATCGGGGAGAACGACTTCTATATCCCGAAGGACGAAAACGGCGACTACAAGCGGTTCGAGGACGTGGCCGAAAGCTATCCCGAGACGCTGGAGGTGATGAACGGCCTGATCCCGAGCCACGTGGTCTTCAACGGCAAGGTCGGCTCCCTGACCGGGGACAATGCGCTGCACGCGGCGCAGGGCGAAAAGGTCCTGTTCGTGCACAGCCAGGCCAACCGGGATACCCGGCCCCACCTGATCGGTGGCCACGGCGACCTCGTCTGGGAACGCGGCAAGTTCAACAACACGCCGCAACGTGACCTCGAAACGTGGTTCATCGCGGGCGGGTCCGCCGGCGCGGCTCTCTACGAGTTCCTCCAGCCGGGCGTCTATGCCTACGTGAACCACAACCTGATCGAGGCTGTGAACCTCGGCGCGACGGCCCACGTGGTGGTCGAGGGCAACTGGAACAACGACCTGATGGAGCAGGTTCAGGCGCCTGTCGAGTATAACGGCGCCTACGAAGGCAAGACCGCGCTGCCATAAGGCGCGGCTGTTCCAAGGCGGAAGGTGACTGGGGCGGCCGGATTATCCGGGCGCCCCCTTTTCGTGATGAGGTGCCGATATGGACAGGATGAGAGTGTTGATCGGGCTGGCTGGCCTGACGCTGGTTTGCGGCCTTGGGGCAGGGGCTTGGTTTGGCGATCAGGCGCGCGATCGGGTTGCCGTCCAGGCTTTGCACGCGGCATCCCTTGAAGGGGATGTCGTGCGGGTGCCTGCTGGTGAGGTTGCGTATCGACCGCTTGGCAACTTCAGCCGCGACGGCAAAGCCGCGACACCGGGCGTGCAGAGGCTTCCGGTCGGCGCATTCGATATGATGAAATACCAGGTCTCGCGACGGGACTACATGGCCTGCGTTGCGGAAGGCGCTTGTGCTGACGTGGACACCGGCACTGGCGGGCTGGCCCAAACAAACGTCAACTGGATCGACGCGACTGCATACGCCGCGTGGCTATCCGAACAGACCGGCCAGACATGGCGTCTTCCGACCGTGCTGGAGTGGCACCGGGCTGCCGCCGAGCGTCAGGGTGATGCGGCCCCGGATGAAGGCGACCTCGACCCCGGAGAACGCATGTTGTCGCAATACCAGCGCGGCGTATTTCTACGTGGCAGTTCCAGTCCGGCGCTAAGACCGCGCGGCGGCTTTGGCGAAAACAGCCTCGGCCTGGCGGACATGGGCGGCAATGTCTGGGAATGGACGGATGGATGCATGGAAAACGGAGAGATCGGAGACGATGGTGTGATCACTGCCCGCGATCCCTACTGCGGGGTGCGCATTGCGGGCGGTCGTCATCAGGCGGCAATCATCGACTTTGTCCGCGATGCCAGTGTCGGTGGTTGCGCCGTCGGACTGCCGCCGGACCATCTTGGGTTCCGACTGGTGCGAGAGGTTCTTTGATGGCCCGGGGGCGAGTATGCCGTAGCGCTTGGGCCGCATTTTCATAGGCTTCGGTGCTTAGGATGACCTACCCGCTTCGTTTTCAGGTCAGCTCTCTGATGCGCCGCTTCGTTGTCTCAGAACCTGTTGAATCATCTTCCAGTTTTTGGCCTCGTCATGATGGCCGGTGTCTTCGCACGTTCTGATTTTGGTGCCGACAAGGACTTCCGCCCTGCGTCCGTGGGCGCGTCGCAAGGCGCTTGCTTGCCGTGATGCTGCGATCGGTTGCATGTCATATCCTCCGAGTTTCTACCCAGTAAGATCGGGAGAGAAGGAGTCGAGCACGGTCACAGTCTCTCGCCGTCCTTTCTGCGTGATCCGCAAATAGTCGCCGAGGTCGCTTGAGCGTTGCTCGATGAGCCCCTGCTGGACCAATAGCGCGAGCGTGCCGTGACAGTCCCGAAAATCGGTTGCGAGCACCTCGCGTTCACTTCCGAGTCTACTGAGAATATGGAATTCCAAGGTGTTCATAGAGAGCACCTCCTTCCTTGGGCATGCATATCACGATTCCCGTTCACACCCAAATCCGGCCCGCCAAACTGGCGAAACGGGCTAATTTCTGCCTGATCCGATTGACGGTTAGAGCAGCTAAATTGCCGGAGAGGTCTCGGGCGAGTGGGAATAATGAAGGACTGTTTCCCGGGCAATCACGACAGGCGGCAGATGATACTCACGCCTGTCTTCGGGGGCAGTGCAGGTGCCAGCCTTCGTAGATCGCAATTTCGGCTTCGCGCCCAAGGTGACTGTGTCGATGTTGATGCAGTTTGTAGTCGCCGCATCGGCGTGCCCATTGCGAACGGCCCTCAGCGGTCATTGCTGAACAAGTTCAGCTCTGCGGTGCAGCTTCCTGATCGAACGTGCCTGCCTCAACCATCACAACCTCGTCCTCGGCCATCCATCCTTTGGAAATCAGAAACTTTTGGATCGTTTCGGGAGACTCGGAATAGAGGACAAGAGCGAGACTATCTTCTGCGCGCGTGCAGGTGACATAGAGAAGGCGGCGGGTGCGCTCGATCGTAGTTTCTTCGCCCTGATCCGCCTTTTTCCGAGAGGCTGCGGACAAAGGCTTCACGTCAAACAGCGTCTCATAGGAAGCAAGGCCCTTAAAGCGTGTGCGGGCGTCATCAGCGATAACCATGACACGGGGGAATTCCAGCCCCTTGACTCCTTGATGGGTGCCATATGGGCTTCGGTCTTCGACGTAGGCGAGGTAGCGCGCCACTTGGGAAAACGGGGCCTCAAGGGCCTGCGTCCAGGCCTCGGTAAAGTTGTGTTCGGTAGGTGGTATGGCCTCGGACGTGTCCAGATCCAGCTCGTCGATATTGTCCGCCAAGTCCTGGGCAACGGAATCGTAATCAGGCAAACAGAGCCGAAGCTGGCCGGGGATCGGGAACAGCCGGTGCTCGGCCACGACCGTTAACACTTCGGCACAGCACGGATCCCGTTCGTCCTCAAACAGCGTCATTAGGGCTTCGACGCCCTTTCGCGCCTGATCGAGACCTGTGACTTGGCCCCCACGGTCCGACCGGATTATTTTCTTATCTACTAACGGTGAACCGTCGCGCAGCAACGCCATCGCGGCAAAGGCATCCCCACTAATGTGAGCCTCCACCAATGGCAAGATCCGATGTGTGAAAAGCCGCATCGCGGGCAGGGTTCCATTGCGAAACCCGTCCTTGAGGTTGCCGGCTTTGCTTAGGGGCTCAAACAGGTCGCTGAAACCAAGACGCGCAGCGGCCATGTGACGCTCGATCGTAAGGGTTTTGATCGTCTCCGGGTCCTGCCACGCGGGGTCTCCGGTGATACGCGCCATCTCCGCCTGGGCATAGGCTTCGAAGGCTGCGCGATCCGTGCGCTCGTTCGGTGCAAGAAAGACGCGCACGGTGCCACCCGGTTTGTCTTCGCGTGCCCGCTGCTGACGGCTATCGTCTTCGCGCCGGATCGCATTAGCCAGATCAATGATCCGCGCACGGCTGCGGTGATTCATCTGCTTCGCCGGTTGCTCGAAATCCCCGACGCGTTTGTCGAGATCGCGCAAACCATCGCTGTAAATGCGCTGCATCGTGTCCCCGAGCAACCCTAAGGCGGTGCGGCCGCGATGGCGCACCTCGAAGGTCAAAAGCGCCTCCATCAATGGTTTCATCGTGTCTTGGCTCTCGTCGATCAGGATGAACGGGTAGCGCGCCAGAACGATGTTTTGGAACGTCTCGCTTTCAGTCAGGAAATGTGCGGTGAGCGCAATAACCTCGGCATGTTGCAGCGCGTCGCGACCGAAATTGTCCCCCTCAGGCGCGTAGGTGAAGGCTCGGATCTCAGTCAAGCGCCCCAGCCGTTTTGTCTTGGAAGCCATCTTCTTGAGGCGTTCGTCATGGGCGGCGGTGCCTACCTTTCCCTTCGCCTGGGCAACCTCGATCTCGGCAATCTCGGTTTTCAAATTTCTCTCAAGCCAGCCTCTAATATCTGCTGTTCGTCCCTCGATGAGCGACCAAGCGAAGCTGTGGATGGTCTGCACCTGAAACACTGGATCAGCCTTGACGCGGCGCGTGATCTCATCTGCGGCGGCGTTGGTATAGGTAATCACGGCGATCTTGCGGCTGTGTTTGCGCAAGGTGGTCAGGGTCTGAGTGTCCAACCCCTCCAGTGCGTCCTTGAGAGAGCGAGTCTTGCCTGATCCCGCCCCAGCATAGAGAAAGAAGCTACGCGGCTGATCGAGGGACAGACACGCGCGGATCGTCGCATCAGCGCCAGCGTCGCGGGTGTCGTCGCTTACGTCCGTCATATTGCACCTACTCCGCCCTTCAGCTTGCCCGCGAGCCAAGTCAAGCCACTATCGATATAGGGCGGCGCCCGAAGCGCTTTAATCTCCTTGATATATAGGAGGTCGAGCGCGAAGGCAGCCTTCTCTGGTTTATTGGCCAACCGCTCAAAGAGCGCCGTGGCGAGGTCCTCAGGCGTGGACACGGCATCGATGTATTTGCCAAAATCACGGGTCATGAGGCAGGCCAGATCCGTTTTTGCGGCGTCTTTCACGGCTTCCGGGTTGGTCAGGACGAGAGCATCCTCGAACGTGCTGGGCGTGATGGTTTGAGTCTCCTCGCCCAGCGTCACCACTTGCGGTGTCTGAAAAGAGACGGCGATGGTCTGGGTGGCATCGGTATGGCAGAGAGTATTTGGCGGTGCGACCATCAGCTTGTCGACCTCTGCCATCTCGGGGAGCCAGGTTTTCAGAGCGTGGTTCGTGGTTTCCTGAGCTGCCCCCGAGCGCGGCCGGGCCGACTCCCAGACATTCCTTTCGCCATTCTTGACCACTTTCTTGACCTTCGTCGCAGCATCGAGATCGGTGATTATCAGCGTCGGCAGCTCCAGCGCCTCGATCAGAGGCCGCATCCGATGCGCGTGACTGCCGCCCAGCTCCAAGAAGGAAAGATAGGCCGCTGCCAAGTCGGGGTAGTGATGCCGGATCAGAAGCGGCAACAGGATCCGCTCTGCGGCACCCTCGATAACGATGATCGCGTCGGCGAAGAATAGATCAAAATGTGTGCTCAACAGATAGCGCGTCACGAAGCGACGAGTTTCTGTGTCCGCGCCGAAGAGCCCTGTCATATTTGCCACAGTGGTTGTGGGAACAACTCCGGGACTTGGCAGTTCGCGCTTGAAATAACGCAAATCCTCAAAAGCGGCGGCGTGTGCGATATGGCCCGAATGCGTGCTCACGACCAGCTGCGTGGTGAAAGCCGAGTTCTCTTTCTCCAGATCCTCATGGTTGCGTAGCACTTTGTGGGCCTTGGCCATGAAGACTTGCTGCACCTGAACATGCAGGTGAGCCTCTGGCTCCTCGACCAGCACCAGTTGCAAGGGTTCGATGCCCTTGTCCTCCGGGGTGACCACCTGTGACTTGAATTTACCTACCTGCATCCAGTCATCCCGGAAGCGCATGAGCTGAAACACCATGGATATCAGGTTCTGGAAGCCCAGGCCGTTGTAGCTTTCGGGCAGGTTTACCCCGGATGAGTTGCCCGAAATATCATATTGCACAGCCGCCGGGTGATTGAGGCCGTCAACGGGCTTGATCTGCGTAGCTATAAGCAGTTTCGGATTGTTGAGGCCGCCGGGATAGCCGAGTTCTTCCAGTTCCTTAATTGCGTTGGCGAAGCCATCCTGGAGGCGGTCATTAAAGGTGGCCTCGGCATCATGAATCGCCATGAGCGCTTTGACGTCGTTCAGCGTGGGATTCGTTTCAGGGTCAATATGTTTCCGAAAATAAGTCTGTATCTGGCTTGCCATCTTGCGGCTGTCAGTATGGACGAGTTCACCATCATCATGGTTCCCGTCACCGGCATCGGCGAACCCACGCTGAGCGTTGATCTCACGAATGTGGATTAGGCCGGCAAAGGGGTTGGCGCCGAACCCCTCTGACAGTGCCGGCAGGGGCGGTGGAACTACCTCTCCGGAAGTTGCAAAGTTATTAGGGTCCAAAAGATGAGCGTTCAGTTGGAACAGATCTTTCAGGTGCTTGTCCAAGAATTCCCGAAAATCGCGCGGCCAAAGCGCAAATCCATTGTCCAAAGTGCCACCCGGCTTTAGCTCCTCGGTGGCTTGGCGAGCGGCGAGGTAGCCCGCCTTGATATCGACCCCCTTTTTGGGTTCAAGGCGCAGGCGAACACCGAGATATCCGCCGGTCCAAGTCAATGTGGGGATCAAATGCGCGACATGATGGAGTTCTGAATTTTCCGCATGGATCCAGACGTCGAGGAACGGGAGTTTATCTAATAGAGGGTTGAGATCCGCCTCGGCTTCCTGCGTCCAGGCACTCGCGACCTGCTCGATGTCGATCCAGTTTGATGCTGTAACATCACGCGTGTCGATGCCGCCGCGATCCTTGAGGAATTTGCGCAACGCCTTCATGGCAGATGTCTTGCCGCTGTTGTTGGCCCCAACGAGCAGAGTCTGCCTGCCCGACATGTCCAGACGGGCCCGCCGCAATTTGCGAAAGTTAAATACTTCAATACGTTCTATTTTCATAATATCGGTGCCCCTCTCGCAGGAAATGCTCCGCTTTCGTATGTGTATATGCTTGTCCTGCGGGTGTGCAGCCGTAGTCAACCGCCAAGAGACCGACAGTCTTCGCAAGTCTGACTATTCGCTTGGCGCGAACTGGAGGGCGGTGGACACCGCATAATGTGTCGCACGTCATGCCGGGCTTGAAGGGCAACCCCTGACGCCTTGGCGCCCAACTTCTGGTCAATGCCCGTCTTCCGCAGTGCCGCGCTCTTGGATGCCAACCGTCTCTAAAGCGTTTGCAGCGCAGGTCGGCTTACCGCCCAATATGAACATTCTTTTTTCGATGGCCTTTCGTGCCGATGGTAAGAGCCGTCGGTTCAAGATGCATGGGAAAATCGCTCATTGTCTGACAGGTGGACGTCGAGTGCACTGGCGATGATACGCGTCAGGGGCCGGCCCCGTGGTTCGACCGCAAGGTAGTCGCCGGTCAGGGTTACGAGGTCGCCGTAGCGTTCGGCAATCATGGCAAGAGTCGGGGCGAGAGTCGCGGCTTGGGCTCCGAAATCGCGGCGCAGTGCACCCCTGTCGAGGCGGAAATCGCACATCAGCATTTCAATAGCGCGGGCCCTGAGCAGGTCATCTTTGCTCATTACATGTCCACGGGCGCCGGCCAGCGTCTTGTTCTCGATGCGCTGGATGTAAGCGGCGGTGGCCGGTGCGTTCTGGACGTAGCCCGAGGGAAGTCGTGAAATCGAGGAGGCCCCGAGGCCGATCAGCGTCGGGCATATGTCGTCGGTGTAGCCCTGGAAGTTGCGCCGCAGGTGGCCGGAGCGGGCTGCGCGGGCGAGCGCGTCGTCAGGCCGCGCGAAGTGGTCGATCCCGATCGCGTTGAAGCCCGCATCCATGAACCGCTGCTCCGCCAGGCCGGCGAGTTCGTAACGCTCGACCTCCTTGGGAAGGGCGTCACCGTCGATCAGTTGCTGACGTTTCGAGACCCAGGGGACGTGGGCGTATCCGAAAATGGCCAGGCGGTCCGGTGCCAGCCCGAGCACTTTCGAGATCGTGTCGTCCAGCCGGGTGAGGTCCTGATGCGGCAGGCCGTAGACGAGGTCGGCGTTCAGGGAATGGATGCCCGCGACGCGCAGGTCATCGACACAGGCCTTCGTGATGTCGAAGGGCTGAATGCGGCCGATGGCCTCCTGGACCTTGGGGTCGAAGTCCTGGATGCCGATACTGGCGCGGTTCATTCCCTCTTCGGCAAGCGCCGTGATCTTGTCCGCGTCGACCATGGTGGGGTCGATCTCGACCGAGAATTCGTGATCCGCTGTCGGCGGGATGATCGCACGAACCGCGCGCGCAAGACGGTGGATGAGATGCGGCGGCAGGATCGTCGGCGTGCCGCCACCCCAGTGCATCCGTCCCATTCTCAACCCTTCAGGAAGGATTTCCTTCAGAAGTGCAAGTTCCTGCTCCAGCGTGCCGATGTAGCTTTCAACGGGGGAAAGGGTCTTTGTGCCCTGCGTGCGGCAGGCGCAGAACCAGCACAGCCGCTCGCAGAAGGGTATGTGTAGGTAGACCGAGACGGGTTCGTCCGGGTTCAGCGCGGCGAGCGCTTTGACCTGGTGAGCGGCACCGACCTCGGGCGAGAAGACCGGGGCGGTGGGATAGGAGGTGTAGCGGGGCACCCGGGCGTCGAAGAGGCCGAGGGATCTGAGGCGGTCGATCTGTTTCATATGCCCCGTATGTGCCTTTCCCGGATCGTGAACGTTGCGCAGGATCAAGCTCAGAAGGGAAAGGGCGATGCGCCGATCAAGGATCCATGCAGGTGAAGGGCGGCGCCCCAGATCAGCAGGCCGATGATGGCCCGGATTGTCAGCGGACGCGCGTTGCCGCGGAGCCAGGCTCGGTCGGTCAGGGGGCGTAGAGAGAATGTAGCTGTGGCGGAGAAGAATGCCGTGGCTTCGGGGCCGAGTGAACAGCGGGCTTTTGCGTCAAATGCGGGGATGGCGGCGAGGGCCATGAAGGTGAAGCTGCCGAAGAGGATCACATGGGCGAGGTCACCATTCGGCACGAGATGCGCCCCGGCCCAAAGCGCCAGGGCGAGGAACAGCGGGTGCCGGGTAATGGCTGCGAAACCCGGATCGTCGGGATTGGCGATGGCGTTTCGCTTGCCGCCAAGCGTGAAAGGGTTCCGCAGACCGAAGCCGCAGGCAACCAGCACCATGGCAACGGGCATCGCGATATTGGGCACCCACCTCGTCCAGGGCACCTGTGGCCAGAGTTCGACATAGGGCGCCCGGCCCGCCGCGACGATGACCCAGACGAGCAGAGCGAAGGACAGCAGCCCGTAGGCTGAGAAATACACGCGCCGCCCGACCGCGCCGATCAGCCTGTCGCGCAGGCCGCCGATGCGCGGCAGAAAGTGGCTGGCGACGAAGATCGCCAGTGCGAGCGTGTATTCCGTCCATCCTGTCATCAGCCTTCGGCCTTCTCCATCAGTCGCACGATGTGACAGGCAAAGGCGTAGGTCGCGGGCAGGCCGATGACCAGCCCCCCGGCGGCGGATTGCCAAGGCGTCAGCACGGGTAAGCCCATCCAGGACCCGATGAGCGAGGCGAAGAAGAGGTTCACCCCCATGGCCCCGGCTCCGAAGGGGTAGAGCGCCGCGAAGAGCTTTGGTGAGGGTCTCATCGGCGGCTCACCAGCATCTGCACGGCGACAAGTGACAGCAGCAGCGCGACCGAGCCGACGAAGAACCAGAATTCAGCGGCTTCCGTCTGCGGCTGCGGGATCGGTCTGTCGAACGCCTCGGCCAGGGCGGTCGTGGGCAGGGTCAGGGCAAGATACGGGGTGGTGGTGAGGATACGTTTCATCTCAGCTCTCCATGGTCAGGGTTTGATAGATCTCGGGCAGGGCACGCGGCAGGCGTTCGGGATGCGGCAGCAGGGTAAAGCCCGCGCGCCCGAAGATGCGGGCGAACCAGTCCTGCCCGTCCTGGTCGACGATGACGCCGTGCACGGCCTGGCCAAGCGCGCGGGCCTCGCGAACGGCCATGCGGCTGTCCTCGATCCCGTGCAGGCCCTCGTAGTGGTCGAGGTCGTTGGGTTTGCCGTCAGTCAGCACCAGCAGCAGGCGGCGGGTCGCGCTTTCTTCGGCGAGCTGAGCCGAGACATGGCGGATCGCCGCGCCGAGGCGGGTGTAGTGGCCGGGTGCCAAGCCCCCGATCCGGGCGGTGACGTCGCCGGACATCGGTTCCTCGAAGGTCTTGGCCAGGTGCAGGAAGACACGATCTCGGCGCAGGGATGAAAAGGCCCAGATTCCAAGCCGATCCCCGGCGGTGTCGATCCCTTCGGCCAGCGATGACAGGGCTTCGCGAGCGACCTCGATGACCGACGTGTCGCCGATTGCAGCTTCGGTCGAGCGGGAGCAGTCCATCAGGATTGCCACTGACAGGTCCCGGGCCACGGGGCGGCCCGCTTGCCAGACCCGGTCGGACCCTTCCTGCCCGCAGGCGATGTCGGTGCGGGACGTGACGATGGCGTCGAGGTCCAGGTCCTCCCCGTCAATCTGGCGGGGCAGGATGACGCGACGCGGATGCAGCGGCGCGAACTGGCGTTTGACCCGGGCGACGAGGCGCGGGTCGGGGGCGTATTCGGCGCGCGGTTCCGCGGGCGCTTCCAGAACGCGGGTATGGCCGGGCATGTAATCACCGGTGCGACGGTTCCATTCCGGGTAGGTGAACTTGCCGGCCAGCATCTCGTGATCGGCATCCTGCGGCGACAGGTCCAGCGACAGGCGCAGACGGGTCGCGGCTCGTTTCATGTTCTCCGAGAATGTCAGGTGGTCCTGATCTTCGGCGGCCTTGGCGGCATTGTCCTGATCGTCGTCGTCAACAAGCCGGTTGATGTTCAGGCTTTCGGCCCAGGACATGATCGTTTCGAACCGATGGATGATGAACCCGTCGTTGCGGTTCGCCTGATCGCGATCTTCGCGTTTCGCCTCTTTCCGGCTGGGAACTGCGAAGGCGGGGGCCTGATCGGGTTCCTCCGCTTTATCCGCCGCACCCTTACAGGTGGTGCGCGGTAGAAAGCGCAGCCAGATCGGCATCGGGGCATAGCTGCGGTAGCCACGCGGGGCGGTGGCTTCGATTTCTTCGATCCCGCCGCGCTGACAGCCGATCTGGTCGAGGATCATCAGCTCGACCGAGGCTTCGTGTCGGGGCAGGGCGCCGCGTTTGCGTAAGGCGCAGGTTTCGAGGCAGAGCACCCGGTAATCTTCCTGAAGACCGGGGCAAGCGCGGAAGGCGCGGTCCATGGCAGCTTCGTTGGCCGCAATCTGGGCGAGGTCGTTGCGGTAGGGGTCGGCCAGCCGCGCGGGCACCGTGGCAAAGGCTGCGATAGAGGCGAGCCAGAGATAGGCGGCGCGGTTCAGCTCCCGTGTAGAAAAGCAGTCCATCACCGGCGGCAGCCGCAGCCGGTCACCGTCGAAATCTGCCACATGCACCATTTCGCGCGGGGTGCCGACCCGGCGGAATAGGCCGGGCCGGTGGTCGGAGGAGGCGAGTGGGGACGCCACGATCTCGACCCCCGCCGGGCCACCGAGTGCCCGGAAGAGTGCGGCAAGGCTGGGGCGCATGGCGTCGAATGTAACGGCGCGGTCGGCGTCCGCTGCCGACCTGCGCGTCGCCATGTCGTGCCAGAGGTTGCCGACGGTTTCCTCCGGTTCCATGAGGTCGAGAACGTGGATCATGGCATCACCCGAATACGGCGCTGGCGATATCGCGCAGGGCTTGTTGCACATCCGGCTCATCGCTGAGCGGTTCGATGATCGCGGCCTGAAGCGCCCGGTCGACGGGCATCCCCTTCGCGATCATCGTGGCGGCGTAGATCAGCAGGCGGGTGGATACCCCTTCCTCCAGGTCCATGCCCGAGAGGTTGCGGATGCCGCCCGCCAGTCGGACCAAGGCCTTCGCCCGGCCCTCGTCCAGTCCGCTTTCGCGCATGACCACTGGCACCTCGACCGCAGGCGTCGGGAAGTCGAAGCCGACGGAGACGAAGCGTTGTCGGGTCGAGGGCTTCAGCTTTTTCAAGATGTTCTGGTAGCCGGGGTTGTAGCTGGCCACGAGCATGAAGCTGTCCGGCGCCACCAATTCTTCGCCCGTCTTGTCGATGACCAGCCGGCGGCGGTCATCGGTCAGCGGGTGCAGGACGACGGTGACGTCCTTGCGGGCCTCCACCACCTCGTCGAGGTAGCAGATGCCGCCCTCGCGCACCGCCCGGGTCAGTGGCCCGTCGACCCAGACGGTTTCGCCCCCTTTCAGCAGGTAGCGCCCAATCAGGTCAGCGGCGCTAAGGTCGTCATGGCAGGCCACGGTGTGGAGCGGCAGGTCCAGACGCGCGGCCATGTGTTCGACGAAGCGTGTCTTGCCGCAGCCGGTCGGCCCCTTCAGAAGAAGGGGCAGAGCGTTGGCATGGGCCGTTTCAAACACCGCGCATTCGTCTGCGACGGGCTGGTAGAACGGCAGGTCGGCTGTGTTGAGGTCTTTCATCGGATCATTCTCCCGGAACGGCTACTGGGCCGGGTTTGACCACCTCGCGGCGCACCACGAGCATGGAGTAGATGAAGAGGAGTGCACCGAGGACCACCGCCACACCCGAGCCGAAGCGCATCAGGTAGAAGAGGCCAAGCTGGTCCTGGACGTCCATGTAGTAGTCGCCCACGATCCGCTGCATGTGCGTTTGGATCGTTCCGGCGAAGGTCAGCGTGAAGGTCATGAAGGCCATCCCGCCGGTCATCAGCCAGAAACTCGCCATGTTGAGCACCTGGTTGTAGGGCGCGCGGTTTCGCAGCAGCGGCATCGCATAGCTGAACATCGCGAGGTTGAGGGCCACGTAGGCGCCGTAGAAGGCGAGGTGCCCGTGGGCTGCGGTGATCTGCGTGCCGTGGGTGTAGAAGTTCACCCCGTGCAGCGTATGCAGGAAGCCCCAGACACCCGCGCCGAAGAAGGCCACGGTCGAGGAGCCGAGCGACCATAGAAGCGCGGCCTTGTTCGGATGGTTCTTCCGGCCCTTCCAGACCATCACGAAGGCGAAGGACATCATGGCGAAGAAGGGGACGACCTCGAAGGTGGAGAAGATCGAGCCGATCCACTGCCAGTAGCCCGGTGTGCCGATCCAGTAGAAGTGGTGCCCGGTTCCAAGGATGCCCGAGAAGAGCGCGGTGGCGACGATGACGTAGAGCCATTTCTCGATCACCTCCCGGTCGACGCCTGTGAGTTTCAGCATCAGGAAGCCGAGGATCGCGGCCATGACGAGCTCCCAGGTCGCCTCGACCCAGAGGTGAACGACCATCCACCAATACATCTTGTCGAGTGACAGGTTGTCGGGGTTGATGAAGGCAAAGACCCAGAGCAGGCAGAGCAGCCAGAGGCCCAACATCAGGATGTTGGTGATCGCTGTCTTGCGCCCTGCGAGGAAGGTCAGCGAAACGTTCACGAGGAAGATCACCGCCGCGACGAGGATGCCGAATTTGACCCAGAGCGGCTGTTCGAGGAACTCGCGCCCGCCGTGGATGCCCACGAGGTAAGAACCGACGGCACCAAGCGTGCCGACCACGAGGATCGCCAGCTGGATGTAGGCGAGCTTGACTGAGAAGATCTCGCGCTCGCTTTCCTCGGGCACGAGATAGTAGGCCGCACCGAAGAAGCCGAGCAGAAGCCAGACGATCAGCGCGTTGGTATGGATCATGCGGATGACGTTGAAGGGCAGGATTTCACTCAGCGTGTTCGGGGACACGTAGATCCAGCCTGCGAGAAGCCCGCCCAGCACCTGAATGCCGAAGAGGGCCATGGCGACGAGGAAGTAGGCGTAGGCCACCTTTTGAGATTGGTATTTCATGGTTTTTCTCCTGTCCCTCGATCAGCCGGCGTCGTTCGGCGGCCAGTTCTGGGTGTCGGTTTGATCGGCCCAACGGAGGAATTCGGCGAGCGCGCGCATTTCCTCCTCGGTGATCTCGAAATGCGGCATCTGGCGGCGGCCCTCGATGCCCGAAGGCTGCGCCTGCATCCATCCGTCCAGCATCTCGTATGCGAGTTCGGGGTCGTCCTGCGCGCCCCACCTCGTCATCACGTTGCCGACCTCGGGCGCGAAGTAGGCGCCCTCGCCGTGCAGCGTGTGGCAGTTGATGCAGGAGTTGCGTTCCCAGACGTGCTTGCCCAGCCGAACCTCTTCGGTGAGCGGCATTCCGGCCGTGGCGTTGTCCACGATGTGACGGTGGCTCTGCGCCGTCAGGGCCACGAACACGACGACGAAGAAGATGGATCCCCCGTAGAACACGTTCCTGGCCCGCGATTTGGTGAGTAGTTCTGACATGTCGCGGTCCCGACAAATTGTTGCGGATACCGGATGTCTAAGGGGCGGTGCTTGGCCGCTTATTGCGCAAACGCAAAGAACGGGACGAAAGATGAGCGCAGCATGCGGGTATGAAAGGACCCGCCATGAGCAAGCCCGATTTCGACGACCCCGACCTGCCGCTCGCGGACCTTTTCGCGGCATGGCCGGAAGCCGCCGCCATGTTTCTTGCCCGCCGGATGCTTTGTCCCGGCTGCCCGATCGCTCCCTTTCACGCGATCACCGATGCGTGCCTGGAATATGATCTGGACGAAGACGAATTCCGTGCGGATTTGAAGATGCTGCTGTCGGAAGGCTGAGCCGTCTGTGAAGCCCGGGATTGTGGCCGAAAGAGACAACAGGAAATTGGTTCCTGACGACCCTTTTCAGCCCTGCATTCCACTCAATAGGACAAGCTGATGCGGGTCCGTGACCACGATGTGCTTGCGGGTGGACTGCACGATGCCGTCCTTCTGCCAGGCTGACAGCAGGCGGCTCACTGTGTGCAGGGTAGTGCCGGTCATCTCGGAAATGTTCTGACGGGTGACGGGAAAGGCGATCTCGATCCCTTCGGCTGTCTTGCGGCCGCTTTGGTTGACCATGCGGAGCAGCGCGCAAGCGACCCGCTTCTCCACCGCCTGCGTGGCCATCTCGGTCAGAGTTTCCTGGATCTGGCCCAGGCGCTGTCCGAGCGTCTTGTAGCTCTCGGTCGCGAAGCCGGGGTAGGTCGAAGTGAACTCGGACCAGAGGCTGACCGGCCACGAGAGCGCGATCGACTCGGCGGCAGCGATGGACGTCGCCGGGTAGGTGTCGCGCTGCAAAGCTGGGGCTATCCCGAACAGCTGACCGGGCGAGATGTGCAGCACAATGATCTGGTCACCACCGGGTGTTGTCCGGACGACGCGTAGATAGCCATCGAGCAGCAGATAGAACCGGTCAGCGTCGTGGCCTTCCCGAAAGATCGCCGTGCCCTCCTCGTAGCGGCGCGAGACCGCGTGATCCAGGATCTCGCGAATCTGCGACCTCTCGAGCAGGGAGAAGGGTGGCAGATCGCTGAGAAGGCTTTCGTCGAGCTTGGGCACGTTTCGTGTCCGGAGTTTGTTTCAGAGCAACGTTCGGTTGCTCACCTTAACGCATAACGCGGCCAGAGAATGCAACCGGACAAGATACGAAAGGATGTTCCGATGCTGACGAAACTGATGATGACCGCCGCGCTTGCCCTTGCCGCCGGTGCTGCCGGGGCCGAGACCTTCGAGGTGCACATGCAGAACAAGGGCGAAGCCGGTGCCATGGTCTTTGAGCCTGCCTTCGTTAAGGCCCAACCCGGCGACGTGGTGAAGTTTATTCCGACCGACAAGGGCCACAACGTAGAGAATATCGAGGGCATGCTTCCCGATGGGGTCGAGGGCTTCAAGACCAAGTTCAACGAGGAATTCGACCTGACCGTCGAAGCTGAGGGCGTCTATGGCGTCAAGTGCACGCCGCACTATGCCATGGGGATGGTCGCGCTGATCCAGGTGGGCGACGCGGTCAATCTCGAAGCGGCCGAGGCCGTAAAGCAGAAGGGCAAAGCGAAGGGCCGCATGGCCGATCTGATCGCTCAGGTCGAATGACGCAGCGTCCCGCGTCTGATGACCGATCCGGGCGGTGCCAGTGGTGCCGCCCGATTGCTTTCCAGGGGTAAGATCAATGAAAACGCGCGAAATTTATCAAGGTCCGGCACTCTTCAGCTATGGCTTTCGTCCTTTCTTTCTTTTTGCGGGGCTCTTTGCCGTCGCGGTGATCCCGATGTGGTGGCTGATCTGGCGCGGAGAGATCAGTATCAGCGGCCACCTCGCACCGACCGACTGGCACATCCACGAAATGATCTTCGGATATGGTGCCGCCGTGGTCGCCGGGTTTCTGTTCACGGCCGTGCCCAACTGGACCGGGCGGATGCCGACACGCGGCTGGCCATTGGCGGTGCTGTTGGCACTGTGGCTGGCGGGACGGGCCGGTGTCGCGGGGCTGTTACCGGTCGGTCCGGTCGGGGCTGCCATCATCGACCAGATGTTCCTGCTGGCCGTCGCCGCGATGATCGCACGGGAAATCGTCGCCGGTCGCAATTGGAAGAACCTCAAGGTGCTTGTCCCGGTGTCCCTGCTGTGGGGGGCAAATATCCTGTTTCACGTCGAGGCGTTGACCCAGGGCGTGTCCGATATCGGCCGACGGCTTGGGATCGCCCTGCTGATCTTCCTGATCATGCTGATCGGGGGGCGCATCGTGCCGAGTTTCACGCGGAACTGGCTTGCCCAACGCAGGTCGGAGCGGATGCCGGTTGCGTTCAACCGTTTCGACGGTGTCTGCATCCTGATCGGTGCCGCCGCACTTGTCAGTTGGGCGATCGCGCCAGTTCATGCGGTGAGCGTTCTTTTCGGCGGCGCCGCAGCTTTGTTGCATCTGATGCGGCTGCTGCGCTGGCGGGGACTGGCCACCTGGCGGTCGCCGCTTCTTCTGATGCTCCATGTCGCATACCTGATGGTGCCGTTGGGTTTTGCGTCCATCGGAGCCGGAGCGGCAGGTATCGTGGGGCCGGCCGTCAGCGCCCATGTGCTGGGCATCGGAGCCGTCGCCGGGATGACGCTGGCGGTGATGATGCGGGCAACGATGGGTCATACAGGTCGGCCGCTGGTTGCCGGACCTTGGCTCACGAGCGCATTCGCCCTGATCTGTGCTGCCACCTTGGCGCGCGTGGCTGGCCAGGATGTGTCGTTTGGCAGTCTCGATGGCGTCGGTCTATCCGCTGTCCTCTGGACGCTGGCCTTTGGTGTCTACCTTTGGCGTGTGGCGCCCTGGCTCCTTGGTCCCAAAGTCGCGGGGAAGGCCGTTTCAAAGGTCTAAAGTGCCGTATCCCCTGAAGTTGATTAGCCCTGTGTTTCGTGGAAGCCTTCTTGGCTAAATTTGACGCAGGTAGGCCATGATGAGCAGCTGTGCGGGAGGACCGGTCAGGGAGGCAGACGAGCGATTAGAAATAGAGTGACCGCAGCACTGTCCCCACCGGTTTAGACCTCGCAGGAACCAAACCGCAGTATTAACTAAACTGCCGTCTTGATAGCTCGGTGAGTGGCCGTCGTGTCCGGCGCCTGTGGGTGATAGCCGCCTTGCTCCGATGGCGCATTGAAAGGGGGTGCTAACGCCCCCTGTCTTCACGAAATATTTCACAATTGAAACTTTTGTCACGATATTTTTGCCGAAATTTCGATCGACAGAATGTTCTGACCTCACTTGGATGAGGTCTAATAATAACAATGGCTTACTTGGGGTCTGACGTTGGGCGGGAAGCGTTGCGGGCAAGGATCGTCAGCGCACAGGCATATGTTGCGGAAATGGTGGCGGAGCGGACCGACGGCGAGGTTTACCTCCCGATTTTTGTCAGACTGGAAGCGGAACTTGCTGCTTTAGAGGCCAAGGAAACAGCGATAGAACGTGCCAAGCGTCTGGTCATGTCAAAGCAGGGATAAGCTTAATTGCCTCGGCGATTGACAGCTTTTCAGCGAGCGAAAGAGGGTTGCCGTAGACTTCTCTTCCTCTGACCCTCTTGATCGAATGACCCATCATAGCTGCACGATCTTCATTGCTGAAGTGAGCATCTACCATGCGGCTCTCATAAGAGTGCCGCGTCCCGCCGATGGTGATGTCTTCAGGTAACAGCTTATTCTCATGTAAGAAAGCATTGGCGGCGGCAGAGAATGTTCCCTTGCCCCGATATCGAGGGAACCCCTGAGGATGGCGTCGCAAAGCCTCAAGCCCAATCCCAACCAGTGGTATTCGGCGTTTGGACGCTTTGTTCTTGATGGTTCGAGAAAATTCACCAGTTTCCTTCTTGATCTCAATATGAGGGATCTCGTGCTCAAGATGGATCGAGCCGGGGGGCAGGTCAGTTACTTCGGCTTGGCGCGCGCCTGTCTCGATGAGCACATAAATCAAGTCGCGCGCTTCTTCGTTCATCGCTGACAGGGCTCCTGGAGCAATGATCTTCATGAGGTTTTGCATTGGGATTTCGAGCTTCTGTCCGTCTCCTTCGGCGAGTTTGCTGAGAGGTGTTGAAAGGTTGCGCCAAGGCGATGGTGGCACGTCTTCGATGTCTACTCCCAGAGCCACATGATGTCGCTTCCACAGACCATTGAGGTTCTGAAGCTCAGTCATGGCGGATTCTGCTTTGTAGTCTTCGTCAATTACGCGGTCTTTCAGGGCATCTCGAAAAGCGACAGCCTGCTTTCTTTCGATCTGCGTGAATTCGGGATCATTTCCGATCAACGCGACGAACTTTTCAGCCGGCCGCAGCCAACGGCGTTCCCAGACCTTTTTCCCTCTTTCGGTCTTGGTCTTCCAGTCCTCGGGATAGCGTTCCGGCATGCTTTCCGCGACTTCCATGAGTGTCATTTTTGGTATCGCAACGCCGCCAAGTATGGCCTGCGCAGCATCGCTATCCGGACTATCTTTATTTGCTTTCAGCAATTCCACTCGACCAAGTAGCTTCTCGATCGCCATTTCCGAGACGTCGTCAGCAGTTCGATACTCCTGCCCGCGAGAGGCGGCCAGCTCTGCCGCAATCTGATATCTGGACTTGGCGGTAAGAGGCTGCTGTCCTGCGAGCGCCGCGTTCCATTGAGCCAGCATCTGTCGTTTCCATTTGACACGGAACTCGACAGCTTCCTCGTAATCCGCCGTCCCAGTGGCCTGCCAAATTTCCTTCCTGCCCACGATGTTCAGAAATTGCGTCGGCACTTGAAGCCTTGCTGTATACCTTCTTTTCTTCCCTCTTGGGAACAGCCCGTCCATCTGTGTCGGTTCCTCATTGGTCGATCAACGTCATCCCAGGCCGCGTCATGCCGTTCAGGAAGCGTCACACGATTTGCTGCGGAATATGCTACAGTTTTTGCTACAGCAAGGCGTCCGTGCCGTCCATGGTTGATCAATAAAATAAGAGAAATCGTGACGAGTTCGATTCCGCCCCCGGGCACCATAAAAATCAAGGACTTAGAGGTTGGTTGGTTAGTCTCAGAGACGTTTAGTCTCGGGTTGGTCTCGACCATTTTCGGCAGACACACTTCTCCCGCCCACTAAAATCCGTTGCCAATAAATCACGCGCTTTGTGGGGTCAGCGCAGGATCAGATTAGTCCTTCCGGTCAAGCTTCCGCCGGATGAGGTACCAGACCACATCCCACAGAACCTTGAGCAGAAGCACTAGCAGGGCTTCCAGCATCGCATCTCACATTGGTTGATGGACGAGGGTGGTCGGAAACGAAAAAGCCCCGCCATAGCAGGGCTTCATCTGGACACACGTCCTCAAGGATCAAAATACGCCAATTCGAGACTGGGTTCAAGCCCTGGTCAAAATAAGCTTAGTCGTTCCAAGTGACCCCTGTCACTGCCCACATCTGAGCGGTTTGCGCCTCGGTGATGGCAACAGAAAGAAGGCGACGCTTCTCACCAGGACCGGATTGCTCACGAAGTTTGGCACAGCGGTCGATAATTTTGGCATACAATTTCTTGATGTTTGTCACCTCATCATCGCCTGATGGGTTGAATGATAGATCAACGGCTTTTTTGCCGTATGTTGGTTCGTTTGGCATAAATAGAATTAGCTATTGAATAACGGGCTATAGCACCACGTAGTCTCAGGTCAGTCTCGTTTTTCACCACCTAACCTGTTGAAATCATAAGTTTATGAAATTGGGGGTATATTTTGGGATGGCCACGAGAATATTTTATTCACAAGTCTATCGGTTGGCTCAGATTATTGAGTAATATCAATGGAATGAATCCTCCTTGAAAATCCTCGTGTCGGTGGTTCGATTCCGACTCTGACACCACTCCCCATGCTAATTCATTGGCTTGCCTCAGCTTTATCTCTGGATGGAGCGGGCGTAGAACATGGCCGAGTACAAAACAGCGGCCCACACCTTCGTGAAAGACGGCGGCCACTACTTTGCGAGGTGCGTCCCGAACGACCTGGTGCATTATTAAACGTCCCGGAAAATCGCATACTCATTGCGTACGCGATCTGTTGCGGTGGCTGCGACAAGGGCAACCAGAGCCGCAGAGCAGCTTGATGAGTACTGGTCCCACCTCAGGCTCAAGGACAACGAGCTGCAGGGGAAGCACGTGCTTCGCCTTGCGCAGAACGCCGATATTGCCTCGGTCCAGGTGGCAGGTGCTACGCTTCAGCAAGCCACGGTGAAGCTGTCGGAGGCCGTGGTGATCTGCCTCCGCCTCTAGGGGCAGGGGCGTCCCATGACCTTCCATCGCGCCGCTGAGCGGTCCTGTGGCCACGTGGCCGATGTGTGCGGGAACAACCTGCGGGCTCTCCGCCAATTCGGAGGAGAGTCGGGTCTCAGGGCAGTTCCGTTGGATTTGATCCAGCGCGCCACGCAGGCGAGGGCGGTGATCTGTTCCCAAGCCATCGATCAGACCCGCATGGCCGCCTCGCGAGGCAAGGCGTTTTCGTCGACACGGTTTGCATGAGGGTGCCGTCGGGGCGTCCCGGAAGACATACTTTAGGATATAGACTTTTCGAAGTCTTCAGTTTACTACGTGCTAAAGGTCCACTACATTCTAAAGACAGAATCCGGCAAGCGTCGAACATCCTTTCGTGGTATGCCCCCGCTGTGCCAAGACATCTGCCGGTGAAATGAGGAGAGGCCAGTTGGCCACGAGCAAGCAAAAGCCTGGCGCTGCAGGGCGGTCGACATCTGTCGATGCCGTCGAGCTTTCTCTGTTCCCGAGCAATTTCAGAACCGAGTCGCTGAAGGCCGCGACCGGGGTGGGCGGCACCACTGCCGCGGCCGGTGCGATCGGCATGGGCCTTGCGGCCCAGAGCGCCACGGCCGAGGGGCTGTCCGCGTTGCAGGAGGCTTCGGCGGAGGCCTCTCCGAAGCCCGAGGTCAGGCCCGGAGCCGGCGAGACCTCCGATGCAGCGGCGGCGGAAGCGCCTTCCGCGACGGAGCCTGTCGCAGCGGGTGAGGCGATAGGGGCAGCCGACGAGGCACCCGGTGTTGCCGCCACCGAGATGCCGGATGTGCATGTCGTGGCGACGGTGGCGCCGGTCATCATAGACCCTGACGGTGGAACCTTCCCCTTTACAACCGAAAGCGACACTCCGGAGCCATCGCCGGTGGACATCGCCCGCGCGTCCGCGGCGGCAACCGTGCAGTCGGTGCCCGAGGTGGCCGTCTTCGTCAACGGTCCGGCCAGTCCCGAGGCGCCGCCTCAAATGGATACCGGGACTGCCGCCGAAACCGACACGGCCCCGGATCTCGAAAAGGGCGAGGACGGCGTCCTCGACAGCGTGACGGGTGAAGACGGCGTCGTTGGCACCGTGCTTGGCGCCGTCGTCGGAGCGGATGGGGCCGTCAACGGCCTCCTAGACGACGTCGTGGGCGAGGACGGCGTGGTGGACACACTGCTCGGCGCCGTTGCCGGCGAGGATGGGGTCGTCGACGCGGTCCTCGGAGAGGAGGGTGTCGTGAACGGCCTCCTTGACGCGGTCGCGGGCGAAGATGGCGTGCTGGAAACCGTCCTCGACGCGGTGACCGGCGACGACGGCCTGGTTGGCAACCTGACCGATGCGGTGCTCGGCGACGACGGTATCGTCGGCGGTCTGCTGGGGGCGGTGACGGGCGATAATGGCGCGGTCGACACCGTCGTGGACGCGGTGCTTGGTGACGACGGTATCGTCGATGGTCTGCTTGAGGGTGTCGCGGGCGAAGACGGTTTGGTCAATGGACTGCTCGACACCGTGGCGGGCGAAGACGGCATCGTGAGCGGCGTCCTCGACACCGTGGCGGGCGAAGACGGCATCGTAAGCGGCGTGCTTGATACCGTGGCGGGTGAAGACGGCCTCGTGGGTGGCGTCCTCGACACCGTGGCGGGCGAAGACGGCCTCGTGAGCGGCGTCCTTGATACCGTGGCGGGCGAAGACGGCATCGTGAGCGGCGT
>NZ_AQQU01000002.1 GCF_002210105.1 Oceanicola sp. 22II-s10i | reverse complement strand
ATCCTCCGTTGCTCAAACCCCTAAATCTGTCCGATGGGTGCTGACGTCAGACAAGCGATGCAAACGAACTACACAAGATGATCATCAACCCATCAGTCGATATTTCGGCTTTCATAGGGCGTATGAGCAGGGCATTTCTGCCCAGCGCAGTCTATCACCTTGAAGAGTACGGGCTACCGCGGATGATCTCAAAGAAGATACACAATGCTGGCCTCATTGATTTCCTTGACCCAGAGATGGACCTTTTGGCGTCGCTCGAACAATTCAAACTCTTGGGACTGGAGGCAGTCCTGGCGATAAGTTCGCTTGGGGCGTTTGACCGATATGTTGTCAAGTTCTTCTTCGATGGAATTACACCCGACGAGTTCATTGAGGGGCAAGGAGCGGCATAGCCGTTCCAAATATATTGACCGTCACGCACGTTGCTTCTGGAGGGCATCATGACCTCAGACTGACCTCTGCTCGCACTGCTCGTGTCTGCACAAGCGTCCACAAGCTGGTGTTTCAAAGACCTTTCGCCACCTCAAAACGGCACACTGTAACCCGTGAAAAGCCTGTGGGATGTGCTCTTACCGTCGTTTCAATTTTGTGAGACTTTATGAAGGGCACCGGGGTTCACCCAGATAGCGCCTGACTGCTCCAGGCTTCGGCGACTGCCATGCGGATGTTGCGGCCTTGGTATGAGATACAAGGCTACTGTGACAACCGACACGGAGGGTCTGAAGCCGAATTTGGTGCATGTCCATGGACGTATCCAATTCGAGAAAAAAACGAAAAGGTTGCATTCGTCCCGCCACTGTAAGAGACTTTGATTCGAGCTCGTGGGCAGATTTTACCGTTGTGCTTTCGCGACGGATGAATCCATCGTCAGGTGGATATGCCCTATCGGGTTTCCTTCAGCATATCTTACGTGACCCTTCGGTTGCCTAAGAGTGCCCACGGGCTCACCGAATAGATACTTGGCAGGTCGTATGAGCTCACTATCCAGGTTAAAGTCATGCAAGAATCTAACCGATCTTGCCCACCTCATCGGGTATCAACCTAAGAAACTATCGTACATCCTCTACAAAATTCCGGACGATTCGAAATATACGGAGTTCGAGGTTCCGAAGGCCACAAAGGGTGTTCGGAAAATATCTGCCCCAATCCCAGAACTCAAGCTTGCTCAAAGGCGGATGGCGCGGGTTCTGCAAGATTGCTTGGCGGAAATTGAGAAAGGGCAGGCCAGCGGCGAGAACTGTATCTTGTCCCACGGCTTCAAGCGTCACTTATCCATTTCTACCAACGGCGCCCAGCATATCGATAGGAAGTGGGTCCTGAACTTCGACCTGAAGGACTTCTTTCCCTCTATCAACTTCGGCAGAGTTCGCGGCTTCTTTATGAAGAACAAACACTTCTTGCTCGAAGAGAAAGTGGCCACAATAGTTTCTCAATTGGCCTGCCACAACGGATCATTACCCCAAGGGGCGCCGACATCTCCCGTTATATCCAACCTCATAGCAAACCACCTTGACATCAGACTTTCAAGAATTGCGACAAAGAGCAGGTGTTCTTATTCTAGATACGCTGATGACATAACAATTTCGACAAACAAAAGCGAATTCCCGAGGGGTATTGCGGCGGACCGCGATGACGCAGAGTCAGCCGGAGATTGGAAACTATCCAAGAAGATCCGCACTGAAGTTAAGAGGTCTGGGTTTGCGATAAATCCTGACAAAACTCGCATGCAATATCGAAGGTCTCGACAAGATGTGACTGGTCTCGTCGTGAACAAGAAGATTAACGTCAAGCGTGAACTCTATAAGCAGGTACGAGCTCAAATTCACAACTTTATTAAAAGCGACACCTGCTCGAAGAAAGTTAGGATTGGAGGGTTGGAAAGCGAGGTTGAGGTTTCTGAAGCTGCCCTCCAAGGCCTTCTAAGTCATATCTTCTGGGTAAAGGGCGCTGAGTTTGAGTATAGGAGACTCAATAAATCCACAGGGCCAAGAGAACCGAGCTTCTACAAGGAATATCGGCGCTTCCTAGACTACAAGACATTTGTGGCCTCTCCGCAGCCTGTGATTCTTTGCGAGGGCGTAACAGACAACATTTACCTGCAATGCGCTATCAAACGCAGCAAAACTGCCCGTCCCAAGCTTCAAGATAGCGGGTCTTCAAGTGGCCTAGCAGTTAAGTTGTTCCATTACCCACGGATTGGAAGCAAGTTGAGGGTTCCGAGCTCAGTTCAGCACCTCAATGGTGGCACTGGCGACTTAAAGGAACTAGTCCACAAATACAAGAGTCGCACGGATGGTTTGGGAGGAAGGGGATTTATCTCTCCAGTTATCCTATTGGTTGACAATGATCAGGGGTCACAAGATGGTCTTTGGGGGGCGATCAAGACAACATCGGGTTCAAAGAAAAATGTTGATGGAAAAGACAGGTTCTATCACGTCACCCGAAATCTCTATGTTATCCCGACCCCGAAACTTGCTGGCGGAAAAGACAGCATGATCGAGGATTTTCTTCCTAAGTCTGTGGTATCTCAGGTTCTCGGCGGAAAAACCTTCAACCCTAACGAGAAGACTTTTGACAAGAAAAAGAACTATGGAAAAAGAATCTTGGCTGAGAAGGTGTCGAAAGATCAAGCGACGATAGATTTTGACACATTCTCTCCGATTCTCGACATATTGGAGGAAGTCTTGGACCATTTTTCGGCGACCCCCAAAACGCTGGGTAGAGTGGTGTATTAGCTTCTTTTCAATCGAGGTCTTTGGTTTAGATCAGGCATACGTTGCCGAAACTTCGGTACATGAAAGTCCACGCAGCGCCACTATTATGGCCCTGCATTCTTCATCTCCCTATCGCTTTCCACGAAGAGCAATCTGATCATGTGTAACCTTCAATTGGAACCAGGCCCGGATGCCTACCTCTGCCTCATCGCGTTTCCGCATTTGGATCGAGATCCCGCACCAACGCGCGATGCACTGGCTTGTACTTGGGCAAGTCGAACGGGATGACTTCGGTGATATCGCCGAGGCTCCCCCATGGTCCACTTATCCCAGCCCTATCGATCCCCTTCCACGTTGAACACTACGACGACGTGAAGCCCCACCTGCCCACGGTTTTCCGAGCGTCCCCACATCGACCGATCTCCTGCTCATCGAGCAGCAGGAGATCGGCCGATGGCCTCCGCACAACAGCAAAACGAGAAGTACCGCGTGGTGCTTCGCATGCGCGGCATGTTTCCCAACGATCTTGCCGGGTACGAAGCCCACCGCCTGCGCAAGGGCGGCGACATGAGCCACGTCGACAAGGGCAGAAGTCACCTCAACAAGACCTTCATCGGCAAGGATACCTGGGCGGCCGAGGCGCTGGAAAGGATCCAGGAGATCCGCCTGCAGAACTTCCTCGACGAGGTTACTGCGCTGCGAAAACGAAAACGCAAGAAAGATGCCGAGCGGCGCCTTGCTGAAGGCCCGAAGGACCCGTGGCGAGCTACGCGCCACGGGCCCCTTCGGGAGATCATCTTGACGGCCAATCGCGCCTACTTCGAGGACGAGGTGGCCGAATTCTTTGGCGAAAGCCGCGAGGCCGAATTCCAAGCTTGTGCCGAGAACTGGCTACGCAAGGAGTTCAAGGGCGACATCATCCACGCGCGCGTCGATCGCGACGAGACGGCGTTCCACGTTCACGCCGTTCTGCTGCCGATCGAGCGGGTCGAGATGACCCGCACCAACAAGAATACCGGCGAGACAAAGGTGATCGCTGTGCGCCACATGCTGCAGCCGTCGAAGCACGATCTGATCAAGGACTACGAGCAGGCGCAGGACAGCGCCGGGGCCGCGTTCAGCGTCGTGAACCTGCAGCGCGGTGAGCGTCGCGCCGCCGCGATCCGGCAGGCGCGGGCTGCGGGCCAGCCGCTGCCGAAGCGACGCTACCACGCCCGCACGTCAGAATGGCGTGCCGAGCAGGAACTGAAACTGGAAGCCCGGAAGGTGGAACTGAACGAACGCGAAGAGGTGCTCGATCAGCGCGATGGCCGCCTGGATAAACGGGATGCCGCTCTGACCGTGCGCGAAGCCGAAATCGACTCCATCGATGCCGCGATCGAAGGGGTCGAAAGTGGGGCCTTCACCTGCGACGACAGCGGCGATGTTCCCCGCCTGAAAGCCACGCTCTCCGAGGAGAAGCTCGCGCTCGAAACGGCACGGCTGATGCAGCGTCTGATGGCATCCCCGAAAGGCAGGACGCGCGCCACAGCGCTTATCGGCCGTCTCTTCGGGGGCCTGAAGCGTCGTGCCCGTGAGGATGCGGAGCAGGCCCTGCGCCGTGACATCGCCGAGATCGGCAAGGCGCGAGACCTGTTGCAAGGGTTCGTATCACGTTTGTCCGGGGAGTTCGCGACCTCCGGAAAGGCCACGCTGAAGGGCCTCACGCGCAGCCTCACGGCCCTTCGACGGCATGAGCCTTCTGACCATGGCGAAGAGTATCCGCCCGACCGCGACTGATTTCTTTCCGTCCGGAAGCGATCGTTTCCATTTCCTCCCCGTGACCTCAACGACGCTCACCCCATCGCTCACAAAGGAGTACCCCATGAGCAAGAAGACCGACCGCCTGATCGAGGCCCTCAAGGCCTCGGCCCGTCAGGATGGCGAGAAGGACGCTGAGACCCGCGCGAAGATCCGCGCGGCGATGGTCAAGGCGCTGGAGCAGCTGCTGGACCAGATGCCGGAGCAGCGCGCCGCAGAACTGTTCGCCGACCTGGAGCACATCGCTCCGGAGAGCGCGGCGAAGCTCATTCGCCGCCACGATCTCCGCCCTGAAGCGACCGACGGCATCCTCGCAGACCGGCTCAAGACCAAGCCGCTTCCGGAGGCACTTACGGCCC
The DNA here is from genome assembly GCF_002210105.1 of Oceanicola sp. 22II-s10i. Taxonomy (GTDB): domain Bacteria; phylum Pseudomonadota; class Alphaproteobacteria; order Rhodobacterales; family Rhodobacteraceae; genus Pseudooceanicola. The sequence goes on along the minus strand of NZ_AQQU01000002.1, from coordinate 419,730 downwards.
AGTGATACTGGCCCTCAAGCCTCGAACTCACTCAATCGATCACCCGGCGCCTCGTGGGAGGCGCCGGGCAAAGCTGTTCGCTGCTGCGCAGTCGTCAGAAAATCGGGGTTTCGAACCGCGGCAACAACGCTTCAGCAGCCTTGTGTTGCGAGGTTCTTCGAAGGTACATCCGATGTTGCAGTGCACGAGCCACGAGAAGAGCAAATAACGGCAAAGCAGCGCCCCCTGCCCGCCCGCCACCCCGTGCCACCGCCGGACCGGCGCACCCGACACGATCTTGAAGCCCGGCAATAAAGAACATATCATGAACACATGCCCGCACTCAGCCTCACCCGCAAACTCGAAATCCTCTCCGACGCTGCCAAGTACGATGCCTCCTGCGCGTCGTCCGGCGGCGAGCGGCGCAATTCGCGCGATGGCAAGGGCCTGGGATCGTCCGGCGGGTCGGGCATCTGCCATGCCTACGCGCCGGACGGGCGCTGCATCAGCCTGCTCAAGATCCTGATGACCAACTTCTGCATCTACGACTGCGCCTATTGCGTGAACCGCGCCTCCAGCCACGTGGAACGGGCGCGGTTCTCCGCGGACGAGGTGGTGAAGCTGACGATCGAGTTCTACCGCCGCAACTATATCGAGGGGCTGTTCCTGTCCTCGGGCATCATCCGGTCGCCCGACGACACCATGGCCGACATGGTGCGCATCGCCCGCACCCTGCGCGAGCGCGAGAATTTCCGCGGCTACATCCACCTCAAGACCATCCCCGACGCCGCGCCGGAACTGATCGAGGCGGCGGGAAAATGGGCCGACCGGCTGTCGATCAACGTCGAACTGCCGACCGAAACCGCGCTGGCCAAGCTGGCGCCCGAGAAGGACGCGCAGGGCATCCGCCGGTCCATGGGCGAGGTGCGCCTGCGCCGCGAGGCCTCGCGCGAGACGACCTATCGCGGCAGGCGCAAGGCGCGGTTCGCCCCGGCGGGCCAGTCGACGCAGGTGATCGTCGGCGCCGACAGCTCCGACGACAAGGCGATTCTGACCCAGTCATCGAACCTTTACGCCAGCTACGCGCTGTCGCGGGTTTATTACTCGGCCTTCTCGCCGATCCCGGATTCCTCGCGCAGCCTGCCGCTGATCCGCCCGCCGCTGCTGCGCGAACACCGGCTTTACCAGGCCGACTGGCTGCTGCGCTTCTACGGCTTCGATGTGGGCGAGGTCGCGTCGAAGGGCATGCTCGATCTCGATGTCGACCCCAAGCTGGCATGGGCGCTGGACAACCGCGGCGCCTTCCCGGTCGACGTCAACCGCGCGCCGAGGGAGATGCTGCTGCGCGTCCCCGGCTTCGGCACCAAGACCGTCGGCCGCCTGCTGGCCGCCCGCCGCCACCGGACCGTGCGCTACGAGGATCTGACGGCCATGGGCGCGGTGATGAAGCACGCGGCCCCCTTCATCACCGCCGCCGGATGGTCACCGCGCGGCCTGACGGATGCGGCGGCACTGCGGGCCCGTTTCGCCCCGCCCCCCGAACAGCTGAGCCTCTTCTGATGCACGAGGTCATCCTGCCGGTGGTGGGAAGCGCCGCCGCATGGCGGGACGAGGCGCGCGCCCTCGCCCGCGCGGGCATCCGGGCCGAGGATGTTGTCTGGCGGGTCGGGCAATCCGCCAGCCACCTGTTCGCGGGCGCGGCCCCCGTGCCCGGCCCCGGCCGCGAGATCCGGCTGCCGCGCAGCGCGCTGGCCACCATCGACACCGCGCTGCACCATTCGGATCCCGAACGCTTCGCCCGCGCCTATGCGGCGGTGCTGCGCCTGTCCGACGGCCGGGCCAGATGGGGCGACCGGTCCGATCCGATGATACGCCGCATCCTGACCGACGCCAAGGCCGTCGGGCGCGACATCCACAAGATGCATGCTTTCGTCCGGTTCCGCGAACTGCCCTCGGACGGGCCGCGCCGGGCCTTCGGCGCGTGGTTCGAACCCGACCACCCGATCGTCGAGGCCGCTAGCCCCTTCTTTGCCGGGCGCTTCGGCGACATGGACTGGGTGATCGCCACGCCCACGCTGACCGCGCGGTTCGACGCTGGCCGCCTGTCGTTCTCGGCCACCCCGCCCGACCAGCGCCCGCCCGAGGACGCGACCGAGGACCTCTGGCGCGCCTATTACGCGTCGATCTTCAATCCCGCACGGCTGATGGTCTCGGCGATGCAGTCCGAGATGCCGCGCAAATACTGGAAGAACCTGCCCGAGGCCGCCCTGATCCCCGACCTGATCCGCGAGGCCCCCCGACGCGCGGCGCAGATGCAGGCCGCCATGCCCACCGAACCGCCCGCCCGCCGCGCCATGGTCGCCCGCGCGATGGCGCAGCGCGAGGCGGTGGAGCCCCCGCCCGGCACGCTCGATGCGCTCCGGGCGCAGGCGGCGGGCTGCACCCGCTGCGCCCTGCATGGCCCGGCGACCCGGACGGTCTTTGGCGAAGGCCCTGCGGATGCCGCGCTGATGATCGTGGGCGAACAGCCCGGCGATCAGGAAGACCTTGCCGGCCGCCCCTTCGTCGGACCGGCGGGCGAGGTCTTCGACACCGAGGCCGCGGCGGCGGGGATCGACCGGGCAAAGGTCTACGTCACGAATGCCGTCAAGCACTTCAAGTTCACCCCGCGTGGCAAGCGGCGGCTGCACCAGCGCCCGGATGCGGGCGAGGTCTCGCATTGCCGGTGGTGGCTGGATCAGGAACGCCAGCTGCTGCGCCCCCGGCTGATCGTCGCCATGGGCGCGACGGCGCTGGCCGCGCTGACCGGGTCCGGCACCGGGCTGATGAAGCGGCGCGGCGGGATCGAGGCCGCGGCGGACGGCACCCCGGTGCTGGTGACGGTGCACCCCTCCTACATCCTGCGACTGCCCGATGCCGCCGCCCGCACCGCCGCGCGCGAGGCGCTGCGGGCCGACCTGTCGGCGGCGCGAAGATGGCTCGAAACGCAAGCCGTCTGAGCCCGGATCGGGAAACCGACGGGGATCCGCCCGGACCCGGTTCACAGCCTATGGCGCCGCGCCCCGGCCTCTGCTAACCCGCGCCTCATGCTCCGCATCGAAGACATATCCTATTCCATCGCCGGCCGCCCGCTGATCGAACACGCATCGGCGACGATCCCCGATGGCCACAAGGTCGGCATCGTCGGCCGCAACGGCACCGGCAAGACCACGCTGTTCCGCCTGATCCGGGGCGAGCTGACGCTGGACACCGGCGCCATCGGTCTGCCACCCCGCGCCCGCATCGGCGGCGTCGCGCAGGAGGTGCCGGGCAACGAGGTCAGCCTGATCGACACCGTGCTGGCCGCCGACACCGAACGCGCCGACCTGCTGGCCGAGGCGGAAACGGCGACCGATCCGACCCGCATCGCCGAGGTGCAGACTCGGCTGGCCGATATCGACGCATGGTCCGCCGAGGGCCGCGCCAGCACGATCCTCAAGGGTCTGGGCTTTACCGACGCCGAACAGCGCATGCCCTGCTCGGCCTTCTCGGGCGGCTGGCGGATGCGCGTGGCGCTGGCGGCGGTGCTGTTCTCGGCCCCCGACCTGCTGCTGCTCGACGAACCGACCAACTACCTCGACCTCGAAGGGGCGCTGTGGCTGGAAAGCTACCTCGCGAAATACCCCCACACCGTGCTGATCATCAGCCACGACCGGGGCCTGCTGAACCGGGCGGTGAACCACATCCTGCATCTGGAGGGTCGCAAGCTGACCCTCTACGCGGGCGGCTACGACGATTTCGCCCGCCAGCGCGCCGCGCAACGCGCCCTGCAGGCCGCCGCCGCAAAGAAGCAGGACGCCCGCCGCGCGCATCTGCAGAGCTTCGTCGACCGCTTCAAGGCCAAGGCCAGCAAGGCCAAGCAGGCGCAGTCCCGCGTCAAGATGCTGGAAAAGATGGAACGGATCACCGCGCCCGAGGATGCGGCGCGGACCGTCTTCACCTTCCCCGAACCCGAGGAAATGTCGCCGCCGATCATCGCGGTCGAGGGCGCATCGACCGGCTACGGCGACACCGTGATCCTGCGCGGCATGACGCTCCGGATCGACCAGGACGACCGGATTGCGCTCCTTGGCCGCAACGGCGAGGGCAAGTCGACGCTGTCCAAGATGCTGTCCGACCGCCTGCCCCTGATCGACGGCAAGATGGTGCGCTCGCCCAAGCTGCGGATCGGCTTCTTCGCCCAGCACCAGGTGGACGAGCTGCACGTGGACGAAAGCCCGCTCCAGCACCTGATGCGCGTCCGCCCGACCGAACAGCAGTCCAAACTGCGCGCCCGGCTGGCCGGATTCGGCCTCGGCGCCGAACAGGCCGAAACCGAGGTCGGACGCCTGTCCGGCGGCCAGAAGGCACGGCTGTCGCTGCTGCTGGCCACGATCGACGCGCCGCACATGCTGATCCTCGACGAACCGACCAACCACCTCGACATCGAAAGCCGCGAGGCACTGGTCGAGGCGCTGACCGCCTATACCGGCGCGGTGATCCTCGTCAGCCACGACATGCACCTGCTGAGCCTCGTGGCCGACCGGCTGTGGCTGGTCAAGGACGGCCGCGTGTCGGCCTATGATGGCGATCTGGAAAGCTATCGCGACTTCCTTCTTGCCGGCAACACCGGCCCGCAGAAGCCTGAAAAGCCCAAGGAAAAGCCGAAACGCCCCTCGCGCGACCAGATGCTGGCCCTGCGTGCCGAAGCCCGCAAATGCGAGGAGCGCGTGGCCAAGCTGAACGACATGGCGGACAAGCTGTCGGCCAAGCTGGCCAACCCCGCGCTCTACGAAGACGGCAAGACCGGCGAGCTCGAGGTCTGGAACCGCAAGTACGCCGAACTGCGCGAGGCCATGGAAAAGGCCGAGACGCTGTGGATGGCGGCGCTGGAGAAACTGGAAAGGGCCGAGGCGGCCTGATCGCCTCGCCCTTCCCCTCGCGCCCGCGACGTGGTTCAACCGGATCATGACCACCGCCTATTTCATCACCGCCTTCGTCACGCTCTTCGTGATCGTCGACCCGGTCGGGCTGACTCCGCTCTTTGCCGCGCTGACGCAGGGGATGAGCGCCGCGCGCCGCCGGGCCATCGCGATCCGCGCCTGCGTGATCGCCTTCGGGATCCTCGCGCTCTTCTCGCTCTTCGGCGAGGCGGTGCTGGGGTTTGTCGGCATCTCCATGCCCGCCTTCCGCATCGCGGGCGGGGTCCTGTTGTTCCTGACCGCGCTCGACATGCTGTTCGAACGCCGCACCAAGCGGCGCGAGGATCAGGCCGAGGAAGAGGACGAACGCCCCGATCCGTCGGTCTTCCCGCTCGCCATTCCGCTGATCGCGGGACCGGGCGCCATCGCCACGGTGATCCTGCTGGCCGGACAGAACCCCGGCGTGCCGGGACTCGTCACCGCGCTCGGCGTGGCGCTGTCGGTGATCGTGGTGGTCTTCGCCTTTTTCCTGACCGCGGGGCTGCTGGAACGGCTGCTCGGGCGGACCGGGATCAACGTCGTGACCCGCCTGCTCGGGATGCTTCTGGCGGCGCTTTCGGTGCAGTTCGTGCTGGACGGGCTGCGCGCCTACGGCTTCGGACCGGCCTGACCCCTCGCCCTGCGGACCGGGTGACCCTATATTCATCTGGAACCTGTCAGAGCGGACCCCGGAATGTCAGACCTGCAAATCGGCAACCTCGTCTATCTCGTGCTGCTCGTCGCGGCGATCGGCGGCTATACGATCGTGCGCTACCGGGGACGGATCGGCACCATGCTGCAGCATGCGACGCTCTGGGGGCTGATCTTTCTGGGCGTGGTCGCGGCCATCGGCATGTGGGGCGACATCCGCCACACCATCGCGCCGATGCAGCGGATCGAGGGCGGGACGGTCGCCGTGCCGCGCGAACGGGACGGGCATTACTACGTGACAGTGGCGATCAACGGGACGCCGGTGCGGATGATCGTGGACACCGGGGCGACCGACATGGTCCTGTCGCACGAGGACGCGGCGGCGGCGGGCATCGACCTCGCCGGGCTGCAGTATTACAACCGGGCGCAGACGGCGAACGGGGCCGTGCGGATCGCGCCGGTCCGGCTGGACGAGGTTGAGCTTGGGCCGATAACAGACCGGAATTTCAGGGCTTTCGTCAGCGAGGGCGACATGCCTGCATCGCTGCTCGGCATGTCGTATCTGCAGAACTTCACCTCGGTCGAGATCCGCAACGACGCGCTGGTCCTGACCCGCTAGGGCATCGCGTCAGGCGGGGCGAACCCCGCCCTGAGGCTTCAGGCGCCGAGCCCGAGCTTGCGCATCCGGTTTTCCCGCAGCCGGGCAAAGTCGTCACCCGCGTGATAGGACGACCGCGTCAGCGGCGTGGCCGAGACCATCAGGAAGCCCTTGCCATAGGCCGCCTTCTCATAGGCCTTGAACTCGTCCGGATGCACGAAGCTGGCAACCGCGTGGTGCTTGGGCGTCGGCTGCAGGTACTGGCCGATGGTCAGGAAATCGACATCCGCCGCGCGCATGTCGTCCATCACCTGCCGCACCGCCTGCGCATCCTCGCCCAGACCGACCATGATGCCCGACTTGGTGAACATCGACGGGTCCAGTTCCTTGACCCGCTGCAACAGCCGCAGCGAATGGAAATACCGCGCGCCGGGACGGACTTCGGGGTAGAGGCCCGGCACCGTCTCGAGGTTGTGGTTGAACACGTCGGGCCGCGCTTCGACAACGGTTTCAAGGGCTTCCGGCCCGCACCTGATGAAGTCGGGGGTCAGGATCTCGATCGTGGTATCGGGCGAGCGGTGCCGCACGGCGCGGATCGTCTGGGCGAAGTGCTCGGCCCCGCCGTCCTCCAGATCGTCGCGGTCGACCGAGGTGATGACGACGTGGTTCAGACCCAGCTTCTCGACCGCATGCGCCACGCGCCCCGGCTCGAACGCGTCGAGCGCGTCGGGGCGGCCGGTGGCGATGTTGCAGAAGGTGCAGCCGCGGGTGCAGATGTCGCCCATGATCATCATGGTGGCGTGACCCTGGCTCCAGCATTCGCCGGCGTTCGGACAGCCCGCCTCTTCGCAGACCGTGACCAGACGGTTCTCACGCATGATCTTGTGGGTTTCGAAATACCCCTTGGACGTGGGCGCCTTGACGCGGATCCAGTCGGGCTTCTTGGGCTGGACGTTGTCCGGGCGATGCGCCTTTTCGGGGTGACGCTGCTGCGGGATTTTCAGATCGCGCATATGCCATGCCTTTCGCGTTTTGCACGGAATAACATAGTCATGACCGGGCGTCACCGCCATTCCACCGGACCCCGCCATTCGCCGGACGCATGACGGGGCTGCGCCGGAATGCGGCGAAGCCCGAAAATTCGTGTCGAATTTTTACGGCAGGTCAGCCGATCATCCCGCCTGCATCGCCCAGCCGGTCGTAATGCAGCCGCAGGCGCTGGAGCGCGATGCGCAGGACGATCTTGCCCGACCGCGCCGACCACCCCATCCGCCGCTCCGCCGTTTCCAGCCCCTGCTGGTAGCAGCAGCACCTGAGCGCCATGTCCCCGAGCCCCGGCCCGAGATCGGCCAGCGCCGCCTGAACCCGCGCGAGCGCCCGTCCCGATCCCGATCCGCCCGCGCCATCGCCGATGCCCCCGGCGGTGCCCGCCGTCAGGAACCGGTCCCAGTCCTGCGTGACCCGCGTCCCGATCTGCGCCAGTTCGAAATCCTCGGCCAGCCGCACCGCCGCGCGGACCAGACTGTCGTCGAGGAATGGTCGCCCGTCCCCGTCCCGCCGCCGCGCCAGCATCGCGACTGGCGTTTCCGTCGTGCCATAGCGGATACGGCGCCTGACCTCGGCCTCTTCCTCCGCCTCTCCGCCCGTGCGGTCCGCCGTATCGAAGACCGTGGCCGCCTCGGCCATCCCGCGGCGCACCGCCTCGCCTCCGTCGCGCAGCACCAGAAGGCGGTTCAGTTCAGCCCGGCCCTCGGCGGTGATCGTGTAACGCGACACCCGTCCGGGCGCGTCGCAGGCGATCCAGCCCTTCAGCGCCAGAGCCTCGGCCGTCGCCCGCTCCACCACCGCCAGCCGTTCGGTCGTGCCGGACGCGGTGTCGCGCACCGCCACGGCCTTTTCCATCTCGGCCGCCACCGCCAGCACCGCGCCGGGTTCGCACAGCCGCCGCAGGATGCGGCGCGCCTCGCGGCGCAGGGTCGCGGCGTCGGGAAAGGCCCCCAGTCCCAAAGGTTCTTGCGTCGTCATCTCGTTGCATTCCTCTTCCAGCCCGCCTTCGGCCTGCCGCCTGACGAAGCGGCCCAGCCTCCGCAGGGCCTCGTCCACCAGCACGTCGTCGCGCGCGTTCTCGATCCGGCGGATCTGACGCATCACGGTCGAGGCGTGGCAGCCAGCGGCCCGCGCAAGGGCGCGGATCGACTGGCCCTGCTCGGTATGGGCGAGGTAGCGGCGGGCCGCGTCCGGCACCCAGGACGGCAAGGTCCGGGCGTTCAATCCGGTCACGGCCGCATGCGGCGTGACTAACATTTCAAATTGTCCCAAGGCCGTGGACCGGCCTTTCTTCCCCAGTTTTATCCACAGGTTAACGGATCATAAGTTTCCCATGGGTTAACAATATCCGTTGATGGCAATGATTGTTTCCATTGAATAAACTATCGTGATCGCACCGCTCGCCGCGAAGGCGCTCCACGCAACACCCGTCAAACTTGTGCAAGCATCGCCCCCTGTCGCCTGAAGACGAGGAAGTTTCCGATGCAAGATGCCCTGACACGCCTGTCCGACCTGCGCCGCCCGCGCCTGTTGATGACCGCCGCGCGGATCGGCGCCGATGGCTACCGGCGCGAGTCGGTGCTGCCGCGCTACTTCGGGCTGGCCACCCTGCCCCGCAGCGCCGCCGCGATGATGGCCCTGCTGGAGATCGAGGCGGAGCTCGACCACCGCCGCCGCTCAGGTGACGCGGGCTATTCGGTGATCCGCCACGTCGACGTGATGAGCGCGATCCTGGGCGAGGCCCGGATCCTGCGCAGCGCACAGACAACGGAGCGGCCCGCCGGCGAGGTGCTCACCGGCGGGCCTGCCTGACTGCGATGTCGTGGCCTCAGACGAAGGCGTCGGGCATCTCGGACTTGCGGCGCGCAACATAGGCCGCCAGCGCCTCGGCGATCGCCGGGTCCAGTTCGGGCTGCTGATACTGCGCCAGCAGCTTTTCGACCCGTTCCGCCGCCAGCGACCGGGTGTCGCGCGCGCCCTCTTCGTCCCAGGTCTCGAACGGCTTGTAGTCCAGCAGTTCGGTGCGCCAGAACGCGGTCTTGAAGTTCGCCTGCGTGTGCGCGCAACCCAGGTAATGCCCGCCCGGTCCCACTTCGCGCATCGCGTCCATCGCCTGCGCATTCTCGTCATGCGACACGCCCTCGGCCATCTTGTGCAGCGCACCCAGCTGGTCGGCGTCCATCACGAACTTCTCGAAGGACGACACCAGCCCGCCTTCCAGCCAGCCGCAGGCGTGGAGCATGAAGTTCACGCCCCCCATCAGTGCCGCGTTCAGCGTGTTCGCCGTCTCGTAGGCCGCCTGCGCGTCCGGCAGTTTCGACCCGCACAGCCCGCCGCCCGAGCGGAACGGCAGGTTCAGCCGCCGCGCCAGCTGGCCCGCGCCGTAAAGGATCTGCGAGGCCTCCGGCGTGCCGAAGGTCGGCGCGCCCGAGTTCATGTCGATCGAGGTCACGAAGGCCCCGAAGATCACCGGCGCGCCGGGGCGCACCAGCTGCGAATAGGCGACGCCCGCCAGCACCTCGGCCAGCACCTGCGTCAGCGTGCCCGCGACCGACACCGGCGCCATCGCGCCGCCGACGATGAAGGGCGACAGGATCACGGCCTGCATGTTTGCGGCATAGACCTCGAGCGAGCCCATCATCGTGTCGTCGAAGGTCAGCGGAGAGTTCACGTTGATGAGCGAGGTCATCACCGCGTTTTCCGACACGAACTCCTCACCGAAGAGGATCTTGCACATGTCGACCGAATCCTGCGCGCGGCTCGGTTCGGTCACGGATCCCATGAAGGGTTTGTCCGATAGCGTCATATGCGCCATCAGCATGTCGAGGTGACGCTTGTTCACCGGGATGTCGGTCGGTTCGCACACGGTGCCGCCCGAGTGGTGCAGCCACTTGGACATGTAGCCCAGCTTCACGAACTTCTCGAAGTCGGCCATCGTCGCGTAGCGGCGGACATTGCCCTCACGCACGAAGGGCGGGCCGTAGACGGGGGCGAGGACGAGGTTCTTGCCGCCGATCTCGACCGAACGCTCGGGGTTGCGGGCGTATTGGGTGAATTTCGACGGCGCGGTCGCGCACAGCTTGCGCGCCAGCCCGCGCGGGATGCGGACCCGCTCGCCCTCGATATCGGCCCCGGCCTCGCGCCAGCGGTCCAGCGCGCCGGGGTTGTTGACGAAGTTCACGCCGATCTCTTCCAGAACCGTCTCGGCATTCGCCTCGATGATCTGGAGCGCCTCTTCGTTCAGCAGCTCGAAATTGGGGATGTTGCGTTCGATGAACCGCGCGGTGTCGAACTTGACGCTGGTCCGTTCCGCCCTGCGGGCCGCGCCGCCGCCGCCCCGCGCCCGACGCTTTGCTGCTGCTTCGCTCATGCCGAATCCCCTTGGCTCCGGGGCGCACCATGCCGCCCGTTGGCGCCCTAATTATCGCCCGAGCGACCGGCAGCGGCGATCATTTGCGTCCTCTGCCGGGGAAAAGCGACATCAGCGTCGCTCCAATGCCTTTCCGAGCCGTGGCAGGCGCGCCTTCTTCATCAGGCTGCGCATCGTCCAGTCCTCGCCGGACAGCCGTTTCGCCTCGGCCAGCACGGCATCCGCGACCGCGCCGACGGCTTCAGGCGACGCCTCGTACAACCCAAGCAGGAAGTTGTCGGGATCGGCGCGCGACAGCCCCTCTTCTGCCAGAACCTGCGCGGGGAAATCGCCCCTGTTCATCGTCACGATGACATCCGCATGCCCCTGCACCGCCGCCGCCAGCACATGCACGTCGTCAGGGTCCGGCAACCACAGCCGCCGCGCCTGCGCCTCGTCCACGCGCACCTCGGCGCGCGGCCATCCGGCGCGGGTCAGCGCGATCTCGCTGCGGGCCTGCATCTCGACCACCGGCCCGGCCTTGCCCGCCGCCCGCGCCCATTCCTCGAGGATCCGCGCGGACCAGAGCGGCTGATAGAGCCCTGCCCGCGCGACCCCGAGCAGCATTTCCCGCATCACCGTCGGGTAGAGCACGCAGGCGTCGAGCGCGGCCTTCACAGGCGGTAGAACAGGGCCTTGAGATACCCCGTCTCGGCCAGATGCGGATGCATCGGATGGTCCGGCCCGGCGAACCCGGTGTGGATCAGCTGCCCCCGCCGACCTGCCCGGCCGATACCGCGGGTCGAGGCCTGACGGAAGCTCGCCAGATCGGCGGCATGGGAACAGGAACACAGGCCCAGGTAACCGCCCTCGCCCACCAGTCCCGCCGCCAGCCGCGCGACCCGTTCATAGGCCCGCAACCCCGCGTCCAACGCCTGTTTCGTCGGCGCGAAGGCGGGCGGGTCACAGATCACGACGTCGAAGCTCTCGCCCGCCTCGGCGAGCGCCGTCATAACCTCGAAGGCATCGCCGCGCCGGGTCGCGAAGCGGTCGGCCAGCCCGCTCTGCCGCGCGCCCTCCTCCGCCAGATCGAGCGCGGGCTGCGAGCCGTCCACGGCCAGCGCCGACCCGGCGCCGCCCGCGAGGCAGGCCAGCCCGAAACCGCCGACATGAGAAAACACGTCCAGCACCCGCGCGCCTCTCGCGAATCGCTGCGCGAAGGCGTGGTTCGGGCGCTGGTCGTAGAACAGCCCCGTCTTCTGCCCGCCCGTCAGGTCGGCCATGTAGGTCGCCCCGTTCATCGGCACCGCCACCGCCGCCTCGGGCGCGGCGCCGACCAGAACGGCATCCACATCGTCCAGCCCCTCCAGCGACCGGGCCCGGCCCGAGGCGCTTTTCAGCACGGTCGACACCCCGGTCACCTGCACCAGCGCATCCGTCAGCGGACCGATCAGCGCGTCGGCCCATGCGGCGTTCGGCTGGACCACGCAGGCATCGCCGAAACGGTCGATCACCACCCCCGGCATCCCGTCGCCCTCGGCATGGATCAGCCGGTAGAATGGCGCGTCGAACAGCCGTTCCCGCATCGCCAGCGCCTTGCCGATCCGCTCCACGAACCACTCGGTGTCGATCCCCGTCGCCTCGGCCCGGTCCAGCACCCGGCAGGCGATCCGCGAGTCGGGATTGAACCCGACCAGCGCCAGCGGCTGACGCTCGGCATCCTCCAGCAGCGCAATGCTGCCGGGGGCCAGCGCCTTGGTGCGGCGGTCGAGCACGAGTTCGTTGTCGAAGACCCATGGTGCGCCGTGCCGGATGGCGCGGGCGTTGGCCTTGGGTTTCAGGCGGACGGTGGGGAGGGGCGATGCGGTCATGCCACCTCCTACCCCGTTGCGCGATGCTCGGAAAGAGGGCGCATCGCACAGTCTTTCACCCTTCGACGGCGCCGGATTTCACATGGATCAATTCATCCTGGACCGCGTTGTTACCGCAATCATCCCTTGTTAATGTGGCGAAAGGCAGAGGAGGCCCGCATGACGCTCCACCCAACCATCGCCGCGGTAACCGACCGGATCCGCGAACGCTCCGCCCCCGGCCGCGAGGCATATCTCGCCCGCATCCGCGCGGCGGGCGACAAGGGACCGGCACGCGCCCATATTTCCTGCGGCAGTCAGGCTCATGCCTATGCCGCCGCCGGGCCGGACAAGGACGCGCTGGCCGCCGGTCGGGCGCCGAACATCGGCATCGTGACGGCCTATAACGACATGCTGTCCGCGCATCAGCCGTTCGAGCGTTTCCCCACCCTGATCCGCGACACCGCGCGGGACGCGGGCGCGACGGCGCAGGTCGCGGGCGGCGTGCCCGCCATGTGCGACGGCGTCACGCAGGGTGAGCCGGGGATGGAGCTGTCGCTGTTCTCGCGCGACGTGATCGCCATGGCCGCCGGGATCGCGCTGTCGCACAACTGCTATGACGCGGCGCTCTTCCTCGGGGTCTGCGACAAGATCGTGCCGGGCCTCGTGATGGCCGCCGCAACATTCGGCCACGTCCCCGCGATCTTCGTGCCCGCCGGGCCGATGCCCTCGGGCCTGCCGAATTCGGAAAAATCCAAGGTCCGCCAGCAGTTCGCCGCGGGCGAGGTCGGCCGCGACAAGCTGATGGAGGCGGAAATGGCCTCCTACCACTCGCCCGGCACCTGCACCTTCTACGGCACCGCGAATTCCAACCAGATGCTGATGGAATTCATGGGCCTGCACCTGCCGGGGTCGAGCTTCGTCAACCCGAACACCCCCCTGCGCGACGCGCTGACCGTCGCCGGCACCCGCCGCGCGCTCGAGATCACGGGCCTTGGCAACGACTACCGTCCGGCGGGCGAGATCCTGGACGAACGCGCCTTCGTGAACGGCATCGTCGGGCTGATGGCGACGGGCGGGTCGACGAACCTCGTCCTGCACATGCCCGCCATGGCGCGGGCGGCGGGGATCGCGCTGGACCCGGCGGATTTCGCCGAGATCTCCTCGGTCACGCCGCTGATGGCCAAGGTCTATCCGAACGGTCTGGCCGACGTGAACCATTTCCACGCGGCGGGCGGCCTCGGCTACATGATCGGCGAACTGCTGGGCGCGGGCCTGCTGCACGAGGACGTGCGCACCATCGCGGGCGACGGGCTGGAGCTCTACACGCAGGAGCCGTTCCTCGACGGCGGCAAGGTCACGTGGCGCCCCGGTTCGGGCAAATCGGAGAACGACAAGATCCTGCGCCCCGCCGCCGACCCGTTCCAGAAGACCGGCGGGCTGAAGCGGCTTGAGGGCAACCTTGGCGAAGGGATCATGAAGGTGTCGGCGGTGAACCCCGATTACCACGTGATCGAGGCGCCGGTGCGCATCTTCCACGATCAGGAGGCGGTCAAGACGGCCTTCCGCGCGGGCGAGCTGAACCAGGACACTGTCGTCGTCGTCCGGTTCCAGGGCCCCAAGGCCAACGGGATGCCGGAGCTGCACAACCTGATGCCGACGCTGTCGGTGCTGCTGGACCGGGGCCACAAGGTGGCGATGGTCACCGATGGCCGCCTGTCGGGCGCGTCGGGCAAGGTCCCCTCGGTCCTGCACGTCTCGCCCGAGGCGTCGGACGGCGGGCCGCTGGCGCTGCTCAGGGACGGCGACGTGGTGCGGGTGGACGCCGTTGCGGGCACGCTGGAATGCCTGACCGACCTGTCGGGCCGCAAGGCCGCGACGCCCGACCTGTCGGCCAACAGCCACGGCATCGGCCGCGAACTGTTCGAACTGTTCCGCCAGAACGCGGGCCCCGCCACCACGGGGGCCGCGAATGTCGTCTGACCGCCTGACCCCGGCCGAGGCCAGCGCCCGCACGCTGGAACTCTGCCGCATCGCCCCGGTGATCCCGGTCATCACGGTGCACGACGCCGCCCACGCCCGCCCGCTGGCCGAGGCGCTGATCGACGGCGGCCTGCCGGTGCTGGAAGTCACCCTGCGCACGCCCGCCGCGCTCGAGGCGATTTCGATCATGGCCGAGGTCGCGGGCGGCTACGTCGGCGCGGGCACACTGCTGACCCCGGACGACGTGATGCGGGCCAAGGCGGCGGGTGCGACCTTTGGCGTCTCGCCCGGTTCGACCGACCGCCTGCTCGACGCGGTCGCGGCCGAGGGCCTGCCGACCCTGCCCGGCGCGGCCACCGCGACCGAGGCGATGCGGCTGCTGGACCGTGGCTATACCACGCAGAAGTTCTTTCCCGCCGAAGCCGCAGGCGGCGCATCCGCGCTGAAAGCCATCGGCGCACCGATCCCGCAGATCACCTTCTGCCCGACCGGCGGCATCGGGCCGGGCAACGTGCGCGACTACCTGACGCTGGCGAATGTCGCCTGTGTCGGTGGGTCATGGGTCTGCCCCAACGACCTGATCGCGGCCGGGGACTGGGCGGCGATCGTCAACATCGCCCGGACCGCCAGCGTTCTGGTGCGCTGAGCGGCGTTACTGCAGCCGCCCGCGCCGTCCGCCCCGCCGCCCGGTGTTGGCCATCGACGTCCGGCCCGCGCGCAGCAGGCCCGACATCGGATGATCCGGCACGGCATCGGCATGCCGCGCGATCAGCGTATCGAGGCAGCCGGGCGTGTCCGCACCCTCGGCCAGGCTCAGCGCCCAGTCCATGAAGATCGACCGGCACTCCGGTTCGCTGATCCCCTCGATGTTGTAGGATTCGCGGATCAGCCCCTTGGGATCCGCCGCATCGCCGCGTGTCGTCATGCCTCGTCCTCTTTGGCATAGGGCGCGAGCGCGGCGTCGATCGCCTCCGCCGCCCGCGCCGTCGTGCTGAAGTACTTTTCCTCGAGCGCGGAGATATCGTCCACCCCCGTTTCCCTGAGCAGCATCGCCCGCCCGCCCGCGCCGATGGCGTCGGGATCGAGCGGCCGGTCGCTGAGCAGCTTGGCCACCTGCCCCAACTGCCAGCACAGCTCGTACGCGGCGACCATGTCGTCGCGCCCCTCCGCCGTCAGCCAGCCGTCGCGCACCGCCCCGTCCAGGCCCGTCACCATCGGCCCCGACGGCACGCCCCCGATGATCGCCCCGGCCTGCGCCATCAGCTCGATCTCCTGGTTGCGGCCGGGGCCGGTCTTGACCTCCCACGCGTCGGGGCTGCGCCCCGCCTTGGCGATCCGCGCCCGCATCTCGGCCACGGCGCTCAGGACCTCGTCCCGGTCACGCCCGCGCGCCTGCAGATCGTCGCGGAACGCCGTCACATCCTGTCCGAGCGCGACGCCCTCCGCACCCGCCTCGGCGACGATCCGCGCGCGGGTGAGCGCAAGGTGTTCCCACACCCAGGCCTGTTCAGACTGGTAGCTGTGGAAGGCGGGCCATGACGTAGCGACGGGCCCCTGATTGCCCGAGGGCCTCAGCCGCATGTCGACCTCGTAGAGCCGCCCCTCGGCCATCGGCGCGGTCAGCGCGGTGACAAGGGCCTGCGTGAGCCGCGCATAGTAAGTCCTTGCAGGCAAAGGGCGACGTCCGTCCGATTGCTCCACGTCGCCCGCGTCGTAGATGACGATCAGGTCGAGGTCGGACCGCGCGTTCAGCCGCCCCGCGCCGAGCGAACCCATCCCCAGCACCACCGCCCCGCGCCCCGGCAAATCGCCGTGCTTGCGGGCGAATTCCGTCGCCACTACGGGCAGGACGCCGCGCAGCACCGCCTCGGCCAGTTCCGCGTATTCCACGCCAGCGGCGCGGGCGTCGATCAGGCCGCGCAGGTGATGCACGCCGATGCGGAAATGCCAGTCCTTCTGCCAGCGCCGGGCGGCGTCGAGCTTCTTTTCGTAGTCCTGCTCATGCGCCAGAACGCCCTGCAGGTCTTCGGTCAGCACCCCCAGCCCCGGCCATTCCGCAAAGAAGCCCCCGCCGATCACCGCGTCGAAGACGCTCGCGTTGCGCGACAGGTAAAGCGCCAGTTCAGGCGCGGTGCCCACGATGTCGACTAGCAGGTCGATCAGATGCGGGTTAGCCTCGAACAGCGAAAACAGCTGCACACCGGCGGGCAGGCCCGACAGGAACCCGTCGAAGGCCGACAGCGCCTCCTCGGGCCGGGCCGAGGCGGCGAGGCGGGACAGGATCTCGGGCTTCAGCCGCTCGAAGATGCCCTGCGCCCGCGAGGACCGGAGCGCCGGGTAGCCCCGCCAGCGGTCGAGGATCTTGCTGTCGAACTCCACCTCCGGCGCCGCGTCGCGCTTTTTCGACAGCCCGCGCGCCTCGAAGAAGCCGTCCGTATCCGCGCAGACCTCCTCCAGCCGCGTCCGGATCTCGGCCTTCAGCTCGCCCTCGTCGCGGTCCATGAAGGCCGCCAAGCGCGCAAAGCCCGCGTCGTTCTGCGGTAGGGCGTGGGTCTGGGCGTCGTTGACCATCTGCACCCGGTGCTCCACTTCTCGGTGCGCACGGTAGGCGGACGTGAGCTTTTCCGCCAAATCCTTTGGAATCCAATCCTTTTCCGCCAGCAACGCCAGTGCCGGAACGGTCCCGCGCACCCGCAGGTCGGGATCGCGGCCACCGGCCACGATCTGGTGGAACTGGGCGAAGAACTCGATCGCGCGGATGCCGCCCGCGCCCTGCTTCATGTCAAAGCCGGGCAGATCAACACCGCCATGCAAGCCCTTGTGATCGCGTATTTTCAGCCGCATGTCATGCGCGTCCTGAATGGCCGCGAAATCCAGATGCCGCCGCCAGACGAAGGGCCGCATCTCGCCCAGGAACCGCTCGCCCGCCGCAAGGTCCCCGGCGCAGGGCCGCGCCTTGATCCACGCCGCGCGTTCCCACGTGCGGCCAAGGCTCTCGTAATAGCGCTCCGCCGCCTCCATCCCCATGCAGACCGGCGTGACGGACGGATCGGGTCGCAGCCGCAGGTCGGTGCGAAAGACATAGCCTTCGGCCGTGATGTCCGACAGCATCGCCGCCCATTTCCGCGTGGCCCGGATGTAGGCGGGCCGCGCCTCCATGAAGGCGTCGGGGTCGAAACGCCCGTCGTCGAAAAGCACGATCAGGTCGATGTCCGACGAGTAGTTCAGCTCGCCCGCGCCC
Organism: Oceanicola sp. 22II-s10i; assembly: GCF_002210105.1. Lineage (GTDB taxonomy): Bacteria > Pseudomonadota > Alphaproteobacteria > Rhodobacterales > Rhodobacteraceae > Pseudooceanicola. The sequence continues at coordinate 402,053 of NZ_AQQU01000002.1, read as the reverse complement.
ATCTTGCCCATGGCGAAGGCCACCATGCCCGCCCCGGTCGCGACGTCGTCCTCGGTCATCCCCGGCAGCTTGCCGCGCTTCACCTCGGCCCCGAGCGCCGCCTTCATCGCCAGATCGGTCGCCCGGTCGGCAAATTCGGTCAGCCGTTCCGTCGCGCCCTCCAGCGCCCAGACCCCGGCCAGATCGGCCAGCCCCGTCAACAGCGCCACCCGCCGCTTGGCCTGCCTCAGCGCGCTGGCCAGCTTGTCGGGCGTCACCTCGCCCAGCCCCGCGATCACGGCGTCAAATGCACCTTCGGGATCGTCCAGCGCCCCCGGCAGCCAGTCCCGTTCCTTGGCGATCAGCCCGCCGAGGTAGGGGCTGCACCCGCCCGTCCCCCGGATCAGGTCCGCGACCGGCGACTCGAGCCCCGGCACGGCCTCCACGGCTTCCGCCCCACGGTCGGGATCGAAGGGGCGGGGACAGCGGGTCATGCGAGAGGCGAAGGTCATGGCCGGCACATTGCGTATCGCCCCAGGGCTGGTCAATGGCCGCCCGCGCTGGCAATAAAACGCCGAACACCGGAGGCGCATATGAGCAAGAGCAAGGCCCGCGTGATCCGCGCGCTGCAGGACGCAGGGATAGAGACCGAGATCGTCGAACTGAAAGAGGCCAAGACGGCGCAGATGGCCGCCGACGGCGTTGGCTGCGAGGTCGATCAGATCGCCAAGTCGATCATCTTTCGCGGCGAGGAAAGCGGCGAGGCGATCCTGTTCCTGACCGCCGGCGGCAAACAGGTCGACGCGGCCAAGGCGTCCGCATTGGCGGGCGAGGCACTCGGCAAGGCCGACGCCACCCTGATCCGGGCCCAGACGGGCTTTGCCATCGGCGGCGTCGCCCCGGTCGGACACGTCAACCCGATCCGCGCCTTCCTCGACCCCCGACTGCTGGATTTCGACGTCATATGGGCCGCCGCGGGCACGCCGCATCATGTATTTGCGCTGAAATCCACCGCCCTGCAGCCCCTCACCGGTGCGCAAGTGTCTGATTTCACAGCCTGACATGGGAAAATGTAAAAAACATTCACATGACCCCTTGCGAGGGCCGCCCGTGCTTCCCATCTTGGCAATGTGAAAGACATTCACATAGACCTGAACACGGAGAGAGACACACGATGACACCCGCCCACGCAACGGCCCACACCGACGGTGGTTTCTACCGCCCGTCCTGGCTGCAACGGAGCGAGAACTGGCTCGACAGCAAGGGCAAGGGCGCCTGGATTGCCGCCATGGTGCTCGGCTTTGTTGTCTTCTGGCCTGTCGGCCTCGCCCTTCTTGCCTACATGATCTGGAGCAAACGCATGTTCTCGAAATCCTGCCGCCGCCATGGCGAACGCTACGAAATGCGCCGGTCCGGCTATGCCGCGATGAAATCCTCGGGCAACACCGCCTTCGACGCCTACAAGACCGAGACGCTGCGCCGTCTGGAACAGGAACAGGACGCCTTCGAATCCTTCCTGCAGCGCCTGCGCGACGCCAAGGACAAGGCCGAGTTCGACCAGTTCATGGGCGAACGCGCCCGCCGCGCCGGGGAAGAGTCCGACGAGGACAAGCGCGAAGACGCCTGACCCCTGCGGTCAGCCACCAAACCGGCCCCACGCGGGGCCGGTCCGCATCACGCGAGGACATCATGAGCTACGCCGACACGCGACCCCTGCCCGACCCGCATTACGATGCCGCCTTCTATTCCGGCGTCCCGGCCAAGCGCCTGCTGGCCTGGGTCGTCGATACGGTGGTCATCATCGCGCTCAGCCTGCTGATCGTGCCCTTTACCGCCTTCACGGGCCTCTTCTTCTTCCCGCTGCTGATGCTCGTCACCGGATTCTTCTACCGTTGGGCGACGATCGCCGGCGGCTCCGCAACCTGGGGCATGCGCCTGATGGCGATCGAGTTCCGGCGCGGCGATGGCGCCCGGTTCGACGGCAGCACGGCGTTCCTTCACACCCTTGGATACTCGCTCAGCTGGGCCTTTCCGCTGGCGCAACTGGCATCGGTCGTGCTGATGGTGATTACCGAACGTAAGCAAGGCCTTACCGATCACGTCCTCGAAACAGTGGCGATCAATCGGGCGGGTTGACCCTGCAGGGATGTGCTGGCCGGAACTCTTTACTTGGCTGAAACGTTGGCGGCTGATAACGTCCAGTCCAAACCTTCTGCCACTCGATCATGCGCCACACCCTACCGCTCGCACCCCAGTTCTATGTGACGGCCCCCCAACCGTGCCCTTACCTCGAAGGCCGGATGGAGCGGAAGCTGTTCACCGCCCTGCAGGGCGAAGGGGCCGCGCCGCTCAACGACGCGCTGTCCAAGCAGGGATTCCGCCGTTCCCAGAACGTGCTCTACCGCCCGTCCTGCGCCGATTGCGCGGCCTGCCTGTCGGCGCGGATCAACGTGGCGGATTTCAAACCCTCGCGCAGCCAGCGGCGGACGGTCCAGCGCAACAAGGCCCTGACCCGCAAGGCGACGTCGCCCTGGGCGACCGAGGATCAGTATGACCTGTTCCGGTGCTATCTCGACAGCCGCCATGCGGATGGCGGGATGGCCGACATGGACGTCTTCGAATTCGCCGCGATGATCGAGGAAACGCCGATCAAGTCGCGCGTCATCGAATACCACGACCCCGAGGACGGGCTGACCGCCGTCTCGCTGACCGACGTGCTCGATGACGGGCTGTCGATGGTCTATTCCTTCTACGACCCGACCCGGATGAAGGACTCGCTCGGCACCTACCTGATCCTCGACCATGTCGAGATCGCGCGGGAGGCCGGTCTGCCCTATGTCTACCTCGGCTACTGGGTGCCCGGTTCGCCCAAGATGGGCTACAAGGCGCGCTTCGGCGGGCTCGAGGTCTATCACGACGGCCAGTGGCAGAAGATGCGCGATCCCGAGGATTACGCGCACGAAACGCATCCGCTCTCGGTTCAGCCGATTGCCGAGCAGGTGGCGAACATCACGCTGCCGGACCTGCGCCCCTCGGCCCGCGCAAAGTGAAAGGGCGCGGATGAACCGCGCCCCGTAAGCCCTTCCCAATCAGCGAAAAATCACAGACCGATGAGCTGATCCATGTTCATCGAAGGCTGATCGCAGCCCGCTTCGCCAACGACCTTGGCAGGCACGCCCGCGACGGTCTTGCAGGGCTCCACGTCATGCAGCACGACCGAGCCGGCCGCGATGCGCGAGCAGTGGCCGATGTGGATATTGCCCAGAACCTTGGCCCCCGCGCCGATCAGCACGCCGTTACCGATCTTGGGATGACGGTCCTCGTCCTCTTTCCCCGTCCCGCCCAGCGTCACGGAATGCAGCATCGACACGTTGTCGCCGACCACCGCCGTCTCGCCGATCACGATGGAATGGGCGTGGTCGATCATGATGCCCTGCCCCATCTTGGCATTCGGATGGATGTCGACGCCAAAGATCTCGGACGACCGCATCTGGAAGAAATAGGCCAGGTCATGTCGCCCGTTGGTCCACAACCAATGCGCCACGCGATGCGTCTGCACCGCCTGGAAGCCCTTGAAGAACAGCACCGGCTGCAGATAGCGATGGCAGGCCGGGTCGCGGTCGAAGGTCGCTGCGATATCGGCCCGCGCCGCATTGGCCAGCGCAGGTTCAGAGCCATAGGCCTCGTCACAGATTTCGCGCAGGATCTGCTCGGACATCTCGTGCGAGGCGAGTTTGGCGGAAATCCGATAGGCCAGCGCCCGCTCCAGCGACTGGTGGTGCAGGACCGACGAATGCACGAGACCGCCAAGCAGCGGCTCCTCGCGCACGGCGGCCTCGGCCTCGGTGGTGATCCGGGCCCAGACCGGGTCCAGCTTGGCGAGTTTCTTGCGGGTCTCGGCCATCGGCTATCCTTTCGCGCGTCTCGTCGCACCCTAGCAGATAGGCGGGGTCGGGTGAAACGCAAAGCCGTGATGAGAGATTTAACAGCGCGGAATGCGTGGCGTCAGGCCGACAGCGTGATCTCGCGGAACGGGCCCGGCCCGTAAACGGTCGAAACCTGCGCCACACCGACGGTAAACAGCCCCGCCGCCAGCCCGTCCCCCGCCTGCGCCGCAGCGCTCCACGTCCATCCGGGCGTAAACACCTCGGCCTCGCGCAGAACCCCGCCCTGTGTCACGCGAACCAGGTAATGCTCCCGCTCCTCGCCGAGCGGCACATCCAACCCCTCCCAGCCGTCGCCCGCGATGCGGGTCCGGCGGATCCAGCTCAGCCCCAGATCGCCACCGCTCCACTCCGCGCGCAGATGCGCAGGCGCATAGGGCCGCAGCCCGATTCCGTCGAACGCCTGCACGTCATGCCGATAGGCCGGGTCGGTGAACGGCCGCTGCCCCGGTCCCGTCCTGTAGTGCCGGGCGAAACCGCGCTGCGCCGGCGTCAACGCGATCTGCTCGGGCGTTCCGTCCAGCAGCACGAACCAGCTGCCCGCCGGCCAGACCTCCGGCATCAGCGCATCGCTCCCCAACTGCCCCCGCAACCGCCGTGTCAGCAGCCACGTATCCGGCGCGGTCAGCACGGCGTCGCGGAACTGGAACAACTCCCAGTTGCCCGGCGTCCCGTCCCCGATCGCAGCAAGGTTCCGCCCCGCAAGCATCGCGGTGTCCGTCACCGAGGACAGGACCCCGCTCGTCAACCGCACGCTCAGCCCTTCGCCGAGGTCGTAGATCCCCGCAAAAGCGGCAGAGAGCGGCGTCTCCGTCACGCCGATCACCGAGCGTTTCGTCACCATCGTGTTCAGCACATAGCCCGCATCGTCATCCGCCGCGTAGATCGCCGCGCTCCCCGGCCAGGGCTTTGCCGTCACCGCGACATGCGGCGCGTGCGGCACCTCGTCCCCGGTCATCAGCGGCAGGTCCATGAACAGCGGCAGCACCGGCACCGGCGGCACGAAGCGTGACAGCGCGATGGCATCCTCGGCCATGTCGACGGGGCGGTAGCTACCCGGCTCGATCCGCACCGCCTCGACCAGTGCGTGATCGCCCTGCTCGACCCGGTCCACCCGTAACAGCCCCGCGCCCTCCGCCACCGGCAGCCGCAGCACATCGCCCGCCCCGATATCCCGCCGCGACGGCGGCAACGCCAGCCGCACGCTGTCGCGCGCCACACGGGCCTCGGTCAGCCAGCGCTCGACCACCTGCCGCCCCTCGCCGCGCGACATCGCCAGCGGCACCTCCGACGCCGCAACCGACCGCGACACCTCGTCCGGCATCACCGCCTCCTCGGAGACCACAGCGAAATCCGCCCCGGCCTGCACGAACTTCAGCCGCACCCGCCCGGCCAGTTCCGCCTCGGGCGCGCGCACCTCCTCGATCCGCGCCCCCAATTCGGGGGACACCGCCAGCGCTTCGCCATCCAGTTCGACCGCATCGCGCCCGTCCCGCATCACGAACCGAAGCACGCCCTCGCGCTCCACAGCGTCGAAGCCATACCTCAACATCAATGGCTGCAAATCCGCCCGCGCAGGACCGACATCCTCGGCCAGATACCCGCTGACGTGACCGTGGAGCCCGCCGACATTTACCGGCCCGACGCCCTCGCAAATCTCGCCGACCACCGAAGCCAGCGACCGTCCGGCCACCCGCCCCGTGATCCAGTGCCCGGCCGCATGGTTGGCCCCGTCGCTCCACGTCTCGCGGTCGTTCGGAAAGGCTGGATAGGGCCGCGCATCCCAGGCCCAGACATGCGCCCGGTCCATGTCGATCATCGGGCCGCCATACTCCGCCGACACCGGGTTGTGCGCGGGATCCACCCAGTATTCGTGCATGACCCGCAGGTACTGCATCTGAATGACCGGATCGGCCCGCCCTGTCGAGGCCCGCGGCAGCCTGCTCTCGGACGACTTGGGATCGAGGAACACGTTCGGCTGGTTCGTCCCCTTGTCGACCGCGGCGCAGCCGAGTTCCGTGAACCACACCGGCTTCATCCCCGGCACCCAACCCGTCGCCGCCGCCTGACGCACCCCGCCGATCCGCTCATGGTGCTCATGCGACCACCATCCGCGAATGTCCTTGGCGCGGAACACCCAGTCCTCGCCATGCGCGCCATCGCTGATCGGCGTGCGAATTTGCGCCGCTTCCGCCTCGGGCGAGTGGTAATACCAGTCGTAATACTCGCCACCCTCGACATTCGCGGCAAGGTAGTCCGGGTCGTAGACAGACCCCCAACCGGCATCCGCATGATCCTCATCCTCGCGCCAGTCCGACAGCGGCAGGTAGTTGTCGATTCCGACGAAGTCGATCACAGGATCCGACCACAACGGATCGAGGTGAAAGAACACGTCCCCCGACCCGTCCTGCGGGTGATAGCCGAAATACTCCGACCAGTCCGCCGCATAGCCGATCTTCACGTCCGGCCCGAGGATCGTCCGCACCTCCGCCGCCAGAGCGCGCAGCGCCGCGACCGCCGGGAACGAATTCCCCGCCCCCCGGATCTGCGTCAGCCCCCGCATCTCGGAGCCGATGCAGAACGCATCCACCCCGCCCGCCGCCACGCAAAGAGCCGCTTGGTGGAGAATGAAGCGCCGGAACCGCCACTCCGCCGGGCCGGAATAGCTCACGCTCCCCTCCGACACCGCAAAGTCAGACGCCGCCGCCGTCCCGAAGAACGCCGCCACCTCGGCCTCCGCCGCCGAAGTCCCGTCGGGCGACCCGGCCCGCCCCGGCGCGACGGACAACGTGATCCGCCCGCGCCATGGCAGCGCCGGCTGGTCCTCCGCCCCGCTCCACGGATCGGCCAGGCCGTTCTCCGCCTGCTGATCCATCAGCAGGAACGGATAGGCCATCACCCGCAAACCGCGCGCATTCATCTCGGCAATCGCCTCGATCACCGCCGCATCCGCGGGCGTTCCGCCATAGACCGGCCGATCGTCGCCATCGCGCCCGACCGCCGCCGCAGCCAACCGGTCCAGCCCCGACACGCGCCACGCCATGCCCTCGCCGTCCGCCTCCTGCTGTTCGACCTTCGGCATGATCTCGCAGGACCCGCAGCGCAGGTCGCCGCCGAACCAGCTGACCACCAGCGACACGCCACCGCAGCCCGGCACCTCGGCCTCCAGCGCATCGAGCGAGGTCACGAAATCGCTCCGCCCCGACGGTGTGTTGACGTTCGCCATCCGGACCGCGCCACCGCCCAGGTCGAAAGACACCGGTGTGGTCGCCAGCGTGTATTCCCCGCTGCCCGGCATCATCGCCACCGCCCGGATCGCGCGGGCGGGCGAAAAGACGTCCTCCGCCCCGTCACCCTGCCCCGGCCGGATCACCTCGAAACTGAACTGCGGCACCCGGCTGCCATAAGGTGAGAGGTCCAGATCCTCGATCACCACGTAGGCCGTCCCGCGATAGGCCGGCACCATCCCGGCCCCTTCGACCGCCTCCATCCGGGGATCAGGCACCTGCGTCCGGTCGCCCCGGTAAACCCGCATCGCCAGCAGGTCCCGCGCGATCTCCACCCCGTCCGCCCAGATGCGGCCCACGCCGGAAATCTCGCCCTCGCACAGCGCGATCGCCAGATTCACCCGGTAGGAATACTCCCGCACTTCCGGCGAAGGCGGCGCCCCCTTGCCCCCGCCCGAGGTCGACACGATCTCCTCGAACCGCGAGGCCCAGATCACCTGCCCCCCGACCCGCATGCGGCCATAGACCCGCGCCACCGGATCGCCCTCGCCCGCGCCGGTCAGCCGGAACCGCTCCACGCGCCCGGTCTCAACCGGTTCCGACCCATGCCCCAGCAGCCGCTGGTCGATCACCCGCCCCAGCAGAGCCCCCGCGAACCGCCCCGCAGCCGCCGTCGACAGCCCGAGAACCGAGCCGCCGATGGACCCGCCGACAGCCGCCCCGACCGACGAAAGCACCAGTGTCGCCATAGTCTTACTCCATCCCCGGAAACGCGAACCGCGCCACGATGCGCCGCCGCCACGGCGCGCTCAGCGGGCTTTCGACCACGCCATGCCCGCTATACGCATGCAGAAAGGTCGCCCCCGCCCCGACCTGCGCGGCAATCCCCAGATGCTTGGCCACGGCCCCTTCCCGCATCCGGAAAAGCAGCACGTCGCCCTCCGCCTCCGCGTCGAGCGTCTTCCGCGCCAGATGCCGCAGTGCCGCGTCCCACAACCGTTCCTCACCACCCGGCTCCGACCAGTCGCGCGTATAGGCAGGCACCGTTTCCGGCTCCGCCCCCAGCACCTCGCGCCACACGCCCCGCAGCAGGCCGAGGCAATCCGCCCCCGCCCCCCGGACCGAGGCCTGATGCACATAGGGCGTCCCGATCCAGCCCCGCGCCGCCGCCACCACCGCGCTCATCTCCGGCTGCCCCCGCCGGTCTCGCCGACCGACCGCGGCGAGGCCATGATCCAGTCCTCGCCCGGAATGTCCGGGAAACCCTGGAAGTTCAGCACGTTGTCGAACTTCAGCCGACAGGTCTCGAAACGCCGGTCGCAGCCAGCCTCCAGCCGCACCATGTCCCCCGCCACGATCTCCGCCCGGACCGGCTGCCACAGCTCGATCCGCCGTGCACCGCCCTCGATCACGTCCCGCTTGACGACCCCCGAAAGCCCGGCAGCCGCCCCGCTCAGCACCTCCAGCCGCCCGCGCTGGAACCAACCGAAGTCGAACCCGTCCAGCGCCCCGAACCGGAACACCGCCCGATCTTCCACGGCCACCACGGCAACCTCGGCCCGATAACCCGGCGCCCCCAGATCGACCCCGCAGGCACCATCCCCCAGCACCGCGGAACAGGGCCGCTGATAGACCCGCCCCACAGGCTGGTTCAGCGCCTCGGTCAATCCGCGCAGCTCGGCCCGGAACATCCCGTCCGACCGCCGGATCTCGCCCAGCGTCCCCCGGAACACCACCTGCCGTTCGTCCACGTTCGCCCAGTTCACCAGCCACGCGACCAGCACGGCCCCGTCGAACCGCCCGGCCTCGATATCCGCCTCCCGGATCGCCGCATCGCTCAACGCGCCGATGGCCTCGGAATTGTCGACCGCCAGCCCGGTGCCCTGCTGCAACGCCAGCGCCGTCAGCCCCGACCCCGCGCGGAACACCAGCCCGTCGAACCCGAGATCGACGTCGTGATCGGTGAACCCCATCACCACGCCATCCGCCCGCTCCAGCCGCCAGGCGTGGCAGACGGTCGTCGCCCCGGTCCCCAGATGTGCCTTCAGCCCCGCGTCGAAACTCATACCCTGACCTCCACAACCGGCACGTTCGGCACCTCGCCGGCGCGGAACGACGCGACCGACACCTGTATCCGGTCCGTGTCGAACCGCACCGGCACGTCGCACTCGAACCCCGCCGTGATCTCGTCACCCGCCGCCGGCACCTCGGCCAGCGTCACCAGCCCCGTCGCCGGATCGACCGCGTAGTGCACGCCCTCCTGCAACGCGTCCCCGCCAACGCCCAGCCGGACCGTTCCCGCCACCGGCTTGCGCACGGGCCGCAGGTATTCCGCCCCGCCCGAGGCATAGCGCTTCGCCAGCTGGAATGCGTCCCGCACGCCATCGCCGATCGCGATGACCTGATCCCCGAACGCCACCTCGCGGCTCGCCCGGCAGGACTTGAACTCCGACCAGTCCTTCCACCGGAACCCGTAGAGCTGCCCCTGCCGCGCCTCGAAGAACGCGATCAGCGCCTCCACATCGTCGAGGGACCGCATCGCGACCCCGGCATCATAGCGCCGCCGCGAATGCGCCCAGGGCGTGTTCCGCTCCTCGAACCCGTTGGCGAGCGTGACCACATCCGTCCGCCGCTCCGGCCCGCCGACCGAGCCGAAGCTCAGGCTCGCGGGAAACCGCACCTCGTGAAACGCCATTTGCCCGCTCCTACCTGTTGCGCTGTCCGCGGGTCATCGCGCGGCTCATCTGCGCCGCGATCTGGCTCTGCGAGCGGCGGAATCCCTCGACATCCGGGGTCTGCACGTTGACCACCACGCTCACCGGCGCGCCGCCCTGCGCGCGCACCCCGAGCCGCCCGTCCGCGCCCCGCGTCAGCGGCATGATCGCCTCGGGCCCCGCCTCGCCCATCAACCCGGTGCCGCCGCGCATCGGGAACATCGTCGCCCCGCGCACGACCCCGCCATTGGCAAACGGCATCACGCGCCCCTGAGCGAAGGACGCCCCGTTCGCAAACGGCAGCACCCCCTGCACGACCGACCCGATCCCCTGCGCGATCATCCCGCCGAAATGATCCGTCACCGGCCGGACCGCCGCCGAATAGGCCGTGTTCGCAATGCTTTGCCCCACGACCCTCATGGCATCCGACAGCTTCATCCCGTCAAAGACCACACCGTCCAGCGCCCGCCGCAGCCCCCGGCTGAGGCCCCGTTCCAGCGTCGCGACATCCTTGCCGGTCTCGGCCATCGCCGCCCGCATCCGCCGCAACTCCGCGTCGAAGGCCGCCGTCATCTCGACCGTCCCGCCCAGCGTCGCGTTCAGCGCACCGGCCCGGTCCTCCAGCTCGTCGAGGCTCTCGATCTCATCCATCACCGCACTCCTTGTCCGGATAGGCCGCCAGCAGCGCATCCAGCCCCGCCCGCCGCAGCGGCGCACCGCCCGCGCCATCCCCCAGCATCAGCCGCAGTTCCGCAGGCGTCAGCCGCCAGAACGCCTCGGGCGTCAGCCGCAGCCCCCGCATCCCAGCGGCCATCAGCACCGGCCAGTCGAACCGGCTCATGCCGCGCCCGGCAGCACGAAGGCCCGCGCCAGCAACTCCGCCGCCGCCCGCGCGGCCCCCATCGGGCCGCCCTCGATTTCCGCCGCGATCAGGTCCTCGGCCCGCCCCTGCCAGCCGCCGCCGCGCAGCCCCGCGACGATCAGCGCCATGACATCGCGCACCGAAAACCCGCCGCCCTCGAACCGCTCGACCAGCGCGACGAGGCTGTCCGACGCCATCGCGCCCTCCAGTTCCGCCAGCGCACCGAGCGTCAGCTTCAGCACCCGTCGCTCGCCGTCGATGACCAGCGCCACCTCGCCTGTCAGGGGGTTCGCCATCAGATCGCCGTGAAGCTCAGCGCACCGGCCGAGGCCATCGACAGCTCGTAGGTCGCCTCGCCGTCATGCGCGCCGGCATATTCGATCGCCGTCACCTGGAACGGCCCCTCGACCACGCCGAAATCCGGGATCACCACCTGGAAATCCGGGGTCGCGCCGTCAAAGAATATCTGCCGCGCCCGCTCGTCGCTGGCGGCGTCCTTGAACACCCCCGCGCCGGAAATCGTGGCCGAGCGCACCCCGGCCCCGCCAAGCAGTTCGCGCCACCCGCCCTGGCTCTCCAGGCTGGTCACGTCCACGCTCTCGGCGTTGAACGAGATGCGAGAGGCGCGCAGCCCCGCGATGGTTTCGAACAGACCGGCATCGGTCATGTCCACCTTGATCAACAGGTCCTTGCCGTTCTGGGCCGCCATGTCGTGTCTCCTCGATCAGAATGTCAGTCGTCTTCGACCCGCGCGCGAAAACTCAGGTCGATCCGCCGGATCTGCCCCGCCTCTTCCCGCCGCGCGCGCGCCTTCAGGAAATCGAGCCGCACCAGCCGCCCCCGGTCGAGCGCGGGCAGACCCGCCGCCAGCGCATCATTCACCGCCACGGCCACCGCCTTGGCCGCCTGGAACCCGTCCGCCGCCGTGACGACGGACACCGCCAGATCGTGCAGCGCGCCGCCGCCCGACCCGTCCGACCGGTCCCGCACAGTCTCGGGCCCCAGCGTCACGTAGGTCTCCGGCACCGTGCCCACGGGCGGCGCATCGAAGATCGCCGTTCCGACCAGAGCGCCCAAGGCCACGTCCCCGGCCAAGGTCTCGTAAACCGCCTTCTGCAAGGCGGGCGACACAGCATAGCTCATGCCAGCGCCTCCTCGCGGGCAAAACAGGTCAGGTAGCGTCCGCCGCCATCCCGCTCCGCCACCGCCTCGATGCGGAACACCCGCGCGCCCTCGCGGAACCGCTGGTCAGGCATCGGCCGCGACGGCGCCCCGACCGGCGCACCGCGCACCACGATCCGGTAGCCGGTCTGCGCCACCGCCACGCCGCCCGCATCCCGCTCACGCCCCGTCCGCGCCGACACCTCGGCCCAGAGCGTCCCGAGCGCCGCCCAGCTTTCGCTGAACCCGCCCGCGCCATCGGCCACACGCACCGGCGCCTCCAGCACCAGTTCCCGGTTCAACAGTGGCCTCATTGCGCCGCCCCCAGCCGGAACGTCCGATACCGCGCCAGCAGGGCAGAAACCCCGAACGGCATGCAGCCCTCGTCCAGCACCGTCTCGCCGCGGTATTCGTAGTAATGCGCCGCCAGCAGCATCACCGCATGGCGCAGGTCCGGCGGCACGTCGTCCCATGCGGCCCCGAACCCGGCGGTGAAACGGATCACCATCGCCCCGCCGGTCGGAATCGTCGGCAGCATGAACACCCGGCCCGTCAGCCGCGGCGCATAGGTATCGACCACCAGCCGGTAGGCGTCGGCAGCGATCACCGCCTCGGCCCCTTCGCCCGACACCCGCCGCAGCTCGCTCACCGCGGAAACCGGCGCCACCGGCAGCACCTGTTCCACCGGGCTGCGCCATGCCGTCACGCGCCACGCGAAATCCCGTTCGAACAGCGCCTTGCCCGTCCGCGCCTCGATCACCGCGATGGCCGCGCGCAGGAAGCTTTCCAGAACCTCGTCCTGCACCACATCCCCGGCGAACCCGGTCCCCAGACGCAGGTGCGCCTTGAACGCATCCACGGGCAGCGCGGCCAGAGGCACTTCGGTTTCTTCAGTCAACATCTTGAACCCTCGGCATTATGCCCCGCCCAAAGGTGGCGCGTGCCACCCGCGTTGCTCGGACGGAGGGAGCAGCTGGACAACGCCTGTCAGCGACACGCGCCGGACCGGACCGCGCCCCGCGCGGCCCGACCCATCGACACCGCTTACGCGAGGCCGAATTTCAGCAGCTTGATCGCGGCGAAATCGCTGACGTCCCCGCCGACCCGCTTGGTCGCGTAGAACAGCACGTGCGGCTTGGCGCTGAACGGATCGCGCAGGACGCGCAGGTCGGGCCGTTCGGCCACCGTGTAGCCCGCGCCGAAGTCACCGAAGGCGATGGAATAGCTGTCCGACGCGATGTCCGGCATGTCCTCGGCGATCAGCACCGGATAGCCCATCAGGCGCGCGGGCTCGCCCTCGGCCAGCGTGTCGGTCCACATGAACCGCCCGTCGCCGTCCTTGACCTTGCGCACCGCGCCCGCGGTCTTGGAATTCATCACGAAGGTCCCGTTCGCCCGGTAGCGCGCGCCGAGCGCGTAGACCAGGTCGACCAGCGCATCGCCCGGCTCGGTATCGTCGAACCCCGCATCGGTGCCCGTCGCGACATAGCCCAGCTTGTCCCAGGCCCAGCTGTCGTTGTCGATCTTGGTATGGGTCAGGAACCCGGTCGGCTTGTCCGACCCGTTGCCGTTGACGAAGGCCGCCGCTTCGGCCCGCAAGAACTTGTCCGCGATCCGCCCCGCCAGCCACGCCTCGATATCGAAGGCGCTGTCGTCCAGCAGCCGCTGGCTGACCTTGGGCAGCGCCGACAGCTCGTAGAGCGGGATCGAAATCCGGTCGAGCGAGGGCGTCGCGCTGTCCGACACGGTGCTTTCGCCCGCCCAGCCAGAGCCGACATCGGTGTGATCGACCAGCACGTCGTAGGCCGTCGCCTCGACCGTCACCACGTTCGCCACCTGCCGGATCGACGAGGCGCCGGACAGCACCGACTTGATCGTGGACGAGGTCTCGGGATCGACCAGATAGCCGCCATCCGCAGCGACGGCCGTGGACATCGCCTTGCCCTCCAGCTCCAGCCCGCGGAGGGCGTCGTCGTCGCCGGAACGCAGGTAGGCGGCAAAGGCCTTCTGATGCGGGGCCTCGCCTTCGGCGGCCGAGGCGAGAACCGGGCGCGCGGCCCGGCGAGCGGTGCGGTCAAGCATGGTCATGCGGTTTTCCTGTTGCTTCAGTCTGTCATCAATGTCGTCGCGGAAGCCTTTGAACTCCCGCATGAACTCGGCCACGGCGGCACGGCTCCCGGTGTCGGGGGACACAGCCTCCCCGGTCCGAGAAATGCTCTCGGTCTTTGTCATCGCACTGTCCCCTCGTTGGGTCTGTCGCGGGCCTCAGCGCCCCGCGCTCTCCTGCCTCAGGGCGCGCAGCCCACGGGCCATCTCGCGCCAGATCTCGGCCGCCGGGTCCTCGCCCTTGGCCTCCACCCGCGCATCCGGCAGCATCGGGAAGGTCACCAGCGACACCTCCCAGAGCTCCACTTCGGTCAGGAGCCTGCGGCCCCCGTCATCCTTCACCGCGCGCTTCGTCCGGTATCCGATCGACAGCCCGTCGATCGCCCCGGCGGCCAGCAACGCGATCGCCTCGCGCCCGCGCCCCACGCTCTCCAGCACCCGGCCCTTCACATACAGACCGCGCCCGTCCTCGCGCACCTCGTCCCAGACCCCGATGGGCTGCGTCGGATCGTGCTGCCACAGCATCTTGACCCGCCGCCCGGCCCCCGCCAGCGCCGCCAGCGACACCGTGTAGGCCCCCTTGCCCACGACATCGCCGCCCTGGTCCGCCGCGCCGAAGACCGAGGCATAGCCCTCGATCACATGCCCCTCGCGCACCGCCAGCCCGTCGCCGAGCGCACAGAATTTCCGTTCCAGTTCCATCACCACCTCCGCCTCAGGGCACCTGTTCCAGCACCGACTGGAACGCCTGCGCCAGGATCACGCCAACGACCCCGTAGACCGTCAGCCACAGCCGCCGCTCCAGCCGCTCGATCATCTCCTCGATCTTGTCCAGCCGCCGTCCGAGGCTCTCCATCTGCACCCGGCTCAGCCGCTCATGCGCCTGCAGCCGCAGCCCCGGCGCGCAATCGAAGGACGCCCCGACCCAGTCGCCCGGCCCCCGCTCCTCACTCATCGGCCACCTCCACCGGCAGCCCCAGCAACGCCCGCTTCTCCCGCGCGCTCAGGAAATCCGCACCCGCGACGCGCGACCACTGCGCATCCCGCTCGGCGGCCAGAGCCGGCACCTGGTCGAGGTCGGGCTTCAGCTCCAGCACCTCGCCCGCAAAGCCCGACAGCCATTCCCCGACCCCCGCCGTCACCCGCGCCACCAGCGGCAAAACGGTCAGCCGATAGAACGCCCGGTGCGCCTCCTGGTAATTCGCATAGGTCGCCTCGCCCGGTATCCCCAGCAGCATCGGCGGCACTCCGAAGGCCAGCGCGATCTCGCGCGCCGCCGCCTCCTTGGTCTTGTGAAATTCCATGTCCGACGGGCTGAACCCCATCGGTTTCCAGTCCAGCCCGCCCTCCAGCAGCATCGGCCGCCCGGCATTCCGGGCGCCCTGGTGATGGCTCTCCATCTCGCTCACCAGCCGGTCGTATTGCTCGGTCGTCATCGACGACTGCCCCTCCGGCCCGCGATAAACAATCGCCCCCGACGGCCGCGCCGCATTGTCCAGCAAAGCCTTCGACCAGCGCGACGCCGCGTTGTGCACGTCCAGCGCCTGCGCCGCAGCCTGCAATGGGCTGAACCCGTAGTGATCGTCCTGCGGATGAAAGCTCTTCAGGTGACAGACCACCGCCCGTCCGCCGCTCACGTCGAACCGATGCTTCCGCCCGCCTACCGCGTATTCATAGGCCACCGGCCAGCCATCCGCGCCGGGCACCAGGCTCATCCGGTCGGACCGCAGCACATGCAGCTCCTCCGGCACACCCTCTTCGCCGACCGCCTCCAGGTACCCGTTCCCGGTCAACAGCAGCTGGCCATACAGCGCTTCGAACAGCGCCGCCCGCCCCTGCGCCGGGTTCGGCGCACGCATCAGGTCCAGCACCGGATGCATCTCGAACCGCTGCCGCGCGTCCTGCAGCACCAGCGGCAGGGCCGCCGCCGCCTCGGCGATCATCTTCACCGCGCGGAAGCCCACCGGGTTGCCCGCGAATCCCGTGCGGGTCAGGGTGGCGACGTCCCGCGGGCTCCACGCCACGCGCCCCGAGCCCGCCCAAGCCACCTTGCCGGTCGCGCTGGCCTTGACCTCGGGCACCGCAGCCTCGGCCCGCCGGAAATAGTCGATGACACCCATCCGCTTCTCCTGACCCGTTCCGGGCGGGGGCACTCTGGCCCGCCGCTCCGTTCCTCCGTCCACGCCCCTTTCGAAGCGCGCAGACAGGTTTTCGCCAAATTCGATTAAAAAGCTCCTCGACCACCGCACGGTGCCCGTTGCGCGCGCCTCACAGCGCCCGCACCCGCGGCTGCATCCAGTTCCCGCCGGGCACGATCATCAGCTCATGCAGCGCCCAGACCAGCGCATCCAGCCGGTCGGGCGACCCCTTGCCCTGATAGCCGCCGACCGCCATGGCGCACATCTGCTCCTCCAGCGCGCCCAGCCCCCGCGCATGGAACACCCGCCCCTGTTCGTAGAGCGCCGCCACCGGCTCCGCCCGCGCCGCCTTCCCGCGCGAGGCATGGACCTTGCGGAACGGCACCACCGGATCGACCTGCCGCACCACGCTCTCGACCAGATCGCCGCCCTGGTTCACCTCCGCCACCAGCCGCTCGGCCCCGTGCCGCCGCATCGCGTCGATCGCCGCCTCCGCCCATTTCGACGGCGTCGCGGCCCCGAGGCTCGCATCCTCCAGCACATAGGCCCGCCAGTTCCGCACATCCCCGCGCATCGTCACGCCCGCCACGACGATCCCGCATTCGTCCGACCCCTTGTGCCCCGTGACCGGCGGATCGACCGCCACAACCACGCGGTCCAGTTCCGGCACGATGTCGACGCAGGCACGCTCAAGCCCCGCCGCCGTCCACATCGCCCCCTCGGAATCCTCCAGCAGCAGCCCGTCCAGCTCCTGCCGCCCCAGCCGCGTCCCCTCGTAGCGCGCCCGGACCTCGGCCAGGAACGACTCCGCCAGGTTCGCCCGGTTCGCCTCGGTCGGTGCATGGGTCACCGCCGTCGACGGCGCATCCAGCAGCGTCTTCAGCACCCGCACGTTCCGCGGCGTCGTCGTGACGCAAACCCGCGGCTCCTCCCCCAGACGCAGCGCGAACTGCAGCATGTCCCAGGCATCCTGCCCCCGCCGCCACTTCGCCAGCTCGTCCACCCATGCCCCGTCGAACTGCGGCCCGCGCAGGCTCTCGGGATCATGCGCCGAGAACACCCGCGCCTCCGCCCCGTTCGGCCAGACCAGCCGCTTGCGCACGCTCTCCCACTCCGGACGCCGGTCCGGCGGCGAACAGGCGATGATCCCGCTCTCGCCGAACACCATCACGTCGCGCGCCTGCTCGATCGTCTCCGCCACCAGCGCCAGCCGCCTGCACCGCCCCGGATCGCCCGGCCGCGCGCCCTCCACCTGCGCCCGCACCCACTCGGCCCCGGCACGCGTCTTGCCCGCACCGCGTCCGCCCAGGATCACCCAGGCCCGCCAGTCGCCCTCGGGCGGCAGCTGGTGATCCAGCGCCCAGAACTCGAACAAAAAAGGGAGAGCCATAAGCTCTCCCTCATCCAGCCCGTTCAGGAACTCATCCTGAATGCTGACATCGGCGGAGGCGATCCAGCCTGCACCGGATCGAAGCCCGTGCCCCGTCGAGGTCGAGGACATACTGTCCCTCGCCTCCGCCTTGCCGTCGTTTGAAGTCATGAAGTTTCGCCTCCACATCGCCCGCCTTCCCCAGGAACTCGCGCACGCTCCGGACCGTCGCCAGCGCCTCTTTCGGCGCTCCGACGTCCCCGTCCCGCGCGCGGTCCTGAAGTCCGCGCATTTCGACCATCAGGTCCTGCAGCTGAAGCCGGACCGTCTCGACCTCCCAACCGAGCCGCTCCTCTTCCTTCGCCAGTTCACTTGCACTCATCCACTCACGCCCCCTTTGCGCTGGTCTGCCCCCCGGCGACGAAAACGAAAAAACGGCCTCGGGGTGCGAACCCCGGGCCGTTGCCCATTTCCTCCAGCGTGCCACAAGTCCTACTTCGGACCGTTCGCAAAGTCAAGGAAATCAAAGTTAACGGGCGCCGCCAAGCGCCCGTATTATTTACACTTTCTTAACTTCCAGGCCGGCGCACGAGCCTCACTGGTTGGCGCGTTCCGCCTCGATCCGCCGCCACTTCGCGACGTTCTCGTTGTGCTCTTCCAGCGTCCGGGCAAAGGCGTGACCGCCCGTGCCATCGGCCACGAAGTAGAGGTAATCCGTCTCCGGCGGATTGACCGCCGCCTCAAGGCTCGCACGGCCCGGATTGGCGATCGGCGTCGGGGGCAGCCCCGGAATAACATAGGTATTGTAAGGCGTTTCCGCCCGAAGCTCACTCTGCCGCAGCCCGCGCCCCAGCACGCCCTGACCCTTGGTGATGCCGTAGATCACCGTCGGGTCCGTCTGCAACCGCATCCCGCGATGCAGGCGGTTGACGAAGACGCTGGCCACGATGCCCCGCTCCTCCGCGACCCCGGTCTCCTTCTCGATGATCGAGGCCAGAATCAGCGCCTCTTCAGGCGTCGCTATCGGGATCCCCGCGGCGCGCGCCTCCCACGACCCGATCAGCAGCGCCTCCTGCGCGGCCTCCATTCGGGCCAGCAACTCGCCCCGGTCGGCCCCGTCGCTGACCTCGTAGCTGTCCGGCGCGAGCATCCCCTCGGCGGGAACCTCGGCCACCTCGCCCGTCATCACGTCGAACCGCTTGAGCGAATCCACGATCTGCCAGCTGGTCACGCCCTCGGCCACCGAGATCCGGAACCGCGTGTTCGGATCCTCGCGCACGGCGGTGTATTCCGCAGGCGCCTCGGCCTCGGCCGGGTTGAATTCGACCGTCTCGGTGAACTGGTTCGTCGCCGGATCGAGCTCGCGGACCTCAAGCAGCGACCGCGTCACGCCGATGCGATAGACGATCTCGGTCCCGCAGGTGCTGGCCCCGCCCCGCGTGACGATATCGACGATCTCTTCCATCGTCGCACCGGCGGGGATCAGGAAGGCCCCGGCCTTCAGCTGACCGGTCTTCTCGGTGTAATCGGCCCCGAGGCGAAAGATCATGCCATTCTTGATCGCGCCCTGGCCTTCCAGGTCTGCGCTGACGCGCGACATGTTCGATCCGCTCGGAACCCGCAGGCAGATCGCCTCGCTCAGCGGCCCCTCGGCGCGGTATTCATTCTGCCCCCAGATGATGACGCCGCCCATCAGAAAGACGGCGACGATCAGCATGGTCAGGGCGTTGGAGGCAATTGCCCGCCACATCTACCGGACTTTCCCGAACACGAGGCTCGCGTTGGTGCCACCGAAACCAAAGCTGTTGGACAGCGCGATGTCGATCTTGCGCTCCTGCTTGGCGTTCGGGGCAAGGTTCAGCTTGGTCTCGACCGCCGGATTGTCGAGGTTGATGGTCGGCGGCGCCACCTGATCGCGGATCGCGAGGATCGAGAAGATCGCCTCGATCGCGCCCGCAGCGCCCAGCAGGTGCCCGGTGGCCGATTTGGTCGACGACATGGTCGCCGCGCCCGCTGCCTCGCCCAGCAGACGCTCCACCGCGCCCAGCTCGATCACGTCGGCCATGGTCGAGGTGCCATGCGCGTTGATGTAGTCGATCTCGCCCGCCGAGATACCGGCGCGCTGCAGCGCCGCCGTCATCGACCGGAACGCCCCGTCGCCATCCTCGGACGGCGCGGTGATGTGATAGGCGTCGCCCGACATGCCATAGCCAAGGTACTCGCCATAGATCTTGGCCCCGCGCGCCTTGGCGTGCTCGTATTCCTCCAGCACGACGATGCCCGCGCCCTCGCCCATGACGAAACCGTCACGGTCCGCGTCATAGGGACGGCTGGCCTTGGTCGGATCGTCCTTGCGCTTGGTCGACAGCGCCTTGCAGGCGTTGAACCCGGCGATCCCGATCTCGCTGATGCTGGCCTCGGCCCCGCCCGCGACGACGATATCCGCATCGTCCCACTGGATCATCCGCGCGCCATCGCCAATCGCATGCGCGCCGGTCGAACAGGCGGTCACGGGTGCATGGTTCGGCCCCTTGAACCCGAACCGGATCTGCACCTGACCCGAGATCAGGTTGATCAGCGCGCCCGGAATGAAGAACGGGCTGACCCGGCGCGGCCCGCGCTCCTTGATCAGCACGGCGGTGTCGGCGATGGAGTTCAGACCACCGATCCCCGACCCGATCATCGTGCCGACGCGCAGCTTCTCGGCCTCGCTCAGATCGGCGATACCGGCGTCATGCACGGCCTGAATGGCGGCGGCCATGCCGTAGAGGATGAAATCGTCGACCTTCCGGCGCTCCTTCGGCTCCATCCAGTCGTCGGGATTGAAGGTGCCGCCGGTGCCGTCGCCATAGGGGATCTCGCAGGCGTAGTCGGTCGCCAGGTGGCTCGCATCGAACCGGCTGATTGTCCCCGCCCCGGATTGCCCGGCCAGCAGACGCGACCAGGTTTCCTCGACCCCGTTGGCCAGCGGAGATACCATCCCCAGCCCAGTTACGACCACACGACGCATGTTCTGCCCTCTCCCCGGCCTTTATCGAAACTGCTCATACCGCGCATTGCGACACCGGGGCAAGACCGCAGCCCCTGACGCCACATCACGGGAAAGGCAACGCCAAACGGCGCTCAGGACATCCCGAGCGCTTCCTTGTACATCTCCAGCACCGCCTCTTCCTCGGCGATGTCGTCCTTGTCGCGCTTGCGCAGCGCGATGACCTTGCGCATGACCTTGGTGTCGTAGCCGCGCGCCTTCGCCTCGGCCATGACCTCCTTGACCTGCTCGCCAAGGTCCTTCTTCTCGGCCTCCAGACGTTCGACCCGCTCGATGAACTGCCGCAGCTCGTTCGCCGTCACGCGGTAATTCGCTTCGCCAGCGCTCTCGATCACATCGTCCTGCATGTCACTCTCCTGCCGTGCTGCTCAGGGTCTTTCCCCTACCCGCAGGCCCGCCGTGCCGCAAGCCTCACGCGCTGGACGCGGCGCGCATTTTCGCTTAGGCGCGGGCGAGGCAGGCAGCGACAGGAAGGATGCCATGGAAATTCTCGTCTGGATCGGCGCCGCGATCTCGCTCATCGGGCTCTGCGGGCTCGTCCTGTCGATCGTCAGGGTCAACCGCGCCCGCCGTGCGGGCCTGAGCGACGAGGCCCTGCGCGCCGCCGTGCAGAAGGTCCTGCCGCTGAACCTCGGCGCCCTGTTCCTGTCGGTGATCGGGCTGATGCTGGTGATCCTCGGGATCTTCCTCGGCGGCTGAGCCGCGACCGCCTCAGCCGTTCAGGTCCGCGAAACTCCGCCCGTCCTTCTGCAGCTGCACCACCAGCGGATGCGGCGACCACAGGTCGGGGGCGACCGGGGCCAATGCCTTCATCGCCCGCACCAGCGTGAACAGCCCCATCATGTCCGCCGCGTTCATCGGCCCGCCGAGGGTGCGCGGGAACATGTAGCCGTGCACCATCGCCACGTCTATCGCCAGCGGCCGCGCCGCCACCTTGGCGTCCAGCAGGCGCGCGCCCTCGTTCACCATGGCGGCCAGGATCGAGGTCCAGATTTCCTCGCCCGACCAGGGGTGCCCGACCGGCGCCTCGCCGCCGCGCGCCTCGGTCACGAGGCTGGCCAGCGCCGCCGCCTCGGTCTCGTGGTCCGCGCCCTGCCCCGGCTTCAGCCCGGCCCGCGCGATCAGGCTGGACAGTCCGTCCTGCCGCCCGCGCCGGTCCTGCCGCGCCGCATGCGCATCGGCATCCATGTCGCCGAGCAGCCGGTAGACGCCACGCCCCATCCCGCGACGCTTCAGCGCCGCGTCGATGGCCTCGGGCTCCGCCCCCAAACGCACCAGCTCGTCCGCCGCGTCGAACAGCGCGCCGGCCATCGCCATGCCCACCATCCCGTCCGAGGGCTTGGTGCGGATGGCAAAGCGCCCGATCTGCGCCATCATCTGGCGCGCCCGCTGCCCCGCCGCACGCTCGGTGTCGTCCCGCACGGCCAGCTCGGCCAGGTGCACCGGCCAGGGCCGGCTCGGCAGATGCAGCCCAAGCACCCGCGGCGCCAGCGCCTCGGGGGCCAGCGCGGCCACGTCCAGGTGGCGCGTCGTGCTCAGCACCACCGCCCCTTCCCCGGCCAGGCCGGACAGGGCGGCCAGCGCGGCACGCTTGGTGTCCTCGGCATCCGCCGACAGGTCGAACAGGACTTCGGCCTCGCGCAGCGCGGCCTCGTCGCCCGAGGCGGCGAGGTTCTGCATCGCCCGGTCGGGATCCGCCCCCGGCACCGCAGGGCGTTGTGCGATCGTGTCCCGGACCACCTCGCAGAACCGCGACCGGACCGCCGCGTCCGGTTCGAACAGGATGACGCCCGCACCGCTCTGCACCAGTTGCGCCACCAGACGTGCCGAGCCGAGCCCTGTGCCGCGTAGCCCGACCCGGCTGACCTGCGGCCCGGAGATGCCTGAATTGACACGGGTTTCCGCCACCAGGGCATGGCGCAGCCCGCGTGAACGTTCGCTAGTCAGCAGTTCGTCGAACAAATCCGCCTCGAGCGCCGCGCCCGAGGCATAGGGGAACAGCGGCGCGGCCTCCAACGCCTGCAGGATCGCCCGTTCCGCCGCACCGCCGCCCGGCGGGACGAGCTTGCGGCGCGCGGTCAGCACCGCCTGATAGGCGGACAGGTCCCCGAACCCGTCCGTGCGGTCGCAGGTCCGGACCCAGTCGTCCCCCTGCGCAAGCTCCGATGCCAGCGCATGCGCCGCCGCCTCGGCCATTTCCGCAGGCAGGATCCGGTCGAACAGCCCCTCCGCCGTGTCGGAGTCCACCGCGTGGACACGACCGCCGATCAGCATGTCGACCGCGGGCCCGGCCCCGACGAGGCGCGGCAGGCGCTGCGTGGCCCCCGCCGAGGGACAGAGGCCGATCAGAGCCTCGCGCAGCGCGATTTCGGATCCCGAGACGGCCACCCGCGCGTGACAGGCCAGCGCCAGTTCAGCCCCCGCACCCGCCACATGACCCGAGATCAGGGCCACGACGGGCTTGCCCATCCCCTCGATCCGGTCGGCCAGCGCGCGGGGCGCGGGATCGGCCAGCCCGGTATCATATTCGCGCGGATTGACTTGGGCGGGAAAGCCGCCCGCAGCAGTGCCAAGGACCACGGCCCGCACCGCCGGATCGCCATCGGCCTGCCCGAGCGCGGCAAAGAGCGCCTGACGCATCTGCGCCGATAGGATGTTCACCGGCGGATTGTCGACGGAGATCACCGCGACCGCGCCATCCCTGCGGATCCTGACGGTTCTTGCCACTGTGCTGCCCAGCCGAACCGCATCCACCCACCGGATGCGACCCGGCCCCCTGATTGTCATTGCCCGCCACCCGGCAGGATCGCCGCAGCCTAGACCAGACGCAAGCGTCGGGACAATCGCAAGCGCGCCAAACCATTGTTGCCAAAGCGTGAACTATGTCGCGCAGGCAACGCTTGGCCGACGCCGGACCCGGCGGAAGGTATGGGATTACACCGGCAGGTTGTCGAACTGCGCCTCGATGGCTTCGTTCGTCAGCTCTTCCTGCAACTGGCGCAGGTGCTGCGGGATGCCGTTGCCACGCAGGCCGAATTCGCTCACCACGTGGTGCAGGTCGGACAGATGCTGGTGCCGCGTGCCCGGACGCGCCCCGGCGATTGCGGAAACGACATGCTCAGCCCTAGTTTCAAGGTCCGTCATTGGAATGCTCCTCCTGCCGGTCCGGCGCCCTTGCGCCGCCCGGTCATGCGTTTACGCTGTGCGTTGACAGCGACGACCCCTCCTCAGAAAGCCGCCGCTCCTCCAGCGGGCGATGACGCCCCCGTGATCTGACTACACGCGGAGCGGGATTCGGACAACGACGCATCGGGCACGACACACTTTTGTCGCGGCTTTCCGCGACGCGTGCACGCTGCACGGGCAGCTTTGCGCCAATCGCCCCCGTAACTGGCAAACAGAGCTTGCAACACATTCGCTTTATCATATATGTCTTGAGCAACAAACCGAGGGATCGCCATGAAACCTGATGTCACCGCCTTTTTCGACGAAGCCACCAACACGATTTCCTACGTGGTGCGCGACCCGCAGGGCAGCGCATGCGCCGTGGTCGATTCCGTGCTGGACTTCGACTATGCCTCGGGCCGCACCGACACCCGGTCGGCCGATGCGATCATCAAGTTCGTGCGGGACAACGGGCTCGACGTGCAGTGGCTGCTGGAAAGCCATGTCCACGCCGACCACCTCTCGGCCGCGCCCTACATCCAGGACAAGGTCGGCGGCAAGATCGGGATCGGCGACAACATCCGCATCGTGCAGGACACCTTCGGCAAGGTCTTCAACGAAGGCACCGAGTTCCAGCGCGACGGATCGCAGTTCGACCGCCTGTTCGTCGAGGGCGACAGCTTTCACATCGGCCAGCTGCGCGGCGACGTGCTGCACACCCCCGGCCACACCCCTGCCTGCCTGACCTATGTCATCGGCGACGCGGCCTTTGTGGGCGACACGCTGTTCATGCCCGATTTCGGCACCGCCCGCTGCGACTTCCCCGGCGGCTCCTCGCAGACGCTCTACAACTCGATCCAGAAGATCCTCGCCCTCCCGGACGAGACGCGCATCTTCGTCGGCCACGACTACAAGGCGCCGGGCCGCGACGAATACGCCTGGGAAACCACCGTCGGCGAGCAGAAGGCGCTGAACGTGCATGTCGGCGCGGGCAAGTCGGCCGAGGATTTCGTCAAGATGCGCGACGCACGTGACGCGACGCTGGCGATGCCCAAGCTGATCATCCCCTCGCTGCAGGTGAACATGCGCGCGGGGCAGATGCCCCCGGCCGACGAACAGGGCAACGTCTTTCTCAAGGTGCCCGTGAACAAACTCTGACCGATCCGGCCGGGGCCACCCCGCCCCGGCCGGATCCCTGACACCCTCGACAGGACAACACATGAACCCCGACTGGATCATGGGCCTTTCCGGAGGCCTCCTCATTGGTATTGCCGGAGCGGTCTTCCTGCTCGGCAACGGACGCATCATGGGCGCGAGCGGCATCATCGGCGGGCTCGTCGACGGCTCGGGCCGGTCGAACGCGATGGAACGGATCATGTTCGTCGCGGGCCTGTTCCTCGCGCCCCTCGCCGTGACGCTGTTCACCGGCGCGCCTGAAACGCATGTCACCTCGAACGTCTGGGTGATCGTCGCGGCGGGCCTGCTGGTCGGCGTCGGCACCCGGATCGCCAACGGCTGCACTTCGGGCCACGGGGTCTGCGGCATCTCGCGCTTCAGCTTCCGCGGGATCATCGCGACCGTGTTCTACATCCTCGCGGGCGGGCTGTCCGTCGTCCTGTTCCGCCACGTTCTGGGAGTGATCTGATGCGCAACCTCCTCGCCCTTCTCTCCGGCAGCCTGTTCGGGATCGGCCTGCTGATCTCCGGCATGACCGACACCACCAAGGTTCAGGGCTGGCTGGACATCTTCGGCGCATGGGACCCGACGCTGGCCTTCGTCATGGGGGGCGCCATCCTGCCGATGACGCTGGCGTGGTGGCTGACCAAGCGGATCCGCCCGCTCGTCGGCGGCAGCTTTCCGCCCGCCACCCTGCCGGAAATCGACCGCCGCCTGGTGATCGGCTCGGTCCTGTTCGGCGCGGGCTGGGGGCTGGCCGGGCTGTGCCCCGGCCCCTCGGTCGCCTCGCTGTCCTACGGCGGCACCGGTGGCATGATTTTCCTCGCCGCGATGCTGGCAGGCATGATGATCGCCCCGCCGCTCAAGGCGCGACTGGACAGCCCGGTGCCCGCCGCATAAGGCTTTCGTTCATGGATATCAGACCCGTCACCCCCCGCTACGCCGTCACCCCGCAGATCGCCATCGAGGATATCGCGGCGATCAAGGCCGCCGGTTTCACCCGCGTGATCTGCAACCGCCCCGATGCCGAGAACCCGCCCGAACTGCAGGCGGTCGCGGTCGAGGCGGCGGCAAAGGAGGCGGGGCTGGAGTTCGTGAACCTGCCCCTGACCTACCCCACCATGACGCCCGACACGATCGCGGCGCAGATGGCGGCGATCGAGGGCGGCGACAAGGTGCTGGCCTACTGTGCCTCGGGCACCCGCTGCACGACGATCTGGGCGCTTGGCCAGGCGACGGCGGGCGAGGACGTGGACGGCATCATCGCGACGGCGGCCAAGGCGGGATACGACCTGTCCAACCTGCGCCCGCGTCTGGACGACCTCGCGGGCTGACGCGGGAGGGGACAGCGGGACGGCTGTCCGGGCATGCCCGGTCGGGTGAGCCTTGTGTCCATCCCGGCTGGGAACGCCACTGGTCCTGTTGGCATTGCTCCACATTGTGGCTTCCCCTGCGGGCGCGCCGCGCGGCGATCCGTGTTGTGCGCGCCAATTGCCCTATTCCGACTTTGCACTTCGGGGCTGGCCACTGCGCCCTGAGTTGCCCCCCGTCCGTCGCCCCGCGGTAAGCAGCCCCTGTCCATGCTCCCCATGCTCGGCGGCGTCCCTGCCCCGGCGCCCGGCCCTCTGACCGGGCCCGGCCCGAAGCTTCGCCGTTCCCGCCGCGCGGGCGCGCGCCCCGCGACCGGACGCCGTCACTCAGGATCGTCCGGCTCCGCCAGAGGCGCGATCCCGTATCCCCCGCCGAACCCCTCCCCCAGCCCGTCGGGCAGCCCCAGATCGCTGAGGTCGGGCAGATCGTCCAGCGGCGCGACCGCCTCCGATTCAGGCAGGCCCGCAGGATCCGCCATGGCAGGCGGCGGCGCGGGCGGCGCGCGGCCCTGCGCCGTGGCCACCGGGGGCGGCGCCCCGGCATCGGCCAGATCGCCATCGGCCGTGGCCTCGGCAGTCACGGCACCGCCCGGCAGGCGGACGGCGCGAAAGCCGTTGATCTGCCCCAGACGCACCGTCATCACCTTTTGCCGCTGCGGGGTTTCCAGCACGGTTTCCGACAATGCGCTGCGCGGGACCGGGATCACGTCCCCCGGCCGCAACGCGGCCACCCGTGCATAGGGCATCCTGACCCGGTGCAGCACCGCGTCCAGACGCGCAGGGGCGCCAAGCACCGCCGCGCCAAGCGTCCCCGCGCCATCCCCGCCATCCCCCGTTCCGGTGTCGGCCGCGACCACCGGTTCGGGCAGGCAGAGGCTGACCGCCCCCTCGCGCAGGCCGGCCACGTCGAAGCTCATGCGGATACGCAGCACCTTGGATGCGTCGAGCGCGAGGCCGACCATCCGGGCGTTGTCCATCATCACCCCGAAGCGATAGCCGGTGAACCGCGCCTCGTCCGCTGTGCCCGCCAGCGCCCCGGCCAGGTTTTCGAGCGCGCGGTCGATCAGCGGCGCCAGCAGAGCCGCCTCGGTCCGGGTCGGACGGCGCGGGTCGACGGGACGCTTCAGCACCCGGCCCATGGTCAGCATCTCGGCCACGCCCGCGACCACCGGCAGGGACAGCGACATCACCCCGACCGCGCCGCCGGGCCCCTCGAGCAGCAGCAGCATGTCGTCGTCGTCCAGCCCAGCGACCAGATCGTCCGCCGACACCTCGGAGGTTTCGACCCCCGACACGGCCAGAGCAAGCCTCGCGGCCTCGTCCGCCGCGCGGGCGAAGGCCAGCCTGAGCGCGCGATCGGGCGACATGGCGCGGGCCTGCCGGACCTCGCGCCCGGCATCCGCCTTTCGGCGCAGAACCGCGCTGGATGTGTTGCCGTCCATATTCTCCGCCACCGTCCGAACGGGGATCGGCCGCGACCTTAGCCCGCGGTTGGTTACCAAGGGCTTTAGCCCGGCCTCATTGCGCGGCCATGGCGCTCCGGTCCGGCAGGGTCACGCGGAAGGCGGCGCCGCCCTGCCCCGGCAGATAGGTGATCGTCCCGCCGAGCCGGGCCATGATCTCGCGGCAGATCGCCAGCCCCAGCCCGGCGCCGCCGGCCTTGTGGTGTCCGACGCGGCTGAACTTCTCGAATATCAGGCCCTGCATGTCCTGTTCGACGCCGCTGCCGTTGTCGATGAAATCGACGCTCACCGTCCCGTCGCGCCGCCGCACGACGATGCGCAGCACCGGCGCCTCGGCGTCGCAGTATTTCTGGGCATTGGCGATCAGGTTGATAAAGACCTGCGACAGGCGGTCCATGTCGGTCTCGATCTCGACCAGTTCGTCGCCCCTGTCGCGGCGGATCGCCAGCCGGTCGCCCTGCCGTCCGGCCGAGACCGCGTGGCTCAGCGCCTCTTCAAGCGTCCCGCGGCGGAAGTTCAGGCTGACCTGCCCGTTCTCCAGCACGCTGAGGTCCAGCAGGTCGTCCAGCAGGCGCGTCAGGCGGATCGCCTCGTCGTGGATGATCGAGGCATAGCGCCCGCGCTCCTCCGGCGTCAGGCCGTCGGTGTCGCGCAGGATCTCGGAAAACGCCCGGACCGAGGTCATGGGCGTGCGCAGCTCGTGGCTGATCTGGGACAGGAAGGCGTCCTTCTGCACCGAGATCTGGGTCAGCTTCTCGTTCACCTCGCGCAACTGGCGTGCGGTGCGGGTCAGTTCCTCGGACTTGGCTTCCAGCTGGCTGGAATATTCCATCATCTGGGCGCTTTCGTCGGCCACCGCCATCAGCTCCTGCACCGACACGCCGGTGCCGCCGACGATCTGTCCCACCATGGCATGGGCCGTCGCAGCGCCCACCGACCCGGCCAGTTCCCGCTCCAGCCGCTGCAGGAAATCCGCGGTCGGATCGGGCAGATAGCCCGCCAGCCCCTGCCGCCGCGCCTCGTCGTGGAACAGCGCCTGCGCATCGGAGGGGCCAAGGATGCGCTGCGCCATGATCATCAGGTCCTCGGCCTGCGCGCGCCCGCCCTGCCAGCCCTGCGGCGCGCGGGAATGGTTGAAGACGTTGACGAACTGCGCGCCCTGCAGCCGTTCCATCGGCGAGGGGAAGGTGAAGATCGACACGACGAAGAACGCGCCCGCGTTGAACAGCATCGACCAGAAGACCCCGTGGACCAGCGGGTCCACCCCGTCGAGCCCGAACAGACCGTGCGGGCGCAGCCACGAGACCCCGAAGGGTCCCTCGGCCAGCACGCCCGCGCTCAGGATCACATCGGCGCCGAAGCTCGGCAGGAACAGGCACCAGAACCACATCACCGCCCCGACGCCGAGCCCGGCGAAGGCCCCGATCCGGGTCGCGCCGCGCCAGAGGATCCCGCCGACCAGCACCGGCAGGAACTGCGCCACGCCCGAGAACGAGATCAGGCCGATTGCCGCCAGCGCCGTGCCGCCGCCCGAGATGCGGTAATAGACATAGCCCAACAGGACCACCCCCACGATGGAGACCCGCCGCGCCAGCATGACGACGTGCCGCACATCGCCCGAGATCGACGCGCCGTCGCCGGTAAGGCGCAGCCAGATCGGCATGACGATATGGTTCGACACCATCGTCGACAGCGCGATCGAGGCGACGATCACCATCGAGGTGGCCGAGGAGAAACCGCCGAGGAAGGACAGCATCGCCAGCCCGTCCCGGCCCTGGCTGAGCGGGACGGTCAGCACGAAGAGGTCCGGGTTCGATCCCGCGGGCATCAGGTCCAGCCCCACGACCGCGATCGGCACCACGAACAGCGACATCAGCATCAGGTAGGCCGGAAAGGCCCAGGACGCGGTGCGCAGATGCGCCTCCATGTCGTTCTCGACCACCAGCACCTGGAACATGCGCGGCAGGCAGAGGAAGGCGGCGGCGGAGAGGAAGATCAGCCCGCCCCACCGGCTGCCGTCCGTGTGCCAGTAGCCGAGCGACGAGGCGTCGATCCGCTCCATCGTCGCGGCCAGCCCGCCGCCGACGCCCCAGACGACGAATATGCCGACGGCCAGAAGGGCGATCAGCTTGACCACCGCCTCGACCGCGATGGCCATGACGACGCCGTGGTGCCGCTCGTTGACGTCGAGGTTGCGGGTGCCGAACAGCACGGTGAAGAACGCCAGCCCCGCCGCGACCCAGAGCGCGGTCGACACGTTCTCCTCGGGCCGGGGGCGGAAACCCGGTTCGGCGGCGAAGATCGAAAAGCTCTCCACCACCGACTGCAGCTGCAGCGCGATGTAGGGCGTCGTGCCGATCACCGCCAACAGCGTCACGCAGACGCCCAGCGCGTTGGACTTGCCGTAGCGGGACGAGATCAGGTCGGCGATCGATGTGATGCGCTGGCTGCGCCCGATCCGCACCATCTTGCGCACCAGCCACAGCCAGCCGATCATCACGAGGCTGGGACCGATGTAGATCGTCAGGTATTCCAGCCCCGACCGCGCCGCGTAACCGACCGCCCCATAGAAGGTCCACGCCGTGCAGTAGATCGACAGCGACAGCGTGTAGACCAGCGGCGAGCGCAGCCAGTGCGCCTGTCCGCGCATCGCCACCCGCTCGGCCATGAAGGCCACGGTGAAGAGCACGGCCACGTAGCTCAGGCAGACGGCGATCAGGACGTTGAGCGAGGCCATCAGCGCCGCTCCTCACCGGGCAGCGGGCTGCGTGGGGCCTGCGGGTCGATCAGCTCCTCGGGCCGGTTCAGCGACAGCAGCGCCCCGGCGATCACCAGCGCGAACCACAGGCCGAAGATATAGAGGATCGCGAGCGACATCGGCACCGTGCTGCCGCTGCTGTCCCCCCAGAACAGCGGGACGAGCATCAGGATCAGCCCCGCGACAGGCAGCAGGCGGCTGAGGTCGGCCAGACGGCGCCGGCGGTAGGTCCGGCGTTCGTAGAACAGCGGTCCCGGCGCGTCCGGCATCGGCTCACCCCCCCGCGAGGTCGCGCACCGCCTCCAGCACCTCGGCGTTGGAGAAGGGCTTGGTCATGAAACGGGATGCGCCCGAGGCCTCGGCCATCTCGCGGTCGCGGGACTGGCCGCGCGCGGTCAGCAGCAGGATCGGCAGGTCGGCTGTGCCGCTTTCGGCGCGCAGGTCGCGCAGGATGTCATAGCCGGAGCGTCCCGGCAGCATCACGTCGAGGATCACGAGGTCCGGTGCACGGCGGCGGACGGTTTCCACGGCATCGACCCCGTTGGAATGCACCGCGACGCGCCAGCCGTCCCGAGACAGGATGAACCCGATGGCTTCGATTATGTTCGGCTCGTCCTCGATCACCAGAACGGTCTTGCTCATCCGGTCCTCCCCTCCCATCCGAGCGGCGCAGAACGCCTATTGGTAATTTTGTTATCCATCACACAATCGTCACTGTCAAAAACGGAATTCCGCATTGCGGGAAAACATTCGACCTACGCCCCCTCGGCCGTGATCGACGGCTCGCGCCGACCCCGGCAGCCGTCCAGCGGACAGATCCGGCAGGTCACGCCGACCCGCCGTGCGCCCTCGGGCGTTTCGACCGGGTCCGGCAGGATCAGCATATGCGCTTCGAACAGCGGCTCCACCCCCGCCGACAGTGGCCCGAGCGGCTCGGCCACCGCATGGGCGATGAAGCGGCCCTCGGACCGGCCGGCAAGGCGCAGGCGCTGGCGGATCGGGACGATGGGCCGGGTCAGTGCCTGGAACAGGGGCCAGTAGGGACAGGCCGCGCCGAAGCGGGGCAGCGGGAAGGACGGCAGCGGGCGGCGGAAGGTCAGCGTGCCCGAGACATCGCAGATCACGAGGCCGAAGGGCCCGCCCATGGGCGCGGTCAGCGCGTCGGGCAGCGTCGCAAGGCGGCGCATCATGCGCCCGGTGCCGACACCGAAACGGCCGGCCAGCGCCGCGGGGTCCAGCCGCTCCATCGCCGCCGCAGCGGTGGCGACCGCCTGAACGGGCAGTTGCGCCGCATCCTCGGCATAACGCTGCAGGATCACCCGCGCCATCGACTGGGCCGAGGCCGAGGTCAGGTCCCGCCCCTTCACGGCGCGGTCCAGCATCTCGTCCACCGTCGCCTCGCCGCCACGCTCCAGTTCCGGAATGTGGAACCCGCGCGCGGACAGGAACGCCTCCACCTCGTCCTGCGGGGCATTGAGCGTGGTGTCCTTGCGCTGCCCGGCATCGAGCTCCGCCACCAGCCGCTGCGCCCCCTCGGCCAGTCGCTGGGCGTCCTCGTTGATGTTGCGGTGAAAGCGGTCGCGCCATTCCGGTTCCAGCCCCTTTGTGTCGACGAGGATCGAGGCGGTGGAATGGATGGCCGTGACGGTCGACAGGACCTCGTGCAGCGAGGCGGCCAGGTGCGGGTCGTGGGTCAGCCGGTCGGTCAGCGCCTCGACCGTCTGTTCCAGCCCGGCGATGGTGCGGTGCTGGTCGGCGGCCAGCGCGGCCCATCCCGGAAAGCGGCCCGCCAGTTCCTCCACCCCGTCCAGTTCCGCGCCGCTGGCGGGCCGGTCGGCGGCGGCTTCGCGCAGGGTCGCGATCAGCGCAGCCTCGGCGCCTTCGGTCAGCAGCGACGGCTCCACCTCCAGCGCGGCGGCGATGTCGAGCAGCAGCTTGCCGCCGATTCTGCGGCGGTTGTGTTCGATCAGGTTGAGGTAGGAGGCCGAGATACCCGCCTTGCGCGCCAGATCGGCCTGACGCATCGCGCGGATCATGCGGCGTTCGCGGATACGGCTGCCTGTCAACGCGGATCTCGGCATCGGAAAATCCCTTGCGATTCAGCGCCTTTCTGCGGCGCACGAAAAAGTTATTTACGATGTATACACTCGCATTGTGCAGTTGTTTACAAAAAAATTGTTTACCCTAAGGCATTTGTTGATTGGTTTTCACGACCTGCGCGATAGTGCCTTTGCACGAACGTGCGATCCGGGCTGCGTGAGGAGATGCGTCCGGGATCACCGTAACGGGAGGATATCAATGTCCAACAAATTCACACGCCGCGGCGTGCTCAAGACCGGTGCCGGGGCCGGGGCCGGCCTTGCGCTGCCGACCATCTTTACCGGCAACGTCTGGGCTGCCGCGCACTCGGGCTACACCAACGCGCCGCAGGGTTCGTCGGTCACGCTCGGCTTCAACGTTCCGCAGACCGGCCCCTACGCTGACGAAGGTGCAGACGAACTGCGCGCCTTCCAGCTGGCCGTCGAGCACCTGAACGGCGAAGGCGACGGCGGCATGATCTCGACCTTCAGCTCCAAGACGCTGCAGGGCAACGGGATCATGGGCAAGAAGGTCGAGTTCGTCACCGGCGACACGCAGACCAAGTCGGACGCGGCCCGCGCATCGGCCAAGTCGATGATCGAAAAAGACGGCGCCATCATGATCTCCGGCGGCTCGTCCTCGGGCGTGGCCGTGGCCGTTCAGGGCCTCTGCCAGGAAGCCGGCGTCATCTTCATGGCGGGTCTGACCCACTCCAACGACACCACCGGCAAGGACAAGAAGGCGAACGGCTTCCGTCACTTCTTCAACGCCTACATGTCGGGTGCCGCGCTGGCACCGGTGCTGGAAAAGCTCTACGGCAAGGACCGTGCGGCCTACCACCTGACCGCCGACTACACCTGGGGCTGGACCCAGCAGGAGTCGATCCAGGCGGCGACCGAGGCGATCGGCTGGAAGACCATCAACAACGTGCTGACGCCGCTGGCGCAGACCGACTTCTCGTCCTACATCGCGCCGGTCCTGAACTCGGGCGCAGATGTTCTGGTCCTGAACCATTACGGCGGCAACATGGTCAACTCCCTGACCAACGCCGTGCAGTTCGGCCTGCGTGAAAAGCAGGTGAACGGCAAGAACTTCGAGATCGTCGTCCCGCTCTACTCCGAGCTGATGGCGAAAGGTGCCGGCAAGAACATCGCAGGCATCGTCGGCTCCCAGAACTGGGACTGGAAACTCGAGGATGAGGGCACCAAGGCCTTCGTGCAGTCGTTCGGCACCAAGTACGGCTTCCCGCCGAGCCAGGCCGCGCAGACCTGCTACGCGCAGACCCTGCTCTACGCCGATGCCGTGGAACGCGCCAAGTCGTTCAACCCCTGCGCTGTTGCAGAGGCCCTGGAAGGCTACGAGTTCGACGGTCTGGGCAACGGCAAGACGCTGTACCGCGCCGAAGACCACCAGTGCTTCAAGGACGTGCTGGTCGTGCGTGGCGCCGAGAACCCGCAGGACGAATTCCACCTGGTGGAGATCGTCGAGGTCACGCCCGTGGGCCAGGTCACCTACGCGCCGGACCATCCGATGTTCGCAGGCGGCGCCCTGGGCTCCTGCAACCCCGGCGCGTAAGCACCGGACCGGGAGGGCGCGCCCCTGCGCCCTCCCCTTCACATTCCCCTGTCGCAGCCATCTGACGCGGGCGCCATCGGCGCGCGCGATGCATTTCGGGATCGAGAGACATGGACGCCATAATCCTCCAATTGTTGAACGGGCTCGACAAGGGCTCGGCCTATGCGCTGATCGCCCTTGGTCTGACGCTCATCTTCGGCACGCTCGGTGTCGTGAACTTCGCGCACGGCGCGCTTTTCATGATCGGGGCGTTCTGTGCCGTCACGCTCAGCAAGCTGTTCAACATCAGCTATGAGACCGTCGATCCGACCCGCAAGGACTTCCTCGGCAACCCGCTGAAGATCAAGGAGCCCTACCTCGAACACTGGTTCGGGCATGACCTGGGCGCCACGCTGATCGACTGGGCGGTGCCACTCGCCATCCTGTTCTCCATCCCGATCATGATCGCCGTCGGCTTCATCATGGAGCGGGGGCTGATCAAGCACTTCTACAAGCGCCCGCATGCGGACCAGATCCTCGTGACCTTCGGCCTTGCCATTGTCCTGCAGGAACTGATCAAGCACTACTACGGTGCCAACCCGCTGCCGACGCCCGCGCCCGCAGCCCTGACCGGGTCGTTCGATTTCGGCGCGCTGATCGGGTTTGATCCGAACGTGGTCATCTATCCCTACTGGCGTCTCGTCTACTTCGCCTTCGCGGCGGTCGTGATCGGCGCGGTCTTCGCCTTCCTCCAGTTCACCACCTTCGGCATGGTCGTCCGCGCCGGGATGGCGGACCGCGAGACGGTGGGCCTTCTCGGGATCAACATCGACAAGCGCTTCACCATCATGTTCGGGATCGCCGCCGCCGTCGCGGGCATGGCCGGCGTCATGTACGCGCCGATCAACTCGCCCAACTACCACATGGGCATGGACTTCCTCGTGCTGTCCTTCGTGGTGGTGGTCGTCGGCGGCATGGGCTCGCTGCCCGGCGCCGTCGCCGCGGGCTTCCTGCTCGGTATTCTCGAAAGCTTCGCCTCGATGAACGAGATCAAGTCGCTGCTGCCCGGCATCGACCAGATCATCATCTACCTCGTCGCGATCATCATTCTGCTGACCCGTCCGCGTGGCCTCATGGGCCGCAAGGGCGTGATGGAGGAATAACCCATGCTTGGCCTCGACAAGAAAGACTTCACCCTTCTCCTCGTGGTGGCCGCGCTGGTCCTTCTGGCGCCGTTCATCCTGAACCCCTTCCCCGCAGACAGCGCGATGGCGCAGTTCAACGCGGGCTACCCCGACCTGATGCAGCGGTTCGTGATCTTCGGGATCTTCGCGATCGGCTTCAACATCCTGTTCGGCCTGACCGGCTACCTGTCCTTCGGCCACGCGGCCTTCCTGGGGGTCGGCTCCTACTCGGCGGTGTGGATGTTCAAGCTGCTCAGCATGAACGTCATCCCGGCGATCATCCTCGCCGTCATCGTCTCGGGCGTGTTCGCGCTGGTCATCGGCTTCGTGTCGCTGCGCCGGACGGGGATCTACTTCTCGATCCTGACGCTGGCCTTCGCGCAGATGTCGTTCAACCTGGCCTACTCGGTGCTGACGCCGATCACCAACGGGGAAACCGGGCTGCAGATCACCCTGAACGACCCGCGCATCCTCGGCGTCTCGGCCACGGCCGAAGGCGGGATCCCGGTCACCAATCTGTTCGGGCTGGAGATGCGCGGGACCGAGGTTCTGAACATCGGGCCCTGGGCGTTCCAGTTCAACAACGGCTACTACCTCTGCGGCGTCATCATGCTGATCGCCTTCTACATCTCGATCCGCATCTTCCGGTCGCCCTTCGGCCTGATGCTGCGCGCGATCAAGGCGAACAAGACGCGGCTGAACTACACCGGCCTGAACACCCGTCCCTACGCCCTCGCGGCCTTCGTGATCTCGGGGATGTATGCCGGTCTGGCCGGTGGCCTGCTCGCCTCCATGGACCCGCTGGCGGGTGCGGAGCGGATGCAGTGGACCGCCTCGGGCGAGGTCGTTCTGATGACCATCCTCGGCGGTGCCGGGACCCTGATCGGTCCGGTCGTCGGCGCGGGCTTCATCAAGTATTTCGAGAACATCTTCTCGAAGATCAACGAAAGCGTCCTGCACGGCTGGTTCAGCTTCCTGCCCGAAGGCATGGAAAACGGCGTGGTCTGGGTGACCGAGCACTTCGTCGGCCCCGGCTGGCACCTGACGCTGGGCCTGCTGTTCATGCTGGTCGTGACCTTCCTGCCCGGCGGCCTTGTCGAAGGCGGCCAGAAGCTGGCCGGTCTCTTCCGCCGCAAGTCGAAATCGGAGGCCCCGGACGGGGCCGCCCAGAAGCACCCCGCCGAATGAGGAGACAGCACCATGGGCATTCTTGAGATCAAGAACGTCAACAAGCGCTTCGGCGGCCTCAAGGCGCTGACCGACGTGAACCTGAGCGTGGCCGAGAACACCGTCCACGCGATCATCGGGCCGAACGGCGCGGGCAAGTCGACCCTGCTGAACTGCCTTGTCGGCAAGCTGATCCCGGACACCGGCAGCGTCATGTTCGACGGGCAGTCGGTGCTGGGGCGCACCCCCTACGAGATCAACCAGATGGGGATCTCCCGCGTGTTCCAGACACCCGAGATCTTCGGCGAGCTGACCGTCATGGAGAACATGATGATCCCCTGCTTCGCCAAGCGGGACGGGTCGTTCGAGCTGAACGCGATCACCTCGATCGCCTCGCAGAAGGACGTGCGCGAAAAGGCCGAGCACATGCTGGAGAGCATGAACCTGGCCGAGAAGCGGAACATGCACGCGGCGTCCATGTCGCGCGGCGACAAGCGGCGGCTGGAAATCGCGATGTGCCTCGCGCAGGAACCCCGGCTCTTGCTGCTGGACGAACCGACAGCGGGCATGGCGCGCGCGGACACCAACAACACCATCGACCTGCTCAAGCAGATCAAGGCCGAGCGCGACATCACCATCGCGATCATCGAACACGACATGCACGTTGTCTTCAGCCTGGCCGAGCGGATCACGGTGCTGGCGCAAGGCACCCCGCTGGTCGAGGACATCCCGGCCAACATCAAGGGCCATCCCAAGGTGCGCGAAGCCTACCTCGGCGAAACGCAAGTGGCGTAAGGAGACGATCAGATGAACGTCAAACCCGACTTTTCCAAGGGCAAGAACTACGCCGAAACAGCCCCGGCCTTCCTGTCGGTCTGGAACGTGGAGGCCTATTACGGCGAGAGCTACATCGTCCAGAACGTCAGCTTCAACGTGCACGAGGGCGAGATCCTCGCCCTGCTGGGCCGCAACGGCGCGGGCAAGACCTCGACCCTGCGCGCCATCGCCCGGATGGACGCACCGCAGGTGACGCATGGCGAGGTCTGGCTGGACCACAAGCCGCTGCACATGATGAAGAGCCACGAGGCGGCGCAAGCGGGCATCGGGCTCGTCCCCGAGGACCGGCGCATCATCCCCGGCCTGACGGTCGAGGAGAACCTGAAGCTGGCCCAGATCGCGCCGCCGATCGGCTGGTCGATCCAGCGCCTGTACGAACTCTTCCCGCGCCTCGGCGAACGCCGGATGCAGGAAGGCGTGACGCTGTCGGGCGGCGAACAGCAGATGCTGGCGATCGCCCGTGCCCTCGCCCGTGACATCAAGGTGCTGCTGCTGGATGAACCCTACGAGGGTCTGGCGCCGGTCATCGTGGACGAGATCGAAAAGACCCTGCGGATCATCAAGGAACAGGGGATCACCACGATCCTCGTCGAACAGAACGCCGTGCGTGCGCTGGAACTGGCCGACCGTGCCGTGATCCTCGACACCGGTTCGGTCGTCTTCGACGGCTCCGCCGCCGAGGTTCTGGGCAATGCCGACCTGCGCGCCGAGTATCTGGCGATCTGATCCCGGCCCGGCCTGCCGGTTGCAATCCGGCGGGCCGGGGTATTTGTTGAAGACCTCAGTGAAAAGTTTCACGCGAAAGGGAGGCGCGTCATGAACGAAGCCAGCAACCCGAAACTCTATCCGCCGTCGAACGACTTCGTGTCCAAGGCCCATGTGGATTCCGCCAAGTACGATGCGATGTACAAGGCGTCGATCGAGAATCCCGACACATTCTGGGCCGAGCAGGCGCGCGAACGGCTGGACTGGATCGAACCCTTCACCAAGGTCAAGAACACCACGTTCGAACTGGGCCGCGTCGACATCAAGTGGTTCGAGGACGGCGTCCTGAACGTCGCCGCCAACTGCATCGACCGCCACCTCGCCACGCGCGGCGACCAGACCGCGATCATCTTCGAACCCGACGACCCCGAAACGCCCGCACAGCACATCACCTACAACGAGCTGTCCGAGAAAGTCAGCCGGTTCGCCAACGTCCTGCTGAGCCAGGGCGTGATGCGCGGCGACCGCGTCATCATCTACCTGCCGATGATCCCCGAGGCCGCCTATGCCATGCTGGCCTGCGCGCGGATCGGCGCGATCCATTCGGTCGTCTTCGCGGGCTTCTCGCCCGACGCGCTCGCCAACCGGATCAACGACTGTCAGGCCAAGGTGGTCATCACCGCCGACACCGCCCCGCGCGGCGGCAAGCGGACGGCGCTGAAATCGAACACCGACGCGGCCCTGCTGCATTGCTCGGATAAGGTGCGTTGCCTCGTCGTCAAGCACACCGGCGACCAGACCACGTGGATCGCGGACCGTGACGTCGACGTGAAGGCGATGATGGAACAGGTCGCCCCCGACTGCCCCGCCCGTCCGATGAACGCCGAGGATCCGCTGTTCATCCTCTACACCTCGGGCTCCACCGGCAAACCCAAGGGCGTCGTGCATTCGATGGGCGGCTACCTGCTCTATGCCGCGATGACGCAGAAGCTGACCTTCGACTACCACGAGGGCGATGTCTTCTGGTGCGGCGCGGATGTGGGCTGGGTCACCGGGCACACCTACATCCTCTACGGTCCGCTGGCCAACGGCGCGACCACGCTGATGTTCGAAGGCGTGCCGACTTGGCCCGACGCCAGCCGTTTCTGGCAGGTGATCGACAAGCACAAGGTCAACCAGTTCTACACCGCCCCGACCGCGATCCGGGCCCTGATGGGTCAGGGCACCTCCTTCGTCGAGGGGCACGACCTGTCCTCGCTCAAGGTGCTGGGCACCGTGGGCGAACCGATCAACCCCGAGGCGTGGAACTGGTACAACGACAACATCGGCAAAGGGAAACTGCCGATCGTCGATACCTGGTGGCAGACGGAAACCGGCGGCCACATGATCACCCCCCTGCCCGGCGCGACCCCGACGAAACCCGGCTCGGCCACGAAACCGTTCTTCGGCGTCAAGCCGGTGGTGCTGGATCCGACCGCCGGCACGGTCATCGAGGACACGGAATGCGAAGGCGTTCTCGCCATCGCCGACAGCTGGCCCGGCCAGATGCGCACCGTCTGGGGCGATCACGAACGGTTCGAGCAGACCTATTTCTCGGACTACAAGGGCTACTACTTCGCCGGTGACGGCTGCCGCCGCGACGCGGATGGCTACTACTGGATCACCGGCCGGGTCGACGACGTGATCAACGTCTCGGGCCACCGGATGGGCACGGCCGAGGTCGAATCGGCCCTCGTCGCCCATGCCAAGGTGGCCGAGGCCGCGGTGGTCGGCTATCCGCACGACGTGAAGGGTCAGGGCATCTACTGCTACGTCACCCTGATGAACGACGTGGAACCCTCGGACGACCTCAAGAAGGAACTCCGCAACTGGGTCCGGACCGAGATCGGCCCGATCGCCAGCCCCGACCTGATCCAGTGGGCCCCCGGCCTGCCCAAGACCCGGTCCGGCAAGATCATGCGCCGCATCCTGCGCAAGATCGCCGAAAACGACTACGGCGCGCTCGGGGACACCTCGACACTGGCCGATCCGTCGGTGGTCGACGACCTGATCGAAAACCGCATGAACCGCTGATCCGGCGGCACATGCGAACCGGACGGGCGGGCCATCAGGTCCGCCCTTCGTTTTTTTGCCCCCGCGATGGAACCGGTGACTATGTGCCAATACCGCAACGTCACCGGCGATTCCCTGCGGACGGCACGGCGTTTCCGGGAACCCTGCCGACTTTCTCCAGTTGCTTACACGGGCAGGACGAAGACGCAGACGAAAGGAACGAGCCATGACAGAGCGGGCATACCTCGCCGGTCTACTCGCGATCTTGATCGCGATCCCGACGGGATCACCGGCCGCCAAGGCACAGGCGGACGTGTCACATTCGACCGTTTCAGCCGAAACGACGGAAGACGGCGCCGCCTTGGCGTCAGTCTCGCAGGAGGCCACGCTGACGGTCGGAGACCTGATCGGAGCCACCGTCAATTCGACGGCCGGCGACAACATCGGCGTGGTTGACGACGTCGTGCAGATGCGTGGCGAGGTGCTGGCGATCATCGGGGTCGGCGGGTTCTTCGGCTTTGGCAGCCGCGATGTCGCCGTGCCGCTGACCGAACTGGCGCTGCGCGACGACCGGCTGACCGCACCGGGCTACACCGAGGTGCAGCTTGAAAGCATGCGCGACTTCGACGCCGGTCAGTCCGAACGGCTGGACCGCGAAACCGCCATCCGGCTCGGCCAGTCCTGATTGGGGGGCCGCCGGCCCCGCGCCCCGGTTTGACGCATGTCGTCGCTTTCCATGGCCCTTTGCTTGGCCTATAAGCGCGGGCACAGGGCCCCCGAGAGGGTCCACGGCAAGCCAAGAGGACTTCATGAGCAAACAGTCGCACGACGCCGACGTCGCCTTCATCGAGGCCCTCGCGGCCGTTCTCAGACAGAACGACCTGAGCGAGATCGAGGTCAAACGCGAGTTCGGCGAAGACGACAGCATCAACGTCCGCGTCAGCCGCCAGGCCGCCGTCGTTACCACCATCGCCGCCCCGGCCGCACCCGCGGCTCCGGCAGCACCCGCCGCTGCGGCCCCGGCAGCCGCCGCCCCGGCCCCGGCCGAGGATCCCGCCAATCACCCCGGCGCCGTGACGTCGCCCATGGTCGGCACCGTCTACCTGCAGCCCGAACCGGGCGCCCCCGCCTTCATCAAGGTCGGCGACACCGTGTCCGAAGGCGACACGCTGCTGATCATCGAGGCGATGAAGACGATGAACCAGATCCCCGCACCGCGCTCCGGCACGGTCAAGCGCATCCTCGTCGAGGACAAGTCGGCGGTGGAATTCGGCGCGCCCCTCGTCATCCTCGAGTAAGGCGGTTCCGATGTTCGACAAGATCCTCATCGCGAACCGGGGCGAGATCGCGCTCCGCGTCATCCGCGCGGCGCGCGAGATGGGCATCCGATCGGTCGCGGTCCATTCGACCGCCGATGCCGACGCGATGCATGTCCGCATGGCCGACGAAAGCGTCTGCATCGGGCCGCCCGCCTCGTCGGAAAGCTACCTGCACATCCCCTCGATCATCGCCGCCTGCGAGGTCACGGGCGCACAGGCGATCCACCCCGGCTACGGCTTCCTGTCGGAAAACGCGGGCTTTGTGCAGATCGTCGAGGATCACGGCCTGACCTTCATCGGCCCGCGCGCGGAACACATCCGCATCATGGGCGACAAGATCACCGCCAAGGACACGATGAAGGCGCTCGGCGTGCCCTGCGTGCCCGGATCCGACGG
The DNA here is from genome assembly GCF_002210105.1 of Oceanicola sp. 22II-s10i. Classification (GTDB taxonomy): domain Bacteria; phylum Pseudomonadota; class Alphaproteobacteria; order Rhodobacterales; family Rhodobacteraceae; genus Pseudooceanicola. The sequence continues at coordinate 360,279 of NZ_AQQU01000002.1, read as the reverse complement.
CGGCGTGCCGACGCTGGCCGACGCGAAACGGATCGGGGCCGAGATCGGCTATCCGGTCATCATCAAGGCCACCGCCGGCGGCGGCGGACGCGGCATGAAGGTCGCGAAGACCGAGGCCGACATCGAACGCGCCTTCACCACCGCGCGGGCCGAGGCCAAGGCCGCCTTCGGCAACGACGAGGTGTATATCGAGAAATACCTCACCACGCCGCGCCATATCGAGATCCAGATCTTCGGCGACGGGCGCGGCCATGCCGTCCACCTCGGCGAACGCGACTGCTCGCTGCAGCGCCGCCACCAGAAGGTGCTGGAAGAGGCGCCCGGCCCCGTGATCACCCCGGAACTCCGGGCCGAGATCGGCGCCACCTGCGCCCGCGCCGTGGCCGAGATCGGCTATGCCGGCGCGGGCACGATCGAGTTCCTCTACGAAAACGGCGAGTTCTACTTCATCGAGATGAACACCCGCCTGCAGGTCGAACACCCGGTGACCGAGGCGATCTTCGGCGTCGACCTCGTGCGCGAACAGATCCGCGTGGCCGAAGGCTACCCGCTCTCCTTCACCCAGGACGACCTCACGATCAACGGCCACGCGATCGAGGTCCGGATCAACGCCGAACGCCTGCCCGACTTCGCCCCCCGTCCGGGCCGGATCACGCATTTCCACGCGCCCGGCGGGCTCGGCGTCCGCATGGACAGCGCGCTCTACGACGGCTATTCGATCCCGCCCTATTACGACAGCCTGATCGGCAAGCTGATCGTGCACGGCCGTGACCGGCCCGAGGCGCTGGCCCGCCTCCACCGCGCGCTTGGCGAGCTGATCGTGGATGGCGTGGAAAACACGCTTCCCCTGTTCAGCGCGCTGCTGGAAGAACCGGACATCCTGACCGGCAACTACAACATCCACTGGCTGGAACACTGGCTGGAACAGAATCTCCAGAAGGCCTGACGGGGCCCCGGCTTCTTCTGGTCTGAAATACCTTCGGGGGGCAGACATCCCCCCGCCCCTCCCCCCCTTCCCGCGGTCGCGGCGCACAGCGCGAGACGGGCGCGCAAGGGCCCGGCGAGCCCCCTCGCCTTCCCCTGATGTTCATGGCATCCTGACCCCGGACAATGCCATGAAAGATCACGACGGTCTCACCCCGAACCTGCTGCTGCACGCCTATACGGCGGGCATTTTTCCCATGGCCGAAGGCCGCGACGATCCCGAGATATTCTGGGTCGACCCGCGCCGCCGCGGCATCTTCCCGCTGGATGGGTTCTGCATCTCCCGCTCGCTGGCCCGGACCCTGCGCCGGGGCGATTACCGCGTCACCGTCAACCGGGACTTCGCGGGCGTGGTGGATGGCTGCGCCGACCGGCCCGAGACATGGATCAACGCCGAGATCGCCCGCCTCTACGACGCGCTGCACGATGCGGGCCATGCACATTCTGTCGAGGTCCGGGATCTGAACGGCGACCTGATCGGCGGCACCTACGGCGTCGCCATCGGGGCCGCCTATTTCGGCGAGAGCATGTTCTCGCGCCGCCGCGACGCGTCCAAGATCGCGCTGGCCTGGCTGATCGACCGGCTGAACCGCGCCGGGTTCACCCTGTTCGACACCCAGTTCCTGACCCCGCACCTCGCCTCGCTCGGCGCGATCGAGATCTCGCGGGCGGACTATCAAGCCCGCCTGCGCGACGCCCTGTCACGGCATGCGGATTTCAACGCGCCCGCCCTGCCCCGCGACGGTCAGAGCGTGCTGCAGCGCAGGACCCAGATGTCATAGCGGAAATGGTCCAGCGCGTTCAGCGCGGGGGCCGAGGCGATCATCCAGCCGCTGAACACCGGGTCGGTGCCCTTGGAGGGTTCGGAGATCACCAGATAGGCAAAGGCCTCGCCCTCGGGGTTGTCCTCGGGGTAGCGGCATTCGCGCAGTTCCACGACCAGCTTGCCGATCTGCACCGACCCGCCCGCGATCATGTCGAACTCGGACACCTGCCCGTTGATCTTGTCCAGCGCCTTGAGTCGCGCGCCAAGGCCCGTCGAGGTGCGCAGCTCCTCGGTGGTCGCGCCTTCGATCTCGTCCTGCACCTGTGCGGCGACGGGCAGCGCCAGCAGCAGCGCGATCAGGAAGGCGGCCAGGTGTCTCATTCCGACGACCCGCCCGAGGAGACGAATTTCAGCAGCAGCGAGATCAGGCTGACCGCGCCCTGCGTGTCCAGAACCTCGTCCCCGGCCTCCAGGTAGAACGGCGATCCGCCCGGCGACAGTTCGAGGAAGTTCCCGCCGAGCAGCCCCTCGCTCGCCACGATGACGGCGCTGTCGTCAGGAATGCGGATCGCCTCGTCCACGCTGAAGGTGGTGATGGCGCGGTAGGTGTCGGGGTTCAGGTCCACGCCCGTCACCGTGCCGACCTTGACGCCGGCCAGCCGCACGTCCGTCCCCACGCCGATCCCCTCGGCCGAACGGAAGGCGGCGGTCAGCGGATAGCCCGTCGTGCCCGACGACAGCCCCGCGATCTGCGCGGAGTAGATGCCGAACCCCACGGCCAGCGCCAGAACGGCGCCGCCGACGATGATCTCGGTGGTATTCTCTGCCATAAGCTGCGGCCCCTTATTCGGGGCTCCACGCCTCGTAGTCGCGGCGTTCGGCCGGGGCTTCGCGGCGGATCGAGCCCGCGGGTGCATAGGCCAGCGGCGTGCCCGTCAGGTTTTCCTTGTGCGGCTTTTCCCAAGCCTTGTGGGTCAGCGGCTTGTCGGTCGGCACCTCGTCGAACGTGTGGTGCAGCCAGCCGTGCCAGTCGGCGCTGACGCGCGACGCCTCGGCCTCGCCGTTGAAGATCACCCAGCGACGCTTGCCGTCCTTGGACCGGTAGAAGATGTTGCCCTCGTCATCCTCGCCCACCTTCACGCCCTTGCGGGCGGTGTAGAGCTGGGTGTTGAGGGTCGAGCCGTTCCACCATGTCGCGGCGCGCAGAAGAGTGTTCAGAAGCCCCATGGGACACCTCCGGGAATTGCCCCTCCGATATGGCGTATCGGGGGGGCGAGGTCCAGCCCTCAGCGGCCGGGTTCGTCCGAGCCGGCGATTTTTGCCGTCACCTCGATCTCGATCCGGTAGACCGGGTCGATGAGGCCGGCCTCGAACATCGTGGCCGCCGGGGGGTGTGCGCCGAAAACCTCGGCCAGCACCGGCCAGCAGGGCTCGAACTCGGTCCGGTCGGGCAGGATGTAGTGCACGCGGACGACATCGGACCACTGCGCGCCAGCTTCGGCCAGGGCCTTGCCGATGGTGTCCAGCGCCGCGCGGCACTGGTCGACTACGGTGGCGCCCTGCCCCACGGTGCCCGCGACGTGAACCCAGCCATCCGCCGTCACGACGGCGCGGCAATAGGCCATCTTGGGCTCGAAGGCGCTGCCGGAATGAATGCGTCTGTGTGTCATCTCGGTTGTCTCTCACTGGTTGGATGCGCCGCAGCTAGACCCGGTTTTCGCGCCGAAAGCCAGAGGCTTCCGTGCGGGGTGGATCCGGAAACGACGCGGGCCCGCGCAGTGCTGCGCGGGCCCGTCGGGTGTCACGTTGCGCGCAGGCTTCAGCCCGCGCTCGCCTCTTCCTTCTTGGCGTCGGCGTAGATCATCAGCGGCTTGGCTTCCGAGGTCACGGCCTCTTCGTTCACCACGACCTCTTCCACATTCTCCATACCCGGCAGGTCGAACATGGTGTCCAGCAGGATATCCTCGAGGATCGACCGCAGGCCGCGTGCGCCGGTCTTGCGGGCGATGGCCCGCTTGGCGATCGCGTTCAGCGCGTCGTCGGTAAAGGTCAGCTGCGCGTCTTCCAGTTCGAACAGGCGCTGGTATTGCTTTACCAGCGCGTTCTTGGGCTGGGTCAGGATGGTGACCAGCGCCTCTTCGTCCAGATCCTCGAGCGTCGCCAGAACCGGCAGGCGGCCGACGAATTCCGGGATCAGGCCGAATTTCAGCAGGTCCTCGGGTTCGAGTTCCTTGAACAGCTCGCCCACGCCCCGGTCGTCATTGTCCCGCACATCGGCGCCGAAGCCCATGGCCGAGCCCTTGCCGCGCTGCGCGATGATCCGGTCGAGGCCCGCGAAGGCGCCGCCACAGATGAACAGGATGTTGGTCGTGTCCACCTGCAGGAATTCCTGCTGCGGATGCTTGCGCCCGCCCTGCGGCGGGACGGAGGCGACGGTGCCTTCCATCAGCTTGAGCAGCGCCTGCTGAACGCCCTCGCCCGACACGTCGCGGGTGATCGAGGGGTTTTCCGACTTGCGGGTGATCTTGTCGACCTCGTCGATATAGACGATGCCGCGCTGCGCGCGTTCGACGTTGTATTCCGACGCCTGCAGCAGCTTGAGGATGATGTTCTCCACGTCCTCGCCAACATACCCGGCCTCGGTCAGCGTGGTCGCGTCGGCCATCGTGAACGGCACGTCGAGGATCCGCGCCAGCGTCTGTGCCAGCAGGGTCTTGCCGCAGCCCGTGGGGCCGATCAGCAGGATGTTCGACTTCGCCAGTTCGATATCGCCGGATTTCGACGAGTGGTTCAGACGCTTGTAGTGGTTGTGCACCGCGACCGACAGGACGCGCTTGGCCTTCATCTGGCCGATCACGTAGTCGTCCAGCACGCCGCAGATGTCCTGCGGGGTCGGTACACCGTCCGAGCTTTTCAGCCCGGTCGATTTCGTTTCTTCCCGGATGATGTCCATGCAGAGTTCGACGCATTCGTCGCAGATGAACACCGTGGGGCCTGCAATCAGCTTGCGCACCTCGTGCTGGCTCTTGCCGCAGAAACTGCAGTAGAGCGTGTTCTTGCTGTCGCCACCCGAGTTGTTCGCCATCTCGCACCTATCGCCCGTTTGCGGGCATTGTCGGTTAGGGGCCGGGGCCCGCCTTTGCCTGTGTTGCCGTACAGACTAGGACAGGCCCCCTGTCACCACAATGTCAAAAATGCCCCTGTCCCGGATGTGATCCGGGCGGCATCAGCTGTCGCCGTCGCCCGGTTTGATCCGGTTTTCGACGATTTCGTCGATAAGTCCCCATGCCTTGGCATCTTCCGGGGACATGAAGTTGTCACGCTCCAGCGCCCGTTCGACCGTTTCGAGGTCCTGACCGGTGTGCTTCACGTAAATCTCGTTAAGCCGTTTTTTCAGCTTCAGCGTCTCTTCGGCGTGGATCATGATGTCCGTCGCCTGACCCTGATAGCCGCCCGAGGGCTGGTGCACCATCACCCGGCTGTTCGGCAGCGAGAAGCGCATGCCCTTTTCGCCCGCCGTCAGCAGGAGCGAGCCCATCGAGGCCGCCTGCCCGATCACGAGGGTCGAGACCTTGGGCTTGATGTACTGCATCGTGTCGTAGATCGACAGGCCCGAGGTCACCACGCCGCCGGGGCTGTTGATGTACATGCTGATCTCTTTCGACGGATTTTCCGCCTCGAGGTGCAGCAGCTGCGCCACGATCAGCGAGGACATCCCGTCGTGCACCGGACCGGAGAGGAAGATGATCCGCTCCTTCAGCAGCCGCGAGAAGATGTCATACGCCCGTTCGCCCCGGCTGGTCTGTTCGACGACCATCGGAACGAGGTTGTTCATGTAGAATTCTGCCGGATCTCTCATCGCGACCTGCCCTTTTGCCACCTGATCCCTACCGATCAGTTCCTAAAGGAGTCTTAGTCACGCATATCCGGGGCTGCAAGGGCACGGGGGCGAATGTTCCTTGCGTCCGTGTCCTAGCGCCCGCCAAGCGCGCTCAGCGGAACGCGGTAAAGCTCCAGCGCGCCGATGGAAACATCGACAACATCGCCGCGCAGGACACTGAAAACAGGCCCGTTTCCGTTGGACGACACGGCGCGTGTGCCCTCCATGCGGATGGTCCGGGTCCGGCCGGGCAATTGCACCGTGATCTCGTGCACACCGCGGGCGATGCGCCGTGCGGAATAGCGACAGGTCTGGTTGATGATCCCGATCACGAACCGGCAGTCCAGCGTGCCGGACACCGGGCGGTCGGGATCGGGCCCGCCGGGGCGGTCCGGGCGCGCGGCGGGGGCAAGGTAGCGGGACGAGGCCCAGCCGACGCTGCGCGGACGGTCGGGGCGGTAGACCTCGCACCAGGCCGATCCGCTGCCGAAGGACCGGCACCCGAGGCTGGCGACCACGTCGCCCTGATCCAGCGTGAAGAGCACAGGGTTCGCGGTGGACGGACCCTGTCGCACGTTCAGCGTGTCCCCCGCGCGCAGGCCGGTGACACGCATGTAGGTGACGGTCCCGCCCTGCGGCGGCGGCGGGCTCGGCGGTCGCGCGCTGTCGATGCCGACGGTCAGGCTGTAGCGGGCGGTTTCGTTCCGCCGCGCTGCATCGCGGTCAAGGAAAACCCGGACGACATAGGTGCCTGTCGCCGGAAGGACCCCTGTGTACCGGCTGACCGAGGACGCGCGACCGCCGTCCAGCGTCATGGCCCGCCCCCTGCCGTCGGGCGCCTCGATGCTGAAGCGGAGCGCGGTGTTGCGCGAGGTGAGGTTCAGGTCGATCTCCTGCCCCCGCCGCGCGCCGATCCGGTAGGCGTCGATCTGCCGCCCCGAGACGCGGCCGGTGACGGTGGCCTGGCTGGTGCCCGACTGGAATCGGATGTCGCTGCTGCGGGTCTGAGCATGGGCCGCGGGCATGGCGGCCAGTCCCGAGAGTGCGACGGTGATGGCAAGACACAGGAATCGCAGGCGCTGGACGGGCATCGAAGCCTCCGGAAATGGCGCGGCCGTATCGGCGCTGAGGCAAGGATACGGCCGCACCGGTGAGTCCGGCAAGCGGTTCAGCCCGTGGCGTCGCGCGCCTTCATCTCGGCGATCGCCTGTTCCATCTTTTCGCGGTCCGGGCGCGGGCCGTAGGGATGGCTGGCGGACAGGCCGCCACAGACCGGGATCGCCTGCCCGTTCACGTAGCTGGCCAGCGGCGAGGACAGCCAGAGCACGGTCGAGGCGATCTCCTCAGGTTCGCCGCCGCGCTTCATCGGGGTCATGGACCCGATCCGCAGCGCCGTGCCGGTGGCCTTGGCATAGTCGTAGATCGGACGGGTCATGCCGGTCTCGATCAGGCCGGGACAGATGGCATTGACGCGCACCCCGGTCCCGGCCAGCTGATAGGATGCCGTCTGCGCGAGGTTGATGACCCCGGCCTTGGACGCCGAATACTGCGCCGGGCCTGCATTCGCCCGCATCCCGGCGACCGAGGCGGTCAGCACGATCGACCCGCCGCCGCGCTTCTGCATCGCGGGCGTGGCGTGTTTCACGGCCAGCCACGGGCCGATCAGGTTCACCCGCAGCACCTCGGTCCAGATCTCGGGCGAGACCTCGAACAGCGATCCCGGCCCGCCGGTGATACCGGCGTTGGCGTGGAAGATGTCGAGCCCGCCGAACAGCTCTTCGGCCTTTGCGACAGCGGCGGCGACATCCGCCTCCGATCCGGCGTCCATGCGCATCGCCTCGGCCCGGCCGCCAGCCTCTCGGATCTCGTCGGCGACCGCCTCCACCGCCTCGGCCATGTCGCAGCACAGCACCCCGGCGCCGGCCTCGGCCAGCATCCGCGCCGTGGCGCGCCCGATGCCCGATGCGGCGCCGGTGACGACGGCGCCCTGCCCGCTCAGATCTATGTTTATCCCGGTCATGGGAATTCCCTCCCTTTCTTCCTCGATTTATGCTGCAACCTGCCGATGACATGCGGCCCGGCGATTGGTAAAGACTAAGCGATGGATACGACGGCCAAACAACTGCCTCAGGCGCAGGACGACGCTTCCGATACCTCCGACAGGTTCCGGCGCAAGCGGGATACGATCCTCGACGCGGCGGCGGTGATCATCAACGAACGCGGGCTCAAGGGTCTGACTTTCGTCTCGGTTGCCGAAGCGGTCGGGCTGAACACCACCTCGGTCACCTATTACTTCAAGCGCAAGGAGATGCTGGCGGCGGCCACCATCGAGCGCACCATCGAACAGCTCGGCGAGATCATTGACAGCGCCGGGCAGGAACCGACGGCGGAGCTGCGGGTCAAGAGTTTCGTGCGGCGGTATCTGGAACTGGCCGGCGCCACCCGGCTGGGACAGGACCGGCCGACCGCCCTGCTGTCCGACCTGCGCGCGCTGGAGGAGCCGCAGCGCACCGATCTGCTCGAGGATTACCGGGTCAGGGTGCTGAAGCCCGCGGCGCAGTTCTTTGACCGCAGCCCCACGGGCGACGGGCCGGGGCTGAACTTTGCGCGCGCCCACATGATGGTGGATGCGCTCTACTGGTCGCGAGCCTGGCTGACGAAGTATTCCGTGGGCGACTACGAACGGGCGGGCCAGCGGCTGATGGACCTGTTCGCGCGGGGAATATTGCCCGACGGGGCCGACTGGACGGTGCGCGCCCCTGTGGCCGAGGTGCCGGACCACCCCGAAGGTGCAGACATCACGCCCGAAACCTACCTGCACGCGGCCACCCGGCTGATCAACGAACGCGGCTATCGCGGGGCGTCCGTCGAGCGGATCGCGGGTGAGCTGAACGTCTCGAAAGGCAGCTTTTACCACCACTTGCAGGGCAAGGATGATCTGGTGCTTGAATGTTTCCACCGCGGCTACGGGCGATTCAGCCAGGCGCAGCGGCGGGCGATCAACCTGCCGGGCAGCCATGCCGACAGGATCGCGGCCTGCATCGGCGACGTGCTGTCGATCCAGTTCGACGCGGAATTCCCGCTGGTCCGCATCACCGCGCTGCAGGCCCTGCCCGCCGACCTCAGACGGATCGTGCTGGACCGCTCCGACCGGATCGCGATGCGCTTTGCCGGCATGATCTCGGACGGGATCGCCGAAGGCTCCATCCGCCCGGTCGATCCGCTGATCGCGGCGCAATGGGTCACGGGGCTTATGAACTCGGCCAGCGACATGCGGCTCTGGGCCGAGGAGCGTGCGGACCGCGCGACGGCGATCCGGCTCTATTCCCATTCCATCGCACACGGGCTGTTCCGGCCGCTCTGAGCGGTCACTCGGCCGCCAGTTCCGCAGGCGCGCTGCCGGCCTGCTGCTCGGGCGGAAACACCACCCTCTCCGCCTTGGTCGCGAATTTCAGGGTGCCGTCGTCGATCCTGCCCCGCCGCAGCACCTTTCGGTCGTGCATGTAATCCTGCTTGGCCAGCCAAGGCGCCTCGGTCCCGCTCTTGGGCGAGCGGGCCTTGGCGCGCAGGACGTAGCCGCTGGTGAAGGGCGTCGAGGTGTCGATTTTGGCGAAATCCCCGGACGTGGCGGGCGCGCGGACCTGCGCATAGCCGTTGCGGTCCATGAACTTGAGCAGGCGGCAGGCGAATTCGGCCACCAGGTCGACCTTCAGCGTCCAAGAGGCATTCGTATAGCCCCGGAAATACACGAGGTTCGGGATGTTGGCGTACATCATCGACTTGTACATAAGCTGCCTGCCCGGCTCGACGCGCTGGCCGTCGACCTCCATCCGCATCCCGCCGAAATGGTCGAGGTCCAGCCCCGTCGCGGTGACGATCGTGTCGACCTCCACCTGCCGTCCGTCGGTCATCAGGATGCCGGTCGGGGTGAACCGCTCGATATCGCCCGTCACGATCTCGGCCTTGCCGGAGCGCAGCGCCGCGAACATGTCGCCGTCGGGCACGAGGCACAGGCGCTGCTGCCATGGCATGTATTTCGGCGTGAAATGGGTCTGCCAGTCGGGCACCTTGCCGCCGAGCTGCTTGCCGACCAGACCGATCAGCATCCGCCGCGCCGCCTTGATGTCCTTGGCAAACTTGCGCCGCATCAGCGCACCGCGGAAGATGATCCGCCAGCGGGCCAGCGAATAGCCGGTCCTGCCCGGAAAGAACCGTTTCAGCCGGTTCCCCCAGACATCGACAGAGGGGCGCGTGGCGATATAGGTGGGCGAGCGCTGGACCTGCACCACATGCGCGGCCGTTTCGGCCAGCGTCGGCAGCAGCGTCACCGCCGTCGCGCCCGAGCCGATGATCGCGATCCGCCTGCCCGCGTGGTCGTAGTCCTGCGGCCAGTGCTGGGGGTGGATGATCGTGCCGGTGAAATCCTCGTACCCGGCGAAGTCAGGCAGGTAGCCCCGGTCGTATTTGTAGTAGCCCGCCGCCATGAACAGGAAGCGGGTGCGGATCACCGTCTCGCCCTCCGGCGTGGCGCAGGTCAGGGTCCAGAGGTTGTCGGCGCTGTCGTAGACCGCGCTCAATACCCGATGTTCGAATCGGATCAGCGGGGTCAGCCCGTTCTCCTCCGCCGTCTCCTCCACATATTCGCGGATCAGGTGGCCGTCGGAAATCGCCTTGGCGTGTTTCCACGGTTTGAACGCATAGCCCATCGTGTGCATGTCACTGTCCGAGCGAATGCCGGGATAGCGGAACAGGTCCCATGTGCCGCCGATGGCCTTGCGGCGTTCGAGGATGGCAAAACTCTTGTCCGGGCAGCGATGCTTGAGATACCGCGCCACGCCGATGCCCGACAGGCCCGCACCGATGATGAGAACGTCCAGAACTTCCTGCGCCATCTGCATACCCGATCTTCGAAAACCTGTCCCTGCATAACCCCTGCGATCCCTCATGGGAACCACCCTTCCACGTTGCAGCGCAGCGAAACATGCGCTTTTCATCCTTTCCAACCCGCCATAACGTGGAGGAAACGCGAAGGGAGGACACGCGCATGCCCGAGGCCAAGGTCAACGGAATTACCATCTACTACGAGGATCACGGGCCGCAGGACGGCAAACCGATCGTTCTAATCTCGGGCGTGGGCACCCAGATGACCCGCTATCCCGCGCCTTTCGTCGAAAAGCTTCAGGCGCGCGGTTACCGGGTGATCCGCCTCGACAACCGCGACATCGGGCTGAGCCAGAAATTCACCGAGGCCGGCATCCCCGACTTCAAGGCGGCCACGGCGGCCAAGAAGGCGGGCACAAAGGCCGACCTGCCCTACCAGCTGTCTGACATGGCGGGCGACGTGGCCGGGTTGCTGGATCACCTCGGGATCCCCGCCGCGCATATCGTCGGCTCGTCCATGGGCGGGATGATCGCGCAGCTCGTGGCGATCGAGCATCCGGAGAAGACGCTCTCGCTCACCTCGATCATGTCAAACACCGGCAACCCCGACCTGCCCGGCGGCACGCCCGAGGCGATGGCGGCGCTGACCACGCCCAAGCCCGATCCGGCCAAGGATTTCGACGGCTTCGTCGCCGCCAGCATGAACACCGCCCGCGTGATCGGCAGCCCGTCGTGGCCGCTGCCCGATGACGTGATCCGCGCCAATATCGTCAGCGACTACGAACGCTCCTTCCACCCGACCGGCTTCTCGCGGCAATACGGCGCGATCCTCGGCACCTACGACCGCCGCCCTCACCTGCAGAAGCTCGACGTGCCGACGGTGGTGATCCACGGCGTGCAGGACCCGCTGGTGCCCGTGGCCGGTGGCCGCGACACGGCCGAGAACACGCCGGGCGCTGAGCTGGTCGAGATCGACGGCATGGGGCACAACATCCCGCCGCAGATCTTCGACCGGGTCATCGACGCGATCGAACTGGCCGCGCTCAAGGCGCCCGCCCCGGCATGAGCACCGGGGCGACGGTCGGGATCGTCGGCGGGTCGGGCATGCTCGGCCACGCCATCGCGACGGGCTGGCTGTCGTCCGGCGCGGTTTCTCCGGATCGGCTCTGGATATCCAACCGGAGCGGGTCGCGCGCAGGGTTCGAGGACTGGCCGGACGTTACCGTCACCGCCGACAGTCAGGCGCTGGCCGACGCCTGCGACGTGATCCTGCTCTCGGTCCCCCCGGCGCTGGCCGGAGGGATCGGGATCAGCGCCCCCGACAGGCTTGTCGCCTCGGTCATGGCGGGCGTCACGCTCGACCGCATCGCGGCATTGACCGGCACCACCCGCGTCGTCCGCGCCATGTCCAGCCCCGCCGCCGCGCTGCGGCTGGCCTATTCTCCCTTCGCCGCCTCCGGCGCCACCGAGGACGACAGGACGATGATCCGCCACCTGTTGTCGGCCATCGGCACGACCGACGAGGTGCCGGACGAGGCGCAGATCGACCTCTTCACCGCCATGACAGGCCCCGTCCCCGGCTTCGTCGCCTTTTTCGCCGCCTGCATGCAGGGCTACGCCACGGACCGGGGCGTCGCGCCCGAGGTGGCCGAACGCGCCGTCCGCCAGCTTTTCCTTTCCGCGGGGCAGATGATGGCCGATGGCCCCGCCCCCGACACCCACGTCCGCCAGATGATCGACTACGCGGGCACCACGGCCGCGGGCCTGCTGGCCATGCAGGAGACCGACATCGCCGAGGCCATCGCCAAGGGCCTCGACGCCGCCGTCGCGCGCACGCGGGGCATCGCGGGATAGCCCGCGGCGCCCGGCGGCCACTTTCCGGACCGCGAAAGGCGCAATCCGTGATAGCCTGACCCGGACGGAACCATGGGGGTGTGATGTGACCCAGTTTGCCGAGTTTGGTTCGCGGGAAAAGGACGGATGGTCGGACCCCGGAATCGTTGAAGCCTACGTCCGGCATTTCGCGCCGATCACCGATGCGGTCGGCACCGGGATGGCCCGCCGGTTCGTCCAGCCAACGGATACCGTGCTGGACCTGTGCTGCGGACAGGGCACGCTGACCGCACAGCTTGCGGCGACAGGCGCCGCGATCACCGGGATGGACTTCTCGCCCGAGATGCTGGCACTGGCGCGCCGGGCCGCACCCGAGGCCGAGATCGTGGAAGGCGACGCGATGGCGATGCCCTTCGCCGATGCGTCCTTCGACCGGGTGCTCTGCAATTTCGGCATGATGCATATTCCCGACCAGCCCAAAGCGCTTTCGGAAATCCGCCGCGTCCTGAAGCCGGGCGGCGGTTTTGCCATGGCCACGTGGGTCGGTCCCGCCGCCTCCCCCGCTTTCGCCGCCGTCTTCGGCGCGCTGAAGACCCATGCGGACTTCTCCGCCGCGCCGCCGCAGCCCGACCTCTTCGCCTTCGCGGATGCCGGTCAGGCCAAGGGCATGCTGGAGGCGGCGGGACTGGAGATGACCGGACACGAAACGCTCGACCACGCCTGGGTCATCGACAGTCCCGGCGAGCTGTTCGAGATTTTCCTGACCGCGACCGTGGGCGCGGGGATGCTGATCCGCAGCCAGACCAGCGAGACGATACAAAAGGTCGCCGACGCCATCGCGGCAACGGTCGCTGAAAAGCACGCCGACGGCGATGGCTACACCGTCCCCGTGCCGGTCGCGCTGATTTCCGCGACGCCGGCCTGAGCGGGTTCAGCCCTTCTTGGTGATCTGACGGATCAGCCCTTCCTGCGCCACGTTGGCGACCAGCCGCCCGTCCTGCGTGAAGATGCGCCCGCGCGCAAAGCCGCGCGCATTCCCGGTCCAGGGGCTGTCCATGACATAGAGCAGCCATTCGTCCATCCGCATGTCGTCATGCATCCACAGCGCGTGGTCGAGGCTGGCCACCATCAGGTCGCGGCGGCCAAAGCTGACCCCGTTCCGGGTCAGCGAGGACCCGATGATCCCCATGTCCGAGGTATAGGCCAGCGCAGCGCGGTGCAGCGCGGGATCGTCTGGCATGGCGATCCGCGCACGCATCCACGAATGCTGCTGCAGGATCTTGCCCGCGTCCTGGAACGGCGGGCGCGGCTCGCAGGGGCGGACCTCGATCGGACGCTCCTTGCGGAGGAACTTGCCATAGCCCTCGGGCAGGTTCGCCGCGTATTTCTCGGCCAACTGCTGTTCGTTCAGCAGGTCGTCGGGCGGCGGGACGTCCGGCATCTCTTCCTGGTGATGCAGGCCCGGCTCGGACACCTGGTAGGAGGCGGCCATGTTCAGGATCGGCTGGCCGTTCTGGATCGCCACCACGCGCCGGGTGTTGAAGCTGCCGCCATCGCGGTCCCGCTCGATCCGGTAGAGCACCGGCTGGGCGGCGTTGCCGGGGCGCATGAAATAGGCATGCAGCGAATGGGCCGCGCGGTCCGGATCGACCGTCCGCGTCGCGGCGGCCAGCGCCTGCCCGATCACCTGCCCGCCAAAGCTGCGGCCGGTGCCTTCGGGCGTGGCGATGCCGCGAAAGAAGTTCTGCTCGATCTGCTCGACGTCGAGGATCCGGGTCAGTTCGTCGTCACCCTCGGGGGCGCGGTTCGCGATGTCGCTCATCTGGAGGCTCCGTCATATTGCACTGCAGCACGGGACGCAGGCTTCGTCTGCCAAAGACGCGAGGATTGCAAGGGTATTTCACGCCTTTGCAGCAGGCAACAGACGCGTGGGAAGGGTTATTGACCCTTCGGTAGAATACCGCGATCCTGCGGCTCACGTCTGGAGGAGACACCATGAGCGACGACATTCTCAACCTCGGCGGCCGCCCCGCCCTGATCACCGGCGCGGGCCAGGGCGTGGGCCGCCAGATCGCCCTGCATCTGGCCAGCCACGGCTGCCCCGGCGTGGTGGTCAACGACTACCACCTCGACCGGGCCGAGGCCGTGGCCGAGGAGGTGCGCGCGCTCGGCGGCAAGGCACTGGCGGTGCAGGCGGACGTCACGGACCTGGAGGCGGTGAAGGCGATGGCCGCCAGGGGGGCCGAGGCCTTCGGCAATATCGGCATCCTCGTCAACAACGCGGGCAACATCGGCGTCAGCCCGACCGAGGACGCGCGCCAGCCGTTCTGGACCACCGGCCCCGAGGCATGGAACAGCTTCATCGGCGTGAACTTCTACGGCGTGATCAACGCGACCTCCGCTGTGATCCCCGGCATGATCGACCGGCAGGGGCCGGGGCGGATCATCACCATCATCTCCGAGGCCGCGCATTTCGGCGACTCGGGGCTCGAGATCTACGCGGGCGCCAAGGCCGGCGCCGCGGGCTTCATGCGCGGCTGCGCGCGGACGCTGGGGCGTCACGGGATCACCGCGAACTGCATCGCCATCGCCTTCACCGCCACCCCCGACGTGCGCAAGAAGTACGAGGCCGATCCGGAGCGGCTGAAGCGCATGATGCAGCGCTACATCGTGCGGCGTCCGGGCGAGCCGCAGGACATCGCCAACATGGCGCTGTTCCTCGCCTCGGACGCGTCCGAATGGATCACCGGCCAGACCTACTCGGTCTCCGGCGGCTTTCACCTCGGGATCTGAGACATGAGCACCCTGCCCCCCTCCCGCCTGCCGGCCACCATCACGTCCCGCCTGCGCCTTCCGGTCGTCTCGGCCCCGATGCTGCGCATCTCGGGTCCGGCGCTGGTGACCGCCTGCTGCAACGCGGGCGTCATCGGGTCCTTCCCGACGGTGAACGCGCGCACGACCGACCAGCTTGTCGACTGGGTCGCCGAGATCCGCGCGGGGCTGTCCCCCGACGCCGCGCCCTGGGCCGCGAACCTGATCATGCGCAACCCGCGCGTGCAGGAGGATGCGAAGATCATCGCCGATGCGGGCGTCGAGATCGTCATCACCGCCGTCGGCTCGCCCAAGCCGGTGATGCCGCTCTTGAAGGAAGCCGGCACGCTGGTCTTCGCCGACATCGCCACGCTGCACCACGCCAAGCGCGCGGTCGAGGCGGGGGTCGATGGCCTCGTCCTGCTGTCGGCCGGCGCCGGCGGCCAGACCGGCTGGGCCAACCCCTTCGCCTTCGTCCGCGCGGTGCGGTCCTTCTACGACGGGCCGGTGATCCTGTCGGGCGGGCTGACCGACGGCCCCTCGATCCGCGCGGCGCGGGTGCTGGGGGCGGATCTCGCCTACATGGGCACCCGCTTCATCGCCTCGGACGAAAGCATGGCCGAGGACGGCTACAAGCAGATGCTCTCCGACTGCTCGCTCGACGACGTGGTGACGACCAAAACCTTCACCGGCCTCGACGCGAACTTCCTCAAGCCCGCGATCCTTGCCACCGGCCTGACCCTCGACGACCTCGACGAGACGATGACCCAGGCCCGCGCGGCGGAGATGTACGGCGCGGGCGGCACCGAGCGTCCGAAACGGTGGAAGAACATCTGGGCGGCCGGGCATTCCGTCTCGGGCGTCACCGGCACCCGCCCGGTGGCCGAGATCGTGGCCGAGATGGCCGCCGAGTACGACGCAAACTGATCCCCGCTTCATCTGGCCGGATAAACTCCCGCCGGAGGCTTGGACTGCGAGGGGTCGATCCCCTCGCAGTCCAACACCCGCGCGACGCCGGAGGCGGCGCAAACGAAATGGGTCGGGAGGGGTGTGACCCCTCCCGACCCATGCCTCCGGCGGGAGTTTATCCGGCCAGATGAAGCGGGTGGAGGCACCAGGCCTCAGGCTGCGGAGTGCTCCATCAGCGGGTGGTGACAGGCGACCGTGTGGCCCGGCGCGATCTCGCGGATGGCGGGGACCTCGTCGGTGCAGCGTGCCGTGGCGAAGGGGCAGCGGGTGCGGAAGCGGCAGCCCGACGGCGGGTTCACCGGCGAGGGCAGTTCGCCGGGGATCAGCTCCACCCGGTCGCGCAGGGCGTCGGGGTCGGGTTCCGGGACCGCCGCAAGCAGCGTGCGCGTGTAGGGGTGCACCGGCTTGCGGTAGATGGTCTCCGCATCCGCCAGTTCGCAGAGCTTGCCGAGGTACATCACCGCGACCCGGTCCGAGACGTGCTTCACCACCGCGAGGTCGTGGCTGATGAAGAGCATGGTCAGGCCCAGTTCGCCCTTGAGCTTCTCCAGCAGGTTCAGCACCTGCGCCTGAACCGAAACGTCGAGCGCCGAGACCGCCTCGTCGCAGACCAGCAGTTCCGGCGAGAGGATCAGCGCGCGAGCGATCGAGATCCGCTGGCACTGGCCGCCCGAAAACTCGTGCGGGCGGCGCTCCATCGCCTGGTCCGGGTTGATGCCGACGAGGTCCAGCATCTCGGCCACCTTGGCGGTCTGCTCCTCCTTCGTGCCGATGCCTGCGATCTCGAGCGGCGCCGCCACGATGTCGCGGATCGTCTGGCGCGGGTTGAGCGAGGCGATCGGGTCCTGGAAGATCATCTGGAACTTGCGCCGCGCATGCTGGAGCGCGGCGCCGCGCAGCGTCGTCAGCTCCTGCCCGTCCAGACGGACCGAGCCGGAGGTCGGACGCGGCAGCTGCATCACGGCGCGGGCGGCCGAGGACTTGCCGCAGCCGGACTCGCCCACGAGGCCCAGCGTCTCGCCGCGCTTCACATGGGCGGTGAACTCCGTCACTGCATGCACCTTGGCGCGGCGGCTCAGCGGGTATTCCACCGTCAGGTTGTCGATGGAGAGGAAGCTGTCGATGTTCGGTGTCGGCGCGTTCATGCGGCGGCCTCGGTGTTGAGCGGTTTGATGCAGGCCCACTGGTGGTCGGCGGTGCCGGTCAGCTCGGGCACCGCGCGGTTGCAGGCGTCCTCGGCATGGCGGCAACGGGGCGCGAAGGGGCAGCCCGGCGGCGGGTTGATGAGGTCGGGCGGCCGCCCCTCGATCGCGTCGAGCTTGCGGTGCGGCGGATCGGTCACCCGCGGGATCGAGCTGAGCAGCGCCGCCGTGTAGGGCATCCGCGTTTCGGAGAACAGCGACCGGACCGGGGCCTTCTCCACGATCTTGCCGGCATACATCACCGCCACGTCGTCACAGCGCCCGGCGACGACGCCCATGTCGTGGGTGATCAGGATCATCGCCATGTTCCGCTCGCGCACCATGCGCTGCAGCAGGTCGAGGATTTCCGCCTGCACCGTCACGTCGAGCGCGGTGGTCGGTTCGTCGGCGATCAGCAGGTCGGGTTCGCAGGCGATGGCGATGGCGATGGCCACCCGCTGGCGCATGCCGCCCGACAGCTGGTGCGGATACTGATCCACGCGGACGTCGGGCTGCGGCAGGCCGACGGCCTTGAGCAGGTCCACCGCCTTGGCCCGCGCGTCGCGCTTGGACATCTTCAGGTGGAACATCAGCACTTCCATGATCTGCTTGCCGATGCTGAGCGTCGGGTTCAGCGCCGTCATCGGATCCTGGAACACGATGGCCATTTCCGGCCCCCGCATCCGGCGGAGCTGGTTTTCCGTCATCGCCGTCAGGTCCTTGCCGTTCAGCAGGATCTGGCTGCCCGGCCCGGTCATCGAGGTGCCGGGCAGAAGCCGCATGATCGAGCGCGACAGGACCGACTTGCCGGAGCCGGATTCGCCCACGACCCCCAGCGTCTTGCCGCGTTCGAGGGTGAAGCTGACCCCGTCCACCGCCTGCAGCATGCCGCGGCCGGTGGCGAAGGCGGTGCGCTGGTTGCGCACGTCGAGAATGATCTCTCCCATCGGGTTCCTCCTCAGATCGCGCCTTCGCGGACATCCGCGAGACGGCGGCGGATCGCGTCGCCCACCAGGTTGAACGACAGCACCGTCAGGAACATGACGATGGTCGGATACATCGAGATATGCGGGCTGACGCTGAGGTGCTCACGCCCCTCGGCGATGATCCCGCCCCAGGACGGCGTCGGCGCCTTGACCGACAGGCCGAGGAAGGACAGCGCGCCCTCGATCACGATGGCGATCGGGATGTCGATCAGGATGAAGGCGATCAGCGGCCAGATGATGTTGGGCAGGACTTCCTTGGTCAGGATGCGGAAGTCGGACGCCCCCATGGCCCGTGCCGCCAGCACGAACTCGCGCCCCGCGTAGTTCAGCGTCGCCGCCCGCGTGATCCGCGCGGCGGTCGGGATGAACAGCAGCCCGAGCGAGAAGCAGACCATGAAGAGCGAGCCGCCGAAGACCACGGCGAAGAGCAGCAGGACGACGAGGCCGGGGATCGCCAGCCAGCTGTCGATGGCGATGCCGATGACTTCGTCCGCCCAGCCACGGTAGTAGCCGGCGATCATGCCGAGGATCATCCCCGCGCCCACGCCGATGAACGGCGCGGCGAAGCCGACGGTCAGCGACACCCGCGCGCCCCAGATGATGCGGCTGAGCAGGTCGCGGCCCAGCACGTCGGTGCCGAGGGGGTGACCTTCGACCGGCGGGGACTGGAGGTAAACCCAGTCGATTTCATCCGCCGGCGGCAGGCCCCAGAACGGGGCGCCGATGGCGGCGATAGCCACGATGATCAGCCAGACCAGCGGGATCCAGAAGAACAGGCCGAACTTGTTCCGCTTGCGATACATCGCGATGGCGGCGGCGTGGCGGTCCTGCTGCGCGGGGGCCGTGGCCGCCGCGCGCTTGCCGGAGGATTGCGAAAGCTCAGCCATGTGCGCCTCTCGTGCGGACCCGCGGATCGAGCCAGGCATAGGCGATGTCCACGAGGAAGTTTGCGGTGACGAAGGCCAGCGCGAAGAAGGTCACGCAGCCCTGGATGACGATGAAGTCGCGGGTGTAGACCGCGTGGATCAGCAGCCGCCCGACGCCGGGAATGCCGAAGATCTGTTCGATGATGATGGTCCCGCCGAGCAGGCGCGCGACCTGCAGGCCCAGAAGCGTGATCATCGAGAAGGACGAGGGCCGCAGCGCGTGCACCAGCAGGATGCGCAGGTTCGACATCCCCTTGGCGCGGGCCAGCGCGATGTAGTTTTCCTGAAGCACCGCGATCATCTCGACCCGCAGCGTCCGCATCAGGATGGTCCATTCGACCAGCGCCAGCGACAGCGCGGGCAGGATCATCGGCCTGAGGTTCTGCCAAAGTCCCTCGGACAGCGGCTCGTAGCCCGTGGCGGGCAGCCAGCCGAGGTGCAGCGAGAAGAAGTAGATCAGCAGGATCGCCGTCATGAACGACGGCATGGAAACGCTGGCGAAGGCGATGGTGCCGATGATCCTGTCGCCCCGCCCGTTGGGCCGGAAGGCCGAGATCATGCCGGCTGGGATCGCCAGCAGCAGCGCCAGTATCTGGGCCAGGATCATCAGTTCGAACGAGACCGGGAAACGGTCGGTGATCGCCTCCCACACGTCTTCGTCGCTGATGTAGGAGGTGCCCCAGTCACCGGTGAAGATGCCGGTGACCCATTCGACATAACGGATCAGGACCGGGCGGTTCAGGCCCAGTTCCTCGCGGATTTCCTGAACCTCCTCCTCGGAGCTGTCCATGCCCGCGATTTCATAGGCGACATCGCCCGGCAGCACGTTCACCAGAAGGAACGTGATCAGGGTCACGACCCCCAGGACGATCAGTAGTCTCTGGAACCGCTTGATCAGGTAGTTCATCGCCTCTCCCCCGGCATGTCGTCCGGCCTGTTGTCAGGGCACCGGCGGCGAGTCCCGTCGCCGCCGGCCATCTTTCATCCGCGCGTCACTGGTCCAGCCAGGCGCGGGTCACATTCACTGCGCCGCCATAGGGTTCCGGCACGTTCTTCACGTAAGTCTTGGTGAAGGCGTAGTAGCGCCCGCCCCCGCGATAGAGGATGCGCGCCCGCTCGTTCATCCGGGCGACCATCTGGCATTGCAGGTCCATCCGTTCCTCCAGCGTCGTGGCCGTGCGCATCTTGTCGCCAAGCTCGGTCAGCTGGTCGTCGTCGAAGCCGGTCAGGTTGTAGGACGTGTCGGGCCGCGTGTAGCTGTAGAGCTGCGGGCCGATGTCCGGCGCGTCGCCGATCCGCCAGCCGGTCAGGTCGAAATCGCCCCCGTAGGTGCGTTTCACAAGCGTCGTCTGGTCGACCGGCTGAAGCTCCAGCTCGATCCCGGCGGCACGCGCGGTCTGCTGGTAGATCTCGCCCAGTTCCCGGCCGCGCGGGGTGGTGGTGTGGATCATCACCAACTTGATCGGATCCTGATCGCCGGTCTCGTCACGGTAGGCCTGGATGTATTCCTTGGCCTTGGCGATGTCGAAGTCGCGATAGTTCACGTCGCCGCATTCGACATTGCCGCCCAGCGGATGCTCGATGTTGGGCCGGGTGTCCTGCCAGCTGATCTTGGTCACCGCCGCCTGGTTCCACGCGTGGGCCACGGCGAAACGCAGGTTGTCGTTTGCCAGCTGCTTGCCCGGCTTGCCGTTCAGGTTGATCGTCGCGCCGCCTGCCCCTTCGGACACCAGCGTCACGAGGTCGGGGTCCTTCTGCGCCTGGATGATCGTCGGACCGCGGTCGGACCAGATCACGTCCACCTCGCCCGATTGCAGCGAGGCGAAGCGGGTCTGGGTGTCGGGCAGGATGCGGAATTCGATCTTGTCGAGGTTGATCTCGTCCGCGTTCCAGTAGTCGGGGTTCTTCTCCATGACCAGACGGTCGCCCGACCGCCATTCGACCAGCTTGAACGGGCCGGTGCCGATTGGCTTGCGCTGCTGTTCACCGGCCTCGACCTGTTCGGACGAGGGGATCATCGACACGTATTGCGTCGCCGACAGCCACGGCAACAGGGCCGCCCAGGCATGTTTCAGGTGGAATTCGACGGTGTAGTCATCGACCGCGACGACCTCGTCGACCACCGAGATGTAGTTCCGCGACCGCGACTTGTTCTCGGGATCCAAGATGCGGTTGAAATGGTGCGCGACGTCCTCGGACGTGAAGTCGGACCCGTCGTGATACTTGACGCCTTCGCGCAGCTTGAACGTCCAGACGGTGCCGTCGTCATTGGCGCTCCACTCGGTCGCCAGCAGCGGTTCGGGCTGGCCCGTCTCGTGGTTCCAGCCAAGCAGCGGTTCCTCGATGGTCATCAGGACGGTCTGGTCGGTGGCCCCGGCCGCGCCGGATTCGACCGGATCGCCGCCTTCGAAATCTGTTTCGATGGCGACATGCAGCGTGCCGCCCTTCTTCATCTCGCTGTCCTGCGCATAGGCCGGTGCCGCCAGCGCCATGCCGGCAGCCAGCGCCGCCGTCGCAGTCGCCGTGCGCAGGTGCGCAGCAGGCAAGATCATGATCTTCCGCATTGGTTTCCTCCTCCGTTGTGCGCGGGTTTCTCCTCAGAACCCGCAGGATCAGCGTAGGGAAATGGGCGTCGCCTGTATACCCGTGGGGGTGGTTTCAAAGCCGCCACCCGGAACACAATGTTGCGGGTGGCGGCAGTTTTCGAGAGTGTGAAAAGTCTTTTGAAACCGAGGGATAGAGACCGCCGCGCTGGTCAGCGCGGCGGTGCGATCCCGGCCCGTCACGGGTGTCGGATCACTCTTCGACCCAGGCCCGCGTCACGTCCACCACGCCGCGGTAGGGCGGCGGCACGTTCTTGACGCGCGGGTTGGTGAAGGCGTAGTAGCGCCCGCCGCCCCGATACTCGATCGAGCCGTCGTCGTTCATCATCGAGACCATCTGGCACTGAAGCTCCAGACGCTCTTCCATCGTGGTCGCCACGCGCATCTTGTCGGCCAGCGCGTCCAGTTCCGGGTTGTTGAACCCGGTCAGGTTGTAGGACGAGCCGATCTTGGCATAGGCGTAGAGCTGCGGCCCCATGTCGGCACCGTCCGCGATCCGCCATCCGGTGATGTCGAAATCACCCTTGAAGGTCCGCGCCACCAGCGTCGACTGATCGACCGGTTCCAGCGTCAGGGTGATGCCGGCCGCCTTGGCCGTCTGCTGATAGATCTCGCCCAGTTCACGCCCGCGCGGGGTGGTGGTGTGGATCATCACGATCTCGGGGACTTCGGTCTTGCCGGTTTCCTGCAGATACTGCGCGACGTATTCCTTGGCCTTGGCGATGTCGAACTTGCGATAGTTCGCCTCGCCGCAGTCCTTGGCGGCCCCAAGCGGGTGCGTGACCGCCGGACGGGTGTTCTGCCAGGAGATCTTGACCAGCGCGTCCTGGTTCCAGGCATGCGCCAGCGCCTTGCGCAACGTGGCGTTCGACAGCGGTTCCTTCTTGCCGTTCATCAGGTTGATGGCGGCCCCTGCCCCGTCGGTCGTCAGCGTGACGATCTTGGGATCGTTCTGCGCCTCGACGATGGTCGGGCCACGGTCGGTCCAGATCACGTCCACTTCGCCCGACTTGAGCGAGGCATAGCGGGTCTGGGTGTCCGGCAGGATGCGGAAGTTGATCTTGTCGAGGTTGATCTCGTCCGCGTCGCGGTAGCCGTCCCACTTTTCGACCACGATGCGGTCGCCCGAGGCCCATTCCACGAACTTGAACGGCCCGGTGCCGATCGGGTTGCGGTTCTCGTTGTCGGACTCGACGTTCTCCTTGGAGCGGATCGGGCCGGACATGGAGGTCGTCGCGAGATACGGCAGCAGCGCCATCCACGGGTGCTTCAGGTGGAATTCCACCGTCATCGGATCGACCGGGACCACCTTGTCGATCGAGGCGATGAACGACCGCGAGGACGACTTCATCTCGGGGTCGAGGATGCGGTTGTAGTGATAGGCCACGTCTTCGGAATCGAAGTCGCTGCCATCATGGAACTTGACGCCCTCGCGCAGCTTGAAGGTCCAGACGAGGTTGTCGTCGCTCACCGACCATTCGGTGGCCAGCAGCGGTTCCGGCTGGCCGGTTTCCGAATTCCAGCCCAGGAGCGGTTCGTAGATGGTGCGCGAGACGATCTCGCCGGTCTGGCCAAAGACGCCGCCCTTGACGGTGTCGAAGCCGCGCACATCGGTTTCGATGGCGACGTTCAGCGTGCCGCCTTTCTTGACTTCCTGTGCCGAGACAGCCGGTGCAGCCGCCACCAGCGCGCTCAGCGCAACCCCGGTGAGTGCGCCCATGATGCGCCCGGACTTCGGCAGACGAAGTGTCCGCATTTCGGTGATCCTCCCTGATCGTTGTGCCCCGTTGTTCGCTGGGGTCTGTGCGAATTGTGACGCCATTTGGCTTCTGTGTGAATACCCAATCTTCGAAACTCGGGCCAACCGCGGCATGTGACTTTGCGCAGCCGGCGGCGAGGGGAGAGGCGCCGGACAGGCCGGATCCCGCTTGCGAACTAAAATTCCGCATATGTGCAATGACTTGATAAGTAACGCGTTAACGGCGTCCAGCGCCGAGGCGACGTCACGTCACCCTGCGCATCTCGCAAACGTGTTCCCGGACGCGCCATCGCCGCAACGCAGAAAGCGTGAAACTGTCATACAAATTTCGCGCGACCATACCGGATCTTTGAAAATCAGATTCAGACGGTCGCGCGCCGTTTCCGGCTCAGGGCGTCATGATGTCGAATCCGCCATCCGGCTGGTCGTGCAGCGCGATCCAGCGCGTCACCAAGGCCCTGTCGCCCTCGACCGAGGCCCCCTTCTCGACCGCATCGTCCAGCGAGAGATCCCCCGCGACGAGCGCGTCCAGAACCCCCTGCGCGATGGTCAGCGTGGCGGCGGCGGTGGCGGACTGCGCCCCGACCCGCGCGAATTCCGTTTGCCGCGCGACCGAGACCAGCACCTCCGTCCCGCCCATCCGGATGTTCAGCGCGAAATCCTCTCCGCGCGCGCGGTCGGGGTTCAGCTGGGCCGCCAGCGCGTCGAACCAGTCCACCGGCTCCATCATCGCGCCGAGATCCGTGTTCCGCCGCCGCGCCTTCAGCCGCGGGTCCACCCCGCGCTCCAGCTCCTGCGCGCCGGTGAGGTAGATGTTGCGCATGATCCCGCTTTCGTGGCGGAAGCCCTGGTGGCGGTGCACGCCGGCCAGCAGGGTCTTCGCCGCGTCACCGCCCTGCCCCGCAAAGATCAGGTGGTTCAGCAGCGTCGCGGCCCATTGCAGCTGATCCGCGGCAATCGCCGCGCGCGCCTTGTCCAGCACCGCATCGGGCCCGCCCATGGCCTCGACCATGTGGGTCCCGAGGTCCTCGGGCGGCAGCGGTTCGAGCTGCGTCGGCACGCCATCGAAAAAGCCGAAATAGCGCTGGTAGACGGCCCGGACATTGAAGCTGAGCGACCCGTAATAGCCCCGCGCATGGAACCGGGTCGACAGCCAGTCGGGTTCTTTCACCAGATGCGAGATCTCGTTCGGCGTATGCCCGAGGTTGGCCAGCCGGATCGCCTGGTCATGGGTGTATTTGTACATGTCGCGCTGTTCGTGCAGGTAGCCGCGCAGGGCCTCCCCGCCGAAGACCGGCCAGTTGTGGACGTTGATCAGATACTCCGCCTCGTCCGCGAACATCTCGATCGCCCGGTCGATCGTCCGCGCCCAGAGACGGCCGTCCCGCACCTCGGCCCCGCGCGGCGGGATCAGGTTGTGGAAGGTCTGGTTGCAGACCTCGGCCATGCACAGCACCTTGTAATCCGGCATGTAGAAGGCGAATTCCGCCGGCGCCTCGGTCCCGCTTGCCATCAGGAAGCGGAACCGCACGCCGTCGATCACCCGCTCCTCGCCGGTTTCGCGGATCAGCTCGGTCGGGCGGGCAAAGGTCTGGGTGCCCCGCGCCAGCGCCTTGCCGATGCCGCCGTCCACCGCCCCCTCTGGGCCGGTCGGCAGGAAGTTCCCGAACTGGTAGGTCGCGCGCCGCCGCATCGGCGTGCCGCCCATCACCCCTTCGGACGCGACGTATTCGAGGAATTCGTCGGGCACGTAGATCGGCGGCGGGTTCGCGCTGTCCGCGATCACCCCCTGCAGGCCGCCGTAGTGGTCCGGGTGGCTGTGCGTCACGAGGATCGCCGCGACTGGACGTTCGCCCAGCGTGTCATTCGCCAGCTTCAGCGCCGCCGCGCTGGTTTCCGCGACGGTCAGCGGGTCGACGATGATCCATCCGGTTTCGCCCCGGATCAGCGTCACGTTGGCATAGTCGCAGGCCCGCGCCTGGTAGACGCCGTCGCAGACCTCGAACAGGCCCGAGATCGCGTTCAGCTGCGCCAGCCGCCAGAGCGAAGGATTGACCGTCGGCGGGCAAGGCGCATCGAGGAAATCCCAGTTGTGGATGTTCCACGCGGTCGAGCCGTTGCGCGTCTCGATCCGGCCCTCGGGCAGCGGAGCAAGGAACCCGCGCCGTGCCGCTTCGAAATCCGCCTGGTCGCCGATCGGCAGGCGCTCCGCCACTTTCGCATTCGCCCGTGCCGTCGCCTCCGACAGCGCCTCGGTCAGTTTCTGCTCCATCCCGCCCCTCCTCTGGCCTTGGCCGCAACACCGCGGCACGGACACTGTGGCATCGGACTCCGCCATAGGGAACCGCCCCCGCGTTCGGACCGCGGAATGGTTCCCTCGCCGGCAGGATCCGGCGCTCCTCGGACGTGGTCGGGCCAACGGGACGGGGACGGCGCGGGGCCCCGGCGGACCTGCCGCGTTTTGGGGCTGTTCCGAAAACCGGGCCATTTCCGGATTGGCGAACGCGGACAGTATGTCAGGGACGCTCTCCCCGGCCGATCCGACTCTCAGCACCACATTCGGGACGACCGCCCGAGACCGTCGCAGGCATGCGAGGCGGCCCTGGACAGCGCCTGCCACCGGTGATCAACGGCTCATCATCAGTGGCGCTTTCCGGGATGAGCTTCTCAACGAGACGCTATTCCCGTCGCTGACCAATGCCAGCCGGCAGGTCCTGGCATGGCAGCACGACTACTATCACCACCGCCCTCCCTCCTGCCTGGGGAATATCCCACCAGTCGAGTTCGTGGCTAAGAAGGGGCCGGCAATGCGCGCCGCATGGACCCAAGAATTAACCTGCGGACTTTCCGCTAATTCGGAGGAGAGTTGGGTCACCGGGCACATTCGGCCCTATCGGTAAGCGGGACCGACCATCGCAGTGACGCGGGAAGTGGCGGACTCTGCACGGGACGATGAGGGACCAGCTGACGGACCGACCGAAGCAGATCTCAGAAATGCCGGGAAGTTCAGGCAGTTACTTGCCGTAAATGGTGCGGTCGAGAAGACTCGAACTTCCACGGGTGTTACCCCACAGCGACCTCAACGCTGCGCGTCTACCAATTCCGCCACGACCGCACGTGATCAGGTAGTGCGGGGCCGTATAGCCGCCCTGTATCGCGATGTGAAGGGGCAAAACGCGGGGCCAATGGCAGATTTTTCCGGGCACCCGAAGCAGACCGCCGGCCCCCTCGGGGACCGGCGGAAAAGCGGGGCGGAGGGGCCCGGAGGCCCCGCACGATCACTGCAGCGAGAAGCTGGGCAGCGCCGCCGGTGTCGATGTCGCGGGGGCCGTGCCGGGGCCGCCGCTGACGGCCGCGCGCAGCAGCTCCACCCGGTCGGTCTGGCCCGGCACGAAGACCGGCGCGGCGCCGCTGTCCAGCGCCGCCAGCGCGTGGTCATACCAGCCGCTTGCCCGGTCCGCCGATTGCGCGGCGCCAAAGCCCTGCGACAGGTGATGGCCGACCAGTTCCGCATAGGGCGCCTGCCCGGCAGCCGTCAGCAGCAGCGCCGCGCCGAGCGCCACGTCCAGCTTGTCCCGACGATACCCTGTGTAGAGGCAGATCGTACCGGTGCTCTGCAACTGCTCGATCGTCATGTTCGCGCCCAGCACGAACTTCTGCGTCTCGGCCAGCACCTGCGGCGCGGGCTTGGTGTCCAGCGCCGCCACGTAGGGGGCCAATGCGGGGCCGAAGGCGTCGCACTGCTGTTCGATCTGCGCGGTCGAGAGGCCCTGAACGGATTTCACCATCTCCTCGCCCTGCGCGATGGCGTAGGTGCGGGTCAGGCAGAACTGTTCCGACAGCGCGAGCTCGGGGTCGGTCATCGTGCCCGCGGTGATGAAGCCGCCGTTGGAACTGGTCAGCAGGTTGACCTTGGAACAGTAGCTGGCCAGCGAGGGCTGGTCCGCCACGCCGCCCGCCATCGGCAGGGCCATCAGCCCGCCCGCCGGTGCGGGGGCGGCAGGGGCCGCCGGAGCCGGCGCCGGGGCCGCCGCCATCATCGCGGGCGGCTGGAGCGGCGCTGCGGGCGCAGGGGCCGGTGCGGGCGCAGGGGCCGCGGCGAGCATGCCGCCGCCGCCACCACCGGCCAGCGGGTCGGTCATGGAGCAGCTGGACTGGTGGCACTGGAACATCGCGGGCGTCGCGGTGTTCGACAGCTGCGCATTTCGCATGTAGCGGAATTCATTGCGGCGGTAGCCGTCGGGCTGGCTGGCGAAGACCAGCACGGCGCACTGGGTCTGGCCGCACCAGAAGCTCGACCCGGTGACGGCGGTGTCGATCACATAGTCGTTGCGCCCGTCGCCGTTCAGCTCGGCCAGCTGGATGAAGCCGGTCCGCTGCAGCAGCTGTTCCGCCGAGGGCTCGGAGCTGTCGGCGATCTCGTCGATGGCGTTCGACACCTCGATCGGCAGGCCGGCATAGCCGGTGGTCCGCGCCGTCTGGGTCCCGAACTTCTGATCGCGCCAGACCACCAGCAGGCTGCGGACGCCGTTCGGGTCGCGCTGCATCGCCTTGATGACGTCCGGCCCGCCGATCTGTGCCCGGCTGTAGGAGCTAAGGAGGTGATCGCGTTCGAACGTGGTCAGGTTCCCGGTGGCGGGCCAGCCGAGATAGCCCTGGTAGGCCGCGACGGCGGAGCGCGACCGCGACCCCATCACGCCATCCGGCGTGCCCGCGTTGAAACCGAAGTAGTTCAGCGCCGTCTGCGTCTCGCGGTTGGCGCTGCGCGCGGCGGTGTTGCGGTTGGTCGAGGAGGACGAGGAGTAGGTGCGCTTGCGCTGCTGGCCTGCCCCGCTCATGATGGCGCCGCCGATGATGCCGCCGACGATCGCAGCCCCGAGGTCGCTTGCCATGGACTGAACCGGGGCGCCGGCAATCAGGGTTGCGGCAATCGCGGTCTTAATGGACTTGGAGAACATACCCGAAAATCCCTATCTATCTCTTTAATGGACTCAGGTTACGCGACGAAAATGAATCAGGCGAATGAATTGACGCATCCCGGCGCGGAAAATGCGCATCAGCCGGTGGAATGGATCACCTCGACCGGTCTGGTGTCCTACGAGGACGCGCTGGCGGCGATGGAGGCCCGCGCCGATGCCATCGCGCGCGGCGAGGCGTCCGAGGCGATCTGGCTGCTGGAGCATCCGCCGCTCTACACCGCCGGGACCTCGGCGCGGCCCGAGGACCTGATCGAGCCGGACCGTTTCCCGGTCTACGAGGCGCGGCGCGGCGGGCAGTACACCTATCACGGGCCGGGGCAGCGGATCGTCTACGTGATGCTGGATGTCGGCAAACGTGGCCGCGACGTCCGCTGCTTCGTCCGGCAGCTCGAGGACTGGGTGATCGCCACGCTGGCCGAGTTCAACCTGAAGGGCGAAATCCGCCCCGGCCGTGTCGGCGTCTGGATCGCCCGGCCGGACAAGACCCCCCTGCCCGACGGCACCCCGCGCGAAGACAAGATCGCGGCGATCGGCATCCGGCTCAGGAAATGGGTCAGCTTCCACGGGATCTCGATCAACGTCGAACCGGACCTGAGCCATTTCGGCGGGATCGTCCCCTGCGGCATCACCGGGCATGGCGTCACCAGCCTTGTCGATCTCGGCCTGCCGGTGACGATGGACGATCTGGATGTCGCGTTGAAACGTCAGTTCGGTCCGGTGTTCGGCTGAACCGCTACGGACCCGCGCGGCGCTTCTCGGCCAGTTCCGAGGCCAGTTCGCCGTAGAGCGCGCGGCGTTCCTCTTCGGAGAGGAAGGCGCCGATCTCGACCGTGCGGCCATTGCCGGTCAGCGTGACATACCACGGCACCTTGCCGCCGGTCCGGTGCAGCTCGGCGCGGGCCCAGTAGGTGTTGCACAGCCATTCCTGCCGGGACCCGTCCGGGTTGCGGCGGCGGAGCGCGGTTTCCTCGGGCCCGATTTCCAGCGTCTCGACGATCTCGCCAGACCGGTAACTCAGCCGCAGCCCGAACCACAGCGCCGCCAGCGCGGCGAGGCCGAAGGGCAGCAGCCCCCACAGCAGCACCGTCCCGATCATCGCGAAGAGCGGCACGGTCAGCAGGGTGAAGAACAGTCCGATTACAACGGCGAAACCGCCCATGGGCAGCGACCGGTGCGGCCAGAGCGTCAGGTGACGGCGGCTGTCGCTCCATTCATAGGGCAAGGGCTCAGGCCCTCCGCCACGACAGCAGGGCCAGCGCGATGAAGGCCACGGCGGCAAAGGCCATCGCGGGCGCCTCGACCGCGTGCAGGGGCGCGAGGATGGCCAGCGGGTCGCCGGGGCCGCCCAGACCGGGGGCGAAGGCGTCCGAGGTGCGGGAATGGAAGGGCGCGATGGCGGTGACGTAGTAGATCAGGAACAGCACCACGACCGGCAGCGTCGGCATGGGCCGCCCGTGCCGCCGCATGTAGCGCAGGATCGCCGCCCCGCCCGCGCCGAGCGCCACGACGATCAGCGCGAGGACGCCGGCGGTGAACAGCCCCGCCCCCTGCGCCCCGCTGGGATCGACGCCAAGCGCCATCGACATGCCGATGTCGAAGATCGCCACCGGCGCAAAGGCCGCGGCCGCCCCGGCGAACAGCGCCGCCGTCATCAGGCGCCGGTCCACCCGCGCCGCCCACAGGACGGCCAGCACCGGCACGCCGATCAGCCAGACCGCACGCAGGACGGGGGCCGCGGCGGCCATACCCTGTGCTCCGCTCATGTTCCTGTCTCCGTTTCCGTCATTGAAAGCAAAAGGGCCCCGGCGCTGTGCCGGGGCCCCTTCTGGTCCGTGTCGGGGATCAGGCCCGGCTCAGTGAGCGTGGCCCTTGTCCCAGTCCTCCTGCTTGGGGAGGATTTCGAACGTATGCTCCGGCGGCGGGGACGGCAGGGTCCACTCCAGCGTGTCGGCATATTCGTTCCAGTAGTTGTTCTCGGTCACTTTCGCACCGGCCCGCAGCGAATAGATCACCACGCCGAAGAAGAAGATGAACGAGGCGAACGACAGGAAGGCGCCGAGCGAGGAGACATAGTTCCAGGTCGCGAAGGCTTCGGGGTAGTCGATGTAGCGGCGGGGCATCCCCTGACGGCCCAGGAAGTGCTGGGGGAAGAAGGTCAGGTTGGCACCGATGAACATCGCCCAGAAGTGCAGCTTGCCTGCCCATTCCGGGTAGTGACGGCCGGTCATCTTGCCGAAGTAGAAGTAGATGCCCGCGAAGATCGCGAAGACGGCGCCCAGCGACATCACGTAGTGGAAGTGCGCCACGACGTAGTAGGTGTCGTGATAGGCGCGGTCGATACCGGCCTGCGACAGCACCACGCCGGTCACGCCGCCGACGGTGAACAGGAACAGGAAGCCGAAGGCCCAGAGCATCGGCGTCTTGAACTCGACCGAGCCGCCCCACATCGTCGCGATCCACGAGAAGACCTTCACCCCGGTCGGAACCGCGATGACCATCGTGGCCAGCATGAAGTAGGACTGCTGGGTCAGCGACATGCCGACGGTGTACATGTGGTGCGCCCACACGACGAAGCCGAGCAGACCGATCGCGATGATCGCCAGAACCATCGGCAGGTAGCCGAAGATCGGCTTCTTGGAGAAGGTCGCGATCACGTGGCTGATGATGCCGAAACCGGGCAGGATGATGATGTACACTTCCGGGTGGCCGAAGAACCACAGGATGTGCTGGTAGAGGATCGGGTCACCGCCGCCCGACGGATCGAAGAACGTCGTGCCGAAGTTCCGGTCGGTGAGCAGCATGGTGATCGCGCCTGCGAGGACCGGAAGGGCCAGCAGGATGAGCCATGCGGTGACGAAGATCGACCACGAGAACAGCGGCACCTTGAACAGCGTCATGCCGGGGGCGCGCATGTTCAGGAAGGTGGTGATCATGTTGATCGCGCCGAGGATCGACGAGGCACCCGAGACGTGGACCGCGAAGATCGCGAGGTCCATCGACATGCCGCCTTCTGACGTCGAGAGCGGTGGATAGAGCACCCAGCCCACGCCGGACCCGAGTTGTCCGTTGCCACCCGGAGCGAGCAGCGACGCGACACCCAGCAGGGTGCCGGCGAAGTACATCCAGAACGACAGGTTGTTCATCCGCGGGAACGCCATGTCCGGCGCGCCGATCTGCAACGGCATGAAATAGTTGCCGAAACCGCCGAACAGGGCCGGGATCACGACGAAGAACATCATCAGGACGCCGTGATAGGTGATCATCACGTTCCAGAGGTGTCCGTTCGGGGTACAGGGCGCGTCGGAGGCGAAGAAACGTGCGCCCTCCAAGCACATGTACTGAACGCCCGGCGACATGAGCTCCATGCGCATGTAGACGGTGAACGTGACCGAGATCAGACCCGCGATCGCCGAAACGACGAGGTAGAGGATCCCGATGTCCTTGTGGTTGGTCGACATGAACCAGCGGGTAAAGAACCCGCGGTCGTCGTGATGATCATGGCCGTGAATGGCTGCGTCCGCCATGCCCTCGCCTCCTGCTGGATGTCCTTGGATCGGAAAGCCAGAGGGAGTCGGGCCATCCGAATTATGCGTGTTCTAGAATGCCAAGGGCTTGTGGGCAATGCACGGATTTGATGCAGATCAAGTTATTCTGTCGCACCTTGCCGCCCCGCCGCGGGAACCGGGCCGCCCTGCCGCGGGTTCGCCTGTGCAACCGGGAGGACGCATCATGATCCGCAAGGGCACCGAGGTGACGTGGAAATGGGGCAACGGCAGCGCCACCGGCAAGGTGGTGGAAAGCTTTGCCCGCAAGGTCACCCGCACGATCAAGGGCGAGGAGATCACCCGCGACGGTTCTGACGACGACCGCGCCCTGCTGATCGAACAGGACGACGGCGACCGCGTGCTCAAGCTGGTGTCCGAAGTGGATCGGGCCTGAGCCATGGGCCTCGTGTTCTATCCCGACACCCGCCCCGGCATCTCGCGCCGCCGCTGCGGGCGCGGGTTCAGCTACACCGCGCCGGACGGCACCCGGATCGACCGCGGGCCCGAGCGGCAGCGGCTGGAGGCGATGGCGGTGCCCCCCGCCTATGACAAGGTCTGGATGTCCCCGCGCGAGAACGGGCACCTGATGGCAACCGGTTTCGACGCGCGGCTGCGCAAGCAGTATCGCTATCATCCCGACTGGTCCGCGCAGCGGTCCGCCGCCAAGTATGACCGGCTGGCCGAGTTCGGGGCCACCCTGCCCCGCATCCGCGAGGCGCTGAAACGCGATCTGCGCGAACCGCCCGGCGACATGGACTTTGCCCACGCGGCGGCCCTGATGCTGATCGACCGGCTGGCAATCCGCGTGGGCACCGAAGCCTATGCCGAGGAGAACGGCACATACGGCGCCACCACCCTGCGCCGCCGCCACCTGCGGGTGAAGGACGGCGTGCTGCACCTGAGCTACACCGCCAAGGGCGGCCGCCGCCAACGTCAGGTCATCCGGTCCCGGCGCCTGCAGAAGGCTCTGCAAAAGGCGCGCGACCTGCCGGGGGCAGAGCTGTTCACCTGGGTCGCGGAGGATGGCACGGTGCGCAGCGTGGGCTCCGGTTCTCTGAACGCCTACCTCGCCCGGATCGGTGGGGATGCCGGGTTCACGGCCAAGTCCTTCCGCACATGGGCCGGCACCCTCGCCGCGTTCGAGGCGCATTTGGACGATCCCGAGGGCACCATCGCCGCAATGACCGGCGCGGCCTCGGATCGGCTGGCGAATACGCAGGCGGTGTGCCGGACCAGCTACATCCACCCCGATGTCATCGACCTCGCCGGCAGCGGCGAGCGGTTCCGGCTGGCCCGTCCCCGCCGGGGGCTCAGCCGCACGGAATCGGCTCTGTTGCGGTTTCTGGAGTAAGTCGGTCCGCGGAGCGTTGAACGCGGCCCGAGGCGTGCGACCTGACACATTCCGGGATATTCTTGCGGCTCACTCACAATGGTACCCTGTGACCGGAAAGGCAGGTGTACGATGACAGACTTGCAGTCCATTGCGGACCACTGGGGTAAGGGTGACGTATACGCCCGCATACTCGATCAGATGGCGCTGGCCGGGATCAACCCCGACACCGTGACGCTCGAACAGCTGGCGCCCGTCGATCATTTCCACGCCCGCGGCTTCCCCGCCACGGTCGAACTTGCCGATGCCCTGCCCATAAAGCGCGGCGACCGGCTGGTCGACATAGGGTGCGGACTTGGCGGTCCCGCCCGCTACATTGCGAAACGCTTTGACTGCCACGTGGACGGTGTCGACATCACCGCCCCGTTTGTCGAGGCGGCCAACAAGCTGAGCGTTCTTGTCGGCATGACGGGCGCCGTGACCTGCGTGACTGGCGACGGACAGGCCCTGCCCTACGGGGATGCCATGTTCGATGGCGGCTACTGCCAGCATGTGCTGATGAACGTCGCGGACCGGGACGCGTTCTTCCGCGAGGCCCACAGGGTGCTGAAGCCCGGCGCCTTTCTCGCGCTGACCGAGCACGGGCTGGGCGAAACCGGCGACCCGCATCACCCCGTGCCGTGGTCCGAGGATGGCAGCGGCGCCTACCTGATGCGCCCGGACGACACGGTGGCCGCATTGGAGAAGGCCGGGTTCACCGGGATCACGGTGACGGATACGGGCGAGAAGTACCTGCAGGGCTACAGAACCGCCATCGAGCTTGCGGAAAAGGGCCAGGCGCCCGTGTTCGGCACGCACATACTGCTGGGCAAGCTCGCCCCGCAAATTGTACGCAACGCCGCCCGCAACATCGAAGAACGGCGAACCCATCCAGTCCAGATCGTCTCCCGCAAGGCTGGCTGAACGCCTCACGTGCCGACTTTCACTGCATCGCGGCTCGGCGATCCAGGCGCCCGGCCAATGAAAAAGGCCGCCCCGAAGGACGGCCTGTTCCCCGTGTCCGGCAGCGCCTCAGTTCGAGACGGCGCCGTTGGCGTCGGTGGCGAGGTAAGCCGCGACGTCTTCCTGATTCTTCCGCATCTTGAAGGTCATCTTGGACTTCGCGCCCTTGTCGCCGAGATACTCCTGAAGGAACTCTTTCGGGTCCTCCATGTATTCGGCGATGTTTTCGGCGGTCCAGACGAGGCCCTTTTCACCGGCGGCAACGATATCGTCACCGTATTTGAAGTCTTCGCCCGTGCCTGCGGTGCGGCCGATCACGCCATAAAGGTTCGGCCCGGTCTTGCCACCCTTGACGATGACGTCATCGGCGCTGGCGATGGTGTGGCAGGATTTGCACTTGCCGAATTCCTTCTCGCCCTTTGCGACATCGCCCTCGGCGAAGGCCGGGGCGGACAGGGCGACGAGGGCGGCGATTGCGGTGACTGCGAATTTCGAGGTCATGATGACTCCTCCACTCAGATTAAGCGCGTCTGCGCCGTTCTAGCCGAAGGCACCGGGGCGCGACAGGTGGGACGGGCCGCGCAATTGTCGCAGGCCCGGCCGGAGCGTCGCGCTCAGCCGCAGAGGCGCGACTTGACCATCGGCCCGACTGAGCCGAAGTCCATCTGCCCGGTGTAGCGCGACTTGAGCACGCCCATCACGCGGCCCATGTCGCGGACCGTCTCGGCGTTGATCTCGGCGATCGCCTTGTCCACGGCGCAGACGACCTCTTTCTCGTTCAGCTGGCGCGGCAGGAATTCCTCGATCACCTTGATCTCGCCCAGTTCGTTCTCGGCGAGGTCGATGCGGCCGCCCTCTTCGTAGGCGCGCGCGCTTTCCTGGCGCTGCTTCACCATCTTGCCGAGAATCGCCAGTACTTCGGCATCGCCGACACCGTCCTCGCGGCCCTCGCCGCGCGCCTCGATGTCCTTGTCCTTGATTGCTGCATTGATAAGCCGCAGCGTGCTCAGCCGTTTGGCGACACGTTCCTTCATGGCCTCCTTGAGGGCCGTGTTGATCCGTGTGCGCAATTCCATCGGTCCCATCCCCTGGATCGAGTGACAAGATGCCTTTCTACCCAAACGCACGTCCCAAAACAACTGTTCCCGTGCGGCAGCAGCGCTTATTGCTGCGACGCGGCATCACGGCGCCTTGAAGCCTTGACCCCTATCGCCTGCGACACTAGGTTCGCGCCAATTTGCCGCCAGCTAGGACTCACCCCATGCCGTTTTCCCACGGACAGAAACCGACCGCCTGCCTCGCACTGGCCGATGGCACCATATTCTATGGCAAGGGCTTCGGCGCGACGGGCGAAACGCAGGCCGAACTGTGCTTCAACACCGCGATGACCGGGTATCAGGAGATCATGACCGATCCCTCCTACGCCGGGCAGATCGTGACCTTCACCTTCCCGCATGTCGGCAATGTCGGCGTGAACCCCGAGGATGACGAGACGGGCGATCCCGTCGCGGACGGCATGGTGGTCAAGTGGGACCCGACCGAGCCGTCGAACTGGCGCTCGGCCGGGCGACTGTCCGACTGGCTGGCCGCGCGTGGCCGGATCGCCATCGGCGGCATCGACACCCGTCGCCTGACCCGCGCGATCCGCCAGCAGGGCGCGCCGCACGTCGCGCTGGCCCACGATCCCGAAGGCAACTTCGACCTCGAGGCGCTGGTCGCCCGCGCCCGCGCCTTCCCCGGCCTCGTCGGCAAGGATCTGGCCAAGGGCGTGACCTGTGCCCAGTCCTATCGCTGGGATGAAATGAGGTGGGCCTGGCCGCAGGGCTTCGTCCGGCAGGACAACGCCCGGCACAAGGTCGTCGCGCTGGATTACGGCGCCAAGCGCAACATCCTGCGCTGCCTCGCCTCGGTGGGCTGCGAAGTGACCGTGCTGCCCGCGACAGCGACCGCGGAAGAGGTTCTGGCGCACAACCCGGCGGGCGTGTTCCTGTCGAACGGCCCCGGCGACCCGGCGGCGACCGGCGAATATGCCGTCCCGATGATCCGCGAAGTGCTGGAGCGGACCAGCCTGCCCGTCTTCGGCATCTGCCTCGGCCACCAGATGCTGGCGCTGGCGCTCGGTGCGCGGACGGTCAAGATGAACCACGGCCACCACGGTGCGAACCACCCGGTCAAGGATCTGGAGACCGGCAAGGTCGAGATCACCTCGATGAACCACGGGTTCGCCGTGGACAGCCAGACCCTGCCCGAGGGCGTCAAGGAAACGCACGTGTCGCTGTTCGACGGATCGAACTGCGGCATCCGTGTCGAAGGCCGCCCGGTGTTCTCGGTCCAGTATCACCCCGAGGCGAGCCCCGGCCCGCAGGACAGCTTCTACCTGTTCGAACGCTTCGTCGCCTCGATGGACGCGGCGGCCTGAGCCGCAGGCGCCGCGCAAGGTTAATCGCCGGCCCGGCGATTAACCCTTTGTTTACTCGTCGTTAGCCGCAGATTAATGCACTCCGTGCACTCTCCCGTCGTATCGGCAGGAGGGTATATTGGCGTCGTCGGACCCCGAGTCTCTGGACTGGCACGACGGCCTGCACCGGGCGGCGCCGTCCCCTGCTGTCATGCAGGCCCAATCATCGGCGGCACTGTCCGCCTCGCCGTCACTCCATGCTCCGGGTGACGCGGCAACGCTGCGCGAACTCTTTGCCTCGGGCCGGATTGGCGAAACCCGGATGCTGGACCTCGCGGCACGGGCGCTCGGGACCAGCCGCATATCGCTGCATCTGACACCACCGGACCCGGCCCTGTCCGGCCTTTTGCCGCTGCGCGACTGCCTGCGTCACGCGATGGTCCCGGTGCGGCGGGATGCGCGCGGTCTGACGCTGGCCACCGCCTATCCCGAAACCGCGTCACGGCTGACAGACATCCTGAGCAAGGATATCGGGCCGGTGCGACTGGTCTTTGCCCCGCGCCAGGACGTGCATGACCACCTTTCCGCCGTGCATCGCGACCGGATGATCGCGCGCATCGCCGCCCGCCCCGCGCCGGAGTTCAGCTTTCGCAGCCATGCGCCCGGCCGTCTGGCCCTTGCCGCGCTCCTCTTCTGCGCGGCGCTTCTGTGCGTGATGGCCGTCGCTCCGGGCGCCGTATTCGGCGCCATATTCCTCTGGGCCGTCGTCACGCTCGTCGTCGCCATGACGCTCAAGACCGCCGCCGCCATCGCCCGGCTGACCACACAGGCCCGCACTCCGCCGCCGGTCCCGCCGCTGATCCGCCTGCCGCTCGTCTCCATCCTCGTGCCGCTCTATCGCGAACGTCGGATCGCGGAACACCTGATCCGCCGGCTGGAGGCGATCGAATACCCGCGCGGACGGCTCGACGTCCTGATCGTGTTGGAGGAAACGGACGAAACCACGGCACAGGCCGTGGCCGAGGCACAGCTGCCACCGTGGATCCGCGTCGTCACCGTGCCTGACGGCGCGCCCCGGACAAAGCCGCGCGCGATGAACCATGCGCTCGACTTCTGCCGGGGCGAAATCATCGGCATCTACGACGCCGAGGACGCGCCCGATCCGGATCAGATCCTCAAGGTCGCCGCCCATTTCGCCGCGGCCCCGCCCGAGGTCGTCTGCCTGCAGGGTGCGCTGGATTACTACAACCCCCGCCAGAACTGGATCGCGCGCTGCTTTACGGTCGAATACAACACGTGGTTCCGACTGCTCCTGCCCGGCATGGGGCGGCTCGGCTTCGGCCTGCCGCTTGGCGGAACCACGCTGTTCATCCGGCGCGCACCGCTTGAGGAGGTCGGGGCATGGGACGCGCATAACGTGACCGAGGATGCCGATCTGGGCTTCCGGCTCTGCCGCATGGGCTACCGGACCGAGGTCATCGACACCACGACACGGGAAGAGGCGAACTGCCGCCCCCTGCGCTGGATCAGGCAGCGATCGCGCTGGATCAAGGGCTACTGCGTGACCTACCTCGTCCACATGCGCCGGCCTCTGCGGCTGTTGCGTGACC
Source organism: Oceanicola sp. 22II-s10i (assembly GCF_002210105.1). Classification (GTDB taxonomy): domain Bacteria; phylum Pseudomonadota; class Alphaproteobacteria; order Rhodobacterales; family Rhodobacteraceae; genus Pseudooceanicola. Next base: position 321,836 of record NZ_AQQU01000002.1, on the reverse strand, counting down.
TCGGCCCCTGGCGGTTCGCGGGCTTTCAGGCGCATTTCGTGACAGCCCTGTCACTGGCCTTCTGCGGCCCGATCATCGCGTCGGGCTGGGCGCTTTCGCTGGGCCTGCCGCATCCCGCAAAAGGCGTGATAGACACGGGCTGGATCACGGGACTGAGCCTGCTGTTCATCGTGACCGAGGCGCTGAACCTCGGGCTGGCGCTGATCGGCACCCGCCGGGCGGAACACCGGCACCTCTGGCCCTGGGTGCCGACGATGGTGTTCTACGCGCCGCTGACCTGCATCGCGGCCAGCAAGGCGCTGGCGGAACTGATCGTCGCGCCGTTCTACTGGGACAAGACAAGCCACGGCCTGTCCCTGCCCGAGCGCGGGACCAGTACCGGGGCCGGCGATCAGACGACCGGCGACACGCCGCCGGAATCGAGCTTGAGCCGGGTCACGAAGGCCTTGGAGATGTGATCGCGCAGCGCGTCCCCGGCCGCGGTCTCGTCGCGGTTGGCGATGGCGGTCACGATGGCCTCGTGTTCGGCCAGCGCCACCGAATCCCTTCCCTGCGCGGCCAGAGATGTCGTGGCCAGCAGCGCCATCGACCGGTGGACGAGGTCCAGCTGCTGGACGAGGAAACGGTTGTGGCTGGCCAGATGCACCTGCTTGTGGAACCGCCGGTTGGCACGGGCCAGCGCCCCCGGATCGCCGAGCAGCGCGCGGTCGGCCTCGACCATGTCGGACAGCACGCGGATCTCCTCGGCCGTGGCATGACGCGCCGCCAGCTTGGCCGCCAGCGCCTCAAGCTCGGCCCGGACGACGTAAAGCTCGGCCAATTGGTTGTGATCGAGCGAGGCGACGATCAGCGACCGCCCGTCGCGGGTCAGCAGGGACTGAGTTTCCAGCCGCTGCAGCGCCTCGCGGATCGGGGTGCGCGACACACCGAAGCGGTCGGCCAGTTCGCTTTCCACCAGCCGGTCGCCGGGTTTGTAGTCGCCCACATCGATCGCCTCGAGGATCAGCGAATAGGCATCCGTCTGCTGCGGCTTCATGGCCCGAGGCTTTCCCGTCGTGTCCTTCATCGCGCGACAGTAGACGCCCCCCGCCGGTTTCGGCAAGCGGCGCCTTGTCCCACCCTTGTCCCACCCCGTGCCGGCCCCTAGTGTCGCGCCATGACCAACGCGCCGCTCTCCATCGACCTCGCCCCGCAATTCGCCCATGTCGAGACTTGGGTCTTCGACCTCGACAACACGCTCTACCCGCCCGAGGCGCGGCTCTTCGACCAGATCGAGGTGCGGATGACCGACTGGGTGATGACCACGCTCGGCGTCGACCGGGACGAGGCGGACCGCCTGCGCGGGCAGTACTGGCGCGACCACGGCACGACGCTGGCCGGTCTGATGCGGCTGCACGACGTCGATCCCCTGCCCTACCTGACCCATGTGCACGAGATCGACCTGTCCGGTCTGGCCCGCGATCCAGACCTCGCCGCGCGCATCCGGGCGCTGCCGGGGCGCAAGATCGTCTATACCAACGGCTGCGGCCCCTATGCGGAACGGGTGATCGAGGCGCGCGGGCTGACGGGGCTGTTCGACGCGGTCTACGGGGTGGAGCACGCGGGCTTTCATCCCAAACCGGACCGGACGGCCTTCGACACGGTCTTCGCGCTCGACGGGCTGGATCCGAAGCGGGCGACGATGTTCGAGGACGATGCCCGCAACCTCGCCGCCCCGCACGAGATGGGGATGCGCACTGTGCATGTCGCCCCGGCGGCGGCCCCGGCCCCGCACATCCACCACCACACGGACGACCTGCCGGGCTTTCTGGCGCGGATCATCTGACGCAGGCGACAGGGTGTCGCGCCGGGGCGCCGTGTCGCGTTGAGCGCGGGCGGCCAAGGCATATCTGGGCTGCATCTTATGTCCTGAGGCCCCCATGTCCCACGCCATCGCCCCCGCCGCCCCGCGCGGCATCCTCTACCGCCTTCCCGTCCTCGGCCGCATCGCCCGCGAGCTGTACGCGGATTTCGAGGGCAACGTCTGGTATCTGCTGGTGATCCTGCTGACCCTCGTGGTGCTGGCGGTGAAGACCTGGGGCATCATGGCGCTGAGCCTGATCGCGCTGGCACTGGTCCCGGTGATGTTCACGGTCCTGATCCTGATCACGGTCGGCAAGTAGCACGGAACGGCTGCGCCGACCGGGACGCTTTGCCGCTTTCGCCCGCCCCGCCGCCGCCCTAGATAGAGCGGCAGGAGGCGTCACGATGGACCAGCATTTCGACATCGTCATTTCCGGCGGCGGCCCCGCCGGCCTGACCGCGGCCTGCCTGTTCGGGACCGAGGGGTTCCGGGTGCTCTGCGTCGACCCCGCCCCGCCGGTGACCGAGGAAGGGGCCGCGGGCGCGGACATGCGCACGACGGCCTACCTGCAGCCCGCCCGCGCGCTGCTGGAGGATGCCGGGCTCTGGCCTGCGCTGGCGCCCCATGCGGCGCCGCTCCGGATCATGCGGATCGTGGATGCGGGCGGCGCGGAGCCGGTGGCGCGACAGGTGCGGGATTTCGATTCAGCCGAACTGGGCGGCGCGCCCTTCGGCTGGAACCTGCAGAACTGGCTGCTGCGGCGTGAGATGGTGGCCCGGATCGAGGCGCTGCCGAACGTGGATTTCCGGCCCGGTTGCGCGACGGTGTCGCTGTTCACCCGCACCGCCGAGGCGCGCGTCGGGCTGTCCGATGGGTCGCGCGTGCGCACGAAACTGGTCATCGCCGCCGACGGCCGCGGCTCGCCGATGCGCGAGGCGGCAGGGATCGGGATGAAGGTGACGCGCTACGGGCAGAAGGCCCTGGCCTTTGCCGTGACGCACCCGATCCCGCACGAGAACGTGTCGACCGAGATCCACCGCTCCGGCGGGCCGTTCACGCTGGTGCCACTGCCCGACCGCGACGGGCGGCCCTCATCGGCCGTGGTCTGGATGGAGGACGGGCCGGAAGCTGTGCGGCTGGCGGGACTGGAGACCGGGGCCTTCGAGGCGGCGCTGTTCGAGCGGTCCTGCGGAATCCTCGGGCCGCTGAAGCTGGAAACGCCCCGCGCGGTCTGGCCGATCGTCACGCAGGTGGCCGAGCGGATGGCCGGCGAGCGCGTCGCGCTGATGGCCGAGGCCGCGCATGTCGTGCCGCCGATCGGCGCACAGGGGCTGAACATGTCGCTCGGGGATTTGCGGGCGTTGCGGGACCTCGTTGTCGCGCATCGCGACGATCCGGGCGCTGCGGCGGTGCTGGAGAGCTATCACGCCGCGCGGCACCGCGAGGTCGTGATCCGCGCCACCGGGATCGACGCGCTGAACCGCGCGAGCCAGGTCCATGCGCGGCCTTTGCGCGACTTGCGGGCGGCGGGGCTGGCGGCGCTTTACGGCTCGGCCCCGGTGCGGAAGATGCTGATGCAGATGGGGCTGGGTGCGCGCGGGGCCGACGCAGTCTGATCGGCCCGGTCGCGATCCAGATGTGCGCCTGCGGCGCGCGCCTTTACTTGTCTGCCGACGAGGGGGCTTTGCCCCCTCGAACTCCCCCAAAGTATTTGTGACCAGAAGAAGCAGGGGACCTGTGCTCAGCCCAGGGGGCCGGGCAGACGTTCTTCGGAGAGCATGACGTTGGCGTCGACGCTGGCGACGCCCGGCAGGGTCATGATCCGGCGGCGCAGGACGCGTTCGAAATCGGCGATGTCGCGGGCGGTGACGCGGAGGCGGTAGTCGTAGAGGCCGAGGATGTGCTCGACCGACTGGACTTCGGGGATGGCCGAGACGGCGCGTTCGAAATCGTCCATGCTGGCGCGGCCACGGGTGGCGATCTTGACGCCGAGAAAGACCGTGACGCCGAAGCCGAGGGCCGCGAGGTCGAGGTCGACGCGGCGGCCGGCAAGGATGCCGGCCTCTTCGAGGCGGCGGATGCGGCGCCACGTGGCGGGCTGCGACAGGCCGAGGCGGCGGCCGAGGGCGCCCGCGGTCTGGGTGGCGTCGTCGGAGAGCGCGCGCAGGATGGCGCGGTCGCGGTCGTCGAGTGCGATCATATCGGCAGGGTCTCGTCGTGCTTGAGGCGCGCGATGTGCATCAGCGCCTCGACATCGGTGATATGCGGCAGGGTCAGGATGCGGTCGCGGTAGATCTCCTTGTAATGGGCCATGTCGCGGGCGATCAGGCCGAGGCGGACATCGACCTGGCCGAGGAAGGTCTGGATCTCCAGCACCTCGGGCACCTGCCTTGCGGCGGCGAGGAAATCGTCGAACGCGCGGGGCTGCGTCTTGTCGAGGGTGAGGCGGAGCGAGACCTCGACCTCCCACCCGAAGGCGCGCCAGTCGATCACCGCGCGGGTGCCGCGGATCACCCCCGCCTCGCGCAGCCGTTCGAGGCGGCGCCAGCATGTGGCGGCGTTCAGGCTCGCGCGGTCGGCCAGTTCGGCCGAGGTCGCGGCGGGATCGGCCTGAAGGTGGCGCAGGATGCGGCGGTCCGCATCGTCGAGCATGATTGTTGACATGTATGGCTATCCGGCGAATGGATTTCGCGCTATGTCGCGTATTTCCTCAAGAATTGCAAACCAAATCGCGCCATTCCGCCTATCCTGCGCGCCAGAACCGCCCCGGACCTGTCGAGGGTGGCAACATAGGAAGGAACAGACCATGCGCGTGTATTACGACCGCGATTGCGACATAAACCTGATCAAGGACAAGAAAGTGGCGATCCTGGGCTATGGCTCCCAGGGCCACGCCCACGCCCTGAACCTGCGCGACAGCGGCGCCAAGAACCTCGTCGTCGCCCTGCGCGAAGGCTCCGCCTCCGCCAAGAAGGCCGAGGGCGAAGGCCTGAAGGTCATGGGCATCGCCGAAGCCGCCGCATGGTGCGACCTGATCATGTTCACCATGCCGGACGAACTGCAGGCCGAGACCTATCGGAAATACGTCCACGACAACCTGAAGGAAGGCGCCGCGATCGCCTTTGCCCACGGTCTGAACGTGCATTTCGGCCTGATCGAGCCGAAGCCCGGCGTTGACGTCATCATGATGGCGCCCAAGGGCCCCGGCCACACCGTGCGCGGCGAATACACCAAGGGCGGCGGCGTGCCCTGCCTCGTGGCCGTGCACAACGACGCGTCGGGCAAGGCGCTGGAGCTGGGCCTGTCCTACTGCTCGGCCATCGGCGGCGGCCGCTCGGGCATCATCGAGACCAACTTCCGCGAGGAATGCGAAACCGACCTGTTCGGCGAGCAGGCCGTCCTGTGCGGTGGTCTGGTCGAGCTGATCCGCATGGGCTTCGAAACGCTGGTCGAGGCGGGCTACGAGCCCGAGATGGCCTATTTCGAATGCCTGCACGAGGTGAAGCTGATCGTGGACCTGATCTACGAAGGCGGTATCGCGAACATGAACTACTCGATCTCGAACACCGCGGAGTACGGCGAATACGTGTCGGGCCCGCGGGTCCTGCCCTACGACGAGACCAAGGCCCGGATGAAGGCGATCCTGCGCGACATCCAGACCGGCAAGTTCGTGCGTGACTTCATGCAGGAAAACGCCGTCGGCCAGCCGTTCTTCAAGGGCACCCGCCGCCTGAACGACGAGCACCAGATCGAGCAGGTCGGCGAGAAGCTCCGGGCGATGATGCCCTGGATCTCGGCCGGCAAGATGGTCGACAAGTCGAAGAACTGAGTTTTACGCGCTGCGGGCGGCCGGATGCCGCCCCGGCCCCGGACTCACGCGTCGACGCCGCCTTTCAGACGGAAGGCGGCGTCGATCTTTTTGGCGTCGGTGCACCATTTCTGTTTGGGCGTTTCGCTGACCAGCGTCCAGACGGCCGTGCGCTCCTCGGCATGGACGAGGATGCGGTCGGGCGCGCGGTCCACGATCTCGGGCGGCAGCAGGTTGAGGAAGATCAGCAGGGCTTCGGCGGTCAGGCACATGTTCAGGTCTCCTGTGCGGTGTGGCCTCCCCTGCCCCAAGCATGCGCCCTGATGTCCCTTGCGCCGAGTCATTCCGCGACATGTTGTGTGTTTGTCAGCGTATTTACCAAGCAATCATGAAAATTTGCTCAATTTACAGCCATGACCGCAGTGCGGGAGCCAGTCATCGGATGCAACCCCGCCAGTCGGGGCGTTATGTTGTAACACCAAAGCAGCACCCCATATCCCGGCGATGACCGAAACCGTGACCCTCAGACAGGGACTGCCGGACGAGATGCAGTTCCTGCTTCGGGCGCATCCGCGCGAAACCTGGCCGGATCACCCGAACTTCGCCCGCTCCGTCCAGAACTGGATGGGCGCCCATGCCACGTTCCGCACACTGGCCTCCTATGTCACGGAGGACACCGCGCGGTTCCTCGACAAGGAGATCGACGAACGGACCTATGCGCACACGCTGGCGAAATACGGCCATATCCTGATCCGCAACCTGCATGGGCACCACACGTGGGAGGACCGCACCTTCTTCCCGGAGCTCGGCGCGGCCGAGGGGCGGCTGCAGCGCGGGCTGGACATTCTGGAGGCGGATCACGAGGCGCTGGACGCGACGCTCGACAGTTTCGCGCGCGGGGCCAACCGGGTGGTGCAGCTGGCGCAGCTGTCGCCGGTGGATGTCGCGCGCGAGGTGCCGGGGGTCGAGAAGGACGCCGCGACGATCGCGGCGCTGCTCGACCGGCATCTGGCGGACGAGGAGGACCTCGTCGTGCCGATCATCCTCGAGCACAGGTTGCGCGGATAACGGCGGGGGCCCTCAAGGGGCCCCTGCCGCACCGTGTCAGGCGGCCTCGACCGCCGCGCAGAGTGTGGCGACGACGTCTTCCATCAGCCGTTCGTCGTCGCACTCGGCCATGACGCGGATCAGCGGCTCGGTCCCCGACTTGCGGATCACGAGGCGGCCGTTCTTGGCCAGCCGCGCCTCGGCCGACTTGATCGCGGCGCGGACGCTGTCTGTCGACAGCGGATCGGTGCCGGCGGCGTAGCGGACGTTCTGCAGTTTCTGCGGAACGCGGTCGAACTGGCGCGCGAGGGCCGAGGCGGGCTTTCCGCTCTTCACCATCGCCACGATGAACTGCAGCGCGGCCATCAGGCCGTCGCCGGTGGTGGCGTAGTCGGTCATCACGATGTGGCCCGACTGTTCGCCGCCGAGGTTGAAGCCCCCGGCACGCATCCGCTCCACGACGTAGCGGTCGCCGACCTTGGTCCGCTCCAGCCGCAGGCCACGGGCGCGCAGGAAATGTTCCAGCCCGAGGTTCGACATCACCGTCGCAACCAGCGCGCCGCCACTCAGGCGGCCCTCTTCGGACCAGCGGGCGGCCAGCAGCGCCATCACCTGGTCGCCGTCCGCGATATGGCCGTTCTCGTCGATCAGGATCACCCGGTCCGCGTCCCCGTCGAGGCAGACGCCGAGGTCCGCGCCATGCGCGACCACCGCCGCCGCCGCCGCCTCGGGCTTGGTGGAGCCGCATTTCTCGTTGATGTTGAACCCGTCCGGCGTGGTGCCGAGCGGCACGACATCGGCGCCGAGCTCCCACAACAGGTCCGGCGCGGTGCGGTAGGCGGCGCCGTTGGCGCAGTCCACGACGACCTTGATCCCGTCCAGCCGGATGCCCGTCGGCAGGGTCGATTTCAGGCGCTCCATGTAGCGGAAGCGGCCTTCGTCGATCCGCTTGGCGCGGCCTATGTTGCGGGCCTGTGCGGGTTCGACGCCCCTGGCGACCAGTGCCTCGATCTCGGCCTCGGCCTCGTCCGACAGCTTGAACCCGTCGGGGCCGAAGAACTTGATCCCGTTGTCCGCCGCCGGGTTGTGGCTGGCCGAGATCATGACGCCGAGGTCGGCGCGCATGGACACGGTCAGCAGCCCGACCGCCGGGGTCGGCACGGGGCCGAGCAGCAGGACGTTCATGCCGGTCGAGGTGAGACCGGCGGTCAGCGCGTTCTCGAACATGTAGCCCGACAGGCGCGTGTCCTTGCCGATCACCACCCGGTGCGCCCGGCTGTCGTCGCGGCGGAAGTAACGCCCCGCCGCCGCGCCGATGCGCAGGGCGATGTCGGCGGTCATCGGGGCGGTGTTGGCCTGCCCGCGAATGCCGTCCGTGCCAAAGAGTTTACGAGTCATTGTCCTGCCCTGCCCCCGCGTGCCAGATCGCCTGCTGCACCAGCAGCGCCTGCCGCGTTTCCGCCGTGTCGTGCACACGCAGGATTTGTACCCCCTGCGCCGCGCCATGCAAGGCCACGGCGAGCGATCCCGGCATTCTGGCGTCGGCCGCCTCGGCCCCGCTCAGCGTCCCGATGAACCGCTTGCGCGACGCGCCCAGCAGGACCGGCAGCCCGAAGGAATGCAGGGTGGTCAGGTTGCGCAGCAGGTCGAGGTTGTGATCCAGCGTCTTGCCGAAGCCGATGCCGGGGTCGACGATGATGGATGCCTCGCCGACACCGGCCTTCAGGGCCGCCTCAATCCGCTCGGCCAGATGCGCGTGCACCTCGGCCACCACGTCCGAATAGCGGGCGTGCTGCTGCATGGTTTCCGGATCGGCGACCGAATGCATCAGGCAGACCGGCACGCCCCTGTCGGCCACCAGCCGCGCCATGTCGGGATCGTAGCGCAGCGCGGTGACGTCGTTCACCATGTCCGCCCCCGCCTCCAGCGCGGCCTCGGCCACCTTGGCCTTGCGGGTGTCGATCGAGATGGGCGTCGTGATCCCTTCGGCCCGGATGGCGCGGATCACCGGGGCGGTGCGGGCGATTTCCTCGTCCACGGGCACCTCGCGCGCGCCGGGGCGGGTGCTTTCGCCACCGATGTCGATGAACGCGGCCTCAGCCGCCATGTCGCGGGCGCGGGCCACGGCATCGGTCAGGGCAAGGTGCCGGCCCCCATCCGAGAAACTGTCGGGGGTGACGTTCAGGATGCCCATGATCCGGGGCCCGTCCATCGGCACGCCGCAGACCGGCACGCGGGGGGCCGAGAACGCGGCAGGTGTCTCCGACGCATCCACCGCCTGTCCCCCCAGGGCGAGTCCGTCGCGCCACCAGACCGCCGCGCTGCCTGCCAGCGGCTGTGCTTCGGCGGGGCGCGGCGTATGCGTTTGCGCCAGCGGGCGCAGCAGGTCGCTCAAGGCCCGACCTCCGCCGTCACCGCGCGGACCGGCACCGGGGCCAGCGGGGCGCGGTCGCCCACGACGACCAGTTCCCGCGCGCCCATCAGGCCCGCGAACCATGCCGCCAGCGCGGCGGTGTCGCGGACAGAGCCGTGCGGCCCCTCGGGCGCGTCGAGCACGATCTTGGACGGCGCCCAGACCGAGATCTGCCCGTGCTTCATCGCCCAGTCGAGTTCGGTGCGGGTGTTCACCACCACGCAGCGCCGATCCCGCCCGGCCAGCACCCAGGCCTGTTGTTCGATGGCCAGCAGGTCGATCCGCCGCTGCGCCAGCTTCGCCGCACTTTCGGGCTGAGGCACGGGCGGCAGGCCCACGGTCAGGATCACCGGCGCCCCGCCCGCCGCCAGCCGGTCCAGCCAGCCGCCGAGTGCGGGCGACATCACCGCGTCAGCCGACAGATGCACGACGACCGGATGCTGCCCCGCCTCGTGCGGTTCATCCGCCGCAAGCGGCGCATCCTCGTGCGAGCGGACGATTTCCACCCCGAGCGCGCCGGGGCCGCGGTCCAGCTTCTCGATCCTGACGTAGACACGGACCGCCAGATCCTCCTGCAGGATCCGGTGCGCGATGTTCTCGGCCAGCGTTTCCAGCAGGTTCAGGCGTTCGGCATGCAGCTCGGCCGCGATCGCCTCGGTCACTTTGTCATAGGACAGGATGCGGTCCACGTCGTCGGCCAGATCGTCGTCCGGCCGCGCCACCTCGACCACCACGTTGAAGCGCAGGCGCTGCGTCGTGCCGCGTTCGGCCTGAAACGCCCCGATCTCGACCTCGGCCACGTGATCGCGCAGCGAGATCCGGTCGAGCGGGTCCTCGCCGGACAGGGCCACGGCGCGTTCGTAGGGATGGCCGAAAGCCTGGGAAATGCGGTCGCTCATGCCGGTCCGTCCTTGTCGCGACCCATACCTGCCACGTCAGGCGCGGCCTATCAGGACAAAAGGCGGCAGGCCAGCCGCCATTTGCGGCGACCGGCGGACGTCGATGCGCTCAGTTCGACGAGACGCGAACGTGGCGGCGATAGAAGTGGTGCACGCCGATCGACGCGGTCAGCGCGAACTTGCGCGCCCAGGACGGCGAGACGTGGGCGGTGTGATAGTAGGTCGCCCCGTCGGTAAGTGCACGCGGCGCGCCCGCGACCATCGCGGCGGCGACCTTGGCCACGCGCTGATAGGCGCGCGGTTCGGCGATCACCTCGGCATGGCCGTCGCAGGTGTAGGTGAACTGGCACGCGTACTTGCGCCCGGTGCCCTGGTGGATCACCCCGCAGATCGAATTCGGAAACGCCGGGCTGTCGACGCGGTTCATGATGACCTCGGCCACCGCGAACTGGCCCTTCACCGTTTCGCCGCGCGCTTCGAAGTACAGCGCCTCGGCCAGGCAGGCCCATTCGGAGTCACCGGTCGCGCGCGGCTGCTTGGACAGCCATGCGCGGGAATATTCGATAATCGGACGGCCCATATCCAGCCGATCGCCCGCCGGGGCGTTCAGCATGGCGCTGAGCGTATTGTTCGGAAGCGCGAGGAGCGCCTTACGCTCCTGACCGAGGGCCGCAGCGATCGGGCTCTCTTCGGCACGCACAACTCCGGCAAGCGCACACAAAATGAGCACCGCACGTATGATGGACATAGCAGCAAAATCCCTTACCTCACGCCTCCCCCAGAAGGCGCACGGCGACCACGCCTAGTCCAAAATGTCGTTCAGATCCACCCAAGGGCAGGTAACACCCTTTCCAGCGGGTTGAATGCGGCGGCGAATTGTTGCCGGTTCGTTATATAATCAAACGATTTTTTCCGGGTTTTCACCCATCCGGTCCCGCAGGGCAAACTGCGCTGCGGCCAGCCTTGCGACCGGTACGCGGAAGGGGGAACAGGACACATAGTCGAAGCCCGCCTGCCTGCAGAAGTCGATTGATTCGGGGTTTCCGCCGTGTTCACCACAAATCGAAAGCACAAGATCCTTTCGTGCGGCTCGCCCTCTGGTAGCGCCGGTGCGTAGCAATTCGCCAACACCTTCGGTGTCCAGAACGTGGAACGGATCCTCGGCATAGACCCCCTGCTGGACGTAGGCGGACATGAACCGCCCGGCGTCGTCGCGCGACAGGCCGTAGGTCATCTGGGTCAGGTCGTTGGTGCCGAAGGACAGGAAGGCGGCATGCGGCGCGATCTCGCCCGCCCGGAGCGCGGCGCGCGGCGTCTCGACCATGACGCCGAGGCGGTAGGCGAAGTCGCGGCCCGTCTCGTTCCGCACGGCGGCGGCGACGGCGTCGATGCGGGTCTTGACCAGCTCGACCTCGCGCTTGGCGCTGACCAGCGGGATCATGATCTCGGGCACCACCGGATCGCCCTCGCGGCTGGCGGCGACCGTCGCCTCGAAGATGGCGCGGGCCTGCATCTCGTAGATCTCGGGCACCGTGATCCCGAGGCGCACGCCACGCATCCCCAGCATGGGGTTGTATTCCGACAGCTGTTCGATCCGGTGCTCCACGTCCGAGCGGGGCAGCGACAGCGCCTCGGCCAGTTCGCGGATGCCGACCTTGTCCGAGGGCAGGAATTCGTGCAGCGGCGGGTCGAACAGCCGGATGCAGACCGGCTGGCCCTGCATGATGCGGAACAGCTCGATGAAATCCGCGCGCTGCATCGGCAGCAGCCGGTCCAGCGCCGCGCGCCGGTCCTTGGCGGTGTCGGCAAAGATCATCTCGCGCATCACGATCAGGCGGTCGGCCTCGAAGAACATGTGTTCCGTCCGGCACAGCCCGATGCCCTGCGCGTTGAAGTTGCGCGCGGTCTGCGCATCGGCGGGGGTGTCGGCATTGGCGCGCACGCCGATGTCGCGGAACTCGTCCGCCCATGTCATCAGCGTCTGGAACGCCTCGTCCTGCGCGGCCTCCAGCAGCGGCGTCTCGCCCGCCAGAACCTCGCCCCGCGTGCCGTCCACTGTGATGACGTCGCCCGCCTTGAAGCTGCGGCCGTCCGGCGTGGTGATCTTTTCACCCCGCATCGAGAACTTCAGATCGGACGCCCCCACGACGCAGGGCAGGCCCAGACCGCGCCCGATCACGGCGGCATGGCTGGTGATCCCGCCGCGTTCGGTCAGCACGCCGACGGCGGCGTGCATCCCGCGGATGTCCTCGGGCGTGGTTTCGCGCCGGACGAGGATACAGGGTTCGTCCCGCGCGGCACTGGCCTGCGCGGCGGAGGCGGTGAAGACGATGCGCCCGGTCGCGGCGCCGGGGCTGGCGGCGATGCCGCGTGCGACCACGTCGCGCTTGGCCTCGGGGTCGACCTGCCGGTGCAGCATCTCGTTCAGCGCGCGCGGCTCGACCCGCAGGACGGCCTCTTCGCGCGGGATGATGCCCTCTTCGGCCAGCGCGACCGCGATGCGGACGGCGGCGCGGGACGAGCGGCGGATGCGGACGCCGTCGAGGACATGCACCTTGCCGTTCTCGATGGTGAACTCGGTCTGCATTTCCTCGCGCAGCCGTTCGCGCATCGTCTCGGTGTAGGTGATGAGGTTCTGGAATGCCTCAGGCGCCAGTTCCTCCAGCGAGGGGCCGCGCGGGTCACGCGCCAGATAGACCGCCCCCGCCTCGCCCGACAGGGCCTCGCGGCCCTGGCTCTGGCTGCGGTAGCGGCCGGTGATCTTGGACAGGCCGGTGGTCGAGCTGACAAGCTGGATCACGCCGGACCCGCATTCGCCCTGCCCCAGCCCGAGCGCCATTGACTGCACGACGAGGCCCAGACCGGCATCCGCCGGCGCGCCCTTGGCCTGCCGCAGCAGGCGTGCGGTGGTGCCCTCCCACGCCCGCGCCATCGACCGCAGCACGGCGGCCAGCTGGACGGCCGGTTCCTGCGGGAACGGCTCTTCGGTTTCTTCCTCGTAGGCGTGCAGCGCGGCGGAGAGCGCGTCGATGCCGTCCAGTTCCAGACCGTCGAACATGTCCGGGTCCAGCCGGGCGACATGAATGGAGAAGGCCTGCACGAAGCGGGCGTAGAGACGGGTCGCGGCCTCGGACCCGATACTGTCGCTCAGCTCGACATAGGAGGCGTCGTTCAGGCCGATGTTCAGCACGGCGCTCGGCCCGCCCCAGTCGGGATCCTCGGAGGACGGGCGCACGCAGAGCAGCGGCATGGGGCCGAACGGCTCCAGCAGCGCGTTCATGTCCAGCCGTTCGCCCTGTGCGATGGAATGCACGGCGTCGAACGACAGCGCGACGGTCTTGGGAACCGGCAGATCGAGCCGCACGAGACGCTGCAGGCATTTGGCGCGGCCACCGTGATGTTTGACGGTGACCGGCGCGGTCGGTGTGATCAGGCAGATGTCAGACGAATTTTGCTGCATTGCGGCACCCCGCTTGGAAGTGGACGCAGCATAGGCAGGATTGCGCACCGCGCAAGGCGCGATTTCCGGACTTCCCATGCGTCACCCCGCCCTTTCGGACGGGGTGCGACATTCATTCCCAGCAGCCGACGAGGACGGTCATGGCCCGCGCCTCGCGCGCGATGTCCTCGGGGGGCATGTCCTGATCGGACGCCCCTGTGCGGGGGCTGACGCCGGCAGCGGTCAGCGCCTGCATGACCTTCGCGCCGTCCAGCGCAAAGACCACGTCCTCGGGCAGTTTCTGCTCGGCGTCGCCGCGCGGCAGCAGCATCCCGATCACCCGGCCCGCCTTGTCATAGACCGGCCCGCCCGCATCGCCGGGCTGGGCGGTCAGGGTCAGACGGCGCAGCGTGTCCTCGCCGTGCAGGCCGCGCACGTCGGCCAGCGTGCCGAAGGTCAGGCTGGGCGCCGGCAGGACACCCTCGTAGGGATAACCGGCGACCGAGACCTCGGACTGCAGGCGCGGGGTGACGGTGGCGAACACCGCCTGCCCGATCGGCGCGATCGTCGTGTCGGCCTTGAGGATGGCCAGCCCGGACTCCGCGTCGCGCGACACCACGCGGGCGTCGATCTTCTGGTCCAGCGTGACGCGCCCGCACTGCGCGACCGCCGCGGCGGCGGTCACGACCGTGCCGGTGCCGTCCACGTAGAAGCCCGAGCGCGACAGGAGCGGCTTGCGCACCTCCAGCCCGGAGACCAGATCGACACGCTGCGACTCGTCCATTCCGGCCGAGGCGGGCAGCACGGCGTCGAGCGTGCGGAACGATCCGCGCATCTCGCCCAGAAGCCGGGTCCGCCGTTCCTCGTCGCCCGCGGGCCAGACCAGCGTGAAGCCCTTGATCGCCCCGCCCTCCAGCGCCGCCTCGGTGTAGGAGACGATCTGCGAATTGCGCCCGGTGATGGTGAACGAGGTGTCACGCCGCTCGCGCTCGCCGTCTTCGGGGATGATGTCGAGCGTCTGCATGATGTCATACAGGCCATAGAGCGTGTCCCGGTCGCCCGCCTGAGAGATCAGGACGACCCGCACCGGGCTGCCGTCGGCCGAGGTGTAATGCGCAAAGGGCGCGACGTGGTTGTCGAGGCTGACGCGCGCGGTCGGCATCATCATCTCGATCCCCGCCATCTCGTCCGTGACGCGGTGCAGGCCCAGGCCGTCCAGGACGGCATTGTATTGCGCGATCAGTTCCGCCCGCTGCGCGGTGGTCAGGATGCCCGTGGGTTCGTGGTTGTTCGCGTCCTGCCATGCGGCCATGGACCGCCGGGTGCCCGCGCCGAAGGCGCCGTCGATGGCGGCGGTGTAGTAACCGGCCCATTGCAGGGCGATCTGCAGCTGCTCGCGCTCCTCGCGGGTCAGCAGTGCCTCGCTGCGGCGGGCCTCGGCCGGGGTTTCGTCCGGCAGCGCCGGGGTCTGAACCTCGGGCTGCGGGGCCGGAGTCGGGGCCGGGTCGGCCTGCGCCTGTGTCTGCGTTTCAGGCTGCGCGTCCGGCTGGGGCGCGGGTGTGGCGGTTTCCGCGGGCGTGTTCGAGTCCTGCGGCAGCACCGGCGCGCTGTTCAGGCTGTTGGCCCCGACCGGAAAGAACTGCTGCCGGTAGGCCGACGGAAAGGCGATGTAACTGTCACGCGGGATCGCGCCCTCGCGCCGCAGCACGCTCAGCACCTGCGCCGCGTCGTCGCGCGTGTAGGGCCCGAGCGCGATGGCGTACCAGCCCCCGTCCAGAGCGAAACCGTTCACGTCCTGCAGGCGGTCGGCATAGCGGCGGATGGCGCTCTGCGCTTCGGCGAGGGTCGGCTGCGCCTCGATCTGGACCCAGACGAGATCCTGCTGGGCGGCGGCGGGTCGAACAAGGAAAGTTACCGCGAAGACCAGCGCGATAAGAATGCGATACATGTCGGAAAATGCCTTTCGGGACGTCTTTTATTGCTCGGTTGGTTCCTCATAACAAATTCGTGGCCACCTGCACGTTAAAATTACCGTGCGCAGGCTTCCGCGCCCTGCGACGGCGCGTCATCCGCACGCATGTTGACCCGGCCCCGCCGCCGGACTAGTCCATGCGCCGAGTTCCAGCCGGACGAGGACCGACATGGCCGAGGCGAATGCGAAACCCAAAAGCTTCCAGGAGATCATCCTGAGGCTTCAGACCTACTGGGCGTCCAAGGGCTGCGCGATCATGCAGCCCTATGACATGGAGGTCGGCGCGGGCACCTTTCACCCGGCCACGACACTGCGCTCGCTCGGCTCGCGGCCCTGGGCCGCGGCCTATGTCCAGCCGTCCCGGCGCCCGACCGACGGGCGCTACGGCGAGAACCCGAACCGGCTGCAGCACTACTACCAGTACCAGGTGCTGATCAAACCGAGCCCGCCCGACCTGCAGGACCTCTACCTCGGCTCGCTTCAGGCGATCGGGATCGACATGGACCTGCACGACATCCGCTTCGTCGAGGACGACTGGGAAAGCCCGACGCTCGGCGCATGGGGTCTGGGCTGGGAGGTCTGGTGCGACGGCATGGAGGTGTCGCAGTTCACCTATTTCCAGCAGGTCGGCGGCCATGACTGCCATCCGGTCTCGGGCGAGCTGACCTATGGTCTCGAACGGCTGGCGATGTACGTCCTCGGCATCGACCACGTCATGGAAATGCCGTTCAACGACCCGCAGTCCCCGATCCCGCTGAGCTACGGCGACGTGTTCCGCCAGACCGAGCAGGAATATTCCCGCTGGAACTTCGACGTGGCCAACACCGAGATGCTGCTGAAGCATTTCGAGGATGCCGAGGCTGAGTGCGAGGCGATCCTGTCGCGCGAGGCCGAGGACCCCAAGACCGGCAAGCGCATCGTGATGGCGCATCCGGCCTATGACCAGTGCATCAAGGCCAGCCACCTGTTCAACCTGCTGGACGCGCGCGGCGTGATCTCGGTCACCGAGCGGCAGGCCTATATCGGCCGCGTCCGGGCGCTCGCCAAGAAATGCGCCGACGCCTTCGTGACGACCGAGGCGGGCGGCTGGACGGCGGAGACGGCGGCTTGACCGGCAAGATCCTTGCCATCGTCATCGTCGTCTGCGCGCTGGCGGCGGGCGCGGGCCTCTATTACCAGCAGGTCTATGCCTATTACGACGACGTCACCTCGCTGGGCGAAGGCGACGTGGTGCTGACGCCGACAAGCGGGGGCGACCCTGTCCCCCTGCCCCACGCCGACTGGCAGGCGATCGACGCCGACAGTTCGCCGATCCGCTACCGCAGCTGCTTCAGCCTGTCGGGCGATTTCGACTCCGACGGATGGGAACCCTACCCCGGCGCGGAACCCCGTGTCGCGCCCGGCTGGTTTTCCTGCTTCGACGCCGAAGAGATCGGCGCGGCGCTGGAGGAAGGCACGGCGAAAGCCTACCTGTCGATCAAGGATGTCCATTACGGCATCGACCGCGTCGTCGCGATCCTGCCGGACGGGCGCGGCTTTGCCTGGCACCAGATCAATCACTGCGGCGAGGTGGTCTTTGACGGCCAGCCCGCGCCCGAGGGCTGCCCCCCGCCCCCCGACGGCACCGCGCGCCGTTAACGTTATCTGGGGAACCGAACCCGCCTCTCGCGCGCTGTCCCCGCGAGAGGAGTTCCCCATGTCCAAAGATCTCGCACCCGGGTGGGTCGTCCCCGTCATGCGTCTCGGTTATTCGGCCCGCGGTATTGTCTACATCGTCGTGGGTGGCCTCGCCCTGCTTGCAGCCTGGAAAGGCGGCGACGCGGAAGGCACGCAGGGCGCGCTGGCCCAGCTCAAGGCCCAACCGTGGGGCACGCCGCTCCTCTTCCTCATCGCCGCGGGGCTCTTCGCCTACACCGTCTGGCGGCTGATCTGCGCGTGGATGGACCTCGAAGACCGTGGCCACGGCGTCAAGGGCGTGATCGCCCGCACCGGCCAGACCGTCACCGGCCTGATCCACGCGGCGCTTTCCTTCTCCGTCGTGCGCCTCGCGCTCGGCGACAGCAGCGGCGAAGGCGGCGGGACGGAAAGCCTGACCTCCAAGGTTCTGGCCATGGAGAACGGCAAGCTGATCGTCATGGTCATCGGCGGGATCACGATCTGCGCCGGTCTCTACTACGGCTACAAGGCCATCGCGGAGAAGTACAAGGAACACATCCGCTGCACCGCCACGACCGAAAAGCTCGATCCCGCCATCAAGGCCGGCCTGATCGCGCATGGCGTGGTGATCGTGCTGATCGGCACCTTCCTCTACTACGCCGGCCAGAGCACCGACCCCGGTCAGGCGGGCGGCATCGGTCAGGCGTTCGAGACGGTGCGCGCCCAGCCCTATGGCCGCATCCTGCTCGGCCTGCTGGCGCTCGGCACCCTCGGCTTCGCGCTCTACTGTTTCGTCGAGGCGATCTATCGCGTCGTGCCGCGCGCCACGGATGACGAGATCACCACGCTGGCCACCCGCGCCAAGGCCAAGGCGCGGGGCGAGATGCACCGTGCCGCCGCGCAGGTGCACTGACCCACTGGACCCTCGAGGCCACTGACGCTAAGCACCCGTGACACCGGGCGGCGCACCCCTTGCGCCGCCTGAGCCACGAATGGGTGAGACGCGATGCCCGATCTTCTGATCGAACTCTTCTCCGAGGAAATTCCGGCCCGCATGCAGGCCGACGCCGCCGCGACACTGAAGAAGCGGATGACCGACGGTCTGGTCGAGGCCGGTCTCACTTATGCCCATGCCGCCGCCTTCCACACGCCCCGCCGCCTGACGCTGGCGGTCGAGGGTCTGCTGGCCGAAAGCCCCACCATCCGCGAGGAACGGCGCGGGCCCAAGGCCGACGCGCCGGAAAAGGCGATCGAGGGCTTCCTGCGTGGCGCGGGCATCACCCGCGACCAGGTCGAGGAGCGTGAGGACAAGAAGGGCAAGGTCCTGTTCGCGATCATCGAACGGCCCGGCCGCCCCGCCGCCGACATCGTGGCCGAGGTGCTGGAACAGACGATCCGCAGCTTCCCCTGGCCCAAGTCGATGAGATGGGGCGCGGGCCCGCTCCGCTGGGTGCGGCCGCTGCATTCGATCCTCGCCATCCTGACGACCGAGGCAGGCAAGATCGTCGTGCCGCTCGATATCGACGGGATCCATTCGGGCGACACGACCGAGGGCCACCGCTTCATGGCGCCGGGCCGCTTTGCCGTGAACGGGTTCGAGGATTACGCCGCAAGGCTCAAGCGCGCCCACGTGGTGCTGGACCCGTCCGAGCGTGCCGAACACATTCTGAACGACGCGCAGAACGCCGCCTTCGCCGCCGGGCTGGAACTGGTCGAGGACCGGGGCCTGCTGTCCGAGGTCGCGGGGCTGGTCGAATGGCCGGTGGTCCTGATGGGCGCCATCGCGCCCGACTTCCTCGACCTGCCGCCCGAGGTGCTGCAGACCTCGATGAAGGAACACCAGAAGTTCTTTTCCGTGAAGAACCCGAAATCGGGCCGCTTCGAACGCTTCGTCACCGTCGCGAACCGGGAAACGGCGGACAACGGCGCGACCGTGCTGGCCGGGAACCTCAAGGTGCTGTCGGCGCGCCTGTCGGACGCCAAGTTCTTCTGGGAAAACGACCTGCGCATCGCCAAGCGCGAAAAGATGCAGCCCTGGCTGGATCAACTGGCGAACGTGACCTTCCACGCCAAGCTCGGCTCGCAGGCCGCCCGGATCGACCGCATCGCGGCGCTCGCCCGCCAGATCGCGCCGATGACCGGGGCCGATCCGGACCTCGCCGAACAGGCCGCACGGGTTGCCAAGGCGGACCTGTCGTCCGAGATGGTCTTCGAATTCCCCGAGCTTCAGGGCCTCATGGGCCGCTACTACGCCGAGGCCGCCGGCCTGCCCGCCGAAGTCGCCGCCGCCGCGCAGGAGCACTACGCGCCGCTCGGGCCGTCGGACGCGGTTCCGGCCGCCCCGGTTTCCGCCACCGTTGCGCTGGCCGACAAGCTCGACACGCTGACGGGCTTCTGGGCCATCGACGAGAAACCGACGGGTTCGAAGGACCCGTATGCCCTGCGCCGCGCCGCACTCGGTGTGATCCGGATCGTGCTGTCGAACGGCCTGCGCCTGCACCTCGACCGGCTGATCGACGCGCAGATCCTTCGCCACCAGATCGCGCCGGTGCATGACGACGCCCTGCTGGACGAGATCCTCGCCGAGATCGCGCATCACGGCGTCTTTGGCGCGGCGGTCCACGCGATCATCGACCGCATTCCCGGCGACAAGCCCGACTGGCTCGAGAGGATCACCGGCCACACGCCGGACCTGTCCGACGACCTGCTCGCCTTCTTCCACGACCGTCTCAAGGTCCACCTGCGCGACGAGGGCGTCCGCCACGACGTGATCGACGCCTGCCTCGCCATGCCGAACCGCGACGACCTCGCGCTGGTGGTGAAGCGCGCGACGGCGCTGTCGGACTTCCTCAGGACCGAGGACGGCGGCAACCTGCTGCAGGGCTTCAAGCGCGCCAACAACATCCTCACCCAGGCCGAGGAGAAGGACGGCGTCGCCTACGAATTCGGAGCCGATCCCAAGTTCGCCGAGACGGACGAGGAACGCACCCTATTCGCCGCCCTCGAAACGGCAAAGCCCAGGATCGACACCGCCATGCAGGCCGAGGATTTCGCCGCCGCCATGTCCGCCATGGCCGCCCTGCGCGCGCCGATCGACGCCTTCTTCGAGGCGGTGCAGATCAACACCGACAACCAGGTCGTCCGCCGCAACCGGCTGAACATGCTGTCGACGATCCGCACCACCTGCCTGACCGTCGCGGATCTCACCAAGCTCGAAGGCTGACAACCACCCCGGCTTCATCTGGCCAGACAAACTCCCGCCGGAGGCCGAAGCATCCGGGCTCGATGCCCGGATGCTTCGATCCCGCGCGACGGCCCCCCGGCCGGCGCAATCAGCTCCGCCAGAAATTCACCGTCAGGATGACGTAGACCGCCATCAGCTCCAGCCGTCCGACCAGCATGGCGACCGCCAGGATCCACTTCGCCGTGTCGTTCAGCGGCGCGAAGGTGCCCGCCGGGCCGATGATCTCCCCCAGGCCCGGCCCGATGTTCCCGATCGCCGTCGCCGCGCCCGAGATCGAGGTGACGAAATCCAGCCCGGTCAGCGCCAGCGCCACCGACAGCACGCCGAGCGTCACCACGAAGAACACGAAGAAGGTCATCACCGACCCCAGCACCTCGTCCGACAGCCGCCGGCCGTCGTAGCGCGGGGTGACGATGGCATGGGGCGCGTGGATGCGCTGGATCTGCGCCCGGACCGAAGCGATCAGGATCTGGTAGCGGAAGATCTTGACCGAACAGGCAGTCGAGCCCGCGCAGCCGCCGACCAGCCCGATGAAGAAGAAGATGGTGATCAGGAACGGCCCCCAGGTCATGTAATCGACGCTGGCATAGCCGGTGCCCGAGATGATCGAGGTGATGTTGAACAGCGCCTCGCGCAGGCTCTTTTCCCAGTGGTGCGGAAAGATGTGCAGCAGCGCGACCCAGCTGACCCCGATCAGAACCAGCATCACCCACATGAACCCGCGCACCTGAACGTCCCGGAACAGGGCCGTCCGGTTGCCGTTCAGCATCTGCACGTAACGCACGAAGGGCAGCGCGGCGAGGATCATGAAGACCGAGGCCGCGTATTCCATCGGCCCGGAGAAGGCACCGAAGGACGCGTCGCGGGTCGAGAACCCGCCCGTCGAAACGGTCGTCAGCGCATGGACGGTGGCGTCGAAGGTGCCCATCCCCAGCAGGATGTATGTCAGTGCGCAGGCCAGCGTCAGCCCGACGTAGATCACCGAGATCTGCGAGGCGATGGCGGTGGCGCGGGGCAGGATCTTGCCCATCGTCTCGAAGGCTTCGGAACGGAACACCTGCATCCCCCCGACCCGCAGCTCGGGCAGGAAAACCATCGCCACGACGATGATGCCGATCCCGCCCAGCCACTGCAGGATACCCCGCCACAGCAGGATCCCGCGCGGCAGGCTGTCGAGGCCGGTGAAGACGGTGGAGCCGGTGGTGGTCAGGCCCGACATCGCCTCGAAGAAGGCGTCCACGGGGCGCGCGTCGGTCGCGCCCAGCATGAACGGCAGCGCGCCGAAGAGCGGCAGCACGACCCAGACCAGCGTGGTGAGCAGGAAGGTCTGCTGGAGCGTCAGCCCCTCCTTCAGCCCGTTCCGGCAGGACAGCGCGGTGATCCCGCCGCACAGGACCGAGATCAGCATGGATTCGAAGAAGACCGGCCAGTGGCCCCGCCCCTCGGCGATGTCGACGATCAGCGGAATGATCATCGTGGCCCCGAGGACCGCGGTCAGCAGACCGATCACATATCCTACGGGGCGCATGTCGAACATTGGGCGAGGCTTGGCTGAGGGGGGTGTTTCTGTCAAGCGGTGGTGCGGGTGGCCGGGGGCGCGAGGGGGCTGTCTGCCCCCTCTTGCGGGCGATGCCCGCAATTCACCCCCGAAGGTATTTGGAACCAGAAGAAGCAGGGGACCTGCGAGACACTCCGCAAGGTGTGACGAGCGGCTGGCGGGTCAGGCGGGGACGGAGAGGCCGCCGATTTCCTCGATCAGGCGCAGGACCTCGGGCAGGCCATCGCCGGTCTTGAGGTTGGTGAAGACGAAGGGGCGGCCCTGCCGCTGCTTCGTGGCGTCGCGTTCCATGACCTTCAGGTCCGAGCCGACATAGGGCGCGAGGTCGGTCTTGTTGATGACGAGGATGTCGGAGCGGGTGATGGCCGGGCCGCCCTTGCGCGGGATTTCCTCGCCCGCGGCCACGTCGATCACGTAGATCGTCATGTCGACCAGTTCCGGCGAGAAGGTGGCCGACAGGTTGTCGCCGCCCGATTCCACCAGCACGAGGTCGAGGTCCGGGAAGCGCGCCCGCAGCTTGGCGATGGCGTCGAGGTTGATCGAAGCGTCCTCGCGGATCGCCGTATGCGGGCAGCCCCCCGTCTCGACCCCCATGATCCGGTCCGAGGGCAGCGCCTGCATCCGGACCAGCGCCTCGGCGTCTTCCTGCGTGTAGATGTCGTTCGTCACCACCGCCATCGAGACGTGGTCGCGCAGCGCACGCGAGATCGCCGCCGTCAGGGTCGTCTTGCCCGCGCCGACCGGGCCGCCGAGGCCGATGCGCAGGGGACCGTTGGGAGAGGTCATGTCAGCTGTCCTTTCGATGAAGCCGGGTCAATGCACGTCACCCAGACGTTCGCTGAACGTCAGCAGGATCCGGTGCGCGTCGATTTCCGAGGTGCCGATCCGCCAGATGCCCTTGCTGCGTCCGGGCACGGGCGTGCCGTCCTTGTCCTTGAGCCGGAACATCAGCCGCACCCAGACTACCGTCTCGGGTTCCAGCTGGGCGCGCCAGTCCTCGTGCTTCGGCTCCATCCACCAGGGTGTTCCGGCGGCGGGATCGGCGATCTGCTCGAAGCGGGGTTCGGGTTCCGCCTGCCAGTCCAGCGCGCCGTCCTCCCAGTCCTGCAGAATGGGAATGGAGCGGGGTCCGATGAGGGCTATGGAATGCGTGTCCCGCGCACGGGCGAACCATGACCCGTTGTAGAGCGGGGTAAGCCTGACGAAGTCGGTCATGAGCGGAAGAGCCGCGTCCCCTGGGTTTCGTGTCGCATGGAGGCGATGTCGATCATCGGCACCGCGCCCCCGATCCGCTCAGGATCGCCCGGCGCGGCCTGTTCCGCAAGGGTTTCGATGAGGGGGCCCAACCCGGCGAGGCATTTCTGCGCCTCGGTCTGGCCGAGGGGCACCAGCCGGGTGGCGGCGGAAACGAGGTTGGCGGCGAAGGCCTGCAGGAACAGCCGCAGCGTCAGGTCGAGCGGCAGATCGAGCGCGGCGGCGGCGCGGCCGAGCGCGACCGGGTAGGCCATCGCGGGCAGGTCGAGGCCGTGGAGCGCGTTGACGGTGGCGGTGAAGGCGCGGCCCTGCCCCATCGTCTCCTCGCGCCGTTCACGCGAGGGGGCGAGCGCCTCGGCCAGATCGGCGAGGTCCGGCAGGCCGACGGGCTCGGCGCGGTAGGCGGCGGCGAGCAGGATCGCGTCGTTGCGGCCGGCGCCCTGCGTCAGGCAGGTGTCGAGCCAGCGCGCCACGGCGGAGACATCCGGCAGACGTCCCGCCGCGACCTCCCACTCCATACCGTGGGAATAGGCGAAGGCCCCCACCGGGAAAGCGGGGGACAGCCATTGATGCAGGATCAGGGCAGGATCAGTGGCCATGACCGTGGGAATGGCCGTGGCTGTGGCCGTGCGCATGATCGTGGTCATGGTCGTGCCCATGATCGTGGTCGTGATGATGGGGGTGCCGGTGCGGACCGCCCTCGGCCTCGCCGTGGCTGTGGCCATGGGTGCGGCCGTGGCCGTAGGCCCCGCCTTCGGGCCGGAACGGCGCGGTGAGGTCGGTCAGCGTCGCGCCGAGACGGGCCAGCATGTCGGACATCACCCGGTCGCGCCTTATGCGCAGGCCGTCGGATGAAATCTCGCAGGGGGTGTGCCGGTTGCCGATGTGCCAGGCCAGACGCGGCAGGTCGGGGCCGGAGACCTCGGTCAGCGGTTCGGCATCCGCGACGACGGCGACATGGCGCCCGTCGTCCAGAACGAAGGCGTCGCCTTCGTCCAGCGATACGGTCTGGTCCAGATCGACGAGGATGCGCAGTCCGCCCTCGCCCGTCAGCACCTTGCGGCGCAGGAACCGGCCGTCATAGTCGAGCCGCACGCGATCCGCGGGCGTCCCGTCATAGGCGCGCACGACGTGGTGCGCGGGGACCGGGGCGGCGGCGCTCATCGCCCCTGCCCCGGTTCGGACCCGTCAGCGATCAGATGTAGAACAGATCGCGGAATACGTAGGCCGGAATGCCATCGCGGGTGATACCGCGTTTCGCCAGTTCGGCGTCGGACAGTGCGTTCAGCTTGTGGATCTGTGCCACGCGCGACCGGCTTTCCACATAGGCGTTGAAGCCCTGGGCGAATGCCGAGAAGAACGTGTCCAGACGGCCGCGAAAGCCGGAACGGGTGTCGATAACTTGTGCCTGTGCCATTGGAAACCTCTGTATGCGTCAGGTTCGGTTTCCTCCCTTGACGCTTAAGATAGGTCAGCTTGGCTTCCCTTGCCACGGACAATCCCTCAATCCCGCCATGCAAATGCTGCAACGCAGAAACTCCTGTCATTCCCTGTAGAGGTCCAGGTCGCCGAAGCGGCCGATGGTGCTCTGAAGATAGTCGATCCGCCCGCCCTCGCCGTCGGGCGAATTGGTGATGAAGCCGAACCCGAGGTCGGGCAGGTAATAGGACGCCTCCTGCCAGTCGGCCTCGTCCTCGTATTTCGCCGTCAGCGTGAAGGGGATCGCGCGATAGGTGCAGGGGCCGATGCCGATCTCGGTTTCCTCGCCGAAGGCATAGACATGGGTCTCGGGCCATGTCGCGCCCTCCTGCCCGCTGGCAATTGCCTTGACCTCCCAGGTCAGGCCCGCCTCGGGCACCGGCATGTCGTCCGGCGTCATGTCGAAGGCAAAGCTGACGCGGCTCGGCGCCGTCGAGCTGTTGGTATAGACGCGCTCCAGCACGTAGACGCCGCGCGCCATCAGCACCAGCGTCGTGACATTCCCGCCGTCGCGGTAGCTGTAGGCGGTCAGTTCCGGACTGATGACCTGGAACAGGTCCATCTGCCCCCATTGCTGGTGCAGGGTGATGCCGGTCGCGGCATCGGCGGCTGTCGGGCAATCGGCCTGTGCCGCGCTGGACAGCGCGACGGCACAGGCGAAGGATCGAAGCAGTAACATACGGATCAGAAAAGGAAATACCGCTGCGCCATCGGCAGCACCTCGGCGGGCTGACAGGTCAGCAGCTCGCCATCGGCGCGCACCTCGTAGGTCTCGGGGTTCACCTCGACCTTGGGCATGGCATTGTTGTGGATCAGGTCCTTTTTCCCGATGTTGCGGGTGTTCAGAACCGCCACCGTCTCCTTGGCGAGGCCAAGCGCCTTGCCGATCCCCTCGGCTTGCGCGGCGGCAGAGACGAAGGTGATGGCGGAGTTTTCGACCGCGCGGCCATAGGCGCCGAACATCGGGCGGGAATAGACCGGCTGCGGCGTCGGGATCGAGGCGTTCGGATCGCCCATCTGGGCACAGACGATCATGCCGCCGATCAGCACCATCTCGGGCTTCACCCCAAAGAAGGCCGGGTTCCACAGGACGAGATCGGCGCGCTTGCCCTCCTCGATGCTGCCGATCTGGTGGCTGAGGCCGTGCGCGATGGCCGGATTGATCGTGTATTTCGCGATGTAACGGCGGACGCGGAAGTTGTCGTTGTCGCCGGTCTCCTCGGCCAGCCGCCCGCGCTGCTTCTTCATCTTGTCGGCGGTCTGCCAGGTGCGGATCAGCACCTCGCCGACGCGGCCCATGGCCTGGCTGTCGCTGGCGATGATCGAGAACGCGCCCATGTCGTGCAGGATGTCCTCGGCCGCGATGGTCTCTCGGCGGATCCGCGACTCGGCAAAGGCGACGTCCTCGGGGATCGACTTGTCGAGGTGATGGCAGACCATCAGCATGTCGAGGTGTTCGTCCACCGTGTTCACGGTGAAGGGCCGGGTCGGGTTCGTGGACGACGGCAGCACATGAGCTTCGCCGCATATCTTGATGATATCGGGGGCATGTCCGCCGCCTGCGCCCTCGGTGTGGAAGGCGTGGATGGTGCGGCCCTTCATGGCCTTGACCGTGTTCTCGACAAAGCCGCTCTCGTTCAGCGTGTCGGTGTGGATCATCACCTGCACGTCGTAGTCGTCGGCGACCGACAGACAGCAGTCGATGGCGGCGGGCGTCGTGCCCCAGTCCTCGTGCAGCTTCAGCGCGCAGGCCCCGGCCTTGATCTGCTCCTCCAGCGCGGCGGGGAGCGAGGCGTTGCCCTTGCCCGCGAAGGCGAGGTTCATCGGAAACGCATCCGCCGCCTGTAGCATCCGCGCCATGTGCCACGGCCCCGGCGTCACGGTCGTCGCCAGAGTGCCATGCGCGGGGCCGGTGCCGCCGCCCAGCATGGTGGTCAGGCCGGAATGCAGCGCATCCTCGATCTGCTGCGGGCAGATGAAGTGGATGTGGCTGTCGAATCCGCCCGCGGTCAGGATTTTCCCTTCGCCCGCAATGACTTCGGAGCCGGGGCCGACGATGATGTTGACGCCGGGCTGGGTGTCGGGGTTGCCCGCCTTGCCGATCTTGGCGATCCGCCCGTCCTTCAGCCCCACGTCCGCCTTGTAGATCCCCGAATGATCGACGATCAGCGCGTTGGTGATGACCGTGTCGACCGCCCCCGCCGCCCGTGTCGCCTGCGACTGACCCATGCCGTCGCGGATCACCTTGCCGCCGCCGAATTTGACCTCTTCCCCGTAGGTTGTGAGGTCATTCTCAACCTCGATGATGAGGTCCGTATCCGCCAGCCGCACGCGGTCGCCGGTCGTTGGGCCGAACATCGCGGCATAGTCGCCACGGGAAATCTGGGTGGGCATTGCGCTGTCTCCTGAACTCTGAGGCGCGTGTCAGACGGGCATCGTGGGCGGTGTGGCGGGCTTGCGGCGCGCGCGCGAGGGTGCGGCGGCAGCCTTGGGGCGTCCCGCACGGGGCTCGGGCGCCGGCGTCGCCTTGGGCGGTGTGACCCGCTCCTCTCCGGACTGAGCGGCCAGAGCGGCGAAAAACGGGTTCGGCTGCAACATGGCGCGGGTAAAGACGGTCATCACCCTCAGCTGCTGCTCGGCCATGCGGGTGCAGACCCGGACGTAGGCGGCCGGAATGGCGGTAAATGCGTCTGGCGTGAACATCTTCTACCCTTTCCTGTGCCCGGCGGCGGATCAGAGATCGCCCATAACCGCCTGGTTGAAACCGAAAATCCTGCGATCGCCCGAGATCGCGATCAGGTTGACCTCGCGCCGCTGGCCCGGTTCGAACCGCACCGCGGTCCCCGCCGCGATGTCCAGCCGCATGCCCCGCGCCGCCGCCCGGTCGAAATCGAGCGCCGGGTTCGTCTCGGCGAAGTGGTAATGGCTGCCGACCTGCACGGGACGGTCCCCGGTGTTCGCCACCATCAGCGTGATCGCATCGCGCCCTTCGTTGAGTGTCAGCGTGCCCTCGGCGGGAAAGACCTCACCGGGGATCACGGCGCGGTGCCTCTGCACGGACCGGGATCGGGATCGGTTGCGGCTGGGGCCCGGCAAGGCCGAGGCGGATGGCAATTTCCTTAAGCAGATCAATCATTTTCATCCCCTGTCTGACGTCGTTCAACGGATCGGATTATGGACGGTGACCAGCTTGGTCCCGTCCGGAAAGGTCGCTTCGACCTGCACTTCGTGGATCATCTCGGCGATGCCCTCCATGCACTGGTCAGCGGTGATGACATGGGCACCGGCCTCCATCATGTCGGCGACCGAGCGGCCATCGCGCGCGCCCTCGACCACCGCGTCGGTGATCAGCGCGATCGCCTCGGGGTGGTTCA
Source organism: Oceanicola sp. 22II-s10i (assembly GCF_002210105.1). Lineage (GTDB taxonomy): Bacteria > Pseudomonadota > Alphaproteobacteria > Rhodobacterales > Rhodobacteraceae > Pseudooceanicola. Next base: position 293,850 of record NZ_AQQU01000002.1, on the reverse strand, counting down.
GTTTCACCCCCCGCGCCAGCCGCTTGCGCGCCACTTCGGCGGCCATCGCGACCAGCAGCTTGTCCTTCTCTCTCGGTGTCAGTTGCATGTCAGAGCATCCACGGTCTTGGTATGTCGTCACCCGTCAGCAGACGGATCGCTGGGATCAGGGCGCGGCGCAGCGCAAAGCCGTCCGCCGCCACGAAGCGCGCCACCAGCACGCCGTCGCGCGGAGCGCTGGCCGCACCAGCTTCGCCCATCAGGTCATTGAGTTGGCTACAAAAATCCTCGGCCCCAGGCGCGACAAGCACCATCGAGGCCAGCGCCATGCCGCCGTCGGCCACCGCCGGATCGGCCAGCCGCGCGGCGATGTCGCCGCTCAGCCGCAGGCTATCCGCATAGATCAGCCGCCCGTCGCGGCGGATGCGCCAGTGGTCGGTCAGCGATGCGTCATGCACCACCTCGCCCATGGCGGCCCGGCCAAAGATCACCGGCTCCACCGCCAGAAACCGCCCGTCGCCCGCGACATCCGCCTCGATCCGCCGCTCCAGCGCGGCGCCCTCGAACAGGATCGTCTCCTGCGGCAGCCAGTCCAGCCGCGCGCCCCCGGCCACGCTCAGCCGCGAGGTCAGCCGCCCGACCTCGTCCGGCTGCGCGCGATAGGCCCGTTCCGCCGCCTGGCTGGTCATGACGAGGTGCGCCCCCGTCTCGGCCCCCGCGGTCAGCAGGAACCGGTCGCCGCCGGTGATCCCGCCCGCCGTGTTCAGGAACACGGCCTGCAGTGACTGGCGCGCGCCATGGGGGAAGAGCGCCTTGAAGGACCCCTGCTGCCGCAGACGCCCGATCCGCGAGCGTCCGCCGCGCGGCACGGCCGTCACGACGATCTCGCCCCGCGCACGCGGCGGGCGCAGACCGTGGTCCGGCAGGTCGATCGAAGCGGCAGCGTTTATCTCGGAATCTCCCCTTTGCCGCAGCTTAGGGGGATTCCCCGCCGAGGGGGAAGCGCTGGCTGTGTTTTGCATAACAAACAGGCCGCCGCGGATCGCGACAGCCTGTTTCCTGAGCGAATTCAGTCACTCAGCCGGGATGATGCAGGGTGCTGAACAACCGGGGGTCGAGGCTGGCCTGCGCGAATGTCGGGCCTTCGGTCACGACCGAGACCGCATCGTGGCTGTGCAGGCTTTCCTGATGGCTGGCCACGACACGGAAATCGCCGACCCGTGCGTCGTCCTCGAGCTGTTGCGAGAAGAGCCGCGCGGCGTCCTCGACAAAGATCGGGTTGGCGGCGTTCAGCTCGGCAAAGGCCTGTTCGTCCTCGCGCTTGACCATGACCTGCGTCTCGGTCGGCACGGCGACGCGCGCCATGTCGATCAGGTCCTCGAACCACAGCGTCTCGTCGCCCTCGACCACGACGGAAATCCGCGCGACCGAGCGCTGCGAATGTGGCGTCGCCAGTTGCCCGCGCTCGCGCCGGGCATGTTCGGAGAGCTCCAGCGAACAGGGGCAGGTCGACGAATAGACGTAGTCGAGATGCATGATCTTCAGCCGCTGACCGGCCTGTTCGACCAGTTCCAGCGCGATGTCGTAATACTGGTAGCCCTCGAGGCCCGACCGCAGCGACTGGCGCTTGACCGGGTAGGAGAACCGCATCTGGATCCGGGCGTCGAGGCTTTCCAGATCGGTTTTGTAATCCTCAAGAGCGTCCTCGATCACGCTGAACGAGAAGGATTTTTCCGAATGGGCATAAAAGCTCCGCATGATGCGGGACATGTTGATGCCCTTCTTGTTCGCCTCGAGGCTGACACTGCCGGTGACACTGGTTTCCAGCGTCATCTCGCCACCAGACCGGGTGCGGAAGCGAATCGGCAGGCGGAAGTTCGAGATGCCGACATGCTGCAGCGTCCTGCGCGCGCCGCGGATCAGGCTGGCGGGGCCGTTCTGCAGGTCGGGCAGCGTGGCGCGATAGGCGTCGTCGGCGATGAAGTTGTCGGGATAAACCCGCGACATCACGGGATATTCGCCCTGAGCCGGCAGCAGTTTCGCGATCACCGGGTCCAGCGATGCGATGTCGCTATCGCTCGCCGTCTCGGCCCAGGCCCGCAGCTTGTCCAGCGCCGCGCGTGCTTCGTCGCGATCGGGCCGCCGGGCCATATCCTTGGGATGAATGTTCATCGACAGCCCCCTTTCCGCGTGAGCCGGACCTTAATCTAGGTCCGGGATGCGGGTTTTTCCATCACTGAAACCCAATACGACAGAAATGGATGACCGGATCACCTAAATCCGGTCGAGCGCCTGCATCAGATCCGCGATCAGATCCTCGGGGTCTTCCAGCCCCACCGACAGCCGGACCAGTCCCGGCCCGATGTTCAGCGTCACCTTCTGTTCGTCGGGCAGCCGCTGGTGCGTGGTGGTGGCGGGATGGGTCACGATGCTTTTCGAATCCGCGAAGTTGTTGGAGATCTTCAGAACCTCCAGCGCGTTCAGGAAGGTAAAGCACGCCTCCTTGCCGCCCTTCACGTCGAAGGCGATGACCGTGCCGCCCGACGGCGACTGCGCCATCGCCACCTTGTGCTGCGGATGCGAGGGCAGCTGCGGATAGCGCACGCCCTCGATCTTGGGATGCCCCTCCAGCGCCTCGGCGATCTGCATGGCCGACGCCGCCTGCGCCCGGACGCGGAGGTCGAGCGTGTCGAGCGATTTCAGATGCACCCACGCGGTGAAGGGGTTCATCGCGCCGCCGGTGTGCTTGAGGTAGCTTTCGATCGGGCCGCGCACCAGCTCGCGCGAGCCGCAGATGATACCGCCCAGCATCCGCCCCTGCCCGTCCACGTGCTTGGTGGTCGAGAACACGCAGAGATCGGCCCCGCAGGCTTTCGAGTAGGAGAAGATCGGCGTCGACATCGCATCGTCGGCCACAACCAGCGCCCCGTGCTCGTGGGCCAGGTCGCAGACGAATTTCAGGTCCACCACCTCGAGCGTCGGGTTCGACATGGTTTCGAGGAACACCAGCCGCGTGTCGGGCCGGATCGCGGCCTCCCACGCGGCGCGGTCGGTGCCGTCGACCAGCGTGATCTCCACCCCGAAGCGGGCCAGCACCTCTTCCAGCACGTAGAGGCAGGAGCCGAAGAGCGCGCGCGCCGACACAACGTGGTCGCCCGCCTTGAGCAGCGCCATCAGCGCACCGTTCACCGCCGCCATGCCCGAGGCGCAGGCGAACCCGTCCTCGTAACCGGTGATGGCCGACATCCGGTCCTCGAACATGCGCACGGTCGGGTTGCCGTAGCGGGCATAGATGAACTCGTCGTCGCCCGACTTGATGAACCGCTGCTCGGCCGCCTCGGCGCTGTCGTAGACGAAGCCCTGCGTCAGGAAGATCGCCTCGCTCATCTCGCCATACTGCGAGCGGCGCGATCCGCCGTGCACCAGTGTCGTGCGCTTTTTCCAGTCCTTGCTCATCTCAGCCTCCTGGCCCTCGGGCCAACAAAAAACCCCCAGACGCAGGTCACGCGAATGGGGGTCCCGTTCGATGACCTCTTTAGCGGCATGTTTAACGTGGCCCGCAATCCGGTAACAAATCGCCACGGCAGCGGGGGTAAGACGGCCCGTCCGCCACGTCAAGACCATTTTGCCGCAGCCCCGCCGCCGTCATGGTTCTGTCACCACAGCGTTATCCAGATTTTGCAGGCGCAGCATATCCCGCCACCAGATGCAGCATCTCGCCACGGGGGCCGGGGATGGGACTTGTCAGGATCGACGCGGGGCCGCAGGGGCTGACGTGGCACGACACCGGCCAGCCCGCCCTGCCCGGCCTCGCCCGCACCGCCCGCGGCACCGGGCCGGTGGTCATCATGATCCACGGCTTCACCTTCGCGCCGGGCGATCCCAGGCACTGCCCGCACCGGCACATCCTGTCGGATCACGACCGGCATCCCTGCTGGAAGGCGGCAAGCTGGCCGCGCGCGCTTGGACTGACCGGCGACGGCGCGCTTGGCATCGCGTTCGGCTGGCAGGCGCGCGGGACGATCTGGCAGGCCTATACCGAGGCGGGCCGTGCCGGGCTGGCGCTGGCGCGACTGATCGCGGAGCTGCGGCGCGTGGCCCCTGAGCGGCCGGTCCGGCTGATCGCGCATTCGCTGGGGGCGCGGGTGGCGCTGTCGGCGCTGCCCCACCTCGCCCGCGGCGCGGTGGACCGGACGCTGTTGCTGACACCGGCCGAACGGCTGGACCTCGCGAGCGCCGCGTTGGCCTCCGAGGCGGGGCGCAGTGCGGGTGTCGTCACCGTAGCGTCGAGCGAGAACCGCCTTTACGAACAGCTTCTGCGTGCCGCCCTGCCCGCCACACCCGTGGTCACGGCCGAGGGCATACCCGGTGGCCGCACCCTGCGGATCGACGATGACGTCACGCTCGGCGCGCTCGCCCGTCTCGGCCATCCGGTCGCCCCGCGCAGCCGCCGCAGCTGTCACTGGTCCAGCTATCTGCGCCCCGGCCTCTTCGACCTTTACCGCGCCCTGCTGAGCGCCGAGACCCCGCTGCCGCTGGCCGCACTCGGGCCGGTCGGAACCCCGGAGACGGACCCGCAGCCGCTGCATATCTGGCCCGCGCCGGGACGGGCTATACCATCGGCCGCCCATGCCTCATGATGCGGGCAGCAACAGGAGGCCCGCATGCCCGATCCCATTGATCTCTACTACTGGCCGACCCCGAACGGCTGGAAGATTTCCATCGCGCTGGAAGAGATGGAGCTGCCCTACAACGTCCACCTCGTGAACATCGGCAAGGGCGAACAGTTCACGCCCGAGTTTCTGGCGATCTCGCCCAACAACCGCATGCCCGCGATAGTTGATCCGGAGGGGCCGGACGGCGCGCCCGTGTCCATCTTCGAAAGCGGCGCGATCCTGCAATATCTTGCCCGCAAGACCGGAAAGTTCTGCGGCCCGACCCAGCGGGACCGGATCGCCGTGGACCAGTGGCTGATGTGGCAGATGGGGGGCCTCGGCCCGATGGCGGGACAGGCGCATCACTTCCTCGCCTACGCGCCCACCATGGATCCGCCGAACGACCTGCCCTACGCCAAGGACCGCTACCGCAACGAGGTCAGCCGCCTGTACCGCGTGCTGGACACCCAGTTGAAGGACAACGAATTCGTCGCGGGTGATTTCTATTCCATCGCCGACATGGCGATCTTTCCCTGGGCCAGCCTGTGGGAAAAGCAGGAACAGGACCTGTCGGAAAAGCCCAACCTGCAACGCTGGCTGGACACCGTCGCCGCGCGTCCGGCGGTGGACAAGGGGCGCAACCTGCATATCGACCTGCGCAACTCCGGCCCGCGCAGCAAGGAGTCGCAGAAGATGCTCTTCGGCCAGAAGGGCTGAGCCCTTCGCCGCACCCTGGCCAGCCACCTGACCCGCACGTCAACCGCAAGTTGCAGATTAACTAAATACTCACCTTACTGCATTGATCTTTTGCGCAAATTTCCCGATGTGCTAGTATTCGTGTCAAAGAATACGAGCGGTAAAAAGGTCCGGGCCATGCACCCGGATTGCGGGGCAGATGGCAACGACAAACCTTTACGGTTTCTCGATTTCGTCGTTCATCATCGACGGCGGCGGATCAAGTGTGTCCGTCGGCAGCTTTGTCACGCTCGATCCTGACTGGGACTATGCCTTCGACGCCCTGCATTTCAGCGTTACGGATACCGAAGGTGTCTGGCACGGCAACGGCGTGGACCCGTCACAGGCCACGGTTGTTACGGACTACACCGGCAGCACCGTCGCGAGCGGCGAAAGCTACCTGGGCGAGGTCATCACGCTCAACGACGGGAACGGAACCGTCGTCCATGTCTACACGGTTTATATCGGCGGTGCCCTCGTCGGTGCGGTGACCGACAGCCTTATCGAACCGGGGGTGATGTGGCAGGTCACCGGACTGACGGCGGTCACCACCAGCAACGACCCGAGATATTCGGATCTATACAGCCAGACCTATGATCCCGACGTCGCCAACAACCTCTCTGGCGGCAACTACAACGACTCGATCCACGCGGGGGCGGGCAACGACACTGTCTGGGCGACGAACGGCGATGACTCGGTCTCGGGCGGCAGTGGCGATGACCTGATCGGCGGAGACGCGGGCAACGACACGCTGGATGGTGGCGAAGGGGCCGACACGATCTGGGCCGGCGGCGGCAACGACAGCGTCACCGGCGGCGACGGCAACGACCTGATCGGCGGCGACGCGGGCAACGACACGATCTACGGCGGGGCCGGCAACGACACGATCTGGGAATCGACCGGCGACGACTACATCGACGGTGGCGACGGCGACGACCGGATCGACGGCTCCAGCGGGGCCGATACGATCTATGGCGGGCTAGGCAACGATTCCATCACGGGTGGCGACGGCAACGACCTCATCTACTACGGCGAGGGCGCCGACAGTGTGGATGGCGGCGCAGGCAACGACACCATCGACGATGTCGCCGGGATCAACAGCTACAACTACAACAACTACCTGTCAGGCGGCGACGGCAACGACGAGATCTATGCCGGGGACGGTCAGGACACCGTTCTGGGCGGCAACGACAACGACTCGATCTATGCCGAGGGCGGCAACGACAGCATCGACGGCGGCAGTGGCAACGACTCGCTTTCCGGGGGCGACGGCAACGACACGATCCAGGGCGGCGATGGCGTCGACACGATCAGTGGCGGTACGGGCAACGACAGCCTGTCCGGCGGAACCGGGAACGACGTCTTCCGGGTGTCGGCGGGCGACGGTCAGGACACGATCACCGATTTCGACATGGGCGACGCCGACCTCGACGGCTTCACCAACGATCAGCTCGACATCACGGGCCTGCTGGCCGACGACAACCAGCAGGCCAAGATCTGGGACGCCGTGGTCAGCAACGACGGCTCCGGCAATGCCGTCCTGACCTTTCCGCGCGGCGAGAGCGTCACGCTCTACGGTGTCAGCCCGGCACAGGCCGACAGCATGGCCGAGCTCCAGTCGATGGGTGTGCCGTGCTACCTGTCCGGGACACGGATCATGACGCCTTCGGGCGAGGTCCCCATCGAAACATTGCGTCCCGGCGATATAGTGAGCACCTTCGACCGCGGCCCGCAGCCGGTCCTGTGGGCGGGGGTGCGGCACCTCGGGCCGGAGGAGCTGATGGCACGGCCCGACCTGCTGCCGATCCGGTTCCGCGACGGTGTGCTTGGCAACCGTGGCGATCTGCTGGTGTCGCCTCAGCACGGGATGTATCTGCCCGGCCAGGACGGCGCCACGCTTGCACGCGCGGTGCATCTGGAACGCAGCGGCGACGGGCGCGTGCGCCGGGCGCGCGGACGGCGGCATGTCAGCTACCATCACCTGCTGCTGCCGCAGCACTGCCTGATCGTGGCGAACGGGGCGATCGGGGAAAGCCTCTATCCCGGCCGCCACGCGCTCAAAGGGCTGGACCGCGCGGCCAAGGCGGAGCTCTTCGACCTGTTTCCGGGACTGCAGCGGATCATGGCCACCGGTCCCGCGGAGCGCGTCTACGGCGCGACCGCACTACCCTTCGTCAGCGGCGGCGTGCTGGCCCGGTCCGGTGCACCGGTGCTGCCGTCACGGACGGCGGACCGGATGCCTGTCCGGCTGGCGAGCTGATCCGCGCGGACGCTACTTCTCGTCCGCCTCGCCGTGGTCCTTGAACAGCTTGCCCTGCGTCATGAAGAACCCGAACATCGCCGCCGTCAGGCCGAAGGTCTTGAACCAGACCCAAGTCTCGGTGCTCTGTGTCCGCCACACGACCTCGTTCGCGACGGCCAGCGCGAAGAAGAAGGCACACAGCCTGCGGGTCAGCTTCATCCAGCCGTCGTGATCCAGCGGGATCGCTTCCTCCATCACCTGCTGCAGCCAGCTTTCGCCCCTGAGCAGCCCGATGCCGAGCGCGGTGCCGAACATCAGATAGATCAGCGTCGGCTTCATCTTGAAGAAGCGGTCGTCGTTCAGCCAGACGGACAGCCCGCCGAAGACGGTGATCAGCACCGCCGTCACGATCTGCATCCGCGACAGCTTGCCGGTGATCCGCCACAGCAGCCATGTCGACAGCAGGATCAGCGGGATGAACCCGGCGGTGACGAGGATGAAGCCCTCGTACTCGCGCCCGCCGATGGTGAAGGTCCGGTCCTTGATCAGCAGGTAAGCGACGAAGAAGGCCGCGATCGGGCCCAGTTCGAGGGCGGGTTTCACCCAGCCTGCCGGTTTCTTCTCGTCCATCTGTCCGTTCATCCTCCGAATTCCACGACCACGGCACCGGCGGCGATCAGCGTCATCAGCGCGATCCGACGCGGCCCCACGGTTTCCTTCAACACCAGCCAGCCGATCAGCGCGGCGAAGACCGGCGAGGTTTCCCTTAGCACCGCGGCCTCACCCACCTTGTCCAGTCGGGTGGCCAGCATGACAAGCCCGAATGAGCCATATGCGACGATCGCCCCCATGAACCCCACGCGGGCCAGATCCCGGATCGGCGGCCGCGCGGCGGGTGCCATCCGCCGCCAGCGCGCCGCCGCGATAAAGGGAAAGTCGAGCCCCGCGATGACATAGAACCACGCGAGGAAGGTAAAGGGGTTCGGCACCGCCCGGATCGCGTAGGCGTCGTAGGTCGTGTAGACCGCCACCAGCGCCCCCGTCCCCGCCGCCAGCCACAGCGCGGGCACCAGCGTGTCGCGCGCCACCTTGATGTGGATGAGGTTGTAGATGGCGAGGCCGAAGATCCCCGCCAGCAGCACGCCGACGCCCAGCCACTGGATGCCGGTGAAGGTCTCGCCGAAGATCACGTAGGCGCCCATGACGGTAAAGACCGGGCCCGTGCCGCGCACCACCGGGTAGACGACCGTGTAGGCCGCCCGCGAATAGCTCAGCGCGACGCCCATCTTGTAGACGAAGTGGATGGGCAGCGTCCCCAGCAAAAGCCACCACTGGTTGCCTTCGGGCAGCGGGAACAGGAACAGCGCCATCGGCAGGGTCATCGTGACCAGCCAGACGTCGATCGCGCCGCGCGACAGCCAGGGGTCGATCTTGCCCTTCTGCAGCGCGCCGAAGACTGCGTGCAGGAAGGCCGCCGTCAGCGCGAGGAACGGCGCCAGCGCCGCCCCGGCCTCGGTCCCGTCGAGCGAGGCGAGCCATTCACCCATGGTGCAACATCCCCTGCCCCGTGAAACCAGCGCCGCCCTTCCGCGTTTCAGATGTCAGGGAGCAGACAATGACCGGTTTCTTCGAAGAATTCCTCGCCAGTCCGGTGCCGGGCCTGAACTGGCTGCACGTCACCTTGCGGCTGGCCATCGCGATCCTGCTGGGCGGCCTGCTCGGCTGGGAACGCGAGGCGGTGCGCAAGGAGGCGGGGCTGCGGACGCACATGATGATCTCGCTCGCCGCCTGCCTCTTCGCGCTGATCACGCTGGGACTGATGGCCTCGCCGCTGGCCGATGACGACAGTATCCGCAAGGACCCGATCCGCGTGATCGAGGCGGTGACGGCGGGCGTCGCCTTCCTTGCCGCCGGGACGATCTTTACCCGTGGCGGCGACGTGAAGGGGCTGACGACCGGCGCGGGCATGTGGCTGGCGGGCGCGATCGGCGTGGCGACCGGCCTCGGCAACATCGGCCTCGCCTGCCTCGCGACGCTGCTGGCGCTGACCGTGCTGAGGTTGTTCAAGCTTCTGGAACGTCGCGCCGAGCGGCACGAGGACTGACAGCCCGATCCTGCGGCGCAGTTCACCCGGTCACGCCTCCGCCCCGGTGAGCGCCCGCGCGAAATCGTCCGGGTCGAAGGGCGCGAGGTCGTCGATCTGCTCGCCCACGCCGATCGCGTGGATCGGCAGGCCGAACTTGTCGGCCAGCGCCACGAGGACGCCGCCCTTGGCGGTCCCGTCGAGCTTGGTCATCACGAGGCCCGAGACATCGGCCAGCTTCTGAAAGATCTCGACCTGGCTCAGCGCGTTCTGGCCGGTGGTGGCGTCCAGCACCAGCAGCGTGTTGTGCGGCGCCTCGGGGTCCTTCTTGCGGATCACGCGGACGATCTTGGAGAGTTCCTCCATCAGGTCCTGCCGGTTCTGCAGGCGCCCCGCGGTGTCGATCATCAGCAGGTCCGCGCCCTCCTGCTCGGCCCGCGTCATTGCGTCGAACGCGAGGCTGGCGGGGTCGGTGCCCTGCGCGGCCTTCATCACCGGCACCCCGGCGCGGTCGCCCCAGACCTGAAGCTGTTCGACGGCCGCGGCGCGGAAGGTATCGCCCGCGGCGATGATCACCTTCTTGCCCGCCGCGTTGAACTGGCTCGCCAGCTTGCCGATGGTCGTGGTCTTGCCCGACCCGTTCACACCGACGACCAGCACCACCTGCGGTTTCTTTGCATAAAGCGGCAGCGGATGCGCCACCGGCTCCATGATCCGCGAAATCTCCTTGGACAGCAGCGCCTTGATCTCGTCGGTCGAGACCCGCCGCCCCATCCGCCCCTCGGCGAGGTTCGAGGTCACGCGCAGCGCGGTGTCGACGCCCATGTCCGAGGCGATCAGCAGTTCCTCAAGGCTCTCCAGCATGTCGTCATCGAGCACCCGGCGCACAACCGGCTTTGCGGGTTCGGCGGGCTTTGCCGGCGCGGCAGGCGCGGCGTCACGGCCGAAGAAACGTCCGAAGAAACCGCCGCCCTTCGCCTCGCCCTTCGTATCCGGCATGCTTTGCTGCGGCAGCTCGTCGGGGGTGCCGACCGGGATCTCGGCGGGCGCCGAAGGGCTAGGCACCTCCTGCGGGGCTGGCGTCGGGATGAAATCGGGGGGCGAGGCCGGAACCTCCTCGGGCCCCGGCGACGGCAGTTCGGGCTGCGGCGTCTCTGGCTGTTCCTGCGGCAGGTCCGGTTCGGGGACCGGCAGCGGCTCGGGCTCGGGCCGGGGCTCGTCCGGCTCGGGGACCGGCTCCGGTTCCTTCTCGGGCTCCGGCTGCGGCGGCTCGGGAACCGGGTCGGGCTCAGGCGCGGGCGTCGGGGTTTCAGGGGTCTCCGGATCCGCCGCGCCGCCGTCCTCGACGATCGCGTCCAGACCTTCCTCCAGCCGCGACGAAGACTTGAACAGCCGGTCCTTGAGTTTCGAGAAGAACGCCATCCCGGCCGCTCCCATGTCCTTTGATCCAGAAGACACCTAATGCGAAAGGGGGGCGGATGAAAGGGCATGAAGGCCCGGTGAATTGAGGCCCGCCCGCGCCGCAATCGCCGCAGTAACTTCCCCGTTGCGCCCGAAATTGATCCAATTCGGGCGGTAATCCTGTCCGCAACAGGCTAAGACAAGACGATCGAGTACGAGGTACACTATGGCCGCATTTTCCGTGGCAACCCTGCTGCCCCTGCCGCTGCTGCTGCTGGCCGCCACCCATGGCGGCCTCTACGGCGTCGCGGCGCTGGTCTATCTGACCGTCTTCACCGCGATGATGGACAAGCTGCTGCCCAAGAACTGGCGCAACCGGAACCCCTCGGCCGAGTTTCCGGCCAGCGAGGGTCTGGCCCTCGTCCTCGGCGTCGCGCATATCTGGATGGTGATCGCCGCGATCTTCCTGATCGGCGGCGGCGCCGTGACCGGGATCGACGCGGTCATCGCAGCCCTCGCCTTCGGTTACTGGTTCGGCCATGTCAGCCACCCGAACGCGCACGAGCTGATCCACCGCTCGGACAAGCAGGCGCGCCAGCTCGGCCGGCTGGTCTATATCTCGATGCTCTTCGGCCACCATGCCTCGGCGCATCCCAAGGTGCACCACTTCCACGTGGCCACCGACCTCGACCCCAACTCGGCCCGCGCGGGCGAAGGCTTCTACCGCTTCGCGCTGCGGGCATGGACGGGCTCGTTCTGGGCCGGCCTCCGCGCCGAACACCGCGACCTGCGGCGCGCCGGACGCTCGCCCTTCTCGACCCCCTATTTCGGCTATATCGCGGGCGCCGGGCTGATCCTGCTGATCGCCTATGCCATTGCCGGATGGCGCGGCGTGGCCGTCCACCTCGGCATCTCGGCCTTCTTCCAGATGCAGATCCTGCTCTCGGACTACGTCCAGCACTACGGCCTGCGCCGCGGCATCGCCGGGAATGGCCGCTACGAACCCGTCGGCCCCCAGCATTCGTGGAACAGCCCCCATGCCGTCACCGGCGCGCTGATGCTGAACGCCCCGCGTCATTCCGACCACCACATGCATCCGATGCGCCCCTTCCCGGCGCTGCAGCTCGACGATGCGGTGATGCCGATCCTGCCCTATTCGCTGCCGGTCATGGCGACCATCGCGATGGTGCCCACGTGGTGGCGCCGGATCATGGACCCCCGCGTGATGAGCTGGGATCATTCCGGCGCGGCCTTCGACTATGGCTACGGCGAGGAAGAACCGGCCTGAGCGCCGCCCCCGAAACCGTGAACGCGGATGTCATTGGAAACACTGACGCGAATCCGGCATGGTGCGCGCATGATGATCCGCACGCTACTGCTCACCGCCCTCCTGCCCCTCTCTGCCATCGCCGCCGAAAGCCCGATGACGGCCGAGGAATTCGACAGCTATTCGCAGGGCAAGACCTTCTACTACGGGGCCGAGGGCCGCGCCTACGGGGTCGAGGAATACCTCTCGGACCGCCGCGTCCGCTGGTCCTTCCTCGACGGGCGCTGCAAGGAAGGCCACTGGTACGAGGCGAACGGTCTGATCTGCTTCGTCTACGAGGACGGCCCCGACGATCCGCAATGCTGGACCTTCTTCCAGCGCCCCGCCGGCATCGTCGCCCGGTTCGAGAACGACCCGTTGGCGACCGAGCTCTACGAGGTCGAGAAATCGACCGAGCCGATGCAGTGCATGGGCCCCGACGTCGGCGTGTGATCCCTAGAACAGCGAGCCCTGATCGGGCCCTTCGTCCTTGCGCCGCCCCTTCGCGGGCGCCGCGCCGCCGATCCTGATCCGCCCGTCCGCGAACTGGACCTCCAGCGCCCCCGCCGCTTCGGCCTCGGCCTTTCGCGTCAGCACCGCGCCCGAGCCACCGTCGCGCACGACGGCATAGCCCCGCTCCAGCGTCGCCTCGTAGCCCATCGTCTTCCGCAGACGGTCCACCGCCTCCAGCCGGTCGCCCAGCCGGGCCACCCGCGTCTCGCCCGCGCTCTTCAGCCGGGCGACCAGTGCCGCCAGATCCCGCCGCTTGCGCGTGATGTCCTGCCGGATCGGCTCCACCCTCAGCCGCGCCGCCCGCGCTTCCAGCGCCTCGCGCCGCCGCTGCGTGCCGCGCGTCAGCGCCGGCTCCAGCCGTTGCGCGCGATCCGCCAGACGCTCCTTCGCCGCATCGACCCGGCCGCGCAGCACGCCCGGCCTGAGCGAGCCTGACGCCTCGGACAGCGCCACCCGCCGCCGCTGCACCCCGTGGGTCAGCGCCGAAGGCAGCCGTTCCGCCCAGTAGTCCAGCCTCTGCCGCGGGGCATCCAGCAGCGCCTCGACCCGAGGCAGCGCCCGCGACAGGTCCCTTAGCCGCTGGCCGCGCAGCACGATCCCCTGTGTCTCGGCATGGACCAGCCGCGCTGACATCCCGTCGAGCCAGGCCATCAGCTCCACCCGCACCGGCACCGCCCGCTCGGCGGCCCCCGTCGGCGTCGGCGCGCGGTAGTCCGAGACGTAGTCGATCAGCGTCGTGTCCGTCTCGTGCCCCACGGCCGAGATCAGCGGGATGTCGGAGGCCGCCGCCGCCCGCGCCACGATCTCCTCGTTGAAGCCCCAGAGATCCTCGATCGACCCGCCGCCGCGCGCCACGATGATCAGGTCGGGCCGCGGCATCGCGCCCCCCGGCGTCATCCGGTTGAACCCCTCGATCGCGCGGGCCACCTCGGGCGCGCAGTTCTGGCCCTGCACGGCGACCGGCCAGACCAGCACCTTGCGCGGGAACCGGTCCCTGAGCCGGTGCAGGATGTCCCGGATCACCGCCCCCTGCGGGCTGGTCACGACACCGATGATCTCGGGCAGGAACGGCAGCGGCCGCTTGCGCTCGACGGCAAAGAGCCCCTCCGCCTCAAGCTTCTTCTTGCGCGCCTCCAGCATCGCCATCAGCGCGCCCGCACCCGCGGGCTCCACGCTCTCGACGTTCAGCTGGTACTTGGACTGCGGCCCGAAGGTCGTCATCCGCCCGGTGGCGACGACCTCCATCCCCTCCTCGGGCTTGTGCCGGAACTTCGACACCTGCCCCTTCCACGACACGCAGGCGATGACGGACCGGTCGTCCTTCAGGTCGAAATACATGTGCCCGGTGCGCGCCACGACGACACGCCCCACCTCGCCCCGCACCCGGACGAAGGAAAACTCCCCCTCGATCACCCGCTTCACGGCGCCGGTGATCTCGGAGACCGAATATTCCGGCGTATTCCCCGGCCCGTCCTCGAACAGCTCGTCCATCGCCCGCCTCATCTCTTTCCCGATACCTACCCCCGGCGCGGCCCCGACGACAAGAGCGGGGTCCCCTGCTTCTTCTGGTTCCAAATACCTCGGGGGTCCGGGGGCAGAGTCCCCGGCGGATCGCCCTCGCACGGCGGCCTCGCCTTGATTTCGCGCAGGACGCACCGGCCGCCCCGGCGCACGCTTGCCCTCGCGCCCCCCGCCGCCTAGAACCCGGCGCAACAGCATCCGGGCGGGACCTGACCTCATGAACATCCTCATCCTCGGCGGCGGCGGCCGCGAACATGCCCTCGCATGGGCCGTCATGCAGAACCCGAAATGCGACAAGCTGATCGTCGCGCCGGGCAATGCGGGCATCGCCGCCATCGCCGAATGCGCCGCGCTGGATATCATGAACGGCACCCTCGTCGCGAACTTCTGCGAGGAGAACGCCATCGACTTCGTCATCGTCGGCCCCGAGGCCCCGCTGGCCGAAGGCGTCGCCGACGACCTGCGCGCGGCGGGTTTCCGGGTCTTCGGCCCCTCGCAGGCCGCCGCCCGGCTGGAGGCGTCCAAGGCCTTCACCAAGGAGATATGCGACGCCGCGGGTGCCCCCACGGCCGCCTATGCCCGGTTCACCGAAGCCGCCCCCGCCCGCGCCTATGTCGAGGCGCAGGGCGCGCCGATCGTGATCAAGGCCGACGGCCTCGCCGCAGGCAAGGGCGTGATCGTGGCAATGGACCTGGAAACGGCGCTGGCCGCCATCGACGACATGTTCTCGGGCGAATTCGGCGCGGCCGGGGCCGAGGTGGTGATCGAGGAGTTCATGACCGGCGAAGAGGCGTCGTTCTTCGTCCTCTGCGACGGCGAGACCGCCCTGCCGATCGGCACCGCGCAGGACCACAAGCGCGCCCATGACGGCGACGAGGGCCCCAACACCGGCGGCATGGGCGCCTATTCCCCGGCGCCGGTCCTGTCGGACGAGGTGCAGCAGAAGACGATGGACCGCATCGTCCGCCCGACGCTGGCCGAGATGGTGAAACGCGGCACGCCCTATCAGGGCGTCCTGTTCGTGGGCCTGATGATCGAGGACGGCGAACCGCGCCTCGTGGAATACAACTGCCGCTTCGGCGACCCGGAATGCCAGGTCCTGATGATGCGCCTCGGCGCGCAGATCCTCGACCTGCTCGACGCCGCCACCGACGGGCGGCTGGCCGAGACGCAGGTGAACTGGGCCGCCGACCATGCGCTGACGGTGGTGATGGCGGCGAAGGGCTATCCCGGCAGCTACGACAAGGGCACGCAGATCCGCGGCCTGTCGGCCCTGCCCGAGACCTCGTTCGAGATGTGCTTCCACGCCGGGACCACCGCCGGCACCGGCGACCAGAAAGGCCGCACGCTGGCCACCGGCGGCCGCGTCCTGAACGCCACGGCCCGCGGCGCGACCCTGCAGGAGGCCCGCGACCGCGCCTATGCCATGGTCGACGCCATCGACTGGCCCGAAGGCTTCTGCCGCCGCGACATCGGCTGGCGCGTGCTCGGCTGAGGCCCCGCGCCGATCCCCTGACACATCCGGCCGGACACACTCCGGGGGGGCCGGGCCTTCGGCCCGGCGCGGGCAGAGCCCCCGCACCTGCGGTGTCGTTACATGCAGCCGGTCAGTGTGCGATCATCACGTGACGGACCACCGTGTAATCCTCGAGCGCGTACATCGACATGTCCTTGCCGTAGCCGGACTGCTTCAGCCCGCCGTGCGGCATTTCGTTCACCAGCATGAAGTGCGTGTTCACCCATGTGCAGCCATATTGCAGCCGCGCCGATGCGTCGAGCGCGCGGCCGATGTCGCGGGTCCAGACGGACGACGCCAGCCCGTATTGCGACTGGTTCGCCCAGTCCAGCACCGTGTCCGGGTCGTCGAACCGTGTGACCGAGACGACGGGGCCGAAGACCTCGCGCTGGACGATCTCGTCCTCCTGCCGGGCGCCCGCGACCACCGTCGGGCGATAATAAAAGCCCGACCCGCCATGTGCGCTGCCGCCCGTCGTGATTTCCACATGCTTCAGGTCCGAAGCGCGCTGCACGAAGCTGGCCACCCGATCGCGCTGGCGGGCCGAGATCAGCGGCGGGATCTCGTTCAGGCTGTCGTCGGGATTGTCGTAGACGATCGACGCGACCGCCCCCGACAGATCCGCGACGAAGTTGTCGTAGATCTTCGATCCCGCGTAGATCCGGCATGCCGCGGTACAGTCCTGACCGGCGTTGTAATAGCCGAAGGCCTTCAGTCCCTCGACCACCGCGCTCAGGTCGGCATCGTCATAGACAATGACCGGGGCCTTGCCGCCCAGTTCCAGATGCGTCCGCTTGACCGATTTCGATGCGGCCTGCAGGACCTTCTTGCCGGTGGCCACGTCCCCGGTGATCGAGACCATGTCGACATCCGGATGGTTGATCAGCGCGTTGCCCACGCTGGCGCCCTGCCCGACGATGATGTTCACCACGCCCTCGGGCAGGATGCCCGACAGGACATCGGCCATCAGCAGCGCGGTCAGCGGTGTCTGTTCGGACGGCTTCAGCACGACCGTGTTGCCCCCCGCCAGCGCGGGGGCCAGTTTCCACGCCATCATCATCAGCGGATAGTTCCAGGGCGCGATTGACGCGACCACGCCGATCGGGTCGCGCCGGATCATCGAGGTGTGCCCCGCAAGGTATTCCCCCGAGACCGGGCCGTGCACGTTGCGCACGGCACCGGCGAAATAACGGTAGCAGTCGGCGATGGCGGGGATCTCGTCATTGGTGACGGCCCCGATGGGCTTGCCGCAGTTCAGCGCCTCCAGCGCCGCGAACTCGGCGGCGCGCGACTCGACCGCGTCCGCGATGGCCAGCAGCAGGGCCGAGCGTTCGCCCGGCGTGGTGCGCGACCATGTCCGGAACGCCTTGCGGGCGGCCGCGACGGCGCGGTCGACCTGGCCCGCATCCGCCTCGGGCATCGCGACGATCAGTTCGCCGGTGCGCGGGTTCAGCACCTGCTCCTCGGTTTCGGTGCCGGCCTCTCTGGCGCCGCCGATCAGCATCTTCGTCTGCATGGTTATCCTCCGAACCTTTGTCGTCATTTGCCCTGCCCGGCCACCGTGTCGGTGCCGCGGGTCAGGTAGTAGGCACCCAGGATGGGCAGAAGGGTGACCAGGACCACGACCATGGCCACCACGTTTGTCACGGGCCGCTGACGCGGCCGCACGAGTTCCTCGAGCATCCAGATCGGCAGCGTCTGCTGCTGCCCGCTGGTGAAGGTCGTCACGATCACCTCGTCGAACGACAGCGCGAAGGCGAGCATGCCTCCGACCACCAGTGCCGTCGCGATGTTGGGCAGGATGACGAAGCGCAGCGTCTGGAAATACGTCGCGCCCAGATCCATCGAGGCCTCGATCAGGCTGCCGCTGGTGCGACGGAACCGGGCAACCGCGTTGTTGTAGACGATCACCACGCAGAAGGTCGCGTGGCCGAGCACGATGGTCCATGTGCTGAACGGGACATCCGCCAGCGAAAACGCCGATCGCAGCGCGATTCCGGTGACCACCCCCGGCAGGGCAATCGGCAGGATGACCAGCAGCGACACGGTTTCCCGGCCAAAGAATTTCGACCGGCTGACCGCGGCGGCGCAGAGCGTGCCCAGAACCATCGCCACCAGCGTGGCGACGGAGGCGACCTTGAGGCTCAGCATCAGCGCCTGCCAGACGTCCGGCCGGTTCCATGTCACCGCGAACCACTTCAGCGTCAGCCCCGGCGGCGGCCACTGATAGGACTTCTCCTCGGTCGTGAAGGCGTAGACGAAGATCAGCAGGATCGGCAGGTGCAGGAACGCCAGCCCCGCCGCTGCGGCGATCTTCAACCCGAGCGGTGCGCGGTCAGAGTGCATTGAATGCCCCCATCCGTTTCGCGCCCCACAGGTAGAGCCCCATGATCAGGATCGGCACGACCGCGAAGGCCGCCGCCAGCGGAATGTTTCCGGCAACGCCCTGATGCTGGTAGACCGCCTGCCCGATGAACAGCCGCGAGGTGCCGATGATCTGGGGAATGATGTAGTCGCCGAGCGTCAGCGAGAAGGTAAAGATCGACCCCGCCACGACCCCCGGCAAGGCCAGCGGAAACAGGACATGGCGGAAGGTCTGCCCCGGTTGTGCGCCCAGATCGCCCGAGGCTTCGAGCATCGAGACGGGCACACGCTCCAGCGCCGCCTGCATCGGCAGGATCATGAACGGCATCCAGACGTAGACAAAGACGATGAACGTCCCCGTCGGGCTGACCGACAGGGAGTTCCCGCCCACCACCGGCAGCGACAGGTAGGCGTCCAGCACCCATTGCAGGTGAATCCCGTCCAGCGCCCAGTTCAGGATGCCTTCCTTGGCGAGGATCAGTTTCCACGCATAGACTTTGACCAGATAGCTCGACCACAGCGGCATCATGATCCCGAGGTAGAAGGCCGCCCGCCAGCGGCCCCGCGCGTAGCGGGCGGCGTAGTAGGCGATCGGAAAGCCGATGATGGCCGAAGCCAGCGTCACGCAGGCCGCCATGGTGACGGTGCGGACGATGATGTCGAAATTCGCCGGAGTGAACAGCTCGGCATAGGTGCGCAGGGTGAACTCGCGCACCACCATGCCGGTAAAATGGTCGATGGAGAAAAAGCTCTGCAGCAGCAGGGCGAAGAGCGAGCCGAGGTAGATCACCCCCAGCCACAGCAGCGGCGGCCCGAGCAGGATCGCCAGCAGCAGCCGCGGGCTGCGCCACAGCGCATCCGACAGGCGGGCCAGCGGCCCGCCGGCGGCGCTATGCGCGGCGGTGCTCATGCGCTCCCCCGCATCAGGTGCAGATCGGACGGCGCCCATTCAAGGCTGACGGTGTCGCCCTCTGCCGGGCGCGGGGCGTCCTGCGGCAGCAGTGCCGTCAGGCGCGTGTCGCCCGCCTTGAGGGTGACGCGGGTGGTCAGGCCCAGAAAGCTCAGCCCCGTGACCTGCGCGCTCAGCGCGCCGCCGGACCCGGAGCCGAGACGCAGGCGTTCGGGACGGATCGCGGCGGGCTGGCGCCGGCCTGTCAGAGTCTCCACCAGGGCGGCGGGCAATACGTTGGACGATCCCACGAAATCGGCCACGAAGGGCACATCGGGGCGGAAATAGACATCCTCGGGCGTGCCGACCTGCTGGATCCGGCCCTCGTTGAAGACCGCGATGCGGTCAGCCATCGACAGCGCCTCGCCCTGATCGTGGGTGACGAAGACGAAGGTGATTCCAAGCTGGCGCTGGAGGCTCTTGAGTTCCTCCTGCATCTGTTCGCGCAACTTGAGGTCCAGCGCGCCAAGCGGTTCGTCCAGCAGCAGCACGCGGGGGCGGTTCACGAGCGCACGGGCCAGCGCGACACGCTGCCTCTGGCCGCCCGACAGTTCGGAGGGTTTGCGCTGGCCGTAGCCCCCGAGCCGCACCATCTCCAGCGCCGCCGCGACCTCGCGGTCGCGTTCGGCCCTCGGCCGGCCCGCGATCATCAGCCCGTAACCCACGTTGTCGCGCACGTTGAGATGCGGAAACAGCGCATAGTCCTGAAAGACCGTGTTCACCTGACGGCGGTAGGGCGGCAGGTCGCGCACGCTGTCCCCGAACAGCCGGATGTCGCCCGCGGTCGGCCTCTCGAATCCGGCGATCAGCCGCAGGCAGGTGGTCTTGCCCGACCCCGAGGGGCCCAGCATGGCAAAGAACTCGCCCTCGCCAATGTCGAGGTCGACGCCATCCACCGCCCGCACCGAGCCGAAATGGCGCGAGACCTTGTCGAAGCTTACCGCTGGCATGGAATGTCCCGTGTCCGGTCCCGCGCCACCACTGGCGGCGCGGGTGGTTGCATCAGATCAGCGACCGCCGATCACGCCGATGTAGTCAGAGACCCAGCGATAGTAGGGCACGCACTGGTCCTGGCTTTCGCACTGGGCGACGGGGGTCTTCCAGAACTTGATCTCTTCGAACTGCGCCAGACCGTTGGCATCGCAGCCCTCCTGGGTCTGCATGCCGCGCCCGTCCGAGCAGGCCGCCGGAACGGACGGCACCGCACCGAACCAGACCGACAGGTCGGACTGCAGGTTCGAACTGAGCTGATGTTCGAACCACTTGTAGGCGCAGTTGGGATGTTCGCTGTCGGCATGCAGCATGGTCGTGTCGGCCCAGCCGGTCGCGCCTTCCTGCGGGATGACCGAGGCGACGGGCACATTGTCGGCCTTGAGCAGGTTGACCTGGAACGGCCAGGACCCCGAGGCGACCACACCCTCGTTCTTGAAATCGTCGATCTGGATGAAGGCATCGTGCCAGTAACGGCTGACCAGCGTCCGCTGCTGGCGCAGCAGGTCGAGCGCGGCGGCGTACTGGTCGGCGTTCAGCTCGTAGGGGTCCTTGATGCCAAGCTCGGGCTTGTGGAACATCAGGTAATTGGCCGCATCCGCAATGTGGATCGGGCCGTCATAGGCCTGCACCCGGCCCGCGTTGGTCTGCCCGTCCGACAGGGTCGTCTCCTCGAACACCACGGACCACGAGGTCGGCGCCTCGGCAAAGGCTGTGGTGTTGTACATCAGCACGTTCGGACCCCACATGTAGGGCACGCCGTAATGCACGCCGTCCACGGTGTGCCACGGTGCGTCCTTCAGCCGGTCGTCCACGGTGCCCCAGGACGGGACGAGATCGACGTTGATCGGCTGCACGCGCTTGCCCGCGATCATCCGCAGCGACGCATCGCCCGAGGCCGTCACGAGGTCGAAACCGCCCTCGTTCATCAGCGCCACCATCTCGTCCGAGGTGTTGGCGGTCTGGATCGAGACCATGCAGCCCGTGGCTTCCTCGAACTTGGTCACCCAGTCGAAGGCGGCATCGGTCTCGCCGCGCTCGATGTAACCGGCCCATGCGACGATCGACAGGGCGCCCTCGCCCTCTCCGATTGCCGTCATCTGCGCCACCGCGCCCGTCGCGACCGAAGCGGCGGTGATCGCGGTCACCACGGCGGTGATGAAATTGCGTGTCATTGCGGTCTCCCTCTGGCGGGCGCACGGATCCGCTGACCGCGCGGCGGCGCGGTCCGGGACAGGCGGCAACCCGGTTCTGTGTTGGTGTTGATCCCCGGCACGTCTCGGCCGTGACTGGGCGGACGGCACTGATCCGTCCGCTGCACCGGAACTATGGAAAGCGTCCGAAGCGTTCGCAAATCCATAATTCAGAAAAACCCGTTCGGAAAAACCGATAGCCCGGACCTAGTTTCGCAGGTGACGGTCGCTTTGCCCCATGCGCGCAAGGGAAATGAAGTCATGCGCCGCCGGGGATAGCGGAAGCCCGCGCCGCCAGACCATTCCGACTTGCACAATCGGCAGGCTTCCCGACACGTCGCGGCTCTCGATCCGGTCGCCGTCCAGCGACCACGGGCGGTAGACGAGGTCCGGCAAAAGGGCGACTCCGGCCCCGGTGGCGACAAGGCTGCGCACCGCTTCGACCGACCGGGTGCGAAAGGCGATATGCGGCCGCCGCCCGAAGGCCGAGAGCAGCTTGACCGCCTCTTCCTCCATCTCGTCGACGTTGAGCATGATCAGGGGCTCCTGCGCGACCTCGTCCAGCCCGATGCTGTCGCGCGACGTCAGCTTGTGTTCCAGCGGCAGCCACAGACGGAACGGAGAGATGTCGAGGATCTCGCTCTGCAGCGCCATGCGGTCGCGCAGGTTCGACGTGACCATCACCGCCACGTCCAGTTCCCCGCCGATCAGCAGATGTTCCAGATAGTCGCCCGGCTCTTCCAGCGCGGACACCTCGACCGCCGGGTTCATCCGTCGATAACGCGACAGCAGGTCCGACATCACATAGCCCGACATCAGCGAGGTCACCCCGATGTTCAGCCGCCCCTGCGTGGTGCCCGGCGGCTGTTCGAAAGCCCGGCGCGCGCCCGAGACATCCGACAGGATCTTAGTGGCGTGCCGCAAGAACTGGTGCCCGCTGTAGGTGATCGCGAGCCCGCGGGCATGCCGTTCGAACAGCGTCACACCCAGATCGGCCTCCAGCGCCTTGAGCGCCTCGGTCACCGAGGACTGGGATATCGACAGCGTGCGCGCGGCACCGACGACCGATCCCTTTTCGGCCACCGCGACGAAGTAGTGCAACTGCTTGAGGGTAAAGGACATGCGCGTCGCTCCCGGTGCTCTGCCGATAGGACATCGCATTGCGCCGTCAGACAAGTGCGCCCTGCCGGCCTGCCGGCCCGTCGCGGAACCGATGCCCGCGCATTCGGCGGCCGCACGGCCTGTTCCGTCGGGTGGCGGTCTGCACCCCCGGCAAGGCTTTCAGGCCGGGCATGCGAGCACGGGCTTGCGGTTCCCGGCTGGCTGTGTTCCAGGTGCCCGCCGAAAAGCAGATCACGCCATCGGCAAGGTAGAAATCGCGCCCCGAGGCATAGATCCCGGCCCCGCCCCTCTCGAGGTCGTGGCTCGCGATCCCGACGATCTCGCCACCCTCCGGCAGGCCGCCGTTCTCCGGCAGTGCGCCACCGGATATCGACCATAACATTCTGCCGGTCACGCCCTGCACCTGCTCCGGTCGGTCTTCTGTCCTGCCTTCGACCAGAGGTGAAAGGAACGGCTGCGGTCATGGCGCAAGGGTTATCGCGATCGACCGGACACAGGATAACAATGTGCCGCGGCTGCGCTGCCCGCCTGCCGCTAACGGCAGTCCAGGGCGCGGTCCATGGCGCGCGCGGAATAGGCGCCGAGGTCCCGCGCCACGATCCGTCCGTCCCGGAGACGCGTTGCCAGCAGGCGCGACCATGCGCCGTCCGCCGTCAGCACCTCGGCCCCCTGCCCGCAGTCGCGGACGCCGCCGTGGATCACGCGATCGCCGATCCGGTGGTTGGTGAACCCCTCTGCCGCCGCGACCTCGCGCAGCCGCCCGCCCTCCAGCCGCCAGATCCGCAGGACCTTGGCCAGATGGGGCCGGTCGACATAGGCGATCTCGATCCGCCCGTCGCCGTCCAGATCGCCGAAGCCCGCCGGCGCCAGCCAGCGGTTCGCCTGCCCGATCGGCGGGGTCATCGCGACCAGCCGCCCGCGCCGGTCGTAGACTGCCAGCGCCGCGCCGCGCGTCACGCTGCTGACCACAGTGACCACCTCGGGCAGGCCGTCGCCGGTCAGGTCCACCAGCCGGGGCGCGATGTCCTCGAAGACCTGCCCGTCGGGCAGCACCACCCCAGCCGGGCAGGTGATCCGCGCTTCGCCCGGAACGCGGACATGGATGGTCAGCGACTTGCCATGCGCCAGCCCGCCGAAGACATCATGCCCGTATTCACGGCTGAACGCCTCGAAGCCCGCATGCATGACAAGCCGGGTGCCACGCGGCACCCAGTTCTCGTGCCGCCCGCCGCCGGGCGCGCTGTTGGTGAATTCGGCTTCCGTGCTGCGGCCGGACTGGCCATGGCCGCCCGTCACCGCCTCGCAGGCGATGGCCGCCCCCGCACCGAGGGTCAGGAGCGCGGCCGCGATCAGGCGGGCCGCGCCGCGCATCAGATCTGGCGCTCGGGCATCTGGACGACCAGACCGTCCAGCTCGTCCGTGACCTTGAGCTGGCAGGTCAGACGCGACCGTTCCGGGTTCGGCTCGAACGCGAAATCCAGCATGTCCTCTTCCATGTCGCCCTTGGGCGGCAGCTTGTCGAGCCATGCGGGATCGACATAGACGTGGCAGGTCGAACAGGCGCAGGCGCCGCCGCAATCGGCTTCGATGCCGGGGATCCCGTTGTCGCGGGCGCCTTCCATCACCGTCATGCCGTTCTTGACGTCGACGACGTGCTCGGTGCCGTTGTGCTCGATATAGGTGATCTTCGCCATAGCTTCCCCGTAGGTCTCCCTGCCTGTCTCCACGTCTGATCTAGCCGTGCCCCCGCGCCCATGCCACCCCCATTTTCGCCGCAGCGGGGAACGGGCTTGCGACCGGCGCGGAATGTTCTACAATTGTTCTCATGACGCAGCGTCCGCCCCACTGGCCCCGGCCCCCCTCGGCGATCCCCGCCGAGTTGCTCGACCTGCCGCCGGGCAATGCCCGCGTGACGGTCGCGGGGATCGTGATCCTGCGCCAGCGGCCCGGCACGGCCAAGGGGGTGATCTTCGTCACGCTCGAGGACGAGACCGGGATCGTCAACGTCATCGTCTGGCGCAAGATGTACGAACGCTTCCGCCGCGCGGTGATCTCGGGGCGGATGCTGCGGGTCACGGGCCGGGTCCAGCGCGACAACGGCGTGACCCATATGATCGCCGAGGATATCGAGGATATCTCGGCCATGCTCGACGCCCTGCCCGGCCTCGGGGTCGACAAGCTGTGCCTGCGCGCCGACGGTCCGGCGAGGGTTCCGCGCTACGGAAAAAGCGGGTAGAGTGCCGCAAAAGCGGACAACCGCCACGAGCAGACCAAGAGCCTTCCATGCGCCTTTCCCGTTCGACACCGGCCTTCCGGGCCGTCCTGCCGACGCTGACCCTCCTTACCCTCGCCGCCTGCGGCGGCACGGGCACGGCCTCGGACCCGATCGCGCTCGGCGCGCCGGAAATCACCCGGATCCGGGCCGAGGCCCCGCCGGGTGCGACGCCCGGCACCTGCTGGGACCGTGACGCGACGCCTGCGGTGATCGAGACGGTGACGGAACAGATCCTCGTCGAGGCGCCGCAGATCAACGACGACGGCACGGTCGTGAAACCGGCCAGCTACCGGACCGAGACCCGCCAGCAGATCGTCAAGGAACGGCACGAGATCTGGTTCCGCACCCCCTGCGAACCCGAGATGACGCCGATC
Source organism: Oceanicola sp. 22II-s10i (assembly GCF_002210105.1). Lineage (GTDB taxonomy): Bacteria > Pseudomonadota > Alphaproteobacteria > Rhodobacterales > Rhodobacteraceae > Pseudooceanicola. The sequence goes on along the minus strand of NZ_AQQU01000002.1, from coordinate 268,632 downwards.
TTCATCGCCTCGCTGCAACGCGCGCTTGAGGCGCGGGGCCTTTATTCCGGCCCGATCACCGGCGAGATGGACGCCCCCACCCGCCGCGCCGTCCGCGCCTACCAGCGGCCCGAGGGGCTGGACAGCGGCGTGCTGTCGCTGGCCGCCGCGCGCAGGCTGGGCCTTGCGGTGGTCGAGGTGCCGGGTGCGGACGAGGACATGGTGCCCGTCCCGGCAACCGGCTGATCTGGGTCCGATTCCGGCGCACGCCAAGTCCGGCCGTCGCGGTCGGGCGGCCCGCCGCCCAAACACGCCACACGTGCAAGAGCCGTTCCGCCGACCCGCGAGGCGGGCATTTTTCGCGCCATAACCCGCCCACGCCGGACCCCGGTTTTCGCAGACCGGCGCCCAAAACCGGCTGTCCGCATCCTCTCCGGTGCACGCCGTTCCAAGGCATGGCCATATCGGGTCAGCGCCACGCAACGGCGCGCAACAACCGGAGACAATCCATGAAATACGCACTCTTCGCCGCCACCGTCCTCGCCGCGTCCGGCGCCCACGCCATGACCATGGCCGAGGTGGACACCGATGGCGACGGCAGCCTGAGCCTGACCGAGATCCAGGCGGTGCAACCCGAATTCACGGCGGACAGCTTTGCCGTGGCGGACACCGATGCGGACGGCATGCTCAGCGAAGAAGAGGTCGCGGCGGCTCAGGAGGCAGGGGTCTTGCCGGCAGAGGAAAGCTGATCCCCCAGTCAGAACCTCAACAAGACATCCCCTCGTGACGGCGGGCGGCGCGCAATGCGCCGCCCGTTTCCGTGCGTGCCGTCGCTCGGCTCAGCGCCCCAGCCGGGCCGCCAGCCCCGGCCAGTCCGCCAGCAGCCCGTCCCGCGTGACCAGCCCCTGCGACCGCCCGGTCCGTCCCTCGGCCTGCGTCAGCCGGACGAAGATCAGCGCCTCGCGGCCTGTTCCAGCCCAGCCGACATACCAGCCCCAGCCGTGCGCCCTGTCGAAACTGCCGTCCGCGCGGCGGGGATAGGCCGAGCCGGTCTTGCCGTGGATCACCCACTCCCCGGCCTCGCGCCGCTCGGTGATCTCGCGCGTCTTCGCCATCGCCTCGGGCCGCACCGGCAGGGTGTCCATGATCAGCCCGCGCAGGAAGGCCGCCTGCTCCACCGGCGCGATCCTGAGCGAAGACGACAGCCATGCCCGCTCCAGCCCGTTGCCCTTGCCCGGATCGCCCGAGACATCCGCGTTGCCGTAGCCGAACCGGCGCACGTAATCGGCAAAGGCCGCCTGCCCCAGCTCCCGCGTGATCCGCTGCGAATACCAGACGACCGAATGCTGCAACCACGCGCGCGGGCCGGTGTCCCGCCGCCACGCCGCGCCACCCCAGTCCGGATCGCCCGGCTGCCACGACAGGACCGGCGCGTCCGGCCCCTTCAGGATACCCGCGTCGAATCCCATCACCGCCAGCGCCAGCTTGAAGGTCGAGGCCGGCGTCACCCGCGTCCGGCAGTCGCCCTCCTCCAGCAGGATGCGGCCCGTCGCGGCCTCCGTCACCAGCGTGCAGAGCGTCCCGCTCGCCGCCGCACCGGCCAGCGCCAGCCAGACTGCACCTGCGGCCAGAACCCTGTGCAGCACGCTCACTCGCCCCGCGCCCGTGGCAGGCGCCAGCCATAGCGCACGCTGGCCAGCCGCAGCCCGACCGCCAGCAGCACCGATCCCCCGACCGCCCATGTGTAGGGCACGCCGGACCGGAAGCTGACCGCATAGACAGCCGCCCCGCACAGGGCTGCCAGCGCATAGACCTCCTCGTGCAGGACGCGGGGCACCTCGGCGGCCATGATGTCGCGCAGCATGCCGCCGCCGACCGCCGTCATCACGCCCAGCAGGACCGCGCCCGGCGTGTCGAGGCCGTAGAACATCGCCTTGTGACAGCCCGCGACGGCGAACACGCCCAGACCGACGGCGTCCAGCACCATCACCGGGCGCTTCATCTTTTCGATGAGCGGGCCGAAGAAGAAGGCGCAGACCCCGGCCGAGGCGGCGATGGTCATGGGCCACAGGTTCCTGAGCGCCTCGGGCGGCGTGTCCCCGAGCAGCAGGTCCCGGATCATCCCGCCCGCGACCCCGGTGGCCGCCGCCAGCACGAGGATCCCGAACAGGTCCAGCCGCCTGCGGATCGCCACCAGCGCCCCGCTGAGGCCGAAGACGAAGGTCCCCAGCACGTTGAGCGTGACCAGCAGCGTGGCGACGGACATTCCTGGCCTCCATTGTTCCGCCGGGGACCATAGGCGAGGACCGCGCGGGGACCAAGCGCCCTTGACCTGCCGTGCTGGCGCGATACCCTTGGCGCTGTCTGAAACAGGTCAGGTGCGGGACGGTTGGCCCGGCCCCCGCTGCGGCGGGTCCTTCCACTGCAACGGCAGCGGCCCGAGACACTTCCGGCGCAGGCATCCCGCTCGCGCCAGCAGTGAGGGCATTCAGATGCAACACCAGATTTCCGTCATCACGCTCGGCGTCGCCGACCTTGCCGTATCGGCCCGGTTCTACGGTCAGGGCTTCGGCTGGACCCCGGTCTTCGAGAATCCCGAGATCGCGTTCTACCAGATGAACGGCCTCGTCCTCGGCACGTTTCTGAAACCCGCGCTGGAAGAGGATATGGCGCGCCGGGCCACGGGCCACGCGGCCTGCGCCCTGGCCCACAACGTGGGCGACAGGACGGAGGTGGAGCCGCTCATCGCCCGTCTCGCCCGCCACGGCGGCACGGTGCTGCGCCCGGCGGATGCGCCCCCGCACGGCGGCTATCGCGGCTATGTCGCGGACCCGGACGGCCACGCATGGGAAATCGCGTGGAACCCGGCGTGGGAGATCGACGCTGACGGCCACGTGCGGTTCGGGGTCTGACCGTGAGCCGCCGACGGGCGGCGGATGAGGCCCGGTCGGAGATGCTCCGGAGGCGAGCGAAGGCAGAGACCGTCATTACCAGCCCCGCCGCGCGCGGGTGTGGAGGCGGATCATCACCGGGGCGATGAACTCCAGCGCACAGGACAGGTCGATCACCGCGGACAGAGCGACCGGCCCGGACGGACGCCACGCCGTTACGCCTCGCGGGCTGGCAGCACCTCGGCGGCCACCGACCCTGACCGCAACGACGCCGGACGCGCTTGCCGTCGGTCCCGGCACGACTTACGTTTGCCGCATGATGTTCATGTCGACATTCTTCCCGCTGGTCTGAACGGCCCGACCCGTTCCGGCGCACCCGCGCCACCAGATCAGACAGGGCCCCGCACAAGCGGCGGCCCAAAGGAGACCATGACATGTCCCCCACCCATCCGAACGGCCTGAGCGCGGCTCAGGTCGAGAGCTTCATCACCGACGGCTTCGTCCGGCTGGACGATGCCTTCAGCCGCGCCGACGCGGAGCGCTGCACAGACGCCCTTTGGACCCGAACCGGCCTGTCCCCCGACAGGCCCGAGGACTGGACCGCGCCCGTGATCCGGGTCGGCTTCCAGTCCGCGCCGCCCTTCGTCGCCGTGGCGAACACCGCCCGGCTCCACCGGGCCTACGACCAGCTGGCCGGGGCGGGCCGCTGGATCCGGCCCGCCGGACTCGGCACGATCCCGATCCGCTTCCCCTCGGACAGCGCGCCGGGCGACGACGGCTGGCATATCGACGTCAGCTTCGGGACCGACCATCCGGACTTCATGCAATGGCGCGCCAATGTCACCAGCCGGGACCGCGCGCTGCTGATGCTGTTCCTGCTGTCCGATGTCGGCGCCGAGGACGCCCCGACGCGCATCCGCAAGGGTTCGCACCACCAGATCGCGCGCGACCTGCTGCCCCATGGCGAGGCGGGCGCGACGCTGGCCCAGCTGTCAGCCGACGGCTACCGCTCGACCGAGAACTGCGAGACCGTCTTGGCGACCGGACCGGCGGGGACGGTCTATCTGTGCCATCCCTTCCTCGTACATGCCGCGCAGGCGCATCGCGGGAGGAACCCGCGTTTCATGGCGCAGCCTGCCCTGCTTCCCACGGGGCCGTTCGATCCGGCGCTTCCGCCCTCGCCGGTGCAGATCGCGATCCGCAGGGCCTGCGGGCTGGCGTGACGGCCCCACGACAACACCGCACATGAAAAGGGCCCCGCGATGCGGGGCCCCCTCCACGTCCACGATCTGGAGGATCGCTTACTTCGTGCCTTCTTCCACCGGCAGCGCGACGAAGCGCGGATCGCCGGCGCGGCGGACCAGCAGCAGGATCGACTTGCGACCTGCGTCACGCGCCTCCTGCATCCGGGCTTCCAGCTCGGCGAAGGTCGAGACCTTCTGCTGGCCGGCCTCGGTGATCAGGTCGCCCGCGCGCAGGCCCTTGTCGTAGGCGTCGGACATCTCGTCCACGTCCACTACGACCAGACCTTCCGCATTGGCGCCCAGCTCCAGCTTCTCGACCAGCTCGTCCGTGACCGGCGACAGTGTCAGCCCCATGAGCTCCTGCTCTTTCGGAGTCTCGTCCTCGGTCGTTTCGGCGGATGCCGGAACGGCGCTCGCCTCGTCGGTCTCGCGGCGGCCGAGGGTGACTTTCAGCACCTTCTCGGCATCCTCGCGCAGCACCACCACGCGGACGGTCTTGCCGACCTCGGTGTTGCCGACCTGACGGACCAGACCACGGGTGTCGTCGACACGGCGGCCGTCGAACTCGATGATCACGTCGCCAGCGGCCATGCCCGCTTCCATCGCCGGACCCTCAGGCACGTCGGTGACCAGCGCGCCCTTGGCTTCCTTCAGGCCCATTGCCTCGGCCATGTCGGGGGTGATGTCCTGGATGCGGACACCCAGCCAGCCGCGGCGGGTCTCGCCGTATTCCTTCAGCTGGTCGACCACCCGCTTGACCACGTTCGACGCCATCGAGAAGCCGATGCCGATCGAGCCGCCGTTCGGGGACAGGATCGCGGTGTTCACGCCCACGACCTCGCCGGTCATGTTGAACAGCGGACCGCCCGAGTTGCCGCGGTTGATGGCGGCGTCGGTCTGGATGTAGTCGTCGTAGGTGCCGCTCAGCGCGCGGTTCCGGGCCGAGACGATACCGGCCGAGACGGAAAAGCCCTGTCCCAGCGGGTTGCCCATGGCCAGAACCCAGTCGCCCACGCGGGCGGTGTCGCTGTCGCCGAAGCTGACGAAGGGCAGCGGCGCATCGGCCTCGACCTTCAGCAGGGCGATGTCGGTCTTGGGATCGGTGCCCACGACCTTGGCGTCGAGCGTGGTGCCGTTGAAGAACTCGATCGTGATCTCGTCCGCGGATTCGATCACGTGGTTGTTCGTCACGACATAGCCGTCCTCGGAGATCACGAAGCCCGAGCCGAGCGCGGAAGACCGGCGCGGCCGGTTCTCGCCGCGGTTGCGGTCCTGGAATTCGCGGAAGAAGTCCTCGAAGGGCGAGCCTTCGGGAACGATCGGGTTCGGCCCGGCGTTGCCGGCCACGGTGGTGGCGGTGGTGATGTTCACCACGGCGGGGCTGAACTTGTCGGCCAGATCGGCAAAGCTCGACGGCCGGGTCTGGGCCGAGGCCATCTGCGCGGCAACGAGCAGCGCGGTGACCATGGCGGTGAAAAGCGCGCGCAGCATCCACACGAACTGCGCCTCACGTTCTCGGGGTTGAATGGCTCTAGCCTGTGTATTCACTCCCGGTCTCCTCTCTCTTGCATGATGACCGGACCGGGCCTGTCCGGTCCGCATCCGAAACCTGGGGGACGCCAGTGTCGCTGGCGCGGCGTGTCGCCCCTCACCTTCGTTATGTGCAATGTAGGCGCTTTCCTGCGCAACTCAAAGCCCGTCGCGGTGCGTCAAGACGGCGTGAGAGGATTGTAACCTGCGCGCCGCGCACAGTCAGGCGGCGCCCGCGCCGGAATGCGCGATGCCGAGGCCCGTGCCCCGGAACGGCTCGCGCCCGCCGGGCCGCGCGCCGAGATGCCAAGTCGCGGGCCAGTCGAGCCGCTCCAGCCCCCATGAGGCCGCCGAGACGCAGGACGACCACGCGCCTTCGCCCTGTCGCCAGAGGATGCCGCCCGGCCCCATGCCGCCATGCAGGGCAAGGGTCAGATCGAAAGCCCCCTCCAGATCGGGACCGAACCAGTAGTGCGGACTGCGCCCCGCCTGCGGCTGCAGCGTGATCGTCAGCCGCCGGGACGCGCCCGTCAGGCCGATCCAAAGCGGGTCCCACCCGGCCCCGTCGCTGGCGGCCAGCAGGGTCTGCCGTGCGGGGCCCGCATCCGGCGTGACCTCGCCCCGGAGCCGCAGGTGCATCATCCGCGGCGGGTCCGCCGCCGCATCGCAAGGCCCCGAGATCGGCGCGGCCTGTGCGCCCTCCACCAGCGGCGTCCAGCCGTCCGGCCCGGCCAGCGGCCATGCCAGCCGCTCGCGCACCGCGCCTTCGGTGTCGAGCACCTGATACCGCATTCCGCCCGCATCCAGCGCCACCTGCACCGCGTGCAGATACTCGATCCCCTCCGGCATCCGGTGCGCCGTGCCCGCGCCCGCCGTGGTGATCTGGAGCACGCCCTCGCGCGCCTGCACGTCGAAGGCGAGGATGTGGCTGCACAGGTAGGCCGTGACGCCCGCATCCCGCAGTATGCGCCAGAACGGCTCCACGTAGTCCGGCCCGATGGTCCGGGCGTAGGCCCCGGCAAAGCCGTTGACCGTCAGCGCCGGGTGATGGCCGATCACGAACTTCCACCGCGCGTCGTCATGTTCGGCCAGCGCCCGCGCGACCCAGCCGGTGTCCAGATGCCCCTCGCCCCCCAGTCCGCTGTCGAGCGTATGGACGAAGACCATCACCAGATCGCCGCGCCGGACGACATAGGACAGGCCCGCCTGCCCCTCCGGTCCGTTGCGCGGCAGGTGCGGCAGCATCTCGGCAAAGACCGCCTCGCTCTCGGCGCTGTAGGTCGTGTGGTTCCCGGTCGCGTGGTAGACGGGACAGCGCGCGCGGTCGAGCCAGGCCATCTCGTGATCCAGCCAGTGACGCCACTGCGCCCGCAGCGCGTCCATGTCGTCGGTCAGGCCGATGATCTCGTCGCCGGGAAAGACGATGAACTCCGGTGCGGGCCGCAGGCGGGCGACGACGGCGTTCACCGCCCGGTGCGTCGCCTCGTGCGGGGCGCCCGGCACGCCGGAACAGGCGTCGCCATAGAGAACGAAGCTGTGTCCCGCCCCGTCCGGCACCAGCGCCGGTATCTCCGCATCATCCGTCATGTCCCAGCATAGGCCGCAGCCCCTGCGGAACGCCAGCGCGGCCTCAGGCGCCGATCGCCTTGGCCATCCAGACCAGCAGCAGGCCGGACACCAGCGCCAGCAGACCGATGTTGCGGCGGGCGGCCTCGGGCACCTGTTTCAGCGCCTCGAGCAGACGCTCCACAAGCGAAGGGGCCAGCGCATAGGCCAGCCCCTCCACGATCAGCACCAGCCCGAGGGCCAGAAGCGTGTTTGCGATCATTCCGTCGCCGTGCCGGCCGGGGCGGTGCCGTCGGCCGGGGCCGCCGCATCGCCGCCGGTCGTGTTCGACCCGGCGTCATTGGCGGCACCGTCTTCGCCGTTGGTCCGGCCTTCGATCGCGCGCTCCGATTCCTGGTTGCTGCGCTCGATCTCTTCCCGTGCGCTGTCGGGCAGATCGGGCGAAACCTGGCTCTCGGGCGCCAGTTCGCGCAGGCGTTGCACGTCGGTGTCCGAGATGTTGACCGAGGTCAGGCCATCCGCACGGATCGCATCGAACAGCGGGCCGATCAGCGGGCTGTCCGGCGCGATCACCAGCGTCGAGGTATCCTCGGCCATCAGCCGTTCCAGAGCGGACAGCGACCGGTAGAAGGCGAAGAACTCCGGGTTGTCGCCAAAGGCTTCGGCATAGACGCGGTTCCGTTCCGCATCGGCTTCGCCTCGGATGATCTCGGCCTCGCGGTCGGCGTTCGAGGTCGTCTCGACCACGGTCCGGTCCGCTGCGGCACGCACCCGCTGCGCGGCTTCGTTACCACGCGCGATCTCGTCCGCCGCCTCGCGTTCACGCTCGGCCCGCATCCGGGCGAATGTGGCCTCGAGGTTCTGCTGCGGCAGGTTGGTCTGCTTCAGCCGGACGTCGATGATCTCCAGCCCGAGCGATTCAGCGCTGGTGCGCGCCTGGCTCAGGATGCGGGTGGCCAGCGACCGGCGCTCGGTCGACAGGATCGTGTCGGAGGTCACCTGATCCGCACCCAGAACCTCGCGGATCTGCGCGTTCAGGATCGAACTCAGCCGGTCCTCGGCGGCGCGGATGCCGCCGACGCCGACCGCCTGCCGGAACCGCACGACGTCGGCAATCCGGTAACGGGCGAAGGCGTCGACAACCAGACGCCGGTCATCCGACGGCGTGACCTCGATCGTCTCGGTGTCGAGCGACAGGATCCGGCCATCGTATTTCACGACCTCCTGGATGATCGGCATCTTGAAGCCGAGACCCGGTTCCTCGCGCACCTGCCGGATCTGGCCGAACTGCAGGACCAGCGCCTTTTCACGTTCGTCGACGATGAAGATCGACGAGAACAGGACCACGAGCGCCACCACGACGATGACGAGAAGAGCATATGCCTTGCGCATCAGTTCGACCCTCCGTTGCGTCCCGGCTGGCCGTCACGGGACCGGTTCAGTTGATCGAGCGGCAGATAGGGCACGACGCCCTGCCCTGCGCCTGTAGCGGTTTCGTCGATGATGACCTTGTCGACGCGGCTCAGCGTGCGCTCCAGCGTTTCGAGATAGAGACGGCGCTGCGTGACCTCGGGGGCCTGGTTGAATTCGCGCGCGACCGAGATGAAGCGGGATGCCTCACCGATGGCCTCGTTGACGACCTGCGCCCGGTAGGCTTCGGACTGTTCGAGCGTCTGCGCGGCCTGACCGCGGGCTTCTGCCAGAACACGGTTGGCATAGGCGTCCGCCTGACGCTGCAGCCGGTCGCGTTCCTGTTCCGCCGCCTGCACCTCGCGGAAGCTGTCGATCACCTCGGCGGGCGGGTCCGCTCGGTCGAGGTTGACCCGGACGACGTTGATGCCCGAGTTGTATTCGTCCAGCGTCTCCTGGATGTTCTGCAGCGCGGTGTCGGCGATGATGCCCCGGTCGCGGTTGAGGATCGGCGCGAGGTTCGACGCCGCGATGATCTCGCGCATGACGGATTCGGACACTGCCTCGACCGTCAGCTGCGGATCGCGGATGTTGAACAGGGTCTGCGCCGGGTCCTTGATGTTCCAGACGACCTGGAACCCGATGTCGACGATGTTCGCATCGGTGGTCAGCATCAGGCCGCCGCTGTCGTTGTTGCGGCGCACGCCCACGTTTTCCGTCCGTTCCGAGGTGACGTTGATCACTTCGTAGGTGACGAAGGGCCAGGGCGCGAAGTTCAGGCCGGGGCCGCCGGTCGACGAATATTCGCCGAGGAACAGTTCGACCGACTGCTCTTCCGGACGCACGGTGTAGAGGCTGGAGAACAGCCACAGCGCAACGGCGCCGAGGCCGGCCAGAACCAGCGTCGTGCGGGTCAGCAGCGGACCGCCGCCCCCGCCCTGGCCGCCACCGCCGCCATTGCCGTTCGGCTGGCGCGGGCCGCCACGGCCGCCCATCAGGACGCGCAGCTGGTCCTGTCCCTTGCGGACAAGTTCGTCGATGTCGGGGATCTGGTTCCCGCCCTCTGGCCTGCGGCCACCGCCGCCATTGCCACCGGGCCTCTGCCCATTGCCGCCGCCCTGGTCGTCGCCGCGTCCACCGCCGCCTCCGCCCCAGGGCCCGCCGGAATTCCCTGCCATGTCTGTCCTTCCCTTAGTCTCCGGTCCCTTGCCGGATCTCCCCTCTAGCTGGGCAGATCGGGCCGGGGATTCAACCCTTATGCGCTGCGCACGGGCGCCCGCGTGGTCACAAGTTCCTCAGCCATCGTCGGATGGACCGCGACCGTCCGGTCGAAATCCTCCTTGGTGGCACCCATCTTTACCGCGATACCGGCCATCTGGATCATCTCGCCCGCCTGCGGGGCGACGATGTGACAGCCCAGCACCCGGCGCGTCGCCTTGCTGACCACCAGCTTCATCAGCACCCGGTCGGCCCGGCCCGCGAACGCCTGCTGCATCGGCTTGAACGAGGTCGAATAGACCTCGATCGCCTCCTGCTCGCGCGCCTCTTCCTCGGTCAGGCCCACGGTGCCCAGTTCCGGCTGTGTGAACACGGCCGAGGGGATCAGGTCGTGATCCACCGGCGTCGGCTCGCCCTTGAAGACGGTGGCGACGAAGGCCATCCCCTCGCGGATCGCGACGGGGGTCAGGTTCACCCGGTCGGTCACGTCGCCGATGGCATAGACCGACGGCACAGGCGTCTGCGAATAGCGGTCGACGAGGATCTCGCCCCGCCGCCCCAGTTCGATGCCAAGCTCCTCGAGCCCCATGTCGTTCGAATTCGGATCGCGCCCGATCGCGAACAGCACTTGGTCGAAATGCGCCTCGGTCCCGTTCGACGCCTTGACGCGAATGCCGTCGGCGTCGCGCTCCATCTCGAGGATGTTGGTGCCGCAGTGGATCGCGATCCCGCGGCTCTGCATCTCGTCGGCCACCAGCCCGCGCGCCTCGTCGTCGAAGCCCCGAAGGATCTGCGCGCCACGGTAGAACTGCGTCACCGCGCAGCCGAGGCCATGCAGGATGCAGGCGAATTCGCTGGCGATATAGCCGCCGCCGACCACAAGAACCCGCTTGGGCAGTTCCTTGAGGTGGAAAATCTCGTTGGACGAAATCGCCAGTTCCCAGCCCGGAATGTCCGGCACCACGGGCCGTCCGCCGGTGGCGATCAGGATGTGCTTGGCGGTGAATGTCTCGCCCGTCGACAGCTCGACCGTATGCGCGTCCTTCAGCCGGGCGCGCGCGTCATAGGTCGTCACGCCCGCGTTCTTCAGCAGGCTGCGATAGATGCCTTCCAGCCGGTCCAGTTCCGCCTCCAGCTTGGTGCGGAACTTGGTCCAGTCGAATTCCGGATCGTTCAGATCCCAGCCATAGGCGCGGGCGTCCTCGACCATGCCGGGGTATTCGCTGGCAAAGACCATGAGCTTCTTGGGCACGCAGCCCCGGATCACGCAGGTGCCGCCATAGCGGTCCTGTTCGGCCAGCGCGACCTTGGCCCCCGCCTCGCCCGCCGCCACGCGCGCCGCGCGCACGCCACCCGAGCCGCCACCAATGACGAAGAGATCATAGTCGAAGTCGCTCATGCCCGGCTCCCCGTGAAAGGTCGCGGTCCATAGACCACAGGCCCGGACGGATTGCCAGTGCCGAGCGGTCCGCGCGCACGCTGCGTAAAGCGGGCTGGATACCGACGGGACGAACGACCCGTTACCCGAAGCCGGAGAGTCGGTCCCGAGCCCTTTGTCACAGGCTCAGCGACGCCGATTCGCGGCGCGGCCCGTCCGCAGTCCCCGCCGTCTCCTTAGCCCCTCAGGCCGCGTAGCTTGACCGCGCCTGCACGCCCCAGCGTCCGCCGATCCGGGTCACGATCCACAGCGAGGGATAGACCCCGATCACCGAGCCGTCCTTGCGATACCGGGTGAACTGCACGTCTACATGCGCCTTGTTGTCGTCCGCATGCACGATCCGTTTGTGGTCCCACGCACTGTGGTCCCACTCCCCGGTGTCCGCGCGGTTCTTGAAGACCTCGATCCCGTAATCATCAGCCGTTTCATAGACTTGCACGCCGGAGGTCGACAGCCGGTAATGCGGGAAATGGAACGTCGCCTGCATCCCCGCGCTGTCCTGTGCGTTCAGCGCCGCCATGAAGGCGTCCAGCACCCCGAACACGTCCCGTTCCACATCCGCCATCACGCACCTCCCTGCCCTTGCATTGCCCAGACTGCCGCCGGACCGCGCCCGCCGCAAGAATATGCCCGATATTTCAGAGATGCAGGACGGGGGTCACCCCGCCGCCCGTTCAGTCGCCCAGATCGCGGAACAGGTTGTCGTCCTCGAGGAAGTCCAGACGATCCTCCTCGATCGAACCGTCGTTGATGTCGCGCACCTCGACCCGCCCGTCACCGAAGCCGACCACCACCTTGTCACAGATGTCGATGAACAGCCCGTTTTCGACAACGCCCGGTATCTGGTTGAGAACCATGGACAATTGCCGCGCGTTTCCGATCCGGTTCAGGTGCAGGTCGAGGATGTAGTTACCTTCGTCCGTCACGAAGGGCGCCGGACCGTTCATCCGTAGCGTCGTGTTCCGCCCCAGCACATCCATCGAGATCAGCATCTCCTCGATCAGCGCCTGCGACGTCTGCCAGCCGAAGGGAATGACCTCCAGCGGCAGGGGAAACGCGCCCAGCGTCTCCACTTCCTTGCCCACGTCCGCGATCACGATCATCTGGTCCGACGCGGTCGCGACGATCTTTTCCTGCAACAGCGCCCCGCCGCCGCCCTTGATCAGGTTCAGGTCCTGGTCGAATTCGTCCGCGCCGTCGATCGTCAGGTCCAGCCACTTGGCCTCGTCCAGCGAAATCACGGTGATCCCGCAGTCCCGCGCCAGTTCGGCCGTGCGGGTCGAGGTGGGGATCCCCTTGATCTTCAGCCCGTCGTTGCGGACCAGCTCTCCCAGGCAGCGCACCATCCATGCGGCGGTCGACCCGGTGCCCAGCCCCACGCGCATTCCGTCCTCGACGAAATCGACCGCGCGCTTGGCGGCGACGAACTTGGCTTTGTCGATGGGGGAAAGCTCACCGGCCATGGTGCGACTCCGTAACTGCGTCATGCTCTCTATAGGCAAGCGCGGCCCGGAGTCATAGGTCCGTCGGCCCCGAAAGACGGTGTTCCGCCGTCCGGGGCCGGGATTTGTCGCAGCAGGTCAGGCCGCCTTGGCGGCATCGGCCCCGGCGACCAGCTGCGCGGTCAGCGACACCAGCCGCTCGGCCTGGTGCTTGACCGCGGCCTTGCCCTTGTCGTCGAACTGGCCGGCATTCGCGGAATAACCGTAGGGGTTGCCGCCCGCGCCGCTCACGGCCTCATGGGTGTAGCCCGGCGTCACGATGACCGACCCCCAGTGCATGGTCGAGGTGTAGAAGCTCAGCAGCGTCGATTCCTGCCCGCCATGCGCATTGCCGGCCGAGGTCGTGGCGGTGACCGTCTTGTTGGCCAGCTTGCCCTGCTGCCAGATCGGGCCCAGCGTGTCGATGAAGGCCCGGACCTGGCTCGGCGCGCTGCCGTAGCGGGTCGGGAAGGAAAAGAAGTATCCGTCAGCCCAGATCATGTCGTCATGGGTCAGTTCGGGGATGTCCTGCACCTTCTCGACCTGCGCCTTCCAGGCGTCCTGCCCGGCCACCACCTCGGCGGGGGCGGTTTCGGCAAAGCGGCGCAGGCGGACCTCGGCGCCGGTGGCGCGCACGGCCTCGGCGGCGGCTTCGGCGATGGCATGGTTGGTGCCATAGGTGGAATAGAACGCGATGGTGATCTTCGGTTGGGTCATGGGAACCTCCTGTTGTCTGGCAACGGAGAGATAGCCAGCCGGTTCCGGAATGCAGCCTTCACAAAGGCGCAGGTTCTGTGCGCAAACGCGAAGGCACCTCAGCGAAACGCGGGACCGTGCGCCCAGACGGTCAGCGACCGCCGCCGCCCCTGCGTCACCGGCGTGACCCGGTGCAGGGCAAAGGCCGGGAACAGCGCTGCGGTGCCCCGCTCACGCCGCGCGGTCAGCACGGCCGAGGTCGGCATCACCTCCAGCACACCGCCCTCGTAATCCCCGGGCTCGGACAACTGAACCACCAGCGTCAGCTTGCGCCGCGCCGCCAGACGCCCGTCGCCGATATCGGCATGCCAGTCGAAATGCCCGGCCTTTTCAGCGCCGTAGCTGGCGATCTGCGGGCTTTCGCTGAAGTCCGTCAGCGCGAAGTCGAAGACATCCCTGTTCGCTACGCGCACCACGTCGATCAGCCGGTCCATGACCCAGCCGGTGTCCGGCAGATCGTCCAGCCAGACAAGGTCCGCCCGCCGGATGTTGTGATCGCGCTGCGCCCCGACCAGCCGCGCCTCGGCCGACGGCGCGGCCTCGGCCAGCGCGCAGAGACGGTCGCATTCCGCTGCGGAAAAGGCGTCGGGGACAGAGTGAAGGGTCAGCATTGCAGGCTCTCGCAAAAGGGTCCGCGGCCACTAGGGCCATCCCGCGCGCCCTTCGCGCCGGATTGCGACACCCCGGTCGCTTTCCGCCCTTCCAACCGCGCCCGCCCCGCGCCATATCGGCGGACATGAGCAAGGACCCCTCCCTCGACCATTTCGAGACAATCGCGCTGCGCACCATCGCCGCCCTGCCCGCCCCTTTCGCCGCACGCGCGACGCAGGTCCTGCTGCGCATCGCCGACTGGCCGGACGACGATATGCTGGACGACCTCGGCATCGACGACCCGCTTGACCTCACCGGCCTCTACGACGGCATCCCGCTGACCGAGAAGTCGGTCTTCGACATGCCCGCGCAGCCCGACACGGTCTGGATCTTCCGCGAACCGATCCTGGACGAATGGCGCGACCGGGGCGACGTGGATCTCGACGATCTGATCGCGCACGTCGTGGTCCACGAATTCGCGCATCACTTCGGCTGGTCCGACGATGACATCGCCGAAATCGACCCGTGGTGGGAATGACGCGGACCATTCAGCCGCCGCGCAGGTCCCCTGCTTCTTCTGGTCTCAAATACTTTCGGGGGTGAATTGCGGGCACAGCCCGCAAGAGGGGGCAGACAGCCCCCTTCCCTTCCCGACCTGCAAGATCACCGCAGCACGGGACGGCGGGCGGGGCGTCGTGCCGCAGGCACGCGCGCCGTCCCCGTCAACCCGGTCCAGTCAGCCCGGATCGCGCCAGCGGTTCACGATCGGATAGCGGCGGTCCAGCCAGAACGCCCGCTTGGTCAGACGTGTCCCCGGCGCGGACTGGAAGCGCTTGTACTCGCTGATGTAGAGCAGGTGCTCCACCCGCTTGGCATCCTCGCGCGAATACCCCGCCGCGACGCAGTCCGACACCGAACCATCCAGGTCCACGAGGATATGCAGGATCGCGTCCAGCACCGGGTAATCGGGCAGCGAGTCGCTGTCCTTCTGGTCCTCGCGCAGTTCCGCCGAGGGCGGCTTGGTGATGATCCGCTCGGGGATCACCGCACCTTCCGGCCCCATCATCCAGTCCCGGTGATTGGCGTTCCGCCAGCGGCACTGCTCGAAGACCCGCGTCTTGTAGAGATCCTTGATCGGATTGTAGCCGCCCGCCATGTCGCCATAGATCGTGGCATAGCCGACCGCGACCTCGGACTTGTTGCCGGTGGTCAGCAGCATCTCGCCGAACTTGTTCGACATCGCCATCAGCAGCAGACCACGCAGGCGCGACTGGATGTTCTCCTCGGTCAGGTCCGGCCTGGTGCCCTCGAAGACCGGCGCCAGCGCCTCCGTCACCGCCTTGCGCGGGCCCGAGATCGGCACGTAATCGTAATGGCAGCCGAGGTTCTTGGCGACCTGCTCGGCATCTTCCAGCGAATGCTCGGAGGTGTATTCCGACGGCAGCATCACGCAGCGCACGTTCTCCGCCCCGAGTGCATCCGCCGCGATCGTCGCCACGATGGCGCTGTCGATCCCGCCCGACAGCCCCAGCAGGACCTTCCTGAACCCGGTCTTGTCGCAGTAGTCGCGCAGCGACTGCACCATCGCCCGGTAATCCTGTTCCCAGTCGTCGGGGATATGCGCCTTCTCGCCCTCGAGGATGCGCCAGCCCTCCGGCCCGCGCTCCAGGTCGACATGGGCGATTTCCGTATCGAAGACCGGCAGGTGAAACGCCATCCTGCCGCCGGGGTTCAGCCCGAAGGACCCGCCGTCGAAGACCTGGTCGTCCTGCCCGCCCACCATGTTGAGGTAGATCAGCGGCAACCCGGTCTCGACCACGCGGGACACCATGTGGTTGAACCGCGTGTCCATCTTGCCCCGGTAGTAGGGCGAGCCGTTGGGGACCAGCAGGAACTCCGCCCCGGTCTCGGCCAGGGTCTCGCTGACCTCGGGGTGCCAGGCATCCTCGCAGATCGGCGATCCGACCCGCGTGTTGCCGACGGCATAGGGCCCGCCGAGCGGCCCGCTGTCGTAGAGGCGCACCTCGTCGAACACCGTCTCGTTCGGCAGGTTGTGCTTCAGCACCCGGCTAACGACCCGCCCGCCGTTGCAGATGTGATAGGCGTTGTAGAGCGACGCGCCCTCGATCCACGGACCGCCGATGGCAAAGGCCGGACCGTCCGCCAACTCCACCGCCAGGTCCTCGATCGCGGCGATGGCGGCCTGGTGAAAGGCCGGCTTCTCGACCAGGTCCTGGGTGTTGTAGCCGCAGATGAACATCTCGGTGAACGCCACCAGGTCGGCGCCCGCCGCCTTGCCCGCGGCCCAGGCCTCGCGCGCCTTGGCGGCGTTTCCGGCGATGTCCCCCACCGTCGGATTGAGCTGTGCCAGCGTGATACGGAACCTGTCGGCCATGTGCGCGCGTCTCCTCGCTTCCCGGTTCTCATAACTTCACCAGACCGCGAGGGAAAGGCGATTTGGGCGAAAGACATTGCCCGGTCGCGGACGCTCCTTTACGGTCGCGGCACGCCGCCGGGACCACACCGCACGCGGCACGGGAACAACGGGGCAAGAGGGCACGGCATGGTCGTCAGGTGGAACGCAGGCATGGGCACCGGTCTGCGCGGCGCGCTTTTGGGAGCGGCGCTCGCGCTGCCCGCGATGGCGCAGGACGGCGACGTCCGCACCAAGCAATACGACGACGGCGGCGTCTACGAGGGCACCTTCAAGGACGGGTTGCAGCACGGCCGGGGCACCTACCGCCTGCCGAACGGCTACGAATACACCGGCGACTGGGTCGATGGCGAAATCCGCGGCAAGGGCATCGCACGCTTCCCCAACGGCTCGGTCTACGAGGGCGAGTTCCAGAAGGGCAAGCCGCACGGCGTGGGCAAGATCGTCTTTTCCGACGGCGGCACCTACGAGGGCGAGTGGGAAGACGGCAAGATCATGGGCCAGGGCGTGGCGCAATACGCCAACGGCGTGCGCTACGAGGGCGGCTTTTCCAACGCGATGCACCACGGGCGCGGCCGGATGGAGAGCCCCGGCGGCTATGTCTACGACGGCGAGTGGGTGAACGGCGTCAAGGAAGGCCGCGGCACCATCACCTATCCCGACGGCGCGGTCTACGAGGGCGAGATCGTGCGCGGCGCGCGCGAGGGTCAGGGCACCCTGACCATGCAGGACGGGCTGGTCTACGAAGGCACCTGGAAGGACGGCCAGATCAACGGCTCCGGCACGCTGACCCAGCCGAATGGCGACGTCTACGAGGGCGAGCTGGTGGCCGGCCGCCGCGAGGGGATCGGCAAGGTCACCTATGCCAACGGTGATGTCTACGAGGGCGAGTTCAAGGACGACCAGCGCCACGGCCAGGGCGTGTTCACCGGCTCGGACGGCTATCGCTACGACGGATCGTGGATCGCGGGCCGGATCGAGGGCCAGGGCAAGGTCGTCTATCCCGACGGCTCGGTCTACGAGGGCGATTTCCGCGAGGATCTGGCCGACGGCACCGGCAAGATCACCTATCCCGACGGCGCCACCTACGAGGGCGACTGGAAGGCCGGCGTGATCGAGGGCAAGGGCGTGGCCACCTACCCCAACGGGCTGGTCTACGAGGGCGAGTTCAAGAACGCCAAGAACGACGGCTTCGGCGTGATGACCTACCCCGACGGCTACCGCTACGAGGGGGACTGGGTGGCCGGCCAGCGCGAGGGCACGGGCAAGGCGACCTATCCCGACGGCACTGTCTACGAGGGCGACTTCAAGGCCGGTCAGCGGGACGGCACGGGCAAGATCGCGATGCCGGACGGGTTCACTTACGAGGGTGAGTGGAAGGACGGCGCGATTTCCGGACAGGGTATCGCGACCTATGCCAACGGCGATGTCTACGAAGGGCAGTTCCGCGACGGGCGGCGGCAGGGCGAAGGCACCATGCGTTACGCCTCGGGCGAGGTTGCGACCGGTCAGTGGGAAAACGGTGCGCTGAACCAGTAGGTCGGCGACGGACGGCGCCTGCGGCGCCCCGGGGGGCTCTCCCCCCCCGCCGCGGCCCGGGGCCGCGCCCCCCGAAGTATTTGAGACCAGAAGAAGCAGGGGACGTGGATCCCGGACCGGCGGCGTTTCGTGCATCCGGAATGGCGGGGATTTTTTCGGCTTGATTACATACCGACTGGTTGGTATGTAATTTGAAATTGAGGAGAGATGTCCATGTCCGCGCGCGCAATCAGGGGAACGGCCCGCACCGCACTGCTGGATGCCGCGCTCGGCCTGATCCGCACGCGGGGGTTCGCCGCGACCAGCGTCGATGATCTCTGTGCCGCGGCGGGCGTGACCAAGGGGGCGTTCTTTCATCACTTCAGCAACAAGGAAGCCCTGGCCGTCGCGGCCACCGAACACTGGACCGAGGTCACCGGCGCGGCCTTCAACGATGCGCCCTATCACAGGGCCGACGATCCGCTGGAGCGGGTGATCGGCTATCTGGAGTTCCGCAAGGCGATCCTTCAGGGCGAATTGCCGGACTATACCTGCCTGCTGGGCACCATGGTGCAGGAAACCTATGCCGACAGCCCGGCGATTCGCGCCGCCTGCCACACCGGCATCACCGCGCATGCCGCCACGCTGGAGCCGGACATCGCCGCCGCGATGGCCGCGCATGGGGTGACCGGGATCACGCCCGAAAGCTTTGCCCTGCACACCCAGGCGGTGATCCAGGGCGCCTTCATCCTCGCCAAGGCGAAGAACGACACCGCGATCGCCGCCGAGACGATCGACCACCTCATCCGTTACACGCGGTTGCTCTTTGGACAGCCCGCATCACAGGGAGAAAACTGATGCGCACTCTGGATCTTGCCGTTTTCCTGTCGCTCGACGGCGTCATGCAGGCCCCCGGCGGCCCCGGGGAAGACCCCGATGGCGGCTTTGCCCACGAAGGCTGGTCCGTCACCTTCTGGGACGAGGTCATGATGGGCAAGATGGGCTCAAAGATGGGCCAGCCCTTCGACCTCGTCCTGGGGCGCAAGACCTACGACATCTTCGCCGCGCACTGGCCCAAGGTGCCGGACGACCCGATGGGCAAGCTGATCAACGGCGCGACGAAATACGTGGCGACCCACCATGCCGACACGCTGGACTGGGGCCCGGCCGAGGCGCTCGGCGATGATCCCGTCGCGCGGCTCAGCGCGCTCAAGGCCGAGGACGGTCCGCCGCTGCTGGTGCAGGGCAGCTCGACCATGACGCAGCTGATCCTGAACGCCGGGATCTGGGACACGATGCAGGTCTGGCACTTCCCGGTCCTGCTGGGCCGCGGCAAGCGGTTCTTCGGCGATGTCGCCAAACCCGGCGCGCTCAGGCTTACCGACAGCGCCACCTCGGGGACCGGGGTTCAGATGAATGTCTACGAACCGGCGGGCGAGGTTCCGATCGGCACCTTCCGGCTGGAGGAGTGAGGCCGTGCAACCCAACGCGATACGGACCTGCCTGTGGTATGACAACGACGGGCACGAGGCGGCGGAGTTCTACGTCTCGCTCCTGCCCGACAGCGAGATACGGGGACGCTTCGCCCCCGACCCGACAAAGCCGCCGCTGATCGTGGAGTTCACCCTGATGGGCGCGCCCTACCAGATCCTGAACGGCGGCCCGCAGTTTCCCCATACCGAGGCCGCCTCGATCTGCATCACCACCGAGGATCAGGCCGAGACCGACCGGATATGGGCGGCCATCCTCGCCGCCGGCGGAACCGAGGTGCAGTGCGGCTGGATCCGTGACCGCTGGGGCCTGTCCTGGCAGATCGTCCCGGCCGAGGCCGTCACGCTGATGTCGCGCGGCAATGCCGGGGCACAGGCCGCGATGGCGGCCATGATGCAGATGGTCAAGATTGACGTCGCCGCCATGCGCGCGGCGGCCGAGGCGGCATGAGCACGCGCCACCAGGGCGGCCCGGCGCGCTTGCGCGGGCCGAGTCGCTGACCCAGCGGCAACCCCAAAATCGGGTAGGAAAGGAAATTTCGCGGGCAGGATTGCAACCCCTCCCCGCGAAAAATTGATTGCCACGATCAACAGTTCACCTTTGCAACGATGTTGCATGGACTTTCGGCTTTCCGCCCCAGTACGTGCGCTGCGGACGACTGTCTTTCGACTGTCGCGACAGGACGAACACCAAGGGGAGGATATCTATGGATCGCCGTTCATTCATTCGCACGGCTGGCACGCTCGGTGCCGGTGCAGCCGCCAGCACGCTGGCCGCACCCGCGATCGCGCAAGGCAATGTCACCTGGCGCATGGTCACCACCTGGCCCAAGAACTTCCCCGGCCTCGGCGTCGGCGCGCAGCGTCTGGCCGACCGCATCACCGCCGCTTCGGGCGGCCGCCTGACCGTTCAGGTCTATTCCGCAGGCGAGATGGTTCCGCCGCTGCAGTCGCTGGACGCCGTGATCGACGGCACCGCCGAGATGAGCCACGGCGCCGCCTACTACTGGCAGAACAAGTCGCAGGCGCTGTCGTTCTTCACCGGCGTGCCCTTCGGCATGACCTCGCGCGAGCTGACCGCATGGGTCCGCTACATGGGCGGCCAGGAAATCTGGGACGAGATCTATGACCAGTTCGGCGTGCAGGGCTTCCTGTCCGGCGACACCGGCACGCAGGCCGGCGGCTGGTTCCGCAACGAATTGACCGGCGTGGCCGACGTGCAGGGCCTGCGCTTCCGCACCCCCGGGCTGGGCGGCCGTGTGTGGGAGAAACTGGGCGCCACCGTGACCAACATGGCCGCGGGCGAGATCTTCCAGGCGCTGCAGTCCGGCACGCTCGACGCGGCCGAATTCGTGGGGCCCTACAACGACCTCGCGCTCGGCTTCTACCAGGTTGCCAAGAATTACTATTTCCCCTCCTTCGTGGAGCCGGGGCTGGCCACCGAGCTGGTCGTCGACAAGGCCAAGTACCAGGCCCTGCCGTCCGACCTGCAGGCGCTGGTCAAGGACATCTGCCAGGCCGAATACGACCAGGTCGCGTCCGATTTCTACGCCAACGACCCGCGCGCGCTGCAGACCCTGATCAACGATCACGGCGTCAACGTTATGCAGTTCCCCGAGGAAATCCTGCAGGCCGGTGCAGAAGCCGCCAAGGAAATCATGACGGGCCTGCGCGATTCGGACGATCCGCTGGTGAAGAAGACGGCCGAGAGCTTCATCTCGTCGCTCAACATCGTGCGGACCCGCTCCCGCGACACCGACGGCGCCTTTGTCCAGGCCCGCGAGAAGTTCTTCACGATCTGATCGTCGAAGATCGATGCGTGTGGCCCGGCGATTGCGTCCGGGCCATTCCGCATTCTATAGGGCTGCGATATCCCCTGCCCCGCGACGCGGCCATCGCGGCCCGGCGGGACAGCGCGGGATCACGAGACAGCCGCAGGAAAGGGAGAAGCGATGCGCGTTCTAGCCAGGGTGGCCGCCCTGATCTGCGGTCTGAACCTTGTGATCGGCAAGGTGTTCTCGTGGCTCGCCCTCGGCATCGTGCTGGTCTGCTTCACCGTCGTCGTCCAGCGCTACGTCTTCTCGATCAGCTACGTCTGGATGCAGGACCTCTACATCTGGATGAACGGCGCGATGTTCACGGCGGTCGCGGGCTTTGCCCTGCTGCGTGACGATCACGTTCGCGTTGACATATTTTACCGCCCGGCGCGTCAGCGCACGCGGGCGATGGCCGACCTGCTGGGCGTGGTCCTGTTCCTGCTGCCCTTCTGCTGGGTCGTCTTTACCTATTCCATCCCCTTCGTGAAACGGGCCTGGGGCTATGGCGAGGCGTCGGCCAACGTGGGCGGGATGCCGGGGCTCTACATCCTCAAGACCTTCATCATCGCCTTTGCCGTCCTGATCGCCCTGCAGGGGATCGCGATGGCCATCCGGTCGATCCTTGTCCTGTCCGGCCGCGCCGATCTGGTGCCCGAGCCGATCCGCTATTCGCCCGACAAGACCCCGGTCGGCACCCCAGAGGAGGCCGTCTGATGGATCCCGTCCTGCTTGGCGAGATTCTGTCCGCCCTGATGTTCTTCGGCGTGATCGGCTTCCTGCTGATCGGCTTCCCGGTCGCCTTCTCGCTGGCCGGCGTGTCGCTGCTGTTCGGGGCGGCGGGCATGTGGTTCGGGGTGTTCGACCCCTCCAACTTCGGCTCGCTTCCGAACCGCTACATCGGCTTCATGACGAACGAGGTGCTGGTCGCCGTGCCGCTCTTCATCTTCATGGGGGTGATGCTGGAACGCAGCCAGATCGCCGAACAGCTGCTGATGACCATGGGCAAGCTCTTTGGCAACCTGCGCGGCGGGCTCGGCATCTCGGTGATCCTCGTCGGCGCGATGCTCGCGGCCTCGACCGGCGTGGTCGGCGCGACCGTCGTCACGATGGGCCTGATCTCGCTGCCCGCGATGCTGCGGGCGGGCTATGATCCCAAGCTGGCCACAGGCGTAATCTGCGCCAGCGGGACGCTGGGCCAGATCGTGCCGCCCTCGACCGTGCTGATCTTCATGGGCGACATGCTGTCCGGCATCAACAGCCAGGTCCAGATGGCCAAGGGCAACTTCGCCCCCGTCCCCGTCTCGGTCGGCGACCTCTTCGCGGGCGCGCTGCTGCCGGGCGTGCTGCTGGTCGCGCTCTATCTCGGCTGGGTGATCTTCAAGGCGGCCACCGATCCGCAATCCTGCCCCGCCACCCCCGTGGCCCCCGAGGACCGCAAGACGCTGTGGCGCGAGGTGCTGGTCGCCCTCGTCCCGCCGCTGCTGCTGATCCTCGCCGTGCTCGGCTCGATCCTCGGCGGCATCGCCACCCCGACCGAGGCGGCCTCCGTCGGCGCGGTCGGTGCGATGATCCTCGCAGCCCTGCGGCTGCGGCTCAGCTTCGAGGTGCTGAAATCCACCGTCATCTCGACCGCGACCATCACCAGCATGGTCTTCGTCATCCTGCTGGGCGCCTCGGTCTTTTCCGTCGTCTTCCGGATGATGGGCGGCGACAACCTCGTGCACGAATTCCTGTCCAGCCTGCCCGGCGGGCGTCTGGCCGCCGTCGCCGTCGTGATGCTGATCATGTTCTTCCTCGGCTTCATCCTCGACACGTTCGAGATCATCTTCATCGTGATCCCGATCACCGCGCCGGTTCTGCTGGCGCTGGATATCGACCCGGTCTGGCTGGGCGTGATCGTGGGGGTGAACCTGCAGACGTCGTTCCTGACGCCACCCTTCGGCTTCGCGCTGTTCTACCTGCGCGGGGTGGCCCCGGACGACATGCCGACCTCGGCGATCTACAAGGGGATCATCCCCTTCGTGATGCTGCAGCTCGTGGCGATCGCCCTGCTCTTCGCCTTCCCCGGCATCGTCACATGGCTGCCGAGGGTCTTCGCGGGCTAGGCCCGGAACGAATGAGGGGACGGAACCCGTCCCCTCGCCACCTTGTCAGACTATCCGGATCTCGGTGCCCCAGTCGTCGGTCCACCGCCCCGGCGCACCGCCGCCGCTTCGGCGCAGTTCGACGAAGTCGAGCCCCGTCGCCCCCTCGGACCGCCGCCCGGCCCCCGCGCTCATCCATTCGTTGACGGCGATGTGGTGATGGTAGCCGCCGGTGGACAGGAACACCGCCTGCCCACGCGACCGGACGGGATCGAACCCCAGCGTGTCCACCCACCACCGCGCCGCGCGCTCGGCCTCGCCCACCTTCAGGTGCACATGCCCGACGACCGTGCCCGCAGGTGCGCCGGTCCACGGCAGCCGGATGGGGCCGAGCGTGCCGAGGATACCCTCCACGTCCAGCGGATCGGTCGCCATCTCGACCTGCCCGCCGCGCCATTGCCACGTCTCCTGCGGGGTGTCGGCGTAGATTTCCACGCCGTTGCCCTCGGGATCGGTCAGGTAGATCGCCTCGCTCACCAGGTGGTCCGCGACGCCGTCCACCGGCACCTCCTCGTCGATGGCCATGTCGATCCACCGCGCGAGGTCCTGCCGCGACGGCAGCAGGAAGGCCGTGTGGAACAGCCCCGCCTCGCCACGCGAGGCCAGCAGCAGCCCCTCCTGCTGGGTCAGCGTCAGCAGGGGCACGTCCCCCGCGCCCAGCCGGATTACCGCGCCGTCGCGCGACAGTTCGCGCAGGCCGACGGCGGTCTGGTACCAGCGCGACACCCGTTCCGCGTCCCGCACCTTGAGCCCCACCGTCCCGATGTGGATCGGCGCGGACATCGGCAGCGCGTTGGCGGCAGCGGCGGCACGCGGCAGGCCCGTGGCCAGCGCCATGGCACCCGCCCCCTTCAGCAACGTGCGGCGGTGTATCAGCCTGCCCCACGCCCCGTCCTGCGCGGCGGCCTCGTGTCTGCGGTTCATGCGGCGGTCTCCAGCAGCTTCAGGATATGGCCCGGCCCCTCGGGCCGGATGCGCTTGGGGTTCAGCGCCTTGATCGAATAGTAGCCGCGCGTGATGTGATCCATGTTCACGGTCCCGGCCACGCCCGGCAGGCGATAGATCCGCTCCATATACGCCTGCAGCCGGGGATAGTCCGCGATCTGGCGGCGGTTGGTCTTGAACAGCCCGTGATAGGCCGCGTCGAAGCGGATCAGGGTGACGAAGGTGCGGATGTCGGTCTCGGTCAGCCGGTCGCCGAACAGGAAATCGCCGGTCAGCATCGCCTCAAGCTCGTCCAGCATCGCGAAGACGCCCGCGTTGGCCTCGTCATAGGCCTCCTGCGTCGAGGCGAACCCGGCCTTGTAGACGCCGTTGTTCAGCAGGTCGTAGATGCGCGGGTTCAGCGCGTCGATCTCCGCGGCCAGGTCGGCGGGATAGAGCCGCAGGTCCGACGGCACGATCCCCTCGAACGCCGTATCGAGCATCCGCAGGATGTCGGCGCTTTCGTTGTTCACGATCGTCCCGGTCTTTTCGTCCCAGAGCACCGGAACCGTGGCCCGGCCCGACACATGCGGATCGGCCCGCGTGTAGAGCTCGTGGATATGCCGCACCCCGAACAGCGGATCCTCGTCCGCGCCCGGATAGCCGCCGAAGGACCAGCCCTCGTCATCCAGAACCGGGTTCACGACCGTCACCGGAATCACCTCCGTCAGCCCCTTGAGGCTGCGCGCGATCAGCGTGCGCGAGGCCCAGGGGCAGATGAAGGCGACGTAGAGCCGGTAGCGCCCGGCCTCGGCCTTGAACCCGCCCTCGCCCGTCGGGCCGGGCGCGCCGTCGGGCGTCACCCAGTTGCGGAAGGTCGAGACCTGGCGGACGAAGCGCCC
The DNA here is from genome assembly GCF_002210105.1 of Oceanicola sp. 22II-s10i. Taxonomy (GTDB): domain Bacteria; phylum Pseudomonadota; class Alphaproteobacteria; order Rhodobacterales; family Rhodobacteraceae; genus Pseudooceanicola. Next base: position 243,299 of record NZ_AQQU01000002.1, on the reverse strand, counting down.
CTTCTCGTCCGCCTTCTGCACCGGGTCCCAGTTCCTGGACCACTTACCGTCGACCAGCATCGTCGTCCCTCCTCAGGCCGCGTGGAACACGTAGGACCGCATGGACACCGACCCGAGGTCGATGGCGTCGGTCATGAAGGTCAGCTCGTCACGGGCGTCAGACGCGCCAGCCACGGTCAGCGCGGGCATGTAGTGATCGACCGACGGATGCGCCATCTGCAGCAGCGATCCCAGCTTGGGCCGGTCCGCCAGCGCCGCGAGATCACGCGCCTCAAGCCGGTCGGTGAACAGCCGGTCGAACTCCAGCGCGAAGTCTTGGGGCCGCCCGCCGGGCCGCATGGCGCGCAGGTTGTGCACGACGTTACCCGAGCCGAGGATCAGCACCCCGCGGTCGCGCAGTTCGGACAAAGTGCGCCCGATCTCAAGCTGGTGCGCGAGGTCGCGGCCCATGTCGATCGAGATCTGGAACACCGGCACGTCGGCCTCGGGGTAGAGGAACTTGAGCACCGTCCACGCCCCGTGGTCGAGACCCCAGGTGTCGTCCACGTCGGAATGGTGGCTGGCCAGCAGGGTTGCCACCGTCCGCGCGAGGTCGGGATCGCCATGCGCCGGATAGGTCTGGTCGTAAAGCTCCTGCGGGAAGCCGTAGAAATCGTGGATCGTCTTCGGCATGGCCGAGACATCGACCAGCGTCGTGCCCCGCGTCATCCAGTGGGCCGAGACGACGAGGATCGCCTTGGGCCGCGGCAGGGATTTGCCAAGATCGGACCACGCGCGGCTGAAGGCGGTGTCCTCGATGGCGTTCATCGGGCTGCCATGCCCGAGAAAGACCAGCGGCATCCTGTCGGAGGGCGCCAGCCGGGCACGCAGGCTCTGCAGGTCGTGTGCGATACTCATGTCCGTTGTCCTTGAAGGGGGCCGCGCCGTCAGGCGCGGCCCGGAGGGTTACGCGAACTTGCCAAGGGTGTTCTGCACCACCGGAATGCGCAGGGCAAAGGCCCCTGCACCCAGAAGCGCGACAGAAACCTGCGCGACGGTCCAGAACACCGGGTATTCCCAGCCACCGCCCGCGCCCGAGAAGCTCCAGCCGTTGCCGCCATGCGCCCATGTGGCGCCCAGCAGGACGGGGATCAGCGCGATCGCCACCAGCCGGGTCGCGACCCCGAGGATCAGCAGCAGACCGCCGCCGATCTCGGCCAGGATCACGAGGTAGGCCAGCACACCCGGCAGGCCGAGGCTTTCGAAAAAGCCGACGGTGCCGGGGACGGTGAAGACCATGACCTTCATCAGCCCGTGCGCGAGGAACAGGATGCCCGTGCTGACGCGGAGCAGGAAGGCGGCGAAGTCGGTGCTGGTGGTGTTCATCGGTCAGGTCCTTTCAGGATGTCAGGCGGCAAGCCATTGCGGTGCGACGGTCGGGCCCATGCCCAGCACGTAGCCGAACTGGATGTTCATGAAGCCGAGCGGTTCGAGGTAACGGGCGTTCTTCAGCGGCCCGGCGCTGACGGGGGCGAGGCCGATGTCCTTGGCCAGCGCCATCACCGTGTCCCGCGCCGCGTCGTCGTCTGCGGCGACATAGGTCTGGATCGGCGTCCCCGCGACCTTGAGGCCCGAGGCGTAGTGCTGGGCGAAGACCGTGTTGAAGGCCTTGACCACCGTCGCGCCCGGCAGCAGCGCTGCGATGCTTTCGGCGGCCGAGGTGTCGTGGCCGACCAGCAGGCCCGAGAAATCGGCGGTGATCGGGTTCGACACGTCCACGACGGTCTTGCCCGCGAAATCGGCCAGCCCGGCGATGTCCGCCGCGGCGCCATAGGGGGTGGCGAGGATCACGACCTCTGCGCCTGCGACGGCGGCGGCGATGTCGTCGCCCTGATCGACCGTCGTGACATTGTGGCCGGCCCCGGCGAGGGCACCGGCAAGGCCGGATCCGATGTTTCCGTTTCCGATGATGGTGAGTTTCATGGCTTTTCCAGTTCTGCCGCAACGTGGCGGCCGTTGTGTTGTCTGGAGCCAATCTAGGGCTTGCCATTACCGCCATAAATGGAGGATTTATTCAGTCACTATCTCCGATACGTTCTCAATTGACGCAGGCACGGACACCCGCATGGACATCGTCGACGAACTCAGGGCTTTCGTGGCCACGGCACAGACAGGCTCCTTCACCGCCGCCGCCGATCAGCTGGGCATGTCGAACCGGCTGACGTCGAAATACGTCGCCGAACTCGAAGCCCGGCTGGGTGTCCGCCTGTTCCAGCGCACCACCCGCCGCGTCGGCCTGACCCCGGCGGGCGAAGACCTGCTGGCCCGCGCCCCCGCCCTGCTGGACGACCTCGACGACCTGCTGAGCGGCGTCGCCGCCGAGGAACGCGAACTGTCGGGCGTGATCCGGGTTTCGGCCTCGATCACCTTCGGCGAACTCTACCTCGCCGGAATGCTGGGCCGGTTCGCCGCCGCGCATCCCGGCCTCAAGATCGACCTGCGCCTGTCCGACAGTTATGTCGACCTCGCGCGCGACGGCATCGATCTCGCCTTCCGGCTGGGCCAGTCTGAGATGCTGTCGCTCAAGTCCCGCAGGCTGGGGCGGTTCGCCTCGGTCGCCGTCGCCAGCCCGGCCTATATCGCGGCGCATGGCGGCCCGGCGACGCCGCAGGACCTGACCGGACACGCCTGCATCGTCGACACCAACCGGCGCGTCCCCCGGCGCTGGACCTTTCGTCAGGGCGACACGGAACACGCCGTGACGGTCGACGGCCGGTTCCGCGTGAACTCCGCCCGCGCGGCGCTTGAACTGGCCTCGGCCGGCCTCGGCATCGCCTACGCGCCGCGCTTCGCGATCGGCGAGCGGCTCGACAGCGGCGAACTGGTGCCCGTCCTGCCCGATTACGAAAGCGAGACCGGACCGGTCAGCGCCGTCTATCTCGAAGGGCGGTCGGTCCCGCGCAAGATCCGCACGCTAATCGACTTCGCTTTGGCGGACATCCGGGCGACCTGCGTTCTGGATCAGTGATTAAGAACATTTTGACGAAATTCACTCCATAAAACCAACATTTCGCAGAAAATAAATCCCTCCTAGCTTGAGCCCATCACAGCGCATCCCCGCGCTGAGGGATCAGAAGGAGACACCGCAATGACCCGCACCACCCTGCTCGCCACGGCCCTCGCCGCCGTGATGTCCACCCCGCTCATGGCGCAGGACAACGCCGCCGTGACCGCCGCCCTCTCGGAACTCGCCACCCGGCAGGCCGAGGACGCGCGCATCGCCAGGAACCTCGACACCTTCGACACGCTCGACTTCGAGGTCTTCACCGGCCAGCAATGGGACCGCCTGCACGAGAGCCATGCCGACGACATCAAGGTCCACTGGCCCGACGGCCGCGTCAGCGAAGGGCTGGACACGCATATCGACGATCTGAAGTTCTTCTTCTCCTTCGCCCCCGACACCCGGATCGAGACCCACCCGATCCGCATTGGTCAGGGCGAATGGACCGGCGTGGTCGGCGTGATCGAAGGCACCTTCTCGCAGCCGATGAACATCGGCAACGGCCAGGTCATCGAACCGACCGGCAAGGCCTACAAGCTGACCATGGCCACCGTGGGCCACTGGACCGCAGAGGGCGTGATGGACGAGGAATACCTGTTCTGGGACAACCAGACGTTCTATCGCCAGATCGGTCTGGCCGAATAAGCCGGACCCCGGCTGGCACCGGGGCCTGCGATCCCGGTGCCGTCGGGCGCCAGAGAATACAGATCAGGCGGAGCGGGTCACCCCCTCCGCCATTCGCATGTCAGTGGTCCGCGTAGATCGCCGCGATCCGGGCGACGGCATCCTCGGGCGTCATCTCCTCGCTCTCGCCGGTGCGGCGCGAGGTCAGTTCGACCACCCCGTTCTTCAGCCCGCGCGGGCCCACGGTGATCCGCCACGGCAGGCCGATCAGGTCCATCGACGCGAACTTGCCCCCTGCCCGCTCGTCGGTGTCGTCATAGAGCGGCTCCAGCCCGAGCGCGGTGAAGCTCTTGTAGAGCGCATCACAGGCCGCATCGACCTCGGCATCGCCCTGCCGCAGGTTCACGATGCCGACGTGGAAGGGCGTGACGCCCTCGGGCCAGATGATGCCCTTGTCGTCGTGGCTCGCCTCGATGATCGCGCCCAGCAGACGCGACACGCCGATCCCGTGCGAGCCCATGTGAACCGGGGTCTGCTTGCCGTCCGGGCCCTGAACGGTCGCGCCCATGGGCTCGGAATACTTGGTGCCGAAGTAGAAGATCTGCCCCACCTCGATCCCCCGCGCCACGCGGCGGCGCTCTTCGGGGATCTGGTTGAAGACCGCCTCGTCATGCGTCTCGTCCGTGCGGGCGTAGAGCGAGGTGAATTCCTCCAGCACCGCCTGGCACTGGGCGACGTCGTCATAGTCGATGTCCCGCTTGCCAAGGCTGATGTCCGTCACCGCGCTGTCGTAGAACACCTCGCTCTCGCCCGTATCGGCCAGCACGAGGAACTCGTGGGTGTCGTCGCCGCCGATCGGGCCGCTGTCCGCGCGCATCGGGATCGCCTGCAGGCCCATCCGTTCGTAGGTGCGCAGGTAGCTGACGAGGTGCCGGTTGTAGGCGTGCAGCGCGTCTTCCTTGGTCAGGTCGAAGTTGTAGCCGTCCTTCATCAGGAATTCGCGGCCGCGCATCACGCCGAAACGGGGGCGGACCTCGTCACGGAACTTCCACTGGATGTGGTAGAGGGTCAGCGGCAGGTCCTTGTAGCTTTTCACGTAGGACCGGAAGATGTCGGTGATCATCTCTTCGTTGGTCGGGCCGAACAGCATGTCGCGGTCGTGCCGGTCGCGGATGCGCAGCATCTCGGGACCATAGGCATCGTAGCGCCCGCTCTCGCGCCAGAGGTCGGCGGATTGCAGGGTCGGCATCAGCAGCGGGATATGGCCCGCGCGCTGCTGTTCCTCGTGCACGATCCGTTCGATGTTCTTGAGAACCTTGAAGCCGAGCGGCAGCCAGGAATAGATGCCCGCCGACTGCTGCTTGATCATCCCGGCGCGCAGCATCAGCCGGTGGCTGGCGATCTGCGCCTCGGCGGGGGTTTCCTTGAGAACGGGCAGGAAGTAGCGGGACAGGCGCATTGCGGACCTTGCTGTGGATTGCGGCGTTTCGGGCGGTTTAGGCGAAACGGTGCGGGCAGGCAATCGGGGTTGCGCGGTTGGGCCGTGCTGCGGGTGGCTGTGACCCCGCAGGGTGCTTTGTCCGACCCGGCGCGGAGTCAAGGCGAAGCCGCCGCGCCGAGCGCCTGCCCGTCCCGGCGGGTAGGCGCTGTGTCACCCGCGCCCTGACCTTGGGCAGAAGATGTATGTGGCCGGGATCAAGCGCGCCGTTCCATCGGCGGCTGCGCCCACCCACGGGCACGCTTGCCCGGCCTGTGCGCTTGCGGTGAAGGGCCAGGGCGCGACCGCGTGCCTTCTCCGACGCCGCAACCTTATCCCGGTCGCCCTTCCCGGCCGCGTCCCCTGCCCCGACCGCGCGGAATCAAGGGCGAAGCCCGCCGCGCAGCGCCTGCCCGTCCCGAGGGCAGGCGCTTTGTCACCCGCGCGCAGACCTGTGGCAGAAGCGGTATGTGCCCGGCATAAATCACACCGTTCAGTCGTTCCGCGCGCCTCCCCACGGGCAGGCTTGCCCGGCCAGGGCGCGCGCGCCCACCCCGACCCGAACGTAACAGATTGACGACACCCCCACCCCCGGCGCAGCGTCGCGCGACCGCAACCGCCGAGGCCACGATGACCCGCTCGATCTCCGAACCCGCCCGCCAGACCCCCGTGATCCACGAGACCGACGTGCTCGTCGTGGGCTCCGGCCCCGGCGGGCTGTCCGCCGCGCTGGCCGCCGCGCGGGCCGGTGTCCGGGTCGCGCTGGTGGAACGGTTCGGCTGCTTCGGCGGCAATATCACCGCCGTCGGGGTCGAGGGCTTCGCATGGTATCGCCACGAGCAGACAGTCGAGGCCGGCGGCATCGGGCGCGAGTTCGAGGATCGCGCGAAGGAAATGGGCGCGGCGGTCCCCGAGAGCCAGTCGCTCAGCTACGAGCTGGACAGCGAGGGCTTCAAGCTGGTCGCCGACCGGCTGATCGAGGAGGCGGGCATCCACCCTATGCTGCACCGCCAGTTTGCCGCCCCCATCCTCGACGGTGACGCGATCACCGGCGTGATCGTGGAATCCAAAGCCGGGCGCGAGGCGATCCTCGCCCGCGTGGTGATCGACGCCACCGGCGATGCCGACGTCGCGCACCGGGCGGGCGCGCCAACCCGCAAGACCCCGGTCGAGCACATGCAGGGCGCGTCGGTCATGTTCCACATGGCGGGCGTCGACAAGGCGAAGTTCCTCGAGGGCATCCGGCAGGATCCGCAGACCTATGCCGACTGGCGCGGCTCGGGCGAATGGAACGTCGAGACGGACGGCAAAGAGGACGCGATGTTCTCGCCGTTCCTCGCCAAGCCCTTCGCCCGCGCCCGCGACGAGGGGCTGATCCCCGCCCATCTCAAGACCATCGCGGGCACATGGGGCGCGATGCACGATTCGGGCGAGCTGACCTACATGAACGTCATCCACCTCGACGGCTGCGACGGCACCGACCCCGACAGCCTGACGAAGTTCGAGATCGAGGGCCGCAGGCAGGCGATGCACGCGATCGAGGCGCTCAAGGCCTTCACGCCGGGCTGCGAGGGCGCGCGACTGCGCAACTTCGGCATGACCATCGGCATCCGCGACACCCGCAAGATCGACGCGATCTACAACATGACCGAAGAGGATGTCCGCCACGAGGGCCGTTTCGACGACAGCATCGGCATCTACCCGGAGTTCATCGACGGCTACGGCGTGCTGATCCTGCCGACGACCGGGCGCTACATGCACATCCCCTATCGGTCGATGCTGCCGAAGGGGGTCAGGAACCTGCTGGTCGCGGGCCGGTCCACCGGCGGAGACCGGATCGCGCATGCGGCGACGCGCAACATGTCCTGCTGCGCCGTGGCCGGACAGGGCGCGGGCGTGGCGGCGGCACTGGCGGTCAAGACGGGGCGGGATGCGGACGCGGTCGACATCGGCGCGGTGCAGGCCGAACTGACCCGGCAGGGCGTGCGCATTCACTAGCGAATGGGGCGGCGGCCCGGCGCGAGACCGCGACCGCCACCCCGGACCGGCCGGCGTATGGGGATACTGTGCCGACCGGGGATCGCACGGGGCGAAATCACCCGCGCGCGGACCGGACTGCCCGTGCGGCCGAAATCGCGACCCGGACGAACCCTGCCCCGGTCCGGGCAGAACCGGTCCGGGGTTGCCGGACCCTGCACCGCCGCGCGTCGCGCGGAAAGTGCGGAAACCCGCACCTGTTGCCCGGATCACTCGGCCTCGAAGCAGCCGCGCACGAAGATCTGGTTCAGGAAAGCCGCCTTGGCCACCGCCTGCGCCGTCGTCTCGACCATCAGCGCCTCGCGCGCCCGGCGCAGGGTCTTTTCTATCGCGGAGACGGACCGCCCGGTGATGACCCCGATGTCCTGCAACGTCTTGCCGTCGGCGATCCATTCCAGCAGTTCGCGCTGCCGGACCGTCAGCGCCGCGCGGGCCGAGGGCACCGGCAGGTGCGTCAGCCGGGCATGGGCCGCATGCGCCAGCGCCATGATCCGCGTGCCAGACACCTCCCAGAGGACATCGCATTGGGCCTGCGTCACATCCGGACCGGCGGCGAGCCCCATGGCCCCCTTGGAACGCGGCGCGCCTTCGGGGAACGAGATCGTGTAGCCCGCCCTGCCCCGGCCCGTTCCCATCTCTTCGAGGGTCCGGCATTCCTCGGCCGACAGCCGCCCCGCCGCGCGCTCTTTCCAGACCCAGTCCCACGGACATGCGCCCACGTTCTCGCGCACCCAGCGGTAGTCGGCGCTGCGCAGGTAGACACCGCTTTCGTGAAAGGCCCGGACCCGGTCGAGCGCATGAGTCGACAGGAACAGGACATCGTCGGGGTCACCGATCGACGGACCGGACCGGAACCGGGTGTATCCATAATTGACCCGCTCGAACCCGAACCCGGCCAGCATCCGGGTCAGCAGATCCCACACCTCCTGCACCGTCGCAGCCTCGGGGATCCGGCACAGCGCCTGCATCACGGCGTCGTCGTCCGGATGCGGGGCGGCCCTGCGGACGGTGGGCGCTACGTCCCGATCCGGCATCGGCATCGGCCCGCGCGGTGGCATTCGGTCTTGCAGATCATGCTCCTTCCGATCGTGGCAGTCACTCTGGACCGGCGGCGCGCGGGTGTCGAGACGATGCTGGGGACTTGAATTTCATCGCCGCGGGCGCGAGATAGGCAGGGAAACACGGGATAAGCGCATGACCCTGCCGGTTCGCGACCAACTGAAATACTGGGGGATCGCGGCGGCGATCTTTCTGCTGACGCTGTGGTGGCTGGGCGATGTCATCCTGCCCTTCGTGCTGGGCGGGGCCGTGGCCTATTTCCTCGATCCCGTGGCCGACCGGCTGGAACGGGCGGGCTTCAGCCGGGCGGCGGCGACGGCGACCATCACGCTTTCCGCGATCCTGATCTTCATCCTGATGGCCCTGCTGGTGGTGCCGACCCTGATCAACCAGGCGGTCGCGCTGTTCGACATCGCGCCGCAGGTGTTCAAGGATCTGCAGGCCTTCCTGACGGCCCGCTTCCCCGAACTGCTCGACCAGGGGTCGACCCTGCGCCAGTCTCTGACGGCGGTCGGAGAGACGATCCAGGCCAAGGGCGGAGAGTTGCTGAACACCGCGCTCAGTTCCGCCGCGACGCTGATCAACATCGTGATGCTGTTCGTCATCGTGCCGGTGGTTGCCTTCTACCTGCTCTACGACTGGGACCGGATGGTCGCGCAGGTCGACGAACTGCTGCCGCGCGAACACGCGCCGACGATCCGGCGGCTGGCATCCGAAATCGACCAGACGCTGGCCAGCTTCATCCGGGGCATGGGCACCGTGTGCCTGATCCTCGGCGCCTATTACGCCGTCGCGCTGATGATCGTCGGGCTGCAGTTCGGCCTGATCGTGGGTGCGATCGCCGGACTCGTGACCTTCATCCCCTATGTCGGGGCGGTCTTCGGCGGGGCGCTGGCCATCGGCCTAGCCCTGTTCCAGTTCTGGGGGGACTGGGTGTCGATCGGGCTGGTCGCAGGCATCTTCGTGCTGGGACAGGTGATCGAGGGCAACGTGCTGACCCCCAAGCTGGTCGGCAACAGCGTCGGGCTGCACCCGGTCTGGCTGATCTTCGCCCTGTCGGTCTTCGGCTCGCTCTTCGGCTTCGTGGGCATGCTGGTCGCGGTTCCGGTCGCCGCAGCGCTCGGCGTGATCGCGCGCTTCGTGATCGCCAGCTACAAGGACAGCCGCCTCTACCGGGGCGATCCGACCGAGATGACGCGGATCGAAGCCTCGATCGGGGACGACTGAAGGCCCGTCATGGCACAGCAGCTCAGCTTCCAGCTTCCGGCCCGCCCGGCGCTCGGGCGCGAGGATTTCTATGCCGCGCCCGCCAACGCCGTGGCGCTGGCCGCCGTCGACCGCTGGCCGGACTGGCCCGGCGGCAAGCTGATGATCACCGGCCCGGCCGGTGCGGGCAAGACCCACCTCGCCCATGTCTGGGCCGCCAGGTCCGACGCCCGGATCGTGCCCGCCCGGACGCTGGACACGGCGGATATCGACGCGCTGGCGACCGGCTGCGTCGCGGTCGAGGACGCGCAGCAGGTCGCCGGGAACCGCGCGCTGGAAACGGCACTGTTCCACCTGCACAACCACGTTCTGGCCGAGGGCGCGTCGCTGCTCATCACCGCGGACCGCCCGGCCTCACGCTGGGGCACCGCCCTGCCCGACCTGCTGAGCCGGATGCAGGCCGCCACCTCTGTCGCCATCGACCCGCCCGACGACCAGCTGCTGACGGCAGTGCTGGCCAAGCACTTCGTCGACCGCCAGATCACCCCCGCGCCGGACGTGATCCCCTACCTGCTGACGCGGATGGACCGGTCCTTTGCCGCCGCGCGCGATGTGGTGGCGCGGATCGACGACCTGTCGCTGGCGGAACGCCGCACAATCACCCGACCGCTTGCCGCAAGGGCACTTACGGAACTGGAAGCGCGGGGCGAAGACACGTAGACTGATACGGGCCGAAACCGTCATCAGGTTGTCATGAACACACACGAAAAGGCAGCCATGACACAGGCTGACTTTCTCCACTCGGAACCCGACTCGGGTCAGGATCTCCCCGATCTGGACCTCACCGGCCCCGCACGCTTCTTCAACCGCGAGCTCAGCTGGCTCGGCTTCAACTGGCGCGTGCTGGAGGAGGCCGAGAACACCCGCGTGCCCCTGCTGGAACGCCTGCGGTTCCTGTCGATCAGCGCCACCAACCTGGACGAGTTCTATACCGTCCGCGTCGCCGGCCTGCGCGAGCTGGCGAAGGAAGGCAACACCACCCCCGCCGCCGACGGCCTCAGCCCCGCCGATCAGCTGGTCCTGATCAACGACGACGCCCGCCGCCTGATGGAACATCAGCAGCGCGTCCTCGGCACGCTGACGGCCGAGATGCAGACGGCCGGGATCTCGATCCTGAACGGCGCAGACCTGACCGAAGCCGACCTCGACCACCTCGGCGAAGTGTTCCTGGACCAGGTCTTTCCCGTGCTGTCGCCGCTGGCCGTCGACCCGGCGCATCCGTTTCCGTTCATCCCGAACCTCGGCTTTTCGCTGGCCCTGATGCTGGAGCGCAAGAAGGACCGGCGCACGCTGATGGCGCTGCTGCCGATCCCGCACCAGATCGCCCGCTTCGTCCGCCTGCCCTCGACCCCCGGCAACGTCCGCTTCCTGCCGCTCGAGGAACTGCTGCTGGTGCATATCGAAAGGCTCTTCCCCGGCTACCGCACCATCGGGCACTGCACCTTCCGCGTGCTGCGCGACAGCGATCTGGAGGTCGAGGAAGAGGCCGAGGACCTCGTCCGCGAATTCGAGACCGCCCTGAAACGCCGCCGCCGCGGCGAGGTCGTGCGGATGAAGATCTCCACCGGCGCGCCAAGGGCGCTGCGCGAGGTGATCGAGCGCGAGCTGCACATCCGCGGCGACGAGGTGATCGAGGTCGAGGGGCTGATCGGCATTTCCGCCCTGTCCGAACTGGTGCTGGACGAACGTCCCGACCTGCTCTGGCCGTCCTTCAGCCCGCGCGTGCCGGAACGGGTGCAGGATCACGACGGCGACATGTTCGCCGCGATCCGCCAGAAGGACATGCTGCTGCATCATCCCTACGAGACCTTCGACATGGTCGTCCGCTTCCTCAAGCAGGCCGCCGTCGATCCGAACGTCGTGGCGATCAAGCAGACGCTCTATCGCACCTCGCGCAATTCGCCCATCGTCGAGGCGCTGTGCGAGGCGGCCGAGGAAGGCAAGTCGGTCACCGCGCTGGTCGAACTCAAGGCCCGTTTCGACGAGGCCGCGAACATCCACCAGTCGCGGCGGCTGGAACGGTCCGGCGCGCACGTGGTCTATGGCTTCGTCGACTGGAAGACCCACGCCAAGATCTCGACCGTGGTGCGCCGCGAGGGCGACCGGCTGGTGACCTACACCCATTTCGGGACCGGCAACTATCACCCGATCACCGCCCGCATCTACACCGATCTGAGCTATTTCACCTGCGATGCGGGGCTGGGGCGCGACGCGACCAAGGTGTTCAACTACCTGTCCGGCTACGCCATGCCGGAGGAACTGGAAAAGCTGTCGATCTCGCCCCACTGGCTCAAGGCCGACCTGATCCGCATGTTCGAGGCCGAGGCGGAGCATGCCCGCGCGGGCCGTCCGGCGCGGATCTGGGCCAAGATGAATTCGCTGATCGAACCCGAGGTGATCGACGCGCTCTATGCCGCCAGCCAGGCGGGCGTGCGGATCGACCTTGTCGTGCGCGGCATCTGCGGGCTGCGCCCCGGCATCAAGGGCCTGTCCGAGAACATCCGCGTCAAGTCGATCATCGGCCGGTTCCTGGAACATTCGCGCATCGTCTGTCTCGGCAACGGGCACGGCCTGCCCCACGACAAGGCCCGCGTCTTCATCTCGTCCGCCGACTGGATGAGCCGCAACCTGAACCGCCGGGTCGAGACGCTGGTCCCGATCGAGAACGCGACCGTCAAGGCGCAGATCGTGCGCCAGATCATGGCCGCGAACCTCGCCGATACGGCGCAGAGCTGGGTGATGCAGCCGAACGGACGGTTCCTGCGCGCGACGCTGCCCGCCGATGGCCCCGCGTTCAACTGCCACCGGTTCTTCATGGAGAATCCGTCGCTCTCGGGCCGGGGGTCGGCAGGCGCGAAAGACGTGCCGGAACTGACCCACGACGACAGCCAGTGACGCCACGTGAACCGGTCGAAGGTTGACGCTGCCCCGCAGCGCTGCAAATAAAGGCGCGGAAGTTGCAGCCGCAAGCAGAGCTCATGGACGCCACACCCGACGCCGAAGCGCCTGACTGGGGCCCCTTTGGCCGCCCGCTGTTCGAGGACCCGGAGGCGCGCGCGCTCAGCCGTGTCGGCGTCGTTGACGTCGGCTCCAACTCCGTCCGGCTTGTCGTCTTCGACGGCGCGGCGCGCAGCCCGGCCTATTTCTACAACGAAAAGATCATGTGCGCGCTCGGCAAGGGCCTGTCCGACACCGGCCGCCTGAACCCCGAGGGCCGCAAACGCGCGCTGGCCGCCATCCACCGCTTTCAGCTGCTGGCCCACGGGATGGAGGCGACACCGCTGACCGCGGTCGCCACCGCCGCCGTGCGCGAGGCCGAGGACGGCGCGGAATTCGTGGCCGATGTCGAACGTGTCACGGGGCTCAAGATCCACGTCATCGAGGGCAATCAGGAAGCCCTGCTGTCCGCGCAGGGCGTGCTGCTCGGCTGGCCGGGCTCCTACGGGCTGGTCTGCGACATCGGCGGCTCCTCCATGGAACTGGCCGAGATCGCGGGCGGCACCGTGGGCAAGCGCGAGACCTCGCCGCTCGGGCCGCTGAAGCTCGCGGATGTGCCGGGCGGCAAGAAGGGCCGCAAGGCGTTCATCAAGGAACACGTCGCCAAGCTGCACGAGAAGCTGGGCGAACAGCGCAACCGCCTGTTCCTCGTCGGCGGGTCGTGGCGCGCCATCGCCCGGATCGACATGGACCGGCTGGGATACCCGCTGCACGTGCTGCACGAATACCGCATGTCCGCCAAGGCGATCCGCGACACCGCCGCCTATATCGCCGAACAGGACCCGGATGCGCTGCGCGCCCGCTGCGGCATCTCCAAGGACCGGATGTCGCTGGTCCCGCTCGCCTCCGAGGTGCTGACCGAGGTCGTCCGCAGCTTCCGCCCCCACGACATCGCCGTGTCGTCCTACGGCATCCGCGAGGGCATGCTCTATCGCCAGATGCCGCAGAAACTGCGCGACCGCGATCCGCTGATCGAGGCCTGCCGCTTTGCCGAACGCAAGGACGCCCGCCTGCCCGGCTTCGGCCGGACGCTCTACGAGTTCATCCAGCCGCTGTTCCGCTCGGCAAAGCCGGAACGCATCCGGCTGGTCAAGGCGGCCTGCCTGCTGCACGACGTGACGTGGCGCGCGCATCCCGACTACCGGGCCGAGGTCTGCTTCGACAACGCCACGCGCGCCAACCTCGGCGGGCTCAAGCATTCGGAACGCGTCTTCCTCGGGCTCGCCCTGCTGCACCGCTACCGCAACAAGCGCGAGGGCACCCATTTCGAGGACCTCTACGACCTGATCCCGCCCGAGGACCAGCTTCAGGCCGAGGTGCTGGGCAAGGCGATGCGGTTCGGCGCGATGCTGTGGCTTGACCGGAACGCCGATATCGGCGAATTGCGCTGGTTCCCGAAGAAGAAGGTGCTGGAACTGCGCCTGACCGAAGCCGCATGGCCGCTCTTCGGCGAGGTCGCAGCGTCGCGCTTTGCATCGCTTGCCGCATCGCTCGGTGCGCAGACCGACATCCGCCTGCGCGCCTGATCGTCACTCTGCGGCGACCGCGCCGGAGTCCAGCCCGGTTCAGATCTCGATTTCGGTTCCCGGTTCGACCGTTTCCGGCGTCGCGTCGGGTGGCAGAGGCTCTTTCCGCCGCATGATGATGTCGCCGTTCGGCAGGATCTCGGGCGGGTGGTAGGCGCTGAAGTCCTTGATTTCCTTCATCAGATCGCTCAGCGCCGGTCCCATTTCCCGGACGAAGCTGCGCAGCGCCGGCCCGACCTCCTCCGCCATTTCGCCGAGGTCCCTCAGCGCCGGCTCCATCTCGGACATCAGACCGCGAAAGAACAATTCCGCCCCGCGCTCCATAAGGCTGCGCCCGCCCTCGTCCTGGGCCGCGACCGGTACCGGCGCGGCAAGGGACAGTGTCAGGACAAGGGGCAGCAGAACGCGTAACATGACGTCAATATAGGCGATCGGTCGGCGCAGCCCAAATCACAAGTCGATGTCGATGGTCACCGGGAAGTGGTCCGACGCCGTCAGCAAGGCGTCCCTCAGTTCCGGCTTCTCCCAGCAGGCCGGGTCGTCGAACGGATGCCAGATGCGCCAGACTGGCGCCCGCGCGGCGATGTCGGGCGACACGAGGATGTAATCCAGCAGCGCCTGCAGATACCGCCCCTGCGGCCCGATCAGGAACCGGGCCGAGGTCGGCGCGGCCGCCAGCTTGCTGCTGAGCGCCTGCATGGCATGAGGGTCGGTCAGCGGCACCTCGCCCTCGCCGCCCATGATGATCTCGACCGAGGACCGCCCGAACAGGTGCTCGTATTCATCCAGCCCCGGACCGTCGTTCAGATCGCCCATCAGGATCAGCGGCTCGCCCGCCTCCAGATGCGCCGTCAGCCGCTCGCGCAGCCAGATCGCCTGCGCCAGCTGCTTGCGCCGGTTGGCGATGGACAGGCGCATGATCTCGTCCCGGCCCGTCGCGCCATGCGGGGCCTTCGACTTCAGATGCGCGCCGATCACGCGAAAGGCGAAGCCCTTTGCCGTCGATATCGCAAGCTCGAGCGGCGGCTTGGAAAACCGCACGAGGTCCTCGGTCGCGTCGATGTCGAGGTCGATGCGGAACACCCCGTCGAACCGCGGCGCGGCGCCGGACCCCTTCTTGCCGGTCGGATCGCCCTGCGGATCGTGCCGGACGGTCAGCCGGTCCGGATCGTAGAGAAAGGCGATCTCCTGCTGGGTGTCGTTCGGGAAACCGATCAGCGCCCGCCGCGCCCTCAGCCCGAAGGCCACGGCAAAGCCCTCCAGCGCCGGCACGGTCGCCCGGCGCCCGTTGTGGTCCGGCGCCTCGATGATCATGATCCCGTCCGGATCGAGCGCGGTCATGACGGTCGCGATCGCCTCGGACTGCTGCGACCGCGTGATGTCGCGCCGCGCCGACCAGCGGTCATCCATGTAGAGCTGACCGGCATCGTCGAACAGCGAGTTGAACCACTCGACGTTCCAGGTCGCGAGCCGCATCAGGCCGCCGCGCCCCGGTCCACGCGGATTTCCTCCCACGCCCGGTTGATGTCCGCCATCCGCTTCTCGGCCATCTTCACCGCCTCTTCGGGCAACCCCTGCGCGATCAGGCGGTCCGGATGGCTCTCGCGCACCGCCGCGCGATAGGCCGAACGGATGTCGTCCATCGCCGCATCGCGCTCGACCCCCAGCACGTCATAAGGATCGTGTTCCGCCTCGGGGACGAAACGCGCCCGCAGCCGCCGGAAGGCCCGGTCGTCGAGGCCGAAGATCTCGGCCACGCGCTGCAGGAAGGCGTCCTCGGCCGGATGAAACTCGCCATCCGCCATCGCGATGTAGAACAGGCCCTCGATCAGGTTGCAGAGCATGCCGGGGTTCTGCCCGAACATCTTAACGACCCGTTCGGCATAGACCTCGAAGCCCGCGACGTCCTGCCGGGCGAGGTTGAAGACCCGCGCGGCCTCGCGCTCGTCCTCGGGCGCGATCTGGAAAACCTCGCGGAAGGCACGGACCTCGATGCGGCTGACAGTGCCGTCCGCCTTGGCCATCTTGGCGCCGAGCGCAATGACGGCGATGGCGAAACCGACGCTCTGCTCGCGCGGGCCGCGCAGCTTGTCGAAGACGGCCGCCAGCCCCTCGCCCTTGGCGAGGGCGGCGATGGCTTCGGCGATGCGGGTCCATATCGACATGCGCGCGCACTCTATCCGCTGCGGCGCGGAATCACAGGAGTTTCTGCATCAGGATCAGGTCGATCCACTGTCCGAACTTGCGCCCGGACTGCGGCATACGCCCGCAGGCGGCGTATCCGATGGCCGCGTGAAAGGCGACGGCGGCCGGATTGGCCCCTGAAATGCCCGCCACCATCGTATGCGCGCCTGCCGCGCGGGCATGATCCTCGATCGCCGTCATCAGCGCCCGGCCGACACCCCGCCCCCGCGCCGCTTCGGCCAGGATGACGGTGTGTTCCATGGCATGGACATATCCATCGCCGCCCCGGAACTGGTCGTAGGTGGCAAAGCCCAGCACGGTGTCGCCGTCGACCGCGACGAGAAACGCGCGTCCCTTCGCCACCCGCCCGTCGACATAGTCGGCCAGCGTCTCAGGCGTCTTCTCGACACTGGCGAAGGTCACCAGCGTGTCGCGAAAGATCGGATTCCAGAACGCCAGTATCTGCGGATGATCAGCGGCCACAACGGGCCGGATGGAAAAGCCGGACATCGCCCCTCGCACACGGTTCTGCCCGACTTTCCCGCTTCGCGCGCCATTGGCAAGGGGCACCGGACCGCCTGCTTCCCCTGGCCGCAAATATCCTCGGGGGGAGGCGCCCGAACGGGCGACGGGGGGCAGACGGCCCCCCGACCCGGTCCGCCACCGGGCGCTCTCCGCGCCCTGACGCGCGCGGCTCGCGAGGCCCGCGCGTCAGGGCGGGACGAGCGGTCAGGCCGCCCGCGCCGCGCGGATCAGCTTCAGGATGTCCTGCGCCGCCGTCGGGATGTTGGTCCCCGGCCCGAAGATCGCCTTGACCCCGGACTTCTGCAGGAACTCGTAATCCTGCTGGGGAATGACCCCGCCGCAGATCACGATGATGTCGCCCGCGTCCTTGGCCTTCAGCGCCTCGATCAGCTGCGGCGCCAGCGTCTTGTGCCCTGCCGCCTGGCTCGAGATGCCGACCACGTGCACGTCGTTGTCCACCGCGTCCTGCGCCGCCTCGTCCGGCGTCTGGAACAGCGGCCCCACGTCCACGTCGAACCCGATGTCGGCAAAGGCCGTCGCGATCACCTTGGCGCCGCGGTCGTGGCCGTCCTGGCCCATCTTGACCACCAGCATCCGGGGACGGCGGCCTTCTTCCTCGGCGAAGTCCTCGACCGATTTCTGGATGGCCGCGAAGCCCTCGTCGCCCTCGTAGGCCTTGCCATAGACCCCGGCCAGCGTCTTGACCTCGGCCCGGTGACGGCCGAACACCTTTTCCATCGCCATGCTGATCTCTCCCACCGAGGCACGTGCACGCGCCGCTTCCACCGCGGCGGCCAGAAGGTTGCCGCCCTCCTTCGCCACCCGCTCAAGCTCCGCGAGCGCCGCGTCGCAGGCCGCCCCGTCACGGGTCGCGCGGATTTTCTCCAGCCGCTCGACCTGGCTCTTGCGGACGGCGACGTTGTCGACATCGAGGATGTCGATCGGGTCTTCCTTGTCCTTGCGGTACTTGTTGACGCCGACGATCACCTCTTCGCCCCGGTCGATCATCGACTGCCGGATGGCCGCGCTTTCCTCGATCCTGAGCTTCGGCATGCCCGAGGCGACGGCCTTGGTCATGCCGCCCATCTCGTCGACTTCCTTGATCAGCGCCCATGCGGCCTCGGCCAGTTCATGGGTCAGGCTTTCGACGTAGTAGGAGCCCGCCAGCGGATCGACGACCCGCGTCACATGGGTTTCCTCCTGCAGGATCAGCTGGGTGTTCCGCGCGATCCGGGCCGAGAAATCCGTCGGCAGTGCAATGGCTTCGTCCAGCGCGTTCGTGTGCAGCGACTGGGTGCCGCCGAGAACCGCCGACATCGCCTCATACGCCGTGCGGATGACGTTGTTGTAGGGATCCTGCTCCTGCAGGGAGACGCCCGAGGTCTGGCAGTGGGTGCGCAGCATCTTGGAGCGTTCGTCCTTCGCCCCGACCTCGTCCATGATCCGGTACCACAGCAGGCGCGCGGCGCGCAGCTTGGCGGCCTCCATGAAGAAGTTCATGCCGATGGCGAAGAAGAACGACAGCCGGCCCGCGAACTTGTCGACGTTCATGCCCGCGTCCATCGCGGCCTTCACGTATTCCTTGCCGTCGGCGAGGGTATAGGCCAGCTCCTGCACGAGGTTCGCGCCGGCCTCCTGCATGTGGTAGCCGGAGATCGAGATCGAGTTGAACTTCGGCATGTAATCCGATGTATACCCGATGATATCCGAGATGATCCGCATCGAGGGTTCGGGCGGATAGATGTAGGTGTTGCGGACCATGAACTCCTTCAGGATGTCGTTCTGGATGGTCCCGGCCAGCACCGACTTGTCGTGCCCCTGCTCCTCGCCCGCGACGATGAAGCTCGCGAGGATCGGGATCACCGCGCCGTTCATGGTCATCGAGACCGACACCTTGTCGAGCGGGATGCCGTCGAAGAGGATCTTCATGTCCTCGACGCTGTCGATCGCCACGCCCGCCTTGCCGACGTCACCGACCACGCGCGGGTGGTCGCTGTCATAGCCCCGGTGGGTGGCCAGGTCGAAGGCGACCGAAACGCCCTGCTGACCGGCGGCCAGGTTGCGGCGGTAGAAGGCGTTCGATTCCTCGGCAGTCGAGAACCCGGCATACTGCCGGATGGTCCAGGGCCGGCCCGCGTACATCGTCGCCTTGACCCCGCGGGTGAAGGGCGCCTTACCCGGCAGGCTGCCCATGTGCGGCAGGCTGGCCGTGTCCTCTTCGGTATAGAGCGGCTTGACCTCGATCCCCTCCAGCGTCTGCCAGTTCAGGTCGCTGACCGCGCGGCCACGCATTTCCTTTTCAGCGATGGCCGACCATTCGTCCCACTTCTTCGTCATTTCGTCGTCCTCTCTCACCAATACCGGGCGGCGGCTGTGTCCCGTCCTGCCCGCTGTTCCATCCTGTCGTGTCGGCCAGCCGTGCCAGCCCGTCCGCCCCGGCGCGCAGCCAGAACAGATCGTCCGCATAGCGTTCCTTCAGTTCGGCCTGTGCGGCGCGGGCAAACGGCATCCACCTGCCCGTTCCCTCGGGCAGCAGATCCGGATCCTCGCCCCGTTCGCCCAGGAACGCCCGGAGCGCGCCGAGGCCCGGCGACCGGTTCAGCCATTCCCGCGCATGGGTGTCCGGCGGGTCCGCCCGCCGTCCGGTCATGTGCCACAGCCTGAGCTCCGGCAGGCTGCCGAATTCCTCGTGCGTGAGGATCATCAGCGGCACGCCCGGCGCGGCACAGGCGATGTCCGCGATCACCTCGCGCCAGCCGCGCGGGCTGTCGGTCAGCCGGTTCAGCGTCGCGGCCGAGGGCACCGCATGGCCGCGCATCACCGCGAAGGCAAAGCACGAGGCCCAGTATAGCTCCGGCGAGCGGATCGAGAGCGCGATCTGCGTCACGCCCCCGCCGAAGGCGTCCAGATAGCGCCGCACCCGCGCGCCCGCCTGCGGATAGAGGCTGTCGGCCCTGAGGTTGGCCCGCGGCGCGCCGATCATGTTCTCGTCGCTGACCACCAGCTGCCGGATACCGGCCCGCGCCGATTTCTCGCAGGCCAGCGCGATCCGCCCCGAGGCCCGCAGGTACTGACGTTCGGCAGGGCCCGCGCCCCGGACCGGGATCACCCCGGTCAGCAGCCCCCCGCGCGTGCGCTGCGGCCCCCAGAAGCCGATCCCCTGCCCCTGCAGGACCCGCGTGTTGCCCCGCATATAGGCCTGGAACGAGGTCGAGGCGGTACGGTGCGCCCCGAGGTGCAGGATAACGTCCATGTGCGCGGCTCCCCGCATGGTTCACGCCGGCCGCCGCGCGGCTGCGCGGGGCGAGGGCTGTGCGACGCATCATTGCAAGCCCTCCGTGACCATGTGGTTAAGCTGCGGATTTGCTGAAAATATTTGCGGAACGCAGGTGAATGCCGGGCCGGTGCCGCCTATATTGAACGGGACTGGAGGACAGATGACGCCCATGCTGCGGATCGCACTGATCGCCCTTCTGGCCTGGCCCGCCACGGCCGTGGCCGCGACGGAACCCGAGGAAACGCCCCTGTTCATGGAGGCCGGGGAGCTGACGCTGGACGAGTTCCTGTGGCTCAAACGGCCGGTTATCGTCTTTGCGGACACCCCGGCGGATCCCCGGTTCCAGATGCAGATGAACGCGCTCAGAGACCGGCCCGACGACCTGCGCCTGCGCGATGTCGTCGTCATCACCGACACCGATCCGCGCGCGTCCAGCCCGATCCGCCGCGCACTGCGTCCGCGGGGATTCATGCTGGTGATCGTCGGCAAGGACGGGCAGGTCAAGATGCGCAAGCCGCAGCCCTGGGATGTCCGGGAAATCTCGCGCTCGATCGACAAGTTCCCGCTGCGGCAGGACGAAATCCTGGAGCGCCGCGCCGCGCCCGCCCGGTAAGCACGGGCGACGGCGCGCCCGCCCTGCCGGGTTGCGACGTAGGACGAGTGGTCTCCGGTTGCGGAACATCCGGCCAAGCGCGGCAGGTGACGGACGCCATGGCGCCCGCCCCGCTCGACAGTCCGGAAGATATCCGCGCCCGGCAGGGTCACGTCATTCGAACTCCATGATGATCTCGTCGACGGCCAGGCTCGACCCCGGCTCGGCGTTGATCTTGGACACGACGGCCTTCTTTTCGGCGCGGAGGATGTTTTCCATCTTCATCGCCTCGATGGTGCACAGCGCCTGCCCCTCCTGCACCTCGTCGCCGACCTGGACGTCGATCTTCACGACCAGACCGGGCATCGGGCAGAGCAGCATCTTGGAGGTGTCGGGCGGCAGCTTTTCCGGCATCAGCTTGGCCAGCTCGGCCTGACGCGGGTTGCGGACATGGACCTTGAGGTCCGCGCCACGCGACCGGACACGGAACCCGCCCGAGATCTTGCCGACCTTGATCACCAACGGCGCGCCATCGACTGTCATCGTGGCCAGCGACTTGCCGGGGGTCCAGTCGCCCTCGACCCGCAGGCTGGCGCCGTCGTCAAACTTGACCATCGACCCATCGTGGTCGGCTTTCACGGTCACCGGGAAGTCTACGCCCTGCAGAGTGACGACCCATTCGTCGCCGACCATGCGTTCGTGGTTGTCCATGGTGCCCGAGATCCGGGCGCGGCGGATTTCGCTGACCCGGTTCATCGCGGCGCATGCCGCGGCGATGCCACGCAGCGAGGTTTCGGGCAGTTCGACGCCCTCGAAGCCCTCGGGATACTCCTCGGCGATGAAGGCCGTCGTCATCTCGCCGTTCACGAACTTCGGATGATCCATCACGGCGGCGACGAAGGGCAGGTTGTGGCCGATCCCCTCGACCTCGAAGGTATCCAGCGCCACGCGCATCGCCTCGATCGCCTCGGCCCGCGTCGGGGCCCAGGTGCAGAGCTTGGCGATCATCGGGTCGTAATACATCGAGATCTCGCCGCCTTCGTAGACGCCGGTGTCGTTGCGCACGGCCGTCTTGCCCTCGGGCGCGGCGCCCTGCCACTTGCCGTTGGTCAGCAGCGGCCCGGCGGCCACCTCCATCGGCGGGCGATAGGCGGTCAGGCGGCCGATCGACGGCAGGAAGTTGCGATAGGGATCCTCGGCATAGAGCCGGTTCTCGATGGCCCAGCCGGTCAGCTTGACGTCATCCTGCGTGATGGTCAGCTTTTCGCCGTTGGCCACGCGGATCATCTGTTCGACAAGGTCGATCCCGGTGATCAGTTCGGTGACGGGGTGTTCCACCTGAAGACGGGTGTTCATCTCGAGGAAGTAGAAGTTCTTCGACCCGTCCACGATGAATTCCACCGTGCCGGCGCTGGCGTAGCCGACGGCCTTGGCCAGGGCCACGGCCTGCTCGCCCATGGCCTTGCGGGTCGCTTCGTCGAGGAACGGGCTCGGCGCCTCTTCGACCACCTTCTGGTTCCGGCGCTGGATCGAGCATTCCCGCTCGCCCAGGTAGATGCCGTTGCCGTGGCTGTCGCAGAGCACCTGGATCTCGATGTGCCGGGGCTGGGTCACGAACTTCTCGATGAAGATCCGGTCGTCGCCAAAGCTGTTCGCGGCCTCGTTCTTGGACGACTGGAAACCCTCGCGCGCCTCCTGATCGTTCCACGCGATCCGCATCCCCTTGCCGCCGCCGCCGGCGCTGGCCTTAATCATCACGGGGTAGCCGATCTCGCCCGAGATCTTGACCGCTTCGTCCGCATCCTCGATCAGGCCCATGTAGCCGGGAACGGTCGAAACGCCCGCCTCCTGCGCGATCTTCTTCGAGGTGATCTTGTCGCCCATGGCCTCGATCGCCCCGACCGGGGGGCCGACGAAGGCCACGCCGGCTGCCTCGAGCGCCTGCGCGAATTTCGGGTTCTCGGACAGGAAGCCGTAACCGGGGTGCACCGCCTCGGCGCCGCTTTCCTTGATCGCAGCCATGACCTTGTCGATCACGATATAGGACTGGTTCGCGGGGGGCGGACCGATGTGGACCGCCTCGTCCGCCATCTTGACGTGCAGCGCGTTGCGGTCGGCGTCCGAATAGATCGCCACCGTCGAAATGCCCATCTTGCGCGCCGTCTTGATGACCCGGCAGGCGATCTCGCCCCGGTTGGCGATCAGGATCTTCTTGAACATCAGCTGTCCCTTTCCCGTCCTCCGGCGGTCGTTCCTGCCGCCGGTGATTTCAAAACAAAAGAACCACCCCGGCTGTCCGCCGGAATGGTTCCGTGAAGTCCAGTGTCCGCCTGCGCGGTCAGCCGCGCGGGACGTGCCCTATCAGTTGCAGCGGCTCGGATAGCTGCGGCAATAGACGACGTTGGCCGCTGCCCCCACGACCGCGCCGGTCGCGACGCTGCCGCCGACCGCGGCAGAGGTGAGCGCGCCGCCGCCGGCGCCGATGACGGCCTGTTCGCCAAAGTTCTGCCCGCAGGCCGCAAGTCCGCCGAAGAGGGCTGCTGCGAGGGCAAAGTTACGGATGAGCATGATGTCGTTCCCCTGACATTCTGTTGACTGCTGGGGCCAACATCCGCCAGACCGGCATGTTCCCGCAAGCTCTCATTTCCGTGCGGAACCGTGACTGCAACGCAACGCCGGAAAACGGCAGAAAACCGCCGAGTCTCAGACGCTTGGGGCGTGTGACGGAAAAAAGCGGGCGGTCGCCCGTTGGGGAGGGCCGACCGCCCTTTAGGGGAAGGGTAACGGTATAGACACGCCGGACCGGACAGCTCATCGCCATACGGTCCAACGATCACGATGCTGTGCCCTGCGCCGTGATCCGCCAAGCGGATTGCACGCGCTTTGCGATTTTGGGCGTCTTGCCGCGCAATCTGGAGGTGTGACGGCAAATTCACGCCTATCCCTCCTCGACCAGGCCGGGGAAACCCGCCTGAATCGCCTTCATATCCAGCATCAGCAGGGCGTCGTAACTCGCGGGATCGAAGGGGTCCTCGGCCGGAATCACCTCGCGCCCGAACAGCCAGCTCAGCCGTCCTGCATCGAGGTTGCCGCGCTCGAAGGGCTCCTCTCCGAAATGTTCCCACAGGGCAAGCAGGAACATCTCGTCCGCCTTGCGGTCCACGGATTTACGGTCGCGGAACCGTTCGCGCCGGGTCAGCGGGGTCACGCCCTTGGGATTGGCGCGGCGGATGGTGAACTGGAAATCGGTGCCGGGCAGACGGCCCGGAAAGCCGCGGTGCTTCAGCATGGGTGCCTCCGGTCCGGCAGGCACGAAAAAGGGTCCGGCCCGTGGGCCGGACCCCAGGTCGATGTCTGCGGCTTACTTGTATTTGCCGGTGTAGACGGGTTCCTGAGAAATCGGCTCAGGCTCGACCACGACATATGCTTCCTCTTTCTCGGCGCATGCCGCGAGGAACGCGACGAGGCCGAGCGCGAGTACGCTCTTGACGGTCTTGGACATCTGCTTCTCCTGTCTCGTTGACAGGCCGGTCCGGCCCGGTTGTCGTCCCGGCTTTCGGCCTGCCTGAAGTCGGCCGCCGGAAGGCAACCAGTGCTCACAATACAGGAACTAGGGTTCGAAAAACATCTGGCCACATCCGCGCGCGGGGTTTGTGACTCGAAAGCCTCAAACCCGAATCCGCCACAGGAATCGCCCGCAAGATATTGTGCCATAGTCACAATCCCTCCCAGATGCAGGCGCTGTCCTCGATGCGGAACATCTCGAAGAACTGGGTGACGTCAGGGCTGGCCACACCGAACTCCACGGGCGCGGACGCCATCGAGATCACGACGCGGCGGATCGCATCGTGACCTTCGCGCACCCATGGCACCGCCTGCTTGGCGCAGAGGTCGGGAAAGTCGTTCTCGACCCCCGCGAAGCCGAAGCTCTCCAGGTCCGGCGCGACATAGCGGAACCGCGCAAGGTGCGCGTCCTCCTCGATCAGCACGTCCTGCAGGCTGAGCACGATACCGGAGGGCACGGCCGGGGCCCCCTCCTGCCCCGTTACCGTGGTCGCGGCGCCGCAAAGCACCCCTCCGATCGCGACGAATGCCGCAAGCCTGGTCATCTGCCCTCTCCCGATCACGTGATCACAGCGGGATGTTGTCGTGCTTCTTCCAGGGATTCTCGAGCTTCTTGTTCCGGAGGCTCGCAAAGGCCCGCGCCACCCGCTTGCGGGTCGAGTGGGGCTGGATCACCTCGTCGATGAAGCCCTTCTCGGCCGCCACGAACGGGTTCGCGAAACGGTCTTCGTAGTCCTTGGTCCGCTGCGCGATCTTCTCCTTGTCGCCCAGTTCGGAGCGATACAGGATCTCGGTCGCGCCCTTGGCGCCCATCACCGCGATTTCGGCGGTCGGCCAGGCGTAGTTGAAATCGCCGCGGATGTGCTTGGAGCTCATCACGTCATAGGCGCCGCCATAGGCCTTGCGGGTGATGACCGTGACCTTGGGCACGGTCGCTTCGCCATAGGCGAACAGCAGTTTCGCGCCGTGCTTGATGACGCCGCCGTATTCCTGACCGGTGCCGGGCAGGAAGCCGGGCACGTCGACCAGCGTCAGGATCGGGATCTCGAAACAGTCGCAGAAGCGCACGAAACGCGCGGCCTTGCGGCTGGAGTCGATGTCGAGACAGCCCGCCAGAACCATCGGCTGGTTCGCAACGACGCCCACGCTCCGGCCCTCGATCCGTATGAAACCGGTGATGATGTTCTTGGCGTAATCCTGCTGGATCTCGTAGAAATCGCCTTCGTCCGCCAGCTTGAGGATCAGTTCCTTCATGTCATAGGGCGTGTTGGCGTTGTCGGGCACCAGCGTGTCGAGGCTGTCCTCGATCCGCGCCGGGTCGTCGAAGAACGGCCGGACGGGCGGCTTTTCGCGGTTGTTCAGCGGCAGGAAGTCGACAAGGCGCCGGACCTCGGCCAAAGCCTCCACGTCGTTCTCGAACGCGCCGTCGGCAACCGAGGACTTCCGGGTGTGAGTCGACGCGCCGCCCAGTTCCTCGGCGGTCACCACCTCGTTCGTCACGGTCTTGACCACGTCGGGGCCGGTCACGAACATGTAGGAGCTGTCCTTCACCATGAAGATGAAGTCGGTCATCGCGGGGGAATAGACCGCGCCGCCCGCGCAGGGGCCCATGATGACGGAGATCTGCGGCACCACGCCCGAGGCCATGATGTTGCGCTGGAACACGTCCGCGTAACCGGCGAGCGAGGCAACGCCTTCCTGGATGCGGGCACCGCCGGAGTCGTTCAGACCGATGACAGGCGCGCCGTTCTGCATGGCCATATCCATGATCTTGCAGATTTTCTGGGCATGGGTTTCCGACAGCGAGCCGCCGAAAACGGTGAAGTCCTGGCTGAAGACATAGACCATTCGACCGTTGATCGTGCCCCAGCCGGTCACCACGCCGTCGCCGTAGGGGCGGTCCTGCTCCATCCCGAAATCGGTGCAGCGGTGCGCGACGAACATGTCGAACTCTTCGAAACTGTCCGCGTCCAGCAGCAGCTCGATCCGCTCGCGTGCCGTCAGCTTGCCCTTGGCGTGCTGTGCCGCGATCCGTTTCTCGCCACCCCCGAGCCGCGCGACCTTGCGCCGGCTGTCGAGTTCCTGAAGAATATCCTTCATTGTCGCGTCCCCTGTCCTAGCCCTGGATCTGAGCGGACCATAGGGAAATGCGGTGACGGAACAAGCAGAATCCGGCAAATTTGCAAATAGTTGGCAAGCGTCGATCTGCAAATTGCAAAGCCGCAGATCCGACCCCGCCGCCAATGGACAATCCCACGCCGCCATCCTACCGCCAGAACATGAGCCAGACGCCTGAGATCAGATTCCTCGACCGGCGCACGCCGCCGCGGACGGTGACGCTGGTTGTGCTGACCGGGCTCAGCGCCATGTCGATGACGCTGTTCCTGCCCTCGCTGCCCCGCATCGCCAGCTATTTCGACGCGCCCTATGCGCTCGTCCAGCTGGCCATCGCGGGATACATGGCGGCCAACGCGGTGCTGCAGATCTTCATCGGTCCGCTGGCCGACAAGTTCGGACGCCGCCCGGTCCTGCTGATCGGGCTGGCCATCTTCTGCCTTGCGACACTGGGCTGCCTATTTGCGCCCACCATCGGAGTCTTCCTGTTTTTCAGGACGATACAAGCCGCAATTGTCGTCGGCCTCGCCCTTGGCCGCGCCATCGTCCGCGACATGTATCCCGCCGACGAGGCGGCGGCGCGGATCGGTTACGTCACCATGGGCATGGCCCTGGTGCCGATGGTGGCGCCCGCTTTCGGCGGATGGCTGGACGAAACGGTCGGCTGGCAGGGACCGTTCTGGATGCTCTTCATCCTCGGCCTGCTGGTCTTTGCACTGATCTGGGCCGACCTCGGCGAAACCGGACCGCAGAGCGACCGCACCATCCTTGCGCAGTTCGCGGAGTATCCCGAACTGCTGCGATCGCCGCGGTTCTGGGGCTACTGCATGGCCTCGGCGCTGTCGTCCGGTGCCTTCTTTGCCTATCTCGGCGGCAGTCCCTACGTGGCCGGCACCGTGTTCGGCCTGTCCCCCACTCAGTTCGGCCTGTGGACCGCGATGCCGGGCGTTGGCTATTTCATGGGCAATTTCATGACCGGGCTGGTGGCCGCGCGACTCGGGATCAACCGCATGGTCGTGCTGGGCACAACCACCACCGCGCTCGGAATCGCCGGGGCCCTCGCCGTGTCCTATGCGGGATACGGCGGGCCGATCGTGTTCTTCGGCGGCATGTTCTTCGTCGCCTGGGGCAACGGCATGACGATGCCCTCGGCGACGTCGGGAATGCTGTCTGTCCGCCCGCATCTGGCAGGCACCGCCTCGGGCCTCGGCGGGGCGATGATGGTTGGCTTTGGCGCGGCGCTGTCGGCGACGGCGGGCCTTGTCCTCGGGCCGGGACGGGACGAAACCGCGCTGATGTGGCTGATGATCTCGACCGCGGTGTCGGGTCTGTTCGTCATCCTGATGGTCGTGCGCCGGGAACGCAGGCTGGGTCTCGGCCGCCGATAGTCACCCCTTGTTAACGCCGTTTTGCAAAGTTACCGATGATGCGGGAAACTTTGCAAACCATGGGAGGACGCCTTGGCCCAGAAGCTCTACGCCGGTGCGAAACTGCGCGAGACGCGGCAGCGTCTTGCCCTGACGCAGAAGGATTTCGCGGGCAAGCTCGGCGTGTCCCTGCCCTACCTGAACCAGATGGAGAACAACAACCGCCCGGTCTCCACCACCGTCGTGCTGGCCCTCGCCAACGAATTCGGCTTCGACGTGACCGAGCTGTCGACCGGCGACAGCGAACGCCTCGTCAGCGACCTGCGCGAGGTGATGGCCGACCCGGTCCTCGCCGATGTCGCCCCGCCCCTCGCCGACCTGCGCCTGACCGCCTCGAACGCCCCCGCCCTCGCCCGCGCCTTCCTGCACCTGCACCAGGCCTACCGGCAGACCCACGAACGCCTCGCCTCGCTGGACGAGGCGCTCGGCCGTGCCGACGCCAGCACCCAGCCCTCGCCATGGGACGAGGTGCGCGACTTCTTCCACTACTGCGACAACTACATCGACGCCGTCGACCGCGCCGCCGAACGCTTTGCCCAGCCGGTGCGCGAGGAAACCAACATCCGCGTCAAGGCCGTCTCGGCCCTCGGCAACCTCGGTGTCACGGTCAGTTTCGACGACACCCGCCGCCTGCGCCACTTCGACCGGCAGGCGGACCGCCTGACACTGTCCCTGCGCGCCGCGCCCGAAACCCAGACCTTCCAGTTGCTCCTGCAGGTCGCGCTGCTGACGCAGGACAAGCTGCTTGAAGCGACGCTGGACTTCGCCCGCTTCCAGTCCGACGCCGCCCGCGCCATCGCCAAGATCGGCCTTGCGAACTACTTCGCCGGTGCGGCGCTGATGCCCTACACCGCCTTCCTGAACGCCGCGCAGGAGACGCGCCACGACCTGGAAATCCTCGCCACCCGCTTCGGCGCCTCGATCGAACAGGTCGCGCACCGGCTATCGACGCTCCAGCGCCCCGGCGCCAAGGGGATCCCGTTCTTCTTCGTCCGCGTCGACCAGGCCGGGACGATCACGAAACGCCACTCCGCCACCCGGCTGCAGTTCGCCCGTTTCGGTGGCGCCTGCCCGCTGTGGAACGTGCACCGCGCGTTCGAGACACCGGGCCGCTTCCTGCGCCAGCTGGCCGAAACGCCGGACGGCGTGCGCTACATCAGCCTGGCCCGCGACGTGTCGAAACCGGGCGGCGCCTTCGGCGCGCCGACCCTGCGGTTTGCCATCGCGCTCGGCTGCGAGGTCGCCCATGCCGATGCGCTGGTCTATGCGGACGATCTGGACCTGACCCGCCCCAAGGCGTTCGAACCGATCGGTATCTCCTGCCGTATCTGCGAGCGGGTCGACTGCCACCAGAGGTCGGTGCCGCCGCTGGAGCGGCGGCTGACCATCGACCCCGACGCGCGGGGCGTGCTGCCTTACGAGGTCGGCTGAGCGGCCTTCAACGCGGCAAAGATCTCGTCCTTCAGCCGCGCGCGGTCCTTGCGCAGCTCGATGATGGCGAGGTCGTCCATCGGCTCCACGTTGGTCTCGGCGCGGTGGATCGTGCTGTTCACCTCGTGATACTCCGCCGCGATCCGGGCGAAATGCGCGTCCGAGGTCTTCAGCGCGGTGATGGTCTCGGCGTAGCCGGGGAAGTCTTCGTGTAGTTCGTGGGGTGCGTGGGCCATGAGGCGTCTCCGTTTACACTGTCGCTGCGCCCCTTATCGACGAGTCGCCCGCGCCGCTCCTTGACACGGATCAACCCGCGCGCGGCGCAATGCGGCCTGCGGATGTCGCGATCCGGCAAGCGGTTGCGCAGATGACATGCTGCGATGCGGCCATGAAAATCACCGATCTCCGCATCCGCCCGCTGACCCTGCCCCTCGCCCAGCCCTACCACTGGACGCAGGGCGTGCGCGACAGCTTCTCCGTCAACCTGATCGAGCTGGAGCTGGCCGACGGCACCATCGGCATCGGCGAGGCGACGGTCGCGCCGGACCAGCAGGCCTCGGTCCTGATCCTGAAACGGCTGGCACAGAAGCTGATCGGCGAGAGCGTCTTCGACGCCGCCGTCCTGCGCGACCGTATCCTGTCGCAGAGCTACATGGCCTTCGGCGCGAACACGATCCGGGCGGCGAACCAGATGCTCTCGGGCCTCGACTTCGCGCTCTGGGATGCGCAGGGCAAGCTGGCGGGCCGCCCGGTCACAGCGCTGCTCGGCGGGGCCTGCAGGCGCAAGGTCGGCTACTTCTTCTTCCTGCAGGGCGACACGCCCGAGGAACTGGCGGCCCACGCCGCCGAGGGCATGGCGGCGGGCGAACGGGTCTTCTACCTCAAGGTCGGCCGCCCCGACATGGACCGCGACATCGACATCGTCCGCGCCGTAAGGGCCGAGATCGGAAGCGCCCGCCTGCGCCTCGACGCGAACGAGGGCTGGGATCCCTACCGCGCCATCGCCATGTGCCGGCGGCTGGAGCCCTTCGACATCGACTTCATCGAACAGCCCACGCCCTCCTACTCGCTCGAGGCGCTGCGTCACGTGAAAGAAAGGGTCGGCATCCCCATCGTCGCGGATCAGGCCGCCTTCACCCTCTTCGACGTCTACGAGATCGCCCGGATGCGCGCCGCCGACATGATCTGCATCGGTCCGCGCGAGGTCGGGGGCATCCAGCCCATGCTCAAGGCCGCCGCCGTGGCCGAGGCGGCGGGCCTGTCGATCTGCATCCATTCGAGCTTCACCACCGGCATCACCACGGCGGCAGAACACCAGATCGCCCGGATGATCCCCAACCTCGACGACGGCAACCAGATCATGTGGCAACTGGCCCGCGACAACATCGTCGCCACCCCGCCGCTCGCGCCCGTCAACGGCTGGCTCGACCTCCCCGACGCCCCGGGCCTCGGCATGACGCTGGACGACGCCACGGTCTCGCGCCTCACGGAAACCTTCTAGCGCAGGTTCCCCTGCTTCATCTTGCCAAAAATATGCCGGGGGTCCGGGGGCAGAGCCCCCGGTCCGGCCTCAGTCACCCGCCCCTAACGGATGAATACAGGCCACCCGGTGCCCCTCGTCCGGCAACAGTCCCGGCCGCGCCGCCGCACACTCGTCTGTCGCCCGCGGACAGCGCGGCTTGAACGGACAGCCGGGCGGCGGGTTCAGCGGGTCCGGCAGTTCCGTCTCGCGCCCCTCCGGCGCCGTCAGCGGCCGGCCCACGACAGGCGCAGAGTTGGCCAGCAGGCGGGTGTAGGGATGCTTCGGCGCGCGGAAGATGTCCTCGGCCCGCCCCACCTCGACCACCGAGCCGAAATAGAGCACCGCCACCCGGTCCGACACCGCCTCGACCACCGCCAGATCGTGCGAGATGAAGAGATAGGTCAGCCCCAGCTTCGCCTTCAGATCGGCCAGCAGGTTCAGCACCTGCGCCTGCACCGAGACGTCCAGCGCCGAGACCGGCTCGTCGAGGATCAGGATCTTCGCCTCCGCCGCCAGCGCCCGCGCGATGCCGATCCGCTGCGCCTGCCCGCCTGAGAATTCGTGCGGATAGCGCTCCAGGAATTCCTGCCGCAGGTTCACGCTGTCGAAGATCTCGGCGATCCGCCGGTCCCGGTCGGCCTTGCCCATTCCGTGCAGCCGCTTCAGCGGCGCTTCCATCACCTGCCGGATCGTCTTGCGCGGGTTGAGCGAGGAAATCGGGTCCTGAAAGACATATTGGATCCGCTTGCCGAACTCCGCCGGGTCCGCGTTGTTCAGGGGCTTGCCGCCGATCTCGATCGACCCGGTGCTCGCGGGCAGCAGCCCGACCAGCATCCGCGCCAGCGTCGACTTCCCGCAGCCGCTCTCGCCGACGATCCCCAGCGTCTCGCCCTCCTCGACCACCAGATCGACGGGCTGGACCGCATGGACGATCCCCTTGGGCGCGCCGAACAGGCGCTTGCCGACCGGGAAGGCCTTGGACAGGTTCTCCAGTTTCAGCGCCGCGCTCATTCCGCCGCCTCCTTCAGATCGGTTTCGGGATAGAGGCAGCGCACCGCGCGGCCCCCGACACGGGCCAGCTCGATCTCGCGCGTGACGCAGGCCGCCTCCTTCTTCAGACAGCGCGGCGCGAAGGCGCAGCCGGGGTCGAGCCGGTCGACGGCGGGCGGCAGGCCCGGAATGGCCTCCAGCCTGCGCCGTCCCTCGCCCAGTTCCGGCACGCAGGCGATCAGCCGCTTGGTGTAGGGATGCGCTGGCGCGTCGAGCACGGCCTGCGTCGGCCCTTCCTCGACGATCCGGCCCGCATACATCACCGCCACCCGGTCGCAGAGCTGCGCCACCACGCCGAAATCATGGGTGATGAAGATGATCGCCAACCCGCGCTCGCGCCTGAGGTCATTCAGCAGCGACAGGATCTGCGCCTG
The DNA here is from genome assembly GCF_002210105.1 of Oceanicola sp. 22II-s10i. Taxonomy (GTDB): domain Bacteria; phylum Pseudomonadota; class Alphaproteobacteria; order Rhodobacterales; family Rhodobacteraceae; genus Pseudooceanicola. Next base: position 211,212 of record NZ_AQQU01000002.1, on the reverse strand, counting down.
CACGGTCACGTCCAGCGCCGTCGTCGGCTCGTCCGCGATGATGACGTCCGGATCGTTGGCCAGCGACATCGCGATCCCGACCCGCTGCCGCATCCCGCCCGACATCTCGTGCGGATAACTCTCGGCCCGGCTCTCGGCGTTCGGGATGCGGACCTGTTTCAGCAGGTCGACCGCCCGCTTCCACGCCTCGGCGCGGCCCACCTTGTGGTGCACCTGTATCGCCTCGACCAGCTGGTCGCCCACCTTGTAGAGCGGGTGCAGCGTCGCCAGCGGGTCCTGGAAGATATAGGCCACCCGGTCGCCGCGCAGCTCGCGCAGGCGGCCGTATTTCATCCCGATCAGCTCCGCATCCTTGTAGCGCACGGACCCGCCGACGATCACCCCCGGCGGCGAGGCGACAAGCCCCATGACCGACAGCGCAGTGACGGATTTGCCCGACCCGCTCTCCCCGATCACGCCGAGGCATTCGCCCGGCGCCACGTTCAGCGACACCTTGTTGACCGCCTTGTAGACCCGCTCGCCGACGTGGAACTGCGTTTCCAGGTCGGTCATCGTCAGCACGCCCTCGGCATGGGCGGCGGGCGGCTGGCTCTCGCGCTCGACCACCGTGGCCGCCATCGGCCGGGTCAGCGCCCCGGACCGCAGGCGCGGGTCCAGCGCATCGCGCACGCCGTCGCCCAGCAGGTTGATGCCCATGACGATTATCAGGATCATCACGCCCGGCACGACCGAGGTATGCGGGTTGGTGATCAGCGCCGACCGCGCCTCGCCCAGCATCGACCCGAGGTCCGCCTGCGGCGGCTGAGAGCCGAGACCGAGGAACGACAGCCCCGCCGTCTCGAGGATCATCCAGCCGATGGTGGTCGACATGGCGATCACGATCACCGGGATCACGTTCGGCAGGATCTCGGTCAGGATGATCCGCGTGTTCGACAGGCCCGCCAGCCGGGCCGCGTCCACGAATTCCTTGTGCGCGATCCCAACCGTCACGCCCCGGATATTCCGGGCAAAGAACGGCACGTTCACGGCCGCCACCGCGATCAGCGCATTGACCAGACCGGGCCCGAGCGCCGCGACGATGGCCAGCGCCAGCAGGATGTAGGGAAAGGCCATCAGCATGTCGACGCCGCGCATGATGATGTTGTCCGTGCGCCCGCCGAAATAGCCCGCGACGATCCCGATCGCCGCCCCGAAGAAAGCCGCAAAGATCGCCGCCGCGAACCCGACGGCGAGGCTCAGCCGCGTCCCCCAGAGCAGCCGCGAGAGCATGTCGCGCCCAAGGTGGTCGGTGCCCAGCAGATGCCCTTCGGAAAACGGCTTCACGAAGCGGTTGGCGGTGTTGGTGACGTTCGGCTCCTGCAGCGGCAGGATCGGCGTCAGCAGCGCCAGCAGCACCACGATGCTCAGCGCCACGCCCCCGGCGGCGGCCAGGCGATTGCGGATGAGGAGTTGGAAGAACTTCTTCATGCCGTGACCTCCATGTCCGGGGCCCTCACGTCTTGATCCGCGGGTCGAGCAGCGATTGCGCCACGTCCACCGCGATGTTGAACAGCACGTAGCAGGCGGCGACGAACACCACGCCCCCCTGCACCAGCAGGATGTCCCGCTTGAGGATGGCATCCACCAGCATCCGCCCCACGCCGGGCCACTGGAACACCATCTCGATATAGACGGCCCCCGACAGCACGAAGCCCGCCTGGATCCCCAGCACGGGGATGATGCTGACCATCGCAGCCTTCAGCGCGTGCCGCCAGACGACCCGCCGCTCGTTCACGCCCTTGGCGCGCGCGGTGCGGATGAAGTCCTGCCGCAGCACCTCCAGCATGGCCGAGCGCGACAGCCGCGCCACAACTCCCGTGGCCACCACGGCGAGCGCCAGCGCGGGCATCAGCAGGTGCCAGAACAGGTCCGGCAGGTCGCCCCCGCCATAGATCGCGTACATCCCCGACACCGGCAGCCACTTCAGGTTCACCGCGAAGATCAGGATCATCATCATCCCGAGGAAGAACGAGGGGATCGAAATCCCCAGCAGGACGGCGAAGGTGATCGCCTTGTCCGCGAACCCGTACTGCCGCGCCGCGGACACGACCCCGGCGGCGATCCCGAAGACGGCGCAGAGCACGAAGGACGTCCCCGCAAGGATCAGCGTGGCCGAAAAGCGGTCCAGCACCTCGTCCAGAACGGGGCGGTTCAGCGCGAAACTGCGCCCGAAGTCCCCCTGCAGCATGTTGCCGAGCCAGATGAAATACCGCGCCACAAGCGGCTGATCGAGGCCGAGATCACGGTTCAGCTTCTCGACATTCTCGGGCGTGGCGTAGGACCCGAGGATCGCGGTCGCCGGATCGCCGGGGATCATCGCCATGATCAGGAACACGATCACCGTGATGCCGAACAGCACCGGGATCGCCGAGATCAGTCTTTTCAGAATATATCCAGTCATGCCGGTCCCTCCAGGAAGCTGGCGTCTCACTGGCGCGGGCCTCCGGCTTCATCTTGCCGGAAATATGCCCGCCGGAGGCACGCGCCGGCCGCAGGCCGGCGCGCTGGTCGGGCCGCCCCCGGCGGCCCGAACCCTTCAGTTCTTCACGACATCGTCGAGCAGCAGGAAGAACGACGGCTCGAGCGTGAACCCCTCCACCCGGTCGGACATCACCGCATTCTGCTTCCAGTTCGCGACGAAAACCCAGGGGGCGTCGTCCTGCACGATGGTCTGCATCTGCTTGTAGAGCTCCGCGCGCTTGTCCTGGTCGGTCGCGACGCGCGCCTCTTCCAGCAGGGTGTCCACCTCGGGGTTCGAATAGTAGCCCGAGTTGAACCCGCCCTTGTCCGGCCAGGCATCCGTGCGCAGCGCGAGATAGGGCAGCGTGTCCGGATCGTTCGTCATCCACGCCATCTCGGCCATGTCGGCCTTGCCCTCCAGACCGGGGTTCACCTGCCCGAGGAAGGTGTTCCACTCGTAGGTCTCGATCTTCACATCGAAGCCGACCGCCTCCAGATCCGCCTGGATCGCGGTGCCCATGGCGATCGGGTCGAGCATGCCCGAGCCCCCTTCGGTGACGTAGAAGGTCAGCTCCGCCCCCTCTGCCCCGGCCTCGGCCAGCAGCGCCTTGGCCTTGTCCGGATCGTAGGGATAGGGTTCCAGGCTCTCGTTGTAGGCCCATGCGAAGGCCGGCGGCGTCGGCCCGGCGGCCACGTCGGCGGTGCCCTCCAGCACGTTGTCGACCAGCGCCGACTTGTTGATCGCGTAGTTCGCGGCCTGCCGGACCTTCTTGTCGGCAAAGGGGCCTTCCTTGGCGTTCAGGATCAGGAACCAGACATGCGGTCCGGCCTGTTCCAGCACCTCGAAGGTGTCGCCCTGGAATTCCGACAGCGCGACGGGCGGCACCTCGACCATCACGTCGATCCCGCCCGCCAGCATCTCGGCGGTGCGGGTGTTGGCGTCGGTGATCGGGCGGAAGACCACGGCCTCCAGCGACGGCGCGCCGTCCCAGTAATCGGCGTTCTTCTCCACCACCACGGCCTCGTTCGACCGCCACTCGGCGAATTTGAACGGCCCGGTGCCCGAGGGGTTGCGGCCGAAATCCGCGCCGTGCTGTTCCACGGCGGCGGGCGACACGATCAGCCCGGTCGGATAGGCGAGGTTCGACAGGAACGGCGCATAGGGGCCGTTCAGCGTGAACTTCACCGTGTAATCGTCGACCACCTCGGTGCTTTCCACGGCCGAGAAGAAGAAGGCCAGCGGAAACGGACCGGTGTCGTGGAACGGGTGATCCTCGTTCAGCATCCGGTCAAAGTTGAACTTCACCGCCTCGGCGTTGAAGTCGGAGCCGTCGTGAAAGGTCACCCCCTCGCGCAGCTTGAAGGTATAGACGCTGCCGTCCTCGCTGATCTCCCAGCTTTCGGCCAGCGCGGGCTCCACCTCCAGCGTGCCGGACTTGTAGCGCACCAGCCCGTCGTAGACGTTCATCAGGATGCGGAAGTCGTTGACGGCGGTCACCGCGGCGGGGTCGAGCGCCTTCGGCTCCGCGATCTGGCCGACGATCAGAACCCCCGGCGGCGTCTGCGCCCCGGCGGGCATCGTGGCCCCGAGGGCCATCGTCATGGCGACCCCGGCGGCCAGAACGCCACGGCGGGTCCAGTTGAGCATACCCTGTTTCATCGGCCTCTCCTTTGCAGCAGGCTCTTCACTTTATTCATCATGATAAATTGAATGAGGGCAAATTTTCATGATAAATTCAAGTCCAAGAAAGACGGAGACCGCCCATGACCTATTCCATCCTCGCCCGTGACGCCGAAACGGGCATCCTCGGCGGCGCTGCGGCGACCGGGTCGCTCTGCGTCGGTGGCTGGGTGCTGCGCGGGCGCGTCGGCGCCGGCATGTCCGCCAGCCAGGGCACCGCGCCCTCGACGCTCTGGGGCGATGCGGTGCTGGACCGGATGCAGGCGGGCGAGACGGCGGAAAGTGCCGTTGCGTCAACGGTTTCCCCGGATGCGGGCCGCGACTACCGCCAGCTCTCCGCGCTGGACCTTTCGGGCGGCACCGGGGCCTTCACCGGCGCGCATTCCGTGCCCGCCGCCTCGCACCGGTCCGAACCCGGCGCCATCGTCGCGGGCAACCTCCTGACGGGCGAAGAGGTCCTCGACGCCGCGCTCGCCGCTTATTCGGGCAGCACCCTGCCCTTCGCCGAACGCCTGCTCGCCGCGCTCGACGCGGGGGCCGCGGCGGGCAGTGATTCCCGCGGCCTGCAATCCGCCGCGCTGCTGATCCTCGGGTCCGACATGGCCCCCCTGACCCTGCGGATCGACATGTCCGACCGCCCCCTCGCCGCACTCCGCGCGCTCTACGAACGGTCGCAGAGCCAGCCCTACGCCGGCTGGTGCGACGTGGTCCCCACGTTCAGCGACCCCTTCCGCGCCCCGCAGCCCGACGAGATGGAGGTCGTGGCGGAACAGGCCTCCTCCAAGGCCTGACGCCGCCTGACGACCGCCCCGCCCTGCCGGATCGCGCCCAGGTCCCCTGCTTCTTCTGGTCAAAAATACTTTCGGGGGGTCCGGGGGGCAGACAGCCCCCCGGCCTCTCCACTGGCGCCACGTCGGGACTCCAAAAAAGAACAAAACGTGAATATACTGCCCCCACCATGACCGCCGAGCTCTGCATCACCTCGAACTTCACCTTCCTCACCGGGGCCTCGCACCCCGAGGAGTTCGTCGCGCGCGCGGCCGAGCTCGGCATCGGCGCGCTGGCGGTGACCGACGAGAACTCGGTCGCCGGGATCGTCCGCGCCCATGCCGCCGCGCGCGAGATCGCGCGGCAGGTGGCCGAACGGCGGGCCTTCGACGCGGCGCACGGCCTTATCGGCCCCCCCGCCCCGCCGGGCAGCCCGCCGCCGCACGACTGGGTGACGCCCCGCCTGATCGCGGGCGCGCGAATGGTGTTCGAGGAGGGGGTGGCCGTCACCCTGCTGGCCGAGACCCGCGCCGGCTGGGGCCGCCTCTGCCGCCTGATCTCGCGCGGGCGGCTGAGGGCGGAGAAGGGCACCTGCCTGCTGCGGATCGGCGATCTGGCCGAGATCGGGACGGAAGGATTGCAAGGGGTGCTGCACGGGCCGGAAGGGGCCGGGACGCTGCGGAGAGGCGCGCTGGCTGAGCGAGGCGGGATCGCGCCCGGCCCCGAGGGCGGCGTGGAACCTGGCACGGCCGGTTCTCAAAAGCATCAGCGGAGCGAAGGTGGCGCGGTTCTCGCCGGATCGCGCCCGCCCTGGGGGTCTGGCACGATCCGGACCGCGAGCGGTCCGGAGGGGACGGTCGGGTCAGCCCCCGGCATCGGCAGCCTGGAGCGACGTCAGGCATGGCTCCCCCACGCCCGCCGCCTGCACGCGCTCTTTCCCGGCCGCCTGCACCTCGTCCTCTCCCCGCGCTACGACGGCGAGGACCCGTCGCGCTTCGCCGCCCTCACCCGGCTGGCCGCGCATCTCGGTCTGCCCACTCTCGCCTCGGCCCGCCCTCTGATGCACCACGGCGCGCGGCGCCGGATGGCCGACGTGCTGACCGCGATCCGCACCGGGACCCGTGTCGACGCGCTCGGCCGGGCGGCGCTCGCCAATGCCGAACAGCGCCTGCGCGGCCCCGCCGAACTGGCCCGCATCTTCCGCGACCAGCCCGAGGCGATCGCCAACGCCACGGCGCTCGCCGCCCGCTGCACCTTTTCGCTGGACGAGCTGCGCTACGAATACCCGTCGGAGATCTCGCCCGGCGAAACCCCGGCCGAGCGGCTCGCCCGGCTCTCGCGTGCCGGTCTCGCCTGGCGCTACCCGCATGGCGCGCCGGACAAGGTGAAGGGCCTGCTGGCCCACGAACTCAACCTGATCGGCAAGCTGAAATACGAACCCTACTTCCTCACCGTCCACGACATCGTGCAGTTCGCCCGATCCCGCGACATCCTCTGCCAGGGGCGCGGCTCAGCGGCGAATTCCGTCGTCTGCTACTGCCTCGGCGTGACCGAGGTTTCCCCCGAGATCGGCACCATGGTCTTCGAACGCTTCGTGTCCGAGGCCCGCGACGAGCCGCCCGACATCGACGTCGATTTCGAACACGAGCGGCGCGAGGAGGTTATCCAGCACATCTACGAGCGTTACGGCCGCCACCGCGCGGGCCTCTGCGCCACGGTCATCCACTACCGCGGCAAGCGCGCGATCCGCGAGGTCGGCGCGGCCATGGGGCTGACGCAGGACACGATCAGCGCCATGTCCTCCCAGCTCTGGGGCTTCTTCTCGGCCGATGCGGTGGCCGAGGAGCGGTTCCGCGAGATCGGCCTCGACCCGCGCGACCCGCGCCTGCGCCAGACCATGCAACTGGTCTACGAGATCGAGGGCTTTCCCCGGCACCTCAGCCAGCATGTCGGCGGCTTCGTCATCACCGAAGGCCGACTCGACGAACTGGTCCCGATCGAGAACGCGACGATGGAGGACCGGACGGTCATCTGCTGGGACAAGGACGACATCGACACGCTGGGGATCCTCAAGGTCGATGTGCTGGCGCTCGGGATGCTGACCTGCATCCGCAAGGCCTTTGACCTGTTGTCGCAGCACGAGGGCGCCGATCACACGCTGGCGACGATCCCGCCCGAGGATGCCCGTGTCTACGACATGCTCTGCCGCGCCGACACCATCGGCGTCTTTCAGGTCGAAAGCCGGGCCCAGATGAACTTCCTGCCCCGGATGCGCCCGCGCCAGTTCTACGACCTGGTGATCGAGGTGGCGATCATCCGCCCCGGCCCGATCCAGGGCGACATGGTGCACCCCTACATCCGCCGCCGCAACGGCGAGGAGAAGGTGGAATTCCCCTCGGACGAACTGGGGGCCGTGCTGGCCAAGACCCTCGGCGTGCCGCTGTTCCAGGAACAGGCGATGCAGATCGCGATCATCGGCGCGGGCTTCACCCCGGACGAGGCCGACCGCCTGCGCCGGGCGCTCGCCACCTTCAAGAAGCACGGCAATGTCAGTGAATTCCGCGAGCGTTTCATGCGCGGGATGAAGCGCAACGGCTATGACGAGGAATTCTCGGCCCGCTGCTTCTCCCAGATCGAGGGCTTCGGCAGCTACGGCTTCCCGGAATCCCACGCCGCGAGCTTTGCCCTGCTGGTCTATGCCAGCGCGTGGATCAAGCGGCATTACCCCGGCATCTTCGCCTGCGCGCTGCTGAATTCCCAGCCCATGGGCTTCTACGCCCCCGCCCAGATCGTGCGCGACGCCCGCGAACACGGGGTCACGGTGCTGCCGGTCGATATCTCGGCCTCCTACTGGGACAACGTGATGGAGCGCGCCGGCTCGGGCGAACTGGCGCTGCGGCTCGGGTTCCGCCAGATCCGGGGGCTGGCGTCCGAGGAGGCGGACTGGATCGCGGCGGCGCGCGGCAACGGCTACCGCTCGGTGGCCGATGTCTGGCGGCGGGCGGGCATCCCGCCGCATATCCTCGAACGGCTGGCCGAGGCGGACGCCTTCGCCTCGCTCGGCCTGACCCGGCGCGAGGCGTTGTGGGAGGCCAAGGCGCTGGCGCCGGGGCGCGAGCTGCCGCTCTTCGCGGGCGACATGGATGGCGAGGGGATCGTCGAACCCGCCGCCGCCCTGCCCCGGATGACACTGGGCGAGGAGGTGGTGGAGGATTTCGTCGCCACCCGCCTGTCGCTCAAGGCGCATCCCGTGGCGCTGCTGCGACACGTGCTGACGCCGGGCATGGGGACCGCGCGGCGGGACGGCGGGGATCCTCCGGCCTGATCGCGCCTTGAGCTACATCATGTCGCCAGCTGCCCTCGGCATGTCACAAGGTTCCGGAACGGCGACAGAGGACGACATGAGCAGACCCATCATCAAGGCGACCCTCGCACTGGCGGCGACACTGACCCTCGCGGCCTGCAACGAACCCGCACCGATGCCCGACCGCCGCGACGGGGCGGCGTTCTTTGCGGAAAACTGCACCGCCTGCCACGGCGACACCGCGCGCGGCGACGGCCCGGCGGCCAGCGGACTGCCCAAGCCGCCGCCCGACCTGACGCGCCTCAGCCGCCGGAACGGCGGCACTTTCCCCGACGCCAAGGCGCTGGCCTATATCTACGGCGGACCGGGACAGGGCCACCTCGCCCGCGTCATGCCCGAGTTCGGCGCGGAGATGGCCGAGGACACCGTCCCCGTCAAGATCGACGGCATCTGGACCCCGACGCCCCGCGAACTGGCCGGGCTGCTGGCCTACCTGAAAAGCATCCAGAGCTGACGGCCCCGAAAGGGCCCGATCCCCTGCTTCATCTGGCCGGATAAACTCCGGGGGTGCGGGGGCTGGCCCCCGCGGCCGTCGGTCTCAGCCGTCGTCCACCCCGTATTCGAGGATCACCGGCACGATCAGCTCTTCCTCGTCCTCCAGATGCCGGTCGAGGAAGCGCCGGAAATCCCGCTGCGCCGCGAGCAGCCGCGCGACTTCGTCCTTCTCGTCCCGCCGCTCGGCGATCAGCCCCAGCACGGCATTCGTCCCCTCGGCCAGCGCGTGGATATGGCCGTCCAGCGCATGGTGATCGTGGTCGAGGATCTCGAACCCCCGCTCCAGCCGCGCATCCAGCGGGATGAACTGGGGGAAGTAATGCTGGTCCTCGATCATGTGGTGATGGTGCAGCTGGTTCAGGAAGAACCCGGTGTAGCGCGACAGTTCCGGACCGAAGCGCGGATCGCCCCGGTCCAGCCGGATCTCGGAGCCCTCGACCAGCTTGTCGATCAGCCCCCGGAACATCATGTGCCGGTCCAGCCAGAACGCCGTCAGCCCGCCGAAATTCGCATGCCCCTGCCACATCTCGCGGGGATACTGCTTCACGAGGACGCGCAGTTCCTCGGGCAGTCCCTTGCGGGTTTCGAGCGCCAGCGGAGCGGTCACAGCTTGGTCGCGTTCGGCGGCGGCGTCAGCACCTGCTTGCGCACCTGCGCCTCACGCCACGTGATGAAGCTGACGGCGGCGATGATCATCCCGCCGCCAAGGATGACGTAGGGATCCACGGGTTCGCCAAAGGCCATGGCCCCCAGCATCACCGCCCACAGAAGCTGCAGGAACGTCACCGGCTGCGTCACGGTTATGGGTGCGCAACTGAGCCCGCGTGTCATCAGGTAGTGCCCTGTGGTGGCCACGCAGGCGACGAGGAACAGGACCACGATCGTCTCCAGATCGGGCATGACCCATTGCGCGATGGCGGCGGGGGCCAGCACGATGGCGACCGAGATCGACAGCAGCGCGACCACGACCATCGGGGGAAGTTCGTCCGACAACTGCTTGGCGATCATGTAGGAAATCGCGAACACGAAGGCCGCGCCGATCATCGCGTAATGGCCCAGCCCCACCTCGCGCACGCCGGGCCTGAGGATCACCAGCGCCCCGAGCAGGCCGATCACGATGGCCGCGATCCGGCGGAAGGCCAGCTTTTCGCCGAGAAACAGCGCCGCACCGATGGCGACGAAGATCGGCGACAGGTAGTTGATCGCCGTCACGTCCGCGATCTCGATCCGCGCCATGGCAAAGAACCACAGCCCCACGCCCATCCCGTGCAACAGCCCCCGCATGCCGACCATGCGCCATTGCCGGCCGGTCAGCCGCGCGGCGAAGATCGGACGGATCGTGGGGATCAGCAGGACGAGGCCCAGCGAATAGCGCAGGAAGGCCGCCTCGGGCGCGGGCACGCGCGGGCCGAGGTATTTGACCCCGGCATTCACGCCGACGAACATGATGCCCGCCGCGACCATGTAGAGGATGCCGGCAACCGGGCGGTTGGACGCAATGTCGTTCATATCTCCACCAAGCATGAAGCCTGCCGGTCGGCAAGTGGCGACCGGTCATCTGCACGTTTGCGCAAAACGTCAGAAGCCCAGGATCAGCCGTCCCGCGATGCTCCACATCACCGCCGTGACGATGCCGTCCAGCACCCGCCACGCGGCGGGTCGCGCGAAGAGCGGCGCCAGCAGGCGCGCGCCGTAACCGAGCAGGGTGAAGAAGATCAGGCTGGCAGTCATGCCCCCCGCCGCGAAGGCGCCCTTCGCCTGCCATTGCGCGCTGACGGCCCCCATCAGCACCAGCGTGTCGAGGTAGACATGCGGGTTGCCCCATGTCAGCGCCGCGCAGATCAGCAGCACCCGCGCCAGCGGCTGCCGCTCCGCCCCCTCGGCCGCCGTCAGCGCCCCGCTGCCGCGCAGGGCCGATCGCAGCGCCATCGCCCCGTATAAGACCAGGAACGCCGCGCCGCCGTAGCGGAACACCGGCTCCAGCCAGGGCAGCCGCGCGGTCAGCGCGCCGAAGCCCAGCACCCCCGCCGAGATCAGCAGCGCGTCCGACAGCGCACAGAGCGCGACGACCGGGCCGACATGCTCGCGCCGGATCCCCTGCCGCAGCACGAAAGCGTTCTGCGCCCCGATCGCGAGGATCAGCGAAAAGCCGAGCGTGAAGCCCGCCGTCGCGGCGGCGATGGTTGCGTCCTGCATGGTCTGCCTCATGTCGTTCAGAGGGTGACTAGCCGCGCCCTATCCATTAGACAAACGCGAAACTCTTGCCCTGCATAAGCACCTCTAATGTTAGACCATGCCCAGCTCGCCACCCTCGCCGCCGTTCTTCGGCTTGGCTCCTTCGACGGCGCCGCCGCGCGCCTCGGGATCACGCAGTCCGCCGTGTCCCAGCGTATCCGCGCGCTGGAGGTGCAGGTCGGCCAGCCACTCGTCCTGCGCGGCAGCCCCTGCACCGGGACGGAAACCGGCCTCCGCCTCGCCCGCCATGCCGAGGACGTGGCGCTGATGGAGGCGCGGGCGCTGGCGGACATCGGCGCGGACCAGCCGGGCCCGGTGACGTTGCGGCTGGCCGTGAATGCCGACAGCCTCGCCGCTTGGCTGATCCCGGCGCTGTCACAGGCCGAGGCGGCGCAGCCGGGGCTGCTGTTCGACGTGGTGGTGGACGATCAGGACCATTCCGCCGACTGGCTGCGCCGGGGCGCCGTCATGGCCGCGATCACCGGCACCGCGACACCGCCGCACGGCTGCGACGCGATCCCCCTTGGCAGCATCCGCTACTTCGCCACCGCTTGCCCGGCGTGGATCGCGCGGCACTGTCCCGACGGTGTGACCGGCCCCGCGCTGCGTGCCGCGCCCTGTCTCACCTATGACCTGAAGGACCGCCTGCAAGCCATCTGGCTGCAACGACATTTCGGCGAGGGGCCGCCGCCGCCAACGCACTACATCCCCTCGACCGAAGGCTTCATAGACGCCGCCAGCGCGGGTCTCGGCTGGGGCATGAACCCCGAACCCATGTTGCGCGATGCCTTCGCCACGGGACGTCTCGTCCCGCTGCTGCCCGACGCTCATCTCGACACGCCGCTCTACTGGCAGGTCTCGCGCCGGATGGCTCCCGCGCTGGCCCCGGTCACCGCCGCGATCCGGGCGGAGGCAGCGCGGGTGCTGCACCCTGCGGAGCGTCACGAGGCGAGGTAATCCTCGCTCCACCCCAGCACCGCCATCTGGTCGGCGCGGACATTGCCCTCGCCCCGGCAGATGAACTCGTCCAGCTGTGGCGGCGCGACGCTCGTCCCCGCCAGCATCGCATGGGCCTGCCCCCGGTGATGGACCGCGTGCAGGCCGATGTGCAGCAGCAGTTCCGGCAGCGCCTCATACTGGAACCCGCCGGGCCGGTGGACCTCGACCACCCGGTCGAGGTCGGGCGGCGTCAGCGCGTCGCAGAAGGCCACCAGCGACAGGTCCGCCCTGCGCTGTTCCCGCGCCAGATCGGCGAGGTCCGGCCAGGGCACCGGGTTGTCCCGATGCGCATAGCCGGTGGTCCCGCCATGCAGCGCGTCGAGATAGAAGACATCGACCGTCCACAGGTGGTTCAGCGTCTCCCTGATCGAAGGGAAAAAGCTGACCCGCTCCGCCTCCCACTCACCCGGCGCCAGCTGTGCGCAGGCGGCATGCAGCGCGACATTGGCCAGCGCGTTCTGCCGCGCCATCAGGCGGTGCGGGCGGCAGGGATCTCGGGGATCGGGAGTCATGGGGCCTCGCGGAACGAAAATGGGCGGCTTGCGCCGCCCACCCTAAGCCCGCGATACGTGACGGCAAGCGCCTCAGAGCGCCTCCATCACCTCGTCGGCCGCCTCGAAGTTCGCCGTGACGCGCTGGACGTCGTCGTCGTCCTCCAGCGTGTCGATCAGCTTCATCAGCTTCTGCATGCCTTCGAGGTCCATTTCGGTCGTCGTCATCGGCTTCCAGATCAGCTTGGTCGATTCCGACTCGCCCAGTTCGCCTTCCAGCGCCGTCGCCACCTCGTTCAGATCGGTGTCGGCGCAGTAGATGACATGCCCCTCGTCCGAGCTCTCGACATCCTCGGCGCCCGCCTCGATCGCGGCCATCATGACCGTGTCCGCGTCACCGGCGTCCGGCGTGTAGACGATCTCGCCCTTGCGCTCGAACATGAAGCCGACCGACCCGGTCTCGCCCAGGTTGCCGCCGTTCTTGGCAAAGTAGGACCGGACGTTGGACGCGGTGCGGTTGCGGTTGTCGGTCATCGCCTCGACGATGACGGCGACGCCGCCGGGGCCATAGCCCTCATAGCGGATCTCTTCGTATTCATCGCCCTCGCCCTGCACGGATTTCTTGATCGCACGCTCGATCACGTCCTTCGGGCAGGAGGCCGCCTTGGCTTCCTTCACCGCAAGGCGCAGGCGCGGGTTCTTCTCGGGATCGGGGTCGCCCATCTTGGCGGCGACGGTGATCTCTTTCGAGAGCTTGGAAAACAGCTTGGACCGCGCGGCGTCCTGACGACCCTTGCGGTGCTGGATGTTGGCCCATTTGGAATGGCCTGCCATGGCTCTTTCCTCGGTTCTGAAGTGGGGTCTGGATCGGTCGCGCCGCTATATCTCAAGAGACACGCGCGCCGCAAGCCATGGCGGTCAGAGAAGCGCCGCGATCAGCTGTCCGCAGCGCCATACGAGGCCAACGATCAGCACCGCCAGCATCCACGAGGGCAGCAGCGACGAGAAATCCTTGAGCGTCCGCGCCCGCTGGCGCAGCATCGTGACCTCGGCCGCATCGCCCTGCCGCGCCTCGAGCCGGTCGGCGCGGATCTCGGTCACGCGGGACCACGCCAGATGCGCCGCGCCCCAGACTGCCGGGATCATGACGATCAGCGCGGCCAGCGCCTCGGACCGGGTCATGTGCGCTTGGTCACCTTCAACTCGATGTCGAAGCCGAGCGCCTCGGCCAGCGCGAAGAGCCGCCACAGCGTCGGGCCGGAGACGGACTTCCCGTTCGCCGTCCGCGACAGCGCCGCGTGGTCATAGCCGAAGCGCGCGTCGATCTCGCGCCCGCTCATACCGCTGTCGCGCAGCATATGCCCGAGGGCCTCGGCCCCCAGCACCCGCGCCACGTCCTTGCCGATGCCGTCAAAGACCTCCTTGCGGGCCTCGGGCGACATCGCCTCGAACGCCGCGTCCATCCCGGCCGCGTCGCCCGACTTCATCAGCCTGGCCGCGTCCGGGGCCGCCGTTTCCTGCCGCTTGCCGCCCCGCGCGCCCTTGCGGGGCTTGGGCGTCTTGCCGCTGTCGTGGGTTTCCGCGTAGGCCATGGGATCCTCCGTTGTCTTGCAAGACACCATATAGGGTCCGTTGCCTTGCAAGTCAACGCAAGCAGCTTATAGCCGCCGGGCGCCCGCGATCAGTTTCCGCGCCTCGGCGGCGGATTTCATCTGTCCGATCAGGGTGGAGATCGCCGTCTTGCCGTCCACGGCAAAGAACACCATCCGCGCCGAGGGCGCGCACGTGAACAGCGCCGCGCAATGCAGGTCGCCCGCGCCCGCGTATCGTGTCAGGTAGCCCTCCTCGTCCGCATCCTTCAGACCCACAATGTCCCGGAACCGCACGAGGTCTTTCCCCGCGTCCAGCGCCGACAGGAAGGCACCGAATTCCGCCGGCGGATAACCCGCCCGGACATGGGCGGCGGCGTCGAGATGAGACAGCGTCAGCCAGCGCGGATCCGCCGCCCGCTCGATCCGGCGCAGGGCGCGGTAGAGCCGTTGGTGCGCGGCCTCGAGCTCCGCTTTGCGGCTCGGCCCCGCCGTCGCGGCGGCGGGCGGTCCGCTCAGGAACGCCTGCGTGAAATGAAACCCGACCTTTGCCATGCACCTCCGACCCCTGCCGGGACACTAGCCCCGGTCCGCACGGGGTCCAAGTCCCCGCGCCGAATGGCCGGATATGCGGTTACGACCTGGGTCGGCGCGGCGGCTGCATGCCGCCATCCGGGCGCTTGCCGGCGGGTTTGCCGCCCGGCTTGCCGGGGCCCTTGCCAAAGGGTTTGCCACCGGGTTTCCCCGGCCCCTTGCCAAAGCTCTTGCCCGCCGGACGCCCGCCGGGCTTGCCCGGTGCCTCGAACCGCTTGGAGGTGTCGGAGGCATCCGCCCGCCGCGCCGCAGGGGCGCCCTGCGGACGGGCATCGCCGCCCTTGAACCCGCCACGGGCAGGCTTGCCGCCCGGACCCGAGGACTCCTTGCGGGCATAACCGCCCTTGCCGCCCTCAGGCCGTCCGCCCTCGCCCCGGTCGGGACGCGCGCCATAGGGCTTGCCCGCAGGCCGGTCGCCGCGCGGCTTCGGCCCGTCGCCATGGCTCTTGTAGCCTTCGCTCCTGCCGCGACGCGGTCCGCCTTCGCCCGCATCGGAGCGCGCACCGTAGGGCTTGCCCCCCGGCCGGTCGCCGCGCGGTTTCGGCCCGGCACCGTGGCTCTTGTAGCCTTCGCTCTTGCCGCGACGCGGCGCGTCCTCGCGCTTGTCGCCATAAGGCTTCCGCGGACGGTCATCGCCATCCTCGCGGCGCGGCTTGTCACCATCCCACACCCGCTTGGGCCGCCCGGAGGTCTCGCGCGGCGCGTCCTCCACCGCCGGGATCTCTCCGATCTCGGCGGAGGGCGCGGCGACCTCGGCGGGCGCATCGCCCCGCTCCGGCGCAAAGGCCTCGGGCTCCACCCGCGGCTTCGGCTCAGACCGCCGCTTGGGCGGGGCTGGCCGGTCCTCGCGGCGCTGCGGCATACGCTGTTCCGGCTCGCCGTCGAGCAGCTTCAGCTTCACGCCGCCTTCCAGCTCGCCACCCGCGCCCAGCTTTTCCATCAGCAGCGGCGCGGCGGCCTCGGCGATCTGCACGTAGGTCTCGTTGGGCTGGATGCGGATCGCGCCGATCGCGTCCTTGTCCATTCCGCCCGCATTGCAGATCAGCGGCAGCAGCCAGCGCGGCTCGGCCCGGTCGTTGCGGCCCACGGACAGGGCGAACCACACGCTCGGCCCGAAGGGCGGACGCTCGCGCCGCTCCTCGCGCGTATCCGGGTCCGACAGGTCCTCGGGCGCCGAGAGCTTGGCACGGTAGAGCCGCAGGTAGGCCGCCGCGATGACCTCAGGCGTATGCAGCGCCAGCAGCTTGTCGGCGAAGACGGCCGCGTCCTCGGTGATCTCTTCTTCCCAGACCGGATCGGCCAGCAGCCGCTCCTCGTCCCGGCGCAGGATCTCGTCCGCGCCCGGCGCGGTGGTCCATTCCGCCTGAACCCGCGCCATCTTGAGCAGCCGCTCGGCCCGCTTGACGATCTTCGGCGTGACTATCAGCGCCGAGATCCCCTTGCGCCCCGCCCGCCCGGTCCGCCCGGACCGGTGCAGCAGCCCCTCGGAGTTCGTCGGCAGTTCCGCGTGGATCACCAGTTCGAGGTTCGGCAGGTCGATCCCCCGCGCCGCGACATCGGTCGCCACGCAGACCCGCGCCCGCCCGTCCCGCATCGCCTGCAGGGCATGCGAGCGTTCAGTCTGGCTCAGCTCGCCCGACAGGCAGACGACGGAAAAGCCCCGGTTCGCGAACCGCGCCATCAGCCGGTTCACCGCCGCGCGGGTGTTGGCGAAGACGATCGCGTTCTGCGCATCGTGATAGCGCAGCATGTTGATGATCGCGTTCTCGGCATCCGACTGCGCCACGCGCAGCACCTGATAGGCGATGTCGGCATGCTGCGACCGTTCGGACACCGTGGTCACGCGCACGGCGTCGCGCTGGTAGTTCTGCGCCAGCGTCGCGATCATCGGCGGCACGGTGGCCGAGAACAGCAACGTGCGCCGGTCCTCGGGCGCCTCGGCAAGCATGAACTCCAGATCCTCGCGGAAGCCGAGGTCCAGCATCTCGTCCGCCTCGTCCAGAACCACGGCGCGCAGGGCGCTCATGTCCAGCGATCCGCGCTGGATGTGGTCGCGCAGGCGGCCGGGCGTGCCGACGACGATATGCGCCCCCCGCTCCAGCGCGCGGCGTTCGTCGCGCATGTCCATCCCGCCGACGCAGGAGGTCACCCGCGCCCCCGCCTTGGCATAGAGCCAGCCGAGTTCGCGCATCACCTGGAACGCCAGTTCCCGCGTCGGGGCCACGATCAGCGCCAACGGCGCGCCCGCCGGGCCCATCATCTCGTCATCACCGAGCAGCGTGTGCCCGATGGCGAGGCCGAAGCCCACGGTCTTGCCCGACCCGGTCTGCGCGGACACGAGGAGGTCCGCATCCTGCAGCTCGGGGGCGGTCACCGCCTCCTGCACGGCGGTCAACGTCTCGTAACCGCGCTCGGACAGCGCATCTGACAGGGCTTGGATCATGGGGAAACCGATCTGAGTTAGGCATGCGGCGCAAGCGGGCCGCGCTGTCCGACGGGACAGGGTTGGGAAAGCGCCCTCCTACAGCAGTCGCGCGGCCCTGTATACAGGGGAATTCGCGTGAATCGCGGGCGCAGGCGGCGACCCGCAGGCGAACGCGGTGGCCTGCCCCGCCGCGCACAAACCCGGCCCCGAAGCGATCATGGGACAAGTGTCTGACTTTTTTCAGTTCCGGCTGTAGCCGCGGCCAATCCCGCGCTAGATGTGCCAGATGACATTCGATCAGATTTCGCTCTTCGCGCTCTTCATCGGCGTGTTCGCCATGCTCCTCTGGGGCCGCTTCCGCTATGATGTCATCGCCTTTTCGGCGCTGCTGATCGGGGTGGTCCTCGGCGTCGTGCCTGCGGACGACGCGTTCTCGGGCTTCGGCCACCCGGCCACGCTGGTGGTCGCGCTGGTGCTGATCGTCTCGGCGGGCCTCGTGCGGTCGGGGGCGGTCTACCTGATCACCCGGACGCTTGTGGACAGTTCCCGCTCGCTCGGCGCGCATATCGCGCTGATGGGCGGGATCGGCGGCGTCCTGTCGGCCTTCATGAACAACGTGGCCGCGCTGGCGCTGCTGATGCCGGTCGACATCCAGACCGCGCAGAAGGCCGGGCGCGCGCCGGGCCTGTCGCTGATGCCGCTCAGCTTCGCCACGATCCTCGGCGGCATGGCCACGCTGATCGGCACGCCGCCCAACATCATCATCGCCACCTTCCGCGCCGATGCGCTCGGCGAACCCTACCGCATGTTCGACTTCGCCCCTGTCGGCGCGGTCGCCGCGATCGCGGGCCTCGCCTTCGTCGCCACCGTCGGCTGGCGGCTCATCCCGCAGCGTGCGGATGCCACCGGCCTCGGATCGGAGTTCCAGAAATACGTGGCCGAGCTGACGCTGCCCGAGGGCAACGACCAGATCGGCAAGCGGGTCGGCGAGTTGTGGGAAACGGCGGAAAAGGCCGACATCGCGATCATCGGCCTGATCCGCGAGGACCGCCGCCTCTACGGCAACGCCCGCAACAACGTGCTGCAGGCGGGCGACGCGCTGGTCCTCGAAGGCTCGCCCGAGGCGCTGGACGAATTCCGCACCGCCCTGTCGCTGGCCTTTTCCGACGAACGCCGCGAGGAACTGCTGACCGCCACCGGCGAAGGGCTCGACATCCTCGAGGTCGTGGTGCCCGCCGAAAGCCGCCTCGTGGGACGTTCGGCGCAGGGCGTCGGCCTGTCGTGGCGTCAAAGGGCGCTCCTGATGGGGATCTCGCGCAAGGGCACGCGCATCCGCTCGCAGGTGCGGCGCACCTCGATCGAGGCGGGCGACATCCTGCTGCTGCTGGTGCCCAAGGACACCGGGCCCGACGTCGCCGAATGGATTGGCGGGTTGACCCTCGCGGACCGTGGCCTGACGGTGACCGAGAACTCCAAGACCTGGCTCGCCATCGGCCTCTTCGGCGCGGCCGTGCTGATCGCCTCGCTCGGTCTGCTCTACCTGCCCGTCGCGCTCGGCATCGTGGTGGTGGGCTACGTGCTGTTCAAGATCCTGCCGCTGCAGGAACTCTACGACCATGTCGAATGGCCCGTGGTGGTCCTGCTCGGCTCGATGATCCCGCTCGGCGCCGCGCTCGAGACCTCGGGCGGCACGCTGCTGATCTCGGACGGGCTGGTCTGGCTGACCGACGGCTGGCCGGCATGGGCGATCCTGACCGCGCTGATGGTCGTCACGATGACGCTGTCGGACGTGCTGAACAACACCGCCACGGCCATCGTCGCGGCCCCCATCGGCGTGCAGATGGCCCGCTCGCTCGAGGTGTCGCCCGATCCCTTCCTGATGGCCGTCGCGGTCGCCGCCTCGGCCGCCTTCCTCACGCCGATCGGCCACAAGAACAACACGCTGGTCCTCGGCCCCGGCGGCTACCGCTTCGGCGACTACTGGCGCATGGGCCTGCCGCTGGAGATCCTCGTCATCGCCGTCTCGATCCCCGCCATCCTGATCTTCTGGCCCCTCTGACCCCGCGGCCGCTGGCCACACCTGACGGCATGTCTCGCAGGTCCCCTGCTTCTTCTGGTCTCAAATACTTTCGGGGGTGAATTGCGGGCACAGCCCGCAAGAGGGGGCAGACAGCCCCCTCACCCCGCTCACCGCACACGCTCCCCCACATACATCTTGCCGCCCCCGCCCGCCGCCGCTATAGCCCGCGCCTTTCCGCACCGCGACCGGAGGCCCCCATGTCCGACATCCTCGCCATCGACTTCGGCACCTCGAACTCCGCCGCCGCGATCCTGCAGGACGGCCGCCCGCACCGCATCCCGGTCGAGGCCGGGTCCGAAACCCTGCCGACCGCGGTGTTTTTCCCGGCGGACCGCGGCGCGATGCGCATCGGCTCCGCCGCCGGCCGGGCGCTGACGGCGGGCGAGGAAGGCCGCTACATGCGGGCGCTGAAATCCGTGCTGGGCGATCCGCTGCTGCACGAGGAGCGCCTGATCGAGAAGAAGCGCCGCACCCTGTCGGATGTCATCACCGCCTTCCTGACCGCCATGCGCGAAAGGGCCGAGGCCGAAACCGGGCGGCGCTTCAGCCGCGCCCTGTCGGGCAGGCCGGTGCAGTTCCACAGCAAGGATGCGGACAAGGACCGGCAGGCCGAGGCGGACCTGCGCGCCTGCTATGCCGCCGCAGGGTTCGAGGAGGTTCGATTCCTCTACGAACCCGAGGCCGCCGCGCTGGCCGCGCGGGGGCTGAACGACACTGGCGGGACCGGGCTGATCGTCGATATCGGCGGCGGCACCTCGGACTTCTCGGTCTTCCGCAATGCCGGCGCCTCGGTCGAGATCCTCGCCAGCCACGGCATCCGGCTGGGCGGCACGGATTTCGACCGCATGGTCTCGCTCAGCCACGCCATGCCGCTCCTGGGTTACGGCGGCACCCTGCGGCGCGAGATGGGCGAAGGGCTGCTGCCGGTGCCGAACGCGCTGTTCGTGGACCTGGCCACATGGGCGCGGATCCCGTTCGCCTATACCGCCGATACCCGCCGCGAGGTCGCCGCGATGGCGCGGCTGGCCACCGACCGCGCCGCCTTTGCCCGTCTCGCCACGCTGCTGGAGGCGGAACTGGGCCATGACCTCGCCTTCGCCGTGGAGAGCGGCAAGATCGACGCCAACATGGGAGCGGCCGATCCCCGGATACGGATGGGGCTGATCGAGCGCGGCCTCACCGCTGAGATCGACGCCGCCAGCCTGAACGCGGCGCTGGAGCGATACCGTGGCGACCTCCGCGAGGCGGCGGCCGAGACACTTTCACGGGCCGGGGTGGCACCAGGCGACGTGGCCGTGATCGTGCTGGTCGGCGGGTCGAGCCTGATGCGGATGGTCTCGGAGGAGATGTGCGCTCTGTGCCCCTCGGCGGGAGTGCGGATGTCGGAGGCGTTCACCGCCGTGGTCGACGGGCTCGCCCTGGCCACGGCGGAGTGAGGGGCGGACAGGCCGGGGGCGCTGCCCCGCGCCATCGAACTTGAGCGATGGCGCAGACGGATAGGCCGGGGGCTCTGCCCCCGGACCCCCGAAGTATTTGGAACCAGAAGAAGCAGGGGACCTGCGAGACACGCCGGCAGGCGTGAAGAGCGGCTTCCGGTTCAGGGCGTGAGCGGCCAGATCAGCGGGATCATTGCCGAGGCCAGGAGGCCGGTGGTGAGGTTGAGCGGAATGCCGACCTTGAGGAAATCCGTGAAGCGGTAGCCGCCCGGGCCGTAGACCAGCATGTTGGTCTGGTAACCGATCGGCGTGGCGAAGCTGGCCGAGGCGGCGACCATCACGGCGACGACCAGCGGGCGCGGATCGACCCCCATCGAGGTGCCGAGGCCGATGGCGATCGGTGTGACGACCACCGCGACGGCGTTGTTGGACACAAGTTCGGTCAGGATCGAGGTCAGCAGGTAGATCGCCCAGATCACGAAGAAGCCCGGCAGGCCCATCAGGTAGGGCGCGACCGCCTCCACGATCAGGGTGACGGCACCGGAATGCTCCAGCGCCGCCCCCACCGTCAGCATCGAGAAGATCAGGGCGAGCAGCCGGCCGTCGACCTGGCTGAACGCCTCGTCCGCGTCGATGCAGCGGGTCAGCAGGACGATCGCCACGGCAAAGACCGACAGCATCAGGATCGGGGCGATCCCGAGGCCGGCCAGCAGCACCACGCCGAAGAGCGCGGCGATGGCGACCGGTGCATGGCTGCGGCGGAAGGCGCGCGCGGTCGG
Source organism: Oceanicola sp. 22II-s10i (assembly GCF_002210105.1). Classification (GTDB taxonomy): domain Bacteria; phylum Pseudomonadota; class Alphaproteobacteria; order Rhodobacterales; family Rhodobacteraceae; genus Pseudooceanicola. Next base: position 189,777 of record NZ_AQQU01000002.1, on the reverse strand, counting down.
GTGGGACACGTCGACGAGGTTCATCTCGGCCGCCAGCCGCTGGATGTCGTCCGGCGCGCCTTCCAGCAGCAGCGTGTCGCCGACCCGCACCACCAGCTCATCGAGCTGCCGCCCGATGTTCTGGTTCCGGCGGTGCACCGCCAGCGGATAGACCCCGAACCGGCGGCGCAGGCGCATGGAGCCGAGCGAGCGCCCCACCATGCCGCAGTCGGGCGTGATCAGCACCTCGACCGTCGTCGTCTCGACCGCCGAGATCTGGTCCACACGTTTCAGCGACTTGTTCCGTTGCAGGCTCAGCAGTTCCGTCATCTGGGTCCGCAGAACCACCCGGTCGCCGACCTGCAGCTTGACGCCCGACAGGTCACGCCGCAGCGACAGGTCGCCGCGCAGCACGTCGATCAGCCGCACGCCCTCGCGCTTGAAGAGCTGCACCCCCGTGACCTCGCGGCCCACGAGGTTCGATTCCGGCGGGATCACCGCCTCGGTGAAGAACTTCATCCGGCTGCGGTCGCTCAGCAGGTTGGCCATGCTCGACCGGTCGGGCAGCAGCCAGCGGCCGAAGAAACCGAGGTAGAACATGCCCCAGATCACGAGGATCAGGCCGAGCGGCGTGACCTCGAAGATATTGAACGGCTCCAGCCCGCGCGCCCGCGCCACACCGTCGACCAGCAGGTTGGTCGAGGTGCCGATCAGCGTAACCGTCCCGCCGAGGATGGCCGCGTAGCTGAGCGGGATCAGCAGCTTGGAGGCCTTCACCCCCAGCCGTTGCGAAATCTGCACGAAGACCGGAATCATCACGACGACGACCGGCGTGTTGTTCACGAAGGCCGAACAGGCCACGACGAAGACCATCAGGGCCGCGATCGCCATCTTGGGGTTCGACGCCGCCTGCCGTTCGGCGGACTTGGTGAAACCCTCCAGCGCCCCGGTCCGCACCAGCGCCCCCATCACGATGAACATCGCCGCGATGGTCCATGGGGCGGGGTTCGACAGAACCTCCAGCGCCCGGTCGTAGGGCAGCAGCCCGAGCGCCAGCATCAGGCAGGCGCCCGCGATGGCCACGACCTCGGTCGGGTAATATTCCCGCACGAACATGGCGAACATCACGCCGACGACCGCAAGGGTCGCGATCGCCTGCCCCGTCTGGGAAAGTTCAAATAAACCCATCAGTTCCGAAGTTCCGCCTGTGCCAGTCGCGTTATCTACTCAGACCGCCCCGGACGGGGCAAGCACGCCCTTGGGCCGGGGCTGCACCAGCAGCATTCCAGCCACGATCAGCGCCATGGCTGTCCAGATCCAGGGCGAATATGTCTCGTTCAGGATCAGCATCGCCCAGATCACGCCGAACCCGGTAACGAAATATCCGACCTGCACGGCGAAGACGGGCCCGGCCCGGCCGATGATCCAGACGTATCCGGTGTAGACCACGGCATGGATCAGCGACGAGCCGATCAGTGCCCATTCCGGCGCGCCCCACGGCCCGCGCGGATCGACCCATTCGCCCGTCATCAGCGACAGCGGCAGGGCCAGACCGGCGCCGAGGATCGAGGCCGCGCAGAGCAGTTCCAGCGGGTCGAGCCCCGCCGTGCCCCAGCGGGCGACCACGTTGCCCTCGCAGGCATAGAGGAACGGCGCGACGAGGCCGAGGGGCACCCAGACCGCCATCGCCGGGTCCGGCAAGCTCGCTTCCGGCACCACCAGCAGCAGAACGCCGGACAAGCCGAGCCCGAGCCCGGCCAGCCGCGTGAAAGAGAAGCGCTCCGCCCCCAGCATCAGCGCCATGGGAAAGGCCATCAGCGGCACCAGCGAGACCAGCACCGACAGCACGCCCGAGGGCAGGTGCGCGGCGGCGTGGTAGGAGGCCGTATTGGGCAGGATCGTTCCCAGAAGGGCGACCGCGAGGCAGATCGCGACCTGCGCCCCTCCGCGCGGCCATAACCGCCGGCCCGTGGCCAGGCAGATCGCCCCGAGGATCAGGATCGACAGGATCAGCTGCCAGAACACCATCCCGAGCGGCCCCAGGCCCCCCGTCACCGCAATCTTGCCGAGTGGCTGAGTCAGCCCCCAACCGGCCCCCATCACGGCCAGCGCCAGCGCCAGTCCAGCCCGTTCGCGCCCCTCGGACATCACGCTCGCGCTCAAGCAGGGCCCGCCTGCGCCAGCCGCCCGCCCTGGCGAACCATCTCGATCCGCGTGGCCTTGCCGGTGCGGTCGTCGGTCTCGACATAGAGCCCCGACAGCGTCGCCTCGCCCAGCGAGGGCGAAAACCGCGCCTTGGCCATGCCGGTCACGAAGCGGCGCATCGGCTCGGCCTTGTCCATGCCGATGACGCTGTCGTAATCGCCGCACATCCCGGCATCGGACAGATAAGCCGTTCCGCCCGGCAGGATCATCGCGTCGGCGGTCGGCACATGGGTGTGCGTGCCCACCACCATGCTCGCCCGCCCGTCGCACCAGTGGCCCATGGCCATCTTTTCCGACGTCGCCTCGCAATGCACGTCGACGAAGCTCGCCTGCACCAGCCCGCCCAGTGGATGCCGCTTCAGAACCGCTTCCATGTGGCTGAAGGGATCCTCGAAGGCGCGTTTCATGAAGACCTGTCCCAGCACCTGGGTCACCAGCACCTTGCGGCCCTGCGTCGCCTCGAACACGCCAAAGCCGCGGCCCGGCGCGCCCTTGGCGAAGTTCACGGGCCGGATGATCCGCGGCTCGGTCTCGATGAACTGCAGCATGTCCTTCTGGTCGAAAGCGTGATCGCCCAGCGTCACCACATCCGCCCCCGCCGCAAGGATGCCCTTGGCGTGATCGCCGGTCAAACCGGCCCCGTTCGACGCGTTCTCGCCGTTGACCACGACGAAATCCAGCCGCCAGTCCTGCCGCAGCCGGGGCAGATGATCCGCCACCGCCTGCCGCCCCGCGCGGCCCATGACATCGCCTAGAAAGAGTATACGCATTGGAACGTGCTATGCCCCGTCCGCCGTCGTGGCAAGCAAAACCCGATCCGGGCCCGCGCGAGGCTCAGAACACCCCCATGCTCAGCCCGGCGCCAAGCGCCTGTCCCAGCTCGCGGCACTTCTCCAAATCGCTCTCGGGAATGACCTTCTCGGCCAGGATCTTCTCGGGCGTCTGCGCATGGGTGCAGACGATCAGCGGTGGCTGCACCTCGCGCAGCCGCCAGCCGGTGGCGATCCGCGCGGTCTGGCGCGCCGCGTTCTCGCCATCCGACCCGGCACAGACCATCTGGGCATAGGGCCGCCCCTCGATCCGGCCCAGCACCGGGTAATAGCTGCGGTCGAAGAAATCCTTCATCACCCCCGCGATCGCGGCGAGGTTCTCGGGCGCGCAGAACAGATAGCCCTCGGCCTCCAGCAGGTCGTCCGGCCCGGCCTCGGCAGCCGTCCTGAGCACGACCTCGCATTCCCCGCGCGCGGCCTCGGCGGCGGCCTCGGCCATCTGGCGCGATCCGTTGGTCAGGGTGTGATAGACGATCAGCAGGCGGGCCATGCCCGGCATCCTAGCGCCCCGCCCCGGCGGGACCAGCCCAAAGCGGGCGGCGCGAAACGGAATTGACAATCCCATTCCCATCGGAAAACCTGCCGCCGTTCTCAGGGCGGGGCGAAATTCCCCACCGGCGGTATGCGGACCCTCTCCGCGAGCCCGCGAGCGCCCCGGCGGATGCCGGGGGTCAGCAGACCAGGTGCGAGGCCTGGGCCGACGGTCATAGTCCGGATGAAAGAGAACGTGCGGCCTCCCCCGTCCTCGCGGACAGGGTCGGCGCATGTGATCGCCTTGGGTGACGTGTCACTTATGAAAGGAGATCACAGATGACACACGCCCGTTACGCCTTCGTCAAAGCCGGCTGGCACGCAGAGATCGTGGACCAGGCCCTTGTCGGCTTCACCGAACTGATCCCCGCCGCGCAGGTCGATGTCTATGACGTGCCCGGCGCCTTCGAGATGCCGCTGATGGCCCGCGACCTCGCCCGCACCGGGCGCTACGCCGCCGTCGCCGCCGCCGCGCTGGTGGTGGACGGCGGCATCTACCGCCACGACTTCGTCGCGCAGGCGGTGGTGAACGGCCTGATGCAGGCGGGGATGGAGACCGGGGTGCCGGTCCTCTCGGTCTCGCTGACGCCCCATCATTTCCAGGAGACGCCGCATCACATGGCGATCTACCGCGACCATTTCGTGGTCAAGGGCCGCGAGGCCGCCCGCGCCGCGCTCGCCGTCACCGGACGCAGCCTGAGCGCGGTCGCCTGAGTGCCGGGTCCGGCGGCCGCGCCGTTTTGCGTGTCGCCGGACCTCAGCCCGCCGTGGTCGGGTCGATCACCGCCTTGACCTCGTGGATGCGGGTGGCGGGGAAACCGCTCAGCTCCGCGTGGCGGCGGATCGTAGCCTCGTCCTTGGCAAGGTAGACGCAGAAGGTCTGGTTGTCGGCGGTGTAGGAATGCTGCCACTGCACGTCCTTGCCGATCTCGGCCAGCGCCGCATTCGACGCCGCCGCCGCGCCGCACAGTTCATCCCCCGACATCGCGCCCACGCCGGGTATCTCGCGTTCGATCACATAGCGTTTCATGTCCTGTCTCCGCTCCGCGCCACGGGGAAAGTCCATCTTTCCCCCTCTGGACGCCCACTTTCAGCAGAACAGGAATTTTCCGACGCATCACGGCAGATTTTCTGGCAATGTGGAAAGGAAATCTTTCCGCAGGTGCCGGATGAAGATCGACCATCTCAACGCCCTCCGCGCTGTCGAGGCGGCGCAGCGGCTCGGCTCCATCCGCGCGGCGGCGGAGGAAATCGGCGTCACCACCGCCGCCATCGGACAGCGCATCCGGGGGCTGGAGATCTATGTCGGCAGGCCCCTCTTCGACCGCACCCCGGACGGCATCCGCCCGACCGAGGCGCTGCTCCGCGCCGCCGGGCCGCTGGCCGAAGGGATGCGCCTGCTCGCCGCCGCCCATGCCGAGATGACACGGCCCGAGGCGGACAACCGCGTGTCGGTCACGATGACCCAGAGCCTTGCCGAGAACTGGCTGTCGCGCGAACTGGGCAGTTTCTTTGCCCGGATGCCGGGCCTCGATCTGCGCGTCGACACCTCGGCGGCCCTCGCGCCGCTTGGTCCCGACGGCTTCGACTTCGCGGTCCGCCACGTGCGCGCGCCGGGCAAAGGCCAGGCCGCGCTGCGCCTGTTCGGCAGCGGGGTCGTGCCCGTCTGCACCCCCGATTTCGCGGAACGCTACGGCCTCGACCCGGCCCGTCCGGCGCTGGACGGCGTGCCGCTGTGCCATTTCGACACGCCGACCACCGATCCCGGCTGGGTCGACTGGCCGGAGTGGTGCGCGCATTTCGGGGTGGCGTTCGACCCTTCGGCGATCCCCCATTTCTCGCATTTCAGCAGCGGCCTCAGGGTCGCACGCGCCCGGCTGGGGCTGGTGCTGGGCGGGGTGATGGAATCGCTGCCGCTGCTCAAGTCCGGCGAACTGGTGATGCCCTTCGGCCGCGGGGCGGCGGTGCCCGGCGACTACGACTTCTGGCTGCTCTGGCCGGCCGAGCGGCGGCTCAGCCGCGCACAGAAGGCGTTCCGCGACTGGATCGAGGATCGAGCCGCAGCCGCGCGGCGCGACCTTGCCGCGATGTTCCCGGAGCTGGCCGTTCCGGCGGAACCGACCTGAAGTCCACCCGACCTCAGCCGTTCCGCAGGCTCTCCAGCATCTCGCGCGCCGCCGCCGCCGGCGCGGTCTCGCCCCGTGCCACGGCCTCGGCCAGAGCCGTCATCCGCTCCTTGGCGGCGGGCGCGTCGAGCTGCGACAGCAGGCCGTAACGCACCTCCTCGCGGAACCAGAACCGGGCCTGCGCCGCCCGTGTGCTGTCGAAGAACCCGGCCTCGCGACGCCAGTCCACCAGCGTCTGCATCGCCTCCCATGCCGCGCCGAGGCCGCTTTCCTCGACCGCCGAAACGGTCATCGCCTTGGGATAGCCATCCGGATCCTGCGGCCTTTTCCGCAGCAGTCGCAGCGCGCCGGAATAATCCGCGCAGGTCCGCGTCGCCGTCTCCTTCAGCGCGCCGTCGGCCTTGTTGACGAGGATCAGGTCCGCCATCTCCATGATCCCGCGCTTGACGCCCTGCAGCTCGTCCCCGCCCGCAGGCGCCAGCAGCAGGACGAAAAGGTCGGTCATCTCGGCCACCATCGTTTCGGACTGGCCGACGCCCACCGTCTCGACCAGCACCACGTCGAACCCCGCCGCCTCGCACAGCGCGACCGCCTCGCGGCTCCGCCGCGCCACGCCGCCAAGCTGGCTCTGGGATGGCGAGGGGCGGATGAAGGCATTGGGATCGCGGGACAGTTTCTCCATCCGGGTCTTGTCGCCAAGGATCGAACCGCCCGACCGGGCCGAGGACGGATCGACCGCCAGAACCGCCACCCGCTTGCCCTGCGCGGTCAGCATGGACCCGAAGCTTTCGATGAAGGTCGACTTGCCCACGCCGGGCGTGCCCGACAGCCCGATCCGCACCGCCTCGCGGCCCGAATTGCGCAGGCGTTCCATCATCTCGGCGGTCATCGCGCGGTGGTCCGCGCGCGAGCTTTCGACCAGCGTCACCGCCCGTGACAGCGCCCGCCGGTCGCCCGCGATCACCTTGTCCGCCAGTTCCGCCACATCCATCGCCACACCTCTTTGCCTGTCGCCGCCTGAATGCCCGCCCCGTCCCGCGGAGTCCAGTGGACGCGCCGCCCCCGCTGCCGCATAACCCGCCCATGCCCCTGCCCCGCCTGCCGATCCACGACGCCCTGCCCGACCTGATCGCCGCCCTGCGCGACACGGGCCGCGCCGTGCTGGAAGCGCCGCCGGGCGCGGGCAAGACCACGGTCGTGCCTCTGGCGATGCTGGAGGCCGGGCTGACCACCGGTCGCATCGTCATGCTGGAGCCCCGCCGCCTTGCCGCCCGCGCGGCCGCGGCGCGGATGGCGGATACGCTGGGGGAAAAACCCGGCGAAACAGTGGGCTACCGGGTGCGGGGCGAGGCAAAGGTTTCGTCGCGCACCCGGATCGAGGTGGTCACGGAGGGCATCCTGACCCGGATGATCCAGTCCGATCCCGGTCTCGAGGGGATCGGCGCGGTGATCTTCGACGAATTCCACGAACGCTCGCTGAACGCGGATTTCGGCCTCGCGCTGTGTCTGGAGATCGCGGGCGCGCTGCGCGACGACCTGATCCTCGTCGCGATGTCCGCCACGCTGGACGCAGCCCCCGTCGCCGCGCTGATGGAGGCGCCGCGCGTCACCTCCGAAGGCCGCATGTTCCCGGTCGACACCCGGTGGCTCGACCGCCCCCTCGCGCGGGCGGCTCGCATGGAACTGGCGCTCGCCGACCTGGTCATGCAGGCGGCGGCCGAGACCGAGGGCGGCATCCTCGTCTTCCTGCCCGGCGAGGGCGAGATCCGGCGGGTCGAGTCGCTGCTCAGGGACCGCCTGCCCCCCGGCCATCACATTCGCCCGCTCTTCGGCGCGATGGACCTCGCCGCGCAAAGGGCGGCGATCCGGCCCGAGACGGAGGGCCGCAAGGTGGTGCTCTCGACCTCCATCGCTGAAACCTCGCTGACGATCGAGGACATCCGCGTGGTGATCGACGCGGGTCTCGCCCGGCGGTCACGGTTCGATCCCGGCTCGGGCATGGCGCGGCTGGTGACGGAGCGGGTGACCCGCGCCGAGGCAGACCAGCGGCGCGGCCGCGCGGGGCGCGTGGCCGAAGGGGTCTGTTACAGGCTCTGGACCAAGGGCGAGGAAGGCGCGCTGGCCGCCTACCCGCCCGCCGGGATCGAGGTGGAGGACCTCGCCCCGCTTGCCCTCGACCTCGCCCTCTGGGGGGCCGAACCCGAAGCGATGCCCTTCCTGACCCAGCCCAACCCCGGCGTGATGGCCGAGGCGCGGGCGCTGCTGACGATGCTGGGCGCGCTGGACGGCGCGGGCCTGATCACGGCGCATGGCCGGCAGCTGGCCACGATGCCGCTGCATCCCCGGCTGGGGCACATGGTGCTGAAGGGCGGCAGGTCGGCCCCGCTCCTCGCCGCGCTGATGCAGGAGCGGGACATCCTGCCGCGCGGCGCGGCCTCGGACCTGACGTTGAGGATGGAAGCCGCGCGCGATCCCGCCCGGTTCGAACGGGCCAAGGGCTGGACCGTCCACCGCGGCGCGCTGGAGCGGGCGCGGGCCGAGGCGCGGCGGCTGGACCGGCTGGCGGGCGGCACCGAGGGGCCGGACAGCGTGCCGGAGCTGGCGGCGCTGGCCTATCCCGACCGTGTCGGCCTGCGCCGTCCGGGCGATGCGCCGCGCTACCTGCTGTCGGGCGGCAAGGGCGCGGTGATGGAGCCGGGCGATCCGCTGGCCGGATCGCGGCTGATCGTGGCGACCGACCTCGACGGCGACCCGCGCGAGGCGAAGGTGCGGCAGGCCGCCGCCCTGTCGGAAAGCGCGCTCAGGGGGCTGTTCGCGGAGCAGATCGGCTGGGCGGATGTCTGCGAGTGGTCCCGCCGCGAGCGCCGCGTCGTGGCGCGGCGGCAGGAACGCTTCGGCGCCATCGCGCTGGATGACCGGGTCTGGACGGACGCCCCGCAGGAGGCCGTCGCACGCGCGATGCTGGACGGCGTGCGCGAGCTTGGCCTGCCCGCGCAGGAGGCCGCCCGCCTGTTCCGCGCCCGCGTCGCGCTGGCGCGGGCGGCGGGGCACGACCTGCCCGACATGTCCGACGCGGCGCTGATGGCGGGGCTTGAGGACTGGCTGCTGCCGCATCTGGGCAAGGTGCGGACGGCGGACCAGTGGAAGGGCTTCGACCTGATGCCCGCCCTGCGCGGGATGCTGGACTGGGACGCGATGCAGCTGCTCGACCGGATCGCGCCGTCGCGGTTCACGACGCCCCTGGGCCGCGAGATCCCCATCGACTATTCCGGCGAGGCCCCGGCGATCGAACTGCGGCTGCAGGAGCTTTTCGGCCAGACCGCGCATCCGCAGGTCGCGGGCCAGCCGCTCCGCATCACGCTGCTGTCGCCGGCAGGCCGGCCGGTGCAGGTGACGATGGACCTGCCGGGCTTCTGGGCCTCGTCCTATGCCGACGTGCGCAAGGACATGCGCGGGCGCTATCCGAAACACCCCTGGCCCGAGGACCCGACCGAGGCCGACCCGACGCTGCGGGCCAAGCCGCGCAAGTGATCAGCGCAGCTCGCGGTCGCCGAGGCCGAGGCCCCGGCCGATGATCTCCTTCATGATCTCCGAGGTGCCCGCATAGATGCGCGCGATCCGGGCGTCGCGGAACATGTGGCTGATCTCGTATTCGTCCATGTAGCCCGCCCCGCCGTGGAACTGCAGCCCGGCATCCACGACCGCGCCCTGCAGTTCGGAACACAGCAGCTTGGCCCCCGCCGCATCCTCGGGCGTCAGCCGGTCGGCATTGGCCAGCATCACGCACTGGTCGAGATAGGCCTGCGCGGAATCGAGCCGCGTGCGCAGGTCGGCCATCACGAAGCGCGTGTTCTGGAACGCCCCCACGGGCCGCCCGAAGGCGCGCCGCTCCTTGATGAAGTCCAGCGTCACGTCGAAGGCGGCCTGTGCATGGCTGAGCGAGGAAATCGCGCTCATCGTCCGTTCGACGGCGAGGCATTCGGCCATGTAGGAAAAGCCCATGCCGGGATCGCCCAGCAGGTTCTCCCTGGGCAGCTTCACGTTGTCGAAGCGGATCTCGGCGGTGTCCTGAACCGGCAGGCCCATCTTCTTAAGGTGCCGCCCGCGGGAGAAGCCAGCCATGTCCGCCGTCACGATGAACAGGCCGATCTGGCCGCGCTTGTCGCCCGTCCTGGCGGCGACCACGAAGAGGTCGCCGATGATCCCGTTCGAGATGTAGGTCTTGGAACCGTTCAGCAGCCAGTGATCGCCCCGGTCCTCGGCCTTGGTGCGGATCGCGGCGAGGTCGGAGCCGGTGTCGGGCTCGGTCATCGCGATGGCCATGATCGTCTCGCCCGAGACCGCGCCGGGCAGGAAGCGCGCCTTCTGTTCGGGATTGGCGAAACGGTCGAGGTAGGGGCCGACCAGCATGGAATGGGCGTTGTGGAAGAAGCCGATGTCGGTCCAGCGGATGGTTTCCTCCTGCAGGACCTGATCGTAGCGGATGTCGCGGATGCCGGGGCCGCCGTAGTCCTCCCCGGCCCAGAGGCAGAGCCAGCCGTTCGCGCCGAACGCGGCGAAGTCCTCGCGGTCGACATGACCCTGTTCGCGCCACTTGGGCACCTTGGCCTGCATGTTGTCCTTGAGATAGCGGCGGACCTGGTCGCGGAACATCTCGTGTTCGGGGGCGAGGTGCGGGCGGGGGAACGGCATGTCAGGTGTCCTCGGAAAGTGCTGCGGTAGCCGGGCGGCCGCCGTCCCGCGGGGTGGCGACCAGAGGCTTGGGCGGGTGTGCTTGATCGTGCCACATGCCTCTTCGCTCCAAGGTCCGCGCCAGCGGCAGCCAACCGCCGCCCCGGGGGGCGGGACGGCGGTCGCCCGGCGCCTTCGGCTTGATTCCGGGCGGGTTGCGCACCACCTGCCGCGTCACGACAGCTCCGCCCGCAACACGTGTTTCAGCACCTTGCCCGCGGGCGACAGGGGCAGTTCCGTCACGACCGAGATCGACCGCGGCGCCTTGTAGCCTGCGATGCTCGCCTTGCAGTGGTCGCGCACGGCGTCCAGCGCGATCTGCGCCCCCGGTGCGGGGACGATCACCGCGTGGACCCGTTCGCCATAGACCTCGTCCGGGGCCGCCACCACGGCGCAGGCGGCGATGCCGGGCATGGTGGAGAGCGCATTCTCGACCTCGGCGGAGTAGACGTTCTCGCCCCCCGTGACGATCATGTCCTTCACCCGGTCGACCACGTGCAGATAACCCGCCGCGTCCATGAACCCGGCGTCGCCGGTGAAGAGCCAGCCGCCCGACAGCGCCTTCGCCGTCTCCTCGGGGCGGTTCCAGTAGCCCAGCATCTGCTGCGGCCCCTTCACCGCGATCTCGCCAACCGTTCCCACGGGCACCGGCTGACGGTCCTCGTCCACGATCCGCACTGTCGCCGTCGGCAGCGGCCGCCCGGCCGAGGTCAGGCGGCTTTCGGCGCCGGGGCCGAAGTGATCGTCCGGCGGCAGGCAGGTGACGACTGGGGCGAACTCGGTCTGGCCGTAGACCTGCATGAACCCCGCCGTCGGGATCGCCTTCATCGCACGGGCCAAGAGCGCCGTGTCGATGGGGGCCGCGCCGTAGCGGATCGACACCAGAGAGGACAGGTCGCGCCGGGCCATGTCGGGATGGTCCAGCAGCCAGCGCAGCATGGTGGGGACGACGAAGATGTCGCCGATCCGTTCGGCCTCGATCAGCCGCAGCGCCTCGCCGGGATCGAAGGCGGGCATGATGACTTGCGGCGCGCGGCGGAAGGCGAACTGGAAGATCACCCCCACCCCGCCGATGTGGAAGAACGGCGCGACATGCAGCCCCGGCGCGTCGCCGCCATTGGGCGCGGCGGCGGTCAGCGACAGCGCGCAGGTGGCGATGGCCGCATGCGACAGCATCACCCCCTTGGGCCGCCCGGTCGTCCCGCCGGTGTAGAGCAGCGCGGCCATGTCGTCGCCCGACCGGCCCGCGTCCGCGACCGGGTCATGCGCCGCGATCAGCGCCTCCCAGCCTTCCATGCCTTCAGGCGCGGCCCCGTCACCCGCATGGATCACATGCGTCAGGTTCGGCGCGAGGCCGCGCAGCTCCGCCACCATGGGGGCGAAGGCATCGTCCACGATCAGCACACGGGTGTCGCTGTCCGTGAACGAAAACGCCATCTCCTGCGCGGACCAGCGGGCGTTGACCGGGTTGATCACGCCGCCCGCCCAGAGGGTGGCGAAGACGTATTCGACGAAGCGGTCGGAATTGGCCGCCAGCATCGCCACCCGGTCGCCCGGCCCGACACCCCGCCCCTCCAGCGCGCCCGCCAGCCGGGCGATCCGGTCGACCGCCTGCGCGTTGGTCCGCCGCCGGTCGCCGAAGACGGTGAACAGCCCCTCGGGCCGCTCGTCCCGCGCCTTTTCCAGCGGCTGTGTCAGGCTGAGCCCGGCCATCAGTTCCGCTGCCGGTCGTCGAGGCCCAGACCGCGCCCGATGATCTCGCGCATGATCTCCGACGTGCCCGCGTAGATTCGGCTGATCCGGGCATCGCGGTAAAGGCGGCTGATCTCGTATTCGTCCATGTAGCCCGCGCCGCCGTGCAGCTGCAGGCATTCATCCACCACCCGGCCCTCGACCTCGGAAGTGTAGAGCTTGGCCTCGGCGGCCATCTCGGCGCTCAGGCGGCCCGCCATGTGTTCGCGCACGCAGTGGTCGGTCAGCGCCCATGCGGCATCCAGCTCGGTCCGCATCGACGCCATCTTGAAGCGCGAGTTCTGGAACGTGCCGATCGCCCGGCCGAAGGCGCGGCGCTCCATGATGAAGTCCATCGTGATGTTGAAGGCGTGTTCGGCCCGCGCGACGAAGCCGACGGCGCCGATCAGGCGTTCCTCGGCGAGGTTCATCATCATCGTCTTGAAGCCGCCCCTGGGGTTGCCCAGCACGTTGGCCTTGGGAACCTTCACGTCCTGAAAGAACAGCTCGGCCGTGTCCTGGCTTTCCAGCCCGACCTTCTTGAGGTTGCGGCCACGCTCGAACCCCGGCGTGCCGTTCTCGACCCAGAACAGCCCGACCTCGTGGCTGGCGTCGGGATTGGTCTTGGCGGCGACCAGCACGAGATCGGTCAGGAAGCCGTTCGAAATGTAGGTCTTGGAGCCGTTGAGGACCCAGTGATCCTCGTGCTCGACCGCGCGGGTGCGGATGCCCGCAAGGTCCGACCCCGTTCCCGGTTCGGTCATCGCGATGGCGAGGATCGTGTCGCCCGAGACGACGCCCGGCATGTATTTCTCGCGCTGTTCGTCGCTGGCGAAATTCTGCAGGTAGGGGCCGACGATCCGGTTGTGCAGCCCGAGGAACAGGCCCGGTTCACGCGGCCCGATCTCTTCGCACAGGATCATGTCGTAGCGGAAATCCTTCAGCCCCAGCCCGCCATACTGTTCGTCGGCATACATGCAGAGAAAGCCCTGCGCGCCCGCGCTTTTCCAGACGTCGCGGCTGACGCAGCCCGCCTCGCGCCACGCCTCGTTGTGGGGAAACACCTCCGCCTCGGCCCAGGCCCGGACGGATTTCCGGAAAATCTCGTGTTCTTCGTCATAGATCGTTCGGTTCAGCATCGGGGCCTCCGGCTGATGAGGGTGGAAAAACTGTTCGGAAACTTGGGGTTGGCAGGGCGGCACGGGGCCGCCCCGCCGGATCGGTCACTCGATGGTCTGCACCAGCTTCCACGAGCCGTTTTCGATCTTGTTGACGAAGATCTCGTCGGCGGCCTCGTGATCCTCGGCGCTGAAGTCGACGTGGTTGCCCGCGATCTTGTCCTCGTAGTCCAGCGTCTCCATCGCCTTGATGAAGCTCTCGCGGGTCAGGTCGGGACCGGCCGCTTCGAGTGCTGCGACCATGATGCCCGCGCCCGCGCGGCCAAGCAGTGCGCCGGTGCCGGGATAGGCTTCGCCGGTCGCGGCCTTGTAGGCCTCGACCCATGCGGCCACCTCGGGATCGCCCAGACGGGCCTCCAGATCCTGCCAGCCGGCGGCGGAATAGACGCCGTCCATCACGCCCTGCTGGGCCAGGCCCTTGGCGACGACGGTGTGGAAACCGGCGCTCGACAGCATGAACTTCAGATCGTCCATGCCCAGCTTGCGCGCGGTGGCGATGGCGTTGATCATCTGGCTGATGCCAAGCGCCATGCCCACGGTGTCACAACCGGATTCCCTGACCTTGCCGAGCGCGCCGGTGAAGTCCGCCTCGTCCGGCTTGTGCCCGATCTCGGCGCCCAGCTCGATGCTGCCGCCATCTGCCAACTCGTGAACCGCGGCCTCGATCTCCTTGCCGAAGTCGGTCGGCAGGATCATCAGGCAGACCTTCTTGGTGCCCTCGTTCTCCTGCATGTAGGCGATCGCCGCCTTGACCGCGTCGTAGTAGGACGCGGTGCCCGCGAATTTCCACGGTGCGGGCGGGTCGATCATCTGCCGCGCGGCGGTGATCGGCGACACGTTCGGGATGCCCTGCGGCTCCATCATCTGGAACATCGCGAGGTTGTGCGGCGTGCCGAGGTTCAGCAGCATCGCGAAGACCTGGTCGCGGTTGATCAGCTTGTTCGCGGCCTGCGCGGCGCGCGGCACCTGATAGCCGTGATCCTCGACGATATAGGTGATCTTGCGACCATGCACGCCGCCCTTGGCGTTCACCTCGTCGAAGTACTGCTTGGCCGCGGCGACAGCCGGGACCGAGAACGGGGCAAAGATGCCGGACAGGTCATGCGCGCCGCCCAGCTTGATCTCGGTGTCCGTGACACCCGGTGTCTGCGCCAGCAGCGGCGACGCGGCCAGCGTCGCGGCGGCGGCCAGTGATTTCAGGTATTTCATTCGGTCCTCCCTTATGTGACCTCGTTCGGGTCAGTACATCTCGTCGATCAGCGCCGCGTGGCGCTGGTTCACGAAATTCCGTTTCAGCTTCATGGTCGGCGTCAGCTCCTCGTCCTCGGCCGTCAGCAGGATGTCGATCAGGCGGAAATCCTTGATCTGCTCGACCTGCGCGAAGGCCTTGTTCGTCTCGGCCACGACGCCGCCGATCAGCTCCCGCACCTCGGGCGCGCGGGTGAGCGAGGCGAAGTCCGAGAACGGGATCTGCCGGTCCTGCGCGAATTTCTCGACGTTCTCCTGGTCGATCATCACGAGGCAGGTCAGGTATTTCCGCCGGTCCCCGATCACCACCGCGTCGCTGACGTAGGGGCTGAACTTGAGCTTCGACTCGATCTCGGCGGGCGTGATGTTCTTGCCTCCCGCCGTGATGATGATGTCCTTGAGCCGCCCGGTGATCGTCAGCGATCCGTCGTTGCCGATCCGTCCGACGTCGCCGGTGCGCAGCCAGCCGTCCTCGGTCATCGTCTCTGCGGTCTTTTCCGGCTTGTTCCAGTAGCCGCCAAAGACGCAGGGGCCGCCGACCAGCAGTTCGCCGTTGTCGTCGATCTTCAGTTTGACACCGGGCAGCGCCGGGCCGACCGTGCCGATGCGGTTGTCGCGGACGGTGTTGATCGTCGCCACGCCCGAGGTTTCGGTCATGCCGTAGCCCTCGATCAGCGGCACGCCGAGCGCGGCGAACCACTGGATCAGGTCGGGCGAGATCGGGGCGGCGCCCGACGTCACCCGCCGCGCGTTGGCAAAGCCCAGCATCCGGCGCAGGTTTGACAGGACGGCGAAATCCGCGACCGCGTGGGCCAGCTTGAGGCCGAAGCCGGGGTTCTCAGCGCGCGCGTAGCGGTCGCCGGTGGCCAGCGCCCAGTCAAAGGCCCTTGCCCCGATGAACCCGGCCTCGGACCGCAGGATCATCACGCGGGAATAGACCTTTTCCCAGATCCGCGGCACGCCGGAGAAGCTGTCGGGACTGACCTCCTGCAGGTTGTCGAAGACCGTCTCCGGGCTCTCGGCAAAGTTCACGATGCAGCCGTTGGCGATCGGCGCCTCGACCGAGACCAGCCGTTCCAGCACGTGGCACAGCGGCAGGAAGCACAGCAGGTTGTCGGTCTCGTAGAACTCGAGGCACTGCTGCCCCGAGGCCAGCTGGAAGATCATGTTCCGGTGCGTGATCATCGCGCCCTTGGGCGGCCCGGTCGTCCCGGAGGTATAGATCAGCATCCGCGGATCCTCGGGGCGGATCGTCTGCATCGCCGCCTCGAACAGCCCCGGCTCGCGCCGTTCCTCGGCCTCGCCCAATGAATAGACCTGGTCGAGGAAAACCACCTGCGGGTCCGAGAAATCGGCCAGCCCTTCGCGGTCCATGACGACGACCGTCTCGACACCCGGCATGTCGGCACGGGCGGCGAGGTATTTGTCCAGCTGTTCGTCGTTTTCCACGAACAGAACCCGCGCGCCGCTGTCGTTCGCCAGATAGGCCAGCTGCGACGCGCTGTCGGTGGTGTAGACGCCCGCCGGGATCGCGCCGATGGCGGCGGCGGCAAGGTCGACATACAGCCACTCGCGCCGGTCCTCGGCGAGGATCAGCACCGGCTCGCCCTTGCGGACGCCCAGTTTCATCAGCGCCCGCCCGATCTTGCGGGCGCTGTCGTAATAGTCGCGCCAGGAATAGGCCTGCCAGATCCCGAGCTCCTTTTCGCGGTGCGCGACCCGGTCGCCGTATTTCGCGCAACGGTCGGCCCAGAGCGAGGTGATCGTCTCATGCCCGTCGAAGCTGAGAAGGTCGGCGGGGTTCACGCGGCTCATCTCCATGTCTTGCGCCTCTTCCAGCGTTTCTGGTCGCGCTGCGTCTCGCCCGAGCGTCCGAGGTAGAATTCCTGGATGTCGTCCGAGGCGCGCAGCTTTTCGGTCGGGCCCGCCATGACGATCCGCCCCATTTCCAGCACGTAGCCCTTGTGGGCCGTCGCCAGCGCGATATGCGCGTTCTGCTCGACCAGCAGCATGGTGACGCCCTGTTCGGCGTTCAGCCTTGCGATGATGGCAAAGATTTCCTGCGTCAGCAGCGGCGACAGGCCGAGGCTGGGTTCGTCCAGCATCATCAGCTTGGGCCGCGCCATCAGGCCGCGCCCGATGGCCAGCATCTGCTGCTGCCCGCCGGACAGGAAACCCGCCGCCTGCTTGCGGCGCTCCTTGAGGATCGGGAAGTAGGAATAGACCAGTTCCAGATCCTCGGCCGTGCTGTCGCTGCGGGTGAAGGCGCCGAGCTTCAGGTTCTCCTCGATGGTGAGGTAGGGAAAGACCTCGCGCCCCTCGGGGACGAGGGCGATGCCCTTGCGGACGACGCGGTCGGGGTCGAGCCCGGCGATCGGGTCGCCCATGAAGCTGATGGTGCCCTTCTCGGGATCCATCAGGCCGGCGATGGTCTTCATCAGGGTCGTCTTGCCGGCCCCGTTCGCGCCAAGGATGGTGACGATCTCGCCCTCGTCCACGTCGATGGAGACGCCCCGCAGGGCCATGATCGCGCCATAGAAGGTTTCGAGGTTGCGGACGGAGAGGACGGTCATCGCTGGGCCTCCGTTCCGGTACGGTCAAACGCGAATGCTCTCCGTTCGCTCCATGGCGCGGGCGACCAGCCCGCGCCGCGCCCTCCCCTCCCCCCGGGAGGGCGCATTGGCGATGTCACTCGCCGCTCGGCCGTAGCCCTGGGCTTTTGAGATAAAGCGCCGACCAAGGCCGTTCCGAAGCGCCCACCCAAGGGAAGGGCGCGACGATTATCGCCTACCACGATCGGCGTCGCAGCTGCCGCCCGGTCCGGCGATACGCGCTCTTGCGACGATGCCCCGGCCACCAACCATCCAAAGCGCGCAACCAACGGACGTGGCCTCCGCTCATCGCTCCTCACGACCCGCATCATGCCGCCGCCCCCGTCCCGAGGTAGGCCGCCATCACGTCCGGATGCGCCTGCACCTCCGCAGGCGAACCGAGCGCCAGCGGCTGACCGTTCGCCACCGCCAGCACCCGGTCGGAGACCTGGTTCACGAGGCTCATGTCATGCTCCACCATCAGCACCGTCAGACCCATGTCGCGGCGCATGTCCTCGATCCAGAAAGCGACGTCCCGCGTCTCCTCGACCGAGAGGCCCGAGGCCGGTTCGTCCAGCAGGATCAGCCGCGGCCCGATGGCCAGCGCGCGGCCGATCTCGACCACCTTGCGGACCCCGTAGGGCAGACCTGCGATCATCTTCTTGCGGTAGGCTTCAAGCTCGAGGAACTCGATCACCTGCTCGACCCGGCGGCGATGCTCGCGCTCCTCGCGCCGGACCTTGGGCAGGAACAGGATGTCCTGCACAAAGTTCGTCGCCCGGTGCGTGTGCCGCCCCATCAGCAGGTTGTCGAGCACGGTCGAATGATCGAACAGCTCGATGTTCTGGAACGTGCGCGCGATCCCCAGACCGGCGATGTCATGCGCCTTGAGCCCGGTGATGTCCTGCCCGTCGAACCGGATCGTCCCCCGCGTCGGGTTGTAGACCCGGCTGATCAGGTTGAAGATCGTCGACTTGCCCGCCCCGTTCGGGCCGATGATGGCAAAGACCTCGCCCGGCGCGACGTCGAACGACACCCCGTCCACCGCCTTCACCCCGCCGAAGTGGATGGCGAGATCCTGAACTTCCAGAAGGCTCATCGCATCCGCTCCGTCTTGAGGTAGGACTTCTGGCGGCGGAACATGTCCTTGCGCGCCAGCGGGAAGATCTCGAACCACGTCCGGATCTTCAGCCAGCGGCCGTAGAGGCCGGTCGGCTCATAGATGATGAAGCCGATCAGGATCAGCGAGAAGATCATCGTGTCGAGGCCGGGAATGCCCGACAGGTCGATCCCAACCGATACGAGGTTGTCGCGCATGATCGAGATCAGCTGCGGCACCGCCGTGATCAGGATCGCCCCGAGGAACGCACCCTGGATGAAGCCGAGACCGCCGATCGTCACCACCAGCAGCAGGTTGATCGAGATGAAGATCGAGAACAGCTCGTAGTTGAAGAACCCGATGTAGTGCCCCATCAGCGCCCCGGCGAGGCCGGTGACACCGGACGACAGGCCGAACGCCAGCGCCCGCGTCCGCGTCACGTTGATGCCCAGCGCGCGGGCCGACACCTCGCTGTCGCGCACGGCAAGGAATGACCGGCCCGTCGGGCTGCGCATCAGGTTCGCGTAGCCCCACGTCACCAGCGCCACGATGGCCAGGCACAGCCAGTAGAAGTGATCGAGCGCCCCGTAGCGGTCGAAGCTGATCCCGAGGATCGTGATCGACGGCGCCATGATGCCCCCCACCCCGCCGGTGATCGGCTCCAGCAGGATCACCAGTTCCTCGACGATGGCAAAGACGGCCAGCGTCGCGATGGCGAGGTATATGCCCGACATCCGCACCGCCGGCACCGCGATCAGCGCCCCGAAAAGGCCGGTGATCAGCCCCGCGACCGGAAAGCTGATGACGAAGGGCAGGCCCGCGTTCATCAGCGCCGAGTCCGCATAGGCGCCGATGGCAAGGAAGGCGGCATGGCCAAGGCTGACCTGCCCGGTATGGCCCACCGCCACCATCAGTCCCATGCCCGCCAGCGCCCAGATCAGGGTGTTGGCGGCCTCGGCGAGGTAGTAGTCGCCGACGAGGAACGGCAGCGCGATCATGATCGCGGCCAGCAGGGCGATCTTGCCCCGGCTCTGCCCGTGTTCGTGCAGGTCGATGTCGCGGTTGTAGCTGGTCTTGAAGACGACTCTCATGGCTCAGACCTTCTTCATCTGGATCTGGCTGAAGAGACCGCCGGGACGGGTCACGAGGACGATCAGCATGATGATGTAGGGCGACATCTTGGCCAGTTCGCCCGGCGCGTAGCGGCCCGCGACCGGCTCGACCACGCCGATGATCAGCCCGCCGAGCAGCGCGCCCGGCAGCGACCCGAGGCCCCCGATCACGGCGGCGGCGAAGGCCTTGATGCCCAGCAGGCCGATGTTGGGATCGATCGCCCCGCGCGTGGCGTAGAGCACGCCCGCAACGGTGGCCACGGCCCCGGACAGCCCCCATATCAGCGAGTTGATGCGCATGACCGGCACGCCGACGATATAGGCCGCCATCTGGTTCTGCGAGGCCGCCTGCGCCGCCAGTCCGATCTTGGTGAAGGCGAAGAAGGCCCAGAGCGCGATGGTCAGCACCAGCGTGACGCCGATGGTCACGAGGTCGGCGAGCGATATCACGATGCCGCCGCCGCGCAGGTTCTGACCGGCAAAGGGCGTTTCCAGCACCAGCGGCGTGTAGCCCCAGATCGAGCCCGCGACGAAACGGAAGACGAAGCCGAGCGCGATGGTCAGGATCACCAGCGCGAATTGCGGCTGGCCGAAGATCCGGCGGACGACGACGCGTTCCACCCCCCAGCCGATGCCGAACATCAGGACCATCGCCAGAATCACCGCGATGAAGAAGGGCAGACCCATTTCGTCGGAATTGCCGAAGCCGAGCGCGATGAACGCGCCGAGCATCATCATGTCGCCCTGCGCGAAGTTCACGCCTTCGCTGGCCTTGTAGATCATGACGAAGCCAAGCGCGACGAGGCCGTAGATGCACCCGTTGGCAAGTCCGCCGATGATGAGTTGAAGCAGCTCCATCAAAGGAGCCAGGGCGCAATCGCGCCTCCCTTGCGGGTCCTCATGCCGTCTCCTCCCCTGCGGCGATGAACGCTGTTGACACGATTTAAACACTCGTGTTCAATTTCAGTCAACAGTGATTTTAATGGTGACCCCGAGGCAATGAACACGGCGACGCTCCGCATCCATCAGGCCGCCATGCGCCTGTTCGCCGTGAACGGCGGGACGAGCGTCGCGGTCAGCGACCTCGCCCGCGAGGCGGGGCTGTCGCGTGGCACGATCTACAACAATCTCGACGATCCGACCGCGCTCTTCATCTCCGTTTGCGACACGGTGTCCGAGGAATTCGCGAGCTCGATCACCGAGGCCACGGCCGCGATGAAGGATCCGGCCGAGAAGATCGCGGCGTCGATCCGGCTCTGCGTCCGGCGGGTGCACGAGGAACCGCACTGGGGCCGCTTCATCGCCCGCTACGCGATGCTGGAGCCGCGACTCGGCCAGTTCTGGGGCACCATGCCCGCGGACGAGTTGCGCCGCGGCCTCGCCTCGGGCCGGTTCACCTTTCACCGCGACCAGATCGCGTCGATCACCGCCAGCGCGGGCGGCGCGACCTTCGGTGCGATGACGCTGGTGCTGGACGGGCACCGGACATGGCGGCAGGCCGGCAGCGACACCGCGGAAATCATCCTGCGCGGGCTCGGCATCGACCGGGCCGAGGCGCGCGACATCACTCAGAAGGAACTGGACCCCCTGCCCAGAATGACCGTGTTCGACGCGGCCTGACAGCAGGGTTTCATGGGAGGAAGCCATGGCTGAAGCAGCCTATATCTACGACGCAATCCGCACGCCGCGCTCCAAGGGCAAGCCCGACGGGACGCTGCACGAGGTCAAGCCGATCAACCTCGTGACCACGCTGCTTGAGGAGATGCAGCAGCGCCACGACCTCGACACCAGCCGCGTCGACGACGTCATGCTGGGCTGCGTGATGCCGGTCATGGAACAGGGTGCGGTGCTGCCCAAGATCGCGCTGCAGAAGGCCGGCTGGGACGAAAAGGTACCCGGCGCACAGGTCAACCGCTTCTGCGCCTCCGGCCTCGACACCTTCAACACCGCCGCAGCCAAGGTCGCGTCGGGGTGGGAGGATCTGGTCTGCGCGGGCGGCTACGAATCAATGTCCCGCGTGCCCATGGGCGCCGATGGCGGCCCCTTCGCCGAGGATCCCGAAACCGCGATCAAGACCGGCTTTGTCCCGCAGGGCATCGGCGCCGACCTGATCGCCACCATCGAGGGCTGGAGCCGTGACGACGTCGACGCGTTCGCGCTGGAAAGCCAGAAACGCGCGGCCCATGCCCGCGACTCGGGGTGGTTCGACCGCTCGGTCGTGCCGGTGAAGGACGAGAACGGGATCACGATCCTGCAGCGCGACGATTTCATCAAGGCCGACACCGACATGCAGAAGCTGGGCGCACTGAAGGCCAGCTTCGAAATCCCCGGCTCCATGGGCTTCGACGCCGTGGCGCTGGCCAAGTATCCGCAGGTCGAACGGATCAACCACGTCCACACGCCGGGCAACTCCTCGGGCATCGTGGACGGCGCGTCGCTGGTGATGGTGGGCAACGAACGGGCGGGCAAGGATCTGGGCCTGACGCCGCGCGGCCGTGTCGTGTCCATCGCGCTGACCGCGACGGATCCCACGATCATGCTGACGGGCCCCGGCCCCGCGTCGGAAAAGGCGCTGGCCAAGGCCGGGCTGACCATCGACGACATCGACCTTGTCGAGATCAACGAAGCCTTCGCCTCCGTCGCCCTGCGCCTTCAGCGCGACCTGAACGTGCCGGACGAAAAGCTGAACGTCGTCGGCGGCGCCATCGCCATGGGCCACCCGCTGGGCGCCACCGGCGGCTGCCTCGTCTCGACCATGCTGGACGAGCTGGAACGCCGGAACCAGAAGCGCGCGCTCATCTGCATGTGCGTCGGCGGCGGCATGGGCATCGCGTCCATCATCGAACGCCTGTGACGGACCGGAGGGAGGACCACATGGAAGATTTCATCTACGAAAAGGATGCCGACGGCATCGTCACGGTCACGCTCGACATGCAGGGCCAGAACGCCAACACGATGAACGACCGGTTCGAACCGGGCATGCGCGCGGTCTGCGAACGGCTGGAGGCCGAAGGGGGCCTGACAGGCGTCGTCTTTGCCTCGGCCAAGTCGACCTTCTTCGCGGGCGGCGACCTGAACAACATCCTCGCCACGACCGAGGCGACCGAACGCGAATTCGCCGCCATTGAGGCCAGCAAGGGCACCTACCGGCGGCTGGAAAAACTGCCGGTCCCGGTCGTCGCCGCGATCAACGGCGCGGCGCTCGGCGGCGGATACGAGCTGTGCCTGTCGTGCAACCGGCGCATCGTCGTGGACAGCCCCAAGGCCGTCGTCGGCCTGCCCGAGGTCACGCTGGGCCTGCTGCCCGGCGCAGGCGGCGTGGTGCGGCTGACGGCGCTTCTGGGGCTGGAAAAGGCCCTGCCCTATCTGCTGGAAGGCAAACAGGCGCAGCCCGCCGAGGCGCTCAAGGCGGGCATGGTGGACGAGATCGTGGCGACGAAAGACGATCTGATCCCCGCCGCCAAAGCATGGATCAAGGCCAACCCCGATGCCGCCGTCCAGCCGTGGGACCAGAAGGGCTTCCGCTATCCCGGCGGCGACGCGCTGCATCCCAAGGTGCGCCAGATCATCCAGGTGTCGTCGGCGATGCTCTACCAGAAGACGCGCGGACGGCTTCCGGCGCCCGAGAAGATCCTCGACGTCGCGGTCAACTCCATGCGGATGAACTTCGACGCGGCGCTGCGGATGGAGACGCGGCGGTTCATCGGGCTGATGGCATCGAAAGAAGCCAAGGCGGCGATCTCGACCTTCTTCTTCGGCATGCAGGCGATCAAGTCCGGCAAGGTGCGCCCGGCGGGCGATCACTGGAAGGCCGGCAATGCCGTGGTCCTCGGCGCGGGGATGATGGGATCGGGCATCGCTTATGCCCATGCCAAGCGCGGCCTGCCGACCCGGCTGAAGGACACCGAGATGGCCAATGCCGAGAAGGGCAAGGGCTATTCGGAAAAGCTCTGCGACAAGGCGATCAAGCGCGGCCGCATGGACGATGCCGCCAAGGTCGCCCTGCTGGACCAGATCACCCCCGCGACGGAGAATGCCGAACCCGGCAGCGTGGACATCGTGATCGAGGCGGTGTTCGAGGACATCGACCTGAAGGAAAAGGTCATCGCCGACACATGGCCAATGCTGTCGCCTGACGGGATCTACGGGTCCAACACCTCGACCCTGCCGATCTCGATCCTGGCCGAGGCCTGCCCGGATCCGACCCGCTTCATCGGGCTGCATTTCTTCAGCCCCGTCGACAAGATGAAGGTGGTCGAGATCATCATGGGCGAGAAGACCAGCGAAGAGACGCTGCGCAAGGCCTACGACTACGTCCAGCAGATCGGCTACATGCCGATAGTGGTGAATGACTCCCGCGGGTTCTTCACCTCTCGCGTGTTCGGGACGTTCATGGACGAAGGCTGTCAGCTGCTGGTCGACGGCATGGCGCCTGCGGCCATCGAACGCGCGTCGTGGCTGGCGGGCATGCCGGTCGGGCCGCTGCAGGTCTTCGACGAGGTCTCGCTGATCCTCGGCCAGAAGGTCCGTAAGACGCACGAGGCGCTGGACCAGCGGCTCGGGGTCGACAGCGGCTTCGGCCATCACAACACCGCCACCCGCGAGGTCACCGACCGGATGATCGAGATGGGGCGCGGCGGGCGCCAGTACGGCGGCGGCTTCTACGACTACGACAGCGCGGGCAAGCGGACGCTCTGGCCCGATCTGGCGCAGTTCGCGCGCGGCAATGTCGATGTGCCGCTCGAGGACGCGGTCGACCGCATCCTCTACCGTCAGGCCATCGAGACGCTGCGCTGCCTCGACGAAGGCGTGCTGAACACCGAGGTCGAGGCGAACCTCGGCGGCATCTTCGCCATCGGCTTCCCGGCATGGACCGGCGGGGCGATCCAGTTCATCCGGGGCGAAGGCGTGGACGCGTTCAAGGCCCGCGCGAAGGAGCTGGCGGAGCTGTACGGCGACCGCTTCGCGGTGCCGGATGCCATCTATGACCGGCTGCGCGACAGCACGGCAAAGGCGGCATGAGCGGGCCGCTTGCCGGTCTGAAGGTCGTCGAAATGCAGGGAATTGGACCCGCGCCCCTCGCGGGCCAGTTCCTTGCCGACCTCGGGGCCGAGGTGGTTCTGATCGCCCGCAGGTCGGGCGATCCGGATCCGACCGACATCAACAACCGGGGCAAGCGGTCGGTTGCCCTGAACCTCAAGACGCCCGAGGGGATCGCGGTGGCGCAGGCGCTGATCGCCGGGGCCGACGTGCTGATCGAGGGCTTCCGCCCCGGCGTGATGGAACGGATGGGTCTGGGACCGGAGGTCTGTCACGACCGGAACGCGGGGCTGATCTATGCCCGCATGACCGGCTGGGGTCAGGACGGGCCGCTGGCGCAGACCGCAGGGCACGACATCAACTATCTTGGGCTGACCGGTTTCCTGAACGCCATCGGGACCGCCGACGGCGCCCCGCCGCCGCCGCTGAACATCGGCGCGGATTACGGCGGGGGGACGATGTTCCTGCTGTTCGGGATCATGGCCGCGCTCTATGAACGCCAGACCTCCGGGCGCGGTCAGGTGGTCGACGCGGCGATGGTCGACGGCGCCTCGGCGATGATGGCGCTGGTCCACAGCTTCCTCGCCAAGGGACACTGGTCGGAACGGCGCGAGACGAACCTGCTGGACGGCGGCGCGCCGTTCTACCGGACCTACGCCTGCGCGGACGGCAAGTTCATCGCGGTCGGGCCGATCGAGCCGCAGTTCTTTGCCGAACTCGTCCGCCTCGCCGGGCTGCCCGAGGATCACCTCGCGACGCAACTGGACGCCCGGCAGTGGCCCGACCGCCGCGACGCCTATGCCGAGGTGTTCCGCCAGCGCACCCGCGACGAATGGGCGGCGATCTTTGACGGCACGGATGCCTGCGCGACGCCGGTCCTGACATGGTCCGAGGCGCCCGCGCATCCGCACCTTGCCGAGCGCGGCACCTTCGTGACGCTCGACGGCGTGACGCAGGCGGCCCCTGCCCCGCGTTTCAGCCGTTCCGCCCCCGCCCTGCCCGGCGCGGCGCCCGCGCCCGGCGCGGACACCGTTCAGGTGCTGGCGGAACTGGGCTACGACGACACACGGATCGCGGCCCTGCGCGATTCCGGCACCCTGACCTGAAGGACCACACGATGTCTGATCCGCTGCTTCTCGAACTCGACGGCGCCATTGCCCGCGTCACCCTGAACCGGCCCGAGGCGTTCAACGCCATGAACGGCCCGATGCGCGAAGGGTTCCGCGACGCGCTGTCAAGGATCCACGCCGACCCGGATGTCCGGGTGGTGATCCTGTCGGGCAACGGCCGCGGCTTCTGCGCGGGGACGGACCTGACCGAACGCTTCCCCGGCCCGATCTCGCAGCTGCTGGACCGGGAATACCGCCCGATCCTGAACGGGATCACCGCGTCCTCCCGCATCTGGATCGCGCAGGTTCACGGGTCCGCCGCAGGGATCGGCGCGGCTGTGGCGATGAACTGCGACCTGATGACGATGGCGGACGACGCGACGATCTACATGGCCTTCGCGGCGATCGGCCTCGTGCCCGACGGCGGCAGCACATGGCTGCTGCAGCGCGGGATGGGATCGAAACGGGCGCTGCAGGCGATCCTCGAAGGCCGCCGCATCCCGGCGGCCGAGGCGGTCGACCTCGGGCTGGCGAACGCCACGCATCCGGCGGGCGACCTTGCCGCCGCGACAACCGCGATGGCCGAACGGATCGCCGCGGGCGCGCCGCTGGCCGCCGCCGCTGCGAAACGGCTGATCCGCCGGATGGACGGGCTGAGCTATGACGAGGCGATCACGCTTGAGGGCGACGAGCAGTCGGCGCTTGCGGTCAGCGCCGACGCCGCGGAAGGCATCGGCGCCTTCCTCGAAAAGCGCAAGCCGGTGTTCAAGGGCAAGTAGGCCCCGCGCGGGTATCCGGGGGTCAGACCCCGAGGCACCAGCGCATGACGGCCTTCTGCGCGTGCAGGCGGTTCTCGGCCTCGTCGAAGACCACCGACTGCGGGCCGTCCATGACCGAGGAGGTCACTTCCTCGTTCCGGTGCGCGGGCAGGCAGTGCATGAACAGCGCGTCCTTGCCTGCTGCCGCCATCAGGTCGTCATTGACCTGATAGGCGCGCAGCAGATTGTGCCGCCGTTCGCGCGTGGACTGGGCATCGTGCATCGACACCCATGTGTCCGCGACGATCAGGTCCGCGCCCTCGACCGCGCGCCACGGGTCGCGCTGGATGGTGAAATCGACGCCCTTCTCGCGCGCCTCGTCCACGTAGTTGCGGTCCGGGTCCAGCTGCTGCGGTCCCGAGAAGGTCAGCGAGAAATCGAACTGGCCCGCCGCATGCAGGAACGAGGCGAAGACGTTATTGCCGTCGCCGACCCAGACCACCTTCTTGCCCTTGATCGGACCCCGGTGTTCCTCGAACGTCATGATGTCCGCCATGATCTGGCAGGGGTGGCTGCGGTCGGTCAGGCCGTTGATGACCGGGACGCTGGCGTTTTCCGACATTTCCTGCACCACGGCCTCGTCGAAGGTCCGGATCATGATCATGTCGACATAGCGCGACAGGACGCGGGCGGTGTCGGCGATCGTCTCGCCATGGCCCAGCTGCATGTCCTGCCCCGACAGCACCATCGTCTGGCCGCCCATCTGGCGCACGCCCACGTCGAAGGAGACGCGCGTCCGGGTCGAGGGCTTTTCGAAGATCAGCGCGACCATGTGGCCCGCCAGCGGCTGTTCGTCGTCCGGCGCGGCGCGCGGACGGCCTTCGCGCGCGGTCTTCATCTGCCGGGCGTGGTCGATCATGTGCCGGAGATCGCCCGGCGCGGTGGTGTGGATGTCGAGGAAATGGTTCATCGTGATATCAATCGAAAGGGGCCGCCCGGCCCCGGAGGGGCGGGCGGCGCTGCGGGTCTGGTGCGGATCAGCTGGTCGCGACGGTCAGCGCGGCCTTGTCGAGACGGTGGACCGCCTCGCTCAGCTCGTCGTCGGTGATGGTCAGCGGCGGCAGGATCCGGATGACGTTCTCGGCGGCGGGCACGGTGATCAGCTCGGCCGCATAGGCGGCCTTGACCACGTCCGCGTTCGGCTTGACGCATTTCAGGCCCAGCATAAGGCCCTGACCGCGCACCTCCTCGAAGACGCCGGGATGGGTGGCGACCAGACCTTCCAGCTTCTGCCGGAAGAGCGCCGCCTTGCGGTTCACCTGCGCGAGGAAGTCCGGGTCGGCGACCATCTCCATCACCGCCAGGCCGACGGCGCAGCCCAGCGGGTTGCCGCCATAGGTCGAGCCATGGGTGCCCGCCGTCATGCCCGACGCCGCGTTCTCGGTCGCCAGCACGGCGCCCAGCGGGAAGCCGCCGCCGATGCCCTTGGCGACCATCATGATGTCGGGCGTGACGCCCGCCCATTCATGGGCGAAGAGCTTGCCGGTCCGGCCGACGCCGCACTGCACCTCGTCGAAGATCAGCAGCGTGCCGGTCTCGTCGCAGAGCTCGCGCAGCGCCTTGAGGAAGGCGTCGGAGGCGACGTTGATGCCGCCCTCGCCCTGCACCGGCTCGATCATGATCGCGCCGGTCTGGTCGGTCATCGCGGCCTTGACGGCGTCCAGATCGCCGAACGGCACCTGCCGGAAGCCGGGCAGCAGCGGGCCGAAGCCCTTGACCATCTTCTCGGTGTTCACGGCGGCGATGGCGGCCGAGGACCGGCCATGGAAGGCGCCGTGGAAGGTGATGATCTCGATCTTCTCGGGATGTCCCTTTTCGTACTGGTACTTGCGGGCCATCTTGACCGCCAGTTCACAGGCCTCGGTGCCCGAGTTGGTGAAGAACACCGTGTCGGCGAAGGTCTCGGCCACCAGCTTGTCGGCCAGCGCCTGCTGCTGCGGAATCTCGTAGAGGTTCGAGACATGCCAGAGCTTCTGCGCCTGGTTGGTGATGGCCTCGACCAGCTTGGGATGGGCATGGCCCAGCACGTTAACGGCGATGCCGGACCCGAGGTCGAGGAAACGGCGCCCGTCCTCCTCGATCAGCCAGGAGCCTTCGCCTTTGACGAAGTGCAGCGGCGCGCGGGCGTAGGTCGGAAGGACGGAGGAGATCATTCGGGATACCTCGGATATAAGGAGCCATGACTGAGCATGAGGCTCGGGACCAAGTCAAGTTTGTGCGGGGTGTTTTCGGGGCTGTGCGACGGGCGCACGGATCACGGGACGTCAGGCGCGAGTGCGTCGGCGTCGGATGGAGGCGAAAGGAGCGGCCTTGGTGATCATGGCCGCGCTATAGCCCGGAACGCGGGGTTTGGGAAGAGACTTCGTCGCGCCCTGACGCGCGCGCCTCAGCCCCGCTCCGCGAAGGCGGCCATCAGGTCGGGGAAGTCGTCCGGGCCGGGAAAGCCCGAGAAGCTGCGCTGCGCGCCGGTCTGCGCCCAGTCGAGTTTCTCGGCCGTCATCGTCTCCATGTAGGGACGCGACCACGCAGGTTCGTCGAACATGGTGGGGCGGACGTTCACGAAGGGCTGGCCGTCGATCCGGGTGAACATCCACGTCATGCACTCCGGGCAGAACCGGTGATCGAGCGGCGGCTGGCGCAGGCCGCCGCGCACCGTCTCGCCCTTGGTGACGGACAGGGCCTGCGCCATGAACATCGCGGTCAGCGAAAAGGCGCTGGAGGTCATTTTCTGACAGCCCGTGCAGTGGCAGGCGGCGGTCATGAAGGGTGCCTGCGCGACCGTGATTTCCACCGCGCCGCAGCGGCAGCTGCCTGTCCTCGTCTCATCTGCTCCGGTCATGTCGGTCCTCCCTTGCGACATCGGGGCCATGTGTGACGCGGCAGGGCGGGCATGGCAAGCGCGCGGACCGGTTTGCAAAGCCCGCGCCCCGGTGGCAGTGTCGCGGCGCAATGCATGAGGAGTGACGCGCATGAGCGAGGCCAGGGTCAGCCGGTTCCCGGTTCCGAAGCTGGAAGAGATGCCAGACGACATCCGCGAGCGGATCGAGGCGGTGCAGGAGAAGTCGGGCTTCATCCCCAACGTCTTCCTCGTGCTGGCGCATCGCCCGGACGAGTTCCGCGCCTTCTTCGCCTATCACGACGCGCTGATGGAGAAGCCCGGCAACCTGACCAAGGCCGAACGCGAGATGATCGTGGTGGCCACCAGCGCCCGCAACGAATGCCAGTACTGCGTGATCGCGCACGGGGCGATCCTGCGGATCCGGGCCAAGAACCCGCTGATCGCGGACCAGGTGGCCACGAACTACCGCAAGGCCGACCTGACCGACCGCCAGAAGGCGATGATCGACTTCGCGATGAAGGTCTCGCAGAACGCGCAGGCGGTCGGGGATGCGGATTTCGACGTGCTCAAGGGCCATGGCTTCGACGAGGAGGACATCTGGGACATCGCGGGGATCGCGGCGTTCTTCGGCCTGTCGAACCGGATGGCGAATGTCACGACCATGCGCCCGAACGACGAATTCTACGCCATGGGGCGCGGGTAAGGCCGGGGTCGCCCGGACGATAGCGGCAGTGTTCCATGTCCGGGACACTGCCGCCTTCCGTTGCCGCCCGGTTGCGCCGACACCCGTGCCGGGTCAGACGGCGCCGGGCCCGGCACGCGACCTCTTCCGGTGAGCCTCAGGCCGATTGTCCGGCTTCGAGGCGGGCAATGATCCGGTCCAGGTTCGCGATCGCCTCCTCGCGTGTCACCGCGTAACCGTAGGGTTCCCCGGACTCGACGCCCCAGGGCACGAGGACGTCGAACTCCACCTCCTTCAGCAGTGCCAGACTGGCGAGGTAGGCCGCGCGGTCGCTGTCGCCTAGCAGAACCGCCTTCCACTCCCCGCCCTGAACCCACAGGCTGTCGCCCGGAAAGAGCAGGCGGTGGTCGCCGTTGTCCCAGAGAAAGCTCGTGGTTCCGGGGGTGTGGCCGGGCGTCGGGATGATCTCCAGATCGTCGCCGATCATCTGGCGCCCGGAAAAGGTGCCGGCGATCCCGAGGTCCACGCGCGATGCGTCGGCTTCGTGGAGCCAGACAGGCACGTCGAGGCGCGGCGCGCCATACATCGCCTCGTGATGGTGGTTCATCAGCAGGCGGTCGGGCGCGCCCATCCCGCGGATCTCGTCCGCGGCCGCGCTGATGCCCGGCGCGTTGTAGATGATGAAGTTGCCCTGCGGCCGTTCCAGCAGGAAGGCGCGCACCACGACACCGTCAAGAAACGGCAGTGGCGCGGTCGGGGTCCCGTACAGCCCGCGGATCGCGGGGTGCAGTCCCCTGGTGTCGTCGGTGAAATAGAGATCATCCGGCATCGGTCGTTCTCCTTTGGTGTCGGTTCTGGTCTGGAGGCGCCTGTTGCGTTTCGAAGGCCCCGTCGGTCGGCGCGTCCGAGAGATGTGCATCGATCCGGCGGAGCGCGGTGGTCACGGCGACGATGGTGTCGCGGTCCAGCCCGGCACCGCCGAGCACGGCGGTCCAGGCGTCGCGCATCCGCGCGGTGTTCCTCATCGCCATGTCGGTCGCATGAAGATGCGCGATGCGCGCGTCGTTCGGATCGGTCCGCCGCTCGACGAGGCCCTTCGCCACGAGCGCCTTCAGCACGCGGCTGAAGTTGCTGGTCGGCAGCCCGCAGGCATCCGCTGCCCGCCGGGCGGATACGCCGGGGTTGCGCCCGATGATCCGCATCACGTTGATCTCGATCGGGGTGCAGGGCCCCGGCTCCAGATCGACGGGCGCCGGGAGGCGCCGCGCCACGGCGTGGACAAGGTCGGCCAGTTCGAAAAGAGCATCGGATCGGGTTTCGTGCATGGGGGCTCTGTTTGCTATCACTTGATAACTGTCATCTAATAGGTGAATGCTGCGTTTCAAGGGTGGCGCACGGCCACGATGCGGCGCGGCGTGGTGCCGTCGTGGTGCCCTCGTGCGTCAGGAGGACCGGGGTGCGGGGTTCCGGCTCCGGGCGGCGACACCTGCGGATAACCGCGGGGTGCACGTGGCGGACAGGCATGATGGGGGCTCTGCCCCCGTCACGGCCCCGCGGGCCGCGACTCCCCCGAAGTATTTTTGACCAGAAGAAGCAGGGGGACCTGCGCGATCCTCAGAGGAAGCTCTGGGGGTCGATGTCGACCGAGAGGCGGAAGTCGCGCGGCAGCGTCAGCGGGGCGAGCCAGCGGGCGATGGCGTCCTGCACCGGGGCGCCCTTGGGGGCCTTGACCAGCAGCCGGACGCGGTGGCGGCCCCGGACGCGGGGGATCGGCGCGGGGGCCGGGCCGAAGACCTGCGCGCCGATGGCGCGGAGCGCGGCATCGTTGCGGGCGAGCGTGGTGCCGATCTGCATCGGCTCCTGCGCGTCGGTGGAGGACAGGATCAGGCCGGCGAGGCGGCCGTAGGGCGGCATGCCGAGGGCACGTCGGGTGTCGGCCTCGGTCTGCCAGAAGGTTTCCTCCTGCCCGGTCAGGATCGCGCGGATCACCGGGTGTTCGGGCTGGTGCGTCTGCAGCAGCGCGGTGCCGGGGCGGTCGGCGCGGCCCGCCCGGCCCGAGACCTGCCGCATCAGCTGGAACGTGCGTTCGGCGGCGCGCAGGTCGGCGCCCTGCAGGCCGAGGTCGGCGTCGATCACGCCGACGAGGGTGAGGAGCGGAAAGTTGTGCCCCTTGGCCACAAGCTGGGTGCCGATGACGAGATCCGCCGCCCCCGCCGCGATCGCCTCGATCCGTTCCTTGAGCGCGCGGGCGGAGCCGAAGAGGTCCGAGGACAGCGTCGCGATGCGGGCGTCGGGAAAGACCTCTTGCGCTTCTTCCGTCAGGCGTTCGACACCCGGGCCGACCGGCGCGAGACGGCCCTCGGCCTCGCAATGGGGGCAGATCTCGGGCATGGGGCGGCTTTCGCCGCACTGGTGGCAGACGAGGCGCTTGAGGAAGCGGTGTTCGACCATCGCCGCGTCGCAGTGCTCGCAGCCGATCTTCTCGCCGCAGGCCCGGCAGAGCGTCACCGGCGCATAGCCCCGGCGGTTGAGGAACAGCAGCGCCTGTTCCCCGGCCTCGATCCGTTTCATCACCTCGGCGCGGAGGGTGGGCGAGATCCAGCGGTTCGACTCCAGCTTCTCGGCCCGCATGTCGATCGCCCGCATCTGCGGCAGGCGCGAGGGGCCGAAGCGGCTTTCCAGATCGAGGCGGCGGTATTTCCCCGCCTCGGCGTTCGACCAGCTTTCGAGCGAGGGCGTGGCCGAGGCCAGCACCACCTGCGCCCCGTTGATCGAGGCGCGCAGCACCGCCATGTCGCGGGCGTTGTAGAGCACGCCCTCCTCCTGCTTGTAGGAGCTGTCGTGTTCCTCATCCACCACAATGAGGCCGAGGTCACGGAACGGCAGGAACAGGGCCGAGCGCGCCCCGACGACCAGTTCCGCCCCGCCCTGCCCGACCATCTTCCAGATGCGGCGGCGTTCGGTCATCGTGACGCCGTGGTGCCATTCGGCGGGGCGCGCGCCGAAACGGGCCTCGACGCGGGAGAGGAATTCCTGCGTCAGCGCGATCTCGGGCAGCAGGACCAGCGCCTGCCGACCGGCGGAGAGGCAGGCGGCTACGGCTTCCAGATAGACCTCCGTCTTGCCGGACCCGGTGACGCCGCGCAGGAGCGTGGTGCCGTAGGTTCCGGACTTCACCGCCTGCGCCAGCGTTCCGGCGGCGGCGGACTGGTCCGGGGTCAGGTCCTTGCCCGACAGGCCGGTGTCGAGGCGCGGGAACGGCAGGTCGCGGGGGGCGCTTTCCTCGACCACGGCGCCGGACTTGACCAGCCCCTTGACCACGGAGGACGAGGTGCCGGCCGCGTCGCAGATCTCCTTCATCGTCAGCGCCGCGCCGCCGTGCTCGGCCAGCGCGTCCATCACGCGGGTCCGGGCGTCGGTCATCCGCGACGGCTCGCCATCGCCCGCGCGGTAGACGGTGCGCATCCCCGGCGGATCGCCGAGGCCCGGCGCGCGGGTGGCGAGGCGCAGCATCGCGGGCAGCGGGGTCAGCGTGTAGGTGCCCGCCTTTTCGAGGAAGTCGCGCAGTTCGGTGCGCATCGGGGCGACGTTCAGCACGCGGGATACGGGCCGGATCTTGGAGAGGTCGAAATCGCCCTTCCCCGGCCCCCAGACGACGCCCAGCACCTGGCGCGGCCCAAGGGGCACCTGAACGAAGGCCCCCGGCACGCAGCCCCCCTCGGGCGCGCGGTAGTCCAGCGTCCGGTCGAGCGGCTGCGTCGTCAGGACGGCGACCAGTTCGCCTTCGTCGAAGAATTCCTGCATGGCCTGTCCGTTTCGGGGAGCCCCTGTGTCCCCCTCCTGCGGGCGGGGGTCAAGCGCTGTCCTGCGGCCCGGTGCGGATCATGTCCTCGTGCAGCCAGACCATCCGGTCGACGAACCACGCCTTGGACCCCATGGACAGCACGAGCCCGGCCAGCGTCACCCCCGGATCGAGGTGCCACAGGCCGAAGAGCAGCACCGCCATCCCGACCCCGCCGAGGCCCGCCAGCACATGGCATATCGCGACATGCCGCTCCGGCACCGGCCGCGTCCGGCGGTCGAGCCAGAGACGTTCACCCGCCGTGCCCTTCCCGGCCCAGCCCCGAGGCGCGCCGGCCACTGGCGCGAAGAGGCGCGGGTTGACGAAGGTGAACACCAGCACGGCGAGGACCGGCACGGCAGCGCCCCAGCCGATCCAGACGCGGCTCCAGACCGCCAGCGCGAAGAGCGGCAGGATCGCGAAACGGCTAAACACGCTCCACGGGTTTGCGTGTCGCGCCCAGGCCCGGTCGTCCATCGCCATCGCGCGTTCTGTCAGCCGGTAGAGGTCCATGGCCACCTCGGACGCTGTCTCGGACGGGCCTGTCGGGGGGCGACTGCGCACCCTTCCGGCCCCAGACATTATGCGCTAACAGGGGCGGGAATTCCAATCCGGCGGGAGGACCCCATGAAATTCTTCGTAGACACGGCCGAGATCGACGCGATCCGCGAACTCCATGCGCTCGGCATGGTGGACGGGGTCACGACGAACCCCTCGCTGATCATGAAATCCGGCCGCGACATCAAGGAAGTCACCAAGGAGATCTGCGATCTGGTCGACGGTCCGGTCAGCGCGGAGACCGTGGCGCTCGACGCGGACGGCATGATCGCCGAGGGCCGCGAACTGGCGAAGATCGCCGAGAACATCGCGATCAAGGTGCCGCTGACATGGGCCGGGCTGAAGGCCTGCAAGGTGCTGACGGACGAGGGCCGGATGGTCAACGTCACGCTCTGCTTCAGCGCCAACCAGGCGCTGCTGGCGGCCAAGGCGGGGGCAGCCTTCATCAGCCCCTTCATCGGGCGGCTGGACGACATCAACCTCGACGGGATGGAGCTGATCCACGACATCCGGGTGATCTACGACAATTACGGCTACGAGACGCAGATCCTCGCCGCCTCGATCCGCACCGTGAACCACATGACCGAGGCCGCCAAGATCGGCGCGGACGTGGCGACCGCCCCGCCCGCCGTCATCAAGGCGATGGCGAACCACGTGCTGACCGACAAGGGCCTCGACGCCTTCATGGCCGACTGGGCCAAGACCGGGCAGAAGATCCTCTGATCCCGCGCCGTCCGCGTGGAGATACTCGAGAACGTCATCAGCGACCGGGGGTCGCGCTATGCCGTGTCGGGCGGGCCCTGTGCCACGCCCGATGACGCGGCGGCCTTCCTGAAAGAGCTGAAGCGCAACAAGAAATTCGCGAAAGCCACCCACAACACCTGGGGCCTGCTGACCGATGACGGTCCGGCCAAGAACGACGACGGCGAGGCGGGCGCGGGCATGGTCATCCTGCGGATGCTGGAACGGGCGGGGCTGACCGGGCACATCGTCGTGGTGACCCGCTGGTACGGCGGCAAGCACCTCGGCGGCGACCGGTTCCGGCATGTGCAGGAGGCGGTGCGGCTTTACCTCGACCACATCGGGCGGGACCCCGGCGGCGGGCGATAAAGCAACACTCGCCGCACGCTTTCCCCGCGGGACCGCATTTGCCCTGCCCTGTCCGGTGCCCGGTCTGCTACCGTCCGGACAAAACAAAGACCCAGGCAGGCAATGAGCAAATCACTGAAAATCGAGGATGATCTGCGCGCGCGGATCATCGACCAGCCCGACGTCATCCTGAACGACAAGGACCTGATGCGTGCCCTCGTCACCGCGAACGAGCGGTCGATGGGCGGCAATGTCGTCGATCTGCGCGGCATCGCGATGGAGCGGCTGGAGGCCCGGCTGGACCGGCTGGAAGACACCCACCGGTCGGTGATCGCCGCGGCCTACGAGAACCTCGCCGGCATGAACCAGGTGCACCGCGCGGTGCTGCGGATGCTGGACCCGATGGATTTCGAGGTCTTCCTGCGCGACCTGGGTGGCGAAGTGGCCGAGATCCTCGGCGTCGACTTCGTGCATCTGGTGCTTGAGACGAAACAGGACGAGGAAGCCCCCGCCGTCCGCCGCCTCGGCGATGTGCTGCGCGTGGTGGAGCCCGGTTTTGTCCAGGGCTACGTCGACCGCGACCGCGCGGGCCCCGCGCGGCAGGTGGTGCTGCGCCAGCTCGGCAACGGCCCGGCGCACGTCTATGGCGACAATGCCGAATGGGTGAAATCCGAAGCCTGCCTGCGGCTCGACTTCGGCCCCGGCCGCCTGCCCGGCATGCTGGTGCTCGGCTCCGAGGATCCGCACATGTTCTCGCCGCAGCAGGGCACCGACCTTCTGGGCTTCTTTGCCGGCGTCTTCGAACGCGCCATGCGCCGCTGGCTGTCGTGAGCCTGATCGCGCCCGCCGCCCGCGACGCCCTTCAGGGGTGGCTCGAGGCCGAGCGGGCGCTCAAGGACGCCAGCGCCAACACGATCACCGC
Organism: Oceanicola sp. 22II-s10i; assembly: GCF_002210105.1. Taxonomy (GTDB): domain Bacteria; phylum Pseudomonadota; class Alphaproteobacteria; order Rhodobacterales; family Rhodobacteraceae; genus Pseudooceanicola. Next base: position 153,518 of record NZ_AQQU01000002.1, on the reverse strand, counting down.
CTATTCCCGCGACCTCGCCGATTTCCTCGCCTTCATGGGCGAACACAAGGGCGCGGCGCAGGGCATGGCGCCGCTGCAACGGATCACCGTGTCGGACATGCGGGCGTGGATGGCGCACACCCGCGCGGGCGGCGTGTCGGCCCGGTCGCTGGCGCGCAAGCTGTCGGCGGTCAAGACCTTCTACCGCTGGCTGGCCGAACGCGACGGCTTCGACCCGACCGCCGTCCTGTCGGCCCGCGCGCCCAAGTACCAGCGCAAGCTGCCGCGCCCCCTGCCCGAGGATGCGGCGGTCGAGATGATCGACACCGTCGCCCTGCAGTCCGAGGTGAAATGGGTGCAGGCCCGCGACATGGCGGTGCTGACCCTGCTCTACGGCTGCGGCCTGCGGATATCCGAGGCGCTGTCTCTGACCGGCGCGGACCTGCCGCTCGGGTCCTCGCTGCGGATCACCGGCAAGGGCGGCAAGGAACGCGTCGTGCCGCTGATCGCCCCGGCCCGCGACGCGGTCGAGGCCTACCTGACCCTCAGCCCCTACCCCTGTGAAAAGGCCGATCCCGTCTTTCGCGCGATCCGCGGCGGCGCGCTGGCGCCGCGCACGATCCAGAAGGTGATGGAACGCGCCCGCAACCAGCTGGGCCTGCCCGCCAGCGCCACGCCGCACGCCATGCGTCATTCCTTCGCCACGCACCTGCTGAACGCGGGCGGCGACCTGCGCGCGATCCAGGAACTGCTGGGCCACGCCAGCCTCTCCACCACCCAGGCCTATACCGCCGTCGACACCGCCCGCCTGATGGAGGTCTATGCCGCGGCCCACCCCCGCGCCTGATCCCCCGTTCATCTGGCCCGGCAAACTCCGGGGGAGCGCGGCCACCGGGCCGCGCGGGGGCAGCGCCCCCGGACGTTGAAACGCAATCACAAATCCTGCATGACTGGCAAATGACACCACATCTCAAGGCGCTCTCCGTCCACCTGCTGACCGCCACCGGCGCCGTTTTCGCCATGCTCGCCATGCTCGCCGCCGTCGATCAGAAGTGGAGCCTCATGTTCCTCTGGCTGGTCGTCGCCTTCTTCGTCGACGGCATCGACGGCCCCCTCGCCCGGAAATACGACGTCAAGACCAACGCCGCCGAATTCGACGGGGTCCTGCTGGACCTGATCATCGACTACCTGACCTATGTCTTCATCCCGGCCTTCGCGCTGTTCAAATCCGACCTGCTGCCCGGCTGGACCGGCTGGATCTGCATCATCGTGATCACCTTCGCCTCGGCCATGTATTTCGCCGACACGCGGATGAAGACCAAGGACAACTCGTTCTCCGGCTTTCCCGGCTGCTGGAACATGCTGGTGCTGGTGCTCTTCGCGCTGGCACCTAACTTCTGGTTCATCCTCGGGATCGTGACGCTGCTGGCCGCGGCGATGTTCACGCCGCTGAAGTTCGTCCATCCCGTCCGCACGAAACGCTGGCGGATCGTGACGCTGCCGATGGCGCTGGTCTGGACCTATTTCGCGGGCTGGGCCGCGTGGGTGGATTTCGACCCGGAAAGCTGGGCGCACTGGGGGCTGGTGGTGTCCTCGCTCTACCTGCTCTTCGCCGGGATCGCGCAGCAGATCATTCCCGCCCGCGACTAGATCCTCCGTCAGATCACCGGCTGCGGCACCGGCGGCGCGGTCAGCCAGCCACGCAGGGCCTCGGTCAGCGCGGCGGGCTGTTCGATGGGCAGCAGGTGCCCGGCCTCCGGCATCTCGACGAACCGGCTGCCGCGGATCAGTTCCGCCATGAATTCGTGCCGTTTGACCGGCGTCATCTGGTCATGTGTTCCGCAGGCCAGCAGGGTCGGCACCTTGATCTTGCGCAGTGTCGCCTGCTGGTCGCGCCGCCGCTGCAGCGCCCGGATCTGCCGCTCGAACGCGGCGGGCCCGAGCGCGAGCCCCATCTCGACATAGCGCGCCTGAATGCCCAGCCGTCCCGGCCCCGGCGCCAGCACGTCCACCGGCATCACGGCCTTGAGCGCCTCTTCAAGCTGCCCCGAGCGCGCCTTGACGATCACCGTTTCGCGGTCTGCCGCCTGCTGCGGCGTGTCGGCCAGCGGCGAGGTCGAGATCAGCGCCAGTCGCTGGACCCGTTCCGGCGCGCGGCGCAGGATCTCCATCGCCACGCCGCCGCCGATGCAATGGCCGATGAGCGCAAAGCGATGCGGCAGCTGGTCGAGCAGGTTCGACGCGATCTCTTCCATCCGCTCGCCCTGCGTGGGCAGCGCGACGGTGACGGTCCGGTCGGGCGCACACGCGGCGATCTGGTCGGCGAACAGACGTGTGTCGCACATGAGTCCCGGTATCAGAACCAGAGGTTCGGCCATGCTCGTGCCTCCTGTCCGCGCCGTTATGATCGCGCGTGACGAAACAAGAGTGCCATCCCCGCCGTCAAATACAAGACATCCTTTGCCGCTTTGCCATTTCCCGCCAAAGTTGCGTCAAACGCGCGTCAGGACCTCTTCGATACGCGCGCCCAGAACGCCGAGGCAGGCCGGGTCGGAAAACCGGTGATCCGCGCCCTTCACCAGTTCGAGGTGAATGTCGCCACCCTCCGCCCGCTCCATCAGCCGCAGCGCGACCGACAGCTCCACATCCGCATCCGCCGTGCCCTGCAGGAACCGCACCGGGAACGGCAGCGGCAGCGGGTCGCGCAGGATCAGGTGGTCGCGCCCGTCCTCGATCAGCCGCTGCGTGATGACATAAGGGTCGCCATAGTCCGAGGGCAGTTCGACGTGGCCGACCATTTCCAGCGCCAGCCGCTGCGCCTTGTCGAACCCGGCCCACATGCTGTCCTCGGTGAAATCGGGCGCCGCGGCGATGGTGACAAGCCCCGCGATCCGGTCGGGGATGCGTCGCGTCATCAGCAGCGAGATCCAGCCGCCCATGGACGAGCCGACCAGCACAAGCGGCCCGTCGGTCAGCGCCTCAAGCGCCGCCTCGGCATCCTCGGCCCAGTCCCCGATACAGCCGTCGGTGAACGCGCCCGAACTCTGCCCGTGGCCGGAATAGTCGAACCGCAGGAACCCCTGCCCCCGCGCCTTGGCCCAGTCCTCGAGGTAGACCGCCTTGGTCCCCTCCATGTCCGAGGCGAAGCCGCCGAGGAACACGACCGTCGGACCGGTCCCTTCGGTCCGGTGATAGGCGATCCGGCGCCCCTGCGGGCTGTCGAGAAACTGCGTCGCGGCCATGGCTGCCTCCGTGCTTTTGCGCCTTTCTGGCATCCATGGGCCGGATTGTCAGCCCGCCTCGGCATCCTCCAGCGTCATCGCCAGTCCTCCGCCGAGCGCGGCCATCGCGGCGAAGCCCGCGACGGCGACCGAGGGCGACATGGACGACAGCACACCGCCTGCCGCGCCTGCCGCCAGCAGGATCAACCCGATCGCGGTGTTGGCGACGGCGGCATAGCTGGCCCGCGCATCGTCCGGGGCGTAATCCACCAACCAGACCGACCGCGCCTGCCGGACGCCGTGGTAGGCGATCATCAGACCGAACAGCACGGCGGGCGCGACCCATCCCGCGCCCATGATCCCGCCCGCATCGAGCACCAGGGCGATCACCAGCGCGCCGGACGCGGCGGCCCCCGAAAGCGCCAGAACGAGCCGCGAGGACCGGTCGGACAGACGCCCCCAGACATAGGAGCTGAGGAACGACGCAGCCGCCGAGGCCAGAACCAGCGCCCCGAGCTGCTTCAGCGCCGCATCCCCGCCCGAGGCGGCGAGCAGGACGATGTAGGGCGGCGCCAGCGCGGTCGAAACCAGCAGCCCGCGCACCAGAACGAAGCGCCGCAAGCCATTGTCGCGCAGTGCTTTCCTGAACGGCAGGGTCGCGCTCTCGTGTCGCTCTTCGACCGGGGTTTCCTCCAACGTCGAAAAGATCGCCGCCGCCCCCAGCCAGCACAGCCCCGCCAGCGTGATCGCGATCAGGACCGGCCCCTTTTCTTGCAGCAGCCCCGACATCAGCAGCAGCGCAAAGACAACCACCGCCAGCGAGGCCGCCGATCCGGCCAGCCCCGTCACCGCGCCCCGGCGGCTTTCGCCCACCGTCCGGCCCAGCACGTCCTTGTAGCTGACCGAACAGGCCGCCCGCGCCAGCGCCAGCACCGCGAGTGCCGCGCAGATGGCCAGGCCTGCCGCCAACCCCTCCAGCAACAGCCCCGCCGCCGCGATGGACAGCGCAGCCATCCCCTGCACCGCCGATCCGGCCACCCACATCCACTTGCGCCGCCGCATCCGTTCGACCCAGCCCGCCAGCGCGATCTGCGGGATCAGCGCCCCGGCCTCGCGGATCGGCACCAGCGCACCGATCACCCATGCGGGCGACCCGAGCGCGGTCAGCAGCCAGCTGAGCACCAGCTTGGGGTCGATCAGCCCGTCCGAGACCTTGGTCAGCGACAGCGACGTGACGTGCCGCAGCCCGTTGCGCCCTTCGGCGGCGTCCTCGGGCGGCGATCCGGCGATGCGCTCGAACAGGCCCCCTGCGGCCGCCTCGGGCCGTGTCTCGGTCACGCTCATTGTTATTCCATCTCCTGTCTGGCGTCTGGTGCTTGACAGTCTCGCGACCCGGGATCAGTTAGGGCGCACGACATAACCCGCAACCGGGCGTTCCGTGGGCGCCAAACCGACGAGGAGGACTCCGATGTCCCAGATCACCCTCACCTTTCCTGATGGCAATACGAAACAGGTCCCCGCAGGGATCACCCCGGCCGAAGTGGCCGAGGGGATTGCCCCGTCGCTCGCCAAGAAGGCGATCAGCGCGACGGTGAACGGCGCGCATTACGACCTGGCCTGGCCGATCGACGCCGACGCGAGCATCGCGATCAACACGATGCAGGACGACGAACCGGCGCTGGAGCTGATCCGCCACGACCTCGCCCACGTGATGGCGCGGGCGGTGCAGGCGCTGTGGCCGGACGTCAAGGTCACCATCGGCCCCGTCCGCGACAACGGCTGGTTCTACGACTTCGACCGGGCCGAGCCCTTCACGCCCGAGGATCTGGGCGAGATCGAAGCGAAGATGAAAGAGATCATCAACGCCCGCGACCCCGTCCGGACGGAGGTCTGGTCGCGCGCCGATGCGCTCAAGTATTACGAAGAACAGGGCGAGCCCTACAAGGTCGAGCTGGTGAACCGGATCCCCGAGGATCAGGACATCCGCATGTACTGGCACGGCGACTGGCAGGACCTCTGCCGCGGTCCGCACCTGCAGCACACCGGCCAGCTGCCCGCCGACGCCTTCAAGCTGACCCATGTCGCGGGCGCCTACTGGCTGGGCGACAACACGCGCCCCATGCTCCAGCGGATCTACGGCGTGGCCTTCAAGAACCGCAACGATCTGAAGGCCTGGCAGGTGATGATGGAGGAGGCCGCCAAGCGCGACCACCGCAAGCTGGGCCGCGAGATGGACCTGTTCCACATGCAGGAAGAGGCCCCCGGACAGGTGTTCTGGCACCCGAACGGCTGGACGATCTACACCACCCTGCAGGACTACATGCGCCGCCAGCAGGCGCGCGGCGGCTATGTCGAGGTGAACACCCCGCAGGTCGTGAACCGCAAACTGTGGGAGGCCTCGGGCCACTGGGAGAACTATCAGGAGAACATGTTCATCGTCGAAGTGGACGAGGATCACGCGCGCGAAAAGACGATCAACGCGCTCAAGCCGATGAACTGCCCCTGCCACGTCCAGATCTTCAACCACGGTCTGAAGTCCTACCGCGATCTGCCTCTGCGCATGGCGGAATTCGGATCCTGCAACCGCTATGAACCCTCGGGCGCGCTGCACGGGATCATGCGGGTCCGCGGCTTCACGCAGGACGATGCGCATATCTTCTGCACCGAGGACCAGATCGAGTCGGAAACCAAGAAATTCATCGACTTCCTGGCGCAGATTTACGCGGATCTCGGGTTCGAGAAATGGACGATCAAGCTGTCCACCCGCCCCGAGAAGCGGGTCGGGACCGAGGAAAGCTGGGACCGGGTCGAGGCGGCGCTTGGCAATGCCTGCAAGGCGGCCGGGTATGATTTCGAGATTCAGGAAGGCGAAGGCGCGTTTTACGGGCCGAAGCTCGAGTTCACGCTGACCGATGCGATCGGCCGTGAATGGCAGTGCGGCACCCACCAGGTGGACCCGAACCTGCCCGAGCGGCTGGATGCGAACTATATCGGGCAGGACGGTGAAAAGCACCGGCCCGTGATGCTGCACCGCGCAGTTCTGGGTTCCTTCGAGCGGTTCATCGGCATCCTGATCGAGAACTCCGAAGGCCGCCTGCCGCTCTGGCTCGCGCCCCGTCAGGTGGTGGTGGCGGCCATCGTCTCGGACGCCGACGACTACTGCCGCGAGGTCGCGGCGGCGTTGCAGGCCAAGGGGATACGGGCCGAAGCTGACCTGCGGAACGAGAAGATCAACTACAAGGTCCGCGAGCATTCGGTCGGCAAGGTGCCCTACATCCTCGCCTGCGGCATGAAAGAGGTCGAGGAACGGACCGTATCCGTCCGGAAACTCGGGGAAAAGCAGACCTTCGGGGCGACGCTGGACGAGATCGTGGAGCGTCTGACCCAGGAGGCGCTGGCGCCTGACCTGCGCTGACGGTTCAGGGGTGCGTGCGGAGCACGCACCCTACCACCATGCGAAACGGTGGAGCCAAACGTAGGGTGCGTGCTCGTCACGCACCGCCGACCTTCCATTACCACCGCAGGAAGCGCGCCCCCGCGACCGCGCCGATTCCGGTCGCGATGAGGATCCCCAGCACGTACCAGGTCGCGTAGAACAGCGGCGAATCCTCGATGCAGAACGTCGAATAGATCGCCGTGGCGAGCCCCGCCGCGACCAGCCCGGCCAGCGCGCCCTCGCGCAGCGGATTGACCGGCGCGCCGCGCTTGAGCGCCGCGATCAGGCCCGCGAGGATCGGCGCGGACAGCGTCACGATCATCGGCAGGCAGACCGGGATCGAATGCCCGATCCAAAGCGCCAGCCGCTCGGACGGCACCGTGGTGACGAAAGCCCCGGCCAGCAGCGCGCAGGACGCAACCGGCAGCGCCCAGATCACCCGTGCGGGCAGCCCCGGCGCGACGCCCGGCCGCGCGCCCCGCAGCGCCAGCGGCAGGGCCAGCAGCGCCAGCGCCAGCGGCAGGACCGTCTTAGCCAGCACAACCGGGTCGGACAGCGCCGCCCCGAGGTCGGGCCGCGCCCCGAGCAGCACGAGGAACAGCACCACCGTCACCGCGCCCCCCGCCAGCAGCGCAAGCCCCGTCCGCCGCTCCAGCGTGTCGGCCGGTGCGGGCGCCGGGTCGGCGGCCAGTTGGGCTATCAGGTCCTCGGTCTTCATTCCCGTGTCGCGTCTTTCGTCTCTGCCATCTCTTTCAGGCGCTGCATGGCGCGGTGATAGGCCACCCGCACCGCGCCCTCGCTCATTCCGAACCGCGCCCCGGCCTCGCCGGCGCTCAGCCCCTCGATCCCGACCGCGCGCACGATCTCGGCCGCGCGGTCGTCGATCCGGCCCAGCATCGCCGACAGATCCCGTGCCGCGGTGACATCGACCGGATCCTCCGGCAGCACCTCGGCCAGGTCGTCGATCGGCACCGCCGCCCCGCCCCTGCGCCGCCGCCAGATGTCGACGGTCTTGTAGCGGGCGATGGCATAGAGCCACGGCGTTACCGGGTCCGCCTCGCGCCATGTATGACGCTTGGCGTGGATCGCAAGCAGAACCTCCTGCAACACGTCCTCGACCTCGTCGCCATCCCCGCCGCGTCCACGCACCACGGTGCGCAGGACGGGGGCGATCTCGGTCAGGAACGCCGCGTAGGCCTGCCCGTCGCCGCGGTTCGCGCGGCGGAGCAGATCGCCCCAGCGGTCGTTGCGATCGGTCATGCCCTTCTCCATACGCGCCAATTGGCGGAACGTTACAACCCGACGCGTAAAATGCGAGAAATCTTCACCAGTTCGTGAGCGGTGTAACATCTCCGCCCCGCCCGCCGAATGGATTGGCACGGACGCCACGACGGCGACGCAACCAACCCGGAGGACATTCCATGAAGACCACGAACACCGCGCTGATCGCAACCGCCTTTGCCGCAGCCACCGCATTCATCGGCGCGACCACCGCCGCGACCGCCGCCGAGCAGGAGAAGTGCTTTGGCGTCGCGATGGCCGGCAAGAACGACTGCGCGGCCGGCCCCGGCACCACCTGCGCCGGCACCTCCAAGGTCGACTACCAGGGCAACGCGTGGAAGCTGGTCGACAAGGGCACCTGCGAAACCATGATGCTGCCCAAGATGGAAAACGGCGAAGAGCGCATGGGGTCGCTCGAGGCGCTGGAGCGCGACCTGCCGATGGAAGGCTGAGACCGCACCGACGGCGCGCCCTCCCCTCGGGGGCGCGCCGCAACGTTTCCAGGGGGAGGACCCGCCATGCTCGACCGCACGTTCCCGAACGACCTGCCCGCCCTGCCGGGCGTCGGCTACAAGCCGCAGCATTACACGTCGATCATCGCCGATCCCGCCCCCGTCGGCTGGCTGGAGATCCATGCCGAGAACTACATGGGCCAGGGTGGCCGCCCGCTGGCGCAGCTGCGCCACCTGGCCGAGCGGTTCCCGATCTCGGTCCACGGGGTCGGCCTGTCGATCGGCGGCGAGGGGCGGCTGGACGCCGACCACCTCGCGCGGCTCAGGCATCTCTGCGACTGGCTGAACCCCGCGAGCTTTTCGGAACACCTCGCGTGGTCGACCCATGACGGGGCCTTCCTGAACGACCTGCTGCCCCTGCCCTATACCGACGCCACGCTGGCCCGCGTCTGCGATCACATCGACGCGGTGCATGAGGCGCTCGGCCGCCGGATGCTGCTGGAGAACCCGTCGAGCTACCTCGCCTTCGACGAAAGCACATGGAGCGAGACGGATTTCCTGCGCGAGATCGCGCGGCGGACGGGCTGCGGGCTGTTGCTTGACGTGAACAACGTCTTTGTCTCGGCTGTGAACCTCGGGATGGACGCCCGCGCCTATATCGCGGAGTTCCCGCTGGATCAGGTCGGCGAAATCCACCTCGGAGGCCATGACGAGGATCACGACGACGCAGGCCGTCCGCTGCTGATCGACAGCCACGGGCGCGAGGTGGCCGATCCGGTCTGGGCGCTGCTGGACGAGGTGCTGACCCTGTCCGGCCCGCGCCCGGCGCTGATCGAATGGGACAACGACGTGCCCGACTGGCCGGTTCTGGCCGCCGAGGCCGGGCGCGCGGCGGACGCGCTGGCGCGGGTGCCGGCATGAGCGTGACGCAGACAGAGTTTCGCCGGTCCGTGCTGGACCCCGAGGCGCCCGCGCCGGGCGGACTGTCGGACGGACGCGGCGGCGCGGCAGACCGGCGGTTCGCGGTCTATCGCAACAACGTCACCGTCTCGCTGACCGACGCGATGGAGAGCGCCTTTCCCACCGTCGCCAAGCTGATCGGGCCGGAGAGCTTCCGCTCGCTCGCCCGCCTCGCGTTGCGGGCACATCCGCCCCGCTCGCCGCTGATGATGGAGTTCGGCGCCGATTTTCCCGCCTTTCTCGAAGGGTTCGAACCGCTCGCACATCTCGGCTATCTGCCCGATGTCGCCCGGCTGGATCACGCGATGCGGTTGTCCTACCACGCCGCCGACGCCGACCCCCTGCCCGCCGCGGTTCAGTCCATGCCGCCCGACCAGCTTGCGACCGCTCGCCTGCAGCTCGCCCCGGCCTGCCGCATCCTGCGCTCGCGCTGGCCGCTCCATGGCATCTGGCGATTCAATCACGAGGACGGCGCACCGCAGCCGCAGGCCCGGCCCGAGGACGTGCTGATCGCCCGCCCCGGCTACGACCCAGCGCCGCATCTGCTGCCCCCCGGCGGCGCGGCTTTTCTGACCGCCGCCGCCTCGGCCCCGCTCGGCAACGCCTACGAGGCCGCCCTGACCGAAACCCCGGACTTTGACCTGACCGCCCTGCTGTCGCTGCTGATCGGCACGGGCGCCATCACCGCACTGGAGTGACCGCCATGTTCCTGCCCGACCGCCTTGTCGCCACCGGCGACCGTCTCGCCGCGCCCGTATCCCGCCTGGACACGCACCTGCCGACGCTCGCACGCTTCGTCTTTGCCGCTGTGCTGCTGCCCTACTTCTGGGCATCGGGCGCGACCAAGCTGGGGGACGGGCTGTTCGGATTTCTCCAGCCGTCGCTTGGCGCCTACGCGCAGATATTCCCCAAGGCGATGGAGGCGGTCGGATATGACGTCTCGCAACTGACGATCTATCACTGGGCGGTGGTCACGGCGGGCACATGGGCGGAATTCCTGTTGCCGCTGGCCATCGTGCTGGGCCTCCTCACAAGGCTCGCGGCCCTAGGGATGATCGGCTTCGTCACGCTGCAAAGCCTCACCGACCTCTACGGACACGGCGGAATCGAGCACGCGGAAACCCTCGGCGCATGGTTCGACCGGGCGCCGGACGGCGTGATCCTTGACCAGCGGGCGTTCTGGGTGTTCGTCCTGATCCTGCTGGTGGTCAAGGGCGGCGGCGCGCTGTCGCTCGACCGCCTGCTCTTCAGAAATGCGCCTTCGGCTCGTCCGGCTGCCCCGCAGCCAGCGCCATGAGGCCCGCGATGGCGCAGAAGCCCATCGGGAACAGGGTGAAGACGTTCACGCCGTAGCCCACGAACATCCCGAGCGCCGCCAGCAACAGCAGGCCCCCGCCCCACAGCGCCCGGACCTTGGCCATCCCGGCCCCGGCGATCGCCAGCAGCGGCGACAAGAACGACACCACGCGGATCATCTCCACGTTGGCGACCTGCTCGAACAGGCCCTCCACCTCGCCATAGCGCTCCACCGCCTCGGTGTAGCCGTAGCTCGCGAAACCGACCAGCAGGCCCATGAGCCCGCCGATCAGGCCCAGCATCAGTGCCGCATTGCGCATTCGCCCGTCCTCTTCACTGCCGCCACACCCTAGACGCCGAGCGCGTCCTGCGTGGCCTTGGTCCATCCCAGATAGAGACGATCACCCGTTTCGATAAGGGGACGCTTCATCAAAGTCGGGTGCGCCGCGATCAGGTCCAGCATCGCTCCCTCGCGCTCTGACTCGGACAAGTCGCGCCAGGTGGTAGAGCGGGTGTTGAGCAGATCCTTGCCGAATTCACGGGCAGCACGGGACAACAGATCGCCGGGGAAACCATCGGCCCGCACATCGTGCAGCCGCGCATTCGGCAGGGATTTCAGTGCCTTCCGGCAGGTATCGCAGGTCTTGATCCCGTAGATGACCATTCGGCCCTCCTCAGATGGTTCGGATGAAATACTAGGCAGCCATTCCCGCGGCCGGCCCTTTCGCTTGCTTTTTACATGAGTGCTGCAATCCTTTCGAGGCATCGTGGATGCGCATTACGGCCTCTGCGAAGCGCCCCCGACAGGGGGAAGGAGACAGGAAGGAGATGACGGCATGCCAACCGGCACCGTGAAATGGTTCAATACCACCAAAGGCTACGGGTTCATTGAACCCGAAGAAGGCGGCAAAGATGTTTTCGTTCATATTTCCGCCGTAGAACGGTCGGGCCTCACCGGGCTCGCGGACAATCAGAAGGTCGGATACGAGCTGCTCGACGGGCGCGACGGCCGCAAGATGGCGGGCGATCTCAAGCTGCTCTGACGCAGTCGCCCGCACCACACAAGGCGATCAGGCCGGGTCCCGGCCGAACGCCTGCCAGTCCTCGCCCATGGCGACGATGCAGGATGTCCCGCTGGCGTAGGTCACGACCAGCGTCCAGCTGCCGTCCTGCCGGGTCCAGAGCTCCATCACCTGCTCTGGCCCCTGGATCCCCATGGCCTGCCGCTCGACCCCCATCGTGCGGGTCAGCCGCGCCTGCATCCGGTCGCTGGCGTCGCAGAGGATTTCGGCCACGGGCGAGGCCGCCGTGGCGGGCGTGGCCAGGAACAGCAGGGAAATCAGAACCTTGCGCATCATGCCTGTCGCGGGTGTTGAACCTCTGACAGGCAATGTAACAGATAGATGACAGAAGCGGAACGGCTTCCGTCACCGGATCAGCCGCGCGTGGATTTGGAGCCGTCCCAGTAGCCCTCGGGCGATTTCGACCCGTCCCAGTGCGGGCGGGCGTAGCTGCGCCGGGTCTGGACCGGGTGCTGCTTCATGTACTCGTAGGACACGGTCTGGTTCGGCACGCCGCAGCAGATCACCCCGCCGATGACGATGGGCTGCAGGCCCGCGGGGCAGTAGTTGGCGCCGGCATAGGGATAGGCGGGCATGACGTCCTGCGCCATGGCGGGCGCGGCGGACAGGGCGAGGCCGGTCAGGCCTGCGAGAACTGCGAATTTCATTGTGGAACCCCCGAATGCGAAAGCCGCCCCCAGCGGACGGCAGAATGCACGCCGCAGGGTAAGTCGTTGATTCAACGGATCAAGTGACGTTCGGGAAACAGAGCGTTTTCAGGTGAACCGTGCGGCAATCATGACACCCGCCCAGGCCGAAAGGCCGGTCAGGATGGTGCCCCACGTCAGGTCGAGCGCGACCATGCGCAGGGTCCAGTCGCGCAGGGTGGCGTAGTTGGTGAATTCGTAGGTCCCGTAGGCCAGAGCGCCGAGGATGGCGCCGTTGAGGAAGGCGTGGCCGGGGTTCCCGTCGCGCAGGGCGGGGAGCGAGACGAACCAGCAGACGCCGCCCACGTAGAACAGGTAGAACACCGCCGCCGGCCCGATCCGCAGGCTTTCGGCCAGGCTGGAGCCGATGTGTTCCTCGAAAACCGGCTTGATCACGTTGCGCAGCATCAGGGCGTCGAGCCCGAGAAAGACGATGGCCGTGGAGAGGTAGAGGACGACGAGTTGCATGGCGGCTCCGGGTGATCGTTACGGAGGGTATACGGGCGGGGGTGGGGGTTGGATCAGGGGTGAGGTTACCGATGGCCACTCTTGGACCTGCCACAGCGTGCAGTAGCCCAGGGTATTTGTTTGCCACGCATCCAAAGTGCGGGGTAAAGGACACTGAGCGGTGCGATGGACCATAGCATGTTGCGGCGAAAATGCATTCTATGCATGCTGGGCCTGAAATTTAATTCGACCAACCCCTGAAGATTAATAGAAACAAATTATCAACGGATGGAAATAAATAGTTATTCTTACACTATGATGATCGGCCCCTGATTACGGATCGAAGCAGCTCTCTGGAATGTGAAGCAAGTGCTTTACTTTGTTTTCGCATTTCCGAGTTCACATTTTTAACCATGCCTCGCGAATATTCCATGCGCAACGGTACGCCAACAAAACGCGGCGTCAATACCGCAGCCTTTTTAGGGGAAAGAGGAAAAATGATGTCGGAGCCACCCGACATTGCATTCAATGCCCCACCCGAGATCAGCACCATCCGGCTCCCCAAGACAAATGAATCTTTGGCCCCAGCGAGCGCCCATCTCAACTCGTAGCTTCTCAGTGTATTGAGTATTCGCTCAGACCTATGGGCGATAGCCACCGCTCTGATGTGCCTTCCAAAGCGCTCAAACTCCTGTGGCGAATAGGCATCCAAAACTGAAACTGCTCGCGCATCACCTAAGATCCTATCACGAAGCTCATTGCCGATATCAGTTGGAGAATAACGTCCACCAATATCTATAGATCGCTTCAAAAATGCTGCGACCAGCTCTTTAAATCCAGCTAAGCTTGCCCCTCCTAAAGACGGCGTCCGTCCCGCTTCAAATATTTCCTCAATTTCCGTGAGGAACTCGCCAAGTTCACTATCTACAGGAGCCCAGAAGTCGCGCTCGATCTGGTCGCTGGGCAGTCCATCTATGACTGTGGTGTTATAGTTTCGCTCCCAGAACATGCCCTGCGGAGTGCGTTTGGCCGGCTTGGAAAAGGCAGCCTGATCAATCCGTTCGGAGTACCAAAGCTTGCCATGTACATCTAGGAAGCGTCGAGACAGAACTTGAGGAACGTAGTGATGTCTCTTTGATCGCGCCACTCACCCCAAACTCCCCATCAACTCCCGCCATTCCCGCTTGCTCATACCACAATTCTCCTCCGTCACCGCCTCCCCTTTCAGCATCCGCCGCACGCAGTCCATCATCTGCGCCGACATCGTGACGGCCCCCAGCCGGTAATCCTCGAAGGCGCGGTAGGCGTAGGGCACCCAGTCGGCCACGACCTGGCAGATCGCGTCGGCGTAGACCCGGATCTCGTATTGCGCATGCGCATCCGCGCGAAGCCGCAGGAAATGGAACAGGTTGTGCAGGTCCACCTTCCAGTACCATTGCGTGTAGATGTTCGCGGGCAGGTTCATCCGCGCCAGTTCACGCGCCAGACCCTGCTGCCCTTCCTGCGAGATCATCGCCTCGTAATGGTCGTAGGCGCGCATCGAATCCGTCTTGAGCCAGTCCAGGACACGGGCGGCCTCCTCGCCGGTCAGCAATTCGCCCCGGCCCTGGTTGTTGACGACGGACTGGGCGTTCAGCGCGTCCTCGTGCGGGATGTAGAACTCGCGGTCGAGGATCGAGTAGCGGGCGGAGTATTCGTTGACGTTGGCGGTGCGGTGGCGGATCCACTGGCGGGCGACGAAGACCGGCAGCTTGACGTGCAGCTTGACCTCGCACATCTCGAACGGGGTCGAGTGCCAGTGCCGCATCAGGTAGCGGATCAGACCCTCGTCGTTCTGCACCGACTTGGTGCCGCGGCCATAGGAGACGCGGGCCGCCTGGCAGATCGCCGCGTCGTCGCCCATGTAGTCAATGACCCGCACAAAGCCATGATCCAGAACGGGAATTGCGGTGTAGAGGTGCTTCTCCATCCCCGGCGCCACGGCGCGCAGAGTGGGCTGCGGATCGGCGCGCAGGTCTTCGATTTCGGAACGGGCCTCGGGCGAGAGGGGCATGGCGAATCCTCGGGTCTGTGTCTGCTCAGGGGGACACCTTATCTTGTGGGGTCCGCCGCGCAAACTGCTATATCGGGTAGGGACATTTCTGCCGCTATGAACGCGCATTTGCAGCGGTCGGGGTGCGGCGGAATTGACTTTGAGGCAGCGCAGCGGAATTCTGCCGCAAAACCCGCGGCCGCAAGAAGTCGCGACCATGATGGCATGGGGCAGAGACATGAGCTATCGCGCACTATTTCCGGCCCTCGTGGCCCTTTCGCTGGCCGCCTGCGGCAACGGCACCAATCCCTTCGACGTGGACGACACGGGCACCGAGACGCCTTCTACATCGCGCGATGGTCTGCTACCGGGCACGACGAACCCGTCGGCCTCGGGCGCGATCCAGCGGTACGAGGACAGCACGGGCGGCGGCGGCGCGGGATCGGCGACCGGGTTCGAATACCGCAGCGCGTCGGACACGTTCTATGTCGACAACCTGCCCTTCGACGGCGACAACACCTACGCACGCAGCGCCCGCGTCTCGACGCTGGGCGGCGGGGCCTACCAGCTCTACGAAAGCGACGCGACCTACACGGATCCGACCACGGGCAACGTCGAGAACAACTTCGACTACCGCGCGATCTACGGCAAGAGCACCTCGGGTGGCAGCCAGTTCGCCATCGTGCGGTCGGGCGATTACGCGGGCTATGGCTTTGGCGGGTTCATCTATCAGCGCAACGCGCAGGACAACGCCGGCAACTCCACGGCGCTGGTGGTGCCGACCTGTACCGGCGACTGCACGGCGAGCTACTCCGGCGCCTATGCCGGCCTGCGGGTGTTCCAGGGCCGCGGCGGGATCGAATACGTCCAGGGCGACGCTTCGATGACGATCGACTTCGAGGATTTCAACGACGGCCAGGCGGGGGCGGTGCTCTATGTCCGCAACCGGCGGCTGTTCGATTCCAACGGCAACGACGTGACCGGGACCTACCTGACCGCGCTCGAAGCCCTGGACGCGACCACGACGATCACCAACACGGGTGGCGGCACGCGGCTGCCGAACATGGTCTCGACCACCTCGGCGGATACGGGCGACACGAATGGCGAGTTCACCAATACGATCGGATCGCAGATCAACAATTCGAACGGCACGGTGACGGCGCTCGATTCCGGGAACTACTACGCGATCCTGAGCGGTGCGGGCTCCGCGCAGGAAGTGGTGGGCGTGCTGGTGGTCGAATCCGCGGACCCGCGCGTCGAAGGCACCTTCGTGCAGGAAACCGGCGGCTTCATCCTTTACCGGAACTGACGCGATGCAGGCGCTCAGGCGCATCTGCACGGCCTTCTGGCTGACGGCCCTGCCCCTTGCGGCGGGGCCTCTGCATGCGGCGGGTCAGGAACTGACGCCGGACGAGATGCGCGCGGCGGCGGCGGCGATGGTCCAGAGCGGCCGGACGGAGACCGCGCTCGGGATGACGCAGGCGCTGCTGGGGCGCGATCCGGACGATGTGCAGGCGCTGCTGATCCGCTCTCGGGCGCTCAGGGACTCCGGGGACACGGGCGGCGCGCGCGACGCGGCACGTCGGGTTCTGGCGCTGGCGGACGGGGACCGTGCGCTGGTGCACGCGGCCTCGCTGGCGATGGCGCAGGCGTGGTCGACGGACGGGCACCGGACGCTGGCTCAGGTCTGGCTGCGCCGGGCCGCCGAGAATGCGCCGGACGAGGCCGCACGGGCGCAGGCGGAACGCGATTACCGCTACGTCCGCAGCCGCAATCGCTGGTCGACCCGACTGGCGTTCTCCGTCGCGCCGAAATCGAACGTGAACAACGGCTCGGTCCATGACAGCGCGCAGCTCTACGGCCTGCCCTTCCAGTTGGCCCTGCCCGGCGCCACGCAGGCTCTGTCGGGGCTGGAAATCGCGGGCGGCGGCACGTTGCGCTACCGGATGGCCGAGACGCGGACACGCGCGACCGATTTCGTCATCGCCGGCTGGCACCAGACCTACGTGCTGTCTGACGCGGCCAAGGCCAAGGCGCCCGGCAGCAAGGGCAGCGATTTCGCCACCACCACCCTGTCGCTGGGGCTGGATCACCGGTTCCTGCTGGAGAACGGCCGGTCCGAGGTGAGCCTTGGCGCACGGGCCGGACGTCATTGGCTGGGCGGCAGCCACTACGGCGACTTCGTGCGTGGGACGACCGGCCTGCGCTATCGGCTGGACCCTGCCCGGAGCATGACGGTGGGCCTTTCGGCGGAGCGCACCGGCGGGCCGCGGGCCCCGCATGCGACGGCGATCGAGGTGACGGCCAGTTTCAGCCAGCAGGTGCAGACGGGGCTGGTGCAACTGAGCATCGGCGCGATGGACAGCAGTTCCTCCATCGACGTTGCGGACTATCGCCAGATCAAGCTGGGCCTCGACTACGTGCACGGCCGCCCGGTTCTGGGCACCGAACTGCGCGCCGGGATCGACTGGCGGCTGCGCGACTACCCGGTGTCGAGCTTTGCCCCCGGCCAGGGACGCGAGGACACTGAGGTGTCGGGCTATGTCGACGTCGCCTTTCCGCAGGTCGACTACTACGGGTTCAACCCGACCGTCACGGTGCGGGCCAGCCGTCAGGACAGCTCGGTCGGGCTGTTCGACATCGACCGCCTTGGCGTTCAGCTCGGCTTCCGCTCGGCCTTCTGATCGTTCCGCTTTCGACAGCGGCCCCTCGACAGACGTCCCGCGTTCGCTATCCTCGGTCTGAACGGAGGTACCCGAATGACAATACGTTACCTGCACACCATGGTCCGCGTGAAGGATCTGGAAAAGAGCATGGCGTTCTATGAACTTCTCGGCCTGAAGGAGACGCGGCGCATCGACAGCGAACAGGGCCGCTTCTCGCTGATCTTCATGGCCCCGCCGGGACAGGAAGAGTGCCCGGTCGAACTGACCTACAACTGGGACGGGGACGAGGGGCTGCCCTCGGACAGCCGTCATTTCGGGCATCTGGCCTATTCGGTCGATGACATTTACGCGATGTGCGACCACCTGCAGAAGAACGGCGTGACCATCAACCGGCCGCCGCGCGACGGGCGGATGGCCTTCGTCCGCTCGCCCGACAACATCTCGGTCGAACTGCTGCAGGCGGGCGAGGCGCAGAAGCCGGCCGAGCCATGGGCCAGCATGGAAAACACCGGACATTGGTAAAGGCCGCGCGCATCCTCGCGGCGCTCGCTCTCGCCGCAGTGACGGCGGTGGCGACCGCCGCGGGGGCGCGTGCGGAGTGCCGGCTGGCGCTGGTTCTGGCGCTGGATGTCTCGTCTTCGGTGGACCAGCGGGAATACGACCTGCAGAAGCTGGGGCTGGCGACGGCGCTGAACTCGATCGAGGTGCGCACGGCGCTGCTGCACGGGATCGGCGGCCATGTGGAGCTGACGGTCTATGAATGGTCGGGCCGCTACCAGCAGGAAATCGTGCTGGAATGGACGCGGCTGGACACGCCCGCCGCCATCGACCACGCGGTATCGGTGATCGCGCAGGCGCAGCGCAGCCATTCGCGGTTTCCGACCGCCATCGGCTATGCGCTCGGATATGGCGCGATGCTGTTGCAGCGCGGACCCGCCTGCAAGCGGCAGGTGATCGACGTCTCGGGCGACGGGGTGAACAACGAAGGGTTCGGCCCGGATCTCGCCTATCGCAACTTTCCGATGAAGGACGTGACGGTGAACGGGCTGGTGATCCTCGGCGCGGATTCCGAGGTGCTGCCGTTCTACCGGCGCGAGGTGCGGCGCGGGCCCGGTGCCTTCGTGGAAACGGCACGCGGGTTCGAGGATTTCGCCGCCGCGATGACCCGCAAGCTGTGGCGCGAGTTGAACGACGTCATGGTCGGCGGCGACTATGCCCTGCCCGAGGACGGTCAGGGATGAAGCGGCTGGCGCTGGCCTCGGCGCTCTGGGCCGGTCTGTCGGGTGCGGCGGCGGCGGAGTGCAGGCTGGCGCTGGTGCTGGCGCTGGATGTGTCGGGATCGGTGGACGGGGTCGAATACCGGCTGCAACTTGACGGGCTGGCGGCGGCGCTGACCCATCCCGAGGTGGCGGCGGCGGCCTTTGCCGCGCCCGGCAACCCGGTGGCGATCTCGATCTTCGAGTGGTCCGGTCCCGCCGAACAGCGGGTGCTGGTGCCCTGGGTCGAGGTCGCGGGTCCCGCGGAACTGGCGGCGGCGGCCGACCGTCTGCGTGCGACGTCGCGGCGACCGGCGGAACCGTCGACGGCGATCGGGTCGGCGATGTTCTACGGCCAGGCGGTGCTGGGGTCCGCGCCGCCGTGCTGGCGTCAGGCGATCGACGTGTCGGGCGACGGCAAGTCGAACACCGGACCGCATCCCGGCGATGTCTTCGTCGCGCCGGGCGTCACGATCAACGCGCTGGCCATCGGCGGCGAACTGATGGATCCGGGCGAGCTGCGGCACGTGTCATTGGCCGAACTGTCGGCCTATTTCCGGGCCTACGTGATCCGGGGGCCGGAGGCTTTCGTCGAGACGGCCGCGAACTTCCGCGAGTTCGAAGACGCGATGATACGCAAGCTCAAGCGCGAGATGATGGTGCTGAACTTCTCGGCCCCCGGCACGCGCGCCCCGGATGCCGCCATGCCCGGTCAGCCGCCCGCAGGGGCCTCGGTCGTCCCGGCCTCGCGCCCCGCCCCGCGCCTGTCCCCCTGGAAACCCGGAGAGGCGGCCGAGGCGGAACCGGCGGGCAGACAACCGGGCGCGGCGCGGGCCCCTTCACCCCCGACCGGCGGCTGACGCATCCGCGCAGGCCGTCAGGGCGCACCGGCACCCGGTTTCAGTAGATGTAGCGGATCTGGTCGGTCCAGAACCGTTCCACCCGTTTGAGCGTCGTCGTCACCTCGTCCAGTGCCGACAGGCTGACGACGCCGCGTTCCTCCATCCCCTCGGCGTGGCGGGCAAAGAGCGCGGTGACCAGATCGCGGATTTCGCGGCCCCGCGTGGTCAGCCGGACGCGGACCGAACGGCGGTCGATCTCGCACCGCTGGTGGTGCATGTAGCCCATTTCGACCAGCTTCTTCAGGTTGTAGCTGACGTTCGAGCCCTGGTAGTAACCGCGCGATTTCAGCTCGCCCGCCGTCACCTCGTTGTCGCCGATGTTGAACAGCAGCAGCGCCTGGACCGCGTTGATGTCCAGCACGCCGACCCGTTCGAATTCATCCTTGATGACGTCCAGAAGCAGCCGGTGCAGCCGTTCCACCAGTGCCAGACTGTCGAGATATGTGGCCATGTAGCCAGAGCGCTGGCCGAGTGGCGCCGCCGCGTCATGAATGGTCATACCTGTCTCCGTCCGATACTGCTCGGGCGGGACAATCGCCGACAAGTCCCAAATTTCCGTTAAAAGCGTGAAGCCTCCGCGCGTTGCGTGGCGGTCAGTCGGTGTCGAGCCGGAATTTCAGGAAAGTCGCGCCGTCATAGTCGACGGTCCCGACCTGTCGCGCCCCCAGCCGGGCCAGCGCGCCGAGGTTGCGGCGGGACGGCGGCAGCAGGAAGGTCACGTAGGGGATGCGCGGGTCGGAGCGCGCGAAATCCAGCGCCCGCCGGGTGATCCGCTGGCCCGCTCCGAACCGGCCGGGGCGCAGGACAAGGCCATAGTCCCACTCTGCCCCCTCCTTCTGGAATCCGCCCCATCCGAGGTAGTCCGCACCGTCGAAGAAGGCCCAGTGACCCAGCCCGTCGCGGGCCCATGTCGCCTCTTTCATCGCGACGAAGGCGGTGCAGCGTGCCGCGTCCCATACACCGGAGGCGAGCGGCATGTGGGCGACGGTCCGGGCGTCGGACATATGCGCCGCGAGGTCCGCCGGGGCGACCTCGGTCAGGCGGGCAAAGCGCAGGGTTTCGTGCATCGGGCGTTTCCGGTTGTGGCCCTGACGGGCGCCGCATAGCGTGAACGGCGATTTACGGCCCCCGCGGGGCGGCAGGCAAGGAACAGGATCGTGCGCGCAGGGCTTTTGCGGACCAACCGTGACTTTCGCCTCATGTTCGGGGCGGCCAGCCTGTCGAACCTCGGCGACGGGATCGCCATGGTCGCGATCCCGTGGCTGGCGACGCTGCTGACGGACAGTCCGCTGCTGATCTCGGCGGTGGCGATGGCGCAACGGCTGCCGTGGTTCCTGTTCGCTCTGCCCGCCGGGGTCTGGACCGACCGGGCCGACCGCCGGGTGCTGATGATCCGGGCCGACATCGCGCGGGCGGGGCTGATGCTCTGCACCCTCGGGATGGTGCTGGGCGGCACGTCGGGCGGGCCCGCCGCCGTGCTGCCGCTGGCGCTGATCGCCTTCCTGCTGGGCACCGCAGAGGTGATCCGGGACAACGCGGCGCAGACGGTGCTGCCCTCGATCGTCCCCAAGGACGATCTGGAGGATGCCAACGGCCAGATGTGGAGCGCCGAGCAGGTCACCGGCCAGTTCATCGGCCCGCCGCTGGCCGGGCTGCTGATCGCGGCGGGGATCGCCCTGCCCTTCGGCCTCGACGCCGGGATATACGCCCTGACCGCGGCGATGATCTGGCTGATCGCCCTGCCCCCGCGCCGCGTGGTCGCCCACGCCCGCTTCTGGCCCGCCCTGCGCGAGGGTCTGGGCTGGATGATGCGGCACGCGACGATCCTGCGGCTGGCGGTGATGCTGGGCGCGATCAACGCGGTCTTCACCGGCGGGATGACGATCCTCGTCCTCTACGCGCAGGAGGTCCTGGAGCTGTCGGCCTCGTCCTATGGCCTGCTGCTGACCTTCGGCGCGGTCGGCGGGGTTCTGGGCGGCCTCGTCGCGCCCGCCCTGTCGCGCCGGATCGGGATGCGGCGCAGCCTGCTGGCGGCGCTGGCGGTCTTCACCCTGTCGAATGCGCTGATCGGCTTCTTCTCCGGCCTGCCGCTGGTGGCCCTGTCGCTGGCGCTGGAGGCGGCGGCGGGGATGCTGTGGAATGTGGTGACGGTCAGCTATCGGCAGCGGCTGATCCCGGACGACCTGCTGGGCCGGGTGAATTCGGCCTACCGGTTCTTCGGCTGGGGGGCGATGCCCTTCGGCGCGCTTGGCGCCGGGGCGCTGGTGACGGTGGTGGAGCCGTCGCTGGGCCGCGACGCGGCGCTGCACGCGCCCTACGTGCTGGCCACGGCGGTCTGCGCGGCACTGGTGGTCTATGCCGCCCTGCGTCTGCGCCCGGTCGACTGAACGCCCGGCCTCAGCCGGGCGTGGCGACCCGCGCGATATGGGCGATCATGCCCGCATAGCGATCCGGCGCGGGCTGCTGGCCCGTCACCCAGATCAGCAGGTCCTGATCGTTTTCCCACAACAGCGCGTCGTAGAGATCGAGTTCGGCCGCGGACAACCCGGCCAGTTCGGCATCCGCGTAGCGGGTCAGGAGAATGTCCATCTCCTTGATCCCGCGCCGCATCGACCGCATCCGCAGCCGCTTGATCCGGTCCTCGGGCGTCTCGCTCATGCCTCTTCCCGCACCGCGCGGCGCAGGCGCTTTTCCAGCCGCCCGATCTTCTCGGCCATCTGGGTCATCTGCCCGCGCATGTCCCGCATCTCGGTCAGGATGGCGGCGACCTCCCTGTCCTCGGGTTCGGCGGCAAAGCCGGTGACCCCGTCGCCCTCGCCCGTCAGCAGCCATGTGAGCGAGACGTTCAGCAGCCCTGCCATCATCTGCAGCTTGTTCGCGCGCGGTTCGTTCAGGTCGTCTTCCCAGCCCCGCAGGGTGGTCAGCCTGATCCCCAGCCGCCGCGACAGTTCGCTCTGGCTCAGCCCCGCCGCTTCACGCGCGCCGGCGATGCGGTCCCCGAACGTCGAGGTCTCGGGATCGAACCAGCCTGCGTCCATTTCGTCGGTCATCTCTGCCCTTTCCGCCGTTCGCGCTTGAACGGCCCTGACCCTCTATCTATGACAGAGCCGCACGGATCTCAAACCAAAGGCCCCGGCCATGTCGTTCCTCTCCGACACGCTTGCGCGTGTTAAGCCGTCCCCGACCATCGCAATGACCAACCTCGCGGCTGACCTGAAGGCGCAGGGCAAGGACGTCATCGCGCTCTCTGCCGGTGAGCCGGACTTTGACACCCCCGACAACATCAAGGCTGCGGCGATTGCGGCAATCAATGAGGGGAAAACGAAGTACACGCAGGTGGACGGGATCCCCGAACTCAAGGCCGCCGTCTGCGCCAAGCTGAAACGCGACAACGGGCTCGACTACACGCCCGCGCAGGTGACCGTGGGCACCGGCGGCAAGCAGGTGCTCTACAACGCGCTGATGGCGACGCTGAACCCCGGCGACGAGGTGGTGATCCCCGCGCCCTACTGGGTCAGCTATCCCGACATGGTAAAGCTGGCGGGCGGCGAGCCGGTGATCGCCGAGGCGTCGATCCAGACGAACTACAAGCTGACGCCCGACCAGCTGGAGGCCGCGATCACGCCAAAGACCAAGTGGCTGATCTTCAACTCGCCCTCCAACCCGACCGGCGCGGGCTACACCTGGGATGAGTTGAAGGCGCTGACCGACGTGCTGATGCGGCACCCCCATGTCTGGGTGATGACCGACGACATGTACGAACACCTGGCATATGACGGGTTCGAGTTCTGCACCCCCGCGCAGGTGGAACCGGGGCTCTATGACCGGACGCTGACGGTGAACGGCGTGTCCAAGGCCTATGCGATGACCGGCTGGCGGATCGGCTATGCCGCAGGCCCCGAGGCGCTGATCGGCGCGATCCGCAAGATCCAGTCGCAGTCGACCTCGAACCCCTCGTCCATCGGACAATGGGCGGCGGTCGAGGCGCTGAACGGGCCGCAGGATTTCATTGCGCCCAACAACGCGCTGTTCAAGCGGCGGCGCGATCTGGTCGTGTCGATGCTGAACGAGATCGAGGGAATGACCTGCCCGGTGCCCGAGGGGGCGTTCTACGTCTATCCCTCGATCGGCGGACTGATCGGCAAGACCTCGGCCGGGGGCAAGAAGATCGACAACGACGAGGATTTCGCGACGGCGCTGCTGGAGGAGACCGGGGTCGCCGTGGTGTTCGGCGCGGCCTTCGGCCTGAGCCCGAACTTCCGGATTTCCTACGCGACCTCCGACGAGGAACTGACGGACGCCTGCACGCGGATCCAGACCTTCTGCGCGGGGCTGAGCTGATCCGGTGACCGGGGGCGGCAAGAGCGACAGCGATCTGCGCATCACGGCGAACCTGCCCGCACGCGACTTCGACGCGACCGAGGCGTTCTACGGGCGGCTCGGTTTCGCCACCGCCTTCAAGGACGAGGGCTGGATGATCCTGACGCTCGGCGCGACCTCGGTGGAGTTCTTTCCCCATCCCGAGGTGGACAAGCGGACAAGCTGGTTCTCGGCCTGCCTGCGGACCCGCGACCTCGAAGCGCTCTACGAGACGTTCCGGGCGGCGGGACTGCCGGAGGACACGACCTCGATCCCCCGACTGACTGGCATCTTCCGCCCCGGTGCGCGCGCACCGCGCATGTTCGCGCTGGTGGACGAGGACGGCAGCCTCTGGCGCTGCATCGACGAAACGAGCCTTGAGCAGGAGACGCCATGAGCACCGAACTCCCTCCGTATTTCTTCCGCGTCCGCGACAACGGCGCGCTGGTGTTCCGGGTCGAGGCCGCCGATCGCATGCGCCGGATCGAGATGGAGCAGATCGCCACCGTCAACATCCGCAACGGCGAGATCAAGCCGAACGGCGACCGCGCGCTGTCGGACGAGGACGTGACGGCGATCAAGGAATGGATGCAGGAACGCATCCTGCTGCTGGCCGAGCGGGACATCGACGACATCCTGCGCACCGTGGATCACCTGAACACCACCGCCCACTGGGCGCAGGCGCGGGCGACCGAGGAACAGCTGGAACTGGTCGAGGACGCTCTGCTGCTGGCGATGCACGACCTGCGGACCGTACTGGTGCGCAAGAAGGCCGAGCGGATGATGCGCGAACGCGGGATGGCCTGAGACGGCTCAGACCGCGTCCGGGATCGCCCGCGGCAGCACGTGCCGCCAGAACCGGATCATCATCGTGACCCCCGCCGCCCCCAGCCCGGCGGCCAGCCCCAGCCACAGCCCGACCCCGCCCCAACCGGCCACGAATGCCAGCAGATAGCCGCAGGGCAGCCCGATCACCCAGTAGCTGACCGCCGCCAGCACCATCGGCACCCGCGTGTCCTTGGCCCCGCGCAGCAGGCCGAGCGCCATGACCTGCGCCGCATCCGCTGTCTGGAACAGTGCCCCCGCCACCAGCAGGTAACGGCCCGCCGCGATCACCTCGTCCCGGACCGGGTCATTGGGGTCGACGAACAGGCCGATCAACCACCCTGGAATGGCGAGGAAGAAGGCCACCGTCACCAGCGCGAAGACCCCGGACAGCATGACCGCCGCCACCGCCCCGTCACGCAGCCCTTGGCGGTCGCCGCGTCCGATGGCCCGCCCCGCGCGGATCGTGGCGGTATTCGCCAGCCCCAGATGCACCATGAAGGTCAGCGAGACGATCTGGATGGCGATCCCGTGCGCGGCCAGCGGCAAGGTCCCGATCCAGCCCATCATCAGGGCCGAGGCGGCGAACAGTCCGACCTCGGACAGCGTCGTCAGCCCGATCGGCCAGCCGAGACGGAAGATGGTGCCGAACGCCTCCCAGTCGGCGCGCCAGAAACGGCGGAACAGCTCCTGCTCGGGCAGGGTCCGCTGGATGTAGAGCACCAGCCCGCCAAGCGACACGACCTGTACGATGATCGACGAGATCGCTGCGCCGCGCACGCCGAGTTCGGGCACGCCGTAGTTGCCGAAGATGAAGACGTGGTTGCCGAGCGCGTTCACCCCGACCGCCAGCAGCGTGATCCAGAACACCACCCGCGTCCGCTCCAGCGCCGACAGGAAGCTCTTCAGCACCATGACGCCGAGCGCCGGAAAGATGCCCCAGCCGTAGATGGCCAGGTAGTCGCCCGCCATCGCGGCCAGCTTGGGGTTCTGCCCCAGCAGCAGCATCACCTGTTCCGCCATCAGCAGCACCGGCAGGACCGCCAGCGCATAGAGGATGGTCAGCCACAGGCTCATCCGGGTCATCCGGCGCGCGGTGGTGGTGTCGCCACGGCCCTCGGCCTCGGCCACCAGCGGCGTTACAGCCCAGGCGAAACCGCAGCCCGCGATGAACAGGATGAAGAACAGGGTCGAGCCCAGCACGACACCCGCCAGCGCCTCGACGTCGTACCAGCCCAGCATGATCGTATCGACGACCTGCACGCCGACCTGCGCGATCTGGCTGCCGACCAGCGGCAGGCCCAGCGACAGGATCGCGCGGGCGTGTGTGCGATATGCTGAAAAATTGGTCATGCCCGGCCATTACTGTCGGCCCGCGCCCGCGGCAAGATCGCCCGCGCTACGCCTGGGCGCACAGATCGCGCGCCGCTCTGCGCGTCAGACCAGCGGCAGCAGCAGCGACAGGGCGACGGTGGCGATCAGCAGGCCCGCGCCCGCCTCGATCAGCGCGCCCGCGCGGGCGATGCCCCGGCCCGAACCGGCCTGCCCGAACCGACCGAGCGCCGCACCGCGCAGCAGGACCGCCAGCACGGCGACGACGACCGTCACGCTCGCGGTGCCCAGCGACATCGCCATCGTGCCCGCGATGCCGACGGGAAAGATGTCCATCCCGCGGGTGATGACCAGCAGGAACAGCGCGCCGGTGCAGGGGCGGATGGCGATGGCCGCGATCAGCGCCGCGCCTTCGCGCAGGCTGGTAATCCGCGCGGCCTCCTCCGCCGTCGGTCCGTGGCGGTGGCCGCAGTCGCAGTCGGCGTCGTCGTGGTGATGATGATGCGCGTGGTCGTGGCCCCGCGCCACCGGACGCGCCAGCCGCCACAGCCGCCGGGTCGCGCGCAGCACCAGCCACAGACCGATCAGCGCGATCGCACCCCACGAGGCGGGGGCGAACATCGTCTCGGCGGCGTCCGTCATCTCGGTCCGGGTCAGGCCGAACAGCCAGAAGCCAAGCCAGACCAGCAGCACCGCGCTCAGCCCCTGCCCGAGGCTGGACAGCAGCGCCAGCACCGCCAGCCGCAGCGCGGTGCCGCGCCCGGCCAGACCCATGCCGCCGACCAGCACTTTGCCATGGCCCGGCCCCGCCGCGTGGAAGAACCCGTAGGCGAAGCACAGGCCAAGCAGCGCCGACAGCGCGCCCGCCTGCCCCGCCTTCAGCCCGCGCAGCCCGCCCGCCATGGCGTTCTGCACCTCGCGCTGGCCCTCGGCCGCCCAGACCGACAGGCGGGCCATGCCGCCGAAGCCGAAGAGCCAGACCGCCGCACCGGCGACCAGCAGCAGCGGCAGGACGGCCAGCACCGCGCCGGGGCCGGCCGCGCGCGCGGGATGATGCGCGTGATCGCTCATGACCCCGCCTCGCAGGTCAGTGTGACGGTATCGGCAAAGGCATCCCCCACCTCGGGGAAATCGTCGGTATCGGCGGCTTCGGAGCCGAGTTCCTTCGCCAGACGCGCCTGCGCGGCCTCCACATCGGCCTTTTCGATGGCCACGGTGCAGCCGGCGGGCGCATGGACGCCCCCGGTCAGGTCATAGGCGGTGTAAAAGGTCGGATCGTAGGCCCGGATCGACAACTCGCGCGGGGCGGTCGCGGCGAAGGGGCGGAAATGACGGGTTTCGATCCGCCCGCCGTCGACCGTCGTGGAGATGGGTTCGGGCGGGCCGAAAGCCAGACGGCCATCCGAACCCGAGGCATAGAGATCGCCCTCGAACCCTTCGATCCAGTGCATGTCGAAGCGCTGGATCTCGGCCAGTTCCGGCGCGGTCAGAACGCCGTCGTAATCGGGGTCGAGGCCCATGTCCTCGAAGATCAGCAGCGAGTAGAGCTCGTCGTATTTCCACGTCACCTCGATGCCGACCGGCAGGCCGGAGGCATCGACCCGGACCGACAGCGCGGTGTCGACGAAGATATGCGGATGCGCAAGCGCCACGGGGGCCGCCAGCGACAGCGCCGTGGCACACAGGGTCAGGACGGGGCGGCGGAGCATGCGCATGCGCCGGTTCTATCCGGGCGCCGACGCCGTGAAAAGCGGTCGGATGCCCCCCTGTCGCCGGTTGCACACGGAATGACCGGAGTCAGGCGGGAATCCGCCCCCGTGCCGACCTGCGCGTCGAATGCTGCACCGCGTCGTGACTCAACCTGAACCTGCGGCATAAGGTCACAAAATCGTGCGCCTGCCCAACAAGACGCACGACAACGGGAGGAACTGCATGAAAACGTTGATGAAACCGGCCCTGGCCGGACTGGCCGCGCTATGCCTGTCGACCGGCGGCGCGCTTGCGGGCAGCCATGCCGACATGAGCTGGACCGAAAGCCCCTACGGGCCGGATGACGAAATCGGCGCGGCGAACAAGCTGACGCCGGAGCTGGCCAAGGCCGCCGCCGGGCTGGTGACCGAGGGCAAAACCTATTCGCTGGGCCTGACGCTGGACAACACGGTGCCCGCCTTTGCGCCGCGGTCCATGTCGATCGCGATTCTCCAGCCGGGCCAGGTGAACAGCCCCGGCCTCGGGCCGACGAACACGACCTACAACGACGACATCTTCATGGGCTGGCTCGGCATCGGCAGCCAGATCGACGGGCTTGGGCACATCGGGGTGGATCACGTTTACTACAACGGCCACAACGACAAGGATTTCGTCATGGGTGACGGGATGACCAAGCTGGGCATCGAGAAGGTCCCGCCGATCGTCGCCCGCGGTGTCCTGCTGAACATGGCCAAGTTCTACGGCAAGGACATCCTCGACGAAGGCACCGCCTACACGCGCGAGGACATCACCGCCGCGGCAGAGCAGCAGGGTGTCGAGATCCGAGACGGCGACGTGGTGCTGTTCCATTCCGGCTGGCTGGACCTGCTCAAGGAGGAAACCCGCGACGCCAAACGCTACGGCTCGGTCGAGCCGGGGCTGGGCAAGACCGGGGCGGAATACCTCGTCGAGAAGGGCGTGATCGCCATCGGCGCGGACACCTGGGGGCTGGAAGCCGTGCCCTTCGAGGAAGGCGTCGGTGTCTTCGAGGTGCACCAGATCCTGCTGGCCAAGAACGGCATCTACATCCTCGAGAACATGGTGACCGAGGAGATGGCCGCCGACGGGGTGACGGAATTCATGTTCGTGCTGGGCCAGGCCAAGGTGCGTGGCGCGGTGCAGATGATCATCAATCCGGTGGCGATCCGCTAGAAGACCGGCACCGGCGGAGCGGGCGGGTCTGGCCGACGTCCGCCCGCTCCATTTTCCGGGTAGGTCGACACTCGGGGCGAGACCGGGCGGCAGCCTGCGAATCCGGTGCCGGGAAAGGGCCGGAGCAAGGCAGGACAGACCGATCCGCCTTCTCGGGAAAGAAATTTCGTTCTGATTTGATGTAGATAGCACGCGCCTGACGACTGCATCAAAAAAGCAATCGTTGATTTGCATTTTTTGCAGATTCTCGCTGCAGCGCGTCGTGACAAGGGCGAATCCGACAGCATAAAGTCGCCAGACCTAGCGGCAGCATAACCAGAAAGCCGCAGGGATCGGGGAGTGTCCCACCACCAGTTCTGCAGCACCCGGCCCCGGCCGGACCGGTCATGTACGGACCGCGCTCAGTTCCGGCCGTCTGAGCGGCCGGGTGGAGGATGCCACGACCGTTGCGCTGCCTGGCTCCCGGATGGGGCGGTGAGCCGGCGGCGACACCCGATCCGGCGGCGATCCGGCAGGAGGCTACGGAGCGCAGCCGGGGGACGGGCGGGCCTCATCCCGGTCCGCTCGTCCCAACCGAAGACCAGCCTCCAGTCCCCGGAGCCTTCGGGCTTCGGGGACAATCCATCGCGGCGCGCCTGGCGGGCAGCCGGGTTGGGGGCTCTGCCCCCGTCGGCCTGCGGCCGCCTCCCCCGAGGTATTTGGAACCAGAAGAAGCAGGGGACCGGCGCGCCGGGTCAGCGTGTGCGGCGCTGGTCGGGGTGGAGCGCGGTGCCGAGGATGTGTTCCGAGCTGTGCACCACGTGCTGCGCGGTCGAGACGATCAGCGGATCGGGCCCGTGCACCAGCCGGCGGTCCTTGCCGGGATAGTCGAGCCCGCCCAGGAAATGGAGCATGCAGTTCAGCCGGGCGCGTTTCTTGTCGTCGGACTTGATGACCGTCCAGGGCGCATCGGCCGTGTCGGTGTAGAAGAACATCGCCTCTTTCGCCTCGGTGTAGTCATCCCACTTGTCGAGGCTGGCCTTGTCGATCGGGCTGAGCTTCCACTGTTTCAGCGGGTCGGTTTCGCGCGACAGGAACCGGGCGCGCTGTTCGGCCTGCGTGACCGAGAACCAGTACTTGTAGAGCCTGATGCCGGACCGGGTCAGCATCCGCTCAAGTTCCGGCGTCTGGCGCATGAATTCGAGATAGTCGTTCGGCTCGCAGAACCCCATCACCCGCTCCACCCCGGCACGGTTGTACCATGACCGGTCGTAGAGCACGATTTCCCCCGCCGTCGGCAGGTGTTCGATGTAGCGCTGGAAGAACCACTGGCCCTTCTCCTGCTCGGTCGGCTTGTTCAGGGCGACGACGCGCGCGGTGCGGGGGTTCAGGTGTTCGGTGAAGCGCTTGATCGTGCCGCCCTTGCCCGCCGCGTCGCGGCCCTCGAACAGCAGGACGAACTTCTGCCCGGTCTCCTGCGCCCAGAGCTGGACCTTCAGCAGTTCCGCCTGCAGCCGCGCCTTCTGCCGCTCGTAGGTGCGGCGGGACAGGCGTTCCTCGTAGGGATAGTCGCCGTTCTCGAACGCCCGGCGCAGGGTGTCGACCGTGGCCGGGGCCTGGGTCGCGGTGTCCGGGGCCGCAGCGGCCGGGGGCGGCGGCGTGTCCGAGACCGCGCCGGTCGCGGCGTCGGTGAGGGGTGCGGCGAGGTCCTGGGGAGGCATGGGCACTGTCCTTGGCTGTTTTTGGTTTGCGTCAGTATCCCACACCCGCCCGTCCCGCGCCTTGATCCGTCGCAAGGTCATGCCAAGAGGCTGGGCATAAGATCATTCACCCAAGTGGTTGACTGAAGCGCGAGAATCGGATTATTCACCCTTATGGATGAACGAGAAGACACAGAAAGACTGACGGAGATACTCAAGGCGGCGTCCGACCCGACCCGGCGCGAGATCCTGACCATCCTCGTGCAGGAGGGTCCGTTGCGCGTCACCACGCTCGCCGCGCGGTTCGACATCAGCCTCAACTCGGTCTCCAAGCACATCAAGGCGCTGGAACGGGCCGGGCTCGTTACACGCCACACGGACTGGCGCGAGCACCTCATCGCGCCGGAAATGGGGCCCCTGCGGCTGATCGACGAATGGTTCGCTCAGCTTCGGTCGGCCTGGGATCTGCGGCTGGATGCCCTGGCCGACATCATCAACAAGGATACGGACGAATGACCCTCGAACTCGCTCTCAAGGTTTCCCGCACCATCCCCGCCGCGCCGGACAAGGTGTTCGACGCATGGCTCGATCCGCAGGTCATGCAGCGCTTCATGTGCCCCGGCGCGCAGCGCGCCCTGCGGGTGTCCAATGACCCCCGCGTCGGCGGCCGGTTCGACATCCTGATGGTCGGATCGGACGGCAAGGAGATCCCGCACTGGGGCGAATATCGCGAAATCTCAAGGCCCTCGCGACTGGTCTTCACCTGGAACTCGCCCCATGCGGAGCCGGACAGCGTGGTCGAGCTGACCTTTGCGCGCGACGGCGCGGGCACGCTGGTGACGCTGGTCCACGACCGCTTCCCGTCCGAAGGATCGCGCAACGGGCACGAGCAGGGCTGGACCGGGATACTCGAAAAACTGGACGCGGTCTTCGCCTGACCGAACCGGGCGCGTGGCCCCTCCGCGCGCCCTGCCCCGCCCGTCACCGGGCGGGGTCCGGCCGGCCGGCAGAGATGATCCTTGTGAGAATCCTCCACAGCCCCTATGTAGGTCGGGCGAACCCTCTTCTTTCGACCTTCTGTTTCCTAGCGGCTCCAGTTGATCTTACGACGACAGTGAGCCGGGCCATCGCGTTCTGTGGATGGCATTCATAAAAGGAAACATCACGATGGCTAATGGCACCGTGAAATGGTTCAACGCCCAGAAGGGCTTTGGCTTCATCGCTCCCGAACATGGCTCGAAGGACATCTTCGTGCACATCTCCGCAGTCGAACGTGCGGGCCTTCAGCGGCTCGAAGACGGCCAGGCCGTGACCTTCGACGTGGAAGCGGGCCGCGACGGCCGCGAATCCGCAACGAACCTCGCCCTGGCCTAAGGCCAGGGACGGTCAGCGGGACCGGACGGACGGGATCGTCCCGTCCTCCCGGCGCGCCCGGACACCGGGCGCGCCTGCGCTGACACCCCAGAACTGGAACATGACTTGATCGAACTCGACTGGGGGCATTCGATGACCCTCGTCCTTTCCGATGCTGGCGACACCAAACGGATCACCACCATCGAACAGGCCCATCACTGGCTGAAACGGAAATGGCCGGTGGCCGACCGCGCGCGTGAAACGGCGCTCGTCCAGGTGGAGGCCGCAATGGAATGCCTCGTCTCCGTGACGTCTGCGCGCAAAGCCTTCCGCCTCGCCGCCGACAGCGCCGGTTTCGCACCGCGCATCGCAAGCGCCGCGACCTGACGGCGCGCCAGCCCCGCCCTCCGGGGCACAACCCCGAAAAGGTCTGCCCAATGGTCCGCCCCACCAAGGAAACACTCCTGTCCCAGCCCGTTCCGACGGCGAACAACGCCACCGACCGGATGGACAAGACCACCCGCCTCGCCTGGGAAATCGTCGACGCCGAGCAGGAGGAGCACAAGAACAAGACCGCCCGCCTGCGCAAGGCGCGCCTGGAACGCGAGGACTCTGCTGCGGATACGGCGGAGGCCGAGGCCGCGCCCAAGAAGACCCGCAAGCCCAAGGCAAAGTGACGGCGCGCCGCGCCGCGCTGCACAGACCGGTTTCCCCCCTGCCACCGGCGCGTTAGGCTCCTCTCGCAACGGGAGGAGACCACGATGCGCGAACGGACCGTCAGCCTGAACGGACAGGATTTCCACATCCGCGAATGGGGCGACCCGTCGCTGCCGCCGCTGCTGATGCTGCACGGCTTTCCCGAATACGGCGGCGCGTGGGAGGAACTGGCCGGCGCCCTGTCCCACCGGTTCCGCTGTGTCGCCCCCGACCAGCGCGGCTATGGCCAGAGCTGGTGCCCTGAGGGGGTCGAGAACTACACCGTGCCGGAACTGGTGTCCGACATGGTGGCGCTGGTCGGTGACCTCGGCGGCCGCGCCACGCTGCTCGGCCACGACTGGGGCGCCTCGGTCGCCTACAACCTCGCGCAGCGGCATCCGGAGCTGTTCGACCGGCTGATCATCCTGAACGGCGTCCACACCGGGCCATTCCGCAGGGCGCTGGCGAAGGGCGGTGCGCAGACGCAGGCCTCGCAATACATCTCATGGCTCCAGCGCGAGGGGTCTGACGAGAAGCTGATGGAGAACGACTTCGCAAAGCTGCTCGTCCTCTTCGGCGACACGATGGACATGGCCTGGTTCACGCCCGAAAAGCGCGAAGCGTATTTCAAAGAATGGTCCCGCCCCGGCCGGATGAAGGCGATGGTGAACTGGTATCGCGCCTCGCAGCTGATGCGCGACCGCGCCGGGCCGCAGCCGGACGCCGATCCGAAAACCGACCCCCGCCGCGTCACCATTCCGCACCTGCTGATCTGGGGCATGGGCGACACCGCGCTGCTGCCCGAGGCGACCGAGGGGCTGGAGGACTGGTGCGATGACCTGACCCGAGTGGAGTTTCCCGACGCCGACCACTGGATCGAGCATCAGAAACCGCAGGAGGTGGCCGGGACCATCCTCTCATGGATCGACCGGTAGGCGCGATGGCCGACAGTTTCGCCGGTTTCATCCCCTCGGCCCGCGCCTTCCTGACCCGCCTCCGGGCAGAGAACACGCGCGACTGGTTCACCGCGCACAAGGCGGAATACGACGAGACGATCCGCCGCCCCGCCCTGCTGCTGCTCGAAACCATGCAGCCCGAACTGGAACGGATCACGGGAACCAGCGTCAGCCAGAAGCTCTTCCGCCCGCAGCGTGACATCCGGTTCTCGGCGGACAGGACGCCCTACAAGGACCATTGCCACATGCTCTGGCACGCGCCGTCGGGAACGGAGGTCGGCTATTACTTCGGCATCTCGCCCGATTACGTGCGGATCGGTGCCGGGGTGATGGGTTTCGAGAAAAAGGCGCTCGACCGGTGGCGCAGGCTGGTGGACAGCGACGACGGCGCGGAGATTGCCGACGCCCTCGCCGCGCTCCGCGCCGCGGGCTGCGACCTCTCCGAACCGGAGCGCGCCCGCGTCCCCGCCCCCTACGACCGCGACCACCCGCGCGGCGACCTCCTGCGACGCAAATCGCTCACCGTCTGGCGGGACGCCGACCTGCCGGTGTCGGACCTGCCGGCCACGCTCGCCACCGCCTTTGCGGAATTCGCACCTCTCTGCACCCGGCTCGCCGCCGTGGCCTAGGCCGACAGCCGTTTGCGCGCGTCCTCGCGGTTGCCGGTCGCCGGGACCAGGTCGCCTGCGCGGCCCAGCCCCTGCCGCGGCATCCCGGAATAGACCGCCTCGTACTGCCCGGCCTTCACGAGAAAGGTCTCGTGCCAGATCCCGACATCACCGCGCGAGCCTTTCATTCGGCGGTTGAAGTCGACCCAGGCCGGCCAGTGCGCCGCCTCGGGCGACCGGGCGTAGCGCTCCAGATGCTCGAAGCTCCGCCAGTATTGCACGATCGTGCCGAACATCCCCGTGTGTCCCAGGAACCCGGTCTCCTCGCGCGGGGCACGTTCCAGTTCGTTCAGCATGCGCGGCATCGCCATCATCACGGGCAGCCATTTCGCCGGTTTCCAAATCCGGTTGATCCGCATCCCGATCAGGAAGACGACGAAGTCGCCCTCGATCTCCGCCGCCATGCGTTCATCAATCACCGCCATCGCGCTCCCCCCTTCCAGCCGACCCCGCCACGCAGGTCGGCGGAAAGCAAACCATGCACCGGGGAACCGATCAAGCGCCGCGCGGGCCGGTCACATCCGGCTGGGCAGATGCGGCGTGTCCACCGTCCGCACCATGTGACGCGCCAGCTGGTCGACCGAGGTGCAGCCGAGATAGCTGATCGTCCGGCTCATCTCGGCCTCCAGTATCCCGATCGCATGCCGCGCACCGGCTTCGCCCCCTGCCGTGATCCCCCACAGCGTCGGCCGCCCCACCAGAACCATGTCCGCGCCGAGCGCCAGGCCCTTCACGATGTCGCTGCCCCGCCGGAACGCGCTGTCGACGATGACCGTGGTCCGCGACCCGACCGCGTCCACGATCTCGGGCAGGACCGTGATCGGCGCCATCGAACTGTCGAAGTTCCGCCCCCCGTGGTTCGACACGATCACCGCGTCACAGCCCGCCTCCAGCGCGCGCTCGGCGTCCGTGGCGGTAAGCACGCCCTTCAGCATCAGCTTGCCCGGCCACATCTCGCGCAGGCGCTTGAGGTCCTCCCACGACACGCTGTCGTTCTTGCGCACGCGCGAGGTCGTGGTGGGCCGCGTGATGCTCTCGGTCTCGCCCTCGGGGTAGTTCGCGCGGGTCGGCAGGCCGCCGTCCCTGACGTAGCGCATCAGCACGCCCGCGAACCAGCGCGGGTGCAGCAGCACCTGTGCGGTGTTGCGCCGGGTGTAGCGGAAGGGCAGCTCGAACCCGTTGCGGACATTGTATTCCCGGTTCGTCGGCACCGGCCCGTCGACGGTGACCACCAGTGCCTCGAAGCCCGCGTTCTTCGCCCGCTCCACCAGCTTCAGCGACAGCGCGAGGTCCGACCAGATGTAGAGCTGGAACCACAGCGTCCCGCCCACGTCCCGCGCGATCTCCTCCATGCTGGTCAGCGACCCGGTCGCCAGCGTGAAGGGTATCCCCGCCGCCTTGGCCGCCCGCGCCAGCTCCAGCTCGCCCTTGTACCACAACAATCCCGCCGCCCCGGTCGGCGCGATGCCGATCGGCAGCCGGTGCCGCTGGCCCAGCACCTCGGTCGACAGGTCGCGGGCCGAGACATCGACCAGCACCTGCGTGTCCAGCTTCAGCCGCTCGAAGGCCGCGCGGTTGTTCCTGAGCGCCACCTCGTCCTCGGTCCCCCGGTCGACGAACTCGAACAGCCAGCGCGGCAGCCGCCGCCGCGCGATCTCGCGCAGTTCGTGGATGTTCAGGGCGTCGGGTGGTCTGGTCATCGGGCGCGCTCCCACTTCGGGCCAGCCTTTGGCCTCGTCGGATGCTAGTGGCACCCGCCCGGCCCAGCCAAACCCCGGCACGCAATCGCTCAGGATGTGGCGCGTGCCCTCCGCCCCGCGCCGGTCCCCCGCTTCTTCTGGTTCCAAATACCTCCGCCGGAGGCAGGGCACCGTCCGGCCTCGATGGCCGGGCGGAGCCCTTCCCCGCGCGACGTCGCCAGACGGCGCAATCCCGGCAGGTCAGCGCCTAGCGGCAGTAGGACCCGCTGCGATACCGTGCCGTGTCGAGATGGAAATGATCCTTGTGGAACCGGTCCGAATTCGGCCCCAGAACCGTCCCGAAGGGCCCGCAGGCCGTGCGGTGGAGGTTGCGCAGGATCTGGCCCTTGGTCCCGTTGCCCCAGTCCTTCAGCACCGAAATCTCGGTCCCGTCCCGCAGGCGGAAGGCCGAGATGTCGATCGCGCGGCCCTTGCCGTGTTCGGAAATCCGCGCGCCCTTCTGGTTGTTGCGCCCGCGGCAGGCGTAATGGGCGGCGACCCGCAACTGCGCCACCCCGCCGCCATGGCGCCCGACCGAGGGCCGGAGCCCCGAGTCGACCCAGGCCCGCAGCGTCTGAGCGGTCTTGCAATCCATCACCGCATGCGTCGACAGGCCAATACCGGCCACCGACTGGATCCGCACCGCATCGACCACACCGCAGCCCTTCAGCGTGCCGGCCACCTTGCCGACCGCCACGCCCTGTATCTCCGGATCGCCGCAGACCGAGCCCTGCCGCCGCGCCGCGCCCTGTCGCCGGGCCTTGTCGTCCACAGCGGGCGAACGCTGTTTCGGACGCAGCAGGGCCAGCAGACCGCGCGGCTTCGGCTCCGCCTCGGGCTTCACCCCCAGCGTTTCGGGGGTGATGGCCCGCGCCGTCTGCGGCCGGGCAGGCTCCGCGGCCCGCGGCTCTGCCGCCGGCGCGGGTTCCGGTGCAGGCGCGGGCGCAGGTGCCGCCGTGACATCCAGATCGCGCGGCCGCGACACCGGGCGCAGCGACCGGTCCAGCCCGGCCTGTTCCCTGACCCCGGCGTCAGACTCCGGCACGGCATCCCCGCGCCCGGACTCCGCGCCGCTTTGCCCGGCCCCGGCCAGCACAGCCGGGCGGGCACCGGGCCGCAACGGGGGCGCACCTTCCGTGACGACGACCGCAGGTTCAGGCATCGGATCGGGTTCTGCCTCGGGCACCGGCTCGGGGTCCGGCGCCGTCTCAGCCCCGGTGCCGGCGAGGCTTTCCACCGCCGCGACGTCCGACAGGGCCCTGCCCCGCGCGGTGAGTTCCAGCACCGTGATCGTCGCCACCGCCGCCGCAGCCCCTTCGGACCCGGCATCCTCGACCACATCGGACTCCGCAGCGTCTGGCGTCACGGCCGGAGCCGTGGCCACGCGCGCCACGGGCCGCAGGGACTGTTCCGGCGCCTTGGCCGCGACAGGCCCGGCTGCAAGCGCCAGCGCCAATATCGCGGCCAGCCGCGTCACGCGCGGCCCCCGATCCGTCCGAAGTCGGGCTTGTCCGTGTCCTGCCCGGCCTGAACGATCCCGCGCCGGATCGCGCGGGTGTGGGTGAAATAGTCGAACAGCAGGTCGCCGTCCCCGGTCCGGATCGCCCGCTGCAGCGCGAACAGTTCCTCGGTGAAGCGCCCGAGGATCTCCAGCGCCGCGTCCTTGTTGGACAGGAACACGTCGCGCCACATGGTCGGGTCCGACGCCGCGATCCGGGTGAAATCCCGGAAGCCCGCCGCCGAGAACTTGATGACCTCCTGGTCCGAGACGCGCCGCAGGTCGTCGGCCACGCCCACCATCGTGTAGGCGATCAGGTGCGGCACGTGGCTGACCACCGCGCAGACCAGATCGTGGTGCCCCACCTCCATCCGCTCGGTGTTCGCGCCGAGCGCCTGCCAATAGGCCTCCACCGCCGCGACTGCCGCCTCGTCCGCATCCCCCGGCACCACGAGGCACCAGCGGTTGTCGAAGAGCTCGGCAAAGCCGGATTCGGGCCCCGAATGCTCGGTCCCCGCCATCGGGTGGGTCGGCACGAAATGCACGCCCTCGGGGATATGCGGCCCGACCGCGTCGATCACCGACTGCTTGACCGACCCCACGTCGATCACCGTCGCCCCCGGCTTGAGATGCGGCGCGATCGCCTCGGCCACCGGCCCCATGGCCCCGACCGGCACGCAGAGCACCACCAGATCGGCGCCCTCCACGGCCTCTTCCGCGCTGTCGAAAACCCGGTCGCACAGCCCGATCCGGCGCGCCGTCTCGCGCGTGGCCTCGGACCGCGCATAGCCCGTCACCTCGCCAGCGACGCCGCCGCGCTTCATCGCCCAGAACATCGAGGACGCGATCAGCCCCAGCCCGATCAGGGCCACACGCCCGTAAACCTGCGCCATCAGCGCACTCCCTTCTGCTGGCCGATCACGTGGATCACGCGGCGGCAGGCGGATTCGTCGCCCACCGTGATCCGCAACGCCTCGGGAAAGCCATAGCCCCCGACCCGGCGCACGATGATCCCCTCAGCCTTGAGCGCGGCATCCACCGTCGCCGCCTCGTCCGCATCCGCGAACCGTGCCAGCACGAAATTCGCATGACTTTCGTCGCACCCGACGCCCATCTGCACCAGAGCGTTGCGCAACCAGTCCCGCCAGCGGGCGTTTTCCTGCCGACACCGGCGCGTGAACGCGACGTCCCTGACCGCCGCCTCGGCCGCGGCCATCTGCGGCTCGGACAGGTTGAACGGCTGGCGCAGGCGGTTCAGCACATCGATCACCTCGCGACGCGCATAGCCCCAGCCGATACGGAGCCCGCCGAGGCCGTGAATCTTGGAAAACGTGCGCGTCATGATGACGTTCGGATGCGCCTCGACCAGACCGGCCCCGCCGTCGAAGCCCTCGACGAATTCCGCATAGGCCCCGTCATGCACGAGAAACGCGCGCCCCTCCAGCGCCGTGGCCAGCCGCGACAGGTCCGCCTCGTCCACCATCGTGCCCGTCGGGTTGGCGGGGTTGGCGATGAACACGATCCGCGTCCGCTCCGTCACGGCGGCGAGGATCTTGTCCACGTCCACCCGCCGCTCGGTCTCGTCCACCGTCACCGGCACGGCGCCGACCGCGCGGGCGAGGATCGGGTACATCGAGAAGCCGTGCGCCGTGGTGATCACCTCGTCCCCCGGCCCGGCGTAGGCCTGCGCGATGAACTGCAGCACCTCGTCCGAGCCGACGCCGCAGATGATCCGGTCCGGGTCCAGCCCGTGGATCTCGCCGATCGCCCGGCGCAGGGGGGCGTGGTCGGTGTTGGGATAGCGGTGCAGGTTCGTGACCGCGCGCTGAAACGCCTCGCGCGCATGGTCGGAGAAGCCATAGGGGTTTTCGTTCGACGACAGCTTGAGCACGTCGGAACGGCCCGCGATACCGCTCTCGCCCGAGACGTAGAGCGCGATGTCCATGATGCCCGGCTGCGGCGCGATCTGGTCAGACATTTGTGGTTCCCCAAGGTGTTGCCCCCTCATAGCGAAGCGATCCGCCTTAGGCCATAGCCCGTGCCACCCCCCTGCACGCCGCCGGATTGTCCGCCCCGCGCCGGTTTTCGTCCGCCCGGCGCAAGCGCGACAGGTCCCGCCCGCGCCATTCTGCCTCCTGTGCAAACCACGAGGACCCCATGTATATCGCCATCGTCACCTTTCCCGTCGCCCCCGCCGACCGGCCCCGCGCCACCGCGCTCTTGGCCCGTGACGCCGCCGAGGCGCGTGCGATGCCCGGCAACCTGTCCTTCGACGTCCTGACCGCCGCCGCCGCCGAGGACAGTGTCACCGTCCTGCACCGCTGGCAGGACAAGTCGGGCCTGGCCGCCTACCTCGCCTCGCCCGCCTTCGCCCGGATCGGCGCGGAGGTCCGGCCCTTGATGACCGGCGCGCCCGTCTCGCTGCGGCTGATCGCGGAGGACGACGAGACCCTGACAGGCTGATAGCCTGCGCCTATGTCCGCGCCCGCCTTCGTCATCCACCGCGATTTCGCGCCTGCTCCGCCGCAGCCGTTCCGGATGGATCGGCACTACCTTCTCTACGCGGCGCGGGGCGCCATGCGGCTGGAGGCGGAGGGACGGACGTGGTCCTTGCCCCCGGCCCGCGCCGCCCTGATCGCGGCGGATCACGCGATCACGGTGGAACTGCCACAGCCATTGACCGCGCTCTCGGTCCTTTTCGCGCCCGAAGCCACCCCGCAACCGCCCGCCACGCTCTCCGTCTTCGACATCTCGCCACTGGCGCGCGCCCTGCTGACAGCCCTCCGCGACAGGACGGACCCGGAGGCGCCCGGAGATCCCCGATCAGATGCCCTTTTCGCCGCGCTCACGCAGGAGGTCTGGCATCTCGCCCGCGCGCCATCGCCCGCACACATGCCGTCCGGGCACAGCCCGATGATCCGCCGCGCCCTTGCGCTGACCGCCGTTGCGCTGGAGGATCCTCCCAGCTTCGACGCCCTCGCCGCCACGCTGGCCGTGACCCCGCGCACTCTCGCCCGCCGGTTCGCATCCGAGATCGGCATGCCGTGGCGCGCCGCGCTCCGCCGCATGCGCATGATCCGTGCGATCGAACTGCTGGCCGAAAACGACGCCTCGATCACCGAGGTCGCCCTGGCCGTCGGCTATGCCTCCCTGTCCGCGTTCACCTCCGCCTTTCGCGACATGACGGGGCAGAGCCCCGCCGAATATCGACGCAGCTTCAGGCAAGACCTCTAAGATCAGGTAAATCCAAGCGCCAACGTGACGCCGACGTCGCTCTTGAATCTAAAGCCGCTCCAGAACGTTCCGGAATGCCCAGGGATTTGCCTCGTCCAGATCCTCGGGAAACTGGGTCTGGCGGTCCGTCAGCGGCGTCCAGTCGGTGTAATGCCCCTCGACCGGCCCGAGATAGGGCAGCTGCACCTCCAGGCACCGCTTGTGGTCCATCTCGTCCGTCTCGACGATCCCGGCTTCCGGGTTCTCCAGCGCCCAGACCATCCCAGCGAGAACGGCCGAGGTCACTTGCAGACCGGTCGCGTTCTGATCCGGCGCGAGCGACTTGGTCTCTTCATTCGACAGGCGAGAGCCGTACCACAAGGCATTCTTTTCATGACCGAAAAGCAGGACACCCAGCTCGTCGATCCCGCCCGGTTCGATCTCGTCCACGTCGAGGATGTGATGCACCTCCTGGATCTGGTTGGAGCCGAACATCTCGTGCAGGCTCAGCACCGCGTCGTCGCAGGGGTGATAGGCGTAGTGGCAGGTCGGCCGGTAATCGGGCGCATCGGGCGCGCCGACGGTGTAGTAATCGGCAATGGAAATCGCCTCGTTATGGGTCACGAGGAAGCCGAACTGTGGACCCGGCGTCGGGCACCATGTCTTGATCCGGGTGTTCGCGCCCGGCTGCTCCAGCCAGATCCCGGCCATGCAACCTTTTGAGTGTGAATGCGAATTCTCGGGCCGCCACGTCTCCTTGCTGCCCCAGCCCAGTTCCGCGGGCTGAAACCCCTCGGCGATGAAGCCCTCGACCGACCATGTGTTCACGAAATGACCCGGCTCGCGCGGAGTCAGCCGGACCTGCGTGTCCCGCTCGGCGATGTGCACGCCCCAGACGTCGAGGTCCTGCATCAGCTTTGCCCAGCCCTCGCGGGTCTCCGGCACGCTTTCACCGCGCCCCGTATCCCGTTGAAGCATAAGCAGAGCTTCCTTGACGAACCACGACACCATGCCCGGATTGGCCCCGCAGCAGCTGACCGCCGTGGTGCCCCCCGGATTGGCCGCCTTTTCGTCCCGCACCGCCTGGCGCAGCGCGTAGTTGGTGCGCGCGGCGTTGTCTTCGGTCCCGAAATAGTAGCCGGCCCATGGCTCCACGACAGTGTCGATGTACAACACCCCGTTTTCCCGGCAGAATTTCATGATGTCGAGCGATGATGTATCGACGCTAAGGTTCACCACGAACCCGCCACTGCCCTGGAACAGCCCGCCAAGAATGTCGCGATAGTTCGCCTCGGTCAGTGCCTCGGTCACGACATTTGGCACCCGCGCCTTCAGTTCGTCGGTCAGAGCCGGGTTCGGCTCGATCACCGTGAGTTTCTCGCGGTCGAAATCGAAGTGCCGCTCGATCAGCGGCAGCGTGCCACGGCCGATCGAACCGAAGCCGATCAGGATCACGGGTCCTTCGATCCGGGCGTAAACAGGGTGCGTCATGGGACTTCGGCCTCCTTCTATTGTGGAACAGACTAATGCCGCCACGGGCAGGGTCCATGCCAATTCCCGGCTTTCGCTGCAAGTGCAAAGCGCGCGGGCCCGCTTTGCAGGCGATTTCGGGGGCCTTGTAGGGTGCCCCGACGCGGAAAGGCCCCCGCATGATGCGAGGGCCCGTCAAGGCGCCGGTTCGGACGATTCAGGCGGCCAGAGCGGCCTTGACGACCTGCGGCAGCGGCGTCGTCGGGCGGCCGATCAGCGTCGAGAGCGTGCGGTCGGAGGAGTAGAGCGCACCACCGGCGGCGTCCACGTCCCAGCCCGCGATGGCAGCGGCCAGTCCGCCGTCGAGACCGATCTTTTCCAGCACGGCCGCGTAATCCTGCGCCGGCATGTCGACATAGCCGATGTCCTTGCCGGTCTGCAGGCTCGCCTCGGCCGCCAGGTCGGACAGCCGGAAGGCCGCGTCGCCCGCCAGTTCATAGACCTTGCCCTCGTGTCCCGACCCGGTCAGCACGGCCACCGCCGCATCCGCGAAATCCTCACGCGCGGCGCCCGAGATCAGGCCCTCGCCCGCGCTGCCGATGACTGCGCCGTTGGCGACGGCGGCGGGGAGGCTTGCGGCGTAGTTCTCGGAATACCAGCCGTTGCGCAGGATGGTGGTGGTCAGGCCGGACGCGGCCAGCGCGGCCTCGGTCGCCCGGTGTTCGGCGGCCAGCGAGATCGGGTTGTCCGGCGCGTTGAGGATCGAGGTATAGACGATATGCCCCACGCCCGCCGCGACCGCCGCGTCGATGACGGCGGCGTGCTGGGCCGCGCGCTTGCCGACCTCGCTGGACGAGATCAGCAGGAGGGTGTCCACGCCGGCCAGCGCCGGTGTGAGGGTCTCAGGCCGGTCGTAATCGGCCAGTCGGGTTTCGACGCCCAGATCCGCGGCTTTCGAAGGATCGCGGGCCAGTGCGACGGGTACGACACCCGCCTGCTTCAGTTTCCCGACGACCTGTCGGCCGAGTTGTCCGGTTGCTCCGGTCACTGCGATGGTCATGTCTGTCTCCTTAAGGTGATAATCTCTGGATGCGACTGATCTGCACCCTTTACTTACGAAAAGTAAGAACTTACATTTTCGTAAGCATAAGATTTCCCGGCATACCCCCTTCTGCAGGAGCGCACAGATGCCCGAAGATGCCCTGACCCCGGACGTCATGTCCGCGAATTGCCCGTCGCGTCTGGTCCTGCGGCAACTGACGAGTCGCTGGGGATTCCTGGTGCTGCTGGCGCTTAAGGACGGCACGATGCGCTTTGCCGAGATCCGGCGCAGGATCGACGGGATCAGCGAGCGGATGCTGTCGGAAACGCTCGGCAACCTCGTGGCCATCGGGCTGATCCGGCGGCAGGACCACAACGAGGTGCCGCCGCGCGTGGATTACACCCTGACCCCACTGGGCGAGGAAGCGGCGCGGCGGCTGCGCCACCTGGCCGACTGGATCGAACACAGCCTGCCCGACTTCGCGCCCGGACCCGCCGAAGCCTGAGCGGCCGCCGAGACCCTGAGCGCAAACGAAAAGGGCCGCCCCGATCGGGACGGCCCTGCAATGCGCGCCGCGGAACGATCAGTTCTGCGCGTAGTATTCGATCACGAGGTTCGGTTCCATCATCACCGGGTAGGGCACGTCGCCCAGGGCCGGGGTCCGGACGAAGGTCGCGGTCATCTTGGAGTGGTCGGCCTCTATGTAATCGGGCACGTCACGCTCCGGCAGGCCGGTCGCTTCGATCACGACGGCCAGCTGCTTGGACTTGTCGCGGACCGCGATCACGTCGCCTTCCTTGACCCGGTAGGACGGGATGTTGACGCTCTGGCCGTTCACGGTCACGTGGCCGTGGTTCACGAACTGGCGGGCGGCAAAGACGGTCGCGACGAACTTGGCGCGGTAGACGACGGCGTCCAGACGGCGCTCGAGCAGGCCGATCAGGTTCTCGCCGGTGTCGCCCTTGACCCGTGCGGCTTCGATGTAGATGCGCTTGAACTGCTTCTCGGTCAGGTCGCCGTAGTAGCCTTTCAGCTTCTGCTTGGCGCGCAGCTGCAGACCGAAGTCCGACATCTTGGCCTTGCGGCGCTGGCCGTGCTGGCCGGGGCCGTATTCGCGGCGGTTCACCGGGGACTTCGGGCGGCCCCAGATGTTTTCGCCCATGCGGCGGTCGATCTTGTACTTGGCAGAGGTGCGTTTGGTCACCGTCTGATCTCCTTCTGTCGTGGCGCCGCGCATCCGCCCTGACGGGCAGCCTCGCGGCATATGAAGGGCGTTGTCCTTTGCTTTCCCCGTCCGAGACCGTCCGCAAGGACGGAAGAGGGGTGCGGCCGACAGGCATCCCCTTGCGGGGGCCACCAACACCAATGAAGGCGCGCTTATACGGGTGCGGGCGCGGAAGTCAACACTCCCGCGCCCGCCAATGTCGTCATTCCGTTTCCGGCCTCTCAGGCCGCTTCGTGCATCAGGATCGCCGCCTCGGGCGCGGTCAGGTTGCGCCGGGCGAAACCGCCGTAGGCATAGGCATCCGT
Organism: Oceanicola sp. 22II-s10i; assembly: GCF_002210105.1. Taxonomy (GTDB): domain Bacteria; phylum Pseudomonadota; class Alphaproteobacteria; order Rhodobacterales; family Rhodobacteraceae; genus Pseudooceanicola. Next base: position 108,561 of record NZ_AQQU01000002.1, on the reverse strand, counting down.
CGCGATGGCCGGCATCCCCGACAGCAGGCGCCGCCGGTCGTCCTCGGTCAGCGTGTCCAGCGAGGCATTGGCCGGATGGAAGCTTTCCGTTTCGACCCCGTTCGCCCAGACTATCTGATGTGCGGGCAGCAGCAGGTGCACATAGGTGACCTCGCGCACCTTGGTGTCCTGCACGATGGATGTCCCGTGGATCAGGTCGCGCGCCGCAACCAGCACCTCGCTGGTGTTGAACAGCGCCCGCGCCACGGGGCCGCGCACCAGCATCCGGTGTTCCGGCGAGACGAGGAACTCCTCGTCCGGCTGCGCGATCCCGAAGGCGCCCGTCCGGATCCGGATCGGCCGCAGCCATGGCATCGAATAGAGCCGCGCGCCCGACATCCGGCGGGCCCCGGACCAAAGCACCGGCTGCGGGCCGTTGTCCTTGGTCAGGACGTAATCGCCTTCGCGCAGCTCCTCGACCCGCGTCACGCCATGCGGCGTGCGGATCCGGGTGCCCGGCGTGAAACAGATGAAGCCGCTGTTCTGGTTGCCATGCGGGATCCGCGGTTCGCGCCGCGGGGTCAGCATCACGTGCACCACCCACAATTCGCTGTCGCGCGGCGGCAGTTCGTCGAGGAACATCAGGAGCGGCGGTGTGCCCTGCCCCGTCTCGATCACCGTCGCCTGATAACTGCGCGCGCCATTTGTCACGACAAAACCGGTGTCACGCAGGGTGTCGTCGACCTCCACCTCGTCCAACCGCGTCGTATGCGTCATGGCCGCGCCCACGAGACGGCGCACGCTGCGCACCGCCCTTTTCCGCAGATCGACCTGTTCGTCCGCCATTTCCAGTTCCAGCAGCCCGGAAGGACCGTCCAGCCTCACGACCTCGCCCCGCCAGGACCACGCGGATCCGACGGAGAGCGACTGGATCGGAGAGGCCGGGAGGCCATCCACTTCCGTCTGCGACCAGGAAAACACGAACGTGCCTCGATAGCCCGTTCTCATTGCCTGTGCTCTGCCCTACTAACTCGTTATGTTTGTTTATTATTTTTATCGCCCGACCGTTGACCGGCCGTGACTGTTTCCAGAACGGTAACAGATCAGATTAGAAAAACCAAATGTTTCTTTGGGCTTAGCTAAAAGGCGTAATCCAGCCGCAACGCCCCGACGACCTGCCCCTCGGGCTGGGAGCTGAATTCGGGCGTCAGCCAGGACAGGCCATAGTAAACGGCCGCACGCCGGCCCTGCCAGTTGAAGCCGACCCGCAGGCGCATCCGGTCCTCGGTCCCGTAGCGCGGTCCGGGCAGGAAGACGCTGTCGGCCACGTGGGCGATGTCGCCGCCGAAGATCAGGCTCAGCCCCGGCGCGGCCTGCCCCGCGGCGCGGTAGCGGTGGCCGGAGACAGGGTCGCGGACCATCAGCGTACCGGTCCCGAACGTGCCAAGTGTCAGGTCGAACCCGGCGCGGATCAGTGTCTCGACCCCGTAGCGCCCCTCGACGAAGGGCCGGATCCGCGCCTCGCCGAAATCGAAGCTGTGCCCGGCCTCGATCACTGCCGTCGGATGCAGGCCGTTGCCGATCCCCGCCGCGCGGGTTGCAGGCGCTGGCCCCGGCACGCCGATCACGTCATGCAGCTCGCTCTGGAACCGGTGCAGGCCGGTCTGGTCGCCGGTGATCACCAGATCACCGCCGGCCGCGATTTCAATACCTTGCAAGTCGAAGTGCGTGTGCAGCCCGAAGGACACCGCATTGGCATAGGGCCGGTCCAGCGGATGCGGCCGCCGCAGGTTGTCGGGCGCAATGACCTGCGCGAGGAACCGCAGTTCGATCACCTGCCCCGGCATCGTGGGCAATGTGCCGGTCCACTCGGGGCCAAACGTCAGGCTGACCGCGGCCGAGCCGGTCTGCCACCGGTCGTAGGTCCCCGCGAAGGCGTCGTTGATCATGATGCGGCCAAGGCCGAGATAGCGGAATTCCTGCGCCCCGACCGGCAGCGCGGCCATGGCGAGGCCGAGGCCAAGCGTGATCCGGTGCGCCAGCCGCCTCATGTCGCGGGCCGCGCGGCCGACGCTTCCAGCGCGGGATAGCGGGCCAGAAGCGTGACGCCGCGCATCAGGAAGGAGATGTGGAACGCCAGCCACAGCCCGTGATTGCCCCAAAGCGGCATCAGCGCGTAGGCGGCGGCGAAATAGACCGGGGCCGAGACGATCATCATGTTGCGCATGTCCCGCGACCGGGTCGCGCCGACGAAAATGCCGTCCATCATCCAAGCCAGCCAGCCGGTGAGCGGGGCCAGGACCATCCACGGCAGGAAATCGCGCGCCGCCTCGCGCACGCCGGGGGCGGTGGTCATCAGGTCGATGATCGCCCCGCCCGCCAGCGCGAAGGCCAGCGCCATCGCCAGACACGACACCGCGCCCCAGGCCGAGGTCAGGATCGCGGCCCGGCGCAGCGTCGCCCGCGCCTTGGCGCCATGCGCCTGCCCGACCAGCGTCTCGGCCGCATAGGCGAAACCGTCGAGTGCATAGGCGGTGATGTGCAGGAACTGCAGCAGCACCTGGTTCGCGGCCAGGTTCACGTCTCCGAACCGCGCGCCGAAATACATGAACGAGGTGAAGATCGCGAGCAGCAGCATCGAGCGGATCATGATGTCGGTGTTCACCACCGCCATGTGCTTCAGCCGCGCCCGGTCGAAGACGCGCGGCCAGTCGCGCCATGCGGGCACGCGGAACGCCGCCCGGCACAGCCACAGGCCAAGCGCGGCACCCAGCATCTCGGACAGCAGCGTGGCGAAGGCCACCCCGCCGACGCCCCAGCCGAGACCGAGGACGAACCACAGGTCGAGGATGATATTGGCCCCGTTCATCACGACCTGTATCGCCAGCATCCCGCCGGTGCGTTCCTGCGCGATCAGCCAGCCGGTCAGCACATAGACCGAGATCGCGAAAGGGGCCGAGAAGATGCGGATGGTCAGGTAATCGCGTGCCATGGCCTCCACATCGGCCGAGGCCGGGGACATCCACAGCGCCCCGGCAATCAGCGGCACCTGCAACAGGATCAGCAGCAGCCCGCCCGCCATCGCGATCATCAGGCCGCGTGTCAGCAGCGCCGCGACCTCGCCCCGGTCCCCTGCCCCGTGGGCCTGGCTGACAAGGCCGGTGGTCCCCATCCGCAGGAACCCGAAGGCCCAGTAGATCGAGGTGATCGTCACCGCGCCGATGCCGACCGCACCGATCGGTTCGGCCGCGCCGAGCTGGCCGACGACGCCGGTGTCGACAGCGCCGAGGATCGGCACGGTCGCATTCGACAGAACGATCGGAAAGGCGATCTTCAGCACGCGGCGGTTGGTCAGCACCGGTGCTGCGACGGGTGCGTCTGCGGGCGCCTCGGCGCCGGAGGCGAGGCTCATCCGGCGTCTCCGCTCTGCGGCATCACGAAATGGCCCATGGCATGGGCGAAGGGCCGGCCGCGGTTGTCCTGCCATGCCTCGACCAGCACGCTGGCATAACGGCGGCCCGAGCGCGTCACCTCGGCCCGCGCATAGGCGTCGCGCGGCAGGCCCGAGCGCAGGTAGTCGACGGTAAAATCCACCGTGCGCGGCAGGCGCGGCAGGTCCCGGCCATCCGCCAGCGCCATCGCGTCGACCTCGCCGCTTTCGATCCGGTCCCAGAGCGAGGACCAGGCCAGGCCGATCTGCGCCGTCACCTCAAGGAACGCCCCCGTCGCCCCGCCGTGCAGGGCCGGCAGGTGCGGATTGCCGATCAGCATCTCGCGATAGGGCATGACGGCGGTCAGTTCGTCCCCCCGCCGTTCAAAGCTGATCCCCAGAAAGCGGATATAGGGCACCCGCGCGACAAGGGCCGCCAGAGCCGCGTCGCGCCGTTCCTTGACCACCTGGACCGGTTCCGGTTTCGGACGCGCCATCAGCCCCGCTCCACCGTGAACGCGCCCGAGGCGCGGGCGACCGGCCGGTCGTCATCCCCGTCCGTCGCCACGGCCTGCACGAAAGCCACCGTGCGGGTGACATGATGGCAGGTGGCGCGGGCGGTGATCGCCTGCCCCGGTGTCGCGGGCCGCATGTATTCGATGCGCAGGTCGATGGTCGCCGTCCGCCCGGCTTCGGGATGGCTCATCACCGCGGCGCCGGAACAGGTGTCGATCAGCGCATAGACCGCGCCGCCGTGAATCACGCCTGTCTCGGGATCGCCCACCAGATCCTCGCGCCACGGCATCGACATGACGGCCTCGCCCGGCCCGATGTCGTCCAGCCCGATCCCGAGCGCCACCGCATGGGGCAGCGCCGTGATGAACATCTGCGCGATCGCCTGTTTCTTTGCTTCGTCCATGTCGGCCTGTCTGCGCCCGTGGTGCGGGCCCCGTCGTTCCGCCGCATAACATCCGCATTTCGCGACGAGGGCAAGGCAGGGAACTTGCCCGCCCCGATTGAAATGCCTAACCTTGCGGCACCTTGCGGGAGGGCAGCCATGAGCGACGAGCGCGTGAGCTTCAAGGATATGTGCGCGCGGTTCGACGTGACCCCGCGAACGCTTCGTTATTATGAATATATCGAATTGCTCCAGCCCGAGCGGGTCGGCCGCGCGCGCTATTACGGCAAGCGCGACATCGCGCGGATGAAACTGATTCTGCGCGGCCGCAAGTTCGGCTTCCCGCTGGAAGACATCCGCCAGTGGCTGCAGGTCTACGACAACGAGGGCAGCAGGGCGCAGCTGCTGGAATGGATCGGCCACGCCGACCGCCAGCTGGCCGAGCTGAACGATCAGCGCGCCCAGCTGGACGAGGCGATCGAAGAGCTGAAGGGCCTGCGCAACAACACGGCCCGCGACCTCGGCGTGCCCACGATCTGACGCGCAGATCATCGCCTTGCCGGGCGTCATATGCGCCCCATTTATGGGGATATTCGGCGCCCGAAACCCGATGACCCCGGGTAAGGATATTTCGCGTTACGTACGGGAAACTTGAAGGAAGTTACGTCACCCTGGAAGTGACGCAGCGTAGCCATTACGTAAACGTCAATTATCGTTGTATCGAGAAAGCGTCTGTATCATCTCCCCGGTCACAAAGCCAATCTTTGACCGAGTGGTCAGAAAAATACGGACAGATGACATGACCGAAGACACACTGACGATCCGCGAGATGTGCGACGCCTTCGAGGTGACCCCGCGCACCCTGCGGTTCTACGAAGCCAAGGAGCTGCTCTTTCCGATCCGCATCGGCCAGAAACGCCTCTTCACCCGTCGCGACCGTGCACGGCTGAAGCTGATCCTGCGCGGCAAGCGGTTCGGGTTCAGCCTCGAGGAAATCCGCCAGCTGCTCGACCTCTACTACATCGGGGACCAGCAGAAGACGCAGATCGAAAAGACCTACGAGATCGCGCAGGCGCGGCTCGACGACATGAAGAAACAGCGCGCGGAGCTGGATGAGGCGATCGCGGAGCTGGAACAGCAGATGCAGTGGGGCCACCAGATGATCGCCTCGCTGAACGACGACATGAAGGCGGCCGAATAATCACGCCGCAGTAACGACGCATTGGGAGAGAGAGATGCCGAGCTACACCGCACCCGTCAAGGACATGCAATTCCTCCTGCACGATGTCCTCAAGGTCTCGACACGTGACATTCCGGGCTATTCCGACCTGGACGACGGCTTCACCGTCGCGATCCTCGAGGAATCCGGCAAGATCGCGTCCGAGGTGCTGGCGCCTCTCAACCCCGTCGGCGACCAGCAGGGCTGCCGGCTGGAAAACGGCGTCGTCTACACGCCCGACGGGTTCAAGGCGGCCTTCGACCAGGTGCGCGAAGGCGGCTGGACGGGGCTCGACTGCGATCCCGAATACGGCGGCCAGGGCATGCCCTATGTCCTCGCCACTGCCGTCGGCGAGATGTTCACCGGCGCCAACATGGCCTTCACCATGTACCAGGGCCTGACGCACGGCGCCTATTCCGCGATCCACGCGCACGGCACCGACGCGCAGAAGGCCAAGTGGCTGCCCAAGATGGTCAGCTGCGACTGGACCGGCACGATGAACCTGACCGAACCGCACTGCGGCACGGACCTGGGCCTGATGCGCACCAAGGCCGAACCGCAGGGCGACGGCACCTACAAGATCACCGGGCAGAAGATCTTCATCTCGGCCGGCGAACACGACATGTCCGAGAACATCGTTCACCTCGTGCTGGCCAAGATCCCCGGCGGCCCCGAGGGCATCAAGGGCGTGTCGCTCTTCATCGTGCCCAAGTTCCTCGTGGATGACGACGGCAACATCGGCGCCCGCAACGGCGTCGCCGTCGGCAACATCGAAGAGAAGATGGGCATCCACGGCAACGCCACCTGCGTCATGAACTACGACGGCGCCGAGGGCTACCTGCTGGGTGAGGAACACAAGGGCATGCGCGCCATGTTCACCATGATGAACGAAGCGCGTCTCGGCGTCGGCATGCAGGGCCTCGCCGTGGCCGAAGCCGCCTACCAGAACGCGGTGGATTACGCCAAGGACCGCCTGCAGGGCCGCGCCATCACCGGCGCCGAGAACCCGGACGGCCCCGCCGATCCGCTGATCGTGCACCCGGACATCCGCCGTTCGCTGATGGACCAGAAGAGCTTTGCCGAGGGCGGCCGCGCGTTCACCCTCTGGGGCGCGACGATGATCGACGAGGCGGTGCGCAAGGACGACCACGCGGCCGAGGGCATGATCTCGCTCCTGACGCCCGTGCTCAAGGGCTTCCTCACCGACGAAGGGTTCGACATGACCGTGCTGGCCCAGCAGGTCTATGGCGGCCACGGCTACATCGAGGAACACGGCATGTCGCAGTTCGCGCGGGATGCGCGGATCGCGATGATCTACGAAGGCGCGAACGGCGTTCAGGCGCTCGACCTCGTGGGCCGCAAGCTGGCCGCCGACGGCGGCAAGCCCGCGATGGCCTTCTTCGAGATGGTCAAGTCGTTCTGCAAGGAGAACGGCGGCGACGAGGAGATCGCGACCGGTTTCATCGAGCCGCTCAAGACCGCCTCCAAGCACCTGCAGGACGCCGCGATGTTCTTCATGCAGAACGGGATGAAGAACCCCAACCACGCGCTGGCCGGGTCCTATGACTTCATGCACCTCTTCGGGCATGTCTGCCTCGGCCTGATGTGGTCGAAGATGGCAATCGCCGCCAAGGCCAAGCTGGCCGAGGGCACGGGCGATGCCGAGTTCTACCAGTCCAAGATCGCGACGGGCCGCTACTACATGGCCCGCCGCCTGCCCGCGACCTCCATGCACCTCGCCCGGATCACCTCCGGCGCGGACACGGTCATGGCGCTCGACGCGGCCAACTTCTGAGCCGGGGACCAACCCGCGCCCTGACACGACCACAGGGGGTGCCGTCCGCGGCGCCACTCACGGACAGCCGCCCGGCGCATGGGGATGTGCGCCGGGCGGCGACCCGGAGAAGGAGGAGAAAGAGGATGCCCAAACGCTTCCGCCTGACCCGCCGTTTCCCGGCCGCGATGACCGAGGACGGCTACCGGCGCCTGAAACGCTTCGCCGACGAAGCGGGCCTCGACGAGGGCGAGGCGCTGTCCTTCCTGTTCGAGAACTTCGACAGCGTCACGCACGAGGACAACCTGCCCCACCGTCTGCGCCTGTTCCAGGCCGAACTCGCGGATCGGAAGCGGTGATGAATGTGTCGGCGCCTCAAAGCCCCGGAGTCGCGGCGGCTGGACCGGACCAACGCCTCCGGCGGGAGTTTATCCGGCCAGATGAAGATCGGATCAGATCCACCCCGCACCGTCAGGCCCGGTTGCAATCGGGCACGGACGGCGCCGGGCTTCACCTGGCACGCCGCTCAACTCTCCAGTCTGCGACGCAGATCGACTTTCACACAAAGGTGGTTGATGAGGGCTTAACGATCCATCTTCATCTGGCCAGATAAACTCCACGGGGGTCCGGGGGTGTGAAACCCCCGGTCCGCCGTCAACACCGGGAGGACCCCATGACGATCAAGCTCCACTGCTTCGGCGAAAGCGGCAATGCCTACAAGGCCGCCCTGCCCCTCGAACTGTCCGGCCTCGACTGGGAGCCGGTGAAGGTCGACTTCTTCAACGGCGGCACCAAGACCGAGGACTACCTCGGCCGCAACGTGATGGGCGAAGCGCCGGTGATGGAGGACGGCGATGTCGTCCTGTCCCAGTCCGGCGTCATCCAGCTCTACATCACCGAGAAGTCCGGCAAGTTCGGCGGCGCGACGCCCGAGGAGACGCGCGAGGTCATGCGCTGGATGTTCTTCGACAACCACAAGATGTCGAGCCAGTGCGGCACCCAGCGGTTCCTGATGAACTTCCTGCCCGAGGACAAACGCCCGATGGAGGTCATCGGCTTCATGGGCGGCCGGCTCAAGGCGGCGTTCCGTGTCCTCGACACCGCGCTCGCGGGCCGCGACTGGCTGGTCGGCGACGGCCCGACCAACGCCGATTTCTCGAACTGCGGCTACCTCTTCTACCCCGAGCCCTTCGGCTTCGACCGCAAGGAGTGGGTTAATATCGACCGGTGGCTTTCGAACATCGAGAGCCTGCCCGGATGGAAACACCCCTATGACCTGATGCCCGGTCGGCCTTCCGACCGCGGCCTGTAAGACCAAGGAGGCAGAACATGTCAGACGCCTATATCTACGACGCCGTGCGCAGCCCGCGCGGCAAGGGCCGCCCCGACGGCTCGCTGCACGAGGTGACCGCGGTGTCGCTCGGCAAGCAGATGCTGAACGCGCTCAAGGACCGCAACGGCTTCGAGGGCCACGCGGTCGAGGACGTGATCTGGGGCAACGCAACCCAGGCGATGGAACAGGGCGGCTGCCTTGCCCGGACCACCGTGCTGGCCAGCGACCTGCATGAATCGATCCCCGGCCTGTCGATCAACCGCTTCTGCGCCTCCGGCATGGAGGCCGTGAACCTGGCCGCGAACCAGGTCAAGGGCGGCGCCGGCGAAGGTTACATCGCCGGCGGTGTCGAGATGATGTCCCGCGTGCCCATGGGCAGCGACGGCGCGGCCGTGGCGGTCGATCCGACCGTCGCGCTCGACCGCTATTTCGTGCCGCAGGGCATCAGCGCCGACATTATCGCGACCGAATACGGGATCACCCGCGACGAGGCCGACGCCTTCGCCGTCCGCTCGCAGCAGCTGGCCAAGAAGGCCTGGGATGAGGGCCGGTTCGAGAAGTCGATCGTCACCGTCCGCGACGTGAACGGCCTGCCGATCCTCAGCTATGACGAATTCATCCGCCCCGGCACCGACATGCAGGCGCTCGGTGCGCTGAAGCCGTCGTTCAAGGACATGGGCGAGGTGATGCCGGGCTTCGACAAGGTCGCGCGGCTCAAGTACCCGCATCTGGAAAAGATCAACCACATCCACCACGCCGGGAACTCGTCCGGCATCGTGGACGGCTCGGCCGCCGTGCTGATCGGGTCCAAGGAATTCGGCGAGAAATGGGGCCTCAAGCCCCGCGCCCGTATCCGCGCGACCGCCAAGATCGGCACCGATCCGACGATCATGCTGACCGGCCCCGTGCCCGCGACGCAGAAGATCCTCGGCGATGCCGGCATGGGCATCCAGGACATCGACCTGTTCGAAGTGAACGAGGCGTTTTCCTCGGTCGTCCTGCGCTTCGTGCAGGCCTTCGACGTGGACATGGACAAGCTGAACGTGAACGGCGGCGCGATCGCAATGGGCCACCCGCTGGGGGCCTCGGGCGCGATCATCATCGGCACCCTGCTGGACGAGCTGGAGCGGTCCGACAAGGAGGTCGGCCTGGCCACCCTCTGCGTCGCCTCCGGCATGGGCGCGGCCACCATCATCGAACGCGTGTAAGGAGAGACTTAAATGGCTGACTTCACGATGGAAAAAGGCGCCGACGGCGTCGCGGTCATCACCTGGGACCTGCCGGGCAAGAGCATGAACGTGCTGACCATGCAGGGCGCGCAGGAGCTGAGCGATCTGATCGACGACGCGCTGGCCGATGACGCGGTCAAGGGCGTGGTCATCACGTCCGGCAAGGACACGATGGCCGGCGGCATGGACCTGAACGTGCTTCAGGGCATGAAGCAACAGGGCGCCGAGGGCGTGTTCGAGGGGGTCATGACGCTCCACCACCTGCTGCGCAAGATTGAGCGCGCGGGCATGGACCCCAAGACCAACAAGGGCGGCAAGCCGATCGCGGCCGCCGTTCCCGGCACCGCCATGGGCATCGGGCTGGAACTGCCGCTGGCCTGTCACCGCATCTTTGTTGCCGACAACCCCAAGGCCAAGCTGGGCCTGCCGGAAATCCAGGTCGGGATCTTCCCCGGCGCGGGCGGCACCACCCGGCTGGTGCGCAAGCTGGGCGTGATGATGGCGGCCCCCTTCCTGCTGCAAGCCAAGATGTCCGATCCGACGGCCGCCAAGAAGGCCGGGATCGTGGACGAGGTCCTGGCCGATCCGGTCGCGGCGGCGAAGGAATGGGTCCTGTCCGGCCCCGCCATCGTCAAGCCCTGGGACGAAAAGGGCTACAAGATGCCCGGCGGCGCGCCCTATCACCCGGCGGGGTTCCAGACCTTCGTCGGCGCCAACGCGATGATCAACGCCGAGACATGGGGTGCCTTCCCCGCGGCCAAGGCGCTGCTGTCGGCGGTCTACGAAGGCGCGCAGGTGCCGTTCGACACCGCCCTGAAGATCGAGGCGCGGTGGTTCACCTCCGTCATCATGAACCCGTCGTCGGGCGCGATGATCCGGTCGCTGTTCCTGAACAAGGAAGCGCTGGAGAAAGGCGCGAACCGGCCCGAGGCCCCCGACCAGCGCGTGAAGAAGCTGGGCGTCATGGGTGCGGGCATGATGGGCGCGGGCATCGCGCTCGTCTCGGCGCAGGCCGGGATGGAGGTCGTGCTGATCGACCAGAAGCAGGAGGCCGCCGACAAGGGTAAGGCCTATACCGAGAGCTACTTCGACAAGGGCATCAAGCGCGGCAAGGCGACCGAGGAGAAGAAGGCCGAGGTTCTGGGCCGGATCACCGCGACGACCGATTACGACGCGCTGAAGGGCTGCGACCTGATCATCGAGGCCGTCTTCGAGGATCCGGGCGTGAAGGCCGAGGTGACCAAGAACGTCGAGGCCGTGGTGGGCGAGGACTGCATCTATGCCTCCAACACCTCGACCCTGCCGATCAGCGATCTGGCCAAGGCCAGCAAGCGGCCCGAGCAGTTCATCGGCATCCACTTCTTCTCGCCCGTCGAGAAGATGCTGCTGGTGGAGATCATCAAGGGCAAGGAAACCGGCAGCCGCGCGGTGGCCAAGGCGCTCGACTACGTGCGCCAGATCCGCAAGACGCCGATCGTGGTGAACGACGCCCGCTTCTTCTACGCCAACCGCTGCATCATCCCCTACATCAACGAAGGGGTGCGCATGGTCGGCGAAGGCGTGGAGCCCGCGCTGGTCGACAACGCGGCGCGGATGCTGGGCTTCCCGGTCGGACCGCTGCAGCTGAACGACGAGACCTCGATCGACCTTGGCGTGAAGATCGCCAAGGCGACCAAGGCGGCGCTCGGCAATGCCTATGACGGCGGGGCTGCGGATGACGTGCTGTTCTGGCTCTACGACGCCGGACGGCTCGGGCGGAAGTCGAACGCGGGCTATTACGACTACGACGAAAAGGGCAAGCGGCTCGGCATCTTCGAAGGCATCCGCGAAAAGTTCGGCACCCGCGACACCGAGCAGCCCGAGGTGGACGAGGTGCAGGACCGGCTGATGTTCAGCCAGGTGCTGGAGGCCGTCCGCGCGCTGGAGGAAGGCGTGCTGGAGGACATCCGCGAAGGCGATGTCGGCGCGATCCTCGGCTGGGGCTTTGCGCCGTGGTCGGGCGGGCCGTTCAGCTGGCTGGACATCATCGGCGCGGACGAGGCGGTGAAACGCTGCGACCGGCTGACCGAGAAGTTCGGCGCGCGGTTCGAGGCGCCCAAGCTGCTGCGCGAGATGGCTGAGAAGGGTCAGACCTTCTACGGGCGGTTCGGCGAGCAGGCGAAAGCCGCCTGAGGCCCCGTCATCCACGGGACCGCGCCATGCGGTCCCGCCAAAACAAAAAAAGACCGCGCCGAGGCCTGGCGCGGTCTTTGCACGTCGCCGAGTGGATCAGGCGACGCGCGCAGTCTCTGCAATAGCGGCGGCGGGCATCTTCTCGATCCATGCCTCGCAGATTTCGAACCGGATTTCCTCCAGCAGGGCACCGTCCGAGTCCTCGGACAGCAGACGGTATTCGGCACCGTCGGACCCGCCGAACAGCCGTGCGATCATGTCGCCGCCCGCCGCGCAGACGCACAGCGCGCCCTCGGCGGTAAAGACGATCTCGTCCTCGTCAAACTCCAGCACGAACACCTCGATCGGGCGGCGCATCTCGATCCGCTCGATCCCGCAGATGCCTTCCAGATCCTCGGCGCGGACCAGCGCGAAGGGATCGCCGGTCATGTCCTCGGCGGCATCGCTTTCGACCATGATCGCCTGACGCGGCAGAACGGTCATCGGCTCGCGGTTGTCCAGAACGCCCGCGGGGACGTGCAGCGGGCGGAACCGGCGCGGGCAGGCCCCGTGGCCCTGCCACAGCGGCATCCGGCGGATGGAGCGCACGGGACGCAGACCGTTGTCGAAGGTCAGGACGCGGTCACCGGTGGCTACATCGTCGATCCGCTGCCAGCCGCGCGCCGTGGCGACGCGTGTGCCCGAGGCGATCCCGGACATCACACCGGTCGGCGCTTCGTCGACAGCTACCTGGCGGTCTTCGTGACCCGCGCGGCGTCCATAATCCTGTTTCAGAAAATCCAGCATCAGAATTCTTCCCGTGTCCTTCGCAGCTTTTTGCCGCCTTGTCCGATGCAGACACAAAGCCGGGGATTCGCGTCCCGCATTTGCCTCAAAAGGGGCTGAATTCAGGCATAGTTCGCGGTTTGCAGACAAACTGGCCGGATCGGTCGGATTGGATCGGAAACGGCCTGAAAACCCGGAAATTCTCAGAATTCGTAGCCGAAGCGATCGATATCCTCGGCGCAATCCTGGGCAATAATTTGCTCATCCCCCGGCTGGTAATAGGCGCGGTAATCGCGTTTCCGCCCGGAAATGTTCACTTTTTCCAGCTCCAACGCGAATCCCAGATGCGCCCGGAGCGGTGCCGAATCCGCCTGAAATTCTTCCAGCCGAATGTAGAGGTCGCACAGGTCCACCCCGTCCGAGGCGCTGACATAGCTCCGGGCCGGGTTTGACCGAAATGCGGCACGGGTCTGCGGATGCCGGATGAATTCCGGAAACGGCAGGTCCAGCGCCAGCCGCACCGCCGGGTGGTCGAAGCTCTGCACCCTGAGCCAGTGATAATAGCTGACGGCCCGGTCCCATGGATTGCGGACCAGCGTAAAGACGAAGCTCTGCTCCATCTCCTCGCGGCTGACGATCCCTTCGATGTCGGACAGCCGGGAGTGCTTCCAGAGCCGGCCCCGCGCGGCGCCGGGGTCGAGCTTGTGGCGCCGCCGGACAGCCTTGGGCGTATCGCCCAGCATCAGGTCGTCCTTCATCGCGCGGGATTCCAGCGCCAGCGCCATGGCCGTGCCGCCGGTCTTGGGGATGTGGACAAAGATATAGCGGCGCCCGCGCGAGACGATCATGGCGGCAGGATATATGCCGCATCGGCCCCGGCAAGCGCCGCTTGCACGTGTCCGGGTGGCGCGGCAAAAAGGACACCTGCACGCAATGAGGGGAGCATCATGGGCTGGCTGAAGGACGAAACGGGGCTGGAGCGCAACAAGGCGAACCATGTGCCCCTGACACCGTTGTCGAACCTGAACCGTGCGGTCGGCATCTGGCCGGACCGGCTGGCCGTCGTCTATGGCCCGCACCGCAAGACCTATCGCGCGTATCATGAGCGTGTGACCCGCCTCGCCTCGGCGCTGGCGAAACTGGGGGTGGAACCGGGCGACGTGGTCGCGACCGTGATCCCCAACCTGCCGCCGCAGGTCGAGGCGCATTTCGGCGTGCCCGCCTGCGGGGCCGTGCTGAACGCGATCAACACCCGTCTGGACGTGGACACCGTCAGCTACATCCTCGACCACGGCGGGGCCAAGGTGGTGCTGGCCGACGCGCAGTTCCTGCCGATGGTCGTCGAAGCGGTCGAGCGGATGGAGGGCCCTGCCCCCGTCATCATCGACGTGCCCGACCTGCACGCGGGTGTGCATGCGGTCGGCGATCACATGACCTACGAGGAACTGCTGGAAACCGGCGATCCGGACTTCCGGTGGATCATGCCCGAGGACGAATGGGAGAGCATCGCGCTCAACTACACCTCCGGCACGACCGGCAAGCCCAAGGGCGTCGTGTCGCATCACCGGGGGGCCTACCTGAACCCGATGGGGCAGATCCTGTCATGGCGGATGCAGCTCTATCCGAAATACCTGACCATCGTGCCGCTGTTCCACTGCAACGGCTGGGGCCACGCCTGGATGATACCGCTGCTCGGCGGGACCGTGGTCTGCTGCCGCGACATCACCGCGCCCGCGCTCTACAGCGCCTTCGCGGACGAGGGCGTGACCCATTTCGGCGGGGCGCCGATCGTGCTGAACATGCTGGTCAACGCCCCCGAGGATCAGCGCCGCCCCTTCGATCAGACGGTCGAGGTCTTCACCGCAGGCGCGCCCCCTGCCCCGGCGACGCTGGCCAAGATCGAACCGATGGGCTTCAACATCACGCAGGTCTACGGGCTGACGGAAACCTACGGGCCCGCCACCGAATGCGCATGGGACGATGATCTGTGGGGCGACCTGAAGGGCGACGACCGGGCCGCGATCAAGGCCCGTCAGGGCGTGCCGATGCCCGCCTACGAGGACATCACCGTCCTGAACCCCGAGGACATGAGCCCGGTCCCCCATGACGGCAAGACGCAGGGCGAGATCATGTTCCGCGGCAACGGCGTGATGAAGGGCTATCTGAAGAACCCCGAAGCGACGGCCGAGGCGTTCCGTGGCGGCTATTTCCATTCCGGCGACATCGCCGTGCAGCATCCCGACCGCTACATGCAGATCCAGGACCGGGCCAAGGACATCATCATCTCGGGCGGCGAGAACATCTCGTCCGTCGAGGTCGAAAGCGTCCTGATGGGCCATCCCGACGTGATGCTCTGCGCCGTGGTGGCCAAGCCGGACGAGAAATGGGGCGAAGTGCCCTGCGCCTTCGTCGAGCTCAAGGACGGAAGGTCTGGCGACGAGGCAGGCCTGATCGCCTTTGCCCGTGAACGGCTGGCCGGGTTCAAGACTCCCAAGAAAGTGGTGTTCTGCGAACTGCCCAAGACCTCGACCGGCAAGATCCAGAAGTTCGAGCTGCGCAACCAGGCGCGCGGGCTCTGACGGGCTGGTATACTGCGCAATTGCCGGACAGGGCGCGAGCGACTAGACTGTCCGGCAAAAGTCCGAGCAGAATGACCCAAGGCACATGACGGCCCTCAGCGAATACCAGCGCCTCGAAGCGCGCGGGCTGTGGCGTGAGCGCGCCGATGCCCAGCGACGCGACGTGGTCGTCTCGCTTGGCGACGCGACGCTGGTGCTGTCGGACACCGGCGACCGGGCCGTTGCGCACTGGTCGCTGGCCGCCGTCATCCGTCTGAACCCCGGCGAGACGCCTGCGCTCTACAGCCCCGACGGGCTGGATGACGAGACGCTCGAACTCGACCGTGACTCCCCCGAGATGGAAGCGGCGATCGAACGCATCCGCCGGTCGATCGACAACAGCCGGCCAAAGCCGGGACGGCTCAGGTTCGGCCTGCTTGGGGGTATGACGCTGGGGGCATTGCTGCTCGGGGTGTTCTGGCTGCCCGGCGCTCTGGAACGTCACGCGCGCGGCGTGATCCCCGACGTCAAGCGGACCGCGATCGGCGAGGCGCTGCTGGCGGAGGTCCAGACCGTCACCGGACCGCCCTGCACGGAGGCCGAGGGCCTGTCCGCCCTGACCCGCCTGGCCGAACGGCTGTCGGGGCCGAACGGGCCGCCCCGGCTCTATGTCATGCGCGATGGCGTCAGGGGGGCCGCGCATCTGCCGGGCCGGATCATCCTGCTGAACAAGGCCGTTGTCGAGGACACCACCGATCCGGATGTCGTCGCGGGCTACATCATCGCCGAACAGGTCCGCGCCAGCCAGTCCGATCCGATGGGCCCGCTGCTGGAACATGCCGGGCTGATGGCCACCGTTCGCCTGCTGACCACCGGCACCGTTCCGGATGCCGCCCTTGAAAGCTACGCCAAGTCGTTTCTGACCCGTCCGCCCCAGGCCGTATCCGACCCGGACCTGCTGGCCCGTTTCGCGACCAACGGCGTGCGGTCCACCCCCTATGCCTATGCCCGCGACATCACCGGCGAAACGACCATCGGCCTGATCGAGGCGGACCCGGTCAAGGGTCAGGAAATCACGCCGGTGCTGCGGGACGCGGACTGGCTGCGTCTGCAGGCGATCTGCGGCGGGTGAGCCGGGCCTGACGGCAAAAAAGGGGGCCCGCGGCCCCCTCTTCTCTTCACGCCGAAGCGTTGTGCGCCCGCCGCCCGTTCAGCGGGTGAAGGCGTCGCGGAACCCGGCCTTCCGGGCCACAGACAGCGCACGGTTCAGCGCGGCCTGATCCGCGAACGGCCCGGCCAGCACGACCTTCAGCGCCTTGCCGCCCTTGGAATAGGTCGAATACCGCACCGGCAGCCCCGAGGCGCCAAGCCGCTGCGCGGCACGCGTGGCATTGCCCGGCTCGCCGAACATCCCGACCTGCACATAACGGTGCCCCGTGGCCGTCGCGCGGGGGGCCGAGCGGGACGAGACGACGGGCTGTTTCGCCTTGGCCCCGCCCTGGACGGTGCTGCCGCTGGACGACACGAAGGGGTTCTTGAAGTTCGGGAACAGCGCGGTCACGTCCTTGCCCGTCCGCCTGTCGACAAGGCGGCGCGGGACGGTGTTGGTCCAGACCAGTTCCATCTGGCGCTGACCTGCCGCCGTGCCCTCGGCCCGGCGCGGGTTCAGACGGTCGTCCTTGAACGCCTTGACGTAGCCCTTGGGGACCGGCGTGCGCACGGTATTCAGCTCGCGCTGCGCGGCGACATGGGCGGGATAGCTGCGCTGACCGCCGCCCTGCACGACCTGCGGGGCCTGCTTGACGCGCACGCACCGCAGGAGGAGCTGGCCGTCGCGGCGGACGTATTGCCCGGTGCTTTGGGTATTGGCGGGGCAGACCGCCCGGCCCTGCGGCACGGTCACGGTCGGGCCCGGCACGGCCACGGCACGCGGCGCGGGCCGGACGGCCGCCGGGGCGGACGTGACGCGGACGGCTTCGGTCCGGGGGGCCGGTGCGGCAGTCGTGCCCGTCCGGCGTGCTGTGGTGACGGGCGCGGGCTTGGACGGCACCATGGAGGGACGGGCCTGTGCCGCGGCGACCGGCTTCACGGTCACCGGGGCGGGCTTGGGCGCAGCCGCGACTCGCGGCGCAGCGGCGGGGGGCGCACCGTTCTCGGGCTGGGCCGGAGTGATGACCACGACCTGTTCAGTCGCCACCACCGGGCCGGTGCCGCGCGGCGCCGTCTCGAACGTCGGGCGATAGCCGCAGACCACCTGCCGGTTGCGCGCCACGCGCGGCACCCATGTCACGGTCCCGCCGACGCCCGCGCGGATATAGACACAGCCCTTGCTGTCCACATACTGCGTGCCCTTGTAGGACGCAGGCGGATATTCCGACGGGCCGTCATTGCCGCGCAACGACTGCGCTTGTGCCGCTCCGGCACCGATCCCCAATATAAGGGCGGCAGCCCAGAATACCTTGCTCGACATGATCGAACCCCCAATATGTTGGGTCGCATACTGCCTGAGCTGTAACTTTGAGTAAACCGTGAATCCGGTTATTTCGTGCCGAACATCCGGTCCCCGGCATCGCCCAGACCGGGAACGATATAGCCCTTCTCGTTCAGCTTGGTGTCCACCGCCGCCGTCACGATCGGCACGTCGGGATGTGCCTCCTTCATCCGCGCGATCCCTTCGGGCGCGGCCAGCAGACACATGAAGCGGATGTTCGTCGCCCCGGCCTCTTTCAGCAGGTCGATGGCCGCGGCCGAGGAATTGCCGGTCGCCAGCATCGGGTCCAGCGCGATCACCAGCCGGTCGGCCAGGTCCTCGGGCACCTTGAAGTAGTACTGGATCGGCTGCAGCGTCCGCTCGTCCCGGTAGAGCCCCACGAACCCGACCCGCGCCGCGGGCACCAGTTCCAGCACCCCGTCGAGCAGCCCGTTGCCCGCGCGCAGGATCGACACCAGCGCCAGCTTCTTGCCCGCCAGAACCGGCGCGTCCATCGTCTCGAGCGGCGTCTCGATCCGCTCGGTCGTCATCGGCAGTTCGCGCGTGACCTCGTAGGCCAGCAGCAGGGAGATCTCGCGCAGCAGCTGGCGGAAGGACTTGGTCGAGGTCGACTTGTCCCGCATGATCGTCAGCTTGTGCTGCACGAGGGGGTGATCCACGACGGTCAGATGCTCGGTCATGCGGCGGGCTCCAGTTTCTTGGCGATACGCGCCTTGGTTTCCGCGTCGCAGAAGGCCGCGTCAAGTGCGGTGCGGGTGATTTGGCCGAAAACCTCGTCGTCCCAGCCGAAGGCGCGCTCCAGTTCCTCGAATTCGCGGGTCATCGTGGTGTGGAAGAACGGCGGATCGTCGGTCGATACGGTGATCTTCAATTCCCGCTCGCGCAGCTTCTCGATCGGGTGCTTCTGCCACTTCGGGTAGAGCCCAAGCGCGATGTTCGACCCCGGACAGACCTCCAGCACGGTGCCGCGCTCCGCCAGTTCGTCGACCAGCGCGAGGTCCTCGATGGCGCGGACCCCGTGGCCGATCCGCTCCACCCCCAGGTCGCGCACCGCGTCCCTGACCGACTGCGGCCCGCCCCATTCACCCGCATGCGCCGTCAGCCGCAGCCCGGCCTCGCGCGCGCAGTCGAAGGACCAGATGAAATCCTTGGGCTTGCCCTTGCCCTCGTCCCCCGCGATGCCGAAACCGGTGATGAAATCGCCCGCCGTCTCGGCGGCGCAGAGCGCGGCGTCTTTCGCCATGTCGGGGCCGAAATGGCGGATGCAGGTGACGATGCCCTTGAGCGTGACGCCCATCTTCGCCTCGGCCTCGGCCGCCGCCGATTGCATCGCGGCGAGGTAGTCACGCCACGCGGCCACGTCGCCGCCACCGCAGAAATCGGGCGAGACGAAGGTTTCGGAATAGACGACGCCGTTCTCGGCGCTCTGTTCGGCCACGGCGAGGACGAGGCGGGCGTAGTCGTCGGGCGTCTTCAGGACCGAGGTCGCGGCCTCGTAGACCTGCAGGAAATGCACGAAGTCGCGATAGGCGTAGTGGCCGCGTTCATTGAAGACCTTGTGGATGTCGATCTTCTTCTCATGCGCCAGCCCGCGGATGAACTGCGGCGGCGCGGCGCCTTCGAGGTGTAGGTGCAGTTCCACCTTGGGATAGGTCTTCCAGCTCACAGAAACGATCTCCCCGGTCCTTGGGTTGGCACGCCCAGATGCGCCGCGACGCTCGCCGCGACATCGGCAAAGGCGACCAGCCCCGCCTGCCCCGCGCCCCGCCCCGCGACCAGCACCGGCACCCGTTCGCGTGTGTGGTCGGTGCCGGTCCATGTCGGATCGTTGCCGTGGTCGGCGGTGACGATCAGCATGTCGCCGCCCTTCAGGCGCGGCAGCAGCGCGCCCAGTTCCGCGTCGAACCATTCGAGCGCGCGGGCATAGCCCGACACGTCGCGGCGGTGGCCGTAAAGGCTGTCGAACTCCACGAAATTGGCGAAGGTCAGGCTGCCGTCCTCCGCCGTGTCCAGCAACTGGCCGAGGTCGCGCATCAGATCCGCATCCGCGCCCTTGGTCACGTCGTCGATCCCGCGCATGGAGAAGATGTCGCCGATCTTGCCGACCGCGTGGACCTTGCGGCCCGCGCCCTGCACCCAGTCGCAGAGTGTGAGTGCGGGTGGTGCGACGGCAAAGTCCTTGCGGTTGGCCGTGCGGGTGAAGCCGGTGCCGGGCGTGCCGACGAAGGGACGTGCGATGACGCGCCCGACGCGCATGTTGTGCAAAGTTGGCGCGATAGCTTTGCAAAGCTCCATAAGCCGTTGCAGACCAAAGCTTTCCTCATGCGCCGCGATCTGGAACACGCTGTCGGCGGAGGTGTAGCAGATCGGCTTGCCGGTCCGCATGTGCTCGGCCCCGAGGTCGTTCACGATCACCGTGCCCGATGCGTGGCAATTGCCGAGGATCCCGTCTGTCCCCGCCGCCTGCGCGACCGCCGCGATCAGGTCGGGCGGAAAGGACTTCTCCTTGTCCGGGAAATAGGTCCAGTCCCACGGCACCGGCACACCCGCCAGTTCCCAGTGGCCGGAGGGCGTGTCCTTGCCCCGGCTCACCTCGGTCGCGGCGCCCCAGAAGCCCTGCGGCGTGGCGTCCAGCCCCGGCGTTGCGTCACCCGACGCCAGCCGGATCGCCGCCCCCAGCCCAAGCCTGTCGAGATTCGGCAGACGCAGGGGCCCGGTCCGGCCCTCCTCCGCCCGTCCCGCCGCGCAGGCCTGCGCGATATGGGCCAGCGTGTTCGCCCCGGTGTCGGGCACATCGTCATTGAAGAACGCCCCCGCATCCGGCGCGCCGCCGCAGCCGACGCTGTCGATGACGATCAGGAACGCGCGGGGCATCAGCCGACGAAGCCCCGGATCGGCGCGGGCAGCTTCGGCTTGCGGTCGGACAGCGTGACCGCAGCACGGACCGAGGCCACCGCCTGATCCGCCGCATCCAGCCGCGCGGCATGGACCCGCGCCAGCGGCTGGCCCTTTTCGACCTTCGTCCCGAGCGGCACGACATCGGACAGCCCGACCGAAGGGTCGACCACGTCGCCCTCCACCTGCCGCCCGCCGCCCAGATCGACCACCGCCAGCCCGAGCGCCTCGCCGTCGATGGCCGAGACATAGCCGCCCTCCTCCGCCGTGACCTCGCGGATCACGTTGGCTTCGGGCAGGAAGCGCGACCAGTTCTCGACGAATTCGACCGGTCCGCCCATGGCGGCGACCATGCGACCGAAGCGGTCGGCCGCGCGGCCCGTCATGATGGCATCCTTGACCGCGGCGGCGCCCGCCTGTGGATCGTCCGCCAGCCCGGCGCGGGCCAGAACCATCCCGCCGAGCGCCGCCGTGATCTCGGCCAGCGGGCCCGACGCCGTGCCGGTCAGCACGCGCAAGGACTCCGCCACTTCCAGCGCGTTCCCCAGCGACGGGGCCAGCGGCTGGCTCATGTCGGTCAGAACGGCGGATGTCGGGCACCCCGCCGCGTTCGCGGTAGACACCAGCGCATCGGCCAGCTTGCGGGCGTCCACCTCGGATTTCATGAACGCGCCCGAGCCGACCTTGACGTCCAGCACCAGCGCATCGAGGCCCGCCGCCAGCTTCTTGGACAGGATCGAGGCGGTGATCAGGTCGAGGCTCTCGACCGTCGCCGTCACGTCGCGCACCGCGTAGAGCCGCCGGTCCGCGGGCGCGATCTCGGCATTCGCGGCGACGATGGCGCAGCCCGCCCGGCTGACCACGTCGCGGAACCGCGCCTCGTCCAGCAGCGTCGTCACGCCGGGGATCGCCTCCATCTTGTCCAGCGTCCCGCCGGTATGCCCCAGCCCGCGCCCCGAGATCATCGGCACGTAGGCCCCGCAGACGGCCAGCGCGGGGGCGAGGATCAGGCTGACGCAATCGCCCACCCCGCCGGTCGAATGCTTGTCGATCGCCGGTCCCGGCAGGTCCCACTTCAGCGTCCGTCCACTGTCGCGCATGGCCAGCGTCAGGGCGACCCGGCCCTCCTCGCTCAGCCCGTTCAGCAGCACGGCCATGGCAAAGGCCCCGGCCTGTGCGTCGGTGACGTGGCGGTCGGCCAGCCCCTCGGAGAACCATGTCAGTTCGGCGCGCGTCGGGGTCTTGCCGTCGCGGACCTTGGCGATGATGCGTCGGGCGTCCATCAGGTCCGGTCCATGTGGCTCGCGTCGAAACGGCCGGGCAGCAGTTCGTTCAGCGTCATGGTCAGCGATCCGCCGTCGGTGGTGCACATGGTGACGCGGGTGTCGGATGCGCCGAACTCCACCAGCTTTTGCCGGCAGCCGCCGCAGGGCGGGACCGGCGCGGGGCTGTCGGCGATCACGCAGACCTCGGTCAGCTTCGTCTCGCCCGCCGCGACCATGGCCGCGATCGCCCCCGCCTCGGCGCAGGTGCCTTCGGGATAGGCCACGTTCTCGACGTTCACGCCGGTATAGACGGTGCCGGAGGCCGCGCGGATGGCCGCGCCGACCTTGAACCGAGAATAGGGCGCATAGGCGTTTTCGCGGACTTTCGTCGCGGCTGAGAGCAGATCCATTCCGGGCCTCCTTCGATAGCGGTTTGGCCACTCTCGGAAAGCCGTCGCAAAGTTGCAAGGGTTCCGCGATAGTGGGAACAGGCATTACCCTGCGGCACAAGCCCGCTGGATGCCGCGACAGAAGTAGTTTAACGCTAAACTATTCGATTCAGGGAGAGCCCAATGTCCGACAGCGCAAAGGAAGCGTTCCGCCAGGCCGCGCTGGCCTATCACGAACTGCCGAAACCCGGCAAACTCGAGATCCGCGCGACCAAGCCGCTGGCCAACGGGCGCGACCTGAGCCTCGCCTATTCGCCCGGCGTGGCGGAGGCCTGTCTGGACATCAAGGCCGACCCGACCAGCGCGGCCCGTTTCACGGCGCGGGGCAACCTCGTGGCGGTGGTTTCGAACGGCACGGCCGTGCTGGGCCTCGGCAACATCGGGGCGCTGGCCTCGAAACCGGTGATGGAGGGCAAGGCGGTGCTCTTCAAGAAATTCGCGGGCATCGACTGTTTCGACATCGAGGTGAACGAAAGCGATCCCGAGAAGCTGGCCGACATCGTCTGCGCGCTGGAGCCGACCTTCGGCGCGATCAACCTCGAGGACATCAAGGCGCCGGACTGCTTCATCGTCGAAAAGCTGTGCCGCGAGCGGATGAACATCCCGGTCTTTCACGACGACCAGCACGGCACGGCCATCGTCGTCGGCGCGGCGGCGACCAACGCGGTGCGCGTCGCGGGCAAGTCGTTCGAGGACATCAAGATCGTCTCGACCGGCGGCGGGGCGGCGGGGATCGCCTGCCTCAACATGCTGCTGAAACTGGGCGTGAAGCGCGAAAACGTCTGGCTCTGCGACATCCACGGCGTGGTCTACGAAGGCCGGGCCGAGGACATGAACCCGCAGAAGGCGTTCTATGCCCAGGCGACCGACGCACGGACACTGGACGACGTGATCGACGGGGCGGACCTGTTCCTCGGCCTGTCGGGCCCCGGCGTGCTGAAGCCGGAGCAGGTTGTGCGGATGGCCAAGCGCCCGATCATCTTCGCGCTGGCCAACCCGACGCCCGAGATCATGCCGGACGAGGCGCGCGCGGTGGTGCCGGACGCGATCATCGCGACCGGCCGGTCGGATTTCCCGAACCAGGTCAACAACGTGCTCTGCTTCCCCTTTATCTTCCGGGGCGCGCTGGACGTGGGCGCGACCGAGATCAACGACGAGATGAAGATCGCCTGCATCGAGGGCATCGCGGCGCTGGCCCGCGCGACAACCTCGGCTGAGGCGGCGGCGGCCTATCGCGGCGAGTCGATGACCTTCGGCGCGGATTACCTGATCCCCAAGCCCTTCGACCCGCGCCTGTCCGGCGTCGTGTCGACCGCCGTCGCCAAGGCGGCGATGGAGACGGGCGTGGCGACGCGCCCCCTGCCCGACCTCGTGGCCTATCGCGATCGGCTGAACTCCTCGGTGTTCCGTTCGGCCCTGCTGATGCGCCCGGTGTTCGAGGCCGCGCGCACCGCGTCGCGCCGCATCGTGTTCGCCGAGGGCGAGGATGAACGGGTGCTGCGCGCCGCGCAGGCGATTCTGGAGGAAACCACGGAACAGCCGATCCTGATCGGCCGGCCCGAGGTCATCACGCATCGCTGCGAACGCGCCGGCCTGAAGATCCGGCCGACGCAGGACTTCCACATCGTGAACCCCGAAAGCGATCCGCGTTACCGGGATTACTGGGGCACCTATCACGACCTGATGGCCCGGCGCGGCGTCACCCCCGACCTCGCCCGCGCGATCATGCGGACGAACACCACCGCCATCGGCGCGGTCATGGTGCACCGGGACGAGGCCGACAGCCTGATCTGCGGGACCTTCGGGGAATATCGCTGGCATCTGAACTACATCGAGCAGGTCCTCGGCACCGGCGGGTTGCATCCCGTCGGCGCGCTGTCGCTGATGATCCTCGAGGACGGGCCGCTGTTCCTCGCTGACACGCATATCCACAACGAACCCTGCGCCGAGGAACTGGCCGAGGTCATCATCGGCGCGGCGCGGCACGTGAAGCGGTTCGGGCTGATGCCGAATATCGCGCTGTGTGGCCGGTCGCAGTTCGGCAACCAGGACAACGAGACCGCCCGCCGCCTGCGCGGCGCGATCGAGATCCTCGACAGCGCACCCCGCGACTTCGTCTACGAAGGGGAAATGAACGTGGACACCGCGCTCGATCCTGCGTTGCGGGAAAGCGTGTTCCCCGGCAACCGGATGAAAGGCGCGGCGAACGTTCTGGTCTTTGCCCATGCCGATGCCGCGTCAGGTGTGCGCAACATCCTCAAGATGAAGGGCAACGGGCTGGAGGTCGGGCCGATCCTGATGGGCATGGGCAACCGCGCGCATATCGTGACCAACTCGATCACCTCGCGCGGGTTGCTGAACATGGCCGCCATCGCGGGCACGCCGGTCGCCCAGTACGGCTGAGCGTCAGGGCGTCAGCGGTTCGGCCGAGACTTCGTCCAGACCGGAGGCGGAGACGCGATAGGTCACGCTGCAGCCCTGAAAACCGGGGACGCCGCAGTGTGCGCCATGCGCGTCGATGACGATTTCGCTCTCATGAGCGCCTGCCGCCACGTTCCAGCCGGGGCCCTCGTAGATCTCGCGATAGTCGCCACGTCCATCCGACAGCCAGATCGAGCGGATGCAGCCGCCGGTGCCGCACCATTCCATCATCGGCTCGCCGTCGCAGGTCGCCTCGCCGTAGTCGAAGACGATGTCGCTGCCGGCCATGCCGTCCAGTTGGGTGCTGCTTTCGAAAAACTCGCCGGTCGCGAAACTGCCGGCGCAGGATGCGGCCAGACGGTCCTTCACGACCTCGGTCGGGGTATCGACCTGCATGCCCTGCGGCAGGGCAACGGGCGTCGGGCGCAGGCCCTCGGCGGCATGGGCGGTTCCGGCCGCCAGAACGGCGCCAAGTGCTATCGTCAGGGTGGTGGAGCGAAGTTTCATCTGCATCATCCTTTCAAGCGGACAACGCAAAAGCGGCGGAAAAGGTTCAATTTTCGGGCCGACGTCCAATGCGCGCCGCCGCCGAGGGACGGCGGCGCGCGGCTCCTCCCGTCCTATTTCTTGACGGTCTTGTCAGCCGGCTTGGCCGGCTTCGGCTTCTTGTCGCCCATGGGCGTGCATCCCTGAATAAGGGGCCGCGGCATGCGGTCCCTGCCGAAATCCAACTGCCTGCCAGACGAGATTCGCAAGCGACTTTCGCGACCTGTCACGAGTTGTGATCACAGCTCTGGCCGACAATTCCGGGGCGCAAAGCGCGAGAAGAAATTTTCAAGCAAAGTCAGTGCTTGTAAAAACCTGTGACCTTACGTCAAAAACCCGCTGAAAACACGCTGCCTGCGGCGTGAGGGCGCGGGCAGACGGCTTGAACGACCGACTCGCGCAGGTCTAACAGACGTGTCAGATTGCACGCACGCGGGATGGAGGAGCATGCGGATGAGCTACGCGGACGTCTACCAGAGCTGGAAGTCGGACCCCAACGGGTTCTGGATGCAGCAGGCCGAGGCCATCGACTGGATCGAGAAGCCGTCGAAGGCGCTCTTTGACGAGAACGCACCGCTGTACGAATGGTTCGTGGACGGCAAGGTCAACACTTGCTGGAACGCCGTGGACCGGCATGTCGAGAACGGGCGCGGCGCGCAGGTCGCGATCATCCACGACAGCCCGATCACCGGCACCGTGCAGAAGATCACCTTCGCCGAACTGCGCAACCGCGTCGCGATGCTGGCCGGCGCCCTTCAGGCCAAGGGCATCGAAAAGGGCGACCGTGTCATCATCTACATGCCGATGGTCCCGCAGGCGATCGAGGCGATGCTGGCCTGCACCCGGATCGGCGCGATCCATTCGGTCGTCTTCGGCGGTTTCGCCGCGCATGAACTCGCCGTCCGCATCGACGACTGCCAGCCCAAGGCGATCATCGCCGCCTCCTGCGGGTTGGAACCGGGCCGTGTGGTCCACTACAAGCCGCTGCTCGACGGCGCGATCGCGCAGGCCGAGCACAAGCCGGATTTCTGCGTGATCTTCCAGCGCGAACAGGAAGTCGCCAAGCTGGAAGAGGGCCGCGATTTCGACTGGCACGCCTTCCAGTACGGTGTCGAACCTTCGGAATGCGTTCCGGTCGAGGGCAATCACCCCGCCTACATCCTCTATACCTCCGGCACGACCGGCCAGCCCAAGGGCGTCATCCGCCCGACCGCCGGGCACCTCGTCGCGCTGAACTGGTCGATGAAGAACGTCTACAACGTCGATCCCGGCGACGTCTTCTGGGCGGCCTCGGATGTCGGCTGGGTCGTGGGCCACAGCTATATCTGCTACGGGCCCCTGATCCACGGCAACACGACCATCGTGTTCGAGGGCAAGCCGGTCGGCACCCCCGATCCGGGCACCTTCTGGCGGGTGGTCCGCGACCATGGCGTCCGCAGCTTCTTTACCGCTCCGACCGCCTTCCGCGCTGTCAAGCGCGAGGATCCCAACGGGGAATACCTGAAGAAATACGATCTGACCTGCCTCGAAACGGTCTACCTGGCCGGCGAACGCGCCGATCCGGACACGATCCACTGGGCGCAGCGGATGCTGGACAAGCCGATCATCGACCACTGGTGGCAGACGGAAACCGGCTGGTCCATCGCCGCCAACCCGGTCGGGATCGAGCTGCTGCCGGTCAAGGTCGGCTCCCCTTCCGTCGCGATGCCGGGCTACGACGTGCAGATCCTCGACGAGGCCGGGCACCAGATGAAACCGGGCGAACTGGGCGCCATCGCGGTCAAGCTGCCGCTGCCGCCGGGCACGCTGCCGACGCTCTGGAACGCGGAGGCGCGCTACAGGAAAAGCTACCTCAACACCTTCCCCGGCTACTACGAGACCGGCGATGCGGGCATGATCGACGAGGACGGCTACCTCTACATCATGGCGCGCACCGACGACGTCATCAACGTGGCGGGCCACCGCCTGTCCACCGGCGCGATGGAGGAGGTTCTGGCGAACCACCCGGATGTGGCGGAAACGGCGGTGATCGGCGTCAGCGACCCGCTGAAGGGCCAGATGCCGGTCGGCTTCGTCTGCCTGACCAAGGGCGTGAACCGGCCGCATGCGGACATCGTCAAGGAATGCGTGGCGATGGTCCGCGACCAGATCGGCCCGGTGGCGGCTTTCAAGTCGGCGGTGGTGGTGGATCGCCTGCCCAAGACCCGCTCGGGCAAGATCCTGCGCGCCACGATGGTCAAGATCGCGGACAGCGAAGACTTCAAGATGCCCGCGACCATCGACGATCCCGCGATCCTCGACGAAATCCGCGAGGCGCTGAAATCCATCGGGCTGGCCAAGGAAACCGCCTGATCCGACCCGCAGACACGGAAAGGGCGCCGGAAAACCGGCGCCCTTCCTTCATTCGAAACTCGTAAATCACATACGGTTGGCGAAGTCGTCGACCTGGCGCTCGGCTTCGTCCTTTGCGATGCCATAGCGTTCCTGAACACGGCCCACGAGCTTCTCGCGGTTGCCCTCGGCCACGTCGAGGTCGTCATTGGTCAGCTTGCCCCATTGGGACAGGGCCTCGCCTTTCAGCTGCTTCCAGTTGCCTTCGATACGATCCCAGTTCATCTCGGATCTCCTTCCTTTGTCTCCGGCGGGACACATCGTCCCGTCTTGCAGGAAAAACGCGCAGGTCCGAGGCGCGGTTCCCTCACAAATCGAGACCCCAGAATTGTCCGTTCAGGTCCTTGCCAAAGCTGTGGTGCGCCTCTTCGCGCATCAGCTGAAAGCCCGCCTGGATGTAAATCCGCCGCGCCGCGCGCAGGACGTCGTTGGTCCACAACTCAACCCGCTGATACCCCGCCCCGCGCGAAAACGTGATGACCTGATCGACCAACTGACTGCCGACACCCCGGCCCCGCGCCGCGCCTTCCACATGCAGCAGACGCAGTTGCGCGGTCCGGTCGTCCTTGCGCACCACGAATACCGCGCCAACCGGATCGCCGTCGATCTCGGCGATCCATCCGCGCTCGCAGGACGGATCATGCTGGCTCGCGAAATCGCCGAGGATCCGCGTGACCAGCGCCTCGTACTCGTGATTCCATCCATATTCCGCTGCATAAAGGCGGGACTGCTGGCGGATGACCCATCCAAGGTCGCCCGGTTCAAGCGCCCTCAGTTCGACCGGAACCGCCGGATGCGGCCGGTTGCCGAGCAGCCGCGTGATCAGCCGCATCGCCCGGATCAGCCGCGTCCGGTCCTCAGGCGTCAGAACGCCGAGCGCCGCGCTCATCTGGCGCGTCGACATGCCGTCCAGCGACCGGAACGCAGCCTGCCCCGTCTCGGTCAGCGCGATCCGCAGACGTTTCGCATTGGCCTCGGTCGGCTCACGCTCGACGACGCCCGCCTCCTCGAGCGAGGCCAGCACCCGCGACAGCTGACCGGCATCCATCCGGAGCGCGCGGGCGATGTCCGCGGCCTGCACCTGCCTGGGCCCGGTGGCGATCTCGTGGATCACGCGCGCCTGCGGCAGCGAGAAATCGCTCCGGAGCATCCGGTCGGACAGGGCATCGACGAAGCTGGTGTAGAACCGCGTGAAACGACGGGCTTCGGAGACGGCGCGGGGGAGTGATGTTGACTCGGTCATGATTGACTAAATCAACATATTCCCGAACCTGTCAAGCGGTCATCTGACGCCGAAAGGCGTCACACGAATTGTTCGGAGATCAGCCGTTCTTCGAGGCCATGGCCCGGATCGAACAGGATGCGGTGCGAGATGCTGGGCTCGGACCGTATCTCGACCTTGACCACCTCGCGCACCGACCGGCTGTCCGCGTCGGCCATCACCGGTCGCTTTTCAGGCTCCAGCACGTCGAAGGTCACATGGGCGGTCTTGGGCAGAAGCGCCCCCCGCCAGCGGCGCGGGCGATAGGCGGCCATTGCCGTCACCGCCAGCACATCCGCCCCGATCGGCAGGATCGGCCCGTGCGCCGAGTAGTTGTAGGCCGTCGACCCGGCCGGCGTCGCCACAAGCGCCCCGTCGCAGACCAGTTCCTCCAGCCGCACCTTGCCGTCCACGCTGATCCTCAGCTTGGCCGCCTGCGGCCCGGCGCGCAGCAGCGACACTTCGTTGATCGCCAGCGCCCGCCGCTCGGTCCCGTCGGTCTGCGTCGCCACCATGGACAGCGGATTGATGACCTCTTCCTCGGCCAGCGCCACCCGTTCCAGCAGCCCGTCCTCGGAATATTCGTTCATCAGGAACCCGACCGTGCCGCGGTTCATGCCATAGACCGGCGCGATCAGGTCCTGCGTCCGGTGCAGCGTGTGCAGCATGAAGCCGTCACCGCCAAGCGCGACGATGACATCCGCCTCGGCCTCGGGCACGCTGTCATAGCGCGCCAAGAGTGCGGAAAGGGCCGCCTGTGCCTCAACGGCATTGCTCGCCACGAGGGCGACTTTCAATCCCATGCTCAGCGATCCTGTTTCCCATGGCGCCCATCCGGTTCCGAAAGAAGCACATCCGCCCCGGACGCGCCAGCCCGAGTGCCGCCGATACCGTTTTCATGAAGATTATGTCGCTTACCGATCTTTTGTGGCGGCCTGTTTCCCGTTAGGAAGCGGCAACGAAACGCCCACGGAAGGACCATTCCCATGAAGGATGTCGGCTTCTTTTCCACCCCCCTCGCCGAGCGCGATCCGGAAATCTTCGACGCGATCACCAAGGAGCTCGGCCGCCAGCGCGACGAGATCGAGCTGATCGCCTCGGAAAACATCGTCTCCGCCGCCGTGCTCGAGGCGCAGGGCTCCGTCCTGACCAACAAGTACGCCGAAGGCTATCCGGGCAAGCGCTACTACGGCGGCTGCCAGTATGTGGACATCGCCGAGACGCTCGCCATCGAGCGCGCGAAGGAGCTGTTCGGCGCAGGTTTCGCCAACGTGCAGCCGAACTCCGGTTCGCAGATGAACCAGGCCGTGTTCCTGGCGTTGCTGAAACCGGGCGACACCTTCATGGGCCTCGACCTGAACTCCGGCGGGCACCTGACCCACGGCTCGCCCGTCAACATGTCGGGCAAGTGGTTCAACGTCGTGTCCTACGGCGTGCGCCAGCAGGACCAGCTCTTGGACATGGAAGACATCCGCGCCAAGGCGCTGGAGCACAAGCCCAAGCTGATCCTCGCGGGCGGCACCGCCTATTCCCGCGTCTGGGACTGGGCCGCCTTCCGCGCCATCGCGGACGAGGTCGGCGCCTACCTGATGGTCGATATGGCGCATATCGCGGGCCTCGTGGCCGGCGGCGTGCATCCCTCGCCTCTGCCCCACGCCCATGTCTGCACCACGACCACGCACAAGTCGCTGCGCGGCCCGCGTGGCGGGATGATCCTCACCAATGACGAGGAGATCGCCAAGAAGGTGAACTCCGCCGTGTTCCCCGGCCTGCAGGGCGGCCCGCTGATGCATGTCATCGCGGCCAAGGCCGTGGCTTTCGGCGAGGCGCTGAAGCCCGGCTTCAAGGACTACGCCGCGCAGGTCGTCAAGAACGCGCAGGCGATGGCCGACCAGCTGATGAAGGGCGGGATCGACGTCGTCTCCGGCGGCACCGACAACCACCTGATGCTGGCCGACCTGCGCCCCAAGAAGGTGACTGGCAAGGCCGCCGAGGCCGCGCTCGGCCGTGCGCACATCACCTGCAACAAGAACGGCGTGCCGTTTGACCCGGAAAAGCCCTTCGTGACCTCCGGCATCCGCCTTGGCACGCCCGCGGGCACCACCCGCGGCTTCGGCGAGGCCGAGTTCCGCCAGATCGCCGACTGGATCGTCGAGGTCGTCGATGGCCTCGCCGCCAACGGTGACGACGGCAACGCCGAGGTCGAGGCCAAGGTCCGGGCCGAGGTCTCCGACCTCTGCGGGCGCTTCCCGCTCTACCCCGACCTCTGATCCCCGAGAACTTTTCCGACCGGAGCAGCGTTTGTTGCTCCGGTCGAACGTCCGGCACAGGGAGCAAGAGCCTGCGCCGGACCTCCCGACAACGGTTGGGCCGGGCCCTTCACCCCTGTCGGTCGCGGCACGCCGATCTCAGAAATCGACGCTCTTCTGTTCCGGCTCGATCGCGATCAGGCGGTCGTGTTCCCGCACCATGTGCGACACCAGCAGTTGCGTGTTGCGCGACACAAGCTTGGCCCACCTGACTCCGGCGTTGTTTTCGCTCACATCGACCCTGAGCGTCAGATAATCCGAGCGGGGCAGATCCGCGCGATCTTCCACGATATGTTTCCAGACATCGTAGACGTTCGCATGGTCGCCGTCCGCGCGCGGGGACATGTCGAAATTCAGGACGTAAAGCCCGCTGTCCCCGCTCTTCCGGGGCTCCCCATCCCACTTGCTCTGGCGCGGCGTGACATTGGCGACGCGCTCGCGGACCAGGCGCTTGATATCGTCCGGATTGCCGTAGGGCCCGTTCACCGGGAAACTGATGCCGAAATAGACCTGCCAGATGATCCCGTCGTCCCGAAGGTACAAGCTGACGAGCTGGTTCGGCTGGTCGCCGCCGGGAGTCTTGTGGAAATCGACCTTGGTCAGCGTCTGCGACACCCCCAGCCCGGCCCTCAGCTTGAAGGCCTCGACGCGCTTGCTCCGCTTGAATCCCCGCTCCTCCAGCATCGGCGCGGCCTCTGACCACCCCATGCCCGGCGCGACGCCCTGCAGGGCGATACCGGGCGCGGATTGCACATCATAGGCCGGTGTGGCCTCCGCCGCCTCGGGCGCCAAGTCTGACGTCTGAAGTTCGGCCGCCAGCCGGTTGTCCTGCAGCGAGAAAAGCCCGAGCTCCGGCTGCACCGCGCCGAAAATGGCCGTGTAGCGTGGCGCATCGGGGGCGGAAAGGTAATTGAGCGCCGCCTGCGGCATGCCCTTGGTCGGGTTGGACAGCTCCACCGCGCAGTTCGCCCGGTCCGCGGACTGCCATTCCGCATCGTAGCGGAAATCGGAATCGTCGCAGGCCGGCTGGCCGAAATTCGCGATGATCTCGGGCGTCAGCGGCGATGCGGCACCCAGCGGAAAGAAGGCGGACACCCGGTAGACGGGCGCCATCTCGGTCTGGGCAGCCTCGACGTGGATCAGGTCGCCGTTTGCCGGATTCCCGTAGGCATAGGAGGTGGCAAAGACACCGACACCCGCCCCCTCGACCTCGATGTTCTTTCCATCGAGCCGGACCATGCCCCTGGCGTTCAGGGCGGTCTCCACCTCTTCGAGCGTCATGCCCGGGGCGACGCCGGACACCTCGCGCGGGGCCTTGGTCAGATCGATCTCGGCCAAGGCAGGCGAAGCGAGGAGGCTGAATAGCAATGGCAGGGCGAGCCCGCAGGCCGTTTTCATGATTTCATCCTTGTCTTCTTTTTCGGACCTCCGGACCTATCGGCAGGACATGACGAGACTTGGGCCGGCATGTGTCCGGTCCGGGACCACGGGAACAACGCCACACAACACATTGATCTGAATAGGTAAAAAATATCGCGCGGCAGTGACCCTGCAAGCAGCAGGACCCGCGACGCCACGGCGTCACGCGCCGACCCCTCTGGACAATGCGCCGCGCCGGTGGCCTGATCGCCCGCGAAAATGCCGATGGACAAACTGCAGATCGAAACCCGCTCGGATGCGTGGCTGCGCGGGCACCTTCCGCGCGGACTGCGCGGTGCCGTGCTGTTCGTCGCGCATCAGCTCTGGGCCGGGCTGTTCGGTGTGATCATCCTGGCCGCCCTGATCGTGACCAAGGCGATATGGCAGCCCGACTGGGCGCTGGCCCGCTACGACGCGCTGGTCGTGATCGCCGTTGTCACCCAGATCCTCATGCTCGCCTTCCGGCTGGAGACGCTGGACGAGGCAAAGGTGATCCTGCTGTTCCACCTGACCGGCACCGTCATGGAGTGGTTCAAGGTCGGCGCGGGCAGCTGGTCTTACCCGGAACCCGGGCTCATCAAGGCCTTCGGCGTGCCGCTCTTCACCGGGTTCATGTATGCCTCGCTCGGCAGCTACATCGCCCGCTCGCTCAGGCTCTACCGGATCGTGCTGGCACCGTTCCCGCCCTTTCCGCTGGTGGCAGTGCTGGCCGGGGCGATCTACGTGAACTTCTTCGCCCACCACTATCTGCCGGACATCCGGCTTGTCCTTTTCGCCGCGACGGTTGTCCTGTTCTTCCGCACCCGCATCTGGGTCCCGCGCCCGGACGGCCACCGCTCCGTCCCGCTTGTGCTGGCCGTGCTGATGGTTGCCGGGTTGCTCTGGATCGCCGAGAACATCGGAACGCTGACCGGAACCTGGGCCTACGCCGGTCAGGCCCGATGGGATGCCGTCAGCTTCCGCCTTGCGGGGTCGTGGTATCTGCTGGTCTACGTGGCACTGGCAACGGTGCTGCTGGTGTTCCGCGACGCCTGTCGCCCCGCCCCGCCGACCGCGCCTAAAGCCAGCCCTGCCACAGCGCGAACCCCAGGAACAGGCCGCCCATAAGCAACAGGTTGAAGGCCACGGAGCCGAGGACGGACAGGATCATGCCCTTGCGCCGGTCCGCGGTGTCGATCGCCTCCAGATGGGCCGCCAGCCGCTCGGCTTCTGCCGATACCCGGGCGGTGTCGATCTGGTGGACCAGCCGGGGATGGCCCGCGACGCGCTGCGCCTCGACCACCGCGCGGCCGGACCTGCGCAGGCGGCGCGGAATGCGGCGCCCCGCCTTGCGGAGCCCCTGCTCCAGCCCGACGTCCCGAATGCCGTACTTCGCCGCCAGCAGCTTCTCAAGCCGCTGGACATGAGCGGAAATTTCCTTGCCCCCGGTCAAGACACAGCCCCGTATTGCCCGTCTTTCCTGATAGGCCGCAGCCCGGCGTGTAACAATCGCGGGATCGGCAACAGTCTGTCGACACACTTGCGCCGGTCCCGGACCGGGTTTACCCAGTTCCCATGCTGAACACCGTCACATATGGCGCGCCCGACGGCCGTCCGCCCCTGCTGATCGCCCACGGTCTCTACGGCTCGGCCCGCAACTGGGGCGTGATCGCCAAGCGCCTGTCGGCGGACCGGCACGTGATCGCAGTCGACATGCGCAACCACGGCGACAGCCCATGGTTCGACACCCATGGCTACCGCGACATGGCCGGCGATCTGGCCGAGGTGATCGCCCCCCACGGCCGCGCCGATGTGATGGGCCATTCGATGGGCGGCAAGGCCTCGATGGTGCTGGCGCTGACCCGGCCGGAGCTGGTGAACCGGCTGATCGTCGCGGACATCGCGCCGGTCGCCTACGGCCATGCCCAGATGCAGAACATCGACGCCATGCGCGCCGTCGACCTCTCCACCATCGAGCGGCGTTCGGATGCCGATGCGCAACTGGCGCCGACGATCGACGATCCGACCCTGCGAACCTTCTTCACGCAGTCGCTCGATCTCAAGGAAAAGCGCTGGCGGCTGAACCTCGACACGCTGGCGCGCGAGATGGAAGGCATCGTCGGTTGGCCGGAAGACCTGGATGGCGCCTTTGACCGCCCCACCCTGTTCCTGACCGGGGCCGAGTCCCACTATGTGAAGCCGGAGTATCGGGACCGCATCAAGGCCCTGTTCCCCAAGGCGATCTTCCTCAAGATCCCCGGCGCCGGACACTGGCTGCATGCCGAGAAACCGCGGGAGTTCGAGGCCGCCGTTTCGGCCTGGCTGGGCCGGGACTGAACCCGGACGGGCGGGGCCTATCCGTTCACGATCCGCCGCGCGACGATCCAGGTCACCGGCAGTGCGATCACGAACCCCGCCGCAGCACCGGCAAGGATCGGCCCCAGCGTGCCGTATCCCATCGTGAGCACGGCGATCACCGCCGTCCCGGCCAGCGTCGTGCCGATCAGGCTGTAGAGGATCGAGGCAAGTCGCAGCATCGTGGTCTCCATCGCGGTCGTGGACCTGCCTTTTACATAGCAGATCCGGAATGCGATGCCTTGATCCAGATCACGCGCGGGCGCTGTCCGTCCCGGTCAATCTGCGCGATTGTAGAACTCTCCGTCGTAGGGATACTCGGTCTCGGGTTCGGGCTCCTCGACCGGCGCCGGTTCCTCGCCAATATCCACCCCGCCCTGATGTTCGTTCACCATGGCCTCGGCGATCGAGACGCCTTCCTGCGTCGTGATATAGGCTTCGATCGCGCCGATCGGGGGATTGTCGCGTTCGATATAGGCGATGGTCGCGCGCAGGATCCGCTTCATCCCCGCCTCGTCCACCGTGCCGAGCGCCTGACCGCTCAGCCCCCGCGTGCGCACCGCCCCGGTGCCCTGCGTCGAAATGCGCGGGTCGGACGCGGCCAGCTGGCGGATGTCGAAGGTCTTGTCACCGGGGATCCAGCGCGGCCCGCCCAGGTAGACGGCGGCGAACATGATCTTGGCCCGCTTCTCGTCCGTGCCGCCGACCCGCAGGGCGTCGTAGAACATCCGGTGCGTGGATTCCCATGTCGCCGAGTGGAACCCTGGCAGTTCGGTGTTCCCGATGCCGCACATCGCGTCGTGCAGCGCGGCAGCGTTGACGAATTCTGGGCTGGTCGGGCTGCCCACGATGGACGCGAACATCACCGGGATCGACGCCCCGTCCGTCAGCGTGCCGACCGGCGCGACCCATGGCCGGCCCGACCCGTCGACAAAGTTCAGGCGGCGCGAGATCGGGTAGAACCTGTAGGGCCGCCCCGGCAGCCTGACCTCCTCGTTGGACAGCCTGACAGGCGCATCGAGGAAACGGCAGACAGGCGAGGTCGAGACAGCGCAGAAGTTGCGCCCTTCGGTGGGATCGGTGCCGCCGGGTTGCAGTGTGGCGGCACATGAGGACAGGGCGAAAAGCGCCGTTGCCAGTGCAGGAAAACGCATGGGACAATCCGTGTAGGTAAATCGAACTTCAATTCACCCGACATTGCAGTTTGCCCGTCCGCCTTTCAAGCCCGACGGGCCGGAGTCCCGCTCCCATCACGCGGTTTGCCCCGCGCGGCGGCACTCTGCGTCAGGCCCTGCTGGGCGGCCAGTCCGGGTCTTCGCGCTTGATCCGCTTGGACAGGTAGACCCCGAGCGGCGTGCCTAGGACCAGGCCGACAAGGCCCGAGACGAGGATCGACGGTACAGAATAATAGCCGAGCGCGAAGGCCACGATCAGCGCCGCGCCGGCGATGCAGGCGACCGAAAGGACGCCCAAGACCCAGCTGAGACGTGTGTGCATGATGCACCTCCTTTGCCCCTGCAAAACGCTTGGGCAGGAGGCGCGGTTCCCGGCGGGGCGCCTTGCCCGCCCGGACCGTGCGCCTCAGCGCTCGAGCCGGAAGCCGAGTTTCACGCCGACCTGGAAATGCGCGACCTTGCCGTCCTCGCCGACATGGCCGCGGACCTGCGTGACCTCGAACCATTCGACGTGGCGGATCGACTCGCTGGCCGTGGAGACGGCGTTGCGGATGGCGTCGTCGATCGAGGTGGCGGACGAGCCGTAGACCTCGGTGACGGGATAGACGTGTTCTGACATGGGAAGCTCCTCCTGCGTCGGGTTTCCCTCAGCAGGTAGGGCGAAGCGGGTGGAGGTGTAGGGCGGAGGCCGGTCGCGACGGCGGGGGAGCGCCGAGGGGCGTGGGGCGTGGGGCGTTCCGGTGTCGGAGGCTTGTGGCGAGAGTGAAGCCAATCGGGGAGGGCTGCGCCTGCCTGGGCTGGCGCCAATGCGCCTGCCGGGGTGAGACGGGACAGTCGCGACATTGGCACGGCGAAAGCCGGTCGAACGGCAGCTGCAGCCCGGCCTTGGGGGCGGGCGGGGGAGGCCGGAAAAGAAGAACTTCCGCAAATATGGACGACTTAGACCCCAGAAGAATACGGCGAGACTGCGGCAAACCGGAACACATCATAAACATCCCCCCAAAAGAAAATGATCAATCGAAACGGAGTATCGGAGCAAAACTACCACATATAGACATTGAGTCGTCGCGAGTCAGCATTTGAACTACTATATATGGTAATGGAGTCCAAGACAGAGCCACTCACTGACAAGACTTGCACCGCCCGGCAAGACCGACTACATTTGGCTAAAGGAGGCTAGTGATGCCCGAAGAACTCGACATCTGGACTTACTTCGAAAAGCGGGAAGAGGAGATCGTCCAACAAAGGGCGCGGCTTCAAGAAGAGCTGTCGGCTCTTAGGCTTGCTCGAACCGCGCTTGAGACCGGTCAACGTCAAAAGCTGCAGGCCCCCGAAAGTGAAGGGCGGCTAACGATTAAGGATATGATTCGCAGTGTGCTTTTGAAGCAAAATCGCGGAGGAACATCCGATCAGATCATCAATTGGATCAACGATGCTCATGGGACTGAAGTTGCAAGGACCAGTCTGTCACCCCAGCTCTCTCGCCTCAAGGCGGATGGGGAGGTGGCACTGAACGAAGAGACAGGGCTTTGGTCGCTTACCGAAAAGTGCCGTTCAGTGATGACCTTATCGGCAGCGCCAAGTCGAGCTGCGACATCAGCATTCAAAATTCGGGACGAGTGGAAAAGGAGATAGCGAAGACGAGACACAATACATGAGAAAAGGCCAGCATTAGCTGGCCCTCCCCATCAACTCGCAAGGGTTTCCCCGAGAGCCGACTCACATCCAAACTCTCACTGAAATCCTTGCGGTAATCAATGCCATGAATCATGAGGATTTCGATATGGCGCGTTACTACGTGAACATGAACGCTCAAGCGAACGGCGACCACGAAGTGCACAAGACCGGTTGTGCGTGGATGCCCAGCGAACAGAACCGGCGATACCTTGGTGAGCATAGCAGTTGTTGGTCCGCCGTAGTGGAGGCCCAACGGCACTACCTTCAATCGAACGGCTGCTACTACTGCAGCTACACCTGCCACACCAGCTAGGATACCAAGAGATGGCTACAAACCCGCCGTCGGGAGACGGACATCGAAATGGAATGGTGAAAGGTCGTTCACAGACCAAAACACCTTCAGGTCACTTCGTTAAGCGCGACACGAAATCTGGTCGCTTCATGGACGTGAAGACCTCGAGCAAGACACCCTTTAAAGGTGTCCGAAAAGAGAAGTGAGCGGTGAGCGGCGCAAGCCGCTCACCCATCCATCTTCAACGCCGAGATAAACGCCTCCTGCGGAATATCCACCTTCCCGAACTGGCGCATCTTCTTCTTACCAGCCTTCTGCTTGTCCAGCAATTTCCGCTTCCGCGTCGCGTCGCCGCCGTAGCACTTCGCCGTCACGTCTTTTCGCAGCGCCGCCAGCGTCTCCCGCGCGATCACCTTGCCGCCTATGGCCGCCTGGATCGGGATCTTGAACATGTGGCGGGGGATCAGCTCTTTCAGCTTCTCGCACATCGCCCTGCCCCGCTGCTCGGCCCGGTCGCGGTGGACCATGATGGACAGCGCGTCGACGGGTTCGTCGTTCACGAGGATCTGCATCTTGACCAGCTTGTCCTCGCGATAGCCGACCAGCTGGTAGTCGAAGGAGGCATAGCCCTTGGTCACCGACTTCAGCCGGTCGTAGAAGTCGAAGACCACCTCGTTCAGCGGCAGGTCGTAGACCACCATCGCCCGCGCGCCGGCATAGGTCAGGTCCATCTGGATCCCGCGCCGGTCCTGGCAGAGCTTGAGCACGTCGCCGAGATACTCGTCGGGGACCATGATGGTCGCCTTGATCCGCGGCTCCTCGATATGCTCGATATGGGTGGGATCGGGCATGTCGGCGGGGTTGTGCAGCTCGATCATCTCGCCGCCGCGCATGTGGATGTGATAGATCACCGACGGCGCGGTGGTGATCAGCTCGATGTCATACTCGCGCTCGATCCGGTCGCGGATCACCTCGAGGTGCAGCAGGCCGAGGAAGCCGCAGCGGAAGCCGAAGCCGAGGGCGGCCGAGGTTTCCATCTCGAAGGTGAAGGAGGCGTCGTTCAGCGCCAGCTTCTCGATCGCGTCACGCAGGTCCTCGAATTCCGAGCTGTCGACGGGGAAGAGGCCGCAGAACACCACGGGGATCGAGGGCTTGAAGCCCGGCAGCGCGACCTCGCAGCCCTTCTTTTCCGTCGTGATCGTGTCGCCGACGCGGGTGTCGCGGACCTGCTTGATCTGCGCGGTGATATAGCCGATCTCGCCCGGCCCCAGTTCCTTGACCTCGACCATGGCGGGTTTGTAGACGCCCAGCCGGTCGATCTCGTAGACGCCGCCGGTGCGCATCATCTTGATACGCTGGCCCTTTTTCAGCACGCCGTCGATGACGCGCACGATGACGACGACGCCGAGGTAGGGGTCGTATTTCGAATCCACCAGCATCGCCTTGAGCGGCTTGTCGGCCTCGCCCTCGGGCGGCGCGGGCAGACGGGTGACGATGGCTTCCAGCACGTCGGGAATGCCGAGGCCGGTCTTGGCGGAAATCGGCACCGCTTCGGAGGCGTCGATGCCGATGACGTCCTCGATCTGCTCCTTCACCCGGCCGGGTTCGGCGGCGGGCAGGTCGATCTTGTTCAGGACCGGGACGATCTCGTGATCCGCGTCGATGGCCTGGTAGACGTTGGCGAGCGTCTGCGCCTCGACGCCCTGAGTGGCGTCGACGACCAGCAGCGAGCCTTCGACGGCCTGCATCGAGCGCGACACCTCGTAGGCGAAGTCGACGTGGCCGGGGGTGTCGATCAGGTTCAGGACGTAGGTCTTGCCGTCCTTCGCCGGGTAATCGATGCGGACGGTGTTCGCCTTGATGGTGATCCCGCGCTCCCGCTCGATATCCATCGAGTCGAGAAGCTGCTCCTGCATGTCGCGTTCGGCGACGGTGCCGGTGAGCTGGATCAGCCGGTCGGCCAGGGTGGATTTCCCGTGGTCGATGTGGGCGACGATGGAGAAGTTGCGGATCAGGGATCTGTCGGTCATGGGGCGGTGCATTATCAGAGCCGGGGTGCCTCTGGAAGATGGCTTGACGCGGGCCGCGCGTTTGATTTCGCGGCCCTGCGCGGCTAGCCTCGGGGCAGGAGGATTTCGCCTTGAACATCGCATCCTGGACTGCCGTCGGTATCGGCATCGGCACGGCCGTCGGCGTGGCGACGGACAACCTGGCCATCGGCATCAGCGTCGGGGCGGCGGCCGGGGCGGCGATAGGGGCGGCCCTGTCGGGGCGTGGCGACTGAACGGGCGGGCGCAGGACACAAACGCAAACGTGAACGCGACATCCGGTCACCCAACCCTAACGTATAGGGAAGGTGTGACACGACAGGGAGCTGCCACAATGATCACCAGACGCCATTTCATCGGAACGGGCGCCGCCGCCGCGGGCGCCACCGTCTTTCTGCCCTACGCCGCAATGGCCGCGGCCCATGCCAGCGATATGTTCAGCGCGACCGGGGGCGATGTGACGGTGCACCCCGTCGCCCATGCGTCCTTCGTGATGGAGACGCCGGTCGGCACGATCTACAACGACCCGGTCGGCGCGGCCGAGCAGTATTCCGACTTCCCCGCCCCCGACCTGATCCTGATCACCCACGAGCATGGCGATCACTACAGTGCCGAGACGCTTGAGGGCATCGTCGGGCCGACGACACAGATCGTCGCCAACCCCGCGGTGTTCGAGATGCTGCCGGACGGGCTCAAGGCGCGGGCGACCAGCATCGGGAATGGCGAGGAAACGACGGTCCTGGGTCTCAAGATCAGCGCGATCCCGGCCTACAACCTGACCGAGGACCGCCTGCAGTATCATCCGCAGGGCCGGGACAACGGCTATATCCTGAGCTTCGAGGGTCTGACCGTCTACATCGCGGGCGACACCGAGGACATCCCCGAGATGCGCGCGCTGAGCGGCATCGACGTGGCCTTCGTCCCGTTCAACCTGCCCTACACGATGGACGAGGAACAGGCGGCTTCGGCCGTGGCCGAGTTCGCGCCGAAATACGTCTATCCCTACCACTACCGCGATCTCGACGTGGACAAGTTCGCGACTCTGCTGTCCGACGCGGGCGCCTCGACCGAGGTCAAGCGCGGTCCGTGGTACGGGGAACAGACACAGGGCTGACCGTTCCTTCCCTCGGGACCGGCCAAAGATGGGGCGTGGCGCAGGCCGCGCCCCATCATCTTGTGGGCTGTGCCGGACCGCCACGGCGGGCAACCTGCGCCGCTCTGACAAATTGACTTTTCCACAGATTTATGGCGATTTACGCGCATCAAGGGTGGCCACAGGCAAGGGTCGCCCGACCAATAGATCGGCCGCGTGACAGGCGCTTCAGGCCGACAGGAGCAGAAGAAGGGGCAATGATGAAAGCCTTTACCGTTGCGGCCGTTTTCGCCGCGAGCACGTTTACTGCGGGTGCCGCCCTTGCGGGCCCGATCGACAACGCCTGCATGCGTTCGGACCGGGCCAGTGCGTCGCGCAGCCTGTGCGGCTGCATCCAGAACGTGGCGAATGCCATGCTGACCGCGCAGGACCAGCGGCTGGCGGCCAAGTTCTTCACCAAGCCGGACATGGCACAGGAAGTGCGGATGTCGAAATCGGCCTATCACAACGAATTCTGGGGCCGCTACAAGTCCTTCGGCGCCAAGGCCGCGGCCAGCTGTTCCTGACGGATCAGAGGGACGCGATCAGGCCACGGGCGCAGGTTTCCACCAGGTCCAGCGCCCCGTCGAAATCGCGCGTGTAATAGGGATCGGGCACCGCCCTGGCGCCCGTTTCCGGCGCGAACTCGGTCATCAGCCGCACGGGCACATGGTTGCCCTCCGGCCGCTGGCGCTCCACCTCGCGCCGATTGTCGGCATCCATCACCACGATCAGGTCGAACTGCAGGAAATCGCCCGGCACGAACTGCCGCGCCCTG
Source organism: Oceanicola sp. 22II-s10i (assembly GCF_002210105.1). GTDB lineage: Bacteria > Pseudomonadota > Alphaproteobacteria > Rhodobacterales > Rhodobacteraceae > Pseudooceanicola. The sequence continues at coordinate 66,321 of NZ_AQQU01000002.1, read as the reverse complement.
AGCACGGACAGATCGTAACCGCGCCGCGCCGCCGCCTGCTGCATCGGCCCGTAGGGCGGCTCGCCCACATGCCAGCCGCCGGTGCCCGCACTGTCCAGCGTCAACCCCCTGCCCTCGGCCATCGCGCGGGTGACGCCTTCGGCGGCGGGCGAACGGCAGATGTTGCCCAGACATACGAATAGGATGCGGCGGGGGCTGGTCATCGGCGGCACCTCCATGCTTTGCTGAATGCCCGAGGAGGTGCCAATGGACAAGATCGTCATCCTGACCGGCGCGGGGATTTCCGCCGAAAGCGGGCTCGGCACATATCGCGGCCCCGGAGGATTGTGGAACGACAAGCGCATCGCCGCGCTGGCCACGCCCGAGGGGTTCGCGAACGACCCCGAGACATTCGCCGAATTCCACAACACCCGCCGCCTGAAGCATCTGGAGGCGCAGCCGAACGCCGCCCACGAGGCCATCGCGCGACTGGAGGCGGAATATCCCGGCGAACTGATCCTCGTCACGCAGAACGTCGACCGGCTGCACGAACGCGGCGGGGCGCAGGCCGTGCTGCACATGCACGGCGTGTCCGACGACATGAAGTGCAACGTCTGCGGCGTGAAATATCCCCAGCCCTTCGAGGTGCCCTGGGACGTGGCGAAACGCTGCGACGACTGCGGCGGCCGGCTCAGGCCCGACACCGTCTGGTTCGGCGAGATGCCCTATCACATGGACGAGATACAGGAACACCTCGCGACCTGCGACCTGTTCGCGGCCATCGGCACCAGCGGCAACGTCTATCCGGCGGCGGGCTTTGTCCGCATTGCCCGCCACGTCGGCGCGCGGACGATCGAGATCAACCTCGAGGCGTCGGAAGTCACCAGCGATTTCGACGATGTCATCCGGGGCCCGGCCAGCGAGGTCGTGCCGATGTGGGTGGACGGAATCCTGGCCAACGTGGGGCTCTGATGCTGCGGATGCGGCAGAATCACGCTGATTTGCTGGGTACGCCCCCTTTCGCCCCATTGGGCCCAAGCCTATAACTCAGGCCTGCCTGCGATCGCCGAGTCGCGGGCCTATGGGGATTCACTCGGGCAGGATCAATCACGACATGGGAATTTTCGACAAGATGCCGGGGCTTTTTTCGTCTGACATGGCGATCGACCTCGGAACTGCGAACACGCTTGTCTACGTGAAAGGCAAGGGCGTCATACTGTCGGAACCCTCTGTCGTCGCCTATCACGTCAAGGACGGCGTCAAGAAGGTGCTGGCCGTCGGTGAAGACGCGAAGCTGATGCTGGGCCGGACACCGGGCAGCATCGAGGCCATCCGCCCGATGCGCGAGGGCGTGATCGCGGACTTCGACGTGGCCGAAGAGATGATCAAGCACTTCATCCGAAAGGTGCACAAGCGCTCGACCTTCTCCAAGCCCAAGATCATCGTCTGCGTCCCGCATGGCGCGACCCCGGTTGAAAAGCGCGCGATCCGCCAGTCGGTTCTGTCGGCGGGCGCCCCCGCCGCGCGGGCCTGATCGCGGAACCGATCGCGGCGGCCATCGGGGCCGGCATGCCGATCACCGATCCGACCGGCAACATGGTCGTCGACATCGGCGGCGGCACCACCGAGGTGGCCGTCCTGTCGCTGGGCGACATCGTCTATGCCCGCTCGGTCCGCGTCGGCGGCGACCGGATGGACGAGGCCATCGTGAACTACCTGCGCCGCCAGCAGAACCTGCTGGTCGGCGAATCCACCGCCGAACGGATCAAGACCTCGATCGGCACCGCGCGGATGCCCGACGACGGGCGCGGCGCGTCCATGGAGGTGCGCGGCCGCGACCTGCTGAATGGCGTGCCGAAGCAGACCGAGATCACCCAGGCCCAGGTGGCCGAGGCGCTGGCCGAACCCGTCCAGCAGATCTGCGAGGCGGTGATGACCGCGCTCGAAGCCACCCCGCCCGATCTGGCGGCGGATATCGTCGACCGGGGCGTCATGCTGACCGGCGGCGGCGCGCTTCTGGGCGATCTGGACCTTGCCCTGCGCGAGCAGACCGGCCTGTCCGTCTCCATCGCTGACGAAAGTTTGAACTGCGTGGCGCTCGGCACCGGCAAGGCGCTGGAGTACGAAAAGCAGCTGAGGCATGCGATTGACTACGACAGTTAAGCCGTAGAGGCTGACGTCAGGTCACACCCGGAACGGCGCGCTGCGCCATCGCCAAGGGACGTTCATGGCACGCAACCGTGGACAGGACGAGGATTTCGTTACCCCGCTCCGCCGTCTGCTGGTCGGGGTGCTGGTCCTGTGTCTTGTCGCGATCTTCATCGTCTGGCGCATCGACAGCCCGCGCGTCGAACGGTTTCGCGCGCAGGTGATCGACCGTGTGATGCCTTCGTTCGACTGGGCCATGGCGCCGGTGACGGGCACGCTGAACATCCTGCGCGATTTCCAGAGCTATCACCGCATCCACGAACAGAACCGGGAGCTGCGGCGCGAGTTGCAGCAGATGAAGGCGTGGAAGGAAGCGGCACTGCAGCTGGAGCAGGAAAACGCCCGGCTGCTGGACCTGAACAACGTCCGGCTGGATCCGCGCCTCACCTATATCACCGGCGTGGTGCTGGCCGACAGCGGCTCGCCCTTCCGGCAGTCGGTGCTGCTGAACGTCGGCACGCGGGACGGGATCGTAGACGGCTGGGCGACGATGGACGGCATCGGGCTGGTCGGGCGCATCTCGGGCGTGGGCGGGGCGACCAGCCGCGTCCTGCTGCTGACCGACACCTCCAGCCGCATCCCGGTGACGATCCAGCCTTCGGGCCAGCGGGCGATCCTGTCGGGCGACAACTCGGCCACCCCGCCGATCGAGTTCATCGAGGACCCCAGCCTCGTGCGGCCCGGCGACCGGGTGATCTCCTCCGGTGACGGCGGGGTGTTTCCGGCCGGTCTGCTGATCGGTCAGGTCGCGCAGGATCCGGGCGGGCGGCTGCGCGTGCGGCTGGCGGCGGATTACGAACGGCTGGAATTCCTGCGCGTGCTGCGCCACCTCGGGACCGAGGACATCGACGATCCGGGCAGCCTCGTCTCGCCGCGTCTGATGCCCGCCGACACCGCCTCTGCGGGGGATCCCGGCAATGGCTGAGGTGGCGGGACGCCAAGGGGCCGCGCGGCGCTGGTCGATGCGGATCGCCTTCCTCGGCATCGGGCTGGGGGTGATCCTGTTCAACCTCCTGCCGCTGGAAACCACGCCACGTCGCTGGGCGGGGCCCGACCTGCTGCTGACGCTCGCCTGCGTCTGGACGCTGCGCCGCCCGGACTACGCCCCCGCGCTGGCCGTCGGGACGCTGGTCTTTCTGGCCGACCTGATGTTCCAGCGCCCGCCCGGCCTGATGGCCGCACTGGTGGTCGTGGGCTGCGAATGGCTGCGCGCCCGCGCCCGCACGACGCGCGAGATGAACTTCCTGACCGAATGGGCCGCCGCCGCCGCCGTGATGGCTGGTGTCCTGCTGGGCTACCGGGTGGCGCTGGCGATCTTCCTGACGCCGCAACCGCCGCTGGTGCTGAACCTGATGCAGCTGGTGGTCTCGGTCGCGGTCTATCCGCTGGCTGCGGTGTTCTTCGGCACCTTCATGGGGGTCCGCCGGATCTCGGCCAGCCACGACGAACTGGGACGCACGGCATGAGACGCACACCCAAGGACAGCGCCGAAAGCAGCCGCCGGATCACCCGCCGGGGCCTACTGCTCGGCGGCGCGCAGCTTGGCGTCATGGGGCTGCTCGGGGCGCGGATGCGCTACATGCAGGTCGACCAGGCCGACGAATTCCGCCTGCTGGCCGAAGAGAACCGCGTCAACATCCGCCTGATCCCGCCCGCGCGGGGCGAGATCTTTGACCGCAACGGCCGGCTGGTCGCGGGCAACGAACAGGCCTATCGCATCGTGATCACGCGCGAGGATGCGGGCGACGTGGACGCCGTGATCGACCGGCTGTCGCGGATCGTCAAACTGGACCCGGACGAGCTGGAAAAGGCCCGGACGGAAATGGCCCGCTCGGCCCCCTTCCTGCCGATCACGCTGGCCGACCGGGTCAGCTGGGACGACATCAGCCGCGTCGCCGTCAACGCCCCCGCCCTGCCCGGCATCACCCCCGAGGTGGGCCTGAGCCGCATCTATCCGCTCGGCAAGGACTTTGCCCATGTCGTGGGCTATGTCGGTCCGATTTCCGACTACGATCTGGAGCGGATGGAAGAACCCGACCAGCTGCTGCGCATCCCCCGGTTCCAGATCGGCAAGGTCGGGATCGAGTCCAAGCTGGAGGACAACCTGCGCGGCAAGGCGGGCGCCCGCCGTGTCGAGGTCAACGCCACCGGCCGCGTCATGCGCGAACTCAGCCGCCGCGAAGGCCAGCCGGGCGCGAACCTGCAGTTGACCATCGACCACATGCTGCAGAACTACGTGCAGGCCCGGATGGGCGATGACAGCGCCAGCGCGGTGGTGATGGACTGCCAGACGGGCGATCTGCTGGCCATCGGCTCCTCGCCCTCCTACGACCCCAACCTCTTCGTGCGCGGGATCTCGGTCGCGGATTACAAGGCGCTGACCGAAAACGACTATCGTCCGCTGGCGTCGAAAACCGTGCAGGGGACCTATCCGCCCGGCTCGACCTTCAAGATGGTCGCGGCGCTGGCCGGGCTCGAAGCGGGGATCATCACCGCCGAGGACACCTATTACTGCCCCGGCCACCTCGAGGTCGGCGGACGCCGTTTCCACTGCTGGAAAGGCGGCGGGCACGGGCATATGAACCTCGAAGGCTCGCTGCGCGAAAGCTGCGACGTCTACTACTACGAACTGGCGCTGGAGGTCGGGATCGAACGGATCTCCGACATGGCGCAGCGGCTCGGCATCGGCGTGCGCCACGACATACCGATGTCCGCCGTCGCGCAGGGTCTGGCACCGGACAAGGCGTGGAAAAAGGAAATCCGCGGCGAAGACTGGCTGATCGGGGACAGCGTGAACTCGGCCATCGGCCAGGGCTTCGTGCTGGCCTCGCCGCTGCAGCTGGCGGTGATGACCGCGCGGATCGCCACAGGTCACGCGGTGTCGCCACGGCTGCTGAAATCGGTCGACACGGTCGAACAACCAGATGGCAGGGGGCCGAGCCTCGGCCTGAACGAGAACCACCTGCGGCAGGTGCGCAAGGCGATGTACCAGGTGTCGAACAACCGGCGCGGCACCGCCTATTCCAACCGCATCGCCGAAGACGCTTTCCGCATGGCCGGCAAGACCGGCACCAGCCAGGTCCGCAACATCACCGCCGCCGAACGGGCGCGCGGGGTAACCCGGAACGACCAACTGCCGTGGAACCGGCGCGACCATGCGCTGTTCGTAAATTTCGCGCCCTACGACAATCCCAGGGTCGCGGTGGCCGTGGTGGTGGAACATGGCGGCGGTGGCTCGACCGCCGCGGCGCCGCTTGCGCGCGACATCACCCTGCAGGCGCTTTATGGCGACGACCCGCCGCTGACGGCCTATCCCGAAAAGGACCGCGGCCGCATCCGGTCCCAGCAGGAACGCCTGCGCGCCCTGCGCCCGGCCGACGAATCCTCGGCCAAGAGCCGGGCATGAGGGCGGCGGCATGAGTTACCTAGAGTATTCCGTCCAGACCACCCCGTCCGGGCCGCGCAAGATCCTCTACCTGAACTGGCCCCTCGCGCTGCTTCTGCTCGCCGTGGCCAGCGTCGGGTTCCTTATGCTCTACTCGGTCGCCGGCGGCTCCTTCGCGCCATGGGCCGAACCGCAGATCAAGCGCTTTGCTGCCGGTTTCGTCGGCATGGTGCTGATCGCCATGGTGCCGGTCTGGTTCTGGCGCAACGTGTCCGGGGTGGCCTATCTGGGCTCGCTGGCGCTGCTGCTGGCGGTGGAGCTGTTCGGCGCCATAGGCATGGGGGCACAGCGCTGGATCGACCTCGGGTTCATCCGCCTGCAGCCGTCCGAGCTGACGAAGATCACCATGGTGATGCTGCTGGCCGCCTATTACGACTGGCTGCCGGTGCGCAAGGTATCCCACCCCGTCTGGGTCGCCGTGCCGGTGTTGATGATCCTGCTGCCGACTTTCCTCGTCCTGAAACAGCCCGACCTCGGCACCGCGCTGCTCCTGCTCTGCGGCGGCGGGGCGATGATGTTCTTCGCCGGTGTCCACTGGGCCTATTTCGCCGCCGTCATCGCGGCGGGCAGCGGGCTGGTGGCGGCGGTCTTCAAGTCGCGCGGCACGGACTGGCAGCTGATCAAGGACTACCAGTTCCGCCGGATCGACACCTTCCTCGACCCGTCGAACGACCCGCTGGGGGCGGGCTATCACATCACCCAGTCCAAGATCGCGCTCGGCTCCGGCGGCTGGACCGGGCGCGGCTTCATGCAGGGCACGCAGTCGCGGCTGAACTTCCTGCCGGAAAAGCACACCGACTTCATCTTCACCACGCTGGCCGAGGAATTCGGCTTTCTCGGCGGAGCGTCGCTGCTGGTGCTTTACGCGCTGATCATCGTGTTCTGCTTCCACTCGGCCCTGACCAACCAGAACCGCTACGGCGCACTGCTGACGCTCGGGATCGGGACGACCTTCTTCCTGTTCTTCGCGGTGAACATGGCGATGGTCATGGGCCTCGCCCCCGTCGTGGGCGTGCCGCTGCCGATGGTCAGCTACGGCGGCTCGGCCATGCTGGTGCTGCTGGCGGCCTTCGGCCTGGTCCAGAGCGCCCATGTCCACCGTCCGCGGGGCCGCCGCTGATGGTCAATATCCTCTTCGCCGGCGGTTCGCACCGCTGGCCGCAGTATCAGGCCCCCCTGCGCCACGCCCTCGACGCGGCGGGCCTGAGCGAGGCGGTGCTGGCGACCGACCTGCCGCCCGCCGAGGTCGACTATATCGTCTACGCTCCCACCCCCGACGGTTTCACCGATTTCACCCCCTACACGCGCTGCAAGGCGGTGCTGAGCCTCTGGGCCGGGGTGGAAAAGATCGTCGGCAATGCCTCCCTGACCATGCCGCTGACCCGCATGGTCGACGACGGCCTGCGTGCGGGCATGATCGAATGGGTCACCGGCCAGGTCCTGCGCCACCACCTCGGCATCGACCGGCTGCTGGCCAACCAGTCCGGCGATTGGCGCCCCGAGGTGCCGCCGTTGGCCAGGGACCGTCCGGTCACCATCCTTGGCCTCGGGGCGCTCGGCGCCGCCTGCGCCGGATCGCTGACCGCGCTCGGATTTCCCGTGACGGGCTGGAGCCGCCGCCCCAAGGACCTGCCCGGCCTCACCTGCCTCTCCGGCCCCGACGGCCTGACCGAGGCGCTGCGCCGGGCTGAAATCCTCGTCCTCCTGCTGCCCGCGACGCCCGAAACGGACAGCCTGCTCGACGCCGCCCGCCTGTCGCTGCTGCCCGAGGGCGCGGTCATCCTGAACCCCGGCCGCGGCACGCTGATCGACGACGACGCCCTGCTCGACGCCCTGGACAGCGGCGCGATCGGCCACGCCACGCTCGACGTCGTCCGGCAGGAACCGCTGCCGCCGGAGCACCGCTTCTGGGCGCACCCCCGCGTGACGGTCAGCCCGCACGTGGCCTCCGAGACCCGCCCCGACACGGCCTCCGAGATCATCGCCGAGAACGTCCGCCGCGCCGAGGCGGGCGAGCCGCTCCTGCATCTCGTGGACCGCGCCGCGGGTTACTGACAGGCGAATCGACCTTGCCGACAGCACCGCGCCTGCGTCACGGGCGGACCGGGGCTCTGCCCCGGACCCCGAAGTATTTCCCGCCAGAGGAAGTAACGGAACCTTAACTCTGATGGGTCACGGTGGACCCGCGGTACAGGCAGAAGTGTCGATGACCGTGCCAGGGGAAGGCCCCTTGCCCTCGCGCAAGGGGCCGGAACCTGCTCCGGCGTTCCCCTGCTTCCTCTGGCCGAAAATACTTCCGCCGGAGGCACCGCATTTTCTTTCCGCAGGAAAGGAAATGCCCACTAAAGGCGTGCGCGCGGCACGCGCGCTCCGTGTGGTCGCGCAGGTCTCCGGGCAGCCCCGCGCCGGGTCGGATCCCTTCCGCTCTTGCCTCTTGACCTCTCCCCTCGATCGCCATACAGAGCGCGGACGGAATTCGGTGGCGCTGCATCAGGCGGCGCCCATTCATATGTATCAGGGCCCCGCCGCCCGCAGAAGATCGAGGACGAGCCATGTCGCGCCGCTGCGAACTGACCGGAAAAGGCCCGATGACGGGCAACAACGTGAGCCACGCCAACAACAAGACCCGGCGTCGCTTCCTGCCGAACCTGAACGACGTGTCCCTGCGTTCCGAAACGCTCGGCCGCAACATCAAGCTGCGCATCAGCGCCTCGGCCCTGCGCACCGTCGATCACCGCGGCGGTCTGGACAAGTTCCTCGCCAAGGCGAGCGATGCGGACCTCTCCGTGAACGCGCTGAAGGTCAAGAAAGAGATCGCGAAGGCCCAGGCCGCAACCGCCTGATTGCGCCCCGATCTTCCGTAAGATCACAGCCCCGCGCCGCAAGGCCGGGGCTGTTTCCATTTGACGCGCTTGCGCCCTGCCCGCCGCTGCCTAGTTTGCCCGCATGACGCTGCGCCCGATTCTCGCCCTCGCGCTGGCCCTGATGATGGCCGTGACCGCCCAGGCGGCGGCGATCGCACGCGGCATGCCGGGCGCTGCGGGCTACGCGGAACTCTGCACCGGCACCGGCCCGGTGATGGTGGCGATCGACGCGGACGGGCAGCCCATTGGCCACGCCCACCTCTGCCCCGACAACGCCTTCCTGATCCTGCAGGCCATCGCCCTGCCCCCGGTCCTGCCCGTGCCGGTCGCCCGCATCGGCCGGCTGGAGCGCACCCCCTACAGCACTTCGGCCCACGCCCGTCTGAGCCCCACGGCCATCGCGCGGGGGCCCCCTGTTCCGTCCTGATCCGCACACAAAGCTTCAGATTCAAGGACAGACAGATGACCGACACCATGTTCCGCCGCGCGCTGACCGCCGCGGTTTTCACCCTCGTCCCCGCAACGCTCCTCGCCGGGGACATCACCGTCGAGGATGCCTATGCCCGCACCTCGGGCATGATGGCGCAGTCCGGCGCCGCCTTCATGACGATCCACAACGCCGGCACCGAGGACGACCGGCTGACCGGCGTCGCCTCGGAGGCCGCCGCGCGGGTCGAACTGCACACGCATATCGACGCGGGCAACGGCGTCATGCAGATGCGCGAGAACGAGGACGGGTTCGAGATCCCCGCGGGCGGCACCCATGCGCTGGCCCGTGGCGGCGACCACGTGATGTTCATGGGGCTGACCGGTCCATGGGCCCAGGGCGACACCGTCACCGTGACCCTGACCTTCGAGAAGGCGGGCGAGATGACCGTCGAGATCCCGGTCGATCTGGAGCGCCAGCCGCAAGCGGCGGGCCAGATGAAACACGGCCACAAGGTGTCGAACTGAGCGTCCGCAGGCGCGGCCCCGAAAGGCCGCGCCTTACCCGGCTCAGCGGTTGCGCAGGCCGGTGATCGTCGCGGTCGGCGACAGCGCCTCGGGGTCGAGGATCAGGTGCAGGATCGCGGGCTTGCCGCTGGCCTGCGCCGCCTCGAAGGCCGCCGGGAAATCCTCCGCCGTTTCCACCCGCATCCCGAACCCGCCATAGGCCTCGGCCAGCGCGGCAAAATCCGGGTTGGTCAGGGCCGTCGCGCTGACGCGGTTCGGGAATTCGCGTTCCTGGTGCATGCGGATCGTGCCGTACATGCCGTTGTCCACCAGCACCACGATTACCGGGATGTCGTGGTGGATGCAGGTCGCGAATTCCTGCCCGGTCATCAGGAAATCCCCGTCACCGGCGAGGCAGACGACCGTCCGGTCGGGATGGGCCCGCTTGGCCGCGACCGAAGCCGGGAAGCCGTAGCCCATCGAGCCGGAGGTCGGTGCGAGATGGGTGTTGAAGCTGCGGAACCGGTAGTAACGGTTCAGCCAGATGGCAAAGTTCCCGGCCCCGTTGGTCAGGATCGCATCGTCCGGCAGTTCATCGCGCATCCATTTCAGCACCTGCCCCATCTGCAGCTTGCCGGGGTTCTCGCGCGGAACCTCGGACCAGTCCATATAGGCGGCGCGGGCCTCGGCCACCGCCTCGCCCTGGCGGGGGTTGTCGGGCGAGAGGCCGTCAAAGACCGGCGCCATGCCCTTGGGCGTCGCCACGATCCCAAGCGTCGGCTGGTAGACGCGCCCGATCTCCTCGGGGTCCGGATGGATGTGGATCAGCGTCTGCGGCCCCGAGGGGATCGGCAGCAGCGTGTATCCCTGCGAGGGGCTTTCCGACATCCGCCCGCCCATGAGCAGGATCACGTCGGCATCCGTCACGGCCTTGATCAGTGCCGGGTTCGCGCCGAGGCTCAGGTCGCCCGCGTAGTTCGGATGCTGCGAGGGCACCTGCCCCGCCCGCCGGAACGAGGCGGCGAAGGGGATGGCGTAGCGCTCGCAGAGCCCGGTGAAGCTGGCGACCGAGGCCGCGTCCCAGCGGGAGCCGCCGAAGATCGCGAAGGGCCGTTCGGCCCCCGCCAGCAGCTCGCCCAGCTTCGCCGCGTCGGTGGCGGTCGGGGCCATCTCGACCGGCGCGGCGGCAGGCGCGTCGGCGACCGTCACGACATCGGCCAGCATGTCCTCGGGCAGCGCGATCACCACCGGGCCGGGGCGGCCCTGGGTCGCCACGCGGAAGGCGCGGGCGACGAGTTCGGGAATCCGCGCGGCGTCGTCGATCTCGAACGCCCACTTGGCCATCGTGCCGAAGACCGCACCGTAGTCGAGTTCCTGGAACGCCTCGCGATAGCGCATCTCACGGCCGATCTGGCCGACGAACAGGATCATGGGCGTCGAGTCCTGCATGGCAACGTGCACGCCGGCTGCCGCATTGGTCGCGCCCGGCCCGCGGGTGACGAAGCAGATGCCCGGCCGGCCGCTCAGCTTGCCCCAGCCTTCGGCCATCATCGCCGCACCGCCTTCCTGCCGGCAGGTGACGAGGTCGACGCCGGAATCGATCAGCGCGTCGAGAACGCTCAGGTAGCTTTCGCCCGGCACGCATGAGGCGTGGGTGACACCCTGCGCGATCAGCTGGTCGACCAGGACACGGGCCCCGGTGCGTTCGGTGAGGGTGACGGTCATCGGGGCGGCTCCTTCGCTTGTTCCGGCGCCACTCTTTCCGAAAGGACGGGAAAGGGAAAGGGGGCGAGCGCCGATGCCATGCGCGCGGACAGGGGAGCATTCATGTTCTCGCCTCATGAGTGCTTTCGATTTTCCACCGATTATTTCGGCCCCGTCACGGGACTACCTGTCACGTCGAAGGACACGGCATCCTCCCCGGCCCCGAGGGACAGGGGCGTGCACACCGCGATCCGGAAATCGAACGCCGCTGCGGCGCGCGTGATGAAAGGAAGACTGATGATACTGCAAGAGACATACACCCTGCCGAACGGCGTCGCGATCCCCAAGCTGGGTCTCGGCACATGGATGATCGAGGACGACAAGGTCGCCGACGCGGTCAAGGCCGCCGTCAAGCTCGGCTACCGGCACATCGACACCGCGCAGGCCTACCAGAACGAGCGTGGCGTGGGCGAAGGCGTCCGCGACAGCGGCGTGGCGCGCGAAGACCTGTTCGTGACCACCAAGCTGGACGCCGGGATCAAGTCCTATGACGAGGCCAAGGCGGCCATCGACTGGTCGCTCGCCACGATGGGGCTGGACTACATCGACCTGATGATCATCCACAGCCCGCAGCCCTGGCAGAACTTCGCGGGCGACGACCGCTTCTTCGAGGGCAACCTCGCGGCGTGGAAGGCGCTGGAAGAGGCCTATGCGGACGGCAAGCTGCGCGCCATCGGCGTGTCGAACTTCGAAAAGGACGACCTGCAGAACCTGATCGACAATGCCGAGGTCAAGCCGATGCTGAACCAGATCCTCGCGCATGTCAGCAACACGCCCTTCGAGCTGATCGACTACATCAAGGCCAACGACATCCTCGTCGAAGCCTATTCGCCGGTCGGCCACGGCCAGATCCTCGACAATGTCGAGATCAAGGCGATGGCCGAGAAATACGGCGTCAGCGTTCCGCAGCTCTGCATCCGCTACGTCCTGCAACTGGGCCTGCTGCCGCTGCCCAAGACGGCGAACCCGGCGCATATGCAGAACAACGCGGACGTGGACTTCGTGATCTCCGACGCGGATATGGAGGCGCTGAAGAACGCCGAGCCGATCAAGGATTACGGCGACGCGAGCGTCTTCCCCGTCTACGGCGGCAAGATGTGAGCAGGTCGGGCCGGTCCTGCCCTCCCCGGACCGGCCCGATATGCCGCAGCGGCGCGCACCGGTCGACCGGTGCGCGCCGTTTTCCGTTCCGCATCCTGTCACCTGCGCCCTTCGGCTTCTCATCCACCAGTGTCCTGCGGTATGTCCGCCGGGACGCAACGGAAACAGACGAATGAGGCAGGAATGACAGCGCAGGACAAGGGGCAGAACACGATCGGGCAGGACACCGCGCGCGCGGTCAGCTGGGACATCGACGGGCTGACCTATCAGGGCCTGTCATGGGGCCCCGAGGACGGCACCCCGGTTCTGGCCCTGCACGGCTGGATGGACCACGCCGACAGCTACGGCATCCTCGCCCCCCTGCTGACCGGCTGCCACGTCGTGGCGCCCGACCTCAGCGGACAGGGGCTAAGCTCCCGCCGCGCGGCCCATGCCACCTACAACATCTGGGACGACCTGCCCCAGATCGCCGAACTTCTGGACCTGCTGGGCTGGAGCGACTGCATCATCATGGGCCATTCGCGGGGGGCCAACATCTCGTCGCTGTTCACGGCGGCGCAGCCCGAGAAGGTCCGCGCGTTCATCGCGCTGGACTCGCTGGTGCCGGCGGCGAACGATCCCGCCGACTTCGCCACGACCCTCCGCGCCTTCATCGAGGACACCCGCAGGCGCAAGACCGGCACGTTGCGCACCTTCCCGAGCCGCGACGCCTATATCCGGCGCCGTCAGGAGCAGGGAAACTCGCCCCGGACCTCCGAGGCGCTGGCCGCCCGCGCGTTGGAGGAGGTGCCGGAGGGCGTCAGGATGCGCGGCGATCCGCGCCTGTTCGCCAGTTCGGCGGTCAAGCTGACGCGCGAACAGATGGAAACCGTCCTGCGGTCGCTGCAGTGCCCCGTGCTGAACATCTGGGCCGAAACCGGGGTCCGCAAGAAGCGGCCTCAGACCACCGACCTGATCGCGCTCGCACAACGGCTGGTGCCGGTCTACGAGACGCTGGATCTGCCGGGCGACCACCATTTCCACCTCGATCCGGCGATCGCGGAACCGATCGCCGCGGCGGTGCTGGACTTCATCGACCGCCACGGACTGCGCTGACTCATGACGCCCCGCCCTTTCACGGGCGGGGCGCCACAGGCGCGGCCTCTAGCCGAAGTCGTGCCGGGACAGCGGCAGGCTGCGGATCCGCTGGCCCGTCAGGGCCGCGACCGCGTTCACGATGGCGGGCCCGACCGCAGGCAGCCCCGGTTCCCCGACCCCGCCCATGGGCGCGCCGCTTTCAAGGATCGCGACGCGCACGGCGGGCATCCGGTCCGGCCCGAGGATCGGATACATGCCGAAGTTCCGCGCCGTGGGTTCGCCGTTCTCGTAGACCAGTTCCTCCAGCAGCGTCTGCGACACGCCAAGCGCCACGGCCGACTGCACCTGCGCCTCGACAATCGCCGGATTGACGATCTGGCCGGGGTCCAGCGCGGTCCAGACGGTGTGCACACGCACCTCGCCGTCCTCGAGCGAGACCTCGGCGATCGCCGCCGCCTCGGACCCGAAGGGCGAAGCCATCGCGATCCCGCGCGCCCGGCGCGAGCCGTCCTCGGCCTCGTAGGGGCCGGGCCGCCAGCCGCCGGACAGTTCAACCGTCGCCTCCAGCAATGCCGTCAGCCGGTCGTTCCCCGCCAACAGCCCGCGCCGCATTTCATAGGGGTCCTGACCGCCCGCCGCGGCGAGTTCGTCAAGAAAGCACTCGTACATGAAGTCATGCATCGAATGCCCGACCGACCGCCAATAGCCGATGACGGCGGGGTTCGGCACGTAGACCTGGCCGATATGGCTGTTCGGAATGGCATAGGCCTTGCCCGATATGCCTTCGGTGGCCGAGGCATCGCGGCCCGGAGGCGCGCCATACCAGCGGCCCGTCGGGCCCTCGCCCACCACCTCTGCGGTCAGCGCGACGGGGCCATCGGGTCCGGGCACGCCGCGGAACCGCGCCAGTCCCAGCGGACGCGGGGCGTCACGCAGGAAGTCTTCCTCGCGGGTCCAGATCAGCTTGACCGGGCGCCCGACGGCGCGGGCCAGCGCGATGGCCTGCGGGAACGGGTTCGCGGTTTCGTAGAGGAAATGCCGCCCGAAGAACCCGCCCAGCATCTGCCCGTGGATCCGCACGTTCTGCGGCTCGATCCCGGCCGCGGCAGCCGCTGCGGTCATGAACTGCTCAGGCGCCTGGTTCGGCAGCCAGACATCCAGCGTGCCGTCTTCGTTGAACCGCGCCGTGGCCGATGGCGGCTCCAGCTGGCCATGCACGACAAAGGGGGCGTCATAGGTCGCCTCGATCACCGTCCCGGCCGCCTCGAGCGCGGCGGCGGCATCGCCCGTCGCCTCGATCTGCACCACCTCGCCCGTGGCCGAAGCCAGCGTGTCGCGGAACCCTGCGGAGGAGAAATCCTCGGGCATAGGCCATTTCGACGTGCCCGGCCCCCATTCGATCTGCGCCTCGTCGATCGCGCGGCGGGCCTGCCAGAACCGGTCGGCCACCACGGCCACGGCCCCGTCCAGTAGATGCACCGAATGCACCCCGCGCATCGCCTCGATGGCGGCCCGGTTGGTCACTTCGGTCGGCGCCAGCCCGAGGCGCGGCGCGTGCCGGACGGCGGCCAGCAGCATGCCCTCGACCTCGACGTCGATGGCGTATTTCGTCTGGCCGGTGGATTTGTCACGGACATCCAGACGGGCCACAGGCGTCCTGATCCAGCGGAAATTCGACGGGTCCTTCAGCGGGGCCTCGGCCGGCACCGGCAGGTCCATCGCGTCAGCCGCCAGTTCGCCATAGGCCAGACGCCGCCCGCTGTCGGGATGCAGCACCGCCCCCGGTTCGGTGACAAGCGTCGCGGCTTCCACGTCCCACCGGGTCGCCGCCGCCTCGATCAGCATGGCGCGGGCCGAGGCGCCCAGACGGCGCATCAGGTCGTAGGACGTCCGGGTCGAGGCGCTGCCGCCGGTCAGGCGGAAGCCGCCCATCACGCCGAACGGGCCGCCGGGGGGCGCGATCTCGACCGTGAAGCTGTCGGGCGCGAGGTCCAGTTCCTCGCCCACGATCTGGGCCATGGTGGTGTAGATCCCCTGCCCGCCCTCGTGAAACGGACTCTTCAGTAGGGCCGTCCCGTCGGGCCGCAGTTCCAGAAAAGCCTGAACGGCCGGGCCGCCCTCGGCCGCCTGCTGCCCGCGCGCGGGGCGGAGCGGCAGGGTTGCGGCAAGGACGAGCGCACCGGTTCCGGCCAGAAAGCCCCGGCGCGAGACGTTGACGGGGGTCCGCGACGCGATCCTGTCGAGAAAGGTCATGGATCAGCCCTCCGCCACGCTGCGCACGGCATCGCGGATCTTGTTGTAGGTCCCGCAGCGGCACAGGTTGGTCATCGCGTCGTCGATATCGGCATCCGTCGGCGCGGGCACATCGCGCAGCAGCGCCGTGGCGGCGAGAACCTGCCCGGACTGGCAGTATCCGCACTGCGGCACCTGATGCTCGACCCAGGCGGCGACCACGCGGCGGCCGGTCTCGGTTTCCTCCACGGTCTCGATCGTCGTGATGCGCTGGCCTTCGACGGTGTCGGCGGGCGTCACGCAGGACCGTGTCGGCTGTCCGTCGACCAGAACCGTGCAGGCCCCGCAGGCGGCGATGCCGCAGCCGTATTTCGTGCCGGTCAGGCCCAGCTCCTCGCGGATGACCCAGAGCAGCGGCGTATCCGGCTCGACATCGACTTCGTGGGTGGCTCCGTTGACGTTCAGTTGCATGGCATTCCTCTGCTGCGGCCCGGTCCCCCGCGCCGGCGCGCGGAAGGACTGCTGGTCCACAAGGTGGCTCAGAGGCTGGCAACCACAATGACCGACGCCCGATAGCGGTCATGAGACGACTTCATCAGTTCGCCGGGCAGGTTCGGCGCCTCAGCGCGACAGGGCCGCGACGATCTCCGAGGCGGTGATACGGCCCATGGCCCCGTCCTCCCCGGCGACCGTCAGCACCGTGTCATCCCCGGCCAGCCGCGCGATCACCTCGCGCAGCGGGGTGTCCGGCGCGATGACCGCGCCCTCCTGCGCACCGGTCGCGGGCGTCATCACGTCGGCAGCGCGCAGGACACCGAGTGGGTTCATGTGGGCCACGAACTCGGCCACGTAATCCGTTGCGGGTGCTGTGATAATCTCGGACGGGGTGCCGCACTGCACGATCCGCCCGCCCTCCATGATCGCGATGCGGTTGCCGATCTTGAAGGCCTCGTCCAGATCGTGGCTGACGAACAGGATCGTGCGGCGCAGGTCCTTCTGCAGCGCAAGCAACTCGTCCTGAAGCCGGGTGCGGATCAGCGGATCGAGCGCCGAGAACGGCTCGTCCATCAGCAGGATCGGCGCGTCGGTGGCAAAGGCGCGGGCCAGACCCACGCGCTGCTGCATGCCGCCCGACAGCTCGGCCACCTTGCGGTCGGCCCAGCCCGTCAGGCCGACAAGCTCCAGCTTCTCCTCCGCGCGCCGGTTGCGTTCGGCCTTTCCGACGCCGTCCAGTTCCAGCCCGAAAGCCACGTTGTCGCGCACGTTGCGCCATGGCAGCAGGCCGAAGCTCTGGAACACCATCGCCACGCATTGCCTGCGCAGCCGCCCGAGCGCCTTGGCCCCGTCGCCCGGCAGGGTGCAGCTCCAGTCGCCGTCGCGGATCGTGACCGAGCCGCGCGTCACGGGGTTCAGCCCGTTGACGGCCCGCAGCAGCGTCGACTTGCCCGATCCCGACAGGCCCATGAGGACGAGGATCTCGCCTTCCTCGACCGCCAGCGTACAGTCGTGGACGCCCAGCACCTGCCCGGTCGCCGCCTCGACCTCGGCGCGGGTCTGGCCCTTGTCCATCAACGGCAGCGCCTCGTCCGGCTTGCCGCCGAAGACGATGGAGACGCGGTCGAACTCCACAACGCTCATTTCCGCCCCCCGACCCGCAGCATCCGGTCCAGCACGATGGCCACGACCACGATGACGAACCCGCTCTCGAACCCGAGCGCGGTGTTGACCGAATTCAGCGCCCGGACCACCGGCACCCCAAGCCCGTCGGCTCCGACCAGCGCCGCGATCACCACCATCGACAGCGACAGCATGATCGTCTGGTTCAGCCCAGCCATGATCTGCGGCAGGGCGTAGGGCAGTTCGACCTTCCACAGCAGTTGCCGGGGGGTCGCGCCGAACGCCTCCGCCGCCTCGCGCAGTGCCACGGGGGTCGAGGACACGCCCAGATGCGTCAGCCGGATCGGGGCGGGCAGGACGAAGATCACCGTGGCGATCAGGCCCGGCACCATGCCGATGCCGAAGAACACGATGGCCGGGATCAGGTAGACGAAGGTCGGCAGCGTCTGCATAAGGTCCAGCACCGGCTGCATCCACGCATAGACCCGCGGCCTGTGCGCCGCCGCGATGCCGATCGGCACGCCGACGCCCATGCAGACGATGCAGGCCGACAGCACCAGCGTCAGGCTCTCCGTCATTTCCTCCCAGTAGCCCTGGTTGAGGATGAACAGCAGCCCGACCGCCACCAGAACGCAGGTCTGCCACCGGCGTTGCAGCACCCATGTCAGCCCGGCGAAGAGCGCGATGACGATCAGCGGATGCGGTGCCTGCAAGAGCCACAGCAGACCGTCGATCATCGCCTCCAGCAGGTCGGAGAGCGTATCGAAGAAGAACCCGCCCTTCCGCTCAAGCCAGTCGAAGACGGTCTTGGCCCATTTGCCGACCGGGATCTTGGTGTCGGTCAGCCAGTCGAGCATCGGGCATCCTTTTGTGTTTGTGCGTCGCCGATGGTCCGCAGGAACAGCCCGGCTTCAGAGGTCGCCGCCGCCCGGTCCCACGGACCGGACAGCGCCCGCCCCGCCCCAAAGGGCGGGCGCATCTGCGCCCCCCCTCGGGCCGGGCGCTGCCCTGCGTCACGCATCATCAGACCGAAGCCCCCGTGGCCCCGCTCACTCCAGCTCGGCCTTCACCGCGGCCACGGCGTCGCCGCCGTCCTCGGTCGTCACGCCGTCGAGCCAGGCCATCCAGACGTCCGGGTTGGCCTTCAGCCATTTCTCCGCCGCATCCTCCGGCGACTCGCCGTCGTCGAGGATCGCGCCCATGATCTCGTTCTCCATGGCCAGCGTGAACGACAGGTTGCCAAGGAACTTGCCCAGGTTCGGACATTCACCGGACAGCCCCTTGCGGGTGTTCGTCATCACCTCGGCCCCGCCGAGGTTCGGGCCGAAGTAATCGTCCCCGCCCTCCAGGTAGGTCAGTTCGAAATTGGCGTTCATCGGATGCGGCTCCCACCCGAGGAAGACGACCGGCTCGCCCTTGTCGGTCGCGCGGCGCACCTGCGCCAGCATCCCCTGTTCCGAGCTTTCGACCACCTCGAACCCGTTCAGGCCGAAGGCATCGGCCCCGATCATGTCCATGATCAGCCGGTTGCCGTCATTGCCCGGCTCGATGCCGTAGATCTTGCCCTCCAGCGCATCCTTCTGCGCCGCGATGTCGGCGAAGTTGCCGATCCCCAGATCGGCGGCCGCCTTGTTCACGGCCAGCGTGTATTTCGCGCCCTCGAGATTGGTGCGCACCGTCTCGACCGAGCCATCCTCGCGATAGGGCGCGATGTCGGCCTCCATCGTGGGCATCCAGTTGCCGAGGAATACGTCCACGTCGCCCTTGCTGAGCGCGGTGTAGGTCACCGGCACCGACAGCACCTTGATGTCCGTCTCGTAGCCCAGAGCTTCCAGCACCGTCGTCGTGGCCGCCGTCGTCGCGGTGATGTCGGTCCAGCCCACGTCCGAAAACACGACCTCGCCGCAGTCCGCATATGCCGTGCCCGCGCCCAGTGCGATTGCCAGCGCGATACCGCTCACCATGCTCCGTTTCGTCATTCAGCACCTCCATGCCTGTTGCCGCGCCTCTTGCGCGGTTATTGATTGATGAGTTAATCAAAAACATAGCGCCCCCGGCAAGTCTCCCCAGCCGGGCGCGTCGCCGCCACACTAGAGGAGATTCCCGGCCATGCCAAAGGTGGGAATGGAACCCCTTCGCCGCGAAGCGATGATCCGCGCCACGATCGAGACGATCGGCGAGGCGGGATCGCTCGACGTGACCGTCAGCCAGATCGCCAAGCGCGCCGGCATGTCCTCGGCGCTGGCGCATCACTACTTCGGCTCCAAGGACCAGATCTTCCTCGCCGCGATGCGCCATATCCTCAAGGTTTTCGGCGACAACGTGGCGCTGCGCCTGCGCAACCTCAGCGACCCCGAGGCGCGAATCCGCGCGATCATCGCGGCCAGCTTCTCCGAGGGGCAGTTCGACAAGGACGTCGTGGCCGCATGGCTGACATTCTATGTCCGCGCGATGCAGTCCGAGGACGTCGCCCGCCTGCTGATCGTCTATGCCAAACGGCTGCGGTCGAACCTGCGCCACGACCTGCGGCAGCTCTTTGACGACGAGACGGCCGAACAGGTGGCGCAGGGCCTCGCCTCGATGATCGACGGCTTCTACATCCGCCACGCCCTCCAGCCGGTCGCCCCCGACCGCGACGCGACGCAGGCGCTGGTCTGCGACTACCTGACCCTCTGGCTCGAAAGGAAAGCCCGTGGCTGACCGCCCCAATATCCTCATTCTCATGGTCGACCAGCTGAACGGGACCCTCTTCCCCGACGGCCCCGCGGACTTCCTGCACGCCCCGAACCTCAAGGCGCTGGCCGCGCGGTCCATCCGGTTCCAGAACGCCTATACCGCCTCGCCGCTGTGCGCGCCGGGCCGGGCGTCGTTCATGGCAGGCGCCCTGCCCCGTCGCACCCGCGTCTACGACAACGCGGCCGAGTTCGCCTCGGACATCCCGACCTACGCCCACCACCTGCGCCGCGCGGGCTATGCCACCACGCTCTGCGGCAAGATGCATTTCGTCGGCCCCGACCAGCTCCACGGGTTCGAGGAGCGACTGACCACCGACATCTACCCTGCCGATTTCGGCTGGACCCCGGACTACCGCAAGCCCGGCGAGCGGATCGACTGGTGGTATCACAACATGGGCTCCGTCACCGGCGCGGGCGTGGCCGAGATCTCCAACCAGATGGAATACGACGACGAGGTCGCCTACAACGCGACCCGCAAGGTCTATGACCTCGGCCGCCGCCTCGACGACCGGCCGTGGATGATGACGGTGTCCTTCACCCATCCCCACGACCCCTACGTCGCGCGCCGCAAGTACTGGGAGCTCTACGAGGACTGCGAACATCTGACGCCCGAGATGCCCGCGATCCCCTACGAGGAACAGGACCCCCATTCCAAACGCATCTTCGACGCCAACAACTGGCGCGAATTCGACATCACCGAAGACGACGTGATCCGCTCGCGCCGCGCCTATTTCGCCAACATCTCCTATCTCGACGACCACATCGGCGGGATCCTCGAGGCGCTGCGCGGCACCCGGCAGGAGGACAACACGATCATCGTCTTCTGCTCGGATCACGGCGACATGCTGGGCGACCGGGGCCTGTGGTTCAAGATGAACTTCTTCGAAGGCTCCGCCCGCGTGCCCCTGATGATCGCCGGCCCCGATGTGGCGCCGCGCCACGAGGACCGCCGCGTCTCCACCATGGATATCACCCCCACCCTTTGCGAGATGGCGGGCATCGACATGGCCGAGATCGAGCCATGGGTCGACGGCGCCAGCCTCGTCCCGATCTTCGATCCGCGCGGGTTGCGGATGGACCCGGTGCGCGTCGAATACGCCGCCGAGGCGACGATCACCCCGATGGTCTGCCTGATCGACGGGCCGTGGAAATACATCCGCTGCAATGCCGACCCCGAGATGCTGTTCCACCTCGACACCGACCCGGACGAACGCCGCAACCTGATCGGGTCTTCGCTGCTGGATACCCTGTCGGACGGCGAGGACGTGCTGGCCGCACTCCGCGCCGAGGCCGACGCCTACTGGGATCTCGACGCCTACGACGCCGAGGTCCGCCAGAGCCAGGCCCGCCGTCATGTCGTCTACGACGCGCTCAGGAACGGGTCGTATTTCCCGTGGGACTACCAGCCGCTGCAGAAGGCGTCGGAACGCTACATGCGCAACCACATGGACCTGAACGTGCTCGAAGAGAACAAACGCTTTCCGAGGGGCGAATGACCATGCGCGCCCAGCCCCCCGCCTCGCATTTCATCGGTGGTGCCTATCGCGAAGACGCAGCCGTCACGCCGGTGCCGGATCGCTATCCGTTCGACGGCTCCGTCATCGCCGAGATCCGCCCCGCCACCCGCGCCGACGTCAACCTCGCGTTCGAGAGCGCGCAGGAGGCGCAGAAGAAATGGGCCGCACTGCCCCCCGTCGAACGCGGCCGCGTCCTGCGCCGTGCTGCGGACATCATCCGGTCGCGGAACGAGGACCTGTCGGAACTGGAGACGCTGGACACCGGCAAACCGATCCAGGAAACGCTGGTCGCCGACGCGAGCTCCGGCGCGGATGCGCTTGAGTTCTTTGGCGGAATCGCGACGACGCTGAACGGAGAGATGATCCCGCTCGGCGACGACTGGGCCTACACCCGGCGCGAACCACTCGGCGTCTGCGTGGGCATCGGTGCGTGGAACTATCCCATCCAGATCGCGTGCTGGAAAGCCGCGCCCGCGCTGGCCGCGGGCAACGCGATGATCTTCAAACCATCCGAAGAAACCCCGCTAACCGCCCTGAAACTGGCGGAAATCCTTGTGGAGGCCGGGGCGCCTGCGGGCCTCTTCAACGTCGTGCAGGGCGCGGGCGATGTCGGCGCGATGCTCGTCACCGATTCCCGCTGCGCCAAGGTCTCGCTCACCGGCTCGGTCCCCACGGGCCGCAAGGTCTATGCGGCGGCAGCCGAGGGCATCCGCCACGTCACGATGGAGCTTGGCGGCAAGTCCCCCCTGATCGTGTTCGAAGACGCCGATATCGACAACGCCGTCAGCGCCGCGATCAACGCGAACTTCTATTCCTCCGGCCAGATTTGCTCCAACGGAACAAGGGTTTTCGTGGCGAAGCCGATCCTCTCGGCCTTCTGCGAACGCCTGACCGAACGCACCGCAAACGCCGTCCTCGGCGATCCGCTCGACCCCGCCACCACCATCGGCCCGATCATCAACCGCCGGCAGAAGGACCAGATCCTCGCCGCCATCGCCAAGGGCAAGGCGGCCGGCGCGGAACTGCTGTTCGGCGGAGAGGATGGCGAGGGCCTGTTCGTGCCCCCGACCGCCTTTGCCGCCGTCTCCGACGACATGGCGCTGGCGACCGACGAGATCTTCGGTCCGGTCATGTCCATCCTCTCGTTCGAAGACGAGGAAGAGGTCATAACCCGCGCCAATGCCACGGATTTCGGCCTCGCCGCCGGTGTCTTCACCGCCGATCTGACCCGCGCCCACCGTGTCGTAGCCCGGCTCGAAGCGGGCACCTGCTGGATCAACACCTACAACCTGACCCCCGTCGAAATGCCCTTCGGCGGCATGAAGATGTCGGGCGTCGGCCGCGAGAACGCCCGCGCCGCGCTGGACCACTACACGCAGGTCAAGACGGTCTACGTCTGCATGGGCGATGTCGAGGCGCCGTTCTGATGGAAGCGGATTTCGTCATCATAGGCGCCGGTTCCGCCGGATGCGCCCTCGCCAGCCGCCTCAGCGAAGACGGCCAACATTCCGTAATCGTTCTGGAAACCGGCGGCACGGATGCCGGGCCGTTCATCCAGATGCCGGGTGCGCTCAGCTACCCGATGAACATGGCGCGCTACGACTGGGGCTACCAGTCCGAGCCCGAGCCGCATCTGAACAATCGCCGCCTCGCCACCCCGCGCGGCAAGGTGATCGGCGGGTCGTCCAGCATCAACGGCATGGTCTACGTCCGTGGCCACGCTAAAGATTTCGACACCTGGGCCGAGATGGGCGCGACCGGCTGGCGCTATGCCGACGTGCTGCCCTACTTCAAGCGGATGGAGGACTGGCACTCCGGCGGTCATGGTGGCGATCCCGACTGGCGCGGCGACGGCGGACCGCTGCATGTCACGCGCGGCCAGCGCCGCAACCCGCTCTACCACGCCTTCGTCGAGGCGGGGCGGCAGGCCGGGTTCGAATTGACCAATGATTACAACGGCGAAAAGCAGGAAGGCTTCGGCCCGATGGAGCAGACGGTCTGGCGCGGCCGCCGCTGGTCCGCCGCCAACGCCTACCTGAAACCCGCCCTGAAACGCCCGAACTGCACCTTGGTCCGCGGCTTCGCCCGCCGTATCGTGATGTCCGAAGGCCGCGCCACCGGGGTCGAATATGATACGGGTGCACGGACCGAAATCCTGACCGCCCGGCGCGAGGTCATTCTCTCAGCCTCCTCCCTCAACTCCCCGAAACTGCTCATGCTTTCCGGCATCGGCCCCGGCGCCGAACTGTCCCGGAACGGCATCGAGGTGATCGCCGACCGCCCGGGCGTCGGCCAGAACCTGCAGGATCATCTGGAGCTCTACATCCAGCAGGCGGCGTCCCAGCCGATCACGCTCTACCGGTACTGGAACCTCTTCGGCAAAGCCTATGTCGGTGCGCGGTGGCTGTTCACCGGCACCGGCCCCGGCGCATCGAACCAGTTCGAAAGCGCCGGTTTCATCCGCTCCCGCGCCGGTGTCGAATATCCCGACATCCAGTTCCATTTCCTGCCTCTCGCCGTCCGTTACGATGGCAAGGCCGCCGCCGAAGGGCATGGTTTCCAGGCACATGTCGGCCCGATGCGGTCCAAGTCGCGGGGCGCTGTCACGCTGCGCTCGCCCGATCCCAAGGCTGCGCCGGTGATCCGGTTCAACTACATGAGCGACCCGCAGGACTGGGCGGATTTCCGGCACTGCATCCGCATCACCCGCGAGATCTTCGCCCAGCCCGCCTTCGATCCTTACCGCGCCGCCGAGATCTCGCCCGGTGCCGCCATCCAGTCGGACGACGCGCTGGACGATCACATCCGCGAGCATGTCGAAAGCGCCTACCACCCCTGCGGCACCTGCCGGATGGGACGCGCGAACGACCCCAACTCGGTGGTCGATCCGCAAGGCCGCGTGATCGGCGTCGACCGGCTAAGGGTCGCGGACAGCAGCGTTTTTCCGCAGATCACCAACGGCAACATCAACGCACCCTCGATCATGGTGGGCGAGAAGATGGCCGATCACATCCTCGGCCGGACCTCGCTGCCCGCCGAGAACGCTGAGCCCTGGATCAACCCGCGCTGGCGGCTGTCGGCGCGCTGAGGTCGACCTCGCCCGACATCACCAGATCGAGGAAGGCGCGGATCAGCCGGACGTCACCCCGCTGCGTCAGGTAGACGACCGCCTCCTCCATCATCAGCCCCGATTCGGGGCGGACGGGGATCGGCACCAGCCGCGAGTCGGCGCCGAACTCCGCCATGCTGACAAAGCCGATGCCGCCCCCCGCCGCCACGATCTCGCGCACAGCCTCGCGGCCCTCGGCCTCGATGGCGGGGGTCAGGGTGATGCCTGCGTCCTTGGCGGCGGCCAGCAGCTTGGCGCGGGTCTTGGAGCCCTCCTCGCGCAGCACCAGCGGATGGTCCGCCAGCTCCGCGATCGGCAGGTCCGAGCGGTCCGCCAGCGGAGAGTTGCGGGCGACGAAGGCGACGATGGGCGCTTCGTTGAGGATCCAGCCGGAAATGCCCTGAACGTCGGGCTTTTCCCCCATCACCCCCACGTCCGCCTCATACGCCTTCAGCGCCGCGACGACCTGTTCCGAATTGCCGAAGGTCATCGTCACCCGCACGCCAGGATAGCGGACCCGGAACTCGGCCAGGATGCCCAGCAGGTGGTGCGGCGCATCGGCCATGATGCGCAGATGCCCGCCCCGCAGGCTGCGCCGTTCGGTCAGGAACTCCGCCGCCTCGCGCTCGGCCTCGAACAGGCGGCGCGTGATGGTCAGCAGGTCCTCGCCCGCCGGTGTCAGGCTGACCTGCTTGCGCGAACGGTCGAAAAGTAACAGATCATAGGTCTCCTCCAGCTGCCGCACCTGATCGGACAGCGCGGGCTGCGTCAGGTTCAAGGCACTGGCAGCGCGGGAGAATCCGCCCTCGGTGGCCACGTAGTGGAATGCACGAAGCTGGGTGTATTTCATGTGTATCAGCTAGACTTATCCAAGCATACAATCAAACGATTTTTCATATATCGTTGCATGTGACAGCCTATGCGCGACTCCTGCTCATCGAGGCTGCCATGACCCTCACCGCGCCGATCCCCGACCCCGAGATGGGGGAACCGTTCCTGCTGACCCCCGGCCCGCTGACCACCTCGATCGAGGTCAAGCGGGCGATGCTGCGCGACTGGGGCTCGTGGGACGACGATTTCCGCGCCATGACGCGCGAGATGCGACAGCGGCTTCTGGCCATTGCGGGCGACGACGGGAGCTATGACTGCGTGCCGCTGCAGGGCTCGGGCTCCTACTGCGTCGAGGCGATGCTGGGCAGTTTCGTGCCGCGTGACGGCAAGGTGCTGGTGCTGGCCAATGGCGCCTACGGGCTGCGGGCTGCGAAGACGCTGGAGTATCTGGGCCGCGCCTGCACCCTGATCGACAAGGGCGACTACCTGCCGCCGCGCGGGGCCGAGGTGGCCGTGGCGCTGGCCGCAGATCCGGCGATCACCCATGTGCTGGCGATCCACTGCGAGACGTCATCCGGCATCCTGAACCCGCTGGAAGAGATCGCGGAGGCCACCCGCCGCGCCGGGCGCAAGCTTCTGGTGGACAGCATGTCCGCCTTTGGCGCGGTGCCGCTGATCGCGCCGGACCTCGGGGTCGAGGCCTTTGTCTCCTCCGCCAACAAGTGCATCGAAGGCGTGCCGGGGTTCGGCTTCGTCATCGCGCGCCGGGCCGCCATCGAGGCGGCCAGGGGCAACAGCCATTCCCTGTCGCTGGACGTGCACGCCCAGTGGGAGACGATGGAAAAGACCGGCCAGTGGCGGTTCACCCCGCCGACCCATGCCGTCGCGGCCTTCATGCAGGCGCTGAGGATGCACGAGGCCGAGGGCGGCGCACCGGCCCGGCTGGCGCGTTACACCGACAACCGCGACGTGATGGTCGCAGGCATGCGCGCGCTCGGGTTCGAGACCCTGCTGGCCGACACCTGGCTGTCGCCGATCATCGTCACCTTCTTCTGCCCGGCCGATCCGGCTTTTGATTTCAACCAGTTCTATGCCGCGATGAAAGCGCGCGGCTTTATCATCTATCCCGGCAAGCTGACCGTCGTGGACAGCTTCCGCATCGGCTGCATCGGCCGGATGGACGCAGCGATCATGCGCCGTGCCGTCGCCGCTGCCGCCGAGGCGCTGCACGGGATGGGCGTCACCAATGCCGCCCCGCCCGCCATCGCACTGGCCGAACGCGCCAAGCTTGCCGCCTGAGACCTGAGAGGACCCCGAATGAACGCCCCGACCCGCACCGCCGTCACCGTCAACGACCGCACCTATCCCTGGCCGAACGTGCCGGCCATCGCCATCTGCCTCGACGGCTGCGAACCGGCCTACCTGGAGGCCGCCATCGCCGACGGGCTGATGCCGCACCTCGCCCGGATCCGGGCGGCGGGCACGGACCGTCTGGCGCATTCCGTGATCCCATCCTTCACCAACCCCAACAACCTGTCCATCGCAACGGGCCGTCCGCCTTCGGTCCACGGCATCTGCGGCAACTACCTGTATGAGCCGGAAACGGGTCAGGAGGTGATGATGAACGACGTCCGCTTCCTGCGCGCGCCGACGGTGTTCTCCGCCTTCCAGCGTGCCGGGGCCAAAGTCGCCATCGTGACCGCCAAGGACAAGCTGCGTGCCCTGCTGGGGGCCGGGCTGAAGCATGGCGAGGGCGGCGCGATCTGTTTCTCGTCCGAACGCGCGGACGAGACGACGCTGGAGGCGAACGGGATCGACAATGCCAGCGCATGGCTGGGCCGCCCGGTGCCCGAGGTCTATTCGGCGGACCTGTCCGAATTCGTCTTCGCCGCCGGGGTCAAGATCCTGACCGAGCGGCGGCCGGACGTGATGTACCTGACCACGACCGACTACATCCAGCACAAGTTCGCGCCGGAAGACGCTGAGGCGAAAGCGTTTTACGAGATGTTCGACCGTTACCTCGGCCAGCTCGACGCGCTCGGCGCGGCCATCGTCGTCACCGCCGACCACGGGATGAAGCCCAAGCACAACGCGGCGGGCGAACCCAACGTGATCTACGTGCAGGACGTTCTGGACGAGTGGCTGGGCAAGGACGCCGCGCGGGTGATCCTGCCGATCACCGACCCTTATGTCGTCCATCACGGCGCGCTCGGCGCCTTCGCGACGGCCTATCTGCCCGACGGCGCGGATCGCGCCGACATCGTGAAACGCCTCGCCGCCCTGCCCGAACTGATCGCGGTCCTGACCCGCGAAGAGGCGGTCGCGCATTACGACCTGCCCGCCGACCGGATCGGCGACATCGTCTTGATCTCGGGCGAGAACATGACCATCGGCACCTCCGAACACCGTCACGATCTGGCCGCGCTGAAGGAGCCCCTGCGCAGCCACGGCGGGCTGACCGAGCAGGAGGTCCCCTTCATCGTCAACCGCGTCCTGCCTGACCTGCCCGGCCAGCCGGTGCTGCGCAACTTCGACGCCTTCTACTTCGCCTGCACCGCGGCCGCGTCATGAGGGACGTGGGCCACATCCGTCACGAGGCGATGCGCATCGCGGGCCGCAAGGTCAGCGCCGACGCCGCCATCGAGGTGCGCAACCCTTGGGACGACAGCCTTGTCGGCACAGTCCCCGCGGCCACGGCCGAGCAGGTCCGCGAAGCCTTCGCCATTGCAGGCGCTTACGAGGCAAAGCTGACCCGACATGAGCGGCAGAAGATCCTGCTGCGCACCGCCGAACTGCTCGCCGCGCGGCGCGAAGCCTTGTCGGAACTGATCACGCTGGAACTCGGCGTCTCGCGCGCCGATGCCCGCTACGAGGTGGGTCGCGCGGTCGATGTCTTCACCCTGACCGGCCAGCTCTGCCTGCTGGACGATGGTGAGGCGTTTGCCTGCGACATCTCCCCCAACGGCAAGCAGCGGCGCATCTTTACCCTGCGCGAGCCACTGACCGCGATTTCCGCGATCACCCCGTTCAACCATCCGCTGAACATGGTCGCGCACAAGATCGCGCCCGCCATCGCCACCAACAACTGCACGGTGGTCAAGCCGACGGAACTGACGCCACTGACGGCTATTGCGCTGGCAGATGTCCTCTACGAGGCCGGCTTGCCGCCCGAGATGCTGTCGGTCGTCACCGGCTGGCCCGGCGATATCGGCGACGAGATGATCCTGAACCCGAACGCCGACCTGGTGACCTTCACCGGCGGCGTGCCGGTCGGCAAGCTGATCGCCGCCAAGGCCGCCTACAAACGCTGCGTTTTGGAACTGGGCGGGAACGATCCGCTGATCGTGCTGAAAGACCTTTCCGACGACGACCTCGCCGTGGCTGCCGATCTTGCGGTGACGGGGGCCACCAAGAACTCCGGCCAGCGCTGCACGGCGGTCAAGCGCATCCTGGTGCAGGACAGCGTGGCGGACCGCTTCGTGCCGATGGTGCTGGAACGGGCCCGCGCGCTCAGGTTCGGCGATCCGATGGACGAGGCGACGCAGCTCGGCTGCGTGGTCAACGCGGCGAGCGCGGAGCTCTTCGACCGGCGCGTCACCATGGCGGCGGAAGACGGGGCCGATGTGCTCTATCACCCCGGCCGCCGTGGCGCGCTGCTGCCGCCCATCGTCGTGGACAATGTCCGGCCGGACAGCGAACTGGTGCGCGAGGAGACATTCGGGCCTGTCATCCCGGTGATCCGTGTTCCTGACGATGACGAGGCGGTCATGGCGATTTCCAACGGCACCGCCTTCGGCCTGTCCTCGGGCGTCTGCACCCACGACTACCGGCGGATGCAACACTATATCCGGGGGCTGAAGGTCGGCACCGTCAATATCTGGGAGGTCCCCGGCTACCGGACCGAGATGTCGCCGTTCGGCGGGATCAAGGACAGCGGCAATGGCGAGAAGGAGGGCGTGGTCGAGGCGATGAAGAGCTACACCAACCTCAAGACCTTCTCGCTGCCATGGGAGGGGTGATTTCCCTCAAACCGTTATGCGATATGGGTTTTCCGTCCTAGGCTTGGGCATTGTCCATAGCCTGGGATTTACCGATGCGCATATTGCCGGCCCTTTTCGCCGCCTTTTCATTCATTTCCACCCCTGCGATCGCGCAGGATCCACAGCAGGTATCGGCCGAGATTGCCGCCTTTGAGCAGCTGGCCGAAGTGGCCGCGGCGGGCACAGATCCGGCGGTCAGATTGCAGCGATCAAATGAGATTTCGCTGTTTCTCGTGACCGTCCACGGCAAGCCCGTGTTCGCCTTTCGCCGCGAGTCCAACTGGCGCTTCGGCGATCAGCTGGGTTTCTCGTTCGACTGTGTCGGCGAGGGCAAGGTGCGGATCACCTACCTGATGAGTATGTACATGCAGAAGCCGCTGGCGCCCGAGATCAAGGCCGGGTTCAAGGGCGAGCTTCGGGTCAAGGCCAAGCTGCGGACGGGCAAGTCCATCGACATGATGCTGAAGGACGCCATGATCCTGCACGAGGTCGAGGAACTGGAATCCGGCACACCGCACCGCCGGCAATTCCGGGTGGCTGTCGTCGTCCCCGCCAACGGCAAACTGTTTTCCAGCCTCAGGACGACCGGCAACCTTCAGGCCACGCTGATGAAGAACGACCAGTACATGAACCTCTCCGGCGGCGCGGGGCTGGAGGGCTATGATGCCGACCTCAAGCCCATGATCCAGCATTGCCGCACGACCGATCCCGGCTATGTGCCGCCGCCCCCCTCGCCCGAGGATCTGGCCGACAAGGAGCCGGTCCGCCTTGCCATGGGCCCGACGCCCAATCAGGCCGAGGCGGCGATCCTGCGCAACTTTCGCGCGCGGCTTGCGGTCTTTTCCGGTCTGCTGGGGCTCACCGAGATGGAAATCCGGTCCAAGGGCGGCTTCACCCTGCACGAATGCCACATCACGACCAGCAGCAACGCCTACTGCCGCTATCGGGCGAATTTCGAGCTGGCGGGCGCGGGGAACAATCTGGCGATCCTGATCGCCAACCTCGGCTTTGCGATCAACACGTCGCAATGGGCCGCGTTCGACGTGGTGCGGAACCGGTGGGAACTGCGCAAGCTGTTCGACAGCTGCACCATCGGCGACGACGAAGTGAGGTGCGAAACCCGCACCAAGATACCGGCGCGCTAGGCGTCCGGTCGTCGGGGCACCGGCATCCCGGTGCCCCGCTGGCTTATGCGACCAGTTTGGCCATCCGGCCGCGGATCACCTCTTCGGCGTCCGAGACGATGCGCTCGATCAGTTCCTTGCAGGTCGGCACGTCGTGGATCACGCCCGCGACCATGCCCGCCGACCACATGCCTTCCTCGACATCGCCGGTGCCGTAAACGTTCTTGCCCCGCGCACCCGCGACCAGTTCCGCCACGTCGCCGATCTCGAAGGCCATGCCCTTTTCCTTCTCGATCTGCGCGACCTGCTCGGACACCGTGTTCCGGAACACCCGGCTGGTGTTGCGCAGCGCGCGCATGATCAGGATCGAGTCCCGCTCGCCCGCGTCGACCAGCCGCTGCTTGACGGCGTCGTGGATCGGCGCCTCTTTCGTGGCCATGAAGCGGGTGCCCATGTTGATACCCTCGGCCCCGAGCGCGAGTGCCGCGGCCAGCTGCCGCCCCTCGCCAAAGCCGCCGGACCCGATCACCGGGATGTCCAGTGCGTCGACCGCCAGCGGGATCAGGATCTGGTTGGTGATGTCATCCTCGCCCACGTGGCCCGCGCATTCGAACCCGTCGATCGAGATGGCGTCGACCCCGAGCCGCTGCGCGGTCAGCGCGTGACGGACGGCGGTGCACTTGTGGATCACCTTGATCCCCGCCGCCTTGAACATGTCGATGAACTTGCCGGGGTTGTTGCCCGCCGTCTCGACGATCTTGACGCCGCTGTCGATGATCGCCTGCGCGTATTCGGCATGCGGAATGGGCTTGAGCGACGGCAGGATCGTCAGGTTCACGCCGAACGGCTTGTCTGTCATGGTGCGGCAGCGCTCGACCTCCTTGATCAGCGCGTCGGGGTCCGGCTGCGTCAGCGCCGTCATGATCCCCAGCCCGCCGCCGTTCGACACCGCCGCGGCCAGATCCGCCTTGGCCACCCATTGCATCCCGCCCTGGCAGATCGGGTGTTCGATCCCCATCAGTTCGGTAAACCGAGTCTTCAGCATTCCTAGTCCTCCCTTGTCCGTCCTCCGGTATAGCACCGGCATATCACGGCGGGAGTCGATTCTTGCCGACCGGCAGGTAATTTTCAGAACCGTCTCACGATCCCCAGATTCGCCCCGAGATTGTCGAAGGAATAAAGCGGGATGTTGGAGGACTGGGTGGTATAGGTGATCTCCAGCTCCGGCTGGAACCCCATGTACTGCACCGAGGGGTGGCTGAAGCTGACCGAGGCGGTGAACCGGTCGTCCTTGCGGGTGGTGCCGAAAAAGGCCGATGCCGCGTCATAGGCCGCCCGGCGCACGGAAAGGTCCACCCCGGTGCGCAGGCCGTTCTCGAAGGCGTAGGTGCCGCCGATGCCGATCTGCAGGGCGGTGTACGAAAAGCTGGCCACATCGGCATCCGTCCGTTCCACCGTCGCGCTGGTGCGCAGGTGCATCCGGGGCGAGACCGCATAGGCATAGCGCACTGTCGCCAGGGCCCGCGGGCCGTCCAGCCCCGTGACGCCGTCGAAGCTCAGCCAGTCCACCGCGCCCGCGATCTGCAGCAGCGACCGGTCCGAAGGCTGCGTCGTCAGGCCGAAGGTCAGGCCGGGCCCCTTGGAATAGCCCGCCCCGTCCAGCCAGCGGCGGCTGTAGGTGATCCCGCCCTCGACCGTGGTGCGCGCGGACAGGCTGTGCACCAGTACCGTCTCGCCGCGCAGACGGATGTCGTCATAGGCATTGCCGTCATAGATGTCGGCATCCACGCTCAGCCCGAACCGCAGGCGGGTCCGTTCACCGATGGCGGGCGAAAACGCCAGCCCGGCGCCGATCGCGACGCCATAGGCCCGGCGCTGGCGGGAGCCTGCGCCGATGACGAAACGGCGGCCGCCGATGATGATGGTTTCGGCCCGCGTGCCCTCGGCGGCATTCGTGGCGGGGATGAAGGACAGACGCAGGTGCCCGCTCCAGTCGCCTCCAAGCGCGACGGCACCGTCCGGCACGTCCGAGGGCGGCGGGGCGGTCTGGCCGAGGTCCTGACGGACCTGCGCCAGCGCATCGCGGAAGTCGCCGACATCGGGTCGCAGCGCGACCAGTTGTTCAAGGTGCGGCAGCGCCTCCTGCGGGCGGCCGGTCTGGCGATAGATCACCGCCAGCCCCCACAGCCGCTGTTCCGCCTCGGCCGGGGTCGCGGGCTGCCAGGCCAGCAGCCGCCGGATCGCGGCGTCGGTCCGGCCGGACACGGCAAGGTCGCGGGCGCTCTGGTAGACCGATGCGCCGGTGTCGGCCCGCGCCGCGGCAGGGGCCCATCCGGTCAGGCCGAGACTGAGGCAAAGCAGAAATGCCGGCCACGACGCGCGTTTCGGGGATGAAGACGCAGCGCCGTGACCGGGCCGGATTGGGGAAAAGTGTTTGGTCATCAAATCGCTGCGCCGGAGCGAGCTGCGACGCCGGAGCGCCGCGGCAGACCGGTCAATTCTTGTCGAGGTAGAACGTGCCGCCGGCGGCGACGTCACCGAAACCGCTGCTCTTGTCGAACCACAGGCCCTGCGCAGTACCCGCGATACCCGCACCTTCCTTGCCGAACATGTTCCCGCCCAGCGACATCAGGATCGTGCCCGTGTCGTTGCCCGACTCCAGATCGCCCGCCAGTTCGATCTTTGCGGACCCTGTCGCCGTCGTGATCGGGCCGACGACCGGCGCGTTGATCGTGGACTCGTTGCGGCCCACCACGCTGGGCAGGCCCTTGGCTTCGGCATTGGCCACGGTCAGTTCGCCGTCAGCCGTGAAATCCTGTCCCTTGAAGGTGCCGCGGAAGTTCTTGGCCGAGCCACTCCACGGGTTCCCGCTCTGACCTTCGGTCCAGTCGACGTTGAGGTCCAGGTCCGCCAGAACGCCACCCACGGTGCTCTGGGTCGAAGCTTCCTTGAGGTCCATCTGCGCCGCGCCGGTGTATTTCGCCTTGAGCGTCTTGGGCATGTCGCTGGTCGGGGCAACGCCCGTCACCCGGTCGAATTCCTTCTGAAAGTCCGCCTTGCTGGCCGGGCCGGCGCCACCGCCGCCGCCCCCAGCCCCGCCCCCGCCGCTGGTGCTGGTGCAGCCCGCAGCCGCGAGGCCCAGTGCCAGAATCGCGGCGCCGCGCGTAATCGTCCTGAATTCCATAGTAATCTATCTCCGAAAATTGCGGAGGCTCAGCCCCCTCCGATGGTGGGGATATGAATAGCCAGACCTGCCCCCCCGTCGCCCCCCCGATCAGGGGGGCACCAAACCGTTGAATACCCAGTAATTACTGCGCAAGGTGCGTTGCAGACCGCAGACCCGCGGCCCGAGGGATTTCATGCAGAGATTTTCAACCGTTCCGTTTCTGGTTGCCGCCATCGCATCGCTGGCCTCGGCCGCGCTGGTCGTGCTGCTGGCCACCGGCCAGCCGTGGCTCGGCCTGACGCTGACGGCGGATGGCGAAAGCGGCGTCACCGTCAGCGACCGCGCGGCCGACGGTCCCGCCGCCACGCTCAGCCCCGGCGACCGGCTCCTGGCGCTGCGTCCGGCCGGTGCGGGTGCCGACCGCAGCCTGAGCCTCCGGCCCGACGACCTGATCGAGGAACCGGACGGCCTGCCCGATGTCGCCGCCCTGCGCGAACTTTTCGCCCATCAGGGCCGGATCAGCGACACCCTGAAAGACGGCCCCGTCACCGCCGAGGTGATGCGCGACGGCACGGTGATCGAGGTGCCGCTGACACCCGCCCCGACGCGCCCGCTGACTGACCTGCCGGGGGTCTTCTGGGTCCAGCTTCTCGTGGGCCTGAGCGGGGTCTGGATGGGCGCCTGGGTGCTGACGGTGCGCGGGCGCGACGCGGCATCGGTCTATCTGCTGACCGGCGCGGTCGGGCTGATGTTCGCCTCGCATGCCGCCGCGCTGTACTCCACGCGCGAACTGGCGATGCAGGAAGGCGTCTTCGAATGGGCCTCCTCGATCAACTCCTTCGGGGCGATCACCTTTGGCGTCGCGATGATCTGCCTGTTCCTCGTCTATCCCGTCCGCTACCTGCCGCGTTGGATGGAATGGGCGGCGATCGGCGTGTTCGGCACGTGGGGCGTGCTGTCCTTCCTGCGCCTGACCGTGACCATGCCGATGGCGATCCACATCCCGGTTCTGATCGAGATGATCGGCATCCTGATCGCCGTCGCGGGCCAGATCTGGGTATCGCGGGCCAATCCCCACGCCCGCGCGGCCATGCGCTGGTTCGGCCTGTCGGTCGCCATCGGCGCGGGCGCCTTCGTCGGGCTGATCGCCCTGCCCCAGGCCATCGGCCTGCAACCGCAGATGAGCCAGGGCCACGCCTTTGCCTTCTTCCTCGTCATCTATGCCGGGCTGGCCATCGGGGTCGCCCGCTATCGCCTTTTCGAGCTGGAATTCTGGGCCTTCCGCATCCTGTTCTACGCGGGCGGTGTCGCCCTGCTGCTGCTGCTGGACGCCCTGCTGGTCTTCGTCGTCACGATGGACCGGATCCCGGCCTTCTCCATTTCGCTGCTGGTGGTCGCATTCCTCTACCTGCCGGCCCGCGACGCGATCGCGCGGGCGCTGACCGGGCGGCGGCAGCTGACGACCGAGGACCTGTTCGACCTCGTGTCCGGCATCGCACTGGCACCCAATGCCGACGAGCAGCGCGCCAAGCTGAACCAGTTGCTGACCGACCTCTACCACCCGCTGGAGATCGGCACCGCACCGGGCGACGTGCACAAGCCGACGCTGCAGGACGGCGGGGCGATCATGGACCTGCCCGGCATCGACGCGCTGAACCCGACGCGTCTGAAATGGGCCCACAACGGACGGCGCCTGTTTTCCGGCACCGACCTGAAGCGGGCGGCAGCGATCCTGCAGATGGCCGCCCAGTTCGTCGAGCGGCGCAACGCCTTCGAAGCCGGTGTCGAAGAGGAACGCCGCCGCATCAACCGCGACATGCACGACAACATCGGCGTCCAGCTACTGGGTGCGCTGCACAGCCACGACGCGGGCCGCAAGGACGCGCTGATCCGCCAGACCCTGACCGACCTGCGGGAGATCGTGTCGAACACCACGATCGAAACGCCCGTGCTGACCGATCTGCTGGGCGATATCCGGGCCGAGATCTCGGAACATCTCGCCGCCGCGGACATCGAGCTGGACTGGATCGAGGGTCCGATGCCCTCGGCGCCGGTCGCGCCGCATACCTCCAACTCGCTGCGGGCAATCCTGCGCGAAGGGTCCAGCAACATCATCCGCCACGCGGCGGCCGACCGGGCGACCATCGCCATCCGCGCCTCGGACCGGGGCGCGAACGGCGAACTGGTCATCAGCGTGTCGGACAATGGCCGGGGACTCGGGCCCGCGCAGGAGATGTCCGGACAGTCCGGCGGCAGCGGACTGCGCAACCTGCGCCAGCGGACCGAGGCGCGGGGCGGCCGGTTCTCGCTTCAGGGCGGTGCGGATGGCCGGGGCGCCGAATTGCAGGCGGTCCTGCCGCTGGATCCGGCGCCGGGCCTCGTGGCCCGCCTGCGCGATGTTGGTGAATGAGTATCGGGCCGGATTGGCCGGGGGTAACGGGATGAAGCGGGTTCTGATCGTCGAGGACATCACCGAAACGCGGGACTGGTTGTCCGATCTGGTCCGGGGCGCGTTCGGCGCGGTCGAGATCGACACGGCCGGACTGCTGCGGCAGGCGCGCGGGTTCCTGCGGAACGACTACGATCTGGCGCTGATCGACCTCGGGTTGCCGGACGGGTCGGGGCTGGACCTGCTGCGGGCGATCCGGGACGATCACCGCGACACGCTCTGCGTCGTCACCACCGTGATGGGCGACGACGCGACGGTGGTCGCCGCGCTGTCGGCGGGGGCGGACGGCTACCTGCTCAAGGAAAACCCGGCCGCCGTCCTGACCCGGCAGTTGCAGCAGATCGGCGACGGGGTCCCTGCCCTGTCGCCCAGCATCGCGCGGCGGATCATGGAGCATTTCCGCTACACCGGTCCCGCCGCGGGCGAGGATCAGGACCTGACCGATCGCGAGACCGAGGTGCTGGCGCTGATCGGACGCGGGTTGCGCAACGCCGAGGTGGCGCGTGATCTGGGCATCGCGGAAACCACGGTGGCGGGCTACATCAAGGCGGTCTATCGCAAGCTCGGCATCTCATCGCGCGCCGAAGCCGCATGGCACGCGGCGCGGATGGGACTGCGGCGCGACGACTGAGGCCCGGCACGGCGCCGGGCCCCGCGTAAAGTCGGACTTCAGAAGACGGATGCCGCGGCGAATGCGGCGATCAGGCAGAGACAGAAAACACCTTCGGTCATGGCAACGTTTCCGGTTGGCACCGCAGCAGCGCGGACGTCATCCTTCCAACTCGTCCGGGGTCACGACAGTTCCCGTTCCCGTGAGAGTTGAGTGATCTTACGCCTTACGCTGCGGCACCCCAATCCCCATAGATCGGAGCAGGCAGTTTTCCGCATGGCATGTCGCGATCCGGCGCCGAGGCTTTGCGCTGCTTTCGCACTGAAAGCCTCAGCACCCGCCGCCGGAGGCCCAGGGCTCCAGGGTTTCCGTTCCAGCCCAATACCCTACGCGCCTCCGCCCACGAAACAGGCACAACCCGCCGGGCGGCGGACATCCGCACAGGCATGGTCTCCGATGGCTCAGCCGACCTGCCGTCCGTGGCACCAGACACCCCGCACGACGGGCGAGCCGCCGATCCGCCCGATCCTCACGAGGTCGGCATGCAACCCCTGCGCGATCCGCCCCCGGTCCGTCAACCCGACCGCATCCGCCGGGGCCGATGTCACCGTCGCCACCGCGCGCGGGACGTCCTGCCACAGGTCCGCCAGCAGGAACGCCGACGTCATCAGCGACGACGGCACGTAGTCCGACGACATGATGTCCAGCAGCCCCGCCTCGGCCAGGTCATGCGCCGCGACGTTGCCCGAATGCGATCCGCCCCGGATCAGGTTGGGCGCGCCCATCATCACCGCGATGCCGCTGGCCTTGCAGGCCGCCGCCGCCTCCTCGGTCGTCGGGAATTCGGCCACCGTGCAGCCGTGCCGCGCCGACTGCGCCACATGGGCCGAGGTGGTGTCGTCATGCGAGGCCAGCACCGCGCCGAACCGCTTGGCCTCGCGCACCGCGACCACCTCGTGCCGGTCGCCGTAGGTCTCGCGCAGGGTCCGCAGGTTGTCGACGTGGCGCGCGAACTGTTCGTCGTTCAGCCCTCGCTTGCGCTGGACGTAGTCCTTGAGCTTGGAGATATCGCGGAATTGCCGCTGGCCCGGCGTGTGGTCCATCAGCGACACCAGCCGCACCCGGTCCTCGGGGCCGAACTCCGCCAGCTCCTCCTCCAGCGTCTCGGAACAGACCTCGGCCCGCAGGTGCAGGTAGTGGTTGATCCGGAGCGCGCCGTTCGCCCTCAGCTCCATCAGCTCGGACGACAGCGGGCGGGCATATTTGCGATAGCCGGTGTCCGCGCTCGGCAGCGATCCGACGCGCATGGCGTCGAAGACCGTGGTGATCCCGACCGACGCAAGTTCCCCGTCATGCGCCATGATCGCGGCGGCATGGGGCCAGTCGACCTTGGGGCGCGGCTCGATATGCCGCTCGATATTGTCGGTGTGCAGTTCGATCAGGCCGGGGATCAGCATGTCGCCGCCGAAATCCACGGCACCGGGCACCGCGCTGCCGCCCTGCGAGATCGCGGCGATCCGGCCATCCGCCACGTGGATGGTGCCCTCGATCACCTCGTCCTCGAGAACGATGCGTGCATTGGTGAAAATCATGTCCTGCATTGCTTTACCTGCCTTGAAGGCCGCCTCACTTGCATGAAAGTGTCACGGTCGTGTGACACTACTGGGATACCGGGCGCAGATGACCGACTTCAGCCGCTACGCCGTCTATTACGCGCGCCCTCCGGG
Source organism: Oceanicola sp. 22II-s10i (assembly GCF_002210105.1). Lineage (GTDB taxonomy): Bacteria > Pseudomonadota > Alphaproteobacteria > Rhodobacterales > Rhodobacteraceae > Pseudooceanicola. The sequence goes on along the minus strand of NZ_AQQU01000002.1, from coordinate 27,793 downwards.
GCCTCTCGCCGAGTTCGCCGCCGCGTGGCTCGGCTGGGATCCGGTGGCCGGCGCAGAGGTGCCCCATCCCGACCTGCCCGGCCTGCCGCGCCCGGTGGCCGAGATCACGGCGACACCGCGCAAATACGGCTTTCACGGCACGATCAAGCCGCCCTTCCGCCTGAACGCCTCCGCCTCGCCCGAGGCGCTGGCCTCGGACCTCGACGCGCTGTGCAGCGGAATCGCCCCGGTGCATTGCGACGGGCTGGAACTGCACCGCCTCGGCGGCTTCCTCGCCCTGGTCCCGACCGGCGACACCACCGCGCTGGCGCATCTGGCCGCCGAGGCCGTCCGTGCGCTCGACCATCACCGGGCGCCCGCGCCCGAGGCGGAACTCAACCGCCGCCGGGCCAGGGGCCTCAGCCCCAGTCAGGAGGTCAACCTGATGACATGGGGCTATCCCCACGTGATGGAAGACTTCCGTTTCCACCTGACCCTGTCCGGCCGGTTGCCCGCCGAGGAGGCCGACGCGGTCGCACAGGTGCTGACCCCGATCCTCGCACCGATGACCGAGGGGCCGTTCGTTGTCCCGGACCTCTGCCTGTTCGGCGAGGATGCGGAGGGTCGGTTTCACCTCGTCTCCCGTCATGCGCTGACCGGCTGAAGCGCGGCGAGGCATGCCTCGACCGCCGTCTCCAGCGTCCCGCCATTGTCGATCCGCACTACGTTCAGCCCCTCCGGCAGCGCGTAATCCGACCGCGCCAGCCGCGCCGCGATATCCGCCGGATCCTCGCGATTGCGCGCCGCCAGCCGGGCGGCCAGCACCTCGCGCGGGGCGTCGATCAGCAGCACCGTCAGTTCGGGATAGCGCGCCGCCACCTGCGGCAGCACCGCGCGCGATCCGTTGAACAGCACGTCCCGCCCCTCGGCCAGATCCCGGTCGATCCGGGCGGGGATGCCGTAGCTCAGGCCATGCGCCCGCCAGTGGATCGCGAACCCTCCGGCCATGGCGCGGGCGGTGAATTCCGGTTCGGTCACCGGCTCGAACGGCTCGCCGCCCTTCTCGGCCCCTCGGGTGATGGCGCGGCGCACGATGACCAGATCGGGGCGCCGCCTGCGCACCGCCTCGATCAGCGTGTCCTTGCCCGCGCCGGAGGGCCCGACGACGGTGAAGAGCCGCCCGCCCCTCACGCCGCCCGCCTCGGGGTGAAGGCCGAGACGTCGATCACCCGGTCCGCCACCCGTTCCCGCGCTTCGGCATCGTGGAAGATCCCCACGATCGCCGCGCCGCGCGCCTTGGCCTCTTCGATCAGGCTCAGCACTACCTCGCGGTTCGTGGCGTCGAGCGAGGCGGTCGGTTCGTCCAGCAGAAGCGCCGGATAGGCATGGGCGAAGCCTCGCGCGATGTTCACGCGCTGCTGTTCGCCGCCCGAGAAGGTCGTGGGCGACAGCGACCACAGCCGTTCGGGGATGTTCAGCCGCGCCAGCAGATCGCGCGCCCGCGCCTGCGCCGCCGTCCGGTCGGTGCCGATGGCCAGCAGCGGCTCGGCCACCACGTCGAGCGCCGGGACGCGGGGCACGACCCGCAGGAATTGCGAGACATATCCCAGCGTCTCGCGCCGGAGCGCGATGATCTCGCGCGGCTCGGCGGTGACGACGTCCAGATCGCCCACCCGGATGGACCCGGCAGCGGCGAGGTAGTTGCCGTAGATCATCCGCATCAGCGTGGATTTCCCCGCCCCGGAATTGCCGGTCAGGGCGACGCATTCGCCGGGCTCCACGGTCAGATGCGCCCCCGCCATGACCGGGATCACCGCGCCGCCTTGGTTGTGCAGGGTGAAGGATTTCGAGAGGTTTTCGATCCGGATCATGGGCTTACACCTGCAGGACGGAAGAAACGAGAAGCTGCGAATAGGCGTGTTGCGGGTCGTCCAGAACCTGATCGGTCAGCCCCGCCTCGACCACGCGCCCGCCCTTCATCACCATGATGCGGTCGGCCAGAAGCCGGACGACGGCGAGGTCATGGGTCACGATGATCGCCGACAGCCCCATCTCGCGCACCAGCCCGCGCAGCAGGTCCAGCAGGCGCGCCTGCACCGACACGTCGAGCCCGCCGGTCGGTTCGTCCATGAACACCAGCCGCGGCCCGGTGACGAGGTTGCGGGCGATCTGCAGCCGCTGCTGCATCCCGCCGGAAAAGGCCGAGGGCCGGTCGTCCACCCGGTCCGCCGCGATCTCGACCCGGTCCAGCCAGTCGAGCGCCTTGCCACGGATGTCGCCGTAATGCCGCGCGCCGACCGCCATCAGCCGCTCGCCCACGTTGCCGCCGGCGGATACCGACATTCGCAGCCCGTCCCGCGCGTTCTGGTGGACAAAGGCCCAGTCGGTGCGGCCCAGCATCCGCCGCTCCGGCTCGCTCATCCTGAGCGTGTCGACCGGCCCCCGGTCACGGGTGTCGAACAGAACCTCGCCCGCATCGGGCGCCAGATGCCCCGCCATGCAGTTCAGTAGCGTCGACTTGCCGGACCCGCTTTCGCCGACAATCCCCATGACTTCGCCGGGATAGAGGTCAAAGCTCACGTCCTCGCAGCCGATCCGGCCGCCATAGGTCTTGCGCAGCCCGCGCACGGACAGAAGCGGTGTCATGCCGTTGCCTCCTCGATCGGGCTCAGCCGCCCGCGATGGCCCGCCGCCTGGCGGGTGGTGCAGAAATCGGTGTCGGAACAGACGAACATCCGCCCGCCCTCATCATCGGTGATGACCTCGTCCAGATAGCTGTCCCCGGCCCCGCAGAGATCGCAGGGCGCGGGGGCCTTCGTCGCCTCGAAGGGATGATCCTCGAAATCGAGTGAGACAACCTGCGTGTAGGGCGGGATCGCGTAGATCCGCTGTTCCCGCCCCGCGCCGAACAGCTGGATCGCCGCCATCTCCAGCTTCGGGTTGTCGAACTTGGGGATCGGGCTGGGGTCCATGACATATCGCCCCTCGACCTTCACCGGATAGGCATAGGACGTGGCGATGTGGCCGTGCCGGGCTATGTCCTCGTAAAGCTTGACGTGCATCAGCCCGTATTCCTCGAGCGCGTGCATCTTGCGGGTCTCGGTCTCGCGCGGTTCGAGGAACCGCAGCGGCTCCGGGATCGGCACCTGGTAGACGAGGATCTGATCCTCGCTCAGCGCCTCTTCGGGTATGCGGTGGCGGGTCTGGATGACGCTGGCTTCGGACGTCACCGTGGTGGTCGCCACCTCGGCCGTGCGTTCGAAGAACTTGCGGATGGACACCGCGTTCGTCGTGTCGTCCGCGCCCTGGTCGATGACCTTGAGCCGGTCGTCGGGCGTCAGGCAGGCCGCCGTCACCTGCACGCCGCCGGTGCCCCAGCCGTAGGGCATGGGCATCTCGCGGCTGGCGAAGGGCACTTGGTAACCGGGGATCGCGATCCCCTTGAGTATCGCCCGGCGGATCATCCGCTTGGTCTGTTCGTCGAGATAGGCGAAGTTGTAGTCAGACATGTCGGGCCTCGCGGCGGGCAGAGATCGGAAGGAAGTGACAATGGAATGGACAGTCATCGCCCTGATCGCGGTCGTCACGGCGGTCGCGATCATCCTGAAACGCGCGCTCGGCGGGACGCCGGGCGGCGACGGAGCCACCCCGCCGCTGGAACGCGACGGCGGCGAGAACCGGGGCGGCGCGGACAGCCACGCCGACCGGCCGTGAGGCTGGGCTAGTCATCTCCGCCCCCTTTGCCCGGCAGCACGTCCGAGAACTCGGGCCATGTCTTCCAGTCCGGCACCTTTGCGTTGCCGTCGCCCCGGTCGATGTAGTCGGAGACCTTTTCGCCCGTGTGGATGTAGCGCGGGCAGTTGGTGAAGATGCTCAGCTCGTCCACATGCACCATCAGTTCCGCACCGGGGATCGTGGCCTGCCGGGGATCGTCGAAGTCGATCCGGGCCCGCCCGTTGACCCGCAGGCGGCGCGGGCTCTCCATGTCGATGAACAGCAGCCCGACACGCGGATTGGCGACGATGTTGCCGAGGCTGCGATACATCCCGTTCCCGTCGAGCGAGGGGAAGGACAGGCTGCCCGGCCCGGTCGCCTGGACATAGCCCGGCAGCCCGCCCTTGTAGGAACAGTCGGGAAAGCCCTCGGCGTCGCTGGTGGCGAGGAAGAAGAACTTCGCCCCCTCGATGAAGTCCCGGTCGGCGTCGCTGAACGCGGTGCGGCGGCGGTGCTGTGCCAGACGATCCGCCAGCTTCTCGGACCCGAACCGGCGCTGCAACTCGCGCATCTTGTCGTGATAGACGGGACGCTCTGTCATCTGCCCCTCCCCCGCGCATAGCGTTTCAGCCGTTCTTCCAGCGTGCCGGTGTGCAGCTCGAAGAGGTGATTGTCGGGGCCGTAGAAGTAGAGCGACCGCCCCTCCCCCTCGACGCGCGCGCGCGGCGGCAGCATCTCCAGCCCCTCGGCCTCGATCCGTGCCTGCCGGTCGTCGAACTCGTCCTCCCGGATGCGGAAGGCGATGTGGTTGTAGCTGCGCGCGGGCAGCGGATCGCCCTTCATCGTCGCGACCCAGACCCCGCCGATGTCGAAGAAGCGTTCGTCGGACAGGGAAAAGCGCGTCTCGTCGCTTGCATAAGTGCAGCGCGCCTCGAACACCCGTTCCAGCATCCCCTGAGTCCGGTCGAGGTCCGAGACGATCAGCGTGACATGCGACAGCCCGAGGGTCATTCCGCCGCCTCGCGATGTTCCCTGTCGCCCTGCGCCTCGCGGCGCAACTTGCGGATCAGCTCCAGTTCGGACTGGAAGTCGACGTAGTGCGGCAGCTTGATGTGTTCGAGGAACCCGGTCGCCTGGATGTTGTCGGCATGGGACAGCACGAATTCCTCGTCCTGCGCCGGGGCCCCGACGTTGTCCTCGCCAAGCTCTTTCCAACGCAGGGCCCGGTCCACCAGCGCCATCGAGATCGCCTTGCGTTCCGTCTGGCCGAACGTCAGGCCATAGCCGCGCGTGAATTGCGGCGGCTCGGTCCTGGAGCCCTTGAACTGGTTCACCGTCTCGCATTCGGTCAGCTCGACCTCTCCGATCTCGATGGCGAAGCCCAGCTCGGGGATCTCCATCTCGACCGCCACGGTGCCGATCCGCAGCTCGCCGACAAAGGCATGGCTGCGGGCGTAGCCGCGCTGCGTGGAATAGGCGAGCCCGAGGACAAAGCCCTCGTCCCCCCGCGTCAGCGCCTGCAGCCGGGTCGCCCGGTCGGCGGGGTATTTCATCGGCGTCCGGGTGATGTCGGGCGGCGTGGTGTCGTCCCGCGCCTCGGTCTGGATCAGGCCGTCCTTGTTCAGAAACTCGGTGATCCGGGGCATATCCGCCCGCTCGGGCTTCGCCTGCGGCGCAGGCGCGACTTCGCCCTCGGCGGCCAGTTTGAAATCCAGCAGCCGGTGCGTGTAGTCGAATGTCGGTCCCAGGACCTGCCCCCCCGGCGCGTCCTTGAACGTGGCCGAGACGCGGCGGATGCAAGCCATGCGGTCCGTCTCGACCGGGACCGAGGCGCCGAGGCGCGGCAGCGTGGTGCGGTAGGCGCGGATCAGGAAGATCGCCTCGATCAGGTCGCCACGCGACTGCTTGATCGCCAGCGCGGCGAGGTCGGGATCGTAGAGCGAGCCCTCGGCCATCACCCGGTTCACCGCCAGCGCCAGCTGTTCGCGGATCTGCGGGACGGTCAGTTCCGCGACCGACGTGTCGCCCCGCCGTTCCTCGGCCAGCCAGTCATGAGCGTTCTCGATGGCGCGCTCGCCGCCTTTCACCGCGACATACATCAGTCGGCCTCCACGCGGGTCGTGCGGGGCAGACCGGCGATCCGGTCGCCCGCGGTGAAGAAGAAGTCGAGCCCCAGCGGGAACAGCAGCGCATTCCGGCGGAACGCCTCGGTTTCGGGCAGCGACAGGCGGGCGGCGGTCTCGATCCCCGGCCCGGTCAGTCGTGCGCCGGTTGCGGCGAGGTCCGGGACCTCGACGATCAGCGTGGCGGACCGGTCGGGATATTCCGGCGTGCCGATGCCGAAGCGGTCGACGGGCGACAGCGCGGCCCATGTGCCGAGCGCGAATTGCGCCGCCGCCGCCCCGACCACTGGCGCGCCGATGTGGAAGGCGATCCACTCCCGCACCTCGGCCCGGTCATGTGCGCCCGCGAGATGCACCGGCGTCTCGGGATCGCACAGCACCATCAGCAGCGTCGCGGCGGCGGGCGAGACCGGCGACGGCGCCTCGGCCCCGCCGATCCGCTCGATCCGGCCGGGCCGGGCCAGCGCCGACAGCGCCGCGCGGAAGGCCGTCGCGGATTGTACCGGCGGGTTGTCGAACCCGCCGCCGAGGGTCACGTCGTCCATCAGTCCTCTCCCCGCGCCATGGTGAAGAACTCCACCTTCGTCGCCGCCGCCCGGGCCGCCCGTGCCTCGCGCTTCTCGTCCCGTGCGCGGCGCAGCGGCCCCAGCACCTTGGCCTCGACCTCCTCGGCCTGCGCCCCCTGCATCAGCGCATCGACCAGCGCCGCGCGGGTCGCGTGATCGCGGGACCGGCCCTGCACATAGCCATGGCCGACCGTCCCGTCCGCCAGCCTCAGCGCGCAGCGGGTCACCGTCATCTCGCCCATGTTGAAGGCCGCACCGGTGCCGCCCGCCCTGCCCCGGACCATGACGCCGCCCACCTCGGGCGCGCGCAGGATCCGATGCTCGGGCGCAGGTCCGAGCGCCGACATCAGGTCCGACAGCAGCCTCTCGGGCGCGGTCGCCAGCAGCGACATCCACGCGCGCCGGCGCTCTGTTTCGGGGGATAGGTCCGTGGTGGTCATGGGCATCTAGACACCTTGCCGATTTGTCTAGGAATATATACAACTAGACAAATCCTACGCGACTCGCCGCAGGACGGCAAGCGTCGCGCGCATGAAAGTTTGGTGACAGATGGCCCGAACACCGGTCTGGAAATCCATCGTCTCGACACTCGAGGACGAGATCGCCCGCGGCCACTACCGCCCCGGCGACAAGATCCCGACCGAGGCGGAACTGGCCACGCGCTTCGGCGTCAACCGCCACACGGTGCGCCGGGGCCTGTCGGATCTGTCCGAGCGCGGGATCCTCCACGCGCGGCGCGGCGCGGGCGTGTTCGTGGCGACGACGCCGACCGAATACCCGATGGGCCGCCGCGTCCGGTTCCACCAGAACATCCGCGCCACCGGCCGCACGCCCGAGCGGCGGATGACCCGGCTGGAGACCCGCCCCTGCGACGCGCGCGAGGCGGAACTTCTGGCCCTCGCCCCCGGCGACCAGGTGCTGGTGTCCGAGGGCATGTCCCTGTCCGAAGGCACGCCGCTGGCGGTGTTCGAGAGCCTGTTCCCGGTCACCCGACTGCCGGGTTTCGAGGCGGCGCTGCGCGAAATCCCCTCTGTCACCGAGGCGCTGAAACGCGCGGGCGTGCCGGATTACGTCCGCACCGAAACCCGGCTTCAGGCCGAACCCGCCACGGCCACGCAGGCGCTGCACCTGCGGCTGGCCGAGGGCGCGCCGCTGCTGAAATCGACCGGGCTGAACAAGACGCCGGACGGCGTGCCGGTCGAATTCGGCACGACGTGGTTCGCGGGCGACCGGGTGACGCTGATCTTCGCGGACTAGGCTTCGTACCTGTCGCAGAAGGCCGCGGCGTCGAGCGTGCGGAAATCATCGAGCGCCGCGCGCAGGCGGTCGTGGTCCCAGTTCCACCAGGCCAGCGCCTCGATCCGGTCGGCCACGCCGTCCGGATAGCGCGCGCGCAACGGCACGGCGGGGACGCCCGCGACGATCATGTAGGGCGCGACGTCCTTGGTCACCATTGCGCCGGCGGCCACGATGGCCCCGTTGCCGATGGTCACCTCGGGCTTGATGATCGCGCCATGCCCGATCCATGTGTCGTGCCCGATCACCGTCCGCCGGGCCGCGCGGCGGGCGAAGAAATCGGCATCGTCCTCCACGTCGTCCCAGTAGGAGGCGGAGCGGTAGAGGAAATGGTGCAGCGAGGCATTGGCATAGGGATGGTCCGTCGGCCCGATCCGGGTCGCGGCGGCCACGTTGGCGAACTTGCCCAGCGTGGTGTTCGCGATGTCCGCCCGCTGGTCGCAATAGGCGTAGTCGCCGAATTCCGAATTCAGCACCCGCGATCCGCGCCCGACCTCGCAATAGCGCCCGAAGGTCGTGTTCACGATCACCACGTCGTCGTGCAGGAACGGTTCGTTCGGGCTCAGTCTGGCCATCTGGCGGTCCTTGCGGCTGTGCCTCAGTCGCCCTTGATCAGCTTGCGCCGCAGCCAGCCCGACAGGCTGTCCATCAGCATCACCATCAGGACGATGAGGATGATGTAATAGCTCACCTCTTCCCAGTCCTTCTGCGTGATGATCGCCTGCGTGAGCAAGAGCCCGATGCCGCCCCCGGTGATCGCGCCGATGATCGTGGCCGACCTTGTGTTCGATTCGAGGAAATAAAGCACCTGTGACAGCAGCACCGGCGTGATCTGCGGGATGACGCCAAAGCGATAGCGTTGCACCGGCTTGGCCCCGGTCGAGGCGAGCCCCTCGATCTGCTTGTCGTCCACGTTCTCCAGCGCCTCGGAGAAGAGCTTGCCGAAGGACCCGGTGTCGGTCAGCAGGATCGCCAGCGACCCGGTCAGCGGGCCGGGGCCGAAGGCGCGGGACAGCAGGATCGTCCAGATCAGCCCGTCGATCCCCCGGAACAGGTCGAACACCCGCCGCATCGCCAGCCGCAGCAGCATCAGCGGGGCGAAGTTCCGGGCCGCGAGGAACGCCAGCGGCAGCGCCACCAGCGCCGCGCCGACGGTGCCGAGGAAGGCCATCAGCATCGTCTCGAACAGCGCCCAGGCGGTGTCACCATGGCGCCAGATCGGGTTGTTCCAGAAATCGTGCCATGCGCCCGCGATATTGGACCGCGCGGGGTCGATCCGGTCGCCGAACAGCACCTGCGACACGGAATGCCCGTAATAGGGGCTGTCGAGCGTGAACCAGAACAGCTCCCACCCGAAGTCGTAGACGAAGACCTCGGTCCGGGCGCGGGTCAGCGAGACGCGGGCGGCGTCGGTCTTGATGGTCAGGCGGGTGTTCGAATAGGACATCCAGTCCGGCAGGGTCGCGGGATCGCGGTCCACCTCGATCCCCGAGGTGCCGACCGAGGCGGTGATCGCGCCGTAGCCCGGAATGTCGTAGCGGGTCGTGTCGCCGTCGATCTCGACCACGCCGCCGTCGTCCAGCACGATCCGCGCGCTGTCGTCCCCGACCGTCACCCAGGACGGGTAGTTCGTCGCGTCGTAGGTCCCCTTGCGCTCGCCCTCGACCGCGACCTCGATGCCGCCGGTGCGGTTCGAGCGTTCGACATGGGTCTTGTAGCTGTAGGTGTCCGAGATCAGCGTCACGGCATTGTCCATCCGCGCCCGCTGCGCGAGGCCCGCGATGTCGAAGGCGAAGAAGGCATAGGTCAGGTAGGCCAGCACGAGGACCGGCAGCGCGAATGCGATCAGCCGCTTGCGGGCGATCAGCCGGTCGGCCTGTGCATAAAGGGCGGCGTCGGTCATGCTTTCGCTCCGTGGGTCAGGCGGTGGCGCACGGCGCTCGACAGCTGGTCGAAGGCCACGATGGTCAGGAACAGCAGCAGGAAGATCGCGGCGGCCTGTCCGAACTGCCCCTGCCCCCAAGAGATTGCGTTCTTCAGCTCGTACCCGATCCCGCCCGCACCGACGAAGCCGAGGATGGCGCTGGCGCGGATGTTGATCTCGAAACGCAGCAGCGCGTAGGACAGCCAGTTCGGCGCGACCTGCGGGATCAGCCCGATGGCGATCCGCTGGGACCAGTTCGCACCGACCGAGGCGAGGCCCTCGAGCGGCTTGAGGTCGGCGTTCTCGTTGACCTCGGAGAAGAGCTTGCCGAGCGCGCCGGAGGTGTGGAAGGCGATGGCGATGGCCGCAGGCACCGGCCCGCCGCCAAGGACAAAGATCAGGACCAGCGCGATCACGATCTCGGGCACCGCGCGCATCAGGTCCATCGTCCGGCGGAAGACCGGGATCAGGCGTGGCCATCGGGCAAGGCCACGGGTCGACAGCGTCGACAGCACCACGGCGATCAGCCCGCCGATCAGGGTCGAGACGGCGGCAATGTTGATCGTCTCGATCAGCGCGGGGAAGAACTTCACCAGATGGCCGGGCAGTTCCGCCCGCCGCTCCCACGCCTCGGCGATAACGTCGGCTGGAAAGTCGAGCACCTGCGGCAGGCCCGGCAGGAAGCCGCCGGCGTTGCGGTCATTGGCGACGCCAAAGCCCGAGACCAGCAGGACGACGAGGATCAGCAGGATCAGACCGCCATAGAGCCGCCTGCGGCGCACGAGGTCGAAATAGGCGTCGCGGATGTCGACGGTCGTGGTGCTCATCTGTCCCCCGGATGGCAAAGGGACCCCGCCAGCGATGGCAGGGCCCCGAAGGATGTCGAAAGCTTAGCTGCCGGACTTCTGGCGGCGCACTTCGATGATCGACTCGTAGTAGGAATGGTCGATCGGCACGAAACCGGCGGTCTCGCCCGCCGCCACGCCATAGGCGCAGTCGGGGTCGGTTTCGTTCAGATCGCCAACGAGGGCCGTCATCTTGGCCTTTACCTCGTCCGGCAGGGATTTCTTCAGCACGACCGGGCCTTCCGGGATCGGCTTGGAGCGCCAGATCTCGACCAGATCGTTCATGTCGACCAGCCCCGCGTCCACGGCCTTGCGCAGCGCGCCCGAGTTGTAGCCGTCTTCCCAGTTGCCCATGCCGTCGGCCCAGGTGACGCCGGCGTCGATGTCGCCGTTGGTGACCGCGACGATGGTCTGTTCGTGGCCGCCGGTGAATACGACCTCGCCGAAGTAGTCGCCGGACTCCATGGTCGCGCCGGTCAGCTGCGGGATCTCGACCGAGGGGATCAGGAAACCGGAGGTGGAGTTCGGGTCGCCGAAGCCGAATTTCTTGCCCTTCACGTCCTCCAGCGACGTGATGCCGCTATCCTTACGGGCGAAGCCGATGGAGTGGTAGGTGTAGGAGCCGTCGAGGTTCGCCTTGACCAGCACCGGCTCGACCGCGTCGGGGTTCTGCAGGAAGGTCGCCGCGTAGCCGGACGAGCCGAGCCACGCCATGTCGAGCGAGCCGCCGAGCAGGCCCTGGATCACGCCGTTGTAGTCGGCGGGGGCGAACAGCTTGACCGGCACGCCGAGCGCTTCCTCGGCATAGGCGCGGAGGCATTCGTTCGAGTTCAGACGGTCCTGGGCGTTTTCGCCGCCGAGCAGGCCGATGTTGAATTCCTTGATCTCCTGGGCACCGGCGGCGCTGACGAGCGCGGTGGTGGCCAGAGCGGCTGCGAGCAGTTTTTTCATGGTCGTCTCCGGGTGTTGAGCCTGCGGTCCCTTGGTCGCAGGCGGGTGGATTGAACGGGGTCTCAGACGGTCGCTTCGGCGGCCCGCCGCGCGGCCTGCGCAGGGGTTTCGAGCGGTCCGATCTCGGTCGAGGTGGCGGCTTCGGAAAAGTCCGCCCCGGCGCCGTAGATGTCGCGGGCGACGCCGGTGGTCAGTTGTCCGGGCGTGCCGTCGAACACGACCCGCCCGTCGCGCATACCGATGATCCGGTCGCAGTAGCGCCGCGCGGTATCGAGGGTGTGCAGGTTCGCGATGACCATGCGCCCGTCCTCTTCGTGGATGCGGCGCAGCGCCTCCATCACGGTCTGGGCGTTCATCGGGTCGAGGCTGGCGATCGGTTCGTCCGCGAGGATCACGCGCGGGTCCTGCATCAGCGCCCGCGCGATGGCGACGCGTTGCTGCTGACCGCCCGACAGCGCCTCGGCGCGCTTGGCGGCATGGGCGGCGATGCCGAGGCGGTCGAGGATGTCGATCGCCTTGTGAATGTCCGCGCGGGGAAACAGGTTGAACAGCGTCGGCAAGGTCGACCGGCGGCCAAGCGTGCCGTGCAGCACGTTCGACACCACGTCCATACGGGGGACGAGGTTGAACTGCTGGAAGATCATCGCGCAGTCGGACTGCCAGTCGCGCCGGTCGCGGCCCTTCAGGGTCAGGACATCGCGGCCGTCGAACATCAGGCGACCCGACGAGGCGTCGGTCAGCCGGTTCATCATCCGCAGGAAGGTCGATTTCCCCGCACCCGAGCGCCCGATGATCCCGATCATCAGCGGCCGGTCCACGGTGAAGCTCACCCGGTCCACGGCCGTATTCTTCCCGAAGGTCTTGGTCAGCTCTTCGACTACGAGCATCAATGTCCCCACCACGTTTTGGTGGGCTTAAACGGGGGGACGGTTACCCTTTCGTGACACTTATCCGAAAGTTTGATGACAGCCCCCGGCGGGGGCCGTCAGGCCCGGCGGCCTGCCCGGTAATCAGGCCGCTTCGGGGTCCGCGCCCAGCGAAACGGCGGCGATCGACAGCCACAGCGCCGCGACCGCGCCGTCGATCAGGACCATGCCGGTACGCCGCGCGAGGTCGGGCTTCAGCCCCGACATCCCCGCGCAGCCCAGCACCGCGACACTCGCCCCGTCGCCCTTTGCGGCGAGGATCTCCTCGGCCAGCCGCGCGCGGGCGGGCTCCGCCCCCGCCTCGATCTCCAGCACCGGCAGGCCGCTCGCGCGGACCGAAACGCAGGCCGCCTTGAACCCCTGCGTGGCGATGTTGTTCTCGATCACCGGCACCGACACCGCCAGCGAGGTGACGACCGAGAACCGGTGCCCCATGGCGTCGGCCATGACATAGCCCGCCTGCCCGATCCCGAAGACCGGGCAATGCGCCGCCGCCCGCATCTCGGCCAGCCCGGTGTCGTCGAAACAGGCGATCACGATGGCATCCGCCCCCGCTTCCCGCGCGGCGGGCAGCATCCCCACCAGTGCAGGCACCACGGACGCCCCGTCCTCGGGCCCCTGTATCGCGGGCGGACCGCCGGCATTGGTCCAGCCGATCACCTCGACGCCCGCAGGCGCCACCTTGCGCGCGACTTCGACGACACCGTCGGTCATCGCCTCGGTCGAGTTGGGATTGATATAGAGGATGCGCATCACACGCCCTTGCCCGCGTCCGATCCGAACCGCGCCCGCCGCTTGCCCAGCACCCAAACGGTCAGGATGAAGACCGCGATGATGCCGAAGGAAAACAGCGTCGTCAGCGTGCCGAGCGCGTAGATCACCGGCGTGGTGACATTGGTGGTCATGCCGAAGATCTCCAGCGGCAGGGTGTTGTAGCTGCCCGAGGTCAGCAGCGTCCGCGCGAATTCGTCGTAGCTGAGCGTGAAGCCGAACAGCGCCACGCCGATCAGCGAGGGTGCGATGATCGGCAGGATCACATGCCGGATCGTCTGCCACGCCGTCGCGCCCTGGTCGCGGGCGGCTTCCTCGTAGCTCTTGTCGAAGCGGTTGAAGACCGCGAACATGATCAGCAGGCCGAACGGCAGCGTCCACGTCAGCTGCGACCCGAGGCCCGAGGTCGACCAGTGCACCCGGAAGCCCAGCTGGTTGAAGATCAGCCCGACCCCCAGCGAGATCAGGATCGACGGGATCACCAGCGAGGTGATGGCGAGGTAGAACAGCACGCCCGAGCCCGCGAACCGCTTGCGGAACGCCAGACCCGCCATGACCGAGACGACGACCGTCACCACCATCACGATCAGCCCGAGCGCGAAGGACCGCCGGAATGCGCCCCAGATGTCGCCGACCGCCTGTTCCTCGAACAGGTCGTAGAACCAGTGCAGCGACACGCCGTTCATCGGGAAGGTCAGCCCGCCCTGCGGCCCCTGGAAAGACAGGATCGCGATGGTCAGCGTGGGGCCGTAGAGGAACAGCAGGAATAGCCCGAAAAAGGCGGCGAGGACATAGAAGGACCGGGGACGCTTTTCCATGCTCACAGCTCCTTCCGGATGTTCACGAACCGCAGCAGGATCGCGATGACCAGAAGCACGGTGCACAGCAGCACCACGGCGGTCGCGGCGGCCGAGGGGTATTGCAGCAGCGCGATGTCGTTCGAGATCAGGCGCCCCACGTTGGCCTTCTGCGACCCGGACATGAAGCGCACGGTGATGAAGTCGCCCATCACCAGCGTCACGACGAAGATGGTGCCGATCATGATCCCCGGCTTGGTCAGCGGGATGATGACATGCCACAGCGTCTGCAGCCCGGTCGCGCCGTTGTCATAGGCCGCCTCGATCAGCGACTTGTCGATCCGCATCATGGTGTTGAAGATCGGGACCACCATGAACAGCGTGTAAAGGTGCACGAAGGCGAGGATCACCGAGAAATCGGAATAGAGCAGCCATTCCAGCGGCTGGTCGATCACGCCCCACGAAATCAGCGTCTGGTTGGCGATCCCGTTGCGGCCGAGGAACGGGATCCAGCTGATCATGCGGATGATGTTCGAGGTCCAGAACGGGATCGTGCACAGCAGGAACAGCGCGATCTGCACCGACTGGCTGCGGACGTGGAAGGCGAGGAAATAGGCCACGGTGAACCCGATGGCCAGCGTCAGCGCCCATGTGATGACGGCGTATTTGAAGGTCGCGAAGAAGACCTTGTAGGTCACGGGCGAGCCGAACAGGAAGGCGTAGTTGTCGAACTGGAAGTCCGGGTAGATCGAGAATTCCGTCGCCCCCCAGAAGCTGACGATCACGATCATGACGATCGGCGCCACGAGGAAGGCCAGAAGGATCAGCATCAGCGGGCTCGCGCCCAGCCATCCGATCAGGTGGCGGTTGGTGATCCGCATCGTCTCGCTCCTGCACCGTTCAGGCGACCGGCCCGGCCTTCATCTGGCCGGATAAACTCTCGGGGGTGGTCCGGAGGGGGCGGAAAGCCCACTCCGGGCGGGGGTGCGGGGGGCCCGCGGCCCCCCGCTGGTCGCCGCCGTCAGGCGGCGAAACCACGGCTTACGAGGCGATGAACTCGTTCCACTTGCGGACCATGTACTGGTTCTCGTCCATCACGGCGTTCCAACAGGCCACCGCGCCCATGCGTTCCTCGAACGAACCGCCGTCGCGGGTCTCGCCCGCCTTGGCCAGTACGTCGCCGAACGGGTTGGTGATGTCGCCGGTCGCCTCCTTGCCCTCGAACCAGTAGCCCCACTCGTTCTCGGACATGTAGTTCTTGGAGGTTTCCGGCACGGCCGAGTAATAGCCCTGGCGCATCAGGAACCCGCCGACCCAGCCGTCGAGATACCAGTTGATGTAGTCATAGGCCGCGTCCAGCTTGGCGCCTTCCAGCGATTTCGACAGGCCGATGCCGCCGCCCCAGGAACGATAGCCTTCCTTCAGCGGCTGGTAGACGCATTCGATCCCGCGCGACTTCACGGCGGTGATCGCGGGCGACCACATCGACTGGATCACGACCTCGCCCGACGCCATCAGGTTGACGGACTCGTCGAAGGTCTTCCAGAACGCGCGGAACTGGCCGTTCTTCTTGGCCTCGGTGAAGATGCCGATCGTCTTGTCGATCTCTTCGCGGGTCATGTTGCCCTTGTCGGCATACTGGATCTCGCCCATGGCCTCGCAGACCATCGCCATGTCCATGATCCCGATCGACGAGATGTCGAGGATCGACGCCTTGCCCTTGAACTCGGGGTTCAACAGCTCGGCCCAGCTTTCGATCGGACGGCCGATCAGGTCGGGGCGGATGCCGAGCGTGTCGGCGTTGTAGATCGTGGGGATCAGCGTCATCCAGCCGGTTTCCTCGCTGGCGAAGGTCTTGCTCCCCTGCCCTTCGACGAAGCCCACGGTGTGCGGCGCGGTGCCCTGCGCGATCTCGCTCTCGGGGGTCAGCTTGCCGTCCCGGAAGATGCCGACGATCTTGTCATAGTTCTTGATCTTGGCGGTATCCATCGCCTGCAGGTTGCCGGTCGGCCAGACCTTCTTGCAGATCCAGTATTCGATGTCGGCGATGTCGAAGCTGTCAGGCTGGGTCGCCGCGCGCTGCGTCACGCTGTCGGAATCGAGCGCCGTCATCTCCAGCGTGATGCCGAGGTCTTCCTTAACCTTGGTCGCCACCTCGTTCAGGTTCGACACGCCGGTGCCGAACTGGCGCAGGACGATGTTCTTGTTCTCCTGCGCCCAGATCATCGGCGCCGGAAAGGCGCTCGCTGCCGCGGCGGCGGCCCCGGTCTTGAGGATCGAACGGCGGCTGTATCTCATCTTGGACATTGTAAAGTCTCCCTGCTGTCCTTGAATTCGGTCTGTCGGTCGGGTCAGGCCTCGAGGCGGTGCAGCCGCCCCTCGTCCCATGAAAGCGTCACCGCATCGCCCACGGATTTCGGTGCCGCGTAGAAGGCGTCCTCGGGCACGAGGGCGAGGACTTCCTCCCCCGCCTCTGTGGTCGAGGTCATGGCGACATGCGCGCCCTGGTATTCGACGGCGGTCACGGTGGCGGGCAGCCCGGTGCCGCCCAGCTTCACCTCGTCCGCCCTGAGCGCGACCTTGGCGCCCTGGTAGGAGATGACGTTGTGGCCACCCATGAAGCGGGCGATGAATTCGGTCTTGGGCGCGTTGAACACCTGCCGCGCGGGGCCGGCCTGTTCGATGACGGCGTTGTTCATGACGACCATCTCGTCCGCCAGCGCCAGCGCCTCGTCCTGCCCGTGGGTGACGTGGATGAAGGTGATCCCCAGCTCGCGCTGCAGCCGCTTGAGTTCGGTCCGCATCCGCACCCGCAGAAACGGGTCCAGCGCCGACAGCGGTTCGTCCAGCAGCAGTACCTTCGGCTCCGTCACCAGCGCGCGGGCCAGTGCGACCCGCTGCTGCTGTCCGCCGGACAACTGCGCCGGCAGCCGGTCGGCGTAGCGGCCCATGTCCACCAGTTCCAGCAGTTCGTCGGCCTTCTTGTGCCGGGCCGCCTTGTCGACGCCCTTCATCCGCATGGAAAAGGCGACGTTGTCGCGCACGTTCAGATGCGGAAACAGCGCATAGCTCTGGAACATCATCGCCGTCCCGCGCTGCGCGGGCGGCAGGTTGGACACATCGTGCCCGTCGAGAACGATGGAGCCCTCGGACACCGTTTCGTGCCCCGCGATCATCCGCAGGGTCGAGGACTTACCGCAGCCCGAAGGCCCCAGCAGGCAGACATAGGTGCCCGGCGTGAAGACATAGTTGATGTCGCGCACCGCCACCGTGTCGCCATAGCGCTTGGTCAGATGCACCAGTTCCAGATCGTAGCCCGTGCGCATGTCATCCCCTGTCGCGTCCCTGAGCCAAGGCTGGCGGAGAAAATCACAGTACCGTCAGTGAAACCTGCGCGCCGGGGGCCGGTTTTCTTCCGTTGCGGAAACTTTCAGCGTTCCGGCGGGCTTCGCGCACAATAATTGCAACATGATTGTATACAAACATGCGCACAAAGTGGCGATCTTGCCCTTCCCGCCCGCGCAGGACAGAATCATCCCAACAAGGACGAGGGCAATGAGCAGCGAGCAGCAGATCACAGGCGTAGACGGCATCGCGGCCGCGCTGGAACAGGCGATCCACGAACACCGCCTGAGCCCCGGCATGAAGCTGGGCGAGGACGATCTGGCCGAGGTCTATGGCGTCAGCCGCACCATCGTCCGGGCCGCACTGCAGAGCCTTGCGCACAACCGCCTCGTCGATCTGCGGCGCAACCGTGGCGCCTTCGTCGCCCAGCCCTCGATCGTCGAGGCGCGCGAGGTGTTCGAGGCGCGCGCCCTGCTCGAGGCGCGGACGGCCCGCTCCGCCGCCGAACGCGCGGGGCCCGAGGACATCGCGCGGCTGCAGGCCCATATAGACGCAGAACATGCGGCACTCGCGGCGGGCGACACGGGCCGCGCGCTGCACCTGTCGGGCCAGTTCCACAACGAGATCGCCGAAATCGCGGATCAGGCCACGATCGCCGAGATGGTCGCCCGCCTGATCGCCCGCTCATCGCTCATCATCGCCGTCTACTGGCAGCGCCGGTCGGCACTCTGTGAAAGCCATGCGCATCACGAACTGCTCGGCGCCTTCGCCGCCCATGATGCCGACCGGGCCGAGGAGCTGATGCAGGGCCACCTGCTGGACCTCGTGACCTCGCTCGACCTCCGCTCGGACCGGTCCGCGCCCGCCTCGCTGCGCGAGGCGCTGGCGCAGGGGGGCGCGGCATGAGCGTCACCTGCCGCACGGCGACTGCCGACGAGGTCGCCCTGATGCTCGATTGGGCCGCGTCCGAGGGCTGGAACCCCGGCCGCGACGATGCCGCGGCCTTCCGCACCGCCGATCCGGAGGGGTTCTTCGTCGCCGAAGCCGATGACGCGCCGGTCGCGGCGATCTCGGTCGTCAACCACGACGACGCCTTCGCCTTCCTCGGCCTCTACCTTTGCCGGCCGGAGTTTCGCGGCCGTGGCATCGGCTATGCCCTGTGGCAGCACGCCCTCGCGCACGCCGGAGCCCGCACCGTCGGCCTCGACGGCGTGGCCGACCAGCAGGCCAACTATGCCCGGTCCGGCTTTGCCCTGACCGGCGCCACCGCGCGGCTGGAGGGCCCGATGCCCGCCCTGCCCGCGCGGCCCACCCGACCGCTGCTGCCCGAGGATCTGGAAACCGCGCAGGCGCTCGACCTCGCCGCCAACGGCTATGCACGCACGGCCTTCCTCGACACCTGGCTGCCCCCGGCCGCCACCCGCATCACGATGGTGACCGAAGGGCCCGCAGGCATCACCGGCTTCGCCACCGCGCGGACCTGCCGGGCGGGCTGCAAGATCGGCCCGGTCGTCGCGCCGGACCTCGACACCGCCCTGACCCTGATCGCGTCGGCCGCCGGGATCGCCGGGGCGGAGCCGGTCATCGTCGACGTCCCCGACAGCCAGCCCGCCCTCGCCGACGCACTGCGCGAACAGGGCTTTGTCGAGACCTTTGCCACCGCCCGGATGTATCGCGGCACGCCGCCCGCGCCGGACGGCACGCTGTTTGCGGTTGCCACGCTCGAACTCGGCTGACACATCTTGCTGCGACGCGGCAACGAGGACCGGACCCGATGCAACCCATTCTGATCGCCGGTGCACAGGTGATCCTGACCGACAGCGTGACCCGCGCCGACCTGCTGATCGAGGACGGCACCATCGCCGCGCTCGACGCGCCCGCTGGCCGCGCGCGGGTCATCGACGCCAGCGACATGATCCTCGCCCCTGCCCTCGTCGACATCCACGGCGACGCCTTCGAACGCCAGATCATGCCCCGCCCCGGCGTGTTCTTCCCCACCGACGCCGCGTTGATGGAGACCGACCGCCAGCTTGTCTCCAACGGCATCGCGACCGCATTTCACGCGCTGACGCTGGGCTGGGAACCCGGCCTGCGCTCGGTCGAGCGCGGGCGCGAGATCACCGGACGGCTCGCCGCGCTGGCGCCACGGCTCGGCGCCGACAACCGGGTGCAGCTGAGATGGGAGACCTTCTGCTTCGAAGCCGAGGCGCTGATCGCCGAGGTCCTGTCAGGCCCCGCCCTGCCCTCCGTCGCGTTCAACGACCACACCTCGATGGCGCTGCTCGACCCCTCGGTGCGTCTGCAGGACCGCCCGTTCGAATTCGCCCCCGACTTCCCACGGGTCGACACCTCAACCCCCGCCTTCGCCGCCAAGATCGACGCACGGGCCCGCCGCTCGGGCCTGTCGCAGGCCGACTACGTCGCGCTGATCGACCGCATGTGGCAGCGCCGCGCCGAGGTCCCGGACGCCATCGCCCGCGTCGGGGCGCTGGCCACCGCCGCCGGGGCGTCCATGCTCAGCCACGACGACACGCAGCCCGAAACCCGCGCCTATTACCGTGACCGGGGCGCGCGGATCGCCGAGTTTCCGATGAACCTGCCGACCGCCCGTGCCGCCCGAGCGGCGGGCGACTCGATTGTCTTCGGCGCGCCGAACGTGCTGCGCGGCGGCAGCCACATCGGTTCGCCCTCGGCGGCGGGCATGGTGGCCGACGGGCTGTGCGACATCCTCGCGTCCGACTATTACTACCCGGCCATGCTGTCGGCCGTCGCGCGGCTCCACGCCGAAGGCACGGCCCCCCTGCACAGGCTCTGGCAGCTGATCTCGACCGCGCCCGCCCGTGCCTCGCACCTTTCCGACCGGGGCGAGATCGCACCCGGCCAGCGCGCCGATCTGGTGCTGGTGGACTGGCCGGACGGGGCCCCGCCCGCGATCCGCATGACACTCTCGGCCGGGCGGATCGTCTACGACACCGGACTGGGCTGAGGCGCTAGGGCCGGCACGGGGACACCTGCCCCGCGACCGGCCATCTTCGTTTACCCGGAGGATTTGGTCATCGCTCCGTCCATGACCGAGTCGATGACTGCCTTGAGGCCGCTTTCGGCGAACGGCTTGTCCAGTTTCGCCGTCACCTCGCCCGAGGCCCCTTCAGGAAGTTCCGCGTACCCGGTTGCCAGAATAACGGGCAGGCCCGGTTTCATCTGCCGCAGCGCCTTGGCCAGTTCCACGCCGGTCATCTTGGGCATCGCCTGGTCGGTGATGACCAGATCGACATCAGGTCGTCCCGAGAAAAGTTCCAGCGCCTGAGCGCCGGAACTCGCCTCCAGCACCTCGTAGCCCATGTCTTCCAGCATCCCGACGGTGCCCATGGACACGAGCAGGTCGTCGTCGACGGTCAGGATCGTCAGCTTGCGGTCGCTGACGGCCTTCGGCGCCAGTGCGGGCTGCGTCGTCTCGACCGCGGGCTGGGTGTCCGCGGCCAGGTTCACGGGAAGGTAGAGATAGGCCGTCGTGCCACGCCCCGGCGCGCTTTCCATGCGAAATGCGCCTCCGGACTGCGCGGCAAGGCCATGCACCATGGACAGCCCGAGGCCGGTGCCCTTGCCCACGCCCTTGGTCGTGAAGAAGGGTTCGAAGGCACGCTCAAGGGTGGCGGCGTCCATACCGCAGCCGGTATCGGCAATCGAAACCAGAACGTACTCCCCCGACTTCAGGTCCGAACTGCCGGGCTCCGCCACGGGACGGGCGGAGAACGTCAGACGACCGGTCCCGTCCATCGCGTCACGGCCGTTCACCGACAGGTTGAGGATCGCCATTTCGAGCTGGTTGGCATCCACAAGCACACCCGGCAGATCATCGGGGATATCGAAGATCAGGTCGATCTGCGGTCCGAGCGAGCGTTGCAGCAGGTCGCGCAGATCGGGAAGCAGGTGCTGAACCTTCACCGCGTCCAGATGCAGATCCTGCTTGCGGGCAAAGGCCAGCATCCGCTGGGTCAGCCCCGCGCCGCGATCCGTCGCGGCGATGGCGTTGTTCAGGTAACGGGACACGTCCGTCCCCGGCGAAAGGCGCCGCCGGGCAAGCTCGAGGCTGGAGCGGATCGCGGCCAGCAGGTTGTTGAAGTCATGTGCCACGCCGCCGGTCAACTGGCCGATCATCTCCAGCTTCTGGCTCTGCCTGAGCGCCGCTTCGGCATTTTGCAGCGCGGCGTCCTGTTCGCGCCGTTCGGTCACGTCCCGGCCGGTGGCGAAGATGCGATCCTCGTGGCCCGAGGCCGTCCACGCGAACCAGCGGTAGCTGCCGTCACTATGCCGGAGCCGAAACTCCACCGGTTCGGTGACCGGCGTTTCCAGAACGTGCCGGAACGCGGCCTTGGCCGTCGGCAGGTCTTCCGGATGCACCAGCCGCGCGAACCGCTTGCCCCGCAGCTCGTCCACGTTCCAGCCCAGAAGGCCGCTCCATGACTGGTTCAGCAGGTCCAGCGTGCCGGTGCGCGACATGACCGTCATCAGGTCCAGGCTGAGGTTCCATGCCTGGTCGCGCTGCCGGGTCAGGTCGTCGACCGCGGCCTCTCGCGCCGTGACCTCGTCATGAATGTCGGTGCAGGAGCCATACCAGCGGACGATATTCCCGGCGGCGTCGCGAACCGCCTTGGCCCGGCCGAGCACCCAGCGGTATTCGCCCGACCGGTGCCGGAGCCGATATTCGATCTCGTAGGGTTCGCCCGTGGTCAGCGACTGCCGCCAGACCGACCATGCGCGGTCCTGATCCTCTGGATGGAACATACCGTTCCATTCCTCTCCGTCCGTCGACCCCTCGGGGACGCCGGTGTATTCATACCAGCGCGCATTGAAGTAGTCGTGAAACCCGTCGGGCCGGGTCGACCAGATCATCTGATCCACGGAATTCGCGATGGTATGGAACTTGGCCTCGCTCTCGCGAAGCTGTTCTTCGCGCCGCTGGAGCTGCTCCATCCGGTCGCGCGCCTCGAACTGCCGCCGCCGCGCCTTGAGCGCGGACTTGACGGCCCTCAGCAGTTCCTCGGCATGCATCGGGCGGGTCAGCAGAACGACGTTGCCCAGTGCGTCGATACGTTTCCGCGCGGTGTCCGACCTTGTCCGCTCGCTGCCGATCGCCAGAACGATGAAGGGCAGATCGGACCATGCCGGCTGATCGGCCAGCGCACCGTGCACGCGGTCGACGCTATGACTGTCCAGCGCTTCCTCGGTCAGCAGCACCGCGCCGAGATCGGTCGCCATCAGTGCAAGGAGGCTGCCGAGGTCGCGCGCGACGGACGAAGAAATGCCCTGTTCGGAAAACAGTTGCGACGCAACCTGCGCATCCCGCCCGTGAGGCGCGAAAATAGCAACCGCCGGACTGCCCGGCTCCGTTTCGGCACTTGAAGCAGGTGCAACCACGAGATTCACGTATCGTCCTCGTCCGATCGGAGGTTCATCAGGTCGTCATTGCGGCGGCCGTACACCGGGCTGCCGGTCAGGATACCGCTGAAGTCCGTGATCGGCTCCCCGATGCTCATTCCGGACTTGTCGATCCTGAATTCCCGGATCGACCGCTCATGATCCGAAGTCCGGGTCTTGATGACCGCAATAGACTTGCGCAGATGGCCTTCCGCCTCGAAGTAACGCAGCAGCATGACCGTGTCGGCCAGATAACTGATGTCGATATCCACGCGGAGGTCTCCGGCAATCCCGTGATGACCCACGATCAGGAAGGACACGATGCCGCGCTGCGCGAGATAGCTCAGCAGCTCGTGCATCTGCAGCATCAGGTAGGTATCGCTCGGCATGGCATGCAGATAGGCGTTCAGGCTGTCGATCGCGACGACTTTCGCGCCATGTTCCTCAACGCTCGAGCGGACCGCGCTCGCGAATTGGCCGGGGGACAATTCTGCCGGGTCGATCTGCCGGATTGTCAGCTGACCGTTCTCGACATAGGGCGTCAGGTCCATGCCAAGCGATTTGCAGCGCTGCATCAAGGTCGCCAGGCGTTCATCGAAAAGAAAATACGCTGCACTTTCGCCACGCTGGAGCGCCGACAGCATGCATCTGACCGCTGTCGTGGTCTTGCCGACTCCGGCCGGACCGGACAGCAGACAATTTGTGCCGGGAACAAGTCCATCGCCCAGCAGGGCGTCGAGCCCCGGCAGCCCCGTGGAGATGGGGACGCTGGAAAAGTTCTCGTGGTGATCTGCCGCGACCAGACGCGGGTAGACCTGCAAACCGCCCCGCTCGATGGAGAAATCGTGATAGCCGCCGTCGTACTTGAGACCGCGCATCTTCACGATCCGCAGGCGCCGCCGTTCCGAACCGAATTCGCTCGCCAGCTGTTCGAGACTGATCACCCCGTGTGCCAGTGAATGCAGCTGCAGATCCCCCGGATCGGCGGTGCGGTCGTCCAGCATCAGCACGGTGCAGTTCCGTCTGGCGAAGTGATGCTTCAGCGACATGATCTGCCGGCGGTAGCGCAGAGGGCTCTGCGACAGAAGGCGAAGTTCGGACAGGCTGTCCAGGATGATGAGACGCGGGTCGATCTGTTCCACGCGCTCGAGAATGCCGCGCACGGTCTCGCCCAGCTCCACGTCGCTGGAATGCAGAAGTGACTGTTCCTGGTCGAACCCGAAGTCCCCTTCGTCAGCCATCTCGAAGATCTCGAGCCCGTCCAGCGACCACCCGTGCGACGCGGCAACCGCGCGGAGTTCGTTCTCTGTTTCCGACAGGGTCACGTACAGACCGCTCTGCCCCTCGGCAATTCCGGCCAGAAGGAACTGCAGTCCTAGTGTGGTTTTTCCCGAGCCGGGCGTGCCTTCCACAAGGTAAAGGCGGTTTGGTGTAAGTCCCCCGCGCAGGACATCATCAAGACCACGTATGCCCGTCGTCGCGCGGTTGTCGTCGTATCTACTCATCAGAGCTCTAGCTTTTCTCCGGATCCATTCCCTACTTAAACGGCGCCGGACGACTTTGGTTCCATGGAAACTCGCCAGGCTCAGGAACCGCTATACGACTTGCGTCACCACCACCAATGGCAGCGCGCTTCTCGCTCTCTAACCATGGGCGGGCGCGATGAGCAGTCTCTTCAGGTTGACGGCCGATCACTTGCCATTGCCCGGACCGTTCCTTCCAGGTGCCATGGCCGCCCCCAGGCTGATGATCGCAGCGCTGTGAACGGGATAATCTCTACCAATCTCAATTCGCCGCGGTCATGAATCGCGCCGAAGGAATGCGACCCAACCAAGATACTCTACAGCCGCTGGAAGCGTTGGAGCGAGATGGGGGTCTCCGCCCGGATATTCAACGGGCTGGCGGCACAGAGATCGCTGCCTCTCGTCCTGTCCGGCCGAGGAAGTGGCCTACCTGCCTCCCCTCCCCCGATGGGCCGGCGTCGACTCCCCGGAATGGCATTCGGTCGTGTTCCGGATGCGCAATGGGGCCGGCGCGGTGGTCGTGGGCATCAGGGTCCTTATCGACGAGAACGGCGCCTCCAGGGCTGAAGAACCGAGAAAGGCGATGTTCGGACAGGTCGCTGGCTTCACTGTCCGGGTCTCGGCCACGGTCGAGGATGGACCTGTCTGTGCCGCCGAAGGTTCCGGGACCGCGCTCTCGATCCGGATGGCAACTGGCCATGAAACCTGCGCGGTTGGCAGCGTTACCAATCTCGGCTCGGCGCCCTTGGGCTAACGTTTTTAACCGGCAAACTGAGGGGGGCCGCGGACTGTTTGGCGATCAGCCATCGGATGGCTGACCTGTCGCATCCGAGGCGATCTCCGAATTGGGGTGCGATGTCGCGGAACCCGAGAACGAGCCCGATGTGGCCGAGGCACGAGGTCCGGTCGTCAGGAAAACAGCTTCTGTCGCTGCCTTGCCTCGAGGCGGGCCAGCGCACGTTCCAGGGACCGCCGAACCCGCTGGTTCCGATGGGCACAAGGCGGTGTCTGGGCACCGACAGTGACCCGGACACCGACAAGCCTGTCCAATCTGCTCCGCCTTGCCGCGGCGCGCAGATGTCTTGCCATAAGGGCTTCGAATGCCTCTGGATCGGGCACTTTCGAATCTCGCACCACGCAAAGAAAGTTCCCGTCACCAGAGTAGGCCATCAGGAGACGGCGCGACTCCGCGACTTTGGCAATGCCCTCTGCAATCGTGGCAAGTATCGAACAGAACTCGGCGGTTGTCGTGGACCGGTAGTGCACCGTGACATCCTCGATACGCACCGCGAACATCTTGCAGCGGTACAAGTCTTCGCGGCCCAGTTGGGTAAGATAGTTCCCGAACGAGAACGGAAGGATCAGGCGATCCACCCCGTCGATGGTGAGATCATCGGAGATGTGAAACGGATGGCGGCCCGGAACCCCGTTGCCATCCCCATCAATTTCGCCAGCGGTCTGGCGTCGTTCGACATGGAAGCGGTTCTCTTCGGCCAGAAGCCTCCCGGCAACCTTCACGCGGCCGATGTATTCACTTACCCGGTTTTGCTTCACGAGGTGATCGTTCGCACCGGCCACGAAGGCGCGCTCGATCGTATCACCGTCGTCACGTGCGGTGAGCATGATGATCGGGGTATGTCGATGTCCCGGCAAGGCACGGATGCGTCGACAAAGTTCGATCCCGTCCATTCCGGGCATCTCGATGTCGAGCAGCATGCAATCGAAAGCCGCGCCGGGCGCCGACAGAATGTCGAGCGCCTCAGGTCCGGACCGGGCGACGCCCACGAAGGCGAATTCCGGTCGCGGGAAGAGTTTAGGCAGCATTTCCAGCGCTATCGGGCTGTCATCCACGGCGAGCAATCGCATGCCGCCTTCGCGAGATCTGGGGTTGTTCACGTCAGGTCCTTCACACCAGCCGAAGTCGCGTTGCGCCTCAAGAGAACAGGCTGACCATCAGCAGCACCCAGATGGTCGTCCCGACCATCGCGGAGGGCAGGATCCACCAGTCGGAAGAGACAAGTGGTGCTTCCCCTTCGTCACTGGCCGGCTCCGATCCCGACGCGGCTTCCGGTCTCGACAGTGCGAGCTTCACCTGGAGTTTCGGCAGCGAGAGGTGAAGGGACATCAGGTCGACCAAACTGTCGGGACCGGAACATGTCTTGGGCTCAAGCGCGGCGGCGACCCGGTAGGCCCGCCTGGCCCGAGCAGCGCTTCCGGCGGGAGTGACATTTGCCGCGGACATCCGGCCACGCGGGACGCCTGGGCCAGCATCATGACGGTCAGGCAACGTGAAATGAATGTCACTCATGATGTTCCACCTCTGACTGGCAAGGCTGAGCGCCCCGCGTGACTTTTGTCGTGGTCTGCCCTCGCTGGGGGGTCAGAGAGCAGACCACTTTCGACCGAACCCTGCCAGGTCAGCCGAACTCGCTGTCGGAGGTGTCGCCCAGACCGCCGAGGAGACCGCCCACGAGGCCGTCATCTCCGAGGAGCCCGTCGGTCAGGCCGCCGTCGAGCAGACCGCCGGTGAGACCCTCGTCGCCGAGCACCCCGCCAAGCAGGCCATCGTCGCCGCCGCCGCCGAGGAGGCCGCCCACCAGGCCCTCGTCCCCGAGGAGCCCGTCCGTCAGGCCGCCGTCGAGCAGACCGCCGGTGAGACCCTCGTCGCCGAGCACCCCGCCGAGCAGACCGTCATCGCCGCCGCCGAGGAGGCCGCCCACGAGGCCCTCGTCTCCGAGGAGACCGTCGGTCAGGCCACCGTCGAGCAGACCGCCGGTGAGACCCTCGTCGCCGAGCACCCCGCCAAGCAGGCCATCGTCGCCGCCGCCGAGGAGACCGCCCACGAGGCCCTCGTCTCCGAGGAGCCCGTCAGTCAGGCCGCCATCGAGCAGACCGCCGGTGAGACCCTCGTCGCCGAGCACCCCGCCGAGCAGGCCATCGTCGCCGCCGCCGAGAAGACCGCCCACGAGGCCCTCGTCTCCGAGGAGACCGTCGGTCAGGCCGCCGTCGAGCAGACCGCCGGTGAGACCCTCGTCGCCGAGCACCCCGCCGAGAAGGCCATCGTCGCCGCCGAGGAGGCCACCCACGAGGCCCTCGTCTCCGAGGAGCCCGTCCAGCAGGCCGTCACCCTCGTCGTTCCCGCCGGAAGTCCCCAAAACCCCGGTTCCGGTGAGATCGCCAACGATCCCGTCGCTGCCGGACACGTCCGAGAGGCTGCCATCGTTGCCGACCAGGTCACCCAGCAGGCCCTCGGACCCGGTGACATCGCCGAGCAGACCGTTGTTGCCGGTCAGATCACCCAGCAGGCCGCCATCGGCGACCAGGCCGTCGATCAGGCCGATCTCCTCGGAAATCTCGCCGTCGCCAAGAAGCGGTTGCCCGAGAAGGTCTTCGCCCAGCCCTCCGAGTGCGCCTTCGCTGCCGATCAGGTCACCAAGCAGACCATCGGAGCCCGTCACGTCCCCCAGCAGCCCTTCGTTGCCGGTCAGATCGCCGAGGAGGCCGTCGTCCGAGATGATCGGATCGAGGAACCCTTGCTCCGCACTATCGGTCGGGTCGGTGCCATCCGTGTTATCGGTCGTGTCCGTATTGTCGGTGTTATCCGTCGTATCGGTC
>NZ_AQQU01000019.1 GCF_002210105.1 Oceanicola sp. 22II-s10i | reverse complement strand
TGACGATCGAACTGTTCCAACTCATAACGTGGTCGCCCGTGAAGAGCACTCCGTCAGGTCTCGCGAAACAAAGGTGGTCGCTCGCGTGACCAGGTGTGTGCAGGACGGTAAGACCGGCAATGACCTGTCCGTCCTCCAGAAACCGGTCAGGTCGAAATGCATCGTCAGGGAATGCCCGTGAGGCATAAACAGGTGCGTCTGTCCGTGCTCGCAGGGCTGGGACGACTCCAAAATGATCAGAATGGTGGTGTGTGAGCAGAATCCCAGATGGTTTGGCCCCCAAATTTTCGATGATTGCCCCGAAATGTGTACTGTCTTCTGCTGGGCCGGGGTCGATTATGAACCGACCATCAGGCGTATCAATGATGTAGCTATTTGTCCCGTGGTAGGTCATCTTTCCGGGATTGTTCGCGACGATCCTCAGAATTCCAGGGGCCAATTCGACTCCCTTCGCGCGGCAAGGCTCCGGCTCTGAGAAAAACATGCTGCTTCTTTTCATTGTGTGCGACCAGGTATTGATTGCGAACAATTTGGTTCGCACAGTTTTGCGCATTGCTCTCGCATGGCGCCGGAAACCTCAGGCTGGCGTCCGATGCCTGTCAAATCCGGCATCGGACTATTTCAACTTACATTGGACCAGGCCCGTATGAGACTGAAACAGTCTGATACAGTCTTGGGCTGGCAGTCACACAGCGCGGCGATTATGGTAAGCAGTATACAGAACTACAGCAATTGTCGCCTTCGTCAGATCCCCGAGAAGGAACGGGTAAAGACCGGCGTTCAGCAACTTTTCGCCATAGCCGACAAAGCCACCCAACCAGAGCAGCCCTGCGCAATACATGACTATCGAACCCAAAAAGACCGCGACAGATGCTCTGAACGCAGGCCGAAGTCCTTGCAGTGCTTGAACAATCCACCCGGCGGCGGCCGCCGCAAGTGCGAAGCCTACCAAGTATCCGCCTGTGGGACCCGCAATATACGCCGGTCCGGCCAGAGCCGGAGGCGTGCCTGCGAAGACCGGCAGGCCAAGCAGACCTTCAAAAAGGTATGTCACAACAACAAGACTACTGCGCACCGGCCCCAGGAAAAGGCCCAGACCCAAGACAACCAGGGTTTGTGTAGACATGGGAACCGGGTAGAACGGCACCACGATTTTGGCGGATAGTGTCAGAAGAATTGTGCCGACGAGAATTATCGAGATCTCTTGGGTAAGTTTTGCGAGTGTTTGGCTTTGAGTGGTTTCCAGATTCATCTTTTTCGTCCTTGTTTCTGTAGATTGTTAATTTTTTGGATAGTAAGCTCACATGCGCTTGGCGACTTCTTCCAACATGACTTCGCTCGCCCCGCCGCCGATGGCCTGCACACGGGCATCGCGTGACATGCGTTCCACCGGTGTTTCGCGCATATAACCCATACCGCCGTGAAACTGGACGCAGTCATAAAGCACGCTGTTCACCAGTTCGCCGCAATAGGCTTTGACCATCGAGACCTCTTTCACGCAGTCACCGCCCGCGGCATCCAGACCGGCGGCGTGATAGACCAGCTGACGTCCTGCCGCGATCCGCGTCTGACAGTCGGCCAGCCGTTGGCGCACGGCCTGCTTGTCCCACAGAACGCCGCCAAAGGCCCTGCGCTGCTTGACATAATCCACGGTCATGTCCAGCGCGGTTTGCGCTTCGGCACAGGCCATCGCACCCAGCACAATGCGTTCGTTCTGGAAGTTCTTCATTACCGAATAGAAACCGCGGTTGACCTCGCCCAAGACGTTTTCGGCCGGGATACGGACATCTTCGAAGATCAGTTCGGCAGTGTCCGAGCACAGCCAGCCGGTCTTGTTCAACGCCCGTCCGACCGAAAAGCCCGGCGTGCCTTTTTCGACCGCAAATATGGTGATCCCGCGCGACCCCTTGGCATCCGGATCGGTCTTGGCACCGACAAAGTAGAGATCGCCATGCACGCCGTTGGTGATGAACATCTTGGTGCCGTTCAGCACCCAATCCGACCCGTCCCGCACCGCGCGGGAGCGCATGCCCGCCACGTCCGAGCCCGCGCCCGGTTCGGTCACAGCAACGGCGGTGATCATTTCGCCCGAGACGATCGACGGCATCCAGCGCGCCTTCTGTTCGGGCGTGCCGGCGTTTTCCAGATGCGGCGAGGCCATGTCGGTGTGGACCAGAACCGTGGCCGAGAACCCGCCGAAAGTGGATCGCCCGACCTCTTCGGCCAAAACCACGCTGGACATCACGTCCAGCCCCGCGCCGCCATACTGTTCGTCATAGCGCATCCCCAGCACGCCGAGATCACCCATCCGGCGCAGCACGTCGCGGGGTACCTTGCCCTCCTCCTCCCAAGGCTCGGCCTTGGCGGTCACCTCGGCTTCAATGAACCGGCGCAACTGGTTGCGGATCATCTCGAGGTCTTCGTTGAACGGGCCGGTGACCTGAGTAATGCTGTCTTGTCTGGTCATGTGTTTTCCTCTGGATCGAGTTTGATAAGTGGGGCGTGCCCGGCGACCGTATCGCCGGGTGCACAATAGATTTCAGTCACCACGCCCGCGACCGGCGCGGGCAGGCTTTGCAACAGCTTCATGGCCTCAAGCACCACCAGCGTGTCTCCGGCTTTGACGCGGTCGCCGAGTGCGACGCGCACCTCGGCCACGGCGCCGGGCATGGGTGCGGACAACAGGTCAGCGACGCCAGACCCGCCGGTGGCACGTTGCAGATGCTGGTCTTCCAGCGTACGCAGGTCTGTCGCGGTCATTCCAGCAGGGGTTTGCAGGTGCACTCGCCAGTGACTCGGCGCGCGCACGACGTAAGCGATGCGCGAAAACGGAACCCCGTCGATGCGTCCGCTCAGACGGCATCCTGTTAAAGCGGCACTCTCGACCGTGATGGTCTGGCCGTCCGGTTGAATGGCAGTCAACCCCGACCCGGAGCCGTACATGCGGATCGGTTCGTCTTTGGTTGTGTCCCAATAGAAGGCCGCGCCGGACTGTCCCGCAGGGGCTGTGAGTCGCCATGACCCTAGGCTTTCCCAGGGCGACGCGCCCGCCGGCACGAGACGCAGATGCAGCGCCATCGCGGCAAAGGCCATGTCCCGGGGATCAGCGGACGATTCAGTCCAGCCGCCTGGAAACATCTCCGGCAGGTACGAGGTATGGTGACGGAACGCCGCAAAATCCGGGTGTGCCAGTAACGCGCGTTGATAGGCCAGGTTCAGGCCGACGCCGCCGACGGCAAAAGCATCGATCGCGGTGATCGCCCGGCGGATCGCCCCGGTCCGATCCGGCGCGTGGACGATCAGCTTCGCAATCATGGAATCGTAGTGGTGGCCGACGACCGAACCGCACTCTACCCCAGTGTCCAGCCGCACATCCGCAGGCGGCGCCCAAAGGGTGATCTCGCCCGTTTCGGGGTGAAAATTCTCGGCCGGGTTTTCGGCGGCGATGCGGATTTCAATGGCGTGCCCGTCAAACTGCACATCGCCTTGCGTCAGCGCCAGCGGCTCGCCCCGCGCGATGCGCAACTGCCATTCGACCAGATCGATGCCGGTGATCGCCTCGGTCACGGGGTGTTCCACCTGCAACCGGGTATTCATTTCCAGAAAGTAGTATTCACCGCGCCCGGGGTCATAGAGGTATTCCACCGTCCCGGCGGAGCGATAGCCGATCGCCTGCGCCAACCGCACCGCTGCCGCACGCATGCGGTCGCGCACAGCCTCGGGAAGATCGGCGGCGGGGGCTTCTTCGATCAGCTTTTGGTGGTTGCGTTGCAGTGAACAATCGCGGTCGCCCAGATGCAGCACGGTGCCGTGAGTGTCGCCCAGAACCTGCACTTCGACGTGGCGGGCACGGGGCGCATAGCGTTCGAGGAACACCGCCGGATCGCCGAAGGCGCTCTGCGCTTCGGCCCGGGCAGATGCAATCGCTTCGGGTGCGTCGCCCAGATCGGAGACAAGCCGCATCCCGCGTCCGCCGCCGCCGGCGCTGGCCTTGACCAGAAAGGGGGTGCCAAGCGCCTCGGCCTCTTGTAGCAGGCGCGCGTCGGACTGATCCTCGCCGCGATAGCCGGGCAGGACGGGCACGCCTGCGGCTTCGGCGGCAGCCTTGGCCTCGATCTTGGAGCCCATCCGCGCGATAGCGTCGGGTTCCGGCCCGATGAACACAAGGCCCGCCGCCTCGACCGCCGCCGCGAAACCGGCATTCTCAGACAGAAAACCATATCCCGGGTGCACCGCACCCGCGCCCGTCGCCCGCGCGGCCTCAAGGATGGCCTCGACGTTCAAATAACTGTCTGACGGGGCGGCCCCACCGATGCAGACGGCATGATCGGCCTCGGCCACGAAGGGCGCGTCGCGGTCCGCGTCCGAAAACACCGCTACGCTTTCCAGCCCCAGTTTGCGGCACCCGCGCTGGATGCGCCGGGCAATCTCGCCCCGGTTGGCGATCAGAACGCGGGTGAAGCTCATTTCACCCGCCATGACGGAACGCCCTTGTTGATGAAGCTGTTGATGCCTTCGATACCTTCCTCCGTCTCCCACGCATCGGCCAGCCGGTCGGCGGTGTAGATCATGTTGGTCTCCAGATCGTGGGACGCGACATAGGCGATCAGCGCCTTGGTATCGGCCACGGCACCCGGCGCGGCCTGAAGGTGATCATGCACCACCCGGTTCACCGTGGCGTCCAAGTCGCCCGGCGCGACAACCTCGGTCAACAGACCGATCCGCTCGGCGCGGGCCGTGTCGAACAACGCCCCCGACAGCATGGTTTCACGCGAATGCACCTTGCCGATGCGGGCCACCACATAAGGCGATATATTCGCGGGCAGAAGGCCCAGTTTGACCTCGGTCAGACCGAAGCGCGCGCCTTCGGCGCCGATGGTGTAGTCGCAGACGGAGATCATGCCGACACCGCCACCGTAGGCCGGGCCGTTGATCCGCCCGATCAAGGGCTTGGGCAGCGTGTCAAGGCGGCGCAACAGCCGCGCCAGCGTGGCGCTTTGTGCGACCCTTTCACTACGGGTTTTCTCGACATTAGAGGCGAACCAGTTGAAATCGCCGCCCGCGCAGAAGCTCTTGC
Source organism: Oceanicola sp. 22II-s10i (assembly GCF_002210105.1). Taxonomy (GTDB): domain Bacteria; phylum Pseudomonadota; class Alphaproteobacteria; order Rhodobacterales; family Rhodobacteraceae; genus Pseudooceanicola. The sequence goes on along the minus strand of NZ_AQQU01000019.1, from coordinate 39,706 downwards.
CCGCGCCGGTCAGGACCACAATACGCACATCGTCATCTGCAGCCAGCTTTTCGGCGGCATCGTATAGCTCTGCGATCAATTCGCCATTCAGCGCATTGTGTTTGTCGGGGCGGTTGAGCGTCAGCGTGGCGACGCCACGCGCATCGGTTTCGATAAGGATCGTGTTGTAGGTATTGGTCAACTTGAAGCCTCACATTCTGAATACAGGCGTATGGCGACCGGCTTCGGGCACCGATGTCACGATGGCCAGACACAGGCCAAGGATATCGCGGGTTTGCGCGGGTTCGATCAGCCCGTCATCCCAAAGCCGCGAGGTGGCATAATAGGGATCGGACTGTTCACCGTACTGGGCCCGAACCTGCTCCTCGATTAGCTTCATGTCGGCCTCCATCTTGCCCGGGTCGCCCCCTTTCTGGCGGCGCAGTTCCAGCATCACATTTGTGGCGATGTCGGCAGACATGGTGGCCAGTTCCGCCGTGGGCCAGGCGAAGAGAAAATTCGGGGCGAAACCACGTCCGCACATGCCGTAGTTGCCTGCCCCGTATGAGCCGCCCAAGAGGACCGACAGGCGCGGCACCTTGGCAACCGACATGGCATAGACCAGCTTGGCGCTGTCTTTGGCAATGCCGCCGCGCTCGGCTTCGGTGCCGACCATGAAGCCCGAGATGTTGTGGAGGAACAAAAGCGGGATGTTGCGTTGATCGCACATCGACACGAATTGCGCGCCCTTGAGCGAACTGTCGGACACAAGCGCCCCATTATTTGCGAGAATGCCCACTCGATAGCCGTGAATCCGCGCGGTGCCGCAGACCAGCGTCTCACCCCATCCGGGCTTGAATTCGCGGAATTCGCCGGCGTCGATCATGCGCAGCAGAACCTCGCGCATGTCATAGGGCTGTTTGCGATCGGCGCTGATGACGCCAAGCAGTTCCTCTGGGTTGCGCGCCGGCGGCGCGCAGGTTGCATCGGGACCCATCGGGCGCGACAGGCCCAGTTCGGATACGATGTCGCGCATCAGAGCAAGCGCATGATACTCGTCCTCGGCCAGATGGTCAGACACACCGGAGAAGCGCGAATGCATCTCGGCCCCCCCCAATGTTTCTCCATCAACCTCTTCGTTGATCGCCACCTTGACGATCGAGGGGCCGCCCAGATGGATGCGTGCGTTGCCGCGTACCATGATGACTTCGTCCGACAGGGCCGGGATATAGGCCCCACCGGCCGTGCAGCCTCCAAAGACCGCCGAGATCTGCGGCAGGCCGCTCGCGGACATGTTGGTTTGACGATAAAAGGAATTGCCGAAATGGCGGGCATCGGGGAAAACCCGGTCCTGCTCTGGCAGATAGGCACCGCCGCAATCCACCAGATAGAGGCAGGGCAGCCGGTTCTCGGCTGCGATTTCCTGGGCGCGGATGTGTTTCTGCACGGTTTCGTGATAGAAAGACCCACCCTTCACTGTCGCATCGTTGGCGATCACAACGCAGGGCAGCCCGTGGACGATCCCGATACCGGTCACGATCCCCGCACCGGGCACCTCGCCCCCGTATTGACCGTAGGCGGCAAGCGACGACAGCTCAAGAAACGCAGTGCCCGGATCCACCAGCAGGTCGATCCGTTCGCGGACCAACAGCTTGCCGCGCTTGCGATGCCGCGCGACCATATCGGGGCGGCCGCCAGCCGTTGCTTCGGCGATCCGCGCACGCAGCGTTTCGACGCGCTCGCTTTGTGCGGCGTGGTTGCGGGTGTAGGTCTCTGATGCGGTCAGCACCGCTGTTTCAAGACGTGCCATGAAGTCAGGTATCCTGTCTTTGGAGTATCCCGTTGAGGAACACATCGGCATAGGTGCGTGACAACGCATCGGCGCTACCGCGGTCCGGGTCGAACCAATCGAGCGTGGCGTTCAATGTACCGATCAGCATCAGGCGCAGGCGACGGATATCGACGTCTTGCTTCAGCGTGCCATCTTTCTTAAGCTGGGACAGAAGACTGTCCCACTCTGCCTCATAGGCCCTGCGCGTGGGCAAGTTGGCATCCCGGACGGATTGCGGCACCTGCCCGAAAATACGCACATTCGCCGATGTATAATCGCTCACATCAATAAGCGCGCGCAGATGCGCCCGGATCGCGGCGCGCAGTACCGTTTCGCCGTCGGCATCGGCCCGCAGGTCGGTGACGGCGTCTCTCATGTTCTCGTGAACGACTCGAATCCCTGCATCAAGAACGGCCGCGACGATCTCGTCCTTGGAACCGAAATGATAATATATGCTACCCGCCTTGATCCCGGCGGCCTCGGCAATTTTTCGGAGCGAAACGGACCCGTAGCCTTGTTCGCGGAAAAGCCGCGCGGCAATGTCCAGCACCCCATCCCGTCCAACCGCGCTGCGCGATGTCTCGTTGACTTTGATTGCCGTGTTTTGTGCCATATACTTTCGTATCGCCCCAACACCTAACTAACGCCTGTTAGGGTAATAACGCAAATGAGTAAATCGTCGTGATCGTGCCAGACTAGAGTTTGCGGAAAATTCCGCATTGGCGACCGCCAAGAGGCCGCCCAGACATTAATGTGCTTGCCCGGACCCCGTCATCGGGTCCGGGCAAATGCCTTAGATCACGAAACCGCCACCGCAGATGACGTGCTGGCCTGAAATGAAGTTCGATTCGGGTGCACAGAACAGATAGACGGCACCGGCTGCCTCTTCCGGCGTGCCGACCCGGCCCAGCGGGATCATGCGCTCCATCTGGGTCAGAAGGTCGGGATTCACGCCGACCTTGATCTCTTTTTCCTCGACCTGGATCGTGCTGTCTCCGTCGGCGCTGCCCTCGGTCAGGCGGGTGCGGATCGGGCCGAAAGCCACGGCATTGACGTTGACCTTGTAGCGGCCCCATTCCTTGGCCATCGTCCGGGTGACACCCAGAATGCCGGCCTTGGCGGCGGAATAGTTGATCTGGCCAGCATTGCCGCCGGTCCCTGCGATGGACGAGATGTTGACCACCTTGCGGAACACTTCCTGTCCGGCAGCGGCCTCTTCCTTGGCCTTGGCGCTGATCACCGGCTGCGCGGCGCGCAGGATCTTGAAAGGTGCCGTCAGGTGAACGTCGATGATCGCCTGCCATTGTTCGTCGGTCATTTTCTGAACGACGCTGTCCCAAGTATAGCCCGCATTGTTCACGATGATGTCCAGCCCGCCAAAGCTGTCCATGCCGGTCTTGATGAACCGTTCGGCAAAACCGTCCTCGGTGACGCTGCCGGCACAGACCACGGCCTCGGCTCCCGTTGCGCGCACCGCCTCGGCGGTTTCATTGGCCGGATCCGCATCCAGATCGTTGATCACCAGCCGGGCCCCTTCCGAGGCCAGTTTGAGAGCGATTTCGTGGCCAATGCCCCGGCCCGAGCCCGAGACCAGCGCCACGCGCCCGTCGAGTTTTCCAGTCATATTGATTCCTCCCGAAAGGCGCTATCAGGCTTTTTCATAAAGCGTGGTGACGCAGGCCCCGCCGAGGCCCAGATTGTGCTGAAGCGCCAGACGTGCGCCATCAACCTGGCGCGCATCTGCCTGGCCGCGAAGCTGCTGAACGAGCTCGGTACATTGCGCTAGGCCGGTCGCCCCAAGCGGATGGCCTTTGGACAAAAGACCGCCCGACGGGTTGGTCACGTATTTTCCGCCGTAGGTGTTGTCGCCATCATCAACGAATTTCGCCGCTTCGCCGCGACCGCAAAGACCAAGCGCTTCATAGGTGATCAGCTCGTTGTGGGCGAAACAGTCGTGCAGTTCGACCACATCCACGTCCTCGGGCCCGATGCCCGCCGCCTCGTAGACCTGATCGGCGGCGCGCTTGGCCATCGAAAAGCCGACCACTTCGCGCATGTCATGGGCTTCGAAAGTTTCCGGGCCGTCCGTCGTCATGGCCTGCGCCGAGATCCGAACCGAACTGTCCAGTCCGTGCTTGTCGGCGAATTCCTTGGAACAAATGATCGCGGCGGCCGCGCCACAGGTTGGCGGACAGGCCATGAGCTTGGTCATGATGCCGGGCCAGACGACCTGGGCGGCCATGACGTCTTCCGCCGTCACCTCCTGCCGGAACAGGGCAACCGGATTCTTCGCAGCATGTCGGCTGGCCTTGGCGCGGATTTTTGCGAAGGTTTCCAGGGGGGTGCCGAACTCGTCCATATGCGCCTTGCCCGCACCGCCGAAGTACCGCAGCGCCAGCGGGATCTCGGCACTGCCAACCAGTTCGTCGGTTTCTCTGTCGAATGCCGCAAACGGGCTGACCCGGTCATGGAACATCGCACCGATTGCGCCGGGCTGCATCTGTTCGAACCCAAGTGCCAGAGCACATTCGACCGCGCCGCTTTCAACTGCCTGCCTGGCCAGGAACAGGGCGGACGATCCGGTCGAGCAGTTGTTGTTCACATTCAGAACCGGGATGCCTGTCATTCCGACATGGTACAGGGCGCGCTGACCGCAGGTGCTGTCGCCATAGACATAGCCAACATAGGCCTGTTGGACTTTATCATAGTCCAACCCCGCGTCTGCCAGAGCGGACCGGGTCGCAGCGGTCGCCATCACATCGTAGCTTTCGGATTTTCCCGGCTTCTGGAACGGGACCATCCCAACGCCTGCAACATAGGCTTTGTCTGTCATTTCTCTCTCTCCCAAATTCGGTCAGGCCACCCTAATCGGTCCGACAGCCTATTTTCTACCATTTGTTAGATTTTTAATCCTAACCTTGGGAAGTGTCAATATCGCCAAGCTGTGACGTAGAGAGCTTGCGCTATTTTCTAACTTGTGTTTGATTTCGGGCCACACGCCCTGATCGGCGACACAATTGAGGGATTCTGGTCCCGGCGCAACCGCCGACAAGCGTTTAGCACTCAGCTTACGAAAGGTGATCGGAATGGCGTATTGTTATGAATTCAGGGGGTTTATACCCGTTGTGCCCGAGGATACTTATGTCCACCCTCAGGCCGTTCTGATCGGGAATGTCATCCTGGGTCATGGGTGCTACATCGGCCCCGGGGCAAGCTTGCGGGGCGATTTCGGCAGGATCGTGATCGGGGATGGAGCCAATGTTCAGGACAATTGCATCATCCATTCCTTTCCCGGCCGCGACGCCGTGGTGGAAAGCGACGGCCACATCGGCCATGGCGCGATCCTGCACGGTTGCACGGTGGGCCGGAACGCTCTGGTCGGAATGAATTCCGTCATTATGGACGGTGTAGAGCTAGGGGCGGAATCGATTGTCGGCGCGCAGGCGTTTGTGCGTGGCGAAACCGTGATTCCGCCGCGTTCGATGGTGGTGGGATCGCCGGCAAAGGTGATCCGCGAGGTCAGCGAGAAAGAAATCGCGTGGAAAACGCGCGGCACCGGGGAATACCAGCAACTTGCGCGCGATTGTCTGGCCGGATTGACGCCGGTCGAGCCGCTGAAGGCGGTCGAGGCAGACCGGCCCGGCATGGCGGCCTCTGACGTCGTCTCCATTAAGGAGGCGCGGCGGACATCGTCCTGACCTGTCCGGGAACCGGACCGGTCAGGACTACTTCAGATTCCGAAAGCGCCAGATGCAAGCGCCTTGACGCGGAACGGCACCCCCCGACCCGGTGTGCCGTCCCTCAAGCCTTTACAGACGGAAGATCCCGTAGTGCGGATCGTCGATCGGTGCATTGAGCGAGGCAGAAATCGACATGCCAAGCGCGTTGCGTGTGTCCGCCGGGTCGAGGATGCCGTCGTCCCACAATTCCGAGGTCGAGGTATAAGCCTCGACATCGCGCTTGTATTTTTCCAGCACCGGTTCGCGGATCGCGGCGATTTCTTCTTCGGTCAGCTCTTTGCCTTCGCGCTCAAGCTGCCGAATCTTGACGTCCGCCATGGTATTTGCGGCCTGATCCGCCCCCATCACGCCGATCTCGGCCTGGGGCCACATGAACAGCGTGCGCGCGTCCCAGGCCCGTCCGCACATCCCGTAGTTGCCGGCCCCGTAAGACGCATTGGCGATCACTGTGAACTTCGGCACGACCGAGCCGCCCTGCGCCATCAGCATCTTGGCGCCATCCTTGGCGATGCCTCGTTCTTCGTATTCGCGGCCCACCATATAGCCGGTGATGTTCTGGAAAAAGACCAGAGGCGTGCGGTTCTGGTTGCACAACTGCATGAAATGCGCTGCCTTGAGCGAACTGTCGTTGAACAGCACCCCGTTGTTGGCAAGGATGCCGACCTTGTAACCCCAGATATGGGCAAAGCCGCACACCATCGTGGTGCCATAGTCCGGCTGGTATTCGTGAAAGCGTGAGCCGTCCACGATCCGGGCCAGAACCTCGCGCATGTCGAACTGGGTTTTCCGGTCTTTTGGAATGATCCCGTAGAGTTCTTTGGGGTCATAGTAAGGCTCTTCATAGGCCGCGGTTTCGATGATCGTTTTCGGCGTGCGCTTCCACTGGCCGACAATCTCGCGGGCCAGTGAAAAGGCGTGTTGTTCGGTCGCGGCGCGATAGTCGCCGGTGCCCGATACCGAGGTGTGCATGACCGCGCCGCCAAGCTCCTGAACACCGACCTCTTCGCCGGTAGCCGCCTTGACCAGCGGGGGACCGCCAAGGAAAATCGCCCCTGTGCCTTCGATGATGATGTTGTAGTCGCTCAGCGTCGGCACATAGGCGCCGCCAGCCGTGCAGTGACCGCCGACCACGGCAATCTGCGGGATATTGGCCTGGCTCAGCTTGACCTGGTTGCGGAACACCCGCCCGCCCAGATACCGGTCGGGAAACACCCCGTGCTGCAGCGGCAGGAAACCGCCCGCGCTGTCGCAGATATGGATGACCGGCAGACGGTTTTCCAGCGCGACATCCAGAAGACGCACGACCTTTTTGACCGTATGTGGATACCAAGCCCCGCCCTTGACGCTAGCGTCGTTGGCGTGGATGGCGACCTCGCGACCCTGCACAATACCGATGCCCGTCACCACAGCGGCGCCAGGCACGGTGCCATCGTATTCGCGACAGGCGGCAAGTGTGGAAAACTCCAAAAACGGAGTGCCGGGGTCCAGCAGCAGTTTCAACCGCTCGCGCACGCCCAGTTTGTTCTGGCGGGCAAGGCGGTCGATATCGCGTTGCGGGCGTTCGAAACGCGCCGCGTGCTGGCGGGCGTGGAATTCCTTCAGCCGTTCAGACATGGCGGCATAGTTTGCCTTGTAGTCGGCGGCATTGGTGTCGATCAGACTTTCAATCCTGCGCATTGTCACTCCTCCTCCGGGGCCAATTGGGCCAGGATGTCTTTCAGACCAAAACTGTCGCCTTCGGCGAATGGCATTTCGGCAACGACCCCGTCGCGCGGGGCCGTCAGTGTGGTTTCCAACTTCATGCTTTCGATCACCAGAAGCGGCTGGCCTTCTTCAACCGCATCGCCGGGTTTAACCGCAACCGACACCACGACACCCGGCATGGGCGCCACCAATCGGTCGTCGCTCGCGCCACCGTCGCTTCCGGCCAGGCGTTCGGCGGGATCAACCCGCCCGACTTCGTAGGTTCGCCCGTCCATGTGCACAAAAGTTGCTTCCGGCCCCACGGCCAGTCGCAATTCGCGCACAACACCCTTGGCCCTCAGCTTGTAACCGCCCGGCAGACCCGTCGGGTCCAATTGGCAGGCAACAGCGCCAGTGGGGGTATTGAGCACGAACCGGCTGCCATCATGACCCAGCCAGCAATCAGTCTCTTCTCCGTCCATCTGAAAAATCCGTTGCATCAGTTTCTCCACCCACCCATCTTGCGGTACATTTCCGGTATCTGCATTACGTCACTCACCAGGCGCTCGTCCGATAGGGCCGCCGCCGCCATCAGCAAGTCAGAGACATCTTCGCCCGGCGCGGTCAGCGTTTCGGATTGTTCAGCCAGGAAGCCAGTTGAAACGTCACCAGAGGCGAAATCCGGATGTGCAAGGATTGCATCCAGATAACCGGTGTTGGTCGTTACCCCGAGAATCACATAGCTTTGCACCGCGCTCCGGGCACGGGCGATGGCCTGCGCGCGATCCGGGCCATGCACGATCAGCTTGGACAACATCGGGTCGAAGTCGGTCGTTACCTTGCCGCCATCCAGAATGCCGCTGTCTACGCGGATCCCCTCGCCCTGGGGTTCGTCCAGCAGCAGGATATTGCCGATCGCGGGGCGAAAATCGGCGGTCGCATCCTCGGCACAGATGCGCAGTTCGATCGAGTGTCCGGTTTGGGGAATATCCGCCTGTACGGCGCTCAGCCCGTCGCCCGCCGCGACACGCAACTGCTCGGCAACCAGATCAAAGCCGGTTACCATCTCGGTCACCGGATGTTCGACCTGAAGGCGGGTGTTCATTTCCAGGAAATAAAAGGCCCCATCCTGTGCATAGATGAATTCGACAGTCCCTGCCCCGCGGTATTTGACGGCGCGGGCAATTCCGGCAGCGGTCTCGCAGATCTCATCCCGTTGCTCGGGGGTCAGCGCCGGTGACGGCGTTTCCTCGATAATCTTCTGGAACCGGCGCTGGATCGAACATTCACGTTCCCAGAAATGGACCACGTTGCCCTGTCCGTCGCCCATCACCTGCACCTCGATATGGCGCGGGCGTTCGATATAGCGTTCGACGAAAAGCCGCCCGTCGCCGAAATATCGTTCGCCTTCGCGGCGCGCGGTTTCGATTTCGGTCTCCAGCGTGCTGTCCTCGCGTACGACGCGCATGCCCTTGCCGCCACCGCCGGCCGAGGGCTTGATGAGCAGCGGATAGCCAACGGCGCGGGCGCGTTCGACAAAGCTCGCCGGATCATCATCCTCGATGGCCGAGGGGGCGACGGGAAACCCGCGTTCCTCGACGAAGGCGCGGGCGCGGACCTTGTCCCCCATCAGGTCGATGACCTCGGACGTCGGGCCGACAAAGGTCACTCCGGCTTTTTCCAGCGCCGCGACAAAACCGGCATTCTCTGACAGAAAGCCATAGCCGGGATGAACCGCGTCCGCGCCGATCCCTTTGGCGGCTTCGACGATCTGAGGAATATCGAGATAGGCGGCCACGGGCGTCGGGCCCTCGATCATCACGACCTCATCTGCGATCAGATGCGCTGGCCCCTCTTGCTCGGCGACATGACGCAACACGGCAGTCGCAAGCCCGCGGGCCTTAGCGGTGCGCAACACGCGCGCCGCGATCTCGCCCCGATTGGCGACCAGGAGTTTCGAAATGGTCATGGTGTCGTCCTCTTAGTTCCGGGCCGCGGCATTCAGTCCGTCACGTGCGGCCAGATCGGCTGGCACGGGAATTTCGATATCAAGCAGCATCTGCGCGAACCCTTTGCCCTGCGGGTCTATGCGGACCGAGGCGATGCCGCCACCGCCAAGCGATTCATGCAACAGGAAATTCAGCGAATGGCTTCCAGGCAAGTCGAACCGTTCTACCCTGCCGTCGCAGACATGGGAGAAATAGTCCTTCACCACCTCTTCACTGAGAGCCGAGCGGATATATGGCAGGTAGTCCGGTTTGCGCGCGAGGATGCCGATATTGGCGATGTCCCCCTTGTCGCCCGAGCGGCCCCAGACCAAATCGACGAGGCGGACCTCGACAACGTCCGGACCGGGCTCGCGGCTATCTGCGGGCGGTGCGGCAGGCGGATCAAGGTGGACTGGCGTAGTGGCCACGCTCACGGGCACATCCTTGCCGTCGACCTCGACCGCGACGGGGGTTTCGGCCTTGCTCTGAAGGAAGGAAAATAGACGGACCACCGGCTGCACCTTTGGCCGTCCGGCGAAGAACCCGGTCAGACCCTGCGCGGTCGAAATCGCCATCGGTGCGATTTCGCCGGCAAAGATGTTCAGCGCGGCGCGATCATCATGGACCGCGCCGATCTTGAGCACCACCTCGCGGGTCCGGGCGCGCGCATTTGCGCCATAGGCCGCCTCGGCCCCCAGCACCTCGACGCTGACCTGCCGGAAATCTCCCATGTTGCGGTCGCGGAAAATCCGGCGACAGCGGGTCAGGATCGCCTCGGCCACACGTTCGGCCTTGGCGGGTGCGTCAATCGCAGCCAGTGTCAGGGTAGAGACCGCGCGCCAGCCATCGGCATGGGTCGCCGACACCTTGTAGCTGTCGGTGCGCCCAAGCCCCCTGCCGCCCTTGACCAGCACCCGGTCGGGTCCGACCTGTTCCAGGGTGACCCCGGACCAGTCGCAGATCACGTCGGGCAACAGGTAGGCGCGCGGGTCCCCGATTTCATAGAGCATCTGCTCTCCGACTGACCCGGGCACGACCAGCCCGCCGGTGTCAGGCGTCTTGGTCATGATGAAACTGCCGTCTTCGGACACCTCGACGATGGGCATGCCCATATTGTCCCAACCCGGCACGTCCTGCCAGTCGGTGAAGTTGCCGCCGGTTCCCTGGGGGCCGCATTCGATCAGGTGGCCGGCCAGCGATCCCTGGCTGAGCTTGTCCCAGTCATCGTCGCCCCAGCCGTATTCATGCATCAGGGGACCAAGCGCGACCGCGCTGTCGGCGCAGCGTCCGGTGATCACGATGTCGGCCCCGGCATCCAGCGCGGCAGCGATGGGGCGGGCACCCAGATAGGCATTCATGCTCCAGATATCATCTGGAAATGCGACACCCGAGAACATTTCCGTCTGACCGTTTTTGCGAATTTCATCGGCCCTGGGCAACAGGTCATCGCCTAGCACGACTCCGATGGACAGATCGATCCCGGCCTGGGCGGCGGCTTTGGCAAGCGCATCGCTGCAGCCACGCGGGTTCACGCCCCCTGCATTGGCAACGACCTTGATCCCTTTTGCCTTGATATCCGGCAACCAGGGTGCCAGCGCCTTGACGAAGTCCGGCGCATAGCCCGACTCGGGCGCTTTTGCGCGGGCCCGCGCCATCAGCGACATTGTCACCTCTGCCAGATAGTCAAACACCAGATAGTCGATCTCGCCCTTTGAAACCAGTTGACCGATCGCTTCCGGCGTATCGCCCCAGAAGCCCGACGCGCATCCGATGCGCAGCTTTCGTTCCGACATATTCCTCTCCTCCTCGCTTGATCAGCGGCCCGTCCATTCAGGTTTGCGCTTCGCAATGAAGGCATCAAAGCCTTCGCGCGCGTCTTCGGTCTGCGCCACACGCGGTAAAAGTGTTTCTGCAAACCGCATTTGCTGCGGATAGGTCATATCCTCCATCGCGTGACAGGCGTATTTTCCCAGCCGGATCGCGCTCGGCGACTGCGCAGCAATCTGGGCAACCAGTTCTGCAACCTTGTCGTCCAACCCCGCGGCATCGGTCACATAGTTGACCAGATTGAACTGCAGGGCTTCCTCGGCCGTCAGAGGAACGCCGGTGATGAACATCTCCATCAGCCTCCGCCGGGGCAGCACGCGTATCATGGGTGGCACGATCGTCATGGGAAACAGACCCACCTTCACTTCCGGCGTTCCGATGCGGGCATGATCCGCCATCACAGCCAGATCGCAGGCACAGATGATGCCCGCTCCTGCCCCCATCGCGACGCCATTGATGCGCGCGATCGTTGGCTTTCGGCACGCCTGTATCGTCTCGAACAACCTTCCGGCAAAATGATCCGGGTCCGCCGGATCCTGAACAAACGGGCCGCCATCCGCCCCCGCCTTGATGTCGCCCCCGGCACAGAAGGCGCGCTCGCCCTCGCCGGTCAGAACGATCACGCGGCAGTCGCTGTCCCTCTCGGCAGCACATATGGCGGCCATGATCCCGTCTGCGACCTCACGGTTGAGGGCATTTCGATTGTCAGGACGTCGAATCGTGATACGCACTTCTTTGCCGAGTGCCTGCGATTGAACAACGCTCTCAGTCATTTCCGAAGCTCCCCCCTGCATTTAGGACACCGCGCTTTCTTACGTCAGGTCGTCAAAAGCTTGGCTTGATCTATTTTCTAACATGTGTTTGATTTTGGTCAACACGGCGGACGACATTTTTCGGGAGGATGATATGACCACTCAAAGTGAGGCCATCTCGGCTGATCTGGAAGCAATCAGGGCGAACTATTCTTTGACTGATGAGCAACGCCAGATCGTCGATCACGTGGATCGGGTGTCGCGCGACGTGCTACACCCGCTGCAAGCGCGTATGGATGACGAGGAATGGTGGCCCGATGATCTGTTCAAGCAGATGGGCGAGCTGGGCCTGCTGGGGATTACCGCACCCGAAGAGCTGGGCGGATCGGGACAGAACGAGTTCACCCAGGCGCTGGTGTCCGAGGTGATTTCGAAGTGGAATCCGGCTGTGGGCCTCTCACACGGGGCGCATGACAACCTGTGCCTGAATAACCTGCTGCGCAATGGATCCGAAGAGCATGTGAAGAAATACGTGCCGGGCCTTTGCTCGGGCGAGCTGGTTGGTGCTTTGGGCCTGACCGAACCGGGTGCGGGATCCGATGCGCTCGGATCCATGGCCACAACTGCCCGCCGCGACGGTGATGATTATGTCATCAACGGCTCGAAGATTTACATCACCAACGGCCCCATTGCCGATGTGATCCTGCTTTATGCCAAAACCGACAAGTCGAAGGGCGCCAAGGGCATTTCTGCTTTCATCATCGAGACGGACAATCCCGGTTTCAAGGTGGCGCAAAAGCTTGACAAGATGGGCTTTCGCGGCTCGCCAACCGGAGAACTGGTGTTTGAGGATTGCCGCGTACCCGCATCCGCCATGGTTGGACCGGAAAACACCGGCGTTTCGGTGGTAATGAGCGGGTTGGATCTGGAGCGTGCTATGGTTGCCTCAGTCTGCGTTGGCATGGCCGAACGCGCCCTGGAACTAGGGCTGGAATACGCCAAGATTCGCGAACAATTCGGCAAACCGATTTCAAGTTTCCAGATGATGCAGTCGAAACTGGCCGAGATCTACACCGAGGTCGAAACCGCGCGCGCATTCGGTTATCGGGCACTGGCCGCCTGTACGGGCCTACCAAAAGGGGCCGGGGGCCGTGGCGAAATCCACAAACTGACCGCGGCGGCCTGTCTTTACGCAGGCGAGGCATTCAACAAGGCGGTGACCGAAGCCTGCCATATTCATGGTGGCTCTGGCTACATGCAGGACACCGAGATCAACCGGCTGTTCCGCGCCAACAAATTGTTGGAGATCGGCGCGGGAACAAGCGAAGTCCGCAAGATCATCATTGCCGAAGAACTTTTGCGCGCCTGAGGGGGACGAGACCATGAACAAGCAACTGCGCAACGACACCGCTCTGCCAACACATTTCATGACGGACGAACAGCAGGCCCTGGCCGATCAGGCCGGCAAGTTCTTCATGTCCGAATTCCACCATCTGAATGCGGAAATGGACGATACAGATGACCTGCCGCCTTCGGTTTTCCCCAAGCTGGGCGAGATGGGATATCTCGGCCTGAACGTGCCGCCGGAATTTGGCGGCGCGGGGCTGGATTTTACTTCGGCCTGTATCATCACCGAGGAAATGTCGCGCGCCTCGGCGGCCATCGGACTGACCCATGTGGCCCATGACAATTTGTGCGTCAACAATATCTACCGCAACGCCAATGACGAATTGCGCCGCAAATACCTGCCGGGGCTTTGCAACGGCACGCTGATCGGCGCCCTGGGTCTGACCGAACCTGGCGCGGGATCCGATGCGCTTGGCTCGATGCGGACCACGGCCAAAAAGGATGGCGACGACTACATCCTGAACGGCGCCAAGATCTATATCACCAATGGGCCGATTGCCGATCTGGTGCTGGTCTATGCCAAAACATCGCCCGAAAAAGGGGCCAAGGGCATTTCCGCCTTTATCGTGGAAACCGACACGCCCGGTTTCAAGGTGGCGCAGAAGCTCAACAAGATGGGTTTCCGTGGCTCGCCCACCGGCGAACTGGTGTTCGAGGACTGCCGGGTGCCCGCAAAAAACATGGTCGGCAAACTTGATGGCGGCGTTGCCGTGACGATGTCCGGGCTTGATCTGGAACGGGCCATCGTCTGTTTCAACGCCTTGGGTATTGCTCAGCGGGCATTGGATATTTCCATCGACTACGCCAAGACACGCCAGCAATTCGGCAAACCGATCGCCAGTTTTCAGATGGTTCAGGCGATGCTGGCCGACATGTATACGCAGATCGAGGCCGCGCGCAGCCTGTCCTTGCGCACCGCAGCCATGTGTGAGGGCCTCGAAGAGGGCGCAGGCGGGCGCGGCGAAATCCACAAGCTCACCGCTGCGGCGATCTACAAGGCCGCTGAGGCGACATCCTTCGTGCTGGACAAAGCTGTCCAGATTCACGGCGGCTCAGGCTACATGCGTGATACCGAAGTGAACCGGCTGTACCGAACCGGTCGCGTGCTTGAGGTCGGCGCGGGCACCCAGGAGGTTCGCAAACTCATCATCTCCGGCGAATTGCTGAAGAACTAAGGGGGCGGAACATGAGCGAAGCGAAATCAAGGCGTTACGCGTCGGATCTCATGGCGGGCCAGGTTGCCCTGGTCACGGGGTCTGGATCTGGAATGGGCCGGGCGACGGCGATCGAAATGGCCTCTTGCGGGGCCAGGCTTGCGCTGTTCGCGCGCCGGGAAGAGCCGCTGGAGGAGACCGCCGAGATGATCCGGTCGGCGGGGGGCGAGGCCTTTGTCGTGCCCGGAGATACCCGCGACGAGGACAGTATCGAAACCGCGATGGGACGCATCAAGGACCACTACGGGCAGTTGGATGTCTTGGTGAACAATGCCGGCGGCCAGTATATCGCGGCCGCCCGCGATATCACCAACAAGGGCTTCGAAGCCGTGATCCGCAACAACCTGATAGGGTCTTGGCAAATGACACGCGCCGCTGCCGATCACTTCATGTACGACAATGGGGGATCGGTTGTGTTTGTCACCGCCATCTCGGCGCGCACCGCGCTTACCGGCTTTACACACACCGTCGCCGCCCGCGCCGGTGTGACGGGCATGATGAAAACGCTGGCCGCCGAATGGGGCGAATACGGCATCCGCCTGAACTGTGTCGCGCCCGGCACGATCAAGACCGATGCGCTTGGCCGCTATCCGATTCCGCCGGAACAGTGGAAAAAGCTGAACCGCTCAGTGCTAGACCGGATGGGGGCGGCCGAGGACATCGCTGGCACGATCATTTTCCTCGCTTCGAAACTTGGCGGTTTCATTACCGGCGAGGACATCTATGTAGACGGCGGTGAGACCTTGCATATGGGTCATGACGCGCGGGACATGATCAACCCCGCGATGTTCGAGAAACGCGAACGCGGAGATGGCAAGAATGAATAAACAGCCCGTCCTTCTGGAGATTTCCGACAGGATCGCCACGGTAACGCTGAACGACCCCGAGCGTCGCAATCCGGTTACCGGGAACGACATGATCGCTGCCCTTCTGGAGACCTTCGCCAAGGTGCAGGCCGATCCGCAGGTCAGCGTGATGATTCTGACCGGGGCCGACCCCGCCTTTTGTGCCGGCGGGGACATCAAGGAGATGAACGATCCCGACAGTGTGTTCCGCAAGGAGCCGCTGGCGGCGGCCCAGAGCTATGTTGATGGGGTGCAGCGGCTGCCGCTTGCGCTCTACAACATGGATATTCCGACCATCGCCGCAGTCAACGGCCCGGCGGTGGGCGCGGGGTGCGACCTGACCATGATGTGCGACATGCGCATCGCGTCGGAAAAAGCAAGGTTCGGCGAGGTGTTTCTGAATCTCGGAATCATTCCGGGCGATGCGGGCAGCTGGTTCCTGTTGCGTCGTCTGGGCCACCAGAAGGCCGCCGATCTGACCTTCTCAGGGCGCATGGTCGAGGCCAAGGAAGCGCTGGAGCTTGGTATGGTGCTTGAACTTGTGCCTCATGAAAAATTGATGGAACGGGCCCGCGAACGGGCCGCTGGCATCGCCGCGAAACCGCCGCGCGCGGTGCGGGTCGCCAAGCGTCTGATGCGCAATGCCGAACGGATGGACCTGCCGGATTTCCTGAATTCCGCGGCGGCCTATCAGGCGCTCATGCATCAGACCGAAGACCACCACGAGGCGGTTGCTGCGTTCGTCGAAAAACGAAAACCCAATTTCACGGGGCGTTAAAGGAAAGATCGCATGTCAGACATCACCCAAAAGAAGATGGAGCAAATCGCGCAGATGTGGAATGCGCGCGGCAAGGGTCTGATAACGCATATGGCGCTTGAGATCGAAGAGGTCTCGACCGAAGGTGTTCGGGTTCGGATGCCGTTCAATCCGGACTTTTGCGTCGATGCGGAACAATCGCTGCTCCACGGTGGTATCCTGACGGCACTTCTGGACAGTGTCTTTGGACTGGCGAACTTTGTTGCCATCGAAGGCGTCAGTACCATGGCCACTCTTGACCTCAGAGTTGATTACCTGCGCCCGGCCCGTTCGCGCGCGGATGTCATCGTTCAAGCGCATTGTTTTCGCAAGACCCGTCACATCGCCTTCAATTCCGGCAGCGTCTGGTTCGCGGGCCATGAGGATGCTGAAATAGCCAGGGGAACCGCCTCGTTTGCATTGACGCGCGGCGAAACCAGCCTGTTTGACGCAATGACAAAAGGAAAAACCTCGTGATGGACGTGCAAACTGTCAATGCCAATGTATCCCGGGTGCCGTTCTTCCGATTTCTCAACTTTGAGGTCAGAAGTCTAGACAGTCTCCATGCTGAGGCGGAAATGACCTTTGATGACCGCCATATCGGTAACCCGATCATGGAGTACTACCATGGCGGCATAATCGCGAGTTTTATGGAGGCCACTGCCGCCATCGCGGTACAGCCCGATTTCGCCGACGTTCCGGCCAAGCCGATCAACTTGACCGTCGATTACCTCAGACCCGGTGTGAAGGGACCGCTTTTTGCGCGCGCTAACGTCACGCGCAAAGGCAAGCGGATGGCAAGCGTCAGCGTGCTCAGCTGGCAGACGGATCGGGAAAAGGCGGTTGCCGAAGGGCTGTATCACTTCCTTTTGGTCTGACCGGGGCAACCGCTTTCAGGGTTACCTTGTCCTGTGGACGGGGCCGCTTCCCGGTTACAAATGCCTTCCAGTAACAGATTGATGAGCATGCTGGAGAATTCAGGCAGTGATAGATATCCTTCCACTCCTGCCTTGTTCGGGTCGAACCATTCCACCGTCCAGTTTAAGGCACCCAACATCACCTGGCGCAAGGGGACGATCTTGATATCCGACCGTATGGCACCGTCGTCCTGAGCTTCACGGAGTATCCAATCCCAGAGTTTTCCATACTCATGGCGAATACCCCTGTGCCTCTCCCTGAAATGATTGGGGAGCATTCCATAGCTTCTGATATTCGCCGAGGTGAATTCGCTTGCCTTGAAGAGGAAATCCAGGTGCGCCCAGATTGCAGTCGCTATCCTGGCGTGATGATCGTACGGGGCATCGAATTTCCGAACGGCGGCTTCGACACCTGCTAGCAAGTCCCTCAGTCCGGCGTTTAGAACTTCGTCAACGATCGCTTCCTTGGAGTTGAAATGGTAATAGACGCTTCCCGCTTTCATGTCCGCTTCTTCCGCGATCTTTCTCAGCGTGGTCGCCTTGTAGCCATTGTCCCTCAGAACGCGCGCTGCGGCCTTTAGAATTTCTGCACGGGTCTTAGCCGCCTTGCCGTCGGGATCCGGGGTTTTGGCGGGAGTGGCGGGGCACAGCTTCAAGCCTCCGGTACCCGCCTTGCGATGTGGACACATTCCGTCAAGTATCAGCTTACTCATTCGTTCCGCGAGGATGCGCACCGGATACTTGTCGACATCGTACCATTCTACGGTCCAGTTCATGGCACTTAGGATGAACTGGCGGATCACAGCAGTGGATATGTCGCTTCGAAGGTGGCCGGCGCGTTTGGCGTCATTCAGGAATTTGCCCCAGGCCCCTGCATATGATGCACGCAATTCGCGATGCGGGGCGCGTGTTTCGTCCGACAACATCGGATAGTTCCGAATATTGGCTGACGTGAAGTCGCTGTCGGTCAATAGGTAGGTAAGGTGTGTTTCAATCAGCAGTCTGAAAGTCTTGCGAAAATCCTCCGAACTTGTCGGTGCCGACCGAACGATTTCACTGACCGCCTGATATAGTTGACGGACGCCAAGATCGAGAACATCGCTCAGAATCTGGTCCTTGGATTGAAAATGATAATAAATGCTGCCGGCCTCAATGCCAGCTTCCTGCGCGATGTCGCGCATAGTCGTTGCGTGATAGCCTTCATACCGAAAAAGTCGCGCAGCCGCCGAAAGGATACCCTCACGTGTCCTCTCAGACTTGCTCAAGTCTTCGCTCAGTGTCCTGGGTGGGTCAGTCTTGTGTACCATTCCATTTCGATACTTGCGGGACACGAGACTGTCCATTGCATTAAATCTAACAAATGTTAGAATAACGCAAGGAACGTTCCGAATCAAGTTCTTTGCCAAGATGATAGCGGAAGAGGAGGACCTCCATATGCGAGGGTTGAGTGGAAAACGCGTGATCGTGACCGGCGGCGGCAGCGGCATCGGGCGCGCGGTGTGCGAACGGTTCGGCGAAGAAGGTGCCGAGATTGCGATCTTTGACATGAGCGAAGACGGGGCGAAGGAAACGGTTCGCCTGATCACCGAGGCCGGCGGCAAGGCGCAGGCCTTCAAGGTGGACATCACCGACCGTGCCCAGGTCGACAAGGCTGTAGCCGAGTTCGAGGCCGGGGGTCCGGTCGATGTGCTGGTGAACAATGCCGGCTGGGACGTGATCAAACCGTTCCTCGACACCGATCCCGACCTTTGGAAAAAGGTCATCGACATAAATCTTTACGGTCCGCTGAATATGCATCACGCGGTGCTTCCGGGCATGGTCAAGAACGGCGGCGGCCGTGTGGTCAACATCGCGTCCGACGCCGGACGCGTCGGATCATCCGGCGAAGCCGTGTATTCGGCCTGCAAGGGTGGCATCATCTCGTTCACCAAAACCGTAGCGCGCGAACTGGCGCGTAAAGGTATTCAATTGAATGCGGTCGCCCCCGGCCCGACCGATACGCCGCTGTTCGCTCAGGTTGCCGAGGGCGAGGCCGGTCAAAAGATCGCCGAAGGTCTCAAGCGGGCGATTCCGATGAAGCGTCTTGCGCAGCCGACGGATTACCCTGGCATCATCTGCTTCCTGTCGTCGGACGACGCAGGGTTCATTACCGGCCAGGTGATTTCGGTTTCGGGCGGCCTGTCCATGCACGGTTAAAACGCTGGCAGCAGCGCCGGACTCAAGGCGCTGCTGCCATACCGTGCCAAGAGTTACCTCCCCGACTGGCCGCGCCTTATGTGCGGCCCTTTTTCATTCTAGAAAGGTTGCGAATGTTTCAGCCAGGCTCTGACATCCAGCGGACAAGCACGCTGACCTCATTTCTGAAGGGCCGCGGCATTGACAGTTACGAGGAACTCGTCCGCCGTTCGAATGAAGACCCAGACTGGTTCTGGGGCCAGATCATTGACCATGCCGGGATACGGTTCGCGCGGCCCTACAGCCGGTTGCGAGATATCTCCGAAGGGCCCGAATCGATCCGGTGGGCCGTCGGGAGTACTTTGAATCTGACGGAAACCTGTCTTGACGCCCGAATTGCCGATGGCTTGGGCGACAAGGTCGCAATCGACTGGGTCGGCGAAGACGGAAGCCGCCGCCGCTGGACCTATTCCGACCTTACCGCCGAAGCCTCCCGCGTCGCCTCGGCCCTTGCCACGCGCGGTGTAAGGCCCGGTCAGGCGGTGGGCATCTATATGCCGATGATCCCCGAAATCGAGGCCGCGCTTCTGGGTATTGCCCGGCTGGGCGCGGTTGCGGTGCCGCTGTTTTCCGGTTTTGCGCCCCATGCCATCGTATCGCGCCTGAACGACGCGGATGCCGTGGCGGTGTTGACGGCGGATGCCACACCCCGGCGAGGCAAGCCGGTCTGGATGGAAGCGACCCTTGCCCAGGCTTTGACCGACGTACCATCGGTTCATACCGTGATCAGCCTGCGACGGTTCGGCGATGCGGTGGCCGATCCGGCCCGCGATCTGGACTGGACCGAAACAGTGGGCCGCGCCAGTCCGGAGTTTGCCGCCGTTCCCGTCAGTGCCGATGACACCTTTCTCATCGCCTACACATCGGGCACCACCGGGCGGCCCAAGGGTGTCGTGCATACCCATTTGGGCGTGCAGGCCAAGGCCACGGCCGATTTCCTGCTTTGCCTCGACATGAAACGGGATGACCGGCACCTCTGGATGACCGACATGGGGTGGGTCATGGGACCGCTCACCCTTTTATCGGTGCTCTTGTCCGGTTCGACTCTGGTGCTGGCCGAGGGCGCACCATCAATGCCCGGCGATCCCTTCAGGCTGCTGCGTCTTGCGTCCGAGATGGAGGTCACGCATCTCGGCGTGGCCCCGACCCTGGTACGGCAGTTCATGACGCAGGATACTGAATCTTTGTCGGGCTACGACTTGTCGTCCCTGCGCATCCTCGCCTCGACCGGCGAGCCCTGGACCGAGGATGCCTGGCTCTGGCAGCTCGATCATATCTGTCGCCGCCGCGCCGTGCCGCTGAACATCTCGGGCGGGACCGAGCTTTTTGGCGCGATCCTGACCTCGACCGTGCTGCACGAGCTCAAGCCCGGCGGATTTTCGGCCCAGGCCCTGGGTGTCGGGGCCAAGGTTCTGCGCCAGGACGGCAGCGAAGCCGCACCGGGCGAGGTCGGCGAACTGGTCGTGACCCAGCCGCCTCTGGGTCTGACCCCGGCCATCAGGGGGGACCGCGATCGCTACCTTGACACCTACTGGTCCACCTTCCCCGGCCTCTGGCGGCACGGCGACTGGGTGCGCTGCGATCCGGACGGGACATGGTATATCCTGGGCCGGTCGGACGACACGCTGAACATCGCCGGCAAACGCATCGGCCCGCCCGAGATCGAGGCGGCCCTGACCGAAACCGGAGAGGTGGTGGACACCGCGGCCATCGCGGCACCTGATGACATCAAGGGCGTGGCTGTCGTCTGCGTCTGCGTGGCGGCACCAAATGTGTCGCCGGACGCGGAGCTCGTGAACCGGCTCAAGGATCGTGTCGGGGAGATCGTCTCGAAACCCTTCCGCCCGCGCGAGATCCACTTTGTCGAAGCGCTGCCCAAGACCCGCAGCATGAAAACCATGCGCCGTGTCGTGCGCGCCGCCTTTCTCGGTGAAGATCCAGGCGATCTGTCGTCGATCAGCAACCCGGAAACCATTCAGCCCATCGCAGACCTGCAAAAGGAAAAGTCATGATCACTGTTTTCGGAGCCACGGGCACGACTGGTGCGCCCCTCGTCGACACGCTTCTGGCAAAAGGCGCGACCGTGCGCGCTGTCACCAGCGACCTCTCAAAGTTAGACGCGCTAAAGGCCAAAGGATGCGAGGCGGTCGTCGCGGATTTCACGGACCCTGCCGCGCTGGCGCGGGCCTGTGACGGGGCAGAAAAGATATACCTGGTCACGCCTGCCCATCTGAACATGCGCCAGTGGAAGGCGAACGTGATCGAGGCGGCCAAGGCCGCGGGCGTGCGCCATATCGTTGTGGCCACGGGGCTTGGCGCGTCGCCCAAGGCGGGGCTGACCTTTGGAAAGTGGCATTCCGAAACCCAGGAGCTGCTGAAGCAAAGCGGCCTTGACTGGACCTTTGTCCAGCCGACCTATTTCATGCAGAACCTGCTATGGCAGGCCGGTAACATTGCAAAGGACGCCGTGTACTATGACGATCTGGGCGGCCCCGTGGCCTGGATCGACGCCCGCGACATCGCGGATGTCGCCGCCGAGGCGCTGACCGCTCCGGGTTACGAAGGCAAGGCTCTTGGTCTGACCGGGCCCGAAGCTCTTACCGGAGAAGATATCGCCGCCCTCCTGTCCAGGGTGACCGGGCGCACTGTCACCTGCGCACCCCTGTCGGCCGAAAATGCCAAGGCGGGCATGGTGGCTGGCGGAATGCAGGACGAGGTCGCCAGAGCCATGGTCGAATTGGCTTCCATCGCGCCCAAGGGCTACCTTGCCGGCATCGAGACCACGGTCAGCGATGTGATGGGACGCCCGGCGCGCCGATTTGCCGATTTCGTCCCCGAGAACCGGGATGCTTTCGTCAAGTAACCTGATGGCGGCGCCGCTTTATCTCGAACTGGCGCCGCCTGAGGAAGCGGCCAAACAGATCGACCATTTGTTCGTGTTCCGCGATACCGGTGTGCTGAGCGGTGGTGGACGCGGGCGGTTCGCAACCGACCTCTTTACCCTTTCGGTAACGCGCGACGACAGCGGCGGCGGGCGCGTATCGCTGGCAGAACCGCGCCCCTATTTTTCGCCCCGCCCAAGGCCATTCCAGGGTGTCGTGGCCGGGCTGCGACTGTCGTCACGACCGCAGCGATTTCCCGACTCCAAAGGGCTGGACATGCTGGCCTCAGAACTGGCCCGGGTTCAGACCGGGGACGATGACCTGCCTGCGCTCATCGCGGTGCTTGACGGCCTTGCGAGAGACCTGCGCTTTGCCGCACCACCCGGAGCTTACAGCGACCGGACCAAACGTCGAAAGGTGCGGGCGGAAACCGGCGTGTCGCGGCGGCGGCTTGCGACCTTGCGACGCTTTCGCCGGGCTCTCGGGCAGCTTGCGTCAAAGACCCTGCCGCTGAGCGATCTGGCGCTGGACGCCGGATATTACGATCAATCTCACTTGTCCGCCGCTTGCCGGATCTTCGCCGGCAAACCGCCCGGCGCGTTGCGCGCTCTGTCTATTCCGCGTCGTTTTGACCTTTCGCTACAAGATACGCGCCTCAAAGACCGCCTAAGATTGGTCATTGACGAATGAAATCGAAGAGGAAGACCCGCCATGACACAATTCAAACCGAAAAACCCCGACTATGACGCACGCGTGCGCAACAGTTTCGATCGCCAGAAGGTGATGAACACGTTGGGGATCAGCATTGCCGAGTTGTTACCCGGCCGCATCGTTCTGGAAATGGCACATCAGGTTGCACTGACCCAGCAGCATGGGTTTTTGCATGCCGGAATCGTGTCGACAGCGCTGGACAGCGCCTGCGGATACGCGGCCTTTTCGCTGATGCCAGCGGACGCGGCAGTGTTGACGGCCGAATTCAAGATCAACCTACTCAACCCGGCGGACGGCGAACGGTTTCGCTTCGTCGCTGACGTGGTGAAACCAGGCAGGACGCTGACCATATGCGAGGCGCGTGCCTATGCCGTGAAGGGCCAGGATGAAAAGCTCGTCGCAACGATGACCGGAACGCTCATGGCGCTGATCGGGCGGGCGGGGGTCGCGGACTGAGCGCAACCCGGCCGCAGCACATCCGATCCGGGCGGCCGGGCCGATTATTCAGACAGCTGGATCAGCTGTTCCAGCGGCTCGCGACCTCGGCCAACCGTTTCCCGTAGGCGCGCGCGGTATCCAGGTCGCCGCCAGCAGGTTCAGACCTGTCAAGCGGGAATGTTAGCTTTTAGCAGTGCGGTCGCCGATTGTCCGTCGTCAGGGTTTTTCGGAGAGCTGAGACTGTATCGTAACGGAGGATCTGGTTCGGTTTCTGTTCAAGTTTATGCGGCAGCGGCCTGATGCTGCAACCGTAATTGGAACGGATGGACGCCCACGGTGCCGATGGGCTGCCGTCACGCCGGAGTTTCCAGTCAGGGCTGAGCTGGCGCACCATTCTGGCCAAGCGCGAGAACTTTCGTGCTGCCTTCGCCGGGTTCGACTTTCGGGGAGTTGCGAACTTTGACGACAACGACATTGAGCGCCTACTTGCCGATGAAGGAATTGTTCGCTATCGAGGCAAGATCGAAGCCGTGATCAACAACGCTCGCCGTACTTTCGAGGTCGTCCAAGAGGAAGGCTCCTTCGCCGCATTCATCTGGCTATATGAACCCTGCCAAGGACGACGCACTGCCACAAATGCGGTCCAAATCAACAGCGTCCGAGACCCTTTCCAAAGACCTACGAAAGCTTGGCTTCAAATTCGTGGGACCGACCACCGTATATGCATTCATGCCGGCCATGGGATGTATCAACGATCACGCAGAAGTCTGTTGGATGCGAAAGGACGTCGAAACAGCCCGAAATACCCTTCGCACACCGACATAGGCAACTGTCGGCCAATTAACGTGAAAAAATTCAAGGCCACTTAGCGTGGAAAGTCACAGACAGGTTTCGCGTCAGTCGACCGAGACTTCAGAGCCTTGAGAGTAGCGTGGCCAATTGAGCGGCGTCTTTGGGTTTCAGCTTTGCGCCGATCCTTTCCGACAGAACCCGTTCATAGATCGGCCACATCGCCCTCCTGACAGATTTACCCTTTTCAGAGATAGAAATGTTTTGACCTCGCCCATCTTCCGAGCAGTCCCGTCGGTCCACCAGCCCTGCTTTCACCATGCGGTCCAGCAACCGCGACGTACCGTATTGGGGTAACAATATCCGGTCTTTGAGTTCGAATGGACGGAGTCCGTCCGGGCCTGCCTTCTCGAGTTCGAGAAGCGCGTCATACCATGCAAGTGGCGGGTATCCTGCCGATTTCAGAGACGATTCGACAGCCTCAAGCAAAACGCGGCTTTTAGTCATGAGGGCTGTCCAGGCGGCCTCAGTAGCATGGTCAATCTCGTTCATATCCAGCACCTATCATGTGCATGCAAGTGCATCAACCTTGACGTCGCATGTAACGCGCTATATATAGATGCAAGTGCATCGACATATAGGATCATATCATGTCAAAATCGCACCTCACAGAATTTGGGATATTCCTGCTCCGTATAGCACTCGGTATCATGTTCCTGGCGCACAGCCTGTTTCTCAAGCTCTTCATTTTCACACTTCCCGGAACGGCGCAGTTCTTCATTTCGATCGGGCTGCCCGGCTGGTTTGCTTATATGGTCTTTGCAGTCGAGGCGATTGCCGGTGCCTTTTTGGTCCTCGGCATACAGGCGCGGTGGGTCGCGTCGGCGACCGTGCCCATCCTGGCCGGAGCGACCTGGGCTCACTCCGGAAACGGCTGGATGTTCGGATACGAGAACGGCGGGTGGGAATACCCGGCCTATCTGACGCTGCTTGCCATCGTGCAAGGGCTTCTGGGCGACGGCCGTTTCGCCCTCAGCCCTTCCTTCGCGCCCGGTAACGTGCAGATGGAGGGAGAGACAACATGAGCCTCCACCTCATTAGCCATGCGCTCTGCCCATATGTGCAGCGCGCGGCGATCTCGCTCACTGAGAAAGGTGTCACGTTCGAGAGAACTGACATCGATCTTTCGAACAAGCCCGACTGGTTTCTTGCCATATCTCCGCTGGGCAAGACGCCTGTCCTGGTTGTGGACGGGACGCCGATTTTCGAATCTGCGGTTATCCTCGAATATCTTGAGGATACACAACCCCACGCGCTTCATCCGCACGACGCTCTCGATCGCGCCCGCCACCGTGCCTGGATTGAATTTGGATCTGCTGTCTTGAACGACATTGCGGGGTTCTACTCGGCGCCGAACGAGAAAGCGTTGGAAGAAAAAGTGGCGGCGCTCCGCGCAAAGTTCCTTCGGCTGGACGCGGAGCTTGGGGAGGGACCATGGTTCGATGGCCACCGGTTCAGCCTCGTCGATATCGTATTCGGCCCGGTCTTCCGCTATTTCGACGTTTTTGACACCATCGGAGAGTTTGGCGTCTTCACAGGGCTTGCCCGTGTAAGGGCCTGGCGACATGAACTGGAGCGTCGGGTTTCTGTGAAGAATGCCGTCAGTGAAGATTACCCGACCCTTCTGCGTGACTTCATCAGACGGCGCAATTCTTACCTGTCCCAGATCATGCAGACAGGAGGGCCGAAGAAGACAGTTACACAGGTGCGATCGGCTGACCGCTGATCACTTGATATCGTTTTGTCGGGCCGCAGTACAGAACCGGACGTTTGAGGTCGCTTGGCGAATGTCCGCTTTGTCCCGCACATCGGATAGTCGCCGACTTTCCCTTGAAGGCCCGCAGCAGCCCCAACCGGCAATTGCCGGCAGTCCATGCCCGTCCGTGCGATGCGCAGGGTTACTGCTGCCCCCACAGCGAAACCGGGAACAAACCACCGATCGCATTGATGAATGGCTCAGGGATCTACGAATCCTCCTGAGCTCAAACACCCGGAAAACCCTAGCCGTGTAGTCCGACAGAGGGCTGCGCTTCAATCGCGGGTCAATCTATCCCAGATGGTGGATCACTTTCAGGGGGTTACTCCAAAGGGCGGGGATAAGAAACTCGTGGCAACGAGGATAAGAACGCTTTTATCGCTATTGGGGCGAACTGGCGTGGCTGGCTGACGATCGGGTCAGAGCGAAAATTAATCTGCGAGCCGGGCTTCGAGGATATGCCGCTGGATCTTGCCGCTGGTCGATCTGGGAAAATCCTCGAACGCGATGAAGCGAATTTCGCGTGGTCGCTTATAGCCAGCGAGGCTTTCGCGGCACAAGTTCAGCAGCGCCTCGGCATCCGGCCCGTCATCGTCACAGGCGACAAAGGCCACCGGGCTTTCCCCCCATTTCGCGTCGAAGGCCCTTACCACGGCGGCATCGATCACATCGGGATGAGAAAGAAGCACACGTTCGATTTCCGCCGGATAGACGTTTTCACCTCCGGTCTTGATCAGGTATTTCGCCCGATCCACAAAGTCGACGGTGCCGTCCGCATTGCGCCGGAACAGATCGCCCATGTGGAAAAAGCCGTTGCGAAAGTCACGGGCATTGGTGTCGTCGGCGTTCCAGTACCCGGAAAACAGCGTCGGACCCCGAAGCGCCATTTCGCCCGGCGTTCCATCGGGGACTTCGCGGTCGTCGGGATCGACCAGCCGCACCTCGCAAAAGGCGCTGATGCGCTTGGACAGCCGGTCCGGGGTCACACCCGGCGCGATCAGATCGGCGGTTCCCGGCGGCAGGCCGGTTTCGGTCGCCCCGAAGGAATTCAGATAGGGCGTGTCCAGAAGACCGGTCAGTTCCGCGATCTGATGCGGCGGCACCAGATCAGCCATTGCGCCGCAAACCTTGATCCCCTTCAGCGGCAAAGGGTTGGCGTGCCGTTCGTTAATAAAAGCCTCCAGTGCCCCGGGCATCATCACGAACCAGCCGATCCTGTGGCGTGACAGCGCCTCGTTGATGACGGCGGGCTGCAGCCCGTCCACCATCACCACGGTCCCACCCCGCAGGATCGTTGCCAGCGCATGATCGGTGGAGGCCATGTGGAACATCGGCGCCCAGGCGATGAACCCGTCGCCGGGATCCAGCGCCAGCTGGGCCGCAAAAACCATGGATCGGGCGATATGCGCGCGGTGGCTGATATGCGCCCCCTTGGGCAGGCCCGTGGTCCCCGAGGTATAGAGGATCGTCAGACCGGCCTCGGGGTCGTCAACCATGGTTCCGGTGCGCGGGTCCGGCTCGACCCCGGCAATGGCCGTTTCCAGGTCTGGCCCGACGGTTAGACAGGGTGTCGACGCGACGGCGCGGTAAGCTTCTGAAAGTTCCGGTTCGACAACCGCGAGAACCGGCTCGACCAGATCGATGCAGTGCCGCAGTTCATCGGGGGCAAGCCGCCAGTTCAGACAGGCGACGATCGCGCCGATTCCCGCTGCTGCAAGTTCGACCTCCAGATATTCTGAGCGGTTATGCGACAGGATCGCGATCCTGTCTCCGGGCGCCACGCCTCGTGCCAGAAAGACAGCCGCCAGACGATCGACCCGCTCCAGCAGTTCTGCATAGGTCAGTTTCCTGCTGCCGTCCTCGATGGCGAGGGCGCGGGCGCAGTCATGTGCGCGGGTTCGAAAGATCGAATACAGATCAGCGCGCCCCGCGCGGATGACGCCGGTCAGCATAGTTTCCCCCTTGCCCGAGCCTCGGTTCAGAGATCCTGCGCCAGGCGCACGCCCTCATCAATGGCGCGCAGCGCATCCAGTTCGGCGGCCTCCTTTGCCCCGCCGATCATCGTAACCAGGACGCCGCGCGCTACAACCTCTTTGGCCAGGGCCCGTTCCGGTTCCTGACCGGTGCACAGCACAATTGTATCGGCTGCGATGACCGTCGGGTTTCCGTCCGCGACGATGTGCAGCCCCGCATCGTCGATATGTTCATAGGTCACCCCGCCCATTGCCTCGACCCCATGTTTGCGCAGCGCGTTGCGCAGGATCCACCCTGTCGAAACACCAAGCCCCGCGCCCGGTTTAGCGGTCTTGCGCTGCAGCATGACGACCTTGCGGCGCGACGGCTTCGGTGCCAGAGGGTCGCCCGCCAGGGCACCCGAGGAGACAAATTCGGGGTCCACTCCCCAGGTTTCGCAAAAGACGTCGGAATTCGCGGTCTCGGCGGGTTTGGTCACTAGGAACTCGGCCACATCATGACCGATGCCCCCCGCCCCCATCACCACGACACGGTCGCCCGCCTCGCGGTCACCGGACAGAATTTCGGCGTAGGTCGCGACGCTGGGATGGTCGATACCCGGCAGGTCGGGAATGCGCGGCGTGACCCCGGTGGCGATGACCACATGGTCAAATCCCTCAAGATCGCTCGCCTCTGCCCGCTGTCCCAGACGCTGCGTGACCCCGTGTTTCTGCATCTGACCGGCATAATACCGCAGGGTTTCGTCGAATTCGTCCTTGCCTGGTGCGGCGCGGGCCAGATTCAGCTGACCGCCCAATTTGTCCTGCGCTTCGAACAGGGTGACATCGTGGCCCAGCCGTGCCGCCTCGGCGGCTGTGGCCATGCCCGCGGCACCACCGCCAACGACGGCCACTTTCTTTGGCGTGTCGGTTGGCGTATCCCGGAATTCCGTTTCACGCCCGGCCCTTGGATTGACCAGACATCCGACCGGCCGGTCCGAAAAAATGAAATCCAGGCAGGCCTGGTTGCAGGCAATGCAGGTGTTGATCTCGTCTGCGCGGCCCTCGCGCGTCTTTTTCACGAAATGCGGATCGGCCAGAAACGGGCGCGCCATCGAGATCATGTCCGCATCGCCAGAGGCAAGTATGTCTTCTGCAAGCTGGGGTGTGTTGATCCGGTTCGAGGCGACTACCGGGATCGACACCGCCGCTTTGACGTTGGCTGCCGCCTTGCGCCAGGCACCGCGCGGCACCGGGTAGGCGATCGTCGGCACGCGGGCCTCATGCCAGCCGATGCCGGTGTTCAGGATATCCGCACCCGCAGCCTCGATCTTGCGGGCCAGTGCGGCAATTTCATCGGCGGGCGCGCCGCCCTCGACCAGATCGGCCGCCGAAATCCGGTAGATGACCAGAAAGTCGGGGCCGCAACGTTCGCGCACCGCGCGCACGATATCGACCGGGAATCGGTGGCGGTTCGCGGCGCTGCCGCCCCAGTCGTCTTGGCGCTTGTTGGTGTGGGTGACGGTGAATTCGTTGATCAGGTATCCCTCGGACCCCATGATCTCGACGCCATCAAAGCCTGCGGCCAGCGCATTGGCGGCCGCCACGGCAAAATCCTCGATGGTACGGAGAATGTCGGCTTCGGTCATTTCACGCGGGATGAAACGGTTGATCGGGGCGCGGATCGGCGACGGGGCCACACACCCTTCGATCTTGGCATAGCGCCCGGCGTGGAGGAGTTGCGCGCAGATCAGGCTGCCTTCGGCCTGCACCGCCTCGCAGATCGGGCGCAGGTCAAGCGCTTCTTCCGGGTCATCGATTCTCGGACCTTCTGGATCGAATATGCCCTCGGCATTGGGCGAAAACCCGCCGGTGACCAGAATCGCCGCCTCCCCCCGCGCCCGCTCAGAGTAAAAAGCGACCTGTTTGGCTATGCCGTCAGGCTCGGTTTCCAACCGCGTGTGCATCGACCCCATGATGACACGATTTCGCAATGTATGCTGGCCTGCGCGGATGGGCGAGAGCATGGTTTCAAAGCTTCCATCTGGTCTATTTTTCACTTTGGTTCTCCTCCTCAAAACTGCACTTGATATACATTCTAACATTTGTTAGATTTTTGGAAAGAAGATTTTCGCTCACGAGGAGGAGCACCGATGCAATTCCAGCCTACAGACGATCAGAAGGCGTTTCGCGAGACCGCAAAGCGCTTCGCAACTGAAAGGCTTTCGCCCACATATCAAGAACGCGCCAGCGGCCATACATTCGACCGTGCGCTGATCAAGGAGATGGGCGCACTGGGGCTGATCGGGGCCGATCTGCCCGAGGAATTCGGGGGTCTCGGCGAAAGCTCTGTCACGTCAGGGCTGATCGTCGAAGAGATCGCCTATGCCGATTTCAACGCAAGTTACGTGCAGCTTCTGGGCTCTCTCATGGGCGGAATGGTTGCCAAACATGCCTCCAAGGACATCGCGTCGGAATGGGTGCCCAAGGTTGTTTCGGGTGATGCGGTCATTGGCCTGGGCCTGACAGAGCCGCGCGGCGGTTCGGATGCGGCGAACCTGATTCTGAGGGCCGAGAAATCCGGCAACGGCTGGCGGCTGAACGGTGAAAAGACATCCATGAGTTTTGCCAGTCAGGCGGATGCGGCGGTCGTCTTTGCCCGTACCGGCGATCCTGACGGCGGCTCACGCGGGGTCAGCGCCTTTTTCGTCGATCTGAACCAGGAAGGCATCAAGCGCACCCATTTTGACGACATCGGCACCAAGCCTGTCGGGCGCGGCTCGGTTTTCTTTGACGATGTTTTCGTGCCGGCTGAAAACATGATGGCGGAACAGGACCGTGCCTTTGGCACGATCATGGCGGGCTTCGACTATTCCCGCGCACTGATCGGGCTGGAGTGCCTGGGGGCCGCGCAAGCGTCGGTGGATGAAACCTGGGCCTACGTTCAGGAGCGCGAGGCATTCGGAGCCCCGATCGTGCAGTATCAGGGTGTCAGCTTTCCCTTGGCCGAGGCCGAGACCCAACTGACCATGATGCGCCAGCTTTGCTATTACACGCTGGACCTGCGCGACCGTGGCCTGCCCCACACCTCTCAGGCCGCCATGTGCAAATGGTACCTGCCCAAAACCGCCTGCGAGATCCTGCACCAGTGCCTGATCCTGCACGGACATTACGGCTACACCACCGACCTGCCCCACCACCAGCGCTACAACGATGTGCTCGGCTTGCAGATCGGTGACGGCACCGCGCAGATCCAGAAGCTGGTGATCGCCCGCGAGAAGGTCGGTCGCATGGCGCTGCAGTATGACAAGAAGGCGAAGGGAGCCTCGAAATGAGCGACCCCATCCTCGTCACTTCCGAGGGCAACACCGGCATCATCGAACTGGCCCGCCCCGAGAAATTCAATTGCCTGTCACTTGAGGTGCATGAGCGTATTTCTGTCGCGCGTGCGGAATTCGAGGCGAACCCCGCTATTCGGGCGATCCTCATCCGGGCGCAGGGCAAGCACTTTTGCACCGGTGCCGATCTGGTGGAAGTGAAAGGTAAATTGAACGATCCCGCCGCACTGGACCATTTCATCGCCTTTGGCATGAAAAACCTGCGTGCGCTCGAAACCTCCTCCCTCCCTGTCGTAGTCGCAGTGCAGGGGTTGTGTCTGGCCGGCGGGATCGAACTGATGCTGGCCTGCGACGTGTGCTTTGCGGCCGAAAGCGCCCAGTTTGGCGATCAGCATGCGCAATTCGGGCTGATTCCCGGTTGGGGTGGCTCGCAGCGGCTGACGCGGTTGATGGGGCAGCGCCGGGCGCTCGACCTGATGTTCTCGGCCCGCTGGCTCAAGTCGGACGAGGCCAAAGAGGCCGGCCTGGTCAACTACATCGTGCCGGATGCGGACCTGCACAAGATCTCGCTGGAATACTGCCAGAAGATCGCCACCCGCTCGCGTCCCGGCATCGCCGAGATGAAGCGGTTGGCGCGCGAAGGTGCGGACCTTGGTATCGACCAGCAGATGCGGCTTGAGCGCGATGCCGCGGTGCGTGCACTGCCCAGCGATGACGTGGCCGAGGGCCTCGACGCATTCGAGAACCGGCGCGCCCCCGAATTCAAGGCCTGAGGACGAAACATGGATTTCATTTTGAACGACGAACAACGCCAGATTTACGAGTATGGCGGCCAGCTGGCGCAGAAATACGACAATGCGTATTGGCTGGACCACGCGCGCAGGCATGAGTTCCCGCACGAGATGTTCAAGCAGATTGCCGATGACGGTTTCCTGGGCATCATGGTGCCCGAGGAATTCGGCGGCGCGGGCCTTGGTATGACTGAAATGGCCCTGTTCATGGAGGGCACCGCCAATCACGGCATTCCGCTTTTGATGATGGTGGTCGGGCCGACCATGTCGCTGGCCCATATCGCCAGCCACGGGAGCGAGTTCCACAAGAAAGAACTGCTGCCGGCCGCCTGCCGCGGTGATATCCAGTTCTGTTTCGCGATCACCGAACCGGGGGCCGGGTCGAACACGATGAAGGCCACTACGCTGGCCAAGCGTCGAGGCAACCGGTTCAGCCTGTCGGGCGAAAAGACCTTCATCACCGGGGCCGAAGTGGCCGACTACTGCCTCGTGGTGGCGCGGACCAAACCGCATACCGAGGTCAGCCGCAAGACCGACGGCTTTACCCTGTTCGCCGTGGATCTGAAGAAAAAAGGCGTCCACAAGCAGCGGGTGAAGATCTCGATCCCCCTGCCCGAGGAGCAGTGGACACTGTTCTTCGACGATGTGGATCTCGGCCCCGAGGATGTGGTCGGCGAGGTGGACGAAGGGTTCTCGATCCTGTTCGACAGCCTCAACCCCGAGCGTATTATCCTGGCCGCCTTGTGCTGCGGCATCGGCCGGTTCGCCCTGAACAAGGGCGTGGCCTATGCCTCCGAGCGCAATGTGTTCGGCCAACCCATCGGTGCGCACCAGGGCGTGCAGCATCCGATGGCCAAGGCGCATACGGCAGTCGAAATGGCCAGTCTGATGACCCGGCGCGCGGCATGGGAGTTCGACAACAAGCTGCCTGCCGGTGCGTCGTCGAACATGGCGAAATATGCCGCCGCCGAAGCCGGGATCGAAGCGGTCGACGCGGCGCTTCAGGCGCATGGTGGATCGGGCTTTACCGAAGATACGGGACTTTACGAAATGTACCCGCTGGTCCGCCTGCTGCGCACAGCGCCGGTGAACCGCGAACTGTGCCTGAGCTTTATCGGCGAAAAGGTCATGGGCCTGCCACGATCCTATTGATCGCCACGGCTAGGAACGGAGAACGACATGCAATTTGGAATGCGCTTCCGGCGGGAAGATGCCGCCGACAAGGTAAATGATCGCTTCTGGCACGCGATCGAGGGCACGCCGCTCGACGAGGTGCGCCGTATTCAGGAAGAGCGACTGCGCGATCAGATGGCCTATCTCAAGGCAAACTCGACTTTCTATCAGGAGAAGTTCGCGAAAGCCGGTGTGGAATTCGACGATATCCGCACCATCGAAGACCTGCAGAAACTGCCCTATACCTACAAGACCGAGATCCGCGAAAGCCTGGCCGCCGATCCGCCGTTCGGCAAACACCGCGCCGCGCCCATGTACGAGATCATCCAAATGCAGGCATCGTCGGGCACGACCGGCAGCCCCTCATATGTGGCCCTGACCGAATCCGACGCCGAAATGTGGCACGAGATGACGGCACGCTGTTTCTTTGCCAATGGCGTGCGGCCGGGCGACATGGTGCTGCACGCGTTTTCGCTCGCCAAGGGCTTTGTCGGCGGCATCCCCGTGATGCAGGGATTGCAGTACATGGGCACGATCGATGTCCCGGTGGGCGCCGATGGCGGTGCGGAACGGCTGCTGCGCGCCTGCGCCGACACCCGCACGCGTTGCGTGGTCGGCGCCCCGAACTTTGTGCTGCACCTGGCCGAAAAGGCTCCCGAGGTACTTGGCTGCAAGGCCAGCGAACTGGGTATCGAGCGCGTGATCGTCGGCGGCGAACCCGGCGGCGGCATTCCCGCAATTCGGGCAAAGATCGAAAAGGCCTGGGGTGCGAAATGCACCGAGATGCTGGGCGGCACCGATCTGGGCGTGACATACTGGGCCGAGTGCGACGCCCAGTCGGGTATGCACATGGTCAACATGGATTATGTCCTGACCGAGCTGCTCGACCCGGAGAGCGGCAGGATCATTCCCTGGAAAAAAGGCGCAGAAGGCGAGATGGTCTATACCGCGCTCGGCCGCCAGGCGAGCCCGCTCGTGCGGTTCCGGTCAGGCGATTATATCGAAGTGATCGATACCGAATGCTCCTGCGGCCGCACCGGACCGAAGATCCGCTGCACCGGCCGCACCGACGACATGCTGATCGTGCGCGGGGCCAATGTCTTCCCGTCGGCGATCAACAGCATCGTTACCGAAATGGTGCCGGACACCAACGGCGTCATGCGCATCGTGGCCGATTTCGAGGGCCATACCACGCAGGGCGCGCTGACGGTGATTGTCGAACGGGGCCCCGATCGCGATCCGGCCGATGACGTCACCCTCAAAAAGAAAATTGAGCAGCGGCTTCGCGACTCCTTGGTCTTCAAGGCCGACGTTCACCTGGTTGCGGCCGACACTTTCGAAAAACCTGGCGCCGCTAAGGTCGCCTTCGTTCTCAGGAAATATCCAGACCTGCCATGACTAGAATGAAATCCCT
This sequence comes from Oceanicola sp. 22II-s10i, assembly GCF_002210105.1. GTDB lineage: Bacteria > Pseudomonadota > Alphaproteobacteria > Rhodobacterales > Rhodobacteraceae > Pseudooceanicola. Next base: position 5,188 of record NZ_AQQU01000019.1, on the reverse strand, counting down.
TCTCGACAGCGGGTCGGACGACTTCCGCGCCAACGACGTGTCTTACCGCGAAAAGGTCGATGAACTACATGCCCTCCGGCTCTTACAGCGCGTCGGCGGCCCCGAAATGGCGCGCAAACGTCATGTGGACAAAGGCAAAATCCTGCCGCGCGAACGGATCGAACGGCTGATCGACCCGGGCACACCATTTCTGGAACTCGGCGAGTTGGCCGGACTGAATATGCACAAGGGAGTTCCACCCGGCGCCGGCATCATTACCGGTATTGGCGTGATCGAAGGCCGTCAGTGCATGATCATCGCCAATGATGCCACCGTAAAGGGCGGCACCTATTTCGGGATCACCTGCCGCAAACACGTCCGGGCACAGAAAATTGCCTGGAAAAACCGCCTGCCCGTCATCACCCTCGTGGACTCCGGCGGTGCCTTCCTGCCCGACCAGGCCAACCTTTTCCCCGACGAAGGCCAGTTCGGCTCCATCTTTCACCAACAGATCGGCATGTCTGGCGATGGTGTGCCGCAAATCGCCGTGGTCATGGGGCCCTGCACCGCGGGTGGTGCCTATATCCCCGCGCTCTGTGACGAAGTGGTGATCGTGCGCGGTCAGGGCTTTATGTATCTGGGCGGACCGGAATTGACCTTTGCCGCAACCGGCGAAAAGGTCGAAGCCGAAGAACTGGGTGGCGGCAAGATGCATTCGTCCGTTTCCGGTGTGACCGACCATTTGGCCGAAGATGACGCCCACGCTCTGGCCATCACGCGCGAAATTGTCAGCCATCTTGGCGAAAAACCCCAACCCCGCAAGACGCCCGAAACGCCCCGTGCGCCCGCCTACCCGGTCGAAGAGATTTATGGGCTCATCAGCCGCGACCCCAAGGTGCCGACCGACAACCGCGAAATCGTGGCTCGGTTGGTCGATGAGAGCGATTTTCACGAATTCAAGCCGCTTTATGGCGACACGATCATGACCGGCTGGGGGCGCATCCACGGCCACGAGGTCGGGATCATCGCCAATACAGGCGTGCTTTTCGTCGAAGCCGCGCTGAAGGCGACGCATTTCATCAATCTCTGCGTCCAGCGTGATATTCCGCTGCTGTTCCTGGCCGATGTGAACGGCTTCATGGTGGGCCGCGAGGTCGAGCAGATGGGCATTGCCAAGGCTGGCGCCAAGATGATCACGGCCATGTCTTCGGCCCGGGTGCCGAAATTCACAATCATCACCGGTGGCTCTTACGGGGCCGGATACCTGGCGATGCTGGGCCGCCCGTTCCAGCCGGACGCAATGTTCGCCTGGCCGACGGGACGGTCGGCAATCATGGGGCCGGAACAGGCCGCCAGCGTGCTGGCTCAGGTCCGCGCGCAGATCAACGAACGCGAAGGCAAAAGCTGGACCCCCGAGGAGGAGGAAGCCTTCAAGGCACCGATCCGCAAGGAATACGAAGATTTTCAGGGAGCCTATAATTTTGCTTCCAACCTTTGGATCGACAGCGTGATCGAGCCCTGTGAGACCCGTGACGTCATGGCGCTGATGCTGGATGTGACATCGCGCAGACCCAAGGTCGATACCAACTTCGGCGTGTTCAGGATGTGAGGAGCGAACCGTGAAAATCAAAACGCTTCTGATCGCCAACCGCGGCGAAATTGCCTGCCGGATCGCGCGCACCGCGCGGGCCAGCGGTATCACCCCTGTCGGCGTGCATTCGCAGGCCGATGCCAATGCCCTGCATGTCCGCGAGATCGGCAAATCTGTCTGTATCGGTGCCGGGCCTGCATCCGAGAGCTATCTGAAAATCGACGCGGTGATTGCCGCTGCGCAATCAGTGGGCGCGGATGCGATCCATCCCGGTTATGGCTTTCTGGCCGAAAACCCGGATTTTGCTCGTTCGGTCGAAGCCGCCGGCATGATCTTCATGGGGCCGACGCCGGAAACGCTTGAACGTTTCGGCGACAAGGCCAGCGCCAAAGAGGCCGCCGTGGCGGCCAGCGTCCCGGTGATTTCGGGCGCCGAAGGTGCGCGGTCCGATCCCGAGCAGATTGCCGAGGAGGTGCGCCAAATGGGCCTGCCGGTGCTGCTCAAGGCGGTCGGCGGCGGTGGTGGGCGCGGACAACGGCTCGTCACTGACGAGACCACGCTGGTCGAGGACATCGAAGGCGCGCTGCGCGAAGCAAAATCCACCTTCGGCTCCGAAGGGCTGCTGTTGGAGCGTTTCCTGCCCGAGGCGCGCCATGTTGAAGTGCAGATCGCAGGTGACGGCAAGGGCCATGTGGTGCATCTGTTCGAACGCGATTGCACGCTTCAGCGCCGCCACCAGAAGGTCATCGAGGAAGCCCCGGCCTGGGGTCTGCCCCGAACGCTTCTGGACGACATCGCACGCGACGCGGTGCGCTTGGGCGAAACGCTGGACTATCGCGGGCTGGGCACGGTCGAATTTCTGGTCGCGGGTGGCGAGTATTTCTTCCTTGAGGTGAACCCGCGCATTCAGGTGGAACATCCCGTCACCGAAGCGATCACCGGGCTGGACCTTGTCGCGCTTCACCTGCGGATTGCCGAAGGCGCGGGCCTTGGACTGGTGCAGGACGATCTGACGATCAACGGCCACGCGGTCGAGGCGCGGCTTTACGCCGAAGATCCGGCGATGCAATTCGCCCCGTCGACGGGCACGCTCTCCACGCTCAGCCTGCCATCGGGCCTGCGCGTCGACAGCGGCGTCGAAGAAGGCGATGCCGTCACGCCCTACTACGACCCGATGATCGCCAAGCTGATCGTGCACGCGCCCGACCGGGAAACCGCATTGGCACGTCTGGCCACGGCGCTTGATCATGTCGCGGTCGAAGGTGTCGAGACCAATCGCGCCTTTCTAACGGCGCTGGCGCGAAACCATGAATTCGAACGGATGCAGGTGCATACCCGCTGGATCGACGGCAGGCTGGATGAGCTGACACAGGCACCCGGCCTGACCCGCCCAGATCTGTGGAAGGCGACCGCTGCCATTCTCTTCGTGACCCAGTCGCGCAGCGACACAGACGCCAATCCCTGGACCAACCGTGATGCCTTTACCGGCTGGCGGCTTGGACTGGGCGGCGATGCGATTGAAGCGGGGCAGCGCGTGACGCTTACCGATTCTGACGAGGTATCCGAAGAACTGCGCGTCAGTCCAGTCAAACCGGGTGCCAAGTACACCATCCATTCGGAGAAAGGCGAGGCGCTGATACTGTCGGCACGTGAACTGACCCCGGGCCGTTGGCGTGTCGGCGAAGGCGACACCGTCCATCTGATCGACGCGCGCCTGCACGCGGGCGTGATCGAACTGGATACGCCCGAAGGCCGCCTGGTCTTTCGGCCCGCCGCGCCCCTTGCCTTTGCCGGCGGCGATGCCGCGGCGGATCGCGCCGTGACCTCTCCGCTGACCGGCATGATTGTCGAAATCAAGGTCTCCGATGGTCAGAGCGTGGCCGAAGGCGACGTGGTCGCGGTCATGGAATCCATGAAACTCGAAATCTCGATCCGGGCGGCCGCGGCCGGGATCGCCAGCAATATATCCGTCTCGAATGGGGACATGGTCGATCGCGGCCAGGTCATCGCCGAGATCCTGCCATCCGAGGAGTGATGAAATGAGCGACTTTCCCAAATTCGTAGAATTTCGTGAAGAAGGCCCGCGTGAGGGTTTTCAGATCGAAAAGAAGATTTACCCGATCGAAGAGCGGATCGAACTGATCGACATGCTCAGCGAAACCGGCTTGAAACGCATTCAGGTCGGCAGCTTTGTCAGCCCGAAATACGTTCCTCAGATGGCGGACACCGGCGAGTTGTTCCAGCGTATCAAGCGCAAACCGGGCGTGAACTACACATCGCTGTGGCTGAACGACAAAGGGTTTCGCAAGGCCCTGACCGCGCATGAGGTCGATATCGACCCGCGTCTGCTGTTCTATCCTTCCGAAGCATTCGCCCAATCGAACAACAATTGTTCCTCGGCCGAGATGCGGGAAAAACAACGTGACTGGGTCCGTCTTTACAAGGAAGAGGGATATACCGTCGACGCGGCCTATGTGATGACCGCTTTCGGCTGCAACCTCGAGGGCCCCATCCCCCAAGAACGCATCTTGGACGATTTCCGCTTTATCCTTCAGCTATGCGAAGAAGAGAACATCCCCGTGCCGATCCTCGTGGTCGCCGACACCATGGGTTGGGGAAACCCCGAGGCGGTCAAACGGATGATCGGCGCCCTGCGCGAATTGGCGCCCGAGGCGCGCATCGGTATGCACATCCATGACACACGTGGGCTGGGGATCGCCAACGTTTATGCGGCCCTGTCGATGGGCGTGGACATGTTCGAAAGCTCCGTCGCCGGTCTTGGCGGCTGTCCTTTCGCGGGCCACGGCCACGCGCGCGCCGCAGGAAATGTCTGCACCGAGGATGCAGTGTTCCTGTGTCACGAGCTCGGCATCGAAACCGGCATTGATCTGGACAAGCTGATCGCAGCGGCGGTCAAAGCAGAAGAGATCATCGGTGTGCCGCTCATGGGCCGGGTCATGCACACCGGCGGGTTGGACAAATACCGCAAGTCACTCTGAGGGAGCAAGAAGATGACAAAAGCACTTGACGGAAAGGTCGTTCTGGTCACCGGGGCCGGCGGTGGGATCGGGCGTGATATCGCCTTGAGGGCAGCTACCGAAGGCGCCGCCGTGGTGGTCAATGATCTGGGCGCATCCGTGAAAGGCACCGCTCAGACAGAAACTGCGGCTCATAAAGTCGTCGAAGAGATCAGGGCCGCTGGGGGCGATGCCATTGCCGATGGCGGCTCTGTCACCGATCCCGATGCCGCGCGCGCGATGATCGAAGCCGGGGTCAAGGAATTCGGTCTCATCGACGCGGTGGTAAACAACGCCGGCATTCTGCGCGACGGTTACTTCCACAAGATGACCTATGAGGATTTCGACGCGGTGGTGAAGGTCCATCTTTATGGTGCCTTCAATACCAGCCGCGCGGCCGCCGACTATTTCCGCGAACAGGAAAGCGGCGCGCTCGTGCACATGACCTCGACCTCGGGGCTGATCGGCAATTTTGCCCAGGCGAACTACTCTGCCGCGAAGCTGGGCATCGCGGCCTTCTCAAAATCTGTTGCGCTTGATCTCAAGCGCTGGAACGTGCGGTCAAACTGCATCGCGCCCTTCGCCTGGAGCCGGATGATCT
>NZ_AQQU01000018.1 GCF_002210105.1 Oceanicola sp. 22II-s10i | reverse complement strand
CTGGTTGGGCCGGACTCTACCTCAAAATGGAGGAAGATACGGGTCTCAGGTCACTCTCAGTCTCGACATACTGCACTGCCATGTCATGCTCGATTGCTGCCATCATGGCACCGGCAGCCATCACCTTACTCCCGATCGGCGATAGAACCATGCGCAACAAGTACGTTCCCTTCATCGTTCGATCAAAACGTAGCTTCAGCCGTGACAGCCTCCGGTACGTGTCGAGAGGATTCCACTCTGACACGTATAGGAAGTCTCTGGGGTCAACGTGCCATTCTTCAGTGATTTGCTCTTGGTACTCAGCAACAAGATCGTCCGCTCTGCGAGGATCTTTTGCAGGAAACGGCAAGATTGGACAGATCTTGTAGAAGTCTCGAACTTGAAGCTGGCTTCCGATAAGGTTCAAGGTAGAAGCCCTGCCCTGCGCCAGTTGCGGTATCCAGATCTGAGCAAGCTCCATGTCCTCTGTGTCGTCCGAGGACCTAGCTATAGGAGCGAAGCCCCGAACTGGACTTGGGCGGTCGGAGGGATCGCTTCGGATCAGATCATCGAGATCCGGGTCCGACGCAATCATGAGGTGGAACGTCCGTCCCGGATTCTTCTCACAGTCTTCAAGGAGTAACCTAGCCGCCGGAAACCCAATACCGACCGACAGAGCGCTCAGATCGACGACCACATCCGTTATCTCGTCTGGGATCGGCCGCTCAGAAAGTGCGCCGGCAATACGTCGCCCACCCACCGGCGCCCCGTCGTCGGCGAAGATTTCAATTCGAACCACCTCGCTTCCGGGTATTGACTGCAGGAGAGAAGTCTCGTTTGCGTCTGCGCGATCACGAAGGGCCTGATTTGCACCTGGGCGTTCCTCTCGCACGAACACTGCACTCAGACGATTTCCGAGCACCTTCTGCAACTTAAGCGCCACGGAGCGTGATCGGGGATCAAATCCCGCCGCAGCAACAAGCAGGACGCGTCTATGCTCTTCAGAAAAGTACTCGTCCACAAATGTGTCGACCTCGTCGTCAGCGTGTGTGATGCAGTTCGCCCAGTGTTCACGCATCGGCCAAAGCCTCGCGAAAGAAGCTTTCCTTAGTTGGAATGAAGCCACCGCGCACAAAGGTCAGACCGAAAGCGAGGGCCACGGTTCCTGTCAGTTCGATAAGACACCACAGCTTACCGCCCTGACCATAGTCACGTTCAATTGTGACCGCACCGCTGGCTACAGCATGTTTTAGCACCAATAGTATTGGATCGTCGGAAGGAAGCATCTTGAATTCCTCCTCCAGAATACCAATCGCGTTTGCTCCTGCATCGAGTGGCGCGTTGGGTTCGAGTGTTCGGTCAACACAAGCCCTGCCAATCGCACGCACGAGGGCACGGACACGAGTTGCTTGCGGAAATGCCCACTCTCGAATTATCCGTTCAGCCTCGTCGCGTAGAACGGCTTGCTGAACCTTGGCGTCAAGTTCTAACGGCTTTCTCCGAACGGCACGCGTTTCAACTTCGCCAACCAGCGCCCCAGCAAAACCAAGAAAAACCTCGGCGTTCTCGTTGCTGGCATCGCAAACATCATCGGCTCCAAAGTGGAACGGTCGACCGAATTGATGGTGCAGATGAACTCTCGCGCCGTGGGCGACACCTGCATCCGCTTTCAATGGATTTCGTGGATCCGGATCATCGTCGTCGCCGAACAATGAAGGCGTCACGTTTGCTCTTCGTTTATCGTATCGGTGCAGAAGAATTCGCGACATAGCGACGGCAACGTCGTCGCCGACTGCGCCCTTCTTTGCATAGCCAGCAACCAACTCGTCTATCGACGCACGTCTCTCGTCAGTGATTTCAAGGCGACGCTGGTCCTTATCGGTGGTTTCGCGAAGATCGCGAAGTTGGGCATCCGTCAGCTTTGGCGCTGCGCCCGACAGCAGACTTCTTAGTGGTGGAGGCCGATTTCTGAAAGTCGGGATCATCGGTAGATACAGATCGGCCATTCCCAGCGCCATACGGCGGAATTTCTTTCGAGCAGCACCCTTGTCCGAGTCGAGCTGCATATGGATATCTAAGAAATCGCGTCCCTGTGTTCGATTGTGGCCTGGCTGAGAATCTGGCGACCGAAGTACTGCCCCAGGACTAAGTGCATCGAGTCGCATCATCATCCATCTGCCAAACCGCATTTCACGATGCGACAGAGTTCGGAATAGCGCCTCCAACTGGGCGTGATGGAGGTCGTGGATATCGTCGAGCATGGCGAGTGGACGCAGCTCCAACGGTTGTCCATCCCAGTCAATCTCGACTGCTTGGATTACATCGAATGGCGCATAGGGCGCAGTTGCTTCGTACGGCAGCTCTTCTAGGGATGGCGGTACTAGGCCGGACCCAACGCTATAGATTGCCCGCTCTACCTCAAGTGCCCGACGACGAACACCTTCTGCATCTAATCCACCGATTTGCTCCACCTGGGTTTCAAAGTCGGCGCGTGGAATGAAGCGGATTTGATCGAGTGCACGCGTCCCTCTCGCGGTGAGACCACGTATCAAGCCGAGCATTGCCCGTGCTTGCACGAGCCAAAAAGCAAGCTTTGTACGAACCGCCTCATCGTAGGGCAGCTCCCAAAAATCCCGATACTCAGATTCCATAGGAATCCGTACCGCCGCCACGTGCGGACGACCATCTACTACAAAACCAGCATCGCCGAGTGCACGAGCGAGCGGTTTGTTTGTATCGCTGTTTTGATCCCTTAGGATCGACTCGACCATGCGAAACTCAGCCAAGGTAGCCAGCATCGTTTTCCCAGTACCGGGCGAACCGATGATCCGTATCGGGTGCGAAAAGAGCTGATCCTTGTGCGGACTATTCGCAAGGAAAGTTGTCAAAGGCAGTGGGCTTACTATTGAAAGGAAAGCCTCTGCGTCTCGAATGTACTCAGTCGCTCGGCGCTGAAATGGGTTTGCCATGAGTATTAGCCGTGCCTATCGCGTCGCTGGAAAAGTGGGCGCGTATTCGGGTCCGCCTCCGACCCGGTTTCGCTCCAAATCAGCGGGACACTATTATTTGGCGTGTTATGCTCTAAGACCAACGGTAGTGCGCACCCGCCGTAGCCATAGCACATTGTCTCCATGCCAGCCTCGCGGCAGTGTTTCTCAAGACGCCTAAAGAGCTCTGGGTCATAAGCCCGCTCACAAAGTGCAATGAATTGGGCATCGATCTCATTCTCAGCAATCCGATTGGGCTCAAAACCAATAGCAGATGCCTCGACTGCACCCCCAGCCTGCAAGCCTGGCTTTGGGCGCCCAAGCGGTAAATTATCACTTAGAAGCAACCCCTCAGTAATATGAACCTCATCCCGAAAGCTTCGATTTTCCAGCATTTTGACTAGCGCGCCTACCCGTTCCGTCAGCGTGCCACGGGCCTGAGAGGTCGAGACGTAGTGATGAATATGAAGGCTGTAGTTTTCAGAGATTGGAAATACCTTTTCCTTTGCCGACAATGACCTTCGCGCAGCCTCGACCATCTTGTTGAATTTGTGAAGTTTGCCCTTCGTTTTTCCTTCCACCGTTCTGATGAACGTGGTGCCTGACGCGGTGAAGTCGTCAATTAGAAAGACATCTTCGAAGCGCGAGTTGGCATCGAGACCAGGCGCCGAAATGAGATCTTCACCAAGACTCTCCCACTTCGCGTCATCAACATTCATCATCGGAATAATTTGCTCTTGCGAGATGCGCCCTGCGTTCGATCGCCGTAGCACGTCGATACGGCTTCCGTCGCTGAGCCCAACGAATAGGCACTTTCGCAAGCGCGACTTAAAGGCTTCGGCCGGCTCGTTGGCTGCCCATACTTCCCAGGGATGAAGGCCGCACTCAGCGCCAACGCTTCGCCTAAGGTATGGCGTGACCACTTCAGGGATGAATGCCTCGACGACGCGATGCATCTCTGCCGTGGAAATGTACACTAGGCGCTGTTTTACAAACCGGTAAGCGATCGCTCGGTCGTAGGAAGTATCGAATTGGCGCATCCAGTCGACGAGTGCTTCAAGGAAACCCGCACCTGCGGCGAAGTCGGCGTAGCCATCGTATTTGACTGAAGCCATTAACCGAAGCCAGCCAAACTCCCGAGTTGCAGTGGCATCGTCCCAGTCCATGACATCGGCAAGTAGCTTAAGCGCAAGACTGTTTCCGATCATGTTGAAAGCGATACCAATTTTTTGCGGACGTGACGACCTTGTGATCTGTCTTGACGCGTACGTCGTTCTGACGTACATGTCAACCCATGAGAGGAGATCGAGATGCGTAGCTTCGAGGACCCTACATTAGATATCAACGAGCGTAGTTCGGAGCGTATGAACTTCCGCACTAAGCCACATGTGAAAGCCGCGATCCAGCAGGCTGCAGCACTGTCTGGTGTGGACGACTCCGTGTTCACGATGAGTGCGGCGTATAGGGCGGCGCAGGACGTTATCCGTGCTCACGAGACGACCGTTTTGTCTCCGGCCGACCATGCGACTTTCTTCGATGCTCTCGACAACCCGCCGCCACCGACGGATCGGTTGCGCGAAGCCTTTGAACGCCACAAGGCTCGCGTGTCCTCCCGTTGAGCCAAACAGAAGATGACGTCACGATCGAGCCCTTCGATCCAGACAAACACGATCGTGCGAACTTCTCTTGCGGCGTGGATCAAGTCGACAACTACCTCAAGAGAACGGCGAACAAACTAAGCAAAGCGGATAATGTCCGCTTGATGGTGATGACCAAGGGCGAAAGGAGCGTCATAGGCTTCTACGCACTGAACGCCCATGCGGTCAGGTACGAGGAGCTACCTAAGAAGTATGCTCGAACACGTCCGTCTCACGGCTCGATCCCCGCCGCCTACATCTCCATGATCGGTCGCGATGAGCGATATCGAGGATCAAGTTACGGCGGAGACCTCCTTGTCGATGCGTTGAGTCGGATCGTAGCAGCCGCAGATCAGATCGGTATCTCAATTGTCATGCTCGATGTGCTCGATTGCGGGGATCCGGACAGAACCGTTCGACGCAAAGCACTCTATGAGAGCTACGGATTTCAGGAACTCACAAGTGTTCCACTGCGGATGTTTCTCCCGATTGCCGTGGCAGCTCAACTCGTCGATGAGATTTCCGCTGAATGAAGATCTGGGCTGATGGATCAAGAGCTCTCGTGCAAATAACGATAGTCAAACCTGCCACCTGGTCTCATCCGGCGGCCAGACCAGCATCCTCCAGCTGCTCCCTGTCCGGCAGGTCCTGGAGCGACTCCAGATCGAAGGCGACCAGGAACTGCTCCGTCGTGACGTAGGTATATGGCGCCCCGCGCCGGGGCGACCGCGGTCCGGTTCCGATCAGCTCCCGCGCGTGGAGCCGCCCGATCAGATCGCGGCTGATCTCCTTGCCGAAGATGTCCTTCAGCCCGTCGCGCGTGATCGGCTGGTGGTAGGCGATGGCGGCCAGCACCGCGACGTCGAATTCGCTCAGGTCCAGAAATTGATCCCCGACATCCGCCGCAGCGCGGATCGCGGGGGCGTAGGCGGCCCGCGTCCGGAACATCCAGCCGCCAGCGACTTGGGAGATCTCGAAGGCCCGCCCCTCCAGATCGGCGCTGAGGTCCTCGACCAGCAGGTCAATCGACGCCCCCTGCCCCACCACGCGTGCAAGGTCCTCGCGCGGCACCGGCGAGGCGGACGCGAAGAGCACCGCCTCGATCCGGCGCATCCATTCGCGCCAGCGCAATTCTGGCGGCAGGTCGGCCAACTCGCGGTCAAGCTCGGGTTCGGAGCGATCCTTCGCCATCGCTACACCCCGTAAAGCCGAAAGGTGTCACGCCCGGTCAGCTCGCGCACGGCGCCGAGCTCCACCAGCCTGTCGCAAAACCGGCGCGCGGCACGATCGGACCGCAGCGAGGTCAGCGCGGTGGGTGGAACGGCGTCCCGGCTCAGAAACAGCGCAACAGCATCGTCCGACCCCTTTGCGCGCAGCTTCGGCGCAATGTCCCGCAACCGGGTGGCATGGCGGGTCAGGTCGGCGGCCTCCCGCGTCACTTCGGTCGCGGCCGTTCCGATTGCCCGATGACAGGCCAGCCGCAGGTCCTCGCCCGTCTTCCGCAGATCCCCGCGCTTGAGACCGGGCGCCAGAAGCGGCAGCACATGTCCCCAGCCAAGCGCCTGCGCCAGGGCCGCGTCCGCGAGCAGCAGTGCTGATGCGGGATCGCGTGGGCGATCCTCGAGAACGGCCTGCAGTACCGCCGCGGCGCGCGCAACCGGCGCAAGCCCTCCATCCCGGGGCCCCGCATCCAGCCAGGCAGCGATCCGATCGACCTCCAGTTCCGTCAGCGCCCGGTCCAAAGCCTTGACCGAGACCGGCCGCTCCACCGCCCTTTGCCACGACAGCCAGACCGCGCCCGCCGGACCCGGGCTGTCGCCCGGTTGCAGGAACGCCGCTGCATCGCGCAGTTCCCCGGCCCTTTCGGGCCTCCCCTGATGCGTCACGCAGGCCTCTGCCGCGCGCAATGCCAGCCGCTCCCGCAGCAAAGCCTGGGGGACATCCGTTCGGCTGACCACAAGATCCAGATGAGCGAGCGCGGCGCCCGACAAAAACGCCACATCCTCGGGTGTTTCGCCTTGCCCGCCGGTGACCCAGGCGGGCATTCGGGGTAGCGTGCCGAGGTCGTCCCCGAGGCTGTGGCGAACATGGGTCATGCCACAAGACTAGTCTCTCGCGGCGCTTTCGTCTACAATATGCTGTGGCAACCGCCCCGCCTTGCCGTGCGCCAATATGTCCAATAATTGCATTTATCGGACAACCGGAGATAGGCTGCAAGAAATACGGATCGCGTTCACAGTTCATCACTGGATTCACGTTTCATGACTGGATTCTCAACCTTTCAGGCACTTGGTCCGCGAGAGCGGCAGGGATTCGTGAGATTCCGGAGCGGTATTTATGAGGCTGGCCGAGTCGGAATTCGTGAGACTCGATCTGGCGCCTGGTGGTGTCGGCCCATCAGCGTGGTCTCTCGCCGATCTGAGTGCGCTCACACGCGACAGAGAGCCGCCAACGTTATCAGAGGGACTCCATCATGAGCACTGACGAAAGACCGATCGCCCTTCCGGACCACGTCGCCGGCTCCGGGACGCTGGATCGCCTCGTCGACACGGCCCGCGAATATGCCCGGGCGGCCGCGTCGGAGAACACCCTGAAGGCCTATGCGAAAGACTGGGCACATTTCACCCGCTGGTGCCGGATGAAGGGCACCGAGCCGCTGCCGCCCGTGCCCGAGATGATCGGGCTCTACCTCGCCGACCTGGCTTCCGGGGCGGGCCCCTCCCCTGCTCTATCGGTTAGCACCATAGACCGCCGTCTGTCGGGCCTTGCCTGGAGCTACGCGCAGCGGGGATTCACCCTTGATCGAAAAAACCGTCACATCGCCACCGTGCTGGCCGGGATCAAGCGCAAGCATGCGTGCCCGCCGGTGCAGAAGGAAGCGATCCTGGCCGAGGACATCGTCGCCATGGTGGCCACCCTGCCCCACGATCTCCGAGGTTTGCGCGACCGGGCCCTCCTGCTTTTGGGCTACGCCGGAGGCCTTCGCCGCTCGGAAATCGTCAGCCTCGACGTCCACAAGGACGACACGCCGGAGTCGGGCGGCTGGGTCGAGATCCTGGACGGCAAGGACGGTGGCGGCGCCCTCCTGACGCTGAATGCCAAGACCGGCTGGCGCGAGGTCGAGGTGGGCCGCGGCTCAAAGGACCAGACCTGCCCCGTGCACGCGCTGGAGCAATGGCTGCATTTCGCGAAGATCGACTTCGGTCCTGTCTTTGTCGGGATCTCGCGCGATGGCAAAAGGGCATCCGAAACGAGGCTCAACGACAAGCATGTCGCGCGGCTGATCAAGCGCACGGTCCTGGACGCCGGCATCCGCTCCGAACTGCCCGATAAGGTACGTCTGGCGCTGTTCTCTGGCCACTCGCTGCGTGCCGGCCTTGCCAGTTCCGCTGAGATCGACGAACGCTATGTCCAGAAACAACTGGGACACGCCTCGGCCGAGATGACCCGCCGCTACCAGCGCCGACGCGATCGGTTCCGGGTGAACGTGACCAAAGCTGCCGGTCTCTGACCCCCTGCCCCATCACGCCGCCTGCCCGCTGAGCCTGCCATAGAAGCTGCGCTCGAGATGCAACTCCCCTGCCCCGGCCTTCTCGACCATGCCGCGCAGATAGCCGCCCGGCGACGAAACCTCGCCTGCGCAATGCTTCTCGAAGACAAGCGCCAGCGCTGCTGTCGCCACCTGTTTGCCCAAACGGTCCTGTGCCACGTTCCAGGCATGCTCGGACACCCCGATCATCGGCCGGAGTTGACCGGCAACACGATGCAGATCGCCCCAATCTTTCAGGAACCCGCCCATATTGCGCGACCACGATGCGAATTCGGGACAGGCCTGCATCACGGTGGGCAGATCCAGCGCCGCGCGCTTCTTGCGCACCTCGTTAACCCACTCTTCCAGCTCCCTATCAACCTGATCTTCGGGCTGAGCATTGGGCACCATGGTCGCGGTTTCCTCATTTTCTGAGGAATTACTAGTTACAGGATCAAGTTGGTTTGTAATTAGTATATGAGGTTCAGAAATGACCTCCCTGGGGTTCAACTCTTGAGTCTTCTCGGGAACTTGCTCCTTGGTTTCAGGCGTATTTTCCACAGGCTGGGTAGCCTCAGTTGCCTTGAGATAGGCCGCCTCGACACGCTCCTGGAGATCCTTGAACCAGCCCAGCAACCGTGCAAGCTGCTCAGAAGCTTCGTGGCGGCGCGGAAGCCGGTCCAATAACTCTTCGAAGAGACCCGTGAACTGCGCCCAAGGCCCGCGCAGCGCGCTGCTGACGGCCGCCTCGATCCGAGCGCGGATCATACGGCGTGCAACCGTGATCTGGCGCTTCAGGCGCTGACAGAGTTCGCGCTCGGCCTGCAAATCGGCATGGAGCTCCTCGAACTCCTCGACACGCGCCGACAGCGGCGACAAATCAAAGCCATAGGCCTCGACGATGCGCCCCTCGGCGTCCCTGCGGCCCCACCGCTTGCCGTTCGGGCTGTCCTGGAAGGAGATCACGCCAATCTCGGCCAGGCGTCGGGCATGGCGCTTGAGCGCGGAGAGCGAGAACCCCGTCTGCTCCATCAGATAGGCGTTCGACGCCCAGACGATAGGGCGTTGCCCCTCCTCCCAGTCTTGGGCCTGGGTAAAGGCCCCGAGCGTGTCGAGGAGCATCATGTCTCCGGCCTTGAGGCCAATGTAGGCCCCCACCCGCTTGACGGCCACGAAGGCCCGCGTTTTGGGTACAGCCACCTGTTCACCGGCTTGGGCAAGCTGCTCTGCAATGCCAAGACCCGGTGTCGGCTTGCGCCAACCTGTATGTTTCATGCCTGTATCTCACCTCCGGTTATGTGGAGGCAAAAGAAAGCCGTTCGCTCTGGAGCGTTCGTCGTTGACAGTGAATCCAGCGAGACTTATCTTGAAGGCGACCAAACCATTAAGATCAGCTCTCAGGCCACACCGCTTGGGGGCTTTTCTTTTGCCTTTGCTTCGATTGTCGTTCCTTTTTGCTCCTTACCTCGTCGTTCCGGAAAGTATGCCGCTGGCATTGTCGTCAGTCGGAATCCTTTCCCGAACCTTCGGCGCTCAAGTAGTCGGCGACTAAGTCTCCGAGCTTCTCGAGACGCTCTTGGTCAATCGGCACACCTGCAACCTTGATGGATAAGTTCCCATCGACTGAAGTCGCCGAAAGATTTCGTTTGCCCACCTTGCGTTTGACCGTGAGCTTACTGGGCTTTGCCTTCGGTTTTGGCTTGGAGGTGTTCACCCTCTCCAAGCTCGCCAAGGCTCCTTGCAAGTCGCGAAAGCTCATGTCGTAGACATTCTTGAACGCGTTCAAGATTTGATCTTGCGCAGCGAAGACAGACCTTGCTCGCGAGACTAGGCTCTCATGCACGCCAATTTTCTTTGCGAAAGCCACAGCTGTCAGCTTGTCTTCGCCAGAAGCCAGCGTTTCATACATTTCACCAATCGAAACCAACCGCTCAAATGGGCTAAGATTCTCGCGCTCCTCATTCTCGCGGAACCGCAGAAACAACATCTCAAACTTGCTGTTCTCGGCGTTTCGCGCGCCCGGCGAAGCTAGGATTGCACGAAGAGGTAAACCCAGCTCCGACGCAGCAGCCAGTCGGCGGCGTCCTGTAAGCATCACAAATGGAACGCCAGTGACGTTCGACGGCTCCAACGGATCCGGCTGCCAGTCCGGATCCTCGGGCCACACCAGAATGGGTGTGTCCTGCCCGTTCGAGGCAATGCTGCTTACCAGGGACCTGAATGCTTCCTGAGACATCCAGTCTTGACGGCGGTCGGTCCCCATCGGATCTGAGATCTGGTCTGGCGACAGGCTTATCTCGTGGCGGCCGTTAAGGATATCCGAACAAAGCTCGGCTCTGCTTCGCTCCACGGCGGCTTGCGACTGCGCAAGCGCCCCTGATTTCCAAGCGCTGCCGGCCCCCTTGAAAGGAGTGGAAACAGCATCACCCGGTTCTGCCCGGCCTTCGAAACCGGGCGTGCGCTCCTTGGATGGGTCAGGGTTGGTAGCCTTGCTGACCAACGACCTAGGAATACTGCGTTTCATGCTTCGCCCTCGCCGTCATCTTCGTAGAATTCGTCCATCCATGCATCAGCGTAGCCGCGTTCGAGTCCTGGCCAGAGCCGCGATACTATGGCGTCATTCACGGCATCGGCATTCGTGATGAACCGGTTGATCCCCTTGCGCTTTCCCGGCGTGTCCGGCTCATATTCGTATACGGACTGATAGACGTCTGACGCATTTGAGATCGCGTCGGAACGCAGATAAAACACCGGCAGAATTTCCGTGGGGCAATGTTCTAGCAGGTTTCCGATGTGGTTAAGGTCCTGCGCATTGGACCGTTGGACGATCGTCGGCAACAGCATGTTCGCACCGGTTCCGATCTCGATCCTTTCATGGGCCAGAATGTGCTGAAGCATCCCCAGCAGGCCGGTCACAAAGGTCGACAGCGTTGCGATGTCGAACCCCTTCATGGTTTGCGGGATGACCAGAGAAGTCGACGCAATCACGTTATTCAGCTGGAAAAGTGTCAACGCGGGTTGATAGTCGATTATGATGACATCGAGGGTCTCGGTCAGCGCAGCATCCAGCCGCTGCTGATCGACCTTGCCCTCGACTACCAATTCGTTGGGCAGCGTCTTTGGTGGGTGGCCCGCCTTCCACCGATCAATGGCATCGCGCAGGTAGCGATAGAAGCTCTTTCCGGAGGGGGCCTCGCGCACAAGGCGCGCAATCTGAATCTCACCCTCAGACGTTTCGCCATGTGCCGGCAGCAGACGCAGCCCCGGCCACGAGGTCTTGAGAAAGAAACTGTCGAGCGTCTGCGCATCGTGATCGGTGTATGGCGCATCTTCAGACTGGAAGAGGCCGGCAAAGTCCACCATGGAGGCAGTGTTCTCGTCGGGCATCTGGGGAAGACCCTCTCCCCCGACGAAGTAGAGCGTTATTGTACTTTGCGGGTCGGCATCCATGACACCAACACGCATGCCGTAGTGCAAACTGAGATACTGGGCGAAATGCGCGGCGCTCAGGCTTTTGGCGGTGCCGCCTTTCTGGCTTGCAAACGAGATGACGGGCAAAGGTGCATCAGGCTTCCGCCAGGCCAGGTAATCGTACGGCCGCTTTGCCGAGGCCGCCAGAAGGGCCCGCATGTGCATCAATTCGGAAAGCGTGAAAACGCGCTCTCTTCCAACATATTCGCCCGCAGGAAAGTCGTCGCTCGAATTGGCGAACTTGGTGAGATACTGAATACTCACGTTCAGAAACCTTGCGCACTGGCGCATGGACCACGTGCGCTTTATGCGCTGACGCAAGGTGAGTTCCTTGTTCACTGCCACCATCGTACGCTCAAGCCCACGTGACAGGTCCGTCAAAAACTGTTCCAGACTACCGCTCATTCCTAAGTCCTGACTTCGGTTGGATCCGAGTTCGACTCGATTCTGCTTCGATGGTAGCACGGTTTTGGAAGAAAGATAAAGATACCACGCGCCTATGGGTTTCAGGCGCTTATTTAGAGGCTCCAAGAGCCCAAAACTCCAATCTTGAACGCGTTCAAGATTGGAGTTTTGATGGGCCGATCGGCAGGGAGCCGACCGGCCCTAGCCGTCACGCGGCGTCTTGGGGCCCCCAGGGGATGACGGCCTGCAGGGACAGATCGTCCTGGTTCGCGGCCTTGCCGAGGTTGGCGTTGAAGCCATGATCGCGGATGGTCAGCGTGTAGTAGTCGGCGCCGGTCTCCTTGTTCTGCTTCTTCCAGATGCCGCCACACTCGACCAGCTTGCCGCGCGGGGAGCGGCCGAGGACGCGGTGCGTGGGGGCCATCGGGTTGGTGCTCGCGACGGGTTCGACCGTGATGTCGAGGTCGAAGGTCAGGGTCGAGATGGAGCCTGTGCCCTTGGCGGTCTCGATGTCGGCGCTGGTGAATTTGATGCAGTTCGTGGTCATTGCTCTTCTCCTTGTTTGCGTTGCAATGTTGGTCACCTTGCAGCTGGCCAAGGCCCGGCCACACCGAAGGCGAAGCGCAGCGGAGAGGGGCAGGCGCCGGTCTTTTTGATGGTGTGGACACCCTCCACCCCCAACTTCACCTTTGAGAAGAAATCCGAGGGCAAGAGGAGGAAAGAATGTCCGGACTGACAATTGGCGTAGATATCGCAAAACGATTTTTCCAAGTGCACGTGATAGACGGGAATGACCAGGTGCTTACGAACAGAAAGCTGCGACGATCCGAGCTTCTGGCCTTCTTCGAAGATCTGCCGCCCAGCTTGATCGGCATGGAATCCTGCGGCGCAGCCCATCACTGGGCCCGAGAACTGATCGCCCTGGGCCATGAGGTCAAACTGATGACCCCGAAATACGTGAAGCCCTACGTCAAACGGGGCAAGAACGACGCCGTCGACGCCGAGGCGATCTGCGAAGCCGTCTCGCGCCCGACCATGCGTTTCGTCGCGGTGAAGTCGGTCGATCACCAATCGGTGCTGATGATCCACCGGACCCGGTCCTTGCTGATCCGTCAGCGGACCATGCTGGTGAATGCCCTGCGCGGCCATCTGGCCGAACTTGGCATTGTCGCCCCTGTTGGGATTGAGCGGGTCGGCGAGCTGGTCGACCGTGTCCTCGGACACGAAGGCGACGAGCTTGGTGTCCCGCCGCTTGTTCGATCCATCGTCAAGACCTACACCCGGCAGATCACGATCGTCACGGACGAGGTCAAACAGCTTGAGAAACAGCTCAGAGACTGGCATCGAACGAGTGAAGCCAGCCGCAGGCTGGCGACAATCCCCGGCATAGGGCAGATCATTGCCACGGCCCTGGCCGCGACCGTAGCGAACCCAGAAGCCTTTCCATCGGGTCGTTCCTTTGCCGCATGGCTGGGATTGACGCCCAGATCCAATTCTTCTGGCGGAAGGGAACGAAACGGGAGGATCACGAAAGCTGGCGACCGAACTCTACGAACACTGCTTGTGCTCGGGGCGACATCGGTCATCAGGCGGGTGACATCTGGGCGGGAAACGCCACTCTATGGCTGGGTGAAGCGTCTAATCGAAACCGGCAAGCCACCGCGGTTGGTGACGGTGGTATTGGCCAACAAGATTGCGAGGATCGCTTGGGCAGTCATGACCGGGAAGGTAGAGTATCAACCTGAGAGGGCGGCGCTCGCCGTCTGAGCAAGGCCAGAAACACAGAGATCGGGAGAGCGTGCACGTCGAATGATGAAAACCGGTGCCAGCCGGAGATCAGGAAAACCCGTTCGCGTAGCTGTATCTGCGTATACGTCTTTTTGATAGGGACCATGATCTGCGGACTTCATCAGGGCCAGCGGCATCCGCCGCGACAAAAGGCCGGACACATGAGCGCACTGAACCGGAAATCGGATTTCGAAAAAATGCTTGACCGACGGGTGTCCACACATGCCTCGCGAGGAATGACCTGCAGGGGCAGGGGAAAAAGATCGGCGACAACCTTTGTGGACGAGACGACAGCTGCGACCAGCATGTCATGCAACTCAGACAAAGGGAGAAGTGCGGGGGCCACGAAGGTATCTGGGTGAACTGCCGAGGGAGATGCCGGGGGTGGCGATCTAGTGTTAAGCCGACTTAGTAGGCCAGAGCAGTTGACAGATCGAAACTTCGCGAAGAAGAAATCCAGCCTCAGCGCGGAGCCGCTGGCTAAATGACTGAAGAAGTGCGCCTAGTCGCAATCCGGGAAGACGCCATAGGCAGAGGGAGCGGAGCTTCATCCTCGCTACATTGAGTTGGTTACGTTCTCACTCATGCGCCCCGCCAACTCGCAGACTGCCACAGCTAGGCTGCTCCAATCGTCCGTGACTTCGCCGAGATAAGCCCTTCGCGCATGATCGAGTATCGTAGCGTCCGAGCGAGGCAATTGCGGAATCGCCCATTTGGCGGCAGTATCCTTCGTGACGAACTTCCCTGTGCTGGCCGTGTGCCACATCCGCGCAAGCGTCAGAAGGACATTCCTCTCATCCCCGTGCAATCCATCCAGCAAGTCCGGAAGTGAATCGCGCATGGCTTGGTTCACATGCTCTTTCGAGACGTCCGTCAGCAGTTCGCTCCTCGGCGGTCCGAACAAGGGAATGGCCTCCTGATGGGCCTGCGCGAGGACTAGAGAATATTCCGGATCATAGCCGGGCATCGGCCTCTCACCGGCCTCGAAAGCCTCCCGCAGCCACTCTCCATAAACGAACCCCGCTCGCGCCGGGTAGTCACTGCGCTTGAGGTCGGCTTGGCAAAACACCATTACCTCAAGGCAGCGGGCGCCTCCTGGCACGGCAGGATGGCGGCCGGAAAGACGCAGCAGTTCAAGCAACAAACTGCTGCGCTGGCTCATGGTCAAGTCGGACTTAACCACTGCAAGAAGATCTATGTCGCTCTGCGGCTGAAGACCACCGGACACGGCTGATCCATGTAGATATACGCCAAGCAGCGCATTGGGAAGGCGATCTCATTCTCGGTCTCGGCAGCTCGGCGATTGGCACGCTGGTCGAACGCACGACCCGCTTCACCATGCTCCTGCACTTGCCACGCATGGAGGGGCACGGCGCGGGAAAGTCGGTCAAGAACGGTCCGGCTCTCACGGGTCACGGTGCCGAAGCCGTCCTCGATGCCATCGCAGGGACGATCGGCAGCCTGCCTGCCCATCTGCGTCGCTCGTTGACTTGGGACCAAGGTGCCGAGATGGCCCAACACGCGCAGCTCCGCATCGATACCGGTCTCGATATCTACTTCTGCGACCCTCAGAGCCCCTGGCAACGCGGCAGCAACGAGAACACCAACGGTCTGCTCCGCCAATACTTCCCCAAGGGCACGGATCTCAGCAAACATGGCGCCGAAGAGCTGAGTGCCGTGACCCATGCGCTAAACACGCGTCCCCGGAAGACGCTGGGATGGCAAACGCCGGCAGAGGCCCTCGACCGGCTGCTCAAACAAGATAAGATCGAAGGTGTTGCGACGACCGGTTGAATCCGCCCAATACCTGTCCATTCGCTACACCGAGCGGTTGGGGGAGGCCGGCATCGAACCATCCGTGGGCAGCGTCGGCGACAGCTACGACAACGCCTTGGCGGAAACGATCAACGGCCTGTTCAAGGCCAAGGTCATCCACCGTCGCGGGCCGTGGCGCAACTTCGAGGCCGTCGAATATGCCACCCTCGAATGGGTCGACTGGTTCAACAACCGCCGCCTGCTCGAGCCGATCGGGAACATCCCTCCGGCAGAAGCAGAGGCAAACTTCTACGCCGCTCTGGAAACTGAAGACATGGCCGCGTAACTAAACGAAATCAGCCTCCGGCAAACCCGGCGCGGTTCAATCTTCCGGATCTGGTTTTCGACGGGGTTGGTGTCCAGTTCGAGACGCCCATCCTCGAGGAACCGGGTGAGGCCCTGCCAGCGGGCCAGCGTGTATCTTATGTCGTCGGCAAGCTTCGAGGACCGGGGGATGCGGGAGAGTTGTGCCTCAAGCCAGGGCCGGAAGGGGTCACGTCCGTCATGTGTGGATGCCCCCTGCGGGTCAAGGCGCGATTTTGGTGATGACAGCGATCGAACGGTGCGGTCATGTGTCCGGCCTCGACTTGCAGCACCTTGGCTGCGGGCCTTGATGAGATGCGCGGAAACGAGTGCCGGATCAAAGTGGCGCTCTCGGGGCGCGTTGACGGACACGGGCTTTCTCGCTGTCGGGCTACCGGTTCTTCGCGTTCATCATCGTGGTGCACCTTGGCCTTCGCCGGTGGCGGTTCCGGCGAAACGCGGTCTTCGGATCAGGACGTGGCGGTTTCCCTGTAGATGCCTCCCCTGACCATGAGCGCCCACGCGATCCGGGCGAGCTTGTTGGCAACCGCGACGGCTGCCACCTTGTAGGGGCGTCGCGCGAGGAGTGCCGACATCCATCCATCGCGCTCGGGCGAGGAGCGGACATTGCGCAATCTGGCGATCGCGCCCAGCAAGAGGAGCGATCGCAGCATGGTGTTGCCCTGCTTGGAGATAGGGCCAAGCCGTTCCTCGCCGCCACTCGAGTTCGCCCTCAGCGTCAGACTGATCCTGGGCGCGAAGTGACGGGTGGACCGGAAGGATTTCGGGGCAGTCAACATGGCCTGTAACGCGCAGGCGGTGATCGGGCCGACTGCCGGGATCGTTGCCAGACGCCGAGCTGTCTCATCCTCCCTGCAATGCTTGACCAGGCGGCGGTCGATCCGCCTGATCCGGTCATTCAGCCCATCGATCTCTTGGATCAGATCCTGCAACACGTCGCGCACGGCGTCCGGCAGGCGCCGATCCGACGCATCGCGGACGATCGCGATGAGCTCATTCAGCCGGCCGATGCCTTTCGCCGCGACGATGCCGAACTCCGCGAGATGGCCGCGCAGCGCGTTGACCGTGCGTGTGCGCTGCCGGATCAGCAGCTGTCGGACCTTCAGTTCCACGCCTGCCGATTGCTGGGGCACTGTCTTGATCGATGCCAAGCGCATGGTCGGTCGCGTCACTGCCTCGCAGATCGCTTCGGCATCAGCCGCGTCAGTTTTGCCCCTCTTGACGTATGGCGTGACATAGGCCGGAGGCATCAGCCGAACTTCATGGCCAAGCGCGGCCAGTTCCCGGGCCCAGAAGTGCGCGCCTCCGCAAGCCTCCATACCGATCAAGACCGGAGGAATGCTCCCGAAGAACGTGATTAGATCGGAACGCCTCAGCTTCCTTCGCTAGACGACCGTTCCTTCGGCGTCGACGCCGTGGACCTGAAACACGTTCTTTGCCAGATCCAGCCCAATTATCGTAATCTCCATGACGGATGCTCCCTGTCTCCTTGTGGAATGCCTCGGCTTTACCACGCTCTGGCACATCGATGCCGCCAAGCAGGGGGCATCCACCCCATCAAGCTGGTGTAATTTCTCGGATGACCTGAGGGCATGATCAGGCCGCTTCGGTTGTGATGCTGAGAATGGGGTCGATCTCCTCGGTGTCGATTTGTGCGAAGGCCTCAACCATCATGTAGCGGCTGGCGGTCTGCCATTTGATGGCATGGACCACCTCGTCGGGCATATCCTTTGGCCTGTGCTGCTGCCGCTTATCTCCGTTCATGCGAATGTGTGTGGCGAATTGGACGGGCTTGATCGGAGGGTCCGCCAACTCGCACGGGAAGACGAAACCACCCGACGTCTTATGACGGTTCCCGGCATCGGCGTGGTGACGGCGCTTACGTTCCGCCACAAGATCGATGATCCCTCGCGATTCCGAAGTGCGGCGACGGCCGGTGCCTACCTCGGCCTGACTCCGCGCCGCTAGCAATCCGGCGAAACTGACACCAACGGCCGCGTATCGCGATGGGGAAACCGGATGCTACGAACCTTTCTGTTCGAGGCGGCCAGCGTCCTGCTACACCGGACAAAAAATGGTGCGCCCTGAAAGCATGGGGCCTCCGCCTCGCCAAGCGCAACGGCATGAAGAAGGCCCAGGTCGCTGCCGCCCGCAAGTTGGCTGTATTTCTACACTGCATCGGGGTCGACGGGACGGTCTTCGAATGGGGGAAAGAGCGACCTGCATGATCGACGCTTGACCCGACCCTGAGATTGCAGGCCCGCAATTAAAGGGCAGATTGACAGCTCAAATCTGCCCGGAGGGCGGTGACGTCAGGCAAAAGTTGAACAACCTGAAGGGATCCAACACCTAGCTGCCGAGCGGCATTGCGCAAGTGCATACAGTCCCTTTTGTCGAGGGAATCACCCCCAGTTCAATTGATTCGAATTCCTCGCTGGCAAGCAAGATGTCTTCTTTGTGTGTCAGCGCCTCGACATGCCCACAAAGAATACGCGAATAAGACCATTTCGATTCCGCGACCACCGTTCCGTCCCTGCGGCACAACTGAATGATCAATGGTGCGTCCTGACCATTGGCCGAGCAGGATTGAAAGCCATCGCCGATACCAAATGCCTCGACGCGGCAATGCCCCTCGGAAAGGCATTGAATGCTGAGTTCAATCTCAACCATCCCGACAGCGGCGTCGAAATTTTGGTCATAGAAATAGACGCCCCCAATCCGGCCATAGTGGACTTTGCCGAGGGATGCATCATGGGGAACCTGCGGATCTGCGCGATCCGGCATCCGCGGTGGAAGCATGCCAAGACTGCAGCTTTGATACCCGCTAACAACCTGTATTTTATCACTATCTTCTGCTTTTTGCGACATAACTGTGCACCTCCCTGATTTTCGTGCATTGACAAGCAGTCTAGACTGTTTGTAAATCCTTGGCAAGAAAGTTGACCGGCCGGGAGGTTGCCGGAGAAGGGGGGAGAGAATGCAGACCCACAATTACAGAAATGCTCCGGGCGTGGCCTGCCGGTTCGTTGGCCGACCATGACCGACCGAGTCGTTGTCGTTGGCGCCGGTCAGGCCGGGGCCCGAGTTGCGCTGGAACTCCGTTCGGCGGGATTTTCCGGTTCGGTCGTTCTGGTCGGGGCGGAGCCGCATCTGCCCTACGAGCGACCCCAGCTATCCAAGGAAATGCTGACAGATCCGGCTTGGTCGACTCGTTTCATGAAGGCACAGGGCGACTGGAGCGCCGCCGAAATAGATTTGCGGCTTGGCAGCCCCGTCGTCGACGCCGATCCCAATGCACGGGTCGTGGCGCTCGCCGGGGGTGAGGAGCTTTCCTACGATCATCTGGTTCTGGCGACAGGCACCAGCGCCCGGCAATGCGATCAGCTTGCCGGGTTGACCGTGCCGATCCATGTCCTGCGCACGATCGAGGACGCTGCCGCCATCCGCGAGCGGATGGCTATGGGAGGAAGGATCCTGATCGTGGGCGGCGGGATCATCGGACTGGAAGTTGCCGCGGCGGCAGCGGGGGCCTGCGACGTGACCGTGGTCGAGGCCGGCTCACGTCTGTTTGAACGGGGGCTGCCCGCGGAGGCGTCCGAACATCTGGAGCAGATGCACGCCGGGAACGGCGTTCGTTTCCGGTATGGTGTGAGGCCGGTCTCGGCGTCGGGGCGCGACACCACGCTGAGCGATGGGTCGGTGGAAAGCGCCGATCTTGTCGTCGTCGGCATCGGGGTGGAGCCGCCGCGCGGGATTGCCGCCATGATCGGTTTGCCAGAGGGCGCGCAGGGGCTTCGGGTGGACGACAGGGCCGGCACCGAACGCAGCGGTGTGCTGGCGGTCGGGGATGCGACCGAGCAGTTCAGCCGGTGTCACAATCGCTGGATGCGGATCGAGACCTGGGCGAATGCCAACCAGCAGGCAGCCATCGCCGCGGCGTCGATAACAGGCGCGCCGCAGCCGGCAAAGGTTGCGCCGTGGTTTTGGTCCGATCAGTATAACATGAACATTCAGGTGGCGGGCGACAGCATCGGTGAAGAGACCGTCTTGCGCGGCGATCCGGCCAGCGGGCGCTTCGCTGTCATCGCCTTGCGGGGCGGTGAGATCGTCGGGGGCACCACAATCAATGTTCCCAAGGACATGGCCGCAATACGTAAACTGGTCGGAAACGGCATCCGGCTGGAGCGGGCCGCCATCGAGGACCCCGCTTACAAACTCAGACAGGCAATTCCCGCCTGAAACCCATCAACCGGAGGAGGATAAGACGCAATGAAGCCCAACGGAAACGATCCCTTGGTGATGATCGACAACGATCGGCATCTCTTCAAGGTTTCCAGAAACAACTTTACTGACCCGGATGTGTTCGTAAAAGAGCGCGAGCGTATCTTTTCCACTTGCTGGCTTTATCTCGGCCACGAATCGGAACTAAAGAAACCGGGTGACTTTGTGACCCGAGTGGTCGGCGGCCGCAGCATTCTGTTCAACAAGGACCGCCAAGGCAACATCCGGGCGCTGTTCAATTCCTGTCCCCACCGGGGTTCCCAAGTCTGCCGTGAACGCAAAGGCAACGCCAAGTCCTTTCAGTGTTTCTATCATGGCTGGGTCTTCGGCCAGGACGGCGCGCTGAGAAATCAGCCGGGCGAAGAAAGCTATGGGCACGACTTCAAGAACGACCCTGATTCCAACATGCGTCAGGTGCCCCGGCTGGAAAGTTATCGCGGGCTGTATTTCTTGTGCTACGACCCTGAAGCAATCCCGCTTGTTGATTACCTTGGCAATGCCAAGGAATATCTGGATGTGATCTTCGATCAGTCGGTTGACGGCATGGAGGTCATTGGCGGCACCCAGGAATACGCGATGAACGCGAACTGGAAGCTTCTGGTAGAAAACAGCATCGACGGCTATCACGCGACGAGCACCCATGCGACTTATCTGGACTACCTCAAGTCGATGGAAGGCGGCCTGACCAATGTCGCGTTGAGCGGTGTTGGAAAGGATCTAGGCAATGGCCACGGCGTGATCGAATATAGCGCCCCCTGGGGACGGCCTGCCGGTCAATGGGTGTCACTCTGGGGCGATGAAGGGAAGAAAGAGATCGACGCTCTTAACGCCCGGAACGAAAAACTATACGGCAAGGAGAAAGCAGACCGGATCGCTTACAAGAACCGCAACCTGCTGATTTTCCCTAACCTGATCATAAACGACATCATGTCGCTGACGATCCGCACCTTCTTCCCGCAATCGCCAAACCTGCTTCACGTCAATGCCTGGGCGGCCGGACCGCAGGAAGAGAGCGCGGCGGCTCGCAAGTTCCGCCTGTCGAACTTTCTGGAGTTCCTCGGGCCCGGCGGCTTTGCCACTCCGGATGACGTAGAGGCTCTGGAACATTGCCAGCTGGGCTATCGTAATAGTCAGGAAGTGCGGTGGAACGACATATCAAAGGGCATGGGCTTGGAACAGCCGGCGATGGACGACGAAGAGCAGATGCGTGCGTTCTGGCGCGAATGGAGCCGCCGCCTTACCGGCCCTGAACAAATCCGGGGAGAGCGGACATGATCGCTGCAACAGAAAAGGGATCTGACGCCGGGACGCTCACGCGGTCAGAAGTAGAGGATTTTCTATACGCCGAAGCGGAGCTTCTTGACGAATGGCGGCTGCCGGAATGGCTGGATCTGTTCACCGACGATGCGACCTATCAGATTCCGCCGACGGACATTCCCGCCGATGCGTCACCCGACAACAACCTGTTTTACATCGCGGATGACAGGTACCGGTTGGGCGAACGGGTCAAGCGATTGATGAAGCGGACCGCCCATGCGGAGTATCCGCATTCAAAAACCCGCCATCAGGTGTCGAATGTTCGTATCCTTTCGCAAGATGACGGTCAGGTTGAAGTCGCGTGTAATTTTTCGACCTATCGAACCAAGGATGACTTCAGCAACATCTTCTTTGGCAAGCTCCTGTACGGTCTGGAGGTTTCGGACGGCAAAATCCGGATCAGGTCCAAGCGTGTTGTTCTTGATACCAACGGCCTGCGTAATCAGGGCCGGATCAGCATAATTTTGTAACACGGACGGATCGCGCCCCGGTCTTGCAGGGGCGCGATCGACGAAGAGTGAGGGGACCGACTATGAGCGGAAAACTGTCAGGCAAGGTTGCCCTGATAACGGGAGCGGGGCGCGGAATTGGTCTGGTTATCGCTGAACGTCTGATGGCAGACGGGGCGCGGCTGGTGATCGCCAATTTCGACGAGACCGAAGCGACCGTGGCGGCCGAGGAAATGGCAGCGCGACATTTTCAAGGAAAGCCCCCAGTGGTCGTTCCCGGAAACCTCGCGGACGAATCCGTTGCGAAGACGGCTGTCGATGCGGCCATTGGCGCATACGGACGGCTCGACATTCTGGTCAATAATGCAGGTGGCGGGATCATCAGAGCATTTGCCGAACATACGCCCGACACCCTTCGTGAAACCATTGACCGAAATCTTTGGACGGCGGTCTGGTGCTGCTGGCACGCGTTGCCTGTCATGCGCGAACAGCGTGGCGGGCGGATCGTGAACGTTGGTGCGGATTCCGTGCGAAACGGTCTGTGGGATCATGCCGCCTATAATGCGGCCAAGGGCGGCATGCACGGCATGACCACCGGATTGGCCCGGGAGTACGCCCTTGACGGGATTACCGTGAATACAGTGGCCCCTTGCGCGACCAACACACCGCAAATGGCCGAGATTACCGAACGCGATCCTAAATTGGCAGAGAAATTTCTCAGTGTGATCCCGATGGGGCGACCGGCGGAAATGAGCGAAGTCGCTTCGATGGTAAGTTACCTGGCCTCGGACGAAGCGGGTTTCGTGACCGGACAGGTGATTTCGGTAAATGGCGGGAGCACGATGCTATGAGTGAAGATACAAAAAGGATCTTGGCTCTTTTTCCCGCCGAGGATTTGCCGGAAGGTGAAATACGTGCCGAGACCCTGCCGAATGGAGACGTCATCGCCGTCTACAATGTCGATGGCAACTTCTTTGCCACTCAGGACCAATGCTCGCATGGCGAGGCTTCGCTGTCCGAAGAAGGCGAATTGTGCGGAAAGTTTGTCGAATGCTCGTGGCACTTCGGAACCTTCGACGTGACCACGGGCGAACCCGGACTGATGCCCTGCGAAATTCCGTTGAAAACCTACGCTGTTTTCGTCGCGGATGGAAAGGTATCCATTGAATACTAAAATTTCCTCCAACAAGCAGAGCGACAAGGCGGACACCGATGCGGTCAATGCCTCACGGTCGCAAGACGAACGCAGCCTAGAAATGCGATCACGCCTCATATCGGCCTCAATCGAAGTGTTGCGCGAACGTGGGTTTTCCGGGTTCAGCACCGAAGCGGTGGTGCACAACGCCGGGGTATCGAGGGGCGCACTGCTGCATCATTACCGTCACAAACGGGATTTGATCCTGGCAGTTCACGAGCACCTCTACCAAATTGCCGTCGACAAAAGCATCGAGGGCGCTCAAGCAGCGACCGACCAGAGCAAAATTTTCGACGAGATGCTCAAGGATGCAGAAAGCTTCTTTCTGGGGGAGCATTTCTTCAGCGTTCTGGACATTGTTCTGTCCGCGAGCACGGATCCCGATCTGAAGACCGAGATCCTGGAGGCGTCGCAGAAAGCGCGTCTGCCGATCGAGGCCGCATGGGTCAAAGTTATGTCCAAATACATGCCGCCGCCTTTAGCCGAGAACCTGGTCTACATGACCTTCAATATGGTCCGGGGTTACGCAATGCGGACGCTCTGGGACAGCAATGCCGAAAAATATGCCGAAGTCACCGCCATCTGGAAAACCATGATGGTCGATACGTTGACACGCGAAGACATCGATTGGCCCGTCGAACAGTCATGACAGCAAGGGCTATGAATTTTGTGCTGTCACTTATGGGAGGAAAAGCCATGAAAATTAAACAGTTTGCCAAGAGCTTGGTCCTGTCGGCCACAGTTGCCGCGGGACCGGCGCTGGCGGCCGATGACGAGGTCGTGATCGGGGTAAGTGCTGCACTGAGCGGTTCGGCCGCTGGCACATATGCCGCGCCGGCCGAGGGTTTGAAGCTGTACCTCCACCTCCTGAACGAAGCGGGAGGCGTCAACGGAAAGACCGTGTCGCTGGTGATCTATGATGACCAGGGCGATGCATCGCGGGCGGCGAGCAACGCCAAAAGGTTTCTGACCCAGGACGATGTGCAGATGATCATCTCGGTCAGCACATCGGCAACCTTCGCCCCGATCATCAGCCAGGCGACGCGCGGGAAAGTGCCCGTTTTGTTTGCCGGTTCGGTCTGTCCTGCAGAGACGATGCCGCCGGCCAAACCACTCTTGTATTGTTCGACGGGCTTTTCCGCAGTTCATGACAGCATCGCAATGGTCGATTACCTTCGTGACCGGGAAAGCAGCGATGCCACCGTCGGATTTTCCGCCATGGGCATTCCAATCTCGCGGGCGGGGATGGAAGAAGCCGAACGGTTGGTATTGAAAGCGGACATGAAATCGGCCGGCGTCGAGATCGCGCCGCCAGGAACGGCTGACTACACATCCTTCGCAACCAAACTGATTCAGAATGGAGCCGATTCAGTTCTGTCCTGGGCACCGTGGGCCGTGCAGATCCGTTTCGTCGATGCGCTGCGCAAGCAGGGTTGGAAAGGCAACGCTTACGTCGGCCATCTGGCTGAGGCCGAACTTGAGATGATGAAAATGAAGGACCCGAACCTTTTCACCTTGGGAACCAACGTGATGCTGTTCGAAGACAGCGAAGCCACGCAAACCCTTGTCAATGCGGTGAAGGAATCCGGTTCCAACCTGCATCCAGAGTCCATTCTCGACGGATGGGTCGGCGGCATCGTCGTCGAGGGAGTTCTTGAACAGCTTGGCGAAGACACAAGCGCCGAGGCGATTAATGCCGTCATGAGCAACATCGAAATCGACACCAAGGGATTGCGCGGAGGTCCGATCAAATGGACCGATGACAATCATTTCCGCGAAACCATTTACTACCGAGCCTATCGCTGGAGCGACGAAAAGAGCGCGATGGAGATCGCACGGGACTGGAAGGCCTACGAGGTCGAATGAGGCCTGAGCGCGACAGGAGCTTATCATGCAAATCCTAGCAAACATCGTTGTTTTGACGTCATTGTACGCTCTTGTCGCGAGCGGCTATGTCCTGGTGTACAAAGTCAGCCGTGTCCTGAATTTGGCACATGGCGAACTCATGATCCTGGGGGCTTACCTGTTGGTTGCCACGTCGGCAGGTATCGCCTCGGATCCTCTCGTCGCGATTGCCCTCACCGCGATGTTCTCGATCGTTGTCGGGTTGTCCGTCTATCTGCTGCTTATGCGCAAGATGACGGGACAACCGGTTTTGGCCGCCGTTCTGACAACCGTAGCGTTGGGCATTCTTTTGCGCGGCGCAATGGTCCTGATCTGGGGGCCACAACAACTGAACGTTGGGGCAATGATCAGCTTCGACAATGCCTCGATCGCGCTTACCGACTCGGTCCGGGTTTCCACCGCCGCGCTGTGGCTCGTTGTCTGCACGTTCCTGGTCTACCTAGGGCTTCTGGCATTTCTTCACATGTCACGCTGGGGCATGCGGATGCGTGCCTCTGGACAGAATGCGCTGCTGGCGGCGCAACGCGGGATCAACCTTCATACCGTCTATGCCCTGGCTTGGACCCTGTCGACCTTTTCGGGGTCACTGGCGGGAGTACTTGTCACCCTCGATTCTCGTATCGACGTGAACATGGCGGTGATCGGGCTCAAGGCCTTTCCGGCGGCACTTGTTGGCGGGTTGGACAGCCTGCCCGGTGCGTTGATCGGCGCGGGTGTCATCGCGGCCCTGGAGGTTCTTCTGATCCACTACGTCAATCCGCTTCTGTCCGATGTCGTGCCGTTCCTTGTGCTGATCGCAATTCTCATTGTCCGGCCCTGGGGCCTGTACGGCACCAAGGAGGAACTCAATCGTGTCTAATATAGAAACCGGCATCGGCAAAATGACCCCTGCCACAACGCGTAGAAAGCGACTAAGCCAGAACCAGGTGGCCTGGATCGGACTGATCGTCCTGCTTGTACTGTTGCCGACCTCGGCCACGCCATTTCATCTCGACATCGCGTCGCAGATCTTTATCGCGGGCATCGGAGCACTGGCGCTCATGGTTCTGACCGGTATTGCGGGGCAGATCTCTCTGGGTCATAGCGGCCTGATGGCGGCTGGCGCGTTTACCACCGGGATCCTTTACAAGGAAACGGGTGCAGGTATCTGGATCACCCTTCCGGCTTCGGTCGTGGCAGGCGCGGTGATCGGCCTGATCTTCGGCCTGCCGTCCTTGCGGCTGCGCGGCATCTACCTGGCTATGAGCACATTGGCGCTGCATTTTCTCGTTATCTACCTTGGAGGCGAATACGAATTCGCCAGCGGCGCTTCGACGGGTATTTTCCTCGATCCGCCAGTGGTTTTCGGGTTCGAGATTTATGACGGATACGCCTGGTACTATGTGCTTCTGGCGCTGGTCGCGGGCACCTACTGGGGGTGTCGCAATCTGCTGAACTCCAAGACAGGCCGCGCCTGGGAGGCCCTGCATGCGAATGAAACCGCAGCCGAGGCTCTTGGCGTGCAGGTTGCCAATTATAAGCTGCTGGCCTTTGTCATCACGTCGGGAATCGCCTCGTTCTCGGGCGCGTTGTTCGCCTACTACCAGAACTTCGTTTCGGTCGAAGCCTTCACGCTGTTCCTGAGCATCCAGTATATCGCGATGATCATCATTGGCGGAATGGGCAGCTTGCCGGGGGCCCTGCTGGGCGCGGTGTTCGTCACGCTGGTTCCCTATTTCGTTGAATGGCTGATGGAAGCAGTGCCCTATATCGGGCTGGACATCACGACGGTTTCTTCGGCTTCCTATGCGGCCTTTGGTCTGCTGATGATCCTGTTTCTGGTCTTCGAACCCAGCGGCCTGACCGGCATCTGGAAACGCCTTGTCGGTCAATTCGCATCGCCGTCGAAACGGGAGGACACGCCATGACAGACATTCTGGAAGTCACGGATCTGGAAGTCACCTATCAGCGTTCGATCCGGGCGCTGCACGGTGTCAACCTCCGGGTTGCGAAAGGCCAGATTACCGCGCTCCTAGGGGCCAACGGGGCTGGCAAATCGACCACGCTCAGGGCGATCTCGGGGTTCATCGGGCTGGACAATGCGCGGGTGACCGCCGGCAACGTGCGGTATCTCGGTGAAGACATTACCGGGCTTCAGCTTCCGAAAACGATCCACAAGGGCATCGTTCTGGTGCCCGAGCGGGACAAGGTCTTTACCAACCTGACAGTTGCCGAGAACCTGGAAGTCGTCTCGACCACACGTGCCGAAGGCAGCAACTGGCGGCAGATCGAAGAAGAAATCTTTGTCTGTTTTCCCAGATTGGCAAAACTCAGGAACAAACCGGCTGGCTTGCTGTCAGGGGGCGAGCGTCAGATGCTGGCGATTGGCAGCGCGCTTGTCTGCAAGCCGAACCTGTTGCTGATCGACGAACTGTCGCTGGGGCTGGCTCCGGTGATCGTCGACGAGATCATCGAGCGGCTGCGCGACATTCACGCCCGGACCGACCTGTCCATCCTGTTGGTCGAGCAAAGCGCGGCAGTGGCTTTTGCGCTGGCAAGCTACGGTTTCGTTCTGGAAAACGGCAAAGTCGAGCTTGAAGGTGCAACCCAAGACCTGCGGACCAATCAGAAAATCCTGGAACTGTACCTTGGGACCGGAAGCGCTGGCCGCGCCGACTATCTGGCCAATGCGCGGCGCCGACGCGAGGAGCGAGCAAATGTATGACCTTGAACTCAAGGATGTGGAACTTCATTTCGGCGGTCTGGTCGTCCTTAACCGAGTTTCGCTGGGTGTCCGGTCGGGCGAATTGCTGGCGCTGATCGGACCGAACGGGGCCGGCAAGACCAGTATCTTTAACTGCATCAGCGGGCTCTATCGGCCCTCGGGACAGATCCACTTTCTTGGCACGTCCCTAATCGGGAAGAAACCCAGTGCCATTGCGGAAATGGGAATCGGGCGCACCTTTCAACATGCCGAACTGATCCCCCGGATGAACGCACGTGAAAACTTGTTTGTGGCCCGGCACAACCATCTCAAGGCGACACTTGCGGAACAATGGTTCCGACTGCCGTCGGCGCGGCGCGAAGAGGCCGAGCATCTCGCTGTGGTCAACGACGTGCTCGAGATGTTGTCGCTGACCCATCTGGCGCATTTGCCTGTCGGCGGTCTGCCTTTCGGAATTCAGAAGATCATTGGCTTTGGGCGGGCGCTGGTGGCCGAACCGAAAGTTCTTTTGATGGACGAACCTTCCGCGGGACTGACCCAGGAAGAACGCGAGGAACTTGCCTACCATATCGACGCCGCAAAGAAGCAACTGGGAATTCCGATGCTCTGGATCGAACACGACATGGAAATGGTCGCCGCGATTGCGGACCGTATCCATGTGTTGGATTACGGCCGGTCGATCGGAGACGGACCTCCTGATGAGGTGCTGGATAACCCCGAAGTGGTACGGGCCTATCTTGGCACGACTCAACTGACGCAAGCAGGCGCGGATGTGGCCGCGCCGCGGGAAGAAGGGGTGACCACGGTATGATTGAAGAGCTTCGGTTTGTTCGGTATCCAGCGAAAGAATTGGATGATTTCAAACGGTTCCTTGGAGGCGCGGTCGGGCTTCAGTCGGCGGACGGCAGTGACGACATCGCCCGTTTCCGATCCGACGAGCGATCGTATTCAGTAGAATGCGACGCCACCGGCGCGACCGGCAAGCCGGTTGTCGGGTTCAGTGTCCGTTACCAGAGCGATCTTGACGACATCACAGGGAAACTTACCGCCTGTGGACTTGAGCCCGAGCGGCTGCCCGCAGAGGTTTGCGCCGGAAAGCTCTACCGCGATGCGGTGGCCTTTGAAGATTTCGCCGGCAACCGGTTCGAGATTGTTGTGCGCCACGAAAACAAGAGTCAGCGGTTTTTCCCCGCACGCGACGCGGGCATCAAAGCGATTTCATCGGTCGATCTGCGCAGCCCCGACCCCGCGCGCGACATGGCGGTCTGGACCGAGGTTTTCGGCGCCAGGGTGCGGGACTTTGTCGGAGAAAGCGTTCAACTGGGTTTTGATGAACGGCACCAACGCCTCGCCTACTACGCAAGCCAGCGGAGTGGGCTGCTATCCGTCAATTTTGAGGTAGGCGACCTGAACGATATCATGCGCAGCAAGTATTTGCTTGCCAATCAACAGGTGCGGATCCTCGATGGTCCCGGGCGCGATCCCGCAAGTGGCGAAGTTTTTCTGTACTTCCAGGGGCCCGAGGACCTGATCGTGTCTTACGGGACCGGAATGAAAACTGTTGAGCCTGACTGGACCGCGCGACAATTCAGAAACGCGCGCGACTCGTTTTGCATGTGGAACTCCGATGGTCTGATTCCCGAACGCTGGGGAGCCGATTGGGAAACCCAAGATAACAGAAAGGTGACCACAAGATGATTGAACTGCTTGATGTATGCTATGTTCGGATGGGTACAAAAGATATTCAAACCAGCACCGACTTCGCAACGAGAATTCTGGGCCTGGAGGTTTCCGAAAGCAGCCGCAATTCGCGACACCTCAGATCAGATGAACGGGGACATACCCTATACTACCACGAAGGGGACCCCAACGACCACGTCGTCGGTTTCGAAGTCCGCGATAGTCAGACACTTGAAATCGCGGCTGCGACTCTCGAAGATCTTGGACACGATCTGCATAGGGGCACCCGCGACGAGTGCGATTCCCGTCATGTAAGAGATTTCGTTGCTTTCCGAGAGCCCAGTGGCCTGAAAATCGAGCTGGTAGTTCAGCCAGAGATTATGGGCAAGCGTCATTTTCCGAGCCGGGACGCCGGAATCTCCGGCTTCAGCCATGTCGGCATTTTCAGCCAGGACTGCAAGCGGGATGAAGCATTCTGGACCCAGGTTTGCAACGCCCGCGTCAGTGATCGTATCGGAGACGTTCCGCTTTTGCGCGTGAATGAGATTCATCATACGCTCGCTCTTGTCCCTGCAGGGCGCGGCGGACTCCAGCATATCAACCATCAGGTTGAATCGACCGATGACATCATGCGTTCGTACAATCTGCTGAAACAACATAACGTTCCGATTACCTTCGGTCCGGGACGTCACCCGACATCAGGTGCCCGGTTTGTTTATTTCCAGGGCCCTGACGGGATGACATTCGAATACTCAGTTGGTGTTAACAAGGTAGACGAAGAAACGTATAGAGAACGCCAGTTCGGTTTCGAACCTTTCAGCCTTTGCATGTGGGGCGCGAAATCGAATCTGAACGGCCTCGAGAACTGATATGGCTTCCGAAGGCGCATGTAATCGCGTTTGCGCAGCTTTCCGGTTGATGGACGGAAAGCTGTTTGGCTGGATGATAACACGGAAGATACTGTGGTGAAGAATTTGCGCTCATCTGGGGCAATAGATGTCCATAGCCACGTCGTGCCCGATCAGTTTCCGGACGGAACAGAACGCGATGCGCTCTGGCCCTCCGTTGTGCATGAACGGGACGGCTCGGCCCGGATCGTGATCGGAGGGAAGTCTTTTCGCCAGATCGATTCACGATCCTGGAACGCCGATGCCAGGTTGGCCGACATGGAGGCCAAGGGGATCGGCCATCAGGTGTTGTCGCCGATGCCGGAGCTTTTGTCTTATTGGTTCGGCGCCGACGATGCAGAGGCGATCTGTGACTGCGTCAATACCTTTCTCGCAGATCTAGTCGCCACCTACCCGAAGCGGTTTTCAGCTTTCGGGATGGTGCCGCTGCAAACACCGGAAAAGGCCGCTCACAGCCTGAGCGGGTTGCGGGACATGGGGCTGACAGGGATCGAGATCGGCACGCATGTTCAGAGTACGCCCCTGGGCGATCCGTCGCTTGCCCCGGTCTTTGCCGAAGCCGAACGGCTGAACATGACGGTTATGGTTCATGCGCTGCATCCGGCCGGGGTCGAGCGGATCGGCGATGTACCGGCAATGGCCGCAATTGCGGCGTTTCCGCTTGAGACAGCTCTCGCCGCCACGTCGCTGATGACAAGTGGGGTCCTGGAAAATCACCCCAATCTTCGCATTGTCCTTTCGCATGGCGGCGGTGCATTGCCCGCCATCCTGCCCCGGCTGGATCATGCGTACCGCTTGGGAATGCCGATCCGGAACAGCATGTCCGTGCCGCCCAGCAAACTGGCGCGCCGGTTCTATTTTGACAGCATCGTTTACGACGATGTCGCCTTGCAGTTTCTGGAAACAACCATCGGACACGATAGGATACTGGCCGGTACCGACTATCCATTTCTGATCATGGAAAACGATCCGGTAGGGTTCATCCGGCGCGCACTGTCTGAAACGGCCGCCGATACCGTTCTGTACCGGTCGCCGGCCGTTTTGCTCGGGTTGCGGCAAACCGCATCCGGTTCATCACAAACCGAAGAACAGAGGGACGTATGACATTGGATAATGATCTGGCGGTCGCGGCCGAAACATTGTGGCAGGCTGAGAACAAAGCAACGCCGTGCGCTCCGATCCTAACACATTTGGAGGACGGCGGGCTTGATGCCGCATATGCCGTGCAGCAGGCCAATATCGAACGGCGTCTGGCCGGGGGCAGCCGGTTGATCGGACATAAGATCGGACTGACCGCCAAGGCCGTTCAGGCTCAGATGGGCGTGGATCAGCCGGACTACGGTACCTTGCTGTCGGACATGATCGTCGGCGATGGGGGTGTCATTTCATCCGACCGCGTGCTGCAACCAAAGATCGAGGCGGAGATCGCGTTTATTCTGGGCGACGATCTGGATATTGCCCAGCCGAATGCCGCGGATGTATTGCGCGCAACCGTCTTTATTGCCCCGGCAATCGAGATCGTGGACAGCCGCATAGCCGATTGGAACATCACCCTGCTCGATACGATCGCCGACAATGCCTCGTCCGGTTTGTTGGTTCTGGGCGCTCCGGTCATCTCGCCCCTGGGCTTCGATTTTTCCAACTGCGCAATGGACATGACCCTGAACGGGCAGACCGTTTCCACCGGAACCGGTGCGGCCTGCATGGGCAGCCCTGTCAACGCCGTCGCCTGGCTGGCCGAAAAGATGCGTACAAACGGAACGCCCCTCAGGGCGGGGCAGATCATCCTGTCCGGAGCGTTGGGGCCGATGGCTCCGGTCACGGGCAAAGCACTGGTTCAGGCCTCGATTGGCGGCCTGGGCCATGTCAGCGTTTCATTCACGGAGTGATAGAATGTCAAAAGTAAAGGCGGCCATAATCGGCACCGGCAATATCGGCACCGATCTCATGATCAAGCTGATGCGGAACAGCGACCTGTTGGAGCTGGCTGCATTTGTCGGCATTGACCCTGCCTCGGACGGGTTGAAGCGGGCTGAAAAGATGGGCGTCCCGGTGACGGCCGAGGGTATCGACGGTTTGCGGCAGATGCCCGGCTATGGCGACATTGCTGTGGTGTTCGACGCGACGTCCGCCAAGGCCCACGCCCGGCACAGCGAGTTGCTGACAGCCGATGGCAAACGGGTCGTCGATCTGACGCCTGCCGCCATCGGGCCCTATGTGGTGCCAACGGTCAACATTTCCGCCCATTTGGACGCGGCCAATGTCAACATGGTTACCTGCGGCGGCCAGGCCACCATTCCGATCGTGGCCGCGGTTTCGCGGGTGGCCCCGGTGCGCTATGCGGAAATTGTCGCCTCGATCTCTTCCAGGTCGGCCGGGCCGGGAACACGCGCGAATATCGACGAATTTACCGAGACCACCTCGCGCGCCATATGTGAGGTCGGTGGCGCCGAGGAAGGCAAAGCCATCATTATCCTCAATCCGGCAGAGCCGCCTTTGGTGATGCGGGACACGGTGTATTGCCTGGCCCAGACAGACGACGCGGAAGCTATTCGCGCATCGGTCGAGGATATGGTCGAATCCGTGCGGGCTTATGTCCCTGGATACCGTCTCAAACAGGAAGTTCAGTTCGAAAGGATCGGACCGAACGCGGCGGCCGGGCTGCCCGGCGGCCCTGCCGAAGGCGGGCTGAAGGTTTCGGTGTTTCTCGAAGTAGAGGGCGCCGGACACTACCTGCCGAAATACGCCGGAAATCTGGACATCATGACATCGGCGGCGCTGGCAACCGGCGAACAGATCGCACGCACGAAAGAAAAGGCCGCGCAATGACCAAGAACCTCTATATCCAAGACGTGACACTGCGCGACGGGATGCATGCGGTGCGCCACCAGTTCACTGTCGATCAGGTGCAGGATATCGCCGCTGCGCTGGACGCCGCAGGCGTTGATGCGATCGAGGTCAGCCACGGCGACGGATTGAACGGGACAAGTTTCAACTATGGTTTCGGGCGCCACCGAGATCTGGATTGGATCGCCGCCGCAGCCGACGCGGCAAAGACGGCCAAACTGACCACGCTTCTGGTTCCGGGAATCGGCACAATCGCCGACCTCAAAGAGGCATACGCCGCCGGTGTCCGGTCGGTTCGCGTGGCCACCCATTGCACAGAGGCAGACATCGCCAGACAGCATATCGGGACCGCGCGCGACATTGGTATGGATGTGTCGGGCTTTCTGATGATGGCCCACATGAACGAACCCGAAGCCCTGGCCGAACAGGCCCTGCTTATGGAAAGCTACGGTGCACATTGCGTATATGTGACCGATAGCGCCGGTGCGTTGACCGTCAGTTCCGCGCGGGCGCGGGCGCGGGCTTTGCGTCAGGCGCTAAAGCCGGAAACCCAGGTCGGCATCCATGCGCATCACAACCTCACGCTTGGTGTTGCGATTTCAGTCGCCGCCGTCGAAGAGGGGGCGTATCGCGTCGACGGATCCTTGACGGGCCTGGGCGCGGGGGCCGGAAATGCGCCTCTCGAAGCTCTGATAGCGGTTCTTGAAAGGGAAGGCTACGATACGGGCACCAACCTCAACGCGCTGACGGACGCGGCAGACGATCTGGTCCGCCCGCTACAGGAGCGCCCGGTACGGGTCGACCGTGAAACGCTTTCTCTGGGCTATAGCGGTGTCTATTCGAGCTTTCTTTTGCACGCGGAACGCGCGGCCGCGCAATATGGCATAGATGCACGCACTATTCTGAACGAGCTGGGCAAACGCCGCATGGTCGGCGGGCAGGAAGACATGATTGTTGATGTCGCACTGGACTTGGCGAACGGCAGTAACGCAACAGAGCAACAAGGGAATTAACAATGACCAATCCTGAAATCGGCAAGACAATCGAGGCCGCAGGGCGGAAGACCAACTATCTTGAGGAGGGGACTGGCCCCGCAGTTCTGTTGCTTCATGGATCCGGGCCGGGCGTGACCGGCTATGCCAACTGGCGGCTGACAATTCCCGACCTGGCCAGCGATTTCCGGGTTCTGGCGCCGGATGCAATGGGATTTGGCTACACCGAGCGCCACGAGAACGAGACCTACTCGCTGGACGGCTGGGTCGAACATACAATCGCATTTATGGACGCCACGGGTGTCGAAAAGGCCCATTTCGTCGGTAATTCCTTCGGTGGCGGGCTCACGCTGGCTATTGCCAGCCGGTATCCCGACCGGGTCGACCGGATGGTTCTGATGGGATCGGCAGGTCTTGATTTTGGTCTGACAGAGGGGTTGGACACCGTCTGGGGCTATGAGCCCAGCCTGGAAAACATGCGCAAGATCATGATGGAGTGCTTTGCCTATGACAAAAGCCTCATCACCGAGGATCTGATAAAATCGCGTTACGACGCCAGCAAACGCCCCGGCTATCAGGAAAGTTTCTCGGCCATGTTCCCGGCACCCCGCGGCCGCCATGTCGCCGCGCTGTCTACGCCCGAAGACAAGATTGCCGCGCTCCCCCATCGCGCGCTGATTGTGCACGGTCGCGAGGATGCGGTTATCCCCCTGGAGTCCTCTCATCGCCTTCACCAAATGCTGAAACGCTCGGAACTGCACACGTTCGGCGAGTGCGGCCACTGGACGCAAATCGAAAAGAAGGATCGGTTCAACGGCCTGATCAAGAGCTTCTTTCTGGCATAAGGATGATCTGTAAGCGCTGTCGCCACCCCACGCCTGTTCAGCTTGACGGGGTGAAGTTCCAAGGTAGCAGCTCGTCGATCCTGCTGGCCGGGTGACCGGCGGCGATGGCTTCCAGGGTCGCCTTCAAATAGGCAAAGGGCTCGACGCCGTTGATCTTCGCGGTGGCGATCAGGGAGGCGATGCGGGCCCAGGTGCGACCGCCCTCGTCGTGGCCGGCGAAGAGGGCGTTCTTTCTTGTCAGGGCGATCGGGCGGATCAGGTTTTCGACGGCGTTGGAGTCCATCTCGACGCGGCCGTTGTGGAGGAAGGTCTGCAGGCCGCCCCACTGGCGGTGGATGTAGGTCAGCTTCTCGCCGAGGCGCGACTTGTCCGAGATACGCAGACGCTGTGCCTGCAGCCAATCACCGAACTCGGCCACGAGGGGCGCGCTGCGGGCCTGACGGGCCGACAGACGTTGGCCCGGGCCCATGCCCCGGATCTCGGCCTCGATGCGGTAGAGCTCAGCGATCCGGCGCAGGCCCTCGGCGGCGGTTTCCGAGCCGTCGCGGTCGAAGACCTCCTTCAGCTTGCGCCGCGCATGCGCCCAGCAGTGGGCCACCGTGATCGGCGCGCCGCCCTTGCGGGACGGGCGCGTCAGCCGGTCATAACCGGTGTAGCCGTCGAGCTGCAGGATACCGTCGAAGCCCAGAAGGATCTGTTCCGCGTGGGCGCCGGCGCGGCTGGGCTGGTAGGTGAAGACGACACCGGGCGGGTCTTCTCCGCCCCATCCGCGATCATCGCGGGCCAGGGCCCAGAGGTAGCCGGTCTTGGTTCGGCCGCGTCCGGGGGCGAGGACCGGAGCCGTGGTCTCATCCATGAACAGCTTTCCGGAGGACTTGATGTGTTCCGCCAGCCGGTCGACCACGGGGCCGAGGTGGAAGGCTGCGGTGCCTGCCCAGTCCGCCAGGGTGCTGCGGTCGACCTGGATGCCGGAGCGCGCCAGGATCTGGCCTTGGCGGTAGAACGGCAGGTGGTCCGCGAACTTCGAGACCAAGATATGCGCGATGGCACCTTCGGTCGGCATCCCGCCTTCGATCAGCCGGGGCGCGGCGACAGCCTGAGTGACCCCATCCGAGCAGATACGGCAGGCATACTTCGGCCGGATGTCGACCAGCACACGAAGCTGCGCGGGCACGATGTTGAGACGCTCGGTCCGATCCTCGCCGATCTGGTGCATGCGGCCGTAGCCGCAAGGACACTCAAGGCTCGCCGGTTCGATGACACGCTCGATGCGCGGCAGGTCCGCGTGCAGATGGCCGAGATTGCGCTGCCGTTTCTGTCGCGGGGTCTGGGTGGAGGGGGCGGCCTGCTCCCTGCGGGTCTCGACCTCGGCGACGGCCGTTTCAAGGTCTTCGAAGGCCAACTGCCGATCGTCCTCGCTCAGCTTCTCGGACCGTTTGCCATGCACGACATGGTTCAACTCTGCCACAAGGTGCTCCAAGCGCCGGTTGGCATCCTTCAACGCGCCGTTCTCCTGAAGCAGCGCCAGCACGGCCGCGCGCTGGCTTTCGGGGATCGCGGACAGGTCGATGGGCGGGGCGTCGGGCATGGTTGGATTATACCGGGCCCGGGGCGCCGATGCCCGGTTATTCAATAGGCCGAGTCACTCTGCCACAGCCGGTCGGCGCACCTCCAGAGATCGAACCCGGCGCCAGTCCAAACCGGCAAACAGGGCCTCAAACTGCGCCCGGTTCAGGGTCATTGCCCCGTCGCGGATCGCGGGCCAAGTGAAGGTGTTTTCTTCCAGCCGTTTGTAGGCCATCACGAGTCCGCTGCCGTCCCAGAACAGGATCTTCAACCGGTCGGCGCGCTTTGAGCGGAATACAAAGACCGTGCCCGTGAACGGATCCTCGGCAAGCGTCGACTGGACCAGCGCCGCGAGACCGTCATGCCCCTTCCGGAAGTCGACCGGCTTCGTCGCCACCAGGATCCGCACGCCCTGCGAGGGCATCAGCATGGATGCACCTCCAGCGCGTGGACTATCTCCGCGACCCGGGCGACGGGGATGTCATGCGCGAGTTCGATCACGACAGCACCCCGAATGATCCTGATCGGGGCAGCCTGCGATGCGACCTCCGGCCGCGCTTCCTCCTCGGCGACCTCGCAGACAACGAGAGGCGCAAAGACAGGGTCCTCGACTTCTGCCGCAGGCAGCACGAGCTTGCCCTGTTTGGCTTCACGTCGCCATGCCGAGAGTTGATTGGGCAGAATGCCAAACCGCTCCGCCACGGCATTCACCGTCGCACCAGCCTCCAAGGTCATCGCGACGGCCAAGGCCTTGGCCTCATCCGGCCACCGCCGATGTCCCGACGCGTAGATCTCGACGCCCAGCGATTTGAGAAACGAATTTGTAGCGCACATTGCGAAACGCACTCCCCATCATGAGATGGAGATCACCTCGCAGCCGAAGCCATTAGCAGCAACGTGGGGTTGCGACGGCGCTTACGATGATCTGGCGGGATGAGTTTTTCCCGCCCTTCAACCCGCTGCTACCGTGATGGGAGTATTGTTTGTCTTCGGTGCCTTTGCGACATCTGAGTTGATTTTGTAACGGATGGATTTGGCATCATCGAAGCCTACAGCTGAGGCGATGGCAGCGGACATTCGGCGGCGCGCTCGGAAGCACCATTAGTCTGAGGAAAAGATCCGCGTCATGCTGGAAAACCCTGTCGCGTTCGAAGGGAAAAATTGGCCTAAACGAGCACTTGGGGCGGCACAGAAACAGGACAGGTCCATTTGCAGGGCGGTAACGTCCCCCAAGCCGGCATACGGCTATGGCTGGAATTCGCGCCGTATCGCGGTTGTATGCGCGCCGAGCGACGGGACCGGGCGACTCGCGATATCGTCGCGCAGGGGCGAGGCCGTTACCTCGATGTCTCCCCCCGGTGTCTCGACGCTGATCTTGCGAAGCGCGGGATGTTTCGACAGGTCGGCAACGGTGGACACATTGGCCCATGGCAGGCGGTGGGCATCGAGACGCGCGATGGCCTCGCCGCGGGGCAGTTTTCCGAACACCCCGGCGATGATGTCAAACAATTCGGGCGTATTGGCCACCCGGTCGGCATTCGTTGCAAACCGTGCATCCTCGACCAGGTCGGGCATTTCCAGAACTCCGGTGCAGAACCGCACCCATTCATTGTGCTGCTGGCAGACAATGACAACATCGCCATCGCTGCAACGAACCTTGCCGTAGGGGGCGATGACGGAATGGGCCAGTCCCATGCGCGGGGTTTCCCGGCCGGCAAAGTCATAATGCAGCAAGGGCACACACATCATGTCGGCGATGCCGTCGAACATCGCAATTTCGATTGCCTTGCCACGGCCCGTGATGCCGCGTTCGATCAGCGCCTCAAGCACGGCTGAAT
Organism: Oceanicola sp. 22II-s10i; assembly: GCF_002210105.1. Lineage (GTDB taxonomy): Bacteria > Pseudomonadota > Alphaproteobacteria > Rhodobacterales > Rhodobacteraceae > Pseudooceanicola. Next base: position 7,625 of record NZ_AQQU01000018.1, on the reverse strand, counting down.
AGGCGTTCTGCCCGGTGGTGATGTCGGCCATCGACACACCGACCTTGACCGGCTCGTCCGCCGTTCCGGTAACGGCGCAGATGCCGCTTTCTGCCTGGATCAGCATGTCATAGGCCAGACGTTTGGCATAGTCAGTGCCCTGGTCGTAGCCGAAAATATCGACGCAGATCAGGCGCGGATATTTCCTGGCCAGTTCCTGCGCGTCCAGATCCAGCCGCGCTGCCGCGCCGGGGGCGATATTGCGGACAAACACATCCGCCTTGGCCACCATGCGTTCAAGCAACGCGCGATCCCCGGCCTCTTTGATGTTCATTTCGCAGCTTTCCTTGCCCCGGTTGAGCCAGGCGAAATAGGCGCTGGTGCCCCTGGCGACGCTGTCATAGTGGCGCGCCGTCTCGCCGCCGGGGCGTTCGATCTTGATGACCCGCGCGCCCGCATCGGCAAGCCGTACCGTGCACATCGGTCCTGCAACCGCCTGTTCCAATGTAACGACAAGAAGCCCGTCCAGTGGCAGCATTGCATTCGCTCCTTCTTCATTCAGCGTGAGGCGCGGCGGGTCCAGGTTGACCTGCTTGTCCGGCATTGATACGTTTGTCCGGCCAAATGATCCAGCCCAAGCGAGCGCATCCCATGAAAAAAATTTCCGAGAACCGCTACCGGGCTGAGGTCGGCCAGTATTTCGAGGATTTCAAGGTCGGTGACATCTATGAACACCGCCCCGGTCGCACCGTGACCGAGACGGACAACATCCAGTTCTCGCTGTTGACGATGAACCCGCATCCGGTGCATTGCGACGCTCATTTCGCGGCGAAGACCGAGTTCGGAAAACCGTTGGTCAATTCAACGCTGACCCTGGCCATCGTGGCGGGAATGTCCGTGTCCGAAATATCGGGCAAGGCGGTGGCGAACCTGGGCTGGGACAAGATCGAACTGACCGCGCCGGTCTTTCCCGGCGATACGCTTTATGCCGAATCCGAGGTGCTGGACCTGCGCCCGTCGAAATCACGGCCCGGTCAGGGCATCGTGACCGTGCGCACGACCGGGATCAAACAGGATGGCACTGTATTTTTGACGTTTGTCCGCAGTGCCCTGGTTCATTCCAGGGCGACGGCGGCGGAACTGGATGCCGGTTACTAGGGCCCGGCGCGGGTTTTGTTCACAACAGCGGGAGGCAAAGCCATGAAGGACACCACAGTACAGGAACCGATAGCGCCGGTTCTGGCCGGCTTTGTCGCCGGATTGGGGGATGGCGACATACCGGCGGACATTCGCACACGGGCCAGTCACCTGATCCTGGACGCAACCGGCATCGCGCTGGCCTCGACCCAGTATGATTTTGCCCACAGGACGCTGACCGCGCTGACCTCCTTGGGGTCGGGTTCCGAACGTGTCATCGGCATGGAGGCGGGGTTGCCGCTTCGGGATGCGGTGATGATGATACGGTGTTCTGGCGCATGGGCTGGATTATGACGACACCCATGTCGCGGGCGTGATCCACGCCACCGCGGCCGCGTTCCCCACTGCCTTGGGCGTTGCCGCCGCGCGCCGCGCCAGCGGTCGCGACCTGCTAAGCGCCTATGTCGCCGGGATGGAGGTTTCGACCCGGCTGGGCGCGGTCGCCCGTGGCGGTTTCCACCAGGTCGGGTTCCATCCGACAGGTGTGGTCGGGGTCTTTGCTTGTGCGCTTATCGCCGCACGGCTAAGCGGTCTGAGCGTGGCGCAGATGGCGGATGCACAGGGGATTGCCTTGTCGATGGCCTCGGGCAGCATGGAGTTTCTCCAGGACGGTGCCTGGACCAAGCGGATGCACCCCGGCTGGGCCGGGGCCGGGGGGATCACGGCGGCCACCATGGCCGGCGCCGGGTTCAAGGGGCCGGGGGCCGCATACGAGGGCCGGTTCGGCCTGTTTTCCTCGTATTTGCACAAGGCCGAGCAGGACGAGATGGACCTGTCGCTGGCAACCGCCGGTCTGGGCCGGACATGGGAGATCGACAACGTTGCGGTCAAGCCGATCCCGGCCTGCCATTTCACCCATGCCTGCGCCGATGCGGCCGTGGCGCTTGCTACGACGCATGGGGTGACGGCGGAGGATATCGTCGAGGTTCAGGCGCTTGTTCCCGCAGGCGTGCACAAGACCGTATGCGAGCCGATCGGCACCAAACGCTGCCCGCAGAATTCTTATGACGCGCAATTCTCGGTCCCCTGGGCGGTAGCGTCCGGGCTGGCCCGCAAACGCTTTGGGCTGACGGAATTGTCCGATGAGGCACTGAACGATCCGGAGTTGCTGGCGCTGGCCGCAAAGGTGACCTGCGCCGACTATCCTGACGCGCCGTTTCCGAAGTACTATTCGGGCGAGGTCGTGCTGACGCTTGGTGATGGCCGGACGCTGACGCATGGCGAAGAGATCAACCGTGGCAACCCGGACCGGCCGCTGACCAATGACGAGATTGTCGCGAAATACTGGGACAACGCCACGACAGCCGTGTCCGACAACCGCGCCGAGGCGATCCGCGATGCGGTTCTGGGGCTGGATGCGCAACCGGACGCGCGCGCCTTTGCTGCGGTTCTGGCCGGTGTGCCCGTTTAGGAAAGGCCAATCATGACCGACCACAACGATCAGGTGATCCTTGACGCGCTCGACAAGTTCCTGAAAACGGATGTCGATCCTTATGTCCATGATCTTGAGGCGCGGGATGAATATCCGCACGACATAGTCGCTAGGATGAAGGAAATGGGCCTGTTCGGCTGTATCATCGAAGAGCAGTACGGTGGGCTGGGCCTGTCGGCCAGCACTTATGCCCGGATCGTCGCCCGCATCACACAAAGCTGGATGTCGCTGTCGGGGATCATCAACAGCCATCTCATCATGGCCTCGGCGGTGCAGCGACACGGCACGTCCCGGCAAAAGGCCCGGTTCCTGCCACGTTTTGCCACCGGGGAACTGCGCGGTGGCGTCGGGCTGACCGAACCTGATTGCGGTACCGATCTGCAAGCAATCCGCACCACCGCCCGGCGGGACGGTGACGAATACGTGGTCAACGGCTCCAAGACCTGGATCACCAATTCGCAAGAGGGCGATTGCCTGGCGCTGTTGGTCAAGACCGACAAGACGGCCACGCCGCCGCATCGGGGCATGAGCCTGTTCATCGCCGAAAAGGGGCCGGGGTTTGCCGTTACCCGCAAACTGGAAAAACTGGGCTATCGCGGCATCGACACTTGCGAATTGCAATTCGACGACTACCGCTTGCCCGCCGAAAACCTGATCGGCGGGGCCGAGGGCCGGGGGCTGCAACAGGTCCTGTCCGGGCTGGAACTTGGGCGCATCAACGTGGCCGCGCGGGGCGTCGGTCTGGCGCAGGCGGCGCTTGATATGGCCGTGGCCTATGCCCAGACGCGCAAGACCTTTGGCAAGCCGATCTGCGAACATCAGGCGATTCAGCTGAAACTGGCCGAAATGGCCACCCGCGCCGAAGCCGGGCGGCTGCTTACCGAAAGCGCGGCGAGGGCCTATGATCAGGGCGCGCGCTGCGACATGGAGGCCGGCATGGCCAAATATTCAGCCACCGAAGCGGCGCAGGCCAATGCACTGGATTGCATGCGCATCCACGGGGCCTATGGCTATTCCAAGGAATTCGACGTCGAACGGCTCTATCGCGACGCGCCGCTTTTGCTGATCGGCGAAGGCACCAACGAATTGCAGCGCATCATCGTCGCGCGGCAACTGATCGAACGACACCCGGTATGAGCACCGCCCAGATCGCGGGACAACCGCGCTATGCCCAAGTGGCGCAGGCATTGATCGAGGATATTCAGGCGGGCCGTTACCCGGTCGGCACCCTCTTGCCCACCGAACAGGAGTTGTGCCGCCAGTTTGACATATCCCGGCACACCGTGCGCGAGGCGACCGGGCGGTTGCAGTCCCTGGGGCTTATCACCCGCAGGCCCGGCATCGGCACACGGGTGCGGTCGGATCGGGTCAGCCAGCGATATGTGCAGGTCGGCGATTCGGTCTCGGATCTGTACCAATATGAGCGCGACGTGACCTTCAGCCTGAAACAGGTGGCAGATGTCGAGGCCGAGGGCGGGATCGCGGACCTGCTGGGTGGCGCATCGGGCCAGATCTGGACCCGGTTGCAGGGGCTGCGGTCCAAGCGCGACGCGCCATCGCCAATTGCCCTGACCGATATCTATGTTGCGCGCAGCTTTCGCGGCGTGTGCGATGTGGTTGACGACTCGGGCCTGCCGGTCTGGTCGCTGATCGAACAGCGCTACGGGGTTTCTCCGGCCGAGGTACGCCAGCAAATCGGGGCGGCGCTGCTGGACGAGGGCGCGGCAGCCCTTTTGCGGGCCACGCCCGGCGATCCGGCGCTGCGGGTTACGCGCCACTATCTGAATGGCAGCGGGGCAACCTATCTGGTGGCCATCAACCTGTACCCGGCCGATCGCTTTACTTATTCAAACACGTTGCGGATCGAAAGCCGGGCACCGGGATCGCGCGCAGGCTAGAGGACCAGATGGAACGATCTTTGCTTTTTGTGCCGGGTGACAGACCGGCGCGTTTCGACAAGGCGGCGGCCAGCGGCGCGCATGGCGTGATCCTTGATCTCGAAGATGCGGTCCTGCCCGAGGCCAAGCGCCCCGCGCGGGATGCGATTACCGGCTGGCTGGCGGGCCATGCCGGGGGCACGGCCGGTGTCGCGGTTCGCATCAACGGGATCGGAACCGATTGGCACGCGGGCGACATCGCCGTTCTTGGCGCAGCAGGGGTCGGTGCCGTCATGTTGCCCAAGGCCGAGGACGATGTTGCAACGGCGGCTTTTGTCGCCGCCCTCCCGCGTCCGATGCCGGTGATCGCCCTGATCGAAACGGCGCGCGGGTTGTGGAATGCCGATCGTATCGCCTCTGTTCCGGGGATTGCGCGGCTGGGCTTCGGATCGGTGGATTTTCAGCTCGATTGCGGTATCGACGACGAAGACGAGGGGCTTCTTCTTGCGCGCTCGCGCATTGTCGTGGCCTCGGCCATGGCCGGGCTTCCGGCGCCGCTGGACGGGGTCTGTGTCGCGCTCGATGACGAACACCGGCTGAAAGAGGATACTGCCCGTGCCAGACGGCTGGGGTTTGGCGGCAAGATGTGCATCCACCCCCGGCAGGTGGGCACCGTCAACCGGGGGTTCGCCCTGAGCGACCGGGAACGGGACTGGGCGCAGCGGGTTGTTGCCGCTGCGGACACGGTCGGATCGAAGGGCGCGGTCCAGCTTGACGGGCGCATGATCGACGCGCCGGTGGTCGAACGGGCGCGCAATATGCTGGAGGCGGACAGATGAAGGATCTGCCGGTCTACGCCGACGAACTGATACCGCTGATGCAGGCGCTTGACCTCGGCGGCGCAAGGGTTCTGGATCTCGGATGCGGCAACGGCGGGTTAAGCCGCCGTATCGCGCGCGAGGCGGCTGCCGCGCATGTGACCGGCATCGACGCCGAGGCCGCGCAGATTGCCCGCGCCGTCGAAAAGGATGCCCCGGCTGTGTTCTTTCTGCAGGGCCGGGGCGAGGCACTGCCCCTGAAAACGGCAAGTATGGATGCCGCCATAATGATGAAATCGCTGCATCACGTGCCGATTCCGTCCATGGATACCGCCCTGGCCGAGCTTGCGCGCTTGCTGCGGCCCGGCGGGCCTATATCTGCGAACCCGCCTATGAGGGCGCGTTCAACGACGTTTTGCGGGTATTTCACGATGAAGGCCCCGAACGCGCCGCGGCGCTGGCGGCGATTGAGCGCAGCCTGGACGCCGGGCTGTTCCTGATGTCCCGGCGTTTCGATTATCTGCGTCCGCTCGCCTTTCGCGACCTCAACGATTTCCGGGCCAGAATGATGGACCTGCCCTAGCTGAAATCCAGGATCACGCCCGCGATCGAAACGCAGGTTGCCCGCCTTTGGGGGCGGTATCAATCCCCTGGCGGCAGCGCCGAATTCAAAGGCCGGATGCTGGTTCTCGTGCTGGAAAAACCCAAAGCCTGACGGTGGGTTTGGCCGACGGAAAGGGCGGGCGGGATGCCGCCGATCCGTCGCTGGAGGTATCCGCTGGCGCGGTGCCCTTGGCCTTCAGAACGATCTTGGCATGTCGAGGATATGTTCTCCGACATATGACAGGATCAGGTTGGTCGAGATCGGGGCGACCTGATAGAGGCGCGCCTCGCGGAACTTGCGCTCGACATCGTACTCCCGTGCGAAACCAAAACCGCCATGGGTCTGGATGCAGGCATTTGCCGCTTCCCAGCTGGCCTCCGAAGCCAGCAGCTTAGCCATATTCGCCTGTGCTCCGCAATCCAGCCCAGCATCGAACCGCCTGCAGGCTTCAAAGCGCATCAGATTGGCGGCCTCGATGTTCACATAGGACCTGGCGATAGGGAATTGCACGCCTTGGTTCTGGCCGATGGGACGGTCAAAGACCACGCGGTCAACGGCATAGGCGCGGGCCTTGTCGACGAACCAGTATCCATCACCGATACATTCCGCCGCAATCAGGGTCCGTTCGGCGTTCAGCCCGTCAAGAATATGGTAAAATCCGCGCCCCTCGATGCCGATCAGGTTCTCGGCGGGGATTTCCAGGTTGTCGAAAAACACTTCATTGGTTTCGTGGCCGGGCATGTTGGCGATGGGGCGGACCTCCATCCCGTTGCCGATTGCCTCTTTCAGATCGACCATAAAGATCGACAGGCCCTGCGACTTTTTCTTGACCTCGCTCAGCGGCGTGGTGCGTGCCAGCAGGATCATCAGGTCGGAATGCTGGATACGGCTGATCCAGACCTTCTGGCCATTGATCTCATACCGGTCACTCTTCTTGACCGCGGTGGTCTTCAGTTTGGTGGTGTCGGTCCCGGTTGTCGGTTCGGTCACGGCCATGGATTGCAGGCGCAACGCGCCGCTGGCGATGCCGGGCAGGTATTTCTGCTTTTGCTTCTCCGAACCGTGCCTGAGAAGCGTGCCCATGTTATACATCTGCCCGTGGCAATGGCCCGCGTTTCCGCCGCAGCGGTTCACCTCTTCCATGATGATCGAGGCTTCCGTCAACCCCAGACCCGAGCCACCGTATTCCTCGGGGATCATCGCGGCAAGCCAGCCCTCGCGGGTCAGCGCATCGACGAATTCCTCGGGGTAGGTTTCGTTTTCGCCGAACCTGCGATGATATTCTGGCGGAAACTGCGCGCAAAGTGCGCGCAAGGCATCGCGCAGATCGGTGTGAGTGTCTGGGGCTGACGTCTGCATCGGTTACTTCGCTTCCGGACCCGACGTTTCAAGAATTTCCTGCTCGGCGCGCTGCCAAAGCTCATAGGAAATCGGGTTTTCGCTCTCTTCGAGGATATGACCGACCAGGCCGATGGCGCGAGCCATGACGCCAAAGCCCCGCACGATCTTCCAGGGAAAGCCGAATTCACAGCAGATCGCTCCGATCGCACCAGTGGCGTTAATCGGCAGCATCTTACCCGATTTTTCTTCGGCAACGGCCTGAATTTTCTGGATCAACTCGATGTATTCACCGGACTTGCCGTTCTCGACAGCGATCTGGAAAAGGCGCGGGGTGCGCGGATCGACCGGTTTGTGCACCGGATGTCCGAGCCCCGGCA
>NZ_AQQU01000017.1 GCF_002210105.1 Oceanicola sp. 22II-s10i | reverse complement strand
CAGGTGGGACATTTCTACTTTGCAGACCGGGTGACATTTCTACTTGGTTGCAACACGATATGCAGCCGCAAAGCTAGAGTGTCGCCCCTGAACAGAAGCGGAAGCGGCCTGTGCCCTGCCCGGCTGCGCTTGCGACAGCACCCGGAGTGACACGTCCACTCTGCAGAACCGGCGATATTTCTACTCGATTGCAACAGGAATCGTCATCCGGGCAAGTTCCATCCCGAAATACATAAACGGATAAAATAACCATGTAATTCAATATGATATGATGAAGCGCCCTTCCGTGGGTCGGACGCTGAACGAGCGTCGCGAGATAGCTCATGTGCTCTGGGCGAAGCTGCAAAAGGCCAAGCATCGCCCGATGCTTGGCCTTTACCGCCCACCGGACACCCCATCGGGTGCCCGGCGACCGTCATTCCGCCGGTTCGGGCACCATCTCCGCCGGGTCCGTATAGCCCGCCTCGCCCTCGAAGGGGCCGTCCACCACGCGCTGCAGGCTGTAATCGGTCAGCAGCTTCTCGCGGTGCCATTCCTCGGCCATCGGGACATGGGCGAATTCGTGGAAGCACGGCGTGCCCAGCGTCCAGTGCAGCAGCTTGGCCTGGCGGTTCTCGCCGAATTCGTCCGGCAGCCAGTTCCACACCTTCGGCAACTCGCCGATCTCGTCGTCCCTGAGCCAGGTGAACCGGTGCAGCTGCGCGCCGGTGCTGTTCATGACGAACTCGGGCGTGACACCGGCGTTCGACGGGTGGCCGCAGTTCCACAGCACGACGCTCGACCAGTTCTTGCGGGGATAGTTCTGGTTCTGCGCCCCGAGGTACTTCACCTCGCGCTTGGTCTTGTAGTCGTGGTGCACGCACATCACGGCCTTGGAGTCGTCGCACAGGGCGAACAGCTTGGCGACATCGTCGCGCAGCAGCATGTCCCCGTCCACGAACAGCGCCCAGCCCTTGTAGCCCATCAGGTGCGGCACGAGGAACCGGCTGTAGATGAACTGGTTCGAGCCGTCGGTATGGGTTTCGGCATAGGCGCCGAGGTTCTTCAGCGCGAGCGGCGAGATCGCGAGCGGCTGCGTCGCGTGCCGGATGAGACTGTTGGCGCAGACGTGATAGGCAATGGCCTCGCGCGGGTCGTATCCTATGAAAACGTTCAGCATGAAGGGCTCCCTGCAAATGATGCGGGAAGGTTCGCAGAGTCTGCGCTGCAACACGTTGATCTGAATCAAGCCGACAGGGCCGGCCGGATATGCGCATATCGACCTAGAGCCGGGCGCGGCCGTGCGTGAAGGTGGCGAGACAGACGGCCGGAATTTCGGCAGGAAGCGAGACGGGGAATGATCCATACCGGACAGGCCGTGACGGGACCGAAGGCCAGACTCAGCCGCAGGGGAGTCCTTGGCCTGATGGCCGGCGCCGCGTTTGCCGCGCCAGGCCTGCTCAGGGCCCGCGGGCCGCTCTTCGCCGAGGATTTCGGCACCAACCACCGGCCGGGCCTGACCGACATGTCCGCGACGCTCCAGCGCGGTCTGGACGCGCTGGCGGGCAGTGGCGAGGCGCTGCACCTGCGGCCGGGCGTGGATTATGCCCTCGGTGCCATGCTGAAACTGCCCGAGGGGACCGGCCTCGAGGGCAACGGGGCGACGCTGCTGCCGCGGATGTACACCACCGACATCACCGCCGACCGCGCCGCCGCAGGGGCGCTGATGATCGACGCCAGCGGCGGCCCAGACCCGGCCCGCCCGGCCGAGGGCCTGGTGCTGCGGAATTTCCGGGTGCGCTCGGACCTCGCGGATGGACAGGTCTGCGACGGGATCCGGGTCTTCAACAGCGCGCGTCCGCTGATCGAGGGCATCGATTTCGAGGGCCGCCTGTTCATCATGATCCGCACCGGCACCCTGAAGGGCGGGACGATCCGCCATGTGACGGCCAGAAACAGTCACTATTCAAGTGATTTCGGCGGGTCCATCACCCGCAAGAACGCGCAGATCACCGTGCTCGACGTGGACGAGATGAGGCGGAAGGGCATTTCGTCCGAAGGCCTGTCCATCCACGCGATCTCGGGCAGGGATCTCTACCAGAGCGGCGCGGCGCTGTCCGCCGTGGGGGTGTACCAGTCGGATGTGGTGAATTCCCGCGGTGTCGGCCACCGGATCACGGATATCTCGGGCTACAACCTGGGCGAGGTCGTCGATCATTTCGGCACGCGGGCCACAGGGGGGAATTTCCGGGGCGAACAGGTCGTCACCACGCTGAAGCTCGTTCACGGGGCTCAATTCAACACGTTTGAGGGTATTTGGGGGCGTGATGAGTTCTTTCAGACCCTCATCTTCGCGGGAACCGTCTCTGGAGAAACCTCGCACAACGTTGTCAGTGACGTGACCAGCCGCGGGCTCGACCCGGACGGGCGGTCCAGTGCGAGTTACGGGACAGCCTGCGTCCGGTTCGAAGGCAGCCGGGGGGGCTGTCGTGACAATCGGGTACTTGGGCTGCTCGCCGAACCGGGCCAGGCCAAGAACATCGTGATTGCCGCGGGCGAAGGCCTTGCCGATAATCTCGTCGAGGGAATTTCGCGTCTCCGTGACGCGCGGCTCACGAATTACGGCAATGTTCATGCGGGATGCCGCGTGTTCGAGACGGTTTCGACCGACCTGGAGGTGTTCAGGTCGGCAGATGCCGGGCCGATCCCTGAAGGCGTGGAGACGCCGGTGCGTTTCGACGCGGTGCAGAAGGACACGAAGTCAGAGTTCGATATCCGGAGCGGCGCCTGGGTTTGCAGCGTACCGGGACGCTATCTGGTCGAGACGGGAGTCGGGCTTGGCCCCGGGGTGAAGCATGTGCTGCGGATCGTGCTCTCGTCACCGGGCCGCCCTGCCCGAAAGCCGGTGGAATGGACCGCGGAGGGTCAAGACTCTCTAAGGCAGGTTATTGATGTCCGGGACGGGGACCGGCTGCATGTGGCGATCGTTCCCGACAGATCGGTGCGAATAGAGGGCGGGCAGACCACCTATCTGCGCATCTGGCGGGGGAGCTGATCGTTGCGGACATGGCCCGCCGCGCATCCCGGCGCGCGGCGGCCTCAGTCTGACCCGAAAAGATCGCGGGTGAAGACCCGGTCGGTCACCTCGCGGAGCTCGTCGGTCAGGCGATTGGCGATGATCACGTCCGCCTCGGCCTTCAGCCGGTCCAGATCGTGTGTCACTTCAGAGCCGAAATAGGGCTCTTTCGCCATGCCCGGCTCGTAGATCAGGATCCGCACGCCCTTGGCGTTGATCCGTTTCATGATCCCCTGCACGGAACTCTGGCGGAAATTGTCGGACCCGGCCTTCATCACCAGCCGGTAGATCCCCACCGTCTTCGGCCGCCGGGCGAGGACCTGTTCGGCGATGAAATCCTTGCGGGTGGAATTGGCGTCCACGATCGCCCGGATCAGGTTCTGCGGCACGGCGGAATAATTCGCCAGCAGCTGCTTGGTGTCCTTGGGCAGGCAGTAGCCGCCGTAGCCGAACGACGGGTTGTTGTAATGCGCGCCGATCCGCGGATCGAGCCCGATGCCCTCGATGATCTGGCGGCTGTCCATGCCATGCGCCAGCGCGTAGCTGTCCAGTTCGTTGAAGAAGGCAACCCGCATGGCAAGGTAGGTGTTGGCGAAGAGCTTGATCGCCTCGGCCTCGTCCGGCCCGGTGAACAGCACCGGCACATCCGGATCGAGCGCGCCCTCCTGCAGCAGCGCGGCAAAGCGCCGGGCGGGCTCGGTGTCGGATCCGACCACGATGCGCGAGGGGTGGAGGTTGTCGTAAAGCGCCCGGCCCTCGCGCAGGAACTCGGGGCTGAACAGGATCCGGTCGGTGCCGAGCCGTTCGGAAAGCTCCCGCGTGAACCCGACCGGGACCGTCGACTTGATCACGATCCGGGCGTTCCCCGGAGCGGCCAGCACCTGGGAGACCACCTGTTCGACCGAGGAGGTGTCAAAGAAATTGCTCCGCGGGTCGTAGTTGGTCGGGGTCGCCACGATGACGAAATCGGCCTCGCTCACCACGGAGGGATCCGTGGTGGCGGTCAGGTCGAGCGGCCTGTCGGCGAGGTAGGCCTCGATCTCCGGGTCGGCGATCGGGCTCCGGCGGGCATTGAGCGCCGCGACCCGCTCCGGGTTCACGTCGAGCGCGACGACACGGTTGCGCTGCGCAAGCAGCACCGCGTTCGACAGACCGACATAGCCGATCCCGGCGACGACGATGTTCAGTGCGGACACGGGCTCTCCTCTGGCCGGCGGGCGGCCATCATGTCTTGGACGGTTGCTTCGGTGCCGCGGCCGCCGCCTTCTTCTTTTCGGGCCCCGCCGCCTCGGCCGTTTTCGCTTCGGCCGCTTTCGCCTCGGCCCATTTCTCTGCAAAGCCGCTCATCGCGCTCAGCTTTTCGGAACGGACATCGTTGGGGATCAGGGTCAGGAAGCGTTCCACCATCTGCGAGATGACGATGTCCGGCTTTTCCTCCTCGATCAGGCGGAAGTCGAAATGCGGCTGCCAGAGCACGACGAGGCGCGAGAACCCCTGGGCGATGAAATCCGACACGGATCCGACGCCGCCGAAGGAATCGGCAAAGAACATGCCGCGCGGCAGCGACTTGTCCGCGCCCTCGAACACCAGGATGCTGCCGGTGTTGCTGATCTTGGTGCTGAAGACGACCTTGGCCTGACGCGACTTGACCCGCTTGAGGATCACCTCGGATTCCTGCGGCGGGGTCAGCTTGCGGCCGAGATCGCCGTAATGGCTCTGAGAGATGAGCTCTATGTCCATCGCCGAGAGCGGTCCGACCTCCACCCCCTGTTGGCGGCAGGCATCCAGCAGCATTTTGGCCTGGCGCTGGCCGCCGAGATCGTTCCAGTGGGTGTCGGTCTTGGAATAGGTCTCGGCGCCGCGGAACTTCTCGGGTCGATAGATCAGGTCGATGCCGGCGGATTGCAGCTGGCGCACCGGGCGGTTGTCGCTCAGGCGGATACCATCGGGCAGGTGGTCCTTGAACACCGCCTCCTTGTTGGGGGCGACGGCGAAGATGTAGCGGGATCCGATGGATTCGAGCCAGGCCCGGCGCAGCATCAGGGTGATGCGCCACGCCTCGACATCCTCGGGGGCGAGCGGCCTCTGCCCCGTCATCTGGTCGATGACGTGGTTGCTGTCATTGGTCAGGAAGAGCCAGTCATTCTTGCCCTTCAGCACCATGTGCGCCTTGCCCGGTTCAAGCGTCTCTGGTTTTGCCATCGTCGTCGTCCTCTTGTTCGTGCCCTGGATACCCTAGGTCCGGCCCAGAAGCTTGGAAAGCCGCCCGCCGCGGCCGGGGCCCGTGCCGCCCGCCGGCATCCGCGTGCCGCCCGATGCCAGGCTGCGGACCGGGCGGCATTGCAGGCCCGCCGGGGCGCTGATCTGCGAGACCGCACCACAGCGTCCGTCCGCGGTCAGGATCAGCAGCCTTGCGTGGCCCTCGGCCGGCAGCGCGATGCGGAACCCGGCCTGTTCGCCGTTCCGCGCCTCGGGATGGGCGGCCTGCACGTCGGGGCGGGACACGATGTCGTGCCGGAGTGCATGGACCCGGTCGCCGACCAGGGTGATGAGCGCGGCCGGTGGCGAGACGCTGCGGCGATCGAGGCACCATCCCTCCAGGCTTTGCCCGCCGTCGCGGGTCGTGATCCGTTCCAGCGATCCGAAGAACAGGGCGGGTTCCATCGTGTAACGGGTTTCCGGGGCGCTGGAAAACACCAGCGTGTCCCCGTCGATCCTGACCTGCTCGCCATGCACGGGCCCGGAGCCGCGGAACGGCGTCTGGCCCTCGGCCAGACCCGGTGCGGCCGCCCCGGACAGGGCCGGGGACCCGGCGGGGAAGCCGGGTGTCTCGAGGGGACGGACCCCGGCCGGGCTGTCGCCGGTCAGGTACCAGGGGCGGAAGTCGATATCCCGCGCCACGGCGCTGTTGCCCTGCGCCGCGTCGCGGAGGCGGCGCAGCAGGTAATCGGTGTCCTGCGCGACGGTCTGCGGCACGAACATGCGATCGAGATGCGCGGCGACCAGCCGGTCGAGGTCGCGGCCGTGGTCGGGCCGCGCGTCGGCCGGGGCCAGCGCGATCCGCTCCTGCAACCAGCCGCCACCGTCGTAGATCGCCTGTCCGCGCGCGATCACCGGCACCCCGAGCACCATGGATTCGAAGCCGACCGAACTGTTGATCGTGATCGTGTAGCGCGCGCGCGCCATGGCATGGACGGACAGCGCCGCGGCCGCGCTGCGCGGCAGGATCACCGCCTCGGGCCAGTGCGTCGCCGCATGGTCGAGCGCCTCGACCTCGCGCCGCAGGTTGTAATGGCGGCTGGTGGCGCCCGGATGCCCCTTGATCACGGCGGTATAGCCCATGTCCGACACCATCCGCATCGTGTCGTCCAGAAACGCCAGCGGGCTGTCGAAGCCGGAATGCATCAGCGTGTTCAGGTCGTCGGCAAGCTGAAGCGGAATGTAGACATAGGGCCGGTCGGGCAGCAGCCCGGCCGCGGCGGGCTGGTAGGTCAGCGGGATATCCAGCAGCGAGGGGGTGCGGGTCTCGTCGCCCGGCTGCCGTTCGCACCAGGCCAGCCAGGATTGCGCGGCAACCGGCGGATCGGTGTCCGCGTCCCCGGCCTCGAGCCGGTGCCGGACCTGCGCGCGGATCGCGGCATTGCCGTTGGTGCCGTCGGTGTCGAAATAGAATGTCGCGGGAAACGGCGCCCGCGTCGGGCCGAGCTCGCCATGCAGCACCCCGATGCCCTCGGCCGCGGCAAAGCTGCGCACGGCGCCGTTCTCTGACCACAGCAGGATGACGTCGATCGGCGCCTCGGCATGCAGCCGCTCCAGGATCGCGCGGTAGAACGCCGTGATCCTGCCGTCGCCGCGCACCAGCTTGAGCCATTGCGCGATCGTGTCGTCGTCCCAGCGACGGAAGTTGCGGGTGATCCCTTCGGATTCCGCGTCGGTCGGCGTGCAGACATGCGGCGCATAGACGGCGTTCTCGGCCCGGATCTGTGCGGCTGCCTCGGTGTTGCAGAACATGCGCAGGTCGATCTTTCCGGCCTCGGCCAGCCGGTGCAGGACCGGCCCGATCATCCGCGTCGGATGCACGTGTTCGGTGTAGGTGTTGCGGATCGGGCAGGGCTCGACCCAGTAGAGCACGTTCAATGCCCGGCGCTTCCAGGACGGTCTGTCCTCAGTCATTGCCGGTCCCCAGGAAGGTCGCTTCCCAGCGTCCCATCTCCACCGGCAGTCCGCAGAGGTCGACGATGGCCCGTGCGGCCTCGCTCCGGGTGGCCGCGTCGGGCAGGTCGGCGCGCAGCGCCGCGGCCCAGTCCTCGGGCGTGCGGCACTTGAACAGCAGCGGGCTGTCGAAGCGGTCGATGTCGGGGATCGGGGTGGCCGCGACCGGGATGCCCAGCACGGCGGCCTCGAAGAACTTCAGCCCGCTCTTGCACTGGGTGAAGCGGTTCCACAGCAGCGGGCCCAGCACCATGCGGCAGCGTATGAGGAGCTCCGGCATGGCATGGAACGGGCGCACCCTTTCCCGCACCACCCGGTCGGCGAAGGGCGCCAGCGCGGACGGCAGGCCGACCGGACCGACCAGCAGAAGCCGCGCGGCGGGCCGTTCGCGCAGGTAGTCCGCGATCTCGCCCGCGATCATCTCCAGATCCGCATTGTGCGAGGCGGTGCCCGAGAAATAGCCCAGTTCGAACACCGGATCCTGCCGTTGCCCGGCAGCACCATGCAGGCGGGCAATGTCCAGATAGATCGGGTCGAGCGCGTTGTGGATGACGGTGGTGGCGCCACCCAGATGCTCCTCGGCCTGCTGCGCCAGCGGCACGGTCGAGACCGAGCGCCGGGGGACCATCGTGCCGATCTCGGCATTCGAGGCGAGCGAGCGTGCGACATTGGCCAGCGGCTCGCCGCGGTCGAGCACGGCCGGCGTCTCGGCGGCGGCGGCGACGTTGAAGACCAGGTCGTCGTAATCGGCGATCAGCCGCTGCCGGTCCCGGTTGCGCAGCACGTAGCGCAGCATCGTCTCGGTGGTGTTCGGGCGGTGGAAGACGATGGTCCCCGCGGTCTCGAACGGCTCGGGATCGCGTTCGAAGACCTGCTGGGCCAGCAAGGCGACCCGGCGGCCGCGGCGGCGCAGGAACTCGGCGGGATTGAAGGCGCGGTAGCGTACGGAGGGATCGTAATAGGGGCGATCCACCCGTCCGGTGTTGGATACGAAAACGATGTCGAAACTCACGTTTCTACCTTATTTTTCAGTAACGAAACACATGGGCGCGGCGCCCTGGCGCGGGCGTCTGGGGGGGCGAATATCCGAATAGTCCATCGCATGAACATCTTCCCGAGGCAAGCGAGACAAAAGCTGTTCCCAAGTCTTGGCCTCGGGGATGGCGTGATGCTAAATCTTCCGCGTAACAATGCGGCAGGACGGAATGACAGCGAGAGGAACCGGGCTCAAGAGCGGCTTTGCCCGTCTGGCGGACCGCATGGCCCAGGCGATGCCGGTCGCGGGCCCCGAGGGGATCGTCATCGGTCCCTCGCATGTGGTGCGCTGGCGCCATGCGCATCGTCACGGCATTCTGCCGGGCCTGTTCACCACCACCCATTTCGTCGGCGAGGGCGGATTGCCGGTCTGGCACCGCGGCAGTCTCGACGCGGTCCTGCAACGGCACCGCCCCGGCCTGCCGATCTTCTTCATCCTGCCGGATTTCCGGTTCGGCAATTCCATCCGGGCGCAGGCGGCGGTGTCCTGCGGCCGGTTCTACGCCGGGCATTCGCTGATCCGGCACGAGCTGATCACGCCGGGCAACGATGCGCTGATGTACCGCCACCATGTCGAGAACCTGATGACATGGCGGGCGATGTTCGGAACCGACCTGCGGCTGTTCGACTGGACCTCGCTCGCCACCGCCGTGGTCCATCTGGAAGAGCAGCGCTATCTGGAACAGGGGCAATACGCCAATCCCCATTACCTTCAGTGGCGCGACGTGGATTGCGCCCGCACCGGGGCGGTGCCGCACCAGATGCAGAATCTTCAGCCGCAGCTGCCGCGCCTGCGGCGGCTGTTCACGGACCGCAGCCTGCACCCCTCGCCCCTGGGCTTTCTGCTGCTGCATCACATCGCCGCCGGAAATTCCTTCGCCAACGGGCTGAAACGCGCGGAGGACGATGTCTCGGACTGGATCGCGACATTGGCGGATCTGGTCGAGGGCGCCATCGGCAAGGCCGCGCCGGTGCGGGTGACCGGGACCTCGGTCTGGATGGACTGGGTCGGCCGGGTGCTGAGCCAGGATCACCTCGACCGGCTCGCCGCGGCGGGGCTCAGGCTGGAGCCCGGCGGCAAGCCGGGCGCAGGCGACGTGATCGTGACCGACGAGATCGGCGTCACCTCGGGTCTGAAGCGGGCCTCCGCGGTGATCCGCTGGGGCGCTTTCGCCCGGACCGTCACCGCCGACCGGCACAAGGCGAACCGGCACCTTGCCGTCGAGGGACTGGAGCCGCAGGCCGAAATCGAGCGGTTCCAGCGCGGCGAGGGGGACTGGCTGTCGCGCATGTTCGCCCTCCGGCGGGAGGAGGCGCTCGTCGATGCGGGGGGGGATCTCGCGCCGACCTACATGGGCTTCGGCACCGCCCTGCTGGCGATCGCGCTCGAGATGCGGCTGCTGGCCTCGGCGGCGGCCTGAGAACCGGAGCTCAGAGGCGCCCCAGGATGGCGGCCACCCAGAGCGCGAGATCGCTGAGCCTGCCCTGCCGGTAGACGCCGAGATCGCTGAGCCCGCGCAGCCGACGCGCCAGCGGCGCATCGAGGGCCGCGGCGAAATGTTCGAGCATGGCGCGGCGCTCGGGCCGGAACCGGTGGGCCGAGATGCGCAGCACCTGGATGTTGCGCCGGTTCCAGTCGCGGTAGGTGCCGTCGAGGATCATGCCGATCCGGCGCAGCTTGGCCCGCATCCCGTCGTTGGCGCCGACCTCGTTGGCATCGTGCTGGCGGTAGAACAGCGCGGGCCGGTCGTCATGCGCGATCCATCCGCCGCAGCCGGTGACGATCTGGTAGATCCACCAGTCGTGCGCCACCGGGAAACTGCCCGCCATGGTCGTTTCCTGCGCGGCGGCGCAGATCAGCTGGCCGCCCGCGGGATTGAGCAGGATGGTGTTGCCCGCGACGATGTTCTGAACCAGCGCATTCGAAAACCCCGGCTGGCGCGGGCGCGCGACCGACAGGCGGCGGTTCCCGAGCTGCGCGTCGGTGATCCAGGTCCGGCTGCAATGCAGCGCCGGGGTCTCTGCCGTGCCGGTCAGCAGGGTTTCCAGCCCGTTGCTGATCCGTTCCGGCAGCCAGACATCGTCCTGGTCGGAAAAGGCCAGCCAGGTTTCGTCCGTCATATACTGCGCCGCCGCGGCGGTCAGATGCATGAAGTTGCGCGCCGACCCGGCCTGCGGCCCTGCGATCCGGCGCACCGTGTGACCCCGCGGGGCCATCCGCGCGGCAAAGGCGTCGATGATCCGGTCGGATCCGTCCTTGGCCCCGTCGACCGAGACCAGCAGGCTCCAGTTCGGATGGCGCTGCGTGGACAGGCTCTCCAGCTGATCCTCCAGCGTGGCCGCGCCTTCGTGCACGGCCATCAGGATCATCACATGCACCGCCGCGTCTGCGGATGTCCGGTCCGGAGCGGCGGAGCGGTCCGCCGCGGCGCCGAATGGGGTGAGATGCGTATTCAACGAGGCTCCGCGGCTCGGTTTCTGGCTGGAGATCGGCCAAGTCTGTCAGCACCCTATCCGCACCGTGGCCCCGGCTCAATGGCGCGCGGCACGGCCGGACCGGGCCGGGTCAGCCGTCCTGTGCGAGACGGTAAAGGTAAAGACCGTATTCGTTCTTGGCGTAGCGCCCCGCACGTTCCAGCAGGGCGGCGCGGTCGATCCAGCCCGCCGCATAGGCGATCTCGTCGGGGCTGCCGGTCTGCATGCCCTGCCGCCGCTCCAGCGTGCGCACGAAATTGCCCGCGTCGAGCAGGCTGGCATGGGTCCCGGTGTCGAGCCAGGCATAGCCGCGCCCCATCCGCTGGACCTTGAGCAGGCCATCGGTGAGATACATCTCGAGCAGCGAGGTGATTTCCAGCTCGCCGCGCGGCGAGGGCTTGACCTGCCGCGCCCGTTCCGGGGCGGAGGCATCGAGGAAGTAGAGCCCGGTGACCGCGTAGTTCGAGGGCGGCACCTCGGGCTTCTCGATGATCGAGGCGGCGTTGCCCGCGTCGTCGAAGGCCACCACGCCGTAACGTTCGGGATCGGCCACGTGATAGCCGAAGACGGTGCCGCCTTCCGGTTCCGCATCGGCGGCGGCCAGCAGCGCCGGCAGCCCGTGGCCGAAGAAGATGTTGTCGCCCAGCACCATCGCCGAGGGCGCGCCGTCGAGGAAATCCTCGGCCAGGATATAGGCCTGCGCCAGCCCGTCGGGCGAGGGCTGCTCGATATAGGTCAGCCGGATCCCCCACTGGCTGCCGTTGCCGAGCGTACGCTCGAACTGGGCGCGGTCCTGCGGGGTGGTGATCATCGCGATCTCGCGGATCCCCGCCAGCATCAGCACGCTGAGCGGGTAGTAGATCATCGGCTTGTCGTAGACCGGCAGCAGCTGCTTCGACACGCCGAGCGTGATCGGGTAGAGCCGGGTGCCGGAGCCACCGGCCAGGATGATGCCCTTGCGCGCGCTCATGCCGCGTCTCCCTCGTAGGTGAAGGGGCTGTTCCAGTCCGCGAAGCGCGGCGCCGCCTCGTCCTTGCCCGACAGCACCACCGGCGCGTCCGGATCGAGGCCCCAGTCGATGCCGAGGTCGGGATCGTTCCACAGCACCCCGCCGTCGCAGTCGGGCGCGTAGATGTCCGAGCACTTGTAGAGCAGTTCGACATCCGGGCTCAGGGTGGCGAAGCCGTGCAGGAACCCCTTGGGGATCAGCAGCTGGTGGCCGTTCTCTGCCGAGAGCTCCGCGCCGACCCACTTGCCGTAATGCGGCGAGCCCTTCCGGGCATCCACCGCCACGTCCATCACCCGGCCGCGCGCCACCCGCACCAGCTTGTCC
This sequence comes from Oceanicola sp. 22II-s10i, assembly GCF_002210105.1. Classification (GTDB taxonomy): domain Bacteria; phylum Pseudomonadota; class Alphaproteobacteria; order Rhodobacterales; family Rhodobacteraceae; genus Pseudooceanicola. The sequence continues at coordinate 34,067 of NZ_AQQU01000017.1, read as the reverse complement.
TGCGCATGCGGCGGCGATTGGTAGTGAAGCCCGCGCACGGTGCCGGGCATGGCGCTCATCGAGTGGTTGTCCTGCACGAAGTCGATGTCGATGCCCCGGGCCTTCAGGGCCTCGCGGTTCCAGCTTTCCATGAACCAGCCCCGGTCGTCGCCGAAGCGTTTCGGCGCGAGGAGCAGCACACCCGGAAGCGCGGTTTCGGTGATGTTCATGCGATTGTCCCTTTTTGATCTGTCGGGCCCTGAGGGGTCAGGTCGTGGCGGGCGGTGCAGCCTTCAGCTCGGCCAGAACCGCGTCGAGGCTTGTCCGCCAGTCCGGCCGCGCGATGCCGAAACGGTCCTGCAACGTGGTGCAGTCCATCCGGGAATTGGCCGGCCGGTGCGACGGCGGCGTCTTCTGCATCGCCGCGAACTCCGCGGTGGTGATCTCCTCCACCTGCGTGGTCATCCCGGCGCGGGCGAAGATCTCGCGCGCGAACCCGGCCCAGTGGGTGTCGGGCGCGCCGGAGAAATGGAAGGTGCCGCCCTCGGTCCCCCCGGCCATCGCGCGGGCCATCACCAGCAGGGCCGCGGCGATGTCGGCGGCGGCGGTCGGACCGCCGGTCTGGTCGGCCACCACGGTCAGGCTGTCGCGGGTCGCGCCGACCCGCAGCATGGTCTTCACGAAATTCCCGCCATGGGCCGAGAACACCCAGGAGGTGCGCAGGATCGCGTGGGGTCCGCCCGCGGCGCGCACGCCTTCCTCGCCCGCCAGCTTGGTGCGGCCGTAGGCCCCCAGCGGGCCGGTCGCATCGTCCGGCTTCCAGGGGGCGGTGCCGGTGCCGTCGAAGACGTAATCGGTCGAGACATGCAGGAAGGGCACCCCCTGCCCGCCCTTCGCGGCGGCGCAGATCCGCGCCATCTCGGCGGGCGCGAGGGCGTTGACCGCGTGGGCGGTCTCTTCCTCGGTCTCGGCGGCGTCGACGGCGGTCCAGGCGGTGGCGTTGATGACGGCGTCGGCGCCGTCGACCAGCGGCGTCAGCGCGGGGGCGATCTGCGCCGGGTCCGACAGGTCGGCGGCGGCCCGGTCGATCAGGGTCAGGGTCACGCCGGCGGCCGGGGCCTGCCGGGCGAGTTCGGTGGCGACCTGTCCGGTCCGGCCGAAGACGACGAAATGCATCAGGACGCTCCGGTCTCTTCCGGTTCGGCCACGGCGGAGGGCGCGGTGCCGAGCCGCTGGCCCACCCCTTCGCGCGCCTGGAGCGGACGCCACCAGTCTTCGTTGTCGAGATACCAGCGCACGGTCTTTTCCAGGCCCTCTTCCAGGGTGACCGAGGGGCGCCAGCCCAGTTCCTCGCGGATCCGGGTGGGGTCGATCGCGTAGCGCGCGTCGTGGCCCGGGCGGTCGGTGACATGGGTGATCAGCTCGGCATAGGGCTCCGCCGCAGGCTTCAGCCGGTCGAGGATGGCGCAGAGCATGTGCACGAGGTCGATGTTGCGCGCCTCGTTCTCGCCGCCGATGTTGTAGGAGCGCCCGATCTCGCCCTTTTCCAGCACCGTCAGCAGCGCGTCGGCGTGATCCTCGACGTAGAGCCAGTCGCGCACGTTCTCGCCCTTGCCGTAGATCGGCAGCGGCTTGCCCGACAGCGCGTTCAGGATCACCACCGGGATCAGCTTTTCCGGGAAGTGGAACGGCCCGTAATTGTTCGAGCAGTTCGTCATCACGATCGGCAGGCCGTAGGTCTCGTGCCAGGCCCGCACCAGGTGGTCGCTGGCCGCCTTCGAGGCCGAATAGGGCGAGTTCGGCGCATAGGGCGTCTCTTCGGTGAACTTGCCGGTCTCGCCCAGGGTGCCGAAGACCTCGTCGGTCGAGATGTGATGGAAGCGGAAGCCCTCGGGCCGTCCCTCGGCCATCCAGTAGGCGCGGGCGGCCTCCAGCAGGTGGTAGGTGCCGTTCACGTTGGTCTCGATGAAGGCGCCGGGGCCGTCGATCGAGCGGTCCACGTGGCTTTCGGCGGCGAGGTGCATGATCGCGTCGGGCCGGTGCCGGGCCAGGATCGCGTCCAGCGCCTCGCGGTCGCGGATGTCGGCATGTTCGAAGGCATAGGCCGGGCTGTTGCCGACCGAGGCCACGTTTTCCAGGCAGGCGGCGTAGGTCAGCGCGTCGAGATTGACGATCTCGTGCCCGGCGGCAATTGCCTGGCGCACCACGGCCGATCCGATAAATCCGGCGCCGCCGGTAACTAGAATCTTCATACGTAAATCCTCTCGCCTTCCTCTAAGCTGGCTTATCAGAGGCTTGCAAGGGAAGAGGGGAAAAATCTGCGCCGCCGGGGAATCCCGCCGGTCTAGCTGCTTGCAATATAGGAAATCGATCCCAGCAGGCTGCACGATCCGGTGGGCAGATCGTCCCAGAGCATGTCCGCGCCGTTGGTCGCGAAAAGCGTCATGTTGATGCCGCTCAGCCGGCCCATGGGGGCGCCCGATCCGGGGAAGGTGATGCCGGAGTGGCGGATGTCGGCGCTGTAGCAGGGGCTACCGGAAAAGGGAAAGCTCTCGATCCTGGCGTTGCCCGCCCCGCCGGTGCCCTTGGCGGTGATCGTGATCTCGAACGTGGCCAGCACGAAGCGGCCGATCTTCACGTAGCTGCCCGAGGCGCTGTAGCTCGCGCCGGACGGGGCGGTCCCCGAGGCGCCGAAACCGGGGCTCCAGCTGCCTTCGGCATAACAGTCGAGCGTGTTCGCCTCGGCCACCGGGGCGGGCGTGGCGGGAAACCGCAGCCCGGCGCCCGGCCGCATCGCGCCGGTGGCCGCATCGATCCGCAGCCCCTCGGTCCAGGCGCTGCCGTCGGCGCTGACCTTGACCGAGAAATCGTCGCCGCCGGCCAGTCCGAACTCGGCCCGGCCCGACCAGCCGGTCTGGAACACGACCGACGCGGTGTCGCCGGGGGCGGCCTTGTTCACCGTCAGCCGGTGGTCGCCGCCGTCGTGGCTGAACAGCGATCCCGCCGCCGCAACCGCCAGCCGGGTGGCGCTGTCGGCGGTGGCGTTCAGGCCCAGCAGGTCGGCCTGTTCGGCATTCGGCACCGGCGCGAAGACGCTGCCGGTCCAGACCCGCAGCCCGCCGCCGCCCGCAGGGGCGGCCAGCCAGCCGGGATGCGGCGCGACAAAGCTCCATGCCGCGCCCCGGAACACCGCCAGCATGCCGCCCTGCCCCGCCCAGGCCCCGGTCGGCGCGGCGCCGAGCGCGTGGATCTCGCCCTGCGCGGGGGCGCCGGGGGGCTCGGCCGCGTCGAACCCCGTCACGGCAAGCTGGACGATGGTGTCGAGCCGGGCCAGCGCCTCGTTGTGGGTGACGTGTTTCTGGGCCTGCGACGGCTGGATGAGAGGCAGGGAGAGCCGGGCGGTGCTGTCGGACATGGGATCCTCGCGTTCAGACGCGGCGCATCCTGTCCGAGGGCCGTTAACCGCCGGTGCGGAGAGCGACCGTTGCGCGCCCGCGCCGGCCCTCCGGCGCCTCCGGTTCGGGGGCTCGGCATAGTTTCGCCGCAACGCAGCACGGATCTCCAGATTGCGATTTGTCATGAATCGCTTATCAAAGTAGCATTTGATGCGTGCTGCGGCAGCGGTCGGGACTTGAGGTTGACGTCCACCCCCGTTTGGCCGATGTCCGTGGCAGGTCCCTGAATTATAAAAACGGTTGATTTGAAATGAATATCGCTTCCGACCTGACACGGCTGACAGAGGCGGCGACAGCCGCCGCGCAGCGGGTTCTCCAGATCGAGTCCGACGCGATCCGGGCGCTTGCCGCTGCCATACCAGAGGATTTCAGCCGGGTGATCGACGTGATCCTCGCCTCGCGCGGACGGGTGATTCTGTCCGGCATCGGCAAATCCGGCCATATCGCGCGCAAGATCTCCTCGACCCTCGCCTCGACCGGGACGCCGTCGTTCTTCGTCCATGCCGCCGAGGCCAGCCACGGCGACCTGGGCATGGTGACCGCCGACGACGTCTGTATCCTGATCTCGAATTCCGGCGAGACCTCGGAACTGGGCGACATCATCGCCCATACCCGGCGTTTCGCGATCCCGATGGCCGCGATCAGCAGCCGTCCCGACAGCACCCTGATGCGCGCGGCCGATTACCGGCTGCCGCTGCCCCCCGCGCCCGAGGCCTGCCTGATCGGCATGGCGCCGACCACCTCGACCGTGCTGACCATGGCGCTCGGCGACGCGCTGGCGGTGGCGCTGATGGAGCAGCGCGGCTTCGTGCGCGAACAGTTCCGCACCCTGCATCCCGGCGGCAAGCTGGGGGCGCAGCTGGCCACCGTCGGCCAGCTGATGCACGGCGCGGGCGAGATCCCGATCGTCAGCCCCGACACTTCGATGGGCGACACGCTGCTGTCGATGACCACCCGCGGCTTCGGCATCGCCTGCGTGGTCGAGGACGGCCGCCTCATGGGGGTGATCTCGGACGGCGACCTGCGGCGCGCGATGGACGGGCTGATGGACAAGACCGCGGGCCAGGTCGCCACGCGCACCCCCAAGGTGGTGCCGCCCGAGATGCTGGCCGCCGAGGCGATGCGGGTGATGAACCAGGGCAAGGTGACCACGCTGGTGGTGACCGACGCACAGGAGGCCCCCGTCGGCATCCTGCGGATCCACGACTGTCTGCGCGCCGGAGTCGCATGAACACCACCATACTGATCCCGGCACGCTACGCTTCGAGCCGCTTTCCCGGGAAACCCCTCGCCACCCTCACCGGGGCCGATGGCACCAAGACCCTCGTGCAGCGCAGCTGGGAGGCCGCCTGCGCGGTCTCGGGCGTCGACGCGGTTTATGTCGCCACCGACGACGACCGGATCCGCGACGCGGCCCGGGACTTCGGCGCCGAGGTGATCATGACCGCGCCCGAATGCGAGAACGGCACCGTGCGCTGCGCCGACGCGCTGGAGCGCGCGGGGCTGGAAAGCGATCTGATCGTCAACCTCCAGGGCGACGCGCCGCTGACGCCCGCGTGGTTCGTCGAGGATCTGATCGCCGCGATGAAGGCCGACCCCGCCGCCGAGGTCGCGACCCCGGTGGTGCGCTGCGACGCCCAGACCTACGGCCATTTCACCGAGGACCGGCAGGCGGGCCGGGTCGGCGGCACCACGGCGGTCTTCGATGCCGAGGGCTTCGCGCTCTACTTCTCGAAAGAGGTCATTCCCTACATCGACCCGGCCAAGCGCGGGGCGAACTTCGGCCGGGTGTTCCACCATGTCGGGCTCTACGCCTACCGGCCCGAGGCGCTCAGGGCCTATACCGGCTGGACTCCGGGCCCGCTCGAGGGCCTCGAGGGGCTGGAACAGCTCCGCTTCCTGGAAAACGGCCGCAAGGTCCGCTGCGTCGAGGTCGACGCGAAGGGCCGGGTGTTCTGGGAACTCAACAACCCCGAAGACGTGGCTCGCATAGAAAGCATCCTGACCGCATGACCGACCAGTCCAATCCGTCCCGCATCGTCGAAATCGGCGATATCCGCATCGGCGGCAGCGAGCCCTACGCCCTGATCTCGGGCCCCTGCCAGCTGGAAAGCCTCGACCACGCCCGGATGATGGCCGAGAAGATCGCCGAGGCCTGCGCGCCTTCGGGCACGAAGTTCATCTTCAAGTCGAGCTACGACAAGGCCAACCGGTCGTCGATCACCACCCAGCGGGGGCTGGGGATGGAGAAGGGGCTGGAGATCCTCGCGCGCATCCGCGAGGAATTCGGCTGCCCGGTGCTGACCGACGTGCACACCGCCGAGCAATGCGCCCCCGCGGCGCAGGCGGTGGACGTGCTGCAGATCCCCGCCTTCCTGTGCCGCCAGACCGACCTGCTGCTGGCGGCGGGCGAGACGGGCGCGGCGATCAACGTCAAGAAGGGCCAGTTCCTGGCGCCCTGGGACATGGGCAACGTGGCCGACAAGATCGCCTCGACCGGGAACGAGAAGATCATGCTCTGCGACCGCGGCACGTCGTTCGGCTACAACACGCTGGTGACCGATTTCCGCGGTCTGCCGGTGATGGCGCGGACCGGGTGGCCGGTGGTGTTCGACGCCACCCATTCGGTGCAGCAGCCCGGCGGACAGGGCACCACCAGCGGCGGCCAGCGGGAATTTGCCCCGGTGCTGGCGCGGGCGGCCTGCGCGGTCGGCGTCTCGGCGGTTTTCATCGAGACCCACGAGGATCCCGACAACGCCCCGAGCGACGGCCCGAACATGATTCCTGTCGCGGAAATGGGCGCTCTGATCAGCCGTTTGCGGCAATTTGACGATCTCGCCAAGATAGGGGGGTGACCCCGTCCGGAGAATTTGATTTCTCTGGCCCTGATCAGACATCGAGAGAACATTTTATCCTGCCGGAGACCGCCGCGTGTCGTCCGGAGACGCAGAGTTGAAATCATTGCTGATCGTGCCGGGGACCGGCGCGCGGAAGAAAGTTAAGGAGCCCGATGCATGGCTGACGGACTGGACGAGCAGCGCCTGCCGGATGATTTCGATCCGGAGTGGTATCGCAGGACTTATCCTGACGTGGCGGCCACCGGTCAGGATCCGATGCAGCATTACCTGAGGATCGGCCGGATCATCGGCCGCGCGCCGAACGCCGCCGCACTGAAGGCGAAACAGGAGAACCGCGTCGTTTCCCCGTCGACCGATCTGCTCGACACCGTTCTTTCGGCCGCCGCCGCACCGGCGATCGGGCATCCGCCCTCTGCCGAGGACAGCCCCCTGATCCCGGCTCCCGGCGGCTTTGTCCGGCCCGTGCCGGGGCCCGCGCCGACCGCGGCGCTCCCCCTGTCCGAAGGCGAGACGACGCCGCTGCTGCGGGCCATCACCTCCTCGGACGCCAAGGCGCTGTGCGGGCCGCTCAGGCTCTACGCCGCCCTGGTCGGCGCCGATCCGGCCGTGCTGCTCGACCGGACCGAGCCGCGGATTCAGGCGGGCGCGCTCGATCCGCTGGAGCCCGACGCCCTGCCCGCCTGCGCGACCCCGGCCCTGCGCACCGGACCCTCGGCGCTGGAGGACATATGGCTGGCGGATTCCGGCAGGCTGCGGATCCGGCTGGGAGATATCGAGGCGGACCGTGGCGAGGGGCTGTGCCTGAGCGCCTTTCAGGCCCCGGCTTCGGCCGCGGACCGGCCGGTGCAGGTGGACCGGCAAACGCTGGTGGCCCAGGGCGTGGCCTGGATCGACATCGAACTGCGCGATCCGCTGATGCCGGTTCTGCTGGAGCTGTCGGACCGCACCGGGGCGACGCTCGGCCTTGCGCTGTTGCCCTTCCCCTCGCTGGTGCGCGGCGGCCTGCATTATCCCGAGCTTGCCGGGCGGCTGACGGGCCGGGACGGCCTCATGCGCGGGTTCTGGGCGGTGTCGGACAGCTATCTGCGCGCGCGGTTCTCGGCCCCGCCCGCCCTGACCGACCTGCGGATCGACACGGCGGGCGCCATCGGGTCCGAACCGGCCTTCGATCCCGCCGTGCAGGCCTGGATCGAAAGGATCTTCGGCCTGAGGCTCGGCGCGCTCGGGGACACGGCCCGGCCGCAGAATCCCCGGCTGGCCGCCCAGCTCGGGGCGCGGCCGGACGACGAGGCGGGCGCCACGGAGGGAACCTGCCTGATCCTGCCGGGCGATGCCGTGCCCACCATCGCGGCGCTGCTGTCCCCCACGCTGTCGGTCGCGCCCGGAGCGCGGGCCGCGGGCGCCTTCCTCGTGGGCGACGCGGACACCCGGCGTCCGCGCTGGTCGGTCTCGCTGCCGCTGGCCGCCCTGCCCGTCCTGCCCGATCTGCAGCCGCAGACCGGGATCGCGCCGGCGCCGCTGCTGGTCGGACCCCGGACAGGACCCCGGACGGCTGCCGCGGCGGATCCGGTCGCGGCCCTGAAGCCGCTGCACCTGTCGATCGCCTGGCGGCCCGGCGGCACCGCTTCGATGCCGGAGATGGCGATGCCCGTCGCACCTGATGCGCCGACGCCGATCCTGCCGCTTTCCGACGCGCCCGCCCCCGGCGGCCTGACGCTGGCGCTGACCGCCAGCGACCCCGAGGAGACCGGCCGGTTCCTCGAGATGCTGGTCCGGCAAACCGGCCACGACCGGATCGACGTCATCGCCGGTTTCGACGATGACGCGCCGGCCACGGGCGACATGACGGCGTTCGAGCGGCGCGATGCGCTGCGCGCGGCGATCGCCGGTGCGGTGCGGGGCCGGATCGAGGTGCTGCGCGAGGGCCGCTGGCCGGATGTGAAACGGATCGCCGACTTCGCGGGCGGGGGCATCGTGCTGTTCGCGGGGGACGATATCCGGCTGCCGGACACGCGGACCTTCGCCACGCTGTCCGCGCTGCTCGGGGCCGACGGCACGATCGGATCCGCGGCCTGCGCGGTGCTGCGCGAATCCCAGAAGGGCAAGAAGACGATGCTGAGCATGGCGACCGGGGGGCTGTTTCCCTCGCATGTGTCGCTGATGACCGCGCCGCAGCTGATCTTTGCCGAACCCGACTGCCTGCCGGTGCTGCCGAACGCCACCTATCCGGTCGCGGCCAATGCCCTGCGCTTTGCGCTGGTGCGGCATGCGGCGCTGGTCGCCGCGCTGCCGCTGATGCAGGAAACCGCCGGCCCGAGCGCCGACATCGCCCTGGGCCTGGGGCTGGGGGCGGCGGGATATCACAGCCTGTGCTGCTCGGCGGTGCGGGTCGGAACGGAGCTGCCGGAAGGGCTGGCGCGGGACGAGATGGACCCGGTCGGACTGTCCGCCGTCCTGCCGCAGGCATGGGACCGGACGCTGGCCTCCGTCACGCTGCTGCGGCAGATCCTGTAGCGCGGGGGTCGGGCATGAAGATCGCGATATTCATCCCGAACGAGCAGTGGAGCGGTTCCGCCGGGGTCCGTATCCGCTATGACCGGATCCGCCCGCTGCTGGCCGCCGCCGGGCACGAGATGGAGCTTTTCGCCATCGACGCGGTGCGCGACGGCAAGGGGCTGGATGCCGACATCTGCCTGCTGTCGAAATGCAACGACGCGCGCGCGATCGCGCTGGCCGCCCGCCTGCAGGCCAGCGGCAAGCGGGTCGGGGTCGACATCTTCGACGATTACTTCAGCCAGACCGAGGACCCGCGCTTTGTCCACCTGCGGGTCTGGTTCCGGTCGCTGCTGCCGCATCTCGACTTCATCCTCTGCGCCACCGAGGCGATGCGCGGCCTGATGCACGATCTCGCGCCGGGCCTGCCCTGCCACGTGCTGAACGATCCGCACGGCGGCTACGATCCCGCCCTTCTGGCCGAACGGCTCGAGGCCAATGCCGCCCGCGCCCGCGCGACCCGGACTCTCGAGATCGGGTGGTTCGGGACCGGCGACAACCCGCATTTCAGCGTGGGTCTGCAGGATCTCGCCGCGATGAGCGGCGCGCTGGCCGGATTGCGCGGCGGCGGCTACCGGCCGCGGCTGTCGATCCTGACCAACAAGCGGGCGATGACCGTGGACCGGCTGGAGCTGCTGTCGCGGCTGCCCGTCCCCTATCGCCTGGAGGAATGGACCGAAGAACGCGAGACCGCGCTGATTTCGCGCAGCCTGGTCTGCTTCCTGCCGGTCAACGCCCAGAACTTCAGCGTGGTCAAGTCGCTCAACCGCGGGATCACCACGCTCACCAAGGGCGCGCAGGTCCTGTCGGCGGGATACCGGCTCTACGATCCGCTGGAGGAATTCGTCTATCGCGACGCCGCGGAAATCGTCGGCGATCTCGACCGCAACCGGCTGCGGCTGCGCAAGGACACCCTGTCCTCGTTCTCGCGGCTGATGCGCGATCTGGGGGATCCGGCGGGCGAGGCCGTGCGGCTGGCCGATTTCCTGTCCGCGCTGCCTGTCCGGGCGGTCCCGGGCGCGGCCCCGGTTCTGGCGGTGATCCACGGTGTGGCCAGCACCGGCGACATCCACAAGACGGTGCAGAAGCTGGACTGCCTGTCCGTGCCCTGCCCGGTCAACCGCGTCCGGCTGAATTTCGACGTCGATCCCGCCTTCGATCCGCGCGGCGGCCATGTCGATGTGGCGCTGTCGGAGCGCGCGATGGCGGCACTGGCGCCGCGCTGGCGCGACCGGGTCCGGCCGGGTCAGGACAAGGTCGCGGGCCGGCTCCGCCTGGATGCGGCCGATCTGCCGCAGCTCCGTCCCGTGCGGCCGCAGCTGCGGCGGTTCCGCCATCTTCTGGCGCTGGAGCGCTACCACGAGGATCTCGCGCTGGTCGGGGCCCTGCTGGACCTTCTGTTCGACGATGTCCGGGTCTTCCTGTCGGAACGCAATTCCCCCTATCTGACGCGGCTGCCGCACCCGGCCGGCCGCGTGCCCGAACGGATGGCCGCCGAATGACCGCACCCCGCCCCGTCATGGACCCGACCGCCGGACGCAGCGTCGTCTTCCTGATCAATCTGGTGCAGGACGTGAACATCGTGCGCGGGATCGCCTATCTGGCGGCGCGCGAGACCGATGCGCGCATCCGGTTCTTCGTGTCGCAGCGGTTCTTCGGCCGCGACGCCCAGGGCATCTGGCGGGATCAGATCGCGGCGATGGCGCAGGATCTCGGGGCGGACATCCATACCTACGGCGAGGCGGCCGAAGCCTTCGCCGCCCTGCAGGGCGGGGCCGGCATGATCTTTGCCGCCAGCGAGTCGAGCCTTTCGGCGCACAGCGACACCACCGATGTCTTCCGCGTCGCGCCCTCGTCCTACCTGACGGTGACGCTGCAGCACGGGTTCGAATGCGTGGGCTTCCTGCAGAACCGCGAACACGTGATCGCGCACGGGCGCAACATCACCTGGGGTGCGGACATCGTGTGCAGCTGGTCCGGCCGGGCCGAACTGACCACCTCGACCGCGGCCTCGCAGCGCTCGAAGCTCTATGTCACGGGGCCCTCGACCCTGTTGCAGCGCCCGACTCCCGGCGACGCGCACCCGCCCGTCGACGGCGGCATGATCTGCGAGAACCTGCATTCGGTCCGCCTGCGCGCCTCGGGCAACCACGGCGCCTCGTTCATGGAGATCTTCTCGGATTTCTGCGCCGACCTGGCCCGCCGCGACCGCCGGGTCACCCTGCGGCCGCATCCGGGCGGACAATACGTGCTGAAGAACAACGTGGCGCTGCCCGACAACGTCACGCTGAACAACCTGCCGATCTACAACGTCGATCTGGGCCGCTACCACTACGGCGTCTCGGCGCCCTCCACCATCGTCACCGACATGGTGCTGGCGGGCATCCCGACGGCGGTCTGGACCGATCCCGGCGGTGTGATGGATGCGGGCAATTACGGCGCGCTGACCCAGATCAGCACGCTCGAGGACTGGATCGCCTTCGAACGCGACGCCGAACTGCGCCCCGACATGATCCTCGCCCGGCAGAAACGCTATCTGGACGGGCTGGGGCTGGTGACCGACCGCGACGAGATCTACCGCCGCTTCGCCAGGCTGCTCATCAACGGGCTGGGCGCCGCGCCGCTGCCCGAGGTCTGGACCGAGGACAGCGCGCCGGTGCCGCCCGCGGCGACCCCCCCGTCGGTCCCGGCAACCGTTCCGGCGGTTGCGGCCCGCGCGCCCCGGCGGCGGCATATCCTGTTCGTGTCGAACGGGATGATACCGACGTTGCAGCTGTCGTTTCTCAAGCCGCTCTCGCCGCTGTTTTCGAATGGCACCTTCACCCACGAGATCCTCACCGAAACCGACATCATCGACCGGTTCGGGACCGAACGGCGCAGCGGCAGTGCCGGGGACTGGTTCGAGGCCCGCCTGCGCGAGGCGAAGCCGGACCTGATCGTCTGCTCGCGCTACAGCGGGCCGCATCCCGACCGGATCCTGAAGGTGGCGCGGGAGACCGGGGCGCCGGTGATCTACCATGTGGACGACGACCTGCTGAACATCCCGCCCGAGATCGGCGAGAAGAAGTATCGCATCCACAGCGATCCGAAGCGGACCGGCACGGTGGCCGAACTGCTCGGGAGCGCCGACCTGGTCTATTGCTCGACCCCGGCGCTGAAACAGCGCTTCCGCACGCTCGGGTTCACCGGGCCGATGGTGGCGGGGCGGATCTACTGCGCCTCGCGCCTGCTGCGGGAACCTTCCGAGGGCCCGACCCGGCGCATCGGCTACATGGGCTTCGACCACGCGCATGATTTCGAGATCGCCCTGCCCGCCCTGGTGTCCTACATGCACAGGCACCCGGAGGTGAACTTCGAGCTGTTCGGCTCGATCCCGATGCCGGACACGCTGGCGGCGTTTGGCGCGCGGGTGACGGTGGTGGAGCCGGTGCGCGACTATGCCGAGTTCCTGCTCAAGCTGGCCGAGCGGGCCTGGGACATCGGGATCGCCCCGCTGGTCCGCAGCCCGTTCAACGCGGTCAAGGCGAACACGAAATGGGTGGAATACACCTCGGCCGGGATGGCCACGATCGCCAGCCGCGGCCTCGTCTACGACGATTGCGCGGGCGGCGGCCGCGGGCTTCTGGTCGGGGACGAGGGCTGGGAGGCGGCGCTCGACCTGCTGACCGACCGGCCCGACCTGCGCCGCCGGATCGCCGGGGCGGCCCAGACCCATGTCCTGCTCGGATATTCCGACGCCGCGCTGCGCGCGCAGATCCTGTCGGTGTTCGACCACGCCGACGCCCTGAAGCGCAGCGGTGACGCCGGTGCCGCGCCGCCGGACCTGTCCGGGCTGCGGCGGGCGCTGACGCCGGAGGCGCTGCGCGATCACCTGATGCCATCCTGATGCCGGAGGCCCGATGACAGCCATGACCATGATTGCTTCTCGCCCCGCCTCCGCATGGGCACCGGAACGGCTTCTGGTCGTTGCCGACAGGGTCGGAGCCACACAGGAGATCAGCTTCGCCCAGCCTCTCGCCTCGCGACCCGGTGACATGCTGGTCTATTTCGACAAGAACCTCCGCCAGAAAGAGGCCATCCGCGCCCGGTTCGACTATGTGCAGCCCACGCTTCTGGTCCTGTCGCGCTATACCTACCAGAACGGTCTTTACTGGGCGCAACTGGCACGCCAGGCCGGGATCCCGGTGATCTTCCATATCGACGACGACCTGCTGCAGGTCCCGATGAGCCTCGGACCCGAGAAATACGCCGCCTACAACGATCCGGCCCGGCTCAAGGCCCTGCGCGACAACATGGAGGCCTGCGACCTGCTCTATGCCTCGACCGCGCCGCTGGCCGAGGATCTGCGCGGCCACGGCATCCGGGTGCCGATCGTGGCGGGCGATATCTATTGCTCGGTGGACCTGGACACGGCCCCGCCGCTGCCGCCGGCCACCGGGCCGGTGATCGGATACATGGGCAGCGGCGGCCATGCCGCGGATCTCGAGATGATCGAGGGGGCGATCGCCCGGCTGATGCTGCGGTTTCCGACGCTGCGGTTCGAGATCTTCGGCACCCTGCCGATCCCCCGGGCGCTGCAGCCGTTTTCCGACCGGGTCGGGCATGTGACACCGGGGATGCTGGACTACGACGATTTCATCGCCCTGCTGCGCCGGCTGGGCTGGTGGATCGGCCTCGCGCCGCTGGAGGACAACCGCTTCAACCGTTGCAAGGCGGATACGAAATGGGTCGAATACAGCCAGGCGGGTATTCCGGTGGTCGCCTCCGACCTTCCGGTCTATCATCGTGCCTGCGCGGGGGGCGCGGGCTTTCTGGCCGGGGACGAGGAGGCATGGTACGGGTACATGGAGCGGCTGATCCTCGATCCGGGCCGCCGCGCCGAGACCACAAGCAGGGCTGCACAGAGATTGAAAACCGTCTATCAGAGGGAAAACCTGACCCGACAGGTGCTCGAGATATTCGGACAGGTTCGCGATCTGACCCTGCACGATCAAGTGACGACACCCTGATAGCCCCGCAGGTGGATGACCAAAAGGAATACCCGTGAAAGACGAAACAGCCGACCTTATCAATTATGGCGTGCATGTCCTGAACGCTGCCCCCTGTCCCGAACAGGCGACTATCTTCGCCTTCGGGCTGGGCCGGTCGGGGACCACCATGCTGTCGCGGGCAATGGCCGAGCTGGGCATCTTCATGGGTGAGAAGATCACGCCGCAGACCCACGAGGACAAGGATATCCAGCTGGCCATCAAGGCGCGGGATATGAAGGCATTCAAGCAGATCTGCCGTCGCCGGGACGCGGACCACGACCGCTGGGGGTTCAAGTGTCCGGCCGCGCGCGGCGACGTCTCGGGCCTGGCGTCAAGGATGCGGAATCCGCGCGCCATCGTCGTCTTCCGCGATATCGTGGCCATTGCCCTGCGCAACAGCATCTCCGTCGATGCCGAGGTCATCCCCGGCCTTCAGGCCGCCGCGAAAGCCAATGTCGCCCTGATCGACGAGGTCATCAAGGCCGAGATCCCGACGCTCGTGGTCTCCTACGAAAAGGCGCTGCAGTATCCCGATCGTCTGGTGATGGCGATCGCGGCCCATTCCGGCATCGAGATCTCGGAGGAGCGGGCAAGGCAGATTGCCCGGGACCGGGTCGCCAACGGCGATCCGACCTATCTCTACGGGGCCAGCAATTGAGCGTTCGGACATGACCCGGCGACCTCTGATCAGGGCGTGACGGCGATGGATCAAGCCCCGTCCGAGAACCTCACCAATCCGGGTCTGCACATACTGAACCCGTCCCCCTGCCCGGCACAGGCGACGATTTTCGCCTTCGGGCTGGGCCGCTCGGGGACCACCATGCTGGCGCGTGTCATGCAGGACCTCGGTGTGTTCATGGGGGAAACCGTATCGCCGCAGTTTCTCGAGGACGCGGATATTCTGGCCGCCGTGAAATCCGGGGATCTGGAGGCGTTCGAGAGGATCTGCCGGGTCCGGGACGCGGACCACGACCGCTGGGGGTTCAAGTGCCCGGCCGCGCGCGGCGACGTCTCGGGCCTGGCGGCACGGATGCGGAACCCGCGCGCCATCGTCGTCTTCCGCGATATCGTGGCCATTGCCCTGCGCAACAGCATGGAAATCGATATAGCGACCGTCAAGGCCCTCAGGAAATCGGCCAAGTCCAATGTGCTGCTGCTCAAGCAGGTGACACGGAACGCGATACCTGTCCTCCTGATCTCCTACGAGAAGGCATTGCAGTTTCCGGAACAGATGGTCCTGGCCATTGCGGATCATTGCGGTCTTGAGGTGTCGTCCGGGTTGGTGGCAAAGATCGCTGCAGAGGCCGTTTCCAACGGCGACCCCAGATATCTGACCGATCAGGCATGACCCGGTCGCCGCCCGGGATACCGGCGGCAAAATTTCGGAACAGCGAACGTCTCGATGGCAAAGAAGAACGACAAGAAGAAATCAAGCAAGTCCCCGGAGAAGACGACGGCGCTGTCTGCGTCCCTGTCCGGCGCGCTGCCGGGCCGGGCGTCGGACACCACGCTGTTCAGCCTCTTCAGCCTGCCGACGATCCTGACCCGGCCGACCTATCTGGCCAAGTCCGCATGGCTCGAACACGTGCCCTTCGCCTTCTGGCTGATGGAGGCGCAGGCGCCGCGGATCTTCGTGGAACTGGGCACCCACTGGGGGGTGTCCTATTTCGCCTTCTGCCAGGCGGCCGAGCGCATGGGGCTCGACCTGCGGGCCTTTGCCGTCGACACCTGGGAAGGCGACGAGCACGCCGGGTTCTACGGCCCCGAGGTGTTCGAGAAGGTCAGCGAACACAACAACGCGCTATATTCCGAATTCTCCCGTCTGGTCCGGTCCGGGTTCGACGAGGCGCGTGAGCATTTCGAGGATGACAGCATCGACCTGCTGCATATCGACGGCTGCCACGATTACGATGCGGTGAAGGGCGATTTCGAGGGCTGGCTGCCCAAGCTGTCGGACCGGGCGATCGTGGTGCTGCACGACAGCAACGTGCGCGAGCGCGGCTTCGGGGTGCACCGGCTCGTCCGGGAACTGCGCGCGCGTTATCCCGTCTTCGAATTCACCCATGGCCACGGGCTGGCGGTGATCGGCGTCGGTGCGCAGCGCAACGCCAGCTTCGAGCGCCTGTTCGCGACCGAGGACGATCCGGTGGCGCGCAAGGCGATCCATGCCACGTTCAGCCGCCTGGGCCGCGCCTGCGCAGATTCCCAGATGGCCCGGCACAATGCCGAGGAACGTCGCGCCGCCGAGGCCGAGGCCGAATGGCTGGCCCGGCGCGTCGGGGAGCTCGAGGCCGTGCTGGGCGACCGCGCGCCCGCCGTCCAGGTGTCGGCCACGGCACCGGCGCGCATCGCCGCGCCCGACAGCGGGGCAGAGGCGGAGCTGAGGGCGGAGATCGCCCGGCTGTCCGCAGCCCTCGCCCAGTCCGAGGACCGCCTGGCGGCGACATCGGCGGAGACCGCCGCGACCCCGCCTGACCCCGCGGTGCCCGATGCGGACTACGAGCATCTGCGCGCCGAAAGCCGGGACGAGATCAACCGGCTCTCCGAGGCGCTGATCGCGGCGCAGGACGCGGAACGGGCTGCGCTGGAAAAGCTCGAGGCCCTGCGGGACGCGGGTCCGGTCCCCGCGCCGCACGATCCCGCGCCCGAGACCTTCAGGGCCCGCGAGATCGACCGGCTGACCACCGAGGCCGAGCAGTTCCGGGCCCGGATCGCGGAATTGCAGGGCGATCTTCACGACCGGCACGAGGAGATTTCGGCGCTGAGCCGCATCGTGATGACGCTGCAGGACAACGAAGCCTCCTCCGAGGCCCGCGTGAACCAGGCGCAGCGCGATGCACGCGCGGCAGAGCAGGCCGCGGAGCAGGCGGTGGAGCAGGCGCGGCGCGACCTGGCCGAGATGATCGGACGGAGCAAGACCGCACAGGAGAAAGAAACCGAGCTGCGGCGCGCCCTGACCGAGGCCGAGGATCAGCGGGAGATATCCGAGACGCGCCGTCAGGATCTGGCAAACGACCTTGAGACCATACGGGCCGAGAATACTCAGATCCGGGCGGCTCTGGCGAAGGCGCGCGAGGACGTCTCGACGCTGACGCAAAAGGCGCAATACTGGGAGTTCGAGAACGAGGCCCTGCGCAAGAGCACCTCGTGGCGGCTTTCCGCGCCGCTTCGGGCTGCTTCACAGGCAATTCGCCGCCCGAAAAAGGATTAGATGGCATCCGGCCGGAGAGAAGCGTGGCGTCCCCGAAACATTGGATTTATAAGAAAATCGGCCAGACCGTATGTGAGAACGGGACCACGCCAAACACAAGATCCCGCCACCGCGCGGTGGCGGAACACACCTCTAGCACAGATGGCGAAAGGCTATTGATATGACGAAGAAGCTGAAAGTTTTTGTCGGCTGGGATTCACGCGAGGACATCGCATGGCAGGTGTGCCGGCATTCCATGCTCCGCCACGCCTCGCAGGATCTCGAGATCTACCCGCTCAAGCAGCCGACCCTGCGCGAACTGGGGCTTTATACCCGGCCCAAGGACAAGGCCTCGACCGAATTTTCGATCACCCGCTTCCTGACCCCCTACATCGGCGCGCATGACGGCTGGTCGATCTTCGTCGACTGCGATTTCCTGATCACCGACGATATCTTCAAGATCCTCGACGAGGTGGACGAGGACAAGGCGCTCTACTGCGTCCAGCACGACTACACGCCCGCCAACATGGTCAAGATGGACGGCAAGGAACAGACGGTCTACCCGCGCAAGAACTGGTCGTCCTTCATGATGTTCAACGGCGCGCATCCGGACGTGAAGAAGCTGACGCCCGAACTGGTCAACGGCTCGGAGCCGGCGTTCCTGCACCGCTTCAGCTGGACCGACGACAGCCAGCTTGGCGCGCTCGACCTCAAGTGGAACTTCCTCGAGGGCGAATATCCGCAGCCCGACAAGACCCCGGTCTGCATCCACTACACCAACGGCGGCCCCTGGTTCGAGAACTGGCAGGACGTGATGTTCGGCGATCTGTGGACCGCCGAGCGTGACATGTATCTTGCCTCGGACGCCGCAGCACATGCCGCCGAGTGAGCGGGAAGCGGGCAGCGCGTTCCGGGCTGCCCGCTTCCGGACAAGGATCCCGTGGCCCCGCATCGCCGGGGCCGCGTGCAAGGGCCGGTTCCGCGCGAACCGGTGGCAGCAGCAACCAAGAGATATTTGATGAAAATTCTTGTAACCGGGGGTGCCGGCTTCATCGGGTCCCATCTCGTTCCCCTTCTGCGCGATCACGGTCACGAGGTCCGGATCCTCGACACCCTGTCGCCGCAGATCCACGGCGAGGTGCCGCAGGGGCTGGACTGGATGGCCCGGACGGGGGCTGAATTCCTGCGCGGATCCGTCACCTCCGCCGCCGATATCGAGAAGGCCCTCGACGGGATGGAGGCGGTGGTTCACCTCGCCTCCGAGACCGGCACCGGCCAGTCGATGTACGAGATCGCCCGCTATACGGATGCGAACGTCCAGGGCACCGCGCTGCTGATGGACCGTCTCGCCGCGGGCGGGCACGGCGTCACCCGCGTGCTTCTCGCCTCCTCGCGCTCGGTCTACGGCGAAGGCGCCTACATCCGCCGCGACACCACCGACGGGCCCGACGGGCCGCGGATCACGCCCCCCGCCCGCTCGGCCGAGGCGCTGCGGGCGCGCCAGTGGGATCCGGTCTGCCCCGAGACCGGCGCGCCCCTGACCGCCGTGCCGACCCGCGAGGACGACCGCACCGCGCCCTCGTCGATCTACGCCGCGACCAAGCTGATGCAGGAGGACCTGGTCCGTATCAGCTGCGACACGCTGGGCATCGGCTACGCGATCCTGCGGCTGCAGAACGTCTATGGCGAGGGCCAGTCGCTGAACAATCCCTACACCGGCATCCTGTCGATCTTCTCCACCCGGATCCGGCGCGGGCTGCAGCTGCCGATCTTCGAGGACGGGGCCGAAAGCCGCGACTTCGTGCATGTCTCGGACGTCGCCGCCGCCTTCGCCGCCGCGGCCGAGCGCGCGGATCCGGCCAACGCGGTGATCAACGTCGGCTCGGGCCGCGCCACCAGCGTGCGCGAGGTGGCCGAGAGCCTCTCCCGCGCCTTCGGGGCCGAACCGGACCTGACGGTCACCGGCCAGTACCGGCTGGGCGACATCCGCCACAACATGGCGGACGTGAGCCGGCTGAAGGAGATCCTCGGCCTGACCCCCGCGGTGTCTCTGGACGAGGGCCTCGGCCGCTTCGCCGGCTGGGTCGGCACGCAGCCGCTGCCCGAGGACCAGCTGGAAAAGGCGAACGCGGAGCTGGCGAAGCGGAAGATGATGGGGTGACGGACGTCATCCTGCATATCGGTCCTCACAAGACAGGGACATCGGCGATCCAGAGCTATCTGGACCGCCACCACGACCGGCTGCTGGCGGCCGGTGTGGATTTCCCGATGCTCGGACGCGCCGAGAACGGCTTTCCCTCGCACCGCCACTTCGCGGCGCTGTTCCGCATGGCCGGGAACGAGCTGCCTCCGCTCGGCTTCGCAGCTCGGGTCGCGGAAGGGGTCAGCACGGCGCCGCTCGCGATCCTGTCTTCCGAAGATTTCTACTACTGCTCGACCCGTATCGCCATGAAGCGGGTGCACAAGCGCATCGGCGTCCCGAAACAGGTCATCGCCTATCTGCGCCAGCCGACAGGGCATCTGCTGTCGCTCTGGCGCGAAGGGCTGAAACAGACCGTCACGACCTCCCTTCGCGGGTTCAGCAAGGCGCAGATGCGCGCGCTCTCCAACCCCAACCGGTTCGCCTATTTCCGCATGCAGGCCAATTTCGCCGTCTGGGACAGGCTGTGCCCGGTGACGGTGATCCCTTTCGGCGGGGACGATCTGGTCGGCGGCTTCTTCCAGGCCTGCGGCCTGTCCGATCTCTACCTGCAGGACGAGAGCGAAACCGAGAATGTCGGGGCCGAGGACAGCGTCGTCATCTGCCAGCTCATGGCGAACCGGGCACTTGCCGGCGACAAGCTGAGCCGGAACGACTACAAATGGCTCAAGCAGCGCCTGCGCGATCCCCGCGCCGCCGAGGCCCTGCGGCCGATCGAGCCGCATATAGAGCGGCGAGAGGAGGATCTTTCGACGTTCCTGGCGCGCTGCCGCGCCCACAATCCTGCCTTCGCCGAGGCCTGGGAGGGAAGCGCGGAGTCCCTGACGGTGCCCGTCGGGATCGATGGCGTCATACTGAAGGATGTCACGGCCCTGCTGCAAAACCTGGAACCGGCGCCTGCCGTTTGGCCCACGGAAAGTGTCTCATGAGAACGCGACGAGCCATGCGCCGTCTCGGAGCGCTCTAGTCGTGTTCGTGGAAGCCGCCTTCCACCGACCCGGCACTGTCATCTGTGCGCTCCGCTTCAGGAATGACCGACGTGGTGCGTAGCGTGCTGCTGCATATCGGAGACGGCAAATGTGGCAGCACGTCGATCCAGGCAGCCCTCTTTGACGCCGGTGCGGAACTGTCGAAAGAAGGGGTTCTTTATCACGCGGAAAAACGGGTGGGAGGACAGGCCCCTCTGGCGACCTTGATCGGCGTCACGGCCCGGGCCGAAAACATGGAAAGGCTTCGCGCCAGGTCCCGCGAGACCCTGAGAGAGATCGGAAGACGCGCCACCGAACATGATGCCGCAATACTGTCCGGTGAAAAGTTCATCCGGGCCAATCCCGGTGATTTCATCGGGATGCTCGGCGAGGTTTTTCCCGAACTCGAAACGATCACGGTTCTGGCCTATGTTCGCGATCCGCTGAGCATGTATCTTTCGGTCGAGCAGCAGCGGCTGAAAGCGTCCGCCTGGTTCGCCCCGCCGACACAGGTAAGAGACATGAGCAAGGCCCTCTCGCGATGGCGCAGGTCTCCACGCGTCAACCGGATGGAGGTGCGCGCCTTCGACCCGCAGCGGTTCCCAGAGGGTAGCGTCGTTCGGGATTTTGAAACGGTCCTGCAAGGTTGGCGCCCCGGCCTGAAAACCCGGTTGCCGGACATCCGGGAAAACGCCTCCGTAACGGCAGAGCAACTGGTCCTCCTGCAAAGGTTCCGGGCCAAGTTCTTTCCCGAAGTGACAACCTTCGGGCGCGAGACCGAGGGCCTCCTGCTGTTCTTTCACGACCTTAACCGGGGCGGGTCGCTTCTCAACAAGCCCACGCTCAGTCAGGATGCCGCCGATGTCCTGACAGTTTGCTCGACCGACATGGTTCGGCGCCTCAATGCGACCTATCCCAGCCTCGATCTTCCGGTCAGGACGCCGGAATCGACGCCGGTTGAACGGTCCTGGGATCGGATCGAGGACGTGCTTGAGACTGTGGACTGGCCGGTGGTCGATGCTCTGATTGCCCTGATTCCAAAGTGGACCCCTGCGCTGTCCGATGGACCGACCGAGGAGGCGAGATCAGCTCTTTCACTGTTGAGCGATCTGCAACCCGAGAACCCCGGCCATGCTGCGGCAGCGACCGGGCGGTACTGGCGGAACTCAGGTCTTGTCAAGGGAGCCGACGCCCTTGATCTTCTCGAGATATGACGGCCCGAACAGGGAGAGCCACCTCCCGTTGCCTGTGGCGTTTTCGGGCCATGCGGCACGTTCAGTTATAGAGCCGCTTGAATGCACTTCCTTTTTTCAATTACTTCGATGGTGGATCACTGCATCCGCGACAAAAACGCCCGGGAGGCAGGCGACTGCGACCCCGGCAAGGCACAGGAATGCATATGACATCGCGTAAGATCCTCGTCGTCGGCAACAGCCATACCCAGATGGTTGCAAAGGCAGAAGCCTTGAGAAAGGAGGGGCCCGATTACGTGAGCAAAGGTGATGTCACTGTCCGCTGGCTCAAGACCCAGCGTCATGGCGACACGCCGATCGAGCAGGCAATGGAGGAAATCGCGGCGCTCGGCCCGGATGACCTGCTTGTGCTGACCAGATTGGGCACGCTGCATAATGTGCTAGGCCTTTTCGTGCATGACCGGCCCTACGTGATCCTGAGGGCCGGCCAGAAGCCACAAGACGACATGGAAGGCTACGAGGTCCTGCCGGTTGCCACGCTGCGCAGCAGTCTTGCGGAGGCGATCTCGAAAGAAACGCTCCTTCGGGAGATGCGCGATGCCGCCCCCTGTCGGACGATCCATTACTCCTCGCCTCCGCCGAAACGCGAGCTGCGGAGTGATGGAAAGCTCCGCACCCTCGACTCGGGCGAGCAGGTTCGCATGAAATTCAGCGATATCTGGACCAGGCTGGCCTTCTGGAACATCGAGACAGAGGTAGCAAACGAGTTTCTCACGGAGATCGGGATCGAGATCTGTCCGGTTCCCCCGAAGGCGTTCGACCCGGACGGCTTCCTTGCCGAACCCTTCTGCGGGTCCGACGCCACCCATGCGAACCAGCGTTACGGAGCGAGACTGCTGGATTATTTCGAGTCGCTTTGAGGGCCCGCGCTTCGATGGGATCGCCGGTCTCGATTGGGGAGAGTGGACGAAAATATCCGCATTCGCGGCATCAGGGCGCCGAAGTGAAAGAGTGAAGCCCGGCATTCGTTGCAACACAAGCCCGACTTGAATAGGTTTGAAGGGGAGAGACTTCCGGTCTGTTCAAAAGGAATTTTTATCATGACCGACCATCCCTACAAATCCCTTCCCGACAAGGCCTTCTGGCGCCGCTCCGTCTCCGCCCCCGAGATCGGCGATGTCGATCCGGTCGGCGTCTTCGATCTGAAGATCACCCCCGAGACCAAGGTGGCCACCGCCGGCAGCTGCTTTGCCCAGCACATCGCGCGGCACCTCAAGTCCTCGGGGTTCGACTATTACGTGGCCGAGCAGGGGCATCCGCTGATCTCGCCCGGCGTGCTGTCGGCGCATAACTACGGCACCTTCTCGGCCCGCTACGGCAACCTCTATACCGCGCGCCAGCTGCTGCAGCTGATGGACCGTGCCTATGGCCGCTTCACCCCCGCCGAGGGGCCGTGGATCGATCCCGACGGCACCGTCCGCGATCCGTTCCGCCCGGCGATCCAGCCCGGCAACTTCGTCTCGGTCGAGGAAATGGAGGCCGACCGGAAACAGCACCTCGCCGCCGTGCGCGAGATGTTCGAGACGCTCGACGTCTTCGTCTTCACCCTCGGCCTGACCGAATGCTACCGCAGCAAGGAGGACGGCGCCGTCTTCCCGCTCTGCCCCGGTGTCGAGGGCGGCGAATTCGACCCTGACAAGTACGAATTCTACAACCAGGGCGTCGAGGACGTGGTGGGCGACATGACCGAGTTCCTCGCCAGGCTGCGCGAGGTGAACCCGAAGGCGCAGGTGATCCTGACCGTCTCGCCGGTGCCGCTGATGGCCACGGCCGAGCCGGGCGCGCATGTGCTGTCGGCCACGACCTATTCGAAATCGGTGCTGCGGGTCTCAGCCGAGATGCTGCGCAAGGCGCATGATTTCGTGCATTACTTCCCGTCCTACGAGGTGATCACCGGCGCCTACAACCGCGGTGCCTATTACGCCCGCGACCTGCGCAACGTCACCGAGAACGGGGTCGGCCACGTGATGGGGCTGTTCCTGAAATACGCCACCGGGGGCACGCCCGCCGCCGCCCCGCGCAAGGCCGAGGCGCCGCAGGAGGACAGTTTCCTCAAGATGTCGCAGAGCTTCGTCGAGGTGGAATGCGAGGAGGCCGCGCTCGACCGCGGGTGAGGTAACGGCAAATCGATCACGATCCGACCCGCGGGCTGACGGAGCAGCGGAATTGCCTGGCGGACTCCCGGGCGAGAGGCGTGATGAAGACGCCTCTCCGCCCGCAGGGAAGGTGTGCTGGCTGGCATCTTACCCCAAGAGCGGAAATACTTGGCTGAGATACATCCTAAACGAAATCTTTGGCTATGATGATGAGGGCAAATCCCGGGTCATCTCCTTTCTGAAGGCATACCCGGCGAACGCTCCGCTCGTGTCCCTGCGCGGTCAGCAGTCAAAGCTGCTCAAGACCCATCTCCATCCTGTCCACCAGCGCATGTCGCTTGTCCCGGATGAGTCCATAGCGGCCATACTCATTCGGCGTCATCCTCTCGATATTCTTCTGTCAGCGCTAAATTATGCGAAGTTGCGGGACCAGAGCAAATTTTTCCTGAAGGGCAATGTAAAATCCGTCGAAGCCATCATTGCCGATGGAGAATTCCCGCATTACATAGATTTGTTTTCGAGAAATGACGGATTCCCATTGTTTTCGGGATCATCCGGCGCGATGTCGAAGTACCTGGGTCGGTGGCGCCAATTGGGCGTGAAGGTTCCGATACTCGAACTCCGGTACGAAGATTTCACCGCCGATCCGAAATCCGGTCTCCGAGAGGTGGCAGCTTTCCTGCAAATCGATCTCAGCTGCGCGGAAATCAAGAGAATCGTCGAAACGGTGGACCAGATGACCCAGAAGAATGACCGGTTCTTCTGGAAACGGAGAGCTTACAATTTTACCCATATGCTGCCGCAGGAATTGGTGGAATTGTTCACAGACACATGCAAACCCCAGTTGGCAGGTTTCGGCTATTGAGTCAGCGCAGGGCTTGACTTTGTCAGGCGTCGTGGGTCTGCTTGAAATTTCCCTGACTACGTCCACACTATCCCACATCCAATTATTTGACCTAGTCAGCTGAAAATTTCTCAAAGGTGGACGTTCAATGACAGCAAATGTTCTTCACATTGGCACACATAAGACCGGCTCGTCGTCCATCCAGGCTTTTCTGACTAACAATCGATCCGCTCTGGCGGCCCGCGGACTTGACGTGCCGGTGTTCCGGGGAGACGAGACGTCCAAAGGGCACCAACATATGGCCGCCGAGTTTAGGGGCCTCAGTTCGGGGCCTCCGCCCGAAGCCCCCGCCCGGACAATCGAGAGCCTCTCCACGCGGCTCTCGCCGCAGCCGGCAGGCACGAACGTACGGCTCTTCTCCGCCGAGAACTTTTATCTTTGCAGGCCTCCCCGCATAGAACTCATCCGGGACTGCCTCGGCGATCAGACGCGGATCCTGTGCTACTTGCGCGAACCCGTGTCCCATCTGCGTTCCATGTGGATGCAGCACATTAAACGCAAGCGCCTTCCTCAGTCCTTTCAGGACTATGTTGAATCCGCCCAGTCGCATTTTGCCAGCGGCATGTCCTACTATGATTACGACGCCCGGATGTACTTGTGGCGGAGGTATTTCCCCGACGTCGTTGAGGCGATCTTCGAGCCGATGGAGAATGCTCTCTTCTTGCGAAAATTCCTCGATCTCTGTGGACTCGGTACGGTGGACAGTGCCGGACTGGCGATACGCACCCCAGGGAATGTCGCGCTGCCTGATGGCTGCTCCAGCCTCTTGCAGCGGCTCAATGCAATGGTGGCGGCGGGCCAGCTCGATACCGCGACCCGGGATTTCTATGTCGGGTGCGTCCGGCGCAATGCCAAGCATTTCAACGATCTGTTCGAACCTGCACTATCCATGGCCGAATACGACTTTTCAGATTTCATGGACCTTTTCAGGCAGCATAACCCGCGCCTTGCCCCCCGTTTCGAGTCCTCGAAGACGGTCCTGACTTTTGCGGAGCTGGGCGGCATGACCGATGGCGAGATTCTCGATATCATGGCCAGCGAGCACGCCAAAACCGAGGCTTAGCGCGCTCGCGCCTGGATCCTAGCCTGGCTCGGTGCGTTCATTTCCGCCGCATCGTGTAACTCATCCCCGGCGCCAGTGGCCCCTCGACCACCGTCTCGGCGCCGTCGGCCCAGCGGACCCGCAGCTCCGTCGCTGCCCCGGCATCGCCCATGCCGAAATGCGCGACCGGGGCGTCGAAGGACATGAAGCCGCCGCCCAGCTGGATCTCGCGGGTCTGGGTGCGGCCGGTGTCGTCGGTCAGGGCAATCAGCGCGCCGATCCCGTCGCGGTTGCCGGCGTGATCCTCGAGCCTGACCATCAGCGCGGGCGCCTGCGTGTTGTTGCGGAACAGCACGACCGGTCCGTTCACCGGGTGGGTCACCATGTCCAGATCCCCGTCCCCGTCCATATCGAAGGCGGTGGCGGCGGCGGTCATCAGGTAATCTTCCAGCCCGAAGGGGCCCGAGGCCTCGTCGAAGGTGCCGTCGCCCCTGTTGTGGAAGAACAGGTTCGAGGGCGAGACCTCGTTCGGGACCCATGTGCCGTTGACGATATAGACGTCCTGCAGCCCGTCGTTGTCGAAATCGGCGATCTTGGTGTCCCAGCTCCAGCCGCCGACGTCCAGTCCGCGGGCCACCGCCTTGTCGTCCCAGGCGTCGCCGTTCCAGTCCAGGAGCACGTTGGAGCGCTGGACCTGCTCGATCCCCGCCGCCGCCTCGGCCTCGGTGAAGGCGCGGGCGGGCCGGAAATGCACCTCGCAATAGGCGCGCGGCACCGGCTGGCTGTCGGGGATCAGGGCGCAGATCGAGGGATCGCGCTTCTGGATCGCGAGGTCCTTGATCAGCATCGCCTTGCATTCCGCCTGGTAGCGCCCCTCGAGCTGCTGGCAGCGCGAGGCGTAGGTCGGGTCGAAATTGTTGCCCGACTTGTACCAGGTCTTGATCTCCATGTTCTGTTCGCAGGTCGCCTTTGCCGCCGCATCCGCGATGCCGTCGCAATAGCGCCGGAGCGGCTGCATCTTCAGCTTCTTCGACACGCCGGATGAGCGCCCGGCGATCTGCGCGAGGTAGATCTCGGGCGTGCCGTCGTTCATCAGATCCGCCGTCTTGACCGCCATCGTGGTGTTGGTGACATGCGGGATCAGCGCCTCGCCATGGGTGATCATGGAAAACCCGCCCGCCCCGTCGCCGCGGTAGAAGTAATCGGGGATCTCGAAATCGTTGCCGACGATCAGGTCGCCGGTGCCGTCGCCGTCGAAATCGGTGAACAGGATCGACAGCGTCTCGCCCGGAATGCCGGGCAGTTCGGTGAAGCGCTCGCCCGACAGCCGCCCGTCATCGTTCCAGATCACCCGGTTGCGGCTTTCCTCGCCGGGGATGCGGCGATACCAGCCCGCCGCCCAGTTGCCCAGGGCCAGGTCGAGATAGCCGTCGCGGTCCGCATCCGCCAGCGTCAGCGCGATCGACAGCACCGCGTCCTCGCGGTTGGCGATCGGGCGCGGCGGCTCGGCGCCGAAGGCCCCGTCCACGTTCCGCCACAGCCAGTTGCCCTGCATGTAGGTCGCGATGACGAGGTCGGGAAAGCCGTCGTTGTCGATATCGGCGAGCGCGGCGTTGAAGACCGGCATCCCGGCCAGCGGGCCGAGCGGCGCGTCGATCCGGGCGAACTGCCCTGTGCCGTCGTTGTCGTAGAGATAGAGCCCCGCCTCGGTCGAGGCGATGACGAGGTCCGGGTCGCCGTCGCCGTCGATGTCGCCGGTGGCGACGCTGCGGCCCTCCCAGAACGGCGGCCACATGTCACGGAACGAGAACTCCAGCGGCTTGTCGATCCCGGCGGCGGCGGCCTCGATCCGGGTAAAGCCGGTGTCGGCCGCGGGCGAGGCCGGGGCGAAGGGCGTCGCGGTGACCGCGATCCGGTCCGCATCCGCGCTGGTCACCCTGCCCTGCGGCATGTCCGAGGCGGCGGCGCGGGTGACGAACAGCCCGGCGAGGTCGCTCAGCAGGCCCGGCTCCGCCGGCGCCTCGAGGCGGCTTTCCTGCAGCATCCTGAGCGCCCGCTCGGTCTGCCAGTCCTGATAGGTCTGCGCGCCGAAACCGGCCAGCATGCCCAGCACAGCGATGGTGCCGCCCAGCATCCACGCCGCGCGCTGGCCGATCGCCTGCGCCACGATGAAGAAGGAATAGACCGAGAAGCTGCCGAGCGTGAACAGCAGCCCCATGACATAGCCATGCGCCAGCCCCGCCGACAGCATCACGCCGGCAAAGACCACATCATAGGAAATCGGACAGGGCAGGAAGACCCCGACGAGGCAGATCAGCACCAGCGCCCCCATCCCGAAGGCGAGCCCGGTCACCAGGTCCTGCGGCAGGAGCACCGTGACCACCGCCCCGAGGAACCCCGCCAGCAGCATCAGGGGCACGGTCAGCAGGATGATGTAGCCGAGGTTGCGCGCATAGGTCACCGCCACGCCCAGAACGGCGGCGAAGATCGACTCGCTCTGCGGCGGATCGGCGGCCAGTTCCGCCGCGCTCCAGGGCATCGGCTTGATGTCGGGGCCCTTGATCTGGGTGACCGGCAGGAACCGGCAGATCAGCGGCACCGCGACGAGGATCACCAGCAGCGACAGCGCGATCTTGGTCACCGCCATGTAGAACGGCATCAGCGAGAACAGCATCGTCAGCACGATCACGTTCAGCGTCGGCGAGGCGATCATCGCCGAGAGCGTCGTCTCGGCCCTCATCCCGGCGGAATACATCCCCTTGGCGATCGGCGCGGCGCAGTTCACGCAGACGCCGAGCGGCGTGCCGATGGCGAGCCCCAGGAAGGAATTGGAGAAAGACCCGCGAAAGCTCTTCTGCCTGAGGTAGGCCGCCGCCGTCAGGAAGGCCGCGGCGAAGAGCACCCCGAAGGTCATCCCCTTCTTGTTGGTGAAGATCCAGTTCAGCGTGGAATAATAGATGTGCTCCCACGTGCCCATGTCCGGAGTGATCGGGTATTTCGCCTCGAAGCTCAGCCCGTCCTCGAGCTGGATCGCCCCGGACATCAGCAGCTTCTCGTTCAGCGCCGGATAGCGCGAGCCGGTCCAGAACATGTAGGCCAGCACGGCGACGATGATGAGGGCGAGGAAAAAACGTTTTTCGTAGGGTTTGAGGATCAAAGAGTTCATCGGAATACCTCCGGCGTGGAATACTGGCAGACTAGCAGCCTATGCCCTGTAATGGGAGACTTATGCGACGTCCGCGGCTACGAGGCGTCGAACCGGTCGTCGAACAGCGGTCGCCCTGTTCCCATTGCCTGGATCTGGGTCTCGTCCAGCATCGATCCGTCGAGCGTGGCACGGTACCAGGTCTGCCGCGGATGAAACCATGGCAGGCGTTGAGCCGTGAAGCCGAAGCGTTGACAGAACTTCAGGACCGACTCCTCCTTGAACGTGACGACACCCGGATAGATCCAGCCTGTCGCCCGTTCGCCGGGCGGTACCTTCTTCTTCTGTTCTTCCGGGGACACGACGGTAAACAGAAGCTGCCCACCCGGATTGATAACCTTGGCGAGCCGTTTCAGCGAGCGCAGAAACAGGTCCTTGCCGGTGTGGGAATAAATCGACTGGGCGACGACGAAATCCACCGGCCCGCCGATGGCGGCGGAGGTCACGTCCGGATCGCTCAGGAACAGCGGTTCCTTCAATCGCAGGATGTCCTCACCGATCTCGTCTGCAAGGGCAGCCTGCCAGAGCCAGCTGTTCGGCTCCACCCCGACATAGCGCCCCGGCAGGAGGTACTGGATCAGGAACCGTCCCGCCCGCAGCGATCCGCAGCCCAGATCCATCAGGCGGTGATCCTCGCGCAGCCCCAGGCCGGTCAGCAGGCGGAACTGCGTGGCCCCCATGAAATCGTATTGGGCCACGGGTCCGACATAGGTGCGATGGTGTTCGCTGCTGCCGCCCGGCAGGTTCCGTACGGCAGCCAGGCGTGCCTCGTAGTCTTCACGTGTCATGGCCGATCTCTCCGAGGTAGGCCAGGTCTTCGGGGCGGAAGTCCGACAGCGACCCGGCCATGTGTCGTCCCACCGTTTCCGGAAGGCGAACCCGCGCGGCGAGCTCTGCCAGCTTGTTTGCCGTCACCGGCCGCTTCAGAAAATGCATCGTCTCGGACAGGACAGCCTCCGGGTCGCGGATCAGCCGGTCGAAATCGAGATGGTGCACCCGGTCCGGAAATCTCTCGGACACCCGTTCCATACGCCTGTGTACGGCGCACCAGAAGGCCAGCGCATCCGCGGGCGATTTCGTAACGTCCCGGTTCAGGAACACCGGCCCCCATGTGATCAGCTGCTTCTGATTGGCGCTATAGGCCATGTCCAGCGCGTGCCGGGTCATATGCACGTATCGCAACTCCGGATGCCACTCCAGCAGACGCTCGATCAGGATATACGTGTATGGCACCTTCCAGCCCCAGTTCGGGGCCGGCGCTCCCTGCGCGGCATGGGCCCGAAATCCCCGGGACCATGCGTCCAGTTTCTTGCGCGGATGCTGGAGCCGCTCGAGCGACACCGCGTCCAGCATTGCGATTTCGGCGGCGCTCAGTGGCCGGGGATCCGACATCTGGCGGAAGAAGAGCGCGATCAACCTGTCCGTTTCGGCGGAATCGGAAACGAAGATGTCGCGCCGTCCGAACAGGAACGCGTACCAGAGGTTGTCCAGCGCAACGCTCAGGTCGCTTCCGATAAAGACCCCGGCCCGCTGCAGGACATCGGCCAGGACACGGGTTCCACTGCCCCCGAGACCTCCGACGGCGATAGGTATCGGGCCGTCGGAGAGAGTCGGAGATTTATCGCTGTGCGGCAAGGTCGCGCGTGATCGCTTCGAGACGTGTCAGGCGCGCCTGGAGATCGGTATTCTGCTCGTGCAGCTGCGCGATGTACAGATGCGCCTTCTCCAGCTCGTTCAGCATGCCGCCGGTCATCGCGGTGATGTTGAACGGCCCGTCCTCGGGCGTCGGGCCCACGTTCGGCAGGTGCTTCTTCTCGCGCATCATCGCCGCCTGCTGGGCGATCGTCGGCAGGGGGTAATCCGCGTCGAACACCCGGTCGCAGCCCGCGGTGCAGGATCCTGCGGTGAAGAGCTGGCCCTTGAGATACATGTTCCCCGATGGCGTCAGCCGCATCTCGATATCGGACGGACCGCCCGGCTCGGTCGTCGCCCGGAACTCGCCCGACTGGTTCTGGAAGTTCCACACCCGGCCGGTGCCCGATCCCGCCGCCAGCGAGGTGTCCTCGAGGCTGAAAAAGGCGACCCCGTTGTTCTTCAGCGCCATCAGCTCCCGCGCCGCCGTCGTGCCGCTGTTGTTCTCCGCCACCAGCTTGGCCCCGTCGCCGATCGAGTTCAGCGCCCCCTCCAGCGTCATGTTCCCGCCGGGGTCGAGTTGCATCTCGATGTCGTTGGCGCCGCCGGGTTCGGTTGTCACCCGGAAGGTGCCACCCTGGTTCTGGACGTTCCAGATCCGCCCGGTATCGCTGCCCGCAGCGATCGAGAGGTCCTCCATCGACATGTACACCGTGCCCGCGTTCTGCATTGCCAGCATCTCGCGCGCGCCCACGGTGGCGGTGGAGTTCTCCAGCAGCAGACGGGCCGCATCGGACCGCCTCACATGCAGCGCGGCCTCCGGATTGGACGTACCCAGCCCGATGTCGTTGGTGTCCTCGATATAAATCGCGTCGTCATCCGCCCCCGGCTCGATCCGGAACGGCAGTTCGCTGCCATTGGTGACATCGCGGATGAAGAAGTTCGATTCGTTGCCCGCTACGTCCCAAGTCTGTGACGCGAAGCCGTCCGATCCGTCCTGCTGCAGGCGCAGGGTCGGGGTGTTGCCCTCGACCACGTGAATATCGACCACCGGGTTGAGGGTCTTGATCCCGATGTCCCCGTCATTGTCCACGACCAGCGAATTGGTGTTGGCGCCGGCCTTCACGCGAAAGGGGATACCATTGGAGGTCGCATCCTGGATCGCGAAGTAATTGTCGCCGCCGTTGACGGTGTCATTCGCGATCAGCCGCCAGTCATTGGCCGGGAAGCTGCCACTGTTCGACGTGTCGTCGAAATGGATGCGAAGGTTGTTTTCCTTCAGCCGGATCGTGTCGGCGCCGAAGTTCTCGCTCGAGGCGCAGTCGACCCCGACGCAGAGCGAGTCCTGGATGATCACGTCGCTGGTGAAGACCTGCGCCTGAACCGCGCTGCCGGCGGAGGCCGCCAGCAGACCGGCAGCCAGTGCCACGCGGGTGTGTTTGAATGCCATCATGGGACCGCTCCTCGAATACTGGCTGCACCCTAGAGACTTTTTCACGGCTTGTCCGCGCAAAAGAACAGAAAACAGGATTTTGCCTGTGACGTGGGAAAGCACGTCACAGGGCGCATGTCGGGCGGCGGGGATCACATGGTGCGGGTGGCTTCAGCCCTTCTCTTCCTCGACTGCCTCGGGGGTGATGATGATCCCGTCCTTCACCACGAAATGGCCGGTGGTGTAGAACGGCTTGGCCATGGTGGTTTCCTGGTTGTCGCCGCGGCCGTTGTTCTGCGGATTGACGATCTCGACGCGCTCCTCGGTCGCGGCCCGCAGCTCGTAGCGGTAGACGCCGTCGATCGCCTCGGCGGGGTTCAGTTCGAACACCGGGGTGCCGGTCGCCGCGCTGATCGTGGTGATCTTGCCGTTCGGGGCGGCCACGACCATCATCCCGTTCGACAGGCCGACCCAGTTGTCGAACCAGACGGCGTTGGAATTGTGCTGCTGCACCGGCTCGGGTGTCGCGGCCAGCGCCAGCGGCGCGGCGGTGCAGGACAGGACGAGGGCGGTCAGGGCGGATTTCATAAAGTGATGCATGATCGAAGTGCTCCGGATGGTATGCGCGCGCCCGGCCCGCCGAGGGGCCGAAGTCGGGAGCAGCCTAGGCGACAGGCCGCCCCCGCACAACCAAAGCAAACGTTACCGTTGCGCCTCGACCCGCTCCAGCCGTTCGGTCAGCTGCGCGACGGTGGCCTCGAGCCCCGCCATCCGCGCGATCTCGCGGTCCTGGTCGGCGATCCGGTCGTTCAGCTGCGCGATATAGAGATGCGCCTTCTCCAGCTCGTTCAGCATGCCGCCGGTCATCGCGGTGATGTTGAACGGCCCGTCCTCGGAGGTCGGACCCACGTTCGGCAGGTGCTTCCTCTCGCGCATCATCGCCGCCTGCTCCGCGATCGTCGGCAGCGGGTAGTCTTCGTCGAACACCCGGTCGCAGCCCGCAGAACAGGATCCGGCGGTGAACAGCTCGCCTTCGATCGTCAGGTTGCCGGAGACATCCAACCGCATCTCAATGTCGCCCGCGCCACCCGGTGCGGTGGTCACCCGGAACTCACCCGATTGGTTCTGGACGTTCCAAATCTGACCAGTGTCGTCGCCTGCCGCGATCGAGCTGTCCTGCAACGTAAAGAAGACAATTCCGTTGTTCTTGAGCGTCATCAATTCGCGCGCGTCCACAATGCCACTGGTCTCTTCGATCAACAGCCGCGTCGTGCCGTCGCTGCTTTTGACGTGCAGTGACGCGTCAGACGTCAGCGTGCCGACCCCGACGTCACCATCGGTATCGATGACCAGCGCGTTCGACGGCGCGCTCGGGCGGATGCGGAAGGGCAGCGTGCTGCCGTTGCTGGCGTCACGGATGAAGAAGCTCGTCTCGTTGCCTGCCAGGTCCCATGTCTGCGCCGCGAACCCCGAGGAGGTGTCCTGCTGAAGCCGCAGCGTCGGCGTATCGCCGTCGACCGTATGCAGTTCGACCGACGGCGAGGAGGTCCCCATACCGATCCGGCCTCCGTCGTCCACGTAAAGCGAATGGCTTGGTGCCCCGGCCTCGATGGTGAAAGGGGTCCGGGCTCCGTCGATGTCGTCGATCGAGAACTTGTTCAGACCGCCACTGGCGGTGTCGTTCGCGGTCAGCTGCCAGTCGCGGGAGGGAAAGCTGCCCGTCGATGTGTCCTGGAACTTGATCCGGACGTTGTTCTCCTTCAGCCGGATCGTGTCGAAACCGAAGCTTTCGTTGTTGACACAGTCGAACCCGACGCAGAGCGAACCGTCGATGATCACATCGTCGAGGTGAACGACATCCGCGAGGGCCGGAGCAGCCAACCCGCCGGTCATCAGCGCGGCGGATGAAAAAACTGAAATGTAGGCAATTTTTCTAAACATGGTAATCTCCGAGACCTTCGAGGGAGGCCGGTCAGGAGCCTCCCGAAATCAAGTGAAAATCTGACATCAACTGCGATGCAGGCGCGCAATCAGAGGTAGTTTAGTATACTACCTGCATTTTGATAAGATGTGAGTTGACCCCAGGTCAATCTTGTTCTGCGTGCCCCCGGATCAACGTGCGGCCAGCACGGCCTCGAGCGTGGCAAGCCGGGCCTCGAGCACGGCGGTCCGAGCCTTGTCCGCCTCCAGTTCGTCGATGCGCGTGTTCAGCTCGGCGATATAGAGATGCGCCTTCTCCAGCTCGTTCAGCATGCCCCCGGTCATCGCGG
>NZ_AQQU01000016.1 GCF_002210105.1 Oceanicola sp. 22II-s10i | reverse complement strand
ACGCCTGTCACCCATCCTACGGCAAGGTGGCATGCGGTGCAGACTGTCAAGATAACGCGACGATCTCCTCGCGCGCATAGGACGTGTTGCCAAACTTCGAGAACCCGAAATCACGGTTCAGTCGATGGGGGGCCTTCGTGGCATGGGCCAGCTCATGCGCCCAGACCCCGTAGAAATTACGCGGATCCTGGAACCGCGTGATGGACGGCATGTAGACCTTGTCCACGGGCGGCAAATAGTACGCCTCCGTGCCCGTGAAGACGGTGGTGATGTCGATGGCATCGAAAAACGCCTGCATGTGCGGGATGGGCTCGGACGGAGGATGCTCGGGCGTTAGCTCCGGGTCGGGGAAGAAGCTCTCGGGCAGACCCTCGATCTGGCAGGCATTGAACACGCGGTAGGATTTCTGGAAGCGGAAGATACGGGCTTCCTCGGAGTGATCATTCCCGTCGCTGCGGTCATGCTCATCGCCGCCCGCGTCCCTCCGGCTTTGACCGTAATAAACGACGACAGAGGACTTCTCGCCCTTGCGAACCTTTGCGTCCAAGGCATTGGCCTGCGGCAACGTCATCCAGAAAGGAGAGCTGTGGCCCGCCATCACGGTCCGCATCGTCAGCAGAAAGTTGTTCACCCCTTGGTAGGGCTCACCGCCCACGCGCAAGGGGCGAGAGCTGCCACCTGCGGTCCAGGGCTTGCGCCACGGCAGGACGCCGCGCTCGATGATGCGGATGATTTCGTTTGTGATGGCCTCGGAGGCATCGAATTTGGGCGTGCGGGATCGGGCCATGGTTGGCGTCCTTTCGAGTTTTGGTGAGAGTAAGTGGTGATCAGGCTGTCTGATGGGACCGCGGATCGTTGAGGATCCTCGCGCCGAGCCCTTCGACCATGTCGATGTAGGTGAGCAGCGATACAGAACTGCCGGGGCCCCAGGGTTCAGGGTCGACCGATCCGTCCCGCGCCACCCGCGGCAGGTTCGCGATGGCGATGACATCGGTGACAGGTCGGATATCGATGAAGGGCGTCCCTCGTGCGACCGCAAGAGTGGCCAAGGGAAAGCGCTCAATCGGCGCGAAGGTTGAAACGGTGGTCCAACCAAGATGGATGAATGTCCCACCCTCTCCGCAAATCGCATGCGCGTGTGGCAATGCTGCCGCTTGCCTGAGATAGCCGAGATCACGCAGGACGGTCTCGCGCTCGAGCCGTTGTGCCTGCCCCGTCTGGCCGGTTCGGCGTAGTTCCTTGTGTCGCCACCACGAGGCAGCGGTCGCGCGCAACACGCGCAAGACACCTGTTTGCATGGGAATGCCCTTCATCAGGAACGGCAGACCGGAACCCGGCCCGGACCCATCTGAGGGACCCCAAAGGCCCTCATCCGTCAGTCACAAAACCCGAAGAACACTTTTACTTTTTTCGGCCCCTTTGGGCACACAACAAAACCGAAAAGCCCGGCCCTTCTGCCGAAGCCATTGATTTCATGCAGCAATTCCAGATCGGCAGGCAAGATCGGCAACGCATATCGGCAAAACCTTGCTTGAAAGTACGAAATGTGTTTATTTTTCAATTACTTTGAAAACATGGAAGATCGGCAAAAATGCTGGAGACACCCGCCAGGATCGAACCCTGCTTCTTCGAGGAGCATATTCCTACAGAACTGGCAGACCTTTCGGTCGACATCCAGAGGGAAGCCACCGGGCTGGGACAAGGGTTGCATCCTGACAGCGCAGCCGAACTTGCCGATCTCGTCCGTGTGATGAACTGCTACTACTCCAACCTGATCGAAGGACACAACACGCGCCCCCGCGACATCGAAAGGGCGCTGGCTGGGGCCGAGCTTGAGGAAGAAACCCGTCCCCTCGCCCTTGAGGCCCGGGCGCACGTCATCGTTCAACGGGCCATCGACGAGATGTATCGCAAGGGCACCCTGCCCCGCCCCACATCCGTCGAATTCCTGACTTGGGTCCATAAGAGCTTCTACGACGAGATGCCGGATGAGTTTCGGGTCATCGAACAACCCGAAGGCACACAAGAGCCCATCGTTCCGGGACGCATGCGCCAGGATGACGATCGGGAAGTTGCGGTCGGGCGCCACCTACCTCCTTCATCGTCGCGCGTCGCGGCATTCATGGACCATTTCGACAAACGATTTCAGATTGCGGCGCGGTCTTCGAGCGGACGGATCATCGCGATCGCCTCTGCGCATCACCGGCTCAACTACATCCACCCTTTCCCGGATGGTAACGGCCGTGTCAGCAGACTGATGTCTCATGCCATGGCCCTCACAGCGGGGATTGGTGGCCAAGGACTCTGGTCCGTATCACGAGGGCTGGCCCGCGGGCTAACCGATCGGGGCGAGTACAAACGGATGATGGATCTGGCCGACAGTCCACGCCGCGGGGACCGCGACGGACGGGGGAACCTGTCAGAAGCGGCACTGAAGACGTTTAGTGAATGGTTCCTAAAGGTGACGCTCGACCAGATCACCTTCTCAGCAAGATTGTTCGATCTCGGCGGACTTGACCAACGGTATCGTCGTCTTGTTGCAGATACCATCGATGACAAGCGAGCGCCGGAACTAATCTCGGCGGTTCTTCGGCATGGGGCACTGGAACGAGGCGATGCGCAGATTGTGCTCAAGACGTCCGAGCGTACTGCTCGCAACACGCTGAGTAAACTGACCGCCGCCGGATACATGACGTCCGCCTCGCCGAAGACGCCGGTTCGGTTGGCGTTTCCGTTGGATTATCGAGAGCGGCTCTTTCCAAACCTCTTTGGAGATGGTGACCTGACTGTGTGATTTTCGTTAGTCCGCGCTCTGCGCAGGAAAGCGCCCCCAAGGGAGAAAGTGGACGGATCCCCTAAGCAATGAGTTCACAGCTGTGAACCTTTCTTCTGCGCGACGAAACAAGACGCAGTTCACAGCTGTGAACTTTTCATGCAGCGTCCTTTCTCATAAGGGCCATGATCATGGGACCACAGGAGAATTCACCGAGCGCAGCCTTTGCAGACAGCGACCGCAAATACCCACCAGGCGACCGGATGTCGCCGAAGCGTTCCAACATTGCCAAGATGACCACCGATGCCTCTTCCGGACCCATGTACTGTTTGGCCTCATCCCACGCTGAGGGAGAGACGCCCATCATAGGTCTTATTACATCGGCAACCCTTACTAGATCATGCCAGTGGCGCACAGGTCGTTCAGCATAAATTCGGTATTCAGAGCAAGCGGCCAAAACGAGACCGAGGGGTATTCTAGGTAGATTGTTGTCGACTGAGACAGGCTCATCAGTCCTACCCTCTGCAACCAGTGCTGACGCCGGATCGGAGACGCGGCCCTCGTCCTGCGCTTTTTCTAAGCGTGGTTCAAAATCATAAGAGTCTTTATTTGAATTCTGATAGTGCTGCTCATTTGTGACTTCATTGGTGCTCATATCTTGTGACCGCACTGGTTCCAACAGGTCCCTAATGGCGTTGAGGGCTTCGGACAACGCAGACTCAATCTGCTGCAACTCTGCAAAGTCGAGCTTGCGGCGAAGGTCACGCGCCGTCAGGACGCATAGGTCAGACGCCTGGTCCCAGATGGCTCGGTCAGGGCGCAGAGAACGGCCGTAGTCGACGAGACCCGCTAGATCACGGCGCATGAGGCTTACTGTGGATCTAAGCCGCTTGTAGCGCTCCTCAGCAGCACGGACAGCCTCTGCGGCTTCGCACACTTCGACGAAGCGTTGGGCGAGGGGGGCCAGATCGAAGCCGAAAGCGATCTTTTCGTCGCCATACCGGCGCGCGTAACGCTTGCCATTGGGACTGTCGCGACGCACGACGAAACCGGTTTGCACCAGGTTCGCCAGATGCCGCCGCATGGTCGAGCAGGGCATGCCGTTCAGGCGCTCACAAATAGCCTTGTTGGACGGATGCACGACAGTTTCACTATGGTTCCCGCCAACGATCGTGGCCTGATGGAAACTGACCAATGCCTGAAGCACGCTCAAATCACGGTCGGACAAGCCGAAGGCGATACGGGCAGCGGCGAGTTCGCGAAGTGCTTCCCATTTGTTGACGCCGGAAGGCGGGAGGTCCTGTTGTGCCGCTGCCTGATAGTGCAGAATGGCAGCATTTATGGGTCGCCTGAAAGGCGTTACGGGGGTGTAGTCCATTTTACATTCACGAAGACAAAGAAATCACGGTCCGCGAATCACTTAAGACTTGCGAAAAACGGCGTCCGAGACTAACTTGAGAGTGCTAAGAACAAGTCAGGGTCTCGTAGGGCGGTCGCTTTGCGGGACCTTTTCTTTGGCTTTTTCGTGCCTCCTGTTTTTGGTTTCTGCTCTTCCTCAGCCTTCTGAACGCTGCTTCCAGCGTTCGTGAAGTTCTTCAATCAAATCATCGGCTTCAGACTCTACCCAGTCGGCAAACTTACTATTCTGCAACTCGATAGAGATCCCTTTGGCGGTGCGTTTGAGCGTGCCGCCACGTTTGCCCCCAATCCTGAGAGGCTGACTGGATGCAGCAGAAGGGGAGGGGGCCTTGGCCGGTTTGACTAACCTTGTGACAACCTTCGACACAGCTTCGAACGCCTGCACAGAGGGGTCGTCGGTCGCAGGTGCGGCATCAATCACCATGGCCACATCGGCCTTGCCATGGGTTTCCTCAGCAAGGCGGATCAGGCTGCCCCGATCCAGGCCCTTGTCCGCGATGGCACGGCCCATGGCCTCCCACCGGGGTCGGCCGATGCCGTGTGCAGCACCGATGGCGCGGATGAGGTCTGTACCGACCATGTCGGCGATGGCGATGGCCATGGACACCGAAGATTTGGTCACAGTCAGAATTTCTGCAACCTGTGATTGATTTCCAAAGCCCGACGATACGAGTTCTTGCGCAAAAATCGCCTTTTCAATGAAGGATAAATCGCGGCGCGCCATGTTTTCGGAAATCTGCGCACGCAGAGCGCTGTCATCATCCAGATTCGCGACCAGTGCGCGCACCTTGGCGACCTTGTCGGACTGGCGGATCGCCTCGAGCCGGCGGCGACCATAGACGAGCAGATAGCGGTCCGTCTCTGACGGGTGCCGGCGCACAAGAATTGGTACGGTCTGACCATTCGCCTCGATTGCGGCGCGCAGATCATGCACATCCGCCGGATCAAGCCGGTCGGCCATTCGGTCGTCGACGATACTGGCCGGGTCGAGTTCCCAGACATGATGTGAATCGACCGCATCACGGGCCGAGCGCAGGGCGCGGTTGGACGTCATCATAGGGGTTACGGCGCCAGCCTGAGGGGTAGGGCCCGGGCCACCGGCTGCCGCGAGATTATCGAGCATCGACATGCGTTTTTTCTTGCCACTCGTCATGACCGCCCCCACGTTTTCTGAATAAGATCAGAGACTTCGTCGTTCAGCGCGTTCAGGCTTTCAAGGGCGCGATCGTAGGTCGTGCGGGTAAAGGCGCTCCGCTCTACTTCGTATAGGGTTTGCTTTGTCAGACCTGCGTCGGAGATCGCCGTGGATTTGAGCATTGGCGAGTTGAGCACCGCATCGCCATACATGGTGCGCAGAAAGGCGACGATCCGGTTTTGTGGTGCATCCTGAGGTTCATAGCGTGTCAGCGCATAGCGCATCCAGTCGTGGGACATGTCCGCACCGCTTTCGGCGATCACGTCCATCAGATCAGCCGTCATGCGCAGAAATTGCGACATCGACATCACGTCGAGCATTTCCGGATGAATTGTGACCAGCACGCCGGTGGCGGCAGAAAGTGCGGACATGGTGAGAAAGCCCAGTTGCGGCGGGCAGTCGATGACCACAACGTCGTAATCGCCGTCAACCTGCGCCAACGCCTCTTTCACGCGGAAAAAGAACAGGCCTGCGTTGCCTTGTGAAAGAGCACGCGGCGTTTCGTGTTCGAACTCCATCAGTTCCAGATTGCCCGGGATCAGGTCGAGGTTCGGGATATAGGTCTTGCGGATGACAGCGCGGATCGGGTCTGGGTCGTCATAGCGGATCGCGTCATAGAGCGTGCCGCCATCTGTCAGATCGAATTCGGGCTGTACGCCATGTAACGCCGTGAATGAGGCCTGCGGATCAAGATCAATGCCCAGGACGCGATAACCGCGCAAGGCCAGCCGTTGTGCAAGGTGTGCCGAAGTCGTCGTTTTGCCCGATCCACCCTTGAAGTTCATCACACCGATGACTTGCAGGTGATCGCCGTCACGCCGTCCGGGGATATAGTCTCCAGGCTTGCGCGCGGTCTTTTCCAGCAGGACACGCAGGGCCTGAATGTCCTGCGCGGAATACAGGCGACGATTGCCGGCCGTCAGTTCAGGCGAAGGGCCCTTGCCATCAAGGTTGATTTTGCGCAGGTATGAATCGTTCACACCAAGAAGCGCTGCCGCCTCGCCGGAGGTGAATTTGCGCATTTCCTTTGTGGCGTCAGGGGGAAACAGGCTCTCGCGTTGTGAATGCAACTGGTTGGCCAGCCACTCAGAATGCTGGCGGATGACCGCGTTCAGGTCCTGGTGCACGAAAGTCTTGTTCATCTGCCCTCTCCATCCGCGCTACGCATCTTCGGCGTGTTCACGGTTATTGACGTTTTTTGCCTCGTTTCCGTGACTATTGCCGTAAGAGTCGGATTCGCGCAAGTTTTTTCCACATCTTGTGTGAGCTCACCGTCGAAACACAAGCCCGTTCGCCGTCGTCGTCGCATGCTGATCTTGGCAATTGCGGCAGGATGATATACATATATGATCGTATATCCAGCTGGAGGAACGACAACATGCAAGTTGCAAAATGGGGGAATTCGCTCGCAGTCCGGCTGCCTGCCGATCTTGTGCGCGAACTAGGCCTCAAAGAAGGTGACCAAATCGATCTGATAAAGGACGACGGTACTTTGCTCGTCCAGCGCCAACCTCGCGCCGATGAAGTCCTGCAAGGGCTAAGGCGGTTTCGCGGAAAGCTATCCAAGGACGCACGCCTGAGCCGCGACGTTGCGCATGAACGCTGAATTCGCGGATACAAATGTCGTCCTTTACCTTCTTGACGACGGCCCAAAGGCGGATCGGGCGGAAGACATCTTGGGGCAAGGGCCGCGGATCAGTGTGCAGGTCCTGAACGAAGCGATGGTCAATTGCCGGAGGAAAGCCGGTCTCAGTTGGGAGGAGACCGGCGCTTTTCTCGCAGGGGTCCAATCCTTGTGTCCAGTCGAGGACCTGTCCGTGCAAACCCATCTTGTGGGCCGAGCGTTGGCAGAAAAATACCAGCTTTCGGTCTATGACGCGATGATTGTGTCGGCCGCTCTTATTGCTGGATGCACGACGTTGTGGAGCGAAGATATGCACGACGGATTGCTGGTCGAAAATCAGTTACACGTCGTGAATCCATTCACCTGACCAGAAATGGGCTGCAACCTTGCAATCGTTCCATGATTTGGAAGATTTGCAAGGTTGTGTTTATTGCGCGCACTTTAGCAAGCCCAACTTCTCCGCGCGTTCCAGCAGCATCCTCACGGACGACGGCTGCCAGCTGGCGCGTCCGCGCGGGGAGCGTTCGCGCATGAATTCCAGCCGGTCACAGATCGCCTGGAGCGCGATGTCAGGGTTCGCGCCCTTGATGCCAGCGACAATCGCGGGCAGGCGATCGTCGGTTTCGCGTCGTCCAGCGCGACCAAGCACTTCATTGGGCAGAAACCCGTCGCGCACATAGGCTTTCACTGCGCGCAGAAGGCGGCTTTGCGTCCAGTGGCGGTCGTACGGCAGGGGGCCATTGATGATCCGAAGCACATCTTCCCAGGCCATATCGGGTCGAAGTCGTCGGACATGTGGCACCCAGTCTTGAGCCGTCTCGTTCAGCCGCTCCATGTAGCCGTCTTGCCGCGCGAGCCGCACCTTGCGTAGCGCCGCTGGATCGCGGGCGCGTAGGCCCGGGTTCCCGCCGACCCGGCCCTTAGTACGGGCACTCGCCAGCCCCGCCTTGGTACGTTCGCGGATCAGCGCCCGCTCAAACTCGGCCGCGGCGCCCAGAACCTGCAGCGTGAACTTGCCTTGCGGAGATCCGGTGTCGATCGGGTCCTGAATGGAACGAAAGAACGCCCCCTTGGCCTCCAACCGTTCGATCACCTCGAGAAGGTGCGACAGAGAGCTTGCGAGCCGGTCGATCCGTACGACAACCAGTGTGTCGCCCTTGCTAATGCGCTCCAGCAAGCGGGCAAGCACCGGCCGGGCACGATTGCCGCCTGAGGCGTGCTCTTCGAAGATCTCGACGCATCCCGCAGTTTTCAGGGCCTCAGACTGGGGCAGGGGGGTCTGATCCTCTGTGGATACGCGCGCATAGCCTAACAGGGGCATAAAAATCGGCCGTTAGCAATTTCATATACCGTTACTAAACGACCGTTTGTAAACAGAGGCAAGGGCGCTCTTTGTGGTGCTGCAAATCAAAAACCCCTTGGTTTTCATATGCTGAGCGCGATCAGAGAGATATCGCAGACCACCGCGCGCGCGTGCTATATAGGGTGTGCAGGCGCACCCTAACAAAACACTTTGGTAAAATGCAAAAGCGCCATATTTTGCACATATGAAGCCTCAAGTACCTACGCAGTATAGTAAATTGGACGATCCTCTAGTTGATGCGGAGGGGATTGAAGAGACGTCCGAGGACGACCTGTGGTTCCTGCCCGGTCCAATAGAAGTGGAGCCGGATTATCTGCCGCCCAGACCGAGGGCAGAGCTGCCTGAAACCGCAGTCCTCGACGATTGGCGGAAGGCAGAGGCAGGTAATGCCGCCCGTCTTGCCCGTGTGGCTAGCCGGATTGGCGCGCTGGATGACCGTCTGCACCGTGGCCCGGAAGGCTGGCGGCTCAGGCTCGCCCTGATCGAGGCGGCAGACCTCAGCTGGTTTGTGGGTGACCGAATTGGCCCGGATCGGCTGGCGCTTTGGATATCCATGCGCTTGTCCGGGGTGCAGGACGACACCGCAGCGCTCGCGCGTGTCGGATGGGCGGTGCGCCGTCTGACAGGCGGTCCCGGTCCAGAGGTGGACTTATCCGCTTTCCTCGATCGCCGTGACCCTGAAAACATGGCCAATGAAGCCGAGCCCTTTGCGGATCGCGCGGTCGGTTGGCTTGACCTGATGGCGCAAGCCGCCCACCTGCATTCGATTACACGCGCCTGCATGGGGTTTCACCTCTGGAACCTTGCGGGCCTCGGGCAACAGGACGACCGGATGGAAGCGGCGGTTACCGCCGCACGCATTGCCGCGAGCGAAGGCCCGAATTTGAATGGGGGGGCCATCTTTGCGCCTCTGGCTATGCGCGGGGCAGGGGGGCTGCGCGCCAGTGGCCCACCTGCCGAGCGCTTGCAGCGTTGGCTCGAGGGAATGGAAACAGCATGCCTGACCGCGATGCGGCACCTCGACGATATCCAGGCATGGTCAGCGCGGGCGGACAACATGATGGCACCGCTCTCTGGCAAGACACCACCTGCATTGCGCGCGGTGCTGACCGAATGGCCCGTCGTCTCCGCTCCAATGGCCGAGACCCTGACCGGTGCCAGCCGCGCCGCCGTCCAGCGCAACCTTGCTTGGATGGAAGCGCAAGGTCTAATCCGCGAGGTGACCGAACAGGTGCGTTTCCGCATGTGGCGGGCGATGCCATGAAACACCTCTAAAGAAGCACTCGTTTTGGTGCGTAACATTTGTTGATAGTTCAACGGAGGACCAGAATCGTGACAGACCAAAAATATGAGACAGTCGATTTCGACGTGCGGCTCAGAAATAGTAGTCAGATGGATTTGCGGTGTTTTCACCTATCTGTGGGATCCTCTAGTCGCTCTAGCCTCAAATTCTTTATTTCGAAATCACGAAAGAATAAGTCTCTTGGGCGCAAAAACTGGGGCACGAAAATTGCGATCTACCCGTGGACAGACGGGGTCAGTTTATAGAGCTGGGCGACCGCCCCATGAAGCCGAAACAGCCGATCACCGCTCAGATCTTGATCAATGCCGCCGTCGCGTACATGAAGGCGATGCCGCCCAGAAACCCGACCAG
Organism: Oceanicola sp. 22II-s10i; assembly: GCF_002210105.1. Lineage (GTDB taxonomy): Bacteria > Pseudomonadota > Alphaproteobacteria > Rhodobacterales > Rhodobacteraceae > Pseudooceanicola. Next base: position 39,630 of record NZ_AQQU01000016.1, on the reverse strand, counting down.
TACGGCTGGTGACATCAGCGCCGCCTGCCTGTCGGCGTTTTGACGTACAAGGTAGGCGCTGACCTCGACCATGACTTGCAGGATCGCACCCGCTCCGACGGCGAGTGCCAGTGCCGACCATTGCGGCGCATAGGCAAGGCTGCCCGCCCACATTCCGAGGATGGCCGGGCCACCGGCGAGCAGGGTCAGAGCGGCAAACGTCCAAAGCGTTGGCCGGGCACGAAGCATCGGGGCGGCGATGCCTATGCCCTCGGTGACATTGTGCAAGGCAAAGCCTAGGACGAGGAAAGTTCCAAGCCCCGCCGACCCGGCGGCGAATGCGCCGCCGATTGCCAGCCCTTCGCCGAAGTTGTGAAGCCCGATCCCGAGGGCAATGTAGAACGCAAGCGCGATGCCTTCCGGATTGCCGCGCCAGCGCCCGATAGCCATCAATAGAAGAAAGCTTGTAAGCGCCGCCAGCCAGACCATGGCAGAACCTTGGAATATCGCCGCCGCATCGCCGGACAACTCCACCGCTTCCGCAGTCATGTCGATCAGCAGGAAGGCCAGCAACCCAACCGTCAGTGCGAGCAGAAAGTTCATCCCGCTTCGCCCGACGCCCTTCATCGCCGGAAAGAACATGAGACCAAGCGCAACCGGCAATAGGCCGACGATCGCTCCGATCACTGCCTGCAGCCGGAGTTGCCCCCAGGTGGCGCTTGGCGTCGAGACGGCGACCCCGATCTCATGCCCGAAGGTCGCGCCCGTGTTGGTCAGCAGGTTGACGCGATGGGCCTCGCCGAGAACCCACGGATAGGGAATTCGCAACCAGACCGCTTCGCCGCGGGCAATCGGCCCCGCGGGCTCCTGCGTGAAGGTCCAGTAGGCGTCGTCCACTGCGACCTGCGCGACCACCATTGCTTCCGATCCGCCGGCGCGCACACTGAGCGAAATCCCCGACCCATCGAGGATCGTCCGTTCGACGGTCAACGCCTCGACCGGGGGCGCGCCATTGTTGAAGCCGCGCAGCGGATCGAGCGAGGCAATCCACACGAAAGCCCCCAGCATGACGGCCAGCGGCACGAGGACGAGAAGCAGGCGGGTCATTGGCGGGCGGCTGCGTTGGATATGATCGGTCATGCTCCGGCCTCTCGCACGTCGAAAAAGCCCATCCAGCCAAGTTCGGTGAACTCGGCCTGGTGCGCATGGAACATATACATCCCGTCCTCGTGATCGGCGAAGCTGAACTCGAGGATGCCGCGCTGCGCCTGACACTGCATGATCACATCGACCGTGCGCAGGGTCGGCGTGAGCTGGGTGCCGGTGTCGTAATAGTCGAAGAAATTCCCATGCAGGTGGAACGAGTTGATCGGATCGAACTCGGTCGCGTTCATGAGGTAGATGCGCACCGGGCGCGACTTGTCGATCCGGATCGGCGCGTTCATGTAAGCTTGGCCGACCGTGTTTACGGCATAGACCTCGTTCTCACCATCGAAATTGGTGTCAAAGCCGTTCATCACCATCGCCAGTTCCTGCCATTCGGCGTTTTCCGGGCTGCCCAGCACACGCGACGCCGCAACGGCCGCAAATTCGGGGTGGCGCGCCGGATCCGGATCGACCACGAAAAGGCCGTACATGCCCTTGTGCATGTGCCGTTTCAGTGGCAGGGCATGGCAATGGTAGAGGTGGCAGCCGAAGGGCTTGGCATCGAATTCGTAAACGAACTCCTCGCCCGGATCGATCAGCCCGGCGCCTTGAACACCGTCCATGCGCGCTGAATGAATGCCGTGAAAGTGCATGGAATGGGGATGTGAACCAAGGTTGCGAAAGACGATCCGTAGCCGTTCGCCCTCCTTCGCTCGCAGGGCGGGGCCGGGAACGCGGCCATCGAACGTCCAGGCGGGGAAGAACACGCCGGGAGCGATCTCGATTTCCATGTCGATGGCGTCCACCTCGAACGTTCGCAACGTGCGCCCATCCGGCAGAACTTCGGTGCGACCGGTCTCCCAGTCGGTCAGCATGGCCGTCGGGTCGAACCCGTTCCGGGCGTGGTCGACCTGGCCGACCATCGTCATGTTACCATGCGCCATGCCACTGTCATGGGCCGAATACGGATCGACCGCCCCGCCGGGCATAGCATGCCCCGCCATCGGGTCGGGCGTTGCCTGGGATTGCGCGCGGCTCGCGGCCACGGCCGCTCCGCCGGCAGCCACCAGACCGCCGACCAACAACGCGCGTCGCGACGCCGAAACTGGCTCCGTGACGACGCCAGGTGGCGCTGTGGGCAGCGATGTCTCCACGGCGGACGACACCTCGCGCCCTCGCTTGCTGGTATCGACAGGCATGGACGTTGTCCCTTCAGATGACACGCAGGCCAAAGTCCCGGCGCAAAAAGTTAGCATAGGCTAATAATCATCGCTCAGGCTTTACGAGTCAATCCTGATCGTGCGAGGGTGACGGCATGATTGATGATGAGAACCTTGAATCAACCGAGGCAGAGGCACGTGCGGTCGAATCCCGCGCCGAGGCCTTCATCGGTGTGCGCGAGGCGCGGCGCAGCGAGGTGGCGGAAGACTATGTCGAATTGATCGCTGAGTTGATCCACGAGAACGGCGAAGCCCGACCGGTCGATATTTCGGCCCGGATGGGCGTGACCGCGCCGACGGTCGCCAAAACCCTTGGCCGTCTGGCGCGGGACGGCCTGATCACTCGCGCGAAATACCGTTCGGTCTTTCTGACCGAGGAAGGCCGGGCGCTTGCCAAGGAATGCAGGCACCGCCACGAGATCGTCTTGCGCTTTCTCCTGAGCCTCGGGCTAGACCCCGAGACGGCTGAACGCGATGCCGAAGGGATCGAGCATCATGTGAGCGAGCGCACGCTTGCCCTGTTCGCGGCGTTTGCCCAGCGGTCATAGGCAGGTGGTTGCCGCTGCAACAAGTCGGTTGGCCGAGGATTTGAACGAGCCAATCTTTGGATGTTCCAAGAAACGTGATTTTGTGCCGCTGGCATTCGGATCGCGCGGGTAGTAGATCAAGATCATGAGACGTTGGGCGCGCCTTATCTGCATTCTCTCGCTGGTGGCTTTTGCCATCGGCGCGGTCGCGCAGTCTGCGGGCTCAATTGCCATGGCCTCGTCAATGGTCTCCACGGACAGCGGCATGATGGCGATGGACGATTGCGACGCCTGCGGCAGCTTGGAAGACGGTAAGATGGGTTCCGTCTGTGATTTTGTGTGCAATGCCGCGGGAATGGCCGCTCTTCTTTCGATTCCGGCTGGCACCAGCCCGATCGCTGCCGCCGCGGCCCATGAAATCCGGCCAATGGACGTTCCGCACGGAATATCTGGCCCCCCGGCCAAACAACCTCCTCGAGTCTACCTCTGATCTGACACACGGCGCTTGATTGCGCTTCGTGTGTTTCTCCGTGCCGGACGCCCCCAAATGGGCGTTTGCGCGGGGCCATGAACGTCGCTGAGCAATTGCTTTGGCGGCGTACAGTGAAATCAGAGAGTGTTTATCCATGTCCTACCAAATCAGTTCCCGTTTCAGTCGCCGATCTTTTCTTGCAACATCCTTGGCGGGTTTCGGCGCCGCGGCTTTCGGAAAGCCTCTGCGCGCCGAGCCGCAAATCCGCAGCTTTTCGCTGCGCCCCGCGCCGGGACAGGCAAGGCTGGTCCCAGAACCTTATCCCGCAACCCCCGTTTGGGGCTTCAACGGTCAGGTTCCCGGCCCGGAGCTACGGGTTCGGCAAGGCGATCGGCTGCGCATCGTCGTCACAAACGGTCTGGACGAGGAAACCACCGTCCATTGGCACGGACTTCGTCTGCCGAACGCGATGGACGGGGTTCCACACCTGACGCAGAAGCCGATCGCACCCGGAGAAACCTTCACCTACGAGTTCGACGCGATCGATGCCGGGACCTTTTGGTATCACCCCCACCAGCGCAGTTTCGAGCAGGTCGGACGTGGGCTGGCCGGACCACTCATCATCGACGAATCCAACCCGCCGCGGGTCGACCGCGATGTCACCTGGCTGCTTGACGACTGGCGGCTGACGCGGGACGCGGCGATTGCGGATGACTTCGGCGCAGCCATGGACATGAGCCATGCGGGCCGTCTGGGCAATACTGTCACGATAAATGGGCGTGTTCCCGATGTCTTCGTGGTGCGGCAAGGCGAACGCATCCGGTTGCGGCTGATCAATGCCGCCAACGCCCGCATCTTCGCGCTCGACTTCGGCGACCTTTCCGCGCGCATCATTGCGCTCGACGGCCAGCCGATCACCCCGCACGCCGCGCCTGACGGTGTCGTGGTTCTGGGCCCGGCGATGCGTGCCGACATAATGCTCGATTGCCCTGCCGACCCGGGAACCACGCTTCAAATCGTCGACCGCGCCTATCGCGATAATGAATTTAACCTGCTGGATGTCGTCTTTGACGAAACGCCCCTGCGTGCCACGCCGCCGGAATGGGAAATTGCCCTTCCAGCCAATCCACTGATCGAACCTGATCTGAACGCAGCCCGTCGTCACGAAATCCTGTTCACCGGGGGCATGATGGGCGCCATGGTCGAGCGCCAGATGGGCCCGAGCCAGTCCGGCAGCATGATGGGCGGAATGATGGGTGGCGTTGTGGGTGGCGGCATGTGGTTCGTCAATGGCGTCGCGGCCGAAGGGCACATGCTCGATCCCTTCCTGACATTGGAGCGCGACGCGAGCCATATCCTCCAAATGACGAACGCCACTGCCTTCGACCATCCGATCCACCTGCACGGCCACTCCTTCCGCGTCATCAGCCGCGATGGCGTGCCGACCGAATTCCGTGAATGGCAGGACACCGTGCTGATCGCGCCGCGCGAGCAGGTCGAAATCGCCCTGGTCGCCGACAATCCCGGAGACTGGATGTTCCATTGCCACATCCTTGAGCACCAGGCGGCCGGGATGATGGGCGTGATCCGCGTCGCATGAGCAGAGGAGCATGCAGATTGAAGTCGATTGAGATTGGATGTCGGCCAAACCGGCGCAAGGTACTCACCGCGGCACTCAGTATCGGCGTCGCTTCGATGTTGCCGGGGTTCGCACTCGCGGCGAGCGATGGTGATCCAGCGGCACTTGCCTTTGATGGCGATACCATTCTGCTGGCGAGAGGAGGGCTGTTCGTCAGTGACGATGACGGCCGGACTTGGACCGCGGCAGAGACACCGGGGAACGTGCTGTCGCTGGCGACCCATCGCGACCGGCCCGGCCGTGTGGTTGCGGGGCTCGCCGTGGGCGGTGTCAGCACTTCCGAAGATGGGGGCGCTTCGTGGCGCGTCAGCGACGCTGGGCTGCCTGACGGAGAGATCAATGCCGTTGCCATCGCCTCGCGGAACTCGGACATGATCTATGCCTCGGTTCGCGGCGACGGATTGTGGAAGAGCGAGGACGCCGGCGCAACCTGGTCGCTCGCCATGGACCGCCCCTGGCTCGACGACGCAGAGCGCGAACCTCTTGCTCTGGCTTCGGTCGAGCTTGAAACCGGCATGGGCGGGATCTGGATCTATGCGGGCACCGAGGTTGGCCTTGCGCGGGTGCCCGATTGCTTTTGTCGCTGGCAGGACGTGCAGCCAGGCAACGCGATGGACGCATTGGTTGCGGGTGAAGCCCCACCGTCCGAAGCGCCATTGCCAGGCGGTCAACCGATCCTGTCGCTGGCCAGTGCCCCCTCGGCGCCGGAAGTGATGTATGCCGCTCTGCGTTCGGGCCTCTGGGCATCGCAGGACGGCGGAGTCATCTGGCAAAAGCGGGCCAGCAAAGCTGCGACCGCTGTTGCGGTTCATCCAAGAGACGAGACCTACATCGCTGCCCTGTTGGGCGGCATCTTGAAATTCAGCCGTGACGGCGGCGCAACCTGGATCGAAACAGGAGAACTATGATGGAGAAAATGATGCAGAGAAGAAACGCGCTTGGTCTGATTGGCAGCGGCATTGTCGGAATGGTGGGCCTGACCACATCGGCTTGGGCGCAAGCGACAGGCGATGTGGCGCCCGGTCTGACGGGCAGCGAAAGGCAGATCACCATCTGGCGCGATCCGGGCTGCGGCTGCTGTGATGCCTATGGGGATTATCTCGAAGAACACGGCTTTACCGTAACGCGTGTGGATGACCGCGACTTCGACAAACGCTCGGTCGAAGTCGGTGTGCCCGCCCAGGGCATCGGCTGCCACTTGGCCGAAATCGACGGCTACTATGTCAGCGGTCTCGTCCCCGTCGACATCATCGAGCGGCTGCTGGAAACCCGTCCGGCGATAACGGGTATCACCTTGCCGGGAATGCCCGCGAATGCACCCGGGATGGCTGCGGTCAAGTCAGGCACGCTAAGGACCTACGCCTTTGGCCCGGAAGGAATCTCAATCTATGCCGATGAATAAGGGGCCGAAAAACCGACTGGCGAAGGGTACGGTCAGGCGGTCAGTGCACCTCGCTGCCCTAGTGTCCACGCTCGCGACCACCGGCGTTGTGGTGCTGGCCCAATCGGAACCGGTGGACCCGCGTGTCGAGGGACTGACGTTCTTGGGAGAGCCCGTGCTTGCATCCGAGGTCACGGCAGGGCAACAGCTTTATGCGGACAACTGCGCCAGTTGCCATGGTGCGAACCTTGAAGGCCAGCCCGATTGGCGTCGTCGTCTTGACACCGGAAGAATGCCGGCCCCGCCGCATGATGACACAGGCCACACCTGGCACCATTCAGACCGCATGCTTTTTCAGATCACTAAAGGCGGGGTCGGTGCCGTCGTGCCGGGATACGAGAGCGACATGCCGGCCTTCGGAGAGGATCTGACAGACGCAGAGATCGAGGCGATCCTCGTCTACATCAAGAGCACCTGGCCTGAGCGACAACGTGAGTTCCAAGCCGAAGTTTCGGCCAATGACACGGGCGGGTGAAGTTCGACAGGGTGTCAGGATAGTATCTTTCGACCAAAGCCGATCCACCGGGGGACCAATTCGGCAAATCTGTCCTACTCCGCCCCCCGACTCCCGCTTTACCACGCTAATTCGGACCTGACCTGGTTGGCCGTTAACCCGACCGCAAGGCAAGCATGTGCTACCAGGGTCGCGTGCATGCGTTCACGAAAATTTGCCCTTGAACCTCTAGCCACTAGAAGTCCTATCTAGTCGACGAGAATGTATATCGTTCTTGCCATTGATCGCCGGTGGGAACCGAAAGGGTACGACATGCTGACAAGACGACACTTCATTCAAACGACAACAGCGCTCTTTTCGGCGACTGTGGCCAACCCTGTGTTTGCCGATAGCTGGCCCACCGAGGCGCAGAAGGCTGAATGGGACGCGCAAGTCAGCCCGCCCGGCTTCGATCCGGCCACGTCAAACCCTTGGGGACTACACCCACGTTTCTTGCCTCAGCGTGTGGACGCGAAGGACGGCCTCGTGCCGGGAGACATCCATGTCGATGCGGTCGCGCGGTATCTCTACCACATTGAGGAGGGTGGAACCGCGATGCGCTACGGCGTGGCGATCGCGCGGGGCAACCTCTACGAGCCAGGTGTTTATAACATCAAGCGCAAGGTCAGGTGGCCGCACTGGACGCCGACACAGAATATGATCGAGCGGGATCCCGAAAACGCAAGATGGGCCGACGGGATGGAACCCGGGCCTCAAAACGCCTTGGGATCGCGGGCGCTCTATCTCTATGTCGGTGATCGCGACACCTATCTTCGGATACACGGCACACCCTATCCGAGAAGCATCGGCGGTCGTGCGAGTTCGGGTTGCGTGCGGATGGTTATGGCACACATCAACGAGCTTTATCCGAACGTCGAGATCGGATCGACAGCACATCTTTATTCGGCTGAGGACAGCGTTACCGCGAGAAGTTGAATGAGGTAATTAGCTCTCAGCGCATTGATGTGACGTGCGGGTCGTCGTCACACTTCCCGCGCGACGCAGATAGGGTTGCCGTTCGCCGTGCGCAGCGGCAGCAAGGTCGTTTCAACGGGGCCGCTGTGTTCGTACCAGTAGCACCCGTCCTCGGGCACCAAGCGCGCGGTTGCAACATCCTGATCCGGGGCAGCCATTGCAATCACGGCTTCGGGAACGTTGCCCCGCTGGTCTGCCGCGTCGCCTGGCCCAGTCGGCTGGACTGCGCATCCGGCCGTAAGCGACAGCACCACTGCAACCATCATTTTTTGCTTCAGCATCAAAACCCGCATCAAGCTTCCTTTCGTGACTGTTTTTCTTTGCAGCGGCTGTTCATGCCTCAAGGCGTGATGGAGCCGGTCGCCGCATCCTCTAGCAATAAAACAAACTGAAATACCACCGTATTTTGCTCTTGAAGCTCTAGCTACTGTAGGGGCTATGTCATGGTAAAGCACCCGAATCCAGAGGTCCATTCATGCCGTCCGACACCCATCGTCACGACCACGATCACGCCGAAGATGCCCAGACAAGCGGCGGCAGCTGCTGCGGGAGCGCCGGAACGTGCGGCGACATCGTTCCGACGACGCCCGCGCCAGCGGGCGGGCGCAGTTTTCAGGTGTCCGGCCTCGATTGCGCCGAGGAGGTAGCAATCCTGAACAAGGTGGTCGGCCCGAAGATCGGCGGGGCCGAGCATCTCGCGTTCGACGTGATCAATGGACGGATGACTATTCTCGACAGCGCCAAGAGTGTATCGGACGGCGAAATTGCAGAGCTGGTCGCAAGCACCGGCATGACCGCCAAGCCCTGGGATGCCGAAAACGCGTCGGTCGACCAGGCGGCCCATCTTGCACGCCAGCGGCTGTTTACGGCGCTCAGTGGCGGCTTCTGGGCCGCGGGATTTCTGTGGCACATCATCGAGACCGGCATGGGGGGGGCACTCGGCCTCTTCGCAGGGCACGGCGAAGCGCCGATGCCACTGGTCGAGGCAGGGCTATTCGCGGTTGCGATCCTGTTCGGTGTTTGGCTCGTGGCGCCCAAGGCATGGTCGTCCGCACGGCGGCTGTCGCCCGACATGAACCTGCTCATGGTAGTCGCAGTCGCGGGTGCAATTGGCCTCGGCGAATTTTTCGAGGCGGCGACGGTTGCGTTCTTCTTCTCGCTCTCGCTTTTCCTCGAAAGCTGGAGCGTCGGGCGTGCGAGGAATGCGGTTTCAGCTCTGCTGGACCTGGCGCCGCCGACGGCAAGAATTCTTTATGATGACGGTTCGGAAGCGGACGTACCGGCTTCCGCGGTTGCTATCAACGCACGTTTCGTCGTGCGCGGCGGAGACCGCATCCCATTGGATGGTGAGGTTGTCGATGGGGCAGGGGCCGTCGATCAGGCGCCAATCACCGGAGAGAGTGCGCTGGTCCCAAAGGAACGGGGCGACGATGTCTATGCCGGTACGATCAACGGCGAAGGCACACTGACGGTGCGCGCCACGAAGGCCGCCTCGGACACCGTGTTGGCCAAGATTATCCGCATGGTCGGCGACGCCCATGCCCGCCGCGCGCCGGTGGAGCAGTGGGTGGCGAAATTTGCCCGCATCTACACGCCTATCGTCATGGCTCTCGCCATCGCAATTGCCCTGTTGCCGCCGCTCATTTTCGGTGGGGCCTGGGATTATTGGTTCTACAATGCACTCGTGCTGCTGGTGATCGCCTGCCCGTGTGCTCTGGTCATCTCGACACCGGTCTCCATCGTCGCTGCACTCACCGCCTCTGCGCGGGCGGGGGTGCTGATCAAGGGCGGTGCATATGTTGAGGCACCGGGCAAGACCACTGCATTGGCCATGGACAAGACCGGCACGATCACCATGGGCGAGCCCGAGGTGGCGGCGGTGCATCCGCTGGGCAAAGCATCGGCGCAAGATCTGATGACCCTCGCCGCTGGGCTGGAGGCACGTTCCTCGCATCCCTTGGCGCGTGCCATTCTCGCGCGGGCAGAAGCCGACGGCATCAATGTGTCCGCCGCGGAAGACACCCGAACCGTTCCCGGTAGGGGACTTGAAGGACGCACAGACGGCCGGTCGATCTGGCTAGGGTCCGACCGGTTTGCCGAGGAGAAGGGTTTCGGCGACGCCATTCCGAAGGATCTGCGCGACCGCATCGAAGGGGCTGGCAGCACCCTTGTTGCCGTGGGCGACGACACCGGCGTGACCGGCATCCTGGAATTGCGCGACCGTATCCGCCCCGACGCCAAGGGCATCGTGGCACAGCTCCACGCGCAAGGCGTGAAGACCATCGTCATGTTGACGGGCGACAACGAGCGGACAGCGCGCGCCGTTGCAGCCGAGGTCGGCATCGACGAGGTCCGTGCCGAGCTTTTGCCCGAAGACAAGGTGACAGCCATCGAAGAACTGGTCGAAACGCATGACATGGTGGCCATGATCGGCGACGGGGTGAACGACGCCCCCGCCATGGCGCGCGCGCATTACGCCATCGCGATGGGCGCTGTTGGTTCGGACGCGGCAATCGAGACGGCGGATATTGCCCTGATGACCGACGACCTCGGCAAGGTGCCTTGGCTGATCGGTCATTCGCGCCGGACAATGTCGATTATCCATCAGAACATCGGTATTTCCTTGGCGACCAAGGGCGTTTTCGTTGTCGCTACCGCGTTCGGACTGGCATCGATGTGGGGCGCTATTGCAGCCGACGTAGGAGTGTCATTGCTGGTGGTGGCCAACGCCCTGCGCCTGCTTAACAGCCAAGAGGCCAAGGCGCCGCCGTCCGGCGGTGAACAGGTTGGCGAAGGCTTGGCCAAAGGGGCGCTGGCACATGGTCATTGAACTGGGAGAACCCGGAAAGGAGCCGAGACGAGACATGAGCGTGAAGGGCAGGATGATGTGTCCGGTTTGCGAGGTGCCCTTGAGCATGACCGACCGCCAGGGGATCGAGATCGACTTCTGTCCCGATTGCCGGGGTGTCTGGCTCGACCGGGGCGAACTGGACAAGATCATCGAGCGTTCGGCACCCGATGTGGCGCCTCAGCGGGTGCCTGAGCCGCGCGGCTACGACGATGATCGCGGCTACCGGCGCGGAAAGCACGGCTATCGGCGCAAATCCTGGCTTCACGAGTTGTTCGATTAAGGCTTGCCGTGGCCTCCCTGCCGGTCGCCCTCAAGGCGCTGCGGTAGGCCCGCAAGGCATTCAGCGGTGAGCAGGTTGGTCCAGAGATCGCAAAGGCCGCGCTTGCCCACGGACATTGATCACGCAGCATTTGCAAGGTAACGTAATGTCCATATCAGACCTCACGAAAGAGGCATCGAGCAGTGAAAACCATCCGATTTCCCCGCCGCGCCGTCCTGTTGGGCGGGTTGGCAGCGTTTTTGTCTGGCTGTGCCAGCAAGTTCCGCAGCTATGGCGGACCCGAGGTGACCCGTGTTCGGCTTTACAAGGGGCAGCGTTTGCTTGTTCTGGACGGAGCCGATCGCGTATTGCAAACCTATCCGGTCGGGCTGGGTTTCGCTCCTGAGGGTCACAAGCAATTCGAGGGAGACGGCCGGACCCCTGAGGGCGCTTACGTAGTCGATAAGCGCAACCCCGACAGTACGTATCATCTTTCGGTTGGCATCTCCTATCCGAATGAGGCCGACATAGCCTTCGCTGAAGCGCAGGGCCTTTCCCCCGGCGGCGACATCTTCATCCATGGTGGTCCACGCCCAGGGATCGACCCAACGGATGTCCGCGACTGGACAGCTGGCTGCATCGCGGTCACAGATCGGCAGATCGAGGACATCTATGCAATGGTGAAAGACGGAACACCGATCGACATCTACGCCTGATGGGAGGAGATGATCTTCCGTCAGATCAGGAAAATCGTCGGCACAGGGCCACGTTGATCACTTCGATGGCGATCACGGCTAAAGTGACGCTCGCCGCCGGGGGCCAGCGCAAGCACCCGGTACGCGTAAGGACACTACAATATGTGTCCAGCCGTGGCAGTGGCGAAACAGGCGGGCCCTAGCGGAGAAGAATGCGTCTGGTCTCATGTCGAATTCAATCTATCCGAGGGCATAGACGATGGTCACGACGGTAATCATGACAACCATGAACATGGAGAATGCGCCAAGGGCGAGCGTACGGCCCATGTCCCGGTTCGGCTTCTCTACTTTCAGACGCAGTTCCTCCGCGGTTTCCGGAAACTCGAGCGCCGCCGCATTCGATTGGCGCATCAGGTCGTAGCGGGACGTCCAGCGCCGTTCCTCCGCCGCGTTCCAGCCGTTCAGCACCAGAATGATTGCCGCGATGAGAACCATCGACGACGGGACCCAGATTACGTAGCCACCGATTGTCTCGTCAGCCAGGGCGCGAAGTCGACCACCGCTCGCTGCGATGATTTCTGATCCATAGAGGGGCACCTCCTTGAGCGTTGTCAGGGAGCCCAGAAAGATGTTGGAAACGATCACCACGAACCCTGACATCAGCCGAGCGCCGCGCCGCGCTCCTTCAGGCGGATCACGCAGATCGAACAGCATAGCAAAGTACCAAAGCCCAGCAAGCACCATAGACAGATGTGCCAGCGCTTCCATCGCCGCAATACGTTGTGTAAGGGCGTAGATCATCGGGATCTGCCAGACGAAAAGCGCACCAATCAACAAGGAGGTGGCAGATGCAGGAAGCGCCAAGAATCGCGGGATGCGCGCACGCCCAATCGCGGCAAGGCGTCGGCGCCATTCCCTTTTCAATCCGGCTTGAAGGCCAAGCCAGGGCTGAGAAACCGCGATAAGAAGCGGTCCTACCAGTCGCAGAAGAAGATGCTCGACCTGATGTACCGAAAACAGACTGTGCCCCAATGGCGCGAGCGGCCCATTCGTCGCGACGAGGACGGCCGCGAGGCCGACAAAGAAGGCGGTTCGACGCCAACCAGAAACCCTTCCGAGACAGCGAGCGTGTATTTTGAGCCCACGCAAAAACAGCCATACTGTAAGACCGACAACAATGAGCGACACCGGTGACAGCACATAGCCGAAAGGGTCGTAAAGGAAGAAGAAGTTTGTGATCATTCGCTCTGGCCCTCGCTCATCCGAGGGTTGTCGGAGGTAGCCGGTGTGAGCCGCGAGATCCCGGAAGCGCCGCCACGGGCCAGTGACAGATCGGTCGACATGGCGAGGTATTCGCCTTGTATCCACGAGGGAAAGAGATTGTCGTAGAATCGAGATAGCGGATGTCCCGACTGTCCGGCGGGCGTGATGTAGTATGATCCCGCTGCTTCCGATATCGACATGACCGCCTGAAAATTGCTTCCGGCACTCACAAGGAATGGACGGTCTTCTTCAACACCAAATGATGTCAAGAATTGCGTAAACGGATCGCCTGAAATCGGCGCTTGAAGGGACAGCAGGTTGGTCAGCAACCCACGTGAACTGATCGGCGACCACTGCATGTCCAATCTATGCTCCTCCCCCCAGGTCCACGTCGAGGGATCGCGCCCATATCGATCGACCAGCCAGCCAAGGGCATCATCCAGGGCCACGCGAACCTGCTCCTCGCATGTCTCGCGAGGTGAGGATAGGCGGATGTCGCACCAGATTGCGCTACCGCGACGATCGCTGAGTACCGCATAAAGAAAGTTCGGGTTCGGACGGGTCCAGAGTTGCTGCGCTGCCGGAAATTCGTCTTTCAAAATGCGCTGCTGCAAAGCCCGGAGCCAAGTCCAGAACAGCAGAGGTTCCGGTGAATAGCGATCCATGTCGCCATTCCACGACGCAAGCCTGTCCAGTAGTTCACGACGAAGGTCGTTCGCATCGGTGCCTTCGATGCTGTCTCTGGACTGCACGAACCAAAGCTCCTTCGCCATCAGGGGCAGCAGGGTTCGCGCCACGGTACTTACGGTGTCCCTTTGAACACCGATGGCGCCTTCAGTCGAGAAGATCGATTGCCGCGCTTCAAGCTCCGCCAGTCGAATGTCGCGAAATGACAACGCTCGTACGGCTTCCTCTTTTGGCCATCGGGCAACGGTCTCTCGGTCAATGGCCAATGCCTCCATGCCTTTCGGCAACATGTCTGCGGCAACTCCGATGGCATCGGTCGCGTCGGCCGAACGCGTGAACAGCTCCAGCATCGTCAGGAAACCTGCCGCCTGCACGGGTGACGGCCCCCTTGGTGCCTCCTCGTCTGGCACGGGAAATGACCGGAAGGCCCAGGCGACGCGCGTATTGCGACCGACAATAACGAAAGGTACGCCCGGCATCGTGGCCCCTATGGCCGGCCCTGTCGAAAACTGAAGATCGGCGAGATACCATTCCGAGGGCAGCGACAGGGAACCGCTGATATCGGCGGCGAGAATTGGTGTCCCGGCAGCGGTTCGGTCACCGTCTATCGCCCATGCATCGAGGCGCTGCTGCGGATCAGTCGCAAATAGTTCGAGCACTTTTGGTCGATCCGACGGTATAATTGCACTTGATAAGCTCGGCGTTCCTTTCCGTGCGCTTTCCGGTCGCAGGCCATTCAGAAAAGACCGGGCAATCCTCAGGCTATCGCCAGGTGTCCAGGCATCGATCGACCGTTCGTCTGCGATCAACAGTTCCGGCGAGCCTCTGCCGCGCCCTCCCGCCGACACCAGCTCGAGCCACGCATTGACGCCGGCGGCATAGGATTCGAGCGCGTCTGAGACCGCTGGCGCAACGGACAATGTCTCATCGGATGGCCAAGAAGCTTCGGCCATTCGCCTTGCCCTTAACAGCTGACCGAGTCGGTCTTGCGCATGAACGAAGCCGATCGCGAAATAGACATCCGCGGCGGAACTCGCGGTAATGTGCGGGATTGCCGAGGCATCTCGCAGAATATCGACCGGTCCACCTAAGCCTGCTACCGAGAAGTCCTCGTTGTAGTCGGGAACGGATGCGCTCAGCAGAAAATAGACCAACCCGGAACCAACCGATGCCGTGATACAGATCGCCAAGAACCCGTACAGTAATATGTTGAAAAGACGTCTCACGTCGGTGCCGTTTCGAAACCCTTCTCATGCAAAGATGCGCAAGAGGACCACCGAAACGAAATAGGTGAGAAGACCGAAGGCGATCGCCGAACTCGCCGCATACTGGAGGATATCCAGCCGGTTTCCTTTTCGGCGTCGCGCCAGATATCCACCCCAGATCGCACCCGCGACAATGCCCGCGATTACCAGCATGACTTTTTCTCCGTTCGTGTTCTCTTGTTGCACCGGTGTGTGCCGACCAGACCTGCAGCCAGTCCCACGGCCCAAGTAGTGAAGATGAGAGCCAGCAGCGCCCAGTCGCCGAAGCGCGCATATAGCGTTGACGGATGAGCAGAGGGCAGAGCCGCATCTATTACACCGGTTTCTCCGTTGCCGAGCCGCGCGACGAGGTCACCGTTCGCGTCGATGACCGCGGAGATGCCCGTATTCGCGGCTCGGATGACAGGAAGGCCTTCCTCTACGGCACGCATCCGTGCGGAAGCCAGATGCTGCTCGGGTCCGATGCTGGTGCCGAACCAGGCGTCGTTTGTCGCGTTGAAAATCCAGTCCGGCCTGAACAGGTCGTCGACCACATGGCTTGGGAAGATGATCTCATAGCAGATCGCCACGGCGACCAGGGGCACACCCGGAAGCGCAAGCGTTCGCGGGCCCGGTCCGGGCGTAAAATCGCCCAGACCCGCCGTGAGTCGCTCGATGGGCAACCAGCCACGGAATGGCACATATTCGCCGAAGGGTACGAGATGGTGTTTCGCGTATCCGGTCAGGATTCTGCCGGTCTCGCCAAAAGCCTGGACCGTGTTGAAATATCGGGTGCCATCCTCGCTCGGTACACGGTCCGGCACCCCGGTGAGCAGCATGCTGCCGTCTGGTAGCGCTGCGGCAATGCGATCCCGCGCCTCCGTATCCTCATCGAGGAAACCCGGAAAGGCGGTTTCCGGCCAAAGAAGAACGTCGAAATCGCCGGGCTGGGTTGAAAGCTCAACATAGCGCGCGAAGGTCGCCTCGCGGTTCTCGGGCGCCCATTTCTCCTCTTGTGGAATGTTGCCCTGGACGATGCGCAGGTCGACACCGGGTGGCTGTTGTGCATCCGACTGGAGGCGAAGCGTACCGACAGCCCACATCGTCGCGATGCCGGCCAGCGCCATGAGCGAAACGGTCAATCGTTGCCGCCCGGACGTCATGACAGCCGCGCCGGGAAGTGCCGCGACGAACACGCTGAGAAAGCTTAACCCATAGCTTCCGACCCAGGCGGCGGTCTGGCGAAGGGCGGCGTAGTCGGCAAGTGCGTAGCCGGCGAGGTTCCAGGGAAACCCTGTCAGAACGTGACCACGCAACCACTCGGTCGCGGTCCAGGAGGTCGTGAACAGGAGGCAGGCGAGGAGACTACCCAGGGCTCCGCGCCGCGCGATTTCGGCGAAGAGCGCTGCGGCAATGGCTGGGAAAATTGCGAGACCTGCGGACAATCCCGCGACAGCCGGGATCGCCATCGCCCCGAACCGCTCGGCCTCGACGTAGAAACTCTCTGCAATCCACGAAATCCCGAAACCGAACTGGCCAAGACCAAACGCCCAGCCGACGAGGAAAGCACGCCCTAGGGAGAGATCGCGAAGACCGACAAAGAACGCGGAATAGGCAACGGGAACGAGCAGGAGAAGCGAGAAAGGCGGGAAAGTCAGAACGGTCAGCGCCCCGGCGGCGAAACCAAGCGTCATCCGCGAAAGCAAACGGTGGCGCAGAGCGATGCGGTTCAGAATTTTCGGTTTCACGACTTGATCGAACGCCGCGCGCTGATCCATGGCGCGGCGAGCAAGAGCCCCACGCCACTGACAACAAATATATCGGCCATGTTGAAGGCAGGCCAATGTGTTGTGCCAATGTAGAAATCGAGAAAGTCTGTTACAGCCCGATACCGCACACGATCGATAACATTGCCCAAGGCTCCGCCAATGATCGCGCCATAGGCAAGTGTTTCGACCGCATTTTCGGCGCGAAACAGCATAACCCCCAGCCAAACACAGATGGCAAGAGCGAGAGCGATGAGGCTCCACCACGGAGCGCCGCCCAGCATCCCGAAAGTCACGCCGTCATTACGATAAAAGACGAGGTTGAATCCCGGAAACACGGAAATCCCGGCGCTTAAAGTGACGGCATTCGCAACGACAATGGCTTTGGTGATCTGATCGATCGCGAACGCAGCAAGCGCTGCAAAGACGCCGATCATCGCAGATACTTTGTATGATGACATTGCCTCATCCCAACCAGACATCGAGAAACAGCATCAGAACGAGCCCGACTGCGAGACCGAGCGTCGCCCTGTTCTGATGGCCGCTGCGATGGGTTTCGGGGATGATTTCGTGGCTGATGACGTAGAGCATTGCGCCCGCGGCAAAGGCCAGTCCCCATGGCAGCAGCGGTTCCGACAGCGTGATGATCCCGGCCCCGAGCAGGCCGCCAATCGGCTCGACCATGCCCGTCAGCGCCGCGATGCCCCAGGCGCGCAGCTTCGGATATCCCTCGCCCAGCAGAGATACAGCGACGGCCAATCCTTCGGGCGCATTCTGAAGCCCGATGCCGACAGCAAGCGGCAAACCGCCCTCCATACCTCCGGATCCGAAGCCGACCCCGACCGCGAGGCCTTCGGGGAAGTTGTGGATCGTGATCGCGATGATGAAAAGCCAGACCCGCCGCAAAGACGCCGCTTCGGGCCCTTCGCGTCCCGTCTTGAAATGCTCGTGCGGCAGCTTTTCGTTCATCAGCGCGACAGCCCCCATGCCCAAGAGGATCGAGACGCATACGATGGCCGCAGGCATCGCGCCGTTCTCGAACATCGGCTCGGCCGCATCCAATGCCGGGATGATCAGCGAAAAGAAGGAAGCGGCGAGCATCACACCGGCAGCGAAGCCGAGCGACAGATCGCGTGTGGCCCGCGACGGGATGCGTCCAAACAACACGGGAACTGCTCCGACTGCCGTGAGCGATCCGGCAGCCAGACTTCCGAGGAAGCCGAGCATGATCGGAGAGAGGTTTTCCATGGGCGGGCCAGGTTATCCTTCGCCGTAGCTCGAAAAGACTTCCGTCGACCCGTCCTCGCGGATGAGGAAGACATCATAGGCCTCGCGGTCGTCTTCTGGCCCCATGCCGGGCGAGCCATAGGGCATCCCAGGCACGGCGAGACCGACTGCGTCCGGGCGCTCATCGAGAAGGCGGCGGATGTCAGCGGCCGGTACATGGCCTTCGATCACGTAGCCGTCAATGAGCGCGGTGTGGCAGGAGACCATGCGCTGCGGCACGCCGTTGTCGAGCTTGAAGCGAACCAGCGACCCACCGAACATGTCCTGGCCGGTCGGCACAAAACCGTTCTCTTCGAGGTGGTTCATCCACGAGAGGCAGCAGCCGCAACCGTTCGTCTTGCGGACGTCGATCGCCGTTGCCTCTGCGAGGGCCTGGGCCGCCGGGAAAAGGGCGAGCGTGATGGCAAGAGCTTGGGTCATGCGTTTCATGGGTCAGAGCCTTTCGGTTGTCGTTTCGGCAATCTCGCTGCCGAGGTTTTCATTCAGAAGCGCCCGCGCCTCGGCCAGACGCGAGAGCGCGGCGGTATCATCCGCTTCGCTCTCAGCTGCTTCGGCGAGCCGGTCGTCAGTGAGGGGGTCAGTCGGGCGCCCATCCACGAGGACTTCGTAGTGCAGGTTCGGACCTGTCGCCGTGCCAGTCGCGCCGACGCGGCCGATCACATCTCCCGCCGCAACGCGTTGGCCTTGTGCCAGGTCTTCCGGCACGGCGCTCAGATGCGCGTAGCGCGTCATGGTGTCGGAGCCGTGCGAGATTTCGACCACACGGCCATAGCCACCGCGCCAGCCAATGAAACTAACCCGCCCCGGTGCCGTCGATTGAACCGGTGTCCCACGTGCCGCTGCGAAATCGACGCCTGTGTGCATCCGGACGTTGCCAAAGACCGGATGCGTGCGGCGTCCGAACACCGAGCTGAGGCGCGCACCCTCGACCGGCTGTGCGAAGACGCGCAGCACCTCGCCATCGACGTAGATCGTCGCCTGACCGCTGCCGTCGTCCGGCCATACGATCTCGTAAAGCGAACCGCCGATCTCCAGTGCGGCGAAGGCGAGTTCGGGCTGTCCGATCCTGTCCTCGCCGACCCGCGCCTCACGCCAGAGAAGCCTTAGTGCTTCGCCGCCGGCCATCTCGCGGCGGAAATCCACGGTCCCACCCAGCATCTGCGCAAGGTCCACGGAAAAACGGGCGGGTATGCCGGCTTCTTCGAGTGCCGCGAAGATCGAGCTGTCGATCACCGCTTCGCCGGCAAGGGTTACGATCTCCGGATCCGGAGTCACGACCTGTGTGGACAACCGCTCGCCGAACACCACCTCGATCCGAACCCCGTCCTCGACGGCAAGTGCGACGGTGCGGGGGCTGCCGTCCATGGTCGAAGCAACAGTGACCGAGTGCCCCGGCCGCAGCCGTCGCAGATCGTATTCCGCGCCAAGCGCGAGGGCAACTTCGGCTCTGTCAGGTGCCGCAAGTCCAGCTTCGGACAGCAAGAAATCGAGCGTCTCGCCAGGTGCAATGTCGCGCGACCACGTCGACAGCGGTGGCTCGATCGCGCTTACCGGCCTGTCGGCGAACGCGACCTGCAGAAGGGGTAGGGAGCCGAGGTCGGGTGCATCCTCTGCCCATGCCGTCGCGGGCAGCGTCACGAGGATGTCAACGTTTCTAGGGGCTTCAGGACCTTGGGGCATCCAGCTACCTGCCTGGGCAAGTTCCGGCGGCACGGGTTCTTTCGACAAAAGATCAGAGATGGCGATAGCCGCTCCCGAAACCGTCCCCGCAATTGCGACACCCGCCGCCAAAGTTCTGAGCCTCATGTCGCCCCCTCCATTTCTTCTGCCAGCGCGCGACGGATCTTCGGCACCGCGAATTCTCTGGCTTCGTGATAGTCGATCATGGTGACGAACCGCCCAGAGGCTGCGAACAGGAAGACGCTCGCGGTGTGGTTCATCGTGTAATCGCCGCTCTCCGTCGGTACTTGCTCGTAGGTGGCGCGGAAGCCGTCCGCGACGCGCGCGATCTGCTCTTCCGGCCCCGTCCAGCCACGGAGCGCAGGATGGAAGTAGCCGACATATTCGGCCATCGTTTCGACAGTGTCGCGCTCGGGATCGACCGTGATGAAAACCACGTTCATCTCGTCGGCCTCGTTTCCCAGATCGTCGAGCCATCCCGAAATGTCCGAGAGCGTGGTCGGGCAGACATCGGGACAGTAGGTGAAGCCGAAGAACGCCATCGTCGGGCGACCGATCAGGGTTTCCGGCCCGACCGCGTTGCCCTCATGATCCGTCAGACGGAAATCCATCTCGGTCAGGGCCACAGGCCGCTGCCCGACAGGTTCAGGTCCACCGGGTCCATCGACCTGCCACCAACCGACGAAGAGCATCAGGGCGACCGCCCCGACACCAGCCGCCCCGTACCCCAGGATCGCCCGTCGCCGCATCAGTCCTCTGGCCCCCGCGCGGCGATTCCGAGGATCGGCACCTCGACCGTCACTTCGCCTCCGTCTTCGAAAAGCAGGGTCAGCGGAAAGGTGTCCCCTTCCGTCATCAGTTCTTGCAGCCGCATCAGCATTGCGTGCAGGCCCCCCGGTTCGAGCGCGACGCTCTCGCCCGGGGCGATCGCGATCTCCCCCGCCGGGTTCATGGAACTCACACCTTCGGCATTTGTCTTCGTCTCGTGAATTTCGGGCATCATCGCGAGCGGCGTTGTAAGGCCGATCAGCGTCACTGGCTCGTCGCCAGTGTTGCGGATCGTCATGTAAGCGGCCCCGGGACGGTTCATCCCGATGGAGGCGCGGGACCACGCGTTCTCGACGACAACATCCTCGGGTCCGGCCAGCGCGGGCGCTGAGAACCCTCCAAGGGTCAAAAGCGCCGCCAGTGTGCTGGTCAAAATATACTTTTTCATCGTTCTGATCCTGCCCTTTGTATTCAGCTTTGCGCGGCAGCGACTTCGGCGGCCACCAGACGACGCAATTCTGCCTCCCCGAATGGATCGAGCGGCTTGCCGTTCACGAAGAATGTGGGCGTCTGGCGAATTCCCACGGTCTCGACGTCGGCACGATCCTGGTTCAGGATCGCCACGACATCGGGCGCCATCATTTGCGTGCGCGCGGCCTCGGCATCGAGTCCGGCCGTGGCGGCGATCTGAAGGATCAGGCCGGGCGCCGGGGCACCGTGCGACGCCCATCTCGGCTGTTCCCGCAGAACGGCCTCAAGCACCGGCACGTAAACGTCCTGCATGCGTGCCGCCTCGAGCACGCGGATCGCTTCCTCGGATGCCGCGCCGTGGAAGGGCGTGTAGCGGATCACGACGCGGACAGCATCCCCATGCTCGGCCATGATGTCCTTCACGACGGGATGAAAGGCGCGACAGGCCTCGCAGGCCGGATCGAAGAATTCGACGATCGTGACGGGCGCTTCCGCAGGCCCGAGGATGGGCGAGTAGGGGCGGATCATCGCGTCCGCGAGTTCCGGCGCAACAGGCTCCGCTTCGGCCACCGGGCCGGGGCGGGTTGCAAACCAGGTGGTTCCGCCGAAACCGGCGACGCCGAAGGCGAGAACGGACAGGATCAGGGCGCGTCGGTTCATTTTCGTGTGTCCTTCAATGAAAGGGCCGACAGCGCCCCGATCAGCGCGAAGGCGGCGAGGGCCATCAGCGGGATCGGGATGCCGAAGACCAGTTGGTTGTCATCGGTGCAAGAGGGGCCGGTGGCCGTGCAGGGCTGGATGCGTTCGGGAACAAGACCGACGTACAGCCCCATGTGCCAGAGGGCGATTGCGCCGCCGCCAAGCGCCAATGCGATGCCGTAGCGCCCCACACGGCCGTCCCGCCACCAAAGGCCCAGCCCTAGGATAATGGCCAAGGGAAACATGAAGGCGCGCTGGAACCAGCACAGCACACAGGGCGTCTGCCCCAGCACCTCGCCGATGAAAAGCACGGCAAGCGAGGCGACGAGCGCGATGATCCATGCCAGCCCGAGGGCTGTTTCTCCGGATATGCGGTTCATGTCGATCAGATCCTCTCTTCCAGATCGGCGAGAATCTCTTCGGCCGGGGTGCCGTAGGGCCAGGAGTCGGCAAAGCCCGCGTCGGGATCGAAGAGGAACAGATGCGACGTGTGGCCCATCGTGTAACCATCCGGCGCCGCAGCCTCTTCGACGCGTTCAAAGAAGATCGGAAACGTCTCGGATGTGGCGGCGATTTGTTCCGGCGTGCCCGTCAGCCCGATGATGCTCGCATCGAACAGCGGGACGTATTCGGCGAGTGCGGCGGGCGTGTCCCGTTCGGGGTCGATTGTTATGAAAATCGGCTGGACCTTGGCGGCATCGTCGCCCAGACCGTCCATCACCGCCGCGACCTCTGACAGGGTCGTCGGGCAGACGTCGGGACAGTTGGTGAAGCCGAAAAACACCAGCATCCAGCGCCCCGCAAAGTCCTCCTCGGTTCGAACCATACCCTGGTGGTCCGTCAGTTCGAATTTAGCGAAAAAAGGCGGTTCGGCGTCGGTTCGGGCGCGGTCGGCACGATAGTCGGACCAGAGCAAAAGCCATACGAAGGCAAGCGCTGCCACGCCTGCCAAAACCCAAAGAAACTTCTGTGCCGATGTAAGGGACAATCCTGTTCGCCTGTTATTGATTCTTATTGCATGTGCGGATACATCCTCTAGCCGCTAGAGGTTCAAGCACGAAATCATGGTATAGCTTGAACTCACGCGTCTGTGAATCCGACACTTGTTTATTCCGACGGCAAAACCTACACAAACTGTATCTTTTTCATGGAGGCGAAAATGCTCACGATCGGTACTCTGTCAAAGAAGACTGGCACAAAAGTGCAGACCATCCGGTACTACGAACAGATCGGACTCATGCCCGAACCTGGCAGGACCGAAGGCGGACAGAGGCGCTACGACAATGCACAGCTCGACCGACTGTCCTTCATCCGCCATTCGCGGCAACTCGGTTTCTCGCTCGATGCGATCCGCGAGCTGCTCGACCTCAGCGACCATCCCAACCGCCCCTGCGACGAGGCAGATGCCATCGCGCGTCGCCAGCTCAAACAGGTGGAGCAGCGCATGGCCCGCCTGAAGGCGCTGCGCACGGAACTGAAACGCATGGTTCACGAATGCAGCGGCGGGCGGACGGGAGACTGCAAGGTGCTTGAGGTGTTGCGGGACCATTCGGAATGCCTGACCGAGCACGAGGAAATCGGGGCCTGAAGGAATTCAGCCAACATTCCGGCTGGAACGCAGATCAGCCGCAGAAGTTAATGTGTCGTACAACACAGGCTGGAACCACAAAATGGCTGCTAGACAAAATTCAATGGAGAGACGGACGCTTTGGATCGTTCTGGCGCTCAATATCGGTTTGGCCGTGGCCTTTTTCGCAACAGGCGCCTTCGGCGACTCAAGTGCCCTGATCGCCAACGGGCTCGATAACCTCTCCGACAGCTTCGTCTACGCGATCAGCCTTTTCGCTTTGTCCCGATCCGACAAATGGAAACGCGGGGCGGCGAACGTTTCCGGCGGGCTGCTGATCCTGTTCGCCGCTGGTATCCTCTACGATGCATGGCGCCGCTACATCGGCGGGTCAGATCCGCTCGGGACGATCATGATCGCCATGGCCCTGTTTGCGGCGGCGATCAACGCAGTCTGCGTCTGGCTGCTCGCTAAGCTCAAAGATCCGGACGTCAACATCCGCGCGGCCAACACCTTCAGTTACAACGATTTCGCCGCGAACCTCGGAATCGTCTTGGCTGGCGGCCTCGTCGCCTGGCTGGGAACCAACTGGCCGGACCTCGTCGTCGGCGTGATTGTCGCCGGGATCGCGGCCTGGGGAGGTATCGACATTCTGCGCGACGCACACGGCGAACACCACAAAGCAGTTCATACGGGCAAATAGTTGCGGGAGATTCTTTCTGAAAGAAAGGGTTGAAGCTATAGTGACTATAGTAATTAGGCTTGTTCCAAGACGATTCGAGGAGCGACTCCGTTGCAGATGACCGACCCCCTACTTGCACCCACCAAATTACTGGATTTTGATGCCGCGCCTCTTGCGCATCTAATTGAGACCCGCGGCTGGCGCGGCTTATCCGAATACGATCGGATCGGAGCTGCCTATGATTTCGTTCGGAATGAAATCGCGTTCGGATACAATCGAGCTGACGACATCCCCGCCTCCGAGGTGCTTTCCGACGGCTACGGGCAGTGCAATACCAAAGGGACGCTCTTGATGGCGTTGCTGCGTGGTGTTGGCATTCGTTGCCGGTTGCATGGGTTTACGATCCACAAAGGCTTGCAGCGCGGTGTTGTCCCAGAGTTGGTGTATCCGCTTGCTCCGCAAGAAATTCTCCACTCATGGGTTGAGATCGAATATCAAGGTGCTTGGTTCAACCTCGAAGGCTTCATCCTGGATGACGCTTTCCTGACAGTCCTGCAAACGTCTTTCTCGGACACGGACAGTCTCTGCGGTTATGGCGCGGGCACGGATTGCCTTGGCGCGCCTCCCGTCACCTGGAACGGAGAAGATACCTACATTCAGAAATCCGGCATCGTGCAAGATTTCGGCGTGTTTGATACGCCGGACGCCTTCTATTTGTCCCATGAGCAATCCTTTGGATGGCTGCGTGGTGCCCTTTACCGTCATATCATCCGCCACTGGATGAATGCGCGCGTACGTGGTTTTCGCAGCGGTCGCCTGAAGACTGACCGACGCGCGACACACGCGCACGCGGAGCCTGCCAATGCCACATGACCACGGGCACGCGCCTATCGATCCGAATTCTGGGGACCGGCGGGTTGCCATCGCCATCTGGGCAAACGGGCTACTTACCGTTGCGCAAGTCGTCGGGGGCATATTCTCGGGCAGTCTGGCACTGATCGCCGATGCGCTGCACAACTTTTCCGATATGGCCTCGCTTGTCATTGCCTTCGCCGCACGCAAGATCGCGCGCCGCCCGGCCGATGAACGCATGACCTTCGGCTATGGCCGGGTCGAAATCGTGGCGGCCCTGATCAACTACACCACCCTCATCGTGATCGGCTTCTATCTGATCTACGAAGGTGGCATGCGCATGATTGATCCACCCGAAGTCATGGGGTGGACCGTCGTCATTCTCGGTGGAATTGCGCTTGTGGTCGACACGCTGACCGCAATGCTGACCTATTCGATGCAGAAGGGCAGCGTGAACATCCGCGCGCTTTTCCTGCATAACCTGTCGGACGCGCTTGCTTCGGTCGCGGTTATCGTCGGTGGGTCGCTGATCATCCTTTACGACATGCGTTGGGTCGATCCTGCCATCACCATCGGCATCGCGATCTACATCCTGTATCTGTCTTTCACTGAAATAGGCGGCCCAATCCGAACCCTGATGCTCGGGAGCCCGCCGGACATCGACAACGAGGCCGTCGTCGAAGCGATGCGGAAAGTCGAAGGCGTCGCCGACGTCCACTACGTCCATCTCTGGCAAATGCAAGAGCACGAGGCTGCGCTCGACTGCCATGTCGTCGTGGCAGCCGAGGGCTGGTCGAAGATCGAAGAGATCAAGAGCGCGATCAAGAAGCGGCTGAAGGAAGAGTTCGGCATCAGCCATTCCAGTCTCGAATTTGAGCATGAGGATCGCGCTCATCAGAACGCCGATCTCTACGGTCACGGCAACGCAAGTGAAAAGGAGAAGACCAATGTTCAAGGAAACGCTGACCGAGCATGATGATGTCATCGGGCTCGTCTGCGCGATTACGCGGACCGGCATGGGCTCGATCCGAGCAACTGGGTCATTCTGACCAAACGATCCGATCAGGCAAATGACGCGACGCGCCTTCCGGCGCGGGAATATGGGCTGGAGTTCACGATGACCGCCGACAGCGACATGATGATGCACGGAGCGGTCACCCATGTCGTGGACATCGGCGGGCGGTTCGCTGCAAAATTCCATGGCATGGACTTCAAGAACGTGAACCTGATCCTCTATGTCAGCGAGTTGATCAACAACGCCCAGCATCGACGCCGGGAGCCCAACTGGTGGGACCGGCTGACAGGTGTGTTTCAATGAGTGTCGTCGCGACTGGCGTCAGGCTGTCCTCGACAGACGGAGTTTCCCTGACAGCTCTGCGTCGGTATTTTGCGGTGATCATCCCGGCCAACTTGATCTGGGAGTTCGCGCATATGCCGCTCTACACGATCTGGAACGAGGGCACTTGGGGTGAGATTGTCTTCGCAGCCGTCCATTGCACGGGTGGCGATATCCTGATCGCCATGAGCGCGCTGATGCTTGCCCTCATGCTGTCGGGCCGGGGCTGGCCCCTGGTCGCCTCGACGCGGCGGTCTGTGACCGTCCTGACGGTGGTGTTCGGGCTCGGATACACGCTGTTCAGCGAATGGCTCAACATCGTGATCCGCGCGGCCTGGGCCTATTCGGACCTGATGCCGATCATTCCGATCCTCGATGCGGGCCTGTCACCTGTGTTGCAATGGATCGTGATACCGCTGGTCGCGTTCTGGTGGGTCTGGCGGCCTTTCAACAACGATCGTGATGTATGATGGATATTTCCGGCATCGGCATCTTCGCGGCCTTCCTGGCGGGTGCCATTTCGTTCCTGTCGCCCTGTGTCCTGCCACTGGTGCCTGGCTACGTCTCGTACATCGCAGGGCAACCAGATTTGCGCACGACGCGGTCGGTCGGCTTGCGGGCGCGCGCCGGGGCGCTCGGGTTGAGTGCCTGCTTTGTCCTGGGCTTTTCGACGGTCTTCGTCGCCCTCGGGGCCCGGGCCAGCGCGCTCGGATCCCTGCTGCTGACATGGCGCACCGAGCTAAACTATCTCGGCGGCGCGATCATCATTCTGTTCGGACTGGTCATGCTGGGTGTCTTTCGTCTCAATGCGTTCTCGCGCGATACCCGTTTCAATCTCGACATTCCCGGCGGTCGCCCGTTTGGGGCCTACGTGCTGGGACTGGCCTTCGCCTTTGGCTGGACACCTTGCATCGGTCCGATCCTCGGCGCAATCCTGACGCTCAGTTCGACCTCCGGCGGCATGTCGGACGGCATCTGGCTGCTGTCGATCTATTCCGCTGGACTGGGGGTGCCTTTCCTGCTGGCCGCGCTCTTCACCGACGCCATCGCCGCGCGGGTAAGGCAGATCGGCAAAGCCGGTCGCTGGCTCTACAAGGGCGCGGGTGTTGCCATGATCATCATGGGAGTTGCCATCATGACCGGGCAATTGTCACGGTTTGCCTATTGGCTGCTGGGGACGTTTCCCTTTCTCGCGACGATCGGGTGACGAATCTCGAACCAGCTCTAGGTGTGATGGCTGCAGTGTAGGGATTATCTCCGCCAATCAATGTCATCCACGCCGCGCCTCTGTAGAGGTCGCGGTGCCGTCAGCCGATCAGGTAGACCCGGATCGGCATCCAGATACCCATGACCATCATCATCAGGTTCTCGGTGAGCGAGACAAAACCGAGCGGCACCTTGCTGTCGCCCCCGACGCAGGCGCATTTCAGCTCGCGCTTGTCGATATAGACCGCCTTGAAGACCGAAACCGCGCCGACGGTGCCGATGAACAAGGCCACGGGTGCCGACAGCCAGGTGAGCGCCCCTGCGACCATGAGGATACCGGCGAAGGCCTCTCCGAAGGGATAGAGATAGCCGTAGCGCACCCAGCGGTGCGCCAGCAGGTCGTAATTTAGGAACATGGTCGAAAAGCTTTCGACATCCTGAAGTTTCTGCACTGCAAGCAAGCACATCGAGATCGAGATGAACCATTCCAGCGCGCGCAGGCTGAGGATGGTTCCAAAGCTGTACCATGACAAGCCGAGCGCCATCAAAAACGCGACGGCAAAGATCGCGATCACCGGTTGATAGGAGGTGTCCGAGCGTTCGCTTTCCGGTGCGTCAAGGCCGAAATGGACCCGCAGATCGTCATAGCCGCCGATGCGCTTGTCGCCGATCCAGGTCTGCGGCGTGGTCTCGACCCCGTGATTTTCCATGAAAGCATCAGTTTCCTCGCGTGTCGTCAGGTGGTGATCCTCGACCTCGTACCCTTCCCGTTCGAGCAGGTCTTTGGACTTGAGACCATAAGGGCAAAGGTGATCCAGCATGACCATCCGGTAGAGTTGGGCTGTTTTCGATGCGTCTTTCGGCATGGTGTTTCCTCCAGTTTCTGGTTCAGGCACCGCAACCGTAATGTCCGCGATACCCTGCACGCAGACCGGGCCCAAGTTCGAGAACGAGATCGGCGTCCTGCATTTCGCCACTATTTGCGGCCAATGTGCCGGTTCCGCTCGGCGCGCTCAACGCCACTGTCATGCCTTCCTTGCCCCAAGTGCTTCCGGCGTCGCCAGCCTCCAGCCGCACCAGATCGCCGCTGATCTTGGCGAGAGCTACACTCCCACCGTCGATGCGGCCCACCGCCAGCGCAGGCCTGCTTGTGGTGGTGTAGGTGAACGTGCACGCCGCGCCGTCCGGGAAGAGTTGTGCGATGTCCTCCCGGGTCAGGAATTCAAGATCGAGAATGGTGATCTCCGCCGTGGACAGCGCCTCGTCAAGGCTCACGATCTGCGCCGGTCCGCTTTCTGACTGTGCCGGACTGTCACCATTGGCGTCGATATCGTTCACCAGATAACGCATCTCGGCGATTTCCTTGTCCTGCGCATAGATGATCTCATCCGCCAACTTGCGCACGCGCGGGTCCGAGATATCGGCGCGGCTGGAGGTCATGATCGCGATCGAGTGGTGCGGGATCATTGCCCGCATGTAGCTGGTGTCGCCCACCGTCACCTGGCTGCGGACCAGCCAGAGCGAGGCGGCAAAGACCACAGCGGCACCGATGAAGATGGCGGCGTTAGCCGTCTTGCTGGAATACATCGACAGCATGAAGCCCAGCATGATGATCGCCATGGTGGCACCCATCAGGAGAGCCATGTAGACCCGCGTTTCCGACCAGAACACATGCGTCCAGAGGTAGGTATTGAGATACATCAGACCGAACATGACGACGGTAGATGTCGCGATCATCGCGAAAAAGCGGCCATATGACATGAAGTTGTCCTCTCTCGAAATCGTGAAGTATAGAGGTAGAACAACTTTCCCGCGCTGGAATGTTCCGAAAAAGCTGCAGCCAGTCGCACCTTATGGGTGGCGCTGCCCGCTGCGGGACATATCTTAATCCGCTGCCCTGGCGGTCCGGGTCTTATCCTCTTCCATAGCCAGATCTGCGAGAATCGGACAATCAGGCCTGTGATCGCCAGCGCAGGCATCGACAAGGTGCGACAGCGTCGCGCGCATCTCGGTCAGTTCTGCGATTTTCCGGTCGATCCGGTCGAGGTGTTCTTCGGCGATCTGCTTGACCTCGGCGCTGGCGCGGTCGGTGTCGGCATAGAGTTTCAGCAGGCTCCGGCAGTCCTCGATGGTGAAGCCCAAGGCGCGCGCCCGGCCGAGAAACGCCAGCTTGTGGACGTCGCTCTGCCGAAAGCTGCGATAACCGTTGGCACTGCGCAGCGGCTCGACCAGCCCGATGTCCTCGTAGTAGCGAATGGTCTTCGCGGGAAGGCCGGACATGTCGGCCACGTCTCCGATGTTCATGATAGTTTCCTCCTTGAGCTTATTCAGCCGGGACTGGTGACAGGTTGGCGGCAGAGCCGGGTTGCGCCTGTTCCTGCATCGCCGGGCGGACGCGGCGCAGGCGCAGCGCGTTCGTCAGTACGAAGACCGAGCTGAGCGCCATTGCCCCAGCCGCCAGCACCGGCGACAGCAGCAGGCCCGACACCGGGTAGAGCAGCCCCGCCGCCACCGGAATGAGGGCCACGTTATAGCCGAAGGCCCAGAACAGGTTCTGGCTGATGTTGCGCATCGTACGCCGCGACACTTCCAGCGCGTTGACCACGCCGCGCAAATCGCCCGACATTAGCACCACATCGGCGGATTCGATGGCGACGTCGGTGCCGGTGCCAATGCTGATGCCCACGTCCGCATGAGCAAGCGCGGGCGCATCGTTGATGCCGTCGCCTACAAAGGCGATGTGCTGGCTCGGGCCGCGCAGATCGTCCAATGCCGCCACCTTGCCATCGGGCAGCACGCCCGCGATCACATGGTCGATGCCGGTCTCGCGGCCGATGGCCTCTGCCGTCTCTCGCTTGTCGCCGGTGATCATGGCGACCTTCAGGCCCAGATCGTGCAACGCCCGGATGGCCGCCGCGCTGGACGGCTTTACCGGATCGGCCACGGCGATGACGGCGGCCACCCGCCCGTCGATGGCGGCATAAAGCGCGGTGCGGCCCTGTTCAGCCAGGCGGCGCTCGGCGTCGGCCAACGCGCCGATGTCCACCCCTTCGCGCGTCATCAGACGGTCGGCCCCCACCAGCACGTCGCGGCCTGCGACCTCGGCCCGGACACCGTGGCCCGTGATGGAGGTGAAGTTCCGCGCGTCGTGTCGAGTGACCGTCTCGGCTTCCGCCGCCCGCAGAATGGCCTCGGCGATAGGGTGTTCCGACTGCGCCTCGACCGCCGCGACCAGGGCCAGCACCTCGGCCCGTTCAAAGCCGTCGGCCAGCACCAGATCGGTCAGTTCGGGGCGCCCTTCGGTCACCGTGCCGGTCTTGTCCAGCGCCACCACATCCACTGTCGAAAGCTGTTGCAGCGCATCGCCCTTGCGGAACAGCACGCCCATTTCAGCGGCACGGCCGGTGCCGACCATGATCGAGGTCGGCGTGGCCAGCCCCATCGCGCAAGGGCATGCGATGATCAGCACGGATACACCCGCAACGAGGGCATAGGACAGGGCGGGCGAGGGGCCGACCAGCAGCCAGACGATAACCGTAAGCAGCGCCAGCGCCATGACCGCCGGCACGAACAACAGGGTGATCCGGTCGACCAGCCCCTGGATCGGCAGCTTGGCGCTCTGCGCCTCTTCGACCATGCGGATGATTTGCGCCAGCGTCGTATCCGCTCCCACGCGTGTCGCACGGAACTGGAAGGCACCGGAACCGTTGACGGTCCCGCCGGTGACGGGATCGCCCACCAACTTGGCGACAGGCACCGGCTCGCCGGTGATCATGCTCTCATCGACGCGGGCGCTGCCTTCGGTCACTTCACCGTCCACGGCAATCCGCTCTCCGGGGCGCACGAGCAGGATGTCGCCCGCGGCGATGCGCTCGATGGCCACGTCCTCAGGCTCTCCGTCCACCAGCACGCGGGCGGTCTTGGCCTGAAGGCCCAGCAGCTTCTGGATCGCTGCGCCGGTGCGGCCCTTGGCGCGCGCCTCCAGCCACCGGCCCAGCAGGATTAGCACGATGATGACCGCCGCCGCCTCGAAATAGACGGCACGCGACCGTTCGGGCAGCAGCGCGGGCGCGAATAGCGCCACGAGAGAATAGAGATAGGCGGCAGAAGTGCCGACCGCGACAAGGCTGTTCATGTCCGGCGCACGCTTGAGCAGGGCTGGAAACCCGCGCGTGTAGAAGCTGCGCCCCGGCCAGAGCAGAACCACCGTGGTCAGGACGAACTGGATCAGCCAGCTTGCTCGATGGCCGATCGTGTCGCCGATCAGACCATGCATGCCGGGGATCAGATGCGCGCCCATTTCCAGCAGAAACACCGGCAGGGTGAGGGCCGCCGCCAGGGCGGTCCTGCGGGCCAGCATCCGCGCCTCTTCATCCTTCCGGACACTCGTGTCTTCCGCCTCTCTGTCCTGCGGCAAGGTCGCGGGATAGCCTGCGTCACCCGCCGCCTTCAGCAGGTCTGCAACCGCAACCGCGCCTTCGAGATACGTTACCGTCGCAGTTTCCGAGGCCAGATTGACGTTCACGGCCAGCACGCCTGGCATCGCCGCCAAAGCCTTGTCCACCCGACCGACGCAGGACGCGCAGGACATGGAGGCCACGTTCAGGCGAGTGCTCTGCTTACGGGCCGGATAGCCAATCTCTTCCAGCTTTTCGACGATGTTCGAAATGCGCTCTGGCGCGTCGATCTGCGCCTGAGCGGTTTCGCTGGCGAGGTTGACTCGAACGTCGCTGACGCCCGGCAGGCCGGAAAGCCCACGCTCCACCCGCCCGACGCAAGAGGCGCAGGACATGTTCTGCAGGGAAAGTCGAAGGGTATGCGAATCCGACATGGGTGACTCCTGATCCTGATCCTCCGAGAGATAAGGGTTCCATTCGCTGGAAGGTCAACAGATGCATCGAGGAATTTTTTCGGGCATTGACCTTCCCATAGGGGGACGGCCTAGATGGCAGCAGTAAGAAGGAGATCGTGATGATCAGGTTCAGCGTGCCGGACATGAACTGCGGACATTGCACCGCGTCGATAGAGAAGGCCATTGTGACGATAGACCCACACGCGACTGTCACCTGTGACCTGACTGCGCGTTCCGTCGAGGTAGATAGCGCATTGGATGAAAGCGCTCTGAAGGCAGCGATTCACGATGCGGGCTACGGATCGCAAAGACTGAGTTAGTCCCGGCACTTCCAGTCATTACTGAAGTACTCACTACCATTTTCGCGTCTTCTGTCTGACTGGTGAACGTTGCTATGTATCTATTGCGCAACAGTTTTGAGCGCTCGCAGCGAGAATTCGCCTGCCTCGCTAGAATGTGCCAAACCTTCCCGCGCTGTAAGCGTTGACTAATTTGTCAAAACGTCCAAGTTTCCGTTCATGAGAATGCGTGTCGCCACTTCGGTATGGGTGAAATTCCTCACTTGCTTCGCTTTTGCGTTGGCATTGGTTCTGTCTCCACCTTCTGCGGCACACGCGGCCTCGGGAATGCATGATGGTCAGCATTCTGGATCGATCAGCGCCCTTCTCAGCGAACCGACAGTTGGTCAGGGAACTGATATCCACGCCGACCACATGAAACACCCGGCGACAGTTGACGTGGATGACATATCCTCCGACATTGGTGAAACAGAGCATCAATCAACTCAGTGTTGTAACGGAATATGCATTTCTGTCGTCATTCCAGACGCAGACTTGGTATTCCCGGATCCTATTGCTGCGAAAAAATATATGATCCTGAGCGGTCAGACGCATTCCGTCGAAACATCAGGGTTTCTGCGGCCCCCTCGATTCCTGATCTGAAACGGCGCCCAATCCGGGTGTGAGCCTTGCGCAGACTCTGCGTGAGACATCGTTCATCAATCAGGTTACCTTCATGAAAATTCATCTACTTATGGGGGCTTCGGCCCTCGGGCTTGGCGCATGCGCCTATGAGCCTACCCCTTTGCCCTCCGTTGCGACACAACAGGCTGTCGTCAACGCGACCGTTTCGTCTCCGATCAGCTATCAAGATCCATTGGCTGGCTACACCTATCGTGGTCCGACGGGTCCCCGTGATTGGCGTTCCGTCAATCAAGAGCAGACGGAGGGCAACTGATGCGGCTATCGAAATTTCCTCTGCTATTCGGCTTTCCGCTAATTTTGGGTGCCTGCGCAACCGCTGTACCGGGCATCTACACGGAACCGAAAGCCGGCTTCGCCAACATTTCCAGCCAAGTCACACCGGCCATCGGCAAACGGACTGCCTTCGCCGAAACCCAGGCCGAAAACGAGGCTTTGAAAAAGCAGGTGCATGCGATGGTGCATCGCAAGACCATTTCGGCGGACACCGCCGTTCAGGTCGCGCTCCTGAACAATAAAGGTCTGCAAGCGTCTTACGCCAATGTTGGCCTGTCGGCCGCTGAGGCCTGGCAGCAATCGACGCCGGAAAACCCGATCGTATCAATTGGTGTTTTGGGAATCGGTGCGCCTGAGCTCGGTGCCTACAGAGCGATCGAAGGGCTGATCCGGTCGAACGTCCTCGATGCCACCACGCGCAAACAGCGCATGGCCATTGCTGATGCAAGCTTCCGGCAGGCTCAGCTCAATGCCGTGAACGACACACTTGCGCTGGCCAATCAGACGCGAAAGGCATGGGTCGATGCAGTCGCCGCCTTCGAGGCAGTGAGCTATCTGCGGCGCGCGAAAGCGACCTCTGACGCCGGCTCTGAACTGGCGATGAGGTTGGGCGAGACCGGCGCACTCAACAAAGCTGGGCAGGCCCGCGAACAGGCATTCAATGCCGAACTGGCGGGGCAACTTGCACAGGCACGATTGAACGCCACTCGGTCCAAGGAGGCTTTGACCAGGTTGATGGGTCTCTGGGGCACCGAAGTCGATTACCATGTGCCAGATGCCCTTCCTGCACTGCCGCGTTCTGTCGGCCGTGTGACCGACATCGAGGCCAAGGCGCTCCGAAACCGGGTGGATCTG
This sequence comes from Oceanicola sp. 22II-s10i, assembly GCF_002210105.1. Taxonomy (GTDB): domain Bacteria; phylum Pseudomonadota; class Alphaproteobacteria; order Rhodobacterales; family Rhodobacteraceae; genus Pseudooceanicola. Next base: position 5,462 of record NZ_AQQU01000016.1, on the reverse strand, counting down.
CGTGTTGCCAAACTTGGCCTGGAAGCGCAGGCCAAGGCGTTTGGGCTGACCGATCAGACCCGCATTGTCAGCGATCTTGAGTTCATTGCCGGGTTCGAGGCGGAGCGGGAAATTGAGGACGGAGAAACGGAAACCGTGACCACCCCTCAGGTGGAAGTGGAGTTCGCGATCCCGATCTATGACACCGGCAAGGCCCGGATGCGCAAGGCGGAATTGTCTTATCTACAAGCGGCCAACGTGCTCGCAGAGAAGGCCGTGAACGTCCGGTCCGAAGCGCGAGGTGCTGAGACTTCCTATCATGCCGCATATAAAATCGCGCGCCACTACCGCGACGTTCTGGTGCCGCTACGCACGACCGTCGAAGAAGAGGGTTTGCTGTCTTACAACGGCATGATCACCAACACTTTCGAGCTGCTGACTGACGTGCGCGAGAAACTTGGCGCATCCCTGGAAGCGGCAAATGCAAAACGCGAATTCTACATGGCACAGGCCGATCTGACCGCCGCGATCTATGGCGGCGGCGAAGGCGGCGGTGGTGCTGGTGGAGAAGGCGCAACGCTTGCCGCCGGTGGCGGTGCAGGACACTGAAAGGAACTGACATGTTGAACAGACGTCAATTACTCGGAGCCGGCGCGGCAGGCGCAACGCTGGTCTCTTCAAAAGCCTGGGGTCAAACCCTGAACATGGGCCTACCCGAAGCCGCGCAGATGGACAGTGCGGCAACGGCGATTACGGCGCGTCCGTCGTCGGGGCCGGACTACACACCTGTGGTCACGCTGAACGGGTGGACCCTGCCGCACCGGATGAACAACGGGGTCAAGGAATTTCACCTCGTCGCCGAACCGGTAGAGCGCGAACTTGCCGACGGCATGATCGCGCATTTGTGGGGTTACAACGGCCAGTCCACCGGCCCAACGATCGAAGCAGTCGAAGGCGACCGGGTCCGCATCTACGTCACCAACAAGCTGCCGGAAGGCACGACAGTGCACTGGCACGGGCTCATCCTGCCTTCGGGCATGGATGGGGTCTCCGGGTTGAGTCATCCCAGCATCCCGCCAGGCAAAACGTTCATCTACGAGTTCGACTTGGTGAAATCAGGAACCTTCATGTATCACCCCCATGGCGACGAAATGGCGCAGATGGCGATGGGGATGATGGGCATGTTCGTGGTCCACCCCAAGGATCCCACGTTCATGCCGGTGGATCGCGATTTTCTGATCATGCTGAATGCCTTTGACATCGATCCCGGCACATATGTGCCGCGCATCATGACGATGACGGACTTCAACCTGTGGACGTGGAACAGTCGGATCTTCCCCGACATCGATCCGCTGGTCGTGAACAAGGGCGACAAGGTGCGAGTACGCGTCGGCAACCTCACGATGACAAACCACCCGATCCACATGCACGGCTATGACTTCAAGGTCACCTGCACGGATGGTGGCTGGGTGCCGTCAGAAGCGCAATGGCCGGAGGTCAGCATCGACATCCCCGTGGGCGGGATGCGCGCCTATGAGTTCGTCGCAGACCATCTGGGTGACTGGGCGCTTCACTGCCACAAGTCGCACCACACGATGAATGCCATGGGTCACGATGTGCCGACGTTCATCGGGGTCAACAAGAAGCCGCTGACCCAGAAGATCCGTCAGTTCCAGCCGGAATACATGCCCATGGGCATGTCCGGCATGGGGGACATGGCGAAAATGGAAATGCCGCTGCCTGACAATACGATCCCGATGATGACGGGTTGGGGGCCCTACGGCCCCATCGAGATGGGCGGCATGTTTTCGGTCGTAAAGGTGCGGGACGGCATCGACGCGGACGATTACTCCGATCCCGGCTGGTACGAAAATCCTCCGGGCGAGATGGCCTACGAATGGACTGGCGAATTGCCCGAGTTCGCCTCGAACAACAGTCCCAAGACCATTCTCACACCAAAACCAAACTCGAAGGGCTGAACGGCCCTTCGTCGACTCCAACCAAACCAAACCTACAGGAAAACCAAATGAAAAAACTTCTTCTGAGCACCTCTCTCGTCCTTTTCGCTTCAACGGGGGCTTTCGCTGACGTTGGTCATGCCAAAATGGCCATCGGTATGCCCGGCCATACGGCAAAAGTCGACCGGACGATTGATGTAACCCTGCTTGAAAACGACGAAGGCGAAATGCTGATCGAGAGTGAGGAGATGACCATCAAGCAGGGTGAAACCATACGCTTCAACATCACGAACAAGGGTGAGCTGGAACACGAGTTTGTTCTCGACACGCTGGAAAATAACGCCGAGCACAAGATCGAAATGGCCAAGATGGACATGGAACACGACGACCCGAACCGTATCCGTCTTGATCCGGGTGCCACGGGCGAGGTCGTCTGGACGTTCGCGAATGCTGGTACGTTCGAAGCCGCGTGCCTGATCCCGGGTCACTACGAATCCGGCATGCACCGTGCGGTCTCGGTGGGGGACCAGATGGCTCAGGCTGACGTGGAATACACGAGCGGGACCATAAAGAAGATCGACGCCAAGGCCGGCAAGGTCACAATCATCCACGGCCCTCTGGTCAACCTCGATATGCCCGCGATGACGATGGTATTCCGCGCGGACGAAGCGATAATGGCCAAGATGGCAGAAGGTCAGGACATCGAGTTTGTTGCCGACCGGGTCAAGGGCAAGCTTACTGTCACGCAGATGAAGTGAAGACTGACCTTGGGGCCGAGGCGTACATGCCCGGCCCCAACGCTTTGAGGCAATTAAATCAAGCGCTACGGAGGTAGCCGAGCATTATGAATTTCCTGATAACCTGCACATGCGCCCTTGCGCTCGTCGTTCCGGCTTTCTCAGTGAACGCTTCCAGTGGCAAAGGTCAGCAACCTCATGCAGCAATACACGTTTTGCTGAAATAGAAGTATCGTCCAGCTTCACGTTCAATACGCGGATCGTCTAAAGCCTCAATCGCCGTAGTCTGAGCGCGTTCGCGATGACCGAGACCGACGAGAGGCTCATTGCGGCGGCGGCGAACATGGGCGACATCAACAGCCCGAATACCGGGTAGAGCACGCCCGCAGCTAAGGGCACACCGAGCGTGTTGTAGGCAAAGGCCCAGAACAGGTTCTGGCGTATGTTACCGATCGTCGCCACGGCCAGCGTCCGTGCCTTGACGATACCGTTCAGATCGCCGCTCAAGAGAGTGATGCCCGCGCTTTCAACCGCCACGTCCGCACCCGTGCCCATGGCCAGGCCGACGTCCGCTGCGGCCAGAGCCGGTGCATCGTTGACACCATCGCCGGCCATGGCGACCTTTTTGCCATTCGCGTGCAGCTCGTCCACCAGCGCCTTCTTGTCTTCCGGCAGAACTCCAGCCCGGACCTCGTCGATGCCGAGGAGCTGCGCCACGGCCCTTGCAGTGCGTTCGTTATCCCCCGTAGCCATGATTATCCGCAGGCCCGCCTCGTGCAGTTCCTTGATGACCTCGGCCGTCGTTTCCTTGATCGGGTCGGCGACGGCGACGATGCCGGACAGTTTTCCTTCTATGGCCACGAACATGGCCGTCTTGCCTTCGCTGCGCAGAACGTCTGCCGCCTCCTCTGCTGCGGAGGTGTCGAGGGACATGTCGCGCATCATCGCGGTGTTACCAAGCGCGACGGCGTGGCCCGAGACGGTTCCGCTCACACCCTTGCCGGTCACGGCTTCGAAGTTCTCGGCATTGCCGACTTTGATACCTCTCTCTTTCGCGCCTTCGACGATGGCCTCTGCCAGCGGGTGCTCAGAGCCTTTTTCCAAGGCAGCCGCGAGGCTCAGAATGGTTTCTTCGGTCTCGTCGCCCAGAGCGTTCACATCGGTCAGCTTCGGCTTGCCTTCGGTCAGGGTGCCGGTCTTATCGACGATCAGCGTATCGACCTTGGCCATGCGTTCCAGCGCTTCGGCATCCTTGATCAGGACACCCGCCTGTGCACCGCGCCCTGCAGCCGTCGTGATCGAGATCGGCGTCGCAAGGCCCAATGCACAGGGGCAGGCGATGATCAGCACTGACACCGCCGAGGCGATGGCAAAGACGAGCGCAGGTTCGGGCCCGAAGCCGAGCCAAGCGGCGAAGGAAAGGATGGCGACCACGACAACGGTCGGCACGAAATAGGAAGAAACCTTGTCCGCAAGCCCCTGGATCGGTGCGCGGGATCGCCGCGCGTTCGCGACCATCTCGACGATCTGGCTCAGCATCGTGTCGGCACCTACACGAGCGGCTTCTATGACAAGGGAGCCGTTCTTATTGATTGTGCCGCCGGTGACCGTATCGCCCGGACCTTTTTCGACCGGCAACGGCTCGCCAGTGATCATGCTCTCGTCGATGGATGACGTGCCGTCGACGACCTTGGCATCGACGGGGACCGCGTCGCCGGGGCGCACCCGCAACCGGTCGCCCTCCACAATGTTTTCCAGCGGCGCGTCATATTCCGTGCCGTCGGGCAGGATGCGCCGCGCCGTTTTCGGGGCCAGATCGAGCAGTGCCCGGATGGCATCGCCGGTCCGTTCCCGCGCCCGCAATTCCAAAACCTGTCCGACGAAAATCAGAGTGATGATAACGACGGCGGCTTCAAAATAGGTGCCGACTCCCGCGCCCATCCGGTAAGCCTCCGGAAACACGCCCGGAAGGAATGTGGCGACCAGCGAATAGATGTAGGCCGCGCCGACACCAAGCGCGATCAGCGTCCACATGTTGGGCGAGCGGTTCACGATCGACGCCCATCCCCGCACGAAAAACGGCTTCGCTGCCCACAACACGATAGGCGTCGCCAGCAGGAACTCGATGTATGTCGCCAGCCGATGTCCGATCAAGTCCCGGACCGGCAAACCGACCAGCTCTCCCATAGTCAGGATAACCAGAGGAACGGCTGCGGCGGCACTGATCCACATCCGGCGGGTAAAGTCGGTCAGTTCTTCGCTGGGTTCATCCGACGGCACCATCGGTTCAAGCGCCATGCCGCAGATCGGACAGGCGCCGGGCTCGTCACGAACTATCTCGGGGTGCATTGGGCAGGTGTACTGAGTTCCGGCTTTCGGGGTCATGCTGTGATCCGATGCCGTACCTGAGGCATAGTAGATCGGATCGGCCTCGAACCTGGTCTGGCACTTATCGGAGCAGAAGTAGAAGGTTTCACCGTCATAATCCGCCTGACGGGCCTGCGGAGACATAGTGACGGACATGCCGCAAACTGGATCCTTGGCCTGATCGGATGACCGCTCTCGCGGGTGCGGTTCTGTTACCTGTATCATGCTCTAGCCCTCCAAAATGATGCCAATTCCTAAGATGGGGCTTCCAGCAACTGGAAGGTCAAGCTTGGATTGCTGATTAGCGAAGGAAAGCTGATTGATACTGCCAATATATTACATAATAAACAATACGCGTGTATGCACTGTACGCGCAAAGTTAAAATGTCCCACATCTGCAAAGTAGAAATGTCACACTTCC
>NZ_AQQU01000015.1 GCF_002210105.1 Oceanicola sp. 22II-s10i | reverse complement strand
CCCGCCGGGGGGCTGTCTGCCCCCCGGACCCCCCGAAAGTATTTTTGACCAGAAGAAGCAGGGGAACCTGCGCGAGACGCCGTGCGGCGGGGCAAGCGGTTCAGGCGGCAGGAGAGGAATTCTATGGCACGTGTGGTGTTCGATCTGGACGGGACGCTGATCGACAGCGCTCCGGGCATTCGCGGGATCGCGAACGGGATCCTGCGGGAAGAGGGGCTGCCGGAGATCTCGCTGGCCGAGGCGCACAGCTTCATCGGCCATGGCGCCGGGGCTTTCGTGGCGCAGATGCGGGCGGCGCGGGGGATTGCGGACAGCGAGCAGGAGCGGCTGCTTGGCACGCTGCTGGGGCGTTATGAAGGGGCCGTCGGGCTGAGCCAGCCCTATCCGGGTGTGCCGGAGGCGCTGGCTGCGCTGGTCGCGGGCGGGCATGTGCTGGCGCTCTGCACCAACAAGCCCGAGGCGCCGGCGCGGCTGGAGCTGGAGTATCTGGGCGTGACCGGCGATTTCGGCGTGGTGGTGGGCGGCGACAGCCTGGCCGTGCGCAAGCCGGATCCGGGGCCGCTGCGGGCGGTGCTGGGGGCGATGGCGGAGGGGCCGTCGGTTTATGTCGGCGACAGCGAGGTCGATGCGGAGACGGCGCAGGCGGCGGGCGTGGCCTTCCTGCTGTTCACCGGCGGCTACCGGAAGTCGCCGGTCGAGGCCATCCCGCATGACGCGGCCTTCGACGACTTCGCCGACCTCCCCGCGCTGGTTGCGGCGCACGCCCGCTGAGGGGGCCATCATGATCGCCTACCGGCTTCATTACTTTCCCGAGAGCGGCAACAGTTACAAGCTGGCGCTGATGCTGAGGCTCTGCGGGCAGCCGTTCGAGGGCATCTGGACGGATTTCGGCGGGGGCGTCACGCGCACCCCGGAGTGGCGGCGCGCGGTCAACGAGATGGGCGAGATCCCGGTGCTGGAGGAGGATGGCGTCAAGACCACCCAGACCGCGCTGATCCTGCGCCGCCTTGCCGCGCGCTACGGGCAATACGGCGGGTCGGATCCGGAAGAGGTGCTGCGCTGGCTGATCTGGGACAACCAGAAGCTTTCCGGCCAGATGGCGACCTACCGGTTCCTGCGGACCTACACGAAGGACGCGGACCCGGCGGTGCTGACGTTCCTGCGCTGGCGGGTGGACGACTGCCTGCGCATCGCCGAGGCGCGGCTGGCGGACCGGGCGTTCGTCATGGGGGACGAACCGACCATCGCCGACATCTCGATGTGCGCCTACCTGTCCTTCCCCGAGGACGAGACCGGCTACCGGCTGGCCGACAGCCACCCCGCGGTGCAGGCCTGGCTGGGGCGCATCGCCGCCCTGCCCGGCTGGAAATCGCCCTATGACCTGCTGCCGGGTGAGCGTCTGCCCAGATATGACCGCTAGGGCAGCCCGCCCCCCTTGTCCGTGCCCGAGGGCTCCTCTACCTTCGCGGCATCAACCAACCGGTGTTTCATGAAAATCGGCATACTGCAGCCCGGCCATATTCCTCCGCAGATGGAGGACATGGGCGATTACGACGCATTCTTCCGCCGCCTGCTCGGCGGATACGGATTCGACTTCGTCACCTATGACGTCGAGGCGGGCGACGTCCCCTCCGACCCGCACGCCTGCGACGGCTGGCTGATCACCGGCTCCAAACACGGCGCCTACGAGGATCACCCGTGGATCGCCCCGCTCGAGGCGCTGATCCGGGCGATCCATGCCGCGGGCGTGCCGCTGATCGGCGTGTGCTTCGGCCACCAGATCATCGCGCAGGCGCTCGGCGGCAAGGTCGAGAAATTCGCGGGCGGCTGGTCCGTGGGGCGCAAGACCTACCACATCGAGGGCCACGACTATCCGCTGAATGCATGGCACCAGGACCAGGTGGTCGAACTGCCCGAGGGGGCCGAGGTGGTCGGATCCTCCGACTTCTGCCGCTATGCCGCGCTGAGCTATGGCGGCACGATCTACACCGTGCAGCCGCACCCCGAATACGACGGCACCTTCATCGGACGCCTGATGGAGGAGCGCGGCAAGGGCGTGGTCCCGCAGCCGCTCATGGACGAGGCCCGCACCCACCTGAACGAACCCGTCGCGCAGAAGGCGCTGGCCGACCGCTTTGCCGCGGTCCTGAAAGGAGAACCGGCATGAGCGACTGGACCGACAGCCTGCCCGAGGCGGCGCGCAACTATCTGGAAGGCCGCCGGCTGGACGAGGTGGAATGCGTGGTGGCCGACCTGCCCGGCATCGCCCGCGGCAAGGCCGTGCCCGCGTCGAAATTCGCGCGGCAGCAGTATTTCCACCTGCCGAACTCGATCTTCTTCCAGACCATCACCGGCGACTGGGGCGAGGCCGCGGGCGACGAGGGCTTCATCGAGCCCGACATGATCCTGCGCCCCGACATGAGCACGGCGACCGCCGCGCCATGGACCGGGGACTGGACGCTGCAGGTGATCCACGACGCCTATGACCGCAAGGGCAACCCGATCCCCTTCGCGCCGCGCAACGTGCTGAAACGGATCGTCGCGCTTTACGAGGCGCAGGGGTGGAAACCGGTCGTCGCGCCCGAGATGGAATTCTACCTCGTCGCGCGCAACATCGACCCGGCCAAGCCGATCGAGCCGATGATGGGCCGCTCGGGCCGCCCCGCCGCCGCACGGCAGGCCTATTCGATGACCGCCGTGGACGAATTCGGCCCGGTGATCGACGATATCTACGACTTTGCCGAAGCGCAGGGCTTCGAGATCGACGGCATCACGCAGGAGGGCGGCGCCGGGCAGCTGGAGATCAACCTGCGGCATGGCAGCCCGGTGAAGCTGGCGGACGAGGTGTTCTACTTCAAACGGCTGATCCGCGAGGCGGCGCTGCGGCACGACTGCTTCGCGACCTTCATGGCCAAGCCGATCGGCGACGCACCGGGCAGCGCAATGCACATCCACCATTCGGTGCTGGATATCGAGAGCGGCAAGAACATCTTCACCGGACCGCAGGGCGGCGAGACGGATGCGTTCTACAACTTCATCGGCGGGCTGCAGCATCACCTGCCCGAGGTGATCCCGCTGCTGGCGCCGTATGTGAACAGCTACCGCCGCTACGTGAAGGACCATGCCGCGCCGATCAACCTCGAATGGGGGCGCGACAACCGCACGACGGGGATCCGGGTGCCGATCTCGTCGCCGGAAAGCCGCCGGATCGAGAACCGGGTGGCGGGGATGGACTGCAACCCCTACCTCGGGATCGCGGCTTCGCTGGCCGCGGGTTACCTGGGCCTGATGCGCGAGGAACGGGCGGAGAAGCAGTTCCGCGGCGATGCCTACGAGGGCGAAGGCGACTTCCCCCGGACGCTGGGCGAGGCGCTGGACGTCTTTGACGAGGCGGGCGCGCTGACGGAAATCCTCGGGCCGGAGTTCTGCCGCGTCTATTCCATCGTGAAGCGTACGGAATACGAGGAATTCCTCGGCGTCATCAGCCCGTGGGAGCGTGAGCACCTGCTGCTGAACGTATGAACCTGCTCGACGCCAACGACCGCCCCGGCGCCTATCCGGACTCGTGGTATGCGGCGACGGTCGAACAACTGCCGCCCTTCCCGCCCCTGACGGGCGAGGCGACGGCGGACGTCTGCGTGATCGGCGGCGGCTACACCGGCCTGTCGGCGGCGCTGCATCTGGCCGAGGCCGGGCGGCGCGTCGTGCTGCTAGAGGCGCAGCGGGTCGGGTTCGGGGCCTCGGGGCGGAACGGCGGGCAGCTCGGGTCCGGCCAGCGGCAGGACCAGATGACGCTGGAGAAGATGGTCGGCCGCGACGACGCGCGCCACCTGTGGCGGCTCGGCGAGGAGGCCAAAGCGCTGGTCCGCGATCTGGTCGCGAAACACGGGATCGAGTGCCAGCTGAAGCCGGGTGTGGCGTGGACCGCCTCCAGCACCTCCGAGGTGCATCACCTGCACGACTACGCCGCGCATCTGCGCGAGCGCTACGATTACCCCCATGTGGAACTGCTGGACGAGGCCGCCTGTCAGGCGCTCTGCCCCTCGCCGCTCTACAAGGGCGGGATGCTGGACATGGGCGCGGGGCACCTGCACCCGCTGGCGTTCGCCATCGGTCTGGCCCGCGCGGCACGGAACGCAGGCGTGACGTTCCACGAAGGCGCGCGGGTCGAACGGATCGACGAGGGGGCGGAGGTCACCGTCTCCACCGACGCGGGTCGGGTGAAGGCGCGGCACGTGATCCTCGCCTGCAACGGCTATCTCGGACGGCTGAACGGCAAGGTCGCGGCACGGGTCATGCCGATCAACAACTTCGTCGCCGCGACCGAGCCGCTCGGGACCGAGGCCGCGCGGGTGCTGACCCGCGACGTGGCGGTGGCGGACGACAAATTCGTGGTGAACTACTTCCGCCTGAGCCATGACAACCGGCTGCTGTTCGGTGGTGGCGAGAGCTATTCCTACCGCTTCCCCGCGGATATCGCGGCCAAGGTGCGCAAGCCGATGACCGAGGTGTTCCCGCATCTGAAGGACGTGAAGATCGACTACGCATGGGGCGGGACCTTGGCGATCACCATGAAGCGCCTGCCCCAGTTCGCCCGCGTTGCGCCGAACATCCTGTCGGCCTCGGGTTACTCGGGGCATGGCGTGGGAACGGCGACCCATGCGGGGATGCTGATGGCGAAGGCCATCGAGGGCGAGACGGCCGGTTTCGACATCATGTCCCGCCTGCCGACCCCGGCCTTTCCCGGTGGTCCGGCGTTCCGTTCCCCGCTCCTCGTCCTCGCGATGAGCTGGTTCGCCCTGCGCGACCGGCTGGGGATCTAGCCTCACTCGCGGAACGAGCGGGCGATGGCGTCGGTCACGGGCTGGCTGACGTAGTCGAACAGCGTACGCGTCCCCTGCGCCACGAAGACCTCGACCGGCATGCCGGCAGCCAGCCGCGCCTCGCCCTGCAGGCGGTCGAATTCCGGATCCTCGATGGCGAGGCGGGCGGCATACCACGCCTGGCCGCTGCGCGGGTCGGTCGTGACATCCGGCGCGATGGCGACGATGCGGCCCGCGATCTCGGGCGTGGTGCGGGCCGGCAGACCGGTCAGCCGCAGCCGCGCCGCCTGCCCTTCGGACAGACGGTCGATGTCGGTCGGGCTGACCCGCGCCTCCACCTCCATCCGGCTGTCCAACGGGATCAGCGTCAGAAGGCGCGCCCCTGCCCCCGCGACCGATCCGGCGGCCGGGAAGGCAACCGCGTGGACCACCCCGTCGACCGGCGCGCGCAGGTCGCGGCGGGCCTGCCGGTCCTCGCCCGGCGCCAGCCGCCGGTTGGCCTGCAGCAGCGTCGCCTCGACCTCGGTCAGCCGCGCCGCGGCCTCGCTGACACGCGCCTGCTGCAGCTTGGCCCGACGCAGGGCGATGGCCTCGATCGCCTTGGACGCGGCCTGCGCCTCGGCGGCGAGGACGGCGATCATGCCGCTGGCATCCGCCACGCCGCGCTGAAGCTGGGTCAGCCGCGAGCGTGTGGCGAGACCTTTTTCGATGAGCGTCCGCGTCGCCTCCAGATCGCTTTCCATCAGCGCAAGCTGCTCGCGCAGGCTGTCGGAGCGTGCGGCGGCCTGCGCGGCGCGGGCCTGCGCCTCGGCCCGTTCGGCCTCGATCAGCGCCATTTCCGCCAGAAACGCCTCGCGCCGTTCGGAAAAGAGCCGCGCCTCGGACATCAGCACATCGGCGGCCTCGGCATCGCCCGCCAGTTCCGGCACCTCGGGCATCGCGATCAGCCCGTCCCGCTCGGCCACCAGCCGGGCGCGCTGCGCGAGGGCCATGCGGCGGCGGTCCTGCCATTCGCCAAGTGCGGCGCGGCTGTCGACATCGTCGAGGCGGATCAGCAGGTCGCCCTGCCGGACCGTCTGTCCCTCTCGCACGAAGACCTCGGCGATCAGGCCGCCTTCGCGATGGGCCAGGTCCAGCCGCTCGGTCGCGACGGTCAGGCTGCCGGGGGCGATCACGGTGCTGGCGATCGGGGCGGTCACGGCCCAGCTTCCGAAGCCGCCGAAGGCGATCAGGGTCAGCAGGCCAGCCCCGATCAGGTGGCTGCGGATACGCGGGCGGAGCGTCGGAACAGGACGGTCGCGGCGGGCGTGGGTGTAGGTCAGCGTGGTCATTTCGGGATCTCCTTGTTGGCGTGTTGGGGGTCAGACGGCCTGGGCCGTGATGGTCTGGTCCGGCGCGGCGGGGCGCTGCGCGGCAACGCGGGTCTGCATGGCCTGCATCACCTCGGCGCGCGGACCGATCAGGTCGATGCGACCGGCGTCGAGGACCATCAGCCGGTCCGTGGCGCGGAAGGCGGCCATGCGGTGGCCGATGAGGATGACGGTGGAACCGGCCGCGCGCAGGGCCTGCAGGGTGCGCACCAGCTCCGCTTCGCCCTGCGGGTCGAGGCCCGAGTCCGGTTCGTCCAGCACGACGAGGCGCGGCATTCCGCAGACGGCCCGCGCCAGCGCGATCCGCTGCCGCTGCCCGCCCGAGAGCGGACGCCCGCCTTCGGCCAGCATGGTGTCGTAGCCGTTCGGCAGGGCGAGGATCATCTCGTGCACCCCGACGAGGCGGGCGGCGGCGACGATCTGGTCGGCGCTGGCGGACAGGCGTCCGATGTTCTCGGCCACGGTTCCGGGCAGCAGCTGCACGTCCTGCGGCAGATAGCCGATCTCGTCGCCGCGCCGGGTCCGGTCGAACTGAACGGCGTCCTGCCCGTCCAGCGTCATGCGGCCCGCGTTCGGGGTGTCGAGGCCGAGGATCAGCCGCGACAGGGTGGATTTCCCGCTGCCCGACGGCCCGATCACGCCGAGGATCTCGCCGGGGTGAAGGTCGAACGACAGGTCCTGCAGGATCGGCATGCGCAGGCCCGGCACGGCGAAGGAGACGCCTTCGGCATGGATCCGGCCTTCCAGCGCGGGAAGTTCCATCGGCGCGGCCTCGGTCGCGAGGGTGGCGATGCGGTCGGCGATCCGGGTCCGGGCCGCGCGCATTTCGGCCAGCGACCGCCAGCCGCCGGCGATCTGTTCGATCGGCGCCAGCGCGCGGGCCAGCAGGATCGTGACGGCGACGACCACGCCCATCGACAGGCGTCCCTCCAGAACCAGCAGCCCGGCAAGGCCGGTGCCCGCCATCTGCGCCGCCAGCCGGGTCATCCGGACCAGCGCCTGGACGGTCGCCGCACGGCGGACGAGACGGTTGGCCAGATCCTGGCTCGGGGCATTGCGATCGGACCAGAGCATGGCGATGCGGTCAGACAGGCCCATGGCCTCGACCGCCGTCGCGGCGCGCCCGGCGGCCGCGACATACTCCGCCGCCGCCCCCTGCTCTGCCGCGATGCGGCGGTTGTGGGGACGGCTCCACAGGTCGAACCCGACGGTGAGGCCCAGCAGGATCGCCCCGGTGCCGAGCGCCAGCAGCCCCAGCCAGGGATGGAGCAACGCCAGCAGCAGGCCGAAGCCAAGCGCCCAGGGCAGATCGGCCAGCGCGAGGAAGGCGGGTCCGGACAGGCCGTTGCGCAGCGCGGCTAGGTCGCGCAGCCCGGTGGCGCCGTCGGCGGCATTGTCCTTCAGCCCGCTGCGGACCAGTTCCGGCCCGATGGCCGCGTCCAGCCAGCCGGCGAGCGCCGCGACGATGCCGCCGCGCATCCGGTCGAACATCGCCTGCACCACGAGGATTCCGCCGAACAGCAGCGAGATCATCAGCAGCGTCTCTTCGCTGCGGCTGGTGAAGACGCGGTCGAAGACCTGGATCGAGTAGAACGCGCCCGCGAGCGCGAGCAGGTTCAGGGCCACCGACAGCAGCGCGACGGCGACGAGCGCCGGGCGCAGGGCGGACAGGCCGGGACGGGTTCGGGTGGTGCGGGGCATGGCGTTCTCCTCTTGCCGATGCCCCGGTGTCGCCCGTCAGCGTTTCGTCGCGATGTTGTCCGGGTGGGCCGAGTGTTTCCAATGTTTCCGCCACACCGCGCCCGCCCGAAACGCACTGCGCCCCCCCGTTTCCGGGAGGGCGCGCTGGCGGGAGGTTCGGCCGGGGAATGGGGACGCCGGCCGCTCTCCGCTCAGATCAGGTTGGCGATGGTCGAGTCGCTCATCAGCTGGATGTCCGACCCGTAGTAGAGGTTGTCGGCATAGACGGTGATCGAACCGCCGCCATTGCCCGACTGGATCACCACGGTGCCGTTGCCCATGGCCGCCCAGCCCCACTGGCCGTCGCTGTCCAGAACGATCTTGTCCTCGCCGTGCACGAAGTCCATCACCTTGGACCCGGTGTTCGACCGGTTGTTCTGGAAGATGAACTGGTCGTTGCCGGTGCCGCCATAGACCCTGTCCGCACCGCCGCCGCCGTGGATGTTGTCGTTGCCGCCGCGACCGCTGAGAAGGTCGTTCTTGGCGCCGCCCAGGATCCGGTTGTGGCCGTTGGTGCCATGGATCGTCGTGTTCCAGTTGCTCGACGCGATCATGCGTTCGACGTTTTCGCTGCCGATGAACGAGTAGTAGCTGTTCTTGATGTAGGCCGTGTCGAACCCGCCCGACGAATACTCGACGATCTTGTCGTACTGGCTGTCGATCCAGTAGGTGTCGTTGCCATAGCCGCCCAGCATCGTGTCATTGCCGGACCCGCCGTCGAGGCTGTCGTTGCCGCCGTTCCCGACAAGGTAGTCGTTCCCGTCGAAACCCTGCAGCACGTCCTCGCCGTTCAGGCCGCGGATCGTGTTGGCGTACATGTTGCCCGCGATCATGTGCCCGTTGTTGGTCGTGGCCTGAAGTTCCTCGACCATCGAGGTGTCCAGCAGCTTGAAGTACTGGTTCGTGATCCGCGCGATGTCGTAGCCCTCGTTCGCGTATTCGATGATCCGGTCGAGGTTACTGTCGACGACGTAGGTGTCGTTGCCGGTGCCGCCGCGCATGTAGTCGTGCCCGGTACCGCCGTTGATGAAATCGTCGCCGCCGTAGCCGTAGATCACGTCGTCGCCGGAGCCGCCGTAGAGCTGGTCATACCCGGTGTTGGACCCGTGCAGGTCGTCCCAGCCGTCGCCACCCCACAGGATCGCATGGGCCGAGTTCCGCGCGCTGATGTAGTTGTCGGACGCATTGCCCTCGAAGGACACCGTCGCCGAGACGTCGCCTTCGTAGACCAGTTCTTCGAGGTTGGCGCCCAGGGTGTATTCCGTCAGCGTGGTGCGGACGACGTCCTGCCCCTCGTTGAGCGCCTCGGTCACGATCTGCGCGTCATCGACGACATAGAAGGTGTCGTTGCCCTCGCCGCCGGCCATGTCCTCGCCGCCTTTCAGCGTGTCGTTGCCCGCGCCGCCATCCATCCTGTCAAAGCCGGAACCGCCATCGAGATAATCGTTGCCGTCCTCGCCCTTCAGGACGTCGTCCTCGGAGCCGCCGTAGATCACATCGTTGCCCGAAGCGCCCCACAGGCTGTCGTTGCCCGAGCCGCCGTAGATCGTGTCCTGGTCGTTGCCGCCGTCGATGAAGTCGTTGCCGGCGTCACCGCTCAGGAAATCGTTGCCGATCCCGCCACTCAGCTTGTCGTTGCCGCCCTTGCCGAAGATCTCGTCGTTGCCCGACCCGCCGGACAGCGTGTCGTTGCCCACGTTGCCGCGCATCTCGTTGTCGAGGGCGTTGCCGTTCACGGACGCACCGTTCAGGACGTTGCCCATGACGTTGATGTCTTCGACCGCCTTGGCGCCGCGGGCGTCGGCCATGTTGAAGAAGTTCATGTAGAGCTGGATCATGTCGTGGCTGGTCGAGGTCGCGTAGGACTGTTCGCCATAGATCACGTCCCGTGCATCGCGGATGCGGTAGACGTCATGGCCGTCGCCGCCTTCGAGCCTGTCGTAGTGGCTGGCCGCATCACCCGCACCGCCATCGAGCGTGTCGTTTCCGAGCCCGCCGTACAGGCTGTCGGACCCGGTGCCGCCATCGAGGTAGTCATTGCCGCTGCCGCCATACATCAGGTCATTGTCAGAGCCGCCGAACAGCTTGTCGTCATGCGTGCCGCCGAAGATCGTGTCCGAGCCGGAGCCGCCGCGGATCGTGTCCTTGCCGGCGCCGCCTTCGAGCCAGTCGTTGCCACCGTAGCCGTCGATGACGTTGTCGCCGGCCAGGAAGAGCGCATTCTCGCCATTCTCTACGATCGCATCGGAGTTTTCGGTTCCGAGAAAGTTCCAGACAGTGCCGTCCAGAAAGCGGAGGAATTTGGTTTCAATAGGCATTTTGGTCATCCTGTGATTGGACCCGCACTCTGGCGGGGTGTTTCGATGACCCGTTTCTGATGCTGTGGCGTTTCGCCAATCTGCCGCGCTGTGAAGCGGCCGGTTTCGTGGATACGGGGTTATGTTTCCGGACAGAAACATGCCTGCGGCCGGAAGGGCCGCCGCGTTTCCGCCGAAACAATCCGAACCGTTCAGGTCCGGATCGTGGCCATCGCGAGGGTGCTGCCGTCCGTCTGCGGTTCGTAGACGATGCCGCGTTTGGTGGCCCATGTGGTGGAGCGGAAACAGATCGGGGCGACGGCGACATCCGCCATGGCACGGGCCGAGGCGGCGCGCAGCAGACCGAGCCGCCGGGTCGCGTCCATTTCGATCTGGGCGGAGCGGACAAGTGCGTCGAACTCGGGATCGGACCAGCCGCCCCGGTTGACCGCCCCCATTCCGCGCGCGGGATCGCGGGTCGTCAGAAGGTTGTGCAGGGTATACGACGTCTCGCCCGTAACCGAGCCCCAGCCGGACAGGCCCATGCAGAATTCGCGCCGCGCGGCGCGGGCATAGAAGTCCCGCGCGCCCATGGCTTCGGGCCGTGCGCGTATGCCGATGGCGTTCAGCATCAGCGCGATGGCACGCAGCGCGGTCGCGCCATTGAAGCTGCGGTCGCGCGACCCGTGCAGCGTGATGCCGAAACCGTCCGGCCAGCCGGCCTCGGCCAGCAACGCGCGCGCACCGGCGGGATCGTAGGGCGGCGGCCCGAGCGCCGGATCGGTGCCGAATACGCCGGGCCCTGCGATGTCACCCACCGGATGCGCCTGCCCGGCCATGATCTTGGAACAGATGAACGCGCGGTCGATGGCATGCGATATGGCCCGCCGCACCCGCACGTCACGCAGCGGATTGGTGTCGAGCAGTTGCCCCCGGCTGTCTGTCAGCCAGGGCGATGTCTGGGACACCTGATCGAAATAGAGATACCAGACCCGGTTCGTCGGACACCCGTAGAGCGCCACGTCCGTGCGCGACTGCAGTTCGACCAGCTGTTCCGGCGTCACGTTGTCGATCAGGTCGACCTCGCCCGCCAGCAGCGCGGCGATGCTGGCCGACCCGCTTTCGTCGATCAGGCGGAACTCCACCTCCTGCCAGGGCTGCGGCCCTTCCCGGAATGTGTCGTTGCGGGCAAACCGCAGGACGCGGTCCGAGGGGCGTGCGGTCAGCCGGTAGGGGCCCGTCCCGTTCATCACCTCCAGCCGGTCAAAGGCCGAAGTCGGTGTTTCGGCCTGCGCGCGGTTCAGGATGAACAGCCGGGCGAGGTTGGCCGGCAGCAGCGGCATCGGCGCCTCGGTGCGCAGGATCAGCCGGTAGGGATCCGGCAGCTCCTCGGCCACCACGGGTACGAGGACGGCGGCAAAGGGACTGCCGCTGCGCCGCACACGGGCGAAGCTGGCCAGAACGTCCGCGCCGTCGAACGGGCTTCCGTCGTGAAACGTCACGTCCCGCCGCAGGTCGAACTCCCAGCCGTGTCCTTCGGCCAGCGGGCGCCATGACGCGGCAAGCCCCGGCACGAGGCTCCCGTCCCCCGCAAGCCCCACGAGCGCATCGTAGCTGTGCCGCGCGATCATCTCGTTGGTGTTGCGCGACTGGTGATGCGGGTCGAGCGAACCGAGATCCTCGGTATGGCCGATGACCAGCCGGTCCTCCTCCCGCAGCTGCGGAATATGCACCGGCGACAGCGACATCACCCGCGGCAGGGTCAGGTCGAAGGTGCTGCCCTCGCCGACCCGGCTCGACACCGACAGCCGCCCGCCGAGCTGCCGCGCGATCCGTTCCGAGATATAGAGCCCCAGCCCCGTGCCCCCCGCGCGCGGGGACTTGGACCCGCCGACGCGGCTGAAGGCCTTGAACAGCAGTTCCAGCCGGTCCTCGGGAATGCCTGGGCCGGTGTCGTGAACCTCGAAGACGATCTGCCCGGCCTCTGACGTGACCTCCAGCGTGACACGGCCGCGCTCGGTGAATTTGATGGCGTTGCCGATCAGGTTCAGCAGGATCTGCTTGAGCTTCACCCGGTCCGAGGTGATGGCCCCCAGATCGCCCGGACTGTCGAGCAGGAACATAAGCCCCGTGTCGCGGGTCAGCGTGATCGCCATGTCCTCGATCTCTTCCAGCAGCTGGTCGAGGTCGAACGCGGCGAGGTCCGGCTCCATATGCCCGGCCTCGGCCTTGGCCAGATCGAGGATGTCCGTCACGAGATCGCGCAGGTGCCGCCCCGCCGATTCCAGCGTCGACAGCCTGTCGAGCGCGGGCAGGTCCCCTGCCCGTTCCGCATGGGCGCGCAGGAGGCCGATATTGGCAAAGATCACGCTCAGCGGGTTGCGTATCTCGTGGCTGACCGTCGCCAGAAACTCCCGCTGCGTGTAATTGGCGCTTTCGGCGGCGAGGCGGCGGGTCAGTTCAAGCTCGCGTTCCTCCATGGCGGCGACACCCGCCCCCCAGATATCGGCGAAAATGCGGGCCAGCCCCGGTTCCGGACGGGCATACTGGTCGAGCGCCTGAGCCGTTCCCGCGATGCCCGTCACGCGGCTGCCCTGCCGCGTGGTCCGCCCGGTCATGTTGACCCAATGCCAGCCGCCGCCGGGCGACATCACGCGCGAGGCGCAGGCGAAATCCGCGCCGGTCCGCAGGCTTTCGCGGATCAGGCCCCCATGCCGGGCCTGATCGTCGGGATGCAGCCGGCTGACCATCGCCCGACCCGTCGTCTGTTCCGGCAGCGCGCACAGGAACGCCGCATCCGGCCCCAGCAGCAGCGCATCGTCCTGCGGCGTCCAACGCCATTCCGCGCCCTTGGGGCGGTCGATCACAGCCTGTGTCGCGTTCATGCCGACCGGCCCCGGCGTGGGCGCGACGAAAAGCAGAAACATCCGCGCGCGACAAAGACACTCATGACGACCGGAACCCTGACCATGACCCGCAGCCTACTCTTCCCGCCCGATGTCCGGCGCCGTCAGCGCCCCGGTCACGGGTTCATAGACATAGCCGTGCCCGCGCACGGTGCGGATCGCCCCCGTCGCCAGCTTGCGGCGCAGGCGCGACACGCGGGTGTCGATGGCGCGGTCGTAGACCTCGCTGTCGTCCGCGGGGGCAAGCTCGATGATGTCCTGCCGGCTCAGCAACTGGCCGGGCCGGTCCGCAAAGGCCCGGATCAGCGCGACCTCTCCGGGGCCGAGCGCCTCGGCCCGGTCGTTCAGGACGATCTGCTGCGCGGTCAGGTCCACCGTCACGGTCTCGAACCGGACCAGCCGCCGCTCCGCGTGACCATAACGCGCCAGCAGCCCCGCCGCCCGCGCGGCCAGTTCGCGCAGTTCGTAGGGTTTCACGAGGAAATCGTCCGCCCCGAGCTCCAGCGAGATCACCCGCTCCATCGCGTCGCCCTCACCCGAGGCGACGAGGATCGGAAAGGTCTTGCCGGTGGCCAGCCTGCCCAGGATCTGGCTGCCGTGCTCGCCGGGCAGGCCGTAGTCGAGGATCAGGAGATCGGGCGGACCGGCGCGGGCCATCAGGTGGTCGAGATCTTCGCCGCTGTGACCAACCCGCACGTCGAAGCCGCGGTCGGCAAGGTATTCCGCGCAGGCCTCGGCGAGCCCCGCTTCATCCTCGATCAAGTAGATCAGCGCGCCACGCGACATGGGGTCTTGCCACAGATGATGATCGAATCGTTATTGCAACGGGTAGGAAACCCGTCAAGTCAGCGGATTACGCCATGACGACCATAGCCATAGCCGAAGACGAACCCGACCTGCGCGCCGCGCTGGCGGAATACCTGAGCGACAAGGGCTACGAAGTGCTGGAGGCCGGCGACGCGGCGGAATGCCGGGCGCTGTTCGCGGCCCGGACCGTCGACCTCGCCGTGCTCGACATCCAGATGCCGGGCGAGGACGGCCTGTCGCTGGCCCGCTGGATCAGGTCGCAGTCCCGCGCCGGGATCATCTTTGCCACCGCCGCCGACCAGCCCGTCGACCGGATCATTGGTCTGGAACTGGGCGCCGACGACTATGTCACCAAGCCCTACGAGCTGCGCGAGATGCTGGCGCGGGTGCGTTCGGTCCTGCGCCGCATCGGCGACATGCCCGTGGCCGCGCCGGTGGCACAGGCAAATGCCGCGGCTGCGGCTGCGGACATCGCGGTCGGGGGGCTGTCCATTGATGTGGCGGCAAGACGGCTCAGGCGCACCGATGGCGGGGTCGTGGACCTGACGGCGGGCGAATTCGACCTGCTGCTGGCGCTGGCCCAGCGTCCGCGCCGGGTTCTTTCCCGCGACCAGTTGGCCGGGCTCCTCGGCAGCGGCGCAGACGGGCGCGGGATCGACATCCGCGTCACCCGCATCCGCAAGAAGCTGGCCGACAACGGCGTCGCAGGCGTGGTGCAGACTGTGCGGGGCGAAGGCTACCGCTTCATGCCGGAGGGACAGGAATGAAACAGATCGCCGAAGCCCGGTCCAGCGGCCTGCTGGCCGAGGCCCTGCTGGCCTCCGCGCTAGACGCTGTGATCGTCATGGACGAGAACGGCCGCGTCGTGGAATGGAATCCAATGGCCGAGAAGCTCTTCGGCTACGACCGGTCCGAAGCGCTGGAACGCCCGCTGTCCGATCTCGTCGTCCCGCCCGCCATGCGGGATCGCCATGCGGCGGGCTACCGGCGCTATGTCGAGACCGGGGAGAGCCGGATCATCGGCAAGCGGATCGAGATCGAGGCGATCAGGCGGGACGGCACCGTGCTGCCGGTCGAGATGACGATCACCGAGGCGCGTCTGCCGAACCGCCGCCTGTTCGCCGCGCACCTGCGCGACCTGACCGAACGGCGCGCGGCCGCGGCGGCGGCCGAGGAACAGCGGCGCCGGCTCGAGGGTCTGGAGAAGCTGTCGGCCCTGGGGACGCTGCTCGGCGGGGTGGCGCATGAGTTGAACAACCCGCTGGCCGTGATCCTCGCCCAGTCGACGCTGCTGGCGGAAAAGGCCCGCGACCCCGAGACCGCCCGCCGGGCCGAGCGCATCCACAATGCCTCGGAACGCTGCGCGCGCATCCTCAAGAGCTTCATGGCGATGGCCCGCCAGCGTCCGACCCAGCGGGCGCGCACCGATGCCGCCGAGATCCTGCGCGACGCGCTGGACCTGACGGCCTACGGACGGCGCAGCGTCGGGATCGAGACGCTGGCACCCGCCCCCGTGGGTCCGCTGCCCGTGGATGTCGATCACGACCTGGTCGCGCAATCCCTGGCGCATGTGCTGGTCTTCCTGCAGGCCCGGATCGGCGCCGGCCAGGGGCTGCGGCAGATCCGGGCCGAAACGCATCTGCGCGACGGCTTCGCGATGATCGAACTGGCCGACACCGGCCCCGCCCTGTCGCCCGACCTGCTGTCCCGGCTGTTCGAGGCATTCGCCCCGGTCGATCCCGCCGGGGCCGGGACCGGCATCGGGCTGCACATCGCGCGCGAGACCGCCGAGGCGCATGGCGGGCGGCTGATCTGCGACGGCTCCGGCGGAGTCACGTTCCGCATGTTCCTGCCACTGGCGACGGAGGCCGAAGCGCTCGCCGCACCGGCGGCGGGGCTCCGGGTGCTGGTGGTGGATGACGAACCGGACGTGGGTGCGAGCCTTGCCGACATCCTCACCGCCCTCGGTCATTCACCGCTGCTCGCCATCGGCGCTCGCGAAGGGATTGCCCGGTTCGAGGCGCAGGCGTTCGACGTGGTGATGGCGGACTACAGGATGCCCGAACTGGACGGACTGACACTGCTGCGGCGGGCCATAACCGCACGGCCTGCGCTGGCAGGCCGCTGTGTGCTGGCGACCGGCGACCCCGACCGCACCGGCGCGGATCTCGACGCCGCCGGGATCCGGCTGCTGGTCAAGCCATTCTCGGTGTCGGACGTGCGCGATTGCCTCGCGCGGCTGCAGGGCTGAACGCGTCGCTCAGCCCGCCTTGCGCAGCTCCGGCGCGACCTTGGTGCCCAGCACCTCGATCGCCTTCAGCATCTCGGCGTGGTCGATGACGCCGATCGCCATCTGGATGCAGACCCGGTCAAACCCCAGGTCCTCCTTGAGCCCGAGGATCTTGTCCACGACCTTTGCAGGCTCGCCCACGAACATCGCTCCGTCCGGCCCCATCGAGGCGTCGAATTGCGCCCGGCTCTGCGGACCCCAGCCCCGCTCGCGCCCGATCTGGTCCATCACAGCCTTCTGGGCCGGATAGAACACCTCCGCTGCCGCCTTGCCGTCCTCGCCCACGAAACCGTGGACGTTCAGCGACACGCGCGCCTTGTCGGTGTTCCCGTATTTCTCGGCCGCGCGGCGGTAGAGATCGGCCAGCGGCGCGAACCGCCGGGGCTCGCCCCCGATGATCGCCAGCGCCAGCGGCAGGCCGAGCGCGCCCGCGCGGACCATGCTCTGCGGCGTGCCGCCCGCGGCGATCCAGATCGGCAGGTGGTCGTTCACCGGGCGGGGATAGACGCCCAGCCCCTCGACCGGGGCGGTGTGCTTGCCGCCTTCCCAGACCAGCTTTTCCTCAGCGTTCACGGCCAGCAGCATCGCCAGCTTTTCCTCGAACAGCGTGTCGTAGTCGCGCAGGTCGTAACCGAAGAGCGGAAAGCTCTCGATGAAGCTGCCGCGCCCGACCATCAGCTCGGCCCGCCCGCCGCTCAGCGCGTCGACGGTGGTGAACTGCTGGAACACGCGGATCGGGTCGTCGGAGCTGAGCACCGAGACGGCGGAGGACAGGCGGATATTCTTGGTGATCGTCGCGGCCCCGGCCAGAACCGTGGCGGGCGAGGAAATGGCGTAGTTCGGCCGGTGGTGTTCGCCGAGGCCGAACAGGTCGAGCCCGACTTCGTCCGCCAGCGCGATCTCTTCCATCAGGTTGTCGAGCCGCGTGCGCGCGTCGACCGTCTTGCCGCTGACGGGATCCTTGCCGATGTCGCCGAAAGTGTAGAGCCCGACTTCCATGATGCCTCCTGAACTGGTGGCACAGAGGTAGTCATCCGGACAGCGAACACCAGCCCCCTGCCCCGCACAGGCGGTGTGCGGCAGGGATCAGGCCCTGAGCGCGGCGGCGGTGGCGGGATCGGCGGGCAGGAACGCCTCGACCGCCAGTTCGGACAGGCTGACCTCGGTCGCGGTGCCGAAGACGGTGGTGGTGGTGATGAACGACAGCTCCCCCTGCCCCGTCCGCAGCCGGAACGGCAGCGCGATTGCGCCGGGCGTGGCATGACCGGGATCGCCCAGGGGATAGCCCGCCGCCTCGTCGATCAGCGCGCGGATCGCCGGGTCGCGGGTCTGGCGCCATTGGCGTTTCAGGCGCTCCAGCAGATGCGCGCGGACCTCGCCGAGGTTCACCAGCCGGGCAGCCAGCCCCTTGGGGTGCAGCGCCAGCCGGACGACGTTCACCGGCGGCTCCAGCAGCGCGGGATCGACGCCATCGAGCAGGATCGGCACGGCGTCGTTGGCCATGACCATCGTCCACGTTCGGTCGAAGGCCAGCGCCGGGAACGGCGCATGCGCGTCGATCACCGTCTTCACCGCCGCCAGCGCCACCGCCATGTCCGGCGCGTCGAGGGGGCGGTCGCGGTAGACCGGCGCGAATCCTGCCGAGACCAGCAGCGCGTTGCGGTCCCTCAGCGGCACCTCGAGGTGTTCGGCCAGCCGCAGCACCATGTCCCGCGAGGGCGCGGCGCGGCCGCTCTCGATATGGCTGAGGTGCTTCTGCGAGACCTCGGCCTCGGCGGAAAGCGCGAGCTGGCTGAGGTGGCGGCTCTGCCGCCAGCCGCGGATCAGGGCACCGATGGGGGCGTGCTGTGTCATGGGGCGGAAGATACCCGAGGCGCGGGGCCGATCAATGACGTCCGAGGTAATAGGGCGTGCGACGGGCGGTGCGGTTATGACCCCGGACACCATCGGTTTCAGCGCGGGGCGCGGTCAGTCTTTGTCCATTCCGAACGCACAGGAGGGAATGAGATGACCGATCCGAAACACGTGGCGCAGGCCTATATCGAGGTCTGGAACACCGCCGACGACGATGCGCGGGCCGCGAAGATCGCCGCGCTCTGGTCCGAAGACGCGACTTTTGCCGACCCGATGACCCGGACGGAGGGGCACGCAGGCATCGGCGCGATGATCGCGGCGGTCCGTGACGCCTATCCGGGCATGGAGTTCGCCGTGGCGGGGCAGCCGGACGGCTTCGGCGAGATGGTCCGCTTCAGCTGGTCGATGGCCGCGCCGGGGGATGCGCCGGTGGTGCGGGGCACCGACTTCGCCACCCTGCGCGACGGACGGATCGTGGCGGTGACGGGGTTCTTCGACCTCGTGCCCTCGGGGATCGCGGCATGAGCGCGGCGGGGAGTGAGGCGCGGCTGCGCGGAGTGCTCTGGCTGGATGCCGGGATCTGCGCGGTGTTCGCGGTCTTCTGCGTGCTGGCGCGGGGCTGGCTGACCACGGGTCTCGGGCTGCCGGGGTGGCTGGTCACGTGGGGCGCGGTGATCCTTGTTGCGGCGGCTTTGCTCATGGCGCTGACGGCGTGGCGACGGCCGCTGGCGCGGGGGCTGCTGGTGCTGGTCGTCGCGGGCAACGTCGGCTGGGTCGTGGCGAGCGTGCTGGTCGCTCTGGCCGGGCTGGCGGGGAATGGTTGGGGCACCGCCTTCGTGTTGGTGCAGGCGGCGGGCGTGCTGCCGCTGCTGTTGGTGGAGGCACGCGGTCTAAGCCAGAGCGCGCAGGCGGTATGAGCTGAGCGCCAGACGCGGACTCAAGGCCGAAGGCCGCCGCGTATCGCCGGGCCGCCCCCCGGCACGGCGATCTGGTCACCGCTGGCGTTACGCTCGAATGGCGGGCTGACCTGGCCACCATAAAGCGCCGCCGTTCAGAGGTCGGATCGCCGCACCACGGCCCGACGACACGCGGCTTCGCACTCAGAGCGAAAGGGCCCGCCGGTCTCCTGGCGGGCCCTTTCACATTCTCTCTCCCCGCTCTACTCGGCTGGCGCTGCCCCCGCGGCGACCTTCTTGTTGTCCATCCACACGAGCCCCACGAAGATCAGGCAGGCGATGCCGCCCCCGATCGTGCCGTAGAGCCCCGGATAACTGAACGCGAAGCCCGAGATCGCCAGCGGCACCCGCAGCACGCTGCGGACCCGGCCGACCCCCAGCAGGTAGCCTTCCAGCCCGCCCGCGAGGATGATGATCCCCACGATGACCGAGGGCAGGACGTAGATCAGCGGCGTCAGGTCGCCCTGCAGAACCAGCGAGGGTTCGAACAGGAAGAACAGCGGCACGAAGTAGATCACGATCCCCAGCCGCATCGCCGTGAAGGAGGTCTGCATCGGCTTGGCCCCCGCGATGGTCGCCGCGAGGAATGCGGCGGCCCCGACGGGCGGCGTGATGACCGAGAGCATCGCGTAGTAGATGATGAAGAAGTGGACGGCCACCTCGTTCAATCCACCGATCTCGATGATCGCGGGCGCCAGCGTCACGGCAAGGAAGATGTAGGCCACGATGGCCAGACCCGCCATGCCCATGACGAAGCACGCCAGAACCCCGAGCGCGATGATCAGGTAGACGTTGTCGCCGCCCATCTGGACAAGGCTCGACGTCATCGCCCCGGTCACCCCGGTGATCGTCAGGCCGGACACCACGAAGGCGATCGGCAGGATGATCGCCGCCGATTGCGCGATCAGGACGCCGATGGAGCGGATCGTCTCGAACAGCCGCTTCGGCGTCATCATCGTGTCCTTGCGCAGGAACGACAGCGCGATCATCAGCACGCAGGCATACCACGGCGCGTAGTATTCCCACCTCATGTAGAGCAGGCCCCAGGTCAGGAAGATCAGGACCAGCAGGTAGGGCCAGCCGCGCTTCATGACGTCACGCCCTTTCGGCAGCTGATCCGCTGGCAGGCCCTTCATCCCGGTCTTGGCCGCGTAGGCGTCGACCTGCAACATCAGACCGAAGTAGTAGAGGAAGGACGGCAGGATCGCCGCGACCATGACGACCGCGTAGTCGACACCGATGGTGATCGCCATGACGAAGGCGATGGCCCCCATGACCGGCGGCATCACGACGCCGCCCGTGGAGGCACAGGCCTCGATCGCGCCGGCGTAATGCGCGGGATAGCCCACCTTCTTCATCGTCGGGATGGTGATCGACCCGGTCCCCGCGATGTTCGAGAAGATCGAGCCCGACAGCGAGCCGAAGAAGCCCGACGCCACGATCGACACCTTCGCCGGGCCACCGCGATACTTGCCGAAGCCCGCGTTCGCGAGGTTGATGAAGAACTCGCCCGCCCCGGTCGCCAGCAGGATGCCCGCGAAGACGAGGAAGCCGAGGATGATTTCCGCCACGACCTTGGTCGTGATCCCCATCAGGCCCTCGGTGTTGAAGACGTGGTATTCGATCATCCGGTCGAAGCTGTAGGGAATGCCCATCATCACGCCCGGCATCCGGTCCGCGATCAGCGGGTAGAGCCCGAGGATGATGACCACCAGCAGAAACGGCAGGCCCCCGGCCCGTCGCGCCATCTCCAGCATCAGAAGGTAGATGATGATCCCGGCCGGGATGTTCGCCCAGCCCGCCTGCACCATGTCCCAGGCGTAGGTCGAGAACCAGAAGCTGATCCCCATGATCGCGACCGCCGCCACCATGTCGTACCATGGCACCGACTTCTGTCCCTTCACCGCTGGCAGGGCGATAAAGGCCGCCGCGCCGAACAGGCCGATGAAGATCCAGTAATACTGCGCCTCCAGCATGATCCTGCCGCCAATCTTCACGCCGAAGATGAAGCAGATGCCTATGCCGAGGCCGATGACGCAGAGCACGACGAAGAGAATGCTCTGCCATGAATAGAGTGCGCCGAGCCGGGTGATCTCACCCTGCGGCATCTGATCCTCGTCGACATTCGCCGGCGTGGCGGAGTCGACCGGAGTGTTTGGGTTCTGTGTCATGTCGGAAGCCGGTGCTGGGCGCGGTCACACCGCGCGTCCTTGTTGCGGAGCGCCCCGCCGCGGGCCGGATGGCGCGCGCGGCGGGGGTCTTGAAGCTCTCCGATGGCGGGCCGCGTCAGAGACGCGACCGGAAGCCTTCGAGATCCTTGGTGTGCTTCTCGACGATGGCGAGGTAGTCCGGGTTCTCGAACTGGATTTCGACCCCGTTGTCCCGCGCCTCCTTCAGTGCCGCGTCACGTGCCGCGATCCATGCGTCCATCTTCTCGGCCGCAGCCTGGTTCCATTCGTCGTCCGCATCCGTCCAGATGCCGATTTCCTTCAGGTAACGCACGGTCCCCTCGTGCACCGGCATCGGGGTCCGGTCGAGGTAGCCGCGCCACAGGTCACGGCTCATCCGTGCGGCCAGCATGTGGGTCTTGGCGTAGTTGTCGAAGCTGGTGTCGAACCACTTGGCCATGTGGTAGACGAAGTCCGCATCGGCACTGGTCGGCACCGTGTAGACGAAGTTCGAGGTCGCCCCCGGCACGCCCTTGGCGGTCGAAACGCCGACGGTCATCTCGGACGGCACGAGCATCGGGTTGATGTTGAGATAGGCGTCCCAGCCCGGATTGTCCGCGGGCATCGGCAGCCAGCGGATCGAGCCCGGCGCGGCCTCCATTTCCGACAGGACCGACGAGATCGGCGAGCAATAGGCGATGTCCGCCTTGCCCTCGACCACCGACTTGCAGTTCTCGCCGTAGGACGAGGTCGGGATGTAGGTGATCTTGCTGTCCACCTCTTCCTGCGTCATCCCGAGATAGGCCGGGATGCCGACCTTGACCGCTTCGGTCATCGCGGGCGACGACGCGGCCTGCGCGAACCGCAGCCCGCCCTTCTTGAGGTCTTCGAGCGCCTGCACGTCGCCCTTGCCCGAGGTTACGAAGCCCCACGGCGTGTCGTTGTGGTGCCAGATCATCCGCATGGATTTCGCCGGGACCGACGCATAGGCCAGGATGCCCTCGATCTGGAACCGCATCTCGGAGGCCGAGACGGACGAGATCTGGATGTCCTCGCGGTTGACGAGGCGGTTGTAGCGCTCGGGCTCGGACCCGGTCGGCACGATCCGCACCGTCATCCCGGTTTCCTGCTGCAGCACCGGGCCCCAGCCGTTGGTCGAGGCGAACGACCCGGTCGATGTGGATGGTGTGCCAATCACCAGCAGCCGCGGCCACTTGTAGTCCTGCGCGGATGCCGATCCCGCCACCAGTGCGGCGGCGACAGCGAAGCCTGACGCGAGTCCGCGCCAATTCGTCTTTTTCATGCTTTCCTCCCTGATGGGCGCCCGGTTCATCCGGTCGCCACATGGCCCGGCCTTCCCCTTCATTGTGATGCCGGCCCCTCCTCCTGAGGCGGCACACGGGGAAATTCACCGAACGACAGGTAAAATTTACGAGCGGAAATCCCTTTACGTCAAGGACGATGCATACCGGTTGCATAAACATGGCAGAGGGTCATTGAAGTTGCGGAATAATTTTCCGCCGGGCCAGATCGGGCCTGCAATGTCATGGAGTTTTCATTTTGCTATGAGGCCCCGATGATTTAGAAATTCCGAAACAGTTTTTCGGGATTCTTGAACATATGACCTTGCCCCCCAACGTCTACGATGCCGAACCGATCCCCGAAGCCGCCGCGGCCGAGATTGCGCGGCTGCTGCAATCGGGCGACCTGTTTCGGTATACCGCCCCGCAGGACGCCCCGGTCGCGCTGCTGGAGCGGGAATTCGCGGACATGATGGGGGCGAAGTATGCGCTGGCCGTCGCCTCGTGCTCGGCCGCGCTGTTCCTGTCGCTCAAGGCGCTGGACCTGCCGCGCGGGGCAAAGGTCCTGATCCCGGCCTTCACCTTTGCCGCCGTGCCCTCGTCCATCGTCCATGCCGACTGCACGCCGGTGCTGGTCGAGGTGGGCGACAACTACCGCATCGACATGGACGATTTCGCGGCCAAGCTGCCGGGGGCTGACGCGGTCATGATCTCGCACATGCGGGGACACACCTCGGACATGGACGCGATCATGGCGCTGGCTGACACGGCGGGCGTGCCGGTGATCGAGGACGCGGCGCATTCGCTGGGAACGACATGGCACGGGCGCAAGATCGGGACGATCGGCCGGATCGGCTGCTTTTCGTTCCAGAGCTACAAGCTGCTGAACGCGGGCGAAGGCGGCGTGCTGATCACCGACGACCCGGAGGTGATGGCGCGGGCGGTCATCATGTCGGGCGCCTATGAGCACAACTGGCAGAAGCACAAGGCACGGCCGGGCGAGAACTCCGACGACCTGGCGCGGGCCTTCGCCCGCTGGCAGAACCGGCTGCCGCTTTACAACACCCGGCTGTCGAACCTCGCCGCCGCCATCGTCCGGCCCCAGCTGGCCGAGGTGCCGCGCCGGGTGCGTGACGGGCGGCGCAATTACGACTACGTCGCGGCCCGGATCGCCGCGTCGCCGTGGATCGACGTGCCCGAGAAGCTGGGCCCCGAACAACGCGCGCCGGATTCGCTCCAGTTCAACCTCGTCGGGCTGACCGAGGCTCAGACGCTGGCGTTTCAGGATGCAGCCAAGGCGCGCGGCGTGTCGGTGCAGGTCTTCGGCCTGTCAACGGACAATGCGCGGGCCTTCTGGAACTGGCAGTTCCTGGGCGAGACACCCGACCTGCCCCGCACCCGTGCGATGCTGATGAAGGCCTGCGACACCCGCCTGCCCGCCCGCCTGACACAGCCCGAGCTGGACATCATCGCCGCCGCCATCACCGGCGCGGCGGAGGACGTCATGGGCGCGGAACGGCGCTTCGGCACCTGAGCGTCACAGCACCCGCACGGTGCCCTTGAGCGTGGGATAGGCCTCTTCCGCCGGGGCCAGCACGACCTCCTGCAGCAGGGTGCGTATCTCGTCCGCCACCCGTTCCGGCAACTCGCCCAGCATACCGGCCCGTGCGGTCAGCACGATGCGGCGGGTCAGCGGCGCGAACGGCAGCGGATGGATCGCCAGCCCCGGCAACAGCCGCCGCGCCCGCATCAGGGCCAGCGGCGGCAGGATGGTCCAGCCCTCGCCCTGCCCGACCATCGCCAGCAGCGCGTGATAGCTGTCCAGTTCGAACCGGTGCGCCAGCGTCAGGTCCAGTCGGGTCAGGTGCGACGCGACCAGCCGCCCCATGTGGTGGCGCGTGGTGTAATGCACCAGCGGCCGGTTGCGCAGCTGGTCGAGCACCGGACCCGAAGGATCGAGATCACCCTCGCGCACCGCGATGACGAAGTTCTCGGACCACAGCGGATGCACCTCGGCCCAGGCCGGTGCCGGTCCCATCTCGGCGGCGACGACAAGGTCCAGCGCCTGCGCGTCCAGCTGGTCGTAGAGTACGTGGCTGGCGTTGGTTTCCAGCAGGAACTGGCAGGTCGGCTGCTGTCCGGCCAGTCGGGTCAGAAGCCGGGGCGTGATATCCGCCTCCAGATCGTCGATCATTCCGAGCCGCAGCCGCGACAGGCCCGCGCCGCCCTCGCCCCGCACCTCGGCGCGGGCCTGCGCGGCCTCGTTCAGGATCGTTTCGGCACGACGCCGGAACGCCTCGCCCGCCGCGGTCAGCACGACGGGCCGTGCATTGCGGAGCAGCAAGGTCGCGCCCAGTTCGGTTTCCAGATTGGTCAGTTGCTGCGACACGGCCGAGGGGCTGGCCCCCAGACGCCGCGCAGCGGCCGAGATCGAGCGTTCCTCGGCGGTGGCCACGAAGACCTCGATCCCCCAAAGGGTGATCCGTCCTGCGCCTTCCGCCACGACGGATCAGCCGTCGAGATCGGAGAGTTTCTTCTGCAGTTCGGCCAGCTGCTTCTTTATCGCGTCGAGGTCTTCGCCCTTGTCGGATTTTTCAGGGCTTTTTTTTTCCTCGCGAGCGCCAGCGCCCGGCCAGTTGCCCGAGAAGCCGCCGGTCATCGCCTTCAGGAACGCCTCCTGCTGGGCCTGCATGGCCTCGAACCCCGGCATCTTGGCCATCGGGTTCATCGTGGTCATGTTTTCCATCATCTTGGACTGGCCGTCGCGCAACATGTCGAAGGACATCTGCAGGAACTGCGGCACCACGGTCGAGGCCGAGGTGGTGTAGCTGCGCACGAGATCGGTGAGCACCGCCAGCGGAAGGACGTTTTCGCCCCGCCCTTCGTGTTCGGCGATGATCTGCAGCAGGTATTGCCGGGTCAGGTCGTCGCCGGATTTCAGATCGACAATCTGCACATCGCGGCCTTCGCGAATGAAACTCGCAATATCCTCGAGCGTCACGTAATCGGACGTCTCCGTATTGTAGAGCCGGCGCGAGGCATAGCGTTTGATGAGCAGCGTCTTTTCGGTATCGGCCACGGCAGTTCTCCGATCATGCAGCACTGCAGCGAAGCGTAGGGCACGAAATCTTAAAAGGAAAGCGTCACGTCAGCGTGAAGTTCGGATTCCGGTCAGTGCAGCGCGGCATTGTCGGTCCTGAAACGAAGACGGGCGGGCCGAATGGCCCGCCCGATCCTACCGCACCCCCGGGAAAAGGGAGGAGCAAGGGGGTGCAGATTCTGCGATTACTTCGCGGCTGCTTTCTTGGCAGCGGCGGTCGCGTCTTTGGTGGCCTTCTGGATGGTGGCCGACGCTTCTTCGGACATGTCCTTGCCGGCAGCCATCATCAGCTCGACGGTTTCGGACTGAACTTTCTTCGCGATCTCGGCGAAAGCGGCCATGTGCTCGGCCGACATTTCAGCGTAGGACGAGGCGAAGTCGGTCATCGCTTTCGCGTAGTCCGCCGGCTCGGTCTTGGCTTTGGTCATTTCGCCCATCTTGGAGATCGTGTCCTTGGTCCACTTCGAGGTGATCTCGGCCGACTTGTCAGCGGCTTCGAGGTACACGCCCGACAGCTTCTCACCGAGGGAAGCCTGGGATTTGAACGCGCCTTCGAAGGCGGAGGTATCCACCGGGAACGCGCCCATCATGTCTTTCATCATGGCGGTGAAGTCTTGGGTCTTTGCCATTGGTCAATTCCTTCTTTCTGGCCTTCCGGGTCCGTGGGGCCCGGTATGTGTTCGTTGAGAAGGAATATGCATGCTGCGGCGCAGCATTTCAAGTGAAATTTCTGCACTGCAGCAAAAATCAGGATTTTCAGCGGGATGCGCCCGCTTCCTGTGCCTTACGCTGGGGAATCACGTAGCTGCCGGGGGCCGGAAGCAGCGCGGGGTGAGTCGCGTCGCCGGGGGTCCGGGCCTCGACTTTCTTGCCCGACCGCTTGGCCAGCCACTTGCCCCACCGGGGCCACCAGCTGCCCTCGGTGAACTCCGCACCCTCGAACCAGACATCCGCCGCGCCCTTCATGTCGGGGTTGGTGTAGTGGCCGTATTTCTTCTTGGACGGCGGGTTCACGATTCCGGCGATGTGCCCCGATTCCGAAACGACGAAAGTCATGTCATCGGTCGAGGTCATCTGCATCCCGCGATAGCAGTCCTTCCACGCGGCGATATGGTCGGTTTCACAGGTGACGGCGAAGACCGGCAGATCGACGTCCGAGATGTGCAGCGTCTCGCCCATGAGCGGCAGGCCGGTGGTGGTGAACAGGTTCTTCTGGCAGAGCTTGCGCAGATACTGCACCGCCATCTTGCCCGGCAGGTTGGTCCCGTCCCCGTTCCAGTAGAGCAGATCGAACGCCGGGGGCGCCTCGCCCATCATGTAACTGCGGATCGCGGGACGATAGACGAGGTCGTTCGCGCGCAGGAACGAGAAGGTCCGCGCCATGATATGGCTGCGCAGGATCCCCTGCTCGGCCACCTCGGCCTCGATCCCGTCGATGAAGTCGTTCTGCAGGAAGGGCGTGAATTCCCCCTGCTCCGCGAAATCCGTCAGCGCGGTGAAGAAGGTCGCGGACTTGATCGAGGTATCGCCGCGCTTTTTCATCAGCGACAGCGTCATCGCCAGGGTCGTGCCGCCGATGCAGTAGCCGACGACGTTCACCTGGTCCTGCTCGGTGATCTCCTTCACCTCGCGAACGGCGGCCAGGAAGCCGTCCTCGATGTAATCCTCGAGCCCGGTGTTGCGGTAGCTTTCGTCCGGATTGACCCAGGACACCACGAACAGCGTGAAGCCCTGCTCGGTGATCCACTTGATCAGCGAGTTCTGCTCCTTGAGGTCGAGGATGTAGAACTTGTTGATCCACGGCGGGAAGATGATGAGCGGGATCGCATGCACCTTCTCGGTCGCGGGCGCATACTGGATCAGCTCGATCATGTGGTTGCGGTAGACCACCTGCCCCGGCGTCGCGGCGATGTTGCCGCCCAGCTGGAACGCCTTTTCGTCCGACAGCCGCACCAGCAGCTCGCCATCGTTGGCCTCGATGTCGCGGACGAGGTTCTCCAGCCCGTCGATCAAGCTCTGCCCCTCGGTCGCCGCCGCACGTTCCAGCGCGTCGGGGTTGGTGGCGAGGAAGTTCGTCGGCGCCATCATGTCGATGATCTGCTGGCTGAAATGCTTCAGCCTGCGCCGCTCGACCGGCTCCAGCCCCTCTGCATCCTCGACTGCCTGCCGCACGGCGGCGGCATTGCGCATGTATTGCTGCTTGATGAAGTTGAAATAGGGGTGCGTCTTCCACGCCGGGTTGGCAAAGCGCGGGTCATCGGGCGTCTCGTCCTCGGGCGGGGCCAGCTTGCCCTGCGCCATCTGGCTCTGGATCTCGAGGTAGTGCTTGACCGACTTGCCCCAGTAATCGAGCTGGTGCTCGAAGATCTTGGCTGGGTTCTGCATCATCTCGGACCAGTAGGCGCCGACGGCCTTGGAAAAGACCTCCGGATCCGGCTGGTTCAGCTCGGGCCGGGGCGCGTTGCGGCCCGAGATCGCGGCGATCAGCCGTTGCGACAAATCCTCGACCCGCGAAAGGTTTTCCGTGAGCCGTTCCAGATGTTCGGCATCAGGGGTAGCTTTACCGTCCTGCTGGTCCCGAGTTGTCATTGGTGCAATTCCCCCCTAGATTGCTGCTGTGCAGCATCGCACCATGTCGCCTGACGGGAGGGCTAAGCGACGGTGGAGCCAGGCTCGCCCGAACCGATTGGAGACATACATGCGCTACATGGCAACCTACGATCTTATGGAGACCGTGCGCAACACCAACCAATGGCTTGGCGCAACTGCGCAGGCCTTCGCCTCCTACCCCGCCTTCGCCATGGTCCCGAGCCCCGCGCTCAACCTGCTGGCGGCCTGGGGCGAGGTCACCGAACGCACCTTCAAGCGCATGGTGGCCAAGCCTGACTGGGGTATCCACACCGTCACCGGCGCCGACGGACGTGACCACCTCGTCACCACTGAAAAGGTGGTGGAACGGCCCTTCGGCGACCTGATCCACTTCAAGGTGGCCGGACGCGAGACGAAACACCGCAGGATCCTGCTGGTCGCGCCGATGTCGGGCCACTATGCCACCCTGCTCCGCTCGACCGTGCAGTCGCTGCTGCCGGACTGCGAGCTTTACATCACCGACTGGCACAACGCGCGGAACATCCCCGTCTCGGCGGGCAAGTTCGACATCGAGGATTACACCCTCTACCTCGTCGACTTCATGAAGGCGCTCGGCCCCGACATCAACGTCATCGCCGTCTGCCAGCCCGCGCCGCTGACGCTGGCCGCCACCGCCTACCTGGCCGAGCAGGAACCCGATGCGCAGCCGCGCACGATGACCCTGATCGGCGGCCCGATCGACCCGGACGCCACCCCCACCGAAGTCACCGATTTCGGCAACCGCGTCACCATGGGCCAGCTGGAAGAGACGATGATCCAGCAGGTCGGCTACAAGTACGCGGGCGTCGGCCGGCGGGTCTATCCGGGTCTGCTGCAGCTGACCTCGTTCATCTCGATGAACATGGACCGGCATGGCAAGGCCTTCACGGACCAGATCATGCGGACCGCGCGGGGCGAGGCGTCGGATCACGACCCGCACAACCGCTTCTACGATGAATACCTGGCCGTCATGGACATGACGGCGGAGTTCTACCTGACGACGGTGCACCGCATCTTCAAGGAACGCGAGATCGCGAAGAACGCGTTCACCGTGGCCGGGCGCAAGGTCGACATCGGGGCGATCACGAATGTCGCGGTCAAGACGGTCGAAGGCGAGAAGGACGACATCTCGGCCCCCGGCCAGTGCAAGGCCGCGCTCGGGCTGCTGACGGGGCTGCCGGAGGACAAGAAGGCCTGGCATGTCGAACCGGCGGCGGGGCACTACGGCATCTTCGCCGGCAAGTCCTGGCGCAACAACATCCGTCCGCTGGTGCTCGACTTCATCGACAGCAACGCGCCGGGTCCGAAGTCCAAGCCGAAGCTGTCCGTGGCGAAGTGACCGGCTGAGGCAGGCCGCCCCTGCCCGGCTGGGTGGCCGGGCGGTGAGGGCGCGGGGGGCTGTCTGCCCCCCATCGGCCCCCTGGGCCGATTCCCCCCGAAAGCATTTGGAACCAGAAGAAGCATGGGGCCGTGCCCTGACAGCGTCAGGCGCGCAAGGGTCCGGCGAGGGGTCTGTCAGCCTGCGGCGGTGCGCAGCAGGCGTTTACGGGCATCCGGGATGGCGCGGATTTCGAGGCCGGTGAAGACGTGCAGCGTGTTCATGTGGGTGTCGACGACGGCGTGGTCCGAAACCCAGCCGCCCATCAGGAGATAGGTCTTGAGCAGCGGCGGCATCGCGAGGGCGGCGCGCTTGAGATCCGGCTTGCGGCGCAGGCGCTGCGCGAAGCGGAAGACCTTGGGCGCCTTGACGCGGGGCAGCCAGCGCTTGGGGGCGAGGTGGCGTTCCTTGAGCATCGCGAAGGCATCGCGGTAGGCCTCGGCATCCGTGCCGTGGAAGGACGAGCAGCCGAACAGCATCTCGACCCCGTTGTCGTCCACGTAGCGGGTCATCGCGCCCCATGCGACACGCAGGATGTCGGCGTCGCGCCGGTCGGGGTGGATGCAGAATCGCCCCATCTCGACCATCGGCCCGTCGAAGTCGCGCAGGGCCGACAGCTCGTAATACTGCGCCGAATAGCTCCGGTCGATCTCGCGCCCCGCCGCGAGGGGCAGGATTCGGAAGCAGCAGACCAGTTCGCCCGACCGGGTGTCCTCGACCAGGACATGGGCGCAGATGGCGTCGAAGGCGTCGGCATCCAGCGGCGCATCCGCATCGCCGCGGAAGGTCAGTGTCCGCAGCCGTTGCGCGGCCAGCAGGTCGTCCGGGGTTTCGGCGAAGCGGGCGCGGTAGCGCCCCTTGGTCAGCGACAGCATCGTGCGCGTCCTCAGTGGCCCGTGCCCGAGAATATGGGCAGCGCCATCTGGCACACAAGATGTGACGCGGTCATGACGCGGCGCGGGCAATGCCGGTGCCACGAACCGCCGCGTCACAGGTCCGCCATCACTGGTCCAGGAAGTCGCCGGCCGAGAAGCGGCCGAGGTTGCCGAGCAGCTGGCGGATGAAGTTCTTGTTGTCGATCGAGGACGAGGTCACGCGGCGGGTCAACGGCACGACATTGCCCCGCTCCAGCCCGAAGCGTTCGACGTTGGAGACACGGCCGCCCGCGCCGAAGCTGATCGCGACCACCTGCCGCTCCACCACTTCCGGCTTGGCCGGGCCGATGGTGCGCAAACGGCTCTTGACGTAGTAGGCGCCGCTTTCGTTCAGCACCCCGCCAGTGGAGGGCATCCCGAGCTTTTCGACCACGCTGTCGCGGGTGTCCTGCCCCACGACGATGGTCTGCAGGTCCTCATCCAGCGGCACGTAGCCGTGATCCCGGTAAAGCGGAGTACAGGCCACGGTCGCCACAAGAGCAACCGCCGCACCCGACCGCACCACCCATTTCACGAAGCCCGACATATGCGTCCTCTTGCCCCGACCCTTACGGCCCTCTATCTGGCCTACATAACGCGCAATTTCCGAACAGGAAAGGATGAACGCCCATGTCCGATCCACAGCACCGGACCTATCGCGTGTCCGAGCTTTCGACCGCCCGCCCGACCGCGTTCGAGCTGCGCCCCGGCCCCGCCGAACTTGAGGCGCTGAAGCTCGATCTTGGTCTCGACGGCCTG
Organism: Oceanicola sp. 22II-s10i; assembly: GCF_002210105.1. GTDB lineage: Bacteria > Pseudomonadota > Alphaproteobacteria > Rhodobacterales > Rhodobacteraceae > Pseudooceanicola. Next base: position 31,393 of record NZ_AQQU01000015.1, on the reverse strand, counting down.
CGGAAACTGTCCTTTGCCGGCGAGATCGCGCCCGAGGGTGCCCGCGGCTGGCGCCTGACCGGCCGGCTCGGCGCGACGGTCGTGCAGCCCTGCGTGGTCACGCTCGCCCCCGTCACGACCCGGATCGAGGAGGATGTGGAGCGGCATTTCGTGCCCGGCGTTCCCGCCCTCGACGAGCTGCCCGAGGAAATGGAGATGCCAGAGGACGACACGGTCGAGCCCCTCGGCGACCGGATCGACCCGGCGGCGGTGATGGCCGAGGCGCTGTCGCTCGCCCTGCCCCCCTATCCGCGGGCCGAGGGCGTGGAGGCCACGGCGCAGGTGTTCTCCGGGCCCGGCGTGGCGCCGATGACCGACGACGACGTGAAACCCTTTGCCGGGCTGAAGGCGCTGAAAGACAAGCTGGGCGGCGATGACTAGGACGTGACACTGCCGCACGGCGGGCGAGGCAAAGAATCGCTTGCAATGACAGGCGCCGGGAGTATTTTCGCGCGCTCATCCGTAATTGGGGTTGAATGCGGGGCCTTGGCCGGACTAAGAGCCACGCAGAGAGATGTGCGGGTCCGAAAGGGCCCTTTGCGAAACCGGGCTGCGGCCCACTGTATGAACTGAGGTTGTGACATGGCTGTCCAACAGAACAAAGTTTCCAAGTCGCGCCGCAACAACCGCCGCGCCCATGACGCGCTGGTCGCCGCGAACCCGAACGAGTGCCCGAACTGTGGCGAGCTGAAGCGTCCGCATCACGTCTGCGGCGCCTGCGGCCACTATGCCGATCGCGAAGTCGTCGCGCAGGCCGACGAGATCGACCTGGACGAAGACGCGGCGTAAGCCGTTCGGCGGGCGTCTGAATGACCGGCATCAAGACGGACGACGCCCCGGACACGGGGCGCGTCGTCATCTCGGTTGACGCCATGGGGGGCGACCGCGGTCCGGCTGCCGTCGTCGCCGGAATCGCACGTTCTGCCAAGAAGAACCCCGACATCCATTTCATCCTGCACGGCCGCAAGGCCGAGCTGGAGCGCCTGATCGGCCGCCGCCGCTGGCTGGCCGACCGCATCGACATCCGCGACGCCGCCGATGTCGTGACGATGCACGACAAGCCCAGCCACGTGATGCGCCACGGCAAGGACAGCTCGATGTGGTCCGCGCTGGACAGCGTCCGGTCGGGCGAGGCCAAGGTCTGCGTGTCCTGCGGCAACACCGGCGCCCTGATGGCGCTGTCGATGATCCGCCTGCGCAAGCTCGAAGGCGTCAACCGCCCCGCCATCGCGATCCTCTGGCCCTCGCGCAATCCGCAGGGGTTCAACGTGATGCTGGACGTGGGCGCGGACATCCGCGCAGATGAACACGACCTGCTGCAATACGCCCTGATGGGCGCGTCCTACTGCCGGAACTCGCAGCATATCGACCTGCCCCGTGTCGGCCTGCTGAACGTGGGCACCGAGGAACACAAGGGCCGGGCCGAGCTGAAGGCGGCGCACGACCTGATCGCCGCCGCCGAAGAGCGCGGCAAGTTCAAGTTCGTGGGATTCGTCGAAGGCGGGGACATTCCCGGCGACGCCTGCGACGTGATCGTGACCGACGGCTTCACCGGCAACGTCGCGCTGAAGACAGGCGAAGGCACGGCCAAGCTGATCGGCGACCTGCTGAAAGAGGCGTTCAAGTTCTCGCCCCTGTCCCGCATCGCGGCGGTGCTGGCGCTGACCTCGATGCGCCGGCTGCAGAAACGGATCGACCCGCGCCGGGTCAACGGCGGCGTGTTCCTGGGCCTCAACGGGACGGTCGTGAAATCGCACGGTTCCGCCGACGCGACCGGTATCTCGGCTGCCGTGAAACTGGCATTTTTGCTCGCCCGTTCAGGTTTCGGAGACAAGCTCGCGGCACGGGTTGCATCCTCTACCGCGCTGGCACAGGATGCCGGGACGCAGGGGGGCGGGACGGCATGACGACGCGCGCAGTGGCGACGGGCATCGGGCATTATCTGCCCGAAAAGATTATCGAAAACTCCTGGTTCGAAGACAAGCTCGACACCTCGGACGACTGGATTCGGAGCCGGTCCGGGATCGAGCGGCGGCACTTCGCAGCCGAGGGCGAGACGACCTCTCAGATGGCGGTCGAAGCCTCGCGCAAGGCGCTGGCCATGGCCGAGATCCAGCCCGACCAGATCGACGCCGTGATCGTCGCCACCTCGACCCCGGATCTGACCTTCCCCTCCGTCGCGACTATGGTGCAGAGCGGGCTCGGCATGACGCGCGGCTTCGCCTTCGACGTTCAGGCCGTTTGCGCCGGGTTCATCTATGCGCTGGCCAATGCGAACGCGCTGATCGTGTCCGGCCAGGCCGAACGCGTGCTGGTCATCGGGGCCGAGACGTTCAGCCGGATCATGGACTGGGAAGACCGGTCCACCTGCGTCCTCTTCGGTGACGGCGCAGGCGCGCTGGTGCTCGAGGCCCGGTCGGGGTCCGGCAATTCGGCGGACCGGGGGATCCTGTCCACCGACCTCAATTCCGACGGCCGATACCGCGAGATGCTCTATGTCGACGGCGGCGTCTCGACCTCGGGCACGGCGGGCAAGCTGCGGATGCAGGGCAACCCGCTGTTCCGGCAGGCGGTCGAGAAGCTGGCCTCGACGGCGGACAAGGCGCTGGAGAAGGCCAAGCTGACCCATGCGGACGTGAACTGGATCGTGCCGCATCAGGCCAACATCCGGATCATCCAGGGCACCGCCAAGAAGCTGGACGTGCCGATGGACCGGGTCATCGTGACCGTTCAGGACCACGGCAACACCTCGGCGGCGTCGATTCCCCTCGCCCTGTCCGTGGGCGTCGCGCAGGGCAAGATTCGCCCCGGGGACCTGCTGGTGGCCGAAGCCATCGGCGGCGGACTGGCCTGGGGCGCCGTGGTGCTGCGGTGGTAGGCGAATAAACCGCACATAAACTCTACCGGCTAACCACCCGTTATTGACTCGGTTTTTCCGCCCGCCCTATGGTTGTGGAACACAGAGGGGAATTGGGATGAGCGAAAAGACACTGACACGCATGGATCTGAGCGAAGCCGTCTTCCGCGAGGTCGGCCTGTCCCGCAACGAATCCGCGCAACTGGTTGAATCCGTTCTGCAACATATGTCCGACGCGCTGGTTCGCAGCGAACAGGTCAAGATTTCCTCCTTCGGGACCTTCTCGGTCCGGGAAAAGGCCGCCCGGATCGGCCGCAACCCCAAGACCGGGACCGAAGTGCCGATCAACCCGCGCCGGGTGCTGTCCTTCCGTCCCTCGCAGCTCATGAAAGAGCAGGTCGCCGAAGGCAATCGACGCAAGTAAGGCTGCGACATGGCAAAATCGGCGGACGCGTTTCGCACCATCTCCGAAGTGGCGGAGTGGCTGGATACACCGGCCCATGTCCTTCGGTTCTGGGAAAGCAAGTTCACGCAGGTCAAACCTGTGAAACGGGCTGGCGGACGCCGGTATTACCGGCCTGCGGACATGGAACTGCTGGGCGGGATCAAGCACCTGCTGCACGAAGAGGGCATGACCATAAAGGGCGTGCAGAAGCTGCTGCGTGACCGTGGTGCGGCCCATGTGGCCGGCCTGTCGCGTCCGCTGGGCGACGACGACGCGCCTGCTGCCTTCGATGTGGAGCAATCGGAACAGCCGCCCGCGACCGTCCTGCCGTTTCGCGGCGGCGAGTCGGCGGCGCCCGCCGCGCCCGCACGTGAACCCGCACCGGTCGCCGAAGAACCGGACGACGGCGATGCCATCCCGGACTACGAGCCGCCCGAATACAGCGGAGAAGCCGAGCCATCGGAAACCGCCGCCGAACGCGCTGAACGGATGCCGCCGATGCCCCCGATGCCGCCCTCCGATCATTGGGAAGAGGATGACGGAGCCGATCAGCGCAGTTTCGACCTGAGCGCGGTCAAGGAGCGTGCCGAGGCGATGGAGGCCCGCCGTGCGCCGTCGCCGGAAACTGACACGCTGTCTAACCGTGCCGACGCTGAGGCGCTGGACGAAACCGGCGGGGATGCAGCAGCCGCAGCCGATACCCGCGATGATGGCGAGAGCAGCGGGTTCGATGTCCCCGCGAAGGTGGAGACGGAGGCCGACGGCACAATCCAGGACGAACCGGTCTCTGCCGACATGGCCCCGGTGGACCCGGAACCGGAACTGCACGACGATACCACCCCCGGCGCTTCCGACCTCACGCCGGAGCCGCCGGCAGAAGCGCCAGCCGAAACCGCGCTTGAACCGGTCGAGCCGACGCCCGAGCCGACGCCAGTCGCGGAAATCGCTGCCCCTCTGCCCGAGGACACTCCGGTTCCGGCGCCCGCGGCGTCCACGGACCTGCCCGAGACGGATCCCGCAGAACCGGCAACGCAGGACCTTCCCGAAGGTCCGCTGGCGGTGATCGCCTCGCGCCGTCCGCCGCTGTCACCCGAGGGCGCGGCCAAGATCGCACCGCTGTTGCAGCAGCTTGCCGACTGGGCCCGCAGCCGCCGTCCGATGTAAGCGCGGGGCCGGGCGATTTGCCCTTGCCCTTGCAGTCAGATTTGATAGGAACCCCGTCACGTCGGGCTATAGCGCAGCCTGGTAGCGCGTCCGTCTGGGGGACGGAAGGTCGCAGGTTCGAGTCCTGCTAGCCCGACCAATCATCTACCGACGTCATCAGCTGTCCGCCCCGGTCAAGGGCGCCGGTGTCCGGGCCCAGCGGTCAGCATTCCGGGTCCGGCGGGCTGTCCGTCGACCGCACGGCGGTCGGGCTTCGATCCACGCGGTCGCCCCGGCGGAACTCCTCCTCCATCTCCTCGGCATCCTCCCTCATCAACGACAGGGCCCGCGACTCGCTGTCTGTCACCCATGTCCTTTCGTCATTGCCGGCATCCGCCTCGGCGCTCTCGCGCCAGCGCTCCATCTGGTGGTCGCCGACGAACATCACCACGTGCGAGCCGAAAATCGGGTTCGCTCTCCAGCATTTCCAGCCCGACCGGTCTTGAAGGACATAGACCTGCCGCGAAGCGATCACCCGCGTCTCGTCCCTCCCGAGCTCCCGGACCGTGCCGATTTCACGCCCCCGCGGCTTGACCATGAAGAAATACTCGTGCCCGCGCGGGATGTTCTTGGCGATCTCGGCCCGCGTCCGCAGGTCCCCGGCCTGCCGCGATGATGCACTTCGGTCGATGACGCTGCTTCGGATACCGGTGCCGGGGAAGGGATTCCGCCTGTGGAACTTGCCGTCCTTGACCCAGCCTTTCCGCACCGCGCCGCTGGCGAAATACATCACCCCCCTGGCGTCGCCGAACGCGCCAAGGAAATGGCCCTTGAAGCGATTGCCGTTGCGGATGCGCGCCTCGCCATCGCCGCGGGGCTTCCCCTCCTTGAAATGTCCTTCGTAGACGGTGCCCGACGTGAAGGTATAGACACCCTGCCCGTGCCGCTGGCCGTTCTCCCAATCCCCCGTGTAGGTGTTGCCGCTGGCATAGCGGTAGGTCCCCTGCCCGTGCTTCTTTCCCGCCTGCCACTCCCCGTCATAGCGGTTGCCGTCCGGATGCTCGTATGTGCCCTGGCCATGCCGCAGGCCGTCGCGAAATTCGCCCCGGTAGGTCGCTCCGCTGCTGTACTTGACGACGTGGAAGCCGGATCGCGTCTTTCGCGTCTCTTCGGCCTGGCGCGCCCTTTCGGCCTCGTCCTGCCGGGCCGCCGCGCGGGCGCGGCGGTCGGCTTCTTCCTGTTCGCGCTGAAGTCGCGGCGCGTCCAGCGCGGCCTGGAACCGCGCGTCATCCTCGGCGGACCGCTGCGCCTCTGCGGCCAGCTGCGCCTCGGTCTTTCCGTAGTCGGGGCCTGCCGAAGCGCGACCCTGCGGCGGATCGAACGCGCCCGTCAGCCATGCACCACCCGTGCCGACCGCGAGGAACCCCAGCAGGAGCAGCGGGAACACCACGCGCTTGGTGCGCCGGTTCTCGGCCTCTTCGCGCTGGCGATATCGTTCCTTCTGCGCCGCCTCCGCCTCACGCCGTTCAGCTTCGGCCTTGTCGCGCGCCTCCGCCTCGGCACGGGCTTTTCCCCCCCCCTGCCGCTCCAGTTCGGCGCGCTTCAAAGCTTGGCGTTCGGCCTCCGCCTGTTCCAGCGCCTGCCGCTCCGCGGTCCGCCGGTCCGCCTCCGCTTTTTCTTCCGCCCGCCGCTCCGCCTCGGCATTCTCAGCCGCCTGCCGCTCCGGCTCAGCCTGCTCCTTCGCCTGCCGGTCTGCGTCGTCGGAGCCTTCCTCGTCCGAGGCCACGACCTGCCGGAACACCGCCAGCGGCGCTCCGGGCTCCGTCAGCAGCGTGTTCACGGCGGTCCGCGTTTCCTCGACTTCGCCGTCGAACGGCACAGCCAGTTCGGTCCGCCGCCCGGTGCCGGCCTTCTCCAGCACGGCAAAGACCTCGCCCTTTGCCAGTCGTGTGCCGCCCGCTCGTATCGAGATCAGATAATAGGGGTGCGCGTCGGCATCCCCCGGAACTTTCAAGGCAATTCGGCGAGACATGCGTCAGTGAAACACAGCGGAAAACTGCCGATCAACCCCTGGGTCGCAGATCCCAGACCACCCTCGCCACGAATTGTGTCGCGGATTGCACTTCCATGTCGCCCGCCGATCAGACCGGCACGTCACCCTCCTGTTGATGCGAGGCAGAGACTGCACCCATGTTCGAACGACGCATCCCCGAGTGGCTTCGCCACGCCCCTGCCCCATCGGTGGCCGGCTTCGCCCGTATCGCCGGGTTCGAGGCAGCGGCGCGGGGCATCCTGATCTCGGTCTTTCCGGTCGCCATGTTCGACGCTCTGAAGGACGCCGCGCTGGTCAGCTCGGTCTATTTCGCGGTCGGGATCGTGTCGCTGTGCACCGGGCTGATGGTGCCCTGGCTGAACCGCTACGTGCCGCGCCGCTGGATCTATTCCATCGGCGCCCTGCTCTATGTCGCGGGCGCACTGGTGGCGATCTTCGGGCCGCCGCAGGCGATCGTTCTGGCACTGGCGATGAACTCCTTCGCGACGGTCATCACCTTCGTCTGCTTCAACGCCTATGTGCTCGACTACATCGCACGGGTGGAGCTGGGGCGGAACGAGACGCTGAAGATGTTCTATTCGGCGCTCGGCTGGACTGTCGGCCCGGTGCTGGGCGTCGCGCTGTGGAGCTGGTGGCGTCCGGCGCCGTTCCTGATCGCCGCCGTCGCGGCCTCGGCCATGCTGGGCATGTTCCTCTACATGCGGCTTGGCAACGGCAAGCTGATCACGCGGGCCACGCGGCCTGCACCCAACCCGGTCGCCTTCCTCGGCCGCTTCGCCGCGCAGCCCCGGCTGGTGGCGGGCTGGCTCTTTGCCGTGATCCGCTCGTCCGGGTGGTGGGCCTATATCGTCTACCTGCCGATATTCGCCGTGTCGCAGGGGTTGGGCGACCAGCTTGGCGGGCGACTCCTGTCGGTCACGAACGCGGCGCTGTTCCTCGCCCCGGTGATCCTGCGCTGGTTGCAAGCGCGGTCGGTGCGGACGGGGGTGCGGACCGGGTTCATGGCGACCGCGGTGCTGTTCATCGCGGCGACCGTCGGCTCGGGCCTGCCCTGGGTGACTGTGTGCTGCCTGTTCGCCGCCAGCTTCTTCCTGATCCTGCTCGACGTCTGCGGAGGTCTGCCGTTCCTGATGGCGGTGAAGCCGTCGGAACGGACCGAGATGTCGGCGGTCTATTCGTCCTATCGCGACGTGTCCGGGATCGCCACGCCGGGTCTGGCCTGGCTGGTCCTGCTGGTTGCGCCGATCGCCGGGATATTCGCAGTGGCCGGGTCGGCCTGCCTGATCGGCTGGGCCATTGCCGGACGGCTGAATCCCCGGCTGGGGCGGGCACGGGTGGCACCGGGCATACCGGGCGGCGTCGCCGCCGAGTGACGCCGGAGGGCAGCGCATGGCCGTGGTCGGGCGCTGCTACGGCCCCGGTCCGCGCTTAATGACAACACCACCCCTGCTGCCCGATCCGCGCGCTGGCGGTGACGAAGCGCACGGCCGCCGGGACGGCCATGCGCTGCCCGGGCCACTGCCTGGCTGTTCCGGGCGGGGTGCTCGGATCGGAGAAAGAGAAAGCACCTCCCTTTCCCTTCGAGAACAGACTGACAGAGGGCATCGCATGGCCGTGGCCTTGCGCTGCAACGCCACCGGTCCGCGCTTTATGACAACGCCCCGCGCGCCGTCCGATCCGCGCACTGGCGGTAAAGAAGCACCCGGCCGTGGGGACGGCCGTGCGCTGCCCGGGCCACTGCCTGGCTGTTCCGGGCGGGGTGCTCTTGGATCGGAGAAAGAGAAAGCGCCTCCCTTTCCCTTCGAGAACAGACTGACAGAGGGCATCGCATGGCCGTGGCCTTGCGCTGCAACGCCACCGGTCCGCGCTTTATGGCAACGCCCCGCGCGCCGTCCGATCCGCGCCCTGACGGTGAGGAAGCGCACGGCCGTGGGGACGGCCATGCGCTGCCCGGGCCACTGCCTGGCTGCTCCGGGCGGGGTGCTTGGATCGGAGAAAGAGAAAGCGCCTCCCTCTACCTTCGAGAAAAGACTGACAGAGGGTATCGCATGGCCGTGGCCTTGCGCCGCAACGCCACCGGTCCGCGCTTTATGGCAACGCCCCGCGCGCCGTCCGATCCGCGCGCTGGCGGTGACGAAGCGCACGGCCGCCGGGACGGCCATGCGCTGCCCGGGCCACTGCGTGGCTGTTCCGGGCGGGGCGCTTGGATCGGGCCGGGGTCGCAGGCCACCGACCCGCTGGATCCAGGGCAGACCTCGGACGCGGCGCATCATCCACGGCTTCACCCGACCCGGGCAGCCCGACGAAAAAAGGGCGCACCCGCAGGCGCGCCCTTTCCATTCGAATTTCCAAACCCTCAGGCGAGGTCGGCGAACATGTAGACGTCGTCGTCGCTGATCTTGTCGAAGACGATCTTGGCCCGCTTGCCGATCTCCAGCCCGTCGGTCACGCCGTCACGGAAACGGACATAAACATACGGCCCGCCGTCCAGCTTGACATAGCCAAGCGCGAACGGCCCGGTCGGCGACTTGCGCATGACGGTCCAGGTGTAGATCTCGCCATCGCCGGAATGCTCTTCCCACTTGGTCTCGGCCTTGTGGCAGAGCGGGCAGAGCGTGCGCGGATACCAGTGGATCTCACCGCATTCGGGGCAGCGGCGGACCATGAACTTGCCCTCCTTCGCCTGCTCCCAGAAGTAGGTGGTTTCCTCGTTCTTGGCGACCTTGGGGTATTTGTGAATGATCTCGACCATTATCCACGCTCCAGTACTGCTGCTGCGGACCCGTGGCGGACGGTCAGCGTCCCGCCGATCCCGGTGACGAGGGCGATGTCACAGTTGGGCACCTGCACCTTGGGATGCGCCTCGCCGCGCAGCTGGCGCACGGCCTCCAGCACCTTGGTCATGCCGCCGCGGTTGACGGGGTGGTTGTTGCACAGACCGCCGCCATCGGTGTTGAACGGCAGCTTGCCGACACCCGAGATCAGGTTGCCGTCCATGACGAACTTGCCACCCTCGCCCTTCTTGCAGAAGCCCATGTCCTCGATCTGCATCAGCACGGTGATGGTGAACGAGTCGTAGATCGAGGCGTACTTGATATCCGCCGTGGTCACGCCGGCCAGTTCCAGCGTCTTGGGACCGGAGACGGCCAGACCCGATGTGGTCAGGTCCATGTCCTTGCCACCGGCCTGCCCCTTGAGGAACTGCGCCGCCGAGAGGACGTTCACGATCGGCTTGCCCAGCGACTTGGCGATTTCCGGGGTGGTCATGATGAAGGCGCCGCCGCCTTCGGACACGACGCAGCAGTCGAACATGTGCAGCGGGTCCGCGATCATCGGAGAGTTGACCACGTCCTCGACCGTCACGACATCCTGCAGCATCGCATGCGGGTTGTACTGCGCGTGCTGCGAGGCCGCGACCTTGATCCACGCCAGCTGTTCCGACGTGGTGCCGTATTCGTGCATGTGGCGGCGGGCCGCCAGCGCGTAGAGGTTCGGCGGAGAGCCGTTGTAGCCGGTCTCGAACCCCTGCTCGAAGCCCGGAACACGCGGGGTCGGCGGCGCGGTGCGGGGCTTGCCCGCCAGCGTGCAGAGCGCGACCTTGCATTTGCCCATCACGATGGCCTCGGCCATCTTGCCGACGTGCATGACGTAGGACGACCCGCCCGTGTCCGTCGTGTCGTAATGGGTCAGCTGGTTGGTCAGGCCCAGGTATTCGGCCATCGCCATCGCCCCGCCCGGCGCGTCGCCGCCACAGAAGTAGCCGTCGACATCTTCCCAGCTCAGCCCCGCATCCTTCAGCGCACCGTCCGCGACATCGGCATGCAGCTGCCAGATGGACTGGTCGGGGCACTTTCTGAGGGGATATTCGTAAATGCCCACGATGCAGGCTTTGCGTTTGATATCACTCATCGGTTGTCCTCTTCCCGTGATCGCTGCCGATCCTACTTGCCGATCGGTCAATGTCCAGAACGCTTGGCCCATTCCGGTCGTACTTTTCATCCATATGTTATGGCTTTAGTGTCAGCTTCCGATCTGCCCGGCGGGCGGATGCCAGCGAAAGGGACGGGATGAGCGGGATCTGTGCAAGCCAGCGGTTGCGGCGGATGATCGACGCGGGCGAGATCCGGGCCGATCCCGGAATCACCGACGCGCAGATCCAGCCGGCCAGCCTCGACCTGCGGCTCGGGACACGGGCGTGGCGCGTGCGGGCGTCGTTCCTGACCGGGCACGGACGGACCGTCGCCGAGCGGCTGGCGGAATTCGAGATGCACCAGGTCGACTTGACGCAGGGCGCGGTGCTGGAAAAGGGCTGCGTCTATGTCGTGCCGCTGATGGAGAGCCTCGCGCTTTCCTCCGGGATCGAGGCGGCGGCGAACGCCAAGAGCTCGACCGGGCGGCTGGACCTGCTGACGCGGGTGATCACCGACGGGGGCGAGGAATTCGACCGGATCCCCGAGGGTTACAACGGCCCGCTCTATGCCGAGATCTGTCCCCGCTCCTTCTCGGTCCTCGTGCGGCCGGGGATGCGGCTGAACCAGATCCGCTTCCGCGACGGCGCGGCGCGGCTGGACGATGCAGCGCTGCGCTCGCTGCACGGCAAGGTGCCACTGGTGGACGGCGAGGCGGTGATCGACGAGGGGCTGGGATTCTCCGTCGACCTGCGCCCCGAGAGCGGCGATCTGGTCGGCTACCGCGCCAAGCCGCATACGGGGATCATCGACCTCGACCGGATCGGGTATTACGACCCCGCGGATTACTGGGAAGAGGTGCGCAGCAAGAACGGCCAGATCATCCTCGACCCCGGCGCGTTCTACATCCTCGTCAGCCGCGAGGCCGTCTGCATCCCCCCCGACCACGCCGCCGAGATGGCGCCCTATGTCGCCATGGTGGGCGAGTTCCGCGTGCATTACGCGGGCTTCTTCGATCCCGGCTTCGGCTGGGCCGAGGCGGGCGGCGCGGGATCGCGCGGGGTGCTCGAGGTTCGGTGCCACGAAGCACCCTTCGTGCTGGAGCACGGACAGGTGGTCGGACGCCTGATCTACGAGCGGATGGAAGAGGTGCCCGAAACGCTCTACGGCGCGGGGATCGCGTCGAACTACCAGGGCCAGGGGCTGAAACTTTCCAAGCATTTCAAGGCGTAACCGGGCCAGCCGGACACCGCCTTCCCTTTCCCGCGCGCCGCCCGTAGTGTCGGGCGGCGCGCGTTTTCCAAGGCCCCCCATGCGTCTCAGCCCCCTTGCCCTGCTCATCGCGGCCATCGCGGTCGTCGGCGCCGTGTCGATGGTGCTGGCGCCCATTACGGCCGCCGTGGCGGCCGATCTCGGCGTCGCGCCGGTGGCCGTGGTGCGCGCGGGCGCGGCCTTCGGGCTGGCGACGATGTTCTCGGCGTTGTTCCTCGCCCCGCGCGGGGACGCGATAGGGGCGGACCGGGCGCTGATGCAGGCGCTCGTGGTGCAGATCGTGGGACTGGGCCTGTCGGCCGCCGCGCCGGGCGTGGTCTGGCTGGCGCTGGCGCAGGCCATCGCCGGGGTCGGCTCCGGCATGGCGTTGCCGGCAATCTACGGCCTTGCACCGCAGGTGGTGCCCAAGGGGCAGGAGAACCGGGCCGTCGGCAAGGTGCTGAGCGGATGGGTCGTGGCCCTGACGGCGGGTGTCGCCGGGTCCGGCTTCGTCGCGGAATACCTCGGCTGGAGGACAGTTTACGCGACATTCTTCGCGCTCGACCTCGTGGTGCTTCTGCTGCTCCGCCGCCTGTCGCTGGAGGTGTCCCGCGGGCAGCCGACCTCGCCCCTGACCGCGCTCAAGGTGCCGGGCATCTGGCCGGCCCTGTTCGGCGCGTTCTGCATGATGCTGTCCTTCTACGGCACCTACGCCTTCCTCGGCGCGCATGTGGGCGACGTGCTGGGCCGGGGCGCGGACGGGGCGGGTTGGGTGACGCTGTGCTACGGCACCGGGTTCGGCCTGTCGCTGCTCCTGGACAACATGCTCGACCGCCTGCCGCGACGGGTTGCGGGGGCGCTGAGCATGGGGGGACTCGCCCTGACCTACGGCGCGATGGCCGTGACAGGTTCGGGCTATACCGCCCTGTTATTCATAGCTTTGTTCTGGGGGATCACGCAGCACGCCGCGCTGAATTTCGCCATCTCGCGCCTTGCCGCGCTGGACATCCGGCAGCGGGGCGCGGTGCTGGGTCTGAACTCGGCCCAGACATATCTGGCGGTAATGCTGGGCGCGCTGGCTTTCCAGTGGCCCTATGCCGCGGGCGGGTTCGCCGCCTGCGCAGCCGGGTCCTGCGCGCTCGCCCTTGCGGGCGCGGTCGAGGCCACCCGGATCAGGGGCTGATTGTCAGTAGTCGTCGTGCTGACGCTGTTTGGGCTGCTTGCGGCCCTTGCCCGACATTCTGTCGAAGCCGGCATTGACGCCCTTGCCGACGATGCGGCGGATCACCTGGTTGATGACCATGTTGATGATGCGGTTGAGGTCCATCGTGCTCTCCTGTCTCAAATCACAATATAACGCAGGATCCCGCCTTTTTCAGGGCCTTATTCGTCATCCTGCGGGTCTTCTCCGGGCCGGAACATGTCCACCTGCCCGGCGTCGTCGCCGTCTTCCTCGTCCTCCATGCCGGTTCCCGGCGGCGGCCGGTTGTCCAGCAGACCCGCCGCCCGGAGGTCTTTGAGCCCTGGCAGATCGCGGGCGCTCTCCAGCCCGAAATGGTTCAGAAAATGGGGGGTTACGACGAATGTCACCGGGCGGCCCGGCGTCATCTTGCGGCGGCCGAAGCGGATCCAGTCAAGCTCCAGCAGCTGGTCCACGGTGCCGCGCGAAACCGAGACGCCGCGGATTTCCTCGATCTCGGCGCGGGTCACGGGCTGGTGATAGGCGACGATGGCCAGCGTCTCGATCGCAGCGCGGCTGAGCTTGCGGGTCTCGACCGTTTCCTTCTGCATGAGAAACCCGAGATCGGGCGCGGTGCGGATCGCCCAGCCTTCGCCCACGCGGACCACGTTGATCCCCCGCCCCTCGTAGCGTTTCCTGAGCGCCTGAACCGCCACGGCACCGTCGGCGCCATGCGGCATCCGGGCGTTCAGTTCGGCCACGGTCACAGGATCGGCGGTCGCGAACAGGATCGCCTCGACCATGCGCTCCTGCTCCGCCTCGGGCGGCGCTTCGAAGAGCGTGTCGCGGATCGGCTGGTCGGCCGTTTCATCGGTTTCGGGGCGATCTGTCACGTCGGTATCACGCTGGTATCACGTCGGAAACGCATCGGCCTGTCGCACCGACGCGGAAACGCGTGTCTGCACCGAAGCGCACACCTAATCAACCCTCGCCACGCGGGCGTTCGCGGCGGCGCAGCTGGATAGCGCCGAAGGTGTCGCTCTGCCGGATCTCGACCAGCCCCTCCTTGGCCAGTTCCAGCGAAGCGGCGAAGGTGGCGGCGTGCGAGGACCGGCGGCTCATGCGGTCGGTCTTCCAGTCGTCGGGCAGATAGGTGGCGATATCGGTCCATGTGCCGGCAAAACCGATCAGGCGGCGCATACGTTCCAGCGATTGTTCCATCGTATGGATGTGCTGGCGGTCCATGACGAAGGGGCGGAATTCGTCCTTGGTGCGGATCCGGGCATAGGCCTGCATGAGATCCAGAAGCGTCGCGGTATAGGTCACCTTGCGGACGCGGGTCACGTCCTCGGTGATGCCGCGCGGAAAGAAGTCGCGGCCAAGCTGGTCGCGGCCCATCAGGCGTGCGGCCACGTCCCGCATCGCGGCGAGACGTTCGAGCTGGAAGGCGAGGTGCGCCGCCAGTTCCTCGCCCGAGGGGCCGTCCTCGGTCGGGTCGGGCGGCAGCAGCAGGCGGGACTTCAGGAAGGCGAGCCATGCGGCCATGACGAGGTAGTCGGCGGCCAGTTCGATGCGGAGTTCGCGGGCCTTTTCGACAAAGCCCAGATACTGGCGCGCGAGTTGCAGGACCGAGATCTTGAGCAGGTCGACCTTCTGCGTCCGCGCCATCGTCAAGAGCAGGTCGAGCGGCCCCTCGAACCCGTCCACATCGACGATCAGCGCCTCGGCGGCGAGGCGTTCCTCGACCGAGAGCTTGTCTTCCTCGAATGTGTCCTCGGCCACGTCAGCCCCCGCTCAAGAGAGCCGCGAGTCTGGCCTCCATGGCGGGAATGTCAATCTGGTCCGGTTCACGGCGGGCGGCCATCGCCCGCTCGGCGCGCGCCTGCGCCTCCGGTCCCATGCGGCCGGAGGCATCCGCGACGGCCGTCCGCGTCTCCAGGTCGGCGTTGCACAGCAGGACCACGTCGCAGCCCGCGTCGAGCGAGGCACGGGCGAGATCGGCGGGCGTGCCCTTGAGCGCCTTCATCGAGATGTCGTCGGTCATCAGCAGGCCGTCGAACCCGAGGTCCCGGCGGATCGTCTCGATCATGGGCGCATGCAGCGTGGCGGGCAGATCGCCCCACGCGGGGAAGGTGATATGCGCGGTCATCCCGAGCGGCAGGTCATTCAACTCGCGGAACGGCACCGCGTCCGAGGTCGCCCAGTCCAGCGGGCTGACATCGACCACCGGCAGTTCGAGATGGCTGTCGGCCACGGCGCGGCCATGGCCGGGGATGTGCTTGACCACCGGCAGGACACCGCCCGCCAGGTGTGCGACGGCGACGGACCGGCCGATCGCCGCGACCTCTTCGGGGTCCGTGCCGTAGCAGCGGTTCCTCAGGAAGGGGTGCGTTTCGTCAGAGGCGACGTCGACCAGCGGGGCACAGTTGCAGTCGACCCCGACCGCGCGCAGTTCGTCCGCGATCAGGCGATACCGCAGATACATTGCCTCGTCGGCATGGGCCCCTGCCCGTTCGACATGTTCGAGCGGCGGCAGCCACTCGCGCCAGTGCGGCGCGCGCAGGCGCTGGACGCGCCCGCCCTCCTGATCGATCAGGATGGGCACATCGCGGCCGACCGCATCGCGCATTTCGGCGGTCAGGGCGCGGACCTGGTCAGGCGTGTCGATGTTGCGGGCAAACAGGATGAAGCCGAAGGGATCGGCGCTGCGGAACAGCGCCTTTTCGGCGGCGGTGAGGGTCAGCCCCTCGGCGTCAAGGATCGTGGCACCGAATGCCATGGCGGCCTACCGGGACACGACGGGGATACATTCCGTCTGCTGCGCGACGAAGGCGGCGCAGAAACGGCGGGCGTCCGAGAGGTCGGCGAAGCCGGTGGCGCGGAGACGGTAGAAGGTGCGGCCGCCGGACGCGGCCTCTTCGACCACGCGGCCCTTGCCTTCGAGGAAGTCGGCAAAGATCGTGTCCAGCCGGTCCCATTCCTTCTTGGCCGCCGCGACGGAGTCGAAGGCGCCAAGCTGGGCAAGACGGGTGCCGACCGGCAGCGTCGCCGGGTCCACGTCGATCGAGGCCGGCGCGGCACTGGTGGCGACGGCGGCGGCGACGGCGTTTTCGATCGCCGAATTGCCACCGGACGGCAGAGCCTGCGCCGTGACCGCAGCGGGTCGCAGCGCGGAGAGCCCGGCCGGCCGCATCTTGGGCCGCAAAGATCGGGACAGCCCATCGAGCGAGGCGGTACTTTCGGCCGGCGTCTCGACATCACCCAGCTCGGCCCCGGCGGTGGTCTCTTCCTCGTCGGGGGTGGTGTCGCTCAGCGGCGCGACACCGAGCGCGAGCTGCGCGGCCAGTTTCTCCATCGCGACGCGGGTCACTGTCGTGTCCCCGCCATCGGTTTCCTCGGCGACGGTTCCGGTGGACTCTTTCGTCTCGGTCGCGGTTTCCGCGGCCGGGGCCGTCGCGACCTTGGCCGCCGACTTGCTGACGGCGGGGCGCTCGGGCAGCGATCCCATCGGCAGATCCTCGGCCCGGAGCGTGGCGGCCGACGGCGCAAGTATGACACGGTCGGGCAGCGGGGCCGAACCTTCGCCGGCCACGTGGTTCACCGAAAGGCCCTGGTTCGGGGCGGGCACGCCGCCCGGTTCCTGCGGGCGGATGCGCATGTCGCCCTCGACGGCCCGGATCACCGGCACCCCCGAAACGTCCCGCGCCAGCATCTTGTAGCCCCAGACACCCACCCCGAGGACAAGCGCCAGGGACAGCACCGCGGCCGTCGCATTGACTATGGTTCCAATCGGGATTGCCTCAACCCCCGCGTCACGGGGGTCTGCCTGTATCTGTGCCATCTCGCCTCGCTCGCCGGGAGTGACCCGGTGCCGGTTCGGTCATTTCTGACGTCTGCTCGACCCGGCGGCGGTGCGATTGTCAGCGCATCTCTTCCGCCGGATGCACGCCCAGAATACCAAGCCCCGCCGAAATAACAACGGCAGTGGCACGCGGCAGGGCCATTTTCTGCTGTGTGGCGGCAGGATCGCCCTCCTGCAGGAAGCGCAGCGCGTGATCGTCGTTGCCCCGGTTCCACAGCGCGTGGAAATCGCCGGCCAGATCGTAGAGATAGAAGGCGATCCGGTGCGGCTCGTGCGTCCGGGCCGCAATCTCGACCTGGCGCGGCCATTCGGCCAGCTTGCGGGCCAGCGTCAGCTCGGCAGGATCGGTCAGGCCGGAGAGGTCCGCGGCCGTCAGAATGGCATCGTCATGGGCGATCCCGGCCTCGGCGGCCTTGCGCATCACCGACTGCACGCGGGCATGGGCGTATTGCACGTAGAACACCGGGTTCTCGCGGCTCTGCTCCAGCACCTTGTCGAAGTCGAAATCGAGCGGCGCGTCGTTCTTGCGGGTGAGCATGACGAAGCGGGTCACGTCCGGCCCGACCTCGTCCACCACGTCGCGCAGGGTGATGAAGGTCCCTGCCCGCTTGGACATCTTGAAGGGCTGGCCGCCCTTCCACAGCTTGACCAGCTGCGTCAGCTTGATGTCGAGCGGGACCCTCCCGTCCGACAGCGCGCTGACGGCCGCCTTCATCCGCTTGACGTAACCGCCGTGATCCGCGCCGAAGACGTCGATCAGCGCGTCGAAGCCACGTTCGACCTTGTCATAGTGATAGGCGATGTCGGGGGCGAAATAGGTCCACGCGCCGTCCGACTTCATGATCGGCCGGTCCACGTCGTCGCCGTGTTCGGTCGAGCGGAACAACGTCTGCTCGCGCGGCTCCCAGTCCTCGGGCAGCTTGCCCTTGGGCGGCTCCAGCGTGCCGCGATAGATCAGCCCCTTGGCCTTGAGCGCCTCGAGCGCCGCCTCGATCCGGCCGGTGCCGTAAAGCGACTTCTCGGAGAAAAAGACATCCATCTTGACGCCAAGAACCGCCAGATCCTCGCGGATCAGGTCCATCATCCGCTCGGTCGCGAAGGCGCGGACCTCCTCAAGCCAGACCTCTTCCGGCTCGTCGACATAGGCGTCGCCGACCTTGTCCTTGAGCGCGTGGCCCACGTCGATCAGGTAGTCGCCCGGATAGGTGCCGTCGGCGAACTCGACCTCGCGGCCCTGCGCCTCGAGATACCGCAGGTAGACGGACCGGGCGAGGACATCGACCTGCGCGCCGCCGTCGTTGATATAGTATTCGCGGGTCACGTCATGCCCGGCATAGGCCAGCAGGCTCGCCAGCGCATCGCCGAAGACGGCGCCCCGCGTGTGGCCGACGTGCAGCGGTCCGGTCGGGTTGGCCGAGACGTATTCGACATTGACCTTCTGTCCCGCACCCATGTCGGACCGGCCGAAATCCGTGCCGCCCGCGATCACGGTGCGCACCATGTCCTGCCAGACCGAGGCCGCCAGCCGCAGGTTCAGGAACCCCGGCCCCGCCACCTCGACGCTCTCGATCCGCGCGTCGCCCGACAGGCGGCCCGACAAGGCCTCGGCGATATCGCGCGGCTTGGCGCCCGCCGGCTTCGCCAGCACCATCGCGGCATTGGTGGCCATGTCGCCATGCAGCGCATCGCGCGGCGGCTCCACCGCCACGTTGGCAAAGTCGAGCCCGCCGGGCAGATCGCCCGCCGCCTGCATGTCCTCGAGCGCGGCAATCACCAGCGCCCGGATCTCGGTGAATAGGTTCATGGCCATGTCCTTTTCGAGTGCGCGCGGTGTATCACGTCGCCCTGCAAGGTCAACAATCCGCGCATCGCCGTGGCGTCGCAGAAGGGCGGCGGCTGTCGGAGAACAGATTTGATGCCTCCGGCGGGAGTTTATCCGGCCAGATGAAGCAGGGGATCGGTCCCGTGCCAGACCCCGCGCGGGCGGAGCGTGCGGGAGCCTCCGGCGGGCATATTTTTGGCAAGATGAAGCCTGGAGGTGGAGCCCTGATCCCCACGCTTCAGCTGGCCGGATAAACTCCCGCCGGAGGCGTCCGCAGGCCACGCCCGTGCATGCGGTTTGAGGTCAGCCGAATCCCGGACGCCCTGGACCGGAACTGCGCAGCGGGCCCAGCACATCGACACCGATAAGCCGCGCATGTTCTTGCAGCGCGAAGCGGTCGGTCATGCCGGAGATGTAGTCGCACACGATCCGCGCCAGTGCCGTCTCGTCGCGGGCCACCGCCTCCACATCCTTGCGCCATTGCTTGGGCAGCAGGTCGGTCCGCTCCATGAACAGCGGGAACAGGTCGCGGACCACCTGCGTCACCTTTTCCCGCACCGCGACCACCTCGGGGTGGCGGTACATGCGATGGAACAGGAATTCGCGGATGACCTTGAGGTCCTTCCACAGCGCGGGATTGAACTGCACCATCATCCGCCCCGCGCCCCGGATGTCCGAGACGTCCTGCGGGTCGAGCTCGGCGAGGTTGGCACGGCTGACGTCGATCACGTCGGACACGAGGATCCCGAAGAACCGGCGCAGCGCCTCGTGGCGCCGGCGGTAGTAGTTCAGGCCGGGGTAGAGGCGGTCGACCTCGGCAAAGCAATCCTCGAGTATCGGCAGTTCGGCCAGTTCGTCGGTCGAGAACAGCTCGGCCCGCAGCCCGTCGTGCAGATCGTGGCTGCTGTAGGCGATGTCGTCGGACAGCGCCGCCACCTGCGCCTCGGCCGAGGCGTGTGTGTGCAGCTCCAGATCGTGCTGCGCATTGTATTCCGCCAGCGCGTAGGGGACCGGTTCCGAAACCGGACCGTTGTGCTTGGCGATCCCTTCGAGCGTCTCCCACGTCAGGTTCAGCCCGTCCCATTCCGCGTAGTGGCGCTCCAGCCGGGTGACGATGCGGATCGCCTGCGCGTTGTGGTCGAAGCCGCCATAGGGCGCCATCAGTTCCTCCAGCGCGTCCTCGCCGGTATGGCCGAAGGGCGGATGGCCCAGATCATGCGCCAGCGCCACCGCCTCGGTCAGTTCCAGATCGAGCCCGAGCGCGCCCGCGACGGTGCGGGCCACCTGCCCCACCTCGATCGAATGGGTCAGCCGCGTGCGGTAGTAATCGCCCTCGTGCTCCACGAAGACCTGCGTCTTGTGCTTCAGCCTGCGAAAGGCCGAGGCATGAATGATCCGGTCCCGGTCCCGCTGAAAGCAGCTCCGGAACGTGCTCTCCTCCTCCGCGATCAGGCGTCCCCGCGTCTGATCCGGGCGGCTGGCGTAGCGCGCGCGCATATGTGTCCCCGGGGGCGTTCCGCCCCTCCTTGCCGGTCATTGGTGCCTCTCTTATATTGCAGATGTGAGACATTAAAGCAGATGCGCCTTAACGGAGCCTTGCCATGAACCTGCCGCCCAGCGTCACCGACCGTGCCTATGACCGCCTCTCCGAGATCGGAGCGGGCTCCAAGGGCCAGGCTTTGCGCGTGGCCGTCGAGGGTGGCGGCTGCTCGGGGTTCCAGTACGAGATCACGCTGGACGCACCGGCGGATGACGATCTGGTGCTGGAGGGCCATGGCGAGAAGGTCGTGGTCGACAGCGTTTCGCTGCCGTTCCTCGCGGGCGCCACGATCGACTTCACTGACGAATTGATCGGCGCGCGCTTCGTGATCGACAATCCGAACGCAACCAGCTCGTGCGGGTGCGGGACGTCTTTCTCAATGTGATCAATGGGATGCGGGAAAAACCTCGCGCATGACGCGAGGTTCAATCCGTATCGCCACGTGAAGTGTCCATGGCGAATGGAGAGGGCCCGCCTGACACGGGCCTTGTCTCAGGTCAGCGCGGCAACTCACTCCGCTGCAATGATTTTCCCGTCAGGCGCGCGCTGCACTTCTTCACGGTCGGCGAGGATACGGTCGTAGACGAGGTAGATGCCGGATGCGATCACCACAGCCGTCCCCAGGATCAGGTGAAGGCTGACGGTTTCACCGAAGACCACGGCGCCGAGGGCCACCATCCAGACGAACTGCAGGTTCATCAGCGGCGTGACCACGTAGGCCGCCAGCCGCGCCAGTGCCACCACCAGCAGCCAGCGCCCGAGGAACAGCAGGCCCGCATAGGCCACCGCCCAACCGAGATCCGTCAGCGGCATCGGCTTCCAGACGAAGGGCAGCGCGCAGGCCATGACCACGGCAAGCGTCAGGTTCGGGTAGAGCACCTGCGCCAGCGTGTTCGACTCGCGCTGGCCGATGTAGCGCGAGATCACCATCGAGAGTGTCCCCGACAGCGAAGCGGCGAGCGCGACGGCGTGGCCGGACTGGATATTGGCGAGGCCCTCGGGGAAGAGGCACAGCACCCCGACGAAACCGGCACCGAGCGCCATCCAGGCCGTTGGGCGGACGTGTTCGCGCAGGATCGGACCCGAGAGGAGACCGGCGAAGATCGGCACCATCCCAATGAAAACAAAGACTTCCGCGAAGGGCAGCAGGCGGAAGGCGTAGAAATAGCAGGTGACCGAGATCACCGTCATCACGCTGCGCAAAGCCATGGCGCGCGGCACACCGGTGCGCATGCCCTGACGCCGATCCGGCCCGCGGGCACGGTCTGCGGCGAGGCTCATCGCGACGACGAGAAGCCCCGACACAGCGTAGAGCTGCGGGGCCGCGTAGCCGCCGGCGAGGAACTTGGTGATCGCATCGGCGGAGGACATCAGCGCGGTGTAAACGAGGACGAGTCCCATCCCCGTCAGCGCCGCGCTCTTGATCGCGAGAGCCTTCATGCGGTGAGCCTTTCCAATGGGTTGGCCATTCCGGCGCGGGCGAAACCGGCGAAGAAGGCGTCGAATTCGGTGCAGGCGGCCTCGGCCTCTTCCAGCACTGCCATCGCGTCGCGATCGAGCGTGTTGGCAATCAGCCCGCGCATCCGGGTCCAGTCGCCCGAGCGGCTGTCGAGGTCGAGCATGGTCTGGCTCATCGACCGGAGTGGGGCCGACCGGCGCGGCGCAGCATGGAAGCTGAGGCGATCGAAGCTCACGGGCCGGGCGAAGGGATCGGCCCCTGCCGTGGCGGTGGCCCAGGTGCAGACCAGGAATTCGTGATAGTCGTCGCGGCCCGGCTCGGCCCGGTCGCCCGAGGCCACGATGAAGCTGTCGGTGTGATCCGTGATCCACGCCTCCCAGATGGCTGGCGGCGTGAGTCCGGCGAAGCGCATCGCGACACAGACTTCGGCCAGCAGGTCGGCGTTCTGGTCAAGGTAGGCGAGCGTTCCGGCGAAGGACAGGCTGCGGGTGACGTCTGGGCCGAAAGTCATTGATTTCCGGCCATATTCCGTCAGGTAGAAGATCGTGTGCGTCAGCTCGTAAGCTGCCTTCTTGTTCGGCATCGCGAAGGTGGCGGCGCGTCCGGCGAATGCCATCAGGCGGGCGCCCAGACCGGTGTCGCTGGCCAGCGGATCGACCCCGCGACGCAGCATCAGGCGACGGGCCTCGGCGCGCTGGAGGTCCGACATCTCGGCCTCGGCTAGGCCCTCATCGGCGGTCCATTGCACCAGCCGCTTGCCCTTGTCGCCGCCGATCCCGAGGTCCTCGAGATCGAGACAGATCGACAGCAGGAAGCGGTAATACTGCGGGAAGAAGGCGAGGCGTTTCTCGATCGTGTCGTAGAAATCACGGTGCACCTCGAGGGCCCGGTCGTCGGGCGCGGCTTGGGTGCATTCCATGATGTTCAGGAACTCCGCATTCTCCTTGAGCCAGAAGACGTCGCCACGCGAGCGGCGGTCGTCGGCGAAGGCGGAGGCAAGCGCCGCAAGGCGGTCGGCGCGGGTCCGGGCGCGGTTGGGGAAGGTCAGCTGAACGACGTTGGTCATTGGATTATCTCCGTTTTTCCAGCGGCGGCGGCTGCCCGCCCCAAACCGCACCTGAGAACCTGAGGCTTACGAACCCGACGAGAACATGTGGGTCGCGTCACCTTCGATCGCGGTGGTCTTGGTCGGTGCGGAGCCCGAGGAGAACATCTCGACGGCGTCGCCGGTGATCGCGGTGGTCGCGGTCGGTGCGGAACCCGAGGAGAACATCTCGACGGCATCGCCGGTGATCGCGGTGGTCGCGGTCGGCGCGGAGCCAGAGGAGAACATCTCGACGGCGTCGCCGGTGATCGCGGTGGAAGCGGTCGGCGCGGAGCCCGAGGAGAACATCTCGACGGCGTCGCCGGTGATCGCGGTGGAGGCGGTCGGCGCGGAGCCCGAGGAGAACATCTCGACGGCGTCGCCGGTGATCGCGGTGGAGGCGGTCGGTGCAGAGCCCGAGGAGAACATTTCGACGGCGTCACCGGTGATCGCGGTGGAGGCGGTCGGTGCAGAGCCCGAGGAGAACATTTCGACTAGGTCGCCGGTCAGAGCGGAGCTGGCGACCGGTGCGGAACCGGACGAAAACATGCCGATCAGGTCACCCGAAAGAGCGTCAGCCGATGCGACGGGTGCGGAGCCCGAAGAGAACAGATCCACGTGCTCGCCGTCCAGCAGGCTCGTGACTTTCTTTTGAGCGTTTTCAAAAGCTTGGGTTTGTTTCTTGAGAGCGGTCATTGTCGTGTTCCTCAGGTTTGGTTGCGATGAGGAAACGCTTGCATGCAGCCCCTGAGCCGCAAAATGGAATTTGAGAAAGAGGGGGTTGACGATCGCAAAACAAACTTGAACTATGCCGTGTAAACAATTGTGTCAAAACAACTTTAACCTGATCGATTTTTTTTCATCTCCGTCCGGAATTGTGTTTACGGGTATTAAAATGTGACGCTATCGCGATTCAGGCAGCA
Source organism: Oceanicola sp. 22II-s10i (assembly GCF_002210105.1). Classification (GTDB taxonomy): domain Bacteria; phylum Pseudomonadota; class Alphaproteobacteria; order Rhodobacterales; family Rhodobacteraceae; genus Pseudooceanicola. The sequence goes on along the minus strand of NZ_AQQU01000015.1, from coordinate 7,827 downwards.
ATCGCGACTGACGCTCTATTGTGCCAAATCGCAAAGTTGGGGGGTGCGGGTTCGCGTCAACTCGATTCTCTGCCTGTCTTGCGAGTCGGGGGGGATTCGGTCAGGACTCGGTCAAAGGAGACGCCAATGAAGATCGCCACCTTCAACATCAACGGCATCAAGGCCCGGTCCGAAGCCCTGCTCAGCTGGCTGGACGAGGCGCAGCCGGACGCCGTCATGCTGCAGGAAATCAAGTCGGTGGACGAAAATTTCCCCGCCGAACTGTTCGAGGACAAGGGCTACAACGTCGTCACGCACGGTCAGAAGAGCTTCAACGGCGTCGCGATCCTGTCCAAGCTGCCGCTGGAGGACGTCACCCGTGGCCTGCCCGGCGACGATGAGGACGATCAGGCGCGCTGGATCGAGGCGACGGTGGTGGGTGACAAGGCAGCCGTGCGGCTGTGCGGGCTGTACCTCCCGAACGGCAACCCGGTGCCGGGGCCGAAATACGATTACAAGCTGGCGTGGATGGAGCGCCTCAAGGCGCGGGCCGAGGCGCTGATCGCGGCCGAGGAGCCCGCGATGATGGCGGGCGACTACAACGTCATCCCGCAGGCCGAGGATGCGGCCAAGCCCGAGGCCTGGGTCGAGGACGCGCTGTTCCTGCCCCAGACGCGCGAGGCGTTCCGCCGGATCCTGAACCTCGGCTTCACCGAAGCGTTTCGCACGCGGCACCCCGAGCCGGGGCATTACTCGTTCTGGGATTACCAGGCGGGTGCATGGCAGCGGAACAACGGGATCCGGATCGACCACCTGCTGCTGACGCCGCAATGCGCCGACCTGATGGTCGACTGCGGCATCGACAAGGAGGTGCGCGGACGCGACAAGCCCTCCGATCACGTGCCGGTCTGGGTGGAGCTCGACGCGTGAGCGTGACGCTGCTGCTTCTGGGCGCCGGCGCGGCCTCTCGGATGCGGGGCGGCGACAAGCTGATGGAGGTGGTGTACGGACGGCCCCTGATCGCACGTCAGGCGGCGGCGGGCCTGAGGGCCGGGCTGCCGGTGATCGTGACGCTGCCGCCCCTGCCCCATCCGCGCGGCGCGGCGCTGACCGAGATGCCGGTCGCCCGGATCGAGGTGCCGGATGCCGCCGAAGGCATGGCCGCGTCGATCCGCGCAGGTGTGCGGGCCGTGGCGCCGGGAACGACCGGACTGATGGTGCTGCCCGCCGATATGCCGGAGGTGGATGCCGACGACATCCGCGCGATGGCCGCGGATTGGGACGGGGCGGAGATCCTGCGCGGGGCCGGTCAGGATGGCACGCCGGGGCATCCGGTGCTGTTTCCCGCCGACCTGTTCGAGGAACTGACCCAACTGTCCGGCGATCAGGGCGCACGCGAGGTGCTCGTGCGGCACCGGGCGCGGCTGCGGCTGTTCCCCCTGCCCGGTCGTCACGCGCTCACCGATCTGGACACGCCCGAAGACTGGGCGGCATGGCGCACAGGTGGCACCGCATGAAACGGACGATCCGGCTGACGCAGGACCTCGTGGACCGGCTGCCGCCGACGGTGGACAGCGAGGGGCCGATCACCATCTCCTCGCCCGACGACGCGTGGTATGACCGGACGGCGGCGGCGATCCTCGACCAGCTTGGCCCTGACGAACCGCTCTGGGTCTTCGCCATCGGCTCGCTGATCTGGAACCCGCGCTTTCCCGATGTCGAACGGCGCAGCGCTTACGTGGAGGGCTGGCGGCGGTCGTTCTGCCTCGGCCCGTCGCTGCGCAATCGCGGCAGTCCGGAACGGCCCGGCATGATGCTGGCGCTGGAGGCCGGGGGCGAATGCTGGGGCGTCGCGATCCGGATGCGGCACGAGGACCGGCACGAGGCTCTGCCGGAGCTTCTGAAGAAGGAACCGCCGAACCCGCCGGGCTGGGTCGACGCCATGACCGATGAGGGACCGATCCGCTGCATCGCCTTCCACATGGAGCCGACGTTCCCCCGCTATTGCCAGGAGCCGGAGCCGGAAGAACTGGCCGACATCCTCGCCAATGCGGTCGGGACGCGGGGCACGATGGCGGATTACCTGTTGCGCACGGCGATCGAGCTGGAAAAGGCGGGAATCCACGATCCGCACATCTGGCGGCTGCAGGAGATGGTCGCGGAACGGCTGGAGCGGCTTGAGCCGCCCGACGCTGCATCACCCGAACAGAACTGACGTCGGCCAGCCTGTCGCGCGCCTGCGCGCCTCGAAATTGCGGACAAGAGAAAAGCCCGTGCATATGCCGCACGGGCTTTTCTATTCCCAGGAAAAGCCGGCACACCCGCGTTCTGATGACGCGCCCCGTCGGCCAACTTGGTCCTGAGTTCTTAGGCCAGCACCCCACCGTTCTGGCCGGGGTTGCCGGGCCCGGAGGGCCCGGCACGCTGCATTACTTGGCCAGCAGGGCCGCTTCGTGCTTTTTCAGCGTCCGGCGTGCCGCGTGGTAGTCGCGGATGCCCTTGGTCGACTTCAGCTCGGGGAAGAGTTCGAAGATCTCGTTCCGCTGTGCGTTGCCGATCCCGTCCAGCGTCTGTTCGCCGGGCTGGAAGCTTTCGGTCCATGCGCCGTTCGACAGGACCACTTCGTGGCGGTCGAACATGAAGTGGATGTAGGTGGTGTGCAGAGCGTTCACCACATCCACCCCGGCCAGCCCCGTCAGGTGCTTGGCGGCGACGAGGACTTCACGCTCTTCGAAGTAGAGCGCCGTCTTGTCGTTGTTCACCAGCACGCGGTGGTTCGGGGACACGAGCATGTCGCGTTCCGGCAGACCGTGGCCCAGCGAACCCTTCTGGATCAGAACCGGCTTGAGGTGCGCGTTGGCGGCCAGTTCGCGTCCGTTCAGAGCCTTTGCGCCGACCCAGCGGATTTCCTGGATGCCGTTGTCGCGGGTGATGACCCGGTCGCCGGCCTGCAGTTCTTCCACCAGACGCTCGCCTTTCGGGGTCGCGATCACGGTGCCCGGCGTGAAGCAGGGAACGATGTTCTCGATTTCCTCGAAGGTGACGCGGCCCACTTCGGTGTTGGAGGCATCGAAGTAGTGCACGATCCCGTCTTCACGGTCGGCCGAGGTGTACTCGATCTCGAGCCGGCCGCCGGCAGGTGCCGAACCGCGCAGGTCGAGGGTGTCGTAGTCCGTCCCCGTCGTGAAGGTCGAGCCGCCGTCGACATGGTCGCCGTTGTTGACGTCGGTGTAGGTGACGTTGACGAAGAGGTCCTCGTCAGCTTCGCCATACATGATGTCGTCTTCGGCGCCGCCATCCAGCGTGTCCTGACCGTCGCCACCGAACAGCGTGTCCATGCCTTCGTCGCCGAAGAGCTGGTCATTGCCGGTGCCGCCGTGGATTTCATCCTCGTCCAGACCGCCGTGCAGTTCGTCGTCGCCCGCGTCACCGAAGATGGTGTCGTCGTCGTCGTCACCATAGACGGTGTCGTTGCCGTCGCCCGCGTTGATCAGGTCGCGCCCGTTGTCCGGGTGCATGTCGGTGGTGTCGTCGTCACCGTAGCCCCATTCGAACGCCGGATCGCCGCCGTGGATGAAGTCGTCACCAGCGCCGCCTTCGATCGTGTCGGAGCCGTGGCCGCCGATGATCGTGTCGTTGCCGTCGTCGCCCATCAGGTAGTCGTCGTCGATGCCACCGTTGATCGAGTCGTCGCCGTCGCCGCCGATCAGCGTGTCGCTGTCGTCGCCGCCGAAGATGGTGTCGTTGCCGGCACCGCCGTCGACGTAGTCACGGTTGTCATCGGGCAGCGGATCCGAGGTGACCAGACCGAAGCCGGGGACGAAGAACGGCGTGCCGGGCTGATCCCCGTCGTAGTCGGACAGGATGTCGATGCCCGCGATGATCGAGTCGTCGCCGTCGCCGCCGTAGATCGTGTCGGAGCCCTGATCGTCGGTGATCGTGTCGTTGCCGGCACCGCCATAGACGAGGTCGTCGTCGATGCCCGCGTTGATCACGTCGTCGCCGTCGCCGCCATAGACGGTGTCACGGTCGTCGCCGGTCAGGATCGTGTCGTTGCCGTTGCCGCCTTCGACATAATCGCGGTCGTTCTCTTCATCCGGGTCCGGCGTCTGGCCGAGGATGTTGACGCCATCCAGTGCGGCACCCGGTCCACGGGTGTCGATGTAGTCGTCGCCGTCTTCGCCATAGACCTCGTCCGACCCTTCGCCCGAAATGACGGTGTCGTCGCCGCCGCCGGCGGTCACGATGTCGTCGTTCGGCTCTTCGCCCGGCAGGATCGCATCGTTGTTGTCGATCTTGTCGCCTTCCGGATCGCCTTCGTAGTCGACGTCGATCAGGTTGTCGGTGTCATCGCCTTCGACAATGCCGTCCAGCGGCGCCTTGCCGACCATAACGGTCAGGCGACCGGTGTCGGTGCCGCCGTTGCCGTCGGACACGGTGTATTCGATCACCGCTTCGCCCGAGAAACCGTTGGCCGGGGTGAAGGTGACATTGCCGGCCGGATCGTAGGAGATCGTGCCCTGACCCGAGATCAGCGTCGGCGTTTCCGAGATGGTCAGCGTGTCGCCGTCGACGTCGGTGTCGTTTGCCAGAACGTTGGTGGTCACCGCGGTCTGGAAATTGGTCGATGCCGTGTCGGGGTTCGCCACCGGATCATCGTTCACCGGGTTGACCGTCACGGTCACGGTGCCGGTCGTGGTGTTCCCTTCGGGATCCTGGACCGTGTAGGTGATCGTGTCGGTGCCGTTGAAGTTCGCATCCGGCGTGTAGTTGATCGTGCCGTCGCCATTGACGGTGACGGTGCCGTTGTTGGCCGTCGGGGTGCCGTCGAAGGACAGGTCGCCGCCTTCGGGATCGAAGTCGTTCGACAGGACGTCGAAGTTCTCGAGCGTGGTGTCCTCGTCGATCGTTGCGGTCTCGTCGGTGACGACGGGGGCCGCGTTGTCGGGCAGGATCACGTTCTCGATGTTGATGAAGCGCATCGTGCCGGTTGCGTTGCCGTCGCCGTCAAAGAAGGTGACGACCCCGTTTTCCGGGTTGTTGGTCGGTGCGTTCGGGTCTTCGCTGTCGTAGACGACCTTGAGTGGGCCGGAACCGGAGAGGTCCAGCGTGTCGTTGTCGACACCGCCTTCGGACCCGTCGACGAAGTCGCCGACGTTGCCACCGACGATCAGGTCCTGATCGTCGCCGCCGACGATGGAGTCGACGCCTTCGCCGCCGATCAGCGTGTCGTCACCGGCTTCGCCGTAGATGACGTCGTCGCCTTCTTCGCCGTCGATGTAGTCGTTGCCCGCGTTGCCCTTGTCGGCCAGCGCGTCCGGAGCATCGAAGAAGATGTCCGTGATGTTCATCTCGGAGGTTTCCGAGCCGTTCTGCAGGTGCGTCACGGTGAAGTAGGCGACCGGGCCGGTGATGTGGACCAGGGCCGAGCTGGACGGCGTGTCGTCGTTGCCGTTCGAGCCGTCCTTGGCTTCGAAGGACACGACGCCGTCGGTGCCGTCGAGGTCGATGCCGTCGATCTGGCTGCCCAGGGTGACGGTGATCGTGGTCGGGTTGCCCGCCGCGTCAAACGCCGTGATCGTGACCTTGGAGTCTTCGTCCGCGTCATTCAGGCGGAAGGAGACGTTGCTCACCTCGTCCGAGAATTCCCACTTGTAGGTTGCGCTCTCGTCGTCCGAGTTGAGGCGCGATGCCATGGAGGAGTTCTTGTAGACCGAACCGCCCTCGCCGATGATGCCGTCAACCAGCTGGTTGTCGACCGCGTAGGTGGATTCCGGGGACTCGTTGGTGGTGTAGCTGAACTTGACGTCGACGTTGCCGGTGTCCTGCGTGAAGCCGGACAGCGGGTCGCCGTGCTCGATCGGCGCGGGGCCGTTCGGATCGGGCGCCTTGCTCCATTCGAAGCTTTCGCGGGTCATGCTGGACGCGCCGTCGCCGTAGTCGCCATAGAGCGTGTCGTTGCCTTCGCCGCCCAGGATGGTGTCGTCGCCACCTTCGCCGAAGATGATGTCGTTGCCTTCCTCGCCGTCGAGCAGGTCGTTGCCTTCCGCTTCGGCACCCGCGTCAGCGGCGGTTTCGAAGTAGATGTCGGTGATGTTGACCTGCGAGGACTCGCCGCCGTTCTGGATGTGCGTGACGGTGAAGTAGGCGACCGGGCCGTCGATGTTGACCAGAGCGGAGTTCTCGGGGCTGGTGTCGCCGCCCGCGGAGCCGCTCTTGGCTTCGACCGTGATCGAGCCGTCCGAACCGTCGAGGTCGTTGCCGTTGATCTCTTTGCCGATGTGGACCGAGATGTTCACCGGGTTGCCGTCAGCGCCGTAGGCGGTGACCACGACCTTGGAGTCGAAGTCGATGTCGTTGACGCGGAAGGACACGTCGGCGACCGGCTGCGAGAAGGTCCACTTGTAGGACGCGCTCTCGCCGCTCTTGTTCATGTTGGATTCCAGCGAGGAATACTTGTTCGCCTCCGGCAGCGTGCCGGTGTCGATCGAGTGGACCTTCTGCTGGTTGTCCGCAAAGGTGGTTTCGGGCGTGTAGGTCGTGGAGACGGTTTCGAAGGTGACGTTCACCTCGCCCGTGTTCTGCGTCAGGGTGCCGGTCAGCGGGTCGTTGTCGTCGATCGAACCCGAGGAGTTCGGATCGGGCAGCTTGGACCACTTGAAGACCTGGGAGATGCCGGCTTTCGTCTCGGTCGTGCCGAGCGAGCTGTCGCCGTAGATGATGTCGTCGCCGGTGCCGCCTTCGACGGTGTCGTTGCCGCCGCCTGCGTAGACTTCGTCATTTCCGTTCAGCGACTGGATGAAGTCGTCGCCGGCGCCTGCGTCGACGATGTCGTCGTCGCCGGTCTCGCCGGGCAGCAGCGCGTCGTTGCTGTCGATCTTGTCCCCATCCGTGTCGGTGTAACCGGCGACGATGGTATCGTTACCCGTCGTTCCCGAGACGATCCCGTCGGGCTTGGACCCGCCGGACGTGGAATCGTGGCTGGTGCAGCCTTGCTTAAGGAAAAAGAACGTCATCTATCTCACCCTCTTAGCCGTCGGGACCTTCCGGTCCTTCCGATGTTGCGGCCCGGGATCGCAGCATCGCGAAACCGGAAATTTCATCACCGAACATGGACACTCGAAAACACAGAACCTGCGCGACCGGGTTTCCGGGCCAACTGGACCCGGCACACGATCGGTTGGGCCGTGGACATCAAGGCACACGCCCCGTCCGATCGGCAGGTTCCACATCCTTCGGATGTTTCACATTCAGGTGGCCGCCCCATGGCCAGCAGTCTTAATGGTGCCCCCCAGTCGGGCATCTCTGGTTTACCTTTGAGGCCCCTCGCAACAAAGCGGAAAAGGACGAAAAGGTGGCACGATGCTGTCCCTGGCCGCCCAAATCTGGGCTGATTGCGGTCATCAATATGCAACCGGAGCGTGTGCACTGTTTCCGTTCTGAGGAAGCGAACCAGGCGCCGGAACGTTAATATTCGCGAAACACCGGGTCGAAGGGCCGATCCGACGGCGGTTATCCACAGATTGGTTTCCAAACCGGAAACTCAGGCACCCGACGACACTGTGCCATTTTTTCACCACCAACGCGCATTGCCCCGCCAAATACCTGTTCTTGCAGAGGAACCAATGGAGGTTAACGTGTGAAATTGATGCGATTTTAGGGCGTTAACGAAAGGGCCCGATCCCGAATCGGGCCGAATCAAGGCGGGGATTCCGGCCCGATCCGGACCGCGGACCGGGCTGCTGCGGCAATCTGCGACAGCCCGGTCCGGTGCCGCCTATCGCAGTCCCAGCCCGCGCGCGATGATGCCGCGGAGGATTTCGCGGGTTCCGCCGCGGAGCGAGAAGG
>NZ_AQQU01000014.1 GCF_002210105.1 Oceanicola sp. 22II-s10i | reverse complement strand
AGAGCCTTCGTTACAAAACGGCCCCAGAAGTCCGAAAAACTCTGACGACGGACAGCCGCCGGTGGACCTCTGTCGTGGAACCAGTCCGAGCCACGCGGCGAAGTTTCGTCCGCTGTCGAATGTATCGAGGTCCGGTGCAAATGCCGAGACAGCGCCAGCGGTGACCGGGCCAATCCCAGGGATGGTGCAGAGCCGACGCAGCTGTGCATCTGTCTTCGATGCCGCCTCGAGTTCGTCCGCCAGCTGTTCGATCACCTCGGTGAGCCGCGCGATTTGGCCAAGGTAAATCGTTCCCATCTCCCGAACCGGGCGTGGCAGGTCCGTGGCCTCGTCTTCCAGCGCGTTCTCCAGCACCTTCAAGCTCGCCGGTCCCTTCGGCGCGACAAGGCCGAACTCGGCCAGATGTCCTCGAAGCGCGTTGATGAGCTGCGTGCGTTGCCGCACCAAACATTGATGCGTCCGGAATGCGACCGCGCGCCCCTGAGTCTCGGCGCTCTTGACCGCCACGAAGCGCATCGTCGGGCGCAAGGCCGCCTCCGCGATGGCTTCCGCGTCCGCCTTGTCGTTCTTCTGACGCTTCACAAACGGCTTCACATAGACCGCCGGGACAAGCCGAACCTCGTGGCCGTGCCGTTGTGCCACCCGGCCCCAGTAATGCGACGTGGCGCAGGCCTCCATCGCCACGATGCACGCGGGCTGCTCAGCGAGAAGCGTCGCCAGACGCGTCCGCGACAAACTTCGGTTGTATAGAACCGTCCCCTCCGGCCCGACGGCGCAGACCTGGAAGCTACCCTTCGCAAGGTCGATCGCCAGCATGCTGATATTCGTCGTCATCGATGTGCCCTCCGTTCGGTTCCAATGGAACCATCATGGCATATGAGATGCCGTTGGTGGGGGCATCCACCGCATCAGCTCAAACTGTCTGATGCCTTCAGGGAGACCGGGCGCAGGTCGGCAATGTCTGCATCAAAGCGTTCCGGATCGACATGCCAGCGGCGACTCACCGAGCCATCATTCCAACGATAATCGGTGAAAAGGTTAATCTCCTGCTCACCGTCGTTCAGAAACCCGTCCTGGAAAGGCCAGCCTGTCTTTCTCTTCGACATATACCCGCGCCACTCGTACCGTTCTTGCCGTTTTGTCTTTCGTAATCGGGGCGGGATCAAAGCCTCAGGAAACGGACTAGCTGCTTCACAAAAAGCTCGACGGGATCGACATTGAGTGCCTTGGCGATGCGTTCGAGAAGATCGAGGGAGGCCGCGAACTTGGCGTTTTCGACCTTGCCCATATGGCCGCGGCTCACATCGGCCCGATGAGCAAGCTCCTCCTGGCTGAGGCCGCGGGCGCGTCTCAAGTCCTGGATGTTCAGTGCTACACGGTCCCGCAAGTTCATGCCCGCGAAACGGACACGATGCGCGAAATATCGCCACGCGATATATGTTACATTCGGAGGTGTAGAGAAGAATTCTTGGAACGGCGCGAGATCGCCGGAATGGGGTGCCTGCCCAAACGCAGGTCACAGGATAATCGGTCTCGCAAACATTATGGGCCGTTAAATTACTCTTTCGGAAAAGGGCGGCACCGGCAATACCGGTGCCGCCAGTTGTTCATCCACAGGGAGGTTGTATAGGACGAATTCTAAAGGAAGCGACTTTTAGCAGTAGGCTGCACAGCATTCGTATTTGCTGTTGGCCATAAAATCCGCAGCACACTCCCTTAGGAAGTCGCATGGTTTGGACACGGATTTTCAGTTACTTTGTATCTGAAAATGATACGGGAGAAATCTCTTTAACCAGTTCGCCTTGACGATGGCGAAGGTTTATAACCTCGGCTGCAACAAGACGGTCGCGGTATTTTAGGTGCACCTCCAATGACGTCGGAGGCTGGGTTGGAACGCGTCGTACCAGATCGTAACCGGCCGCTATCCCTATGGCTTGAACCTTCATGCCTTTGAGGTCGGACCAAAATCGTGGTGGTACGGGAGCTGGGCGTGTCTTGTTGCAGATAGCAGCTGCTGCGATTTGTGCCTGGGAGGATGCGTTGTGGATAGTTTCAATGCGCGGCTTTCCCGACACGAACGCGTTGTCACCGCGCGCGCAATCACCGATTGCGTAAATCTTGGGGTCGGATGTCCGCATGTCCTGATCCACACAGATTCCATTGTCACAAACCAATCCCGCGTCCTGGGCTAAGGTTATATTCGGCGTCGCTCCAATACTCACCAACACAAGATCGGCCTTAATCTCTATTCCGTTTTCAAGGTTAATGGAAGAAACATGTTGATTAGCAGCGCCAAACTCTTCGAGACGCTTGTTGAACATGAAACGCACCCCAGCATCTGATAGCTTTTCAGTGATGAAGTTTGTCGCTGCCGGAGAGGCAACGCGAGCCATTGCTCGTCCACCAACCTCTATGATCGTGACGGCCTTTCCACTATCAATTGCGGCAGAGGCCACCTCGAGTCCGATCACACCGGCACCGACGATGACGACGTCACGACACTCTGGGCGCCTCAGCGCCTGGCGAAGCCTTGCAGAGTCCCCCAAGTCTCTTAGGTAGTGAATCCCTTTCAGGTCGGCCCCCTTCAAGTCGAGGCGGCGAGGCGCCGCTCCGGTTGCGAGGATCAGGTTATCGAATTTCGTTGTTTTACCATCTGAATAGAAAATTCTTCGCTCGTTCGTGTCAATCTTGGCGACTTTGCGCGCGCGCATCAGTTCGATGCGGTTATCTTCATAGAAGGAAAGCGGCCGCAAAGGGGTCGGTCTAGGCCTGTCTGAATCCAGCAACCACGCCTTTGACAGAGGTGGGCGTTGATAGGGGAGCGCCGCTTCTTCACCAATCAGCTTAATGGTGCCTTCGTAGCCGTTTCTGCGCAGTGTTGCGGCTGCAGTCGTCCCAGCGACCCCATCGCCGATGATCACGGTTGTTTCCATTTTTTGGTTCCTCCCTGAGTATGTAGAAGTCTTCTTAAATGAGGCCTTTCGAGCGTGCGATTAACACGGCCTCGGTACGGTTGCTGGCATTTAGGGAGGGTAAGATTCTCCGGAAATGCCATTTCACAGTGTCTTCCGTGACATGCAGGCGCGCTGCAATTTCCTTGTTGCTCAACCCGAGTGCCGCATGCTGCAAAACCCCGATTTGCTTTCGGCTGATCGGGGCAGATATATGTGCAGCGGGGAGCTTAGTGATCGTCAGTTCATGCGCCGTTTTTCCGGCAATCGAAAATTGATCTGTCCTTTGATCTAGGAACGCTTTTGCCGTTGGGCTAATGACCCTCAGAAAATGCCGCCTGTTTTTCAAAGACCTGAATGCACCCATTTGTTGTGCTTGCAGATTGGCATCGACCATCCTTTTTATTGCTTGCTTTTCTTCGCCCATCATATGGATAGTGGTCGCAAGCGTACATTGCGCCCTGACCTCACCGCGTTGGTCCCTGATGGCGGCAAAGTTTGTCAGAGCTTTTCGCGCCTGCCTCTCGGCCAGACCCAGTTTCCCGTCACGCAGAAACCTTGAGGCTTCGAGCAATTCACGTTCCGCCTGGATGGCGCGATTTTGGTTTGGCAAGAAAACCAAGTCCTCGTCCGATGGAAGAGGTTCGATCCCGAGCGGAGTACTCGCTCGGGTTCCCATGGCAAAGACTTCGGTACCCAACCGAATCAGGATACCCAACCGCTTCAAGCCGCGCTCGTTTGCCGTAAGGCGGCAGCGTTCCAGCAACAAGAAGGCCCGCGATGTGTCACCTCGGCGAATATATACCTCGACCGCGCTTCGAACCGTGTTCCACACCACATCCGTCACCCCGAATGCCAGCGCGAAATCGAGAGCCTCATGCAGGAGGCCGTCGTCAGGTGTGATTGAGCCGTCTTCTGCCTGGACCTGAAATTCGAAGGAGGTGAACATTCCTCTGACAAACGGCGTGCGCTCCTGGGCGACGTTTTCATCTTTCTGTGCCCGCCGGATTTCGGCGCGCGCGCCATAAATGTCGCCATTGAGCAGTCTGGCCAGGATACCGGCGCCAGCAAGCCAGCCAAACGCATAGCGGTGACGGACTGCTCCGCTTGTGACCGTGGCCGTGGCGATTTGATCTGAAAGGATAGTGAACTGCCTGTCAGAGGCGGCAATGAAGGCTCTGCAGGTCTGTGCAGCCGCCTGCCCGACGGGGTTGACCAACCCATAGGTGTCAACCCATGCAGTGCAGCCTTCATCGCTTTCTTTCATTTCATCATGTGTGGCCAGACCAATGGCGTGGACCAGTTCCCCCCATCCATTCGGGTCGTCCTGTTTCGCGGGATCTGAAGCGGGCAAGGCGTTCAGTCTGTCCAGCACCTCTTGAGCTTCCTGAGCACGTTGGCCGAAGTACAGCACCCAAGCATATCCGATGGCCAAGGATGGTGTCTGGATTAATTTGAACCGAGGAATGCCGGTGAACCAGGTCATCAAGGCCTCGATCTCTCCCTGCCTCAGGGCAAGGTCCAGCAGAGCTTGTTCGCCCAGACGTTGGGCCCAATTATGATCTTGGGCCCGTAGGGCCACTTTAATGACCAAGCGGTATTCCCTTCTTCGCCAATGCCAGAATGCGATACGTTTCAGGAAATACGACTGGCGCGATCCGTTTGCCTCTATGAAACGATTGCGCAGATAATCTTTCAGCGCCCGGTTCATTTCATAGCGGTTTGGTGTTGCAGCGCTGGACGCCAAAAGGCGATAGTGCGCTTCAAGTTTAGCCAGTTTGAGGCCTGCAGCGTCCGTCTTGAACACGTAGTTGCAGATATCTTCAGTGATTTCTTCCAGCCAGCTGGCTTTCTCCAGGCAATCGCGGAGCGGTTGCGGCACCTGCGCCAGCACATCGTTTTCGAAATAGGCCTGAACCTCGGGCAGATGGACGATGCCTTCGCCTGAGGCAGTCGATTTTCCCGCCAGCGCGCACAGAAGCGGCCAGCCGCCCGTCAAATCGAACACTCTCTTTGCCTGGTCTGCGTCCAGTGACAGAACCAAGCCAGTCTCATCGAGGGTGAAACCCAAATCGTCCGGGCCGATCGTAACGACATCCGAGAGGACCGACAGAGAGACCGTCGCGTCGGGCAAGCCTTCGCTTATGACCAATCGAACGGTTTCCGGCGTTTCCAGTGTGATCGTTCTCAGAAACCTTTGCGTAGTGGCAGCGTCTGCTACGCCATCCAGGCAGATCGTGACGGGCCTTTCATGATCCGTGAGCAGGCCGAGCGCGAGGGTCTTCACACTACTCTTGGTCGGTGTCGCGGGGAATCTTTCCGAGGAAAGCGCCGCGACAATCGAGTTCGCAATCAAATCGGTTTCAGATAGGTCTTTTGGCCAGAAAGACGAAAAGTCCAGATAGATGCAGTCTTCGTTTCTTTCGAGCGCGGCTTGGGCGCACTGGGCGACCTGGACCGACTTGCCAAAGCCGGGAGGCGCTTTGTAAAGAAGACACTTGGCCGTCGGGTTTCCTGTAAAACTCAGCCTGTCGCGCTTTAGATAACCCTGAGAATACTTTGTGCGACGGGTATTCATCCGTCTCAGAAAGCCCGAAATGTCGTCTGGGTTTGCTCTGGAGGGCGTTGTCATCCCTCCCTCCCCGAAGCGATGTATCGTTGGTGTCCCGACTCCATAACTATAGCACGCGAAACTCAAAACTACACGAACGTGTAGTTGTTAGCTGGCCTGTCTGTGAGGATTTTGCCGTCTCAGCGTCAGTCGGCAGGAGGAAGCAATGCAATCATGCTTCTGACCACCGTATGGCCAAATGACAGCCTTTCAGGGAGGAACAGACTGATGAAGGATTTGAACGAAACGGCCGCGGCAGAAGCCGGCGCCACTGAAGCATACGTTGATAAGAAACGGTATTTTTGGATTTTGTCTGTATTCTGGCCGGCAACGCCGCTGATCGGACTTTACCTAGTAGCGGAAACCGGATGGAGCATCTGGTACGGAACAGTCTTGATTCTGTGGTATCTGGCGGTACCACTGCTGGACGCGATGTTCGGAGAGGATTTCTCGAATCCCCCCGAGTCGGCCGTGCCTGATCTTGAAAAAGACCGCTACTATCGCGTGCTCACTTATCTGACCGTGCCCATGCACTATGCGGCTCTTGTCGGATCCTGCTGGTGGGTGGCGACCCAACCGGTCAATGCCTTTGAGTTCATTGCGCTTGCACTGTCGCTGGGTATCGTCAACGGTTTGGCACTGAACACCGGCCATGAACTGGGCCACAAGAAAGAAACATTTGACCGCTGGATGGCCAAATTGGTGCTGGCTGTGGTTGGATATGGCCACTTCTTCATTGAGCATAACAAAGGGCACCATCGTGACGTGGCCACACCTAAAGATCCGGCAACTTCGCGTATGGGTGAAAACATCTATTCTTTCGCAACCCGCGAGATCCCCGGGGCTTTCAAACGCGCTTGGGAGCTTGAAGAGGTTCGCCTTGAGCGGAGTGGTAAGAATGTCTGGAGCCTGGATAACGAAATTCTTCAGCCGCTGATCATTACCGTCGTTCTTTACGCCGGGCTGCTGGCATTCTTCGGGCCCATCATGCTTGTGTTCCTGCCCATTCAGATGGCGTACGGATGGTGGCAGCTGACCTCGGCCAACTATATCGAGCATTATGGCTTGCTGCGCGAAAAACTGCCCAACGGCAAGTATGAGCATCAGAAGCCGCACCATTCGTGGAACTCGAACCATATCATGTCCAACCTGATCCTGTTCCACCTGCAGCGGCACTCGGACCACCACGCGCACCCGACGCGATCCTATCAATCCCTGCGGGACTTCAAGGATCTGCCTGCGCTTCCTTCGGGCTATCCCGGGATGTTCTTTGCGGCGCTGGTCCCCTCGTGGTTCCGATCGATCATGGATCATCGTGTCTTGGACTGGGCCAAAGGTGACCTGAACAAGATTCAGATCGAGCCTGGCATGCGTGAGTACTATGACCGTAAATTCGGGTCGGTCGCACCTGCACAACCTGCCGCCATGCCTGCCGAATAAAACCCTCGCATGGCGCCTCAGACTAAGGAGTTGGCCCCGATGGGGCCAACACTGGCCTGACAAACAGCCCCTTGCTCTCACTCGATGACGGGGCCGCAGACACAACCGAGAGAAAATCTGGAACGACGCATGTGCTTGCCTGTCAACGCACGTGTGTAAGGGAGGAATGAACAATGGCTAAATATCAATGCCCGGATTGCGGTTACACCTACGATGAAATCCAGGGCCACCCGCATGAAGGTTTCCCGCCGGGAACGCCGTGGTCGCAAGTGCCCGAAGACTTTGCGTGCCCCGATTGCGCGGTCCGCGACAAAGAGGACTTTGTGCTGATCGGCGAAGCCGCAGCGCCAGCACCAACCCCGGCACCGGCACCCGAACCCGTGGCGGTTGCCGCTCCTACCGCCGCACCGCAAGCGCCTGCGCCGCAGCCTACTCCGGTGGTACAGGCGACCCCCGCCGCCGGAACTGCCTACCGGAAATGGCTTTGCATCACATGCGGTCATATCTACGACGAAGCTCTTGGCGACGAACACGAAGGTTTCCCGCCGGGAACTCTGTTCAGTCAGATCCCCGATGATTGGTGCTGTCCGGACTGTGGCGCCACGAAAGAGGACTATGTCCTCTACGAAGAGAAGTAGGAGCGTGAACATGAATCAGGTTGCATCATTTCACGTCAAAACAGCCAGTGCCGATGACATCCGAGCGGCGTTTGACACCCAGATTCGGGCACAACTTGCCCGGCGGGCCAGTTTTGACCGCAAGGCACGCATCGCACAGCTAGACCGGCTGGCAGAGGCCGTCAAGCGGAACGAGGAGAGAATCATCGCGGCCTGCGCCGCTGATTTTCGTAAACCCGCCGAAGAAGTTAAACTTACCGAGATCTTTCCTGTGCTTCAGGAAATCCGGCACACCAAACACCATCTGAAGTCGTGGATGCGCTCCAAACGGGCGCCCGCCACTTTGGGGGTGTTTGGCACCAAGGCACGGGTTCGCCCCGAGGCCAAGGGTGTGTGCCTGATCATCGCGCCCTGGAACTATCCAGTGAATCTTTCGCTCGGGCCGTTGGTTTCGGCAATCGCGGCCGGCAACAGTGCCATCATCAAGCCGTCAGAAATGACGCCAAATGCGTCCCGTGTCATCATCGACATCGTGGAAGAGGCGTTCACACCGGATCTGGTCAGGGTCATCGAAGGCGACGCCACGGTTTCCCAAGAGCTACTGTCGCTTCCGTTTGACCACATTTTCTTCACGGGCAGCCCGGCAATCGGCAAGGTCGTGATGGAGGCGGCGGCAAAAAACCTGACATCGGTCACTCTGGAACTTGGTGGTAAGTCGCCCACAATCGTCGGGCCCAACGCCAATATCAAGAAGGCCGCGCGCAACATCGTCTGGGGTAAGTTCGCAAACAACGGTCAGACCTGTATCGCACCGGATCATGTGTATGTACATCGCGATGTTTCGACTGCGTTCAAGGCTGCGCTTCAGGCCGAGATCGGCCGGGTCTATGGAAAGACGCCCGAGGCTCAAAAAGCAACGCCCGACTATTGCCGGATTGTGAACGAACGTCACTTTGACAGGGTTCGCAACCTGATCGAGGATGCCCGTGCCAAAGGCGCAAGCATCCTTCAGGGCGGGCAGACAGACGCGGCCCAGAATTTCGTTGCCCCGACGCTGATCTCCGAGGTTTCGGACGATATGGAAATCACTCAGGAAGAACTGTTTGGGCCGATCTTGCCGATCATCGAATATGTCGATCTGGATAAAGTTATCGACAAGATCAACGCAAACCCCAAGCCGCTTGCCCTGTATATCTTCGACAAAAGCAAGGGCTTCGCTGATCAGATCATCACGCGCACCTCTTCGGGCGCGGTGGGCGTAAACCTTACAGTGGTGCATTTCCTGCACCCGAACCTTCCATTTGGCGGCGTCAACAACTCCGGCATTGGGGCGGCCCATGGCGAATACGGCTTCAAGGCCTTTTCCCATGAAAAAGCCGTTCTGGAGGAAAAGCATTCGATCACGCATATGCTTTTCCCGCCTTACACGGGCTTTGTACGCCGTCTTATCAACATCGTGGTCCGGGTGCTTGGATAACAGCCGCCCGTAACCAATAGGGAGAGAAGAAATGTACGACTATATCATCGTCGGCGCCGGATCCGCTGGTTGCGTTCTGGCCAACCGGCTGTCGGCAAACCCGGCAAAACGCGTCGCGCTTATCGAAGCAGGCCCAAAGGACAAGAGCCCCCTGATCCACATGCCATTGGGGATCGCCTTGCTGGCCAACAGCAAAAAGCTGAACTGGGCATTCGACACCGAACCGCAAGAGCACCTGAATGGCCGCAAACTGTTCTGGCCACGCGGCAAGACGCTGGGCGGGTCGTCGTCCATCAACGCCATGGTATATATTCGTGGCCACAAGGCCGATTACGACTACTGGGCGTCCGAGGCAGGCACGGATGTCTGGGGCTGGGACCGCATGACCGACCTGTTCAAGCGCATCGAAGACAACCATCGGTTCGGTGCAACCGAAACCCACGGTAGGGGCGGCGAGCTCTCCGTGAGTGAGCTGAAAACCGTGAACCCTCTGAGCCGTGATTTCGTACAGGCTGGGCGCGAACTGCAGATCCCCCACAACGGCGATTTCAACAGCGCCGAACAAGAGGGCCTGGGCATGTATCAGGTCACGCAAAAGGACGGTCGGCGTTGGAGCTCGGCGCAAGCTTTCCTGCGCGGGGCTGAAGCCCGGTCCAACCTTGAGATTTTCACCGACGCCCGCGTGACCCGCGTTGTCATGGAGGAAAAGACGGCAACCGGTGTCACCTTACAGAAAAGTGGCGAATATCGCCAACTGCGTCTCAACGACGGAGGCGAAGTGATCCTGTCTGGCGGGGCCGTGAATTCGCCTCAACTCCTCCTTCTGTCGGGTATCGGGGATGCCCAAGAAATTAAACGGCATGGTCTAGCCGTCGTTCACGACCTTCCCGAGGTTGGCAAGAACATGGCCGACCACCTCGATGTAACGATTATGCATGCTGCTAGCTCACGGCGCCCGATCGGTGTCGCGCCCAGCTTTCTGCCGCGTGGCATTGGTGGTTTGTTTTCCTACATCTTCAGACGTAAAGGGTTTCTCACGTCAAATGTTGCGGAAAGCGGTGGGTTCATTAAGTCGTCCCCTGAACGCGATAGGCCGAATGTTCAGTTTCACTTCCTGCCCACATATCTGAAAGATCATGGCCGCAAGATCGCTTTTGGTTATGGCTATACGCTTCACATCTGCGATCTTTTGCCCAAGAGCCGCGGCTATATCGGCCTCAAAAGCCCGGATCCGATGGACGATCCTCTGATTCAGCCGAATTATCTTAGCGATCCGGAAGATATGGGAACGATGATTGCAGCCTTCAAAGCTGGGCGCAGGATACTCGAAGCGCCGGCAATGTCTGTGCACAGCAAATACGAAGTGCACCCCGGTAAATCTGTACAGACCGACGATGAGATCGCGGCATTCATTCGGGAAAGCGCAGAAACAATCTATCATCCGGTTGGTACATGCCGAATGGGTGCGGACAAGGATTCTGTGGTCGACCCCGAGCTTAAGGTTCGCGGTGTATCAGGGCTGCGAGTGGTGGACGCATCCATCATGCCAAGCCTTGTCGCTGGAAACACCAACGCCCCGACCATGGTCATCGCTGAGAATGCGGCCGAGATCATTCTGGGGCAGGTGCGTATTATTAACAGGAGCCGGTCTGTTGCCTAAAAAATCTTACGAAAATCATGAAAAAACAGCCAGTTGCCAAGGATGCGATGGGATTTGTTGTAAGAAACTGCAAGCCGCGACTAGCGGCTTGCGAGCCTACCAGACCGACCAAATAGCCGCTCCCAAACACAAATCCGGAAAGGAAGCTAAATGCGCGGACAAATGATGGCGATGCCCCTCACAATACACTCACTCATTGATCACGGCGCTCGCTATCATGGCAACACCGAGATCGTGTCGGTGGAAACAGATGGCACAAAGACAAAGACGAACTGGAAAGGGATTTCGGATAGAGCCCGTCAGCTCGGCTCCGCGCTGACAAAGCTGGGGCTCTTCAAAGGGGATCGCGTGGCGACGATCGCGTGGAACAACGCGCGGCATCTGGAATGCTACTTCGGCATTTCCTGCGGTGGACTGGTGTGCCACACGATCAATCCGCGCCTCTTCCCCGAACAGCTTGTCTATATCATCAACCACGCGGAAGACCGGGTCATATTTTTTGACGAGACGTTCCTGCCGATCATCGAAGGGATCAGAGAGAAGCTGACAACTGTCGACACCTTCGTTCTCATGTCCGCGCGTGACGAAAAGGCAGCCAGCAAGATCCCCGGACTTATATTCTACGAGGACTTCCTGGCCACGGGGGACGAAAACGCCGATTGGGTGGATGTCGACGAAAATGACGCCTCCAGCCTTTGCTATACCTCCGGCACCACCGGAAATCCCAAGGGCGTTCTTTATTCGCACCGCTCTACGGTTTTGCATTCCTTGGGCGCGGCTCTTCCCGATACGCTGAACATTTCAGCGCGCGAAGTGATGATGCCGGTGGTTCCGATGTTCCACGTCAATGCCTGGGGCATCCCCTATGCCGCCGCGATGGTCGGCGCCAAGCTGGTCTTGCCCGGTCCGGGGCTTGATGGTGACAGCCTCGCAAGGCTGATCGACGACGAAGGCGTGACGGTCGCGCTTGGTGTTCCTACAATCTGGCAGGGGCTGCTTGCATCGCTCGACAAGCTTGGCTCCAAAGCCGAGACCCTCACACGGACGGTGGTCGGTGGGTCGGCTTGTCCCCCGTCAATGATCGCTGAATTCCGCGACAAATATGGCACCGAAGTCGTGCACGCCTGGGGCATGACAGAAACCTCGCCTCTGGGGACTGCGAATGCCTTGCTGGAACGCCATGCGGGCATGACCGTGGAAGAACAGGCGAAAGTGCGCGAAAGCCAGGGCCGCCCGCCCTACGGTGTGGAACTCAAGATCGTCGACGATGCAGGCAGTACAATTCCCGAGGATGGGGCGGCGCAAGGCAATCTTCGCATTCGCGGCCATTGGGTCGTAGACAGCTATTTCGGTGTGGAACCGGGCACGACTTTGGAATCCGATGGATGGTTTGAAACCGGCGATGTGGCCTCGATTGATGCTGATGGGTTCATGACGATTCGAGACCGCTCCAAGGACATCATCAAATCGGGCGGGGAATGGATTTCCACCGTCGAACTTGAAGGAATCGCGGTCGGTCATCCCGGTATTGCAGATGCCGCAGCAATTGCAGCGAAGCATGTAAAATGGGACGAACGGCCGGTCCTTGTCGCTGTAAAGGCTCCAGGAGCAAGAGTGTCAGAGAAGGATGTGATTTCCTTCTTCTCCGACAAAGTCGCCAAATGGCAGATCCCGGATGCGGTCGTTTTTGTGGATGAACTTCCACGAAACGCAACTGGCAAGGTGCTGAAGAACAAGCTGCGGGAAGCATATGGAGACGTGCTTCTGGCGTAGCCTGAAAACAGGCAGGCGGATTTGCAGATCGCATGTTCCGCCTCCTTGAGACCGAGCAAAATGCGCGGAAAAACGACCAAAAGGGAGGAATAAATGAAACAATATAAGGTAAAATCCAAGGGGTCTTTTGCCTCGAAGTTTGTGTTGATCACGATGCTTGGTTGCTTTTCGTCGTTCAGCGTCGCAAATGCGGAACCGCTTTACTCCAAAGGCGACTGGCTTTTTGGCCTGAATGCGGCGAAAGTATTCACGAACGAAACGTTGGATTCAATCAGCGCGGGCGGTGCGCCAATACCGGGGTCTGGTATCGATATCTCCGATGACACCACACTGAGTTTCGATGTTTCTTATTTCTTGAATTCATCTTTGGCATTGAATTTTTTTGGTGGTTTTCCTGCAACCGCCGATCTTACAGGAACCGGCAGCTTGGGGGGGATGACCGTCGGAGAGACAAAATACGGCCCTGCCATATTGTCCCTTCAATACCACTTTTCGACTAGTTCATCCGTTAGCCCTTATGTTGGTGCCGGTATCGCTCGAATCTTGTTTCTGGAAGAACAAGGGGATGCTCTCGCGGACTTCGACTTGAAAGACGCCTGGGCGCCTGCTCTCCAAGTTGGAATGCGCTATCAAATGAGCGACAATTGGTTTGCCAATGCTGATATACGTTATACCCCATTCGAAACAGATATCTCTGGGACACTCGGCGGGGCGCCGGTCAGAGGCAAAGTTTCGGTGGACCCAACAATCTTGAATATCGGTGTTGCCTACCGGTTTTAAGGTGTCGTTTCTGACGGAAGTAACCCGGAGCGCGCGTGTCGCGCCTCGGAACATTTACTTCCGAACTTCTTGAAAAATGATTTCTGTACTGGGCAACGGACCAACGCGGTCTTTTTGATGCAGAACGAAGCAACGGTGAAAAAATGAAAGATATCGTAGTATTGGACGGTGCGCGAACAGCCATCGGAACCTTTGGAGGGGCTCTTGCCAACACGCCGCCCATCGAGCTTGGGGAGATCGTGGCGAAAGAGGCGATTGCTCGCTCTGGCATCGATGGCAGGCAAATTGAAAATGTGGTGTTTGGTCATGTTATTAATACTGAGCCGCGTGATATGTATCTTAGCCGCGCGGTCGCAATTGGGTCCGGAGTGCCAGAAGAAGCGCCTGCAATGAACGTAAACCGGCTCTGCGGTTCTGGGCTTCAAGCCATCGTGTCTGCGGCGCAGTCGTTGATTCAGGGAGATGCGGCCATAGCACTTGCCGGTGGCAGCGAAAGCATGAGCCGCTCGCCGTATATCATGCCGGCCATCCGCTGGGGGCAAAAAATGGGCGACACTGGTGCAACCGACATGATGCTCGGCGCACTCAATTGTCCGTTTGGCACAGGGCATATGGGGGTCACGGCGGAAAATGTTGCCTCAGAATATGCAATTACCCGCGAGGTTCAAGACGAGTTTGCACTGCAAAGTCAGGAGCGCGCCCTGAACGCGATCAATAACGGGTATTTCAAATCCCAGATTGTTCCCGTCGAGGTGAAGGTCAAACGCAACATGGTGTCTTTTGATACTGATGAACATCCTAAGGCAAGTACACTGGAATCGCTTGGAAACCTGCGCCCAGCCTTCCAGAAGGATGGTACCGTCACGGCGGGAAATGCTTCGGGCCTAAATGACGGGGCCGCCGCAGTTGTATTAGCGACTGCAGATACTGCAGCCAGAGCGGGATTGATACCGCGAGCAAGGCTGCTCGGCTATCATATAGCAGGCGTGCGTCCGGACATCATGGGGATTGGGCCAATTCCAGCGGTATCAGGTCTTCTAAAGAGAACAGGACTGACAATTTCAGATTTTGATGTGATCGAGTCGAATGAGGCTTTTGCGGCGCAAGCTTTAGCTGTGAGCAAGACTCTTGGTTTGGACAATAACAAGGTGAATCCCAATGGTGGCGCAATAGCTCTTGGACACCCGATCGGGGCATCGGGGGTTATAATCTTTCTAAAGGCGCTCTACGAGCTAGAGCGTACAGGTTTGAAACGGGCTCTGGTAACCATGTGCATTGGTGGTGGGCAGGGCATCGCGGTTGCTATGGAAGCTATCAGGCCTTCGACGTAAACGTGCCGCTTTTGAACACGCTTGCCGATGGCTACGGGGTTGTTCTGGCCACGCCGATCGCCCAGCTCAGTCAGCTGATGGGCTCGAACCTGATCATTGGCGACATGGTCTCGATCATGGGGTCCATCGGACCCGGACTCTCCATGGGCGTGCTTAACGACGGGCTCGCCGCCAGCAAATACCGACCCTGTCCGCTATTGGTGAAATACGTCGAAGTCCGCTGGCTCGGACAAAGGACCAAACTCGGGTTTTACGCCCCGACCGCCGATTTGGCCGAGGCCGAGCTCGATGGCTTCGAGGAAAAATGGGCCGGGAAATACGCCTCCATCGCCCCGGCCTGGCGCCGGGCGTGGGCCGAGGTGATCCCGTTCTTTGGCTTCGATCCGGCGATCCGGAAAATCATCTACACGACGAATGCCATAGAAAGTCTGAACCGCGTGATCCGAAAATCGATCAAGACGCGCGGCTCGTTCCCGACCGACGAGGCCGCAACCAAGCTGATCTACCTGGCAATCCGCAAATTCGAGAAGGATGGCCGAAATGTCCGGGAATGGTTTGCATCCCGCAACCAGTTCGCCATAATGTTCGGCGAGCGCTTCGACGCTTGAGTATCTGAAACCGCATGGACCGGGCCAGATACACAGAGTTCAGGACACTCCCTGGACGGCAAGGGGCGCTGCCTCGACAACATCTTCATCGAGCGCCTCTGGCGATCGCTGAAGTATGAGTGCGTCTACCTTCACGCCTGGGAGACCGGTTCGCAAGCCAAGGCCGGCGTTGGCCGATGGATCACCTTCTACAACCACCAGCGGCCCCACGCCGCCCATGGCGGACAGCCACCCGCCGTGGTCTACTTCAACCAAATCAAAACCGACCAGCAGGGGCAGAGAGTAGCTTAAATCACCCAGGAAACTGTCCAAGCGTTGGGGAGCAGCTCACTGTTTTGGCTTCCGTGCTGAACGGGGACCTGTCCGAACGAACGAAATATGAAGCCCCGAAGCAGCCTATTGCAGGCAACATTGCGAGCTTCATAAGTCCTACACCACCCTTGCTCAGGGCAGCATGACCCCGCGTTCTGAACGGTCACATACATCAGCGTCCAAGAATTAAGGGAACAGTGACACCCGCATAGCTGTCCTGCACGGTTACACTGTGCTCGGCATCCCGCTCGCGGAGGCTGTGAGATCAGTCTTTGTCTTGGACGAACGGCACGTGCTCCATTGGCGCGACGGATGCTGAGTTATCGGACCTGATGAATACACCCCGCGCGAAAACTCTAAAGATCGGGATGAGACACAGCATTTACATCCCAAAACCGCCGCATTGCTTCCGGAGGAACTCTTGTCAGGTTGGTTGTCGCGGCTGTCTGCGGCTAATTTCTGTCATGCGACGCTTCCTGCTCATGTCTAAATCTGATAGCGGGCCGATCGCCGGACGTGATGCAGATCGTTCAATCATCGCGGCGAGCGCGATGTCAGGCGAAGAGCGCAAGAAGCGGTGCTACGGCCTTCTGCCAGCTGTCACGCGCTTCAAGCCGTCCGATCCAGCCCGCGATTCTGGGGAATTCGTCCAGCGAAATCCCCGCTTGGTCGCGATACATGAATGTGGTCGCCAGATAGAAGTCGGCAAGGCTGAGTGCGCCTGCAATCCAATCCTTATCGTCGAGTCCGGTTTCCAGAACGGCAAGGAACTGATCGGTGGCTTTCCGTTCCACTTCGACCACAGTAGGATCAGGATCGCCCATGCCGAATTTCTCTTTGAGGAACAGCTCAAAGGACAACTTCTGCATCGCCGGGCCAAGGTGGATGGCTTGCCACCAGGCCCACTGATCGACGAGGGCCCGCGTCTTGAGGCCATCAGGATAGAGCCCTGCCTCGGGCCGGATCCCGGCCAGATAGGCACAGATCGCCCGGGACTCCCAGAGCACGAAATTCCCGTCCTCCAAAACAGGCACCTTTGCATTTGAATTGCGGGCAAGAAATTCCGCCGCGCGGTTGTCCCCGGCACGGATGTCGACCTCGACGATTTCGAGTTCCACGCCCAGTTCGTGCGCCACCGCCCGTACACGCAGCGCATTCGGTGAGAAGTTCGCGTTGTAAAGCCTCATGACATTTTCCAGCATTATTGTTCCTGCGGCGCCTGAAGAAGCGCCGCGCGGTTAGCGGCCAGGAAATCGGCCACCGACTGTCCGGGCTTGCCGGTGAGCGATTCGAGATCGCCGCTGGCCACATCGAGATAGCCCTGCGCGATTGCTTCGTCGAAGGAGGCAAAGACCCTCGCCATGAACTCCGGCAGTCCATTTGCGATCATCGCCTGCACCAGATCCTCGGCGGGCAGGGCGACATAGGGGATTTCCTTACCCGCAATTTCGGACAAGATCGCCGCGACCTCGGCCTGGCTGACCGTCTCCGGCCCGGTGATATCGAGGGTCTTCCTTCCCGTAGCTTTCATTAGCGCCGCGGCTGCGGCACGGGCGCAATCCGCGCGTGTCACATATCCGGTCTTGCCATCTGCTGCGGCGGAGAAATGCGTGCCCATGGCGACGCTCTGCTGGCCGCCCATCAACAGAAAGTCGGTGTACATATTGTTGCGCAGGATCGAATGATCCGCCCCACTTTCCGTGATCAGCTTCTCGGTCCCTTCGTGGTCTTGAGCGAATCCGATTGGACTTTCCGCGACTGGGCCTGCGAAGGAGGTATAGACGATGTGGTCGATACCTACCGTCTTGGCCGCAGCAATCGCATTGGAATGAGCTGCGAGCCGCTTGCCCGGCTCCAGATCGTCGGTAGAGATGATGAGGAGACGCTTGCCGCCCGCGAAGGCTGCTTCAAGAGAAGCCGGGTCGTTGAAATCGCCCTCGCGCGCCTCGACTCTTTTTCCCGCCAGATCGGCAAGCTTGTCGGGAGTGCGCGAGATCGCGATGACCGGCCCGGCACCTGCCTGAACCAGCAGGTCGACCACCTGCCGGCCAAGTTGTCCGGACGCGCCGGTCACGATGAAGGGGCCGTTCTGGATGTTGGACATGGTATCTCTCTTATCTTGATGTTTCTGCAAGCGCGCTTGCGATCAATCGTGGATTTGGGTGGGGGCGGGATTCGCCAGCTTGCCGCGCGCGAAACCCCAGCTTGTGGTCAGGATTTTGATCATCACATCGACCTCTGCCTCATCGCGTGGAGCAAAGGCCATGATCGCATTGGCCGGGATGTATCCGGCCGAGGCCATCGGGTGCTGTTCGCCCCATCCCTTCGCGATGAGTTCCTCAATCGCCGGCAGCGGCAGCATCATGTGCGACGAACCGTCATAGGCGGGATGCACATGCTCAAATTCGCGTCCGATCATGAAGGCTTCGCGCGGGCCGCAGGCATGCGGCCGCGGCAGGACTAATGCCTCGGCGCCGGGGACCGAAATACCCGATCGGCAACGCTCGACGAAGGGCAGGGCGAAGGCCTTCTGCTTGAACAATGCGTGAATCTCGGCCGAGGAGTTCTGCGACACTTGCTCATGCGGGGCGCACTCGGTGGCTTCGGGGCGCGGACCCTGCCGCAAGGGAAGTTCGAAGCACATATCTGGTCCTATCCAAATCTGAACGCGCTTTCGACCGCGCCCAATACGTGATCCTCGAGGGTCTTTTCCCCCCGATCCGCAAGCGCGGCGCCGGCCACGACGTGCAATGGAATTAGATGTTCCTCGCGCGGATTGGCGTCGCGTGCGCCGAGTGCCCGATCCCAAGCAGCCAGCATGGCGCGGCGCGCCCCGGGGTCTTCATGGGTCACCGCACCCGTGAGCCATCGGTCAAAGTCGCCGCCGTTCACCGGGCCATCGGGTCCGCCCCTCATCGCCCGCATCATCTTGCCCATGTTGTGATAGGTGTTGCCGGACCCGATGATCAGAACACCTTCGTCTCGCAAGGGCGCCAACGCGCGACCAGCAGCAAGATGCGCCTCAGCGTCGAGATCGTCGCGCAGGCTCAGTTGGACGGTAGGTATGTCGGCCTCAGGCAAAGCCACCTTTAGCGGAACAAACACCCCATGATCGAAGCCACGCGTGGCGTCGGCCCGGGTTTCAAAACCCGCGCCATTCAATAGCTCGCTTGCACGGGCCGCCAGCGTAGGATCGCCTAGCGCGGGCCAGGTCAGCTGATAAGTATGGGGGGGAAACCCCTGATAGTCGAACAGCAGCGGCGGCGCGGAGTTGGTCTGCACGGTAAACACCCGTTCCTCCCAATGGCCTGAGATCACGAGAAGCGCCTTGGGCTTTGCCGGCAGGCTCGCAGGCAAAGCCTCAAGGAAGCTGCGGTGCCTGTCCCAGGTGTCAGGCGGGTTCCAGTCCATGAAGAAGCAAGGGCCGCCTCCTTGGGGAACAAACACTGTCGGCTGCCTTTCGGTCATTCTGTCGTCCTTTTGAACCCCAAGCCCGAGGGTGGATGGCCAGCGCCGTGGCAACTCCGCATCGGATTAATTCGTCTCTGTCGGAAACGTCGGCGCATATGCCGACTTTACCGCACGCACGCGATTGGCTGTCATCCACGAGGCGATCAGGAGCACCCAGGTCGCAAGAGCCGGTGGCCAGCCTGGATCGCCCGCGCCCACATGCGCCCCGAACGCCAACACCAGATGCCAGAACATCGCCGCGTAAGCCCAGTCCGCCAGCATCGCCGAAGGGCGCCAAAGAATCACCACCGCGCCGACAATCTTCAAAATCGCGAGCGGCCAGATGATGTATGTGGGATAGCTCAACACCTCGCGATACATGCCCGCGACCATATCGTGGGATGAGATGTAGAAAGTCGCCCACCCAGATAGACCAGCGCCACAAGGCCGGTCGCGATCCAGTAGACATACTTTGCCACGTTGTCACTCATCACCGCACTCCCTGTTTGCAAGGGCTTGTTCAGCCGCAGTTTCCGCTCTAAGTACCTTTAGGTGTCTTGCATCGTCCGTGAAAGTAGGCACTTAAAAGTAACTAGATTACTTTAACCGCGAGGATAATCCACGATGAAGAGCGTCCAGCCCCCCTCATGCCCGATGGAGGCGCTTCTGCGTGTCATCACAGGCCCTTGGACGATCTATATACTCTGGGTTCTGTCCGAGCAGGGACCGCAGCGTTTCGGCGCGCTCAAGCGTTTGGTGCCCGGCATTTCCACCCGGGTCCTGACCGAGAGGCTGAGAATGCTGGAACATGCTGGCGTTGTATGGCGCGAGCAGGCCATGACCATCCCACCCGCTGTCACCTACGGGCTGACTGAGCGCGGCGCGGAACTGCGCGGCGTGCTGGACAAGCTTGGCTCGATCGCACGCCGCTGGGAGGCCGAGGGTGCCTTTGTCGGGACCGCAAGCGCGGCAGAATGACGGTACCCCTCCTGTTCGCGGGATAATCCCTCGCCCGAGAACAACTCAGGCAGAATCAGACCCGAAGCCCATGACGAATTGAAAACGGCGCTAGAAAAAGCCGCCAAGCGGCGCTTGGTGGGGTAGATCCGCACAGCTTTACGTTTTGCTGCTAAATCAACTTCTATCTACTATACTCACTAGACGGTACAGTAAAGCTTGTAACCGCCTAGTCCTGCCTGGGATAGAGAGAACGAGATGCCCGTGAGAAAAATGGCCGACGTCATGATTGGTGCGCGCGAGGTTTTCTTCCGATGCGGTTACGAAGGAGCCACGGTCGATGCGATTGCCGCTGAAGGAAAAGTGTCGAAGGCAACCATGTATTCGTATTACCCGACCAAGGAGCAACTGTTCCTGAGCGTGGTTGAATCCGAATGCGGTCGGCTTGCGGACGAAATCCTCCGGCCCTTGATCGCGTCTTTGGAGCCGCGCGCCCAGTTGGAAGAACTCGCCCTTCGCATGGTCGACCTCACCTTGGACGACACCTACATCCGTCTCCTGCGAACGTGCGTTGGCGCCTCCGAGGCACTGCCCGAAGTGGGTGAGGTTTATTTTCGCGCAGGCCCGAAACCTGCTCGCGAACTCGTCGGTAGGATTCTGGAGCGCCTTACGCGCGAAGGCGCGCTCGATGTCGATGACGACCGGCGCGCGTCCGATCACTTCATACACCTTTGCGTTTCGGGGCTACTTATGCCGCGCCTTCTCGCAGTGAAACGAGCTGTCCACCGCGAGCAACATGCGCGCGAAGCGGTCGCTGCATTCCTGCGACTTTACGGTAGCGGCCACAGAGACAAATTTTCAGATTGAGCTCGCTTGCCAAATACGGGGCAGCGCATTAGCTCGCCCAATGACTTAACCGACCGGACGGTACAGGGTGACTGCACAAGTGGAAAAGCAACCGAAGAACGCCTCGCCGAAGATTCTCGGCGCTGCGCGGGCGATTGCGCTGCGAGAAGGCGCGGGAAGGATCACGATCGACGCCGTCGCTCGGGAATCCGGCCTCAGCAAGGGTGGGGTGTTGTACAACTTCGCCACCAAGAAAGCGCTTCTGGCCGGGCTGCTCGACGAAATGCTCGCGGAGCACCGCGAACGTCTGGCGTCGGTCCCGGAAGGGCACAGTTCCCGCACCCTGCGCGGTCATCTCGAGACAGTTCTGCAAGCCGGAAGCACCGATGATGACCTTTCGATGGCTATTCTCGCGGTTTCGGCGTCGGATCCGAATCTTCTGGACCCGCTGAGAAAAGAACTGTCCCGTGATGTCGAGCGCATCCGTTCGGACGCGCAGGACGACACTGCGGCGATGGTTCTCTTTTTGGCGATCCAGGGTCTTCGTTTCCAGAGGCTCCTTCGCCTCGCGGATGGTGATGCCGATCAGCAAGACGCCACCATCGACAGATTCAAGGACATGATCGATGAGCTCGAATAGAACCAGATACTTCCGAGGAGGTGTCGCCGGATTGGTCGCCCTCCTTCTCGCCATTGTCCTTCTCGTGCAATTCGGCCCGAACCTCGCATCCAAGGTCTTCGCGCAGACTACGGATGAGGTTTCCGGTGCCGATGCGCAAGGGAGCGCCGAGCAAGACATCGCCCAACCGGTCACGGTCGAAGTATCGCGTGCCGAGCTTCGCGATAGCGATAGGGCGCGCAGCCTGGCAGGCCGCGTGGAGCCCGCCCGGACCGTGGATATTGCCTTTCAGGTTTCGGGTCAGCTTTCCGACCTCGCGGTAGATGCTGGGACTCGGGTCGAGAAAGGCGATTTAATCGCCGCGCTCGACCCGGTAGATTTCGAATTGGCTCTGGACCGGGCACAGGCCTCTTTCGACCTCGCAAAATCCGAATACGATCGTGCGTTGAGTCTGACCGAGAGGGGGGTGGCGACCGACGCCCGACTTGAAACGAACCGCGCGCAGCTTGCCCAGGCAGAAGTCGCCCTCCGTGAAGCGAAGCGTCGTCTGGCTCAAGCCACGATCTCGGCGCCCTTCGAGGCCATTGTCGCGCGCATCTTTCTGGAGGAGTTTTCGAACGTCACCCCTGCGGCTCCGATTGCCAGGTTGCAGGACATCAGTGAAATGCGGGTGCGGATTTCGCTGCCCGAGGAACTCGCCGCGATCGCACGGGCCCAGCCCGATGCATTCAGGGTAACCGCCTCTTTCCCCGCTGTGCCGGGATATGACGCAACTCTGTATCTGCGGACATTCGTGACCGATGCAGACCCCACAGCCCAAACCTATGACGTCGAGTTTGCAATCGAGGGCGCCATCGACCCGAGATTGCTGCCCGGAATGACGGCGAATGTGCGCGTAGCCGCCGCCGCGGAGGGTGCGCAATCGCGGTTGGTAGTCGTCCCGGTCTCAGCGATCGACACGACGAGCCGGAGCGAGCCGTCCATCTGGCTGTATGACGAGGGGACCGGCCGGGTGTCCCGTAAGACGATCCGCCTGGGGCTGCCAAACGACGACGAAATCGTCGTGCTTGAGGGGCTCTCCGGAGACGAACTGGTTGTGTCCGGCGGGTGGTGGCGCCTGAAGGAAAACGAAACAGTCGCGGTTCGCGGCCTCTGAACGATCCTGGACCGGAAAACCGAAACCATGACAATGAGTATTTCCCGCGCAAGCATCCGACGTCCGGTCGCCGTTTGGCTGGCAATTATCTTTTGCCTTCTCGGCGGTTTGTGGGGGCTGAACACGGTCGGACGCCTCGAAGACCCGAGTTTCACGCTCAAGACGGCGCTCGTTTTCGTGCCCTATCCGGGCGCGACGGCGATGGAGGTGGAAGAGGAAGTCACCGATGTCGTGGAAAGCGCACTCCAACAGATGAAGCAGCTCGACCGGGTGGAATCGAAATCCATGCCGGGCATGGCCCAGATCACGGTCGAGATCGAGATGACCTATGGGCCCGACGAGATCCCGCAGGTCTGGGACGAGATGCGCCGCCGTATCCGCGACATCGAAGGAGAGCTTCCCTCCGGTGCGCAGTCTCCGATTATCAATGACGATTTCGGCGACGTCTACGGCATGTTCTATGCCGTGACGGCCGATGGGTTGAGCGCCACGGAACAGCGAGACCTCGCGACCAAATTGCGTCGCGGACTTGTCACCGTCGACGGGGTGGCCAAGATCGAGGTTCGGGGACTGGCTGAAGAGGAGATCATCATTTCGATCCCTTCGGCGCGACTGACCGAACTGGGTCTGCCGCCTGACCAGATCCTCGGTATCATCGCTGACGAGAACCAGGTTTTCTCCAACGGCGAGATCAGCGAGGGGCTTTCTCGGCTAGGTGTGTCCGTTCCGCCGGGTTTTGTCAGCGTCGAGGGCATAGAGGCGCTGCGGCTCGGCGCCCCCGGAGAGGTCGGGCAGATTGCGCTCTACGACATTGCCCGCGTGGTCCGAGAGGAGACGGAGCGGCCGAGCCAGATCGTGCGTCACAATGGCACGCGGGCCTTCACCCTCGGGGTCTCGGCGCTCGTGGACCGTAACGTTGTCGAGGTCGGCAGATCGGTCGAGGCACGGCTGGACCAGCTGAAGACCGAATTGCCGGACGGCGTCGAGATCGTACCAATCTATGAACAGCATAAGGTCGTCGACGAAGCGGTCTCGAGCTTTCTCGTCGGCCTCGGTCAATCCGTGGCCATCGTCATCGGGGCGCTGATGCTGACCATGGGTTGGCGCGCGGGTTTGGTCGTGGGTGCCACGCTGGGCCTAACGGTGTTTTCCACGCTGTTTTTCATGTCTGTCTTCGGCATCGAGATGGAACGGATCAGTCTCGGGGCGCTGATCATCGCCATGGGTATGCTGGTCGACAACGCTATCGTGATCGCCGAAGGCATGCTGATCGGCATGGCGCGGGGCAAGTCCGCCGAAGACGCCGCCGCCGATACCGAGACCGCGACAGCGTTTCCCCTGCTCGGGGCCACCGTGATCGGGATCATGGCGTTCTCTGGAATTGGACTGTCGCCAGATGCCACCGGCGAGTTCCTGTTCTCGCTTTTCGCGGTCATCGCGATTTCGCTGCTGATGAGCTGGATACTCGCCGTGACCGTCACGCCCTATTTGGGTAAGCTCCTTCTGAAGGCACCGAAAGACACCTCCAAGGACCCCTATCGCGGCTTCATCTATTCGGCCTATCGCGGTTTCCTCTGGCTGGCGCTGCGCGCCCGCGTGCTCGTCGTCCTGACGATCGTCGGAATCACGGTCTGGTCGGTCATGGCCTTTGGTCAGGTCAAACAGGCTTTTTTTCCGGCGTCGAACACCCCGATATTCTACGTCGAATTCCAGATGCCGCAAGGCACGGACATTCGAGTCACGAATGAAGAAATCGCTCGGCTGGAGGCGATCCTCTTAGGCGAGGAGATCGTGACGGACGTGACATCACTGGTCGGGCGAGGGGCCAGCCGCTTCATGCTGACCTACAACCCTGAGCAGGCCGATGCGAGCTACGGTCAGCTGATCGTGCGTGCGACCGATGCCACACTCATCCCCGATGTTGCGGCGCGTCTCAATCGCGAACTGCCGGCGCAATTCTCCAATGCTCTTATCCGCGTCGAGGAGATCGTCTTCGGTCCTCCTGCCGGGGCCGATGTCGCCGTGCGATTTTCCGGACCCGATCCGGTGGTCCTTCGGCAGCTATCGGATAACGCGCTTGCGATCTTCGACGAGGCCGGCACGATCACAAACTCGCGCACAGACTGGCGGCAGCGCGAAATTCTCGTCGAACCCATCGTCGACGAGGCTCGCATGCGGTTGGCCGGTTCGACTCGCGCTTCGATCGCCGACACCGTGCAATACGGCACCTCGGGCCTGCGGGTCGGCACCCTGCGCGAAGGCGATGCCGAAATCCCGATGTATCTGCGGCTTCCCGAGGTCGAGCGCGACGGGCTGGATCGTTTGCGCGATCTCTCCGTCTGGTCGCCGGGTGCAAATGATTACGTGCCGATGGCCAACCTCGTCTCCGGCTTTGAGCCCCGCCTCGTCGAGGCCCTTATCCACCGCCGCGACCGTGAGCGTACGATAACGGTCCTCGGCGGTGCGCGACCGGATCTGACTGCGAACGAAGCCTTCAACAGCGTGCGCGACGACATCGAAGCGATGCGGCTCCCCGACGGCTATTCGATGGAGTGGGGTGGCGAATACGAAAGCCAGCAGATGGCCAATGAAAGTCTCGGCAAGCAGCTTCCGATCAGCCTCATCGTGATGCTGACGATCTCGATCCTGATGTTCAACAAGGTGCGCCAGCCGCTGATATTGTGGCTCGTCGTACCAATGTCGGTCACAGGCATGGTTCTCGGTCTGCTGTTCACGGGGCTCCCGTTCACGTTCACGGCGCTTCTCGGCTTCTTGTCCCTTTCCGGGATGCTGATGAAGAATGCCATTGTGCTGGTGGAAGAAATCGATCAGCAACGCGCCGAAGGTGTCGAGGACTATCAGGCGGTGATCGATGGCTCGGTCAGCCGTTTGAGGCCCGTCGTGCTGGCTGCGGGCACAACGATTTTCGGTATGATTCCGCTCTTACCAGACGCCTTCTTCGCATCGATGGCCGTGACGATCATGGGTGGCCTCGCGTTCGCCTCGATCCTGACGCTGGTCGCGGTTCCGGTATTTTATGCACTGTTCTTCCGGATCAAGCCGCCCAAAAAAGAAAACGCTCCTTCAGGTTCCCCAGCGACAGCCTGAACGCAGATGCAGTTATAAGCGCTTCTCTGAGCGCCCTCGACCCATCTTAAGGACGGTGTAGGCATATTCCGCCGCCTCAAGCGCGCCTTCGGGAAAACCGCCGAATGTCGGAGCCACTTCGGTGCCGCCAAAGACGAGCGCTTCGTCCCGCAGGCCTAAAAGAACGCACGGCTGGCCATAATTCGTGAGGGCACGAAATACAGCGGAACTGCGGCTGGCAGCAGGCCAGGCGCACTCCCGCTCCATGGTCTAGGCCTTCAAGGCATGGACCGAGGCCCAACTGCTACGCATTCCCGGCAAGGGCGATCTCGCGAAGGCCTTCCGCTATGGTCTCAGCTGCTGGCCGTCATTCGAGCTCTTCCTTGGAGATGGCCGCGTCGGCATCGACGACAACACCGCCGAGCGCGTCATGCGCCCGATCAGCATCGGGCGAAAAAACTGGCTTTTTGCAGGCTCCGACAGCGGTGGCGAAACGCTGTCCCGGGCGATGTCCCTTGTCGAGACAGCCAAGATGAACGGCCTCGATCGGCAAGCCTGGCTGGCCGAAATCCTCGACCGCATCCACAATCACATGACCAACCCGCTCAACGAACCGCTTCCATGGAACTGGACGCCAATGAACTGATCCATGGTAACAACCGGGCGGTTACGTTTTCGGGGAGGTGATTACCTTTGAATCTTGAGATCCGACTTCGCCTTTGCTAGGAATCGAACAACCATTAGAAAATTAGCAAAGTCGAAAGTGCAGATGTCTGGACCCCTTGATCAACTGAAGATTATAGAACTTGGTCACGTAATTGCCGGACCACTTGCGGCAGCTTTACTCTCGGATTTTGGTGCAGATGTCATCAAGATCGAAGCCCCCAACCGGACGGATATGATGCGCGACCTTGGACCCAAGGCAGAGGATGGGGTGGGCGTCTGGTGGAAGACTTTGGGCCGTAACAAGAAAACACTAGGTCTGGACTGGAAGTCCGACGAGGGCCGGGACATCCTGCGAAAGTTGGTCGAAGATGCCGACGTGCTGATCGAGAATTTCCGACCGGGTGTGCTGGAACGTGCTGGTGTTGGGCCAGACGTCTTGCACGATTGGAACCCGGACTTGGTTGTCTTGCGGGTTTCAGGTTACGGACAGGACGGTCCGATGCGCGACCTGCCAGCGTTTGGGCGTGCTGCGGAGGCCATGAGTGGATTAGCGCATCTGACCGGTTTTCCCGACGGGCCGCCGATGCACCCCGGCTTTCCGGCGGCTGACAGCACGACAGGGCTAATGGGCGCTTTGGGAATCATGATCGCGCTATTTGCTCGCGAAAAGGGGATAGTACGCGGTCAGGTCGTCGATATTGCAGTATTCGAGGCCCTGCTTCGGTTGATGGATTATCCTGTTCCCGCATTGACTGGCGCGAACCTCTCGCCGCGACGCAATGGGCTGCGCCAGCCGATGGACTTTGCTCCGGGGGGGATGTTCCGAACGTCCGATGGGGTGTGGCTGAGCGTTTCGGCAGGGAGCGCGGAAACCGCGCAGCGCCTGTTGCGGGCGGTCGGAGGCGATGCCCTCGCCGATGACCCGCGGTTCGCGACATTGGGCGAGATGTCGCGGCACATGACGGTGGTCTTTGACGCGATCAATGATTTCGTCACGCAGCACACGGCTAAGGAAGTGGAAGCGGTATTCGCCCGCCATGATGCGGTTGCCTCGCGTGTGTTGAGCGTCGAAGAGATCATGACGAACGAGCAGATACGCCATCGTGGGGACATCGTGTCGGTCGACGGCGAACAGACCCAGGTCATTGGTCCGGTCCCTCATCTCAGCGCGACGCCCGGTCAGCTTCGTTGGCTGGGACGACCGCCTAGCGCAGACAGCCAAAGCATTCTGCGTGATCTTGGTTTTAACGATGAGCGGATCGCTGCCCTATGTGAGGCTGGGCTCGTAAGATTGGAGGGAGGGCGCGCGCTATGACATTGCGATTGACCGCCGACCAACAAGAGATTCGCGACCAGATTCTGCGGATTTGCGCAGGGTTCGACGACGACTATTGGCTGGATCGGGATCGCAACGGTGGTTTTCCCCATGATCTGCACAGGGCAATGGCCGATGGCGGCTGGCTAGGTATCGCCATGCCAGAAGCTGTCGGCGGCGCCGGTCTGGGGATCACCGAGGCGACCATAATGATGCAAGCAATTGCCGAGTCGGGGGCCGGCGCAAGCGGAGCCTCGGCCATCCACATGAACATTTTCGGGCTCAACCCGGTGGTGAAGTTTGGGACCGATGAGCAGCGCGCGCGTATGCTTGGCCCTCTAATAGCAGGCGATGAAAAGGCCTGTTTCGCCGTAACCGAACCGACGACCGGGTTAGACACCACAAAGCTGAAGACCATGGCGGTGCGGCAGGGGGACAGATATGTCGTGCACGGACAAAAAGTCTGGATTTCTACCGCGCAGGTGGCGGACAAGATGTTGCTTCTGGCCAGAACAACGCGGCTAGAGGATGTGAGCAGCCCGACCGAAGGGCTGAGCCTGTTCTATACAGATCTCGACCGAAATTTCGTTGACGTGCGAGAGATCGAAAAGATGGGTCGAAAGGCTGTCGATTCGAACGAAGTCTTCATCGATGGATTGCCGATTCCGGCTGAGGACCTGATCGGGGAGGAGGGCAAAGGCTTTAGGCAAATTTTGCACGGGTTGAATCCCGAACGCATCCTGGTGGCCGGTGAATGCATCGGTATTGCGCGCAACGCACTGGCGCGAGCGGCGCATTATGCAAACGAACGTGTGATTTTTGACCGCCCGATCGGCCAAAATCAGGGTGTTCAGCATCCACTCGCCAAAGCCTGGGCGCGAGTGGAATCTGCCAATCTCATGGTGATGCACGCTGCAGCCCTCTACGATGCGGGAGAACCCTGCGGCGTCGAGGCGAACGCCGCCAAGCTTTTGGCCGCCGACGCCGCGGTCGAGGCGACCGAAGCCGCGCAAATTACGTTTGGCGGATTCGGATATGCTAAGGAATATCACGTGGAGCGACTGGTACGTGAAGCTCTGCTGTTCCGCATCGTACCGGTGACACCGCAGATGCTTCTGTCGTTCATAGCAGAAAAAGCCCTTGGACTTCCAAAGTCTTACTGATCGGAGATAACGGGCGGGGCTGGTGGGAAAAGTTGTCTTGACCAATTTTCTAACACCCGTTAGATTACTGGCAGCTGCCCCTAATGGGAATGGGAGGAGGCGTCGTGAATAAGACGCAGTTTGGGTCTTCGAGGGAGGACCTATCAAAACGTGCAACCGTTTACGCAAGCGGTTTATTCACCGGCAAAGTCGTTGTGGTGACCGGGGCCGGAGGCGGATTGGGGCTGGCAATTGCGACCTTGTTCGCAAGGCTCGGGGCCAATCTGGCGATCAATGGACGCAACGAAGAGAAACTGGCTTTGGCCAAGGAGTTCCTTGAAAGTTTCGGGGGCGAAGTTTTCGCTGTGCCTATGACCATCCGGGAGCCTGAGCAGGTCGAGGATTTTGTCGCCAAGACGAACCAGGAGTTCGGGGCGATTGACGTATTGGTGAACAATGCTGGGGGTCAGTTTCCGCAAGCAGCGTTGGAGTTTAGTCCAAAGGGCTGGAATGCGGTCATAGACACCAACCTGAACGGCACGTGGTGGATGATGCAATCCACGGCGCGCCACTGGGTTGCCAACAAGCAATCGGGCTCCATCGTCAACATCGTGGCCGATATCTGGCGCGGCATGCCCGGCATCGCGCATACCTGTGCGGCCCGGGCAGGAGTAGTTTACCTGTCCAAGTCGGTTGCGGTGGAGTGGGCCCCGCACGGTATCCGAGTGAACTGCGTGGCGCCGGGTTGCTGCGAAAGCAACGGTTTCGGGAACTACCCTCCGGAGGGTTCTGCGACCTTTCAGGACTCCAACCCGATGCGGCACGCCGGGGACGAATGGGATGTCGCTGAAGGGGTTGTCTATATGGCGGCGAATTCAGGGAAATTCGTAACCGGAGAAGTTCTGAACATCGACGGTGGGCAGCAATTGTGGGGGGATCCATGGCCAACGGGGCGGCCGGACTACTTCCGGATTACCTGATGTTGGCCGTGAACCTTAGGGGGACAATGATATCTAGATGACGACTAAGATTAAAACAGCAATCGGAGCCGATGATGGGGCGATACTGGAGTGCAGCGGGGTCGAGCGACGGTTCGGCGGCATCGTCGCTGTCACCGGTGTGGACCTCGTCATTCGGCAGGGGGAAATCTTTGGACTTGTCGGCCCGAACGGCAGCGGCAAGACAACACTGACGAACGCAATTACCGGGTTCTACCCACCGAATGTGGGGACTGTGCGGTTGGCAGGAAAGGAAATCACGGGTACGGCACCTCACAAGGTTGCCAAGCTCGGCGTCGCCCGGACGTTCCAGAATCTTGCCTTGTTCAACGGGATGAGCGTTCTGGACAACATCCTGCTGGGGCGGCACATCCACATGAAACCGGGCGTTCTGCGCACCGCGCTTTACTGGTGGGCAGCACAGCGTGAAGAAATCGAAAACCGCAAGATCGTCGAAGAGGTGATCGAGTTTCTACAACTCGAGAGCATCCGGCATGAGTTGGTCGATGGCCTTCCGATCGGGTTGAAAAAACGGGTCGAGCTGGCGCGGGCATTGGTGGCCGAGCCACAGATGCTGATTCTCGATGAACCGATGGCCGGCATGAACCAGGAAGAGAAAGGGTATATGTCCCGTTTCATTCTGGATGCCCGTGCCGAACGCGGCGTCAGCGTTCTGCTGATCGAACACCATATGGATGTCATCACCGGCATTTGTGATCGGATGCTGGCCCTGAATTATGGTGAAATGATCGCCAGTGGCATCCCCAAGGAGGTTGTGAAGGACCCGCGGGTCATCGAGGCATATATCGGAGGGTCGCATGACTGATTTGACGAAGAAACAGTCTTCGGGCGGCGACACGATCGGCGCAATTCTGGCGCGGAACGCCTCGAAACACGGTTCGGAAATCGCGCTTCGCGAAAAAGAGCGTGGGATCTGGAAGGAAACCACATGGGCGGAATACGCCGAAGAGGTGCTGGCCTGCGCGGCCGGGCTTGAGAAAATCGGCGTAACACCGGGCAAGGCGGTGCTTATCCTGGGCGACAACCGGGCGCGGCTGTATGGCGGAATGCTGGCTATTTCGTTGCTGGGTGCCTATGCAATGCCTGCCTATCCCGGCGCGACGCTCGAAGAACTCCGGCACTTTCTTGGCGAAGTCGAAATCGTCGCGGCCATCGCCGAAGATCAGGAACAGGTTGACAAGATCCTGGAACTGAAGGACGCGGGCGCCGAGGGCATCGACCACATCATTTATGATGAAGCGCGCGGTCTTGGCTTCTACGAGGTTGAAGGGCTGTTGTCCTGGGATCACCTGATCGAAGTTGGTCAGCACGATCTGAACGAAACCCCGGGCCTGAGTGAGGAACTGCTTAGTCGTGCGAAGCCGGAAGATCCGGCCATTTTTCTGCACTCCTCCGGAACGACGGGCGCGCCGAAGGGCATCGTACTGAGTCAGAAGAACGTTCTTGCTGCTGCTCGGAATGGACATGCGGCGGGTGCCTTCGGCGAAAATGAGGAGATCCTCGCGTACTTGCCGATGGCCTGGGTGGGAGACTACGCCATAACCGTTGCCGCGGCACTCCTTTGGCGTTTCACCGTGAATGTGCCTGAGCGCCAGGAAACGGTCGTGCGCGACATGCGCGAGATCGCTCCGACATTCTATCTGGCGGCGCCAAGAAGCTGGGACCAGATGCTGACGACAATCCAGGTTGGTATCGAAAATTCGACCCCTTTAAAGAAATGGCTGTACCATTTTTTCATGGATCGGGCCATCGCGGCGGAAACGCGCAAGCTGAATGGCAAAAGCGGCGGTGTTCTTGAGCCATTGGGCCGGCTTCTGGGCGAGGCGATTGTTTTCGGTCCGATCAAGGACCAGTTCGGGATGAGCCGCCTCAAGAATGCGTTCACCGGCGGTGAAGCGATCGGGGAAGACACCTTTGTGTTCTACCGCGCCCTGGGGATCAAGTTGCGTCAGCTCTACGGCCAGACCGAGAACAGCGCGATCAACGCGATTCAGGCTCCGGGCGAGGTCCGTCTTCATACGGTTGGCAAACCCGCGCCTGGCGTCGAGGTCAGCATTGCCGAAGACGGTGAGATCCTGGTGCGCTCGGACAGCGTGTTTGAAGGGTACTTCAACAAACCCGAAGCGACCGCCGAAGCCCTTGACGGCGGGTGGCTGCATACAGGTGATGCCGGCTATCTGGAGGACGACGGACACCTGGTTGTTCTTGGGCGTGTATCCGAGGTCATGCACACCGCCGACGGTGAACGTTACGTTCCAAACTACATCGAGAACCGGTTGAAATTCAGCCCGTATATCAAGGATGCGGCCGTGATTGGCGCCGGGCTGAAGGAACTGACGGCGATGGTCTGCGTGGATTTCGAGGCCGTGGGGCACTGGGCCGAAGTGAACGGCGTACCTTACGTGTCATATGCCGATCTTTCTCAGCGTGAAGAGGTCGCGACGTTGCTTCGCGAGGCGTTCCAACGGGTCAACAAGGCCGTCACCGAGCCATTGCGCCTGCAACGCTTTGTCAGTCTGCCGAAAGAATTCGACCCGGACGATGGTGAAATCACACGGACACGAAAACTGCGGCGCAAGGTCGTTCAGGAACGCTATGCTGACGTGATCGCGGCGCTCTACGACGGTTCAAAAGAGGTCCACGTAAGCGCGCAGGTGACTTACGAGACCGGGGAAGTAGGGAAGGTCGAAAGAAGCCTTCCCGTCAGGGAGGTATAAATGGACTGGGTCTTTCTATCAGAGCTTGCGATCAACGGAGCCTTGACGGGTCTGTTATATTCGCTTTTCGCCATCGGCCTCGTGCTGATTTACAAAGCGTCCTCGGTGCCCAATCTGGCGCAGGGTGGGCTGACCATGGTGGGTGCCTATGTGGTCCTGGCGCTGGCGCGCGATGTGGGTTTGCCCTTGTGGCTGGCCATTCCTCTGGCTGCGGTTGTCATGTTCGGCCTTGGGTTCGGCATCGAGCGTGTTGCCCTGCGTCGTCTCGCGGGTCGCCCGGTCGTCATGATCCTGATGCTGACACTTGGCCTCGACATATTCCTGCGGGGTACGACACTTGCCATCTGGGGCGGAACGTCGCGTTCGATGGAACTGGGCGTCAGCTATGATCCGCTGTTCCTGGGCGACATCTTCATCAGCCGCATCCATCTGGTCGGTGCCGGTGTCGCGCTTGCCTTGTTTGTCGGCTTCATGCTGTTCTTCCAAACCCGGACCGGGATCAAGTTGCGGGCGATCGCGGATGATTACATGGCTTCGTGGTCGGTAGGTATCTCGGTTGAGCGCGGCGTTGGGTTATCCTGGGCATTGGCATCCGTTGTTGCCGTCGCCGCTGGCGTCATCTGGGGTGAGATTCAGGGTGTCGATCAGGCGCTGTCGCTGTTGCTTCTCAAAGGTCTGACGGTTGCCGTTCTCGGTGGTCTCGACAGTATCCTTGGCGCCGTGATCGCAGGCATCATCCTGGGCGTCGTCGAAAACGTTGGCGCTGATTTCCTCGATCCGCTTGTCGGAGGCGGAAGCCGTGAGCTTATCGTCGCCGCCGTGCTCATTCTTACCGTCATGATCCGTCCGCACGGGCTGTTCGGTCGTCACGACATCGAAAGGGTGTAAGGCATGTTTTACAGACTTTCCGGCGTCCATCACGCCGACTACGTTTCGGACAGCCGTATCTTCAAGGTGCCTGCCGACAGAAATCTGACAGCTTTCATCTTTCTGATCGGCCTTGCCGCGCCATTCATCATCCCGTCGCTTTATCTGAACAGCTACATGCTTCCCTGGCTGATCTGGACGGCCGCCGCTTTGGGGCTGAACCTGGTGACAGGTTGGGCCGGCCAACTGCACTTGGGCTATGCTGCGGTCATGGCCGTCGGAGCGTATTCGTCTATCCATGCCGCGCGTTTCGGGGTGCCGTGGGAATTCGCCCTGATCATTGGCGGGTTGACGTCATCCGTGATCGGCAGCCTGTTCGCTTTTGCCGCTTTGCGGGTCAAGGGCCTCTATCTCGCCCTTACCACTCTTGCGATGCAGTTCGTGATGGACTGGGTTCTGACCCACTCGCCGGCGATCTCGGGGGGCTCACACGCATCGCTCCAGTCGCCGACGCTGGCGTTGTTGGGGCAAGAGATTACCACTGATACTGGCTTCTACTATGTCGCCTTCGGCTGGTGTGTGTTGGTGACGATCTTCATGCTTAATCTCAAGCGTACTGGACTCGGTCGCGCCTTGGTCGCTGTCCGGGAAAAAGACTTTGCCGCCGCGATCCTGGGTGTGAACAGTTTCTACTACAAAATCCTCGCATTCGCGACTTCTTCGTTCATCGCAGGCGTCAGCGGTGCGTTGCTTGTTGCCACCTTTTTCTTTCTCGCCGCACCCGAGCAATTCTCGGTTGCCGTTTCGATCCAGGTTCTTGCGATGGTGATTGTTGGCGGCCTTGGCAGCATTATCGGTTCCTATTTCGGTGTTGCCCTGATCCTTCTTGTTCCGGGTATCGTGAACGGTCTCGTCGTCACGCTGAGTGACGGGCTTGGCATGCAGATCAACGTTGAAACGCTCGCCCACATCCCCAACGCGGTCTATGGCGCGCTGATCGTCATTATCCTTCTGATCGAACCGCTTGGTTTGGGAAAACTCTACGGCAACATCAGAGACTACCTGATGGTCTGGCCCTTCGATCAGTTCAAGAAATAAGGGAAATGCCGATGCAAGAAAAAGTTGAAGCCCAGAACATTCTGTCCATGAACAGTGTCGAGGTGCTGTACGACAATGTAATGCTGGCGATCAAAGGTGTATCGGTCCAGGTTCCAAAAGGCGAGATGATCGCGCTTTTGGGGTCGAACGGAGCGGGAAAAAGCACCACGTTGAAAGCGATCAGCGGTCTTTTGAAAGCCGAGCGCGGACGCATCAGCCGAGGTGAGATAACGTTCCAAGGAACGGACATTACCGAAGCGCTCGCGCAAAAACGCGTCGAGATGGGCATCTGTCATGTCATCGAAGGGCGGCGGGTCTTTGAACATCTGACCCCCGACGAGAACCTGACCGCCGCCGCGCCGCGCGGAATGTCCCGATCGACGCTGAATGCGGAAAAGGACAAGATTTACGCCTATTTTCCACGGCTTGCCGAACGCAAAAATTCGCAAGCAGGCTATTTGTCGGGTGGTGAGCAACAGATGCTTGCCATTGGGCGGGCCCTCGTGACCCAGCCGAAGCTTTTGATGCTTGATGAACCAAGTCTCGGGCTTGCTCCGTTCCTGGTCGAGGAAATCTTCGGCATCCTGCAAAAGATCAATAAGGATGAGGGGCTGTCCGTCCTGCTGGTGGAACAGAACGCCCTGGCAGCTCTGGAGATCGTTTCGCAAGGGTATCTTATCGAAAACGGCCGCGTCGTTATGCACGGCACGGCCGAGGCGCTCAAATCCAACTCCGACATTCAGGAGTTCTATCTAGGCGGCGGAGAGACCGATTTTCACAACGTCAAGCACTACAGCCGACGCAAACGTTGGCTGAGCTAACGTACTATTCGAAAACTGTTCAGGGAGGAAAAAATGAAGAAACTTACCAAAGCGCTGGCTGTATTTTCAATGGTTGGCGGGGCGCTGTTCGGCACCCAGGCGCTGGCCGAGCCATTCAAGATCGGCATCTGCTACGATCTCAGCAAGGCCTATACCTTTGCCACGCCGCAGGTTTCGCAGGCCGCGATGGACCTTGCCAAGCTCATCAACATGAAGGGCGGCATCGGTGGGGAACCGGTCGAAGTCATCGTGCGTGACCACGGGAACGAACCGCAGCGCGGAATCGAGTGCTACTCGAAACTCAGCCGCGAGGGCGTCTTTGTTTTCGATACCCTGTCCACTCCGGTGTCTCTGGCTATCCTGCCGCGGGCCATGGAAGACGGGCGTATCCTGATGCAGTCGCTTGTCGGGCGCGGCGATGCCGTTGATGGCACCGTCTTCGATTGGGTCTATCCGATCGGGCCGACCTATTGGGGACAGGCCGCCAACGATGTCGCCTACATCAAGCAATTGCATGACGGCGATCTGTCAGATGTGAAGGTCGGGTTTGTGTATTTCGATTATCCCTTCGGGCAGGAGCCGATCGAGATCCTGGAAACCCTGTCCGAGAAAGAGGGTTTCGAGCTTGAACTGTACCCCGTGCCACTGCCTGGCAGCGACCAGGCCGGTGTGTGGTCCAAGGTGCGCCGGGACAACCCAGATCATGTGATTGTCTGGATGCTGGGCGGTGCCCATGTGGTTGCCTCGAAAGAGATGCAGCGCAATCGCATTCCGATGGACAAATACATCTCGGTCAACTGGCTGAACGAAGTCGATATCGCCAACATCGGTAAAGAGGCCGCCAAAGGTATCAAGCGCGGGACCAATGTCGTGGGCGGTCAGGATATTGCCCTGTATCAGGAAATCATGGCCGAGCTTTATGACAAGGGCGAGGGATCCGGCCCGATCGAGAAGACGCAGGACGTTTTCTACAACACCGGGCTGGCCATGTATTCGATCATGTTCGAAGCCGCGCGCAAGGCGGCGGAAGCCGAGGGGCTGCCGATCACTCCGACATCCTACAAGGCCGGACTGGAGTCGCTTGAGGGATTCGACGCGAACGGGCTGATGGCCCCCATTACGGTGACGGCCGAAGATCATGGCGGCGGTGGCAAGACCCGGATCGAGATGTGGGACGGGGAGACTTGGGTGCCGCAAACCGACTGGATCTCTGAGTACACGGACGTCGTGTGGGACGTGGTGAAAAAAAGTTCCTCAAAATAC
This sequence comes from Oceanicola sp. 22II-s10i, assembly GCF_002210105.1. Taxonomy (GTDB): domain Bacteria; phylum Pseudomonadota; class Alphaproteobacteria; order Rhodobacterales; family Rhodobacteraceae; genus Pseudooceanicola. Next base: position 34,225 of record NZ_AQQU01000014.1, on the reverse strand, counting down.
GAGCAGTGAAAGACTGGTAGCAGGAAGGGCGACGCTACGCGGGGCGGCAGCGGCGTTTGCAAAGCGGTATCACAGCCCCAAACCAAACCAAACCAACGGGAGTGAGAGAACATGAAAGTCAAACAGCACATAAGGGCGGTGGCACTGACTGCCGCGCTGGCAGCAAGCGCGACTGTGGCCGCAGCGCAGGACAAGGAGCCGATCCGCTTCGGACTCTGCTTCGACCTTAGCAAATCCTACACTTTCATTTCGCCGCAGGTGGCTCAGGCCGCCCAGGATCTGGCGATGTACACCAACGAAAATGGCGGTATCGAAGGTCATCCGGTTGAAATCATCATTCGCGATCATGGCAACGAACCCCAGCGTGGTGTGGAATGCTATGAGCAGCTCAAGCGCGAAGGTGTGTTCCTATTCAATTTTCTGTCCACGCCGGTCACGAACGCGGTTCTGCCGCGTGCGATGAAGGACGGGAACTTGTTGATGCAGTCTTTTGTTGGCCGCGGAGACGCGGTGGACGGCGAAGTGTTCGAATGGGTTTTCCCGGTCGGTCCGACGTACTGGCAGCAGGCGGCAAATGACGTTGCCTTCATCAAGGGTCAGATGGGCGGTGACTTGAGCAAGGCGAAGATCGGGTTCATCTATCTGGATTACCCCTTTGGCCAGGAACCGATCGAGATCCTGAAAACGCTTTCCGAAAAGGAAGGGTTCGAGTTGGAGCTGTATCCCGTACCGCTTCCCGGGTCGGATCAGGCCGGCGCATGGAGCAAAATCCGCCGCGACAAGCCTGACTACGTGATCAGCTGGCTGCTGGCGGGCGGGCATGTGGTCGCCTCGAAGGAAATGCGCCGCAACCGTTTCCCGATCGACCGCTATCTGTCGGTGAACTGGCTGAACGAAGTCGATATCGCCAATATCGGCGCACAAGAGGCGAAAGGCATCCTGCGCGGGACCAACGTGGCCGGTGGCCAGGAAGTTCCGATCGTCAAGACGATGCTGGACACCTACTATGCCAATGGCAAGGGCAGCGGTCCCGAGAGCCTGGTGCGCGACGTGTACTACAACACGGGCATGGCGATCTACTCGGCCGGTTTCGAAGCCGCGCGGATCGCAATTACTGAAAACGGTTGGCCGATCACACCGGAAAGCATGAAGAATGCCTATGAATCGATCGAGAACTTCGATGGAAACGGCATCATGGCCCCGGTTACACTGACCGACAAAGACCACGGTGGTGGCGGCAAGACCCGGGTCGAGCAGTGGAATGGCGAAACCTGGGTTCCGCTGACCGACTGGAGCGCCGACTATCTTGACGTTGTTTGGGATGTCATCAAGCACAGCTCCGCGACGTTCACCGTCGAATAAGACAGAGCTTCCCCGCGGCAGACATGTCGCGGGGAAGCTTTCCGCAGTTAGATTGTCCCGAGAAAGCGAAGCAGGTATCATGAGCCCCATTGACGTGAAGATCGAAGACGGAATTGCGACCGTCTGTATCAACCGGCCAGAACGTAAAAACGCGCTTTCCGTGGCGGCGACGAACGGGCTGACCGACGCTTGGGAGAAGATCGAGGCGGATGACAGCGTTCGTGTGGCCATTCTGACTTCTGCCGATTGCGGCGTTTTCAGCGCCGGACTGGATCTGAAGGAAGCCACACAAATCGCACGCGACGAGGGTGTCGATATTCTGACCAAGATGCGCGACCCGTTTCACGAGACCATGCGCGCCTGCAAGAAACCGATCATCGCGGCGATGACAGGGTCGCTGATGGCGGGCGGCATGATGCTGACCTTGAATTGCGATCTGCGGGTCGGTCTCAAGGGGACCAAGGTCGGTATCACCGAAGTAAAGATCGGTCGTGGATCGCCCTGGGCATCGCCGGCACTGTCCATGCTACCGCAGCCCATCCTTATGGAAATCGTTCTGACCGGCGACTTGATGCCGATCGAGCGCCTGCACGAATACGGGTTCACCAACTATATCGAAGACACTCCCGATGCTGTCCGCGCAAGGGCATTTGACCTTGCCAAACGCATTGCCAGCGCGGCCCCGCTGTCGGTTGTTGCCGCGAAAGGCGGCGTTCGCGCGACCATGGACCTGGGCTGTGCGGGTGGCCTGAAAGAGGGCAAGCGCCTTCACGAGGTGGTTTACGCCAGCAACGACGCGATTGAAGGCCCAAAGGCCTTTGCTGAAAAGCGGGCACCCGTCTGGACCGGGACCTGATGGAGACTTGAATGACTGAGCTTATTCGCCTGGACAGGGAAGGCCCTGTCGGAATCCTGCGTTTTCTTCAGCCGACAAAACGCAACCCTTACAGCATCGGGTTCGTCGAAGAACTGGTGGCGCTTCTGCGCGAAGCCGAACGGGACGCTACGATCCGTGTCGTTGTTATGACCGGTGGCAATCATTTCAGCAGCGGCGGCGATCTTGTCGGGTTTCAGTCCGAGATCGCCAAAGGCGCGCGGGCGACGTCGGAAATGGTGGACCTGGTTCACGATGGCGGACGCGCGGCCTATCTGTTTCGCAAACCTCTGATTTCCGCGGTATGCGGCGTGGCTTTTGGCGCGGGCCTCAGCCTGGCCTTGTCGGCGGACATTGTCGTTGCCGCCGAAGATGCCCGGCTGTGCGAAGTATTTGCACGCGTCGGCGGTTGTCCCGACACGGGATCAAGCTGGCTGCTTCAGCAGCGCGCCGGTGCGGGCGTTGCCCGGATGCTTGTGCTCACGGGCCGTGAAATCGACGGGCGCACCGCCAGGGACCTGCGCGTTGTCGAAGAATGCGTGCCGGCCAACCAGGTCGAGGTACGGGCGCTGGAAATTGCCCGCGAGATTGCAACGCACCCGATGTTTGGCGTTCAGACCGCCAAGCGTGTGATGCGCGCCGCAGCCGAGTGCAGCTATCTCGAGGCGCTGGATATCGAGCGCGATGCCCAAAGCGTTTTGCTGTGCGCGCATGACTTTCCTGAGGCCATGAAAGCGTTTTCGGAAAAAAGAACTCCAGAATTCAAAGACCGTTAGCTCGGTTGAAACCTTATCGCAAAACTCAAGGAGACCACGCCAATGAAGGTACTCGTGCCTGTGAAACGCGTGATCGACTACAACGTGAAGGTTCGTGTCAAAGCGGACGGAAGCGGTGTCGATCTGGCCAACGTTAAGATGTCGATGAACCCTTTCGACGAAATCGCCGTCGAAGAGGCGATACGCCTGAAAGAGGCCGGCAAGGCCGAAGAGGTGGTCGCGGTATCCATCGGCGTCAAACAGGCGCAGGAAACCCTGCGCACCGCACTGGCCATGGGTGCCGACCGCGCCATTCTGGTCGTTGCAGCGGATGACGTGCACCATGATATCGAGCCGCTGGCAGTGGCCAAAATCCTTGCCAAGGTCGTGGAAGAGGAACAGCCTGGTCTGATTCTCTGCGGCAAGCAGGCGATCGACAACGACATGAATGCCACCGGCCAGATGCTGTCAGCCCTGCTGGGCTGGTCGCAGGGTACCTTTGCCTCGGAACTGGACATCGACGGTGACAGTGCCGTCGTGACCCGGGAAGTTGACGGCGGCCTGCAGACCATCAAGGTCAAGATGCCCGCGATCGTCACCGTGGACCTGCGCCTGAACGAGCCGCGCTATGCGTCGCTGCCCAACATTATGAAGGCCAAGAAAAAGCCGCTGGATGAGAAAACCGCCGATGATTACGGCGTTGATGTCACGCCGCGTCTGGAAATCGTCAAAACCTCCGAGCCCGTGGCACGCGCGGCCGGTATCATGGTCGGCTCGGTGGACGAGCTGGTCGCAAAACTCAAAGAAGCGGGGGCTGTATAATGGCTGTTCTTCTTCTCGCAGAAGTCACCGATGGTGAACTGGCAATCGACGCAACCGCCAAGGCCGTGACCGCGGCCAAGGCCCTGGGCGATGTGACCGTTCTGTGCGCGGGCGCCTCTGCTGCTGCCGCAGGCGACGCCGCCGCCAAGATCGACGGTGTGGCCAAGGTTCTGGTCGCCGAAGACGCATCGCTGGGTCACCGCCTGGCCGAACCGACCGCCGCGCTGATCGCATCGCTGGCCGGTGATTATGAACATATCGTCGCCCCGGCCACCACGGACGCCAAGAACGTCATGCCGCGCGTTGCCGCGCTGCTGGACGTGATGGTCCTGTCGGACGTGTCCGGCGTTGTCGATGGCAAAACGTTCGAGCGCCCGATCTATGCCGGGAACGCGATTCAAACCGTCAAATCGTCGGATGCGAAAAAGGTCATCACCTTCCGCACCTCGACCTTTGATGCCGCTGGCGAAGGCGGGTCTGCCTCGGTCGAAAGCATCGGTGCCGGGGACAACCCCGGCCTGTCGGAATGGGTCGAAGACAAGGTCGCCGCATCGGATCGTCCCGAACTGACCTCGGCCGGTGTGGTCGTGTCCGGTGGGCGCGGCGTCGGCTCCGAAGAGAACTTTGCCCTGATCGAGAAACTGGCCGACAAGCTGGGCGCCGCCGTTGGCGCATCCCGCGCCGCCGTCGACTCGGGCTTTGCACCGAACGACTGGCAGGTTGGCCAGACCGGCAAGGTGGTCGCGCCTGACCTGTATATCGCCGTTGGCATCTCGGGTGCGATCCAACACCTGGCCGGCATGAAGGACAGCAAGATCATCGTCGCGATCAACAAGGACGAAGAAGCCCCGATCTTCCAGGTTGCCGATTACGGTCTGGTTGCCGACCTGTTCGACGCCGTGCCCGAACTGACCGACAGGCTGTAAGTCATTGCGAAAAAATTACAAAAAGGCCCGCCTGTTTTGGCGGGCCTTTTTTGTACGAGCCGAATGGGCGGCGCGTGATTGGATAAATCCGGATGCGCACGGTCCGAAGCCTTGTGACGCCCCGTCAGAACGCCTCGGGTTCATTGCCAGGAAATAAAACACTTGTTAGATTTCTTCAATGCAAGCATGAACCGATAGGAATAAAACATGTCTCTGATCAAGAACTCCCCGAGTTGGGCAGTGGATGAACACAAGATGTTCGCCGATAGTACACGCAGGCTTTTCGATGCAGAGATGGCTCCGAAGATTGAAAAATGGGCGGAGCAGGGAATTGTTGACCGCGACTTCTGGAAAACAGTCGGTCAGCAGGGTGTCATGGGTGGCTCGATTGCCGAAGAATATGGTGGGTTCGGTGGCGGCATCGGGTTCGACGCGATTACCGTCTACGAGCAGGGGCGCACCGGTGATACGGGTTGGGGCTATGGGATTCAGTCCATCGTAATCCATTATCTCAACGCATATGGCAGTGAGGAACAGAAGAAAAAGTGGTTGCCGAAACTGGTCAGCGGCGACAGCGTTGCGGCGATTGCCATGACCGAGCCTGGAACGGGCTCTGACCTCCAGAACGTACAAACCTACGCGGAAAAGGATGGCAACCACTACAAGATCAACGGTTCGAAGATCTTTATCACAAACGGGCACACGGCGGATCTCGTTGTTATCGTGGCAAAGACCGATCGCAACGCCGGCGCCAAGGGCGTTTCGTTGATCGTTCTGGAAACCGAGGGCGCCGAGGGCTTTCGCCGGGGACGGAACCTGAAGAAACTGGGTATGAAAGGTTCGGATACTGCTGAGCTGTTCTTCGAGGATGTGCGCGTGCCCACGGCGAACCTGCTTGGTCCGGAAGAGGGGCAGGGGTTCTACCAGCTGATGAAGCAGCTGCCTTGGGAGCGGCTGATGATCGGCATTACCGCGCTCGGTTTTATTGATTTTGCGATCGATGAAACGGTGAAATATGTTCAGGACCGCAAGGCATTTGGAAGCCGGATCATGGACTTCCAGAATACACGCTTCAAACTGGCGGAATGCAAAACCAAGGCCGAATTGCTACGTTCCTTCGTAAATGACGGGCTCGCGCGTCTTGAAGCGGGCGAACTTGATGCGGCCACGGCTTCGATGGTGAAATGGTGGGGCAGCCAGACGCAGAACGAGGTCATGCATGAATGCCTGCAACTGCACGGCGGTTACGGTTTCATGATGGAATACCCCATCGCGCGACTTTATGCCGACAGCAGGGTCCAGATGATCTATGGCGGCACCAACGAGATCATGAAGGAACTGATCGCACGCTCGATGGATGTTTGATCCGTCCGGTGCCGGGTGGGGCTACTCCCTGCCCGGCCCCAGAATTTCGTCGCTGTGTTCCCCAAGTCGCGGGGCCGGGCGATGATCATGTCGCGCAGGGGTCGCCGAAAATCGAGCCGGCGGGCGTGTCGTCCAGATCGCACCTTCGGTCGGGTGATCAATCCGTTGAAAGAACCCGGTTGCGGCAAGATGGGGATCGTTCGGCAAATCTGACAGGTTGCGCACTGGCATGGCGGGTATGTCGGCCTGCTCCATGAGGTCAAGCCACTCATCCGTGGTCCGGGTCAGCGCAATCTGCGCCACCATATCGTATACTGCGCCGATGTTGCGGCTTCGGGCATCCATGTCAGTGACCCAGACATGGTCGATCATGTCGTCGCGCCCGACCGCCTGAAAGAACCGCGCCCATTGCACGTTGGTGTAGGGCAGAATGGTGATGTAGCCATCTGCGGTCTGAACCGGACGCCGGTGCGGAACCAGCATGCGGGCATAGCCGAAATCCTGCGGAGTCTCCTCGAAGGTGGCGCCATCCATGTGTTCGGCCAGCAGGAAGGCGGCCAGCGTCTCAAACATCGGAACTTCGACATGCTGGGCCTGTCCCGTACGCTCGCGGTGGAACAGGGCGCCCATCACGGCATAGGCGGCGGTCACGCCGCCAAGCTTGTCGGCCAGAATTGTCGGGGCATAAGCGGGCGGTGCCTCGGGGTCGCGCAAGGTTGCCAGGCTGGCCAATCCCGACACCGACTGGACGGAATCGTCGAATGCAGGCTTGGCGGCATAGGGCCCGTCCTGCCCGAAACCGGTGGCGGATACCGTGATCAGGTTCGGGTTTTCCTGGCGTAGAGTTTCGGGATCCAAAGACAATCTGGCCAGCGCCGCAGGCCGGATGCTCGAAATCATCACATCGGCATCGATGAGCAGTTTGCGCAACTGATCGCGACCAGTTTGTGTTTTGAGGTCGAGTACGACACTGCGCTTGTTACGGTTGGTCCCCAGAAAAGCGGCCCCCATCAGCTTGTTGCGCGATGGCTGGACCTGGCGAAGAAGATCGCCCTCGGGGCCTTCCACCTTGATCACATCGGCCCCCAGATCGCCCAGCATCTGCGTCGCCAAAGGTCCGAAAACCACAGAAGTCAGATCGACGATCTTCACGCCTTGAAGGATCGCCGGTTTGTTCTCAGCGGTCATTTGATTGTCCACCCTTTTGGTTGTCCACCGTTTTCATGAACGGGGTCCGAATTCGGCGCGAATGGCTTTACCTTGCGCATCGAAGGCCGGGCAGGGGCGCAGTGTCGTTTCGCCGACGCTGCGCCGGATCGGGGGTGTCGGGACGTTGATCTCGCCCGAGGGTGTGCCTATCACGGATCGGTCAAGCTGGGGGTGACCGGACAGGGTCGCCACGTCGTTCACCGCGCCCGAGGCAATGCCCGCAGCGTCAAGCCGCTTCAGCATCTCGGCGCGGTCATGCGAGGCGAACACGGCCTTGATGAGCACTTCGAGCGCGGGTTTGTTGTTGATGCGCGATGTGTTGTCCTGAAAACGGGGGTCGGTTGCCAGAGCCGCGTCGCCCAGTATGTGTTCACAGAACCTTTGCCATTCGCCGCTGTGCTGCACGGTAATGACGACAAGCTGACCGTCCTTGCATTCATAGGCCCCGTACGGGCAGATGACCGTGTGGTTCAGTCCGACACGGGGTGTCGGCTTGCCAAGGTAATCGTGATATAGCAGCGGAACCGACATCCAGTCGGCCATCACATCAAACATTGCCACGGAAACGCCGCTGCCCTTGCCGGTGCGATCTCGCCCGACCAGTGCTTCGCAGATTCCGGCATGGGCTGTCATACCGGTTGCGATATCGCAGACCGACACTCCAACCCGTCCCGGTCCGTCCGCAGTGCCGGTCACTGATGCCAGACCGCTCTCGCATTGCACCAGAAGGTCATAGGCCTTGGCGTTGCGCATCGGGCCGTCTTCGCCATATCCGGTGATGTCGCAGGTCACGAGACGCGGGAACCTCTCTCGCAGACTTGCGGAATCGAGCCCGAGCTTGGCCAGCGCGCCCGGCAGCAGGTTCTGAATAAACACATCCGCGTTTTCCAGCATCCTGAGCAGGATTTCACGGTCTTCGTCGGCTTTAATGTCCAGCGCCACCGATTCCTTTCCCCGGTTCAACCATGTGAAATAGGCGCTTTCGCCGTTGGCGGCGGTATCGTAGGCGCGGGCGAAATCGCCGGCTCCCTTGCGTTCGATCTTAATCACACGCGCGCCGGCATCGGCCAGCCGCGAGGAGCAAAAAGGCGCGGCGACTGCCTGTTCCAACGCAACGACGAGTTTGCCGGAAAGGGGGGCTAAGTCTGAACCTGACATGAGTTTCTCTCAATTGATCCTGAAAGGTTGACTAAATCTAACAATTGTTAGAAACATAATCAATACGATTAGACAAAGACTGGATCGCTTGAAGGAGAACGCCGGTGCAGGACGCCAAACGACCAGACCAGTTTTTCCAACGCGCGCTGGCAGAGGGAGAGATCCTGCTGCCCAAGTGCGATGATTGCGGGGCATATCACTTTTTCCCGAGAGTCCTGTGTCCCCATTGTCATGGCAGCGCGATTTCTTGGAAGAAGGCTAGCGGCAAGGGACGGGTCCACACCACAACAGTTGTGCGCCGAAAGCCCGAACGGGGCGGCGATTACAACGTATGCGTCGTCGAGCTGGATGAGGGTGTCCGGATGATGAGCCGGGTCGAGGGCATTGCTCCGGGTGAGGTCGCCATCGACATGCCCGTAACCGCCTTCGTGGGCGAGGCCGAGGGTGTTCCGGCCGTGCTTTTCAAGCCGTCGGAGGGATAAGCCATGACCACTGAACTTCGGGGAAAATCCGCCATCGTGGGAACCGGTCATGCCGGTTTCGGAGAAGCCCATGGCCTGACGGCCTATGATGTCATGGCGCAATCCGCGCTTGCGGCGCTTGGCGATGCCGGGCTGAACCTGTCCGACGTCGACGGGCTGTTGTGCACCATGATGGAAGACAGCATGCCGGCGCTTATGGCGGCGGAGTATCTGGGCATCCAGCCCCGTTTCATTGATGGCACAATGTCGGGCGGTTCGTCCTTCGTAAACTACCTGACGTCCGCGACCATGGCCCTTGATGCCGGTCTGTGTGATGTCGCGCTGATTGTTTATGGCTCCAACCAGCGCACCGCATCGGGCAGACTGGTGACCGCTTCACGTCCGCCGGCCTACGAGGCGCCGTATAATCCGCGCTATCCGATCTCGGCCTACGCGATGGCCGCGGCGCGGCACATGCATGAATACGGCACCACCCGCGAACAGCTGGCCGACGTGGCCGTTGCCGCGCGGGCCTGGGCGCAGCGCAACCCCGAAGCGTTCGAGCGCGGCCCGCTGACCCGCGAGGACGTGCTGGGTGCGCGCATGGTGGGCGATCCATTGACCGTGCGCGACTGTTGTCTTGTCACCGACGGTGGCGGCGCGATCGTAATGGTCCACGCGGACCGCGCCCGGGATTTCCCGAAGGCGCCTGTCTATGTGCTGGGCAGTGCTGCGGAAAGCTCGCACCGGCAGATTTCGCAAATGAAGGATTTCACCGTGACCGCCGCCCGCGCCTCGGGCGCGCGCGCTTTTGCTGCGGCCGGCGTGACCCCTGCGGTCATCCAGGCGGTCGAGCTTTATGATGCCTTCACCATCAATACCATCCTGTTTCTTGAAGATCTGGGGTTCTGCGCCAAGGGCGAGGGAGGGGCCTTTGTCGAGGGCGGACGCATCGCGCCTGGCGGCGTCTTGCCGGTGAACACGAATGGCGGCGGCCTGTCCTGTGTGCACCCCGGGATGTACGGCATCTTCACAGTGATCGAGGCTGCCCGCCAGATCCGTGGCGACGCGCCAGGCATTCAGTTGAAGGATATTGATCTGGCGCTGGCGCATGGCAACGGCGGTGTGCTGTCCAGTCAGGTCACGGCCATACTTGGATCTCAAAACACGCTCTGACGGCAACTAAGGGAGGAAAGCAAATGCCATTGGATTTCGATGCACTGTCGAACTGGGACTTTGAGGAAATCGAACAGACGCTAACCGAGCGGGATACCATCCTGTATGCACTCGGCCTTGGGTTCGGTGAGGATCCGACCGACAAAAAGGAGCTGGCCTATGTCTATGAAGACGGGCTGAAGGCAGTTCCCTCGATGGCGGTTATTTTGGGGTATCCCGGCTTCTGGCTGCGCGATCCCAAGACCGGCGTAAACTGGCAGAAAGTGCTGCACGGCGAACAGTGGCTCGACATCTACAAGCCGCTGCCGACACATGCCCGGCTTGTCGGCCGTAGCAAGATCGACTTCATCGCCGACAAGGGCGAGGGCAAGGGAGCCGTCATTTACCAAAGCCGCGATATTATCGACGCGGACAGCGGCGAAAAACTAGCGCGCGTGGCGATGTCGGCTTTCTGTCGCGGTGATGGGGGGTTTGGCGGTGAAAACCAGGCGGGTCCGGCACCCGCAGTGCTGCCTGATCGGGCGCCTGATCATATATGTGATATCGATACCCTGCCGCGCCAAGCCCTTATTTATCGTCTCAGCGGTGATTTCAATCCGCTTCACGCTGACCCGGATGTGGCCCGTTCTGTCGGGTTCGACCGCCCGATCCTGCATGGTCTGGCGACCTATGGGCTGGCGGCCCGGGCGATTCTAAAGACGTTGCTTGACTATGATTCTGCCCGGCTTGTCGGTCTGGATGTTCGGTTCTCAGCTCCGGTCTATCCCGGCGAAACCGTGCGGTTCGAAATCTGGGAAGAGGACGGCGAGGCCCGGTTTCGAGCATCTATTCCGGCACGCGACGTGGTTGTTCTGAACAACGGCGCGGCGCGCTTCGCCTGAGGCAGTGAAGATGGCTCAACCGCTCAAGGATATCCTGGTGCTGGATTTCAGCACACTTCTTCCCGGTCCGATGGCGACGCTCATGCTGTCCGAGGCTGGCGCCGAAGTGATCAAGTTCGAGCGTCCCGGAGTCGGCGAGGACGCGCGCCAAACCGAGCCCAAGATCGACGGAGAGAGCATCGGATTTGCCGTGTTGAACCACGGCAAGCGATCGGTGGCCATCGACCTCAAGTCAAGGGGCGCAGTGGAACGTCTGCGCCCCTTGATCGAGAGGGCCGATGTTCTGGTAGAGCAGTTCCGTCCCGGCGTGATGGACCGGCTGGGGCTTGGTTATGAAGCGGTGCGAAAGATCAATCCCGGTCTCATCTATTGTTCGATCACCGGCTATGGCCAGACCGGACCAAAGGCCAGCGCCGCCGGCCACGATCTCAACTACGTCGGTGATGCGGGTAACCTGTCGCTCAGTCGCGGACCGGATGACCAGCCAACGGCCCCGTTCGGGCTGGTCGCCGATATCGGAGGCGGAACCTATCCTGCGGTGATGAATATCCTGCTGGCCCTGATTGCGCGCCAGGCAAGCGGGCAGGGGACGCATCTGGATATCGCAATGGCCGAGGGGGCGTTCGCCTTTGCCTATTGGGCCCATGCCGAAGGTGTGATTGCCGGGCAGAACATCGAAAGCGGTGGCAGCCGTCTGACGGGTGGCCTGGCCCGGTATCGGCTTTATTCGGCTGCGGATGGGCGTCAGATCGCCGTCGGCGCGTTGGAAGAAAAGTTTTGGCAGTTGTTCTGCGATGTCATTGGTTTGCCGGTGGCCCTTCGCGATGACTGGTCCGATCCAAATGCCTGTGCCGCGGAGGTTGCACGTCGTCTGAGGGAACATCCCTCGACCCATTGGGAGCCTTTGCTGGCAGCGGCAGATTGCTGCTGTTCGGTCGTGAAAACGCCCGCCGAGGCGGCACATGACCCGCATTTCAAAGCGCGTGACGTGTTCGGGCGGACAGTAAAAATCTCCGGCCGGGACGCGCCTGCTTTACCGCTGCCAATTGCGCCGGAGTTCCGTTCTTCCGGAAATTCGGTCGGAGTTGCAGCCACTCTGGGCGAAGACAATACGCGTTATGGCGTGGACCAACCAAAGACAGAGTAAATCCCGTTGACGGGCAGGTTTTGAATCGGTAATCTAACATTTGTTAGAAAAAAGGAGGGGCCAATGGACAAGTCTGACGATAACCTGCCGACTGAAGCTGAGCGTTATGTCATGCCATCGCGCTTTGTGGAAAGCGATAGCTTGGAAGTGCAGGGTTTCGTGACATCGGCTTTGCGTGATCTCCCTGTGGGCGCAACCAATCGCGACAAGGCGATCCGCCTGTTCGAAGCGGTGCGCGACGATATTCGCTATGATCCCTATTGTTTTGCGCTGGATGAGGACTCTTACCGTGCCAGCCGTATCGCTGGGGCGGAAGCGGCGTTTTGCGTTCCCAAGGCAATTCTTCTGGCGGCTTGTTTGCGTGCTGTGGGTATCCCCGCCGCTCTGGGGTTCGCGGATGTGCGCAACCACCTGAATACACCCAAGTTGCAGGAGTTGATGGGGACCGATCTCTTTATCTACCACGGCTATGTTCAGCTGTGGTTGGGGAATGAGGCCTACAAGGTGACACCTGCATTCAACATGGAACTGTGTGAAAGATTCGGGGTCAAACCCCTGGTCTTCGACGGCTATCACGACGCGCTCTTTCATGAGTTCGACGAACAGAATCACCGGCACATGGAATATGTGAACGACCGTGGTCTCTATTTCGACGCGCCGATGGGTGAGTTCCTGGTGGCGTTCAAGGAAACCTATCCGAAGCTGGAAGAATTCAACCGCATCCGGATATCCAAGGATGCGAGCGGATACGATGACGGTTTCGCAAAGGAGGGTGCCTCTTGAGGTATCTGGAAGACTTCTCGCCGGGCCAAGTCTATCGCTTTCGCAGCGCTCCGATGAGCGCGGATTCAATAAAGGCCTTTGCCAAGGAATGGGATCCGCAGCGGCTGCACACCGATGAAGACTATGCAACCGCCATACATGGCAGCCTGATCGCCTCGGGCTTTCAGACCATGCTTGAGGTGTTCAAGCCGGTCATGACCGAGATGATGGTCGATGTTGCCAATATCGGCGGCATGGGCTTTGACAATTTGCGCTGGCTGCGGCCTGTGCACCCGAACGAACCCCTTGATGTCGAACTGACGGTCAACTCGGTCACACCGTCAAAAAGCAAGCCCGACAGAGGTGTTTTGCACTATACGCTCAGCGCCAAAAACCCCGAGGGCGAGGTCGTTTTTTCGACCGACACCCCCGTGATGATCCAGCGAAAACAAAATGACACAAACTGATATCCTTTTCAGCGAACAAGAAGACCTTCGCCTGTTGCGCGAGAGCGCGCGCACGTTGTTTGAACGGGCGGGCGGAAGTGACAGAGCCCGAAAACTTCGTGATGCCAGGGGCGGTTTCGATGCGGAGATGGTCCGGGAACTCGCCGAGGCCGGTGTTTTCGGCGTGGCGGTGCCCGAAGATCAGGGCGGGCTTGGCATGGGCCTAGCCGCCGGGGGTGTCATCGCCGAGGAAGTCGGCCGTGTGATTGCCCCGGAACCGGTCGTGTCGACGATCGGTCTGAGCCTCGGCCTTCTGCGCCGCCTTTGTCCGGATCATCCGAAGATGGCACAGCTCATCGGCGGCGAAATTTCATTGGCGGTTGCCTGGCAGGAACGCGGCCCCGACGGGGCGCCTGCCGATGCGACCTGCCGATACGCGGACGGAAAGCTGACCGGTGGCAAGGCCTGGGTCGTCGGTGCGATCGGTTCGCACGGGTTCCTTGTCGTGGCCGAACAGGATGATGGTCCGGTTCTGGTTCTGGCTGAGGCAGACGCGCAGGGGCTTGTCATCGACAAGCAGACGCAGGCGGATGGCAGCTCTCTGGGCGAGCTTTCGTTTTCGGGAACTCCGGCCGCGGAATTGGCCAGCAGCGGTGCGGTTCTCACTGCACTGGCCGAGGCTGTCGCCGATGCAACGGCGCTTGCCGCGGCCGAGCTTGTCGGCCTGAGCGAGCGCGCCTTCGAGATCACGCTCGACTACATCAAGACGCGGGAGCAGTTCGACAAGCCGATCGGATCATTCCAGGTCATCCAGCACCGTGCCGTCGACCTCAACGTGATGTGCGAGGTCGCGCAGGCCGGAGTGCGGGAGGCGCTTGCGCAGATGGACAGCGAAACCGATCCGAAGGTTCGGGCCCCGATTGCCAGCCGCGCCAAAGCGCGCGCCGTCACGGCCGCCAAGAAAATCACCCGCGACGCCATCCAGCTGCACGGGGCCGTCGGGTACACGGATGAGTTCGATATCGGGCTCTACCTGAACCGGGCGCTGGTGCTGTCGGCCTGGTTGGGCGACGATGCCTATCACAGGCGGATATGGTTCGAGGCACGCGAAGCAGAGGGGGCAGCACAATGACCGACTGGAGCGCTATGACCGATGCAGAGTTCCGCAAAGAAGTGCGCCAGTTCTTCGAGGCGGAATATCCCGAGGAGCTGCGTCACCTGCCGCACCGACCGAAGTTCGCCGAGATCGAACATTGGCACCGCAAGCTTCACGCCAAGGGCTGGGTCGCGCCAGCCTGGCCCGCTGAATTCGGCGGTATGGGGCTGAACGCCGCCAAGTTGCTGATCTTTTACGAAGAGCAGCAGCGCTGGGGCGTCAATCGCGGCCGCGACATGGGCGTGCAGATGGTCGGGCCGCTGATCATCAAATTCGGCACCCAGGAACAAAAAGATTACTGGCTGCCGCGTATCCTGAGTTGCGAAGATATCTGGTGTCAGGGCTATTCGGAACCCGGCGCCGGGTCCGATCTGGCGAACCTACGCACACGCGCAGAGATTGACGGCGACGACTTTGTCATCAACGGACAGAAGATCTGGACCACGATGGCGCATGACGCCACGCATATTTTCATGCTGGTGCGCACCGATCCCGATGCGCCGAAGAAACAGCAGGGCATCAGTTTCCTGCTCGCTCCGATGGATCAACCCGGAGTCGAGGTGCGCACCATCACGACCCTGTCGGGCGAGACCGAGTTTTGCGAGGTCTTCTTTGACAATGCACGGACGCCCCGCGAGAACCTCGTGGGCGAGCTGAACAAGGGTTGGACGATGGCCAAGGCTCTCTTGAGCTTCGAACGCATTTTCATCGGTTCGCCAAGTCTGGCCCAGAACGCTCTGGGACAGCTTGAAAGCTTTGCCCGTGGCCGTGGCGCGTTTGACGATCCGGTGTTCCGTGACCGCTTTGCCCAGGCGGCACTGGATGTGGAAGATCATGCCGCGCTTTATGCCCGTTTTGCAGATCAGCTCAAACGTGGCGAGACGCTCGGTGCGGATGTGTCCATGCTGAAGATTTGGGTGACTGAATGCTTCCAGCGCATCACCGAGCTGATGATCGAAGCAGCCGGTCCCGATGGCGGCTCCATCGGGCCGCTTCAGGTCGGCAACGTAAGTGTCGATGTTCTGGCGAGTTTCTACAAGGCCAGACCTACCACGATCTACGGTGGATCGAACGAAATCCAAAGAAACATCCTGTCCAAGGCCGTCCTGGGACTGCCTGGCTGACTCAATACCCCACGGAGGAAATAGAACCATGTCGGATCGTTATGCAAAATACGATAAACTGAAATTTGACTACCCGGCGGATCGCGTCCTGCGCATCACGTTCGACCGGCCCGAGACATTCAACTCGGTCGATGCCGAAACCCACACCCAGATGACGGACATGTGGATCGATATCGACCGTGACCCAGACATCAATTCGGTCATCGTGACCGGTGCGGGCAAGGCATTTTCCGCCGGGGGTGATTTCAGCCTTATCGAAAACATGATTGGCAATTCGCACGAGATCATGAAGACGTGGAAAGAAGCCAAGGATCTCGTCTATAACATCATCAACTGCAACAAGCCGATCATTTCCGCGATCAATGGCCCTGCGGCCGGCGCAGGCCTTGTGGTTGCCATCCTGGCCGACATCTCGATCGCCGGAAAGAAGGCCAAGATTGTCGATGGTCATCCCCGCCTTGGTGTTGCCGCCGGTGACGTCGCGGCGATTATCTGGCCGCTGCTGACCTCGATGGCCAAGGCGAAATACTATCTGATGACCTGCAAGCCGGTGTCGGGCGAAGAGGCCGAGCGTATCGGTCTGGTATCAATGTGCGTCGAGGATGACGAGCTGCAGCAGATCGCGCTGGATACAGCCGTCGAACTGGCCAACGGCTCGCAAAGCGCGATTCGCTGGACCAAGTATTCGCTGAACAACTGGCTGCGCCAGGCCGGGCCGATCTTTGATGCGTCGACCGCGCTGGAGATGCTTGGCTTCATGAGCGAGGACGTCAAGGAAGGTGTGTTGTCGCACCGCGAGAAGCGCGCGCCGAACTTCCGTAAGGACTGCCCGCTTTAACACCAGATTGGACGAGGAGGCATGGAAATGTCTGATGATATCTACAAAGATATAGCTCAAGCCTATGCCGCTGCGGCCGAAAAAGCTCCTGGCCTGAAATCGCGATTTACGGCTGCCGGATTCGATCCGGCAGCTGTCACATCGGTGGCGGACCTCTCGCGTCTTCCAGTGATGAAAAAAGAAGAGCTTCTGAAGATCCAGCGCGAGAACCCGCCCTTTGGCGGGTTCCTGGCCTCGGATCTGAAGGATGTCGGGCGGATCTACGTGTCCCCCGGCCCGATTTTCGAACCGGCCCTTTCGGACGGTGGCGGCCACGGCCTTGACCGGCTGTTCAAGGCGGCAGGCGTGGGGCCGGGGGATATCATCCTGAACACCTGGATGTATCATCTGGTGCCCGCGGGGCTTTTGTTCGACGAAGCGGCACAGGCCGCAGGCGCCACGGTGATCCCCGGAGGCGTCGGCAATACGGAGCTTCAGGCACAGATCATCGCCGAAACCGGCGTGACTTCGATCTGCGCTTCGACCGCGTTTTTCCTGACGCTGGCGGACAAGGTGATCGAAACCTATGGCCGCGACGCATGGAAGGTGAAGACAGCCTTCCTCGGCGGTGAGATGGGCGACTGGATGGCCAAGCGCCGCCGGATCGAGGCCGAATACGGCGTGTCCACCTGGGCCGCCTATGCCACCGCCGATCTGGGCCTTGTCGCCTATGAGGATGGCGGCGAAGGCTACCTGGTTCATCCCGACCGCGTGGTGCAGATCTGCGATCCGGTCAGCGGCGAACAGGTCGCTCATGGCGATCCTGGCGAGGTTGTCGTGACCGCGCGCGATTCCACCTGGCCGATGATCCGGTTCGGCACCGGCGACAGCGCCTTTGCCCTGGAAAGCAACGCGGATGGCACCGTCAGCCGGATTTCAGCATTGCAGGGACGGGTCGGGGCAGCGGTCAAAGTGCGCGAGATTTTCGTTTATCCGCGCGTGGTTGAAGAAGTTGTCATCGGCACGCCGGGCGCAAAGGCCGCGCAGGCCGTGGTAACGCGCGAGAACGATCGCGACATGATCCGCCTCTCGCTTGTGCTGGAAGACGGTGCCGACGCTTCCGCCGCAGAAGCAGCCGCCGCTGATACCTTCAAACTGCATGCACGAATTCGTGCTGACGAGGTGAACATTGTTTCGGAACTACCCGAAAATGCAGAACTGATCGTCAACCAAAAAGACCGCTGAGATCGGGTTCTGTGCGCTTTGCCTGAATCCGACCTTTTAGCCGACACTGGCACGCGGGTTTTCGTGGACCCAAGACTTTCAACTTGGCGGAGGTCTTGGGGATCCCGGCCCCGCGCGCCCGTGGGGTGTCGCGGAAAGCGGCACAGGTCAAACGTGGTCGAAATCGACTGTCAGTTTTTTGGTTTTCGGACGGGCCTGGCAGGTCAGGACAAAGTTCTCCTTCAACTACCGAGGCTCCAAAGCATAGTTCAGCGTCATCTCTGCCTCGCCTTCGATAACTTTGGCGCGGCAGGTGGAACACATTGCGCCCTTGCAGCAATAGGGTAGTTCGATACCTGCTGCGGCGGCGGAGACCACGCTTTCCTGATCAGGTGTCATCACAAAGCTGCGGGCGGTGCCATCAAGGATCGCCGTGACCTGAACTCCTTCTCCAGTGGCGGCTTCCGCCGTAAGCGGCGCAAGCGTGACGGTGGCGGTATTGTCAGCATCGGCGGGAGCGAACAGCTCGTCATGAAAACGGTTCTCTTCAACGCCGAGGTCGCGGAGCGCGGTCTTGAGTTCCTGAATCATCTCGGCGGGGCCGCAAAGAAAAGCATCTTCTATTTCTGCCGGAGCGAACAGGGCACCGGAGAACTTGCGCAGCTTTTCCGCATCAAGCCGGCCCGAGAATAGTGGGGAATCGGTGCCTTCGCGCGTCAGTGTATGAAAAAGAGAGAACCGTCCGGGATAGGTATCCTTGAGATCGTTCAATTCGTCGCGGAAGATGATGGAACTTAGCGTTCGACTGCCGTAAAAAAGGATGAAGTTGGCCCCGGCCTCGGTGGCAAGCACCGAGCGGATGATCGAAATGATTGGAGTAGTTCCACTGCCCGGGGCCAGGGCGAGATAGGTGCGTGGTCCGCCTTGTCGTATCTTTGATCCGAATGTGCCTTCGGGCGTCATGACATCAAGTTCGGTGCCCGGTGGCAGTTCGCTATGAACGAAAGAGGAAAACGCTCCGCCTTCCAGCAGCTTGACCAGAACGCGCAACTCGCCATCGTCTCGGCCGGAGCTGACCGAATAGCATCGCCGCACACCATCGATATCACCGGCACGGCGCAGCGTGACGTACTGGCCCGGGATGAATTGATAGTCGTCCGCCAGATCTTCGGGATTGGGCGAGCATTTCGCCGAACTGCTGGCGGGGCAGGATGTCGACGTCACATTGGCCGCCCGCCGCGTCGCCCGCTTGTCTGAGCTTTCCGCAAAGATAGCGGCGGAAGGGGGGCAGGCCGATGTGATAGAGATGGACGTGGCGGACCCGGAGTCGGTGGAAGCCGCGCTGAAGGGACGGGTCTTTGACACTGTCATCAACAATGCCGGAACGACGGCATCTCTTCCCGCATTGGAACACGGGCCGGCCGAAATCGACGCGATCATAGACACAAATCTCAAGGGCGCATTTCATGTCGCATGTATCGCCGCCAAAGCGATGATTGATGCCGGACGCGGGGGCTGTATCGTCAATGTCGCCTCGATTCTGGGCACACGGGTGGCCAGCCATGTGTCCGCCTATGCCGCGTCCAAGGAAGGGCTGATTCAACTGACCCGGTCTCTGGCGCTTGAATGGGCGCGGAATGGCATCCGGGTGAATGCCATCTGCCCCGGTTATATCGAAACCGACCTGAACCGTGAGTTTTTTGCCACTGACGCGGGACAGGCATTGATCAAACGCGTCCCGCAGCGCCGGTTGGGGCATGATCCGTTGGCCGCCCCCCCGGACCGGGGGCCTACGATAAGGCGACCGGGAATCCCCGGCCGCAATTCTTAGAGTCACGATTTCAGAACGCGTTAAGCCCGGTCAGGTTGCGCCCGATGACCAGTTTTTGGATTTCGGTGGTGCCATCGGGAATCGGCATGACCTTTGCATTGCGGAAGTGCCGTTCAACGGGGAACTCTTTGGTGATGCCGTTGCCGCCGTGGATCTGCACCGCTTTGCCGGCGATTTCGACGGCCATTTCGGTTGCATACCATTTCGCCATCGAGGTCTGGGTGTCACAGCGCACGCCCAGGTCCAGAAGTTGCAGCCCGCGCTGGCACAACAGGCGCGCGGCATCCAGGTGCGTGGCCATGTCGGCCAAGTAGCCTTGAATCAACTGGTGCCCGCCGATCGGCTTACCATGTTGTTGGCGATCCTGCGCATATTTGACGGCACATTCCAACGCCGCCTGCGCTATGCCAATGCTCGTCAGGCCGACAAACACGCGAGCGCTCTCAAACAGTTTCAATGTCTGGAACAGGCCGCCGCCTGCATTACCCAGAACATGGTCAGCGCTGGTTTCGGCACGGTCGAAAAACAATTCGCAGGTCGATGCACCGACAAGCCCCAGCTTGCGCAATTCGCGGCTCTCGTAGTTGCCGGTATCGCGGTCGACGATGACCATGGAAATACCGTCGTCCAGATTGCAGACAACGATGGCGAAATCCGACTGGGCCCCATTGGAAATCCAGAGCTTCTGGCCAGTGACGAAAATCTTATCGCCCTCGCGGTCCGCACGTGTCTTGACCTCGCGTACGTTCGAACCGACCTCTGGTTCGGAAATACAGGTGGCACAGATCCGTTCGCTGCGCAGGAGCGGCTTCAGATAGGCCTCTTTCTGCGCCACATTTCCCAAGAGGTTGACCGCGAACACGGCATGACCCTGAATCAGCACCGCGATTGCCAGATCGGCCCATATCCGGGCCAGTTCCTCGTATAGGATGCCATAGGTCATGCGGTCGATTCCGGCACCGCCGTCCTCTTCGGGGATCAGGCCGCTGATCAGCCCGAATTCCTCGACCTTGGCGAACAGGGACTTCAGGGTTTTCGCATCGGGGGGGTGGCCGAGGTTCTCGTATTTCTCGGCCAGCGGCGCGAACTCTGCCTCGGCCATCTTGCGGAAGTTTTCCAGCAACATGCGTTGCTCATCTGTATAGATTGCCTGAGCGGCGGCGATCACGTTTTCCATGGTTCGTCTCCTTGTTTCAACGGCCCAGAATGGTGACGCAGGCGGCCGCTTCTTCTACCCCGTGCAACCCCCCGCCGTTTTCGGCGATGGCGTTCTTTGCCCCTTCGACCTGACGCGCGCCAGCTTCGCCGCGCAGTTGCGTGACCAGTTCGAAAACCTGCCCTATCCCTGTGGCACCGACCGGGTGGCCCTTGGATTCCAACCCGCCCGAGGGGTTCACCGGAATGCGTCCACCGATCTTTGTCTCGCCGCGCAGACTGGCGGGACCGCCCTCGCCGAATTCGACAAATCCGAGGTTCTCGATCTGGATCACTTCGCCCACGGCCGTGGCGTCATGCACTTCGGCCACCGATATATCCTCGGGGCCGATCCCGGCCTGTTCATAGGCCTCAAGCGCGGCAAGCCGGGTCAGGTGGTTCTTGTAATCTTCCGGCGGACGATCGGTGCCCGAGCGCAGGATCGCGGCCTTGACCTTGATCGCGCGCGCGGGATCTAGGCCCAGACGTTTTATCCCCTCGCCGGTGCATAAAACGGCCGCAGCGGCCCCGTCCGAGATCGGGGCGCACATCGGCAGGGTCAGCGGATAGGTGATCGGCGGCGCGGCCAATACCCGATCGACGCTCATGGCTTCTCGGTATTGCGCCAGTGGATTATGCACGGAATGCGCATGGTTCTTGGCGGCGACGGCGGCGAACTGTTCCTGAGTTGTGCCAAAGGTCTTCATGTGCAGCCGGGCGAAGCCTGCGTAGACATCCATGAACACGCTGTAGGGCTTGGGCGATTTCGATCCTTCGGGTTCCTCGACCCCTGCACCCAGATCGGCCAGCCGTTGCGCGACTTCTTCGCTGTTGCTGACGTCCCAGCCGCTGTCGAAGGCCGAAAACATCAACGCACGGTCGTCAGAATACATCTTTTCGGCGCCCACGGCGAGACAGCAGTCGCCATTGCCGGCCTTGAGGAAATCGACTGCCAGTTTGAACCCGGTCGAGGCGCTGGCGCAGGCGTTTTCGACATTCACCACCGGAATGCCCTGAATGCCCATTTCACGCAGCGCGATTTCGCCGCGGATCATGTGCTGGCCCTCCATGTGGCCCTGCACCGCGTTCGAGAAGAATGCGCCGTCGATACGATCTGCCGTCACTCGGGCATCGGAAAGCGCGGCGGCGACGGCCTCGCCGGTCATGTCCTTGATGGTTTTGTCCCGGAACTTTCCGAACGGCGTCATCCCGATGCCAACGATGTAAATGTCCTGCATCGTTTGTCCTCCTGACCTAGTATCCGCGAAACTGCGGTTTTCGTTTTTCATTGAACGCCGACAGACCCTCGTGCATGTCCCAGGATCGCATGTGCGCGCGCAGGTTCAGCATCTCTTCGGAAAGCGCGGCGGTTTCGTCCACGTCCAGCGACCGATTGGCAACCGTCTTCATGCGGCGTAAGACCGCCGGGCTTTTTTCTGCCAGCCTGTCGGTAAAGGCCTGCACCGCTTGTCGCAGGTCTTCGTCCGCGATGACCTTGTTCACCAGTCCCCAGTCCATCATGTCCCGTGCCGAAACGTTCTCGCCCGAGAACAGCAGGTATTTCGCGCGGTTCAGGCCAATCCTACGCGGCAGGATCGCCGCACCGCCGGCCCCGGGAAAGACGCCAAAGTTGGAATGTGCGTCGCCCAGTTGCGCGCTTTCGGCGGCAAAGACCAGATCGCAGGCCATCACCATTTCCAAACCGCCCGCCATCGCCAGCCCGTTCACTGCGGCGATCACCGGTTTCGGGCCATGTCGCATCAGCCCAAACGTGTGATCGACAAGATCCAGAAGATCCGGCTCGCCTGGTGCATGTTTGGCGCCAGCAACTTCTTTCAGATCGGCACCGGCGCAGAATGCCCGGCCAGAGCCGGTCAGGACAATTGTACGCACCCCATCGTCGGCCAGCGCCGATTCCAGTGCTGCCGCCATCTCGCGCAGCATCTGCGTTGACATTGCGTTGAGCTGTTCGGTGCGCTGGAAGGTAATCCATTCAGTTTTTGCGACCCGCTCAACGAATAGCGTCTGCTTTGCTTCACTCATGCTAAGCTCCTGATAATTATACATATTATTGGTTTTTCGCCTTGTCTTTTGCGGCGATTTGCGCTGCACTCGGGCGGACCCGCACGTGGAAAACAAAAGAGCTGGAGATTGATATGAGCACTGCACCCCTGGCCGGCCTGAAAATTCTCAGCCTTGCCGAACAGTTTCCCGGTCCCTATGCCACAATGCTGTTGTCCGACATGGGAGCCGAGGTGATCATGATCGAACGACCGGGTGTCGGCGATCCGGCCCGGCAATTTCCGCCCTTGTTCCGGGCACTGAACCGAGGCAAGCGCAGCGTTGCGTTGGATCTGAAATCGGCCGAGGGGCTGGCACGGTTTCGCGAACTGGCCAAGGAATCGGATGTCATCGTCGAAGGGTTCCGCCCTGGCAAGCTTGCGGCCTTGGGTGCCGGTTTCGAGGACATGCGTAGTGTCAACTCGCGGCTGGTTTATGTATCGATTTCGGGTTACGGGCAGGACGGCCCCTATCGTGACAGGGCTGGCCATGACCTGAGCTATGAAGGGGTTGGCGGTTTGCTGGCCGATCAGGCCGATGCAAAGCAGCCCGGCCCTGTGCCGCCGATCCCCCTTGCGGATGTTGGCGCGGCGTTGTTCGCGGCGATCGCAATCCTGTCGGCGGTCGTGTCGAGCCAGCGCACAGGGCAGGGGCGTTACGTGGACGTGTCCATGTCGGATGCGGTGGTTTCGATGTTGACCGCATTCCTCGTTCCCGCCGCCAATGGAACACCGCTGGGCGAATTTATCGCCGAGCCGGGCTATGGCGTGTTCACCTGCAAAGACGGCAAGCTCTTGACCTTGTCCATCGCGCATGAGGACTGGTTCTGGAAACCGTTCTGCGATGTGATCAACAGGGCGGATCTTGCGCCGTTGACAGGCCGCGACCGTGTCGCCCGCAAGGCCGCGCTGCGCGAAGAAATCGCGGCGATTTTGGTCAACAAGACGCGCGCCGAATGGGGCGACCTTCTGGATAAGGCGGGGGTGCCATGGGGTCCGGTCAATTCCCTGGTCGAAACGTTGGACGACCCCCATGTGCGTGCGCGCCAGCTGCTGCGCAAGATTACGCATGACGGCGGCAAGGCCGAGACTTTTATTGTCCAGCCGTTGAAATTCGATGGTTTCGAAACCGCGATACCGGATCTGCCCCCCGAGCTCGGGGCAGATAATGACAGCGTTTTTTCGGACAGCTCCAACTAGAGGCGGCAGCCGTCCGATGGCGGCTCTAGCAGGCAAAAGAATACCCGCCATTCACCGGATAAGTTTGACCGGTGATCCAGCTGGCAGCATCCGAGCAGAGGAACAGGATCATTCCGGCGGGGTCTTCCGGCTCGCCCAGACGGCGGATCACGTATTGCGACAATGCCCGCTTCTCGGTCTCTGCATCCGGGATCAGGTCGGCGACAGCCGGAGTTCTTGTGCCCCCCAAGGCGACGCAATTCGCGGTGATCCCGAACCGACCACCGGCTTTTGCAATTGCCCGCATGAAGCCGGCCGCGCCGGCCTTGGCGCCGGAGTAGACCGCCAGATGCGGCTCGCCCACGCGGCCCGCGTCGGAGATGACCGTCACGATGCGCCCATAGCCGCCCTTGACCATCAGGGGCATTGCGTGACGGGTGCAGTTCAACACGCCGTCGAAATTGGTCGCCATCCAGCGCTTCCATTCCGATGGGTCTGAGTCCCAGAAGGGCACCAGATCATCGAGCCGCGAGGTCGGCCCCGCGTTCCCGGCGTTGTTGACCAGGATATCCACGCCGCCGAACGCGGATTGCGCCTCGGCGAAAGCTGCGCCGACCGCCTCGAAGTTCGAGACGTCAAAGGCGATTGGCAATGCCTTGGCGCCAGCTGCTTCAACTTCTGCGGCAACGCTTTCCGCCCGATCGGCGTGAAAATCATTGATCACAACAGCGCCTGCGCCATGTTCCGCCAGATAAAGCGCGACCTGCCGGCCCACGCCCTGTCCGGCGCCGGTCACCAGCGCGGTGCGGCCCTTGATATCCAGGATGGTGCTCATGAATTCCTTCTCCTCAGCCCAGCCATCTCTTCCGGCGGCGATAGTGTTTGATATCTCGATAGCTTTTGCGCTCGCCCGATGCGGTGACGCCGAGATAGAATTCCTTGATGTCCTCGTTGTCAGCGAGCTTGTCGGCAGGGCCGTCCATCACGATCCGGCCGTTCTCCATCACATAGGCATAGTCGGCGATCGATAGCGCCGCGGCGCTGTTTTGTTCGACCAGGAAGAAGGTCGTGCCTTCTGACTTGAGCTGCTTGAGCACTTCATAAACATCCCGGATCATCATCGGGGCCAATCCCAACGACGGTTCGTCGATCGCGATGATCTTGGGGCTGGCCATCATGGCCCGGCCGATCAGCAGCAGTTGTTGTTCGCCACCAGACATGAAGCCAGAGGTGCGGTTGCGCAGGTCCGCAAGCCGGGGCATCAAGGTGTAAACATGGTCCAGGCGCTTTTTCAGCTCGGCGGAGTTGGGCACCATGTGCCCGCCGACGATCAGGTTTTGCTCTGACGTCAGATGCCGCAAAACGCGCCGCCCTTCCATCACATGGATGAGACCGTTCTTCACGACTTCCGAGGCTTCCATGTTCTGAAT
Organism: Oceanicola sp. 22II-s10i; assembly: GCF_002210105.1. GTDB lineage: Bacteria > Pseudomonadota > Alphaproteobacteria > Rhodobacterales > Rhodobacteraceae > Pseudooceanicola. The sequence continues at coordinate 8,866 of NZ_AQQU01000014.1, read as the reverse complement.
GGGAGTTCCGTCCAGAACGATGGACCCCGCCGAAACGGTTCCATCCTCGGATTTGAGCGTTCCCGAGATGGCTTTAAGCGTCGTGCTTTTTCCTGCGCCATTGCCACCGAGCAGAGCAACACATTGTCCCGCACGGACTGTCATGGACACGCCTTTGAGCGCCAGGATGACGTCGGAATATGTCACCTCTACGTTGTTGAGTTCCAGCATGGTCATATTGCCCGGGGCTAAGGATCAGAACGGGCGCCGCGACTGCGGCGCCCGGATTAATTCACCATTTCTCAACTTGCGGAACGTCGACACCCGTTGCCGCGATGGTGATTTTCCCATCTTTGACGGTGCCCACATTCACTTTGAGGCCTTCCAATGGGAACGGCGCTTCTGGCGTAAAGGACAAGGTCGGCAGGAACCCATGGGTTTCTTCGGTGGTGATCGGTTTGGCAAAAAGCGCCTCACGTACCATCTCTCCGGTCAGGCCCTCGGCGCCGTTCGCCTCGATCGCGTGATCGATCACGGTCACGGTATAGAGACCCTGAGATACGCCCATTGCGGTCACGACGTTCCAAGGTGCTTCGAGTCCGTAATCGGCAACCAATGTCTCGTAGAATTGTCGCGCGGGAGTGTCCTCATCGGCCGCAATCGCCATGCCGTAGGCTTCAAAGTCCCCCTCCATTTGCTCAAGCCCGCCAAGCGCGCCACCCGAGGCTGGAAGCCCGTTATGCGAACTCATCATGATCGGGATGTTCGCCCCGTTGGCCTGCAGCCCACGTTTCGCGGCAACCACGATAGAGGTGTTCGTTTGGATTACCAGCGCCTCGGCCCCGGCTCGTACAACGCGGCGCATTTGCCCCGTCAGATCGGTGGGTTGAACTTCGGTATAGATGACCTCGACGAGGTCGATCTCCTCGGGGTGCTCTTCGGCATAGAGTTCAAGGCCCTTTGCCATGTCGACATAGGCAGGCGATGCTTCGGAGGCGAGGATCGCAACCTTGAGCGGTTCGTCTCCTCCGCGCTGTTCACGCATCCAGTTTAGAAAGCCGACACTTTCGTGCGAATAGGTCGGGCGTGGGTTGAAAATCCAGGCATCCGGTTGCCAGGCAAAACCGTAGGCCGCTGTGGCCATGAACATCGGGATTTTGTCTTCCGGCAGGCGTTCGGAAAGGGCCGCGACGTCAGGCCCGCCGAGGCCGACAACCGCAATCGGGTCCAGTTCCGATTTGATCCCGGGCCAGAGACTTGCCACCTGTGCCGCGTCATAGCGGGTTTCGTAGTTTTTGTAGTTCAGCGTGACGCCAAGTTCCTTGCCGCGGGTTTCATTCCACCAGGTGAACACAGCTTCGCGTCCGCCTGCCAGGATGGGCATGATGTCAGCATAAGGGCCGGAAAAGTCCGACAGCAGGGCCAGATTATAGGTCTCTTCGGCCTGCGCCTTCAAAGGCATGGTCGCCGCGGCCGCCAAGGCAGCCGCTGCCAGTAAGCCGCGAAGACCTCGATTCGATTGGTAAGTCATATTCTTCCTCCCAGGTTTAGAGCCGCTCTATTTCTCAGTAAGGAAACGGCCAGATACGGTATGACGACTTCAGGATGTTCCAGCGGTGCATCAGCCCCTTGGGTTCGAGGATCATAAACAATGCGATCACGCCGCCAAGAACGACATTCATGCCAGCGAACACGATGTCACCGCCAAGGAATGATACCGAGTCGGCGATATTGGGGCCGACCGTCGCGATAATTTCCTGGATGATGCGGATAATGAAGACGCCGATCAGGGCCCCCACGATTGAACCCATCCCGCCGACGATGATCATCGCGACGAAGAAGATCGAGTGAAACAGGGTGAACTGGTCTACCCCCACGAAGCGGATCAGATAGGCCCAAAGCGCCCCGCCGACGCCCGCATAGAAAGCGCCGATCAGGAAGGCATTTGCCTTTGTGGCCGCGACATTGATCCCCATTATACCCGCGGCCACGTCATCATCCCTGACCGCCACGAAGGCACGGCCGAAGCGTGACCGAACGATCCCGAACGCGCCCGCCACCATGATCGCGGTCACGGCGAAATTCAGATAGAACTGCGAAGATTCGCTGACAAATCGCTGCCCGAAAAGCTCGGCCGGGGGCACGGTGATACCGTTCGATCCACCCAGCCAGGTTGACGGCAGGTTCAATACGGCAAAGTGGAACAGGAACTGAGCTGCAATCGTGGTCAGTGCCAGATAGAACCCCTTGATCCGCGCCGCGGTCAAGCCAAAGAGAAAGCCGAACAGCGCAGCCGAGAGCCCGGCCAGAGGAATGGTCAGCAGAAACGTAAGGCCGGTCTTCGAGGCCAGTATCGAGGCCGTATAGGCGCCGACCCCCATGAACGCCGCCTGACCCAGGTTGATCTGGCCCGCATAGCCGGTGCAGATCTGAAGCCCGACGGCGATGACGGCGCTGATCATCATCATATTCAGGATAGCGATGATACGGCTGCTCACCAGGTAAGGCGCCAACAGCAGTAGAGCCATGAATACGACGAGGGCCAGAAACTGCCAGCGCGTTCGGATCAAACGTCTGTCACTGCGATAGCTTGTCGGGAATACGCCAGAAGGATCCATGGATTACACCCGTTCGATTGTGCGCCAGCCGAACAGGCCGGTCGGCCGGATCAGCAGAATGGCAAGCATTATGATATATGGAACGACACTGCCGAGCGAGCCACCGATCAACGGATCAAGGTAGTTGGTGGTCAAGCTCTGCGCGATGCCGATGATTATTCCTGCCAGGATAAGCCCGCCGATGGATTCCAGCCCGGCAAAGAGCGCCACCGGCAGGGCCGCGAACCCGATATCCGAGGCCAGGAAGGTCAGCGATTTGCCGCTGAGAAAGATCATCGCACCAATTGTGGACAGGATTGCCCCGAGAACCCAGGCAACGGCAATCGAGCCTTTCACCGAAATGCCCATCGAGGAAGCTACGACGTGGTCCTCCGCCACAGCGGTCATACGGAGGCCGGACCGGGTCCGGTTGAAGAACCACGACAGGCCGACGGCCGCGACAATGGTGATGATCCCACCTATCAGGAGGTTCATCGGGATCAACATATCGCCGAGGAACAAGGGTTTCAGCGGAAAAATGATCGGGAAGGGTCTTACCGCGGGACCGAACACAAGCAGCACCAAACCGCGCAGCAGGATCAAAAGGCCGACGGTGACCATGACCATCGAGAAAACCGATTCACCGATCAGCTTTGTCAGGAAAATCCGTTCGATTGCGTACCCGACCAGCCCGGCCAGAACCAGCGAAAGGGGTATCGACAACCAAAGGCTAAGCCCCGCTTGCATCGTTGTGAACCAGACGATGAACCCGCCGATGATCACAAGCTCGCCCTGCGCGAAGTTGAACACCTTGCTGGCGCGGTAAATCACAACAAAGCCCATGGCCACCAGCGAATACAGAAGGCCGATCAAAGCCCCGGTAATGATGTCATTGATGAAATAGACCATTGTCGCCGACCTCCTTTAAGATTTGGACTGCCGCTTGGCAGCCTTCGATGCGTTTTCAACATCCGACACGCGAACCGTGGTCTTGAGAACGCCTTGACGGCCGTCCTGATAGGTCACAGCGATTTCGAGATCTGTCTCGTCATCGCCAGCATAGATCGCCTCGACGAGCTTGGCATACCGTTCCTCCAGAAAGGCCCGGCGAAGCTTTCGGCTGCGGGTCAACTCGCCTTCATCCGGGTCGAGTTCCTTGGGAAAATTCGCAAAACGTGCCACGCGCGAGCCTTCGGGCAGGAGCGCATTGATGCGCGCCACTTCGCCTTTGATAAGGTCCAGAACTTTGGGTTTCTGCGAGAGATCGGTGTAGGTCGAAAAGCTGATCTTGTTCTCTTCCGCCCAACGCCCGAGAACTTCCATATCGATATTGATAAGCGCGCTGACGAAGCTCCGGGTTTCGTCGCCCAAGGTCATGAGATCCTTGATGAAGGGGCTATACCGCAACCGCGTTTCGATGAATTGCGGCGGATAGCTGTGCCCATTTGCCAGGCGGCGCATATCCTTGACACGGTCAAAGAACAAAAGCTCGCCGTCGTCGGTCATCGACACCGCGTCACCGGTCTTGTACCAACCGTCTTCGGTCAATTCCTCTGCGGTCTTTTCGGGCTTGCCGTGATAGCCACCGAAGCCCGATCCGCCACGCACCTGAAGCTCCCCTTCGTCCGAGACCCTGTATTCCAGCGGTTCGCCGTAGTTCGTGTTGCTTTGCATCCAGCTGCCGCTGGTTTCCAGCTGATAGCTTTCGCCGACATGCGCGGTCAGAAGGCCGATTTCGGTCGCGCCATACACGTTGCGCAGCTTAACCCCCATCGCGTGGAACATACGAAAGACGTCAGGTGCCATCAGGGCGCCGCCGCTCATTGCGTTTTTGGCCTTACCAAGGCCAAGATTGTCGCGCAGGTGATGCAGCACCAGAGCTTCGGCAAAGGGAAGCTGCAGGCGTGCGGCAAGGCTGGGGCTACGCCCCTCCAGCCGTTCCACATAAACGTCGTGGCCGACCTTCATACCCCAGTTGTACATCGCATTGCGGATTTTACCCGCCCCCAGCATCCGGGCCTGAACGATGGAGGCGAGATTTTCCCACTGGCGCGGGCTGAACACCAGTGCGTCGACCGCCAGTTCGCGAATGTTGGTCAGTACGTCTTCAGGGCCTTCGGGGAAGTTGACGACCATGGGCGCGATCAAACCGATCGACAGGCCGAAAATCTGTTCCGTGACCCAGGCCGGCGAAATGTAGGTCAGGTATTCGGTGCCCGGCGCGATTTCGATTGCCCCCATCACCCGCGAGCAATTGTCGAACAGGTAGCGATGGCTGATGACAACGCCCTTGGGTTTTCCCGTGGTACCCGAGGTATAGGACAGCAAGGCGGTATCGTCCGCCCGTCCACGTTTTACGTGTTCTTCAAATCTGGCGGGTTCCTTGGCGTGGATCTGACGCCCTGCCGCGCTCACACTTTCAAACGAATGCAACAGGGGATGATCATAGCCCCACAGACCGGAATCGTCCCAGTAAACGACCGCCAGGGCGCCCGAGTACTTGCCCGCAATCTCGATGCATTTATCGACCTGCTCCTGATCCTGTGCCAGAAAAATCCGCGTTTGCGAGTCTTCGGCCAGATACAGAATCTCTTCAGCGTTTTGATCCGGATAGACAGACAGGACTTTGCCGCCTAACGACTGGACGGCGTATTCAGCCCAGAAATGTTCGGGTTCGTTTTCGCCAATCATCATGACGGATTCGCCAGCCGACAAGCCCAGGTTCTCCAACCCGAGAGCCAGGGCGCGAACCCTGTCAAGAACATCGGCCCAGGTGAATTCACGCCAGATGCCCAGGCGCTTGTGCCGTTCGGCGAGGTTGGTCGGTGTGGATGTCGCTCGCGCGAGCAAAACCTGCGGCAGGGTTTCGCTATGTGTCACTGCTGGGTCCGAAAAGACCATTGCTGTCCGTTGTTTGACCATGCCGCTACCCCAGATATGCCTTTATGACAGCCGGGTCCTTCTGGATTTCTTCCGGGGTGCCTTCAGCGATGACCCGCCCGAAATCCAGCACCACGATCCGGTCGGCAAGGTCCATCACGACGCCCATGTCGTGCTCCACCAGAACTACCGGAATCTTGCGCGCCTCGCGCACATCGAGAATGAAGCGCGCCAGGTCTTCTTTTTCCTCCGAGTTCATGCCGGCCATCGGTTCATCCATCAGCAGGATCGACGGTTCCTGCGCCAATGCACGGCCCAGATCGACACGCTTGCGCAACCCATACCCCAACGTGCCCACGGGCCGGTTGCGGATTGCCTCGATCTCGAGAAAATCGATGATCTCCTCTGCGGCTTCACGATGTTCCGATTCCTCGCGCATCACGGGACCGAACTGGAAAAAAGCCTGGACTACATTCGATTTCATCAGCATGTGGCGGCCGATCATAATGTTTTCCACCACCGTCTGCCCGGCAAAAAGATGGGTGCCCTGAAACGTCCGCGCCAGACCGCGCCGGGCGATCTGGTCAACACGCAGGCCGGTCACGTCCTGCCCGGACAATTCGACACGGCCCTTCTGCGGACGGTAGAAGCCCGCAGTCACGTTTAGAAGTGATGTTTTTCCGGCTCCGTTCGGTCCGATAATTGCAAGCAATTCATCGTCGGCCACAGAAATGCTCACATCGTCGAGCGCGGTCACACCGCCAAATTTCAAAGTTGCACCACGCACCGCAAGCGGTGAGGATACGTGCCCGTTATTCGTGGTCATGTTGCGGCCCGTGCTTTTGCCCCACACCTCATGGAGGCGCGCATAGCCTGACCGCACGGTTTTTCGTTGGTTACGAGTTTTCCTCGCATTGTTCCTCCTCCCACCTCTAAATTCAGAGGTTTGCCTGGTTTATTTACCAAGTCTCTCCGCGAAGCCTAACAGATGTTAGAAAAATTGGTCAACAACTGAATTCGCTACCGAAGAAGACCGATCAGACGGCCGCGTACTCTGCGGAAAAGCTTCGAAGACCTTTTTGATCCTGACACCAGACTGTCCCGGAGGTGCCGGTCCCTTCATTGTGCAGTTGCAATTCGCAGGGCAGGGTGAGTGGCGCGAGGCCACGGAACGAAAACCGGTGGGGCGATGTTTTCAACGCACCCGCCGCCAGATTCAGAAGCAGCGTGGCCTGCAATGGGCCATGCACAACAAGTCCGGAATAGGCTTCGGTTTCGGTGGCGTAGACGTAATCATAGTGAATGCGATGGGCATTGAACGTCAGCGCCGAATAGCGAAACAGAAGAACAGGATCCGGTGTCAGCGTCGATCTAAGCGTGTTGGGGTCACCCGCGTCAGCTGCGCTCTCGCCCGTGCGGGGGGTGGAAATCTCACGATAAACGATCGTTTGCTGCTCCCGGATACAAAGCCGGTTGCCACTCAGATACTCATGTTCGACGGTCACAAAGACCAATGGTCCACTACGGCCCTGCTTGGCCACAATATTCCTGATCGAAGAGCGTCGGGTGATGGTTTCGCCGATTTTCAGCGGCGCGATATGCGTAACATCGCCGCCAGCCCACATGCGGGCGGGCAGCAGAACAGGGGGCAGAAATCCACCCCTCGCGGCGTGGCCATCTTCTGACAGGGCGGCAGCTGGCACGGTATCAAGGGCAAGGCACCAATGAACCCCCAGCGGGACATCGCCGGCTTCGTCCCAAAGATGCGGACCGAGCGTGGCGCGGAATTTGTCGATCAGCCCCTGCGTCAGAACATCTTCCTTGGTCTCGGTGCGTCCCAGCCAGGGCGCCAGCGCGTCAAGGTCGATCTCACCCATGTTTCTGGCCTCAGAAGGATCGGGGCATGCCGAGGATATGTTCGCCGACATAGGAGAGGATCAGGTTGGTCGAGATCGGGGCGACCTGATAGAGGCGCGCCTCGCGAAACTTGCGCTCAACATCGTACTCCCGTGCGAAACCGAAGCCGCCGTGGGTCTGGATGCAGGCATTGGCCGCTTCCCAGCTGGCTTCCGAAGCCAGCAGCTTGGCCATGTTCGCCTGTGCACCACAATCCAGTCCGGCATCGAACCGCCTGCAGGCTTCAAAGCGCATCAGATTGGCGGCCTCGATGTTCACATAGGACCTGGCGATAGGGAATTGCACACCTTGGTTCTGGCCGATGGGACGGTCAAAGACCACGCGGTCGCCGGCATAGGCGCGGGCCTTGTCAACGAACCAGTATCCATCACCGATGCATTCCGCCGCAATCAGGGTCCGTTCGGCGTTCAGCCCGTCAAGAATATGGTAAAACCCGCGCCCCTCGGTGCCGATCAGGTTCTCGGCGGGGATTTCCAGGTTGTCGAAAAACACTTCATTGGTTTCGTGGCCGGGCATGTTGGCGATGGGGCGGACCTCCATCCCGTTGCCGATTGCCTCTTTCAGATCGACCATAAAGATCGACAGGCCCTGCGACTTTTTCTTGACCTCGCTCAGCGGCGTAGTGCGGGCCAGCAAGATCATCAGGTCAGAATGCTGGATACGGCTGATCCAGACCTTCTGGCCATTGATCTCATACCGGTCACCCTTCTTGACTGCGATGGTCTTCAGTTTGGTGGTGTCGGTCCCGGTTGTCGGTTCGGTCACGGCCATGGATTGCAGGCGCAACGCGCCGCTGGCAATACCGGGCAGGTATGTCTGCTTTTGCTCATCCGAACCATGCCGCAGCAGCGTGCCCATGTTATACATCTGCCCGTGGCAATGGCCCGCGTTTCCGCCGCAGCGGTTCACCTCCTCCATGATGATCGAGGCTTCGGTCAACCCCAGACCCGAGCCACCGTATTCCTCTGGGATCATCGCGGCAAGCCAGCCCTCGCGGGTCAGCGCATCGACGAATTCCTCGGGGTAGGTTTCGTCTTCGCCGAACTTGCGATGATACTCTGGCGGAAACTGCGCGCAAAGTGCGCGCAAGGCATCGCGCAGATCGGTGTGAGTGTCTGGGGCTGACGTCTGCATCGTTCAAGCCGCTCCCGGGCCGGAGGTTTCGAGGATTTCCTCTTCGGCGCGCTGCCACAATTCATAGGAGATCGGGTTTTCGCTCTCTTCGAGGATATGACCGACCAGGCCGATGGCGCGAGCCATGACGCCAAAGCCCCGCACGATCTTCCAGGGAAAGCCGAATTCACAGCAGATCGCTCCGATCGCACCAGTGGCGTTAATCGGCAGCATCTTACCCGATTCTTCTTCGGCAACGGCCTGAATTTTCTGGATCAACTCGATGTATTCACCGGACTTGCCGTTCTCGGCAGCGATCTGGAACAGGCGCGGGGTGCGCGGATCGACCGGTTTGTGCACCGGATGTCCGAGCCCCGGCA
>NZ_AQQU01000013.1 GCF_002210105.1 Oceanicola sp. 22II-s10i | reverse complement strand
CCGCTCTGCCCCTTCGCCGCAACCCGGACAAGCAAAACCCCCCGCCAGTGGCGGGGGTTTTCGTAACTCGGTGATCCGGTTGGGATCAGGACGCTTCGGAGATGAACTTCACCGCGTCGCCGAAGGTCTGGATGTTCTCGGCCGCATCGTCCGGGATCTCGATGCCGAACTCTTCTTCGAACGCCATCACCAGCTCGACGGTGTCGAGGCTGTCTGCGCCCAGATCGTCGATGAACGACGCGTTCTCGGTGACCTTGTCTTCTTCCACGCCCAGATGATCGACAACGATCTTTTTCACGCGCTCTGCAACATCGCTCATGAAGTCTTCCTCACGTCTAAGGCCCTTCGGCCCGGTTCTGCCCTCGCCCCAGCGGGGTCGTGCTCTTGGTGCCCGTTTCCGGGCGGCTCGATCCCGCCATGCGGGACAACGGACGCCCTTGGGTATCCGGTCAAATCGGAGTCGGCTATAGCATATGGGTCAACGGACGCAAACGCTTTCGCCGCCCCGTCTTAAAGCATGGCCATGCCGCCGTTCACATGCAGGGTCGCCCCCGTGACATAGCCCGCCTCCGGGCTCGCCAGATACAGCACCGCCGCCGCTATCTCCTCGGGATCGCCCATCCGTCCGGCGGGCACCTGGCCGAGGATCCCGGACTTCTGGTCGTCGTTCAGCTTGTCCGTCATCGCGGTGGTGATGAAGCCCGGCGCCACGCAGTTCACGGTGATCCCGCGACTCGCAACCTCGTAGGCGATGGACTTCGACATCCCCACCATCCCGGCCTTGGAGGCGGCATAGTTCGCCTGCCCCGGATTGCCCGTGGCGCCCACGACGGACGAGATGTTCACGATGCGGCCCCAGCGAGCCTTCATCATGCCGCGCATGACGCCACGGCACAGCCGCATGGTCGAGGTCAGGTTGACCTCCAGCACGCTCTGCCAGTCCTCGTCGCTCATACGCATGAACAGCTGGTCGCGCGTGATTCCCGCGTTGTTCACCAGCACGTCGACCGACCCCATGGCCGCCGCGGCCGCCTTGGGCAGCCCCTCGACCGCCTCGGCATCTCCGAGGTTGCAGGGCAGCACATGCGCCCGCTCGCCCAGTTCGGCCGCCAGAGCCTCGAGCGGCTCGACCCGCGTGCCCGAAAGCGCCACCGTCGCCCCCGCCCCGTGCAGTGCCTTGGCGATCGCGCCGCCGATCCCGCCCGACGCACCCGTCACCAGCGCGTTCTTCCCGCTCAGATCGAACATGTCATATCTCCTCGATTGTCGCACAGCCTGGCCGGACCCGGCCCGGTCAGATGCTTTCCATCACGGTCGAGACCTCTGCGGGCGTCCCGAAGGTGCGGCACTCGATATCCCGCGCGATGCGGCGCACCATGGCCGACAGCGCCTTGCCTGCGCCGATTTCCCAGATCTCGGTCACCCCGTTCGCGGCCATCCACATGACGCTCTCGCGCCACCGAACCACGCCGGTCACCTGCTGGACCAGCAGCGAGCGGATCGAGGTCGGGTCGCTGACGGGCCCGGCCAGCACGTTCGACACCACCGGCACCGCCGGACTCCGCAGGTCGACGTCGTCGAGCGCCTGCGCCATCGCCTCGGCCGCCGGCGCCATCAGCGCGCAATGGAACGGGGCGCTGACCGGCAGGATGATGGCCCGCTTGGCGCCATGGGTCTTGGCGATCTCGGCGGCGCGCTCGACCGCCGCGCGGTCGCCAGACACCACCACCTGCATCGGGTCGTTGTCGTTCGCCGCCTGACACACCTGACCCTGCGCGGCCTCCTCTGCCACCTTGACGGCGGTGTCGAAATCCAGCCCGAGCAGTGCGGCCATCGCACCTTCGCCGCGCGGGACCGCCTTTTGCATCGCCAGCCCGCGGATGCGCAGCAGGCGGGCCGCGTCGGTCACGCTGAAGGACCCCGCCGCGGCCAGCGCGGAATACTCGCCCAGCGAGTGCCCCGCGACATAGGCCGCGTTGTCGATGGTCACGCCTTCCTTCTCGAGAGCGCGGAACGCCGCCAGCGAGGTCGCCATCAGCGCCGGTTGCGCGTTGTGGGTGCGGGTCAGCGTGTCCGCGTCGCCCTCCCAGATCAGCTTGGACAGATCCTCGCCGAGCGCCTCGTCGACTTCCTGAAAGACGGCCTTCGCCTCCGGATAGGCCGCCGCAAGCTCGCGCCCCATGCCGATGAACTGGGCACCCTGCCCCGGAAACACAAATGCGCGGCTCATGACGCTCCTCCCATGCGATCAGTTGGGCCGCACATAAAGCGTCAGGGTGACGGTGTCCATCGCCGCGCTGCGGTCTTGCGCCGGGGCCGGTTCCGCGATAAGCGGGCGCACCTTCCGCAACTTACGTGAACCGCGCAGTCTCTCGTGGCGGGGCCGCGGAAGGGTCAGGCCCCACCTATGAAATGCGCCTCGACAGAAATGGAGTGCACATGCCGCTTTACGAGCATGTATTCATCTCGCGCCAGGATCTTTCCAACGCGCAGGCTGAAGGCCTTATCGAACACTTCGGCACCGTCCTCTCGGACAACGGCGGCAAGGTCGTCGAATCCGAGTACTGGGGTGTCAAGACGATGGCCTACAAGATCAACAAGAACCGCAAGGGCCACTACGCCTTCCTCAAGTCCGACGCCCCCGCGCCGGCCGTGCAGGAAATGGAGCGCCTGATGCGGCTGCATGACGACGTGATGCGCGTCCTGACCATCAAGGTCGACGGGCACGAGGAAGGTCCCTCCGTCCAGATGCAGAAACGTGACGACCGCGACGACCGCCGTCGCGAACGCCGCTGATCCGAAGCCTGAAGAAAGGAAAATAAACCATGGCAGCGAAACCGTTTTTCCGCCGTCGCAAGGTCTGCCCCTTCTCGGGTGAGAACGCGCCGAAGATCGACTACAAGGACACCCGTCTGCTGCAGCGCTACATTTCCGAGCGCGGCAAGATCGTCCCGTCCCGCATCACCGCAGTGTCGGCGAAGAAGCAGCGTGAACTGGCCCGCGCCATCAAGCGCGCCCGCTTCCTCGCCCTGCTTCCCTACGCCGTGAAGTAAGGAGATCATCCGATGGAAGTCATCCTTCTCGAACGTGTGGCCAAGCTCGGCCAGATGGGCGACGTCGTCTCGGTCAAGCCGGGCTACGCGCGCAACTACCTGCTGGCCCAGGGCAAGGCGCTGACCGCGTCGAAAGAGAACATCGCCTCTTTCGAAGAGCGGAAGTCGCAGCTCGAGGCCCGCAACCTCGAAACCAAGAAAGAAGCCGAGGCTCTGGCCGACAAGCTCGACGGACAGCAGTTCGTCGTGATTCGCTCTGCCTCCGACGGCGGCAACCTCTACGGCTCGGTCACGCCCCGTGACGCCGCGGAAACCGCCACCGCCGAGGGCTACTCGGTCGACCGCAAGCAGGTCGTCATTCCCCAGCCGATCAAGGAACTGGGTCTGCACAAGGTGCATGTCACGCTCCACCCCGAGGTGGACGTCATCATCACCCTGAACGTCGCCCGTTCGCCCGAAGAGGCCGAACTGCAGGCGTCGGGCAAAAGCATCCAGGAACTGGCAGCCGAGGAAGAGGCGCAAGCCGAATTCGAGATCTCGGAACTGTTCGACGATATCGGCGCGGCAACCTCGGACGACGAGGACGACGCACCGGCACGTGGTTCGGACGACGACTGAACCTGACGGTCTCCGCAGGACTACGACGCCGCGCCCCTGGGCGCGGCGTTTTTCGTTTCAGGTCCGGTCGCTCGGAATACACAGGCCACGTGCCAGCATTTCCTCCGACATGGACCGCGGTCGCACCAACGTGGACGCCGCGAACAGGCACTCTGCCTCAAGTCCCTTGGAGGTTTCCCGCAGGCGACAGTCGATCACGGGTGCCCCGAGCATCATCGTGAGAAACAGCTTGGCCTCCCGCCCCTCCGGCGTGCGGAAAGGCGGGCACGACAGACCGACCAGGCGCGCGACATGGCCGTCGATTTCGAGCGTGTCACCGGTGATGGCGCGGGGCAGCGGCTTGGGCTGCCTCGGCGTGCAGGGCGCCCGCCACGATCACCAGCCCCGCCATGAGGGCCAGTTCGCGACAGCCACGCGTCACATAGTGCCGGAGCGACATTTCGTATTGCACCTGTGCCTCCCCACTTCACGCTGACTTATGGAGAGGCGTCCGGCAAGCAAAAGGGGCCGCCCTTTCGGAGCGGCCCCTGCCCTCGCGGATCGTCCCGCGATTATTCTTCGTCGAGCGCGTCGACCGCTTTGGTCAGCTCGTCCTTGTCGACTTCCTTTTCGGAAACCTGGGCCAGTTCGACGATGTAGTCGACGACCTTGTCCTCGAAGATCGGCGCGCGCAGCTGCTGCTGCATCTGCTGGTTCTGCTGGACGAATTCAAAGAACTGACGTTCCTGCCCCGGATACTGGCGCGCCTGGTTCAGGATCGCCTGAGTCATCTCGGAATCGGTGACCTCGACCTCGGCCTTCTGGCCCAGCTCGGCCAGCAGCAGGCCAAGGCGCACGCGGCGCTCGGCCAGACGCTTGTGCTCGTCCGTCGGCTCGATCGAGCCGTGGTTGTGGTCGTGCACGTCGGGGTTTTCCTCGTGCCAAAGCTGGTGCGCGATCTGGTTGGCCTCGGCGTCGACCAGGCTCGGCGGCAGGTCAAAGCTGACCTTCTTGTCCAGCTGGTCCAGAAGCGAACGCTTCAGCACCGCGCGGGCGGCCTGCGCATATTCGGCTTCCAGCCGCGACACGACCTGTTCCTTCAGCGCGTCCAGCGACTCGGCGCCGTATTTCTTGGCCAGTTCGTCGTCGACCTCGGCCTTCTGCGGGGCTTTGACGCCCTTGATCGTGCAGTCGAAGGTCGCGTCCTTGCCCTTCAGATGCTCGGCCTGGTAATCCTCGGGGAAGGTGACCGTGACGGCCTTTTCCTCGCCAGCCTTCACACCGACCAGTTGCTCTTCGAAGCCGGGGATGAACTGGCCGGAGCCCAGGACCAGCGGATAGTCCTCGGCCGAACCGCCTTCGAAGGCTTCGCCGTCGACCTTGCCGACGAAGTCGAACACGACCTGGTCGCCATCCTCGGCCGCGCCGTCCTTGTCCTCGAAGTTCTGCGCGTTCTCGGCGAGGCTTTCCAGCGCCTCGGTGACGGCGCTGTCCTCGGCCTTGACCACCAGCTTCTCGAGCGTGATGTCCTTCAGGTCGACCTCGGGGATCGCCGGCAGGGCCTCGTAGGACATGTCGACGACGACGTCGTCGCCTTCCTTCCAGCTTTCGCCGTCCTTCATCTGGACGTCAGGCTGCAGCGCGGGGCGATCGCCGGAGTCCTCGAAGTGCTTGGACATCGCGCCGTCGATGGCTTCCTGCATCGCCTCGCCGATCAGCCGCTGACCGAACTGCTTCTTCAGCAGTGCCATCGGCACCTTGCCCTTGCGAAAGCCCTTCATCTCGATCTCGGGCTGCGCCTCGACCAGCTTTTCGTTCACCTTCGCATCCAGTTCATCCGCGGTCAGCGTGATCTGGTAGCTGCGTTTCAGGCCTTCGTTCAGGGTCTCGGTGACCTGCATCCTGCGTCGTCCTTTGTGTCTCGGTCGCGCACCGAAATCGGTGCGAAAATCAGAGGCCCTTCTATGAGGCGAAATCAGGTCATGCAAGGCGAAAACCGGCATTCTGCCGGTTATGTCGGCGCTTTTCGGACCATGTGAAAAGCACCGCAAATCGGGGCGACCACGGGCCATCGGACCTTGCCGACGTCTCATCGCTTTGCCTTGAAGTCCACAGCCTCCGGTTTCAGGAGAGGTGTGTGGTGCGGGTGAAGGGACTCGAACCCCCACGCCTTGCGGCGCCAGAACCTAAATCTGGTGCGTCTACCAATTCCGCCACACCCGCATCGCCCCTGGCACGCGGCCGCCGGGTCGGCGCTGAATAGCAAAGCCCTTGTCCGAGGGCGAGCGGAATCTGGCCCTATTCCTGCCAGGGTTCGGGTGTATCCCTTCATGGCTTCTTAGTGTTCCTCCGCGAGACTGAGGAGGCAGCCATCCCGGCGACCGAGTCAAATGGGGCACGATCAAGGCACAAAAAGTGCAAATGCCCCGCAATCTTCTGGTTGATGGCCCAATCCTGCCCTATTCCGGTTGCAAAAAACGAGGCAGGCAAATGAACGGGAAACGAAAAATGAAACCGACCGCGACGCTGAAGAAGCAGGACACCGCCACCAAGGCAGACGCCGTCCACGGTGTCATGGCCGGTACGAAAATCCTCACGCTCGACGGTGAGCTCGCCGTGGAATTCCTGACGCCGGGCGACCGGGTCATCACCCGCGACAGCGGTTTCGCTGTCCTGAAAAACATCCGCGTCCGCAAGGTCCGCGCCAGCGCCGTCGCCGTGACCGGTGGCTCGCTCGGCCACAACCGCCCGGACAGCGACATCGTTCTGCCCGCCGACCAGAAGGTCCTGGTCCGCGACTGGCGCGCCGAGGCGCTGTTCGGTGCCAAGCAGGCGCTGGTGCCCGTGTCCCGCCTCGCCGACGGCCAGTTCGTCCGCGACCTGGGGGAGGTCGAGATGACCCTGTTCGAACTGGAATTCGACGCAGGCCACGTCATCTATGCCGGCGGCATGGAACTCGACGCTCCGGCCCGGCAGGCCGAGACGGTGTCCGCCTGACACCTCGAAACGCTAGCATTTGCCCAATGTGAATGGCCGCCCGCGCGGCCATTTCGCGTTTCCGGCCCCTGCGTTCTGCTCGGAGCCGCGTGTTCCCGGTCCTTGACCGAGGCCGACAAGCCGATCAACTCGCGCCACACATCCCGGACAGGCGTGACAGCACCACCGGCAGCCTCTCGGGCAGATCCTCGGCGATCAGCCCCGGACCGAAGGCGCGGGCGCATTCGACATGCAACCAGACCGCGGCCTCGGCCATGACCGCCAGTTCCGCCGCGCCCGGCGGAGCGGCCAGACCGCAGATCATTCCGGCCAGCACATCCCCGGCCCCTGCGGTCCCCAGCCACCGCACGGCCCGCCCGTAGGCCGCAGCATGAACGGCGACGCCGCCGTCCGGCCCGGCGATCACCGTGTCCTCGCCCTTCAACAGCACCAGACAGCCAGCCCGCGCGGCGGCGGCCCGGACGGCATCCACCTTGGACCCCGCCCGCCGCGACAACGCCAGGTCCGGGAAGAGCCGTCCGAATTCGCCTTCGTGCGGTGTCAGGATGCAGCGGTCGTGCAACCGGGCGAAGAGCGCGTCGGGATCGTCCTGAAACGCGGTCAGCGCGTCGGCATCCAGCACCACAACCGGCCGCCGGGCCGCGCCGTTCGGCCCGCCACGCTCCAGCACCGCGTGGACCAGCGCGCGCGTCCGCTCGGTCACGCCCAGTCCGGGGCCGATCACGAAGCCCGTCGTGCGGTCGTCCGCCGCCGCGTCGAGCCCCGCGGGATCGTCCAGCCCGCGCAGCATGACGGCGTCCAGCCGGGCCGCATTCTCGATCAGCGCGGCCTTGGGGCAGATCACCGTGACCAGCCCCGCCCCCGCCCTGAGCGCCGCGCGTGCCGCCAGCCGGGCCGCCCCGCCCCGGCCGACACCCCCGGCAAAAACCGCCACGCTGCCGTGGTCGAACTTGTGCCCGCCGCCCCGGTTGCGCGCCATCAGCAGGGCGGGCCAATCCGCCTGCGAGGCGGCCCCGACCAGCCTGACCCGCCCCGGCGGCGGCGCCCTGTCGACAGGCGCGGGTTCCCCTGCGTCCAGACCGATCGGCACGACGTCCAGCGCACCGCAGAGCGACGGCCCCTCGCCCAGATAGTGGCCGAGCTTCGGTGCATGGAAGGTCACGGTCAGATCGGCGGGCAGCGGCACGCACGGACCCGCCGGAAAACCGGTGTCGAGGTTCAGTCCGCTCGGGCAATCCACGGCCACGCACCGAGGCTTTCCGCCGTCTGGCCAGGAAACGCCGGAAAGCTCGTCCAGCATCGCCGCCAGCGCCTCAGGCAATGGCCGGGTCAGGCCGGTTCCGAATAGGGCGTCGACGATCAGGTCGGGACGGACGAGAACCGACACCTCGATCCCCTCAGCCCCGCGACTGTCACCGCCCCAGGCCACCCGCATCGCCGCGGCGTCAGGCGGCAGCCGGGCCGGGTCGCCCCAGTGCAGCACATCGACCGTCCAGCCCCTGCCCTCCAGCACCCGTGCGATCACGTATCCGTCGCCGCCATTGTTGCCCGGCCCGCACAGAACCAGCGCCCGCGCCCTGTGACGATCCAGGTCCGGCCAGCGCCCCAGGACCGCGTCCACCACGCCCCGCCCCGCGCGCTCCATCATCCGCAGCCCGGTGGTTTCCCCGGACGCGATGGCGGCCTGTTCCAGCCCGCGCATCTGCCCGGATGTCAGCAGTTCGGTCATTCCGGCCCCATCTTCACAAACAGCACAAATTTCTTGCACGCCGCCGAAATTTTCATCGGCCCGTTGCGGCATTTCCTCGACATTCCGCCGGTCGCCAGTTAGCCAATTGTGAGGCTCGGACGAAAGTGGTCTGAGGTCATCCGACGGGTCAGGCGAGGAGTTTCCCACATGAAAAAGATCGAGGCGATCATCAAGCCGTTCAAGCTCGATGAAGTCAAAGAGGCGCTTCAGGACGTGGGCGTTCAGGGCCTGTCCGTGATCGAGGTCAAGGGCTTCGGCCGCCAGAAGGGTCACACGGAACTCTATCGCGGGGCGGAATATGTCGTGGACTTTCTGCCCAAGGTGAAAATCGAGGTCGTCCTTGACGACGACCAGGTCGACGGCGCCATCGAGGCCATCATCGACGCGGCGAAAACGGAGAAGATCGGCGACGGCAAGATCTTCGTCTCCTCCGTAGAGCAGGCGATCCGCATCCGCACCGGCGAGTCCGGCTCGGACGCGCTTTAAGATACGTTCCTAACCAAGGAAGGGATAAAGGGAATGAGCAACAAGATTCTCAAGATGATCAAGGACGAAGAGGCGGAATACGTCGATATCCGCTTCACCGATCCGCGTGGCAAACTGCAGCACGTGACGGTCTGTGCCGATCTGGTCGATGAGGATTTCATTGAAGAAGGCTTCATGTTCGACGGCTCTTCGATCGCCGGCTGGAAATCCATCGAAGCCTCCGACATGAAACTCATGCCGGATCCGGAAAGCGCCTACGTCGACCCCTTCTACGCGGAAAAGACCATCTGCGTGCATTGCTCGGTCGTCGAACCCGACACCGGCGAAGCCTATGACCGCGATCCGCGCGGCACCGCAGCCAAGGCCGAAGCCTACCTGATCTCGTCCGGGATCGGCGACGTCGCCTACATGGGCCCCGAGGCCGAGTTCTTCCTGTTCGACGACGTGAAATACAGCGTCACCCCGCAGAAAGTGGCCTACGAGCTCGATGCCGACCACGCCGCTTGGAACACCGATGCCGATTTCGAGATGGGCAACCTCGGCCACCGTCCGACCTACAAGGGCGGCTACTTCCCGGTGAACCCCTCCGACGACGGCCAGGACATCCGGTCCGAAATGCTGTCGACGATGAAGCGCATCGGCATGAAGGTCGACAAGCACCACCACGAAGTTGCGACCTCGCAGCACGAACTGGGCCTGATTTTCGGCAGCCTGACCAAGCAGGCCGACGAGATCCAGAAGTACAAGTACGTCATCCACAACGTCGCGCAGGCCTACGGCCGCACCGCGACCTTCATGCCGAAGCCGATCAAGGGCGACAACGGCTCGGGGATGCACGTGAACATGTCGATCTGGAAGGACGGCAAGCCGCTCTTCGCGGGTGACAAGTATGCCGACCTCTCGCAGGAAGCGCTGTACTTCATCGGCGGCATCCTGAAGCACGCCAAGGCGCTGAACGCCTTCACCAATCCGGGCACCAACTCCTACAAGCGCCTGATCCCCGGCTTCGAAGCCCCGGTGCTGCGCGCCTACTCCGCCCGCAACCGCTCGGGCTGCGTCCGTATCCCGTGGACCGAGTCGCCGAAGGCCAAGCGCGTCGAAGCCCGTTTCCCCGATCCGTCGGCGAACCCCTACCTGTGCTTTGCAGCCCTGCTGATGGCCGGTCTCGACGGGATCACCAACAAGATCGATCCGGGCGAGGCGATGGACAAGAACCTCTACGACCTGCCGCCGGAAGAACTGGCCGACATCCCCACCGTCTGCGGTTCGCTCCGCGAGGCGCTGGACGAACTGAACAAGGACATGGACTTCCTGCTGGCCGGCGACGTGTTCACCAAGAGCCAGATCGAAGGCTACATCGACCTGAAGATGGAAGAGCTCATCGCGTACGAGCACACGCCGCACCCGGTCGAATACGCGCTGTACTATTCCTGCTGATCGCAGGGCACGACACAGATGAAAAGGGGCGCTTTCGGGCGCCCCTTTTTCCATGCGCGCGCCTCATGACGTTCGGGAAACTGGCGAAATCCCGCCGAGCCTGCCGCCATCCGCACAGAAAAAAGGCGGATGAATCTGGGCAGATACGCCACATTTCGGGGTGTTTCCGGCCCTTTCTGACAGCAAAAAGGCAGCACCCCCCCATTTGTGGCGATCCAGCCCCTACCGGTCCGCTTGTGCCTCAGTTCGGCACGCAAGCATCCAAAACTTTTCGCATTTCCTCGCCACAATTGAAGGCGTCGGAGTTCACTCCTCCGGTCCCAGGCAAGAATGCTAGGAAATACGCAAAATGACGCCCGAATACAGAACGCTCGAAGCCGGTCTCATCTTCATTGACGACAGCGACGTCTCACCGTCGCGCCTGTCGGACCCGCTGCGGATCGTTCTGGACCTCTTCGGGCTGGGGATTGCCGAGGCGGCGACCGGGTTCGACAGCCTCACGCTCCGGGCGCAGGGCGTGACCCTGACGCTGGAAGTGACCGAGACCGGCGATGCCGACTGCGCGGCCCGCGCGGTGACCGAGGACACCGCCGAGGAAATTCGCCCAGCCATCGCCGATGCCACTTTCGGCGTGCGGATGCGTCTGCACCAGACCGCGGCCCTGCCCTTCGCCTCGCCCCGTGCGCTCGATGCGCTGCTGGCGGAGCTCCTGCTCTGCCTCGTCGAAAACACCGGCGCACCGTTCGTCCGCTGGCAGAGCGAGGGCACGATCCTGCCCGCCCGCCGGTTCCAGTCCGCCGTGACCCCGATCCGCCAGGCAGATATCGCACAGGCCGAAGAGGCGGTCGAAGATTGCGTCGAGGAGATGGAAGAGCCCGCACCGGCTGTCCATGTCACGCCGCGCCGCGTGCGCCTGACGGGCAACCGCGCGCGTCGCGCGCGTCCGCTGGCCGGAATGTCGGCCAAGGAGATCGCCGCGCTGCGTCTGGCCGCGAAATGGAGCGTGCTGAACGAGGACCGGGTCTGGCCCGACGCCGACCGGATCGGCGTGGAAACGCTGGAATCGGTGTTCCGCACCAATACAGAGCTGTCCCCTGACCTGCAGGCGCAGAAACGCGCCAGCATGGAACAGCGCCTGGCCGCCTGGACCGTCAACGCCTCGGTGGCCGTTCTGTCCCCGCCCGTCGGTGCCGCTGTGCTGGCCTACAACCTCGTCAAAGGCGAGAACCTGCGCCTCTCCACCCACGCACTCACGCTCACGGGTGCCGGTATCGGGCTGGGTCTGAGCAAGGCGGTGGCCGAGACCTTCGCCTTCCTGCCCTTCTGATCGGACCGCCGCGGGAGTGCTTCAGGCCTCTTGCGGCCACTTCACCAGATAGGTGTGAATCCCGAACACCACCGCACGGCTCTGCGGCAGACGCCACAGGGTCTGCCGTTCGCTCCTGAGGTAAGGCAGGCCGGGACGGCGGATCTTGTCCGCGAATTCCAGCTTGGGGCGATACAGGTTCTCGTCATCCGTCGGCAGCCAGTTGAACCGCCATAGCGGACGCCCCGGCTGGATCCCGTCGAACAGCCGCTGCACGCGCCGCCCAAGATCTGCATCGTATTCCTTGACCGGCAGGTGAATCCGCAACAGCGGATGCCCGATCTTCTGCGCCAGCGTCCATGCCGAGGGGAAACACAGGACCGCCCCGGTCAGCACATGCTCGGCCGCGCCCTCGGGTTTCTGAAGCAGGCAGAAATCCTCCTGCACCAGCCGCCCCAGCGTGCCCATCGGATCCGCCCGGTCGACCGCCACCGTGACGCCGTCCGGCCGCTGCACCTCTCCGTCGCCGACGGCGTAGCCCGGTGCGGTCGCGAGGAAGCCCAGCACCTCGTCCAGCAGTTCCACCGCCGCCGCCTCACCCTCGGGGCGCAGCGCCAGCACATCGTCCCGTCGCTCCGCCAGCAGGCGCTCACGGGTGGCCATCTGCCCGGCGAAGGCATCGTCCTGCACCAGCCATTCGGTGGGATCCAGCGGGGCGATGCCCGGACCGGGACGGCGGTCGGCTTCGGAATACGGCAGGCGGGACTGGAAGATCGCGGTCATGCGCCATCACTGCGTGACCCGGCCCGCGACGGCAAGGACATTCGCGGGCAGGTCGGCCACCCCCTGCCCGCCAGCACGGAAAAAGGGAGCGTCCGTTCGACAGCCACCGGAAAAAATCAGCAGAGCCGGGGGTCCCGGCGCCAGCCTCGTCAGCCCGACATCCAGGTGCCTCAGGCCATTGGGTCCAGATCGTCCGCTTCCCGAGAATACTGGCTGGACAGTTCGTAATCCTTCCGCGGCCCCCGCACCCGCCAGACCGCCCGCCACCGTGGCCAGTCGCTGAAGTCATAGGCCACGTCATACCGGTCAGGCGCACAGTCGTGCCCGGCCTCAGGGTGCGTGGCCAAAGGGTCGAAGGCATGAAAGAACCGCCCGTCATCGAACCACACCGCGATGCGCCCGCCCGCCACGCTCCAGCGATAGCTCCGTTCCGCCCGGAACGCGCCCTGCCCGGCGATCCGCATCTCGCCCGCCTCGTGCAGCATCAGGCCGTCGCCATCCGCCGAGAAGCGCGCGATCCCGGTGAACATCGCCTCCGTCCCGTCGCCATGGCGCACCCGCCGCTCCAGCCGCCACGCGCCTTCGAACTCCGCCAGTTGCGGCATGCGTCAGCCCTTCCCTTGCCGCCCGTCCGCGCCGGGGGTAAAGACCGCGCGAGCCTGTGTAAAGGAGCCGCCGATGATCCCCCGCTACGCCCGCCCCGACATGGTCGCCATCTGGGAACCGGCCACCAAGTTCCGCATCTGGTACGAGATCGAGGCGCATGCCTGCGACGCCATGGCCGACCTCGGCGTGATCCCGCGCGAAAACGCCGAAGCCGTGTGGAAGGCGAAGGATGTCGAATTCGACGTCGCCCGCATCGACGAGATCGAAGCGGTGACCAAGCATGACGTGATCGCCTTCCTGACCCACCTCTCGGAACACATCG
The DNA here is from genome assembly GCF_002210105.1 of Oceanicola sp. 22II-s10i. Taxonomy (GTDB): domain Bacteria; phylum Pseudomonadota; class Alphaproteobacteria; order Rhodobacterales; family Rhodobacteraceae; genus Pseudooceanicola. The sequence continues at coordinate 64,699 of NZ_AQQU01000013.1, read as the reverse complement.
GCTCCGAAGAGGCGCGCTTCGTGCATCAGGGCATGACCTCCTCGGACGTGCTGGACACCACGCTGAACATCCAGCTGACCCGTGCCGCCGACATCCTGCTGGCCGACATGGACAAGGTTCTGGCCGCGCTCAAGACCCGCGCCTACGAGCACAAGGACACCGTCCGCATCGGCCGCAGCCACGGCATCCATGCCGAACCCACGACGATGGGCCTGACCTTCGCCCGCTTCTACGCCGAGATGAAGCGCGGACGCGAACGCCTTGAAAACGCACGCAAAGAAATCGCCACCGGCGCGATCTCGGGCGCCGTCGGCACCTTCGCCAACATCGACCCGCGCGTCGAGGAGCACGTTTGCGCCAAGCTGGGCCTCGCACCCGAGCCGATCTCGACCCAGGTCATCCCGCGCGACCGCCACGCCATGTTCTTCGCCACGCTCGGCGTCATCGCCTCCAGCATCGAGAACATCGCGACCGAGATCCGCCACATGCAGCGCACCGAGGTGCTGGAGGCCGAGGAATTCTTCTCCGCCGGCCAGAAGGGCTCCTCCGCCATGCCGCACAAGCGCAACCCGGTGCTGACCGAGAACCTGACCGGCCTGGCGCGCCTCGTTCGCTCCGCCGTGGTGCCCGCGCTGGAAAACGTGACCCTCTGGCACGAACGCGACATCTCGCACAGCTCGGTCGAACGCGGCATCGGCCCCGACGCCACGATCCACCTCGATTTCGCGCTGAACCGTCTGGCGGGCGTGATCGAGAAACTGGTCGTCTATCCGGACAACATGCTGGCCAACATGAACAAGTTCAAAGGCCTGGTCATGTCGCAGCGCGTCCTGCTGGCGCTGACGCAGGCTGGTGTCAGCCGCGAGGACGCCTATCGCCTCGTGCAGCGCAACGCGATGAAGGTCTGGGAACAGGGCGCCGATTTCAAAGAGGAACTCCTGAAGGATTCCGAGGTCACCGCCGCGCTCTCGCCCGCCGAGATCGAGGAGAAGTTCGACCTCGGCTACCACACCAAGCACGTGGACACGATCTTCGCCCGCGTCTTCGGCGCCTGATCCGCTTCATCTGGCCCGTAAACTCCGGGGGAGTCGCGGCCCGCAGGGCCGCGGCGGGGGAGCGCCCCCCGCGACGGTTCCGTTTTGATGTGACGCTGGGTCATGTTACCCTTGCGTCACATCCATCGGAGATTCCGTCATGCTGCGCCTCATCGTCACTGCCCTTGTCCTGATCCTGCCCTCCGCCACGCTCGCCCAGGCCTCCTGCTCCGAGAAGCATCAGGCCCAGAACTGCGCCGAGGGCTATGTCTGGAGCGCGGACACACAGAGCTGCGTCCAGCAGATCACCAGCTGATCCTATTGGCCGGTCCCGACCGGCTTCAGCAATTCTTCACCGCTTTCGGGTCAACTGCCCCCGGATAGGTGAGAGGATTCCATGGGCAGTCTCGCGCCCCTCGGTCAGGCCCCGCAACGCGGCGGCCTGAAACTGACACGTCGCCAGAAGGCGGCGATCATCGTGCACCTGCTGTTGTCGCAGGGCGTCGACCTGCCCCTGCGCGACCTGCCCGATGACCTGCAGGAGGTTCTGACCCAGGTTCTCGGCTCCATGCGCCACATCGACCGCGACACGCTCGATTCGGTGGTCGCGGAATTCGTGGCCGAGGTCGAGGAGCTGGGCCTGACCTTCCCTGCCGGACTTGCCGGGGCCCTGAACGCCCTCGATGGCCGCCTCAGCCCGCACACCTCGGCCCGCCTGCGGAAAGAGGCGGGCGTGATGCAGGCCGGCGATCCGTGGGATCGCGTGCGCGGGCTGGAACCCGGCGACGTGGTCCCGCTGATCGAACAGGAAAGCGCCGAGGTCGCCGCGATCGTGCTGTCCAAGCTGGAGGTCGGCAAGGCGGCTCAGGTGCTCGGCAAGCTGCCCGGCGACCGTGCCCGGCGCATCACCTACGCGATCAGCCAGACCACCGCCGTCTCGCCCGAGGCGCTGGACCGGATCGGCCTGTCCATGGCCGCCCAGATCGAGGCGCAGCGCGCGTCGGTCTTCGACAAGGGCCCGGCGGAAATGGTAGGCGCGATCCTGAACCATTCAACCTCGGCCACGCGCGACGACATGCTGATGGGCCTCGACGAAACCGACAGCGATTTCGCCGACCAGGTGCGCAGGGCGATTTTCACCTTCGCCAACATCCCCGCCCGCATTGCCGCCCGCGACATTCCCAAGGTCGTGCGCAACATCGACCAGATCGCCCTGACCACCGCCATCGCCGCCGCAACGGACGGTGCGGAAAAGGCGGCGGCAGAGCATTTCCTGTCCAACATGTCCGGCCGCCTCGCCGACCAGATCCGCGAGGAGGCGGGCGAAATGGGCAAGGTCAAGGCCAAGGACGGCGAGGCCGCGATGAACGAGATCGTCACCACCATCCGAACGATGGAGGCCGCGGGCGACCTGCTGCTGCTGGCGGAAGAGGACGAGGACTGAGCGCGCGGGCATCCGGCCGGCATGCGTGGACAAACCCCCGCACCGCGCCTATGGCTGGGCCATGACACGCAAGGCCCCGCCCCCCGCTTCCATCCGCCTCCACCACTCGCAGGCCACCCGATGACCGCCACCGGGACCGGCACGGCAGATGCCACCGGCCAGAGCCGCGCGATCATGCTGATGATCGGCGCGATGTTCTTTTTCACCGCGATGGATGCGACGGCCAAGCTGATCTCGCAGGAGGCCGGGCCGATGATGGCGCTCTGGGCGCGCTATGCCGGACAGGCGCTGCTGGTGCTCGTCCTCGTCGCGCCGCGGCTGAAATCCGTGGTCAGGACGAACTTTCCCGGCCTGCAACTGCTGCGCTCCGCCTTCCTGATGTGCGCGACCACCTGTTTCTTCTTCGGCATCAGCCACATCGGCCTCGCGCAGGCGACCGCGGTGATGGACCTGCACCCGGTCCTGATCACCCTCGGTGCGGCCTTCTTCCTGGGCGAGACCGTCGGCGCGCGGCGGATCGTGGCGATCGCCGCCTCGCTGGTTGGCGCGCTGATCGTGATCCGCCCCGGCAGCGACGTCTTTTCGATCTGGTCCGTCCTGCCGCTCGGCGCGGCGGTCTGCTATGCGGGCTATTCGCTGGTGACGCGCTACGTCGGCCGGTCCGAGGACGCCTGGACCTCGCTGCTTTACGCCGCGTTGTTCGGGGCGGTGATCCTGACCGCGCTGATCCCGTTCCACTGGGTCCCGCTGACGCCGCGGCTGGCCGGACTGATGTTGCTGCTGGCGGGCATCGGCACCATCGGCCAGCTGCTCTTGATCCGCGCCTTCACCAGCGGCGAGGCGGCGATGCTGGCGCCCTTCGGCTATGCCGGTCTGGTCTTCGCGACCATGTTCGGCATCGTCATTTTCGGCGACTGGCCGGATACGTGGACCTGGATCGGCGCCGGGATCATCGTGGGCGCCGGCCTTTACGTCTGGCACCGCGAGCATCGCGCGCGGCGCGCGGCGGCCTGACGGCGCCATGGTCCGGGCCGCCCCGCGCCCCCTGTACAAACGGCTGGGCGACCGGGCGATCGACCTCGCGCTCGCCACGACCTTCGCGCTGCTGCGGCCCCTGCCCTACGCCACCCGGCTGAGCCTGTTCGGACGCGTCACCGCCCATGTCATCGCCCCGCTGGCCGGCTGGCCCCGCCGGATCCGCGCGAACCTCGCCCATGCCCTGCCCGACCTGCCCCCGGCCGAAGCCGAGCGTCTGGTCCACCGCGTGCCGGACCACATCGGCCGCAGCACGCTGGAGTTCTTTTCCGGCCCCGACGTGCGGGCCCGGCTGGACCGCGCCACGCTGGAAGGCGACGGGGTGGAGGCCCTGCACGCCGCCATGATCTCGGGCCGCGCCACGATCCTCGTGTCGGGCCATATCGGGAACTACACGATTTTCCGCGCGCTGATGGCGCAGCGTTACGGCAGCCTCGCCGCGCTATACCAGCCGATGGCCAACGCGCCGTTCAACCGCCGCTACCGCGTCGCGCTGGAGGACAACGCCCTGCCCCTTTTCGCCCGCGACCGCGCGGGCATGGCGGCGATGCTGCGCCACCTGCAGGAGGGCGGCGCGCTGATGCTGCTGCATGACCAGTTCATCGAGAGCGGCGCACCGCTGGCGTTCTTCGGCAAGACCACCCTGACGACCCTGTCCCCGGCCGAGCTGGCACTGCGGCACGGCGCGCCGCTGATCCCGTTCTACGCGATCCGCCAGCCGGACGGCCTGTCATTCCGCATCACCGTCGAACAGCCGGTCCCGCACAGCGATCCGGCCACCATGATGCAGGCGCTGAACACCTCGCTGGAACGCCAGATCCGCGCGCATCCCGAGCAGTGGCTCTGGACGCACCGGCGGTGGCGCGGGGATGTGGACTACGGTTAGCGCAGGCGCGCGGCGGCCTCGATCGCGCCGGGACCGGGGCGCTGGACCAGCACCACGACCGGGGTGTCGCCCGGCGCGGCGGCCATAAGGTCCAGCGGTTCGGCCGGGTTCCATTCGCCCAGCACCTTCCACTCGGTCACGATGTTGGAATAGGCCAGCGTCCTGCCCGCATTCTCGCCCCGCAGAACCTCGACATTGGCCGAGGGGCGGTAGCGGACAAGCTGCACCACCAGCGGCGGCTTGACGTTCGGATTGGCCTGCGCGCGGATCGCGACCTCTTCGGCATTCGCGCGCGTCAGGGTCAGGGCGATCCCGGCGGGCCGGTCGCGGTGGCGCATCACCAGTTCCGTCAGGTCCATCGGATGCGTGCCGACCACGTCGTCCTGCCCCTGCACGATCATCTGGGGCGTGTAGACCGACCGCCGCCCGGCATGGCGGGCATAGGATTTCTGCCGCTTGGAGAACTGCGCGTTGCCGAACACGTCCTTCCAGCCGATGTAGTCCCAGTAGTCGACATGCAGCGCCAGCGCGATCACGTCGTCGCGTTCGGCCAGCGTGGCAAAGAACGCATCCGCCGGCGGGCAGGACGAGCAGCCCTGTGACGTATAGAGTTCCACGACCACCGGGTTGGAGGATTGCGCCGCCGCGGTCCCCGCGACGCCCGTTCCGAAAGCAAGCGCCACCACAGCGCCCCGCACCCACCCGGTAAGGTTCGTTATCATTCCATACGTCCTGACTGGCCCCATCTTCTGCTTCACCACTATGCAAGCCCGACTGAAATAACCAATCAAGGTTTCGAGAAATCTTTCCACGCCGCACGTGATCGTGACGCTACGGGACCTTGCCTGCATTTTTTGTATGCAAATGTATGCAGAGCGCCGTTTCCCCCCTTGATCGGTTCCGCGAAAAGGGGCAGAAGCGGGCCAGCGTAACCCCTGTTCCTTACGAAAGGGAGGCCACTTCATGCCCATTACAGTCGGACACGACACCGCCAAGACGCGCAAGACGCTTTCGGCCGGTGGCAAGACCTATGCCTATTATTCCATCCCCGCGGCCGAGGCTGCCGGGCTTGGCGACTTTTCCAAGCTGCCCGCCGCGCTGAAGGTGGTGCTCGAGAACATGCTGCGGTTCGAGGACGGCAAGACCGTCTCGACCGACGACATCAAGGCCTTCTCCGACTGGGCGAAAAAGGGTGGCCAGAACCCGGTCGAGATCGCCTATCGCCCCGCCCGCGTGCTGATGCAGGACTTCACCGGCGTTCCCGCCGTGGTCGACCTGGCCGCCATGCGTGACGGCATCAAGGGCCTCGGCGGCGACGTGCAGAAGATCAACCCGCTGAACCCGGTCGACCTCGTGATCGACCACTCGGTCATGATCGACGAATTCGGCAACCCGCGCGCGTTCCAGATGAACGTCGACCGCGAATACGAGCGCAACGGCGAACGCTACCAGTTCCTCAAGTGGGGCCAGGGCGCGTTCGAGAACTTCCGCGTCGTGCCGCCGGGCACCGGCATCTGCCACCAGGTGAACCTCGAATATCTCGCACAGACCGTCTGGACCGACACCGACCAGAACGGCGATGAAGTGGCCTATCCGGATACGCTGGTCGGCACCGACTCGCACACCACGATGGTCAACGGCCTGGCCGTGCTCGGCTGGGGCGTCGGCGGGATCGAGGCCGAGGCCGCGATGCTGGGCCAGCCCGTGTCGATGCTGATCCCCGAGGTTATCGGCTTCAAGCTGACTGGCGCGATGGTCGAAGGCACCACCGCGACCGACCTCGTGCTGAAGGTCGTCGAGATGCTGCGCAAGAAGGGCGTGGTGGGCAAGTTCGTCGAATTCTACGGCGACGGCCTCGACAACCTGCCGCTGGCCGACCGTGCGACGATCGCCAACATGGCACCGGAATACGGCGCGACCTGCGGCTTCTTCCCGATCGACGGCGAGACGCTGCGCTATCTGGAAAACACCGGCCGCGACAAGGACCGTATCGCGCTGGTCGAAGCCTACGCCAAGGAAAACGGTTTCTGGCGCGGCGCGGATTACGATCCGGTCTACACCGACACGCTGCACCTCGACATGGGCGACATCGTCCCCGCCGTCTCGGGCCCCAAGCGTCCGCAGGACTACACCGCGCTGAACGCCGCGGCCGACAGCTTCCTCAAGGTCGTCGCAGACTACCGTGGCGTCGACATGAGCTCGGAAGCGCAGGACATGGCTGACGAGGGCCCGACTCCGGTCATGGTCAAGGATCCGCGCAAATCGGCCAAGGTCGCCGGCGAGGATTACGAGATCCGCGACGGTTCGGTCGTGATCGCCTCGATCACCTCCTGCACCAACACGTCGAACCCCTACGTGATGATCGGCGCGGGTCTGGTGGCCAAGAAGGCCAACGCACTCGGCCTGACGCGCAAGCCCTGGGTCAAGACCTCGCTCGCACCGGGTTCGCAGGTCGTGTCGGAATACCTTGAGGCCGCAGGGCTTCAGGACGATCTGGACGCGGTCGGCTTCAACCTCGTGGGCTACGGCTGCACCACCTGCATCGGCAACTCGGGCCCGCTTCAGTCCGAGATCTCCAAGGCGATCAACGAAAACGACCTCGTGGCCGCCGCCGTGCTGTCGGGCAACCGCAACTTCGAAGGCCGGATCAGCCCGGACGTGCGCGCGAACTACCTCGCCTCGCCGCCGCTGGTCGTGGTCTATGCGCTGGCCGGCGACATGAACATCAACATCGCCTCCGACCCGATCGCGCAGACGCCGGACGGCAAGGACGTGTTCCTGAAGGACATCTGGCCGACGAACAAGGAAATCGCGGACCTGGTCGAAAAGACCGTCACCCGCGAAGCCTTCCAGTCGAAATACGCCGACGTCTTCAAGGGCGACGAGAAGTGGCAGGCGGTCGAGACCACGGACAGCGAGACCTACGACTGGCCCGCGTCCTCGACCTATGTCCAGAACCCGCCCTACTTCCAGGGCATGTCGAAAGAGCCGGGCGTGATCTCGGACATCGACGGCGCCAAGGTTCTGGCGATCCTCGGTGACATGATCACCACCGACCACATCTCTCCGGCCGGTTCCTTCAAGGACACCACCCCGGCGGGCAAGTACCTGATCGACCGTCAGGTTCCGGTGCGCGAGTTCAACTCCTACGGCTCGCGTCGCGGCAACCACGAAGTCATGATGCGCGGCACCTTCGCCAACATCCGCATCAAGAACGAGATGCTGGACGGTGTCGAGGGCGGCTACACCCTCGGGCCCGACGGCAAGCAGACCTCGATCTACGACGCCTCGATGGCCTATCAGGATGCCGGCACCCCGCTGGTCATCTTCGGCGGCATCGAATACGGCGCAGGCTCCTCGCGGGACTGGGCGGCCAAGGGCACCGCGCTCCTCGGCGTCAAGGCCGTGATCGCGGAAAGCTTCGAACGTATCCACCGGTCGAACCTCGTCGGCATGGGCGTCATCCCGTTCGAGTTCACCGGCGGCGACACCCGCAAGACGCTGGGCCTGAAGGGCGACGAAACCGTTGCCATCAAGGGCCTGGCGGGCGATCTTAAACCGCTGAGCGAAGTCCCCTGCACGATCACCTACGGTGACGGCACGACCAAGGACGTCATGCTCAAGTGCCGGATCGATACCGCGATCGAAAAGGAATACGTCGAGAACGGCGGGGTGTTGCATTACGTCCTCCGTAACCTCGCCAGCGCGTCCTGATCGAAACGCCCCCTTTTCGCAGCTGCGAAATAGCGCCATGATGCCCTGTCGGAACCATCCGGCAGGGCATTTCGTTTGCCCAAGGTCCAGTACGAGGAGACTCTGGATGACCGGCCCCTTCAGGAGCGTCATCGCCACCATCGCCGCAACTCTCGCCCTGACCGGCGCCGCACAGGCGCAGGACCGCGTGAATGGCATGGTCGAAGTCCGCGTCCCCGGCATGCTGACCGAGGAGCAGCTTGCCGGTAAGGCCCTGTTCGAACAGACCTGCGCCAACTGCCACGGCACAGCCGGGTCCGGACGGATGGGGTATGGCCCGCCGCTGATCCACAAGATCTACGAATCCGCCCATCACGGGGACAAGGCCTTTGTCATCGCGATCCGTCAGGGCGTCCGCGCGCATCACTGGAAGTTCGGCAACATGCCCCCGCAGCCGAAGATCAGCGAAGAGGACGCGCGCAAGATCATCGCCTATGTCCGGGCAGTGCAGAAGAACAACGGGATCGACTGACGTTCAGGCCCCGACCGCCTTGCGCGCCATGCCGCAGTAGATCGACTCGATCTCGTCGAGACTCAGCCGCCCCTGCCGCCGGAACCACGTGTTCACGCCGGTCAGCATCGCGATCAGCGCCAGCGTCGCGATGCGGGCATCCGGCACGGCAAAGACACCCGCCGCCGCGCCATGTTCCAGCACCGCCTGCAAGCGACTTTCATAGCTCCGCCTAAGCGTCTCGACCTGCTCGAAATTCTCGTCCGTCAGGTTGCGGAGTTCCATGTAGGCGATGAACACCTCGTCCGGCCGCTCGGCGTGATAGCGGATGTGAAACCGCACGAAAGCGTCAAGCGCCGCACCCGGTTCGACGGGCATGGCCACCGCATCCAGCGCCGACAGCAGCTCGGTCATATGGCCCTGCATCAGGTCAAACAGCAGGCTCTGCTTGTCGGGCGTGTAATTGTAGAGCGCTCCGACCTGCAGCCCGACCTCGCCCGCGATCTGGCGCATGGAAACGGCGGCATAGCCGTGCTGCGCGAACAGGCGCAGGGCCGCCGCGCGGATGCGCGGGCCGGTTTCCGATGCGCGGGATCCTGTCGTGCGGGCCATGCGGGCAGAGTATATGAACAGATGTTCATAGCAAGCCGCGCTGGACGGCGCCGGACCGATGCGGCAAAGCTGACACATGCGCCCTGCCCGTTCCCTCGCCCTGATGCTGACAGTCGCCCTGACCGCAGGCTGTGCTCAACTGCCGCCGATCGACCGGACCATCGACGCGCAGGCCAAGGCGGCCCCCTACCCGAACCTGATCGCGACAGCCCGCTTCGACGACGCGATTCCCGAACCGCTGATCGAGGATACCACCGCGGCCGAGCTGCAGGCCCGCGGCGACCGGCTGAGGGCAAAGGGCGCCCGCCTGCGCCGGCAATGACCCGCGCGGCGCGGCTTCGCGTTGCAAGGGTCCCGGCAACGCGCTAATCCGGCGCCAAGAGCAGCCACGACGGAGACGGACATGACCAAACCCCTGCGCCTCGGCATCGCCGGTCTGGGAACCGTGGGCGTCGGCGTTCTGCGCATCGTCCGCAAGCAATCCGCACTGCTGACCGCCCGCACGGGCCGCGCGATCGTGATCTCGGCCGTCTCGGCCCGCAACCGCGACAAGGATCGCGGCGTGCCGATCACCGGCTACGACTGGGAGGACAACCCCGTCGAACTGGCGACCCGCGACGATGTCGACGTCTTCGTCGAACTTATGGGCGGCGCCGACGGCCCGGCCAAGGCCGCGACCGAAGCCGCGCTGAAGGCGGGCAAGGATGTCGTTACCGCCAACAAGGCGATGCTGGCCGTCCACGGTCAGGCGCTGGCCGAACTGGCCGAGGGCGCGGGCCGGGTGATCCGCTACGAGGCCGCCGTCGCGGGCGGCATCCCGGTCATCAAGTCGCTGATGGAAGGGCTGGCCGGCAACGAGATCACCCGTGTCATGGGCGTGATGAACGGCACCTGCAACTACATCCTGACGCGGATGCAGTCGTCGGGGCTGAGCTATGACGAGGTCTTCGAGGAGGCCAACAAGCTCGGCTACCTGGAGGCCGATCCGAACCTCGACGTGGGCGGCATCGACGCGGGTCACAAGCTGTCGATCCTCGCCTCGATCGCATTCGGCACCCGGGTCGCCTTCGACGCGATGGAGCTGGAGGGCATCGGCCGGATCACCATCGAGGACATCCGGCAGGCCGCCGACATGGGCTATCGGATCAAGCTGCTCGGCGTCAGCCGGATGACCGGTCGCGGGCTGGAACAGCGCATGTCGCCCTGCCTCGTGCCCTGCGCCTCGCCGCTCGGCCAGCTCGAGGGCGGGACGAACATGGTGGTGATCGAAGGCGACTCTGTCGGCCAGATCGTGCTGCGCGGCGCGGGTGCGGGCGAAGGTCCGACCGCCTCGGCCGTGATGGCCGATGTCTGCGACATCGCGCGCGGGCTGCGGCTGCCGGTGTTCGGCCAGCCCGCCGCAGGGCTGAAGCAGGCGACGCCCGCCGTATCGGCCACCCCCGCCGCCTTCTACCTGCGCATGGCGCTGCAGGACAAACCCGGTGCGCTCGCCAAGGTGGCGGCGGTGCTGGGGCAAAATGGCATTTCGATCAACCGGATGCGGCAGTACGACCACGACGAGACGACCGCGCCGGTGCTGATCGTCACGCATCGCTGCGTCCGCGCCGATCTGGACCGCGCCATCGGGGCGATGGCCGAAACCGGGGTCGTCGAGGGCGAGCCGGTCGCGCTGCGGATCGAGGAGGTCTGAGGCCGCGCGCCCTGTCCCCGTCCCCCGCGCGAGCGGAGGGTGCGGGAGCCTACGGCGGGAGTTTATCCGGCCAGATGAAGCAGGGGATCGCGCTGAGATAGTGAGGGGGTCGCCTTTGGCATATCTGGGGGTCGAGGCATCGCTGAGCGGTCGACGCTGGGTCGGGCCGTCGGTCGAGGCCGACCGCGCGGCCGAGGCGCTGATGCAGGCCACCGGCTATGACCGGGCGCTGGCGCAGGTCCTCGCGCGGGCCGGTGTCGGGGCGGCAGAGGCCGAGGCCTATCTGGCCCCGCAGATCCGCGCCTTGCTGCCCAATCCACGCAGCCTGAAGGACATGGAGACCGCCGCCGCCCGGTTCCTGCGCGCGGTGAAGGGCGGCGAACGGATCGCGATCTTTGCCGACTACGACGTGGATGGCGGAACGTCGGCTGCGCTGCTGATCGACTGGCTGCGGCAGGTCGGGCGCACGGCCACCCTTTACGTGCCGGACCGGATAGACGAGGGCTATGGGCCCAACGTGCCGGCGATGCGGGAGCTCGGCGCGGCGCATGACCTGATCGTCTGCGTCGACTGCGGCACTCTGAGCCATGAACCCGTGGCGGCGGCGGGCTGCGACGTGGTGATCCTGGACCACCATCTGGGCGGCGAGACCCTGCCCGACTGCGTCGCCTGCGTGAACCCCAACCGGCAGGACGAAAGCGGCGACCTCGCGCATCTCTGCGCCGCCGCCGTGGTGTTCCTGATGCTGGTCGAAGCGAACCGCCAGATGCGCGAGGCCGGCGCGCGTGGCCCGGACCTGATGGCGATGCTCGACCTCGTCGCGCTGGCCACGGTGGCCGATGTCGCGCCGCTGATCGGCGTGAACCGGGCTCTGGTGCGGCAGGGCCTGCGGGTCATGGCGCGGCGCGAACGGCCGGGTCTGGCCGCGCTGGCCGATGTCGGGCGGCTGACCAGCGCGCCGTCCTCCTATCACCTCGGCTACGTGCTCGGCCCCCGGATCAATGCGGGGGGCCGTGTCGGGCGCGCGGATCTCGGGGCGCGGCTACTGTCCTCGACCGACCCGCACGAGGCCAGGGCGATGGCCGACCGGCTGGAACAGTTCAACGCCGAACGCCGAGAGATCGAGGCGCAGGTGCAGGCCGCCGCCATGGCGCAGGCCGAGGCGCGCGGGCTGGATGCGCCGCTGGTCTGGGCGGCGGGCGAAGGCTGGCACCCCGGCGTGGTCGGCATCGTCGCCTCGCGCCTGAAGGAGCTGACCAACCGCCCGGCCGTGGTGATCGGGCTGGACGGCGACGAAGGCAAAGGCTCGGGCCGATCGGTCGCCGGTGTGGACCTCGGCGCATCGGTGCAGCGGCTGGCGGCGGAGGGCCTGCTGGTCAAGGGCGGCGGCCACCGCATGGCGGCGGGGCTGACCGTTGCACGGGACCGGCTGGAGCCCGCGATGGCCCGCCTGGCCGAACTGCTGGCCAAGCAGGGCGCGGGCACCGGCGGGGCTGCCGACCTGCGGCTGGACGGGCTTTTGATGCCCGGCGCCGCCACGGTCGAACTGATCCGCAGGCTGGAGGACGCGGGCCCCTACGGCGCCAGCGCCCCCGCCCCGCGTTTCGCCTTCCCCGACGCGGCGATTCACTACGCCCGTCCGGTGGGTGAACGGCACCTGAAGCTGACCTTCGGCGACGGCATGGGCGCCAAGCTCGACGCGATCCTGTTCGGCGCCTTCGACGGCCCGCTCGGGCCGGCCCTTTCCAGCGGCAAGGGGCAGCGATTCCACCTCGCCGGGCGGCTCGAAATCAACGACTGGGGCGGGCGGCAGAGCGTCCAGATGCGCCTCGAAGATGCGGCGCCGGTGCCCGCCGCGTGATGCCGGTTCGGGCCATTGCGGGCGGACGGCGGCACGTGAAAACCGAAGGCGACGAAATACTGCAACCGAGCAAATTTTCCCCTTGCAGAGCACCGGGGCTTTGCCTAAAAGCCGCCTCACGCCAAGGTTTGGCCCGTTCGTCTATCGGTTAGGACGCCAGGTTTTCAACCTGGAAAGAGGGGTTCGATTCCCCTACGGGCTGCCACTTCCCCCGCATATCACAGCCTCAACCGCCCGCCCAGACAGGCAATCGGCGGCCTCCGCCTTCAGCCCGCCTGTGCGTCGTGGAACGTCAGGATGAAGGCGCAGGAACTGTAGAAACCCATCAGTCCCGACAATTCGCACAGCGCCTCGATACCGAGTGTCGCAAGGGCTTCGTCGTAGACATCCTGCGGCGCAGGGCGCGCGGTCAGCATGGCCGCCGCCGCAGCGTGGAGCGCCTGTTCACGATCCGTGTCGAGGTCGGGCGTGCGGCCTTCGTGGATCGCGGTCATGACCGCTTCGGACAGGCCCGCCCGCGCGCCGATCTTCTCGTGCGCCGCGCGGATGAAGGCGGCGTCCAGATGGCGGGCCGTCATCAGAATGGCGATCTCGCGTTCCCGCGCCGTCAGCAGGCCGTCCCGGATCACCTTGTCGGAGACCGATTTCATCCGGGCCGCGAACTCTCCGTGCCGGAGCCAGGCGCGGAACGGCCCGGGGATGGTGTCGCGGAACGACCGGAAGGCATCGAAGACCTCGCGCGCCGGTGCATCGAGGGCCTCGGCCGGCAGTTCCGGGGCGCGGCCGAGCGATTCGACCGTCAGGGCCGGCCCCTGTGCGCCAGTTGATCCGTTCGGCATGACTGAAACCTCCCTCGCCCGCTATACGGCCCCAGAACGCCATCCGGCGACCGGTCCGGCAAGGCGCGGATGCGTCTTCGCACGGATGCGAAGGCTTCGGGGATTCGCTCCGGTGGTCACATGGCCATTCATGAGCCGGTGGCCCCGTGAAATGGAACCCGCCACAACAGTGATAAATTGTCGTCCGATCTGCTCCGCTGGTCGGATGTCGCCTAGGGTCACGGTCAAGGAGGACGACTCGCATGACGGTTCAGCAAGCCCTGACAGGGACAGCCCCGCTCCCGGATGACATCCGCATCGCCAGCGAAACATGGCTCGCCGATTTCGAGGCGGCGCTGTCCAGCCGCGATGCCGGACGGATCGGGGCCCTGTTTCACGACGACTGCCACTGGCGCGATGTCATGGCCTTCACCTGGGATTTCTCGTCGGAGCGCGGGCGTGCGGACGTGGCCGGAGGGCTGGCTGCCGCCCAGGAAACGACGCGGGCCGAAGGGCTGCACCTGCCCGCGGGCCGCAAGGCCCCGCGTCAGGTCAAGCGCGTCGGGCGCGACTGCATCGAGGCGATCTTCGAATTCAAGACCGCCATCGGGAGCGGCTCGGGCATCTTCCGCCTGATCCCCGAGGCCGAAACCGGGGCGATGAAGGCATGGCACGTGTCGACTATCCTCGAGGAACTCGAGGGCCATCCCGAACGCATCGGCAAGAACCGCCCCACGGGCGCGGCCTATTCCCGCAACTTCGGCGGCGACAACTGGCTGGAGGTCCGGCAGAAGGCGGTTGCCTATGCCGACCGCGAACCGACGGTCCTCGTGATCGGCGCGGCGCAGGCCGGGCTTTCGGTCGCCGCCCGGCTCGGCGCGATCGGGGTGGACACGCTGGTGGCCGAACGCTGGCCCCGGATCGGCGACAGCTGGCGCAGGCGCTACCATTCGCTGGCGCTGCACAACTCCACGCATATCAACCACCTGCCGTTCATGGAGTTTCCGCCGACCTACCCGACCTACATCCCCAAGGACATGCTCGGAAACTGGTTCGAGATGTATGCCGAGGCGATGGAGATCAACTGCTGGACCAACTCCGAACTGGTCTCGGCCCGGTGGGACGAGGACAGCGGACGGTGGGAGGCGGTCCTGAACCGCGGCGAGGACGGCCTCCGCACCGTGCGGCCCCGCCATATCATTCTCGCCAACGGCACCAGCAGCTATCCCAAGGTGCCCGACCTGCCCGGACTGAGCGACTTCGAAGGCGAGGTGATCCATGCCGAAGGTTTCGACACCGGCGCGAAATGGGCGGGCAAGCGGGCGCTGATCATCGGCACCGGCACCAGCGCCAACGACATCGCGCTGGACCTCCACAGCTTTGGCGTGAACACCACGATGGTGCAGCGCGGGTCGACGACCGTGGTCTCGATCAACCCGAGCGCGCGGCTGAACGAGGCGATCTACAACGAAGGCCCGCCGATGGCCGACAACGACCTGATCGCCACCTCGGCCAGCCCGGCCCTGCAGGCCGACGCCTATCGGCTTGTCGTCAAGCGTATGCTGGAACTGGACCACGACATGATCGAGGGCCTCAAGCGGATCGGCTTCAAGTTCGACATCGGCCATGACGAGACCGGCCACCAGATGAAATACTACCGGCGCGGCGGGGGCTACAACCTCGACGCCGGCAGTTCGGAACTGCTCATCAAGGGCGAGATCGGCCTGCTGGATTACGACCGGATCGAAAGCTTTTCGCCCGAGGGCGCGCGGCTGAAGGACGGCTCGACTGTGCCCGCCGACGTCATCGTGCTGGCCACCGGCTATCTCGGCCAGTCGGAACTGGTGCGCCGCACCATGGGGCAGGCGGTTGTCGACAGGCTGGGACCCGTCTGGGGGCTGGGCGAGGATGGCGAGCTGAACAACATCTGCCGCCGGACGCCGCAGAAGAACCTGTGGTTCATCGCGGGCGGCCTGTCGCATGCCCGCATCCGGTCGCGATACCTCGCACTGCAGATTCTCGCGACGGAACTTGGCCTGCTGGGACCGCTGCGGCCCTGACTGGGGGGCTGCGACCGCTCAGCGGTCGTGTGGCCCCTGACCCTCCAGTATCCGGGGCATCGCCTTTTCGATCCGTGACCGCCGGGTCGCGGCCTGCTTGGCCCCGGCGAACTGCAGGATCCATCCGCGGCGGCGGCCCGGTGTCAGGGCGGCAAAGGCCTCGGCCAGCCCCGGATCGGCATCCAGCGCCTCGGTCAGTTCCTCGGGGTGGTCGGGATCGCCGTCCATCGGTGCGACAGTCCGTCCCGCGCGATGCAACTCGATCGCCTCCAGCAGGCAGGCGTGCAGGGCGTCGCGATGCGCGCTGATGTCCTCGGTGCTCGTGGCGCGAAAGATCCGGGCCGACCGGCTGTTCTCGCCCGGCGGTACGAGGATGCCCTCCGGATCGTTAAGCAGCACGCCCCGGAATATGCTCAGCGCGCAGAAGTCCCGGAAGACACCGACCAAGGCGACATTCTCGCCCTCCCAGCCGTAACAGGGCTGCCGCCATTTGAACGTCTCGACCAGAGGCGTCGCCAGCAGGATCTCGCGGAACATCCGCGCCTCGTCCTGCCAATTGGTCAGCCGGTCGTAAAAGACCCCGGCCCTGCGATCGGTGTTGTCCATGACGCCTCTTCCGCTCAGCCGCCACAGGATCACGCCGAAGGAACGCGATGTCCACCGCTGCCCGTTTCAGTGGCTGCAACACTGCATGTTCGTGAAACGGGCCGCGTCGGCGATTGCAATTCCCCCGCCGCAGCCGCAGCTTGGCCGGACACAGAAGGCCCCCTCGTTTGAAAATCGCCAAGACCGACATCGCTTTCATCAGCCTCGCCGTTGTGACCGGGGCGATCGCCTATCACAAATCGGGTCCCGGCGCTGTCACCGACGCCCTGACAGAAGCGGCCCTGCTGATGCTGTCGATCCTGCCGCAGCTGGCCGCCGGTCTGCTGATCGGCGGGCTGGTCACGCGGCTGGTCAGCCAGGAGAAGGTCGCGCAACTGCTGGGCGCGGGATCCGGGATCAAGGGCCTGACGCTGGCACTTGTGGCGGGCCTGCTGACCCCCGGCGGGCCGTTCACCTCGTTCCCGATGGTCTATGCGCTGTGGATCGCGGGGGCCGATGCCGGGGCGCTGATCGCCTTCATCTCGGCATGGTCGCTGCTTGGCTTCAACCGGCTGATCGTCTGGGAACTGCCGCTGCTCGGGGTCGAATTCTCGGCCATCCGCTATGCCGCCTGCCTGCCGCTTCCGATCCTCGCCGGGCTGATCGCGCGCTATCTGGTGCGCCTGCCGCTGTTCCGGCTCAAACCGCCGCCGCGCGAATGATCGGGGCGGTCATCTTCATCTGGGCGGCCGTTTTGGTGCTGTCGGTGCTGGTCTGGCGGCGCGAAGGCACGCCGGGCCTGCAGAAGGCCGGAGTATCGGCGCTCGGCACGGCCAAGACGCTGATGCTGCGCCTGCCCTTCGCCTTGCTGGCGGCGTCCTTTCTGGTGCAGATCGTGCCGGTCGCCGCCCTGTCGCACGTCATCGGGCCGCAGTCCGGTATCACGGGGATCGCGCTGGCCGCGGGGATCGGCGGGCTGCTGCCCGGCGGGCCCATGACCTCGTTTCCGATCGCCATCGTGTTCCAGCAGAGCGGCGCGGGCCTGCCGCAGATGGTCGCGCTGATCTCGGGCTGGGCCGTCTTCGCCCTGCACCGGCTCCTGGCCTACGAGGCACCGATCATGGGCTGGCGGTTCGTCGCCCTGCGTTCCGCCGCCTGCCTGACACTGCCGGTGATCGCGGCGCTGCTGGCGCAGGGCATCGCCTCGGTCCTCGGGTTGTTGTGACGCCTCAGCCATCGGGGTGGAACCGGTGCCTGCCGCGCCCTGCCCGCTTGGCCGCATAAAGCGCCTCGTCCGCATCGGCCAGCATCCGGGCCGCCGAAGGGTTGTCGTAGTCGATCGAGATCGCGGTCCCCGCGCTGGCCGATATCCCGCACCGATGCCCCTGCCAGTCGATGGGCATTTCCAGCCGCGCGATCAGGCGCGCTGCGATTTCGCCCAGCCGATCACGGTCGCACAGCCGGTGGAACAGCAGGACGAATTCGTCCCCCCCGACGCGGGCCAACGTATCCTCTGCCCGGGTTTCGACCGACATGACATGCGCAGCCTGTCGCAGGACATGGTCGCCCGCGGCATGGCCGAGCGTGTCGTTCACCTGCTTGAACCGGTCGAGGTCGACATGCATCAGCGCGAATTCCTGCCCGTCCGAAATCATCCGCTCCAGCGCCAGGTCCAGCGCACGGCGGTTGCGCAGGCCGGTGCCCGGATCGGTCAGTGCCTGTTCCTCGGCCGCCATGCGGGCCCCGTTGAACCGCTGCGACATCTGCTGCAGGGCGGCCATCGCTGCGGATTTCGTTTCGACGAGGAACAACAGCTCGACCGCCAGATCGGTCGGGGCAAAATCGGCGATGGTCAGGGTATAGTCGCGCACCGCCTCGACGATTGAAATCCCGAAGGACAGGTTTACGATCGCCCCGCCATCGGCATCGCGGGCCGCGATGCCGACCAGCATCGTCGCGGGCCGGTCGCGGAACCGCAATCGGAGCCGACGCCCCGCCATATCCGCCAGACCGGCGCCCGCATCCGACAGCGCCGGTTGCAGCAGATCGAAGCGGTCGGCGAAGCGTGTCCCCGCGAAGGGCGCAGCGGGCCTGAGCTTGGCCAGCGACGGACCCGCATGCGCGATCACCCCGGAAGGATCCACGCGTAGGTGCATCGGGCAGAGCAGGTCCAGCATGTCGTCCGTATTGTCGCAACCCGCCATCCTCAGCCCGTCCTGGCCCCCAGGTCGAATGTCCGCGCCTCCGCGAAACGGCTGACATGCACCTGCACGGCGACCTGTTCCGCCCCGCCGGTTTCGCCCCGGTGATCCAGCGTCGCGAGCGCGCCGTAATCGTCCGCCATGGCGCGCAGCACGCCGACCAGTACATGCCCGGCCCCCGGCAGGTGCGACCTGCAGGACAGCAGGTAGCAACCGGCCCCCTCCGACCGCAGGGCCAGCACAGGCAGGCGCATGTCCGGGATCGCCAGCCGTGCCCGGTCGGGCAGATCATCGAGCGCGTGAAGAAAATCCTCGAACCCGGCGCCCAGAAAGCGCAGCAGCCGCCGGAACCCCGCGCTCTTGGGGGTGGAGACAAGGTAGGTTCCCAGGTCCTCGAGCAGCGCCGGGCGGGGGCGTGACAGCCCGGTCGACAGCGCATCGACCAGACCGTCGGTCAGTGCCGGGTCATAGACGATCATCGGTTCGAATTCCGTCCCGGCCAGCCCCATGGCCCGACAGGCCGCCGCCCATGGGCCTGCCCCGTAGGTGTCCACGATGAAGCGCTGAAGCGCCTGAATGATCAGCCCGTGCATCCGTCCCGTCCTTACGCGCGGCACCAGCATCGCGGCGCGGGCTTAAGGAATGGCGAATATTCTCAATTGTCGGGAACGATCAGACGGTCGCCGAGGCGCAGGGCGCGGATCGTCACCGGTTCGAAACTTGTGGCGCCGTCGAGGATCGCGGCGATATCGGCGCCGCGCAGGTCGAGCCAGCCGGGATCCGCCATGTCGCGGGGCATCCGCACATCGACCCTGTCATCGCGGCGGAAGACATAGTGCGCCTGCGCCCGGTCGCCCGACAGGCTGGACAGGATCAGGATCTGCACCTCTCCGCCATCAGGCAGAAAGCGGTCCACCAGCGCGACGCAGGCCGGGCGCCCGTCCGGCAGGCTGCGTTCACATCCCGAGGCCCATTGCGCCAGTTGCCGGGCCGGAACCTCGCGCAGCAGGCCGGGCGGGATCGCCGCCCCTTCGGGCCGGACGGCCAGACGACGGGTCAGGCGTTCGATCATCTCGTCGGCGCCTGAATCGCGCATCGCATAGAGGAAGTCGCTGCGGGTGCGCGCGGCGCGGGCCTCCTCGATCATCCGGGCCAGTGTTTCACTCTCGGGGTGATCCTCGGCCGCGGCCAGCCGGGCCAGACCGGCGGTCCCGGCGCGGCCCCAGTCGTTCATCAGCTCCCACACCGGGGCCTCGGCGGCGGGCGTGCGCCCGTCGAGCACCCGCGCCACCTGATCGCGGGCCGAAATGCGCTCGGGGCCGAACAACGGCGTCATCCACAGCAGCGCCACACCGACCGTAGCCAGCGCCATGGCGATGTTGGTCCGACGCAGGCGGTCGCGCCACGGCCCGCCCCGGAGCGCCGCGAGGCCGTAGCCCAGCCCGTAGAGCAGCGCCACCGCCACGCCATAGGCCGCCGCCACGCGGTCGGGCGTCCAGCCATATTGCATCACCCGCCGCGCCACCGCCGCGACGGCCAGCGCGCCCAGTATCGGCGTGACGATGGCGCTCAGCCGGACGATTGCCAGCATGCCCCGTCCCTTGACCCCGGCCCCGTCGTCGCGGTCCAGCGCAGCGGTCGCCAAAGTCAGCAGCGCCAGCGTCATCGCCATGAGCGTGCCCGCGACCGACAGGTTTCCGAACAGCCCCGACAGCCCCCGCACCGGCAGGGCCGCGATGAACACCAGCGACACGACGAGGATCGGCGGCAGCAGCAGACGCAGCAGGCGCAGCACGAGGAACGGCGTCACGTAGCGGCGCAGTTCATGCACCACCGCCAGCGCGAGGCCGAGGACGAGACCGGTCAGGATGAACGGGACCGGGTCGATGTCGAGCAGCCGGTCGATCAGGCGGATGCCAACGATCCTCAGCAGCTGGTCCGACAGCGTGACCAGCAGCCAGAACACGCCGGTAAAGATCCATGCCGCTGCGTAACGCACTGTCGCGACCCATGAAATATCGAACAGCCAGTCGTATCGCCGCCAGCCGCCGGGCCCCTTCAGCGCGGCCGCGACGAACGGCATTCCGATCACGAGGATCACCGCATAGCCCGCCAGTGCCGGCGTCTCCGCGACGAAGTCTCCGGCGTTGTCGAACCGCAGGCTGGCCCAGAGCAGCATCAGCGTGACCGGCAGAACCAGCGCCACGGCGGCGACCGCCGCCTGTCGCAGCCGCACCGGGCCGCTGAGCGCGAAGAAGACGGCAAAGCTGCCCAGCACGAAGACCGACAGCCCGAGGGCGAGGCGCGAGCCATCCCATGTCTCGCTGACCGTCCAGGCCGACAGCCCCGCCAGCGCGCCGAGCGCGCTGAGGGTGATCCGGCTGGCGACCGGCGATCGGGGTGTGTCGTCCTGCTGCGTCACGTGTGGTCCTCCTGACAGTCCGCCGACTTTGACAGGACCGCCGAGGCAGGACCAGTTCAGAAGTCCGTCGGCGCCCCGCCTTCGGATTTCCGCCGCTCGACGAAGGCCGCCAGTTCGTCGCGGATGGCCTCGTCCATCGGCGGCGCCTCGAATTCGGCGAGGATGCGCTTGTAGAGGTGATGGGCCCGCTCGGCGGTCCAGATCGACCCGGCGGCCTCCCATGCCTCGTAATTCCGCCAGTCGCTGAGGAACGGTTGGTAAAACGCTGTCGTGTAACGATCTTGCGTGTGCTGTGTGCCGAAGAAATGGCCGTTATGCCGGACCTCGCGGATCGCATCCAGCGCGATGTCGTCGGGTCCGGTGGCGTAGATCTCGGGGTCCATGTAGCGCTGGATCTGCTGGATGACCTCGCAGTCCATGACGAATTTCTCGGGCGACGCGATCAGCCCGCCCTCCAGCCAGCCCGCCGCGTGGTAGATGACATTGGTCCCGGACTGCACGGCGGCCCAGAGGCTGTTCGACGTCTCCCACATCGCCTGCCCGTCCGGTACGTTCGCCGCGCAGACCCCGGAGGAGCGCATCGGCAGGCCGTAGAACCGGCAGAGCTGGCCGGTCATCTGGGTCGCGCGCATGTATTCCGGGGTGCCGAAGGCGGGCGCGCCGGATTTCATGTCGACGTTCGAGGTGAAGGTGCCGATGGCACAGGGCACGCCGGGGTTGATCCACTGCGCCAGTGCGACAGCCGACAGCGCCTCGGCCAGCGACTGCGCCACGGCGCCCGCCATGGTCACCGGGGCCATCGCGCCGGCCAGCGTGAAGGGCGTAACGATCAGGCCCTGTCCGCGCCGCGCCAGCCGCATCCAGCCGTCCAGCATCGGGTAGTCATGCTTGAGCGGCGACGTGGAGTTGATATTCGTGTACATCCGGGGGGTTGCATCGAATTCCTCGTGCGACCAGCCGCCCGCGATGCGGACCATCTCCATCACGTCCTCGACCCGCTCGGCCCCCAGCGAATAGGCGTGGGGCACCTTGTCGGTCAGGGTCAGCTTGTCATAGAGCACGTCGAGGTGACGGACCGAGGCATGGACGTCCACCGGCTCCACCGGATAGCCGCCGGCGAAGTGGATGCAGTTGAAATACTGCGTGAGTTTCAGCAGGTTGGCGCAGTGTTCTCGCGTTCCGGGGACCTTCTTGCCGATCTCCAGATCCCAGTAGTTCGGCGGAGAAGAGACGTTGCCGAACAGGATGTACTCGCCACCCACCACGATCTGCCGGTCCGGGTTGCGCGGCGTCAGCGTGAACTCGCGCGGGCATTTCGCCACCATCTCCATGATGAAATCACGGTCGAAGAACACGACCTCGCCCTCGGAGCGACACCCCGCCTCTTCGAGAATCCTCAGCGCCTCGGGGTTCAGGATGGCGACGCCGATCTCCTCGAGGATGGTCATGGCGCCCTCGTGGATGGCCTGCACGCCCTCCTCGGTCAGCGGTTCGGTCGGGCGGTCGCGGTTGACGGTCAGCTGCCACGGGCGCTGTTCGATCACCGCCGGGCCACGGCGGGCGGCATGGCCCGCACGGCCGCCGCCGCGTTTGCGTCTGGGGTGGTCGTTCATCTGCGTCTCCCTCTCGGTCGTGCCAAGAAAATCGCTGATGAGCGGCGGATTCGCTCCCGGATGCGACGGGTCCTGTCGCATTCGGGCCCCGCTGGCGTCAGTGCGTGTCGAGCCAGCCGGGGATATGGCCGATGTCGGGCAGGACGAGGTCGGCGAATTCTTCCAGTTCGCCCCGCTGCGCCATTCCGGTCAGAACAGCGACCGGGATCATCCCGGCGGCACGCCCTGCAATCAGGTCGTGGGTGCTGTCGCCGACCATCGCCACCCGCGCAGGCGTCAGATCCATCTGCGCGGCGAAGGCCAGCAGCGGATCGGGATCGGGTTTCGCCCCGTAGCCGCTGTCGAACCCGATCACCATGTCGAACAGGTCCGTCACGCCGGCCGCATCCAGATGCGCGCGGGCCGAAAACTCGGTGTCGTTGGTCATCAGCCCGATCCGCAGGCCACGGTCCCGCAGCGCGCTCAGCAACGGCACCAGCGGCACGGCGGACACCTGCGGCGCCTCGGCGGCGCGGGTCATCAGCAGCACTTCGGTTTCCTCCACCGACAGCGCCGGGTTGCCCTGCACCACCAGTTCCGCCGCCTCGCGGTTGGTCCCCGCGATCACCGGGCTGTCGGGCAGAAACGTCCGCGCTTCGAGGTCGTAACGCATCGAGTCCGCCACACGGCGCGCGATCTCGGGGTCGCCGCCGCTGCTGTCCTCGATCACCCGCCCCGCCCAGGCGTTCCATGTCGCACCGAAGTCGAACAGCGTGCCGTCCTTGTCGAAGATGATGCCGTCGATCCGCATGTCTGTCCCCTTGCCGCGCGGCGGCACCTTGGCCGGATACGCCCCCCTCCGCAAGCCGGCGCGATTGACAATGACCACCGCGCGACTAGGGATGGCCCATGACCCAACAGCCCCCCTATCGCCTGCACGACTCGCTCGGCTACCGCCTGTCCATCGCCTCGCGCCAGCAGGAGCGGCGGCTGGACGACTCCCTGCGCGGGCTTGGCCTGACGCGGATCACGTGGTGCGTGCTGCTGGCCGTCGGGAACGAGGGGCTGACCCAGCCCTCTGACATCGCGGATTTCGTGGGCATCGACCGCACCGCCACCAGCCGCGCCCTGCGCCAGATGGAGGCGGCGGGCCTTGTCGCGCGCGACACCGGCGACGGCGACAGGCGGACGCGGCGGGTGCAGTTGACCGCCGCCGGAACCACGGCGCTGACCGAGGGCACCCCGCTGGCGCGCGCGAACGGCGCGGCGCTGGCCGCGCGGCTGTCGGATGCGGAACACGCCCAGCTCAAGTCCCTGCTCGACAAGCTGGTGCAGGGTGACTCGCGCGGTCTGAAGCACCTCTGACCGTGGGTCAGGTCCAGTGGGTCCGCCCGCGCCCCTGCAGGACGGCCAGTGCCTGCATCGGCGTCTCGTAGGCCAGCCCCCGCGCGTCGCAGCACCGCACGACCCAGGCGTCGTCCATCGTCAGGAACTCCAGCACCGAGGCCAGAAAGGCCGGTTCGGTCGCACGCGCGCGCAGATCGTCCCCGCTGGCCCCCGACGCGCCGAGGAACACCGGCAGCAGGTCGTCGTGTCCGGCCAGCCAGGCCAGGCATTCCAGGGCGACGGTTTCGGCGGAACTCTGCTTCATGGGGCGGGATCCCTGTTATTTCGGACGGCTGTCCGGCGTTGGAAAGAATTTCTTAACCAATCCGAACAAAAGATAGACCAATCGTTCACGCGCGTCGAAGGCTGCTTCATGGTCGGCACCGCCATAGTCATTGATGAATCGGCGACCAATCGGATCGTCCTGAAGGTTCAGCTTAACGCGACCTTTCCCACGATTCTGCAAGCCTCTGACTGGGCGGAGGCACAGGCGCAGCTGGATGGACGGCGGCCGGACGTGGTGATGGTGTCGGACACCCTGTCCGGCACCCCTGCCGAGGACCTGATCCGCGACCTGCGCAAACGGCCCGACACCGGAACGGCGGCGATCGTCGTCCTGACACAGCGCAGCGACCGCACCACCCGCGCACGGATGCTGGCGGCCGGCGCCGATGACGTGTTCTTCCGCACGCAGCCCGAGGTGCTGATGCACGCCCGCCTGCGCAGCCTGATCCGCACCCACGGGACCGAGGACGAGATGCGGCTGCGCGACCTGACCGGCCGCAGCTTCGGCATGGCCGAGCCGATGTCCGAGTTCGAACAGCCGGGCACCGTGTCGCTGGTCACGCGGCGCTCCCCGACCGCGCTGGACTGGCACCACGCCCTGTCGCGCCTGTCCCGGCACCGGTTCATGCCATTGCCGATCAACGAGGCGCTGCGCTGGCTCAAGTCCGGCAACGCCCCGGACGTCGTGGTGATCGACCTCGACGGGACCGAACGCAAGGCGGTGCTGCGTCTGATCGCGGACATCCGGTCGCAGCGGTCGACCCGGCACGCGGAAGTCCTGCTGCTGACCGCCGATCACCGCAATCCGGTGGCCGCGGATGCGCTGGATCAGGGCGGCAGCGCGCTGTTGCCCTTCGGCTTCGACCCGCGCGAGGTGCTGGGCCGGACCGAGATCCTGCTGCGCCGCAAGCGCAGCGCCGACCGGATGCGGCGGCGGGTGCAGGACGGACTTCGCGCCGCCGTCACGGATTCGCTGACCGGCCTGCGCAACCGGCGTTACGCGGAAAGCTACCTCGACCAGCTGGTCGAGGATGCCGCGCTCGGCGGGCGGCCCTTTGCGCTGGCCCTGGCGGACATCGACCACTTCAAGCGGGTGAACGACACCCACGGTCATCCCGCGGGCGATGCGGCGCTGGTCGTGCTGGCCGATCTGTTGCGCGACAACCTGCGGACGTGCGACCTGGTCGCGCGCTTCGGCGGAGAGGAGTTCCTGATCGTCATGCCCGACACCCGCCTGCCCGAGGCGCAGCGCGTCGCCGACCGCCTGCGCGAAGAGATCTCGCGCGCGGCGGTTCCGGTGCCGGGCGGGTCCGAGGTGCTGCACCTGACCGTCAGCATGGGGCTGAGCGCCAGCCTGCCCCCCGGCCCCGGCGCGGTGGAACGGATGATCCAGCAGGCCGACCGCGCGCTTTACGCGGCCAAGGGCGCCGGACGGAACCTCGTCGCTGTCGCGGCGGGCTGACCCCGCGCTCAGTCCTTGTCGGACCGGCGGCGGTTCATGCCCTCCTCCAGCCGGTCGGCAAAGGCCCGGCGCTCGTCCGGGGACATCTCGCGCAGGCGCTTCATCAGCAGGTCCTGCCCCAGACGCTGCCGCTCGACCGCCATCTGGTACTGGCGGTTCAGGCTGTCCTCGACCACCGTCGGGTCATAGGGATCGGCCCGCAGCGCCTGCACGACGGTCGCGAACTCGGCCCGCATCTCGTCACGCGACGGGCGGCCTTCGCGGTAGGCGGCGCGCAGCTCCTGCCAGATCGCGCGCTTGTCCTCGCGCGTCAGCGCACCGGTCAGCGGGCCGCCATAGCGGTCGACACGGGGCGGCTTGCGGTGATCGCCGTCCGGTCCGTGGAACAGGGCCAGCCCTCCGGCGACCCCCACGATCAGCAGGTTGAGCGCCAGCGAGGCGGCAAAGAGGACCTTGAGCCATGGCCGCAGCCGGGTCGGTTTCGCATCGGGCGCGGGCGTCATTTCGGGCTTGTCGTTCATCTGCCT
The DNA here is from genome assembly GCF_002210105.1 of Oceanicola sp. 22II-s10i. Taxonomy (GTDB): domain Bacteria; phylum Pseudomonadota; class Alphaproteobacteria; order Rhodobacterales; family Rhodobacteraceae; genus Pseudooceanicola. The sequence goes on along the minus strand of NZ_AQQU01000013.1, from coordinate 38,595 downwards.
CTCCTACTGCTCCGCCGCCAGATCGTCCCAGACCGAGGCCACATCGACCATGTAGAGATCGGTCGAGGCCGTCGTGAGCCCCAGCGTCGTGGCCCCCTGCGTCAGCAGGTCCGGGGTGTTGATCCCGATAAACACCCCGAACACGGCGACCGAGGCCAGCCCCGCCACCGAAGGATACCCGCCGACTGCATCGAGGAACTGCCGCCAGAGGCCGGGGCGCCATCCGCGCACAGCTTGCCGTGCCGGCGCCGTGACCGGCACCGCGTCTCGCCGGGCCGCCTGTTCGTCATAGGCATCGCGCAGCATCCGCGCCGCCAGCCCCTCGGGCATGTCGCGCGGGGTCGCGCGCGCCTGATCCAGCAGCGCGTCGATCATCCGGTCCGTGTCGTCGGGTCCGCCTTGCCTAGTCATCCGCATACCCCAGGTCCTCGCGCCGTCCGGCCAGAGCCGCAGCCAGCGCCCGCTTGCCCCGCGCGGTGAGCGATTCCACCGCCTCGGTGCTGATTTCCATGATCTCGGCAATCTCGGGATTGCCCAGACCTTCGATGTGCCGCAGCACGACGGCCTGCCGCTGCCGGTCCGGCAGGGTGGCAAGTGCCTCGTCCAGCGCCTGCATCCGCGCCTTGTCCTGCAACTGCCCCGCTGCACTCGGCGCCGGATCCGCCGGTTCCGCGATCGCGTCCAGAGCCGTGTGCCCGCCACGCGCCCGCCGCTTGCGGTCGATGCAGAGGTTGGCCGTCACGCGATAGAGCCAGGTCGAAACCTGCGCCTCGCCCGCCCGCCACTCGGGCGCGATGCGCCACAGGCGCAGCATCGCCTCCTGCGCCACATCCTCGGCCTCGGCCGCGTCGCCCAGCAGACGGGCGGCATGGCTGAAGACCCGCGGCCCCAGCCGCGCCGTCAGCAGGCGCGCGGCCGCGGCGTCGCCGGCCGCATAATGCGCCAGCAAGGTCTCGTCGTCGCAGTCGCTCAGGGCGTCCAGGGCCATACCGGTCATCGTCCCGCGGGCGTATTCCATTCCCGCCGCCCCGGCAACGCCGGAGCGGGGTCGCACGGGCCGGAGGCGTCATCCCCCCGGCCCGCACCGCTGTCACTTCGTGTCGCGCCCGTCGCGCCATTTGCGCTCGTGCCTGTGTTCACCACGCTCGCCATGACCCCGACGTTCGCGGCGGTCCTCGCGCATCTTCTGCATCTCGGCGAATTCCTCTTCCGAGATCATCCCGTCGCCATCCGCGTCGATCCGGTCGAACATCCGGGTCTGCGTCCGCTCGGGCGGCATCATCTCGTCGATGCCGATCTTGCCGTCGTCGTTGTCGTCAACGCGTTCGAGCATCCGGTCATACATCCGCGACCGGCGCTCGGCCCGACGCTCGGCGTCGCGCTTCTCCATGTGGGCCAGCATCTCTTCCTTGCTGATCGCACCGTCGCCATCGGTATCCGCCGCGCCGAAACGCGAGGTGGCATAGGCCTGCATCTCTTCCTTGGACAGCTGCCCGTTTCCATCGGTGTCGGCAGCCGAGAAATCGAACTCCGGCCCGCCGAATGCACCTTGCATCCCGTGCATGCCACCCGGACCACGCTGGTCCGCATAGGCCGCACCGCCTGCCATCATCGCGATCATGGCCGCTGCGGCCGTCATCGTCATCGTCTTCATCCTGTAGTCTCCTCAGAAGCTCGTTTTGCCCTCGGTCGCGAAACCGTTTCTTCGTCCGATTTCAGTACTGATACGGGCGGGCTGACGGGTTCCGTCGCGATCCGTCGAAAATTTTCGCGACGCGCCGCACCCGTGGGACAATCCGCCCTCTTCCTTCCCGGGCACCAAGCATTAGGTTCGGGACCAGACGAATATGAGTGCTCCCATGACCGCGACAGTCCATGCCGACATGACCCAGACAGACATGAACCCCGCAGCCCGCGACACCAGACGCGCCGTCCTGAACGGGTTCCGCCGTCGTTGCCCGAACTGCGGCTCCGGGCCGCTGCTCAAGGGCTTCCTGCAGGTCCGCGACCACTGCTCGGTCTGCCGGGAGGAGTTCAGCCACCACCGCGCCGACGACGGCCCGGCCTATCTGACGATCCTCATCGTCGGCCACCTGATGGCCCCCTCGATGCTGATCGCCTTCACGGCCCTGCGCCCCGAACCGCTGGTGCTGTTCACCGCGTTCCTGATCGGCACCGTGGGCCTGTCGCTCTACCTGCTGCCCCGGCTCAAGGGCGCGCTGATCGGCTTCCAGTGGGCGCGGTTCATGCACGGCTTTGCCGATGCGCGCGACGGGCGGGCCACATCCTTGCCGAACGGCAGGTGAGCGCTTGGCACCGGTAACGCCGCGCGCTAGGGTCGCGCGGCAGGGCGCACGCGACGCCGCCGGGAGAAGCACATGATCGACAAATCCGCCATTCGCAACGCAGCCACCATCATCGTGCTGAGGGACCGCGCGACCGCACCCAAGGTGCTGATGGGTCAGCGGGGTGCCAAGGCGGTGTTCATGCCGTCCATGTTCGTCTTTCCGGGCGGCGCGATGGACAAGGGCGATGCCGACGTGCCGCTGGCCGGCCCCCTGCCCGACCTCTGCGCGACCCGCATCGCCGAAGGCTGCGAGGACGACCTGAGCCACGCGCTTTCGGTCGCCGCCATCCGCGAGTTGTGGGAGGAAACCGGCCAGATCCTCGGCACCAAGGCCGACTGGCCCGGCACCCCGGCCGAGGACTGGACCGAATTCGCCGCCACCGGCCACATCCCCGACGCGACCAACCTGCAGTTCGTGTTCCGCGCCATCACCCCTCCGGGCCGTCCGCGCCGCTTCGACGCGCGGTTCTTCCTGACCGATGCCGAAACGCTGCAGACCGACCCGGACGACTTCAGCCGCGCGCAGGACGAACTGTCGCTGCTGCAGTGGATCCCGCTGGAACAGGTGCGCGAGTTCGACCTGCCCTTCATCACCGAGGTCGTCCTGGCCGAGGTGGCGCAGCGCGCCGCCGACCCGACCCCGCCGGAGTCGGTGCCGTTCTTCTCCAACAACGACGAGAACCGCGCCTTCACCCGGCTCAAGGGGATGATCAGGCGCGGCGAGCGGGCCGACTGACGGCTCAGACCAGCAGGATCAGCGACAGCACGGATGCGGTGATCAGGCCGATCCCGACGATTTCGCGCGACGAAAGCCGTTCGCGGAAGAACAGGTAGCCCGCCATCAGGCTCAGGATCACCTCGCTCTGCCCGACGGCATAGACGTAGGTCGCGTTCTGCAACGTGAAGGCGGTGAACCAGCAGACCGAGCCGAAGAGCGAGGTCAGCCCGACCAGCCCCGCCGTCCGCCATGCGCCGACCACGCGCCCGATCTCGCCCGGTTCGCGCAGCCGCAGCCACAGGCCCATGCCGATCAGTTGCGACATACCGACCGCCGCCAGCGTGACGACGGCCCGGACCAGCGGTTCGTCCGCCGCGATCTCAAGCGTCGCGCCGCGATAGCAGACGCCGGACAATGCGAACAGCACGCCCGACCCGATCCCCAGCACCGCCGCCCGGTTGCCGATCCGCCGCCAGAGCGGCGCGTCGCCGCCCGGCAGGTCCGACAGCAGCAGCACCCCCGCCAGCCCCACCATGATCGCGACCAGCGCGGGCAACGACACCCCCTCGCCCAGCACGGCGAGGGAAACGATGGCGGTCAGCAGCACCTCGGTCTTCTTCAGGGTCACGCCGACGGCGAAGTGACGGCTGCGAAAGATCAGCAGGACAAAGACGGTGGCGAAGATCTGGGTGATCCCGCCGACCCATGCGTAGAGCCAGAACGTCAGCGAGAAATGCGGCCAGTCCAGCCCGTAGATGTTCAGCAGGAAAGGCACGGCGGCCAGCACCAGCGGCGCGGAGTAGATGAAGCGCGCGAATGTCGCCCCGCTCGCGGAGAGGGAAGACGTGCTCAGCTGTTTCTGAACCATGAAGCGCAGGGTCTGGAAGACCACCGCGCCAAAGGTGAAAAGGACCCAGGTTTCCATCCCTCGGGCTATGCGCCTTTATTTGGAGCGCGACCAGAGAGGATGCGGCACAGGGTCCTTTGCACGAAACAGGTGCCGGCGGAAAATCTCGGCGTAGGAGGCGTAGCGATAGCCGTCGTTCCGCGCGAGATAGCGGTCGCGGTTGTCGCGGTAGAGCTCGGGCAGCTTGTACCAGGGTGTCCGCGGATGCATGTGATGAACGACGTGCAGGTTGTTGTTCAGAAACAGAAAAGCCAGGATTCCCCGGTCCTCGATGATGACCGTTCGACCCCGCGCGCGCTCGTGCGCCTGATGTTCGAGGAAGGTGCGGATCTTGAGCACCGCCAATGCCGCGTAGGCCGAGACGAGGTAGGCCCAGACAGGCATGTCCGCCACGAATACCAGCCATGCAGCGACCACTGCGACCGCCGGCAGATGCCAAAGCCAGCCGCTCAGCACGCCGGGTTTGCGGTTGCGGATCGCGCGCCAGTCCGACGCCATGAAGGCGACCTGCCCGACCGCCGGTCCAATCAGCAGCCGCCCCGCCAGCGTGTTGTTGAACGACAGCACCGCCCGCCGCACCGGGCCGAGCGTCGCCCAGACCTCCGGGTCGAGGTAGTTGCTCTCCGGATCGTCATAGGGATCGGTCAGGATCGCGTCCTGGTGGTGGTCCAGATGCGTGTCGCGGAACCTGCGGTAGGGGATCAGCAGGGTCAGCGCGGGAAAGACCAGCGCTTCGTTCAGGTATTTTGATCGGAACGGATGCCCGTGGATCATCTCGTGGCTCAGCGACGAATGCAGGGCTATGGCCAGAACCGTCAGCACGATGGCGGCAGGCAGCCAGAGCGTGGCGAGCCATGTGGTGCCCAGCCCCCAGGCGAAGTAACAGGCCGCCAGCAGTGCCAGCGTTGGCCACTCGAAGCGGCGGCGATAGAATTTCTCTTTCCAGACAGAGATATATGACTGCGTCTTGACGCTGTCGGCCATGTTGGATCGGTCCCATACCCTGCGCCCGATCTTTGCGCCGGGCGTCATGGAAATGTTACGCAATCCGGATGCGGCGGTGCAGCAGGGATATGGTGCACAAATCCTTCGTTTGGTGATAATATCCATCGCATGACGAAGAAACTCGACAAGCTTACCCGCGCCGCGCAGTTCCGCGCCCGGCTGGCGCAGGCCCTCGCCTCAACCGGCATGTCGCAGGCCGAACTCGCCCGGCGGATCGCGGTCGACCGTTCCACCGTCTCGCAGCTTCTTGGGGGCGACGGCGCGCGGCTGCCGAATGCGCAGGTGGTGGGTGAATGCGCCACGGCGCTCGGGGTGTCAGCGGACTGGCTGCTGTCGCTGTCCGACCGGCCCGAGACGGCGGCGGACCTGCTGGCGACTTCGATGACGCTGACTGCGGCCGAGCGGGCGCTGGTCGACGAACAGATTTTCGCCTGGCACCGCGAGGCAGAGGGCTACAAGATCCGCCACGTTCCAGCCGCCCTGCCCGACATGCTCAAGACCGACGCGATGCTGCAATGGGAATATTCCCCCCATCTCGGGCGCAGCACGGTGCAGGCGATCCGCGCGTCCAATGCCCGTCTGGACTGGATGCGCGGCGCGCGGTCGGATTACGAGATCGCGATGCCGATGCACGAGATCGAAAGTTTCGCCCGAGCCGAGGGCTACTACCGCAATATCCCGGCCGAGATCCGAGAGGCGCAACTGACCCGCCTTGTCGAACTGACGACGAACCTCTTCCCGCGCCTGCGCCTCTTCTTTTTCGACGCCCGCCGCCTGTATTCCGCGCCGATCACCGTGTTCGGCCCGCTGATGGCGGTGCTCTATGCCGGGCGCAATTACATCGCCTTTCGCGACAGCGCGCGGGTCGCTGCGCTGACCGAGCACTTCGACCAGCTGGTGCGCGAGGCGCGGATCTCCGACCGCGAGGTCACAGCCTACCTCGTCGGTCTGCGGCGGACGATCTGAGGCCGCGCTGCGCCGGCCTTGCGCAACGCACGCGTCAAGGCCACGCTGCTGCGTTTACCGAGGCTGACCGACCGCCCGCCCCGCGCCATCGGGCTCCGGCAGCGCCGCCTGCGCCTCGGCCAGTTGCCGCATCGCCGCCGCGACGGCAGGCTCCGCATCGCACACCCGCCGCGTTTCGAGATCCACATGCAGCAGCATGTGTTCCCCGGTCGCCAGCAGACGGTCGCCCGACGTCATCTCGTGCCAGATCCGCATCCGCTTGCCGTCGCCCGCCAGCAGCCTACTGCGAATCTGAAGCGGCGCGCCCGCCTTCACCTCGTCGATGTGGCGAATATGGGTCTCGACGGTAAAGAAACTCTTGCCGGCCGCGACATATTCGGGATCGCAGCCGATGATTTCCATGATCCGGTCGGTCGCATTGCCGAAAGCGTGCAGATACTTCCCCTCGGTCATGTGGCCGTTGTAGTCCAGCCAGTCGAGCGGCACCGCCCGATCCATGGTCAGGACGGGCTGCGACAGGTCCGCGATATCGGCCAGCTGCCGCGCCATCGCCCGCCCCGCCTCACGCGCGCGGTCCGCCTTATTCAGCATGTCCCCCGCGCCCCAGCCCTCGCGCATCAGCGACCGCATGATGCCGACGAGGTTCCGGTCGCGCGCCGATTGCAGATCGTCCAGGCTCAGATGTCCGGACTGGTCGTCCGACTGCTCGGCGATCTTGTGGATCAGCTCGTCGGTCAGCTCGGGCACATCCATCAGCTTGGTCCAGGGCCATTTCAGCGCGGGGCCGAACTGCGCCATGAACTGCGCCATGCCGCCGGGACCGCCCGCGATGCGGTAGGTCTCGAACAGCCCCATCTGCGCCCAGCGCAGGCCGAAGCCCATGCGGATCGCCTCATCGATCTCCTTGGTGGTGGCCACATCGTCGCGCACCAGCCACAGCGCCTCGCGCCAGACTGCCTCCAGCAGGCGATCCGCGATGTGCGCCGGGATCTCGCTGCGGACACGCAGCGGATACATCCCGAGGCTACTCAGGATTTCCTGAGCGTTGTCAATCATGTCCGGGTGGTTCTTGCCGCTGTGCACGACCTCGACCAGCGGCACGAGATAGACCGGGTTGAACGGATGCGCGACGAGGATCTGGCCGGGATTGTTGGAATGGGCCTGCAGTTCCGAGGGGGTGAAGCCGGAGGTGGACGACGCGAGAATCGCACTCTCCTCGGCATGTTCCTGAAGCTTCTGGTAGATCGTCTGCTTCAACTCCAGCCGCTCGGGCACGCTTTCCTGGATCCAGGCCGCGCCCGCGACCGTTTCGGACATCAGCTTGCAGAAGGTCAGTTCGCCCTCGGGCGGCAGCGCCACGTCGCCAAGGCCGGGCAGCGCCAGCCGGGCGCGGTCGATGATCGCGCCGACGCGCTCTTCCGCCCCCGGTTCGGGATCGAAGACGCGAACGTTCCAGCCGTTGAGCAGGAACCGTGCGGCCCAGCCGGCGCCGATGACGCCGCCGCCGATGATCGCGGCCGTCTGGGTCATGCGGCCGCCCCCACAGGCGCGCGCTTGGTCAGCCCCAGCCGATCGCGCATGTCCTGCGCCGTCATCACACGGGCGCCCATCCGCTCCACGATCTCGACCGCGCGGGTGACGAGGTCGGCATTCGTCGCCAGCACACCGCGGTCGAGCCAGAGGTTGTCTTCCAGACCCACGCGAACGTGGCCGCCCGCCAGAACGGCGGCGGCGACATAGGGCATCTGGTTGCGCCCCAGCGAAAACGCCGAAAAGGTCCATCCGGCGGGCAGGTTTCCGACCATCGATAGCAGCGTCGGCAGGTCATCGGGCGCGCCCCACGGCACCCCCATGCAAAGCTGCACCAGCGCGGGATCGCGCAGGATTCCCTCTTCGGCCAGTTGCCGTGCGAACCAGAGATGGCCGGTGTCGAAACATTCGACCTCGGGTGTGACCCCCATGTCGCGGATCATTGCCCCCATCGCCCGCAACATGCCCGGCGTGTTAGTCATGACATAGTCGTTCTCGGCGAAATTCATCGTGCCGCAGTCGAGCGTGCAGATCTCGGGAAGGCATTCGGCCACATGCGCCAGCCGCTCCTCGGCGCCGATCATGTCGGTGCCCGGCCCCGGCGGCAGCGGATTCTCCGTCCCGCCGAGGATCAGGTCGCCCCCCATGCCCGCGGTCAGGTTCAAGACCGCATCGACATCGGCGTCGCGAACCCGGTCCGTGACCTCGCGATAGAGCTTCGGATCGCGCGACGGCGCACCGCTTTCGGGATCGCGGACATGGATATGGACGGCGGCGGCCCCGGCGCGGGCGGCGGCGATGGCGCTGTCCGCGATCTCTTTCGGCGACCGCGGGACATGCGGCGACCGGTCCTGCGTCTGGCCCGAGCCGGTGACGGCACAGGTGATAAAGACCTCGCGGGTCATGGCAAGTGGCATCGTGTCTCCCCCGGACCGTGGCAGCGGTCCTGCAGGTCACGATGGAACGGAGGCCCCGCTCGTTTCGCAAGTCACAAAACGACGCGCGCCGTCGATTTCCGGGCAGCGTGGCGTCAGAACGGCATCGGGTGGTCCCGGTGCAACGCGTCAATGGCGGTCCGTACGTCGGGTGTGAGGGTCAGGTCGGTCTGGGCGAGGATATGGGCGAGCTGTTCCGACGTGGTCGCCCCGAAGACGACCGACGTGGTGAAGGGCCGACCGGCCACCCAGGCAAGCGCCATGCCGATCGGATCGAGCCCCGCCCGTTCGGCCAGCCGGACATAGGCGTCGGCCGCGCTCCGGGCCCGGTCGGTCAGGCGTCCCGCAAGGGTGGGCACCACCGCGGTGCGGGCACCGGCGGGCAGCGGACCGTCACGATATTTCCCGGTCAGCAATCCCCAGGCCAGCGGCGCAAAGGCCAGCAGCCCCAGATCCTCGTTGACGGCCAGTTCCGCAAGGTCGGTATCGAACGCCCGGCACAGCAGCGAATATTCGTTCTGCACCGTAACCGGACGCGGCCCGGCCCCGGCATCCGCGAGGGCCAGCCATTGCGCCATGCCCCAGGCGGATTCGTGGGTCAGGCCGAAATGCCGTATCGTTCCGCGCCGCACCTCGTCCTGCAACGCGCCGAGGCAGTCGGCCATGTTCTGCCGGACGGCGGCGGCGCTCTGGCCCGCAGGATCGTAATCCCAGTTGCGTCGGTTGTGATAGGCACCCCGGTTCGGCCAGTGGAACTGGTAAAGGTCGATGTAATCGGTCCGCAGCCGCCGCAGGCATCCTTCCAGTGCGTCCCGGATCGTCGCGGGGGTGATCGCGGCTTCGCCACGGACCATGCCCAGTCCCCGCCCCGCCTGCTTGGTGGCCAGCGTGACTTCGCCCCGGCGCCCGTTGCGTTCGAACCAGAGCCCGATGATGCGTTCGGTCCGGCCCACGGTTTCGGCGCGGACGGGGGCGACGGGGAACACCTCGGCCGTGTCGAGGAAGGTGATGGCGTGATCCAGCGCCATGTCGATCTGCTGATGCGCCTCGCGCATCGGGGTCGGCCCGCCCCATGTCATCGACCCGAGGCAGTATCGGCTGACGCTGGTTCCGGTCCGTCCGAGCGGGGATGTCTGCATATGTTTCCGCCTCCGCCCCCTGTCATAGTCGCCTCTGGTTTCGGAATGCTGAACGGCCGGCCAGCTCTTGAGAACAAAAATGGAACATGCCAGACTCGAAACATGCCAGACGCCGCGACTCTTCTGGGCAATGCCCCGCATCGGCCCGCCCCCGGGCTCTCCCTCGGCCCCGGCGCGGGGTTGCGGCTGGCGCGGGTGCACGAACTTTGCGGCAACGCCCGGTGGACGCTGGCGCTGATGATCGCCGCCCGTGCGGGGACCGGCCCGGCGCGGCCACTGATCTGGATCGCACCCACGTGGGACTCCGGACGGCTGAACGGCGATGGCATGTCGCGGTTCCTGCCGCCTGCCCATGTTGTCTTTGTCACCGCGCCGCGGGCCGAGGACGTTCTGTGGACCGCCGAGGAGGTGCTGCGGTCCGGCGCTGCCGCGCTGATGGTCGCCGATCTGCCCGGTCTGCCGACGCTGACCGCCGTGCGGCGGATGCATCTGGCCGCCGAAACGGGTGCCGAAGCCACGGGCCGACGCTACGCCCCGCTGGGGCTGATCCTGACCGCCGGCGATGGCGGCGCGCCCGGGGTGGAAAGCCGCTGGCGGCTCGACGCGCGTCATGGGGCCGGTCAGACAGGCTGGCGGCTGGACCGGCTCAGGGCGCGAAGCGATCCCCCGAAACGCTGGTCGGTGGCGTGGCGTGGCGGAGGGCCGGAACTGTCCGCCTCGGTCGCGGACTGAGTTCCGCCCCGAGCGCCATCCGCGAGAAATCGCAGGATACCGACGCCAAGGGTCGCGACCGGACTGGATCCCGGCGCGTCACGGCGGCACAGATGCTTCATGCGCTTGATGGTTTCCTTCTCGGCCCTCTTTCTCTCGGTCATCCTGCTACAGCTCTCCTCCGGCGGGGTCGGCCCACTGGACGCACTGTCGGGTGTCGCCCTCGGTTTCTCCCGTTCTGAGATCGGGATGCTCGGCTCTGCCCATTTCGTAGGGTTCTTCATCGGCTGCTGGTGGGCGCCACGCCTGATGGGCTCGGTCGGACATTCGCGGGCCTTCGCGGCCTTCACCGCCTCGGGCGCGATCGGGCTGCTGGCCCATATGCTGATCCTGGACCCCTACGCCTGGGCCCTGATGCGGATCGCCTCGGGCCTGTGTATCGCGGGTTGCTACACGGTGATCGAGGGCTGGATGATGGCCAAGCTCACCAACCGCACACGCGGACGGGTCATGGGCATATACCGGATCATCGACATGGGCGGATCGCTGGTGGCGCAGACGTTGATCGGCTTTCTGGAACCGGCCGACTATGTCTCGTACAACCTGCTGGCGCTGATGTGCTGCGCCGCCCTGTTCCCGCTCTCTCTGACCACCAGCCGCCAGCCGGCCATGCCCTCGGCTCCGCGCCTGCGGCCGATGTTGGCCTGGGCCTGTTCGCCGCTGGCGGTGGCCGCCGTCATCGTGTCCGCACTTTCGGGCGCCACTTTCCGGATGATCGGACCGCTCTACGGGCAGGACGTGGGCCTTGCCGCAGAGGAAATCGCCGGTTTCCTGTCGGTCTACATCCTCGGCGGCGCGGTCGCGCAATATCCGGCGGGCTGGCTGGCGGACAAGTTCGACCGGCGCATGGTGTTGATCGGCATCTCCGCCGCCGCGATCGTCAGTTGTATCGCCTCGATCTTCACCTCCGGCGGCTTTGCCTCGGTCATGGTGAATGCGGCGCTGTTCGGTTTCACCACCTTCCCCGTCTATTCCATTGCCGCGGCGCACGCCCACGACTTCGCACGCTCCGAGGAACGGGCGGAACTTTCGGCCGCCTTGCTGTTCTTCTATGCGCTCGGCGCCATTGCCGCGCCGTGGACGGCGTCGCAGTTGATCGAGGCCTTCGGCCCCCCTGCCCTGTTCTGGATGGTTGCTGCAGGTCACGTCGGATTGCTGGCCTTTGGCCTCTACCGCATGCGGGCCCGCCCGACACTCGACGAGCGCACACCTTACGTCTACGCGCCACGCACCAGCTTTGTCATCGGACGCCTTCTGCGCCGGTCCCGCGACAAAAGGGACGGGACGTCCTGACGCCGGGCCTTGGCAGCGGCGCCCGCGCTCGTCAAACTTCCCGGTGAACGCGCAAGAACCGGGAGACCAGAAATGGACATACGATTCGACGGAAAGACGGCCATCGTGACCGGTGGCGCCTCGGGCATCGGCGCCGCGATTGCGAAAGAACTTGCCACGAGCGGAGCCACTGTGGTGCTGGCTGATCTCGATATGGCCCGGACCGAGGCCATGGCGGCCGAGATCGGTCATGGAACCCTTGCCACCACCTGCGACGTTTCGGCCCCTGCGCAGGTCGAGGCGATCATCGACTTTGCCGTTGCAAACACGGGGGCACTGCATCTCCTCGTCAACAACGCGGGTATCGGCGGCGCGGGCGAACCGACCGGCGCCTACCCCCTCGACACCTGGCACAGGGTGATCGACGTCAACTTGAACGGCGTCTTCTACGGGCTGCGTTACGGCATTCCGGCAATCAGAGCGGCAGGTGGCGGCGCGATCGTGAACGTGGCCTCGATCCTTGGCTCCGTCGGCTTCAACACTGCCGCAGCCTATGTCGCCGCCAAACATGCCGTTGTCGGCCTGACCAAGACCGCCGCCCTGGACCATGCGACAGAGGGCGTCAGGATCAATTCCATCGGGCCGGGATTCATCCATACACCGCTGGTGGACGACCGATTCGACGCGGCGCGCGAAGCCTATATCTCCGCACTGCACCCCATCGGACGCATGGGAAGCCCGGAAGAGGTCGCGGCGCTGGCCTGTTTCCTCTTGTCCGAGAAGGCCAGTTTCGTGACCGGGTCCTATCACGTGGTCGATGGCGGCTATACCGCGCGCTGATTCCCCCTGCCTGCGGACCCGGCGGGGGTAGCCCTTGACCACAGGCTGCGTTAAAGCCGTGCCGGTCGACAGCAAACGGCACGAAACATGGCACGGCACCTCATCACCTCCGCGATCCCCTATATCAACGGGATCAAGCACCTCGGCAATCTCGTGGGCTCGCAACTGCCCGCGGATCTCTATGCGCGCTACCTGCGCGGCCGGGGGCACGAGGTTCTTTTCCTCTGCGCGACCGACGAACACGGCACGCCGGCCGAACTGGCGGCGGCCAAGGCGGGCAAGCCCGTGCGGGAGTACTGTGCCGAAATGCACGCGGTTCAGGCCGACATCGCCCGCGGGTTCCGCCTGTCCTTTGATCACTTCGGCCGGTCCTCTTCGCCGCAGAACCACCGGCTGACGCAACATTTCGCCGGACGCCTCGCCGACGCTGACCTGATACGCGAAGTCACCGAACGCCAGATGTACTCCCCTGCCGACGGTCGCTTTCTGCCCGATCGCTATATCGAGGGCACCTGCCCCAACTGCGGTTTCGACAGCGCGCGCGGCGACCAGTGCGACAACTGCACCAAGCAACTCGACCCGGTTGACCTGATCAATCCGCATTCCACGATCTCGGGATCGACCGACCTGGAGATGCGCGAAACCAAGCATCTTTACCTGCGCCAGTCGGCGATGAAGGATCAGCTCGAAGCCTGGATCGACAGCAAGACGGACTGGCCGGTCCTCACCACATCCATCGCCCGGAAATGGCTGAACGATGGCGACGGGCTGCAGGACCGGGGCATCACGCGCGATCTGGACTGGGGCATCCCCGTCAGAAAAGGTGATGCGGATTGGCCGGGAATGGAAGGCAAGGTGTTCTACGTCTGGTTCGACGCGCCCATCGAATACATCGCCTGCGCCCAGGAATGGGTGGAGGCTGGAAAGGGCGATGACTGGGAGCGCTGGTGGCGGACCGACAAGGGTGCCGACGACGTGAGCTACACCCAGTTCATGGGCAAGGACAACGTACCGTTCCACACGCTGGGATTTCCGGCCACCATCATCGGGTCGGGCGAACCGTGGAAACTGGTCGATTTCATCAAGTCGTTCAACTACCTGAACTACGATGGCGGCCAATTCTCCACATCGCGCGGCAGGGGCGTGTTCATGGATCAGGCGCTTGATATCCTGCCCGCCGACTACTGGCGCTGGTGGCTTCTGAGCCATGCGCCGGAAAGCTCGGACGCCGAATTTACATGGGAGAATTTCCAAGCGTCGGTGAACAAGGACCTGGCCGACGTCCTGGGTAACTTCGTCAGCAGAGTGACCAAGTTCGCCCGGTCGCGGTTTGGCGAGGCAGTGCCAGACGGCGGTGCGTATGGCCCTCAGGAAGAGACCCTGATCGCCGACCTCACCAAGCGCATCGCCACCTATCAGGCGCATATGGACGCCATGGAAGTCCGCAAGTCGGCGCAGGAGCTTCGGGCGATCTGGGTCGCGGGGAATGAATATCTGCAGACAGCGGCGCCATGGGCTGCCTTCAAGTCGGACCCGGACAGGGCTGCCGCGATCGTCCGGCTCTCGCTGAACCTGATCCGGGTCTACGCCATCCTGTCCGCGCCCTTTATTCCCGACACGGCAGACACGATGCTGAACGCTTTCGGTTCTGCGCCGGACCGTCGTTGGCCACGTGGCACCCCTGATGATTTTACAGTACTTCAACCGGGCGATGCATTTTCCGTGCCCGAGAATTTGTTTGCCAAGATCGAGGACTCGCAGCGCGCCGACTGGCAGGAACGGTTCGCAGGAACACGCATCTGATTTGGCGAAGCTGCGGCTCCTGCGCGACCGCGCCGGTGCCACCCGGACCGGCGCTGCGCTGATCATCAGAATTCTTCCCAGCCGGTTTCCGCGGCCGGAGCCTCATGAGCCGCGGCCAATGCGCGTGAGTCGACGCGGGCAGCGGTTCGGACCGGAGCGCTCGGGGTTCGTCCCGGCGTCGGTCGAGGCGCGGAGACGGCTGCCGAAGCCGGAGCGGTGTCCGAGAGGCGGAAACGCGACGCAGCAGCCAATAGCGACTCCGCTTCCTGCATCAGGGCATGGCTAGCTGCGGTCGTCTCTTCGAACATTCCCGCATTCTGCTGTGTGACCTGATCCAACTCGTTGACCGCCCGGTTGATCTCACTCAGACCGGCGGATTGTTCGCGCGCTGATCCGGCGATTTCCGACACCCTTGCCGAGATATCCGAGACGGCAGTGACGATCGCGCGCAGCGCGTCGCCCGTGCGGTTCACGAGCTCGACGCCCGACCCGACCTTTGCCGCGCTTTCAGAGATCAGCGTGTTGATGTCGCGTGCCGCGTCCGAGGACCGCTGAGCCAGGGCTCTCACCTCGGTCGCGACCACGGCAAAACCGCGCCCGGATTCGCCCGCGCGAGCCGCCTCGACACCGGCGTTCAGGGCCAGCAGGTTTGTCTGAAAGGCGATATCGCCAATCACGCCGGTGATCTTGGAGATCTCCTGAGACGACGACCGGATCGCATCCATAGCGACCACAGCCTGCCCGGCGACGCGCCCACCTTCCTCGGCACTCTGCTGCGCCCCCTGGGCGATGGAGCTTGCCTCGTCCGCACCGGACACGGCGGACTTCACAGATGTCGTCAATTGGTCCAGCGCGGTTGCCGTTTCCTCCAGCGTTGCCGCCTGCCGTTCAGTGCGCTGCGCGAGATCGTCGGCCGCGCCGCTGATTTCCGTGGTTTCCGAACGGATCGAAATCGCATTTTCGTGCACCGCGATCATGGCCTCCTTCAGGGCATGTGCGGCGGAATTGAAATCCTGTCTGAGTCCCTCGTAGTCATCCGGGAAGGCGGTATCCAGGCTGTGCAGCAGATCGCCTTCGGAGAGTTTGCCCAGCCCACGTCCGAGTGCGCTGACGACCTGTTGCTGCTCTTGGGCGATGCGCACACGCTCCGCGTCCAGGATCTCCATGCGGGCGAGCTGGTCCGTGATGTCGGCGCCTAGAAAGACGACACGTTCCAACGCGCCTTCTGCAGATCGCACCGGGTTCAAAGCGCCATCGACGACGTGAACCGCACCCGCCGCACCATGCATCCGGAAACGTCCCGATACGGCATCGCCTGCGACGAGCCTCGCCTCGACCTCCGCTGCGGACGGCGCCGGCGCATCCGGCATGTCTACCGGCTCCAACAGGTCGTGACCGGACGGTCTCATTTCCTCCAGGGACGCAAAGCCGGTCAGTGCCAGAACGGGCCGATTGCAATGCAGCACGCGATGATCACGGGCAAAGTCGACCCTGAGCAGCCGTGTCTCAAGGGCATTGAGCAGCGCGGCATTGAGTTCCGCCTGCGTAACATCCTCGAGCTCGATGACATGACCCAGTTGCGTGCCGTCACCGTCGGTTACTGCGGCGATGCTGGCCCGCACATGCCGACCGCCCCATTGCAGGGTCTCCGTTGCCGGGGCAGGCCCAGCCAGCAGCTCCGGCAGACCAGGCCGTTCGTTCACCCGGCGTCCTTCGAGCGTTGCGCTGTCGAACCTGCCCTTCGACGCGGCCAGATCGACTGCCATCCTGTCCAGCAGCCTGCGACAGCTGGGGTTGGCGAAAAGAACAATGCCGCCGCCATCGACAAGCAGCAATGCAGCCGAGGACCCGGCGATCGCGGCGCTGCGAAACGCATTCTGACGCTCCGCGGATTTGGCAGCCTTCAGCGAGTCGCGGAAATCATGCAGGCGGCCGGCAATCTCGCCCAGTTCGTCGCGGCGGTTCCGTGGTGGCAAATCGGTGTCGAAATCCTCGTCCGCGAGGGCACGCATGGCCCCGGAGATGCGGACGAGCGGACGCGAAACGTACAGGAACTGAAACAGCGCGACCGCAGCAAGAGCGCCTGCGAAGGTCATGCCGGCGACGAGAATCGTCAACTGACGCGCCTTGGCCAGCTCGTCCAACTGCCGCGCGGCCGACCATTGCGTCACCACCGCGCCGATCGCGGTGCCATCCGGCACCTCGATCCTGTGAGCACGGAGCATCCCGTCCAACGCCCGATCCGGCCCGTCCCGCATGACCGAGCGGGCCAGAGAAAGTGCCGCGTCTTCGTTGAAGTCAGTGCCGCGGGCGGCGTAGAGGACATTGCCCTGGGCGTCGATGAAGATCGCGCCAAGGGCATCGCCGCCACCGTCCAGGAGCAGGCTGTCCCCGAGGTCGGCCAACGGGGCCGATTTGCCGAAGCGGACCGCACCGACGGCCTGACGGGCGAGCAGGCCCGTGGTCTGTCCTGCCCGCGCAGCAAGGTTGCCCTGCAGCGTCGTGGCAAGCTGGGCCCTTGACCGCACCTCGGTCAACGTGACGACGGCCAGGATACCCAGCGCGGTGACAAGTGTGCTGATGATGAATGTCGACCGGAACCTGTTCGGTCCAGTCCTGTTGTCGGTACCGAGGATCATATGCGAACGCCTTTGCCTGAGGGTCAGAACAGCAGTTCGGCGTTCAGGCCGATTGTCGCGGCACCGATCAGCGCGCCGGTGTCCGGGTCGGAAATCGGAACCGATACCTGCCCGAGGTAAAGCTGGGTACTTTCGTCAAATTCGACATCGCTGACATGGACACCGCCACCGGCACCGAAGGTTTCGGTGAACTTCGCCTCGTCCCCCTGCCAGTAGTCCGAGGTGAGACCACTGGCCGCGACGTTCAGGCCATGCGCATCCATCACAAAGACCTCGGCTATGATGCCCGAGGACTCGGCGACGCGTAACCGCAGGACATCAGCCGCCGCGGACCGAGTGACACCGTCGATCAACGGGCTCTCGGCGGCGGCGATCTGTGATTGCCATTCGTATTCCAGCGCGTCGATCCTGGCCTGCGTGATCCCCGTATGCCTGCGGTTCTGATCGTGGATCGCGCTGATCACGGCCGGATCGTTGAGCCAGCCCAGGACATTCGTTTCCACATAGCCGCGCAGGACGGGGCCAAAGCCATCGACCGCCCCGGCCTGCGGTGCCCCGAGCAGCAGAGGCAGGACGAGGACGCGCGGCAGCACACTGAATTTCGACATCGCGACACCTGTTGATTGTTGTGGCGCCACTATCGACACCGCGTCTTTCGACCGGGTTAAGGCTGGTCGCAGGATGTCGCAGGTTTTCGGAACAATCCTTCCGAGTTCGGATCGGCCGGCGGCCAAGAAACCACCGGCCAGAACGAAATTGCCGGCGCCGAAAAGAACCCGGCACCGGCAGCACAACAACTATTCTGATCGGAACGTCCACTCACAAAACGCCCCGGAGAAAGTCACATCTAAAATAACGTTCCACGCAAGCTACATTGGGGATGTTTTGGCAGGCGCGGCGCGTAAGTTCAGACTGGCACATATAAAACCAGTGCGAAATGCGCGTCATTGCCCCGGTAATATTGCCTATATCGCCCCACCCGCCGCGCAGTTGCGCACTTCTCCGATATGTGGAAACTCGGCGTATCGGACGACGGCGCTCGGGCCGGTGAACGGGGGGACTGGCCATGCGGAACTCACTTGGCGCCATGCTGGCCATCGGCCTTGCCGGGCTTCAGTTCATTGCCGTTCTGGCGGTGGTCTTTTCCTCCTATGTCACCTCGGAGCGCGCCCTGCTGGACCATGCGCGTGACCTGCTGAGCGACATCGGCACCAACGCGATTGAACATTCGCGCGGTTTCCTCAGCCCGGCGCGCGGCGCGGCGGAACTGTCGGCCCGGCTGGCCGAGGACCGGGTCATCGCCAGCGATGTGCCGGAACAGCTGGAGCGGCTGCTGTTCCAGCAACTGCAGCTCGCGCCACAGTTCTCGGGACTTTACCATGGGACCGAAACCGGCGGTTTCGTCTATGTCATGCGCAGCGAGGGCCCCGCCCCGTTCCGAACCAAGATCATCCGCACCGAGGGCGAGACGCGCACCACGGAACTGATCTGGCGGGACGAGAACTTCGCGGTTGTCGAACGGCGGATGGATCCCGAAGACACCTACGATCCGCGCACCCGGCCCTGGTATGTGCTGGCCCGCGACCGGCTGACCACGGTCTGGACCGATCCCTATATCTTCTTCTCGTCGCAGCGGCCGGGTATCACGCTCGCTTCGCCCGTGCTGGACCAGCCTGGGCACGTGCGCGGCATCGTCGGTGTCGACATCGAGATCAGCGACATCTCGAACTTTCTCGCCCGGCTCAGGATCGGCGACTCCGGGCAGGCGCTGATCATCCACAGCAACGGCGATGTGATCGCCCATCCGAACAAGGCCCTGCTGAAGACACAGGATGCCGACGGCACGCTGCGCTTCGCCAATATCCGCGACTTCGAGGATCCGATCGCACGGGCGGCCTTCGGGGACCTGATGGACCAGGGGACGATCTCGGTCGACCGGGAAACGCTGTCGCAATTCACTTATGGCGGCGAGACCTATGTCTCGGTCGTGATGCCGCCGATCAATGAAAACCTGCCGTGGATCACCGCCGCCTATGCCCCGGAGAGCGACTTTACCGAGGTCATCAAGCTGAACCGGCGGACCAACATCTGGATCGCGGCGCTGGTAGCGGCGATCACCGGTCTGGCCGGTCTGGGGCTGGCCAACTACATCTACAAGCCTGTCCGCGCCTTCGCCGTCCGCTCCGCCCTGATCTCGCAGGGGGAGCTCGATCCCGCCGAGCCGCTGCCCAAGACCTATCAGGAGCTGGAAAACGCGAACACCACGCTCATGCAGCAGATCGCGGCGCGGCGGGCGACCGAGATCGAATATGGCCAGACCTTCGACCTGTCGTCGCGCGGCATGGCGCAGATCGATTCCTCCTCGGGCCGGTTCCTGCGCGTGAACGACCGCTTCTGCACGATCACCGGCTATGACACCGCGGCGCTCGAACAGATGGCGTTTTCCGACCTCGTGCACCCGGACGATCCGCCCTTCCTGCTGTTCGACGGCGCCCGTCAGAGCGCGCCGCACGAGATCACCCACGAACTGCGCTGCCTGCGCCATGACGGAGAGGCGATCTGGGTCGCGGTCAACGCGATCATGGTCTTCAACCACGACGGCAAGCCGCTGCATTACGTCCTGACGATGGAGGACATCACCCAGGCCAAGCAGACCGAGGACCAGATCGCGGAGCTCAGCCGCGAACTGTCGAACCTGTCGCGCGACAACACGATGGGCCAGATGGCCGCCGGTCTGGCGCACGAACTGAACCAGCCGCTGACCGCCATCGCGCAGAACGCCGACAGCGCGCTTTTCGCCGTGGACCGGCTGGCCGGGGCGGACAGCGAACTGCACGCCACGCTGGAAGAGATCGCGGAACAGTCCATGCGCGCGGGCGACATCATCAAGGCCCTGCGCGCCTTCATCCGCCGCGACGAAGGCATCCGCAGCGACTTCGACCTGGCCGGGCTGGTGGAACAGACCCGCCACCTGGTCAGCGCCGAGGCGCGGGCCGCCGGGGTCACGGTCACTGCCGATCTGGGCCACCTGCCCCCGGTCCATGCCAACCGCCTGCAGATCGCGCAGGTGCTGGTCAACCTGATCCGCAACGGGATCGAGGCGCTGGCCTCGGACTGGCAGAACGACCGCCGCGTCCACCTCAGCGCCCGGCAGGAGAACGGTCAGGTCATGCTGACCGTCGCGGACAACGGGCCGGGCGTCGATCCCGCCATCAACCTCTTCGCCGACTTCGCCACCACCAAGCCGAGCGGCATGGGGCTGGGCCTGTCGATCTGCCAATCTATCGTGCAGGCCAACGGCGGACGGCTGTGGCACGAAAGTGGGGAGCCGCGCGGCGCCCGATTCAGCTTTACGGTGGACATAGCGATGCCGCACAAGGATGCGGCATGACAGAAGACCACTCACTCGTTTACATCGTCGACGACGATCAGGACATTCGCACGTCTCTCACCCGTGCGTTGCGCCAGCGCGGATTCGAGGTCGAGGCCTACGACTCCGCCGCAAGCTTCCTCGCCTCCTGCGACGGCAGCCATGTCGCGTGCCTCGTGCTCGATTACGGGATGCCCGAGGTGAACGGGCTGGAACTGCAGGCCGATCTGAACGCCCGCGGCTGGCCCCTTGGCGTGGTCTTCATCACCGGCCACGGCGGGGTCCGGGAATCCGTTCAGGCGATGAAGGGCGGCGCGATCGACTTCCTTGAGAAACCCTTCCGCCAGTCCGAACTGGTCGACCGCATCCGCGCGGCGCTTGACTACGCCGCCTCGCGGCAGGCCGACAGCGCGACGCATAACGCATTCCGCCAGCGTCTTGCCCGCCTGACCGAACGCGAGGCCGAGATCGTGAACCAGGTGCTGGCCCGCCCGGCCGAGGCCACGAGCAAGGAGATCGCCGCTGCGCTCGGGATCAGCCCCCGGACGGTCGACCACCACCGCGCCCGCATTCTCGAGAAGCTCGCGGTCAAGTCACTGGTCGAACTGGTCAAGCTGGCCTCGAACCTGGACGATGGCGGACGCAAGGGCTGATCGAACCGACAGGGGATGCCATGCAGGCCCGATCGACGGCGGCAGGTTTCGCAGGGGCGCAACGAAGTCTGCAAACGGGCCTCATCGACTGAAGCGCTGGCCGTTGCGGCGCCGGGGCTTTCGCCAGACCCCGCTTCAGGCGGAAACCGTGCGCGACGCGGGCGAATGTCGGCCTTCGGCTCCACGCCATTCTGGGTCGTCGTCCCCCCCACCCTTTCGATCCTCAAGACCGCGAATGACCCCGGCTTGCGAAGATGGGAGGGGCGGCTTAGGCTGCACGGGCTCAGCCAAGGCAACCTCCAACCTGAATTGCACGCGGTCACTTGCGTGCCCCTCCCTGACACCACGGACATGAAACGCAGACCCTTCATTGGAGCCCTCGCGTCGCTTCCGCTTGCGGCCTACGGAGCAAGGGGCGGTGATGGCAGGTCGGCCTGGATTCAGTGGCGCGACAAGTTCGTTGCTCAGGACGGCAGAGTGGTTGACAACGGCCAGAACGGCATCAGCCACTCCGAGGGGCAGGCCTATGGCCTCCTGCTTGCGCAGGCCTTCGGAGACCGGCCCACCTTCGAGCGGATCGAGGCCTGGACGCGCCGGACACTCGCCAATCGCCAGGACGCGCTCATGTCCTGGGCCTGGGACCCTTCACAGGCACAGCACATCCTCGACTGGCACAATGCCACGGACGGCGACCTGTTCCGGGCCTGGGCCCTATTGCGAGCGTCCCGCGTGACGGGCTGGTCGATCGACCTTTCCGTGACCGAGGCGATCTGCCGCGACGTCGTCACACTGTGTCTGGCACCCGACCCGCGGACACCCGACGCGCTGCTTCTCCTTCCGGGAGCCGAGGCGCGACATGACGAGGCGGGCGTGCTCGTGAACCCGTCCTATTATCATCCCCGCGCCCTGAGGGAGCTTGGCACGGCCTTCGGGATGCCTGAGCTGTCACAAGCCGCGGCCCACGGCGAGCGCCTCTTGCACGAGCTCGCCTCCATCGGCCCGGTGCCCGACTGGATCGAGGTCACGACCGAGGGGTTCGCCCCGCCCCGCGACCACCTTCTGCGATCGAGCTATGACGCGCTTCGCGTGCCGCTCTACCTTGCCTGGTCCGGTCTGGGTGATCATGCGGCGGTCGTTGAAATGCGTGCCGCCATGCGCCGGGCCACCCTCCCAGGGCATGTTGCGGTGGCCTTCGACAAGGACGGCACCCCGCTCAGCGAAAGCAACGAACCGGGGTTCCGGGCCATTGTCACGCTGGCCTCCGGCGGAATTCCGGATATCGAAGGGCAAGATATTGCCAATCAGCCATACTACTCAGCAACACTGCATTTGCTCTGCGCCATCGCCCGAAACGAGCGCCATAATTAGACGACAGCGCCGTGAAATAGTAGGTTCGAGGGATTCGGCCCGGATCCACAGAGCCCCTAACCAATCGCCCAATCCTCCAAGGATCTGATATGAAATACGCCCGTCTCGCGATCGGTCTCATCGTAATTGTCGTTGCCGTCTGGATCATCGTCGGAGAACAGATGTCCGGAGCCAGCGCGGATGCGGTTGTGAATGCCCCGGTGGTCACTGTCCGTTCAGAAGTGGCCGGTACGCTGGAGATGCCGGATCGTGCCTTGGGCTCGCGTGTGTCCGAAGGTGAGGTCCTCGCCACCGTGACCGACGAACTGGTCGATTCCGTCCGGCTGAACGACCTCATGATGGAACTTGATTTCTCCGCGGCCGAAGCCGCGCGACTGACCGCCGACATTGAGGCGACCGAGACTGTGCGCGCCGGGCTGGTGGACCGGTCCGACGTGTATAGCCAACACCGGCTGGACGAACTGCGCACACGGCTTGATCACGCCCGGATACGGCTGAAGCTGCTCGAAGGCGGGGCCTTTCCCGACGATGCCGACCAGCGGCTGATCGACGGGCTGGACGATCTTCAGAACCGCCTTCCGGGCGAACCGCTGGTCGATGCCCTCGTCCTGGACCATGCGCGGGAGCGGGTCGAGGTTCTGGAAATCGCGGTGAAGGCCGGCGAGGCAGGCGTGTTTCTTGGCGATGGCTACAACGATTCCCCCAATGCCGCGCAGCGCGCGACCGAACTCGACTCCGTCCTGACCGGCCTGAAGAACGCGCTGGCCGAAGCACAGGCTCGGGCCGCGGCCATACAAGGTCGGATCGACCGCGAACGGGTGCGGGTGAATGGGCTCCGTGGCGGCAAGATCAGTGCGCCGAACGACGGCCTGTTCTGGGAAGTCCTTCAGGCCGACGGCGTCACGGTTCAACGCGGCGACCCGATCCTGCGGCTGGTGGACTGCGACCAGGTCATGGTCACATTGTCGGTGACCGAACGGGTCTACAACGGTCTCAGGATCGGACAGGCCGCGACGTTCCGGCTGGAAGGTCAGTCCGGCACCTTTGACGGCACCGTGATCCGGCTGGCCGGTTCTGGCGCGGTGACCGTCTATGACCACCTCGCGGTGGCCCCCAGCCAGAAGCATCTCGAACGGTATGACGTGATGCTTCAGATTCCGGGTCTGGCGACCGACCCCGAGGTCGGATGTCTGATCGGCCAGACCGGACGCGCCTTCTTCGACCGGCGGCCGCTCGACCTGTTCCGCGGCTGACATGCTTGAGTTCCCCCATCTGGGTGGCCTCGGCTCCAGCGTCATCCATCTGTGGATGATCACGGGCATCGCCCTGATCCTGCCGTCCATTGTCGACCGGACCAACGACAGACACCGCGCGGCGCTGTTCACGATCGCGTTCTTCCTCGCAATTCGCTACGCGTGGTGGCGACTGACCGAGACCCTGGCGCCAGTCGGTCTGACCATCGATTTTCTCGCCTCCGGATCGCTTTTCGCGCTCGAGATGCTGTCGCTGGTCGGCTCGCTCAGCGCCTTCGTCATCATGTCGCGTGTCAAACTGCGCAGCGACGAGGCGACGGAACATGCCGGCTGGTGGAATGGACCCGAGCCGAAGGTCGCAATCCTGATCGCGACCTACAACGAGGACAAGGACGTCCTCGAGCGCACCATCGTCGGGTCGCGCTCACTCCGCCACCAGAACAAGGAGGTCATCGTCCTGGACGACAGCCGCCGGGACTGGTTGCGGGATTTCTGCGACCAGCTTGGCGTGCGCTACATGCGCCGCCCCGACAACAAGGGCGCCAAGGCCGGCAACATCAACCACGCGCTGGCGCGGCTGGCCGAGGACGCGGTGCCGCCGGATTTCGTCGCCGTGCTGGACGCCGATTTCGTGCCGCACAGGGGGTTCCTGTCGCGCACGCTGGCGCTGTTCCACGACCCGGACGTCGGGCTGGTGCAGACGCCGCAGCATTTCTTCAACCCTGACCCGATCCAGCACAATTTCGGTCTGAGCCGGTCCTATCCCGACGAACAGCGCTTCTTCTTCGACCACATGCAGCCGTCCCGCGATGGCTGGGGTATCGCCTTTTGCTGCGGCACCTCGTCGGTCTGCCGAATGTCGGCGCTGCAGGACATCGGCGGCTTGCCGACGGAAAGCGTGACCGAGGATTTCCTCTTGACCCTGGCCCTTCAGAACAAGGGATGGCGCACCGTCTATCTGGCCGAGCCCTTGACCGAGGGTCTCGCACCGGAAGGCCTCAGGGAATACGTCACGCAGCGTGCCCGCTGGTGTCTCGGACTGATGCAGATCGCACGGTCCTCGCTCGGTCCCTTCGCGAAGAGCAACCTGCGACTGCGCGACCGGTGGAGCGTCATCGACTCGGTCTTCTATTGGCTGACGACCTTTCCCTTTCGCATCGCCGCGATCCTGTTTCCGCTGCTCTACTGGTACGGCAACATCACCGTGGTCGATGCCCGCCTGCCGGACGTGATCAGCTATTTTGGCTGTTACTACATCTGGATCATCGTGATCCTGAACATCCTCAGCCGCGGCATGGTGGTGCCCATCCTGAACGACGTCAGTCAGCTGATCGGCGCGATTCCGATCAGCCGCGCGGCGATCGTAGGGCTATTCCGGCCGCACGGGCACCCGTTCTCGGTCACGGCCAAGGGCGGCGACCGGTCCCGCATCGTCGTGCAATGGCAAATGATGATGCCGTTCCTTCTGGGTTTCCTTGCCACCTTCGTGGGGCTCTGGCTGGGGGTCGTGTCCGACCGCTTTGCCTTCAACGACGCGGGCGACGGAAAGTGGGTGATCCTGTTCTGGACGCTCTACAATCTCGTCGTGCTCGGCGTGACGTCTCTGGCATGCATCGAAATGCCCCGCACCGAAATACACGTAGCCGACCGCCCCGAGCGCGTGACCTTCCGGTCAGGCGCAGACGAATGGGGGCTATGGATCACGTCGCTGACGATGGACACGGTGCGCCTGCGCGGTGCCGTCTTCCCGACCGAGACGCGCGGCACGATCGAGATCGAAGGGGTTCCGGGCGAGGTCGGGGCATATGTCATCGCGTCGACCGCGGATGGCGCGCGGGTGCAGTTGCTGCCGGATTCGGCGCAGCGCGATGCGTTCTTCGTCCGCTTCTACGCTGAAGGAAATGCGCCGGGTGTCTCAAACGTCCGCGCAACCGCACTGATCAGCGACCTGATGGAACGGTTCTCGTTCAGTAACCGCTGATCTTCTGCCTGCGCGCCTGCAGGACCGCCAGCGCGGCCGACAGCTGTGCGGCCTCGCGCGTCGCGTTGCGTTCGCGCGGATAGACCGCCTCGCCTGCCGCAAGCTGCGTGGCGTTCTCGACAAGTGCCCCGATGGGCCGGATGTAAATGCGCACAAACAGATGGGTGAGCGCCGCGAGCGCCCCAAGCGCCACTGCGGCGGCCAGCATCGCGGACACGACGAGCGTGTAGATCTGGGGACGGAAAGTCTGCACGTCCAGCCGTCCGGCAAGCCGCCATCCGAAGCTCGGCAAATCCGCGTAACTCACGTCCGGCACAAGCGTGGTGAAGTACTGCTGCCCATCCGGCCATTCATCGCGGCTGGCCGACTCGGCACCAAGACGCGCGGCCGCCAGCAGCTTTTGTTCGTCCTCGTCGGGCGACTGGCCACCGCTCGCCATGACCACCTCACCGGACTGGTTTATCAGGTAAAGGTCGACCCCCAGGCTTTCGGCCGTTTCAGTCAGAAACCGTTCTGCCCATGCTGCGTCGATATGGATGCCGACGACACCCGTCAGTTCTCCCCTGCCGTCTGTGACCGGCAGGGCAAGGTCGACAAAGCGCAAGGGGTCGCCACCCTTGGGCTGCAGGAGCTTGGCCAGCAAGACCGCATCGTGCACGTCGCCCGCGAACCCCGAACGCAGGCCGTTGCGGAACCAGGGTCTTTCAGTGACATCCGCGCCGACCAGCAACCCGTCCGAAGCCTCGCGCACGATGCCGTCCACACCGGCGTAACCGATCCACGAGATCCGTTCACCATTGCCCCGAATCCCGGCCATGACCTCGCCCACACCACCGATGTCCGAGCCGTCGATCATGCGGGAAAGGTGCTTGAGATTGGCCCAGTCGGAGTGCAGCGTCCGGGCGAAATCCTGCGCCGCCGCCTCGGTCCGCTTCCTGACCGCGCTGTCCAGTGCATCGTCCAGCACGGACTCGGACCGCGCCGAAAACAGCGCGATCGTGACCAGGGTCAGCACGAGGAATGAGAGTGCAACGAAACCGTATGCGGCCTGTGGCAAAGTGATCAATCCCCGGTACGGATTCTCAGCCATTGGCTTCTCCTGTTAGAACGTGTTGATGGCGAAACCGACGAACAGGGTCTCGGCCTTGAAGCGATAGCCCGCCCTGAGGACCAGTGGTCCCTCACCGATCCGCTTCGATACCGCAGCGGTGATGGCGCTGTAGTTGTCGCTGCCGCCGACAGACAGCTCGGCCGCGAAGCCGGAGTTGCCGAACCCGGTCTGAACCAGCCCGAAGTAGCTGTTGTCGATCGTGCTGTATTCGCCCAGGAGGAAGAGATGGCCGAATTCGGTCGGCGACCAGCGCTCGAACGTGATCTTGGCCCCGACCCGAGTTCTGTCAGGATCGGTGTCGCTCAGGATGCGGGCAACGCTGGGTCCGACCTTGAACGTGCCGAGCGGGTCGACCGGTATTGACCACAGCAAGGACAGGCTGCCGGAACTGCCGCCGTCGTAACGGGCGTAATTCCCGCCGAGATTGAGTCGTCCCCTCGCAATCGCGAGGCTGAAGTCCGTCGCGCCTTCGGCGATATCGAGCTGGAAAAACTCTCCGTCGGCCCGCGCCGGCGCAGCATATGTCAAAGCCAATGCCAGCCCAACAGTGGAACAGCTCAACGCTGTCCAATTGCGTGTGCCCACCTTAAGCATTCCCGTCCTCGCGCTTTGATCCAAGTACTGAGACGGCTCCGAGTCAGCACCATAGAAGTGAATTACAGCATTTATGTGTTCCCGGCTCTCGCCCTCTGATCGGAAGGAGCGTTGTCCACTCCGAACCATGATGTGACCCCCAGAAAGCTCCAGCGGACTCCGTGTTTCCCCGCCTTCCGGGCCATGCAGCACCGCATGTGCGCGGCTTGTTCTGCGGCACCGGCGGTTGTTCGCGGACCACGTCGGCCTCTGGACCGTCAGGCGCATCCAAACACCCGTGTCGGCAGAGATTCGACGGGTCCACCCGATCACGGGCACGTCTGCCCGGCGGCCATGGGGTCACTGGCTTCTCCTTGCTGCTTCATCCGGACTTTATGCCCGGTATACCTTCGTTGCACTCCAAATGACCCACGCGACGCTGCCGGGGCGGTCCGTCGCCGAGACACGAAACTTCCGCCACGTCCTCATCACGAACTTGGGAAGCCGTTCCCGCGTTGGGTTGTTGAGCAGGCGCAACTTAAAGTAGATGCGCTCCTTTATCCGCAAGCCTATAGGTATGTCATGTCGGACGCGCGCGTACTCTACGTCGAGACCCTGTACAAACTTGCAGAGACGCGTCTGAACAATGTCGCGCGCCTGTCGCAGATCCGCAGGCTGATAAGGTTGGCCCTGCAGGATGTCGACGATCCGGATGCCTTGGAAAGCCTGCGGGAAGCGATTGATATCATCAACGCCGGGCTGAAGAGCTCTGACGATGGGAAGAACCTGCTTGAGGACCTTGTTCCGCAACAGACCGACCAGGAAGCGGATTCATGACGCTAGGCTGGACGTCTCCGGGTCTTGTGGAGAGCGTTCAGGGTTTGCGGGCTGTCCGCTCGGAGGCGTTCGGGCTCTGGAAGTCGCGCGATGAGTGCCGTCTGACGGGATTGTACGACCCGTCGATGTGTCGGGCGATGGCGTCTTCGGCCTTTTGTCGCGATTGCCGGGGCGAGGCGTAGGCCGACAGCCGGATCAGTGCCGACTCGATCGTCTTGAAGAACCTCTCGACCATGGCGATGTCGCAGCGCGTCACGCCGAAACAACGGCGTCGGCCTGTTTCCGCTTCCCGTAGAACGCCTTCTGAGTCCTCAGTTGGTGCTCTCCACATTTTCAGGGAAAGCCCGGTTGTCCTTCATTGGTAGCGGCGGTGGGATTCGAACCCACAATCCATAAGGCGGCAGATTTTAAGTCTGCTGTGTATACCATTCCACCACGCCGCCACAGTTACTACGACAACTCCGTCATCCCTTTCGATTGCTCGAAATCCGTCTCCGAAGAAACAGGGATAACGCGCCTCAGATGATCTCATAATTCACATCACATCGATTTCCAACGAGGGTGGTGTCGGTGCCGTCGACGGTCTTGTACCTGCGTGCCGCGTTCGTCTCTTTGCTCCACGTCATGTGAGTGGCTCATCGCAAAGACGTTGGCGCCTACCTGAGGTATCCAGGTGCCATCTGACGCCTTTGGGACAACTGCAGGAAACCCACGGAGTTGGCGAGATGCCCGCCTGGACCGCGATACAAGCTGTACAGTCTTCACCGTATGCAAATACCTGCCTTGTTCTCGTGGATGTCCTCCACCCCGCAACAAGGCTTTTCACGTCCTGCGCCGGTCCCTGCGCGGTTTCCTCGTCCGGTGTCGAGTCGGGCTGGTCAGAAAACCCTAAGCCGCTGATTCAAATACAGTCCATCAACATGGCCAATTCCACCACTGGTGTCGATGTCATCTGCGCAACGGCGCATTCTGGAGTCCCCAAGACCTACCCTCCCCCCACGCGGACGGCCTTCGCGACCTTAGCGGACGCGGCTCTCCTGTAAAACGCAAGCGACCGTCAAAGCTCGGTGTCGGTCTCGACCAGCATCCGCCGCTCGGGCAACCAGGGGTGGATCTTCAGCACCGCGCGCAGCTCTGCCTGCGCCTCGTCCGAACGCTCCAGCCCCATCAGGGTCAGCGCACGCCCAGCCATCGCCGCGACATGCTGCGGCTGAAGCGCGATCGCCCGGTCGAGGTCCGCGAGGGCCCTGCCATAGTCCTGCGCGATGAACAGCGCAAAGGCGCGCTGGTTGTAGCCTTCGGCATAGTCCGGGCAATAGGCGATCAGACGGTCGAACTCCTCGATCGCGCCGCGCAGGTCAAAGCTCTCGCGCTTGCGCATCCCGCTGTCGAGCACCGCCTGCGCCCGTTCGTCCGGCGCATCGGCCCAGAGGCCCCACAGTTCGTTCGTCAGGACCCGCGCCTCCATCTCCGTCCCCGCCTCGCGCACCTGCGCCAGCAGGGCGGCGATGGCCGCGCCGTGGTCGGGCGGCGGGGGACAGCTCTCAGCTTGGGCGCCGGTGGAGACCACGAGCGCCAGTATGGCGAACAGCGGCTTCATCCCGTCATTGCCGCACGGAACCGCGCGCCGATCAAGTCACATTCGCGCGGCCCGCCCGACGCGGGGGATTGACGCCCCCCGGCTTTGGCGTAGCGTCCGCTTCCATGTTTCCCCTGCGCGATCACAACCCGTCCGGCAGCACGCCCTTCGTCAATTACGCCCTGATCCTGGCGAATGTCGCCGTGTTCCTGCTGACCTTGCCGGTCGCGGGCGACATGGCTGCGATCAACGCCTTTTACGGCGAATGGGCGATGATCCCCGCCCGCGTGTCCTCGGGCGAGGGGTTCGGGACGATGTTCACCTCGATGTTCCTGCACGGCGGACTCATGCACCTGGCGGGCAACATGCTGTTCCTGTGGATCTTCGGCGACAACATGGAGGACGAGATGGGCCACCTGCCCTACCTCGGCTTCTACCTCGCCTCGGGCATCGGCGCGGCGCTGGTGCATTACCTGTCGGCCCCGTTCTCGCCGGTGCCCGTGGTGGGTGCCTCCGGCGCGATCGCCGGGGTGATGGGCGGCTACCTGCTGCTGTTTCCCAAGGCGAAGGTCGACATCCTGTTCATCTTCATCGTCTTCTTCCGCATCTTCCCGGTGCCCGCATGGATCATGCTCGGGGTCTGGTTCGCCCTGCAGCTCCTCAACGGAGTCGGTTCGGACCCGACCGGCGGCGGCGTCGCCTACTGGGCGCATGCCGGCGGCTTCATCGTCGGCGCGGGCCTGACGTTCCCGTTGTTCCTGAAACTCGGCGGCACGAAGTTCTGGAACCGCACCCACGGCCATCCCCCGCACCCGGAAGCGAAATACAGGCTTTCGCCGACAAGCATCCCGCAGGTTCGCCGTCGCAAGTAGGGCGCGCTCCACCCGCTTCATCTTGCCATAAATATGCCCGCCGGAGGCCGGGCCGGACGGGCTCGATGCCCGTCCGGCCCGATACTTGGGCGCCGCCCCGAAAGGCGGCGCACCCCTAGGCCAGCGAGGGCAGGAACAGCACGATCTGCGGGAATGCCACCAGCAGCGCGATGGTGATCCCGTCCGCGATGAAGAACGGCGTCACGCCGCGGAACACGTCCTGCACCGAGATCTCGGGCATCACGCCCGCGACCACGAAGCAGTTCAGCCCGATCGGCGGGGTGATCAGGCAGAACTCGGCCATCTTCACCACGAGGATCCCGAACCAGATCGCGCACATCGGGCCCGACATGCCGAAGGCACTGTCGGCGGCCGACACGAACTCGCCCCCGTTCAGCGCCATGACCGCCGGATAGACCACCGGCAAGGTCAGCAGCAGCATCCCGATCGCGTCCATGAACATCCCCAGCACGGCATAGGCCAGCAGGATCATCACCAGCGTGATCATCGGCGAATGCTCGAGCGAGGTGATCCAGTCGGAAAACGCCCCCGGCAGGTCGGCGAAGCCGAGGAACCGGACATAGACCAGAACGCCCCAGATTATCGTGAAGATCATGGTGGCGAGCTTGGCGGTCTCCAGCAGCGCGTCCTTGAGCTGCGACCACTTCATGCCCTTGATCACCGCCATCAGGAACACCACCGCCGCGCCGAGCGCGCCGCCCTCGGTCGGTGTGCCCCAGGGGTCGCCGCCGAACGGGTTGTAGATGAAGAAGATGATGATGAAGACGACGAAGAAGATCGGGAAGGCCGGCGGCAGCGAGGCGAAGCGCTCCTTCCACGTGAACCCTCCGACCGGCGGGCCGAAGCGCGGCAGCGCCAGCGCCAGCGTCACGATGATCGCGCCATAGACGATGGCCGAGAACGCGCCGGGGATGAAGCCCGCCAGCAGCAGCTTGCCCACGTCCTGTTCCACGATGATCGCGTAGATCACGAGGATCGCCGACGGCGGGATCAGCGAGGCCAGCGTGCCGCCCGCCGCCACGACGCCCGCGGCAAAGCGCTTGTCGTATCCGACCTTGAGCATCTCCGGGATCGCGATCCGGGCGAAGACGGCCGAGGTGGCGACCGAAGCGCCCGACACGGCGGCGAAGCCCGCGGTGGCAAAGACGGTGGAGACCGCCATGCCGCCCGGCAGCCAGCCGACCCATTTCTTGGCCGCGTCGAACAGCGCGGCGGTCAGCCCCGCGTAGTAGGCCATGTAGCCGATCAGGATGAAGGTCGGGATCAGCGACAGTTCCTGGCTGGCGATCTTGGAATGCGGCACCTGCCCCGCCGTCTTGACGGCGACCGTGACCGCCTGGCCGAAGCGGCCGGGGTCGTAGCCGAACTTGGCCCAGAAGATCCAGATCAGCCCGACCAGCCCCGCGATACCCGCCGCAAAGGCGACGCGCATCCCGAGGACGACGAGCAGGAACAGGAATGCGGTGGTCCACAGACCGATGTCGATGCTGGTCATGACCGACCCTCCCCGCTGGCACCCTGCACGTGTTCGGCCTCTTCCTGGGCCAGTTCAGCCGCCGATTTCACCAGCGGCACGGCGACGGGCTGGTCGGTACCCTCGGAAATCGCGCGGGCATAGCCCCAGAGCTGCAGCACAAGCCGCAGCGCGAGGACCGAGAAGCTGGCAGGCACCAGCAGCTTTGCGGGCCACAGCGGTATCCCGATGTCGATGGTGCTGTCCGCACTGCACAGCGGCCGCGAACAGTCGAAGCTGCGGCCGAAGTGGGCCCAGCTGCCCCAGATCAGCAGCACGATCAGGACCAGCGTGGCGAAGGTGGTGACGAACTCTGCCATCCACAGCTTGCGGCCCTGCAGCTGACCGATCAGGATGTCCATGCGGATATGCCCGCCATCCCGCATCGCGTAGGAGATGCCGAGGAAGGCGATCAGCGGCATCGCCAGCTCCATCCAGTCGACGTAACCGGGCAGCGGCATGTTGAAGAAGTTGCGTCCCCCGACCGAGATCACGGCAAGGAACATCAGTGCCAGCACGGCGGCCCCGGACAGGAAGCCGATGGCTTTCTCGAAAACGTAGAACCGCCGGTCGATCCGGCTGAGCAGGCTGTCATCCGTCAGGACGGAGAGCGATCCGGCCATGCAATGTCCCCCGATTGTTAAAACGTAAAAAGGCACGGAACCGCATCCGGTCCCTGCCCCCTCTGTTCAGCGAAAGACCCCGGCGGCGATGCCGCCGGGGTCAGCCGGATCAGTTGGTCTTGTGCGCTTCTTCCAGCGTCTTCTCGATGGTCGCGAGAAGCTCTTCGCCCGGAATGCCCTGCGCGTCCATCTTGGCGACCCAGTCGGCCTGGATGCCCTTGGTGGCCTCGCGGAACTTGGCCAGTTCCTCGTCCGAGAAGTCGACCTTCTGGATGTTCTTCTCGGTCAGGACGTTTTCCCAGCGGTCCATCAGCTTGCCGTAGGTCTCGATGTAGTAGTCGATCGCCTCGTCCACCGATCCGTCGAGCGCCGCGCGCTCTTCGTCGGACAGGGCGTTGTAGGCGTCGATGTTGACCACGACCGGGCAGTTCACGGTGCCGGGGTTCAGGTTCTCGGTCCACCAGTTGGCCTGGTCGATGGTGCGGAACGACAGGTGGGCGTGGGGCGCGAAGGCCACGGTGTCCACGACGCCGGATTCCATCGCGTTGTAGGCTTCGTTCGAGGCGACCGAGGTCGGCACGGCGCCGACGGCCTTGAACGCGTCGCCCAGACCGCCGGTGGCGCGGACGCGCATGCCGTTGAAGCTGTCGACGGTCGCGCGCGGATCGCCGCGGCCCACGAGGTTATACTGCGGCATCGGCGACGACATCAGGATCTGGGCGTTCCAGCGCTCCATGTCCTTCTTGACGGCCGGATGCGCGTACAGCGCGTTGCTGATCGCCACTTCTTCACGCAGGTCGCGCACGCCGAGGAACGGCAGTTCGGCCGCGGTCAGCGTCGGGTTCTTGTCCTCGTGATAGCCTGCGCAGATCTGCGCCATCTCGAAGGCCCCGATGGAAATGCCGTCGAGGTTCTCGGTCGGCTTGGACAGGCCGCCGTAGCTGACGTTGATGGTGAAGCTGCCGCCGGTCTTTTCGCTGACAAGCTCGGCGATTTTCTCGACGTGTTCGGTGAATTCGCGGCGCTTGCCCCAGACCGAGGCATTCCATTCGGTGGCCATGGCCGGTGCTGCGATGGCAAATATGACCGCAGAGGCTGCGGCGCGTTTCATGATCTTGGTCATGCTAGTCTCCCTATGGCGCGGCTTCTCCCTTGCCGCTTGGTGGGGAAACCTATCGGGCCGACCGGGAATGGCAAGCGATAATCCGCACGGCGGAAGATCACTTTGCAAACAGGGGCACGTTGCGGCACTGCGGCATTGCCTCTGGCATTTTGTGGCGATGCGGTATAGGCGGGCGCCAACCCCAGACAAGAGTTACCCATGGACCTGCGCAACATCGCGATCATCGCCCACGTCGACCACGGCAAGACGACCCTCGTGGACGAGCTTCTGAAACAATCCGGTGCCTTCCGTGCGAACCAGGCCGTGGCCGAGCGCGCGATGGATTCCAACGACATCGAACGCGAGCGCGGGATCACCATCCTCGCCAAATGCACGAGCGTCGAATGGAAGGGCGCCCGCATCAACATCGTCGACACCCCCGGCCACGCTGACTTCGGCGGCGAGGTGGAGCGGATCCTGTCGATGGTCGACGGCGTGGTGCTGCTGGTCGATGC
Source organism: Oceanicola sp. 22II-s10i (assembly GCF_002210105.1). Lineage (GTDB taxonomy): Bacteria > Pseudomonadota > Alphaproteobacteria > Rhodobacterales > Rhodobacteraceae > Pseudooceanicola. The sequence goes on along the minus strand of NZ_AQQU01000013.1, from coordinate 4,352 downwards.
CGCCGAAGGCCCGATGCCGCAGACCAAGTTCGTGACCTCCAAGGCGCTCGCCCTCGGCCTGCGCCCGATCGTGGTGCTGAACAAGGTCGACAAGCCGGATGCCGAACCCGACCGCGCGCTCGACGAATGCTTCGACCTCTTCGCCAACCTCGGCGCGGATGACGACCAGCTCGACTTCCCGCACATGTATGCCTCGGGCCGCGCGGGCTGGGCGGATGCGACGCTCGACGGGCCGCGCAAGGACCTGTCGGCCCTGTTCCGCCTGATCGTCGACCACGTCCCCGCCCCCAAGCAGCAGAAGCGCGCGGACGAGGATTTCTCGATGCTGGCCACCACGCTGTCGGCAGACCCCTTCGTGGGCCGGATCCTGACCGGCCGGGTCGAGACCGGCAAGGTCAAGGTCGGCCAGACCGTGCAGGCGATCAGCCGCATCGGCCAGAAGATCGAACAGTTCCGCGTGACCCGCGTGCAGGCCTTCCGCGGCCTCGCCCAGCAGGACATCGAGGAAGGCGTGGCGGGCGACATCGTCACCCTCGCCGGCATGTCCAAGGCGACCGTGGCCGACACGATCTGTGCGCTGGCCGTCGACGTGCCGCTGGCCGCACAGCCGATCGACCCGCCGACCATCACCGTCACCTTCGGCATCAACGACAGCCCGCTGGCGGGCCGTGACGGCAAGAAGGTGCAGTCCCGCGTGATCCGCGAGCGGCTGCTGAAGGAAGCCGAGGTCAACGTCGCGATCAAGGTCAAGGACACGCCGGGCGGCGAGGCCTTCGAGGTCTCGGGCCGGGGCGAACTTCAGATGGGCGTCCTGATCGAGAACATGCGCCGCGAAGGGTTCGAACTGTCGATCTCGCGCCCGCAGGTCATCATGAAAGAAGAGGACGGCCAGCTGATGGAGCCGGTCGAGGAAGCCACCATCGACGTGGACGACGATTATTCCGGCGCGGTGATCGAGAAGCTGACCGGCGCGCGTAAGGGCGACCTGGTCGAGATGAAGCCCTCGGGCACCGGCAAGACCCGCATCGTGGCGCATGTGCCGTCGCGCGGCCTGATCGGCTACCACGGCGAGTTCCTGACCGACACCCGCGGCACCGGCGTTCTGAACCGCGTGTTCCACGGCTGGATCCCGCACAAGGGCGCGATCCCCGGACGCCGCGCGGGCGTGCTGATCTCGATGGAAGCGGGCGCGGCCGTGGCCTATGCGCTGTGGAACCTTGAAGAGCGGGGCCGCATGTTCATCGGGGCGCAGGCCCCGGTCTACACCGGCATGATCATCGGCGAGCATTCGCGCGACAACGACCTGGAAGTGAACCCGCTGAAGGGCAAGAAGCTGACCAACGTCCGCGCCTCGGGCACGGACGAGGCCGTGCGCCTGACGCCCCATATCGAGATGTCGCTGGAAGAGGCCATCGCCTATATCAACGACGACGAGCTGGTCGAGGTCACGCCGAACGCGATCCGTCTGCGCAAGCGCTTCCTCGACCCGCATGAGCGCAAGCGGATGGCGAAGGCCAGCTGACACCGGTGACGGCCGCGCCGGGGCGCGCGGCCGGGTTGCGGGGGCTCTGCCCCCGCCGGGCCTGAAGGCCCTCCCCCCGAGGTATTTTTGACCAGAAGAAGCAGGGGATCTGTGCCCTCCGCGCGACACTGCACGGGGGTGGATGACCTGTGCGCGGATGTCACGGCGGCGATACATTCCCGGGTTATCCACAGGGGGAGGAATCGAGGAGCCCCCCATGCTGTCCGCCCTGCCCGCCCTGCGCCTGACCGGTGCGCATGTCCTTCGCGACGGCGCCCTGCGGCAACGCTCGGTTGCCGTGGCCGAGGGGCTGTTCACCCGCGGGCCGCTGCCCGTGGTGGACATGAGCGGCTACCTCGTGCTGCCGGGGATCGTCGACATGAACATCGGCCGGGTCGGCGTGGCATGGCACGGACGGGCGGATCGGGTTCTGCGGGAGGCCGGTCGTGCGGCCGCCGCGGCTGGAGTCACGACCGGGCATCTTGTGCAGGGCTGGTCCTGGGCGAGCGGCGCGGAAGCGCCTGAGCAGGCCGCTGCGCTGGCGTCGGCGCTGGCCCGGACCGGGGCGGAAGGCGCGGACCTGCGGCTGACCCTGCGCTGCGAGACCCATACGGTCGAGACCGCGACTGACCTGCTGGCGCTGGCCGGGACCGGTGCGGCCGCCTGCGTGGCTTTCGTGAACACGCTGGACGACGCGCTGGCCACCGCATCGACACGGCCCGAGGATTTCGCCGTCAGCGCCGCCTGCGCGGGTCGCAGCGCCGAGGCGCATATGGACCGCATCCGCACGGCGCGGAAGCAGCAGCGCGAGGTGCCGCGTCACCTGTGCCGGCTGGCCGAGGCCTTTGACCGGCTGGGCATCATCTATGGCAGCCATGGCGATCCGGACGGCGAGACGCGCGAGACCTTTTCCATGATCGGCGCCAAGGTCTGCGGCGATCCGGCCTCGCGCGCGGCGGCGGCGCTGGCCCGCGCCGTCGGCGATCCGGTGGTCCTGAGCGCCGACGGGCTGGCCCGTGGCGAGGCGACGCAACAGGCGCGGCTGGCGATGGACCTGATGCGCGACGGCCATTGCGATGCGCTCATGTCGGGCGACAGCGGACCCTGCCTGGCCGCCGCCGCTTTCCGGCTGAGCGATGTAGGCGTGATGCCGTTGCAGGAGGCATGGGCGCTGATCTCGACCCGCCCCGCCGAAATCCTGCGCCTGCCCGACCGGGGACGTATCGCGCCGGGACGGCGGGCGGATCTTGTCGCGATCCATGCGGAGAGCCGGCGGATCGAGCTGACCCTGTCAGGCGGACGGATCACCCACCTGTCCGGGCAGGCGCGCGAACGGCTGATGGCAGCCGACCTGCCCCGGACGATGGCGGCGGAATAGCCCTGCCCGTCGAACGGGCGCCAGCGCCATGGCCCCTGCCGTGACGCCGGGTGCGGCTTGCCTTGCCCTGCGGCACCGACCAAGCTAGGTGCAAGGGAAACGATCCACAGGCAGTTCATGGAATTCGAAGGCTATCCGACCTTCCGCGTCGCGGCATGCGACCTCAACGGACAGATGCGCGGCAAGCGCCTGCCCGCCAACCAGTTCCCCAAGCTCTCAGAAGGCACCGTGCGGATGCCGCTATCGGTGCTGAACGTCGACATATGGGGCGCCGACATCAAGGACAGCCCGCTGGTCTTCGAGACCGGCGACATCGACGGCATCCTCTACCCCACCGATCACGGGCCGGTGCCGATGCCATGGCTCGGCTCGCCCGCCGCGCTGGTGCCGATGTGGATGTACACCGACGACGGCCAGCCCTTCGCGGGCGACCCGCGCCATGCACTCGCCGCCGTGCTGGACCGTTATGCCGCGCGCGGCTGGCGGGTCGAGGCGGCGGCGGAGATGGAGTTCTACCTGGTCGACGATACCGACGAGGGTCTGGCCCCGCCGGTGAACCCGATCTCGGGAAGGCCGATCAACGGCCACGCGATCCTGTCGATCCGCCAGCTCGACGCCTTCGACGCCTATTTCACCGAGCTCTACGAGGCTTGCGAGGCGATGGAGATCCCCGCCGAAAGCGCGATTTCCGAGGCCGGGCTGGGCCAGTTCGAGATCAACATGACGCATCGCGATGCGATGGCGGCGGCGGATGACGTGTTCCTCTTCAAATCGGCGGTGAAGGGTCTGGCGCGCAAGCACGGGATGGCCGCGACCTTCATGGCCAAACCCTTCGCCGAGGATGCGGGCAACGGGATGCATGTGCATTTCTCGGTGCTGGATGCCGAGGGGCGGAACATCTTCGACAACGGCGGGCCGGAGGGGACCGAGCTGCTGCGGCACGCGGTGGCGGGCTGTCTGGCAGGGATGGCGCCGTCGACGCTGGTTTTCGCGCCGCACGGGCCGAGTTACGACCGGATCGTGCCGGGCGCGCATGCGCCGATCGGGGCCTGCTGGGCCTACGAGAACCGGACGGCGGCGATCCGGGTGCCGGGCGGATCGCCCAAGGCGCGGCGGATCGAGCACCGCGTGGCCTGCGGGGACAACAACCCCTACCTCGCCATGGCGATGATCCTCGGCGCCGCGCTGATCGGGATCGAGGACGCGATGGAGCCGCCCGCGCCGATCACCGGCAACGCCTATGCGCTGGACCTGCCGTCGCTGGAGCCCGACTGGGCCAGCGCCATCGACCGGTTCGAGAGCGATCCGCTGGTGCGGCGGATCCTGCCGGGGGAGCTGGTCGAGAACTTCTGCCTGACCAAGCGGCAGGAGTTGGCGCGGCTGGACACGATTTCCGAAAGCGAGCGGTGGAAGGTCTACCTCGAGACGGTGTAGGTGGACCTCGGGCCGGTG
>NZ_AQQU01000012.1 GCF_002210105.1 Oceanicola sp. 22II-s10i | reverse complement strand
ATCGACTTGCGCGGGACCGAGGCCAGCAGGCCCGAGGTGTAGGGATGCTGCGGCGCGATCAGGACGTCGTCGGTCTTTGCGTCCTCGACGACCTGCCCGGCGTACATGGTGATCATCCGGTCGCAGACCTCTGCCACGACGCCGAGGTTGTGGCTGATGAAGATCAGCGAGGTGCCGCGGTCGGCGACGAGCTTCATGATCAGGTCGATGATCTGGGCCTGGATGGTGACGTCGAGCGCCGTGGTCGGTTCGTCCGCGATCAGCAGCTGCGGCTCGCAGGCCAGCGCGATGGCGATCATCGCCCGCTGGCGCATCCCGCCCGACAGGTGGTGCGGATACTCCTCAGCGCGCTTCTGCGGCAGGGGGATACCGACGTCGGCCAGCGCCTGAATGGCCCGCGCCTTGGCCTCCTTCTTGCCGATCTTGAAATGGGTGATCAGCGTTTCCGCGATCTGATCTCCCACCGTAAAGACCGGGTCGAGCGCCGTCATCGGCTCCTGAAAGATCATCGAAATATGCCGTCCGCGCAGCTTTCTCAGCTCAGGTTCCGGCAGCGCGCCGATCTGGCGACCCTCGAAGCTGACGTCGCCCTCGGACCATGCGATGCCGTCCGGCAGCAGACCGAGCAGCGACAGCCCCGTGACGGTCTTGCCGGACCCGCTTTCACCGACCAGCCCCACCGTCTCACCCCGCGCGACGTCGAAGCTGACGTTGTCCACGACCCGGTTCGATCGCCCGCGTCCCGCGCGGAAATAGATCGACAGGTCGTTCACCGACAGCAGCGGTGCACGGGTGGTGGTCTGGTCGGGCTTCAGCGGCAGAACGTTCATCGGTTCCCCTGTTTCGGACAGCGTGGCCCCGCCCCGGAGGGCAGGGCAATGCGTGGGCTCAACTTTCCATCCACATGCCGCCGTAGCGGGGTTTGCCGATGATGTTCGGCTCCCATCCCTTCACGTTGTTGGCGTGTGTGATGATCTGCGGCTCGAACACCATGGGCAGGCACATGGCGTTCTCGCGCTCCAGCCGGATGGCGCGATGGATTGACTCCATCCGCTTCTCGGCATCCACCAGCCGCCGGGTCTCGTCGATGGCCTCGGTCAGCTCGACCGACGGCTCGGACCCGCCCTTGTTGTAGTAGGCGTTCTTGTGGAACAGCAGCGACAGGGTCATCGCCGGGTCGGGCCGACCGGTCCATGCGGACAGGTGGATGTCCCCCACGCCTTCGTTCCACGTCTTGTTCGACTGCGCGACGGCGGCGACGGTGTTTTCCAGCGTGATGCCGACCGCTTCGAGCATGGCGGCGATGATCTCCATCCGCTGGGCCGACTGCGGGTCCGAGTAATGGTTCGACACCAGCTTCAGCCCGCCGCCGAAGCCTGCTTCCTTCAGCAGAGCCTTGGCGCGGTCGGGGTCGTAGGGATACATCGCGCCGATCTCGTCCGTGTAGGCCTCGGTCGCCTTCGGGAACTGGCAATGGGCGATCTCGCCGTTGCCGGAGGTCACGATGGTGTTGTAGGCCTCCTTGTTCATCGCGTAGTTGATCGCCTGCCGGACGCGCACGTCCTCCATCGGGCCACGGCCCTCGGACAGGTTGAAATAGACCATCTGCACGTAAAGCTGCGGACCGATGTAGGTGGTGAAGTCGGGGTTCTTGCTGACCTCCTCGACTCGCACGGGCGGCACGCGGTAGACGAAGTTGTTCTGCCCCGACAGCACCGACCGCAGCCCGGTCTGGTTGTCGGTGATGATGACGAAGGTGATGCCGTCCAGATGCGGCATCCCCTCGCGCCAGTAGCTTTCGTTGCGTTCGGTGACGACCTGCTGGGCATCGTCCCATTTGACGAACTTCATCTGACCGGTCCCGACCGGCGTCCGGTCGAACCCCGCCTCGCCGCTCTCGCGGATCGCCTTGGGCGAGGCCATCATGCCCGCGCGGTCCGACAGCACCATGACCAGCGCGCCGTCCGGCTCGGACAGGTTCAGCGCGACGGTGTGGTCATCGCGGGCCTCCACACTGTCCACCGAAGCCCAGTCCTGGCGGATGGTCGACCGGGGGCCGTTCTTGGCATGGTCGAAATTGGCCTGCACGGCAGCCGAATTGAAGGGCTCGCCGTCGTGGAAGGTCACCCCCTGCCGCAGCTTGAGAACCAGCGTGGTCTCGTTCTCCCACTCCCAGCTTTCGGCGAGGCCAGGCATCGGCTTCAGGTCCGGGCTGAAGTCGACCAGCGTGTCGTAGATCGTCCAGAGCACGGTGTGATCCGCCCCGGACCGGCCCGTCGACGGGTCGAGCGAGGACGGGTTGGAATACTGGCTGACGCGCAGTTCGCCGCCCTTGACCTGGGCTCGGGCGAAGGGTGCGTCGAACACCAGCGCTCCGGCGCCGAGCGCTGCGGCCATGCCGAGAACGTCGCGGCGGGTCGGACGCGGCCTGCCGGTCGCGCGGGTTGAGTGGATCATGGTTTTTCCTCCCTTGCATGCAACCATGGCGATTACGGAGCCCGCCGCCCGGCGCACCGGGTCGGTCCCGCTCCGCTGCGGGTTGCGCGGGCTCTTGCGGCCCGACAGTTTAAGTCAATTCGTTCGCGTCACGCCGGACGGCGGTCTACCCCTCGGCAGTTTCACCGTTCAGCGCTGCGGATGTGGATCGGGCGGGATGCCGGTCAGGGCCGGTTTCCGCCGGGACCACCTCCGCGGTCCTCCTTCGCTGATGATAGCAACACGGCGGCCTCTGTTACGATAGACGCAGAGAAGCGGAATCATCATAAGAACAGATGATTGCGCCGCAACGCAGCGCGAGCGGTATCAGCCGCCCCTTGCTGCCGGACCGTCCTTCCGCCCAGCAAATCCTGCCATCATGATGTTTTTCAACGGAGTACGCTCCCCCCCGAAACGCCACGCAGCCAAACTGACTCGCAATTTCGGGAACCGTTCGCTCCAATACTCAACACAGATAGACCGCAAGAAGTAAGTACAGATGCCGGACAGACGAAAACGCTATCAGGAGGTCGCGGACATCATCCGCAACTGGATCGCCTCGGGCAGTATCCGCCCCGGCGAGCGGCTGCGCTCGATTCGCGAGATGGCACGGCAGACCGGCTATTCCATCGTCACGGTGAACCACGCCTACGCCCTGCTGGAGGCCGAAGGCGCCATCACCGCGCGGCCCCGATCCGGCTATTTCGTCGCCGACACTGCACCCGGTATGGGCGAGTTCCCCGCCCCCTCTCCATCCCACGCCCCGGCCGAGGGGTCGGACCTGTCCGGACGGCTGGAGGACTGGCTGGCCGCCCAGCATGTCAGCGTCCGGCGGATCATCCGGGCGCATCTGCCGATGCCCACGCGGGGGCTGGTGCCGCTTCTGATGAAGGCGCACCGCAACGAGGTGCTGGACGAGGACCGCGCCCCCGATCCCGGTGGTATGCCAAGATTGCGCGAGGCCGTGGCGGCGCGGAACATTCTGCGCGGCGTGCGCACGCGGCCCGAACACGTGGTCATCGCGCCCAATGCCATGGCGGCCATGTCGACCTGCATCGACACCATTTGCAAACCGGGCAGCAAGGTGCTGGTCGAGGTGCCGGGTTACTTCCCCGCCCTGCCCGTCCTCTACCGGCGCGGGATCACGACCATCGAACTGCCCTCGCACCCCCGCACCGGGCTGGACGTCGCGGCCTTCGAACAGGTGCTGAAGACCACACAGGTCGACGCCTGCCTGCTGATGCCGAACTGTCATTATCCGACCGGCGTCACCTATTCCGAAGAGGTGCAGGCCCGGATCGTGGCCATCGCGACGAAATACGGGGTGCCGATCATCGAGAACGACATTTTCGGCGAGCTTGGCCACGACGCGGCCCCGGTGCCCAGCCTGAGGCGCTTCGACGCGCAGGATCTGGTGATGCAGTTCGGCAGCTTCGGCCCGACGCTGGGGGCGACCTACGGAGTGGGCTGGATCGTCAACCCGCGCTTCCGGCAGGAGATGATCGTCAGCCGCCTGTTCTACGAGGAACGCGCGGGCAGCGTGCCGATCCAGGCGGCGGTGGCGGATTTCGTCCTCGGCCCCGGCTATGACCGACTGCTGCGCCGTTACCGCGAGACGCTGGGACACAACGTCAGGCGCGGGATCGTCGAACTGGCACAGGTGCTGCCGCACAGCGCGGCGGTGTCGCGCCCCGACGGCGGCCACACCTGCTGGATCCGCTGTCCGCCGGGCTGCGACGCGATCGCCATCGCGCGCGCGGTCGGGGAACAGGGGCCGCTGCTGGTGCCCGGACAGGTCTTTTCCGCCTCGCAGGAGCTGGGCAACTTCTTTTCGCTCGACCTGTCCGCCGCCGGCTCGGACGAGTTTTCGCGGCTGCTGCCCTATCTCGCTTCGGCCATCGAGCAGAACACCGGCGCGGGCTGACGCCGGCCCGTCAGGTGGACCAGGTCAGTTCCGAGAAGCCTTCGCGGAAGGCGAAACGCTTGAGGTGGTCCTCGATGATGAACTTGGCGCGGCCCAGGCCCGCGTCGTCCGGGCCCGTGACCTCGATGTCCAGCCCCTTGTCATCCGCCGTCATGCGGGCGGGGCCCGGCGGCAGGGCGGCACGGCCCGAGGTCGCGTCGAACTCGACCTCCACCTTGTGCCCGAAGTGCTTGCAGAGCTGTTGAAGATACCGCGATCCGTTGGCGGTCTCGTAACGTGCCGTGGCGGTCTGCATACCGGCCTCCATATGTCGATTGTTTCTGTAAGGTATTCCGTTGACCCCGGATTGCCAAGGGCTTACATCCGGGCTGTCCAGCCAGCGCCGTGCGCGCAAGCCAGTCTCACACAGCCGGAGCTTGCCATGACCCTCGCCGGACGCCTCCTGACCGCCTGCGCGTTTCTCGCCGCCACCGCCCTCTCCGCCGGGGCCGATCCCGTCACCTTCGACACCGCCCAAGGGCCGATGACTCTGCCCGAGACGCCCGAACGGATCGTCGCGCTGGACGTCTCGGCCATCGACACGATCACGGCCCTCGGCGTCATCCCGGCGGGCGTCGTCGCCCCGCTTTACGTCGACTACCTGCCCGAGGCGCTGAAGGACGCGACCCCGGTCGGCACCTTCTTCGAGCCGGATTTCGAAGCCATCGCCGCCCTCGCCCCCGACGTCATCGTCGTCGGCCCCCGCGCCGCCGCCATGGCCGACGCGCTGTCGCGGATCGCCCCGGTCGCGGACATGAGCGTCGGCACCGACGCCTTCGCCGACGGTCGCGCGCGGCTGGCCGCCTTTGGCGCGATGCTCGGGCGCGCGGACGCCGCGGCGGCGCTGGACGCGGACCTTCAGGCGCGTCTGGACGAGGTGCGCGGGATGGTGGCCGCACAGGGCGGCAACGCGCTGATCGTGATGACGAACGGGCCGAAGCTGTCGGTCTTCGGTCCGAACAGCCGGTTCGGCTGGCTGCACATAGAGGTCGGTTTCGCCCCGGCGGTCGAAGGCATCACCGACAACCGCCATGGCGAGGCGGTGTCCTTCGAATACATCGCCGAGGCCGATCCCGCCACGCTGCTGGTCGTCGACCGGGGCGCCGCGATCGGCGACGGGTCGGACGGGGCGAAGGCGACGCTGGACAACCCGCTGGTCGCCGGGACCAAGGCGGCGCGGGCAGGGCGGGTGATCTACCTGTCGCCTGCCGAGCTCTACATCGCGACCGGCGGCATCCGGTCCCTGACCCGCACATTGGACGAGATTGCCGCCGCGCTCGGAGCGATGTGAATGCTCCGCGCCGGTCTGGCGCTGCTCGCGGCCCTCGCCTGCCTGTCGGTTTTCGTCGGAACGATCCCGCTGTCGCCGGCCGACCTGCTGGGCGCGGAGGGATGGTCGCTGGTCGTCGACAGCCGCCTGCCCCGCACCTTCGCCGCGATCCTCGCCGGGGCGGGTCTGGCGATCACGGGGCAGATCATGCAGCTTCTGGCGCGCAACCGGTTTGTCGAGCCGATGACGGCGGGCGCGGGTCAGAGCGCGGCGCTCGGCATTCTGCTCTGCACCCTGCTGGTGCCCGCCGCGCCGATCTGGATCAAGATGGCCGCCGCCGCGCTGGCGGCTCTGGCGGGCAGCCTGATCCTGATGGCCCTGATCCGTCCGCTGCCGCCGACGCAGCCGCTGCTCGTCCCGCTGGTGGCGCTGGTCTACGGCGGGGTGATCGGCGCGGTGGTGGCCTTCGTCGCCTACCAGGGCGACATGATGCAGTTCCTCGGGACATGGCTGACGGGCGAGCTGTCGGGCGTGCTGAGGGGGCGGTATGAGCTGCTCTGGATCGCCGCCGCCGCCTCGGCCGCGACGTTCCTGATCGCGGACCGGCTGACGCTGCTGACGCTGGGCGAGGATGCGGCGCGGGCGCTCGGACTGAACGTCGGGCTGGTGACGGCCGGGGCGGTGATGGCCGTGTCCGTCGTGACCGCGATGGTCGTCGTTACGCTCGGCGCGATCCCCTTCGTGGGGCTGGTCGTTCCCAACCTGACCGCCCGCCTTGCCGGGGACAACCTGCGCCGGGCGCTGCCGCTGACGGCTCTTGCGGGGGCGCTGCTGGTGCTGGCCGCAGACATCTTCAGCCGCTGGATCCGCGCGCCCTACGAGGTGCCGGTGGCGACCACAGTCGCCGCGATCGGGGCGGTGGCCTTCCTCGCGCTGATCCGCCGGGGGGCCGCGCGTGCCTAGGCGGCTGGTCCTGATGGCCGCGCTGCTGGCGGTCTGCGCGGCGGGCTACATGCTGTGGTCGGCCAAGGCGCCGTGGAGCTTCCTGCTGCCCTACCGCGCCACCAAACTGGCCGCGCTGCTGCTGGTCGGCGTGGCGCTGTCGGTTGCGACGGTGCTGTTCCAGACCGTCACCGCGAACCGCATCCTGACGCCCTCGCTGATGGGGTTCGACGCGCTCTACGTCTTTGTCCTTACCCTGCTGGTCCACATGCTGGGGGCCACCGGCTATGCCGCGATCCCGCCGGGCCTGCTGTTCGCCGCGAACCTCGGAGCCATGGCGGGGCTGGGCCTGCTGCTGTTTGCCGGGCTGATGCGGCTGGCGGGGGGCGACATGATCCGGCTGGTGCTGTCGGGCATCGTGCTGGGGTTGTTGATCCGGTCGATGACCGAGTTCCTGCAGCGCCTGATCGACCCGAGCGAGTTCCAGACCGTGCAGTCGATGTCCTTCGCCCGCTTCACCCAGATCGACCCGCTGCTGCTGGCGCTGTCCGCGACCGCGATCCTCGCCGCGTTGGCCGCCGCGTGGTCCCTGCGCACCCGGCTCGATGTCCTGTCGCTGGGCGACACCGCCGCCACGGGGCTGGGCGAGCCGCCCGCGCGGCTGCGGCGGCAGGCGCTGGTGGTCATCTGCATCCTCGTCGCCGCCGCCACGGCCCTGGTCGGGCCGCTGTCGTCGGGCGGGTTCGGACCGTCGAGCTTCTTCGGCCTGATCGTCACCGCCTTTGCCCATATCGTCACGCCGACACACCGCCACGCCGTGCTGATACCGTCCGCCGCACTGGTCGGCGGGCTGGTGCTGGTCGGCGGGCAGTTCATCATGGAGCGCCTCTTCGCGCTCGCCACCCCGCTGACCGTCGTGATCGAACTGATCGGCGGGGCGGTGTTCCTCGTCCTCCTGCTTAAAAGGCGCGCCGCATGATACGGATCACGGACCTGCACCATCGGCTGGGCGGCGCGCCCGTGCTGAACGACATCGACCTGACCATCCCTCACGGCGGGCTGACCGCGCTGATCGGCCCGAACGGTGCGGGCAAGTCGACGCTCCTGTCCCTGATCGCCCGGCTGCGCCCGATCCAGCGGGGCCGGATCAGTGTCGGCCCGCATGAGATCGGCAAGGTCGCCGACCGTGACCTCGCCCGCGTGCTGGCCGTCATGCCGCAGAGCACCGAGGTATCCGCCCGGCTGCGCCTGGCAGAACTTGTGGGCTTCGGCCGCTACCCGTGGCACCGCGGACGACCCGGCGCGGAGGATCGCGCGCAGGTGGACCGGGCGCTGGAGCGGTTCAGCCTGACCGACCTGCGCGACCGGTTCCTCGACGAAGTCTCCGGCGGTCAGAAGCAGCGCGCCTTCGCGGCCATGGCCTATGCGCAGGACACCGACTACCTGCTGCTGGACGAGCCGCTGAACAACCTCGACATCGCCGCCGCGCGCGACCTGATGCGGCTGATGCGCGGGCTGGCGGACGAGGACGGCAAAACGGTCGTCGTCGTGCTGCATGACATCAACTACGCCACCGCCTTCGCCGACCGGCTGGTGGTGATGAAGGAGGGCCGGATCGCCGCCCAAGGCGCCCCGTCCGAGGTCGTCACGGACACCCTGCTGGCCGAGGTTTTCGGCACGACCGCGCGGGTGGCCGAGGTCGAGGGGCGGCCTCTCGTGATCGTGTAAGAATCTCGTCCGGCTTGATTGACAAATTTAGTCGGAATTAATATCGCCAAGGTGAACGCCAGCAAGAGACACGTCCGCGGTCCCGCCAGCCCTCAGCCAGAAAAAGAAACGGGACACGGGACATGACCCTCAAGGCCAAGGCGGTTCTGCTCGCCTCAGCATCCATCTGGGCGCCGCTTGCGCAGGCCCAGGACATCATCCAGCTGGACACGATCCGAGTGGAATCCGAGGCCGCGCAGGATGTGCTCGGCAACACGGCCGTCACCGAGGAAGAGATCGAGGCGCGCAATCCCGCCACCGTGGCGGACGTGTTCGACGGTGAATCCGAGATCACGACCAGCGGCGGCGCGGCCATCGCGCAGAAGGTCTTTGTCCACGGGATCGAGGAAAGCCTGCTCTCCGTCACCATCGACGGCGCGCGGCAGAACAAGTCGGCCTTCCACCACACCGGCAACGTCCTGATCGACCCGTTCCTGCTGAAGCGGGTCGAGGTCAGCTCGGGCATCGCCCCCGCCGACGCGGGCCCCGGCGCGCTGGCCGGCCTGATCGCCTACGAGACGAAGGACGCGCGCGACATGCTCGACTTCGGCCAGACGGTCGGCGGGCGGGCGACCATCGGCTATGACAGCAACAACACCCTGCGCACCGGCGCGACGGTCTACGGCGTGCAGGGCGGGTTCGAATTCCTGCTGAGCGGGGTCCGCACCAAGGGCGACGACTACAAGGACGGGTCCGGCACCACCGTGCGCGGCACCGGGGCCGAGGTCACATCGCTGACCGCCAAGGGCGCGGTCACGACCGAAGGCGGCCACCGGTTCGAATTCTCGGCCGAGCGCACCCGCGACAGCGGCGAGCGGGCGATGCAGACCGGCCCCGGCGGTCTCTACTACGCGCGGCCCGATTTCACCGGCGTGGTCGGCCGCCCCTCGGTCTATCGCGAGGCGGTGGCGCAGCGGACGGCGTTCACCTTTGGCTGGACGGACGAGACCCCGGACGGCATCTGGACGCCCAAGGTGCAGCTTGCCTACAACGAGCAGCTGGTCGAGGCCGGGGCGGCCATCGGCACGAACACCAGCTTCAGCGGAACGCTGGGCGCCGAGGTCCAGTTCGCGGGCGGTGTCCTGAACACCGGCATCGACTTCTTCCGCGACACCGCACGCGGCCAAGGACCGCTGAACGCGGGCCGGGCGCGGGAACAGCTGGACAGCATCGGCGCCTTTGCCCAGATGCGGCAGGACGTCGGCCCCCGCGTGTCGCTGTCCTACGGCGTCCGGGCCGACCTGCAGCGCCTAACGCTGGCCGACGGGTCCGAACACGACGATGCCGGGATCAGCGTCAACGCCGCCGCCGACATCGCGCTGACCGACACGCTGTCGTTCAACGTCGGCGGGGCCTACAGCTGGGGCGGCTACGAGCTGAGCGAGGCCTCGCTCATCAACCTCGGCGGGGCATGGGCCTATGGCACGCCCTCCGCATCCGACGCCCTGAACGGCCGCGCCGGGCTTCGGTTCCAGTCGGGCCCCTGGACGGCCAGCGCGGCGGTCTTCTACTCCGAGATCCGCGACGTGAACGACGTGCTGACGGCGGGACGGACACGGGCCGACGTGACCTCGCGCGGGGTCGACGCCTCGCTGCGCTACGATGGGGCGCAGGGCTATGCGCAGGTCAACTACACCTACGCCGATGTCGAACTGAGCGGCGCGCCGATCGGAACGACGGCCTATTATTACGGCCGCCCGGTCGGCCATGTGATCGGCCTGTCGGCGGGCTGGAACGTCACCCCCGCCCTGATGGTCGGCGGCACCGCCGAGATCGCGCTGGACAATGACGACACGCCGACGACGCTGCCGGGTTACGAGGTATTGAACCTCTATGCCGCCTACACCCTTCCGCAACTCAGCAATACCGAGGTAAGGCTGGACGTGCGCAATGTGTTCGACACAACCTATGTCAGCCGCGCGTCGGACGGCGCGGGTCAGGCGAACATCATTCCGCTGAACGAACCGGGGCGCACCTTTGCCCTGACAGTAACCACGAGGTTCTGACCCATGCGAATCCGTCTCCTGCCGTTGGTCACCGGCGTGATACTGACCCCTCTGCCGTCCATCGCGCAGGAGGCGGATACCCTCGGGGCCGGGGCGGAGCCCGCCGCTGCCCCGGTCGCCGCACCGGGCTCGGCGGCCCTGCGGCTGCTGATCGACGGGGGCCCGGCGATCTGGGCCATCGCGGCGCTGTCGGTGTTCACGCTGGCGCTGATCCTGTGGAAGGTCTGGCGCCTGTCCGGCGCCGGGGCATGGTCCCGCCGCCCCTCGTTCGAAGCCGTCGAGGCCTGGGAAGCGGGCCGCGCCGACGACGCGCTGACCCGCGTGGCCAAGCGCCGGGGCCTGCGCAGCCGGATGACCCATGCCGCGATGGTCGCCCGGCTGTCGCTGGATGACGAACAGGCGCGCGAGGAAACGGCGCGCGTCGCCAAGCGCCAGATGGCCGACCAGTCCTCGGGCCTGCGCGCGCTGGAACTGATCGCCACCATTGCCCCGCTTCTGGGTCTGCTGGGCACCGTGCTTGGCATGATCGCCGCCTTCCAGGCCTTGCAGGAGGCCGGCAACCGCGCCGATCCCGCCCTGCTGGCCGGCGGCATCTGGGAGGCGCTGCTGACCACCGCGGCGGGCATGGCCGTGGCGATCCCGGCCTCGGCCGCGCTGACGTGGTTCGAGGCGGTCATCGCCTCGGTCCGCGCCGACATGGAAGACATCGCCGCCCGCATCTTCATCGCGCCGCTGCCCGACAGCCGCGCCGTGAAGGGCGCGCTGAGGGCCGCCGCCGAATGATGCTGTTTGCCGATACCCGGCCCAGACGGAAGCCCAGCCTGACGCCACTGATCGACGTGGTGTTCCTGCTGCTGGTGTTCTTCATGCTGGCCTCGCGTTTCGGCATGGAAAACGTGGTGCCGCTGCCGCTGGCCGGTGGCGGTTCGGACTATTCCGGCCCGCCACGTCTGGTCGACATCGGCCCCGACAGCCTGCGGATCAACGGCATCGACACAACGCCCGAGGCGCTGCCGCAGGACCTGGCCGAGCTGACCGAGACGCCCGCAGACACCATCGTCCTGCGCGGACGCGACGGGGCCGACCTGCAGCGGGTGATCGGGATCGCGGACGGGCTGCGCGCCGCCGGGTTCACGGCACTGGTGCTGGTCGAATGATGGATTTCTCGCCCCCGCCCCGCCGCACGCAGCAGGAATCCGTCGTTCCGATGATCAACGTGGTGTTCCTGCTGCTGATCTTCTTCCTGATGACCTCGCAGCTCGTCCCACCCGACCCGATCGAGGTCACGCCGCCGACCGCCGCCGGGACGGATGCCGAGAACGCCCCGACGGCGCTCTACCTGTCGCAAGACGGCACCGCCGCCTTTGGCGAGCTTCGGGACGACGCCGCGCTGGACGCTTTCGCCGCGCTGCCCGAGGAACCGCACCGCCTGCGCGCGGATGGCCGGGCCGAGGCCAGCGTCGTCGCCCGCACCCTCGCCGCGCTCGCCGCGCGCGGGCTGGCCCGCGTCGAACTGGTGACGGTGCCGGAATGAGGGTCGACTTTCCCATATTCCTCGCGCTGGCCGCCGCCGCGCATCTGGGGCTGCTGACCAACTGGCGCACCCCGGACGGCGGCGCCGAGACCGGCGGCCAGGGGGGCGACTCCTCGGCCACCATCGCGGCTGCCGTGCCCGAACTCGCCGCGATGGTCGAGGACTGGACGCGCCCGCCCGAAACGGCCGAGGTGCAGGATCCCCCGCCTCCGCCCCCGCCCGTGACGGAACCCGTCGCGCTGCCCAGTGCAGACGCGCCGACACCGCCCGCAGCCCCCGCGCCGCAACGCCCTGACGTGCAGGGCGAACAACTGGCGCTGCCCAGCTACGACCCCCAAACGCCGCCTCCACCCGCACCCGAGGTCGCCTTCACCGCGCCCGCCATGCCCAGCATGGAGACCCCCGCGCCCGAGGCTCCGACCGCGCCGCCCGCCCGCGACACGACGCCGGACCGCCCGGCGGCGCCGGAGCGGCAGACCGCCGACGTGCGCCCCGACCTGCCCGAGATCGACACAGCCACGCCCGAGCCGCCGCCCGAGCGCACCGCCGACGCGCCGCCGGAAACCAGCCTGCGCCCCAAGGTCCGCCCGCGCGAGATCGAAACGGCCCGCGCCGAGCAGAAGCCCGCGCCAAGACGTCAGGACACCCGGCAGGACACCCGCAAACGCGCCGAAAGCGCCGCCGCCCGTCCGGCACAGAAATCGGCCGGCACCGGCGGATCCGCGCAGGCGGGCGACGCCCGCAACGCCGGGGCCAAACGCCTGTCCAATGCACAGCAGCAGCGCCTGATTTCCGCATGGGGCGCGCAGATCCGTGCCCGTGTGGAAAGCCGCAAGCGGCATCCCGGCGGTCGCGGGGGCCAGGTGGTGGTCCGCCTGACCGTGGCGACCAACGGTCAGGTTCTGGGCGCCGCGCTGGTCCGGTCGTCAGGCAGCGGCGCGCTGGACCGCGCCGCGCTGAACGCGATCCGCAGCGCCGGGCGGATGCCACGCGCGCCCGGCGAACTTGGCGGCGGACCCAAGACGTTCAACCTGCCGATGGTGTTCAGCTAGGCTCAGGCGGCCACGTCCTGCAGCGCCGCCGCAAGCTGCATCGCGAACCGGGCCGAGGCCACCGGCAGCGTCCGCCCCCTGAGCTGGCCAAGGATCAGGCTGCCCGGCGCGACGTCCCTTTCGGACACCGGGCGGAAGGCGACCGATCCGTCGGCGGACTCGCGCAGGCCGATGGGGATCTGGAACCCGACCGCGTTCTCGTGCAGCACGTAGTGGCGGATCAGTTCGAAGCTCTCGGTCTCCAGCACCGGATCGAGCTGCCGCCGCATCCGCCGCGCCGCGAAGTCCAGCAGGTGCCGCACGCCATAGCGCGCATCCGGCGCGACATGCGGCTGGTCCAGACATTCCCGCAGCCGCACCTCGGGCCGTGCCGCCAGCGGATGGCCGCCGCGCATCACGACGTGAACCCGCTGCGGCACGAGGTGCAGCACCTCGAAATCCACGAGGTAGACCGGTTCGAACACCAGCGCGAGGTCGGAATCGTAGCTCGCCAGCTCCTGCTCGGCCCGCGCGCGGTCGCGGACCTTGACCGAGAACGTGACGCCCGGATGCTCGGCCCGGTAGCGCGCGATCTGTTCCGGCAGGAAGTACGGCAGCAGAGCCTGTGAACAGGCGATGCTCACATGGCCCCGCCGTTCCCCGGACAGGTCGGCCACCTGGCTCTGCACCCGCGCGATGTCCGACAGGGTTGCCCGGTAGTGGTGCAGCACCATTTCCCCGGCAGGGTTCAGCCGCACGCCGCCCGGAATGCGTTCGAACAGGTCCGAGCCGAATTCCTCCTCGAACCGCCGGATTCGCCGGTTCAGCGCCGAGGCGGTCAGGTTCATATCCTCCGCCGCCTTGCGCATGGAGCCCGACCGCGCCACCGCCTCGATCAGGGCGAAGGTGTATAAGTGCTTCATCTTCAACCCTTTCCAAACTGCGTTGCCGAAAATGCACCGCGTCTGTGAAATCATAGCATTTTGAGCAATGGGGGCGATACAGCAACCTGACGGGGACCACGCAAACCCAGCTCGAAAGGCCCCCGAGATGACCACCACACGCCGCAATTTCCTCAAGACCGGGGCCGCGCTGTCGGCGATGCCCTTCTTCATGTCGCTGCCCGCCAGCGCCGCCGCGCGCGACACCGTCGTCGTGGCCAGCGGCGAGACGATCAACTCGCTCGACCTGCACCGCACCGGCACCAACCGCGCCAGCTACGAGGTCGCGATCAACTGCTACGACCGCCTGATCCGCTTCGGCACCAAGACCACGCCCGAGGGCGGCGTCAGCTTCGACTACTCGCAGATCGTGCCGGAACTGGCCGAAAGCTGGACGACCTCGGAGGACGGGCTGGTCATCACATTCAAGCTGAAACCGAACGCGGTCTTCCAGGACGGCACGCCGGTGACGGCGCAGGACGTGAAGTGGTCCTTCGACCGTGCCGTATCCGTCGGCGGCTTCCCCACCACCCAGATGAAGGCCGGCGGGCTGGAGCGGCCCGACCAGTTCGCCGCCGTCGATGACCACACCTTTACCGTGACACTCGACCGTCCGTCCAAGCTGTCACTGCCCGACCTCGCCGTGCCGGTGCCGTTCATCATCAACTCCAAGCTGGCCATGGAGCACGCGACCGACAAGGACCCGTGGGCGATGGAATACCTGCACCAGAACACCATCGGGTCCGGCGCCTACAAGGTGATCCGCTGGGACAACGGCCAGCAGCTGGTCTACGAACGCTTCGACGGCTGGGTCGGCGGCCTGACCCCCGCGGTCAAGCGCGTCGTCCGGCGCGAGGTGCCGTCCGCCGCAACCAAGCGCGCGCTGGTCGAACGCGGTGACGTTCAGGTGGCCTTCGGCATTTCGGACAAGGACGCGTCCGAACTGTCCGGCATGCTCAAGGTCGACAGCACGCCGATCGCCAACTGCGTGCACGCGCTCTGCCTGAACACCAATTTCGAACCGTTCACCGATCCGAACGTCCGCAAGGCCATCGCATGGGCCGTGCCCTACGAGGACATCTTCAAGACCGCCGCCTACGGTCGTGGCGCGCCGCTGTGGGGCGGCACCGAAGAGATCACCGACACCGCATGGCCGCGCAAGTCGCAGTATTCCACCAACCTCGAAAAGGCCAAGGAACTGATGGCCGCCTCGGCCTATCCGGACGGGTTCGAGGTGCCGCTGTCCATCGCGCTCGACCTTGCCTACTGGATGGAGCCCGCAGCCCTGCTGATCCAGGAAGCGGTCGGCAAGCTTGGCATCAAGACCACCATCGACAAGATCCCCGGCGCGAACTGGCGGACCGCCTCGCTGGTCGAGAAGCGGCTCGAATTCCACCTCGAGAACTTCGCCGGCTGGCTGGACACGCCCGACTACTACTTCTTCTGGGCCTATCAGAAGGGGCACCTGTTCAACTCCTCCAACTACTTCAACGAGGAGGTCGAGCAGCTGACCAACGAGACGCTGCACATGGAGATGGACGATCCGGAATACGCGCCCAAGATCACGCGCATGTTCGAGATCGTTCTCGACGAACTGCCGCGCATTCCGCTGTGGCAGCCGGCCCTGAACGTCGCGATGAACGGCGCGGACGGCTACGAGTTCTGGTTCCACCGCCAGCTCGACGTCCGCACCCTCACCCCCGTGGCGAGCTGAGCCATGTCGGGCCGCGGGACAGCCATCGCCCTGCGTATCGCGCAGGCCATCCCCGTCGTGATCGGCGTCGTGGTGATCTCCTTCGTTCTCACGCGGGCGCTGCCCGGCGACCCGGCGGCACAGTTCGCCGGGATCGCCGCCACGCCCGAGTCGATCGAGGAGGTCCGGCGCGCCCTCGGCCTCGACAAACCGCTGCTGCAGCAGTTCTTCATCTATTGCGCGCAGCTCCTGCAGGGTGATCTGGGGCAGTCGATCTCGACCGGACGGCCCGTGGTGTCGGAACTGGCGGCGCGGCTGCCCGCCTCGCTGGAACTGACGCTGACCGCGCTCTTCGTGTCCTGCGCGATCTCGATCCCCCTCGGCATCCTGGCCGCCACGCGGCCGGGCAGCTGGGTCGACCAGCTCTGCCGCCTGCTGGTGACGGCAGGCGTGTCGCTGCCGACCTTCTTCACCGGCATCGTGCTGGTCTACGTCTTCTACTACCTGCTCGGCATCGCGCCCTCGCCGCTCGGCCGGCTCGACTTCGTCTATCTGGAACCGCCGCATGTCACCGGGTTCTTCCTGATCGACAGCGTCATTGCGCGGGACTGGGAAACCTTCGGAGGCACCGTCAAGCAACTCGTCCTGCCCGCGACGACGATGGCGCTCTTCACCCTCGCGCCGATCGCCCGGATGACACGGGCGGCGATGCTCTCGGCCCTGTCGGCGGACTTCATCCGCACCGCACGTGCCTCGGGGCTGAGCCGCCGCAAGGTGCTCTACGGTTACGCCTTCCGCAACGCGCTGCTGCCGGTGGTGACGACGCTCGGGATGGTCTTCTCCTTCGCCCTCGGCGCCAACGTGCTGGTGGAAAAGGTTTTCGCCTGGCCCGGCATCGGCTCCTACGCGGTCGAGGCGCTGGTCGTCTCGGACTATGCCGCCGTGCAGGGCTTCGTGCTGGCGATGGCGCTGCTCTTCGTCTTCCTCAACCTGGTGATCGACCTCGCCTATTCGGTGATCGACCCCCGCTTCGGGACCTCAGCCAAATGAAAATGACCGAGATCACGACCCCCGCCGCCCCTGCCCCCGCGCCCCCCGCGCCCAAGGGCTCCGGCACCCTGAAACACATCGGCTACGTCCTGCGCGAAAACCCGGTCACCGGCCTGTCGTTCCTTATGTTCGCGGGCCTGCTGATCTCGGCCGCCATCGGGCCCTGGATCGTCCCCTACGATCCGCTGGCCACCAATGCCGCCGCCGTCCTGCAGCCGCCCTCGGCCACCCACTGGTTCGGCACCGACAACCTCGGGCGCGACGTGTTCTCGCGGGTGATCGTGGCGACCCGGCTCGACCTCATCATCTCGGTCGCGGCGGTGACGCTCAGCTTCATCTTCGGCTCGGTCATCGGGGCCCTCGCGGGCTACCGGGGCGGCTGGTTCGACATCATCGCCAGCCGCTGCCTAGACACGATCATGGCCTTCCCGCTATTCGTGCTGGCCATGGGGATCGTCGCGGCGCTCGGCAATTCGGTCGCGAACATCATCTACGCCACCGCGATCATCAACATCCCCTTCTACGCCCGCCTCGTCCGGGCCGAGGTCAACATCCGCCGCGAGGCGGGCTTCACCCTCGCCGCCAAGCTGGCGGGCAATTCCGACGCCCGCGTCCTCGCCTTCCACATCTTCCCGAACGCGCTGCCGCCGATGATGGTGCAGGTCTCGCTGAACCTCGGCTGGGCGATCCTGAACGCGGCGGGCCTGTCGTTCATCGGCCTCGGCGTCCGCCCGCCCACGCCCGAATGGGGCATCATGGTCGCCGAGGGCGCCAACTACATCGTCTCGGGCGAATGGTGGATGGCTCTCTTCCCCGGCCTGTGGCTGATGCTCGCCGTCTTCACCTTCAACCTGATGGGCGACGGCCTGCGCGACATCGTCGACCCGAGGCGCCGGACATGACCGCCCCGCGCCGCCCCTCCCCCTTCATCTTGCCGGAAATATGCCGGGGGGTGCGGGGGGCAGAGCCCCCCGCCCGGTCGGATCGCCCCCGGCGATCCGAAACCCCCGCCACCCCGCGCCACGAAAGGACCTGACCGATGCTCTCCATCAAGGACCTCCAGGTCGCCTTCAAGACCCGCAAAGGCGAAGTCACCGCCGTCAAGGGCATCACCTTCGAACTGGCCAAGGGCGAGCGGCTCGGCATCGTCGGCGAAAGCGGGTCGGGCAAGTCCGTCACCTCCTACGCCCTGATGCGCATCCTCGACGCCAACGGGCGGATCAAGGCGGGCGACGCGGTCTATTCCGGCGTCGACCTGCGCAAGGCCTCCGAACGCGACATGCGCGACCTGAGGGGGCGCGAGATCTCGATGATCTTCCAGAACCCCCGCGCCGCGCTGAACCCGATCCGCAAGGTCGGCCACCAGATCGAGGACGTGCTGATCCAGCACGCCCGCGCCAGCCGCCAGAACGCGCGCGCCAAGGCAATCGAGGCGCTGGAGGCGGTCCGCATCAACGACGCCGCCGCTCGCTATGACGCCTATCCCTTCGAACTCAGCGGCGGCATGTGCCAACGGGTCGTCTGCGCCATCGCGCTGGCCTGCGATCCCAAGCTGATGATCATGGACGAACCGACCACCGGGCTCGACATCACCACCCAGAAGGCCGTGATGGATCTCGTGGACGAACTGGTGAAGGCGCGCGGCATGTCGTCGATCCTGATCACCCACGACCTCGGCCTCGCCTCGGAATACTGCGACCGGATCGTGGTCATGAAGGACGGCGAGATCGTCGAGGAAGGCGGCCCCGTCGACCTCTTCCGCAATCCGCAGCACGCCTACACCCGCAAGCTGGTCGATGCGACGCCCCGGCGCGGGGTCGAGATCCGTGAGCTCCTGCCCGAGGAGGCCCGCACCCTGCTTGCGCCCCACATGGTCAGGGACACCCCGCTGATCGAGGTGAAGGACCTGACCAAGACCTATGCCGGCAAGTCCGGCCCGGTCCACGCGGTCAAGGGCATCTCCTTCACCGTGCGCGAGGGCCAGTCGGTCGGTCTCGTGGGCGAGAGCGGCTGCGGCAAGTCGACCACCTCGTCTATGCTGGTCCGCCTGCTGGACAGCACCTCCGGTCAGATCCTGTTCCGGGGTCAGGACCTCGCCGCCATCCCGGCGGCCGATTTCGCGCGGAACCCGCTTCGGACCAAGATCCAGATGGTGTTCCAGGATGCCACCGACAGCCTGAACCCCCGCCACACCTCGCGTCAGTCGATCGCCGAGCCGCTCAAGCGAATGACCGGCCTAAAAGGCGCGGCGCTGGATGCGCGGGTCGAGGAGCTGGCCCGCCTGACCGGCCTGCCGGCGCATCTGCTGGACCGGTTCCCGCACCAGCTTTCGGGCGGCCAGAAGGCCCGCGTCGGGATCGCCCGCGCCATCGCGCCGGACCCGGATTTCCTGATCCTGGACGAGCCGACCGCCGCGCTCGACGTGTCGATCCAGGCGGTGGTGCTGAACCTGCTGGCCGACCTGCGTGTCCGGCTCGGCATGTCCTACCTCTTCGTCAGCCATGACCTGAACGTCGTCCGCCTGCTCTGCGACCACGTCATCGTCATGAAGGGCGGCGAGATCGTGGATGCCGGCCCGGTCGAGCAGGTCATGGACCACCCCTCGCACCCCTACACCGCTGAATTGCTGTCCGCCGCGCCGCAGGCGCCGCGCCCCCAGACCGCCGCCTGATGCGGCGCCCGTTTCCAAGACCCGAAGACCAAAGGACCCGCCCATGATCAAAGATCTGCCCTTCACCCTGCCGTCGCTGCGCGCGGCCTACGACGCGGGCACCACCCCCGCCGAGGTCATCGCCGAAGCCTTCGCCCGCCTCGACGCCGTGAACGATCCCGGCATCCTGATCCATGACGGGCGCGAGGCCGCGATGGCCGCCGCCGCCGCCCTCGGCCCGCGCGACGGCAGGCCGCTCTGGGGCGTGCCGTTCCTCGTGAAGGACAACATCGACGTCGCGGGCATGCCGACCACCGCCGCCTGCCCCGACTTCGCCTACATGCCCGAGACCGACGCCTTCGTCGTCGCGCGCCTGCTGGCCGCCGGGGCGATCTGCCTCGGCAAGACCAACCTCGACCAGTTCGCCACCGGCCTCGTCGGCGTGCGCAGCCCCTACCCCGTGCCGCTGAACGCCATCGACCCGGCCATCGTGCCCGGCGGCTCCTCCTCCGGCTCGGCGGTCGGCGTCGCGCATGGCATCGCGGCCTTCTCTCTCGGCACCGACACCGCAGGCTCGGGCCGCGTGCCCGGCGCTTTGAACGCGCTGGTCGGCCTCAAGCCATCGCTGGGTGCGCTGTCGGGCAGCGGCATGGTACCCGCCTGCCGGACGCTCGACACGATATCGGTCTTCGCCTTCACCGTCGCGGATGCGTGGGACGTCTTTGCCGTGGCGCAGGCCGAGGATCCCGCCGACGCCTATTCCCGCGCCTTCCCCGCCCCGCGCCTGTCCGCCATGCCCTCCGTCCCCCGCATCGGCGTGCCGACCGCCAACACCCTCGAAACCGCGGGCGACGCGGATCAGGCGGCAAGCTTCCGCGAAACCGTCACCCGCCTGCGCACCGCCGGGGCCGAGGTGGTGGAGATCGACTTCACCCCGTTCTACGAGGTCGCCCGTCTTCTCTACGAAGGGGCGTGGGTGGCCGAACGCACCGCCGCCATCGGCGCGCGGCTGACAGAAAAGCCCGAGACGCTGCACCCGGTGACGCTGCAGATCGTCGGGTCGGGTGTATCGCTGACCGCCGTCGACGCGTTCCGCGCCCAGTATCGCCTCGCCGCACTGCGCAAGATCTGCATGGCAGCGCTCGACGGGATCGACATGCTCTGCGTACCGACGATCCCCCGCTTCGTCACCGTGGAGGAGATCATCGCCGATCCGATCGGCCCGAACTCGATGCTCGGGACCTACACCAACTTCGTGAACTTGCTGGACCTCTGCGGCCTCGCCGTGCCCTGCGGCACCCGCCGCGACGGGCGCCCGGCCAGCGTCACCCTGCTGGGCCGCGCCGGACACGACGCACGCCTCGCGGCGGTCGGCATGATGCTGGAGGCCGGGCCGATGGGGGCCACCGGCTGGACCCGCAGCGCGCCGCCCGCCCTGCCCGACAGCGCGGGCGCGGACGAGCTCGAGGTGCTGGTCTGCGGGGCCCACATGTCCGGCCTGCCCTTGAACGGAGAGCTTACCCGCCTCGGCGCCCGCTTCCTCAGGGCCTGCCGCACCGCGCCGGGCTACAGGCTCTATGCGCTGGCGGGCGGCCCGCCGGAGCGTCCCGGTCTCAGCCGCCAGTCCGGGGCGGGCACCGGTATCGCCGCCGAGATCTGGGCCCTGCCCCGTGCCGGCGTCGGCGCATTCCTGGCAGGCATTCCCGCCCCGCTCGGCCTCGGGTCGGTGACGCTGGACGACGGGTCGTCGGTCAAGGGCTTCATCTGCGAGGCGGCGGGCCTCGACGGCGCGCGCGACATAACCGAATTCGGGGGCTGGCGGGATTACCTGAAGGCGCCCAAGGAGGCGGCGCAGCCGGTCGGCTCGCCCGCAGCCTGACCGGGACTCCAAAAACGCGAAAGGCCGGGCATCGCCCGGCCTTTTCACGTTGCCATCCGGTCGGTCAGGCCCGCGCCTTGCGCCCCGAAACGACTTCCTCGACCGACGGCGTGGCAAGGTCGAAATAGTCCAGCGTCCCGGCATAGCCGTTGCCGCCCATCCGTCCGATCGCATCCAGCTTGGCGTGGTCGGAATAGAAGGTGTCGAGGTCGATCACGTCCTCGCGCACATGGGCCATGACGATCTGGCCAAGGATGATCTCGCGCGCGGAACTGACCTGTATTCCCAGATACCTGCGGCATTCGAAGGCGACCGGCGCCTCGGCGATGCGGGGGCTCAGCACCTTTTCGCCCGGCGCGGTGGTCAGCCCGGCCATCGCCACCTCGTCCACCTCGGGCCCGAAGGCAGCGGCGGTGACGGACATCGGCCCGACATTCGCGCGGTCGACGATGTTGACCGTGAAGCATTCGGTCATGCGGATGTTGTAGGCAGTGTCCTTGAAGCTGCGGTCCGGCTTGTTCTCGACCCCGAGGGCAAGGATCGGCGGATCGGCGGATAGGCAGTTGAAAAAGGAATAGGGCGCGGCGTTCACCACCCCGTCGGGCGACACCGTCGTCACCCATGCGATCGGGCGCGGTACGATGGTGCCGATCATGACCTTGTAGGCCTCGCGCGGGGTCAGTTCGGCGAAATTCAGGGCATGATGGCTCATGAAACGAGCTCCTTTCCATAACGGGACAGGATCGAGGACACGCTGTCGGGCTGCTTTTCCAGCTCCGCACGGCCCGCGACGGCGCCCAGGTGGTGATCCATGATCGCGGTGGCCTTGCCGACGTCACCGGCCCGGATCGCCGCGATGATCTGCGAATGCTCGTCCACCGCGCAGTCCGAGGAATGCGTCTTGGCATACATCGCCATGATCAGCGAACAGCGCAGAACGACCTCGGAGACATAGCGCGACAGCACGGCATTCCCGGTCAGCTCGGCCAGCAGGGTGTGGAATTCACCGGCCAGGCGAATCGAGACCGGCCCGTCCTTGCCCTTGACGCTCTGTTCGCTGCGCACATGCGCCTCGAGCTGGTCATAACCGCTTTCCGGCATCCGGTCGGCGAGGATCCGGATCACCTCGGCCTCCAGCGCACGGCGCACCTCGAAGATGTTCCTGGCCTCTTCCAGCGACGGCTCTGCGACAAAGGCCCCACGGTTTCGGCGCGTGACGACCAGCCCCTCGTTCTCAAGCCGCACCAGCGCGTGGCGCACGATGGTGCGCGACACGCCGAACTGCTCGCCCACGGTATCCTCGGGCAGACGCATGCCCGGCTTGAGGGCCTGCTCGATGATCGCGCGGCGCAGCAGGGTGTGCACGGCATCCGTCAGGGTCGTCTTTTCTTCCATGGTCCGGCTTCTTGTCGCTTCGGTGTTCACCGCAGATAGCGTATCCGGATGTTTACGTCAATTGGATACAATTTTCTTGCCAAGTAAAATACAATCAGTCATCAAAGTCACATCGTATCCAATCTGGGTGATTCCCGGATGCAATCCAAGGACAGGGAGCCGAACACATGAAACTCAGATCGCTCATGCTCGTTTCTGCGGCAGTGGCGGGCCTTGCCGGCGCCGCTCAGGCCGAGAACGTGCTCAAGTGGGGCGCCAACCGGGACATCGGATCGCTCGATCCGTACTCCTACGGCGACAGCTTCACGATCAACGTACTGAACCACGTCTACGAGGGCCTCGTGCGTTACAACGAGGAGCTCAAGATCGAGCCCGCGCTGGCCGAAAGCTGGGAAATCCTCGACGACCAGATCACCTGGCGCTTCAAGCTGCGCGAAGGCGTCACGTTCCACAACGGCAACCCCTTCACCGCCGATGACGTCGTCGCCTCGCTGGAGCGTGTCAGCCACGAGACCTCGCCGCTCAAGGGCAACCTGCCCGCCTATGTCTCGTCCAAGGTCGTGGACGACCTGACCGTCGACATCACCCTGAACGGCACCTACCCGCTGCTGCTCAACGACCTGACGAACATCCATATTTTCGACAAGGAATGGATGGAGGCGAACGACTCGCTGCTGCCGACCGACATCGGGTCGGGCAAGGAGGGCTTTGCCACCTACAACGCCAACGGCACCGGCCCGTTCATCGTCGAAAGCCGCCAGCCCGACGCCAAGACCGTCTTTGTCGTGAACCCCGACTGGTGGGACACGCCCAAGCACAACCTCGACCGGATCGAACTGACGCCGGTCACCTCGGCAGCCACCCGTGTCGCGGCGCTGCTGTCGGGTGAGATCAACTTCACCAACGACGCGCCGGTGCAGGACCTTCCGCGCCTCGCCGCTGCCCCGAACGTCGAGGTTCTGGAAGGCGTCGACCTGCGCACCGTGATGATCGGCTTCCCGTTCCGCGACACGCTGGTGTCGGGTGAGCCCAACCCGTTCAAGGAACGCTCGGTGCGCGAGGCGCTCTACAAAGCGATCGACCTCGACCTGATCCACCAGAAGGTCATGCGCGGCAAATCCCGCATCGCGGGCGCGACCGTGGCCCCGCCGATCCCCGGATACACCGAGGCACTGGATACACTGCCCGGATACGATCCGGACGCCGCGAAGGCCCTGCTGGCCGAGGCGGGCGTGCCCGAGGGGCTGGCGTTCGAGTTCAACTGCCTGAGCGACGGTCTGGTGAACGAGGAGCAGTTCTGCCAGGCGATCGCGTCGATGTGGTCGCGGATCGGCCTGTCGCCGAAGCTCGACGTCGCGCCCCGCGCAGTGCAGACGCCGAAGCGGACGAACGGCACCACCGACGTCTACACGCTGGGCTGGGCGACGCTGCCGATGCTCGACGCCTATTCGCCGCTGCTGCAGATCTTCCACACCAAGGAAGGCAATTCGGGCGTGTTCAACTGGGGCGGCTGGTCCTTCCCGGAGCTGGACAAGCTGATCGACGCGGCCGGGTCCGAACTCGACACGCCCAAGCGGCTGGCGATGGAGACCGAGGCGCTGCAGATCGTCAAGGACGAGATCATCATGATCCCGCTGCACCAGCAGCCGATGGCATGGGCCGTCACCGACGCGGTGACCGAGATGCCGCTGTTCCCCGACAACAAGCCGCGGCTGTGGTTCGCGCGCGTCGGTTCGGGCAGCTGACCTGAAGATGTCGGATCGCCCCCTGGGCGATCCGACCAGCGCGGGGGGCTCTGCCCCCCGCACCCCCCGAAGTATTTTCGGCCAGAGGAAGCAGGGGACCCTGCGCGCCTGACTGGCCGCGACGAAAGCGGAGATGAAGATGCTCGCCTTTCTGATCAAGCGCACGGCCAACGCGGCCTTCGTCATGCTGGCGGTGGCGCTGCTGGCCTTCACCATCTTCCGGTTCTTCGGCGATCCGGTCGAGATGATGGTGAACGAACAGGCCACACAGGCCGACCGGGCCGAGCTGCGGGAACGGCTGGGGCTGAACGACGGGTTCGTCACCCAGTACACCCGGTTCGTCACGAATGCCGTGCAGGGGGATTTCGGCATCTCCTACCGCAACCAGCAGGACGTCATGGTGCTGATCGGGGACCGGTTCCCCGCGACCTTCGAACTGGTGCTGGTGGCGACCGTCATCTCGCTGGTGGTCGGCATCCCGCTGGGGGTGATCACCGCCGTCCACCGCGACTCGCGGCTGGCCAATGCGCTGCAGCTGGGGTCGATCGTGGGCGTGTCGCTGCCTTCCTTCGTCGTGGGGATCATGCTGATCCTCGCCTTTTCCGTGACGCTGGGCTGGCTGCCCGCCTTCGGCCGGGGCGAGACGGTGGACGTGGGCTGGTGGTCGACCGGCCTGCTTACGCCATCGGGCCGGGCCGCGCTGGTGCTGCCGGCGATCTCGCTCTCGACCTTCCAGATCACGCTGGTGATGCGGCTGGTCCGGGCCGAGATGCTGGAGACGCTGCGGACCGACTACGTGAAATTCGCCCGCGCCCGCGGCGTGCCCGCCGCCCGCGTGCAGTGGGTCCATGCGCTCAGGAACTGCCTGATGCCGGTGATCACCCTGACGGGGATGCAGATCGGCAACCTGATCGCCTTCGCGCTGGTGACCGAGACGGTGTTCCAGTGGCCGGGCATGGGCCTGCTGTTCATCCAGGCCGTGACCTTCGTCGATATCCCGGTGATGGCCGCCTACCTGATGCTCGTCTCGTTCATCTTCGTCGCGCTGAACACCGCCGTCGACGTCACATACGCCTGGGTCGATCCGCGCCTGCGCGACGACACCGCCAAAGCCGGAGGGGCCAATGGCTGACCTGTCCATGACAACCGAACCCACGCCCGTCCCCGCCGCCACCCCGATGCCCGCCCGCAGGTCCCGACTGAGCCGGATGCGCGACAGCGACCTGTGGCATTCGTTCCGCGGTCACCCGAGCGCGATCTTCGCCGCCTGCCTGCTGGCCCTTGTCGCGCTGACCGCGCTTTTCGCGCCGCTGATCACGCCGCAGGACCCCTACGACCTGTCCGCGTTGGAGCTGTGGAACGCCGAGATCCCGCCGATCTGGAACGCGGACGGCCAGATGCCCTACCTGCTGGGCACCGACACGCAGGGCCGCGATATCCTGTCGGCGATCCTCTACGGCTCGCGCATCTCGCTGGTGATCGGTTTCGCCTCGGTCATGGTGGCGCTGGCGGTCGGGCTGACGCTGGGGCTGATCGCGGGCTATTTCGGCGGCTGGATCGACAACGTCATCATGCGGGTCGGCGACGTGCTGCTGTCGATGCCCTTCATCCTGATCGCGATCCTGATCACCGCCGTCGCCACCGCGTCCCTGCCGACGGGGCTGAAGGACGTGCTGGCCGCGCCGATCCTGATCCTCGCCATCGCCGTGCCGTCATGGGTGCAATACGCCCGCACCGTCCGCGCCAGCGCCATGGTCGAGCGCAAGAAGGAATACGTACAGGCCGCGCGGCTGATCCGCGTGAAGTCCTGGCGCATCATGCTGCATCACATCCTGCCGAACTGCCTGACGCCGATCCTCGTCGCCGCCACGCTGAACTTCGGTCTCGCCATCCTCAGCGAGGCGACGCTGTCCTTCCTCGGCGTCGGCATGCCGCCCGACCAGCCCAGCCTCGGGACGCTGATCCGCATCGGCAACCAGTATCTCTTCTCGGGCCTGTGGTGGATCGTCGTGTTCCCGGCGGTGCAGCTCTGCCTGATCGTGGTGTCGGTCAACATGATCGGCGACTGGCTGCGCGACGCCCTCAATCCCAAACTCCGGTGAGAATGATGAAGACCAAGACCCTCAAGAACGTCCGCCCGATGGGCGCCGCCGCGACCGACCTGCATATCGTGGAGGGCAAGTTCGCCGCCACCGCCGGAGACGGCGCCGAGGTCATCGACTGCGGCGGACGCATCCTGATCCCCGGACTGGTGGAGGCGCACACCCATCTCGACAAGTCGCTGCTGGGGCTGCCGTGGTATCGCAACGAGGTCGGGCCGCGCCTGATCGACAAGATCAACAACGAACGCGAGGTGAAGGTCTCGCTCGGGCTCGACCCGCAGGTGCAGAGCGAGCGGCACGCGATCCTCGCCATGTCGCACGGCTGCACGCATATCCGGTCGCATGTCGACGTCGACACCCATCATGGTCTGGCGGGCGTCGAGGGTGTGATGGCCACCCGCGAAAAGCTGAAGGGCATGATCGACATCGAGATCGTGGCCTTCCCGCAATCCGGCATGATGACCCGCCCCGGCACGGCGGAGCTGATGGACGAGGCGCTGGCGCTCGGTGCGGAACTGGTCGGCGGCATCGACCCCTGCGGGATGGAACATGACCCCAAGGGGCACCTCGACACCGTGTTCGCGCTGGCCGAGAAGCACGGCAAGCCCGTCGACATCCACCTGCACGAACGCGACGCGCTCGGCTGGTTCTCGATGGAAGAGATCATCGACCGGACCGTCGCGCTCGGGATGCAGGGCAAGGTGTCGATCTCGCACGCCTTCTGCCTCGGTGCGGTGGATCGGGCCTATGTGCAGGGCCTGCAGGAAAAGCTGGCCGAGAACCGCATCCACATCCTGACGACCGCCCCTGCCGCCGCGCCCGTTCCCGCCGTGAAGGAGCTCAAGGCGCTCGGCATCCTGACCGGCGCGGGCTGCGACGGCATCCGCGACACATGGGGCCCCTACGGCAATTCCGACATGCTGGAACGCGCCATGTTCATCGGCCTGCGCAACAACCTGCGCCGCGATGACGAGGTCGAGCTGGCGCTGGAGATCTGCACCTACGGCGGCGCGGCGATTATGGAGGTCGCGGGCTACGGGCTGGAGATCGGCTGCAACGCCGACTGCGCGCTGGTCGAAGGCGCGACGCTGGCCGAGGCGGTCGTCACCCGCGCGCCGCGCAAGCTGGTGATGAAGGGCGGAGAGATCACGGCCCGCGACGGCAAATGCGTGGTGGAGGCGCCGTGACCCGCCGCACCCGCCTCACCGCCCGTTGGGTCGTCGGCCATCAGGACGGCGCGCATGTGGTCCACGAGCACGGCAGTGTCGTGATCGAGGGGACGCGCGTGCTGTTCGTCGGCCGGGATTTCGACGGCGAGGTGGCAGAAACCATCGACTACGGCGCCGCGATCATCGGGCCGGGGTTCATCGACCTCGACGCGCTGTCGGACCTCGACACGACGATCCTCGGCTACGACAACGGCCCGGCGTGGAAGAAGGGACGGGTCTGGCCGGAAAGCTACGTCGCGGCGGGGCCATACGAGATGTATTCGGAGGCGGAGCTGGCGTTCCAGAAGCGCTTCGCCTTCGCCCAGCTGGTCCGCAACGGGATCACGACGGCGCTGCCGATCGCCTCGCTCTTCTACCGCGAATGGGGCGAGACGGTTGCGGAGTTCGAAGCCGCCGCCGCCGCGGCCGAGGACCTCGGCCTGCGCGCCTACCTCGGCCCCGCCTACCGCACCGGCGGGCAGGTCACGGACGCGGCGGGCAACATCCGCGCGATCTACGACGAGCCCCGCGGGCTGCAGGAACTGGAGGACGCCGCCGCCTTCGCCCGCCGCATCGACGGCATCGCGGGCGGGCGCGTCCGGGCGATGTTCGCCCCGGACCGGATCGAGACGGCGACCGCCGCGCTGCTGCAGCGCACCCATGCCATCGCCGCCGAGATGGGCGCGCCCGTCCGTCAGCATTCCTGCCAGTCGCCCACCGAGATCCGGCTGGTCATGGAACAGCAAGGCACCACGCCCATCGACTGGCTGGACCGCATCGGCGCGATCGGGCCGAACTGGCTGCTGCCGCATGGCACGCAGGCGACCGAGCGCGACTTCGCCCTGATGGCGCAGCACGGCGCGACGCTGGTGCACTGCCCGCTGGTCTCGGGCCGCCACGGCGGGATGCTGCGGTCGTTCCCGAAATGCCGCGAGATGGGGATCAACATCGGCCTCGGCACCGACACATGGCCGCCTGACATGCTGCTGAACATGCAGCTCGGCATGATGACGGCGCGGCTGGCCGAGGGGATGGAGGCGATCCGCTCCGAGGCGCTGTACGACGCGGCGACACTTGGCGGTGCGCGGGCGCTCGGGCGGGACGACATCGGGCGGCTCGCCCCCGGCGCGCTGGCCGACATCGCGGTGATCGACCTCAGGCGCACGCTGCAGACGCCGGACCCGATCCAGACGATCATGACCTCGGTCTCGGGCCACGATGTCCGCGACGTCTGGATCGACGGCCGCCGCGTGATGGCCGACCGGGTGATCCCAGGCTTCGACGTCGAGGCCGAAACGGCCCGCGCGCAGGCGCAGTTCGACGGGCTGATCGCGAAATACCCCGACCGCACCGCCGGCCATCCGCCGGTGTCGGAGATCTTTACCCCCAGCTACCGGAGGGCCCAATGACCGAGACCGTTCTGGACGTGCGCAACCTGCGCGTCGAATTTCCGACCCGGCGCGGCACGCTGACCGCCGTCGACGACATCTCGCTGACCATCGCCAAGGGCGAAATCCTTGGCGTCGTGGGTGAATCCGGCGCGGGCAAGTCGATGACCGGCATGGCCATCCTCGGGCTGCTGGAACCGCCGGGACGGATCGCCAGCGGCGAGATATGGCTGTCGGGCGACCGGATCGACAACCTGTCCGAAACCCAGATGCAGGCCGTCCGGGGCCGCCGGATCGGCGCGATCTTCCAGGACCCGCTGACCTCGCTCAACCCGCTGTTCCGGGTCGGCGACCAGCTGGTCGAGACGATCCGCCTGCACACCCAGCTGAGCAAGTCCGCCGCCCGCCAGCGCGCCATCGAGCTGATGCGCGAGGTCGGCATCCCCGCGGTCGAGGAGCGGATCGACAACTACCCGCACCAGTTCTCGGGCGGGATGCGGCAGCGGATCGTCATCGCGCTAGCCCTCTGCGCCGAGCCGGAGCTGATCATCGCGGACGAACCGACCACCGCCCTCGATGTCTCGATCCAGGCGCAGATCACCGCGCTGCTGAAACGGCTCTGCCGGGAACGCGGCACGGCGGTGATGCTGGTCACCCACGACATGGGCGTGATCGCGGAAACCGCCGACCGGGTCGCGGTGATGTATGCCGGGCGTCTGGCCGAGCTTGGCGCGGTCGAGGATGTCGTCCGCCGCCCGCAGCACCCCTATACAACCGGACTCATGGGCTCGATCCCCAGCCTGCGCCGCGACGAGGCGGAACTGCAGATGATCCCCGGCGCGATGCCCCGGCTGGGCGCGATCCCCGAGGGCTGCGCCTTCAACCCGCGCTGTGCCTTCGCCGGGCCGAAATGCCGCCGCGACACCCCGCGCATCCATGGAAACGGCGCCGCCTGCTGGCTCGCGCTGGAAGGAGCCACCGCATGACCCGCCCCATCCTCGAAGTCGCGGCGCTGGAACGCCGCTTCGACGTCTCGGCCCCATGGCTGAACCGCATGATCGAACGCAAGCCGCGCCGGACCCTGCGCGCCGTGGACGGTGTGGATTTCGACATCCTGCCCGGCCAGACGCTGGCGCTGGTCGGCGAATCCGGCTGCGGCAAGTCCACCATCGCCAAGCTGGTCACCGGCCTGCACGCACCGTCGGGCGGGTCGATCCGGTTCAACGGCGATCCGGACAAGATGCAGATGATCTTTCAGGACCCCTACGCCTCGCTCAATCCGCGCTGGCGGGTCGGGCGGATCGTGGCCGAGCCGCTGCGCACCCTGCGCCCCGACACGCCCGAGGCGCAGGTGACCGCACGGGTCGAGGAACTGCTCAGCACCGTCGGCCTGTCCCCCGCCGACGCGGTGAAATACCCGCACGAATTCTCGGGCGGGCAGCGCCAGCGGATCTCCATCGCCCGCGCCCTTGCCGGGGACCCGGAGTTCCTCGTCTGCGACGAACCGACCTCGGCGCTGGACGTGTCGGTGCAGGCGCAGGTGCTGAACCTGATGAAGCGGCTCCAGCGCGAGATGGGGCTGACCTATCTCTTCATCTCGCACGACCTGAGCGTGGTGCGGCACATGGCCGACGTCATCGCCGTCATGTACCTGGGCCGGATCGTCGAGATCCAGCCGACGAAGGACCTCTTCGCCAACCCGCTGCACCCCTACACGCGGATGCTGCTGGACACGATCCCGGACCTCGAGGCGCCCAAGCGGGACCGCGCGCCCATGGGGGGCGAGGTGCCCTCGCCCGTCTCGCCGCCCTCCGGCTGCAGTTTCCACCCGCGCTGCCCGCTGGCCTTCGACCGCTGCAAGCGCGAACGCCCCCGGCGCGAGGTGCATGTCCACGACCGCCGCGTTGCCTGTTTCGCCGCCGAGGCCGCCGCCAATGTATGAAGACCGTTTCATGCGCCGCGCCATCGAGATCTCGGCCGAGGCGCTGACCACCCCGGGGACCGAGCCCTTTGGCGCGGTCGTCGTCAAGGACGGCCGGATCGTGGGCGAAGGCATCAATCGCTCCGTCCTCAACCACGACCCGACCTCGCATGGCGAGACCGAAGCGATCCGCGACGCCGCCCGCAACCTCGGCACCGTGGACCTGCGCGGCACCGCGCTCTACACCAGCTGCGAACCCTGCCCGCTCTGCGTCGCCGCGATGATGATCGCCGGGGTGTCAGAGCTCTACTATGCCGCCGACATGGCGCAGGCGGGCGCGGCGCTCGGCGATCTGCCGGAAAGCGCCCGCTTTCCGATCGACGTCGGCCAGATGCTGGCGCAATGCGGCTTGCCCGCGCCCGAACGCAGCATGACGAGCGCGCAGCACCTCGACACGCCCGCAAGCGAGATCCTACAGCAATGGGCGGCCAAGGCGCGCGGCTGACCGGCCGCGTCCCCTCCATTTAACGTTGCGGAACACATTTCCGCAAATGCGCCCCCGTTACCGCATTCCCGGTTGATCCCGTCCGACGACCTGCTAGCGATAACCGGCAACGCAGGAGGCACGCATGGCTCAGACCGAAACCGTCGCAGGGGTCGAGACCCTTTTCCGTCCGTTCCGCGTCGGATCGCTGGAGATGAAGAACCGCATCGTCATGGCGCCCATGACCCGCAACCAGGCGCCCGAGGGTGTGCCGGGCGCAGCCAATGCCGAATATTACCGCAAGCGCGCCGAGGGCAGTGTCGGCCTGATCCTGTCGGAAGGCACCGTCGTCGACCGCCCCGCCTCGCGCAACCTGCCGAACGTGCCCTTCTTCCACGGCGCCGCCGCCCTCGGCGGCTGGAAGGACGTGATCGACACCGTCCACGCCGCGGGCGGCAAGATGGGCCCGCAGATCTGGCACACCGGCTCCACCCGCGGTTCGCGCGGATGGGAACCGGGGGTCGAGGTCGAAAGCCCCTCGGGAATCGTGAAACCCGAGGACCCGCGCGGCCGCGCGATGTCCGAGGAAGACATCGCCGACACCATCGCCGCCTTCGCCCGCGCCGCCGCCGAGGCGGAAAAGCTGGGCTTCGACATGGCCGAGGTGCATGGCGCGCACGGCTACCTGCTGGACCAGTTCCTGTGGGAGGGCACCAACACCCGCGCCGACGGATGGGGCGGCCCCACCCTGCCCGAACGCACCCGCATCATGGTCGAGCTGATCAAGGCCATCCGCGCCGCCGTCAGCCCCGACTTCCCCATCTTCCTGCGCCTCAGCCAGTGGAAGCAGCAGGACTACGAGGTCAAGCTCGCCACCACCCCCGACGAGATGACCGCATGGCTCGCGCCGCTGGCCGAGGCGGGCGTCGACGTCTTCCACTGCTCGCAGCGCCGGTTCTGGGTGCCCGAGTTCCCCGAGCTCGACGGAGAGGACGGGCTGAACTTCGCGGGCTGGGCCAGGAAGCTGACCGGCGTGCCCACCTGTTCGGTCGGCTCCGTCGGCCTCGACGGCGAATTCTTCCGCTCGTTCCGTGGCCACGGCGCGGGGGCTGCGGGGATCGAGAAGCTGCTGGAACGGATGGAACGCGACGAGTTTGACCTGATCGCCGTCGGCCGGATCCTCATCTCCGACCCCTACTGGGTCGAGAAGATCCGCACCGGTCAGGATGTCTCGGGCTTCGACGCAGCCGCCCTCGCGACACTGGACTGACGCGCCCCGTTTACCTCGCCAAAGGTTTTCCGGCATAAGGCGCGCACGAATCCCGTCTGCAGGAGGACCCTATGCACGACATCCGCACCATCCGCGAGAACCCGGCCGCCTTCGACGCCGCGCTGTCCCGCCGTGGCGTGTCGTCGCTGTCGTCCGGGATCCTCGCCCTCGACGAGGCACGGCGCGCGAAAATCCACGCCGCCGAGACCGCACAGGCCGACCAGAACGCCGCCTCCAAGCAGGTCGGCGCCGCCAAGGCCAAGGGTGACGAGGCCGAGTTCGAACGCCTCCGCGCCCTCGTGTCCGACAAGAAGGCCGAGGTCGCCGCGCTGAACGACGAGGCCAAGGCGCTCGACGCGCAGCTGACCGAGATGCTGTCGGGCATCCCCAACCTGCCGCTGGCCGATGTGCCCGACGGGGCGGACGAGGCCGACAACGTCGAGGTCAACCGCTGGGGCACGCCCCGCAGCTTCGATTTCAAGCCGGTCGAGCACTACGAGATCGCGGGCGTGAAGAACGGCATGGACTTCGAAACCGCCGCCAAGCTCTCCGGCGCGCGTTTCGTCGTGCTGTCGGGTGCCGTCGCACGGATCCACCGGGCGCTGGCGCAGTTCATGGTCAACACCCATGTCGACCAGAACGGCCTGACCGAAACCTGGACCCCCGTGCTGGTGCGCGAGGAGATGATGTATGGCACCGGCCAGCTGCCGAAGTTCGGCGAGGACAGCTATCAGACCCGCGAGGGCTGGTGGCTGGTGCCGACCGCCGAGGTCACGCTGACCAACATCGTCAGCGACACCATCATCGCCGAGGACTACCTGCCCCGCCGCTACGTGGCGCACACCCAGTGCTTCCGCTCCGAGGCGGGCAGCGCCGGGCGAGACACGGCGGGCATGCTGCGCCAGCACCAGTTCGAGAAGGTCGAGATGGTTTCGGTCACGAAGCCCGAGGACTCGCTGGCCGAACACGCCCGAATGACCAGATGCGCCGAAGGCATCCTCGAGGCGCTCGGCCTGCCCTACCGCACCGTGGTGCTCTGCACCGGCGACATGGGGTTCGGCGCGACCAAGACCCATGACCTCGAGGTCTGGCTGCCCGGTCAGGACACCTACCGCGAGATCTCCTCGGTTTCGGTCTGCGGCGATTTCCAGTCCCGCCGGATGAACGCCCGCTACCGCCCCGCGGGCGGCAAGCCGGAGTTCGTGCACACGCTCAACGGCTCCGGCCTCGCGGTCGGACGCGCGCTGATCGCGGTGCTGGAGAACGGCCAGCAGCAGGACGGCTCCGTCGACCTGCCCGAGGCGCTGCATCCCTACCTCGGCGGCAAGACCCGCCTGTCGGCTGACGGCACGCTCGTCTGAACCGGAACCGGCTTTCATGCGTAGTCACGCCATGACACGCATGAAAGCCATCCTCGCCCTGACCGCCGCGCTCGCCTTCGCGATCTCGCCCGTCGTCACGCCCGGCTTCGCCGGCTTCTCGCCCGACCAGTTCCCCGTGCCGCAGGTCGACCCGCCGATCCAGCCGCCGGGCTGGGCCTTCTCGATCTGGGGCCTGATCTACGCCTGGCTGATCGCCTCCACCGGCTACGGCCTCCTGCGCCGGGCCGAGGATCCCGCGTGGGACGCGCACCGCTGGCCCCTGATCATCAGCCTGACGCTCGGCGCGGCATGGGTGCCGTTGGCTACCGTCTCGCCACTGTGGGCGACGGTCCTCATCTGGCTGATGCTGATCCCCGCCCTCGCCGCCCTTCTGCGCGCCCCCCGCAGCGACACGCTGCTGCTCGCCACCCCGCTCGGCCTCTATGCCGGCTGGCTGACGGCGGCCACCTGCGTGGCCACGGCGATCCTCGCCACCGGCTATGGCGCGACCCCGGTGATCCCCATCCACGCGGCCCTCGTCCTGCTGGCGCTGGCCATCGGCCTGACGACCTTGCGCCTGCGCCCCGCCAGCCACGGCTATGCCGCCGCGCTGATCTGGGCCCTCGCCGGCATCGCCGCCTCGAACCTCACGCCGACCGTCTGGCTCATCCTGATCCCCGCCGCCGCCGGCATCCTGCTGGTCCTCGCGACCACGTTCCTCCGCCGCCCCGCGTGAGTCGGGACCGGGTCAAGGATGCGCGTCACGCGCACCGCGGCCTTGCCGCGGCTCGTCCTTGAGGCGGGCGCGACTCACATCACCCTCGACATGGCGCCTGACGGGGCAGACCTGCCCCTCAGGCGCCTCTCAGCAGGAATTCCGCCGCACAAGCCGCCGCAACGCCCTGTCGGACGCGTCGCCCCACCGATGTCGGAAACAGGAATGCGCGGCAGCGCGCAATTCGGTCAGGCCCGCTCCCGGAGCAGCATAGCCGCCTCAAGTGCCAGCGGCTTAAGCCCCTCGCCGCCCTCAGCCACGATCTGATCCAGCTGCTCCCGCATCCGGGGCTCCCAGAAATCGCTCAGGTGCTGGACGACCTTCTCGGCCTGCCCTTCGCCCGGCTGGGTCTCGAAGAAGGTGGCGATCTGGTTCGCCATGTAGACCAGTTTCTCACGCGACATCGACATCTCCCCCGATCCGCTCCGCATGGGTCCACAGGTCGAACCCGCCCGTGCCCGCCGCCGTCACCAGCGTGATCCCGGCGCGTTCCGCCACCTCCAGCGCGAGAGTCGTAGGCGCCGAGACGGCCACGACCGCAGGCACCCCGGCCACCGCGCATTTCTGCACCATCTCGACCGAGATCCGGCTGGTCAGCACCACCGCCCCTCCGGTCATCGCCGCGCCCTCTCGCGCCATCCCGCCGATCAGCTTGTCGAGCGCGTTGTGCCGGCCCACGTCCTCACGCGCCGCGACGATCACGCCGTCCGGCATCATGAAGCCCGCCGCATGCACCGCCCGCGCCCGGTCGTGCAGCGGCTGGAACGCCCGCAGCGCCTCGGTCGCCCCGGCGATCCCGGCCACATCGAACAGCGGCCCAGTGCCGACCCGGGGCACATCCCGCGCCGCCTCGGCCAGCGAGTCGATCCCGCAGAGCCCGCAGCCCACCGGACCCGCCATCGCCCGCCGCCGCGCCATCAGCGCCCCGGCCCTAGCGCCCTCGATCCACAGCCGCGCCTCGATCCCTTGCGGGTGCTCTGCGATCTCCACGCTCTCGATCTCGGCCACGCCGCCCACGATCCCCTCGGTCAGGCAGAACCCGACGGCGAAATCCTCCAGATCAGCGGGCGAGGCCATCATCACCGCCAGCGAGGTCCCGTTGACGACCACCGCCACCGGCACCTCTTCGGGCAGCGCCCGCGCCCCCGCGCGGCGCGCGTCGCCGCGCACCGACCAGACCGGGCGGGATGCGACGCCCTTCACGATCACTCCGCCGCCGGCAGGATCCGGCGCGCGCGTTCGGCCTGCGCGGCGTAGTCTTCCTGCCAGTCAGACGGCCCGTTCGACTGCGACACCTGCACCGCCGTCACCTTGTATTCCGGGCAGTTCGTCGCCCAGTCCGAGAAGTCGGTGGTGATCACGTTCGCCTGCGTGTCCGGGTGGTGGAAGGTGGTATAGACCACGCCGGGGCTGACCCGGTCGGTGATCTGCGCCCTGAGCGTCGTCTCGCCCGAACGCGAGGCGATCCTGACCCAGTCCCCGTCCTTCAGGCCCCGGTTCTCGGCGTCGTGGGGGTGGATCTCCAGCACGTCCTCGGCATGCCAGACGGTGTTCGCCGTCCGCCGCGTCTGCGCGCCGACGTTGTATTGCGACAGGATGCGCCCGGTGGTCAGCAGCAGCGGGAAGCGCGGCCCGGTCTTTTCGTCCGTCGCCACGTATTCCGTCACGATGAACCGGCCCCGGCCCCGCACGAAGCCATCGACATGCATCAGCGGCGTGCCCTCGGGCGCGGAGTCGTTGCAGGGCCACTGGACGGACCCCTTCTCCTCCAGCAGCTCGTAGGTGACATTGGCGAAGGACGGCGTGGTCGCCGCGATCTCTTCCATGATCTGGGCGGGGTGGGTGTAGTGCCAGCCTGCGCCCATGGCGTTCGCCAGCGCCTGCGTCACCTCCCAGTCCTCCAGCCCGTTGCGGGGCGCCATCACCTTGCGCACGCGGTTGATGCGGCGTTCCGCATTGGTGAAGGTCCCGTCCTTTTCGAGGAAGGTCGAGCCGGGCAGGAAGACATGCGCATAATTCGCCGTCTCGTTCAGGAACAGGTCGTGCACGATCACGCAGTCCATCGCCGCCAGGCCCGCCGCGACGTGCTTTGTGTCCGGATCGGACTGCAGGATGTCCTCGCCCTGACAGTAGAGCCCGCGGAACGTGCCCTCGACGGCGGCGTCCAGCATGTTGGGGATGCGCAGGCCCGGTTCCGGGTCGATCTCGACGCCCCAGAGGCTTTCGAAGATCTCGCGCACGTCAGCGTTCTTCACGTGCCGGTAGCCCGGCAACTCGTGCGGGAAGGATCCCATGTCGCAGGAGCCCTGCACGTTGTTCTGGCCGCGCAGCGGGTTCACCCCCACGCCGGGCCGACCGATGTTGCCGGTCAGCATGGCGAGGTTGGCGATCCCCATGACGGTGGTCGAGCCCTGGGAGTGTTCCGTCACGCCGAGGCCGTAGTAGATCGCCCCGTTGCCGCCGGTGGCGAAGGTCCGCGCGGCGGCGCGCAGCTCGGCCGACGGCACGCCGGTCAGCATCTCGTTCGCCTCGGGCGAATGACGCGGGTCCTTGACGAACTCCGCATAGGCGAGGAATTCCTCCCAGTCGCAGCGCTCGCGGATGAAGGCCTCGTCGAAGAGCCCCTCGGTCACGATCACATGCGCCAGCGCGGTGACGACCGCCACGTTCGTGCCGGGCCGCAGCGGCAGGTGATGCGCCGCCTCGACATGCGCCGAGCGCACGAGGTCGATCCGGCGCGGGTCGATGACGATCAGTTTCGCGCCCTGCCGCAGCCGTTTCTTGAGGCGGCTGGCAAAGACCGGGTGGCCGTCGGTTGGGTTGGCGCCGATGACGATGACCACGTCGGTCTGCTCGACGCTGTCGAAATCCTGCGTGCCCGCCGAGGTGCCGAAGGTCTGGCCGAGGCCGTAGCCCGTGGGCGAGTGGCAGACGCGGGCGCAGGTGTCGGTGTTGTTGTTGCCGAAGACGGCGCGGGCGAGTTTCTGGACGAGGAAGGTCTCCTCGTTCGTGCAGCGCGACGACGTGATGACGCCGATGGACTTCTTGCCGTGTGCCTCCTGAATGCCGCGCATGCGGGTGGCGGCGAAGCTCAGCGCCTCCTCCCACGACACCTCGCGCCAGGGCTGATCGATGGTGTCGCGGATCATCGGGTTCAGGATCCGGTCCTTGTGGGTGGCGTAGCCATAGGCGAAACGGCCCTTGACGCAGGAATGGCCCCGGTTCGCCTTGCCGTGCTTGTAGGGTGTCATGCGGACCAGCTCGTCACCGTTCAGTTCGGCCTTGAACGAGCAGCCGACGCCGCAATAGGCGCAGGTGGTGACGACCGAGCGGTCGGGCGTGCCCAGTTCAATGACCGACTTTTCCTGCAGCGTGGCGGTCGGGCAGGCCTGCACGCAGGCGCCGCAGGACACGCAGTCCGAGGCCAGCGCGTCGTCAGTTTTCGCGCCGAAGGAGACGCGGCTTTCGAAGCCCCGGCCCTCGATCGTCAGCGCGAAGGTGCCCTGCACCTCTTCGCAGGCGCGGACGCAGCGCGAGCAGACGATGCATTTCGCCGGGTCGTAGGTGAAATACGGGTTGCTGTCGTCCTTGGGGATATAGCGGAAGTTCTCATCGCGCCCTTGCGCGCGCGCCTCGAAATGGTTGGCGAGCGGCGCTTCGGCAGGGGCGGTGTAACGGACGTCGCGCAGGCCGACCATGCCCGCCATGTCCTGCAACTCGCAATCGCCGTTGGCCGCGCAGGTCAGGCAGTCGAGCGGGTGGTCGGAGATGTAGAGCTCCATCACGCCCTTGCGGATCTTCTTGACCTTGGCGGACTGGGTGTGGACGACCATCCCCTCGGCCACCGGCGTGGTGCAGGAGGCGGGGGTGCCGCGGCGGCCCTCGATCTCGACCACGCAGAGCCGGCAGGAGCCCCAGGCCTCGACGCTGTCGGTGGCGCAGAGCTTCGGGATCCGCAGGCCCGCCTCGGCGGCGGCGCGCATGACCGAGGTGCCGTCCGGGACCGTTACGGCGAACCCGTCGATGGTCAGGCTGACCGGCGCGCCGGTCTTGAGCGGCGTGCCCATGTCCCAGTCCTTGGGGGGGATGATGAAATCCTTCATGGCGGGCTCCGGGGTCAGGTTGATTTGCCGGCGGCGGCCTTTTCATGGGCCACCAGCGCGTTGGCATGGCCATGGCCGAGGCCATGGGTGTCTTTCAGGAAGGCGACGATTTCCATGTGGGCCATGGAGCCGAGCCGTTCGCGGACCATGGCGAGCCAGTGCTCGACGGGCTGGCCGTACTTCTTCTCGATCGAGGGGAAGTAGGAGGCGGGGCCTTTGACCTTGTCCGTCATGTTCGGGTCTCCTTGATCGCGATGAGCGTCGCGGGGGGCTCTGCCCCCGCCGCGGCTGCGCCGCGACTCCCCCGAAGTATTTGGAACCAGAAGAAGCAGGGGACTGGCGCGGGATGGCGGGTGGGGCGACGGGCCCGCAGGGCGCGAGCGGCGCGTGTCATTCCGCGGCCTCCCTGGCGGGCGTGAAATCTTGGGGGGCGAGGCGTAGGGCCGAGAGAACCGGGTAGGGCGTGAAGCCGCCGAGGGCGCAGAGGCTGCCGTCCTTCATCGTCTCGCAGAGGTCCTCGAGCAGCGGGATCGCCGCGGCGTCGCCCTGGCGGATGCGGTCGATGGTTTCCACGCCGCGCACCGCGCCGATGCGACAGGGGGTGCACTTGCCGCAGCTTTCGACCGCGCAGAACTCCATCGCGAAGCGGGCCATCGCGCCGAGGTCGGCCGTGTCGTCGAAGACGACGAGGCCCGCATGGCCGATCAGGCCGCCCTGCCCGTCGAACTCCTCGTAGCCGAAGGGCGTATCGAACTGGTTGGGGCCGAAGTAGGCGCCGAGCGGGCCGCCGACCTGCACCGCCTTGACCGGGCGGCCCGAGCGGGTGCCGCCGCCGATGTCATCCACGATCTCGCCGAGGGGCAGGCCGAAGGCCGTCTCGAACAGCCCGCCGTGACGGACGTTGCCGGCGATCTGCAGCGGGATCGTCCCGCGCGACCGGCCGAGGCCGAAGTCGCGGTAGTAGTCCGCGCCCTTCTCGAAGATCACCGGCACCGTCGCCAGCGAGATCACGTTGTTGACCACCGTCGGCCTGCCGAACGCGCCCTCCAGCGCCGGCAGTGGCGGCTTCGCGCGCACCGTCCCGCGCTTGCCTTCCAGCGAGTTCAGCAGCGAGGTTTCCTCGCCGCATACGTAGGCCCCCGCGCCCACGCGGATTTCCATGTCGAAGGCGCGGCCCGAGCCGAGCACGTCCGTGCCGAGCAGCCCCGCGCGTCGGGCGATGTCCACCGCCGCGGTCATCACGCGGATCGCATCCGGGTATTCCGACCGCAGGTAGACGAAGCCCTTCTCGGCGCCGGTGCCGAGGCCCGCGATCGCCATGCCCTCGATCAGGCAGAAGGGATCGCCCTCCATCAGCATCCGGTCGGCGAAGGTCCCGCTGTCGCCCTCGTCGGCATTGCAGACGATGTACTTCCGGTCCGCCTCGGCCTTGCGCACCGTGTCCCACTTGATGCCGGTCGGAAAGCCCGCGCCGCCGCGGCCGCGCAGACCGCTCTGGGTTACCTCGGTCACGATCTCGGCCTGTGACATGCCGAGCGCGCGGCGGAGTCCCGCGAGGCCGCCATGCGCCTCGTAGTCGGCCAGCGACAGCGGGTCGGTCAGGCCGCAGCGGGCGAAGGTCAGACGGGTCTGGCGGGCG
This sequence comes from Oceanicola sp. 22II-s10i, assembly GCF_002210105.1. Taxonomy (GTDB): domain Bacteria; phylum Pseudomonadota; class Alphaproteobacteria; order Rhodobacterales; family Rhodobacteraceae; genus Pseudooceanicola. Next base: position 53,325 of record NZ_AQQU01000012.1, on the reverse strand, counting down.
AAATAGGGGATCGCCTCGACCGGGCCGAGGGCCAGCGCGTCGTCGCCGAAGTTGCTGGCGAAGAGGCCGGGCACGTCCGAGGCCGCGACCGGGCCGAAGGCGGTGCGGCCGGCGTCCGTTTCCACCTCGACCAGCGGTTCCAGCCAGATCATGCCGCGGGTGCCGTTGCGGACCAGCGTGACCTCGAGTCCGCGCGCCTCCGCCTCGGCGGTGATCGCATCGGCCACGGCATCGGCGCCGAGGGCGCGGGCGGCGGCATCTGCGGGGACGTAGATCCTCATGCGCCCGCCTCCTTCAGCAGCGTCTCCAGCCGGTCGGCATCGACCCGCCCGTGAAGCTGTCCGTCAAGCTCCACCGCTGGCCCGCAGGCGCAGAGACCGAGGCAATAGACCGGCTCCAGCGTCACGCCGCAGGTGCCCGTTCCGTGCCAGCCGGTGGCCAGCCGCCGCTGCGCCGCCGCCTCGAGTGCCGCGCCGCCCTGGGCCTGGCAGGCCTCGGCCCGGCAGATGCGCAGGGTGTGCGTCCCGGCGGGCGTCTCGCGGAAGTCGTGGTAGAAGCTGACGACGCCATGCACCTCGGCCCGGCCGAGGTTCAGGGCATGGGCGATGCGGGCGATCGCGGCCTCGGGGATATGGCCGAAAGCGTGCTGGATCGCGTGCAGGATCGGCAGCATCGGCCCCTCGAGCGTGCGGTGGCCGTCGATGATGCGGTCGATCTCGGTCAGGTCGGCTGAGGCGTCGGACATGGGCGTCACCCTGGCTTTGGCGGTCGGGGCGGTTCTGCGCGGCATTGCGCGGTAAATCAATATCGCATTTCCGTCGATTGATAGGCAATGCCTATCAAGCCGCGAGCCCCCGCGCCGCCTCGATCAGCGCCTCCAGCACCGGTGTATGAGGTTCGCGCCACGGTGCGACGAGGCCGACGGCGTGGCGTGCGCCGCCCTGACGGATCGGGATGCTGCGCACCGCCCGGCCCGCGGAGAGGAAGCCCGCGATCTCGCGCGGCAGGATCGTCGACCAGCCGCCCTGCTCCACATGGCTCATCAGGATGACGGTGGAGTTCGATTCCACCCGTATCTGCGGGGTGACCCCGGCCTCGAAGAGCATCTGGTTCACGATCCGGCGGTTCTGCATGTCCGGCGTCAGCAGGCAGAGCGGCAGGTCGGCGAGGTCCGCCCAGGCCACCGTGTCGCGGGCCGCCAGAGGGGCGTCGGCGGGGCAGACGAGGTGGTAGGCCTCGCGGTAGAGCGGAACGGTGACGACGCGGCCCAGCGGTTCGTTGTCGAGATAGGTGATCCCCGCGTCGGCCTCCAGATCCTCGATCATCTTGAGGATCTCGACAGAGGAGCGGGACAGGACCGTGACCGAGACGCCGGGATTCGCGGTGCAGAAATCCGAGGTCAGCCGGGCGGCCACGGTCAGCGCGGTCGGGATCACGGCGATGCGCAGTGCGCCGGAAAGGCCCCGGTGCACCGCCCGCATCTCCTCGCGCAGGGTGCGGGCGTCGCCGACGATGCGGCGGGCCCAGTCGAGGGCGCGCTGGCCCTCGGGGGTCAGTCCGCCGTAGCGAGAACCGCGCCAGACCAGCTGGACGCCAAGCTGGGCTTCGAGCTGCTTGATCCCGGCGGAGAGCGAGGGCTGGGTGATGCCGAGGCTTTCGGCGGCGCGGCCGAAGTGTTCCTCGCGCGCGAGGGCGATGAGCATTTCGAGGCGGTCGATCATGGGGACACCACGGGACAGCGAAGAGCGCCACCTGCCCCGGCCCGAGCGCTCCTCCGCCCGGAGTCAAGCCGAAGGCGCCGGGCGAGCGCCGGCCCGTCCCCGCGGGCTGACGCTCTGGCGACGCCTGCGCATCGTTTCGAGGTCGGAGGCATGTGGCGAGATGAAAGCGCCCATGACGGTCGTCGGCTGCGCCATCCCACGGGCCGGCGCTCGCCCGGCCCCGGTTCCGATTGCGGGATGACCACGGTCCATGAGCCGCCCATGAAAGGCCCCGATGCCTTACGGCCCGTAAAGGCGATATCGAGGCCCCATCGGCCTGACACGCTGTTCAAGACGGCGCGCGCCCGATGAGCACGTGGCATCTCGCCCCGTGATCCCGCCCGGACCGGCCTGAACCCGCACCATCCCACGGACCGGACCGAGCCCGGCACCGATACGGATGGGACAGCGCCCGCCACCGTTACCCCTTCTTGCCGGGAATCGGTTTGCCCAGGTGCTTGCGCAGCCGCGACGGCGTGGACTTCTTCCGCCCCTTGTAGGGGTTCTTGTCCCCCTGCCCGCGCATGTGCAGCCGGATCGGCGTGCCCGGCATGTCGAAGCTTTCGCGCAGCCCGTTCACCAGATAACGCACGTAGCTGTCCGGCATCTTGTCGGGATGCGAGCACATCACCACGAACCCCGGCGGGCGGGTCTTGGCCTGCGTCATGTAGCGCAGCTTGATCCGGCGGCCCTGCGGCGCGGGCGGCGGGTGCTGCTCCAGCATGCCGGTCAGCCAGCGGTTCAGCTGGCCGGTCGAGACCCGGCGGTTCCAGATCTCGTGCGCCTTGACGATGGCGGCATGCAGCCGGTCGAGGCCACGCCCCGTCCGCGCCGAGACTGTCACCAGCGGCGCGCCGCGCAGCTGCGGCAGCAGACGCTCGAAGGCCTCCTTCAGCTCCGCCAGCTTGCCCTGCCGGTCTTCTTCCAGATCCCACTTGTTCACCGCGACGACCACCGCGCGCCCCTCGCGCTCGGCCAGGTCCGCGATCCGCAGGTCCTGCTGTTCGAACGGAATCGCCGCGTCCAGCAGGACGACGACCACCTCCGCGAACTTCACCGCGCGCAGGCCGTCCGAAACCGAAAGCTTCTCGACCTTGTCCTGCACCTTGGCACGCTTGCGCATACCCGCGGTGTCGAACAGGCGCATCGGCACATCGTCCCACACGATCGGCAGCGAGATGGAATCGCGCGTGATTCCCGCCTCCGGCCCGGTCAGCAGGCGGTCCTCGCCGATGATCCGGTTGATGAGAGTCGATTTCCCGGCATTCGGACGCCCGACGACAGCCACCTGCAACGGACGCCTGTCCGAAGGCCGCCAGTCCTCGCCGGCCTCGCCCTCCTCGGCTTCCGCCTCGGACAGCGTGACATCCGTCACCGGCGCCTCTTCCTCCGCAGCCGCCGCCTTCTTCTCGAAGGCATCGGCGATCGGCATCAACGCGGCATAGAGATCGGCCATCCCCTCGCCATGCTCGCCGGAAATGCGCAGCGGTTCGCCCAGACCCAGACCATAGGCCTCGAGTACACCGGCATCCGCCGCCTGCCCCTCGGCCTTGTTTGCGGCGACGATCACCCGCCCCGACCGGCGGCGCAGGATCTCGGCAAAGACCTCGTCCGTGGGCGTGATCCCGGCGCGGGCGTCGATCACGAACAGGCAGACATCGGCCATGTCCACGGCCCGCTCGGTCAGGCGGCGCATCCGGCCCTGGAGGCTGTCGTCGGTGACCTCTTCCAGCCCCGCCGTGTCGATCACGGTGAACTTCAGGTCGCCCAGCCGGGCCGCGCCCTCGCGCAGGTCGCGGGTGACGCCGGGCTGGTCGTCGACCAGCGCCAGCTTCTTGCCGACGAGACGGTTGAACAGCGTCGACTTGCCCACGTTGGGACGGCCGACGATGGCGAGGGTGAAGGACATGGGCCCGGACTCCGGCGAACTCGAAGCGCCCCGATACACCATTACCGGCGCGGCGCAAAGGCGCGTCGTTTCACGGGACGGCGGGCGGGGCGTCGGCGCGGCCGCGCGGCGCGCGCCGGATCAGCGATAGGCCAGCAGCTTTCCGTCCGAGGACACGACGTAGAGCGTGCCGCCAGCGACCACCGGGTTCACCGTCGCGCCGCCGGGGATCTCGACCGACCGGGTCATCGCGCCCGAGGCCGGATCGAAGAACCGCAGCAGCCCGTCGTTCGACGCGATGATCACCTGACCACCCGCGACCACCGGGCCGTAGTGGACAAAGATTTCATGCTGGCGGCGGAACGATCCGCTGGTGAAGAACGGCAATTCCACGCCCCAGATCCGCTCGCCCGTGGCGGCGTCGAGGCGCAGCAGCTCGTTGCGGTCCGATACCATGAAGACAGACCCGCCGATCACCGTCACCGGGGCTTGCGGCCCCTCGTTCGCGGTCCAGACCGGTTCGCCGTTGCCGACATTCATCGCCACCAGCCGACCGGACTGGCTGCCCACGTAGACCGTATCGCCCACGACAACCGGGTCGCCGGTGATCCCGCCGACGTTCGCGCGCGCATAGCCCGCGCGGCGGCCGCTCACGTAGCCTTCCCACTGACGCAGCCCGCCCTTGCGGAACGCGCCGATGATCTGGCCCGACGAGAACGGGAAGATCGCATAGGTCTCGGTCAGCGCCGGGGCCGGCCCGCCGAGGGTGTCGTTCATCGCCGCGGCGCTGGTGATCTGCCACAGCACCCGGCCGGTCTTGGGGTCGATCGCCCAGCCGGTCGCGTCGCCGGACACCAGATAGACCACGCCCTTGAAATAGGTCGGGCTGCCGTTGCCGACCGCCTCGAGTTTCTGCTGCCATGCGATCCCGCCCGATGCGGGGTCGAGCGCGGTCAGCGTGCCGAAACCGGACGAGACATAGACCAGCCCGCCACCCGCGGCCAGGCCGCCGCCGGTCGCGTCGCTTCCGCGTTCGCGCGGCGGGACGAGGTTGGTCTGCCACAGGGTCTGCCCGGCGGTCGAAGTCGCGGTGACCTGCGCCTCGGCGTCCAGCGTGAACACCCGTCCGCCCATGACGACGGGAGATGCGGTGATCCGGTTGCGGCGGCTGTCGCCCGCGCCGATCGGCGCCGACCATGCCAGCCGCGGCGCGGCGGCCAGCGCGGGGTGCGCGGTGCGGGTCGACGGCGTGCCGGGCCGTTGCAGCCATTCGGCGTTCATCGTGGCGCGCGGCAGGGCGATACGGACCGAGCGGTTGGCGGCCACGTCGTTCGGACCCGGTCCCGGCGCCTCGGTTGCCAGCACGTCGCGGACGTTCTCGCGCTTGCCGGGCAGGTAGACCTCGCGTTCGTCGCAGGCGGCCAGCAGCGCCACGGCACCGATCAGCGCCACCCGCACCAGTCGCGTCCCGAACGCCGCGCCCATGATCCCAGCTGCCTCAGCCATGTTCCGCGTGCCCCTGTCCAATTCGTCTGATCAATATGGCGTTCACTGGTCGCCGGTCGCAGCGCCTTCGGCCCCGGCCGGATCTTCTCCGAGCGCCACCATCAACTGAGAAATCCGCTGACGCAAGCCCGCGGTCAGTTCCGCATCGCTCAGGACACCACGCAGGGTCGCAACCGCCGCGTCGCGGTCGCCTTCCTCGATCTGGGTCAGGGCGATCTGTTCCAGTGCCATCAGCCGCAGCGGCGCGCCCGGCGCGGCCAGCTGTTCATAGCCCGCGCGGCGATCCGCCGGCGACGTGCCCGGCCCGCTGAGGCCAAGCGCCTTGAACCGGGCCAGATCGCGATAGATCCGCGACAGCCCCTCGGTCTCGGCCACCGCCATCAGCCGGTCGACCGCCGCGGCGGTGTCGCCCGCCTCCACGGCCTCGCCCGCCTGCAGCATGTTGCGCACGGCCGACTGGCCGGGGCCCGTCACCTCGACAGCGGCCAGCGCGGTGACACGTTCGGCCGGATCCGCCTGCTGCAGCGCCGACAGCAGGTCGTCGCCGAGCGCCTCGGCCTCGGCGCGGGCCGTCGCCTTCTGGTATTCGTTCCAGGCGGCCGCGCCGACGACCACGACCACGACCAGCAGCGCGATCCAGCCATACCGCTTGAGCAGCGCGAAATTGCGATCGCGGCGGACCTCCTCGGTCACCTCGTCGATGAAACTGTCGCTCTGGCTCACGTCGGACTACCCCCTGAATTCCGGCCCGTCTTACAGCCTTGACCGCGTGCTGCCAATACCCGGCCAGACCTGTCAGCAGTGCCGCACCGTCACAAGGGCGCCAGCTTGCGCGGCGTTGCAGAAAAGCCTATTCTGAACCGGATAGTTCAGAAAGCCGCAACGCCCCTCTTGTAAGGGCCGAGCGATACTATACCTGCACCCCATCCGCCCCCAGGGCCCGCGAAAAGCCTTTCGGAAAGACACATGCGACTGCTCCCCGTACTGACCGCCATTCTCGTGGCCGCAACGCTCTATGTCGTCATCATGCACCGCGATGCGCTGACCGCCTTCGCCAACGGTGCCAGCGCCGCCGAGGCGGTCGAGATGGCAAAGGCCGAAAACGACGCACCCGCCGAACGGGCCGCGGCGCCCGCCCGGACGATCAAGGTCGAACACAAGCCGGTCGGCGTCATCGCCGTGCACTCCGAGGCGCGCGAAATCGACGGCGCGGTCCTGCTGCGCGGCGCGACCGAAGCGGCGCGTCAGGTCGAACTCCGGGCCGAGACCTCGGGCCGCGTGATTTCCGAACCGATCCGCCGCGGCGCCAATGTCGAGGAGGACCAGATCGTCTGCGAACTGGACCCCGGCACGCGCGACGCCTCGCTGGCCGAAGCGCAGGCGCGTCTGGCCGAAGCCCGCGCCTCCGTGCCGTCCTCCGAAGCCCGTGTCGAGGAAGCCAAGGCACAGCTTGAGGAGGCGCGCATCAACGAGAACGCCGCCGTCAAGCTCTCCGCCGACGGCTACGCCTCCGACACCCGTGTCGCCTCGGCCCGCGCCGGGGTGCGCTCGGCCGAAGCTGCCGTGGCCACCGCCGAGTCGGGCCTTGCCACCGTCAACGCCGCGATCCAGAGCGCCGAGGCCGCCGTTGCCGCCGCCACGCGCGAGATCGACCGCCTGACCATCAAGGCCCCGTTCGGCGGGCTGCTGGAAACCGACACCGCCGAACTGGGCACGCTGCTGCAGCCCGGCGGGCTCTGCGCGACGATCATCCAGCTCGATCCGATCAAGATCGTCGGCTACATCCCGGAAACCGAGGTCGCCCGCGTCGAACGCGGCGCCCGCGCCGGTGCGCGGCTGGCCGCCGGCGGCGGCGAGGTGATCGGACAAGTCACGTTCCTGTCGCGCTCCGCCGATCCCCAGACCCGCACCTTCCGGGTCGAGATCGAGGTCCCGAACCCCGACCTCAGGATCCGCGACGGCCAGACCGCCGAGATCGGGATCGAGGCGGCGGGCGCCAAGGCGCACCTGCTGCCGCAGTCCGCGCTGACCCTGAATGACGAGGGCACGCTGGGTGTCAGCATCGTCACCGCCGACAACATGGCCGATTTCGTTCCGGTCCAGATGATGCGCGACACCGTACAAGGTGTGTGGCTGACCGGACTGCCGGACAAGGCCGACGTCATCATCATCGGACAGGAATACGTGGTGCCCGGCGTGGCCGTCGCACCCACATACCGGGAACAGACCGAATGACCGGAATAGTCGACTGGGCCGCGTCGCGCGCGCGGATGATCCTGGCCTTCATCGCCGTCTCGCTTCTGGCGGGCGGCTATACCTATGTGAACCTGCCGAAAGAGGGCGAGCCGGACATCGAGATCCCGGCGCTCTTCATCTCGGTCCCCTTCCCCGGCATCTCGGCCTCCGACTCGGAAACGCTGCTGATCAAGCCGATGGAATCCGAGCTGTCGGACCTCGACGGGCTGGACCGGATGACCTCCACCGCCTCCGAAGGCTACGCGGGCATCGCGCTGGAATTCGAATTCGGCTGGGACAAGACCAAGACCATGGCGGACGTGCGCGACGCCATGTCGACGGCGGAATCCAAGTTCCCGGACGGCTTCGACAGCTATTCGGTGAACGAGATCAACTTCTCGGAATTCCCGATCATCATCGTCAACCTGACCGGCCGGGTGCCGGAACGGACCATGACGCAGGTGGCCAAGGACCTGCAGGAAAAGGTCGAAGGCATCGACGCCGTGCTCGAGGCCGGGATCGCGGGCAACCGCGACGAGATGGTCGAGGTCATCATCGACCCGCTGCGGCTCGAAAGCTACAACGTCACCGCCGACGAGCTGATCTCGGTCGTGACCAACAACAACCAGCTGATCGCGGCGGGCGAGATCGAGAACCCCGGCGGCACCTTCTCGGTCAAGATCCCCGGCAGCTTCGACGAACCGCGCGACATCTACTCGCTTCCCGTCAAGCGCAACGGCGACCGGACGGTCACGCTGGGTGAGCTGGCGGAAATCCGGCTGACATTCGAGGACCGCAAGGGCACCGCGCGCTTCAACGGCGAACCGACCGTCGCGCTGCAGGTGGTCAAGCGCAAGGGCTTCAACCTGATCGACACGGTCGAAGAGGTGAAGCGCGTCGTTGAACAGGCGCAGACCGAATGGCCCGAGGAACTGCAGGCCGCCGTCACCGTCGGCACCTCGAACGACCAGAGCCGCGTCGTCGGCTCCATGGTTCAGCAGCTCGAAGGCTCGGTCCTGACCGCCATCGCGCTGGTGATGATGGTCGTCCTCGCCGCGCTCGGGCCGCGCCCCGCGCTGCTGGTCGGCTTCTCGATCCCGACCTCGTTCCTGCTGTGCTTCGTCCTGCTGGGCGTGATGGGGATCACCATCTCGAACATCGTGATGTTCGGCCTGATCCTCGCCGTCGGGATGCTGGTCGACGGCGCCATCGTGGTCGTCGAATACGCCGACAAGCGGATCTCCGAAGGCTCGGGCCCGATGCACGCCTATGTCGAGGCGGCGCAGCGGATGTTCTGGCCGGTGATCTCGTCCACCGCGACGACGCTCTGCGCCTTCCTGCCGATGCTGTTCTGGCCGGGCGTGCCGGGGCAGTTCATGGGCATGCTGCCGGTCACGCTGATCTTCGTGCTCGCCGCCTCGCTGGTCGTGGCGCTGATCTACCTGCCGGTCATGGGTGGCGTCTCGGGCCGCCTGTCGCGCAACTTCGGCCGCGCCTCGGACTTCCTGCGGGCAAAGCTGCCCTGGGTCGTGCGGGCGGCGCTGGTGCCGGTTGCGCTCTACCTGATGTTCCTCGGCGCGATGCTGACGATCAACCCCGGCTACCTCAGCGGCACGCCGCGTGGCGAACTGGGGGCTATGGCCACCCTGCCGGGCATCCTGCTGTTCCTCTTCGCGGCGTCCTTCGCCTCGGTCACGCTGGGCGCGGCCAAAGTGCACTGGCGGCGCAACAAGGTCCGCGCGGGTTATCGCCGGACGCCCTTCGGCTATTTCATCAAGTTCCTGACCGCCAACCCGATCATGCCGCTGGTCACCATCGGCCTCGTCGTGGCCTTCGTGATCTCGGTCTTCAGCTACTACGGCGCCAACAACAAGGGCGTTGAGTTCTTCACCGAAAGCGAACCGGAACAGGCCATCGTCTATGTCCGCGCGCGGGGCAACCTGTCGCTGGCGCAGAAGGACGACCTCGTGGAGGCCGCCGAGGCGATCGTGCTGGAACATCCCGGCGTCAAGAACGCCTTCGCCTTCTCGGGCGACGGCGGTCTGAACACCAACACCGGCGGCGCGCAGCCGCCGCTGGACACCATCGGCCAGATCCAGCTGGAAATCGTCCCGTGGGAAGACCGCCGGAACCAGCCCGAACTGGACGGCGACATCGTCATCGCCGAACTGACCGAACAGCTGGAAACGCTGCCCGGCATCAAGGTCGAAATCCTGAACGCCGCCATGGGCCCGGCCTCGGCCAAGCCCGTGCACCTGCGGCTGAAGGGCGACGACTGGGACGCGCTGATCGAGGCGACCGCCAAGGCGCGCGCGCAGTTCGACGAGACAGAAGGGCTGATCCAGATCGAGGACACGCTGCCCCTGCCCGGCATCGACTGGCAGATCGACGTGGATGTCGAGAAGGCGGGCCGCTACGGCGCCAACGTGACCGTCGTCGGCGCAATGGTGCAGTTCGTGACCCGCGGCCTGCTGCTGTCGACCATGAGCGTCGACAGCTCGGACGAGGAGATCGAGATCCGCGTCCGCCTGCCGGAGGATTACCGCGTCCTGTCCACGCTCGACACGCTCAAGGTCCGGACGCAGGACGGGCTGGTCCCGCTGTCGAACTTCATCACCCGCACCCCGGTCGAGAAGCTGGCCCAGATCAAGCGCGTCGACCAGAAGCGCTACTTCGACGTCAAGGCCGGGGTCGCTTCGGGGCTGACCGTCACCGGGCCCGAGGGCAACCAGGTGCCGATGACCGCCGCCGAACGGATCGAGACCATCACCACCTGGCTGAACGAAGAGGCCGACCTGCCCGCGGGCGTCGAATGGGAATGGACCGGCGACCAGGAGGACCAGGCGGAAAGCCAGGCCTTCCTGACCTCGGCCTTCTCGGCGGCACTGGCGCTGATGTTCATCATCCTGCTGGCGCAGTTCAACTCGTTCTACAACTCGGTGCTGGTGCTGCTGGCCGTGGTGCTGTCGACCGTCGGGGTGCTGATCGGGATGCTGGTGATGGATCAGGCGTTCTCGATCATCATGACCGGGACCGGGATCGTCGCACTGGCCGGGATCGTGGTGAACAACAACATCGTGCTGATCGACACCTACCAGGAATATTCGGCCTACATGCCGCGGATCGAGGCAATCATCCGCACGGCGGAACAGCGCATCCGTCCGGTGCTGCTGACCACGATCACCACCATGGCGGGCCTCGCGCCGATGATGCTGGGCCTGTCGCTCGACTTCTTCGCGGGCGGTTACTCGATCGACAGCCCGACGGCGCTGTGGTGGAAGCAGCTGGCGACGGCGGTGGTCTTTGGCCTCGGCATCGCGACGGTGCTGACGCTGGTGGTGACGCCGTCGCTGCTGGCGCTGCGGGTCTGGGCCGTGACCTATGTGCGCTGGATCGCGCGGGCCCTGGCCAGCCTGTCGATGGGCCGCTCGAGCAAGGCCGCGCAGGACTTCGCCCTGCGCCGCGCCGCGCGGCGGGTGAAAGCGCCGGAGATCCTGTGGGACGATGGCGCGGGACCGGCTGCGGCACGGGTCGTGCCCGCGGGCGGAACGCTGAAGGCGGCGGAGTGATCCGGGTGGTCTGAAAGGTTTGCCGCGCCGCTTGCGGCGCGGCCGGAGCGAGGGGGCGTTGCCCCCTCGCGCTCCCCAAGGTATTTTTGACCAGAAGAAGTAGGGGACCGGTGCAATGTACCGGACGCCGCGCCAGACGGGACGGCGGGCGGGGCGTCGGCGCAGCCGCGCGCCGTCCGTCGGTGGGGTCAGGCCGCCTCGGCCTCGGCCTGCTGGTGCGACCAGAGTTGCGCGTAGCGGCCCTGCCTTGCGAGGAGCTCGGCGTGGGTGCCGGATTCCACGATCCTGCCCGCCTCCAGCACAACGATCCGGTCCGCGTCGGCGATCGTCGATAGCCGGTGCGCGATCATCAGCACCGTCCGCCCCTGCCCGGCCCGGTTCAGCGCCGACTGGATGCCGCGTTCCGTGTCGGTGTCGAGCGCCGAGGTCGCCTCGTCCAGCAGCAGGATCGGCGGGTCCTTGAGCAGCGTCCGGGCGATGCCGACCCGCTGCTTTTCGCCGCCTGAAAGCTTCAGGCCCCGCTCGCCCACCGTGGTGTCGTAACCGTCCGGCAGGGACATGATGAAATCGTGGATCTGGGCGGATTTCGCGACCGCCTCGATCTCCTCCTGCGTGGCCCCTGCACGGCCATAGGCGATGTTGTAGCGGATGGAGTCGTTGAACAGCACCGTGTCCTGCGGGACCACCCCGATCGCGGCATGCAGGCTGTCCTGCGTCACGTCGCGCAGATCCTGCCCGTCGATCCGGATCGCCCCGCCGGTCACGTCGTAGAACCGGAACAGCAGCCGCCCGATGGTCGACTTGCCCGATCCCGACGGCCCGACGATCGCCACCTTCTGCCCCGCGCCGATCCGCACCGTCACGCCCTGCAGGATCTCGCGTTCCGCCTCGTAGCCGAAGCGGACATCGTCCAGCTCCACTGCGCCGCCCGTCACCTTCAGCGCGGGCGCGCCGGGCGCGTCGCGGATCTCGGCCGGGCGGTCGAGCAGGCCGAACATCTCGCCCATGTCCACCAGCGCCTGACGGATCTCGCGATAGACCGTCCCGAGGAAGCCGAGCGGCATGGTGATCTGCAGCATGTAGGCGTTGACCATCACGAAATCGCCCACCGTCAGGTCGCCCGACTGCACCCCGAGTGCCGCCATCGCCATCACCGCCACCAGCCCCACCGTGATCAGCAGCGCCTGCCCGGCGTTCAGGAAGGCCAGCGAATAGGCCGTCTTGAGCGCCGCGCTTTCGTAGCGCGCCATCGCGACGTCATATCGCCCGGCCTCGCGCTGTTCGGCGCCGAAGTATTTCACCGTCTCGAAGTTCAGCAGGCTGTCGATCGCCTTCTGGTTGGCATCGGTGTCCTGATCGTTCATCTCCTTGCGGAGCTTCACCCGCCATTCGGTGACCTTGAAGGTGAAGGCGACATAGGCCGCGATCACCCCTGCGACGACCAGCAGGTAGCGGATGTCGAAGACCAGCCACAGCACGATGGCCACCAGCACAAGCTCCAGCAGCAGCGGACCCATGGACAGCAGCATGAAGCGGAGCAGGAAATCGACGCCCTTCACGCCGCGCTCGATGATCCGGCTCAGCCCGCCCGTGCGGCGGGTGATGTGGTAGCGCATCGACAGCTGGTGGATGTGCTCGAACGTTTCCAGCGCCAGCTTGCGCAGCGCGCGCTGGCCGACGCGGGCAAAGATCACGTCGCGCAGCTGCTGGAACCCCACGTTCAGCGCCCGTGCCGCGCCATAGGCCGCCGTCAGGCCGATGGCGCCAATGGCGACCACCCAGCCTTCGCCGGCGGCCTCGCCCGAAAGGGCGTCGACCGCGCCCTTGAAGAAGAACGGCGTCGCGATCGCAATCAGCTTGGCCGCCAGCAGCGCGACCAGCGACCAGATCACCCGGCGCTTCACCCACGGTTCATCCGCCGGCCACAGGTAGGGGATCACCCGCGCGATGATCTGGCGCCCGTTCTGGGGCGTGTCCGAAGTGGTGAGGGTGGATTTGCGCATGGCTGGCTTTCACGCTGGCCGGGACTTGCCGGAACGTGTCATCCGGGGTATCACGGTATCAATTCAACGTTTCATGAGTAGTTGAACGATGGATCAGAGTCCAGCCCTCGCCGCGCTTTCCGCGCTGGCCCATGAGACCCGGCTCGAGATCGTGCGCCTGCTGGTCCGCGCGGGCTGTCGGGGCCGGGCGGCGGGCGATATCGCCGAGGCCGTCGGCGCCTCGGCCTCCGGCCTGTCGTTCCATCTGCGCCACCTCGAACAGGCCGGGCTGATCCGCGCCCGGCGCGAGGGCCGGCAGGTGATCTATGCGCTGGACCGGCCCCGGATGGGCGCGCTGATCGGCTACCTGCTCAGCGACTGCTGCGCCGACGACGCCGAGGTGCGGGCCTGCTGTCTGGCCGTCCGCACGGATCCGCAGGAAGACTTTCAGTTGGACGAGGCGTCCGGCACCGCGAAGATCTGACCGGGATAGATCAGGTCAGGGTCCCGGATACGGTCGGCATTGGCCTTGAAGACCTTCACGTATTGCACGCCTTCGCCGTAGTTCTCGCGCGCGATGGCCCAGAGCGTGAAGCCCGGTTGCACCGTCACCTGCATCACCCCGTTGTGCATCTGCGCCTTGAGCGCCCGACGGACGGCATCCTCGTCCTCGCGTTCGAACGGCGTTTCGGCGCGGGAGCGGACCTTGCCGTCATCGCTGACCTCGTCGACGCGCAGGTCATAGACGCCCCGGTCGACATCCGGCAGGTCGGTGCGCCACGTTCCGTCCGGGCCGATCCGGCTGTCAGTGACGGGGCGGTTGTCCAGGTAGATGCGGACAAAGCCCCCGGCCTTGCCGCGGCCACTGACCTCGACCTCGCCGGTTTCGGTGTAGGAGATCGTGTCGATCGACACTTCGTCCATCACGTCGGGTGCATCGCCGGCATCCTGCAGCACGCGGGTCCCGTCCTCGCGCGCGAGGATCACGGTCGGAGGCTGCGGGAGGTCCGACGGGGCCCCGGCCTGCGCCGGAGGGGTCGCATTCGCGGGCGCGTTGTCACCTGAGGGGGCACTGGCCGAGGCATCGGCGGTCGCCGGCTGCGGTTCGGACGGGGCGGCGGCCGCGCCGGGCACAGGCGCGCTGGCGGTGTCGGCCGCGGCGCTGCTGTCGGCATCCGCCGGACGGTCGGGATTGGCCGCGACCGTCACCGGGTCGCTGCCCGGCAGAGCGGGCGTGGTGCCCGGCTCGGACGGGGCGGGCAGCGCATCGGCCGGGGCTCCGACCGTGGCGGGCGGCGTGTCGGCGGGCGGCGTCTCGGCGGCGGCGGTGGCCACCGGCTCGCGCGGGGCGAGGATCACCCGATCGGTGCTGGTGACGGGGCCTTCGCCTGCGGGGCCGGACATCACCAGCGTCATGACCTGCGGCTGCGCTGACAGCGGCACCGACAGGAAGGCCGCGAACTTGCCGTCACCGCCGATCTCTTCGCGGGTCAGCTCGTCACCGTCCAGCAGAACGGCCACGGCCCATTGCGGCACACCGCGCCCGGCGACCAGCGTGGTGCCGTCCGCCTCGACGCGCACGATGTCGAAGCTCGGCGGTGCGGGCGGTGTGACGGGTGCGTTATCGCCTGAGGTATTGGGGTCGCCTGCAGCGGTTGTTTCGCTCGAAGTGGCGGTATCGCCCGAGGCGGCGGCATCGCCTGCAGCGACGGCGTCTCCGGCAGCGGTCGTGTCGCCCGCGGTGGTGGCGTCGCCCGCGGCAGTTGGTTCGCTCGAGGCGGTGGTATCACCCGACGCAGGGGCGTCGCCTGCTGCAGCGGTATCTCCGGCAGCAGCGGTATCGCCTGCCGCAGCTGTGTCGCCCGCAGCGGCGGTATCGCCAGAAGCGGCAGTGTCACCGGATGCCGTCTCCGTCGTCGGCTCGGTGGCCCCTGCTGCCGGAGCCTCGGTGGCGGCGGTTTCGGGCGCGCCGCCATCGGACTGGGCCGGGGCCTCGGACTGTGCGGGCGGCTCGGCGGTCGCGACCTCGGCGGGCGGCGGCGTGTCCGCAGGCGCTTCGGGCGCCGCGGCCTGTTCCGCCGGAGCTACGGGCTCGGCGGCAGTCGCGGGTGCCCCGGTCGCGGCGCTTTCACCGGAGGTTGAAGGACGTTCGGCCGATGCGCTGACCGGCGGGGCCTCCTCGGCCGCGCGGCGCAATATCAGTTCGGGATAGAAGTAAGCCGTGATGGCCGCCAGCACGACGGTTGCGGCCACGCCGGCCGAGACAGGCCAAACCCAGGCTCCTGCCTTTGACGTCATCATATATCCCTTCGCAGACAGAGCCCCCCAGCTCCGCGATTGAGACCCTATATCAACAAGGGTATCACGGGTCAAAAGCCAAGGTGATCCCTTCCCGGCACCGTGAACTGGAGGCCACAGCCATGAGCATCCCGTCCGTCTGCGTTTTCTGCGGATCCCGCGCCGGCGCGCGCCCCGAATATGCCCGCGACGCCGAAGCGCTCGGCATCGCGCTGGCCGGTGCTGGCTGGCGGCTGGTCTACGGCGCGGGCGATGTCGGCCTGATGGGGCTGGTGGCGCGGGCCGCGCAGAAGGCGGGCGGCGACACCTTCGGCGTGATCCCGGTGCACCTGATGAACCGCGAGGTCGGCAAGCGCGACCTGACCAGCTTCGTCGTGACCGAGACGATGCACGAGCGCAAGAAGGTCATGTTCATGAACTGCGAGGCCATCGTCATGCTGCCCGGCGGCGCCGGATCGCTGGACGAGTTCTTCGAGGTGCTGACGTGGCGCCAGCTCGGCCTGCATGACAAGCCGATCATCCTGCTGGACACCGCGGGCTACTGGCAGCCCCTGGCCGCGATGTTGCAGCACGTGGTGGACGAGGGCTTTGCAGATGCCAGCATCCTGCCGATGGTCGGAACGGCGGCGGACGTGCCCGCGCTGATGGACCAGCTGCGCGTCCGCCTCGCCGCCTGAGGCGTCACGCCTCGGCCAGATCCTCGGCGAGAATCTTCTCGATCTTGTCGAGCGGATGGTTGGTCAGGGTCTTGGGCACCTCCGCGATGACCTTGGACGCCACTTCCTTGTGCAGCGCCGGGCGCAGGTCGCCCAGCACCGAGGGCGCACAGGCCAAGACGATCCGGTCGAACTCGCCCCGGTGCGCGCGCTTGTAGAGCAGGTCGGCCAGATCCGCCGCGAACCGCTCCTTGGCCAGTTCGTGCCAGTCGGTGTCATCCAGCGCCGAACGCTGGCCGACGCCGGTGTCATTCATCCGGCCCGGCCGGTTGGCCGACTGTTCCCGGTCCGACGGGTTCTCCTGTTCTTCCTTGCCGGTCACGACGAGGTGCAGATCCTCCGCATCCGCGATGTTTTCCAGAAACAGCGCCTTTTCGCTGTCCGCGACCAGCACCCATGTGCCGTTGTCGATCCGGGCCATGTCAGTCCTCCCCCGTGCCGTGGTGACCGCCGAGGTTCCCCTCGCCCCGCTCGTCCGACTTGGTGACGCGGGTCTTGCCGGGGTTCGATTTCTCGACACGTTTCTTTTCGTCCCGCGTGCCGACGTCGCGCTCCAGATTGCCCTGCGCGCGGCCCCCTTGGGACGGGGTTTCGGGCGAATTGCCGATGATCTCTTCGGTCTCGCTGCGTCCATCCTGCGATCTGTGACGGTCTGCCATGTCGAATGCTCCTCTCTTTCGGCCGGCGGGTGGCCGGCGCGTCACAGGGAAAACGGGGGATTGGGGGTGCAGGTTCCGAAAGGCTTTGCGGAAACGCCCGCCCCCCCGCTAGACTCGGAACAGGAGGTAAGCGCAGATGTCGGATGCCGAAGTGATCGTTGTCGGCGCCGGGCCGGCCGGACTGGCCTGCGCCGCGATGCTGAAAGCCCGCGGGCTGGACCCGCTGGTGCTGGAGCGGTCGAACCGCGTCGCCAATTCGTGGCGTTACCATTACGACAGGCTGCACCTGCACACGCACCGCAACCGTTCTGGCCTGCCCGGCCTGCCGATGCCGCAGAGCTATCCGAAATACCCCTCGCGCGATCAGGTGATCGAGTATCTGGAAACCTACGCCGCCCACCATGGCATCGCCCCCCGCTTCGACGCCCCGGTGACCGCGATCCGGCGCGAGGATGACGGCTGGCTCGTCTCGGGTCCGTCCGAACCCTGGCGGGCGCCCCACGTGATCATCGCCACAGGCCCGACCACCCAGCCCTTCCGCGCATCATGGCCCGGCATGGAGAGCTTTCCTGGCCGGATCATCCACAGTTCGCAATACCGCAACTACGAACCGTTCCGGAATCTCAGGGTCCTCGTGGTGGGCTTCGGCAATTCCGGCGGCGAGATCGCGGTCGACCTGTCGAACGGGCGCATTCACACCGCGCTGTCGGTGCGCGGCCCGGTGAACGTCGTGCCCAAGGAAATCTGGGGCATTCCGACGACCTCGCTCACCTTCCTGCAACGGATCCTGCCGCCGGGCCTCGCCGATGCGCTGACCGGGCCCGTCGTCCGATGGCACACCGGCGACATCCGCAAGCTGGGGCTGACGCCGAAGTCCAAGGGACCCATCCGGCAGGTGAACGAGGACGGCAAGGTGCCGCTGATCGACCTCGGAACACTCGAGCGCCTGCGCGAGAAGCGGCTGAGCCTGCGGCCCGGGATCCAGAAGTTCGACGGCTGGACCATCTCCTTCGCCGATGGCCGGGCCGAGGATTATGATGCCGTCATTCTGGCCACCGGCTACCGCCCCGACCTGCGCAGTCTGCTACCGGATGCGCAGGACCTGCTGGACGCGGGCGGCGCGCCGCTGGCCAGCGGTGCCGACAGCGGACGCGACGGGCTGTATTTCTGCAGCTTCCGACAATCGCCCTACGGGCAGCTCTACAACATGGGCCGCGAGGCCGAGGCGATCGCCGACCGTATCGCCGATGCGCCGCCGCCCCCGCCGCCGGTGGCGCCCGAAGCGGGCAGCCGGGCCCCGACGCCGCAGGTTTGATCGCGGCGCCCCGCTTGCGAAGCGGACCGCGAAGTGAGCGCCCGGACATCAGCCAAGGGCGGCGGCCCACGGGATGGCGGGCGGGGCGTCGCGCGTCAGCGCGCGCGTCGCACGGCGTCATACAGCCCGCCGCCTCGGCCTACGCCCAAAGAAAAACGCCCGCCGGAAATCCGGCGGGCGTTCTGTCTCGGATCGTCGCGACGCTCACATGCGCGAGGCGACGTTTTCCCAGTTCACCAGCTTGTCGAGGAAGTTCGACAGGTAGGCCGGACGCTTGTTGCGGAAGTCGATGTAGTAGGAATGCTCCCACACGTCGCAGCCGAGCAGCGCGGTCTGGCCGAAACAGAGCGGGTTCACCCCGTTCTCGGTCTTCGTCACCTTCAGCGAACCGTCCTTGTCCTTGACGAGCCACGCCCAGCCCGAACCGAACTGGCCGGCACCGGCGGCGCTGAACTCTTCCTTGAACTTGTCGACGGAACCGAAGGACTCGGTGATCGCCTTTTCAAGCTCGCCGGGCATGGATTTCGCGCCGGGGCCCATCATCTCCCAGAACTGGGCGTGGTTCCAGTGCTGGCTGGCGTTGTTGAAGATACCCGACTGGGCCACTGCGCCCGAATTGTAGGTGCCCTTGACGATCTCCTCGACCGACTTGCCTTCCCACTCGGTGCCCTTGATCAGGTTGTTGCCGTTGTCGACATACGCCTTGTGGTGGATGTCGTGGTGGTACTCCAGCGTCTCCTTCGACATGCCCAGATCGGCAAGCGCATCGTGGGCGTAGGGAAGGGCGGGAAGTTCGAAAGCCATGTCGTCGTCCTTTCGGATTGCTCAAAGATAACCTGCCCCTAGATGTTACCCCTGTGACCGGAAGGTCAAGGGGCGAACCGTGTGCACATGGGCACCGGGACCTGTGCGTCACCACATCTGGTCAAGCAGCGCCGCCGCCTCGGCCTCGTCCGCGGGACGCCGGGGCGAGCCCGGAATATGCGGCAATCTCAGCACATTGGGCGCCAGTGCGACCAGCGCCTCGAGCGACGGCACGCCCGCGTCGCGCGCCCGGACCGGCAGACCCAGACCGGCAACCAGCCGCCCGATCGCGGGCCCGGCCTGCGCCGCCGCCACCGCATCCGCATCGCCCCCGGACGCCGCCCCGAGCGCCCGCGCCGCCTCGGCCAACGCATGTTCCGCGCCGGGGACCATCCAAGCGGCCACGTGCTGCAGCGTGATGCAGGAACAATGCCCGTGCGGCACCCCGAACTTCGCGCCCAGCAGGTAGCCGATCCCGTGGCTGATCCCGGTCGAAGCAAGGCTCCCGCAGGTGATCCCCAGCCAGGTCGCCGCCTGTATGTCCGCGATGGCGTCCGTGTCCTTCGGGTCCGCATGAAACGCCGGCAGCCCCCGCGCCAGCAGGCGCAGCGCCTCCTTCCCGAGCGCATCCGTGTAGGGCGTCGCCCGGTGGCCGTAGAGCCCCTCGACCGCGTGATCCACCGTGCGGATCGCAGAGGACAGCCACAGCTCGGGCGGGGTGTAGAGCACCGCGTCGGGGTCCTGGATGATCACGTCCGGCACGGTCTGCGTGTGATCCAGCCGCCGTTTCGACTGCGTTTCGGAATCGAGCACGCCCGCGAACTGCGTGAATTCCGCCGCCGAGGCCGTCGTCGGGATCAGGATCTGCGGCAGCATGTCGGGAATCGGTGCCGGGTCAGGGAGTTGCGCGCTGAGGTAGGCGCGGATCTCGTCCGCTGTCCTGAGGTCGAGCGTCAGGTAGGTGATCATGTGCTTGCAGGCATCCATCACCGCTCCGCCGCCGATCCCCACGATCGCATCCGCCCCCGCCTCGCGCGCCGCCTCCAGCGCGGCGACGAGGTCGGCCAGCGGGGTATGGGCCGACATGCCGCTGTAGACCCCCGAGATCCGGTCGGGTGCGGCGGCACGCAGCTGGTCGATCAGCGGCGTCTTCTCGGCCACGCTGCGCCCGGTGAGGATGAAGGCGCGGCCCGAGCCGAGGCGGCCGAGGTGATCGCCGAGAGTCGCGATAGCTCCGGGGCCGGAGACGACACGGTGGCTCTTGGGCGCGATGAAGGTGCGGACGGCGGGAAGCGGGGGGCGCAGGGTTGGCTGGGTCATCGGGTCAGGCTGGCGGATTGGTACGGAAACGCAAGGGGCGTGGCGCGGATTGCAGGTGGAAAGCGTGCTGGGCATTCACGCATCCGCAAGGGCGAAAACAGAACTTTACCGGACATGCGTCCGCGTCGAAATTGGACCCTGCAGTCGATACTTGTGGAGAGGCCGGGGGGCTGTCTGCCCCCCGGACCCCCCGAAGGTATTTGGAACCAGAAGAAGCAGGGGACCGTCAGCGCGGCACGGAATGGTCAGCGCACGGACCGCAGGGCACTTTCAAGCAGATGTTTCGTGTAGGGATGGCGCGTGCGCATCTCGCGCATGTCGGTGACGCCCAGTTCCTCGACGATCTCGCCGTGCTGCATCACCGCGACCCGGCCGCACATGTGACCGACGACGCCGAGGTCGTGGCTGACCATGATGTAGGTCAGCTTGTGCTCCGCGCGCAGGTCGGTGAGCAGGTTCAGGATCTCCGCCTGCACCGAGACATCGAGCGCCGAGGTCGGCTCGTCCAGCAACAGGATGCGCGGTTCCGGCGCGAGCGCGCGGGCGATGGCGACCCGCTGGCGCTGGCCGCCGGACAGCTGGTGCGGATAGCGGAAGCGGAAGCCGGGCCCGAGGCCCACGTCGCGGAGCAGCTTGTCGATCCGCGCGTCCACGTCGCGGAAGCCGTGCAGGCCCAGAACTTCGGACAACACCGCATCCACCGTCATCCGGGGATGGAGAGAGGCGTAGGGGTCCTGGAACACCATCTGGACGGTCTTGTAGAAGGTCCGGTCCCGCCTGCGCCCCAGGGGCTGGCCCATCACGCGGATCGTGCCCTCCCACGTGGGCACGAGGCCGGTGATCGCCCGCAGGACCGTCGACTTGCCGGAGCCGGATTCGCCCACGAGACCGAAGCTCTCACCCTCTTCCACCACCATCGTTGCGGATTTGACGGCGTCTGTGCGCTCGTCGCCGTCACCGAACCAGACGGTGAGGTCGCGTATCTCGACCGCGCTCACAGCAGGGCACTCACGGACGGGGCCTCGCGCCAGGCCGGGTCGCGCTTGAGGACCTCGAGGCGGTCGCGGGGGCTTTCGAGATTGGGCACGGAGTTGAGTAGTCCGATCGTGTAGGGATGTCGCGCCTCGTGCAGCTTGCCGGCCTCGCAGACCTCGACGATGCGGCCCGCGTACATGATCAGGATCCGGTCGCAGAAGTTCGACACGAGGTTCAGGTCGTGGGAGATGAAGATCAGCCCCATCCCGCGCTCGGCCACCAGCCTGTCCATGATCTCCAGCACCTGTAGCTGGACGGAGACGTCGAGGGCCGAGGTCGGTTCGTCCGCGATCAGGATCTCGGGGTCCGGGATCAGCATCATGGCAATCATGATCCGCTGGCCCATCCCGCCCGAGACCTCGTGCGGGTAGAGGTTGAACACCCGCGTGGGTTCGCGGATCGCCACCGCGTCCAGCATTTCCAGAGCGCGGTTGCGGGCCTCCTTCATCGAGACCTTCTCGTGGGTGCGCAGGGCTTCGGTGATCTGCTGGCCGACCGTCATCACCGGGTTCAGCGAGAACTTGGGGTCCTGCATGATCATCGAGGCATGGTGCCCGCGCAGGGCGCGCATCTGCTTTTCGGACGCCTTGAGCACATCGGTGCCCGTCATGGTCAGGCGGTCGGCCTCGATCCGCCCCGGCGGGCGGATCAGTCGGAGGATGGCGCGGCCGGTCATCGACTTGCCGGAGCCGGACTCGCCCACGATGCCGAGACGCTCCTTGCCGAGCGAGAAGGAAATGCCGCGCACGGCGTCGAAGATGCCGGAGCGGGTCGGGAACTTGACCCAGAGGTTCTCCACGTCGAGGAGGTTGCTCATCGGGTGACCTCCGGCGTGGTGCGGGCGGTCAGGCCGGGGGCTCTGCCCCCGGACCCCCGGCATATTTTTGGCAAGATGAAGCAGGGGACCGTCGCGCGGGTCATCATTCGCCGCCTTTCGGGTCGAGGACGTCGCGGAGGCCGTCGCCGAGCAGGTTGAAGGCGAGCGAGATCGCGAAGATGGCGAGGCCGGGGATGGTGGCGACCCACCAGTAGTCGAGGATGTATTTCCGGCCCTCGGAGATCATCGCGCCCCATTCCGGGCTGGGCGGCTGTGCGCCGAGGCCGAGGAAGCCGAGGCCGGCCGCCGTCAGGATGATGCCCGCCATGTCGAGCGTGACGCGGACGATCAGCGAGGAGATGCAGAGCGGCCAGATGTGGCGGGTGACGATGCGGACCGGGCCCGCGCCCTGCAGGCGGATCGCGGCGATGTAGTCGGAGGACCGGATGGTCAGGGTCTCCGCACGGGCGATCCGCGCGTAGGGGGGCCATGCGGTGAGCGATATGGCGAGGACCGCGTTCTCGATCCCCGCGCCGAGAGCGGCGACGAAGGCCAGTGCGAGGACGAGGCGCGGGAAGGCGAGGAAGATGTCGGTGATCCGCATCAGGATCGTGTCGGTCCAGCCGCCCACGTAACCCGCGATCGTGCCGATGATCAGACCGACCAGCGGCGCGACCATTGCCACCAGCAGCACGATATAGAGCGAGATGCGCGCGCCGTAGAGCAGGCGCGAGTAGATGTCGCGCCCGAGGCTGTCGGTGCCGAAGATGTGCCCCTCCCACCCCGGCGGCTTGAGCCGGTTGGCAAGGTCCTGCGCGAAGGGATTGTCCGTCGCCAGCAGCGGCGCGAAGATCGCGCAGAGCACGAGGAAGGCGAGGATGGCGAGACCGATCATGCTCAGCCAGTTGCCGCGCAGGGTCAGCCAGCCCTGGTAGAGCGAAGCGGCGCGGGCCTGACGGCGCGAGGTCGGTTCCTCGGCCAGCAGCCAGGCGCGGAGCGTGGATGGTTCGGTCATGCTCATTTCGACCTCGGATCGAAGAAGCGGTAGAGGAGGTCCGAGAAGATGTTCAGCGCCACGAAGATCGTCCCGATCACGATGGTGCCCCCGAGGACCGAATTCATGTCGTTCGCCAGCAGCGAGGTGGTGATGTACTGCCCGATGCCGGGCCAGGCGAAGATGATCTCGGTCAGGACCGAGCCTTCGAGCAGGTTGGCATAGGCCAGCGCGATCACGGTGATCAGCTGGATCCGGATGTTGCGGAAAGCGTGGCGCCAGACGACCTTCCACTCGGAGAGGCCCTTCACGCGGGCGGTGGTCACGTATTCCGAGGAAAGCTGTTCCAGCATGAAGCTGCGGGTCATCCGGCTGATGTAGGCCAGCGAGAAATAGCCCAGCAGGCTGGCGGGCAGGATGATGTGGCTGAAGGCGTTCTGGAACACGTCGAACTGGCCGCGGATGAGGCTGTCGATCAGCAGCATCCCGGTCACCGGTTCAACGATGCCGTCATAGAAGATATCGACACGTCCAGGGCCAGCGACGACCCCGAGGATGCCGTAGAAGATCAGCAGACCCATCAGGCCCAGCCAGAAGATCGGCATGGAATACCCGATCAGCCCGACGAAACGGGCCAGCTGGTCGATCCAGCTGCCGCGCCGGACGGCCGAGATCACGCCGAGCGGCACGCCGAGGAAGACGCCGATCAGGGTGCCGAGCGTGGCGAGTTCCAGCGTTGCGGGAAACACGCGGGCGATGTCTTCGGCCACGCGCTGGCCGGTGCGGATGGAGCGGCCGAAGTCACCCTGGATCACGTCGCCGACATAGATGCCGAACTGCACGATCAGCGGCTTGTCGAGACCCATCTCAAGATAGACCGCGTCGTATTGCGCCTGCGTCGCCCGTTCGCCGATCACGGCGAGCACGGGGTCGATCGGCATCACGCGTCCGATCATGAAGGTGACGAAGAGAAGCCCCAGAAGCGTGACGGCGACCGTCGCCAGGGTGCCGGCCAGCTTCTTGATGACGGGGGGAATGGCCGGACCGCTCCGGCCATTCCGGGTTGCTGACTGTGTGGCCACTTACTTGGTGACGACCCAGTAGGACACGGCGGTGGTGGCGCCGCCGACGACCCAGTTTTCCACGTTCGAGCGCAGGCCCGACTGTTCGATGCGCTGGAACATGATGCCGAAGGGCGCTTCCTGCTGGAAGTCCGCCTGCAGGTCCAGATACATCTGCTTGCGCGCCTCGGTGTCGTTCTCGACCACTGCGGCGAGGGTGCGGTCATTGAAGCCCGCTGCGTCCCATGCGTTCCGCCATGCGAGGTAGCCGGTGTTGCCCGCTTCCTGCGCGTTGTCGGGGTTGGCCGCGAAGGTGCCCGCGTTG
The DNA here is from genome assembly GCF_002210105.1 of Oceanicola sp. 22II-s10i. Classification (GTDB taxonomy): domain Bacteria; phylum Pseudomonadota; class Alphaproteobacteria; order Rhodobacterales; family Rhodobacteraceae; genus Pseudooceanicola. Next base: position 29,041 of record NZ_AQQU01000012.1, on the reverse strand, counting down.
GTGTTGGGGTCGGGATAGTCCGGGCCCCATGCGCCGACATAGATGTCGTGTTCGCGCGCACGGTAGCGGTCGAGGGTCTGCGCGCCGGTGCCGACGATCAGCTCGACCTCACAGCCAAGCTGGCCCCAGGTGTTCTGCAGCGACTGCGCGATGTCCATCCGCTCCTGCGCCTCGCGGACCGAGATCTTGATCGGGCCGCAGTCCGGGAAGCCGCTTTCGGCCATCGCCGCCTTGGCCTTGTCCATGTCGAAGGTGAAGGCCTTCTCCTCGAGCGCGCCGAGGAAGGTCAGCGGCAGGAACGCCTGGTGGTTGATCCACTGGCCCTTGAGGAACGAGCCCTCCATCCCGGAATAGTCGGTCGCATACTTCAGTGCCTCGAGCACCTTGGCATCGGCCAGCATCTCGACCTTCTGGTTGGCCGCCCAGTACATGATCTGGCCGCGCTGTTCGTCCTGCACCTTGATGCCATCCATGCCTTCGACACCGGTGACATCCTCGGGCGACAGGTTGCGCGCCACGTCGATATCGCCGCGCTCGAGCTGCAGACGCTGCGTCGCGCTTTCCTGGATGTGCTGGACGACGACACGTTCCATGGCGGGCTTGTCGCCGTGGTAGTGTTCGTTCAGCGTCAGCATGACGCTTTCGTTGGGCCGGTAGGCCTGCACCTTGTAGGGGCCGGAGCCGACGGTGTTCGTCCGCAGCCACTCGTTGCCCATGTCGCCGTCGACTTCGTTTTCCATCACCGTCTTCATGTCGACGATGCCGCCGATGGTGGCGGTGAGGCAGTTCAGCACGAAGGACAGCGCGTACTGCTTGTCGAGCGTGATCGAGACGGTGTTGCCGTCGGCCTTGATCATCTCGTCCACGTTGTCGGCGGTGAAACCGAACTGGGTCAGGATGAAGGACGGCGTCTTGTCCAGCTTCACCGCGCGGCGGAGCGAGAATTCCACGTCGGCGGCCGTCACCGGGTTACCGGTGGAGAACATGTGGCCCTCGGCGATCGTGAAGGTGATCGTCTTGCCGTCCTCGCTGATCTCCCAGCTTTCCGCGATCTGAGGCTGGTAGCCGGCGTCGAGGTCCATCGGGTCGAAGTTGACCAGCTTTTCATAGACGTTGCGCGACACGTCGGCGCCCGCGAACTCGAAGCTCTCCTGCGGGTCGAAGGTCTTGATGTCGTCGATGCGGTTCGCGATCACCAGCATGTTCGGCGGAGTTTCCGCGAAGGCCAGCGGCGCGGTCGAGCCGAGCAGCGCGGCGGTAAGCGCGGCTGTGGTCAAGCGGCTGATTTGTTTCATTTGTTCGACACTCCCAGTTGGTTGTTATACCGGCGGCTTTTGCCGCTCACTCTCCCCACGTCTTGCGCAGCACGCGCAACCAGTTTCCGTGGGTAAACTTCGTCATCAGCGCATCACCGACCCCGTGGTCGGCGAGGGCTGCACGCAAATTGGGCAGACCGGCGCAGTCCTTGATGTCCTTCGGCACCAGCGCGCCGTCGAAATCGGTGCCAAGTCCCACCCGGTCCTCACCCAGAATCTTGACCAGATGGTCAAGATGACGGAGCAGGACGTCAAGCGGGAAATCCGACTTCATCTTGCCATCGGGGCGCAGGAAGCCCGAGGCGAGGTTGATGCCGACCATCCCGTCGCTGTCCGCGATCTGCTGAAGCTGCCGGTCGGTCAGGTTCCGCGCATGCGGACAGATGGCGTAGGCGTTCGAATGGGTGGCGACCAGCGGCGCGTCCGACAGCGCTGCGACGTCGTCCATGCCCTTTTCGTTCAGGTGGCTGAGGTCGATCATGATGCCCAGCCGGTTGCATTCCCGGACCAGCCGCTTGCCCGCGTCGGTCAGACCGCCGCCGATGTCGCCGGTCGAGGGATAGCGGAACGGCACGCCCTCGCCAAAGATCGTCGGACGCGACCAGACCGGACCGAGCGAGCGCAGGCCGAGGGTGTAGAACTCCTCGAGCTCGTCCAGATCGGGGCCGATCGCCTCCGCGCCTTCGATATGGATGATCGCCGCCATCCGCTCGCCCTTGAGCGCCAGCGCGATCTCGCCCACGCTGCGGCAGATGGTGATGGCGCCCGCGCTTTCCAGATCGTTGAACGTCTCGAACCCGCGTTTCACGAAGGCCAGCGCGTCGGCATGGTCCAGCATCGGGGGCAGCGGCAGGTCGTATTCGTCCTGGTTCAGTTGCTCCATCCGGTCCGACGGATTGGACGGGCTGGGCGTGAAGATCGCGAAGAACCCGCCGCCAAAACCGCCCGCACGGGCACGCGGCAGGTCGATGTGACCTGCGCCGTAGCCCTGCACGATGTCGGCGACGCTCGCCTTGCCCATGAGAATTTTGAGGACGGTGTCGTTGTGACCGTCGAAGAAGGGGGGGCTTGTCATCGCCACCATGCGGACCTCGATATTGCTGTGTCTTGCGGGCCGCGCCCCTCCCCAAGGTCGCCCCGCGAAAGCCTGCGCCAAAAAGGATGACGATTGCAAGCGTCTGCGCATTGGCCAGCGGGGCTTTGCGGACGGGTTCAAAAATATTGGATAAGCCTCTTGACCTTCCAGTGACTGGAAGCCCTATCTCCCCTCCTGCAAGCGGCGGACTCAGTGTCCGCGCATCACAGACGGAGGCCGACATGACCGGCAAAACCAGTTTCCACGTTCCCGATATGAGCTGCGGCCATTGCGAAAAGGCGCTGCGCAGCGCCTTTGCCACGGCGATGCCGGGGGCTGACGTGACCATCGACCTCGCCAGCCACGACCTGACGGTCGCGGGCGACGCGGCGCTGGCCGAAGCGACGATCCGCGACGCGGGCTACACGCCCGAACGCCGCGCCTGAACCGGAGGTGACGAGATGACCGATGTGACGATCCCTGTGGAAGGCATGTCCTGCGCCGCCTGCGCGGGCCGTGTCGAACGTAGCCTGGCCGCGGTGCCGGGCGTGAAGGCCGCATCGGTCAACCTCGCCGGGGAAACCGCGCGCGTGTCCTTCGACGCGCCCGCGGCCCTCACCGACCTGACCGGCGCACTCGACCGTGCGGGCTATCCCGCGCGGCTGACCGAGACCAAGCTGGATATCGGGGAAATGACCTGTGCCTCCTGCGTGGCACGGGTGGAAAAGGCGCTGAAGGCGGTGCCGGGCGTCAGCGAGGCGCGGGTGAACCTCGCCTCCGAATCCGCGGTGGTGCAGCATGTCGAGGGGGCGGTGACCGCCGCCGACCTCGCCCGCGCCAGCGCCGCCGCCGGATATCCCGCGCATGTGCACGAGGATGCCGAGGCGGGCGATCCCGCCGAGGATCGCAAGGCGGTCGAGGCGGAGGGGCTGAAGCGGCGGATGATCCTTGCCGCCGTCCTGACCCTGCCGGTGTTCGTCGTCGAGATGGGCGGCCACCTCTATCCGCCGCTGCACCACTGGATCATGGCGACCGTCGGGACGCAGACCTCGCATATCGCGCAGTTCATCCTGACCACCATCGTCCTCGCCTTCCCCGGCCGTGTGTTCTACGCCAAGGGCCTGCCCGCCCTGTTCCGTGGTGCGCCCGAGATGAATTCGCTCGTCGCGCTCGGCACATTGGCGGCGTGGGGCTATTCGGTCGTTGCGACCTTTGCCCCGGCCCTGCTGCCCGAAGGTGCGCGCAACGTCTATTACGAAGCGGCGGCGGTGATCGTCGTGCTGATCCTGCTGGGCCGCTGGCTGGAGGCGCGGGCCAAGGGGCGCACCGGCGCCGCGATCCGTCAGCTTGTCGCCCTGCGCCCCCGCACCGCGCGGGTGGAACGGGACGGCGTGGCGGCTGACGTCTCCATCGACGACGTCCAGCCCGGCGACATCCTGATCCTGCGTCCGGGCGAAACCGTTGCCGTGGACGGCACCGTTCTGAGCGGTGCGTCGCATCTGGACGAGGCGATGCTGACCGGCGAACCCCTGCCCGTCGCCAAGGCCGAAGGCGACACGGTGACGGCGGGCACGGTGAACGGTGCCGGCGCCCTGCGCTTCCGGGCCGAGCGGGTCGGGCGCGATACGGTGCTGGCCCGGATCATCGCCATGGTCGAAGAGGCGCAGGCGACCAAGCTGCCGATCCAGTCGATGGTCGACCGGATCACCGCGGTGTTCGTGCCCGTGGTCATCGCCGTCGCGGTGGTGACGACGCTGGTCTGGCTGGTCTTCGGCCCCTCACTGACCCATGCATTGGTCGCGGGTGTCTCGGTCCTCATCATCGCCTGCCCCTGTGCCATGGGGCTGGCCACGCCGACCTCGATCGTCGTGGGATCGGGCCGGGCCGCCTCGATGGGCGTACTGTTCCGGCGCGGCGACGCGCTGCAGTCGCTGCAGGCCACGCGGGTCGTCGCCTTCGACAAGACCGGCACGCTGACCGAGGGCAAACCGGCGCTGACCGACATCCATGCCGCACCGGGTGCGGACCGCGATGCGGCCCTGCGCCTTGCCGCCGCCGCCGAAACGCAGTCCGAACACCCGATCGCCCGCGCCATCGTGGCCGCCACGCCGGGCGACCTGCCGCCGGTGGAAAGCTTCCGCGCCGAGGCCGGGTTCGGTCTGTCTGCGACGGTCGAGGGCCATTCGGTCGTCATCGGCACCGACCGGCTTATGACGCGCGAGGGGATCGAAACCGCCGCCTTCGCCACGCAGGCCGCGAAACTGGCCGACCGTGGCCGCAGTCCGCTCTTCGTCGCCATCGACGGCGAGATCGCCCTGCTGCTCGCCGTCTCCGACCCGATCAAGGACAGCGCGCGGGACGCCATCGACGCCCTGCACGCACGTGGCGTGAAGGTCGCGATGCTGACCGGCGACACGCAGGCGACGGCGCAGGCCATCGCCCGCGAGGTGGGAATAGACGAGGTCCACGCGGGCCTGCTGCCCGAGGACAAGCTGGCCCGCATCGACGCCCTCCGCGATGCGCACGGCCCGATAGCCTTCGTCGGCGACGGCATCAACGACGCCCCCGCTCTGGCGCGGGCGGACGTGGGGATCGCCATCGGCACCGGCACCGACGTCGCCATCGAAAGCGCCGACGTGGTGCTGATGTCCGGCGACCCGGCGGGCGTGGCCAACGCGGTCGAGGTCTCGGCGCGGGTGATGCGGAACATCCGGCAGAACCTGTTCTGGGCCTTCGGCTACAACGTGGTGCTGATCCCGGTGGCCGCCGGCGTGCTCTACCCGCTCTGGGGCGTGATGCTGTCCCCGATGCTGGGCGCGGGCGCGATGGCACTGTCGTCGGTCTTTGTCCTTGGCAACGCGCTGCGCCTGCGCGGCATCCGCGCGGTACGCGACACGGGCGAGGCCGCGTCGCGGCCCGCCGCGCACCGCACCGCTCCGGCAGAATGAGGAGAGAGAGATGAACATTTCCCAAGTTGCCGACCGCACCGGCCTGCCACCCAAGACGATCCGCTATTACGAGGAGATCGGCCTTGTGTCACCCGCCCGCCGCGACAACGGCTACCGGGACTACGCGGAAAACGACCTGCACAACCTCGCCTTCCTCGGCCGCGCCCGCTCGCTCGGGTTCTCGATCGAGGACTGCCGCGCGCTGCTGGCGCTCTACACCGACCGCGAACGCACCAGCGCCGAGGTCCGGGCCATCGCACAGGAGCACCTGAAGCAGATCGAGGCGAAGATCGCGGAGCTTCAGGCGATGCAGGACACGCTGTCCGGCCTCGTCGCATCCTGCCACGGCGACAGCCGCCACGACTGCCCGATCCTCGCCGATCTTGCCGCCGAGAAAGCTGACTGACCGGCTGGCAGGTATTGCTTCCCCCCGGTCAACGGGCCTAGTGTCTGCGCGGAAGTCACGGGAGGACGGAAATGGAGAATGTCGGCTTTGCCGGTCTCGGGGTGATGGGCGAACCCATCTGCCGCAACATGGTGGTGAAATCCGGCGCCAAGGCGCAGGTGTTCGACCTGAACCAGGCGCCCGTGGCGCGGCTGAAGGAGTTCGGCGCGGTGCCCGCAGGGTCCATCGCCGAGATGGCCGAGACGGTCGACATCCTGTTCCTCTCCCTGCCCGGCGGCCCGCAACTCGAGGCCGTGACGCGCGGACCGGGCGGCATTCTGGAAACCGGGCGCAAGGGGCTGATCGTGGTCGACATGACCACCGCGCCTGTCGGCCTGACCCGCGAACTGGCTGACGCCGTGGCGGAAAAGGGCATCGAATGGATCGACGCCCCCGTCGCCCGCACCCGCGCGGCGGCCGAGGCCGGGACGCTGTCGATCATGGTCGGCGGTACCGAGGATCAGTTCCACAAGGTGCGCCCGTGGCTGGCCCACGCGGCCAGCGAGGTCACGCATTGCGGCCCCGTCGGCTGCGGCCAGGTCGCGAAGATCATGAACAATATGGTCCTGTTCCAGACCGTCGTGGCCCTGTCCGAGGCACTGGCGCTCGGCAAGGGCGCGGGGATGGACCCTGCGCTGCTGTTCGACGTGCTGTCCAAGGGATCGGCGGACAGCTTCGCCCTGCGCAACCACGGCATGAAGGCGATGCTCCCGGGCGAGTTCCCGACCGGCGCCTTCCCGACCGACTACGCGCTCAAGGACGTGAGCTATGCGCTGGACCTTTCGCGCGAACTGGGCATCGCCGCGCCGGGTGCGGAACTGGCCGAGGCACGGATGCAGGTGTCGCAGGCCGCGGGCTACGGCGCGGAATACTTCCCCGCGCTCGCCAAGGTCACCGGCAAGGACTGACGGCTAAGGCGCAGGATCGGCGTCCCGGATCTCGCCGAAGGTGAGAACCGGGCTCGCATCCATGTCCTCTGCGTCCAGCATCGCCGCGACCCGCTCCAGCGAGGCGACCAGCTGCGCCTGCTCCCAGTCCTTCATCGCCTCGAAGGACCGCACGAACCGCTGCTGCAGCGCGTCGGGGGCCTTGTGGACCGCCGCCTGCCCCTCGTGCGTGATGACGACGTTCATCTGGCGCCGGTCCGTCTCTGACCGCGACCGGGTCACGAGGTCCAGCGCCACCAGCTTGTCCACCAGCGCCGTCACGGTCGCCTGGCTGACCCCCATCTGGGTCGCCAGCGCCTTCGGCGTGGCCGAGCGGTCCGGCTTGCTGGCCACGATCTGAAGCACACGCAGCTTGGCGGGCGTAAGGCCCGCCCCCTGCGCGAGGCTGCGCTCATAAAGCTCCGTCGCCCGCAGGATGCGGCGCAGGGCGATCAGGCTCTCATCTACACGTTCTTTGGCGGGTCCGGACATCGGCAGAGTTTTGCACGCGGACCGGAAACCATCAATTCTTTCCACTGACATGAAACTTTACTTAGTCAAATGAAGAGAAAACTCAAGAAAATCGAGGAAAATGGCCCGATACGCGCTTATAGCGGGATAAAAGTGCTTAGCCTGTTGAAACAACTACCCGTGCGCTCTATCTTCTGAACCTGAACGAAATGAGGGAAACGAGCCATGCCGACCGAAACCGAGACCACCCGATCGCGAATGCCCCGCCTGCGCAAACCCCAGGCGACGGACGGGGCCGAAATCTGGAAACTCGTGAAAGAGTGCAAGCCACTCGACGAGAACTCCATGTACTGCAACCTCGTGCAGGCGGAGCACTTCCGCGACACCTGCGTGGTGGCAGAGCGTGACGGAGAGATCCTCGGCTGGATTTCCGGCCACATGATTCCCGAAAAGGACGAGCTTTTCGTCTGGCAGGTGGCGGTCAGCCCGCGCGCCCGCGGACTCGGGCTGGGCAAGAAGATGCTCAAGCACCTGATCGACCGCAACGAATGCGCCGACGCCAATCACCTCAAGACCACGATCACCGAGGACAATGATGCCTCGTGGGGTCTCTTCCGCAGCTTCGCCCGCGACATCGGCGGCGACCTGACGGACGAGCCGCACTTCCACGAGGAGCATCACTTCGACGGGCACCACGACACCGAGCATATGGTGACGATTTCGCTGCCCGAGGTGATTTCGCTGAACCGCGCCGCCTGATCTGCGTTACCCCTACAGACCATCCGATTGACACGCACGGACGTGCGAAAGGAGAACTCATGCCCAAAGACATGACACACACCAATATTTTCGAGCGCCGCGAGAGCGAAGCGCGGTCCTATTGCCGAGGCATGCCCGCGGTCTTCACCAGCGCCAGCGGGTCCGAGCTGACGGCCGAAGACGGGACGACCTACATCGACTTCCTCGCCGGTTGTTCCTCGCTGAACTACGGCCACAACGACCCGGACATGAAGTCCGCGCTGGTCGAGCACATCACCTCGGACGGGCTGGCCCACGGGCTGGACCTGCACACCGACACCAAGGCCGATTTCCTGTCCGCCTTCGAAACGCACATCCTGTCGCCCCGCGGCATGGATCACCGCGTGATGTTCACCGGCCCGACCGGCGCGAACGCCGTCGAGGCGGCGATGAAGATCGCCCGCAAGGTCACCGGCCGCACGAACATCATCACCTTCACCAACGGCTTCCATGGCGTGACCATGGGCGCGCTGGCCGCGACCGGTAACGGGTATCACCGTGGCGGCGCCGGCATGGACACGCACGGCGTGACCCGCATGCCCTTCGACAACTACGCCGAGGGCGTGGACGGTGCCGCGCTGCTGGACCAGATGCTGTCCGACTCGTCGGGCGGTGTGGACGCGCCTGCCGCGATCATGCTGGAAACCGTGCAGGGCGAAGGCGGCCTGAACGCCGCGAGCGGCGCGTTCGTCAAGAAGATCGCCGAGATCGCCAAAAAGCACGGCGCGCTGTTCATCATCGACGACATCCAGGCGGGCTGCGGCCGGACCGGGACGTTCTTCTCGTTCGAGGAGATGGGCGTGATGCCGGACATCGTGACGCAAGCCAAGTCCATCTCGGGCTTCGGCCTGCCGCTGGCGCTGGTCCTCGTCCGTCCGGAATACGACATCTTCGGCCCGGCCGAACACAACGGCACCTTCCGCGGCAACACCCATGCCTTCGTGACCGCCCGCGTGGCAATCGAGAAGTTCTGGGCCGGCGACGCCTTCCAGAAGGTTCTGGGCGAAAAGGCCGAGCTGATCGAAGACCGCCTGACCGAGATCCGGGACATGGTTCCCGGCGCCAAGCTGAAGGGCCGCGGCCTTATGCGCGGTGTCGACGTCGGCACCGGCGAACTGGCGGGCGCGATCTGCAAACGCGCCTACGAAAAGGGCCTCGTGATCGAGACCTCGGGCAACGAAGACCAGGTCGTCAAGGTACTCGCGCCCCTGACCACGCCGGTCGAGACCTTCAACAAGGGCTTCGACATCCTGCGCGAGGCGGCGACCGAAGTCCTGAACGAAACCAAGAGCATCGCAGCGGAGTAACAGACATGATCGTACGTGATTTCAACAAGCTGCAAGGCACCGACCGTGCCGTGTCCGACGCACAGTGGACCTCGACCCGCCTGCTTCTGGCGGATGACGGGATGGGGTTCTCGTTCCACATCACCGTGCTCGAAGCCGGTTCGGAACATACGTTCCACTACAAGAACCACTTCGAAAGCGTCTATTGCATGAAGGGCAAGGGCTCGATCACCGACATCGCCACCGGCGAGACGCACGAGATCAAGCCGGGCGTGATGTATGCGCTGAACCTGCACGACAAGCACATCCTTCGGGCCGAGGAAGAACTGCACATGGCGTGCTGCTTCAACCCGCCGGTCACCGGCAAGGAAGTGCACGAGGCCGACGGGTCCTATGCCGCCGCCGAGGAGGTGGCGTAAGCCATGGCCCATACTGTCGAAAAGATCGGCGGCACGAGCATGTCCCGCGTCGATGAACTGCGCGACACGCTGTTCATCGGCGGGAACGAGGGCGCGGACCTGTACAACCGGGTCTTCGTCGTCTCGGCCTTCGGGGGCATCACCGACCTGCTGCTGGAGCACAAGAAGACGGGCGAGGCCGGCGTCTATGCCGCCTTTGCCTCGGACGAGGGCGAACACGGCTGGTTCGTGGCGCTCGACAAGGTCGCACACGCGATGCGCGAGGCGCATGGCAAGGTGCTGACCCATGCGGGCGACATCGAACGGGCCGATGCCTTCGTGCAGGAACGCCTGCACGGCGCGCGGAACTGCCTGAACGACCTCAAGCGTCTCTGCGCCTACGGTCACTTCCGCCTGTCGGAGCACATGGGCCAGACCCGCGAACTGCTGTCCGGTCTGGGCGAAGCACATTCGGCTTTCGTCACCTCGCTGCTGCTGCAACGGGCCGGCGTCAACGCGCGCTTCGTGGACCTGACCGGCTGGCATGACGACGGCGACGTGACCCTCGACGACCGGATCACCGGCGCGATGGACGGCGTTGACGTGACCGAGGAAATGCCGATCGTCACGGGCTATGCGCAATGCGCCAAGGGCCTGATGGACGAATACGACCGCGGCTATTCCGAGGTGACGTTCTCGCGCCTGGCCGCCCTGACCGGCGCGCGCGAGGCGATCATCCACAAGGAGTTCCATCTCTCGTCAGCCGACCCCAAGCTGGTCGGTGAAGACGCGACGCGCAAGCTGGGCCGGACCAACTACGACGTGGCCGACCAGCTGTCTAACATGGGCATGGAGGCGATCCATCCGAAAGCCGCCAAGACCCTGCGACAGGCGGACATCCCGCTGCGCGTGACCAACGCGTTCGAGCCGGAGGATCCGGGCACACTGATCGACGATCAGCCCGCCGAGACACCGGCGGTGGAGATCGTGACGGGCCTCGACCTCTACTCCATCGAACTGTTCGAACAGGACATGGTGGGGGTGAAGGGTTATGACGCGACGTTCCTCGATGTGCTGACGCGCCACAAGGTGCGGATCGTGTCCAAGCTGTCGAACGCGAACACGATCACCCATTTCGTCGACGCCTCAATGAAGCAGGTGCGCCGGGTCGAGAAGGAACTGGCCGACCGCTACCCTTCGGCCGAAGTGCGGACACGTGCCGTGTCCATCGCATCGGTCATCGGGCGCGACCTGAACGGGCTGAGCGTGCTGACACGCGGCCTGCAGGCCATCGGCGAGGCGGACTGCCCCTGCATCGGGGCGGCCCAGGGGCCGCGCAACGTGGATGTGCAATTCATCCTGCCGCGCGACAACCTCAAGCCCGCCATCGCGGCGCTGCACCGCGCCCTGATCGAAGAGGCCGGCGAAGAGCCTCTGAAACGCGTCGCCTGACGCGCTACTTGCTGACGAGGTCGCGCAGCAGCGTGGCCTCGTCCCCATCCGCGCGGTGACTGTCGAAGATGTTTTCGTAAAGCTCCGCGACCGCACGGTAGATCCCGTGCTCCGGCCGGTCCGTGCCGATGAACTCCGCGATCTCGTGCATCTCGCTGACCCAGCGACCCGACTTGGGGAGCATCGCCGGGATCGACCCTTTGAACATCTTGGCAAGCTGCGGCTGGCTGTCCTCCAGCTCGGCCATCAGCTGCTCCTCGACCCCAGCCCGTGACGCCGCCAGCATCATCGTCGCCCCAAGCGCGGCGAGGCCCTTGGTGATCCCCGCATAGGACAGCTTCAGCGCCGACGCCTCGCCCGCCGGGCCGTGCAGCAGTTCCGTCTTCAGACCGTAGACCTTCAGCCCCGCCGCCTCGGCCGCCGCAGGTCCGGAGAGGTAGATCACCGGTTCCTTGCCCTCGTCACGCGGCGGCGGCGGGCCGACGATGCCACCATCCGTGAACCGCATCCCCGCCTTCTCCACGATCCCGCCGATCCGCACCGCGCGTCCGGGTGTGATCGCGTTCAGATCGGCATAGAGCGCCTTGGACCCCGCGCAGAGCGACGCGATCTTCTCGGCGGTGGATTCCGCGAATTCCGGCGACACCACCGACAGGATCATGTCCGCCTGCCCCAGTTCCTCCCATTCCGCCACCTGCATCCCGGCCTTTTCGGCGCGGTCGCGGCTGGCATGGGACCGCTCTGCCAGCGGGACGATGACGCGGCAGCCGTGCTTGACGAGACGGGCGCCGATCCCGGCCCCCATCATGCCGGGGGCGGTCAGGGCGATGGTCAGGGCGTTTGGCATGGTTGGCTCCTCCTGCCCGGCATCGGGACCGAGCGCGGGTCGGCTGTCAAGGCACGGCGCGGCAAGTCTCCGCTTGTGGCAGAGCCGGGACCGGCAGCGACTGGTCGGATTCACCCCCGACGGTTGAAGTGACGCCCGGAAACCAACACCTGACACCTGTGAGACACCGCAAGGAGGCTCCGCAATGAACGACACCCCATCACCGCAAGATGCACCTGCCCGTCTGGCCCGGCTCGAAAACCGGCTGACGAGGCGCAACAGGGTCGAGACCGCTGTCGGTGCGATCGTCATCATGCTGCTCGTCTGGACCGGCGTCCGCGCCCTGTCCCATGCCGAAGCGGGCGCGGCCCTGCTGGCCGGGGTCGGGCACCTCGCCGCGGCCGCCGGTGTCGCCTTCGCCGTGATCTGGCTGCTGCTGCGCGAGGCACGGAACCGCCGCCGCTCGGACGAGGCGCCGGATGCGCAGGCCGCCCTGCGGCAACGGCTGATCGACGAAAGCCGCCTGCTCGGCTCGGCCGGGGGCTGGTATGTCCTGCCGCTTGTGCCCGGCTTCGGGCTGATCCTCGCCGGGGCCGTGGTGAACGGCGCGTCGATCCCCGCCGCGCTGATCGGCGCGGGCACGGGCGCCGCGATCCTCGCCTTCATCTGGTGGCTGAACGACCGGGCCGCGACGGAGTTCGACCGCCGCGCCCGACAGGCGTGACCGCGCACATCGCCCGCGCCGCAGCGCGGGCGATACAGGGGCGTCAGGCCACGTCGTCCTCGGCCCCGAGGAACCCGCCGGACTGTCGCGACCAGAGCCCGGCATAGATCCCGCCCCGCGCCAGCAGCGCGTCGTGGGTGCCGTCCTCGGCCACGCGACCCCGGTCAAGCACCACGATCCGGTCCATCCGCGCGATAGTCGACAGCCGGTGCGCGATGGCGATCACCGTCTTGCCCTCCATCACGCCGTAGAGCGACGACTGGATCGCCTCCTCGACCTCGGAATCGAGCGCCGAGGTCGCTTCGTCGAGGATCAGGATCGGCGCGTCCTTCAGGATCACCCGCGCCAGCGCGATCCGCTGCCGCTGGCCCCCGGACAGCTTCACCCCCCGCTCGCCGACCTGCGCATCGTAGCCGCGCCGCCCCTCGGGGTCGGTCAGCGTGTCGATGAAGTGATGCGCCTCGGCCCGTTCGGCGGCGCGCATCATCTCGGCCTCGGTGGCGCCGGGGCGACCGTAGAGGATATTGGCCCGGACCGAGCGGTGCAGCAGCGAGCTGTCCTGCGTGACCATGCCGATCATCCCGCGCAGGCTGTCCTGCGTCACCGCGCCGACCGGCTGGCCGTCGATCAGGATGCGCCCGTGCTCCACGTCGCGGAACCGCAGCAGCAGGTTCACGAGGCTGGACTTGCCCGCGCCGGACCGCCCGACAAGGCCGACCTTCTGCCCCGCCGGGATCGTCAGGCTGACGTTGTCCAGCCCGCCCGCGCCCTTGCCGTAATGGTGGCTGACGCCCTCGAATCGCACCTCGCCCCGCTTCAGCGCCAGCGCGGGCGCGGCGGGCCTGTCGATCACAGAATGCGCAATTGCGATGGACCGCAGCCCCTCGCGGATCACGCCCGCATGTTCGAAGAGGCGGATGGCGACCCACATGATCCAGCCGGACATGCCGTTCAGCCGGATCGTCAGCGCGATCGCCGCCGTCACCTGCCCCACCGTCGCCGCGCCGTTCGCCCAGAGCCAGACGGCGGGCGCGATGACACCGACGATCAGCAGGCCGTTCAGCACGTTCAGGCCAAATGTCATCAGCGTCATCAGCCGCAGGAAGCGCTGGAACCGCAGCCGGACCCGCTTCATCGCGGACAGCGCATAGTCCTCTTCCCGCGCGCCATGGGCGAACAACTTGACCGTCTCGATATTGGCATAGGCGTCGACCACCCGCCCCGTCGCCAGCGACCGGGCGTCGGAATGCCGTTCGGAGGCGTCGGCGGTGCGCACGGCGATCCAGCGGGTGTAGGCGAGGTAGGCCACCAGCCACAGCGCCAGCGGGATCAGCAGCGCGGGATGCACGTCACCGAGGATCAGCGCCGCGCCCAGCATGTAGCTGGCGGCGAACCACAGCGCCTCGAACATCATGAAGATGCTGTCCTCGACCGCCGGCCCCATCTGCATCACGCGGTTCGCCAGCCGTCCGGCAAAGTCGTTCTGGAAGAAGGACGCCGACTGACCCAGCATGTGCTTGTGCGCCCGCCACCGCGCCTGTTCGGACAGGTTCGACGACAGCGTCTGCCCCAACAGCAGCGAGTTCAGCCCGATGAAGGCAGGCCGCAGGAACAGGATCCCCGCCGCGACCAGCAGCGCCTCGGTTCCGTGGGCGGCCCAGAACCCCGCAGGCCCCGCGCCGTTCATCATGTCGATGAGCCGTCCGCCGTACCAGATCAGCCCGCCTTCGACGAGCGCGACCAGCAGGCCCGACAGCGCGATCCACGGCACGAGGTGCCGGAACGGCGCGATCTGGGTCTTCATGTAGGCCAGCAGCGTCGCGGGCGGCGTGCCCGTGGGGACGTTGGTGAACGGATCGACGAGATTTTCAAAGAAGCGGTACATGCTGCCCTCCGGCGGGCGAAAAATGGGACTGCGAATGAGACGGGGCGCGGCGTCTGGCCGGCCCATGCCAAGGACCGGCGTTAAGCCCGGTATGAAATCCTTGGCGTTGTCATTCGCATGCCTCCTGCATGTATTGCGCGGACCGGATAGCCCGGTTCGGCCCTCTTGTGAACCCCAGAATTGACAGAATGTCGCAGGTCCGGGGCGCCACATATGCAGATTCCGCCGCGGTTCGGGGGAAATCGGCAAGAACACACTTGCGTTATCGGCGCGGATGCCCAATTACACATTCAACATCACGAATGTGAAGCGGAGTGAGTCCGATGAAAGCAATTCTCGTATCCGTCGCCTTGACGCTGACCGCCCAGACCGCCCTTGCGGGCAGTCTCCAGATCGCGCCGCAGACGGTCACCGAATGGAAATCCGTCTACGGCACGGTGGAAACCCGCGACCGCATCCCGGCCCGCGCGCGGATCGGCGGCGTGGCGGTCATGCTGGACGTCAGCGAGGGCGACCGGGTCGAGGCCGGACAGACCATCGCCCGGATCGAGGATGACAAGCTGGCCTTCCAGATCGACGCGCTCGACGCCCGGCTGGAGGCGCTGAGGTCGCGGCTGACCACCGCGCAGGCCGATCTGGAACGCGGCCAGCAGCTGATGGAACGCGGCGTGATCTCGGGCCAGCGGCTCGAGGCGCTGCAGACGGCCGTCGACGTCATCACCGGCGAGATCACCGGGACCGAGGCCGAACGCCAGGTCGTTCAGCGCCAGATCGCCGAGGGCGCGGTGCTGGCCCCCGAAAGCGGCATCGTGCTGGACGTGCCGGTGTCGCGCGGCTCCGTCATGAACCCCGGCGAGGCCGTGGCGGTGATCGGTGGCGGCGGCGTCTTCCTGCGCCTTGCCGTTCCGGAGCGCCACGCGACCGCGCTGGCCGAAGGCGATCGGATCGAGATCGAGGGGAACGACGGCACCGCCACGGGCACGCTGGCCAAGATCTATCCCGCCATCGAAGGCGGCCGGGTCGCGGCGGATGTCGAGGTCGAGGGCCTCGATCCCCGCTTCGTCGGGCTGCGGATGCCGGTCCGGCTGCCGGTTGGCGAACGCGCCGCGATCCTCGTGCCCGCCGGGGCCCTGCACCGCCACGGCGGGCTGGACTTCGTGACGGTCGAAACCGCCGGGGGCCCCCTGTCCCGCGCCGTGGTGCCGGGCGAGGCGGTGACGGTGGATGGCCAAGACATGCGTGAAATCCTGACCGGCCTTGCCGCCGGCGACACGGTGGTGACGGATCATGACTGACGGACACAAGCCCGACGGGGCACTGGGGATCGCGGGCCGGCTGACGCGCGCTTTCCTCGTTTCACCGCTGACGCCGCTGATCCTGATGGCCTCGCTCGCCGTCGGCCTGATCGCGCTGATCAGCCTCCCGCGCGAGGAAGAGCCGCAGATCTCGGTCCCGCTGGTCGACATTCACGTCCAGGCCGACGGCCTGCGCGCCGAGGATGCCGTCAAGCTGGTGACCGAGCCGCTGGAAAACATCGTCAAGGGCATCGACAACGTCGAACACGTCTATTCCGACACCCGCGACGACCGCGTCATGGTCACCGCCCGGTTCGAGGTCGGCATCCCCGCCGACACCGCGATCCTGCGGGTGCGCGACCGGATCCTCGCCAATCTCGACCGCATCCCCGTGGGTATCCCGCAGCCGCTGGTCGTCGGGCGCGGGATCAACGACGTCGCCATCGTCTCGCTCACCTTCTCGCCCCGGCCCGGACAGGATGCGATCACCGCCGCCGACCTGACCCGCGTCGCGCGCGAGGTCGAGGTGCGGCTGGCCGCGATCGAGAACGTGGGCCTGACCTACCTGATCGGCGCCACCGGCGAGGCGCTGCGCGTCGCACCGGATCCGGAGAAACTGGCGCTCTACGGCGTGACGCTGCAACAGCTCGCCGGCAAGGTGCAGGGCGCGAACAGCGCGGCCCCGGCGGGCACGCTGCGCGATCAGGGCGAACAGGTCGGGCTGGTGATCGGCAAGACGCTGACCACGCCCGAGGAGATCGGCAACTTGGAACTGACCACCCGCGACGGGCGGACCATCTATGTCCGTGACGTCGCCGACGTCTCTCTGGTCAGCGATCTGGACGAGTTGCACGTCGCCACCCTGACCCGCGCCGAAGACGGCACGGTCACCCGCGCCCCGGCAGTGACGCTGGCCATCGCCAAGCGCGCCGGCGCGAACGCCGTGACCGTGGCCGAAGAGGTGCTGCACCGCGTCCACGCGATGGCGGGCAAGGAGATCCCCGGCACCATCGCCGTCGAGATCACCCGCGACTACGGCGAGACGGCGGATGAGAAGGCGAACGAACTGCTGTTCCACCTCGCGCTCGCCACCATCTCGATTGTCGCGCTGGTGTTCTTCGCCATCGGCTGGCGCGAGGCGATCGTCGTGGCCATCGTCATCCCGGTGACGATCCTGCTGACGCTCTTCGCGGCGCATATCATGGGCTACACCCTGAACCGCGTCTCGCTCTTCGCGCTGATCTTTTCCATCGGGATCCTCGTCGACGACGCCATCGTGGTGATCGAGAACATCGCCCGCCACTGGGGCATGAAGTCGGAAGGCCAGAGCCGCTTCGGCGCGACCGTCGCCGCCGTGGCCGAGGTCGGCAACCCGACCATCGTCGCCACGCTGACCGTGGTCGTAGCACTGCTGCCGATGCTCTTCGTCTCGGGGCTGATGGGGCCTTACATGAGCCCGATCCCCGCGAACGCCTCGGCCGCGATGATCTTCTCGTTCTTCGTGGCGGTCATCATCACGCCCTGGCTGATGCTCAAGATCGCGGGCCGCGCGTCGCTGCACCACGAGGACCACGGCGACGGCATCCCCGGCGGGCGGCTCGGGCGGCTCTATGCCCGCTTCGCCCGGCCGATCCTGCGGACGAAGTCCGGCAGCCTGCTGTTCCTCGTCATCGTCGCGGTGCTGTCCTTCGGCTCGCTCGGGCTGCTCTACACCAAGGACGTGACGGTCAAGCTGCTGCCCTTCGACAACAAGTCGGAGCTGTCCATCGTCATCGACCTGCCCGAGGGATCGAGCGTCGAGGCGACGGATGCCGTCGCGCAGGAAGCCGCACGGGTGGCGATGCAGCTGCCCGAGGTCGTCTCGGCCCAGACCCATGCGGGCACTGCGTCGGCCTTCAACTTCAACGGGCTGGTGCGCCACTACTACCTGCGCCAGAACCCCGAGATGGGCGACGTGCAGCTGAACCTGCTGCCCAAGACCGACCGCGACCGGACGAGCCATGACATCGCGCTCGACCTGCGGGAGAGACTGGCCGGGATCGCGATGCCGGAAGGGACGGTCGTCAAGACGGTCGAACCCCCGCCGGGCCCGCCGGTCATCGCAACGCTGCTGGCCGAGATCTACGGCCCCGACGCCGAGACGCGGCGCGAGGTGGCGGGCAAGGTGCGCGCGGCGTTCGAGGACGTGGCCTATGTGGTCGACACCGACGACAGCTTCGGCACGCAGCCCCGGCGGCTAAGGGCGGAACTGAACGCCTCGGACCTCGACTTCTACAAGGTGCAGGAGGCGGACGTTCTGGAAACGCTTCGGCTGCTCAACGGTTCGGTCACGGTGGGCTATTCCCACCGGGGCGACGGCCGCCGCCCGATCCCCATCGTGGTCGCCCGCGACCGCGCGGATCAGGTGATGAACGCCGCGGCCCTGTCGACGCCGGTCCCGGCCAACGCCCTGCCCGGCGGGCGCGGCGTGGTCGAACTGGGCGACGTCGTCTCGATCAGCGAGGAACGCGCGTCCTTCCCGATCTTCCGGCATAACGGGCTGGACACCGTCATGGTCACCGGCGAACTGGCCGGCGATTACGAGGCGCCGCTCTACGGCATGCTGGCCGTGGCCGAAAAGCTCGACCAGATGGACTGGGCCGAGGGCACCAAGCCCCTCATCAGCCTGCACGGCCAGCCGGTCGAGACCGACCAGCCGGTCCTCCTGTGGGACGGCGAGTGGGAGGTGACGTGGGTCACGTTCCGCGACATGGGGGCGGCCTTCGGCGTGGCGCTTCTGGGGATCTACATCCTCGTCGTCGCGCAGTTCGGCAGCTTCCGCCTGCCGCTGGTGATCCTGACCCCGGTGCCGCTGACGTTCCTCGGGATCATGATCGGCCACTGGCTGTTCGGCGCGCCGTTCTCGGCCACCTCGATGATCGGCTTCATCGCGCTGGCGGGGATCATCGTGCGGAACTCCATCCTGCTGGTGGACTTCATCCGCCACGCGGATCCGGACGGCAAGGTGACGATCGACATCCTGATCGAGGCGGGCGCGACGCGGTTCAAGCCGATCCTGCTGACCGCGCTGGCGGCGATGATCGGGGCGGCGGTGATCCTTGTCGATCCGATCTTCCAGGGGCTCGCCATCTCGCTGCTGTTCGGGCTGCTGTCCTCAACCGCGCTGACCGTGCTGGTGATCCCCGCAATCTACCGGCTGGCCAAGACCTGAACCTGACACCGATCAAACACGGCCCTGCGGGGCCGTGTTAACTTTCCGGCGAATCCGAACCCCTTTCGTCGGAGCGCATGCGGCCATGACCGCCGATTTCACCACCCGCGGCCTGACCCGCACCTACGGCGAAGGCCATTCCGCCGTCCACGCCCTGCGCGGCGTGGATGTCGAGATCCCGGCCGGCGAGATCGTGGTGATGCTGGGCGCGTCCGGCTCCGGCAAGTCGACCCTGCTCAACATCCTCGGCGGGCTGGACCGCGCCACCTCGGGCACCGCGCATTTTCGCGACATGGACCTGACGGCGATGACGGATGCGCGGCTGACGCGCTACCGGCGCGACCACATCGGCTTCGTCTTCCAGTTCTACAACCTGATGCCCTCGCTCACCGCCCGCGAGAACGTGGAGCTGGTGACCGAGATCGCCCGCAACCCGATGCGCGCCGAAGAGGCGCTGGAGCTGGTCGGCCTCGGCGCGCGGGTGGATCACTTCCCCGCCCAGCTTTCGGGCGGCGAGCAGCAGCGCGTCGCCATCGCCCGCGCCGTGGCCAAGCAGCCCGAGGTGATGTTCTGCGACGAACCGACCGGCGCGCTCGACAGCGCGACGGGGCGGACGGTGCTCGAGGTGCTGAACGAGGTGAACGCCCGGCTCGGCACCACGATCCTGATGGTGACCCATGCCGCCAATATCGCCGACATGGCGCACCGGGTGATCCGGCTGGCAGACGGCGCGATCCGAGAGGTGGTCGAGAACGGCCAGCGCAAGCCCCCGGCGGAGATCGTGTGGTGAGCCCGCTCGACCGGAAACTCCTGCGCGACCTGCGCCGGATGAAGGCGCAGGTCATCGCCATCGGTGCGGTGATCGCGACGGGCGTTCTGCTGCAGGTCATGATGAGCGGCCTCGTCGCCTCGCTCACCGAAACCCGCCGCGCCTATTACGAGCGCAACCGGCTGGCCGAGGTCTTTGCCCCGCTCACCCGCGCGCCCGAAGCGGAACTGGCGCGGATCGCCGCGATCCCCGGTGTCGCCCGCGCCGAAGGCCGGATCGCGGGCGCGGCGCTGATCGACATGCCGGACGAAGCGGTGCCCCTGCAGGCCCGCGCCCTGTCCCTGCCCGACCGGTCCGAACGCGGGCTGAACGCGGTCTACATGATTTCGGGCGCGCTGCCCGATCCGGCCGCGCGGGACGAGGCGCTGCTGATCGAGGGCTTTGCCAAGGCGCACGGCCTCGGCCCCGGCGACAGGCTGACGGTCACGCTGAACGGGGCCCGCCGTGTGTTGAGGATCGCGGGCACCGCGCAGGCGCCGGACATGCTCTATACCGCCGTGCCGGGCGAGATGATGCCGGACGCCGCGCGCTTCGCCGTGCTGTGGATGCCCCGCGCCGCGCTGGCCGCCGCTTACGATATGGACGGCGCGTTCAACGAGACGCTGGTCACGCTGGCTCGCGGCGCCTCGGAACAGGCGGTGATCGACCGTATCGACGCCATCCTGCGGCCCTGGGGCGGAACCGGGGCCTACGGGCGCGATCAGCTGGTGTCCGACCGTTTCGTCACCGAGGAGATCAACGGCCTGAGAACCATGAGCCGGGTGATG
The DNA here is from genome assembly GCF_002210105.1 of Oceanicola sp. 22II-s10i. GTDB lineage: Bacteria > Pseudomonadota > Alphaproteobacteria > Rhodobacterales > Rhodobacteraceae > Pseudooceanicola. Next base: position 8,389 of record NZ_AQQU01000012.1, on the reverse strand, counting down.
CCGCCCATCTTCCTCGCCGTGGCGGCCTTCATCCTCTACATCGTCGTCAGCCGCATGGTGCAGTCCGAGCGCGAGGAGATCGGCCTGCTCAAGGCCTTCGGCTACACCGGGGCCGAGGTCGGGGCGCATTACTTCAAGCTGGTGATGATCATCGCCATCGGCGGCGCGCTGGCAGGGTGCCTTGGCGGGATCGCCTCGGGCCGGGCGATGATCGGGGTCTACACGACCTTCTACAACTTCCCCTTCCTCGTCTTTCGCCCGGACCCGGCGGCCTTTGCAACCGGCGTCGCGGCCTCCGTCCTTGCCGCCTCGGCGGGCGGGCTGTTCGTGCTGCGCCGGGTGTTCCGGCTGGCCCCTGCCGAGGCGATGCGCCCGCCCGCGCCGGGCGATTTCAGCCGCTCGATCCGGCTCGACGGCCCCGTGGGGCGCAGGCTGGACCAGCCGACGCGCATGGTCCTGCGCGGTCTCAGCCGCCAGCCGCTGCGCGCGGCGGCCCTCGCAGCGGGGATCGCGGCGGGGATGGCTCTGTCGGCGGGAATGACGACGATCTACACCTCGTTCGACCGGGTGATGGAGATGAACTTCTCGGTCGTCGACCGCAGTGACGCCACCGTCCTCTTCACCCATCCGCTGAGCGAGCGGGCGGCGTTTTCGCTGGCCCGCATCCCCGGTGTCCTTCAGGTGGAGCCGATGCGCGACGTCCCCGCCATCCTGCGCAACGGGCGGCTGAGCCATCGCGGCGCGATCACCGGCATGCCCGCCGCGCCCGAGATGACCCGCGCCATCGACGCCGACCAGCGCCCGATCCCCCTGCCCGCCGAGGGCGTGGTGCTGGGCGAGGCGCTGGCGGACGTGCTGCAGGTCCGCGCGGGCGACATGCTGAGGATCGAGGTGACGAACGGCCGCCAGCCGGTGCTGGAAGTCCCTGTGACGCAGGTCGCCCGGACACTGCTGGGCGCACCGGCCTACATGCGGATCGACAGCCTGAACCGCGCGATGCGCGAACCCGGCCTGATCTCGGGCCTGCATGTCCGGGTGGATGCCGCGCAGGCCGACGCGATCTGGCTCAGCCTCAAGGACATGCCGGCCGTCGCGGGGGTCAGCGTAGCCGAAGACATGCAGGCCTCGCTGCAGAAGCTGATGGATCAGGGCGCCGGATCGGCCCGCTACATCATGGGCGCCATCGCCTTCATCATCACCTTCGGCATCGTCTTCAACGCCGCGCGGATCGCCTATGACGAACGCGCCCACGACCTCGCCTCGCTCCGCGTGATGGGCTTCACCCGCGCCGAGGCGGCCTTTGTCCTGCTGGGCGAACTGGGCCTCATCACGCTGGCCTCCCTGCCCGTCGGATCGTTGGCGGGCTACGGACTGGCGCAGGCCATCGCCGAGGGATTTTCGACCGAACTCTACCAGATCCCCGCGGGCTACGACCCGTTCAGCCACGGCTTTGCCGCGCTCTTCATCGTGGGCGCGGCGCTGGTGTCCGGCTGGCTGATCAAGCGGGACCTCGACCGCGCCGACCTCGTTCTGGCGCTGAAGACAAGGGAGTGATCCATGCCGCGCAAGACATTGTCCCGCCCCGTCCTCGTCACTGCCGCCGCCCTTGCGGTTGTGGGTGCGCTGGCCTTCGCCTTCTGGCCCCGCCCGGTGATGGTCGACATGGGCGAGGTGCGGCGCGGGACGCTGACCGTGACGATTGACGAGGAAGGCCGCACGCGGGTGGCCGAGGCCTATGTCGTCTCGACCCCCGTCGCCGGGCTGTTGCTGCGGATCGAGGCGCATCCGGGCGACCCGGTGACCGGCGGTGCAACGGTGGTGGCGCGGATGCGCCCGGCCAACCCGGCGGCGCTGGACGTGCGCACGCGCGAACAGGCGATGGCGGCGGTCGAGGCGGCGCAGGCGGCGCTGAAGGTGGCCGAGGCCGCCTTGGCCGAGGCCGTGGCAGCAGTGGAACTGGCGCAGTCGGATCTGGAGCGGACCCGCAGGCTGGCGGAAAGTGGCACGGTCAGCCGCGCCGCGCTGGACCGCGCCGAAAGCGCCGCGAAATCCGCCGAGGCGCGCCGCCGCACAGCCGAGGCCGCGATCGCGCAGCGCCGGGCGGAACTGCAGAGTGCGCAGGCGCAGCTTATCGGCTTTGACGACCGCGGGCTGATCGACGCGCTGGAGGGCAAGATGGGCGATGAGATGCCGATCTACGCGCCCGCGAACGGTGTGATCCTGCGGGTTATGCAGGCGGACGAGACTGTGCTGGCCGCAGGGGCTCCGGTGCTGGAGATCGGCAATATCGACGACGGGCTCGAGGTCGAGGTCGACCTGATCTCTCCCGACGCGGTGCAGGTGGCGCAGGACATGCCCGTGCTGATCGAGAACTGGGGCGGCCCCGAAGCTCTGGCTGGGACCGTCACCCGGATCGAACCCTATGCGCAGACCAAGGTCTCAGCTCTGGGCGTCGAGGAACAGCGGGTGCACGTGATCGTCCGCCTCGACAGCCCGCCCGAGACGCGGCCGGGGCTTGGCCACGGCTACCGCGTCGCGGCGCGGATCGTGGTGTGGGAGGCGGAGGATGCGCTGGTGGTGCCCTCGTCGGCTCTGTTCCGGGATGGCACAGGCTGGGCCGTCTTCGCCGCCGAGGACGGCCACGCACGGCAGCGCACGGTGGAGATCGGGCGCGACAACGGGATCGGGGCCGAGGTGTTGGACGGTCTGGCCGAGGGCGCTCAGGTCGTGCTCTATCCGCCGCCCGCGCTGGCGGATGGCGACCGCATCGCGACGCGCGAGGTGGAGTGAGCCCGGTGGACGCCGCCGCGCCCGCTTGCTACGCATTTGCCTGACAGCCCGAAGGGCGCATCGCAGCGAGGCCCGGCCATGCCGCACGATCACCACGACCACGATCACGACCACGGCAGCGAACTGGACGACATGACCGCCCGCGTCATGGCGCTGGAAACGCTGCTGACCGAGAAGGGCATCGTCCAGCCCGCCGCGCTGGACGCGATCATCGAAACCTACGAGACGCAGGTCGGCCCCCGCCGGGGGGCCGAAGTCGTGGCACGGGCCTGGACCGATCCCGATTTCCGCGATTGGCTGGAAAAGGACGCGACGGCGGCCATCGCCTCGATGGACTACACCGGACGTCAGGGCGAGCACATGATGGCCGTCTTCAACACGCCCGAGCGGCACAACATGGTCGTCTGCACCCTGTGCTCCTGTTACCCGTGGGCGGTGCTCGGCCTGCCGCCGGTCTGGTACAAGTCCACCCCCTACCGCGCCCGCGCCGTCCGCGAACCGCGCGCGGTGCTGGCCGAGTTCGGCGTCACCCTGCCCGAAGGCCAGTCGGTCCGGGTCTGGGACTCGACCGCCGAGATGCGCTACCTCGTCGTGCCGATGCGCCCCGAGGGCACCGAGGCGATGACCAGGGAACAGCTGATCGACCTAGTGACGCGCGACAGCATGATCGGCACCGGTCTGCCCCTCAGCCCCGGTGCGTCGGCATGAACGGACCGCACGACATCGGCGGCATGCACGGGTTCGGGCCGGTCGATCCCGGCGCGAACGCGGCCCCCTATCACTCAGGCGCGGAAGGCTGGGAGGAACGCGCGATGGCGATCACCATCGCGGCGGGCGCGGGCGGACACTGGACCATCGACGAAAGCCGCTTCGCCCGCGAGAACCGTTCGCCGTCCGAATACCACAGCCTCAGCTACTTCCAGATCTGGCTGGCCGGGCTCCGGTCGCTGCTGCAGACCAAGGGCCTCGTAACGTCCGAAGAATTCGCGACCGGCCACGCGGGGAATACGGCCACGACCCCGGCGGGCCGCTGCCTGACCGCCGAAGACGTCCCCGCGACGCTGAAGCGCGGCGGGCCGGTCGACCGGCCGCCGGGCGACGTGCGCCCCGCGCTCGCGCCGGGTGACAGGGTGCGGACCCGGAACCTGCAGCCGCGCGGCCATATCCGCCTGCCCGCCTACGCGCGGGACAAGGAAGGCTGGATCGTCGCGGTGCAGGGCTATCACGTCTTCGCCGACACCTCGGCCAAGGGTGACAGGGACACGGCGCACTGGCTCTATACCGTGGGGTTCCGGGCAGGCACGCTCTGGGGCGATGCGGCGGAGCATCCGGCGGACGAAGTGACGATCGACGTGTGGGAGCCCTACCTTGACCGCCTGTGACATCCCCGCCCTGCCGCGTATCCCCGGCATCACCGGCAGCGACACCGAACCCCGCTTTCACGCGCCGTGGCAGGCCCGCGCCTTTGCGCTGGTCGTGTCACTGCACGAGGCGGGCGCGTTCAGCTGGACCGACTGGGCGGCGGCCTTCGGCGCACGGCTGGGCCGTGACACCGCCCTGCCCTCGGCCGCGACGACCGAGGATCATGCGGCGCAGTACTTCACCGCATGGCTCGCCACGCTGGAGGACTTTCTGAACCGCGACGGCAGCGCGCCCGCACCGGCAGTCGACGCCGCGGCGGCACAATGGCAGCGCGCGGCCCGTGCGACCCCGCACGGCACGCCGGTCCTCTACGAAAGAGGCGCGGCCGAGACGGGCTGACGCGGCTCGGCCAGCCATTTCGTCGCGATGTCGAGGAACAGGTCCGGCGTCTGCACGGCCATGAAATGCCCGCTGTTCACCTCGCGATAGGACGCGCCGGGGATCAGGTCGCGCAGCGGCTCGACCAGTGCCGGGGGCCGCAGGGCATCGTGGGTCGCGCCGATCAGCTGCACCGGCCGGGTGATCCGCCGCAGGTCGTCCCGCAGATCGAGTCGCGACAGCATCCGATAGGTTTCCGCGAAACTGCGCGGATCGTTCGCCAGCCAGCGCGCGCGGAAGGCGGCGAAGGCGGCCGGATCGGTGCGCAGGATTTCCGGATACGAGGTATCGAGCGACCCGACCAGCGGCATCATCCCGTCCCGCTCCATCCGGTCGGCAAGGTCAGCGATGGCCGGCCGCCGCTCGGGCAGCACCTCGGTCACGGGCGAAGTGGCCAGCACCGCGCTGGTGCGCTCGGGATGCGCGGCGGCGAAGGCCAGAGCAGCGCCACCGGCCAGCGCCGTGCCGACCAGTTCGCAGGGCCTGCGGATCCACAGCGCATCCAGCAACGCGGCAAGATCGGCCACCCAGTCATCCATCGTCAGCGGCCCGGTCAGCTTGACCGAATTGCCGAAACCCCGCGCGTCGTAGCGCAGGATCCGGTGCGTCACGGCAAGGCGCGGCATGACCATATTCCAGCTGTCCAGACTGCCGCCCATCTCGTGCATCAACACGATGACAGGGCGGTCGCCCTGACCCGTCAGCTCGAACCTGAACGCGCCGCGCGGGGTCTCTATCCATTCGATCGCCACGGAAACCTCCTGTCACACACCCTGTCTGTCCCAGCTCACTTTACCGGCACGTCATGTCGATTCAATCCGCCAAGCGGATAGCACCGGGACGGGGGCGCAACGATGGGGCCGGCCTGCATGAGGTGCCGGATTTCATGGCACCAGTCCAGAACCGGCGGGGCGCATCCGGGGTCCGGACCACGGGTTACCAAGGTTGTGTTAAGTGCCCCGCGCCGGGCTGACAGCCCGAGGGGCCGCGCGCAGTCTCGCCCCGAAACGCATTCAGGAACGGCACATGCAAGATTTCGATCCGACCGCGAAGGACTTCCCGCCCCCCGCCCTCCCCGTCCGCGAAGACTGGCTGGCCAGGACCGACGAGGCGGCGCTGGAACCGGACCTGCCCATCGTCGATCCGCACCACCACCTGTGGAACCGCCCCCACGAACGCTACCTGACCGACGAGATCCTCGCCGACGTCACCGCCGGGCACAACGTGGTCGCCACCGTCTTCGTCCAGTGCCGCTCGCATTACCGCCAGTCCGGGCCCGAGCATCTGAAGTTCGTCGGCGAGACCGAGTTCGTCCGCGACTTCGTCGCCGCCCTGCCCGCCGACAGCCCCAAGGTCTGCGCGGGCATGGTGGCGCATGCGAACATGATGCAGGGCGCGGCGGTGGCCGAGGTGCTGGACGCGCATCTCGAGGCCGGGCCGGGACTGGTCAAGGGCATCCGCGACATGACCACCTACGATCCCGAGATCAGCGCCAGCTTCGGCTCCATCCCGCCGGGCCGCCTGCTGGACGCGACGTGGCGCGAGGGTTTCGCGCAACTGGCCCCGCGCGGGCTGAGCTATGACCTTTATGCCTTCCACACGCAGCTGACCGAGGCGCTGGACCTCGCCCGCGCCTTCCCGGACCAGCCGATCGTCCTGAACCACATCGGCGGGCCGCTTGGGATCAAGGGCTATGCCAGCCGCCGCGATCAGGTCTTTGCCGAATGGTCCGCCGCGATGCGCGAGATCGGCAAGTGCCCGAACGTGTCGATCAAGGTCGGCGGCGTCGGGATGCACAACCTCGGCTTCGGCTTCGAACACCTGCCCGCCGGTCCGACCGGCGAACAGATCGCCAATGCCATCGGCCCCTATGTCGAAACCTGCATCGAGGCCTTCGGCCCCGACCGCGCGATGTTCGAAAGCAACTTCCCCGTCGACAAGGGCGCGGTCGGCTACGTGCCGCTGTGGAACGCGTTCAAGCGCCTGACGGCGAACCATACGGCGGCGGAGCGTGCGGCGCTCTTTGCCGGAACGGCCGACCGGGTCTACCGGCTGGGCCTCGATCTCTGAGGAGGAGAGATGAGCTATCTCGAAGGCAAGACCGTCGTCATCACCGGCGGCGGCAGCGGCATCGGCCGGGCGACCGGCCTGTTCGCCGGGGCCCACGGGGCCAGGGTCGTGGTCAACGACATCGGCACCTCGCCCGACGGCAAGGGCACCGACAGCGGGCCGGCGGAAACCGTCGCGGCCGAGATCCGCGCGGCGGGCGGCGAGGCGGTGGCGAACACCGACAGCGTCGCGGACTGGGACAGCGCGCAGAAGATCATCCAGAGCGCGCTGGACAGCTTTGGCAAGATCGACGCGCTGATCAACTGCGCGGGCGTGATGCGCCACGCGGCCTTTGAGAAGATGACGCCCGAGGAATTCGACCTCGTCGTCAACACGCACCTATACGGCACTTGGAACACCAGCCGCGCCGCCGCGCCGCATTTCGTCAAACAAGGGACGGGCGCGTTCCTGCACATGACCTCGACCACCGGGCTGATCGGGTCGATGGGCGTGGCGAACTACGGCACCGCCAAGGGCGGGATCATGTCGCTGTCCAAGATCATCGCCTTCGACATGTCCCGGCACGGCAACATCCGGTCGAACTGCATGGCGCCCTCGGCCACCTCGCGCCAGTGGGAACTGATCAACGCCTTCCGCAAATCCGAATACGACGCGCCCGGATCGAACACCGATTTCCGCAAGTATCGGTCCACGCAGGGCACCAACGAACAGATCGCCCCGGTCGCGGCATTCCTCGTCTCGGACGCGGCCGCCGACATCAACGGCCAGATCATCGGGGTGCGCGGCAACGAGGTCTACCTCTACTCCCAGCCCCGCCCGATCCGGTCGATCCACAATTCCGAAGGCTGGTCGCTGGAAAGCCTCAACGAAACGATGGCGAACGCCTTCCGGCCTTCGCTCACCCCCCTCGAAACCTACGGACAGGTGTTCTCATGGCCGACTATGTAAACGAAGGCGACGGCAAGGTCGCGGTTGTCACCGGCGCCTGCCGGGGCATGGGGCTGGCGATTTCCGACAAGCTGGCTTCGATGGGCTACCGGATCGTGATGACCGATATCCTCGAGGACGAGGTCAAGGCGGCGTCGGACGGGCTGAATGCCAAGGGCTACGACACCGTGGGCCTGAAGCTGGACGTGGGCGACGAGGAAAGCCGCTCGTCCTTCCGGCAGCGGGTCGGGGCCACGGACTTCGACCGGATCGCGGTGCTGGTGAACAACGCGGGCATCTCGCCCAAGCAGCCGGACACGCGCAAGTCGGCCAAGCCCTCCGAGATGGCACTGGACGAATGGAACTGGGTGATGGACGTGAACATCACCGGCCCGTTCCGCATGTCGCAGATCTGCCTGCCACCGATGCGCAAGGCCGGCTGGGGCCGGATCGTCAACATCTCGTCGCGCGGCGGGCGATCACCCGCGAACGTCGCCGGGGTTCACTATGTCGTCACCAAGACCGGCATCCTCGGCCTGACCCGCAGCTTCGCCAAGGAAGTCGCACCCGAGGGGATCACCGTCAATTCCGTCTGCCCCGGTCGCATCACCGGCGCGATGTCGGACGGCAGCCCGCCGGAACTGATCGAGAGCCTGAAGTCCACGATTCCGGTCAATCGCTACGGCGAGCCCGAGGACATCGCGAACCTCGTCGGCTTCCTGGCCAGCCGTGGCGCGGGCTTCATCACCGGCGCGATCCACGACATCAACGGCGGCTCGCTTATGATCTGAGCCGGACACCC
>NZ_AQQU01000011.1 GCF_002210105.1 Oceanicola sp. 22II-s10i | reverse complement strand
CCCACGCCAGCCGGGTCGAGCCCTTGCGCCCGGAATGGCCGATCTGCGCGCAAATCTTGGCTTGGGTTTCTTCGTGAACAAAGTCGGTGAGGCGCGTGTAGGCTTCGACCTGGTCGGGCCCGATGCAGGGACAGCCGGGGGTGATCCGGCCTTCCTTGCTGACGCAGAGCATTTCCGTGAACACCATCCCCGCGCCGCCCTTGGCACGTTCGGCGTAATGCACGAAATGCCAGTCGGTCGGCATCCCGTCCTTCGCCTTGTACTGGGCCATGGGCGAGACGACGACGCGGTTCACCAGTTCCATCCCGCGCAGCCTGAACGGCGCGAACATCGGCGAGCGATTGGAATTGCCGCCCGCCTTCTTCTGGAACCACGCTTCGGCCGTGGCCAGCCACTCCGGGTCACGCAGGCGCAGGTTCTCGTGGCTGATCCGCTGCGACCGGGTCAGCAGGGCATAGTTGAACTGCATCATGTCGAGGTCGAGATACCGCTCGATCTCCTCGAACCACTGGGTAGAGTTCCGCGCGGCCGAGGTCACCCGCAGCACCTGCAGCTTCCGCTCTTCCTGGTAGTCGTGCAGTGCCTGATCCAGCGGCTTCGGCGACGACAGCTTTTCCGCCAGCGCGATGGCCGACTCCATTCCCAGCTTGGACCCGGACCCGATCGAGAAATGCGCCGTGGCCGAGGCATCGCCGAGCAGCACGACATTCTCGTGATACCAGCTCTCGCAGGTCACGCGCGGGAACTGGATCCAGGCCGACCCGCGGATGTGCGCGGCGTTGGTCATCAGGGGATGACCGCCAAGGTGATCTTCGAAGATCTTCTCGCAGAGCGCGATGCTCTCCTGCTGGCTCATCGTGTCGAAGCCGAAGGCCCTGTAGGTCTCGGGCCCGCATTCCACGATGAAGGTCGCGGTGTTGTCGTCGAACTGGTAGGCGTGGGCCCAGATCCAGCCGTGCTCGGTCTTTTCGAAGATGAAGGTGAAGGCATCGTCGAATTTCTGATGCGTGCCGAGCCAGACGAAGTGGTTGGCCCGCATGTCGATCTCGGGCTGGAAATGCGCGGCATAATGGCTGCGGGTTTTCGAGTTCAGCCCGTCCGAGGCCACCAGCAGGTCGTTGTCGCGCCGCAGCTCTTCGATCCGGTCTGGCGTGATGTCGGTTTCGAACTCGATCGTCACGCCGAGGTCGCGCGCCCGCTGTTGCAGCAACAGGAGCATCTGCTTGCGCCCGATGCCGCAGAATCCGTGGCCGGAGGAGGTCATCGCCTCGTCCCCCCGCACCACCTTGACGTCGTCCCAATAGGCGAAGTGGTCGCGGATCATCTTCTCGCTGACGGGATCGTTCTGGTCGAAGTTCGACATCGTCTCGTCCGACAGCACGACGCCCCAGCCAAAGGTGTCGTCCGGCCGGTTGCGTTCATAGACCGTGATGTCATGCGCCGCGTCGCGCAGCTTCATCGAGATGGCGAAGTAGAGGCCCGATGGTCCCCCGCCCAGAACAGCGATCTTCATGGCCGAGTCTCCCTGATTTTCGAGGTCAGGGTATCGTCCCGGACAGTTATTTCAAGTATAAAATATTTAGACCTAAGGTTTGACTTCGGCGACGGGAGCCGCGCACGGGACACCGGCCCGCGGAGGATCCTTCCGGGTTCGGGTCGGGGTGTTCGGGGGCGCGTGGCGGGCCGCTCAGAACGCCTTGAAGGTCAGCGTTGTGTAGCTTCGGACGATGCCGTCGATGCCGCTCAGGTTGACATCGACGAAGCGGCCGATGTCGTCGCCGTCCGGGACGTAGGCCTTGATCAGCAGGTCGAAATTGCCGCTGGTCGAATAGATTTCCGAATGGAACTCACGAAAGACGATTGCCTCGGCCACGTCGTAGGTCTTGCCGATCTCACACTGCAACTGGATGAAAACGCACTGCATGTCGGGCTCCTTCTTGATGGGCGTGGCACTGCCCCTTTGTGCCGGGGCAGGGGCGCACGGTAAATACTCAAAACGCATGAGGTGGGGGGACGACATGGCAGCGTCGTTGTCACCTGCCTATCCTGCGTCCCGCCCGGTGAATGCGCCGGACGGCTCGTGTGATATCGCACGGCCTCCGGCTCCGCAGCACGTCACATCTTCAGCCGGAACCGCTGGATCTTACCCGAATCCGTCTTCGGCAGCGCCTCGGTGAACACCACCGAGCGGGGATATTTGTACGGCGCGATCTGTGCCTTGACGTGTTCCTGCAGCGCCTTGACCAGCTTCTCGCCCGCCTCGTGCCCCTCGGCGACGACGACATGCGCCTGGACGATGGTGCCGCGATCCTCGTCCGGCTGGCCGACGACGGCGCATTCGACCACGGCGGGATGCGAAAGCAGGGCCGCCTCGACCTCGGGACCCGCGATGTTGTAGCCCGAAGAAACGATCATGTCGTCGTTCCGCGCCGCGAAATGCAGATATCCGTCCTCGTCCATGACGAAGGCGTCGCCAGTGATGTTCCAGCCGTCCAGAACGTAGCTCTTCTGCCGGTCATCCGCCATGTAGCGGCAGCCGGTCGGACCACGCACGGCCAGCCGCCCGACCTGGCCCGGCGGGACCTCGTTCCCGTCGTCGTCGATCACCTTGGCCTCGTAGCCGGTAACCGGCTTGCCGGTGCAGGCGGGGCGGTGATCGTCGAAACGGTTGGTGATGAAGATGTGCAGCATCTCGGTCGCACCGATGCCGTCCAGCATCGGTTTGCCGGTCTTGGCCATCCACTCTTCATAGACCGGCGCGGGCAGGGTTTCCCCGGCCGAGACGGCAGCGCGGAGCGAGGACAGGTCTGCCCCTTCCTCCATCGCGCGCAGCATGGCGCGATAGGCCGTCGGGGCGGTGAAGCTGACCGTCGCCTGATACTTCTGGATGATCTCGATCATGTTGGGCGGGCTGGCGTTTTCCAGCAGGGTCGCCGCCGCGCCGAAGCGCAGGGGAAAGACAGCGAGGCCGCCGAGCCCGAAGGTGAAGGCGAGGGGCGGCGAGCCGACGAAGACATCCTCGGGCGTGACGCCCAGCACCTCTTTCGCGTAGCCATCCGCGATGATCAGGATGTCGCGGTGGAAATGCATCGTCGCCTTGGGCGATCCGGTCGTGCCCGAGGTAAACCCCAGAAGCGCCACGTCGTCCCGGCCCGTCTTCACGGCATCAAAGCGGACGGGCTTTTCCAGCGCCAGCCGGTCAAGTTCGGCGTCATGGTTCGAGGTGCCGTCGAACCCCACGACCTTTTCCAGGTATTCCGATGTCTTGGCGCAGGTGGCCATCTCGTCCATCAGCCGCGTGTCGCAGAAGGCGAACTGGATATGCGCCTTGTCGACAATGGCGGTGAGTTCGCGCGCGCGGAGCAGGGGCATGGTGTTGACCACCACCGCGCCCGCCTTGGTCGCCGCCAGCCAGACCGCGACCATCGCCGGGTTGTTGGCCGACCGGATCAGAACCCGGTTGCCTGGCTGGATGCCCAGGTCGGCGACCATCGCGTGGGCAAGGCGGTTGGTCCAGTCGGCAAGCTCCTTGTAGGTCCTTCGCCGACCATTGCCGATCAGTGCGGTGCGGTCCCCGAACCCCTTGTCCACCATCGCATCGGTCAGCTCCACGCCGACGTTCAGGTAGTCGGGATAGTCGAACCCGTCCAGACGGATGTCCGGCCACTGGTCCGCAGGGGGCAGGTTGTCGCGCGTGTAGGTGTCGACATGGGCCGAGGGGCCGAGGTCGATGGTCTGATGTGCAGTCATGCTTCCGGTCTCCCTGTGGCCCGACGTTGTGCCGGTCGTTCTTTCAGCCCGCCGCCGCGTCCAGCGTCTGGCGGGCGATGATCACCTTCTGGACGTCCGACGCGCCTTCGTAGATCCGGAGCGCCCGGATCTCGCGGTAGAGACGTTCGACCGTGTTGCCGGACCGGACGCCGTCCCCGCCGTGCAGCTGGACGGCGGCGTCGATGACCTTCTGCGCCTCGTCCGTGGCAAACAGCTTCGCCATCGCGGCCTCGCGGCTTACACGCGGTGCGCCACTGTCCTTGGTCCATGCAGCGCGATAGATCAGCAGGGCCGAGGCATCGACGCGCAGGGCCATCTCCGCGATATGCGCCTGCACCATCTGCAGATCGGCCAGCGGTTTGCCCTGCACTTGCCGGGCGGTGACACGGAACGTCGCCTCGTCCAGCGCGCGGCGCGCAAAGCCGAGCGCGGCGGCGGCCACGGTTGTCCGGAAGACGTCCAGCACCGACATGGCGATCTTGAAGCCCTGACCCGGTGCGCCGATCAGCGCGGACTTGGGCAGGCGCGCGCCGGTGAAGCGCAGCGTGGCCAGCGGGTGCGGCGCGATCGTGTCGAGCCGCTCCGCGATCTCGAAACCAGGCGTGTCGGCGGGCACGACGAAGGCCGACAGCCCCTTCGCGCCCGGCCCTTCGCCGGTGCGGGCAAACAGCGTGTAGACATCCGCGATCCCGCCGTTCGAGATCCATGTCTTTTCGCCGTCCAATACCCATGCATCGCCGTCGTCGCGGGCGGTCATGGTGGAGTTGGCGACATCCGAGCCGGATTGCGGCTCGGTGAGTGCGAAGGCGGAAATCGCGCGCCCGGAGCGGGTCAGGGGCAGCCACTCGGCCTGCTGGTCGGGCGACCCGAAGAGCGAGATCGCGCCGGTCCCGAGCCCCTGCATGGCGAATGCGAAATCGGCCAGCCCGTCGTGACGGGCCAGCGTTTCGCGCGACAGGCACAGGGTGCGCACGTCCAGCGGCCTGGGGTCTGCCGGATCGACCGCACTCGGGTCCAGCCAGCCGTCCGCGCCCAGTTTCGCGACCAGCGCGCGGCAGGCGTTGTCGGTGTCGTGATGGTCGATCTCGCCCAGCCCCGCGCACCAGTCGTCCAGCCCGAGGGCATGGTCCTTGTGGGCGGGCGTCAGGAACGGCCAGTTGAGATAGCTGCGATCCGCCATCAGTTGCCCTCGAACACCGGTTTCTGCTTCGCGACGAAGGCGTTGTAGGCGCGGGTGAAATCCTCGGTCTGCATGCAGATCGCCTGCGCCTGCGCCTCGGATTCGATCGCCTGCTCCAGCGACATGGACCATTCCTGCTGCAGCATGGTCTTGGTCATCATGTGGCCGAAGTTCGGACCCTCGGCGATCTTCCGGGCCCATGCCACGGCTTCGGGTTCCAGATCAGCGGCCGGGACCAGACGGTTCCAGAAGCCCCATCTCTCGCCCTCGTCGGCATTCATGGCGCGGCCGGTATAGAGCAGTTCGTTCGCACGCCCCTGTCCGATGATCCGGGGCAGCATGGCGCAGGCGCCCATGTCGCAACCGGCCAGACCGACGCGGGTGAAGAGGAAGGCGCATTTCGCCTCGGGCGTCGCGATCCTCAGGTCCGAGGCCATGGCGATGATCGCCCCCGCGCCGACGCAGACGCCGTCGGCGGCGGTGATGATCGGCTTGCCGCAGTTGATCATGGATTTCACCAGATCGCCGGTCATCCGGGTGAACTGCAGCAGCTCTTTCATCGACATCTTCGTCAGCGGGCCGATGATGTCGTGCACGTCGCCGCCGGACGAGAAGTTGCCGCCGTTCGAGGCGAAGACCACGGCCTTGACCTCGTCATCGAAGCGCAGGTCGCGGAACCAGTCGCGCAACTCGGCATAGCTGTCGAAGGTCAGGGGGTTCTTGCGGTCCGGGCGGTCCAGCCGGACGGTCGCGATACCGTCCTCGATGTTGCACAGGAAATGTTTCGTGTCGGCCCTCATGGGGTCTCCTCCTCGTCGTCGTGGCGGCGGATGCCGTCGAAATGGTCCGAGAACATGCGCGCCTCTTCCGGTGTGAAGCCGGCGAGCAGTTCGTTGATCCAGGTCTCGTGCGCGGCGGCCTGCGCGGCAAAGACCTCCTGTCCCTTCTGCGTCAGCCGGACGAGAGAGGCGCGGCGGTCGCCGGGCACCTGCACCCGGATGACCAGCCCTTCCTCGGCCAGCCGGTCCACGATGCCCGTGACATTTCCGTTGGAGACCCGCAGCACGCCGGAAAGCGCGCTCATCTTCAGGCCGTCGGCATAGCGGGCCAGGGCGGCCATGACGTCGAAGCGGGGCAGGGTGGAGGCGAACTCCGTCCGCAGCCTCTCGCGCAGCTGCGCCTCGACGTTGCGGGTGGTCTTGAGCATTCTCAGCCACATCCGGAGACGCTCTTTCGAGGCGGCGTCGGGGGCGGAGGCGCGGTCACTCACGATGTCGGATTTCTGTTCGGCCACCTGTCGCTCCGCCATGGTTTCCGGGGTGATTGCGAACAGGCTAGGCAGCGCCAAAAAATATTTCAAGCAAAAAAGGTTTTAGCTTGAAATACATTTCGAGCCGCGTAACGATGGCTTCAAACAGGGGCGTCCGCGCCGGCATGATTGGCCTGATCGCCCTGTAAAACAAGACCGAATTGGGAAGTATGCGATGGTGGCCTTCGCTGTGACAGACTGGGATGACGCCTATGAAAACGGCGCCAACATCCCCGGCGGCTCCAACTACCCGGCCGCGTGGGAAGAGCCCTCTGCCTCTTTCCGCGCCACTTCCGACAACCGCCTCGATATCGCTTACGGTCAGGGCGAGAGGCATCGCTACGACCTCTTCCTGCCCCAGGGCGAGCCGCTCGGCCTGTTCGTCTTCGTTCACGGCGGATACTGGATGGCGCTGGACAAGTCCTACTGGTCCCACCTCGCGGCCGGGCCGGTTGCGCGGGGCTGGGCGGTGGCGATTCCGTCCTATGATCTGTGCCCCGCGGTGACGATTGCCGAGATCACCGCACAGGTCGGCGCCGCGATCGCCCATGCGGCCGGAGAGGTCGCCGGCCCGGTCGTCCTGAGCGGCCATTCGGCGGGCGGACACCTCGTAACCGCCATGATGTGCCATGACACGCCGCTGCCCGGCGCCGTGCGGGACCGGATGGCGCATGTGCTCTCCATCTCGGGCGTGCATGACCTGCGCCCGATGACGCAGATGTGGCGGCGCGAGGCGCTGCAGCTCGACATGGAGTCCGCGGCGGCACAGAGCCCGGTGCTCAAGCGGCCGCTGGACGGCGTGCAGTTGACCACATGGGTCGGCGGCGGCGAGCGACAGGAATTTCTGCGTCAGTCGGCGCTGCTGTCGAACATCTGGCACGGGCTGGGATGCCTGACGCAGGATGTCGTCCAGCCGGACCGCCACCACTTCAATGTCATCGACGGCCTCGCCGATCCTGACAGTCCGATGCTGCGCACCGTGCTCGGCGCGGCGGAGGAAAAGTTGATCAGAAAATAACTTGCATGTGCAGTGCGATGCGCCGCTCAATGCTGGGTGTCGCGCTCACCAAACAGGCCAGGCGCAATAACAGACGGCAAAGCCGCAGACTTCAACCAGGGAGTTCGTAATGAACCACAAGACCAAACTGCTTGCCTCCACACTGCTGGCCATGGGGATGACCGCCCCGGCCTTTGCACAGGACGTACCCGCATCCGCCAATGACGGCGTGCTGAAGATCGGCCTCGTCTACACCCTCTCCGGCCCGCCCGCGGCGCTCGGCACGCAGGCGCGTGACGGCTTCATGCTGGCGGCCGAGAAGATGGGCGACATCGGCGGGATGAAAACCGAGATCATCATCATCGACGACGAAGGCAAGCCCGACCTCGCCGCCGAGAAGGCTCGCGAGCTGGTCGAACGCGAAAGCGTCGACTTCGTCGTCGGCCCGATCTTCTCGAACATCCTGATGGCGATGGTGCAGCCCGTCACCTCGACCGGCACGATCCTGATCTCGACCAACGCCGGCACCTCGACCCTTGCGGGAGAGTCCTGCAACCCGAACTTCTTCACGACATCCTATCAGAACGACCAGAACCACGAAGTGATGGGCGCCTATGCCGAGAAGATGGGTTACAAGAACGTCTTTCTGATGACGCCGAACTATCAGGCGGGCAAGGACAGTCAGGCGGGGTTCAAGCACTCCTACACCGGCGCCACCGCGGGCGAGGTCTATACCGAGCTGGGGCAGCTCGACTTCTCGGCCGAGCTGGCGCAGATCGCGGCCTTCCAGCCTGACGCCGTCTTCACCTTCATGCCCGGCGGCATGGGCGTGAACCTCGTCAAGCAATACGCGCAGGCGGGGCTGACCTCGATCCCCTTCCTGTCGGCCTTCACCGTGGACGAAACCACGCTGCCCGCCACGCAGGACGCGGCCGTCGGCATGCTGGGCGGCGCGAACTGGGCGCCCGACATGGACAACGAAGCCAACAAGGCCTTCGTCGATGCCTATATCGCCAAATACAACGCCGTGCCCGGCACCTACGCGATGCAGGCCTATGACGCGGCCCAGCTGATCGACAGCGCCGTCAAGAAACTGGGCGGCGACCTCAAGGACCGTGACGCCCTGCGCGCCGCGATCCACGAGGCGGACTTCGAAAGCCCGCGCGGCGACTTCTC
The DNA here is from genome assembly GCF_002210105.1 of Oceanicola sp. 22II-s10i. Taxonomy (GTDB): domain Bacteria; phylum Pseudomonadota; class Alphaproteobacteria; order Rhodobacterales; family Rhodobacteraceae; genus Pseudooceanicola. The sequence goes on along the minus strand of NZ_AQQU01000011.1, from coordinate 89,470 downwards.
GTTCGGGTCCAACAACTTCCCGATCCAGGACTTCTACCTGGTCGAAGCGGTGAAGCGCGACGACGGGATGTATGGCACGTCGATCAAGGAGAAGATCTTCGACGACTACGTCGATAACTACGCCGCCTCCTGCAAGATGTGATCTGAGACTGCGGCCGGGAGATCACGACCATGATGAACCTGTTTGTCCTGCAACTGCTCAACGGGGTCCAGCTGGGTGTCCTGCTGTTCCTCATCGCGGCGGGACTGACGCTGGTGTTCGGGATCATGGACGTGATCAACCTGGCCCATGGCGTCCTCTACATGGTGGGCGCCTACCTGATCGCCACCTTCGCGGCGGCGACCGGCAGCTTCTGGTGGGGTCTCCTGCTGACGTTGCCGGCCGCCGTCGTCGTCGGTCTGGTGGTCGAATTCGTCGTAATGCGACGATTATATGCCCGCTCGCACCTCGATCAGGTGCTGGCGACCTTCGGGCTGGTCATGATCGCCAACGAGGCGGTCAAGATGATCTGGGGCACCTCGCCACTGTCGGTGCCCATGCCCGAGATCTTCTCAGGCTCCGTTCCGCTGATGGGGCCGCTGAAATACCCGGTCTACCGGATCGTCATCATCGCAGCGGGCCTCGCCGTCGCACTCGGCCTGTTCGTGATGGTCAATTACACCCGTGTCGGCATGCTGCTGCGCGCCGGGGCCACCAACCGTGACACCGTCTCGGCGCTTGGCGTCGACATCAACCGGCTGTTCGCCATCGTCTTCACCCTCGGCGCCGTGCTGGCCTGCCTTGCGGGGGCCATGGTGGCGCCGATCCTGTCGGTCGACACCGGCATGGGGGAATCCGTCCTGATCCTGACCTTCGTGGTCGTGGTCATCGGCGGCATAGGGTCGATCAAGGGGGCCTTCCTCGGCGCGCTACTGGTCGCCACTGTCGATACCATCGGCGGGGTCTTCGGTCCGATTTGGCTCCGCAGTTTCCTCGACCCCTCGGCCGCCGGCCAGATGGGGCGCGTGCTGGCGCCGATGCTGGTCTACATCCTGATGGCCGTCATCCTGTTCGCCAAACCCGCCGGCCTCTTCGGGAGGCGCGCATGACCGAGCTGACCGCAACCGCGACGCCCGCCAACCGGCCCGCGCTGTCGGGCAGGGTCAAGGCCGCGCTGGTGCTGTTCGTCCTGTTCGCGCTGATGCCGCCGGTGGCCTCGGCCCTCGACGACCCGTTCTACGTGCTCATCGGCACCCGCATCATCGCCTATGCGATCGCGGCGATGGCGCTGGACCTGATCCTGGGCTACGGCGCGATGGTCAGCTTCGGCCATGCCGCCTATCTCGGCTTCGGAACCTACGCGGTGGCGATCCTGTCGCGCCACGGGATCAATGACCTGTTCCTGCAGATTGTCTTCGCCATGGGGATCTCGGCCGTCTTCGCCTTCGTCACAGGGGCGATTTCGCTGCGCACGCGGGGCGTCTATTTCATCATGATCACGCTGGCCTTCGGGCAGATGGCCTTTTTCTTCTTCATCTCGCTTTCCGCTTATGGCGGGGACGACGGGGTGGCGCTGGCGCAGCGGTCGACTGTCCTCGGGATGGACCTGCTGGAGACGAACTTCGGGCTCTACTACGTCTCGCTGGCCCTGCTGATCGGGCTCTTCTTCCTCTGCCACCGCATCGTCGGCTCGCGCTTTGGCCGCGTGCTGACCGGGGTCCGGGAAAACCCGACCCGGATGGAAGCGATCGGCTTCTCGCCGTTCCGCTACCAGTTGACCGCCTTCATCATCTCGGGCTGCATCACGGGCGTCGCCGGCGTCATCCTGGCCAATCAGGCGCAGTTCGTCTCTCCGGCGTTCATGTCCTGGCACAAGTCGGGCGAACTGATCGTCATGGTCGTGCTCGGCGGTGTCGGCACCCTTGCCGGTCCGATCGCCGGGGCGGTCGCGGCACTGATGCTGGAAGAATGGCTGGGCCATTTCTCGGACAACTGGAAACTCTATTTCGGCATCTTCCTCGTGCTGATGGTCCTGTTCTCGCCCCACGGGATCACCGGTGTGCTCAGAAAGATGGGTCTCGTGAGGGGGCAGGAATGACATCGCTCACCGTCACCGGCCTGAACAAGAGTTTCGGCGCACTGAAGGTCACCGACGACGTCTCGCTCTCGGTCGAGCCGGGAGAGTTCCACGCCATCATCGGGCCGAACGGGGCGGGCAAGACGACGCTGATCTCGCAACTGTCCGGCCAGTTGCGCAGTGACAGCGGCGCCGTCCGTCTCGGCGATCACGACGTGTCGCGTCTGAGCATGCCCGAGCGCGTCAGGCTGGGGCTGGCGCGGTCGTTCCAGATCACCTCCGTCCTGCCGGGCTTCACGGCGCTGGAAAACGTCGCGCTGGCGGTGCAGGCGCGCGACGGTTCGTCCTACCGGTTCTTCGGGCGGGTCTCCGACGAGTCACCGCTGAACGGCGAGGCCATGACCGCGCTGCGCGAGGCGGGGCTGGATCGCCGGGCGCATGTGTTGGCGAAATCGCTCAGCCATGGCGAACACCGGCGGCTGGAACTGGCCATCGCGCTGGCGACACGGCCCAAGGTACTGCTGCTGGACGAACCGCTGGCGGGCGTGGGTGGCGAAGATGCCGAGGCCTTCATCGAGAACCTCCGCAAGCTGAAGGGCCGCTTCACAATGGTCCTGATCGAACACGACATGGACGCCGTCTTTGCGCTGGCGGACCGGGTGTCGGTGCTGGTCTACGGCCGCATCATCGCCACCGGCGCGCCTGAAGAGATCCGCAATGACCCCGAAGTGCGCGCCGCCTATCTCGGCGAAGAAGAAGGGGAGGCCGCCTGATGCTGGAGGTCAACGGGCTGGAGGCCGGCTATGGCGAAAGCCAGATCCTGTTCGGCATCGACTTCCGCGTGGGTCAGGGCGAGGTCGTCACGCTTCTGGGCCGCAACGGCATGGGCAAGACCACGACGATCAAGTCGATCTTCGGCCTGGTCAAGCCGCGCGCGGGCAGCGTCAAGGTCGGGGGCAAGAACCTGACCGGCGCCGATCCGCACCGGATCGCGATGGCCGGTCTGGGCTATGTCCCCGAGGGGCGTCAGATCTTTCCGACTCTCTCGGTCGAAGAGAATCTCCGCGCGACGGCCCGCCCGGGCAAATGGACAATAGACCGGATATACGAGTTATTTCCCCGCCTGCGTGAACGACGCCGGAACATGGGCAATCAGTTGTCAGGTGGTGAACAACAGATGCTGGCCATCGGTCGCGCCCTCATGACCAACCCCCATTTGGTCGTTCTGGACGAGGCGACAGAGGGTCTTGCGCCCCTCATCCGAGCTGACATCTGGCACTGCCTGAGGCGCCTCAAGGACGAGGGCGAGGCCATTCTTGTCATTGACAAAAATGTGGATGCGCTAACCAAATTCGCGGATCGCCACGTGGTGATCGAGAAAGGCCGTGTCGTCTGGACCGGGACGACCGCCGAAATTCTCGCGACCCCCGAGGTGAAGGACCGCTTTCTGCATGTCTGATCTGATAGGAGCCCTTGAGATGAAACCCGGCGTCACCCGTTCCAATTCCGGCATCGAAGATATCAGCTGGAACATCCTCGGCCAGACCTACGTGCCGAAGCAGAAATCCAAGAACTCGATGGCTTGGCACGCGACCCTGCCAAAGGGCACCTTCGTGCCGCCGCACATCCACCCGACGCAGGACGAATTCATCTACGTGCTCGAAGGGCGCTTCGACGTGATCCTCAACGGTGTCGAGGCCTATGCCGAACCCGGCGACCTGATCCGCCTGCCGATGAACGTGCCGCACGGCATCTACAACAAGACCGACCAGACCATCAAATGCCTGTTCTGGGTCTCTCCGACCCGGCGGCTCTACGACCTGTTCTGGGCGCTGCACAACCTCGGCCCCGACGCCAACCCGGCAGACGTTGTCGCGGTCTCCGCCCAGCACGAGGTCGACTTCCTCCCGCCTGAGGAGGACTGATCCCATGAAGGTCCTGATCGCAGGGGCAGGGATCGGCGGGCTGACCACGGCCCTGATGCTTCACGCCCGCGGCATCAAGGTGAAGATCTACGAGACCGCCCGCGAGGTGCGCGAGGTCGGCGTCGGCATCAACGTGCTGCCCCACGCGATCCGGGAACTCGCCCAGCTCGGTCTGCTCGATGCGCTGGACGATGTCGCGGTGCGGACGCGCAAGCTCACCTACCTCAACAAGCAGGGGCAGGAGGTCTGGTCCGAACTGCGCGGGATGCATGCGGGTCATGACGTGCCGCAGTTCTCGATCCACCGGGGGCGGCTGCAGAAGGTCATGTACGACGCCGTGATCGACCGGCTCGGAAAGAAAGCGGTCAAGACCGGCCGCCGGCTGGCCGGCTTCGTGCAGGACGAGGCGGGCGTCACCGCCCATTTCGCCGACAGCGTGACGGGCGGGCCGGGCAAGTCGGTGCGCGGCGACGTGCTGATCTGCGCCGACGGCATCCATTCCGCCGGCCGCAAGGTCTTTTACCCCAACGAGGGCGCGCCCTCGTGGCAGGGCGTTGCGATGTGGCGCGGGGCCACCATGATGCCGGTCTGGGAGGATGGCGAGAGCATGGCCATCGGCGGTGGCCTGGGCGGCAAGTTCGTCCTCTATCCGATCGCGCCCGCGAAGAACGGCAAGCAGCTGATGAACTGGGTGGTGAACGTCCGGATCAAGGACCCCGCCATATCGTCGCCGCCGCCCGACAACTGGTCGCGCAAGGCCCCGCTGTCGCTGGTTCTGCCTCATGCGCTGCGCTTTCACGTCCCGGGGATGGATATCGGCAAGCTGGTGCGCAAGACGACCGAGATCTTCGAATATCCCATGGCCGACCGCGATCCGCTGCCGCGCTGGACTTTCGGGCGGGTCACGCTTCTGGGCGATGCCGCGCATCCGATGTATCCCGTCGGCTCCAACGGTGCCTCGCAGGCGATCCTGGATGCCCGCTGCCTCGCCGATGCACTGGCGCGGGCGGAACACCCCCGCGCCGCGCTCTATCAGTACGAGAAGGAGCGCCTGCCCAAGACGGCAGAGGTCGTGCGCACCAACCGCATCGGTGGACCCGAACGGGTGATCGACGAAGTTGAAAAGATCGCGCCCGCCGGGTTCGAGTCGATCGACGACGTCCTGTCCTACGAGGACCGCAGGGCGATTGTCGGCGGCTATGCCAACATGGCCGGTTTCTCGCGGGTCACGGTGATCCGGCGGGCCTCCTGACAGGCGACATAGGGCCCGCGACGCATCAGGGGGAGGGCGTCATGAGCAGTTACGATCCGGGCGGGGAGGGCGCGAAGATGTCCTTCGCGCAGGACATGAGCTATATCGACTACCTCGGTCTGGACCCGATCCTCGGGGCGCAGGCTCCGCGGTCTGATGCCCATGACGAGATGCTGTTCATTATTCAGCACCAGACCTCCGAACTCTGGATGCGGCTGGCCCTGCACGAACTGTCTTCGGCGCGCGAGGCGCTGAACCGTGGCGAGGTCCGCCAGGCGTTCAAGATGCTGACCCGTGTCGCCCGCATCTTCGACCAGCTCAACGGGGCGTGGGACGTGCTGCGGACCATGACGCCGAGCGAGTACACCAAGTTCCGGTCGGAACTGGGCGCATCCTCGGGGTTCCAGTCGCACCAATACCGGCTGATCGAATTCATCCTCGGCAACCGCAACCGCGCGATGATGAAGGTGCACGAACACCGGCCCGAGCTGCACGCGATGCTGGAGCAGGAGCTGCGCACGCCCACGCTTTACCACGCCGCCCTGCACATGCTCGAGGCGGAACTCGACGTGCGGTTCGACCCTGCGGTCTACCGGATGGAAGACCCGCACAGTGCCAGCGAGGCGGTCACCGAGGCATGGCTGACCATCTACCGCGCCCCCGACGACCACTGGACGCTCTACGAACTGGCCGAGAAGCTGGTCGACCTCGAAGACTACTTCCGCCGCTGGCGCTTCAACCATGTGACCACGGTCGAACGCATCATCGGCTTCAAGCGCGGCACCGGCGGGACGTCGGGCGTTCAGTACCTGCGGCGTATGCTCGAAGTGGAGCTCTTCCCCGAACTCTGGTCCCTGAGAGGTGCCCTGTGACCAAGCCCGTGAGCCTGCCCGTGAAGGAGCGGTTTCATCTGCCCGAGGGCGTGATCTACCTCGACGGCAATTCGCTCGGGCCGCTGCCACGCGGGGTGGAGGACGCGGTATCGAAGATGATCACCGACGAATGGGCCGCGCATCTGATCAAGGGCTGGAACGTCGACGACTGGATGGCGCAACCGATCCGTGTCGGCAACCGGCTGGCCGCAATGCTCGGCGCGCCGGACAACGCCATCGCGCTTGGCGACACCCTGTCGATCAAGGTCTACCAGGCGCTCGCCTCGTCGGTCGAGATGCGGCCCGATCGGCGCGTCATCCTCTCCGACAGCGGCAACTTTCCGTCCGATCTCTATATGGCCGAAGGGCTGATCCGGCTGCTCGGCAACCGGCACGAATTGCGCATCGTCGCCCCCGAGGAGGTAGAGGCCGCGATGACCGACGAGGTCGCTGTCGCCATGATCACGCAGGTCGACTACCGCACCGGGCGGATGCACGACATGGACCGGATCACGCGCGCGGCCCATGCGGCCGGGGCCGTCATGCTCTGGGACTTGGCGCACAGTGCCGGTGCCGTGCCGGTGGACCTGACGGTCTGCGAGTGCGAATTCGCGGTCGGCTGCACCTACAAGTATCTCAACGGCGGTCCCGGCGCCCCGGCGTTCATCTATGTCCGGCCCGACCTCATCGAGACCACGAAACCCGCGCTCAGCGGCTGGCTGGGTCACGACGCGCCCTTCGCGTTCGAGCCGTCCTATCGCCCCGCCGTCGGGATCGAACGGATGCGCGTCGGAACGCCGCCCGTCATCGCTCTGACCGCGCTGGAGCGCGCGCTGGATGTCTGGGAGGGCATCGAGATGGCCGATCTCCGCGCGGCCTCACTCCACCTGTCCGAGGTCTTCATCGCCGGGGTCGAGGCGCGCTGCCCGGATCTTTCCCTCGTCAGCCCGCGCGACGGGCGCGAAAGGGGGAGCCAGGTCTCCTTCGCATTCGAGCATGGCTATGCCACGATGCAGGCCCTTATCGCCCGCGATGTCATCGGCGACTTCCGCGCACCCGACATCATGCGCTTCGGCTTCACCCCGCTTTATCTGGACGAGGCGGACGTGCGACGCGCCGTCGACATTCTGGCGGAGGTGCTGGACCGGCGGCTCTGGGATCGCCCGGAGTACAGACAGACGAACAGGGTCACCTGATCCGACGGTCACCGGCGGCCGCGGCGCGGCTCGACTGGGACGTCTTTTGGTCGGAGCGGGCTCTGCCTCAAACTGGAGGAAGATACGGGTCTCGGGTCAAAAAGTCGGGAATCGAGCGACTGGCACAGCTGGTCAGTTACATAATCAGGGTTATGGGTCGGACGGAATCTCCGGTGATCATTCCTCTAGTGAACTCGTCGGACCAAGCTCTGCCGGGGGCGGATAATGCGTCCGCGGGCTGATCCATTTCAGGGTCGTGAGGTCAGAGAGCGCGTTCAGCTGCGCCGCCGCGCTGAAGCACCAAACGGGGGCGCATGGCCCTCCGGTTGCCGTCAAGACGGACAAGCAGATGGTGCTGCGGGCTACACCCTGTTCAAAGAAACGATGTTCCCCTTTGCTTTGGCGTGAACCGCGTCCGTCGAAACCCCGAGGGCAGGCTGCACGGAGCCCCGGCACTGTGCCGTTGTAATAACGTAAACGTTATCATCCGGGATTCATACAGCTCTGCCATCCGACACCGGCCACGCGGAAGGCGACTCCGGCCAAGAATTACGGTTCCAAACCCGTCAATGCGACCCTGCGTCACGCGAAGAAATGGCATCGGACGATACGGAAAAATCCCCACAAACTTTATCAATCTGCTGGAATCATCTGCCGTCGTTGCGCATGAATGATGACCAAACATTCAAGTGGGCTGCCAACGTGTCACTCTTCCTTATCGTCGCCCTGCCTTTCCTCGGCGCGCTCCTTCCCGGAGTGATGAATTCGGCCGGCCGGTCGGCATGTGCCGGGGTGACCTTCACCGTCACGCTGGCGGCCTTTGTCGGCCTTCTCACCAACCTGCCGGCGGTGCTGGCAGGCCGCGTCGTGACCGCCGGCATCGACTGGATGCCCGCGCTCGGGCTGAACGTGACACTGATGCTGGACGGGCTGGGCTTTTTCTTTGCGCTGCTCATCCTCGGCATCGGTCTGCTGATCATCGCCTACGGGCGGCACTACCTCAGCCGCGAAGACAACATGGGTGAGTTCTTCACCTACCTCCTGCTGTTCCAGGGCGCGATGGTGGGGATCGTCCTGTCTGACAACATCCTGCTGCTGCTGGTGTTCTGGGAACTGACCTCGCTGTCGTCCTTCCTGTTGATCGGCTACTGGAAGCACCTGCCCGAGGGCCGTCAGGGCGCGCGGATGGCGTTGACCGTGACCGGCATGGGCGGACTGGCGATGATCGGGGGCATGCTGATCCTCGGCAATATCGTGGGCAGCTACGATCTGAGCGTCATCCTGCAGAACCGCGAGATGATCCAGGCCAGCCCGCTCTACCTGCCCGCGCTGATCCTGATCCTGCTGGGCTGTTTCACCAAGTCGGCGCAGTTCCCTTTCCACTTCTGGCTGCCGCATGCGATGGCCGCGCCGACGCCAGTCTCGGCCTATCTGCACTCCGCGACCATGGTGAAGGCGGGCATCTTCCTGATGGCCCGCATGTGGCCGGTGCTGTCGGGCACGCCCGAATGGGTAGCCATCGTAACCACGGCGGGGCTGATCACCATGGTGCTGGGCGCGGTGATCGCGCTGTTCAAGCATGACCTCAAGGCGCTGCTGGCCTTCTCGACCGTCAGCCACCTCGGCCTGATCACCATGCTTCTGGGCACCGGCACGGCCTTCGGAGCCATGGCGGCGGTGTTCCACATCCTCAACCACGCGACGTTCAAGGCCGCGCTCTTCATGTCCGCGGGCATCGTCGACCACGAGGCACACACGCGCGACATCCGCCGCCTTGGCGGGCTGCGCGCGCTGATGCCGGTGACCTTCGTCATCGCCACCCTCGCAGCGCTCTCAATGGCCGGGATCCCGTTCCTCAACGGCTTCCTGTCGAAGGAGATGATGCTGGAAGAAGCCCACCACACGGTGCTGTATGGCAGCCATTGGCTGGTGCCGGTGCTGGCGACCGCAGGCTCGCTCTTTTCGGCGGCCTACTGCTTCCGCTTCATCGGCCACACCTTCCTGGGGCCGGTGCGCGACGACTATCCGCACAAGCCGCACGATCCAGGTCCGGGCATGTGGCTGCCGCCCGCGATCCTCGTCGTGCTCGTGGTCGTCATCGGCGTGGCGCCTTTCCTCGCCGAGCCCTTCGTCAAGATCGTGACCGCCTCGGTCCTCGGCATGGCGGGCGAAGTGCCCGAAGCGCATTTCAAGATCTGGCACGGGCTGGTCCCGGCGCTTTACATGTCGATCATCGCGGTTGTCGGTGGCCTGTTGCTGATGACCGTCTTCAAGCCCCTCCTGCGGCTCTGGGAGGCGACACCGCGCCCCGAGGCGAAGGTGATCTTCGAAGCCATCGTCGAGGCCGCCGCGCGCGTCTCGCAGGTGGTCATCCACGGGCTGCACAACGGGTCGTTCACCCGCTACGCCATGATCGCCATGGTGACGATGATCGCGGCCGGCTACCACGCATGGGTCACCGGCGCGGTCGGCGAGGCCACGCGCACCATGCAGGCCGCGGGCCCCGTGCCGATCGCAGGCTGGGCGATGCTCGTGGCCGCGACCGTGGCGCTGGTGATACTGCATCGCAACCGCCTGCTGGCACTGATCCTGATCGGCATCGTCGGCCTGATGGTCTCGGTCGGCTTCGTCTACCTCAGCGCGCCCGACCTCGCGATGACCCAGTTCACGGTCGAGGTCGTGACCATCATCCTGCTGCTGCTGGCGCTGAACTTCCTGCCCAACCGAACCCCTGTCGAAAGCACCACGCTGCGCCGGGTGCGCGATGCGGCCATCGCGGTCGCCGGGGGCCTCGCGACCTTCGCCCTGTCCTGGCACTACCTGCTGCGCGACGCGGTCTCGACCCCGATCTCGGAATTCCACCTGGCAAATTCCTACAAGGGCGGCGGCGGCACCAACGTCGTCAACGTGATCCTCGTCGACTTCCGGGGCTTCGACACCTACGGCGAGATCATCGTGCTCGGCATCGCCGCGCTGCTGATCTACGCCCTGACTGAGACGCTGCTCGACGGGCCGGTGCGGCGCAGGCTGCTGAACCGCGAGCCGGACCAGCCGCAGGCCGGGGACCGGCATCCGATGATGATGGTCGTTGTGACGCGCGTCATCATGCCGGTGGTCATCATGGTCGGGTTCTACATCTTCCTGCGCGGCCACAACGAACCCGGCGGCGGCTTCATCGCCGGTCTGATCGTGTCGATCGGCGTGGTGATGCAGTACATGGCCAGCGGCTTTGCCTGGACCTCCGCCCGGCTGAAATACCCCTATCACGGGGTGATCGGTGCGGGCGTGCTGGTCGCGGGCTTTACCGGGATGGGGTCGTGGTTCGTGTCCAAGCCCTTCCTGACCTCGGATTTCACCTATGTCCGGATCCCGCCCTTCGACAAATTCGAACTGGCCACCGCCGCTCTCTTCGATCTGGGCGTGTTCCTCGCGGTCGTGGGCGCGGTGATGCTGTCGCTGGAAAGCTTCTCGCGGCTGGCGCGCCGGACGGATACGCCGGACACCGAATACCCGATGGACATCGACCCGTCGCGCACCGAGGGTCCGCTCGAGAACGTCACGGCACTGAAGGAGGGCAACTGACATGGAACTGATCGTTGCCTCCGCCATCGGCGTGCTGACCGCGGGGGGTATCTACCTCGTCCTGCGTCTGCGCACCTTCCCGGTGATCCTCGGGATGTCGCTGCTGACCTACGCGGTGAACGTCTTCCTCTTCGCCTCGGGCCGCCTGACCATCGGCGCGCCGCCGATCCTGTCCGATGACGTGACCGTCTACACCGACCCCCTGCCCCAGGCGCTTGTCCTGACCGCTATCGTGATCTCGTTCGGGATGACGGCTGTCGTGGTGATGATCGGCCTCGGCGCCTTCCTCGGATCCGACGACGACCACGTCGACGACCAGCCGCAGTCCGCCGGGACGGAGCAGCAGACATGAGCCACTGGATCATCCTGCCAATCGTCCTGCCCGCGCTGATGGCCCCGTTCATCGTGCTGGCCGCGCGTTATCACATCGGCATCCAGCGCGTATTCTCGGTGTCGGGCGTCGTTTTCCTGATCGGCCTGTCCGCCGCCCTCGCCTGGGAGGTGTCGGACGGATCCGTCATCTACTACCGACTCAGTGACTGGGCCGCGCCCTTTGGCATCGTTCTCGTCGGGGATCGGCTGTCGACCATGATGGTCCTGCTGACCTCGGTGCTGGCGCTCTTCGTGCTGCTCTATGCCATCGGCTCGGGCTGGGACAACCGGGGCCGCCATTTCCACGCGCTGTTCCAGTTCCAGCTGATGGGGATCCTCGGGGCCTTCCTGACGGGCGACCTCTTCAACCTGTTCGTCTTCTTCGAGGTCCTGCTGATCGCCTCATACGGCCTGATGATCCACGCCGGTGGCAACGACAGACTCAAGGCTGGCGTGCAGTATGTGCTGTACAACCTGATCGGCTCCACGCTGTTCCTCTTCGCGCTCGGTTCGATCTATGCCGAGACCGGGACGCTCAACATGGCCGACCTCGCACAGCGCGTGGCCGCCATCGGGCCCGAGGAGACGGTGGGCATCCGCGTCGCCGCCGTGCTGCTGCTGCTGGTCTTCGCGATCAAGGCGGCGCTGGTGCCGCTGCACTTCTGGCTGCCGTCGAGCTATGCCGAGGCCCCTGCCCCGGTCGCCGCGCTTTTCGCGATCATGACCAAGGTCGGCGCCTATGCGATCATCCGTGTCTACACGATGATTTTCCCGCCTGATCTGGAGGTCACGTCGAACCTGCTGGAAACCTGGTTCATGCCGGCGGCGCTGATCTCCTGCGGGATCGGTGCGGTCGGGGTGCTGGCGGCACGCCGGGTGGACCGCCTTGTGGCGTTCGCGGTCGTCGGCTCCATGGGCATGGTGATGATCGCCATCGCGCTGTTCAGCCCGGCGGGCATCGGCGCGGCGCTCTACTACATCGTCCACTCCACTCTTGCGGCGGCCGTGCTGTTCCTGATCTCGGACCTCGTCCGCACCGGGCGCGGCAATGTCGAGATCACGGCGCAGATTCCGATGGCGGGGACCTTCCTCACCGCCGGCATGTTCTTCGTCGGCGCCATCGCGATGGCCGGCCTGCCGCCGCTCTCGGGGTTCCTCGGCAAGCTGCTGGTCCTGCAGGCCTCGGTCGGGGACGACCTCGTGGTCTGGATCTGGGCGGTCGTGCTGGGCTCCAGCCTCGTCAGCGTCGTCGGCTTCGCCCGCGCGGGCAGCACGGTCTTCTGGAAGTCGCACGGCACCACGGACGCAGAACCCGCGGCCGAGGACGCCGTCCGCCCCTCGGTCCTGTCCTACACGGCCGTCGGCGGGCTCTTCGCCCTGCTGGTGGCGCTGACCTTGTTCGCGGGCCACGTCCACGCCTACACCACCGCCATCGCGACGGATCTGTTCGCGCCCGAGGCCTACACCTCGACGGTCCTCGACACGCCGGGCAAACTCAGCACGCCGAAAGAGGGGCACTGACATGTTGATGCGCGCCTACCGCTGGCTTCTGCCGCACCCGCTGCTGACCATCGTCCTCGCCCTCGTCTGGGTCATCCTGCAGAACGGGATCAGCGCGGGCATGGTCGTCTTCGGCATCCTGCTGGGGATCATCATCCCCTGGATGACCTCGATCTGGTGGCCCGACACGCCCAAGGGGTTCCGGATGGGGCGGATGGTGACCTACACCTTCCTCGTGATGTGGGACATCGTCGTGGCGAACATCCAGGTGGCGTGGATCGTCCTGACCGTGCCGAACGCCAAGCTGAAGCCGGCATGGATCGTCGTCCCGCTGGAACTCAAGCAGCCCGAGGCGATCACCGTTCTGGCGGGCACCATCACCCTGACGCCGGGCACCGTGTCCTCGGACCTGTCGGACGAGGGGCACAGCCTGCTCGTCCACGTGCTGCACACCGACGACCCCGACGCCGTCCGCGACGACATCAAGACCCGCTATGAACGCAGGCTGCTGGAGATATTCTCATGACCTCCGCCTCCGGATTCCTCGACATCGCCCTTGGCGTTGCGCTCGTCACCCTCGTGGTCGGCCAGGTCCTCTCGATGGTGCGGCTGGTGCTGGGCCCGACGACCGGCGACCGCATCCTCGCGCTCGACACCATGGTCATCAACGCGCTCGGCCTCGTGGTCGTGCTGGGCATCCAGCAGGGCGTGAAGGTCTATTTCGAGGTGACGCTGCTGATCGCCATGCTCGGCTTCGTGTCCACCGTCGCGCTGGCGCGCTTCATCCTGAGGGGGGACATCATCGAATGACACTCGCTGTCGCCTTCACCTACGCCGCCGGCGCGTCGCTGCTGATCGGGTCCTTCTTCATCCTCGTCGGCGTCATCGGCCTGCTGAAGTTCAACGACCCGATGACCCGCCTGCACGCCCCGACCAAGGTCGGCACAATCGGCGTCGGCATGCTGCTGCTCGCCTCGATCTTCGCCTCCGTCGCCGAGGGCAGCGGCACCATGCACGAGCTGCTGATCATGGCGTTCCTGTTTGTCACGGCGCCCGTCTCGGCGAACTTCATCGCCAAGGTGAACATCCACCTGCGCAACTGCGATATCCCCCCCGCGCCGCCGCAGGACGACACCTGGTCGACGCTGGCGGACCAGCGCCTCGGCATCGACAACGCGACGCCCGGGGCGAAGGTCAGCGAAAGTTAGGACCCGTCAGGTTGCCGAGAGACCACGGACGTTGGGGCTGACACGGTATCAGCCCTGATCGGTCGGTCGCGGGCCGTCCAGTTCGATGCGTATGCGATCCAGCGCATCCTGCGTTACCGGTATCCGGGGCAGGTATTCGGGAAGGTACCGGCGCAGGTAGGTGACGGCACAGGCCGTCGCCTCGGCGCGGTAGGCTTCCGTGATCTGTCCGTGATATCCGTAGGACAGCGCCCAGATCCCGTCCATCGCCGCCGCCGACATTTCCAGCCAGTGCGGCAGGTCGGGCATGTTCTGGATGTCGAAATAGGCCTCCAGCATCCGTGCCCGGCTGCGGGCCAGACGCGCGTTCCCGGTGAAATCCGCGCTGCGGACCGCGGCCGAGACACCGGCGCCCAGAAACAGGCGCAGGGCGGCCGGGCGGCTGTTCTGGAACGCGGCTGCCGCCTTGTGCTTCCTCTCCAGAAGCTCCTGCCAGGATTGCGGCTCCGGATCGCTGAGCGGCAGGATGGACCGTTCGTAGATCTCGTCGTTGAAGCGCAGCGCAAGCGCGACGTAGACGGAATTGCGGTTCGGGAAGAAGTAATAGACCGAGGCGAGCGAGATCTCGGCCTGTTCCGCGATCTGGGCCAGACTGATGTCCTCGTCGCCGCTGTCCGACAGCAACCGTTCGGTCGCGTCGAGGATCAGGTGATACCGCTCGATCCCCCGTCGCCGCATCGGCCGGTTCTGGGTCAGTTCGGCCTGCAAATTTCTTGATGTGTTCAAAACCCGGCTCCCTGCGGACGCGGCGCCAATCTAAAGGGCAAGATCCCGCGTCACAAGTTTGCGGTCCTCCTTGGGCCAGGGGCGGATTGTCGCCGCCCCCGGCATGGCGGCTGCGCTTATTGCAGCAGCCAGTTGGTCCAGCGCTCGCGCAGCTCGTCGCGGTTCGCGCCGATCCATTCGAAATCGGGATCGACCAGCAGCTCGTAGTTCGCCGGGTAGGTGGCGTAGAGCTTCTGCTCTTCCTCCGGCAGCTGGCTGAGGCCGATGGTCGAGGAGGTTGCGTAGCCGACCGCCTGGATGAAGCCCGGATGCCCCTCTGCCGCGCCATAGAAGAAGTTGATGAAGTTCATCGCGCCCTCGGGGTTCGGCGAGTCCTTCAGCACGGCGAGGTAGCCGGTGTCGCGGATCGCGCCGTCCCATGCCATCGCGAAGGGCGAGCCGTCCTGGATCACCTTCAGCGCCCGGCCGGAATAGGCCATCGTCATGGCGATCTCGTTGTCGCGCATGATCTGCTGGACCTGGTTGCCGGTCTTCCACCAGACCGCGATATGCGGGCGGATCTCCTCGAGCTTGGCATAGGCGCGGTCCAGGTCGAGCGGGTAGAGATCCTCCTTGGCCACGCCGTCGGCCAGCAGCGCCACGGTCGGCAGCCACCAGTCGCGGTCGCCGGTGTCGGGCAGGCCGCGCGGTCCCGGGTAGGTTTCGACATCCCAGAAATCAGCCCAGCTGTCGGGCGGGTTATCGGCGTATGTCTCGGTGTTGTAGGTCAGGACCATGCCGCCGGTGGTGCGGGCGATGCCCTTGGGCTGGCAGGCGCCGGGCAGCGCGTATTCCTTGACGTTCTCCAGCGTGTCGCAGGGGATGTCGACCAGCATGTCTGCCTTGCCGACAAGGTCGGGACCGGTGGCGGTGACGATGTCGAACTCGACCTGCCCGGTGCGGACCATGCCCTCGGCCCGGGCCCACTGGTCGGGGACCTCGATGTCGAAGGGGATCACCTCGGTGCCGGTCGCCTCGGCGAAGGGCAGGTAGAACCACTGTTCCATCTCGTTGCGCATCAGGCCGCCCGTCGTGGCGATCACGATTTCATCGGCCTTGGCGGCCGTCCCGGCCGTCAGCACCGCGAGGGCCAGCAGCGCGGCCCGTTTCGTCGTCTTCATTTCAACCTCCTTGTCGTTGCCTTGATGGGCCGGATCATGCCTCTTTGGCGGGCATGCTCCGGGATTGGGCCATCCGCCGCAGGATCGCCGCGGAGACCAGAACGAAGATCGAGATGCCGGTGAGCAGCACGGCGATGGCCGGGATCACCGGGGTGAGGTTCTGTTCGATGTTGTCGAACATCATGCGTGGCAGGGTCTTGTCGCGGATGCCCGCCAGGAAGAACGAGATCACCGGTTCGTCGAAGGACAGGATGAAGGCGAAGAGCCCGCCCGACAGCACGTTCGGCAGGATCAGCGGCAGCGTTACCAGCCGGAAGGCATCGAAGCGCGAGGCGCCGCAGCTCATCGCCGCGTCCTCGAGCGTGGCGTCGACCGAGCTGAGCGCGGCGGCGACGGTGAAGACGACGAAGGGCATGGCGATGATGGCATGGGCCATGACGTAGCCGGTGACGGTGCCCGACAGCCCGGTCTGCCGGAAGAAGAGGTAGAGCGCGACGGCCAGCGCGATATGCGGCACCACGATCGGCGCGATCAGCAGCCCCTGGAACAGGGTGCCGAGCCGCCCTGCCCCGCGCATCAGCGCGTAGGTCGCCATGGTGCCGACGACCACCGTCACGACGGAGGTCAGCACCGCGATCTTCAGCGAGAAGACCGAAGCCGCCATCCAGCGGGAATTGCCGAAGAAGGCGCCGAACCAGTCGAAGGTGAAGCCCTCCGGCGGGAAGGTCAGGTAGTCCGGTTCGCTGAAGGCCATCGGCAGGATCACCACGATGGGCGCCAGCACGAAGATCAGGACGAGGTAGACATAGGCCATCAGCAGCAGGCGGCCGGGGGTCGGGCGGTTGCTCATACCTGCCCCCCTAGCATCCGGTCGAACCGGAAGACGCGGCTGAAGACCAGCGTGATCGCGGTGACGAAAAGGGTCAGCACGCCGACCAGGGCCGCGGCAAAGGGCCAGTCGAGGAACTCGCGCAATTGCTGCGAGATCAGCGTGGCGATCATCATCTCCTGCGGCGAGCCGAGCAGCGCGGGGGTGATGAAGTAGCCGAGCGCCGTGAGGAAGACGAGAATGAAGCCGCCGAGGACGCCGGGCATGGCCAGTGGCAGCGTCACCTCGATGAACCCGCGGAGCGGCCCGGCCCCGCAGATCGCGGCGGCGCGGCCGTAATCCTGCGGGATGTTGCGGAGGGCACCGTAGATCGGCAGCACCATGAAGGGCATCAGCACATGGGTCATCGCGACCACGACGGCGCCCTGCGTGTAGAGCAGCCGGACCGGCGCGTCGATGATGCCGATCGCCTGCAGCAGGTCGTTGACGATCCCGTTCCGTTGCAGGAGCACCGCCCAGGCGGCGGTCCGGACAAGCACCGAGGACCAGAAGGGCAGCAGGATGCAGGCGGTGATGAAGACCGCCATGGCACCGCCCGAGGACACCATCGCCATCGCCACCGGGAAGGCGAGGAACAGCGACAGGATCGACACCAGCAGCGCGATCCAGAGCGTCCGCAGCAGGACCTTGCCGTAGACCGGCGTGTCGAGAATGCGCTCGTAGTTCTGGAACCCGAGCTCGGGCTCGGTGACCGAGATCGAGAGCAGGCTGATGAGCGGGTAGAGGAAGGCGATGCCGATCAGCATGAAGAACGGGGCCATCAGCAGCGTGATGCCGGCCTTGGACAGGTTCCGCCCGTCGGGCTGCATGAAGCTGGACAGGCTCATGCGGCGGCCTCTCCGTAGACCAGCAGGGCGTCGGGGTCGAAGGCAAGGCCGATTCGCTCGCCCTCCGACAGCCGTGGCAGGCCGGCCGAGGGGATGCGGGCGCGAATCTCGGTCCCGTCCGCCAGCCGCGCGATCAGCAGGGTGCCGGCCCCGGCATAGACGACTTCCTCCAGCGTGGCGGCAAGGGCGCCGGGCGCGTCGGGTGCGGTGACGCGCAGGCGTTCGGGCCGGATGGCGAGGGTGGCGGCGCCGGTCGGAGCGGTGCCGATCAGCGCAGTGTCGGGCGGGGCCAGCCGGTCGCCCTGTGCCAGCACCAGACCGCTGCCGTCCCATTGGGCGGGGATCATGTTCATCTCGCCGATGAACCCGGCGGAGAAGAGGTTGGCGGGCCGCTCGTAGAGCTCACGCGCGGGCGAGATCTGCTGGATCTTGCCGCCCCGCAGGATCGCGACGCGGTCGGCCATGGTCAGCGCCTCGCCCTGGTCGTGGGTGACGAAGACGACGGTCACGCCCAGCTCGGAATGCAGTCGCTTGATCTCGAGCTGCATCTCCTCGCGCAGGTTCTTGTCGAGCGCGGAAAGCGGTTCGTCCATCAGCAGCAGCCGCGGCTGGTAGACGATGGCCCGCGCCAGTGCCACGCGCTGCCTCTGCCCGCCGGAAAGCTGCGAGGGCATCCGGTCGCCGTAGCCTTCCAGCCGCACCACCTCCAGCGCCTCGGCGGCGCGGCGGCGGCGGGCGGCCTTGGCCTCGCCCCGCATCTTCAGGGGGAAGGCCACGTTGTCGAGCACCGACAAGTGCGGGAAGAGGGAGTAGTGCTGGAACACCATACCGATGTTCCGCTTCTGCGGCGGCATCCGGGTGCAGTCGCGCCCGTCGATGGTGATCGCGCCACCCGTCGGCACCTCGAACCCGGCGAGCATCATCAGGACAGTGGACTTGCCGGAGCCGGAGGGGCCGAGCAACGCCAGGAACTCTCCGCTGGGGATGTCGAGCGAGAGGTCGTCGACGGCCTTGAGCTGGCCGAAGCTCTTCTCGAGCCCGCGCACCGAGATTTCGGCCCCTGCCATCTGCGTTCCACTGTTCGTCATGCGTCCCCGTGTCGATTCTGTGCAGCCTCGTGATGGAAACGTAGACGATGATATAGCAGATAGCCTAATAAAATTCAGCTTTCTCCTCCGCCTCGCCTTGTTGGGCCGGAAAAATCAGCACCCGCCAGAGAAGCGAGTGATGCCACATAGGCCGCTAGAAACGCCGTTATCAGGGGGTTATCGGCAAAAACTTCATTGATTACAGCGATCTGCAAGCTCAACCGCGCCGGCGCCCCATACCTGTATAAATGTGAACTATCTGCAAGTATGTTCCAACAATGCCTTGACGACGCGGGGTCGAGTCGGATTTCTGATATATCGAAACGGCAACATGGCGCACCGATCCATACCCTGAGCGGCGTACTTGAACGGGGCCGGGGCCGAGGCGCATGATCTCTGTCGCCTGCGCGGCGTGCCTGACCTGAAACCCGGATGAAGGGAACCGACGACATGACCCGATCCAAGTTCCGCTTCCCCGAAACCGGCCCCCATGCCGTCGCGCCCTGGGGCGTGCGGAAGGGATACGGGGACGAGCATTTCCTCTCCGACTACCGCTTCCAGGCCCCACGCGAGGACCCGGAGCTGGCCGAGGTCTTCGTCTACACGCCCCGCATGTCCTACGATCCCGGCGAGACGGTGGAGTTCCACGGCTCGACAACCGCCGACACGTGGACGCTGCAGATCTACCGTGACGGCCACGCGCCCGCGATGGCGCACGAGGCGTTCGACCTGCCCGGGACCTTCACGAAGACCTCCGAGACCGCCTACATGGACGGCTGCGACTGGCCGGTCCTGCATTCCTGGAAAATCCCCGAGGGGCAGCGGCCGGGCTTTTACCGTGTTGTCTCGACCTGCATGCGGAAGGACGGCGAACGCTTCGTCCAGCACCATTTCTTCGTCGTCCGCCCGACGCCCGAGACGCGGCAGGGCAAGATCCTCTTCATGCTCGCGACCGGCACCTGGACCGCCTACAACGACTGGGGCGGGGCGAACCATTACTTCGGCACCTGGGGGCCGAACGGGAACGAGGGCTCGCCGCATCTCAGCCTGCACCGGCCCTGGACGCGCGGGATGCTCTGGCTGCCCAAGGGCGCCGCGCGGATCGCGCAGAACCGGATGCCCGAGATGAACGACCTGCCGGGCTATCCCTCCAAGGAATGGGGCTATTCGCACGGGTTCGGCCAGTATTACGCGGCCGCCGGATGGGCCCAGTTCGACCGGCATTTCGCCGTATGGGCGGAACGGCAGGGCTACGGCTTCGACATCATCACCCAGACCGACCTGCACCTGCGGCCCGAGATCCTGGACGACTACACCTGCCTCGTCACCGTGGGCCATGACGAATACTGGTCGTGGGACATGCGCAAGACGGTCGAGGATTTCGTCGAGCGGGGCGGCAACTTCTCGCGCTTCGGCGGCAACTTCCTCTGGCAGATCCGGCTTGAGGACGACGGCGCGCGGCAGGTCTGCTGGAAGACCAAGGCGCCCAAGATGGACCCGGTGCGCGACGATCCGCAGCAGAAGCACCTGCTGACCGCCTCGTGGGAAAGCGGCGGCGTCAGCTGGCCCGGCGCCTCGACCGTCGGGGTGAATGGGTGCCATGGCATGTACGGCTCCTGGGGCGGCTTCGCGCCGCGCGGGTCGCGCGGGTTCACCGTCTACCGGCCCGAACACTGGGCCTTCGAGGGCACCGACCTGCGCTACGCCGATGTCTTCGGCGCCGAGGCCGGGATCTTCGGCTACGAGGTGGACGGGCTGAACTACACCTTCGAGCGGGGGCTGCCCTACCCCGTCGCCGATCCGGGTGTGCCGGAGGGGATCGAGATCCTCGCCATGAGCCCCGCCGTCCTCTTCGAATACGAACACGAGGGGCCTGGCTACCGCTACTATGTCCGGGATTCCGACCTGGTGGGGCTCGCGGAGCTGGCGGCGGAGGACACGCCCGTCGCCCGCAGGAACTACCAGTACGGCTCCGGCATGGTGACCAGCATGAAACGCGGGCGCGGCGAGGTGCTGACCGCCGGGTCCTGCGAATGGATCATGGGGCTGACCCGCCGCGACCCGTTCACCGAGACGATAACCCGAAACGCTCTGGACAGGTTCGGCGGCGAGGCGTGACACTGGCCGCAGGGAGGACGACATCATGACACGCAAGGCGCACCGGGTATGAGCCCGGCCTACGGTATCCTCTCGGACGATTTCACCGGCGGTCTGCTGGTGGCGAGCTATTTCGAGGAAGCCGGGATCGAATGCCCGGTCTTCTTCGACCCCGAAGCCGCGGGCGAGGCCCGGACGCAGGCCCCCATCGTGGTCATCGCCTCGCGCACCCGGCTGGTTCCGGTGGAAGAGGCGAAGGCCGAGATCGCCCGCGCTCTCGACGCGCTCGACGCCCTCGGCTGCGGCACCGTCGCCTACAAGGCCTGCGCCAGTTTCGATTCCACCGAAGAGGGCAACATCGGCCCTGCCGCCGACATGCTGGCCGATCGTTACGGCGATCTGCCGGTCCTGATCAGCGCGGGGTTCCCGGAGTTTCGCTGCACCGTCCACCAGGGCCACCTGTTCTACCAGGGCATGCTGGTGAACGAGTCGGTCAAACGGTTCGATCCAGTGACGCCGATGCCCGATCCGAACCTCGTGCGGTTCCTGTCGCACCAGACCGAAACGCCGCTCGGCCTCGTCACGCATCTGGATCTGTTGAAGGAAGGCACTGCACGCGCCGCGCTCGACAAGCAGGTTGCGGCGGGGCACCGGCATGTCCTTCTCGACTGCTCCGACGCGGGCGATGTCGAGATGAGTACGACCCTCGCCCTCGACCGCCGCAGCATCGTGGCAAGCGATCCGCTGGTGGTGTCCCTCGGCCTCGCCCTCGGGCGCGGGCGGGCGGGGGCCGCAGAACCGCCGCGCCACGCGAAGGGACCGGCGGTGGTTCTGGGCGGCAGCGTCGGCCCGGTGGCGGAGGCTCAGCTGGCGGCGTTCGAGGCAGAGCATCCGGTGCTGCGGCTGGACCTCCTGGCCGGCGACGAGGCGGGGCTGATCGCGAAAGCGCTCGACTGGGCCGCCGCGCGGATCGGCACGCCCTTCGGCATCACCACCTGCGCCGACGAGGCCGGGGTGAAGGCCGCGCAGGCCGAGCTCGGACGGCTGGGGGCCGCCCGGCTGGCGGAGCGCATTCTGGCGGGTGTCGCTCGGGGCCTGCACGACAAGGGCGTGCGCCGCTTCATCGTGGCGGGGGGCGAGACCTCGGGCTCGATCGTCACCGCGCTCGGCATCCGGTCCGTCCGGCCCTTCCCGCGCGGCCCGAACGGTGGCGGGTTCTGCGTGTCGGAGGGGGACGATCCGGTGTCCTTCTTCCTGAAGTCCGGAAAGCTGGGCACGACGGACGTCCTGCTCCGCGCGCTCGAGGAAATCGAAGAGGGAAGCCGATGAAGACCGAAGCAGAGATCCGCAAGGCGCTCGTCCACTACAGCCGTGAATCCGTCGCGCGGGGCCTGTCGAACGCCACCGCCGGGAACCTGTCGGTCCGGTTCGGCGACGGCATGCTGATCACACCCTCGGGTATCACGCCCGACCGGATGGAAGAGGACCAGATCGCCGAGGTCGCCTTCGACGGCACGTTCAAGGGCAACTGGAAACCCTCCAGCGAATGGGCCCTGCACGCGATCCTCTACCGCAACCGGCCCGAGGCGCAGGGGATCGTCCATGCGCACCCCACTTATTGCGTCGCCCTGTCGACCCTGCGCGAGCCGATGCCGTCCTTCCACTACATGGTCGCCTCCTTCGGCGGCAACGAGGTGCCCTGCGCGCCTTACAGGACCTTCGGGGGGCCAGAGCTTGCGCAGGCCGTGGCCGAGACGATGGGCACGAAATACCGCGCCTGCCTGATGGCCAACCACGGGATGATCGCGTTGGCCGGCAGCCTCGGCGGCGCCTTCGACCTGACCGAGAAGCTCGAGGTGCTGGCGCGTCAGTACCAGCTCGCCCGGACCATGGGCGCGGTGAAGATGCTCACGGACGAGGAGATGGCCGAGGTGCACGAGGCCTACAAGAGCTACGGCTACGGCAAACCCGGCGCGGTGAAGGGCTGACGCTACTCCGGGTAGCGTGGCGTCCTCAGCCCCGCCGTCTCGCCGCCGTCGACCGGCAGGACCGCGCCGTTCACGTAGGAGGACTTGTCGGACAGCAGCCAGGCGATGACCTCGCCCACCTCCTCCGGCCTTGCGATCCGCCCGGCCGGAATCCGCAGCTCCAGTTCCCGCCGCCGCCGGTCATCCGACAGCACCCGCCCCATCATCCGCGTGCCGATCTGCCCCGGACAGACCGCGTTGAACCGGACGAGGTGCCCCAGCTCCAGCGAAAGGGCCTGTGTCAGCCCGATCACGGCGGCCTTGGATGCGGTGTAGATCGCCAGCTCCTCCTCTCCCGCCTTCCCGGCGATTGAGGATATGTTGACCACGGCCCCCTGCCCCGCGATCAGCCCGTCGAGCGCCAGCCGCGTCATCAGATAGACGCTGCGCGCGTTCACGTTCATCACCTCGTCCCAGTCGGCCAGGCTCGTCTCCATGAAGACGTGCCGCCGTCCGAGGCCCGCGTTGTTCACCAGCCCCGCGATCCTGCCGCCGCCAAGCTCCATCGCCCGGTCGACCAGCGCCCTGCACTCCGTCTCGACCGAAACGTCGGTCCGCAGGAAGTGCATCCGCTCATGCGCGGCCGCGAGCGCCTCGCCCGTCTCGCTGTCACGGCCCGCGATAAGAACCTCGCGCCCCTCGGCGATGAGTATCTCTGCCGCGGCCCTCCCGATGCCATGCGTTCCGCCCGTCACGATGATCATGTGCTGCCCTCCCGGTTCTCGCAGGTGTGAGCCAGACCCTGCGTCTTAATATATCAAAATGCACTGCCAATATTACCCAGCTTCGGCGTCTGGCGCCCAGGAGGTGGCATTTGCGCGATGTTGATCCGAGTTTTGGCTGGTTTTTTGGCGACGCAGCTAGGATGATCGGCTTCATGATATATCCGAATCGGGGTCAAGCCGGCGTGGCTGGACTTTCGCGGTGATCGGAGGCCGTGCCTCAGGAGCGGCAACGGCTGACTTCGCGGGGCGTCAAAAGTATCAGGCCTGAGTCTGTCTCCGGGGCTTCCGGAGATAGCTGAACATTATATCGCTAAATCGAGCCGCCGAGATGAGATCTCGCTTCCCGCGAGGCTGTCTTCCTTGATCCTGTCGATGCTGATGAGCGTCTCATCGGAAGGCTTTCGATCAAAAATCAAGGCACTTCCAGATTTTTCGAGTTTTAAGTTGCGCCAGAAATTTTCGCTCTCTAGGCTCGGATTAGCTGCAGATAATTCAGAAAACGGGGGCCAGCATGTGGAGCAACGCCAAGGACCGCGCCCTGCGCGAGCGTGCGGCCCAGGTCATCCCCGGCGGCATGTATGGCCACCAGTCGACGCTGCTCCTGCCCGAAGGCTATCCGCAGTTCTTCACCAGGGCCGAGGGCACGCGGATCACCGATGCCGACGACAATACCTACATCGACTTCATGTGCGCCTATGGCCCGAACCTGCTGGGCTACCAGCATCCGGAGGTGATGGCGGCCATCCAGCGACAGCAGGCGCAGATCGACACCTCAACCGGCCCGTCTCCGCTGATCGTGGATCTGGCCGAAGCGATGGTGGGCATGATCTCCCACGCCGATTGGGCGATGTTCTGCAAGAACGGATCCGACGCCACGACGATGGCGCTGATGACCGCGCGGGCCTGTCGTGGCAAGCGCAAGGTGCTGGTGGCGACCGGGGCCTACCACGGGTCACTCCCCTGGAGCACGCCGCGCCCCGGCGGGGTCGTTCCCGAGGACCGCGCGCACCTGATCTACTACACCTACAACGACCCGCAGGCCCTGACCGATGCGGTTAAGCAGGCGGGCGACGACCTCGCCGGTATCTTCGCCACGCCATTCCGGCACGACACGTTCCACGACCAGACCCTGCCCGACGCCGAATACGCCCGGACCGCGCGAAAGCTGGCGGACGAACATGACGCGCTGCTTGTCGTGGACGAAGTCCGTGCCGGCTTCCGCATGTCCCGCGATTGCTCGTGGGAAACGATCGGCGTTCGGCCCGACCTGTCGGCATGGGGCAAGGTCCTTGGCAACGGCCAGCCGATCTCGGCGCTGCTCGGCAACGACCGGGCGCGTGAGGCGGCGTCGAACATCTTCGTCACCGGCTCCTACTGGTTCTCCGCCGTGCCGATGGCCGCGGCCATCGAGACCATGCGGATCATCCGCGAGACCGACTATCTCGAACACATGCAGAAGATCGGCACCCAGTTCCGCACCGGCCTCGTTACACAAGCGCAGGACTTCGGCTTCACCCTCCGCCACACCGGGCCCGAGACGCTGCCGATGGTGCTTTTCGAGGAGGACCCCGACTTCCGCCTCGGCTACGCCTTCTGCGCGGCGGCGATGAAGCGGGGCGTGTACCTCTCGCCCTACCACAACATGTTCATCAATGCGGCGATGACCGAAGCGGACATCGCCGAGACCCTCGAGGCGACAGGCGCCGCCTTCGAGGAGATCAAGCGGAACCGTGACACTCTCAAGCCATCGCAGGTTCTGATGGCCCTGATGGGGGCATAAGCGGTCGAAAATCACGCGCCGACAGGGAAACCCGCAATGACCTACCACCCCCGAAAGGGCCTCGCGGCCCTCTTGCTCGCCGGAAGCGCGCTGATCGCGCCGCCGGCCCTCGCGCAGGACAGCGATACGCTGGTGATCGCGCGCTCGATGGACGTGAACTCGCTCGATCCGAGCCGCGCGTTCTGCGACACCTGCCAGTTTTACCTGACGGCGGTCTACGAGACGCTGGTGACGCTGGCCCCCGACAACCAGTCCCTCGTGCCGAACCTCGCCGAGAGCTGGGAGGTCAACGATGACTTCACCGAGTTCACCTTCATGCTGAAGGACGCGACCTTCGCCGACGGTTCGCCGGTCGAGGCGTCTGACGTGGTCTGGACCTTCAACCGGCTGAAGAACGTCAAGGGCTCGCCCTCGTTCCTGATGGACGGGCTGACCGGGGCCGAGGCGGTGGACGCGAAGACGGTGAAGTTCACCGTGGACGCGCCGAACTCGGAATTCCTGAACAAGGTCTCCGCCCCCTACACCGGCATCATCAACGCCGAGGTGGCCGAGGCGAACGGCGCGGTGTCGGACGAGACCGCCGCCGAGGCCGACAAGGCGGAACCGTGGTTCCTCGCCAACTCGGCAGGCTCCGGCCCGTTCCAGCTGGCCAGTTACTCGCCCGAGGCCGAGCTGCGTCTGGCACGGAACGACTCTTACTACGGCGAGGCCCCGGCCTTTTCCGAGGTTGTCGTGACCCAGATACAGGATGCCGTCAGCCAGGCGCAGGCTCTGGAGACCGGGCAGGTCGACATCGCCATGCAGATCGACCCTGACACGGCGCAATCCATCCGGTCCGGCGACGTGACGACCGAGGTGATCCCGTCCTACAACTTCGTCTACATCGGCTTCATCCCCGGCGCGAAGGGCATGGACGGCAAGCTGACGGCTGAGGTGCGCGATGCCCTCGCCTCCGCCATCGACTACGACGGGATGCTCGACTTCACCGTCGGCGGCAACGGTGAGAAGCAGGCGGCACCGATCCCGAACGGCTTCCCCGGCACCGCAGGCCTGACCCCGCGCTCGCAGGATGTCGAGAAGGCGAAGAAGGTGCTGGCCGATGCGGGCCTTTCGGACCTCAAGCTGGTCGCGGGCTATCCGAACGACAACGTCTACGGCGTCGACTTCAACATCATGATGCAGAAGGTCCAGCAGGACTTCGCCGCCATCGGGGTCGAGCTGGAGCTGAAGCCGCTCACATGGGCCGTCTGGCGGGATGAACTGGGCGCGGGCGAATGGCCGGTGACGGCGATCTACTACGCGCCCGACTACTACGGCTCGGGCCAGTACGTCGCCTATTTCGGCATGATCGAGGGCTTCCCCTGGGTCGGCCGCGCCAGCGTCGGCAAGCCTGAACTGGTGGTGAACCCGGCCGAGGCCGATCTCTACGCCAAGGCGCTCGCGTCTTCGGGCGACGACGCGGATGCAGCCTATCAGGAACTTGGCGAAGCGATGATGGAAGATGCGATCATCATCCCGCTCGTCGCGCCGAACCTCGTGCTGGCCTACCGCAACGACATCGCCGGCGTGCGCTACTCCGCCTGCTGCAACCTGCCGCTGGCCGAAATCACGCGGAACTGAGGACGGATGCTCGCCTATATCGTCAGACGGCTGATCGCTATTCCCTTTCTGCTGCTTGGCGTGGCGAGCGTCTCCTTCGTTCTCTCGCAGATGACCAAGGGCGACCCGCTGGCCGCCCTTGTCCCCGAACGGATGATGTCGAATCCCGAGATCGTCAACGCGGTCAAGGCCCAGTGGGGCCTCGATCAGCCGCTGCCGGTCCGCTACGTGACCTACATCGGCAACCTGCTGCAGGGCGACCTCGGGACGTCCTTCACCACCCGCCGCCCCGTCTCTACCGACATCGCCGAACGCCTGCCCGCGACGCTGGAACTGGTGATCGCCGCGATGATCATCGGGACGGCTTTGGGGCTGACTCTCGGCCTTCTCTCCGCCCGTTTCCGGGGGAGCGCGACGGACGGGATCTCGCGGATCTTCGCGCTGATCGGTTCCTCGCTGCCGATCTTCTGGTCTGGGCTGATCCTGCTCTACATATTCTCGGTCCGCTTCAGCATCGTCCCCGGCACCGGCCGTCTGCCGCCCCGCGTCACGCCGCCGCCGGACGTCACCGGCTTCTACACCATCGACGCCCTTCTGGCGGGGGACCTGTCGCTCTTCGGACAGGCGCTGGCGCATCTCGCGCTGCCCGCCTTCGTGCTGGGCTGGGCCGTCACCGGCATCATCACCCGGATCGTCCGGTCATCGCTGATCGAGGGTCTCAGCCAGGACTACGCCCGCACCGCCCGCGCCAAGGGCGCGCCGGAGCGGACCGTCCTTATCGGCCACGCCCTGCCGAACGCGATGATCCCGCTGCTCACCATCCTCGGCTTCACCTTCGCCTACCTGATCACCGGCGCTGTCCTGACCGAGGCGATCTTTGCCTGGCCCGGCATCGGCTCCTACGCCGTCCGCGCCGCCGCCTCGCTCGACTACCCGGCCATCGGGGGCGTGACCATCGTGGGCTCCGTCGCCTTCCTGCTGGCGAACCTGCTGACCGACATCGCCTATGCCTGGGCGAACCCCCGGATCAAGGTGCACTGACATGGCGATGACCTCTCCCGACACCGCCGGTTTCTCCCCGCGCCGCCGTTTCGAGGGCACGCGCGACATCTGGCGCCGCCTGCCGATCACCGCGAAGATCGGCGCGCTGATGCTGCTGTTCTGGATCCTCACCGTTCTGACCGTCAGCTTCTGGCCCCTCGCCGACCCGCTCGCCATGGTCGGCCGCCGCCTGCAACCACCCTCGACGGCGAACTGGCTGGGCACGGATGCCCTCGGACGCGATGTCTTCGCGCGGACAATGTACGGCGCGGTTTGGTCGATCCCGATCGCCGTCGTGGTGGTGGCCTGCGCGGTGCTCATCGGCTCGACCCTCGGGGCACTGGCGGGCTTCTTCGGCGGCTGGAGCGACAGTATCATCATGCGTCTGGTCGATGTGACCGTCTCCTTTCCGCCGATCCTGCTGGCGATGGCGGTGGCCGCCGTCCTCGGGCCGGGGCTGGCGAATGCCTCCATCGCCATGGTCATCGTCTGGTGGCCGATCTACGCGCGGTTGATGCGCGCGCAGGTGTTGGAGAAACGCGAGAACGAGCATGTCGAGGCCGCCGTCGCGGGCGGGGCAGGCAGCCTCCGGGTGCTCGGCGTCCACATCCTCCCGCTCTGCTGGGCGCCGACCCTGATCAACGCCACGATGGACTTCGGCCAGGTCGTCCTGCTGGCGGCATCGCTCAGCTTCATCGGTCTGGGCGCGACCCCACCCTCGCCTGAATGGGGTTCCATGATCTCGGAAGGGGCCACGAAGTTCTATTCCTGGTGGATCGCCTTCGGCCCCGGCATGGCGATCCTCTCGGTCGTGCTGGCGACCTCCTTCCTCGGCGACGGCCTGCGCGACGTCTTCGACCGGAGGAGCGCATGACGGCCCCCCTCCTCGACATCCGCGACCTGCGCATCTCGTTCCAGGCGCGGGACGGGAGCTGGGCGGATGCGCTCTGCGGCATCGACCTGTCGCTGGAGCCGGGCAAGGTGCTGGGGATCGTGGGCGAGAGCGGGTCGGGCAAGTCCATCGCGATGATGGCCTTCCTCCAGCTTCTGCCCCGCGGGACGCGGGTGCAGGGCAGCGCGAAGTTCAAGGGGCAGGAGCTGATCGGCATGCCCGCATCCCGCATCCAGCGGATCCGGGGCAAGGCGATCGGCTGTATCTTCCAGGACCCGCTGTCGGCCTTCAACCCGGTGAAGACCCTCGGCCAGCAGGTGGTCGAGGCGATCCGCCTGCACGACCGCAGCATCTCGAAACGCGCGGCCCTGAAGGAGGCCGAGCGCCTGTTCGAACTGGTCGCCATCCCCCAGCCGGAACGCCGCGTCCGCCAGTACCCGCATGAATTCTCGGGCGGCATGCGACAGCGCGCGATGATCGCCATGGCGCTCGCCAACAAGCCCGACCTGCTAATCGCGGACGAGCCGACCACCGCGCTCGACGTGACGGTGCAGGCGCAGATCCTCGACCTGCTGGGCGACCTGCGGGCGGAGCTGGGGATCGGCATGGTCCTGATCACCCACGACCTCGGGGTCGTCGCCGGGATCGCCGACGAGATCGCGGTCATGTACGGCGGCAGCGTGGTCGAACGCGGGCCGACGGATCCGATCTTCTACGAAACCTCGCACCCCTACACCGCCGGGCTGATCGGCGCTGTCCCGACGCTCGACGGCACCGGAGCGCTGAAACAGATCGAAGGCACGCCGCCCTCGATCTTCTCGCGCCCCGATGGCTGCGCCTTTCACCCGCGCTGTGGCCGCGCCGGGGATGCCTGCCGGGTCCAGACGCCGCGCCTTGAACCTCATGGCGGCACCGCCTGCGCCTGCCACTTCCCGCTGACAACTCTCCGCGAACCGGTGCCATCATGACCCAGCCCGCCCCGATCACCGGCCGCACGAGGGTCATGTTCATCATGGGCGATCCGATCGGCCATGTCGTCGGCACCGCCGTCCTGAACGCGGCATGGGACGCCGCCGGGCGCGACCTGGTCACCGTGCCGCTGCATGTCCTGAGCGCCGACCTGCCGTACATGCTCGACATGCTGCGCAAGGCCCCGAACGTCGCGGGGACCGGGATCACCATTCCCCACAAGATCAACGCCCTCCGGCTGGTCGAGCATCTGACCGAGGCCGCACGGCTCACCGGGGCAGTGAACTTCATCCGGCGCAACGCGGATGGCACGCTGACCGGACACAATGTCGACGGCGCGGGTTTCCTCGCCGGGCTGGCCGCGCACGGTGTCGATCCCAAGGGCCGGCACGTGCTCCTTGCCGGGGCCGGGGGCGTCGCCCGCGCCATCGCCTTCGCGCTCGCCGGGGCGGGCGTCGCCAGCATGACGATCCGCAACCGGGATGCCGCAAAGGGCGCGGCGCTGGCGGCCGACATCCGCGCGAGCGGTCTCACCACCGCGCCAGTCGGCACCACTGCCGGGCCCGCGCCCGAACTGCTGATCAACGGAACCGCCCTCGGCATGAAGGCGGATGACCCCCTGCCCTTCACACCGGAAGAGATCCCGCCGGGGGCCGTCGTGGCCGAGGTGGTGATGACTCCAGCCGAAACGCCCCTGCTCGCCGCGGCGAAGGCGAGAGGCTGCACGGTCGTGCCGGGCCGGGCCATGATGGATCCGCAGGCGGCCCTAGTCGCCCGCTTCCTCGACGGGGACCCGGCGTGAGCGTTGACCCCGACACCCCCGTCCTGACAGTCCGCGACCTGACAAAGGAATTCCCGCTCCGCACCGGCATCCTCGGGCGGACCACTGGGGCAGTTCAGGCGGTGTCGGGCATCAGCTTCGACATCCGGCCGGGAGAGACCTTCGGACTGGTCGGCGAATCCGGCTGCGGCAAGTCCACCCTTGGCCGCTCGATCCTCAGGCTGATCGAACCGACCTCGGGCAAGGTGACACTGTCCGGCCGGGACGTGACCGGGGCCGGCCCCGACGCCCTGCGCCAGCTCAGGCGCGACATGCAGATCGTGTTCCAGGACCCGATGGCCTCGCTGCATCCCCGGATGACGATCCGCCAGATCCTCGCCGAAGGGTTGCGACTGGCCGCGCTCGACCGCGCCGCCCTGGACGCCCGGATCCGCGAACTGATCGAGCTGGTCCGCCTGCCCGCAGACACTGCGGGGCGCTACTCGTTCGAACTGTCCGGCGGTCAGCGGCAACGGATCGGAATCGCCCGCGCGCTGGCGCTCAGGCCGAAACTGGTGGTGCTGGACGAACCGGTCTCGGCGCTCGATGTCTCGATCCAGGCGGGCGTGCTGAACCTGCTGGAAGACCTGCAGGCCGAGCTGGGCTGTGCCTACCTGTTCATCGCACACGACCTTGGCGTGGTGCGCCACATCTCGCACCGGGTGGCGGTGATGTATCTGGGAAAGATCGTCGAACAGGCGCCGGTCGACGTGCTCTTCTCGCGCCCGATGCACCCCTACACCAAGTCGCTGCTGTCCGCGATCCCGCGCCCGGACCCCCGCATCGAGCGCGCCCGCCGGCGGATCGTCCTGAAGGGCGACCTGCCCTCGCCGCTCGCCCCGCCTGCCGGGTGCCGGTTCCACACCCGTTGTCCGGCCGCCACGGACGTCTGCGCCCGCGTCGAGCCCACGCTCTCCGCATCCGGCAGCGACGGCGGCCTCGTGGCCTGCCACCACGCAGGCGCGGACATCTAGAGCGGGACTGACACCGTCAGAACGTCGTCCGCCCGCCGGTAATGTCGAACGTCGCACCGGTCGAAAATGAGCAGTCGTCGCTGCACAGCCAGCAGACCATCTTGGCGATCTCATGCGGTTGGACGAACCGGCCCATGGGCACACGGCTCAGCAGGGCGCGGGTCAGTGCCTCGTCCAAATCGCCGAAAATGTCGGTGGGGCTGGCCGAGGGAGTGACCGCGTTGACGAGGATACCATCGGTCGCCACCTCCTTGGCCAGCGCCTTGGTAAAGGCGATCTGCGCGGCCTTGGAGCAGGAATAGCCCGAGACGAAGGGATTGCCGTCCTTGCCGGAGGCCGACGACAGGGTCACGATCCGCCCGTATCCGGCGGCCTTCATTGCGGGCACGAGCGCCGAACAGCAGTGGAACGTGCCCATCAGGTTCACCTGCATCACCTGCGCGAAGTCAGCAGTTGAATAGCTGCCGACCGGCGCACTGGGGCCGAGGATGCCCGCGTTGTTGACAAGGATGTCGACCTTGCCGAACAGCCCCAGCGTTGCATCCGCCGCGGCCCGCACATCGGCCTCTGACGCGACGTCCGCGCGGACACACTGCACTTCGGTCAGGGTCGAAAGCTCGGCCGCGGCCGCGTCCATGCGATCCGTGTCCCGCGCCCAGATCGCCACGCGCGCACCGCCTTCGGCCAGCTGACGCGCGATTTCCAGCCCGATGCCGCGGTTCCCGCCGGTCACGACTGCCACCCGTCCTGCAAAGCGTGTGCTGTCCATATGTGGCATAGGCCCCTCCCTTGGCTGAACGAATTGCGGAAACGATTACACTAACCGGCACGCAATGGGAAAGGCTCCCCTTCGACCAATCTGCACGGGGCGACGGGGCATACCCGGCACGTGATCCGCGGATTGAACACAGTTCATTTGAGATGACACGAAACCGCGTGATAATTGGGATATTCACCGCAAGATCGTCCCCCGGCGACCATCTTGCGGCCAGAGACACCAGCGGGCAGCGGCCCGGCTGGAATGGCCGGGAAGGGAGGACATAATGAAATTCGATCTCAAGCTTAGAAATATCGTTTGCGCAAGTGCCGCCGCGCTGGCGCTCCTGGCGCCTGCAGCCATGGCGCAGACCAAGCTGGTCTATGCCGGCTACATCTCGGAGCGGTCCATCGCCACCACGCTCGACACCTGGTTCATGGACCAGGTCGAGGAACGCAGCGGCGGCGACATCGTGTTCGAACGCTATCCCGGCGGCGCGCTGATGAAGGCGCCGGACCTTTATCCCGGCCTCAGCCAGGGGGCGGTCGATTTCGCCACCGCCACGCCGCAGGCCTACAACCCCAAGGAATATCCCCTGTCCAACGTGGTCCTGCCGTGGATCACCGAAAAGGCGGATGCGGTCGTCTACGCGTTCAAGGATCTCTACGAGTCGAACGCCGACCTGTAGAATGAATTCTCGTCCCACGGGGTCAAGATGATGTGGGCGCTGCCCTTTCCCGACGGCGGCATCTGGGGGAACTTCCCGATCCGCAAGCCCGAGGACATGGCCGGCAAGCGTATCCGCGCCGTGGCCGCGATCGCATGGGGCGTCGAGGCCGGCGGCGGCTCGCCTGTCCCGATGAGCTTCGCCGACGCCGTCGAGGCCGTGAACCGCGAGGCGCTGGACGCCATGGCGAACGCGCCCTTCGACAGCGCGGTCAACAACGGCGTGCCCAAGGTCGTCGGCTATGCTTCGGACGCGGGACGTCTGGGGATCAACTCGGTCTCCATCGCCTCCTTCAACCAGTCCTCCTACGACCGGCTGAGTGACGAGCAGAAAGCCGTCATCGACGCCGTCGCCGCCGAGATCCCCGGCAAGTATGTCGAGCTGATCAACGATGCGATGGCCAAGGCCGCGCAGCGCTTCATCGACGAGGCGGGGGACATCGAGGTGATCCTGGCCACGGACGAGGAAGCCGCCGCGTGGAAAGAGGTCATGGGCCCGCTGATGCGCGAGAAGTTCATCGAGACCGCATCGGCCGTGACCGACAAGGGCGGCGAGCTCTATGACCAGTTCGTCGAGCTGGTCGGCAAGTACGAGGCCGACGCGGTCTACACGCCGGGCCTCGCGACCTACGTCAAGATGAAGGGCGGCAACTGAGCCGCATTTCGAACGGCCACGGCGGCATCCGCCGTGGCCCACCTGTCCTGCAAACGAAAAGCGGTCCAATGAAGTTCTTCATCGCGATGTCCCGGATCAGCATCGTCATCGGTTCGCTCAGCGGTCTTGCGACCGGGGCGATGATGGTGGTCATCATCACCGACGTGGTCGGCCGCGCCTTCTTTGCCGCGCCGCTGCCGCTGGCGACCGAGATCAGCGTGATGCTGCTGATCATCAAGGTCTTCCTCGGCATGGCCGGTGCGCAGGCGACGGATTCCAACTTCCAGGTGACCGTGCTGGTCGACCTGATGCCCCCGCGTATGAAGCGCGCGCAGCGGGTTCTTTCGCTGCTGATCGCGGTCGTTGGCATCGGCATCATAGCCTGGCTGACGGCAGGCTATGCCGTGACCGCAACCGACCGCGGCGAAATCTCGTTCGGCGTCCACGCCTGGCCGATCTGGCCGGAGCGGATCATCCTCGCCATCGGGCTCGCCCTGCTGACCCTGCAGATCCTGAGCGATCTGATCGGCACCGTGATCTGGGGCCATGACCGGATGAAATCCGGTCTGCCGGATCACAGCGGCTCACTCTGAGACGGACGACACAATGCAATCCATCGACCTCGGACTGGGCTTCGGCCTGCTTGGCGGCATGCTCGTGCTGCTCTTCATCGGCGTGCCGATCGCCTATTCGCTGCTGACCGCCGGCCTGATCGGGCTGATGCTGACGCGGCCCTGGATCGCGACGGAATTCCTCGTCTCGACCTTCCCCTACTCGGCCTCGGCAAACCTCGCCTACGTGGTGCTGCCGCTGTTCCTTTTCATGGGTCACATGAGTTTCTCGGCGGGCATCGCGCACAGGGCCTTCGACAGCGCACGGGTCTGGGTCGGCGCCCTGCCCGGCGGCATGGCCATTTCGACCGTCTTCGCCTGCGCGGGCTTCGCCGCCGTCTCGGGCTCCAGCCTCGCCACCTCGGCGACGGTGGCGCAGGTCGCGGTGCCGCGCATGCTGAAGGAAGGCTATTCGCAGGCGATCAGCGCGGGCAGCGTCGCGGCGGCCGGCACGCTCGGCGTGCTGATCCCGCCGTCGGGCCTGCTCATCGTCTACGCCATCGCGACCGAAACCTCGGTCCCCGACCTGTTCCTCGCCGGCATCGTGCCGGGGCTGCTGACCGCCGCGCTCTACGCGATCCTGCTGTTCGGCTGGGTCAAACTGGTGCCGGGCGCCGGTCCCAACCTGAAGGGGCAGCGCTATTCGGTGGCCGAGAAGGTCCGGGCGACCTTCGACTGCTGGGAAGTGATCTTTCTCTTCCTCGTCGTCATGGGCACGATCTACCTCGGGATCGGAACGGCGACCGAGGCGGCGGCCTTCGGCGCGGCGGGCGCGGTGCTGATCGTCCTGCTCAGGGGCGGCAACCGCCGGGCGATCATCTGGCGCGGGCTGGTGGACACCGGCGTGACCACCTCCAGCGTGTTCCTGCTGATCATCGGCGCGGGGTTCTTCGGGCTGGCCCTGACGACGACGCAGGTGCCGCAGCAACTGACGCTCTGGCTGACGCAGTTCGATCTGCCGGTGTGGCAGCTGACGCTGCTGTTGCTGGTGCCCTACCTGTTCCTCGGCTTCTTCGTCGATGCGATCACGATGATGCTGCTGACCCTGCCGATCATCTTTCCGGTGGTGCTGGATGCGGGGATCGACCCGATCCTGTTCGGCATCCTGGTGACCAAGTGCGCCGAGATCGGGGCGATCACCCCGCCGGTCGGGCTGAACATCTTCGTGGTCAAGAACACGGTGCCCGAGATCGACATCATGCAGGCGTTCCGGGGCGCGATCCCCTTCGTTCTGGTAGAGCTGGTGATCATCGCCCTGCTGGTCGCGTTCAACGACATCGCGCTGGTGCTGATCTAGCGCCGGGCAATTTCCCCCGGCCCGGTCCGCGATGGCCAGATGAAAACCCCGCCGAGGCAGAACCTCGGCGGGGTTTTCCGTCCGCCTGCGGGAG
The DNA here is from genome assembly GCF_002210105.1 of Oceanicola sp. 22II-s10i. Taxonomy (GTDB): domain Bacteria; phylum Pseudomonadota; class Alphaproteobacteria; order Rhodobacterales; family Rhodobacteraceae; genus Pseudooceanicola. The sequence goes on along the minus strand of NZ_AQQU01000011.1, from coordinate 53,713 downwards.
GACAGGCGGATCAGAGCGTGGCCTGCACCGCCGCGACGATCCGTTCGACGCTGGGCATATAGGCGTCCTCGAGGTTCGGCGCGAAGGGCACCGGGGTGTGGGGGCATGTGACCATGCCGACCGGTGCCTTCAGCGCACCGAAGGCCCGGCTGGCGGCCAGCGCGGCCACGTCGGCCGCGAGCGAACAGCGCGGCGGGCTTTCATCGACGACGATCAGGCGGCCGGTGTCCTCGACGCTTTCGAGGATGGCGTCCTCGTCCAACGGCGAGGTCGTGCGCGGGTCGAGCACGGTAACGCGGACCCCGTCCTTTGCCAGCGCATCCGCCGCCTGCATCGCGCGCGGCACCATGGCCCCGAAGGCGACAATGGTCGCGTCCGGCCCTTCGCGCAGCCAGTTCGCCTCGCCGAAGGGGATCTCGTAGGCCTCTTCGGGCACCTCGCCCTTCATGTCGTAGAGCGCCTTTGATTCGAGGAACACGACGGGATCGTCGTCCCGGATCGCCCGGATCAGCAGTCCCTTGGCGTCGTAGGGGCTGGAGGGCATCACGACCTTGAGCCCCGGTATCATCGTCAGGATCGGATGCAGCATTTGGCTGTGCTGCGCCCCCGCCCGCATCCCGGCCCCGCCCATGGTGCGGATCACCAGCGGCGTACGGGCCTTGCCGCCGAACATGTAGCGGAACTTGGCCGCCTGGTTGTAAATCTGGTCGAGGCAGACGCCGAGGAAGTCGACGAACATCAACTCGGCCACCGGGCGCATGCCGGTGACGGCAGCCCCCGCCGCCGCGCCGATGATCGCGCTTTCCGAGATTGGCGTGTCGATCACGCGATCCGGGCCGAACCTGGGATAGAGCCCCTTCGTCACGCCCATCACCCCGCCGACCGAGCCGACATCGCCCGACCCGCCGGAGCCGCCGCCCACGTCGATCCCCATCAGGATCACGTTCGGGTCGCGGGCCATCTCCTGCTCCAGCGCCTGGTTGATCGCCTTGCGGTAGGAAATCCTTGCCATCCCTGCCCCTCAGTATTTCACGTAAACATCAGTTTCGAGCGTGGCGAGCGACGGCATCGGCGCCTCACGTGCGGCTGCGGCGGCGGCGTCCACCCGCGCGCGCACCGCGCTCTCGATCTCGTCCAGTTCGGCCATGTCCAGCAGCGCGGCCTCGCCCACCCTATCGCGGAACCGCGAGATCGGATCGTTCGCCCGCGCCTCGGCCAGTTCCTCGGGGCCGCGATACTTCTGCGGATCGCCGACGAAGTGGCCGAGGAAGCGCGAGCACCGCGTTTCCAGCGTGTAGGGCCCCCGCCCCGACCGCGCATGTTCCAGCGCGTCTCGCATCGCCGCATGGACGGCGAAGAAATCCGCCCCGTCCACGGTCTGCGCGGGCATGCCGAACGCCGCCGCACGGTCGGCCAGCGACGCCGCGCCGACCGAGTAGTCCGAGGCGGTGAATTCGCCATAGCCGTTGTTCTCGAACACGAAGATCATCGGGACCTTCAGGATCACCGCCATGTTCATCGCTTCGAGCGTGGTGCCCTGGTTCGACGCGCCGTCGCCCGAGAAGGCGACCGCGACCCGGTCCGTGCCGCGCAGCTTCTGCGTCAGCGCCGCGCCGACGGCCAGCGGCGGGCTGCCACCGACGATGGCGTTCGCTCCCAGCATTCCCTTGTCCATGTCGGCGATATGCATCGACCCGCCCTTGCCGCCGCAGATGCCGCCCTCGCGCCCCATGATTTCGAGGAACATGCCCTCGATCTCGCAGCCCTTGGCGATGCAGTGACCGTGGCCCCGGTGGGTCGACCCGATCCAGTCATCGTCGGTCAGGTCGAAACAGACCCCCACCCCCGACGCCTCCTGCCCGAGGTAGACATGGGCGAAGCCGGGGATCGTGCCGTCGGCGAATTCCTTTTCGACCCGCTCCTCGAAGGCGCGGATGGTGAACATGGCTGTATAGGCGCGTTTCAGGTCGTCTCGGCTGAGTTGCATGATGTCCTCTCAGAGCAGCTCGCGCAGCAGCGCGTTGACCTCGGCCGCCGCTTCGAGGTGCGGCAGGTGTCCGGCGGCGTCGATGTGGTGGAGCGTCCATCCGGCGGGCAGCGCACCGGCGTCCGGCGTGCCGACGATGGCGTCATGAGGGCTGGCGATGACCACGGCCGGCGGCAGGTCCTTCAGCCGCGCCTGCAGGTCGGCGAAATCGTCGCCCTCCAGCATCCGCGCGCGGATCCGGCCAAGCGCCGCCTGCGCGCCGTCCAGACGGATCGCGCGGGTCACGCCATCGACCATGTCGCGGCTGACCGTGTCGGGATCCCGGACCAGCAGCAGCAGCGCCTTCTTCACGTCGCGGGTCTTTTCCGCCTCGACGATCGCCCTCAGGAAATCGTCGTTCAGCGTCCCGCCGGGCAACCCTGCCGGACAGACCAGCCCGAGCCGCGCCACCAGCGCCGGATGATCCAGCGCCATGCACATTGCCACGGCAGCGCCGAGCGAATGTCCGACGACCACGGCGTCCGCGATGTCCATGTGCCGCAGCATTGCGGCCAGCGCGTCGGACATCTCGCCGAGCGATCCGTCACCCACGTCCTTTTCGGACGCACCGTGACCCGGCAGGTCCGGCGCGACGATCCGCGCCGATCCCTTGAGGTCCTCGATCGTGAAGAGCCAGTTGTTGAAGTCCCCGGAAAACCCGTGGATCAGCACCAACGGCCGGCCCGACCCGGCGGTCGCGACGTTCAGCCTGCGCCCCCCGGCCTCGATCGTCTCCACGGCCAGCGCGTCGCCCTCGCCCGCCTCGTCCTCTTCGACCACGGTCGCGGGGCTGGCTGCGATGAAGGCGTCGATCTCGGCCTCGGGCACCTCGCCCTCGGTCAGTACGCCGATCAGCGCGCCGACCGGCATCACCTCGCCCGCGCCCGCCACGATCCGCGCGAGGCGTCCGGAATTCGTCGCCTCCAGCACATTGGTGATCTTGGTGGTCTCGATGTCCATCAGTTCGTCGCCCTCGGCGATGTCATCGCCTTCCTGCACGATCCACTCGATGATGGTGCCTTCCTCCATGGCGAGGCCCCATTTCGGCATGCGTATGGCCTTGATCGTCATAGCCCCGCCCTCACCCGAACCGGACGACGTGGTCGCCGCCATCCCAGTCACGGGCGGCGTCGCGGACCTTGTCGTTCAGCCGCGTCGGACGCCCGGTGACGTCGTAGAGCTCCATCGTGGTCGAGGGATAGTCGCCCTGCGTCTCGAAATAGGCGAAGCGGTTGTCCCCGATCCGGCCGGATTGCAGGACGGTGTGCCCGGCCTCGAGGATCCGCGCCATGTCGCCGTCGAAATCCGTGGTCCAGGCCGAGGTATGGTGCATGGCTTGGCCATGCGCCGCGATGTGTTCGAGGTAGGCGGAGGGCGCGCTGTTCGTCTGCTGGATCAGTTCGATCTGCATCTCGCCGTCATTGGCCAGCGCGATCCCCAGCTCGATCTGCTGCGGCGTGCCGCGATGCTGGAAGTCGTCCATCACCACGGTGGGGAAGTAGAAGAAGGGGCCAATCCCGAGGGTCCGGCTCCAGTGGTGCATCGCCGCCTCCATGTCGTGGACGACGAATCCGAGTTGTCGGACGGGGCCGAAAATCCGGCTCATGGGCATGTTCCTTCCGCAGTCTGCCTTGCGAAAGGCATGCCCGCCGGGCGGCCTGGCCGCAAATGACGCATTGGCCAACGGCGGCATGAGCCCCGGTCATGCGGTGTCGTCAGCCCCCCGAAATGAACGACCCGCCGTTGACCGGTAGGGTGATGCCGGTGACGTAGGACGACAGGTCCGACGCGAGGTAGAGCGCCGCGTTCGCGATGTCTGCGGGCGATCCCGGCCTTCCGAGCGGATAGTCCTTGGCCGCCTCGATCTTGCCCGCGTCGGCCGAGGGCCCGCGTCGCGAGAAATCGGTCATGATCAGGCCGGGCGTGATGGCATTCGCGCGGATCCCCTCGGGTCCGAATTCCTTGGCCATCGCGCGGGTCAGCCCCAGCACGCCCGCCTTGGCCGCGCAGTAGTGCGGCCCGCCGAAAATGCCCCCGCCCTGCTGCGCCGACAGGGACGAGACGTTGACGATGGAACCGCTGCCGTCCCGCGACAGATGCGGCAGCGCGGCCTGCGTCATCAGCAACGTGCCGCGCAGCACCACGTCGGTCACGAGGTCGTAATCCTCCGCCGTGACCTCGGCCACCGTGCGCCTTTGCGTGACGCCCGCGTTGTTCACCACAACGTCCAGCCGTCCAAACGCCGAGACCGCGGTTTCGACCGCCGCTCGGCAGCTCGCCGCATCCGTCACGTCGCAAACCGCGGCACGTGCCGCCTCGCCCAGTCTGGCCGCCGTCGCCTCGGGCGCCTCCGCCGCAAGGTCGCAGATCACGACCCGTGCGCCATGCGCGATGAAAAGCTGCGCGGTTGCAAAGCCGATGCCGCTGTCGCGTCCCGCGCCCGTGATGATCGCCACGCGGCCTGAAAGCAGTCCGTCCATTTCTGTCCTCCCTCGGGGTTGTCGTGTCAGGCCGCCTCGCGCCAGCGGACGGCCCGCCGGACCATCTGGCGGAACCAGCGGTTGCCGGGCTCCGCGTCGCGCGACGCGTGCCAGTAAAGGTGAAAGTCCATGTGCCCGATCTCGAACGGGACCGGCAGCAGCTCGACCTCTTCGGAGTCGTGGAACATGACGGCCAGCCGCCGGGGCATCGTCGCGATCAGGTCCGAGCCGCGCACGGCGCGATACGCCGCGAGGTAATGCTGGCACCGCAGCCGGATCTGGCGCCGATGCCCGAGGCTGCGCAGCTTGGCGTCCTCGTAGGCGTCGCCCTCCTGCCGTCCGCTGACGAGGACATGCTGGCAGTCGAGATAGGCATCCAGGTTCAGCGCATCGCACGCCAGCGGATGGCCCCGCCGGGCCACGACGCAGAATTCCTCGTCCGAGATCCGTTCGCTCATCACCTCCTCGGGCTGTTCGAGGCAGACATCCACCGCAGCGTCTACGGCGCCCGAGGCCAGCCGGGTGGCCAGCGCAGACCGCCTGACATGCAGCGAAACGAGTGTCGATTGCGGAGCCTCTTCGACCATCATGTCGATCAGTGGCGGCACAAGCGATGCCTCCAGCACGTCCCGCACGCCAAGGCTGAAGGTGCGGATGTTGGCCGCCGGATCGAAACTGCTCTGCCGGTCGAACAGGGCCTCCAGCCGCTCCAGCCCCTCCGCCGCATCTTCGGCCAGGCTGCGGGCCAGCGGGGTGGAGATCAGACGGTTGCCTTTCCGGACGAACAGCGGATCGTCGAAGAGCAGGCGCAGCCGGCCGAGGCCGTGGCTGATGGCGGACTGCGTCAGGTTCAGCCGCTCGGCCGCCCGCGTGACACTGCCTTCGCGGTAGACGGCGCAGAGAATGACGAGGATATTCAGGTCGGGTCGTCTCATTGGTCCGGCATCTGCCCCGTGCGGATGGCGAATCCGCGCAGTGAATGTAAAAACGTTTGCGCATCGTATGACCACGCGAGGCACCGGTCAACCCGATCGCGGCTTTGCCAAGTTTGCTCGTCCAAAACTGCATATAAGGCAAAGTCCACCAAACTAAGTCCCGCCAGCAGACTTGACAGCGCCTCATCCGAAATACAGAAAAGCGCAAACGTTTTACCTTTGTCGCAGAATGTGGAGGAAACCAGATGACAGCCGAGACCGAAGAGTTCCCGCATTCCGACAGGCTGCCCCTGCGCCGCCCGCCCTATGACGAGCTGACCCAGAAATACATCGGCAACACCGCCTTCACCGGCCTGTCACCGCAGAACCTGCGCCGGTCGATGGCGCATCACCCCAAGCTCGGGTCCCGGTTCCAGAACCTCGCCCAGATCGTGCTGTTCGAGGCCGATGTTCCGATCCGCCCCAAGGAGATCGCGATCATGCGCACCACTGCGCTGACCGGCGCGGAATACCCGTGGGGGATGCACGTCTCGATCTTCGGTGAACAATGCGGGCTGGACGAGGCGGCGATCAACGACCTGACCCTTGCCGAAAGCTGGGAGTCCCTCACCGACCCGCGCTGGAGCGACGAGGACCGGCTGGCGATCCGGATGGCGGACGAGCTCTATGCCAACACCAACGTCACCGACGAAACCTGGGCGCTGCTGACCCGGACCTGGCCCGTCGAGCAGGTGATCGAACTGGTATTTGCGTCAGGCGTATACCACCTCGCCTCGTATTTCACTAAAACGACTGCGGTGCCGCTCGAAGACGGGCAGGCGCGTTTTCCGGAAGGGTATCGCAGAAAGTAGGGTCACATGTCCAAGGGCGGGCGGAAGACGATCAAGGATGTCGCGGCGGCGGCGGGGGTTTCGATCGGCACCGCGTCACGGGCGCTGAACCGCCGCGGACGGGTCAGCGAGACGACGGTGGCGCGCGTTACGTCCGCGGCGCAGCGGCTCGGCTATCAGCCAGACGCCATCGCCCAGAGCCTGCGGCTGAAATCCACGATGGTCGTCGGGATGCTGGTGACCGACCTGTCGAACCCGTTCTTCGCCGGGGTCATCCGGGCGGCGGAGCGACGGTTGCAGGAGTCGGGCTATGCCCTTCTGGTCGGGAACACCGACAACGACCTCACCCGCGAGCAGCAGCTGATCGACCTGTTCCGGCGCCGGCGCGTCGATGGCCTGATCCTCGGCCCCTGCGAGGCCGAGAACACCGGCATGATCGGCGACCTCGAAGCCGCGGACATGCCCGTCATCTGCTACGACCGCGACTTCGACGAGGGCCTCAGCGGTCTGCACGTGGCGCATCGCAAGGCCGCCTACGACGCCACCCGCCACCTGCTCAACCTCGGGCACGAACGGATCGCTCTGCTGTCGTCCAGCATCAAGCTGTCGCCCGGCCGCGAACGCATCGCTGGCTACCGGCAGGCGCTGGAAGAGCGCGGGCTGCCGTTCCGCGAGGACCTGATCCGCGCCCACCAGTCGTCGATGGAGTTCGTCAAGAGCGAGGCCTATTCGCTGATGTCGATCCGCCCTGCCCCGACCGCGTTCATCAGCCTCGGCACGCGGATGCTGGCGGGCACGCTCGAAGGGTTGCGCGACAACGGCTGGCGGGTGCCCGAGGATGTCAGCGTGCTGACCGTCGGCGACACCGACCTAGCCCGCCTCTACGTGCCCGCGATCTCGACCGTGACATGGGATCTGAACTCGGTCGGCGAGAACCTGGCGGAACTGATGCTGCGCCGGCTCGCTCCCGAAACCGGGAGCGAGCCGAGGCGGATCATGATCCCGACCAAGCTGATCGACCGGGGGTCCTGCGCACGACCGGGCCGCCTGATCGGCGACTGATAGAACGACTGGGGGAGGAGACCCGATGACCGGACGGATACAGGACAAGGTGGCGCTGGTGATCGGCGCCGGGTCGATCGGCGAGGCCCCCAGCAACGGATCCGCGACCGCGCTTCTGTTCGCGACCGAAGGCGCGACGGTGATGTGCGTCGACATCTCGGAGCCTGCCGCCGCGCGAACCGTCGCCCAGATCGAGGCGGTCGGCGGCACCGCCAGCACCTTCCGCGCCGATGTCGCGGACACCGCGCAGATCGACGCCGCCGTCGCGGCCTGCATGGAGCGATACGGCCGGATCGACATCCTGCACTACAACGTCGGAATCGAGGCGTTCGGCGAACTGATCGACGTGACCGACGAGTCGTGGGACCGGGTGTTCGACATCAACCTCAAGGGCGCCATGGCCGCCGCCCGCGCCGCCGTGCCGCACATGATCGCGCAGGGCGGCGGGTCGATCATCAACGTCTCGTCCATCGCCAGCCTGCGGTGGAGCCCGATGCAGTTCCTGTCCTACAACGTCTCCAAGGCCGCGCTGAACCGGATGACCCGCGTCGTCGCGCGCCAGTATGCCCCGCACAAGGTCCGGTGCAACGTGATCCTGCCGGGCCTCATCGACAGCCCCCACGCCGCCGCCCTGGTGAAGACCGAGGCCGAACGGATCGAGGCGAAAAAGGCGCGTGATGCCCGCTGCCCGATGGGCCACCAGGGCACGCCGCAGGACATCGCGATGGCCGCCCTGTTCCTCGCGTCGGAGGAGTCGCGGTATGTCACCGGGCTCGAAATGGTCGTGGATGGCGGCATAACGCTCTGAGGTGAGTCAGGTGGGCCTAGCGGGTCGGTTCACTCGACCGAACGGGCCTCGATCGCCTCGGCCATCTCGTCGGCGGTCCGCAAAGTCCGCACGATCAGCGGCACCAGCAGGGCCAATGGCCGCCGTTCCAGACCCCTCGACCACTGCGCCCTGCGAATGTCCTCCAGCACGGTGCGCACCAGAGGAATGAAGCGCAGGCAGAGCGAGACCGCCAGCGCGATCCGGTCCGCCGGGATGCGCGGGGACAGGCGTTCGAGGCCGACGCGAAGTGAGTCCGTCAGGTCGACCGCACGCGTGGTGAGTGTCAGGAGCGAGGCCGCGAGGATCAGCACCGCGAACCGGCCTGTGACGAACATTGCGGTGCCCGCATCCGCCAGGACCAGTTGCGCCAGGAACACGATGACCAGCGGCCAGAGCGCCGGGCGCAGCGACGTCCAGGCATGGCGCGGACGCAGTCCCGCCGCGGCATAGCCCAGGGCGACGAGCGCCCCGGACATCGCCGTCACCAGCGGATCGTCCAGAATGAACACCGCCGTGCAGAAGACCGCCAGAAGCGCCAGTTTCACCCCCGGCCGCGCGCGGTGAACCGGGCTGTTGCCCGGCACATGCAGGTCGCTCAGCATTCCGAGCGCGCCACGTAGCCTGCGATCACCCCGGCGGGCGGGCCGTCGTCCGCGACCGTCCCGTCCGCAATGTGAAGCACCCGGTCAAGCCCCTGCATCAGGTCGAGGTGATGCGACACCATCACGATCCTCTGCTCCAGCCCGTCGAGGACGCGCATGAAACGGCGCGTGTTCCACAGGTCCAGCAGGGTCGTCGGCTCATCCAGCACGATCCAGTCCGGCCGCATGACCAGCACGCCGGCGAGGGCAATCAGCTGCTTCTCGCCGCCGCTCAGGGTGTGGGTCAGGCGGTCGCGCAGATGGCTCAGCTGCAAAGTGTCGAGCAGGGTGGCGATGCGGTCGCGGCGTTCCTCGGGGGGCAGTCTCAGGTTCTTCAGCCCGAATTCGAGATCCTCGCCGACGTTCGGATAGACGATCTGGTTGTCCGGGTTCTGGAACACGAACCCGACATGGCGCCGCAGTCCGCGCGGCTCTGGGTCACCGTCCAGCAGGACCTGCCCCGCGCTCGGGCGTTCCAGCCCGTTCAGCAGGCGCGCGAAGGTGCTCTTGCCCGACCCGTTGCGCCCGACAATGCCGATCCGACGTTCGCTCAGGTCGAGGGTGAGGCCCGACAGTATCCGGATCCCGTCCTTCTCCACCTCGACATTGCGCAGCGACAGCGTGGACATGACGGATCCGGCCCGGTCAGCGCGAGGTGGCCGCGGATCTCGGGATAAGCGGATAGGACCGGCGCACGGTCACGATGACCGCCGCCGCGATCAGCGCCTTGACCACGTCGCCCGGCAGGAACGGCGCGGAACCGATCAGCGCGGCGCTCAGCGGAACGTTCGCGACCGCAGCGCTCCACGGCACACCGACGGCATAGAGAAGGCCGATCCCCCCGGCCACGCAGATCGCGCAGGCCGTCAGGTAGTTCAGACGGTGCCAGACCCGTTCGGTCATCCAGCCGATCGCCACGGCCGCCACGATCCAGCCGATCAGGTAGCCGGCCGTCGGGCCGAAGAAGACGCCAAAGCCGCCACGGCCACCGGAGAGCAGCGGTAGCCCGATCGCCACGAGGGCGAGGAACAGGACCATCGCCAGCCCCCCGCGCCGGGCGCCCAGAACGCCCCCGGCCAGCATCGGGCCCATCGACTGGGCGGTGATCGGCACACCGAGCAAGGGCAGCATGACGGGCGGAAAGACAGCGAGCGCTGCCATGATTGCGGCGAAGAGGGCGATGAAGACGATATCTCGGGTGGTCATGGCGCGGAGCAATATCCGGGATGTCAGGGGAATGCGAGATCCGAAGGCCGCGCACAGCCAAATTCAGGGTCACGCGCCGGACAAAGCCGCTACCGACCCCAGCATTCTGTGTGGTCCGCCCGTGCACTTGAAACCCGCGTCAGTCCGGCGGACGATCGCGTCCAATCAATCCGAGGGGGGATCACACGCCATGACAACGGGACGCTCTGCCTTTCTTGCCCTGCTCAGGGACGAGGGAATCACCCATCTGTTCGGCAATCCCGGCACCACCGAGCTGCCGATCATGCACGCGCTGCGGGACTTTCCCGACATCCGGTTCGTGATGGCGATGCAGGAAAGCCTCGTCGTGGCGATGGCCGACGGTTATTCCCGCGCTTCGGGCAAGCTCGTGGCCTGCAACGTCCACGTGGCGCCGGGCCTCGGCAACGCCATGGGATCGCTCTACAACGCGCAGTTCACCGGCACGCCGATGCTGCTGACCGCCGGACAGCAGGAACAGGGCCATGGGCTGATGGAGCCGATGCTGTCGGGCCCGCTGGTGCGCATGGCCGAACCGCTGGTGAAATGGTCGGTCGAGGTGACACGGCTGGAGGACCTGCCGCGCATCGTCCGGCGGGCCGCCAAGGTCGCGATGACCCCGCCGACCGGGCCGGTCTTCCTGTCCCTGCCGGGCGACATCCTTAACGCCGAGGCGGACATCGACCTGATGCGCTCTAGCCGGATCGACACGCGCAGCCGTCCGTCGGATGCCGCGCTCGACGAGACCGCAGCCCTGATCAACGGCGCCGAGCGCCCGGTGATCATCGCCGGGGACGAAATCGTGAAAAGCGATGCGCTCGACGCCGCCGCCGCGCTGGCCAGCCGGATCGGGTGCCCCGCTTGGCAACAGACGGTGGGGTATGGCGCGCATTTCCTGTCTGAGCATCCGAACTTCATGGGCACCCTGCCCCGCAACCAGGGCCAGACCCGCACCATTCTGGACAACCACGACCTGCTGATCGTGCTCGGCGCGGATCCGCTGCGGATGTCTGTCTACAGCCCCGACGATCCGATCGGTCCCGACGCACGGGTGCTGCAGATCGGGCAGCTGGACTGGGACATGGCCAAGAACTTTCCAGTCACGCTCGGCCTCAGGGCCGACGTGCGCGAAACGCTGGAGGTGCTGACGCCCCGGCTTCGGGACCGTTCGCGGTCCGGGGCCCTGCCCGACAACTGGCAGGCACGTCGCGAGGCGCTGACCGGCGATCTGGAGCGCCTGTCCTCCCGCGTCCCGATCGAGGCGGACTGGCTGGCGCTGAAACTGGCCGAAGCGATGCCGCCCGATGCGATCCTCGTGGAGGAGGCGCTGACCTCGTCGCGCCACCTGCCCGCGCTGCACCCGATGCGCGACCGCCACGGCTATCACTCGCTGGCCTCCGGCGGGATCGGCTGGGGCCTGCCGGCGGCGGTCGGCGCCAGCATCGCGAACCCCGACCGTCCGGTCGTCTGCTATTCGGGCGACGGCAGCGCGATGTATTCGATCCAGTCGCTCTGGACCGCAGCCCATCAGAAGCTGAACCTGACAGTAGTGATCGCCAACAACGGCGGTTACCGGATCATCAAGCAGCGGCAAAAGGCGTTCCACGGCAGCAACCATTACATCGGGATGGACTTTGCCGATCCGCCGGTGGACTTCTCCGCGCTGGCGCGGTCGCTCGGGGTCGAGGCGCAACGGGTTTCGTCACCTGACGAATTGTCGGACGCCCTCGCCGCCGCAGTGAACGCGCCCGGCCCCCGTCTGGTCGAAGTCATGATCGACGGCACCGTCTGAGATGATGCACAGGACACTTCGGTGCAGGATGCACCGGACCCCCGACCGGCGTGTCCCAGTCCGGATGCGCGGATGACCGACCGGGTCCTGTCACGTCCCGCGCTGGCCGTCGTCATGGCGGGCGCCTCGCTGGTCACGGTCGATATCTCGATGACCAGTACGGCATTGCCGGAGCTGTCACGCGCGCTCGGGGTGTCGCCCGCGAATGCGATCTGGGTGGTCAACGCCTACTACCTTGCCGTGATCGCCGCCCTGCTGCCGATGGCCGCCCTCGGCGACAACATCGGCCACCGCCGCCTGTGCCTTATCGGTCTGGCCCTGTTCGGCGCGGGATCCGCTGGGGCGGGCCTGTCGGACGGTTTTCTGGCGGTCGTCGGATCCCGCGCGATGATCGGCCTCGGCGCGGCGGCGGTTAACGCGTCCACACCGGCGCTGATCCGGTCACTCTACCCCGCGCACCGGCTGGGGCGCGGGCTCGGGCTCTATGCGATGATCGTCGGGCTGTCGCTGTCGCTGGGGCCGCCGATGACGTCTTTCGTGATCGCCATCGCCGACTGGCAGTGGCTGTTCCGCGTGACAGCCGCGGGCGCCGTTCTGGCCTATCTCGCGGGACGTCGCGCGCTGCCGGTGACAATCCCGAGCGGCAAGCGCGTGGACCGGATCGCGGTCGTGCTCTGCGCCGTCACCTTCGCGCTGCTGCTGTTCGCGCTGTCCGGGATAGGCCGGATCGACATCCGCTGGGTCGCGCTGGCCGGGGCGGGCGCGATGGCGTTCGGGATCGTGCTGTGGCGGCGCGACAGCCGCAATCCGGCGCCGCTGCTGGCGATGGATCTGTTCCGCAGGCCGGTCTTTGCCCTGTCCTCGGCCACGTCGATCTGCGCCTTCGTGGTGCAGGGGCTGGTCTTTGTCGTGCTGCCGTTCCTGTTCAGCGTCGAAATGGGCTACACCCAGATCGAGGCGGGCCTGCTGATCACGCCTTGGCCAGCCGCTCTGGCCCTGATGACCCTGATCGCCGCCCCCCTGTCCGACCGGGTCGCGCCCGGCCTGCTGGCCTTTGCCGGACTGCTGGTGCTGAGCGTCGGAGTCGTCGGTATCGCGACCATGCCGGTCGATGCCTCGATCGTGGGAATTGCCGCCCGACTGGTGATCTGCGCCATCGGCTACGGCCTGTTCCAGTCGCCGAACATGGTCGCGATCATGCAGAGCGCGCCACTGGACCGCAGCGGGGCGGCCAGCGGCGTCCTGGCCCTGTCGCGCCTGCTGGGGCAGGCCATCGGCGCCGTCGTCGTCGCCGTCAGCTTTCTGCTGTGGTCCGAGGCCGGGATGCATACCGCGCTGTGGATCGCGGCCTGCGTTTCGGTGTTGGGCGCGGCGTTCAGCATCCTGCGGCTGTTGCCCCGCCTGCGGCATCCGGAGGGCTAGCTCAGCCCCCCGGTGTCGGCGCGGTCAGACCAGTCCGAGGTGCGCGCGGAAGCGGTTCTTGATATAAACCGCGTCCCGCGAGGGCAGCGACCGGGGCGGCGTGTCCTGCGCGATCTTCAGAACGACCAGCTTGGGACCTGCTTCATTGGTGCCGATCGCCCCTTCCAGCCCGGCCATGTCGCCGACCTGAACGGCAGAGCCGAAACCGCAGCCCCCGGCCACAAGCGCCAGGTCGACCCCCTGCCCCGTGTGGCTGCCCTGCATCCCAGTTTCCGCGTAGTGCTCGTTGTCCAGGACGAAGAGTTCCAGATTGCCGGGTTTCGCGACCCCGATGGTCGCCAGCGCCCCCATGGCCATCAGCTGTTCACCGTCGCCGGTGATGACGACCACCTGCCGGTCAGGCTGCGCCTGCGCCAGCCCGAGCCCGACCAGGGCGGCCCCGCCCATGGCACCCCACAAGTAATAATTGCCATCCCTGTCCCCGGCGGCATGGACGTCATAGGTCGGAGAGCCGAGCCCCGTGACCACCAGCGCGTCCGGGCGCAGGGCGAGAATCCGGCTGACGGCCTCGCGGCGTTGCAATGTCTGAGCCATGTCGTTCACCACTTCTTTTTCCCGAGCAGTCGCTGCCCGATCAGAACCGCGATCTGCTGGTCGGAATCGAAGGCCATCGCGGCGGCCTGCTCCACCGTCTCGACCAGATCCTCGGCGCTGTCGGCGCGCAGGACCGTGACCCCGATCGCCTTCAGTGAGGCTTCGGTCGCCTGTGACATCGGCACCTGCCACGGATTGAACTCGGCCCATTCGCCACGCATCGTGACCAGCATCAGCAGGGGCATCCGCGCCTGCACCGGCAGCGACAGCATGTTGATGCAGTTGCCTACGCCCGAGGACTGCATCAGCACCACGCTGCGCGCCCCGCCCAGCCACGTGCCGGCGGCGATGGCGATGCCTTCCTCTTCGGTCGTCAGGACGTTGACCGTGACCTCAGGGTCGTCCTGCAGACGCCGGATCAGGCGGGTATGACCCGCATCCGGCACGAAGGACATATGGGTCACGCCCGCCGCGCGCAGGGCATCGTAAATGGCGTCCGGCCACGCCTCGGCGACCGGAGCACCGGTCCGGGATTTCTCTGTCACGTCTGATCCTCTGACTGTGTGTCTCGGGGGCCTTATATCGCGGGCAAGCAATTCAATCCGCTTCCATTTATCTCGACCAGATATACCGGATGTGAATACCTCGGCGAGGATCTACCCGGCCAGGAACTCCCCAACCCACTCCTGATTGCGGAACATCTCGCCCACTTCCAGCTTCAGCTCGTCGAGGAAGCTGCGGGTCGCGTTCGACATCGAAACCCCGAGCGGCGTGGCGATCACGAGACGCCGCGACAGGGTCGGCGCGACGACGGGGTGCGTGCGCAGTTCGCCGGCCAGAACGTATTCGTGCACCGAGGCGCGCGGCAGGATCGCGTAGCCGACCCTGTGCCGCACGAGGTCTCGGAGTGTCTGCAGGGCATCCGCCTCGACCTGGATGTTCAGCCGGATCCCCAGCCGGCCTGCCTCCACCTCGATCAGCTGCCGCAGCCCGTGTGACGGGCCCGGCAACACGAGCCGCAGCTTGGCAAGCTCCCGGAACGGTATCTCGCGAAACGACAGCGGATCGTCGGCATGCGCGACCAGGAACAGGTCCTCGCTCAGCAACGGCTCGGTCACGAGGTTCACCGGGCGGCCGGGATCGTACATCACCGCCGCGTCCAGATGCCCGCTGTGCAGCCAGTTCAGCAGATAGCCGCTGAAGGCCGGCACGATCCGCATCGTCACGTCCGGATAGCGCCGCGTGAACCGGCGGACCAGTCGCGCCCCGAGAATGTCCCCGACCGTCGGCGGCACGCCGAATGCGACCCGTCCCGTCACCGCGCCGTCCCGCGATGTGACCTCGGCCCGCGTGATGTCGACCTGATTCAGGATGCCGATCGCGCGTTCATGCAGCAACGCGCCGGCATCGGTCAGGGTCATCCCCCGGCCGTGCCGGGTGAACAGCGCCACCTGCAGTTCCTCTTCGAGCATCCGGATCTGACGGCTCAGCGCGGGCTGCGCGATATGCAGCGTATCCGCCGCCCGGCTGAGCGAACCGTACTCGGCGACCTGCACGAAAGTTCTGAGCTGGCGGAGATCCATAAGAGATACAATTCCGGCATAGCTGCCAGCGTCAAGTTGGATTTTTTCGATTGCCCTCCAATGCATATGATCCCGGTGTCCGGAACAAGCGCGCCGCCCTCGGCAAGAGGCCCATGAGGAGGAAAACATGCCGAAGCAAAGACCACGGACGAAGTCGCGGCTCAAAAGCACGTATCGCCCGATGTGTCCATCGATGTGAAGGAAGTGACCCGCATCGCACGGTTTGATGAGCTCAAGCGTTTCAACGTCGCATTCGCGGACGCGATCCGGCCCGTGTACCGCATAAAGAACCTCAATGTGATCGGGCGCGGCGGGGTCGAAGGCCGCAAACTCGACACCTACAAACGGCCTGACGGCACGCAGGAAGTGGAGTAATACCGCCAGCATGACAAACCATGACCACCGCGCCTTTCTCGACGCACTGCGTCAGGCCCTTCCGGATCGGAGCATGCCCTCCGACCCGGACTGGCTTGCGCCGCGCCTGACCGATTCACTGGGACGCTACACCGGCGCGTGCCTCGCCTTCTGCGAACCCGCGACCACCGAAGAGGTGTCGCAGATCGTGCGTCTGTGTTCCGAGCACGGGATCGCGATTGTCCCGCAGGGCGGCAACACCAACCGCGTCGGTGCGGCGACGCCGGATGCCAGCGGCGACCAGGTCGTGATCTCGCTGCGGCGGATGAACCGGATCCGGTCCGTGGACGCGTCGGATTTCACGATCTCGGTCGACGCCGGCTGCGTCCTCGCCGACATCCAGAACGCGGCGGAAGAAGCGGACCGGCTGTTCCCGCTCAGCCTCGGGGCCGAAGGGTCCTGCATGATCGGCGGCAACATCGCCACCAATGCGGGCGGGCTGAACGTCATCCAGTACGGCAACACCCGCGCGCTGGTGCTGGGGCTGGAGGTCGTGCTGGCAGACGGCACCGTATGGGACGGGATGCGGCGGCTGGTGAAGGACAACCGGGGCTATGACCTCAAGCAGATGTTCATCGGCAGCGAGGGGACGCTTGGCGTGATCACGGGCGCGGTGCTGCGGCTGTTCCCCGCGCCCAAGGTGCACGCGACGGCGCTGTGTTCGCTCGACGATCTGGACGGCGCGCTGAAGCTACTGTCGATCGCCCGCAACCACGCCGCATCCTCGGTCTGCGGCTTCGAGGTGATGTCGGGCATCACGCTCGCCACGGCCGAAGAGCTGATCCCGGACATCCGGCGGCCGTTCGATCCCCTGCCCGACTGGACCGTGCTGCTGGAACTGAGCGATCCGCGCGCCGACCACGATCTGGGCCCCACCATGGAAGCCCTGCTGGCCGAGGCGCTGGAGGACGGCGCGATCACCGACGCGATCCTCGCCACCTCCGAAGCGCAGCGCGCGAACCTGTGGCGCTACCGCGAGGCCATCGTCGCGGCTGGCGTTCAGCGCGGCGCGGTCGTGCGGCATGACGTTTCGGTCCCGGTCTCCGAGATACCGGATTTCGTCCGCGCCTGTGACAGCGAACTGGACGAATTGCTGCCCGGCGTGGTGCCCTATGTCATGGGGCACATGGGCGACGGCAATCTGCACTATCACATGGCCCCGCCGGACGGCATGTCGCAGGAGGAATTCGCCGGGCACGTCCCCGCGCTCGACGCGCGGCTCTACGATATCACCGCCCGGTTCAACGGATCGTTCAGTGCGGAACACGGCGTCGGACAGGCCAAGACAGGGCAACTGGAGACGTATCTGCCGGGGCCGCAATACGCGATGGCGCAGGCGATCAAGAAGGCGCTGGATCCCAAGGGGCTGATGAATCCCGGCAAGGTGTTTCCGGCGACTTGAGCCACACGTTTCGTGAATGCTTGTCTCAGGGACAGGGTATCATGATCTCGCACATCGCGTGGGGCGCCCCGGTTGCCGAACGCGGGCGGCGGACGCGCCGCCCGCTAGACCGCCCGCGTGGCGGACGGTCGCTTGCGGATGAGATACCGATGCGTGCCGTCGAACACCTTGACGGAATCCTGGTTGAAGACCTCGGAACACACGATGACGCCCGTGGTGGTCTGCGGCGTGATCTCGGTGATCCGGAGGCGCGGATAGAGCGTGTCGCCCATGTAAACCGGTTTCAACGGGCGTCCCGTGATCTCGATCAGGGCGACCAGCGAGTCGGCGACCTGATGCGGAAACACACCCGCCCCTGCCGCCGTCTGGATCAGGACCTGCATCCCGTGGGCAAGCAGCGACCTGTGTCCGCGCGCCTTGCAGTATTCAACGTCGTAGTGGATAGGATCATTGTCGCCGGACGCAAGCTGGAACGCCGCGAACAAGGCCGACGTCATGGTGCGGGAGGGGATGTAGAACTCTTCGCCCAGCTCGAAATCTTCGAGGTATCGGCTGGGGCCGAAGCGGTGATCCCTCAACACGTCAAAGGTCTGGTCGGCGTCGGACATGGTGTTTTCCCCCGGCAAAGTCACGGATTGCTCGCGACCCCAGCTTCCGCAGGGACGGGGGAGTTTCAAGTCGCAACCGCATATGAGGACCCGAAGGCGGCGCTCTCAATCCTCCGCAGGCAACTCCATCTCCAGCAGCACCGAGGCCAGGCATTTGCCATGCGCATCGAGGGCCAGCGACCGTGTCACCCCGCCCGCCAGCGCCCCGCGGATGACGAAGTTCAGCGCCTGCAACTGCGGCAGCTCGTAACGGGTCATCGCTTCGGCCGGGAATGTGCCGAAATGCGCCGCCACGCGCTGCGGCGTGATCCGGTCGCGCAGCGCGGGCCAGTCCGCCGGATCATAGGCGATCAGCGAGATGTTCGAGGTGTCGCCCTTGTCCCCGGTCCTCGCGTGGGCAATGTCATGCAACCTCAACTCGCACCTCCTCCATGTGAACGCGCGTTGTAACCTCGGTCGCGGGCACCAGCGTGGATGCGATGGCCAGCACCTCGCGCACCTGTTTCGTGACCCCGCCGCCGCCCGCGGGGCCGGTGAGGTAGAGACCCTCGACCTCCTCCCCGATCAACCGGGCGGTGTCCAGATCGCGGCACCGGGCGGCAAAGCGCATCCGCACCTCCGCGGTCTGCGGCCCCCCTGCCCCGCCGCTCCAGACAGAATTCACGCCGACCAGTTCGCCGCGCGTCTCATCCATGGCCGATGCGCGCGGTTCCAGCCGCGCCCGGACCAGCTCCACCGCCAGCCGGCCCCGCGCGACGCAGTTGGCGCCTGCGTAGGAAATCTGGCCCTCGCCGATCCAGCCATCACGGTAGCCGACCGAGACCTTGAGCATCCCCGTCGACGGCGCGCCACTGGCCCCGGATACGGCCACACGGTCCGGGCCGATCTCGCGGAATTCGACACCCGAGAAATCGGCCACCACATCGGGTTGCAGGTAACGGGCGGGATCGTGGATTTCGTAGAGCAACTGCTCGATGCAGGTCGCCCGCGTGACCTGTCCGCCGGTGCCGGGCAGTTTGGTGATAACGGCGTTCCCATCCTCGGACACCTCGGCGAGCGGATAGCCGATGCCCGCCAGATACGGCACGTCCTTGACGCCGGGATCGGCGAAGTAGCCGCCCGTCACCTGGGCCGCGCATTCCAGAAGGTGCCCGACCAGTGTCCCACGCCCAAGCCGGGTCCAGTCGTCCCGCGCCCAGCCGAACTCATGAACCAGCGGAGCGAGGAACAGTGTCGGATCCGAGGCCCGGCCGCAGATCACCACATCCGCGCCCGCGTCGAGCGCCGCGACGACGCCGGAGATGCCGGTATATGCATTGGCCGAAACCAGCCGCTCGCCCAGGTCACCGGCAGGCGCCCCCGTCTCGTCCAGCACATAGCCGCCGATCCGCCCCAGCACGTCGTCACCAGTGACTGCGGCGACCTTCAGCCCGGCCAGCCCGAGCTCGCGCGCAACGGCGCGGGTGCGGGCGGCAGCCGCCTCCGGGTTCGCCGCGCCCATGTTCGTGACGATCCGCGTTCCGTTCCGCACGCAGGCCCGCAGCACCGCGCGCATCCGACGCTCCAGCATCGGGTCGAATCCGCCCGTAGGGTCGGCCATCCGCGCCTGCTGCGCCAATGCGATGGTCCGTTCGCCAAGACATTCGAAGACGAGGTAATCGAGCGCTCCGCGCTCGGCCAGATCGACCGCCGGTCCGATCCGGTCGCCCTGAAACCCCGCCCCTGCCCCGATGCGCACGATCATGCCATTGCCCTCCTCCGGATGCGGCCCATGATATGCGTTCCGGTCAGGATCGCCAGCGCGAGGAACGGCGTGATCGGCTGCGGATAGATCGCGAGCAGGTAGATGGCCACGTCGGGATGCAGTCGGGCACGACCACGACCGAGACGTCGGGCATGTCGCTACGCAGCCTGTCCACTCCGTGATCAATCCCTTGATGCCGAGGTTGAACCGGACGCCTGCAAGACTGGCCAGATCAGTGAGTCCGGTATCGTCGTGCCGCGAGAGGCTGGCCGTAACCAGACCCAAACAAGGCTGATTTCGGGCCCCCCGCAGGATATTGTACCTCGTGCCACGGGACTCTACGACCTTGGCGCGCAGCCCCTCGGTCTTGTCGATGTTCAGCCATCCGACCGCGACCAAATAAATATATCTGCCGGCCATCCCGTAGCGTCATCGGCGTGGGTATTCCCGTTTGGCGGGCCGGGCTTGGAACGCGAAACCGCGGCGGTAGGCCTATTCGCATCACCCAGTTACCATTCGTTTCGAATCGCGATGAGAGAACGCTAGGGACGCATAGCCTGCCACAAAGTCGCGCCGGGCGTTACTTGCGCAACCTGACGGATCGAGGGAATTCACGGCTGGGGATAAGTCTGAGGATAACTGGAGCTCAGGAAAACTATTTATTATCATACTCTTGAATGGGCTGATAACTCGACAAGGATTGACCCGACTACAGCATATGGAAGACCGATGCGGACCAGACGCAAGAGGGATAGACACGATTTTTCTTGAGCTCTGTTCTTGCAACCGGCATATCTGTAACGACAAAACAACAAACGACGTGCTCAAAGCGTTCCTTACGACCGATGATAACCGGTCCAGCGGGTAACGCAAATCGGGCAGAACAGGACGGGCAGTCCAAATGTATCCAGTGCTGCACGACAAGCTGCAGGCCGACGCGGACAGGCTTTCCGAAGCCCTCGAACACATGTCCAAGCTCTTCCTCGCGCCGAAAGAGGAAAAGACCCTGCGCAGCTTCTCGACCGCCGAGGTCGCTGAACTGTTGCGGGTCAGCGATGGCTACCTGCGCAAGGCGCATTTCGACGGACGTATCCCCGAGGTCGAACAGGGGCCGGGCAACAAGCGTCTCTATTCCGCCCAAAACATCCTGGAAATCCGCCATATCCTCGCACAGAGCGCCAAGAACCCGTTCCAGTTCCTTCCCGGCCGGCGCGAAGGGGACAAGCTTCAGATCTGGTCCACCGTCAACTTCAAGGGCGGCAGCAGCAAGACGACGACGACCGTCACGCTGGCCATGCGGCTGGCGCTGCGCGGCTATCGTGTCTGTGTCATCGACGCGGATCCACAGGCCTCGCTGACCACCTTCTTCGGGTATCAACCCGAAATCGACTTCCGCCATGGCGGCACCCTCTACGACGCGATCCGCTACAACGATGGCGAGGTCACGCGCGCGCCGATCACTGACGTCCTGCGCAAGACGTATTTCCCGAACCTCGATCTCGTGCCGGGTGGCATCATTCTCTCCGAGTTCGAGACTGAAACGCCGACCGCGCTGAGCCGCGGCGAACAGCCCGTGTTCTTTAACCGCATCCGGGATTCCCTGCGACAGGTCGAAGACGATTACGATCTGATCCTGATCGACTGCCCGCCCCAGCTTGGCTATCTGACGATGTCGGCGGTCTGCGCTTCGACCTCGCTGCTGATGACGATCATCCCCGAACGGGTCGACCTCGCTTCGGCCAGCCAGTTCCTGACGATGGCGTCCGGCCTGCTCGAGGTGCTGCATTCCAACGGCGGCATTGGGGCCTATGACAACTTTGCCTACCTGCTGACCCGTTTCGACACGGCGATCAGCACCCAGCAGGACCTGGCAGAATGGATCCGGGAACTTCTGGGTGACAGCGTCATCCGCACGCCGTTCGTGAAATCCTCGGCGGTCAGCGAGGCGGGGTTGTCGCAAAAAACAATCTTCGAGGTCGATCTGGCCAACGCCCGCAACCGCAAGACCTACGAGCGGGCGCTCGAGTCCGTCATCAGCTTTTCAAACGATGTCGAGGAAATGATCCAGGCCGCATGGGGCCGCGGAGGCAGCAATGAAACGTGATCTTCTGGCCAAGAGCCTCGCCCAGATGGGGACGAAATCCGCCGAGCCCGAGGCGGCGAAGTCCGATGCGGTCAAACCCCGATCGCTGCTCAGCATGTCGGATGTCCTGTCGCAGGTGTCCTCCCAGGCGGCGCAGGAGATCGACGTCAGCGAGATTGCCGACTCCGAGATTGCCGACCGGTTCGATGTGAACGAGGGTCTGAGCGACCTCATCGAGTCGATCCGCGTGTCGGGACAGCAGCTTCCTGCCCTGCTGCGTTACCGGCGCGGATCGGGACCGCGGTACGAGGTCGTCTATGGCCGCCGCCGTATCGCCGCCTGCCGTGCGCTCGGCATCAAGGTGAAGGCCTACGTCAAGGAAATGGACCAGCGCGAGGCGCTGGTGTCCCAGGCACTTGAGAACTCGGCCCGGCTGGAGCGCAGCTTTATCGAACAGGCGATCTTTGCGACCCGTCTCGAGGATCAGGGCTTCACCCGCGCCGAGATCGGGGAGGTGCTCGCGGTCGACAAGGGCACGCTGAGCAAGCTGGTCGGCGTGGCGCGGGATGTGCCCGACGCGGTGATCTACCGCATCGGTGCGGCACACGACGCCGGGCGGCGGCCATGGATCGAATTGCGCCGGCTTGTCCGAGAAGAGGGCGCGCCGGACGAAGCCGGGTTGTTGGCCATGGTGCCGGACGGCGCGGATCCCGCGGACCGGTTGAACGGACTGATCCGCGCCCTGCAGGCCGGGGAAAGCGCCCGGACGCTGGCTAAGTCGGCCAAGTCGGCTGCCCCCCTGCCCCGGCTCAAGGGATCGTCGGTATCCTATGCGTCCCGCGACAGACGCCTGACGATCCAGGTGGCCGAGGCGAAGGAAAAGGGGTTTATCGCCTATGTCGAAGATCAGCTGGATCAGCTGTATCGGGACTGGAAGGCGAATGGCGGCAAGTGAATCCGCCGCCGTCGTAAGGCATTGAAACGATTGGGTTGTCCGTGGACAACCTGACAAAAACAGGCAAACCAGAGCAGCAAGGAGGCAGACAGAAGCGCAAAAAGAAACCCCCCGAAGGCGGTGAAGCACTCCAGAGGGTCCCGATTTACTAGCACTTTATTGGTACCCCCAAAATCGAATCACTGCAACACCGATCTCGGTGACCGGTCTATTTTTGCCGTCTGAAATCGGATGATTCACCAACAGGCAACGGCCATGACGGTCGGGGCACAGTCTAGCTGTGTCGAAAGCAGCCCCCTGCCCTTTCAGGGTATGGGCACGGTCGAGCTGCAACCATACTTCACCCCCGTTCTGCGGCGCGACCTGATGGCCGCGGTCAACACCACGGCACGCAGCCTCGGCCTCCGGGCGGCTTCGGTCGTCGTGCTGGACGCCCTGCTAAGTTGTCTGCCGTGCCGGGACAATCGGACCGGCCGTGATGGCCTCATCACGCCTGCAACCCTGCTGACGGTCTACGCCGCGAATGACACGCTTTGCTTTCGCGCGAGGGGCATCACCGACAGACAACTGCGGCGCCACCTCGAACGGCTGGAGGACGCCGGTCTGATCCGGCGCAGGGACAGCGCGAATGGCAAGCGGTTCCCGATCAAGCAGGGCGGCAAGATCATCGGCGCCTTCGGAATCGACCTCTCGCCGCTTCTCGCCCGGTCACGTGAGCTGTTCGATATGGCCGAACATCATCGACAGCAGAAAGCCGAACTGCGGGGTTTGCGCGCCCGGCTACAGAAGCTGTGCGCGGAGTGTCTCGCCCTGACGGATGACGCCGAGACGCTGGCTTTGCTCGACGCCGCGCGCAATTCCATGCGGCGGGTAGGCGCGACGGTCGCCATCGCGCGCGAGATGATCGGCAGGTTGTCCGCGGTATTGTCAGAGCTTCTGGTTCGGGCAGAGGACTGCAACAACCAACCCCGTGGCCCCGAATGCCAACACACGCAAACCGGCCAACGGACCGCCAGCGCCGGACAAAACGTCCGGCACAAAGAACCGGTAAAACCAGATACTAAAGAAACGGGGCAGGGGACCGACAGATGGTTCTCGATGACTCACATCGTACCCTTCTTTCCCGACCCACCCCGCGATCTTCATAGCCTGCAAAGGATACTGTTCGACTTCGGGACCATGCTAGGGATGAGAGCGTCAACGCTGTCACAAGCCGTCGTGTCCTTGGGGCTCATTCCTGCATTGGAAGCATTGAACCGGATTGCTGGTCTTATCGACGACATCATCCATCCCGATGCCTACCTCTTGCAGTTGGTCGCCGCCAATCGAGGCCATACCGCGCCTCACAGAAAGCAGGGAAGCTGGCGTTGACGACGACATCGCGTGCCTTCTTGGGACAAACAGGTGAAGAGTTGGCCATGGCCAACATTCTTGGAATGGGCGGATAAGGAGCGTTCCGTCGACGAGTAGAAGAACTCAAGGCCTCGCATTCAAATCCACAGAACAACAAACATAAAACCCAACCAACGGATACCTGCCTCCCAATCTCCGGGCCGATGCCTTCCAATTGACAGGCCCCTAGTTCCCAACTACCCAAGAAACCAAACCAGTCCAACCCCGTCGCACCATGTATCAAAGACTCCTAGCACCCCGCGTCAGGGAAGCGCTGACAGACACTCCGGTGGTTCTCATCATCGGACCTCGGCGCGCGGGCAAAACGACGCTGGCGAGATCGGTCGGCGAAGAAGGCCGCCCATATATCACTCTGGACGATCCGACCGCACTCGAAGCGGCACGGGCTGACCCTCAGGGCTTTGTCAGGGGGCTCGACAACGCAACGATCGACGAGGTTCAGCGGGCACCGGACGTCCTGCTGGCGATCAAGAAATCCGTCGATGACGACTATCGGCCCGGTCGCTTCCTGCTGACCGGTTCGGCCAATGTCATGACGCTGCCAAAGGTCTCCGACAGTCTGGCCGGCCGCATCGAAACACTGACGATGCTCCCGCTCGCACAGGCGGAACTCCATGACGCTGTGCCGACCTTCCTCGACCGGATGTACACGGGACATGTGCAGGCTCCCAAAGCGCCGGTGGTAGGGGAGGATCTGCTGCAAATCGTGCTGGCGGGCGGTTTCCCCGAGGCGCTTTCGCGCGCCAGCGAACGCAGGCGGCAGGACTGGGCGCGCTCCTACCTGACCTCGGTGCTCACCCGCGATCTGCGGGACATTGCCGAAATCGAAAAGCTGACCGAGCTGCCGAGGTTCGTCCGCTTTCTGGCCGAACACTCCGGCCAGCTGGTCAATTACTCCCAGTTAGGGTCGAGTATCAACGTCAGCCACAAGACCGGCCAGCGCTACGTCGGACTGTTGGAACAGGTCTTTCTGGTGGCGACCCTGCCGCCCTGGCACACGAACGCGATCAAGCGGATCACCAAAACGGCCAAGCTTCACTTTCTGGACACGGCGCTGCTTGCGGCGACACGGGGGCTGACGTTCGATCGGGTGCGCAAGACCCGCGACCTGTTCGGCCCGCTGCTCGAAACGTTCGTTTTCGCCGAGGTCCTCAAACTGATCTCTGGCTCAGAGATGCGGCTGGACGCCTTCCACTTTCGCGATCAGGAGATGCGCGAGGTCGATCTGGTGCTGGAGAGGGACGATGGCATGATCGTCGGGATCGAGGTCAAGGCGTCTGCCACCGTGCGCTCCGCCGATTTCGCGGGTCTGCGCACGCTCGCCGCAGCCTGTGGCGACAGGTTCGCTTTCGGGGCGGTCCTTTACGACAGCGAGGATGTCGTGCCATTCGGCGAGCGGTTGGCCGCGGTCCCGGTGTCCAGCCTTTGGGACCGCGCGTGACAGAGGTCGGCGGGGCAGGGGGGCCGTGAAAACAGTGTCTCTTACGGCTCAGACGATGCCATGTCGTCGCGCGAGGCCAGGACCTTCTTCACTGTCCTGTGCCCGGAAATCCCGGCGGGGAACCCGCAATAGAGGATCACGTGGATCATGGCCTCGTAGAGCTCCTCCTCGGTGCAGCCGTTGGCGAGGGCGGCCCCAAGATGCGCCTCCAGTTCATCCTGACGCCCGATGCCCGCAAGCAGCGCGATCGTCATCAGCGAGCGCTCACGGCGGGTGAAGACCGGATTGGCCCAGACGTCGCCATAGGCGAAATCCATCAGAAGATCGCCCAGCCGGGTGTCTTCGGGACTGGACTTGCCAGCCCGCATTCGCGCGCGTTCCTCGCCGAACATCTCGGCAAAGATCGCAAGGCCCGCCGTAAAGCGTTCGCTCTGTGTCATGCTGTCTCCCATCACTTCACATTTCGACCCGACGCCATCACTTCGGGTCGATCGAAATCGCTGACTCACTTCACGAGGTCGCGCCCTGTTCCATGGCCGCGATTATCGCCTGCTTCGCCTCCCGCCGCAGCAGTTTTCCGACCGGGCTGCGGGGCAGGTCGGCCACGACGTGGATGGCCTTTGGCGCCTTCACCGATCCGACGCGGGTCTTGCAGAAGGCGATGATGTCCGCGCTCGAGGCGTCCTGGCCGGGTCGCAACTCGATCGCGGCCTCCACCCGTTCGCCCCATTGCTCGTCCGGGATGCCGAAGACAACGGACTCCGCCACCGCCGGGTGAAGGTTCAGCGCCGCCTCGACATCCGAAGGGTAGACGTTGAAACCGCCCGAGATCACCACGTCGCGGATGCGGTCCTTGATGTAGAGAAACCCGTCCTCGTCCAGAACGCCGACGTCTCCGGTGTGCAGCCAGCCATCGACGATGGTCTTGGCCGTTTCCTCGGCCATGTCGAGGTAACCGCTCATCACCAGGTCGCTGCGTGCGCAGATCTCGCCTTCCTGCCCTGCGGGCAGATGGGTGCCGTCGGGGCCGATGATGGCGACCTCGGCAAAGGGCGTGACCCGCCCGACCGAGGTGCGGCGGCGGTCGTCCATGAACTCGGGCCCGCGCGCGACGGTCAGGATCATCGGTGCCTCGGTCTGGCCGAAAGATGTCTCTATTACAGGGCCAAACACGCGCTGCGCCTCTTCGATCCGGTGGGGCGAGGCCGTGGCGCCGCCCCAGATCAGGTTGCTCAGGGCAGGCAGGGACCGGGGCCGGGCCTTCTGCTCCTCAATGAGCCGGTAGAAGAGAGTAGGGGGGATCCACGTCGCGGTGATCCGTTCCCGTTCCATGACGTCCAGCAGGTAGCCGGCATCGACATTCGTGGTCAGGAAGGCCGATCCGCCCCTCGCCAGCACCGGCAGCAGGATGGACCCTGCGCCATGGGTCATCGGCGCGGCGCAGAGATAGCGGTCATCCTCGGTGAATTCGAAGGCGAAATGCATGGAGGCGATCAGCGTGGCAATGACCCGGAAGGTCTGGGTCACGCCCTTGGGCTGTCCCGAGGACCCGCCGGTAAACTTAATCCCGTTCCGGTCGTCCAGCGTGGCCGACCACAGGGCCTTTTGCCCGGCAAAACTGTCCAGAACTTCGGCCAGCGTCATTTCGGAGCCATCGCTGTCGCCGACGATGACGATGCGCGGATCGGTCCGGGTGATCTTGTCGCGATACATCGGGTCCACCGCCACGATGTCGGGCCGCGCGCGGTCGATCTGGGCGTCCAGTTCCGGGCCCGCGTTGCGTCCGTTCAGCGGCACCAGCACCGCGCCGCCGGCATGGACTGCCATCAGGCAGACCAGCATGTCGACGCTGTTGGGGCCCAGCAGGGCGACGGTGGGGCGTTCCTTTCCCGACAGGCTCTGAAAACCCGCGGCGACGGCATTGCTGCGGGCCAGAAGTTCGCCGTAAGTGCAGGATTGGGTTTCGTCCCGTGCGGCGATCTTGTCCTCGCGGCCGAGCGCCGCGTGTTCGAGGTAACGGAAGGGGAACATGGGGTCTCCGGTTCTGATGTCGGATCGCCGGTCTGCGGTCTAGGGCGACACGCAGGGCGCGGTGCTGCCCCGGACGATCAGCGTCGCCGGGACGGTGGAGTGATACTTGGGATCGGTGGTGGCCCCGACCTCGAGCTGGTGGAACAGCCACAGGGCGCAGCTGGTCGCCAGTTCCTCGATCGGCATGCGGAGCGTGGTCAGGCCGGGCCCCCACCATTTGAACTCGGGCGAGTCGCCGAAACCTACGACTGACAGGGTCTCGGGCGACGCCATGCCGCGCTCGTGGAGATACTCGAGGATCGCCTGCGTGATCCGCACGGTACTGACCAGAACGGCGGTCGGACGGTCGGGCGAGGCAAGGAGATCGGCGATCGCCTGTGTCCCGAATTCGGGCGACGAGGCGGGGCCGAGGATCTCGATCATCTGGTCGGCACCGATGCCGAATTCCCGCATCGCGCGGCGGTAGCCGGCCACGCGGTCGCGCCCGGTCGACAGTTCCTCGGTGCCGCCGACATAGGCGATGCGGCGGTGGCCGAGTTCCAGCAGGTGGCGGGTGCCCTCGTGGATGCTGGCCTCGTCGTTGATGCCGAACGAAGCCGCGCCAATCGACGCGGCGCGGCGCAGCAGCTGGACGTGCGGCAGGTTCTTGAGCAGAGCCAGCGACTCCCTTGTCGGATGGACCGAGGGGACGATCACCATGCCCGCCGCCCGCGCGCTCACCAGCTCCTTGATGTGCCGCGCCTCGGTCTGCGGATCGTTGGCCAGCGACAGGGCCAGCTGGTGGCCCTTGGCGCTGCAGCAGTCCGACAGCGCCTCGGCGATGGTGGCGTAGAAGGCGTTGCGGATATCGGGCAGCATCAGCCCGATCAGGTTGCTGCGCCCGCCCCGCATCAGCCGCGCCGGCAGGTTCTCGACATAGCCGAGCTGTGTGGCAACCTGCTTGACCCGTGTCTTGGTCTGTTCACTGATGCGCGGGTCGTCGGCCAGCGCGCGGCCCACGGTCGAGACCGAGACCTTGGCCACCTCTGCGACGTCCTTTGTCGTCACCATCTTGTTCTTCTGATCGGGCACGCGGCCGACCTCCTCGTTACAATGGCACCGCAGGGGCTGATAGCGGATCGTGCGATCTTGCCAAAGTCGTCATTCCGCCCGACCGTCCGGCCCCGACGCACCGGAGAAGCTGAGCGACCCCCAGCCCGCATAGGTCGCGTCGGGGCCGAGCGCCTCCTCGATGCGCAGGCATTCGTTCCACTTCGCCATCCGCTCGGAGCGCGAGAACGAGCCGACCTTGAACTGACCCGCGTCCAGTCCGACCGACAGGTGCGAGATCGTCGTATCCTCGGTCTCGCCCGAACGTGCCGACACGATGGCGGCGAAGCCTGCGGCCTTTGCGGCGTCCAGCGCGGCGCGGGTTTCGGTGATCGTGCCGGTCTGGTTCGGCTTGATGAGCACCGCGTTCAGCGCCCTGTCCTCGGCCGCCTGCCGGACGCGCGCGGCATTCGTGACGAGGTAATCGTCGCCGATGATCTGGCAGCGCGTGCCGTAGCGGCGGGTGAATTCGCGGAAGCCTTCGGTGTCGTCCTCGGCCAGCGGATCCTCGATCGACAGGATGGGGTAGGCGTCCAGCCAGCGGCCCAGCATGTCGATCATGTCATCTGTTTCGAGCGAGCTGTCATCGAGCGCGAGGCGATAGATGCCGTCCCGCCCCAGCTCTGACGCGGCCACGTCGAGCGAGATGACGACATCCTTGCCGGGCCTGAACCCGGCGCGTTCGATAGACAGCATCAGCGCGTCCAGCGCCTCTTCGTTCGACCGGAAGGCGGGCCAGTAGCCGCCTTCGTCCGCGACCCCCTGCAGCCGGTCGGTTTCCTGCATCAGCCGGCCCGCATGGCGATAGACCTCGGCCGTCCAGTCCAGCGCCTCGGCAAAGCTGCCGGCGGCGGGGCACATGATCATGAAGTCCTGGATATCCACGCGGCGGGCGGCATGGGCGCCGCCGCCGAAGATCTGGATCTCGGGCATGGGCATCCGGACCCTGGCATCGCCCGCGATGTGCTTCCAGATCGGCAGGCCCCGCGCGGCGGCGGCGGCATGCAGCGCGGCCATCGAGGTGGCGACGATGGCATTCCCGCCCAGGCGTCCACGTTCAGGCGTGCCGTCCAGCGCGATCATCGCCTCGTCCAGCGCGACCTGATCCAGAACGTCCATTCCGGCCAGACATGGCGCGATCTCGGCATTCACGCCATGGATCGCACGGGTCACGTCCATTCCGCCGAAGGAGATGCCGCCGTCGCGCAGGTCGACCGCTTCGCCGCTGCCGGTCGATGCGCCTGCGGGCGCAATCGCACGGCCCGAAGCGCCGGATGCGAGAGTGATCTCGACCTCGACAGTGGGACGCCCACGGGAATCCCAGAGCCTGCGGGCATGAACCGCGCTGATGGTGCTGTCAGACATGGTCGAGACCTTCATGAAAAGCGGTTCTGACCGCCGCCAGCGTCTCGGGCGGGGTCTGGATCAGGGGGCGCGCGATCCGGCGCACGCGGTCGCGTTCAGGCTCTGTGTCGATGTATTCGACGGGCGATTTGCCGTCGATCCGGGCCAGCAGCAGCGCAGGCAGAAGCCGCGCGGTGCGGCGTTCGACCTCGGCTGCCGGTTCCCAGTCCACGCAGGCGAGGTAGGCCGCCGTCATCCGGTCGAAGGCGGTCAGCAGCGCCGCGGTGCCCGAGGGCACGACGAGGCACTTGAGCAGCAGGTGGTTCAGGCAGAACGCAAGGTCGAAGGCCGGTTCGCCATACCACGCGCATTCCGCGTCAAGGATGATCGGCCCCTGTGCGACGAGGATGTTCTTGGGGCTGACGTCGCCATGCACCAGCACCCGGTTGGTCCCCAGCGTCGCGGCGGCCAGCGGCTCCAGCCGGTCCGCCAGATCGGGATGGGCGCGGGCCGTGGCCAGCAGGTAGGGCTCGACCCGCAGCGCGTTGAACGTGTCACCGGTGTCGAACCGTTCCGCGATCTCGGGCTGGCCGGCTGTCCGTGCGTGGATCAGGCCGACGGTATCGCCGACCTTCGCCGCGAAATCCGGGTTGATCGCCCCGGCCTTGAGCAGGGACTTCCACACCGGATGATCGAGGTGCTCCATCGCGAACATCGCGGCCTCCGCATCGCGGTGAACGACGCGTGGCACGGCGGCAGGGGCGATCCCGGCCACGACCTCCAGCCAGTTCGCCTCGTTCACGTTGCGCGACAGCGGCGCCTCCCACACCTGCGCGACGCGCAGGGCGGGCAGGGCGCGCTTGACCACGACAGTCCGGTCGGTCAGCGCCACCTTCCAGATGTCCGAAGACACGCCGCCCGACAGCCGCTCTGCCGAGATGACCCGGACATCGCCAAGGGAGGACCCGGCGAGAAAGGCCTCGATCGCGGCGCGGTCCTTGTCCTGCATCGACATGCTTGTCTGGCCCCCCATCAGTACATCGCCTGTGGCAGCAGTAGCGCGATGATCGGGAAGGCGATCAACAATCCGAGGACGATCAGGTCCGAGATGACGAAGACCGTCGTGCCCTTGAAGATGTCGACCAGCCCGATCTCCTTGCCGACCACCGACTTGATGACGAAGACATTCATCCCGACAGGTGGCGTCATCAGCCCGACCTCGATCAGCTTGACCACGATGATGCCGAACCAGATCAGGTTGAAGCCGAGCGCCTCGATGATCGGGATCGTCAGCGGCAGGGTCAGCAGCAGGATCCCGACCGCGTCAAGGAAGGTGCCGAGGATCAGGTAGAGCAGGCAGACGAGGAACAGGACATACATGGCCGAATAGTCCTGCCCGATGGTCCATTCCACGAGGTTGTTCGCGATCCCGGTCATGCCGACGAAGGTCACCAGCAGCTTGGCTCCGATCGCGATGACGAAGATCACCGAGGTCTGGAAGGCGGTCTCGACGATCGCGTTAATGAACAGGTTCATCGTCAGGCGCTTGGTCATGAAGCCCATGATGACCGCCGCGACGACGGCGATGGCCGCGCTTTCATTGGCGGTCAGAAAGCCGGAGTAGATGCCGCCCACGACGATGATCGAGATGGTGACGATCGGCCATATGCGCATCGCGGCTTCCCACTTCTCCTGCCGGGTGGCGGGCTGGAAGTTGCTGGGGGCCGCGTCGGGATAGCGCCCGACCCAGAACAGGATCGCCAGCACGTAACCCAGCATGCTGATCAGGCCCGGCAGGATGCCCGCGATGAACAGCATGCCGATCGATTGCTCGGTGAAGATGCCATAGATCACCAGCACCAGCGAGGGCGGGATCAGCGAGCCGAGCGTGCCGCCCGCCGCGACGGATGCGGTGGCGAGCGGTTTGGAATAGCCGTATTTCAGCATCTCCGGCACCGCGATCCGGCCCATGGCCGAGGCGCAGGCGACGCTGGAGCCCGAGATGGACGAGAAGCCGCCGCAGCCGATGATCGACGCGATGGCCAGCCCGCCCGGCAGGTTCGGCAGCAGGATGCGGATGGCATAGAACATGTCCGTCGTGAACCGCGCCCGGTGCGCCAGATGGCCGAGCGCGATGAACATCGGGACCATCGTGAACGAGTAGGTCTTGGTGAACGAGAACGGGTCGGTTCCGAGGAACGCGGTCAGCGGCCGCACCGCGCGGTCCGGGTTGAAGGCGCGGCCCTCGGGCCAGGCAAAGATGATGAACATGCCGATGATGGCAACGGTGCTGAGCACGAAGCCGATCGGCACGCGCAGGATCAGCAGGGCGAGGAGAAGCAGCAGGGCGAGCGTGCCGAGCGTGACCGGATCCATGGATTTGACCTGTCTTTGAAGTGTCTAGTCGAGCTGGGGGACGTCGTGCGGCGCCAGTTCCTCGCCGGTCACGGTGCGGCGGATGTCCGACAGCGTGTTGAGCAGGAGCCTGAAGCAGAAGGTGACGACGCCGAGGACGAAGATGACCTTGCCGGGCCAGACCGGGATATGAAGCATGCCTTCGTAGTACTGCCGGGTGTCCAGATCGCGCAGAACGCCGTCCCAGACACACCACGCGATGGCGGTGAAGCACAGGAACCCCAGCAGGTGCCCGAGGGCGCTGAGCGCGTTGTTGGCGCGGACCGGCAGCCAGCCGGTGAAGATCTCGACCTCGAGGTTGCCGCGCCGCGCCGTGACCAGCGCGAAGGGCAGGCAGACGATCAGCGGCATCATGTTCTCGGCGATGATGATGTCGTCGGGGATGGGCGCCGCGAACACGTTGCGCCCGATGACAGAGATCGAGATCACCAGCGTGAGCACGATGATGGTCAGCACCGAGATGCCCAGAAAGGCGCTTTCGAGTGCCGCGAGGACCCGTCCGGCAGGCCCTTGGCCTGCCGGGGGATCGTAATACAGCTGACTGCGGATGCTGTCCCACATGGATCCGGTCACTTCCACGGATAGCCGTTCGCGTCGAAATCGGCCTGATACTTGGCGATCATGGCCTGGTAGTCTTCGAACACAGTCTGCGCCGGCAGGCCCTTTTCCTCGACCGAGGCGATCCAGGTCTTGGCCAGGTCGGCCCCTTCGGTCTTGATCTGCTCGAGCATTTCCGCCGGCGGGTCGGCATAGATCACGCCCTGATCCGCCGCGAGACGCGTCTTGACCTCTTCCACAGCCGCGATGTGCTCACGCACGACGCGCTGGTTGAAGTCCTTGCCGACCTCGGTGATCACCGCGCGCTGTTCGTCGGTCATCTCGTTCCAGAGATCGTTGTTCATGAAGATCGCGTAGGCCATCACCATCCCGAACTCGAGCGTGATGACATGCTTGGCCACCTCGTACTGACGGAAGCTGTCGACGGCGATGTGGTAGATCTGGTTGCAGTCGACGACGCCGGTGTCGAGCGCCTGATAGACCTCGGACTGCGGGATCGCGATGGTGGTCGCGCCCATGCGGCTGAGGACTTCGGTATAGGGGCCGCCGGTGCGGATCTTGAGGCCCTTCAGGTCCTCGACCGAAT
This sequence comes from Oceanicola sp. 22II-s10i, assembly GCF_002210105.1. Lineage (GTDB taxonomy): Bacteria > Pseudomonadota > Alphaproteobacteria > Rhodobacterales > Rhodobacteraceae > Pseudooceanicola. The sequence continues at coordinate 20,212 of NZ_AQQU01000011.1, read as the reverse complement.
TGATCGGCTCGCGGCAGATCAGCTGGATCAGACCCGCGTTCAGGTTGGTGACATAGTGCAGGCCACGGTCGGTGAACTGCTTCACCACATCTTCGTTCTCGGTCGCCAGCTCATAGGCGGCCTGTTGCGCGACCCATGGGTTCGACGGGCCGATCAGCAGGTTTCCGACTTCGTAAAGGTCCAGCAGGCCCGGCGTGTAGGACGTCACGACGGTGCCCATGTCGGCCAGCCCGTCACCGACCGCGCGGGCCGTGTCGGCGGGTGCAGCCAGTGCGCCGCCCCAGAAGATCTCGACGTCGAGGTCGCCGTTGGAGCGTTCCTTGATCTGGTCCGCGATCCAGTTCAGGTCCGCGCCCGAGGTGCCCCGGTTCGGCACGATCGTGGAAAAGCGCAGGGTGAGCGGTTCTGCGGTCGCAGCGGCCGCGCCGAACATCAGCGCAGCCCCCGTCAGACCAGCAACGATTCTGCCGCGGACAGACGTCCGCAGGAATGCAGATGACAACATGATTTCCTCCCTCTTGCATTGCCAATGCTGTGCTATCGGTAGCAATGAGTCTGGCATCAGGCAACCATTTTTGACGCTGCGCCTTTTCAGATATGCGAAATGGTCAAGGTTGACAGGGGTATATTCGCGACTTAGCCATGCTAACGAAAGCACGTATCGTGCAGTTTCGAGGGAGGAGACAGATGGCTTCAGTAGTGTATTCGCTTTGCACCGTGCGCAGCGCGGGCGAGGTCGTGGCCGCGATTCGTATTGGTGACCAGCTCTGGCCGTTGACGCAGGTGGCGCCGGACCTTGCCGTCGGAACTCGCGGGCTGATGGCCCTGTTCGACGACTGGGATGCCAGCCATGCGGCGTTGACCGCGGTCGCCGCCCGCCTCTCGGCGAACGGTGGCGACTCGGCGCTCGACATCGGCGAGGTCGAGGTCCTGACCCCGCTTCAATATCCGCTCAAGGTCGTCTGTGCCGGCACCAACTACTTCGACCACATCGAGGCCGCCGGTTATCCCAACTTCAGCAAGGAGGGGAACATCCCCGCCCTGTTCATGAAGCCCCCGACAACCGCGCTGGTCGGTCCCGGCAAGACCGCAAAGTATCCGAACGGCGCCACCCAGTTCGACTGGGAGATCGAGCTGGGCGTCGTCATGGCGAAACGCACCAGCCGTGTCACGCAGGCCGAAGCGCTGTCCTATGTCGCGGGCTACATGGTGACGATCGACTTCTCGGCGCGCGACTTCCAGCGCAACCCCAAGCACTTCAAGCAGGCGGACCTGTTCATGGGCAAGGCGTTCGATTCCGCCTGTCCCGCGGGTCCGATCTTTGTCCCTGCGGAATTCGTCGGCGACCCGCAGAACCTGACAATGAAGCTCTGGCGGAACGGCAAGATCGAGCAGGATTCGAACACCTCCAAGATGATCTGGTCGGTGGCCGAGCTTCTGGAGTTCATCACCTCGCAGGTCACGCTTGAGCCCGGTGATCTGCTGTTGACCGGCACACCGGCAGGGACGGGGATCGAGACCGGAACCTATGCCAGCGTCGGCGACGTGGTGGAGGCCGAGATCGAGCACCTGGGGCGACTCAGGGTCGAAATCTACTGACACCGGACAGGGAGGGAGGAGACCATGTTCATACCAGAAAACGGATGGGGCCCGTCCGGCAAGCGTGCGGCGGTAAGCGTCACGTTCGACAACCTCGGTGACGTGGCGCAGCGGCGGATCGGGCTGAAACCGACCGTCGCGGCGGACGGGACGCACCTGTCGATCGAGGTGCTGCCGCGCCTGCTGAGGATGCTCGAGGGCGCGCCCATCACGTACTTCGTCGAAGGCTACAACACCGTGGCCCATCCCGACGTGATCCGGTCCCTGCGCGACGCAGGGCACGAGATCGCGGCGCATGGATGGGAGCACGAGAACTGGGACCAGACCCCGGTGCCGGACCGACGGCAGGCGCTGACCCGCGCCGTGAACGCCTTTCGCGACATGGGTGTCGACGTGCAGGGTTTCCGCCCGCCCGGCGGCGCGGTGGCGCTGGACGACCTCAGGGACGAGTGTCAGTCCAACGGCCTGTTCTACGCCTCGCCGCTCGGCGCGGTAGGGGATGACGTCGAGATCGACGGCTTTGTCAGCCTGCCCTTCGCGTGGAAACACGTGGACGCCTACGTGGTGCATGAGGAGCTGGGTGCGCTGCGTCAGAAATACGGCGACCCGGCAGCGGCCTATTCCACGGCCGAGTGGCGCGGGTTCGTCGAGGGCGACATCGCCCGCGCGAAAGAGGAAGGTGGCCACGTCACGCTGATCTTCCATCCGTTCCTGCTGGCGCAGGATGAGGCCTATCTGGACCTGCTGGAATCGACGGTCCGGTCGGTGTCGGATGACCCGGAGATCTGGGCCCCGACCTGCGGCGAACTGGCGGAATGGGTCCGCGACACGGCGGGGCAGGGCGGCTGACCTCGCCATTCGCCACGAAAGGAGACGCGGCATGTGTGCGACCGTTCTGATGACCGACCGGGCCTGGCCCGACGATCTGGTCGAACGCGAGGTGATCGAAAGGGCAGGCCACACGCTGGTCTGCGGCCCCGCCGATCCCGCGCCCGAGGCCGAGATCGACGCGCTGGTCCGCACGCACCGCCCCGACGCCATCCTCACCTGCTGGGCGCGGGTATCGGATGCAGCGATATCCGGCGCGGACAACCTGCGCATCGTCGCGCGCATGGGGGTAGGTCTGGACAACATCGCGGTCGACGCGGCCACCCGCTCCGGCGTTCGTGTCACGAATGTGCCGGACTACTGCGTGCCCGAAGTGTCGGACAGTGCCGTTGGTTTCGTACTCGCATGGACCCGCGGGATCGTCCATTTCGACCGCGACGTCCGGCAGGGCAACTGGAATCCGGGCAGCGCCAAGCTGCGGCGCTTGGCGGACCTGACCTGCGGGATCGTGGGCTACGGTCGGATTGGCCGACTGACGGCGGCCAAGCTCCGCGCCTTCGGCTGTACGGTCGTGGCACATGGTCGGAGCTTCAAGGGCGAGGCGGGGGTGGAGGCGGTTTTCCTGAACGAGCTGCTGTCACGCAGCGACGTCGTCATCCTTCACACGCCTCTGACGCCCGAGACGCATCACCTGATCGGGAAGGACCAGCTCGCCCTGATGAAGCCGGGCAGCTTCCTCGTGAACGTCAGTCGCGGTGCCGTGGTCGATCAGGATGCCGCACTGGATGCACTGAACTCCGGGCACCTCGGCGGCGTCGGGTTCGACGTTCTTGAAACCGAGCCGGAGGTGCCGAGCGCCCTCCGTGAACATCCGGCGGCGATCATCACGCCCCATGTCGCGTTTTCGTCGGACGCCTCGTTGATAGAGATGCGGCGGCGTGCCGCCGAAGAGGTCGTCCGCGTTCTCGCGGGACAGGCGCCGGAAAACCCCTGCAACTAGCCTGCCCGAAAGCTCCGCGTCAGGCCTGCGTGACCGGACGCAACTGCGTCAGCAGATGGTGGAACTTCTCGCCCTGCACGGCGACATGGTCGCGCAGCAGGTCAGCGGCCAGAGTGCCTTCACCCGCCGCGATGGCATCCACGATCGCTTCGTGTTCGGCCATCGACTGCGCCAGACGGCCACGCAGATGCAGCTGCATCCGGCGATAGGGCTTCAGACGGCGATGCAGCCGCCGGGCCTCCTGTTCCAGGTACCGGTTGCCGGCCTGCGCGTAGATCAGGTGGTGGAAGGTGCCGTTCTGCTCGTAGTAGCGGTCGGCATCCCCTGCCTCGAAGGCGAGTCGGCAGGCGGCATTGGCACGACGCAGCGCGTCGATCTGCGCCTCGGTGCTCCGCAGGGCGGCCAGACGGCCGCAGACCGCCTCGATCTCGGCCATGACCTCGAACATCTCCATGATCTCGACCGGTGTGGCCTGCCGGACGAAGACTCCGCGGCGTGGCGCGTGCTCGACCAGACCGGACTGCGCAAGCTTCTGGAAAGCCTCGCGGATCGGGGTGCGCGAGACCTCGTGTTCCTCGGCAAGCGAGGCTTCGTCCAGCCGGGTGCCGGGCGCGAAACGGCCCGTCAGGATCTGCTCTTCCAGAAGCGCCGCGATCACGTCGGAGCGGCTGCGGACCTCGGCGGAGTCATGTATTGCAGAATGCGAAGACATGGGTTTCGTATACAAGAAGGTTGACAGAGTACGCAACGCCTTGCTTTCTGATCCCGTCGCCGTTCCGAAACGAACGGCCATGGGAGGAAAATCAATGAAACATCTACTCGCGGCGAGCGCTCTCGCCGCAGTCTTCGCGGGTGCGGCGGGTGCCGAAACCCTGAAGCTGTCGCATCAATGGTCGGAAAGCGATGTCCGCCACCAGGTCGCGCAGATGGTCGCCGATGACGTCAAGGCGGCCGGTGTCGATCTGGAGATCCAGATCTACCCGAACCAGACCCTGTTCAAGGCGCGCGAGCAGTACACGCCGCTGTCGCGCGGCCAGCTCGACATGACGGTCCTGCCGCTGTCCTACGCGGGCGGCCAGCAACCGGCCTACAACCTGACCCTGATGCCGGGCCTCGTGAAAAACCACGACCACGCCGCGCGCCTCTCGGCCTCGCCCTTCATGGGCAAGATCGAAGAGATCATGAACGGCGATGACGTGAAAACCCTCGTGCACGGCTACCTTGCAGGCGGGTTCGGGTCGAACAAGGGCTGCATCACCAAGCCCGAGGACGTGAAGGGCGTGACCATCCGCGCCGCCGGTTCGGCGTTCGAAGAGATGCTGGCCGGGGCAGGGGCCTCGATCAGCTCGATGGCGTCGTCCGAGATCTATCCGGCGCTGCAGACCGGCGTTCTGGACGCGACCAACACCTCGTCCGAAAGCTTCCTCAGCTATCGTCTGTATGAACAGCTGAAGTGCTACACCCCCGCAGGTGAAACCGCGCTGTGGTTCATGTATCAGCCGCTGCTGATCAACAAGACCACCTTCGACGGTCTTTCCGAGGCACAGCAGAAGGCGCTGACCGACGCATCGGCCAAGGCCGAGGCATGGTATCTGGAGAAGGCCAAGGAAGGTGACGCGATCACCACCAAGGCGTTCAGCGACGCAGGCGTCGAAATCGCCGAGATGAGCCAGGCCGACTTCGACGCATGGCGCGAACTGGCCAAGACGACGTCCTATCCGACCTTCGTCAAGGACACGCCGAACGGGCAGGAACTGCTCGACATGGCGCTGAGCGTCGAATGACACATACGCCCGCCGACACATCGCCGGCGGGCGCCGGCTATCGGCCGCCGCTGGTGCTTCGCGTACTGGCGGCGGTCTCGACGGTCTTCGGCGTCGCGGCTGCCTTCATGATCCTCGCGGCGGTGCTGATCACCTGCCACATGATCTTTGTCCGCTCGGTTCTGGGCCAGTCCACCATCTGGCAGACCGAGGCCGTCATCTATCTCGTCATCGGTGCGACCCTGCTGGGCCTGTCCTACGTCCAGAAACTGAGGGGCCATGTCGGTGTCGACCTGCTGCCCGGCCTTCTGCCGGTCGGTGCACGCCGGGTGCTGGCGGTGATCGTCATGGGGCTGACCATCATCATGGCGGCGGCGATGCTCTGGTATGGCTGGCACATGTTCGAACTGGCGTGGTCGCGGAACTGGAAGTCGGAATCCGTCTGGAAATTCCCGCTCTGGATCACCTACCTCAGCGTCCCCCTCGGCTTCGGCCTCTACCTTCTGCAACTGCTCGCGGACCTCTGGATGGCGGCCTTCGCCCCGCCACAGGCCATTCCGCTGCCGCATCCCGAAGAAAGCCTCGACTGATGGATCCCCTTCTGATCGGACTGGCCATCGCCGTCGTCACCGTGGTCGTGCTGTTCTCCGGCGTCTCGGTCGCCATCGGGCTGCTGCTGGTCGCCACGTTCTTCCTGCTGATCTTCGACGGCCCGCGCTCGCTCGAGGCGCTGCCGGAACTCTTCTACGCCGAACTGAACAGCTTCGCGCTGCTGTCGATCCCGATGTTCATCATCATGGGCGCCTCGATCGCGTCGACCCGCGCGGGCCCGGACCTCTACGAGGCGCTGGAGCGCTGGCTGACCCGCGTGCCCGGCGGCCTCGTCGTGTCGAACCTCGGCGCCTGTGGCCTCTTCGCGGCCATGTCGGGCTCGTCCCCCGCCACCTGCGCCGCCATCGGCAAGATGGGCATCCCCGAAATGCGCCGCCGTGGCTATCCGGCCGAGGTCGCCGCGGGCTCCATCGCGGCGGGGGGCACACTGGGGATCCTGATCCCGCCCTCGGTCACGATGATCGTCTACGGCATTGCGACGGAGACCTCGATCGGGCGGCTGTTCCTTGCGGGCGTCATCCCCGGCCTGCTGCTGGTGTCTCTCTTCATCGCTTGGGCGATCTTCGACACCTGGCGTCGCGGCGCCGCGACGACGGCGCTGGCCGGCATCCGCTATTCCTGGCGCGAGAAGTTCGAGATCCTGCCCCGCGTCATCCCGTTCCTGCTGATCATCGTGGGCGTGCTGGTGGCCCTTTACGGCGGCATCGCCACGCCATCGGAAACCGCCGCTGTCGGCGCGATGCTCTGTATCATCGCCGCGATGGTGATCTACCGGATGGTGTCGCACCGCGAACTCTGGGCGGTGCTCAAGGATTCCACGCGCGAGTCGGTGATGATCCTCTTCATCATTGGCGCGGCGGGCGTGTTCAGCTTCATGCTGTCTTCGCTGCTGGTCACCCAGTCCGTCGCGCAGTGGATCGCCGCGCTGGACGTGAACAAGTGGGTGCTGATGGCGATCATCAACCTGTTCCTGCTGGTCGCCGGGTTCTTCCTGCCGCCGGTGGCGGTGATCCTGATGTCCGCGCCGATCCTGCTGCCCATTATCACGGCGGCGGGTTTCGATCCCTACTGGTTCGCGGTCATCCTGACGATCAACATGGAGATCGGGTTGATAACGCCTCCCGTGGGGCTCAACCTCTACGTCATCAACGGAATCGCACCCGACATCACGCTGCGCCAGGTGCTGGTCGGGTCGCTGCCCTTCGTGGGCTGCATGATCCTCGCGATCGTGATCCTCTGCATCTTTCCGGGTCTCGCGACCTGGCTTCCAACCGCCGTCATGGGAGTGGCACTGTGAGCATCCTGTCCGACGTCCTCGCCACCATCTTTGCCCGCCAGACCCGCAAGGCCGTGCCGCCACCTTCGGCCCGGTCGACCGAGGGGCTGATCCACGACCTGCTGTCGACCAGTGGCGAGATCTCGGGGATGACGGCGGCGGCGCATATCCTGGACCGGTTCGGCAAGCTGGACGATGCGGGCAAGATCGCCTTCTTCGACCACCTTGCCGGGGATCTTGGCATCGCACCGGACAAGGTGCGTGCGGCGCTGGATGCGTTCGAAGCAGAGCCGAATCCGGCCAATTACGCCCGTTTCCTCGCCTCCGCCGAACCCGCCCGGCAGGAACTGGCGCGCCGGCTGAACCGGGTGCCGGGGGCGACGACCCAACTGGTCGCCATGCGGTCGGACCTGTTGCGGCTGATCCCGCGTTCGGACCCGCGTGCGCGGATCGACCTCGATTTCCAGCACCTCTTCACCTCGTGGTTCAACCGCGGCTTCCTCGTGCTGCGCCCGATCTCGTGGGAAAGCCCTGCAGCGATCCTCGAAAAGATCATCGCCTACGAGGCGGTCCATGCCATCGACAGCTGGGACGATCTGCGCCGCCGGGTGGAGCCGGAAGACCGCCGTTGCTTTGCCTTCTTCCACCCCGCCATGCCGGACGAGCCACTGATCTTCGTCGAGGTGGCGCTGACGCAGGGCATCCCCGGCTCGGTCCAGAAGCTGCTGGCCGAGGACCGCGCACCGCTTGGGGCCGAGGAGGCGGATACGGCGGTGTTCTATTCCATCTCGAATTGCCAGGCCGGGCTGGCCGGGATCTCCTTCGGAAATTCGCTGATCAAGCAGGTGGCGGAGGACCTGTCGTCGGAGCTGCCGAACATCACGACATTCGTCACTCTTTCGCCCATTCCGACCCTGAAGAAATGGATGGCCGAGCAGGGGATCGACGCCGCACGGCTGGATGACGAGGGGCTCAGGGCCACGGCCGCCCGGTTCCTGCTGACCGCCAAGCGCGGAGACGGCATGCCCTACGATCCCGTATCGCGCTTCCACCTTGGCAACGGGGCCTATGTTCACGCGGTCCATGCACGTGCCGACACCTCGGACAAGGGCATGGCGGAGAGTGCGGGTGCGATGGTGAACTACCGCTACGACGCCGACACCTTTGCCGAGAACCACGAACGTTTTGCCAGCGACAGGGAGGTCGTCGCTTCGAAAGAGGTGCGCGCCCTGCTGCGTACCACAGTTGCCGCCTGAGGACCCGAGACATGGCCAATCCGCTGCATGACCGCCTGATCGCCCCGCTCGCGGCGCGCGACGACACGTTCCTGACCCTGCCCGATGGCGCGACCCTGTCCGGGGCGGTGTTCTACCGTATGGCGGAGCGGCAGGCCGGGGCACTCGTCTCGCTCGGGCTACAGCCCGGCGACCGGCTGGCCGTGCAGGTGGAGAAATCACCGGAGGCACTGGCGCTCTATGCCGCCTGCGTCATGGCGGGGATCGTCTTCCTGCCGCTCAACACGGCCTATACGGCGGACGAGCTGGAGTACTTCATCGGCGACAGCGAGGCCGGCGCGGTCATCTGCGGACCGGCCGCGCAGGCGACGGTCGAACGGATCGCGGGCGGTGCGAAGGTTCTTACGCTGGACCCGGCCGGGCAGGGGACCCTGACGGACCTCGCCGCCAAGGACCACGATTTTATCCCGGCTGAGCGTGGGCCTGACGACCTGGCCGCGCTGCTCTACACCTCCGGCACGACTGGACGGTCGAAGGGCGCGATGCTCAGCCAGTCGAACCTGCTGTCGAACGCGCTGACGTTGGCCGAACTCTGGGGGTTCACCGAAAGCGACGTCCTGCTGCATGCCCTGCCGATCTTCCACACGCACGGGCTGTTCGTTGCGACGAACGTGGTGCTGGCCTCGGGCGGGTCGATGATCTTTCTGCCAAAGTTCGACGCCGACAGCGTGATCCGATGGCTGCCTGACGCGACCTCGATGATGGGTGTGCCGACGTTCTATACGCGGCTTCTGTCAGACGACCGTTTCACATCCGACCTGACCAAGGACATGCGCCTGTTCACCTCCGGCTCCGCCCCGCTGCTGGCCGAAACGCATCGCGAGTTCGAAGCACGCACCGGGCACCGCATCCTCGAGCGCTACGGGATGACCGAGACGAACATGAACACCTCCAACCCCTACGACGGGGAACGGCGGGCCGGGACGGTCGGCTTTCCGCTGCCGGGGGTCGAGCTGAAGATCACCGATCCCGACACCGGCGCGACACTGGATCAGGGCGATACGGGGATCATCGAGGTGCGCGGTCCGAACGTGTTTCAGGGCTATTGGCGGATGCCCGAGAAGACGGCGGCGGAACTGCGTGCGGACGGCTGGTTCATCACCGGGGATATCGGGACGGTCGATCCGGATGGCTATGTCCACATCGTGGGCCGGGCCAAGGACCTGATCATTTCGGGCGGTTACAACATCTATCCCAAGGAGATCGAGCTGATCCTCGACGAACAGGCCGACGTTCTCGAAAGCGCGGTGATCGGCGTGCCGCATCCCGATTTCGGGGAGGGGGTGGTCGCCGTGCTCGTCCCGCGTCCCGGTGCGCAGATCGACCCCGATGCCGTCCGCGCCGGGATCGCGCCACGCCTCGCCAAGTTCAAGCAGCCCAAGGCCATCGAAATCCTGCCCGACCTTCCGCGCAACACGATGGGCAAGGTCCAGAAGAATCTGCTGCGCGACCAGTTCGGTGGGCTGTTCGGGGGCTGAGTTCAGACTTCGTGGGGCGGGCGGGCCGCACTGCCGCGGCGGATGAATTCGACCTCGATCAGTTCCGAAGGCCCCGTCAGAGAGCCTGTTTCGATCATGGCAAGCAGCAGTTCCGCCGCGCGGACCCCGATCTGTGTGCGCGGCTGGCGGATGGTCGTCAGGCCCGGACTGAGGTGCTGCGCGATCTCGATGTTGTCGAAGCCGACGATCGACACATCCTCGGGCACAAGCACGCCGGCGCGCTGCACCTCGCCCAGGAACCCGACCGCCATCTCGTCCGAAGACAGGAAAAGCGCAGTCGGTCGGTCCTGCATGGTCAGCCAGGCCCGCCCCGCGGCGGCCCCGGAGTCCATGCTGAAGTCGCCCTCGACGACCCAGTCCTCGCGCAGCGGCAGGCCGAGATTGCCGAGCGCCGAGCGGAACCCCTCCAGCCGGGTTTCGGTCAGGACGTTGCCGCGCGGGCCGGTGACGTGGCCGATCCTGCGATGCCCGAGCCGCGCGAGGTGACCGACGGCAAGCGCCGCGCCCTTCTCGTTCTCGACCCGGACGGACGGCAGGTCCTGCCCCAGCCATTCGCAGGCCAGCACCACGGGTGGACGACCGGGTATGGCCAGCGCCTCGGGTGACAATGTGCCGTCCAGAAGGATCAGCCCGTCCGCCTGCCCGGATGTCAGGTAATGCCGCAGCCGTTCCTCGGGATCCGGGCCGGACTGGGTGTCGGCGATCAGCATGCCGAACTGGGCGGGGGTCAGGACCGACGCCAGCCCCGCGAGGATTTGCGAGAAGAACGGGTTGGCGAGGTTCGGCAGCAGGACGATGACCGTCCCGGTGCGCTGGCGCCTGAGGTTGGAGGCGGTCGCGTTCACGCGGTAGCCGGTTTCGGCCACGGCATCCAGAACGGCCTCCCGAGTCGATTTCGCCACCACCGACGGTTTCGACAGGGTCCGGCTGACCGTCGCGGTGGACACCCCCGCCACGCGCGCAACGTCCTGAATAGTGGCGGTTTTCCGATCCATTCTCACCTCTGAGTGGCGGCCAGAATGGCCCGGATCTTCGCTCTTGTAAACGATTACATTCTTTGTCAGGCTCCCATGCAAACGATTACATGCGCGGATCGGGAGAATCCGCGCGACGGGAGGCTGCCGTGAAGACGATCAAGGGACCTGCGCTGTTTCTGGCGCAGTTCGCGGGCGACGACGCGCCCTTCGACAGCTGGACGGGGATCACCGGCTGGGCTGCGGACTGCGGCTACGAAGGCGTTCAGGTTCCCAGCTGGGACGCCCGCCTGATCGACCTCGACAAGGCGGCCGAGAGCAGGGGCTATTGCGAGGACTGGGCAGGACAGGCGCGGGCCAACGGCATCACGGTGACGGAACTGTCCTGCCATCTGCAGGGGCAACTCGTCGCCGTGCATCCCGCCTACGATGCGGCGTTTGACGGCTTCGCCGCCGAAGCCGTTCGTGGCAACCCCGCAGCACGGCAGGCATGGGCGGTCGAGCAGGTGCGCAAGGCCGTCCGGGCCTCCGCCAATCTCGGGCTGACCGCGCTGCCGACATTCTCGGGCGCGCTGGCCTGGCCCTATGTCTACCCCTGGCCGCAGCGTCCTACCGGGCTGATCGAAACCGCCTTCGACGAACTGGCTGCGCGCTGGCGTCCGCTGCTCGACTACGCCGACGAACACGGCGTGAACCTCTGCTACGAGATCCATCCGGGCGAGGACCTGCACGACGGTGTCAGCTTCGAGATGTTCCTCGAGCGGGTCGGCAACCACCCCCGCGCGATGATGCTCTACGATCCGAGCCACTATGTCCTGCAATGTCTCGATTACCTCGACAACCTCGACATCTATGCCGAACGGATCGGAGCGTTCCACGTCAAGGATGCGGAGTTCAATCCGACCGGGCGGCAGGGGGTCTATGGCGGCTACCAGTCCTGGGTGGATCGCGCCGGGCGGTTCCGGTCGCTGGGCGACGGGCAGGTCGACTTCAAGGCGATCTTCGCCAAGCTCGCCGCGATGGATTTCGACGGCTGGGCGGTCGTCGAATGGGAATGCGCCCTGAAGCACCCCGAGGACGGGGCGCGCGAGGGGGCGCAGTTCGTTCGCGACCACATCATCCGCGTCACGCCCCATGCCTTCGACGATTTCGCCGCGGGCGGCGCGGATGACGCGGCCAATCGCCGGATGCTGGGGCTGACATGACGCGCTTCGCCGACAGAACGGGGCCGATCCGGCTGGGGATGGTCGGCGGCGGGCAGGGGGCCATGATCGGCGCCGTGCATCGCATGGCCGCGCGTCTGGACGGGCAGTTCCGGCTTGTCGCGGGCGCGCTGTCCTCGACCGAGGAAAAGGCCCGCGCCTCGGCCGAGGCCGTAGGGCTGGCGGCGGACCGGACCTATTCCGACTATGTCGAGATGGCCAGGCGCGAGGCGCGTCTGAAGGACGGGATCGAGGCAGTTGCGGTGGTGGTGCCGAACCACATGCACCTGCCGGTCGCGCGGGAATTCCTGAAGCGCGGCGTCCACGTGATCTGCGACAAGCCGCTGACCGGTACGCTGGCGGATGCGAAGAAGATGCAGCGCGCGGCCGAGGCGTCGGACGCGCTGTTCATCCTGACCCACAACTACACCGGCTATCCGCTGGTGCGCGAGGCGCAGGCGCGGATCGCGCGCGGCGATCTGGGCGAGCTGCGGCTGGTGCAGGTGGAATACGCGCAGGACTGGCTGGCCGAGGAACCCGCCGATGACAACAAGCAGGCCGCATGGCGCACCGACCCCGCGCGCAGCGGGGCAGGGGGTGCGACGGGCGACATCGGCACCCATGCGTGGAACCTGATGCGCTTTGTCACCGGTCTGGTGCCCGAGGCGCTGGCGGCGGATCTGCAGAGCTTCGTTCCCGGCCGCGCACTGGACGACAACGCCCACGTCATGCTGCGGTTTGCCGGCGGCGCACGGGGGATGCTCTGGTGCAGCCAGGTTGCGGCGGGGGAAGAGAACAACCTGTCGCTGCGCGTCTACGGCACGAAGGCCGGGATCGAATGGCGGCAGGAGAACCCGAACCAGCTGTTCGTCACGCCCCTCGGCGGCACGACCGAGATCGTGACCCGCGCCTCTGCGGCAACGACCGAAGGCTCGCGCCGACTGACGCGGATCCCGCCCGGCCACCCGGAGGGGTTCCTCGAAGCCTTCGCCAACATCTATGGCGAGGCCGCGCAGGCGATCACCGCCGCCCGCACCGGCGCACCGCTGCCCGACGGCGTGACGTACCCGTCCATCGCCGACGGGGTCGAAGGCGTGGCCTTCGTCGACGCCTGCGTCCGGTCCTCGAAGCGCAACGCCGCATGGGTGACGCTATGACGCCGATCCTCGAAGCACGCGGCGTGACCCGGTCCTTCGGCCCGATCGAGGTGCTGCACGGCGTCGATTTCTCGCTGGTTCCGGGCGAGGTGCACGCGCTGATCGGGGAAAACGGCGCGGGCAAGTCGACGACGATGAAGATCCTCGGCGGATACCTCGCACCGACTTCCGGCGAGTTGCTGCTGGACGGTGAACCGGTCCGCTTCGCTGACCAGCGCGCGGCCGAGGCGGCGGGGATCCTGATGATCCATCAGGAATTCAACCTCGCCATGCAGCTGACCGCCGAGGAGAACCTGTTTCTCGGGCGCGAGCGGCGGCGCGGCCTGTTCCTGGATCACAAGGCGATGCGGGACGAGGCGCGCGACCTGCTGGCGCGGCTGGATTGCCACGTCGATCCGCGCACCCGCATCCGCGACATGTCCGTGCCGAACCGCCAGATGGTCGAGATCGCCCGCGCCCTTGGCCGCAACGCCCGCGTGCTGATCATGGACGAACCGACCGCCGTGCTGACAGGGCGCGAGACGGATGTCCTGCTGGGCCAGATCGAACGGCTGAAGGCGCAGGGGACGGCGATCCTTTACACTTCGCACAAGCTGGACGAGATCGGCCGCATCGCCGACCGCGTCACCGTCCTGCGCGACGGCGCGCATGTCACGACGCGGCCCGCCGCCGGGTTTACCGAACACGCCATGGCCGAGGCGATGGTGGGGCGCGAGTTGTCGGACCTGTTCCCGGCCAAGCCCGCCGCTGGCGACGACGTGGTGCTGGAGGTCAAGGGCCTGACGGTGCCGGGTAAAGTGCGCGACGCCTCGTTCACGCTGCGGCGGGGCGAGGTGTTGGGCTTTGCGGGCCTCGTCGGCGCGGGGCGGACGGAGCTGATGGAGGGAATCGTCGGTCTGCGGCCCGCCACGGGCGAGGTCCGGGTCAACGGCAAGCCGATCAAGGCCGGATCGGTGCTGGCCGCGCGCGAGGCGGGGCTGGTCTACCTGACCGAGGACCGCAAGGAAAAGGGTCTGTTGCTGGGCAAGTCGCTGACCGAAAACCTGACGCTTCTGGCGCTGGACCGCTTCGGGCGGCTGTCCATCGACAAGCGGAGCGAGGATGCGGCGCTGACGCGCGCGATCTCGGATTTCGACATCCGGGTCAAGGACCGCGTGATGAAGGCGGGCAGCCTGTCGGGCGGCAACCAGCAGAAGCTGCTGCTGGCCAAGACCATGCTGGCCGAGCCGCAGATCGTCATCATCGACGAACCGACGCGCGGCATCGACATCGGCACCAAGCAGCAGATCTACGATTTCATCGCCGCGCTGGCGGCCGAAGGCAAGAGCGTGATCGTCGTGTCCTCGGAACTGCCCGAGGTCATCGGCCTCGCCAGCCGCGTTGTGGTGATGGGCCGGGGCCACATCGCGGGCGAACTGACCGGCGACCAGATCACCGAAGACGCCATCCTGCGCCGCGCCATGGGCGTGGGCGAACTGACCGGAGCCTCCGCATGAGCGACAGCACCGCAATCGAGGGCCGCACCAAGCCCCGCCGCCGCATCCCGCTGCACGCGCTCGGGCCCGTGCTGGCGCTGGTGGCGCTGATCATCCTCGGCGCCTCGCTCAACTCCAACTTCCTGAGCTACGGCAACGTGACCAACGTCCTCGCCCGCTCGGCCTTCATCGGCATCATCGCGGTCGGCATGACCTTCGTCATCACGGCGGGCGGGATCGACCTGTCGGTCGGGTCGATGGCGGCTTTCGTGGCTGGGGTGATGATCCTCGCCATGAACGCGATGATCCCGACGCTGGGGGTCGGCGTGCCGCTGGTCCTGGCGGGCATGGTGGTGGCGCTGCTGGCGGGGTTCGGCGCGGGGCTGATAAACGGCTTCCTCATATCCAAGGTGGGGATCGAGGCGTTCATCGTCACGCTCGGGTCGATGGGGATCTACCGCTCGCTGACCACCTGGCTGGCGGACGGCGGCACGCTGTCGCTGAACTTCGAGGCCCGCAGCTTCTACCGCCCGGTCTATTACGACGGCATCCTCGGCGTCGCCTGGCCGATCATCGTCTTCGCCGTGGTCGCGATCCTCGGCGAGCTGGCGATGCGCAAGACGCCGTTCGGACGGCACTGCGCGGCGCTCGGAGCGAACGAGCAGGTGGCCAAGTATTCCGCCGTCAACGTCGACCGCGTGCGGATGGCGACCTACGTGCTGCTCGGGATGCTCGTCGGCCTCGCCACCATCATGTACGTGCCGCGCCTCGGCTCCGCCTCCGGCTCGACCGGGGTTCTGTGGGAACTGGAGGCCATCGCGGCGGTCATCATCGGCGGCACGGTCCTGAAGGGCGGCTATGGCCGGGTCTGGGGCACCGTCGTCGGCGTCCTGATTCTGAGCCTGATCGACAACATCCTGAACCTCGCCTCGATCGTCAGCCCGTACCTCAACGGCGCGATCCAGGGCGTCATCGTCATTCTCGCTGTGGTTCTGCAGCGTGAAAGCAAACCCGCCGACTGAGCGGTCCATTCCAAGGGAGGAACTACCAATGAAACGCAGAGACATCTTCAAGGGCGCGGCGCTCGGCCTCGCCATCGCGGCCACCCCGGCCCTGGCGCAGGACACCAAGGTCATCGGTGTCGCCATTCCCTCGGCCACCCACGGTTTCATGGGCGGCCTGAACTACCACGCGCAGGCCGCTATCGAGCGGCTCGAAGCGACCTATCCCCAGCTCGACTTCGTGCTGGCGACCGCCGGTGACGCGGGCAAGATGGTCAACGACATCGAGGACATGGTCGCCACACGCAACATCAGCGCGCTGGTCGTCCTGCCCTTCGAATCCGAGCCGCTGACCTCGCCGGTTCAGGCGGTCAAGGAAGCGGGCATCTGGGTGACGGTCGTCGACCGTGGCCTGTCGGTCGAGGGGATCGAGGACCTGTATGTCGCGGGCGACAACACCGGCTTTGGTCGCGTCGCCGGTGAATACTTTGCCGAAACCCTGAAGTCGGGCGACAACATCGTCGTGCTGCGCGGCATCCCCACCACGCTCGACAACGAGCGTGTGGACGCCTTCACCGCCGCCATCGAAGGCACCGGGATCAACGTGCTGGACATGCAGCACGGCAACTGGAACCGCGACGATGCGTTCAACGTGATGCAGGACTTCCTGTCCAAGTATGACGACATCGACGCCGTCTGGGCGGCGGATGACGACATGGCGATCGGCGTGCTCGAGGCCATCGACCAAGCCGGCCGGACCGGCGACATGTGGGTCGTCGGCGGCGCCGGGATGAAAGAGATCATCCAGCGCATGATGGACGGTGATCCGATGCTGCCGGTCAACGTGACCTATCCGCCGGCGCAGATCGCGACCGCGATCGAACTGACCGCGCTCGGCCTCGTGTCGCCGACCCCGGTGTCGGGCCGCTTCATCATCGGCAGCCAGCGCATCACGCCGGAAAACGCCGAGCAGTACTACTTCCCGGACAGCCCGTTCTGATCCGAGGGGCCGCAAGGCTTGCGTGACACCGGCCCGGACCGCATGGTCCGGGCCATCCTCGTTCCAAGGCAAGGGCACAGGGCGGCATGAGACTGGTTGCGGACATCGGCGGCACCAACGCACGGCTGGCGCTGGCGCGTGAAGGGCTTCTCCTGCCCGGCACTGCGCAAAGCTTCCGAAACGCGGATCATCCCGGATTTGCCGCGCTCGCCGTGCGATACCTTGAGGCGAGCGGGGTCGAGAGGCTCGACAGCATGGTCATCGCCGTGGCGGGGCCTGTCGGCGCCGGGGTGGCGCGGTTGACGAACCACGACTGGTCCTTCGATGCGGCGGAACTGGCCGACCGGTTCGACGGCGCCAGGGTGGTCCTGCTCAACGACCTCGCGGCACTCGGGCACGCGCTGCCCGCGCTTTCCGCCGACGGCCTCGCCACGGTCACGCCGGGATCGGACGACGCCCCGAGCGAAGGACAGGCCCTGGTCGCGGGGATCGGCACGGGGTTCAACGTCTGCTCGGTCGTCCTGCGGAGCGGCGAAACGGTGCTGAGCATGCGGGCCGAGTTCGGCCACGTCTCGCTGCCCGGTGCGGTCGGGCGTGCACTGGATGCAAGGATCGGCGCTGCCGCCGCGCGGTTTGCGACGGTCGAGGACTGCTTCTCGGGCGCGGGCGTTTCGGCGATGTTCGGCCTCGTGACCGGTCGATCCGGGGTCACGTCGGCAGAGGCGCTGTCCCGGCAAGACCCGACTTCAGCCGAATTCGCGGATTTCTACGCCGGTCTGGTCGGTCATCTCGCCCGCGATCTGAGGATGGCGTTCATGCCCGAAGCGGGGATTCATTTCGCAGGCAGTGTCGCACGCGCCGTGCTGTCGGGTCCGTCCGCCGCCCGGTTCGCCGAGGTCTACTCCGCGCCGACCGCTGTTCAGCTGCCCGCCATGGCGGGCGTCCGGCTGATCCTCGACGACAGGGCCGCGCTTCGAGGTTGCGCAGCCAGCTCGTCATCGTGAGTTAGCCAGGATTTCCAGTTGCCCGCCCGCGCGTCCTTGATCCACGGCGGCGGCGGCTGGTCGACATGCGGAGAGATCTCCGGCGTTGGTCCCCGCAGGATCACGCCCCTGCGGGAATGACAGCCGTTGCCTCTATCTCGATCTTGGCCGCATCTTCCATCAGCGACACGACCTGAACGACCGCCATGGCGGGGAAGTGGCGGCCGATGATCTCGCGGTATATCTGGCCGAAGGACCGGAGGTTGTCGTTATATTCCGCCTTGTCGGTGATGTACCACGTCAGCCGCACGATGTGCTCGGGTCGGGCCCCGGCCACGGCCAGAACGGCCACGATGTTCTCCAGTGTCTGCCGGAACTGGCCCAGCATGTCCGTATGCTCCCACTCCTGCTGGGCGTTCCAGCCGACGATGCCGCCGGTGACAATCAGCTTGCCCTCGGCCATGACGCCGTTGGCATAGCCCTTTGCGGGCGCCCAGCCTTCGGGCTGCAGGAAGGTGTGGGGGCTTGGGGAAGTCATGCGGTCGTCTTCTCGTCTGTAGGTTCGGAGGTGGTCAGGTAGGCGGCCATGCGCGCGCGCACGGCGTCGGGCCAGGGGACGGAGGATCCGCCGCCCGTCCGGGCGTGGATAATGGTCGCGTCGCAGTCAAAGCGTGTCTGGTTGCTGCAACTGCACCGAATCGCGAAAACGGCCGAGGACCGGCCGAGGCGCGTGAGGGTCAGGTCGAAATCGAGGTCCTCGCCCAGATAGCCTGGATTGGCAAAACGCACCTCGATCCGGCCGAGGGGCGTACCCATCCCGCCGCTGAAGACGCCCATGTCCTGCCAGCTGTAGTCGATGGCATCGGCGAGGAACCGTTCGATCGTGGCCGAGATCATCTCGAAATAGCGGGGGTAGAACACCATCCCGGCCGGGTCGCAGTGGTTGAACTCGACACGTCGGGTCAGGCGGAAACGCTGTGTCATGTCTCCCCTCCCGACACGGAAATCGCCTGTCCCGTTACCATGTCCGATCCCGGTGAACAAAGCCAAAGGACGGCGCGGGCCACGTCATCGGGCGGCACCAGCCGGTGCATCGGGTTCGTCGCCTCGAGCCAGGCGCGGGCCGCTTCGGGGCTGCGTCCGGTTTTCTCGACGATGTTGGCGATCGTCCGTTCGGTCATCTCCGTGTCGAGAAATCCGGGGCAGACCGCATTCGCCGTGACACCCTTGCGTGCGAACTCCAGCGCGACGGATTTCACCATGCCGACCACCCCGTGCTTGGCCGCTGCATAAGGCGCGACGTAGGCATAGCCCTTCAGACCGGCGGTTGAGGCGATGGCGACGAGCCGACCCCAGGGCTTGTCCTTCATGACTCTCGCCCCTTCGCGCAGCGTCAGGAACGTGCCGGTCAGGTTCACGTCGACCATCCTCTGGAACGCGGCGAGTGAGGTCCCGGTGAAGGGTGCGCTTTCAGACACCCCCGCGTTGGCGACCACGATGTCCGGCGCAGCCGCGGCGATGGCGTCGGAAATCGCCGCCTCGTCCGTGATGTCGCAGACCACCGGGTGGATGCCGGACCCCCGGCCCGCGACCGCGTTGAGCGGCCCAGACCGTCGCCCGCAGATCGTCACCCGCGCGCCCTCGGCGGCCAGCGTCAGGGCGATGGCCGCCCCGACGCCCGATCCGCCCCCGGTCACGAAGGCCGATTTGCCGGCGAGGCTCATTCCGACATCGCCCGTGCGCGTTCGGCCAGCGTGTTCGCCTGGCGGCGGCCACCTTCGTAGGGCAGGGGCCAGGCCTGCTGTTCATCCCCCAGCTCGACCGCCGCATGAAGGGTCCAGTAGGGATCGGCCAGATGCGGACGCGCCAGCAGGACCAGATCCGCGCGCCCCGCCATCAGGATCGAATTCACGTGGTCCGGTTCATAGATATTGCCCGCGACAAGCGTCGGCAGGTCGATTTCGTTGCGCACGCGGTCGGCGAAGGGGACCTGGAACATGCGGCCATAGACCGGCTGTTCCGCCTTGTCCGTCTGTCCGGAGGAGACGTTGATCGCATCCGCACCCGCCGCCTTGAACATCGCCGCGATCCGCACCGCTTCGTCCGGGGTCACCGCATCCTCGCCCATCCAGTCATGGGCCGAGATACGGACGGTCATCGGTCTGTCCTCGGGCCACTCCGCGCGCATCGCGGCAAAGACCTCGAGCGGATAGCGCATCCGGTTCTCCAGCGTGCCGCCGTAGTCGTCTGTGCGTTTGTTGGTGACCGGAGAAATGAAGGAAGCCAGCAGATACCCATGGGCCGCATGCATCTCGATCATGTCGAAATTCGCGTCGCGGGCGGCGCGGACGGCGGCGATGAACTGGTCCTTCACCATGTCCATGTCGGCGCGGTCCATTTCCTTTGGCACCACGTTCCCCTCCATCAGCGGGATGGGTGAGGCGGACAGGAGATCCCAGTTCTCGCCCTCGGGCAGCGCCTTGTCGATGCCGTCCCACGCCAGCCGGGTCGAGCCCTTGCGCCCGGAATGGCCGATCTGCGCGCAAAT
>NZ_AQQU01000010.1 GCF_002210105.1 Oceanicola sp. 22II-s10i | reverse complement strand
CGGCAATCGGCTTGCCGAACTGCACCCGCTCCTGCGCGTAGGCGACCGTCATCTCGAGCGCCCGTTCCATCGCGCCCGCCAGCCCCGCCGTCCGCACCGCCGCGCCGATCAGCAACAGACCCTCGGGCCCGAACCCTTCGGGCGCGGCGGCGACTGTGGATGCGTCGAGCACCGTGTCGAAGTCCAGCGTATCACGCCGTTCCCGCGCCATGTTGGTGCCGGGCGTGACCGAGAGCGCCGCAGCCGGGAGGAGCGCCAGCATCGGCGCGCCGTCCAGCTCGGCGGAGACCAGCAGCGCGGCGGCCTCGCCCCCCCAGGGCACGCGGGCGGCCTGTCCCGACAGGCGGAAGCCCTCGCCCTCGCGGCTCAGCGTCGCCCTGGCGGCGGTCGCCGGCGCGACATAGCCATCCGGCGGGGTCAGCCCGGCGCGGCGGGCGATCCAGAGCGTGACCATCGCGTCGCCCAGAGGCACCGGCAGCGCATGGCGGCCGAGCAGGCGGACGATCTCCACCGCTTCTGCGGGCGACAGTTCCGCCCCCCCGTCCTCGCCATCCAGCATCCCGCGCGGCAGGCCCAGCCCGTCGAGCTCCTGCCACAGGTCAGCGGGCCAGTCGCCCCGTTCGGCCGCCTGCAGCCCCTCGCGCGTCACCTTGTCCGCGGCAAAGCGCTCCACCATCTCCGCCATCGCGCCATCAAGCATGTCCGTCTCCTCCTCATGTCCGGCCGGACAAAGCCGGCCCGCGTCGCCCGTCAGGGCGCGTATTGAAATGTGCCGTGGCTGAGCACCACCTGCCCCGTGCCGTCGATCCGCGCCTGAAACGCCCCCTGCCCGTCCGCGCCGCGCCAGATGTCCACCGCGATGCGCTGACCGGGATAGACCGGCGCGGCGAACCGGCAGGACAGACCGCGCATGCGTTCGGGGTCGTGATCGCAGAGGCCGCGCACCAGCGCGTGGCAAGCCAGGCCATATGTCGCGACGCCATGCAGGATCGGGCGGTCGTAGCCGACCGAGCGTGCGACGGCGAGGTCGGTATGCACCTCGTTCCGGTCGCCCGACAGGCGATGCAGAAAGGCCAGTTGCATATGCGTGCCGAGGGCGACGCAGGTATCGGGCGCGCGATCCGGAACCGAGGGGAGCCGGGCGGGGCCGGCGCCGCCGCCGTCGAACCCGCCTGCGCCGATCAGGAAGAACGTGTCGCGGATCACCGCGTGCAATGCGCCCGTCGCGCTGTCGCGCAGCTCCCGCTCGGCCAGAACCAGCGCGGCGCGGCCCGGTCCCTTGTCCACGATGCCGGTCACCCGCGTCCGCCCGGTGACGTCGCCCGACATCGGCAGCGGCTCGAGGATCTCCAGCGCCATCTCGCCATGGACGACGCGGCGCCAGTCGATCCCGCAATCGAGGTTCCGAAGCCAGAACCCCGGTGCCCCGATGGCGGTGGCAAGGCCCGGCGCCACCCGCCGCGCCGCGGGACCGACGTAATCCAGCTGGTGCGGATCCGACGGATCGATCCCGTAGCCGACACCGAGCGCATAGATCCGGCAGTCGCGCGCTTCGTAGCGCTGGCGGCAATCCGGGATCGCGACATCCAGAAGCGTCGAGGGGTCGAACGCGGTCTCGTCCCGGACCTTGGGTGAGGGAGACGCGGTCACGGCCGGTCAGTCCCGCAACACGCCGCGCAGCAGGAACGTGGCGTGTTCCTCGGCGATGTGGCGGCGGGTTTCGTCCGTTTCGTCGGGCCGGGTGCGATACCAGACGGTCATCCAGTTCAGCGCCCCGAGAAGCGGCTTGATGAGGATGCGCGGATCGCATTCGCGGAACTCCCCGGCCTCGACGCCCTGCACGAGGACGTCGAGGAAGTGCTTTTCATAGGCGTCCCGCGCGGCGATGAGGTTCTCGAGCACCTTGCGCTGATCCGGGGTCGTGCTGCCCGCAAGGTGCATCTGCACCCCCTGCACCGACACGCACTGGAGCGGCAGTTCCTCCATGATGAGGTTGCAATGCGCGATCAGCATCCGGTAGAGGCGGTCGGCCGCGCTGCCCTCGCCCGTGGCGATCGGGCGGATGGCGTTCAGGTTGATCTCCATCGCCGCGCGGTGCAGGTCGAAGAACAGGTCGGCCTTGCTGCGGTAATAGTAGTAGACCAGCCCCTTGGTCGCCCCGAGGACATCCGCCACCGTATCTATCGAGGTTGCGGCATAGCCGTATTCCATGAACGCCTTTGCCGCGGCGCGGATCAGGTCCCAGCGGGCCTGTTCCTGCTCTTCTTCCGAGCCCGCGCCGCGCCGTCCGCGACGCGACTTGCGCCTGGTCTGGCTCTCTGCCGGGACATCCGTCATCCTGCCGGCCCTCCGTGTTCTGTCCCGCGCATCGGGGATGCCTCAGCCATGCGGCAGCATCCCGCGCGCGATCTTGGCGACCTCGTTCCGCTGGACCTTGCCGGTGGCGGTCAACGGAAACTCCCGGACGAAATGTATCTGACGCGGGACCTTGTAGTCGGCCAGCGTCCGGCTGCAATGCGCGATCAGGTCCTCGGGCTTCAGATCTGCGCCTGCCGACAGTTCCACAAAGGCCCAGGCCACCTCGCCCATCCTTTCGTCGGGCACGCCGACGACGACGGATGACTTGACCGAGGGATGCGCGGCAAGCTGCTGTTCGATTTCGACGGGCGAGGTGTTGGTGCCCCCGATCTTGAGCTGGTCCTTGAGCCGTCCGGTGACGGTCAGGTAGCCCTCCGCATCCAGCGTGCCGAGGTCGCCGCTGCGCAGCCAGCCCTCGGGCGTGATCGCCTCCGCGGTCGCTTCGGGGTTCTTGTAGTAGCCGATCATCACCGTTTCGCCGCGGCACCAGATCTCGCCTTCCGATCCCGGCGGGACTTCGGCCAGCGTTTCCGGGTCCACGATGCGCACCTCGCAGCTGGACAGCAGCGGGGCCTTGTTGCGGCAGCAGTATTCGACCGGATCGTCCCAGCGGTTGAAGCTGGTCGAGATGGTGTTCTCGGTCATGCCGTAGGTCGAGAAGAGCTTGTCGAGCCGCATGGACCGCATGATCCGCTCGAACGTCTCCTGCATGACCGCCGACCCGCCGATCCACGCCGCCTTGAGCGAGGACAGGTCGTAGCGGTCGATGTCGGGCACGGCGCAGATGTCGTAATAATGGGTCGGGATGCCGCCGAACATCGTGACCCGGTGCCGTTCGATCAGGTCGAGCGCCTCGCGCGGGGTCCACTGGATCATCGGCACCAGCGCCGCGCCGAGGTTCAGCGAGGTGATCAGCGCCATGTAGAGCCCGGCGGAATGGTAGAACGGCATATGGGCCAGAACCCGGTCGCCCGGCTCGACATGCAGGGCCAGGCCGACGCGGGTCGACTGCTCGATGACGCCGTGGTTGTGCATGACGCCCTTGGGCTTGCCGGTGCTGCCCGACGTGAAACAGATCAGCAGCATGTCGTCCGCCGCGACATTTGCCTCGGCCTGCGCCACCGCGCCGGTGTCGTCGCTCAGGACGGAGTCGAAGGTGACGGTCCCCGCCGTCGCGGTTTCGTCGAGCACCACGACCGTGCGCAGGCTCGGAAGCTCGGGCAGGTTCAGTTCGCCGGATTGCTGCGCCGGCAGGTCCGGCGCGATTTCGCAGAGCATCGCGTAATAGTCGGACTTCCACATCCGCCGCAGCATGATGAGGACCTTGGCATCCGCCTGCGCGATGACATAGCCCGCTTCCTCGGCCTTGTAGCGCGTGTTGACCGGCACGATCACCGCGCCGATCCGGGCGGTCGCGCAGAAGGACAGCATCCACTCGTAAGTGTTGGGCAGCCAGATGCCGACGTGATCGCCCTTGGTCACACCGAGGTTCAGCAGGCCCGCCGCCAGCCGGTCGACCTCGCGGTCGAAGGCGGCGTAGGTGACGGTGCGCCCCTCTTCGATCCAGCAGGGCAGGTCGGCGTGGCGCGCGGCCGCGCGGCGCAGCATGTCGGAAATGGTCAGGTCATCCATCGGTTCGGTCCCTCAGATCGAATATCCGCCATCCAGCGCGATGCTCTGCCCGGTAATGTACGCCGCTTTGCGCGAGGCGAGGAAGACCGCCAGATCGGCGGCCTCCTCCGGCGTGCCGAAGCGGCGCAGGGCGGTGTTGCGCTTCATCGCCTCGACGAATTCGGGCGGCACGCGTTCCGTCAGCCGGTGAAACAGCCCGCCGTCGATGACGCCGAGGGCGATGGAATTCGCCCGGACGCCCGACCGCCCCTCCTCGCGGGCGATGCCGCGTATCAGCACCTCGACGCCTGCCTTGGGCACGGCCGAGAGCACGTCCTTCTGGGCGTAGCGGTGCAGCGCGGCGGAGGTCATGGCGACGACCGATCCCCGGCTTTTCTGGAGATGGGGGATCGCGGCCTTGAGCACGTTGTAGCAGCCGGTCAGGTCACCCGCGATGGTGCGGTCCCATTCGTCGTCGTCGATGCCCGAGACGTAGGTCATGCTGATGTCGGCGCCCATGGCGATGACCACGGTGTGCAGCCCGCCGAACGCCTCGGCGCTTTCGTCGACCATCGCCCGGACGGCCGCGCGGTCGGTGATGTCGACCGGGCGGGCGAGGCTGCGCTGGCCGGCGGCCTCGATCACGGCCTGCACCTGCTCGGCTGCGGTCGCGTTGGAGCGGTAAGTCAGCGCGACGTCGCTGCCCGCCCCGGCGAAGGCGGCGCAGACCGCCTGACCGATGCCGCCGCTGCCGCCGATGACCAGCGTGCCGCCGGTTCCGAAATTCGCGTCATCCTGCACGGCTCGCCCTCCCCTGCTTGCCAGCGGCCGGTTCGGTGATGAAGTCGGCCATGTCGGCGTCATGCGTCAGACGCCAGTATTCGACCAGCCGCCATGGCTGGTTGGTGATGATCCGCCCGTTGGGGTTCTTGTACCATGTCGTGACCGAAGGGTGGCTCCAGACCAGATCCCGCAGCTTTGCGTCGATCTCGTCGTTGTAGCGGTCGTGCACGTCGCGCCGGATCTCGGCCGTGGCGTGACCGCCGTTGATCATCTGCGCGATGGTGCTGGCGATGAAGCGCATCTGGCATTCGGCGAGGAAGATCGCGCTGCCCCCGTGGCCGAGATTGGTGTTCGGGCCGTACATCACGAAGAGGTTCGGAAACTCCGGCACCGCGATGCCGAGGAAGGCGCGCGGATCGTCGTCGCCCCAGAGCTCGCGGATGCTCTGCTCGCCCCTGCCCTTGATGTGCATCGGCCAGAGCATCTTGCCGGCCTGAAACCCGGTGGCGAAGATGATCGCGTCGACCTCGATCCGGCGGCCGTCCGTCAATACGATGGCGTCCGGTTCGACGTGGTCGATCCCGGTCGAGACCAGTTCGACGTGATCCTGCCGCAGCATCCTGTACCAGCCCGCATCGGCCAGCACGCGCTTGCCGAAGGGCGGGTAGTCCGGGATCACCTTGTCGAGCAGGTCCTCGCGCCCTTCGAGTTCGCGCTTGATGTGGCGGGTCATCGCCTCGCGCAGCTTCTGGTTCTTGGCGTTGATCGACTCCCCGCCGCCCTGCCACTCCGGGTCGATGCGGAGCGCGTCGAACAGGCCGTCGGCAAAGCCCCAGAACAGCTGGAAGCGATACCACGAGGCATAGAACGGCACGGCCTTGAGCGCCCACTTGGTGTCGTCGCTGACCAGCCGGTCGATGTTGGGCCGCCGCGCGACCCATGCGCCGGACCGCTGCAGCACGGTCAGTGCGGCGACCCGGTCGACGATGGCCGGCCCGACCTGCACGGCGCTGGCCCCGGTCCCGACCAGCGCGACGCGCTTGCCGTCGAGATCGAGACCCTCTTCGGGCCATTGCGCGGTGTGCAGCGCGGGACCGACAAAGCTGGCGAGGCCGGGCAGATCGGGGATCGAGGGGCGGTTCAGTTGCCCGACGGCCGAGATCACCGCGCGGGCCTCAAGGACCTCCTCGTCACCCGCTTCGGTGCGGGCTGTGACGGTCCACATCTGCCTGTCAGGACAGTATTCGGCCGACACCACCTCGCGCCCCAGCCGCATGTTTGGGGCAAGCTCGTAGCGGTCGACGCAATGGCGCAGGTAGTCGAGGATGCTGGCCTGGTGCGAGAAATACTCGGGCCATTCGTCATTCGGCTCGAATGCGAACTGGTAGAAATGGTTGGGCGTGTCGACGGCACAGCCGGGATACCGGTTCTCGTACCACGTGCCGCCGATGGCCGGGTTCTTTTCCAGGAGGACATAGGGCACGCCCATCTGTCCGAGCTGGATCGCCGCGCAGATGCCCGAGGCGCCCGCGCCGACGATGATCACGGGGAAATCGGTGGCGGCAACCTGATCGACCTCGGGAACGTCCACCTTGCCGCTGGCCGACAGTTCCATCTGCTCCAGCGCCATCGGGACGTATTCCGGGGCGACCGGTTCGCCGACGACGACGCTCATCATCCGTTGCATCGTCTCGGCGTCCGGGGTTCCGAGCGGCGCTGCGCCAGTGCCGGCATGCCCGGCCATCGCATCCGCCATACGGTCACGAATCCTCGATTGCAGCGCGTCGGGCAGTGAATGCGAATAGTCCCACGGGCCGTGCACATGCGCCTGGATTTCGTCCAGCAAGGACAGATCGCCAGTCAGTTGCACCAGAGAAAGAGCAAGGGGAACGCAGTCCGCGCCCTCCAGCCGCCGCCGAATTTCACGATGTGGAACCGATCCCATGATCCTCCTCCCCGACGCCGAAACGCCGTCATGGACAATTATGATACCGAGTAGTATCTTTTAACGCAGGTCGTCAAGCGCCACTGTCCGGGACATCCGGAACCCGGCGCCGGGAGACCGAAGCGAGAGGAGAAGACCGGACGTCATTGCCAAGCACCCACGGGTGACGTCGTCCGGAGACGGAAAGCGGGCAACCGCACCACGGCTTGGCCGGCCAGAAAACAGAACGGCCACGGGCGCATGCCCGGAAAGGGAGGATAAAATGACTTTCAACCGACGCACCATGCTCGCCGGCGGCTTCGGCGCCGCTGCTGCCGCGCTTGCCGCCAAGACCGCCGCGGCGCAGGACGGCAAGACATACACGCTGAGCTACCAGGGCTCGCACCCCGCGAATCAGGCCTTCACCACGATCACCGGCGGCGGCTTCCGCGAGATGGTCGAACAGCTGAGCAACGGCCGGATCAAGTTCGAAACCTACGATGCGGGCGCCCTGACCTCGGTCACCGGGATGCTCGAGGCGGTCGATCAGGGGATCCTGGACGTCAGCCAGTCGTGGGGCGCCTTCTACACCGGCGACGTGCCCGAGGCGGACGTCGAGGTCGGCCTGCCGCTGGCCTGGGAACAGCCCTGGGAGGCCTACGACGCCTATTACAACCGTGGCCTGCGCGAGATCGTCAGCGGAGCCTATGAGTCCAAGTTCAACGTCAAGCATTTCCCGGCCATCATCGCGCTGACCTATGGCATCGCCCTGCGCGAGGAAATCACCAGCATCAGCGAACTGGCGGGCAAGAAGATCCGGGCCGTCGGCGTCTATGGCGACTTCGTCCAGCAGCTCGGCGCGTCGCCGGTCGTCGTGCCGGGGGCGGAGCTCTACACCGCCATGCAGCTCGGCACGATCGAGGGCGTGCTCTATGGCGCCGAGGCGGTGGCCGCCGCCAACCTGCAGGATTTCTGCAAGACGATGATCTACACGCCGAACTGGAACACCGGTGTGGGCCACTGGGTCGTCAACGCGGATGTCTTTGCCTCGCTGCCCGAGGATCTGCAGGAGGTGATCGAGTTCGCGTCCCGCTACGGCAACGCCGCACAGGCCATGAACTACTCGGCCGCCGAGGCGGAATACATGCAGGTGCTCAAGAAGGCCGGGCTGAAGATGCTGATGCCCAGCGACGACGAGCTTGCGATGCTGAACGAGGCGGCGCAGAAAACCTGGGACCAGGTCGCGGCCAAGTCCGAAGGCACGGCCAAGGGCGTCGAAATCGTCCGCCAGCAGCAGACCGAGCTGGGCGCGATCTGAGCCGACGCGGCGGCGCGTCCGCGCGCCGCCCATCCTCCGGACGATTGAAAGGCGACCCATGGTCGAAGACACACCGCAGGCGGGCCGGCGCGGCGCCGCGTCACGGTTCATCGCGCTCACGGACCGGCTGAGCATCGCGGCCTCGGTCCTGTCGGCGCTGGCGCTGTTCCTGATTGCGCTGATCGTCTGCTACGAAGTCACCTCACGCTACCTGTTCAACAGCCCGACGATCTGGGCGTGGGACATCAACGTGCAGCTGATGCTGACGCTGATCATGCTGGGGCTGGCCAATGTGCATCGGCAGAACAAGAACATCGCCGTCGACGTTCTGACCGAACAGCTGTCCGTCCGGACCCGCGCGGCGCTCGGCGTGATCTTCGGCCTCTTCCTGATCTTCATCGCCGGAGTGATCCTCTATTTCGGCTGGTTCTACTTCCACCAGTCCTTCAGTCGCGGACAGACCGCGCCCAGCCTCTTCGCCCCGCCGCTCTGGCCGGTGAAGTTCATGCTGCCGCTCGGCGCGGGGATCCTGCTGCTGCAGGCCATCGCCCGGATCCTGCAGGACCTCGACATGCTGCGCACCCCCGCGCGGGCCACGGACGGACCGGCCGCACGATGACCACCGAATTCTCAACCCTGCTGATCTTCGGCAACCTGATCCTGTTCCTCGTCCTCGGGTTTCCGGTCGGCTATGCCCTGATGGGCGTGTCGATCCTGTGGCTGATGATCCTCAAGGGGCCGTTCATCCTGCAGATGGTCCCCGCCACGATATTCGAGACGGGCACGACCGAGATCTTCATCGCCGCGCCGCTGTTCATCCTGATGGCCGTCTGCCTCGAACGCTCGGGCATCGGCGCGCGGCTCTACGAGGCGATCTACAAGTGGAGCGGTGGCATGCCCGGCGGGCTGGCCGTCGGCACGATGATCGCGGCCACGCTGATCGGCGCGATGACCGGCGTCGGCGGCACGGCGGTTCTGGTGCTGGGCGTGCTGGCGATCCCGGCGATGCTCAGGCGCGGCTACTCCATGCAGATCGCCATCGGCGGCCTGCCCTCGGGCGGGGCGCTCGGCGTGCTGATCCCGCCGACGGTGATCGGCGTCCTGCTGGGCGGGTTCACCGGGATCCCGGTCGGCAGCCTGTTCTTCGGCGGCTTCCTGCCCGGTGTCCTGATCTCGCTGTGTTTCTGCATCTACATCCTCGCCCGCTGTCTCAGGAACCCGGACCTCGCGCCGCCCATCCCTGTCGACCAGCGCGCGACCCTGCCGGAAAAGCTGCGTGCCACGGCCCAGATCTCGCCCGCGCTCGGGCTGATCGCGCTTGTGCTCGGCACGATCTGGTTCGGCGTGGCCACCCCGACCGAGGCCGCGGGCATCGGCGCCGCCGGCACCATCGCGTTGTCGCTCGTCAGCGGCCAGCTGTCGGGGCGCGGCCTGATCGGCGTGCTCAGGACCGCCGGCGAGATGTCGGTGATGATCATGACCCTGCTGGTCGGCGGGGCGCTGTTCTCGCGGCTGCTGCAGGTCTCGGGCTCGGCCCGGATGCTGGCCGACGCGATGATCGGCGTGGACATCGGCGTGACCGGAACGCTGCTGCTGTTCATCGGCGTGGTCACGGTGCTTGGCATGTTCATCGACGGATCGGCGATCATCTTCATCGTCAGCCCGATCATGATGCCGGTCATCGGCAGCCTCGGGATCGACCCGGTCTGGTTCGGCGTGCTGATGATGATCGCCATCGCGGCGGGCTATGTCACACCGCCGTTCGGGATGAACCTGTTCTACCTCAGGGGCGTGCTGACACAGGTGGGCGAGATGGAGGGCTGCGAAAAGGCGAGACGGGTGACCATGGCCGACATCTGGCTGGCATCGCTGCCCTATGTCGCGATCATCTATGTCGTGATCGGCCTGATCATCCTCGTCCCGTCGATCGCGACATGGCTGCCCTCGCAGATGCATTGAACGAAGGGCCGTGAACGCCGGACACGGCAAAGCGGTCCGGAGTCACGTCGGAACCGGCTGACCGTCCGGCCCGTCCTACAGCTTGATGTCCGACAGCCGCTGGTCGCCCGGCAGCTTGGAGCGTTCGAGGATGATCTGCGACACCGCCCGCGCCCGGACCGGGTTCAGCGAGGCGAGGATCGGCGCGGCGGAGCGTTCGTCCATCGTGCCCAGCACCATGACCGTCACCTCGATGTCGAGGTCGTTCATGATGTTGGCCGCATCCTTGGGCTTCATGTTCTGGTAGAGCGCGACCAGACGGTCGACATCGGCGGTCTGCGCCTGACGGACCTTTTCCAGCAGGCTTTCGACCTCGCCCTTAAGCTCGGCCAGCTGCGCGCGCTCCTGATTCAGTGTCTCCGCCGCCAGATCCAGCTCGGCCGCGCGTTGCGCCAGCTTCTCGCGCTGGTCGATCAGCAGGTCGCGTTCGCGCTTGATGGAACGCAGCATCTCCTCGGGCGTGTCCTCGCACTGGAGCGGCGGCATGGTGATGTCGTCGCCCGCGGCGGTCGGCTGCGGTTCGGGCGGATCTGCGGCCTGCGCGGCGGCGAGGAACACGGACTCCTGCGGCGGCTGTGGCAGGTCGGCCTGCAACGGGCCCGAGATCAGCGAGACGCCGATCTTGGCCGCCACCATCAGGGACAGCCCGCCCAGGATCAGGGGGATCGGACGGATCATGCCTCGCGGCTCCGCACCGTCTCGAAGAAGCCGCGGACCAGTTCGGATTTCATCGGAACGGCGCCGGCGGGCCGCTGCTGCGCCGACCGCTCGCGGGCCGGCTGGTAGGGGCTGTCATCGTGCTGTTCGCGCTCACGCTCGCGCCGCGCCTCGGGCTGCTGCGGCGGCGGGGCCTGCCGCGACACGCGGTCGCCGAACGGGGCCGAGACGTTGCGGGTGATCGTCTTGAGCATCGACACCGCCCCTTCGGAGCGGTCGACGGCGGCGGAGAAGCTGCCGATCATCGGTTCCAGTTCGCGCAGCGCCTGCATGAGGACCCGGACCCGCCTTTCCACGATCCATGCGTAGGCCAGCACGCCGACCAGCAGCACCAGGATCGCGATATCAATGACCAAGGACATGGCTCAGCTCCTCATCTTCTATCAGTTGTTCGGACAGCTTCAGAGCAACCCGCCCGTTCCTGCGCTTGCCCACTTCGGCCAGCGCGATGGCCTTGCCGGAACAGCACAGCATCACCGGATCCTGCGCCTGCATCCCGAAATCGAGGACCGTGCCGGGGGTCCAGGCCAGGACCTCCTTCAGCGACACCTCGGTTTCCGTCATCACCGCGTTCAGCGTGACGTTCGTCGTCTCCAGCATGCCGGTCATCTTGGTCCGCCAGCCGGTGTCGCCGCCAAGCGTGCCGCCCTGGAAGTTCTGGGACAGCACGTCGTTCACCGGCTCGAACGCGGTGTTGGGCAGGACAAAGATCATCTCGCCCTCGCGGTCCTCGGCCTCGATCCGCAGCCGCGCGCGCACGCAGGCGCTGGCCGGGGGGCCGAGCAGCAGGGCGCGGGGGTTGGTTTCGATGTGGCTGATCTCGAACTTGACCGGCGTCACCTTGGCAAAGGCGGTGGCCAGCTCGGCCAGCGCCACATCGCACAATTTTTCACCAACGCGCTTTTCGATGGCGGTGAAGCTGCGGCTGGAGCGTTCCCGGACCGGCACGGTGCGGCCGCCAAAGGTGATCTCGATCGCCGCGAACAGCAGGTCGGGCTTGAGCGTCACGGCAAAGGGTCCGGCCCAGCCTTCCGCTTCGGTGACCGCGATCAGGGCCGGGTTCGGCAGATCCTCGGTCGCGTCGGCGCAGCTCATGTATTCGATCTTGTCCAGCGACACATCGACCATCGCGCCCAGGTAGGCCTTGAGCACCGGGACCAGCGACAGGGCAAAGCGGTCGAACACCACTTCGAGCATCGGCAGGCGGGCATAGGACAGGCGGGCGCGGTCGATGATCAGCTCTTCGACGGCGCGGGTGTCGGCGGTATGGCTCTGCTCGGTCGTCATTGGATGATCAGGTCCGCGATGAGAAGTTCCTGCGGCGCGTCGCTGTCGCTGACCGCGCGGGCGCGGCGCAGCAGTTCGGCCTTGAGCCGCGACAGGCCGATGGAGCCCTGCAGGTCGGCATCGGAAAGCTGGCGCAGGTAGTCCTGGAAACTGTCGCGCAGGAACAGCTTTCGTTCCTCGATCTGCGCGGCGCCGGGGCGGGTTTCGTCATAGACCAGCGCCACGTTCAGCTTGAGGAACCGGGTGGTCTGGCGGCCCGTCGCGGTGGTCGCGGTGACGTTGACGATGATTTCCTTGAAGGGCGTGACGACGATGCTGCCCTCGGCCGACGCGGCGGCGCCATGCCCGCCGGTGTCGGCGGGGGCGGCATGATCATTCGCAGGGGCGGGATCGTGTCCGTTGTCCGCCGTGACGTGTTCCGCCTCGCCGGAGTCGGAACCGGAGAACAACGCTATCGCCCGGCCGGGGCCAAGCGCCGCGGCCAGACCGCCGAACAGCGCGGCGATACATAGTGCGGCAATACCGGCCAGCTTCCCCAAACGCTTGACGAATGAGGGCTTTGCGGGCGCCGCTGTCTGCTCTTCTTTGTCTGCCATGTCCCGTATGCGTTGGATCGAGCCAATTCTTGTGTCCAATATGCCAATAGGGCTGAATTAAAACAAGTATAAATCTGATACAGTTCTTGCTGGACAAGATTAGTTGTGTTTAATCTTGGGTAACGAGAACAAAAAATCGGGGCGACTGGGGCAGTGCAGGCCTTGCTAGACAATCTACGTGCGCTCGGGTGGCGGCGTCTCTCGGTGCTTGGGGGCACCGGCGCGATGCTACTCGCGGCGCTATTCTTCGGGTTATCCTTCGCGGTGGCTCCGGAATACACGCCGGTTTACCGCGACCTGTCGCCGGGCGAGGCGTCGCGCGTGGTGGAGTCGCTGGAACAGGCCGGCTTCCGCGTTCAGACCGACAGTTCCGGCAGCATGGTCAGCGTGCCGCGCGACGACATCGCCCGCGCCCGGATGGAGCTCGCGGGCCTCGGCCTGCCCAATGACGGCACGCCGGGGTGGGAGCTGTTCGACGAACAGAGCGGCATCGGCATGAACACCTTCATGCAGCGGGTGAACCGCCTGCGCGCGCTGGAGGGCGAGCTGGCCCGGTCGATCCAGACGATCGACGGGGTCGATGCCGCGCGTGTTCACCTCGTCCTGCCCGAACGCGAACCGTTTTCGCGCGAACGTCCTCGCCCCTCGGCCTCGGTCATCGTGCGCGGGCGCGGCAGCCGCTCGATCAGCACCCGGCAGGGTCAGTCGATCCGCGCGCTCGTCGCCGCCGCCGTGCCGGACCTCGCGCCGACGATGGTCACCGTGCTGTCCGCCAGCGGCGAGACGATCCTGGGCGAAGAGGGCGAGATCGGGTCGGAAGCGAACCTGCAGACCGTGCGGTCGGGTATCGAGGACCGGCTGCGGCAGCGCATCACGGAAATCCTGACGGCGCGGGTCGGCGCGGGCAACGCGCGGGTGCAGGTCACCGTCGACCTGAGCAGCGAACGGCAGGTGCTGCGGCAGCAGAGCTATGACCCGGCGCAGCGCGTCGTCCGGTCGACCGAGACGCGGGAAGAGACGCGCGACGACAGCAAGGCGGCACGGGGCGAGGTCGGCGTGGCCGACGATATCCCCGCCGCGCTGGCCGATGGCGGCGGCGCGACGAACCGCAACACCTCCAGCATGACCAACGAGATCGTCAACTACGAGATCGGCGGCAGCCAGAGCGAGACGGTCCGCGAACCCGGCGAGGTCGAGAAGGTCAGCGTCGCGGTGCTGGTCAATGGCATCTACAACGTCCAGCCGGACGGCACCGTGGACTACGCCGAACGCCCGGCGGACGAGTTGCAGCAGCTTCAGGCGCTGGTGCAGACCGCCGTCGGCTTCGACCAGCAGCGCGGCGACAACGTGTCGGTCGTCAGCCTGCGGTTCATGGACTACTCGATGGACGTGGGCGAACCGGTCACCCGCAGCATCACCCAGATCCTCGCCGACAACCTGAACAACATCCTGCGCGGTCTGTTCGCGCTGGTGCTGGTGGCCATCGTCCTGTTCCTCGGCTTCCGCCCCGCGCTGCGGCAGGCGCTGGCGATCCAGCGGCCGGACGACACCGAGGCCCTGCCCGGCGCATCCGCCGCCACCGCGGCCCTGCCCGCGACCGGGGCCGAGGGCGAGGAACCCGGACAGGCACAGCAGGCCCGGCCGCAGCTGGTCGGCGGGACGGCGCAGTCGATGCACCACACGGGCACCATCCTCGACCCGCTGCCGCCCGGCGCGGACGACGAGCTGGTGCGGATCGCGACCGTTCAGGGCGGGGTCCAGCGCGGCTGGATCAGCACCATCAACGAGCTGATCGAGCGCGAACCCGACGACGCGCTGAAGGTCGTCAAGGGCTGGCTGGCGGAGGGGGCGTAACCGATGCAGTTCACCTATGACCGCGACTTCGACACTGATTTCGACTATCGCCCGGCGAATGTCCCGGGCTCGGGCCGTGTCGGGGCGATCTACACCAAGGAAGAATTCGACGCCGCCGTAAAGGCCGCCCGCGTCGAGGGTTATCAGGACGGCCGCATCTCGGGCCGGGCCGAGGCGATGACCGCCACCGCCGAAAGCGAGGCGGAGCGGCAGGTCGCCGCGCTCGAGGCGCTGGCGCCCGCGCTGACCGCGCTGTTCCGGGACGCCGACCGGCATCATGCGGTGCTCGAGGCGCAGATGCTGCAGTTCATCATGTCGGTCTTCGAACAGCTGGCCCCCGACGTCGCCGCGACGCTGGCGCGCGGACAGGCCGAACGCGAGGCGGGCGAGGCGATCCGCATGGCGCTCGGCTCCGCGGTGCTGCGTCTGGCGCTGCCGCCCGAGGTGGTCCGGCAGGACGCGGACGAGATCAAGCGCCGCGCGCGGCTGGCCGGGTTCGGCGGCCGGGTCGAGATCGAGAGCGATGGCGCCCTCGCCGTCGGCGACCTGCGGGCCGAATGGGACCACGGGGTGCTGACCTACAGTTTCAACGAAATCTGCCAGAAGGTCATGTCGGCGCTGCACGGCGCCGGCCATGAGGCCGAACACAGGGCCGAGAAACGGCCCGACGACGGCAACGGGCAGAACGAGGCAGAGGACTAGATCATGAGCGAAGACAAAGAGACCCCCGAGGTCGTGACCGAAAAGGACATGCCCGACGCGCCGGAAACGGTCGCCGAGCAGGTCGCGCGCGAGGCCAAGGCGGGCGGCCAGAACATCGACGCGATGCTGAACGTCGGGCTGAACGTGCAGATCGTTCTGGGCCGGACGCGGATGCCGATCGCGCAGCTTCTCAAGCTGTCGCGCGGGTCGATCATCGAACTGGACAAGAGCATCGGCCAGCCGGTCGAGGTGGTCATCAACGACCGGCTGGTCGCCCGCGGCGATCTGGTCAAGCTCAAGGACGACCGGATCGGCGTGTCGCTGATCGAGATCGTCAAGGATTACGTCGGCGACGCATGACGGCAGGGCTGGGCAGACCCGGCCTGAGCCGCTTCGCCCTCGTCCTTCTGACGGGGGCGGTGCTGTTTGCGCTGGCGATGCCCGCCCTGGCGCAGGACGCGCCCACCGGATGGCTCGACGCGCTTGGCGACGCGCTGTCGGATGCGCCGGACGGGTCCGACGAACGGGCCACCCTGTCGGGCCGCATCCTGCAGCTGATCGCGGCGATGACGGTGCTGTCTCTGGCACCCGGCCTGCTGATCGTGATGACCAGCTTCACCCGCTTCGTCATCGTGTTCTCGATGCTGCGCTCGGCGCTCGGGCTGAACCAGACGCCGCCGAACATGGTCCTGACCTCGATGGCGCTGTTCATGACCTATTTCGTGATGCAGCCGGTGTTCGAGGATGCCTGGAACGAAGGCGTCCAGCCGCTGATGAACAACGCGATCACCGAGGAACAGGCGCTGGAACGTGTGGGCGGGCCGTTCAAGGTGTTCATGTTCGCCAACACCAGGCCCAAGGATATCGAGCTGTTCCGCCGGATCGCGGCCGAGAGCGAGGGCGCCGACCCCGGCCCCCTGCCCCAGACGGCCGAGGAGGCCGGGTGGCGGGAACTGGTGCCGGCCTTCATGATCTCGGAGCTTCGCCGGGCGTTCTCGATCGGGTTCCTGATCTACCTGCCGTTCCTGGCGATCGACCTGATCGTCGCCTCGGTCCTGATGAGCGCCGGCATGATGATGCTGCCGCCCGTGCTGATCTCCTTGCCGTTCAAGGTGATCTTTTTCGTGCTGATCGACGGCTGGTACATGCTGGCCGGCAGCCTGATGGAAAGTTATGCTCCCCTAGCCGGGGGCGGTTGATGAGCGAAGGAGCCTGATATGGCTGTTGCAAGTCTCAAACGCGCCGAAGTCGCCGCCCATGCCTCGACCGGGGGCCTGCCCCGCGTGCGCAAGCCCACGGGGGCCGAAAAGGCCGCGATCCTGTTCCTCTGCCTCGGGGAAAAGCGCGGGTCGCAGCTGATGCAGAAGCTCGACACCGAGGAAATCCAGAAGGTGACACGGGCGATGTCCGGCCTTGGCGCGATCTCGGCCGAGACGGTCGAGATGGTGCTGACCGGCTTTACCGAGGAAATGGCCAACGGCGGCGGGGTCGTCGGATCCTTCGCCGTGGCGGAAAGCCTGCTGCGGTCGCTGCTGCCGGAAAACCAGGTCGACGGGATCCTCAAGGATATTCGCGGCCCGCTCAAGGAAAAGGACCTCTGGGCGCGGTTCTCGGGGCTGTCCGAGAACGTTATCGCCAACTACCTCAAGAACGAGCATGAACAGACCATCGCGGTTATTCTTTCGAACGTGAAGAACGACGTGACCGCCAAGGTGCTGCCGCTGCTTGGCACCGAGAAGATGGAGAACGTGATCGAGCGGATGATCAAGATGGAATCCGTGCCGCATCACATGATGAAGCAGATCGAGGAAACGCTGAGCGCGGACATCGTCAACGCCTCGTCCCAGCCGACCGCCTCCGAGATGCACCAGAAGATGGCGGACCTGTTCAACAAGCTGGACCCGAACGCGCTGGAAGCGGTGTCGCCGGGGCTGGAGACCCGCCTGAACGACACGTTCAACTCGATCAAGCAGAAGATGTTCACCTTCGAGGACCTGTCGCGCCTGACCGTGATGGACCTGGCCAAGATCATGCGCGGCGCGCCGGGCAACACCCTGCCCGTCGCCCTGCGCGGCGCGTCCGAGGAAACCCGCGCGGTATTCCTGAACGCCCTGCCCGGCCGGTCGCGCGACATGCTGGAAGAAGAGATGGAAACCATGGGCGCCGTCCGCCGCCGCGAGGTGCAGGAGGCGCAGGCGTTCATGCTGGACTACGCCAAGCAGCTGGCGGACGAGGATCAGATCAAGCTGCCGCTCGGCGACGACGAAGACGAGCTGTTCTGATCAGAGCCGGGTCTTGTAACCGGAAAAGCCGGACGACACGACGGATTCGATATCGAGCACGGCGTAGTTGAAGTTGCCGGTGGCCGAGGCCGTCAGCATCTGCAGCGCGCCGCTGTTCGCCGTGGCGACGCCGCTCAGCGCATCGGACAGCGCGATGAAGCGGGTGACCAGCTTTTCGACCTCTTCGGGATCCTTCAGCGCCTCGAAATCGACCTTGCGGTTGATGATCTCGATCTGCTTGTCGATGTCGAGCCCGGCCATCTGGCTGGGCATGCCATAGACGGTGCGGAAGAACTTGGACATCTTGCTGTCTTTCAGGATGTCCAGCGGCCCCTCGATATCCGCGACCTTGCGGCGGAAATCCAGCGCGGTGCCGAGCGTCGCGTTCTCTTCCATGTTGGCGTTCAGGAAATGCCGGTCGACATAGCGTTCGACCATACGGTCCTGCCAGCGGGTGAGGATCGTATTGATGTTGCCGACACCGTCGGTGCCGAACCCCATCTCCTCGTACAGGGCGCGGAAGCGGGTGTCGGCCATGCGGTTCACCAGCGCGTCCTCTTCCTCGATGTTGCTCTTGAGGATCTTCTCCATCATCGCCTTGCCGAAGATCTGGTCCTCCAGGTCAAAGGCGCGCATCACGAAACCGAAGAGTTCGGGGTCGGCCATCAGGTCGTCCACCGACTCCACGCTTTCGATGTTTTCGTAGAAGTGGGAAATCGCACGGGCATGCTGCGGCTGATTGCGGATCAGCTCGTGCTGCTTCGCCTCGGTCGCATCGACCAGCTTCAGTGCCGTCAGCGTCGGCATACCCGATACGGAGATCATGCGCGTTTCCGCTCCACCTGCTGTGCCACCGCGGCGGCGGTCGGCATGTCGCTCGACTTCCATTCGGCGGCGTCCGGTTCCCCGGCCCATTCCGTCTTCGGCATGGCGTCGCCGAAGATCTCCGCCTCGCGCGCCATCGCGGGCCGCAGGCTGCGCAGGGCGCTGAAGAATTCACCCTGCGAAACCTTGTTGGCGGCGTCGAAGATATGGCCCACCGTCGGCGGGCCGAACGTCGTGGCCAGCGCGGCCAGCTGACGGTGCGCGGCCTTGACCAGCTGTTCACGGCGCTCGGGATAGATGAGCGCGGACTGGATCAGGAAATAGGCCGTGTTGACCGGCGTGGCCGAGGTCGTCGGCTTGAGCAGGTCGGTTTCGCGGATGATCTCGGCCCGCGTTTCGAAGGTCATCGTCGTCTTGCGGCCGCCGTTGCGGATCATCGCGCCGTTGACGACGACCCGTTCAAACGGTTTGAGCGTGAGGTTGAGCGCCATCGGCGACCCCTTTGGGCTGGGCGCGGGTCAGCCCCGCGAGGATATGCGTATTCACATCGATCAGGGCATTGATGCTCGCCTGTCCGGCCAGAACCTTAAGCGTGTGGCGTTCCACCCAGAGCGCGATCGACAGAAGCTGCGCGCGCAGCTGCGGCGGCAGCTGGTTGCCCGAAGACGCCAGATCGTCGCGCAGCAGAGTCCAGAGTTTCTGGTTCTCGGTCAGCGTGCGGCCAAGGCCATCCGCCATCAGCGCAAGACGGTCTTCGCCCGACCGTGCGGCGGCGAATGCATCGCGATGTCGGTTCAGGTCTCCGGTGATGCGCGCGAACACGCGGGCTTCGATCTGTCGGGGGGATTCGCTTTCGCGAATGGTGCGTTTGTACGCAGCGATACTCATGGTGCTTTCTGCCTCGTTACCCCTGGGTTGGCCCCAGGATATTAAACGCAGTGCCGGGTTTTTTTATGGCATCAACGTGGAAAGGGCGCCCGAAGAGCGCCCTTTCACTATGCCACCTATAGGTGTCCAATCTCCAGAATTCTCAGCGGAAAAGCGAGAGAATGTTCTGGGGTGACTGGTTTGCAATAGACAGGGCCTGCGTGGCCAGCTGCTGTTGCACCTGAAGGGCCTGAAGCCGTGCGGCTTCTTCTTCCATGTTCGCGTCAACCATCGAGCCGACACCGTTGTCGATGCGGTCGGTGAGCTGGTTGAGGAACTCTTTCTGCGTTTCGACCGACTTTTCGGCGATACCGAACGAGGTGGCCGATGCGATGGCGGCGGTCAGGGTTGCCGAAGCGTCCTGAAGCGCGGTTTCCATCAGTGCGGTGGTCGAAGCTGCGGTCAGGTCGATCGCGGCCAGGGCCGACTGGATGGCGCCGAGGTCCTGCTGGTTGAAGGTCACGGTCGTGGTCGAGATCGAACCGGCCGCGGTGCGGCTGATACCGGTCACGACGGTCACGGTTGCCGTGCCGTTCACCAGGTCGGAACCGTTGAAGGTCGACTGGTCGATGGTCGTCTGGATACGAGCGGAGAGCTCGTCCAGTTCGGCCTGCACGTTGGCGCGGGTTTCAGCCGTGCCGCCCTGTGCGAACGCGACGCGCTCGACGAACTCTTTCGCCAGGTCGACGACGGTTTCGGCGCCGAGGCGCGCAGCCGAGATCGAGTTCTGGGTCAGCGTCAGGCTTTCGTCGATTGCCTTGTACATACGGCTGTCGCCGTTCATCGTCTCGGAGATGGCGAAGTACGCGGCGTTGTCCTTGCCGGACTCGATCTTCAGGCCCGAGGAAATGCGATCCTGGGTGCTGGAGAGCGAATTGTTGATGTTGCGAAGGGTCGACAGCGCGGACATTGCGCTGGCGTTGGTGTGAATGGAAGACATGCTGTCTGCTCCGATTTTCTATCGTTGGTCTTCGTCTTTCTGACGAAAACGGGCTGTCCCGTAACAATGCATGTTGTAGGTGCGGATTACGGCAGGATTAAGGCTAAATGGACTGATCCAGCCGTGTTATTCCTGCCACAGGATCCTTGCCCGTGGTGCCGTCCCGGTCATACAGCCCCTCGAGGCTGTGACGCTCGCGGATCCGCTCGATTTCCCTTGCCACGGCGCCGGTTGCTTCGGTCATCCGCTGCAACAGGGTCAGGTCGGAATGGATCAGTTCGTTCAGCGCTTCCAGCCGCGCGCGCAGCCGCTGCGCCTGTGCCCCGTCGCCCGCCAGCAGATGTTCGGGATCGGCGAAGACCTTTTCGATTTCCGCCAGCAGTTCCGTCTTGCGGGGATAAAGCGATTCCACCCGGGCGAGGTTGCCCTGCCCGATGGCGGCGATTTCATCCCGCAGCAGCCGCGACAGGCGGTCGGTCAGCTGCATTGCGTTGGCGTGGGTGATCTGGGTCATGAATAATCCTCGTCACGCTGTGCGGCAGCGTATGCCGACATCGCCGCGTTCAGGCTGCGGCTGAGCCCCGTTCCACCCTGTTCGACCATCTGTTCCGCGATGGCCTCGGACAGGAAGTAGCGGAAATGCTGCTCCGCCTGC
The DNA here is from genome assembly GCF_002210105.1 of Oceanicola sp. 22II-s10i. Classification (GTDB taxonomy): domain Bacteria; phylum Pseudomonadota; class Alphaproteobacteria; order Rhodobacterales; family Rhodobacteraceae; genus Pseudooceanicola. The sequence continues at coordinate 134,556 of NZ_AQQU01000010.1, read as the reverse complement.
CCTGCTCCCATGCTGCCCATGTCGACCTGCTTGAGCATCTCGTCGACCATCTGCGTCATGAACATCGCCTCGAACTCGCGCGCGGCGGCGGTCGCGTCGGGCGCGGGCTTCGCGGTCGGTGCGGGTTGCTGGGCCGTGATCGGGGGAACGGAGAACGGGGAGTTGACGTCCATGACAGCGCCTCAGATGATTTCCAGGTCGGCGTGCAGCGCGCCGGCGGCCTTGATGGCCTGAAGGATCGAAATGGTCTCGGTCGCGCCGAGCCCGATGGCATTCAGGCCGTCCACCAGCCGCTGCAGGCTGACGTCGCCTTCGAGAATGGTGAAATGCGCTTCTTTCTTGTCCACGCCGACGGTGGTGGAGGGGACGACAACGGTCGTGCCGCCGATGGTGATCGGGTTCGGCTGGCTGACCTGCGGGTCCTCGCGGATCATCACCGTCAGACCGCCCTGGCTGACCGCGACCCGGTCGATGCGGACATCCGCGCCGATCACGATGGTGCCGGACCGGGCGTCGATCACCACGCGGGCGATGTTGTCCGGCTGGACGCGCAGGTTTTCCACCTGCGCCAGCAGACCGGGCGTCGCCGCCTTGTCGGGGGTCTGGATCTCGATCGTCGCCGGATCCAGCGCGCGGGCGGTGCCGCCGCCGAGCGCGGCGTTGATCGCCTCTTCGACGCGCAGCGCGGTGGTGAAGTCGGGGTTGCGCAGGTTCAGGCGGATCGACTTGAGCGAGGCGAGCGAGAAGTCGACCTCGTTTTCCACGGTCGCGCCGTTCTCGATCCGGGCGACGGTCGGCACGCCCTCGACGATCGAGGCGTTGATGCCCTGCGCCGCGAACCCGGCGACCGCGATCGGACCCTGCGCCACCGCATAGACCTCGCCATCCGCACCGGTCAGCGGGGTCACGATCAGCGTCCCGCCCCTGAGCGACGAGGCATCGCCGAGCGAGGAGACCACGACGTCGATGGTCGACCCGCGCCGCGCGAACGGCGGCAGCATGGCGGTCACCATGACGGCGGCGGTGTTGCGTGTCTTGATCTGGTCTTCGCTCAGGTTGCCGACGCCGAGGCGTTCCAGCATGCCCTGGATGCTCTTTTCAGTGAACGGAGAGTTGCGCAGCCCGTCGCCGGTGCCGTTCAGGCCCACCACGAGGCCATAGCCCACAAGCTGGTTTTCCCGCACGCCTTCGACGGAGACGATGTCCTTGATCCGGACGTCGGCCACCGCAGCCTGCCAGCCGAGCGCCGCGAGGGCGATCAGCCCCGCCAGCGTCCTGCGCGATTTCTTCATCTGCCCCGTTCCCTGCCCTGGAACTGTTATTGGTTTCTTATGGCATTTATTCTACTTACTTGCAATATTTAATGTTGATTTAATCATGTCTATCTTTATCAATGCTTGACTAATCATGCTCACGCCCGCATGATCGCCCACAATGGGCAGACAATCGCCCAACCGAGAAATCGAGGGGGCAGCGTGCACTACTACCTATACGAGCCACGGGCCAAGCATCTGCAGGGCCTTCTGGCCGAGCTTGACGATTCCGACCTGGATCCCGTGTCGGTCAGCGAAGACTTCTTCGAACGCGAGTTCGACCTGGCGGAATCCGACGGCAGTTCGGACCGGCCGATCCTACTGTCTGAAAATCCCAAGACGCTCGACTATATCGCGTCCCTGCGCCAGTCCGGCTGCCGGAACCCGATCCTCGTCCTGCGCGACGAACGCGATCCCGAAGCGGCGATGGCCGCGCTCGATGCGGGCGCGGACGACGACGTGGTGCGGCCCCTGTCGGGCGCGGAACTGCGGGCGCGGGTGAACGCGATCAAGCGGCGGTTCCACGGCCATGCCGCGGGGTCGGTCCAGATCGGCGACATCACCGCCTATTTCGACGGCCGCGACCCCGATGTCGCGGGCGAGCCGATGAAGCTGTCGCAGCGCGAACTGGCGATCTTCCAGCAGATCGCCCTCGCCTCGCCCCGCGTGGTGTCCAAGTCGGTGATCTACGACGCCGTCTACGGCATGGCCGAGGAACAGCCCTTCGACAAGGTGATCGACGTCTACATCTGCCGGATCCGCAAGAAGATCGAAGAGATGTCGCCGGCGTCGGATCCGCACATCCGCACGATCCGCGGCCGCGGCTACCAGCTGGTGCCGCAGGACAAGCCGGAGATTGCCCGGATCGCCCTGCGCCAGCGTATGCCTGCGTCAGCGCAGGTAGTTCAGGAAGCTCAGCTGTGACATGCGGGCGGTGACCGCGTAGCTCGCCTGAAGCTGGGTTTCCAGCAGGGTGATGCGCGTCGCCGCCTCGTAATCGTCGATGCCTTCGAGGTTCAGCACCCGGTTCTTGTAGAGGTCGATGCGATCCTTCATCCGGGTGCTTTCCGCTTCGATCCGCCCGGCCTTGGCGCCGACCTGCGTTTCCGCATCCAGCAGCTTGGCATTGCCCGCCGACAGCGCGTTGACCGCCGTTCCGACCCATGCGGCATAGGCGTCCGGGTCCGCGATGGTCGTGACATCGACCGAGGCCAGCATCGCCAGACCCTTCAGCACTTCGCGGAAGCCGGGATCGTTGGCCTGCACGCCGTAGGCCAGTTCGGTCCCCTCGCCGGTGCTGGCCGTCTGCCGGGCCGATCCGGTCGGGGCGCCGTTGTAGAAGGTCTGTTCGAAATTCGACGGGCCGTCCGCCGCGGTGTCGGAGAAAACGGCGTTCAGCTCTGCGATCGCGGCCTGTGCCGCCGCCTCGTCCGGCAGGCCGCCGGACAGGATCGAGGCCAGGACCCCGGCAGGCGCGAGGCCGGACCCGGCGTTGGTCTTTTCCCAGGGCTGGAGCGTTTCGCCAGAGGCGGAGATCCCGGCGAACAGCGGCATCCCGGCATGGCTGGAGTTGGCCTGCGCCACAAGCGTGTCCAGCGCGGCGCGGGCCGCCTGCTGCATTCCCGACGCGGTGCCGAGCGGCGCGGTCTTGTTCGCGATCGCGAGGTCCAGCGCCTCCTGCACGCTGTTGCGGATGGTGCCGAGCGTGGCCGCCATCGTGTCCAGCCGCTGCGTCAGCAGGCCGTTCGCCGCGACCTGCGCCGTGTCCCGGTCGATGCTGGCGCGCAGGGTGATCGATTCCGCCGCGCCGGTCCCGAGCGACTTGAAGATGTCGTTCTTGATCCCGGTCGACAGCTCGTTCTGGGCTGTGGCCAGCTGCTGGTTGATGTCGGCGGCGGTCTGCCGCCGCGCGAACGCGGTCTGGAGGGTCGAATAACTCCGCACGAGATACAGCATCGGTCAGTTCCTTCAGATGGCGTCTAGCAGGGTCTGGATCATCTGGTTCACCGAGCTCATGACCTTCGCATTCGCCCCGTAAGCCTGTTCGATCTGCATCAGCTGCTGCAGTTCGTCGTCGACGTTCACACCCATGAACCCGGCGCGCGTGGCCTGCAGCGCGTCGGCCCCGGCAACCGCGGTGTCGCGGGCCGATTCCGCCGTGGCGCGGACCGACTGCTGTTCCGCGATCAGCGTGGCGGCGAACTGGGTCAGCGTGGCCGAGCTGCCCAGCCCGACCGAGGTGTCAAAGGTGGTCTTGGCGTCGAAGGCCGCGATCATGCTGTTGATGATCGTCGCGTCGCTGGCCTGCCCTTCGGCCGCCGCGCCCATGCCGTCGCGCATCCGCCAGAGGGCGCCGCCCGCTTCGGGCAGGACCGCGTCGTTGACGGCGATGCGTCCGGCGAGGCCCGGCGTCACCGGCGTGCCGGGCGCGCCGCCCGCGTCGGTGAACAGCCCCACGCCGCCCGCACCGGTGGTGGGATCGGCACCGGCGAAGGCGTCGATCAGCGCACGCGCGGTTTCGTCAAGCTGGCCCTGCAGGCCGGGCATGACGGTGTTCAGCAGTTCGATCCGCCCGGCCAGCCCGCCTTCGCTCAGCCCGCGCACCCCGTCGACACCGGGGGTGATGTCCTGCGTGCCCGCCGTCAGCTTGCCCGTCGTCATGTCGTAGCTGAGCAGGTTGGCGGTCTCGCCGCGCAGGATCTCGGCCCCGCCGGTGGCGTTGATCTCGACCTGGCCCGAGCCGGTCGTGCGCAGGGTGAAATCCATCATCGGCGCGAGCGTGTCCAGTTCCTTCATGATCTGGTCCGACAGGGACAGATGCAGCTCGCTGCCCGACCGTTCCCGCGCGATGCGCTCGTTCAGCTGGGCCAACCGGGTGAGGCTGGAGTTGATGGTGGAAATGTCGGCTTCGACTTTGCCCGCGACCTCGTTCCGCGCCTGCTGCAGCCCGCTGTTCAGGCGATTCAGGGTCGATGCGAGCTCTTCCGCGTCCGTCACCGCCGCACGTTGCAGCGCGGTGTCCGAGGGCGAGACCGACAACAGCCCGAACGAGGCGCGCAGGTCGGTCATCCGGGCGACCAGCCCGTCCGACGACTCCTGCGTTCCGAGGACCGAGGTATAGACCGACAGCCCGTCCGCCATCGCGCCCTGCTTGCCGGCACGCGCGGTTTCGGCGCGGTACATCCGGTCCAGCGAGGCATCGACGGCCCGGCGGATGTCCGACACCATCACGTCGCCCTGCGTCGTGGTGGTGACGAGGAGACCGCGGCGGGCATAGCCTTCGTTGTTGGCGTTGGCGATGTTGGTCGAGGTCGTCTGCGCCCATCGGGATGCAAAGGACAGGCCGCTCTGCGCGGCATTCAAAGCAGATGCGATGCTCATTGATGCGCTCCGGTCGGACGCGGCACGGGGGCCGCGCCCCTAGTGTCAGCGTTTCAGCCGGATCATCTCGTCCAGCATCTCGTCTGCTGTCGTGATGATCTTGGCGTTGGACGAATAGGCGCGCTGACGCTGGATCAGGCTGGTCAATTCGCTCGCGATGTCGACGTTGGAGCTTTCCACCCCGCCGGAGTTGATGGTCCCGGCCTCGCCCTCGCCCGCACGGGACAGGTAGAACCCGCCGGAGTCGAGCGACATGGAGAAGGTCGAGTTGTCGGTGGTCACCAGCCCGTTCGCATTCGGGAAGGTGGCCAGCGGGATGGAATAGAGCTGGGTCCGGTCGCCGTTGTCGAAGATCCCCCAGACATCCCCGAATTCGTCGAATTCGAGCCGCAGGAGCGATCCGCTCTGGCTGCCGTCCACGTCGATGTTCATCGGCGTGTAGTCGCCCGAGAACTGGGTGATCCCGTCGAACGTGCCCGGCGCGCCGATGTCGACCGTCATGGTCTGCGGCGTGGTGCCGTTGTCGACCGACACCGTCATCTGGCCGGTGGCGGGGTCGAAGCTGAAGCTGGCCGGTGCGACCGCCGAGGATGTCACGTTGGAGTAGCTCGCGGGCGAGCCCGCAATCGCGCCGCTGTCGTTGAAGGCGACATCGACCGAACCGAAGGTGTTGGTGCCGTCCGTGACGGTCATCGTCCAGCTGTTCTTGGTGGTCGAGGGCTGCCATTCGAAGGTCAGCCGCTGCGCCTCGCCCAGCGGGGTGTAGAACTCGGCCGAGGTCACGAAGGGGTCGCCCGGCGTGGCCTGCCCGGTTTCCTGCGAGGGCAGGTTGCCGGACAGCGTCATCGCGCTGCTCGCGCTGCCTGCAAGGGTCTGCGTCCCGACATTCACTGGCTGCAGATCGGCAAAGCTGGCCCGGTCGACATTGCCCAGCGATCCGTTCTGATCATAGGCGAAGCCCATGAGGTAGTTGCCCGCCGCGTTGCGGAGGAAACCGCTGTCGTCAGGCTCGAAACTGCCCACGCGGGAGAAGACGTTCGGCGCGGTGCTGTTGGCGCCGATGTTGCTGTTGACCACGAACATCCCCGGCCCGCTGATCGCGAGGTTGGACGTCATGTTGGTCGCGCTGTAGCCGCCATCCTGACCGGTGGTCTGGGTGATCGCGGTCTTGACCCCGGTCGCCATGGTGCCGCCCGCCGCCGACAGCGACCCCGAGGTCACCATCTGTGCAAAGCTGCGGCGGTAGCCGACCGTGTCCGCGTTCGCGATGTTGTAGGAGATGCGCTCGACAGCCGTCGAGTTCGCCAGCAGCCCGGCTACGCCGGACGCCATTGCGTTGGAAATGCTCATGCCCGCCTCATTGTTCTTGCCTGTGTCTGCCGGCAGTTGGTCCACCGATCATGTCTGACGTAGGCAGCTTGGATTTCACCAAGTTTAATTATCGCTGCTCAACGTCGAATTCTTGCTCTGACCTTGATTCGTCTTGAGCGTTCCGTCAATTGGTCTCGGATACCGGGGGCAAAGTTTCCAGCGTATCGTTGGCTTTGCGGACACGGGCCGTCGCCGTTTCTTCCCTGAGCGGCAGCAGCTCGGGCGCCGTTTCGGTCAGACCGGCGGCGATGCTGGCCCATCCCGGCAGGGTGGTCAGCTTGGGAAACTCCTCGGCCAGCGCGGCGGTCTGGGCCATGTTGCCGTTGCGATAGGCCGACAGCAGGAAGTTGATGGCATCGGCAAAGGGCATCTCGTCGCCCTCCATCGCCCAGATCTCGGCATAGGCCACCTCGGCCCGCGCCCAGTCCTGCATCTCGAACAGGGCCTGCGCCCGGATCCGGCGGAACTGCGGCGTCGGCTCCGCGCTGCCGCCCTCCACGATACGGGCCTGTTGCCCGGTTTCCGAGAAATAGCGCGCGGCGACCACGTCCAGACGCTTGCGCAGCGCATCGTCCTCAGGCAGCACGATCTGCTGCAGCAGGGTGCCGAGCGGTTCGTATTGCCCGCCCGCCAGCATCGCCTCGGCCTCCTTCACCCGCAGCTTGTCCATGCGGTCCGGCTCGGCCTCGGTCAGCCCGAGGTCCACCGCCACGGACTGGTAGTCGAAGATCGCCGCATACTCCCGCGCCGCGACGGTCGTGGCCCCGGCGGCGAGGAAGACATCCGCGAAGCGTTCGGCGGCGTCCGAGAAATGCCGGTCAAAGCGGTAATAGCCGGACAGCCGATCATGCGCCTGCATGAACTCGCCAAGACTCAACTGCCCTCCGGTCCCCTTTTCATAGAGGCTATCCATGAGGGTATGCGCTTTCTGCTTGGCCTCGCCCACCATTTCGGGGGCCCATCCATAGGCGATCAGGCGGCCGTAGGTCTCCAGCGCGCCGACGGTGTCGCCCTGCGCCATCTGCAGCGTGGCGAGGTCGTTCAGCGTCCGCGCCGCGCGGGCGTCGCCGCGCCACAGCTCGCTTTCGCGCGACAGCAGGTCGACCGCCTCGGCGGTGGTCATCGCCTTTCCGGCAAGGCTGACGTCGATCAGCGCGCGGCGGGCCCGGTGTGCCCACAGGTCACGGCCCCCCATGGCGCGGGCATAGCTGTCGAAGGCGGCAACGGATTCGTCCCCCGCCTCGGCCGCCTGCCCCAGAAGGTAGTGATAGGCGGTGCCGTTCTTGAGCGCCGGGAACCCGTCGAACGCGGCGGCCAGATCGCGGGCCAGCCGCCACTGGCGGGTGACGATGGCGCTTTCCAGCAGGTCGGGCAGGACGATTTCCTGCACCGCCTTCGGGAAACGCGCCAGCCGCGTCACGGCATCCTCCAGCATCGGCCCCGCGCCGGTCATGTCGCCCGCGCGCAGCCGGGCCAGCGCGAGGAACAGCACCTGGTCGGGCCAGCCCGCGTATTTCGGATCCAGCAGAGCGCTCGCCCGGTCGGTCAGCGGACGCCCCCTGCTGTCGATCAGGCCGAGCGCCAGTTCCAGCGCCGCCGCCCGCAGGTCATGCACCGGCGGCAGGTCGGGCCCGGTCACACCGCTCAGGATCGACAGCCCCTCGACCGCCATGCCGTGCGCGAGGTGGAACTCGGCCAGCTGGTTCAGCGCATGTGCCTCCTCGGTGCTGCCGGGCGTGGTTTGGGCCAGCGCGTCCATCCGTTCGCGCCGTTCCTCGAGAAACGGCCGCTCCTCTGGCGGGGCGAGGTAGAGCACCGGCGGGTCGAGCGAGATACCGGCCCGCAGCAGGGTGGTGGCCTGCAATGCGTTGTCGTCAGCCCCCCGCGCCCAGACGGATCCGGCCGCCGCGACAGAGAGCGCGAGGATCGCGGCGGAACGGACTGTGGCAATGCGACAAGGATTGATCACGGTAATTCTCGTTAAACCATGTATAGTCTTGCTTTATTCTAACAGAAACAGCATGGTCAGCAACAAAAGATAAAATAAGCCAAAAATTGGCGAGGCAGTGAGCATGGATAACACGACGTACGTCGCGCTGTCACAAATGACAGCGCTCGAGCGGCAGCTTGATGTGACGGCGAACAATCTCGCGAACCTGAACTCCGACGGGTTCAAGTCCGAGCGGGTTCTGTTCGAAAGCTATCTTTACGAAGATACAGGCGCCGAAGTGGGCGACGGCACCAATTTCGTCCTCGACCGGGGGTCCTATGTCGACGAACGGCAGGGCGCCCTGACGCGGACGGACAATCCGCTGCACGTGGCGCTCATGGGAAAGGGCTGGTTCGGCTACCAGCTGCCCGACGGCAGCACAGCCTTCGGGCGGGACGGGCGGTTCGTCATGGATCAGCAGGGCAACCTGATGACCATGACCGGCGCGCAGGTGCTGGACGAAGGCGGCGGCCCGATCGCCCTGCCCCCCGACATCGGCAGCAGCCTCGTGATCTCTCCCGACGGCACGATCTCGACCAACGACGGCGGCGCGGTGGCGCGGATCGGCATGTTCGATCTGCCCGACCTGCAAAGCTACGAACGTATGGGCAACGGCCTTTACGTCGCGCCGCAGGGCGCGGTCGGCGTGCCCCAGCAGGAGGCGGCGACCGAAGCGGTGCAGGGCAGTATCGAGGCGTCGAACGTCGACCCGATCAGCGAAGTGACCCGCCTGATCATGATCCAGCGCGCCTATCAGCGGGCGGCGGACCTGATCGACAGCGAACACAGCTTGAAAAAAGACATGCTCAGCCGTCTCGGCCGGGCCACGATGTAAGGGGTCGGGACAATGAAAGCACTTGGAATCGCAGCAACCGGGATGATGGCGCAGCAGACGAACGTCGACGTCATCTCGAACAACATCGCCAACGCCAACACCACCGGGTTCAAGACCGCCCGCGCGGCCTTCACCGACCTGATCTACGAGAACCTCGCCCGCGAGGGCGCGGCGACCTCGGACCAGGGCACCACGCGGCCGACCGGCATCGACATCGGCCTCGGCGTGCGGACGGCAGGCACGGTCCGGCTGAACACGCAGGGCGGGCTGGTCCAGACCGAAAACCAGCTGGACGTCGCCATCGAGGGGCGGGGCTACTTCGCGATCAACATGCCCGACGGCACGCAGGCCTACACCCGCGACGGCACCTTCCGCCTGTCGCCCGCCGGCCAGCTTGTGAACCAGCAGGGCTTCGAGGTCGATCCGGGCATCGCCCTGCCCGACAACACCACGCGGGTCGAGATCAGCGAGGGCGGCATCCTGTCCGCCTATGTGGAAAACGATCCGATCCCGGTCGAGGTCGGCCAGTTAACGCTGTCGACCTTCGTCAACGACGCGGGGATGCGGCCCATCGGGAACAACCTGCTGCTGGCCACCGTCGCCTCGGGCGATCCGGTCGCGGGCGTGCCGGGCGATCCCGGCATCGGCATCCTGCGGCAGGGGTTCCTGGAAGGGTCCAACGTCGACATCGTCCGCCAGATCACCGACCTGATCGTCGCTCAGCGCGCCTACGAGATGAACTCCAAGGCCATCGAGACCGCCGACCAGATGATGAATACCGTCAACCAGATCAAGTAGGCCATGACCTCCATCCGCTTCCTCTTCCTCATCGGTTTCGCCCTCTTCGGTATCATGGCTGTCGGCGCACGCGCCGAGACGCCCGAGTTCCTTGTCGAGGAGCGCGCCCGGCAGGTCTGGGGGGCGGAGCTGCCCGAGGCGGCGCACATCCGCATCCGGCTGGCCGACACGCATATCGAACGGGCCGAACTGCTGTCCGCCTTCTGGATGGACCGCGAGACCGGGCGCTTTCTGGCGAACGCCGTGACCGAGGACGGCCGCGTCACGCGGATCGAGGGGCTGGCGCTGGTGACGGTCACCCTGCCCGTGCCGAACCGCCGGATGATGCCGGGCGAGATCGTGACCGAGGCGGATGTGACCATGGTCGAACTGCCAGTGCGGCGGATCGGATCCTATTCCGTGACCGACCCCGGCAACCTGGTCGGGATGGAGGTCAAGCGGATGCTGCCGCAGGGCCGTCAGGTCATGACCCAGTCCATCACCCAGCCCCGCGTCGTCACGCGCGGCGACCGGGTGGAAATCCAGTTCGACGATGGCCGGATGGTCCTGACCGCACCGGGCCGCGCGCTGGACGACGCGCACCGGGGGCAGGAACTGAGGATCGTGAACCTCGTCAGCAACAAGTCGTTGCGGGCCGTCGCCCGCGCAGAAGGCATCGTGGAGATCATCCGATGAGCACCCTCCCCCGCTTCGCCGTCGCCCTGCTGGCCGCCACCGCGCTGACCGCCTGCGACAGCAAGTATTTCGACCGCGAACCCGAGGTCAGCAAGATCGGGCTGGACCAGAACGACGTCTACAACGCGACGACCGTGTCGATCCCCATGCCGCCGGAAAAGCCCGAGCGCGTGCCCTACCGCGCCGAACGCGCCTCGCTCTGGGAACACGGGTCGACCGGGTTCTTCGGCGACCAGCGCGCGACGCAGGTCGGCGACATCCTGACGATCCTGATCGAGATCGACGACGAGGCCACGCTGAGGAACGCGAGCGACCGGTCGCGGAACGGCGGCGGCTCCATCGGCTTCCCGAAATTCTTCGGCTACGGCACCCAGATCGACAAGATCCTGCCGGGCGTCGGGCCGGGCGACCTGCCCTCGGGCAACATCGTCGACATCACCTCGACCACACAGTCGGGCGGCAGCGGCTCCATCAAGCGGGGCGAAACGATCTCGCTCAAGGTCGCGGCGCTGGTCGTCCAGCAACTGCCGAACGGCAACATGGTCGTGGTCGGCCGGCAGGAGGTCATGGTCAACGAGGAACTGCGTGAACTGCGGGTCGCCGGTATCATCCGGCCGCAGGATATCCAGATGGACAACACCATTCCCTACGACAAGATCGCCGAGGCGCGCATCGTCTACGGCGGCCGTGGCGGCCTGAGCAGGCAGCAGACGCGGGGCTATGGCGAGGACGTGATGGACATCATCCTGCCATATTGAATCCACGTTTCGTCAAAATTTAAGAAAAGTCTCGCCGGATTCCGGGAGCATATCTGACACCTGAGCCAATATGGATTCGGGTGTCAGTCCAATGAAGAAGAGCCACATCGCCCTCGCCGCACTGCCGGTGATTTTCGGAGCAGCCGGATTCGGCGCCGGACAGATGTTCGACGTCAAGGAACCGGTCGCGATCGAACACGCCGAAGCTGACGGCCGGACCGATGCGGAAAAGGTGCTGGACGGTCTCGCCCAGGGCGAAACCCACAAGGCGGCCGAGACCCATGGCCCCGCCAGCCACAATCCGGACGACGCCCACGCCCCGGCTCAGCATGACGCCCAGCTGATCCCGGCCAAGGCGACCGGCCATGCGGCTCAGGACGATCACGCCCCCGCGGCCAACAAATCCGCGGCCCATGCGGTCGCCAAGTCGGCCCCCAAGGTCGGCGGATCGAAACCCGAATCGCGCACCGGCGCCGTCGCGGTCGACCTGCGTCCCGAAGCGCGCGGCACCATGTCCGCGCTTCAGCTGAAGGATTCCAAGGTCATCCAGCTTGGCCGTGTCACGGTGCCCGTTCAGCGTGCAGCCAGCGTCACCTATATCGTTTCGGACATCGGCGTTTCCGTCGACAACCTCGACAGTGCCGCGCATTTCAACATGCCGGAAAACGCCACCCGCCTGCGGGATGCGATCCTGATGTCGATGCACCGGATTGCCGGAACGCCCGCGCTTCAGGGCGCGAACATCGACACCGAGGACCTGGCCGAGACGATGTCGGCGGACCTCAAGAACGATTTCGGCGACCAGGTCGGCGAAGTGCTGTTCCTGACGATGTTCAAGGCCGACGTTCCGCGCAGCTGACGATCATTCGATCGTTTCGACCATGCCAGCGGTGACGATTTCGCCGTTGGCCAGTTCCAGCGTGGCGATCCCCTGCGAGAAACTCAGCCGTTCCACCTTGGCCTTTGTATAGGCCTGGGACGCAATGACGTTGCCCTCGTTGTCCAGCGCCTCGAGCTCGGCGGAATAAATCCCGTCCGGCACCGGCGCGCCCTCGTAATCCATGCCGTCCCAGTCGGCCCGGTTCAGCGTGCCGTCCGACGAAGGCAGTTCCTTGAGCACCCGCACGATCGACCCCTGCGCATCGCGGATCGTCAGCGTCACCGAGTTGGCCGGCGCGGCGAGGCGGTAATGCACCGGCCCGCCGTTGCCGTCCGTCGTGATCATGTTCGACGGCGCGACCACATCGCGCCCCAGCAGACCGAGACCCGCGAGCGACCCGACCCCCGACAGCTGCTGCGCGATGCTTTCGAGGTTCGCGTTGGTCGTGACGCTCTGTTCCACCTGGCTCAGCTGTGCGAGCTGGGTGACGAAGGTCGTGCTGTCCATCGGCTTGAGCGGATCCTGGTTCGAGATCTGCGCCGTCAGCAGTTTCAGGAAACTGTTGTAGTCCCCGCTCAGCTTGTTCAGCGAGGTGGCCGAAGCGCCGGTCGCCGTCGTGGCAGTGGTGTTGGTGATGGTCTCGATCGCCATGTCACGACCTCCTATCTAAACGCTCATGTCGACGCGGCCATCGAGGGCCACGCGCTGTGTCCGGGGCGCGGCATCGTCGTCCGCCTCGCCCGCTTCGCCGGTGAATGTCCCGCGCGGCTCGCCACGCGCGTCGGACCGGGTGCCCGACCGGGGATCGCCCGACCCGAGGTCGCCGAAAGTGAAGTTCCGGTCGCCCACGTTGTGCCCCGCATCGCGCAGCATCATCGCCAGCCCTTCGCGGTCGCCGCGCAGGGCGGTCAGGACCGACTGGTTTTCTGCCCGGACCACGATGCGCAGCTCTCCGCTGTCGTCCTTGGCCAGGTCGATTTCCACGACACCCAGCCCCTCGGGCCTGAGCGCCACGCGGATCTGGCCGGTGTCATCCACCTGCGCGCGGATCTGCGGCATGATCTGCCGCACGTCCGCCGTCTGATGCGGCATATGTGCGGGCGGCGGCGGGGCCAGCGGCGGCACCTGCAACGGGGCGGGAATGGTGGGACCGGCCGCCGGCGTCGGACCGACAACCACGTCGGGCAACAGGTTCGGCGCCAGTTTCTCGCCGGATGAGGCAGTGGTGGTCGCCGCAGCGGCCTGCACGATGCGTGTCAGCAGGGCGGTGGCGGACTCGCCCGGCTCGGCTTTGGATGCGGCAGGGGCGGTGCCGGTCTGGACCGGGGCGCCGGGCTTCGTGCCGCCAAGGATCATCTGCCGCAGTTCGGGCACCGCCTCGGCCAGCCGCCGCGCGGGGATCGGCTGCGGCACGATCTGGATCGGGGTGGCGGGTGCCACCGGGACCGAGGTCGACAGGGTCAGCGTCAGTTTCGCCGATGTCGGCACCAGCGGCACGGCCTCCGGTGCGGGCTGCGACTGCGTCTGGACCGCCTGTGTCAGGAGCTTGCCGACAGTGGACTCCGCCGGAGCGGCGCCGGCCATCGCCGGCGGTTGTGTCGCCGGGACGGTCTGTCCGGGAGGTGTCTCGCTTCCGACCGGTCCCGCGCTCGCCGGGGCAAGCACCGGCGCGCCGGTTGGCCCGGCAGTCGCGAGCGGAACAAGCGGAACCGTCGGCTGTGCCGCCGGGCTGTCCGGACCCGCCGAGCCACCAGCAAGCGGCACGGCCTGCGGTGTCGCGGCAAAGACATTGACCGCCGCTCCGGGAACCGGGGCGACCGGCGCGGAACCGGCGTCCGGCGCCATCGTCGCCGCGAGCGCGGGGGCCAGTTTTCCAGCCAGTTCCGGCGGCAGGTGCGCGGCCAGCCCATTGACCATTTCCGCCAGAATCGTCTCGATTTCGGCATCAGACGCATCGTCGGCCGCCAGCGCGCTGGCGGCCTTGTCGAAGATCGCGGCGACCTTTCCGTCCGGCCCGGCTTCGTCACCCGTGGCCGCCGCCTGCCGCATCAGCGGCAGGATCGCCGCGAACAGGCCTCTGGCCCCCTCGGGCAGCGTACTGCCCGCTTGGGTCGTGCCCTGTTCCGTCGCCTGGGTCTGGCCCGGCATGGCAAAGATATTCATGCCAGCACACTCCGTGAAAATCCGCAGTCGATCAGGATCCGCCGCAACCGCATCAGCGCCCGCTTTTCCACCTGCCGCAGCCGTTCCGGCGTGACGCGCAGGTCAAAGGCGATCTCTTCGTAACTGTCCGGCGCGGGCTGCAGCTTGCGCCGCCGGATGACCTCGGATTCCTCCTTGGACATCCGCGCCAGCGCGCTGCCGATCAGACCCGAGATCTGCCTGTGACGGCTGTCCTCCGTCACGATGTCCTCGGGCCCCGCGTCGTCGGAAATCAGGATGTCCCGCCCGCGCGGGTTGTCCTCTTCGTCCGGGGCATAGTCGATGGCGATGCAACCCTGAACCGCCATGCGGACGCGTTGCCGTTCGTCTTCGTCCAGCTTGCCTAGATGCGCGTCCAGATAGGTGCGCGACGGGACGTCGATGACTGTCTTGGTCCGCGCCAGCGCGCTGGACACCCCGTTCATCACCCACCACCCCGCATAGGTCGAAAACCGGACCTCCTGCGCGCGGTCGAAATTGTCCGCCGCCCGCATCAGCCCGATAAAGCCTTCGGACGCGAGATCTTCCATGTGCACGGGATTGTCCGTGAACCTGGCGGCCTGTGACCAGGCCTGCCGCGCATGAGAGCGCAGCAATAATTCCAGTGCCTTACGGTCACCGTGATCCTGCCAGCTGCATATCGCGGCCCTTTCTTGATCTGCTTCCAGCAGGGGCTCGCGCATTGCAGCTCGGTATGACATGGACATCATGAACAGTGCCCAACATTTTTCCTTGCCTGCGCTAATAGATAAGCACAGTTCAAGAATTGCAGAAAGCTCAGAATGGCTTACTGAAGATTAAACCGGCTTGAGATGGCTTTCAGACCACGCACGGCCGGATCCGGCGTGTCCAGCGCGGCCATCAGGTCGCGGACCTGCGCGTCGACGCGCGCGACCCATTCCGCCAGCGCCACCGGCTGGTCGCAGACGGTCAGCAGATCGCAGGGGATGGTCACCGCGTCGGGCGCCGCAAAGGCGGGATCGAGCGCGGTCAGGTAGCTGCGCAGCTCGGGCTGCCACAGGAAATCGGGCCGGTCGAACGGCGCAGGCGCCAGATCGGCCCGGTCGCTGCGCCACGCGCGCGACAGGCTCTGCCCCAGCCCGAGGCAGAAGGCGCGCGTGTCGAACTTGCGGTTCTGCGAGGTGGCATTCGCCGCCAGCCGCGCGGCGCAATGCGCCAGCACGTAGAGCCCGCCGGTCACCTGGTGCGAGGCCAGCGAGCCGTGCCCGGTGACATGCTGCAGCGCCTCGCCGGTCAGCACGCCGAAGTCGCGGGACCTGAGCACCGGATCGGGCCGCCCCGGCCGGCGCGGCAGGAACAGCACGAACGAGCCGTAGGGCACCTCCATGTCGAGTTCCTCGGCCAGCACGTCGCCAAGCGGCAGCGCCGGCATCAGCTCGGCGTCGTCGGCCATCAGGAACGGCGTATCCGTCTCTAACTCGAGCATTTTCGCGGGCACGCGAACGATTCCGGTAAAAACCGGACGCAGCTTGACGTCGGCGGGACGGCCGGCTTCGCCGACCTCTCCCTGCCATATCCGTCGCAGCAGAGCGTCTGTCCGCATGAAAGTTTCCCCAAGGTCCCGCCAGGCAGATGGCGGGGGCAAATCACCTCGGTTCCACTCTATGTGAGGGGAGGTCACGAGAAAAGACACGATATGTGAACGAGATGGCAAGATATGGGTCTTGCAATTCAGCGGCCATCCATATCCGGTGGGTGATTTCCAGAGTCAAGTATCTGAGAACCGGCGGAAATCAGCCACTCACCCGGCGCGTGATGCCGCCGTCATGGCACGCGCGCAAGATGAAAGTTTTTTTCGCAGCGTGTTAACGGGGGCACATTCCCTGTCTACCAATCGGGCCGACACTAGATGTGGGGCTCACCTCATCTTGGACAAGGTCGGCTCGGGATAGTTGATCGTGACGCTGATCCGCCGGTTTTCCGCCGCGTCGGGATGTTCGGGGTCCAGCGGCGCCGTATCGGCCAGGCCCGAGATGCGGGTGAACCGCGACGGGTTGACCCCGGTGTCCGTGAGAACCCGGCGGGTGGCATTGGCGCGGTCCGCCGACAGCTCCCAGTTGGAATAGCCGCCGGACTTGGAATAGGGGACGGAGTCCGTGTGGCCCGACACCGTCAGCGTATGTTCCATGTCGAGGATCGCCTCGCCCACGATCCGCAACAGCTGGCGCGTCCGTTCCTCGATCCGGCTGGAGCCGGTGTCGAACATCGACCGACCGTCCTTGTCGACGATCTGGATATCCAGCCCTTCGGGCGTGCGGTCGAAGCGCAGGTTTTCCGTGAAGTCGTGAAGCCGGCTGTCGCCCGCGACCTGCTGCTTGATCTGGTCCTCGAGCCGGTCGAGTTCCGCGTCACGCTCTTCCTGCGCGCGTTCCAGCTCGGCCTGTTCGGCGGCGTCGGCCACCGGGTCCGCCGGCGGGCGCGAGGGGCGGGAGTCGGGTGTGATCTCGGCCTCGCCGGATCCGGCGGTGGTGTCGGTCTTGACCCCGTCGGGCCGGGTTTCGTATTCCACGATCACCTGCGGCTGTTCATCGCGCAGGCGGCTGTCGAACACGGCCAGCGGGTTCTCCTGACCGAAGCTCGGCAGGCGGACCGGCGAATGCGGACCGTCGGTCCCGCTCATCACGCCATCGGGGCCCAGCACGTTGCCATCCAGCAGTCCATCGCCCCGGCCGCCGGAATCCGACAGGCTGGGGGTAAAGTAATCGGCCAGCCCGCGCAGCTTTTCCTCGTCCGAGGCGGCGAGGATCCACAGCAGCAGAAAGAACGCCATCATCGCGGTCATGAAGTCCGCATAGGCGACCTTCCACGCGCCGCCGTGATGTCCGCCGCCGCCTTCCTCGATGATCTTCTTGATGACGATGGGCTGGTTCGATGCCGCCATGTGTCCCTGCGCTCCGGCTTATTCTGCGACCAGCGAGCGGTCGTACTTGCCAAAGCCCGCCTGTTTCGCGTGCTCGGCCTTCTTGCGGGAATAGCTGGGCGCGACCAGCGGCATGTCCTCGGGCAGGCCGAAGGCCGTCCGGTATTCCGCCTCGGTCATGTTGTGTTCCGCGCCGAGGTGCCGCTTGAGCATCTTGAAGCCGCGGCCGCAGCACAGGCAGTAGACCTTGTCCTCGGTCACCGCGCGGGCCGGGGGCAGCGCGGGCTGCAGCGGGCTTTCGGCCATGGCCGGCGCGGGCGCCGTGTCGCCGGACAGGCGGCGATACAGGTTGACGATGTCGTCCGGTGTCACATCGGGGCGGGAGGCATAGGCCGCAACGATACGGCCGATGGTGTCCGCGTTGTCTTCTTTGTTGTTCATCGGTCTATCCTAGCCGTTCTTGACGCAGTTCACCGCGATTCGGTGAATTGCCAAGCTCAGAAACCCGCAGATCATGCGCGCAGGGCGAAAATGCGGCAATCATTCTGCACCGATCGCGTTCCGGGCGGCGGCCCGCTGCGCAAGATAGGTGCGTGACACGAGGGGGGTCGACGGATCGAGACGCCATTTCCGGCGATATTCCTCGGGCGTCATCCCGAGGGTCTGGCGGATGTGGCGCGTCAGGGTCGGCTTGTGGACGCCGGTTTCCCTGCACACGATGAAGTTCGGACTGCCCTGCCCTTCCGCAGACGCGACACCGTTCGGGGTCTGCGCCCCGTTGGCCTTGCGCTGCGTTTGCAGGATCCGCATCGTGAAACGACGGATCGCTGTAAACATTTTCTCTGCCTCTGCTTGCAGTTCTTCTTGCCTGCTTCAGAGGTGAGATAGGCCGCGGAAGTTAATCCTTGTTGAAAGCTTCCAAAAAGTTCCGCGGATCTTGATATTTATTGCGTGGCTGCCGGATAGCCGTGGCAACAGCGCCACAGGGTCCATGCAGAACGCCGCCAATCCATTGGTAATTCGTGGAATTTCCGGGGCTCAGCGCCCCGAGAGCGCCGCCCCGAGCGTGTCCAGAGGCGCCGACCAGTCACCCGCGACGGCCTGGCGGTGCAGGGTCAGGCAGCCATACCACGGATCCGTCACCGCGGTTTCGCCCCAGTACCACATGCATTCCGATCCGGCGGGCAACAGGACATGGGTGTCCGCATGGCCGATGGCCCCGGCCATGTGGACGGTGGTGTTGTCGATGCTGACGACCGTATCCAGCGCGGCGATCTGCGCGGCGAACCCGGCAAGGTCCTGCATCTGGTCGATCTGGCGGTCGGTGACAAAGGTCAGGTCCGGCCGCTTGGACCGTGCGGCAGCCATGTCGCCGTCCGTCGCGCCGTATTGCAGGTTCACCACCAGCGCCCCTTCGGGCAGCGTGCGGACCAGCTCGCTCAGCGCGATGGACCGCAGCGCGCCGATCAGCGACCGGCTGGCCCATGCGACACCGACGATCGGCCGCCCGTTCGCCTGCGCCTCGTAACCCTTGCGCAGATGCGCCACCCGCCCGGCATCGGGCCGCAGCGTCGACCCCTGGTGCGCCGAGGCCGGATGATCGGCCAGGTAGCGGGTCAGGTCGCCCAGATAGATCACGTCCTGCGGGGCAATGGCGACGCGGCCGGACAGGAAATCGTCCTGCGGCAGATGCGCCAGCCCCAGCGTGTTGCCGTTCAGCAGCGCCCCCATCCGGGCATCGCCGACGAAGGTCACCCGCGCGCCCTCGGCCAGCGGGGCGAGCCGCAGCAGCTGCATCAGCGCCAGCTGGTCGCCGATCCCCTGCTCGGTCATCACCCACAGGTGGCTGCGCTGCGCCAGGATTTCGGGCGCGGCATTGTCCAGCGGGATCCGGCGGCGCTGGACCTCGGGGAAGCGGGTATCGAAATAGGACTGCCCGCCCGCGAAGTCGCCCGCGCGGAAGCGGAACACGCCATAGGCCTTGCCGACCCGCCCCGCATCGCCCGCGACATGCAGCGCCTCGACATAGGCGGCATCCGCGGCGGCGGTGTTGCCGCGGTCCTGCTCGATGTTGGCGAGGATGCCGCGCGCCTGCGCATAGGCTTCGGGCGTGGCGAATTCAAAGCTCTCGATCAGCGTCTCGGCTTCGTCCAGCCGGCGGCGGACGCGCAGCACGGTCAGCAGCACGAGGCAGACGGTGTCGCGGTCGGTGACGACCCCGATCAGCTGCCGCGCCATCGCTTCGGCCTCGTCCAGCCGCACGGAATAGAGAAGCGACCGCAGCTTCGCGATCTGGTAGGCCTCGGGGATCGGGTCGATCTGATAGGCCCGGTCGAGGAACTCGATCGCGCGGACCGTCTCGTCCGCCTCGACCAGCATGTTGCCCAGCCGGAACGACAGGTCGGCATTCGCCACCCGGCGCGCCATCGGCGCGACCACGTCGACCGCCTTGAGCCGCCGCCCGAGGCGGGACATGAAATCGAGGTAGAGCAGCACCAGCGACACGTCGTCCGATCCCGCCGCCACGGCGCGCGCGACCATATCGCAGGCCGGTTCGACCTCGGCGCACAGGACATGAGCCTTGGCCATCCCCGCCAGCACAACGGGATCCTTCGGTGCGCCCTCGGCCGCCTTGCCGAAGAACGCCTTGGCCGTCGCACCCTCACGCTGGTTCAGCGCGGCGCCGCCGAGGATGATCCAGCCGTGCGGGTTCGCCGGATGGCTCTGCGTCACCGGATGCGCCATCTGCAGCGCCGTCCCGGTCTCGCCCCGGTTCAGCGCGCGATAGGCCTCGTGCAGCATCAGGCTTTCCTCGCCCTTGATGCCGTAGAGTTTCGACGCCTTGGCGATGCGGGCGCGCTTTTCCTTGCGGGACAGGGCTTGGGTGGTCATGCCCACTCCTTCGGTACGGCGAAATAGTCCACCGTGTTGCGGTAGGGGGTGCTGTCGATCACGCGATAACCGGACTTGCGGCACCAGCCCTGAACGAACCCCATGATGTTCGGACGCAGCACCTCGACCCAGATCACCGGCTTGTCCCGCGCGATCAGGGCCTCCGCGCCTTGCAGCACGTCCAGCTCCATCCCTTCGGCGTCGATCTTGATGAAATCGACCCTGTCCTGCCCCAGAAGCACGTCCAGCGACCGGGTCTCGATCCCTCCGTCCGCGGCCGCGACCAGCCGCGTGGCGCCCAGGTTGTCGGCATTGTCGGTCTGGGTGACGAACCGCCCCTCGCCCGCACCCGCGCCCAGGCCCCAGCCCCGGCGGTCGATGCGGTCACCGATGGCGTTCGCCTCGATATTCGCGTCCAGCAGGCGCAGCGCCTCGGGGTTCGGCTCCACCGGGTAGATGCGGCCGGCGTCCAGATGGCGGGCGTACCACACGACGTGGTTGCCTATGTTCGCGCCGACCTCGACGATGTTCGGACGCTCCGCGCGGACCAGCGTCTTGAGCTTTTCCAGCGAGTCCGCCTCGAAGAAATGGCCCTGCAGGTAGGAGTTCTGGATCAGGTCCGCAGGGTTGGTGATCCGCATCCTGACCGGGTTGCCGCATCCGTCCTCGAAGGTCGCAAAGACCGGCACCTCGGCCAGCTGCGCGCGCCACTGGCGCATGACCTCGGCGGCCCAGTCCTGCCCCGTCGCGCTGCGCGGCCCGGTCGAATGCTGGCCGCGCCGGTTGACGAAGAATATCTCGGGCCGCTTGGCACAAGCGTGCCCGGCCCAGAGCTGGCAGTAGAGCTTGTAATCCTCGCCCGTATCCATCGCGGTATCGAAGCCGTAGCGCGCCACCGCGTCGGTCCGGAAGAAGCCGCCGATCTGCACAGCCTGATGCGGCTCGACCGACAGGAACGCCTCGCGCGTGTCGATGCGTTCGGGCTGGCCCTCGCGCAGCTCCGGTTCCCCTGCCCCGTCGAGCGTGACGATCAGGCCCCAGACGGCGTCGAGGTCGGGCTCCGCCGCGATCACCCGGCCAAACGCCTCGAAGGCGTTCGGGGTCAGGATGTCGTCGGCATCGAGGAAGAAGACCCAGTCGACGCCTTCCTCCACCGCCTGGGCAATCGCCTCGTTCCGGCGGGCAGAGCGGCCGTGTCGCCCCTCGGTGTCGTCCATGACATAATGCCGGACGTCGGAAAACGGCCCCATGTTCCACGCCTTGGCCTGCTCGACCGAGGGCGCACAGCTGTCGCGCAGCAGGTGCATGTGGCCGGGGCCGACCGGCGTTATGACGGCGCAGATCACTCGACCGCCCGCAACACCTGGACATAGGCCGACGGCATCTCCGGCAGTTCGACCGCGCGCATGACCGACCCGGTCATCAGGCCCACGCCGGTCAGCGCGACCAGCGCCAGCCGGAACGGCGTCAGCATGGCGCGACGCTGCGGGATCTGGCGCATCGCGGGCGCGGGCATCGGATCGAGGATCTGGACTTCGGGCTCCGGCTCGGGCTGCCGCTGCATCTGCGGGATCGGCTGGAACTGCGGCGCGGGACGGCGCGGCACCTGCGCGCCGGGCGTCACGAACATGCCGTGCCGGGTGACGGTGATATCGGCCATGCGCGAGGCCAGCGCGAACCGCTGCTGCAGTCCGCTCGGGAACGCCTCGACCGGCATGTCAATGATCAGCGGATCGCCCGCCATCCAGATCCGGCCCACCTCGGGCGGCAGGCGGAAACGGCTGAAATCGTCACGGAAGGCGACATCCATCACGCGGATCGCGGGCGTGTCGTCCATCACGTAATCGGGCGAGATCGTCAGCCGGACGCCACGCGACCCGATGCTGATGATCGCCTCGCCGAACCGGCATTCGTCGCCCTTCAGATCGCCCGCGCGGTAATAGATGTCACCGGCGGCGGCGGGATGTTCCTTGGGAGAAATCTCGCTCAGGTGCAGGCGCGGCTTGATGTCCTTGACCGGATCGTAGCGATAGCGCGACCGGGGGGTGCTGGCCGAGGACCGGCGCGACGACGGCGCGGTGCGGGCGGTCCCGCCCGGCTCGCCCCGCTGGCGGCGGCGTTCGTTTTCATAGCGGAAGTTCAGCAGGTAGTCCTGCGCCATCTCCGGCAGGTCGGTTTCGGCGGCGACCAGCGCCAGCAGCTTCTGCTCGTCCGAGAACAGCACGCGCCGGGTCGGATGACCCTCGACCGGCGGCACCACGGCGAACTGCCCGAGCGGCCGGTTCAGGACCGACGCCACCTTGCGGATGACCGTTCGCCCCTCGGCCACGTGATGAAGGAGCATTTCGCAACCGCCGTCATCATCCATGCAAAGGACAAGCCCGATCTCGGCCGGCCAGTCGCGGAACACGCTGGACAGGTCGCGAGACTCGAAGAAGTATGCAAGCTTTTCTGCTTTGTTCATGATTTCTGCCGAATAGATTGGCCCCTAGGTCATCCTATTCTTGTTTATACTTGAAGTGAAGTCAAATTTAACTATGCTCACACTCAAAGTCGGATCAACCGGCAGGGCATATCAGGCAGAGATAACCGACATGACGATGTTACTGGGACTCGCACTCGTTTTCGGGCTGGTCTTCGGGGGCTTCATGCTCTCGGGCGGCAAGATGGATATCGTGATCCACGCGCTTCCGTTCGAAGGCATGATGATCGGCGGGGCCGCCATCGGCGCCTTCGTGATCGCCAACTCCATGTCCGTCATCAAGGGCGCGGCCAAGGGCGTCATCAAGGTGATGAAGGGGCCCAAGTGGAAGGCCAAGGATTACACCGACCTGCTGAACCTGATGTACGAGCTCACGCGCATCTACAAGGCCAAGGGCATCCTGGCGCTGGACAGCCACATCGAAAGCCCCAAGGAATCCGAGATTTTCCAGCGTTATCCGCGCATTGCCCATGACCATTTCGCGCAGGACCTGATCCGCGACAGTTTCCGCATGCTGTCGATGCAGTTCGACGACAAATACGCGACCGAAGATGTCCTGAACCGCAAGATCAAGAAGCACCACCATGAATCGCTCGAAGCGGCCCATGCGATCCAGGTGATGGCCGACGGCCTCCCCGCGATCGGGATCGTCGCGGCCGTTCTGGGCGTGATCAAGACCATGTCTTCGGTCGATCAGCCGCCCGAGATCCTCGGCAAGATGATCGGCGGCGCACTGGTCGGCACCTTCCTCGGGGTGTTCATCGCCTATTGTATGGTCGCCCCGATCTCGGGCCGGCTGACCCAGATCGAGGAGGAAGACGCCGCCTTCTACAACATCATCCGTGATATTTTTGTCGCGATGGTGTCGGATTTCCCGCCCTCGATCTGCGTGGAAATCGGCCGCGGCAATATCCCGACCCGGATGCAGCCCGACTTCTACACGGTGGAGGCCGCGCAGAAAGAGCTGCCGGCCGCATGAGGACGCGCGCCGCCCTCACCCTGCTGGCCGCGCCGGTTCTGGCCGCGGCCGCCGTCGCGGCGACGCCCTCGGCCCCCGAACCCGCAGACGACGGCAAGGAGGTCACCTCGGCCGCCGTGGCGGGCCGGTTCCACGTCATGCCGGCCACGGGCTACGGCTACCCTCTCGACGTGCTGGCACGGGTCCGCGCCAAGCTGAAGGGCGAGAACAAGCTGCCGGTCGATCCCGACGCGGCGGCGAAGGCGGACAAGGGCAATGGCCACTGACGCCGACCGGAGGCGGATCCGGGCGCTGGACATCATGGAACGCGTCAAGCGGCTGGAGACCGAGGAAAAGGCCCGCGCCGCCGGTCAGATTCGCGGCAAGATGACCCAGCTCGAGGCCGAGAAAGAGACCCTGATACAGCGGATTTCGGGTGAGTCACATGTCGAAGGCGTCGAAGGCGCCATCTACCTGGGCCGCTTCATCCGCTCGATCCGGGCCGAGATCGAACGCATTTCCTCCGAGATGGCGACCCTGCGCCCCGGCCTGAACAAGGCCGAGGATGCGCTGCGTTCGGCGCTTGCGGAACAGAAAACCTATGAAATTCTGCGCCTTAGCCGCATGGCCGAGCTGCGCCATGCCGAGAAGAAGCGTGAGGCCGCCGAAATGGACGAGGTCGCGCGCCAGCGGTGGAAGGGCTAGTCGATCGCGGCGCATTAGTGTCTGATTGCAACGCGCCCTACCAGATGTGGCAGATTCCCCTTGCCCGAATCTGCAAAGCGCGGCATTCAATTACGGAGAAAAGCCAATAAAACGACATAAAGCGTAACAAACGCTTTGGGCAAGAGGGCAGAAGGCCATGGGCCGAAACGCACGCATCGACCTTCTGGTCGGCGATCATGCATCCCGTCTGTCGGAACGACTGCAGGCGCACCGGGAACAGCTGTTCCCCCCGAACGCGCGGAAGGAACTGCGCAAATTCACCAGTGGCGAGGTCGCGAACCTGCTGGGCGTCAAGGACGCCTATCTGCGCAAGCTGCACCTCGAGGGCAAGGGCCCCGAGGTCGAGACCAAGAACGGTCGCCGCTACTACGAATTCGCCGATATCGCCGCGCTGCGCCAGTTGCTGGAAAAAGGCACTAAAACGCCGGGAACCTACCTGCCCGGCCGCCGCAAGGGCGACCATCTGCAGGTGATCACGGTCATCAACTTCAAGGGCGGCAGCGGCAAGACCACGACCGCTGCGCACCTCGCGCAGAAGGCCGCGCTGGACGGCTATCGCGTGCTGGCC
Source organism: Oceanicola sp. 22II-s10i (assembly GCF_002210105.1). Lineage (GTDB taxonomy): Bacteria > Pseudomonadota > Alphaproteobacteria > Rhodobacterales > Rhodobacteraceae > Pseudooceanicola. Next base: position 109,846 of record NZ_AQQU01000010.1, on the reverse strand, counting down.
ATTGACCTCGACCCGCAGGCCAGCCTCTCGGCGCTGCACGGGTTCCAGCCGGAATTCGACCTGCTGGATGGCGGCACGCTCTACGACGCGATCCGCTACGACGATCCGGTCGCGCTCAAGGACATCGTGCAGAAGACCTATTTCCACGGTCTCGATATCGTGCCCGGCAACCTCGACCTGATGGAGTTCGAACACGAAACCCCCCGCGCGCTGGCCGAACGGTCCGGCAACCTCTTCTTTACCAGGGTTGGGGACAAGCTGGCCGAAGTCGAAGGCGATTACGACCTCGTGGTCATGGATTGTCCCCCGCAACTGGGCTTCCTGACCATGTCGGCGCTTTCGGCGGCCACCGCCGTTCTGGTGACGGTCCATCCGCAGATGCTGGACGTGATGTCCATGTGCCAGTTCCTGCTGATGACCTCGAACCTCCTCGGCGTCGTGGCCGAGGCTGGCGGCGACATGGGGTATGACTGGATGCGCTACGTGGTGACGAGATACGAGCCCGGCGACGGGCCACAGAACCAGATGGTGAGCTTCATGCGCTCCATGTTCGGGGAATATGTCCTGAACCATCCGGTCCTGAAATCGACGGCGATTTCCGACGCCGGAATCACGAAACAGACTCTGTACGAGGTGGAAAAGAGCCAGTTCACCCGCACGACCTATGAACGGGCGATGGAAAGCCTGAACGCAGTGAACGGCGAGATACTGGACCTTGTGCAGCAGGCGTGGGGACGCTGACATGGCACGCAAGAACCTGCTTTCCGGTCTGATGGAGGGGCAGGACGCGCCCCGCAAGGAGGCCGAGGCCCCTGCCCCGCGCCCGACCTACACCAAGGGCGCGATCGGCGCCGTCAGCCAGTCCATCGCCCAGCTGAAAAGCCGCGCGATGGTCGAGGTGCATGCCGACATGATCGACGATGCCGGCTTCAAGGACCGGCTGGGCGAGGATCCCGAGGACTTCGAGCGGCTGAAGGACTCGCTGGCGACCTATGGCCAGCAGGTGCCTGTGCTGCTGCGCTTCGATCCGAACACCGAAGGCCGCTACCAGGTCGTCTATGGCCGCCGCCGTGTCGCCGCGCTCAAGGCGCTGAAGCAGCCGGTCAAGGCGATGATCCGCGACATCAACGACCGCGACCTGATCGTCGCGCAGGGGCAGGAAAACAGCCAGCGCCGCGATCTGACCTTTATCGAAAAGGCCAACTTCGCCCGCCAGATGGTCGAGGCGAGTTTCGAGCGCAAGGTCGTCTGCGACGCGCTGAACATCGACAAGACGCTCATTTCCCGGATGCTGGCGGTGGCCGAGGCCGTCCCGGTCAAGCTGATGCGCGCCATCGGGCCCGCGCCCTCCGCCGGACGTGACCGCTGGATGAAACTGGCCGAGCATATGCCGCAGTTCACCGACCTCGTGCCCGAGATCGCGCGCGGTCTGGACGCCGACACCTCGGACGCCCGGTTCGAACAGGCCTTTGCCATCATCACCGCGAAACCCGCCGCCCCCCCTGCCCCGAAAAAGCAGCCGAGGGAGCTGAAGGCGGGCGACACCGTCGTGGCGCGGGCGAAGAAGGCCGGGAAAAGGACGACGCTGACCTTCGACGCCGACGAAAGCGGCGGGTTCGAGGACTGGCTGATCGAGAACATCGCAGAGATTCACCGCGACTGGAAAAAGGCGCGCGGCGAATAGGCCCGGTGGGGCCGAGGGAGCAGCAGCAGACAGGAGGACCGACAGAGGCAGAGCACAAGAAAAAGCCCCCCAGGACATGACATCCCGAGAGGCCTGTTCGTTTTCGCACTTCGAATCTAGCCGCTCAAGTTGACAGCTGTCAACGCCGGTCACCGTCCGGCGGGCCGAAAAGTTTTGCCCGGTATCATCACGATGACGACAGTGACAACGACGCCCTTCGGGCGGCGGCCGGTGACGGCTGGTCAGGTGAAACTGACCGCCCTTGCCGCACGCCCCGCCCCCTGCCCCGGCGTGGACAAATGGCAGGTTCTCGACGATCTCACCACCGCCGCCAGCGCCTTTGGCCTCGGCCACCGGACGCTCTCGGTCCTGCAGGTCCTGCTGAGCTTTCACCGCGAGCGTGAACTGACCGACGGCGCTTCGCTGATCGTCTTCGCCTCGAACGCGCGGCTGTCGGAACGGGCCCACGGGATGCCGGACAGCACGCTCCGCCGCCACCTCGCCGCATTGGTGGAGGCCGGGATGATCGCCCGCCACGACAGCCCGAACGGCAAGCGCTATGCCCGCACCGGATCGGGTGGCGAGGTCGTGCGTGCCTTCGGCTTCGACCTGAGGCCGCTGCTGGTGCGCTCGGCCGAGATCGCGCGTGAGGCGCGGCAGGTGGAGGCCGTGGCCGCCCGCTGTGTCCTGCTGCGCGAGGAGGTCATCCTGCTGCTGCGCGATGCCGAGAAGCTGGCCGAGTTCGCCGGTAGCGACGCACTGTTCGATGCCAGCCGGCTGATCCGTCGCGACCTGCGGCGCAGGCTGGACGAGGTTGACCTGATCGGGCTGCGCGACCGGCTGAGGGCGCTTGTGGAGCGTGTCACGGACGAGGTCCGGCCCGAGGTGGACAAGCCTGTCGAGACGATCGAACTGAGCGCCTGTGACAGCGAAAATGAGCGGCACAAACAGGACTCAGACAAAACCCTTATTGAATCTGAAAGGCCGCTGGATATCGACCTGCGAGGCGTGCTGAACGCCTGCCCCGATGTCCTGCCCTACGCGGTAAGGCCGGTCAGAAGCTGGGAGGACTTCACGCGGTTGATGGCGGGGCTTGCGCCCATGTCCGGCGTGGATGTTGCAACTTGGCGGGAGGCGTGTCGGCTCATGGGGCCCGTCGGCGCCTCTGTCACTGTCGCGGCCATCGTGCAGAGAATTGGGGCGATACGGTCGCCGGGGGCTTACCTGAGGACGCTGGCGCGGAAGGCGGGCGAGGGCGGGTTTTCACCGGAAACGCTGGTGCGATCCATGCAGGCGCGGTCGGCGTGAAAGTTGACAGCTGTCAACTCGGGGTGGCCGGGGCCGGTGGAAAGCGCGGGGCAGGGAGCCCAGGCGGGGCAAAGTTGACAGCTGTCAACTCGCCCCACCGGTCACTCGGCTGGCGGAATATCGACCTTGATCCCCGCACCCGTCAGGCACTGGTGAATCCCGAGGAAACTTTCCCCCGAAGGCGAGGCCTCGCGCTTGCCCTGCGTCAGGAAGGTATCGGCGGGGCCGTTGAACCGGATCGCGCTGTCCACCTCGGCATCCGTCCCTTCGCGATAGGCACCAATGCGGATCAGTTCTTCCATATCGGTGTAGCGGGCGATTGCGCGGCGGGCGGCGCGGTAGACCGAATACTCCGCCGGGGAATGGCAGTCCGGCAGCATCCGAGACACCGAGCGCAGCAGGTTCACCGCCGGGAAGCGTCCGGTTTCGGCAATCCGCCGGTCCAGCACGATGTGCCCGTCCATGATCCCGCGCACTGCGTCGGCGATCGGGTCGTCCATGTCATCGCCATCGACCAGCACCGTGTAGAGCGCGGTGATGTCGCCGTTCTCGGCCGTCCCCGGCCCGGCGCGTTCCATCATCCGCGGCAGCTCGGCAAAGATCGTCGGCGGATAGCCCTTGGCGGTCGGCGGCTCGCCCCCGGCCAGCCCGATCTCGCGCTGCGCCATGGCGAAACGGGTCACGCTGTCGATCAGCAGCAGCACCTGCTTGCCCTGATCGCGGAAATACTCTGCCACGGCGGTCGCGGTCCAGGCGGCCTGCCGGCGCATCAGCGGCGGTTCGTCCCCGGTCGAGACGATGACAACGGAGCGCGCCAGCCCGTCCTCGCCCAGATCGTCCTGCAGGAAGTCCTGCACCTCGCGTCCGCGTTCACCGACGAGGCCGACGACGATCACGTCCGCCTGCGCGTTCCGGGCGAGCATGGACATCAGCGTCGATTTCCCGACGCCTGATCCGGCAAAGACCCCCATCCGCTGGCCCTGGCAGATCGGGGTGAACACGTCCATCACCTTGACCCCGGTGTCCAGCCGTTCGCCGACCCGGCGCCGCTGGAACGCGGGCGGGGGCGCGGCGCGCAGGCTGTGCGGGGTCGGCCCCTCGGGCAGCTTACCGAGGCCATCGAGCGGACGGCCAAGCGCATCCATCACCCGCCCGATCCAGGCGTCATCGGGTCTGATTTCGTCGCCTGCCTGGGTCACGACCACGGCATCGCCGGTCATGATCCCCTCCCACGAACCGTAGGGCAGCAGGCGCGTCCCGGCTTCGTCGATCCCCACCACTTCGGCCAGCACGGGGCCCTTGCGCCCCTGCACCACGCAGCGCGACCCGATCCCGACGGCGCGTTCCAGCCCCGCGACGGTCAACACCAGACCGAGCGCGGCCCGCACCTGACCCGTCACATGGGTGCGTTCAAGGTTGCGGGTGGCGCTTGCAAGTTCCGAAAAAGCGGTATGCATGGATACTATCCATTGTGTTATCCGATTTATTCATGCTATCCTTGTTCGCATCAAAAGGAAACCTGCAATGAAACTTGATGGAATGTCATTTTTTAGTTTGGCTTCCCAGCGGATGCGCTGGCTGGGGACCCGGCAGGCTGTCATCACGCAGAACATCGCGAACGCCGACACGCCGGGGTTCAAGGCCAAGGATGTCTCGGGCTTTGATGAAATGTTGGGCGGTGCCCGCAGCACCGCGTCGAGCGGGCTGAGGACGACCGATGCCCGGCACATGACCGGCGCCGGCGGGACCTCCGCGCCGAATGGTATCCGGGTGCAGGAAACGGAAAGCTGGGAGCAGAGCCTCGACGGCAACACCGTCGCGCTCGAGGAACAGTCGATCACGGCGGTCGAGGTTTCGGAAAGCTACCGCATGGCCGCGGCGCTGTATCGCAAGGGTCACGACCTGCTGACGCTGGCCGTGACCGGGGTCCGGTAAGGGGCGCGCGTCATGGATAATTTGAACAGCATTCTTTCCATCGCCGCCAGCGGGATGCGGGCGCAGGGCGAGCGGCTCAAGGTGGTGTCGGAAAACGTGGCCAACTCGGCCTCGACCGGGACCGAGCCGGGGCAGGAGCCCTATCGCCGCAAGGTGATTTCCTTCGAAGAGATGATCGACCGCGAAAGCGGCGCGTCGATGGTGCGTGTGGCGGATATTTCCCGCGACGATGCCGAGTTCGAACTGCGCTACGACCCCGGCCACCCGGCCGCGGACGAGCTGGGGTTCATCAAGGTGTCGAACGTCCAGACCATTCTGGAAATGAGCAACATGCGCGAGGCCTCGCGCAGCTACGAAGCCAATCTGAACATGTTTGAAGCCGGGCGGCGGATGCGGACGCAGCTGCTCGACCTTTTGAAATAGGATTTTGAGCCATGTCTGAAACATCCACACTGATTTCCAACTCTGCCGTCAGCGGCGCCTACCGCAGCTCGCGCGACATGCAGGTCAACCTGCCCGCACCGGAACTGCCGGTGCAGGAGCGGACGTCCTCGTTCGCCGACATGATCAAGGATGCCGGCGCCGAGGCGGTCCAGACGATCCGGCAGGCCGAGCAGGTGACCCAGGCCGGGATGCGCGGCGATATCGAGACGCAGACGGTGGTCGAGGCGACGCTGGAACTGGACACGACCGTCAAGGTCGCCGTCACGGTCCGGGACAAGCTGGTCGAGGCCTACCAGGAAATCATGAGAATGCCGATCTGAGGACGGCAAGGGTGCAGCAGTGACCGAAGCGGATACCTATTCGATCCTGTCTGAATCCTTCCAGACGGTGCTGTTCGCGGCCGGGCCGATCATGGCGATCGCGCTCGTCGTCGGGCTGTTCATCGCGTTCTTCCAGGCCCTGACGCAGGTGCAGGAGATGACCCTGACCTTCGTGCCCAAGATCGTGGCGATCTTCGTGGGGCTGCTGATCTTCCTCCCGTTCATGTATGCGACCGTCAAGGGTCTGTCGGACACCGTGTTCGACCTGATCGTCAGCGGGGGCACATGATGCGGAGTTTCGCCGTATCCGTGACTGTTCTGCTGCTGGCGGGGCAGGGGGCCCTTGCCGACTGGCGGGGCTTTTACACGCCCTCCGCCCGGCCCGAGCCGGCGGCGCGCGCCGTCGCCGCGACGGACCCGCGGGGCATCTGCCTGAACGAGATCCTGCGCGCGCAGCTGCGCCACCAGATCCCCGGCAACCTGCTGCTCGGTATCGGGTTGCAGGAGGCGGGGATGATGAAGGACGGCGATCTGACCGTCTGGCCATGGGTCGCCAATGCCGAGGGCGACGGCCGCTATTTCGGCGGCCCCGGCGAGGCGATGGAATGGGTGCAGGACCGCCTGTCCTCGGGCATCGCCTCGGTCGACGTGGGCTGCATGCAGATCAACCTGCGCTGGCACCCCGACGCCTTCGACACGCTGGCCGAGGGGTTCGATCCGGCGCGCAACGTGGATTATGCCGCGCGGCTGCTGGTTTCGCTCTATCGCGACACCGGGGACTGGGTGGCCGCCGCCGGGCGCTATCACTCGGCGACGCAGGAATACCAGAAGATCTACCTCGACCGCCTGCGCACCAACGTGGGCATCGCCAACGAGCGGCTGGAAGAGTTCCGCATGATGGCCTCGGCCGCCGCCGGGGCAGGGCAGGGCGCGCCCGCCCCCATCCCGCGCGAACCGCTGCCGCAGGGCCATTTCTGGACCGCATGGCTGGCCGGGCCGGACGGCGGCGCGGGGCAGGGGGCGCGCAGCCTCTATGCCCGCGGCACGCTGGAACCGGTGCTGCCCGCCTTCCGCAGGATGTTCTAGGCGATGGCGGACCAGACCACCAACACCACGGGCCTGCCGAACTGGCTGGCGCATGGCTTTGCCAACCGGGACGTCGGCTTTGCCATCGGCGTGACGTTGGTTCTGGCGGTGCTGTTCGTGCCGCTGCCGCCGATGATCCTCGACTTCGGCCTGGCCGTGTCCCTGTCGGTCTCGGTGCTGATCCTGATGGTCGCGCTGTGGATCCCCAGACCGCTGGAGTTCAACTCCTTCCCGACGCTGCTGCTGGTCGTGACCATGCTGCGGCTGTCGCTGAACGTCGCCTCGACCCGCCTGATCCTGTCCGAAGGCCACACCGGCACCCATGCGGCCGGCGGCGTGATCGAAGGCTTTTCGCGGTTCATGGTGTCCGGCAGTTTCGTCATCGGGATCGTCGTCTTCATCATCCTCGTGGTCATCAACTTCATCGTGATCACCAAGGGGTCGACCCGGATCGCCGAGGTTTCGGCCCGCTTCTCGCTCGACTCCATGCCCGGCAAGCAGATGGCGATCGACGCCGACCTCGGCGCGGGCCTGATCGACGAGGAACAGGCCCGCAAGCGCCGCAAGGAGCTGGAGGACGAAAGCGGGTTCTTCGGCGCGATGGACGGTGCGTCCAAGTTCGTGCGCGGCGACGCGGTGGCGGGCATCATCATCACCCTGATCAACGTGATCGGCGGCATCCTGATCGGCATCATGCAGCACGGTCTGACCGTGGGGCAGGCGGCGAACAACTACACCGTCCTGACCATCGGCGACGGTCTGGTCAGCCAGATCCCCGCGCTGATCGTGTCGATGGCCGCGGGCCTGATCGTGACCAAGGGCGGGACCGAGGGCGCGGCGAACGAGGCGGTCCTCGGCCAGCTGTCGAAGTTCCCCAAGGCGCTCTACATGGCCGCCGCGCTGCTGTTCGGGATCGGCCTGCTGCCGGGCTTCCCGGCGCTGCTGTTCGGCTTCATGTCGCTGCTGATGGTCGGTCTGGGCCGGGTGATGCAGAAACAGGCGCAGGCCAGTGCCCGCAACGCCGCGCGGGCCGAGGCGGCCAAGGCGAATGCCGAGGCGAACGCGCCCAAGGACAACGTCAAGGACACGCTCAAGCTCGACGATCTCAAGCTGGAGCTGGGCGAGGCGCTGGTCCCGCTGATCGAGAACCCGGACACCGCGCTGGCCGGCAAGATCAAGAGCCTGCGCAACCTCTTTGCCCGCGAATTCGGCTTTGTCCTGCCCTCCGTCCGGATCAAGGACGAGGCGATCCTGCCCGCCCGGACCTACGCCCTGCGGGTGCAGGGGGTCGAGGTCGCGCGCGGCGAGGTGCGGCCGATGCAGATGATGATCGTGAACCCCGGCGACGTCTCGATTCCGGGCGAACGGGCCAAGGATCCGACCTTCGGGCTGGACGCGCTCTGGGTCGATCCGCGCTTTGTCGCGCAGGCCGAGGCGCAGGGGCTGACGGTGGTGGACCCGGAAAGCGTCATCACCACGCACCTGACCGAGGTGGTCAAGGAACACCTGCCCGAGCTGATGACCTACGGCGCCGCGCAGGCGCTGATCGAGGGCATGGACCGCGAATACCAGAAGCTGGCCAACGAGATCCCCGGCAATGCCCCCATCGTGCTGATCCAGCACGTCCTGCAGGCGCTGCTGGCCGAGCGGGTTTCGATCCGCAACCTGCCCCTGATCGTCGAGGCCATCGCCGAGGCCAAGCGCAGCACGTCGAACGTGATGATGATCACCGAAACGGTGCGGCGGCGGCTGTCCAACCAGATCTGCAAGAGCCTGGTCGATCACACCGGTTTCGTCAGCGTCATCACCATGTCCGGGTCGTGGGAAAAGGAGTTCCTCGACGCGCTGCGGGTGACAGGGGACGAGCGCAACTTCGTCATGTCGCCGCAGCGGGTGCAGGAATTCGTGCTGGAGGCGCGCAAGGCGATCCAGACCTTTGCCGAGCGGGACGAATGGCCCGCCCTGCTGGTCAGCCCCGAGGTCCGGAGTTTCGTCCGGTCGATGCTGGAACGGGTCAGCCCGATGACGGTCGTGCTGTCGCACAGCGAGATCCACCGCAAGGTGTCGCTGCGCACCGTCGCGACGATCGGGGCCTGAGGTGAACATCGCGCCGCTCCTGACCGCCGAGTTCCTGGGCGCGGCGCTCGTCTTTGCGCGGATCGGCGGGATACTGATGTTCATCCCGGCCTTCGGCGAGGCCTTCATCCCCGTCCGCCACCGGCTGGCCATGGCCATCGTGCTGGCGCTGGTGATCTACGCGACGGGCGTGCAGGGGCCGATCCGGTTCGACACCTTCGGCCAGCTGGCCGGCGCGCTGGCGATCGAGGTGACCATCGGGGTCTGGATCGGCATGGTCGGGCGCATCCTGCTGACCGGGCTGCAGTTCGCCGGCTACCAGGTCGGCCTGATTTCGTCCCTGTCCAACGCCTTCGCGCCTTCGATGGGGTCGTTCCAGGGCTCGACCCTGATCTCGACCGGGCTGATGCTGGGGGGCGTGGCGGTGATATTCGCCACCGACCTGCACCACGTCATCATCGGGGCGATGGCGATGTCCTACCAGATCTTCCCGGCCGGGGCGCTCATGCCCGGCGACCTGTCCCAGCAGATCGTCCGCGCCACCGGCCAGAGCTTCTACCTCGGAATGTCCATCGCCGCGCCGTTCTACGTGATGGGCATCCTGCTGAACCTCGGGCTGGGCCTGACCAACAGGATGATGCCGAACCTGCCGGTGTTCTTCGTCGCGGGGCCGGTGCTGATCGTTTCGGGGCTGATCGTGCTGACGATCGCCAGCCCCTACATGCTGCGCGAATTCGCCGAAAGGTTCGGCGAATGGCTCGGCCTGCTGACCTTCTAGGGGGGCGGTATGGCCGAGGGCGACAGCGATCTCGAAAAGACCGAAGAACCAACCCCGCGGCGCCTTCAGAAGGCGCGCGAGAAGGGCGACGTTCCGTCATCGCGGGAAGCGGGGAACCTCACCTCGATCCTGTCGCTTTTCGTCATCACGGCCTTCCTGCTGCCGGTGATCGCGCCGCCGATGGCCGCCGCCATGCGCGGCGTGTTCGAGACCGCGGGGACCGTGACCATCGGCGAGGATCTGCAGGGCATCGCGGATGCGGGCGGCGTGGTCGGCGCGCTGGCGCGGGGCGTCGGGACGTCGATGGTGCCGGTCATGGTCATCATGATCCTCGCCGCGCTGGCGGGCGTGGCGCTGCAGGGCCCCACGGTCGTCGCGGCCGAGCGGCTGAAGCCCAAGCTGAACAAGATTTCCCCCATGTCGGGCCTGAAAAGGCTCTTTTCCCTGAACAACCTGATCGAGTTCCTGAAGAGCCTCGTGAAGGTGCTGGTGGTGGGCTCCATCGCGCTCTGGGTGACGTTCCAGGCGGTGTCCGAGCTGTGGCAGGTGCAGGGCGTCGTGCCCGAGGCGGTGCCGGGTATCGCACGGCAACACGCCATGCGCATCCTCGTCGTGGTGCTGGTGCTGGTCGCCGTGGTCGCCATCGGGGACGCGGTGTGGAAGCGGATCGAGTGGCGCAAGAAGCAGCGGATGACGCGGCAGGACGTCCGGGACGAGATGAAGGACAGCGAAGGCGATCCGCACATCCGCGCCAAGCGGGCGCAGCAGCGCCGCGAACGGTCACAGCAGCGGGTCGCGCAGGCGGTGCCGCGCGCCACGGTGATCCTGACCAACCCGACCCATTTCGCCGTCGCGCTGAAATACGAACAGGGCATCGACGACGCGCCGGTCTGCGTCGCCAAGGGGGCCGACCTGATGGCCGCCCAGATCCGGCGTCTGGGGCGCGACAACGCGGTGCCGATCGTGGAAAACCGCCCGCTGGCCCGCGCGCTGTTCGACGTGGCCGAGATCGACCGCACCATCCCGGTCGAACACTGGGAGGCCGTCGCCGCGATCATCGCCTATGTCATGGACATGCAGCGCAACATCCGCCGCACCCCGCCCGAAGGCTCAGCCCTGCGCGAAGAAGATTGACGTTTTGGCAAACCTTGCCATGTTAGAGGTCAGGAGGCCCCGGACATGAGCACCATGAACATCTCGCTGCCGCAACAGATGAAGGACTGGGTCGAGGCGCAGACGCAGGACGGCCGCTATGCGAACTCCAGCGACTATGTCCGCGACCTGATCCGCCGCGATCAGGACCGCGCCGCCACGCGGGCGTGGCTGCAGCAGGCGGTGGACGAAGGGATCGCCAGCGGCCCGCCCGAGGCGTTCGATCCTGAACAGTTCCTCGCCGAGATGCTGGAGCGGCACAAGGACAGCGCGTGACCGGCTACCGGTTTCGTCCGCAGGCCCGCCGCGACCTGACCGCGATCTTCGACCGGGGCGTCGCGCAATGGGGGCGGGCACAGGCGGTGCGGTATCAGACCGACCTGATCGCCAAGATCGAGCTACTGGCCGAGTTCCCGAACATCAGCCGGCGGCTGGACTGGGTGCACCCCGTGGTCAGGGTACATCCGCACGGGGCGCATATCATCGTCATCCGGGACGACGAGACGGCATTCCTCGACATCCTGCGGATCATTCACGCGCGACAGAACCTGCTGGACGAGATTGAGGGGAACCCGTCGGGCCTGTAGCTGGTGTCCAGCTGCGGGTCGTTCTGGCGATGCCATGACTATCGACCGATAGGCGAACTCAGCTGGCGCCGCGAGGCGTGCCTGACATTGGACAGACTTAAGACATCGCCCCGTCCGCCATGCTTGCCGGAGGCCGCACGCGTGACGAGGGAGTGATGCAGGTGCGGTAGCTTATAGCCCTGCCGCCTTTGTCAGGTTCACCCTGAACCTGTCGCGGTGGCGCTGGTAGCGGCGGGTCATCTCGGCGGAGGCGTGGCCGAGATGCCGCTGGACGTGGCGCTCGTCCACCTCGGCCGAGGAGGCGAGGCCGGCGCGCAGGGAATGGCCGGAATAGAGCCTGTTCCGCTCGGCGTCGGTCAGATCGGGACGCAGGCCCGCCGCCTTGACGCACTGCTTGATCAGGCGGGCGACATGGCGGTCGTTCAGCCGCGGCCCGGAGGCGCGGCTGCCATCGCGGGAGGTGGCGACGAAGACCGGGCCAAAGTCGATCCGCGCGAAGTGCAGCCACTGTTCGAGGGCATGGACCGGGCAGCTCACCTCCGACGAGCCACGGCCGACCTCGACCTCGCGCCAGCCGGTCTTGGCATCGAGGGTCAGCACGGCGCCTTCGGGAAGGATGTCGATCCAGCCGCGGCTGTCGGGAGTGTCGTCGCGGTGCACGTCGAGCCCGGTGATCTCGGACCGCCTGAGCCCGCCCGCATAGCCGAGAAGCAGGATCGCGCGGTCGCGGATCCCGCGCAGGTCAAAGGGCAGCGTGGCCACCATGGCGCGGATGTCACCGGGCAGGAGCGCATCCTTGCGGCGGGGCGGGCGGGCGTGGCGGCGCCGGATCCCGGCCAGCACGGCGGCGATGTGGCGGTCCTTGCGGTCGAGGGAAAGGCCGCGCTGCGCGTAGTTCCAGACGAGGCCCGACAACCGGCGTTCGATCGTCGTGACCGAGAGGGCAGGGGCGTGGCCCGCGCCAGAGGCGAGATCGGCGAGGTAGAGCCCGATCATCTCGGGTGAGGGCGGCAGGGGGGCGGCGCCCTTCATCCGGCACCAGCGGGTGAACTGCGCCCAGTCCGCTGCATAGGCCTGCAGCGTGTTCTCCGAGGCCGCGGCGCGGGCATAATCGCGGGCGGTGTCGACCAGCCGGTCGAGGGTGCCGGAGCCCGCGACATGAGAGGGCAGGGTCAACGCCTCGGTGCCGGGGCGATCGCTCTCGTCGCCCTCGCTGTGCGACGACCCGTGTGGCGGCTCTGAACTCGGTTTCTCGGGAATTTCCGGCATGTCGGGGAGGATATTCCCCAATGTCCGATAATGCAAACTTATTGGACATGATATGACACTGCAAGGCGGGGCGGTTCTTGTGCTATTATCTGGTGGAAAGCGCCGCGATGATATAGGCTTCAGGCATGACATTTGCCCGGCACGATCCCGTCAGCGACACGGACAGGCTAGCCCGGATGCCCGCGTGGGTCACCTCCGCATGTCCCGAAACCCCTGAAGATGTGGCGTTTTTGTCGGGTGCCGCGTTGCACCACCTGCATCTTGTGTTGGACCGCGATGACCTCCCCCAAGCCTTGCTGCGGGACCGGCGCGCGCTTCGCGCGGCGGAGGCCTGCATCGGGTTTTCCGGACGGCCGGAACGGGCAGGGGACCTGCGCGACGCGGTCCACCTTCTGCGCCCCGGCGATCTGCCCGGCCCGGCTGGAGACATCTACCTGTCCTGGCAGCGTGCGGCGGAGCGGCCGGTGTCGGTCAAGACCCTGGGCCGGGCCTTGCCGGGCCTCGATCCGGGCCGGATCGCCGCCTGGCTCGAGGCGGGGACAGGGGCGCCGGTGACCCGTGCCGCTATGGTGCTGGAGGCGGTTCTGACCGACGTGCCGCGTGGCGAAGTCCCCGCGCTGATCCTCGCGGACGCGGCCCTGGCGCAGGCCCTCGGATGGGTTCACCTCCTGCCGCTGCTGGCCACAGGGCTGACGCGCGCCGACCTGCGCAGGCAAGGCGGCGACCTTCGCCTGGCCTGTCATCGCGCGCTCGTCTCCCCGGCGGTCGAGACCACGCGCCTGGCCGCCGACCTCGCGCGCCGGGCGGCGCATCTGGCAGCGGTGGCCCCGAAGCTGCGGGCGAAGGGGGCGGGCGACGCGGTCGCGATGTTCCTGGCCCAAGACGCTGTCGCGCCTTCGGCCCTGCCCATGCCGGACCGCGCCGCGCGGCGGCTCTGCGACCGGCTGGTCGACCTCGGCGCCGTCCGTGAACTGACCGGCCGCGACACCTTCCGGCTCTACGGGGTCTGAGCGATGGCGAAGGACAGATCGGAGCCAGACCTCGACCGCGAGCTGGCCGACCTGCCGCCGGACCTGCGCTGGCGCGACTGGATGCGCCGGATCGAGGCGGTGCTCTTTGCCTCCGCCGCGCCGGTCGCCCGCGAGGACCTTGCGCGGGTCGTGGGGCAGGGGGCCTCGGTCGACCTGCTGGTCGCGGACCTCGCCGCCGATCTGGAGGGGCGGGCCTTCGAGATCGTTCAGGTCGCGGGTGGCTGGATGTTCCGGACACGGACCGCCTATGCGCCCGCGATCCGCGCCGCCGCGGATGTCGGGGACCAGGTGCCGGCCCTGAGTGAATTCGACGTCGCGGTCCTGGCCGCCATCGCCTACCGCCAGCCGATCACCCGCGACGGGCTGAAGGACATCTTCGGGCGTGAGATCAGCCGCGACCTGATCGGGCGACTGCACGCGCGCGGCCTGATCGGCACCGGGCCCCGGTCCCCTCGACGCGGCGCGCCCTATACGTTCGTCACCACCGAGCAGTTCCTCGTCGCCTTCGGGCTGGAAAGCCTTGGCGACCTGCCGGATCGGGAGCAGATGGAGGATGCGGGCATATAGCCTGTCCGCAAGGGCCAACCGCTCCGGGCCACTTGCCGCAAACGGCCCGATGGACATCGAGTCCGGTTGCCTCGATACTCGGGCCTCCGAGAAGGCGGCCGGGTGAGCATGTTAAATCAGGAAGATTTGCGGTTCGATACGGGCCAGCGCGACGGCGATACGGTCGGTGAAATCGCGTATCGGCGTATCCGTTCGCATATCGTCAACGGTCATCTGAAACCGGGCGCCAAGCTGAAGCTTGACCACATGAAGCAGGTCTATGACGCCAGCGTCACGACACTGCGGGAAATTCTCAACCGTCTCGCGGTGGAAGAGCTTGTGGCGGCCGAAGGACAGCGCGGGTTCCGGGTCGCGGGTGTGAGCGACGATGAACTGGCCGCGCTGGCCGAGTTGCGGATCTTGCTCGAAACGCATGCATTGCGGCTTTCGATCGCACGGGGCGACCTCGACTGGGAGGCGCGGGTCGTGGCGGCGCATTACAAGCTCTCGGTGCTGGAAGCGCGGCTGATGACGAAGGAGCCCGCAACCGTGGAGCAATGGGTCGCCTCGGACTGGGGGTTCCACTACGCCACGATCTCGGCCTGCGATCTGCCGGTGCTGGCACGCACCCACGCCTCCGTCTTCGACCGTTTCGCGCGGTACCACATGCTGACGCTGGACTTCCGGGGCAAACCCGCAGCCGATGAACACGCGGAATTGCGGGACCTTGTCATCGGCCGCAGGGCGGACGCCGCCGTCGACCTATTGTCCCGCCACATCCGCAGCGGGGTCCGGCACATCATGTCTTCGGGCGGGTTCGGCTGATCCGGGACCTCAGCCGCGGGCCCATTCGGCCAGCTTCCGGATCGCGAAGTCGTAGCCGCGGATCCCGAACCCCTCGATCTTGGCCGAGGCGGCCTTGGACGGGTAGGACAGGTGCCGCCATTCGTCACGCCGGAACAGCGGCGAGATATGCACCTCGATGATCGGGCGATCGTAGATCAGCAGGCTGTCGAGGATCGCGATAGATGTCGAGGTGAAGCCGGCCGGGTTGATCAGCAGCCCGGCGGTGGTGCTGCGGCCCTGCTTGATCCACTTCATGATCTCGGCCTCGCTGTCGCTCTGGCGGAAGTCGATCCCGACCCCTTCGTCCTGCGCGACCCGCTGGCAGAGCGCCTCGACATCGGCCAGCGTGTCGTAGCCGTAAACCTCGGGCTGGCGGGTGCCGAGCATGTCGAGGTTGGGTCCGTTGATGATGAGGATGGTGTCGGTCATCTGTTTCTCCAGAAAGTCATCCGCCGTAGCCGTAAAGGCGCGGCAACCACAGCACGAGGTCCGGCAGGAAGGTGATGATGGCCAGCCCGGCGATCATGATCGCGAGGAAGGGCAGCAGGTGGCGGATCGTCTCGCGGATCGGCGCGCGGGTGATCGAGGTCACGACGAAAAGCAGCAGGCCATAGGGCGGCGTCGCCAGCCCGATCATCGTGTTGACCACGACGATCACCCCGAAATGCACCGGGTCCACCCCAAGTGCGACGGCAGTCGGCAGGAAGATCGGCACGATCACCAGCAGGATGGCGTTGGCCTCCAGCAGGCAGCCCAGGACCAGCAGCATCGCGTTGACCATCAGCAGGAACTGGATGCGGGTCAGCTCGGTCTCGCCCAGGGCGCCGCGGATCACGTTGGGCACCTGCTCGATGGTCACGACGTAGTTGAAGGCCAGTGCCCCCGCGATCAGGAAGCCGACGGCCGCGGTGGACTTGGCGCTCTGGCGGACGGTTTCATAGGCCAGCCGCAGCGATACCGATCGGTAGAAGACGGTCGAGACGAGGAAGGCGTAAAGCGCGGCCAGCGCGGCGGCCTCGGTCGGGGTGGTGATGCCGCCGTAGATGCCGACCAGCAGGATGACCGGCATCAGCAGGGCCGGCACGGCGCGCAGGGTGATCCGCGGCAGCTCGCGCAGCGGCACGGCCTCTTCGACCGGGTAGTCGTGGATCCGGGCCTGCCAGGCGTTCATCGCCATGAGGAGCACGCCGAGGATCAGGCCCGGCACCACCCCGCCCAGGAACAGGAAGCCGATCGAGGTGTCCGAGACCAGCGCGAACAGCACCATCGGGATCGACGGCGGGATGATCGGTCCGATGATCGCCGAGGCTGCGGTGATGGCTCCGGCATAGGCGCCGGGATACTTGCCGTCCTTGGTCATCAGGTTGATGATGATCCGCCCCATGCCGACCGCATCCGCGATGGCCGACCCGGACATCCCCGAGAAGATCAGCGAGGAGACCACGTTCACATGCCCCAGCCCGCCGCGGAACCGGCCGACGAGGGCACGGCAGAAGTCCAGCAGCCGGTCCGAGAGCGAGCCGACGTTCATCAGGTCGGCGGCGAAGATGAAGAGCGGAATCGCCAGCAGCACGTAGGAGCCGTAGAGCCCGGTCAACATCTGCTCGAAGGCGATGGACATATCCTGCCCCTGCATCAGCAGATAGAAGACCGACGAGGCCAGCATGGCATGGCCGATCGGCAGGCCGATCAGGGCAGAGAGGATGATGAGGGCGACGGCAACGCCGAATTCCCCGCTCATTCCGAGAGGTCCTTGCGGCCGATGTCCTCGATGGAACTCAGGCCCGTCTCCCGCCCCGTGACGGCCTGCCAGAAGATCCACAGGTAGCGCAGGATGGTCACGACCGAGAAGATCAGCGCGATCGAATAGACCCAGTTGAACCGGATATCGAGGTAGGAGGTTTTCTGGATCTTCATGAAGGTGACGAAGTCCCAGAGCGCCGGCAGCGACCATGCGTAGATGCCGACCAGCAGGACCGAGAAGACCACCCGGCACCACCGGCGCACCTCGGGCGAGACGCTGCCATAGACGATGTCAAACCGGATTTCGTCGCGTTCCTCGGCCGAAACCGACTGGCCCCAGAGCAGGATCCAGAGCCAGGCGATGACGCAGACCTCGACCGTCCAGCCCACGGGGCTGTTCATCACGTAGCGCATGAAGACCTGAATGATGAAACATATGAACATCGCCGTCAGCAGCAGCGCGGGAACGGCATCTGCCACGGCGCGCGCGATGCGGATCGGTCTTGAAGTGGATGTGATCATGGCCGTCTTTCGATACGCCGGGCCCGGCGGGTTCGCGGGCCCGGCGTCGGTCCGGAAACGGTATTACTTGGCGAGTGCGTTGATGCGATCGATCATGCCGTCCGGCCAGCTCGCTGCAAATTCCGATTCGAGATACTTCTTCTGCGCATAGTCGCGGAAGGCGATCCGGTCGGGTTCATAGACCTTCAGGCCTTCGTCCTTGAAGAACTGGACCAGCTCGACCTCACGATCAAGGTGCCGCTGCGTGGACTTTGCGATGGCCGTATCGACCGCGGACTGGAGGGTTTCCTTCTGCGCGTCCGAGAACTCGTCCCAGAGCTTCTGTGAAATGGCCAGCACGTCGAAGCCGATCAGGTGCCCGGTCAGGACGATCTGGCTCGTCACCTCGTAGAACTTCATGTTGTAGTCGTTGGGCAGCGGGTTGTCCTGCCCGTCGATCGCGCCGGTCTGCAGCGCCGTGTAGACCTCGGCATAGGCCAGCGGTGTCGGGTTCGCGCCAATCGCCTCACCCAGGAACTGCCAGGCGTCGCCACCGGGCATCCGCATGGTGATACCGTTCAGGTCCTCGGGCTTCATCACCTCTTTCTCGGGGGCGAGGTTCACCTGACGCGTGCCGAAATAGACCGGGGCGAGGACATGGATGCCGGCCTCGGCCGCCATCGCCTTGAGTTCCTCCCCGACTTCGCTCTCGAAGGTCGCCTTGAGATGGGCGGCATCGCTGAAGAGATAGGCCGAGGTCACGATGGACCATGCGGGGATCTGCTCTGCAATGGTCTGGGGGGCGATCAGGCCCATTTCCAGGTTGCCGCGCTGGATCGAGGTCATCTCGGACCCCTGTGCGACGAGCGTTGCGCCGTTGAACACCTGCATGTCGAAGGTGTCGGAGACGGCGCTGGCGATTTCCGCGAAGGCCTCGGCCCGGATGTCATTCTCGGACACGACCGAGGACAGGCGCAGCGTCGGCTTGTCCTGGGCGATACCGAGGCCCGGCAGCGCAACGGCAGTTGTGGCAGCAAGGGCAACCGCGAGGGCGGTGCGGCGGTTGAGATGTGTCATAAGTTTCCTCCCTTTGACGTGTTCACCAATACATGGCGTTCTTCATTTTTTGTATGATAAAACATATTCCATCATACGCTTCAGGCGTTCTGTCAGGTTGCCGGCATCCCCTTTGTCCGCTGGAACCGCTTCTGTGCGGCAATGCGGAACGGTGCATTCGGTGCTCCGTAACCGTCATAGGCGCCGCGTCGCTCGACAATTTCGAAGAACAGCTGTCCCGCGAATGGTCGCGAGTAGAGCTGAAAGAATTCCCCTTTGTCGTCAGCATCATAGAGGATGTTCTCGGCCCTCATCCGCGCCAGCGTTTCGGGCTCGATGTCGAACCGAGCCGCAAGGTCGTCGAAGTAGTTCGGAGACATCTCCAGCACCTCGAACCCGCGTTCGCGCAGCATGGCGGCGGTCGCAAAGATGTCGTCGGTGGACAGCGCGATATGCTGGACGGACCCCCCGAACCCCTCCGCCAGGAAGGATCCGGCGATCGTCCGGTGGGTTTCCGCGCCGTTCAGCGTGATGCGGAACGCCCCCGAGGGCGTGGCGATGGCGCGGCTCCGGACCAGTCCGTCCGGATCGACGACATCGACCATGGGCGCTTTCACCATGTCGAACAGCGTCGTGTAGAACAGCGACCAGGACAGCATTTCGTCATAGGTCATGGTCTGGGCGATGTGGTCGATCCGGGTCAGGCCAGCGCCCGTGTTCAGGCCCTCTTCGGGCAGGAATTCCACGTCCCAGACCGCCGACAGCGCACCGTCGTCGATGAAGTGCATGACGCTGCCGCCCAGACCGCGGATGGCCGGGATCGGCAATTCGCCGGGGCCGAGCGGCTGCGAGAAAGGCTTTGCCCCAAGTGCCGTCGCGCGCGTCACTGTGTCCCGCGCGGACCCGACATAGAGTCCGATGTCGCAGACCGTCGTGCCCCGCGCGTTCCAGGCCGTGCTGGCATGACCCTCGTTCTCGGCGTTCAGCACGATCCGGATGTCGCCCTGCTGCCAGAGCGTCACGGCCTTTGACAGGTGGCGTCCCGCCCGTCGAAACCCGAGGCGCGTCAGCAGTGCCTCGAGCGCCTCCAGCTCAGGCCCCTTCGCGGCGAATTCGACAAAGGCGGTCTGCAGGATGGTCACCGGCTCGGGCAGGGCGGCGAGGTCCGGCACCGCCTCGGGTTCGGCCCGCCGCACGTCGTCCATCAGGGCGATCAGCGACCGGTGCCCGTCCTTCGCGATCGTTGCCGGAGACCCGCCGCGGAACTGGTCGTTGAAGATCTCCAGACTGATCGGCCCGGCATAGCCCGTCGCCATCACCGCCCGCATGAAGTCCGTCACGCGCAGATCGCCTTCGCCCGGCATGTTCCGGAAGTGGCGCGACCAGTAGAGCAGGTCCATGGTGATCTGCGGCGCGTCCGCCAGCTGCACGAAGAAAATCCTGTCGCCGGGGATACGTCGGATCGTCTCGGGGTCGATGCCGCGACCGAGCGTGTGGAAACTGTCGAGGATCAGCCCGACATTCGGATGATCCGCACGTCGCACGATCTCCCATGCGTCGCGGTGGTCATTGACGTAGCGGCCCCAGGCCAGTGCCTCATACCCGATCCGCAGCCCGCGCGCGGCCGCTCGTTCGCCGAGGTCCGCGAAATCCGCCGCGGCCCGATCGATCCCGCCCAGTGCGGCGGGGTGGACCGAGGAACAGACCAGGACGAGATCGCAGCCCAGCTCCTGCATCAGGTCGAACTTCCGCTCCGCCCGGTCGAAGGCCTTGGCCCGCAGGGCGCCGGGCAGACCCTCGAAATCGCGGAACGGCTGGAACAACATCGTTTCAAGCCCCGCATCCCGGATCCGCTGTCCGACCGCGCGGGGGCTGCGGGTGTCGGCGATGAAATCCTGCTCGAATATCTCGATCCCGTCGAAACCGGCGCCGGCAATGGCTTCGATCTTTTCCTCGAGGTTGCCGGAGATGGAGACGGTGGCGATCCCGGTTTTCATCTTCACACCGCCCCCAGCTTGCGAAAGGTCGCGCGCATCCGGTCCGCATCGGCGGGGCGGCCGATGAACAGCTCGAACGCCCGCACGGCCTGAAAGACGGCCATGCCCTCGCCGCTCAGCGTCTGGCAGCCAAGTGTGCGGGCGGCGCGCAGGAAGGCGGTCTCGAGCGGGAAATAGATGATGTCGGCCACCCAGTGCTGCGGGTCGAGCAGCGCGGTATCTATCGGTGTGCCCGGCAGTTTCGCCATGCCGACCGGGGTCGCATTGACGATGCCGCGCACCTCTCCGGCCACCGCGGCCGCGTCGGTTACGGCCTCTGCCACGGGCCCGATTTCCTGCGCCAGCGTCGCCGCGGCTTGCTCACGCACGTCGAGGATCCGCAGCCGACCGACGCCGAGGTCTGCGAGGGCGTGGGCCAGAGCGCCGCCCGCGCCACCGGCCCCGATCAGCAGCACGTCCGAAAGGTCCGCGCCCGGCAGACCGGTCCGGAGGCTTTGCGAAAACCCCCAGAAATCCGTGTTGTGTCCGAACCTTTGCCCATCCCGGAAGACGATCGTGTTGACCGCCCCGATCCGGCGCGCGGCATCGGACAACTGGTGCAGGTGTTCGATGACCGTCTGCTTGTAGGGAAACGTGATGTTCAGCCCGGCAAATCCGGCCGCTTCGGCGCGGTCGATGATCTCGGCCAGCGAGCCTTCGGTCCCGGCATCGGTATCGAGCAGATCGTAGCGGCAGGTCAGCCCCTGCGCCGCGGCCTCGGCCTCGTGCATCGCGGGTGTCCGCGACAAGGCGATGCCACGTCCGACAAGCCCCATGCGCAGGGCCGTATCGCCGGATGCCTTGCCATGTTCCACATGCGCGAGCGGCATGGTCGCGGGCCTCCCCTCCTGCCTTGGCCCTCAAATTGTTCCGCGCGGTACAATTCGTCAAGTGAAATGTACTAACCGGATCATTTGAATTCTGGTAACGGTCGGGTAGAGGAGCGGAATGACGATGAACACCACTTCAGAGCGGCGCGGCTGGACGCAAAACCCGGATGCGGTGAAGCAGGACATCCTTGCGGTGGCGGTGTCGGAATTCGCTTCGAACGGGCTGTCCGGGACGCGCGTGGATACCATCGCTTCACGCACGCGCACGTCCAAGCGCATGATCTATTACTACTTCGGGGACAAGCTGGGCCTGTACACCCGCGCGCTGGAGGCTGCCTATCTCAAGGTCCGCGAAGGCGAAGCGACCCTCGACCTCGATCACCTGCCGCCGAGGGAAGCCCTGGCCAAACTCGTCGCCTTCACCTTTGACCATCACCGCGAGAACCCCGACTTCATCCGCATGGTGATGATCGAGAACATCCACAACGCGGAACATCTGGCGGCGTCCGAAGTGATACGCGACCTGAATGTCGCGGCTATCGAGAAGTTGGCGGTGATCTGCCGCCGCGGTCAGGCCCAGGGTGTCTTCCGCGCAGGTATCGACCCGCTCAGCCTGCACTGGCAGATCAGCGCGTTCAGCTTCTTCAACGTGTCGAACCGTCCGACGTTTTCTGCGATCTTTGGCGCCGCGTTGTTCGAAGACGCGGCCCAGACGACCCTTCGCCAGCAGATCGTGGAGGCGATCCTCGGGATCGTTTCGAAGCCTGCCACAGAGGGTTAGCGCGCTATCCTGAGAACCACGGTCGAAGGACTGGAGCGTCCCGCCCCCCCTGCGCGAGGCGGCGGACGGAAACCGGGACCCGCCTGTTGTATCCGGCAGCGAACGCACGAAGGCGAATGCCCCGTTTATCCGGAAAATGACTCTGGTCGCGCCGCGCCGGACATTGAGCTGACGGTCACATGATGTCAGTCACTGCGACCGCCGGTGTCAGCCAGACGGGATCAGGCGGTTTCAGTTCGCCCGTGCAGCGACAGAGTCATGTGCGAAGGTCGGCCGGCACGTCCACGGCCAATTCGGTTGCTGACTTGATCAGCCGTTCCGCGGTGCCTGGCGAAATCGGAATGCCGTCACGCTGCCTGATGGCTGCGGTTCTCGCGCCCCTTTCGCCCGGTAGAAGAATTGGCGCGTCGGTGCTGGACCGAAGCCCATGAATTCCGTCTGAAAGTTCAGTCATGGCGATCTGGAAATCACTCGCTGATCCAAATGCCTCCGGATCGGCGGCGATGACGAGACCGTTGAAGGGCTCGGACCCGGACCCGGACCCGCCAAGAATGGGACCAATGACCGGCAGGCCGGCCAATACGCTCGCCAGCACTTCGATCATCAAGGAAAGACCGGACCCTTTTGGGCCGGCCATCGGCAAGAGGACCGCGATCTTGGCCGGATCGGTTGTCGGGTTGCCGTCCTTGTCGATGCCCCATCCCTCGGGGACTTCGATGCCCTTGTCCTTGGCCGCAGTGACCTTGCCGAGCGCGACGGCAGAGGTCGACATGTCCAGGATCACTGGTGCCCCGCCTGCCACCGGGGCCGCGATGGAGATCGGGTTGGTCGAAAGCGCGGCGTCGCGGGAGCCGAAGTAGCTCATCAGCGGCTTGGATGCGGACATCGCGATGCCGATCAATCCTTGCCCCGCCAGTGCCCCGGTGAAGTAGCCGAGCGCCCCGCAGTGCGAGATGTTCCGTGCCGCGCACCAGCCGATGCCATGCGTCGCAGCCAGCGTCGCCGCAGACTTTACCGCCGCGTTCATGCCGACGGCGCCAGCGCAGCGCCCTCCGTCGAGGACTGCGATCGCGCCTTTGCCGCGCACTGTCCGGGGGACCGAGTCCGGGACGACCAACCCCAGCTTCACCATCTCGATATAGCGCGGGATGCGCAGCACGCCGTGACTTTCGATGCCGCGCAGGTTCGCCCAGACCAGAAGACTGGCGGTCTGCCGCGCCGAGTCCTCTGCGAAGCCTCCGGCGGTCAGCAGGGCGTGGGCGAACCCGGTCAGGGCCTCGGCGCTGATTGTCGGCATACGCGGGTCTCCGGATCAGGTGGTCAGCGGCGAAGGGAAGAATTTGTCGAGCCAGCCCTTCATCATCATCTTGGTGCGTGGCGCGTCGCTCGGGGCCAGCGGGAAGTGCGCCGTCGTGTCGACAAGCATCAGTTCCGTCGGCTGCCCGGCCTTCTCGAACATCCGGACGGATTCGATGGTCGGGGTGATCGTGTCATGTGCCGTGTGGAACAGCAGCAGCGGGCGGGGCGCGATATTCGCCACCACGTCATCGGCCCGGAAGTTCATCATCGACCACGCGGTTTCGGTCGGGATTTCCATGATCGCCTTGGGCGAGAGGTTCTTGCGCAGAGCCGGCGGGATCGGCACGGCGTCGAAACGGGACATCCACGCGCTTTCGCCGGTTGCCTGCTTGTGCGCGCGGCCATCGTTGAGGATGCCGGTAAATTTCGCCCATGCCTCGGGCGTCGGATGCTGGGCGCGGAACTTGCGTTCCCCGTCGCCCCAACCGCAGGAGGAGAGGCAGCAGGCGACGCGGTCGTCGACACCGGCGGTGTAAACGGAGACGGCGGCGCCGAAGCTGTGGCCGGTGATGCCGATCTTCTTCGGATCGACTTCGGGCCGCTTGGCCAGCCAGGTCAGGGCGTTCTTGGCGTCGGCCACCTGATCGAAGCAGCGGACCTGCGCACGCTCGCCCTCGGAATCGCCGCAGCAGCGGAAGTCGAAGCGCAGGGCGACGTAGCCGAAGCTCTCCATCATCTCCGCCTGGATCTGTGCGTGGCTTTCGTCTTTCGAGCCGACGAATCCATGGCACACGATGAAGGCGGGCAGGGGCGTGCCGTCGTAGCCTTCCGGGACGTGGATCACACCGGAGAGTTTCAGTCCGTCGGATTCGAAGGTTACGTTTTCCTGCATTGCAGAATTCCTGTCCTGAGGGCCGCGGAGCGGCGTCGAAGGTCACCCGGCAGCTCGGCCAGAGCCGCGCCGGGCGTCTTGGTCAGTCGAGCGACTGGAAGGGGAAATGCGCCTCGCGCCATTCGAGCGGAGCCGGGGTGCCCCACACGTTCATTTCGCGCACGTTGCCCGGACGCTCGAGGTTGGTGATGATCCGCGGCTGGAAATGCGCGTCGTCGGGAATGATGGCCATCGGGCCCGAGCATTCGACGATGCAGCCCGCCGGGTCGTAGTAGTACGCGTAGGTGTTGTCGCCGGGGCGGTGACGGCCGGGTCCCCAGATCAGCTGACGGTCATGCCGGTCGAGGATGTCGCCGAGGCGGCAGTACATATTGAATTCGGGGAACTCGAACGAGTAGTGGTGCACCCCTACCGCGCCCTTCACCAGCCCGAGGATGTGGTGCTGCCGGTTGCCGCCATACATCCAGGTCAGCGAGTCGTTGGCCAGCTTTTCGGACATCCGCATCCCGCAGATCGCCGTCAGCTGGTGCCGTGTCGCGTCGGGGTTCGGAGAGATCAGGTTGACGTGGTCGAGACGGCGCGGTCCGACACCAACGGTATCGTAACGCGGGCGATACAGGTCATCGCGCGTCGGCGTGTGGATCTCGAACCGCAAGCCTTCGGGGGTGGCGAACGTGACGCCCGCGTCCATGCAGGACAGGCTGGGTTCGTCCGAGAGGATGCGGCAGCCGGCGCCTTCGACATTGGCCTTCGCGGCGGCCACGTCATCTGCTGTCAGGGCTTCGAGGCCGATGGTGTGGAAGCTCTTTTCGTCGGCCCGGACAACGACCAGTTCCGCTGCGCGCCCGTTGGCGCTGAGCCAGACCTCGCTGTCCGTGCGATTCGTCACGCGCAGGCCAAGGACATCGGTCGAGTCCTTCACCAGAGCGTCCATGTCCGTCGTGTTCAGTTTGACGTGGCCTATGGCGAAAACGAGCTGTTTCATCGTCGGTCCTCCCCCTCCGGTCACCGAGTGTTCCAAGTTTCTTAGACAGCTTTTGCGGCGACGGCAACAATTTTCGAAAAAGATGATAATTACGAAAAGAAACCGGTGGCGTCGCTGTCCTGAGCGACCGGATTCGCCAGCAGGCCCACGCCGGGAATCTCGATCTCGACGAGGTCACCGGCGTTGAGAAACTCGGGCGGGGTCCGTGTGCTTCCGAAGCCGGAGGGTGTGCCGGTCGCGATGACGTCGCCGGTTTGCAGCGGCGCGAAGGTCGAGATGTAGCTGATGAGCCAAGGGATATCGAAGATCATGTCCGCCATCCGGATCGCCTGCTTCACCACGCCGTTGACCCGCGTTTCCAGCCGCAGAGCAGAGGGGTCCGGGACTTCGTCGACCGTGACCAGCGAAGGCCCGAAGGCGCCGCTGCGGGCAAAGTTCTTGCCGGGTGTGAACTGGGTCGAATGCTTCTGCCAGTCACGCACGCTGCCGTCGTTGAAACAGGCAAAGCCTGCGACGTGCCGCATCGCGTCAACCCTTGATATCTTGTGGCCGGGCAGGCCGATAACGACGGCCAGCTCGCCTTCGAAGTCGAACTTTTCGGACACGGACGGCTTCAGGATCGGCTGTCCGTGGCCGACCTGGGCTTCTGCAATCCGCATGAAGATCAGCGGGTATTCCGGATCGGGCTTTCCCTGCCGTGCCGGTTCGTGAAAGTTGGTCGCGATGCAGAAGATCTTTCCCGGTCTTGGAATCGGCGGAAGCAGGTGAAGCCCTGCAAGCGGCAGCGTCTCGGCGTCCGCCGGCATCTGTTGCCGGTGCCTCGGCAGGGCGAGCCATGCCCTGAGATCGACCGGGGCACCGGCCGTCGAATCAAGCCGGTGGACGACATCATCAGAGATCGCTCCGTACCCTGCGTCACCGGCGTGAAGGAAGCTGATCAGGCGCATCCCTGCTCTCGTTTTCGAAATTATACGCCTATGACGATAATCATGTCTTGCGCAACACATCAACAATTTCGAAAATATTGCTGAGTTTCATATGCGCATCTATGTTGATACACAGGCAAGAGGCTCCGACCGTTCAGGGTCGGGGCACTATGGTTCAGGCAGGAACACATCATGGAGCAGGTCCGGCAAAAGGGTGAAACGCGGGCGAGCGATGTGCTCCAGCGTCTGCGCGACGACATCCTGAGCTGCGAGCTCGAACCCGGCTCCAAGCTGAAGTTCGAAGCCCTTCGGGAGCGCTACGAAGTCAGTTTCTCGACCCTGCGCGAGGCTTTGGCGCGGCTGGCGGCGGAGAGCCTCGTGACGTCCGAAGGACAGCGCGGCTTTGTCGTCGCACCGGTCTCCATCGAGGACCTTCAGGACCTGACGAACGCCCGCGTCCTGCTGGAACGGGAAAACCTGCGCCTTTCGATGGAGAAGGGCGATGACGCCTGGGAGGCGCATATACTGGCGACCTATCACAGGATGGATCGCCTGCAGAACCGTCTGGGAGACCACTATTATTTCGATCCGGAGTGGGCGCAGCTCCACAGTGGCTTCCACCATTCACTGGTCTGTGCCAGCGGGTCTCCGGTGCTTCTTGAAATGCGGGAGAAGCTTTTCGAGCGGGCGCATCGTTACCGGCGGATGTCCTCCCAGTTCCGCACCCAGTGGCGTCCGAAAGAGATTGAGCACAAGGCCATCATGGACGCGGTCCTGGACCGTGAACCCGTCGCGCTCGACCTGATCGAGCAGCATATCCGAGAGACGACGGACAACGTGATTACCTTTGCAGGACACCTGTTCCGCGGCCCGCAGGGCGAAGCCGTTTAGACGTTAGCTCCGCCGACGTCCGCGCCGTTCCGAACTGAAATCATCACAGCATCGTTTGCAAACGGGTCCGGCAGCCTCGCGACCGCGGGGTCTGTGGCGATGCCGCACGCATTGCGAAAAGTGTTTGCTTTTTCGAAAATTGCGAATAAGTCTGATGATGGCCGTAAGGTCGCCGCTGTTCCGGGGAGGGCTACCGCGGCAATGAGGGGGGACTCGCCGATGACTGGCTTCGTCGATTCTGGGGCT
Organism: Oceanicola sp. 22II-s10i; assembly: GCF_002210105.1. Lineage (GTDB taxonomy): Bacteria > Pseudomonadota > Alphaproteobacteria > Rhodobacterales > Rhodobacteraceae > Pseudooceanicola. The sequence goes on along the minus strand of NZ_AQQU01000010.1, from coordinate 82,598 downwards.
GACGATATCCGGACCGTCTCCGTGATGGTCGGAAGCCTGCGCAAGGCGGCGTTCAGCGGTCGCCTGGCCCGCAGCCTGTCCGCGCTCGCGCCCTCCGACCTGCGGGTCGAACTGTTGCCGTCGGTCGGTTTGCTGCCCCTCTACGATCAGGACATCCTCGACGAAGAAGTCCCGCAGGCGGTCACGGAACTCGCTGGCTTGATCTCGAAGTCGGATGCGTTCGCCATCGTGTCCCCGGAGTACAACTGGTCGATCCCCGGCGTGTTGAAGAACGCGCTGGACTGGCTGTCGCGGCTCAAGCCGCAGCCGCTCGAGGACAAGCCGGTGATCCTGCTGACATGCTCACCCGGACTGCTGGGCGGGGCGCGGGCACATGCGCCGATCCGAAACGTGTTGCACGCGCTGGACACCCGCATCCTGGCAAGGCCCGAGGTTCAGATTTCCGGCGTCGCCCAGAAGCTGGAGGGCGACAGCATTTCGGATCCGGCCACGGCAGACTTCGTCACGGCGCGACTGAAAGCCTTCAACGAATTCATAAGGCGCTGAGAGCGGACGGGAGGGAGATCGGTCCAATGTCTCACACATTTCCTGCACATCTCTTCGTGAACGTGGCGCTTATCGCGCTCGGCCTCGGTTTCTCGGCGGCGGCCTATGGCTACGGTCTTGGCTCCATCGACTATTTCGGCGCGGGCACCTTCCCGTTCTTCCTCGGTCTGGGGCTCATTGGCTTTGCGCTCGTCGATCTCGTCGGGCGGCGGTCCGTCGCAGAGACCGGGGACGCCGAAACCCCGGTCGACCTGCCCCGGTTCGCCTGCGTGATCGGGTCGCTTCTGGCGTTCGCGCTGTTGTTGAACCCCCTCGGCTTTGTCCCCGCCATCCTTGTGTCCACCATGGTTGCGCTGGCTGCGGATGTCCGGGCGCATCCGGTTATCGCGGTGGTCTACGCGGTCGGGCTGACCGCCGCCTGCTACCTCGTTTTCCTGCGCGGCCTCGGGCTGCCGATCTCTGCATTCTGGTAGGCCGATGGAACTCCTCGACGGACTGAGCCTCGGTTTCGCGACTGCGCTGCAAATGCAGAACCTGAGCTACGCGCTGCTTGGCGTCGTTCTGGGGCAGGCGGTCGGTGTGTTGCCGGGCGTCGGCGCGATGACGGCGATTTCACTGTTGCTGCCGATCACATTCTACCTCGATGCGACGCAGTCGATGATCATGCTTGCGGGCATCTATTACGGCTCGCAATACGGCGGGTCGATTGCGTCGATCCTGCTGTCATTGCCGGGGACGCCGTCTTCCGTCGTGACCTGTTTCGACGGTCACCCGATGGCCAAGAAGGGCGAGGCGGGGCACGCTCTCATGCTCGCCGCTTTGGCCTCGCTCTTCGGGTCGGTGGTGGGCGTGACGATCCTTGTGCTGGGGGCCATGCCGCTGGCCCGGATCGCGTTGCAGTTCGGGGCGCCGGAATACTTCTCGCTGATCACACTGGGGATGATCGGAGCCTCGGTGGTGTCGAGCGGCGCGATGCACAGGGCGATCGCGATGCTGGTCTTCGGCGTGCTGCTCGGCATGATCGGAACGGATGTGAACACCGGGGCCTACCGCTATGTCCTGATCCCCGAGATTGCGGATGGCATTTCGCTGGTCGCACTCGCCATCGGGCTTTTCGGGGTTGCCGAGATCATCTCCACGCCCGCCGGGTCACGCGGGGGCAACGCCATCGCGCTCAAGACCGGCTGGGCCCAGTTCCTGCCAAATCGGGAGACGATGCGCGGTTTCTTCGCGCCGGCGTCGCGCGGGGCGGGGATCGGATCGGCGTTCGGGACGCTGCCGGGCACAGGTGCTGCCATCGCCTCCTTCGTGGCCTATGCGGTCGAGATGCGGCTCTCCAGGACCCCGCGGGAATTCGGCAAGGGCAAGAAGGAGGGGCTGGTCGCGCCCGAGTCCTCCAACAACGCGGCCGCGATCACCGGGTTCATTCCGACACTGACGCTCGGCATCCCCGGCGATGCGGTGATGGCCCTGATGCTGGGCGCGCTGATCATCAACGGGATCGTACCCGGACCGACGGTGATCACCGACCACCCCTCGCTGTTCTGGGGCGTGATTGCCAGCTTCATCGTCGGCAACGTGCTGCTTCTGCTGATCAATCTGCCATTGATCCGGGTCTGGGTCCGGCTGCTGAGCATACCCTACTGGCTGCTGTTTCCGGGTATCCTCGCGTTCGTCAGCGTCGGCGTCTACAGCTTTCGCAACTCTGTCGTGGACGTCTGGACCGCGCTGCTCTTTGGCGTCGCCGGGGCTGTCCTGAAGCGCGCCGACTATCCGCTGCCGCCGATCCTTCTGGGCTTCATCCTGGGCCCGATGATGGAGGAATACCTGCGCCGTTCGATGCTGCTGAACGATGGCGACGTGACCGTGTTCTTCACCCGTCCGATCAGCGCCGTCTTCATGGCGGGCACCGTTCTTCTGCTTGTCACACCGCTCATCGGGCCCGCCGTCCGGAGGCTGCGCGGAACGTCAGGCGATCACCTGCCCGAAGGGGCGAACACACGGGAGAGAGACCAATGATCAAGAAGATGCTCACAGGGCTGGCCGTCGTGCTGGCCAGCGCCACCGCTCCGGCCTGGGCGGAAGGCTATCCGGACCATCCGGTCCGCATCATCCACGGCTTCGGGCCGGGCGGGAACGCGGACACCGTGGCGCGCCTGATCGCCGAGCCGATGAGCCTGGAACTGGGCCAGCCCTTCGTCGTCGAGCCGAAGCCCGGTGCGGGTGGCAACGTCGGGTCGGACTTTGTCGCGCATTCCGATCCGGCCGGCTACACGCTGCAGCTGATGGTCGGCGGGCATTCGGTATCGGGCGCGCTCTACCGGAGCCTGAACTTCGACGCGGTCGAGGACTTCACCTTCATCACCCGCATCTCCTTCTTCCCGTTCTTCATCGCCGCCCGTCCCGGCGCCTATGAGAATGTGGAGGCTCTGGTTGCCGCGGCTAAGGACGGCCGGGTCAAATGGGGCTCTGCCGGTGTCGGGACGACCCAGCACCTGACCGGAGAGCTCATGGCCAAGACCACGGGCGGCAACTTCCTCCACATCCCCTACAAGGGCGATGCCGGTGCGCTGGCCGCGCTTCTGGGCGGTGAGGTCGACATGATCGTCTCTGCCGGAACCAGCGTGCTGAGCCAGGCGGCCTCGGGCGAGGTCGATCTGCTGGCCGTGTCCTGGGATCGTCCGTGGCCGACAACGCCGGACGTTCCGACCCTTGGCGACACCGTCGCACCGGGTTTCAACGTTTTCTCCTGGCTGGGCCTCGGCGCGCCTGCGGGTCTTCCGGCGGATATCACCGCAAAGCTGCATGATGCGGCCGTCAAAGCGATCGAGAGCGAGGCCGTCAGCACTCAGCTGACCGCGCTCGGCGGTGTGCCGAGCCCGCAGTCCCCGGAAGAGTTCCGCGACATGGTGGCCGGTCAGGTCAAGACCTGGAACGAGGTCATCGACTCCGTCGGTATCGAACGGAAGTGACTATATGCTCCGGCGCCGGTCATCCCGGCGCCGGTCGCCCAGGGGGACAGGATGGACCAGAACCGTACAGAAGCTGAAGTGACGGCGGGTTTGAGATCGCTGGAGCTCTATGCCATCGAGACATCTCCGGCGCGGTCCGACCGGACGCGCGCCGTTCTGCCCGATCATATCCGGCACCAAATCGAACTCGAGCAGCGCGGTATCCTGTTCAGTGCCGGTCCGCTCTTCGAAGAGGGCTCGGACATTCCTGTGGCTGGCTTGATCGTGATCCGCGCGCAGGACTTCGAAGAAGCACGTGCCATTGCCGACAGCGATCCGTTTCACGCACAGGGCATCCGCAGTTACACGATCAGAAAGTGGGTCGTGAACGAAGGCTCGTTCCAGCAGACGATCCGCCTGTCGAACCAGTCGGTGGTGTTCAGTTGAAGCTGAGCTGGCGTCTGAGGGCAGGAGTGGAAATTACATAACGTTGATTCCGCGTTTCGCGTAGCCCTCACCGGTCGCGTGTCCAAGAACCGGATCGGCCCGGCGGTCCGGGTTCTTGCTGCGGATATCGTCAGGGACCGCTACGCCGCCGACATCTGATGGATCGGCGCGGACCGCCATCGAACCCCTGCCCCCGCCGGCGCGTCGCGCGATCACCTTCGGCCGGGCTATCATTCACGCCGCCGCTCTCGAAAGCTCGCGATCGTATGCATCCAGATACCACATCATGAGCTCCCTCTGGCTGCTGATACAGAGGCGACGGTACGCGCGTTTCCGGTATGTAAAGACACTTTCCTTGCCGATCTCCAGGTCGAGGGAAATCCCGCAGGTCGACATCCCGTAGAGGATTCGTGCGCAGACCTGACCTTCTCTGGGTGTCAGCAGGTTGGTGCCTGCGACGAATGCTTCAATCTGGTCCAGCGTTTCCAGCGGAGCGACACTCTGCTGGCGCTTGTGCGCCAGCTCTATGTGACGGGAGGCCAGCGAATGCAGGAGCGGTGACAGCTGACGGAGGTTGGCGATCTGATCGGGACGCAGCTCAAGACGCGTGTCATCCCGCAGGATATGGATGGCGGAAAGCAGGCTGCCCGCCGAACCCGCGATGATCACGCGCTGGTGCCGGTTCAGGTCGTAACCGCGTGGCGCATCCTCGCCCGAAATGGACACCACCGTGCCGTCTGTCCGGGCGTCCCGAAGCAGCATCCGCAGCGTCATGGGGGTGAACTCGGGTCTCGTGCCGAACAGGTCCTGATGTCCCGACTGTCCCGCGACCAAGATGTCGCCGCGGTCGAGGAAAAGCAGCCGACACGCGTCCGCGTCAAACACCGAGCAGACCGAATGGTAGAGCCCCTCCGCGAAAGACGGTGTCCCGACCAGCTGAACGTTCATCGCAATGGACGTCAAACTCGTTGGATGTCCGTTCGTCGATATGTCCGGGCCAGTACAAGCGCGGTCAAGCATGAGTAGTCCTCCCCAGGGAAACACTGGGCCTCACCGCGATTCAGTTCAACAAAAATATATGTGCGTAAGAATTTTTCGACGTGCGATATTCGTTAAAATGCGGAAAAATAACGATTAAAAATCTACAGTAAAATAGATTCAAGCTGGGAATCTTCTCATAAATCTACGCTGTAATAGATTTTTGTGCGACTCTTGAGTGCCGGGCTGATGGCTGACAGTCACGTCGGCCGTTCCGGTCTGGCTGAGGGCAACGCCCTTTCCCTTGCCCGATTTCAGGCTCGGCGCGACAGAGGTCCTGTTGCGCCGGTTGAACTTGCCGGGACTGGCCGATGCGGATGCCCTGCCGATGACCTCGGCTGCGGCTCAGTGACCTGCCGCGCGGTTTCCCGCCAGAGGCCAGGGTCCAATGCCCGCAGTCCAAACCTTCGTGGTGTTTGCCGCGGGCCCGATTGATGGCATGTCTTCTGATCCGCAGGTGCCAGGTTCAGGCCTGCCCGGAGAGCCGGTTGATCAGGATGTCGCCCTGCCGCACCGTCTCCACCTCACCGCGACGGACGAGCCTGTTCACATGCGCCAGTGTTTCGGTGAACGCAAAGCTCATCTGGTGCGGATCGAGTTCCCGAGGGAAGAGGATCGGGACGAGCTCGGCGTTGGTGTGAGGGCGAACCGCGCAGGCCTGGCGGATAAGATCGCAGCGCTCTTCGTGGTGGATTTCCAGTTCCCGGCACCGTGAATGCAGCCCGTAGAACGGGCGCCTGTGGCCGGGCAGGACAAGCGTATCGGACGGGATCTCGGCACTGAGAAACCTCAGCGATCGCAGAAAGTGCCCCAGGGGGTCGCCGTGCCGCTCGCTTGCGTAGACGCTGACATTGGGCGAAATCTTCTCGAGAACCTGATCGGCGGCGAAAAGCAGCTTTTCGTCTTCGCAGTAGAGCAGCAATTGCTCGTGCGCATGCCCGTCACCGGTTACCACGCGGAACGTCCGGTCCCCGATTGCGAGGATGTCGGGCATGACCAGTCGCAGGAACGAGTCCGGCAGTTCGCCGACCCTGCGCAGGTAATCGTTACCCTGAATGGCCACGATCCCCGCGCCTTCGCTCGACATGCCATGGCTTATGTAGAAATCGAAGTTGCTGCGGGTCTGCTTCTCGCTTTCGCCGAGAGAGATCACCTTGCTGCCCATGTATGTCGAGTAGGTGGACAACATCGGCGCGTCGAAACGGTCGCACATCCACCCGGCAAGACCAATGTGATCGGGATGGTGATGGGTGATGATGACCTTCGTGATCGTGGCGCCAGCAAGCGGGCCCGAAAAGTACCGTTCCCATGCCGCAATGGCGTCCGGTGTCTTGATGCCCGTGTCGATGACGGCCCATCCCCCGTGATCCCGGACGAGATAGATGTTCACATGATCCAGACGGTAGGGCAGCGGAATGCGCAGCCACAGGAGGCCGTCGGCAATCTCGATGACGTCCCCGAAGTCTGGCATCTCGCTGAAAGGAAATCTGAGATCGGGTTGCGTGGTCATCGAGATGCCCTCTCTATTCGGTGCTTCGGCGGACAGGATCGTCCCAACCTACCCCGTACTTCCAGCTGGAAAGAGGTGTCGACGCCGATGTGCGCCTGTCGAAAGTGTTTGCGAGTGACTGCTGCACGCGCGCGACTGCCGGCCGGGGCTCGATGGCCCCGGCACTTGTGCGTCGGCCCTGCGCCATCGGAAGGGTCGGTGGCTCTGGTTGAATGGCGTATTCGGGCCCGCACAATTCACATTCCTCCGCCGCGGGACGGGACAGACGTGGGCGCGTCAGTCCCAATAGGGAACGTCGTGCCAGCGCTTGGCGATTTCCTCCAGCATCACCTCTGTGGCGCCGCCGCCGATGGCGTGCAGGCGCGCGTCGCGCACCATGCGCTCGATCACGCCCTCGCGGATATAGCCCATTCCGCCGTGATACTGCTGGCAGGCATACATGACCTCGTTGGTCACCTCGGGGCAAAGGGCCTTGACCATCGACACCTCGCGCGCGGATTCAAGGCCGTTGTCATGCAGCCAGGCGGCGTAATAGGTGAGCTGCTTGGCCGCCTCCAGCTTGGCGTGAAGTTCGGCCAGACGCAGGCGGATGGCCTGCTTTTCGATCAGGGGAGAGCCGAAGGCCACGCGTTCGCGAAGATAGTCGATGGTCCGCTTCATTGCCACCGACGCCTCGCCGGTGGACATCCCGCCAAGCGCGATGCGTTCGGACTGGAAGTTCTTCATGACCGAGTAGAAGCCCTTCCCTTCCTCGCCCAGCAGGTTCTCCTGCGGGACGCGGACGTTGTCGAATATCAGCTCGGCCGTGTCCGAACACCAGTCGCCCATCTTTTCCAGACGCCGCCCCACGCTGAACCCCGGCGTGCCCTTCTCGACGATGAACATCGAAAGGCCTCGCGCCCCGCGGGAGTCCGGGTCAGTGCGGGCCGCGACGAAGAACACGTCGCCATAGGCGCCGTTGGTGATCCAGAACTTGGATCCGTTGATCACCCAATCGTCCCCGTCGCGCCATGCGCGGGTGCGCATGCCCGCAACGTCCGAGCCCGCTTCCGGCTCACTGACCGCAATGCCACAGACCTTGCGGCCCATGATCAGGTCCTCGGCGTAGCGTTCGAGCTGCTCCGGGGTGCCAGCCGTCAGCAGATGCGGCGAGGCCATGGCGGTATGCACCATCACCGCGACTGTCACGCCGCCCCACGTGGAGCGCGCCAGTTCCTCGGCCAGCACCAGCAGGCCGAACATGCCCATGTCCGAGCCGCCCAGTTCCTCGGGGAAGCGGACGCCGAGGAAGCCGAGCTCGCCCATCTCGCGGAACAGCTCGCGCGGGATCTTCTGCTCGCGCTCCCACTCTTCGCCGAAGGGGGTGATCCGCTCGGATACGAAGCGACGAAGCTGGCGGCGGAACTGTTCGTGCTCTTCGGTGAAGTGCGGTGATCTCATGGGCGAGGTCCTCGGTCTGGATCAATATTGGTGGGATGTCCGGCATCGAAAGGCTGCGCTGGCGCGCGTTGCCTCACGCATCGGACAAAGGCGCTTAGGAACAGGGCCTGCGGCTGTTCATCAGGGAAACTGGCGCCAGATTGCCGGGGGAGCGGGCTGTCAGCTCCGCGATCCGGCTGCGCCGTTTGCGAACGTGCATTTCGCTGCGGGGCAAAGCGGTCCGGCCGGCGAGCGGCACGCCGATCGCGCCAGCTTGCTGGTCGTCGGCGACAGAGCGCGCCGCCCTGCCCCGTAGGCTCCGGTGCATCGGCAAACATCAGTCGTTCTTGACGGTCGCACGGGGCAGCGACACGCTGCGGCCGGCCTGGATTTCGCGTTCGGCAATCTCGCGCAGCTTGAAGCGGCGCACCTTGCCTGTCGCGGTCAGGGGGAGCGCGTCGATCACGATCAGGCCACGGGGACGCTTGTAGCGGGCCAGTTCGATCTCGCAATGGCGCAGGATTTCCTCGCCGCTTGCGGTCACGCCCGGTCTCAGCACGACAAGCGCGTGGATGACCTCGCCCTTGATTTCGTCCGGCAGGCCGACAACCCCGGCCGACTCCACCGCCGGATGTGACAGGCAGGCGTTCTCGACCTCCTTGGGGTAGACGTTGAACCCGTTGGAGACGATCATGTCCTTCTTGCGGTCGAGGATGTAGAGGTTGCCCTCTTCGTCGAGCTTGCCGATATCCCCGGTGCGCAGCCAGCCGTCCTTGATCGTGGTCGCGGTCAGCTCGGGCTGGTTCCAGTAGCATTGCATGAACGTACCGGAGCGGAACCAGATTTCGCCCGCTTCGCCCAAGGGCACGTCGTGGTTCTCTTCATCGACGATGCGGGTCTCCACGCCCTCCATCATCGTCCCGCATGACCCTTCGGGATGGTCGCGGCCGGGCAGTTCGCTCGTGGCGACGGTGCTGATCTCGGTCATGCCGTAGGACTCGCAGACAGCCGCCCCGATGCGCTTGTTGATGCGGGTCTTCAGCGTGGGCGACACCGGCCCGCCACCGACAGCGGTCAGGCGGATCGAACTGAGATCACGGCCCTGGATCGCGGTCTGGTCGAACATCCGGGCATAAAGGGTCGGAACGGCAGCGATCACCGTCACCTTCTCGCCTTCGATCAGGTCGAGAGCGGGCTCCACGGAAAAGCTGTCCATCACCACCACCCGCGCATGGGTGATGGCGGGATAGAGGAAATCGTAGCTGAACCCGAACAGGTGGAACGAGGGCAGCACGGCCAGAAAAACGTCCGACGCCTCATACTCCATACGGGCGATCATCCGGCGGGCGTTGAGCAGCAGCCGGTCATGTTGCAGCACGATACCCTTGGGCGTGCCTGTGGTGCCGGAGCTATAGATGATCAGGCAAGCGTCCGAAGGGTCGGAGCGCGCTCCTTCAGCGGTGCCTGATCGGAGATCGCCTCGGCATAGTCTGTATAACCTGCGACCGGACCGTCGGTGGACAGTCGGACCTCGAGTTCGCCGAAGGGGTCCTCCCCGATCTCGGTCAGCAGGCGCGCCGAGGCGACCACGCCCCTTGGCCCGCAATCGGAAACGAGGCGACGGATTTCGTTGGCGGCGGTCTGGGTGTTGATGGGCACGATCACGGCGCCCACCATCGAGGCCGCTACGTAGAACTCGTAAATCTCGCGCTGATTTCCCAGCAGACAGGCGATGCGGTCGCCTCTTCCAAGGCCCGCGGCTGCAAAAACACCGGCCAGGCGCCGCGCCCGGTCCCATGTCTCGGCATAGGTCGCAGCCTCGCCGCGGCTTGGAATATCGAAATGCGGGCGGTCACCTGCCATTTCGGCAGTTGCCGCGAAGACGGCGTCGATCGTCTGGGGCAGAGGAGAGGTCATTTCAATGTCCATACTTTGGTGAGGGTCGCAAGATAGGGCTTCGCGGGTCGCGGCGAGTATTCACAGCTGCGGCCACGGGTGGGCTGCGACCGGCCAGACCGATCCTTGAATGTTCCATGATGCCTCCCCTGCATGCCGCTGTCGGACCGTAGTCGGTCACCGGCGGCTGCCTCTCGTTCCTGCTGTCTCTGCAGCCACGTCCTGGGCAGAGGGCCGCCCTCCTGCAGATCGGCCTCACCGCGCATTATTTCTAATGCAGTGTAAAAATAGTTTGTATGGAGGGGACGCCATCGCGTCAAGCGTCATGTTTGAGCCACCGTGCCGGATCGCAGGAGGTGCGCTGCGTTTCTTAGGAAAAGGCCGTGATTCAATTGGCGCTGACAGCCTGTCATACGGTCTTTCCAGCGCGTTTCCCTGCCGAAATACTCGGTGAGGTTTCTAACGCATGGTATGTTTTTGGTCGCGCGGGCCGTGCAGGACCGCTCAGCGTTGCGCAGTCGGGAACGGGCAGTCAGCCCGCAGCATTCGACCCGACATCCGGGTTCTCAAGCAGCCCATGGCAGACCGTGTGACCGCCATCGGCACGGATCGTCTGGCCGTTGAGCAGGGCCAGATCCATCTCGAGCAGTTGCGCGGTCAGCACGCCAACCTCTTCTGCGCTCAGTGCGCGGCCCAGCGTGGTCTGGCGGCGCAGATAGGCACGGACATCGGGTCGCGCCATGTAGTCGCGGTTCATGTCGGTTTCGACATAACCGGGTGCGAGATCGACCACGTTGATCCCGTGCGGTCCCCATTCGGCCGCCAGTGCCCGTGTGAGCGCGCCGGCCGCAGCCTTCGAGGCGCTGTAGCAGGCATTCATCGGTGCACCCAGAGTCTCGAAGACCGAGCCGATATTGATGATGTCACCACCCTGTTCGATCAGGTGCGGATATACCTCCCGCGCGGCGGCAAACACGCCGAGCGCGTTCACTTCGAGCATCCGGAGGAAAGCCGCGTTTGAGACCCTGGCCGATCGACCGCCTTCATGCACGCCTGCGTTGTTCACAAGTGCTCGGATGCCGCCGAAATCCTTCGCGATACGGTTGAAGACGTCAGCCAGTGCGGTGGCGTCGGTGATATCCACAGCGTAGCCGCGTAGCGCCGGACCCGAAGTGGGGTTTCTGCCTTGATCCATGGGAAGACCGTCCGGCTGAAGAGCGGTCGAAGCCACTCCTTCAGGTACGGTTCCCCCGCGAGACAGGCAGGCGACCGCGGCCCCGCGTGCATGCAGCGCCCGGGCAATCTGAGCGCCGATGCCTCGACTGGCACCTGTGACGACGACTGCGTGTTCGGGTCGAAGGCTTGTCATCCTGCTCGTTCCTCCACGCTCAAGGCGCGCGCCGCACCTCGCCAATGGGAAGGCGTGATTGATGCAGGTTGCAGCGGTGAAGTAGACGCCGGCCTGGGTGAATATCGGGGCCCCTGTATCGGGCGAAAGCATCCCGGCGAAGCTCATGGCCCCGCAGCGCCTCTCGATGCGAAATTTCTAATGAATTGTAGGTTTTCTAGGGAAAGCCCGTCAACCTCATTCTCGAGGCGAGTGCTCGGCGGCACCGTCGGATCGGATGCGCCGTCCCAACCTCTCAGTGAGCTGGCACGCCGATATCACTCAGCGCATTTCGGATGAAGATGCGGTGAGGTCGGGTCAGACCGGATCTTGGCTTGTCGGCGGGGCGGCGACGCCGTCGAAGAAAATCCGACAGACTTCCTTGCTGATCTGCTCCACTGGCAGCTTGCGAGGATTGTACCAGTCCGTCGACCAGTTGATGCCACCGATAAGCAGCAGCCTTGTCAAAGTGAGATCGACGTCTGCGTTGATTTCCCCGCTCTGCCTGCCGTGCTCGAACAGCTCGCGCCAGAAATTCGCATAGGCCCGCCGCACGGCAAGGTTGTTCCGCCTGAGCTCCATGGGAACCAGCGAGAAGTTGCGGATGTTGGCGGAGGTGTAGTCGCCATAATCCAGCAGGGCCGTGAGATGCGCGAGCGTCGCAGCCTCCACACGCTCTCGGCAGGTCGCGTCGGCGTCCAGGCTCTCGACCGCGTCCCGCACCTTGTCAAAGACGACCTCCATGCCGATGCGCAGGACCTCGTCGACAAGATCGTCTTTGTTGTCGAAGTAGTAGTAGATGCTGGCCGCGCGGATATTGATGTGCTCGGCGATCGTCTGCATCGAGATGAGCGCATAGCCCTGATGGTTCAGGCAATAGGCCGCCGCATCCAGGATCTTGCGGCGAGTCTTTTCGGACTTCCGGGTCTTCTTGGCCGCTCCGGAAACGCTCTCAGCAGCCGACGTGTTTCCTGAAGTCTGGACCGTCATCCATATATCCCTGTGATGGCTCGGAACGCGAGGCGCCTTTAAGCTGCCAGGTCAGCGGATAGCTACCCGGCGGTCGGACAGGCAACGGGAGAGTTAGCAGAACGTGCCCTATGGGCGCCACCCCAAACCGACAGCCGTGCAGCCGGTTGCCGTTGACTTTCCGCGGTTGCGTACATGGCGAAGGGCTGGAACGATTTCGACAGTGCCGTAGAATGCGTGCCAGGCCCGGCGGCGAGATCGGCTCGGCGCCGGTGAGCAGTGCATAACGGCCTCCAGCCCAATGGCTCAGATCTTCTTCAACTTTTTCATCAGGTCCGAGAGGCGTGTCTTGTGCTCGTCTCGTGTGAAGAGGAAGGTCTGGATGAAGGCCTCGTAATCCATGCAGGCGTCGAATTCGGTCGTCTCGCCGCGCATGGTGGCGATCTTGGTGGCGCCGGCCGCGACGCGGGGTGTCGCTTCGCGGATGCGGGCTGCGATTGCCAATGCGGCATCCAGCAGTTCGCCATCGGGAACGACGTCGACGAACAGGCCATGCTTGAGGCCTTCCTGCGCGTCGAGTTCCTTGCCCGTCAGCATCCAGTGACGCGCCACGACAGAGCCCACCACACGCGGGAGCATGTAGCTGCACCCCATGTCGCAGGACGAAGCGCCGACACGTCCAAAGGCGAAATAATAGCGCGCGCTCTCGGCAGCGATGGCGATATCGCAGCACAGCGCCAGGGCCGCGCCGCCGCCGACGGCATTGCCGTTCACCGCCGCAATCACCGGCAGGTCAATGCCGCGGATCAGCTGTGCGAGGCGGTTGAAGGCCCGTACCAGCATGTATTGCATTTCGGAGTCGACGCCGTCGGGATGAACGATGACACCCAGTTGCGCGCCCGCGCAGAAACTCCTGCCCTCGCCCGTCAGGATGACGGCGTGAAGGTCGCGATCAGCCTCCAGCGACTGGAGCGTGGCGGTCAGTTCGAACAGCAGTTCTTCCGAAAGCGGGTTCTGCTCGCTGGGACGTGTGAACGTCACCACGGCGACGCCGTCGCGCTTCTCGATCCTGAGCGTCTTGGTGTCTTCGGGTGCGATGGCCAACTGGGCGAACGTCATCTGGGCTGCTCCTCCTGGGCTCCACCATGGAGCTGATATTTTCTATCTCTATGTAGAATCCATGGACCGGTCAAGCGCCTCGTCCGGCGAACTGTCGTGGTGCACGCGTGGGTGCCGGGTGCCATTCTTGAATGCCGGTGGTCATGCAGGAGGACGGGCGCGATCAAAAAAGCGCGTCACGCGCTCACTCCCGATGTTGATGCGTGTCATCGGGACGGAAACTCTATCCGGCGCGCGAAATCGCGTTCGGCACCGCATGAGATTGGGTGGAGCGATGCCTTTCGGGGCTCAGTGGCTTGGAGCCCAAACCGAGCGCGTCTGCCGCACATGGGAGAGGTCTAACCCCCGCCGTGCTGCGGCGAACGCGCTCGATCGTCGGGTGGCCGAACCCGGTCAGGCACCTTCCCAGGGACGCAGGGCCATGCCGCCGGTGAAGCCGCCGGTCCAGCGCGCAAGCAATGCCTCGCGGGCCTCGTCCATCGCGAAGGTCTTTGAAACCAGCGGAGCGATCTTGCCCGCTCCGGCCCATTCGAGGATGTGCGACTTGCGGGGTTCCCGCAGGGCCGGGTTCCGTTCGATGGTGATGACGGCGGGACACCCCATCACGGTCAGGCCCTTCATCTGCATGAGGTTGGTCGGCAGCAGGTTCGCCCTGGGCGACCCGCGCCGTCCCTTGCCATCGGCCACGTCCGGCGTGGCCGTCCAGCCGACGATCAGGAACCGCGCCCCGAAGGAAACGCAGCGCAGGCTCTCGAGCGAGATATCGCCGCCAACAGTGTCGAACACGAGGTCCACGCCCTTGCCGCCGGTCAGATCCTTCACTTCGTCACGGAAGGACCGCAGGCCCGGCGAGCCGTCCGGATTGCGGGTGTTGATCGTGTGATCCGCCCCCTGCCCGCGCACGATCTCGAGCTTGTCGTCGTAGCGGCCGGTCGCGATGACGTTCACGCCCATCATCCGGCAGATCTGCACGGCGGCCAGGCCCGAAGCGCCTGACGCGCCGTGGATCAGGACCGTCTCGCCCGGCTGCATCTGGCCGCGTGTGATCAGGCAATGATAGGCCGTTTCGTAGCTGGCCAGCAGGTTCGCGGCCTGGTCGAAGTCCAGGCCCTCGGGGATCCGACACAATGCGGCGGCCGGCACGACGGCGTATCCGGCAAAGCCGCCTGCGGACTGGTATTCGGTTTTCGATCGCGGACCGCAGGCGATGAAGTCGCTCAGCACACGATCGCCGACCGCGATCTGCGAGGCGTCCACGGCCGACCCCGCCCAGAGGACGGTGCCGCTGTATTCGACACCGGGGATGTAGGGCGGATAGCAGCGGTGCTGGTATTGGCCCGTCGCCATGACGAGGTCGATCCACGAGACGGCGCAGCTCTCGACGCGGACGATCACCTCGTCGGGCCGGCAATCCGCCGGATCCGGCGCAGGCTGTTCCTCGATCCGCAGGAACTTCTCGATCGCCTCACGGGAATCTTCGCCCAATTCGGTAAACACCGCCCGGCGGGCCGGGATCATCTCGCTTGTTGTCATGCTTCGTACTCCTTGGACGCGGATTTCAGCGCGTCGATGCTTTCGGGATTGCTGATGGCCGAAAGGTCGCCCGGATCCTCGCGCAGGAGGATCGCGCGGATGACGCGGCGCATGATCTTGAGGTTTCGTGTCTTGGGCAGGTCCTCGGCCAGCAGCACGTGGCGTGGCCGGTACGTGCGCCCCATACGGGACACGACCGCATCCGAAAGACGCTTGGGAAGCCCGCCATCCGCCTCATAGCCCGGCATCGGGACGCAGACGCACACCAGTGCGCTGCCAGATACCGGATCCGGCACGCCGACGACGGCGGCCTCGCTCACCTCGCCGGTTTCGGTCAGGGCGGATTCGATTTCGGCCGGGCCGGTGCGCTTGCCGGACACCTTGATCGTGTCGTCGCTGCGCCCGAGCAGGTAGTAGAGCCCGTCCGGATCGCGCCGGGCGAAGTCGCCATGCACCCAGATGCCGGGCAGCGTGCGCCAGTAGGTGTCGAGATAGCGCTCTTCGTCGCGCCACAGACCTTTCGTCATCCCGATGCCGGGATTCCGGAGCACGAGCTCGCCGACCTGCCCGTCGGCCACCGGATGGCCGCCGTCGTCCACGATGTCCACGCCGCAGCCAAGGCCGCGCGCGCCGAAGGAGCCGGGCCGCTGCGGATGGTGCACCGTCCCGACGAAATTGCAGCCGCAGACCTCGGTGCCGCCGACAAGGTTGATGATCGGCGCGTCGCGGCGGCAGACATGGTCGAAGAACCACAGCCACGCCGCTTCGGTCCACGGCTCTCCGCCCGAACAGGTCATGCGAAGGCGGTCGAACGCAAAGCTGCGGGCGTCTTCGGGGCCATGGCGCATCAGTCCCCGGACGATGGTCGGCGACACGCCCAGGTAGCTGACCCGGTGTTCATCGACCAGCCGCCAGAACCTGTCGCGGCCGGGGTGGTCCGGCGCGCCTTCGGCCAGCAGCAGGCTGGCGCCGAAATAGGCGGGCAACAGCGCGGACATCGGCCCGACCATCCAGCCCATGTCGCTCATGAAGAAGAAGCGGTCGTCGGCACGGAAATCGCCGCAGATGTGCATGTCGCGCAACGCCATGGAGGCCAGGAAGCTGACATGCGTCCAGATACAGCCCTTGGGCTTGCTGGTGGTGCCGGATGTATACAGCAGGATCGCCGGTGCCTCGGCGGGCAGTTCGGCGGTCTCGCACGCGGGCGACTGCGCGGCGCAGAGCGTGGCCCAGTCGTGATCGCGCCCCGCCGTCGGGGCAGGCGTTCCCTCGGCACCGGGGCGTGCCAGCACCAGCACCGAACGGACGTCCGGGCAATGCTGCAGCGCGCTGTCGAGCGGTGCCTTCATCTGGATGAACGCCCCCTTGCGCCAGCCGCCCTCGGCGGTCAGGACCACCGAAACCTCGGCGTCCTGAAGGCGTGCGATCAAAGGCTGTTCGCCGAACCCCGAGAAGAGTGGGACGGCGATCGCCCCGATCTTGCAGACGGCAAAGAGCGCGACGACCGCTTCGGGCACATTGGGCATGTACAGTGCGACGCGGTCGTCGGCGCCGACCCCGAGGGCGATCAGCGCGTTCGCCAGCCGCCCGACTTCGGCATCGACTTCGGCATAGGTCAGCGTGGTCCTGTCGCCGTCTTCGCCCTCCCACACCAGGTAGGGGGCGGTCCATGTCGGCGTGTCCCTGTGCCTGTCGATGCAGTTCAGGACAATGTTCGTCGTGCCGTCGACGCACCAGCGGGCATGTTCCACCCCCGCCGACGTATCGAGGATCCGGCTATAGGGACGGAAAAAGCGGAAATCGCAGAACTCGAGCACCTGCTCGGTGATCCAGCCCGGATCGGCATCCGCACGTGCTGAAAGCGTATCGAAATCCGATGAACCGGTGTGGCGCAGGAACCGCGTCAGCACCGACCCCTCGATCCGCTCCGCGCTCGGAACCCATTGATAGGGTTCGGCGGACGACGGGTGCGGGTCCGTGGCTCCGGTCGGCGTTTGCTCGACGACCCGCCGGGCGGCCTCGACATCCCGTTCGCCTTCCGCCGTGACCGGCAGGGCGTCCACGAATGCGATCCGGCGCGGGCGTTTGAACCCCGCGATCCGCTTGCCGACAAAAGCCGAGAGCTCCGAGTCGCGCCCGAGATTTGTTTTTGCCCCCGGCGTGCCCACGCAGAGTGCGGCGACGGTTTCGCCCCACTCCGCGTCAGGCAGACCAAAGACGAAGGCTTCGCGCACGTCCGCATGTTCCAGAAGGGCACGTTCGACTTCGGCGGGATAGACGTTCTCCCCGCCCGACTTGATCAGCCTGTGCGCCGGCGCCTGCCCTTCGAACCAGAGCGTGCCATCTTGGGTCATGCGGCCAAGATCACCGGTGTCGTGCCAAGCATCCTTGCCGCCGCTTTCCTGCGGGATGCTATTATTGCCGATCTGATCCCAGTATCCGGCGAACACCGACGGACCGCGCACCATGATCCGGCCCGTGCTGCCTGTCGGGCAGGCTTCCCCGGTCTCGTCTGCTATGCGAATTTCGGTCAGATGCATTGGCCGGCCGGCGCTGCCCGGAACCTCGCGCCAGGGATGGCTCGATACCAGTCCGGCCGTCTGCGTCTGTCCGTAGGCGGCATGGAAGTCGGCGGCTGGCGCGGCTGCGTTCAGGCGGGCGATCGTTTCGGCGCTTTCCAGTCCGAAGACCGCCTTCAGCGCCGCCAGGTCGAAGCCGTTCTCGGCCGCACTGTCCAGCATCCGCGTCAGCATTGGTGAGAACGTCCCCATCACCGTCGCCTGCCCCTCGTGAACCAGCCGCGCGGCCTGTTCCGCGTCGAACCCGGCGGTCAGAACCGTCCTGCCGCCCGCCAGAAGCATCGCAACACAGAGCGTCAGCCCCGCCGCGTGGTAGAGCGGCAGCGCGCCGAGGGCGCCATCGTCGGCGCCGATGTCGAGTGCCGTGACGAGCTGGTCGGCACCGGCACAGATGTTCGCATGCGTAAGCACCGCGCCGCGGGCCCGTCCGCTGGCCGCAGCGGTGTAGAGGATGCAGAAGGGATCGTCGCCGGACGTGGGTGCGGGCGACGCGGCGGGCCCGGCGCAGAGCTCTCCGAACGCCAGCGCGCCGTCCACTCCGTCCCGCTCGGCCGCGATATCGACCCTTGTCATGCCGGGGCGCGAACCAGGCAGCAAATGCGCCTCGGCGATCATCATCACCGGATCGCAGTCGTCCAGAATTGCCTCGGCCTCGTCATCGCTGAGCCGGGTGTTCATCGGCACGGCGATCGCCCCGATCCAGGCGCACGCCCAGATCGCCTGCAGGGCGGCGATCCTGTTTTCGGAACGGATGGCAACCCGGTCGCCGAGGGTCACGCCGTGATCGAGGAGCCCGCGTCCAGCCCTCGCCGCTGCATCAAGAAACGCCGCGTGGCCGAGCGCGCGATCAGCGTCTGCAACTGCGATTCGACCAGCCCCGTTTTCGGCCGTGGCCATGGCCATCGCTTTCAGTCGATCAGGCGCGGACATCGCATGTGCGACATGGTCGGACATGATCTGCCCTCCTTTTAGAAAACGAACGGTTGTTCTCCTACCACGCGGTATTTCTCTATGGCAAGTGCGATTATTTGCGGAAAAATATGGGAATATTTTGTGTTGACCGAATCCATCCGAGACGTTTAGACAAACACGTGTTCGCCTGATTCACCACGAGAAGCGAGGCGACGAGGCAATTGGAGGACTCGGGATGAGCGATTATCCGAAGGTGGTGGAATTCCACGAGGAAGGCCCGCGCGAGGGGTTCCAGATCGAAAAGCGCAGCTATCCGCTGGAGCAGCGCGCGCGGTTCGTCGAAGCGCTGGCCGACACCGGGCTCAAGCAGATCCAGGTGGGTTCCTTCGTCAGCCCCAAGGCCGTGCCGACGATGGCCGACACGCCTGAACTCTTCGACATGATCCGCCGGCGCGACGATGTGCGCTACACCGGCCTGTGGTTGAACGAGAAGGGATTCCAGCGCGCCCTGCAGACGCCGGGCTGCGACATGGAAGGCAAGCTGATCTTCTACACCACCGACACGTTCTGCAAGATGAACAACAACTGCACGGTGGCCGAGAACCGGGACGCCCAAGGCAAATGGGCGCAGCTATACCTCGACAACGATGTGCCGCTGGACAAGGCCTATATCCTGACCGCCTTCGGCTGCAATTTCGAAGGCGACGTGCCGCAGGACCGGGTGCTCGACAACGTCCGATACCTCGTCGACCTGTGCGCGGATCTCAACGTGCCGATGCCCGCGATCTATCTGGCCGACACCGTCGGCTGGGGCAATCCCGAGGCGATCCGCCGGATGATCGGGGCGGTGCGCGAGCTGGTCCCCGATGCCCGCATCGGCACACACCTTCACGACACCCGCGGCGTCGGGGCCGGCAACGTGCTGGCCGCGCTGCAAATGGGCGTGTCGCTCTTCGACAGCTCGGTCGCCGGGCTGGGGGGATGTCCCTTCAGCAAGGCGTCCGATGTTCAGGGCGCGGGGAACATCTGCACCGAGGACATGGCCTTCATGTGCGAGGAGATGGGCATCGACACCGGACTGGACCTCGAAGCGCTCCTCGCCGCGGCGGCCATGGCCGAAGAGATCATCGGCCGCCCGCTGACCGGCAAGCTCATGCATTACGGCATGCCCGCGCGGCGTGCCGCCTGAAGGCGCCGGACAACCGGCAGACATGTCCCGGCGCAGCCGGGCAAAACGAGGGAGAACAGGCATGGACCAGAAGGATGATCTTCTGTTCGACGTGAAGGACGGTATCGCGACCGTCTCAATCAACAGGCCCGAGGCGCGGAACGCGCTTTCCATTTCGGTCTCGAACGGGCTGGGCAAGATCTGGGAGAAGATCGACCAGACGCCGGAGATCCGCGTGGTCATCCTGACCTCGGCCGATTGCGGAACCTTCTGTGCCGGGCTCGATCTGAAAGAAGCCGCGCGGATGAAGGCGGAGACGGGCGAGGACATCCTCACCTACCACCGCGATGCGTTCCAGACCCGGATGCGCCGGGTGAAGGTGCCGATCATTGCCGCAATGTCGGGTCACGTGGCGGCGGGCGGCATGCTGCTCAGCCTCAATTCCGACATCCGGGTCGGCCAGTCCGGGGCGACCATCGGGATCACCGAAACCAAGATCGGCCGCGGGTCGCCCTGGGGCATGCCGCTGGTCTGGATGCTGCCCGAGCCGATCCTGATGGAAATGACCATGACCGGCGACATGTACCCGATCGAGAAGCTCGAGAAGCTCGGGTTCATCAACTACCTCGAACCCGACCGCGAGGCCGTTCTGCGGCGCGCGCAGGACCTGGCCGAACGCATTCGCGACAACGCGCCCATGTCGGTCGCGGCCGGCAAGCGCGCGATCCTCACCGCCATGAGTGTCGGTGCCGACAACGCGGCGGAGACGGCATGGCACATCTATCGCGACGTCTATGCCAGCAACGATGCGCAGGAAGGTCCGCGGGCGTTCGCCGAAAAGCGTGCCCCGAAATGGACCGGCACCTGACGCCACCCGCGAAACGCGCATGAGACTTCCAGATCGCCGAAGGGCCAGATGACACAGCAAGACACTTACAGACGCCCCGGATCGCCGGGGCCTGGCCCCGGCGATCGGGACCGTCCCGCCATCCTGACCGCCGACCGGCACGGGAAAGGGGCCGGCTCATGAGCGTCATCACCTCCGCAGTCTCCACCGCGTCGGACGAATTCAAACGCAACGCCGCCGAGTTCCAGACCCTGCTCGACGACCTGCGTCGCCGCCGCCGGCTGGCCCGCGTGGGGGGCGAGCCCGCAGCCCGCAAGCGCCACACCGATGCCGGCAAGCTGCTGCCGCGCGACCGGGTCGCAGCCCTGCTCGACCCCGGCTCGCCATTCCTCGAACTGGCCGAGTTCGCGGGGGACGAGATGTACGGCAGCAACCCGCCCGGCGCGGGGATCATCACAGGCATCGGCCGTGTGTCCGGCCGGGTCTGCATGATCGTCGCGAACGACGCGACGGTGAAGGGCGGCACCTACTACACGCTCACCGCGAAGAAGCATGTCAGGGCGCAGCAGATCGCGTGGCAGCACCGGCTGCCCGGCCTGACGCTGGTCGATTCCGGCGGCGCCAACCTGCCAGAGATGGCGGGCATCTTTCCGGATTCCGGCCAATACGGCTCGGTCCTGCATCAGCTCGTGCGCCAGTCGGCGGACGGTGTGCCGCAACTGTCGGTGGTCCACGGCGCCTGCACCGCAGGCGGCGCTTACACGCCCGTGCTGACAGACCAGACCGTGATCGTGAAGGGCCAGGGTTACATCCACCTCGGCGGACCCGAGATCGTGCAGGCCGCCACCGGCGAGGTGGTCGACCGTGAATCGCTCGGCGGGGCCGAGATGCACACCTATCGCAGCGGCGTGACCGACTACATCGCCAACGATGACCGCCATGCCCTGGGCATACTGCGGCAACTGGTGACCGATCTTCCGGCCCGCCCCGATCCGTTCTCCCCGCCCGAAACGCCTGTGCCGCCGCGCTACGATCCGCGCGAGATCTACGGCATCCTCAACAGCGACACGCGGGTCCAGACCAACACGCGCGAGATCATCGCGCGGCTGGTCGACGACAGCCGCTTCGAGGAGTTCAAGCGCAACTTCGGCGAGACGCTTCTCTGCGGCTTCGCACACTGGGGCGGCCACCCGGTCGGCATCGTGGCGAACCAGGGCGTCCTGATGTCCGACAGTTCGATCAAGGCGGTGCAGTTCATCGACCTGTGCTGCAAGCGGAACATCCCGCTGATCTTCATGGCGGACGTCACCGGCTACATGGTCGGCCGCGAGGCGGAAGTGGGCGGTATCGCCAAGAACGGCGCCAAGATGGTGCAGGCGATGTCGGCGGCCAACGTGCCGAAGTACAACCTCGTCATCGGCAGCTCTTACGGGGCGGGCTACATGGGCATGTGCGGGCGCCCGTTCGAGCCGCATTTCTCGTTCGGCTGGCCCAATGGCCGTGCCGCGCTGATGGGGCCGGAACAGGCCGCCACGACCCTGTCCATCGTGCAGCGCCGCAAGCGCGAACGGCTGGGGCAGGAGTGGTCGGAAGCCGAGGAAGAAGCGTTCCGGCAGCCGATACGGGACCAGTTCTCCAGTTTTTCCAACATGCGGAACTTTGCCGCCAACTTGTGGATCGACAGCATCCTGGACCCGGCCGAAACTCGGATGGTGATGAGCCTTGTCCTGGACCTGGCGGCGCGGGTGCCGCCCGTTCCCACCAGTTTTCCGATCCTTCGGATGTGAGGGGACGCAGATGACCGGAACGATCAGCAAGATACTCATTGCCAACCGCGGCGACATCGCCTGCCGTATCGCGGACACCTGCGAACGGATCGGCATCGCGGTCGCGACCATCCATTCCGATGCGGACCGCGAGGCGCTGCACGTGCGCCGGATCGGAGAATCCATCCATGTCGGCGCGGCCCCGGCCGCGGAGAGTTACCTCGACATCGCGGCCATCGTGGACGCGGCGCGCCGGTGCGGCGCAGACGCGGTCCATCCCGGGATCGGCTTCCTCTCCGAAAACGCGGATTTCGCCGAGGCCGTCGAGGCCGCTGGCCTGATCTTCATCGGCCCGCGCCCCGAGACGATGCGCCGCTTCGCTGACAAGGCAAGCGCCAAGCGCGAGGCGACCCAGGCCGAGGTCCCGGTGATCGAAGGCGGACAGGATGCGCTGAGTGACGCGACCGAGGTCGCTGAGCGCGTGCGCGCGGCACGGCTGCCGGTGCTGCTCAAGGCGGTCGCGGGCGGCGGCGGCCGCGGTGTCCGGGTGATCGAGACGCTGGACCGCCTGGACGAGGTGATTGCCTCGGCCATGCGCGAGGCCAAGGCAAGCTTCGGTCTGCCCGACCTGCTGGTCGAGCAGTTCATCGACAGACCGCGCCATATCGAGGTGCAGGTCGCCGGCGATGGTCACGGCGGTGTCCTCCATATCCGCGAGCGCGAATGTTCGCTCCAGCGCCGGTTCCAGAAGGTGATCGAGGAGGCCCCCGCCGACAGCCTGTCCCCCGATCTGCGGCAGGCGATCCTCGACGCCGCCACACGGCTCGCCGGCAGCGTCAACTATCGCGGTCTTGGCACGATGGAGTTCCTTGTCGCAGGTGAGGCGTTCTGGTTCCTCGAATGCAACCCGCGCCTTCAGGTCGAACACACGGTGACGGAAGAGGTCACCGGCCTCGATCTGGTCGAAATCCAGCTCCGCATCGCCGAGACCGGGAGGCTGCCGCTGGCGCAGGAGGACGTGCACCTCGACGGCTTCGCCGTGCAGGCCCGGATCTATGCCGAGGATCCCGAGGACGGGTTCATCCCCAGCACCGGACGGATCGGCCTGTTGTCCCTGCCCGGCCGCGGCTTCCGCGTGGACGCCGGGGTCGAGACGGGCGACGAGGTGACGCCGCATTATGATGCGATGCTGGCCAAGCTGATCGCCCGCGGGCGGGACCGTAGGGACGCGCTACGCCGGCTGGCACACGGGCTCGACCAGTGCGTGCTGCTCGGGGTCCGCAACAACCTTGCGTTCCTGTCGAACCTCGTCACCGACCCGCGCGTGCTGGCCAACGAGGTGGATAACCGCTTCATCGACCGGGAACTCTCCGGCCTGCTGGCCGGCGCCGCGCCCACGTCCGAGGTGGTGGCCGTCGCGGCGGCGCTCTGGCTCGACCGCTTCCATGCCCCGGCCGAGGCCGATCCATGGAGCGGCCATAGTGGCTGGCGACTGGATGACGGCGAAGGGGCGCAACCGAACGCGCCGGCCTTCCGTCTGCATATCGGTGAGGACGAATGGCCCGTGGCCATCGCTCCGGCGAACGGTGAGGCCAAGCGGATCGCGGTCGGGGACACCCTGCACTCGGTCCGGCTGCGTCCGCAGCGCATCCCCGATCACCACCAGGTCGAGGTCGGCGGTCGTGAACTGACCTTCCCCGCCCGTGTCGAGCCGACCGCGGTGCAGATCCAGTGGCACAGGAGTGCCCTGCGCTTCGAGGTCGACGCCTACCTGCCCGACGATGCCGACGACATTGCCGCAACGGGCGTTCTGGTGTCGCCGCTCATGGGCACGATCACACGGGTCAATGTGAGCGAAGGTCAGGAAGTGAAGGCCAAGGACACGCTGATCGTCCTTGAATCAATGAAGATGGAGGTAGGAATCGAGGCCCCGCATGACGGTGTCGTTGTCGCCCTGAACTGCGCGGCGGGTGATCTGGTGGAACGCCATGCGCTGCTTGCACGGGTCGAATGAGGGATGTCGCGCATGTTGCATTGCACCGTGAGCGACGAGTATGTCTCGAGGCTACGCAGACGGACTGCATGGCCCGCTGGACCTCTTCACGTCGGCTCGGCATGCAGTCCAAAGAAAGTTCCCATTTCTTGGACCGCATAGGAGAGAGCCAGATGGCCAGACATTCCATCGCGAACGGCGAGGTTGCATTCAAGGACGTCGGCACACGCGACCGTATCCTTCTCGCCTCGGCACGGCTGTTCCGCTACAACGGGTTGCACACGACGACGTTGCGCGAAGTCGCCCGCGAGACCGGGATCACGGTCGGAAGCATCTACAATCACTTCGCGTCGAAAGAAGAAATCCTCGACGAGGTGCTGCGCATCGGCGTGGAGAATGTCGCCGCGAACGTCCGCGACCGTGTCGCGGCGCTGCCCGAGACGGCGACAGGGCGCGAGCGCATCGCGACGGCCATTCACGAACACCTATTGACCGCCCTGCACCAGGGCGACTTCACCTCTGCCAACATACGGCTCTGGGCGCAATTGCCGCCCGAGGTGAAACGGCGCCAGCGGAAAGTACGCCGCGAATACGCGGAGTACTGGCGCTCATTGTTCCGCAGTGCCCAGGAGGCCGGCGAGCTTAACCCTCACCTCGATGTCACGGTGATGGAGCTGTTCGTCGTGGGGGCAATCAACTGGACCGGCGAGTGGTACGACCCGCGCCGCGGGTCCTTCGACGCGTTCTGCAATCAGTTGCTGGCGATGATCTTTGACGGACTTGCGGTGGCTCCGGATGGCGAGGCGCCGACCAGGGATGGAGAGAAATGGAAGCGGACGGAGAAGAAATCGCCCTGAGATGCACGGGTATCGAACGACGCTTTCACGGCGTTGTTGCGGTAACCGGCATCGACGTCGCAATCGCGAAGGGAGAAATATTCGGGCTGGTAGGCCCGAACGGCAGCGGGAAAACCACCCTCGTCAACGCCATCACCGGATTCTTCCCACCGTCCAGTGGAGAAATCCGCCTGAACGAAAAGGTCACGACCGGCCTTGCCCCCTATCGCATCGCGTCGCTCGGCGTGGCGCGAACATTCCAGAACCTGGCGCTTTTCAACGGGCTGACGGTTCTCGACAATATCCTCCTCGGCCGCCACATCCACATGCGCCCCTCAGTCTGGCGCACGGCACTCTATTGGTGGGCGGCGCAGGCTGAAGAGGCGGCCAATCGCGAAAAGGTCGAAGAGATTATCGAGTTCATGCAGCTGGAAAGCGTGCGTGACGAACTGGTCGACGACATTCCGATCGGCGTCAAGAAACGGATCGAACTGGCCCGCGCGCTGGCGTCCGAACCTTCGCTGCTGATCCTCGACGAGCCGATGGCCGGCATGAACCAGGAAGAGACCGAATACATGGCGCGGTTCATTCTGGATGCCCGCGACGAACGGGATGTCACCGTCCTGCTGATCGAGCACCAGATGGACGTCATCACCGGGATCTGTGACCGGGTCCTCGCCCTGAACTATGGCGAGATGATCGCGACCGGCACCCCGTCCGAAGTTGTCTCCGATCCCCGTGTGGTCGAAGCCTATATCGGGGGCAGTCGTGAACCTGTCTGACTCCGCACCCCACACGCTGATGCATCTGGTGCGGGACAATGCCCGGACCGTGCCAGGCGACATCGCGTTTCGGGAAAAGGTCCGCGGCATCTGGCGCAACCTGACCTGGGCCGAACTCGAACGAATGGTCGAGACCTGCGCTGCGGGCCTTCACGGTTTGGGCATGCGACCCGGCCGGGCAGTGCTGATCCTTGGCGACAACAATGTTCGTCTTTATGCCGCGCTTCTGGCGACCGGATACATGCGCGGCTACGCCATGCCCGCCTTTCCCGACGCCGGGTCCGAGGAACTGGCCCATATCGTCGGGGATCACGATCTCTGCGCGGTGATCGTCAGCGATCAGGAACAGGCCGACAAGGCCATCGAACTGCGTCGTCGCGGGCTGCAGACCGGGGTGATCGTCTATGACGACGACCGGGGTCTGAAGGATTATGCCGAAGACCGGATGCAATCGTGGGACAAGCTCCTGCGGGACGGCGCCGCGGCGCTGGCGGAGCAGCCGGACCTGCCTGAGCAATGGCTGGCGGCACTCGGCGAGGACGATCCGGCGGTTCTGGTGCATTCCTCGGGCACCACCGGAAAGCCCAAGAGCATCCTGCTCAGCCACCGCAACGTGTTGTCGGTGGGCCGGGCCTGCATCGAAGCCGACGTGCTGGAGCCGGGATGCGAACTGGTCGCTTACCTGCCCATGGGGTGGATCGGGGATATTCAGCTGTCCATCGTCAACGCGTTTCTGGGCCGCTGCACGGTCAATGTCCCGGAAAGCCAGGAAACCGTCATGCACGACGTGCGAGAGGTCGCGCCGTCGTTCTACCTCGCGACCCCGCGAAGCTGGGAGAACCTGCTGACCGCTATCCAGGTCGCGATGGAGGATGCCACGCCGCTCAAGAAGCGGGTCTACCGGTTCTTCGTCGACCGTTCGGTCGAACGCGAGCGCCGCCTGAACCGTGGCCAGTCCGGCGGCCTCGGCGGCGGGATGATCCGGTGGCTCGGGGACAGGCTGGTCTTTGGCCCGATCAAGGACAAGTACGGCCTGTCGCGTGTCACCCACGCATGGACCGGCGGCGAGGCGATCGGCGAGGAGACGTTCCTGTTCTACCGCGCCATGGGTCTGCGGCTGCGGCAGCTCTATGGCCAGTCGGAACTGTCGGCCTTCGCCACGGTGCAGGCCGCAGGCGCCACCAAGATCCATACCGTCGGCCGCCCGATCAATGGCGTCGAGCTGCGGATCAGCGACAGCGGCGAAGTGCTGGTTCGTTCACCCGGCGTTTTCGCCGGGTATCTCAACCGCCCCGACGCCACGGCCGAGGCGCTGCGCGACGGCTGGCTGCACACCGGGGACGCCGGGCGGATCGAGGACGGCGAACTGGTGATCGAGGGCCGTTTCTCGGAAATGGTCTCGACCGCTGGCGGCCAGCGCTACGTGCCGACCGCCATCGAGAACCGGCTGAAGTTCAGCCCCTACATCAAGGATGCCGCCGTCTTCGGCGCGGGCCGGGATGAACTGGTCGCGCTGGTCTGCATAGATTTCGGCGCGGTCGGACACTGGGCCCAGATCAACGGAGTTTCCTACACCTCCTATGCCGATCTGGCGCAGAAGCCGAAGGTTTACGACCTGATCGAACGGGCGGTGCGCGACCTGAACGCCTCGCAACCGGACGGCCTGAAAATCCGCCGGTTCGCCTGCCTCTACAAGCAGTTCGACCCCGACGACGGCGAGATCACCCGCACCCGGAAACTGCGCCGGACCGCCGTGCAGGAGATGTACGAGCCGGTGATCGAGGCGCTTCACGACGCACAGCCCGAGGTCCTGACGCAGGCGCGCGTGACCTACGAAACCGGCGCAACAGGCAGCATCGAACGCCGCCTCGAACTGAGGGAGATCTGACGATGGACTGGATCCTGTTCCTGGAACTTGCCGCGAACGGTGCCGTCACGGGCCTGCTCTATGCCATGGTGGCGATCAGCATCGTGCTGATCTTCAAGTCCTCGGCAGTGCCGAACCTCGCGCAGGGCGCGCTGGTCATGGTGGGCGCCTATGCGGTGCTGGCCTTCTCCGACTGGCTCGGCCTGCCGATGTGGCTGGCCATTCCGGCCGCGATGGTCTTCATGTTCGGTCTCGGGATCGGGATCGAGCGGCACGCGCTGCGCCGCCTCGCCGGCCAGCCGATCATCATGATCCTGATGATGACCCTCGGCCTCGATATCTTCCTGCGCGGCATCACCCTTGCGGCCTTTGGCGGTTCCGCGCGCCGCATGGACCTCGGCATCAGCGACGATCCCCTGTTCGTCGGCCAGATCCTGATGAGCCGGGTGCATCTGACCGGGGCCGCCGTCGCGCTGATGGTCTTTGCCGCACTGGTGCTGTTCTTCCGCACCCGGCGCGGCATCCGCCTGCGGGCGATTTCCAACGACTACGTGGCATCGTGGTCGGTCGGTATCGGTGTCGAGCAGGGCGTCGCCCTCTCGTGGGCGCTGGCCGCCGTCATCAGCACCATCGCCGGCGTGTTCTGGGGGGCGGTGCAGGGCGTCGATCAGAGCCTGTCGCTCCTGCTCCTCAAGAGCCTGACGGTTGCGGTTCTGGGCGGGCTCGACAGCCTGCCGGGGGCGATCGTGGCGGGCATCCTTCTGGGTGTTCTGGAAAGCGTGGTCTCGGGCTACCTCGATCCGCTGGTCGGGGGTGGCAGCCGCGAACTCGTCGTGGCGGTGACCCTCATCCTGACGGTGCTGATCCGGCCGCACGGGCTGTTCGGCGATCGCTCGGTGGAAAGGATCTGACGATGTTCTACCGACTCTCTGGCGTCCGCCACTTCAGCTATACCGGCGACCGCTCTCTCTATCGCATCCCGTTCGAGCGCAACGCCGCCCTCGCTTTGCTGGCGGCGGCGATCCTCGCGCCCTGGATCATCGGCGAACTGACCCTGACCAGCCTCGTTCAGCCCTGGCTGATCTGGACCAGCGCCGCGCTCGGGCTCAACCTCGTGGTGGGGTGGGCCGGTCAGCTGCACCTCGGCTACGCCGCCGTCATGGGGGTCGGGGCCTATGCCGGGACCCATGCCGCGCGCTCCGGCGTGCCATGGGAAATCGCCATCGTCCTCGCCGGTTTCGCCTCGATGGTCATCGGCAGCGTCTTTTCGATCGCCGCGCTGAGGGTCAAGGGGCTGTACCTGGCCCTGACGACCCTTGCCATGCAGTTCGTCATCGATTGGAGCATCGTGCACCTGTCGGTTGTCAGCGGCGGCGCCCTCGCCTCTCTGCGCGCGCCGGACATGTCCCTGCTGGGGTTCGAGATCAACGGGACGGCCGGGCTCTACTACGTCGCGCTGGCGTGGTGCGTGCTGGTCACGATCTTCATGATGAACCTGCGCCGGTCGGCCCTCGGACGGGCGCTGATGGCGGTGCGCGAAAAGGACTACGCGGCCGAGATCATCGGCGTCCGCAGCTTCGTGTTCAAGCTGGTCGCCTTCGCAGCGTCCTCCTTCATCGCGGGCGTGTCCGGCGCGGTGCTGATCGCCACCTATTACCATATCGTGACGCCTGACCAGTTCTCGACCCAGGTGTCGATCCAGGTGCTGGCCATGGTGATCGTCGGGGGACTGGGCAGCATCATCGGCACCTATCTCGGCACGGCGCTGATCCTGATCATGCCGGGCCTCGTCGCCGCGCTGTTCCACGGGGCAACCGAGCTGTTCGACCTGAGGATCGGGGTCGAGACACTCGCCCACCTTCCCAATGCGGCCTACGGGGCGCTCATCATGGGCTGCCTTCTGTGGGAACCGCTGGGTCTTGGGCGGCTCTACCACAACATGCGCAGCTACCTGATCGCATGGCCCTTCGGCTACCTGAAGAAGTGAGGCCCACCATGACGACGGCGTCCGCCGAACCCCTGCTGAGCCTCCGCAACGTCGAGGTGGTCTATGACAACGTCTCGCTCGCGGTCAGCGGCGTCTCGCTCGACGTGCCGGAGGGTCAGCTGATCGCGCTTCTGGGGGCCAATGGTGCAGGCAAGAGCACCACGCTGCGCAGCATCAGCGGGCTGCTGCAGGCGGCGCGCGGCAAGGTCACGCGGGGCGAGATCCGTTACGCCGGGCAACTGGTCAACACCCTCAGTCCGCAGGACAGGGTCAAGCTGGGCATCGTTCAGGTGCTCGAGGGTCGCCACGTCTTCGAGCAGTTGACGACAAACGAGAACCTCGAGGCCGCCTGCCCCGTCGAGATGAGCCGCGCCGAGATGCGTAGCGCCCTCGACCGGGCCTATACGTTCTTTCCGCGCCTTGCCGAACGCCGCAACGCCACCTCCGGTTACCTGTCCGGCGGCGAACAGCAGATGCTGGCCATCGCGCGGGCGCTGATGACAAGGCCCCGGATGCTCATGCTGGACGAGCCGAGCCTCGGGCTCTCGCCCATGCTGACGACCGAGATCTTCTCGATCATCCGGCGCATCAACAGGGAAGAGGGTATTTCGGTCCTGCTCGTCGAACAGAACGCATTCGCCGCGCTGGACCTCGTCAGCCACGGCTACCTGATCGAATCCGGTCGGGTGGTCATGCACGACACCGCAACCGCGATGAAGAACAACCCTGACATCCAGGAATTCTACCTGGGCGGTCATGGCGTCAACTTCCGCGACATCAAGCATTACCGCCGGCGCAAGCGCTGGCTGACCTGAACAATCAACTATGACCTGGGCCAACCGGGCAGCCAATCAACGGAGGAAAAACATGAAAATCAAATTGTTGTCCCTGTGCGCCGTCGCGGCGTGCAGCCTGGGAACTATTGCCCAATCACAGGAGACCGTGAAGTTCGGTCTCTGTTACGACCTGTCGCGATCCTACAGCTTCGCCACGCCCTCGTTCGTTCAGGCGGCAGAGGACCTCGCCACCCTCGTCAACGACAAGGGCGGGATCGAAGGGCACAAGGTCGAATTCCTTGTGCAGGACACGGCGAACGAGCCGCAGCGCGGGATCGAATGCTACGAATCCTACAAGCGCGAGGGCGTGCTGATCTTCGACACCATGTCGACGCCCGTCTCGCAGGCGGTCCTGCCGCGTGCGATGCGCGACGGCAACGTGATGATGCAGCCGCTCGTCGGTCGCGGCGATGCGATCGTGGGCGACGTGTTCGACTGGATCTTCCCCGTGGGGCCCACCTACTGGGGGCAGGCCGCGAACGCGATGGACTACATCAAGCAGCAGAGCGGCGGGTCGCTGGAGGATACGAAGGTTGCTTTCGTGTTCATGGACCATCCGTTCGGCTATGAACCGCAGCCGGTGCTCGAGGAGATCACCAAGCGCGAGAACGCCGACATCCGCTTCTTCCCGTTCCCGCTGCCCGGCGTCGACCAGTCCTCGGTCTGGTCGCAGGTCCGTCGCTATGGCCCCGACTGGGTGCTGTTCTGGGGTATCTCGAACATGCACGTCGTCGCGGCCCGTGAAATGCGGCGCAACGGCATCCCGATGGAGAAATACATCGGCGTCAATTGGGTCAGCAAGACCGACATCGAGAACATGGGCGGGCTCGGCAAAGGGCTGAAGCGCAGCTCGGTGGTCGACAGCGATCTCGAAAACCCCCTGCGGCAGGAGATCGTGGACAAGGTCTATGGTGCCGGCAAGGGTGCCGGCGACGTCGCGGGAACCGAGAACAGCTACTACATGGTCGGTCTCGCACTTTACTCGATCGCCTTCGAGGCCATCCGCATCGCCGCCGAGCAGACCGATGGTCCCCTGACCGCCGAGGCGATCAAAGCGGGGTACGAGAGCATCCGCGATTTCGACAATGCCGGGCTCACGGCCGCGGTGACCGTCACGCCCGAAGATCACGGCGGCGGCGGCAAGACGCGGATCGAATCCTGGGACGGCGAGACGTGGGTGCAGGAGACGGACTGGTTCTCGGCCTACGACGACATCGTCTGGTCCATCGCCCGCGACGCGGCGTCGAAATACGAGGACTGACGCCAACGGGTCCGGAAACGGACCGGTGACGCCCCGGCCCGAGCCGGGGCGTCCGCATCCCGATCCACTGCAAAGGAGAACGAGAATGGATTTCCAGGATATCGCCTATACCAAGGCGAACGGCGTCGCGAGAATTACGATCGACAGGGAAAGCGTCATGAACGCTTTCCGCGGTGAAACAGTCGAAGAGATGATCCTTGCCTTCAGAGATGCCGACAACGATCCCGCGATTGGGGTGATCGTGTTGGCCGGCGCAGGCGAACGCGCGTTCTGCACCGGGGGCGACCAGACGGCGCACGAAGGTTCCTACGACGGTCGCGGCGTGGTCGGGCTTCCGATCGAGGAGCTTCATACCGCCATCCGGGATGCACGCGTCCCCGTGATCGCGCGGGTTCAGGGCTATGCGATCGGCGGCGGCAACGTGCTGGCCACCCTCTGCGACATCACGATCGCCTCCGAGAAGGCCATCTTCGGTCAGGTCGGCCCCAAGGTCGGGTCTGTCGATCCTGGCTGGGGCACGGCCTACCTCGCGCGGGTGATCGGCGAGAAGAAAGCGCGCGAGCTGTGGTACTTCTGCCGCCGATACAGCGCGCAGGAGGCCGAACGCATGGGGCTGGCCAACATCGTTGTCCCCCATGACGAGCTCGACGCGACCGTCGAGAGTTGGTGTGCCGAGCTGATGGAACGCAGCCCCACGGCGATCGCCATTGCCAAGCGCTCGTTCAATTCCGACAGCGACAACATCCGCGGCATCAGCAATTCAGGGATGGAGACCCTTGCGCTCTTCTACCAGACCGCTGAGTCCCAGGAAGGCGCCAAAGCCTTCAAGGAAAAACGCAAGCCGGACTTCCGCAAGGCGCGCGACGCCGGATAGGCCGGCCGACAGGCCGGGCCGGGGCGCGCCGACAGGGCGCCTCCCGGCCCATTTGCCGTCCGGGTGGATCGGGACCCGCGTCGGCCTGCCCTATGCACGGGATCAGCCTCAATGCTCAGGCAACACTGCGCCGCGATGGCTTTCGTTGCCGATGAGCCGAGATCCGACACTTTCCCAATTTGACGACAAACCTCAGGCAGATTTCTCAGGCTGCGCGGCGCGCATTGCCAGCCCATTTAAGGTCGTGACCGCGACCGGTGAACGGTCCCGGTCCCCGAGTATGGGCGATGCTGAATGTGGTCCTGCTGCCATGCCAGACCCTGCGTCTCGACACAGGCGCAAGTCCGCAGCACGAAGGCCATCCGGTTCAGCCCGGCGCTTCTGACACGCCTTCCTGTCCCGGTTTCTGTCACCGCCCGACGTCGTTGGGCGACGGCATTCCGTTCCGCACGGTTGACGCTTCGGGTTGTAGAACATCTCGGTCTACCCAGTGGGCCTTGCGTCGGCAATCTCCTGCATGTCCAGGCCGACACCGCAATCGCCCGCCACGCTCCACCGCACTCTCGAGTTCATCGGCCGGTTCGGGCGACGGGCGCGCTGTCGGCCCGCGCCTGGTCAGAACAGCACCGAAGGAAGGTAGAGCGCAATGCCCGGCAATAGCGCCACCAGCGCAACGCGAAGCAGGTCCACGACGATGAATGGCACGATGCCCTTGATGATGCGCGTGATCGGAACATCCGGCGTGACGCTGCGCATCACGAACAGGTTGATGCCGATCGGCGGGGTGATCAGCCCGAGTTCGCACAGGATCACAAGGAGGATTCCGAACCAGATCGGGTCGAAACCAAGGCCGACGACCACGGGGAAGAACAGCGGCACCGTCAGCAGGATCATCGAGATCGATTCCATCATCATGCCCAGCACGATGTAGATCACGCATATGACGAAGATCACCAGGGCCGGCGAGAAGCCCGACTCCGTGACAAAGCTCAGCAGTGCGTCGTGTGCGCCCGAATAGTTCAGGAACTCGGTGAACAGCCCCGCCCCGATGATGAGCGCGAAGAGGATCGCTGTCGTCTCGGCGGTGTCGGCCAGAATCTCGTAGAACTGCTTCAGCCCCAGCTTGCGGCGGAGCAATGCGATGACCATGGCGCCGAAGGCTCCGAACCCCGCGGCCTCGGTCGTGGTGAAGAAGCCGGAATAGATGCCGCCGATCACCAGCACGAACAGCAGGACCGCCGCCCAGATATGCCCGATCGAGGACCAGCGTTCGGACCAGCTGGCCCTGGCGGCCGTGGGCGCCGAAGCCGGCGAACGCCAGACGGTCCAGCGCACCGCCACGATGTACAGCAATATGCCGATGATGCCGGGTATCAGCCCTGCGGCATACAGCATGCCGATGTGGCTTTCGGTGATGATCCCGTAGATCACCAGCAGGACGCTTGGCGGAATGAGGATGCCGAGGGTCGCACCCGCAGCGATCGACGCGGTCGACAGGCTGTCATCGTAGCCGTACTGCCGCATCGACGGCATGGCCACCTTGCCCATGGTCACCACGGTCGCCACCGACGACCCGCAGATCGAGGCGAACCCGCCGCTGGCCACCACTGTGGCCACGCCGAGCCCGCCCTTGCGTGCACCAAGGAAAGCCTGCGCCGCACGGTAAAGCTCGCGCGAGATTCCGGTGCCGGCGACGAGGTTGCCCATCAGGATGAACAGCGGGATCACCACCATGGAATAGGACATCGTGCTTTCCCGCGACACCATGGCCAGCATCGACGAGGCCGGGCGCCATCCCACGAGGTAGCCAAAGCCCAGAAAACCCACGAGGCCCATGGCAAGGGCGATCGGCACGCGCATGAAAATCAAGGCAAACGCCGAAGCGAAGCCCATCAAAGCGACTGTCATCCTAGTAATTTCCCCCAGACGTGCGGCGGTCGGTCTTGCCCGCAGCAAGTTCAGACATTGGAATTTTCCGTGACCATGGATTTGCCATCGGACGCGTCGGCGTCGCCGGGCGTGCCTCGCGTGTCGCGGAAGAAGTTGAGCAGAAGCGCCAGGAAGCAGGCGGCGGTGATCGCCGACAGGATGGACATGCCGTAGACCAGCGGCGCGATCGGGATCTGCATCGTCGGCGTCGCATCGTTGTAGCGCGCGGTGCTGTCCGCGAGATGCCATAGCCGCAACGCCATCATCCCGAAGAAGAACGTCCCGACGGCAATCATCAACAAGGTCTGAATCGCCTTGAAGACCCGGTTATGGATGATGTCCAACAGGTCCACGACGATGTGCTTCTGCCGGATGGCGATAAAGGGCAGCATCAGGAAGACGACGGCCGCGAGGATCAACTCGGTCATCTCGGCCGCCCCGTTCAGCGGCCGGTTGAAGAAGTTTCGCCCGATGACGTCGACGAAGGTCATCATCATGAGGAGGAACAACAGCACTGCCGCAATGAGGCTGATTGCTATTTCCACGGCCTTGAGCACGACTGCTCCTCCTCTGCTTCAGTCTCAGTTGGTCGCCTGGGATTCCGCTTCGGCGACGCGGCGGCGGAACTCGGCCAGCACCTCGAGCGGATTCTCCATGCCCTTCTCGCGGGCGCGCTCGGCCCAGGCTTCCTCGAGCGGGACGGTCGCTTCCTGCAACTGGGCGAGCATGTCGTCGCTGACGGTGTCGACGGTCATGCCTTCGGTTGCATTCATCTGCTCGATCGCCTCGCCAACAGCCTTCGAGAAGGCACCGCCGGCCTTTTCGGCCAGGGCGCGGCCCGAGATCGCCCAGATGGCTTCCTGGTCCTCGGCCGAGATGCGGGACCAGCTGTCCTCGTTCATGATCACGCCGAGCGTGGCCGAAAACAGGCCGCCGGGAACGATCGTGTAGTTGCTGGCAAGGTCGAGCCAGTTCAGGCTGATCACCGTGTCAGGCTGGCTGAGGCTGCCGTCGATCACGCCGGTCGACATCAGCTCGAACGCCTCGTTCGCGGATTTCAGGATCGGCACGGCGCCGACCGCTTCCAGCATCGACGTGGCGTAGGGACCCGCGGTGCGCAGCTTGAGGCCCTGAAGGTCCTCCATGGTCTCGATCTTCTTTTCGGTCGTCAGGATGTGGCCGGGCGCGTTCGCGAACAGGGTCATCACCTTGACGCCGTCGTATTCGCCGAGCGGCTCGATGGATTCCTCGAAAATGTCCCAGAAGATCGGAGCGAATACCGCGGGATCGTTGCCGACCCACGACATCTCGCCGATCTCGGACATGACGAAGCGGCCCGGCGTGTAACCGGTCACGATAAAGGAAATGTCTGCCAGCCCGTCCCGCACGACGTCGAACTGGCCCGCGGCGGTGCCGACCGTCTTGGGCAGGGCTTCGACGACCACGCGTCCCTCGGTCACTTCCTCGATCTGCTCGAAGTACGGGAACACGATGTCCGTGTTGATGTAGTGCTGCAGCGGCAGCCAGGAAGAATACCGCAGCGTGACGTCCTGTGCGGCGGCGGAAACGGCGGTGGTGGCGAAGATCGCCCCGGCCGTAAGTATTCTGGAATACGTCATTTTTGTTCTCCCTGACTTTGACTGTATTATGTTAATCAGTGCAACATCGGTGATGGGCACTTCTTACTTTGTTCACCGGGAACTAGTAACGCGCCCCGGCGGCGTCCCCTGTCCCCGTGGGGGGTTACAAGCGGGGCTTGAAGGCTGTCGGGTTAGTCCTTCGACGCGCTTTTACGGGCGGTGGTGGCTGTCATCGTCATGCCGTGCCGCGATCAGGTCTCGGGCGTGACACAGGTTGGCGAGCAAGCTTCGACCCGGATGTTGTCCAGGTGTTCACGGACGAGCTGTCCTGAGAGAAAGGCGCGCGCCTAGGCCACCTGCGACAATGGCTTCAACCCTCGCAAGCGCTGGCCTGAGCGCAGTGTGGCAGGGGCAAGGGCGTCCGAAACGGAAAGAGCGGCCCTCGCCGGAACGAGCCGCTGCACGGACCGCACGGTGGTCCGCTTCACGCCGCGCCGCGTGTCCGACAGCGCGTTGACCCCATCCACTTGGTCCGGGGGTGAAAAAGGCAGGGGCTCAGTTCAGTTCCAGCCAGGGTTTCCTGCGGCTGTACTCTGCCTCGAACGCCCCGATGGCCGCGTCATGTGTCAGCGTCAGGTCGATGTCGTCCAGACCCTGCAACAGGCGCTTGCGGCGCGAGGGCTCGATCTCGAAGCTGATCACTTCGCCATCGGGCGCGACGATCGTCTGCGCGTCGAGATCGACGGTCATCTCGGCGCCGGGTGTCGCGTGAAGGGCATCACGCAGGGCCTTGCAGACCGCGTTGTCCAGCCGGATCGTCAGCAGCCCGTGCTTGGCGCTGTTGGCGTAGAAGATGTCGCCGAAGCTGCTGGCGATCACGCAGCGAAAGCCCGCGTCGACCAGAGACCAGACCGCCTGTTCCCGGCTGGACCCGCCGCCGAAGTTGCGGTCGGCCACGACGATCCCGGCCCCCGCGAACCGGGGATCATCCACGATGTGCCCGCCCTCTGCCTTGCGCAGGTCGTGGAACAGCACATCCGCGTAGCCATCGCCGCGCGGACGACGCAGGAAGCGCGCCGGGGCCAGCTGGTCGGTGTCGACGTTGGGCTGGTCGACCGGCAGGGCCGGTGCGGTGAGTTTGGTGAATTTGTCCATCGTCGGTCTCCTCAGCCCAGGTCTCGCACGTCGGACAGGCGTCCGGTGAGCGCGGCGGCGGCGGCCATCGCGGGGCTCATCAGGTGGGTGCGGCTGCCCTGCCCCTGCCGGCCGCGGAAGTTGCGGTTGGTGGTCGAGGCGCAGCGCTTGCCCGAGGCCACGAGGTCGCCGTTCATGCCCACGCACATCGAGCAGCCGGATTCCCGCCACTCGAACCCCGCATCCCGAAAGATGCGGTCCAGCCCCTCGGCTTCGGCCTGTGCCTTGACGGTCGAGGATCCCGGCGAGACCATCGCGGGGACCACGGCCCTGCCGCGCCCGGCGACGGCGGCGGCGGCGCGCAGATCCTCGATACGGGAGTTGGTGCAGGACCCGATGAAGACCTGATCCACCGTCACATCCGTCAGCGCCATACCCGGCGTCAGCCCCATGTAGTCGAGCGTGCGCAGGATCGCGTCGCGGGTGATGTCGTCCTTGGCCTGCGCCGGGTCGGGCACCCGGCCCGTGATCGGCAGCGCGTCCTCGGGGCTGTTGCCCCATGTGACCATCGGCGTCAGTTGAGAGGCGTCCAGCCGGACCTCGCGGTCGAACACCGCGCCCTCGTCCGTGCGCAGCGCGCGCCAGCTTTCCACCGCGGCCTCCCAGTGCTCGGGACCGGGCGCGAAGGGCTTGCCCTTCAGGTATTCGAACGTCGTTTCGTCCGGCGCGATCATGCCGCTGCGGGCCCCGGCCTCGATCGACATGTTGCAGACGGTCAGCCGCTCTTCCACGTCGAGCGAGCGGATCAGCGATCCCGCGTATTCGATGGCATGACCCGCACCGCCATTCGCACCGATATGGGCGATGATCGACAGGACGATGTCCTTGGCCGTCACGCCGGCCGGACGCTCGCCGTCGATGGTGATCCGCATCGTCCTGGGCTTCTTGATCCACAGGGTCTGGGTCGCCAGCACGTGCATCACTTCGGAGGCCCCGATGCCGAAGGCCAGCGCGCCGACGCCGCCATGGGTCGAAGTGTGGCTGTCGCCGCAGACGATGACCAGTCCGGGCTGCGAGATGCCCTGTTCCGGCCCGACGACATGGACGATCCCCTGCCGCCTGTCGCCCAGACCGAAATGGGTGAACCCGTGCCGCTTGGCATTCGCCGCCAGCGCTGTGACGACCCGACGCTGGTCGGGGTCCGTGAGGTCCGCCATGTCGTGGCTGACGGTCGGCGTGCCGTGGTCCGGCGTCGCGAAGATCCGGTCGGGCCGGCGCGGTGTCAGGCCGCGTTCCTCCAGAAAGGTGAAGGCGTGGATCGATCCGTCATGCGCGAGGTGCCGCGAGACATAGAGCAGCGATGTGCCACCCTCGTCGCGCAGGATCTCGTGCTCCTCCCAGATCTTGTCGATGATGGTCTTCGGGTCGGACATGGCGTCACCTACCTTGCTGTGGCCGTGCGCGCGGCGCGGCTCTTGCGGATGAGCGGAAGCATCAGCGAGGCCAGCAGCAGGAGCGCCAGAACCATCGCGACGGGCCGCGAGAAGATGTAGGACAAATCGCCGCCCGAGATCTGGTAGGAGCGCAGCAGCTCTCCCTCGGCCATGCTTCCCAGAAGCAGGCCGATCACGACGGCGGCGACCGGATAGCCGTGGCGGCGCAGGAACCAGCCGAGGATGGCGAATACCAGCACGGTCACCGGTCCGCTGATGTTGCCGACCAGCGAATAGGCGCCGAACACGGCCAGTGTCAGGACCGACGGCGCGAGGTAGCGCACCGGCACACGCACCACGGACGAGGCGACGAAGACGAAGCCGAGACCCACGACGATCAGCATGAAGACCTGGGCGAAGTTGCCGAGGATGATCCCGTAGATGATGTCCATGTTGTCGCTGATGAAGCGGGGGCCGCCGGTCACGTCATGCATCGCGAAGGCCGAGAGCATCACCGCCGTCGCCCCGCCGCCGGGAATGCCAAGCGCGAGGAGTGTCGCCATCGAGCCGCCTTCGGACGAAGAGTTGGCGGATTCCGACGCCGCGACGCCGCGCGGGTCGCCCTTGCCGAAGCTCTCCGGATCGTCTGCACGGCGCTTGGTTTCGGAATAGGATACGAGGTTCGCGACCGCCGAGCCGACACCCGGAATGGCGCCGATGATGACGCCCAGCAGACCGCCGCGCAGCCAGACCACGGGATATTGCAGGACCATCACGAACCCTTCCATGATGCGGCGGAAGGAGATCTGGCGGCTGGTCTCGTCCTCGACGATGTAGTCCGAGCGGATCAGGCGGAACAGCTCCGACGCCGCGAACAGGCCGATCAGCGCCGGGGTCGTGGAAATCCCGTCCAGCAGGGCCATCTGCCCCATCGTCCCGCGCATGTCCCCGAGC
Source organism: Oceanicola sp. 22II-s10i (assembly GCF_002210105.1). Classification (GTDB taxonomy): domain Bacteria; phylum Pseudomonadota; class Alphaproteobacteria; order Rhodobacterales; family Rhodobacteraceae; genus Pseudooceanicola. The sequence continues at coordinate 43,045 of NZ_AQQU01000010.1, read as the reverse complement.
GCCGAAAAGCCGATCAGCCCCAGCAGGACACCCAGCGTCCCCGCCAGCGCGCCCTTGGCGAAACTGCCAGCGCCGAGCGCGGCGATCAGGGTCAGGCCCCACATGGCGATGATGAACATCTCGACCGGCCCGAGTTTCAGGACGGACTCCGCGATCGGGCTGACGAACAGCAGCAGGACGATGTAGCCGATCGCCGTCCCGACGGTGGAGGCCGCCAGCGCGAGGCCGAGCGCCTGGCTGTGCCTGCCCGCCTGCGCCATCGGATAGCCGTCGAACGCGGTCGCCACTGCGGCCGCGGTTCCCGGCACGTTGACGAGGATCGCGGGGATCGCGCCGCCGAACGACCCTGCGGTGAAGATCGCGGTCAGGAACAGGATGGCCGGCAGGAAATCCATGTAGGCGGTGATCGGCAGAAAGATCGCCATGGCCACCGGCACCGAAAGGCCCGGCACGGCACCGAAGATAAGTCCGATCAGCAGGCCCGGCGGCACGACGAGCCAGGGTTGCCAGCTGGCCGACAGCATCTCGAGCGCCGAGGCAAAGGCTGTCATGTCGATCATGGCGCGGTCCGTGTGTTGGGCGTTCGGATCATCTCGGTCCCCTCAGAACAGCAGCGCCGGAACGTCGTAGGGCAGCATCTCGCTCAGCGCCCATGTCGACGCGCCGGCGAAGGCGGCGGAGTAGATCACCGCCAGCAGGATCTTGCGTTCGCCGAGCAGCAGAAGCGAGGCGAGGATGAAGACGAAGGCCGCCAGATCGAACCAGCCCCACGCCAGCCCGCCGATGAACGCGGCGAAAAGCGCGATGAACCCGAGACTGCGCAGGTCGGACAGCAGGGGCGCAAAGCTGCCGCCCTCGCCGTCCTCGCGGGACGGGTCGCGCGCGGCACGCAGAATGACGAAGAGACACAGCGCCAGCAGCAGAACGGCGGCGGGGGCGATCAGCATCAGGTTCTCGACGCTGTCTGACACCCGCCACGAGTCGTGCAGGAACCAGATGGCCCATCCCGCGACGACGAGAAGGACAATGACATGCTCGGTAAGGCGCGCGCGGCGGCCTCCGGTCGGGGACGGCATGACGGACTCCGGGGCTGATTGCGGAAAAGGCAGAGACGGGCGGCCATGTGGCCGCCCGGTCAGAGGTCACTTCTTGTCCGGCAGGTCCGCGTAGTCCTTGAGACCGTTGAAGCCGGCGGTCGTCAGCTCCTGGCTCTTTTCCGGACCCATCCAGCGCCCGCCGATGCCGTTTTCCTTCAGCCATGCCTGATAGTCCTCGCGCTCCAGCGTGGCCTTCAGGATCTCGACGAAGCGCGCATACCGCTCGGGATGCTGTTCCTCGAACTTCGCGTTGGCAATGACCGAGGTGGTGTATTCGCTGAACAGCGGCATATCCACGTCGTACTGCGCCAGCGCCTCGTTGATCTTCGGTCCGTCCCATTGCGGGACGTCATCCGCCGTCACCACGGCGATCGAGCGGATGCGGTCGCGGATCGACTCGGATCCGTTGGCGGCGACGAAGGTGAAGTCGACCTGACCCCCCGCGACCGCCGTGCGCAGCGGCGCGCCGCCGTCGTAGGTCACCATCCGGATATTCTCGCGCGGGATGCCCAGCATGTCGAACATCAGCAGCTGCTGCAGGTAGGACCCGCCGCTGGTCATCGTCGCGGCGGTGACAGCGCCCTTGCCTTCCTTGGCCTTGGAAATCAGGTCGTGAATGTCCGTGATGCGGCCGTCCGTCGGCACGGCCACGATGGGAAAGTCGGTCCACTGGGTGTTGATGACCGAGAAGTCCTCCCACTCGACCGGCACGTCGGTCTGCAGGATCACGTTGGCAAGGAACGGCGTCGCCTGCATGACGAGGAAGTTGCTGCCATCCGCAGGAAGCTGCGAGAAGAAGGCGACGCCCATGGCACCCGCGCCGCCGGGCCGGTTCTGGACCGTCACCGCGACGCCATCCAGCTCCATCTGCATGAAGTTGGCCAGACCCCGCGCCAGCCGGTCGGCACTGCCGCCGGTGTTGAACGGCACGGTAAAGGTGATGCGGTCACCCGATTTGGGCCAGTCTTCCTGCGCCAGTGCGGGCATTGCGGCAAAGGCAGCCAGCGTCAGCGCGCCGAGGGCGCGTCTCGTGAAACGTTTCATGTTTTCTCCTCCCATTTGTCTTTCTGGTCCGGTTCGCCCGGACGCCGCCGCCCCCTCCCCGAGGGCGGCGGAGCCGGCGTCAGTAGCCGGCGCGCGCGATGTCCGAGACCTGGTATTTCTCTTCCAGCGCCTTCACCTCGGGCATGCCCATGAGGTCGAAGAACTCGGTGAACTTGATCAGCTCGTTGGCCATACCGTTCACCGACCCGTCCGCTTTCAGCCGCTGCAGCGCGCTGGTCGCGGCGGGGATCGCCGCCATCAGCATCAGGTTCGGGTAGATCGCCAGCTTGAAGCCGAGCTGGTCGATTTCCTCGACCGACAGGAACGGCGTCTTGCCGCTGAGCGCCATGTTGAACAGGCACGGCGCCTTCACGGCCTTCGGGATCGCCTCCAGCTCTTCCATCGAGGTCGGCGCCTCGACGAAGATCACGTCGGCCCCCGCCTGCTCGTAGCGCTTCGCACGGTCCAGCGCCTTGTCGAAACCCTCGACCGCGATGGCGTCGGTGCGGGCGATGACCACGAAGTTCGGATCGTCGCGGGCGTCGCAGGCCGCGCGGATCTTGGCCTCCATGTCCTCCGCGGGGATCAGGGTCTTGCCGGCAAGGTGCCCGCAGCGCTTGGGCCAGTTCTGGTCTTCCATATGCAGCGCGGCGACACCGGCGGCCTCGTAGGTCTGCACGGTGCGGCGGACGTTCAGCGGACCGCCGTAACCGGTGTCGGCATCCGCGATGGTCGGCAGGTTGCTGGCGCTGGCGATCCGGCCGGCGTTGTCCGCCATCTCGGTCATCGTCATCAGCCCGATGTCGGGCCAGCCGAGCCGGGTGGCCGCGGTGCCCGCCCCGGTCATGTAGACCGCGTCGAAGCCTTCGCGGGCCACGATCCGGGCCATCACCCCGTCGGCCACGCCCGGTGCCATAAGCACCCCCGGCGCCGCGAGAAGCTCGCGGAGTTTCTTTGCAGATCTGCCCATGACTCGTCCTTTCGGTTTCGGCCGCCGCGCGGCCATGAATGTCCGGAAGGAAGGGTGCAGGTGCCGAGCACCCGCCATTCGGGACCTGCCGCGCAATGCGCGCCTGAGTCCCCGTGCGACAGGCCATTGCGCCTGCCGACCTTCCTCCCCGCGGCCCGTGGGATGACCGCTTTCTCGTCTACCGGACGCGTTTCGGACCGGGCTCCTCTTCCCGTTCCGGATGGCTGCGACGGATCGCGCTGGCCCGGTTGTCATATATCTATAACAACCAGAATTTCGCGCTGTCAATCCGTCGTGGCGCAAATGCGTCAACCTTCGCCGATCCGGATGAGCGGCGGGAATACGTGTTGTATTTCAGTGGGTTGAGGTGATCCCCGACGTCAGATCCGGGTCGAGTAGGCGACCGATCCGCTTTTCACCGTCCCATGCTCGTCGTCGATATTCCACGACATCGCGATTTCATACCGGGCGGGCGAGGCGCGCAGTTCGAGGTATTCGACCGGCCGCTCGGGCGAGGACAGAAGCCGCCGGATGAAGGTCAGGGCGGACCCGACGTCGACCTTCAGGGCCGAGGCAGTTGCCGGATCGGCAAGGCAGGCACCGATGGCCTGCGTCACGCGGTCATACCGGTTTCCCGTCTCGATCAGCATTTCGTAGAGCGGGCGGGTTTCCAGATCGTGGCGGGTGAAGTCGCGGGCGATGTCGTTGGGCACCCAGGCCACGAAATGCGTCAGCGGCATCCCCTGGCTGAAGCGCACGCGGACGACCCGCAACGCCGTCGCGCCTTCGGGAATCTTCAGCGCGGTCGCGACGACGGCGGGCGCCGCCACGCGGTCGAACTCCAGCACCTCGACCGGCAGTTCCCCGGCGCGCACGATTTCACCCCTGAGGGTGCCGATCGGGGCCCATTTCGGCGTCGGCGGCGGGGCGGCGGTGACGAAGCTGCCCAGCCCCTTGCGGCTTTCCACGAGGTTCTCGGCCGCCAGATCTGCCAGCGCCCGGCGCACCGTGATGCGCGAAACGCCGAACATCTCGGACAGGGCCGCTTCGGTCGGCAGGGCGTCGCCGGGCGCGTAGCGGCCGGAGCGGATCCCGTCCAGCAGGATCAGGAAGACGCGCCGGTGCAGGGTCGTCCCCAGATCCACGCTGCGCGTCGCGTCCTTCTTGGTCCGCTGACCAACCATTCCTGCAGCACCCCCTCCAGATCATGCGCGGCCGGGTCAAACTGGCTTCGTTCAGGCGGCGTGCATCGGAACGCGCCTGTTCGGCGCGTTCTTTAGTGCATGCGTTTGCATCGGTCCAACAGAATGACAGAGCCGCCCGGATCCGTCAGGCGGTCCGCCACCGTGACCGGTCGGAAAAGTCGGTGCAGAAGTACTGCATCAGGCCATCGGGATAGGCCGCCGACTGCGCCGCGAATTCGTGCCGCGCGATGGTGCGGACATGCACCTCGTCCGGCCCGTCGTAAATCCTGAGTGCGCGCATCGCCGCCAGAAAGTCGGCGGCGGGGCTGTCGTCCGTCATCCCCATGGCGCCAAAGACCTGCACCGCGCGATCCGCCACCTCGTAACAGGCGCGCGCCACGGCCAGCTTGATCATCGAGATCTCGGCCTGCGCGCCCTTGCCGCCCTTCTCGTCCAGCGCCCGAGCCGCGTTCAGCACCAGCAGCCGGGCCTGTTCCAGCTCGACCCGGCTGTGCGCGACGAATTCCTGCACCTTGCCGTGCTCGGCGATCCTGCTGCCGAAGGTTTCGCGCTGCCCCGCCCGCTCGCACATCAGGGCGAGCATCAGCTCGGCCCCGCCGATCGACCGCATGCAGTGATGGATCCGGGCCGTCGCCAGCCGGACCTGCGCGGCGACGAACCCCTTGCCGCGTTCGCCCAGCAGGTTCTCCTTGGGCACGCGCACGTTGTCGAAGACGACCTCGGCGTTCGGCCGGGACCGGTGCGAAAAGCCGAGGACGGGGATGTCCCGCACGATGTTCACGCCGGGAAGGTCCACCGGCACGATCAGCGCCGAGTGCCGGGCATAGGGGGCCGCCTCCGGGTCCGACACGCCGATCAGGACGGTGAAGGCCCAGCCGGGCACGCCGCTGTTCCCGGTGAACCACTTGTGGCCGTTGACCAGCCAGTGATCGCCCATGTCCTCGATACGGGTCCGGATGTTGCGGGCATCCGAAGAAGCCGTGTCCGGCTCGGTCATCGAGAAGCCGGTGCAGACCTGACCTTCGAGCATCGGCTTCAGCCAGGTGTCCTTCTGCGCCTCGGTGCCGATGGACACCAGCATCTCCATCGTCGGCAGATCGGGCGCGTGGCAGTTGAAGACCTCGGCGGCCCAGTCGACCCAGCCCAGGGTCTCGGCCATCGGGGCGAATTCGATATTCGTCAGCCGCGTGCCCGGCGCCCAGTCCGGCAGGTTCGGCAGGCCCATGTTCCACAGGCCCTGCGCGCGGGCCCTGGATTTGAGGTCGGCCATGAAGGCCGGGCGCGCGCCCGGCGGATTTTCGGCCACGAACTGCTTCATCTCCTTCACGCGGGGAAAGATCTCCGCATGCATGAAGGCGGTCAGCCGGGCGTTCAGGTCAACGGCGGTCAGGTCCTCCATCACGCCCCCCGGAACGTCGGGCGACGCTTTTCGAGGAAGGCCGCCGCGCCCTCGGCGAAGTCGTCGGTCAGGAAGTTGTCGATGGCGGTGTCTCGCTCCCAGTCGAGCACGGGGTCGAGCCCGGCGATGTCCTGCGCGAAGAACCGTTTGACCGTGGCCTGCGCCAGCGGCGGGCCATAGGCGAGTTTCTTCGCCAGCTTCTGTGCCACCGACAGCGCCGCGCCGTCCGCGGCGGGATAGTCGGCCAGCCCCGTGGCCAGCGCGGCCTGCTGGTCGATCTCGTCCCCGGTCAGCAGCAGCCGCTTGGCCGCCGCGCGCCCCATGCGCCGTGGCACCGACCAGAACATGCCGCCGTCAGGCGATGCGCCCACCCGGATCTGCGCCGCGCAGAACCGCGCCGCATCCGCCGCGACGACCAGATCGCAGGCCGCCGCCAGCCCGACACCCGCGCCAAAGGCCGGCCCCTCGACCGCCGCGATATAGAGCTTGTCCGACCGCAGCATCACGCCGATCGTGCCGCCGCCCTTGGTGATCCGCTCCTCCATCTGCGGGCGCGACCGCAGGCCCTTGAGCACCTTCAGGTTGCCGCCCGCGGAGAACGTCCCGTTGGCGCCCGTCAGCACCAGAACCCGCTGTCCCGGATCGGCCTCGAAGGCGTCGACCGCCGCCGCCAAGCCCTCGCGCACGCCCGGCGCGCCCATCGAATTGCGGTAATCCGGCGAATCCACCGTTACCGTCGTGACCGGTCCCTCGACCTCGGTCCTGACCACTTCGCTCATGCCGCTTCCTCCTCGATCGTCATGAATATCGCGCGGAAATGCTCCGCGCTGCCCAGCCACCGGCTCAGCACGTCCACCCGCATCAGGTGATAACCCACCCCAAGCTCGCGGGTCATGCCGATGGCCCCGTGCAGATGGATCGCCTCGCGCCCGACCAGATCACCGGTCTGCACCGCCAGCGTCATGGCGGCGGCCACGTCCGCGCGCGCCCGGCGCGTGTAGCCCTGCGTCAGCGCATTGGCCGCACCCAGAACCTGCGAGCGCAGCATCTCGATATCCGTGTGCAGATCCGCGGCGCGGAACTGCAGCGCCTGGTTCATCGCCAGCGGCCTGCCGAACTGGGTCCGGGTCCTGAGGTAATCCAGTGTCTGCGTGATCGCAGCCTCGCAGGACCCGAGGACTTCGGCAGCCGCCGCGAAGGCGGCCAGCGTGAACGCCTGCTCCAGCGCGGTCGCCCCGTCCTGCGGCCCGATCAGGCGGGCCGTGGCGGGCAGCATCACACCGTCGGCCCGCAACGTGGCCCAGGTCGTGCCGTCCGTCACCGGATGCGCCGAGACCGTCAGGCCGTCCGCATCCGCAGGCACCAGGAACAGGCTGATCCCGTCACCCTCGCGGGCCGACACGATGAAGGCCCCGGCACCGGACCCTTCCGCGACGTGGGTCTTGACCCCCGTCAGCCGGATCCTGTCGCCATCCGCCACGGCCACCGCCTGCGGCGTGCCCAGGTCCCACCTCGCCCCCGGCTCCATCGCGGCGACGGCCACGGCGATCTCGCCCGTCGCGATCCGCGCCGCCAGCGCGTTCGCTTCGGCTCCGCCGGCCCGCGCCAGTATCGCACCCGGCAGGACACAGCCGCCGATCAGGCCGTGGTGCGTCGGCACCCGCCCCAGCCCGCGCGCCAGTGTCATCAGCAGGCGCGGCCCGCCATCGGACCCGCCCGCCGCCTCGGGCAGCCACGCGCCCCACAGCCCGAGCCCGCCCAGCGTCGCCCGCAGGGCCACCGGGTCGGGCCGCGGCGCATGTCCGTCCACACGTTTCGCGGAATCGCGGGCGTCGCCCAATGCCCGGTCGAGCATGTCCTCGACCATCACCTCGTCTTCGGTCGCAGCAAATCTCATGGCCGCCTCACAGGTTCAGAATGTGTTTGGTGATGATGCCGCGCTGCACTTCCTGGCTGCCGCCTGCGATCGCCGGGCCGCGCCACCAGTACCGCGTCTCGGCCGCGTTGCGCGCGTCCTCGGGCACGAGGCCGTCCAGCGCCCCGCCCTCCCACGCGGCCTGCGCGGGCAGCGCGTCGGGGCCGAGCAGCTGGACGATGGCCCGGTCCAGCCGCTGGTTCACCTCGATCCCCCGCAGCTTGAGAACCGAGGCATAGGGGCCGATCCCGCCGTCGTCCACCAGCCGCTCCAGCGCGCGCATGGTGGCGTTTTCCAGCGCCCGCAGCTCGATCATCCGTTTCGCCAGGTCGTCGCGGAACTGCGCGTCCTCGATGGCGGGCCTGCCGCCGATCCGGACCTCGTGCGCCAGCCGCCGCAGCCGCCCCAGCTTGCGCCGCGCCTCGGTGTGACGGGCCGAGAACAGCCGCTCGTGTTCCAGCAGCGACTTCGCGATCCCCCATCCGGCGTTCTCCTCGCCGACGCGGTTCGCCACCGGCACCCGCACGTCGTCGAAGAAGAACTGGTTGAACACATGCGCGCCGTAGAAATGGTGGATCGGCCGGCGGGTGATGCCGGGGGTGTTCAGGTCGATCAGCAGGAACGAGATCCCGCCCTGCTGCCGCCCCTCGCGCGAGGTCCGGACGAGGCAGAACATGTGGTTCGCCAGATGCCCGCCCGAGGTCCAGATCTTGGTCCCGTTGACCACGTAGTGATCGCCGTCGCGCTCGGCCCGCGTCTGCAGCGAGGCGAGGTCCGAACCCGAACCGGGTTCCGAATAGCCCTGGCACCAGACATGCTCGAAGCTCAGCGCCTTCGGCAGGAAATGCGCCTTCTGCGCCGCGTCCCCGTGGGCCTGCAGGATCGGGCCGATCATCTTGATGTTGAACGTCCCGACCAGCGGCGCCCCGTGGGCCGCCATCTCTTCCTCGAAGATGAAGAGCTTGCGCATGTCCCAGCCGGAGCCGCCCCATTCCTCGTCCCACGAGGGGGCGCCCCAGCCCCGCGCGACCAGCTTGGTCTGCCAGTCGAGCGCCGCCTCTTCGCCGACCGGCAGGCCCAGATCGCTCAGCCGCCGGACCTCGGGATCGAGGTTGTCCTTGCAGAACTCCGCGATCTCGGCCCGGAACGCGGCTTCGTTGCCCGCCTGCATGTTCATGCCGCCGCCCCCCGCAACCGTGCCGCCTTGCCCAGGGCCGCGTCACCGTCGCGCACCAGCTCTGCCATCACCTCCGACACCGGGCGCAGGTGGTCGAACCAGCCGATCCCCTGCCCCGCGCCGTAGTGCTGCAGCGGACGGATGTCATGTTCGATGATCGCGCCGAGGATGTCGCCCACCAGAACGTCATGCAGCGGATGGCTGAGCGGCTTGGGCGCGTCGGGCATCGCCCATTCCTCGGACCATGCGGACCGCGTCTGGCGGAAGGGTTTGCCGCTTTCCGCGCGGCTGATGACCGTATCCGTGGCCTGCGCGTGCAGCAGCGAGTCCAGCTCGCCGGGCGACAGGTGCGGCGCGTATTCCTCGGTCACGAGGAAGGCGGTGCCGATCCACACGCCCTGCGCGCCGAGCGCCAGCGCCGCCGCGATGTGCCGCCCGGTGGCGACCCCGCCCGCCGCCAGCACCGGGACGTCCCCGGCCAGATCGACGATCCGCGGCACCAGCGAGAATGTCCCGACCTCGCCCGTGTGCCCGCCCGCGTCGTAGCCTTGCGCCACCAGCAGGTCGACGCCGGCCTCAAGCGCGCGGGCCGCGTGGCGTTCCTGTCCGACCAGCGCCACCGTGGTCTTGCCGCGCGATTTCATAAGTTCGACCACCGCCGGCGGGCAGCCGATCCCGAGCGCGACCATGTTCACGTCCGAGGCCGCGACGGCCTCGATCTGCTGGTCCTGTATCTCTTCCGACCGGATGAACCGCGTGCGCATCCCCGGTTCGGACGGCTTGGGCACCGCGTATTTCGACTCGAGCGATTCGATGAAGCTGCGGTGCACGTCCGGCACCTGCTTTTCCAGCTCGGCGCGGTCGTTGCGTTCGGGCACCTTGTTGGGAATCACCAGGTCGAGGCCGAAGGGCCGATCCCCGACCGCCGCCCGAATCTGCGCGACCTCGTCGGTGATCTCGGCCGCCAGTCGCCGAGTCGCGCCATAGACACCGTAGCCGCCCGCATTGGTGACGGCGGCCACGACCTCGACCGCATGGCTGAAGCCGAAGATCGGCACGTCGATACCGAAGCGCTCGCAAAGCTCTGTTTTCAATGGGTCCTCCTACCATTTCCCTGCGTCGCACCCGCGCGCCCCCGCTTCGGAAAGCTCGCAATTTCGCTGCGCCGCAGCTATCCTCCCAGACCGATGAACGAGAAAGTTCTCGCGCAATCTAATCGAGTGGCATTATTTTTCCGATGCCGAAAAGAATCAACTCCTGATGTGAGGGACCGGCCTTGGACATCGAAACGGAACTCAGCGACACCAAGATGGGTCTTCTGCTTGCGGCCGAGCGGCTGTTCGCCACGAACGGCATCGCCGCGACGACCATCCGGCAGATCAACACCGAAGCGGGGCAGAAGAACAGCTCGGCGATCCACTACCATTTCGGGTCGCGCGACGCGATTCTGGATGCCATCGTGGCGGTCCGCGTCACCCCCGCAAACACCGAGCGCGAACGTCTACTGGCCGAGGCGCGGGCCGAGGCGGACGGCCAGCCGCTGTCCCCCGAAACGATCATCGACCTGCTGATGAAACCGGGCATCAGCCGGTTTCTGGACACGCAAGGCCCTCATTTCTCACAGAGATTTCTGATTCAGCTGCGCATGGATATCGACACCTGGCGCCGGTACGAACGCGAACACCTTGCGTGGACCCTGAACGATCTGCAGGCCGAGTTGCGCCGCGCGCGCCCGTTTCTGCCGGCCAGCGTCGTCCGTGGCCGGTTCCGGAATGCCGTGAATTTCTCGATGTTTGAAATGGCCGAGATCGAAAGCGCCGAGGAACGTCTGGGCGGCCGGTTCAGCCGGGAAGAGGCGATCTTCCGCATCGAGGAACTGAAGTCCATTCTCGTGGCGATGCTGGACGCCCCGATCCCGCCGCGCACGGCCGTCGCGCTTGAAAAGGTGATGGCCTCCGAGCGGGACGTGCCGAGAAAGCAAACACCAGACTAATTGACTTCAATTAATTCTTGTGCTGATTTCCCTGTGGGACCGGAGAGGAGACCGGGCCCGACGGAGGAAATACATGGCACTCAGTTTCTCGCGCAGGATCGGGCTCGCGGTCGGCTTCCTTCTGGCCGTTCAGGCGATCTACACGGCCTATTTCGGGATGTTCGAACCGGGGCTTCACCGGACGCTCGCCTTCGGCGCCTGCATCCTTGCCGCCGTTGCGGTCAAGCCGCTGGCCGCCCGCCTCGCCAATCCGACGCCGCTAAAGTCCGCGCTCTGCTGGACGGTGGATGTCGTCCTCCTCGCCATCATCGCGGCCGCGCTCCAGCGCTTCATCGCGACCGCCGACGCGATGGAGAACATGCTGATCAGCTACTCGCCCACCGACCAGTGGCTGGCGCTGCTCGCGCTCTTCGCCTGTGTCGAACTGACCCGCCGTGAATTCGGACTGGGCCTGACGATCGTCGCGGGCGGCGTTCTGGCCTATGTCCTCTGGGGTCAGCATCTGCCGGGCATGCTGCGCCATGCCGGCTTCACGCTGGACCAGATCGTGCAGGGGACGTGGTACGGCTATGCCGGCGTGTTCGGCCTGCCCGTCTCGGTCGTGATCGAGCTGCTGTTCATCTACATCGTCTTCGGCATGGTGCTGGAAGCCACCGGCGCGGGCCATGCCCTGATCCGGATCGCGGTGCGCCTGACCGGTCGCGTCGCGGGCGGTCCGGCTCATGCGGCCATCGTCGCCTCTACCCTATTCGGGTCGATGTCCGGATCCGTCACCGCGAACGTCGCGGGCACCGGCACCTTCACGATCCCGATGATGAAGCAGAAGGGCTTCCGCCCCGAATTCGCCGGCGCGGTCGAGGCCGCCGCCTCGACGGCCGGACAGTTCATTCCGCCCGTCATGGGGGCCGTGGCCTTCATGCTGGCGCAGCTGACCAGCACGCCCTACCTGATGGTCTGCATCGCGGCCATCGTGCCCGCCGCGGCCTATGTCATCGCGCTGTTCATCGCCGTCTGGCTCGAGGCGCGGCGCAGCGGCATCGGCGCGACGGCGCCCGAGGACATGCCGGTCCTGAACCGCCGCGACGCGATCGACAGCCTGATGTTCGTCATTCCGATCCTGACCGTGATCGCGATCCTGGTCGCGGGCCGGTCGCCCGCCATGGCCGGGTTCGGCGCGACCGTCGCCGCGCTCGTCCTGGGTTTCCTGAACCCCGAGGTCCGGCGCAATCCGTGGCGGCTGGTCGAGGCGCTGGTCAAGGGCGGCATCTCGGGCGCCCGGATCATGATCGCGGTCGGGGCCATCGGCATCGTCGTCGCCGGGATGAACCTGACCGGGCTGGGCCTGAACTTTGCCCAGGCGGTCGGATCGCTCGGATCGGAGAACCTGTTCTTCTCGCTGATCCTGACGGCGCTGGCCTGCCTCGCGCTCGGGATGGGGATGCCGACGCTGCCCGCCTACCTGATCATCGTTCTGGTGATGGGCCCGGCCCTGTCGGCCATGGGCGCGCCGCGCATCGCCGTCCACATGTTCGTGCTCTATTATGCCGTCCTGTCGGCCATCACGCCGCCCGTCGCGCTGGCGGCCTTTGCCGCCGCGCCGATCGCGGACGCCAACCCGATGAAGGTCGGCATCGTGGCCATGCGGCTGACCATCGTCGGCTTCATCGTGCCCTTCCTCTTCGTTCTCAACCCGTCGCTCCTGCTGATCGAGAACTTCGACCTGGCCGATTTCACGGTCGGCATCCTGCGGATCGCCTGCATCATCTGGGCGCTCTCTGCGGCACTGGCCGGATATGGCGCGACCCGGCTGTCGCCGCTGTGGCGCGGGGCCTATATCCTGGCTGCCGGTCTCTGCCTCGCCCGCTGGACCGAGGTCGACGTGATCGGCTTCCTGATGGTCGGCGGCCTGCTGGTGCTGGAACTGCTGCGCGCCCGCACGCAGCCCCGGATGGCATGAGCCGCGCCATGCCCAAGGACGTCACCACCGCCGGTCTGACCGCCATCGCGCGCGAGGCCTATACCTTCACCCTGCCGCTGGTGGCGATGGAGAGCTTTCGCCGCCGCCGCATGGCGCTCGGCCCGATGAACGACATGCTGCACGCGCGCAAGCTGCTGCATCACAAGTCCCGGCACATCACGGCGCCGAACAACGACACGCTCTATTCCAATGCCTGGCTGGACCTGCGGAAGGGGTCCGCCGAAATCACTCTGCCCGAGACCGGCGAGCGCTACATCTCGGTCGCGGTGATGGACATGTGGACCGACAACATCGCCATCCTCGGGACCCGCACGACAGGCGGAGAGGGCGGCAGCGTGACGATCATCGGGCCGGACGCCAGCGCCGAAGGCATCGCCGGGCCGGTGATCCGGTCGACCACGCCGATCTGCTGGGTCCTGGCGCGCATCCTCGTCACCGGCCCCGAGGATCTGGCCGCCGCGCGGGCGGTTCAGGACGGCTTTACCCTGACCATGCCGCCGCCACCCAACGACCCCGCAGGCGATCCGTCACAGGGCACGCGCACCGCGCCGTGGCCCGAGTATTTCGCGCAGGCGGCCGAATTGCTCACCCTTCACAGTCCCCGCGCGACGGACATCGGCGTCATGCGCCGGATCGCGGCCCTGGGTCTCGACGCGCCCGGCGGTTTCGATCTCGACCGCTTCTCGCCGGATCAGGCCGCGGCCATCGCCGCCGGCGTGGCCGAGGCGCGGCGCGCGCTGGAGGGCGGGATGATCATGGCGGGCGACGGCGACGGCTGGCTGCCACCCAAGCCCGGCCTCGGCTTCTATCACCAGGACTACGAATTCCGCGCCCGCGTCGCCATCGGCGGCCTCGGGGCGCTGACGCTGGAAGAGGCGACCTACTATCCCGCCCGCTCCTTCGACGGCGCCCCGCTGGACGGGCGCCGGGCGATGCGCTGGCATATCCCGGCCGACCGCCCGATCCCCGTCAACGCCTTCTGGTCGCTGTCGATGTACGAACCGACCGGCGACGGAGAGCTGTTCTTCATCGACAACCCGCTGTCGCGCTACGCCATCGGCGACCGCACGCCCGGCCTGACCCGGAACCCGGACGGATCGCTGGACATCTGGATCGGCCATGACAGCCCCGGCCCCGCGCGCGAGGCGAACTGGCTGCCCGCGCCCGCCGGGCCCTACACGCTGCTGCTGCGTGCCTATTTCGCGAAACCGGACCTGCTGGAGGGGCGCTATGCGATCCCCGACCCGCAGCCCGTCACCTTGGAGGAGGAGACCCAAGAATGATCAAGATGACCCGCCGTTCGGCCATGGGCAGCATGGCTGCCATGGGACTGGCGTCCACCGCCCTGCCGGCATGGGCGCTGCAGGAGAACCTGCGCGTGCACACCGGCGCGCCGGGCAGTTCGTCCTTTACCTTCACCACGACCATGCAGACCATCGTGCAGCGTGACACGCCGATCCGCATGAACGTGACTTCGGGCCAGACGGCCACCCGCTCGACGCTCGACGCGGCCAACGGGAACGTCGACCTGTTCATCTCGTCGCCCGCGATCAACTACTACATGTCCGAGGGCGTCCAGATGTTCAAGGACATGGCCAACGCCCCGGAACTGTTCAAGAATGTCCGGCAGGTCGTGAACTTTCCGCTCGGGCCCTACCACATCCTGACCTATGCGGATTCCGGGATCGAAACGCTCGAGGACTGCCGCGGCCGCCGCATCTTCATCGGACCTCCGGGCGGTGCCGCGACCACCGTCGGGCTGGCGATCATGGAATCCGCGACCGGCATGGTGCCGGGCGACTACGAGCAGGCCAAGCTGGACTGGTCCTCGGGCCAGCAGGCGTTCCAGGACCGGCAGGTCGACCTGGCGATCATCCCGACCGAACTGCCCTCGGCCTCGGTCATGCAGTTCGCCCTGCTGGGCAAGATCAAGCTGATCTCGATTCCCGAAGAGGCCTTCGAGAAGGGGCCGCTGCAGGCGATGCTCAATATCCCCGGCCGGACGATCACCGACATCCCGCCCGACATCTACGGCGCGAACCAGATCAACGACGCCCCGATCAAGGCGGTCGGGAGCTGGGTCGGCATCGGTTCGCATGTCGGGGTGGACGCGGACACGGTCTATGCCGTGACCAAGGCGATGTTCGACAACCTGTCCGACATGCACGCCGCGGCGGAATGGATGAGCTTCTTCACCCCCGAAACCGCGCTGCTGCAGCTGAACGCGCCGGTCCATGCGGGGGCGTATCGCTGGTACAAGGAGAACGGGATCGAGGTGCCCGCCGAATACATCCCGCCGGAGGCGTCCTGATGCTCGATGACGGCAAACCGCTGTCCGGCCTCGACGCCGTCTTCCGGCCCCGGTCGGTTGCGGTGATCGGGGCCTCGGACACCGAGACCAAGATCGGGGGCACGCCGCTCAGCTACCTGAGGACGCTGGGCTATACCGGCCGCATCATCCCGATCAACCCGAAAGCCCCTGAGATTCAGGGGCTTCCGGCCTATCCGAACATCAAGGACGCGCCCGGTCCCGTGGACCTCGCCATCATCGCCGTCCCCGCCAGCCTTGCGGTGCAGGCGCTGCAGGACTGCGCCGATGCCGGCGTGAAGGGCGTCGTGATGTTCTCGTCCGGCTTCGCCGAGGTGAGCGAGGAGGGCGCGGCCAACCAGGCCCGCATGCACGAGATCGCCAGGGCCTCGGGCCTGCGGCTGATGGGGCCGAACTGCCTCGGCTTCATGAATATCGAGGAACGGGTGTTCGCCACCTTCGCGCCTGTCGTGGGCGCAGGTGTCGCGCCGAAGGGACGGATCGGGCTGGTCAGCCAGT
This sequence comes from Oceanicola sp. 22II-s10i, assembly GCF_002210105.1. GTDB lineage: Bacteria > Pseudomonadota > Alphaproteobacteria > Rhodobacterales > Rhodobacteraceae > Pseudooceanicola. The sequence continues at coordinate 27,440 of NZ_AQQU01000010.1, read as the reverse complement.
CCGGCGCGTTCGGCGGCTTTGCCTTTTCGGTCGCACGCGAACGCGGCATCGGGCTGAGCTACTGGATCACCACCGGGAACGAGGCCGATCTGGGCTTTTCCGAAAGCGTGGAATGGCTGGCGTCGGACCCCGGCACCGACGTGATCGTCGGCTACATGGAGGGCTGCCGCGACGGCGACGGGCTGCGCCGCGCGCTCGACGCATGCCGCCGCGCGGGCAAGCCGCTGATCGTCTGCAAGGTCGGCAAGACCGAGGCGGGCGCCAAGGCCGCCGCATCCCACACCGCCGCACTGGCGGGCGAGGATGCGGTCTTTGACGGCGTGTTCCGGCAATACAACGTCGTGCGGGCGGACAGCATCGAGGAATGCCTCGACATCGCCTATGCCGCCTCGATCGCCGGTCTGCCCAAGGGGCCCCGCGTCGGGCTTTACACCGTGTCCGGCGGCGCCGGTGTGCTGATGGCCGACATGGCCGAGGCGCGCGGCCTGACCGTCCCGGAGTTCAGCCGCGAGACGCAGGACAAGGTGCTGGCGATGGTGCCCTTCGCCGGCACGCGCAACCCGCTCGACATCACGGGACAGGTTTCGCAGATCCCCGGTGCCTCGCGCACCGCGCTTGGCCTGATGGCCGCCGACGGCGCCTGCGACACGATCGTCAGCTTCATCTCCGCCGCCGGGCTCGGCCCCGCCGGGATGGAGATGGCGGGCGACATCGCCCATGTGCGCGCCGCGCGTCCCGAGGTGATGCAGGTCGTGGCGACCCTGCCCAGCCCGGCGTTCCGCAAGGCGGTCGAGGCGGCGGGCGTTCCGGTTTTCGAGGATCCCAACCGTGCCGTGAATGCGGTCGCGGCCCTGGCCCGCATCGCGCGCGGCTTTGCCGCTTCCGGCGACGGGACCGGGGACACCCCTGCCCCGCTCACCGTTCCGGCGGACTGCACCGAACCGCTCGCCCTCGCCGCGCTCGGCGAGCGCGGTCTGCCCGTCGTCGATTTCCGGCACGTCCGAACGGCTGCCGAGGCCGGACAGGCGGCGGAAGAGATCGGCGGCCCGGTCGTGGTCAAGATCGTCTCGCCCGACATCGGCCACAAGTCCGATATCGGCGGGGTCGAACTGAACCTGACCGGGCGGGCCGCGGTCGAGGCGGCGGGCGACCGCATCCTGACCGCCGCGCGCACCAAGGCGCCCGGCGCGCGGCTCGACGGCCTGATGGTCGCCCCGATGCGGCGCGGCGTCGCCGAATGCGTGATCGGCGTCCAGCGCGATCCGACCTTCGGACCGGTGGTGATGTTCGGGCTGGGCGGCGTCCACGTCGAGGCGCTGCGCGACGTCGTGTTCCGCGCCGCGCCCTTCGGCGAGGCCGAGGCGAAAGCGATGATCCACCAGGTCCGCGCTATCCGCCTGCTGACGCATCCGCGCGGCTCCGATCCGGCGGACATCGACGCACTGGCCAGCCTCTTGGCACAGGTCAGCCGCATCGCGGCCGCTTCGCCGGGGCTGGAAAGCGCGGACATGAACCCGGTGCTGGCCCTGACAGACGGCGCTGTCATCCTGGATGCGCTGTTGATCGGCTGACAGGCGCCCGCAGCGGTGAACACAAGAAGTGCCGGCGCATCGTCGCCGGCACTTTTGTCTTCGTGCAGTGTCGCGGCAGGTCCGCCGACGAACCATTGCGACAGTCGCCAGGCCTACTCGCCCAGGGCGATCCCCTCGCGCCGTGGATCAGCGCCGCCCTGGAGCGTAGCCCCGAGGGCAATCGCGTGCAGACCCGAGGTCAGATCGCGTTCCTCCACCTTGAAACCCAGGGTCGACAGCGGCTCGACGAGCGCGCCGGCATCCGTACCCGCTTCCACGTCGAACGTGCCGAACCGGTTGACGAGGTTCGGCAGCCCGACGGCCTGCTGCACATCCATGCCCCAGTCCAGATGGGCGATGATCGTCTTGGCCACATAGCCGATGATGCGGGACCCGCCCGGACTGCCCACCACCAGCACGGGCTTGCCGTCGTCCAGCACGATGGTCGGCGCCATGGAGGAACGTGGGCGCTTGCCGGGCTCGAGCCGGTTTGCAATCGGGCGTCCGTCATCGTGGGTGGAAAACGAGAAGTCGGTCAGTTCGTTGTTCAAGAGGAACCCACGCACGAAGAGCTTGGAGCCGAAGGCGCCCTCGATGGTGGTCGTCATCGACAGCGCGTTGCCCTCGGCATCGACGATGGAAATGTGGGAGGTCGACGGGATCTCGATGCTGGTGTCCGGTGCGTAGTCGACCGCGGCATGATCCCACTTCGGTTGCCCCGCGCTGACCTCGGACAGTGCACGATCACCCGACAGAAGCTGCGCCCTGGAAGCGAGATAGGCCGGGTCGACAAGGCCGGCGGCCGGGACCGGCACGAAATCACTGTCGGCCATGTAGAGGCCGCGATCGGCAAATGCGAGACGCGAGGCGTCACCGATCAGGCGCCACGCCTCGGCGCTGTCGGGCTCCATCGAGGCCAGATCGTAGGCATCGAGCATCCCCAGGATCTGTCCGACGGTCAGCGCGCCGGACGACGGCGGCCCCATGCCGCACACGTCGCGCCCCCGGTAGGCGGCACAGGCCGCGGGCCTCTCCTTCACATGGTAGATGGCCAGGTCGATGGCCGAGAGCACACCTGGATTGCCGGCCGCGGTCCGGACGGTCGAGACGATGTCGTCGGCAATCGGCCCGGTGTAGAACGCCTTGGCACCGTGTGCCGCGATGGCGCGGGCGGTCGCGGCGTACTCCGGGTTCACCAGCGTATCGCCCGCCTGTATCGCCGTTCCTTCCGGGAAGAAGTAGGCCGAGGTGGCCGGAAACCGCGTCAGCCGCTCCGTGTCCCCGGCGACGGATTCGGCAAGGCGCGCGGATACGGTGAAGCCGGTTTCGGCCAGCGAGATCGCCTCGGAAAACAGCCCCGCCCAGGGCTGGTTGCCCCACTTGCGGTGCGCCTCTTCCATCAGGGCCGGGGTGCCCGGCGTGCCGACCGAGCGACCGCCGACGACGGCGTCGAAGAAGCCCATGGTTTCGCCCTCGGCGGTCTGAAAGAGCGTCGGCGTGGCGTCCAGGGGCGCGGTTTCACGGCCGTCCAGCGTGGTCAGTTCGCCGGATTTCGCGTCGTACCAGACAAGGAAAGCGCCGCCGCCCAGGCCGGAGCTCTGCGGCTCGACAAGGCCGAGGACCGCCTGCACGGCAACCATCGCGTCCGCCGCGGATCCCCCGTCACGCAACACGCGCGCACCCGCCTCGACCGCGAGGGGGTGGGCCGCGACGATCATCCAGTCCTCGGCATCCACCGGCGTCCCGGCGGCTTTCGCGGACAATGAGGCGTCCGAAGCCTCGGTCAGTTCGCCGAAGGTGGCGCCGGAGGCGGCGATCTCCGGGTCTATGGCATCCGTCACCTGCTGGGCCTGGGCCGGCAATGCGGCCAAGAGCAGAACTGCCGATAGCTTTCTCAGCATCGTGACCTCCCGGAATATCTGTGATGACGCCTGAAAGTGTTGCACAGGCGCGCACCCTTCGTCCCGCCCAAATTGCGGATAAGGCGAAATGTGCGATGCGTTGCCACTGCAGGGGCCATGACACCGATCATCTTCGGATTCTCGGGGTCGCCCTCGAGCAGGCCCGACCGGGCCCGCTTGCACATCGCCGCGGATCCGATGGTTGCATTCGGCACCATGAACGGCAGCCCCGCTTCGGTACCCGCGATGAGTTGCTCCGGCGTGTCGCCCTTACGGGTGTCGGCGCAGGTTCCCCTGCGTGGCCGCGGTGCAGCATGGAGTCTTCACGGAACCCCCCTGCCCGGCGTCGCGTTGGCCTGAACGGAGGACCCGACATGTCGTTTCGCAGGAATGTTCTGACCCGCCCGATTTTCAAATGGGCCAAGACCGCGCTTCCCCAGTTGTCCGAGACGGAGGCCGAGGCGATTTCCTCGGGCGATGTCCATTTCGAGGCCGAGCTGTTCTCGGGCCACCCCGACTGGTCGAAATTGCGCACCATGAAGGCCCCGCAGCTGACCGAGGAGGAGCAGGCGTTCGTCGACGGCCCCTGTGCCGAGCTTTGCGCCATGCTCGACGACTGGGAGATCAACAACGGCACCGCCGACCTGCCCGAAGCCGCGTGGGACTTCATGCGCGCGAAAGGCTTCTTCGGCATGATCATTCCCAAGGAACATGGCGGCCTCGGCTTCTCGGCCTTCGCGCATTCCGAGGTCGTGCGCCTGATCTCCAGCGCCTCGGTCCCCGGCGCGGTGACTGTCATGGTCCCGAACTCCCTCGGGCCGGGAGAGCTGATCCTGCAGTTCGGCACCGACGAACAGAAGACCGACTGGCTGCCCCGCCTGGCGAGCGGCGAGGAGCTTCCCGCCTTCGGCCTGACCAGCGAACAGGCCGGCTCGGATGCTTCGGCGATGATCGACGAGGGCGTGATCTGCAAGGGCCGGTGGAACGGCGAAGAGGTGCTGGGCATCCGGCTGAACTGGGCCAAGCGGTACATCACGCTGGCGCCCGTCTGCACGGTGCTGGGTCTGGCGTTCCAGCTGCGCGACCCGGACGGTCTGCTGGGTGATACCGAGGATATCGGCATCACCTGTGCGCTCGTCCCCACCGACCTGCCGGGGGTCGAGACCGGGCGGCGGCACCTGCCCTCCGGCACGATGTTCATGAACGGGCCGACCACCGGCAAGGACGTCTTCGTCCCGCTCGACCACATCATCGGCGGGCCGGACTTTGCCGGGCGCGGCTGGATGATGCTGATGTCGGCCCTCGCCGCCGGGCGCGGCATTTCGCTGCCGTCTCTCTCGGCTGCCGCCACCGCGACCGCCGCGCATACCACCGGGGCCTATGCCCGGATCCGCCAGCAGTTCGGCATGCCGATCGGCCTTTTCGGCGGCGTGCAGGAGCCGATGGCCCGGATCGCCGCGAATGCCTATGCCATCGACGCCGGCCGCCGCCTGACCTGCGCGGCGCTGGACGAGGGGCACAAGCTGGCCGTGATCTCGGCGATCATGAAATACCACGCGACGACGCGGATGCGTGACGCGGTGAACGACGCGATGGACGTGCATTCGGGCAAGGCGGTGATCGACGGGCCGCTGAACTACCTGCAGCCGATCTACCGCTCCATCCCCATCGGGATCACCGTGGAGGGGGCGAATATCGTTACCCGCAACCTGATTATCTTCGGCCAGGGCGCGATCCGGGCACATCCGCACCTGCTGGACGAGATGCAGGCGCTGCAGGAGCCGGACCCGGACAAATCCCTCGACGCGTTCGACAAGCACTTCTGGAAACACGTCGGGCATTCGACCAAGACCTTCTTCCGCGCCTGGTGGGGCGGCTGGACGGGACGCGGCGCCGCGCCCGAGGATGCGGGCGACGTGGCGCATGTCTACCGCCGCCTGTCGCGCTGGTCCTCGGCCTTCGCGGTCACGGCCGACATGGCCTTCCTGACCCTCGGCGGCGCGCTGAAACGGAAGGAGATGATCTCGGCCCGGCTCGGCGATGCCCTGTCCGAGATGTATCTCCTCTCCGCCGTTCTGAAACGGTGGGAGGACGAGGGTCGCCAGAAGGCCGACCTGCCGCTGGTCGAATATTGCGCCGACACCGCCTTTGCCCGCATCGGCGCGGCGCTGGACGAGGTGATCGCCAACTTCCCGGCACGATGGGTCGGCTGGCTGCTGCGCCCGACATTGCGGCCGGGGTCCCATGCGCGGGGTCCGTCCGACGCGCTGGCGGAGAAGGTGGCGATGCTGATCTACCACCCCTCGGCCAGCCGCGACCGTCTGACCTCCGGGCTGGCGAAGGCGAAACCGGAGTCCGGGATCGGCCTTCTGGAAGAGGCCTACCGGCTGGTCCTGGAGGCGGAGCCGATCGCCAAGCGCCTGCGCGAGGTGAAGAAGACGCCGCATCAGGCGCGCGACGCCGGCATCCTGTCGGAAACCGAGTTCGCCCAGTTGCAACGGGTTCAGCAGGCCGTTCAGCGGGTCGTCGCCGTCGACGACTACACGCCGGAGGAGATGGCCGGGATGTTCCCGTCCTACCGCCCGAACCCGGCCAACCCCGCCCCGCGTGAGGCCGCGGAATGAGCCGGCCCGTCTACCTTGTCGATGGCGCCCGCACACCGTTCCTGAAGGCCCGCGGCAAGCCCGGCCCGTTCACGCCGGTCGACCTCGCCGTGCAATGTGGGCGGCCCCTGCTGATGCGGCAGCCCTTCGCGCCGACGGCCTTCGACCTCGTGATCCTCGGCTGCGTGAACGTGATCCAGGACGAGATGAACCCCGCCCGCGTCGCGGCGCTCCGCCTCGGGATGGGTGAGCAGCAGGTCGCCTTCACGGTCCAGATCAACTGCGGCTCGGGCATGCAGAGCATCGACACCGCCTATCGCTATATCCGCGAGGGCAGCCACGAGATGATCCTCGCCGGCGGCACCGAGGCGCTGAGCCATGCGCCGCTGGTCTTCCGCCGCGAGGCGACGGAGTGGTTCGGCGAGATGGCCGGCGCGAGGGGCGCGCTCGACAAGGTCAGGGCGATGGCCGAGGTGCGGCCCGACTTCTTTTCGCCCGTCATCGGCCTGGAACGCGGGCTGACGGATCCGATCACCGCGCTGAACATGGGCCAGACCGCCGAGGTGCTGGCGCATCGCTTCGGCATCGACCGGACCACCGCCGACGCCTACGCGGTGCAGTCGCATCAGCGCCTTGCGGCCGCGCAGGAGGAAGGGCGGCTGGACGGAGAGGTCCTGCCCGCCTTCGACCACGACGGCGAGGCGCATGCCAGGGATGACGGCGTCCGCCCCGACAGCTCGATCGAGAAGCTCGCCAAGCTGGACCCGGTGTTCGAGAAACCCTACGGCAAGGTCACGGCGGGCAATGCCAGCCAGATCACCGACGGGGCGTCGTGGACGATCCTCGCTTCGGAAACCGCCGTGGAGGCGCATGGACTGACGCCGATCGCCAAGATCGTGGACAGCCACTGGGCCGCGCTCGATCCCGCCATCATGGGGCTGGGGCCGGTGCTGGCCGCCACCCCTCTGGCGCAGCGGCACGGGCTGGGGGTCGATGACGTGGACCTCTGGGAAATCAACGAGGCCTTCGCCGCACAGGTGCTGTCGTGCCTCGCCGCCTGGCAGGACGAGGATTTCTGCCGCGAGGTGCTGGGCTATGACGGCGCCTTCGGCCGGATCGACCGCGGGCGGCTGAACGTCGACGGCGGGGCGATCAGCCTCGGCCACCCGGTCGGCACCAGCGGCAACCGCATCGTCCTGCATCTGGCCAATGCCCTGAAGGCCGCGGGCGGCAGGCGCGGCATCGCCACCGAATGCATCGGCGGCGGGCTGGGCGGCGCAATGCTTCTGGAGGCCGCATGACCGACGTTCTGGACGAAATCACCCCCGACGCACAGACCGAAGCCGCCCCCGCGCCCGACTGCCGTCACTGGCGGATGGAGACGCATGACGACATCCTGCGCCTCTGGCTCGATTGCGAGGGGACGGGAACCAACGTGATCTCGGAGGCCGTGCTTCGGGAACTGGACGCGCTGCTGGATCATGCGAAGGGCGAGGCGCCGAAGGCGCTGGTGATCCGGTCGGCCAAGCCCTCCGGCTTTGCCGCCGGGGCGGATATCGACAGCTTTGCAGACCTGCGCGGACCGCAGGCGAAGGAGAAGCTGGAACAGGGGCACGCGGTGCTCGACAAGCTGGAGGCGCTGCCGTTCCCGACCATTGCCGTGGTGCATGGCCATGCCCTCGGCGGGGGGTTCGAGCTGGCGCTGGCCTGCGACCGCCGCATCGGGATCGAGGGCGTGAAGCTGGGCTTTCCCGAGATCCAGCTGGGCCTGCATCCTGGCCTCGGCGGGACCTTCCGTCTGACCGGACTGATCGACCCGGTCGAGGCGATGCAGATTATGCTGACCGGCAAGACCGCCCATGACCGCAAGGCCAGGAAACTGGGCATCCTCGACGCGCTCCTGCCGGAGCGTCATGTCGAGGCCGCGATCCGCGACATGGCCGCAGGCGGCGGCGCGCAGCACGACACCGGTTTCCGGGCCTCCGCGCTCCGCACCCGGCCGGCCAGGTCCTTCGCCGCCACACGGATGCGTTCGGAAAGCGAGAAGCAGGCGCCCCGCGCGCATTTCCCCGCCCCTTTCGCGCTGATCGACCTGTGGGAGGATCACGGCAACGACCCCGAGGCGATGCAGGCGGCCGAGATCGCCTCCTTCGCCGAACTGCTCGAGTCGGCGACGGCGCAGAACCTGATCCGGGTCTTCTTCCTGCGGCGCAAGCTGAAGGAGGCCGGCAGGGGCACCGACGGGATCGCCCATGTCCACGTGATCGGCGGCGGCATGATGGGGGCCGGGATCGCCGCATGGTCCGCCATGCAGGGCAAGCGGGTGACGATCGAGGATATCGACCTGCCGCCGCTCGGCAAGGCTGTGAAACGGGCGGCGGAGATCTATGACCGCAAGCACCTTACCGGCATCGAGGCGCGCGACGCGCTCGACCGGCTGATGCCGGATCCGGGCGGGCTGGGTCGTGCGCGGGCCGATCTGGTGATCGAAGCCGTGCCGGAAAAGCGCGAGCTGAAGGAGAAGATCTATCGCGGCCTCGCCGAAACGATGAAACCCGGCGCGATCCTCGCCAGCAACACCTCCAGCCTCCGCCTCTCGGACCTGGTCGATGCCGCCCCTGCGGCGGATCGGTTCGCGGGGCTCCATTTCTTCAACCCGGTATCCTCGATGCAGCTGGTCGAGGTCGTCTCGCACGACCGGGCCGACCCCGCGACGCTCGACCGCCTCGCGGCCTTCGTCACGGGCATCGACCGCCTTCCGGCGCGGGTCACGGACTATCCCGGCTTCCTCGTGAACCGCATCCTCGCCCCCTACCTGATGGAGGCGATGGTGATGCTCGACGAGGGCATGGCGAAGGAGGACATCGACCGCGCCGCGCTGGCGTTCGGGATGCCGATGGGGCCCGTGACGCTGGCCGATCAGGTCGGGCTCGACATCTGCCTCGAGGTGGCGAATTCCATGCGGACCTCGCTGGACCGCCCGGTGGCAAAAACGCCCGCATGGCTGCGTGAGAAGGTCGAGGCGGGCGAGACCGGGAAGAAGGCGGGCAAGGGTCTCTACGACTACGCGGCCGGGGAAAAACCGCCGAAAGAACCGGACGAGGACGCCGCCCCGGAAACCTGCGACCGGCTGATCCTGCCGATGTGCGACGCCGCGGTGGAATGCCTGCGCAAGGGTGTCGTGGCCGAAGAGGACACGCTCGACGGGGCCGTGATCTTCGGCACCGGCTGGGCGCCGTTCCGCGGCGGCCCGATGCGCTATGCCCGGACGCGGGGTGTGTCGGAGTGCCGGGACCGGCTGCAGTCGCTCGTGACCCGATATGGCGAACGGTTCACCCCGGACCAAGGGTGGGATGACCTTGACTAGGACAGTCGCCCGGCCCGACGCCATCGCGGCCGAGATCATCGAGCGCACCGGCGGAGAGATCCGGCTGGCCCTGCCCCTGGGCCTCGGCAAGCCGGTGACGCTGGTGAACGCGCTGACCCGGATGGCGGCCGCCAGCCCGGACATCAGCCTGTCCATCGTCACCGCCCTGACGCTGGAACGTCCCGACATGTCCGGCGACATGGCGCGCCGCTTTCTCGAACCGGCCGCCGACCGCCTGTTCGGGACATACCCCGCGCTCGACTATGCCCGCATGCTGCGCGACGGGACCCTGCCCGCGAATATCGAGGTGGCGGAGTTCTTCATGCAGGCGGGTCGCTGGCTGAAGGTGCCCCTGATGCAGCGCCACTACATGCCGGCCAATTACACCCATGCCTTCGAACGCCTGCGCGACTGGAACCCGAACGTCGTCATGCAGCTGCTGGCCCCCCTGCCCGACGGCGGCTTCAGCCTGTCGTGCAACACCGACATCTCGTCCGACCTGATCCGCGAGCGGCGCGCGGGCGAGATGGAGTTCCTCTTGGTGGGCGAGACCAACGCCCGGCTGCCCGCGATGGACGGGCCCGAGGCCCGGATCGCGGCGGGCGAGGTCGACCTGCTGCACGATGACGGACCGGGGTTCGACCTGTTTTCCGTGCCCAAGCGACCGGTCGGGCTGACCGAGCACGCCATCGGCCTGCATGTCGCCCGGACCATCCGCGACGGCGGCACCCTGCAGATCGGGATCGGCGCGATCGGGGACGCGGTGGCCCATGCCCTGATGCTGCGCCACGCGGGCAAGGCCGCGGAGGTTCACGCCGTCACCCCCTTCGCGACCGACGGGTTCTCGGAAAGCGGGGCGTTCGACACCGGGCTCTATGCGGTGACCGAGATGCTGGTCGACGGCATCCTGCGACTGTTCGAGGCGGGCATCGTCCGGCGCGAGGTCGACGGCGCCGCGATCCACGCCGGGTTCTTCGTCGATTGCCGCGACTTCTACCACCGCCTCGCCGCCCTGCCCGAGGCGGACCGCCGCCGCATCCGGATGATGCCGGTGTCCTTCACAAACCAGCTTTACGGCGACGAACCGGCCAAGCGCGCGGCCCGGCGCGACGCGCGGTTCGTCAACGCCGCGATGAAGGCCACCCTGCTGGGCGGGCTGGTCAGCGACGTGACCTCGGGCGGGCAGGAGGTCAGCGGCATCGGCGGGCAGTTCAACTTCATCGAACAGGCCTTTGCCCTGCGTGGCGCGCGGTCGGTCATCACCCTTCCCGCCACCCGCACCCGCGCGGGCAAGACCGGGTCGAACATCGTCTGGTCGCATCCGCACGAAAGCGTTCCGCGCCAATACCGCGATGTGGTCGTCACCGAATACGGCATTGCCGACCTGCGCGGGCGCCGGGACGAGGACGCGGTCGCGGCGATGCTGCGAATCACCGACAGCCGGTTTCAGGGCGACCTGCTGGAGCAGGCGAAATCGGCGGGCAAGATCTCGCGCGATTTCCGCATTCCCGACGCATGGCAACGGAATACGCCGGAGACCCTGCGCGACTGGCTGGGGCCCTTCGACCTGCCGGACTTTCCGTTCGGCACCGATTTCGATGACGTCGAGCGCCAGCTGCTTCCGGCGCTCGACCACCTGTCCGAGGTCGAGGGCAGCCGGACGGCGCTGGCCGGGCTCGTGCTGCGGGGGCTGAGGGACGGCGCGTCGCGGGACGCCGCGCTGGCCCGGATGGGGCTGGACGCCCCGGACACGATGCGGGACAGGCTGTCCGCCTGGGCGCTGCGCGGCGCGTTGGCGAGGCAGCGCTAGGGCCGATTTGGCCGACGGTGCCCAAGAACTCCGGTGGAGCGCCGCTTCTTACGTCAGCCAAAGGGCGATGCCGGGCGCTGCGATCAGCAGTGCGACCACGACGACGTCCATCGCAAAAAACGGCACCACCCCCGAGAATATGCGCCCCGCCGGAATAGGCGGCTTTGTGACGCTGCTGATGACGAAGACGTTCATCCCCACAGGTGGCGTGATCAGCCCCATCTCCAGCAGCTTGACCACGAGCACGCCGAACCAGATCAGGTCGACGCCATGCTGCTCGACCAGCGGAACCGAGAACGGCAGCGTGAGCAGCAGGATCCCCAACGGGTCGAGGAACATGCCCAGCAGAAGGTAGACCAGCACCACGGCGACAAGGACACCCGCCTGCGACAGGTCCATGTAGCTGACCAGTTCCACCAGCGAGCGGGTCAGCCCGGTCAGCGCCACGAGACTGCTGAACACGGCCGCCCCGCCACCGATCAGGAACAGCGCCGCGGTCTGGAACGCGGTTTCCTTCAGCGCCTCCGCCACGCCCCTGCCGTCGATCCGGCGCATGGCGAGCGAGATGACGACGGCCAGTGCAAAGACCACCGCGCCGGCCTCGGTCGGGGTGAAGAACCCGCCGTAGATGCCGCCGATGATGATGGTGAAGATCAGCAGCGCGGGCCATGTCCGCAGGGTGACGCGCAGCTTCTCGCGCGAGCTCTGCTTGAGCACGAAGCGCGGGGCGTCCTGCTTGCGGACCATGGCCCAGATCGTGATGACGAGGATGTAACCCAGCAGGCTGATGATCCCCGGCACGATCCCGGCGATGAACAGCTTGCCGACCGACTGCTCGGCGAAGACGCCGTAGAGGATGAACAGAATGCTCGGCGGGATCAGCGCCCCGAGCGTGCCGCCCGCCGCCACGGAGGCCGAGGCCAGCCGTTCGCTGTAGCCCGACCGCGTCATCTCGGGCACCGCGACCCGTCCCATCGTCGCCGCACAGGCGAGGCTGGAGCCCGAGATCGCGGCGAACCCGCCGCAGCCCATGACCGACGCGATCGCCAGCCCGCCGGGGATCCACGAGATCCACGTCCGCGCGGCGTCGTAGATGTCGCTGGTGATCCCGCTGCGGTAGCAGATGTGCCCCATGGCGACGAACAGCGGCACCGCGCTCAGGTCATAGGAATGGAACAGGGTGAAATAGGACTGCGTCGCCGTGGTCAGCGCGGGGATATAGCCGTTCGGATTGAAATCCGCGCCGGGCCGGAACGAGAAGAAGATCCAGAGCCCGATCAGACCGACCGCCCCGAGCGCGAAGGCGATCGGCACGCGGAGAAAGATGAAGATGAGCGCGAGGATGACGGCGAGGCTGCCGAGAGTTGTCGGGTCCATGTCTACTCCAGACCGCGCTCGGCCGGTTGAAGGTCGTCCTCGTCATTCCGCACGCCTGCCAGCATCTGCAGGAGCATCAGCGCGAGGCGCACCGAAACGGTGAGGAAGGCGATGAAGAAGAACAGCTTTGCGGGCCATTCCGGCAGGTTGATCTCACCGAAGTAATAGGCCCCGGTGTCGACGCTCTTCATGAAGTTCTTCCAAGCCCAGTAGGTGATCGGCGCGGAGGCCAGCAGCCCGACGACCAGCGCCACGAAATCCGCGATGCGCTGCATGCGTTGGCCGAAGAAGGCATAGGCGAGGTCGATGGAGATATGGCCGTTCAGCCGGGTGATGTAGGCCAGGCTGCATCCGACGGTGACGACCATCGTCTGCTGCAGGACGACGACGTCATCCGGCACGCCGGGGCCGAAGTTGAACCGCTCGAAGATCACCAGCAGTACCATGAGGGAGATGGCCACGAGGCAGCAGACCGCCACGAAGAGCAGCAGGTTCTCGAGCGTCGTCAGGATTTTGTCGGCTGTCTTGATCATGTCCGGTGTCCGCCGCGTTCAGGGATGGCGGGACGGCCGGATCCGCGATCCTCCGTCCCGCCGGCAGTGTCGGGCCTCAGCGCTCCCAGGGATAGCCCTTGGCGTCGCGTTCGGCTTCGAATTCGGCAATGGTGGACAGATAGGCATCCCGCAGCGCCGCGGCGTCGAACCCGAACTCCGCGCTGCCGTCGACCCAGGCCTGCACGTCCGGCGCACCGGCCTGCCACAGCTTCTCGCTCTCGTCCGGGGCGAACTCGTGGATCACCAGCTTGTGCCCGTCGATGCCGGCGGACAGTTCGGCCTCGATATCGGCGCTGGCCTTGTCGACATTCTGCGCCAGCCGGTCCGTCAGTTCGCGGCCGAGGTCCATCAGCGCGGTCTGGTCCGCGTCGGACAGCCGTGCGAGCGAGTCGCGGTTCACGGCCATCCCCATGGCGACGGGCGAGATGAAGTTGGTGTTCACCAGCTGCTCGGTCACCTCGTGCAGACGCAACGCCTTGGCCGCGTAGGTGTAGATGATCGTGCAGTCCAGCAGGCCCGACGACAGGCCGGGAAAGGCCTCGGGCATGGTGATCGACACCGGCTTGGCGCCCACCTTCTCGTAGGGCGCGGTCAGCGCGCCGAAGGTCAGGATGCGCTTGCCTTCGAGATCGGCGATCGTGGTGATGTCGGTGCCCTTGCACAGCAGCTGCGTCGGCCCCACGGGATAGATCGCGGCCATCTCGACGTTCTGTTCGGCCAGCGACTTTTCCAGTATGCCGCCATCCTCCTGCGACAGCGACAGGACCGCGCGGGCGGCGGCCCACATGTCGTCGACCCGGATCGGCACGTCGCCGACCAGCAGTTCGTTCAGTTCGCGCGGGTTGTAGACGGCGGCGATGGTGCCCATGTCCGCCACGCCGTTGGTGATGCCCGGCAGGATTTCACGGGCCGGCAGCAGGCTGCCGCTCCAGAAATACTCGACCGTCACGCGGCCCTCGGTCCTCGCTTCGAGCTCTTTCGCGAACCAGTCCATCTGGTCGGCCCTGAGGCCCCGCCCCGCACTGAAATCCGCATAGCGCAGGACGGTCTGTGCCGCCGATGCGCCCGCGCCCAGTGTCAGGCCGAGGGCAAGTGCCAGTCCGGTCAATCTTTGAAAGATCATGATGTCTCCTCCTCCTGAGACGTTCGACCCCGGAGCCGCAAGGCTCCGGAGCTGGCTATGCGGGGCTCAGCGCTCCCACGGATAGCCCTTGTCGTCCTTCTCGGCCTCGTAGGCCTCCACCCGCTCGAGGAAGGTGTCGCGCAGCGCGGCGCCGTCGAAACCGAAGCCCGCGCTCTCGTCCACCCATTTCTGGACGTCCGGCGCGCCGGCATCCCAGAGCTTCTGCGAGTCCTCGGTGGTGAATTCGTTCACCACCAGCGTGTGCCCGTCGACACCCTCGGCGACCTGCGCCTGCACATCCGCGCTGGCCTTATCGACGAATTGCGACAGCCGGTCCGTCAGCTCGACGCCCAGTTCCCGGAATGTCGCCTGATCCTCTTCGGACAGCCGCGCCAGCGAGTCCTGGTTGACCGCCATGCCGAGAGCGACGGGCGAGATGAAGTTGATGTTGACGAGCTGGCCCGTCACCTCGTGCAGCCGGTAGGCGGTGACGGCGTAGGTATACATCACCGTGCAGTCCAGCAGGCCCGACGACAGGCCCGAGAACGCCTCGGAGATCGTGATCGACACCGGCTTGGCGCCGACCTTTTCCAGCGGCGCGGTCAGCGCGCCGAAGGTCAGGATGCGCTTGCCCTCGAGATCGGCCGCCGACTTGATGTCGTCCCCGGTGCAGACCAGCTGGGTCGGGCCGACGGGATAGACGGCGTTGAACATGATGTTCAGCTCGTCGAAGGACGCGTCGAGGATGCTGCCCTCTTCCGACGCCATGTCCAGCATCGCGCGGGACGCGGCCCACATGTCATCCACGCGGATCGGCACGTCACCGACCAGCAGTTCGTTCAGTTCGCGCGGGTTGTAGACGCCGGCGATTGTGCCCATGTCCACGACCCCGGTCGAGATGCCGCCGAGGATCTCGCGCGCGGGCAGCAGGCTGCCGCCCCAGAAGAACTCGATCGACACGCGGCCCTCGGTGCGTTCGTTCAGCTGCTCGGCGAACCATTGCATCTGCTCGGCCCGCAGCCCCCGGTCCGAGCTGTATTCGGCATAGCGCAGCACGGTCTGGGCGCTGGCCGCGCCAGCCCCCAGCGTCAGCGCGATACCGGCCAGCATACCGGTCATCAGTTTCTTGTTCATGGTGGTCTCCTCCCGGAAATCTTGTTGTCTGTTGTGCCGTTCCGCGACCCATGTCTCTCGTCGCGGCGCGGTCGGGGTATCAGCCGAAGAACCGTTTCGGGTTCTCGACCAGGACGTGGTCGATCTGTGCCTCGGTGACACCGAGGGCGCGCAGGCGAGGCAGGAAATCGTCGAACAGGAAGGTCGGCGCGACCGGCCACGTGTCGCCCGCATCCACGATGGCGCGGTGCGTGCGGACGGCGTCGCTGTCACGCGCGGCGAAGGGATAGCGGCCGGTCCAGTAGAGCGGGATGTCCTGGCTCAGGATCAGCCGGTCGATATGGCCGTCGTCGATGATCCGTTTCGCGTTTTCGGCGCGCGTGGCGTCGGGCATCAGGAATTCGTAGCTGACGCGGTCGAACCCGATACAGGCGCCCTCGGCCAGGATACGAGCATGGTAGTCCGGCGAGGCGTTGCCGCAGCTGTGGCCGATTACGACCTTGTCCATCGGCACGCCCTGCGCGCGAAAGAACGCCGCCTGCTCGGGCCCGCAGCACCCGGCCTGCGTATGGGTGAAGACCGGCACGCCCGTCGCCTTCTGCGCGATGGCCGCCGCCTCCATGAACTTCTCTTCCAGCGCCGAGATCGCGGGCTCGCCGGTGCCGCACTTGATCGCGCCCGCCCGGATGCCGCTGTCCCCGATCCCCTCCTCGATCTCGCGGATGTAGAGCTCCGCGATGCTCTCGGCGGGCTGCGCGCGCCAGTAGGCCGGCAGGCCGACCGCCTCGTGGTAGAAGCCGGTGGTGCAGATGATCGTCATCTCGGCGGCCTCCGCGATCTCGCGCAGCAGCACCGGATCGCGGCCCAGCTCGATCGGGGCCGGGTCGACAAAGGTGCGCACGCCATGCGCGCGCAGCGCCTTCAGCTTGCGGACGGACAGGTCGATGACATGGGACCGGTCCACCGGATACCACGGGTCGAATTCGGATCCCGGCATCGCGATGAAGACGTGTTCGTGCATCAGCGTCTTGCCCAGGTCTTCGGCGGCAATGGCTCCGGTAACCGTCTGAATAGTCATGTCGTATTCACCTGCCGCCCACTGGCGACCCTTCTGTAGTCGTGCCGGTCCGCAAGGCCGGATCTCCTCCGCGAGCCGCCGGGCCGTTCGCCCCGCGGCCCTGAAACCCTGACGGGATTTCAGCGCTTGTCCGGTCTGTCCCCTGCCGGTGCAGCGAAGCTTTAATCGTCTCAGATGCCCGCTTTCCGGTCTGTCTCAGGGCACCACAGCCGCCCTGTCCGGTCAAACCGAAACGGGGTCATCCGCCCGTCCGTGGGCAAAGAGTCCAATTGACGGAATGCGATCCACGGCCTGTCACGGGCCGCGCGCGCAAAAAGCGAAAACGCCGGCGCAGACCGGCGTTTTCCCAAATGTTCCGGGCGGTTCGCAGCATCCACGCCGCGACCCATCAGGCCGCCGACCGGCCCGTCAGTTCAGGCAGCATCGCCCGCAGGCGCAGCTTGTCCGCCTTGCCGGATCCGAGCCACGGGATCGTCTCCTCGGACACGAAGACCCAGTGCTTGGGCACCTTGTAGCCGGACAACGTCAAACGGGCGCGGCGGGTCATGTCGGCCTTGTCCGGACGGGCGCCGGACTTCTGCGCGACGACGGCAAGGACCGCCTCGCCCTGATCCTCGTCGGGCACGCCGAAGACGAGGCAATGCACCACGTCCTCGAATTCCTCGATCGCCGCCTCGACCTCGCGCGGGGCCACGTTGGCGCCGGAGGTCTTGATCATCTCGGTGTAGCGGCCCCGGTAGAAACTGCGCGGATCGCCCTCGAGCTGGAACACCTTGTCACCGCTGTGGAACCAGCCGTCGGCGTCGAAGGCCTCGGAGCGCGGTTTCTTGTAATAGGCATCCATCACGCCCGGACCACGGACGCAAAGCTCGCCATCCTCGCCCCAGGCCACCGTGTCGCCCGTGTCCGGGTCGATCACCTTAGTCTCGACGCAGGCGAAGGAGCCGAGCGTCTCGCTCATCCCGCGATGCACCGGGACGCCGGGGACGGGAATATTGGTCATCGCCGTGTCGATACCGCTGGTGATCGAGGGCGCGCTGGACAGGTCGAAGCGATCGAAGTCGGGATGGTTCACGATCTTCTGCTGCAGGGTCGGCCAGCCCATCAGGACCGTCGCCTTTTCCCGTTCGATCAGCGTCATCGCCGTGACCGGATCGAAGCGCTCCATGAT
This sequence comes from Oceanicola sp. 22II-s10i, assembly GCF_002210105.1. Classification (GTDB taxonomy): domain Bacteria; phylum Pseudomonadota; class Alphaproteobacteria; order Rhodobacterales; family Rhodobacteraceae; genus Pseudooceanicola. The sequence continues at coordinate 9,772 of NZ_AQQU01000010.1, read as the reverse complement.
CATCAGCGGGATCGGTCCCAGCATCGACCCGGCGAGCGTCAGGATGCCACCGACCCAGAAGAACGGCATGCCGCAGATGATCTTGGCCGGAAGATCTCCCGACCGCGCCTGCATCAGACCGGGCAGCATCGAGCTCTGGTAGATGATCGAGCCGTGCGTATGGACGACCCCCTTGGGCAGCGCGCTGGAGCCGGAGGTGAAGACGACCACGGCCGGATCGCTCGACACGACCTCCTCCTCGACCGCCGCCAGCAACGCGGCGTCCGGGTCCGTCGCCGCAGGCTCTGCGGTCAGATCGAAGTGTTCCGCCCATGGGCGATCCGCGGCGTCGGTCATCCAGATCTGACGCAGGAACGGCGCCTCGGCCAGGCGCAGGTCGGGACCGTCCGCCGCCGCGAGGCCCGGCAATGCCGTTTCGAATGCATCCGACACGCTGCGGCTCAGCAGGGTCGCGGGCGCGATCAGGACCGAGATGTCGCTGAGCTTGAGCACGCGGCCCAGTTCCAGCGGCGCGTAGATGGTCGACAGCGGGATCACCAGCGCGCCGATCCGGCTGGCGGCCAGCCAGCAGATGACCCATTCGGGACCGTAGGTGAAATAGAGCCCGACCCGCGTGCCCTTGCCGATGCCCTTTGCCAGCATCCGGCGCGCGACCCGCGCCGATGCGGCCTCGATCTGACCGTATGACCAGCGGTCGTCTTCGGAGACAAGGAAATCGGTGTCGGGCGTGGTCGCCGCGCGGTGGCGGATCGCGGCGCCGAGGGTCGGGTCGATGTCGAGGTCCGGTAGCTTGATACTCATCTGTCCTTCCCCGCCCCGCTCAGGAGGCCTCGCTCAGAACCGAGCGTCCGATGATCGTCAGCTGCACCTCGCTCGCGCCGCCAAAGATCGTGTGCACCCGCTCGGTCAGGTATTTCGGCGTGGCGATGGCCTTGGCCTGCTCGACCGGATCCTCGATGTCGAGCGCGCTCAGCGGGCGCGGCGTGTGGAAGCGCAGCGCCTCGGGGCCGAGGATGTCGGTCACCGTCTCGCTCAGCGCCTGCCGGATCTCGCTGCCGCGCAGCTTGGCGATCGACGCGGCCACGCCGGGATTGCGTCCGGCCTGCAGCGTCGCGACCATGCCCAGTTCCATCATCTGGTAGGCGTCGAGGTCGGACGAGATCTGCGACAGCCGGTTCAGGACATAGGAATTGTCCAGCGCGTTGCCGTTCCCGTCCTGCTTGGACTGCGCGACCTTGAGCGCGGTGTTCAGCGTCGCCCGCAGGAACGGCCCGTGGACCGAGCCGCGTTCGAACTCCAGCAGGTATTTCGCGACCTCCCAGCCCTTGTTCTCGGGCCCGATCCGGTTGTTGGCCGGGATCCGCACGTTGTCGAAAAAGACCTGGTTCACCTCGTGCTGGCCGTCCATCGTGATGATCGGCTGGATGGTGATCCCCGGCAGGTCCATGTCGAACACGACGAAGCTGATCCCGTCCTGTCGGCGCGGCGTGTCCGCCGTCCGCACGAGGCAGAAGATCTTGTCGGCGAAATGCGCGTGGCTGGTCCAGATCTTGGAGCCGTTGATGACGTATTCGTCGCCCTCACGCACCGCGCGCGTCTTGAGCGAGGCGAGGTCGGAGCCCGCACCGGGTTCCGAGAAGCCCTGGCACCAGTATTCGTCGCCCGTCAGGATGCCCGGCAGCAGGCGTTGCTTCTGCTCTTCGGTGCCGTATTTCAGCAGCACCGGCCCGACCATCCGCAGCCCCTGCCCCTGCAGCAGCGGGGCACCGGCCTTGGCCAGTTCGGTGGCGAAGATGTAGCTTTCGGTCGGCGACCAGCCGGTCCCGCCATCCTCGACCGGATAGGCGGGGGCGACCCAGCCCCGGTCGTGCAGCGCGCGGTTCCACCGGCGGTTCACCTCGGGTTCCGAGAAGAAACTGGGATTCAGGCGCTGCGCGCGGCGCAGGTCGGGGGTCAGTTCGGCGTCGAGGAACTCACGCACCTCATCGCGGAACGCCACTTCCTCGCCCGTCAGGCCGAGGTCCATGCGGTCCGCGTCGCGCACCGCACCGGCCGAAGCCATGTCCATGATGTCGCGCGATGCCACGTCATCCTTCAGGGTCTCGCCGACGGCGGCGGCATGCGTGTCGGTTGTGCCGTGCAGCTGTTCGAAGGCCAGCAGACGACGGAAGTAGCGGTGCACAGGCAGCTCCTGGCTGACGCCCATCCCGCCATGCAGCTGCACCGCGGTCTGCGCGACAAAGCGGCTGGCCCGTCCGACCTTGGCCTTGGCCGAGCTGACGACCGTGGCGGCATCCGCGCCCTCGTCCACCCTGATCGAGGCCAGCAGCGCAATGCCCCGCGCCTCTTCGACGCCGATGCTCATCTGCGCGATCTTGTGCTCGACGGCCTGGTTGGCGGACAGCTTGCGACCGAACTGCTGGCGCTGTTCGACATAGGACGACGTCATATGGAACAGGTGATCCATCGCGCCGACCGCGTCCGAACACAGCGCCGAAATGGCCTTGAGCCGCGCGTGCTTCAGCGTGGCTGCGATGTCGCCGTGAACGAGCGCGGCGTCGGCCGGAACCGCCACATCCTCCAGCAGCAGATCCCCGGCCATGCCGTGATCCACCGTGTCGTAGGCCGACACCGTCAGGCCCGCGGCATCGCGCGGCACGAGGAACAGAGCGGCGCTGCCATCCTCAAGCGTCGCCTCGACGACAAAGCTGTCGGCCAGCTCCAGCCCGCGCACGAAGCGTTTCTGCCCTTTCAGCCGCCATCCGTCACCATCTGCGACGGCGGTGGTCCGCACCGGGCCGCCGCCACCGCGCCAGCCGTTTTCGTCCAGCGCCGGGACGGGAATACTCTGCCCGGCGGCGATCCCGGCCAGCAGGTCCCCGCGCCGCTCGGGCGGCGCGAGGTTCGCGAACAGGTCGGTCACGAAGACCGCGCAGTCCACGAAGGGCACGGTCACGCCGGCCCTCCCCAGTTCCTGCATGAAGACGCCGACGCCATCCGACCCGAACCCCATGCCCCCCAGATCCTCGGGGATCGCAAGGGCCAGCCACCCGGCCTCGGCCAGTTCGGACCACACGGCGCGGGGATCCGCGCCGGGGCCGTTGCCGACCGGCATGTGGGGTTTCAGCAGCCGGGCCGCGTTGTCGCGGACCATGTCCTGTTCGGGGGTAGGCAGAAGGCGCATGGCGTCACTCGGCCGGTTTCTTGGCGGGGGCGGCCGACCAGCCCGGCACATGGGTGGGGTCCATCGCCCGGCCATAGAGCCGCATGTTGTGCTGGTGCGCGAGGTGGTGCAGCGGCATGTTCGCCTCGATCGACGGCTGGATGCCGGGATGGTCCGCCGCGCGGTTGATCGCCTCCTTGACGGTCCGCAGGGCGAAGGTCGGCTTGGTCGCGATCTTCGACGCCATCGCCAGCGCGGTGTCAGCCAGCGCATCGCGCGCCACGACCTCGTTCACCATGCCGAAGACCTTGGCATCGGCCGCAGTCCACTTGTCGGCGGTGAACAGCATCTGCTTGGCCTTGCGGATCCCCAGCTCGTAGGGGTGCGCGAACCATTCCACGCCGGGCATGCCGTAGGTCACGACCGGGTCCATGAAGGTCGCTTCCTCGGAGGCGATGATCAGGTCGCAGGCCCAGGCCAGCATCAGGCCCGCCGCGATGCACTTGCCCTGCACGGCGGCGATTGTCGGCTTGGGCAGGTTGCGGATCCGCTTGACGAGGTCGAGGTAGATTTCCTGCTCGGTCGCGTACATCCCCTCGGCGCCGTCGCGGTCGAAACCGCCTTCCATCGTCACCGGGTTGATGCCCTTGATGTATTCGATGTTCTTCAGGTAGCCCGCCGACAGATCGTGCCCGGCCGAGAAGTCCGCACCGGCGGCATCGAGGATGATGCACCTGATGTCGTTGTCGCGCGCGGCCTTCTGGAACGCGGCGTCAAGCGCGTAGAGCAGGGGCGCGTTCTGGGCGTTGCGCTTGTCGGGACGGTTCAACGTGATCCGCGCCACGCCGTCAGCAGGGGTGGCATAGATCACGAGCTGTTCTTGGTCTTGGTCCGGCACCTGAAATCTCCGTTTTCGTGCTTGGCGGGGGCCGACGACGGCAAGCCCGCGATGTGGAATTCAGGGTGACGGAAACCGCCGGACGATCCAATCGCTCTTGTAAGCCCCGGTCCGGAGTTCTCATATTGTGGACTCGGGAGGAGTTGGACATGGACGTTAAATTCGAACAGATGGAGGGGCACGGCCGCCCCCAGTCCGGCACGCAAGCCCTTGATCGTGCTATGACAATCCTTGCCGAGCTCGCCTCTCACGCGCCGCTTGGGGTGCGCCTGATCGACCTGTCCCGCGCCGCCGGTCTGACCCGTCCGACGACCCACCGGATCCTTCAGGCGCTGCGTCGCGTCGGCCTTGTCGTGCAGGAATCTTCGGGCCGCCGGTACAAGCTCGGTTCGCTGGCGTTGGCGCTGGAAAGTGCCGCGCCGCCCAAGCTGCTGATCGACGCCGCGCGCGACCACATGACCCGCATCAGCGAGGAGACCGGCGAGATGACCTTGCTCACCAGCCGGCAGGGGCGCTTCGGCGTCGTGGCGGCTTCGGTGCGCGGGCGAAACGACTTCATCAATGCCAACCAGTCGGTCGCCAAGGTGGGCTATGTCAGCCTGCTGGGGTCGAGCGCGGCCAGCCTCGCGGTCTTTTCGCGGCTGGACGACGCACAGGTCGAGGAGATCCTCTTTGCCAACGAATGGAACGTGCTGACGCGCGGCGGGCTGGGATTTGACGACATGATGAACATGGTGGCCGAGGTCCGGCGCCTCGGCTACGCGCGCACCCAAGGGTTTTTCATTCCCGGAATCGGCGCCGTGTCGGCGCCCATCCATGCCCTGTCCGGGCAGTGCTACGGCGCTATCACGATATTCACCAAGGCCGACGACATGACCGCGGAATTTGCGGCATCGCTGGCGCCGATGCTGACGGACGCCGCCCACGCCATCGCCACGGAACTGGATCACCAGCGCGGCGCGGGCGAGGACGACATGGACGCTGACTGAACCGGCGGGGGAAACCCCATCCGGTTCAGTTCGTCGAGTACGATCAGGTCGTTGCCGGCGCCGTCAGTCGGTAGGCGGCGAACCCGTCGTCCAGCGACTTCTCCGCCCAGTCCCGGTAGGCCGCGAAGCCACCCGCATAGGCCACCGGCTGGCGCGGCTTGCCGGGGACGTTCGCGCTCATCCACCAGCTGCCGGATTTCGCGACCATCGTCTTTTCCATCACCTCGGAAACATGGCGGGTCCAGCCGTCCACCGCCTCCGGCGTCACCTCGACCCGCCCGTCGCCGAGCGCGTCCGCCGCCTCCATCAGCCGCAATGCGAGCTTGGTCTGGTAGACGACCAGCAGCGGCGGCGAGAAATGCGCGGCCGGGCTCTGCGCGCCGCCCAGGACGTACATGTTGGGGAAGCCGTCCACCATCATGCCCAGATGCGTGCGGATGCCCTCGGACCACGCCTCGGACAGTGTGAGCCCGTCGCGCCCGCTGATCGCGATCTGCCGCAGCGCCCCGGCCCCCGCGTCGAAGCCGGTGGCAAAGGCCAGAACGTCCAGTTCCACGACCGTGCCGTCCTCCAGCCTGACGCCTTCGGGACAGATCGAGGCGATCGGGTTCGCCTTGCAGTCGATCAGCTCGACGTTGTCGCGGTTGTAGGCCTCGTAATACCCGTATTCGCCGCAGGGACGACGCGTCAGCGGCGGGAAATCGGGGATCAGCTTTTCGGCGGTTTCGGGATCCTTGACCGTGTCGCGGATCTGCTTTTCCCAGAAGGCGCGCAGCGTGTCGTTCGCCCCCTCGTCCAGGATCAGCCCGAAGAAGCCCCGCGTGATGTGGATCGCGCCCTTCTTCCAGTAATGCTCGTAGATCGCGTTCCGCTCCTCCTCGGAATAATCGAGCGGAGAGCGGGTGTTGGCGGTGCTGATCTCGTAGTCGAAGAGGACATGGCCCGCCCCGCGCTGCTCATGCTCCTGCTTGCGGATCTCGGCGTAGTTCTCCTTGACGAAGCGTTCGTAGTCCTCGCGCATCGGTTCGTTGCGCTGCGGCAGGCACCAGTTGGGCGTCCGCTGGAACACCGACAGGTGCCCGGCGACCTTGGCCACCTCGGGGACGAACTGCACACCGGTCGCGCCGACACCGACGCAGCCGACACGCTTGCCGGCAAGGTCGATCCCCTCGTCCGGCCAGCGCGACGTATGAACCAGCGTGCCCTTGAAGGTGTCCCGCCCAGGAATGTCGGGAATATAGCTCTGCGACAGGAAGCCGAGCGCCCAGAACACGTGCCGCGCGACAAAGGTCTCGCCCGCCTCGGAGGTCAGCGTCCAGACGCCGTCCTCATCCGAAAAGGTGGCCGAGACGATCCGCGTGTCGAACTGCATGTGCCCGCGCAGGTCCAGCTTGTCGGCGACGAAGTTCAGGTAGTCGAACACGTCCTTGCGCGGCGAATAGCGTTCCGACCAGCTCCATTCCTGCTGGATTTCCTCCGAGAAGGCGTAGGAGTATTCGAGGCTTTCGATATCGACCCGCGCGCCGGGATACTTGTTCCAGTACCACGTCCCGCCAAGATCGCTGCCCGCCTCGACCAGATGCGCCGTCAGCCCCTGTTCCCGCAGGTGATGCAGGGCCTGAAGCCCGCCGAACCCGGCGCCGACGACGATGGCGTCGACCTGGCGGCTGGCCTGAATGGATTGGCTTTGTTTCATTGTTCCTCACCCTTTTCGGGAAATCCGGCCCCGTCGGGCAACAGGCCCTTCGACACACCGCGTGTTCGCCCGCCACATGCTCCGCGCGGCGGCTCCGTCCCGGTTTCCTGGCTGTCGGCCACGCGCCGGGTCTGTGCACATACTAGGGCGGCGATCCGGCTGGCATCAAACCTGAGGAGTCCGGAACATGGAATTCCGCTAGCGCGGGAATAGCGTGCAAAGTGCGGGATCATGTCGCCCCAGATTTGATATTTTCATCTATCTTACAAAGGCATGCATGCATGGCCGTATCGCGCGGGGTCAATACCCTTGCGTATGGATCGCACCCTCCCGTCCCAACCGGCCGCTTGTTCCCCCGATCCGGAGCGGCAAGTCTGGGCGCACCGGCGGCCCTTATCGCGGTCGCGGGACGCATTTGCCTCGGGGAGGAGATCACATGAGCGCCCAGTCCACCGAAACCGCCATCCTGAACCGCGAAAAGGATCGCTGCCGCGCGATGCTCGAGGGAGACTGGGAGCTGCTGGCCGACTGCCTGTCCGAGCGGCTGGTGTTCTACCACGCCAGCGGCACCCTCGACGGACGCGCGGCGCTTCTGGACAAGCTGACCTCGGGCGCGATCCGTTACCGCCGCATCACCCATCAGGACGAAACGGTTCAGGACCTCGGCGACGTGGCGCTTCTGCATTCGCGTCTGACCGCCGACATCACGGCTGGCCCGCGCGAGGCGACCGTGGACAACCAGACCCTCTCGGTCTGGGTGAACGAGGGCGGGACCTGGCGTCTCGCCGCCTACCAGCCAACCGCGCTGAAATCCTGAACCGGGGGGCGCGGCGGCGGACATCGTCAGGCCCGGATGATGATCTGGGTCTGCGTCACCATCCCCGCCATCTTGCCGTCGCGCCGCGTGATCGCCGTCTGCCAGACCAGCGTCCGCCAGCCGAGGTGCAGCGGCGTCGTACAGGCATAGGCCACGTCGCCGAGCGGCAGGGGCTTCATGAAGTTCGTCTTGCTCTCGATGGTAGAGGTCGTGTCGCCGGGCCGCAGGTGAAAGGCCGTCGCGGTGCCGCCCATGTTGTCCGCCAGCGCCATCAGCGCGCCGCCATGCAGGACATCGTTGCGGTTGCAAATGGCCTTGATGACCGGCATCTCGGCCTCGATCCGGGTGGCTGTGGCCGAGGTGATCGTGATCCCCAGCAGGTCGGCGAAGGGCGGCTGGATGGACCTCAGTTCGTCGGTCAGGTCTTCTGTCGTCATGTCGTTTTCCCCTCCTCGTTGGCTGCCGATCCGGACCGTCGGAACGTGCCGTCACAGACCGGTGCCCCGCCCGCGACACAGGTCCGGTAGATCGCGGTCGCCCCGTCCAGCCATATTTCCGTGCGCAGGGTGTCGCCCGGAACCGCATGCCCGGCGAAGCGGACCCGCTGCGTTCCAACGGCATCCGGGCGGCCTTGGCACAGGGCGTCGGCAAGTGCGCGCCGCGCGACGCCTGCGATGGCGAGGTCCTGCAGAACAGGCCGGTCCAGATCGGCGGCCCGCGCGGCGGCGGGATCGAAGTTCATCGGCTGGCCCCCGCCCGTCTCGACATGGATCAGGGCCATCTGCGGCTGCGTCGCGGCCTCGACCACATGGTCGGGCGCCCTGTCAGGCATGACCGGAGCCTCGGTCTGCCGCAGGTTCTGCCGGCCCGTCGCCGCCCCCGCCATGACGACCTGCCGCGCGGTGGCCAGAGTTCGACCGAGGTGATCGACCCGGTGCTCCACCTCCAGGCGCGACATCCCCCCGGACAACGCGTCGCTGGCAAGAATGCGACTGTGCCGCCGAAGCTCGGCCTCGACCGGCACCGGCGCATGCCAGGTGACCTCGTGCCAGACGAGCGACGTCACGCCCGCATGCCACTGAGCCGGGTCGAGGATCGCCGAAACCATGTCCGGCGCAGTCCTCATGCGGGCCTCGTCCAGCAGGTGGTGATCGTGTTCGGCCGCCGGATCCATGCCCGCGCCGATGGCGAGCGCATGCAACATGCAGTCGCGCCAGCCGTGGCTGCGCACCGCTTCAGGGATAAAACGGTCGCGTATGGTCCGGGCGGCTTGCGGTGTCACGATCCGCCCTCGGGACGGCGCAGCGGGGGCATGGTCACTCTCCGGTATAGGTGCCGTCGCGCTTCTCCAGCATCGCGCGCACCGCCTCGTCGTGATCGCCGGTTGCATGCGCCAGCGCCTGCATCGCGGCGGAGGTTTCGAGGATGCCGGACAGTGTCGCCTGCCCCGCCTCGCGCAGCAGGCGCTTGGTCATGCGCACCGCATGCGGCGGGTTCGCGGCGATCTGGTCGGCCAGCTTGCGCGCCTCGGCCATCAGCTCGGCCTCGGGCACCACGCGGGACAGGAGCCCGCAGGCCAGCGCCTCGTCCGCCGTGACGGGTGCGCCGGTCAGGGCCATCTCGCAGGCCTTGGAGAAACCGACGATCCGGGGCAGCAGCCACGCGCCGCCATCGCCGGGGACGATGCCGACCTTGACGAAACTTTCGGCAAAGACGGCCCGTTCGGACCCGATCCTAAGGTCGCACATGCACGCCAGGTCACAGCCCGCGCCGATGGCGGGGCCGTTCACGGCCGCGATCACCGGCACCTCGAGCGCCTCGAAGGCCAGCGGAAGGCGCTGGATCCCGGTCTTGTAGTTCTTGCGGGTCCGCACCGGCAGCGCGTCGTTCAACCCGCCGTCCTTGCCCATCTTCCGCAGGTTGCCACCCGCCGAGAACGCCTTGCCCACGCCGGTCAGGATCACGACGCGGACCGACACGTCGTTGTCCGCCCGCTCGATCGCGGCAAGGATCGCCTCGACCATCTCGTCGTCCGAGATCGGGTTGCGCAGGTCCGGCAGGTTCAGGCTCAGCGTGACGACGTGGCCGTCGCGGTCTTCCAGCAGTATGTCCGACATTTCGTTATTCCCAGGTTAAGTTCAGCGCAGCCCGAGGCCGCGCGCGATGATGCCGCGGAGGATTTCGCGGGTTCCGCCGCGGAGCGAGAAGG
>NZ_AQQU01000001.1:222500-1596207 GCF_002210105.1 Oceanicola sp. 22II-s10i | reverse complement strand
CCCGGACCTGAAGGACCCCGCCGATCCCCGCGATCGGCGGGTTTTTTCGTGCCGCCCAGAATGGTCCGACCTTCCGCTTGACAGATCACGGGCAAATTAACTTAACTACCGTTAAGTCAATTCGAGCGACTCGACTCGGAGAGACGGGTAATGGTGATGAAGGGAGGCACATCATGTCCCAGTCCTTGGCTCACGATACGCTTGGTAGTCTGCCCGCGGTCCCGCCGGGATTTCGCAGCGAACTGCCGGACGCCGTTGTGAAATCGGCTGCGCGCACGATCCAGATTCTGGAATTCTTCGACCACGTCCGCCGCGACGTGAGCATTTCGGAAATCGCCCATGCCCTGCGATATCCGCAGTCCAGCACCTCGGCCCTGCTGCGCAGCATGGTCGCCATGGGCTATCTTCAGCACAACCGCACCCAGCGGACCTATCGCCTGACGCGCCGAACCGGCCTGCTCGGCGCCTGGGTCGATCCCTCGCTCGTCCGGCAGGGGTCCATCGTGAACCTCGCGCATGGCCTTGCCCGTCACACCGGCGAAAGCGTGCTGCTGGCGCGGATGAACGAACGCAAGGTTCAGGTCATCTATGTTGCCGAAGGCGGGCCCGACGCCTCCCGCATCGCGGTCGGCTGCCAGCACGAACTGGCGACCACGGCGGCCGGCGCGGCGCTGCTGTCGATGCTTGACGACCGGCAGGTCCGGCGGCTGCTGATCCGGCTGAACGCCGAACGCCCCGCCTCCGCCCCCGCGGTGGATATCCAGTCCAAGCTCTGCGAGATCGCCAAGGGGCGCAAGCTGGGCCACTTCACCGGTGGCGGCTCGGTGGCCGGCACGGCGGCCGTGGCCAGCCAGCTGCGGCACGAGACCGCCGGCGACATGCTGGTGATCGCGGTCGAGGGTTCGGAACAGCGGATGCTGCCGCAATCGGCGGCAATTGCGCGGCTCATCCGCACGGGGCTGCAGGAATTGTCCTCCTGACCGGGACAAGCGCCTCGCGGGCTGTTACAGGGCCCGAAACGGGACATGCTCCCGCGACCTGAGGAGGCTCCGGCCGATGCCGAACGATCAAAGTCAACGCACCGCTCCCGCCCGCCCGGCCCCGGCCCGGCGCGGGCGCAAGCCCGGAACCGGCACCCGCAGGGACGAAATCGTGCGCATCGCGCAGGATCTGTTCGCCCGCAACGGGTTCGACGGCACCTCGATCCGCGACATCGCGGATGCCGCCGGACTGACCAAACCGGCGCTCTATTATCACTTCACCGACAAGGAAGCGCTCTACGAGCAGGTGCTGGTCGACCGGATGTCCCGGCTGATCGTCTCGGTCGAGGCGGCGATGGCCGAGGTGGAGGGCCCGCTGGAGCGTGTCCGCGCCTACCTGCGCACCCATTCCTCGCGGATGGACAAGGATCGCGACGCCTGGCTGATGTCGCGCCAGAGCTTCCTGTCGATTTCCGATGAGGACCGGCGGCAGAAGGTCACCGAATTGCGGGACCGGTTCGAACACATCCTGCGCGACGAGATCCGCGCGGCGATGGACCAGGGTGTCCTCGACGATGACATCTCGCCCGCGATGGTGGCCAAGATGCTGCTGTCCTCGCTCAACGACGTGCCCCGCTGGCTGCGACCGGACGGGCGGCTCAAGGCCGAGGATGTGGCGATGACCTATGCCGACATCGCCCTGCGCGGGTTGATCCGCGCCGCCTGACCGGGCGTGGCCGGTGCCTCGCACCGACAATGGATATATCAAAAATTAGCCAGAATGACCGCATCTGCGGGCAGCTTCCGGGAATTTGCCCGGTTTCTGGCCCATCTCCGTGCAATCGGCACGGATTTTCATTGCGAACCAGCCAGTCCTCGCTAACATGATATATCGAAATGCGAGGGATGGATATGAGTCGGGACGCCGCCAGAGACCAGGTCGAGCCGCAGATCGTGCCAGCACTGTCAGAGCCGGGCGAGGTTCTGCGCGATGCGTGGGGTATCCCGCATATCCGGGCGGCGAGCACAGCCGATCTTTTCGTCCTTAACGGATACATCCATGCCACCGACCGCATGTGGCAGATGGAGGCTGCGCTGCGCCGCGCCGTCGGCACCTATGCCGAATGGGCCGGCCCGAGCGCCCTGCCCGCCGACCGCCTGTCGCGTCAACTGGGCGTCAAGGCCGCCTCGATCCGCGATTACGAGGCGATGTCGCCTGACAGCCGCGCGATGTGCGACAGCTACGCCGCCGGCGTGAACGCATGGATCGACGCGGGCGGGACGGCACCGGAATACGAATTGCTGGGTGCCAGGCCCGCGAAGTGGGAGCCTTGGCACTGCGTCGCCGTCATGCGGCAGCGAGGGCTGCTGATGGGGTCGATCTGGTTCAAGCTCTGGCGCGCGGCCGCTCTGGCGACCGTGGGACCCGAGGCCGTGCCGCTGCTGCGTTACGAGGACGGCGGCACCGAACGGCTGATCCTGCCGCAGGGCGCGCATGGCGACCGGATCCGTGCGACACTCGAAGATCTCAAGCCCTCGATGGAGGCCCTGTCGGGCTTCGCGCCCGAGGACGGGACCGTCGCCGGGTCGAACAACTGGGCGGTGTCCGGCAAGCTGAGCGCCACCGGCATGCCGCTGGTCGCGGGCGACCCGCACCGGCAATACGAAATCCCCGGCATGTATGCGCAGCTGCACCTGTCCGGGCCCGAGTTCGACGCCATCGGCTTCTCGGTTCCCGGCGTGCCCGGCTTCCCGCACTTCTGCCATACGAAGAACGTCGCTTGGTGCGTCACCCACGCCTTCGCGGACATCCACGACATCTATGTCGAGGAGTTCTCGGACGGCGGCGCGGCCTACCGGACCGAGGACGGCACGGCGCAAGCCGTCACCCGTCAGGAAACCATCAGCGTGCGCGGCGGATCGGACGAGACGATCACCGTCACCGAAACGCGCCATGGCCCGGTGATCGCGGGCGATCCCACCAAGGGCAAGGCGCTGGTGCTGAAATCGGTGCAGCTGTTCGACACCGACCACGCCGTCGACTGCCTGCTGCCGATGCTCAAGGCCCCGACGCTCGACGACTTCTACGACGCTTGCGAAGGCTGGGGCGTGATCGACCACAACCTCGTCGGCGCGGACAAGGACGGCCATATCGGCCTGCTGGTCCGGGCCGTGGTGCCCGACCGCGACCGGATCAACGGCTGGCTGCCGGTGCCCGGCTGGACCGGCACGCATGAATGGCGGGGGATGATACCCTTCGACCGGATGCCGCGCGAGCTCGACCCCGCGGACGGCTACATCACCACCGCGAACAACCGGCTGGTGGCCGAGGATCATCCCGACTACCTCGGCACCGATTTCCACCCCACGCACCGCGCCAGCCGCGTCGCCGAACGGATCGCCCGCGTGCAGGACCTGACCGTCGGGGACATGATCGACATCCTGCGCGACACGGACAGCGTCCGGGCGCGAGAGATCACGGGCCGCATCCTGAAGGCGGGCGCGACCGGGGCCGACGCCCTGCTCGACATGCTGAAAGGCTGGGACGGGCGGATGGACCTCGGCCTCAGCGCGCCGACGGCCTACTACCTGATCCGGCAGGAAATGACTCGCATCCTTGTCCGTGTCTCGGGCCTCGACCGCGCGTCGAAACACGCCGCCGCCGCGCCCGCGCCGGGCATTCCGGCGGTGAACCAGATGTGGTGGGCCCTGCCGAGCCTACTGCGCGAGGACGACACCACCCTGCTGGGCGGCATGACGTGGAACGCGCTGATCGCCGAAGCCGTCGCAACCGTCGCGGCCGGGCCCCAGCCCGAACCCTGGGGCACCGCGCATCTGCCGGTCTTCACGCACCCCCTCGCCCACCTCTTCCCCGACGCGGGCGGCGCTGCCGCGCCGACATCGGACCCGACCGGGGGCGACGGCGACTGCGTGCTGGCCACGGGCGGGATGCCCGGCACCGGCACCCGGTCGGTCTATGGCCCGGTCGCCCGCTACGTCTTCGACCTGTCCGACTGGGACAACAGCCGCTGGATCGTCTTCCACGGCACCTCCGGCCATGCCGGGGATCCGCACTATTCCGACCAGAACGCCCTGTGGGCGCGGGGCGAGATGGTGCCGATGACCTACACGAAAGCCGCCGTCGACGCGGCCGCCGTCAGCCGTCAGGGCTACGGCCCCTCCGCGACCTGAACCCGGTCGCGGCACACGCAAAACAGAGAAGGCAGCGGGCCCCCGCCACGCTGCCCGGTCAACCAGAAAACCAACAGGGAAACACCAGATGAAACATCTCACACCCCGTAATCTCATGCTGGCGGCGGTTTCCGCCGGTGCGCTGATGACCGCCCCCTTCGCTTCTGCGCTCGCGCAGGAGGCCAAGATGGGCGGCACCGTGATCTACGCCAACAACTCCGGCCCCGGCCAGCTCGACCCGCAGATGGCGGCGAGCCTTGTCGAGCTCGAGGTCATCCAGCACGTCTTCGAGGCGCTGGTCGCGATGGACGCGGGCTATGCCGCCAAGCCGATGCTGGCCGAAAGCTGGGAGGTCTCCGAGGACGGCAAGACCTTCACCTTCAAGCTGCGTCAGGGGGTCAAGTTCTCGGACGGTCAGGAAATGACCTCGGCCGACGTGCTGGCGACCTTCGAACGCTATGCCGAGGTCAGCCCCGGCAAAGCCACGCTGGCCGACGTCAAGGAATACCGCACGCCCGACGATTACACCTTCATCATCGAGCTGAACAACCTGAACGCGGTCTTCATCGACCAGCTCAAGACCCCGGTCTATCCCTTCTCGATCCTGCCGGCGAGCCAGCGCGACAAGCCCGCGCGCGAGATCGACGTGATCGGCACCGGGCCGTTCAAGCTGGGTGAATGGGTCAAGGACAGCCACCTGATCATCGAAAAGAACGAAGCCTACGTCCCGCGCGAGGATGCCGAGGGACCGGACGGCTACGTCGGCAAGAAGACCGTGAACGTCGACGCCGTGCGTTACAACTTCGTGCCCGAAGGCAACTCGCGCGTTGCGGCGATGCAGACCGGCGAGGCGGACATCACCACCGCGCTGTCTAAGGATCTGCTGGCCCGGCTGGAAGGCGTGGAGGGCGTGACCCCGATCACCGTGTTCCCCTACTGCCAGAACTACGTGATCCTGCATTCCTCGAACGCACCGACCGACAAGCGCGAGATCCGTCAGGCCATCCGCAAGGTCGCCGGGATCGAGGACCTGATCATCGCGTCGGGCGAAAGCGCGCGGAAAGATCACTCGATGTCCTATCCGGGCACCGACTACCACACCGGCGAAGAGAACGCGAAGTGGTATGACGAGAACGACATCGACGGCGCGATGGCCCTGCTCAAGGAGGCCGGCTACAACGGCGAGGAGATCGTCGTTCAGTCCAACACGAACTATTCGTGGATGCGTGACACGATGCTGGTGCTGGCCGAGCAGATGAAGGCCGCCGGCATGACGGTCAAGGTCGACATCACCGACTGGACGACCAACGCGTCGAACCTGCAGTCGGGCGGCGGCGGCTGGAACGTCTCGACCACCGGCTTCTGCTCGAACGCCCTGCTCGGGCCGCAGCAGTGGCAGACGATGATCTACAACTTCCCGCATATCGAGGGGAACACGGTTCTGGATGACGCCTATACCAAGTTCTACGCCTCGATGGACCTCGCAGACCGTCAGGCCGCTTGGCAGACGATCGAGGCCGAGGTTCTGGAAGGCGCCTACATGATCAAGGTGTCCGACCGCGGGTCCAACCGGGCCATCGCCGACGATCTCAAGGGCTTCCGCGAGTTCAACATGAACATCTTCTGGGATGTGTGGCTGGACCGCTGAGCCGCCCCTGACGACACCGGTCCGGGCGACTGACGCCCGGACCACCCCTGCCCCCGAACCCCCAAGGACCGACGGATGACCAAGCTGATCGCCTTCCGCATCGCACAGGCCATACCGGTCATGTTCGTTGTGGCGGTGCTGACCTTCCTCCTCATGCATCTCCTGCCCGGCGACCCCGCGACGATCATCGCCGGTGACGCCGCCGACCAGGAATCCATCGCCCAGATCCGCCGCGATCTCGGGCTCGACCAGCCGGTGCCGGTGCAGCTGTGGCTGTGGATCACCAACCTCGCACAGGGCGATTTCGGCCGGTCGCTGATGCTGAACCAGCCGGTGGCCGAAGCGGTGATGCAGCGCCTGCCCGTCACGCTGTCGCTCGCCTTCGTCGCCTTCGTCATCACGATCCCCGTGGGCATCGCGCTCGGCGTCATCGCCGCCGTGTGGCGCGACACATGGGTCGACAGCGCGGTGATGATCCTCGCCCTCGTCGGGGTGTCCGTCCCGAATTTCTGGATCGCGATCCTGTCCGTGATCCTCTTCTCCGTCACGCTCGGCTGGCTGCCCTCGGCGGGTTACGTGCCGCTGCACGACAGCTTTTCCGGCTGGCTCGCCTCGCTCCTGCAGCCCGCCGTGGTGCTGGCGCTTTTCCAGATCGGCTACCTCGCGCGGATGACGCGCTCGGCCATGCTGGAAGTGCTGGACCAGGACTATATCCGCACCGCCCGCGCCAAGGGCGTGACCCCCATGCGCACCATCCTGAAACACGCCTTCCGCAACTCGCTGATGCAGGTCGTCACCGTTTCGGGCTACATCCTGTCGCTGCTGATCGGCGGCTCGGTTGTGATCGAACAGATCTTCGCCATGCCCGGCATTGGCCGCCTGCTGGTGCAGGCGATCATGGCCCGCGACTATCCCGTCGTGCAGGGGACCATGCTGCTGCTCGGCTTCGCCTTCGTCTTCATCAACATCGTGATCGACATCGTCTATGCGTGGGTCGACCCGAGGGTCCGGTATGACTGATCAGACCGCCATCCAGTCGCCCTCGACCATGACAACCACCGCCCCGCCCCCGATGCCCAGCCGTTCGCGCGTCCTGATACGCAAGCTGTGGCGCCACCGGTCCTTCCGCCTCGGCGCCGGGATCGTGCTGGTGATCGTCGTGCTCGCCCTGCTCGCGCCGTTCATCACCGACGGTTCGCCCAACAAGATGAGCCTGCGCGACCGGTTCACGCCGCCGTCGGCCGAACATCCATTCGGCACCGACAACTTCGGGCGCGACATCTTCACCCGCGTCCTCTACGGCGCGCGTATCTCGCTCTGGATCGGCTTCGCCTCCGCCATGCTGGCGGCGGCTGGCGGGGCGATCGTCGGCATGGCCTCGGCCTGGTTCCGCAGGCTCGACGGCATCATCATGCGGATCATGGACGCGCTGCTGGCCTTCCCGGCGATCCTGCTGGCCATCGGCATCAACGCGGCCCTCGGCCCGCAGGTGACGAGCGTCATCATCGCCCTCGCCTCGGCCTACGTCCCACGGATGGCGCGGATCGTGCGCGCCGCGGCGCTGGTGATCCGCGAACTGGACTACGTCGACGCCGCCCGCGTCTCGGGCGCAGGCGCGACACGGATCATCTTCCGCCACATCCTGCCGAACTGCATGGCGCCGCTGCTGGTGTCCGTCACCTTCGTCTTCGCCTACGCGATCCTCGCCGAAGCGGCCCTGTCCTTCCTCGGCATAGGCCCGCCGCCGCCGCACCCGTCGTGGGGCAACATCATCGCCGAAGGCCGCGACTACTCGGTCGAGGCATGGTGGATCATGCTCTTCCCCGGCCTCGCCATCTCGCTCGCTGCGCTCGGCACCAACCTCCTCGGTGACGGCCTGCGCGACGTGCTGGACCCGCGCCTGAAGATGGAGCAGTGACCATGCTGGACGTTCAGAACCTCTCGGTCGATTTCCGCGTCGACAGCGGCTGGATCCGCTCGGTCAGCGATGTCAGCTTCGCCCTGCCCGCCAACTCCACCCTCGGGATCGTGGGCGAGAGCGGGTCGGGCAAGTCGGTCACCGCCCTGTCCATCCTGCGCCTGCACGCGGCGCGGACGACGCGGATGTCGGGCAAGATCATGTTCGACGGCAACGACCTGCTGGCGATGCCCGAACGCCGCCTGCGCGACCTGCGCGGGCGGGACATCGCGATGATCTTCCAGGACCCGATGCATTCGCTGAACCCGGTGCTGACCATCGGCGACCAGATCGGCGAGACGCTGCGTATCCACCAGGGCCTGTCGGCGACCGAGGCGCGCAACCGCGCGGTCGAACTGCTGGACATGGTCCGCATTCCTGACGCCAAGAGCCGCGTGACCGAGTTCCCGCATCGCCTCTCGGGCGGCATGCGCCAGCGGGTGATGATCGCCATGGCCATCGCCTGCCGCCCGCGCCTGCTGATCGCCGACGAACCGACCACCGCGCTCGACGTCACGGTGCAGGCGCAGATCCTCGAACTGCTGCGCGAGCTGCGGCAGGAGATCGGGATGTCTGTCATCCTGATCTCGCACGACCTCGGCCTCGTCGCGGAATTTTCCGAGAGGGTCATCGTGATGTATGCCGGGGAACTGGTCGAGGACGCGCCGGCCCGGACCGTATTCGACACCCCGCAGCATCCCTATTCCGAGGGCCTGCTGCGCGCGATCCCCTCGCCCGACGAGGATGTCAGCCGCCTCTATGCTATTCCCGGCCGCATCCCCGACCCCGGCAACCGCCCGCCCGGCTGCAACTTTGCCCCGCGCTGCGCGCTGGCCGAGCCCGCCTGCCACGCGGCCCCGCCGCCGCTCGAAGCCTTCGCACCGGGGCATTTCATCCGCTGCCCGGTGCGGATGAAGACGACGGAGCCCGCGGAATGAAGGACATGACCACCGACACCGCCATCATCCAGGTCCGCAACCTGACCCGCGATTTCGACGTCGGCGGCAAGGGCCGCGGCAAGCGCGTGCTGCGCGCGGTCAACGATGTCAGCTTCGACGTCGCGCAAGGCGAGACGCTGGGCGTCGTCGGCGAAAGCGGCTCGGGCAAGTCGACCATCGGGCGGATGCTCGTGGGTCTCCTGCCCGCCACCAGCGGCCGGATCGACCTGTTCGGCGAAACGATCACCGGCGACGGCGGCAGACGGGCGCTATCCCGCGTGCGCCACAAGCTGCAGTTCGTCTTTCAGGACCCGCACGCGGCGATGAATCCGCGCATGCGCGTGTCGGACGTCATCGCGGAACCCATCGACGTGCGCGGCGGCTGGTCGCGCAAGGACCGGATGGACCGCGTGCACGAGTTGCTGGAAACCGTGGGCCTCGCCCGTCAGTTCGCGGACCGCTACCCGCATGAATTCTCGGGCGGCCAGCGGCAGCGGATCGTGATCGCCCGCGCACTGGCGCTCGATCCGTCCTTCGTCGTCTGTGACGAGGCGGTCGCGGCGCTCGACGTGTCGATGCAGGCGCAGGTCATCAACCTGCTGATGGACCTGCAGGACAAGATGGGCCTGTCCTACCTCTTCATCGCCCACGATCTTGCCGTCGTCCGCGCCGTGTCCACACGCATCGCGGTGCTCTACGCGGGCGAGATCGTCGAGATCGCGCCGAAACGCGCGCTCTACGAGGTGCCGAAGCACCCCTATACCAAGGCGTTGCTCGAGGCGATCCCGCGCCCCGAGGCAGGCGTGCGCCAGCCGCCGATCCGGGGCGAGGTGCCGAGCCTGCTGAACCGCCCGCCGGGCTGCACGCTCTGCCCACGCTGCCCAAGGGCCTTCGACCGCTGCCGCGTCGAGGCGCCGAAACTGCGCGAAATCGAACCCGGACGCAGCGTCGCCTGCCACCTTTACGAGGACTGACATGACCGATCTGGCATGGATCACCGCGGCCGAGGCCGTTTCCCTGATGACGCGCCGCAAACTGTCGCCGGTCGAATACCTCGACGCCCTGCTCGCCCGCGCCGAGGCGCAGAGCGAACGGCTGAACCCCTTCGCATTCGTCGCCGCAGACCGCGCGCGGGACGAGGCCAAGCAGGCCGAGGCGGCGCTGGCGAAGGGCGAGGACCTCGGTCCGCTGGCCGGTCTGCCGATGCACGTCAAGGACCTGTTCCCGACGGCTGGAATCCCCACCGAATACGGATCGGCCACCAAGGCGGGCACGATCCCCGAGGCCGACGACATCCTCGTCACCCGCCTGCGCGAGGCCGGTTCGGTGATCTTTGCCAAGTCCACGACGCCCGAGTTCGGCCACAAGGGTCAGACGGACGGCCCGCATTTCGGCACCACCCGCAACCCGTGGGACACCACACGATACGCCGGCGGATCGTCCGGCGGCGCGGCCTGCGCGGTCGCGGCGGGGATCGGGCCGCTCGGCCTCGGCACGGACGGTGCGGGGTCGATCCGCATCCCCGCCGCCGCCTGCGGGCTGGTCGGGCTCAAACCCACCGTGGGCCTGCTGCCCTACGGCGAGGCGGGCGAGGCGTTCGGCAACGTCGCCGCCGCCGGTCCGCTGGCCCGCACGGTCGAGGACGCGGCGCTGATGATCACGGCGCTGGCGGGGGCGGACGATTGCGACCCGTGGTCCCTCTCGGCGCCCGAACCGCTGGCCACCCGCGCGGGCCGGACGCTGCACGGGCTGCGCGTCGGCTATATCCCGAAGTTCTGCAACGCCCGCGTCTCGGCGGATGTGGAAGCCAACACCAAGGCCGTGCTGGACGGCCTCGCCGCGCGCGGCGCGGTGATCGAAGAGGTCACGGACCCGGTCGACTGGATCGAATACGAGGGCCGCGTGCTCTACCAGGTCAATATCGCCATGGGCTTCGGCCCGCTGGTCGACCGCTGGGGCAACCAGATGGATCCGGTCCTGCTGGGCTTCATCGAACGCGGTCGCGGCTTCACGATCGAGGATTACCGCAAGGCGATGCTGGCCCGCACCCGGCTGTTCCGCGCGGTGCAGGCGTTGTTCACCCGATACGACGTCCTGATCAGCCCGACCGTCACCCGCACCGCCCTGCCCGCGGATTTCGAGGCGCTGGACGGGCAGGTCATGGTCGACGGTCACGAGAACGGGCTGACGCGGCAGGGCATGTCGCCCTATTGCTATCCGTTCAACCTGACCGGCCATCCGGCGCTGGCCCTGCCATCGGGGTTTGCCCGCGACGGCCTGCCCACCTCGGTGCAGTTCATCGGCCCCTACCACACCGACCTCGATCTGCTGGCCCTTGCCGCAACGGTCGAAGAGGACCGCCCCTGGGCGCATCTCCGTCCCGCCGGGCTGGACTGAACGAGACGCACACGCTGACAGCCTGCGATGGCGTATGGACCAAAACCATACGTCATCGCATTCAGAAATCGCCGAGAACTCTCTCCCAATATCGTCGTTACAATCGCCCCGACCTGTCGCCACGCGCGCGGCGGGAGAGCTGCTCTATTGACGCAAGGTCAACGACCAGAGAAATTCAAGAGGCGGCCGCGTTCAACACATTCATGATCTATGGCCCTTTGCCGATGCGGGGCCGCGCCCTGTCCGGCTAGGCTCCGCGAAGCGCGGCAGCGTGCAACAGGACGTCCGCAACGACGGACAGGGAGGTCACAGGTGTCATCAGCGTTTCGGCCCCGCGCCGGACGAATTCCGGTATGCCATGGCATATCGCCCGGACAGGCGGCGCTCGGATGATGGGCCGGGTGAACAAGGACACCGTCGGCGGCCTCGTGCTGCTGGCCGTCGGCGCCTGGTTCGCGATCTATGCGGCCATGCATTACCCGCTGGGTTCGCTCAGACGGATGGGACCCGGCATGTTCCCGATGGGTATGGGCATTGCCGTGGCGGGCCTCGGCCTGCTGGTCGCCCTGCAATCGCTGCTGCGTGAGGTAGAAAAGGCCGATATCCGGTTCTGGTCGCCGCTCTTCGTTCTGTCGGGCATCGCGGGCTTCGCCATCCTCATGCCGCTCTTCGGGCTGATCCCCGCGCTGCTGGCGGTGACGATCATCAGTTCGCTGGCCGAACTGAAGCTGCGCCCCGTCAGCCTCGCGCTGCTGTGTCTCGGCCTGTCGCTGCTGGCCCCCTTCGTGTTCCGCATCTGCCTCGGACTGCAGATGGCAATGTTCAACTGGCCCTTCTGATGGAACTTCTGAATAACCTCGGCATGGGACTGGGCGTGGCGCTGAGCGCGACGAACGTCTTCTACTGCTTCCTCGGTGCGCTTCTGGGCACTCTCGTCGGCGTGATCCCCGGCATCGGCGTGCTGACTGCGATCTCGATGCTGTTCCCGCTGACCTTCACGCTCGGGCCGACCACCGCGCTCATCATGCTGGGCGGCATCTGGTACGGCACCACCTACGGCGGGTCCACCGCGTCGATCCTGCTGAACATCCCCGGCACGCCGGCGAACGCCGTCACCTGTCTGGACGGCTATCCGATGGCGCAGCAGGGGCGTGGCGGCGTCGCGCTGTTCATGACCACGGTCGCGTCGTTCTTCGGCGCTTCGGTCGGTGTGATCCTGCTGATGCTGTTCTCGCCCGTGATCGCGGGCTATGCGCTGAAGTTCGGATCGGCCGAGTATTTCTCGCTGATGCTGATGGGGCTGGTCGCCGCCTCGACGATCTCGGAAGGCTCCGCGGTCAAGGGCCTCGCGATGGTCGCCCTCGGCATCTGCTTCGGCCTCGTCGGCATGGACACCCAGAGCGCCTCCGCCCG
Organism: Oceanicola sp. 22II-s10i; assembly: GCF_002210105.1. Lineage (GTDB taxonomy): Bacteria > Pseudomonadota > Alphaproteobacteria > Rhodobacterales > Rhodobacteraceae > Pseudooceanicola. The sequence continues at coordinate 1,583,682 of NZ_AQQU01000001.1, read as the reverse complement.
GTTCACCTTCGGCTCGCTCGGCCTGCTGGACGGGATCAGCCTGATCGCGCTGGCCATGGGCGTCTTCGGCGTGGCCGAGGTGATCATGAGCATCCGCCGCGTGAACGCCACGGCGATCGACCGCGAAAGCGTTTCGCTCAGGGCCATCAAGCCGACGCGGGATGACATGCGGCGGTCGTGGTTCCCGATGATCCGGGGCGCGTCGATGGGGTCCTTCTTCGGCACGCTTCCGGGCACCGGGCCGTCGATCGCCGCCTTCCTGTCCTACGCCGTTGAAAAGCGGATCGCGAAAGAGCCCGAACGCTTCGGCAAAGGCGCGATCGAAGGGATCATGGCACCCGAGGCCGCGAACAACGCCGCCGACCAGACCGCTTTTATCCCGACCCTGTCGCTGGGCGTTCCGGGCAGCGCGACGATGGCGCTCATGCTGGGCGCGCTGATGATCCACGGCATCGCACCGGGCCCGACGCTCATCACCTCGCAACCCGAGCTGTTCTGGGGGCTGATCATGAGCTTCTGGGTCGGCAACGTGATCCTGCTGATCCTGAACATCCCGCTGATCGGGATCTGGGTGCGGATGCTGCTGATCCCCTATCACATCCTGTTCCCGGCGGTGCTGCTTTTCATCTGCATCGGGGCCTATTCGACGACCTTCAACGCTCTGACGGTCTGGCAGGTCTTTTTCTTCGGCGCGGTCGGCTACGCGATGCGGATCTTCGGCTTTCCCGGCGCGCCGCTGCTGCTCGGCTTTGTGCTGGGCCCGCTGATGGAGGAACATTTCCGCCGCGCCATGGTCCTGTCGCGCGGCAGCTTCGCCACCTTCTTCGAACGCCCCGTCAGCGGGACGATCATGGCGATCACCGGGGCCATCCTGATCTGGGGGGTCTGGACCTCGTACAAGCTGAGCAAGCGGCGCGAGGTCTACGCACAGGACGTCTGAACGAAACAACCAAGGGAGGAGACGACAATGAGAACGATCAAGAGGCTTCTGGCGGGCGCGGCGCTCGCGCTCGGGCTGGCGCAGAGCGCGGCGGCGGTGGACTTCCCGACCGGGACGGTCACGCTGGTGGTGCCCTATTCCCCGAGCGGAAACACCGACATCTTCGCACGGCACCTCGCCACCGCACTGCAGGAACGCTGGGGCCACCCGGTCGTGGTCGAGAACAAGCCGGGCGGCGGGTCGATGGTGGGCACCGCCTATGTCAGCCAGTCCAAGCCCGACGCGCATACGATCCTGATGACCACCTCGGCCTATGCGACGGCCCCGGCGGTCTACAAGGACCTGCCGTTCAATCCGGAAACGGACATGAAGCCGGTCGGGATCTTCGGCTATATCGCCTACATCCTGATCGTGAATGCCGACACCGGCATCAAGACGCTCGAGGAGTTCGTGGAAAAGGCCAAGGGCAGCGACATGTTCGCCGCGACCGCCGGTCTGGGCACCACGACCCATTTCGGGATGGAGAAGTTCCTGTCCGACGCGGGTCTCGACCTTGAGGTCGTGCATTACAAGGGCGGCGGCGATGCGATGGTCGCGATCCTGAGCAAGGAAGCGGACATCTACGACACCTCCGTCGCGACGGCGGGCGACCAGATCAAGGCGGGCGCGCTGAACGCGCTGGCGGTGATGGACGACAAGCGCGTGACCGCGCTGCCCGACGTCCCGACCACGGCCGAGGTCGGCTATCCCGACGTGCAGATCCGCCAGTGGCTGGGCATGTTCGTTCCCTCGGGCGTGTCGGACGAGGTCGTGACCTTCATCAACTCCGAGGTGAACGAGGTCGTCAGCAGCCAGGCCTTCCTGGACGTGGTCGCGCCCATCGACATCAACATCGAGACAAGCAGCGTGCCGGACGTCACCGCACGTCTGGCCAGGGAAATGGAGAACTGGAAGAAGCTCGCGGTCGAGCGCGGCATCAGCAAGTAAGCCACGACCCTGAACACGGCGCCGCCCCGGACCCGCTCCGGGGCGGCGTTTCCTTTGGTGGTGTCAGCTCTTGAACTCGGGCGCCCGCTTCTCGCGGAACGCGGCCATGGCCTCGGCTGTATCCTCGGAGGTCGACAGCGCCTTGGTCTGTCCCTGCTCGAACCGGTAGGCGTCGTAGATCGACACCCCTTCTGTCACCTGGAACGACTTCTTGGCGGCCCGCACCGCCGAGGGGCTGGCCTTTGCGATGTCGATGGCATAGTCGCGTGCGGTGTCCATCAGCTCTTCGGGCGCGGTGCAGGCCGAGGCGACGTTCATCCGCAGCAGTTCGGGGCCGTAGACCCGCCGCGCGGTGTAGATCATCATCCGCGCATCGCTCTCGCCGAAGTGCCGCCGGACATGGGCCACGCCGCCGGCCAGACCGACATTCACCTCGGTCATCTGCAGATAGCCCTTTTCAGACGCCACGATGATGTCGCAGCATAGGGCGGTGACGCAGCCCGCCCCGATGGCCGCACCGTTCACGGCGGCGATGATCGGCTTGGGGCATTCCAGCAGGCAGTCGAAGCTGGCCCGCACCCGGCGGTTGTGGGCCGTGTAGACGCCCGGATCCTGCGTCGGCCGTTCGGACAGGTCGGCCCCGGCCGAAAACGCCTTGCCCTCGCCGGTGATGATAATGGCGCGCACGTCGGTCCGGTCGCCGAGCGCATCGACCACCTCGACCAGATCCTCGCGGAACCGGTTGTTCTGGGCGTTCACCGGCGGGCGCCGGATGGTGATGGTGGCGATGTAGTCGGCCACGTCGAGTGAGAGGGTGTCATATGCGCGCATGCCTGCGCCTCCTGTCCTTGGTATCGTTTTCGCCGCGCCGCGCGGTCACGCCGGGCCGCGGGCCGGGGGCATCGAGGGCAGCGCCCCGTCCTCGACCGGCAGCGTGTCCGGGACGCCGTCGGGCAGTGGGACCCGGTGCACGTTCAGCGTCAGCGCGACCATCGAGTAATAGCCGATGACCGCCGTCAGTTCGACCGCGCCCGCCTCGCCCCACCGGCGCAGCACCGCGTCATAGACCTCCTGCGCGGTGTCGCCCGTTTCGACCAGCTGGCGCGCGTATTCGTAGACCGCGCGCGCGTCATCATCCGCGCCGAAGTCAGGCAGGCTGCAGGTCCGGATCGCTTCGATGATGCCCGCATCCAGACCGGCGCGCGCCGCGTCGCCCGCATGGATCGCCCATTCCAGCCGCGCGTTCCAGCGCCGCGCGGTGACGAGGATCGCCAGTTCGTTCAGGCGCGCGGGCAGCGAGGTCTCGAACCGCAGCACCTGTCCCAGCCTCTGCCAGCGGTCGGCCAGCACCGGGTTGTGAAGCGCCGCGCGCAGCGGGCCGACCAGTGTCTTGCGCGGGCCCGAGACGATCTGGTCATAGACCTCGCGCTGCGCCGGGGTCATCGTGTCGGGCGTGGGAAAGCTGATCCGCGCGCCTGCGCCCTTGCCCTCGTCAGTCATCGCCATCCCCCAGTCCGAGGCTGCGCAACACCTCTTCGGTATGTTCCCCCAGCAGGGGCGGCGCGCGGTCGAAGGCCAGCGGGGCGTTGCGGAAGTTCAGCGGGCTGACGACCTGTTTCACCGTCCCGCTGAGCGGGTGGGGAATGTCGCGCAGCATCCGGCGATGCTGTATCTGCGGCTCCTCGAACACCTTGTCCACGGTATTGATAGGCCCGGACGGCACCCCCGCCGCGGCAAAGGCCGCGCACCAGTCGGCAACCGTGCGGCCGGCCAACGGGCCCGCGATCAGCGCTTCCAGCTCGGGCAGGTTCTCGACCCGCGCGGGGTTGGTGGCAAAGTGGGGGTCCTCGGCCAGTTCGGGATGGCCGATGGTCTCAGCGAACTTGCGGAACTGGCCGTCATTGCCGACCGCCAGCACGATATGGCCGTCCTTCACCGGATAGACGTTCTGCGGCTGGATGTTCGGATGGCGGTTCCCGTGCCGGACCGGCGTGCGGCCCGAGACGAGGTAGTTCATCGCCTGATTGGCCAGCACCGCCGCCGAGACGTCCAGCATGGCAAGGTCGATGTGTTCCCCGATGCCCGTCCGGTCCCGGTTGGCCAGCGCCGCAAGGACGCCGACGGTGGCGTACATCCCCGTCAGGATGTCGATGATCGGCACGCCCACCTTCTGCGGCCCGCCGCCCGGATCGGTATCAGCGGCGCCGGTCACGCTCATCAGCCCGCCCATGCCCTGGATCATGAAATCATAGGCCGCATCGTTCGCGCGCGGCCCGGTCAGGCCGAACCCGGTGACCGAGCAGTATATGAGCCTGGGGTTCACCTTGCTAAGCGCGTCATAACCCAGGCCCATCCGGTCGAGCGTCCCGGTCTTGAAGTTCTCCAGCAGGATGTCCGATTGCGCCGCCAGTGCGGTCACGGCGGCGATCCCTTCGGGCGTCTTCAGGTCCAGCTCGACCGAGCGCTTGCCCCGGTTGACGGACAGATAGTAGCCGGATTCCCGCGTCGGATTCCCCTCGCTGTCCTTGAGCCATGGCGGGCCCCATTGCCGGGTGTCGTCGCCTTCGCCCAGACGTTCGACCTTGATAACGTCAGCACCCAGATCCGCGAGGATCTGGCCGCTCCACGGTCCGGCCATGACCCGGCTGAGGTCGAGGACGCGGACATGGGACAACGGACCGGACATCGGGGGCCTTTCTGCTGAGGACGGCAACGCGCGACGGCGCTGCCGCCATGATGGCGCAGCAGGCGGCCGAGGGGACGCGGAAAGCGTCCGATGACATGGTTGTGGGGCGCTCAGCCCTCGGAAAACCGGTGCAGCACGTTGGCCGTGATCCGCTCGGTGAAGGGATCGCGCCGGGTCAGGCCCATGACCCATTCGCAGGACCCGGCGGTCACCACCTCGCCCCGGCCCTTCTTCATCGCGACGACCATGCCCGACCCGTGCCTGTAGCGCGCCCGCGCTTCCTCGGGCGGTTCCGGTGCCAGCGACACGATACCCTCCAGATCGCCATCCGAGAGGTAGTAGCGCACGCCCTGCCCCGGATGTTCGTATTCGTAGAGCATGGCCGGGGTCATCGCGAGGATCTCGATATTGTCCGGCACGCCCGGCTCCTGCACCGGGTATGGCAGGCCCTGGTGGAAGGTGTAGTTCAGCCCGTCAACTTCGTAGCCGAAGATTCCCGCCTCGGCCCCGAAGACGTCGGCATAGCGCAGATCCGTCCCCTTTAACGCCCAGTGATCGGGCCGGTAGACGGTGAAGCCGCGCGATCCCTTGGGCGCGAAGCCGCCCCAGCTGGCGTACATGCCGTGGCAGCCGTTGACGCCCACGGTCCCCGCGCCCGGCCATTCCACACCGCGCCCTTCCCACGAGGTCGTCAGCAGGTGTTTGTCCGGCCCCTCGCGCACCGGGTCGAGGGTGTGCGCCTTGCCCTTGTAGCAGACCTGCCGCATCCCCTCGTCCTCCAGCCGGATCTGCCAGACGAAGTTGCCGCCGAACCGGGCAAAGCCGCCGCCGTTCTCGCAGAACCGCTCCACCGTCTCGCGCATCTCGCGGGTCCAGTATTCGTCGTGGCCGGAGGTGGCGAGGCAGGTGTAGCCGTCGAGGATCTCGGGCCGGTAATGCAGGTCGGTCTGGGTGATGATGTCGGGGGTGAAGCCCTGCGCCTCGCACCACACCACGAAGTGCCGGTCGAACTGCGCCCAGCCCGCCGCGGCGTAATACTGCGCCCAACCGTAGGAATAGCCCCATTCCTTGGAAGGATAGCGCGGCGCGTCGTTCATGTCCGGCATCTCGCGCTGCGCCACGCGGGCGGCGCCCTTGGGCAGCCACAGCAGACCCCGCGTCCACGGACGTTTCAGGCTGAGGATGGGCGAGGCGTCATTGCCCTTGGGTCCCCACGTCCCGAAATAGGCGTTCGCCCCGCCCCAATCGTTGTAGGATGTCCATGTCGCGGTCGCGAGCATGATGACCATCCGCCCCTGCCGCGTCGCCTGCGTCGGGCGGACGGTGAAAAAGTGATGCTGCACATGCCGCTGCCCGTCTGCGCGCAGGCAGGTGGAGACGACCCGGTAGAATCCCGACCGCTGCCCCTCGGGGATCGTCCATGAATGCAGCACCGGCCAGTCGCAGCCGTCCATGTAGGCGGTGTCGGAGGTCTTGGTGAAACTGCCCGGCAGATCGAACGTCTCGTGCACCATTTCGGGCGCGTGGCCGTCGCGGTAGATCTGGATCGACCAGCGCTCGGCGGTGGTCGAGACGTGGAACGACACCGTCTCGCCCGGATCGTAGGACATGCGGTCGGTGTAGGTGTAGACCTCGGGGAACGCCGGGTCCTCGCGCGGGAATTCGTAGCGGTAATCGCTCAGGAAATGCTCGTCCGCGTGCAGTTTGCGGATGCGGCGCGGATGGATGGCGTGGGGGCCGGTTTCAGGGAACTCGAAAGGGGTGCGGGTCATCGCGCGCTCCGGTTGGGCCGGGCGGGACGATGCGACGGGATGCGCCCGCCTACCCGTCCCGTTTTCCGGCGGCTTCGTATTCCGCGAGGTGCTGGCGCAGGTTGCGCCCGCCCTCGATCAGGTCCATGCGGATCGCCTCGCGCAGCGCATAGGAATCCCGCGCACGGATCGCGTCGAGCACGTTCAGGTGCTGGTGCCGCTCCGCGTAGGTCGGATGCGCGTTCGGATAGAGCTCGCTCATCACCGGGCCGATCCGCAGCCACAGGCTTTCCAATGTTTCCGTCAGCGTGGCCATGCCCGAGCGCGCGTAGAGCCCGAAGTGAAAGTCGAAGTTCGTCTGCAGCGCGGTCCGCCAGTCGCCCGAGGCCTCGGCGGCGACCAGACCGGCGTGGCTGTGCTCCAGCTGGGCGATCACCGCGTCGTCGATATGCGGCAGCGCCCGTTCGGCGGCCAGCGGCTCCAGCGACAGGCGGATGTCGCGGATGTCGAGGTATTCGCGTAGCGTGGGGCGGCGGACGCGGATGTAGTAGCGCGGCTTGATCTCGATCGCGCCCTCGTGGGCCAGCTGGAACAGCGCCTCGCGCACCGGGGTTTCCGATGTCCCCATCTTCTGCGCCAGATCGCGGACCTTGAGCCGTTCGTGCGGCGCCATCTCGGCCCGCATGAGCGAGGCCCGGAGCTTGGCATAGACCACTTCGGACAGCGGCAGGCCGTCCTCGCCTTCGTCGGTTACAATTGCTGCCTGCGTCTCAGTCATCCGGTGTCCGTCCCCTCGCCAAAGCGGCGAAGGCACCCTCGGTCGCCTGAAGCGCGAGGTCAATTATTTCGGACGTATGGGATGTGCCGAGGAACATGTTGTGGCGGTGGTGCATATATACCCCCCGCTTCAGCGCCTCCTGGCAGAACGCCTCGCCCAGCTTGTCGAGCGGATCGTCGGCATCCGCCACGAACTGCATCAGCGGCATGGCGGGCGGGCCGGAATGGATCACCTCGAACCCGTGGCGGGCGGCCTGTTCGGACAGCCCGTCGCGGAACCGCTGGCCCGCAGCGCGCATCAGCGCCGGGCCGTCGATGCGGTGAAGTTCGGTGATCGTGGCGACGGCGGCGGCCATCGGCGCGCCGGTGTACCAGAACGAGCCCGTCACGAAGACCTGCTCGGCCGCCGCGCGGAAGCGGTCGTTGCCGACCACGGCGGACAGCGGGTGCCCGTTGGCGATGGCCTTGGAGTAGGCGGCGAGGTCCGGGCGCACGCCCCACTGTTCCCACGACCCGCCGAGGTGCAGCCGGAACCCGGCCCGCACATCGTCGAGGATCATTGCGGCACCCGTGGCGTCGGCGTGGCTGCGCACGGCGGCGGCGAATTCGGGTGTCGGATCCTCCAGCAGTCGGCCGAGGTCGTGACGGAAGGCCGAGACGACGATGGCGGCAAGGTCGTCACCAGCCTCGGCCACGGCGGCGGCGAGGCTGTCCACGTCGTTGAATTCATAGTGCAGCACGTGCGCCCGGTCCTCGGCGGTGACACCGGCCAGCGAAGGCGAACACCACGGCACGGCGCCGTGATAGGCGCCCTTTGCGACCAGAACCTTGCGCTTCTGCGTCCCGGCCCGCGCGATGGTCACGCAGGCGGTCGTCGCATCGCCGCCGTTCTTCTGGAACTGCGCCCAGTCGGCCATCGGCATCGTCTCGACCAGCAGTTCGGCCAGCTTGACGGCGTGTTCCGTCGGCCCGTCGAGACAGTCGCCTGCTTCGCGCTGGACCCGCGCGGCTTCTTCCACCGCCGGGTGCAGGTGGCCGAGGACGATGGGCCCCCAGGAGCACATGAAGTCGATGTAGCGCCGACCGTCCACGTCGATGACGTAGGGCCCCTCGCCCCCCGCGAAGAACTGGGGGTATCCTGCGGGCACGGCCGCCGCGCGCTGGTGGCCCCACATGCCGCCGGGGATCACATGGGCGGCCCGGTCGCGCAGGGCCGCGTCCCTGGACTGGTTCTGCAGTCGTGCGTCGTCCAAGACAAATCTCTCCGGCAATGGCGTCAGTTTGATATATCAAATAGGCCGCGCTCACAAACCAGTGTCAAGGATTCTTTGAGCGCTTGGCGCACCGATGTTAAATGATGGCGAACGGCTCGCCAGACGGCGAAAAGGCCGCCCAACAACGGAAAGCGTTGAAATTCGACCCGTTCATCCAAGCATCTGGCAACACGGCCCGGCACCTTGACCTGTGCGGACCGAGCCCGGAGCATTCGGACGTCCGGCCAGAAAATGCGCATATTGATATATCATCGACGCCCACAAGCCTTCTGGCAGCGTCAGGTGATTCACGCCTTGATATATCATTCAGCCGCCCGAACCGGCTTCCGCACACAGATTTCGCCCCTCATCCCACCCACATGAGGCGGACGTCAGTCAAAACCGTTGCGAGCCGGCCAATCTTGATATATCAAAATACCCAACTGAACAGCAACGGCAGCCGGAGGCCCGATGACAGACCGTTCCAACGTCAGCCTTGCCGTCCTCGAGGACAGGGCAAAGTTCATCCGGAAAGAGACCGTGCGCCTCACCCGGATCGCCGGTGCCGGGCACTACTCCTCGACCTTCTCATGCGCTGAAACGCTTTCGGCGCTCTACTACAGCCAGATGCGGATCGAACCGTCGAACCCCGGCTGGGACAACCGCGACCGGTTCATCATGTCCAAGGGTCACGCGGCCATCGGCCTCTACCCTGTGCTGGCCGATCTCGGCTATTTCGACCCGGAGGAGCTGGAGACCTACACCCGCCTCGGTTCCAAATACGGTGACCATCCGGACATGAAGAAGGTCAGGGGCCTCGACTTCTCGTCCGGCTCGCTCGGTCACGGCCTGTCCGTCGGTGTCGGCATGGCCCTGGCGGGCCGCGCGACGGGGCGCGATTACCGGACCTACGTGATGCTTGGTGACGGCGAAATCTCCGAGGGCCAGATCTGGGAGGCGGTGATTTCCGCCGGCCATTTCAAACTGGGCCACCTCGTGATCCTGCTCGACCGCAACGGGCTCTGCATCGACGGCCACACCGAAGAGATCATGTCGATCGAGCCGGTCCACGAACGCTTCGCCAGCTTCGGCTGGGACGTGCAGCGCGTGGATGGCCACAATTTCGAAGCGATCCTCGGCGCCTTCCGCAACCTGCCCGAAGGCACCACCGGCAAGCCGCAGGCGATCGTGCTGGACACGGTGAAGGGGCGCGGCGTCAAGCGGATGGAAATGAGCCTCGACTGGCACGTCGGCAACCTCGTGGGCGAGGATTACGACGAGGTCATGGCCGAACTGGAAGCGGGCCTTCAGCCCTATGAACCGGAGCCCGCGGAATGAGCACCGAAATGCAGAACGAGGCGGAGATTTTCCGCGGCACGACCGATGGCGAGACCCGGTTCAAGGACGCGCGGTCGGTGCGCGGCACCCCCAAGGCCGGCATGCCCGCCTTTGTCCTGGGCGAGGAACTGGCCGAAATGGCCAGGACCGATCCCCGGATCGTGGTGGCGACGGCCGACCTCGCCTCGGCCAACCGGACCAACGACTTCAAGGCGGTGCACCCCGACCGTTTCTTCGACTTCGGCATCGCCGAGAAGAACATGATCACCGCCGCCGCCGGCATGGCCTCCTGCGGGCTGGTGCCCTACGTGGCGACCTTCGCCAGCTTCAGCGCCATCCTCGGCGCCGAACAGATCCGCACCGACTGCGCCTATCCGCGTATGCCCGTGCGCGTCATCGGCACCCATTCCGGCATGTCGATGGGGTTCTACGGCACGTCGCACCATGCGCTCGAAGACCTCGGGATGCTGCGGGTCATGGCGGACCTGACCGTCATCTGCGCCACCGACGCCAACCACCTGCGCGCCATCCTGCGCAAGTCGGTCGACCATCCGGGCGCGATGTATATCCGCCTTGGCCGGGGCCGCGATCCGGAGGTCTACCCGACGGTGCCCGAGCTGGAGATCGGCAAGGCCATCCGCCTGCGCGAGGGCAAGGACCTGACCATCATCGCCACCGGCAGCCAGGTCCGCGCGGCGCTGGACACGGCCGAGGCGCTGGCGGCAGAGGGGATCGAGACCCGCGTCGTCGACATGCACACGATCAGCCCGCTGGACCGGGCCGAGATCGAGGCGGCGGCCAGCGAGACCGCCGCGATCCTGACTGTGGAAGAGCACAACATCACCGGCGGACTCGGCACCGCCGTGGCCGAGGTGCTGGTCGACCTGCCGCGCGTACCCTTCCGCAAGCACGGCGTGCCCGACCGCTATGTCGAGATCGGGCCGCCCGCCGCGCTCTATGCCCATTACCGGCTGGATGCGCCCGGCGTGACGGCTGTGGCCAGGGAGTTCCTAGCGGCGATCGCCTGATGCTCTAGCGGGCGCCGAGCGCCCGCGCCGCGCCGCCGCCGGTCAAACCGAGCGCGCGGCGCAGATCCGCCACCTCGCGCACCCGCGCCGCATTGTCCGCCGCGACCGACCCGTCGGCCATCTGAAGCGAGTTCTCGAACCCGACCCGCGCATGGCCGCCCATGGCCATCGCGGCGGCCAGCACCCGGCTTTCCCCGGCGCCGAACGCGCAGACCATCCATTCCGCCGCCGCATCGCCCAACAGGGCGACGTAGTCGGCAAGCTGTCGTGGCAGCGCGCCACCGCCGTCCGGGTATGTCCCGACGACAAAGATCACCGCCCCGTCCCGCGCCAGGTGTCCGCCCTCGACCATCCCGCGATACCGGCGGATGTCATCGGCCGTGTAGAGGATATGCTGGATGCCCACCCCGGCCTCGGCCATCTCGGCATAGAACCGCAGCGCCGCGCCTTCGTCCGCGCAGAGTTCCCGCAGCGCGCAGGAGGCGAAGTCGGGCTTCGTGTCGCGCACCACCTGCATCTGCTCGGCCGGGCCATAGCGCCCGATGGCCTCGGTGGTGATCTGCACCGCCATGCCGGGTGCAGCCCTTCCGATCTCGGCGATCAGCTCGCCATAACCGCCCGCGTCCAGCAGGTGCCCGCCCTCGGCGTCGCGCAGATGGACGTGGATCGCGTCCGCTCCTGCAGCAGCGCCCGCAACGGCACAGGCGGTCGACTGGGCGATGGTCACGGGGATCGCGGCATGTTCGGCGGGCAGCCTGCGGCCACCGTTTGGGGCCAGCATGATCGTCGTCATAGGGAGGGCCTTTTCGCTTGGGCCGGACCCGGTGTCCGGGTGTCCCGTTTTGCCCGCCAGACCCACGCGACGCAAGACGGCGGAAGATCGCCACCCGCTCGGAACCCGGGAACTTACGCACCGGTGACGAAGTTTAGTGTTCGGAACGGGGAGGATGCTGTCAGCCCCGTAGTGACACAGAAGGACGTAACCAATGCTGAAACGTATCGCACTCATCTCGACCGTAGGCGCCCTGACCGCATCCAGCGCTCTGGCCGCCGTCGACGCCACCGCAACCACCGAACTCAACCTGCGTTCGGGCCCGAGCCCGCAGGCTGAAATCATCGACGTCATTCCCGGTGAGGCGATGGTCTCCGTGGACCAGTGCATGGACGTCAGCCAGTGGTGCCGCGTGGACTACAACGGCCAACAGGGCTGGGCCTATGGCGCCTACCTGAACACGCCGATCGACGGTCAGGCGGCCAGCGTCTATGAAAACCGCACCGCCGTGGAAGTTGAAACCGTCACCGAGGACAACGATCAGGCGCTCGGCAACTCGCTGACCGCCGGCATGACCGGTGGCATGATGGCCCTCGCAGCCGCAGCCGGCCCGGCAGGTATCGCAGCCGCCGCGGCAGGTGGCGTGGTCGCAGGCGCACTGGCCACCCCGCAGGAAACCGTGACCACCTACGTGGTCGAAAACCCGACCGAGCCGGTTTACGTGCAGGGCGAAGTCGTAACGGGTGCTGGCGTGCCGGAAGAAGTCACGCTGCAGACCATCCCGGACAGCGAATACAAGTATGTCTACCTGAACGGCGTGCCGGTCGTGGTGGATGCTGATCGCCGCGTGGTGACCGTGGTTCGCTGACACGGCCATGACGTTGGCTAACGGGCGGTTTTGACCCTTCCGCCCGTGCCGGGGCCACACCCGGCGACGACCCGCTCTTCTAGCGAAGGGCGGGTCTTTTCATGTCTGGATGTCAGGTGTTGAACAGGAAGTGCATGACGTCGCCGTCCTGCACCACATAGCTCTTGCCCTCGGCCCGCATCTTGCCGGCCTCCTTGGCGCCCTGCTCGCCCTTGCCCGCGACGTAGTCGTCATAGGCGATTGTCTCGGCCCGGATGAACCCGCGCTCGAAATCGCCGTGGATGACGCCCGCCGCCTGCGGTGCATTGGTGCCTTTGCGGATCGTCCAGGCGCGGGCTTCCTTGGGGCCGACGGTGAAGTAGGTCTCCAGCCGCAGCAGGTCGTAACCGGCGCGGATCAGCCGGTCGAGGCCCGCCTCCTCCAGCCCCATCTCGGACAGGAACATCTCGGCTTCCTCGGCGTCGAGCTGGCTGATCTCCTCCTCGATCCGGGCGGAAATCACGACGTGCCCCGCCCCCTGCTCCGCCGCCATCTGCGCGACCTTGTCGGACAGGGCGTTGCCCTTGGCCGCTTCATCCTCGGCCACGTTGCAGACGTAGAGCACCGGCTTGGTGGTCAGCAGCTGCAGCCCCTTCCATGCCTTCAGGTCCTCGGCGTCCACGGAAACCGTCCGCGCGGGCTTGCCGTCCTCGATGGCGGCCTGCGCGGCGGCCAGCAGCCGGTCCTGCTGCGCGGCTTCCTTGTCGTTGCCCTTGAGCTTGCGAACGAGGTTCGCGCGGCGCTTCTCGATCGACTCGAGGTCGGCCAGCATCAGCTCGGTCTCGATCGTGTCGGCATCGGCGACCGGATCGACCCGGCCTTCGACATGGGTGATGTCGTCATCCTCGAAACAGCGCAGCACGTGGGCGATCGCGTCCGTCTCGCGGATGTTGGCGAGGAACTGGTTGCCGAGGCCCTCGCCCTGGCTCGCGCCCTTCACCAGGCCCGCGATGTCGACGAAAGTCATCCGCGCGGGAATGATGCTCGCGCTTTTCGCGATCCCGGCCAGCGTGTCCAGACGGCGGTCCGGCACGTTCACCTCGCCCACGTTCGGTTCGATCGTGCAGAAGGGAAAGTTGGCCGCCTGCGCCGCGGCGGTCTTCGTCAGCGCGTTGAAGAGGGTCGACTTGCCGACGTTCGGCAGCCCGACGATACCCATCCTGAAACCCATGCCAGCCGCCCTTTCGCGCCAGTGTCACGTTGCGCGGGCATGTAGGGTGCCGCCACCGGCAGGGTCAAGCCCCGAGGCGGGTCCGCAGGGTTGACCCTGCGCCGCGCCGCCATCAAAGTTGATACCAACGCAACATCCGGCAGACAGGGAGTCGCCATGCAGCCCATCGTTTATCTCTTCTTCAACGGCTCCTGCGCCGAGGCCATGAAAACCTACGGCACCATCTTCGGGGCTGAACCCGACATCATGCCCGCCAGCATGATGCCGCCGGACGTGAAGGCACAGATGCCGGGCGTGCCGGACGACGCAGTGATGCATTCCGCCCTGAAGATCGGAGAGGGCTGGATCTATGCCAGCGACGATTTCGAGGGCAACAGCCCGGCGATGGCGGGATGCAACGTCTCGGTCACCCTGCCGACGCTGGAAGAGGCGCAGCGGGTCTTCGACGGGCTGGCCGAGGGCGGCGAGGTCCGGCAGGCGCTGGAGCCCACCTTCTTCAGCCCCGGGTTCGCGGCGCTGTCGGACCGGTTCGGCATCCGCTGGATGGTGATGGTCGAGGGGCCGGACGAATTCTGACGCCCCGCCGCATGGCGGAGCGCCGCCTGCGGCTTGATCTTTCGCGCGCGATGCGGCACTCCGCTCCGGACCTGAAGCGGAGGGGCAGATGACCCGTATCGACGACACGTTCGCCAGCCTGAAGGCCGAAGGCCGCAAGGGCTTCGTCGCCTACATGATGGCCGGCGACCCGGACGAGGCGCGGTCGATGGAGATCCTGCGCGGCCTGCCCGCGGCGGGGGTCGACGTGATCGAGCTGGGCGTGCCCTTCACCGACCCGATGGCGGACGGCCCGACGATCCAGCTTGCCGGACAGCGCGCGCTGGAAGCCGGGATGACGCTGGAAAAGACGCTGGCGATGGTCCGCGCCTTCCGCGAGGAGGATACGACGACGCCGATCGTCCTGATGGGCTACTACAACCCGATCTACAACCGCGGCGTCGAGGCGTTCCTCGACGATGCCAAGGCCGTCGGCGTGGACGGGCTGATCGTGGTCGACCTGCCGCCCGAGGAGGATGACGAGCTGTGCATCCCCGCGCAGGCGGCCGGGCTGAACTTCATCCGGCTGGCGACGCCCACGACCGACGACAAGCGGCTGCCCAAGGTGCTGCAGAATACGTCGGGTTTCGTCTATTACGTCTCGATCACCGGCATCACCGGTTCGGCCGAGGCGCAGGCGGGCGACGTGGCGCCCGAGGTGGCGCGGATCAAGTCGCAGACCGATCTGCCGGTGATCGTCGGCTTCGGCATCAAGACGCCCGATGCGGCGCAGGGGATCGCCAGCGTCGCGGACGGCTGTGTCGTGGGCTCCGCTATCGTGGCCGAGGCGGCGACGGGCAAGCCGGTGTCCGAGGTGCTGGCCTTCGTGAAGTCGCTGGCAGACGGCGCGCACCGGGCCTGAGGATTTCGCCTGGCGGCGACCCGCCGGGGGCTCTGCCCCCGGACCCCCGAAGTATTTGGAACCAGAAGAAGCAGGGGACCCGCGCACTGGTTCGAGCGCGGAGCGACTGAGCCGGCTTCGTCGTTGGCAATCACCCCAGGGTGACGTCGAGCACCATCATCAGGATGAGGCCGAAGATCAGGCCGGCGGTGGCGCGGTTCTGGTGGCCGCGGCGGTGTGTTTCGGGGATGATCTCGTGGCTGATGATGTAAAGCATCGCGCCCGCGGCGAAGGTCAGGCCCCAGGCCAGCAGCTGTGAGGAGACAGAGACGGCGGCGGCGCCGATCAAGGCGCCGACAGGCTCGACGAGGCCGGTGAGCGCCGTGACGCCGAGCGCCTTCCATTTCGAATAGCCGAGGCCGATCAGGGCGACCGCGACGGCAAGGCCCTCGGGGATGTCCTGCAGAGAGATGCCGGTCATCACCGACATGCCGTTGGCGCGGTCGACGCCGAAGGCCACGCCGATCGACAGGCCTTCCGGGAAGTTGTGGATGGCGATCGCTAGGACGAAGAGCCAGATGCGGGCGAAGGTCGCGGAATCGACGCCGCCGCCCTCGCGCCCGGAACGGAAGTGTTCGTGCGGGATCGCGTGGTTCAGCCAGGCGACGAAACCGGACCCCATGGCGATGCCCGCCCCGGCGACGAGGGCCGCGAGGGTGATGGAGCCGTACTGCGCCTCGGCCACCTCGATCCCCGGCAGGATCAGCGAGAAATAGGCGGCCGACAGCATCACCCCGGCGGCGAAGCCGAGGAGCAGGTCGGCGGTTCGGGTGGACATGCCGCGACCGATCAGCGTGGGCACCGCGCCCAGCGTCGTCGCGCCCGCGGCGACGAAGCCGCCGAGTATCGCCCACCAGAGATTGTGCATCGCCTGTCTCCGCCGCCCAAGATTGCGCCACGTGGCCCGCCGCAGTAAGACGGATCCGCGCGACCTGTCCAGCCGGAGCCCGGAAATGCCCGTCATCACCTGCATCGACGACCTGAAACGCCTGCACAAGCAGCGGACGCCCAAGATGTTCTTCGACTATGCCGAGAGCGGGTCGTGGACCGAGCAGACGTTCCGCGAGAACACCTCGGATTTCAACGAGATCCGGCTGCGGCAGCGGGTCGCGGTGAACATGGAGGACCGCTCGCTCGCCTCCGAGATGATCGGTGTGCCGGTGTCGATGCCGGTGGCGCTGGCGCCCGTGGGGCTGACGGGGATGCAGAGGGCGGACGGCGAGATCAAGGCGGCGCGCGCGGCGGAGCGTTTCGGCGTGCCCTTCACCCTGTCGACCATGTCGATCTGTTCGATCGAGGACGTGGCCGAGCATACGAAGAAGCCGTTCTGGTTCCAGCTCTACACCATGCGCGACCAGGACTACCTGCGTCGCCTTATCCAGCGGGCGAAGGACGCGAACTGCGAGGCCCTTGTCATCACGCTGGACCTGCAGATCCTCGGCCAGCGGCACAAGGACCTGAAGAACGGCCTGTCCGCCCCGCCGAAACTGACGCCTGCCACCATCGCCGACCTGATGACCAAGTGGTCCTGGGGTCTGGGGATGCTGGGAACCAAGCGGCGGCAGTTCGGCAATATCGTGGGCCATGTGACCGGGGTCGACGACACATCGCAGCTCGGGTCGTGGACGGCGGAACAGTTCGATCCGCGCCTCGACTGGGGCAAGATCGCCGAGATCAAGGAGATGTGGGGCGGCAAGGTGATCCTGAAGGGGATCCTCGATGCCGAGGACGCGGTGAAGGCCGCCGAAGTGGGGGCCGACGCGATCATCGTCTCGAACCACGGCGGGCGGCAGCTGGACGGCGCGCTCAGCTCGATCCGGATGCTGGACCCGATCCTGCAGGCGGTCGGCGACCGGGTCGAGGTGCATCTGGACAGCGGCATCCGATCGGGTCAGGACGTGCTCAAGGCGATCGCCATGGGGGCCAAGGGGACCTATATCGGGCGGTCCTATATCTATGGCCTCGGCGCCATGGGCGAAGAGGGCGTGATGACCGCGCTGGAGGTGATCCGCAAGGAGATGGACATCACCATGGCGCTCTGCGGCAAGCGGGACATCAAGGATGTCGACCGGGACATCCTCTTGATCCCCGAAGGCTTTTCCGGCAACTGGGCCTGAGGCCGGCCCAGACCGGCGCAGGGCGGGACATGCGGCAGGGGACCCCGGAACCGGAGGTCCGCCCATGCTATTCCGCCTTGCCGCCGCGCTTCTCCTGCTGGCGTCGCCCGTCCACGCCGCCTGCCCCGACGGACCCGATGCGCTGCGGATCGTTCAGGACTGGCACCGGGTCATGCGGACCGACATGGCGACAACGCGCGGCGTGAGCGACCCCTTCGCCCTGATCGCAACCGACCCCACCGAGATCGGCGCGACGCTGGACCTGACCGCGCATTCCGAACTGGTGCTGATCTATGGCCAGCCCGAGGACAGCGCGACGATCTGCGTGACCGCGCTGACCGACGCGGACCGGGTGATCGGCGCAGACACCGGGCTGACGGCAACGGACCTGTCCGGCCTGATCGGCGGCATGCGTGCAGCGCTGAACGTGGAGGCCCGGCAGGCGACCCGCGCGGCCCGGCCCCTGCGTGGTGATCTGTCCACGGGCGCGGCGAACCCGGAGGGCGATCCGCTCGCGGCCCTCTCCGCCGCGCTGCTGCCTGTTGCGATGCACGATGCGATCCGCACCGCCGACGAGGTGCTGATCCTGCCGACGGGCGAGATCGGCGTCGTGCCCTTCCCGCTGTTGCCGTTCGGCGGGGCCATGTTGCTGGACGCGGCCCCGGTGACACTCCTGCCGTCCATCGCGGAGCTGCACGAGCGTCAGGCCGGGGGGACACGGAACGTGCGCGGCGTGATGCCGCCGCTGGCCTACGAGGGGTCATGGGAGAGGCCCGTGATCCTCGGCGATCCCGATATGCCCGCGGACCCCGAGTGGATCTACCCTCCCCTGCCCGGCGCCGGACGCGAGGCGCGGGCGGTGGCCGAGGCGCTCGGCACCGAGGCTCTGACCGGGACGGAGGCCACAGGCGGGGCGGTGACGCGGGCGATGGAGGCGGGCGCGGACCTGATCTATATCGCCACTCACGGCATCGCCGCCGCCGCGCAGGAGGCCACGGACAGCGCTGAGAACCCTGCCCAGGACTACGACTTCCTGATGGGCAGTTTCCTCGCCCTCGCCGACGGTCGCCTGACGGCCCGTGCCGTGCAAGACACGCGGATGGCTCTGCCCGCGCTGGTGGTCCTGTCGGCCTGCCAGACCGGGCTCGGCACGGCCCATGCGGCCGGGACGATGGGACTGGCGCGGGCCTTTGCCATCGCGGGCGCCGGGGCGGTCGTGATGTCGCTGTGGAACGTGGACGACCGCGCGACGGCTGACCTGATGACCCGGTTCGCCACGCGCACCGACACCCGCCCCACCCGCGCGCTGCGCGAGGCGATGATCGAGATGCGGGACCTTCACCCTGAGGATCCGGCGCTCTGGGCCGGGTTCATGGTGATGGGAAACATCAGTGCCGATCCGTCTGGCCGTTAGCCGGCACCTGCCTTTGACAAGCGGCACGGGCGCGGGCAGTCTGCCGGAAAATTCCGAGGCAGGTCCGCGATGCTGGTTTTCACCCGTGCGAATTTCACGCTCTTCGCGGTGCCCAAGACGGGTTCGACCGCCTATCACCTCGCGCTCAGGAACCACGCGCAGATCGTGCTGTCGCAGGACACCTCGCTCAAGCACATGTCGATGCGCAAGTACGAGGTCCATTTCGCACCATGGCTGAAGGAGGCGCATGGCTACGACCCGGAACGGGTCGCAGTGATGCGCAATCCGATCGAGCACCTGCGCAGCTGGTATCGCTACCGCATGCGGCCCAAGGTGCGCGGCGGCCCCCGTGATCTGACCGGGCTCACCTTCGACCAGTTCGTGGCGGATGTGATCTCGGACGCCCCGCCCGAACATGCGCGTATCGGCGACCAGCGCACGTTCCTGTCCCATGCCGGTCGGCTCGGGGTGGACCACCTTTTCGCCTATGAACGGCCGGACCTGCTCATGGCATTCCTGAAGGACCGCCTGGGCGAAAAGATCGAACCCAAGCGGCGCAACGTCTCGCCCGATGTGCCGGCCCCCCTGTCGCAGGAGATGGAGGAGGCGCTGATCGCGGCCCGGCCGGAGGAATGGGCGCTCTATGAGGCGATGATGATCGCGGGTGGCCATCTGCATACGCCGGTGACCGGCGCGGCCTGACCGCTGGCGTGACACCCGCCGCCAGATTCCCCCTTTCCACCGCCGGGATATGCGTCTATAGGCGCGGCTTCACGCGGACATACAGCCTTGGAGGATGTCCGCAGCCACTAAGGAGATATACCATGGCTGGAGAAATTCCTGATCTTCACGCCCAGGCTCGCACGGGGACAGGCAAGGGCGCCGCTCGTCAGGCCCGTCGCGACGGGCTGGTTCCTGGGATCGTTTTCGGCGGCGACGCCGATCCGCTGCCGATCAACCTGAACTTCAACGCGCTGCTGAAGAGCCTGAAGGCCGGTCGCTTCAAGTCGACCCTGTTCAACCTCAAGGTTGAAGGCCACGACGACGTCCGCGTCATCTGCCGCGACGTTCAGCGCGATGTGGTCAAGGACCTGCCGACCCACGTCGACTTCATGCGTCTGCGTCGCACGTCCAAGGTGAACCTGTTCATCCACGTCGAATTCGAAGGCCACGACAAGTGCCCCGGCCTGCGCAAGGGCGGCGTTCTGACCGTCGTGCGTCCCGAGGTGGAACTGGTCGTGACCGCCGGCGACATCCCCGAGCAGATCGTGGCCGATATCTCGGGCATGAACATCGGCGACACGCTGACGATCTCGCAGCTCACGCTGCCGGCCGGCAGCAAGCCCACCATCGACCGTGACTTCGTGATCGCGAACCTCTCGGCTCCGTCGGGCCTGCGGTCCTCGGGCGCGGATGAAGAAGACGACGCCGAAGGCGAAGAAGAAGCAGCCGCCGAGGAGTGATCCCGGCCCGCTTCGCGGAACAATGGCGCGGCGTCCCCAGGGGGCGCCGCGTTTTTCATTGCGGCGGGGCGGGCAGCTGTGTCGCCGTGTGAAAGCCCGGCGGGATCGCATCCCGCCCGTCGAGGATCAGGTCCGCCATGACCTGCGCCACCCGAGGCGCCATGCCGAAGCCGATCTTGAACCCGCCGTTGGCGATGTAGTGCCCCTCCCGGCCCGGCCATGGCCCGAGCAGCGGCGCGCGGCTTTGCGCGCGGGGGCGGACGCCCGCCCATCGTTCGACCACCGGCGCGTCGGTCAGCACGGGCACCAGCGTGCGGGCCTTGGCGATCAGCACGTCCAGCTGGGCGTCCGTCGTGTGCCCGGCATCGAAATCCCGCTCCGAGGTCGAGCCGATCGCGACCGTGCCGTCGGCATGCGGAACCACGTGCAGCGCCTCGGTGAAGAGCTGCGGCGCATCCCGCCGGTCCAGTGCGAACAGCGCCGACTGCCCCTTGACCCCGGTGCCGATCCGCTTGCCGAAGGCGCGGCTCAGGTCATCGAGCCCCGGCGCGCCGGTGGCATGGACAACGGCCCCTGCCTCCGCGCCCTCGGCCAGCACTTCGCCACCGCCCGCGCGGATCGCCGCGACCAGCGCGGCACCGGCCATGCGCGGATGCAGGCGCGCGGTCAGGGTGTCGCGGATGTAGAGCCCGGTCGGGCTCTCCGGCCGCCAGTCACCGGCCGCTTCGGCTGACACCACCTCCCAGATCGCCCGGCCCTGCCAGAGCGCAGCGGCCCCGCCGGCCCGTTCCCGCGCCAGCGCGACCGCCCGGTCGTCGGCCAGCGGCTGCAGCCGTCCGGACCGCAGGTAGCCCGGAGCGCGCCCCGATGCGGCGGCGACCCCGGCCCAGAACGCCCCGGCCATCAGCAGGCTGTCCAGCTGGAACGCCTTCTTGTCGTTCCAGTTTTCCGGCACATGCGGCGCCAGCGCGCCGACGATCCCGCCCGAACTGCCCGCCCCCGGCCCGCCGGGGTCGATGACCCGCACGCGTGCCCCGCGCGACAGGCAGGCCCATGCGATGGAAAGGCCGAAAATGCCCGCCCCCCGGATCGTCACGTCGGGCGTCGCTGCCCCCATTGCCATTCCCCCGCGCTGCGGCCATTGTCCGGCCTCGGACCCTCTCCTAAGGCATCCAGACATGATGGACCAGCGGGCCGAACTGACGTGGCGCGACGGCGAGGTGCCCGTATCCACCCGGTTCGACGATCCCTATTTCAGTCTCGAAAACGGGCTGGCCGAGACGCGGCACGTCTTCCTGTCCGGCAACGACCTGCCGGGGCGGATGACGGACCGCTTCCACATCGCCGAACTGGGCTTCGGCACCGGGCTGAACTTCCTCGCCACCCTCGCCGCATGGCGCGGGACCGGCCTGCCGGGCGCATTCCGCTACACCGCCTTCGAAGCCTTCCCCATGAGCCCGGCCGAAATGGCCCGCGCCCTCGCTGCCTTCCCGGCGCTGGCGGCCGAGGCGGCGGAACTGGTCGCGCTCTGGCAAGACGCCGCGACCGGCACCCCCGTCAACCTGCCCGGTGCGGAGCTGAGGATCATGCCCGGCGATGCGCGCGCGACCCTGCCCGGATGGGACGGCGCGGCGGAGGCTTGGTATCTCGACGGCTTCTCGCCCGCCAAGAACCCTGAATTGTGGGGCGAGGAGCTGATGGCGCAGGTCCATGCCCACACCGCTCCCGGCGGCACGGCGGCGACTTATACCGCCGCCGGTTTCGTCAGGCGCGGCCTTGCGGCGGCGGGGTTTGAAGTCGCCCGCGTTCCGGGATACGGGCGCAAGCGACACATGACCCGGGCCACACGTCCATGACCGAACAGAACACCCGCCTCGGCATCCTGCTGATGATCGCCACGACCTTCGTCTTTGCCGTGCAGGACGGGATCTCGCGCCACCTCGCCAGCGAATACAACGTCTACATGGTGGTGATGATCCGCTACTGGTTCTTCGCCGCCTTCGTCATCACCATCGCGGGCCGCAAGGCGGGCGGCATCCGCGCCGCCGCCGCCACCTCGCAATGGATCGTCCAGACCCTGCGCGGCGCGCTGCTGGTGACCGAGATCTGCGTGATGGTCGCCGCCTTCACCCTGCTCGGGCTGGTCGAGAGCCACGCGGTCTTCACCTGTTACCCGCTGCTGATCGCCGCCCTGTCCGGCCCCGTTCTGGGCGAAAAGGTCGGCTGGCGGCGCTGGACGGCCATCGGTGTCGGCTTTGTCGGAGTGCTCATCATCCTTCAACCGGGGATGAGCGTGTTCCAGCCTGCCGCCATCGTGCCGCTGGTCGCCGCCCTGCTCTTCGCGCTCTACGGCCTGCTGACGCGCTATGCCGCGCGCAAGGACAGTTCGGCCACCTCGTTCTTCTGGACCGGCACCGTGGGGTCCGTCCTGATGACGGCGGTCGGGATGTGGTTCTGGGAACCGATGCACGGCACCGACTGGCTTTGGATGGGCACGCTCTGCCTGACCGGGGCGCTCGGGCATTACCTGCTGATCCGATGCTACGAGGTGGCCGAGGCGTCCTCGGTCCAGCCCTTCGCCTACCTTCAGCTGCCCTTCGCGGCGACCATCGGGCTGATGGTCTTTGGCGAGACGATCCGCCCGAACGTGGCGCTCGGCGCGGGGATCATCGTGGCGGCGGGGCTGTTTACCCTGTGGCGCGAACGGGCGCGCCGCCGGGCATAGCCGATCTCAGCCCGGCCACCGTCGCGGCAGCCGGGCCTGTCCATGTTCAGACCGTCGCGATCGGTGTGACCGGCGAGCCGACAGCGCCGGGCAGACGCAGCGGCGGGGCGGTCAGCAGGAACCGCGACCGGTTCCGCGCGCGCAGCCATTCGGCCAGCGGGGTCAGGTGCCAGAGCTCGCCCAGCGGGATACCGTTCTTGAAAAGGCAATGCTCGTGCAGCGGCAGGTTCGAACATTCGTGGTCGTGGTCACAGGGCTGCGCCGGCAACCCCTCGACCGCGTAGTTGTCCGAGATCAGCGCGGTGACACCGCTGTCCGTCACCCAGTTCAGCAGCCTGGGATCGCGCCCGTTCAGCACGGCGCAGGAGTTGTGCAGCACCTCTTCGTCTGGATCGCCCATGTCGAGGATGCGCTGCCCGAAACCGGTGTGGAAACAGGCCATGTCGCCGGTCTCGACCGTGACGTTGTCGGCCTCCAGCACGCGCATCAGCTCGTCATAGCCGACGTAGGTGCGGGCGTCGCCGTAATGGTGGCGCAGGTCGATCATCACCGCGCGGCCCTGCATGCCGTGCACCGCCGCGTTCTCCACCCCAAGCTTGGCCGCGCGCGAGGTGCTTTCCGTTTTCATCGAGGCGCGGACACCCGCGTCCTGCGGATCGGACGGTCCGGTGATGTCTTCGCCGCCGCGATAGCCGTTATAGAAGACGTGCTCGTCCTTACCGTCGCCATCCACGTCGAACCGCCCGCCGACATGGGAAAAGGCGTCCCACTGGGTCGAATACTGCAGGTGGATGATCGCGAGGTCGTCGCACAGCACATCCGGCGCACCGTCGGAGGTCGCGATGAAGTTGACCGCGTCGCCGCGCAGGGTCGGACGGAGTACCGGCGGATAGCGGCGCGGGTTCAGCGCGTTGCCGCCCGGCTTGTCCAGCGGCAACGACAGGCAGAAGCTGATGCCGTCGGTCACCTCGGCCACGCCCTGCCGCACCTTTTCCGGCGTGATCAGGTTCAGACGGCCAAGCTGGTCGTCGGGGCCGAAATCGCCCCAGTTCGAGCCTTCGGGACGGCGGGTCCAGCGGGGATTGGTCATGGGTGGTGGTCTCCTCCTTGAGCGGCCGGGGTCGCGGATGCGGCGGCCATGTCCTTTGCCATCTGCCGGGCGTAGGTCTTGAAATCGACCTCCAGTACGTAGCGCGCGGCGTCGAGATAAGTCCGGCGCTGGTAGTCGCGATGCGCCTCGACCTCGGCGGTCTGGTCCGCCCGGTCGGGCAGCGCGATACGGCCCGCGAGGTAGGCGGCGATCCAGCGGCCCTGTATCTCGACCAGCGGTATGGTGGGCCCGACAGGTTGCAGCAGGCCCGCGAAGATCAGGCCGGGGTGATGCAGCGAAACCATGCGGCGGTAAAGGCGTCCGGCCTCCATCTCGGGGTCGAACACCGCCTCGCTGAGAAACGGGAAGTCGAGCCGGTAGCCGGTGGCATAGACGATGGCGTCGACCTTCTCCTCGCTGCCGTCCTCGAACAGGACCGTGTCGCCGTTCAGCCGTTCGACATTGGGCTTCAGCGCGATGTAGCCGTGACCCACGTAGGGCAGCAGGTCGTTCGACAGGGTGGCATGTTCGCGCCACATCGGATGTTCGGGCCGGCGCAGGCCGAAACGTTCCTGCCGCCCGGCGAAGGTGCGGACCAGCCGGGCCATGATCCGGCGGACCTGCGGCGTCGGCAGGCGGGTCAGCCGGGCGATGCGGGACGAGACTTGGTCGACCGGGATGCCGAAGAGATACTTGGGCATCACCCAGGCCGAGCGGCGGGTGGACAGGATCACCTGCTCCGCCCGGCGCGCGATGTCGACGACGATGTCGACGGCCGAGTTGCCGATGCCCACGACCATCACGCGCTTGCCCTCGTAGGGGGCGGCAGTGCGGTAGTGGTGGGAATGGATGGTGTCGCCGTCGAACTGCCCGTCGAAGGCCGGCAGGCGTGGGGCCGAGAGGTGGCCGTTCGCGACGACCACCGCGCGGTAGTGGCGGGTCTCGCCCCCCTTCAGCGTGACGAGGAAACCGTCGCCATCGGGCAGAACGCTTTCGACCTCGGTGTTGAACGTCACGAGCGGGCGGATGCCGAAATGATCGGCGTAGCGCTCGAGGTGGCCGAGGAACTGCGCGTGGCTCAGGAAATCCGGCAACGTCGGGTCGATCGGGAAGTCCGGATAGCCGAGGTTGGGCCGAGAGGTGTCGATGTGGAGCGAGGCATAGCAGGACGACTGGCCGTTGTCGTTCTCGTAGCGCCACATGCCGCCGATGTCCGACCCCTTTTCGAAGATGTCGAAGCTGACCCCGGCCGCCTTCAGCGACTTGGCGACCGTCACGCCGGACGATCCCGCGCCTATGATGCAGACCTCGGCCATGTCAGCCCTCCCTGTTGTCCAGATGGTCGCGGATCAGCGCGTCAAGATCGGCGTCCGGTGCGATGCCCAGCCCCGCCGCCGCCTCGGACACGAAATGGCGCGGCCAGCCGTCGACGATGGCCTGCACCTGTGGATCGGGCCTGTAGGTGACCCGGCCGGTGGCCCCGTGGCGCTGCCCGGCGGCGACCATCTCGGCCACGGTCACGGTCAGCGCCGGCAGGTTCAGGGCCCGCTTCTGCGGCAGGTCGGCGGCTTCGGTGTCATGCAGGCGGATGAGCGCGGCGACGACGGCCCCGGCCGAGACGATGGCCACGGGCGTGTCCGGTGCCAGCGGCGCGGTCAGGTCGATACCGGCGAGCGGTTCGCGGATGATCCCGGCGACCTGGTCCGAGATTGCCGGCAATGGCGCGCCGGGCCGCGTGACCACGATGGGAAGCCGCAGGCAGCGACCGTCTATGCGTCCATGCCGGGAATAATCGGCGATCAACAGTTCGTTGATCGCCTTGTGCGTGCCGTAGGTCGTCGCCGGAACGGGGTTCAGCCCGTCGCCGACGCGATCCGGCAGGGTGCCGCCGTGAATGGCGATGGACGAGGTGAAGACAACGCGGGGGCAATTCTCGGCACCGTCGATCAGACGGCGCAGCGGTTCCACGTTGACGGCGAAGGCGCGGGATGGATCGGCCTCGGCCTGAAGCGTGAGGAGAGAGGCGAGGTGGAAGATGGTGTCCGGCCGCTCGGCAACGAGGGTGTCGAGGAACGCGGGGTCGGAAATGTCTCCCTGCCGGGTCACGATGTCGATGCCCCCCGCCTCGGGCACGGGCACCGCGGCAAGGTCGGCCAGCACGAGCCGACCGATCGGGCTTCCGTTCAGCGACCCTGTCGATATAAGCGCGGACGTCAGCCGGCGACCGAGGAAGCCCGCGGCACCCGTGATCAGGACGGTTCGCATCGGATCGCCAGAAAACCGTTGAAATTTCCCATCTTTTTCGCGCCTCCAGTCCGAAGTCTATGCCCGCCACACGGCACGCTCAACCCGCCTGCGCAGGCGCGCACCGGACTCGCCAAGAATGTGAAACGTTGGGGGGTCCAAGGTGCCTGCGGATCGGGCGGCGCTTATCGTCCGGCAGGTAAAACAGGGCCCTCTTAGGGCCGCACGCCGCCTGCCCAGAGGACATCCATGCTGACCGAAGACTTCCTGAACCCCAAATCCGTGGTGCTCTACGGCGCGTCGACCGACCCGAACAAGATGGGCGGGCGGGTGCTCGCCAACATGATCTCGGGCGGCTACACCGGGGATATCTTCGTCATCCACCCCAAATCGGACCTGGTGCAGGGGATGCCGGCCTTCCGCAGCGCGGCGGACCTGCCCAAGGCGCCGGATTGCGCGGTGATCTGCATCCCCTCGGACGGCGTGGAACCGGCCCTGACCGAATGCGCCGCCAAGGGCGTGAAGACGGCGATCATCCTGTCGGCGGGCTTCGGCGAGGAGGGCGAGGCAGGCAAGGCGGCTCAGGCGCGGATCAAGAAGATTGCGCAGGACGCCGGGATGCGGTTCTCGGGCCCGAACTCGCTGGGCTGCATCAGCGCGGCGAACAAGTTCAACGCGACCTTCTCGGGCTACCTGATGGCGAACAAGCCCAAGCCGGGGCATGTGGGGATCATCACCCAGTCCGGCGCGCTCGGCACCCACGTGATGGGCCGCGCCTTCGACATGGGGCTGGGGCTGTCGCACGGCATCTTCTGCGGCAACGAAGGCGATCTGGAGGCTGCGGATTTCATCGAGGCGATGGCCGAGGATCCGAACACCCACGTGATCTGTGCCGCGCTGGAGGCGTGCAACGACGGACCGAAACTGCGCAAGGCGCTGATGGCGGCGGCGCGGGCGGACAAGCCGGTCTTCATGTGCAAGGTCGGCCGGTCGGATGTCGGCGCTCAGGCGGCGATGTCGCACACGGGCCGGATGGCCGGAAACGACGTGGCCTTCTCGGCGGTGTTCGAAGCGACCGGCGCCGTGCGGACGCGGTCGATCGACGATATGCTGGAATACGCGCTTGTGGCCTCGGTCGCAGGGCGTCCCCAGAACGACAAGGTCGCCGTGCTGACCATCTCGGGCGGCGCGGGGATCATCGCGGCGGACGCGGCGGCGGACGTGGGGCTGGACGCGGCCCCGGCCAAGCCCGAGACGCTGGCCAAGCTGCACGAAATCTACCCGCTCTGCATCGGTCAGAACCCGATCGACGCGACCGCGAACGTCGGCACCGACATCGGCAAAGCGGGCGCGCTGCTGGAGGCGCTGGCGCAGGACGGGCAATACGGGACGATCCAGCTCTACTTCGCCTTCGTCGGGCGCAGCGAACGGATCAAGGTGTTCTCGGAACGCGTGATCGAGGTGAAGAAGAAATACCCCGACCTCGCCGTGGTCCTGTCGACCTTCCTCTACGACGAATACCGCCCGATGATGCACGAGGCCGGTATCGCCGACGTGCTGGACCCCGACCGCGCCATCCGCGCGATCGCCGGGGCGTGGAATTCCCGCCGCCTGCAGACGGCGGCCCGCGCGGCCGAGGCCGAGGTGTCCGCCCCCGCCCTGCCCTCCGCGCCGTTCGGGGGCGGGGACGAGGTGGCGGCCAAAAAGTACCTGGAGGGCGCGGGCCTGAAGGGCCCGGCGGAGGTGCTCTGCCAGAGTGCCGACGAGGCGGCTGCGGCAGGGGCGAAAATCGGCTTTCCGGTGGTCGCCAAGATCGTCAGCGAGGACCTGCCCCACAAGACCGAGATCGGCGGCGTGGTGCTGAACATCCGCGACGAGGCGGCGCTGAGAGAGGCCTATGACGGCATCCTCTCCCGTGCGAAAGCCGCCAAGCCCGACGCCCGGATCGCCGGAATCGCGGTGATCGAGCAGGTCGAGGGCGGGGTCGAGATGATCATCGGCGGCTCGCAGGACGCGAATTTCGGACCAATGGTGATGGTGGGCCTCGGCGGCACGGCGGCGGAACTGTTCCACGACGTGGCGCTGGCCCCCGCACCCGTCTCGGCGCGGCAGGCGAAAGAACTGGTGCTGTCCACCAAATCCTCCGCCCTGTTGACCGGCTGGCGCGGCGGGCCGCAGATGGACCTCGACGCGCTGAGCGAGGCGGTGAGCGCGGTCAGCCATCTGGTCGCCGACCCGAAATTCAACATCAGCGAAATCGACATCAACCCCTTCCGACTGAAGGAAAATGGCGGGCTCGTGCTCGACGCCCTGATCGGCACCCGCGACTGAACGGAGACGCAAAATGGAAAACATCCGCTACGAAGTGAAGGACTACGTCGCCGTCGTGACGCTGGCCCGGCCCAAGGTGAACGCCCTGTCGCGCGCCATGCGCTACGAGCTGACCGAGGCCTTCGACGAGATCAACGAACGCCCCGACGTCCGCTGTGCCGTGCTGGCGGCCGACGGCCACGTGTTCTGCGCGGGCGCGGACCTGAAGGACCGGCCGGACCCGTCCAAGGCCGGACAGGGGCCGCTGCACAACCGGATCGTGCGCGAGACCTCGCTGCCCATCAAGGACAACGACAAGCCGGTGATCGCCGCCGTGAACGGCGCGGCGCTCGGGGCCGGGATGGGGCTGGCGATGGCCTGCGACATCATCTTCGCGTCCAAGAACGCGACCTTCGGGATGCCCGAGATCAACGTCGGCCTGGCCGGGGGCGGGTCGATGCTGGCGCAGTTCTTCAGCCGCTCGCGGATGCGGCGCATGATGTTCACCGGCGAGAACTTCGATGCCGAGGAGCTCTATCGGCTGGGCATCATCGAGGCGGCGCTGGAGCCCGAGGACCTGATGCCGACGGTCATGGCGATGGCGCATGACATCGCGTCGAAGAACCCCACGGGCATGAAGATCGCCAAGCGGTCGGCGAACCTCGTCGAACTGATGTCGCCGCGCGACGGGTATATCTTCGAGCAGAAATACACGCTGGAACTGGGGCGGACCGAGAACGCGGTCGAGGCCCGGACGGCGCGGCTCGAGAAGCGGCCGCCGGTGTTCAAGGACGAGTGACGTCGGAGGGGGGCCAGCCCCCCGTCGCGGCCTTCGGGCCGCGTCTCCCCCCGGAGTTTATCGGGCCAGATGAAGCTGGGAATCAGCTCCAGGGACCGTCGTTGCGCGGACGGCGGCGGGTGTTGGGGACGCTCGTCTGCGACATGCGGGGCGCCGCGTTCGCGGTCGGAGACCGGCCCATGGTCTGGGCGAGTTGCTGCAGGGCCGCGACGCGGTTCTCGGTCGCCGGGTGGGTCGCGAAGAGGTTGTCGCGCTTGTGGGCGTGCAGCGGGTTGATGATGAACATATGCGCTGTGGCGGGGTTGCGTTCCGCCGCGTCGTTGTCGATCCGCGCCGCGCCCTGCTGGATGCGCTGAAGCGCCGAGGCGAGCCAGAGCGGCTGGCCGCAGATCTCGGCCCCCGCCTTGTCGGCGGCGTATTCGCGGGTCCGGCTGATCGCCATCTGGACCAGCGCAGCGGCCGTCGGGGCAAGAATCATCATCATGAGCGTGCCGACGAGGCCGAGCCGTTCGCGCGAACCGCCGAAGAACAGGGCGAAGTTGGCCAGCATCGAGATCGCACCGGCGAAAGTCGCGGTGACGGTCATGATCGCGGTGTCATGGTTGCGGATATGGGCGAGTTCGTGGGCGATCACGCCCGCCAGTTCCTCACGCGAGAGGGTGTTCATGAGGCCCGCAGTCACGGCCACGGCGGCGTTCGACGGATTGCGGCCGGTGGCGAAGGCATTGGGCTGCGGCGTGTCGATCAGGTAGACGGCGGGCATCGGCAGGCCGGCGTTCTTCGCCAGTTCACCAACGAGGTCGTGCAGGCCCATCCGGTCGCGGGGCGCCACGGGCTGGGCGTTGTGCATCCTCAGGACCATGCGGTCCGAGTTCCACCACGTGAAGACGTTCATCGCCGCCGCGACCACCAGCGCGATCACTGCGCCGCCGGAGCCGCCGATCAGGTAGCCCACGCCCATGAAGAGCGCGGTCATCGCCGCCATCAGTATCCCGGTCTTCACGTAGCCCATCTGAGCCTCCTTGCCCGCGTGTCGCGGATGAACGCTTTGGATATGGGGAGGGTTTCGCGGGCTGCAAGCGACGGACCGGGGGCGCTGCCTCCGGACCCCGGGCATATTTTCGGCAAGATGAAGCCGGAATGCGGTTAAAGAAATTTGTGGGCAAGCGCGTCCCTGGCCGCCTGCGCCTCGGCCATCAGGCGCGTGACGATCTCGGTCGCGCTCTCGATCCGGTCGGCGTGGCCGACGGCGGAGGAGCAGGACATCAGGCCCTCGTCCATGTCGCCCTCGCCATAGGCGTGGCGACGGGCGTGCGCGCCCATGATGACCTCGCCGAAATCGGCGCGGGTGGCCTGCCCGGCCAGTTCGACCTCGCGCGCCGCGACCCATTCCGAGGTGCGGTTGCGCAGCACGCGCCACGTGTCCTTGAGCGAGCCGAGGACGGCCAGCGTGTCGTCCATCCCGGCCTCGAGCATGCGGGTCTTGTAGTTCTCATGCACCTCGATTTCCGACGCGGTGAGGAAACGTGACACGACCAGCGCCGCCTCGGCCCCCTGCGCCAATGCGCCGAGGATCTGCGCGCCGGTGCCGATGCCGCCGCCGAGCACCACCGGCACGTCGGTCTGCCGGACGAGGTGCGAGAGCAGGACATGGCCGGGATGCGGGTTCATGCCGGGGTGGCCGCCGGCCTCCATGCCGACGACGATCAGGCCATCGGCGCCCTCCTCGGCGGCCTTGAGCGCATGACGGACCTGCGTGGACTTGTGCAGCACCACGCCGCCCGCGTCGTGGATGCGGGGCAGCAGATCGCCGGGCGGGCTGCCCGCCGTCTCGAACCGGGTGACGCCATGGGCCAGCGCGATGTCGAGGCAGGCGTCGTTCATCTCGTTCGAGCGGAAGCGCGAGATCGAGAAGTTCACGCCGAACGGATTGCCGTCGGCGAGGTCGAGGCATTCGGCCACGCCCTCGCGGAAATGATCCGGCGAGTCGAAGCTCTTGGCCGTCATGTAGGCCATCGCGCCCGCCCGCGCGCAGGCGGCGACGAACCTGGCCTTGCTGTGGTGCTGCATGCCCCCGACGATGATCGGATGCGGCACGCCCAGCATCTCGGTCAGCCGGGTGCGGAAGACGGGCGGATGCACCTCAGCGGCCCTTGAACACGGGTTTGCGCTTTTCGAGGAAGGCGGCCATGCCCTCTTTGCGGTCCTCGCTGTCGACGATCATAGAAGCGGCGAGGCGTTCGTATTCCAGCCCCTCCTCGATCCCGACCTGCATCCCCTTGTTGATCGCCTGCTTGATGAATGCGACCGACAGCGGCGGCTGCGCGGCGATCTCGTCGGCCAGTTCGCGGGCGGTGGCCATCAGGTCGGCCATCGGGACGACGCGGTTGACGATGCCGTAGTCCAACGCCTCCTGCGCGGTGATGTGGCGGCCGGTGAACATCAGCTCCTTGGCCTTGGGCCCGCCGATCAGGCGCGGCATCCGCTGGGTGCCGCCCGCGCCGGGCAGGACGCCCAGCTTGACCTCGGGCAGACCGAGTTTCGCATGATCCGCCGCGATGCGGATGTCGCCGCAGAGTGCGATCTCCATCCCGCCGCCCAGGCAGACGCCGTTGATCGCGACGATCACGGGGCGTTCGAATTCCTCGATCAGCCGGGTGAGGTCGTGAGTGAACTTCTGCTTGGCGTAATATTCCGCCGCAGGGGGGCGGTTCGCGGCGCGTTCCTTGATGTCGGCACCGGCACAGAAGGCGCGTTCACCCGATCCGGTCAGGATCACGCAGCGCACGTCGCGGTCGTTCAGCATCTGGTTCTGGAACGCGTCGTAGAGGTCGGGCTTCATCGTGCCGCCGAGGGTGTTCATCCGGTCGGGGCGATTGAGGGTGATGGTGACGACGCCGTTGTCGGCCTTGTCGTAGATCAGGGTTTCGTACTGGGGCATCTCGTCAGTCCCTCTGGAATACATGCGCGATGGAAATGGTGCCGAGGCCGATCATGTGGGCCATGCCGGTGCGGGCGTCGGGCTGTTGCCTGTCGCCGTTCTCGTGCCGGAGCTGGCGGACGATCTCATGGATCTGGCCGATGCCCGTGGGCCCCAGCGGGTGGCCCTGCGCGATCAGCCCGCCGGAGGAGTTGACGCAGCACTTGCCGCCGATGGCGGAACCGCCGTCGCGCAGGTAGTGCTGGCCCTCGCCCTTGGCCGCGAGGCCGAAGGTCTCGGTATAGAGGATTTCCTCGATGGCGAAGGCGTCGTGCAGTTCGACGCAGTCGAGGTCGTCGGTGGTGATCCCCGCCTCGGCATAGGCCTGTTCCGCGACGTCCTGCGCCACGGTGACAGAGGGCAGTTCGCGGCCCTTCTGCGGCTCCTCGGATCGCAGGACCGAGGACAGGACGCGGATCGGTTTCGCGCCGCTGATGCCGAGGCGTTTGATGCCCTCTTCAGAACAGACGATGGCCGCCGCGCCGCCTTCGCCGCGCGGGGTGCACATGAGCGAGGTCGTGGTGCCCGCGACGAGGGTGGAGTTCAGGATGTCCTCGACCGTGCGGGGCTTCTGGAACTGGGCGAAGGGGTTCTTTGACCCGTTCGTGTGGTTCTTGGCCGCGACCATCGCCAGATCCTCCTGGCTCAGGCCCTTCTCCTTCTTCAGGTACTCGGCCATGATCGCGTAGCGGATCAGCGGGATGTTGGCGGTGTCCGAGAGCTTGTTGACGCCCTCCTTCTCGACCGCCCGGACCTGGTCGCCGTACTTGTCGACCCCAACCGCCATCACGCAGTCCTTCAGCCCCGCCGCAACCTCGAAACAGGCCAGCTGGAAGGCCGATGAGCCGGAGGCGGAGGCGTTTTCCACCTGCGTCACGCCAAGGCCGGTGGAGCCCATGTGGTTGAACATGATCCGCCCGGCAGCAAGGCCGATGCCGGTGCAGCCGACATAGGCGCTTTCGATGGCCGGAAATTCGATCCCCGCATCACTCAGCGCACCGCGCACGGCGGTCAGGCCGAGGGTGATGTAGGGCGTCTCGGATGCGAACTGGTAGCGGTGCATGCCGACGCCGACGACGTAGACGGGGCGGAGATCCCTGAGAACCTGTGCCATGCCTCAGCCCTCCGCCGGTGCGAAACGGCAGGCGATGACGGACTTGTCGCCGCGCGTCACCTCGACCGGGACGGCGCGGACGGTCATGTCGTCGGCAAAGCGGTCGCCCGCGCCTTGCAGCATGATCTCCTGTATCCGGCCATTGGCCAGCCGCGCCTCGCCGACGACACAGGGTGCGTCGATCTTGGGCGAAAGCTTCTGGTGGATGGTGATGAAGGTCAGAAGCTGGGCATGGCCGTCCATGTCCTCCTCGACCAGCTTCGCGGGCTCGGCCCCGCAGGCGTTGCAGCCGAAGGGGCTGAGCGGAAAGTTCAGCTCTCCGCAGGTGCCGCAGCGGCCGGCGCGCAGGACAAGCGACGCGCCATCCTCCGCGACCCGGTAAAGGTCCGGTTTTTCGAGTTCCACCTGAATTTCCTCCTCCCGTATCGGCCCACGGGCCGTCATTTACTCCAGAGTAGAATTTATACAGTTAGTCAGCAATGGAATTTCTTGCGGATTTCAAGCATGAGTGGTTATCTCCTGTCTCACGGGTAAATGGAATACCAAGGGAGGAGACGACATGGATCTCGGTCTGACGGGCCGCGTGGCAGCGATCACGGGCGGTGGCGGGGCCATCGGGCGCGCGACGGCACGGCTGCTGGCGGCTGAAGGCGCGGCGGTTGCGCTGCTCGACGTGAGCGCGGACGCGGCGGCGGATGCCAGGGCATGGATCGAGGGCGAGGTGCCGGGCGCCAGCGTGGCGACGGCGGTCTGCGACGTGACCGACAAGGCGAGCGTGGCCGCGGCCTTCGATACGGTCGTGGAACAGCTGGGACCGATCGACATCCTGATCAACAACGCAGGCTTCAGCCGTGACAAGTACATGCTGAAGATGGCCGAGGACGACTGGGACGACGTGCACAACACCGTGCTCAAGGGCACCTTCCACTGCTGCCGCGCCGTGCTGCCGGGGATGATGGAGCGGAACTGGGGCCGGATCGTCAACACCTCGTCGATGGCCTATCTCGGCAACAAGGGGCAGACGAACTATTCCTCGGCCAAGGCGGGCCTGATCGGCCTGACCAACGCGCTGGCGCGCGAGGCGGGCGGGTTCAACATCACCGTCAACGCGGTCGCGCCGGGTCTGGTCGCGACCCCGCGCCTGCGCGCCCGTCCGGATTTCGAGAAGCTGCAGCAGCGCAGCCTCGCCACCACGCCCCTGCCCCGGCTGGCGGACGAAACGGACGTCGCCAAGGCGATGCTGTTCTTCTGTTCCTCGCTGGGGGATTTCATCAGCGCCCAGTGCCTGAATGTCAGCGGCGGCCGCTAGGGCCGCCCGCACGACATATCCGGCCCGCTGCGGCACGGCTCAGCGCGGCCCCTGATCCAGATCGGGGGCCGTTTCGTCGTAGGGGCCCATTCCCTTCAGCCGCACCGGGAACGGCGTGATCGGACCGGCGACACTGTCCTGCATCAGCCCGCGCGCCGCGAAATGTTCGGACGCCACCGCCTCGGCGGGCGTCAGAACCGGCGAGGCCGGAACATCATGCGCGTCGAACAGCGCCATCGCCTGATCCCGCGTCATCGGCGCGATCTGTTCGGCGAGCCGCGCATTGATCGCCTCGGCCTCGGCCCGGCGGGCGGCCGTGTCCTGATACTTCGGATCGGCGAAAGGCCCCATGTCGAGCGCCTTGACCACCGAGCCCCAGAAGTGCCCTTCCAGCGCCGCGACGCTGACCGCGCCGTCGCTGGTGGCGAAGACCCCGTAGGCCGGACGGACCAGCGCGATCCGGCGCTGCGTCTCCAGATCCTCCGCCCCGTCCTGCGTGTAGACCGCGCGGCGGGCGTTGACCCAGTGGGCGAGGCAATCGGTCATGGACAGGTCGATGAACTGCCCCTCGCCCGTCCGGTCCCGCTGGATCACCGCCGCCAGCACCGCCGACAACCCATAGAGCGCGCCGCCCAGATCGGCCACCGGCAGGCCGAAGGTATGCTCCGGCGCGCCACCCGGACGGCCACACAGCGCGGTGACGCCCGACAGCGCGAGGTAATTCAGGTCGTGCCCCGGTGCCTTGGCCATCGGGCCGGTCGCGCCATAGCCATACATCCCGATGTAGATGATCCGCGGATTGACCGCCTTCGCCGCCTCGTAGCCGACGCCCAGCCGGTCCATCACGCCGGGCCGGAAGCCGTCGATCATCACGTCGGCGTCCCGCAGCATCTCCAGCGCCTGCGCGCGGTCCGCGTCGTCCTTGAGGTTCAGCGCGACCGATCCCTTGCCCCGGTTCACAAGCAGGAACAGCCCCGGCAGCGCGTGGCGCAACGCGTCGCCCGCAGGGCGGCGTTCCACCTTGGTGACGGAGGCCCCCATCTCGGCCAGCGCCTGACTCATGAACGGCCCCGGCAGCAGTTCCGAGAAGTCGAGGACCTTCAGCCCGGTCAGCGGCGCCTCAGTCATCCCGGACCACGATCACCGCGTCGAGAGCCTGAACCCCCTCGCCTTCAGCACCCACCCAGACCGGGTTGATGTCCATCTCCTCGATCCGGTCGGCGTTCGCCGCCACGTAATCCGACACCCTTGCCACCAGCAAGGCCAGGGCATCCAGATCACGTGGCGGCTGACCGCGATAGCCGGTGAGCAGCTTCGCGGATTTCAGTTTGCCGATCATCTTCTTCGCCTGGGATTCCGTGACCGGCAGCATGGCGCGGGTCACGTCCTGGAACATCTCGACATAGATCCCGCCCAGACCAAAGGTCATGACGTGACCGAAGACCGGGTCGCGCGACACGCCGACGAATGCCTCGACCCCGCCGGCGGGCGCCATCGGCTCCAGCAGGACACCGTCGAGAGCCGCGTCGGGTTTCGCCTGTCCGGCATTCGCCATGATCTCGTCGAAGACCGCGCCGGCGTCGCCCGGCTGGACGTTCAGCTTCACCCCGCCCACGTCGGACTTGTGGGTGATCTGCGCGCTGACGATCTTCATCGCCAGCGGCTGGCCCATGCGGGCCGCGATCTCTTCCGCCGCCGCGCGGGTCGCGGCCACCTCGGGCGCGGTCGCGGGGACGCCCGCCGCCGCCAGTTCCGCCTTGCCCTCGGCCTCGGTCAGGGTGCGGGTCTTGTCCGCCGGGCCCGGCACGCCGGTCTCGACGATCAGCGGCCGCCAACTGGTTTCGCGTTCGGACAGGTAGGTGCCGTAGTCGATCCAGCGGCGCACCGCCTTGCCCATGTTGCGCAGGCTGCGGAACGGGACGAGGCCGGAGCGCGCGAGTTCGTAATAGCCCTCGCCGATCTTTTCCGAGAACCAGATCGGCACGATCGGCGTCTCGGTCGTGTCCTGCGCGATCTTGAAGCTCTTGGCGTTATGGGCCGTGTAGGGGCCGTAATCCATCGGGATCGGTGCCAGCACCAGGTCGGTATTCGCGTCGTTGGCGCAGGCGATCAGGCTGTCCAGCAGCGCCTGCGGATCGCTGATCGAGATCGAGGTCGTGTCGATCGGGTTCGAGATGTTGGCGTAGCTCGGCAGGGTGTCCGCCAGTTTCTGCGTGGTCTCGGGCGTGAAGGTCGACAGGGTCAGCCCGGCCGTCCCCACGTTGTCCGCGCAGAGCGACGCGGCGCCGCCGGACGAGGCGAAGACCGCCACCTTCTCAGCCCCGGTGGGATGCTTCCGGGTGAAGAGCATGGCGACGTCCATCGCCTCGTCCAGGTCGTCCACCTCGATCACGCCAAGCTGTTCGAACACGGTCGAATTGACCTGTGCCGAACCGGTGATCGAAGCGGTATGTGATTGCGCGGCCTTGGCGCCGTATTCGGACCGGCCGACCTTGAGCCCGATGATCGGCTTGCCCATCTCGGCCGCCCGCGCGGCGGCGGCGGCAAAGCGGGGGCCGTCCTTGAAACCCTCGACGAGGATCGCGATGGCCTTGCAGTCCGGGTCCTCGGCGAAGTGATGAACGAAGTCGGCCACCTGCAGATCGCATTCGTTGCCCGACGACGACCAGGCCGAAAAGCCCATGCCGCGGAAGTTGTGCTGCATCATGTTCCGGCCCAGCCCCCCGCCCTGCGTCGCCAGAGCGATCGAGCCGGGGAAGATGTCGGTCTTGTAGGCCGGGCTGAACGACATGCCGATCGGCACGTTCAGGTTGACGAGGCCGGGGCAGTTCGGGCCGTAGATGCGGATGCCGGTGCGCTTGCCGATCTCGACCAGCTTCTTCTCTTCGGCGATCCCCCACTCGTCGGCCTCGGAGAAGCCGGACGTGAGGATCACCGCGAACTTGCAGCCCTTCTCGCCCGCCTGCTCGACCGTCTCGCGCACGAACTGGGCGGGGACGACGATCACCACCACATCCACCGGTTCCGGCAGCGAGGCCATGTCGGGATAGGCCTTCAGCCCCATCACCTCGGTCTGCTTGGGGTTCACGGGGTAGAGCGTGCCCTCGAACTTCGAATGCTCGACGATGTTCCTGAAAGTGTGGTTGCCGATCGAATGTTCCTTGTCGGACGCCCCCACCACCGCGATGCTGCGAGGATTGAACAGCGGGTTGAGATCCTGGAACTGATAGGGCTGATGCGTGTCTTTCATCTCGGCCTCCCTCAGGTGATCGCGTTCAGGCCGAGGATCTCGCGCCCCGCGATCAGGGTCTGCACCTCGACGGTGCCTTCGGGGATCATGCCCCCCTTGGTGTCGCGGAAGATGCGCTCGATCGGGTAGCCGACGGCGTAGCCGAGGCCGCCGTGGACCTGCAGCGCCATGTCCGCCACCTCGAACGCCGCCTTGGTGGCATACAGCTTGGCCATCGAGCAGTCCTCGCGCGCCTCGAGCCCCCGGTCCAGCGCCTGCGCGGCGGTATACCCGAGCGCGCGGGCGGCCTTCACCCGCATCGTCATGTCGACGATGTATTTCTGGACCAGCTGGAATTCCCCGATGAGCTTGCCGAACTGGCGGCGCGACTTGACGTAGTCGATCGAGATGTCGAGCGCCGACTGCGCCTGCCCGACCGCGCCCATGGCGATGTTGACCCGCGCGGTGTTCAGCCCGGCCAGCGTGCCCGACAGCGCCTTGCCCTCGGGGCCCAGCCGGTTCTCGACCGGGACCTTCACGTTGTCGAGCGTCAGTTCGGACGTGCCCGTCGGACGCAGCACCAGCTTCTCGACGCGGCGGGCGGAATACCCCGGCATACCCTTTTCGACGATGAAGGTGGACAGCTCGCCATCGCATTCGTCCGAGTAGGTCCGCGCGACCAGCTGGCAGATGTCGGCGTTGATGCCGTTGGTGATCCACAGCTTCTGACCCGAGATCACGTAGTGGTCGCCCTGTTTGACCGCCTTGCACTCGATCCC
Source organism: Oceanicola sp. 22II-s10i (assembly GCF_002210105.1). Classification (GTDB taxonomy): domain Bacteria; phylum Pseudomonadota; class Alphaproteobacteria; order Rhodobacterales; family Rhodobacteraceae; genus Pseudooceanicola. The sequence continues at coordinate 1,545,004 of NZ_AQQU01000001.1, read as the reverse complement.
GCGCACGTTCGACCCGACGTTCGGTTCACTGAGCCCGGTGCAGCAGCGGATTTCGTTGTTCAGGAGCGGCTTGAGCCACTTTTCCTTCTGTTCGGGCGTGCCGAACTTGCTGAGCTTCTGGATCGTGCCGTTGGTGATATTGACGATGGTCCGCAGGCTGCCCCAACAGTAACCCGCGCTTTCCATCAGCATCGCCCAGGTGACATAGGGCAGGTCGAACCCGCCGTCCGCCTCGGGGATCTTGCCGCCGAGGTAGCCGAAGTTCTTCAGATCATCGAGGATCTCGAACGGAAAGGTGCAGTCCGCCTCGTGCTTGTTGATGATCGGCGTGACGTTCTCGCGCAGCCACTTGTCGACCTGCTCCTTGAGCATGATTTGTTCGGCGTCGAGGTAGGCGGACATTGCTGGTGCTCCCGTTCCAGTTGCCCCAGCATCGCGATACCGGCTGCGCGATGCATCTGTCGTGGGCGTTTAAGCAAGAACATGGAAGATACCGGGAAACTTTTGACCCGCAAGTAAAATAGTTTTCGGATCAGTAAGCTTTCGGGCTCTGACTGCCCTTGCGGTCGGGGGCCCGGACCGGCCAGGCCCCCGATTTTTCAGTCTGCGGGACCTGCTCCTAGCCGTAGAACAGGTTCGGCAGGTAGAGCGCGATGCCCGGGAAGAGCACGATCAGCAGCACCCCAAGCAAGGTCACGATCACGTAGGGCACGACCGACGAATAGATGTCGCCCATGGTCACGCCCGGAGGGGCCACGCCCTTGAGGTAGAACAGGTTGAAGCCGAAGGGTGGCGTCATGTAGCCCACCTCCATCATGATGATGAACAGGATGCCGAACCAGATCGGGTCGAAGCCCGCGTCGCGCACCACCGGCAGGAACACCGGCAGCGTGATCAGCATGATCCCGACCGGGTCCAGCACCATCCCGAAGAAGAACAGCACCGTCAGCATGAAGAACAGCGCGCCCCATTTCCCGCCGGGAATATAGGCCATCAGGTCCTGGATCAGGTGCTGCGCCCCGAGCGCCGTGTAGGCGGTCGAGAAAGCATGGGCCGCGAACAGGATCCACATGATCAGTGCCGCCAGCTTCAGCGTGGCGATGGATGCGTCGTGGATCACAGACCAGCTCAGCTGGCCGTTCACCGTGGTCGCGAACATCGCGCCGAACACGCCGATGGCCGCCGCCTCGGTCGGGGTGGCGAAGCCGCCGAAGATCGCGCCCAGAACGATGGTCACGATCAGGATCGGCAGGATCACAGCCTTGAGCGACCGCAGCTTCGGCCCCCAGCCGGCGCGTTCCTCGATCGGCAGGGCGGGGCCCATGTGCGGCTGCAGGAAGCAGCGGCCGCCGATATAGATCGACACCAGCACGAACAGTGTCAGACCCGGCCCGACGCCCGCGGCGAAGAGACGACCCACCGAAACCTCGGTCAGCAGCGAATAGAGCACCATCAGGATCGACGGCGGGATCAGGATGCCCCAGCCGCCGCCGGCGTTGATGGCCCCCAAGGCGAGCTTTTTATCGTAACCTCGCTCCAGCATCTTGGGCAGCGCGATGGTGCCCATGGTGACGACCGCCGCGCCGGAAATGCCCGACATGGCCGCGAAGATCACGCAGATCAGGACGGTGCCGATGGCCAGACCGCCGCGCAGACCGCCGAACCAGACGTGCATCATCTCGTACAGGTCGTTCGCGACCCCTGACTTCTCTAGCAAGATCGCCATGAAGACGAAGAGAGGTATCGCCATCAATGTCGGGTTCGACATTGACTCCCACATCTTGGAGGCCAGCAGGTAGAACCCGATCTGCCCCATTTCGAAGTAGAGGAACACGACCGAGATGCCGCCCAGCACGAAGGCCAGCGGCGTGCCCAGCATCACGAACAGCAGCAGGCTGCCGAAGAACAGCAGCGTAAGGATTTCGACACTCATTCCTGGATCTCCCCCGCGGCAGCCTGCGTCGCGGCGGTTTCACCCGCGGCCGGCGCACCGAAAATCTCGTCCGGGATCGGCTTGCCCTGCAGCACCCGGATATCCGACCAAAGACGCACAATGCCCTGCAGCAGCAGGAGGATGGCGGCGATCGGGATGAAGATCTTGGTGGGCCAGAGATATGGCTTCCAGATCGAGTTGGACCGCTCGGAATCCGCGATCGACTCGGACGCGATATCCCAGCCCTGCCACAGCAGGACGCCGACGAAGAGGATGAACAGCGGGTAGGTGATGATGTCGATCAGCGCCTTACGCTTCTGGCTGAAGGCGCCGTAGATGATGTCGACATTGACGTGGCCGCGCTCGGCCAGAAGGAAGCCGCCGCCGATGATGGCGTAGACGCCGAAGATCAGCGTGGCCAGTTCCGCCGTCCAGATGGTCGGCTGACCGACGAGATACCGCATGACCACGTCGGCCAGCAGGAAAGCAAAGAGGATGAGGACGGCGAGCGACGCCCATTTTCCGATAAACCTGTTGAGGCGTGTTATGCCCCCAGCAAGCTGCAACATCGGGCTACCCTTTTCGGTATGAGAGACCAGACGCGAGCGTTCGCGGCCGTCTCACCCCGGTCGCGCGACTGTCTGGTCGAATTGCTGGTGAGGGCGGCACATCCCCCGCAGGACGTGCCGCCCGGTAACGTCAGTCGGACTGCTTACGCGTAACCGAGGTCCTTCATCAGGTCGGTGTAGACGGTGGCGGCGCGCGCCGCGATCTCACCCTTCTGACCCTCGGTTTCGAGGATGTTCTTGGACGCTTCGGCCAGCATCTGCAGCACGTCGTCCGGCAGCTGGATCACCTCGACGCCCTGCTCGGCGATACCCCAGGACAGCGCCTGCGCCTCGCCCAGCTGGTACTCCGACGACCGCTCGTAGAAGCGGGTTTCGTAGGCGGTGTCCAGGACGCCGCGCAGATCGTCGTCCAGATCCTCGTACTGCTGCACGTTCATCAGGTAGCTGTCGGTGGTGAAGCCCAGGGCCGGCTTGTAGTGGTATTTGCAGACCTCCCACAGCGACATCGACTTGGCGCCGATCGCGGCACCCCAGTGCGCACCGTCGACCACACCCGACGACAGCGCCTGATACAGTTCCGAACCCGGAATGTACTGCGGCGCCGCGCCTGCGGCCTTCAGGTAGTCCAGCATCGTGCCCGAGGACCGGATCTTGACGCCCTGGAAGTCGGCGGCGCTTTCGATCTTCTTCGACAGCACGAATTCGGTCGGATAGGCCTTGTCGGACTTGAGCATCACGCCGTCCGGCACCAGCTCTTCGTTGACCATGGCTTCCAGCCCGCCCTGCTTGGTGGCGTACTGCTGTTCCCAGCTTTCGCGGAGCGTGCCGGGGATGCCGTAGACGAAGGACGCGGCCTGCGCCTTTTCCTGGAAGTAGGAGGCCGAGGCGGTGCCCATCGGGACCACGCCCTTGCGGATCAGGTTGTAGATTTCCGGACCCTTGGCGAATTCGCCGGCGCCGAAAAGCTCGAACTGGAACGCGCCTTCGGTCTGTTCCGTGACCCGCTGGGTCAGGACGCCGAGGCTGTCGTCGAAGGATGCCGAGGCCTTGGGCCAGTGCGACTGGACGCGCCAGGTCACCTTGCCCTGCGCGATGCCCTTGCCGATCAGCGCGGGGGTCGCGAGCGCGGCGACGGCACCGCCGCGCAGCATGGCGCGCCGATTCATGTTACCGGATTTGCTGGTCATGTTTTCCTCCCTGGTCATGACACGTGGAATCAAGTTCCACTGTTATTTTGGCACATGCCGTTGGCCCTCCCAACTGGCCAGCAGGCAAGGTGCAACACGGACCAGACCAGCTTTTTACCCATGCGTCAATAATCGAGGCCGCGCAGAACGCGGCCTCAACGAAAATTTATTCCGCATGGCGGTCAGACGTAGCCGAGATCCTTCATCAGCGTCGTGTAGGCGTCCGCGGCCTTGGTCGCGACCTCGCCCCGTTCCGCCTCTTTCGCCAGGATGTCCGAAGACGCCTTGACCAGCATTTCGGACACGTCGGGCGGCAGGTTGATGACCTCGACCCCGTTTTCGGCGACGCCGGAGGCCAGCGCGATGGCTTCCTTGTGCAGGTAGCTCGCCGATCGCCGCCAGAAGCGCGATTCGATGATGTCGAGCAGGATCTGCTGCATGTCATCGTCGAGGTCTTCGAAGGCGGCAAGGTTCACGATCAGGCCTTCGCCGGTCAGGCCGAGCGGCGGCTTGACGTGGTATTTGCAGACCTCCCACAGCGACATCGACTTGGCCCCGATCGCCGCACCCCAGTGCGCGCCGTCGACCACACCCGAGGACAGCGCCTGGTAGAGTTCGGAGCCCGGAATGAACTGCGGCGCCGCGCCCGCGGCCGCGAGGTAATCCAGCATGGTGCCCGAGGACCGGATCTTGAGCCCGCGGAAGTCGTCGGCACTCTCGATCCGCTTCGACACGACCATCTCGGTCGGGATCACCTTTTCGGCCCGGTAGAGAACACCGTCTTCCTGCAGTTCGGAATCGAGCAGTTCCTCCAGACCGAGGTTCTTGGTGAGGTGCTGCATCTCCCAGCTTTCGCGGAACGTGCCGGGAATGCCGTAGTTGAATGCCGCCGACTGCGCCCGATCCTGGAAGTAGGAGGGCGAGCAGGAGCCGATCGGCACCACGCCCTTGCGGATCAGGTTGTAGATCTCGGAGCCCTTGGCAAACTCGCCGTCACCGAACACCTCGAGCGTGAACGCCCCCTCCGTGCGGCGCGACAGCTCTTCCGCGATCACCAGATAGCTGTCGTTGAACGAGCCCGACGCCTTGGGGACGTGCGATTGCATCCGCCAGTTCACCTTGCCCTGCGCGATGGCCTTGCCGACCAGCGCCGGCGCCGCAACCGCGGAAACCGCCGCACCGTGCAGAACGGCACGACGGGAAATCCGACCTTGTGTCATCTTCGTATCCTCCCAAAAATCACCAGCCCTGAGGTGATCGGACGCAGCGTCACCCGGCAAGGGCGGCTTGGGCCAATCACTTGTATGTGCTAATCAGCGGAAATCGACTGGCCGGAACTCAATTTTACTTGCGCGTAAGCTTTGTGTTGCAAGTGCGAAAAAATCTGTAAGGTGGGCTCAGTCCTGTTGTATTGTCCGTCAGGTCGAATAGATGGCCCCGGACGCAAGTCCTGGACCGCAAGGGTAAGAGTATATGGCGAACTGGAATGGCGCAGTGGCGTCGCGGGAAGAAATCCGTGAACTGAAACGTCGGGCCGCCCTCAGGGTCGCTGCACGGATCTTCAACGAAAAAGGCTACCACGCCACCTCGCTGGACGAGATCGCGGACGAGATCGGCGTGACCAAGACCGCGCTCTACTATTATTTCAAGAACAAGGAGCAGCTGCTCTACGAATGCATCAAGGTCACCTATGACTGCGGTGCGAATGCGCGGCTGGAAGCAGAGAAATTCAATGGCACCGCTTTCGAAAAGCTGCAGGAACTCTATCGCCGGTTCATGGAGAACCTGATGGAGGAACGCGGGGCCTATACGACCATGGCCAATATCCGTTCCCTGCCCGCCGAGCAGCAGCAGGAACTGATGGAGCGCCGGCGCAATCTGGACCGCTACTCCCGTATGCTGATCGAGAAGGCCATTGCCGAAGGCTCCGTCCGTAAACTGGACGTGCGGATCACGTCCAACTTCTTTCTCGGCGCGGTGAACTGGATCCTGCGCTGGCACACCGAAGACGACGCGATGAAGCCGAGCGACGTCTCGGCCCATTTCCTCGATCTCTTCATGAACGGCATCGTGCAGCGCCCGGCCTGAGCCAGACGCCCTTTGCGGGACGCGGGCGGGTCAGGTCCCGCCCGGCACCGTGTCGATCTCGTATTGCAGGAACACCGGCACCGGGTCCGCCTTCTTGCGCTTGGACAGGCTGACCGCGCCGCGCGTCGTCTGGCCGAACCCGGCCTCGTCCAGCAGCCCCTTGATCCCCTCGGGCCCCGGCCCCGCCGCGCGGGTCAGCGCCAGCGGGTTCTGTTCGAGGAACGACAGATCCTCGGTCCCCGACTGTCCGCTGACCGGGGTCAGGATCACGATCAGCCGGTCGCGGCCAAAGCTTTCCGGCGCGATCAGGACGAAATCGTCATCCAGCGCCGATCCCGGCTGCATCCTGCCGTTGCCCATGAAGGTGATCGAGTAGTCCGCCCCCACGTAGAGCAGGTTGAAATCGACCGGCGTCTCGCCGTTGTTGGTCAGCCGCAGGCCCACCACGTCATCCGGCACCAGCTTTGGCACATCAGCGCCCTCGACCGCCCGTCGGCTGGTCTGGTCGACCTCTTCCTTGACCGTGTCGAACCGGGCCGTCACCAGTTCCGCATCCACCGGCAGACTGGCCGAGGCGGTCGCCGCGCCGACCTTCATCAGGTTCAGCGCCTTGGCGATGGTGGCGAAGCTGTCGGCCATGACCGCCGCCAGTTCGTCCGCATCCTTGTCGTCCGTGGAAACCGAGGGCGTTCTGGCTAGTTCCTCGGGATCGACCAGCCCGGTCGAGGGCAGGATCCAGATCGCATCGGGGCGCGGGCTGTCGGGGATCACCGCCAGCCGCAGGTCGGCCCCCTCGGTTCCGGCGGGGACGAAGGACACCCGCGCCGCGATCGCCGGTTCGCGCATCATCTGGGCCACCGCGCCCGCCATCGCCTCGGCCGGCGCGCTGCCGTCTTCGGGCAGCGCCACGGTCAGCGAAAAGTCGATGCCGTTCGACATTTTCCTGAGAACCGCGCCCGACGGCACCTCGGACGGTGCCGCCCCTTCGACCGCCGCGCTGGCGGAGAACGTCGTGGCCCCGGTCACGCGGTATTCGGCCAGCATCGCCTCGTCCGGATCGGCGGGCGAAGCGAAGAGCCCCATCACCGTGCCCTGCTGCAGCCCGTGCAGTGTACCGGCGGGCACCTTCAGCCCATCGCCCTCGGGCGCGGCCTGCCATTGCAGGATCAGCCCGGCGCCGCCCTCGCCGAACACCGCCTGATCCAGATCGCCCTCGAACAGCGGGGTCGAGCGGGCGAGGTTCAGGACGGAGTACTTGCGCAGCACCTCCTGCGCCAACTGGCGATAGGTGATGCCGGGTCGTTCGGCCAGCGTTTCGAAAATCGTGTAGGTGAACACGCCCTGCGGCCGCCGGTCGGGCTGGCCACGCGGCATGTTCTTCTCGGGCGTCGTCTCGTTCGTCTGGGCCGCGAAGAAGGCGACCAGTTGGCCCTTGCCCTCGGCCGGGGCCTCCGCGCCCGCCTCGACCGCAGGCGCAGGGCGCGCACGCGGGTCGTCCTTCGGCATCCCGCGGGATTTGCTCTCGGCCTCGGCCATCGCGCTGTCGGGGATCTTCAGCATCTCGGGCTTCAGCTGACGCTGCCGCACCTCGTCGTCACCCGACGGCGCGGCGCGGGTGGCGGTGCCGGAATGGCAGCTGTCGAACACCACCCAGACATCCGCGCCCTTGGCCCGGATCGCGTCGATCATCTGGCCGATCTCGTCGTCGATCAGCGCGTTCTCGACCGTGCCGACGGTATCGTTCCACGGCCCGATGTCGACCGGCAGGAACAGTTCGTCCAGCCCGTCGAGTTCCGTCGACGGGTCGAGCGCCGGAGCCTGCGTGCCGTGACCGGCGAAATGGAGATAGACGAAATCGCCCGCCTCGACCGTCTCGGCCAGTTCGGCAAAGCCCGCCCGGATCGCGGCCAGCGTCGGGGCCTCGGCCCCTTCCAGCCCGTCGGCCAGCACATGAACCCGCTCGGGCGCAAAGCTCATCACCGGATTGGCGAGCAGGTACTTGCGGACCAGGTCGACGTCGTTCTTCGGCCCGTTCAGCCATGCGCTTTCGTCGAGGTTGACGTATTGCGACGCGCCGATCAGCAGCGCATGCGCCTCCTTGGCCAGCGCCGGGCACGCGGCGGTCAGGGCAAGAACGGAAACGAGGCCGATGCGGCGGAGCGTTTTCATCGAGGTCCCCTCAGTTGGTGATCAGCGTGTAGGACGTGCCGCCGCCGCCCTTGTTCTCGACAACGACGGTGAACGCCTCGCTCTTGGCGGGACGCCAGCCGCAATAGGCGATGGCCGATATGTCGGTGTCGGAACAGACCAGCCGCCCGGCGCTGTCAAAGACGCGAACATTCAGGTCGGCGGCGCTGGCGCCCTCGATATAGACCTCGGCATAGGCGTTGCCTTCATACTCCAGCGGCTTGTAGGTGTCCGCGCCGCCCGCCCGGATCTGGCTGATCGAATAGACCTTGCCCGACACCACACCGCGCGCCTGCACCGCCAGCATGTCCTCGGCGATGCCTTCGATGAACGGATCGCCGCCGCCAAAGGCCAGCGCGGTATCCAGCATGTCCTCCCACGTGACCGGGCCTTCGCCTTCGCCCTCCGGCGCGGGGCCGTCGCGTTCCGGCTCGCGTTCGATCTCGGCCCCCAGCACCGACTGGCGCATCCGCGCGGCGGCCAGCGCCAGCAGCGGGTCGCGGTCCTGAAGCGCCGCGTCGAACAGGCGGGCGGAGATCTCGGCCCGCTTGACGACGCTCAGCGGCGCGCCGGCCATGTCGGGGGAAATCGCCTCGGCCCCCGCCGTCAGCGGCAGGAAGGCCAGGCAGAAGCCGGTGAGGGCTGCGGAAATGCGCATGATCGAAATGTCCTCGGTCTTGTCAGTCGGGTCGATAATGTCCGCCATTTCTCAATGATTCAAAGGGATTCTGGGCCCCGGGCCTTCATGACTGAACTTGTCATGTGAACCCGGCAGAGGCAGGCATTACGTATTGGCCAGACTTTCGAGGGACACGCCATGACCGACCGACCGATCCGCTACACGCCGCACCGCGCCGCCCGCCGGCCCTTCCTGCTGTTCGTGCCGCTCATGTCCGCGCTGGTGGTTCTGGTCGCCTCGGTGACCGGCAGCCGCGCGGATGTGGCGGACACCGCGCTGGCCGCGACGCTGGTGGTGGAAAGCGACGACATGGATGCGGCGTTCCTCGGCTCGGCGACGCTCTGGGGCGACGGGACGGTGGCCGTCACCAGCGCGCATGTGGTCAAGGACCGCATCCGCGTCGCCCTGCGCAACCGCGACGGTCTGCGGGTGTCGGCCAGCGTGACCGCCCGCGACAAGGTGCGCGACCTCGCCCTGATCGCGCTCCCCGGCGGCGATTTCGGCGCGGGCCTGCCGCCCGCCACCGACCGCCCGCCGCTCGGCGCGCCCGTCCTTGCCTTCGGCGCGCCGCTGGAGACGGAGTTCTCGATGACCGGCGGCATGGTCTCGGCCCCGGACCGCCAGACCGACCCGGCGATCCCGGTGGCGCTGATCCAGCACGACGCGGCGATCAATCCCGGCTCGTCCGGCGGGCCGCTGGTCGACGCTGCGGGCCACGTCGTGGGCATCAACACCCGCATCGCGGACGGGTCGCGCCTGTTCGCCGGGATCGCGTATGCGACCCCCGCCGCGACGGTCGTGCGGTTCGTTGCCGGGGACCTGCCCGCCGTGGTCCGGCTGGGCCTGACCGTCCGCCCCGTCACGCCGCGCATCGCGCAGGCGCTCGGGCTGAAGAACGGCCGTGCGATCCTTGTCGACGACGTGGAACACGGCAGCCTCGCATGGCGCTCGGGCGTGGAGGCGGGCAATGTCCTCACGGCCCTCGACGCGCATCCCCTCGCCCGGCCAGCGGACCTCGCATGGGCGCTGGAGACCATCGCGGGCGACGAGGCGCAGTTGACGATCATCCGCAACGGCGCCGAAATGCAGCTGCTCCTCGACCTGACCCCCGACACCCCCGCGATACAGGGCACGTCTGCCCCCGCCGCCGGAATGATCGGACGCGTCACGGCCTACACATGGGACAGCCTCGGCGTCTGGTTCGCCGACGGCGGCACGACCGTGAAGGACATCTCCAAGTCCAGCCCCGCCTACCGCGCCGGTCTGGCCGAGGGCGACGTGATCCGCGCCGTCAACGGCGCGCCCGCCACGCCCGAAACGCTGGCCGCCCAGCAGATCGACGGCGCGCTGGTGATCCGCGTCGACCGGGCGGGCCGCAGCCTGCACGTGATCGTGGACCCCTGGACCAACGTCCTGCCCAACGTGCCCATCGGTGGCGCGAATGCCCTTGACCCCGCCGTGTCGGTGTTCTGATCTGAGCGCGAGGAGAGCACGATGACCACCCCCCAGACCCGCATCCTGATCGTCGAGGACGATCCCGTCGCCGCCGACGCCCTCGCCGCAGCTGTGCGCGACCTCGACTGCGACCCCGTCGTGATGCGCAGCTACGAGGACGGGCTCAAGGCCGCCGGCCTCGCCGAATTCCGCGTCATCGTCTTCGACCGGATGCTGCCCGGCGGCGACGGCATCGACGCCATCGCCAAGATCCGCGCCGCCGGATCCTCCGCGCTGGTGCTGGTCGTCTCTGCGCTCGGCCGCGCGTCGAACAAGATCGAGGGGCTGGAGAAGGGCGCCGACGACTACCTCGCCAAGCCATTCGACGCCGAGGAACTGCGCGCACGTCTGCGCGCGCTGCTGCGGCGGCACGACATGGCGGTGCTGGACAACGACCTGATCACCTTCGGCCCGCTGCAGATCCGCACCAAGGCCCGCACCGTCCACGTCCGCAACCAGCATATCCCGGTCAGCCCCAAGGAGTTCGAGCTGATCACCTATTTCGCGCGGAACGCGGGCGAGACGGTGACGCGGATGCAGCTGCTCGAGAACGTCTGGAACCTGCATTTCGACCCGCAGACCAACGTCGTCGACGTCCATGTCGGCCGCCTGCGGCGCAAGCTGGAACAGGCGGCGGGTCATCCGGTGATCCACACCGACCGGGGCGTCGGCTATGTCTTCGACCCGCAGAAAGACCACGCCGAGTGACCCTGCCCCCGCGCCGATCCCCGGCCCGGTCGGCCAGCCTGCGCGTGATGCTGATCGTGGCGGCGGGGATCATCACCCTGTCGCTGTCCGCCATGGCGCTGCAGTACCGCATCACCGCGCAGGCGCTTGAGGCGCGGCAGGCCGAGGTGCTGGCGGCGGACCTGACCGGCTTTGCCCAGTTCTACGAACAGCGCCGCATCCCCGGCCTGCGCGAGGCGATCGAGGCCCGTGCCGCCGTCACGCCGCCCGACGCCGCCCTCTACCTGCTGCAGGACCGCAACGGCACGACGCTGGCGGGCAACCTGCCCGCATGGCCCGAGGGGCTGACGAAGGCGGGCGAGATGTTTGCCCCCCTGCCCGCGCAGGACATCAATCTGCCCGGCGGCCAGTATCGCGGCGTTGCGCGGGACCTGCCCGGCGGATTCCCCCTGCTGGCCGCGCGCTCGCAGGCGCCGGTGACGCAGACCCTCGCGGACCTGCGCGGCACGATCCTGTGGGTCGCGGCGGGCCTGTCGGCGCTGGCGCTGGTCGCGGGCTGGCTGGTCGCCCGCGCCGTGGTGGGCCGCATCCACCGCGTCAACACGCTGGCCGACCGGGTGGCCGAGGGCGACCTGTCCGCCCGCCTGCCCGACCCGCGCGGCAGCGACGAATTCGGCGCGCTGGAGACGCATTTCAACGCGATGCTCGACCGGATCGAGGCGCTGAACCGTGCCACGCACCGGCTGTCGGACAACATCGCGCACGAGCTGAGGACGCCCCTGAACCGCATCCGCCAGCGGCTGGACCGGATCGAGGGGCAGGACGAGGCCGTCGCGGCGATCCGCGCCGACATGGCGGGCACGATCCGCATCTTCGACAGCCTGCTCGACATCTCGGGCGCCGAGGCGGCGTCGGGCCAGCGCCCCGGCCTCGTGCCGCTGAACCTGTCGGAAATCGCGGCGGAGGTGTTCGAGCTCTACGAGCCGCTGGCCGAGGACAAGGGCCTTGCCGCCAGTGCCGCCATCGCGCCGGACGCGATGATCCTCGGCGAACGCAACCTTATCGCGCAACTGGTGTCGAACCTGCTCGACAACGCGATCAAGTATTGCGCCCCCGGCGATGCTGTCTCGCTCACGCTCACCGTCGACGGCGACCGACACGTCCTGAGCCTCGCCGATACCGGCCCCGGCATGCCCGAGGACATCCGCGCCACGATGTTCGACCGCTTCACCCGCAGCGCGCGGGATCGCGAGACGTCGGGCCATGGCCTCGGCCTTGCGCTGGTGCAGGCCATCGCCACCCGGCACGGGGCCAAGCTGACTCTGCCAAGTTCCGATAAAGGTTTCAGAATCGACATCGCCTGGCCTAAGCTTCCCCGGTCCTGACCGGGGATTAGGGGATGTTCAGATTTGTTTCGGGCGCGCTCTTGTCCTGCGCCCTTGCCGCCTGTGCGGTGGTCAACGCACCGCAGAACGCGCCCCTGTCGGCCGATGCAAACGCACCGCTTGTGGCCGGCGATCCGGCAGGCGACGGCGAGCTGTGGGTCGGCCTCGCCTTTTCCGGCGGCGGCACCCGCGCCTCGGCCTTCGCCTACGGCATGCTGGAGGCGATGCGCGAGGCGACCGCCTCGGCCAGTGACCCCGACGGGATGCTGTCGGACGTCCGCCTCGTCACCGGCGTCTCGGGCGGCTCGGTCACCGCCGCCTGGTTCGGGCTGAACGGCGCGGGCGGCCTGCCGGGGTTCCGCGAACGCTACCTCGTCCGCAATGGCGAGGCCTACATGGCGACCTCGGTCCTGAACCCGGTCACGCTGGTGCGCGGCATCTCGGGCGGGGCCAACGGGCGCAACACCTTCGGGCGGTTCCTGGACGAGACGCTGTTTCAGGGGGCCACGTTCGGCGACCTATCCCGCCGGTCGCGGATCAAGACGTGGATCAACGCCTCGGACGTGGCCAACCAGACGACGTTCCTCTTCGCGCCGGAAACCTTCGACGCGCTCTGTTCGGACCTGTCGAAATACCGGCTGGCCGACGCCGTCGCCGCCTCGGCCGCCTACCCGATGGTGTTCGCCCCGATCACGCTGGAAACCCGCGCGGGCCAGTGCAACTACACCGAGCCCGACTGGCTGACCGCCGCCCGCTACAACCCCGAGGCGACGGCGGCGATGAAGGCGCACGCCGCCGCGCTGGAAAGCTACGCGCGGGGCGAGCCGGTGCGCTACGTCAAGCTGCTGGATGGCGGGATCACCGACAATTTCGGGACCACCGGGCTGGCGGTGGAGCGGGCGCGGGCGCAATTGCCCTTCGCCCCGCTCACGCCACAGCAGGCGGTGCGGATGAACCGGTTCCTCTTCCTCGTCGCCAATGCCGGGGTGCAGAAGGACTACACGTGGACCGAGCGGCTGAAGGGCCCCGGCGGCGCGCAACTGGCGATGGCGATCGCGTCCTCGGCCATGGCCTCGGCCTCGCGCACCGGGTTCGATGCGATGCGGCTGCAACTGGACAAGTGGCAGGCGGACCTCGTCGACTATCGCTGCGCGCTTCCGGCCTCCGAGGTCCGGCGCCTGCGTGGCTCTGCCGCCGGATGGGACTGCCGCGATCTGAAGTTCTTCGCGGGTGAAGTTTCCATCCGCGCCCTGCCCCCCGCGATGCAGAAGCAGGTCGACGCGATCCCCACCCGACTCGCCCTGCCGACCGATCAGGTGGACCTGGCCATCGAGGCCGGCAGGAACGCCACGCGAGACAACCCTGAGCTGAACGGCTTCCTCCGCAGCACCCGCCAGTATGGCGGCACCCCCCTGAACGGGGGGGCTGGCCCGGATATTTCCGGGGCCAGACGGATCACACCCGTCAGCAACTGATGACATTTGCGGTCATGTCCCCGTTTCCCTTGATTGCGGGGCCAAACCCTTGCAATCCTTGGGCATCGGAGGAGCGTGGGAGCGCGAATGTCACATTTCCTGAACACCGCGGCGCGGCGGATCGCCGTCGCAGCCACGATCAGCCTGACCGCACCGGCCGCATGGGCCGCGGTCCACGGGCTGGTTATCGGTGTTTCCGATTACGAATATCTCAACGCCGATCTGCGCGGCCCGGCCAACGATATCAAGCTGGTCTCCCGGATGCTGCGCGCCCGAGGTGCCGACCCGGCGCATATCACCATCCTCGCCGCCCCCGACGCGACGGTCGATGACGGCCTGACCATCGCGGGCATGCCCCGCCGCCAGGCGATCCTCGACGCACTCGACGCGCTGGCGGCGACCGTGGGTCAGGGCGACACGGTGGTGTTCTATTTCTCCGGTCACGGTTCGCAGATGCCCGACGCCTCGGGCGACGAGGCGGGCGGCTATGACGAGATCCTGCTGCCCTCGGATTCCAAGAACTGGAAGGGCGCGATCGGGGGCGTCGAGAACGCGCTGATCGACGATGAGCTGGGCGTGAAGATGCAGGCGATCCTCGACACCGGGGCCGAACTGGTGGCGATCATCGACGCCTGCCATTCCGCGACCGGTTTCCGCGCCATCACGGACGAAAAGGTTTCGGCCGCGCGCTACATCGACCCGGCTCTTTTAGGCGTGCCCGACGTCAAGGCGGGCGACAGCCATCCCGGACAGGTCACGCCGCCGCCCACGGGGCAGTTCGTGTTCCTGTATTCCTCGCAATCCGACCAGCGCAGTTTCGAATACCCGGTCGGCGACGCGTCGGACGACACCAACTGGTACGGCGATTTCACCAGCGCGCTGATGCCCGTGCTGACCTCGGCCGACGGGGCAAGCTGGTCGCAGGCGCTGATGGCCGCCGTGGACGGCATGGCCAAGGACGGCCCCGCCGCGCAGACCCCCGATGCCGAGGGTCCGCTGCTGGACGCGCCTCTGTTCGGCACCGCCGCCGAGGCCGATCCGGTCTGGCCGGTTACGGGCCGCAGGATGTCCGCCGGATTGCTGAGCGGCATCGACACGGGTGCGCAGGTCGCCGTCTATGCCGACGCCGCCGCCACGGGCGAGCCAGTGATCGCCGAAGTGACCGAGGCGAAAGCCGACAGCGCAACGCTGTCCGCCGAGGGCCTGCCCGCCGAGGGCTATGCGAAACTCCACCGTCCCGCCCTGCCGCAACCGCTGAAGCTGGGCGCGCCGGTGATGGCGGAGCAGGGCGAGATCGGCGATCTGGCCGACATGCTGCGCGACCTGACCGACACGATGGAAGGCATCACCGACGCCGCGCAGGGCGCGCCGGACTTCGTGCCCGTGTTCACCGAGGGCACGCTTGCACTGGCCGGGCGCGACGGCGTTCTGGATGGCCTCGGCGCGGGCAGCAGCCCCCGGCTGGCCGCCGGAGCGGACCGCGCGCAGATGGCCGAGTTCCTGGAACGCGCGATCCGCGCGCACCGCCTGCGCGCCGCGTTGAAGGCGGCCGAGGGCGGGACGACCACAAGCTTTGCCCTGCCCGGCGTCGGTCTGACTGTATCGCTGTCCAAGACCGATGTGCCCGGCACCGACGGTGCCTGCGGCGAGCCCGGCGCGGACAGCCCGGCGCAGGGCGAGGTGATCGCCTCCGCCTGCGACCAGCTCTGGCTGACCGTCAAGAACAACTCCAAGACCGCGCGGGACATCACCGTGCTGTATGTCGACCGCGATTTCCGGATCACGCCGATCTATCCCGACGGGGCCCTGTCGAACCGCCTGAACTTCGGCGAGACCGAGGAGATCGGGATGCTGATCCAGAACCCCGGCGACACGCCGGGTCAGGAAGAACTCGTCGTCCTCGCCGCCCCCGCCGTGCAGGGCGCGCCGCGCACCGTGCTGACGGCGCTGGCCGATCCGGTCCAGATGCGGGCGATGGACACGCCCGATACCCCCGCACTCGGTCAGTGGCTCATGGCCGCGGCCGACCCGGAAACCAAGTCCCGCAACTTCAGTTTCGGTGGCGCTCTGCCCTCGCTCGAGGTCACGCGCTTCCGCATCACGCTAGCGCCCGCCGGCACACCCTGACCACTGCAATTACGTAACCAAAGAGAGACCCAAGACATGAAACTCATTACCCGTCTGGCCCTCCCTGCCGTGGCAGCCTTCGCGCTCGCCACGCCGGGGTTCGCCCAGTCCCTCGACGCCGCGCCGGAAGCTGATCCGACCGTGTCGTCGCCCTTTGCATTTGCAGAAACGAATAAGAAGGAAGAACAGGCCGAGGAGCAGCGCAAGGCGGCCGAGGCGGCCGGCGGCCGCGTCATCGGCGGCGAGATCGCGGCGCAGGGTGCATGGCCCTGGCAGGTCGGCCTGCTGATCGCAGGGCGCCCGGTCGGACCGGAATCGCATTTCTGCGGCGGCTCCATGATCCTCGACCAGTGGGTGCTGACCGCCGCGCACTGCGTCTACATGCAGGACAAGGACGGCTATTTCGACCTCCAGCCCCAGCAGATCCAGGTCATCGTCGGCACCAACAAGCTGGCGCCGGGCATGGGTGACGTCGTTCCGGTGGCGGGCATCTTCCGCAACACCAGCTACAACCCCGACGGGTTCGACAGCGACATCGCGCTGATCAAGCTGGCCCGGAAACCGAACGCGCCCTACCAGACGATCAAGGTGCCGGACAAGAACTTCGGCGAACAGATCGACGTCACCGGCGTGCCGACCATCGTCACCGGCTGGGGCCTGATCAACGGCGGCTCGCACCCCACCGACATGTACCAGGCAGAGATCCAGATCCTCGGCCGCGACCAGTGCAACGGCGCGATCCTCGAAGCCCGCGCGCAGGCCGCAGCCCAGCCCTTTATCCAGGCGCTGCAGATCCTCGACGTGAAGGGCGACAACGCCCAGCAGGCGTGGAACGCGCTGGTGTCCAAGGCCCGGATCCCGCTGTCGGACAACATGCTGTGCTCGGGCACCTACGAGGGCGGCAAGACCTCGTGCCAGGGTGACTCCGGCGGTCCGCTGGTGGTGCCGCTGAACGACGGCTCCTACGTGCAGGCCGGTGTCGTGTCGTGGGGTTTCGCCAACAAGGAAACCATGACCTGCGTCGAGACGGCGCTGTTCTCGGCCTATACCAAGGTCTCGAACTTCACCGACTGGATGAGCCAGACGATCAATGCCAACTGACGTCCATACCGGACACCGCGGCGGGGCCTTCGGGCCCCGCCGCACCCTCGGGGCCCTGCTTCTGACTGCCGCCCTCCTGCTGACCGCACCGCAGGTCATGGCGCAGGACAAGAGCGACGAGATCATCAACAACACCGCCGAGGCCATGGGCTTCATCATCGAGGACCGCCTGCGTCAGGCCCGGATCCCGCTGGACGAAGCGCTCGCACTCGCCGAAGACCCCGACCTCCCCCCCCTCGTCCGCACATTCCCGCGCATGGCGCAGGCCCTGATGGCCTACTGGGATGGTGACTGGGCCGGGACGATCGAACACGCCACCGAATTCGAAACCCAGATGAACGCCTACGGCGCGGGCGACCTGCCCTACCGGGTGCAGGCGACGATCCTGCGGGCCGCCGCGCTCTACATGTCGGGCGAGGTCGAAGAGGCCCTGCCGGTCCTGCGTCAGGCCGTGACCGAAAGCGAGGCGCTGGAGGAAGACGAGGCCGCCGAGGAACTGGCGCGCTACTTCCTCGCCCTTGCCGCCACCAGCGCGGGCGCACCGGACGCGGCCGAGCTGCGCACGGCCTTCCTCGACTACTACCGGGGCTACGGGTTCGTCACCCCCGGCAACACCCAGATGGTCCGCTACGCCGATCTGGCGATGGACATGACCCTGCCGGGCGGCTGGCGCGACCGCACCCTGACCGAGGACGAGGTCATGGACATGGCCGACGCCGGTCTGGATCTGGCTGACGACGGCCAGTTCGACGCGGCCTATCGCGTGCTGGAAAAGGCCAATGACACGACGTTCAAGCAGGACTTCCCGCTGCTGGTCGATCACTACCCGAACCTCGCCTTCGCCCGCTATCACTACATGCGAGAGAACTGGGACGAGCTTCAGCGGTTCGCATCCTCCGTCGCATCCGCGCTGGACCGGGACGAAGGCGTGAACCACCCCTACCGGATCGAGGCGACGATCTTTCAGGGCGTGGCCCTGTTCGAAAAGGACCGCCCCGGCGAGGCCGAGATCCTGCTGCGCGGCGCCATGGCCGACAGCGCCGACGACCCCGAGATGGGCGACCTGAACGAACTGGCTCATTACTTCCTCGCCCGCGCCGCCACCGACAACAACGCCACCGACGCCTCCGAACTGCGCGAGACGTTCATGGCGCGCTTCACCGGCGAGAACCTCGTCACCAACTCGCAGGCGCTGCTGCTGCTCTACCTGTCGCTGAACGCCGCCCTGCGCGAGGACGAGTCGCCCGAGCAGCTGATCGAACAGTCCAGCCAGATCCTCGAACTGGCCGACGTGCTGGACGGGATCGAACCGATCTACCGCTCCTACTTCCGCGGCAACCACGGGCAGTTGCTCTACCGTGCGGGCCATTACGCCGAGGCACGCGTCTTCTTCGAGGAACGGCGCGCCTTCCTGACCGAGAACAACAACCTATCGACTGACTACGCCGTGACCGCGCTGCGCCTCGGGAACGCGGTGGCCCGGACCGACGGGATCAACGAGGCACGGGCGCTGATGATCGAGGACCTCGCCCTGTTGAAGGACGCGGGCAGGGCCGATGACTGGTCGATCGCGGACCTGATGGGGCAGATCGCCTTCACCTACCAGTGGCAGAAAAACGAACTGGACGCGCAGGACTACTTCCGCCGCGCCTATTCGGAACTGCGCCGCAACCGGCGGGTGACGGACAACAAGGTGAAATACTACGCCGGTCTGATCGACCCTGCCGATCCGGGGATGCAGGGCTATCCGCTGGCCGCCGAGCTGGGCGTGATCGACCAGGCGTCCTACGAACTCAAGAGCGGGGGCGAGGACACGATCCGCATGTTCCTGGAAGGGAACTATGCCGGGCTGGAGCGGCTGCTGGACGCCTACGCCCAGCGGGACGAGGACCAGTCGCCGGAATACCTCGTCAATCTCGCGCTCTACAAGGCGATGGTCGGCGCCTATTCCGAAAGCCAGACCGCACTGGACGAGGCGCGGCGCAAGGCGCGCACGACGCTCGGGTCGTCGATCCCGGCCAATGCCGCGATCTTCGACCTGATCGACCTCGTGGCCAAGGTCTGGGGCACCGTCCATCTGGCGGACAAGGCGGGCGACGCGATCGCCCGGCTGCAGGCGCGCGAGGCCACCCTGCCGCGGCCGCAGCTCAGCCTCTACCTGACGCTGCGGGCCCTGTCGAAATACCAGTCCGGGAACGAGGCCGGCGTCCGCGCCGACCTGCGCCGCTGGATGGAGGTGCAGCCGGACCCCCGCACCGACCCTCCGACAGTGCTGGAGAAATGGGCCTACGCCCTGACCTGCGAGATGATCTATTCCTACTTCGGCCCCGCCGAGGGCGACGAATGGATGGAGAAGATGCTGGGCTGGCTGGACCTCGATCCAGGCAACCGGCTCTCGCTGGTGCAGGACACGATGCTGCTGACGCGGTCGTTCTCCTCGCCCGCCTATTTCACCTCGAACCTCGCGATTTCGGAGCTGAGCGGCATCGCCACCTCGATCCTCGACGAGGTGCCGCGCGACCATGCCCTTGTCGCCGCGACCCAGTTCAACGTCGCCAATGCCTTCTGGAACCGCAACATGTGGGGCGATGCCCTGCAATGGATGCAGCGTGCGACGGACAGCTGGCGGGCGAACCCCTATCACCGCAAGGACACGCTGGCCTTCCTCATCACCCGGCAGTCCAGCCTGTTGATGGGAACCGGGCAGGTCGAAATCGCGGCGACCCTCGCGCGCGAGGCATTCGACATGATCGACCCGATGACCGCGCGCGGCGATCTGGCCGCCGGGGTCATCATGACCTACGCCTACGCCTCGCGGCAGCGTCACGACGACGCCAAGCGCGGGGGCGAAGTGCTGCGCCCCTTCATCGAGAATGAGGCGTTCATGAAGCGCCTGCCTGCCCGCGACCAGATCTACATGCACCAGTCCTATGCCGACATGCTGGCCAACTATGCCCCCATCGACGAGGTGCTGGCCCAGCTCGACGCCGCCGAAAGCAAGGTGCCGGACGACGGTCTGGAATGGCGGCCCGACCGGTCGTCGCTGGTGATGACGCGGGCCATCGCGGTCTACTGGGCCAAGGACAACGCGGCGGCATGGCGCGACATCACCCGGTCCAACGATATCAAGGAAGACTGGCGCCGCGACACCATCCGCGACGGCGACGGCGAGGACGTCAGCGCGACCGAGGTCCGCAACCGCGCCGCGTGGGAGGCGATCATCGGCTGGGACTACGCCCAGACCCTGCCGCCCGAACCGCCGGAATGATCCTGCGCGGCGGCATACTGGCGGCGATCCTTACGCTCGCCCCGCCCGGTGCCGCCGTGTCGCAGACCCTGCCCGAGGTCATGCGCGACGTGGATGCCGCGTTGGCGGCACAGCCCGAAGACGCCCGCCGCACCATCGTCGAGATCGGCCGCGCCCTGCCCGCCGGGACACCGCCGGACGTGCTGGCCTATCCCGCCCTGCGGCTGGCCGAGCTCTTCTACCGCCACGGCGCCATCGACCGGGCCGAGGGCATGGCCGGTCAGGCCGCGCACTTGCTCGACACCGCCGCGACGCGGGACCATCCGTTCCGCATCCGCGCCCTGATCCTGCAGGGCATCGCGCTGGTCCGCCTGCAACGCCCCGCCGATGCGCTGGCCACCCTGCGGCCCGCCGTGGAGAAGGCGGCGGAAATGCCAGACCTTGCGCGGGACTTCCGGCGCGGGCTCTACCACCTCGCCGTCGCCGCCACGCGCACGCGCGCCCCTGACGCCACCGGCCTGCGCGGCGCCTACTGGCAGACGCGGCAGGAGAGCGACGGGATCACCGACGCCGACATGCTGAAGCTGGAGATCGAGGCGCTGTCGCTCGACCTGTCGGTCAGCGATCCGGACATCACCGACCTTCTGGAACGGTCGCGCATCCTGATAAAGGTCGCGCTGGCAACCGACCACCTGACGGCCGAGAACATGGCCCTGTTCCGGGCACTGCACGGGAGGATTCTCTACCGCGCCGAAGCCTACGACGAAGCGGCCGAGGTGCTGGAAACCCTGCGCGAAACGGCCATCGCCGAGGGGCGCTATGACGCCGACTACGCCGACATGGCCGACCTGCTGGCCCGCGTCTTCGCCCGGCGTGGCGACATGGCCGGCGGCGCGCGCATCCTCGCCGAGGCCGAGGAGCGGCTGACGACCGCCGACATCCCCGACCGTGACCGCGCCCGGCTGATCGCCACGCGCGGCCGCTTCGCCGACGCGCTGGACCGCACCGCCGAGGCGCAGGACCACTATCGCCGCGCCTATGCCACGGCCCGCAACTCGCTGCCCCGATCGGACCGGATGGTCACCCAGATCGCCGCGCTGATCGACGTGGACGCCCCCGGCATGGCCGCCTTCGCGCTGGCCCCGGAATTGCGCCCCGTTGCCGCCGAGGCTTTGCTGGATCCGGGCGGCGAGGCGGTGCTGCGCACCGTGATGTCAGGCGGTCAGGGCAACCTGATCATGGCCTTCGACGCTTTGTCCAAGGGCGCCCCCGATCCGATGATCGCCGCCAGCCGCGCCTATTTCGAGGCGCTGCTCGGCCAGACCGACTCCGCCCTGCAATCCGTCGAGTTCGCCCGCCGCATGGCGCGCGCGGGGATGGGCGGGACGCTGTCCGACACCGACCCGTTCCTCGACCTGATCGCGGTGACCGCCGTCTCCTTCGGCTCCAGCCGCCCCGCGACCGAGGTCGCCGGCGAACGCGCCCGGCTGACCGCCGCCCTGCCCGGCCTGTCACCCGACACCGCCCTCCTTGCTCGCGCGCTGGAGATCACCGCCCGCGTGGACCTGACCGGCGACACCGGTGCCGCGACCCGCGCGCTGATCGCCGAATGGATCGCCCTGTGGCAGAGGCTCCCTTCGCCTTCCGCCAGCGCCGATTTCGCCGCGGCGCTGATCGCGCCCAGCCTCTACGACGACATGCCCTTCGACGCGGCGGAGGCGATCCTCGCACCCGTCCGTGCCCGGAACCGCGCCCCCGGCGGGCTTCAGCTTCTCGCGGACCAGATGCGTTTCGACATGCTGTCCGAGACGCCGGACCAGACCGGGATCGAGGACCGCCTGTCGGAACGCGCCTCGCTCGCGCTGACGATCTCGGGCGTGCTGCCGCGCGATCATCCGTGGAACATGTGGAACTTCTCGAACGTCTCCAGCCAGCTCAGCACCCTCGGCCGGTTCGCCGAGGCGCGCGACTGGCTGGCCGAGGCGATCCGGCTGCTGCGTGAACGCGACAACAGCCCCGCCGATCTGGAGGCGATGTTCCTCAACCGCCTCGCCACGATCACCGGCAACATGGGCGACGACCGGGGTGCTGCGACCTACGCCCGGCAGGCCTATGACATGATCGACCCGATGACCGCCCGGCCATGGGCCGCACATCAGGTGATCCTGAGTTATGCCATCGAACAGCCCGGCACCGACGACCTGCTGGCCGGGGCGGACATCATCCGCGGCTGGCTGGACCGGCCCGACTTCATGGCGCGCCTGTCGCCGGACGATGCGCTCTACATGCGCTACATCCACGCGCATCTGCGCGCGATGTATGCCCAGCCCGATGCCGCGCTGGCCACCATCGCCGACTACCGCGCGATCCTGCCCGACGACGGACAGGACCGGCGCGACGAACTGGCCGCGCTGTCGATGCTGGAGGCCGAGGCGCACGGCATATCGGGTCGCTTCCCGCAGTCGTGGCACAGCATCACCGAGGCGGTGGACACCGACCGCGCATGGCGGCAGGACACATACGGCCCGCTGGCGGATGCGACGGGCCAGTTCACCACCGACGCCATGCGCTCGCTGGAGGCCGAGATCGGCTGGCTCTACGCGCAGTCGCTGCCGGACTGACCGCCTAGCGCTGGAACGCGGCGGCCAGCAGACGCTGGGTGTAATCCTCTTTCGGCGCGTCGAAGATCTCGGTCGCCGTGCCCTGTTCGACAATGTCGCCCTGCTTCATCACCACGACGCGGTGCGACATCGCCCGCACCACCTTGAGGTCGTGCGAGATGAAGAGGTAGGCCAGCCCGTATTTCTGCTGAAGCCCGCGCAGCAGGTCGACGATCTGCACCTGCACCGTCATGTCGAGCGCCGAGGTCGGTTCGTCCAGCACCACCAGCTTGGGCCGCAGGATCATCGCCCGCGCGATCGCGATCCGCTGCCGTTGGCCGCCGCTGAATTCATGCGGGTAACGGTCCATCGTGGCGGGGTCCAGACCGACCTCCTGCATCACCTCGGCCACCAGCTCGCGCTGCGGCTTGTCGGTGGGAAGCTTGTGGACGGTCAGACCCTCGGCGATGATCTGCTCCGCGGTCATCCGGGGACTGAGGCTGCCGAAGGGATCCTGGAACACGATCTGCATGTCGGCCCTGAGCCGCCGCAGGTCCTGCGTGGACAGTGAGCGGATGTCGCGACCGTCGAAGGTGATCCCGCCCTCGGACGCGATCAGGCGCATGATCGCCAGCGCCAGCGTCGTCTTGCCCGAGCCGGATTCGCCCACGATCCCCAGCGTCTCGCCCGCCTGCACGCTGATCGACGCGTCGTTCACCGCCTTCACGTGGCCCACCGTCTTGCGGAACAGGCCGCGATAGATCGGGAACCAGACCTTCAGATGCTCGGTCCGCACCATCTCCGTCGCCTTGTCGGCGACCGGTCCGGGCGAACCGACGGATTCCGCCGCCAGCAGCTTCTGGGTGTAGGGGTGCTGCGGGTTGACGAAGATCTCCTCGGTCGGCCCCGTCTCCACCACCTCGCCGTGCTGCATGACATAGACGCGATCCGCGATCCGTCGCACGACGCCGAGGTCGTGGGTGATGAACAGCAGGCCCATGCCCTCTTCGCGCTTCAGCTCGGCCAGCAGTTCGAGGATCTGCGCCTGGATCGTCACGTCGAGCGCGGTCGTCGGCTCGTCCGCGATCAGCAGCACCGGCTTGTTGGCCAGCGCCATCGCGATCATCACCCGCTGCCGCTGCCCGCCCGACAGCTGGTGCGGATAGGCGCCCAGCCGTTCCTCGGGGTCGCGGATGCCGACCCGGTTCAGCAGTTCGAGGATGCGCGCCCGTTGCGCGTCGCCGGTCAGGCCCTGGTGCAGGGCGAGGCTTTCCCCCAACTGCTTCTCGATCGTGTGCAGCGGGTTGAGCGAGGTCATCGGCTCCTGGAAGATGAAGCTGATGTCGTTGCCGCGCACCGCGCGCAGCTCGCGCTCGGAGGCGCCGATCATCTGCTTGCCCTCGAAGGTCACCGACCCCGTCACCTGCGCGTTGTCACCCAGAAGCGCCACGGTGGACAGGGCCGAGACGGACTTGCCCGACCCGGATTCGCCCACGATCGCGACCGTCTCGCCCTTGTCGACGCTGAACGAGACGCCCTTGACCGCCTCGACCACCCTGCCGTCCTGCCGGAATCCGACACGCAGGTCCTTCACCTCGAGAACGCTCATTGAAAGGTCTTTCTCGGGTCGAAGGCATCCCGCACGCCTTCGAAGATGAAGACGAGCAGCGACAGCATGATCGCGAAGGTGAAGAAGGCGGTAAAGCCCAGCCACGGCGCCTGCAGGTTCTGCTTGGCCTGCAGCGTCAGTTCACCCAGCGAGGGCGAAGAGGACGGCAGGCCGAAACCGAGGAAGTCGAGCGAGGCGAGCGAGCCGATGGTGCCGGTCACAATGAACGGCAGCATGGTCAGCGTCGCCACCATCGCGTTCGGCAGCATGTGGCGGAACATGATCGTGGTGTTCGACACCCCGAGCGCCTTGGCCGCCCGCACGTATTCGAGGTTCCGCGCCCGCAGGAATTCGGCCCGGACCACGCCGACCAGTGCGGGCCAGCCGAAGACGATCATCAATATGACCAATAGCCAGAAGCCGCGACTGAGGATCGCGAATAGGATGATGATGACGTAGAGCATCGGCATCCCCTGCCAGATCTCGATGATCCGCTGGAAGGTCAGGTCGATCCAGCCGCCGAAATAGCCCTGCACCGCGCCCGCCGCGATGCCGATCAGGCTGGCGCAGGTCGTCACCAGCAGCGTGAACAGGATCGACAGGCGGAAGCCGTAGATCACCCGCGCCAGCACGTCGCGCTTGGTGTCGTCGGTGCCCAGCAGGTTCTGCCCGTTCGGCGGCAGCGGCGCGGCGCCCGGACGATCGACCGGCGCGTCGTAGGAATAGGGGATCGGCGGCCAGATGGCCCAGCCGGTTTCAACGGGCTGGCCTTCGAATTCGCCGTCCAGCACGTCGAGGCTGACGCCGTCCGGATCGTCGAAACAGGCATCCAGCCCGCCGCTGGCGATCAGGCACTGGACCTCGGGGTCGCTGTAGATCGCCTCGGTCTGGAAATCGCCGCCGAACGCCGTCTCGGGGTAGAAGTTGAAGATCGGCGTAAAGAGCTCGCCCCGGTAGGACACGATGATCGGCTTGTCGTTGGCGATGAACTCGGCGAACAGCGACAGGGTGAACAGGATGGTGAAGATCACCAGCGACCAGAACGCCCGCCCGTTCCGACGGAAGTTCCGCCAGCGCCGCTTGTTGAGCGGCGACATGTACATCGAGCGCGATGTGACGGCCTGCGGCTGCGGACCCAGGTGCCCGGTCAGACCGGGCTCGGGCCGTTCCTCATGGAAATGCCCGGTATCCGCCGGCTCGGCCCCACGGATGGGACGGGACGGCGGCACGTGGGCGGTGCCGGTGTGATAGACGCCCTTCGGGGCCTTGTCGTCGGGATCGTTGCCGTTCGCCATGCTCAGCCCTCCCGCCGTTCGAAGTCGATCCGCGGATCGACAAAGACATACATCAGGTCCGACAGGATCCCCACGACCAGCCCCAGCAGTGAAAAGACGAAGAGCGTCCCGAAGATGATCGGGTAATCCCGCGCCACAGCCGCCTCGAACCCGAGCCGGCCGAGGCCGTCGAGCGAGAACAGCGTCTCGATGATGATCGACCCGCCGAAGAACACGCTGACGAACAGCGCCGGGAAACCCGCGATCACGATCAGCATCGCGTTGCGGAAGACGTGGCCATAGAGCACGCGGCTTTCCGACAGCCCCTTGGCGCGGGCGGTCATCACGTAGTGCTTCTTGATCTCGTCAAGGAACGAGTTCTTGGTCAGCAGCGTCAGCGTGGCGAAGGACGAGATGGTCGAGGCCAGCACCGGCAGCGTGATGTGCCAGAAGTAGTCGAGGATCTTGCCGCCCCACGACAGCTGGTCCCAGTTGTCCGAGGTCAGGCCGCGCAGCGGGAAGATCTGCCAGTAGGACCCGCCCGCGAACAGCACCAGCAGCAGGATCGCGAACAGGAAGCCGGGGATCGCATAGGCCGCGATGATCACGCCGCTGGTCCATGTGTCGAACTTGGACCCGTCGCGCACCGCCTTGCGGATCCCCAGCGGGATCGAGACGATATAGG
Source organism: Oceanicola sp. 22II-s10i (assembly GCF_002210105.1). Classification (GTDB taxonomy): domain Bacteria; phylum Pseudomonadota; class Alphaproteobacteria; order Rhodobacterales; family Rhodobacteraceae; genus Pseudooceanicola. The sequence continues at coordinate 1,518,677 of NZ_AQQU01000001.1, read as the reverse complement.
CGATCAGCGTCGACCACAGGCCCAGCGTGATCGACACGGGCAGCTTGTCCGCCACCAGTTCCAGCACGCCGCGCTTGTTGAAATAGCTCTCGCCGAAGTCGAGCCGCATGTAGTTCCACATCATGTTCAGGAACCGTTCGAGCGGCGGCTTGTCGAAGCCGAATTCCCGCTCCAGTTGCTCGATGAACTCGGGCGGCAGGCCGCGTGCGCCCTCGTACTTGCTGTCAGATCCGACCGCGCCGACGCCCTGCCCCGGCCCGGTCGCGCCCCCGTCCGACCCCGAGCCCGAGATGCCCTGAAACACGTCGCCTTCGCCCTGAAGCTCGGCGATGATCTGTTCGATGGGCCCGCCCGGCACGAACTGGGTCAGGGTGAAGTTGATGATCATGATCCCGAGCAGCGTCGGGATCACCAGCAGCAGCCGGCGAAGGATATAGGCTCCCATCTCGGGCTTACCTCAGCGCGCCGGTGGCCCGAAGCTGTTCGCCCTTCTCGGCGTCGTACCACCAGTAGTCGAGATACCCGAGGTCATAGGGCGCGATCGTTTCGGGGTGATCGTACATGTCCCAGTAGGCCACCCAGTGATCCGCCTTGTACCAAGCGGGCACGATGAAGAATTCGTTCCGCAGCACCCGGTCGAGCGCACGCATCGCGTTGTCCTGCTCTTCCTGGCTGTTGGTTTCCAGCGCCTTGTCGATCAGCTTGTCCACCAGCGGCGAGGCAAGCCCGGCCGGGTTGAACAGCGAGAACTCGGCCTCGCCCGACCCGAAAACCTGCCGCAGACCGGTGCCGGCGCCGAGGAACACGCGGTAGGCGTCGAAAATCACGTCGTAATCGCGGTCGCGGCGGCGGTTGGTGTATTGCGAGGGGTCGACCTTTTCCATCTTCGCGTCCACGCCCATCTGGCGCAGGTTCTGGACAAATGTCTCCACCACGGATTCCAGCGTCCCGGACCCGGACGAGTTGATCGGGATCTCGATCGTCAGCAGGTTGCCCGCCTCGTTCCGGCGCATGCCGTCGCTACCGACCGGCCAGCCGGCCTCGTCCAGCAGACGCATCGCCTGCCGCAGGTTGCGGCGGTCGCCCAGACGGGCCGCGTCCGAGGTGTGCGCCATCACCGGTTCCTGCGTCAGCACCTCTTCGGGGACGAGGTCGCCGAGCGACTTCAGCAGTTCCAGCTCGGTGCCTTCGGGCACGCCCTTGGCTTCCAGCGGGGTGTCCTGGATGAAGGACGAGCGCTGCTTGAACAGGCCGTATTGCAGGCTCTCGTTCGTCCATTCGAAGTTGTAGGCCAGCGCCAGCGCCTGCCGGACGCGCTTGTCCTTCAGCGTCTCGCGCCCGAGGTTGAAGACGAAGCCCGAGTTGGCGGGCGGCGACCCGTCGGGGATCTCCTCCGTCCGCACAAGCCCGCGCTGTGCGGCGGGGAAGTCGTAGGCGGTCGCCCAGTAGCGGGAATTGCCTTCCTCGCGGAACGTGTATTCGCCCGCCTTGAACGCCTCAAAGGCGGCGGTCTCGTCCGCGAAGTACTCGATCCGGATGCGGTCGAAGTTGTGCCGCCCCACGTTGATGGGCAGGTCCTTGCCCCAGTACTCCGGGTTCCGCTTGTAGACGATGCGGCGGTTCACCTCGAAGTTGTCGATCATGTAGGGGCCTGAACCGGGCGAGGTTTCCAGCCGCGGCTCGTCCAGACGGGCGCCGGTTTCCTCGTACCACGCCTTGGAGAAGACGGGCGTCGATCCGACCTGGTCGATCAGCGACCGACGCGACATGTCGTCGGCGAAGGTGAACTTGACCGTGTAATCGTCCAGCGCCTCGGCGCCCAGCACCCGCTTCTTCACCGCGATCGCGTAGGACGGCAGACCCTGTTCGAGGAACAGGTCATGGGTGAACACGACATCGTGCGCGGTCAGCGGGGTGCCGTCCGAGAACTTGGCGTCCTGCCGCATGTGGAAGATGACGTAGGTCTTGCCCGCGTCGTATTCGAGGCTTTCGCACAGCAGGCAGTACTGGGAGCCGTATTCGTCGGCCGGCGCGCTGCCGTCCATCAGGCTTTCGTACATCGTCGACGACAGCGCCGCCGCCCGCCCCTTGCGGGTATAGGGGTTCAGGCTGTCGAAGGTGCCCGATGCGTCCAGCGCGATCTCGCCGCCCTTGGGCGCCTCGGGGTTCACATAGTCGAAATGGGCGTAATCGGCCGGATATTTCAGTTCGCCGAAGTAGTTGTAGCCGTGGCTCTTGATGACCTCGGCATTGTCCTGCGCGGGCAGTTGCGCGGCCAGCACCGCCGCCGTCAGCACGCCGAGCGCCAACGTCGTGGCGACGCGGGGGATTCGGCGGGCAAGGGTTCGGGGTGCTGCGCCACGGGCGCGGCTTTGAGTCGGGTGCATCCTGTCCTCCGGGTCCGGCGAAAGCTTTCGCCCTTCGAGATAAGCTAAAGTGTGGGCCGGACCACGTTCAAGTTGAGATTGCGTGACGACGCCGTGATTTACCCGTCATCCGCGCAATAAAAAGGCCGCCGACACAAAAGGTCGGCGGCCCCTTGACCGGCGGATGGCCGGACGGATCAGTTCAGGGTCTGAAGATAGGCGATCAGGTCAGCCCGCTCTTCGACCTTGCGGAGACCGGCAAAGGACATCTTGGTGCCCGGAGCCGCGCTGCGCGGGTTTTCGAGGAAGGTGTTCAGGACCTCGGGGGTCCAGGTGTCGCCGAGCTGCTCCAGCGCGCCGGAATAGGCGAACCCGTCGACCGCGTCGATGGCACGGCCCACGACGCCGTCCAGATGCGGGCCGGTGGCGTTGGTGCCGTCGATCTTGTGGCAGGCGCGGCACTTGCCGAACACCTTGGAGCCGGCTTCGACGTCGGCGGAGGCAAAGACCTCTTCGAACGACGGGCCTTCTTCCGCGGCGCCGGACGATTCCTCGGCCCCGGTTTCGATCACGTAGGCCTGAGCATGTTCGTCGCCGTGGCCGCCGCCGGTGGTGTAAAGCGTTTCAGCCACCCAGTTCCCCAGCAGGAAAACCAGCAGCGCCCCGCAGAAGCCGCCAACGACCTTGGTCATCGTCATCGTATCGAACATGGATTTCGCGCGCCCTTTGTTGGAGTCCGAGTGTTTGCGGGGCTATGTATCCGCTTCACCTCCGGATGCGCAAGGTGTAGTTAGCGCGACCAAACGCCCCTACGGGGCGCAGAGGGACAAGGATCAATGACCGGACGCATCGCATTTCAGGGCGAACTTGGCGCCTATTCCCACGAAGCCTGCGTCGCCGCGCGCCCGGATCACGAAGCCGTGCCCTGCCGCACCTTCGAGGATGCGATGGACGCCGTGCGCTCCGGCGTTGCCGATCTCGCGATGCTGCCGGTCGAAAATTCGACCTACGGGCGGGTTGCGGACATGCATTCGCTGCTACCGCATTCCGGGCTCTACATCATCGAGGAACACTTTGTCCGCGTCCGCATCGCGCTGATGGCGATGCCGGGCGTGCGGCTGGCCGACGTGAAGAAGGTGCGCGCCCACCTGGTCCTGATCCCGCAGGCGCGCGGGTTCCTCCGGGCCAACGGGATCGAGGCCGAGGCCGCCGCAGACAGCGCGGGCGCCGCGGCGGAACTGGCCAAGGCGGGCGACATTACCTCGGGCGTGCTGGCCAGCGAACTGGCTGCAGCGACCTACGGCCTGAACGTGCTGGCCAAGGATCTCGAGGATCACGGCCACAACACCACCCGGTTCCTGCTGATGTCGCGGGAAAAGGACATGACCCCGCGCGGCGATCACGGGATGATCACGACCTTTGTCTTCGAGGTCCGCAACATCCCCGCCGCGCTTTACAAGGCCATGGGCGGTTTCGCGACCAACGGCGTGAACATGACCAAGCTGGAAAGCTACATGAAGGACGGTAGCTTTACCGCGACGCAGTTCTACGCCGATATCGAAGGGCATCCCGACGATCCGGCCGTGCAGCGCGCGCTGGACGAGCTGGGGTATTTCACGACCGAACTGGAAATCCTTGGCACCTATCCCGCCGACGCGCGGCGGCGCTGAGGCTCAGGCGCGCTTCTTGGCCCGTTCCTGCAGGGTCTGCGCATAATCGGTGACCTTGAGCTGCAGGCGCTTGGTCAGGTTCGTCTTGGCCAGTTTCAGCGACTGGACCAGCAGGCGGGCCGACAGGTTCTGCGGCTTGATCTCGATATCCAGCCGCAGGCGCGTCCGGTTGCGCGACAGCGCGACCAGTTCCACGTTGCCGAAGGCGTGAATGCTGGGCGACACCGCCTCGAACTTCATCAGGGTCGGCTTTTCGTATTCGGTCAGCGTCAGCTCCACCTCGCGGCGACGGCCGCGCAGATCGAACTTGGCATCCCACTTCATCCCCGGCGCAGGCTGGTCAAGCTGGTCCTTGCGCACGATCTTCGCGCCACGGCGCATGGCCTGGCGCTGGAACGCCTCGAAATCCGAGACTTCCATGAACACCAGTTCGATCGGTGCCTCGATGTCCTCTTTGGCAACGAATTTCATTCTGCGCCTGTTCCTGTTCTGCTCTAGGTTAGGCCCCCCGGCGCGGATAGTCCCCTCAATCCAGCCGGTCCGCAAGCCAGTTGCGCAGCAGAAACTCTGCAATTGCGCCCCGGCGCGGCGAACGGATCACAGGGTGTTGCCCCGCGAATACATCCGCCATTTCTTCGCGCGGGACCCAGATCGCATCCTCAAGCTCGGCCGGGTCGACGGTGATGGCATCGCCCGTCGCCTCTCCGTAGCAGCCAAACATCAGCGAATTAGGAAAGGCCCAGGGCTGGCTCGACAGGTATTCGACGCGCCCGACGGGCACCTGCGTTTCCTCCATCACCTCGCGCCGCACCGCCGCCTCCAGCGTCTCACCCGGCTCGACGAAGCCCGCCAGCAGCGACCACATCCCCTGCGGCCATCCGCGCGACCGGCCCAGCAGGACGTTGTTGTTGTGCACGATCAGCATGATGACGACCGGATCGGTGCGCGGGAAATGCTGGCCGCCGCAGACGTCGCAACTGCGCTGCCAGCCCGCCATGACGATCTGGCTGGGCTGTCCGCAACGGGCGCAGAACTTGTGCGTGGAGTGCCAGTTGTAGAGCGCCTTGGCCGTGGCCGCGAGCTCCGCGTCGCGGGTCGTCAGATCGGCCATGACCGCCCGCAATTCGACGAACAGATGCGCCTCGTCCTGTTCCGGGTGATTGGGCAGCGGCTGGCTGCGGCTGCGGCCCGGACCGGATTCGAGGAACGGCGTGCCCTCGGGTTCCCAGCCGGAAATGTCCTGCGCGAACAGCAGACCGGTTTCGTCCCGGCCCAGCAGAACCGGTTCCTCGTCTCCGACCGCCAGCAGCGGATGGTCCATCGGCAGCCGCGCCAGAACCGGCGCGTCCGATCCGCTTTCCAGCAGCGGGTTGCCCTTCCACAGCACGATACAGCGCGACGATCCGGCCCCGCGCGCAAAGCGCAGCACGTCGTCATTGCCCCGAAGCTCGGCCGCCCGGTCCAGCCCCGATCCCCCGAAGGTCACCTCTTCCGCGATCCGCATCCGTCGCCTCTCCCTCTTGTCCGGCGCCACCCTGCCGCCTGCCCCGGCGGAATACAACGCCGCGCAAACAGGTCACACACCCGAAGCCGGGTCGCAGGCCGGTATACTTTGCGCGGCCATTGTGCGAAGATCTGCCCGTAAGACACGCGCGAATACAATTCGGACACGCACCTGTCACAGACACCGCTACTCTCGACAGTGAACAGAATCGGGAGAGTCGGGATGGGCAACGGGTCCGGGAACGGTTGGACACGCCGGGCATTTCTGTCCGGCTCATTCGCGGGTGCCGGTTTGATCGCACTTCACCCCTTCTCTGCGCGGGCCTCCGCGCAGCAGGCGCATCTCAGGATCATGGAGACGACCGATCTCCATGTGCACGTCTTTCCCTACAACTATTACACCGACAGGCCCGACGACACGGTGGGGCTGGCCCGGACCGCCGCCCATGTGGCCGCCATCCGGGCCGAGGCGACGAATGCCCTGCTGGTCGACAACGGCGACTTCCTGCAGGGCAACCCGATGGGCGATTACATCGCCTACGAACGCGGGATGAAGGACGGCGACCTGCACCCGGTCATCAAGGCGATGAACGCGCTCAGTTTCGATGCCTCGACGCTGGGGAATCACGAATTCAACTACGGGCTGGATTTCCTGATGAAATCCGTCGCGGGGGCCGAGTTTCCGGTCGTCTCGGCCAATGTCGTCAAGGAACGGGGGGCGACGCCGACGGCGGATGCCACGCTGGTGAAGCCCTACGTGATCCTCGACCGCGTGGTGCTGGACGGGGCCGGGGCCGAGCATCCAATCCGCGTGGGCGTCATCGGTTTCGTCCCGCCGCAGATCATGACATGGGACCGCCGCCATCTGGAAGGCAACGTTCAGGCGCGTGACATCGTCGAAACCGCCCGCGCTTGGGTGCCCCAAATCCGCGAGGAGGGCGCGGACATCGTGATCGCCCTGTCGCATTCCGGCATCGGCTCAGCCAGGCACACCGAAGGGATGGAGAACGCATCCGTCCCTCTGGCCGAGATCGACGGCATCGACGCCGTGCTGACCGGCCATTCGCACCTCGTCTTCCCCTCGCCGACCTATGACGGATTCGCGGGCGTGGACGTCGGCAAGGGCACGATCCACGGCAAGCCCGCGACCATGGGCGGGTTCTGGGGCTCGCACCTCGGGGTGATCGACCTGATGCTGGAACGGGACGGCAATGAATGGCGGGTGCTGACCCATGACGTCTCGGTCCGCCCGATCTCGAAACGGAACGAGGACCGCTCCGTCTCGGCCCTGGTGGAGAGCGAACCGGCCGTGCTCGCCTCGGTCGAGGCCGAACATGAACAGACCCTTGCCTATGTCCGCCGCCCGGTCGGCAGGACCGCCGCGCCGCTGCATTCGTATTTCGCGCTGGTGGCCGACGACCCGTCGGTCCAGATCGTCTCCATCGCGCAGGCGTGGTACGTGACCGAGATGATGAAGGGCACCGCGCACGAGAGGCTGCCGGTCCTGTCAGCCGCCGCGCCCTTCAAGGCCGGGGGTCGGGGCGGGCCGGAGTATTACACCGACGTCCCCGCGGGCGACGTGGCGATCAAGAACGTGGCCGACCTATACCTCTATCCCAACACGATCCGCGCCGTGCGGATCACCGGCGCGCAGCTGAAGGGCTGGCTGGAACGCTCCGCCGGGGCGTTCAACCGGATCGAGCCCGGTGCGCAGGACGCCCTGCTGCTGAACCCGGACTTCCCGAGCTACAATTACGACGTGATCGACGGGGTGCGGTATCAGATCGACCTCAGCCAGCCCTCGCGCTTTACCGCCAAGGGCGAGCCGCTGAACGCCGACGCGAGCCGGATCGTCAACCTGACCCACGACGGCGCCCCGGTGACGGATGACATGGAGTTCATCGTCGCCACCAACAACTACCGCGCGGGCGGCGGCGGTGCCTTCCCCGGCGCCATGGGGGATACGGTGGTCTTCGAGGGGCCGGACACCAACCGCGACATCATCGTGCGGTATATCGTGGAGAAGGGGACGATCGAGCCCTCCGCCGACGCGAACTGGACCTTCGCACCGCTGCCGGGAACGACGGTGTTGTTCGACACCGGGCCGAAGGCGGCGGACTATGCCGACAAGGTGCCGGGCGTCAGGATCGAACCCGCCGGAGACGGCCCCGACGGCTTCGCCCGTTTCCGCATCACGCTCTGAGCGGTGGCACGCAGGACCGTGGCCGCACTCCGGCGGGTGAGGTGCGGGACGATCACCGGGCTATGCATGTTCGAAGCTGGGACAACAGTCCCGCCACGCTCTGAGATCTGCACAGAGGACCGTGACCGCCCCTGGGCGGGCGCCTAGCAGCGCCCGAACCGCGCGTTTTATGGCAACACGCCCCTCATGCCTGAGGCATGAGCGGGCGGCACCCATGCGCCCGCCCGAGGGAAGGGGCGGGCGCGGTCCGGGCTGGTCGCCCGAACCACGGCTGATCCGGCGCAGGGGAAGAAACTCATTATCAGAACCGCATAGTGGGTAGAGATCTCCGCGGAGGGCCGTCTTCGAGCCTGAGCGGGCGCCGCTGTCCATCCGAGCGGAGTGATTCATGGCGACACGCCCCTCCTGCCTGAGGCATGCGTGGGCGGCACCCATGCGCCCGCCCGAGGGGAAGGGCAGGCGCGGTCCGGGCTGGTCGCCCGAACCACGGTTGATTCGACCTCATCTTCAGACCGTGTGGAGCCTGTTCGTCAGGCATGCACCCCCGGCCCGCGTGTGCCCGGCGCTGGCGGCGGGTTCGGCGGCCCGGCGAAGCACTGGGCGTTCGCCATCCACGCCTCGGCCACCGGCCCCCGCACCGTCAGCCCGACATCCGCGATGTTCCGCGTCTGCGTCACCACCTGGCAGAACTCGGTCGCCGAGCCCTCGACCACGTCCTCACCCCCGGCGAATGCCCATTCCTCCCCGGACGGAGCGACCAGCCGCACTGTCGGACGTTCTCCGGGTGGCTCCATCCCGCGCGTCTTGAAGGTCCAGCCGAAGGTATTCACCCCCAGCACCGCGATCGAACGGATCCGGTCCCCGTCCTCCCGCACCCGGCCCAGCAGGTCCCAGACCTCCTGCCCGTGCGCCCAGGTCTCCATCAGCCGGGCCGAAATCGAGGACCGTGCCGACATGCTCGGCCCCGCCCATTCCACGCGTGTCGCGGGATCGGCCTCCAGCCAGCGCGGCGCCATCGCCTCGGCCTGCGCGATCAGCGCGTCGCGCAGCGCGTGGCCGGTCAGTTCGCCAAGGATCTGCCGCGAGGCGCCGACCATGCCCAGCCCCTCGTCCCGCAGCCCTTTGGCCCGGCCGTATTCCACGCGGAACCTGTCCGGATCGAACATCGAGAGGTCGGCGAGGATGTTGTAGTGGTGCAGGTGCTGCAGCACGTCATCCGTGCTCCACCCCTTGAAGGCCGTCGGTCGGGTAAAGTCCCCGGCCTCCATCCCGGCGGTCAGATCGTTAAGCGACCGCGTCTCGACCAGAAAATCCTGCGCCTCGGCGATCATGCGCCCCTCCCTTGCTGCTCCGGGGCGCATCATGCGTCAGCGGTCGGGCGGGGTCCAGTCGGCGGGCGGCACATTGCGCCGCCTGAGCCGCAGCGCCAGACCGCAGGCGGTGCCGACTCCGATGGCGACCGTCAGGTCGGCCACCACCGTCAGCACCAGCGTCAGCGCCAGCACCGCCAGGTCAGCGCGCGGCAGGCCCAGATGCCCGCGCCAGTGCTGCGGTTCGGCCATGTTCCACGCGGTCAGGATCAGCACACCGGCCAGCGCGGGCATGGCCAGCATCCCGGCCAGCGGCGCGGCCAGCATCATCACGGCGAGAATCGTCACCGCATGCACCATCCCCGCCACCGGCGTTCGCCCCCCGGCCCGCACGTTGGTCGCCGTGCGTGCAATCGCCCCCGTCGCGGGCAGCCCGCCGAACAGCGCCGAGCCGACGTTCGCCACCCCCTGCGCCAGGATCTCGGCGTTCGGGCGGTGGTGACCGCCGATCATCCGGTCCGCGACCATCGCCGACAGCAGCGACTCGATCCCGGCGAGGAAGGCGATCACCAGCGCCGAGGGCAGCAGATCCTTGAGCCGTTCGAGCGTCACCTCGGGCAGGTGCGGCATCGGCAGATGATCCGGCAACGCCCCGAACCGTCCTCCGATCGTATCCACCGGCAGGTTCAGCACCGCTGCCGCGCCCGAGGTCAGGGCGACTGCCACGATCAGTCCCGGCCATTTCGGCGCGGCGCGGCGAAACAGGACGATCAGCACGACCGTCGCCCCCGTGACCGCCAGAGCGGCCCATGACACCGTGGCCCGTGCGCCCCACATGACCGCGATCTTGTGCAGGAAATCGGCGGGCAGCGCCGCGGTCTGAAGCCCGAGCGCATCCTTGATCTGGCTGGTCCCGATGATGACGGCGATCCCGATGGTGAACCCGTGGATCACCGGCTCCGGTATCCAGCGCACCAGCGCCCCCGCGCGCGACAGGCCCGCGATCAGCAGGATCACCCCCGCCATCAGCGTCGCCAGCACCAGCCCGTCATAGCCATGCGCCGCGATCACACCGTAGACCACGACGATGAAGGCCCCCGTCGGCCCGCCGATCTGCACCCGGCTGCCACCGAAGGCCGAGATCAGGAACCCCGCCACCACCGCCGTCACGATCCCCGCCCCCGGATCCGCGCCCGAGGCGATGGCGATGGCCAGCGACAGAGGCAGGGCCACCATCGCGACGGTGATCCCGGCCAGCACATCGGCGCGGAACGCCGCGCGGGTGTAACCCGGCAGCGTGCTCAGTATCTTGGGCCGCATATGCGTGGCCTCAGGTGCCCCGCATCAGGTCGTCCTCGTCATCCGAGATTTCCAGCCCGAGCGCTTCCATCCCCGCCTCCAGATGGTCCGCCAGATGCGGCGAGCCCAGCAGGTAATCCGCCGTCGGGGCGGAGGCCTCGTTGAACGCGGTTTCAACCGCTTCGTCCCAGTCGTCGGCGTCGAAGGTGCCGCGGCCGATCCAGTAGACGGCGACGAGGTTCGCCGCCTCGTCCTCGTTCAGCGCTTCGATAAAGGCGCGCAGCTCGCCCTCGGCGCGATCCATCTCGTGCGCCATCAGCACGACCTGCGCGATCTTGCGTTCCGAAATGTCCATGACATCCCCTCCTGTTCACGCTGTCAGCGTGCCACCGGACGGAAGCCCCGGCTTTGACCTCAATCAAATCGGAATGTCAGACGCAGGTTTTCATCCGGCCCGGCAGGCCGCCGCCACGGCCCGCGCCGCGCAGCGGTCCGCCTCGGTCAGCGGGCCCCGGCCCCATGGCCGGAAGCGCATCCGGAACGTGTCCAGCATCAGTGCATCGTCCGCGCCTTCCGGCGCCCGATACCCGATCGCCGCAAGGTCCGCGTCGAAATCCCCCGCCGCGCCCTGCTCGGGCCAGACAGCCAGCCCCTGCCGCGCCAGCCGCCGCCAGTCGAAGCGCGGGCCGGGGTCGATCTTGCGCCCCGGTGCCATGTCCGAATGGCCGATCACGCCTGCCGGACCGATCCGCCAGCGCGTCATGATCCCGGTCAGCAACCCCTCCAGCGTATCCATCAGCGGCGCGGCGAAGGGGCTGTCGCCGTCGTTCGCCAGCTCGATCCCGACCGAATGCGAATTGACGTCTTCGCAGCCAGCCCAGTTGCCCGCCCCCGCGTGCCAGGCCCGGTCACGCTCGGCCACCATCTGCCAGACCTCGCCCCGCTCACAGACAAGGTAATGCGCCGACACGGCCCCGCCATCCGCCGGCGCGGGGTCGCACAGACGGTCGAGCGCCGCGCGGGCGCTCTTCATCGCAGTGTAGTGGATGACGATCAGGTTCGGGTCGCCGCCATGTCGGCGCGGCCCGAAGTTGGGCGAGGGATGCCAGACCGCGCCGGGGTGATCCGGCGCGGGTGCGTCCTCAGCCACGCGCGTTGCGGAACGGGCGCGGATCCCATGTGCAGGCGAACCCGTCGCCGTCCGGGTCCAGCCCCTTGCGGTCGCGCTCCGGCCCGCCGCTCTTCAGGAAGTCCGACTGCGCGAGGTCGGGCGAGGCATAGCGCCCGCAGTTCGCGCGGCTGCGTTCGGCCGAGGTGAAGCCGGACCGAGAATAGACCTTCTGCCCCGGCTGGTTGTTCGTCGACAGGGCGTAGGTGACAAGGTTCGGCCCGGTGTCGGTGCGTTCGGGCAGCGCCGTCGGCTGAACCTGCTGGTACTGCGAACGCACGCTGGCGATCCGCTGCTTGTCATCCTCGATCGAGCGCTGTTCGCCGACCGCGCCGAAATCGTTCTCGCGCGAGATGCCGAAGGAGTTCACGGCCTCGGGCGGCGGGTTGTTCGGATCGGCCTGCACCGGCGTCTGGCCGGAATTGGCCGAAGACGCCGCCAGCGCCGCCTGCGTTTCGCGCGCGATGTCCGAGGGGCTGTCGCCGCCGGTCGTTGCGGGCGCGGTGCCGTTCAGCGCGCCACCGGTGGCCGACATCGGCGCACCGGCCGGGGCGGAGCCCAGCGTCTCGCTCGACACCGCCTGTGCGGGCGGCAGGGCAGCGACGCTCTGACCACGCAGTTCGGCTTCGCGCCGGGCGACGTAGGAATCGTATTCGTTGAAACCCACGCCGGCCCCGCTGTCGGGCACCTGCTGGGTGCACGCGGCAAGCACGGCGGCGGCGGTCAGCGCCAGACCGGAAGTCAGAAATCTCATGGGACGGTCCTGTCTGCTCATATTCTCGTCTTGCAGTCTGTTTACCACCATTTCGCCGGTTTCGCCACAAACCCTGCGGCGGTTTCCAGCGCATAGGCCGTGTTGAGCAGATCGCCCTCTTCATACGGACGTCCGATCAGCTGCAGCCCCAGCGGCAGGCCCTGACGGTCGATCCCCGTGGGCACCGCGATCCCCGGCAGCCCGGCGAGGTTCACCGTCACGGTAAAAACGTCGTTCAGGTACATCTGCACCGGATCGGCCTCTGCCATCTCGCCCAGCCCGAAGGCGGCGGACGGCGTCGCGGGCGTCAGGATCGCGTCCACGCCCTGCGCGAAGGCATCTTCGAAGTCCTTCTTGATCAGCGTCCGGACCCGGCGGGCCCGGTTGTAATAGGCGTCGTAGAACCCGGCGGACAGCACGTAGGTCCCGACCATCACGCGGCGCTGGACCTCCTTGCCGAAGCCCTCGGCGCGGGTCTTTTCATACATCTCGGTGATGCCGTCGCCCTGCGCCAGCCGGGCGCGGTGGCCGTAGCGCACGCCGTCATAGCGGGCGAGGTTCGACGACGCCTCCGCCGGCGCGATCACGTAATAGGCCGGCAGCGCGTATTTCGTGTGCGGCAGGCTGATGTCGACGATCTTGGCCCCGGCGTCGCGCAGCATCTCCTTGCCGCGCGTCCACAGCGCGTCGATCTCCTCGGGCATCCCGTCCATGCGATATTCGCGGGGAATCCCGATGGTCTTGCCCCGGATGTCTCCGGTCAGCGCGGCCTCGAAATCCGGCACCGGAATGTCGGCACTGGTCGAATCCTTGGGATCGTGGCTGCACATCGCGTTCAGCATGATCGCAGTGTCGCGCACGTCCTTCGCCATCGGCCCCGCCTGATCGAGCGAGGAGGCGAAGGCGATGATGCCCCAGCGGGAACACCGGCCATAGGTCGGCTTGATCCCGGTGATGCCGACGAAGGCGGCGGGCTGGCGGATCGACCCGCCGGTGTCCGTGCCGGTCGCGCCGAGGCACAGGTCGGCGGCCACCGCGCTGGCGGACCCGCCCGAGGACCCGCCCGGCGTCAGCGCCGTGTCGTCGTTGCCGCGCCGCCACGGGTTCACCGCGTTGCCGTAGGTCGAGGTCTCGTTGGACGAACCCATGGCGAATTCGTCCATGTTCAGCTTGCCCAGCATCACCGCACCCGCGTCGAACAGGTTCTGCGTGACGGTCGATTCATACTCGGGCTTGAAGCCGTTCAGGATGAAGGACGCCGCCTGCGACGGGACGCCCTTGGTGCAGAACAGGTCCTTGATCCCCAAGGGAATGCCGTTCAGCGACGGGGCGTCCGGCGCGTTGCGGGCATCGGCGGCCCTGGCCTGCTCCATCGCGATCTCGGGCGTATCGTGGACGAAGGCGTTCAGTGCCTTCGCGCCCTCGATGGCCTTCAGGCAGGCCTCGGTCAGTTCGACTGACGTCACCTCGCCCTTGCGCAGCGCGTCGCGCGCCTCGGCGATCTTCAGCGTGTTCAGATCGGTCATCGGCTCACTCCACCACTTTCGGCACGGCAAAGAAGCCCTCGCGGGCGTCGGGGGCGTTGGCGAGAATCTTGTCCTGCTGGCCGCCCTCGGTCACGACATCCTCGCGCCGCTTCAACCGCATCGGCTCCACGCTGGTCATCGGCTCCACGCCCTCGACGTCGACCTCGTTCAGCTGCTCGATGAAACCGAGGATGGTGTTGAACTCCTGGGCGAGCGCGGGCAGCGCCTCGGGTTCGACCTTGATCCGGGCGAGCTTGGCCACGCGGGCGGCGGTGTCGGTGTCGATGGACATGGGTCCTCACGGATGGGTTTTCGGATTTGCGGTGGTTTATCCCCGTGCGGGGTTCGCCGCAAGGCGGCGCGGGCCAAACCCTTGCGGCATTGGACCCGTCGCGGCAGGGTCCTGCGGACTGTCGGAGTTCATGGAAAGCGACACGGCGCGATGATTGCCCTGACCCAACTGCTGGAACTCGCCTTCCTGGCCGCGGCCCTGCTGGCCCTGCCCCTGGCGGCGCGCGCGGGCTGGCGGAACCGGCCGCGCGGGCTGATGACTGCGCTTGCGGCGGTCACCGCGCTGGCCCTGGCGGCTGGCGGTCTGCTGGCATGGCTCATCTTCACGGACGCCTATCCGCAGGCGACGGGGATGGAGGCGCTCGCCCTCGTCATCCTTGCCGCCATCTGGGCCGGGTCCTGCCTGCTGGCCAGCCTCGCCTTCCTGCTCGCCCGCCGTATCGGCGCGCGGCGGAGGTGACGCTGCCACCTGCCGGTCCGCGCTCGGCGATTCGCGATCCTGCTCAGCGATGCAGTTCCACCCAGCGGCGCCAGACCTCGATCATCCAGCCGAGCATCACCGCGTTCAGGATGTGCCACATGAAGTGCGTCCCGAGCGGCCAGGCCGCGCAGACCTGCATGTCCACCGTGCGGAAGGTCAGCGACACCATCAGCAGCACGGCACCGATCCACAATCCGCGCGACACGTAGGGCATGCGACGGCGCAGGATGGTACCATAGGCGATGATGACCAGCGGCACCGGCGCATAGGCCGCCGAGCTGCCCAGCCATTCGTAATCCCCGAAGCGCCAGCCCATCAGGCCGATGAGGATGAACATCAGCACCGCCCCGACCGCCGCGCGCCACGGCACGAGGTCGAGGTAGTCCCGGTTCGCCACGAAGATATAGGCGATGATGAAGACCATGATCGGCACGACGTCCGCGAGGCCGGACCACGCCTGCGCGTGCGAATGGAACAGCCACGATCCGACGCCGATCACGAAGAGGATCGCCGACAGTGCCCGTCCGGTCGTCCGCCCCTCCACGCGTCGCCACATGATGACCGCGGCGATCATGAAGGCGAGGTTGGTCAGAAGGTTCACCGGCTCGGCCCAGTAGCCGGGACCAAGACGTTCGCAATAGGCGTCGACCGCGCGTGTCCAGTCCATTCAGGCCTCCGCCCCGACCGGAACGCCGACACCCATCGCATCGGCAATCGTCATGAAATCCTCCTCGGACACCGAGATCAGGCTGCCCCGGAACGCCATGCCCCAGTGCTTGGGATCGCGCACGAAAGACAGCTTTTCGAGGAGCGGCCTGACCGCGGCCTCCTCCGCATCGAGGTAGTGAACGTCGCGGCGGGCCGGGTGGAACCCCTCGCCCTGTTCGGCCTCGTAGCTGTCGCCATCGCGCACCCGCCCGATCGCGACGAAGCGCTGCACCGGGTCCCTGCCCTCGACCGTCTCGCGCGGGGCGTAGTAGACCAGCCAGTCGCCGGGCGACAGGCGCCGGATGGGGGCCATCCGGCCATGGCCAAGCTGGCAGAAGCCGCCCGCGACTCCGCGCAGGACATGGGCACGGGCCGCCACGCCGATCCAGTAGGCCGTCATTCCGGAACTCCTTTGGGGACAAAGCGGATCTGGGGTCTGCGGCGCCCGCTGTCCAGTGCCGGTCCACCCGGATGCTGCCAATCGCCGTCATCAGATGGACAGCCCCGCCCCGCCGCCCTACCCTTCCCGCGAACAGACACGGAGGAGACATCCGCAATGAAACTCATCTGGCTCGGCCACGGCTCGTTCCGCATCGAGATCGGGGGCAAGGTCCTGCTGATCGACCCGTTCCTCTCGGCCCCGACCTTTCCCAAGGACCGCCGCGACGAGGCGATCGGCGGCGCGACCCACATCTTCGTCACCCACGGGCACGGCGATCACGTGAGCGATGTCGCGGGCATCGCCAAGGAACTGGGGATCCCGGTCTACGGCATGGTCGAACTGATGGGCTGGCTCGGCGCGCAGGACGATGCGCTAAAGTGCACCGGCTTCAACAAGGGCGGCACGATCGACCTGGGCGGCGTGACCGTCACCATGGTGAACGCGACGCATTCCTCCTCGACGCCGGACGGGAAATACGCCGGGTCGGAATCGGGCTTCGTGATCTCGGGCGAAGGGCACACGATCTACTTCTCGGGCGACACCGACGTGATGGCCGACATGGGCGTCTTCAACGCGCTGCATGCGCCGGATATCGGCATCCTCGCCGCCGGCGGGTTCTACACCATGGACATGAAGCGGGCGGCCTTCGCGGCGAAGACCTTCTTCAACTTCAAGATGGTGATCCCGATGCATTACAAGACGTTCCCGGCACTGGCGCAGGATGCCGAGGAGCTGAAGGCGGGTCTGCCGGGGGTCGATGTGCGGACGCCCGAGGTTCTCGAGGCCATCGAGATCTGAGTTCCGCGCCGCGTGCGGCGCGGCCGGAGCGAGGGGGCTTTGCCCCCTCGCGCTCCCCCAAAGTATTTATAGCCAGAGGAAGCAGGGGAACCTGTGAGTGTCGCGGAGGCTGTGCCCCGCGGGACGGCGGGCGGGGCGTCGGCGCAGCCGCGCGCCGTCGTGCGGCCTTTGTCTACCACGACTGCTCCACGAGCAGCGGCTGACAGCACGGCCTCAGTTGAAGACAGCTACGACCTGCCGGGCCACGGCGACGCGGCGGCCGGCTTCGTCCCAGATGTCGGTGTGTTGCAGCGAGTAGCCGTCGGCGGCCTGTTCGCTGACCGAGCGAAGGATGTGCCAGCCCCGTGACGTGACCGGGTGGAAGAAATCCACCGTCCAGGTCATCGTCGAGATCGGCGCCTTTTCCGTCATCTGCACCATCGCGGCGGGTGGAAGGCCGTCGCCGAGGACCAGCGGGATCATCACCGGGTCCATGCCCTCGTCGTTGATCAGCCGCGACCAGAGGTAGACCTCGCACTCGCCGCCCTCCATCGGGCGGCGGCCGCCGAGGCGGCGGAGGTCGAAGTTCATCGGGAAGCCCCCCGCCCGCTGATGGCCCGGCGGATGGTAGGCGGGCGCCTCGTCCGGGGTGATGACCTGCGGCGCGGGCTTGAGGTCGTGGGTGATGACGCTGTCGCGCGCCGCCGCGAAGGTCAGCAGGGCGCGGCCCGCCAGCACGTCGCCCGAGCGTGCGTCGACCGAGATGATGGCCGAGTTCTTGCCCCGGCGCAGCAGTTCGGCGGTCAGGACCAGTTCGCCGGTCGCGGGGCCCGAGAAGCTGAACTGCGAGGACCGGAGCGGCGGCAGGTCCGGAAAGGCGCGCTGCGCGGCATGGACCTGCAGCACGGCGGTCAGCCCGCCCAGCAGGGTCCGGCCCTGCATCCATTCCGGGCGGCACTCCACCCGCGTTTCCATCCCCTCGCCCGTGCAATCGGCGAGGATGTCCCCGATGAACGCCATCGCTTCCCCTTTCGGTCCCTCAGCCGGGCGAGAGTTGGAAGCGGCGGGACCGGCGTCAACGCCGGCCCCGAGAACGCCATGTATGCGAAGGCTCTAGCCGAAGATCGCGACCACCTGGCGGGCGACCAGCACGCGGCGGCCCTGTTCGTCCCACATCTGGCTGGCCTGCAATGAATAGCCGTCGGCGGCCTGTTCGCTGTTGGTGCGCAGCAGGTGCCAGCCGCGCGAGGTCACCGGCTGGTTGAAATCCACGCCCCAGGTCATCGTCGAAACCGGCCCGCGCTGCGTCATCTCGGCCATCGCGCCCGGCGGCAGGACGTCCGCCAGCGCGAGCAGCGCAGTGACCGGGTCGACGCCCGCGTCGTCCTTGATCCGCGTCCAGACCAGCAGGTCGGGCGATCCACCGGACAGGGGGCGGCCGCCGCTGACGAGGCGGATGTCGAAATTGCTCGGGAACGCCAGCTCCGGCATCGGATTGCGGTGGAAGTCCTCGATCCCCTCTGGCTGACCGGCGTCGGGCATCGGCGTCAGGTCGTGCGAGACGCTGCTCTCGCGCGGGTTCGCGCAGGTGAAGAGCACGCGCGCCGCCGGTCCCGCCTCGCCGTCGCAGACGACCTCGAGCACGGCGGAGTTGCGGCCACGGCGGATCAGTTCGACGCGGAAGTCCAGCATCCCTTGTGCCGGGCCGACGAAGGCCACCTGCACCGCGCGCAGCGGCGGCAGGTCGGGGACGGCGCGGGTCGCCGCGTGCCAGCACAGCGCCGCGGTCATGCCACCATAGAGCGTGCGGCCCTGTTTCCAGTTGTCCGGCGCCTCGACGCACTGCGTCGCGCCCTCGCCCTGAAACCCCGCCAGCACGTCCTTCAAGTTCGGCATCCGATCCCTCCTGTCCATCGCGGGGCGCATAACGCCCCGAGGCCGGGGCGAAGTCAATCAGCCGCGCCGGTCGCGGAAGAAGTCCCTCAGGAGCGCCTCGGCCTCGGATGCGGCGATGCCGTCGATGACCTCGGGCGCATGGTGCGCCTGTGAGTGGCTGAAGACGCGCGCCCCGTGCGCCACGCCGCCGGACTTAGGATCCGACGCGCCATAGACCACGCGGGCGATGCGGGCCGCGGCGATGGCGGCGGCGCACATGGCGCAGGGTTCCAGCGTGACATAGAGGACATGACCCGGCAGCCGCTCGCTGCCCGCCGCGGCGCAGGCCTGACGGATCGCGAGCATCTCGGCATGCGCGGAGGGATCGCTGAGTTCGCGGGTCCGGTTGCCCGCCCGTGCGACGACCTGCCCGTCAGGCGCGACCAGAACGGCGCCGACCGGCACCTCGCCGCGCGCGGCGGCGGCACGCGCCTCGTCCAGCGCGGTGTCCATGTGGGGGGCGAACCTCATCCTCTCCAGATGCCAGCGCCCCGCCCGCCCCGCAAGCCCGCTTCCGCCCTGCATCGAAACAGGCTAAGCGGGGGCATGGCCGACAAACCCGCACGTCCCCCGCGTCCCGCGCGCCCGCAGCGCCCCAGAACCGCCGCGCCCGCGCCCAAGGATCCGCCGAAGAGCGGCCCCGAAGGCGACCGCATCGCCAAGGTGCTGTCGCGCGCCGGCATCGCCTCGCGCCGCGACGCGGAAAAGATGATCGCCGAGGGCCGTGTCAGCGTGAACGGCAAGGTGCTGGACAGCCCCGCGCTGAACGTCACCGCCAGGGACAAGGTCACCGTCGACGGCAAGCCGCTGGAGGCGCCGGAACCGGCGCGGCTGTGGCTCTACCACAAGCCGACCGGGCTGGTGACGACGGCACGGGACGACAAGGGCCGCCGGACGATCTTCGACGAGCTGCCCGAGGACATGCCGCGGGTGATGAGCATCGGGCGGCTGGACCTCAATTCCGAAGGGCTGCTGCTGCTGACCAACGACGGCGAGATCAAGCGCAAGCTGGAACTGCCCTCGACCGGCTGGCTCAGGAAATACCGGGTCCGGGTAAATGGCCGGCCCCAGGACGAGGATTTCGAACCGCTGCGCAAGGGCACCACGGTCGACGGCGAGAAATTCCAGCCGATGCAGGTCACGCTCGACCGGCAGCAGGGGGCGAACGCCTGGGTCACAATCGGCCTGCGCGAGGGCAAGAACCGCGAGATCCGCCGCGCCATGGAGGCCATCGGACTGACGGTGAACCGCCTGATCCGCCTGTCCTACGGACCGTTCCAGCTGGGCCAGCTGAAACCCGGAGCGGTCGAGGAAGTCCGCCCCCGCGTGTTGCGCGACCAGCTCGGCATGGCCCCCGAGGAGCCGCCCAAGCCAAAACCCACGCAACGGCGTCCGCGCCGGACCTGATCCGCCTTCATCTGGCCCGATAAACTCCCGCCGGAGGCATCGCCGTCGAAGGCCGCCCCCTGCGGGCGGAATTCGGCGGCGATTTCGCCCGGCATCAACACGCTCCGGCCTGCCGGCCACGTCGCTCACCGTCACACGGCCCGCCATGAGGCAGTGGCGGCGAAACACCGGCAGGTCTGTCGTCACGGACTGCATACTGGCGCCGCCGTGAATCGGTGCTTATGTTGCCGACAGCTACAGTCTGGCGGAGGGATACATGTCCCGCCTGATCCTCGTGATCGTCCTTCTCGCCGCCCTCGTCGCGGCGGCCTCGCTCATCGCATCGGCGTGGAGCAAGCCTTCGGCCAGCTCCGGCACCCTGCCGGCACGGCGGAGCTCTGCCATCCAGAAGGTCGCCTACGTGCTGCTGATCGTCATCATGACGGGCGTCGCCACCGGCTGGGTGGGGGCCGAGTGATGGCGCAGCGATTCGGCGGAGAATTCAGCCCCGACGGAAAGGGCCCGCAGAAAGGCGCGGCCCCAGCGCCGCAGCGGCCTGCCGCGCGGCCCGATCCCGCAGGGGCGCGGTCGAATATCCTTTTCGTGCCGCCCGTGATTCTGGCTTTCATGTCGGTGGGCGCCGGGGCCGTCGGACTTGCCCTCGGTCTGGTCGGCGCCGGTCTGTGGGGGCTCGGCGCGTGGCTGACGCGCGAGGGGCTCAGGGCCGAGGCCGCATATGACGCGCGCAAGATCGCCCGCCGTCCCGCCCTGCCGCGAAAGATACTCGGCTCGGTCTCCATCGCGCTCGGCACCGGGCTGGCCGCCGGCATCCACGGCGCCGCGCCGCTGCATGCCGCGATCTACGCCGTCGTCACCGGGGCACTGCACCTGGCCAGCTTCGGGCCGGATCCGCTTCGTGACAAGAATGCCGAGGGAATCGACCAGTTCCAGCAGGACCGCGTAGCCCGCGTGGTGGACGAGGCCGAAGCCTACCTCAGGACCATCGAAAGCCAGATCGCGACCCTGCGCGACCGCGCCCTGACCGGTCGCGTCGCCGCCTTCGACGCCCGTGCGCGCGAAATGATCCGCACGGTCGAGAACGATCCGCGCGACCTGACCGCCGCCCGCAAGTTCCTGGGCGTCTACCTGATGGGTGCGCGTGACGCGACGGTGAAGTTCGTCGACGTCTACACCCGCAACAAGAGCACCGCGGCCCGCGCGCAATACGAGTCGCTGCTGACCGATCTGGACGAGAACTTCGCGGCCCGGACCCAGAAACTGCTGGGCGACGACCGCACCGACCTGACGGTCGAAATCGACGTCTTGAGAGAACGACTGCAACGCGAGGGCGTCCGCGCGCCCGCCAACATGGAGTGAGGGACATGTCAGAGACCGTGCGCGCCAAGGCCGCCGAATCGGGAAAGATGGTCGAGGAAGTCACCGCCGTCGTCCTGCCCGAACCGTCCACGGACGTCGTGACCTATGACGGCGCCGACGACAGCACCGCCAACGCGATCCGCACCCGGATGGCGGAACTCGACATGAGCGACACGAACTCCATCGTGTCCTTCGGCTCTGCCGCGCAGGCCGAACTGCAGGAGATCAGCCAGGCGATGCTCGCCGACGTCCGCAACAAGGACGTGGGCCCCGCGGGCGACAGCCTGCGCAACATCGTCACGACGATCCGGGGCTTCTCGGTCTCCGAACTGGACGTCCGGCGGGAACGGTCCTTCTGGGAACGTCTGCTGGGCCGCGCCGCGCCCTTCGCCAAGTTCACGGCCAAGTTCGAAGAGGTGCAGGGCCAGATCGACCGGATCACCGACGACCTGCTGAAGCACGAGCACACGCTGATGAAGGACATCAAGTCGCTGGACATGCTCTATGACAAGACGCTGAACTTCTACGACGAACTGGCGCTCTACATCGCGGCGGGCGAGCAGAAGCTGAAGGAACTGGACGAAGGCGACATCCCGGCCAAGGAGGCCGAGGTTCAGGCCGCGCCGGAAGAGGCCCAGGTGATGAAGGCGCAGGAGCTGCGCGACCTGCGCGCGGCGCGCGACGACCTCGAACGCCGGGTGCACGACCTGAAGCTGACCCGGCAGGTGACGATGCAGTCGCTGCCCTCGATCCGGCTGGTGCAGGAGAACGACAAGTCGCTGGTCACCAAGATCAACTCGACGCTGGTGAACACCGTGCCGCTCTGGGAAACCCAGCTGGCACAGGCGGTGACCATCCAGCGCAGCGCCGAAGCCGCCGGCGCCGTGCGCGAGGCGAACGACCTGACCAACGAACTGCTGACCGCCAATGCCAAGAACCTGCGCGACACCAACAAGGTGATCCGTCAGGAAATGGAACGCGGCGTCTTCGACATCGAGGCGGTGAAACAGGCCAACGCGGACCTGATCGGCACGATCCAGGAAAGCCTGCAGATCGCGGACGAAGGCAAGGCCAAGCGCGCCGCCGCCGAGGAAGAGCTGAAGAAGATGGAGGCGGAACTGCGCGATACGCTGGCATCCGCCAAGGCGCGGTCGACCGGGCTGGGCGATTCCGCCGCCACAGCAGTTCCCCCGCAGGCGTGAGGTAACAGGGGTGGGCACACGCCGGACGCTATTTGCGGCCTTCGCGGTCCTTGGACTGCTGGCGGCCTGTGACGAAACCGCGTCCCCGCGGGTGACGCCACAGGCACGCCCGGCGGCACTGGTCCCGCCTGCGAAACCGGCCGAGCCTTCGGCCGCGTCGAAGGAGCTCAGCACCTATTACGCGCGGGTGCAGGCCGATCTGCTGGTGCAGGGCCTGCTGCGGCAGGACGGCGGCGGCGTGGACACGCCCTATACCGCGGCCATGCTGGCGCGGAACTTCGAACGCATCGCGCTTTACGACGAATATGCGCGCGGGGCCGGGCTGCGCGTGGCCAAGGATTCGCCTTCGCACCTGCGCCGCTGGTCGGTGCCGGTGCGCATGGCCGTGGAGTTCGGGCCGAGCGTTCCGCAGGACGTGCGCGACGAGGACCGGCGCACCGTCGCGGGCTATGCCGCACGGCTGGCCCGGCTGACGGGACATTCGATACTCGTCACGCCCGTCGCCTCCACCGCCAACTTCAACATCCTTGTGATGAACGAGGACGAACGCCCCCAGGCCGTTGCCCGCATCCGCCAGCTTGTGCCCAACATCTCGGAGAACGCGCTGGACATCTTCCGCACCCTGCCGCGGTCGATCCACTGCCTCGTCGTCGCCTTCTCGGGCAGCGGCACGGATTACGAATACCGCCGTGCCATCGCGCTGGTCCGGGCCGAACATCCCGACCTTATGCGCAAGTCATGCTATCACGAGGAACTGGCACAGGGCCTCGGCCTGGCCAACGACAGCCCCGAGGCGCGGCCGTCGATCTTCAACGACGACGACGAGTTCGCGCTGCTGACCACCCATGACGAGATGCTGCTGCGGATTCTCTACGATCCCCGCCTGCGCCCCGGCATGTCGCCCGACCAGGCGCGCCCGATCGTTTCCCAGATCGTCGCCGGGCTGTCCGGCGGGCCGAGCTGAACCGTTGACCGTGATCGAGGGCGCCTGCCACTGCGGCGCGGTCCGGTGGACCTATGCGGGCCGTCCGGATGACGCGACCAGCTGCAACTGCACGATCTGCCGCCGCTACGGGGCGCTCTGGATCTACGGCTGGGCCGACAGCGTCGTGACCGTCAGCGGAGCAACGCGCACCTATACCTTTGGCGGGCCGAGCGATTTCTGCTTCTGCCCGACCTGCGGATGCCTGACCCACTACATCGAACGCGAACCCGGCCCGCTCGGTCGCCGCAAGCTGGCGGCCAACCTGCGCATGGCCACGGATCCCGATGCCGTGGCCGATCTGCCGCTGGCCCGGTTCGACGGGCTGCACACGTTCGACGATCTACCCCCGGACGGCCGCAGGGTGGCCGATCTGTGGTTCTGACACGAACCGCCCCGTCTTTGCAGGGGCCGGAAAAGTTGCCATAGTTCCCGACGACCGGGCCTGAAAGGATTGCATCATGGGCATTTTCGATTTCCTGAGCGGCGAATTCATCGACGTCATTCACTGGGTCGACGACACCCGCGACACGCTGGTCTGGCGGTTCGAGCGCCACGGACACGAGATCAAGTATGGCGCCAAGCTGACGGTGCGCGAAGGTCAGGCGGCGGTCTTCGTCCACGAAGGACAGCTGGCCGACGTCTTCACGCCCGGTCTCTACATGCTCGAGACCAACAACATGCCGATCATGACGACGCTGCAGCACTGGGACCACGGCTTCAAATCGCCGTTCAAGTCCGAGATCTACTTCGTCAACACCACCCGCTTCACCGATCTGAAGTGGGGGACCAAGAACCCAATCATCGCCCGCGACCCGGAATTCGGCCCGGTCCGCCTGCGCGCCTTCGGCACCTACGCGGTGCGGGTGACAGACCCGGCCCGGTTCATGCAGGAAATCGTCGGCACCGACGGCGAGTTCACGATGGACGAGATCAGCTTCCAGATCCGCAACATCATCGTGCAGGAATTCAGCCGCGTGATCGCGGGATCGGGCATTCCGGTGCTCGACATGGCGGCCAACACCCGTGACCTCGGCAAGCTGGTGGCCAAGGAGATCTCCGGCACCCTGTCGTCTTACGGGATGGAAATGCCCGAGCTCTACGTCGAGAACATCTCGCTCCCGCCCGCGGTCGAGGAGGTGCTGGACAAGCGCACCTCGATGGGAATCGTCGGTGACCTCGGCAAGTACACCCAGTTCGCCGCGGCCGAAGCGCTCGGCAAGGCGGCCGAGACCCCGAACTCAGGCATGGGCGCAGGGATCGGCGCGGGCATCGGCATGGCCATGGGCGCGGCGCTCGGCCAGCAGGGCCCGTGGGGCGCTGCCCCGGCCGCAGCGCAACAGCCGCCCGCAGCCGCGGCCCCGCCGCCACCCCCGCCGGTCGAACATGTCTGGCACATCGCCGAGAACGGCCAGACTTCGGGCCCCTTCTCCAAGGCGTCGCTCGGGCGGATGGTCACCGACGGCAAGCTGACCCGCGAAACCTACGTCTGGACTGCCGGTCAGGACGGCTGGAAAAAGGCCGAGGACGTGGCCGAACTGGCCCAGCTCTTCACCATCATGCCGCCGCCGCCTCCGGGGATGTAAGCCATGACCACGCGCACGGGATACTCGCTGATCCAGATCGCCCTGCACTGGCTGATCCTCGTCCTTATCGCCGGGGCATGGCTGCTCGGCGACCAGATGCACGGCTACGAAAAGCTGCCGGCCACCGCCGCGCTGCCACTGCATGGCATCCTCGGCCTCAGTGTCTTCTTCCTGATGATCCTGCGCCTGCTGCTGCGCCTCTGGCTCGGCGCACCGCCGCCCCCGGCCAGCGATCCGAAGTGGCAGCGCAGGGCGGCGACCCTGACGCACTGGGCGATCTACGCGCTGGCGATCCTCGGACCTTGGGCGGGCGGCTTCGCCTTCTACCTGCGGCTCGACATCGCGGCGGACCTGCACGAGGTGCTGATCAACCTGCTGATCATTGCCATCCTCGCCCATACGGCGGCGGCGCTCTATCACCAGTTCGTGCTCAAGGACAACCTGCTCGCCCGGATGCGTCCCGGCGGGTCGCGGGTCTGAGCCGGCCGCAGCCGGGCCTGCCCGTCAGGCCCGCGCGTTTCCCGGTTTCCCTCGGCGCGCGGTCACACTAGCTTGGCCCCGAAACGACCGGGGGAGACGGATGAGCGACGACCACAGATTTCCCTGCCCGAACTGCGGGGCAGACTACCGTTTCGACCCCGCGGCAGGCCAGCTGGTCTGTGATTTCTGCGGCCATACCGAGCCCATGGAAGGCACGCAGGCCCATGTCCCGGCAATCAGGGAACTCGACTTCCGCGCCGCGATCGAGGCCCGGCTGCCCGAGGCCGAGACCGAGGAACAGCGCACCTCAAAATGCCCGAACTGCGGCGCGCTGATCGAATTCGAAACCGACGTCCACGCCACCGAATGCCCGTTCTGCGCCACCCCCGTGGTCACCGGCACCGGCACCCACAGGCAGATCAAGCCCAAGGGCGTCCTGCCTTTCGCCCTGAACGAACCCGACGCGCGCAAGGCAATGACGGACTGGCTGGGCGGGCTCTGGTTCGCGCCCAACGGTCTGCAGGAATACGCCCGCAAGGGGCGCAAGATGCAGGGCATCTACGTCCCCTACTGGACCTTCGACGCAGACACCAAGTCCAGCTACTCCGGCGAACGCGGCACGATCTACTACGAGACCCGGACCGTCATGCGCGACGGCAAGCCCCAGCAGGTGCAGGTCCAGAAGATCCGCTGGCGTCCTGCCGCGGGCCGGGTCGCCCGCTTCTTCGACGACGTTCTGGTCCTCGCGTCGCGCTCGCTGCCGAAACGCTACACGGACGCGCTGGAACCCTGGGACCTTGCGGCGATGGAGCCCTACCGCCCCGAGTTCCTCGCCGGGTTCAAGGCCGAGGCCTATCAGGTGGAGCTGGAGGACGGCTACACCGAGGCGCGCCAGCACATGGACCGGGTGATCGAACGGGACGTCAAGTTCGACATCGGCGGCGACGCGCAGCGGGTGCACGGGATCAACACCGCGATCAGCGACGTGACCTTCAAGCACGTGCTGCTGCCCGTCTGGCTCGCCGCCTACAAGTATCGCGGGCAGACCTACCGCTTCGTGGTCAACGGCCGCACGGGCCGGGTGCAGGGCGAACGGCCGTGGTCGGCGTGGAAGATCGCCTTCGCGGTGATCCTCGGCCTGATCGTCGCGGGCGTGATCGGCTATTTCGCGGCACAGAACGGATGAACGGAATGGACCTACAGATGACAGAACTCGACAGCCTCGACACCCTCCTGCGCCGCCGCCATTCGTGCCGGGGCTTCCTGCCCGACGCGGTGCCGGACGAGGTGATCGCCAGGATCGTCGAGACGGCGGGCCGCGCCCCGTCGTGGTGCAACTCGCAGCCCTGGCAGGTCATCGTGACCCGTCCGGCGGAAACCGACATCCTGCGCGACAAGCTCCTCGCCGGCATGGGCAGCCCCGAGGGCGGCAGGCCCGACCTGCCCTTCCCCTCGGCCTACACCGGCCAGCACCAGGAACGCCGCCGGACCTGCGGCTGGCAGCTCTACGATGCCGTCGGGGTGACCAAGGGCGACCGGGCCGGGTCCGCGAAACAGGCCGCCGAGAACTTCCGCCTGTTCGGCGCGCCGCATACGGCGATCCTGACCTCCGGCACCGAGCTTGGCCCCTACGGCGCGATGGACTGCGGCGGCTTCATCCTCGCCTTCTGCCTCGCGGCCGAGGCGGCGGGCGTGGGCTGCATCCCGCAGGCCGCCGTCGCCTCAATGGCGCCGATGCTGCACGACCATTTCGCCATCCCCGAGGACCGCATGGTGCTCTGCGCGCTGACCTTCGGCTACGAGGACACATCGCATCCCGCCAACGGCTTCCGCACCGACCGCGCGCCGCTGGCCGACATCCTCGACATGCGCGGCTGACCGGGATGCGTGCCCTGCTCCAGCGCGTGACCGAGGCCGCCGTCCGCGTCGATGGTCAGATCGTCGGCCAGTGCGGCCCCGGCCTGCTGATCCTCGTCTGCGCCATGCCCGGCGACGACGAGGCGACGGCGGACCGCCTCGCCGCCAAGATCGCCAGGCTCCGCATCTTCCACGACGAAGCGGGCAAGATGAACCGCGCCCTCTCCGACACCGGCGGCGAAGCCCTCGTCGTCAGCCAGTTCACGCTGGCCGCCGACACCTCGCGCGGCAACCGCCCCGGCTTTTCCGGCGCCGCCGCCCCCGACCTCGCCAACGCGCTCTACGAGCATTTCGCCCGCGCCCTCGCCGCGCTCGGCCCCAAGGTCGAAACCGGCCGCTTCGGCGCCGACATGCAGGTCTCGCTGACCAACGACGGCCCGGTCACAATCTGGCTCGACACTGCCACCTGAAACCGGATCCCCTCGTTCATCTGGCCCGATAAACTCCGGGGGGAGTCGGCCCCCATGGGCCGACGGGGGGCTGGCCCCCCTCCTTCCCCCTCCGATTTTCCGCCGAAATCCACCCGATCCCCGGTTGACTCGCGCCTGATCCCGGGTAAAAGGCATGCTTCGTGAGATTTCGCGGGGCCGCTACCCGTCCCGCCGCAGGAGAAGACACATGGCGAAGCCGACCACCATCAAGATCCGCCTGAACTCGTCCGCGGGCACGGGCCACTTCTACGTGACCAAGAAGAACGCCCGCACCATGACCGAGAAGATGACCGTACGTAAGTACGATCCCGTTGCGCGGAAGCACGTCGAATACAAGGAAGGCAAGATCAAGTAAGATCGCCAACCAGACCAAGACGATGCAGAGCCGCGCCGCCCAAAGCGCGGCTCTTGTGTTTTCAGCAGGTCGCGCCCCCTCCCCTCGGGACCAGGAGCACGACCATGTGCCACACGATCACGATCCGCCCCGCCGCCCGCGACGACCTCGACGCGATAAGCCTTCTCGTCGCGCGGTCCTACCGCGCCCTTCTCGCCCCAGATTACGATCCCGGCATCCTGCGCGACGCGCTGCCCCTCATCACCCGGCCGAATCCGTCGATCCTGGGTTGCGGCACCTATTTCGTGGCCGAGGACGCAGGCCGCATCGTCGCCTCGGGCGGCTGGACCGACCTGTCCCCCCACGGCCGCCCCGCCCGGCGCGGCGAGGGTCACGTCCGTCAGGTCGCGACCGATCCCGACCACGCACGACGCGGCCTCGGGCGACGGTTGATGGCCGAGGTCATCGCCTCCGCCGAAGCCGCAGGGGTCAGCCTGCTGAGGTGTCAGAGCACGCTGACGGGTCAGCCCTTCTACCGCGCGCTCGGGTTCGAGGCCTCGGGACGGATCGACATGCGGGTCGCGCCGGGCGTCTGGTTCCCGGCGGTGCAGATGCACCGGGCGGCGGCGGTCTGACCCCGCCGCCGGTCGCTCAGACCGCGCCCAGCCGGCTCAGCGCATCGACGAGGTCGTCGATGCCGCCATCGTCCTGCGTCTCTTCGACCTGCCGCTGCGCCTGTTTCCACGCGACCGCCGCATCGCTCAGCCGCGCCTCGCCCTTGGGCGTCAGGCGCAGCACCTTTCGGCGGCCATCCTCGGGGTCCGGCTCCGACGTGACCAGCCCCTCCCGCTCCAGCGGGACGAGGCCGCGCGAAAGGGCGGACTGATCCAGCTCCATCCGGTCCGCCATACGCTGCACGGTCGGCCGTTTCATCGCCTTGATCCACGCCAGCGACGAGAACTGCGCGACGGTCAGCCCATGGGGCGCAAGCGCGGAATCATAGAGCCGTACCAGCTTCCGCGCCGCTTTCCGTGCCGCGAGACAGTAACAGGCACCGGTCATCACCTCGGCAAGTTCCGGCGTCATTTCAGAGTGTTGCGCCTCATTTTCCGCCATGCAGCGAAACCCTTCTTGACTCTATGCATATGCATGCAATTATTCCATGCATATGCATTCAACCGGAGACTATCCGATGCAGACCACCCAGTCCAAGCCCGAATTCGTGATCGGTCAGGCGCGTCCCGACCAGATCGCCCACCTTACGGGGCTGGAGCAGCTGAACGCGATGCTCGCAGGCGCCCTGCCCGCCCCGAGCATGGCCGAAACGCTGAATTTCGTGATCTCCCGCGTGGCAGAGGGCGAGGCCGAGTTCCGCGGCACCCCGACGGGCGCGTTCCTGAACCCCATGGGCATCGTGCACGGCGGCTGGATCATGACCCTGCTCGACAGCGCGCTCGGCTGCGCCGTTCACACGACGATCGCGCCGGGGGAAAGCTATGTCTCGCTGGATACCGACGTGAAGTTCGTCAAGGCGATCACCCCCGCCTCGGGCGAGATCATCGTCACGGCCAAGGTCCAGACCCGCGGCCGCCAGATCGCCACCAGCGAAGGCCGCGCGGTCGATTCCTCGGGCCGGGTGCTGGCGCTCGGCACCTCGTCCTGCCTGATCCGGCCCGCCGCATCGTGAAGTATTGCGCCGTGACGCCGGGCCTGACCGGCGCGTCGCGCATGGACGTGGGACCGGAACGGGGCCTCCCGCCCCGCTGGGCCGTTTCCCGTCCGCCCGCCGGACCGTTCGTTCCCAAAGGGACGGTCCGGCGGCAGAGACCTGGGATCAGATGCCTGCCTTGCAGCTCTCGTCGAGATAGATTTCCCGCAGCCGCAGCGCCACGCGTCCCGGCTTGCCTTCGCCGACCGCGGCCCCGTCGATCTTCACGACCGGCATGACGAAGGTCGAGGCCGAGGTGATGAATGCCTCGTCCGCGTCCTTGGCCTCGTCGATCGAGAATGACCGCTCCTCGACTTCCATCTGCGCCTCGCGCGCAAAGCGCAGCACGGCGGCACGGGTGATTCCGTGCAGGATGTCGTTCGACAGCGCGCGGGTGATGATCTTGCCGCCCTTCACGATATAGGCGTTGTTCGACGTGCCCTCGGTCACCATGCCGTCCTCGACCATCCACGCGTCGTCGGCCCCGGCGGCCTTGGCCATCATCTTGCCCATCGACGGATACAGCAGCTGCACAGTCTTGATGTCGCGCCGCCCCCAGCGGATATCGTCGATCGAGATGACGCTGATCCCCTTCTGCACCTTCGGATCGTACGCCATGCCGGGCTTCGACTGGGTGAACAGCACCAGCGAGGACGGCACCTTCTCAGGATCCGGAAACGCGAAGTCACGATCGCCCGCCGACCCGCGCGTGACCTGCAGGTAGACGGCCCCATCGACGATCGCGTTCTTCGCCACCAGCTCGCGGTGGATCGCCAGCAGCTCGTCCATCGTGACGGGCGCGGCCATGTCGAGTTCCTTCAGCGACCGTTCCAGACGCTTCGCATGACCGTCGAAGTCGATCAGCTTGCCGCCCAGGACGCTCGTCACCTCATAGACGCCGTCCGCCATCAGGAAGCCCCGGTCGAAGATCGAGATCTTCGCCTCTTCCTCGGGCAGGTAATCCCCGTTCACATAGACGGTGCGGCTCATCTCATCTCTCCTATGTCAGCCCCAGAGCGCGGGCTCGGGCGGATACACGCCCTTCTCGTCGTAGTGCAGAGGCGTGGGCCGGTCTTCGGCCAACAGGAGCGGGCCGTCAAGATCCGTCACCATCGCCCCCTGCGCCACCAGCACGGCGGGCGCCATCGCCAGCGAGGTGCCGACCATGCAGCCGACCATCACCTTGTAACCTTCCGCCATGGCAGCCTCGCGCAGACGCAGCGCTTCGGTCAGCCCGCCGGTCTTGTCGAGCTTGATGTTCACGACGTCATATTTGCCCTTCAGCTTCGGCAGGCTGTCCCGGTCGTGACAGCTCTCGTCCGCACAGACCGGCACGGGCCGCTCCATGCCGATCAGCGCCTCGTCGTCACCGGCGGGCAGCGGCTGCTCCACCAGCGCCACGCCGAGCCGGACCAGATGCGGCGCCAGGTCGGCATAGACCTCCGCCGACCAGCCCTCGTTCGCATCGACGATGATCGTCGACTTCGGCGCGCCCCGCCGCACGGCCTCAAGCCGCGGCATGTCGTCGGGCGTGCCCAGCTTGATCTTCAAGAGCGGCCGGAACGCATTCTTCGCCGCCTGTGCCTCCATCTCCGCCGGTTCGGCCAGCGACAGCGTATAGGCGGTGATCTCCGGCCCCGGCGCGGGCAGGCCCGCCAGGTCCCAGGCCCGCACGCCCGACCGCTTGCAGGCCAGGTCCCACAACGCGCAATCCACCGCGTTCCGCGCCGCCCCCGGCGGCAGCAGCCCATAGAGCGCCTCGCGGTCGAAGACCTCCGGCAGCCCCCGGATCTCCTCGGTCACGCTCTCCAGCGTCTCGTCATAGCGCGCGTAGGGCACGCATTCGCCCCAGCCGGTGACGTCACCGTCGGTGATCCGCACCGTCAGCACCTTCGCCTCGGTCCGGCTCCCGCGCGAGATGGTAAAGACCTGCGCCAGCCGGAACGTCTCGGCGCTTACCGCTATGTCCATACCCCGGTCCTTCTTCTGGTCATAAATACTTTGGGGGAGCGCGAGGGGGCAAAGCCCCCTCGTCACCAAACAAGTAAAGGCATGCGCCGCAGGCGCACAATCAGGTCAGACCGCGATCAGCGCATCCACCAGCTTGCCCGCGCCGTGCCGGTAGGGATCGACGCAGGGCAGCCCCATCCGCTTCTCGACCTCGGCGCAATAGGCCAGCGATTCCTCGTCGCCCATGTGCTGGGTGTTCACCGATACGCCGACGACCACGCAGTCCGGGTTGCCGACCTTCGCCAGACGCAGACCGACCTCCATAACGTCCTCGAGGCTGGGCAGCTTGTAACCCGGCAGACCGCGCATGTGCGGGCGGGTCGGCTCGTGGCACAGCACCAGCGCATCCGGCTGGCCGCCGTGCACCAGCGCCAGCGTCACGCCGGAATAGGACACGTGGAACAGGCTGCCCTGCCCCTCGATCATGTCCCAGTGATCCGCGTCATTGTCCGGCGTCAGCCATTCGATCGACCCCGCCATGAAATCCGCGATCACGGCATCGAGCGGCACGCCCTCGCCAGTGATCAGGATGCCGGTCTGCCCGGTCGCCCGGAACGAGGACTTCAGCCCGCGCGCCTTCATCTCGCGGTCCATGCAGAGCGCCGTGTACATCTTGCCGACCGAACAATCCGTCCCGATGGCAAGACAGCGCTTGCCGGTCCGTTTCTCGCCGTTCGCAATGGGATATTTCACCGAGGGCACCCGCACGTCGTGTAGCGTCCGCCCGGTCGCCTCGGCCACCGCCTTCAGGTCCGGCTCGTCGCGCAGCAGGTTGTGCAGGCCGGAGGCGAGGTCGAACCCCTCTTCCAGCGCCTCGATCAGCACCTTCTTCCAGGCCTGGCTGATGATGCCGCCACGGTTCGCCACGCCGATCACCAGCGTCTTGGCGCCCGCCGCCTTGGCCTCGGCCAGCGTCATGTCCGGCAGCTTCATGTCGGCCTTGCAGCCTTCCATGCGGAACTGACCGACCGCGTTGTCGGGCCGCCAGTCGCGGATGCCCTGCGCGACCTTGGCCGCCAGCGGGTCGGGCGCGTCGCCCAGGAACAGGAGGTATGGCGTTTCGATCATGACGGGGTCCCCATGGTGAGAATTTTCTTCCTTTCAGGAAA
Organism: Oceanicola sp. 22II-s10i; assembly: GCF_002210105.1. GTDB lineage: Bacteria > Pseudomonadota > Alphaproteobacteria > Rhodobacterales > Rhodobacteraceae > Pseudooceanicola. The sequence goes on along the minus strand of NZ_AQQU01000001.1, from coordinate 1,485,722 downwards.
GCGGATTCGCCCCGCAATGGGTTTGCAATTGCAGCATCGCGGCGGGGCGCCGTGCAAGATTGTTCGAAGAATGTGCAGCCTCGCCGAAGAATCTGCGCCTGTCATGCGACGCACGATCCTTGCCGGTCGTGCATCGCTGCAGCCGCAAATCAGCCTTGCGGCACGCGGCGCATTTCCATAACCCTGCGGACGATCCAGACGAAATTTCATGACCCGGAGTTAGCGCCATGTCGTTCCGCATCCAGCCCCAGCCCGTCGCCCGCCCGAACCGTTGCCAGTTGTTCGGACCCGCGTCGAACACCAAGCTGCCGCCCAAGATGGCCACCTCGGCCGCAGACGTGATCAACCTCGACCTCGAGGATGCGGTCGCGCCCGACGACAAGGAAATGGCCCGGAAGCTGGCGATCGAGGCGATCGGCGATATCGACTGGGGCAAGAAGACGCTCAGCGTGCGGATCAACGGGCTCGACACGCCCTACTGGTATCGCGACGTCGTCGACCTGCTGGAACAGGCGTCGGACCGGCTCGACATGATCATGATCCCCAAGGTCGGCTGCGCCGAGGACATCTATGCCGTAGACGCCCTCGTCACCGCGATCGAGCGCGCCAAGGGCCGCAAGAAGCCGATCGGGCTGGAAGTCATCATCGAATCCGCCGCCGGGATCGCGCATGTGGAGGCCATCGCCGCCGCCTCGCCCCGCCTGCAGGCGATGAGCCTCGGCGCCGCGGATTTCGCGGCGTCCATGGGGATGCAGACCACCGGGATCGGCGGCACGCAGGAAGACTACTATATGCTGCAGGCCGGCCAGAAGTACTGGTCCGACCCGTGGCACTGGGCGCAGGCCGCCATCGTCGCCGCCTGCCGGACCCACGGCGTCCTGCCGGTCGACGGGCCGTTCGGCGACTTCTCGGACGATGACGGCTTCCGCGCGCAGGCGCTGCGCTCGGCCACGCTGGGCATGGTCGGCAAATGGGCGATCCACCCCAAGCAGATCGCGCTGGCGAACGAGGTCTTCACCCCGCCCGAGCACAAGGTGGCCGAGGCCAGGGAAATCCTCGCTGCGATGGAAGAGGCGCAGAAAAGCGGTGCGGGTGCCGTGGTCTACAAGGGCCGCCTGGTCGATATCGCGTCGATCAAGCAGGCCGAGGTCATCGTGAAACAGGCCGAACTGATCGCTGCCAGCGCCTGATCCGATCCGGCCGGTGGCCCCTCGGGGGCCCCGGCCAACCGAAGCGGCGCGCGCGCCCCTGAGACCGCGTCAGAGCGTCTTGCGCGCCCGCAGCGCCGCCGAGATCGTCCCGTCGTCGAGATAGTCGAGTTCGCCGCCGACCGGGACGCCCTGCGCCAGCGAGGTCAGGCGCACCCGCCCCTCAAGCTGATCCGCGATGTAATGCGCCGTCGTCTGGCCGTCGACCGTGGCGTTCAGCGCAAGGATCACCTCGGTAATCCCCTCGTCCGCAACCCGTCCGATCAGGCGCGGGATGCGCAGGTCCTCGGGCCCTATGGCGTCCAGCGCGGAAAGGGTCCCGCCAAGGACGTGATACCGCCCCCGGAACACGCCCGACCGCTCCATCGCCCACAGGTCGGCCACATCCTCGACCACGCAGATCTCGCCGTTGGCCCGCTTTTCCGACGTGCAGATGTCGCAGAGGTCGTCGGACCCGAGGTTGCCGCAGAGCGCGCATTCGCGGACCGTCGCGCCGACCTTGTGGATCAGCTCGGCCAGCGGGATCAGCACCAGCGACTTCTTGCGGATCATGTGCAGCACCGCGCGGCGGGCCGAGCGCGGCCCGAGGCCCGGCAGGCGGGCCATCATCTCGATCAGCGCGTCGATGTCGCGGGTGGAGCTCAATGTGCGGGATCCGTTGGGCGGGCGGCCGGGGCCGCCCGGTGCGCCGTCAGAACGGGAACTTGATGTCCCGCGGCAGGCCCATGCTTTCGGTCAGGTTGTTCATCTCGTCCTGATGCCGCTGTGCCGCCTTGGTCTGCGCGTCCTTGATCGCGGCGAGGATCAGGTCCTCGACCACTTCCTTTTCCTCCGGGTTGAAGATCGACGGGTCGATGTCCAGCCCCTTCAGTTCGCCCTTGGCCGTGCAGCGCGCCTTGACGAGGCCGGCGCCGGAGCTGCCCTCGACGATGATGGTGTGCATCTGTTCCTGCAGCTCGGTCATCTTGACCTGCAGTTCCTGCGCGTTTTTCAGCATCTGGGCCATGTCGCCCATCTGTCCGAAGCCTTTGAACATCCGTGTCACTCCTGTCTCGGTCCTGCGGGTCCCGGTTGGTGAACCCCTTGTCTGTCAGATGGCCGCGCGGGCGGCGCGGCGCAAGGCGGGATCACTCCTCCTCGAAGGGATCCCATTCGTCTTCGACCTCGGGCAGGGCTTCGGCCTCTGCCTCGGCGGCGATCTCGTCCTGCGTGCGGACGGCCTCGATCCGGGCCTTGGGAAAGGCGGAGAACACCGCCTTCACCAGCGGATGCGCCGCCGCCTCTTCCTTCAGCGCGCGGGCCTTGGCATCGCGCACCTCGGCAATCGTCTCGGCTCCGCCCTCGTTCACGATCGTCACGGCCCAACGATTGCCGGTGAACGTCTGGAGCCGCTGGCCAAGCCGCTGCGCGAGGTCGGGCGGCGCGTTGTTCGTCGGCACGAACTCGATCCGGCCGGGGCTGTAGCGGGCGAGGCGGAGCGTCGTCTCGATCTCCACCAGCAGCTTCACGTCGCGGTTGGCGCGGATCAGTTCGACCACGTGGTCAAAGGTCGGATAGCGGGCCAGCGCCTGGTCGACGGCAACCGCTTGGGCGGTGCTGGAGGGGCCGGACACCACATCGGTGTCACGCCGGTATTGCGCCGGTGCCGCATCCGCACGCGCGTCGGTGCCGCGAGACGCGCCGGACGGCGCGGAGAGCCCCCCGCCGCCGCCGGGACCTCCCGGCGGCATCGGAGGCGGCGGGCTGTCCTGCAGCCGTTTCAGCAGTTCCTCGGGCGAGGGCAGGTCGGCGACATGGGTCAGGCGGATGATCGCCATCTCGGCGGCCATCATCGCGTTCGGGGCCTGCGAGACCTCCTCCAGCGCCTTCAGCAGCATCTGCCACATCCGGGTTAGCACCCGCATCGGCAGTCGACCGGCAAGGTCGGAGCCACGCGCGCGTTCGTCGGGGCCGATGGTCGGATCCTCGGCGGCATCCGGGGTGATCTGCACGACCGAGATCCAGTGCGTGATCTCGGCCAGATCGCGCAGCACCGCCATCGGGTCCGCCCCGTCTGCATATTGCGCGGACAGCTCGCCGAGCGCGCCCGCCGCATCGCCGCGCATCACCATCTCGAACAGGTCGAGCACCCGCCCCCGATCCGCCAGCCCGAGCATCGCGCGGACCTGCTCCGCCCCGGTCTCGCCTGCCCCGTGGCTGATCGCCTGATCGAGCAGTGAGGTCGCGTCGCGGGCCGAGCCTTCGGCGGCGCGGGTGATCAGCGCCAGCGCGTCGTCAGTGATCTCGGCCTCTTCCGCCGTCGCGATCCTGCGCAGCAGGCCGATCATCACCTCGGGTTCGATCCGGCGCAGGTCGAACCGCTGGCAGCGCGACAGGACCGTGACCGGAACCTTGCGGATCTCGGTGGTGGCAAAGATGAACTTCACATGCGCCGGCGGTTCCTCGAGCGTCTTGAGCAGCGCGTTGAACGCGCTGGTCGAGAGCATGTGGACCTCGTCGATGATGTAGATCTTGTAGCGCGCGGAGGCCGCCCGGTAGTGGACGCTGTCGATGATCTCGCGGATATCGTTCACGCTGGTGTTCGACGCGGCGTCCATTTCCAGCACGTCGACATGGCGGCCTTCCATGATCGCGCGGCAGGGCTCGCACACCCCGCAGGGATCCGTCGTCGGCCCGCCGTTGCCGTCGGGACCCACGCAGTTCATGCCCTTGGCGATGATCCGCGCGGTCGTGGTCTTACCCGTCCCCCGGATGCCGGTCATGATGAAGGCCTGCGCGATCCGGTCCGCCTTGAAGGCGTTCCTGAGGGTGCGGACCATCGCATCCTGACCGACCAGATCGGCGAATGTCTCGGGCCGGTATTTCCGGGCCAGCACCTGGTAGGCGGGCTTGTCGGCTGTGGTCATCGGGTCCCCGTCGTGATCCGGGCCAACCTAATGGCGCGGGGGTCCGAGGTCCAGCGCCGGGGGGCGGTCGGACGGAGATGATCGGCGGTTTTCGGGGGCTTCAGTCGCGACCTGCCGTCACGCGATGCGGCTCGATCGGCGCGCCGGTGATGCGGTCGACCAGAATCGGGTCCAGCAGGTCGCCCGTGGCGCGGTCGCGATAGACAAAGGGCGCGGCCTCGGCATGCGGCTGGTGCTGTTCCGCCCATGTCACCAGCGACACGAGGATCGGGTAGAGCGCGCGGCCCTTGTCGGTCAAGCGGTATTCGTGGCGCGGCGGCGCCTCGGAATAGAGGCGGCGTTCGAGGACGCCGGTTTCCTCAAGCCGTTTCAGCCGGTCGGCCAGAACGTGCCGGGTGATTCCGAGGCTGGTCTGGAAATCGTCGAACCGCTTCACCCCGCGAAAGCAGTCGCGCAGGACCAGCAGCGTCCAGCGGTCGCCCACGACCGACAGGCCGCGCGCCACGGGACAGGTCTCATGTTCCAGCTCTTTCCACTTCATATGCGAAACCTACCGCGGGGAGTGAGTTCCGAAAAGGAATTTTCTTGCCTTCGGGTTCTTTTTTGGAACTTACTGCGTGCGAAGGAGACCGCCATGCCGAACGATATGAGCCGCGACCGCCGTCTGGCCCGCACCCGCGCGATGCTGGAGGGGCCGGTCGCCCCGACGCTGGGGCGCATGGCCGCGCCGAACGTGATCGGCATGGTCGCCACAACTTTCATCAGCGTGGCCGAGGGCATCTGGGCCGCCCAGCTCGGCATCGACGCGCTGGCCGCCGTGGCGCTTGTGTTTCCCTTCGTCATGCTGACGCAGACCTTGGCGGGCGGGGCTTTCGGCGGTTCGACCTCCGCCGCCGTGGCCCGCGCGCTCGGCGCCGGCGACGAGGAACGGGCGGGGCGCGTGGCGTTCCATGCGCTGATGATCGCGGTCGGGATGGGGCTACTGATGGCGGCGATCTTCATTCCCTTCGGCGCGCCGATCTTTGGCCTGCTGGGGGGCGAAGGGAACGTTCTGGCGCTCGCGCTGGCGTGGGGCGTGGTCTATTTCCCCGGCGCGGCGCTGGTCTGGCTGTCGCAGATCTCGGCCTCGCTGATGCGGGGGACGGGGAACATGCTGCTGCCGTCGCTGTCTCTGCTTGGAATTTCCGCACTCGCGCCGTTCTTTTCAGGCGCCTTCGCGCTTGGCTGGGGCCCGTTCCCTCAGCTCGGCGTGCCGGGGCTGGCGCTCGGGTTCCTGCTGAGCCACGGGATCGTGGCGGCGGTGCTGATGGTCTATTTCGCCCGCGGGGGGCTGGGGTTTTCGATCTTTTCCAACCTGCGGCCCGCAGTGCGGTTCTTTACACCCATCCTGAAGGTCGCGACCGTCGCGGCGCTGTCGCCGGTGCAGACGATCATGACGACGCTGGTCGTGACAGGCTTCGTCGCACGCTACGGGGCCGAGGCGCTGGCGGGTTACGGCCTTGGCGCGCGGCTGGAGTTCCTGATGATCCCCGTCACCTTCGGCTTCGGCGCGGCGGCGACGGCTATGGTCGGCACCAACATCGGGGCCGGGAACGTCGCGCGGGCGCGGGCGGTGGCGTGGACGGCGGCGACGATGGCCGGGGCCTGCGCGGGGCTGATCGGGGTGACGGTGGCGATGTTCCCGAACCTGTGGCTGGGCCTGTTCCTCGGCCCCGAGGCGTCGCCGGTGCGCGAGGCCGCGACCGGCTATCTGACGCATGTCGCGCCGTTCTATGCCTTCCTCGGCTTCGGGCTGGCGCTGTATTTCGCCTCGCAGGGCTCGGGCAAGGTCCTGCTGCCGGTTCTGGCTGTGACGGCACGCCTGACCATCGCGGCGGCGGGCTGTGCGATGGCGGTGCAGGCCGGGGCCCCGCTGGCCTGGGTCTTCGCGGCGATCGCGGCGGCGATGGTGGGCTACGGCCTGTTGTCGGCGCTGGCGGTGCGGGTGGCGCGGTGGCGGCCGGACGTCGCGCCGGTGCGCTGAGCGGTTGCAATCGTACCCCGCTCCGGCGGATCGTGTGAGGGGTGGAACCTTGCGGGCGGCTGCGGGTTGCCACGGTTCCTCACCCCCGGATCGGAGCGCATATGCCAATCGAGATCGACGTCGCACTTGAGTACGAGCTGACCGGCCCCGCCGTGCTGCTGACGATCGAGGCCGCAAACCTGCCGGGACAGACCGTGCTGGACGAGACCCTCGTGGTCGAAGGCGCGCAGATCACGCCGATCGCGGGCGAGGATGGCATCGGGCGGCGGATCTGGGTGCATGTGCAGGGTGATCTTCTGCAGCTGTCCTACCGGGCGAAGGTGGATGTGACGCAGCCGAAGGTGCCGCTGGAACAACTGCCGCCGACCCCGATCAGCAAACTGCCGGGGCGGGTCTGGACCTATCTGAGACCCTCGCGGTTCTGTCAGTCCGACATGTTCCCCGGTTTCGTCTCGCGCCGTTTCGGCGCGCTTGAGGGCGGCGCGCGGGTCGCGGCGATCCGGGACTGGGTGGCCGAGGAGATGACCTATCTGCCCGGCACCTCGACCGCCGCGACGACCGCAATCGACACCTTCGCAGCCCGGGAGGGCGTGTGCCGGGACTATGCCCACGTTGTCTGCGCGCTGGCGCGGGCGGCCAACATCCCGGCGCGCTATGTCTCGGTCTATGCACCGGGGGTGGAGCCGCCGGACTTCCACGCCGTCGCCCAGGTCTGGCTGGATGGAGACTGGCACATCGTGGACGCGACCGGGATGACCGAAGGCCACGAGGCGGTCATCATCGCGGTCGGGCGCGACGCCTGCGACGTGGCCTTCATGGAGACCGAGTCGGCAGCGACGCTGGTGTCGCAGGAGATCGCGGTGCGCCGGTGTTGAGCTGCCGGCTCAGAGGCGGGCGAGCAGTTCGGTCTTTTTCGCGTCGAATTCCGACTGGGTGATGATGCCCTTTTCCAGCAGACCGGCCAGCCGCTCGATCCGGTCGAAGATCTGATCGTCGGACATCGCCCCGCCCTTCGGCTGGGCCTCAGGTTGCGCGGTAACGGGCTCGTCATTAGGCGCCTGCTTTGCCTCGGCCTGTTCGGGCATGGTCTCCGGGACCGGCGCCTGCGCGACCGCGGCCGCACCGTCATCCACACGGTGCAGCTGCGACAGGTCGATCAGGCCGTACTGGCTGTTGAAGCTCAGGCTCTGCCCGCCGCTCTGCGCCTGACCGAAGCCGCTGATCCGGTGATCGCCTGTGTCGTAGACCGTGATCCGGCCGCCGACATCCACGGCCAGCCTCTGGCGGTCGGGGAAATAGGCATAGCGCATGTCATTCTGCGCCCCGACCGAGGCAGGCGTGCCCAGTTCGGCAGGCCAGTCGCTGCCCGAGGGCACGAAGAGGCTGACCCCGCCGCCGGGCGACTGGGACTGCGACTGCGACGCGGCGGGACGGGTGAAGACGGGCTGAGACTGGACGATGTCCGACAGTTCGGCGCAGAGCGCGTTCACGCGGGCGGCCAGCCCGTGGTTGAACATGTCGCCCACCATCGTCATGCCGCCCTGCGACCACTGCCCCATGCCGCCGAGTTCCGCGATGTTGAACTGCGCCTGCGACCCATGCCCGGCGGCGACGGCATCGAGCATCTGGCAAGCGGCGTCCACGCTGATCCCGTGACGGGATGCGACGTCGGCAATGATCCTTTGTCCCTCTTCGGTCAGTCTGGTCATCGGTGTGTCCTCGGGCAAAGTCGGTGGGGTTGGAGACGGGATCGGGCAAACCGCCCCTCAGAAACGACAAACCCCCGGGGCGGGGCCGCGGGGGTCGTCTGAACTTACGTTCTGTCCAAGGAAAAGCCTCAGAGCATGCCTTCGCGTTGCGCTTTCTTGCGCGCCAGCTTGCGGGCGCGGCGGATCGCTTCGGCTTTCTCGCGCGCTTTCTTCTCGGAGGGTTTCTCGAAATGCTGCTTGAGCTTCATTTCCCGAAACACGCCTTCGCGCTGGAGCTTTTTCTTCAGGGCGCGGAGCGCCTGATCGACGTTGTTGTCGCGAACAGAGACCTGCATGTGGTTGTCACCACCTTCCTAGGTTAGAGTTGCAAGAGAATTTGCAGGAGGTGGCCTTATAGCGGGGGCCGCCCTATTTGTCCAGTAGACCACATGCGGAGGCTGAAGTCATGACCGGGACAACGGATACTGCCGATAAACTGCTCGACGCGGCGCTGGCCCACGTGCCTTTCGACGGCTGGTCGGCGGGCACGCTGAAGGCCGCAGCCGAGGATTCGGGCGTGGATTACGGACTGGCGCAGGCGCTGTTCCCCCGCGGCGCCGTGGACCTCGCGCTGGCGTTCCACAAGCGCGGCGACGCAGAAATGGTGCGCCGGATGCAGGAGGCGGACCTGTCCAGCCTGCGCTACAGCGAACGGGTGGCACAGGCGATCCGGTTCCGGCTGGACGCGGTGCCGGACAAGGAACTGGTGCGGCGGGGGATGACGCTCTTCGCGTTGCCGCAGAACGCGGGCGACGGGGCGAAGGCGCTCTGGGGCACGGCCGATGCGATCTGGCGCGCCCTTGGCGACACCTCGGACGACGTGAACTGGTACACGAAACGCGCGACCCTGTCGGGGGTCTACGGCTCGGTGGTGCTCTACTGGCTGGGCGACGATTCGCCCGGTCACCACGCGACGTCGGAGTTCATCGACCGGCGGATCGACGACGTGATGCGGATCGAGAAGGCCAAGGCGGCGGTGCGCGAGAACAAGCTCGCCTCGGCGGTGCTGGCCGGGCCGATGGCCCTGATGGGGATGATCCGCGCGCCCAAGGGGCGGCCCGAGGATATGCCGGGGCATATGGGGTAAAAGGAGCGTTTGAGGTGTGACCGACCTCAAACGTTGGCGTCAGCCCATTACATTGCTGACGCCCGACAAGAAGCTTTCGCCTCTTCGGGTGAGGTGAACCCTAACGCGGCGCGGGTCTTCGGGGTCTGGCACCTGCTCGATAAGTCCATCCATCTGCGCGGCGCCCAGCATCGACAGCGCTCGCGCCACCGATGACTGGTTGATGCCCGATTCCTTCACAAGATCGCGCACCAGAGCGCCTCCGGACTCGGATCGGGACGCGACATGCAGCAGGATCTGGAGGCGGCTCATCGGCATCTCCTTCTCCTCGCCACGTACATGGATCGAAGCTCGCAGGAGGCCTTTCAGGTTTTGTGTCAGCTTCACAGGTATGCCCTCGTCGTCTGAACTGCTTTGCGACATACCAGTTAGAACCTGACACTTGGCGGTCCAGCCTCGCGCCATCCTCGCCTATGCGGTGCAGACCTTATGACTAGCCTGACACCTTGCGTGCGTGCGGTTCAGCCGAATTTCACGAAGAACTTGGAATAGGGCGCCTTGAGTTTTCCGAGCGCCGCCTTTGCCGCGTCGAGGTCGCCCTTGCGAGTCGCGTCGAGCAGCATGGACACCGAGTCGCGCATGGCGGTCAGCAGGGGCTCATAACCTTCGCTCAGCGCCTCGGGAGCCGGGTGGGTCGCGATCTGTTCGGCCAGGAAGGCCAGGACGGCGGCTTCCTCATGCAGAAAGGCAAGTCCTCCGTCCGGGTGCCGCGTCAGGTCCTCGGCCAGCGCTTCCTCCATCCGGGCGTGGTAGGCGTTCATCCGGTCGGAGAAGGTGACGATCCCGTTCCGCAGGTGAAGGGCACCGATCTGGTCGCGGACTTGTTCCAGCGTTTCGTGCGCCTCGGTCAGCTGACCGGACACCGCCTGTGCCGAGGCGTCGGCGATCACCCGGTCCACCGTGTCGAGCGTCGCGAAGAAGGCCGGATCCTCCTCGTACTGCGGCGGCACGGTCTGCGACCACCGGGTTTCGAGCGCGGCCCATTTCTCGGAGAATGCGGCGATGGATGCGACGGTCGCTTCGGCCTTGCCCGAGTTGCTGGCGAAGAGCGCTGTCCGGTAGTCGGCATAGGCGGTGCGCAGCTGGCCTTCGAACTCGGCGAAAGGCCCGGCATGGGCGGCCAGCGGCAGGGCGCAAATCAGAGCGGCGAGAAGGGCGGATTTCATGGGAGCCTCCGGGTGAGAGATATATTCTCGACGCTGAATATATACGCCTGACGCGCCGCGACATGACCCAGATCAAACCTGCGGCGCCCTGACGCTTGCCGGGACGCGCGGGCGATCCATAATTTCCCGGATGACGCTGCGCACCCACATCTCCGCCGCCGCCCGACGGGTCGAAACCGCCACCCTCGTCGCGATCTTCGTGATCGCCGGCGCGCTCTGGGCCTTCGTCGCCCTTGCCGCCGAGATGCTGGAAGGCGACCTGCATGCCTTCGACGAGGCGGTGCTGATGGCGCTCCGGTCGCCGGGGCAGCCCGACAACCCGATCGGCGGGCGGCAGGTGGAGGTCGCGATGCGCGACCTGACCGCGCTTGGCGGGGTGACGGTGCTGACCCTGATCTCGCTGTCGGTCATCGCCTTCCTGCTGCTCAAGCGGCAGCGCGCCTCGGTGGTGCTGCTGGCCGCCGCAATCCTCGGCGGACAGGCGCTGTCGCACCTGGCGAAGTCCGGATTCTCGCGCCCCCGCCCCGATCTGGTGCCGCACGGGGTCGAGGTGGTGACGGCTTCGTTCCCCTCGGGCCATTCCATGATGGCCGCGATCACCTACCTGACGCTGGCCGTCATGCTGGCCCGGACACAAAGCGACATGCGGGTGCGGGCGCTGTGCATCGTGGTGGCGGCGATCCTGACGATGCTGGTCGGGATCAGCCGGGTCTACCTGGGCGTGCACTGGCCGTCCGACGTCCTGGCGGGCTGGTCGCTGGGGGCGGCTTGGGCTTTCGGCGTCTGGCTGATCGCGCGCTACCTCGGGCGCAGCGGCCAGATTGAGCCGGAGACCCGGACCGAAAGGTGATCCGGCGCGGACGGGTTGCGAATCCGGTTTCTCCGCCCTATATCGCGGATTGAGAGGTTGGCGCGGGCAAGTGCCTCGCCAACCCGGTCAGGTCCGGAAGGAAGCAGCCGTAACGAGTCCCGCTTGGGTCGTTGTCCAGCCTCTCACCTTTCCCCTTTGCCCCCCTGCCCGGAGCCGCGCTATTGTATGCGGATGATCCGCATGTTCGCACCGCCCCGATGACCCTGCCCTCACCCGACCTGCGTGCGCTCGGCTGGTCCCAGTTCTTTCTGTCCCAACTCGACCTTCAGGACCTCGAAACCCTGACGCCCGCCCGCGTGGCCGAGGTCCAGCGCGACCGGCTGACCGCGCTGAGCGAGGGCGGCCCGCTGTCGCTGACCCTGCCCCCCGAGATCGGCGCGGGCGACGTGGCGGTCGGGGATTGGGTGCTGGCCGATCCGGCGACCGGGCGCGCCGCACGGGTGCTGGAGCGGCGGACCGAGCTGTCACGCCGCGCCTCCGGGCGCGAGATACACGCGCAGCTCATCGCGGCGAACGTGGACACGCTGTTCGTGGTGACCTCCTGCAACGACGACTTCAGCGTGCCGCGGCTGGAACGGGCGCTGGCGCTAGCTTACGAGGCCGATATCGAGCCTGTAATTGTCATCACCAAAGCCGACCTTGCCGAAACGGCGCAGCGCTATGCCGAGGACGCACGCAAGGCCGCACGCGGGGTCGAGGTGATCCTGCTGAACGCCAAGGCGGCAGACGCGGCCAGCCATTTCGAACCCTGGTCAGGGCCGGGGAAGACCGTCGCGCTGGTCGGTATGTCGGGCACCGGCAAGTCGACCCTGACCAACGCGATCTGCGGCACCGTGCAGGCGACGGGCGACATCCGCGAGGACGACGCGCGCGGACGCCACACCACCACCGCCCGGTCGCTGCACCGGACACTTGCGGGCGGCTGGCTGATCGACACGCCGGGCATGCGCGAAATGGGCGTGATGGACGCCGCCGAGGGGATCGACGCGGTGTTCTCCGAGATCCTCGACCTTGCCGCCGAGTGCCGGTTCCGCGACTGCGCGCATGAAAAGGAACCCGGTTGCGCCGTTCAGGCGGCGATCGCGGACGGGTCGCTGGACCCCGACCGGCTGGCGCGCTGGCGCAAGCTGAAGGCCGAGGACCGGCACGCGACCGAAACCGTGGCCGAGGGCCGGGCGCGGCAGAAGCGGTTTCACAAGCATATCCGCGTCACGCAGGCCGCGCACCGGCGCGACAAGGGGGGCTGAGCGTCAGATGTCCTGCGCCCTGAACGTGTCGCAGGAATTGATGTCGCCGCTCTCGTAGCCACGCGCGAACCAGCTGGAGCGTTGCTCGGCCGTGCCGTGCGTGAAGGTATGCGGCTGAGGCACCTGCCCCGCATTGCGCTGCAGCGTGTCATCGCCGATCTGGCGGGCAGCGTTCAGCGCTTCTTGAACGTCGCCGGGCTCCAGCAGGCCCTCAACGCCCGAGGCCCAGACCCCGGACAGGCAATCCGCCTGTAGTTCCAGCCGCACGGTTATCGCGTTGGCCTGCGTCTGGCTGGCCGCCTGCCGCATCTGGTTCACCTTGCCCTGAATGCCCAGTTCGTTCTGCACATGGTGCGCGACCTCATGCGCCACCACGTAGGCTGCCGCGAAATCGCCCTGCGCACCAAGGCGCTGCGCCAGCATCGCGAAGAAAGCCGTGTCGATATAGGCGCGGCTGTCGATCGGGCAGTAGAACGGCCCCGTCGCGCCCGAGGCATCGCCGCAAGGGCTTTGCGTCCGGCCCGAGAACAGGACCAGCTGCGGCGGGGTGTATTCGATCCCGGCCTGGTCCGGCAGCTTCTGCCGCCACACGTCCTCGGTCGTCGCCAGAACGCGCATCGTGAAGTCGCCCGCCGCCTCTTCTTCGGGCGTCAGCTCGCGCTCGACCTGTGCGCCCTGCGTGCCGCTCGAATCGGTCAGAAGCGGTGTGACGTCGATGCCGGTGAAGTAGCCGATGGCCAGAACCAGCAGCACGCCGCCGATCCCGAGCCCGCCGATGGCGCCCCCGCCACCCATCCGGCGACGATCATCGACATTGGCGCTGCGGCGCACACCCTTGAGACGCATGGCGACCCCCTGAAACTGACTAGGCACCATATGCACGCGCAGGCGGCGCCGGGAACGGAATTGTTACCGGGATGAACGCCGCGAGAATGAAAAAGGTTCAACCGGCGGCGACAGCGCCGTTCCAGCGTCTGACGGCCTGGGCCATCCGCGCGCCGTAATGCCGGGCCGAGGCCTCGCAGCCGGGAGTCAGACCGCCCTCGCCATCGGAATTGACCGCGAGCCCGAGGAAGGTGCCCGACAGGTTCAGCCCCGCGTTGTCCTTGACGACCGGCGCGCCGATCAGGTCCTGACCGATCCAGACCATGCCGTGCTGGGCGGCAAAGACCGACAGCGAGGACAGCGTCGCGAGCTTGTCGCCGCCTGTGTTCACCCCGCTGGTGAATCCGCCCGCCAGCTTGTCCAGCCACATCCGCTTGACCCATGTCCGGTCGCCCGTCGCGTCGAGAAAGGCTTTGAACCCTGCCGCGGGCCCGCCCATGTAGGTCGGCGTGCCGAACACGATGGCCGCGGCGCCGTGCAACGTCTGCCAGCCCGCGTCGTCCAGCGCCGAGACATCGGTCAGCGTGACCTCAACCCCCTCGGCCCGCGCACCTTCGGCGATCAGCTGGGCGGCGAGGCTCACGGAGCCCGAGCCGGACCAGTAGGCGATGACGATGTCTGCGGGCGTGTCGGTCATGTCAGGCGCTGTCCTTGAGGATCATGTCGGCGGCCTTCTCGGCGATCATGATGGTCGGAGAGTTGGTGTTGCCGCTGGTGATCGTGGGCATGACACTGGCATCGACCACGCGCAACCCTCCGATCCCCTTGACGCGAAGTCGCGCATCCAGCGGCGCGTCGTCCTCCGGCCCCATCCTGACGGTGCTGACCGGGTGAAAGATCGTGGTCCCCACGTCGCCCGCCGCCCGCGCCAGATCGGCGTCGGTGTCATATTCCGCGCCCGGCTTCACCTCTTCGGGGGCGTAGCGCGCCATCGGGCTCTGCGTCATGATCCGGCGGGTCAGCCGGATCGCGTCGATGGCCACCCGCCGGTCGCCCTCCGTCGACAGATAATTCGGCGCGATCTTCGGGGCCTGCATCGGATCGGGCGAGGCCAGCTCGATCGTCCCCCGGCTCTCGGGACGCAGGTTGCAGACCGATGCGGTGATCGCCGGATAGCTGTGCAGCGGCTGGCCGAAGGCGTCGAGCGACAGCGGCTGAACATGGTATTCGAGGTCCGGCGTCGCCAGCCCCTCGCGCGAGCGGGTGAAGGCGCCGAGCTGCGAGGGCGCCATCGTCATCGGCCCGCGGCGGCGGAACAGGTAATCCGCCCCGATCAACGCCTTGCCGAACAGGGTGGAGGCCAGCGTGTTCAGCGTCTTGGCATCGCGCAGCCGCCACGACAGGCGCAGTTGCAGGTGGTCCTGCAGGTTCCGCCCCACGCCCGGCAGATCGCGGATCACCCCGACGCCCCGCTCCTGCAACAGCGCCGCCGGGCCCAACCCGCTGAGCTGCAGGATATGCGGCGAGTTCACCGCGCCTGCCGACAGGATCACCTCGCCCTTGGCGCGCGCCGTAACGACTTGCCCGTCGCGCAGGTATTCGACGCCAACCGCGCGCCCCTCCTCGACCAGCACCCGACGCGTATGCGCCCCGGTCTCGACCTTAAGTCCCGGCGCCTTCGCGGTCCGCAGGAAGGCCTTGGCGGTGTTCATCCGGAACCCGGCCCGCTGGTTCACGCGGAAATAGCCGACGCCCTCGTTGTCGCCCCGGTTGAAATCCGTGGTGCGCGGGATCCCCGCTGCCTCGGCCGCCGCCATCCAGTCGTCCAGCACGTCCCAGTGCAGCCGCTGGTTCTCGACCCGCCACTCACCGCCCTCGCCATGCATGTCGCTGGCGCCCTCGACGTAGTCCTCCGATTTCAGGAAATAGGGCAGGACGTCCTCCCACCCCCAGCCCGCCAGCCCGCGCTGTCGCCAGCCGTCGTAATCGGCCGCCTGACCCCGCAGGTAGAGCATCCCGTTGATCGACGAACATCCCCCCAGCAGCTTGCCGCGCGGATAGAGCAGCTGCCGCCCGTTCAGCCCCGCCTCGGCCTCGGTGCGGAACATCCAGTCGGTGCGCGGATTGCCGATGCAGTAGAGATAGCCCATCGGGATATGCACCCAGTGGTAATTGTCCCGCCCGCCGGCCTCCAGCAGCAGCACCCGGTGCCCCGCCTCGCCCAGCCGCTTGGCCAGCACGCATCCCGCGCTGCCCGCCCCGACAATGATGTAATCCCAGTCCATAAGGCGCCTCCCCTCGCGCAACCTTGGCCGCGCGACGCCCGTCTGTCCATCCACGGCCGCGCGCCCCGTCTGACGGCATCGCGCAGGTCCCCTGCTTCTTCTGGTCTCAAATACTTCGGGGGTCCGGGGGCAGAGCCCCCGGCCTCTCCACTGGCGCGATCGCTCAGACCGGCAGCGCCGTCGTCTTGAACACCGTCCGCAGCGCGAAGGACGACTGCATCTGCGCCACCCCCGGCAGCCGCGTCAGATGCTGGCGGTGGATCCGCGCGAAATCCTCGGTGTTCTCGGCCACGACCTTCAGGATGTAATCCGCCGAGCCGGCCATCAGGTGGCACTCCAGAACGTCCGGGATCCGGGCCACGGCGGTCTCGAAGGCATCCAGCACCTCGTCCGACTGGCCCTGCAGGGTGATCTCGACAAAGACCGTCGTGGCGACCTGCAGCTTGCGGGCGTCCAGAAGGGCCACGTAGTCCTTCACGTAGCCATCCGTCTCCAGCCGCTGCACCCGGCGGTGGCAGGCCGAGGGCGACAGGTTCACCCGCGCCGACAGATCCGCGTTGGAAATCCGCCCCTGCCTTTGCAGCACCCGCAGGATCGAACGATCTATGGAGTCGAGGGACATGGGCCGGAGATCCTTTCGCACTTCGTCATTCGGTGCGCAGAATATTCGGCAGAATGCGGGAAAGGCGAGAGCTGTTCCCGCCTTTCACACGATATTAGCGCGGTCAGGCGCGGGATTTGAGCTGGTCGCGGATCTCCAGCAGAACGTCCAGCTGGGTGGGCCCTGCCGGTTTCTCCTCGGCGGGTGCGGCCTTTTCCTCCGCGATCACGCTTTCCTTGGCGCGATTGACGGCCTTGACCAGCATGAAGACCACGAAGGCCACGATCAGGAAGTTGATGACGGCCATGATGAAGGCGCCGTAGGCAAAGACCGCCGCGCCGGCCTCGCGTGCCGCGTCGAGGCTGTCGAAGGGGCCGCTGCCGGACAGAACGACGAAGTTGTTGGTAAAGTCGATCCCGCCCGTGAACAGGCCGATGATCGGGTTCAACAGGTCGTCGACCATGGATTTCACGATCGCCGTGAACGCCGCGCCGATGATGATGCCGACGGCCATGTCCATGACATTGCCCTTGGCGATGAAAGCCTTGAATTCGTTCAGCATGTCCCCACGCCCTTGTTGTTGTCCGGCGCCCGACCCTGCGGCGCCGCACAAAGCTTAGCAAAGCTCTGCACAAATCGAACGGTGTTTTGCGCGCGCCGGTCGCCATATGTGTATTTCTGCAACCGCTTTTCACGGGGAGTCCCGATGTCCATCACGGAAATGAAGATCAACGACCGCTGGCCGGCCAAGGACCCGTCCATCCTGCAGCTCTATTCCTTCCCCACGCCGAACGGGAAGAAGATCGGCATCATGCTGGAAGAGATCGGCCTGCCCTACGAGGCGCATCTGGTCCCGCTGGGTGACGAATACGTCCGAAGCCCCGAGTTCCTGTCGCTGTCGCCGAACAACAAGATCCCCGCGATCATCGACCCGGACGGACCGGACGGCGCACCCGTCGGCCTGTTCGAAAGCGGAGCGATCCTGATCTACCTGGCCGAGAAGACCGGCAAGTTGCTGCCGCCGGGCGCCGGGAAATACGAGGCCATCAAGTGGCTTATGTGGCAGATGGGCGGGCTCGGCCCGATGCTGGGCCAGCTGGGCTATTTCTACAAGTTCGCCGGCAAGGACATCGAGGATCCGCGCCCGCGCGAACGCTTCGTGGGCGAGGCGAAACGCCTGCTGAACGTGCTGGACGGCGCGCTCGAGGGGCGCGAGTGGATCGCGGGCGAGTATTCCATCGCCGACATCGCGATCGTGCCGTGGATCCAGGCGCTGGATTTCTACGACGCGAAAGAACTGCTCGGCTGGGACGGGTTCAAGAACCTGCAGCCCTATGTCGACCGCTTCATGGCGCGGCCCGCCGTACAGGCCGGTCAGAACGTGCCGCCCCGTCCCGAAAGCTGAACTGGCAGGTCACGAGCGCCGGAGACGGGTGATCGTCGTGGCCGTCCTGCCGAGCATTCTCGGGCGGGGCCGCCGCGACGGTCCTGATGGCGCGCTGTCCCGGGTGCGGGTCGCAATCTCGTGCCGCACCCGCGCATATTGAACCGGCGCGACACCGTGTGTGACCACGCCCTTTGCCGGGGTGGTCAGATCGCCACCGGCATCGACAGGCGCGCCTGCACCAGACCGGCCAGCCGGGCGACGTCCGGCTGGATCGCCCGCCCCGCCCGCCGCGCATCGGCCAGCGCGCCCGCCGCATCGGCCAACGCCGCATCGCTGGCGCTGCGTGCGACGGCGCCGAGGAACTGGGCGACATAGTCCAGCCCGGCATCGTCGCGCACCCCGTCGATCATCTCGGCCACGTATTCCATGTCCTCGCGAAAGGCGATCCGGTCGGGTTCGACCCGTTCCGCCGTGACCATGCGTGGCCCCGCGGGCTGACGGTGATGCGGCAGGTGGTTCAGGATCGCCGTCTGGAACCGGGCCAGGCTTTCGACCGGCTTGGCCAGGAACCCGTCCGCCCCGGCGCCGCGCGCCAGCGCCTCGCCCCCGTCGTCGCCGCTGAGGCCGAGCAGAACCTCGACCCGGCGCGGCGTGGCCGCCAGTTCGGCGATCAGGTCCGCCCCCGATCCGTCCGGCAGGCCGAGATCCGCGATCACGACGGTCGGCCGGTAGACCTGAAGGTGCCGCCGGGCCGACATAAGGCAGTCCGCCCGCCGTATCCGCGCGCCGGACCGCAGGCAGAGCAGGCGCAGCGCCTCGGAGGCGAAGCGGCTGTCCTCGACGACCAGGACGGTCATGCCGAGCAAGGGCCTGTCCGCCGTCGGCCGGGGCCCGGTTGAGTCTGTGATGTCCATGAGAAGTTCCCCCGCTTGATGAGTCAGGATGTATCGAAGCCTAAGCGCCAGTTGCCTAACCACAGGTTAACGTTCCCGCCGCAGGCAATACCGGAAGGGTCGCCTTTCGCATTGCGTGCCGGGCGGGGGGCTGCGTCTATGGCCCAGAACCTGCAACCGGAGTCCGCGACGTGTTCCTTTCCGTCTTCGACGTCTTCAAGGTGGGGATCGGCCCGTCCTCGTCACACACGATGGGCCCGATGGTCGCCGCCGCGCGGTTCCTCGACGACCTGCGCGCCGCGCCGTTCCGACCGCGCGGCCTGCGCGCCAGCCTGCACGGATCGCTGGCCTTCACCGGCGCGGGGCATGCCACCGACCGGGCCGTGATCCTCGGCCTCGCCGGGTTCCGCCCCGCCGACTACGACGCCAACCGCGCCGAGGCTGCCTTGGCCACGATCCGCGAAACCGGCCGGGTCGCGCCGGAGGGTCTGCCGGAGCTGGGGTTCATCCCCGAGGAGGATCTGGTCTTCGACTATGGCCCGCCGCTGCCCGGCCATCCCAACGGCATGATCCTGTCGGCCACCGACGCGCAGGGCGACGTGATCCTGCAGCAGACCTATTATTCCATCGGCGGCGGCTTCGTGGTGACGGCGGCGGAACTGGCCGAGGGCACCCCGACCGACGAGGGCACCCCGGTGCCCTTCCCCTTCAAGTCCGCCGCCGAGATGCTGGAGATGGCGCATCGCTCGGGCCTCAGCATCGCCGGGATGAAGGCCGCGAACGAGGCGGCGCGGGGGACCGGATCATTGAAGGCCGGGATCGGGCGGATCTGGCAGGCGATGAACGACTGCATCGACCGCGGGCTTCAGGGGCACGGCATCCTGCCGGGCGGGCTGAACGTGCGCCGCCGGGCGGGCGCGATCCACGACGCGCTGCTGGCCGAGCGCGGGCAGAACCAGCCGCCGCCCCACGTCGTCAACGACTGGATCTCGGCCTATGCCATGGCGGTGAACGAGGAGAACGCGGCCGGCGGGCAGGTCGTGACCGCGCCGACGAACGGGGCGGCGGGAGTGGTGCCAGCGGTGATCCGCTACTGGCTGCACCATGTGCCGGGCGCGTCGGAGGCGAAACTGGCCGATTTCTTCCTGACCGCCGCCGCGATCGGCGGGCTGGTCAAGTTCAACGCCTCGATCTCGGGCGCCGAGGCCGGGTGCCAGGCCGAGGTCGGATCGGCCTCGGCCATGGCGGCGGCCGGGCTCTGCGCCGTGATGGGCGGCACGCCCGAGCAGATCGAGAACGCCGCCGAGATCGCGCTGGAGCATCATCTGGGCATGACTTGCGATCCGATCCGGGGGCTGGTGCAGGTGCCCTGCATCGAGCGGAACGGGCTGGGGGCGATCAAGGCCGTCTCGGCGGCCTCGCTGGCTTTGCGGGGCGACGGGTCGCACCTGGTGCCGCTGGACGCGGCGATCGAGACGATGCGGCAGGTCGGGGCGGACATGCACGAGAAATACAAGGAGACGGCGCTCGGCGGGCTGGCGGTGAACGTGCCGAATTGCTGAGGTGGCGATAGGGCGGGATGAGCCACGCCCTGTGGCCGGTCCGAATTGTTCGAGTTTTCTGGCCCCAGTCGCGAAACGGTCGCGCGAAGAAACGTCATCATCCGGCTTGACCGGATGATCTCCCCGCCCAAGCTCCAAGGCTGCGCCGCCTACTCCGCGCCACCCTGTCGGCAGCACACCCACCCACGCAGCGAAAACGCGGTGTAAAAGCCCCGCACCCCGCCGAACCCGGCCTGCCGCAACAGCCCTTCGTCGCCTTCGGGCGTCAGCATCGGCAGACGCTCGCGAAACGCCTTCGCGCTCGCCTCAGCCGCCGCTGCGTCCGTCTCCGCCTGCCCAAACGCCACGTAGCGGACGAGCGCGGCATCGCCCTCCGCCCCGTCCTCGACACTGTGGTGCATCACGACGAAAGGCGCGTTCTTCCGCAACCGATCGGCCAGCGCCCGCAGCGTGGCCAGCCGCTCGGCCTCTGGCAGGAAATGCAGCGTCAACAGGCAGACCGCACCGTCGAACGGCCCCTCGGGCGCGTCATCGATATAGCCCTCGTGGAACGTGACCCGACCGGCCAGATCGCCCAGCAAATCCCGCGCCTGCCGCAACATGACATCGGACGGGTCCACGCCTACGAACCGCCACCCCGCCTGCATCCGCGCCAGCGCCAGCAGCTCCAGCCCGCCCCCGGCACCGAGGACAAGCACCCGGCCATCCGCAGGCACACGTTCGGCCAGCAGCAGGCCGGCCATCCGGTGCAGATCGTGCAAGCCGGGAATCTGTCGCGCCACGCGGGCGGCATAGCCCTCGTGCGCGCCGGGCGGCTGATCGCTCACGCCGCTCAGACCAGCGTGTCGCAGCTCAGCCGGATTGCGCGGATGTTCTCGCCATAGACCTCGGGCTTCGACACGGACCCGCCCTTGAACACGGCGGAGCCGGCGACCAGAACGTCCGCCCCGGCTTCGACCACCTTGGGCGCGGTCTCCGGCGTGACCCCGCCGTCGATCTCGATATGCACCGGGCGGTCGCCGATCATCGACCGCAGCTGGCGGACCTTGGCGGTCATGTCGATGAAGCTCTGCCCGCCGAAGCCGGGGTTGACCGTCATCACGCAGACCAGATCGCAGAGGTCCAGCACATGGGCCACCGCCTCGGCCGGTGTGCCGGGATTCAGCGCCACGCCGGCCTTCATCCCCGCGCCGCGGATCGCCTGAAGCGTCCGGTGGATATGCGGCCCCGCCTCGACATGCGCGGTCAGCACGTCGGCCCCGGCATCGGCATAGGCCTGGATGTAGGGATCGACGGGCGAAATCATCAGGTGCACGTCCATCACCGTTTTCACATGCGGACGGAACGCCTTCACGGCGGGCGGGCCGAAGGTCAGGTTCGGGACGAAATGCCCGTCCATCACGTCGACATGGACCCAGTCGGCCCCCTGCGCCTCGATGGCCTGAATCTCGCGCCCGAAATCGGCGAAATCGGCGGAGAGGATCGAGGGGGCGATCTTGACGCGGCGGTCGAAGGTCATGGCAGGCTCCTATGCGTGCAGGCGTTTTATATGTCGTCGCGCGGGCCGCGTGTGAAGGGCCTCACGCGGCGCTCGCTCAGCCGTGCAGTTCCGAGACGCGTTCCACCTCTTGGCGGCAGCCGAACACGAAGGGCTGCTTGCCGTGCAACTCGTCCGCCGTCAGCAACAGGATCGGGCGCTTGCCGTCGGTCGCCATGCCGCCCGCCTGTTCGATCAGCATCGCCATCGGCGCGACCTCGTAGACCATCCGCAGGCGGCCCTTGGCATAGGCCGGGCGTGCGTCGCCGGTATAGAGGAACGTGCCCCCCCGCGTCAGGATGCGATGCGTCTCAGCCACCAGCGAGGCGACCCAGCGGAACGAGTAATCCTTGCCGCGCGGGCCGTCCTTGCCCGCCTCGCATTCCTCGACAAAGCTCTTCACCCAGCCCGGCCAGTGGCGGCGGTTGCCCGCGTTGATCGAATATTCCTTGGCCGCCTCGGGCACCGACATCCGGGCCTCGGCCAGCTCGAAGACCTTGGTCACCGGGTCCAGCACGAACATCAGCGTGCCGTCGCCGAAGGTCACGGCGAGGCCCGTCTGCGGACCGTAGATGATGTAGCCCGCCGCGATCTGTTCCGACGCCGGGCGGAGGAAGCTCTCCTCGGCCCCGTCCTTTGCCTCGAACACGGAGAAGATGGTGCCGATCGACACGTTCACGTCGATGTTCGACGACCCGTCCAGCGGGTCGATCGCCAGCGCAAAGGGACCGTCGCCGAGGGTCAGCACGCCCTCCTGCTCCTCGCTGGCGTAATATTTCACCCCGGCCGGGCCGAGCGCCTTTTCGAACGCCTCGTCCGCCAGCACGTCCAGCGCCTTCTGCTGGTCGCCGCCCGTATTCTCGCCCACGCCCTCGGCCAGCGACTGGCCGAGCGGCCCGCGCGCGATGGTCAGCGCCACGTCGATTCCGGTGGCGCAGAGCGCGTCGATCACGGGGTAGAGACGGGCGGGAATGTGGTCGGGCGCGATGGCGGACATGGGATACTCCGGCGGCTGATCATTGGTCGCGCGGGTTATCCCACTCTTTGCCGGATGGCGCCAGCGTGGATTGCCACTCAAGAAACCGTGAGCTGGCTCAATTTAACCCTGCCTTAACCTGCGCGCGCTATCTGACGGGAAACAATGCCGAAAACCCGGCACGGGCAGCTGCGCCATGGCGATTTTCAATCTCGAGGTCTTCGACATCTCGTGGATCACCACGAGTGCTGCGACGTTCGATGACAACGGCGGCTACCAGTTCGCAATGAACAGCGACACCGTCACGATCACACCGGGGGCGGAAACCCAGGTGATCCGGGTCGACGATCCCACCAACAACACCTTCGACGACGACGATCCCGGCCCGCAGACCACGGACGGCAGCTATACGCTGAACGGGGTGACCTATCCCGACGGCACCATCATCGAGTCGGAATACGAACTCATCGTCCGCGATGGCGACAACAACACCTACACACTCCAGTTCATCTCGATGTCCAACGATGCCTGGAACATCGAGGGCTTCGTCGTTCAGGGCCCCGTCCCGCCCTTCGGCGAGGCGCTGACGGTGATCGGCCGGACGGATGGTGTCAGCGGCAGCTACGCCTATGCCACGTCGTCACCCGCCTGTTTCGGCCTTGGCACGCGGATCGCGACGGAAACGGGCGACACCCCTGTCGAGGCGCTGGAACCCGGCGCCATGCTGCGCCTGGCCGACGGGGCGCTGGCCCCGGTGCGTTTCGTTCTGTCGCAGACGGTGCCGGCCGCCACCCGGCCCGAAGAGGCGCCGGTGCGTCTGCGGGCGGGCAGCCTCGGCCCCGGCCTGCCGCGCCGGGATCTGGTGCTGTCGCCCCATCACAGGGTCTTCCTGCCCTGCCTCAAGGCGCTGGTCCCGGCCCGCGCGCTGACCCAGCTCCGCCGCATCGGCAAGATGCGGGACGCCGGGCCCACGACCTATGTGCATCTTGTCACCGACCGCCACAGCCTCGTCCTGGCCGAGGGCGTGACCTGCGAATCCTTCTGGCCCGGTCCGATGGCCTTCGGCACCCTTCCGCCGGATGCGGTCGGGCGGATCCGCGCGGCCATGGGCCCCGCCCCCGAACCCGCAGCGCCGTTCCTGCGGATGTCCGAGGCGCGGCGCATCCTCGCCTCGGCCGCTCAGGCCGCCTGACCCCGGCGCGGCACGTCAAGCAGCAGCGACAGCAGGTCGAACTCCGCATCCGCCGCCACCGGCCCTCGCGCGCGCCACACGATGGACAGCGCGCATTTCGCCGCCGCCCAGTCCAGCAGCCGCCCCCGCGCAACCCCCAGCCCCGCCGACCACAGGTCCGCGCAGGCCGCGATCCGGGCCGGATCCCGCTGCAGCCGCTCCGCGCCTTTGGGATTTCGGAACGCATTGGCAAGCTCGTAGGCCCGCTCGCCCCGGACGCCCTTGGCATCGAAGGCCAGCCAGCCGCGCGGCCCGTGCCGGACGTTGTCGTGATGCAGGTCGCCATGCAGCGCAATCACATCCCGCTGCGAGGCCAGCAGCCCCCGCGCCAGATCGCGCGCCCGCCAGAGATCCGCGGCAGCCGAAACCGGGCAATCCGGCGCAACGGCCAGTTTGAGCAGCGCCGCGAACCAGTCGCCCAGATCCGGCAGCCCCCGCAGATCGCCAGCCGACCCGGCATGAACCGCCTGCGCAACGTCCAACAGGTGCCGCGATGCAGCCATGTCCTGCCCGGTCCGCGAGAGGTCCCCCAGCGACGGCCCCGGTGCCCATTCCATCAGCACCGCCCGCCCCGCGCGGCGCAACAGGCGCACCGCCCCGCGTCCGTCCCGTGCGGCCAGCCAGTCCAGCCCCGGCCCTTCGTTGGCGAGCCCCGAGTCGTGAAACAGCTTGAGCGCGGCCCCGGACCCGTCCGCAAGCGTGACGCGCCAGACCGTGGCGATCGCCGTATCGGTCACGTGCTCCGCCTCAAGAACGCGGAAATCAGCCGCGATCCCCTGCGGTATCCGCGGCCCCATGCTCAGCGCCAGTCGAAGAACCCGTCGCCCGCCCGCTCCAGCAGCCGCCGCGCCATGTCCTCGCCAAGAGCCGCGCCGTCCGAAACCGGCGCGGTGCCGTCGTCTTCCAGCGCCTCGCTGCCGTCGGGTCGCAGGATCTGCCCCCTGAGCCGCAGCGTCCCGCCGTCGAGTTCCGCAAGCCCGGCGATCGGCGTCTCGCAGGATCCGTCCAGCCGGGCGAGGAACGCGCGTTCCGCCGCCAGCCGGTCGGCGGTCGGCCCGTCGTGGATCGCCGCCAGCATCTCGGCCACGCGCACGTCATCCGCCCGCCGCTCGATCCCGATGGCACCCTGCGCGACAGCCGGCAGCATCTCGTCCGGCGAAATCGCCTGAGCGGGCACGTCCGCCCGGTTCAGACGGTTCAGCCCGGCCATGGCGAGGAAGGTGCAATGCGCCACGTCCTCCCCAAGCTTCCTGAGCCGCGTCTGCACGTTGCCGCGAAACTCCACGATCTCCACATCCGGCCGGCGCAGGCGCATCTGCGCCCCGCGCCGCAGCGACGATGTGCCGACCCTGGCCCCCTGCGGGACGGCGCCGATGCCGCCCTCGTGGAATGACACGAAAGCATCCCGCACGTCCTCGCGCGGCAGGTAGCAGTCCAGCACCAGCCCCTGCGGCTGCAGCACCGGCATGTCCTTCATCGAATGGACGGCGATGTCGATGCCGTTCAGCAGCAGCGCCTGCTCGATCTCGCGGGTGAACAGGCCCTTGCCGCCGATCTCGCGCAAGGCGCGGTCCTGCACCCGGTCGCCGGTCGTCTGGATCACGCTGATCTCGAACGCGGCCTCTTCCAGACCGAAGGCCGCCATCAGCCTGTCGCGCGTCTCGTGCGCCTGCGCAAGCGCGAGCGGCGAACCGCGGGTTCCGATGCGAAGCGGGGCGGAGGGCGTGGGCAGGGCGAGTGTCATCGCCTCGTGTTAAGCGCGCAGGTCAGGGCTTGCAAGACGGTGTGGCGCGGACGGGCCGGGCGGCATTTCGGCGCGGCCCTGAGGCGCAGCGGCGTGGTGAGACGGCGGCGGGCCGGGCCGGTGCGCCAGCGGCCCAGGCCGAGGCGGATGAGGATGATGTGATCGTAGAATGGCATGGCGGGCCTCCGTTGCGGCCCGGCGATCCAAGCAGAAGGCTCCTGCCATGCAGCTGTCAGCAGGGCGTGCTAGGATGGCAGCAGAGACCGCCCGCCCATTGCCGCCCGAAAGCCCCGTCATGTCCCGCCCCGATCGCCTGTTCGAACTGATCCAGACCCTCCGCGCCGCCGCCGCCCCCCGTACCGCCGAGGCGCTGGCCGAAACGCTCGAGGTCTCGGTCCGCACGGTCTATCGCGACGTCGCCGCCCTGCAGGCGATGCGCGTGCCGGTCGAGGGGGCGGCGGGGATCGGCTATGTCCTCAGGCGCGGCTACGACCTGCCGCCGCTGAACTTCGACACCGAGGAAACCGAGGCGCTGCGCGTCGCGCTGGCGATGCTCGCCCGCACCGGCGACATGGCCCTGATGCGCGCGGGCCAGCGGGTCTGCGACAAGATCGACGCCCTGCATGGCCCGGCCACATGGCTCCACGTCGCGCCCTTCGGCGCACCCGCCGACGACCCTGCGCTCGGCTGCGTGCCGGTCTCGCTCCTGCGCCGCGCGATCCGCGATGAGCGCAAGCTGCGCATCACCTACGAGACGCCGGCCGGCCCGCGGACCGAGCGCACCATCCGCCCGCTGGTCGTGATCTACCACGTCGAGGTCAAGATGCTGGCCGCGTGGTGCGAGCTGCGCCACGACCTGCGGCATTTCCGGATGGACCGGATATACGCATGGCAGGAGCTGAACGAGACCTTCACCGGTCAGGGCGAGACGCTGAGGACCCTATGGGCGGAGCGCGAGGCCGCGACGGAACAGCCCGAGGGCCGCGGCGCGGCTTGACATCCCGGCCCCGCGCGGCGACCTGTCGGGCGACAGAGGAGCCCCCGATGCCCGACAAGACGATCCTGCGCGCCCTCGCCGGCGAAACGCTGCCCGTGCCCCCGATCTGGATGATGCGGCAGGCGGGCCGCTACCTGCCCGAATACCGCGCCACGCGCGAAAAGGCGGGCGATTTCCTGTCGCTGTGCTACACGCCCGACCTCGCCGCCGAGGTGACGCTGCAGCCGATCCGCCGCTACGGGTTCGACGCCGCGATCCTCTTCGCCGACATCCTGCTGGTGCCGCAGGCGCTCGGCGCCGACCTGCGCTTCGTCACCGGCGAGGGCCCGCGCCTGTCGACCGTCACCACGCAGGCCGACTTCGACAGGCTCGGTCCCGTCTCGGACATCCACGAGACGCTGTCGCCGGTCTACGAGACCGTGTCGATCCTGTCCCGCGAACTGCCGCGCGACACCACGCTGATCGGCTTTGCCGGTGCCCCGTGGACGGTCGCGACCTACATGATCGCCGGACGCGGCACGCCGGATCAGGGCCCCGCACATGCGCTCAAGGCCGAGAACCGCGCGCTGTTCGAGGCGCTGCTGGAGCGGATCACCGAGGCGACGATCGAATACCTGTCCAAACAGGTCGAGGCCGGGGCCGAGGTGGTCAAGCTCTTCGACAGCTGGGCCGGATCGCTCTCGGGCGCGGATTTCGACGCCTACGCCACCGCCCCCGCGAAACGGATCATCGCCGAGCTCAAGGCCCGCCATCCCGGCCTGCCCGTCATCGCCTTCCCGCGCGAGGCCGGGGACAAGTACATCGGTTTCCACAAGGCGACCGGGGCCGACTGCGTGGCGCTCGACAACTCCGTCGCCGCCGACTGGGCTGCTGCGAATGTCCAGACAGACGGCTGCGTGCAGGGCAACCTCGCCCCCGGTCACATGGTCACCGGCGGCCAGAACCTGATCGACGAGACCCGGCGCATCGTGAAAGCCTTCTCTAACGGCCCCCATATCTTCAACCTCGGTCACGGCATCACCCCCGACGCCGACCCGGCCAACGTCCAGCTGATGATCGACACGGTCCGGGGCGCCTGATCCAGGCAACAACCGGTACGCCGGGACCGTTCCCGCTTCATCTGGCCAGGTAAACTCCCGCCGGAGGCCGTCTCGAAAGGGCTCGATGCCCTTTCGAGACGATCCCGCGCGACGGCGCAGCCGGCGCAACTTTCACATCCGTGCGCCCGCCCTCCATTCCAACGCCAGCCGCCCCGCGCTACCCTCCCCCGCGGGAGGATCCATCCATGACCACAGTCAACGCCCCTCAGGCCACCTACCACGGCCGCGACGAGGGCAAGGCCCATGCCTTTCTCGGCATTCCCTACGCCACCCAGCCTGTCGGCGCGCTGCGCTTCCGCGCGCCCGAACCGCTGGCAAAGGGCGGCGAGGTCGATGCCACCGCCTTCGGCAACGCGCCCGTCCAGACCCCGCCGCCGGTCACCGAATGGTCGATCCACCGCGCGGATCAGGGCTATGGCGAGGACTGCCTGAACCTCAACCTCTGGACCCCCGCCGCCGACGGCAAGCGGCGTCCGGTGATCGTGCATCTCTTCGGCGGCGGCTTCGCGACCGGCTCGGCCAATGTCGGCCATTTCGGCAACGCGGCCTTCGCGGCAGAAAACGACGTCGTGCTGATCCGTCCGAACGTGCGCACCGGCGCGCTCGGGTTCCTCTACCTCGGCCAGCATTTCCCCGGCCTGCCCGCCGCCAACCGCTCGATGCTCGACCTCGCGATGGCGCTCCGCTGGGTGCGTGAAAACGTGGAAAGCTTCGGCGGCGATCCGGAGAACGTCACGCTGGCCGGCATGTCCTCCGGCGGCTTCACCGCGGCCGCGCTCTTCGGGACCGACGACGGGCCGTCGCTGTTCGACAAGGCGTGGCTTCTGTCCGGTTACGCCACCCGAATCCAGTCGCCCGACCGCGCGGCGGAAATCGCCGAGGACTTCCTGGCCCGCGCCGGGATCGAACCGGGCGACGAGGCCGCGCTGGAACGGCTGACGGTCGAGGACATCCTGAAGCTGCAGGCCGAGGTGGTGGCCGTGAACCTTGCCGAACGTTCGATGCCGGGCGGCAAGACGCTGGCCATCTTGCAGGACGGCGTGACCCTGCCCCGGCATCCGGAAGAGGCGCTGAAGGCCGGGGTGCTGAAGGACAAGCCGCTGGTGCTGGGCCGCACCCGGCACGAGGCCCGGCTGTGGTATGCGACGGGCCGGATGGGTGATGTGAACGAGGCCCGCTTCCGCGACACCGTCGCCCGGTTCGATGGGCCGGACGCGGTGGACAAGGGGCTGGCCGAATGGGACGCGGCGATGCCGGACGCGACATGGCAGCAGAAGGAAGAGGATTTCCTGACCGCCCGCATCTACCGCCGCGCGACGGCTTCCAACGCCGAGGCGCAGCGCGCGGGCGGTGGCCGGGTCTGGACCTATGAATTCGCATGGGAACCGCGCCCGCCCTATGACTGGCTGGGTGCGGCGCACGGCTTCGACGAGAGCTTCGTCTACGGGTTGCACGCGATCGAGAACGTGCCGGTGGCGCAGACCGATCCGGACAGCGCCAAGGCCACGGCGGCGGAGATGGAAGGCGCGCTGGTCCGGTTCATGCGGACGGGCGATCCCGGCTGGAAGGAGGAGGTCCGCGTCTTCGGCGCGTGATGTTTGCCCGCCAGAGGGAATTTTATGGCCGGGACGATGTGCTGCGACGGTTGGGGTCCGCATTTTATCGCGACGGACCGCACTCTCCCCGGCGGATGAGGTGCGGCGCGGTGCACCATGTTAGCTCGGTGGCGCTGGCTCAACAGAGGGCTGCGTATGGCCGCGGCGATGCGCTACGACGGCTGAGGTCCGCACTTTATCCCGACGCCCCGCTCGCCGCTCATCCCGCGCGCTTGCGGTGACGAAGCGCATGGCCGGGGGGCGGCCATGCGCTGCCCGGGCCGCTGCCCGGGCCGCTGCGCGGCTGTTCCGGGCATTGGTGCATATGAATGGTGGAGGCTGCGCCACACCAAGCCCCAAATGAAAACCGGCGGAACGTCCTGCGCCCCGCCGGTTTCCGATGTTTCAACCCATAGGGTCAGGCGAACGACTGCCCGCCGTCCGCGATGATCAGCTGGCCCGTCACGTATCCCGACAGGGGTG
Organism: Oceanicola sp. 22II-s10i; assembly: GCF_002210105.1. GTDB lineage: Bacteria > Pseudomonadota > Alphaproteobacteria > Rhodobacterales > Rhodobacteraceae > Pseudooceanicola. The sequence continues at coordinate 1,456,211 of NZ_AQQU01000001.1, read as the reverse complement.
TCGCCAGCCAGAGCGCCGTCCCGGCGATCTCCTCGGGCATGCCCATGCGGCGCAGCGGGTTGGCGTTGTTGATCCGGTCGATCCGTTCCGGGTTGGTCCAGAGCGCCTTGGCGAAATCCGTCTTCACAAGCCCCGGCCCGATCGCGTTGACGCGGATGTTCTTCGGACCCCACTCCAGCGCCAGCGAACGCACCAGCGCGGCATCCGCCGCCTTGGTCACGCCATAGGCGCCGAGCGTTGTGGAGCCCTTGATCGCCGCCACGGAGGAGATCACGACGACGGACCCGCCGCCCTTCTCCGCCATGCCCGGCAGGACCATCTTGCAGAGCGTGTTGATCACCCGGACGTTGGTGATCAGCATCTTGTCGAACACCGCGTCGTCCAGCTCGTTCAGCGGGCCGTAGACGGGGTTGATCGCCGCGTTCGGAACCAGAACGTCGATCTGGCCCCAATCCGCGATGGTCTTGTCTACGAGGTTCTGCATGTCCTCGGTCGAACCGATGTGGGCGGGAATGACGATCGCCTCGCCGCCCTTGGCGCGGATGCCCTCGGCCACTTCCTCGCAGGCGTCGGCCTTGCGCGAGGAGACGACGACCTTGGCACCGGCCTCGGCATACATCTCGGCAATGGCGCGGCCGATACCACGGGACGAACCCGTGATAACGGCGACCTTGCCCTTCAGGTCAAACATGCTCATCGCTCAGTTCCGATACTGCTTCAGTTCGAGCTTGGCGATGGTTTCGCGGTGCACTTCGTCCGGGCCGTCGACCAGACGCATCGTCCGGGCGTTGGCGTAGGACGAGGCCAGCGTCGAATCCTGGCTGACACCCATGGCGCCGTGGACCTGGATCGCGCGGTCGACGACCTTGTGCAGCATGTTCGCGGCGACCACCTTGATCATCGCGATCTCGCGGCGGGCGGCCTTGTTGCCGACGGTGTCCATCATGTAGGCGGCGTGCATCACCAGCAGGCGGGCCTGTTCGATCTCCATCCGGCTTTCGGCGATCCAGTGCTTGTTCACGCCCATTTCGGCGATCTTTTGCCCGAAGGCCTCGCGCGCCATGCCGCGTTCGCACATCATCTGCAGAGCGCGCTCGGCGCCGCCGATGCAGCGCATCGCGTGGTGGATACGGCCGGGCCCGAGGCGGGCCTGTGCGATCTCGAAGCCACGGCCCTCGCCGAGCAGCAGGTTCTTTGCCGGAACGCGGACGTTGTCGTAGTGGATCTCGGCGTGGCCATGCGGGGCGTGGTCATAGCCGATCACGCTGAGGTGCCGCTTGATCTTCACGCCGGGGGTGTCCAGCGGGACGAGGATCATGGACTGCTGCTTGTGCTTGGGCGCGGTGGTATCCGTCTTGCCCATCACGATCGCGATCTTGCAGCGCTTGTCCATCGCGCCCGAGGACCACCACTTGGTGCCCTGGATGACGTATTCGTCGTCTTCCTTGGTGATCCGGGTCTCGATGTTGGTCGCGTCCGACGACGCCACCGCGGGCTCGGTCATCGAGAAGCAGGAGCGGATTTCGCCGTTCAGCAGCGGCTTCAGCCACTTGTCCTTCGCCTCGTCGTCACCGAAGAGGAAGATCGTCTCCATGTTGCCGGTGTCGGGAGCCGAGCAGTTGAACGGCTCGGAACCGATGGACGAGCGGCCCATGATCTCGCACAGGGTGCCGTATTCGAGGTTGGTCAGGCCCGCGCCCTTGTAGTCGCCGGCGTCGTGCGGAAGGAACATGTTCCACAGGCCCGATTCCCGGCCCTTGGCCTTGAGCTCGGCCATGATCGGCGGTTCGTCCCAGCGGTCGTTCCCCTCTTCGACCTGCTGTTTGTAAACCTTTTCGGCCGGATAGATGTGGTCGTCCATAAAGCGCAGAAGCTGCTCGCGCATCTTCTTCGCTTTGTCAGATATGGGAAAATAATCGTACATGGCTGTCCTCCTCCTCACGTTGCGGCTTAGCTGACACGCGGCGCGGCCAAGTGTCAATGCAGCGGAACACCTTTCCGATAAGCGGAATATTGACCCTATCTTTACGGCAGGTAGAGTGCCCGGATAGCATGTCGCGCACACGATTGGGAGGAAGATCGAGATGAGCGAAGGCGTCCGGACGCACAAGGGCAGGATCCCACCGAGGGAGCCCGAGAACAGGGACCTGCCGCGTTATTCCCAGATGGTGATGGACGCCGCAAAGCTGCAGCCGCAGGAGCTGGCGGTCATCTGCGAAGAGACGGATACATTCTGGACCTGGGAACAGTTCGCCGACCGCATATCGCGCATCGCCGGGCGGCTGGTGCAGGAAGGCGTGGGCCCCGATGTGATCGTCTGCGGGCTGGCCGACAACTCGCCCGACTACCTTGCGCTCTATGCCGGCGTGCTGCACGCCGGGGGCTGCATGGCGCCCCTGCCCTTCTCGGCGACCGAGGAGTCGCTGGTGAAGATGGTCGACAACTCCGACCCGCTGCTGCTGTTCTCCGCGCCCAAGTTCATGGAGACCGCGGAACGGCTGGGGGCCAAGCGGGTCATCTCGATGGCCGATTTCGACACCTGGCTGGGCGATGCGGAGCCGATCCCGCCGGTGCCGGTCGAACCCGAGCACATGTTCAACGTGATCTATTCCTCGGGCACCACCGGCACGCCCAAGGGCATCGTGCACGACCAGATGATGCGCGTGCGGCAGATGAACCGCGCGCAGCGGAACGACATGGACGAGAAGTGCCGTCACATCATGTCGACGCCGCTCTATTCCAACACGACCCTCGTCACGACGCTGTCGGCGATGACCAAGGGCTGCGGCGTCGTCATCATGTCGCGGTTCAACACCAAGGAATTCCTGCGGCTGTCCGAGAAGTACAAGGTCACGCACGCAATCCTTGTCCCCGTCCAGTACATGCGCCTGATGCGCGAGCCGGATTTCGACAAGTACGACCTGAGCTCCTACATCTGCAAGATGTCCACCTCGGCCCCGCTGCCCGGCGTCGTGATCGAGGAGGTCATGCGCCGCTGGCCCGGCAACATCAAGGAAAGCTACGGCATGACCGAGGGCGGCGCGTCCTTCATGCTCGACTGCGCCGCGAACCCGACCAAGTGGGACACCGTCGGCCAGCTCAATCCCGGTTGCGAGCTGAAGATGCTCGACGAGGAAGGCAACGAGATCCCGATCACCGAATTCGGCGAGATCGTCGGCCGCGGCGCGTCGATGATGCCCGGCTATCTCAAGGTGCCCGACAAGACCGAAGAGGCGACCTATGTGGATGCCGACGGCAAGGTCTGGATCCGCTCCGGCGACATGGGCCGCGTGGACGAGGACGGGTTCCTGCACCTGCTGGACCGCAAGAAGGACATGATCATCTCGGGCGGCTTCAACATCTACGCCACCGATCTGGAACAGGTCCTGCGCAAGCACCCGGACGTCGCGGACGTGGCGGTGATCGCGGTGCCGTCCGAGGACTGGGGCGAGACGCCGCTGGCGCTTGTGGTGCCCAAGACGCCGGACGCGGATGGCGAGGCGATGCGGGAATGGGCCAACGGCCAGCTCGGCAAGACCCAGCGGATCAGCAAGATCGAATTCCGGGAGGACCTGCCCCGGTCCGAGATCGGCAAGATCCTCAAGCGGGAACTGCGCGAGCCTTACTGGCAGACCACACCCGCCTGATTCCGCAATACGGAACCCAATTCTGAAACCGTTGAACGGGGATCCGTTCTGTGCCAGCCTGAACGGCGGGAGGATACATCATGATGTTTGACGGCAAGGTCGCGATCGTGACCGGGGCGGCTTCGGGTATCGGCAGGGCAACCGCCGCCCGCATGGCCGCCGAGGGCGCAAAGGTCTGTCTGGTCGACCGCGACGAGGCGGCGCTGGAGGCAGCCCGCCCCGAGGGCGAGACGATGATCCACGCCTGCGACGTCAGCGACGAGGCGCAGGTCGCGGCCTGCGTCAAGGCGGTGACGGACAAGTGGGGCCGGCTGGACGCGGTGGCCAACAACGCGGGCATCTCGCGCGGCTACCAGCCGATCATGGAAACCGAGATGGAGGACTGGCAGGCCGTCTTCGGCGTCAACCTCTTCGGCGTCGCGCATTTCATCAAGCACGCGGGCAAGGTGATGGCGGCGCAGGGCTCCGGTTCCATCGTCAATACCGCGTCGGTCGCGGGCATCCGGTCCGGCGCGGGCGGGAATGCCTATTCCGCGTCCAAGGCCGGGGTCATCAACCTGACCCAGACGGCGGCCTGCGACTTGGGCGGATACAACGTGCGGGTCAACGCCGTCTGCCCCGGCCTGATTGAAACCGGCATGACGAAGAAGACCTTCGACTACGCCCGTGCCAACGACAAGGAACACAGGCTCGGCTCGCGCTGCGAACTCCGGCGCTACGGCAAGCCCGAGGAAATCGCGGCGGCCATCTGCTTCCTCGCCTCCGACGACGCCTCCTACATCACGGGTCAGGCACTGCCGGTCGATGGCGGCAACACCGCCTCGCTCAACCTGCCCGGCATGAAGGTCTGAATGACCGACCTGCACCTCAAGCACTGGCCCCCCGGCACCCCGCGCCAGATCGAGGTGCCGCGACAGTCCGTTGCGCGGAACCTGATCGACACGGCCGAGCGCCTGCCGGACCAGACCGCCGTGATCTACTACGGCGCGCGGCATTCCTATGCCGCGATGCTGCGCGACGCGCGGGCGGTGGCGGGCTGGCTGCGGCACATGGGCGTGAAGCGCGGCGACCGCGTCGTCATCGACATGCAGAACTGCCCGCAGTGGATGATCGCCTACTACGGCATCCACCTTGCCGACGCCGTCGTGGTGCCGGTGAACCCGATGTACCGCAAGGCCGAGCTGGAACACATCGTCCGCGACACCGAGGCGCGGATCGCCGTGGTCGGCTCCGAACTCGTTGAACAGGTCGCGCCGCTGCTGGAGTCCGGTGACCTCGACCACCTGCTCGTCGCCGCCTATGCAGACATGGCCGGGGCCGAAGGGCGACAGGATCTGCCCGAGGCGCTGGCGGGCCTGTCCGACACCGACATTGACCGCCCGCAGACCACCCGCTGGCGCGATGCGCTGGCGGCCAGCCACCCGGCGGGCCCGCACGAGGCCGGGGCGGACGACCTGGCGGTGTTGCTTTACACCTCTGGCACGACGGGGTTGCCCAAGGGCTGCATCCACCCGCATCGCACCGTCCAGCAGGTGATCTGGACCTACAAGCACTTCAGTTACTACGACGACAGCGTCGTCCAGCTCTCCGCCCTGCCGATGTTCCACGTCACCGGGATGCAGAACGGGATGAACGCCCCCTTCTGCGCCGGGTCCACCGTGGTGCTGATGACCCGCTGGGACCGCGCGCTGGCCGGTCGGTGGGTGGGCGAGCACAAGGTGAACGTCTTCCGCTCGATCACCACGATGGTCATCGACCTGATGAACGCGCCCGAGTTCGACAGTTTCGTCCTGTCTTCGCTCAAGCTGATCGGCGCGGGCGGCGCGGCGGTGCCCAAGGGCGTGGCGCAGAAACTGAAGGACATCACCGGGCTGGAGATCGTCGAGGGCTACGGCATGTCCGAATCGATCGGCGTCACCCACATCAACCCGCCGCAGCGCCCGATGCAGCAGTGCCTCGGAATCCCGATGTATGACGTCGACTGCCGCGTCATCGACATGGAAACCGGCGCCGAACTGGGCCCCGACCAGCCCGGCGAGATCGTCATGCACGCCCCCCAGATAATGGAGGGCTACTGGCGCAACCCCGAGGCGACGGCCGAGGCGTTCATGCAGATCGACGGCAAGCGCTTCTACAAGACCGGTGACGTGGGTCTATACGACACCGACGGCTATTACTTCATGACCGACCGGGCGAAACGGATGATCAACGCCTCGGGCTTCAAGGTCTGGCCGGCCGAGGTCGAGGCGATGATGCACCGCCATCCCGACATCGCCGAAGCCTGCGTGATCGGCGTGCCGGATGCGCGCCGGGGCGAAAGCGTCAAGGCGTTCATCGTGCCCCGCCGCGGGGCCGCGCTCACCGAAGAGGCGCTGATCGCATGGTGTCACGAACAGATGGCCGCCTTCAAATGCCCGCGTGAGATCGCGTTCACCGACGCCCTGCCCCGAAACGGCGCGGGAAAAGTCATGTGGCGCGACCTTGCCGCAGCCGAGGCCGACCGCAAGGCCGGATGAGGCGCTTGGGCTTGACCGCACGGTCAGGACGTGGAAAGACGATTTAAACCGCAGAGCGGAATTTGGAGCCGCAGCATATGCGCAAGAGAGTAACAGACCTGACCCGCGAGGCCGACAAGGGCGATACGGACCGACAGTTCGTGACGGCCCTTCACCGTGGGCTGGAGATCCTGCGGGCCTTCACGCCACAGGACCGGGCGGGGCTCGGCAATTCGGACCTCGCCGAACGGACGGGCCTGCCGAACTCCACCGTTTCGCGGCTGACCTTCACGCTGCTCAAGGCCGGCTACCTCGTCTACGACGACGACACCGGCCGCTACCGCATGGGCGTGCCGGTCCTGTCGCTGGGTTATGCCTGCCTGGCCGGTCTGCATGTCCGCGAAACGGCGCAGGTCTACATGCAGAAGCTGGCCGACGACTGCGGCGACGGTGTCCTCGTGGCGCTCGGCGGGCGCGACGACATGTCGATGACCTATATCGCCTGCGCGCGGTCCGTCGGTGTCATCTCGCTCCAGCTCGACGTGGGCAGCCGCATCTCGCTGGCGCGGTCCGCCATCGGGCGGGCCTATATCGCGGGCACATCGGACGCGGAACGGTCCGAGATCCTGACCCGCATCCACGACCGCACCCCGCGCGACAAGCTGAGCCTCGTGCTGGACGGGATCGAGGATGCGCGCGAGCAGATCGCCACGCGCGGGTTCTACACCAATATCAAGGAATGGCAGAAGGACGTGCACGCCGTGTCCGTCCCCTACCGGTCGCAGCAGGCCGACACGCCGATGCTGGCCTTCAACCTCGGCGGCTATGCACATTCCCTGCCGAAGGAGCGGCTGGAGAACGAGCTGGGTCCGAAGCTGGTCGAACTGGTCAACACGCTGAGCCGCGTCAGCCGGTAAGGCCGGGCGCAGCCGCCCGGCCCGCCCGCATCATTCGGGGATCAGGGCGTATTTGCCGACGCCGCCCCGGCCCAGCACCTTTTCCAGCACTTTCTGCGCGTCCTTCAGCGGCAGACGGTCCGCGACCATCGGCTTGACCTTGCCCTCGGACCACCAGCCGAACAGCTCTTTCATGTTGGCGTGGTAGACATCCGGCTCGGCCTTGGTGAAGTTGCCCCAGAACACGCCGACAACCGCGTATTCCTTGACCAGCGTCAGGTTCACCGGAAGCTTCGGGATTTCGCCGCTGGCGAAGCCGATGACCAGCAGCCGTCCGTTCCGCCCCATGAACCGGCTGGCGGCGTTGAACGCCTCGCCGCCGACCACGTCGTAACAGACGTCAGCACCCTTGCCGCCGGTCAGGGCCTTCACCTCGTCCTTGAGGTTGTCATAGCCGATGACGTGATCCGCGCCCGCCTGTTTGGCGATCTCGCCCTTCTCCGGGCTCGACACCACGCCGATGACCGTGGCCCCCATCAGCTTGCCGAGTTGCACCGCCGCGATCCCCGTCAGCCCCGCCGCGCCGAAGACGACCAGCGTCTCGCCCGCCTTGAGCTGCGCGCGCTGCTTGAGCGCGTGGTGCGAGGTGCCGTAGCCGATGATCATCGCACAGGCCTCGGCCGCGTCGGCGCCCTCGGGCAGCAGGAAGGTCGATTTCGCGGGCACCGCCGCCATCGAGGCATAGCCCATCTGGCCCGAATACGCGACGACGCGCTGGCCGACCTGCCGGTCCGTCACGCCGTCACCGACGGCCACGATCTCGCCCGCGACCTCGGATCCGGGGATGAACGGGCGGTCGGGCTTGGACTGGTAAAGGCCCTGCACCAGCAGACCGTCCGGGTAGTTCACGCCGCAGGCCTCGACCTTGACCAGCACCTGGCCGGAGCCGGCGACCGGGTCCGGCATCTCCTTGTATTCGAGGTTTTCCAGCGGTCCGAATTCATTGCAGACGATGGCTTTCATCCACGTTTCCTCCCAAATCTCCTGTTCGGGGCAACCATAGGAAACCGGGCGCCGGGTGCCAGCGGAAATTGCCGCCGCACACCGGAAATAGCGCCTTGCCGCCGCTGCGATGCGGCGAATTTCCCTTTGCGGAAAGCACTTTCGCAGCAGGGGGTGACGGGCTAGGTAATGGGGACCAGCAAACGGGAGGAGACCCATGAAGGGCATGATGATGCAGCGTCCGCTGCGGATCGCTGACATTTTGGAATTCGGGGCGGAGCAGTATCCGCGTGGCGAAATCATCTCGGTCCGGACCGAGGGCGACCTGCACCGCTACACCTATCCGCAGGCCGCGGCCCGGACCCGGCAGCTGGCGAACGGCCTGCTGGCCAAAGGCGTCGAAATGGGCGACCGGATCGCGACGCTGGCGTGGAACGGCTACCGCCATTTCGAGCTCTACTACGCGATCCAGGGCATCGGCGCGATCTGCCACACGATCAACCCGCGCCTTTCGCCGGAACAGCTGATCTACATCATCAACCATGCCGAGGACAAAATGCTGTGCCTCGACACGACGTTCATCCCGCTGATCGCGGCGGTGAAGGATCATCTGCCCAAGGACCTGACCTACGTGATCATGGTCGACAAGGACAAGATGCCCGCCGACCTGCCGTTCGAGGCGCTGTGCTACGAGGACCTGCTGGACGGCCAGCCCGACACGATCGAATGGCCCGAGTTCGACGAGAACACCGCCTGCGGCCTGTGCTACACCTCCGGCACCACCGGGAACCCCAAGGGCGCGCTCTACACGCACCGCTCGACCGTGCTGCATGCGATGATGATCGTGGTGATGCAGACCTCCAGCTTCGTCGAGGGCGGCAAGGTGCTGCCCGTGGTGCCGCTGTTCCACGTCAATGCGTGGGGCCTGCCCTATTCTGCCCCGCTCGCGGGCCTGTCGATCGTCTTCCCCGGCGCGGCGCTGGACGGTGAGAACCTGTTCAAGCTGATGGACAGCGAAGGCGTCTATTCCGCCTGGGGCGTGCCCACGATCTGGATGGGGCTGATGGCCGAGATCCAGAAGCAGGGCCGCATGCCGAACGGCTTCAAGGACGTGGTCGTCGGCGGGTCGGCCTGCCCGCGTTCGCTGATGAAGGCCTTCGAGGAACGCGGCGCGTCCGTCAGCCACGCCTGGGGCATGACCGAAATGAGCCCCGTCGGCTCGCACGGGGTCATCCCGGCCTGGATGAACGATGCCCCGCTGGAAGAGCGGCTGGACATGAAGCAGCGTCAGGGCCGCCGTTGCTTCGGGGTCGAGTTCAAGATCGTCGACGAGGATGGCAAGCGCCAGCCGCATGACGGCAAGCACTCGGGCGAGCTGTTCGTGCGCGGGAATACCGTCGTGTCGGGCTACTTCAAGAACGAGGAAGCAACCAAGAAGGCGCTGGATGCCGAGGGCTGGTTCGGGACGGGCGACGTCGCCTCAATCGACCACAACGGTATCCTGACGATCTCGGACCGGGCCAAGGACCTCGTGAAGTCGGGCGGGGAGTGGATTTCCTCGATCGACCTCGAGAACCTCGCCATGGCCCATCCGGCCGTCGCCAACGCCGCCGTCATCGCGGTGCCGCACAAGAAGTGGGACGAGCGCCCGGTTCTGGTCGCCGTGGCGCGGGGCGAGGAGAAGCCGTCGCTGGAGGCGATGCAGGAGCACATGTCCGAGCATTTCGCCAAGTGGCAGTTGCCGGACGACATCCTGTGGGTCGACCAGCTGCCGCTGACGGCGACGGGCAAGGTGTCCAAGCTGACTTTGCGGCAGACGTTCAAGGATTATGTCCACCCGGACGAACGCTGAGACGTTGCGCGGCGGGGGGCCAGCCCCCCGCACCCCCCGGCATATTTCGGGCAAGATGAAGCCAGGGAGCCGGGACATCGTTCGACCCCGTGCGGGGCGAATTGATGGGGCGTAAGGTGCTGTGGTTCTGAGCCGATGGTGTCCGGTGGGGACCCCGGGGGCGCTGCCCCCGGACCCCCGGAGTTTATTTGGCCAGATGAAGCAGGGGATCCGCTTGCGGGTCCCCTTTCTTTTGGCGAGTGTCCGGGCGTGACTTCACGGGGAACATGACATGAGCACCGACGATCTGGCCGCGCGCCTGCTTCACCTTCATTCCGAGGGCCTCGCCAAGGGTGCGCCGGTGGCGCCGCAGGTCGAGATGGCCTCGATGTTCCACCTGCCGGGCGATCCCGCCGGGGTGCCGGGCTATGGCCGGATGGACAACCGCACGTGGTCCGCGCTGGAAGAGGCGCTGGCGGCATTGGAGGATGCGCCCTGCCTGTCGTTCCCGTCTGGCATGGGGGCGATATCGGCGGCGCTGTTTTCCTGCCTGAAGGCCGGGGACCGGATCCTCGTGCCGACTGACGGCTATTACACCACGCGGGTGCTGTCGGACCGGTTCCTCAAGGCGCTCGGCGTCGAGATGGTGCTGCGCGAGACGGCGCGGTTCGCCGAGGGCGGGTTCGAGGGCTTTGCGCTGGTGTTCCTGGAAACGCCGTCCAATCCGGGGCTGGACCTGTGCGACATCCGGTCCGTGGCGGATGCGGTGCATGCGGCGGGCGGGCTGCTCGTGGTCGACAATACGACGATGACGCCCTACGGGCAGCGGCCGCTGGACCTGGGGGCGGATATCGTGGTGGCCTCGGACACCAAGGCGCCGAACGGGCATTCGGACCTGCTTATGGGGCATGTGGCGACACGCAACGCCGATCTGCTGGCGGCGATGCGCGACTGGCGCAAGCTGGCAGGCGGGATACCGGGGCCGTTCGAGGCCTGGCTGACCCTGCGCGGGCTGGCCACGCTGGAACTGCGGCTGAGCCGGATGGTCGCCAGTGCGGAGGTGATCGCAGGGCGGCTGGCGGAGCATCCGGGTGTCACGGACCTGCGCTATCCGGGCCTGTCGAACCATCCGGCACGGGCGCAGATGGCGACGCCGGGGTTCCTGATGAGCTTTACGCTGAAGGACGAGGCCACGGCGGAGCGGTTCATCAACGACTGTCCGCTGATCCAGCCCGCGACCTCGTTCGGCGGCGTCCACACCAGCGCCGAGCGCCGCGCCCGTTGGGGCGATGCGGTGGCGCCGGGCTTTGTCCGTCTGTCGGTGGGGATCGAGCCGGTCGAGACCCTTTGGGCCGCGATGGCGAAGGTGCTGCCGTAGGGCGAAGAGCCCCTCACCCTCAGAGACCACCGCAAACGAAAACCCCCGCCGATGGCGGGGGTTTCCATTTGGTCCGTCAGGTGCGGCTTATTCGCGGTTGCCGAACAGCTGCAGCAGGAACATGAACATGTTGATGAAGTCGAGGTAGAGGTTCAGCGCGCCCATGATGGCGGCCTTGCCCAGCCACTCCGTATCCCCGTGCGCGGCATGCGCGAGGTAGGTGTTCTTGATGTTCTGCGTGTCGTAGGCGGTCAGGCCCGCGAAGATCAGCACGCCGAGGATCGAGATCGCGAACATCAGCGCCGGCGAGCCGAGGAAGATGTTGACGATCGACGCCACGAGGATGCCGATCACGCCCATGATCAGGAACGCGCCCCAGCCGGAGATGTCCTTTTTCGTGGTGTAGCCCCAGAGCGACAGGCCTGCGAAGGCGATGGCGGTCACGAGGAACACCTGAGCGATCGAGAAGCCGGTGAAGGCCACGAAGATCCAGGACAGCGACAGGCCCATCACCGCCGCGAAGGCGTAGAAGAACAGCTGTGCGCCGGCGGCGGAAAGGCGGTTGATCGCCGCGCCGAAGCCGAAGACCATGGCGAGCGGGGCGAACATCACGATCCAGCCGAGGATGTTCGGCTGCAGCGTGGCCGGGTCGCGGAAGATGGACAGCAGCGCATCATTCGACCCGACGGCCCATGCGACGAGGAACGTCAGCAGCATGCCGACGGACATCGTCCCGTAGACCTTGTTCATGTGGGCGCGCAGGCCCTCGTCGATCGCAGCGGTCCGTGCACCGGCCCCCTGACGGATCGTGTCGAATTGTGCCATTCCTTCCTCCGTTTGGACTATCCACACCCCGGACGTGGGGCGTCGGATCGAATATCGGGAACGCCAGTCATCTTTTCAAGAGTTTCCCAAAGCAAAACCGCGCCCGGATGGGGCGCGGTTCAGTTTGTTTCCAGATCGGGCCCTTTTCGGGGTCCCTGTGGTCCGGGCTCGGCGGTCATGCGCGCCAGTTGGTCGGCACGTCCCAGATCGGGCGGCGGGCTTCTTTGTGCGCGTCTTCGCGGCTGATGCCGATGTCGCGCAGCAGCGCATCGTCGAGGCGCGACAGGCACTGGCGGCTCTGGTGCAGGCCGAGCAGCGAGAGGGCGCGTCCAATCAGCGAGGCGGGGCGCTGTCCGGCGGGAGCGTAACCGGAGCGGCGAGACGTGAGGGTGGTCATGTTCTCATCCTTTCCTGAATTTGATGAACATTTTGGTCTTCATGATTTCTGTTGATGCATATGGACCTATGTGATCATAATTGAAAATGAATGTTTTTGGCCGATCACATCAACAACGGTGATGATATGCGAAATCTCGACATGACCGCCCTCCGCTCTTTCGTGGCCGTTGCCGACCATGGCGGCGTGACCCGTGCCGCGGGGCTTCTGAATTTCACCCAGTCTGCCGTCTCGATGCAGTTGAAACGGCTGGAGGAAACGCTGGACGTCGCGCTGTTCGACCGGACCAACCGGCGTATTGCCCTGACCCCGTCCGGTGAACAGTTGCTCGGCTATGCCCGCCGGATCGTCGAACTCAATGACGAGGCGATGTCGCGCCTGACCAGCCGCGTGTTCGAGGGCGAGGTCACGATCGGGGTGCCGCATGACATCGTCTATCCGGTGATCCCCCGCGTGCTCCAGCGCTTCAACGCGGAGTTTCCGCGCATGAAGGTGCATCTGGTGTCGTCCTATACCTCCGGGCTCAAGGCGGACTTCGGGCGGGGCGAGATCGACGTCATCCTGACGACCGAAAGCAACCCGGACCCCGAGGCCGAAGTGCTGGACGAACGCCCGCTCTGCTGGATCGGCGCGCCGTCGGGCAATGCCTGGCGGCAGAGGCCGATCCGCTATGCCTCGGCCAAGACCTGTATCTTCCGCGCCGGGGCGATCCGGGCGCTCGAGGCCGCAGGCATCGACTGGGAAAGCGCGGTCGAGACCCAGCAGGACCGGACGGTCGAGGCGACGATCTCGGCCGATCTCGCCATCGGGGCGATGATCGAAGGGACGGAGCCGCTGCAGCTGGAGCGCATTCACCACAACGGCGATCTGCCGGAACTCGGCAGCCAGAAGATCTGCCTCTATCACCAGGATCGCGGCGCAGGCGAGGTGGTGGAGCGGCTGACCGAGATCCTGCGCAACGCCTACACCGGCATCGACGGCAACATCCTGCCCCTGACCGACAGCCGCCGCCTCAGGGGGTGATGACCACCTTTCCGGTTGATTTGCGGTCGCGCAGCAGGGCCAGCCCTTCGGCCGCGCGGTCGAGGGGCAGGACGTTGCTGATATGCGGCTTGATCCGGCCCTCGGCGTGCCAGGCCAGAAGCTGGGCGAGCGAGCGGGTCACGACCTCGGGCCGGAACTTCAGGTAGCCGCCCCAGTAGAAGCCCAGCACGTCGACGTTCTTGACCAGCATGTGATTGGCGCGCACCTCGGGCACGGTGCCGCTGGCGAAGCCGATCACCAGCATCCGCCCCTCGGGCCGCAGCGCGCGGAAGGCCGCGTCGAACTGCTCGCCCCCCACCGGGTCATAGACCACGTCGGCGCCGCCGAGCGCCTTGACCGTCTCGCGGATGTCCTCGGTACGGGCGTCGATCAGGTGGTCCGCCCCGGCGGCCTTCGCGGCCTCCAGCTTGTCCGCGCCGCGTGCGCAGGCGATGACACGGGCCCCCATCAGCTTGCCGATCTCGACCGCCGTCAGGCCGACACCACCCGCAGCCCCCAGGACCAGCAGCGTCTCACCGGGCATCAGCCGCGCCTTGTGGTCCAGTGCCACGTGACTGGTGCCGTAAGCGATCTGCAGGGCGGCGGCGTCTTCGTGGCTCATGCCCTCGGGCAGTTCCACGAGCCGGTCGGTCGGAAAGGCCCCGAACTCGGCCAGACCGCCATACCCGCCATACGCGGCGACGCGGGTGCCGACGGCGGGGCCACCCGCCGGGTCCGCTTCCTTGACCACGCCCGAGATTTCCATGCCGAGCGTGAAGGGCGGTTCGGGTGTCTCCTGGTACTTGCCTTCGGTCATCAGCAGATCGGCAAAGTTCAGGCCGCAGGCATGAACCCGCACCAGCGTGCGGCCCGCCACCGGGCGCGGCACCGGAACCTCGATCAGCTCCGCCGCCCGGCCGATTTCATTCACAACCATGGCGCGCATCGCGTTCCCCCTGCCCGTCGGTCCGAGCGTCTTGGATAGTCGCCCGTCCATTCACCTGTCAAACACAGCGAGCCGGGGACGGGACTGTGGCAAGCGAATGGCGAAATGCGGAAAATCCGTGACGTTGCGTAAAGTCATCGTTTACGGCCGTTTCAAACGTCCGGCCGGTCGGAACCCATTGGCGACAGCCTTGATCCAATAGGAATAACTGCTATCGTGGCTGAGCGCTGTAGGGATGCGCGGCGTTACAAAAACAATGTTTGGACCAGCCTGCACTCATTGCCGGGGGCAGACTGTGTCTTATGAGAATGAGATTTGAAGGAGCCGCGCGAATGACCCACCCGGTAGACGTGCATGTCGGAAAGAGAGTCCGGCACCGTCGTTGGCTTGTAGGCATGACCCAGCAGCAATTGGCAGAGCGAGTGGGTATTAAGTTTCAGCAGATCCAGAAGTACGAAACCGGTGCGAACCGGATAAGTGCTTCCAGACTCTGGGATATTGCCGATGCCCTGGATGTTCCGATCAGCTTTTTCTTTGAAGGGCTGGACAGCGATGCCGAGGCGCGGGAAACCGTGAATGTCCCGGCTGACCTGATGGGCGACAAGGAAGCGCTGGACCTGATCCGCTCTTACTATGCGATCCCGGAAAACCAGCGGCGCCGGCTCTTTGAACTGGCACGGGTCCTCAGCGACGTCGCTTGAGTAAGGGGTCAGCCTGCGGTAGCCCTCGGTCATTCTGGAAGAGGTGCCGCACATGCCCGGTCAAGACGAGATTCGCGACATCATGGCCACCGCGAACGCCCTGGCGGACGCGGCGGGTGCCCAGATTCTGCCACATTTTCGCACAACCGGGGGTTTGACTGCTGAAAGCAAAGAAACAGAGCGTTTCGACCCTGTGACCGTGGCCGACCGCGCCGCCGAGCGTGCGATGCGGGAGGTTCTGGCGGCCCGCAGACCCCAGGACGCTATACTTGGGGAAGAGTACGGCCGCAGCGAAGGCACCAGCGGACTGACCTGGGTGCTGGACCCGATCGACGGCACGCGCGGCTTCATGTCGGGCACGCCGACGTGGGGTGTGCTGATCGCCGTGGGGCCCGACAGCGGCCCGGCCTTCGGCATCATCGACCAGCCTTATACCGGCGAACGGTTCTGGGGCGGCTACGGCGAAGCGGCGATGACCGGCCCGCTCGGCAAGCGCGCGCTTGCGACCCGCCGGACCGAGCGGCTGGAGGATGCGATCCTCTTCACCACCTTCCCCGAGATCGGCAGCTGCCGCGAAGCCGCCGCGTTCCGGGCCGTCGCCGACCGCGTCCGCCTCGTGCGCTACGGGACCGACTGCTATGCCTACGCCCTCGTCGCCGCCGGTCAGATCGACCTCGTGATCGAGGCCGGGCTGCATGCCTATGACGTTCAGGCCCCGATCGCAGTGATCGAGGCGGCGGGCGGCGTCGCCACCGACTGGACCGGCGGCCCTGCGCATCAGGGCGGCCGCATCATCGCCGCCGCGAATCCGGCGATCCACCGCGCGGCGCTCGACCTGCTGGCGCCGATCATCGCGGAGGAGGCATGACCGAGCTCCTCATTCGCGGCGCCGACCACATCCTGACGATGGATGACGGCCGCCGCGAACTGGCCGGGGCCGACATCCTGATACAGAACGGCCAGATCGCCGAGATCGGCGTGGCCCTGTCGACCATGGGCGAGGTCGTGAACGCGTCGGGCTGCGTGGTCACGCCCGGTCTCGTGAACACCCACCACCACCTCTACCAGACGCTGACCCGCGCGGTGCCTGGCGGTCAGGACGCGCTGCTGTTCGGCTGGCTGCGGACGCTCTATCCGATCTGGGAGCGCTTCGGCCCCGAGGAACACTTCAGCTCGGCCCAGACCGGGTTGGCCGAACTGGCGCTGTCGGGCTGCTCGCTGACCTCGGATCATTGCTATGTCTTCCCGAACGGCGCCCGGCTGGACGACACCATCGCGGCGGCCATGGAAATCGGCCTGCGTTTTCACCCCACGCGCGGCGCGATGAGCATCGGCGAAAGCGCGGGCGGCCTGCCCCCGGACAGCCTTGTCGAGCCCGAGGCGGCGATCCTCGAGGACTGCATCCGGGTCATCGACGCCCATCACGACCCGCGCCCCGGCGCGATGGTCCGTGTCGGCGTCGCGCCCTGCTCGCCCTTCTCGGTCAGCCGCGACCTGATGCGCGAGGCGGCGGCGCTGGCCCGTGACAAGGGCGTGATGCTGCACACCCATCTGGCCGAGAACGACGAGGACGTCGCCTATTCGCTGGCCAATTTCGGCTGCCGCCCCGGCCAGTATGCCGAAGACCTCGGCTGGACCGGCGCGGACGTCTGGCATGCGCACTGCGTCCGGCTGGACGGGCAGGAAATCGACCTGTTCGCCCGCACCCGGACCGGCATCGCGCACTGCCCCTGCTCCAACTGCCGCCTCGGGTCCGGCATCGCGCCGGTTCGCGCCATGCGGGACGCCGGCGCGCGGGTCGGGCTGGGCGTCGACGGTTCGGCCTCGAACGACGCGGGCAACCTGATCGCCGAGGCCCGGCAGGCGATGCTGCTGCAACGGGTGTCGCACGGGGCCGATGCCATGTCCGCCCGCGAGGCGCTGGAAATCGCGACACGCGGCGGGGCCGAGGTGCTAGGCCGCCCGGACTGCGGCCGGATCGAAACAGGCGCCCGCGCGGACGTCGCGGTCTGGGATGTCTCCGGCATCGAAAGCGCGGGAAGCTGGGATCCGGCCGCCCTGCTGCTTACGGGGCCGACCAAGGTGCGGGACCTGTTCGTCGAAGGGCGGCAGGTGGTGCGCGATGGCCAGATCACGACGGTCGACCTGCCCCGCGTCGTCGAGCGTCAGAACGCCCTCGCCCGCGCGCTGGCCGGCTAGGCCCGCTCCGCCGCGCCAAGCGCCAGCGTGTGGCCGCGCAGCCAGTTCATGAACCCGCGCGGATCCTTGTCCAGCAGGCGCAGCCGCTCCTCAGGGATCGGAGCACCGATCACAGGGGCCTGCGGCTTGTTCACGGCATGCACGATCTCGTGCAGCAGCAGACCCTGCCGCAGCGTGGCCGAGATCTGGTTGGCGATCTGATACCAGCGCGAATTCGACCCGCGGAAACAGATCGGCACCACCTGCGCACCGGACCGGCGGATCAGCTGGGCAGTAAAGACGTTCCACTCCGCCTCAACCGCGGGCCCGAACATCGTCTCGGACGATGCGACCACGCCCGAGGGGAACAGCCCGACGACGCCCCCGGCCTTGAGATGGGTCATCGCCCGCGCCCGCATCTCGACCGACTTGCGCTGCGAGTCGGCCTCGTGCGGGAAGGGCACCGGAATCAGAAACCCCGACGCGACCTCGTCGATGCCGGTCAGCACGGTGCGGGTCAGGATGCGGTAGTCCAGACGGCGGCGGCGGATCAGGTCACCCAGCACCATGCCGTCGACCATGCCGTGCGGGTGGTTGGCCACGACCACCACCGGACCCTTTTCGGGAATGTTGGCGATCTGCTCGGCCGGGGTCTGGATCTCGATCCCCATGACGTCCAGGCATTCCGCCCAGAACCGTTCCCCGCCCGGCGAGCCGCGGCGCTCGAATTCCCGGATCAGTCGCAGGATGGTCAGCTTGCCGGTCATCCACTCCATCGCGCGGATGACGTTGCGCTTGAACGGATCATCGAAGCTGTTGGAATAGGTCAGGCTGCGGCGGTCGTATTTGACAGCGCCACCCGCTTGCGAGGCCGCCGTCATGTGCTCCTGCTGCGTGCCGTCCACCAAATCCGTTCCCGTTTCCGCGCGCCCCTCGGGGCGGTGCTACATGTCTTCGCCGAAGCGGTCGGCCACCAGCGCCTGAAGCGCATCGGCGAGCGGCTCCGCATCGGGGCCCGAGGTTTCGACCTCGATCATTGAACCTTTCGAGGCCGCCAACATCAAGAGCCCCATGATGCTGTCGCCCGGTGCCGTCTCGCCGTTGCAGCGCACCTCGGCACGGGCATCGAAGCCTTCGACCACCTCGACCAGCTTGGCCGAGGCCCGCGCGTGCAGGCCCTTCTCATTCACGATCTTGAGCGTGCGGGTGATCCTGTCCCCCATCGGTCCCTGCCCCTTCTTCAGCCGTGCCGGCTTACGTTCTGGCTGTCGATATACTTGCGTCCCGCATCTGTCGCAGCCCGGACCGCATCGGACAAGGCCATGTGGCGCGACTTCGCCAGTTTGATGAGCAGGGGCAGGTTGGCCCCGTAGAGGATCCGCCGGTTGTCCGGCTGGCAGGCCAGCAGCGACAGGTTGGAGGGCGACCCGCCGAACATGTCGGTCACGACCACAACGCCGTCGCCGGTGTCGACGGAATCGGCCGCCGCGCAGATCTCGCGCTGCTTGCCCAGACGGTCATGGGTCGGTTCGATGGCAATCGCACGGACACCGTCCTGCGTTCCCACGACGTGTTCCATCGCGGCCAGGTATTCCCTGGCAAGCCCCCCGTGGGCGACGATGACGATGCCGATCAAGCCCGGATGTCCTTCCTTATGGGGCGGCACTAGGTGCCTGTGGCGCCTTGGCGGCGCTCCAGCTCCCGGTGTCTAATTGACACTTGCCAGCCATGCTGTGCAAGAGCCTTGGCCAGCTCTTCCGTCAGGGTAACAGAACGGTGTTGCCCGCCGGTGCAGCCGAACCCGATTGCCAGATGCGCCTTGCCCTCGGCCACGTAGGCCGGCAGCAGCATGTCGCACAGGTCGAGGATCTTGTCGAAGAATGCCGTGAACCGGGGGTCCGCGCGGACATAGTCCTGAACCTGCGCATCGGTCCCGTCCGCCCCGCGCAGTGTCGGGTCCCAGTAGGGATTGCGCAGGAACCGGGTGTCGAACATCAGGTCCAGCCCCCGCGGCACCCCGCGCTTGTAGCTGAAGCTGTGCACCGAAACCGCGAGCCGCTGCCCCTTGGAGGTCGAGAACCAGCGGTCCAGTTCCGCCCGCAGGTCATGCGGCGTCAGGTCAGAGGTGTCGATCAGCATGTCGGCGCGCACGCGGATCGGCTGCAGCAGGTCGTTTTCCCGGTCGATCCCCAGCCCCGGGCTTTCCTCGCGCGCCAGCGGATGGCGGCGGCGGGTTTCGGAAAAGCGCTGCAGCAGCACGTCGGGGCGGCAGTCGAGATACAGCACCTCGAGCGGGGGATCGCCCCGCACGCCATAGGTGTCGATCAACTCGATCAGCGCATTGGCAGAGAAGTCGCGATTCCGCACGTCGATCCCGAGCGCCATGGGCCGCCCGGTCTGCGGCCCTTCGATCAGGCGCGGCACCAGCGAGAGGGGCAGGTTGTCGATCGCCTCGTAGCCCTGATCCTCGAGCGCCCGTATCGCCGTCGAGCGTCCGGCGCCGGACGGGCCGGTGACCAGGACGAGGCGGGGGTTGGGGTGCATGTCGGACATCAGCGGCGCGGGCAAAGGGTTCGGGTCAATCGGCTCTGCCAGCCTTCAGATATTGAAGAATCGAGGCCGGGAAATGGGGTCTGTCGACATTGTGAAGCAACGGAACCGGGCATCCCAGCAGAATCGTGCTGCGGCGCGGCGGGAGCCGCTGTGCTTCCGTCACGTCAAGGTCAACCACCAGCGCGATCAGGGTCGGGCCGGCCGCCTCGGCATGCAGAATGCCCACGTGGCGCGCTTCTATCCGGCCCCGGATTGCCTCGGGCGCGGTGGCGATCACCGTGTCGCCCTGCCGCGCCAGCTCGGTCTGGTCGTCGCTGACCAGCCGCGCGCCCCGCGCCATCAGCTCCAGCGCCAGCGCGGATTTCCCCGCGCCGGAGCGGCCGAGGATCAGGACGCCGCGGCCTTCGTAGGCGACGGCGCTGGCATGCAGCCTGAGCGGTCTGTCGTCTGAAGAGGCAGGGTCGGGGTCGTCCACCGGATCAGACCGGCAGACCGACCACGAAACGGGCGCCGAGCGGTTCGGACGTGATGTCGGCGTCGGTGGGGCGGATGTTCTCGGCCCAGATCACGCCGCCATGCGCCTCGACGATCTGCTTGGAGATCGCAAGCCCGAGGCCCGAGTTGTTGCCGAAATCGTTTTCGGGACGGTGCGAGTAGAACCGTTTGAAAACCTTGGTCAGCGACTGGTCGGGGATGCCCGGCCCGGTGTCCTCGACCACGATCAGCACGCGGTTCTCGCGGCGGCGGGCCCAGACCCGGATCGCGTCGCCATCCTCGCAAAACGAGATGGCGTTGGTGATCAGGTTCACGAAGACCTGCGCCAGCCGCGCCTCGAGCCCGCGCATCTCGATCCGGCCCTTGGGCAGGTCCGAGATGAAGTCGATACCCTTCTCGGACGCCTGCTGGCCGAGGTATTCGTTCAGGTTCGTCAGCATGTTGAGCAGATCGAACTGCTCTTCCTCTTCCTTTACCAGCTCGGAATCGAGCCGCGAGGCGTTGGAGATGTCGCTGACCAGCCGATCCAGCCGCCGCACATCGTGTTCGATGACGTCCAGCAGCTTTTCGCGATGTTCTTCCTTCTTCACCATGCGCAGCGAGCCGACGGCGGAACGCAGCGAGGCGAGCGGGTTCTTGATCTCATGCGCCACGTCGGCGGCGAACTGTTCGTTCGCGTCGATCCGTTCGTAGAGCGCCGAAACCATGCCCCGGAGTGCGCCGGACAGGCGCCCGATCTCGTCCGGGCGGGCGGTCAGGTCGGGAATACGCACGCGGGACGGCGACACCTTGCCCCGGTCGCGGTCGCGCCCGATCTCGGCGGCGGCGGCCAGGTCGGCCAGCGGGTTCGCGATGGTCGAGGCCAGCACGAGGCTGAGGCCGATCGAGACGAGCGTCGCGATGACGAACATCTGCAGCACGCGTTCCCGCTCGCTGCGGACCATCGCGTCGATCTCGCCCGAGCCGGAGACCAGCGCGACGGTGGCGATGGCCTGGCCGTTCTGCAGGACCGGAGAAGTGACCGCAAAGAACGCGCCGTCCTCGCCCTTGCCCTGGGTGATCTGGCTGGGAGTCGCGGGGTTGTCGGCCGCGATGCTGCGCAGCTGGTCCACCACCGGAACCGGCGTGACCTCGCGCCGGCCCGACGAGAACAGGGCAGCCGCCCCGTTCCACAGGCCCGACAGGAAATCGGTGATGATCGTGCGTCCGGCCGGTTCCGCCTGCGCCGCGGCGCCCTCGAACCCGGTGCCGGTCGCCTTGCCGACCAGACCGCCCGTATTGTCGAAAACGTAGAGCTCCAGCCCCTCGCGCAGGTCCAGACCGGCAAGGGTGGTGCCGACGTTGACGCCGTCACCGGTCGCCACGTTGACCGAGCCGCGCGCGGGCAACTGCGCCTCGAACACGTCCGAGACCAGTTCGGCCTGTGCGGCCAGCGCATTCGCGCGCTGCAGCGCGAGACTGTCACGCGACGCATTGAGATAGAGGATACCGGCGACGAGGACGTTCAGCGCGATCAGGTTGAAGATGATGATCTTGCGCGTCAGCGGCGACTGTTTGAGCGAGAAGAAGCCGCGACGCTCACGGTGAGCGCGCAGCTCTTCCTCGACGATGGCATTCGGCGCGACGAAGTCGTCGCCGAGGACGACATCGCCGCTCCTGTCAGGCGCATTGTCGCGCAAGCTGATCCCCTCGACGAGAGCCATTTACTCTTCGTTGTATCTGTAGCCGATGCCGTAAAGCGTCTCAATCGCGGAGAATTCCGGATCCACGCTCCGCATCTTCTTGCGCAGTCGCTTGATGTGGCTGTCGATGGTGCGGTCGTCGACATAGACCTGGTCGTCATAGGCCACGTCCATCAGCTGGTCCCGGCTCTTCACGAAACCGGGGCGCTGCGCGAGCGCCTGCAGAAGCAGGAACTCGGTCACGGTCAGCGACACGTCCTTGCCCTTCCACGCCACGGAATGGCGCAGCGGGTCCATGCGCAGCTGCCCGCGCTCCATCACCTTGGTGTCCTCGGTGTCGCCGACGACCTCGCCCGCGACCGCGTCCTGACGGCGCAGCAGGGCGCGAATCCGCTCCACCAGCAGGCGCTGGCTGAACGGCTTTTTCACATAGTCGTCCGCCCCCATCCGCAGGCCGAGGACCTCGTCGATCTCGTCGTCCTTGGAGGTCAGGAAGATGACCGGCATCGAGGTCTTCTGCCGCAGGCGCTGGAGCAGGTCCATGCCGTCCATGCGGGGCATCTTGATGTCCAGAACCGCCATGTCCGGCAGCTTCTTGTTGAATGCGTCAAGGGCGGCCTGACCGTCGTTATACGTCTCGACATCGAAGCCTTCGGCCTCAAGCGTCATCGCGACCGACGTCAGGATATTCCTGTCATCGTCCACAAGGGCGATCTTCGACATGTCCCGAATTCCTTCGTGCTGCTCTATATTTGTTATGTTTTTCCAAGACTATCCGCACATTTGTCCTTGCCGATCAATACCCAAACGCGAATCAGCGCCGGAAAGCTGGCCAAAATGTGGCGAAAATGTCTTACCGCGCGTTTAAATCGGAACGCCGCCGACGCCGCGTCGGCGGGTGTTTGCGTTAAACCCGACTTGGTTGCGCTAACTGTGTAAAACCGTCCTGTTACATCCCGCGGGCGACGTGCTAAGACGCGCCCACTCGGCCCGGCAGACCCTTTTACTGCTGGCCGATCAAGGACCAACGACGCGCCCCCGGCGCGGACATGAGGAGCATTGGTATATGGCATTTGGACGGGTGAACCCGAAGTTCAAGCTGGAAGATCAGGGGATCGAAGGGCTTGGCCATGTCTATTACAACCTCAAGGAGCCCGCGCTCGTCGAAGCCGCGCTCAAGAAGGGCGAAGGCACGCTCGGCAAGGGCGGCGCGTTCCTCGTGACCACCGGCAAGTACACCGGCCGTTCGCCCAAGGACAAACACGTCGTGCGCACTGCCTCGGTCGAAGACAAGATCTGGTGGGACAACAACGCCGCCATGTCGCCCGAGGGCTTTGACGCGCTCTACGAGGACATGCTCGCCCACATGAAGGGCGGCGACTATTACGTCCAGGACCTGATCGGCGGTGCCGACCCGGCCTACGCCATCAACGTCCGCGTCGTGTCGGAACTGGCCTGGCACAACCTGTTCATCCGCCACCTGCTGCGCCGGCCCGAGGCCGAGGCGCTGGCCGACTACGTGGCCGATTTCACGATCATCAACTGCCCGTCCTTCAAGGCCAACCCGGAGCGTCACAACTGCCGCACCGACACGGTCATCGCGCTGAACTTCGACCGCAAGCTGATCCTGATCGGCGGCACCGAATACGCGGGCGAGAACAAGAAATCCGTGTTCACCCTGCTGAACTACCTGCTGCCGGAACAGGGCATCATGCCGATGCACTGCTCGGCCAACCATGCGCACGGCAACCCGGTCGACACCGCGATCTTCTTCGGCCTGTCGGGCACCGGCAAGACGACCCTGTCCGCCGACCCGAACCGCACGCTGATCGGCGACGACGAGCATGGCTGGTCCGACCGCGGCACCTTCAACTTCGAAGGCGGCTGCTATGCCAAGACGATCAACCTGAGCGCCGAGGCAGAGCCGGAAATCTACGCCACCTGCTCGATGTTCGGCACCGTGATCGAGAACATGGTCTACGACCCCGAGACCTTCGAACTGGACTTCAAGGACAGCTCGCTGACCGAGAACATGCGCTGCGCCTACCCGCTCGAGGCGATCTCGAACGCGTCGGACACCGCGCTCGGCGGGCACCCCAAGAACGTGGTGCTGCTGACCTGCGACGCCTACGGCGTTCTGCCCCCGATCGCGCGGCTGACGCCGGCTCAGGCGATGTACCACTTCCTTTCGGGCTTCACCTCCAAGACCCCCGGCACCGAGCGTGGCGTGGTCGAGCCGGAGCCGACCTTCTCGACCTGCTTCGGCGCGCCCTTCATGCCCCGCCGCCCCGAGGTCTACGGCAAGCTGCTGCAGGAAAAGATCGCCAAGCACGGGGCGACCTGCTGGCTGGTGAACACCGGCTGGACCGGCGGTGCCTACGGCACCGGCAAGCGGATGCCGATCAAGGCCACCCGCGCCCTGCTGACCGCAGCGCTCGACGGTTCGCTGAACGAGGCCGAGTTCCGCAAGGATCCGAACTTCGGCTTCGACGTGCCGGTCGCGGTGAACGGCGTCGACACCCAGCTTCTGGACCCGCGCCAGACCTGGGCGGACCCGGCGGCCTACGACAAGCAGGCGCAGAAGCTGGTGCAGATGTTCTCGGCCAACTTCGAGAAATACGTCCCCTATATCGACGAGGACGTGAAAGCGGCCGCCATCGGCTGATGCTGCGTTCCGCGCTCCTGATACTCCTGATTGCCGGCCCGCTGCCAAGCGCGGCCGGCAATCTCGTCAAATCGCCGATGATCCTCGAGGAATTCGGCGTCTACTGTCCTGACGAGGCCACCGGCCGGGTCGAGGCACCGGATACCGAACGCGGCTTCATCGACCTGATCCAGGGCGATCCGCGCGTCGATTTCCAGACCGATGTGGTGCCCGGCGAACTGGGCCTCGGCTTCGGCATGCGGTTCCGGTTCGAGGACGGGCATGGCGTCCGGATGGGCCGGGTCATCATCACCCATCCGCCCTTCGGCAATCCGCCGGTGACGCGCGAGAGCTATTCCATCACCGTGGAAAGCGACGTCTCGTCGATGACGCAGTTCGATTTCGACGACGACTACGAGATCCAGTACGGCACATGGACGCTGGCGATCGAGGTGGACGGGGAAATCCTGCTCAGCCGCGACTTCCACGTGGTGCCCAAGGAACAGAGTCCGATCTCGACCAAGCTCTGCGAAGGGCCGTCACTGCTCAGCTAGGGGCCGCTCTTCCCGCCTGACGGCGCACCTCGCGAGGCGCGCGCGTCAGGGCGCGATGAGCGCGGGTCAGGCGAAGATCGCCCGGCGCAACAGGTTCACGCCCGCCACCGCCAGCACCATCAGCGTCAGCTTGCGGAAGGTCGCCTGATCGGCCCGGTCATGCAGCTTCAGCCCGATCCACATCCCGACCATCGCCGGAACCAGAAGCGCGAAGGAAAACGGCAGCGTCTCGGTCCGGACCACGCCCGACGCGATATGTGCGAAGAACAGCGCCACCGCGCCAAGGCCATAGATCACGCCCTGTATGCGCAGCTGCTCCGTCTTGCCCGTGTCGAGCGCGGTCAGGTAGGCCACCGTCGGCGGCCCCCAGACGCCCGAGAATCCGCCGATGAAACCGGCGAAGGCCGCCACGCTGAACTCCACCCTACGCGACGCGCTCGGCACCCGGAGCGGCACGCCCGCAAGCTGCATCGCCGCGAAGATCGTGATCGGCACCCCGATCAGCGCCAGCATCAGCCGTTCCGGCATCACCCGCACCAGCTGGGCCGAGATCATCAGCGCCACGAAGCCCACGATCAGGAACAGGCGGAACCGTTTCACGCTGTCCCACGCCGCGCGCCAGCCCTGCCGCATCGCCTGCCAGCCGTTGGTCAGCAGCGTCGGCAGGATCAGCCCCGCCAGCGCAAGTTCCGGCCCGACGATGGAGCCGAGGCCGGACACGAGGATCATCGGCATGGCGAAGCCCACCATCCCCTTGATCACGCCGGCAAAGACCGCGATTCCCAGACAGAGCGCGAAGACGCCCGGCGACATCAGCGAAAAGATCGTATCCATTCCCTGCCTCTACGCCCGGCACCCGCTCTCTGCCAGCGAAATTTGTGACGCAACAAACGGCAAGCGGGCCCTGTGTCGCGGGCATATTCGTTGCGCTGCACCTGCGAAATGGCTATGCCCGATCCGAACAGTGAAAGGTGAGATTCATGGCCCACGACGGACAGGACCTGACGACGCGCCCGGCGCTTCTTCCCGATCTTCTCGCGCTGACCGGCGCCGCCATCGCCCCCGCCGAGGCGGTGCTGGACCGCGCCATCGCCGTGCTCAAGGACGCGCTCAGCGAAAACGGCCGCATCTCGGCCCGCGCGGTCGAGGCGAACCAGACCGCGACGCACGGCCTCGCGTGGCTGGCCACCTATGTCGAATCCCTGCGCCAGATGCAGAAATGGGCCGAGAAGCTCGACGCCGCCGGCAGTTTCGGCGAGCTGGAACAGCTGCTCCACCAGATCGCCTTCGGCGAATACCTCTGGCAGATGTATGGCGGCATCCAGATGTCGCAGAACGAGATCGTCCGCCTGCAGGACCTCGGCCTGTCGCAGGACGACCAGCGCGCCCTGATGACCGACGCGGTGATGACCCTGACCCAGGGCGGCAACACCCAGTCCGCCCGCTCGCGCCTGGCCGAGCTGATGGTCGACCAGCAGGGCGCGACGA
Organism: Oceanicola sp. 22II-s10i; assembly: GCF_002210105.1. Taxonomy (GTDB): domain Bacteria; phylum Pseudomonadota; class Alphaproteobacteria; order Rhodobacterales; family Rhodobacteraceae; genus Pseudooceanicola. The sequence continues at coordinate 1,429,476 of NZ_AQQU01000001.1, read as the reverse complement.
TGTTCGGCGCCTCGGGCCTCGACGAAGAGCTCGAGATGATCCGCGACCAGTTCCGCCGCTACGCGGTCGACAAGGTCGAACCCTATGCGCATGAATGGCACCTCAAGGACGAACTGATCCCGCTGTCGGTGATCGGTGAGCTGTCCGAGATGGGCGTCTTCGGCCTGACGATCCCGGAGAACCTCGGCGGCTTCGGCCTGTCCAAGGCGTCGATGGTCGTCGTCTCCGAGGAACTGTCGCGCGGCTATATCGGTGTCGGCTCGCTCGCCACCCGGTCCGAGATCGCGGCCGAGCTGATCCTCTGCGGCGGCACCGACGAGCAGAAGAGCCACTGGCTGCCCAAGATCGCCGCCGGCGAGATCCTCCCGACCGCCGTCTTCACCGAGCCGAACACCGGCTCCGACCTCGCCGCGCTGCGCACCCGCGCGGTCAAGGACGAGAACGGCGATTACAAGGTGACCGGCAACAAGACCTGGATCACCCACGCCGCCCGCACCCACGTGATGACCCTGCTGGCGCGCACCAACCCGGAAACCAAGGACCACACCGGCCTGTCGATGTTCCTGGCGGAAAAGACCCCCGGCACGGACGAGGCGCCCTTCCCCACCGAAGGCATGACCGGCGGCGAGATCGAGGTGCTGGGCTACCGCGGGATGAAGGAATACGAGCTCGGCTTCGACAACTTCCACGTCAAGGGCGAGAACCTGCTCGGCGGGGTCGAGGGTCAGGGCTTCAAGCAATTGATGCAGACCTTCGAAAGCGCCCGCATCCAGACCGCCGCCCGCGCCATCGGCGTGGCGCAGTGCGCGCTGGACCTCGGGATGCAGTATGCGCTCGACCGCAAGGCCTTCGGCAAGGCGCTGGTCAACTTCCCGCGCGTGTCCGGCAAGCTGGCGATGATGGCGGTCGAGATCATGATCGCCCGTCAGCTGACCTACTTCTCGGCCTACGAGAAGGACAACGACCGCCGCTGCGATCTGGAGGCCGGCATGGCCAAGTTGCTCGGCGCCCGCGTGGCATGGGCCTCGGCAGACAACGCGCTGCAGATCCACGGCGGCAACGGCTTCGCGCTGGAATACACGGTCAGCCGCGTGCTCTGCGACGCGCGTATCCTGAACATTTTCGAAGGCGCCGCGGAGATCCAGGCGCAGGTGATCGCCCGCCGTCTGCTGGGGTGAGGCTGATCGCAGGGAAACGGTTGGGCCGTCCCCGAGGGGGCGGCCTTTTTCATAGCAAGGTTTTGGGCCGGAGTTGCGGGCAGGCCGGTTATCGGACTTGAGCGTCTAAGCTAAGCCTCGGGGCTGGTTTTGGTGGACGTCGGCACGGCAGACCCAACTGCAATTTGCGGCGTCTGCTCGGTGTATGCCGCACCCGCGAAAGCTATCGGCAGAATGGACGGAGAGCGGTAGTTGCCAGTGAATCGCATGAATGACCGCCATACCAAGAAACCGGGTTATACTCATTCTGGTAGTTAGTCTTCACTGGCCGTTGAATCCCGGACAAAGCACCCCCATATTGCAGCCTAACCTCAACCAATTTTAAATGTTTTTTGAAGAAGTTCACAAGAGCAATGAGTATGAAATATAAGGCGCGAAAGCCCTTCGGCAAGGTATCCCTTTGGCTGATGCTTAACGCTTTACTTTTCGCAGGCCTTTTGGGAATTGATTTATCAGCACTTTCCAAGCCTCCTTGGTGGGATGATGTTGTTCCCCTGGCAACCAGCATGCTCTCCGGAGGGCTTGTCTCGTTCTTTTTTTATTGGCTAGTTGTTTACGAACCAGAGCGGAGAAAGCGACGCATAATTAAAAACAATCTCGCGAAGATGTACTTAAGTTTAAAAGAGGACATTCTATATTCTGTTGTTTTCGCAAGCATGAAAGGCGGCAGAACTGATCTCGACGCAAGTCCAGACACTATTAACAAGCTGCTATCCGTGGAAGGCTTTAAAGAATCATTCTCTGGCGGACGCGAGGCAGATGAAGGCTTCTACGCGTTTGAAAATCAGATGAGTGACGATACGCCGGAATTTCAGGACATAGTTCTGAACCTAGAAATTCTAGCGAGGCAAATCGAATTCGTGCTGCACAATCAAACTATAGATGATCAGAATCTTTTTGACTTCTTCAAGCGCCTCGAGCTGGTATTACTCCGGCTAAGATACTCTTCTCCCGGCTACGACGAATCTAAGCCGTTGTGCAGCTTCATATATCAAATTTTCTCAGGGTGGAGTCCGATTGACGGATACCTTGGCTACGATGTGGTCGATAAAATGATTGACGATATTTAAGATCTAGGCACGCACTTGAGAACGGGAACCGGACTTTGCATTTCGGTCTAACCTTTTGCGCTTTGGGCTGAGACCGATCATCTGCAGCTTCCCAGGCGAACGGCGGCTCATGGCCGGAAGCGACGACCGCCCATGCGGCACCAGCAAAGTCTCCCAAGAGCGTCTTGGTCGATCCAGGCTCGGAGTAGTCATCGCGCTTAGGACCACTTTGCATTTCCTCGTAAATCACTTGCCGCACGACCGACCGCAAAGAGCGGACCCATTCGGTGCGCCGCCCCCAACCGGATCCCCACCTCCACATCCCGAACCACCCAAACCGCACCATTGCCAGCAGCAGCCCCACAAGCCACACTCCCCTGCATGTTTGACACCAGCCGGTTTCGCACCACGTGAAGGGTACACCCAACCCGACCCGCAGACGGACAGCCCCCGCGCCCGACAGGCCGCAACGGGATCAAAGGTCCGCATGAAGGAGACCGAGAAGGGAGCACGCCCATGCCACCCCAGATGATTGCCGCCGTCATCCTGACGCCGTTCGCGCTGGCGTTCCTCTATGCCGGCATCCACGAATACAAACGCTACAAGTCCGACGGTCGCGCGACCTATGGCCTCGTCTACAACGAGGAAACCGGGACGACACACGTGACCGGCATCGCCGAGGCCGAAGATGCCTTCGACCCCGACGATTACGACCCCGGCAACTACCGCGATCTCGACGTGCACGGCACCGACGACGACAGCGACACAAAGGCCTGAGCCGCAACACCGCAGGTCACGGCCAGACAGGCGCTCCGCCCAGCCCCGCCGTCGCGGACAGCCCGCAGATCAGGTTCGCGTTCTGCACCGCCTGCCCCGCCGCCCCCTTGCCCAGGTTGTCGACCACGCCGAGCGCCATCACCAGATCACGCTCGGGATCGGCGGCGTAGCTGACGAATGCCATGTTCGACCCGCTGGCCCACTTGGTCTGCGGCGGCCGGTCCGTCACCCGGACGAAGGGCCGGTCCGCATAGAACGCCCGCGCCGCCTCCAGACACCGCGCCGTCGTCGCCTGCCCCCGGCAATAGATCGTCGCCAGCAGCCCGCGCGTCATCGGCACCAGGTGCGGGGTAAAGACCAGCCCTGCCGCGCTGCCGCCGCCGATCGCCTCGATCGTGCGCGCCATCTCGGGCATGTGGACATGCTGCAGCAGGCCGTAGGGCTGCAGGTTCTCGTTCGTCTCGGCAAAGCCGAACCGGCTGTCTCCGCCGCCCCGCCCCGCGCCTGACACACCGGTCTTGGCGTCGATCACGATATTGCCCGGCGCGATCAGCCCTGCGGCCAGCAGCGGCGCGAGCGCGGTCAGCACCGCCGCCGGAAAACAGCCGGGATTGGCGATCCGGCTCTGCCCCGCGATACGCTCCGGCCAGACATCCGCCAGCCCGTAGGTCCAGCTATCGACATAGCGGTGATCCCCGCCGATATCGACGATCTTCACCCGGTCTGGCACCCGCGCCAGCGCCTCGGCGGAGGTCCCTGTGGGCAGCGAGGCGAACAGCACGTCGATCTCCGGCAGCGCCTCCGGATCCCATTTCTCGATCCTCAGCCCGGCCAGCCGCGCGGGCACGCCGGGAAACCGCTCGCCCAGCAAGGTCCCCGCGCTGCCCTCGCCCGCGGCGTGAACCAGTTCGAACTCGGGATGTCCCGCGATCAGGCGCAGCGCCTCGCCGCCGCCGAAACCGCTGATGCCGACAATGCCGACGCGAATACTCATGGTGATGTCCTCTTGTGTCAGGAAACAGAAAACCCCCGGAGCCGGGGGCTGCGGGGGTCGGGGAGGTGGGTCGGAGGTATGCCTGCGGGCGGTCTATAGGGCCTTATGAGGCACCGCACCGGACAAAACCGATCGACCCGCAGCCGAAAACCGCCGCAGGAAAGCACGGCGTCGGCGTCGGTCGAAAAAGGTTTGGGTCCCGGACATGGCCGGCATCCATGCAGCCGGACACGGCCCCGGTCAAGCGCAATCGCGATACGCTTCCCGCCCCGCCCGCGCCTTGCTAGGCTTCACCGGCAAAGCCAGAGGGGGCAGAGACGTGCAGGAAACCAGCTTCGACCGTCCGGACGGGATCCTCGTCGCGGGCGTGGGCATCCTGATGATCGCCGCCGCCTCGGTCGGGATCGTGGCGCTGATTGTCATGTCCGGCGGGCTCGACCTGAAGACCTACGCCCTCGCGCTGATCGGTTGGACCGGCGCCTGCGCCCTCGGCTGGGCCTTCGTCAACGCCTGGCGCACGCCGATGCTGACCGTCCGTCCCGACGCGCTGATCGTGCCCTCGTGGTTCGCCAGCCGCACCATCCCGATCCGCCCCGGCCATCCCATCGGCGAACTGCTCGCCATTCCAGATTTCGGCGGCCACCGCCCCGGCAATGCCGAGGGCAACAAGTTCGCCCATATCTACACGCTCGACGACGCGGGCAAGCTGACCCTGCTCACTGCGCTCCACCGCGATGCGCCGGCGCTGACGATGATCCGCCGCGCCCTGACCGAAACCGCCGGCCTGCGTCTCGAGCGACTCGAAAAGGACCTGAACGCCCGGAGAACCCTCCCGGAGATATCCCACTGGAAACGCCCGCCCCGCGCTTGACCCTGCCGCCCCCGGCTGGTCATCTGCGCCCAACCCAAGGCCGGAGCCTCCCATGACCGATCTCTCCACCCTCCGCGGCGTCGTCCCCTACCTGCCCACGCCCCTCACGGCCGGGGGAGAGGTCGACGAAGCGGCGCTGAAACGCCTCTGCGACCACCTGATCGCCGAGGGCGTGCACGGCCTGACCCCGCTCGGCTCCACCGGCGAATTCGCCTATCTCGACTTCGCCCAGAAGGAACGCGTCGTCGCCGCCACGGTCGAGGCCGCGGCGGGCCGCGTTCCGGTCATCGCCGGTGTCGCCTCCACCACCACCCGCGATGCGGTGGCCCAGGCGAAACGCTGGCGCGCGCTCGGCGCCGACGGCATCCTCGCGGTGATGGAGGCCTACTTTCCCGTCCCAGACTCCGGCGTGATCGACTACTTCACCGCCGTGGCCGACGCGACCGACGCGCCCGTCACGCTCTACACCAACCCCAATTTCCAGCGCTCCGACCTGACGCTCGACGCGATCGACCAACTGTCGCACCACCCCAACATCCTGTTTCTCAAGGACGCCTCGACCAACACCGGTCGCCTGCTGACCATCCTGAACCGCACCGAGGGCAGGATCGGTCTCTTCGCCGCCTCCTCGCACATCACCACCGCCGTCATGCTGATCGGCGGGCGCGGCTGGTTGGCCGGACCCTCCTGCCTGATCCCGCGCCAGTCGGTGCAGCTGTTCGAGCTCTGCGAGGCGGGCAAGTGGGACGAGGCGATGACGCTCCAGCGCGACCTCTGGTCGGTGAACCAGGTCTTCGCCCGCTTCAACCTCGCCGGGGCGGTCAAGGCCGGGCTGAAGCTTCAGGGCTTCGACTGCGGCGCCCCGGCCGCCCCCCAGCCCGCGTTGTCCCCCGAGCAGGTGGAGGCCGTCCGCCGCGCCCTCGAAAAGGTCGGCGCGCTCTAGCCGTCCGTCACCCGCCCGTCACCCGCCCGTCACATCCCCCCGCTACACCGCCCGAAACCGGAGCGGAGAGGGTGATGCCCGACTACGACCTCGACAATGCCTACCGTATCGACGGCCCCGACAGCGCCCGCCGCCACTACGACGCGTGGGCCGGGACCTATGACGACAGCTTCGCCCGCGACTGGGGCTACATCGCCCCGCGCGAGATCGCGGCGCTGTTCCGCGCGGGATTCGACGGCAGCGGACCGGTGCTGGACATCGGCGCGGGCACGGGCGAGGTCGCCCGTCACCTGGACGGCCTGACCGTGGACGGTATCGACATATCGCCCGAAATGCTGGCGCAGGCCGAACGCAAAGGCCTCTACCGCCGCCGCATTCTTGGCGACCTGACGCGGCCCCTCGACATCCCCGACGCGCGCTACGCAGGGGTGATCTCCTGCGGGACCTTCACCCATGGTCACGTCGGCCCCGAGTGTCTGCCCGAACTGCTCCGCATCACCCGCCCCGGCGCCCGCTTCACCTGCGGCACGATCCCGGCGGTGCTCGACGGCGCGGGCTTCGGCTCGGCCCTCGCCCTGCTCGTCGCGCAAGGACAGATCACCCCGGTCCGCTTCCACGACATCGCCATCTACGACGGCAGCGACCACCCCCATGCCGCCGACCGGGGCCTTGTCATGGACTTCATCCGCCTCTGACCCCTTCCATCCCGCGTCGCTCTGACCCATCCTGCCCGAAACACCAAGGACAGGAACCGCGATGCCCCGCCCGATCATCCCGCCCGACCTGCAGGCCGTGCACGACCAGTGGCACTTCGCCCCGGCATTCGAAGCGACCGGCCTGATCTTCTGCTCGGGCATCATCGGCACCAGCCCCGACGGCAACCCGCCCGCCTCCGGCCTGTCCGGCGCACAATCGACCACCGCCGACCCCGACGCCCCCGTGGCCGCCCTGCAGGCCGTCCGCGACCCCGAGGCACAGTTCGCCACCGCCTTCGAAGCCCTCGCCGCCATCCTCGCCGAGGCCGGCGCAACCCTCGCGGATGTGGTCGAACTCACCACCTACCACGTCGACATGGCCCGCCACATGCAGACCTTCACCGAGGTCCGCGACCGCTACCTCTCGGCCCCCTACCCCGCCTGGACCGCCATCGGCGTCGCCGAACTCCTCGTCCCCGGCGGCCTCGTCGAACTTCGCGCCATAGCCGCCCGCCCAAACACCGGCAGCTGACTCCAGGTCCCCTGCTTCTTCTGGTCAGAAATACCTTGGGGGAGCTCGAGGGGGCAAAGCCCCCTCGTCAGCATACAAGTGATGGCATGCGCCGCAGGCGCGCACTCAGGTCAGGACCGGCCCGTAACGCCCCTCAGGCCGCATACCCCAGTCGCTGCACCATGTCCCCGACTGTCGCGGGCGCCCCGCCCACGCTGACCGTCAGCTTCGCCTCGATCAGCTCGCGCTCCGGTTCCGCCATCACCTGCGCCTCCGCCTGCGACCGGTGCGAGGCGATCCGCATCTCATCGCCGCTGAAGTGCTTCAGCTCCACCGCATCGGGCACCTCGAAGACCTGCCGGAACGCCGCCTCGTCGGCCAGGATCTCCTCCATCCGCACCGCATCGGCACCGGTCTCAAGCGCGGCGAGATTGAAGGCACAGACATGCTGCACCGCATAGGCATAAACGATGTTCGGCAGGCTCGCCCGGATACCGACGGCGGGCAGCTTCGGCAGGCTCTGCTTCAGCATCGTCAGGAACGACACGTCATCCCCGTCCAGAACCTTCTTCGACGCCCAGGCGTAACAGGAATTGATCTGCGCCCGCGGTTCCCGCGCCAGCAGGCTGTAGCGGATGCCCTGCGTCTCGCAGGCGGGGCGGAAACGTCGCGGGTCGAAATTCGTATGAACCGCCACGGGCCGCGCCCCTTCGGCCGCAGCCTGCGCCATGCTGGCGGCAAAGGCCTCGGGCGTCTGCGACCCGACGCCGATCGGCCCACCGGTCTCGAAATTCTGCGACCCGTGGCTCACACGGAACCCCGGCACCTCCGAAAGAATGGCGGTGATGGTGTGCGTGGCCGCGAAGCCGATGGAATCCGTGACGATCATGCGCTTGCCCTCTGCCCTCTTATCTGCGCCTCATGCGCGGGTGGCGGACGGACGCTTTCCCACCAGATATGCGATCCGCCCTTTCACCAGGGTTACAGCCGGGAAGGGCACGCGCCATGACGGATTACGACAGCCTGATCGACCCGGAGGTCCGGGCCTTCATCCGCCGCACCGAAGCCAGCTGTCCGCCCGATGCCACCGGCCTGACGATCGAGGACAACCGACGTCTCTACGACGCCATGTGCACGGTCTTCCGCCATCCGCGCCCGGCCGGGCTGACCATAATCGACGCCCCCGTCGGCGGCGTGCCCTGCCGCCGCTACGACCCGCCGTCGCCCGGTCCCGCAGTGGTGATCTATGCCCATGGCGGCGGCCATGTCCTCGGCGGGCTGGACAGCCATGACGACATCTGCGCCGAGATCGCGGACCGCACCGGCCTCGGCGTGATCGCGGTCGACTACCGCCTCGCCCCCGAGCACCCCCACCCGGCCCAGATAGACGACATGCTCGCAGTCGTTCAGGCCACCGCGCCCGAGGCGCCCCTGATCCTCGCGGGCGACAGCGCGGGCGGCAATCTCGCCTCGGCCGCGGCGCATCTGCTGCGCGGCTCGGACGTCCGGCTGAAGGGCATGGTCCTGATCTATCCCGGCCTCGGCGGCCCGCCCGGCGAAAGCCACGTCACCCACGCGCACGCCCCGATGCTCTCGGCGCAGGAAGTCGAGGACTACGGCACCATCCGCTTCGCCGGCGGCATCCGCCCGCCCGACGATCCCAGCTTCGCCCCCCTCGCTGATACGGATTTCTCCGGCCTACCCCCGGTCTTCGCCAGCGCCGCCGAATGCGACCCGCTGGCCAGCGACGTTCCGCGCTACTGCGACAAGGTCCGCGCGGCAGGCGGTCAGGCCGAGGCCGTCACCGAACCCGGCCTCGTCCACGGCCATCTGCGCGCCCGGCACATGTCGACCCGCGCCGCCGCCGCCTTCGACCGCATCGTTGCGGCCATCGCGGCCATGGCGCAGGCCACCTAACGCAGGAACACCTCGCCGGTCATGCTCTCCGGCACCGGCGCGCCGAGCCGCGACAGGATCGTCGGCGCCAGCTGCAGCTGGCCGATCAGGGTGTCCCGCTGCGGCCCCTCAGCCGGCCCGAAGTAATAGAGCGCCGTGTCCCGCTGCAGGTCGTCCGCCCCGCCGTGATGCCCGCGCGCGTCCTGCCCGTGGTCGGCGGTCACGATCACCTCGTAGCCCATCCCGCGCCAGCGCGTGATCCACGGCGCCAGCATCTCGTCCATCACCATGCAGGCATCGTCCATCTCGCGGCATTCGTGAAAGAACCGGTGCCCCATGCTGTCCAGCGTGCAGGTGTGCAGCATCCCGTAGTCCAGCCCGAACCGTTCGCAGAGCATGGTCAGCGTCGCGAACAGGTCCGCATCCGACGGCGTCATCTGGTTGATCAGCCCATACCCGGCCATCGTATGAAACCGCCCATGGTTGATCGTGGCGCTCTCGGGCTCGTCGTATTCCAGATCCCGCACCGGATCGAAGGGCGCGCGGTTGAAGAACTCCGACCAGAAGGAATGCGCCACCGCCCCCGTGACCCCGCCCGCGCGGCGCACCTCGGAAAACACGTCCGGCTGCGCCAGCCGGAACACGTTGCGATTGCCGGTGCAGCCATGCACCTGCGGGCTGACCCCGGTGTGGATCGAGGCATAGCACGAGGCCGAGATCGACGGCACCACGGCGCGGTGCACGAAACGCTGCGCCTCGCCCGCCGCGACCCAGCCTTCCAGGTTGCCGAACAACCGGCGGAAATTCCGCAGCGGCACACCGTCCAGAATGATGAGCAACAGCTTCGATTTCATGATCCCGTCCCTCCCGGATGCCTGCCGCATCTGAACCGCCGCGCCGGGCAAAAGGCAACGCCCCTTTCCCTGCATCGCCGGGCCTGCAATTGACAGCCTGCCGCCTGACCGGAACTCTGCGCGGGCCGAGGGGGAGAGGAGCCGCCACCGGATGAAACCCTATTCCGACAAGGCGTGGCTTCTGCTGCTGCCCGCCGCCGCGATCATGTGTTTCGTCGCCGTGATCCCGCTGCTGACGGTGTTCAACTACTCGTTCCACGACATCTTCACGATCGACAGCCGTTTCTGGATCGGCCCGGAGTGGTATCAGGAGATCGTCACCTCCTCGCGCTTCCACGCAGCCCTCGGCCGGTCACTCCTGTTCTCGGCCATCGTGCTGGCGGTGCAGATCCCGCTTGGCCTCTGGATCGCCGTCCTGCTGCTGCGCGCGGGGCGGGTGGCGACGCCGATGCTCATGCTGCTGGCGCTGCCGCTGGTGGTGCCGTGGAACATGATCCCGTCGATGTGGCTGACCCTCGTGCGCGACGGCACCGGCCCGGTCTGGCAGGCTCTCGACACGCTCGGGCTGACGCTCGACTACAAGTTCAACGCGCTGCACACATGGGCGCTGATCGTCGCGATGGACACATGGCACTGGCTGGGCCTCGTGGTGATCCTGTCCTACGCGGGCCTCGCCGCCATCCCGCAGGCCTACTACCAGGCCGCCGCCATCGACGGCGCCTCGCGCCTCGCCACCTTCCGGCACATCGAACTCCCCAAGATCGCGGGCGCGCTGTCCATCGTGCTGCTCCTGCGCTTCATGGACAGCTTCCTGATCTACACCGAGGCCTTCGGCATCAACGCGGGCGGACCGCAGGGGGCGACGACGTTCCTGTCGCTCGATCTGGGCGAGGACATCAAGGCCTACAGCTACGGCTCCGCCGCCGCCCGCGCGATGGTCTATTTCCTGATCGTCCTGTCGCTGGTCTTCGCCTTCGTCAAACTCCGCCAGACCCGCGAGGCCGCCACATGAGCGCCCGCGCCATCGTCCTGCGCACGCTGGTCTTCGCGGCCCTCGCGCTCTTCATCCTGCTGCCGCTGGCCCAGACCCTGACGCTCAGCTTCACCTCGACCCTGCGGCGCGAGGACATCCCGACCGGCAGCTACTCCCTGATCAACTATCGCAACATCTGGGAAAGCGCGGCGCTCACTTCCTCCATCGTCAACTCGCTGACCTATGTCCTGCTGAACGTCGCCCTCTGCCTCGCCGCCGCCCTGCCCGCGGCCTACGCGATCTCGCGCTACCGCTTCACGGGCGACCGGCATTTCCTGTTCCTGCTTCTGGCCTTCCGGATGACCCCGCCGGTGGTGCTGTCGCTGCCGATCTTCCTGCTGTTCTCCAAGGCCGGCCTCGTGAACTCGCCCGTGGGCATCGCCATCGTCCACTGCGTCTTCAACCTGCCGATCGCGATTTGGATCCTCGAAAGCTTCATCTCGGCCATCCCGCGCCAGTTCGACGAGACAGCCTTCCTCGACGGCTATTCCCTGCCGCGCTTCTTCGTGAAACTGCTGATCCCCGCCATCGCCCCCGGCATCGGGGTGGCGGCCTTCTTCTGCTTCATCTTCTCATGGGTCGAGGTCGTCTTCGCCCGCATCCTGACGGTCACGGCGGGCAAGCCGATCACCATGGCGATCAACGCGCTCTTCGGGTTCCAGACCGACATCGGGCTGGTGATGGCGATGACGGTGGTGTCGCTGATCCCCGGCGTGGCGATGATCTGGTTCGTGCGGAACCACATCGCACGGGGCTTCGTGATCCGGACGTGACATCCGCCCGGCACCCGCGCGGTTGGCGGGTGAGGGAGCCTCCGGCGGGAGTTTATTCGGCCAGATGAACGAGGGATCGATCCCATGCTTCATCTGGCCAGACAAACTCCCGCCGGAGGCAAAATTCTCTTAATGCCCCGCGCTTTCCATCCTGCGGTTCTCCACCACTTCCTCCAGCCAGCCGAGCCGCATTTCCGGCACCGACGACAGCAGAAGGTCCGTGTAGGCGTCGAACGGCGGGGCGAGGACCTCGCTCTTGGGGCCGTAGCGCTGGACCTTGCCCTGGTACATCACAGCGATGGAATCCGCGATCGCGCGGACCGTGGCGATGTCGTGGGTGATGAAGAGGTAGGCCACGTCCTCCTCCCGCTGCAGCTTCAGCAGCAGCTTGAGGATCCCGTCCGCCACCAGCGGGTCAAGCGCCGATGTCACCTCGTCGCAGATGATGACCTTGGGCTCAGCCGCCAGCGCGCGGGCGATGCAGACGCGCTGTTTCTGGCCGCCCGACAGCTCGGCCGGATAGCGGTCGGCAAAGCCCTGCCCCAGCTCGATCTCCTCCAGCAGTTCGGCCACCCGCGCGTCGCGCTGCTTGCCCTTCATGCCGAAGTAGAACTCCAGCGGCCGCCCGATGATCGTCTTGACGGTCTGGCGCGGGTTCATCGCCACGTCGGCCATCTGGTAGATCATCTGCAGCTCGCGCAGGTCGTCCCGAGACCGCCCGTTCAGGGCGGGCGAGAGTTCCCGCCCCGAAAACGTCACCTTGCCCGCGGACGGCGGCAGCAGCCCGGTGATCACCCGCGCCAGCGTCGACTTGCCGGAGCCGGATTCGCCCACCACAGCCAGCGTCTGGCCGGGGTGGAGCGCCACGGAAACGTCCGACAGGATGTCCCGCTTCAGTCCCGAATAGCGCGCCGTGATCCCCTCGACCTTAAGCACCGTCTCGCCGACCGGCGCCTTTTCCTCGTGGTCGATGGACCGGACCGAGACGAGGTCGCGCGTGTAGTTCTCGCGTGGGGCGTTGATGATCTGGTCGGTCGTGCCATGCTCGACCATCTTGCCGTGCCGCAGCACCATGATCTCGTCCGAGACCTGCGCCACGACCGCCAGATCATGCGTGATATAGAGCGCCGCGACACCGGTGTCCGCGATCGCCTCCTTGATCGCCGCCAGCACGTCGATCTGCGTGGTCACGTCCAGCGCCGTCGTCGGTTCGTCGAAGATCACCAGCTCCGGCTCGGGGCACAGGGCCATCGCGGTCATCACCCGCTGCAGCTGCCCGCCCGAGACCTGGTGCGGATAGCGTTTGCCGATCCGCTCCGGATCCGGCAGGCCCAGCTTCCTGAACAGCGTCACCGCCCGCGCCTCGGCCTGCGACCGGCTGACGCCGCGCGCCGCGACGGTCGTCTCGATCACCTGGTCCATCAGCTTGCGCGAGGGGTTGAAGCTGGCCGCCGCCGACTGCGCGACGTAGGTCACGACCTTGCCCCGCAGCCGCCTCAGTACGCCCGGCCCGGCCGCGCGGATCTCCTGCCCGTTCAGCACGATGTCGCCCGCCGTCAGCCGCACGCCGCCGCGGCCGTAGGCCATGGATGACAGGCCGATGGTCGACTTGCCCGCACCGGATTCCCCGATCAGGCCCAGCACCTTGCCCTTCTTCAGGCTCAGCGACACGCCGTCCACGATCACGATCTCCTGCGGCGGCTCGCCCGGCGGATAGGCCGTGGCCTCGATCCTCAGCCCGGTAATCTCCAGCAGCGTCTCGCCCTCGGCGACATGGCTGACGGGAACGATCTCATCGTCGTTCATCCGCGGCCCCCTTTCAGGCTGGTCGTGCGGTTCAGGATCCAGTCCGCCACGAGGTTCACGGAAATCGCCAGCGTCGCGATGGCCACCGCCGGGTAGAGCGCGGCGGCGATGCCGTAGACGATGCCTTCCTTGTTCTCCTTCACGATCCCGCCCCAGTCCGCCAGTGGCGGCTGGACGCCGAGCCCGAGGAACGACAGCGTCGAGATGAAGAGCACCATAAAGATGAACCGCAGCCCCGCCTCGGCCACCAGTGGCGACAGGGCGTTCGGCAGGATTTCACGGAAGATCACCCAGGCCGAGCCTTCGCCGCGCAGGCGGGCGGCCTCGACATAGTCCATGACCACGATGTCGGCGGCCACGGCGCGGGACAGGCGGAACACGCGGGTCGACTCGATCAGGCCCATGACGGCGATCAGCACCGGCATCGTGACAGGCATCACCGACAGCACGACGAGGGCAAAGATCAGCGCCGGGATCGACATGATCAGGTCGACCATCCGGCTCAGCGCCTGATCCACCCAGCCCCCGGCCACGGCGGCGGTGAAGCCGAGGATGGAGCCGGTGACGAAGCTCAGAATCGTCGCGGCGGTCGCCACGAAGATGGTGATCTGCCCGCCATAGATCATCCGGGTCAGCAGGTCGCGCCCGATGCTGTCGGTGCCCAGCCAGTGCTCGGCGCTCGACGGCTCCCACACGTCGCCGACGACCTCGGCCATGCCGTAGGGCGCCAGCCAGCCGGCGAATATGGCGGCGAGGAAATAAACCGAGGTCAGGATCAGCCCGATCAGGGCGGAAAGGGGAATGCGCATCATCTCGGGTGCCTCAGCCTCGGGTTGGCCACGATGGCGATGACGTCGGCGAGGATGTTGAACCCGATGTAGATCGCGGCGAACACCAGCCCGCAGGCCTGCACCACCGGCACGTCCCGCTTGGCGACGTGGTCGACCAGGTATTGCCCCATGCCGGGATAGACGAAGACCACTTCGACCACCACGACGCCGACGACGAGGTAGGCCATGTTCAGCATGACCACGTTGACGACCGGCGCGATGGCGTTCGGAAAGGCGTGTTTCCAGATGATGGTGAAGGGACGCAGGCCCTTCAGCTCCGCCGTCTCGACATAGGCCGACTGCATCACGTTCAGGATCGCCGCGCGGGTCATCCGCATCATGTGGCCCAGCACGACCATGACCAGCACCATGACCGGCAGCGCGATGGCGTTCAGCTTGGCCCCCAGCGTCATCCCGTCATAGACGGTCGAGACCGAGGGGAACCACCGGAACTGCACCGCAAGGTAGAACATCACGATGTAGCCCAGCAGGAATTCCGGCACCGACACCGTCGCCAGCGTCACCGCCGAGATCAGCCTGTCCGGCCAGCGCCCGTTGTAGCGCACCGCGATCAGCCCGAGGATGATCGCCAGCGGGACCGAGATCAGCGCGGCCCAGCCCGCGAGGAACAGCGTATTCCCAAGGCGGCGGCTCATCGCGTCCGCGATGTCCTGCCCGTTCGTCAGTGCGGTCCCCAGATCGCCCTGCAATGCGCCGCCCAGCCAGGCGAAATAGCGCGAGACGACCGGCTCGTTCAGACCCAGCTCCGCGCGCAGGTTCGCGAGGGCGGTCTCGGTGGCCGATTGTCCGAGAATGGATTGCGCCACGTCGCCCGGCAGGATCTGGGTGCCCGCAAAGATCAGCACCGACGCGGCAAGAAGGAGCACGAGGCCCAGAGCGATCCTCTGGGCCACGAATTTCAGGATCGGATGCACGACCCGGACCTCACGCGATCCAGCACTTGTGCGTGACGTAGCCGTTCATGTTGTCCTGGTTCGGATCGTCGATCCAGCCGACCAGATCCTCGCCATGCGCGGAAACGAAGTCGTTGAACATCGGGCAGATCAGGCCGCCCTCGTCGCGGACCAGCATCGCCATCTCGCGATACATTTCCTTGCGCTTGGCCTCGTCCAGTTCGCCCTTGGCCTGCCGCAGCAGTCCGTCGAACTTCTCGTTCTGGAACCGGGTGTCGTTCCAGTCCGCCGTCGACAGGTAGGCGGTGGAATACATCTGGTCCTGCACCGGACGCCCGCCCCAGTAGGAGGCGCTGAAGGGCTGCACGTTCCACACGTCGGTCCAGTAGCCGTCACCCGGCTCGCGCTTTATCTCCAGCTCGATCCCGGCGGCGGCCGCCGACTGCTGGAACAGCGCCGTCGCATCCAGCGCGCCCGAGAAGGCGACATCAGAGGTGCGCAGGGTGATCGGACCGGAGTGGCCGGACTTTTCGTAGTGGAACTTGGCCTTGTCCGGATCGTAGGTGCGCTGCTCGATCCCTTCGGGGAACAGCGGATAGGCCGCGTTGATCGGGAAGTCGTTCCCGACCGAGCCATAGCCGCGCAGGATCTTCTCGACCATCTCTTCCCGGTTGATCGCGTATTTCAGCGCCAGCCGCAGGTCGTTGTTGTCGAAGGGCGCCGTGTTGCAGTGCATGATGAACACGTAGTGGCCCTTGCCCGACGCCTGCGTCACGGTGACGTTCGGCGCCCGGTCCAGCAGGCCCGCGACCTTGGGGTCGATCCGGTTGATGTAATGCACCTGTCCCGACTGCAGCGCGCTGGTCCGGGCGGTGTTGTCGTTGATCACGGTGATCTCGACCGTGTTCACGTGCCCCATCGAGTCGTCCCAGTAGCCGTCGAACTTCTCGAACACGTGGCGCACGCCCGGTTCGTTCACGACGACCTTGTAGGCGCCGGTGCCGATGCCGCTGGTCGGATCGTCCTTGCCACCGTTCGGCTGCACGACGAGGTGGTAGTCGGCCATCAGGTAGGGGAAGTCGGCGTTCGGGCCGTTCAGGGTCATCACGACATTGTCGCCGTCGACCGTCATTTCCTTGATGCCCTTGACCACGCCGAGCGCGCCGGACTTCGACTCCTCGTTCGAATGCCGCTCGACCGTGGCAACCACGTCGGCGGGGGTCATCGTCGCACCGTTGTGGAAGGTGACGCCCTTGCGGATCTTGAAGGTCCAGACAGTGGCGGTGTCGTCGCTCGTCACCTCTTCGGCCAGACGCGGAATCACCGGGCCGCCCTTGGGATCGAGCTCGACCAGCGTGTCGCCGATCAGCTTGCAGATCTGGAAGGTCACCTGGTTCGAGGCGAGACCGGGATCGAGGCTGTCGGTGGACCCGCCGCCCTGCATCCCCAGCTTCATCGTCCCGCCCTTCACCGGCTCCTGCGCGCGCAGGCCCGAGGACAGCATCAGGTTCGCACCCGCCGCCGTCATGCCAAGCGCCATCGCGCGGCCAAGGAAGGCGCGGCGCGGCATCCGGCCCAGAACGGTGCGGTTGAGATAATAGCGAAGCTCGTCGCTCATGGTCTTCTCCCTGTTTTACCGGAGGGTGCCCCGGCGTTTTCTTGATTGGTGAGTCAATAAACCCGCTTTACGGGCCGTCATGCAAGGATTTCCCGCAGCTTTTCGCGGCGGGAGGTCACATCATGTCGCGCGGCACCTCCGTTTTGACGTCGCGGTCATATATCAGGCGGTCGCCCTCCCATGCCTCCAGCCTTGCGCTGAAGTGGAAGGTGGTCGCGTCCGAAGTCATGGTCGAATAGGTCTCCGTCCTCAGCCGCAGGCCGTCGCGCTCGATCACCTCGGTCCAGTGGCAGTCGCCCCTTGCGCTAAGTGGGTCGTCGGGATGGATCGTCCAGCGTTCGCGGGCGATGCCGCCCGAGATCAGCCCGTGATCGAGGTTCTCCGCCTCGCCGAAGTCGTCCTCGATCACCAGTGTCACCGCGCCGGTCTGGCGATCCGTCTCAGTCCGCCGGACGTGGCTGTCCTCACGGACGATACGCTGCCGCAGGGCGGGCGCGGCTTCGGGGCCGGGGAACGTCACCTCGTCACCCTGCGCCGCGGGGCGGACCGGCAGGTCCAGCGCGCCGCCGGTCAGGGTCAGCGTCGCCGCCTCGGGCTGTGGCCAGAGCATCGGCCAGTAGCTGGTGGACACCGCAACGCGCAGCCGGTGCCCCTCGGGCAGGCGATAGGCGATGTGGTCCAGCGGGACGGTGATGTCACAGCTCTCGCCGGGAACCAGCGGCTCCGGATCGGCCATCGAGTCGCGGCGGGTCAGGTTCAGCACGCCCCAGGTGATCCGGGTCGAAGCCCCGTCCGGGTGGACATGGTTCAACCGGACGGCAATCTGCGCCGCGGGCCTGTCCGAGCTTAGCCGCAGGCGTAGCGAGGGCGCCCCGACGATATCGGTCTGCGCCAGCGGGCCGGAGTCGAAACACGCGGAAAAGGCATCGTCCGGCCGCTGGTCGCCCGGCATCTCCGGCCCCAGCCAGATCGCGCAGAACTCCCCGCCCTCGGCCCCGCAGTGCTGGGGCGAGGCGAGCGAAACCGTGAATCCTTCGCCCAAACCTGTGGGGTCATCCCCGCCCGGACCCGTGGTCCGGGCAGCGCCCGACCCGCCCCCCAGGGCGGGCGCTTTCTGCGCCCCCCCTCGGGCCGGGCGCTGCCCTGCGTCGGACATCAGTTCACCCGGCACGAGCCTGAAAACCTCGGTCCCGATCCCCGCCGACGGCCAGCCGCCCTCGGCGATCCACCGTCCCGGCCGCTCCGCGTACCACGTCGCGGGCCGCACCCCGTCCATCAAGTAAAGCGCCAGCGCCGGATCCTCCTCGACCCCGGTCTCGACGCCCTTCAGCCAGCGATCCCACCACCGCAGCGCCTCCTGAAGGAACCCGATGCGCGGCTCCGGCACCGCGAAATGCGGATACTTGTGCACCCACGGCCCCACGATCCCCTTCGCCCCCGGCAGGTTCCGGACGATCTCCGGCACCGCGTTCTTGTAGCTGTCGCCCCAGCCCCCGACCGCCATCACCTTCGCCTTCAGCGCGGAATAGTCCTCGCACACCGACCCGTGCCGCCAGTAGGCGTCCCGCCGCTGGTGCCTCAGCCAGAGGTCGGGCAGGAACGGCTCCGCCTCCAGCCGCAGCATCCACTGCTGCCGCCAGTCCTCGCGCAGCGCCGGATCGGGCGGACGCGAGGAATAGGCCCACATCGTCGCCCCCCAGCCGAGGTTCTCGTTCAGCAGGCACCCGCCCTTGAAGTGGATGTCGTCCGCGTAGCGATCCACCGTCGAACAGAGCGTCACCACCGCCTGCAGCGCCGGCGGCTCAAGGGCCGCGACCTGCAACCCGTTGAACCCGCCCCATGAGATGCCCATCATCCCGACGGTCCCCGAACACCACGGCTGCGCCGCGATCCATGCGATCACCTCGCAGGCGTCTGACAGCTCCTGCGGGGAATACTCGTCGTCCATCACCCCGTCGCTGTCGCCATTGCCGCGCATGTCGACGCGCAGGCAGGCATAGCCATGTCCGGCGAAATAGGGATGGGTCAGCGCATCGCGCACCGTGGTGCCGTCGCGCTTGCGATAGGGCAGGAACTCAAGGATCGCCGGAACCGGGTCGTCGCCCGCATCCTCCGGCATCCAGACCCGCGCGGACAGCCGTGTGCCATCCGCCAGAACGATCCCCATGTCCGGCTCTTCCCGGACCTGTCTCGGAAACTCGGTGACGGTCTTCACGCCGTGCCTCCCCATTTGGCGCCATCATGCACCCCCCGGCCACAATGACAACCGGCCAATCCTGCGCACCCGCGGCCCGACGCCCTTGACATGACCGTCCCGGAACGCGACCCCTGCCCCACCCACGCCGGACAGGAGTCGCCCGATGACCTTCACCCTCGCCACATGGAACATCAACTCGGTCCGCCTGCGCGAGGCGCTGGTCTCGCGCCTGATGACCGAGGAACTGCCGGACGTGCTCTGCCTGCAGGAATGCAAGTCGCCGGTCGACAAGATCCCCTTCGCCACCTTCGAGGCACTTGGCTACCGCCACATGATCGCGCGCGGGCAGAAGGGCTACAACGGCGTCGCCATCCTGTCGAAACTGCCGATCGAGGACGTGGGCGACCGCGACTTCGCCGCCCTCGGCCACGCCCGCCACATCGCAGGGCGGCTGGAAAACGGGGTGACGATCCACAACTTCTACGTCCCGGCGGGCGGCGACATTCCGGACCGCGAAAAGAACGTGAAGTTCGGCCAGAAGCTCGACTACCTCTCCGAGATGCGCGACTGGTTCCACGCCGAACGCCCCGAAAAGGCGATCCTCGTCGGCGACCTGAACATCGCCCCGCGCGAGGACGACGTCTGGAACCACAAGCAGCTGCTCAAGATCGTCTCGCACACCCCGGTCGAGGTCGAGGCGCTCGGCGCGACGCAGGACGCGGGCAAGTGGGTGGACATCACCCGGCAGGACCTGCCCGAGGGCAACCTCTATTCCTGGTGGTCCTACCGCAGCCCTGACTGGGACGCCGCCGACAAGGGCCGCCGCCTGGACCACATCTGGGCCACGCCCGACATCTCGAACGCCGCCCACTCCTCGCGCATCCTGCGCGCGGTCCGGGGCTGGGAACAGCCGTCGGACCACGCGCCGGTCTTCGCGACCTTCGACCTCTGATCCCGCACAGGAGACACCCGATGCCGAACGATGCGATCTACGGAAACTGGAAGCTGCTCGCGGTCAAATGGGTCTTCTCCGACAATGGCGAGGTGATGGTCCCCTTCGGCGACACCCCGGTCGGCTATATCGCGATCACCCGCGACGACCGCCTGACCACGGTCATCACCGCGCAGGACCGCAGCCCGAACGCAGGCGAAACGCCCGAGGCGGCGATGATCCGCACCATGTTCGCCTATTCCGGCGCCCTGCGGATCGAGGGGAGCCGTTTCATCGCCACCGTCGACGCGGCATGGCACCCCGACTACGTGGGCACCGAGCAGGTCCGCAACTTCGAGATCGACGGCGACAGGCTGACCATCGCGACGTCGGAAACCATCCTCCCGGCGGTTCCCGACCGCCTGGCGGTCGCCTATCTCGAATGGACCCGCGCCGCCAAAGGGTGACGCGCGGGCCGGATCTACAGCAGGAAGTCCGAGAACTCCGACAGGTCGGGCGGCACGTTGTCGTCCCACTGCAGTTCGTTGTCGGTCGGCGGGTTCGGATCCCGCACCCCGCCATGGGCCTTCCAGTTGTGGTCGGGCGCCTGGTAGTAGAAATGCGCGGGGAAGGTTTCATTCGGCCAGAACAGCTTGTCCGCCGCCCTGTCGAACGCGATCTCGTTCACGCGTGAACGGGCATCTTCCCAGAACAGAAATCCAATTCCATCTTCGGGCATCGCAATCTCCTCGTTACACCTGCCAGTGCAGTCGGACGTGCGGCCTGCACCGGACGGCACCAGCATACCTTACCTTAGGTCAATTCAGGAGTCCGTTTACCGGTCAGCCCCGCCCCCGGAAACGAAACCGCCCGGCAACGGGGGCCGGGCGGTTCGCGATGTCGGTTGATCCGGGCTAAAGCAGGAAGCTGAACTCGTCCGTCATGTCGGGCGGCACGTTGTCCTCCCACTCGGGCGCGGCGAAGTCCGTCTTGGTGTCTTGCGAGTCACCGGTCTTGTAGGCGTCGTAATAGGTCCCGACCGAGAACCGGCCGGTGTCGAACGAAAAGCCGTCATCGGTTTTGTCGGTGTCCGCGGTCTTGCGGAAAAGGAAGCTGATTCCGTCCTCGGGCATTGTAATCTCCTCTCTGAAAATTCTGTGCCGGAGCGGCTATCCCTGTGCTCCGAACACCTGAGAAGTTACGCCGCCCCGCAGGTGACGCACAGTCATGAATACCAGACCCCGGCCCTACGCCGCCCAGCTCTCCGGCAGCGCCGCGCCGAACCGTGCGCGGCAATACGCATACTGTCCGTCCAGCGCCTCACGGATCGCCGCCCGTGCGTCCTCGGGCAACGGCGTCCGCACCTGCGTCTCGTTCTCGCGCTCGACCGAGAGCGGGGGCCGATACGCCAGCCCCGCGAATTCGCACAGCCGCCGCAGGCTGTCCTCGGCCAGCAGGTCCTCGTAGAACAGCACCTGCACCGCCTCGGGCGGCAACACCGCCTCCAGCGCCTCGATCGTCCCCCGGTAATCCGCCCGCGCCATCAGCGGGGCCGAGCGCAGCGCATCCGGCCACCGCCTTAGCGCGTCGTTCTCCGCGTTCATCTGTTCCAGCTGACGCAGCTGCGACCAGAACCGCGTCACCGGATCGCGCAGGATGAACAGCACCTTCAGCGTCACCGCCTGCGAGGCCGCGAAATCCTGCATGAAAGCGAACCCCTCCGCCCCGATCGCCGCATAGGCCGGGGTGATGTCGCTGAAGACCCGCGTCTCCGGCCCGCAGAGCCGCGCGAAATGTCCGAAATAGGCGTTGTCGTCATAGACCATCTGCGCCCGGTCGATGCTGGCCGCGAAATTCGGCCGCGCCGCGAGGTTCGCCCTTACGTCGCCCGGCTGTTCCAGATGGAACTTCAGCCGCGCCAGCGCCAGCCCCTCCATGTCGCCCATGGCATTCTGCGGGAACCTGGCGTTGAAGAAATGAACCTCCTTCAGCGGCGACACCGCGACACCCAGCGACGCCAGGTAGCCATGCAGCCAGCTCGTCGCGCATTTCGCCGCGCCGATGCAGACGAGGAAGGTCTTGCCGTCCAGCGACGGATACCTCAGCAACGATGGCACGGCAGTGGTCAGCTCCGGCCCTCCTGCGCCAGCGATACCCCGCCAGCCTGCCACAGCCCGCGCCGCCGCTCAACGCGCGGCTGACGCGACGTCCGCGCGGATTTACCAAACTGACATGGCCCGGCCATATCGCCGTTACGCACCACCTTTACCCGCACGTCATCCACACCAACAAACGGATGAACGACATGCGTCACACCCTCTCCGCCCTTGCCCTCGCCGCCGCGACCGCCACACCGGCCCTCGCCCAGGATGCATTCGAGGCGACCCTCGCCGGTCACGCCTTCCTTCCCGCGATGTCGCTGGTCGAACCGCCTGCGGACGCCCCGCGCGACGCGTGGATCTCGGGCAAGTTCACCGGCGGCGCCCGCAACGCCGCGCCGATGTCCGTCATGGGCAACACGGGCAAGGCCTACGGCGGGCACGAGACGGGCATCGCGCTGCCGTTCATCGGCCAGCCGATGCAGGGCATGTCCGGGTTCGCCATGACCCCCGCCGAGGACGGCAGCTGGTACACGCTGACCGACAACGGTTTCGGCAACAAGCGCAACTCGGCCGACGCGATGCTGTTCTTCCACCGCATGGCTCCCGACTTCGCCGCCGGCACCGTCGAGCGGCGCGAGACGATCTTCCTGCGCGACCCCGACAACAAGGTCCCGTTCCGCATCGCCTACGAAGGCACCGAGGGCCGCTACCTGACCGGCGCCGATTTCGACCCGGAATCGATCCAGGTGGTGAACGGCGAGGTCTGGATCGGCGATGAATTCGGCCCCTACCTCATCCGCGCCAGCCTCGACGGCGTGATCCGCGAGGTCTACCCGACCCTGCTCGACGGCAAGGAGCTGCGCGGCCCGGACACCTATACCGTCTATGTCCCGGCCACGGCGGGCAAGGACTATCAGGTCCAGCGCTCCGGCGGTTACGAGGGCATGGCGCACCAGCCCGGCACCTCGATGCTCTGGGCGATGCTCGAAAAGCCGCTGCTGGCCGAAACCGGCGAGATCGAAGGCCCCTTCCTGCGCGTGATGCAGTTCGACACCGCCGCAGGCGCATGGACCGGCGAAAGCGCCCGGTTCCAGCTGGCCGAAGGCGCGACCGCCATCGGCGACTTCAACTTCATCGACGAAACCCGCGCGCTGGTGATCGAGCGTGACAACGGCGAAGGCGACCCGTCCCGCGCCTGTGCCGAGGGCGCGACCGACACCTCGGCCTGCTACCCGAACCCGGCACGGGTCAAGAACATCGTGCTGGTCGACATGGCCGACATGGACGAGGACGGCTACATCCGCCGGATCGGCCACATCGACCTGATGAACATCGCGGACCCCGACGGGCTGGCCCGCGAGGGGATGAAACCGGCGCAAGGCAATTTCTCGTTCCCGTTCTTCACCATCGAGGACGTGGCCCGCGTGGACGAAACCCACATCATGGTCGCCAACGACAACAACCTGCCCTTCTCGGGCGGGCGCGAACCCGGCGTCGCCGCGCATAACGAGTTCATCCTGCTCTCGGTCCCGGAACTGCTGGCGGCCCGCTGAGCGGTCCCGCACAAGGCGTCCAAGCACGCCCCTGAGATCGCGCCGCCCACGCGGCGCGATCCGCCGCTCAGACCACCCGGCCGCTCACATCGGTCGCCTCGCACATCCAGCGATAGGCGTCGATCACCAGATCCCTGACCCACTTGCTTCCCGGATCGGCGGCCAGACGCGCGCTCCAGAAGAAGCGGAAGGTGATGTCGGGCACCTCCACCGGCGGATGCCGCACCACCAGCCCGTATGTCGCGATATCGCCCCCCACGAACGGGGCAGCCGTCGTCATCAGCATGTTGGACGAGGCCAGCAGCGGTGCGATCCCCGAGAATTCGGGAATATGCGCCCCGATCCGCCGGTCCAGACCGTCCCGCTTCACCGCCGCCTCGACCGTCTGGCGGGCGGCACTCGACATGCCCACCATCACATGCGGCCAGTCCAGCCATGCCTGCCTGTCCCACCTGTCCAGCGCCGGGTGGCCCTGCCGCATGAACGTGTATCGCCGGAGCGGCGGCAGCACTTCATCCACCACGCCCTCGGGCAGCGGCGTATCGGTTCCGAGGAAGGCCAGGTCGATCTCCTCGTCCGCCACCGCCTGATACAGATGCGGCCCCAGCCCCGACCATTCGATCGCCACGCCGGGCGCGTTCTCGGACAGACGCTAGAAAACCCGGTTGATCCACATCGGAATGGCCGGCACTGCGATCCGGAAGGTCCGCGTGCTGGTCGCCGGATCGAAGCTCTGGGGTGGCGCGACGACTCGCTGGATGCTGCGCAGGATCGGCCGCACGTCCTCGATCAGCGACAGGGCGAAGGGCGAAGGGCGACGGCTCCATCCTGCCGTTCACCTTGACCATCAGCGGATCGCCGACCTGCTCGCGCAGCCGCGCCAGCGCATGTGACACCGCCGAAGGCGTCTTGCCCAGCTTGTCCGCCGCCTTGGCGACGCTGCCCTCGGCCATCAGGACCTCGAACACGACCAGCAGGTTCAGGTCCAGACGGTGCAGCGGGAATCCCGTCATGTCCTCCCCTCGCTCAGCGGTGCAAGGCGCGCGGCCACCATTGCCTCCGCCGCCAGATCGGCCTCGCGATAGGCCGACATCACCAGATCGCGCAGCCAGACGGATGCCGGGTCGTTCGCGGTCCGCGACGACCAGAAGAACCGGACCCGGAACGGCGCAAGCGGCACGACCGGCGGCAGCGGGACCAGACCGTATCGCTCCATGTCCCACGCCATGATCAGCGAAGGGAGCGTGGCGATGAGGTCACTGGAGGCCAGCAAAGGCCCGACACCGGCAAACTCCGAAATCCGCGCGGCGATGTGACGGTCGCCCGCGGGCACCTCGTCCACGGGGCTGCGCACCTCGTTGTCGATCGCGACCTTGACGTGCCCGTGGCTCCGCCAGGCCCTCAAGCCCCAGTCGGACAGCGCCGGGTGCCCTTGTCGGACAAAGCTCACGAACCGCAGCGGCGGCATTTCGGCCATGTCGAGCCCGTCCGGCAAACTGCGTTCGCCGCCAAGGTGAGCCATGTCGATATGCCCCTCCGCCACCGCCGCATAGACCTGACGCGGCGCCGACAGCCAGTCGATCGAGATATTCGGCGCCGCCGCCCCGATCCTGGTCACGACATCCGCCAGCACCCGCGCGGCAATGGGGGAAGCGATGCGAAAGGTCCGCACGCTCGATCCGGGATCGAAAGGTTCGGGCAGTTGCAGCACCCGCTTGATGCTGCCGAGGATCGGCACCACCTCTTCGATCAGCTGCAGCGCGAAGGGGCTGGCCTGCAGCCGTCCGCCCACCTTGACCATCAGCGGATCACCGACCTGTTCGCGCAGCCGCGCCAGCGCATGGGACACCGCCGAAGGCGTCTTGCCCAGTTTGTCCGCCGCCTTGGCGACGCTGCCCTCGGTCATCAGGACCTCGAAAACGACCAGCAGGTTCAGGTCCAGACGATGAAGCTGAATTTCCTTCACGACCCCTGAAATCCTTTCGTTTGCGCGATGCACGAGGATGGCGCAACTTCCTGTCAGTCCACAACGAAATTCGCGTGGCGGACCATCCCGAGACCCTGACGCGGACCAAACCGGCCCCGGCCGGACAGGAAAGCTCTGCCTTCATCATCCCGCATCCACGACGGACGCGGACACCAGACTTGCACCGAGGAGAAACGCAATGTCCCTGAAAGTCATCGGATCCGGCTTTGGCCGCACCGGCACCATGTCGACCAAGATCGCGCTGGAACAGCTGGGCTTCGGCCCCTGCCATCACATGACCGAGGTCATGGCCAACCCGTCCCAGCCCGCGTTCTGGGCGGCCCACCATGCTGGCGAGGAGGTCGACTGGGCCGAGGTCTTTGCCGACTACCAGTCCCAGGTCGACTTCCCCGGCGCGACGGTCTGGCACGAGCTCTCCATCGCCTTCCCCGACGCCAGGGTCATCCACACCGAGCGCCCGGTCGAGGACTGGTGGGCCAGCTACTCCAAGACGATCAACAAGTTCTGGATGCACAGCGACAAGCTGGAGCTGCCCCCGCCGATCCGGGCGATCTTCGACACGATGCAGCCGCTGATTTCGGACGGCGTCTTCGGCGGCACCGACCGCGCAAGCTGTGTCGCCGCCTACAAGCGGAACAACGAAAAGGTGCGCGACACGATCCCGGCGGACCGGCTTCTGGTATTCACACCCGCCGACGGCTGGGACCCGCTCTGCCGTTTCCTGGAGGTCCCGGTCCCCGCGACCGCCTTCCCGCGCAGCAACGCCCGCGACGAGTTCTGGGCGCTCTTCGGCGGCGAACCGGCCGAGGCCTGACCGCTCCGGCGACCTGCCCGGCGTCCGTCAACAAGACGGGCGCCGGCTCGCGCGTGGCGCGCCTGTATCCGGGTTACGGCGACGTTCCGCACCGACGCGATACCGGCATCCGGAAAGTCCCGGTTTTCAACGGAATCCCGCCTCTTCCGCCCCGTCGCGGCGGCGAGCTTTCTCCGCACCGGAGTTCGCAGGGGTAACACCTTCACAATCCGGGGCGCGGGGTCCATATAGGGGAAAACCTCTCGAAAGGGATGCCAATCATGCTGGAACTGGGTCAGAACCAATCCTCCGCGGCGCCCAAGGGCGACCTGATCAAGGATGTGACCGAACAGAACTTCATGGAAGACGTCGTCGACGCCTCCATGGAAGTGCCCGTCATCGTCGACTTCTGGGCGACATGGTGCGGCCCGTGCAAGACGCTGGGCCCGATGCTCGAAGCTGCTGTCACCAAGGCCAAGGGCGCGGTGAAGATGGCCAAGATCGACGTCGACCAGAACCAGCGCCTCGCACAGGCGCTGGCGCAGCAGGGCCTGCCGCTGCAGTCGATCCCGACCGTCGTCGCCTTCGTCAAGGGCCGCCCCGTGGACCTGTTCCAGGGCGCCGTCCCCGCCTCGGAAATCGACGCCTTCATCAAGCGCGCCATCGAACAGGCCGGAGGCGATCCGTCGAACGGCCTGGACGAAGCCGTCGCGGCAGCCGAGGAAATGCTGGCCGAAGGCGCGGCCGAGGATGCCGCCCAGACCTTCGCCGCGATCCTGCAGCAGGAACCTGAACACGCTGCCGCCTACGGCGGGCTGGTCCGCGCCCATATCGAGATGGGCGATCTGGAGCAGGCCGAGGCGGTGCTGAACGGCGCCCCGGTCGCCATTTCCAAGTCCCCCGAGGTCGAAGCGGCCCACGCCCAGCTTGAGCTCAAGAAACAGGCCGCGGGCGCAGGCCCGGTCGAGGAACTGCGCGCCAAGGTCGAGGCCGATCCCGCGGACCTCCAGGCCCGGTTCGATCTGGCCAAGGCCCTGCACGCGCACGGAAAAGTCCAGGAAGCCGTGGATGAGCTGCTGGAGATCTTCCGCCGCGACCGGGAATGGAACGACGGGGCCGCACGTGCCCAGCTGTTCACCATTTTCGACGCCCTGAAACCGCAGGATCCGATTGTCCTGAACGGGCGCAGAAAACTCAGCTCGATGATATTTGCCTGACCCTGCGCCAGCGCTAGCTCTGGGCCATGGTGCATATCGTCGACCTTCCCGACATCATTCCGGTCTTTCCGCTTCCGGGCGCGCTGCTCCTGCCGCGCGCCCGCCTGCCGCTGCATCTGTTCGAGCCGCGCTATCTCGCGATGCTGGACGACACGCTCAAGACGTCGCACCGGATGATCGGCATGGTCCAGCCCTACGACAAGCCGAACGGCGAAACCGCGCTGCAGTCCATCGGCTGCGCGGGCCGCATCACCCAGTTCTCGGAAACCGAGGATGGGCGCTACATGATCACGCTCAGCGGCATCTCGCGCTATCGCCTGCGGGACGAGGTGTCCGGCTTTACCCCCTACCGCCGGTTCGAGGTGGAGTGGTCCGGCTTCGACCGCGACCGCGGGCCGACCGACCACGACACGGGCTTTGACCGGGACATGTTCTTCGACCTGTTGGGCCGCTACTTCTCGGCCCGCAGCCTCGACACCGACTGGAACTCGCTCCGCGACGCCGAGGACGAGCTGCTGATCAATTCGCTCTCGATGCTCCTGTCGTTCGAACCCGAGGACAAGCAGGCCCTGCTCGAGGCGCCGTCGCTGACCACCCGCCGCGAAACGCTGGTGACGCTGATCGAATACGCCCTGCGCAGCGGCGAGGAAAAAGGACGCATGCAATGACCGACACGACGGCGCCCGGCGCGCCCGACGCCCTGCCCGAAGCAGTGGCACCGCAGCCCGCCGCCTTCGACCGCCGCATGCTCGAGGCGCTGGTCTGCCCGGCCAGCCAGGGCACGCTGTCCTACGACGCCGAGGCGCAGGAACTGGTCAGCAAGACCGCGCGGCTGGCCTATCCGATCCGCAACGGCATCCCGATCATGCTGATCGACGAGGCGCGGCGGCTGGACGGCTGATCGCCAGGCCCGGTCACTCCGGCACACAGATTTCGCCGCGCGACATCGCGCGCAGTGTCCGCAACACCAGACCCGCGATCACCAGAACCAGCAGACCGAGCAGCACAAGGCCGGCGGCCTCGTGCGCCGTGGACCCGATGCGCGCGCCATAGGTCAGCGTCGCCACCGTCAGCGCCGCCAGCGGAAAGCTCAGCGCCCAGAAGCTCAACGCGAACGGCAGGCGCATCAACTTGGGCACCTGCGTCGCCACCACCAGCGCAAAGAACCACGCCCCATTGACCAGTATCCGGGCAAAGGCGTCGACCTCGCCCGTCAGGCGCAGCCATGCGACGAAGGCGACGGCGGGCGGGGCGATCAGGATCACCAGCGTCGGCTGCAACCGGCCCGGCAGCGGATCGTGAAAGATCATGCGGTTCATCACCAGCGTCAGCAGCACGATCCAGAACAGCACCCCGACCGAGAAGAAATACCAGCTCAGTTCCACGAACCCGAGCGGGACACCGGCCAGCGGGGCAATGACGTTGCCGACCGCCGGGATGAACCACGCCGGGTTCAGCGCGCCCTGCTGGAACGCCCGCGTCCCGATCCATCCCGAAACCACCGCCAGCGTCAGCACGAACTGCCCGGCCGCGCCCAGCATCCAGATCACCGGCGCGATGGCCATGTCCCGTCCGACGGCCACCGCAGCGATCAGCAGCAGTGAGATGGAGATCGCCGGAAAGAACGCCAGCCGGACGGGATGGTGCCATTCCGCCCGCACCGCCTGCGGATACAGCATCGCCTTGGCCAGATAGCCGAGCGCGATCGCCGCGAAAACCAGCACCGTCGCGACACCCGCGATGCCGGAGAGCTGCCCGGACCAGCCCCGCGCCGCTTCGCCCGCGTGAAGCGCCAGCGTCAGACCCGCCAGCCCCATGGACACGGCGAAAAAGCTGACGGGGTAGTGCTGCAACCCGCTTTCGTGCGCGATCTCTGCCGCCTCGGTCATGGCAATCCTCCGTTCCTGTCCATTCACATTCGACATCATGAATGCAAAAAGCACCACATGCATTGCGCTGGATCAAGCCGGATCGTCAGTGCCGCGTCCGGACGATGCGATCAGATCAGCCCCAGCAGCCGGGCGGCGTTGTTCTTGGTGATGTCCTCGCGCAGTTCGTCCTTGATCGCGATCTTCTCGAAATCCGCCAGCCAGCGCTCGGGCGTGATCATCGGCCAGTCCGACCCGAACAGCACCTTCTTGCGCAGGATCGAGTTGCAGTAGCGGACGAGGATGTCGGGGAAATACTTCGGCGACCAGCCGCTGAGGTCGATGTAGACGTTGGGCTTGTGCTGCGCGACCGACAGCGCCTCTTCCTGCCAGGGGAATGAAGGGTGCGCGAGGATGATCTTCAGATCGGGGAAATCGACGGCCACGTCATCCATGTACATCGGGTTGGAATACTTCAGCCGCATCCCGTTGCCGCCGGGCATGCCGGACCCGACACCCGTCTGTCCCGTATGGAACAGCGCGATCGCCCCGCCTTCCTCCAGCGCCTCGTAGAGCGGATAGGCCATCCGGTCGTTGGCAAAGAAGCCCTGCATCGTCGGATGGAACTTGAAGCCCTTGATGCCGTAGTCCTGCATCAGTCGCTTCGCCTCGCGCACGCCCATCTTGCCCTTCCACGGGTCGATCGAGGCGAAGGGGATCAGGACGTCGTCGTTCTCCTTCACCAGTTCATGGACCTCGTCGTTGGAATAGCGGCGATAGCCGGTCTCGCGCTCCGCATCGACGGGAAAGATCACGGCGGCGATGTTCTGTTCGCGGTAATGCGCGGCGGTCTGCGGGATGGTCGGCGGATGCTGCCATGGCGCGCCGAAGTATTTCGCCATCGTGGACTGCAGGTCGTCATAGCCGTCGTCGGCATGACAGCCGCAGGGTTCCTCGGCATGGGTGTGGATGTCGATGGCGCGGACCTTGGAAATATCGACCATGTTGGGCCTCCTCAGATAATGATGACCGCCGGGTCGGACCCGTCGGCGGCATAGAGCCGCGCCACCATATCGGCGCGGCGGTCGAGCATCTTGCGATTGTTCAGGTTGCCTTTGGCCGTCATCTCGTGATCGGCCAGCGAAGGCGGTTCGGCCATGACCACCGCACGGGAGATCCGGTTGGACGACCCGGTCGCTTTTGCCGCCAGCCCCTCCATCCGCTCACGTATCCTCGCCAGCAGCGCCGGATCGGCCAGCACCTCGCCCGGCCCCTGCAGGCCAGTCACGGGCGGTTGCGCGGGGATCAGCAGCGCGCCGACCTCGCCCCGGTCGTGCCCGGTGATGACGGCATCGACGGCCAGCCCCTCCAGCGCCTTGAGCAGCTCGATACGGATATTCGCAGCCCGCACCCACGTGCCCGAGGTCAGCTTGAAGTCCTCGCTGATCCGCCCGTCGAACCGCAGCCCCCGGTCGGGGTCCGCGGGGTCCACGAACTTCACGGCGTCGCCGGTGATCAGGAACCCTTCGTCATCGAATGTTTCCTTCGTCTTCTCCGGATCGCGGTAATACCCGGCCATCACGTTCGGCCCAGCGACCCGCAGCTCAAAGCGCGGGCCGTCCTCAGGGATCAGCTTGATCCGCACGCCGGGCACCGGCGCGCCGACGATGCCGCTTTCGGCCACAGGCTCATGCACCAGCAGGCAGGCGGGCGCGGTCTCCGTCATACCCCAGGACGACACGAACAGCAGCTTGCGGCCCAGCTCGGCCAGCGCCATCTCCTCCAGCGCCGTCCAGATCTCCTGCGGCAGCGATGCACCGGCGTAGAAGAAGAACTCCAGCCCGTCGAAGAAATCCCGGCGCAGGTCGGCGTCGGCCTTCAGCGCCTCGAGCACTCGGGCGTAGCCGACCGGCACGTTGAAGGCGAGCGTGCCGGTGACGCTCTTCAGCGCCTCCAGCGTGCGGGGAAAATGCAGGTCCGTCGGCTTGCCGTCGTCGATGTAGATCGCGCCGCCGTTGGCCAGCATCATGTTGAAGTTGTGCGACCCGCCGAACACGTGGTTCCACGGCAGCCAGTCCACGATACGGTGACGTTTGGCGGACAACAGCGGAAAGCAGGCGGCCAGCTGCGCCTGGTTCACGCACATCATCCGGTGCGTCGTCGGCACCCCCTTGGGGTGGCTGGTCGAGCCCGATGTGAACAGGATCTTGGCCAGCGTGTCCGGCCCGGTCGCGGCACGGGCCGCATCGACTCCGGCATCGTCATGATCCAGCGCCGCGGCCATAGCCGACACGTCGCGCGGCGCCCCCGCGGTCCGGCTCGCCAGCACGGGAATGTCACGCGCGGCGGGCAGCATCAGCCCCTCGCCATACCGCGCCGCATCATCCACGTAGATCAGCCGGGGCGCTACGAGGTCCAGCACATGGGCCAGCCGGTCATGCGCGCCGGGGATCAGGGTGTATTGCTCGGCCACCGCCGCCGAGGCCAGCCCGACATACTGGCAGGCCAGCGCAAGCAGCCCGTGATCCACGCCGTTGCCCGACAGGATCGCCACCGTGTCGCCCTGGCGCAGCCCCTGCGCCAGCAGCCAGCCCGCGATCGAGCGCACCCGGCGCCGCGCCTCGGCATAGCTGACCTCGCGCCAGCCCGCGCCCTCGCGTTCCGCGATGAAGACGGCGTCCGGCGTCTCCTCCGCCCACCGGTCCAGCCAGTCCCCCGTCGTCGCCGCGACCGGTGGCAGCGGGTGCGGGCTGGTCAGGATCAGCGTCCCGTCCGCACGCCGTTCGACCTCGACCCTCTGCGGGACCAGCCCGTCGCGCGGTTCAGCCCCGGACACCGTTCGCCCCCGTCTCGTCTATCTTGTGCAGCAGCCGCATCAGTTCCTCCCTCTCGCCGGCGTCGAGCGCGCCGAGCATCTCGTCCTCGTGCCGTTCCAGCGCCGCGGTCGCATCGGTGAACAGCCGTCGCCCCGCCTTGGTGGCCCGCAGCGCATAGGACCGCCGGTCATGCGGGACGCGGCGGCGTTCGATCAGGTCCGCCTGTTCCAGCGTGTCGACGATCACCACGGTGTTCGACCGCTCCATCGACAACGCCTCGGCCAGCTGGCTCTGCCGCAGGTCGGGCGTCGCGCAGATGACGCTCAGCGCGGAATAGGTGGTGATCCGCAGGCCGAAGCCATCCAGCACCCGCGCGGCGTCGGTCTGCAGGCGATTGTAGGCGCGCTTGAGGGAATAGCCGGTCAGGCGCCTGAGCGCGCGGTCGGGGACCGGGCCAGCGCCCTCCGTCACTGTATCCTCCCCGTCGCGCGCCATGGTCAGCGGAACTCGGGCGCGCGCTTGTCGAGGAAGGCGCGCAGGCCCTCCTCGGCATCCGGGCTGGTCTGGGCGATGGCCGCCGACAGGCTCTCGGTGAACAGCCCGTCCGCCCGGCTCATGTCCGAGATCCGGGCGATGGCGTGGATCATGATATAGTTCGACAGGCTGGCGTTCTGCGCGATCTTGCCCGCGAGGTCGAGCGCCAGCGCCATCCCCTCGCCCTCGGCCACCGCGTAATGGCACAGACCCAGGCGCAGACCCTCTTCGGCACCGTATTTACGACCCGTCAGCATCATCTCGGTCATCCGGTCGGCGCCCAGAATGCGCCCCACCCGGACCGACGCCCCGCCGCCGACATAGATCCCGCGCCGCCCCTCGGGCAGCTGGAAGATGACCGAGGGCTCCGCGATGCGCACGTGGGTCGACGTCGCCAACTCCAGCCCGCCGCCGATCACCGCGCCGAACATGTTGCTGACGACCGGCAGGCCCGAATACTGGATGCGGTCCATCACCGCGTGCCATGCGCGCGAATGGCGCAGGGTGCCCTCGGCGTCGCGGCTGACATGCTCGGACAGGTCGAGGCCGGAACAGTAGTGTCCCGCGACGCCGCTCAGCACGACCGCCTTCACCCCTTCGGGCGGGGCCGAAAAGAACGCGTCCAGCGCGCCCAGCAGGGCATCGTTCATCGCGTTGCGCTTGTCGGGGCGGTTCATCGTCAGGACGGCGACGCGATCTCGGATTTCAATGGTCAGAACGTCGGACATCGGCTTACCTCGGGCTTGGGGACTGGGGATCATGGCGGCGGGCGAGCGCTCCGTCCGGATGCGTATGCCGGGCTGTCGGGCCCTTGCGGGCCAACGCTGCGATACAGATCGGAACCACGGTCCGCTCCTTTCCGGCGCCATAACAGTTATGCGCCATAACAAATATCTCGCACCGCCCCCGTCGGGGGACGGGGCACGGCCCCTCAGCCCGCGGAGATGCGCAGCAGGAAGAGCGTGATGCCGGGGAACAGGACCAGCAGGATCACCCGCACAATGTCCGACCCGACGAAATACATGACCGCCCCGTAGGTCCGCGAGATCGGCGTCTCGCGGTCCATCGAGTTGATGACGAAAAGGTTCATCCCCACCGGCGGCGTGATCAGCCCGACCTCGACCACGATCAGCACGATGATCCCGAACCAGATCGCGAATTCTTCGGGGTTCAGGCCGAAATCCATGGCCGAGACGATGGGAAAGAAGATCGGGATGGTCAGCAGGATCATCGACAGGCTGTCCATCAGGCAGCCGAAGATCAGGTAGAGCACGAGGATGATCGCCAGCACCGTCCACGCGCTGAAGCCCTGCTCCACCACCCAGCGGCTCAGCTCCTGCGGGACCTGCGTCCGGGCGAGGAAGCCGTTGTAGAACGCCGCGCCGAGGACGATGAAGAAGATCATGCCGGTGCTTTTCGCC
Organism: Oceanicola sp. 22II-s10i; assembly: GCF_002210105.1. Lineage (GTDB taxonomy): Bacteria > Pseudomonadota > Alphaproteobacteria > Rhodobacterales > Rhodobacteraceae > Pseudooceanicola. Next base: position 1,395,276 of record NZ_AQQU01000001.1, on the reverse strand, counting down.
GTCGCGATGAAGCTGTCGCTCCACGCCCGGCCGCGCAGACCGCCGTTCAACAGGGCGATCAGACCGGTGCCGAATGCGCCGACCGCGGCGCCCTCGGTCGGGGTGAACCAGCCGAAGTAGATGCCGCCGACCACGGCCATGAAGACCAGCAGCACCGGCCAGACCTCGACCAGCGCGCGCCAGCGTTCGGCCATCGGCTGCGGCGGGCGGGTGCCCGCGCTGGCCGGGTTCAGCCGGACGTAGATCGAGATGGTGATCATGTAGCCGATCGCCGCCAGCACGCCGGGGATGAACGCGGCGAGGAACAGCTTGGCGATGTTCTGCTCGGTCAGGATGGCGTAGATCACGAGGATCACCGAGGGCGGGATCAGGATCCCCAGCGTGCCCCCCGCCGCCAGCGTGGCGGTCGAGAAGCCCCCGGAATAGCCGTAGCGGCGCAGCTCCGGCAGGGCGACCTTGCTCATCGTCGCTGCGGTGGCCAGCGACGACCCGCAGATCGCGCCGAAGCCCGCGCAGGCCCCGACCGCCGCCATCGCCACCCCGCCGCGCCGGTGGCCCAGCCACGATTCGGCGGCGCGGAACAGCGCCTGGCTCATCCCGCCGAGGGTCGCGAACTGCCCCATCAGCAGGAACATCGGAATGATCGACAGCGAGTAGTTCGAGAAGGTCGTGAAGGTTTCGCTCTTGAGCTTGGCGAGCGCGACGTTGGGCGAGCCGCCGGATACGATGGTCAGCCCGGCAAAGCCGACGGCGAACATCGCCAGACCGATCGGCATCCGCGCGAAGATCAGCAGCAGCAGGATGGGAAAGGACAGCAGCCCGGTTTCGAAGTTGCTCACGCGCCGGACCCTCCGTCGGCCAGCACCGCGCGTCCGGTCATCAGCTCGACCCCGCGCATCACCGCCACGTAGATGCCGACCACCGCCGCGACGCAGGCCCCGGCGAGGCTGGCGGCATAGGACCACCAGACCGGGAACTGCAGGATAAAGGTCGTTTCGCCATAGCGCATCTTGCCCGCCATGCCCTCCTGCAGCTTCCACGCGATCACGACCAGCGCGACGGCGAACAGGGCTTCCCACAGGAACGCCAGCGCCCGGTTGGCCCGGACCCCGAGCTGCGAGGTGAAGATGTCCACCACCGCGTGGGCGCCCGTGATCTGGCAGATCGGCAGAAAGGCGAAGATGACGAAGGCCATGCCCGCCTCGGTCACCTCGATGTCGCCCGGCACCGGCGCGATCCCGGCCTCAAGCAGTCGCGCGGTCAGCGCGGGGGCCAGTTGCTCCAGCCAGTCGAAATGCAGGATCGTGTTGCCCGACCGGCCAAGGATCGACACGCAGGTCAGCAGGATCAGCGCGGTCAGCACCACGCCGCCCAGAATGGCCATCGCGCGGGCCAGCCAGCGAAACAGGTCATGGATCATGGGATGCTCCGGCCTCGGCGCTCGGACAGGGGGCTAGGGACTGGGGGTTCAGGATGGGGCCCGGACCATCGGTCCGGATAGGGGGGCGCAGGCCGGAACCCGCGCCCGCACCGTCACTTCGTGTGCTGGGCGATCAGGGCCTTGGCCTCTTCGACCAGCGCCGCGCCGTCCATGCCCTTGCCGTTCATCTCTTCGATCCAGGCTGCCTCGACACCGTCAGAGGCCTGACGCCACACATCCACCTGCTCGGGCGTCAGCTCGATGATGTTGTTGCCCAGGTCGACCGCGATCTTGCGTGCAGGGGCATCGCCCTCCTGCATCACCTTGCCCGCGAAGGCCGAGAAGTCGGCGCCCGAGTTGTCGTCGATCACCTTTTTCAGATCGTCGGGCAGGCCGTCATAGACGCCCTTGTTCATCGCGAAGATGAAGGTCGCGGTATAGAGCGCCTCGCCCCCGAACTCGGTGTGGTTCTTGACCAGTTCGCTGACCTTCAGTGCGCTCGTCACCTCCCACGGGATCACGGTGGCGTCGATCACGCCCTTGGACAGCGCCTCGGGCACCGCGGGCACCGGCATCCCGACCGTCGTCGCACCGAGCTGCGTGAACAGCTGGTTCGTCACCCGCGTCGGCGCGCGCAGCTTTACGCCGTTCAGATCGGCGGGCTCCGTCACCGGCTTGGACGAATGGATCAGCCCCGGTCCGTGGACCCAGAGGCCGAGCATCTTCATCTCGGCGAACTCGGTGTCCATCATGTGCTTCTCGGCGAATTCCCAATAGGCGCGGCTGGTCGCCTCGGCATTCGTCATCATGAAGGGCAGCTCGAACACCTCGGTCGAGGGGAAGCGGCCCGGCGTGTAGCCCGGCAGGGTCCAGACGACGTCGGCGATCCCGTCGATCACCTGGTCGGTCAGCTCGGGCGGGACGCCGCCAAGCTGCATGGCGGGATAGCGTTCGACCTTGATCCGGCCGTTGCTGTCCGCTTCCACCTTGTCCGCCCAGACGTCCAGCACCAGCCGGGGCACGTTGGCCTGCGCCGGCAGGAACTGGTGCATCTTGAGCGTCACCTCCTGCGCGAAGGCGCCGGATCCCGCGATCGCCGCCACGACGCCGGCGGCAAGGCCCCGTGAAAGGGTCTTGAAGAATGTCATGATGTATCCTCCCATCGACATGACGGTCCCCCGACCGCCCGCACGCTCCTCCGCACGGACCCCGAGGGTTTCGTCATCTGGTCGGGAAGATCGCAGGCCGTCTGATTGCTGTCAACAATTGTTATGCGACATAGCAATATTCCAGTGACGGCCCGCCCGGCTCAGCGCGTGGCCGCGGCCACGATCCCGTTCAGGTCATCCGCCACCTGCCCGATCGCGCCCATGGCGTCCACCCGTTTCAACACACCGCGCCCGGCATAATAGTCGATCAGCGGCGCGGTCTGCGCATGATAGGCCTCCAGCCGCGCGCCCACCGTCTCGGCCCGGTCATCGGCCCGGCGCACCATCTCGGTCCCGCCGCACTTGTCGCAGGTCTCCGCCACCGCCGGCGCCTTGAAGCTGTCGTGATAGCCCTCGCCGCACCCCTTGCAGGTGAACCGCCCCGAGATCCGCTCCACCATCGCTGCATCGTCGACGTCCAGCGACACGGCCGCGTTCACCCGCTGCACCGTCGCCTCCAGCATCCGGTCCAGCGCCTCGGCCTGCGCGCCCGTGCGCGGGAACCCGTCGAGGATCACGCCCGCCTTCACATCGTCCTGCCGCAGCCGGTCCGCGAGGATCGCCAGCACGATCTCGTCACTGACCAGACCGCCCGCCTCCATCACCGCCTTGGCCTGCTGCCCGGCCTCGGTGCCCGCCGCCACGGCGGCCCGCAGCATGTCGCCCGTGGACAGCTGAACCAGCCCGAACCGCTCTTCCAGCATCCGTGCCTGCGTCCCCTTCCCGGCGCCCGGAGGCCCCAGCAGGATCAGCACCGCAGGTCGTGTCATCGTCATGGCGTCCATATCGTCCTCCTCGCCGCCGGGGCCGCGCAGGCCGCCGGGCCTGCTGTCACGACCTGTTTACCATTTTGCGACGACCTGTGCGCAAGCCGCCGGTTTCCATCGGAAATTCTGTGGACGGTTTTTCAGGAAGGCGCGAAAAGTTGTAAATATCCGGCCGCTCGGTGCGGATTTCATTCGATTTTCGCTGAAAAGCCCCGCGCAGGACCTGCCACCAGCCGGACCCTGTGCGCGCCTGGACGGGTGCGACATATCGTGACGCTGCGGAATGGTTGCGTTAACGGCGCGGGCCGCGCGGCGCGCGGCGGCGGCGACTCAGCTCGGCCCGATCAGCGCGACCGGTGCAGTATCCGGACGTTCGAAATCCAGCGGCGCGCTGTCGGACACCGGCGTCGCCCGCTTGAAGTCGTAACGCCGCTCGCCCGCTTCCTCGTCCGAGGCGACGATCAGGCAGCGGGTCAGATGCTCGGGCCCGTCGTAGATGTCGACGAAGCCCCGCAGCCGCGGTGCGGTTTCCACCTCGACGGCAAACCCGTCCTCCCAGAACCGGATCACCGGAAACTCCGCATCGGCGGTGCGCACACGCAGCCGGCTGCGGCGGGCGCGCGCCAGGCGATGTGCGGCTTCCAGCCCCTCGCGGACCTCTTTCGATAGAAACGTGGACATGATTCCAGCCCCCCGACAGCTACATCAAGGATGAACCGGCTGACGCACAGGTCAAGCGCAGTGTCGGAATTTCAGAATATAGGTCCGGAGGCTATGTCCGTTCCGCCGCACGTTGCGCCTAGACCATACGAACGCGGATGGAAAAGGCGGCCGTCAATCCGGCTTGCCGGCTGCACGGCTCAGGCAGGCCGGCCACGCAATCCCGCTATCGCATCGGGCGCCACGGCCAGCGCGCAGGCGAACAGGTCTGCAGAGACCGTGGGCAGCCCCAGACGCGCCCGCGATCCCGCACCGAACAGCGCGGCAGTCTGGCTGATCGCGGCCCGCCCTGCCACCGGGGACGGGGACGCGACGGCCACGGCCCGCCGGTCCGCTGGATCCCCCGCATAGGGCTCCGCACACACCCGCAGCGGCAGACGCAGCCTGTCGGCGAGTGCAACCACGGCAGCGGCCCTGCACGATCCGGCGTCGGTCAGGATCGCCTTCACCGCGCCCGGCGCGGTTTCGCTGTCCTCCAGCATCTGCCTCACCTGCGCCTCCAGCTCGGCCGGTGGACAGTCGCCCGCGCAACAGATGCCAAGCGCAAATCGCTGCGGATGGTAGGTCAGAACTCCGTCCACCGGCGGCATCGTTGTCGCCTCGATCCCCACGACGTCACGCAGGCCCTCGTCCGGCGGAGACGCGGCAGGCAGGTCGGCCAGCCAGTCCGCACGGATCGCCTCGTCTCCGTCGATCCGCGCCAGTCCTCCGGCCATCAACCGCGCCCTGACGGGTGCCGCCAGAGCCGGGGTGCCTAGCGTCCAGCCCTCGGGCGGATCCTCAAGCCAGTGCCGCGGGTCCCCGTCCGGGTGCCGACCGGCTCCCGCGCCGGACAGGGCGAGTCCGACACGTTCCGCCAGCCCCTCGGACATCCCCTGCAACTGCGTGACGACCGTTCCGTCATGGCTGACGGCCACCACCCCCGACACCATCCCCGGCATCGGTCCGCCCATCAGGTCGTGCAGCATTCCCGAGGCACAGACCGCCACCACCGGCCGGCCCTCCGCCCGAACCCGTCGGACGAAAGCCGAAGCATCCGCAAACGTATGGTCTCCGCCAGCGTCACCCTCCGCGCGCGCCCACAACGGCACACCGAGCGACGTTGCGATCAGACGCCCCACCGTCGCGCCCCGGCCGGACAGGGCCAGCACCACCGGCACCGTCATCGCCCGCATGCCCCGCAGGGCCGGTGCCGGTCCGGACCCGACCGCTCCGGCACCTCGGAACCACACCGCCGCAAGGCGCTGCACCCTACCGCTTCACGAGCGACCACTGCGTCACCGGCATCAGCGCCCGCCACCCGCGATACCGCCCGACCGGCTCCGCCCGCTGCACCTGCAGCCGCACGAGGTCACCGCCGAATTCGGCATGCAGATCGGCCAGCACCGCCTCGCTCTCGACCGTCACCGCGTTCGCGACCAGCCGCCCGAGCGGCCGCAGCGCGTCCCACGCGGCCACGAAGACCTCGCGCGACAGGCCGCCGCCGATGAAGACCGCGTCCGGCGCCTCCAGCCCCGCCAGCGCATCGGGCACCAGCCCGTCCACCAGCCGCAGCTGCGGCGCGCCGAGCGCCAGCGCATTCGCCGCCGCCATCGCCCGCCGGTCCGCCCGCGGCTCGATCCCCACGGCCCGCGCATAGCGTGCCGCCCGCATCCACTCGATCGCGACCGAGCCCGTGCCGCAGCCGATGTCCCACAACAGCGCCCCGCGCATCGGCATCAGCTTGGCCAGGGTCGCCGCCCGGACCTCGCGCCGGGTCATCGCCCCGTCCGCCTGGAACAGCTCGTCCGCCAGCCCCGGCACCCGCGGCAGCAGCGCCGCGTCCGGCGCGGCCACGCACTCCACCGCCAGCGTGTTGAACGCTGGCACCACGTGGTCCCAGCTCTCCGCCAGACCGTCGAACCGTTGTTCCTCGGCACCGCCCATACTGGACAGCACGGTCATCCGGCTGCGCCCGAACCCCCGCTCGGCGAGGAACCGGGCGATCCGGCCCGGCGTCTCCTCTCCCGTGGTCAGGATCAGCAGACGCGCCTCGGGCTGGATGAAGGCGATCATCTGCTCCACCGGACGGCCATGCACCGTCAGCGTCTCCAGATCCGCCATGCTCCAGCCCATCCGGGCGGCGGCGAGCTGAAACGCCGACAGCTGCGGGTGATAGGTGATCTCCTCCGCCGGGATCGCCCGGCCGATCCGCGCCCCGATCGAGAACCACAGCGGATCGCCTGTCGCCAGCACGACGACGCGCCGCCCCCTGAGCCCGGCCAGCGCCTCGACCAGCGCAGGGAACGGATGCGGCCAGGCCAGCCGCTCGGCCGTCACGCTGTCGGGAAACCGGTCGTGCCGGTCGCCGCCGATGATGACCTCGGCCGCCTCGACCACGGCCCGTGTCGCGGGGGTCAGGCCATCCAGCCCGTCCTCGCCGATCCCGACGATATGCAGCCAGGGTTTCGTCATCCATACGCTCCCGTTGCGCGAGGCGGTCCGCGAGGACCGATGAGCCCCCGCTCATGTTTCCCGTTCCGCGGGGCCCGACGCCAGCGCGGCCACGGCCGCCGCCGCCATCGCCGCACCGCCACGGCGCCCCCTCAGGAGCATATAATCGCAGCCCCGCGGGTTCGACGCCAGCTCTGCCTTGCTTTCCGCCGCCCCGGCGAAGCCCGGCGGAAAGCCGAGGATCAGCGCCGGTCTCGGCGCGCCCTGGTCCAGCAGGTCCAGGAGGTGGAACAGCGCCGTCGGCGAAGTGCCGATGGCCACCACCGCCCCCTCCATCCGGTCCGCCCAGAGCTCGACCGCCGCCGCCGCGCGGGTGTTGCCGATCCCCGCCGCGATCTGCGGCACGCGCGGATCGCCCAGCGTGACGATCACCTCGTTGCCCGCCGGCAGGGCCTGCGCCGCGATCCCGGCCCGGACCGTTTCGCAGTCGCACAGCACCGGCGCGCCCCGCGTCAGCGCCAGCGCACCCGCGTCGAAGGCCAGCGGCGAAAACGCCAGCCGGTCCGCCACCTCGACCATCCCGCAGGCCGCGATCACCCCGACCGCCAGCCGCCGCATGGCGGGATCGAACCGCTCCAGCCGGGCCTCGGCCCGGATCGCCGCCTCCGCGCGGGCACGGATGGTGGAGGGGTCTTTATCGTATGGACGCATGACTGGCTTTCGGGCGGTTGGAGAGCGGCCCTCCGGGGGGAGTTTATCCGGCCAGATGAAGGTGGATCGGTCGGCCGCCTGCCTGAGCGCGGCTTCGTGTCCGAGGCCGAGGATCCAGGCCTCTTCCCGCGCCACCACCTCACGGTCGCCGCCGGTCAGGCCGTCAGCTCCGGCGAAGAGCGGCCCGAGCGCGCCGTCGCGGTCCAGCCCTGCCAGCGCGGCGGCAGAGACGCGGACCTGCGCGCTGTCGAGCACCTCGTCGTCCCGGCGCGCGGCATGGGCGACCGGCTGGAGCAGCGAGGGATAGACCTCGGCCAGCACCACGGGGGCCTCGCCCGCCGACAGGCCGGTGTCGAAGGGCCAGATCGCGACCTCGCCGGGAAAGGCCGCGCGCAGGCGGTGCAGGGCGGGCAGGCCGACGATGACCTGGCTGCCGACGCTGCCCGCATAGGCCAGCTGCCAGACGGTCTTGGCCCCCGCCATCCGGTCGGCGCGGCGGGTCTCGGGCGGGTGGTCCGTGCCATGCCGGTCGGATTTCCGCTCGGGAATGGCCGGATGGTCCCAGCTGGCCGGGCGTCCCCAGAACGGACCGGTGCCATCGTAGAGCCCGTTGATCCGGGCCGCGACCTCGAACCGGTTGGACGCGTTGTCCCGGTCGTCGCGCACCGCGTCCGCGAACCAGCCGATCAGGTCGAGCCCCCGGTCCGACCCGCAGATCCGCCGCGCCACGCCTTCGGGATAGCCGAAAGGGAAATCGAAGCCGATCAGCACCCGCCGCCCGGCGGCGCGTTCCGCGCGGATCAGCGCCTCCAGCCCATCAAGCGCCGCCGCGCGCGTCTGGACATAGGCCGGCGCCTCCGCAACCCCGTCGCGCAGCGCGGCCCACCAGATCGCGTCACGCGAGGGGCGCGCGGGGCTGGGCCGGGACCGGGCGGACCAGTCGACGACGACATGGGTGTCGAAGAGGCGTGTCATGGATACCTGCAGCAAGAGCGGCGCGGACCTGCCACGGCACGGACCGGGCCCTTCCGCCGTCGCATCGGTCAGGCGTCCTGTGGCTCTGCGCCTTCCGTCGCTTCGGCTTCGGCCTCTTCGGCCTCGTCCCGGCGGCGGCCCTTCAGCGCCTGCCACAGCCCGATCGCGATCGCCGCACCAAGCGCGGCGGCCCCCAGCCAGTGACCATGCCCCGCCACCTCGGTCAGGTGGCCGGGATGCGCCTGCGCCGCCACGGGCGACAGCAGCAGGGCAAGGCTCAGGGTGATGCGTGCGATGCGGGTCATGCGCTCTCCTTCGTCCTTTGCAGCAGCCGGTCGCGCCACCGGCGATGCGCCCGGCCCGCCCGGTGACGGGTCCCTGCCGTGGCGCGTGCCCCCCATCTATAGGCAGCCGGACCGCGCATCGCAATCCGCACGGGTGGTCCCGGCCCCGCCCCGCCCGCCGGATGCCCAGCCGGTGTGCAACCCCACTGCCCTGCCGCCCTGTGCACTCATGCAGACCTGCCTGCGCCCCCATCGGCGTTTCCGTGCCGGCCCACGGGCTTAACTATCACGCAAGCACACGAAAGGAGATCCGCATGGGACAGCTTGTCGACGGCACATGGAAAACCGAGAGCCTCGCGAGCCTCGCCAAGGACGGAGCCTTCAAGCGCAAGGAGTCGAGCTTCCGCAACTGGGTCACCGCGGACGGCAGCGCCGGTCCTTCGGGCGAGGGCGGCTTTCCGGCGGAAAGCGGGCGCTACCACCTCTACGTCTCCTACGCCTGCCCCTGGGCGCACCGGGCGCTGGTGTTCCTGCGGCTGAAGGACCTGACCGATCACATCGGCGTCTCGGTCGTGCACCCCGAGATGCTGGACCACGGCTGGGAATTCCGCACCGATTATCCCGGTGCGACCGGCGACGACCTCCATGGCCTGTCGCATCTCTACAAGGTCTACCAGAAGGCCGACCCGCAGGCGACGACCCGCGTGACCGTCCCCGTGCTCTGGGACCGGCAGCGCGAGACCATCGTGTCCAACGAAAGCGCCGAGATCATCCGGATGCTGAACTCGGCCTTCGACGGGATCACCGGCAACACCGACGATTACTGGCCCGAGGACCTGCGCGAGGCGATCGAGCCGGTGAACGCGCGGATCTACGACACGGTCAACAACGGCGTCTACAAGGCGGGCTTCGCCACGGCGCAGGGGGCCTATGACGAGGCGGTCACGGCGCTGTTCGACAGCCTCGACTGGCTGGAGGACCGGCTGGCGCAGAACCGCTATCTGATGGGCGACCGGATCACCGAGGCGGACTGGCGCCTGTTCACCACGCTCATCCGGTTCGACAAGGTCTACCACGGCCACTTCAAGTGCAACCGCAACCGGATCGTGGATTTCCCGAACCTCTGGGGCTACCTGCGCGAGCTCTACCAGTGGCCGGGCGTGGCCGAGACGGTGAATTTCGACCACATCACCCATCACTACCACTATAGCCACGAGACGATTAATCCCTACCGGATCATCCCGATCGGCCCGAACCTGGACCTGACCGCGCCGCACGGGCGCGGCTGACCGGGCGCGACGGACCAGGGCGGCGGCATCCGCCACCTTGTGTCCGGCGGCGCCAAGGTGCAGTCACGGGACCGGGTCGCCCCTTCTCAAGGGGCGACCCCGCACCACCCCATGCCCGCGCCCCGTTTCCGGACCACAGATGCCCCACCGCAGCCCCCCGCCCGCGCAACCTGACCGACTGGCCCGCCCCGCCACCCCGGCGGCGCGCTGATGGACACCGCCGGCATCCTCTGCCTCGCCCTGCTGCTCGACGCCGCGTTCGGCGAACCGGACTGGCTGTGGAGCCGGCTGCCGCATCCCGCCGTCCTGATGGGCCGCGCGGTCGGCTGGCTCGACACCAATCTCAACCGGGGCCAATACCTCCTCGCCCGCGGCACCCTCGCCCTCGCCCTGCTCATCACCGGCGCGGCCCTGACCGGCTGGCTGATCGCGCAGCTTGGCCCCTGGGCCGAAGCCATCGCCGCCGCGATCCTCCTCGCCCAGAAAAGCCTCGTCCAGCACGTCCGGGCCGTGGCCGACGCTCTCCGCCGCTCCACCGCCGAGGGGCGCACCGCCGTCGCCATGATCGTCGGCCGCGACACGGCGAACATGGACGACCCCGCCATCGCCCGCGCCGCCATCGAAAGCGCCGCCGAGAACCTCAGCGACGGCGTCACCGCCCCCGCCTTCTGGTTCCTGCTGTTCGGCCTGCCCGGCATGGCCGTCTACAAGGCCGTCAACACCGCCGACAGCATGATCGGCTACCGCACGCCCCGCCACGAACGCTTCGGCAAATCCGCCGCCCGCCTCGACGACGTGCTGAACCTCATCCCCGCCCGCCTGACGTCCTTCCTGATCGCGCTGCTCCACGGCCTGCTCCCCCGCTGGCGCGAGATCGTGGCCGAGGCCCGCCGCCACCGCTCGCCCAACGCCGGCTGGCCCGAGGCGGCGCTGGCCCGCGCCATCGACACCGCCCTGTCCGGCCCCCGCGCCTACCACGGCAGGATGCAGGATTTCCCGTGGGTCCATCCCGACGGCAACCGCCATCCCGGACCGCAGGCGATCGAGGCGGCGACCCGCATCCTCTGGCAGGTCTGGGCCGTCCTCACGGCATCGTCAGCGGCCCTTGCGCTTGTCGGCTGAAGCGAACCTGCTAGGGTCCGCCCGACCAAACAGCCGGAGCCCAGCATGAAAGCCACCGCCGCCGCCCTCGCCCTGATCCTGACCGCGGGGACCGCCGCCGCCCAGTGCGGGGGATCGTTCTCCGGCTTCGTCTCGGGCCTGAAACAGGAGGCGATCAGCCGTGGCCACGCCCCCGCGACCGTCGACGCCTTCTTCGCCTCGGCGGCGCAGGATCAGGCCGTGCTCAAGGCCGACCGGTCGCAGGGCGTCTTCCAGCTCGACTTCACCACCTTCGCCCGGCGGCTGATCTCGGCCAACCGGATGAACACCGGTCTCAGCAAGGCCAACGCCCATGCCCGGACCTTCGACACCATCGAACGCACCTACGGCGTGCCGCGCGGCGTGCTGCTGGCCTTCTGGGCTTTCGAGACCGACTACGGCGCGTTCCAGGGTGACTTCAACACGCTGAACGCCCTCGTCACCCTCGCCCACGACTGCCGCCGCCCGGAGCTCTTCCGGCCCCAGATCTTCGCGGCCCTCACGCTCTACGAACACGGCGATTTCGACCCGCGCCGCACCACCGGGGCCTGGGCGGGCGAGATCGGCATGGTCCAGATGCTGCCCGAGGACATCCTGACCAACGGCGTCGACGGTGACGGCGACGGCCATGTCGACCTCAAGGGATCCGCACCCGACGCGCTGATGTCCGGCGGCAAGATGCTGCAACACCTCGGCTGGCGCGCGGGCGAGCCGTGGATGCAGGAAGTCACCGTCCCCCAGTCCCTCGACTGGAGCCTCTCGGGCCTCGACCACGAACGCAGCGCCGCCGACTGGCAGGCGCTCGGCGTCCGCCCGCGCTCCGGCGGGATGCTGGCCCCGAACCTGCCCGCCTCGCTGCTGCTGCCGCAGGGGCGCAAGGGGCCGGCCTTCCTCGCCTATCCGAACTACCGCGTGTATTTCGAGTGGAACCAGAGCTTCGTCTACGTCCTGACCGCCGCCTACTTCGCGACACGCCTTCAGGGCGCGCCGGTCTTCGACGCGGGCAATCCCGATCCCGGCCTCTCCGGCCCCGAGATGAAGCAGCTTCAGCAGAAGCTGGTCCAGCGTGGACATGACGTCGGCAAGGTCGACGGCATCCTCGGCGAAAAGACCCGCGAGGCGGTGCAGAAGGTCCAGATCGAACTGGGCCTCCCCGCCGACGCATGGCCGACGCGGGACCTGCTGAACCGCCTCTGAGGCGCTACAGCTTCAGGTGCTGCTCGAACAGCTCGACCAGCTCGCGCCACAGGTTCAGGGTGTGCCGGAAATTCTCCGGCCCGACCCCGTCCGCCCGCATCAGCACGTCCATCTGCACGCGCGGATTGCCCTCCTCGCTCAGGAAGGCGCGGGCATAGGCATAGCTCTGCATGAAGCTGTTCATCTCTTCCAGCGTCACCTGCCGGTCCATCTTGTAACCGGTGTGGAAGCGCAGGGCCCGGCAGCCGTCCTCGCGGTTGCAGTTCAGGAAGAAGATCCAGATCGGCGACTTGGAGATCTTGGACCGGATCAGCGGATCGCCTGAACTGTCCGCCTCCAGCACCGCCTGGTAGCCCGCCGCCTGCATCGCGTCGCGGATCGCCTCGGGCGAATTGGCCAAGATATTGCCGGTGGCCGCCGGCGCCTCGCCTCCGCCCGTGGCAGGCGGCGTGCCCGTCTTCGGCGGTTCCGAGGCGATGAACTCCGGCGGCTTCTTCTCGCCGCCACCACCGGTATCGCCGCCCCCCTGCGGCGGCTGCCATCCGGCAGGCGGTGCGCCCGGCGTGCCGCCCTCTGCCGGTTGCAGGCCCTGCGCCCCGGCCGGCAGCGCCAGCGCGGCCGCGAGTGCAAACGCGGCGGCAAGGACAATTGGTCGCTTTGTGCATCTGGTCATGACAAATACTCTCGTCGGAAAAGGAATGACCGCAGGCAAGCGCACAGCGGCCCGGCGGGTCAAGCCCGCAGGAACCTGTGCAACAAAGATTTACCCCACGTTGGGGTTGACCACTCAGGTTGAGGTCAACACGTTGAAGATATGTCCGATCCAGTCACCCCATCCCAGACCATCGAAGTCCGCGACAGCTGCCTGTGCCTGCATGCGCAGCGCGCCGCGCGGGCGCTGGCCCGCCGCTTCGACCGCGCGTTCAAGCCGTTCAACCTGACCAACGGGCAGTTCTCGCTGATGATGGGCCTGAACCGGCCCGAGCCGCCGACCCTCGGCGCCGTGGCGCATCTGCTGGCGATGGACCGGACCACCCTGACCGCCGCGCTCAAACCGCTGGAACGGCGCGGGCTGGTGCAGAGCCATCCTGACGCGCAGGACCGCCGTGCCCGGCGGCTGTCCCTGACCGACGCGGGCCGCGACCTGCTGGCGCAGGCCTATCCAGTCTGGTGCGAGGAACACGCGGCCATCTCGTGGAACCTGTCCGAGGTGGACCGCCTGCGCGCCGACCTGCTGCAACTCGGCCAGCTTCCGGCGGATCCCGCCACGACGAGCGCTGAACCCGCGGACTGATCACTCCGGACATGCAGATCGCGCCAACCCACTTGCGGTTCGCGCCAGTGCACTCGCAGATCGTGCCAGTCGCCGGTCACGCCACCAGCGCTTCGGCCTTTTTCAGATCGACCGAGACCAGCTGGCTGACGCCCTGCTCCTGCATCGTCACCCCGAACAGCCGGTCCATCCGCGCCATCGTCACCGCGTGGTGCGTGATGATCAGGAACCGGGTGTCCGTCCGGCGGCACATCTCGTCCAGCAGGTCGCAGAACCGGGTCACGTTGGCGTCGTCCAGCGGCGCGTCGACCTCGTCCAGCACGCAGATCGGGGCCGGGTTGGCGATGAACACGCCAAAGATAAGTGCAAGCGCCGTAAGGGTTTGTTCGCCCCCGGACAGCAGCGACAGGGTCGCCAGCTTCTTGCCCGGCGGCTGGCACATGATCTCCAGCCCCGCTTCCAGCGGGTCGTCGCTCTCCACCAGCAGCAGGTTCGCCTCGCCGCCGCCGAACAGGTGCGTGAACAGCAGGCTGAAGTTAGAATTGACCTGCTCGAACGCCGTCAGCAGCCGCTCGCGGCCCTCCTTGTTCAGGCTGGCGATGCCCGTGCGCAGCGTGCTGATCGCCTCTTCCAGATCGGCCTTCTCGCGGATCAGCGTCTCGTGCTCGCCCGCGACTTCCTTCATGTCCTCCTCGGCGCGCAGGTTCACGGCGCCCAGAGAATCCCGCTGCCTTTTCAACCGGTTGACATCGGCCTCGACGGTGTCCGCCGGCGGCATCGCCTCCGGCTCCACAGCCAGTTTCTCCAGCAGCTGCTTCGGCGTGACCTCCAGATCCTCCGCGATCCGTTCCGCCGCAGCGCTGACAGCCTCCGCCGCCGCCTCGGCCCGCGCCTCGGCCGCCGCCCGCGCCTCGCGCGCCTCGCTCGCCAGCCGCTCCGCCTCGCGCTCCGCCAGCGTGGCCGCACGCGCTTCGGTCTCGGCCTCGGCCAGCGCATCCGCAGCCTTGCGACGGCGCTCCTCGGCATCCTCTATCCCCTTGGAAAGCTTCTCGCTTTCCGCATGAATCGCCTCCGGCTCGCCCGAGGCTTCGTAGAGCTCCTCCTGCGTCTCCTCGCGCCGCTCGTCCAGTTCCGCGACCCGCTGCCCGGCGCTGTCCAGACGCTGCCGCCAGCCCGACATCTCGCGATCCACCTCGGACGCCCTGCGCACCCGCGCCTCGCCCTCGCGGCGCAACTCGTCGGCGGCCGCCCGGCGCGACATCATCGCCATCCGCGCGCCCTCGACCGCCATCTTGATCTGGTCCACCGCCGCACGCGCGGCATCCAGATCGCCAAGGTCGGCCACCGATTTCTCGGCCTCCGCCAATTGCTTACGGGCGGTCATCGCGTCTTCTTCGTGCCGCTTCACGGACAGCCCGAGGCTCTCCATCCGGCTCTCGGCCATGTTGCGATCCGCCTCGGCCCGGCTCAGCGCCCGCGCGGCCTCGTTCATGAGCCGGTCCGCATCCCGCCGCGCCTGCCGCGCCAGCTGGTCCGCATTCGCCAGATCCGCCAGCCGCTTGTGCAGATGATCATGCGCCGCCCGCGCGCCCTCGGCACGGTTCTCGGCGCGCTCGTGCTCCTGCTTCAGCTCTTCCAGCCGGTTGAGCTGTTGCAGCCGCAGCGCCGCCGCCGACGGGGCATCCTCGGCCCAGGCCCGGTAGCCGTCCCATCTCCACAGGTCGCCATCGAGCGTCACAAGCCGTTGACCCGGCTTAAGTTTCTCCTGAAGCGCCGCGCCATCGTCCGGGTCCACGACACCGATCTGGCTGATCCGCCGTTCCAGCACCTCGGGCACCGTGACGAAATTCGCGAGGCTCTGAACCCCCTCGGGCAGCATCTGTCCCGCGCCGTAGCCCGGCAGCCGAGTCCAGCCCGACGGCCCGTCGCCGTCCACGACCGGCGCCCTTAGATCGTCCGCCAGCGCCGCACCGAGCGCTTTCTCATAGCCCGCGCGGACCTTCACGAGGTCCATCACCTGCCCGCCCTCGGCGGTGTCGCGCTGCAAGAGTTTCGCCAGCGCCGTGACCTCGGCCTGCAGCGCCTTCAGCTCGCCCTCGGCCGCCGACCGCTCTGCCCGCGCATCCGCCTCGCGCGCCTGCGTGTCGGCCCGCGCGGTCTCGGCCTCCAGCAGGGTTTCCTCGGCCCGCGCCGCCGTGGCCTGCGCAACCTCTTCTTCCTGCTGCGCTTTTTCCATCGCAGCCGCAGCCGTCGCCAGAGCCGCCCGCGCATCGCGCACCGCCGCCTGCGCCTTTTCGGCCTCGCCTTCGGACCGGGCCAGCATCTTGCGGCTGTCGTCGAGGAACCGGTGCGCCGACTGGTGACGGGCCGCCAGCCGCGCCACGTCCTCGGTCAGCTCGGCCAGTTCCTCTTCGCGCTCGCTCAGAACCGCCGCCGCTTCCCGCGCGGCTTCCGCCGCTTCATCCAGCGCCTCGTCGTGGCCTTCGCCCGCCGCCGCCAGTTCCTCGCGTTCCTCTTCCAGCCGCGCGATCGTGTCGCCCGCGTCGCGGTTCAGCCCCGCCTCGCGCTCCATGTCGCGCAGCAACTGGGCGATCCGAGACTTCAGCGTCTCGATCCGCTCGACCGCGCGTTTCTCCCGCTCGGCCAGCGTGTTACGCTCCACCTGCAACCGTTGCAGCACCGCCGAGGCGATCGCCTCTTCCTCGCGCTTGCCCGGCAGCCCCTCGTCCGCCACCTCGCGCGCCTTGGCCGCAGCCCGCGCCGTGGCCTCGGCCTGCGCGGCGGTGGTGGTGCGTTCCCGCAGCGCCGACAGCGCCGCGTTCCGTGCATCGTCAGCCTCGCGCCAGCGACGGTAGAGTAGCATGCCCTCGGCCTGCCGCAGCTCGGCCCCGATGGCGCGATACCGCGCGGCCTGCTTGGCCTGCCGTTCCAGCTGGGTCAGCTGGTTCTGCAGCTGTTCGACCACGTCGTCGACCCGCGCGAGGTTCTGTTCCGCGCCGTTCAGCTTCAGCTCGGCCTCGTGACGCCGCTGGTAAAGCCCCGAGATCCCTGCAGCTTCTTCCAGAATGCGACGCCGGTTCTTGGGCTTGGCGTTGATGAGTTCCGAGATCTGCCCCTGCCGCACCAGCGCAGGCGAGTGCGAACCGGTGGAGGCATCCGCGAACAGCATCTGCACGTCCCGCGCCCGCACGTCCTTGCCGTTCGCCTTGTAGGCCGAGCCGATGTCGCGGGTGATCCGCCGCACAACCTCGAGCTGGTCGAGTTCGTTGAACCCCGAGGGCGCCAGCCGTTCGGAGTTGTCGATATGCAGCGACACCTCGGCAAAGTTCCGGGCGGGCCGGGTGGCGGCCCCGGCAAAGATCACGTCCTCCATCCCGCCGCCCCGCATCGCGGTCGGGCGGTTTTCGCCCATGACCCAGCGGAGCGCTTCCAGCAGGTTGGACTTGCCGCAGCCGTTCGGACCGACAACACCGGTCAGCCCGTCCTGAATCAGCAGGTCCGTGGGGTCCACGAAGCTCTTGAAGCCGGTCAGTCTGAGTTTCGAAAAGCGCAATATGCCAGCCCCGTCGGGTGATTCCCGGTTCGGATCAGGGTGCGTGGCGAGGCCGGGGTGAGTCAACGCCGGGTTGTCTGGATGTGGCAGTGAACGCGGCGTTATCCACAACATATTGCGGAACACCAGCGAAACATTGCCGTGCCAGGCTGACCGTCACGCGCTTGCCGTCCGCGCTTCCCCCGCATGGCCCGCCCCGGTGGCGCGCGGATGCGCAGGGGCGCCCAGCGGTCCGGAGCAGCGGGAAATGACCTTGACCCGCCGCGCCGCGAATGGACAGATGGATGCGGTCACGCCCCCCGCCCATGCGGACTGCAGAGGAGACAGAGCGATGCATATCGAACCGGGACTCATGCAGGGCGCAAAGCTTGCGCTGAGCTATGCCACCGCCGCAGGGGCCGGGGTCTGGACCCTGCGCAGGGGCTGGGCGGCCCTGCGCGAAATGGGCCTGATGTCGCTGGCCGCGCGCTCGTCGCTGGCCACAACCGCCGTCTTCATCTGCTTCGAGGTGCTGCCACACTATCCCGTCGGTGTCTCCGAGGTGCATTTCATCCTCGGCTCGACCCTGTTCCTGCTGTTCGGCGCGGCCCCGGCGGCGATCGGGCTGGCACTGGGGCTGCTGGTGCAGGGGTTGGCTTTTGCCCCGCTCGACCTGCCGCAATACTTCATGAACGTGACGACCCTGCTGATCCCGCTGGCCGCCGTGCAGGCGCTGGCCGGGCGGCTGATCCCGCGCGGCACGGCCTATGTCGACCTGCGCTATCGCGATGTTCTGGCGCTGTCGACGGCCTATCAGGGCGGGATCGTCCTGTGGGTGGCGTTCTGGGCGTTCTACGGACAGGGCGTTTCGGCCTCCACATTCTCCGCCGTGGCAGGGTTCGGCGCGGCTTATATGCTGGTGGTGGTGATCGAACCGCTGGCCGACCTCGCAATCCTCGCCGCGGCGCGGACGCTGGCGCGCGGGCCGGAGCGCCGGAGCCTGTTCGCGCCGCGCCTGTTCAGCGCGGGCTGACACGCGGCGCGCGGCGGAGAGACATCCCCTCCGCCGCACCGACACAGGGGAACACTGGATGAAGAACGTGGTATTCGTATTCGTCACCGGCCTTCTGCTGGGCTCCGTGACCGGTGCGCTCTTTGCCCCAGGCGCGACCGTCGCCCCGGTCGAGGAGGCGCACGACCACAGCACGCATGGCGAACCGCATGACGACGACGGCCCGCTGCCGCACGCCGGTCACGATCACACGGCGATGGTGGAGGCGACGGAGCCCGTGCCTTCTGTGGATTTCGTGGCGACGCCTGAGCCGGGCGGCGGGCTGAACCTGAACATCCTGCTGCAGGATTTCGCCTTTGCCCCTGAACAGGTGAACGGCCCCGACGCACCCGGCGCGGGCCATGCCCATGTCTACGTGAACGGCCGCAAGATGCTGCGCGCCTACGGGCCATGGGTGCACATCGCCAACCTACCCACTGGCCCGGCCGAGGTGCGGGTGACGCTGAACGCGAACAGCCACGGGCAGCTGGCCCATGACGGCCAGCCCATCGACATCACCAAGACGGTCGAGATCGAATGACCGGACGGACAGAAATCCCGGCGCAGCGGCATGCCGCCGCCGGCCCTGCGGGCCAGCCCCGCGCGATCCCATTCGAGGGGAGCAGACCATGATCATCGTCGAACCCGGCGACGCCGCCGCCCCCGGCGCAGCGCGCCTGCTGGAGGCCAGCCGCGCCCTGATGAACGCCGAGTTCCCGGCCGAGAGCAACCACTACCTCGGCCCCGACGACTACGCGGGCGACCACATGCGGTTCCTCATCGCCCGCAAGGGGCCCGAGACGGTGGGTTGCGTCGCTCTGGCGATCCGCGACGGCTATGGAGAGATCAAGTCGCTCTTCGTCGACGAGGCCGCCCGCGGCACCGGCGCGTCGGGTGCACTGATGCGCGCGATCGAGGACATCGCCCGCGACGAGGGCCTGCCGCTGATCCGCCTCGAAACGGGCGACACCCTGACCGCCGCCCGGCGTCTCTATGCCGCGCTCGGCTATGCGGAGCGGGGGCCGTTCGGCGAGTACGGCCATGACCCGCGCTCGGTCTACATGGAGAAACCGCTGGGAACGGAGGGGTGAGGTGCACCGCCCGATCCGCCTGACCCCGGATGACGACATGGCGGCGATCCACGCGCTCCTGACCCGGTCCTTCGCCTATATGGAGGACCGGATCGACCCGCCGTCCTCTTTGAACCGGATGACCCCCGAGACCTTCGCCGACGAGGCGCGGAGACACGAACTCTGGGCGATCCTCGATCCCGCGCCGGTCGCCTGCATGGTGCTGACGCCGAAACCGGATCACCTCTACCTCGGCAAGCTTGCGATCGCGGAGAACCGGCGAGGTGAGGGCCTCGCCCGGATCATGACCGACCACGCCATCGCCCGCGCCGCCGCGATCGGCCTGCCGGCCGTGGTCCTTCAGACGCGGATCGAACTGACGGAAAACCACGCGACCTTCACCCGTCTGGGCTTTGCCGAAACCGGCCGCACGGCGCATCCGGGCTACGACCGCCCGACCTCGGTCACTTTCAGCCGGCCCGTGCCCCAAGCGCTCGCCCGGCCCTGACGCGCCGGTCTCGCCCTGCAGGCGCGCAGCTCAGCCCCGCAGCGCCGCCCGCACCTCGCGCTCAACCGCATCCAGAAACCGCGACCGGTCCGCTTTCGAGAACGCCCGCCCGCCGCCCTGCCGGAACGGATCGGCCGCGCGCAGATCGGTCATCAGGTCGCGCACCGCCAGCGCCTGCCCGACATTGCGCGCATCCAGCGCCTCGCCATTTGGCTTCAGCACCCGCGCCCCGCCCTCGACGCAACGGGCGGCCAGCGGAATGTCCTGCGTCACAACAACATCGCCCGGCCCCGCCCGCTCGGCGATCCACATGTCGGCGGCGTCGGGACCCTCGGGCACCACGACGATCTCGACCAGCGGATTGCGCGAGGGCCGGATCCCACCGTTCGACACCAAGAGCATCCGCACCCGGTGCCGGGTGGCGACCCGTTCGGCCTCCTCCTTCACCGGGCAGGCATCGGCGTCGATATAGAGCACCGTCACGCGTAGAGCGCCTCCGCGTGGAACCCGACGTGCTCCTCCATGAAGGAGGACACGAAGAAATAGCTGTGGTCATAGCCCTTCTGCATCCGGAACGCCCCGTCCTGCCGCCGCAGGGCCGCGGTCTGGAACAGCGTCTCGGGCTTGAGCAGGTCGAGGAACGGATCGCTCGCCCCCTGATCAACCAGCACCGGCCCGTCGAACCCCCGGTCGGCCATCAGCAGGCTGGCGTCGTGCGCCACCCATGCGGATTCGTCCGCGCCCAGGTAGGCCGTGAACTGCTTTCGCCCCCAGTCGGACCCGCAGGGATTGCAGATCGGCGCGAAGGCCGAAACCGACCGGAACCGCCCCGGCAGCCGCATCGCCAGTGTCAGCGCGCCGTGACCGCCCATCGAATGGCCCGTGATCGCCTGCCGGTCCATGTCCAGCGCAAAGCTCTTGCCGACCAGCCCCGGCAGTTCCTCGGCCACGTAGTCCCACATCCGGAAATGCGGCGCCCAGGGATGCTCGGTCGCGTTCACGTAGAACCCCGCGCCCTTGCCCAGATCAAAGCTCTCGTCATCCGCCACCGTGTCGCCGCGCGGCGAGGTGTCGGGAAAGATCAGCGCGATGCCCTGCTCGGCCGCCCAGCCCTGCGCGCCCGCCTTGGTCATCGCGTTTTCATGCGTGCAGGTCAGCCCCGACAGGTACCACAGCACCGGGACCGGCATCTCCTCGGCATCTTCCGGCAGGAACAGCCCGAACGTCATCTCGCAGCCGGTCGCCGCACTGTCGTGGGAATAGACCCCCTGCACACCACCGAAACACCGGTTCTCGGATATCACCTTCATCATTCGATCTCCTGCAGCTTTCGGCCCCTGCATACACCGCCGGGACCAGAGAACCACCCCACCCGCTTCTTCTGGTTCCAAATACTTTCGGGGGGAGTCGGCCAAGGGCCGACGGGGGGCAGACAGCCCCCCCTGCGTCCTCTCCGTCAGCGCCGGACCGTCAGTATCTCGTCCAGCGGCTTCTTCAGTTTTGCCACCGCGGGCACCGTCGCCTCTGCGGCGGGGTGCCCGACGGCAAGGATCATCACCGGCTTCTCGCTCTCGGGCCGGTCGCAGAGCCCGTTGAGGAACCGCATCGGGTTGGGCGTGTGGGTCAGCGCCGACAGCCCCGCGTTGTGCAGTGCCGCGATCAGAAAACCGGTCGCGATACCCACACTCTCCGGGACGTAATAATTCTTGTACCGCGTCCCCTCCTTCGTCACGCCATAGCGCTGCGCGAAGATGACGATCAGCCAGGGCGCGATCTCCAGATGCGGCTTGGACACGCCGGTGCCGATCGGCTCCAGCGCCTTGAGCCATTCGTCGCCCGCGCCCCCGGCATAGAACTTCTCCTCCTCGGCCTCGGCCGCCCGCCGGATTTCGCCCTTCATCGCCGGGTCGCTGATGGCCACGAAATGCCAGGGCTGGTGGTTGGCCCCGGACGGCGCACGGCCCGCCGTTTCGACGCAGCGGGCGATGATCTCCTCGGGCACCGCCCGGTCCGAGAACTCGCGGACGGTATGCCGCCGCTTCATCAGGTCGAAGAACGCCTCGGCCGCCGCCCGCATCTCGGAATCGGTCATCTCGGCCCGGTCGGGCAGCGGCAGGGGTTCGTAGCTGATCTGGCCTTCGTGATACATGACACACCTCCATTGACGCAGCATCGGCACCATGCGCGCCGGGTCAACCACCCGCGTTACGCAGGACGGCGGCACGCTGCATCGCCACGTCCTTGAATGTCACTGCATACCATATTGACGGAATCCCGGACCTGCCCTAACCAACTCAATCGCGGCGGCTTTCGCGGGCGCGCCGTGTTTTTCTCAGGACACTTCCATGCGTCACACCACCCTCGTCGCCACCCTGGCGATCCTCCTGGGCAGCACCTCTGTCCAGGCGGCCACCGGTCATGCCTGCACCTTCCAGGGCGGCAAGCCCGGCGAAGCGAATGCCGAAGGCAACGTCGGCCCGTTCCAGACCAACGGCAACGAATACAAGGCCGAAGGCGAAACCATCCGCGCCGCCGCCAAGGACGCGCGCCTGGCCTGCACCGCGGGCGAACCGCTCGGCGCGCAGGGCTGCCTGTTCAACGGCTGCGTCGACCTCGCCGCCGCCGATACGACCACGACGGCCCCCAAGAACTGACCCTGTTGCGGCGCGGGCGAACACCCCCGCGTCGCCACCTTCCGACACATCGTTTTCCGCGAAAACGCCCTTGCGTTTTTCTCGCACGTCAATTGATTGACCGGTCGGTAAGTGTATCCGAAAAAACATGTCGGCGGCACGTTTCCGGCCGCATGTCATTTCTGGATACACCAATGCACAGAACCTTCCTTGCCGCGGCCGTCGCCGCGCTGATCTCGACCGGCGGGGCCATGGCCGCGACCGGATATTCCTGCGGCTTCATCGGGGGCCAGCAGGGCGAAACCCAGGCCGACGGCAGCCAGGGCCCCTGGCAGGAAAACGGCGCGGAATACAAGGCCGAGGGCGAAACCATCCGCGTCGCGGCCAAGGACGCGCGTCTGGAATGTTCCGCGGCCGAGGCGCTCGGTTCGCAGGGCTGCAAGTTCACCGGCTGCACCGAGGTCGAACTGGGCACGGGCACCAGCGGCAAGGTCGGCGGCTGATCCGCCCCCCGAGATGTGAAAAGGCCCCGGAGACAATCCTCCGGGGCCTTTGTCGTTTCTCAGCGACGGGCAGAGATCACTCTGACGCGTCTTCCTTCTCTTTCGCGAGTTCCTGACCGGTTTCCTGGTCGACCATCTTCATGGCCAGACGGACCTTGCCGCGATCGTCGAAGCCCAGAAGCTTGACGTAGACTTCCTGGCCTTCCTTCAGCACGTCGGAAGGATGGTTCAGGCGACGGTTCTCGATCTGGCTGACGTGGACGAGGCCGTCACGCTTGCCGAAGAAGTTCACGAAGGCGCCGAAGTCGACGATCTTGACGACCTTGCCCTTGTAGATGTGGCCTTCTTCCGGCTCTGCCACGATCGAATAGATCATGTCATAGGCCTTCTGGATGGCTTCACCGTTCGGCGAGGCGATCTTGATGACGCCGTCGTCGTTGATGTCGACCTTGGCGCCCGAGACTTCCACGATCTCGCGGATGACCTTGCCGCCCGAACCGATCACTTCACGGATCTTGTCGGTCGGGATCTGCATCGTCTCGATCCGCGGTGCATGGACCGAGAATTCGCCGGTGCCCGACAGGGACTTGTTCATCTCGCCCAGGATATGCATCCGGCCGACTTTCGCCTGCTCGAGTGCCTTCTCCATGATCGCCGGGGTGATCCCCGCGACCTTGATGTCCATCTGGAGCGAGGTGATCCCGTTCTCGGTGCCCGCGACCTTGAAGTCCATGTCGCCGAGGTGATCCTCGTCGCCGAGGATGTCGGTCAGGATCGCGTAGGACCCGTCATCTTCCAGCACCAGACCCATGGCGACACCCGCGACGGCGGCCTTCAGCGGCACGCCCGCGTCCATCATCGACAGCGAACCGCCGCAGACGGAAGCCATCGAGGAGGAGCCGTTGGACTCGGTGATTTCCGACACAAGCCGCAGCGTGTAGGGGAAATCGGTCGGCGCCGGCAGAACCGCCTGCAGCGCGCGCCACGCGAGCTTGCCGTGGCCGATTTCGCGGCGGCCGGGCGACCCCACGCGGCCAACTTCACCAACCGAGTACGGCGGGAAGTTGTAGTGCAGCAGGAAGTTGGACTTGTAGGTGCCCTGCAGCGCGTCGATCATCTGTTCGTCGTCGCCGGTGCCGAGCGTGGTCACGACCAGGCCCTGGGTTTCGCCACGGGTGAACAGGGCCGAACCGTGGGTCCGGGGCAGGATCGAGGTCTGCACGTCGATCGCACGGACCTGATCCAGCGCGCGGCCGTCGATGCGGCGGCCGTTCTTGACCACGTCACCGCGCAGGACGGAGGATTCCAGCTTCTTCAGCGCGGAATCGAGGTTCGGGTTTTCCAGCTGTTCCTCGGTCAGCGCGGCCTTGATGTCCGCCTTGGCCTGAGCCACGGCGGCGACACGCTCCTGCTTGTCGGTGATCGCATAGGCGGCGCGCATCTTCTCTTCGCCTGCGGCCTTCACGGCTGCGGACAGCTCGGAGTAGTCCGGCGGCGAGTAGTCGAAGGGCTCTTTCGCGGAATCTTCGGCCAGCGCGATGATCAGGTCCAGAACCGGCTGGATCTGCTCGTGCGCGAAATTCACCGCGCCCAGCATCTCGGCTTCGGTCAGCTCGTAGGCTTCGGACTCCACCATCATCACGGCGTCCTTGGTGCCCGCGACGACGAGGTCCAGACGCTGCTCCGGCTTGTTGCGGAGATCGTGCATGTCGTCGACGTCCGGGTTCAGGACGTACTCACCGTCGACAAAGCCGACGCGGCAGCCCGCGATCGGGCCCATGAACGGCACGCCGGAAATCGTCAGCGCGGCCGAGGCGGCGATCATCGCGACGATGTCGGGGTCGTTGACGAGGTCGTGGGACAGAACGGTGCACATCACCAGCACTTCGTTCTTGAAGCCCGGTGCGAACAGCGGGCGGATCGGGCGGTCGATCAGGCGCGCGGTCAGCGTTTCCTTTTCGGTCGGCCGCGCCTCGCGCTTGAAGAAGCCGCCGGGCACCTTGCCCGCGGCATAGTATTTTTCCTGGTAGTGGACGGTCAGCGGAAAGAAGTCCTGACCGGGCTTGGGGCTCTTGGCGAACGTCACGTTCGCCATGACCGAGGTTTCGCCCAGAGTGGCGATAACCGAACCGTCGGCCTGGCGGGCAACCTTGCCCGTTTCCAGAGTGAGGGTTTCATCGCCCCACTCCATCGTTTTCGTCGTTACGTTGAACATCTAGCGTATCCTGTAGGGGAGCGCTCCCGGCCCCTGCCGGGTCTCCCATTTGCATGGCGGCCCCATTGCCGCCGCCTCCAATCCTTTTGCACAACGCCGGAGGCTGAAGCGTCACGTCTCAGATGCGCGGCGCATATAGAAAAAAGCGCCACTTGGAAAGGGTGGACCGCGCAAATCGGCGCCGGACGGCGGGTTCGGACGCCATGTTCCGCGCGACAAAGGCGGGTTGCGCAGAAAAATTTGCGCCGACCGGGATAAAACATCGCGGCAGTTCCGTCATTCTCACTGTTATGACCAGCAAACCGCCCTTCGACGTCTCAGACCACATCGGCCCGCTGCGCCGCAAGGCCCGCGCCTTGACGCGCAACGGCCCCGACAGCGAGGATCTGGTGCAGGAGACCATCCTGCAGGCCTATGAAAAGGCCGGCAGCCGCGCGCCCGACGGCAACCTGCGCGGCTGGCTGATGGCGATCCTGCGGAACCGGTTCCTCGACACGCGCCGCCGTGACGCGGCATCGGCCCGTCGCGAGGCGGCGGTGGCCGAGCTGACGCCGGCCTCGACCGACGGCGGGCAGGACATGCACATGCGCGCCACCGAGGTGCGGGCGGCGTTCTTCTCTCTGCCGCCCGAACAGCGGGCGGCGCTCTATCTCGTGGCGATCGAAGGCCGCTCCTGCGCCGAGGCCGCGGGGATGCTGGGCATACCGATGGGCACGCTGACATCCCGCCTGGGCCGTGCGCGCGACAGGTTGCGGGCGCTCGACGCAGACGACTCCCCCCGTATCGTTCCATTCCAATCGAAGGGCTGATCCATGACGGAACGCGACCACACCGCCCTGTCCGAGATCTACGACTACATCAACGGGCACCTGCCCCGCGACCAAGCCGCCCGGATCGAGGCCGAAGCACAGGCCGACCCGGAGCTTGCGGCGCTGATCGCCGAGGAGCGCGCCCGGTTCAGCCAGCTGCGCCATGCCCTGCCCGCCGCCGCCGCCGTGACGGCGCCGCGGCCCGCGTCGCGGACAGGCTGGCGCCCGGCCTTGGCGGCGGCCGTCGTCGCCTTCGCCGTCGGCTTTGGCGTCCACTCCCTGACCGGCCCGTCACGACAGGGCGGCGGCGATCTGGACGCCCTGATCCAACTGGCCGCCGAGGCGCATTCCAACAGCCGCCTGCGCATGGCGATGGTGTCACAGGTCGAACACGAAGCGATGGACGCCGCCGAACTGGTGCAGGCGACCGGCATCCGCATTCCCGTCCTGCCCGCGGGCTGGAGCCTGAAGGACGTGCAGGTCTATCCCTCGCCCTACGGCCCCAGCATCGAGATCGCCGTCACGACGGACGACAACGGTCTGATCTCGATCTTCGCCGTCCGGGTGGACGAGAACCGGACGATGACGCCGGTCCCGCGGGATTCCGCGCGGATGAACACCGCCGTCTTCCAGATCGCCAACACCGCCTACGTGCTGGTCGGCCAGACCGCCCCCGCACCGCTCGACGACGAGGCGACCGAAATTTTCCGCAGCCTGCTTTGACCTACGAGGGAAGGAAGCAACAATGATCATGAAACTCGACCCCCTGACGGTGCTTGCGCATGTGCTGGGATCCAAGAAGCACGCCGTGCCGGACTTCGAAGGGTTCGGCAAGGGGTCCTGGGGCAAGACGCCCGACAAGCCGGGTGGCAAGCACGACTGGGCCGACAAGTGGCACGGCGGCGGCGGCAAGGGGCACGAGGACCATGGCAAGGGTCACGGCCACGGGCATGACCACGGCAAGGACCATTGGCACGACAAGGATCACGATAAGGGCCACGGGCACGGCAAGGACCGCGACGACGACCATTGCGAGGTGCCCTGTTTCGCGGCCGGCACGCTGATCACCACCGTCGGCGGCGACTGCCCTGTCGAACTGATCCAGCCCGGCGACCGCGTCATCACCCGCGACAACGGCGTGCAGAAGGTCGCATGGTCCGGTCAGGTGACGCTCAGCGAGATGCAGCTTGGCCTGTTGCCGGAACTGCGCCCCGTGCGTATCCGGGCGGGCGCGCTGAACGGGGTCACGCCGGTCCGTGACACGGTGGTCAGCCCGAACCACCGCCTGCTCTACTTCAGCCCCTACGCCCAGCTTCTGTTCGGCGAACCCGAAGTCCTGATCGCGGCGCATCATCTTGTCGGTCTCCCCGGCTTTGAAAGCGTCGAGACGGGTGCGGCCACCTACGTGCACCTGATGTTCGAACGGCACGAAGTCGTTCTGGGCGACGGCTGCTGGTCGGAAAGCTTTCAGCCCGGCGCCTACATGCTCGGCTCCATGAACTCTGCGCAGCGGGACGAGATTCTCACCCTCTTTCCCGATCTCGTTGCGCATGCGCAGGCGGACGGTTTCCGTCCCGCCCGCAGATCCCTGCGTCGGCACGAGGCCGATCTTCTGTGCAGGATGGGCCAGTAGGCCCGGTCGCGCCGCCCACACCGGCGCACCGGGTCGCGTAACTGGACCACCGGCAGGAGATTGGGTCTCAAGCCCCCCCGTCGACGCAGGGAACCAGCGCCCGCCCCCACTCACGGGGCGGGCGTCTTCCGTTTACTGGCTGTCAGGACCGAGTCCGCTCAGGCGGGACAGTCATGCACCGCGAAGGACACCCGCTCCGGCAGCGTCGGGCGAAACGCCTCCAGCGCATCCCGCATCTCTGCCTCGTGCGTGGGCTCGGCAAGGTAGAAATCCACGTCGGCGTAGGGCGTCGTGATGCGGATCGTTGTCAGCGTCGCGATGTGGCACCACTGAGGCGGCAGGTCGCCGTCGAACCAGCCGGTGAACACCATCGCGAAGCGGGTGTCATACCGCCGCGCAAGCTCGCGGATCGTGTCCGGCCCCCGATTGCCACTGGCCGTCAGGCGGCGCATCTCCTCGGAGCCCAGCCCCCACAGATCGAGCACGTAGGCGTCGTTGCGGAAGGACACCCAGCCCAGGTCGTTCACAGCGACAGCGTGGGGATAGAACTCGGTCGCAAAGCGGTGCATCTGGTATTGCTGGTCATGGATGTTCTCTGCCGCCATGGGAACGGACAGCGCCGTCAGGGCGTAGGACTTCAGCGTCGGCAGACAGGCGGCCGCGACCGCAAGCACGGGCCAGATGCGCGGGCTGGCGATCCGCCCGAGGATCAGCAGGAGCGCCGCCATTTCAGAGGCGACCAGATAGATCTGATACCTGTGAAACCCGTTCCACTTGCCGGCCACGCAATGTGCCAGCGCCGCAATCCCGACGACCGCCGCCACGCGGCGCACGGGCACGCCGAGTCGGGGCACCATCGACGCGATCAGCAGCAGGATCGCCCCGGCGAACACGGGACGGCCGCGCGCAGACTGCAGCGTTTCACGGAAGCTTTGCAGGACCTCGCCGAACAGGTTGCTGCCCCCCTCGACCGCAGCCGCGGAGGGGCCCGACTTGACCAACACCGAAGAGGGCAGCGGCGGCAGGCCGAGCCCGCTCATGATCGCGGCGTAGGCGCCAAGCATCAGGACAAGGGCCAGCCCGAGCGCGACGGCCGAGCGCCAGTGCACGCTCACCCCGATCGCGATCAGGGCGGCGCCCGACATGGCGAGCCCCTCGAAGCGCAGCAGCGGCGCGGCAAGGACGCCGACGATCAGGTAGGCCGGCAGAGCCTCGGCCGGGTGCATGCGGGCCAGGCCAACCACGATGGCGAGCGAGGCGAGAACGTGCAGCGTGTGCTCCATCCCGGCATAGGGCAGCGCGAAGGCGTTCGTGCTGACAAGGACGAAGGGCAGCAGCAGCCAGGTCCAGCCCGAGGTCCCGCCGCGACCGTCCGGCAGCGCGCGGGCCAGCAGCATCCCGAAGATCGCGGCGATGATCACCGCCGGGATGACGTTCAGGACGAGCGGCGTCCAGGTATCGAGCCCGATCGCCAGCCCTGCGGCCACGAGCAGCGGAAAGATGATCGAAGAGGAGGGCGAGGTGTATTCGCCCACATTGATCCCGTAGCTGCCGGAATTGATCGTCTCGGCGATCGACAGGTGGATGTAGGGATCGTCGAGGGCATAGCCGAAGGTGCCCACCCGGTCCATGATGCCCCAGAACAATGCGGCCAGGCCGACAATGCAGATGACGGCGCCTGTGCCGCCCGCGCGCCGCATCACCCCGGCGTCAACCGGAACGCGGTTTCTCATCGTCATATTGCCTACCCTCGGCCATGCCTGCCCGGGCTGATCCCCGGTGTCTTTCGCGGCACTCACACTAGCAACCGCCGCCGATGCGTCGAAGGGCTATATGCCGCGAGGTCCTTATTTGGTGGATAACGTTGCGTCGATGCATAGGTGGCCGCAACGGAAAACGCCCGCCGGGTGGGGCGGGCGTCGGAAGTCCTGGTGCAGGTCCGGCGAACCGGACCGCGGGTCAGCGGCGGATGCCGAGACGCTGGATCAGGGTCTGGTAGCGGCCATGGTCCTTGGCCTTGAGGTAGTCGAGCAGCTTGCGGCGCTGCGCGACGAGCTTCAGCAGGCCACGGCGACCGTGGTTGTCCTTGGCGTGCACCTTGAAGTGCTCGGTCAGGGTCGTGATGCGGCTGGTGAGGATCGCAACCTGAACCTCGGGCGAACCGGTGTCGCCGTCCTTGGTCGCGTATTCCTTCATCAGGCGGGTCTTGTCTTCGGCAGTGATCGACATCGGGGTCTCCTGGTCTAAAGGGTTTCGGGCACAAGCCGGGATGTCGTCCAGCAGGGTCCTTCATAGGAACACCGGCGCGAGGTCCGCACCGGCGATTGCGGGCACATAAGGCATCGGTCGCGCGAAGGAAAGGGAAATCTCAAGCCGCCGTCGCAGCCCCCGGCAGGCCGGTCAGCGGGACCAGCGCGATGTCCGACAGGCCCACCGGACCGTCGCTGGTCAGGCTGACCTGCACCACCCCGTCGATCAGGACCACATGATCGGTGGCGGAGAGCGACCGGACCTCCACCGCGGGCGGCGGACCGGCGAGGTCGTCGTAGATCACCAGCACCTGATCCTCGCCCCCGGTGAAATCCATCACCTCGGCCTCCTGCCCCGGCATACCGCCGACGATGACGAACTGGTCGTCACCGGCGCCGCCGGTCAGCGTGTCGCCCGCCCCGGCCAGCAACGTGTCGTCGCCGTCGCCACCGTTCAGGCAATCGCCATCCGCGCCGACCGGCGACGCGGCATCCGCCCCACCCTCGCCCGTCAGCCCGTCGATCAGGTCCTGGCCGAAGCCGCCGAACAGGCTGTCTGCGCCCGCGCCCCCGGTCAGCGTGTCGCCACCATGGTTGCCGTGCAGCGCATCGTCACCTTCGCCGCCGGTCAGCAGGTCGGCGCCCATTCCGCCATGGACCGAATCCGCGCCCGACCCGCCGTCGACCACGTCATTGCCCAGCATGCCGAAGATGAAATCGTCGCCCGCGCCGCCGGTCAGCGTGTCGCCGCCGTCACCGCCCCAGAGCCTGTCATCGCCTTCGCCGCCGTCCAGCAGGTCGGCGCCACAGGACCCGAGCAGGCTGTCGTCACCGTCAAGGCCGGAGAGCGTGTCCGGGCCGTCATATCCATTCATCTGGTCGTCGCCCGCGCCGCCGGTCATCGCCTCGGCCAGCGGCGATCCGGCGATGATGCTGCCCGCCGGACCAGAGAGGCCGGCACCCGATGTGCCAGTGCCACCCGAAGCCCCGTCCGGACCCCCGGCGGGCCCGTCGCCAGCCACGTCATCCGCGGCCTCGAGGTCGCCCCAGCCGACGGCGACAGACGCCCCGACGATCATCATTCCCATCAATCCGGCGAGAAAAAGCATGGCAGAGCCCCTTACAGGCCCCAAGGACACCACACCGGGCGGCGCCAGGTCAAAACCATTCAGATCAGAAGGTTAACGCGCGATTACCCGTCGACAGGGGACGGCAGGTTGAAGACACGCGAGGGGTGCAGCTCTCCGCCGCGGTACTGCCCGACCGCCAGCGGCCGGCCATCGAAGCTGGCCCAGCAGTCGTCCCCGAATTCCACGTCCCGCGCGATGACTTCGCCGGGATTGCCGTTCCGCAGCCGGGCTGCGCCCAGTTCGGTCGCGCGCACCTCCGGCAGATCGGTCAGCCCCGCCTCGACCGGCAGCAGCCGGGCATCGAGCTCCGGCGTGCGCGCCAGTGCGTCGATCTGGTCCAGCGTGATCCCCTGTGCCGCCTCGAACGGACCGGACCAGACGCGGCGCAGGCTGACCACGTGCCCGTGACAGCCAAGCGCCGCACCGAGGTCGCGCGCGACGGACCGCACGTAACCGCCCTTGCCGCAGACCATTTCCAGCACGACGTGATCCGCATCGGGCCGGTCGTCCATCAGCAGGCTCTCCACCCAGAGCGGACGCGCCGCGATCTCCACATCCTCGCCGTCGCGGGCCAGCTTGTAGGCGCGCTGCCCGTCGATCTTGACGGCCGAGAACTTGGGCGGGATCTGCATGATCTCGCCCACGAAGGGCTGCAGCGCCTCCTTGATCTCATCGTCCGAGGGCCGCTCCGCGCTTTCGGCGATCACCTCGCCCTCGGCGTCGTCGGTGTTGGTCGCCTGACCCAGCCGGACGGTGAACTCATAGGCCTTCAGCGCGTCGGTGATGTAGGGCACCGTCTTGGTCGCTTCGCCCAGTGCCACGGCCAGAACGCCCGTCGCCTCGGGGTCGAGCGTGCCCGCATGCCCCGCCTTGTTGGCGTCGAGCGCCCATTTCACCTTGTTCACGACGGCGGTCGAGGTCAGGCCGGCGGGCTTGTCCACCACCAGCCAGCCGGAAATGTCCCGGCCCTTCTTCCTGCGCGCCATATGTGCCTCCGTCGTGTTGAAGCCGGGGGATTAGCCGGTGACGGATGATGCGTCAATCCGGCCGCCCTACCCCCGGCGCCACGTCGCCAGCACCGCACCGGCGACCAACAGCGCCAGCCCGATCAGGTTGACCGTCGACGGCGTCCGCATCGGCAGGCCGAAGGCCCCGGTCCGGTCATAGATCGCCCCGGCCACCATCTGGCCCGCGACCAGCGCCACCAGATAGCCGGTCGCCCCGAGGCGCGGGATGGTCAGGGTCGAGATCACGACGATCACGCAGCCCAGCACGCCGCCCAGCCAGACCCACGCCGGCATCGCCCGCAGGTCCGCCACGCGCGGCAGGGTCCCGTTGGCCCCCGCGATGACCAGCATCAGCAGCGCGGCGAAGGTGAAGGCCGTCAGGACGGTCTGGAACGGTCCGCCCAGAAGCTGTGACATCCGGGCGTAGATCGGGCCCTGTGCGGCGACCAGCGCGCCCGAGATCACGACCAGCAGGAAGAACGGCAGCAGCGGGCCCATTCACAGCCTCCGGAACATGTAGGTCGTGGATTCGAGCCGGTCCTCAATCGGGTGGCGGGCAAAATCGGGGATGGAGCCCGCGACCTCGAACCCCGCCTGCCAATAAACCGTCTGGGCCGGGCTGTCCGTGACAGTGTCGAGCGTGACCAGCCGTTTGCCTTCGGCCCGCGCGGCCTCCAGCAGGCGCGCCATCAGGGCCCCGGCCAGCCCCCGGCGGCGGGCGTCGGGATGGACCAGCAGCTTTGTCACCTCGCAGCGGTGCGACTGGTTGGGCGTCAGATCCCAGTCGAGCATGACGCAGCCGGTGATCCTGTCGCCGTCCCGCGCGACCCAGAGCCGCCGCCTGCCCCCCGCCATCGCGCGGGCGACCTTTCCGGTCCAGAAGGCCCGCGCCTCATCCATCGGGAAGGGCAGGATGAAGTTCACGCTCGCCCCTGCATGGACGCAGTCATGCAGCAGCAGGGCCAGCCCCTCGATCGCGCTGTCGTAGTCGTCCGGCAGGATCTCCACGATCTCCATCGGCATGTCCTCAGATGATGAAAATGAGATAATCCGCGCCCTCCGGCCCGGCGGTGAAACGACTCGGGCCGTGCAGGCGGTAGCGCAGGCAGTCGCCGGGCATGAGCGCGTGGTCGGCAGCGCCGACGCTCAGCGTCAGCGCCCCGGCCCGCAGCAGCAGGTGATGTTCCAGCCCCTCCACCGGGACGCGGTCGTAACGGACCACCGCCCCCGGTTCCAGCCGTCCCTCGACCACATGGCCCCTGAGCCCCTCGGCGGGCGGCGAGACCGAGCGGCGCGTGAACCCGGTGTCGGGATCGCGCCAGACCTCCTGCGCCGCGCGGGGGATCAGCGCGGGCGCATCGGCCTCGGCCATGCGCAGGATGTGGCTGGTGGACATGCCGTAAGCGGCGGCGAGACGGCCGAGGACCTCGGCGGTCGGGCTGGTCGCGCCGGTCTCGATCCGGGACAGCGTGCCCCGGCTGACACCGCTGCTCTCGGCCAGCGAGTCGAGACTCATTCCCCGCTCCTGCCGAAGCAGGCGCAGGCGGTCGGCCAGTCGTGTGGTCAGATCATCCATGCGATTCCCGTTTTCGGGACAATTTCCCAAATACGGGAATATCGCAAGCGGGATGTCAGCCGCAGTAGATCTCGGTGATCGTTTCGCTGTCGTCGAGCCTGATGTTCAGGCGGTCCGACCGGAAATCCATCGTCATCACGCTGTCGGGGTGCAGCACGCGCACCTTTTCCGTGCCCGGCGGCAGGAAGTCGGGCGAAAAGGTCTTGCCCACCAGATCCTGGAGTTCGGCCGCCCCGCAGGCGTTCTCGGGTGCCGGTGCGGCAGGCTGTGCGGACGCGGTGTCGTCCTCCCTGCAGGCCGCAAGGGCCAGTAGCGCCACGAGGGCGAAGGCTGCATGTCTCATCTGCTCGGTCTCCTTCACGGGTCTCGCGCCCGGGTGCCCCAGCCTTCGGTCCGATGCCGCGGATTTGCAATGAACAGCCGCGTGAGACGTTGCAAACCGGCTGTCTTTCGCTCAATTAAAGGATGAAACCGACTGGGAGACCATCAATGCGCACCCGAGCCGCCGTTGCCGTTCAGGCCGGAAAACCCCTTGAAATCATGGATGTGAACCTCGAAGGCCCGCGCGCGGGCGAGGTTCTGGTGGAGGTGAAGGCCACCGGCATCTGCCACACCGACGAATTCACGCTGTCGGGCGCGGACCCCGAGGGTCTGTTTCCCGCCATCCTCGGCCACGAGGGCGCGGGCGTCGTCGTCGAGGTGGGTGCGGGCGTGACCTCGCTGAAACCGGGCGATCACGTGATCCCGCTCTACACGCCGGAATGCCGGGAATGCTATTCCTGCACCAGCGGCAAGACGAACCTCTGCACCTCGATCCGCTCGACCCAGGGTCAGGGCCTGATGCCCGACGGGTCCTCGCGCTTCTCCACGCTCGATGGCGATCCGATCCTGCACTACATGGGCTGCTCGACCTTCGCGAACCACACCGTGATGCCCGAGATCGCGCTGGCGAAG
Organism: Oceanicola sp. 22II-s10i; assembly: GCF_002210105.1. Taxonomy (GTDB): domain Bacteria; phylum Pseudomonadota; class Alphaproteobacteria; order Rhodobacterales; family Rhodobacteraceae; genus Pseudooceanicola. The sequence goes on along the minus strand of NZ_AQQU01000001.1, from coordinate 1,360,989 downwards.
GTGCGCGAGGACGCGCCCTTCGACAAGATCTGCTACATCGGCTGCGGTGTGACCACCGGCATCGGCGCCGTCATCAACACGGCCAAGGTCGAAGTCGGTGCCACCGCCGTGGTCTTTGGCCTGGGCGGCATCGGTCTGAACGTGATCCAGGGCCTGAAGCTGGCAGGCGCCGACATGATCATCGGCGTCGACCTGAACAACTCCAAGAAGGAGTGGGGCGAGAAGTTCGGGATGACCCACTTCGTCAACCCGAAGGAGATCGGCGAGGATATCGTCCCCTACATCGTCAACCTGACCAAGCGTCGGGGCGATCTGATCGGCGGGGCGGACTACACCTTCGACTGCACCGGCAACGTCACGGTCATGCGGCAGGCGCTGGAATGCGCGCACCGTGGCTGGGGTGAATCGATCGTCATCGGCGTCGCGCCCGCCGGGGCAGAGATCGCAACGCGGCCGTTCCAGCTGGTGACCGGCCGGGTCTGGAAGGGCACGGCCTTCGGCGGCGCCAAGGGCCGGACCGATGTCCCCAAGATCGTGGACTGGTACATGGAAGGGAAGATCCAGATCGACCCGATGATCACCCACACCCTTGCGCTGGACGACATCAACAAGGGCTTCGACCTGATGCACGCGGGCGAGTCGATCCGTTCCGTCGTGGTGTACTGACCGGGCAAGGCGCGAGGAAGGGCGGTGCGTGACAAGCACGCACCCTACCTCGCGCGCCTTCCGTAGGGTGCGTGCTCCGCACGCACCTACCATTCCCCAACACCGCAACCCCCGGCAGCCAAAGCGTTTTTCCGCACCGCGGCGACCTGCGAACGCCTCTCAATAACACAAGCAAAATCATAGGGTTGCGCGACAGCGCCCCTACCTGCTATCCGGCGACCTCGCAGCGCCGGAAGCCCATCCCATGTCCCTTGTCGTCAAACTCGCCATCGGCAGCCTGATCGTCGGTATTGCCGTGCTCGGGCTCAAGGCGCTGGCATGGTGGATGACCGGGTCGGTCGCGCTGATGTCGGATGCACTGGAAAGCACCGTCAACGTCGCCACCGCCATCGCCGCGCTGATCGCGATCCGGGTCGCGGAACGGCCAGCGGATGCCGAACACCCCTACGGCCATCACAAGGCCGAATTCTTCAGCGCGGTGCTGGAAGGCGTGCTGATCATCGTGGCCGCCCTGATGATCCTACGCGAAGCCTATGCCGGGATCATGGCGCCCCACCCCATCGACGCACCGCTGTCCGGCCTGTTGGTCAACGGTGTCGCCACCGCGATCAACGGGGTCTGGTGCTATATCCTGATCAGCCGGGGCCGGGCGAACCGGTCGCCCGCGCTGACGGCGGACGGCTTTCACCTGCTGTCCGACGTCATCACCTCGGCCGGTGTGGCCGTCGGCATCGGGCTGGCCTACGCCACCGGCTGGTGGATCCTCGACCCCGCGCTGGCCGCGCTGGTTGCCGTGAACATCCTGTGGTCCGGCTGGAAGGTGATGACCTCGTCGCTCAGCGGCCTGCTGGACGAGGCCGTCGCGCCCGACACCCTCACCCTGATCCGCGAAACGATTTCCAGCGAAGCCGCCGGAGCGCTGGAGGCGCATGACCTCCGGACCCGGCACGCTGGGCGGATGACCTTCATCGACTTTCACCTGATCGTGCCGGGCGAGATGTCCGTGCTGGAGGCGCACAAGGTCTGCGACCGGGTCGAGGCCGCGCTCAAGGCCGCCGTCGCCGACATCAGCGTCACGATCCACGTCGAGCCCGAGCACAAGGCCAAGCACACCGGCATCGTCGTCGTCGACTGATCACTCCGCCGGGGACCGTCCGCTGCCGGTGTCGCGCCCATGCCCTCGGGGGCGCCGGGTCATCTGCCAGAACGCGAACAGCGCGAGTCCCGCGGCAATGGCCTTGCTGTCCGTCCGGGGCAGCCCCTTTCGCGGTGCGTCCCGCGTTCCATCGTGCCCAAGACCCGGCCCGGCCTCGGGATCAGGCTGGTCGCCTGCAGCGGGCGGATGCACGTCGGCCATCCGTGCACCACGTTCGCCCATTGGCATCTCGGGGCCGCGGGTCGTGTCCTGCACGGTCTGCCGCTCCATCTCGGCGTTCAGCTCGGCCCCGAGCAGCAGGATGAAGGCCGACAGCCACATCCACGTCAGCAGGGCGATCACGCCGCCGATGGTGCCGTAGGTCTCGTTGTAGTCGCTGAAGTTCTGCGCATAGGCCGAGAAGCCGAGCGTGCCCGCCAGCCACAGCACCGTGGCCAGCACAGCGCCGGGGCTGATCCAGCGCCACTTGGCCCGGTCCCGCGAGGGCCCGATCCGGTAGATGGCCGAGATCCCCAGCACGGCAAGCACCGCGAGGATCGGCCATTGCATGACCTTCAGCACGGAATTCAACGGCTCGCCGACACCGAGATAGTCGACCACGAACGGCAGCACCATCATCACGAGGATCGCCCCGATCACGCCCGCGATCAGCAGCAGCGTCAGGCCGAAGGCGGTGGCGTAGAGCCGGACGAACCCGCGCGTCTCGTCCTCCTCGTACGCGATGTTCATGCCCTCCATCAGGGTCATCACACCCTTCATCGCGCCGTAGAGCGCCAGTGCGATACCAAGGAGCGCGGCCAGCCCCGTCGCCGCCTCATCCCCGCCGGTGACCTTGACCACCTGGTCCTGGATGATGGACGCGGCATTGGCGGGCAGCAGCGCGACAAGGGCGTCGATCTGCCCGGCCACCTGCACCGGGTCGAGGAAGAAGCCCGCGATCGAGATCAGGGCCCCGATGGCCGGAAAGGTGGCCAGCAGGCCGAAGAACGCGACGCCCGCCGACACGACCGAGACGTGATCCGCCGCGATCTCGGCCTTCACTCGCCACAGGATTTCCTTCCATCCCCGTGCAGGTATTCCTGCCGGATGAACGGCTGCGGTGCCGCGGTCGGCGCTGTTGGTCTGTGTCATGTCGATCCCCGTTTCGGGATCAACACCCTGATATGACAGCGGGTTCCTGCGACACCGCAAGCAGGGCTCAGCCCTTCAGCTTGGCCTCGAAGAAGGCGAGTGTCCGGTTCCACGCCAATTGCGCCGCCGCCTCGTCGTAGCGGGGCGTGGTGTCGTTGTGGAAACCGTGGTTCACGTCGGGGTAGAAATGGACCGAGAACTCCTTGCCGTTCTCCTCCAGCGCCGCGCCATAGGCCTCCCATCCCGCGTTGATGCGTTCGTCCAGCCCCGCGTAATGGATCATCAGCGGCGCCTCGATGGCGGGCACATCCGCCGCGTCGGGCTGACGCCCGTAGAACGGGACCGAGGCGGCAAGGTCGGGATAGGCCACCGCCAGCGCGTTGCAGACGCCCCCGCCGTAGCAGAAACCGACGCAGCCGACCTTGCCGGTCGACCCCTCGTGATCGCGCAGGAACTCGAAGGCGGCAAAGAAATCCGCCATCAGCTTGGCCGGATCCAGCGCCTTCTGCATCTCGCGGCCCTGCTCGTCGGTGCCGGGATACCCGCCAGACGGTGTCAGCCCGTCCGGGCCGAAGGCGAGGTAACCCGCCTTGGCGGCGCGGCGCACCACGTCCTCGATATAGGGGTTCAGCCCCCGGTTCTCGTGTACCACCAGCACGGCGGGCAACGGGCCCTCGGCACCCGCCGGTTTCGCCATCAGGCCCCGGATCGTGCCGTGCCCCTCGGGGCTGTCATACTCGACCGTCATCGTCTCGATCGACGGATCGTCCGGCGCGACCTGCTGGGCCAGCGCGTAGTTCGGCTGAAGCTGTTCGAGGATCATCGCCCCGGTGACACCGGCGGCCGCATAGCGCCCGGCCTGCGAGATGAACTCGCGCTTGGTCATCCGGCCGTGCACGTAGCCGTCGAAAATCTCGAGTATCCTCTGGTCGAAGTCGCTGGCCTTGCGGCGGGGCAGTTCGGTCATGGCGCGGTCCTCCTGTCGCGGCGGTGAAGCGGGCGGAGCGTAACACGACGACGCCCGGTTCCGCCTCACAGCGCCGTGATCGGCCTGCCGTCAGACCTTGCGCGCCACGACGAACCGTGCGGCGCCCTTGCGGGAATACCAGCCCGTCTCGACGATCTTCAGGCCCGCCTCTTCGAACATCCGGTCAAGTTCGGCGGCGCTGAAGATATTGACCGCAGGCGCCCTGCCCAACTTCCGCATGATCCACAGCACCGGGCGCAGGTAGCGCATACCGTCGTTCAGGCAGGCGGTCTTGGTGATGACGACGCCGCCGGGCCGCGCCGCATCGGCCATCGCGTGGATCGCGGACTGCGGATCGGGCATGAGGTGCAGCAGGTTGAACGCCATCACCGCGTCGAACGCCGCCGCGTCCGCACCGGTATCCCTCCCGAGACCCGCGTGCCGGAACTCAATACCCTCAGCCCCCTGAGCCGCCGCCCTTTCCCGCGCGATGCCCAGAAGCGCACCCGAGATATCCGCCGCGACATACCCGCTCACCAGCGGCGCCAGCCGGATCGCCGTGGTGCCCGTGCCCGCCCCGTGTTCCAGAACGCGGTCCCCCGGCTCCAGATAAGACGCCACACGTTCGAGCGTCGCGTCATAAGCCGCCATGTCGCCAATCGGCCGCTCCGCGTACTTCGCCGCAACGCCGTCCCAGAATGCCTCTGCCGTCACCATCTCGATCTCCCAGCAAAACCTGCCAGCCTGATAGATCATGCGCACACACATGAGGAATTGCCTGAATCCGCATTTCTCTTATACATCCGCGCATGAACACGCCCGCCGCCACCTTCGACTGGAACCAGGCCCGCGCCTTCCTCGCCACCGCCGAGCGGGGGTCTCTCTCGGCCGCCGCCCGCGATCTCGGGCAGACGCAGCCGACCGTAGGCCGACAGATCGCGGCTCTGGAAGAGCGGCTTGGCGTGACGCTGTTCGACCGGGTGGGCCGGGGGCTGGTGCTGACGCAGGCCGGGCGCGACCTGATGGTCCACGTCCGCACGATGGAAGAGGCCGCCACCCGCTTTGCCCTTGGCGCAGCGGGCCGGGCCGAGGACATCGGCGGCGAGGTCACGATCACCGCCAGCGACATGATCGCCGTCCATACCCTGCCTCCGATCCTGGCCGAGATCGCCCGCGTCGCGCCCGAGATCCGGATCACCCTCATCGCCTCGAACGAGATGCAGGACCTCGCCCGGCGCGAGGCCGACATCGCCATCCGTCACGTCCGCCCGACACAGGGCGACCTGACCGCCCGCCTCGTGGCGGAAAAGAGCGCCCGGCTCTACGCCACGCCGGGCTACCTCGACCGCGCCGGCCGCCCGCGCACGCTGGAGGATCTGTCGCGCGCCACCTTCATCGCCATGGGACCGGGCCCGGAATTCGCGCGCCAGCTTACACAGCGCGGGATCCCCGTGACGGCGGACCAGATCACCCATGTCACCGCGAACGGGCTGGCCTATTGGGCGCTGGTGCAGGAGGGGCTGGGCATCGGCGTCATCACCGACGACGTCGCCGCCCGCACGCCGGGGGTGGAGCCGGTGCTGCCCGACATCGCCGTGGTGCAGGTCCCGGTCTGGCTGGTCACGCACCGCGAACTGCATACCTCGCGCCGGATGCGGCTGGTCTTCGACACGCTGGCCCGCCGCCTGTCGCGCTGACCTCGCGGGAACGGGGTGGTCAACGGACGGCACAGCCTCTACCTGTGGGAAAAGCAAAGGAAGGCTCCAGATGCCCGAGACCCGCCCGCTCTACGCCGTTCTGATCGACGCCGACAACATCCCCGCCCGCCACGCCGCCGCGATCCTCAAGGAGGTGACGAGCTTTGGCGAACCGGCCCTGCGCCGCGTCTACGGCGACTGGTCGGCCGAGCGGCTGCGCCCCTGGGCGGAACAGACCCGCGCGCTCGGGCTCGTGGCGCATCAGGAAACCGCCAACACCAAGGGCAAGAACGCCAGCGACATCGGCCTCGTGATCGACGCGATGGACATCCTGCACTCGGGCCGCTTCGACGGCTTCGTACTCGTGTCGTCCGACAGCGATTTCACCGCGCTGGCCAACCGGATCCGGGAACAGGGCCTCGACGTCATCGGCATCGGCGAATCCAAAGCCCCCGAAAGCCTGCGCAACGTCTGCAACCGCTTCATCCTGATCGAGAACATCGCCGAGGAACGCCCCGGTGAAACCGCGCGACCCTCAGGCAAGATGAAACCCATCGACGCGGTCCCGCTGATCCGGCGCGCGATGGACCGGATCGAAACCGACGACGACTGGTATCCTCTCGGTCAGGTCGGCCAGTACATCACCGCCGAGAATCCGGATTTCGACACCCGCTCCTACGGCAAGCGCAAGCTCAGCGATCTGGTGCAGGAACTGAAGGTGTTCGAGACCCGGCGCGGGGCGGGCAACCAGATGATGGTCCGCCGCCTCGACTGACCCTCAGCGCGCGCCGTAGCGGGCCCAGAACGTCTCGACCGCCTCATGCGCGAAGCGGTCGATCTCATCGTCCGAGAACCGGTCCCGCATCCCGAACATCCGGTCCGTGAAGACCCGCGTCTTGCACAGTTCGGCGAACTGGTCGGCAGCCAGTTCGGCATCCTCGATCACCAGCGAGCCCCGCGCGGCCTCCATGCGGAAATACTCCGCCAGCCGTTCCCGGCCGAGCGCCGGCCCGCTGCGATAGAACTCCCGCGCGAGGTCGGGAAAACGGTCGGCCTCGGCCGCGCAGACCCGGAACACGTTGATCGCCAGTTCCGAATTGAAAAAGGCCACCATCCGGTCGGCGGCAAAGCGCAGCATGTCCCGGACCGGGGCGTCGCAGGCCACAAGATGCTCGGCATCGTCGGCCAGCCTGCGGCATTCGCGCTTGGCGACCTCCATGAACAGCAGGCGCTTGTCGGGGAAATAGGAATAGAGCGTGGCCTTGGAGACCCCGGACTGACGCGCGATCTCGTCCACGCCCGCGCCTTCGAATCCCGCGGCCAGAAACACGTCGCGGGCGCCTTCCAGCACCTGCTCGAACTTGCGGCCACGACGAATGGCGGATCTCGGTGCGTTCATGTGGGTCTGCGGTCTCCTCGCCAGGTCAACTGTAAACCGCCCGGTTCAGTTCCGGCAAGCGATGCGGTGCGGCTTTACGTTCGGTTGTCTGCATGTGTTGCGTGTTCTACCGATGGGCCGGACATAATGCACGAGGCATCCAGATGCGATTCCTGACCCAGCGTCGCCATTTCCGCGATCTCGACGAACGCGAAATCCTCGCCCTCGCGATCTCCTCCGAAGAGGACGACGCCCGCATCTACCGCAGCTATGCCGAAAGGCTCCGGGCCGAGTTCCCCGACACCGCCGCGATCTTCGACGGCATGGCGGCGGAAGAAGACGAACACCGGCACCGGCTGATCACGCTCTTCGAAACGCGGTTCGGCAAGGTCATCCCCCTGATCCGCCGCGAACACGTGGCGGGCTACTACGCCCGCCGCCCCGTCTGGCTGGTCGAGAACCTCGGGATCGAGCGTATCCGCACCGAGGCCGAGGCGATGGAACGCGACGCCGAACACTTCTACCTCGCCGCCGCCGCCCGCACCACGGACCCGGCCACCCGCGCGCTCCTCGGCGACCTCGCCGCTGCCGAAGCGGGCCACCAGCGCCACGCGGGCGAACTGACCGAGGCCCATCTGGACGCCGACACCCGCGACGCCGAGGCCCGCTCGGCGCACCGGCAGTTCATCCTGACATGGGTGCAGCCCGGCCTCGCCGGGCTGATGGACGGCTCCGTCTCGACCCTCGCGCCGATCTTCGCCACCGCCTTCGCGACGCAGAACACCTGGACCACCTTCCTCGTCGGCCTCGCCGCCTCGGTCGGGGCCGGCATCTCCATGGGCTTCACCGAAGCGGCCTCAGACGACGGCGAACTCTCCGGCCGCGGCTCCCCCATGAAACGCGGCCTCGCGGCCGGCGTGATGACCACGCTCGGCGGTCTCGGCCACGCGATGCCCTATCTCATCCCGCATTTCTGGACCGCGACGCTGACCGCCTTCGCCATCGTGTTCATCGAACTCTGGGCCATCGCCTGGATCCAGAACCGCTACATGGACACCCCGTTCTTCCGCGCCGCCTTCCAGGTCGTGCTCGGCGGCGCCCTCGTCTTCGCGGCGGGTGTGCTCATCGGCTCGGGCTGACACCGGTCCCCTGCTTCTTCTGGTCAAAAATACTTTCGGGGGTGAATTGCGGGCACAGCCCGCAAGAGGGGGCAGACAGCCCCCCCCGGACCGTCAGGTCCCGTTTCCTCCGGCCTCGATGGCCGGATGAAACGCCCCCCGCGCGACGGGCCCCGCCCGGCGCAAAGCCTCAGCCTGAAAGTTCCGCCAGCAATCCCGCCTGCACCGCCTGACCACCGGCCACGACACCATGCACCTGCGGATGCGCGTTGTTGAACCGCAGCGGCCGACCGGCCCGGTCACTGACCGCCGCCCCCGCCTCCGACAACAGCAGCGCCCCGCCCGCGATGTCCCACTCCCAGCTGTCCCGCAGGGTCAGCATCGCGTCGAACCGGCCCTCGGCCACCAGCGCGAGGCGATAGGCCAGCGAGGGGCGGTAATGGCGCACCACGGCGGGCGCGCCCGTGCGCCAGTGACGGGAATCGTAGGTCGGCTTGGCCGCCAGCACCGTGGCACCCGACACGTCGGTCCGGGCCGAGGCGCGGATCGGGCGCGTGTTCAGCCATGCCCCCTGGTCCAGCGCGGCGGAATAGAGCTTGCCCTTCACCGGCAGGTAGACCACCGCCGCCACCGGCACGCCATCCTCGACCACCGCCATCGAATGGGCCCAGGTGTCGCCGCCCTCGATGAAACTGCGGGTGCCGTCGATCGGGTCGATGATGAACACCCGCTCGCACGACAACCGTGCAGGATCGTCCGGGCTTTCCTCCGACAGCCAGCCATAGTCCGGCCGCGCCGCCCGCAACTCGCTTTCCAGCATCGCGTTGACGGCCAGATCGGCCTCCGTCACCGGCCCGGCCCCGCCCGGCTTGTCCCATTTCTCATGATCCCGCCCCGCGAAGTCCAGCGCGATGCGGCCCGCCTCGCGCGCCGTGCGTATCAGCAGGTCGAGGTCAGCTTCCTGCAAGCGTCAGACCTTCGATCAGCAGCGAGGGGACCACATGGCTCATCCACGTCCGCGCGTCGTTCGCGGGGACCATCGACAGGAACATGTCGCGCAGGTTGCCCGCGATGGTGATCTCGTTGACCGGATAGGCCAGTTCGCCGTTCTCGACCCAGAACCCCGCCGCACCGCGCGAGTAGTCGCCCGTATTCGCGTTGATCGTCGAGCCGATCATCGACGTCACAAGCAGCCCGGTCCCCATGTCGCGCAGCAGCGCGTCACGGCTCTTCCCGCCCTGCGTCAGCGCGATGTTCCACGTCGCGGGCGACGGTGGCGAGGACAGGCCCCGCGCGCCGTTCCCGGTCGGCGCCATGCCCAGCTTGCGTGCGCAGGCCAGGTCCAGCGTCCAGCCGGTCAGAACGCCATCCCGGACGATCTCGCGCCGCGCGGTCGGCAGCCCCTCGCCGTCGAAGGGCCGCGATCCGGCAACGCGGCGACGCAGCGGATCCTCCACGACCGACAATCCGGCAGGCAGGATCTGCTTGCCCAGATCGCCGCGCAGGAACGACGCGCCACGCGTGATCGCCTGCCCGTTCACCGCCCCCAGCAGGTGCCCGATGATGGAGCCCGAGATGCGTTCGTCGAACAGCACCGGATAGGCCCCGGTCTTGGGCTGACGCGCGCCCAGCCGTTCCACCGCGCGTTCCCCGGCGCGGCGGCCGATCTCGGTCGGATCACGCAGGTCGGCGGCGAAGAGGCGGCTGTCGTAGTCGTGATCGCGCTCCATGCCCGACCCCTCGCCCGCGATGGCGGAGCAGGACAGCGAGGTCGAGGTCCGGCGCATTGCGCCGACGAAACCGTTGGTCGCGGCCAGCACCGCCTCGGACGCGCCATAGCCCGCACCGGCGCCCTGCACCTGGCTGACGCCGGACACCGAAAGCGCCGCGGCTTCGGCGATCCGCGCGGCCTCTTCCAGTGCGGCGGGGGCGGGTTCGGCGGCGGGGTCCCAGAGGTCCAGATCGGGGATTTCCGTCGCCAGCTGTCCGGGTTCGGCCAAACCGATCCACGGGTCCTCGGGCGCCTCGCGGGCCATCGCCACGGCACGTTCGGCCATGGCGCGCATCGTCTCGGGCCGGATGTCGGAGGCGCTGACACAGGCCTGCCGCTTGCCGACCATCACCCTCAGCCCGATCTCGGTGCCCTCGGCCCGTTCGGCCTGTTCCAGTGCGCCCGCGCGGACATCGACCGAAACGGACGTGCCCCGCCGCACCAGCGCGTCGGCGTCATCCGCGCCGGCGGCGCGGGCGGCATCCAGCAATGCCTGGGCAAGGGAATCGAGCGCGGGGGTCGTGGCGGTCATGCGGTGCCTCCTGACAGTAACGGACAGCACGTAGCCCGCCCCTGCCCCTCGCGCAACCCGGCCCGCCTTGCAGGGCGGGCCGGACGCGGCGGATTACTGGAGCGGGATCGGATTTCCGTTCACCGTAAGTGCACCCTGCTGGCTCAGTTCGACCAGCGCCTTGAGATCGTCCGGTCCGCTGACCGGCTCGCCCAGCTGTTGCAGCATCCCGGCGATCATCATCGCCTGTCCCTGCGGGATCAGACCCATCTGCGACAACGTCCGGGCCAGCGCCAGAACGTTGGTCATGCGGATGTCGGCGGTGCCGAAGACGTTCGGGAACGGCCCCATCGGGCTCATCGCCTGATTGTCGACGGTCAGGTCCGCCGTGGCCGACACCTCGGCCCCCGCGGCCTTGAGCTGAAGCTGGTTCAGCGTCAGGCTTTCGACCATGCCGGGCATCCCGCCCGAGGCGCCGAGCTGTGTCATCTGTTCCTCGTCCAGCAGGTCGACCATCAGCCGCCCCTTGCCGGCAAGGTCCAGCCGCACGGTCAGCGGGTCATGCGACAGCGCGCCGCCCGGATCGGCCATGCCCCAGACCGGGTCCGGCAGCGTCACACCGGCCAGCGTCAGGACCGCGCCGAAATCCTGCTGATCGTCCGAGGCCATGACGGGCAGGTTGATGCCCAGTCCGATCTCCTCCGCGGTGAAATCGGCGGGGAAGGGAATTTCGGACCCTTCGACATGCATCTTCACGGTCCGGCTGGACACGTCGTATTTCAGGCCCTCCGGCGCGAGGGACACATCGAACCGGCCACCCTCCGAGGACGAGGCATAGGCGAAGTTTTCGGCTCCCTCCTCGAACGCCAGCTGCATCATTCCGGCCGCATAGGTGACCGCGGCGTGAACTGCGTATCCGGCGCGCATCGCATCGCCCATGCGCGTCATGTCGGCGCCTTTCGGAATCGTGCCACCGCCGGAAGACGCCAGGTCGCGGACCTCGCCGTTCATCTTGAACGTGCCGGTGCCATTCGGATCCGGATTGGTGATGTCGACCGCGTAATCGAGCGAGGCCGCCGTGAGGTCCTGCTGCACGACAAACGCGTCGCCGATGTTCATGTCACTGGTCCCGGCCAGCCCGTTCAGGTTGATCCGCACCGTCCCCGGCTCGACGGTCTTGCCCTCGGACATCACGCTCTGCAGCACGAGGCTGACGATGCTCGCCGAGTAGTCGTAATGCGTATCGGTCGCCGTGCCGCTGGCCACGGCCCGGAAATCGGGCGAGACATGGTTCATCACGATCTTGACCGGATCCTCGTCGACAGGATCGACATCGACCGTCAGCGGGGTGCTTTCGGGGACCGTGACCAGCACCGTGCCGTCCGCCTGATCGGTCAGGCGCACTTCGCCAAAGGTCATCTTCATCGTGCCAAGGCTGCCCTCGGGCGAATTCATCGGCAGCGACATGGACAGGCCGGTGACCGTCAGGCCGCCGTCAGCCGGGGTCGCCTGCGCCGCGACGTCGTAGCCGAAGCTCTGCATGTACTCCTGCCACTGGCTCCACAGCTCCTGCGAGGTCAGGTCGGCAAAGGCCGGCGCGGGCAGCGCGAAAAAGACCGCCGCGACAAGGGGGCGGGTCAGGCCGCCGGTTTTAAAGATCGGATTCGTCATTCAACTCACTCCCGAGAAATGCGCGGACAACATCCCGGCTCACCCGCGGCGGGTCAAGTCCCCCCACTGGACCGCCGCGCCGCAGCGGTCTACCTAAGTCCCGACAGGCAGGCGGAGACAGACATGACAGACATGACCGGAAAGACCGTGATGATCACCGGCGCGAGCCGCGGGATCGGCGAGGCCGCCGCGCGGATATTCGCCGAGGCGGGGGCGAACGTGGCCCTGCTGGCGCGCAGCGAGGACCGCATCGCGGAAATCGCGGGCGAGATCGGCAAGCAGGCGGTCGCGATCCCCTGCGATATCTCGCGTTACTGGGAGGTCGAGACGGCGGTGAAGTCGGTGGTCGACGCCTTCGGACGGCTCGACGTCTTCATCGGCAACGCCGGCGTGCTCGAACCGATCGTCCATCTGGAAACCGCCGATCCGGAAGAATGGGGCCATGTCATCGACGTGAACCTCAAGGGCGTGTTCAACGGGGTCCGCGCCACGATGCCGGTGATGCTGGCGGCGGGCGGCGGCACGATCATCAACATTTCGTCAGGCGCCGCGCATCGCCCGCTGGAGGCCTGGAGCGCCTACTGCGCCTCGAAGGCCGGGGCGGCGATGGTGACGAGTTCCGCGCATCTGGAAGGGGCCGACCGTGGACTGCGGGTCATGGGCCTGTCGCCGGGCACGGTCGCCACGCAGATGCAGCGTGACATCAAGGCCAGCGGGATCAACCCGGTGTCCCAGCTGGAATGGGAGGACCACGTGCCCCCCGACTGGCCCGCGCGCACGCTGCTGTGGATGTGCGGACCGGAGGCCGACGCCTATCTCGGGCAGGAAGTGTCGCTGCGTGACGACGACGTGCGCCGCCGCGTAGGGCTGGTCGCATGATCGCGGTGGATCGCGGGGCCGACGGGCTCTGGACCCTCACCATCGACCGGCCGGACAAGGCGAATGCGCTGGATGGCCCGATGCTCGAGGCGCTGGCCGATGCAGCCGAGGAGGCCACGCAGGGTGCCCGCGCGGTGGTCCTGACCGGCAACGGCAAAGTCTTCTCCGCCGGGATGGATTTCGAGGCCGCGAAGTCGGGCCTGTCCAAGTCGCCGGTCTGGGAACGCCTGTCCGGCAAGCTGGCCGCCCTGCCCTGCCTGACCATCTGCGCGCTGAACGGCACGCTGGCGGGCGGTGCCATGGGCATGGCGCTGGCCTGCGACATCCGCATCGCGGTGCCGACGGCCAAGTTCTTCTACCCGGTGATGAAGCACGGCTTCCTGCCACAGCCCTCGGACCCCGGCCGTCTCACCGCGCTGATCGGCCCCTCTCGCGCGCGGCTGATCCTGCTGGGCGGACAGCGGCTGGACGCTGAACAGGCGCTGGCCTGCGGTCTGATCGACCGGATCGCCGAACCGGACGCCCTTTTGGCCACGGCGCGCGAGATCGCGGCGGATTTCATCGCCGCCGATCCCGCCTTCGCCGCGACGATCAAGGGCATGTGCCGCTGAGGCCTTGACCGTCTGTCACGCCCGGCCGCCGACCCGGTCGGTGCGCGCGGGCGGCACGAGGCTGGCCGCGCCGCCGGGAATCTCCGGCACGCGGCCGCGCCTGATCCCCGCCACACGGCGGTTCATCCAGTGCCGGACGATCCCGCGATAGAGCAGCCCGCGCAGCCCGGACAGCTGCCGGTGATCGCGATAGAAATCGTCCGGGCTGTCGAACCTGCCGAAATCCCGGTTGATCCCGGTTTTCTGGATATAGGTGCTGGCCCCGGTCCACGCGACCTCCGGCCGCTGCAGGCAGTCCGTCCCCGCCCCATAGGCGCAGAGCGAGGTCCGTTCCGGAAACCGCGTCTGCAGGGCCTCGAGGACCGCGGGATCGAGGATGAAGCCTTCCAGCTCCAGCCACGCCCCGTCCAGCATCACCTCCACCCACGAATGGATGATGTTGCGCGGGGCGATCGAATAGACGGGTTCCGGCACCACCCCGCGCTGCAGGGCCTTGTCGATGGTGAAACCGTGGAACCGGCAGGGCACGCCGAGGCCGCGCAGCAGGGCCATCAGCAGGATGCCCTTGGTGTTGCACTGGCCATAGCCATCCGCCAGCACCCGCGAGGCGGGCAGCGCGTCGTCGACGTTGTAGCCAAACAGGATCTCGGTCCGGACGAAATCGTAGGCCGCGCCGATGCGGTCGGCCACGGGCAGGTCGCGCCAGCCGCGCGCGTCGATCAGCCTCTGGATGGACGCGGCGCGGTAATCGAGGAGCGGGGTTTCTGCGGTCAGTGTCTGGGTCATCTCAACCTCTGGAATCAGGGACCCATGCAAGGTAATCTCTCTAGCAACTAGAGGTTCAAGAGGTATCTGATGTATTCCATCGGCGAGCTGTCCCGCCGCACCGAGGTCAAGGTGCCGACCATCCGCTACTACGAGGACATCGGCCTGATGCCCCCCGCAGAACGCTCATCGGGCAACCAGCGGCGCTATGACCGGGCGGGGCTGGAGAGGCTGAGCTTCATCCGGCACGCACGCGACCTCGGCTTTTCGATCGAGGCGATCTCCTCGCTCATCGTGCTGGAAGAGACGCCGGATCGGTCCTGCCTCGACGCGACACGGATTGCCGAACGGCATCTGGCAGAGATCCGGGACAAGATCCGGCGGCTGACGGCGCTGGAGGCGGAACTCCAGCGCATCACGGGCGCCTGCGAGGGGGACAGCGCGGCGCAGGATTGCGACATACTCGCCGCGCTGGCCGATCACGACCTTTGTGCCGACGCCCACTGACCGCCCGTGTCACCTCTTGCGCCGCGCGCCGGGGGTCTTGGAATGAAAGCCCGGCGGGCGCTTGCCGACCCAGTCCACGAACCGTGCGATCCGGGGATGCGCGCGCAGTTTCCCCGGCGTGTCGTACTCTCGCGCCAGTTCGGCCTCGGTCAGGGTGGCGTGGATCTCGTTGTGGCAGATCTGGTGCAGCAGGACCGTAGGCCCGCCCTTGCCGCCCTTCAGCTTGGGGATCAGGTGGTGCAGGCTCTGTTTCGCATCCGCCGGGATCGGACGCAGGCAGAGGGGGCAGATCGGGTCGCTCACTTGTGTCTCGCTCCTCGGACCGGCAATAGGGTGCCGCGACAGCGGTGAAAGGCAAGAGCTTGGAGGACAGCGAGCATATCCGCGCCCTCGTGATCGGCGGCGGCCCGGCGGGGCTGATGGCCGCCGAAGCGCTGACCGGGGCCGGGATCGCGCCGGTGATCGCCGACCGGATGCCGACCGTCGGGCGCAAGCTGTTGATGGCCGGGAAATCCGGGCTCAACCTGACCAAGGCCGAGCCGCCCGATGATTTCCGCGCTGCCTATGGTGCCGACGCTGATCCGCTGTCCGCTGCCCTGGATGCCTTCGGGCCCGAGGCGGCGATGGCCTGGGCCGAAGGGCTGGGTCAGCCGCTCTTCACCGGTTCCACCGGGCGGGTATTCCCCAAGGCGATGAAGGCTTCGCCCCTGCTCCGCGCGTGGCTCGCCCGGCTGACCGGCGATGGCGCGACGTTTCGCACGCGCTGGCGCTGGACCGGGCGCGACGGCGATGTTCACCTGTTCGACACGCCCGACGGCCCGCGCCGCATCCGCGCCGATGCGACGATCCTGGCGTTCGGCGGGGCAAGCTGGGCCCGTCTCGGGTCGGACGGGGCATGGGCCGGCGCTTTCGATGGTGACGTCGCCCCCTTCGCGCCTTCGAACGCCGCGATAAGGATCGACTGGTCCGAACATATGCGCCCCCATTTCGGGACCCCGCTCAAGGGGATCGCCTTTCACGCGGGCGACATCTCCTCGCGCGGCGAGGCGGTGATCTCGGCCCAGGGGCTGGAAGGCGGCGGGGTTTATCCGCTCTCCCCCGCTCTGCGCGACGGCGCTGCCATGACGGTCGACCTCTATCCGGACCTCGACACGGACACCCTGCGCACCCGCCTTGCCAAACGCCGCCGGGGCGACAGCCTCGCCAATCACCTGCGCCGCAGCCTCCGGATGGATGCCGCCACCCGCGCGCTGCTGATGGAATGGGGACGCCCCCTGCCCGACGACCTTGCCCCGCTGCTCAAGGCCCTGCCGGTGCCGGTCGCGGGCCTCGCCCCCATCGACCGCGCGATCTCGACCGCCGGGGGGCTGCGGTTCGACGCGCTGACGCCGGACCTGATGCTGCGCGACAGCCCCGGCACATTCGCCGCGGGCGAGATGCTGGACTGGGACGCGCCGACGGGCGGCTACCTGCTGACCGCCTGCCTCGCCACCGGACGCCATGCCGGGCTGGCCGCCGCCCGCTACCTGAACACCCGCTAGCCGCGCATGGACATTCCGGCGGGCGGCGGGCATCGTCCCGCGCAAACGGAGGAGCCGATGACCGACACGATGCGCGCGATCGAAATCTCGAAACCCGGCGGGCCCGAGGTGCTGACCCCCTGCGACCGGCCCATGCCCGTGCCCGGACAGGGCGAGGTGCTGATCAAGGTCGCCTATGCCGGCGTGAACCGCCCCGACGCCCTGCAACGCGCGGGCAGCTACGACCCGCCCAAGGGCGCGAGCGACCTGCCCGGCCTCGAAGCCTCGGGCGAGATCGCGGCGGTCGGGCCCGGCGCGACCGGGTGGAAGGTCGGCGACAAGGTCTGCGCCCTGCTGCCGGGCGGCGGCTATGCGGAATACGTCACGACCCCCGCCGCGCATTGCCTGCCGGTCCCGGAGGGGCTGAGCATGGTGCAGGCGGCGGCGCTGCCGGAAACCTTCTACACCGTCTGGTCCAACGTCTTCATGCGCGGCGGCCTGAAGGGCGGCGAGAAATTCCTCGTGCACGGCGGATCCTCGGGCATCGGCACGACGGCGATCCAGTTGGGCAGGGCGTTCGGCGCGCGGGTCTTCACCACCGCCGGGTCCGACGACAAGTGTCAGGCCTGCCTCGACCTCGGGGCCGAGCGGGCGATTAACTACCGCGACGAGGACTTCGTGAAGGCGCTGAAGGACGAGGGCGGGATGGACCTGATCCTCGACATGGTCGGCGGCGACTACATCAACCGCAACATCCGCGTGCTGGCCGATGACGGGAGGATGGTCCACATCGCCTTCCTGCAGGGGCCCAAGGCCGAGGTGAACTTTGCCCTCGTCATGGTCAAGCGCCTGACCATCACCGGCTCGACCCTTCGGCCCCAGTCGGATCAGGCCAAGGCCGAAATCGCCGAGCAGTTGCGCACGCAGGTCTGGCCGCTGATCGGACCGGGCCGGATGATGCCGGTGATGGACAGCACATTCCCGATGGACAAGGCGGCGGATGCCCATGCCCGGATGGAAAGCAGCGCCCATATCGGGAAGATCATGCTGGAGGTGGCCGGGGGCTGACCCCGCCGCAGTCCGCCCTTGCCGGAACGCCAGCGGTCCTGTTCCGTTGACCCGTGACACGGGATCAACGGAAAGGACGGCCCCATGCAGATCGACCTGAGCGGAAAACGCGCCTTCGTCACCGGCTCGACCGAGGGGATCGGGCACGCCATCGCCAAGGGGCTGGCCGGGGCCAGCGCCGAGGTCGTGCTGAACGGCCGGACGCAGGACAAGGTGGACGCCCGCCGTGGCCCGGATACCGGGGGCGACGGGGATCGCCGCCGACCTGTCCGACCCTGCAGACTGCGCGATGGCGGTGGAAACGCTCGGCGCCTGCGACATCCTCGTGAACAACGCGGGCATCTTCGCCGAGACGGATTTCTTCGCGGCGGGCGACGAGGTCTGGCAGGACTTCTGGAACGTGAACGTCATGTCCGGCGTCCGCCTGTCCCGCGCGCTGGCGCCTGCGATGGTCGACAAGGGATGGGGGCGGATCCTGTTCCTGTCGTCGGAATCGGCAATCAACATCCCGCCCGACATGATCCACTACGGCGTGACCAAGACCGCCTACCTCGCCCTGTCGCGCGGCCTCGCAAAGCGGCTGGCGGGCACCGGCGTCACGGTCAACGCGATCCTGCCCGGTCCGACCCTGTCCGACGGCATGAAGGCCGGACTGGACCCGGAGCCGGGCCAGAGCGTCGAGGACGCGGCGCGGGATTTCGTCCTGCGTGCGCGGCCCTCGTCCATCATCGGGCGCGCGGCGACGGTCGAGGAGGTGGCCAGCATGGCCGTCTACGCCTGTTCGCCGCAGGCCAGCGCCACCACCGGCGCGTCGCTCAGGGTGGACGGCGGGGTGGTCGACACGATCTGACGCTCAGTCGATCGCGTCGAGCAGCGCGTCCTTGGCCCGGCAGTCGTAGATCACGTCGCCACCGCAGCGCCTGGGTTCCAGCTCGCGGGTCAGGCAGACCCGCGCCTCCTGAATGCGGCCGGACTTGCAGGTGATCGTGATCATATCGCGCGTCAGGTTCGGATTCGCCTCGATGAAGGCCTCCTCGACCACCGAAGCGGGCACACGCACATCGCGGGTCAGCTTGCGGAACACCTCGGGCTTTTTCACGCGGTCGAAGGCCAGCCGGGCGAGCCGGTAGTAATCCCCCGCCTCCAGCCCGGCGCAGGTGCCGTGCTTCTTCCACTGGTACCAGGCGACACCCGGCGCGCCCATGATGTCCTCCATCCCGGCGGTCATGCTGCGCGGGGGCGCACGGCGGGCGGTCGGGCAATAGCTGGGGTAACCGCGTTCATACTGCGGCCAGAGCCCGTGCAGAACCCAGCCGAAATCCTTGTCCGCATCGCACTGGGGCGAGTTTCGGGACCGGCCCTCCAGCGCGCACCATGTCGGTGACCAGGACAGCGACAGGACGTAATAGTCGAATTCACCGGCCTTTTCCCCATCCGCCCGCAGCGGCGCGGCGAGGCAGATCGTGATGAAAACAAGGCTCAGTATCCGGTGCAGCATTCGGGCTTCCCATCAGCGGTCTTGGCGACTATATAGCCGCCAAGTTCCCCGACAACGGAAACCCGCACCGAAAGCCGGTGCCGCCTGTTTCAGGCGACGGGGAAGATTTGCCGTCCGTCCGGGACGGAGATAGAATTTGCCGACCGCGGCAGGACCGAAGGAGTGCCGAGTAATGAACAAGCCGATCATGGCCAAGGCCACCGCCGTCTGGCTGGTGGACAACACGACGATCACCTTCAAGCAGATCGCCGACTTCGTCGGGATGCACGAGCTTGAGGTTCAGGGCATCGCCGACGGCGACGTGGCCGCTGGCGTGAAAGGGTTCGACCCGATCGCCAACAACCAGCTGACCCAGGACGAGATCGACAAGGCCGAGAAGAGCCCGCTGCACAAGCTCAAGCTCAAGTTCAACTCGGCCGCCGTCGGCGAGGAAAAGCGCCGTGGTCCGCGCTATACCCCGCTGTCGAAACGGCAGGACCGTCCGAACGCGATCTTGTGGCTGGTCAAGTTCCACCCGGAACTGTCCGACGGCCAGATCTCGAAACTGGTCGGCACCACCAAGCCGACGATCCAGACGATCCGCGAGCGGACGCACTGGAACATCGCCAACATGCAGCCGATCGACCCGGTCGCCCTGGGCCTGTGCAAGCAGACCGAACTGGACGCCGCGGTGCAGAAGGCCGCGGGCAAGCGCGCCGCCGATGGTGCCGCGATGACGGACGACGAGCGCCGCAAGCTGCTGTCGACCGAGCAGAGCCTCGGGATGGAAGCCGAGCCGCGCATGCCGACGGCGATCGAGGGGCTGGAAACCTTCTCGCTTTCCGACAACGACGACGAGGATGAAGAACCGGCAGGCAATTTCGCCGATGCGGACAGCTTCTTCAACCTGCCGAACAGCTCGGATGACGACGAGGACGACCGCCGCTGAGCTGACGGCGCCCGTTCCGCTCTTGGAAACAGAACCCCTCCGGATCAATCCGGAGGGGTTTTTCGTTTCCGCTACGGAAACCGACGTTTGCGGAAAATTGCCGAGAAATCCCGCCGCCAAATAAACCATTGATAAATAAGTTTTCCTGATCCTTCCTGTGTGTGGGGGCCTTCTTTGAGATATTGCTCATGGCAGGGTTCGTTACTTCAGTGTCCAGCATCACGCCGTCTATGACGAGCGTCGCTTGCCGTCTGGCGGTGCAGATCAGCGTCGCTCAAAGTCAGGCAAACGCGCAGGCGCGCGCCACCAAGGCCGAAACCGACGCGGCCATCGTGCCGCCCCAGGCAAAGACCGGCGTGGCGAGCGTCGTCAATGAACATCGCAAGCAGGCGCCGACCGCGACGCGGATCGACAGCCTGCTGGTCGAAGTCCGCGAAGGTGATCCCGACACGCTCGACACCGCACGCTTTGCATCGCGGGTCTATTCCGAGATGCAGAAACTCATCGAACCGGCGGCCTGACCCCGGACCGTTCGGTCACACCGGAAAGGCGCTGTCGAATGCGGCCGCACCCCTGTCGGTGAACCTCAGAACCCGGCCCTCGCCCCGGTTCACCCAGCCCTGCGCCTCCATTCGCGCCAGCATCGCCCGGCCCAGACTGCCGCCGAGGTGATAGCGCCGGGCGCTCCAGTCCAGACAGTTCCGGCACAGCGGCGCGCGCGCCCGCGACAGGCTGTCCACGTCGACACCCAGATCGATCAGGAAATCGACGCCCCCGCTGGTCAGCGCGGGCACCTCTTCGTCCGCCCGAAGCATCCCGCGCGCGACGAGCGAGTCGTAAAGCTGGATGCCCCGGTCCCCCGCCAGATGGTTGTAACAGACCCGCGCATGTCTGAGCGCCGCGTCGCGCGGGCCGGGACGGGTCCGCAGATGACCGGACCGCGCCGCCAGCCCGATCAGCGCCTCAAGCACCGCCCCGACCTCGTCCGAGGCGAGCGTCACATACTTGTGCCGCCCTTGCCGCCGGGTGGCGATCAGCCCGCCCTCGTCCAGCCGCGCGAGGTGCGAGGACACGGTCTGCGCGGTGATTCCCGCCTCGGCCGCCAGTTCCGTCGCGGTGAGGGCCTTGCCCGACATCAGCGCCGTCAGGATGTTCGCCCGCGCCGGATCGCCGATCAGCGCGGCGATGGCGGAAATGTCGGGACCTTCCCTCACAGTTCGACCCCCATCGAAGCATTTGCGTTTGCCCCTGCGGTAGACCGGTCCCGTCAACGGATCAAGGAAAACCCATGCTCAGCTGCATCATCCGCTATCACATCGACCCGACCCGAAAGGACGCTTTCGAGGAATACGCCCGCAACTGGGTGGTCGCGATCCCGCGCTGCGGCGCGCAGCTGACGGGCTACTACCTGCCGCACGAGGGCTCCACCACGCTGGCCTACGGCATCTACGACATCGAAAGCCTCGCCGCATATGAAGCTTACAAGGCCCGGCTTGCAGAGGACCCCGTGGGGCGCGCAAACTTCGAATTCGCGAAGGCCGAACGGTTCATCACCCGCGAGGACCGGACGTTCCTGAAGAAGATCGCGCGCTGAGGAGGAGCCATGATCGCCGTCATTTTCGAAGTCACCCCCGCCGAGGGCAAGCGTGACGCCTACCTCGCCCGCGCCGCCGGGCTGCGCCCGGTCGTCGAACAGATGCCGGGCTTCATCTCGGTCGAGCGGTTCCAGAGCATCACAAACCCCGAAAAGATGCTGTCGATCAGCTTTTTCGAGGACGAGGAGGCGCTGGCGAACTGGCGGCGGACCGAGGAACACCGCGCGGCGCAGGAGGCCGGGCGCAAGAGCATCTTCTCGGACTACCGTCTGCGCATCGCCCATGTCATCCGCGACTACGGCATGACCGAGCGCGCCGAGGCGCCCGAGGACAGCAGGGCGATCCATGACAGCTGACACACGGCGGCGGGACTACGCGCTGCTGCTGGTGCTGGCGACCCTCTGGGGCTCCAGCTACCTGTTCCAGCGCGTCTCGGTGCCCGAAATCCCGCCCCTCACCCTCGTCGCGGGACGCGTCACCGGCGGGGCGGCGCTGCTCTTTGCGGTGATGCTCGTGCAGGGCGTGCGGTTTCCGCGCGGGCGGATATGGGGGGCGCTGGTGGTGCAGTCCTTCCTGAACGCCAGCGCGGCGTGGGTGTTGCTGGCATGGGGCCTGCGGCATGTCGAATCGGCGCTGGCGACGGTGCTGAACTCGACCTCGCCGCTGTGGGTCTTCGTCTTCACCATGATCGCGGCGGGCGGGCGCGGCGCGCGGCCGGCCCATCTGGCGGGCACGCTGGCCGGGCTGTCGGGCGTCGTGCTGATTGTCGGCCCGGCGGCACTGCAGGGTCTGGGGAACCAGGTGCTGGGACAACTCGCCTGCGTGGCGGGGGCGATGATCTATGCGCTGGCGGCGATCTGGGGACGGCGGTTCGCGGGGCTGCATCCGCTGGCGGTGGCGACGGGCACCATGCTCTGCGCTTCGGTCACGCTCTGGCCCGCCGCGCTGACCTTTGAACAGCCATGGACGCTGACACCCTCGGCCCGCGCGCTCGGGGCCTGGTCGGTGCTGGCGTTCTTCTGCACCGGTCTGGCGCTGCTGATCTATTTCCACCTGCTGGAGCGGATCGGATCGCTCGGCGTGGCCAGCCAGGCCTACCTGCGGCAGGCGGTGGGGGTCGGGCTGGGGATCCTCGTGCTGGGCGAACGGCCGGGGCCCATGGTCTTTGCCGGTGTCGCGCTGGCGGTGCTTGGAGTGATTCTGGTGAACCGCCCGGTCAAGGTCCCCCTTCCGACCGCCACGCGTCCGTGACAGGGTCGCCTCCGAACGAAAGAGGGAGGCGACATGCATATCGCGGTGGTCGGGCGCGGGATGATCGGATCGGCGGCGGCGCGACATCTGGCGCGCGCCGGGCACGAGGTGACGCTGATCGGTCCGGACGAGCCTGCCGACATGGCGGCCCACTCCGGTGCCTTCGGCAGCCACTATGACGAAGGGCGGATCACCCGAAGCCTCGACGCCACGCCCTTCTGGTCCGAGGTCAGCCGCGCCTCGATCGCCCGTTACGCCGAAATCGAGGCCGAGAGCGGGGTGCGCTTCTTTACCGAGTGCGGCTCGCTCATCGCCGGGATGCAGGGCGCCGCGCCGTTGCAGCGGATCGCCGAGGGGGCGGAGCGCGACGGCATCCCCTTCCGCACCCTGACCGATGGGACGCTGGCCGAGACCTTTCCGATGTTCAGCTTCCCGCAGGGCGCCGAAGGGCTGTTCGAGCCGACCGCTGCCGGTTACATCAACCCGCGCCGCCTCGTCGCGGCACAGGGGGTCGCGGCGGAACGCGCCGGGGCCCGCATCCTGCGCTGCGAGGCGCAGGGGATCGACGAGGACGGCAACGGCGTGCGCATCGCGACGCAGGACGGCACCGTGCGGGCCGACCGCGTGCTGGTGGCCGCAGGCGCCTTCACCGGCGCAATGCTCGGCGGCGCGGTCGGGACCACCGTCTATGCCCGCACGGTCGTCCTGCTACCGGTTCCGGACGAAGAAGCGCACCGGTTGTCCGCCATGCCCACGCTGATCTGGTTCGACCCGGACGGCAGCGATCCCTACCTGCTGCCACCGATCCGCTACCCGGACGGCCGGTTCTATCTCAAGATGGGCGGCGATCCGGTCGATCGCATCGTCGCGGGCCCCGAGATCGGCGACTGGTTCCGGTCCGGCGGGGATGACGCGGTCGGCGCGGTTCTGGAAGCGAAGGTCCGCGCCAGGATGCCGGGGCTGATCTGCGGTCCGCGGCGCACCGCGGCCTGCGTGACCAGCTTTTCCGCCGACGACCGCGCCATCATCCGCGCTCTGTCCAGCCGCATTGCCGTGGCCACGGCAGGCTGCGGACGCGGAGCGAAATGTTCGGATGAACTGGGCCGACGCGGCGCGGATTTGGTCACGGGCCAAGAGGTGCCGGGCGCCGTATAGCGCCCGGACCGGCGAGGCCCGCCGCGAGGCGGGAAGAGCGGCCCCCGTCGGGTCAGCCGCGCAGGGTGCCGCCTGTGGCCTTCTGCACCTTCTCGACGATCTTCGCCGACAGCGCCTCGATCTCGGCCTCTTTCAGCGTCGCGTCCTTGGGTTCGATGCGCACGGTGATGGCGAGGGATTTCTTGCCCTCACCGAGAGAGCCGCCGACGAATTCGTCGAACACCCGCACATCCGCGATCAGCGCCTTGTCGGCACCGGCGGCCGCGTTCACCAGATCGAGCGCGGCGACCTGCGCATCGACGACGAAGGCGAAGTCACGTTCCACCGCCTGCAGGTCGCTGATCGCCAGCGCCCCGCGCGAGGCGGAGGTGGCGCGCGGCTGCGGGATCTCCTCGGGCCAGATGGTGAAGGCCACGGCTGGGCCCTTCACATCCATCTCGCGCAGGATCTTCGGATGCACCTCGCCGAAAGTGGCCAGCACCTTCTTGGGTCCAAGGCAGATCTGCCCGTGCCGACCCGGATGCCACCATGCGGGGCCGTTACGCAGGATCTGCACCTTGGCGGGCGCGCCGATGGCCGACAGGATCGCCTCGGCATCCGCCTTGACGTCGTAGACATCGACCGCGCGGGCCGCGCCGTGGACGTCCTTGGGCCCGGTCCGCCCGACCAGCAGGCCCGCCACGAACAGGCGCTGTTCGCCCGGTTCGCCGCCGTGCCATGCCGCGCCGACTTCGAACAGCGCCAGATCGCCCATCCCCCGCGCCTGGTTGCGCGCGGCGGCCTGCAGCAGACCCGGCAGCAGGTCTGGGCGCATGTGGCTCATGTCGGACGAGATCGGGTTCGCCAGCATCGTCGCCTCGGTCCCGCCGCCGAACAGCGTGGCCGATTTCTGGTCGATGAAGGAGTAAGTGACGCATTCGTTGTAGCCGAGCGCCGCCGCCGTCCGCCGCGCGACCTGCTCGCGCCGCTGGATCGGGGTCAGGATCGGCTTTGGCACGCCGGGCTGGGTGCGGGCCAGCGGCTTGGGCTCAAGCTTGGTGAGCGAGGCGATGCGCGCGACTTCTTCCACGAGGTCAGCCTCGCCCAGCACGTCCGGGCGCCACGACGGGACGTGGGCCATGTCGCCCTCCATCACGAAGCCCAGCCGTTCCAGCGTCGCGCGCTGGTCGGCCGCCGGGATGTCCATCCCGACGAGCGAGGAGCAGCGGGCGGTGTCCAGCCGGTAGGCGCGGCTGACGTCCGGGACCGCGCCCGCGACGACAACGTCGGACGGCTCGCCCCCGCAGAGGTCCATGACCATCCGCGTCGCGTCGTCCAGCGCCTGCATGTTGTAGGCCGGGTCGATCCCGCGTTCGTTGCGGTAGCGCGCGTCGGAGTTGATGCGTAGCGCGCGGCCGCCGTGGGCGATCTGGACGAAATCCCAGAACGCGGCCTCGATGAAGACGTCCGTCGTCTCTTCGGTGCAGCCGGTTTCCTCGCCGCCCATGATACCGCCGATCGACTCGACGCCCTTGGTGTCCGAGATGATCAGCACGCCCGCCGGGATCGTATAGGTCTTTTCATCCAGCGCCAGCAGTTCCTCGCCGCCCTTCGCCTTGGCGATGGTCAGCGCGTTGCCCGCGACCTTGGCCGCGTCGAAGACGTGCAGCGGGCGGTTGCGGTCGTAGGTGAAGAAGTTGGTGATATCCACCAGCGCCGAGATCGGGCGCAGTCCGACCGCCTTCAGCTTGTCCTGCAGCCATTGCGGGCTGGGGCCGTTCTTGACCCCTTTCACCAGGCGCCCTGCGAACAGGTAGCAGCCATCGGCGGCATCCGCGTCGATGGTGACGGAAACCGGGCAGGGGAATGTCCCGTCGATCTTCGCCTTGTCCACGGGCTTCAACGTTCCGAGGCCGCGCGCCGCGAGGTCGCGGGCGATGCCGCGGACGCCGAGCGCGTCGGGACGGTTCGGCGTGATCGCAATCTCGATCACCGGGTCGACCTTCTCCGGCTTGTTCGCGGCCAGCCAGTCGATGAATTTCTCGCCGACCTCACCCGAGGGCAGTTCGATGATGCCGTCGTGCTCGTCGCTCAGTTCCAGCTCGCGCTCCGACGCCATCATGCCGTGGCTTTCGACGCCGCGGATCTTGCCGATCGACAGGGTCACGTCGATGCCGGGCACGTAGTCGCCGGGCTTGCAGAGCACGACGGTGATCCCCGCCCGCGCGTTCGGCGCGCCGCAGACGATCTGCTTGTCGCCCTCGTCGGTTTCCACGGTGCAGACCCGCAGCCGGTCGGCGTCGGGATGCTGCTCGGCGTGCTTCACTTTCGCCAGCGTGAAGGTCGAGAGTTTCGAAGCCGGGTTCTCGACCCCTTCGACCTCGAGCCCGATGTCGGTCAGGGTATCGAGGATCTCGTCCAGCGTGGCGGTGGTGTCGAGGTGGTCTTTCAGCCAGGAGAGCGTGAATTTCATCGTCGGGCCTCAGGAGTGAAGACGCTGGGCGAGGTCGTCGGTGTCGCCCATGCGGTACAGGTGGATCTCGCGCACCAGACGGATCGTCGGTTTCGCGGCGAAGAGGATGGAGCCGATCAGGAAGAGCCATGTGGCCGGGATCTGCGTCGACGCCCAGAAGAACAGGACCGAGCCCACGACGAACGCGAAGGCTGCGCCGAAATCGACGCAGGTGTAGGCGATCTCGTAACGCGCCCACATGGCACGCGAGGCTTCGGACTTCTCTCGGTTCTCGTGGCGGAACAGGGCCATGTCAGGTCTCCTTTTCTGCGGGATCGGTGGCGAAATCGCGGATCAGGCGGAACCGTTCGACCATCAGCTTCAGGTTCGGCGACCACTTCCCCTGCGCCTCGAAATACGCCTGGTACTGGGTGCGGAAGTCGTCGCGGTCCCGGAATTCGGCCATCGGCGCGACGAGGTCTTCGCCCACCTCGTCAAAGGGCATGGTCAGCACCTCGACGGTTTCCATCTGCACGGCGGGCGTGCCGTCCCATTCCAGCGCGATGTCCTGCCGCCCGACCTGCGGCATCGGGTCCTTGCCCGGACCGAAGTCCGAAAGCGGTGCGCAAGTGACGGTCTTCTTGCCCGCCCTGACGAGGGCGAGGACCTCGTTACACAGCGCCTCGTTGTCGCCGAAGGTGAAGGTGACGGGGGTCATCGCCGCGCACCTCGCGCCGATCCCGCATCATGCACCGCCCGGGACATCGTCCCGGGCCGCGCCCGGCCGCCCCCCCGGGCGGGCGCGATTGCGCCCCCCCGCGGCCGGTCACGCCCCTTGGTCAGGCGCGGATCGGATGCGGCCATGGAAACCATGATGTCAGATACCACCCCGCAGCGTCGGCACCTGCAGCGCCGAGAAGCCGTAGTGCCTGAGCCACCTCAGGTCGGAATCGAAGAACGCCCGCAGGTCGGGGATGCCGTATTTCAGCATCGCGATCCGGTCGATCCCCATGCCGAAGGCAAAGCCCTGCCACTGGGCGGGATCGACGTTCCCGGCCTGCAGCACCTTGGGATGGACCATGCCCGACCCAAGCACTTCAAGCCAGTCGTCGCCCTCGCCCACCTTCACGGTGCCGCCTTCCCACGAACACTGGATATCGACCTCGGCCGAGGGTTCGGTGAAGGGGAAATGCGAGGCGCGGAAGCGGGTTTTGACCTTGGTGCCGAAATAGGCCGAGAAGAACTCCTCCAGCACCCATTTCAGGTTGGCCATCGAGATGTCGCGGTCGATCGCCAGACCCTCGATCTGGTGGAACATCGGCGTGTGCGTCTGGTCGAAGTCCGACCGGTAGACGCGGCCCGGCGCGATCACGCGGATCGGCGCGCCCTGCGCCTGCATCGCGCGGATCTGCACCGGCGAGGTGTGGGTGCGCAGTACGTGCGGCGGGCGGTTGTCGCCCTCGGCGCGGTGGATATAGAACGTGTCCATCTCGGCCCGCGCGGGGTGGTGGCCGGGGATGTTCAGCGCGTCGAAGTTGTACCAGTCGTCCTCGACCTGCGGGCCCTCGGCGACGGCGAAGCCCATGTCCGCGAAGATCGCCGTGCATTCCTCCCAGACCTGGCTGACCGGGTGGATCGTGCCCTGCCGCCGGTCGCGGCCGGGCAGCGTGACGTCCAGCCACTCGGCCTGCAGCCTCTCGTCCAGCGCGGCGTCGGACAGCGCGGTCTTCTTGGCGGCCAGCGCCGAGTTGATCTCGTCCTTGAGCGCGTTCAGCGCGGGGCCCGCCGTCTGGCGTTCCTCGGGGGTCATCTTGCCCAGCTCGCGCATCTTCAGGCTGATCTCGCCCTTCTTGCCGACGGCGGCGAGGCGCAGCTCCTCAAGCGCCGCCTCGTCCGTGGCCGAGGCGATCGCGTGAATGTACTTGTCACGCAGTTCTTGCATCCAATCCTCCGGGATCGCGGTCGCGCGGCCTAGCTAGCGGCAGACGGGCCGCAGCGCAAGCTGCACGGGGGGTGGAACGGGGGGTGGCCGGTTGCCGCCTGCAGGGCGGCGCGGCCGGGAACATATGGCGGGGGCCGGGGATTGTACCGGCATGAGACATCTTTTCGCCGCCGCCGCCCTTGTCCTGAGCCTGCCCGCCGCCGCACAGGCGCAGGCGTGGTGCGGCACCGGCGGGCTGACGGCGACCGAGGCGGTGATCTGCGACGACCCGGTTCTGTCCCGGCTCGACCGGCGGATGACCCGGCTCTACACCCGCGAGGGAAGCGGCTATGCCGGTGCCAGCCTGTCGCAGCAGCGCTGGCTGGCGCGGCGGGATGCCTGCGGAACGGATGCGCGGTGCATCGAGCGGGCCTATCGCGACCGGATCGCCTATCTGGACATCGGAGACGGAGACGGAGGCCGGGCGGAATCGGAACCGCCGCGGAACGCAATGCTGCGGCCATGGTGCGACGGGCGGCTGAACCCGACCGAGACGACGATCTGCGCCACACCGCGCCTGGCCGACATGGACGCCGCGCTCGGGGCCGTCTACGGGCAGACCAAGGCCGCGGACAGCGACCGCGAGCAGATGCGCTGGCTGCGGGGCGAGCGGGACGCCTGCGGGACGGATCAGGTCTGCATCGGAACGACCTATATCGAGCGGATCGTGGAACTCGGCGCACGGCTGCGCGGGTCCTGAGATCGGTTCAATCCAAGGCAAAGGTCGCGCTCCGGCCATCGGGGTGCCCGAACCATGACCGCGCCGGAGTGTCTGTGACCCCCGAACATATCCGGAGGTTACGACATGATCCGCCAGACCGTCCTTGGGCTCGCCCTGCTGGCCGCCACACCCGCAACCGCACTCCAGACCGCGCAGGCGGTCTCGATGCGGGGCAAGGAGGGCTACACCCCGCCGCCCGACTCGGTCACCACGCCCTATTTCACGACCGATGACGGCTGCACCTACCGCCGCGCGCAGGCGCCGGGGTTCCGACCCACCTGGCACCTGATCATCAACCCGCACCACCTCGGCAAGCCGCGGGCGCGCCGGGGCTGTCCGGGATCGCTCAGGAACTGAGGGGGAAAAGGTGCGCATGATGGAACCTAGTTGAACGCGAAAAGGGCCGCCCAGCCGGGCGGCCCTTTCCGTAACTCGGAGCCTGAACGGATCAGGCGGGCAGCGCGGCTTTCGCCTGATCGACGATCGCGCCAAACGCTGCGGGCTCGTGCACGGCCAGATCGGCGAGCACCTTGCGGTCCACCTCGATCCCGGCCAGCGCCAGACCGTTGATGAAACGCGAATAGGTCAGCGCCTCGTCATGGGCGCGGACGGCCGCGTTGATCCGCTGGATCCACAGAGCGCGGAAGTTCCGCTTGCGGACCTTGCGGTCGCGGGTGGCGTACTGGTTCGCCTTGTCGACCGCCTGCTTGGCGACCTTGAAGGTGGTGGACCGGCGGCCGTAATAGCCTTTGGCCTGATCCAGGACCTTCTTGTGACGGGCGTGCGTGGTGGTTCCGCCTTTAACTCGGGGCATCTTCTATCCTCCTCAGCGCGCGTAGGGCATCATCGGCTTGATGATCTGTTCATCAGCCTTGGACAGAACGGTGGTGCCGCGAGCATTGCGGATGAACTTGTTCGTCCGCTTGATCATGCCGTGGCGCTTGCCGGCCTGCGCCACCTTGATGCGGCCGGAGGCCGTCACCTTGAACCGCTTCTTGCAGCTCGATTTCGTCTTCATCTTGGGCATTTCCGTCTCCTTCCGGGTGCGGTCGAATTGCGCGCGACTCGGCATGCCACATCGGCCGGCCGCGCGGTTGGAGTGCGCCGTATAGGGGGGAAGGGCTGGCGGATCAAGCCGGTTTTTCGTGCGGGTTCCGCACGACTCGCCGGGGGCTCTGCCCCCGGACCCCCGAAGTATTTGGAACCAGAAGAAGCAGGGGACCGGGTCCATCTTCATCTGGTGGGGGAAAGTCCTGCCGGATGTATGGGGTCTTTTCGTCAATGATCCGCGTCGGGTGCGGGCGGATCAGTGGACGCCCTACCCTTTCCACCGGGTCAGCGCATCCTCGTCTGCGTCCTTCGCCGCCACCCATGCCGCGCCGTCGCGGGTGACTTCCTTTTTCCAGAAGGGCGCGCGGGACTTGAGGTAGTCCATCAGGAACTCGGCCGCGGCGAAGGCGTCGGCGCGGTGCGGGGCGCAGGTGGCGACCATCATGATCGGCGCACCGGGTGCCAGACATCCGTGGCGGTGGATGACCAGCACGTCGCCGAGGGACCAGCGGGTGCGCGCCTCGTCCGCGATGGCGGTGATGGCGCGCTCGGTCATGCCGGGATAGTGCTCGATCTCCAAGTGATCGAGCGTGCCGGTGTCGTCGCGGACCACCCCTGTGAAGGTGACGATGGCGCCCATGTCGTGACGGCCCGAGGCGAAGGCGGCGGTTTCGGCGCCGATGTCGAAGGCCGGTTCCTGCACGACGATCCGCATGGGCTCAGCCCCCGGTCATCGGCGGAAAGAAGGCGACCTCGCGCACGCCGGCGAGCGGGGCGTCGAAATCGGACAGGTCCTGATCCAGCGCCACGCGCAGGGCCGAGGTATCGGAGAAGGCCAGCGCATATCGTTCCTCGCGCGCGGAGAGTTCCGCCACGAGGTCGGCCACGGTGGCCGCAGAGGTTTCGACCTTTTCCTTCGGCAGGCCGATCCGTTCGCGGACCCATGCGAAATAGAGAACGTCGATCATCGCGTCAGTCCCTCAGATGCGGGCGGGCCTTGAGGAAGTAGTCCGCGCCGGTGATGGCGGTCAGCCCGGCGGCGATCCAGATCAGCCCGATACCGCCCCACGCGGTCCATTCGATCAGCGCGATCTCGCGCCGCAGGCCCAGCGTGTCCTCGACCGAGCCATCCATGATCCCGGCGACCACGGACTGGTCGAGGCCGAAGATGGTCATCGACAGGTCGTGTTCGAGGATACCGTGCCAGAACAGCACCGCGATGGCCACCATCTGGCTGGCCGTCTTCCACTTGGCAAGTTTCGTGACCTTGAGCGTGCCCGCCACGTCGCCGAGGAATTCGCGCAAGCCCGAGACGAAGACCTCGCGGAAAAGGATCAGGCCGGCGGGGATGACGATGGCCGGAGCGAGGCCGGAATAGGCGGCCAGCACCATGATCGCGATCACCACCATCGCCTTGTCCGCGATCGGGTCGAGCATGGTCCCCAGCTTGGACTGCTGCTGCCAGGCGCGGGCGAGCCAGCCGTCCAGGTAATCGGTCAGCGAAGCGCCGACAAACAGGATCAGGCCCAGCCAGTCGGCGGCCGGGCGCGGCAGAACGGCAAACACGACCACCAGCGCGGGCGCGGCCAGCAGACGCAGAACCGTAAGGATATTCGGCAGTGTCCAGATCATGGCGCTTATCTAATGCGCCGCGCGGGGACTGGAAAGGGTCGAAGGCGCGCACACGCCCCTGCGAAATGGAAAACGCCCGGCGGCACGGGACCTCCGGGCGTTTGACACCGGACACGGGTCCGGGATGATGGTGGCGCCGACGGTTCTGGAAACGCGCGAACAGGACGAACGCGCCGGCGCCTCCCCCGGCCCGAGGGCCGGGGGAATTCGCATCAGGGATTACTCGCCACCGCCCAGCTGGTGGACATAGGCCGCGACCGCGCGGATCTGCGCCTCGTCCAGACGCTTGGACCACGCGGGCATCACGCCGAAGCGGGCGTTGTTCACCGTCTCGGTCAGGGTCGCGTAATCGCCGCCGTAGAGCCAGATGGCGTCGGTCAGGTTCGGCGCGCCCTGCGCGCGGTCGCCCGTCGCATCCTCCGCGTGGCAAGAGGCGCAGTTGTCGGCAAAGACCGTCTGCCCTTCGGCCACCTTGGAGGCGTCCTGCGGGTCGCCGGAGAGCGACATCACGTAGTTGACCACCTGGTCGATCTGGTCCGGCTCCAGCAGTTCGTCGCGACCGAAGGCCGGCATCTGCGAATAGCGGGCGTCGTCGTCCTCGGTGTTGCGGATACCGTGGGTGATCGTCGTGTGGATCGCCTCGATATCGCCACCCCAGAGCCAGTCGTCGTCCAGCAGGTTGGGATAGCCCTTGGCCCCGGCCGCGCCGGACCCGTGGCACTGGGCGCACCAGGTCTTGAAGACGGCCGCGCCCTTGGACACGGCATAGCCATTCAGGTCGCCATCCGCCGCGATCGCCGTCAGGTCGGCCGAAGCCAGCCGTTCGTTGATCGCCGCGTTGGACTGTTCGACCGCCGCGATGTCCTCGGCCACCTGGCCGCGGGTCGAGAACCCGAGCACCCCGGGTGTCGCGCCCGAGATCATCGGCCATGCCGGGAAGGCGATGGTATAGATCACACCCCAGACGATGCAGGCGTAGAAGGTCCAGAGCCACCACCGCGGCAGCGGCGTGTTCAGCTCCTCGATGCCGTCCCAGCTGTGGCCGGTCGTGCCGTGCTTGTCTTTCAGATCGTTGCTCATCTCACGCCTCCTTGGCGGCGTTGGCGCCGGCTTTCGCCGGGGCCTGTTCGTGGCGGAACGGGATGCTTGCCGTGTCCTCGTAGGTCGACCGGCTGCCCGGCCGGAAGACCCAGACGATCACCCCTATGAAGAAGGTGAACAGGGCCAGCAGCATCCAGCTGTCTGCGAATTCGCGGAGCAGGGAATAGAGTTCCATCGTGTCCTCCTCAGCGGCTCGCGTCGGGCGTGAAGGTCGAGAAGTCGACCAGCGTTCCGAGCATCTGGAGATAGGCGATCAGCGCGTCCGTTTCCGAGATGCCGGGCTGACCGTCGAAGTTGCGCACCTGCACCGTCTCGCCGTAACGCTCGACCAGACCGTCGTAGTCGCTGTCCGGATCCGCCTGCGCGGCGAAGTCGGCCGATGCGTTCTCGATCATCTCGTCGGTGTAGGGCACGCCGACGAACCGGTGCGTCCGCATCAGGTCGGCCACGTGTTCCCCTTCGATCAGGCGATTTTCGAGGAAGCCGTATTTCGGCATGACCGATTCAGGCACGACCGACTGCGGGTTGTGCAGGTGGTCGACGTGCCACTCGTCCGAGTAGCGGCCGCCCACGCGGGCCAGGTCCGGCCCGGTCCGCTTGGAGCCCCACTGGAACGGGTGGTCGTACATCGACTCCGCCGCCAGCGAGTAGTGGCCGTAGCGTTCGACCTCGTCCCGCATCGGGCGGATCATCTGGCTGTGGCAGACGTAGCAGCCTTCGCGGATGTAGACGTCGCGCCCGGTCAGTTCGAGCGGGGTGTAGGGCCGCATCCCGTCGACTTCCTCGATGGTATTCTCGAGGTAGAAGAGGGGCACGATCTGCACCAGACCGCCGATGGTGACCACGAGGAAGGAGAAGACCAGCAGAAGCGTGGCGTTCTTTTCCAGGATCTTGTGCTTTTCAAGGATTGCCATTGTCCTGTTTCCTTACTCGGCCGGCACCAGGTCGGTGTTGCTTTCGATGGCCGGCTGGCGCTTCACCGTCAGGTAGAGGTTGATGCACATGATGATGGCGCCGGTGATGAACATCACACCGCCAAGACCGCGCACGACATACATCGGGAACTTGGCCGCCACCGTGTCGGCGAAGGAGTTCACGAGGAAGCCGTTCGCATCGACCTCACGCCACATCAGGCCTTCCATGATGCCCGTGACCCACATCGACGCGGCGTAGAGCACGATGCCGATGGTGGCGAGCCAGAAGTGCCAGGAGACCATGCTGAGGCTGTAGAGACGTTCCCGCTTCCACAGTTTCGGCACGAGGTAGTAGAGCGCGCCGAAGGTGATCATGCCGTTCCAGCCAAGTGCGCCGGAGTGGACGTGACCGATGGTCCAGTCGGTGTAGTGCGACAGGCTGTTCACCGCGCGGATCGACATCATCGGACCTTCGAAGGTCGACATGCCGTAGAAGCCGACGGCGATCACCATCATCCGGATGACCGGGTCGGTGCGCAGCTTGTCCCATGCCCCGCTCAGGGTCATCAGGCCGTTGATCATGCCACCCCAGGACGGCATCCACAGGATGACCGAGAACACCATGCCCAGCGTCGAGGCCCAGTCGGGCAGCGCGGTATAGTGCAGGTGGTGCGGACCGGCCCAGATGTAGATGAAGATCAGCGCCCAGAAGTGGATGATCGACAGCTTGTAGGAATAAACCGGACGCTCTGCCTGTTTCGGGATGAAGTAGTACATCATGCCCAGGAAGCCCGCGGTCAGGAAGAAGCCGACAGCGTTGTGGCCATACCACCACTGGGTCATCGCATCCTGCACGCCCGAGAAGACCTGAACCGACTTGGAGCCCCAGATCGAGACCGGGATCGACAGGTTGTTGAACACGTGCAGCATCGCGACGGTCACGATGAAGGACAGGTAGAACCAGTTCGCGACGTAGATGTGCGGCTCTTTCCGCTTGATGACCGTCCCGAGGAATACGGCAAGGTAGGCCAGCCACACGATGGTCAGCCACCAGTCGACGTACCATTCCGGCTCGGCGTATTCCTTGGACTGGGTCGCGCCCAGCAGGTAGCCCGTCGCGGCCAGCACGATGACCAGCTGGTAACCCCAGAAGACGAACCAGGCGAGGTTGCCGCCCCAGAGCCGCGCCGCGCTGGTGCGCTGGACGACGTAGAACGACGTGCAGATCAGCGCGTTGCCGCCAAAGGCGAAGATCACGGCGCTGGTGTGCAGCGGCCGCAGGCGCCCGAAGTTCAGATACCCCTCGGCCCATTCGAAGTTGAGCACCGGAAAGGCCAGCTGGAAGGCGATGATGACACCGACGAGGAAACCGACGACGCCCCAGAGCGCCGTCGCAATCACGCCGGCGCGCACGACGCCGTCCATGTATTCGTTTTGATTGACCGCCGGCACCGGTTCGTCGGTGCGGCGCAGCGTCCACAGGAACATGCCGCCGGCGACCAGCATGATCGTCAGCGCGTTCACCATGTAAGCCAGGTCTCGTGCATAATTGGCCCCGACCGCTGCAAATACAGCGATCACGCCAAGCACGACCAGCTTGAGATAATTCGTCATTTCGCGTCCCTTCGTCGTGTCCTTCACGGGCGGACGAATCCCCCCGCGTCGCGGATTTCAGACTGGTTCGGTTAATGATCGGTGCGCCCATGGCCTGCCTTGATCTGCGTCAAGCCGTCGGTCCTGTCGATTTGATGCGTGTCAAAGCGCGCTACATTCAATGGCAGATAGCTTTGTGCATGACACAGCTTCCCCGGAGGAGATCGAAGATGTCTTTCCAAACCATCCTGTCCGTCGTCACCGACAAGGCCACCGTCAAGGACAGCCTGGCCCCTGCGCTCGCGGTGGCCGAAGCCTACGGCGCACACCTCGACGCGCTATGCCTCGGCATCGACCGGACCAACATCGGTTACTACTACGAAGGCGCCAGCGCCGTCGCGCTGCAGGACGCCATCGACCGCGCCCGCGCCGAGGCGGGCGAGATCGAAGCGGCGACTTCTGCCGCGCTCGACGCCAGCGGCCTGCGCTACGGCACCGACGCCGAAGTCGCCCAGATGGGCGACCTCGGGCGGCACGTGGCCGAACGCGCCCGCTTTGCCGATCTGGTGGTGCTGCCCCTGCCCTACGGCGAAGGCAAGGGACCGGAACTGGAGCCGGTGCTGGAAGCCGCGCTGTTCGAGGGCCAGTCCCCGATCCTCGTGGTGCCGGACACCGCCAAGCTGGTGCCCAAGCCGCAGAAAATCATGCTGGCCTGGAACGAAAGCGCCGAGGCCCTGCGCGCCATCCGCAAGTCGCTGCCGTTGCTGCGCCATGCCAAGACGGTGCATATCGTGGTGATCGACCCGCCGGTGCATGGCCGCAACCGGTCCGATCCGGGCGGGATGCTGGCGCAATACCTCGCCCGGCACGGTGTCCACGCGGAAATCGACGTGCTGTCCAAGACGATGCCCAAGGTGTCCGACATCCTCAAACGCCACGCGGTCGACATCGACGCCGACATGGTGGTCATGGGCGCCTACGGGCACTCGCGGTTCCGCGAGGCGATCCTCGGCGGCGCGACCCGCAACATGCTCGAAGAAGCCCCGGTGCCGGTCTTCATGGCGCACTGACGATCCGACCCGCGCCGGCCGTTCGATGCCGGCGCGGGTCTCCCGCGATCGGCTATGTTGGCATCAACGTAGAATGCTGTATCCTCCCGCCGAGATAGGGAGATCACCATGAGCTATGTATCCGCCTTCGTCGCCGCCGTTCCGGAGAGCAACAAGGACGCCTATGTCGAGGCCGCCCGCGAGGCGTGGAAACTGTTCAGCGAGTACGGTGCGCTCGGCGTTCACGAATGCTGGGAGGATGACGTGCCGGATGGCAAGGTCACGTCCTTCCCGATGGCGGTGAAACGCGAGCCCGGAGAGAAGATCGTGGTCAGCTGGATCATCTGGCCGGACAAGGCGACCTACGAGCGCTGTATTGCCTCTACGGAGACCGACGAACGATGGGCGCAGATGGCCATGCCCTTCGACGGCAAACGGATGATCTACGGCACGTTCACGCCCATCTTCACCGCCTGAAACCGCCGCCCCTGGTCCGGCCTGGCCATGCGGCGCGCCGCAGGGCGGCGCATTCTCTTACTTGGCGTCTTTCCCCGCTGCGCGTGTAAAGACGCGATGCCTCCGGCGGAAGTATTTGAAACCAGAAGAAGCAGGGGTATTTTGCCTGGGTCCACCCCCTGCACGGAGGCAGGGGGCTTCTCCTGGTGCGGTCATCGGTGCTTCCACCTGTACCGCAGATTCTTTCTCGCACACTTGGGTTAACAAACCCTTGCTTCTTCTGGTCAGAAATACTTCGGGGGAGACGGGCCCTCAGGCCCGGCGGGGGCAGAGCCCCCGTTGCCCGGCTGGCCACCGAAGCGTAGACGTCAGCTCAAGAGACCGCCGTCGCTGTCGTCGCCGGCCTCTTCCATCAGCCGGTCGAAATCCGGCACGATGACGTGGCGTTTGCCCTGCAGCTCGATCACCCCGTCCTTGCGCAGCGCCGAAACCTGGCGGCTGACGGTTTCCAGGGTCAGCCCCAGATAATCCGCCATCGCCTCGCGCGTGAGGGGCAGGTCGAAGGCGAGTTTGCCTTCCGTCGGCACGAGGTGAAGCGAGGCGTCGCGGCGTGCGATGATCGCCAGCAGCGAGGCGATCTTTTCCCGCGCGGTCTTGCGCCCCAGAACAACCATCCACTCGCGTGCCGCGTCGAGTTCGTCGAGCGTCATCTGCAGCAGGCGCTGTGCGATGTGGGGGGTGATTTCCATCATGTGTTCGAACGGCTTCTTGCGGAAGCAGCACATCACAAGATCGGTCGTCGCCACCACGTTGTAGGCCGCACCCTGCCGCCCCGGTCGGCCGACGAAGTCCGATGGCAGCAGCAGGCCGACCATCTGGGTCCGTCCGTCTTCCATCGTCTGCGTCAGAGTCGCGACACCGGACACCACGGAGCCCACGAAATCCATCCGGTCGCCGGACCAGATCACGGTCTGACCGGCCTCGAACGAGCGGTAGTACTTCATCTCTTCGAGGCGCAGCAGCTCATCCGTGTCGCAGCGCGCACAGACGGCCCGATGTCGGATCGGGCAGTCGCCGCATTCGTGCGGCGTTGCGGTGAGGTTATCCGGCAGCAGCATGGCGGTCCCGAACGCGGTTGATCTGCGTCAAGGCGAAGTCCTGTTCGCCCCTTCATAGCTACGCGCATGAAACGCGAAACGCAACTTGAACGGCTGGGTCTCTTTGACGCGAAAGTTCCGCGCTATACGAGCTATCCCACGGCCCCACACTTCAGCAATACCGTCGGATCCGGCCAGTTTTCGGACTGGATCCGCGCCATTCCCGCGCGGTCGGACATATCGCTTTATGTGCATGTGCCGTTCTGCCGCAGGCTGTGCTGGTTCTGCGCCTGCCGCACACAGGGCACCCAGAGCGACCGCCCGATTGCCGCCTATCTCGACACGCTCAAGGCAGAGCTTGCGATGCTGCGCGAGCATCTGGCGCCGGGGGTCAGGCTGTCGCGGCTGCACTGGGGCGGCGGCACGCCGACCCTGCTGCCCGCCGGCATGATCGAGGAGCTGGCCGGCGCCATCGCCGAGGTCGCCCCGTTCACCCATGACTACGAGTTCTCGGTCGAGATCGACCCCAAGGAGATCGACTTGCCCCGCGCGCTGGCGCTGAAGAAGGCGGGGATGAACCGCGCCTCGGTCGGGGTGCAGGATTTCGACCCGGACATCCAGCTGGCGATCGGACGGATCCAGAGCTATGAGGCCACCCGCGACGCGGTCGAACTGATCCGTTCGCAGGGAGTCTACAGCCTGAATGCGGACATCCTCTATGGCCTGCCGCACCAGACGCCCGCCAAGATCACCGACAGCGTGCAGAAGCTGCTGTCGCTCGCCCCGGACCGGGTGGCGCTCTATGGGTATGCGCATGTGCCGTGGATGGCGCGGCGGCAGTCTCTGCTGCCCTCCGATGCGCTGCCCACCCCGACCGAGCGGCTGGCGCTGTTCGAGACTGCGGCGGAGCTGTTCCGCTGGGATGGTTACGCTGAAATCGGCATCGACCATTTCGCGCTGCCCGATGACGGGCTCGCGGCGGCGCAACGGGCCGGCCGGCTCAGGCGGAATTTCCAGGGCTATACGGACGATCCGGCCAATGTGCTGATCGGTGTCGGCGCCTCGTCCATCTCGCAGTTTCCGCAGGGCTATGCGCAGAACGCCTCGGCGACCTCGCTGCATACGGCGGCGATCCGCGACGGCCAGTTCTCGACCGCGCGCGGCCATGTGTTCGGCGCCGACGACCGGCTGCGCGGACGCATTATCGAGGCGCTGATGTGCGATTTCGAGGTCCGCTCCAAAGAGATCGTGGCGCAGCACGGAATCGGCGCGGCGGATCTGCGCCGGATGTTCGATGATGTGAACGACCGGTTCGAGGGTCTGCTGGAGGTTTCGGACCGCGGGCTCAGCATACCTGTCGCGGCCCGGCCGCTCACGCGGATGGTCGCGCGCCATTTCGACGCCTACGTGATGAGCCAGGCGCGCCACTCCGCAGCGATCTGAAGCGGCGGTGCGGGTGCTCAGCCCGCGTCGCTGGCGCCTTCGCCGACCACCACGAAGGGCGCCCATATCCGGGGATGCGCGAAACGCGCCTCCGAGGTGTCGTCGAGGATCGCGAGCGTCGAGCGGCGCAGCGCCTCGGCCCGGTCGAGCGCATCTGCGCCCTGCATCCGGGAGAGCATGCCGGTGGTCAGGACACGGGCGGCGTAGTCGTCGACCGGCCAGTGCGACACGAGGATCGCGCGGGCGCCTGCGTAGATGAACGCGCGGGCGAGGCCCGACAGGCCCTCGGATCCCGGCGTGCCGTCGCTGCCCGCCGTGTCGCAGGCCGACAGGATCACGAGAGAGGCGGAGAGGTTCAGCTGTGCCGCCTCGGTCGCCGTCAGCAGCGCGTCGTCGACGGGCGAAGGCTGATCCGGCGGGGTAAAGACCAGCGCCGGTTCCTCGAGCCCCGGCAGGCCGTCGGCCAGCAGGCCGTGGGTCGCGAAGGCGAGGATGCGAGCGCGCGACAGGTCGGCTTCCTTCACGTTCCGCTCGGTCGCGGCAGATGCGAGGTAGAGCGCGCTGTCGTCGGCGCCCATGGTCCGGGCCAGCGCCCTGAGTTCGGATTCGGTGTTGGGCAGCGGCGACAGGTCGGCGACGCGGGTGACGTCCTCGTAGACGCCGCGCGTGACGACCTGCTGGGTGGTCCCCGTCTCGGCGGCGGCCATCAGGCTGTAGCCGAGCAGCGGGTTGCCGAAGCCGACGAAAGGCACATCCGCCCGGTCCACCGCCTCGGCCGCACCGGCGCGGCGCAGGGCCTTGAGCGCTGAGACGGACGGCAGCGTGGTCAGGGCGTGCCGCCGCAGCAGCCAGGCCGTGCTGCGCAGGGCGGCGGCGCTGTCGTCGGCCCCCTGCGGCGCCTCGGTGACGAGGATCGCGGGCGGCAGCGATGTGAGCGGGCCGTCGAGGACCATCATCACGTGCCGCGCGTCGCCGAACACATGTTCCAGCGGTGCGAAGAGGTCGGTGTAGATCTGGAACGACAGCGTCCGGTCGAAGGGCTGCACATCGCCCCGATCCTGTTGTTTCAGCGAGAGGCCGCCACGGTTGTTGGCCGTGACCGACAGCTGCGCGCGCAGGGCCTGCACGCGGGTGGTGATCTCGGACGACTGGATCTCGTGGCGATACCAGTCGGCCTTGGTCTTGGAGATCGCCCAGACGTAGAAGAAGCTTTCGTCGGTGAAGGTCATCACCAGCGCCTCGTCGTCACGCAGCAGCGCCTGAAGCGCCTCGCGCGACAGCGGACGAGGGTTGGTCAGTTCGCGGAAATCCGGGAATCGCGCGTCGAGGTCGCGGTCGAGCGCGGCAAGGCGGGATCGTGCCTCGGCGATGTTGGTGCGCAGGCGGGCGACCGTCTGTTCGCTGGCGGCCCCGGTTTCCAGCGCGGCACCGGCGAGGCGGTCGTTCAGCACGTCCAGCCGGTCCGCCGTGTCCTGACGTTCGCGCAGCAGCGCGGCAAGGTCGGAACTTCCGGCGGCGATCCGGGTCGCGGCCTGCGCCAGCGCCTTGCCGGCGGTGGAGCTCTGGCCGCTCTGGGCCGTCATGAAGACGCGGTCACGGATCGAGGCGCGCGTGTCCTGCGCCGCCCCGGGCAGGGCGCTTAGAGAAATGAGTAGGAGTGCTGAAATGACTTTCCACATGGCGCAAATCTGCCCTGCCCGGTGCCGTTATGGCAAGCGTTGCGGTCGCTCCGACACAGAGGCGGCGGCGGGCCTGCCCTGAAACGGGACAGGCGACACGCCAGCGTCAGGACCCTGCCCCTCGGACAGACCCGCCACCACCATTCCCTCACCCTGCTCGTCGGCGAGGGCCGGACCGGACAAGGCCAGGTAGGCCCCGAAGAGGAGAAGAAGGGCGGCTGCCAGGACGACAGCAGGGATGGTAACCCGTTTCATGACCTCACCTCCGGTCTGGTTTCGTCCCGGACGGTGGAGACAGGTAAGTCGCCCGGAACAGGTATGACCATGCACCGGGCGGCCTGCGTTTACCCGTGACAAATCCCGTCATGCGGAAGATGCCCGGATCGGGGGTCAGCCGAGGTGTTCCTCCAGCGTCGAGGTCAGCCAGCGCCAGCTGCGGTCGGCCGAGGTCTGGCGATAGCCCGCACCCGCCGGGTTGGTGAAGGCGTGCGGGGTGTGGCCGAAACCGAGTATTTCCCAGTCCTCGCAATGTTCGGTCAGTTCCTCGGCGATGGCGACGACCGCGTCGGGCTTGGCCAGCGTATCGTCCCAGCCGTGCAGCAGCACGACGGCGCATTTCATCTTCTCGGTCGGGAAGTTCGGCTTGTCGAAAATCCCGTGCAGCGGCATCGACACCCTGAAGTCGGCCCCCGTCCGCGCGAGGTCCAGCACCGCCTTGCCGCCGAGGCAATAGCCCATGGCCGCCGTCCGGGCCGCATCCACGCCGGGCAGTTTCTTCATCTCGTCCAGCGCGCAGACCATCCGGTCGGCCAGCATCTTGCGGTCGTCGTTGACGGTCTTCATCTGGACCGCCGCCTCTTCCCGGCTCTCGGTCCGGAACCCCCCGCCGTAATAGTCCATGGCGAAGGCGATATAGCCCAGTTCGGCCAGCCGCCGCGCCTGCTCAATTTCGAAGTCGCGCAGGCCCATGAAGGCCGGGGCGATCAGGACGGCGGGGCGGGTGCCGTCGATGGTGTCGGGTTCGGCCACGTAGCCCACGAATTCGGTGGTGCCGTCGGAATAGCTGTGCGTGCGGGTCTTGACCATGATGTCTCCTCCTCGGTCTGTCCTGCGCAAGCTAGCAGCAGTTGCGGGGCGGAACAGCCGCAATCACCAGCCGTGGGCCCGTCATCGCATTTTCATTATTTACGGGCCCGTTTTTCTGGTAATCTTTCCTCAACCCAAAAACACTATACCGAGGCCGAGCCGATCCCGCCGTGAACGCACTCAATCCCGTGGACCTGTCACTTACGAATTTCGCAGCGACTTCACCGGAACGGCGGCTTCAATTCGGCGCGCTCTGCTATCGGATCGTCAAGGACAAGCCTCAGATACTGCTGATCACCTCGCGCGGGACGCGCCGGTGGATCGTGCCCAAGGGCTGGCCGATGACGGGCCGCACCCCGGCCGAGGCCGCGCTGCGCGAAGCATTCGAGGAAGCCGGGGTCGTGGGACGCGTGATCGAGAAACCGGTCGGAACGTATGATTATGACAAGCTGCTGCCCGACGGTTCGGCGCTGCCCTGCACCGTGGTGCTGTTCCCGGTCCGGGTGTCCCGCCTGAAATCCGACTTCCCGGAAGAGGGCCAGCGCCGCCGCGACTGGCTGAGCCGCAAGAAGGCCGCGTCGCGGGTGATCGAGCCGCCACTTGCACAGATGATCCGCGACTTCGATCCCAAGCACTTCAAGCCTTGAGCATCTGCTTGAACTTGCCGGTTCCGTGAATATCTTCATGTAGATAGGTGCGGACCAGGCCAGATGATCCAGTTTTCGCTCAAATGCCCCAAAGATCACCGCTTCGACAGCTGGTTCCAGTCTGCCGAAGCCTTCGACAAGCTTGCCGCGGCCGGCCATGTCTCCTGCGCGGTCTGCGGGTCGGACGGGGTGGAAAAGGCGGTCATGGCCCCGCGCATCGCGAAATCGCGCGACGAGGCCGAGGCGCGGCCCCTGTCACAGCCCCGCACGGCCGCCGAACAGGCGCTGGCCGAGCTGCGCCGCCGGATCGAGGCCGAGACCGAGGATGTCGGCAGCGACTTCGCCCGCGAGGCCCGCGCGATCCACGAGGGCGAGAAGCCCAAGCGTGCCATCCGTGGCGAGGCCCGGCTGGACGAGGCCAAGAGCCTGATCGAGGACGGCGTGCCCGTCGCGCCCCTGCCCTTCATGACCGGGCGCAAATCGAACTGATACGGAAGGACCTGACATGCATGTCGTGATCACCGGCGCGAGCCGCGGGGTCGGCGCCGAACTGCGCCGGATTTACGAGGCCGCGGGGCACGAGGTGACGGGCACCTCGCGCAAGGGTGAGGACGGCCTGCATGCGGTCGAGATGACGGATGCAGCCTCCATCACCGCTTTCGGCAAGG
Organism: Oceanicola sp. 22II-s10i; assembly: GCF_002210105.1. Taxonomy (GTDB): domain Bacteria; phylum Pseudomonadota; class Alphaproteobacteria; order Rhodobacterales; family Rhodobacteraceae; genus Pseudooceanicola. The sequence goes on along the minus strand of NZ_AQQU01000001.1, from coordinate 1,317,598 downwards.
CACTGGCCGGCAAACCGGTCGATCTGCTGGTCTGCAACGCGGGGATCCTGCCCGACCGGAACGAAACGCTCGACACCGGCTATCCGGCCGAGATGTGGGCCGAGGAACTGGCGGTGAACGTGACCGCGCCCTTCCTCTGCGTGCAGGCACTGCTGCCGAACCTGCGCGCCGCCACGGGCAAGATCGCAATCATCTCGTCACAGATGGGATCGTCTACGCTCGCCAAGGGCAATTCGCTGATCTACCGCGTCAGCAAGGCGGCCGCGCTGAACCTCGGGCTGAACCTGTCCACGTTGCTCAAGTCCGACGGCATCCCGGTTGGCATCTACCACCCCGGCTGGGTGCGCACCGACATGGGCGGGACATCGGCGGCGATCTCACCGCGGGAAAGCGCCGAGGGGCTAAGCACGCGATTCGCGGACCTGTCCCCCGGCACCACCGGCTGTTTCATGAACTGGGACGGTCGCCCCCACGCGATCTGACGGGATCAGGCCGCCTTGTTCTCGGGCGCGGCGAACACGGACCCTTCGCAGGTGCGCGGCATTTCAAAGCTGAACCGGCTGCCCCGGCCCAGCTTGCTGGCGACAGCGATGCGCCCGCCGTGGCTTTCCACGATCTGCGAGGCAATGGCGAGCCCCAGCCCGAACCCGCCATAGGCGCGGGTGTTCGACCCGTCCGCCTGCTGGAAGCGTTCGAAAATGCGGTCCTGATCGTCCGCCGCGATCCCGCAGCCGGTGTCCTGAACGGTAAAGCGGATCGTCTCGTCCATCACCTTGGCCGTGACCTTGACGCTGCCCTCGTCGGTGAACTTGATGGCATTCCCGATCAGGTTGTAGAGCACCTGCTTCAGCCGCTTGGGATCGGCGTGCAGCTGCGCCTCTTCGAAATGGGTGGTCAGCTGCAGGCCCTTGTCCTCGGCCTGCGCGCGCAGGTCCTCGACGATGTCGGCAAAGACTTCGGACACCAGCAGATCCTGCGGCTTGATCTTGGCCTTGCCGCGCTCGACCTCGGCCCAGTCCAGCAAGTCGTTCACGAGGCGCAGCATATGCGTCGAGGATCCGTCGATCTTTTCGCTGAACTGCGAGATGGCCTTGTCGTAATCCGCCGCCGCGGTCCTGACCGCTTGCGGATCCAGCGGTTCGGCGGCCAGCGCCTGTTCCAGCAGGGCGCGCTGCGGCACGAACATGGACTGCTGCAGAATCTGCGCGTAGCCGTTGATGACCGTCAGCGGGGTCCGCAACTCGTGAGTGACGTTCGACAGGAATTCAGTTTTCTGCAGGTTGGCCTCTTCGGCCAGCGCCTGTGCTGCCTTCTGTTCGGTGATGTCCGACAGGATCGAGGCCGAGAACCCGTCTTCGGTGCGGGCTTCGGACACCTTCTGCCAGCGCCCGTCCGCCTGAAGATACAGGAATTCCTGCCCGTCCTTGTGCGCGGCGAGGCGGGACTGCACCCAGCGTTCCTCGTCATAGCCGTCTTCGGTCGGCTGCGGCAGCTTGGAGGCGATGCGGATCAGCGTTTCATACCGCAGGCCGGCGCGCATTTCGGGGATCGCGGTTTCATAGAACCGCGCGAACTTGGAGTTCCAGACCGCCAGCTTGTCCCGCTCGTCATAGAGCACGAAGCCTTCGTCCAGCGCCTCGACCGCGTTCGACAGCAGCTTGTGCGCCCGCTCGCTCTGTTTCTGCAGGTTCCTGATCCAGATGATCGCGCCGATCACGAAGGTCGAGGCGACGGCGATCATCAGGATGATCGGCACCATGTTGGGCGAAAAACGGGTCCAGCCCGCCGACGGCACGGCGGAAATCGTCCAGTCCGCCGCGAACAGCGTCACGACATGCGACACCGGATCCCGGTCCAGCACGGTGGTGTCGCCGAACACCTTGCTGCCCCAGCGACCCAGCTCGGTATTGGCCAGCAGCGACAGGTCCAGCGGCCCGGTAAAGTTGGCCTCGCCCATCCCGCCCGAGAACAGGCCGTTTTCGTTGAAGACGATGGAAATCACGCCCCAGAACTTTTCCGTACCGGACGGCCCGGCCGGAATGAACACCGGATACCGCGCGACATATCCCCGCCCGCCCTGGACCAGCGAAATCGGGCCAGACAGAATCGGGGTATGCGACCGGTAGGCGTGGGCAATCGAGGCGAGCTGGTTCGGCACCTCGCGGTAATCCAGTCCCAGAACCTGCTCGTTGCCGATTGCCGGCGCGACATGGCTGACCTTGAGATCCGGGGCGATCGCGACCGAGACGATGTCGGGATGCCGGTCGACCAGCGCGGCGGCGCTGTCAGACAGCAGCTGATCGGGAATGACGTCGGATATCGTCGCGATCGTCGCCAGACGATCGGCGATCAGCTCCATCCCGAAGAGCTTTTCTTCGAGCACCTCCGCGATGTCTACGATGTCCCGCGCCACCAGATCACGCTCCCAGGTCGTGTACCGGGCGTTTTCCTGGCGAACGATCACGAACCCGAGGGCGATGATCGTGAGCGTGGCCATCAGGATATGCGCGAGATACGGCAATCTCGACAGGGCCAGCGCTTTTTTCTTCATTTTCTCGTCTCCAGTCTTTGAAGATCCGGGACCGCCCCATGCCGAAACACAAACAGAGGAAGAAAAAACCGGCCCCACACCCGCAGGTTGAGAATTTCAATCCTTTGCGGCGGAATTGTGGCCTGAGCGTGCGGAATTAAGAATTGATCTGCGGAATGTTTCCCGTCTGCAATCGGCTGCACAATTCCACATCGCCCGGCCGGCCCCTGCGTCACGCGCGACCTTGCGCGCGCGCCCGCCTGCGCGTAAACCGCCGCGCAACCTGACAGCCGGGACAGGATGGAATGCCCGTACTCGTAATGAAATTCGGCGGCACCTCGGTCGCCAACATCGACCGGATCCGCCGCGCCGCGAAACGCGTGGGCGTCGAGGTCGCCAAGGGTTATGACGTGATCGTCATCGTCTCGGCCATGGCCGGCAAGACCAACGAACTGGTCGGCTGGGTCAGCGAGATTTCCCCGCTCTACGACGCACGCGAATACGATGCGGTCGTGTCCTCGGGTGAAAACGTCACGGCCGGCCTGATGGCCCTCGTCCTTCAGGAAATGGACATTCCCGCACGGTCCTGGCAGGGCTGGCAGGTGCCGCTGAAAACCAACTCGGCGCACAGTTCGGCCCGGATCGAGGAGATCCCGACCGACAACATCAACGCCAAGTTCTCCGAGGGCATGAAGGTCGCCGTCGTCGCCGGGTTCCAGGGCCTCAGCCCCGAGGGCCGGATCACGACGCTGGGCCGGGGCGGGTCCGACACCACCGCCGTCGCTTTCGCTGCCGCCTTCGACGCCGAACGCTGCGACATCTACACCGATGTCGACGGGGTCTACACCACCGACCCCCGCATCGCATCGAAGGCCCGCAAGCTGGACCGCATCGCCTTCGAGGAGATGCTGGAACTCGCCTCGCTCGGCGCGAAAGTGCTGCAGACTCGGTCGGTCGAACTGGCGATGCGCTACAATGTGAAGCTGCGCGTTCTGTCGAGCTTCGAGGAAATGGACGATAACGCCGGCACACTGGTCTGTGCCGAGGAGGACATCATGGAATCCAAAGTGGTCAACGGCATCGCCTATTCCCGCGACGAAGCCAAGATGACGCTGATCTCGGTCGCCGACCGCCCCGGCATCGCCGCCGCGATCTTCGGCCCGCTGGCCGAGGCGGGCGTCAATGTCGACATGATCATCCAGAACATCGCCGAAGAGGGCCGGACGGACATGACGTTCTCGTGCCCCGTCGATCAGGTCATGCGCGCGGACAAGGCGCTGAGCGCGGCGAAGGCCGCCGGCTCCATCGACTACAGCGATCTGGTCGCGGACAAGGACGTCGCCAAGGTTTCGGCCGTCGGGATCGGGATGCGCTCGCAGTCGGGCGTTGCCGCGAAGATGTTCAAGACGCTCTCGGACGAAGGGATCAACATCAAGGTGATCGCGACCTCCGAGATCAAGATTTCCGTCCTGATCGACCGCAAGTACATGGAGCTGGCCGTTCAGGCCCTGCACGACGCGTTCGAACTGGAAAAGGCCTGATCGGTCTGCGCCGATCATGAACCGAATGCGGGGCCGAAGGCTGTCGGCCCCGTGCCCACGACATTTATTCGTTTCCATTTTGTGCACAGTATGGGCGTGCACGTAGAACAATTTCCACGATGCGGACGATCCTTAGCCGTTTCGCTTTCGCGTCTTGTATGGTCTATTCACCGACGGACTCGCCGCAAGGACCCGCATCTCCGATGACCGACGCCTTCAAGACCGACAGCCGCCAGATGCTGGGCCGCCTGCGCGAGGTCATGGCCGAGGAGGCGACGGGCCAGACACGTCTGGACCGCATCACACAGCTGATCGCATCCGAGATGCACACCGAGGTGTGTTCGATCTACCTGTTCCGCGACGCCGAGACGCTGGAGCTCTGCGCGACCGAGGGCCTGAAGGCCGAGGCGGTGCACCAGACCCGGATGAAGCTGGGCGAGGGCCTCGTCGGGCGGGTGGCTCGCACTGGCACCGTGATGAACACCGCCGACGCCCCGCGTGAGCACGGATTCCGCTACATGCCGGAGACGGGCGAGGAGATTTACTCCTCGTTCGCGGGCATCCCGGTGCAGCGCCTTGGCGAGAAACTGGGCGTGCTGGTCGTCCAGTCCAAGACCGCGCGGCAGTATTCCGAAGACGAGATCTACGCGCTCGAAGTCGTCGCGATGGTGCTCGCCGAAATGACCGAGCTGGGCGCCTTCATAGGCGAGGGCGCGGCGCTGTCGGCGCGGCACAAGAACCCCGTCGGGTTCCGCGGCCTGTCGGCACAGGAAGGCACCGCCGAGGGCCACGTCTGGCTGCACGAACCGCGCGTCGTCATCACCAACCCGATCGCCGACGATCCGCAGCGCGAAACCGAACGTCTGCGCGAGGCGGTGGAGAGCCTGCGAGTCTCGGTCGACCAGATGCTGCAAAGCGTCCAGCAGGGCGATGCCGAACAGCGCGAGATCCTCGAAGCCTACCGCATGTTCGCCAATTCCCGCGGCTGGATGAAGCGGATGGAGGAGGACGTGGGCCGCGGCCTGTCCGCCGAGGCGGCCGTGGAAAAGGAACAGTCCACCGCCCGCGCCCGGATGGGCATGGCGACCGACGCCTACCTGCGCGACCGCCTGCATGACCTCGACGACCTGTCGAACCGGCTGCTGCGCATCCTGACGGGTCAGGGCAAGGAAACCGGGGCGGAACTGCCCGCCGATCCGATCCTCGTCGCACGAAACATCGGTCCGGCTGAGCTGCTGGACTACGGCCGCTCGCTGCGCGGGATCGTGCTGGAGGAAGGCTCTGTCGGGTCGCATGCCGCCATCGTCGCGCGGTCGCTGGCGATTCCGCTGGTGATCCATGCCGAACGGATCACGACCGAGGCGCTGAACGGCGACCACATCATCGTGGACGGCGACAACGGCGTCGCGCATCTGCGGCCCGAGGATACGGTCCTGGCCGCCTTCCGCGACAAGATCGCGATGAAGGAAGAGGCGCAGGAACGCTACGCCTCGATCCGCGACAAGCCGGCGGTCACGCTCTGCGGCAAGACCATCGCGCTGACGATGAACGCGGGGCTGATGGCGGACCTGCCCTCGCTGCAGGGCTCGGGGGCCGAGGGCGTGGGCCTGTTCCGGACCGAGCTGCAGTTCCTGATCCGCAACAAGATGCCCACCCGGACCGAGCTGGCCGCGCTCTATTCCCGCGTGCTTGATTCCGCGCATGGCAAGCGCGTCGTGTTCCGCACGCTGGACATCGGCTCGGACAAGGTCCTGAGCTACATGAAACCCACGGACGAACCGAACCCCGCGCTCGGCTGGCGGGCGATCCGCGTCGGCCTCGACAAGCCGGGCGTCATGCGGATGCAGCTGCAGGCGCTGATCCGGGCGGCGGCGGGGCGTCCGCTGACGGTGATGTTCCCCTTCGTCGCGCAATACGAGGAATACAAGGCCGCCCGCGCCGAGGTGGACAAGGCGATGGATCGGGAACGCATCCTCGGCCACCCCCTGCCCGCGACGCTGGAAGTCGGCGCGATGCTCGAGACGCCGTCGCTGGCGTTTGCCCCCGACAAGTTCTTTCGCGACGTGGATTTCCTGTCGATCGGCGGCAACGACCTCAAGCAGTTCTTCTTTGCCGCCGACCGCGAGAACGAGCGGGTCCGTCGGCGCTACGACACCCTGAACGTGTCGTTCCTGACCTTCCTCGAAGGCATCGTGAAACGCTGCGAGGCGACCGGCACGCCACTGTCGTTCTGCGGCGAAGATGCGGGCCGCCCGATCGAGGCGATCTGCCTGACCGCCATGGGCCTCAAGGCACTGTCGATGCGCCCGGCCTCCATCGGTCCGGTGAAATCGCTGCTGATGCGCACCGACCTCGACGCCCTGCGCGGCGTGATCGAGACCGCGCGGAACGAGGGCAACCAGTCGGTGCGCCCGGCGGTGATGGAGTGGCTGAAGACCCAGCCCTGAGACAGGTCAGGCCGTCTTGAGCGGGCGCCTTTCGACCCTTTCCCGCAGACCGAGCACAAGCTGTTCGTGCGGCACGTCGGCCTCGATCGCCAGCCGGCGCAGGCCGAAATGCACATGCGCCATCTCGTAGTAATAGCTGGTGTAGGCGTAGTTGGTCGCCGCCCCGGCGACGGCGCCCAGAACAGGCACCGTCTGTGCGGCCAGCTTCTGGCCCAGCACGGTGGCAAGGCGCGGCGCGACCTTGGTGATCAGCGAATTGACCGTCGCGCCCCGCAGTGCAACGCGGGTCGTCAGGAACGCCAGGTCGGCCCCCTCGCCCGACCCGAGCGGCCCGGCCGAGGCGAAAACGCGGATGCTGTCGAACTGCACGTTTTCTTCCGCCGGGTCGAACCCATGCTCCGCCGCGACGCCCTGGATCGTGCGCAGCAGGACCGTCGTCGTCACCGGCAGCTCCGCCAGCGCCGAGGGCAGGCCACCGAACCCGCCCGCCGCGCCCATGGCGGTCGTGACGGCGATGTTCAGCCATTCCGGCTGGTCGTTCACCACCCCGCGCGATCCCTGCGCGGCGCGGATCGCCACGGCCAGCGCGGCCTCGGTCGCGCCGTCCAGCCGTCCGCGCACCTCCTTGGGCAGCTTGTCGATCAGATTCTCGGCAGACCCGCCGATCAGGTTCAGCACCTGCATCCCCACCCCGCCCGCGCGGCGATAGCGTTTGGCCAGCAGGTCCAGTTCGGCCAGCGTTTCAGCGTTCAGGTCGATGGTTTCAGGCATCCGCGATCCTCTCGTCTGTCTGAAAAGATCGTGTCCCGCGCGCGCAAATCAATAGGCGCGCGTCACCTGCCCGCGCACGCCCTTCCACGCGCCGGGCTGCAGTTCATACCCCAGAACGCGGTCGGGGTTGGTCGGCGGGGGCATCCGCACGCCCTCCAGCTTGGTGAACCCGAAACGCGAATAATAGGGCGCGTCCCCGACCAGCATGACCCGGTCCCAGCCCCGTGCGGCGCCCAGTTGCAGCGACTCGCGGATCAGCCGGGCGGCCAGCCCTTCGCCCTGCCGGGTCGGGTGAACCGCCACCGGGCCGAGCAGCAGCGCGATCTTGCCGCCGACGCGGACCGGCCAGTACCGGATGGCGCCCGCCAGAATGCCATGCTCATCGCGCGCGACGCGGCTCAGCTCCGCCACCTGCGGCACGCCATCGCGCAGCCGGTAGGAGGACAGGGCGGTGCGGCCGGGCGCGAAGCAGAGGTCATACAGAGCCTCGACCTCCCACCAGTCCTCGGGGGCTTCCTGTGCGATCTCGTACAAGGTCTGTTCCACGTTTCGGTGGAAACGCCCGTAACATGCCGGTAATGCGGGATCAAACCATCAGGGAGCCCATCCGTGTTCTACGAACCCAAAGACGGCCACGGCCTGCCGCACAATCCGTTCAACGCAATCGTCACGCCGCGCCCGATCGGCTGGATCTCGACCCGCGACAGCGAGGGCCGCGACAACCTCGCCCCCTACTCCTTCTTCAACGCCGTCGCCTATGTGCCGCCGCAGGTGATGTTCGCCTCGACCTCGGCCAAGGACGACCGCGGCGACACCAAGGACAGCGTCGCGGTGATCCGCGAAACCGGGGTGTTCTGCGTGAACATCGTCAGCGAGGCGCTGAAGGACGTGATGAACACCTCTTCGGCCAGCTTCCCGGCCGGTGTGGACGAATTCGAGAAGGCGGGCCTGCAGAAAGGTCAGGCGACCACCGTCGACTGCCCCTTCGTCGCCGCCGCGCCCGCCGTGCTGGAATGCCGGATGACCCAGATCGTCAAGATCGAGGGCAAGCACAACTTCGTCGTCTTCGGCGAGGTGACGGGCGTGCACATGAAGGACGACTGCATCGTCGATGGCCGCTTCGACGTGACCACCTTCAACCCGCTTTCGCGCCTCGGCTACCGCGATTATGCCGTCGTTCGCGACGTCTTCGAGCTCGCGCGTCCCGACGACTGACGCCCGGCTTGCGTTCCTGCGCCTGCCGGGGTCTGTTCGGGCAGGCAGCAGGAGGCGGCAATGGACGCACATATCGGGATCATCGGCGGATCGGGTCTCTACGAGATCGACGGGCTCAAGGACGCCACGTGGCGCCACGTCGACACCCCGTGGGGCGCGCCGTCGGACGAGATCCTGACCGGCACGCTCGACGGCGTGACCCTGTCGTTCCTGCCCCGCCACGGACGCGGCCACGTGCATTCCCCGACCGAGGTGCCCTATCGCGCCAATATCGACGCGCTGAAACGGATCGGCGTGACGGATGTCGTGTCCGTCTCGGCCTGCGGGTCGTTCCGGGAGGAGATGGCGCCGGGCGATTTCGTGATCGTCGACCAGTTCATCGACCGGACCGTGAACCGCGACAAAAGCTTCTACGGCACCGGCTGCGTCGTCCACGTCTCGATGGCCCATCCGACCTGCGCGCGCCTCGCCGCGTTGTGCCGGGATGCCGCGCGGGCCGAGGGCGTGACCGTTCACGACGGCGGCACGTACCTCGCGATGGAGGGGCCGCAGTTCTCGACCCTCGCCGAAAGCCGGATGTATCGCGAACAGTGGGGCGCCCATGTGATCGGCATGACCAACATGCCCGAGGCCAAGCTCGCCCGCGAGGCCGAGCTCTGCTACGCCTCGGTCGCCATGGTGACGGACTACGACTGCTGGCACCCGGACCACGACGCGGTGGACGTGGCGCAGGTCATCGCGACCTTGACCGGCAACGCGGCCAAGGCCCGTGGCATGGTCGCCCGCCTGCCCGCCCTTGCAGGCACCGCGCGCGCGGTCTGCCCCTGCGGCTGCGACCGTGCGCTGGAGATGGCGTTCATCACGGCGCCCGAGAAACGCGACCCGGCCGTTCTGGCCCGGCTCGATGCGGTCGCGGGGCGTGTGTTGGGGTAAGCGTCCATCGGCGGATGATCCGGGCCCTTGCCTTTGCGCCGTCGTCCGCCGGGACACCTGCCATTCTGTCGATTGGACAGAACCGGTTGCACGGTCCATGGCGCGCCCTAATTCTGAACCGGGTGGGCGTTTCCGCGTTGCTCACGATGACAGCGACCATAGCCCCGAGGAAAGCCACCTGATGTTCAGCGACGTCCGCACCTACATCCGCACGATTCCCGATTTCCCGCACGAAGGGATCATGTTCCGTGACGTGACCACCCTGTTCGGCGATCCGCGCGGATTCCGGTTGTCGATCGACGGGCTGATCCATGCGTTCAAGGACAAGACGATCGACAAGGTGGCGGGGCTGGAGGCGCGCGGCTTCATCCTTGGCGGGGCGGTCGCGCATCAGCTGGGCGTCGGTTTCGTCCCGCTGCGCAAGGCGGGCAAGCTGCCGGGTCTGACCATTGGCGAGCGCTATGCGCTGGAATACGGCGAGGCAACGCTCGAGGTGCACGAGGACGCCGTTCTGCCGGGCGAGAAGGTGCTGATCGTGGACGATCTCATCGCCACGGGCGGGACCGCCGTCGCGGCCATCCGGCTGATCGAACGCCTTGGCGGAAACATCGTCGGCTGTGGCTTCGTCGTCGACCTGCCGGATGTCGGCGGGATGAAGAAGCTGACCAAGATGGGCATCAACGCCAAGGCGCTGTGCTCGTTCGAGGGTCTGTGACAGGCTCGGCCGGCTCGGCGACAACGGAAAATTAACCGGAATCCCGCTACCCGGATAAAGCCAGTCGGGACTTGGCGCTTGCTTGCCGGGGATGTTGCACCCCGCCCCGCTCCTTCCCCAAAGGGGCGGGGCAAACCCCGCCCGGCCCTGTCAGGCCTCGGGCAATACCGCGCCCGGATTCATGATGCCGTTCGGATCGAACAGCGCCTTGATGCCGCGCATCAGGTCCAGCCGCGTCGGGTCGGCGAATTTCTTCATCTCGTCCGTCTTCAGCCGCCCGACACCATGCTCGGCGCTGAAGGACCCGCCCATCTTCACCACCAGTTCGTGGACGACGGCATAGATCTCCTTGCTGCGCGGCATGTAGGCGTCCCGCGTCTCGCCCTCGGGCGGGAACAGGTTGTAGTGCAGGTTGCCGTCGCCCATGTGGCCGAAACAGTTGATCCGGAAGGGCCCGAGGCCGGACACGAGCTGGTCCGCGCGCCGCAGGAACTCCGGTATTTCGGACAGCGGCAGCGACACGTCATGCGAACAGATGCCGCCGACCGCGCGGCTGGCCAGCGGCATGTATTCCCGGATGTCCCAGAATGCCTGCCGCTGCGCCTCGGACTGCGCGATCACGCCGTCGCTGACCAATCCGGCCTCCGCCGCCTCGGCAAAGAGGTTTTCCAGCGCCTCCTGCGGATCGTTGCCACGGGCCAGACCCACGTCGATCAGCACCATCCACGGCGGCGCGGGGTAGAACGGCAGTTGCATCTCGGGGAACGAGGCGCGCATGAAGTCGAAACTCATGCCCTTGATCAGCTCGAACGCCGACACCCCCTCGCCCAGCTGGGACTTGGCCATCGACAAGAGCTTGACCGCCGCATCCGGGCTCTCGACGACCATGTAGGCCGTGCCCTCCTCGGGCGGGATCGGCACCAGTTTCAGCGTCGCGGCGGTGATGACCGCCAGCGTGCCCTCGGACCCGATCAGCAGGTTGCGCAGGTCGTATCCGGTGTTGTCCTTGCGCAGCCGCGACAGCCCGTTGATGACACGCCCGTCCGGCAGCACCGCCTCGATCCCGAGGCACAGGTCGCGCGCATTGCCATAGCGCACCACGTTCACGCCGCCCGCATTGGTGCCGAGGTTGCCGCCGATCCGGGCCGAACCCTTGGCCGCCAGCGACAGCGGATACATCCGGTCGTGTTTCCGGGCCTCCTCGTGGACATCCTGCATGATGACGCCGGCCTCGACGATCATCACGTTCTCCTCGGGATAGACCGCGCGCACCCGGTTCATGCGCTCCATCGACAGGATCAGCGGCGCGGGCCCCGGTCCGGGGATCTGCGCGCCGACCAGCCCGGTGCCGCCGCCATAAGGCACGACCCGCACGCGCGCCTCGTTCGCCGCCATCAGGATCTGGCGCACCTCCTCCACGTTCTCGGGCGCAAGGACGAGGCCCACGGGCGAGGTCCAGCGCCCGCGCGGCTCCTCGAAATAGCGCGGCTCGGGCTCCTTGAACGCCTTGGGAGAGATCTTGCCCTCCAGCCGGGCGGCGAATGCGGCATCTGCGGGTGCGTATGTCATGGCGCGACGATAGCACCGGACCCCGCCCGGTAAAGCGGCATTCGCGCCGCACCAAGGATGCGAATTGCGACCCGGCTACTCGGTGTCGCGCAGCGGATTCGGACGCAGGACCATCACCGTCGGACGCTGCGGCAGATCGCGCAGAGAGACGGTCAGTTCGTTGCCGCCGACATATTCGACCTCGAACACGTCCGACACGCCGTCCAAAAACCACCGCAGCGAGGTGTCCGAGAACCAGTGCATCGGCAGCACGATCGAGGACTTCAGCCGCTCCACCACGCGGATCATGCTGGGCAGGTCCAACGTCATGCCGCCGTCGACCGGCGCCATCAGCACGTCGACCCGGCCGAGCGCGGCATACTGCTCCTCGTTCGGCTCGTGATGCAGGTGGCCGAGGTGGCCGATGCACAGACCCTCGATCTCGAAGATGAAGATCGAGTTGCCGTTCTCCTCGACCCCGCCCATCGACCGGATGTCGGTCGAGATGTTCCGCACCAGCATCTCGCCCAGATCGAGGTGATGATCCGCCGCCTCGCCATAGGTCTCGGACCAGCCGCGCAGGACGTTGGGGATCGCCGGGTCCGGCGCGCCGGTCCAGTGGCTGGAATGGGCGTGGTTCATCGTCACCACGTCGGGCAGGAAATCCGCGCTGCCGATCCAGCCGTTGTAATCCGTCACGGCGGACAGCCCGCCGGGGGTCTGGATCAGGAACATCGAATGCGACAGGTAGGTGATCCGGGCCGAGAAATCGGGGACCGGATCGCGGAAACTGGCCTTGTGGATATAGGTGACGCCGGGGGTCGCATCGGCGATGGCGATGCAATGGCTCAGCCGCCGCCCCTCGTCCTGCGCGGCGGCAGGCAGGGCAAGGGCGAAAGACGTGGCAAGGGCGGCAAGGGCACGGTGCATGTAGGGACCTCCTGTCGTCAACCTAGCGGCAGGATCCCCGCGCCTGACCTCACGATTGCGCGAGGGCGCGGGGCGGGTATGCGCACGGCGCATAGCAGGGTTCTGCGTCGCAGCATGGGCATATGAGGGCAGAGTCGTTAGGGAGGGAAATCTTCTCATAAACACCCCTCCCGGAGCCCATGACCCGACCCTCCCTCGCGGCATTCGCCCGCTATTTCGACCGCCCCGACCTGCGCATCGCGCCGACTACCCCGCTGACGCCCTCGCGGATCAAGATCGAACTGCTGTCGGGCCTGACCGTGGCGCTCGCGCTGGTGCCCGAAGCGGTGGCCTTTGCCTTTGTCGCGGGTGTCGAACCGCTGGTCGGGCTCTATGCCGCGTTCATCGTCGGGCTGGTCACGGCGGTGATCGGCGGACGTCCGGGCATGATCTCGGGCGCGACCGGCGCACTTGCGGTGGTCATGGTGGCGCTGGTGGCGCAGCACGGGGTCGAATACCTGTTTGCGACGGTGGTCCTGATGGGGATCCTGCAGATCACCGCCGGCGTGCTGAGATGGGGCAAGTTCATCCGGCTGGTGCCGCATCCGGTGATGCTGGGCTTCGTCAACGGACTGGCCATCGTGATCTTCATGGCGCAGCTGACCCAGTTCAAGGTGCCGGGCACCGCCGAGGTCTCGGGCCACGGCACCGCGGGCGGCGAATGGCTCTCGGGCGTGCCGCTGGCAATGATGCTGGGTCTGACTGCGCTGACGATGGCGGTGATCTGGCTGACCCCGCGTGTCACCCGCGCCATCCCCGCGCCCTTGATGGGCATCGGCCTGACGGCGGCGATCGTGATCGGCCTCGGCCTCGACGTGCCGGTGGTGGGCGACATGGCCTCCATCGAGGGCGGCCTGCCGCAGTTCCACATCCCGATGGTCCCACTGACCTGGGAAACGCTGGAAATCATACTGCCCTACGCGATCATCCTCGGCGCGGTCGGCCTGATCGAAAGCCTGCTGACCCTGAACCTCGTCGGCGAGTTGACCGGCCAGCGCGGCGGCGCCAGCCAGGAATGCATCGCGCAGGGCTCGGCCAACCTGATCACCGGTTTCTTCGGCGGCATGGGCGGTTGCGCGATGATCGGCCAGTCGATGATCAACGTGAACTCCGGCGGCCGGACGCGGGTGGCGGGGATTGCCGCCGCGCTGTTCCTGCTGCTCTTCATCCTCGTCGGCAGCCCGCTCATCGAGCGGATCCCGCTCGCCTCGCTCGTGGGGGTGATGTTCATGGTCGTGATCGGCACCTTCGCGTGGAACTCGCTGCGCATCCTCGCCCGCGTTCCGGCGACCGACGCCTTCGTCATCGTGCTGGTGACGGTGGTCACGGTCCTGTCGGACCTCGCCATGGCGGTGGTCGTGGGCGTGATCGTTTCGGCCCTCGCCTATGCATGGAACGCGGCGAAACGGATCGGCGCGCGGACCTACCGCACGCCGGAAGGCGCCAAGGTCTACCAGATCCGCGGCCCGCTGTTCTTCGGCTCCACCGACGGCTTCACGGAACTCTTCGACATCAAGAACGACCCCAGCTCGGTGATCGTGGACTTCGCCGACAGCCGCGTGGTCGACCAGTCAGCCCTGCAAGCAATCGAGGGCGTGGCCGCGAAATACGCCGCCGCCGGCAAGCGGCTGCAACTGCGTCACCTGTCCCGGGACTGCCATCGTCTGCTGAAGAAGGCAGGCCACCTCGTCATCGACAGCGACGACGATCCTGAATACGCGCTGGCGGTGGATTACGGTGTCCGCACGGGGATCCTGGGCGGCCACTGAGCCGCTACCCAGATCCCCCGCTTCATCTGGCCAAGTAAACTCCCGCCGGAGGCCGTGGCGTCCGGGCTCGATGCCCGGATGCCACGTTCCCCGCGCGACGGCTTCAAGCCGGCGCAAAACGTGGTACTTGCACGGGCGGCGGTGTCGATGGGGGCTCTGCTCCCGTCCGGCCCATGGCCGGCCTCCCCCGGAGTTTAATCCGCCAGATGAAGCCGGGGATCAGCCCGTGACAGTCTTGCCGCGCCGGTCCATGCGGAGCGCGGCGTAGAGAACGTGAGTTCGCCAGCGGCCGTCGATCTGGAGGTAGCTCTGCGCCACGCCTTCGTATTTGAAACCGCAGCTTTCAAGCAGACTGCGAGACGGTGCATTTTCCGGCAGGCAGGCGGCTTCGATGCGGCTCAGGTCGAGCCGATGGAAGGCGTGATGGACCATCGCCGCAATCGCCTCTCGCATGTAGCCCTGCCGCGCGTGGCGTTCGCCGGTCCAGTAGCCGAGTGTGCCCGACTGCGCGGGCCCGCGGCGGATGTTGTCGAGGGTGATGGCCCCCAGCAGGGCGTCGTCCGAGCGGCGCATCAGGAACATCGGCAGGGCCGTGCCGCCCGAGACAGAGCGCTGCGCCCAGTAGACGCGGTTGGTGAAAGCCTTGCGGGACAGGTGGTCCGTTGCCCAGGTCGGTTCCCAGCGGGCAAGGTAGGCTTCGCTTTCCTGCCTGAGGTCCGACCAGGCGCGCCAATCGGCGTGGACCGGCGGGCGCAGGGTCATGCGCTCCGTCTCGATCTTGACCTTCCGCCGCCGGGTCAGCATCAGGCCGCGCGCCGCACCTGCAGGTCGCCGAGGCGCGGCGCCGGACCTTTCGGGCCATAGATGGCCAGCGCGGCGGGTGCCTTGACCGCCATGTGTTCGGCGAAGCGGCGGATGTCCTCGGTCGTGACCGCGTCGATCTTTTCGACCACCTCCTCGATGGGCGGCACACGGCCCCAGATCTGGAGCATTCGGGCCAGTCGTTCCGCGCGGCTGGAGGGGCCTTCCAGCCCCATCAGCAGCCCGGCTTTCATCTGGGCGCGGGCGCGGGCGATCTCGGCGTCGGTCATGTCCTCGGCGGCGCGCTTCATCTCGTCGATCGTGATGTCCGCCAGCGCCTTGAGCTGGTCCGGCGCGGTGCCCGCGTAGATCGTCGTCACGCCGGTGTCCGCATATGCCCCGGCCTGCGCGTAGATCGTATAGCAGAGGCCGCGTTTTTCGCGGATTTCCTGGAACAGGCGCGAGGACATGCCGCCGCCGAGCGCGGTGGCATAGATCTGCGCCGCGTAGGCGTCGGGGTGCCGGTAGTCCGGGCTTTCGAGCGCCAGCGCGAAGTGGGACTGTTCCAGCTTCTTGACCTGCCGCACCTCGCCGCCCCGGAACCGGGCCGTCGGGATGTCGTATTCCGCGCGCGGGGTCATGTCGCCGAACAGCGCCTCGGCCAGACGGACGATGGCGTCGTGATCCACCGCGCCGGCGGCGGTGAGGATCATCTGCTCCGGGCCGTAGTGCTCGGTGATGAAGCGGCGCAGGTCCTCCTTGCCGAAGGACCGGACACGTTCCGCCGGGCCGAGAATCGTGCGACCGAGCGGCTGGTCGGGATAGCACTGTTCCTGCAGCCAGTCGAAGATCACGTCGTCGGGCGTGTCCAGCGCCTGCCCGATCTCGGACAGGATCACCCCGCGTTCCACCTCGATCTCGCTGTCCTCGAAGGTCGGGTTGCGCAGGATGTCGGAGATCACCTCCATCGCCAGCGGCACGTCGTCCTTGAGCACACGGGCATAGTAGGCCGTCACCTCGCGCGAGGTGTAGGCGTTGATGTAGCCGCCCACGTCCTCGATCTGTTCGGCGATCATCAGCGCCGTCCGCGTGGTCGTGCCCTTGAACGCCATGTGTTCGAGGAAATGCGCGATGCCGTTTTCCGCCTCGGTCTCGTGCCGGCCACCGGCCGAAACCCAGATGCCGATGGCTGCGGACTGCAGGCCGGGCATCTGTTCGGTGACGATGCGAAATCCGTTGGGAAGCGTGTGGTAGTCGGTGGTCACGTGCGGCGGCGCTCTCTGATCAGGGATTGCAGGGCGGCGAGGTCGTTGCCGGCCTTCGTCACCCGCTCTTCGCGGTCATACAGGCTCTGGAGAAACGGGGGAAGCCCCGGCCGGGTTCCGGCGGCGGCTTCGACCGCATCGGGGAATTTCGCCGGATGCGCCGTGGCGAGCGTGATCATCGGCACGGCCGGATCGCGCAGTTCCTCGGCCACCTTCACGCCGACGGCGGAATGCGGGCAGAGGAGTTCGCCCGTCACCTCGCGCTGGTGCGCGATGGTGGCGCTGGTTTCCTCCTCGGAGGCGCGGCCGCTGTCGAAGGTTTCGCGCAGGCGCTCCAGCGCGCCCTGGCTGACGGTGAAGCCGCCGGATTTCAGTTCGTCCATCAGCTGGGACACGGCGCTGCCGTCGCGGTCGTAGACGTCGAACAGGACGCGTTCGAAGTTGGACGACACCTGGATGTCCATCGAGGGGCTGATCGAGGGCGTCACCTTGTCGGTGCGATATTCACCCGTCGTCAGGCAGCGGTGCAGGATGTCGTTCTGGTTCGTCGCGATGATCAGGCGTTCGATCGGCAGGCCCATCTTCTGCGCGATGTAGCCTGCGAAGATGTCGCCGAAGTTGCCGGTCGGGACCGTAAACGACACCTTGCGATGCGGCGCGCCGAGCGAGACGGCGGAGGAAAAGTAATAGACGACCTGCGCCAGCACCCGTGCCCAGTTGATCGAGTTCACGCCCGCCAGTCCGACCTCGTCGCGGAAGTCGTGGTCGTTGAACATGTCCTTCAGCCGCGCCTGGCAGTCGTCGAAGTTGCCGTCCAGCGCGATGGCGTGCACGTTCTCGGCGTCGGGCGTGGTCATCTGGCGGCGCTGCACCTCGGACACCTTGCCGTCCGGGAACAGGATGAAGACGTCCACATTGTCCAGCCCGGCAAAGGCCTCGATCGCGGCGGAGCCGGTGTCGCCCGAGGTGGCGCCGACGATGGTCACGCGATTGCCCGAGCGGGTCAGTGACGCCTGGAACAGCTGGCCGATCAGCTGCATGGCGAAATCCTTGAACGCCAGCGTCGGGCCGTGGAACAGCTCCAGCAGGAAGTGGTTCGGCTCGAGCTGCACCAGCGGCGCGCGGGCGGCGTGTTCGAAGCCCTCGTAGGCGCGCGAGATGATCGCGCGCAGCTCGCCGTCCTCGAACGCGCCGCCGATGAAGGGGCGCATCACGCGGAACGCGGTTTCCTCGTAGCTCAGGCCACCGAGCGCTGCGATGTCCTCGGCGCTCATGGTCGGGACGGTTTCGGGCACGTAGAGGCCGCCGTCACGGGCGAGGCCGGTCAGCATCGCCTCTTCGAATGTCAGGTCGGGCGCCTGCCCGCGGGTCGAGATATATTTCACGTCGTCCCTCTTGGCGTTTTGCGCATGCGATAGACCAGAAATCCGGTCATCGCCAGCCAGATTGCCGCCAGCCCGAACCATGTGACGGCATATTCGAAGTGATCGTTGGGAATTCCGGCCGTATCGACCGGCATCGACAACAGGCCGGGAATCGCGGTGCCGGACCTGCGGACCACCAGCAGCGGTTCGGTGTCGAGCGCCGCGGCCATGCGCGGGACGTCGCGGGCGAACCACAGGTTCGCGCGGGTGTCCGGTTCGGGGGTGAAGCCGTCGACCTCGTCCGGCCAGTGCAGGTTGCCCGTCACCTCAAGCACGGGCGGCAGTCCGGGCAACGGTTCGCCGTCGCGCAGGAAGCCCAGATCGACGAGGATGCGGCGCCCGCCCTCGGTTTCGAACGGCACGATCAGGCGGTGCGCCGCGCCGATGTTCTTGGCGCTGGCCAGCACCTGCAGGATCGGGGCGCCGGGGACGCCGGTGACCTGCACGGGCAGGTAGCGGTCGGCCTCCGGGTCCGGCGCATCGGGCAGCGCGACGGGGTCCGCTGCGATGCGCGCCTCGATGTCGGCCAGCACCTCCTGCTTCCACTGCAGGCGCTGGACCTGCCATGTGCCCAGCGACAGCAGCACCGCGACGCCGCCCAGGCCGACCACCAGAACCATCAGTAAATTGCGCAAGACCGCTCTCCTCAAAAGCCGAAGGCGCGACCCGCGTCGCGCCTTCCGTCATTCTCGCCTTAGGGCGGGGTTTGCCCCCGCCTCTGGCTCAGCCGCCCCAGATGTAGACGGCGGCGAACAGGAACAGCCACACGACGTCGACGAAGTGCCAGTACCAGGCCGCCATTTCGAACCCGGCGTGGTTTTCCGGGGTGAAGTGGCCGGCGTAGACGCGCATCAGGCAGACGAACAGGAAGATCGTGCCGATCAGGACGTGGAAGCCGTGGAAGCCGGTCGCCATGAAGAAGGTCGCGCCGTAGATGTTGCCGGAGAACCCGAAGGCGGCGTGGCTGTATTCGTAGATCTGGAACACGGTGAACAGCGCGCCGAGGATGATCGCCAGGATCAGGCCCGACTTGATGTCCTTGCGGTTGTTCTCATGCACCAGCGCATGGTGCGCCCAGGTTGCAGCCGCGCCCGAGCACAGCAGGATCAGCGTGTTGATCAGCGGCAGGTGCCACGGGTCGAAGGTCTCGATCCCCTGCGGCGGCCACTGGCCGTCGATGCCCGGCGACGCGGGGCCCATGGGGTACATGGCGTGTTTGAAGAAGGTCCAGAACCACGTCACGAAGAACATGACCTCGGACATGATGAACAGGATGAACCCGTACTTCAGGCCCAGCCGGACGACGGGAGTGTGATCGCCCGCCTTGTTCTCGGCGACGGTCTCGGACCACCACGCGTACATGACGTACAGCGTCATCACGAACCCGAGCAGCAGCATCCACGGACCGTGGTCGTGGAAGAACAGGACCGCCCCGAAGAGCATGATGAAAGCGCCGACCGCACCGAGGAACGGTTGGATCGACGGATGCAGGATGTGATAATCGTGGTTCTTGACGTGCGCCATATCGGTCCCTCGTTGGAGCCTCTCAGTTCGTGTTCGTATCCGCCTGCTTCTGCTCTGACGCGCTGTTGGCGGCCAGGTCTTCGGGCAGGTCGGTTTCGTAGAAGGTGTAGGACAGCGTGATCGAATGTATGAACTTCGCGTCCCGGTCGTCCACCAGTTCGGGATCGACGAAGAAGGTCACGGGCATCTGCACCCGCTCACCCGGCTGCAGCACCTGCATGGTGAAGCAGAAGCAGTCGATCTTGGTAAAGTAGTTGCCCGCCTCGTAGGGGGCGACGTTGTAGCTGGCGGTGCCCGCGATCACGCGGTCGGTCGGGTTGTAGGCCTCGTAAAAGGCCAGCCCGGTTTCGCCCAGCCGGATTTCCATCGTTTTCTGGACCGGCTTGAATTCCCACGGCATGGCGGCATCGGTGTTCGCGTCGAAGCGCACCTTGACGGTGCGGTCCAGGATCACGTCGCTGCCCGCCGAGGCGGTGTTGGTGACACCGCCGAAACCGGTGACACGGCAGAACCAGTTGTAGAACGGCACCGACGCCCAGGCCAGCGCGCCCATCACCACCACGGTGCCAAGCGTCGCGACCAGCGTCTTCGTGGTGCCCTTCATCGCCATCACTTCGTCCCCGTCTGCTGGGGCGTGGCGCCCGGAGCGTTGGAGAAGTCCGTGTTGGACACCTTGACCACGGTCATGCCGAAAACGAGCGCCACGAATGCGGCCAGCACGAGGCCGAGCCCGAGATTCCGGCTCCACCGGCGCTTGTGAAGTTCATGCTCTTCGCGAAACTGCATCACCATCCCCCGAGCCCCCAGGGCTTCAGCGCGGCTTCGGCGAGGATCGCGCCGAAGTGCAGGAAGAGATAGAGCAGCGACAGCGCGAAGAAACGCTTCTCCACCCGGTATTTGTCCGCCTCGGCCACGGCTTCGTCACGGCGCAGGATGTCGAAGGCGCCCTTGATGAACAGCAGGTTCAGGATCACCGACACCGTCAGGTAGACCGGCCCGCCGATCGAGGTGAAGGCGATGCCGACGGCGACCGGCGCCAGCAGCAGGGTGTAGGCGAGGACATGGCGGCGGGTGGAGCGGCGGCCGTGGGTCACGGTCAGCATCGGCACACCGGCCTTTTCGTAGTCCGAGTTCATGAACAGCGCCAGCGCCCAGAAGTGCGGCGGGGTCCACATGAAGGTCAGCGCGAACATCAGCACCGATTCCAGCGAGATGCCGCCGGTGGCGACGGCCCAGCCGATCATCGGGGGGAAGGCGCCCGCGGCGCCGCCGATCACGATGTTCTGCGGCGTCCAGCGCTTGAGCCACATCGTGTAGACGACGGCGTAGAAGAAGATGGTGAAGGCCAGCAGACCGGCGGCCAGCCAGTTCGCGGCCAGCCCCAGCATGACGACCGAGAGCACCGACAGCGCGAGGCCAAGCGCCAGCGCGTCCTGCGGCGCGACCTTGCCCGACGGGATCGGACGGCGCGCGGTGCGCTTCATCACGGCGTCGATGTCGGAATCGTACCACATGTTCAGCGCGCCCGAGGCCCCGCCGCCGAGCGCGATGAACAGCACGGCGCAGAAGGCGAGGAACGGGTGCACGGAAACCGGCGCGGCCAGCAGGCCGACGGCGGCGGTGAAGACCACCAGCGACATCACGCGCGGCTTCAGCAGCGCGACGAAATCGCCGAACCCGGCCTCGCCCTCCTGGACCTGCGTATTGATGCTTGCGTCGGTCATGTCGGTCTTGCCTTCAGGGTTGCGCGCCGGTCATCCGGCGCGCTGCCGTATCAGTTGGTCAGGGCGGAGAGCTGGACGTATTCGCCCGCTTCCTGAGTCGCGGCCAGCCAGGCCTCGTAGGTCGCCTCGCTGACCACCTTCACGGCGATCGGCATATAGGCGTGGTCCTTGCCGCAGAGTTCCGAACACTGGCCGAAGAACGTGCCTTCGATCTCGGGGCGGAACCACAGCTGTGCGATACGGCCCGGCACGGCGTCCTGCTTCACGCCGAAGGCAGGAATGGTCCAGGAGTGGATCACGTCGGCGCCGGTCACATCCATCACGATGACCTTGCCGACCGGCACGATGACCGGCTTGTCCACTGCCAGCAGGAACTCGTCCTCGGCATAGCCCGCCGCGACCAGCTTGGCCTTCATGGCGTCCGACAGGACGTAGGCGCTTGCGCCCGCGCTCTCGTCCTCGCCCGTCATGGTGGCGGGCTGGCCGATCATGTAGCTGTCGAACAGCACTTCTTCGGGCGCGTCGACGTATTCATAGCCCCAGTACCACTGGTAGCCGGTCACCTTGATGGTGATGTCGCCCTCGGGGATTTCCTGCTGCTTGAACAGGACCGGCAGCGAGAAGGCGCCGATGAAGACGAGGATCACGATCGGGATGATCGTCCATGCGACTTCGACCGGGGTGTTGTGCGTGAACTTGGCCGGCTTCGGGTTGGCGCGGCTGTTGTAGCGCAGGATGACGATCGCCAGCAGGGCGCAGACGAAGATCGTGATCACCGTGATGATGATCAGGATCATGTGGTCGAGCCAGTGAATGTCGCTGGCCAGCTCGGTCGCGGCGACCTGGAAGCCCATGCCGCCTTCGTGGGGTTTGCCGACCACACCGCTGTCCTGTGCCGCCACGGGCATGGCGGTTGCGGCCAGAAGCGCGAAAAGGCTGAGAATACGTCGCATTATGCACCCTGATGGTTGAGTGTTCCGCAGCAGAGCATGACGGATTCCCGCCGGCCCGCGTTGTTTGTCGCCGCTTAAAACCATATTCTGGTGCCCACGACAATAATGCGGCTTGCGGCAAACGGACGCTTTTTTGATCTGGATCAACCCCGCACCCCGCCGAACCGAGGCAAACCGATGACAGATTCACCGTTCAACCCCTTTGAAACCGACCTCGACGAGGCCCGCGCGCTGGCGCTGCTGCGCGAGGCGGTCGCGGGTGGCGATGACGGGGAACTGTTCCTCGAACGCCGCAGGTCCGAAGTTCTTGTCTTTGACGACGGGCGCATCAAGACCGCCAGCTACGACGCGGCCGAAGGGTTCGGCCTGCGCGCCGTGCGCGGCGAGGTGTCCGGCTACGCCCATTCGACCGAGATCAGCGAAAGCGCCCTGAAGCGGGCCGCCGAGACCGCGCGCCTCGCCGTCGGCGACGGCGGCGGCACGATGGCGCCCCCGCCCCGCGCCACCAATCGCAAGCTCTATGCCGAGATCGACCCGATCGCCGGCCACGCCTTCCCGGTCAAGGTCGAGACCCTGCGCGAGATCGACGCCCTCTGCCGCGACCTCGATCCGCGGGTGGTTCAGGTGTCGGCCACGATCATGGCGTCGTGCCAGGAGGTCGAGATCCTGCGTCCCGAGGGGCTGCGCGTCCGCGACATCCGTCCGATGACCCGCGTCAATGTCTCGGTCATCGTCGAGGACGGCGGCCGCCGCGAATCCGGTACCGCCGGCGGTGGCGGGCGGATCGGTCTGGACGGCCTGATCGACCCCGCCGACTGGCAGGCCAAGGCGCGCGAGGCGCTGCGCGTGGCTCTGGTGAACCTCGACGCCGAACCCGCGCCGGCCGGCGTGATGGACGTGGTCCTCGGCCCCGGCTGGCCCGGCATCCTGCTGCACGAAGCGATCGGCCACGGGCTGGAAGGCGACTTCAACCGCAAGAAGACCTCGGCCTTCGCCGGCCTTCTCGGCCAGCGTATCGCCGCGCCGGGCGTCACCGTTCTGGACGACGGCACGATCCCGGACCGCCGCGGGTCGATCACCGTGGATGACGAGGGCACGCCCTCTGGCAAGAACGTTCTGATCGAGGACGGCATCCTCGTCGGCTACATGCAGGACCGACAGAACGCACGCCTGATGGGGGTCGATCCGACCGGCAACGGGCGGCGCGAGAGCTATGCCCATGCCCCGATGCCACGGATGACCAACACCTACATGATGGGCGGCGAAGCCACCCGCGAGGAGGTGGTGGGCGAGCTGAAGGACGGCATCTATGCCGTCGGCTTCGGCGGCGGGCAGGTCGACATCACCAACGGCAAGTTCGTCTTTTCCTGCACCGAGGCCTATCGCGTGAAGAACGGCGTCGTCGGGGCCCCGGTCAAGGGTGCCACGCTGATCGGCGACGGGGCGACGGCGCTGCAGAAAATCCGCGCACTCGGCAACGACATGGCGCTGGATCCCGGCATGGGGAACTGCGGCAAGGCCGGGCAATGGGTGCCGGTCGGTGTCGGTCAGCCGACGGTGCTGATCGGTGGTCTGACAGTCGGGGGATCCGCGGCCTGATCGGCCGCGACTGCATCTTCACGACTGATCGCAACATGGGCCACCTTATCGGCGGGGCACGCGGTCCCGTTACAGGCAAATGCCCGACTGCGATACCCCGCCATTTAAGGCCTACATCATCGAAAAGTCTTGTTTTGCAGTCACTTCGTCATTGAATGACTGCATCAAGACTCACCCGACCGCACCCTGTCAAAGCGCTTGAAAAGCCCTTTTCGTTTTGAAAAACCGCTTTTTCGGCGCGCTGAAGTCCTTCGGCCCGGAAATCGCTTACCTAGCGGCACTTAGCCAGTGCCAAGCGTCATTATACACACGCATAGCGGGAGATTTTTCCAAAACGAAAGTTCAGCTTTCCGAGGCACGCCGGCGCCAGACCTCGGTTTGCGCCGCGGGGTCGCTGCGGTGGTCGCAATACGAGCGAATCAGCCGGTCCATTGCCTGCCGCGAAATGGTCCGGTGCGCATCGTCGAAGCCGAGCGATGCGACCATTTTCCAGTGACCGTACATGAGACAGACGAACAGCCACGACAGTTCCTCGGCGGCCTGATGGTCGAGGTCCGGAAACTGCACCGAGAATTCGTGCGACAGGACCTGCCCGATCAGGCGATACTGGTCGCCCAGCTTGATACGTACGGCCTCGGACCCCGCCGAGAGCGACACCAGCGCGTCATAGACCTTGTCGTCACGCGGTTTGACCGTGCCGTCGAGCATGTCGAAGTAGAAGTCCAGAAAGGCATCGACCCGCGCCGGTCCGCTGAGACTGCCTGCGGTCGAGATCAGGACATCGCGATAGATCGCGGCCATCATGTCGCAGAGTTCCAGCATCAGGCTGTCGGGATCGGGATAATGATAGCGGACAAGCTGCCGCGTCAGCCCGGCCTGTTCCGCAATCGCGTCATAGGACAGATGCGGCAGCCCCCGCGCCTGTAGGGCGGCAAAGGCACCTTCGACGATCTGGCGGCGTCTGTCGTCCCCGGTGGCGGTCGTCATGGGCGCGTTCCCCCTCGCGGCTGCGCAGCGACATTGCCCCAGGCGCAACCGGTCCATCAAGCCCCGTGTGGAATGCCTCGGGTTAATGACCTAGCCCATTAACCATGTGATTCACGCTTGGTTAACCGCTCATGCGCTATTCCTGATTCTGCAAGCAGGCGGAGTCACGATGGTCGAGGATACACATCCTTCCACTCACCCCCCACTCCCACCCACCACGGAAGATGGTCGGCTGTCGTGGCTTCGTCTCTTGCGCTCCCGCCGGGTCGGGATCGCGACATTCTACAGACTGCTCACGGAACACGGCTCCGCCGCTGCCGCGCTCGATGCCCTGCCGGACATCGCCGCGGCGGCGGGGGTGCCGGACTATCGCCCCTGCCCGCCCGAGGTCGCACAGGCCGAGCTTCGCGCTGCGGCGCAGGCCGGAACGCGGATGATCTGCATCGGCAGCCCCGATTATCCCGACGACCTCCTGACGATTCCTGACCCGCCCCCGATCCTGTGGGCACATGGCGACCAAACGGTGCTCGACCGGCCCCGCATCGCCATCGTCGGGGCCCGGAACGCCTCGTCGCTCGGCACACGCATGGCCCGCGCCCTGGCCGAAGACCTCGGGGCGGCCGGATACGTGGTCGTCTCGGGTCTCGCCCGCGGGATCGACGCGGCGGCACATCACGCGGCACTGGGCACCGGAACCATCGGCGTCATGGCGGGCGGGGTCGACATGCTCTACCCCGCCGAAAACGCCGGGCTGGCCACCGATATGGCCGCCACGGGCCTGCGCCTCAGCGAACAACCCATGGGGCTGCAGCCCGTCGCCCGGCACTTCCCGCTCCGCAACCGCCTGATTTCCGGCCTCGCCCGCGGTGTCGTCGTGGTCGAGGCCGCCGCGCGGTCCGGCAGCCTCATCACCGCCCGCACCGCGCTCGATCAGGGCCGCGAGGTGCTGGCGGTGCCCGGCCATCCGCTGGACGGACGTTCCGCCGGGTGCAACATGCTGCTTCGCGACGGCGCGCGGCTGGTCCGCAACGCTGCCGATGTGATCGAGGCGATCGGCCTGCCAGCCGCCGAACCCGACCGTCAGGCAGCTCTCGACCTCGGCCCGGCCGTTCCGATTCCCCCGGCTCAGCCCGAAACGCGGACCCTGCGCGAAACCGCTGCCCTGCATCGCCGGATCCTTGACCGACTCAGCCCCTCCCCCGTGGCCGAGGACCAGCTGATCCGCGACCTCGGCGGCACCCCCCGGCAGCTGTCGCCGGCGATCCTCGACCTCGAGATCTCGGGCGATGTCGAACGCCATCCCGGCGGCCTGATCGCCCTGCGTCCCCCGGCGCGCCCCAGCTAGCGAGGCGCGCCGTCAGGCGGGAGGAGCGGCGCCGCCCCGGTCCAGCAGGCGCATTGACATCCGCCCGGCAAACCCCACATGGTCCGCCGCCAACGCGTCAGCGTCGCACAGAAAGGACCGCTCATGCCCGTCGTCGTGGTGGAATCCCCGGCCAAAGCCAAGACAATCAACAAGTATCTCGGCCCGGATTACACCGTTCTGGCCTCCTACGGCCATGTCCGCGACCTGCCGCCCAAGGACGGCTCCGTCGACACCGACAACGAATTCGACATGAAATGGGAGATCGCGACCGACAGTCGCAAACACGTGAAAGCGATTGCCGACGCGCTCAAGGACGACAACGCCCTGATCCTCGCCACCGACCCCGACCGTGAGGGCGAGGCGATCAGCTGGCACCTCGAGGAGGCGCTGCGGAACCGCAAGGCGATCAAGAAGGACACGCCGGTCAGCCGCGTCGTGTTCAACGCCATCACCAAATCCGCCGTGACCGAGGCGATGAAGAACCCGCGCCAGGTCGATGCGCCCCTCGTCGAGGCCTACCTGGCCCGCCGCGCGCTCGACTACCTCGTGGGCTTCAACCTGAGCCCCGTCCTGTGGCGCAAGCTCCCCGGCGCGAAATCCGCGGGCCGCGTGCAATCCGTCTGCCTCCGCCTGATCGTCGAGCGCGAGATGGAGATCGAGGCGTTCCGCGCCCGAGAATACTGGACGGTCAAGGCCATCCTCTCCACCCCGCGCGGGCAGGAGTACGAGGCGCGGCTGACGGTCCTCGCGGGCAAGAAACTCGACCGCTACGACATCGCCAACGAGACGCAGGCCGAGCTGGCCGTTCAGGCGATCACCAGCCGCGACCTGACCGTGAAGTCGGTCGAGGCAAAACCGGCCAGCCGCAACCCCTCGCCGCCCTTCATGACCTCGACCCTGCAGCAGGAAGCCAGCCGCAAGTTCGGCATGGGCGCCCGCCAGACGATGAGCGCGGCGCAGCGGCTCTACGAGGCCGGGCACATCACCTACATGCGGACCGACGGCATCGACATGGCGCCCGAGGCGGTGCAGGCCGCCCGCGACGCCATCGCCGAACGCTTCGGCAAGGACTACGTGCCGGGCAGCCCGCGCATCTACAAGAACAAGGCCAAGAACGCGCAGGAAGCGCACGAGTGCATCCGCCCGACCGAGATGACCAAGGACGCCGCGGCGCTCAAGATCACCGATGCGGACCAGCGCAAGCTCTACGACCTGATCTGGAAACGCACGCTGGCCTGCCAGATGGAAGGCGCGCGGCTGGAACGCACCACGGTCGACGTCGGCAGCCGCGACGGCCAGGTCGAACTGCGCGCGACCGGTCAGGTCGTGCTGTTCGACGGTTTCCTGCGGGTCTACGAGGAAGGCCGCGACGATGCCGTGGTCGATGACGACGACAAGCGCCTGCCGCAGATTTCGCAGGGCGAGCCCGCCAAGAAGGGCCAGATCACCCCGGACCAGCACTTCACCCAGCCCCCGCCGCGCTACACCGAGGCGACGCTGGTCAAGCGGATGGAAGAGCTCGGCATCGGCCGCCCCTCGACCTACGCCTCGATCGTCACCACGATCCAGGACCGCGGCTATGTCCGCAAGGACTCGAATCGCCTGATCCCCGAGGACAAGGGCCGTCTGGTGACCGCCTTCCTCGAGAACTACTTCCGCCGCTACGTGGAATACGACTTCACCGCCGGACTGGAAGAAGAGCTGGACGACGTCTCGGCGGGCGAACGGAACTACAAGGACGTGCTGGGCCGTTTCTGGCGCGACTTCTCCGCCGCGCTGTCGGAAACGTCGGAACTGCGGATCACCGAGGTTCTCGAAAAGATCAACGAGGTGCTGGAGCCGCACCTGTTCCCGCCGACCGAGGACGGCAGCGATCCGCGCCTGTGCCCCAACTGCGGCGCGGGACGGCTGTCGATGCGCACCGCGCGCTCGGGCGGGGCCTTCATCGGCTGCTCCAACTACCCGGAATGCCGCTACACCCGGCCCTTCGGCCCGCCGGGCACCGAGGATCATTCCATCGGCCCCGACGGCAAGATCCTCGGCTATGACAACGAAGAGGCGATCACCCTGCGCGACGGCCGCTTCGGCCCCTATGTCCAGCGCGGCGAGGCGACCGAAGAGGTGCCGAAGCCGCCCCGCGCCAGCCTGCCCAAGGGCTGGGCGGTCGAGGATATCGACCTCGAAAAGGCGCTGACGCTGCTGAACCTGCCGCGCCAGATCGGCCCGCACCCCGAGGACGGCGAGACTGTCGAGGCGGGGATCGGGCGCTACGGCCCCTTCGTCCGGCATGGCAAGACCTACGCCAACCTCGCCAGCGTTGACGAGGTGTTCGAGGTCGGCATGAACCGGGCCGTCGAACTGCTGGCGCAGAAGGCGATGCGCGGCGGCCGCGGTGCCGCGGCCAAACCGCTCAAGGAGCTGGGTGAGCACCCCGACGGCGGCGGCATGGTGTCCGTCATGCCCGGCCGCTACGGGCCCTACGTGAAATGGGAGAAGGTGAACGCCACCATCCCCAAGGACGTGGAGCCCGAGACGGTGACGATGGAACAGGCCGTCGAATGGATCGCCGAAAAGGCAGCCAAGTCCGGCAAGAAGGCCCCAGCCAAGAAAGCGGCGCCCAAGAAGGCTGCCGCGAAGAAACCGGCAGCCAAGAAAAAGGCTCCGGCCAAGAAGAAGGCGGCTGAATAGGCCGTCCCTTTCGATCGCCCTTGGCACGAACCCGGTGCAATGCCGGGTTTGTGCAACACACACATCACGTAAAGCGTATGTGATTGGCCCTCCGCCGCCCGAGTCGCCAGTTTCCCGGCTGACAGACGGATAGTGGAGACCCCGACATGACCAAGACCAGCCCGGCCCGGCGCCGCTTTCTCGCAGGCGCCGGCGCGCTGATGTTCGCACCCTCGATCCTGCGCGCACAGACCGCGATACCGGTCGAGGAGGTCGACCGCAGCGGCTCCGAGTCCGTGCGGCGCAACATCTCGTCCTTCCAGCGGCAGGACTGGCGCGATCATTTCGACAGCCTCGGCAAGGGCGCCATCGTCGCGGATACCAATTCGCGCGCGCTGCACTACTGGTCCGCCGATGGCAGCGATTACCGCATCTACCCCACCTCGGTCCCGATGACCGACGAATTGACCAAGCGCGGCTACACCGAGGTCGTGCGCAAGCGCGTCGGCCCCGACTGGACCCCCACGCCGTCGATGGTCGAACGCAATCCGGAACTGAAATACATGCCCCCCGGCCCCGACAACCCGCTGGGCACCCATGCGATGTACCTGTCTTGGCCCGCCTACCTGATCCACGGCACCCACGACACGCGCAAGATCGGCCGCCGCAGCTCGGACGGCTGCATCGGGCTCTACAACTTCGCGATCGAGGAGCTTTTCGCCGCCACCCCGATCGGCACGCAGGTCCGCATCCTCTGACGGGTGCCGCGGTGCGGCATTCCGTTGACTCCGGACCTGCCGGGCGTCATGACATTGGGTAATCTCAAGACGGAGGGTTCCCAATGAAGAAAGTCTACGGCTCCGCAGCCGAGGCGCTCGACGGGGTGTTGTTCGACGGCATGCTGATCGCCGCCGGCGGCTTCGGCCTGTGCGGCATCCCGGAACTGCTGATCGCGGCGATCCGCGACGCAGGCACCAAGGATCTGACGGTCGCGTCGAACAACGCCGGGGTCGACGACTTCGGCCTCGGCATGTTGCTCCAGACCAAGCAGGTCAAGAAGATGATGTCGTCCTATGTGGGCGAGAACGCCGAGTTCATGCGCCAGTACCTCTCGGGCGAGCTGGAACTGGAGTTCAATCCGCAGGGCACGCTGGCCGAGCGGATGCGCGCGGGCGGCTCGGGGATCCCCGGCTTCTACACCAAGACCGGCGTCGGCACCCAGATCGCCGAGGGCAAGGAATTGAAGAATTTCGACGGGCAGGATTACATCCTCGAACGCGGCATCTTCGCGGACCTGTCGATCGTGAAGGCGTGGAAGGCCGACGAGACCGGCAACCTCGTGTTCCGCAAGACCGCCCGCAACTTCAACCCGCCCGCCGCGATGTGCGGCAAGGTCTGCGTGGTCGAGGTCGAGGAAATCGTGCCGACCGGGTCGCTCGATCCCGACAAGATCCACCTCCCCGGCGTCTACGTGCACCGCCTGATCCAGGGCGAGCACGAGAAACGCATCGAACAGCGCACCGTGCGCAAGAAGGAGACCGCGTAATGCCCTGGGACCGCAACCAGATGGCCGCCCGCGCGGCCGAGGAACTCGAAGACGGGATGTACGTGAACCTCGGGATCGGCATCCCGACGCTCGTCGCCAACTACGTGGGCGACAAGGACATCACCCTCCAGTCCGAGAACGGCATGCTCGGCATGGGCCCCTTCCCCGTCGAGGGCGAAGAGGATCCGGACCTGATCAACGCCGGCAAGCAGACGATCACCGAACTCAAGCGCACCGCCTATTTCGACAGCGCCACCAGCTTCGGCATGATCCGCGGCGGCAAGATCGCGGCGGCGATCCTGGGCGCCATGGAAGTGGCCGAGAACGGTGACCTCGCGAACTGGATGATCCCCGGCAAGCTGGTCAAGGGCATGGGCGGCGCGATGGACCTCGTGGCCGGTGTCGGTCGCGTCATCGTGGTGATGGATCACACCAACAAGGCGGGCGAGACCAAGGTGCTGAAGGAATGCACCCTGCCGCTGACCGGCAAGGGCGTGGTCAACCGCATCATCACCAACCTCGGGGTGCTCGACGTGGTCGACGGCGGTCTGAAGATCGTGCAGCTCGCCGACGGCGTGACCGAGGAAGAGATGCGCAACTCGACCGAAGCCACCATCGTCGGCTGACCTCACATGCTTAGGAACCGAACGCGCCGTCCCTCACCGGGCGGCGCGTTTGCGTTCCTGACGGTCTCCAGCTTCATCTTGCCGGAAATATGCCCGCCGAAGGCCGTATCGAAAGGGCTCGATGCCCTTTCGATACGATCCCGCGCGACGGGCCCCGGCCGGCGCAATCAGCTGGGGAAAGAGAACACGCAGCCGTCCGAAATCAGCTCGGGCCGGGTGCGGCACAGGCTGCGCGCCACCTCGAAAGCCGCCAGCACCTTGGGGACATAGTCCCGCGTCTCGGCATAGGGCGGCACGCCGTTGTGCTTGCCGATCGAATTCTCACCCGCGTTGTATCCGGCCAGCACGAGGATCGGATCACCCCCGAACTTCGCCATCAGCAGGTCGAGGAAGGCCACCCCGCCCTTGATGTTCTGCGCCGCGTTCTTGCTGTCGTCCACGCCGAACCGCGCCGCCGTCGCCGGCATCAACTGCATCAGCCCTTCGGCCCCCGCGCCGGATACCGCATCGACCCGGCCCGCGCTTTCCACCGCGATCACCGCCAGAACCAGCGCGGGCGACACGCGCGTGCCAGCCGTGCGCAGCAGGATCTCGGACTGGTGGGCCCGCGCGATGTCCATCAACTGCCCCAGGCGCGGCGTCGGCACCCCCTGCCCGGCGGGCGGCGCCCCGATCCGGCGCAGCGCAGGCTCCAGCCGTCCCGGTCCGGCCGCCGTCAGTTCAGGCGATACCGTCTCCCAGAACCAGGCAAGCCGCCCCGGACTGGCCGCGGCGGGCGGCGTTGCGCCGGGCTCCTCCGCCATGGGTTTCTTCTTGGGCGGCGGCAGTGCGTCACCGGGCTTGATCTGGACGGTGATGCGCTTGCCCGCGCCATCCTTCGGGACACCGATGCGCTTGAAGGTGAAATCGCCCCCGGCGGTGGCCGGTTCCGCATAGGACGGCAAAGCCGAGATCAACAGGAAAGGGGCGGCGCAGGCCGCAAGAATCATCTGCCTCATCTGTACTGCCCGTCTTTTTGCGGTTGCTGCCCCGATCGGGGTCGTTCTTTCTTGATGGGCACTATCGCAGATTCCAGCGTTTCGGACCAGAAACCAGCCGCTCCTGCAAGAAATCGTCGGGTTTTTCGGCCACATTGACGGGCGGAAGGCTAACCCGAAATATCCAAAAACGGGAAAAAACAGTTTGTTCTCAAAATATTGAGCGAGTTCTTGCCCGAACCTTAAAACCATACGAATTTTGAACGAAAGCCGCCAAATTCCTGCCCCAATCCGGGAGCTATATGTCTCCGTGCCGCGAAGGTGGTGACCTGAATGTGAGAGAGACAGGTTGCAGATCGCCCAAACGGACAGTGCAAACCTAGAGATCCTTTGGAGGGACCACCATGATCAAGTTCATCAAGAATTTCCGTAAAGACGAAGCTGGCGCAGTGACTGTTGACTGGGTCGTTCTGACCGCAGCCGTCGTCGGCCTGGGCGCAGCCGCCTACACCTCGATCGAAGCAGGTGCAACCGGCCTGACCGCCAACGTCCAGACCTACATGGGCAACCAGAACCCGAACGGCTCGTCCACGTAAGACGCACGCTTCGGCGACGAACACGAGGCCGCGCCCGGCAGTCCGGGGGCGGCCTTTTTCGATCCGGCGGCAGAAGGCCAGCAACGGGATCGGACCCCTCATCCGCTTCGCTATTGCGGGGCAGCGACTTCCTCAATCGCCTCGATCGCGGCAGCGGTGAAGCAGAAGGAACAGCCAATGAAGCGCGTCTGGAAATTTCTGCGCGACGACGCAGGCGCCATTACGGTGGACTGGGTGGTTCTGACCGCCCTCGGCGTGGCCCTGATGGGTCTCGTGAACGGAATGCTGCAGACCGGGACAACCGGTCTGACGGACAACACCGCGACCTACATGACGGATACGATGAATCCGAACTCCACATGACCGGTCGCACGCCACCCTGTTTCCGCAGGGTGGCCCAGTCATTCAAGAACCCCGAATTGTCCCTCGTTTGAACACAATTGGCGGACACTATCGGAGCAGAGAATTGAAACGGCCCGCGTGCATCCGCACCCGACAGAGGCCAAAAACATGAGGTGGCAAGATGCGATCGCTTTTCGGACTGGTCCTTATCCTCGGCGTCGGCCTGGCCGGTTTCGCCGTCTACATGGTCAAGGGCTACATGCAAACCTATGAACAGCAGCTGGCGATGGAACGCTCGCAGCGGCCCGACATCGTGCCGACCGTCGACGTCTACGTCTCGACCCGGTCGCTCCGCTACGGCGAAGCGCTGCGGCCCGAAGACGTGCGGATGATCAAATGGCCGCAGGAAGCGCTGCCCGAAGGTGTCTTCACCCAGGCCGAGGCGCTGTTCCCCACGGGCAAGCCGAACCGTTTCGTGCTGCGCGCGATGGAAAAGAACGAAGCCGTCATGGCGCTGAAAGTGACCGAACCCGGTGAAGATGCGGGCCTGACCAACCGGCTTGAAAAGGGCATGCGCGCCTTCGCCATCAAGGTCGATGTGTCGTCCGGCGTGTCCGGCTTCCTCCGCCCCGGCGACCGCGTGGACGTCTACTGGACCGGCCGTGTCGGTTTTGAAGGCGGCCGCGCCGGCGAGGTCACCAAGCTGATCGAAGCGGGTGTCCGCCTGATCGCCATCGACCAGACCGCTGCCGCCGAAGAGGCTCAGGCGATGATCGCCCGCACCGTCACTGTCGCAATCAACCCGCAGCAGGTGGCCGCGCTGGCACAGGCACAGTCCACCGGACGCCTGTCCCTGTCGCTGGTCGGCGCCGCGGACGACACCGTGGCCGAGGCCATCGAGGTCGACCAGCAGACCCTGCTGGGCATCGAAGCCCCCGAGAAAGAAGTCGTGATCCAGAAGCAGGAAGAGAAAGTCTGCTCCATCCGTACCCGCCGCGGCGCGGAAGTGGTCGAAATCCGCATCCCCTGCACCGACTGATCCCGACAGCATACTGGAAAGGGCGGCCCAATTTGCGCCGCCCTTTCGTTTAGCCACAACAGAATGTGCCGCATGGTAAAGTCTGTTGCCACTTATCCACATAAGCTGCGGCGCGTAAGCCATTGTTCATTGCAATAAATGCGCGCTTCCCGCAGGATGCCTGAAAACGTGGGCGCAAAAAGACCCACTATCGAGGCGTGATCGGAGAGGCAGGTCACATGAAAAACGACAGATTCCTAAAGGCGGCCCTTTTGGGGTTGTCTCTGGCTGCGGGTGGTATGGTTTCGACGCCGGTCCTCGCCCAGCAACTGAGGGTCGTGGAGCGCGGCACCCAGTCTTCGGTCAAGGTGGCCATGAACCGCGCCGTGGTCGTCGAAAGCGCCACGCCCTTCGCCGAACTTTCCATCGCCAACCCCCAGATCGCCGACATCTCTTCGCTGAGTGACCGGTCGATCTATGTGCTCGGCAAGGCGCCCGGCATCACGACGCTGACGCTGCTGGACCAGACCGGCCAGCTGATCGCGAACGTGGATGTGGTCGTTGCCGCCGACATCACCGAATTCAAGGAACGGCTGCGCCAGATTCTTCCCGGTGAGAAGATCGAGGTGCGGACCGCCAACGACGGCATCGTGCTGTCGGGCACCGTGTCCTCCTCGCAGAAGCTTCAGCGTGCGCTGGACCTCGCTGAGCGTTACGCGCCCGAGCGCGTGTCGAACCTGATGAGCGTCGGCGGCGTGCAGCAGGTCATGCTCAAGGTTCGCTTCGCCGAGATGGAACGCTCGGTCTCCAAGTCGCTGTCCTCCTCGCTCGCGCTCAAAGGCAATGGCCTCGGCGGCAATCTGGGCCTGTCCGGCGGCAACGGCCGCAGCTCCAACTCGGTCGACCAGGGCAACGCGCTGGCCGGCTCGATCCCCGCCATCAACGACAACACGGGCGCAATGTTGTTCGGCTTTGACGTCGGCGCGGTCGAGGTCGGCGTCCTGCTGGAAGCCCTTGAAACCAAGGGCGTGGTCCGCACGCTGGCCGAACCCAACCTGACCGCTCTTTCGGGCCAGGAAGCCAAGTTCCTCGCCGGTGGTGAATACCCGGTGCCGGTCGCGCAGGATGGCGGGACCGTCACGGTCGAGTTCAAGCCCTTCGGCGTCGAGATGAACTTCATCCCCCGCGTGGTGGATGACGACATCATCAACCTCGAACTGTCGGCCGCCGTGTCGTCGATCGACCCGAACAACGGCTTTACCCTGAACGCGTTCGAGATCGACGCCTTCACCAAGCGCCAAGCCGAAACCACGGTCGAACTGCGCGACGGTCAGAGCTTTGCGATCGCCGGCCTGCTGCAGGACGACTTCCGCGACAGCAACGCGCAGGTGCCGTGGCTGGGCGACATCCCCGTGCTGGGCGCGCTGTTTCGCAGCGCGGACTACCAGCGCCGCCAGACGGAACTGGTCATCATCATCACGGCGCACCTCGTGCAGCCGACCCGTGGCGAGGCGCTCGCCCTGCCGACCGACCGGGTCCGGCCGCCCTCCGAAAAGGACCTGTTCCTGTTCGGCAACGTCGCCAAGGACAACAGCCGCAAGCTGAAGGGTGCCGCGGGCGAAGTCGCCCGGCAGGACTTCAGCGGGTCCTACGGCTATGTGATGGAGTAAGGCCATGAACTTCCGGGGGCATATCAAGGGCTTGCTGGCAGCGACCAGCGTTCTGGCCATCGCGGCCTGTACCGGCGACGGCTATTCGCCGTGGACCAAGGAAGCGGGCTCCATCGTGGACGGCGGCGACTTTGGCGACGCCACGATGAACAACACGCTGATCCAGAACGGCGACAGGACCTATGTCGTCAACCTGAACGAGCGGTTCACGAAAGAAGTGCCGCCAACGGTCAACTTCGCCTTCAACTCGGCCACGATCGACGCGGAAGCGGCGGCGATCCTGCGCCGCCAGGCCGACTGGATCCGCCAGTTCCCCGAGGTGCGGTTCCGGGTCTACGGCCACACCGACCTCGTCGGGTCGAATTCCTACAACTACGGGCTTGGCCTGCGCCGCGCCAATGCGGTGGTCTCCTATCTGACGCGGTTCGGCATTTCGCGGTCCCGGCTCGAAGCGGTTGTTTCGCGTGGCGAAACGCAGCCGCTGATCGTGACCCAGGGCCGCGAGCGTCAGAACCGGCGCACCGTGACCGAGGTGATCGGCTTCGTCGACGGCGATCCGCTGGTGCTCGACGGCAAGTATGCGCAGATCGTCTATCGCGAATACGTGCAGTCCGCCCTGCCCCAGACCGGCCTGACCGGTGTGGACGGGCAGAGCGCCGTCACCACCCCGAACTAAGCCGTTTCGGCAGTGCGACTTTACTGTCCGGCGGCGCCCTGCGCCGCCGGAAACACTTCTGTGTCTCGACGGTCAGTGTTGTGTAAAACCAAACAATTTCGAGATTTTGGCCGTAATCTCGCCCAAGTTTGCTGACATTTTGCATCAGGAAACGCCTTGCCCGCGGTGCGGGTGGCGGTTCGGACAAGGGATGTGAAGGCCGGAAGAGCAGAACAGGCACAGTATTCCCCGAACCGCAGGTGTGAGTGGAAAGGTATTGAGGCATGACATCGACCGCTAATTCGCAGCAGCCCGAGCCGAGCGCGCTCGTGGCCTGCACGATCCGGCGAGAGCCGGACGGCTTCGATCTGCTTATCGAGGACATGGAAGAGGCCCTCGGTGAACACTGGGGGGATCTCGGATTTTCCGAGGCCCTGATGTTCTTCAACCAACCCGAAGCGGCTTCGCTGGAATTCGTCGCCATCGCCATGGACAGCGAGGACGAGAAGAACCTTGCGATGCTGGGTGAGGTCATCACCCAGGCGCGGGCGCGGGCGATCAAGGTCATCCTGATCGCCGAAGACGTCAGCCCCTCGGCCCTGCACCAGCTGCTGCGGCAGGGTGCGGATGAATTCGTGCCCTATCCGCTGCCCGAAGGCGAACTGGCCGCCGCGATTTCCCGTATCCAGGCGCCCGAGCCCGAACCCGAGCAACTGGACGACACCCCCAAGCGCAAGAAGTCCAAGGGCGACCGCAACGGGGCCGTGCTGGTCACGCATGGCCTTGCCGGTGGTGTCGGCGCGACCTCGCTGGCCGTGAACCTGGCGTGGGAGCTGTGCAACGTCGCCAAGAAGGGCGAAGACAATCCCAAGGTCTGCATCCTCGACATGGACCTGCAGTTTGGGACCGTCGCCACCTATCTCGACCTGCCCCGCCGAGAAGCGGTCTATGAACTGCTGTCCGACACCGAGGTGATGGACGACGAGGCGTTCCTCGGCGCGCTGCTGACCTACGAGGACAAGCTGCACGCCCTGACCGCACCGGGCGAGATGCTGCCGCTGGATTTCATCAATTCCGACGACGTGAACCGCATTATCTCGATGGCGCGTTCGCATTTCGACTTCGTCATCGTCGACATGCCCAAAACGCTGGTGCAGTGGTCCGAAGCGATCCTGAACTCGGCCCAGATCTATTTCGCGGTGATGGAGCTGGACATGCGGTCCGCCCAGAACTGCCAGCGCCTGAAACGCGCGCTGCAGGCCGAGGAACTGCCGGTCGAAAAACTGCGCTTCGTTCTGAACCGCGCGCCGACCGGGTTCGACCTGAACGGCAAGCAGCGGGTCAAGCGGCTTGGCGAGAGCCTCGGGATCTCGATCGAACTGCAGCTTCCCGACGGCGGCAAGGCGGTTGTCCAGGCAGGCGACCACGGCGCGCCGCTGGCCCGCAACGCGGCCAAGAACCCGCTGCGCAAGGAATTCGCAAAACTGGCCAAACAGATCCACGAGATCGGGGCCGACCAAGAAGCCGCCGTCGCCGACTGACGCAAAAAGCAGGGTAGAAGATCATGTTCTCGAAATACAAGAAGGCTGCCCCTCCTCAGAAACCGACGCTGGTGCCTGCCAGCAACGGCGCCCGTGACACGCAGCCCAAGCCCGCGGCCCCGGCCGCGCCCGCACCCGCGGCCCCAAAGGCCATGCGCAAACCGATGGCTCCCGCGAAACCGGGCGTGCCGGTCGCGGCGGACAAGAACCGCAAGCGCAAGGAACGGCTGGGCGAGATCAAGCTGGAACTTCACCGCGCCCTGCTGGACAACCTGAACCTTGCCGCGCTCGACAGCGCATCCGAACAGGACCTGCGGATGGAGATCAACTCCATCGCGACCGAGGTGCTGCAGGAAAAGGGCATCGTGCTGAACCGCGAAGAGCGGTCCCAGCTGAACCAGGAACTCTATGACGAGGTCAAGGGTCTCGGTCCGCTCGAGTCGCTGCTGAAAGACGACACCATCGCGGATATTCTGGTTAACGGACCGCAGCAGATCTTCATCGAACGGAACGGCAAGCTGGAACTCAGCGACGTGACGTTCAAGGACGAACGCCACCTGCTGCGGATCATCGACAAGATCGTGTCCGCCGTCGGCCGCCGCGTCGATGAATCGAACCCCTACGTCGACGCCCGCCTGCAGGACGGGTCGCGTTTCAACGCCATGGTCCCGCCGATCGCGGTGGACGGCTCGCTGGTGTCCATTCGTAAGTTCAAGAAGGACAAGCTGGGCATCGACGAGCTGGTCAAGTTCGGCGCCTTCTCCGAGGAAATGGCAGCCTACCTTCAGGCCGCCGTCGCCTGCCGCCTGAACGTCATCGTCTCGGGCGGTACCGGTTCCGGTAAGACGACGACGCTCAACGCGCTGTCGTCCTTCATCGACAACTCGGAACGCATCCTGACGATCGAGGATACCGCGGAACTCCAGCTGCAGCAGACCCACGTGGGCCGGATGGAAAGCCGCCCGGCGAACGTCGAAGGCAAGGGCGCCGTCAGCCAGCGCGACTGTCTGCGAAACGCCCTGCGGATGCGTCCCGACCGCATCATCGTCGGCGAAACGCGCGGCGAGGAAGTCATCGACATGCTGCAGGCCATGAACACCGGCCACGACGGGTCCATGACCACGATTCACGCCAACAGCGCCCGTGACGGTGTCAGCCGTCTGGAAAACATGGTCGCCATGGCCGGGATCGAGATGCCGCTCAAGGCCGTCCGGTCCCAGATCGCCAGCGCTGTCCACCTGATCGTGCAGGCCAGCCGCCTGCAGGACGGTTCGCGCCGGATGGTCTCGATCACCGAGGTGACGGGCATGGAAGGCGAAGTGATCTCGATGCAGGAAGTGTTCCGCTTCCAGCGTGTCGGCCTCGCGCCCGATGGCAAGATCATCGGCCACTACACCGCGACCGGTGTCCGGTCGCACTATTCCGAACGGTTCAAGCAGTGGGGCTATGACCTGCCGCCGCAAATCTTCGAACCGATCGCAGCGGAGTAAGATGTCATGGCAAATACGGCATCCCTGGTCATCTACGGCCTGATCTTCGTCGGCGTAATCGTGCTGGTCGAGGGCCTCTATCTGACGGTCTTCGGAAAGTCGATCAGCCTCAACAGCCGCGTGAACCGTCGTCTGGAGATGATGGAAAAGGGCGCGGGCCGCGAGGAAGTGCTGGAAAAGCTCCGCAAGGAGATGCAGCAGCACATGTCGTCGCGGTCGATCCCGCTCTACGCGATGCTGGCCAACAAGGCGCAGAAGGCGGCCATCGCCTTTACGCCGCAGCAGCTGATCATGATCATGGTGCTTCTCAGCGGCGTGGCCTTCGTCGGCCTGACGATGATGACCGCGACATCGGTTCCGATCCGTGTCGTGATGTCCGTCGCCATGGGTGTCGGCGGGGTCTACACCTGGGTCGGACACAAGGCCAAGAAGCGTGCCTCGCTGATCGAGGAACAGCTGCCGGATGCGGTGGAACTGATGGTCCGCTCGCTGCGCGTCGGACACCCGTTCTCGTCCGCCATCGGCATCGTCGCAAAGGAAGTGCAGGATCCGCTCGCCTCGGAATTCGGGGTCATCGCGGACGAGGCCGCCTATGGCCGCGATCTGGGCGAGGCGCTCAAGGACATGGCCGAACGGCTGGACATGCAGGACCTTCGCTTCCTCGCCGTCGCCGTGACCATCCAGCAGCAGTCGGGCGGTAACCTGGCCGAGGTGCTGGCCGGTCTGGCCGCCGTGATCCGGTCGCGCTTCCGCCTGTTCCGGCGCGTCAAGGCGATCACCGCCGAGGCGCAATGGTCCGGCAAGTTCCTGTCCGGCTTCCCGATCTTCGCGCTGATCGTCATCAACGTGATGGACCCGCACTACTACGACGAAGTGCTGGACCACCCCTATTTCATCCACGCCTGCATCGCGGTGGCGGCCTTCCTTGCGGCCAACCTCTACGTGATGCGGATGCTCGTGAACATCAAGGTCTGAGGAGAGCCCGCGATGGACGCCATCAATTCCTTCCTGGTCGACATGCTCGGCCCCCTCGGCCCGATCTATGCGGTCGGCGGCCTTGGCGCCCTGCTGGTCCTTTTTACCCTGCCGGTCCTGCTGAAAAAGCAGCAGGATCCGCTGGAAAAGCTCAAGCAGCAGACCGAGGCCCCCAAGGCCGGTGGCAAGAAGGACCGTCTGCGGACGGCGCGCAAGAACGACAAGCTGGAGAAGTATTCCACCTTCCTCGAACCCAAGAGCGAAGAGGAATACTCGGCCGCCAAGCTCAAGCTGCTGCAGGCCGGTTACCGCACCAAGGACGCGGTCCGCTTCTTCCACTTCGCGCAGTTTGCGCTCGGCATCATCGGGATCGTCGTGGGCGTCATCTTCTTCGTGCTGTTCAAGGCCGGCGACAACCCGACCACGCAGCAGACGCTGATCTGGATTCTCGGTCCCGGCGGCGTCGGCTACATGTTCCCGAAATACTGGGTCACAAAGCGCCAGCAGCAGCGGCAGGAAGAGATCCAGGACGGTTTCCCCGACAGCCTCGACATGCTGCTGGTCTGCGTCGAAGCGGGCCAGTCGATGGACCAGGCGATCATCCGCGTCTCCAAGGAAATGCGCACCTCCTACCCTGCCCTTGCGGACGAATTCGAGATCGTCAGCCACGAGATCAAGGCGGGCAAGGACAAGCCGACCGTGCTGTCCGACATGGCCGAACGCTGCGGCGTGATGGACATTTCGTCCTTCGTCACCGTGCTGATCCAGTCGGCCACCTTCGGCACCTCGATCGCCGAAGCGCTGCGGGTCTATGCGGGCGAAATGCGTGACAAGCGTGTGATGCGCGCCGAGGAGAAGGCAAACAAGTTGCCGACCAAGATGACCCTTGCCACAATGATGCTGACGGTGCCGCCGCTGCTGATCATCCTGGTCGGTCCTTCGGTGCACGGCATCACACAAATGGGGAACATGGGTCCCTGATAAACGAGGCATGACGCAGACATGGCGAAGGGGGTTGTCGCCATCATCCTGACATTCGGACTGGCCGCCTGTTCACCGGGCGGCTTTTCCCCTGCTGGCGAACAGGTTTACGCGCCCGGCGTGAAACCGAACGCCAAGGCGGTGGACGGGCTGGTTGTCGGCCACAGGCTGATGGACGCAGGCGAACACGAACTGGCGCTCGAGGCCTATGTCCGGGCGGCGGGCGAATATGGCATGACCACCGACGTCAAGGCCGCCATCGGCACCGCGAACCTCGGGCTCGGGCGGCTCGGTCAGGCCGAAAAGTTGCTGCGCGAAGCGATCGAGGCCGAGGATTCCACGCCCGAGATGTGGAACAACCTCGGGATCGTTCTGCTGGAAAAGGGTGAAACCGCCGAGGCGGTGCAGGTGCTGAAACGGGCCTATGCACTGGACAATGGCGAAAGTGACGCAATCCGCGACAATCTTCGCCTCGCGCTCGAAAAGCTTGAAAAATCAGCGTATGCTGAGGATAACGAAGAGCAACAATACAAAGTGGTGCGGCGCGGCAGCAGCGAATACCAGCTCCGCCAGATACCATAAGACCGAGGCAGAGCAGTAAAGGACGCAGCAAATGCGCCATCCCCTATTCGTGACCCTGTGCATTGCAGGCGCCGTCACCCTGTCGGCCTGCGAACAGAAAAGCGCGTCCGAGGTCAACCG
Organism: Oceanicola sp. 22II-s10i; assembly: GCF_002210105.1. Taxonomy (GTDB): domain Bacteria; phylum Pseudomonadota; class Alphaproteobacteria; order Rhodobacterales; family Rhodobacteraceae; genus Pseudooceanicola. Next base: position 1,275,731 of record NZ_AQQU01000001.1, on the reverse strand, counting down.
GGCGTTCCGCGATGTGAACGTCGTGGACGAGTCCAACATGAGTGACATCATGCTGACCGTTGCCGACCCGAACGAGGCGGTGACCTATTTCAAGCGCACGCTGGGTGACAATCCCGACCGCATCGACCTGCAGCGCGGCCTGGGTCAGAGCCTGATCCGCGCCAAGCGCGCGAACGAGGCCGTCCCGGTCTGGGCCGCCGTGGTCGAACACAAGGACGCCACCAACGAGGATCGCGTCGAGTATGCCGACGCCCTGATCCGTGCCGGTGAATGGCAGCGTGCGGACAAGGTGCTGGACACCATCCCGCCGACCTACGAAACCTTCAACCGCTACCGGCTGGAGGCGATGATCGCCGACAGCAACAAGGAGTGGAAGAAGGCCGACAGCTTCTACGAGATCGCAACCGGCCTGACCACCAAGCCGGGCGGCGTGCTGAACAACTGGGGATACTCCAAGCTGACCCGCGGCGATTTCGCCGGGGCCGAGCGGCTGTTCGGCGACGCGCTGCGTCAGGACGGCTCCATGTTCACCGCCAAGAACAACCTCGTTCTCGCCCGTGGGGCCCAGCGGAACTACACGCTGCCGGTGATCCCGATGTCCCAGATCGAACGCGCTCAACTGCTGCAGACCATGGGCCTGACAGCGGTCAAGCAGGGCGATGTGGAGACCGGAAAGTCGCTGCTGCGCGATGCGATCGACACCCATCCCCAGCATTTCGAGGAAGCCTCCCGCGCCCTCCGCGCGCTCGAAGGCTGAGGCACCGCTTTGGCCGGGCCGATGGAAATCACCGCGCTCTCGGCGGCGGCGCTGGCCGTACCCGCGATTCCGCTGTCGATGTTCACCTGCTGGAGCGACATGCGCGGGATGCGCATTCCGAACGGCACCGTCCTGCTGCTGGCCGGGGCCTTCGTGCTGATCGGGCCCTTCGTCCTGCCCTTCGACACCTATCTCTGGCGTCTCGCGCAGCTGGCGATCGTGCTGGTGGCGGGCATCATCGCGAATGCCGGCGGGCTGATGGGGGCGGGCGACGCCAAGTTCGCCGCCGCAGCCGCGCCCTACATCGCGCTCGGCGATCTGCGTTTCGTGATCGCGCTGTTCACCGCCTGCCTGCTGGCCGCCTTCGTGTCGCACCGGCTGGCCAAGCACACACCCCTGCGGCGCCTCGCGCCCGACTGGGAAAGCTGGTCGCGCGGTGGCGACTTCCCGATGGGCCTCGCGCTTGGCGGGACGCTGTCGATCTACCTGATCCTCGGGGCGATCTTCGGCAACTGAGGCGTCAGCGCCCGATTTCGTAGAGCGTGAACAGCTCGTTGTGCCCTGTTTCCGTCAGCGGCACCCCGCGCGCCTCGATCAGCGACAGGATATGCGCCCGGACATGGGGCTTCGACGCGCAGACCGGCACCATCAGGTGCGTCGCCGTCTCAAGGCCCGGCAAGCCGTCGTAATACCACGGCGCACCGTCTGGCAGAGGGGTGAGGGCGGAATACATCCAGTAGGGCGCAAGGAAATCCGCCACGAAGGGTTGCGGTCCTTGAGTGATCCCCAACTCGGCCAGCAGCGCCGTTTCCGCCTCGATCACCGGCACCAGACCGCCCTCGCGCTTGCATTCGGCCAGCGGCCTGCCCTGAAACTCCGGCAGGTCGGGCGTCTGTCCCGGCAGGACCATCGTCGCCTGCACGAAAGGCGCCTCGCCCCGCGCGGCCAGCATCCGCAGGTCCGCATGGGCCGGGTCCGGCAGCAGCGGCCGATACTGGCTGGCGGGCAGCAGCGCGTGACGGACCGGCGAATACAGGACGTTCCCCATCTGCGGCGCGACCAGAACCAGCGCCGTCAGCGCCACGGCGGCCATCGCGCTGCGCGGCCCCTCACCGGGGCCGGGAAGCTGGGCGATCAGGCAGAAGGCCACCGGCACCAGCCACAGCGGGTCGTTGCCGTAGTTCTGGTAGGAAATGTAGACGAAGGCCGGCAGGAACAGCATCAGAGCCAGCCCCGGCCCACGCGATTCCCGCCGCAGCAGCAGGGCCGCCGCAAGTCCGGCGAGCGTGGCAAAGGTATAGGCCGGGGACAGCGCCACCGCCTGCAGCGTTTCACCCGGAAAGGGCCGGATACCCGACCGCAGGACGGTCAGCAGATCGTCGGCGTAGGCCCGCCAGAATTCCGGCCCGAAGGCCCAGGCATACAGCCCCCAGACCGCCAGTGCGGCCAGCCCCGCAACCCACATCACACGCGCCCGGAACTGGATCAGCAGACCGAGGGTCACGGGCAGGGCCAGTGCGACGGCATATGTCGCCTTGATGAGAACCAGCGCAGACAGCGCGAGCCCGATGACCAGCCCGTCGAACAGATCGGCACGCCTGCGCCCCGCCGGAACCACGACCAGCACCACGACCAGAAAGGTCAGCGCCCAGGCCCACCGGTTGTAGTGCATCGACAGCGACAGGTTCGTATGCACCCCGCCGAACACCAGCCCCGTGACCAGCCCCAGCGTCAGCAGGCCGAACACCACCGCCGGTCCGAAACGCATCCGGCTGAGCCCGGTCCAGCACACCGCCGGCAGCAGGACCACCGCCGCCATGACCTGCGACCACAGCATCGCCCGCCCGAGCCCCAGCGGAGGCAGTGCCGCGATCCGGTCCGGGAGCATCAGCAGGGCGGCGATCGGACGAAAGGCCAGATCACCGATCGGCGTCATGAAATCCATGTGCGGCACCTGCCCCGCGACCACGCGCAGCACGAGTTCCGAAAGGTGCAACATGTCGCCTTCGTGGCGGGAAAATCGGAATTCCGCCGAAATCCAGACCAGAAGGGCCTGCAAACCGACGAACCCGATGAGAATTCCACAAAAATGCCGCTTCCGCGCCCCGCTCATCGATGCCTCATGTGTTTTAGTCACAATACGGAGCCGCGTTGTTTATTGCACCGACAAAGTGCGCATTAAGAGTGCCGTGAACAAAATGAAAAACCACAAAGACGAGCAGGTCTCAGGCAGCCGACTATGAATATGCAGGTCCAAACTGGCGTCACACCGCCGCCCTTGCCCCGGTCTCTCGAAGAGATGCAGCTCCCCATCGTCATGATGCGGGACATCCTTCTCAAGACGATGTTCCGCAAGAACGTCGACAAGGTCAGCAAGATCGCCCGCGCCATCGCCCTGCCCGCCCCGGTAACGCAGGAACTGGTCGACCTCGCGCGCGAACAGTTGCTGCTCGAGGCGACCGGCACGCTCAAGGCCACCGGGTCCAACGAGATGGGCTATCAGCTGACCGACAGCGGCCGGGCCCGCGCGCTCGATGCGCTGAAGCAGTCCGAATATTACGGCGCCATGCCGGTCCCGCTCGAGGTCTATCACGAGCAGATCAAGCGCCAGTCGATCAAGAACATCCAGATCACACGCGACCACCTGACGGCCTCGATGGGTCATCTGGTGCTCCCGGATGATCTGATCTCGAACCTCGGGCCCGCGGTGTCCTCGGGCCGGTCAGTCCTGATGTACGGCCCGCCGGGCAACGGTAAGTCATCCATTTCCAACGGCATCCGCGACGCGCTCGGCGACCGTATCTACGTGCCGAAGGCCGTGGAATATGCCGGTCAGGTCATCACCGTCTATGACCCCATCGTGCATTCCGCCGCCGAAGAGCAGATGGACGACCCCACGTCGCTGCGCAGGACCGGCAACCGCTTCGACAGCCGCTATGTCCTCTGCGCGCGTCCGACCGTCATCACCGGCGGCGAACTGACGCTCGACATGCTCGACCTGGTCTACAACCCGGTCGCGCGCACCTATCAGGCCCCGCTGCAGATGAAGGCCTCGGGCGGCGTGTTCATCGTCGACGACCTTGGCCGCCAGTCCGAGCCGCCGCAGGCGCTGATCAACCGCTGGATCGTTCCGCTGGAAGAGGGCAAGGACATCCTCGCCCTCCAGTCCGGTGAAAAGTTCGAGGTGCCGTTCGACACGCTGGTCATCTTCTCGACCAACTTCCACCCGAACGAGATCTTCGACCAGGCCGCGCTGCGCCGGATCTTCTTCAAGATCAAGGTGGACGGCCCGACGCAGGAGAACTTCCTGAAGATCTTCGCGATGGTCGCTCGCAAGAAGAAGATGCCGCTGTCCGAGCCCGCGCTCGTGCACCTGCTCAAGAAGAAATACCCGACCATCGACAACAACTTCGCCAACTACCAGCCGGTGTTCCTGATCGACCAGATGATCTCGATCTGCGAATTCGAAGGCATCCCCTACCAGATGTCGCCGGAACTGATCGACCGGGCCTGGGGCAACATGTTCGTCAAGGACGAGCTGATCGTGAAGTGATCGACTGCGTCGCGGGGAAACTCGCGAAGCGACCCGGGGCGGGTAGACAAAGACCCCGGGTCACTCCGCCGGTGCGGTTTGCCGACCGGGCAGGGAGTTCCCGAGCGGCAGCTCCTCCAACCGCAACGATATCAGGCAGGCCATGAAGGCGAGCGCGGAGGCGACGAGGAAAATCGGCGTGATCGCGTCCGAGAAGGCCTGAACGACCTTGATCTGAAGCGCCGGGTCCAGCTGCATGACCCGGTCATAGGTCACCGGCCCCAGCCCGCCGTCCGGCAGCAGCGGCCGCACATGCGCCGCCAGTCCCATTCCGAACAGCCCGCCGAAGGCCGAGGTGCCGATGGCGCCCCCGGTCAGACGGAACATGTTCACGCTGGCCGTCGCGATGCCGATATGTCCGACCGGCACTGCCGACTGGATAGCGGCCATGCTGACGCTCATGGTCGGGCCGATGCCGATACCGACGAGGAACATGAAGCTGCAGAGCACCGGGATCGGCGTGTCCGGGCCAATGGTCGACAGGCAGAGCATCGCCACGCCCAGCACCGCGGTCGAGCTTGTCGGCATCCACTTGTAACGTCCGGTGCGCGACATCAGCCGCCCTGCGACGATCGAGGTGCCGATCAGCCCGAACATCATCGGCACCAGCAGTAGGCCGGATTCCGACGGGCTGCGGCCCTTCACCACCTGCAGGAAGGTCGGCATGAAGGAAATCGTGCCGAACATCGTCATCCCGACCAGCAGGTTCATCGAGTTCGCGACCTGGAAATTGCGGATGCTGAACAGCTCCAGCGGCATGATCGGCTCGCGCGCGCGCCGTTCGATCGTGACGAAGCTGTAAAGCACCAGCGGCACCAGCGCGATCAGCGTCAGCATCGGCGCCGAAGACCACGGCAGGATCGCCCCGCCCAGGTTGGCGATCAGTGTCAGGCAGCTCAGCAGCGTGGCCAGCAGGAAGGCGCCGGTAAAGTCGATCTTGTGCCGCCCGGACGGCGGCGGGTTCACCATGACGACCGAGATCACGACAAAGGCCAGCAACCCGACCGGCATGTTCAGCCAGAAAATCCAGTGCCAGCTCATCGTGCTGACGATGTACCCGCCGATCAGCGGCCCGATGATGGTCGACAGGCCGAACACGCTCGACAGCGTGCCCTGCGCCCGGCCCCGCTGGCGCGGCGGCAGCACGTCGGCGACCGAGGCCATCGAGACGACGATCAGCGACCCTGCGCCATAGCCCTGCACCAGTCGGCCGATCACCAGCGTCAGCATGCTCTCGGCCAGCCCGCAGATCGCGGAGCCCACTAGGAACACGATGATCGCCGCCTGCAACAGGCGCTTGCGGCCGTACATGTCGCCAAGCCGGCCCGAGATCGGCGCGCCGATGGTCGAGGCCAGCAGGAAGGCCGTCACGACCCATGTGATGTATTCCAGCCCGCCCAGCTCGCTGACGATCCGCGGCAGCGCGGCGGCCACGACGGTGTTGCCCAGCGAGGCGAGAAACAGCGTGGATGCCACGGCCGCGAGGATGACCCGCAGTCGGCGTGGTTCGGGCATGTCTGGCGCGTCAAGCGCCGCGTCGGGTGACGCCATGTCGGGCGACCTCTCTCCACCGGGCTGTATGGTCCGTGCAATCGGCGCCGGGTGGTTCGTTCCGAATGGCGCCAATATCTGCTTGCAGCATTTGCATGTCAATGGCATGTATATTGCAAGAGCGAAAGGGCAAGCCTTGCGGTTGCGCAGGGCGTCCAGACCCGGAGGACAGAGCGATCGGATCCCGCGACGACTCACTCAAGGCGTATCTCGCCCAGGCGGGGATTCCGCCCGAAGTTGCCGATCGCGCGCTCACGCTCGACGCCATCGTCCAGACGTGGCGACGCAGGGTGCAGAAGCGTGAACTGGGCCGGATGGCCCTGCGCGAACTCGACCTCCCGCTCGACCTGCCCAAGCTCGACGTGCTGATCGCCATCTGGGCGCCATCGAACGAATTCGGCCGCGACGAGACAGAGACGATGGTCTCGACCATCGCCACCCGCCTCGGCATCGACCCTTCCCGCGCGTCCCGGCTGGTGTCGGACCTGATCAACCAGGGCTTCGTCAAGCGCGCCGTGTCCCAGCAGGATGCCCGCCGGACGGTGGTCGAACTGACCGACAGCGGCCTCGCCATTGTCGAGACGGTGCGCACGATAAAGTTCCTGATGCTGGGCGATTACCTCTCCGGCTGGTCCCTGGACGAGATCGACGCCTTTGTCCCCCAGCTCGAACGCTTCGCCCACTGGTCCGACCAGGCCGAGACGATGAACGCGGGCCGCCTCGAAGGCGAGATCGAGAAACTCGCCGCCCGCCTCAAGGACCGGATGGGCTGACGCCCCACTGGCTTCATCTTGCCAAAAATATGCCGGGGGTCCGGGGGCAGAGCCCCCGGTCCGCCCTTGCCATATGCGCGCGGCACACTAAGAACGTAGCATGAACACCCTGCCCGAGCCCTTCGCCGGATGGTTCGCCGCGCGCGCATGGTCGATCCATCCGCACCAGCAGGCCATGCTGGACCGCGCCGCGGACCCGGCGCTGCTGCTGATCGCCCCGACCGGCGGCGGCAAGACGCTGGCCGGGTTCCTGCCGACGCTCGCGGAGCTGGCCGACGGCAATCACAAGGGTCTGCACACCCTCTACGTCTCGCCACTCAAGGCGCTGGCCGCCGACATCCGGCGCAACCTGACCACCCCGGTCGAGGAGATGGCCCTCCCCATCCGGATCGAGGACCGCACCGGCGACACCTCCTATACGCAGAAGCGCCGCCAGCGCGCGGACCCGCCGCATATCCTGCTGACCACGCCTGAAAGCCTCGCCCTGCTGATCTCATACCCCGACGCGCCGCATATCTTCGCGGGCCTGCAGCGCATCGTGGTCGACGAAATCCACGCGCTCGCCGAATCGAAACGCGGCGACCAGCTGTTCCTCGCCCTCTCCCGGCTCCAGACCCTCTGCCCCGGCCTGCGCCGCGTCGGCCTGTCGGCCACCGTCGAGGACCCGCAGGCCATCGCGCACCTCCTGGCCCGCAATCCCGATCCCTGCGCCATCCTGCACGCGGACCCCGGCCCCGATCCCGACATCGCCATGCTGGAAACCGAGGAACGCCCGCCATGGTCCGGCGGCGGCGGCGCCTACGCGATTCCGGCGGTGCTCGATCAGGTGCGCAGACACAAGACGACGCTGATCTTCCACAACACCCGCGCACAGGCCGAGATCTTCTTTCACAACCTCTGGATGGCGAACGAAGAAGGCCTGCCGATCGGCATCCATCACGGCTCGCTCGACCGGACCCAGCGGGAGCGGGTGGAAAAGGCAATGGCGCAGGGACGGCTGCGGGCCGTGGTCTGCACCGGATCGCTCGATCTGGGGATCGACTGGGGCGACGTGGACCTTGTGATCCAGGTCGGCGCACCGAAGAACGTGAAACGGCTGGTCCAGCGGATCGGGCGGGCGAACCACCGTTACAACGCGCCGTCCAAGGCGCTGCTGGTGCCCGCCAACCGCTTCGAGGTGGTGGAATGCGTCGCCGCGCTTGAGGCGGTGAAGGAACACGATCTCGACGGCGACCCGCGCGGGCCCGGTCCGCTGGACGTATTGTGCCAGCACCTGCTGATCACCGCCTGCGCCGCGCCCTTCGACGCGGATGCCGTCTATGCCGAGGTCATCACGGCAGGCGCCTATTCCGATCTGACGCGCGATACCTTCGACGCATGCCTCGATTTCGTCGCCACCGGCGGCTACGCCCTGCGCGCCTACGACCAGTGGAAACGGCTGCAGCAGGGCCCCGAGGGCCTGTGGCACCTGCGCGACCCCCGCAGCACCACGCTGATCCGCATGAACATCGGCACGATCTTCGACTACGACAAGTTGAAGGTCCGGATGAAGCACGGCGGCGGCCGGCCCCTTGGCGAGATAGAGGAGGGCTTCGCCGCCTCCCTCACCCCCGGCGACACCTTCCTTATCGGCGGACGGATCGTCCGCTATGAAGGGCTCAACGAGTTGACCGTCGAGGTCACCCGCAACGCCGCCCGCAAGCCCAAGATCGCCGTCTTCGCCGGAACCAAGTTTGCCACCTCGACCCAGCTCAGTCATCGCATCCTGCGGCTGTTCCAGCAGGAGACATGGCCCAACCTGCCCCGCCACACCGCCGAATGGCTGCACCTGCAACGCGAGGTCTCGCGCCTGCCGGAACCGGGGCGGCTGCTGCTGGAGAGCTTCCCGCACGACGGGCGGCAGAACCTCGTGATCTACGGCCTTGCCGGGCGGAACGCGCAGCAGACGCTGGGGCTGATCCTGACCAAGCGGATGGAGGAACTGGGCCTCGACCCGCTCGGCTTCGTCTCGACCGATTACGCCACGCTGATCTGGGGGCTGGAGCATCTGACCGACCCCGCGCCACTGTTCGACCCGGTCATGCTGCGCGAGGGGCTCGAGCGGTGGCTGTCCGACAATGCGCTGATGAAGCGCACATTCCGCGCCTCGGCCCAGATCGCGGGCCTCATCATGCGCAACCAGCCGCGCGGTCCGCGCAAGTCGGGGCGACAGTCGGCGTTCTCGTCGGATATCCTCTACGACACGCTTCAGAAATATGACCCCGACCACCTGATGATGCGGATCACGCAGGCCGAGGCGATGCGGGGCCTCGTGGATTTCGGCCGGGTGGAGGAGATGCTGGCGCGGGTCGGCGGACGGATCGACCACCTCGCGCTGGACCGGATCACCCCACTCTCCGCGCCGCTCTTCCTCGAACACGGGCGCGTGCCGGTCGAAGGCGCGGGTCAGGAGCGGCTGCTGGCCGAGGAAGCGGACAGGCTGATGGAGGAAGCCGGGCTGGCCGGCGCCAAGGTCCGTTAACTTTTATCGCGGATACATGTCATATGCGGATGGACAAATGTGGTGACGCCAAATAGCGTCGTCTGCATGTCTCAAGATCGTCCCCTTCTCGGCATTCTCCTCATGATCGGTTTCTGCGTCGTGGCGCCCATGGGCGACGCGGTGGCGAAACTTTTGGGTGAGACGCAGCCGCTCGGCCCCCTTCTGTTGTTCCGTTTCGCGGTCCAGACCATACTGCTGGTCCCGCTGGTCTGGCTGACCGGACGCGCATGGCGGCTGTCGGGACGGCTTCTGCGGCTGGCCGCGCTCAGAACGTTCCTGCACATCATCGGCATCGGCATGATGTTCTCGGCCCTGCGCTATCTGCCGCTGGCCGACGCGGTCGCGATCGCCTTCGTCATGCCGTTCATCCTGCTGATCCTCGGCCGCTACGTGCTGGGTGAAGAGGTCGGCATCCGCCGCCTCTCGGCCTGCGTCGTCGGGTTCATCGGGACACTACTTGTGATCCAGCCCAGCTTTGCCGAGGTCGGCTGGCCCGCACTGCTGCCGCTCGGGGTCGCCGTGAACTTCGCCTTCTTCATCATGGTCACCCGCCAGCTTGCGCCCCATACGGATCCGATCGGCCTGCAGGCGGCATCGGGGTTCATGGCGACCGCGGTGCTGCTGCCGCTGCTGCTGATCCTGCAGCCGCTCGACTTCGGGCTCACCGATTTCGTCGCGGTGCAGGGGACCGAGGCGTTCCTGCTGTTCGCCATCGGTGCGCTCGGCACCGTGGGGCATCTGCTGATGACGTGGTCGCTGCGCTATGCGCCGTCCGCCACGCTGGCGCCGATCCAGTATCTGGAAATCCCGGTCGCCACGCTGATCGGCCTGCTGATCTTCGACGATCTGCCGGACGACCTCGCCGCGCTCGGCATCGTCATCACCTGTGCCGCCGGCCTCTACGTCGTCATGCGCGAGCGGGCCATCGCGCGGGCGCAGCCGAAAACGCACGAACCGTTGCAGCCAATTCCGCCCGAGGTGTGATCGCCAGCATCAGCGGGGCCGAGACCTCGATCCGCACCGGCCCGGTGACCCGGTTCGACGTGCCGACCCGTGAATGGGGTGCGAACTCCAGCCCGTCGATCGGCCATTCCAGACCTTCGGACCGTCCGGTAACCGGCCCGAGGGGATAAAGCGAGAACCAGCTGCCCGGCCGGGGCTCAAGTTCGATCCGGGGCGGGCACAGGAATATCACGTCGTCCTCGCCCGCCAGCACGCAGCGCCGGTCGGCGTGCCGGGACAGCACCGTGAAGGCCGCCAGCGCGTGGTCCGTCCGCGCGCCGCTGAACCCGGCCCCGATCACCACCGGCGCCCTGACATGCCTGAGTGCCTTGTCGAAATCGGTGGTGTCCTGTTCCGCCACAGGATGGACGCGATCAGCCGGTATGAGGGCGCGATCAACTGGCGAAAGCGAATCCATGTCCCCGATCACGAGGTCCGGCATCAGCCCGCGGCGCAGCAGATGCGTCGCCCCGCCGTCCGCCGCGACACTGCGCGACGACAGCGCCAGAACCTCGTCCAGCAGGGCGTCGGACACCGCCGCGCCGCCGAACAGGCCGAGAAATCCGTCGCTTTCTAATAATGTCTTTGGCATGGCTTCCGGCGCTGTTGATTGGACATCAACCATACAATCGTCACAAAATGAAACCCAGAGCACCATAGATTCGGGCAGGTTCAGTCGCATCCTTCATGCGTCGAGGTCCACGAGCAGTGTCGGGCCGAAACGGGTTACGAGCAGAGAAGCGAGATAAAACCGTGGTAGAATCGAACAAAATCCTGACCGTGTCCTATGGCACGTTCTCCTGCACGCTCGAAGGCTTTGACGATGCATTCGAGACGATGAAGGCAATTGCAGAATATTTCCGCGACCTCGCCGCCGAGGATCGCTTCTTCGGGGCCGAGCCGCCGACGCCGGACGCCGAGATGCTGGCACGCCTGGCAGAGCGCAGTTCCGCCCGCCGGATCGAGGCACGGTCTTCGGACACCGGCATCGTTCTGCGTCAGTCGGCCGAAGCGCCCGCCGCCGCACCGGTCGCAGCCGCCGCGCCCGTCGCAGCCGCCGCACCTGTCGCCGCTGCAGCCGCAGCATCGGCCGCCGCAGCGCCGTCCGCCGAAATCGCCGAAGCACCGGCCGAAGAGATCGCCGAGGCTGTCGAAGCCGACGACATGATCGCCGAGACCGCAACCGATGAGGTCGCCGCCGCTGAGGTCGCAGAAGACGAGGCCGATGATGCCGCGCTGATCGCCGCCATCGCCGCCTCGTCCGAGATCTCCGAAGACACGCAGGTCGAGGCCGAAGAGGCCGAGATCGCGTCGCTCGAAGAGGCGCTCTTTGCCGATGAGGCCGAAGACGAAGACGAGGCCGCGTTCGACGAGGTCGAGGCCTACGACGACGAGGACGCGGAAGAAGAGGCATTCGAGGACGAAGCCTACGACGACGAATTCGAGGACGAATTCGAGGACGAATCCGAATTCGAAGAGGACACCGCGTTCGAGGATGAAGCCGAAGAAGACTGGGAAGATGCTGCCGAGGATGTCGCTGATGACGTGACCGCCGAGGAAGAAGACGAGGTCGTCCTGGCCGAGGATGAAAGCGTCGAAGTCGAGACCGCCGAAGTCGAGATGATGGAAGCCATCTCCGAGCCGCAGGCCGACGACAACAGCATCGTCGCCAAGCTGCGCCGTATCCGCGCCGTGGTGTCCCGCACCCGCGCCACCGCCGCGCCTGTCGACTTCTCCGAAGACCAGCACGCCGACGAGATGGTCGAGGAAACCGGCGTCGACCTCACCCCGCTGCACGCCGCCACGACCACGCCGGTCATGGACGAGACGCTGGGCTTCGACGACGAGTTTTCCGAAGAGGACTACGCCGAAGACGGGTATGCCGACGAAGGCTACGCCGACGAGGATGACTACGCTGAGGACGACTTCGCCGAAGAAGACGAACTCGCCGAGGAAGACGTGGCCGACGCGGAACCCGCGCCTGTCGTCGCGCCCCGGCCGGTCGTTGCCGCCCGCGTCGTCAAGGTCAAGCGCAGCGACTTCGAACAGGCCATGGGCCTGGAAGACGCCGCGCCGAAATCCAGCCTGAGCCCCGAGGACGAGGCCGACCTTCAGAGCGAACTCGCCGCGCTGGAAGCCGAGATCGAGGCCGACGCCGACTATGACGAGGACGAGGACTTCGAAGAGGTCGAAGCCGAACTCGAAGACGACGAGCTGGAGTGGGACGAAGAAGAGACCGCCGCAGAGTTCTTCGAGGACGACGAACTGGACGAATTCGGACCGGAAGCCGCAGTCGGCGTCGCCGACGACTCGCTGACCTACGACGAGGACGACTTCGAGGACGAAGAGGCCTATTCCGACGAGGCTGTCGAGGACGCCGAGGATGAAGCCGCCTTCGAGGAGGCAGAGGTCACGGCCGAGGACGAGGACAGCTTCGAGGAAGAAGCGTTCGAGGATGAGGACGAGGACGAAGCCTACGAGGACGACAGTGCCGAGCTCGACGACGAGGACGCGCTCGAGGACGAGTCGGACGACGCCTTCATGGACGACGAGGACGACGTCGCGGCCGAGGCAGAGCCCGCGCCCGCGCCGGTCGCCCCCGCCGCACTGGCCGGTCGCGACAAGCTCGCCAAGTCGGCTTCGACCGACGACATGGACCGCATCCTGGCCGAGACGAACAGCCAGCTCGGCGAAACCGAAGGCACCCGCCGCCGCAGCGCGATCGCACATCTGCGCGCCGCTGTTGCCGCGACCAAGGCCGAGAAGGACGCCGGCTCCGACCTGCGTAAGTCCGACGAGGACAGCGCCGACGCCTACCGCCAGGACCTGGCACAGGTCGTCCGCCCGCGCCGTCCGCGCCCCTCGGGCACGCCGCTGCGCCGGACCGAGGACAAGCCGGCCCCGCTGCGTCTGGTTGCCGAACAGCGCGTCGACATCGAGAATGAGTTCCGCGAACCGGTCCGTCCGCGCCGCGTCTCCATCGCCGACCTGATCCGTCAGGAAGCCGAAGCCGACGTCGAAGCGGACGCACCCGAGGCAGCCGGTGAAGGCTACGAAGGTCTGCAGAAGAGCGAACCCTCGGGCTTTGTCGAGTTCCTCGAGGACTCGGACGCGACCGAGCTGAACGAGGTGCTGGAATGCGCCGCCGCCTACCTCGCCTTCGTCGAGGGCCGCGAACAGTTCTCGCGCCCGCAGCTGATGAACCGGGTGCGCGAGGCCGATCCCGAGGGTTACACCCGCGAGGATGCCCTGCGCGCCTTCGGGATGCTGCTGCGCGAAGGCAAGATCCGCAAGGTCAAGGGCGGTCGCTTCACCGCCTCCGACCGGATCGGCTACCGCCCGGACCGCCGTCAGGCCGTCTGACCCGAACCGACACTGCACCGAAAACGAAACGGGCGCCCCCAGGGGCGCCCGTTTGCGTCAGTTCGACAGGGTCAGGACCTGAGGACGATCAGCCCGTCCAGAGCCTTGAGTCCGCCGTCATCCGTGACCACCAGCGGGTTCACATCGATCTCCTCGATCAGGTCGGCGTTCTCGGCCATCACCCGGCTGAACGCGGCGATGGTTTCGGCCAGCGCCTTGGTGTCCACCGCCTTCTGCCCCCGCGCACCCATCAGGATCGGCGCGGCCTTCAGCTCTCCGATCATCGCCTCGGCCTCGGCCACCGACACCGGTGCAAGGCGGAAGGTCACGTCCTTGAGGATCTCGACGAAGATGCCACCCAGCCCGAGCGCGACGACCGGCCCGAATTCCGGATCGTTGCGCGCGCCGAGAATCAGCTCGTGCTTGAACTTCACCATGGGTTGCACCAGCACCTCGGCCCCGGCCTTGCCCGCCATCTTTCCGGTCAGGTCCGCAAATGCCGCCCGCACCGCGTCGTCATCCGCCACGCCAAGCGCCACGAGCCCCGCGTCCGACTTGTGCGCCACGCCCGGCGCGTCGCCCTTCATGACCACCGGATAGCCAAGCGCCCGCGCTGCCGCGACGGACTCGTCGGCCGTGCCACAGGCCCGGTCCTCGGTCACCGGCACGCCGGCCTGCGCCAGCAAGGCCTTCGCCGCCTTCTCGGACACGATGCTGTCGCCCGCAGCGGCCCGCGCCTCCAGCGCCTTGCGCACATCCGGCAGCGTATTGCCGCTGGCCTCCGGCTGCGCCGCGGGCCCGCCCGTGTTCCACACCCGGCACCACGCATCCAGCGCGGCGACCCCGGCTGCGGCCTGATGCGGCATCGGGAAATACGGCAGGTTCAGCCCGTCCAGCTTGCCCAGATCCTCGGGATCGAAGCTGCCGCCGGGCCATGAGACGATGACGATCTCGTCCCGCTCGGCCTGGATGCGCCCCAGATCGGCGATCGGGGCGTTGTAGTCGGGCGCGACGGTCAGGGTCGGCACGATCACCTGGATGTCGTCGAAACCCGCGAAGATCTCGGTGCAGCCGCCCCAGTAGGCATCCCCGCCCACGACCTGCGCCGTGGTGTCCAGCGGGTTCTGGGCCTTGATCGGGAAACCCAGTTCGTCCGAGAACAGCTTGTCCGCACCCTCGGGCGGCTTGGGAAAGGTCAGCCCGGCGAAAGAGCCATGGTCGGCCATCAGGCCGACATGCCCGCCCGACAGGCAGAACGACGCGACATGCGCGCCGGGGTTCGAGTAGCGCTTAAGCTTGCCCGCCCGCGCCAGCCGCGCGAACATCGCGCCGAGGCGATAGAGGTCGTCGATGTCCTTGGCCAGCGCGACGCCGTACTTGCGGACCACCATGTCGAAGATCTCGGACGATCCGGCCAGCGCGCCCGTATGCGACTGCGCCATGACCTTGCCGAGCGAGGACCGCCCGGTCTTGAGGATCACCACCGGCTTGCCCGCCCGCCCCGCACGGTCGAGGAAGGCGACGAAGGCCGCCGGGTTGCGCACCGCCTCGATCACCAGCGCGATGGCGTTGGTGTTGGGGTCGTCGATCAGCGCCTCGGCGCATTCGACGGCGTCCAGATCGGCCTCGTTCCCGGTCGAGATGATGTGGGAAAAGCTGATCCCCTCGACCATTGCGCAATAGCTGACCGAAGCGAAGCCAAGCCCGCCGCTCTGCGAGGACAGGCCCAGATCGCCCGCCTTGATGTCCGGCCATGCCATCGCGGCGGCGGCCGCAGAGACGACGTGTTCGTGGAAGTTCGCGTAGCCGATGCAGTTCGGCCCCAGCACCCGGATCCCCATCTCGCGCGCGGTGGCGGACAGCTCGTCCTGCAGCGCCTGATCCTCGGGGCGGCCCGTCTCGCCGAACCCGGCGGCGGCGCAGAAGAACAGCTTGACGCCCTTGCCTTCGCAGGCCTTCAGCGACTCAAGCGCCTTGTCCGGCCCCATGCCGTAGACGATGCAGTCGGTCTGCGGCAGGTCCGCGATGGTGGGGTAACACTTCTGTCCCGCGATTTCCTCCCGGTTCGGGTTGACCGGGTAGATCGCTCCGGGGAACTGGTGCCTGAGCAGGGTCGGCACGATCCGTCCGGTAAAGCGCATCGGGTTCGAAGACGCGCCGACCACCGCGACGGAGCGGGGGGCGAACAGCGACATGTCGATACCGCGGGGTTGGGTCATCTGGCAGGTCCTCATCGGGTTGTTTCAGGAAAAATCCCTGCCGGAACGGGGGTCCGGCAGGGAGGAGTGCGAGACGCCTCAGGATGCGTCCCGTCGGGAGAAAGACACCGGGGTCAGGCGACCTCGCGCGTCTTGGGTTCGGGGGACAGGACCGCCGCGATGCCGGGGGCCGTGTCGATGGACATGAGTGCGTCGTAGAGCGCGCGGGCCTTCGGTTCGGACCACCCGGCAAAGCGGGCGCAGTCGGCGAACTTGGTCCAGAGCTCGGCCTCGGACAGCGGCACGTCGGCATGGCCGGTGGCGCGTTCGACGGGTTTGCCCTCGATCACCGTGCCGTCCTTGAGTTTGACGATCACCTGGTCCGCCGGACGGTAACCCGGCAGCTTGGGGTCGTAGTCGGTCGAGGCGTTGACCGTGACCTTCTGCATCAGGTCCTGCACATCGGGCTGCAGGACGAACCCGTCGGTCAGCTGGGTCAGCCCGACGTTACCCGCGAGGATCCCCGAGGCCATGTCGAACTGCATGGAGAACTTGGCCTCCAGCCCCGTCTGCGGCAGCGCATTGCGCAGGGTCATGGCGTGCAGGTCCGAGGTATAGGTGTCGATCTGGGCGATCTGGTCCGGCGCGATGTCGTGGTCGCGCATGATCTGCAGGATGCCGTCGGTCGCCCGGTGGCCGCAGTAGCAGACCGGGTATTTCTTGATCGACAGGCCATAGCGGCGCATCCGCCACTCCTTGCCCAGATGGTCGGCGGGCGTGGTCCGGTCGACCTGGTTCTCGGGCGAGATCGCCTTGAGGAAGCCCTGGTTGTGCTCGATCGCGTCGGCGCTGCCGGTCATGCCGACCTCGGCCAGCCGCGCGGCCAGCAGGCCCGACGCGGCGGAGCGCCCGGCGTGGAACGGCTTGGTCATCGTGCCGAAGTTGGCCAGTAGACCGGCGGACTGCGAGGCGCCGATGGCGATGGCCATCGTGGCGCGTTCGGCGTCCAGCCCGCGCAGCACGGCGCAGGAGGCGGCGGCGGCGATGGCCCCCAGCACGCCGGTCGGGTGCCAGCCCTTGTTCTGGATCTGGCCCGCGTCGCGATAGGCCATGTCGGCCCAGATCTCGTAGCCCGCCATGTAGGCCGCGATCATCTGGGCACCGGTCGACCCCAGCACCTCGGCCTCGGCAAAGATGGCGGGCATGATGACCGTGGTCACGTGCCCGCGCATCGCCACGTCGTCGTAATCAAGCGCATGGCAGGCCGCGCCGTTGATGAAGGCCGCATCGGCGGCGCCGCGCTTTTCGGAGCCCATCAGGATGGTCGCCTCGGTCCCGCCTGCGGGCAGCACCTGCCGCAGCTTCTCAACCACGGGTTCGTCCTTGCCCGCCAGCATCACGCCGACCGCGTCGGCGAGGCCGGTCTTGACCAGCGCCGCGCAATCCTCGGGCACCGTGATCTCGCCGGATGCGAGGGCGGCGGCGAAGGCGCCGTATTGTTGTGTGAGACCCGTCATGCTGCAATCTCCTTCCGTTTGGCGGACAGCGAGCCGCCGCGTTTCACCATGCCGGGCAGCGGATGGCCGACGATCCGTTCGGCCAGCAACGCCGCATCCAGCAGCTTGTCGAGGTCGACCCCCGTTTCGATTCCCATTTCCTCGCACATGAAGACGAGGTCCTCGGTACAGACATTGCCCGCCGCGCCCTTGTGGCCCGCGAAGGGACAGCCACCGAGACCGGCGACCGAGGTGTCGAAGTTCGCCACCCCCATCTCCAGCCCCGCATAGGCGTTGGCGATGCCGAGCCCGCGCGTGTCGTGCAGGTGCAGGTTCAGCGGCAGGTCGGGATAGCGGTCGCGCACCGCGCCCAGCATCCGCTTGATGCGTTCCGGCGTGGCCCAGCCCATCGTGTCGGCGAGCGACAGCATCGGGATCGCCATGTCCCGCTCCGCCGCCATCTCGACAAGGTCGGCCACCCGCGCCAGCACGTCGTCGGGGCTGACATCGCCCTGGAAGTTGCAGCCGAAGGCGGACATCACCATGACCCGGTCGATGGGGATGTTCCGGTCGATATAGGCGTCCCGCAGCCGCCGCATCAGCGCGAGGTTCTCCTCATGCGTGACGTTCTGGTTCTGGCGCAGGAATTCGACGGACACGGTCAGGGACATCTTGCCGATGATGTCGAGGCACCCGTTGGCGATGGCGCGGTCCAGACCTTTTTCGTTCAGCCAGAGGCCGGTGTATTGCACCCCCGGTTTCCGCTTGATCCCGCAGGCGATGGCATCGGCATCCGCCATCCCCGGCACCTTCTTGGGGTTCACGAAGGAACAGACCTGGATATGGGTCAGCCCGGTTTCGGACAATGCATCGACCAGCGCGATCTTGTCGGCGGTCGGAATCGGCCCCGGCTCGATCTGGAAGCCCTCGCGCGGGCCTTCCTCGTTGATGGTGATACGGCTCGGCAGGCTCATACCGGTGCTCCTTCCCAGTCTGTGCGTGATGATCCGAACCCAGCATAGGCCAGACCACCGTCCTGCGCGTAGACGCGGCGGCGGAATGACAGATCGCTGGTCGGGGTCGGCACCCTGCACACTCCTGAAAAGTCGAAACCAGTCATTCTATTCGCTATTCGAATAGGCTATTCGTATTTTCAGCATAGCCCGCCCAGTGCCCCCCCTCAAAGCGGCGGGCGGCTTTTTCACATGGAAGGCGGACCGGATGAATGAGGCGAGGATGCAGGCGGCAAACGCGGACACGTTACCGGGCAAGGACCGGCAGTTCGTGACCGCCCTCGCCCGTGGCCTGCAGATCCTGCGCTGCTTCGGCGCGGATCATCCCAGCCTCGGCACTTCGGAAATCGCGCGGCTGACCGGTCTGCCCCAGCCGACCGTCTGGCGCGCCTGCCATACGCTGCTGGAAACCGGATACCTCGTGCCGGACGGACATCAGGGGCGGATGCGGCTCGGCGCCGGGTGCCTTGCGCTCGGCCATGCGATGCTGGCCTCGCAGCCGCTGACGCAGATAGCGCAGGGGCTGCTGCTGCCGCTCGCCACGCGGTCGGGCCTGGCCGCCGCGCTTGGCGAACGGGACGGCGACGCGATGATCCAGACGGTGCGGGTGCAGGGACCGTCGAACATGCTGATGAACCTGCCGGTCGGGTCGCGGATGCCGTTCCTGTCCTCCGTATTGGGCTGGGCCTATCTGGCGGAACTGCCCGAAGCCGAGCGCGACGCGCTGATCGCGGAACTGCAGCCGACCGAGGCCGACCGGTGGGACGAACTGGCCCCCGCCATCGAAGCGGCGGTCGCGCACTATGCGGAGACCGGCTATCTCGTGAACCGGGGCTATTTCCATCCCCGCGTGGTGTCGGTCGGCACCGCCTTCCGCGCGCCGGATGGCCGGATCTTCGCCCTGAACTGCGGCGGCCCGGCCAGCGAGATCGGCGAGGACCGGATCGGGGCGGAGATCGCCCCCGCCCTGACCCGCATCGCCCGCGACCTGCGGGACGTGCTGAAGGGGCAGACCGGCGCATGAGCGAACAGACACGCAATGTCGCCCTGACGCTGGCCGTCATCGGCATCATGCTCAGCGCGACGGCTTCGTCGGCGGGCTATCCGCCGGAGGTGCGGCTGGCTGGCGGCGGGCTGGCCTTCGCGCTGGTCATCGCGCAATGGGGCAAGATCCCGATGGGCATCCGCATGATGGGCGGGCTGATGGTGGCGGTGGCCGCCGTCATCCTGTGCTTTGACCCCGAGCCGGTCCTGACCATCGAACGCGGCCTGCGCAGCACGATTTCGTTCCTGTCGCTGGTCGCCGCCGTCAGCCTGCTCGGCGCGCGGTCCGAGGCCAGCCCCTCGGTCAACGGGATCGGCATCACGCTGGCGCGCACCGCGCAGGCCGGAGCCTATGCGCCGATCGCCATTATCTCGCACCTCGTCGCCTCGGGCCTGTCGCTGGCGGGCACGGCGGTGCTGATGGCCTCGGCCGCGCAGGCGCTGCCGCCGGGGCGGGACGACGTCGCCCAGAAACTGGCGTTCAGCGCCCTGCTGCGCGGGTTCTGCTGCGCGATCTGCTGGACGCCGATGATGGGGAACATGGCGCTGCTGCTGGCGATCTACGATCTGCCGTGGCTATCGGTTCTGCCGATCAACATGAGCGCCACCGCAACGCTGATCGCGGGCGGGATCCTGTTCGAATGGCTGCGGCGCGGACGGACACGGGCGGGAAAGCTGCCGCCGGAACTGTGGGGCGTCCTGCTTAAGGTCGTGCTGGCGCTGGCGGTTAACGTGCCCGTGCTGGTCATCATCAGCCGCGCCATCGACCTGCCGATCGCCGGGATCATCATCCTGCTTGCCGCGCCTGCCGCGATGCTCTGGGCATGGATCGAACGGCACCCGGCACCCGGCGGCCCGCCGCGCCAGGTGGGGCGGGACGCGGTGCGGCGGTTCCCCGGCTTCGCGGGCGAAGCGCTGCTGTTTCTTGGCGCGGGGCTGTCTTCGGCGGCCATCGCCGTGGTCGTCCCCGAAGACGTGGTGCGCCTTGCCGGTCAGCTGCTGCTCGGCTCGCCCGGCCTGTTCTTCCTGTTCTGCCTCCTCAGTATCGGCGGGCTGGCCCTGATCGGCATTCACCCGGCCCTGCCCGCCCTGCTGATCGCCACCGTCCTGTCGCCCGATGCCATCGGCCTGTCCGCCAAGGCGCATTTCGCCTCGCTCCTGTCCGCATGGGGCTTGGCCAATACGCTCGGGCCCTTCACGATCTCCGGGCTGATGACGGCGCGGGCCTCGGGCCGGACGCCACAGCGGGTCACGGTCGGCTGGAACCTCGGGATGGTGCTGTTCACGGCCCCGATCGGCGCGGTGGCGCTGGAAATCCTGCTGCGCCTGTTCGGCTGAGCGATCAGTCCGCCCGGCGCCCGCCGACGCGGCGTACCATCTCGGCCAGCCCGTCGAACTGGTCGGTCAGCGGGGTCGTCCGCCGCCAGACCATGCCGATGGTCCGCTTGGGTCGCGGTTCCGGCAGGCGCTGGACCGAGACGGGGGCCGAACGCGCCTCGACCGGGACGGCCATCTCGGGGATCAGCGTCACGCCGATGCCCACGCCGACCATCTGGACCAGAGTGGCGAGCGTCGACGCCTCCATCAGGTCGCGCGGCGGGGTCGAGGACAGGTTGCAGAACGACAGCGCCTGATCGCGGAAGCAGTGCCCCTCCTCCAGCAGCAGCAACCGCATCTCGCTGAGCCCCTTGGGGTCCGGCGGCGGCTTGCCCGCGTCGGCCTCGGGGCGGACCAGGATGAATTCCTCGTCGAACAGCGGCACCTCGCGCAGCGCGGGTTCCGACACCGGCAGCGCGACGATGCCCACGTCAAGACGCCCGTCGATCAGGTCGCGGATGACGGTCGCGGTCTGCGTTTCACGCGGGCGGATGTCGAGATCGGGGAACGCGTCCGAGAGGTCCTTGATCAGCGCGGGCAGCAGGTAGGGCGCGACGGTCGGGATCACGCCGATCCTGAGCTGCCCCGACAGCGCCCCGCGCGAGGTCCGGGCGAGATCCTCGATCTCGTCCACCGCGCGCAGGATGTCGCGGGCGCGTACCGCCAGATCCTCGCCTAGTGCGCTGAGCCTGATCTGACGCGGCCCCCGTTCGATCAGGGGTGCGCCGAGGATGCCCTCAAGCTCCTTCATCTGCACCGACAGCGCCGGCTGCGAGATCGAACAGGCGTCGGCGGCCCGCCCGAAATGGCGATGCCGGGCCAGCGCCTCGAAGTAGCGCAGGTGCTTCATGGTCACGGCAGCCATAACCTGCTCCTATTGGAATGATTATAAATTCCAACTTTTGATAATCTCTCCGCCTGCGTAGAACAAGCCTGAGGGAGACATCCGGATTCGGAGAATCGGACGCGTCGCTGTCACGGAACTGTCCGGGGCACGCGTCAGGATGACGCCACATCGCTTGAACAAGCAAAGGAGAGCCATCATGGACGGCAACGACATGGACACCGGCGGCAAGTGCCCGGTGATGCACGGCGGGAACACCGCCTCTAGCGCGACGGTGACGGGGTGGTGGCCGAATGCGCTGAACTTCGACATCCTGCACCAGCACGACACCAAGACGAACCCGATGGGTCCGGACTTCGACTACCACGAAGAGCTGAAGTCGCTGGACGTCGAGGGGCTCAAGGCCGATCTCAAGGCGCTGATGACCGACAGCCAGGACTGGTGGCCGGCGGACTGGGGCCATTACGGCGGCCTGATGATCCGCATGGCATGGCACGCCGCGGGCTCCTACCGTCTGGCCGATGGCCGTGGCGGCGGCGGCACCGGCAACCAGCGCTTCGCGCCGCTGAACTCGTGGCCGGACAACGTCAGCCTCGACAAGGCCCGCCGCCTGCTGTGGCCGATCAAGAAGAAATACGGCAACAAGGTCAGCTGGGCCGACCTGATGATCCTCGCCGGGAACATGGCCTATGAGTCGATGGGCCTGAAGACCTTCGGCTTCGCCTTCGGCCGCGAGGACATCTGGCACCCGGAAAAGGACATCTACTGGGGCGCGGAGAAGGAATGGCTCGCGCCGTCCGACAGCCGTTACGAGGATGTCGAGAAGCCCGAGACGATGGAAAACCCGCTGGCTGCCGTCCAGATGGGCCTGATCTACGTGAACCCCGAGGGTGTGAACGGCAAGTCCGACCCGATGAAGACTGCCGCCCAGGTGCGCGAGACCTTCGCCCGGATGGCCATGAACGACGAGGAAACCGCGGCGCTGACCGCCGGTGGCCACACCGTCGGCAAGACCCACGGCAACGGTGACGCCAGCGCGCTCGGCGCGGATCCGGAGAACGCGGATGTCGACCAGCAGGGCTTTGGCTGGGCCAACCCGAACATGGGTGGCAAGGCGGCGAATGCTGTGACCTCTGGCCTCGAAGGCGCATGGACCAGCGAGCCGACCAAGTTCGACATGGGCTTCTTCGACATGCTGTTCGGGCATGAATGGGAACTGCGCAAGTCGCCCGCCGGTGCGAACCAGTGGGAACCGGTCGACATCAAGGAAGAGGACAAGCCCCTCGACGCGTCCGACCCGACCAAGCGTCACAACCCGATGATGACCGACGCCGACATGGCGATGAAGGTGGACCCGGCCTACAACGCGATCTGCCAGAAGTTCATGGCCGATCCGGAGTATTTCAAGGACACCTTCGCCCGTGCGTGGTTCAAGCTGACGCACCGCGACATGGGCCCCAAGGCCCGTTACTTCGGCCCGGACGTTCCCGCCGAGGACCTGATCTGGCAGGATCCGATCCCCGCCGGCTCGACCTCTTACGACGTGGAGGCCGTGAAGGCCAAGATCGCCGCATCGGGCCTGTCGCTGTCGGACATGGTGTCGACCGCTTGGGACAGCGCGCGGACCTTCCGTGGCTCGGACCTGCGCGGCGGCGCCAACGG
This sequence comes from Oceanicola sp. 22II-s10i, assembly GCF_002210105.1. Classification (GTDB taxonomy): domain Bacteria; phylum Pseudomonadota; class Alphaproteobacteria; order Rhodobacterales; family Rhodobacteraceae; genus Pseudooceanicola. The sequence continues at coordinate 1,252,517 of NZ_AQQU01000001.1, read as the reverse complement.
CGCGCGCATCCGTCTGGCCCCGCAGAAGGACTGGGCCGGCAACGAGCCCGAGCGCCTCGCGCGCGTCCTGTCGGTGCTGGAGCCGATCGCGGCCGAGACGGGCGCATCGGTGGCCGACGTGATCGTTCTGGCGGGCAACCTCGGCGTCGAGCAGGCGGCCAAGGCCGCGGGCTATGACGTCAAGGTGCCGTTCGCTCCGGGCCGCGGCGACGCGACCGCGGAACAGACCGACGCCGAAAGCTTCGAACCGCTCGAGCCGCTGGCCGACGGGTTCCGCAACTGGCTCAAGGCGGACTACGTCGTCTCGCCCGAGGAGATGATGCTCGACCGTGCCCAGCTGATGGGTCTGACGGCGGCCGAGATGACCTGCCTCGTCGGCGGGATGCGGGCCATGGGCACGAACCACGGCGGCACCGCGCATGGCGTGTTCACCGCCAAGACCGGCGCGCTGACCACGGACTTCTTCGAGGTGCTGACCGATATGGCCTACACCTGGAAGGCGGTCGGTGAGGGCAGCTACGAGATCCGCGACCGCAAGACCGGTGAGGTCAAGTTCACCGCCTCGCGTCTGGACCTCGTGTTCGGCTCGAACTCGATCCTGCGCGCCTATGCCGAGGTCTACGCCCAGAACGACGGCAAGGAGAAGTTCGTGAAGGACTTCGTCGCCGCATGGACCAAGGTGATGAACGCGGACCGTTTCGACATCGCGTGACGAAAAAGGGCCGGTCCCCGCGACCGGCCCCTCCAGAAATGGAAAACGCCCGCCGGATGATCGTCCGGCGGGCGTTTTTGATTGCCTGTCCTGCGGGGCCTACTGCCCCGCCATGCTCCGCGACAGCTGCATCGGCGCAGAGTCCGCGGTCGGCGGTCCGTCATAGACCACGCGCCCGAGGTCCAGCTTGACCAGCCGGTCGCAGGTCCCGAAATACCGGTCATCGTGGGTAACGGCGATCACCGTCACGCCCTGCGCCCGGAGCGCATCGAGGTATTCGGTATAGAAGAAGGCCCGGAACTCCGGATCCTGTTCGGCCCCGAATTCGTCCAGCACCAGCACCGGCCGCCGCTGCGCCCGCGCCAGCACCAGCGCCAGCCGCTTGCGCTGCCCGGTAGACAACCGCGTGGTCGAGAATGCGCCATCCTCGGTCAGCGAAACCTTGTCGTGCAGGCGCACGCGGACGATCTCTTCCTCCAGCAGCTTGCGGGCGCGGTCGGGGTCGATGCCGTAGGCCTGGTCGAACAGGTGGAAATCGTGGAAGACCGAGGCGATCAGGTCGCGCCAGCCGCCGATCGTCTGCGGGGTCAGCAGCGTGTCGCCAAGCAGGATCCGGCCACGTGTCGGCGGATAGAGCCCGGTCAGCACCTTCATCAGCGAGGTCTTGCCAGACCCGTTGCCACCGACGAGGAACACGATCTCGCCCGGATTGACGGTCATGTCGATGGGGCCGAGCGTGAAGGTCGTGGCGTTGTCCTCGGACTTGTAGTCCAGCTCCACCGCGTCCAGCCGCAGCGGTTCCTCGAAGCGGAAGTCGCTGTCGCGCCCGGCCTCCTCGCGGTCCATCGCCGCCTCCAGCTTGCGGAGGTTGTTCAGCGACACCTGCGCCCGCATGTAGGGCCCGACCATGTCGACCAGCTGTTCCAGCGGCGGCACGAGGTAGAGCAGCACGGCGAGGATCTGGAAGGCCAGCCCGGACGTCACGCCGATCCACTCCACGGGCAGGAACGCGATCACCCCGAGCAGCGCGAACAGCATGAACTTGGAGACGATGGAGGTGGAGTAGAACAGGAACTCCGCCCGGACGAAGTCGACCCGCGCCAGCGCGGAATGCGTGTTCAGCGTGGTCCGCAGGTCTTCGCCGACGGCCGAGTTCAGCTTGACCTCCTTGAACCCGTCCAGAAGGTCGGAAATCCCGCTGAACAGCTTCGCCTCATTGGTGCGCGCCCGTTCGAGATAGGCCTTGGCCCGCCGTTCCTGCCAGTCGAACAGGACGATGCCGACGACGACCAGAACCAGCGTGACGCCGAAGACCAGCGGCGACAGCCACGCGAGATAGGACAGACAGAACACCACGACGATCGCGGCCTGGAACGCCTTGACCAGCCGGACCGAGGCCATCCCGACGTTGCCGGTGTCGCGGGTCAGGTGGACATAGGTTTCGCCCCGGCCGTAATCCTCGACCGCGCGCAGGGACGTGGCGGTGACCCGGTTCACGACCTGTTTGCGCAGAAGCTCGACAAAGCCCTCGGCCATGTCGGTGGCGCGATACATCGCGAAATAGCCGCCGACGAAGAAGGCGATCACCGAGGCGACGAACAGCGCGGGCTGGGTCCAGTCGAACGTCCCGTCCACCCGCGCCGAGATGGCGCTGTTGATCGCGGACAGCATCCCGCCGTTGGCAAAGCCCACGACGAGGGACATGACGACGACGGATTTCTTGGGGCCGGGAATGTTGGTCCAGACATACCGGGCGTAATCGAGCATTCTTTTGGCCTTCGGCGTTGGCGGAAAGTTTGATCCGCCCTTCTATCGCCCATAGTCGCGGATAGGAAGTCCCTAGCTAGCGGTCCGCGACCAGGGCCGACGGCAGCGGGATCGCCCCGATGGTGCCGCCGATCCGCGGCCGGGTCTCGGCGGATTTCCACGAATGGAACCGCGCGATCCAGTGGTTCGAGAACATGACCGGCGGCAGCGGGGCGTCGAACCATGGCGCATATTCGTCGCGCCATTTCGCGAGGTTCGCTTCCGTCACCTCGGACCAGTCCTGCACGATCACGACCGGCAGCCCGTCATAGATCGGGTCCATCGGCGTCGTCTTGACGATGGGGATCGTCCTGAGCAGCAACGCCTCCCACGTGCGGTGGCAGTCGATGGAATTGCCGCGCGGGCTGGCCTCGAACGCCGCTTCCTCGTGCCGCCGCCAGACATCGTTGCGGGTCGTCTGGCGCGGCTCGACGATGGCGAAGGGCTTGTCCTTCAGCGCCTCGATCGCCTCGGCCCGCGCTTCGGCGCGGGGGATAGCGTGATGGTGGCGCAGGAAGGTGTCCATGTTCAGCTGGAAGTTGCAGTAGACCTTGAGCGGCCGTTCCCGGATCGGCGAGATCGTGTCGCGGATCTGCCTGAGTTGCGCCTGCTGCGCGCCGGGCCGGGCGGGCGCGCCCATGTCGGCGGCCCGGTTGGGGCTGTTGGGATCGAGCTTGTGATAGTTCATGCCGAGCGGCAGCGGGACGATCTTGCCGGTCTCGATATAGCTGGCATCGAATTCGTAGTTCTCGACGAACCAGCACAGCACGTTGGGGTCGGCCAGCACGCGATCCACATCGAAATACCGGGTCGGGTTGTTCTCACGAGCGGAGACGAGGACGAATTTCGACTGCATCTTCGGCAGGAATTCCTCGATGAACCTGGGCATTCGCTTGGTGTTAACCCAGATGACCGTCCCGTAGGGATGCGGCCCGGTCAGGTTCGCCGGCGGCTCTTCGTCGAACTCCTCCCAGATCACGTCGCAGGCGTCGCGCATGACCGTGGAGGACACGAACATGTCGGCCTCTTCCTCGGCGATCCGGTCCGGCGGGAAATCCGCGACGCGGGCGCGGTCCTCCCACGTCCGGTCGATCTTGCGCAGCACCCACTTCCTGAAAGGGTTGTGCCGCCACAGCACGGCAAAGGTCGCCACCGCCAGGATCGCGAGGATCGCGACCACGGTCCAGATCACGGTTTGCACTGCCCGACCTCCGTTGCTTGCCCGGCGGATGTGGCCGTCCGGGTCGCAAATTGCAACCCGCGGACCACACGCCACGTTTCAGTTGTGACACATCCCGTCCGAAAACGGCCCAAGCCCGCCGGGATGCCGCAATCAGGGGCTTTTCTGTTACCTTCACATGCTGAATAGACACCAAATCAGACAGCCCCATGACGGGGCGCAGCCAGGGAACCGCCGCCGTCATGCCGCACGCATCCGTCACAGCCCAGACACCGCCGCCCGCGGTGATGTCGCGCCCGCTGGCGGCGTTCGGGCTGGTCATCGGCCTGACTGCGCCGTTTTCCATCGTCTATTGGAACCTGCGCGTTCGGGCTGAATGGATCGCGATGTTCCCGGATCAGGCCGCGGTTCAGCCGCCGACCATCAGCCGGGCGATCTCGGTCCCCGAGATCGGCGCGCCCTTCGCCTTCTGGATCACCATCTTCTCGGTCGTGATGCTGTTCAACGCCTGCGTGATCGGCCTGCTCTACGCCCGGACCGTCGCAGCGACCCCGGCCGCCGATGCCCGCGACCGCCGGAGGCTCACGATCAGGGCCGTTCTGCTGGCCGCGATCCAGTTGCCCGTGTCCGCCGGCATGGTGATCCTGTCGGTCTTCAACCTGGGGCCGCACACCGATCTGCACATGTTCGGCAGCTACCTGATGTTCATCTCGGCCTCGCTGGCGCAGTTCGCCAACATCGCCGCGGCCACCGCCGTGCTGGCCCTCATGCGCCACGACATGGCGATGCGCGACCGTGGCCTGATCGACCCGCGTGCCGCGCGGTTCCGCATCTGGTTCTCGGGCGCGGCGATCGCGACGGCGATCTTCTACCTCGCCCTGTTCATCGCCAAGGACACGTCACTGCGGTCGGACGCGCTGTATTTCACCTATGTCACGACCGAAGAGGTGCTGATCGCCCTGCTGATGAGCATTCAGGTCCTGCATGCCATCGACTTCTGGCACATCCTCAGCGGTCGGCGCGGTCGATACCCTGAAGCATCCGGAACGCCGTCCGGAACCGCTGAAGCGCGGTGAAGTTCGTCAGCGCCGCGAAGATCCCCATGCCCCAGAGCGTCACCGTCCCGGCCCATGCGTCGGGCAGGACTCCGGCCAGCACGAGCATGACGCAGAGGTAGATGATCCGCTCCAGCCGTTCGAAGAGCTGCGGCCAGCCGTCGTTCGACGCCTGCGTCTCCAGCGCGACGCGCGCCTTGGCGTAGGAGGTGATGACGCTGCCCGCGAAGGCCAGCATCGCGGCGGGCCAGAGGTCGTGGACATGGGCAATGGCCGCCAGAACGGCCAGTTCCTGATAGCGGTCGACCATCGCGTCGAGGTAACCGCCCGCCTTGGACCGCATGTCGCGCCGCCGCGCCACGGCCCCGTCCAGTGCGTCGAAGGCAAACGACATGGCCATCCACAGGCCGAACACCAGATCCGAGCGGTGCCAGAGGTAGAGCGCCGATCCGAGGACGATCAGCCCCAGTCCGGTCAGCGTCACCGCATTGGGCGACATCTTTGCCCTGACCAGCGGGGTCGAGGCCTTTTCCCACATCGGGTCCAGAACGTGCTTGATGAGACCGTCGATCATGCGGTGCCCCCCGAATAGCTGCCGACCATCTGCTTGCGCAGTTTCCTGAGCCGCTTGTACCGACGCTCGATCATCTCGCGTCGTCCGGGCTGCGGTGCGAACCGCGCCGTCACCCGGTCCGACAGCCGCGCGGCGGCCTGCCAGACGTCCTTGTCCCAGCCCATGTGCGGCGCGGCCAGCGTGGCGGTGCCCAGCACCCCCGCGAACCGCGTCTCGCCCGTCGTCACCTCGCGCCCGAGCGCATCGGCCACGCATTGCGCCAGCACCGGGTTCGCCGCGCCGCCGCCGACCAGCGGCAGGGGGCCATCCAGCCGGACGCCCTTCTTCTTCGCCACCGCCTCGTAGGCCCAGCGTAGGTTCAGAGCGACCCCTTCCAGCGCCGCGCGCGCGACGGACTGGCGGTCGTGGTCGATCGACAGGCCGTGGATCACGCCACGCAGGCGGTCGTTGTCGACCGGCACCCGTTCGCCGGCAAACCACGGGATCAGGAACGGATCGTCCTCGCGCCACTCGCCGACATCGCCGTAGGCCGCATTCATGTCCGGCGTCTCGCCATGCCTCATCAGCCGGGCGACCCATTCCAGCGCGGACCCCGCGCTTTCCTGCGTGGCGATCAGCAGCGGACGGAACCCCGCGCTGCTTGCGACGGTCGCGAATGAGGCCGGCACGCTCAGCACCCGGTGCGGAAAGAACCCGCTGACCCAGGCGCTGGTCGAGATACACAGGTGCAGCGCTCCGTCCCCGACCGCGCCGGAGCCGAGCGCCGTGGCCGTCACGTCGCCCGCGCCCGCAACCACGGCGGTGCCCTGCGGCAGGCCCAGCTCGACCGCCGCGCGCGGCGTCAGGGGGCCGACGACATCGCTGCCGTCCACGATCTCGGGCAACTTGTCGAGCGGGGTGCCCGTCATCCGCGACAGCGTCTCGGACCAGCCCTCGCGCCCTTCGCGGGTGTCCATCAGCCAGGTCAGGTTGGCGCTGTCGCCGGTGGTGACGAAGCGGCCCGTCGCGCGGTGGATCAGCCAGTCCTTCACGTCCAGCGTGCGGTGCGTTTTCGCCCAGACCTCGGGCTCCTCGCGCATCAGCCAGTGCATCTTGGCGATCGGGTCCATGCCGTTCTTGGCCGGAGCCCCGTTCGCGATCGGCAGCCACTTTGTCAGGCGCGGGATGTTGTAGCCCAGCACCTCGGGAAAGCCGCCGATCAGGTCGCGGGCGATATGCGCCGCGCGGATGTCCTGCCAGATGATCGAGGGACGCAGCGGCGTGCCGTCGGCATCGACACAGGTCACGCCCGCCATCTGGGCCGAGAAGACGACCGCCCCGACCCGCTCCAGCGTGCCGGGCATGTCGCGCTCCAGCGCCGTGATCCCGCGCGCCAGCGCCGCCCACCAGTCCTCGGGGCGCTGTTCGGCGCGGCCGCCGGAGCCAAGGATGACAGGGTAACTTTCCATCCGGTTGCCGAGCAGCTTCATGCCCTCGGCCACCACGCCCAGCTTCACGCTCGACGTGCCGAAATCGGCGGCGATGACGTAATCTCCGCGGCTCATGCTGGTGCCGGTCCTGTCCCCATGCCCGGTCCGCGCCGGGCGCGCTGGACTATTCGCATGTGCCGCGCGGTGCGGCAACCGGCAATCGCCCCTCGCCAAACTGCCGCCGCCGGGCTATCCGGGATCACGGAAAGATGGGGCAGGCGATGACCGGACAAGAGCGGATAGACGTGGTCTATACCTGGGTGGACGACACCTTTGACGGCTATGCCGAGACGCTGGCGAAATATGTCGACAAGCCCGCCGACACGAACCCCAACCGCACCCGCGACAACCTCGACATGCTGCGCTATTCGCTGCGGTCGCTCAGCATGATGCCGGAACTGGGCCACGTCCACATCCTGTCCTGCCGCCCGCAGGTCCCGCGCTGGCTGAACACGGAAGCGCCGGGGATCACGGTGCACCACCATGACGCGGTGATGGATGCGGAGCTGCTGCCCACCTTCAACTCCTTCGCCATCGTCAGCCACCTGCACCTGCTGCCCGGCCTCAGCGACCGCTTCGTGTATTTCGAGGACGACATGCTGATCGCGAATCCGGGGATGATTGCTGGCCTCACCGATCCCGACGGGCGCAGCGTGTCGCACTTCCTGCCCAAGGTGGTGCCCGGCCATGACGCGCTCAAACCAACCGACAGCCCTTGGAACCACGCGCTGGCAACGGCGGTCGAGGTGCTGAACCGGACCTACAAGCGCCGCCCGCGCAATCCCTTCATCCACGGGCCGCAGGTCATCGACCGCGCGCGCTACGGCGAGATGATCGAGAAGTTCGCCCCCGAGATCGAGCGCACCCGCCGCAGCCGGTTCCGGTCGAACGACAACGTGCCGCCGGAATACCTCTATCCCCAGGTCGCGGTCGAGGAAGGCTGGGCCCGCCGCGCCACCAAGGAACAGGCGGCCAAGATGGAAGGCTACGTCAGCATCGAGAACTTCCTGCCGCTGACATGGCTGATGATGCGGCTGAACGAGGGGCGAAAGCCCACGACCTACACGTTCAACGACAGCTTCGGGAAGAACCCGAACCCGCGTGTCGTGCACTATGTCCGGCAGTGGCTGGAAGAGCGCTATCCGGAGCCTTCACCCTGGGAGAAACCGGCGAGGGCGCATGTGTACAGCTCCGTATAGGCCGGGCCGACGGCGCTGACATCATAGGTCATCGCATGGGCGCGCCCCCAGTCGGCCAGCGCCTTCACCCGGTCGGGCGACTGCGCCAGCTCGGCCAGTTTCGCGGCCAGCGCGTCGGCGTCCCCCACGGGGAAGAGCAGGTCGGCCCCCTCGCCCGTCATCACGGTGGCAAATCCGGCATTCGCCGCCGCGACCGGCACGGTGCCCGCCGCCATAGCTTCGATCAGCACCAGGCCGAAGCTTTCGCCCCAGCCGGCGGGCGCGACCGAGACGTCGGCATCGGCGATCAGCCGGATCGCCTCGGCCCGGTCCGGGCTTTCGACCAGCCGCGCGCCTTCGGGCAAGGGTCCGGGCAGCGTGCCGCGCCCGGCGATCACCAGCTCCGCATCCTTCAGCGCTTCGGGCCGCCGGGCCCACGCCCGCAGCAGCACGTCGACCCCTTTGCGCGCCTCGAACCGGCCTAGGTAGGCGACACGGAACGGCCCCGGCCTGCGCGTGCCGGTGTCGCCTGCGCGCCAGTCGCTCAGATCAATGGTCGGCGGCAGCACCAGCGGCAGAGGGTCCAGCCCCTTGGCCGCCCATTGCCGCCGGGGGGCTTCGGATGGGACGACCACGGACGCCATTCGGGCGTTGAAGTAGTGCCCCGCGCGGGTGATGAACCGCTCTTCCAGATCGGGGCTGTCGCTTTCGGGCAGCGTCGCGTGAAAGGTGGCGATGGCAGGCAGACGCATCGCCCGCCAAACCTGCCAGGCCAGCATCGGCGTCCACGGGGTGTGCAGATGCAGCACCTCGGCGCCCCAATCCCGCAATTCGCGCCTGAGCCTCCGCAGCGCCAGCGGTCCGGCAAACGAGAACTCGAACCCGGTGCCGTGGATCGACACTTCGCGCGCGCGGCCAAGGGGCAACAGCCCCGGTTCGTGGTGATCGGCACGGTCCGGGCTGACGATACGGACCTCGTGCCCCTGCGCCGACAACCAGCCGCACACGTCGCGCACGTTGCTCTGGACGCCGCCGGGGCGGGCCATCGGATAGGGCGTGACCTGAACGATCTTCACGTCCGGTCCGTCCGCAGCAGTTGCGACAGCGCGTCCGCCACGTCGATCAGGGAGTAGGCCACAAGGCACCAGACCGCCGCAGGCCAGTGGGCCACCGCAAGAGCCAGAAACGGGATCGCGCCCGATATGCCTGCCACGAAGGCCGTCACCATCGCCAACGGTGTCCACGGCGCGCGTCCAGTCGTCGGCGCGCCGCCGGCCTCGTCATGGTAGACGCGGGCCAGCAGCCGGGCCCATGCGGCGGACAGGCCGACCACGGTCCAGACCCCGAACATTTCCCCCACTGCGCGGTCGGCCAGCAGACCGATCGAGCCGTAGAGCAGGCCCCAGAACATCATGTCCACCGCAAGGTCAAGCCGCGCGCCCAGCTCGGACCCGCCACCATGCCGCGCCACGTCCCCGTCCGAACAGTCGAGCGTGATCACCGCGAACCCGAGGATCACGACGGACCAGACAGCCGCCTGAAACGGCAGCAGCGCCGCCGCGACCGGCATCGCCAGCGCCAGCGCACCGCCCGCCAGCGTGATCGCGTTGGCCGATATCCCGATCCTCATGCACAGTGCGGCCAGCAGGAAGGCAGGCCAGCGGTGCAGGAGCACCATGACCCAGTTCCCGCGCAGCTCTTCCTGAAACTTGTCCGATCCCAGATAGCTCCGCGCCAGGGCGGCCGGGCCGGGAGTGTGATCTTGCGGCACGCGCCTGCTCCGTCTTCCCCTGCGTCGTTCCAATCCGAACGTGACGAACGGATGGCGATACTGTAAACGTCCGGTGTCATTTATCCTTTCGGGGGAAAAACGGAAATGGGCGATATTACGGCCGTCATCGTGGCCGCCGGGCGCGGCGTCCGCATGGGGGAACGGGGCCGCATGACCCCGAAGGGCATGATCGCGCTGGACGGCATCCCGCTGGTCCGCGCCTCGGTCATGCACCTCGCGTCGCGCGGGATCGACCGCGTGCGGATCGTCACCGGCCACCTCGCCGACATTTACCGCAGCGAATTCTCGGCCGCGCCGGGGATCGAGCTGCTGCACAACGCGGGCTTCCACGAAAGCGGCTCGCTCCGATCGCTGCAGATCGGCCTCGAAGGGCTGACCGGGCAGATCCTGATCCTCGAGTCGGACATCATGTACGAGGCCCGCGCGCTGGACCCGCTGGTGGCCGAGGACGCCACCGCGCTGGTGCTGTCGGGCGAGACCAAGGCGACGGACGAGGTCTATGTCTGGCAGACCGCGGACGGGCACCTGCTGGACATGAACAAGAACATCGACCACCGCCCCGAGGACCATCGCGGCGAACTGGTCGGCATCAGCACCGTCGCGTCGGGCGACATGGGTGCCTTCAACGCAACGATGGAGCGGCTGCTGTCCGAGGATCCGCGCCGCGACTACGAAGGCTGTCTGGTCGCGCATGCGGCGGAACGCCCGTTCGGCCTGCACAAGATCGACGACCTGGCCTGGGCCGAGGTCGATGACGAGCAGATGCTGGAACGTGCCGCCGCAAAGGTATGGCCGCGTGCCAGCGCCACCCTTCCGCCGCGCGCCCGCGCGGTCTGAGGTCCGGGATCAGCCGAGGGGCAGCCGCCTGCCCTTCGATTCCTTGTTCAGCAGCCACTGGAGCGTCAGGGTGATCGCCAGCGCCAGCAGCGCCGGCACCAGCACCGCGGCGGGCGCCGCCATCGCGCCCTGTTCCCCGAGCGCAAGGAAGACCTTGAGCGACAGCGTCACGAGGTAGCCGCCAAAGGCCATCGCGACGAGGATCGGCACCCGCGTCACCCGCCCCCGGAAACCCGTCATCGCAAGGCTGGCCCCCAGAAAGGCGAACAGCCCCGGCAGCAGGAATATCGTGGCCCGCCGCCAGATCGTCGTCTCGATCTCGGGATCGCCCGGCATCGCCGCCGCCCGCGCCAGCAGCACATCCTGCGGCAGGTAGAAGGGCGAAGGGCGCAGGTATTCCAGCCGCTCCGGCGTGATCCACAGCGGCAGGTCGAGACTGTCCACCGGATCGCCGATCAGCCGGGTGCGACCGTCCGCCGTCCAGACCTCGGCATCCTCGAACCGCCAGATCCCGCCCTCCAGCGGCCGTACCGCGTCGGCCCGGATCAGCCGGTCGAAGCCAAGCCCGGTCAGCCCCTCGAAGTAACTCACGTTGCGCAGTTCCGGGCGCGGCCCGACAAGCACCTGTCCGGCGATGGCGCGGTCATCCTGAACGAACCACGTCTGGTCGTCGGTCAGCCCCTGCGCGAAGCGTTCGGCGTAATCGCCCGCGCCCAGTTCCACCTGCGCGAACACCGCCGCCGGGCGCCAATCGCGCTGCAGCTTCCATTCCAGTGCGCCGGTCGCCAGCCCGATCCACGCCAGCGCGGCGAAGGTCGGCAGCGCGGAAACCCCGACCGAGGCAAGGATCACCGTTTCCAGCAGCGCCCGCCGCCGGATCTCGGCCAGGAAGGCACCGAGCAGCGCCGCGACCGGCAGCAGCCGGGTGACGATGTCGGTCGCGCGGTATAGCGTGTATTCGCCCAGCACCAGCAGCATCGAACGACCTTCGGCAGCGGCCTGAATGCTGTCGAAGCTCTCGGCGAAGTCGATCATCAGCGCCACGAACAGCAGCACCGACTGCACCGCGACAAAGGCGCCGATGTGTTCGCGCATCGCGAGCCGCATGGCCCGGCCGGTCAGAACCCGCGTCGCCATCACTCGCGCCCCGGACGGATCAGCGCTTCGCCCGCAAAGGCCAGCCCGATCAGCGGCACGCCGATCGCGCCGAGGGCGATGGCCGCCGCCATGCCCGACAGTGTAAGGCCGGACCCCGCGGCGCCGAGCGCCGCGCGGCAAACGAGGTCGAACAGCACCAGCGACACCAGCGCCAGCGGCAGGGACGCGGCGCGGATCCGGCGCTGCGTGCCGCCCCAGACCGCCAGCAGGGCGATCAGCGCAGCCGCGGGGACCAGCAGCGCGCGGGCCCAGACCTGCGCGACGCGGCGGGTGTCGCCGGTCGTGTCCTCCACACCCCGGAACATCGCGCCGAGCAGCGGCAGCACCGTGCGCTCGTCCGACCGGCGGTCCTGGTCGAGCACCGGCAGCACGTCGACCATGGCGAACCCGACGTTCACCGTGCCCGCCGCCATCCGGTTCAGCCGCGCCTCGGCCTCTTCGCCGCGCAGCCGTGGCAGGTCGCCGAAGGCCGTCACCTGCCCCAGCCGGAATGTCGCGTCGCCTTCGGGGTCGGGGCCCAGAACCTCCCAGTCCCCGGCGAAGGCATAGCGCCACGGGGTCGAACCGGCTTCGCGGCGGACCATCAGCGAGGGCGGTCCGCCCTCTGCGCCGGTGGCCACGAAGTCCACGCCATTGGCCACGAAGGTCGTGCCGCTTTCACCCGGCGACGAGATCTGGTTGCCGATGCTCTGCACCGTCAGGCTGTGAACGGCCACGCGCTGCGCATAGCTCGACGCCGGGGTGATGATGCCGGCCATCAGGAAGCTGAGGACACCGCCGACCAGCCCGACCACGGCGACCCCCGCGACCAGCCCGCGCACCGGTGCACCGGCGGCAGCAACGACCACCAGTTCGCCGTCACGCCGCGCCCGCCCGACGGCAGCGTTGACGCCGACCAGCAGGGCGGCGGGCAGAGCGAGATCGAGGATGCCGGGCATTTCCCACGACAGCAGCAGCACAAGGTCAAGCCATGTGCCGCCGGTGCTGACGACGGTGTTCAGCAGCCCGGTGAACTGTTCCGCCAGGAAGACGATCTCGACCAGGGCGAGGATCGCCAGCGCGGTGACAAGCGTGGGGCGCAGGACAAGGCGCAGATAGGGACGCATCGCTGCATCACCTACCACATCGCGGCGGAGGCGAGCACCACCGCCAGCGCGCCGCCGGTGGCGATCCAGGAATCGAAGATGTCGAACAGCCCGCCCTGATGGGCCACCAGTTTCGGATAATCCTTGACCCCCATGGCCCGCTTCATCCGCGAGGCGCTCAGGTCGCCGGTGACGGTGAAGACGCCGATCAGCAGGGCAAAGCCGATCGCCTGCCAGACCGACACGGCGGACAGCAGCGCGGCGGCGACCAGCGCGGTGAGGACCAGCATGATCGCCCCGCCGGCCAGACCCTCGATCGTCTTGTTCGGGCTGAGCTTCGGGAACGCCTTGCGCTTGCCGAACACCTTGCCCGCCAGCAGGGCGTAGCTGTCGAACGTCTCGATCCCGATCCACGCGGCAAGGAACAGCGCCTCGTTCCCGCCGGTGCAGGCAATGGCGAAGCCCAGCGTCGGCAGCACCGGAAAGACCAGCAGGTCCGCGGCCGGTTCCTTGGGCGACATGATGCGCCAGGCCATGGCCCCCAGCCAGCCGAGCGCCAGCAGCATCACCGCCACCTGCCAGGGAAAGATGAACAGCACCAGCAGCAGGGCCGCCGCGCCGATGGCCCAGACCACCGGCTGCGATCCCGGCACGGGGCGGAAGCGGATCGTCGCCGCCTCCCACACGATGCGCATGGTGAACAGGACAAAGGCGGGGCCCATCAGGACCGGCGCGAAGAAGAAGATGACAAGGACGACGCCGACGATCATCGCCTCGGCGTTCAGGATCGGCCAGATCTTCCGCGCGCCCTCGGCGGTCGCGGCGATGCGGGTCATCGCAAAGACCACGGCATAGCCGAGCGCCAGCACGATCAGTGCCGCGAGGACGACGCCCTGTGTCGCCCCGTCTGCGATCATTTACCTGCCACCTTGCGGATCACCCTGCCCTGATGCCAGCGCATGATCGGCCAGATCAGCGGCGCAATCCAGTAGAGAGCGCTCATCTGCCAGCCGGGTGTCACCGCAAAACGTCCCCTGTCCATGCCCCTGAGCAGCGCGGCGGCCACGTCCTCGGGTTTCCAGAGCCCGCCGCCCTCGCTGATGATCTTGGTCGCCTCGGGCTTGGTCCGCATCTCGTATTCCAGCATCGGCGTGTCGGTGTCGGGCGGATAGCAGAGCGTGACGGCGATGTCGTGCGGCGCCAGTTCCACGCGCAGCACCTCGGCCAGCGCGCGGACGGCGAATTTCGACGGCGCGTAGGCGCCGTAACCGTAGATGCCGAAGAAGGCTGCGCCGGAGGACACCAGCGCCAGTTGACCGCCGCCCGCGTCCTTCATGATCGGGGCCGCGACATGACACAGGTTCAGCGTGCCGACGTAGTTCGCGTTGAACTGCGCCTGATGCGCCTCGATGCGCTGTTCAAGGAAGACACCTGGCTCGGCCAGACCCGCGCTCGCCACCACCACGCCCGGCGCGCCGTGTTCGGCGATGGCATGGGCGGCGGCGGCCTCGACGGCGGCGTAATCGGTGACGTCGCAGGGAATGCAGGAGACGACGGCGCCCGGAACGTCCTTGCCGATCAGCGCGGCGGCAGTCGCCATGCGCTCCTCGTTGCGGGCCAGAAGCACAACTGGCCGCCCTCGGGCGGCCAGTTGTCGGGCGACCTCGAGCCCGATGCCGCTCGACCCGCCCGAAATCCAGGCCGGGGCGTGCTCATCGGGCTGGGTCATTGTCAGGCGTTCCCGTCGGCGAACTCGACCATCTTGCGATAGGCTTCTTCGTCGCCCATCTGGACCGGCGGGTGCTTGAAGATGAAGGCGGACGCGGCGGTCACCGGACCGGCCATGCCGCGGTCGCGGGCGATACGGGCGCAGCGGATCGCCGCCAGCGCCTCGGCCGCCGCGTTCGGGCTGTCCTCGACCTCCAGCCGCATCTCGACCGAGGTCGAGACACCGCCGAACAGACGGCCTTCCAGACGGATGTAGGCGACCTTGCGGTCGTTCAGCCACGGCACATAATCCGACGGACCGACCCGGATCTCGTCATTGGCGAGACGGGTCTTCATGCTTTCCTGCACCGCTTCGGTCTTCGACTCGCGCTTCATCGCCAGCCGGTCGCCGTCCATCATGTTCAGGAAGTCGGTGTTGCCGCCGACGTTCAGCTGATAGGTCCGGTCGATCTGCACGCCGCGCATGTCAGCGAGCTGTGCAATCGCACGGTGCATGATCGTCGCGCCGAACTGCGCCTTGAAGTCGTCGCCCAGAACCGGGATGCCGGCGGCTTCGAACCGCTTGGCCCAGGTCGGGTTGGACACGATGAAGACCGGGATGCCGTTGACGATCGACACACCTGCCTGCAGCGCGCATTCGGCGTAGAACTCGACCGCGTCGATGGAGCCGACGGGCAGGAAGATGATCAGCACTTCGGCGTTCGAGCTCTTCAGAACCTCGATCACCTCGGTCTTGGACATCTGCGGCTCGGGCGAGACCTGGAACGCGCGGTGCGGGTTCTGGTTCTTCATGAACGCAGACACGCCGTCGAGGTCCGGACCACGCAGCACCTTGGCCTTGTGCTCCGACACCTCGGTTTCGAAAATGGCCGTGCAGTTCGGCTCGGCCATGATGGCCTCACCCAGCGGACGGCCCACCTTGCGCGCGTCGACGTCGAAGGCCGCCACGAATTCGATGTCGGACGGCGCGTAGCCGCCAAGCTCGGGGAAGCTCACGCCGATGGCCTTGTCACCCATCCGCTTGCAGTAGCTTACGCCTTGAACCAGCGAGCTTGCACAGTTGCCGACCCCGGCGATTGCGACCCGGATCGGGGCCTTCTTGTCAGTTGTCATTCCAGCTCTCTCAGCCGTTAACTTTATATGTTTCCATCACGTACTTGCCCGACGGGGCACGGCCGATCAGTTTCAGCCGGGTGACCTTGGGCAGCAGCCCGCTCTCATCCACGTCGAGGTAGGCGTAAACCAGTCGTGCATCGGTGTCGCCCATGCGGGAAAACAGCGCAGGGCGGCCATCGACCACCTTGAGCGTCATCACCTTGGACGGCAGCGCCTTGAAGCTGACGTTATAGGTGCCGTCGCCATTTGCCTTGGACGACACGCCATAGGCCATGCTGCGTTCCATCGACCCGAGCGCCTTGGCCTCGCCGCTGGTGTTGTACCGGCGCCAGTAGGCGGAGACGGGGGTCTTGGGGTCGATCTGCCCGCCGCTGACCTTGGTCGCATAGACCACGGTGTTGGCGTTGGACGAGCGCTGGATATAGAAGACCTGCCCGCCGTCGCGCGGCGTCTGGTAGGCGCCGTTCACGACCGGCATTGCGCCGGACACGGCACGGTTCTCCAGCGACAGCTGAGGTGCAGCCGTGGCCGGGGCCGCCGTCAGTGCGACAGCGGTGAGAAACGCGAGAAAGAGCGCCATCAGCCCCCTGGCAAAAGCCGGGGATGCAGTGAAGGTCTGTGTCATTGAGTTACGTACCGACAGCCTGGCCGGAGAGATCAGCGGTCATCTCCGCTGCGTGCTGCAGCGCCGTGATCACCCGGTCGATGTCGGCCTCCTCATGCGCGGCGGAGATGAAGAACCGGATGCGCGGCAGGTCCTTCGGTACGCCCACATGGACGATCGGCGGCGCGTAGATCCCCTGTTCCAGCAGGATATGCGAAACCGCAAGCACCTGCGCCTGCGTCTGGAACAGCACGGGAACGACTGCCTCACCGACCGCGGTGAAAGTGTTCAGGCCCGCCGCACGGGCCTTGTTCAGGAACATCTGGCTGTTGCGGCGCAGTTTGCGAACCCGTTCGGGTTCCGCCTTCAGCAGGTCGAGAGACGTCTGCGCGGTGGCCAGAGTGGCGGGCGAGAGGCCCACCGAATAGACGAAGCAGGGCAGCGTGAACCGGAGCCATTCGATGACCTCTTTCGAGGCGGCGATGAAACCGCCCGAGGAGGCAAAGCTCTTGGAAAGCGTGCCGATCTGCAGCTCGACCCGCTCGGGGTCGACGCCGGCACGTTCACACAGGCCGCGGCCCGTTTCGCCCAGAACGCCGTAGGAATGCGCCTCGTCCAGAAGGAGCCAGGCGTCGTGACGGTCCTTGATGTCGACCAGCCGCGGCAGGTCGGCAAGGTCGCCGTCCATGGAGTAAAGTCCCTCAGCCGCGATGAGAACGCGGGCGTAGTTCGACCGTTCCGTCTCCAGGATATGCTCCAGGTGATCGAGGTCGTTATGGCGGAATTTCTTGTATTCGAACCGTCCGGCCTTGGCCCCCATCACGATGGAGTTGTGCGCGAGGTCGTCGGTGATGACCAGATCGCGCGGCCCCATGATGTGGCTGATGATGGACATGTTCGTCAGGTAGCCCGAGATCATCGCCAGCACGCCGCCGACGCCAAGGAACTCGGCCATGTCTTCTTCGAACTTGCGGTGCGCGGTGCGCTCGCCGCCGACGAGGCGGGAGGCGCCGGCGCCCGAACCGAAGGCGTCGATCGCCTCTTTCGCCGCGGCGTTCATCCGCGGGTCATGCATCAGACCGAGATAGTCGTAATGCGCAAAGCTCAGGAACCCGCCGGGCACATCCTTTGCAGCAGCGGCCAGGGCGTCGACCTGGGCGAACCAGGGATGCCCACCTTCGAGCAATGCCTTGCCTGCCATTTTGAAACGGCGGCGTGCATAACCTTCGAAACTCGAACTCTTGGGGTTCGGCTTATCCACTCTTCCCTCCGGCGCGGGCGTCACTGTTCTGGGTTCGGGGCCGAAAGGGAATTCAAGCTGACGGACACCGATCGGACGCACTCTTAGAGATCATAAATCCGTCACGCAATGCAAGAAAGGGGAAAGGCCGACATGCCGGCGACGCTGTGCCGGGGATGACAGTTACGTCCCGTAATATGCCGATTTCCGAAACATTTGTAACACAGTCCGTGAACGCTAGGCCAATTTCCGCGCACACGGGGGCAGGTCAGCGCAGGCCCTTCTGGGCGATCAGCCGGGCCAGGTCGCGCACGACCTCGCCGCGCGCGGCCGCGATGGCCGCCGCACCGCCGCCCGGCGTGATCGGTGCGCTGAGCGAAAAGAGCCCCGACCGGTCCCGCCCGCCGTTGTCCGGCGCGACGAAGTACTGGCCGGACATAAGGAAAAGCGTTTCGCCGTCCGCGAACATCTCCTCGACCCGGACATCCACGGTCGCCGCAGCACGATCGACGAAGGGCCAGGGTTCGGGCGCGACGCGGGCGCCGGTCATCTGCGACAGGTATCGCGCCAGTTCCAGTGACACCGCCCGCGCGGGCTCGTCCGACCACAGCATGCCGCTGGACGTCAGGGCCCCGCCCTTGCCGCGAACGTGGATTTCGTCGCCCGCCGCGTAGGTCGGCAGCGACACCTGCCGCACCTCGACCGAGCGGAAGGAAATGCCGATCCGGCTGGTTTCGACCGGTGCCGCGGGGACCGAATAGAGCTCGGACTTGCCGCCGCAGGCGGACAGGATGGCAAGGCCGAACAGGGCGGGGATCAGGGACAGGCGCACGGTCATCTCCTTCCGAACAGCAGCGAGTTCGGATTGCGTTCAAGGGCGCGCGCCAGCGAGCTGACGGCGGCGGCGGCGCGTTCGACTTCTCTCAGCGCCTGCGAGGCTTCGCGTCCGACACCGTTCGAGGCATCGTAGCCGCGCAGCATCTCGGACGCCTGCCCCAGCACCGCCTGTGCCCGGCGGATCAGCGCGGGCAGGTCGGTGGCGGCGGCGGAAATCGCATCGGCCGCGTCGCTGGCCGAGGCGAAGGTGCGGTTGGCGTTCTCGATCACCCCGCCCTCGCGCAGATCGTCCAGCACGGCGCGCAGGCTGGCCAGCGCCTCGGACAGGTCGGCGGGCAGTGCGCGCGCGGCATCCGTGCCGATAAGCGCATCGGCCGAGGCCAGCAGCGACGACAGGCGGTCGGCCAGTTCGTCCAGCGGCAGCTCGCCCGCCTTGGCAGCCACGGCGTCGATCTTCTCGATCAGCGCGGGCACCCCATCGACCGAGGCCGACAGCTTGGCCGCCGCCTCGCTCACCGCGCTGAGCGCTTCAGCGGCATTGCCAGCCACGTTGCGTTCACGCAGGTCGGCCAGCAGAGTGCTCAACTCGGTCAGGCTGTCGGTCGCGGCGGCAGGCAGGGCCCGTGCCGCATCGGTGCCCAGAACGGCATTGGCGCTGTCGGCCACGTCGCGAAGCTGGGTCACGAGGTCCTCCAGCGGCAGGGCGTTCGCCTTGGCCGCCACGGCCTCGAGCTGTTCGATCAGGGTCGGCACGCCAGCCACGGCTTCGGAGGCAGACGTGCCCGCCACCGCCACGGCATCGACCGCGGCCAGCAGCCGCTCGACCGAGCGTTCGGTGTTCAGACGTTCCACCAGCGTCCGCAGCTCGGTCGCCGTGCGCGTCAGCTCTACCGGCAGTTCCTGCGCGGCCTCGGACCCGATCAGCCCGCGTGCGTCACCAAGCAGCCCCCGCAGATCGCCGGGCACCTGCCGCAGGTCGTCGTTGGCGATGAACCGGCTCACGTTGTCCATCGCGCCGATGGCGGACTGCATCAGCCCTTCGATCGGCAGGCTGTTGATCCGCTCGAACAGGCCCTCCGCGGTGGCCGACACATCCGCGATCTGGCTGTCGGTCGTGGGGATCAGCGGGTTGGGTCGCGCGTCGACATCCAGTTCCGCCGGTTCGGCGTCATCGACCATCAACAGCTCTATCTTCAGACCACCCGTCAGGATCGACGATGTCACAAGCCGTGCCCGCAGCCCCTCGGCCACCTGGCTCCGGAAGAAGTCGAGCGCCACCTGCGGCGACGAATTTCCATCCGGCAGGCCAAGCCGCGAGGGCCGGATCGCCATCGTCGCCGCCAGCCGCACCCTGCGGTCGCCGAACCGTTCCTCGTCCACGATGCCGTTGACCGACTGCACGCGCCCGACCCGGACCCCGCCAAGGTCGACCGGGCTGTCGGAGGCGAGGCCGGCGACGTTGTCCTCGAAGATCGCGGTCAGCATCAGCGGCGTGCCGTCGGATTCCGCGAAGACGCTCGCGCGGGCCGAGGATTCGTCGGTGTAGACGGAATAGACCGTGTCCGGGTCCACCGCCTCGCCCCCCGACACCACGGTCGAGAAGGTGATCCCGCCCGAGATCAGCGAGGCGATCGAGGAGAAGTCGATCTCGGCCCCGTTCGGCCCGAAGCTGAAGGTGAAGCCGGAGCTTTCCCAGAACCGCGTGGCGGACGAGATCAGCCGGTCATGCGGCGCAAAGATCAGCGCCGGGGCCTCGACCGTGCTGCCGTCCTGCGACACCTCGGCCCGGCCGATGCGGCCCACCTCGATCCCGCGATAGACGATCGGCGCGTTCTCGGTCAGGCCCGAATCCCCGGTCGCGCGCAGCCGCAGCTGCAGCCCGGTGCGCCCGTCCCGCGAGAGCGGCGCCTCGTCCAGACCGTCGAACCGGACCGGGAAGGTGCCCGAGGGCTCCGTATCCCACAGGCCCTCGATGAAGACGCCGGTCAGAACCGTGTCCAGCCCCTCGATCCCCTCGGTCGAGATGCGCGGGCGGACCACCCAGAACTGGCTGTCGCCGTCGACGTAATCCGCGACTTCCTTGTCCAGACGGACGCGGACCAGCACCTTGCTTAGGTCCTCGGTGAACGTCACCCGCTCGACGATGCCGACCGCGACGTCGCGATACCTCAGCTCTGTCTCGTTCGCGGCCATGCCGCTGGCGTTCTCGAAGGCGATCTCGATCACCGGGCCCTGGCTCTGGTAGGTCTGCCACGCCACGCCAAGCGCAATGATCAGCGCGATCAGCGGAATCACCCAGACGATGGACACACGTTCCCACACCGACCGCCGCACGGGCTGAACGGGCACGGAAGGGGGAGTGTTGGCGCTGTCGCTCATCCGGCGCGGTTCCTCAGTTCTGCGGCTCGCGCCTGTTTATCTACGACCGCATCGGGATCCCAGATCATCCGGCTGTCGAAACTCTGCGCCGACAGCATGGTGAATATCACCGACAGCGCGAAGTAAAGGCTTGCGGGACCGGGCACAATGGCCGCCAGCGCGCCGAGCTGGACCAGCGAGGACAGCAGCGCCACGACGAAGACGTCGATCATCGACCAGCGCCCGATGTATTCGACCACCTCGTAGAGCTGCTGTCGCCGGATCCGGCTCATGCTGCTGCCGTGGCGCACGCTCATCGCAAGCGCGGCGATCACGGCGAACTTGCCCATCGGGATCAGGACCGAAGCGACGAGGATCACGATCGCGACCCCCCAGTTGCCATGTTCGGCCAGTTCGACCGCGCCGCCGACGATCGTGTTTTCCTGCTGGATGACCAGCGTGCGGGTGGACAACATCGGCAGGACGTTCGCGGGCACGTAGCAGGCCAGCCCGACCACCCACCACGCCCAGACCTTCTGCAGCGCCAGGTGGTCACGGGATTCGATGGTGTGCCCGCAACGGTCGCAGACCTCGGTGCCCGCGGGCCAGACCCGCGTGCAGCGCTGGCAGGCCACCAGCCCCGCCTCGCGCGCGGACCTCACGCCTCCAGGGATTTCCATACCGAATACCTGCAAAGAAAGCTGTCCTGCACGATGACCAGCACCACCAAGACGGAAAACATGTAGAACGCCGGGCCGAACTCGACCTGCGCGAGGTCGGCCACCTTGACCAGCGCCACCGCACAGCCGATCGCAAAGATCTCGGCCATCGACCATGGGCGCAGATCCTCGGACATGCGGAACGCCGCCTTGGCACCCCGCGCAGGCGGACGGTCGAAGACGATGGGCACCAGCACGTAAAGCATCAGAAGCGCCCTGAGCACAGGGATGAACACGATCAGCGCGGCCACGGCCAGAGCGAGCGCAAAGAAGAGACCGCCCTGGAACGACAGCGCGGCGTCGAGGACCGAACTGGAATGCGAGGCGCCGCCGATGCGGATCGTCAGGAAGGGGAACAGCGTCGCCGCGACGACAAGGATCACCACCGTCAGCGACACCGCGATCAGCCGCATCCCGGCCCCCTTGCGCGGGGCGATCAGCACCGTGTGGCACCGCGCGCAGACGGCGCGTTCCATGGATGCCGGTTCGCTCGCCTTGTAAAGGGCGTCGCATTTCGGACAGGCGATCAGATCGGCAAGATCTTCGCCGGGAATGGGTGTGGTCGGGTGCATGGCAGCCGTATGTGTCCCGCAGCAGGATTGCGTGAAGGGTATAGCAGCACGCACCGGGGTCAACCACCCGAACCGGGTGGCTAAGGCTCTTTCGTGACTAGGGAAAACTGCCGCTGCCCTCGCCAGTGCCCTTGGCTGACGTAAATCAGGTCCATCGACTTCTCGATCCGCTCCAGCACGATCACCGCCCCGTCGGTGTCGGGCCAGGGCGGTTCGCCTTGGTATCCGAACCCGCCGTGATCAGCCGGCACCACCCGCCAAGCTTCGGCCCTCGCCAGCAAGCCCGGCGGCACCAGCCCCGCGCCATCCTCGGCCACCGAGAGTCTGGTGCCGTCGAGACAGAGGAGCAGCGCCGGTGCATCGCTGTCGTCGCGGGCAATGGCAACCGCATCCGGGGCCGGGCCTCCGCCGAACTGCCCGGTCAGCACCGGGGGCGCTGGCCATTGGGCCAGCCGCCAGCGCCCGAAGTCGACCCCGCATCCGGCAAGGAACGTCGCACCCTCAGGCGCGTCCGACTTCGGCACCGGCCATGTCAGGCAGAGATCGAGCGTGACCGTCAGCATCCTTGCGCGCTGTCCGGCCTCCGGTGGCGTCAGGACGACGTCCCGCAGGACCAGCAAACCACGACCGGGCGCAGCATCGGCATCCGCCGGCTCCCCCGGCCGCACACCCGCGGTTCCGGCAAGGCCCGGATCGAAGCGGATGTCGCGTGCCGACTGGGGCGCGTTGACGTCTCCGGCATTCGGACCGGTGTTCGCCGCGTTCCTGAAATGCCAGCCCGCCAGATCGCGCGGGTCCACACCGAAGCGCGGCGCGCTCATCCCGCTGATGTCCCGCCGCGCCGCATCGGTGACACGGGCGCTCCAGCCGTGCGGCGCGGGGTCGAAGACCAGCACCAGCCCCGGACCGAAACCGATGGCCTGACGCTCACCCGCCTCCAGCCGGATTCCATCCTGCGAAAACGCCTGCCGTCCCTCGGCGGCTGGACAGATCATCGCTGCCGCACCGGATGGGACCAGCGCCAGCAGCCACAGCGCCAGCCAGCGCATCAGTCCGTCGCCGGGGCGGCGGGCGCAAGCGCAGTGGCGGGGCGGTCCGGCGGCGGCGCGACGTTGATCGGATCGGCATAGCGCGCCCAGAGGATCACCCCGATCAGCGCCACGACGCCCAGCAGCGCGATCAGGATCGGCACCCGCCCCGCCCATCTGAGCAGAGGCGTCTCGGCGCGCCGCGACACGGACCACAGCGCAATGGCCACGAACAGCCCGAGGGCCTGGAACTGGAAGAAAAGGGTGACCCGGTTCATTCCGCGCGTGAACCCGAAATCGGTGGGCGCGGTATTGGCCGGGACGATGATCGACAGGGCGCAAAGCACGATCCAGAGGATCAGGAGCCCCAGAATGAGAGCAGGTCGCGACATGAAGGCATTTCTCCAAATGCCTTCATGCTAACCGGAGCGGCCCCTATGGCCTACCCGGCAATTTCTTCGAACAGCGCGCGGGTGTTCGCCTCGGTCATCTCGACCGGGTTGCCGCCGGTGCTGGGATCCTTCAGCGCCGCCGCCGTGAGGCGGGCGAAATCCGGATCCTTCACCCCGAGCGCCTTGAGCGTCTTCGGGATCCCGAGGCTGTCGTTCAGCCCGTCGACATAGGCTTTGAACCCCTCGAAGCCGCCCTCGATGCCCAGATAGCCCGCCGCCCGGTCGAACCGCCCCGCGATGGCATCCGCGTTGAACCGCAGCACGGCGGGCATGCAGACCGCATTGGTGGTGCCGTGGTGGGTGTGATGGATCGCCCCGATCGGATGGCTCAGCGCATGGATCGCGCCGAGGCCCTTCTGGAACGCCACGGCGCCCATTGCTGCGGCGGACATCATGTTCGCCCGCGCCTCCAGATCGCCGCCGTCGGCATAGGCTTTCGGCAGGTTGTCGACCACCAGCCGCATCCCCTCCAGCGCGATGCCCTGGGACATCGGGTGATAGTGCGGCGAGGAATAGGCCTCCACGCAATGCGCGAAGGCGTCGAGCCCGGTGCCCGCCGTGATGTGCTTCGGCATCCCCACGGTCAGCTCAGGATCGCAGATCACGACCGAGGGCAGCATCTTGGGGTGGAAGATGATCTTCTTCTCTTCCGTCACCGAATTGGTGATGACGCCCGCGCGCCCCACCTCGGAGCCTGTGCCCGCCGTGGTCGGCACCGCCACGATGGGCGCGATCCCGGCCGGGTCGGCGCGGGTCCACCAGTCGCCGATGTCCTCGAAATCCCACAAGGGGCGCGCCTGCCCCGCCATGAAGGCCAGCGTCTTGCCGAGGTCCAGACCCGAGCCGCCGCCAAAGGCCACGACGCCGTCGAACCCGCCCTCGCGATAAACCTTCAGCCCCTCGTCGACGTTCTTCTCGTTCGGGTTCGGGTCGACGTCGGAAAAGATCGCCGCGCCCAGACCCGCGCCATCGAGGATCGCCAGCGCGTCCTTGGTGATCTGCATCCCCGCCAGACCCTTGTCGGTCACAAGCAGCGGCTTCTGGATGCCCGCCGCGATGCAGGCCTCCGCCAGTTCGGAAATACGCCCCGCGCCAAAGCGGATGGCGGTCGGATAGGACCAGTTGGCTTTCGGTGCCATGTGGGTCAGCCCTTCTTCAGGTGGTAGGATTTCGGACGGGTCAGCGCGTGGTAGCCCAGCACCGACAGACCCGCGCCGCGCCCGGTGTCCTTGCAGCCGGTCCAGCACAGCGCCGGGTCGAGGTAATCGCAGCGGTTCATGAACACCGTGCCCGTCTCCAGCCGGTCGCCGAGCGCCTCGGCGGCCTCGACATCCTTGGTCCAGAGCGACACGGTCAGACCGTACTGGCAGTCGTTCATAAGCTCGACCGCGTGGTCGTCGTCGCGCACCGGCATGATACCGACCAGCGGGCCGAAGGTCTCCTCGGTCATCACCGCCATTTCGTGGGTGACGTCGGTCAGGATCTGCGGCGTGACATAGGCCGCACCGTCATCTTCGGGGAAGGTGTCGATATGGGCGGTCGCGCCCATCTCCAGCGCCTGCGTCAGCTGATCCCGCACGACCCTGGCAAAGCGCACGTTGGCCATCGGCCCGATCGTCGTCTCCCGGTCCATCGGATCGCCCAGCTTGTAGGTCCTGACCAGCGCCACGGCCTTCTCGACGAACTCGTCATAGCGGCTCTCGTGCACGTAAATCCGCTCGATCCCGCAGCAGCACTGGCCCGAGTTGAACATCGCCCCGTCGATCAGCCCGGCCACGGCGGCGTCCACATCCGCATCCGCCCGGACATAGCCCGGATCCTTGCCGCCCAGTTCCGTCGCGACCTGCGTGAAGGTCCCCGCCGCCGCCTTCTCCATCGCGCGGCCCCCGCCGACCGAGCCGGTGAAGTTCACCACGTCGAACGCGCGCTCCGCGATCAGGGCCGAGGTCGTGTCGTGATCCCAGTGCACGTTCCGGAACACATCTTCGGGCACGCCCGCCGCATGGAACGCCTCGGCCAGATGCTCGCCCACCATCAGGGTCTGGGTCGCGTGTTTCAGGATGACGGTGGAGCCCGAGATCAGCGCGGGCGCCAGCGTGTTGATGGCGGTCATGTAAGGATAGTTCCACGGCGCCACGATCAGAACGACACCCGCCGGCAGCCGCTTGATCATCCGCTTCGCGGTGTTGCTGTCTTCGACCATGATCGGCGCCAGCGCGTCCTTGGCGATCGAGGCCATGTAGCTCGCCCGATCGTTGAACCCGCCGAACTCGCCGCCGTAGCGGATCGGCCGGCCCATCTGGAGCGCCAGTTCCTTCGCCATCCGCTCCGTCTGTTCGCCGATCTTCGCGACCCCGGCCATGACGAGCTCGATCCGCTCCTCGATCGGTCGCGCCGCCCAGAGCTTCTGCGCCGCGCGCGCCTGATCGGCGGCGGACTGCGCGGCCTCGAGGGACATCACCGGACGTTCGGCCAGCACCGAGCCGTCGATGGGGGAAATCAGGGTGAGTTTGGTCATCTGTCTTTACTCAGCACAATCGAACCGCGTGTAACCCTCGCGGAACAGAGGGGCGGGACGACCCGCGGGGTGGCGCGGCACCGCTCAGGCGCCGGACGGCTCCCAACTCAACCGCAGTGGTCTCTCGAAGATCGCCTGCGATCTTCTGCCGACCGGCGATTGCGAGCAATCGCCTGTGATCATGACTTCTCGAACCCGCGCGCGATTTCCCAGTCCGTCACCACGGCGTCGAACGTCTCCTGCTCGACCTCCGCCGTGCGCACGTAGTGGTCCACCACGAAATCCCCGAACGCCTCGCGCAGCATGGCCGAAGCGCGCATCCGCTCCGTCGCCGCCCCCAGCGAACGCGGCACCTCGGGGACCGAGGCATCGTCGTAGATGTCGCCCGTCACCGGCCCGTCCAGAGTCAGCCCTTCCTCGATACCCTTCAGCCCGGCGGCCAGCAGCGCCGCCTCGGCCAGGTAGGGGTTCATGTCCGAGCCGGGGATCCGGCACTCCATCCGCACGCCCTTGGTCCCCTCGCCGCACAGGCGGAACCCGGCGGTGCGGTTGTCCACCGACCACGCGATCTTGGTCGGCGCGAAGGTGCCCTTGGCGAAACGCTTGTAGGAATTGACATAGGGCGCCATGAACCACGTGACGTCGCCCGCGTATTTCAGCATCCCGGCACAGAAACTCTTCATCAGGTCGGACATGCCATGCGGGGCGTCCTTGTCGAAGAAGGCAGGCGTGCCACCCTTCCACAGCGACAGGTGGATATGCGCGGCGGAGCCGACCTTCCCCGCTTTCCATTTCGCAAGGAACGTGGCCGACACGCCCTTCTGGAACGCGATCTCCTTGATCGCCTGCTTGGCGATGGTGTGGTGATCCGCGCAGTCCATCGCGGCGGCGTAGCGGATGTTCAGCTCCTCCTGCCCCGCCTCGGCCTCGCCCTTGGAATTCTCGACCGGCACACCGGCGGCGACCAGATGGTTCCGGATCGGCCGCATGACGTGCTCCTCCTTCATCGTCCCCAGCATGTGGTAGTCGATGTTGTAGGGCGAATAGGGCTTCAGCTCGCGATAGCCCGAGCGCATCAGGTCGTTGTAGGTCCCCTCGAAGAAGAAGAACTCCAGCTCCGTCGCCATCATCGGCGTCAGGCCGAGCGCCTCGGCCCGCGCGATCTGCGTCTTGAGCATCGCGCGCGGCGAATGCGGCACGTCCTCATGGGTGTGGTGGTCGAGGACATCGCACAGCACCATCGCCGTCCCCTCGAGCCAGGGCACCAGCCGCAGCGTCTCCATGTCCGGCTTGAGCACGTAGTCGCCATAGCCCGCCGCCCACGAGGTCGAGGCGTAGCCATCGGGCGTCGCCATGTCGATGTCGGTGGCCAGCAGGTAGTTGCAGCAATGGGTCTCTTCCCATCCGCTTTCCACGAAATGCACGGCGGTGAAGCGCTTGCCCATCAGGCGGCCCTGCATGTCGACGAGGCACACCAGCACCGTGTCGATCTCGCCCGCCTTGGTCGCTTTCTTGAGATCGTTGAAGGAAAGATTGCCGGGCATCGTCGCGTCCTTTCAGGGTCGTCGGTCGGGTAAGGCCCCCGCACATATGCGCGGAGACCCGGGATTCGCAATGCGGGGCGGTGTCGGCTCCGGCTCAACCCGCCAGGGCTTCGCCCGTTCGCGGCTGAAAACGTCCATTGGACGTTTTCTTTTTCGCCGCTCACCCCCCGCCGGAGGCATCGCGTATCCCGGCCACCGGCCGGGATACGCCAAGTAAAGGTGTGCGCGGCCCAACGGGCCGCGCTCATTCAGGTCAGGCCCGGATCAGAACGTGTACGGAGGTCCGGCCTGGTTGATGACGCCGTTGTACTCTTCGAAGATGCCGACGATCTTGGATTCGATCTCGCCTTCCTGCGCGATCTCCTTCCAGAACTCCTTGGCCGCGTTCTCGACCTCGGCCCATTCTTCCGGCGGCACGGACCGCAGTTCCAGCTTGTCGCCGGTCGCCCGCAGCTTCGCCTCGCCGCCCCAGTACCACTGGTTGCGATAGGTGTCGGCGGCCTTGATCGCGGCCATGACCAGCTGCTTCAGGTGATCCGGCAGATCCGCCCAGCGTCCCTGGTTGGCGAAGATCGACCCGATCCAGGCGCCCGAGATGTTGTTGGTCAGGAAGTAGTCGGTCACGTTCGCCCAGCCTACCGTGTAATCCTCGGTGATGCCCGACCACGACATGCCGTCCAGCTCGCCCGTCTGCACCGCGACCTCGGCATCCTCGTAGGGGATGTTCACCGGCACCACGCCGAACTTGGCCAGGAACCGGCCCGCCGTCGGGAAGGTGTAGAGCTTCAGCCCGTCCAGATCGCCGAGCGTCGTGATCTCCTTCTTGGTGTTGAAGTTGCACGGATCCTGCCCGGCCGAGGACAGCCATGTCACGCCGACCTTCTCGTATTCCGCCTTCCAGATGTCGGCCAGGCCGTACTGGTTGAACAGCACCGGCACGTCGAGGATGTGCTTGGTGGCGAAGGGGAAATAGCCGCCGAACTGGCGCACCGGCGTCGGCGAGGCCATCGAGTCGTCATCCGAATGCACCATGTCGATGGTGCCGCGCTGCAGCGCCTGGAACAGCTCGCCCGTCGGCACGATCTGGTCGGCGAAGTAGAGCTCCACCTCCATCTCGCCATCCGCCGCCTCGTTGATGAAGTCGACGATGGGCTTGGTCACATGCTCGCCCAGGGCGGCGCCCGCATAGGTCTGCATCCGCCACTTGATCGGCTCCTGCGTGCGCCCGATCCGCGGGGCGGCGAGCGTCGCGGGCGCGGCCATCGCGGCGGCGCCGAGCAGCTTTCTTCTGGAAATCGTCATCTCTTCTATCTCCCTGTTTCGGGTTGGGTTGTTCGCCCCCTGTCCGGGGGTCTGGTTCAGTTGTTGTAAATCAGGTCCGGCAGCCACAGCGCGATGCCGGGGAACAGCATCAGCACGACGAGTGTCACCACCATGACGCCCACGAAGGGGATGATGGAGGTGTAGATGTCCTTCAGCCCGATCTCGGGCGGCGCCATCGCGCGCATCAGGAACAGGTTGTAGCCGAAGGGCGGGGTCATGTAGGCGATCTGGCAGGTGATGGTATAAAGCACACCGTACCACACGAGATCGAAGCCGAGCGCGCCGACCAGCGGCACGTAGAGCGGCGCGACGATCACCAGCATCGCGGTGTCGTCCAGGAACGTCCCCATCAGGATGAAGCTCAGCTGCATCAGTACGAGGATCCACCACGGGCTGAGGCCCAGCTTCTCGGTGAACAGGCTCTCGATCGCCTTGACCGCGCCCAGCCCGTCGAACACCGCGCCAAAGGCCAGCGCGGCGAGGATGATCCACATGAACATGCAGGAAATCCCCAGCGTGTTCCGCACCGTCGTCTCGAAAACCTGCCGCGTCATCCGGCCCTTCACCACGGCGGCGAGGAAGGCCGCAATGGCCCCGATGGCCGAGCTTTCCACCAGCGAGGTCCAGCCCTTCACGAAGGGCACCATCATGACGAAGAAGATGCCGAGCGGCAGCAGCCCTGCCCCCAGCAGGCGCAGCTTTTCCCGCATCGGAACATTGCGCTCCTCGCGGCTCAGCACCGGGCCGAGTTCCGGCTGCAACCGGCAGCGGATCGCGATGTAGACGATGAAGAAGAAGGCCATCATCAGTCCCGGCACCACGCCCGCCAGCCACAGCTGCCCGACCGGCTGCCGCGCGATCATCGCGTAAAGCACCAGCACCACCGAGGGTGGCACGAGGATACCCAAGGACGATCCCGCCTGGATCACCCCTGTCACCATCCGCTTGTCATAGCCGCGTTTCAGCAGTTCCGGCAGCGCGATGGTCGCGCCGATGGCCATCCCGGCCACCGACAGCCCGTTCATGGCCGAGATCAGCACCATCAGCCCGATCGTCCCGATGGCCAGCCCGCCGTGCAGCCCGCCCATCCAGACGTGGAACATCTTGTACAGGTCATCCGCGATCCGGCTTTCCGACAGGACGTAGCCCATGAAGATGAACATCGGCAGCGTCAGCAGCGGATACCACTTCATCAGCTTCATCGCGGCGGCGAAGCCCAGGTCATAGCCGCCTCGGTCGCCCCACAGGAACAGCGCCGCCACCACGGCGACAAAGCCGATGGCCCCGAACACCCGCTGACCGGTGATCAGCATCAGCATCATGCTCGAGAACATGAGGATCGCGATCATCTCGTAGGACATCAGGCCTTGTCCCCCATGTCCTCACCCCGGATGCGCAGGATGTCCTTGAAGAACTCGCTCAGGCACTGCAGCAGCATCAGCAGGATGCCGACGCACATGATCAGCTTGACCGGCCAGATGATCGGCCGCCACGACGAGGACGAGCGTTCGATATAGCCCATCGGCTCCGTCGCGCCCTCGATTCCGCCGGTGACGAACCCGCCGATCACCCGCCCGAAGAAGGCGAAGAAGTTGCCGCTGAAATCCCCGAGGCTGTAGGCCAGCGACGCCAGCCCGCCCCAGAGCAGGACGATCAGGTAGAAGATCAGGAAGAAGACGGTGAAGCCGTCGACCCAGGCCTTCTTCTTCAGCGACCATTCGCCATAGAGCAGGTCCATCCGCACGTTCGATCCCATCTGGATCGAATAGGGCCCGCCCAGCACGTAATAGGCCACCATGGCGAATTGCGCCATTTCCAGCGTCCAGAGCGTCGGCGTGGCGAAGACCTTGGAATAGGAGGACCACAACAGGATCCCCATCATCACGAAGATCCCGTACATCACGACCCGCCCGATCCAGCGGTTCATCCGGTCCACGATGGCGATGAAGCGCCTCATGCCAGCGCCTCCAGCGCGTCCCTGACCACCACTGCCAATGCGCGGCCCATCTCCGCCGCCGCCGCGTCGGTCGCGATCAGGTCATTGCGCACTTCGATCATCACGTTGCGTCGCCCCGCCCCGTGCAGCTTCAGCGTATGCGTCACCCCGTCGGCGGCGCTGTAGGGCACGTTGAGCTCAGCGCGTGCAGGCAACGCACCGGCCTGCGCCATCATCGCCTCCGCCAGCGCCGGATCGGCATCGTGCAGTATCCCGATCTCGGCGTCGCGCGGCTGTCCGAACCAGACCGGCGTGAAGGAATGCACCGTCACCATCGCCGCGTCCTGCCGCGCGGCCAGAACCGAAGCAAGGGCCTTAGTGAACGGCTCGTAGACCTCGCGCACCCGCGCGCCCCGTGCCTCTGCCGTCAGACCCCGGTTGCCCGGCACCTCGATGACCTCGGATTTCTCGGGCATCGCCCCCGGCGCCTCGGGTGGGCGGTTGCAGTCGTAGACCAGCCGCGACACCCGCGCGGCGACCAGCGGCGCATCCAACACCTCGGACATCGCCCGCGCCATCTCCAGCGCGCCCGGATCCCAGGCCGCGTGGCTCAGCCGGTCGGCCTCCTTCAGCCCCAAGCCATCAAGCGCGACGGGCACGAAGGCGCTGGCATGTTCGCAGACGAGAACGACATCGCCCGCCCCGCCGGGGTTCAGAACCTCGACCGGCGCGCCCTCGTCGGCGCTCAGTATGCTGTCAGGCTGGGCAATCGTCATGGCCGCAACCAGAACCGCCACCCGGTGGCTTGTCAACGGACAAGTTGTAGTCTTTGCTACACCCACATGCGCCTTTGTAGCAAAATCGAGCAGCGCCGATGCAGCCCGCCCGCCAGATCGTCAAGGACCTGATCCTCGCCCGCCGGTCCGAGCTGACCGCCTCGGAACGCGGGCTGGCCGAGGTGCTGCTGCGCGACTATCCGGTCGCCGGCCTGCAGTCTGTCACGCGACTCGCCGCCGCCGCCGGGGTGTCGACGCCGACGGTGATCCGCATGGCCCGCAAGCTGGGGTTCGAAGGCTATCCGGACCTGCAGAACGCATTGCGCGAGGAAGCGGCGGCGCAGATCCGCGAACCGATCGCCCGCCGGGCGGCATGGTCCTCGGGCACCGACGAAGGGCATACGCTCAACCGCTTCGCCACCGCCGTCACCGACAACCTGCGCAACACGCTGGACCGGCTGGACGTCGCCGCCTTCGACACCGTGGCGCGGCTGCTGGCCGATCCGGCGCGGCAGATCCACATCGCGGGCGGGCGGATCACCCGGTCGAACGCGGATTACCTGTTCAACCACCTGCAGATCATCCGCCCCAATGTGACGCTGCTGTCGCAGAGCGCGAATGTCTGGCCGCAGTATATCCTCGACATGGGGCCGGGCACGGTGCTGGTCCTGTTCGACATCCGGCGATACGAGGCCGACCTCGCCCGCCTCGCTGCGCTGGCGACCGAGCGCGGGGCGCAGGTGGTGCTGTTCACCGACCAGTGGGGCTCGCCCGTCTCGGCCACGGCGGCGCATGTGTTCAACGCCCATGTCGAGGCGCCGTCGTCGTGGGATTCCACGATCGCCATCATGCTGCTGGTCGAGGCGCTGATCGCCGAGGTGCAGGCGGCCCGGTGGGACGCCGCCAAGGACCGGATCGAGGCGCTGGAGCAGATGTTCTCGGCCACCAAGCTGTTCCGGTCTTAAGGGAAAGGTGCGTGCGGAGCACACACCCTACACATGTGGTTTATTGGCCGTTAAGGGCGCAAGCGCCGTGGACGTAGGGTGCGTGCTCGTCACGCACCACCACAATCCACCACACCGCCCCGTCAGAACGTCTGGTCGTAATCCCCGACCGCCGGCTCCGTGCGGATCACGTCGTCGACCTCCTTGAAGATCGCGCGCAGTTCCGCCTCGCTCTCCGAGCTTTCGCAGACCACCACGAGGTTCGGCGTGTTCGACGACGCCCGCACCAGACCCCACGACCCGTTGTCGAGGATCACTCGCGCGCCGTTCACCGTCACGACTTCCTTGATCGCCCGGCCCGCGAAGCTGTCCCCGGCCTCGCCCTTGGCGACCAGCTTCTGCACGATGCGCTCGAGGATGTCGTATTTCTCCTCGTCCGCCGCATAGGGCGACATGGTCGGCGTGGACCACGTGACGGGCAGCGCCTTGCGCAGGTCCGACATGGACTTGTCGGGGTTCCGGTCCATCAGCTTGCAGATCTCGACCGCGACCCGCATCCCGTCGTCGTAGCCGCGCCCCACGGGTTCGGCCATGAAGTAGTGTCCCGACTTCTCGAACCCCGCCAGCGCGCCCAGTTCGTGCACCCGGCGCTTCATGTGGCTGTGCCCGGTCTTCCAGTAATCCGCCTTCACGCCGTTGGCGATCAGCTCCGGATCGCTGGCGAAGAGCCCGGTGGATTTCACATCCGCCACGAAGGTCGAGTTCGGGTAAATCTTGGACAGGTCGCGGGCCATGATGACCCCCACCTTGTCGGCGAAGATCTCCTCGCCCTCGTCATCCACCACGCCGCAGCGGTCGCCGTCCCCGTCGAAGCCGAGCGCGAAGTCCGCACCCGAAGCCTTCACGGAATGCGCCATGTCGTGCAGCATTTCCATCGCCTCGGGGTTCGGGTTGTAGTTCGGGAAGGTGTAGTCGAGCTCGTTGTGGCTCTCGACCACCTCGACGCCGATCCGTTCGAACAGCGCGGGCGCGAAGGCCGAGGCGGTGCCGTTGCCGGTCGCGCAGACGACCTTGAGCTTGCGGCTCATTTTGAAGTCGCCGACGAGGTCGTCCATGTAGGCGTCGAACACGCCCTCCACGAATTCGCAGGATCCGCCCGGACGCGACTCGCCCTTGCCGTTCAGCACGATGTCCTTCAGCTCACCCATCTCGTCCGGACCGTGGGTCAGCGGCATGGCAAAGCCCATCTTCACCCCGGTCCAGCCGTTCGGGTTGTGGCTGGCCGTGACCATCGCGACGCCCGGCACCCCGAGGTGGAAGGAACTGAAATAGGCCATCGGCGTGATGCAGGGCCCGATGTCCTTGACCTGGACGCCCGCCTGCATCAGTCCGAGGATCAGCGCGTTCTTGATCGCCACGGAATAGTCCCGGTAATCGTTGCCGACCGCGATCACCGGCTCCACGCCGCGCTTGTGCATCTGGGTCCCGATCCCGAGGCCGAGAGCGGTCATGCCCGGCAGGTTGATTTCGTCCGGATACTTCCAGCGCGCATCGTATTCGCGAAACCCGGTCGGCTTGATCATCGGATCGCGCATGAAGGACCAGGTGTTCGGCTGAACGGTGGAAATCGGCTTCGTCACGTAATGTCTCGCTTTCTGATTCCGGCCCCTTGCGGGCCTGCAATTGTGCAGCAGGCCAAACCGGCCCGCCGCGATCTAATCCATAACCTGTAACGGGTCCATGTTGGAACAATCCGACGGCGGATCGTCGCAGGCGGCAATCGCCACGCTGAAAAGGCAGGCGCGCACCGGACGGGCGCGCGCCTTGGGGATCAGGCCGAAACCTGTTCGCGCAGGATCGAGGCCGTCAGGCTGATCATCAGGTAAATGCCCGAGAAGATCAGGAACGCCAGCAGCGTGTCCTCGAAGGCGCGCGGATAGCTCGGATCCTCGGGCGCGACCGGCCGGACCGAGGTGGTCAGGTAGCGCACCTGCCGGTTCGCCTCCAGCTCGGTCTGCTTTTCGTTCTGCAGCGCGGATTGCAGGAACAGGTCAGCGGTCGCCAGGTCGGCCTGCGCCATCTGCACCTGCGCAGCCTTGGCGGCCAGCGAGGTTTCGCCCGACGTCGCCTCGGTCATCCTTGCGTTCAGTTCGGCCAGCAGGGCCTTGAGCCGCTGCACATCGCCCCGCGCACCCTCGACACGGGCCGAGTTGGGCCGCGAGTTGTCCAAAAGCGCCGCAAGTTGCAGTTCCTTCTCAGCCAGCTGGATCTCGTAGTTGTTGATCTGCGTCCTCAGGCCCGCGATGATCCCCTCGGGGTCGATGAAGGTGCCTTCCTGAAGGGCGACCAGCTGTTCCTGCGCCTCGCGCCGTTCCGCCTTGGCCCGTTCCAGGCTTTCGCGGGCGGTCTTCATCCCGTCCTCGCGCTTGCGGCGGGACAGTTCGTCGACGCGTTCCTCGGCGTATTCGATCAGGTTCTCGCTGAACTGCGCGGCGACGGTCGGGTCGGCTGCGGCGACTTCCATGCGGATCACGCCTTCGGTCGGGTCATAGCCGATCTTCACGTTCCGCTTGTAGATCTTGTAGGCCTGTTCGTTCGACGGATCGGGGTCCAGTCGCTGGATCGGGTCGATCCACGGCTGTGTAAAGTGGCTCTTGAAGCCGACGTCGCGGTCCAGCCGCAGCATCGCGTCCTTGGACTGCAGATAGGACTGCACCGCGATGGAATCCTGGTTGGTCGCGAACTGGGTCCCGGACAGCAGCCCGCCAAGACCGCCGCCGCCCTGGTTGTCGGCCTGCAGGATCAGGAATTCCGACTTGGCCGCGTACATCGGCGTGGCGACGACAAAGAAGTACCACCCGGCCAGGAAGGTCGGCGCAAAGACGAAGAACATCAGCCGGACCGCCAGCAGCATCATCCGCTTGCGGCGACGCTGGGCCAGTTCCTGCTGCAGCTTCGAGATTTCGTTGGCCCGGCGTTCGGACGGGCGCACCTCGGTCGAGGGCAGGTTGTGGCCCGGACCGGCGGGGATCGTCTGCGGCAGCTGCACCGGCGGCTCGTCGCCGCCGCCATTGCCCGACGCGCCGCCCGGCACGACCAGTTGCAGCATGTTCGTCCGCTCGAACGGGTCGATCCCGCGCGCGCGCAGCTGGCGCACCGCGTCGAAGTCCGAGGTCGCGGCGATCCCGTGTTTCTGCGCCACGCGCCGCGCCATGCGCAGCTGGCGGCCCGTCAGGCCCTCCTTGCGGATCGTGTCGATGTCCAGATCCGCCCGCGCGACGCGGGGGCTGTCGACCTCGCCAGACCGGGCATCGGTCGAGGCGGGGGTCACGGGGGCCTCGGCACTCGGCTGAGCCGTTTCGTCGGGGGCCGCAGGGCGCGGTGCGGCAGAGGTGCCGTTGTCCGCCTGTGCATCCGGGGCCGGCGTCGGGCGCGGGAAACTGTCGGTGTCGCCCTCGGCGGGCAGCACCGGGCGCGGGCGGACCGTTGCGACCGTCGGGCGCGACGGTCTGACCGTCTCGCCACCCTCGGAGGACACGATGGGCTTGGGTCGCGGTGCGACCGTGCGGCCCGCAGCCTTGAGCGTGGATTTCGGTGCGCCGCCCGAAATGGGCGAAGGCTGGCCTGCGGCTTCGGCGGCGGCCTTGCGGCGGGCCGCCTCGGCGGCAGCCGCCCGGCGGGCCAGTTCGGCCGCGCGTTGCTGCGCGACGCTGGAAATGCTGGATTCGGCCCCGGTCGGCGCGGCCTCGGGCGCGGTGTCCACCGGACGCACCGACGGGCGCTGTGCCGCGTCCTGTTCGGAGTGCGACGCGGGCGTGCCGGGCGTTGCGCGGCGGATGCGGAACTTCCTAGCCTTGGGTTTCGTAGTCATAGAGCTGTTTCGCTTCTTCCAAGGAGTCGAACATGTGGAGCTTGCCGTCCATCAGCACGGCGGCCTGGTTGGCAAAGGCTTCGAGCACGCGGGGCTGGTGCGACACGATCACGATCGTCGTCCGTTCCAGCCTTTCGCGCAGGATTTCCCCCGCCTTTCGGTTGAACTCCACGTCGGTTGAATTGGGCATGCCCTCGTCGATGAGGTACATGTCGAAATCGAGCGCCAGCAGCAGCGCAAAGGAAAACCGGGATCGCATCCCGGACGAATAGGTCCCGAGCGGCTGGTCGAAATATTCCCCCAGATCGCAGAGCCAGCGGCAGAACGCCTCGACATAGTCCGGGTCCAGACCGTAGAGCCGCGCGATGTAGCGGCTGTTCTCGTAGGCGGAATGGCGGCTGACGGTGCCGCCCATGAACCCCAGCGGGAACGAGATCTTGGCGGTCCGGCGGATCGTGCCCTCGTCCGGCTTCTCGAGATTGGCCATCATGTTGATGAGGGTCGTCTTGCCGGTGCCGTTCGGCGCGAGGATCCCGAGGTTGCGCCCGCGTTCGATGCGGAAAGACACCCGGTCAAGGATGATCTTCCGGTGACTCCCGGTCCAGAAGGACTTGCTCACGTTATCGAATTCGAGCATCGAGCGCTCCGGATTCTGCTCTCGGCCACTCCTTGCCGGAGTTTTGTTTAGGCATGATTGACCCTTGACGGGCATTATGAGCCATAGCCGAGGGTCATGCCAAGCGATCGCGGCGAAATTGTGGCTCGGGTCGACAAATCTGCGCCAATCCCGCTGCTGTCACGTGACAATCCCCGTCACGTGGACAGCGGCACCCGGATTCCCTCCGGGCGCCGCCAGAATCGTCAGGCCCGGACCTTCTCGACCCGCGTCAGCTGACCCACCACGAGGGACACCGCCGCGGCAAAGAAGCTGAACAGCGCGCCCATCTTGGCTGCGTCCTGAACCGGGCCCGGATCGAAGGCGACCGAGGCGACGAACAGCGACACGGTGAACCCGATCGCCGCGACGCAGCCGACGACGACAAGGTCGATGGTCCGCATCCCCGCCGGCAGACCCAGCTTCAGCACATGGGCGCCCACAATCCCGAACAGCGCGATCCCGACCGGCTTGCCGATCAGCAGACCGCCCAGCACCAGCCACGTCGGCTCGCCGATGGAGCTGAACACCACCCCCGCGTTGAGCAGGCCGAAGAGGAACAGCACCAGCTCGACCGGATATTTGAGTGCATGCTCGATATGGTTCAGCAGGTCGGTCAGATACTGCTCGGCCTCGCTGAAGATACCGAAGGCGCGGTCGGCATGGGGGATCGTCGGCACGATCGGCAGCAGGCCCAGCGCCGGATGGATCCCGCTTTCCTGGAACCCGTACCAGCTGATGCAGCCCGCGATGGCATAAGGCCAGAAGCCCAGCTTCTCGCGCACCCATGTCGAATTGGGCCGGTCCTGGTTGCCCACGTCCATCCGGCGCGGCAGCCAGTTGAACAGGACAAAG
Organism: Oceanicola sp. 22II-s10i; assembly: GCF_002210105.1. Classification (GTDB taxonomy): domain Bacteria; phylum Pseudomonadota; class Alphaproteobacteria; order Rhodobacterales; family Rhodobacteraceae; genus Pseudooceanicola. Next base: position 1,214,595 of record NZ_AQQU01000001.1, on the reverse strand, counting down.
ACCCCCACGGCCGCCGCCAGCGACATCAGCAGCCAGGCCGGGGCCAGATCGCCCGAGGGATAGAAGATCGCGAGGATGATCAGCCCCGCGGCGTCATCCGCGATGGCCAGCAGCAGCAGGAACCGCACCGCCGGGTGCCCCGCGCCGAACACCATCCGTCCGACGAGGTAGGAGAACGCGATGTCCGTCGCGGTCGGGATCGCCCAGCCGTTCGCGACGTCATGGAACGTGTCGTTCCACAGGAACCACGCCATCCCGAGGTAGACCACGATCGGCCCCAGCATCCCGCCCGCCGTGGCGAACAGCGGCGTCGCCGCCTTCTTGCCGCGCAGCGAGCCTTCCTCGAGGATCACCGCTTCCCAGACTTCCTTGGCCGCGATGGCAAAGAACAGCGCCATCAGCACGTCGTTGACGAGGTAGTGCAGCGTCAGCGTCCGGTGGCCGTCATGCAGGTGCCCGATCGGCGCATGATCCCAGATCACGAACTCCACGAAGTGGTGGTAGCTGTCCGCCGAAGTGTTCGCCCACACCAGTGCCAGAAGCGCGCCGATGATGAGCAGGAGCGAATAGCTGGTCAGAAAATTCCACACGCGATACATGTGTCCCCATCCCTTTTTGTTTTTTTCCGGATTAGGTCCTTTCCCTGCGTCGCACAATCGCCGCGATGTCGCCGACAGATCCAGAGCGGCGCCCTGCGCCGTTGACGCCGCGCCCGCCCGGACCCACCTTTCCGCGATGACCGCCCCCCTGCCCGACCGCATCCGCGCCTGCCGTCTCTGTGCCGACCGCTTCGCCACGACCCGCACCGCCCACGCGCCGCGCCCGGTGGTCTGGTTCCGCCCCGGCGCGCGGTTGCTGATCGCGGGACAGGCCCCCGGCATCCGCGTCCATGAAAGCGGGCGGCCCTTCGACGACCGTTCGGGCGACCGGCTGCGGGACTGGATGGGGGTGGACCGCGAAACGTTCTACGACATGTCCCGCATCGCCGTCGTGCCGATGGCCTTCTGCTTTCCCGGATACGACGCCAAGGGCAGCGACCTGCCGCCGCCCCGCCTCTGCGCGGCCACGTGGCACGACGCGGTGATGGACACGCTCCCCGACCTGCACCTGCGCCTGCTGATCGGCGCCCACGCGCACCGCTACCACCTCGGCCTGCGGACCCCCGTCACCGAAACCGTCCGCGCATGGCGCGACCACGCGCCCGGCGCCTTCCCCTTGCCTCATCCCTCATGGCGCAATACCGGGTGGCTGAAGAAGAACCCGTGGTTCGAAACCGAACTGATCCCCGTGCTGCAGGCACAAGTGAAGGAAGCGCTCGCATGACCGACACCCCGCTCGACCGCGCCCATGCGGCGATGGAAGCCGCACCCCAGGACGATGCGGCCCGGCTGAAGTTCTACGAGCGCCTCGCCGACAACGAGCTGTTCATGCTGCTGACGCAGGAAGCGAAGGACGACAAGCTGTCGCCCGAGATCTTCACCCTCTCCGATGCCGACTGGATCCTCGTCTTCGACACCGAGGAACGGCTGGCCGCCTTCACGGGCCGCGAAGCGCCCTATGCCGCGCTGCCCGGCCGGGTGATCGCCGGGATGCTCGCCGGTCAGGGCATCGGCCTGGGCCTGAACCTCGAGGTCGCGCCGTCGTCCATCATGCTCCCGCCCGAGGCGGTGGCGTGGCTGGCCGAAACCCTCGGCCACAGCCCTCAGGAAACCGAGGCGCGGATCGCGGCTTTCCACACTCCGCGCGGCCTGCCCGACCGCCTGCTCGAGGCGCTGGACACCAAGCTAGGCCTGACCGGCGGTCTGGCCGAGTCCGCCTACCTCGTCGGGACCGAGGACCAAGCCGGACGGCGCGGCCACATGCTCGCCTTCGTCGACACCCGCCCCGGTGCCGAGGCCGCGCTGGCCCGTGCCGCGGGCGAGGCGCTGACCTTCTCCGGCGTCGAGGCGGGCGAGATGGACGTCGCCTTCTTCGCCGCGACCGACCCCAGGGCCGCGGCCCTCGCGCGCCGCGGCCTGCTGATCGACCTGCCCAAGCCCGCCGCCCCCGAAACGCCCGCCCGCACCGCACCCGGCTCCGACCCGGACAAGCCGCCGATCCTGCGCTGAGGCTTGCGGCGATAACGGCCTCGTGAGACCGCGCCGCCCGGCCCCGGCTGGACTTCGCTTCGCGGATCGCGACAGGATGCCGCACAACGCTGCCGCGCCTCCGTGCGGCCACCGGCGACGAAGGGAGCGACCATGTCCGAGCCAACCTCCGATACCCTGCAGATCGAGCGCGAGGAAACCGCCTCCAAGGGCCGCTACGTCGTCACTGTCGACGGGCACGAGGCCGAGATGACCTATTCGCGCGCCGGTGAAAGCCTCATCATCATCGACCACACCGAGGTCCCCGACGCCCTGCGCGGCCGCTCGGTCGGGCAGGCGCTGGTCCTGCGCGCGGTCGAGGACGCCCGTGCCGAAGGGAAGAAGATCCTCCCGCTCTGCCCCTTCGCCAAGGCGCAGATCGCCCGCCATCCCGAATGGCAGGACGTCCTGAACAGCTGAGGAGCACACGACATGAGCTGGAGCCCCTGCCCCGATCCCACCCTCGGCGACCCGGCCTCGGTCGATGCCATCGAGACGCTGGTTATCCCCCGCGCCGTCGACCTCGGCGGGCTGGAGGTGCGGCGCGCGCTGCCGACCACGCAGCGCCAGATGGTCGGACCGTTCATCTTCTTCGACCAGATGGGCCCGGCGGAATTCCTGACCGACCAGGGCATCGACGTGCGCCCCCATCCGCACATCAACCTCGCCACCGTGACCTACCTGTTCGACGGCAGCATCCGCCACCGCGACAGCCTCGGCACCGATGCCGAGATCCTGCCCGGCGCGGTCAACTGGATGAAGGCCGGGCGCGGCATCGTGCATTCCGAACGCACCGACCCCGAGCGGCGCAGGACCGGCCAGAAACTCTTCGGCCTGCAGACATGGGTGGCGCTCCCCGAGGCGCAGGAGGAAAGCGATCCCGCCTTCATGCACCACGGCACCGAGTCGCTGCCGGTCCTCGAGGACGGCGGCGTCACCGCCCGCCTGATCGCCGGCTCCGCCTTCGGCGCCTCCTCGCCCCTCGCCACGACTTCCGAGACGCTCTATTCCGACATCCAGCTCGCCCCCGGCGCACGGGTGGCGATCGAGCCCTCGGTGACGGAGCGCGCCATCTACACCATCTCGGGTGAGATCGAGATCGGCGGCCAGACCTTCCCCGCCGCCCGCCTGCTGGTGCTGCACCCCGGCGACCAGATCGTCGTCCGCTCGGACCGTGGCGCGCGGATCATGCTCTTCGGCGGCGAACCGATGGAAGGCCCGCGCTGGATCTGGTGGAACTTCGTCTCCTCCCGCAAGGAACGCATCGAACAGGCGCAGGAGGAATGGCGCCGCGGCCGGTTCGAAACGGTGCCCGGCGACGAAAGCGACTTCATCCCCCTGCCGCCCACCGACACCAAACCCCGCCGCGCCCTTGGCGGCGGCCCATACGACTGACCGCCGGGGCACCACCACACCGCACTGACCTCTCCACCCGAACAGGATCCCCGGCTTCTTCTGGTCAAAAATACTTCGGGGGGAGTCGTGGCCTTCAGGCCGCGACGGGGGCAGAGCCCCCTCCTCCATTCGAACTTCCGGCTCGTGGATTTCAACGATCAGAATTGTGGAACGCACCACAGTAGCCGATCGTCCGAAAGCAGGCCGAAGGGGACGGCGGCGCTTCAATGCCGCCCCGCCTGCTGGGGAAACGCGGGACGCGCAGGCCTGTCGCAGGCTTCACCTGGCAACAGGGTCCGAGGCATCCCGGCAAGCTGAAGCGATACAGTCTGCAAGGTATTTGCTGTCCTCCTCGATCCCCAGGAATCTGCCTGAGCCCCAGGTGTTCAGCCAGCCCAACCCTACGAAATACAACCCCGGCTGTGCGGTCACGCCGCGCGTGTATTCCGGCTTGCCGCGTGCGTCGAAGACATCCGCCTCGATCCAGGAATAATCCGGCCGGAACCCGATGGCCCAGAGAACCGAGGTGATGCCCTGATCGGCCACATCGACCTCAGTGATTTCCTGCTCCGGTTCCCAGACCTTCTCGAAGCCCGGTTCCGCGGGCGCATCGATCCCTTCACGCGCGATGTAGGCGTCGATCTGGTCACGAATTCCGACATAGGATCGGTCCGCATCGTCGAGGTTTTTCTTCAGGTCCGGGAGGAAACGCACAGTCGTGCCAACCATGTCCGCGAGCGAGCCGTAAAGCGAGACTCCCTCCTCGAGGTGGAAGCGGCGCAGGTCGATCTCCTTGCCGCCATCGCGGCCGGACATGTAGTGGTTGGTCTGGGTCATCGCCTTCACGGGATCGGGGTGGCGGTCGATGGTGATATCGTAGTGTCCGGCGTCATACAGCCAGTCCGTCGCATCCCGGCCCCGGTATTTGCGCGGGCTCCGTGGCGCGGGCCCGACGGCGAGATGCACGTCGCGGCCGGCGCGCGTGAAATCCTCCATGAGCTGCACCCCGGACTGACCGGTGCCGACGATCAGCACGCCGCCATCGGGGAACTGGTCGACGTTGCGGTAATCGACGGAGTGCATCTGGAAAATGTCCGGCGACAGGTCCTGCGCGTAAGGCGGCTCGATCGGCGTGTCATATCCGCCGGTCGCGATCACCACCTGATCGCAGGTCCAGGCGCCGATGCTGGTCTCAACGACAAATCCACCGCCATCCACGGGCGCAACGCGGGTCACGACGACCCCTTCGTGCAGGTTGGGCGCGGCGCGGTCGAGGAAGGCGTCGAGGTAGTCGGTGATCTCATCCCGCAGCATGAAACCGTCTGGATCGGTCCCGCCATAGTCACGGTCATAGTGGAAATCCGGCAGGCGGCATTGCCAGTTGGGAGTGACGAGGCAAAAGCTGTCCCACCTGTTCACCTTCCAGGAATGGAACGCTTTGTTGCGTTCGAAGACGATGCTTTCGATCCCTTTCTGCTCAAGGCAATAGGCCGTCGAGAGGCCCGCCTGACCGCCGCCGACGATTACGACCGGGCTATGCGGTGTCTGGGTGTCTTTCATCGTCTCACTCCTCATTGGGTGATCTTCAGGCATGTGACCGGGGCCCCTTCGGGGTCGAGCCCGGCCACCCGCTGTTCGATCCGGTCCAGCTGGCCCATGGCCAGCGAACATGGGTGGCCGTAGCGGGCCTTGACCCGGTTCGAGGCGCTCTGCATCGCCATGCGGGACCGGTGCAGAAAATCTGGAACCGGGTAGCGCGTCCCCGGTTCGAAAAGCTCGGTTACGACGGAAGACGGGGAATAAAGCTGCTCCTCCGTGCCGTCGGGCCAGCGCACGGTCCAGAAGGTTTCAGGCATCCGCGCCTCCGGTCAGGCCGAGGTATGGCGTGGCGGCATGATCCCAGAAAAGGGCACGTTCGCCGCCTTGGATCAGGGTAACGGAGCTGCCGCTGCTGATCCGACCGATAGCGGCGGCCTCGATGTCACGCGCGCCAAAGCGGGTCGTGACCGCATTGGCCTTGTCGGGTGCGACAGCCAACAGGAAGCCGAAACTGGGGAAGCTGCGCAGCCATCGGTCCACGGCGATGCCCGGCGGAGGCGTCACGGCGTCAATCTCGATCTCGATCCCGACGCCGGAGCATTCGGCCAGCATCAGCGCCGTGCCGACGATCCCGCCCTGGCTGATGTCCTTTCCCGCCGCGACCAGCCCCTCTTCGGCCAGTGCAGGCAGCAGTTCCAGATCGCCGCGCAACCGCTCTGGCGGGGCGTCGAGCGCGGCGCAGAAGTTGTCGAAGTTGCGATAGGCCCCGCGATGATCCACGGCGGCGATTAGCACATCGCCCGGCCGCGCATCGAAGCTGGTGATCAGCGCGCGGGCCTTGCCGAAGACCGAGGTCGCCAGTCCGATCGACGGCGCGGCAAGGTTCGTATGCCCGCCAACCAGCGGCACGCCAAAGGCGGCGCAGGCATCCCTCAGCCCCTTCAGCACGGGCGCGGCGATTTCAGCATCCGGCGCCCAGACCTGATCGACCAGCGCCGTCGCCCGCCCTCCCATGGCCGCGATGTCCGACAGGTTCACCATCACGGCGCACCAGCCCGCGAACCATGGATCATCCGCGACAAAGGCCGGGATGAATCCTTCGCCAGCGATCAGGTCCCAGCCGTCGCCGTTCGGCAGGGCGGCGGCGTCGTCGCCCACACGGCCCGCGCTGGCGGCGTCGAGGCCAAGCGCCCGAGTCGCGTCCGCGATGCCCAGCTTGGATCGGATGGACGGATGTTCGCGCAACGCCTCGGCCATGGCGGAAACGGCGGAGGGGACAGGGTGCATCATCAGCCAGCCCTGCGTTGCGTGCGGTGATACCAGCCGACGACCGGATCGGCGCAGGGCGGATATTTCGTGAGATCCACCTGCATCTTCATATGCGGCGTGCCGTGGATCGTGACCTCCTTCAGCGCGGTCCAGTGCAGTTTTTCGAACAGACGCACGTTCTGCATCTGAACGTGGGCAAGGAAAATGTCGCAGCCGCGCGCATTCGCCGTGCAGACGGCCAGCCGGATCAGTTCGGTGCCAAGACGGCTCACCGCCCGGAAATCGCGGTCGACGGCAAGGCGCGAGCCCCACCAGAGGCGCGGGCTTTCCTCGTGGATGCGGACCGTGCCGACCACCTGATCGGCTTCGTGCGCATAGGTCGACAGCGCCACCAGATGCGTGGCGATCAGGTCGATCTCGTCCCGGTCATGGTCGGGGAATATCTTCTGCTCCTCGACGAAGGTGCGGTGCCGAAGTGCCTGCGCGCCATCCGCCTCGAACCGTTTCGAGGCCGCGCGGATGTAGTAGCCGGGGCAGTGGAACGCGCGCGGTTCAAGCTCGATCATGCGATCCTCCGCTCCGGCGTGGGGGCCAGTTTCTCGTAGGTCGAGAGGGCCGAACACGCGCCGCACTTGCCGCAGCCCGCTTTCATGTCCGACGACAGGATGCCATTTCGCGCAATCATTTGTCCGAGGGGCCGGAGGATCGAGGCCATGAACTCCGACGACGGCGTCGGATGGCTTTCCAGCGGCGTGCCCGAGATCGGGACAAAGGGCACGACGAAGGGATAGACGCCCATGTCGGTCAGCACCTCGGCCATCGACAGGATCGCCTCGCGCGTGTCGCCCAGACCGGCGAGGATGTAGGTCGAGACCTGGCCGCGCCCGAAGACCTTCACCGCCGCCTCGAAACTGGAGAGGTACTTCTCGACGGGAACCGAGGCCTTGCCCGGCATGATCCTTTCGCGCACCTCGGGCGTCACCGCCTCAAGGTGCATGCCAAGCGTGTCGATGCCCGCATCGAACATGCGCTGGTGCCAGATGTCATCCTCGGGCGGTTCGATCTGGCCCTGCAGCGGCAGGTCGACCGCGGACTTGATCGCAAGGGCGCTGTCCACCATGACCTGCGCGCCCCGGTCCTTGCCCCTGGGCGTGCCGGTCGTCAGGACCATATGCTTCACGCCGTCCAGCTCGACCGCCGCCTTCGCGACCTCCGCCAGCATCTCGGGCGTCTTGTGGGCGATGGTGCGGCCGGCCGCGAGGCTCTGGCCGATGGCGCAGAACTGGCAGGTCTTCTTGCGGCTTTCATAGCGGATGCAGGTCTGAAGCACCGTCGTCGCCAGCACGTCGCGCGAATGCAGCGCGGCGATCTGGCTGTAGGGGATGCCGTCGGCGGTCTTCAGAGCATAGAACTTCGCCTTGGTCGGGAAGCGGACCCGCGCGACTTCCTCGCCATCGCGCGTCACCCGGGCGGCGCCGGTGTCGTCCGGGGCCTCGACGAGGTAGGGGCTCTCGAAGCTCGGCGCGGTGTGGACGGGGATCATCACCGTGGTGTCGCCGATGGTGATCGCCTTGTGGTCCGACGGCCCTGCCCCGCCCCGGCGGCTTTCCTGTCCCGCGCGGGGATCGACAAGGCGCATCCCGTGGGTCTGCAGTTCGTTGATCAGATCGGATTGGGCTAGGTCAGACATCCTGGTCCTCCTGTTCGGCGGGGTCGGGAAAGGGCGCGCCGTCGCGGGAGTGACGGGTCACGGCAGGGCGGGTGTCGTGCAGCAGGCTCAGAAGTTCAGGCCGCGCGTAATGGCCGACGCTGTCCATCATGCGCTTGCGCTTGGCGATCAGCCGCATATCGAGATCGGCAATCAGGATGCCTTCGCCCTCGGTCAGAGGTTCGGCCAGATGCCGCCCCTCGGGCGAGATGATGCAGGTCATACAGCCGTCGCGGATCCCCTTCTGCAATTTTGGATCGGGGTGGATTTCGGCGATCTGCTCCTCGGTCAGCCAGCCGGTCGCGTTGACGACGAAACACCCGGCCTCCAGCGCGTGGTGGCGCATCGTGACCTCGATCTGTTCGCCGAAGATCGGCCCGACGAGGGAGCCGGGGAAGTGACCGGCGTGGATCTCCTCGTGCTGGGTCATCAGCGCGTAGCGGGCGAGCGGGTTGTAATGCTCCCAGCAGGCCAGCGCCCCGACGCGCCCGACAGCGGTATCGACGACTTTCAGCCCCGCACCGTCACCCATGCCCCAGACCATGCGCTCATGGTAGGTGGGCGTGATCTTGCGCCGTTTCAGCGCCAGTGTGCCGTCTGCATCGAAGATCAGTTGCGTGTTGTAGAGCGATCCGTGATCGCGTTCGTTCACGCCCAGCACCACGACCACGCCGCGCTTGGCGGCGGCATCGGCGACGGCCTGTGTTTCCGGCGACGGCACGACCACCGCCTCGGCGATCAGGTCCATATGCGGGGCACCCTGCTGCACGGGCGGAAGGATGAACGAGAAATAGGGGTAGTAGGGCACGAAGGTCTCGGGGAAGACGATGAACTGCGCACCCTTGTCGGCGGCTTCGGCAATCGCGTTCAGCACCCGTTCGATCGTGCCAGCCCGGCCCGACAGGTCGGGGGCAATCTGGACGGCTGCGGCGCGGATCGTGTCCGTTCGCATGGAAGACCTCCGTTCGGAATAGGCCGGGTCGGCAAAGGCACGACCCGGCGATGAGGGGCAATGCGCCCTCAAGGAGTCAGACGGTCCAGGTATCCAGGATCACCGCGTTCGCCTTCTTGTGCAGAAGGATGCAGTCCAACACGTCCTGGGGCGCGATCGGCGTGATGCCCGGCAGCAGCGACGGCTCCCCATGGCCATAGAGCGCCTGAAGCGCGAACCGGCAGGCATAGACCTTGCCGCCCTCGCCCATGAACTTCTTGAGGTTCACGGCAAAGTTCTGATGGCCGGGAAAAGCTTCGTCGCCCAGCGTCGGGAAGCCGCGCTGGATGCCGAGCGTGACGCCGGGTCCATAAAGCAGGATCGAGGTCTCGTAGCCCTTCCGGTTCAGGCGGATGGCATTGAGGATGTTCACGAGGCCGATAGAGCCTTCGAAGGCAACGGTGTGGAAGGTGACGAGGGCTTTCTCGCCTTCCTCAGCCTTTACGTCCTCGAAGACCTTCTCTTCGTAATTGACGAAATAGTCGCCGTCCTTGTGCGCTTCCTGGGTGACTGCGGGCATGATGTTCTCCTTGCTGAGGGATGACCATCTGTGCGCCGCCAAAATTGTATGAATCAATCAACAGTTCAATCTACATACAATTAAATGCACATTCCAGATTCAATTTTGCCCATAACCCAAGCAAACAAAGGCCAAACATGCCCGCCGCATAATCACATTCTGTCTGGCGCATTCGATCCGGTGTGTCACCAGCATACCACACGAATCAATTACCCCCAATAATCCATACAATCCGCTTCAATTTTTCGGCGGGTTTCTGTAGGGACGACCCAGAACGGAGTAAATAATGATCGACTGGACCCCTGCGGATATCGAAAGCGGCAAGCCGCGCTACATCGCCATCGCCGAAGCCCTCGCCGCCGACATCCGTGCCGGGCGCCTGAAACCCGGCGACCGCCTGCCGCCGCAGCGCCGTCTCGCAGAGCGGCTGAAGATCGACTTCACCACCGTCTCCCGCGGCTACGCCGAGGCGCAGGCGCGCGGTCATGTCGAAAGCCACGTCGGCCGCGGCACCTTCGTCCGCAGCACCTCTGTCAGCGCCGCCCCCGATCCCGCCCGCGCCCGCGAAGAGGATCTGGCGATGAACATGCCGCCGGAACCGGTCGACCCGGAACTGCGGCGGCGGATGCAGGAGGGGCTGGGCTATGTGTCGAACAACCTGATCGACCTGTTGCGATACCAGTCCTCGACCGGATCGGAACGCGACCGCGTCGCCGCCTCCAGCTGGCTCAGCATGCGGGGGATGGTGCCCTCCCTCGACCGGATCGCAGTGACTCCCGGCGCCCATGCGACGATGACGGCGATCCTGTCGGTCATCGCCCGGCCCGGCGAAGTGATCCTGTGCGAAGACATCACCTATCCCGGTATCCGCAATATCTGCGGGCGACTTCAGCTGAAACTCATCGGCATCGCCGGGGACGAGAAAGGCATACTGCCCGAAGCCCTCGACGAAGCTGTGCGGACGCACGCGCCAAAAGCGCTCTACCTTAACCCGACGCTTCAGAACCCCACGACGCTGACGATCCCCGAGGATCGCCGACTGGCCATTGCCGAACGGCTGCGCCACCACGACCTCAATCTGATCGAAGACGATGCCTACGGGTTCATTCCCGCGCGCACCCCTGCCCCGATCGCACTGTCCGCGCCGGACCTGACCTGGCACATTGGCGGGCTCGCAAAATGCATCGGAGCCGGGCTGCGGCTGGCCTATACCATCGCCCCGACCCCGCGCTGCGCCCACCACCTGTCGCAGGCGATCCGCGCGCTCTCGGTGATGCCCTCGCCACTGTCCATGGCCCTGACCACGCAATGGATCGAGGATGGCACGGCCGACAGCATCCGGCGCTTCATTCGGTCCGAAACCGCCGCAAGGCAAGCCATCGCAGATGAGGTTCTGGCCGGACACACCTATCTGTCTGCAGAAAATGCGTTCAACATCTGGCTGAGCTTGCCGACAGGCGTCACCCGCGCTGATATCCTCGCCCGCATGGCGCGTCGCCCTATCGGGCTGATGCCTTCGGATGCGTTTACCGTCTATGGCGAGCCGGGCGAATACCTGCGGGTCAATCTCGGCGGGCCGTCGTCACGAGACGCGCTGCGAGAGAACCTCAACGGACTCGCCACGGCGCTGTTGCCGAACACGTTCATGGGATGAGTGTCGCCCTTCCTGCCCGCAGCGGCCATGGACATCCATTGTAATGCCGCACCCTCCCGCTGACGGATCGGCAACTGTCCGCAACCGCATCATCAGGAGCCCTGAACGGCAGAGCAGACATCTCGCCTGCGGGATAAACTCATACGAACGAACGCCCGCATCCTTCTTGCGGGCATGTCTGGGTTGTTGCGATCCCGCTGGAGGTTCCATGGCTTCAAAGAGGCTCCCATTTCCGGGCAAGGCTCGCGGATCACGTCGATCCCGCTGCCTTCAGTTGAAGCCGTGCGTACGGGATGATCCCTTCGAACCCCAAACGCGCGCGGCACAGTAATCGAGTGCTTGCGGACAACGGGGACCGGAAAGTCCAAACAACGGTAAGGCAGCGCCCCCTTCCACCGCCGATATTGGCACCTTCCTTGAGAAAAGGGAGGATGGCTCACCTGGCCGCCGCGTCTCGAGCAGGGGGCACTGCAATCAATGGTTAGACTGGGCCCCCAAAACCCGGACCAAAACTCCCGACGTCACTCGGCAGGCCGCTTCAGCCCCACCAGCCCCTGCGCGCCCTCGTCGGGCGCCAGTTCCTCAAAGTCGAAGTTATCCAGCCGCGCAGCCCGCTTCCCGGCCCGCTCGGCGGCGGTCCCGATCCCTTCCAGGTCGGCCCGGGCCTGTCCGAAATGGGTCTGCAACTTGCCGACCCGTTCCGACACCAGCTCCACATCGCGGTGCAGCAGTTTCAGCATGTTGCGGATCGCGCCCGCCTGTTCCCGCATCCGCGCGTCCTTCAGGATCGCGCGCATCGTGTTCAGCGTCGCCATGCAGGTGGTGGGCGACACCACCCAGACCCGTGCCGCAAAACCCTCGCGCACCAGCTCGCCGAAATTGGCATGCAGCTCGGCATAGACCGCCTCGGACGGCAGGAACATCAGCGCCCCGTCCGCCGTTTCGCCTTCGATGATGTAACGCTCTGAAATCGCCTTGATATGCGCCCGGACCGAGGTCTTGAACAGCTGCGCCGCGCCGGGTTCGCCCGCCCTCAGCTTCTCGTAGGCCTCCAGCGGGAACTTGGCGTCGATCACGATCGGCCCCGGCGGGTTCGGCAGGTGGATCAGGCAGTCCGCCCGCTTGCCGTTCGACAGCACCGCCTGCAGCGAGAAGCTGTCGGAGGGCAGCGCCTTGCCCACGATGTCGTTCAGCTGGATCTCGCCGAACGCCCCGCGCGTCTGCTTATTCGACAGGATGTCCTGCAACGACAGCACATCGCCCGACAGCCGGGTGATATTCTCCTGCGCCTTGTCGATGACCGCCAGCCGCTCCTGCAGCTCGGTCAACGACTTGGTCGTCTTCTCCGACCCGCCCCGAAGCTGTTCGTTCATCTTCTCCTGCATCTCGGACAGCGCCCGCGCCGACTTCATCGCATTCTCGTGCAGGCGGTCGTTCATCTGGCTCTGCACCGCCGCCAGTCGGGTCTCCATCGCCTGCAGCACCTGCGCCTGACCGCTGGCCTGCGCGTTCGACACGGTCGTCAGCCCGCCCGACAGCTGCTCCTGCCCGCGGTAGAGGCCGTCGATGGTTCGGCCCATCTGGTCCAGCTGGTAGATCAGCGGGTCGGCGGCCTTGCGGCTGGCGCGAATGGACAGCAGCAGCAGCAGGCAGATCAGCACGAAGCCCACGGCGCCGCCGAGGCCGATCAGCACGACCGGGTCTTCCAGCGAAAAGGTATGTCCCGCGATGCGTATCATGTGCGTCCGAAAAGCCGTTCGATATCAGAGAGTTTCAGCTCCACGTAGGTGGGCCGCCCGTGGTTGCACTGGCCGGAATGGGGCGTCGCCTCCATCTCGCGCAGCAGCGCGTTCATCTCTTCCGCCCGCATCCGGCGGCCCGACCGGACGGAGCCGTGGCAGGCCATCCGGCTGAGGATCGCGTCCAGCCGCGCCTTCAGCAGGTCGCTGTCGCCCGCATCGTCCAGTTCGTCGAGGATGTCGCGCACCATCGCCTGTGCATCGACCTCGCCCAGGATCGCGGGCGTCTCGCGCACCGCGACGGCGTTGCCGCCGAAGGGCTCGATCCCGAGACCGAAGCGTTCCAGCGTTTCCGCGTGTTCCAGCAGCAACGCGCGGTCGCCGGAGGAAAGCTCGACAATCTCCGGGATCAGCAGCGCCTGCGCGGCGACCCCGGTCTCCGCCATCTGCCGTTTCAGGCGTTCATAGACGAGCCGCTCATGCGCCGCATGCTGGTCCACGATCACCATCCCCCTCTCGGTCTGGGCGATGATGTAGTTCTCGTGCACCTGCGCCCGCGCCGCGCCGAGGGGATGGCTGACCGCGCTCTCGTCCGGCCCTTGCGCGCCGGTCTCGACGCGGGCGGAGACGGCATCGTCCATGTCGAAGGCGCGCGCCGGTTCCTCGAACACCGGCTGCTGCGCGGACCAGCCTGCGGCGATCGCCCCGCGCGACGGGCGGTCCATCTGGTAGACGCGCGGCGGGCCCGACGGCTCCGGCCGGAAGGCGCCGAGCGTCTCGCCCGCCACGGTGGTCGAGGCGCGTTGCCCCTGTTCGGCCAGCGCATGGCGCAGGCCCGTCACGATCAGACCGCGCGCCGCGCCGGGATCGCGGAAGCGGACCTCGGATTTCGCGGGGTGCACGTTCACGTCGACCAGATGCGGATCACAGTCGATGAACAGCGCCGCCGCCGGGTGCCGGTCGCGGCTGAGCAGGTCGGTATAGGCCGCGCGCAGTGCGCCGGTCAGGGTCCGGTCACGCACGGGCCGTCCGTTGACGAAGAGATACTGCGCCACCGCCGCACCGCGCGAATAGGTCGGCAGGGCGGCGAAGCCGGTCATGTGGAGCCCCTCGCGCTCGGCATCCACGGGGATCGCGTTGGCGATGAAGTCGCGCCCCAGCACCGAGGACAGGCGGGCCGAAAGCGCCTCGAACAGGTCGCCCTGTTCGGCATCGGCGCGGAAGACCTCGCGCTCGTCCTCGCCCTGCCGTTGTTTCAGGACGAAGGTGACGAAGGGCTCGGCCATCGCCAGCCGCCTGATCGTGTCGGTGACCGCCTGCGATTCCGCGCGGTCGGTGCGCAGGAACTTGAGCCGCGCGGGCGTGGCAAAGAACAGGTCCCGCAACTCGACGATCGTGCCGGGCTGCAGCGCGGCCGGGCGGACCGGTTCGGCCCGGCCACCGGAGACGGTGATCTCGTGCCCCTCGCCACCCTGCACGCGCGAGGCGATGCGCAACCGGCCGACGGCGCCGAGCGAGGGCAGCGCCTCGCCCCGGAAGCCGAAACTGTGGATGTTCAGCAGGTCCGAGCCGTCGATCTTGGAGGTCGCGTGGCGCGACAGCGCCAGCGGCAGGTCCTCGGGCGACATGCCACAGCCGTCGTCGGCCACGCGGATCAGGGTCTTGCCGCCATCTGCCACCGTGATCGTGATCCGCCGCGCGCCCGCGTCGATGGCGTTTTCCACCAGTTCCTTCACGGCGGAGGCCGGACGCTCCACCACCTCGCCCGCCGCGATGCGGTTGATCGCCGCCTCGTCCAGTTGCCGGATCACGGGACGGTCGGGGCTTATATTGCGTGGCTGAGTGTTCATTCCACCAGACCTAGCATGGATGCGGTGATTCTGGAAACGGAAGTCAAGAATGCCTTAACGGGATATCGGACGCAATGTTCCCGTTATGTTTCGTCGCGAAGCCTTGATGTAACCTTGCGGGGGAGCCTGTGGCGCGCTCCGGCAAAGGCATCGTCATCCTCGGGCTCGACCCGAGGACCTCGTGACGGGAGATCGATCCTCGGGTCGAGCCCGAGAATGACGGCACTCCCAAGCCGGGTGCTCTTCCCGACCGGACGCGTAATCAAGGGCGAAGCCCGCCGCGCCTTGTGCCCACCCACGGGCAGGCTCGCCCGGCGTAGCGGATGCGTCACCGCCGCCCTGTCCTACCCGTCGTCGCGCGACGTCGCCGCCTCGTACCACGCGACGATCTTCGCCCGTTCCGCAGGCTCGATGAAGCTCAGGTTCGCCGGCGGCATCGCATGCCCCAGCCCGGCCTGCAGGTAGATCGCCCGCGCCTGCCGGGCGATCTGGTTCTCGGTTTCCAGCCGCACGCCCTTGGGCGGCCAGAGCAGCCCTTCCCACGCCGGTTCCGCCGCGTGACACATGGAGCAGCGGCCCAGCACGATGTCATGCACCTCGGCGAACCCCTCGGCCCGGGCGAACCGGACCGCGGCGCCGGTCGCCTCTTCAGGCTCGTCGTTACGGAACATCGGCGCGGTCGACAGCCACATTACGATCAGGAACAGCACCGCCGTCGCCAGCCACGTCCAGGTCGGGTTGCCCTTACGGGAATGCACCGTGTTGAAGTAGTGCCGGATCGTCACCCCCATCAGGAACACAAGCGACGCGATCAGCCAGGTCCAGTCGGTGGCGAAGGCCAGCGGGTAGTGGTTCGACAGCATCATAAAGATGACGGGCAGCGTCAGGTAGTTGTTGTGGGTCGACCGCTGCTTGGCGATCTTGCCGTATTTCGCGTCCGGCACCCGCCCGGCCTTGAGGTCGGCCACGACGATCCGCTGGTTCGGCATGATGATGAAGAAGACGTTCGCGCTCATGATCGTCGCGGTGAAGGCGCCCAGATGCAGCATCGCGGCGCGGCCCGAGAAGACGTGGGTGTAGAAATACGCGATCCCCACGAGGATCACGTAGAGCGCCAGCATCAGCCGCGTGTTGTCGTCACCGAACTTCGACTTGCAGATCCGGTCGTAGGCCAGCCAGCCGAACCCGAGCGACCCGACCGAGATCAGGATCGCCTGCCAGCCCGCCAGATCGGCGATGGCCGGGTCGACGAGGTAGAACTCGGCCCCGAGGTAATAGACGAGGATCAGCAGCGCGAAACCGGTCAGCCATGTCGAATAGGCCTCCCATTTGAACCAGACGAGGTCGTCGGGCATTTTCTCGGGCGCGATCAGGTACTTCTGGATGTGGTAGAAGCCGCCGCCGTGGACCTGCCATTCCTCGCCATCCGCACCGGAGGCAAGGTTGCGGTCGCGGTGCAGGCCGAGGTCCAGCGCGATGAAGTAGAACGAGGATCCGATCCACGCGATCGCGGTGATCACGTGGGTCCAGCGCACCGCGAATTCGAGCCAGGCGCCGATGGCGGCGAAGTCATACATCCCTTTGTCCCCCGAGATTTTCCTGCAAGGCTAGACCCGCCGCGCCCCCGCGGCAATCCGCTGCGTCGCTCCGGTCGGGGCGGTCCGGCGGCCTGCACGGAAACAGGGCGGAACTTGCGGCGGGCCAGAAACATTCTACATTCGGAATGCGAATACGGAAGGACTGACCATGTTCACCAGAACCAGCGCCTCCCGCGGGGCAGGATCGCCGCGGGTGCAGGGATTTTACGACAAGGCCACGGGGTCCGTGCAATACGTCGCCATCGACGAGGCCACGAAGCGCTGCGCGCTGATCGACGTGGTGCAGGATTTCGATCCGAAGAACGCCGTGGCCTCTCACGACTCCGCGCAGGAGATCCTCGACTTCGTCGCCCGCGAAGGGCTGACGGTGGAGTGGGTGCTGGACACGCACCCCCATGCCGACCACTTCATGGCCTCGCACTGGCTGAAACAGCAGACCGGCGCGCCGAACGCCATCGGGGCGAAGGTGGCCGAAATCGCGGAGCTGTGGCGCGACATTTACCACATGCCCGACGCCTTCGACGTGACGCGGGATTTCGACCGGCTCTTCGCGGAGGGCGAGACATTCCGGCTGGGCGAACTGGAGGTGAAGGTCATGCTGTCGCCGGGCCATACGCTCGGCTCGATCACCTACGTGATCGGGGATGCGGCCTTCGTGCACGACACCTTCATGCATGTCGACGCGGGCACCGCGCGGGCGGACTTCCCCGGCGGATCGGCGGCCATGCTGCACGACAGCCTGATGGCGATCCTTGCCCTGCCGGACAACACCCGGCTGTTCATCGGCCACGACTACCCGCCTGTCGGCGACCGCACCGATCCGGCGTGGGAGGCCACCGTGGCCGAACATCGCGCCAGCAACCCGCACCTCGCCGGGAAAAGCCGGGCCGACTACATCGCCCTGCGCGAAAAGCGCGACGCGACGTTGTCGCTGCCCGACCGGATGCTGCACGCGCTGCAGGTCAACCTGCGCGCCGGGCAGCTGCCCCCGCCCGAGGCGGACGGGCACAGCTATTTCAAGATACCCGCAAACCGGTTCTGACCAAGGAGCACCCCAATGAAGACCGAAACCGTCGACGGCGTCACGCTGGAAACATGGACCCCCGAAGAGACGCGCAAGGCCCGTGACGCGGGCGAGATCGTGCTGATCGACGTCCGCACCCCGCAGGAATTCATGTTCGAACACATCGAGGGCGCGCTGCTGTTCCCGATGGCCTTTTTCGACCCCGCGGCCCTGCCGGGACAAGGCGAAAAGCGGATCGTCCTGCACTGCGGATCGGGCATGCGTTCGGACAAGATGGCGCGCAAGGCCATTGCTGCCGGGCTCACGCAGATCGCCCATGTCGAGGGCGGATTCGGTGCGTGGAAAGCCGCCGGCCTGCCCTATGTCGGCACCGACATGGGCACGGGCGCGCCGAAGCGGATGCCCGGCTGAGCGCTCCGGCGCTGCAAATCCCAGTGACCGGGTGAAACCCAACACGCCCGCTGCGCGTTGGCCACCCGATCACCGGACTGCAGCGCTCTGACCAGATGCCTGTGGTCCGGACAGAAACGGAGCACAGCCATGACCGATCACACCGATCCCGAAAAGAAGGCGAAGGCCGCGGCGCACGACGTCCGCGACGACCTGAGCCACAAGGCGCAGGAACTGGCCAGCGATGCGCGCGAGACAGCGCAGAGCCTTGCCGCCGACGCGCGTCAGTCCGCATATGACTACGGCACCGGCGTCAAGAACCACGCCGCGTCCGAGACCTCAAAGATGGCCGAAGCGCTGCGCGCCGCTGCCAGCGACCTGCAGGACGGTTCCATTCAGGAACGTCTAGTGGGCCGCCTGGCCGAGAACGTGGCCGACGCCGCCGATGGCCTGCGCGACCGCGACATCGACGACATCGGGCGCGACTTCTCCGAATACGCGCGCCGCAATCCGCTGTTCTTCCTCGGCGGTGCCGCACTTGTGGGCTTTGCCGCCGGTCGGTTCCTGAAGGCGACGGGCGGACACGACGACGGTGGCTACGGCCCCCAGCCGACGCCGGCCTATGTCGGCCGCGACGGCAATGCCGACTGGCAGCGTGACGAACTGCGCGCGCATCCCCAGCCGCATGCCGGGTCGGACCCGCATCCCGAGCCCGAAGAGCCCAGCAAGCCGCTGACCTCCTACAATGCAGGTGGTGGCCATCGGGGGCTGGCGAACGGGGTCCACAAATGACCAACGGCGCCGACCACTACGGCACGGATCCGCACCGGCGGCCACAGCCCAGCACGACCGACCTGATCGGCGCGGCGCTCGGGCATGTGTCGTCGCTGCTGCGGAACGAGTTCGACCTCGCCCGTGCCGAGCTGGACCGGAGCGCATCCCGCGCCGCGCGCGGGATCGGCTACGTGGTGGCGGGGGTCGCGATCGCGATCTGCGCCCTCGCGACGCTGACCGCCGCTCTGATCGCCGCGCTCACGGTGGCCCTGGCCGGAACGGCCTATCCGCTCGTCTTCGCGGCGCTGATCGTCGGTGCGCTCTACACCATCGCCGCCGCCCTGTTCGTCCGCGTCGGGATCGCCCGCCTCAAGGCGGCGAGCCTCGCCCCGCGCCGGACAGTCGACAACATCAAAAAAGACGCTGACCTTCTGAAAGGAACGCTGCAATGACCTACAATCATCACCCCCGCACCCCCGAGGAGATCGAGGCAGAGATCGAGCGTGACCGCTCGGCCCTGAACCGCACCATCGGCACGATCCAGGACCGGATCTCGGTCGATGGCATGATGTCCTCGCTTACCGAAAGCGTGACGGAACACGGGGCCGAGGTGTCCGACGCCGTGGTCCGCACGGTGCGCCGCAACCCCGCCGCCGTCGCCCTGACGGTCGCCGGGCTCGCATGGCTGGCATATTCCAACGGCAAGCCCGCCCGGAAGTCCTCCGAGGCGCGTTATCCGGTTCCGGCCACCGCGCCGCAGTACAACCGCGACTATGCCGAACCGCGCCACCTCGCCGACCGCGCACCGCTGTCGCCCGAGATGCCGCCGCGCAGCGTCGTGCCTTCGGGCAACGGGGCAACCGCGCAGATGGATGACGGCACCTCGCCCTGGGACACCGCGCAGAAGAACGTTCGCGATGCCCGCGATCGCATGGCACGCGGCGTCGCCGATGCCCGTGACGCGGCCGGCCGGCACTACGCCGAAGCCCGCGCCGGGGCGCAGAAGCGCTATGCCTCCGTCCGCGACGAGGCCGTGGAACGCGCCGACCGCATCGGCACCTCGGCCCGCCACCTGCGGGACCGGATCAGCGACGGCACCCAGCACATGAGCGAAGAGGCCCGCCGCCGCGTGATCGCCGCCCGGACCCAGGCCTACGAGGCTCAGGTGAAAGCCGAGTATCTCGCCCGCAAGGGCCGCGACCGCGCCACCGGCTTCTTCGAGGAGCAGCCGCTGGTCGTTGGCGCCCTCGCGCTGGCCGTCGGCGCGGCCATCGGCGGCGCCCTGCCGCGCACCTCGCGCGAGAACGAGGCGTTCGGCGCCTACCGTGACGACCTCTTCTCCGAGGCGGAGCGCATCTATGCCGAGGAGAAGGCCAAGCTGAAGTCGGTCGCCGAGGACACCGCCGAAGCCGCCAAGGCGCAGGCGTCCGATCTGGTCGACGACGCGAAGGGCGCCGTCAAATCCGCCGAGAAGGACGTGGAAAACCGCGTCGAGAACATCGCGGACGCTGCCAAGAACAGCGCGAAGAGCAACGGTCTGGGCAATTCAGTCAAGTCCTGACCGGGGCAACGGTAACGACACGCGACGCGGGCCGGTTTTCCGGCCCGCGTCTTTTTTGTTGGGCCCGCAAGCCTGATCCCGCAAAAGAAAAAGCCCGGGCGCGAACGCCCGGGCAGGTGTTAAAGGTCTGATCGGAAGGAGAAATCAGCCCTTGGAAAACTCGGGGTATGCTTCCATCCCCAGTTCGGCCATGTCGAGACCGTTGATCTCGTCCTCTTCGCTGACGCGCAGGCCCATGGTCATCTTAAGGATGAACCAGAGAACCGCCGAGACCACGAAGACGAAGATGCCGACGACGACGATCGAGTAGATCTGGGTGCCGAAGGAGGCATCGCCGTTCGAGAACGGAACCGCCAGGGTGCCCCAGATACCGGCGCAGAGGTGAACCGGGATCGCGCCGACGACGTCGTCGATCTTGAGCTTGTCGAGGAACGGAACCGCGAAGACCACGATGGCGCCGCCGATCATGCCCACGATGGTCGCCCAGCCGAGCGAGGGCGCGAGCGGTTCTGCGGTGATCGACACGAGGCCGGCGAGGGCACCGTTGAGGATCATCGTCAGGTCGGGCTTCTTGTAGAGAAGCTGGGTCAGGATCATCGCCGAGATCGCGCCACCGGCAGCAGCAGTGTTGGTGTTCGCGAAGATGCGCGAGATGTCAGCCACGTTGCCCGCGGTGTCCATGTAGAGCTGCGAACCGCCGTTGAAGCCGAACCAGCCGAGCCACAGGATGAACGTCCCGAGGGTGGCGAGGGTCAGGTTGGAGCCCGGCATCGGGTGAACCATGCCGTCCTTGTACTTGCCGATACGCGGCCCGAGGATCAGCGCGCCGGCCAGAGCGGCCCAGCCACCGACGGAGTGCACAACGGTCGAACCCGCGAAGTCCTGGAAACCAGCCGCATCGAGGAAGCCGCCGCCCCATTTCCACGAGGCCTGAACCGGGTAGATCACGGCGGTCAGGATGACGGTGAACACGAGGAACGGCCACAGCTTGATCCGCTCGGCCAGTGCGCCCGAAACGATCGAGGCGGTGGCGGCACAGAACATCAGCTGGAAGAAGAAGTCGGAACCGACGGAGGCATAGGTCAGGTCGGTTTCGGTATCGGCCAGACCGACCGGCTCGAGCGTGGTGGTCGAGAAGGCACCGAGGATACCGTCGATGGACCAGCCGTCGCCCGGATACATCAGGTTGTAGCCCAGCAGGTAGTAGAAGATCGCGGCGAGCGAGAACAGCGCCACGTTCTTGGTCAGCTGCATGGTCACGTTCTTCTGGCGGACCAGACCGGCTTCGAGCATCGCAAAGCCGCAGCCCATGAACATCACGAGGAAGCCCGTGACGAGGAACATGAAGGTGGTGAAGATGTAGCCGATGTCACCGTTCGGCGGCGTCGTGTCGGCCTCCTGGGCCAGACCGAGGCTCGGCGCCGCGATCTGCGCGGCCGCGAGGCTCAGTTTCACGATGGATTTCATTTGCATTTCCTTGGTTTCCCCTGTCCGTGCGCTCACAGTGCGTCTTCGTTGGTCTCGCCGGTCCGGACCCGGACGGCCTGCGTGATATCGAGAACGAAAATCTTGCCGTCGCCGATCTTGCCGGTCTTGGCCGTGCTGGTGATCGTCTCGACGACCTGATCGGCCATGGCGGCACTGACCGCGATCTCGAGCTTGATCTTCGGCACGAAATTCACGGCGTATTCCGCGCCGCGGTAAATTTCCGTGTGACCGGACTGCGAGCCGAAGCCCTTGATCTCCGTAACCATCATGCCGCGCACGCCGATTTCGGTCAGCGCCTCGCGGACCTCCTCGAGCTTGAACGGCTTGATTGTCGCTATGATGAGTTTCACTGTGATCCCCTTCCTTGTCGCGGGAAGCAGCCCCCGCCATTCGCACCGGCAGCTAAGACTTCCGCAGCGCAGCACGGGAACCCTGAGCGCCTTGGAACGGGCAAATACCGGGCATGAGCGCACAGTATTTGCGCACTTGCTGATTTTTGCCTGTTTTTTGGGCATCACAAGAACGCCATTGACCCAGATCGCCCCTCTACATCGGGCGGGACACGGGGTATTCTGACGCAAACAAAAGGGCGCCGGGCAGGGCAGCATGAGTGAGTCTGGAAAGCGGAAACCGCTGGTGGCGGATCGCAGATACACGTCGAAGTCCGGCCAGGGCAGCGGCGGTTCCAAGACGTCGGGCGGTGGTCGCGGCGGAACGGGCGGCGGGCGCAAGGCGCCTCCCAAGAAGCCGGCCGCGCGGGTTCGCAAGCCTGCGGCCCGCAGGCGCAATCCGATTGCCGCATTCTTTATCGGCCTGTTCCGCTGGGTCTGGCGGATCGTCTGGGGCGTGTCGTGGCGACTCGGCCTGACGGCTGTCCTGATCATACTCGGCCTGTCGGCCTACATGGCGACGACCCTGCCCGCGTCGGATGATCTGCTGGATGGCCGCGCCCGCGGATCGGTGACGATGCTGGACCAGGGCGGTCAGGTCTATGCCTGGCGCGGCGACCAGTTCGGCGGCGTGGTGACGACGGAAACCGTGTCGCCCTACCTGAAGAACGCCATCGTCGCGACCGAGGACAAGCGGTTCTACCGTCACTTCGGCGTATCGCCGCGCGGCATCGCCAGCGCCATCCGGATCAACATGCGCGAAGGCCGCGGCCCGCTGCAGGGGCACGGTGGCTCCACCATTACGCAGCAGACCGCAAAGCTACTGTGCCTGGGCACGCCCTACGACCCGGATGTCTGGGAGGACGAGGCCGAATACGAGGCCGACTGCCGCCGGACGACGCTGTGGCGCAAGGCAAAGGAGGCCATCTACTCCGTCGCGATGGAGATGAAGTACACCAAGGACGAGATCCTGACGATCTACATGAACCGCGCCTTCCTCGGCGCGGGGGCGCGGGGCTTCGAAGCGGCCAGCCAGCGGTATTTCGGCAAGTCCGCCGCCAACGTGAACGCCGCCGAGGCCGCGATGCTGGCCGGGCTGCTGAAGGCGCCGACGCGCTATGCGCCCACGAACAACCTGCAACTGGCACAGGACCGGGCGGCGCTGATCCTCGGGCTGATGGAGGAGCAGGGTTACCTGTCCTCGGGCGACATGGCCGCCGCCATCGCGAACCCTGCGGAACTGTCCGAAGCGGCCGAGGCCAAGGCGGGCGGCTACTTCGCCGACTGGGTTATGTCCACGGGACCTGAATTCCTGACCCGCAAGACCACCGAAGACGTCATCATCCGCACCACGATGGACCAGCGCATCCAGCGCGCGGCCGAGGATGCGATGAAGGTGATCTTCTCGGACAAGGTCAAGGAAGGCTCCAAGGCGCAGGCCGCCATCGTGGTGATGAGTTCGGACGGGGCGGTCCGCGCCATGGTCGGCGGCCGCCGCACCAAGGTGTCAGGCGCGTTCAACCGCGCGACACAGGCGCTGCGGCAGACCGGGTCGTCGTTCAAGCCCTTCGTCTATGCTGCCGCGCTGGACCGGGGTTATTCGCCCTATGCGACCGTGCAGGACACGCCGCTCACCATCGACATCCCCGGCTCCGGCCCGTGGTCGCCCGAGAACTACGATCACAAGTTCCGCGGCACCGTCACACTGATCGACGCGCTCAAGAATTCGCTGAACATCCCCGCGATCCGCATGTCGCGCGAAGTGGGGCTGGATTCGGTGCGCCAGATCGCCAGCGATTTCGGCATCCAGAGCGATCTGGCCGCCGGTCCGGCGCTGGCGCTCGGCGTGTCTGAAAGCACGCTGATCGAGATGGTCGGCGCCTATGCGGGCATCCTGAACGGCGGCTCTTCGGTCACGCCATACGGCCTTACCGAGCTGACCCTGCAGGGCGAAACCGAGCCGCTGATGGTCAACGAAACGGGCATCGGCGAACGCGTGATCCGCGAATCCGCCGCGCGCGAGCTGATCTGGATGATGCGCAAGGTCGTGACCGAGGGCACCGGCGCGCGGGCCAACATCGACGGGCTCGAGGTGGCGGGCAAGACCGGCACCACCCAGGCGGCACGGGACGCGTGGTTCATCGGTTTCTCGGCCGATTACGTCGCGGGCGTCTGGATGGGATACGACGATAACACCCCGCTGACCGGCGTGACCGGTTCGGGTCTGCCCGCCGAGATCTGGCGCGAGGCGATGGTGCGCATCCACGACGGGCAGGAACGTCGTCCGCTGCCGATGCTGGCGCCCGATCCGGCGCAGGTTCCGCCGCCGCAGGGCCAGCCCGCAGAGCGGCCGCGTCAGGCGCAGCCCGAGAACCCGGTCGAACGGATCCTCAAGGACATTCTGGGATTGCGATAGGGTTGCGCCAGGGCGCGGGCCTCAGCCCGCGCGCTGCAATTCCGCCGTCAGCTTGGCGATGTCGCCACGGGCGCGGTCCAGCATCGCGCCGATCTCGGTCCGTTCGGTCAGCCGCAGGGATACGCCTTCGATCAGCATGTCGAAGAACAGGGTCCGCCCGGACCGATCCGAGACAAAGAACCGCACCTCGAACGGGGCCTCGCCGCGCAGGTAGGCGATCGTAACCACCTCGTGCCAGGTCTTGACCGCCTTGGCGTCGCGGACCTCGATCCGGCCGCCGATGAATTCGCGGAACCGTTTGCCGTATTTCCGGCCGATATACCCCCGGAACGCATTGGTGTAGGCGTCGAGCTGCGCCGCGTTGTAGTTCCGCGCATCGGCGCCCAGGCAGGACCGCGCGATGATCGGCACATCTGCGTAACGCGCGAAAATGCCTTCGAAATCCCGGATCATCGCGGCTTCGGACTTGCCCGAGCCGATCACGGTGTTGATGTCGGCGACCAGCTTGTCGACAAGTGATTTCGCCGCGCTGTCCGTCAGCGCGAAGGCGCGGGCGGGAAGGAGCGGCAGCGCCGCCATGGCCGTCAGGCCGGCCATGAAAGCGCGGCGGGACAGGCTATTCGAGATAGGGGTCGGTGTAGACATCGCTTGATCCATACGGGTCCAGATAGGCATCCCCGGCGGCGGCGTCACCCCCCAGTTCATAGCGTCTGCGCTGCAGATAGGCGGATCGCAGCGCAGCGTAGCTGTCGGCGCTTTCGTACAGCACGCTGTCGACCGTGTCGGCGAACCGGCCACGCGTCCCCAGCACGTCGCCGACCTTGGCCACGGTCGTCACGTAACGCTCCGGCGCCGGGATCACGTAACGCAGCGGGTTCAGGAACAGGTCGACCACACCGCCGGTCGCGTCGCGCACGGTCGAGGGACCGATCACCGGCAGCGACAGGAAGGCGCCCTCGGGGACGTTCCAGTACGCCAGCGTGGCCCCGAAATCGGTCTCCTGCGGCGGAATCCCGATGGTGCTGGCCACATCCGCGATGCCACCCAGTCCGGCGGTCGTGTTGACCGCGAAACGCACCGTGTTGGCCAGCGCATGGTCCATGCGGAACTGGAGCAGGTTGTTCACCACGATCCCCGGCATGCTGGCATTCAGGGCAAAGTTGGACACGGCCTTCTGCTGCACCGGGGACAGCGTCGTCACGTAATCGATCGCCAGGGGCCGCAGGACAGCGCGGTCGACCCGTTTCATCTGCTCATGCCGGGCGCGGTTGGCCTGTTCGAACGGATCGTAGATGCCGCCGGGTTCGGACGGCCCGCCGCAGGCGGACAGGCCGGAGAACAGGGCGAGGGCAAGGAAACCGCTGACAGTTTTACGAAAGGGGATGGATTTCGGGAGCATGATGGAGGGTGCCAATGTAACTTTTGCCCAGTGATATTAAACCATTTGGTGTCTAAGGTAGTGCGTCCGCAGGGGCGAAGAAAGTCCGGACGCCGTCTAATCCGGCGCCAGCGCCGGGTCGGGCGGAATTTTCAAGCAGCCTCCGGCAGGAGGTCATTCTGGTCGAGAGGCGGAGCTGTCATGTCCACGCAATACAGTTCGGACCCTGGTCTCGAGGAACTGCGCGCCGTCCGGCGCGAAAGCCGCCACCTGTTCTGGGCCGCAGCCCTGTTCAGCGCCTTTGCGAATATTCTCATGCTGACCGGACCGTTGTACATGTTGCAGGTGTACGATCGGGTGCTCAGTTCCCGGTCCACCGCGACGCTGCTGGCGCTGTCCACGATCGTCGCCTTCATGTTCCTGATCATGGGCCTTCTCGACCTGTCGCGGACCAGGATCCTCGCTCGGATCGGCGCCCGGTTTCAGTCCCGCCTGGATGGCCGGGTGTTCGATGCGGTGATACGCCGCGCCGCGATCCGCCCCGATGCGCTGTCCGCATCGGGTCTGCGCGATCTCGAATCCATCCAGAAACTGCTCGGCTCGCCCGCGCTGGTGGCGATGTTCGACATTCCATGGACCCCTGTCTTCCTCGCCGGCATATCGCTGTTCCATCCGATGCTGGGACTCCTCGCGCTGGCCGGAGGTGCGCTGCTGGTATGCATCACGCTGCTGAACCAGTGGATATCCCGCGGGCCTCAGCTCGACTCCATGCGTCGCACCATGGCCGCGGAACAGATTTCCGATCAGCTGAGAAACGAAGCCGAGATGCTGCAGGCCATGGGGATGCGCGATGCCGCCTTCGCCCGCTGGAACAGCGCGCGGGACGCGGCGCTGGCCGCGCAGCTTGCGGCGACAGACACCACGGTCACCTTTTCCTCGATCGGCAAGACGTTCCGCCTGTTCCTGCAGTCCGCAATGCTGGGACTCGGGGCCTACCTGGTTCTGCAGGGCGAACTGTCAGCCGGGGCGATGATCGCCGGGTCGATCCTGCTGGGGCGTGCCCTGGCGCCGATCGAGATGGCAATCGCGCAATGGCCGATGATCACCCGCGCCCGGTCGGGCTGGCGGTCGCTCGGCACCCTACTGACCGAGATCCCCCCGGAACCCCGGCGCACGGAACTGCCGCGTCCCAGGGCGCGGCTGGAGGTGAGCCAGGCCACCGTGATCCCGCCGGGGGATAGTGTCGCCGCGCTCCGCATCGTGAGCTTCAACGTCGAGCCGGGTCAGGCCGTCGGCGTCATCGGCCCCTCGGGCGCGGGCAAATCGACGCTGGCGCGGGCCCTGACCGGCGCGTGGCGAGTCGCGGGCGGCAAGATCCGGCTGGACGGCGCATCGCTGGACCAGTTCGATCCGACCGC
The DNA here is from genome assembly GCF_002210105.1 of Oceanicola sp. 22II-s10i. Taxonomy (GTDB): domain Bacteria; phylum Pseudomonadota; class Alphaproteobacteria; order Rhodobacterales; family Rhodobacteraceae; genus Pseudooceanicola. The sequence goes on along the minus strand of NZ_AQQU01000001.1, from coordinate 1,187,368 downwards.
GCGCGGCAATCACATCGGATACCTCCCGCAGCGGGTGCAGCTCTTCGATGGCACCATCGCCGAGAATATCGCGCGCCTGTCACCCGAACCGGACGACCAGAAGGTGATCGCGGCCGCGAAGCTGGCGGATGCGCACGAGATGATCCTCAAGCTGCCCGACGGCTATGACACCCGCGTCACCGCCAATGGCGGACGGCTGTCCGGCGGCCAGATCCAGCGGATCGGCCTGGCCCGCGCGATGTATTCCGACCCGGTTCTGCTGGTTCTGGACGAACCGAACGCGAACCTCGACAACGAGGGCAGCATGGCGCTGAACGGCGCGATCCGCGCGCTCAAGGCACGCGGCTGTTCCGTCCTCATCATGGCGCACCGCCCCGCGGCGATCCAGGAATGCGACCTGCTGCTGATGCTCGAAAACGGCAGCCGAGTCGCCTTCGGTCCCAAGGACGAGGTGCTGCGCGAGGTCGTGCAGAATCACAAGCAGATCCAGCAGGCCAGCGGGCCCGGAGGTGTCAGATGACCGGACGCGACAGCACGAACCGCTGGTCCGCATCCTCGCCCATGGCCATCGGGCTGCTGGCGCTCTTCGCGCTGATCGGCGGCTTCGGCACATGGGCCGCGACGAGCGAGCTTTCCGGCGCCGTCATCGCCATGGGCCGGATCGAGGTCGACAAGAACCGGCAGGTCGTCCAGCACCCCGATGGCGGCGTGATCGAAGAGGTGCTGGTCGAGGAGGGCCAGTTCGTCGAGGCCGACCAGGTGCTGGTCCGGCTGGAGGCCGCGCCGCTCAGGTCCGAACTGGCGGTGGTCGAGGGGCAGTTGTTCGAACTGATGGCGCGCCGCGGGCGGCTGGAGGCCGAACAGAACGGCGATGACGCGATCACCTTCGACAACATGCTGGTCGAGGTCGCGCAGACCCGAGAGGAAGCGCGCAAGCTGATGGACGGACAGAACAGCCTGTTCGACGCCCGCCTGAAGTCCAAGCAGAGCGAGATCGACCAGCTCGGCAAGCGGCGCGAACAGATCAGCAGCCAGATCGGCGGCTACGACGCGCAGATCGCCGCCATCGGCACCCAGCTCGAGCTGATCGAGGAGGAGCTGACATCGCAGCGCAGCCTGCTGGACCGCGGCCTTGCGCAGGCCGCGCGGGTGCTCGCGCTCCAGCGCGAGGAGGCGCGGCTGCGCGGCACGCTCGGCGAGGTGCAGTCGGCGCGCGCGCAGTCCGAGGGGCGCATCACCGAGATCGACCTGGCCATCCTGCAGATCGACACAACACGGCGCGAAGAGGCGATTTCTCAGCTGCGCGAGTTGCAGTATCGCGAGCTGTCGCAGCTGGAAAACCGTCGCGCCCTGCTGACCCGGATCGAACGGCTGGACATCACCGCCCCGGTTTCGGGGATCGTCTATGGCCTGCAGGTCTCGGCCCGGCGGTCTGTGGTGCAGCCCGCGCAGCAGCTGCTGTATGTCGTGCCGCAGGACCGGCCGCTGATCATCGCCGCGCAGGTGGACCCGATCAGCATCGACCAGATCTATGTCGGGCAGGAGGCGATCCTGCGTTTCTCGGCCTTCACCCAGCGGGACATGCCTGACTTCTACGGCAGCGTGACGCTGGTTTCCGCCGACGCATTCACCGACGAATCCCGGCTGCGCAGTTTCTACGAGATCGAGATCCGACTGGCCGAGGGCGAACTGGACAAGCTGCAACCGGACCAGCACCTGCTGCCCGGCATGCCGGTCGAAGCCTATGTCCGCACCGGCGAGCAGTCTCCGCTGGATTACCTGATCAAGCCTATGGCCGATTACTTCCGCCGCGCCTTCCGCGAATCCTGACCGGTTCCGCCCGCGTTTAGCGGTTGCATTCCCGCCCCGGACCACTAGCGTCCGGGGCGCATTCATTTCCCGGAGGCCGCCATGACCAACGCCATCGAATCCCGCCTTGCCGACATGGGCATCACCCTGCCCGAAGCCACCGCGCCCGCCGCGAACTACATCCCCTTCGTGCAGGTCGGTGACACGCTCTACGTGTCCGGCCAGGTGTCGATGAAGGACGGCAAGTTGATGCAGGGCAAGATCGGCGCCGAGCTGTCGGTCGAAGAGGGCGCGGCCGCCGCACGCCAGTGCGCGATTTCCCTGCTGACGCAGGTCAAGGCAGCCTGCGGCGGCGACCTGTCGCGGCTCAAGCGGGTGGTCAAGCTGACCGGTTTCGTGAACTCGACCCCGGAATTCGGCGAACAGCCCAAGGTCATCAATGGCGCGTCCGACTTCCTTGTCGAGGTTCTGGGCGAGGCCGGGCGCCATGCCCGGTCCGCCGTGTCCGCCGGTGCCCTGCCGTTCAACGTGGCGGTCGAGATCGAAGGCATCTTCCAGATCGACTGAGCGACCAGACATGCAGGCCCCTTCCCTGCCCGCCGCCTTTCTCAGGGCCCCGATCGCGCACCGCGCGCTGCATGACCTGTCCGCCGGACGGCCCGAGAACTCGCGCGAGGCGATCCTTGCCGCTGTTCAGGCGGGCTACGGGATCGAGATCGACCTGCAGCTGACCGCCGATGCGCAGGCGGTGGTGTTCCATGACTACGCGCTCGAACGGCTGACCGGCCGGACCGGGCAAGTGAAGGCCGCCACCGCCGCCGACCTCGGCGCCATGGTGCTGACCGGCGGCGCGACCGGCGCGCCGACCTTCGCCGAGGTGCTCGACCTCGTCGCGGGCAGGGTGCCCCTGCTGGTCGAGGTCAAGGATCAGGACGGCGCGCTCGGCCCCGGCGTGGGCGCGCTGGAGGAAAAGGCGGCGGAGGCGGTCAAAGGCTATGACGGGCCGCTGGCCTTCATGTCGTTCAACCCGCATTCGGTCCGCATCCTGTCCGGCCTCGCGCCCGATGTCCCGCGCGGCATCGTCACCTCGGCCTACCGCCCCGAAGACTGGAAGCTGATCCCCGCCGCCACCCGCGACAGGCTGCGCGGGATACCCGACATCGACGCGACCGGCGCCAGTTTCATCAGCCATGAGGCGGGCGATCTGGACCGCCCGCGTGTGGCCGAGCTCAAGTCAAAGGGCCTGCCGATCCTGTGCTGGACCATCCGTTCGCCCGAACAGGAGGCTGCGGCGCGGAAGGTCGCCGACAACGTCACGTTCGAAGGTTACCCGGCCGAAATCCCCCTGTAGGGTCCGCTTGATCCGCGAGGGGATCGGCCCAGATTGATCCGGGATGCAGAAACAGATGGACGATGTGGTCGAGATACACGTCCTGCCCGCGCTGTCGGAAATCTCCGCGGCCGAGTGGGATTCCTGTGCGTGTCCGGAAGCCGCGGACGGCGGCCGCCCCTACGATCCCTTCACCACCTACCGCTTCCTGAAAGCGCTCGAGGACAGCCGCTCCGTCGGGCGCGGCACCGGGTGGGAGCCGCGCTATCTGAGCGCCCGGCGGAATGGGGAACTGATCGGAGTCGCGCCGCTCTATGCCAAGAACAACAGCCAGGGCGAATACATCTTCGATTTCTCATGGGCCCATGCCTACGAGAATGCGGGCGGTCAGTATTACCCCAAGCTGCAGATCGCCGTGCCCTTTACCCCCGCCACAGGCCGCCGATTCCTCGTCAAGCCCGGCGCCGAGGCCGAGGGCATGTCGGCACTGGTGCAGGGCGCGGTTCAGCTGGCGGCGGACAACATGCTGTCTTCGCTGCACATCACCTTCTGCACCGAGGGCGAGGCGATTGCGGGCGAACAGATGGGACTGATGCGCCGGGTGTCGCAGCAGTTCCATTGGGAAAACCACGGCTACGACAGCTTCGACGATTTCCTCGGGTCCCTCTCGTCGCGCAAGCGCAAGACGATCCGCAAGGAACGCCAGCGCGCGCAGGCCTTCGGCGGCGACATCCGGATGCTGACCGGGGACGAGATCCAGCCGCACCACTGGGACGCCTTCTGGCGCTTCTACCAGGACACCGGCAGCCGGAAATGGGGCAGCCCCTACCTGACCCGGCAGTTCTTCGACATCGCGCAGGACACCCTGCGCGACGACATCCTGCTGGTGATGTGCGACCGCGACGGGCGCGACATCGCGGGCGCGCTGAACATGATCGGGCGGGATACGCTTTATGGCCGATACTGGGGCTGTATCGAGCATCATGAGTTCCTGCATTTCGAAGCGTGCTACTATCAGGCCATCGACTATGCGATCCGCGAGCGCCTTTCGGGCGTAGAAGCAGGCGCGCAGGGTGAACACAAGCTGGCCCGCGGCTACCTGCCCGCGGAGTGCCATTCGCTGCACTGGGTCGGCGACGCCGGCTTTGCCCGCGCGATCGAACGGTTCCTGCAGGAGGAACGCCGCGCGATCGAACAGGATATCGAGGTGCTGACGGCCTACGGGCCGTTCCGCCGCGACCAGAGGGAGGAACAAGATTGACCGAGAAACTGTCGGATACCGCCCGCAAGACATTGCTGGAGCCGCTGCTGGACCGGGGCTGGACGCTGGCCGAGGGCGAGGACGCGCTGGAAAAGGAGTTCCTTTTCGAGGACTTCACCGAAGCCTTCTCATGGATGACCCGCGTTGCGCTCTGGGCCGAAAAATGGGAACACCACCCCGACTGGACGAACAGCTACAAGCGCGTGGCCGTGCACCTGACCACACATGATGTCGGCGGCCTGTCGGCGCTGGATGCCAAGCTCGCCCGCAAGATGGACCAACTGACGGAAGCCTGATGCAAGACCTGCTGAATACGGAAATCTGGAACGGCCGCACGGTCGGCGACATTCTCACCCTCGAATTCCTGGCCAGTATCGCGGGCAGCATGTTGTCGGCGGTCTTCATTATTGTCGTCGGCTTCGTGATCGCGGGATGGGCCAACCGCCGGATCACCAACCTCGCCAAGCGCTACGCCCGCCTGGACGACACCCTGTTCAACTTCCTGGGCTCCATCGCGCGTTACGCGATCCTCGGCTTCACCTTCCTGTTCGTGCTGAACACCTTCGGCGTGCGGACCACCAGCGTGATCGCGGTCATCGGTGCCGCCGGTCTGGCCATCGGCCTCGCCCTGCAGGGCACGCTGTCAAACGTCGCGGCCGGTGTGATGATCGTCTTCTTCCGCCCGATCAAGCACGGCGATTTCGTCGAGATCGCGGGCCAGATGGGGACCGTCAAGGACATCACCCTGAATTTCACCGAACTGGCGAACATGTCCAACGTCCAGATCATCATCCCCAATTCCGAGGTCTGGGGGAACACGATCGTCAACTACTCGGTCTATCCGACCCGGCGGGCGGAATGGACGTTCGGCGTCAGCTACGACAGCGACCTGAAACAGGCCGAGACGATCATCCGCGAGGTGGTGATGGCCGACGAACGGACCCACCCGGAACCCGCGATGTTCATCCAGGTGAACAACCTCGGCGACTTCTCGGTCGACTTCCTCGTCCGCGCGTGGTGCGACAGCGCGGTCTTCTTCGCCTACCAGTCGGACATGAAGCGGAAGGTGAAGGAAGCGCTGGATGCCGGCGGCGTCTCGATCCCCTTCCCGACCAGCACGCTCTACGTGAACCGGCAGGAGCAGGAGACCGCAGGAAGCCTTTGACGTTTACGTAACGGGACCCTATACTTTCGTATGGTCCGGTTCATCCCCATCAACCGGTCTCTCGCGCCACTTCCCCAGTGGCACACGTCGGGCGGAAGCGGCTGCGATCTCGGTCTACGCGATCCGGCCGCTTTCGCCCGATTTCCTTTTCGCTGAACCCTACATCTGGTCCAGAAGCGTCTCGGCCGCCGAGATGCTGCATTGCCCCGGCGACTCCTCGAGGTTCAGCGCGGTCACGACGCCATCCTCGACCAGCATGGTGTAGCGCTTCGACCGGTCGATGAAGCCGACCGGCGGCGCGGTGAAGTCCATGCCGATGGCCTTGGTGAACTCGGCCATGCCGTCGGCCAGCATGGTGATTCCCCCGGCGCTGGCGCCGATCTGGCCGTCCCAGGCCTTCATCGCGAAGAAATCGTTGACCGAAACGCAGATCACCTCGTCCACGCCCTTGGCCGCCAGCGCCTCGCGGTTGCGCAGGAAACTGGGGACATGCGCGGTCGTGCAGGTGCCGCTGAAGGCCGCGGGCAGGCCGAAGATCACGACCTTACGGCCAGAAACATAGTCGGGAAACTTCACCCCGGACGGGGCATCCCCCGAGGTGGCGATCATCGTCGCTTCGGGCAGCGTGTCGCCTGTGGAAATGGTCATTGTGTCCTGTCCTCCGTGTTGTGCGCGCGTTGTCATTCGCAGTTCGCAGGATATAGGGTGCGCCACGGAGCGGGCCAGCGGGAAAGGGACACATCATGGCAAATACGGTTGTGATCGGGGCGGGACAGGCCGGGGCCGCACTCGTTGCCCGCCTGCGCGCCAAGGGCGAGACCGGGCAGATCACCCTGATCGGCGAGGAACCGGTGCCCCCCTATCAGCGCCCGCCGCTCTCCAAGGCCTACCTGCTGGGCGAGATGGAGGAGGAACGCCTCTACCTCCGGCAGGACAGTTTCTATGCGGAGCATGACATCACCGTCCGCACCGGCGTGCGGGTCACGGGGTTCGATCCCGCGGCACGGACCGTGACGCTCGAATCGGGCGAGGTGCTGCACTATGACCGCCTCGCGCTGACGACCGGTTCCCGCCCCCGCCGCCTGCCCGGCGCGATCGGTGGCGATCTGCCCGGCGTGCTGACGATGCGGACGCTGGCCGATGCCGACGCGATGCGCCCCTACCTCAAGCCGGGCAACGGCCTGCTGGTGGTCGGCGGCGGCTACATCGGGCTGGAGGCGGCGGCCGTGGCGGCCAAATCAGGGATGCGGGTGACGCTGGTCGAGGCGGCGCAGCGCATTCTCGGCCGCGTCGCCGCGCCCGAAACCGCCGACTGGTTCCGCCAATTGCACCGCGACCATGGCGTGCAGGTGATCGAGAACACCGGCCTGACCCGCCTGACCGGCACCGACCACGTCACCGGCGCGGTGCTGGCGGACGGCTCGGAAACCGCCTGCGACGTTGTCGTTGCGGGCATCGGCATCGCGCCGAACCTCGAACTGGCCGAGGCCGCGGGCCTGACCATCGACAACGGCATCGCCACCGATGCGCGCGGCCAGACCTCGGACCCGTCGATCTGGGCGGCCGGCGACTGCGCCTCGCTGCCCTATCGCGGCCAGCGCATCCGGCTGGAATCGGTGCAGAACGCCATCGACCAGGCCGAAGCGGTGGCCGACAACATGCTGGGCGCCGAAACGGACTACGTGCCGAAACCGTGGTTCTGGTCCGACCAGTACGACGTCAAGCTGCAGATCGCCGGGCTGAACACCGGCTACGACCGCGTCGTGACCCGTCCGGGCGAAGGTCAGGCGGTGTCCTACTGGTATTACTGCGGGACCGAGCTGCTGGCCGTGGACGCGATGAACGACCCGCGCGCCTACATGACCGGCAAGCGCCTGATCGAATCCGGCCGCAGCCCCGACCCGGCCCGCGTCGCCGACCCGGCCGTGACGGTCAAGGAGCTGCTGGCGACGTGAGGATCATCGCGGGCGACTGGCGCGGGCGCACGCTGGCCTCGGTCGGCAAGGGCGATCCGGGCGCGCATCTGCGCCCGACGACCGACCGGGTGCGCGAAAGCCTGTTCTCCACGCTCTCGGGCGGCCGCTTCGACGACCCGCTGACCGATGCCGTGGTGCTCGACCTCTTCGCCGGCACCGGCGCCCTCGGGCTCGAGGCGCTGTCGCGTGGCGCGGCCACCGCCACCTTCGTCGACGACGGCCGCATCGCGCTGCGCCTGCTGCGCGACAACATCGCCGCCCTCAACGCTGGCCCCCGCGCCCGCACCATCGCCCGCGACGCCCGCCGCCTGCCCCCGAACGACGGCCCGCCCGCGACGCTGGTATTCCTCGACCCGCCCTACGGCAAATCCCTCGGCGCCGCGGCCCTCGCCGCCGCCGAACGCGGCGGCTGGATCGTCCCCGACGCCCTGATCGTCTGGGAGGAAAACGCCGAACAGCCCGCGCCAGACGGCTACGCCCGCCTCGACGCCCGCAAGTACGGCGACACCACCGTCACCTTCCTCCGCCGGACGTGAAAACGGCGGCGCCATCCCGCGCCGCCGCTCCAATCTTCATCTTGCCGGAAATATGCCGGGGGTGTGGGGGCAGAGCCCCCACTCCTTCAGATCACACGAAGGCCTGCAGCCCGGTCTGTGCCCGCCCGAGGATCAGCGCATGCACGTCATGTGTGCCCTCGTAGGTGTTCACCGTCTCGAGGTTCGCGGCATGCCGCATCACCTTGTAGCCGATCTGGATACCGTTCCCGCCGTGCATGTCCCGCGCCATCCGCGCGATGTCCAGCGCCTTGCCGCAGTTGTTGCGCTTGATGATCGACACCATCTCGGGGCTCGCCTTCGCCTCGTCGAACAGCCGCCCGACGCGCAGCGACGCCTGGAGGCCGAGCGCGATCTCGGTCTGCATGTCGGCCAGCTTCTTCTGGAACAGCTGGGTGCCCGCGATCGGCTTGCCGAACTGGGTCCGGTCCATGCCGTAGGACCGCGCCTGGAACCAGCAATCCTCGGCTGCGCCCATCACGCCCCAGCCGATGCCGTAGCGTGCACGGTTCAGACAGCCGAACGGGCCCTTCAGGCCGGACACATGCGGCAGCAGGGCCTCTTCGCCCACTTCCACGTTGTCCAGAACGATCTCGCCGGTGATCGAGGCGCGCAGGGACAGCTTGCCGCCGACCTTGGGCGCGCTCAGGCCCTTCATGCCCTTTTCCAGCACGAAGCCACGGATCGCGCCGTCATGGGCGTCCGACTTGGCCCAGACCACGAAGACATCCGCGATCGGCGCGTTCGAGATCCACATCTTGGCGCCGTTCAGCACGTAGCCGCCGTCGGTCTTCTTGGCGCGGGTCTTCATGCCGCCCGGATCGGAGCCCGCATCGGGTTCGGTCAGGCCGAAGCAGCCGATCCACTCGCCGCTGGCGAGTTTCGGCAGGTACTTCATCCGCTGCTCTTCCGAGCCGTAGGCATAGATCGGGTACATCACGAGCGACGACTGGACCGAGCACATCGAGCGGAAGCCCGAGTCGACCCGCTCCACCTCACGCGCGACAAGGCCGTAGGACACGTAGTTCGCGCCGATCCCGCCGTATTCCTCGGGCACGGTCACCCCGAGGATGCCCTGTTCGCCCATCTCGGCGAAGATCGAGGGGTCGACGCCCTCTTCCATGTACATCTTCTCGACCCGCGGCATCAGCTTTTCCTGACAGAACGCATAGGCGCTGTCGCGGATCATGCGCTCGTCCTCGGACAGCTGGTCGTCCAGCAGGAACGGATCTTCCCACGCGAAGGACGCCATATTGGGGCGGTCCTTGTCCTTGATCTTGGGGCGGTCGTGAACGTTCATGGCTCCTCCTTCCGGGCGCAGGCCCTGTTCTGTCTGGTTTCCGTAAGGACTCTAGTGCGCGTGGACAGGTTTTGCTAACGAGGAATGCGGAAGAGTTGACGACAAAAACGCATCAAGTGATCCGCCATGCCCGAGAGTTTCATACCGACAATCCGTGAGCTTGAAGCCTTTTGCGAGTTGGCACGCTCCGGCACCACCCATCTGGCCGCGCGGCGGGTGAATCTCAGCCAGACCGCCGTCAGCCGGTCGGTCCGCGCCTTGGAGGACCGCCTCGGCGTCGCCCTATTCGTCCGGGAGCGCCAGCGGATGGAGCTATCGGACGCCGGGCGCGCCTTCCTGCCCAAGGCGCAGGACCTGCTCGCCGACCTGAACGCCGCCGCTGTCGGCGTGATGGCCTTCGGCGGCCAGTCCTCTGTGCTGCGCATCGCCGTCCTGCCCAGCTTCGGCCGGTCCTGGCTGATCCCGCGCCTCGCATCCTTCTTCGCCGCCGCGCCGGGCACCAGCGTCGACGTGGCCGCGCGGCTGGACCCGGTGGATTTCGCCGCCGATCCCTTCGACCTCGCCATCCAGCGCACCCAGCACCGCAGCGGTGACGCGCACCGCCTGCATCTGGTGGACGAAACCCTGATCGCCGTCGCGGCCCCCGGCCTCGTCGGGCGCAGTCCGCTGGACGACCGCGATCTGCTGACCCTGCCGCTGCTGCAGCAGACCACCCGCCCGACGCTCTGGCTGGACTGGTTCCGCCACGCCCGGCTGGATCCGCGCCGCATCCTGCGCGGCGCGCGGTTCGACCATTTCGACATGGTGATCGACGCCGCCGTCGCGGGCCTCGGCGTCGCGCTGGTGCCCGAGATCCTCGCCCGCGAGCCGCTGGCGCAGCGACGGCTGGTGCTTGCTTCGGAACGGGAGCTCGACAGCGGGCAGGCCTACACGCTGATGTATCCCGAACGCGCCGAATCCATGCCGCAGTTCCAGCGGTTCAGGGCGTGGATCCGGGCCGAGATCGAGGGAATCTGGGCCTGACCTCCCGCCACCGGGCCCCGCGCGGCTCACAACTCGGTGATAGGCGCGGCATCGCTGCCACAGTCGCGCGTCCAAATGGCCACGGGGTGGGGTGACCTGCCGCGGATTAATCTAAAGTGACTTCCACGAATTTGAGACTGCCCATTGGAGCTGCCCCCGATGACAACCCGTCGCTCGTTTCTGACCAAGGCCGCCGCTGCCGGCGCCGCCCTGACCCTGCCGATGCCTGCTCTTGCTGCGCCCAGCACGCGGCAGGAAGTGTTGGCGAAACAACAAGTTAAGATCTCCGGCGCCTATCAGCCGGGCGAGATCGTGATCGTTCCCGACGCCTATTTCCTGTATCATGTGACCGCGCCCGGTGTGGCCAGCCGGTATGGAATCGCCGTCGCGAAACCCGGCCTGAACTGGAAGGGAATCGCCACCATCAAGCGCAAGGTGGAGTGGCCGACGTGGCGTCCGACCGACGACATGATCGACCGCGACCCGGCCCACTACGGCAAGTTCAAGAACAACGAGGACCGCATGCCCGGCGGCCCCGGCAACCCGCTCGGTGCGCGGGCTCTGTACCTGTTTGAGGGCAACAAGGACACGTATGTCCGCATCCACGGCACCATCGCCCCGTCTTCGATCGGAAGCCGGGCGTCGAGCGGGTGTTTCCGGATGCTCAACGAGAATGTCATCGACCTATACGACCGGGTTCAGCTCGGCACCAAGGTGACAGTGCTCTGACACGCGCAGTCGTGGAAGAGGGACAGATGGCGGGCGACACCTCAAAGAGGGTCGCCCGTTTTCTTTGGACGATCGCCGCGGTGCTGGCCACCGCCACAGCCCCGGAGGCCAATCCGATGGAAGACCGCCTGCGCGCCGCCTTCGCCGCCGGAGAGCTGGAGGGGCTGCATGCCCTGCATGTCACGCAGCACGGCGAGGTCATCGCGGATGTCTATTTCGATGGCGTGGACGAACACTGGGGCACGCCACTCGGCCACCGGACCTTCGGCCCGGACGAGCTGCACGACCTGCGCTCGGTCACCAAGAGCGTCGTCGGCCTGCTCTACGGGATCGCACTGGACGAGGGAGTGGTCCCGCCGCCCGAAGCGCCGCTCTATGCGCAGTTCCCGGAATATCCGGACTTCGCCGATGATCCGGCCTATGCCCCGATCCGGATCGAACACGCCCTGACCATGTCACTCGGCACCGAGTGGCGCGAGGATCTGCCCTATACCGACCCCGAGAACAGCGAAATCGCAATGGAGCGGGCGGCGGATCGCTACGCCTACGTCCTGTCGCGCCCGGTTGTCCGACCGCCGGGCGAGGTCTGGACCTACAACGGCGGCGCGACGGCCCTGCTGGCGCGGCTGATCGAGAAGGGGAGCGGGCAGACTATCGAAGCCTTTGCCGCCGAACGCCTTTTCGCGCCGCTCGGGATCACCGAATGGGACTGGGCGGCGGGCGCCGATGGCGTCCCCGCAGCCGCCTCTGGCCTCAGGCTGACAGCGCGCGATCTGGCGAAGATCGGACAGCTCGTGCTGGACGGCGGGTCGCATGACGGCAGGCAGATCCTCCCCGCCGCGTGGCTGGACGCAAGTTTCGCGCCCAAGCTCAGCCTCGGAGAGCTGAGCTATGGCTACCAGTGGTATCTGGCCCCATATTTCGTCGCAGGCTTCGGCAATGGCGGCCAGCGGCTGTCGGTCAACCGCAGCGCCGGGCTCGTGCTGGTGCTCTATGCCGGGCGCTACAACGACTTCGACGCGTGGCAGCTGGCGGTGAAGATCTCGACCGAGTTTCTCGCCCCTTACCTGAACGACCGGGCGAAGTAGCGCTCAGACCCGCGCGCCCGTCTGCTGGCGGACCCAGGCCGTGATCTGCGAGGCCGGCATCGCGCCGGACACCCGCGCGACCTCTTTCCCGCCGCGCCAGATCACCATCGTCGGGATCCCGCGAATGCCCTGCGCCGCGCCCGCCTGAGGATGCTCCTCGGTGTTCACCTTGGCGAACCGCGCCACGCCGGACAGCTCGCGCGCCGCCTGTTCGAACTGGGGCGCCATCATCCGGCAGGGGCCGCACCACGGCGCCCAGAAATCCACGACCAGCGGCACGTCATCCGTCCGCGCGGCCTTGTTCAGCGTCGCGGCGTCCATGTTCTGCGGTTTCGCCGCCATCAGCTGCGCGCCGCAGGTGCCGCACTTGGGGCCGGCCGACAGACGGTCCTCGGGCACCCGGTTCGCCTGACCGCAGTCGAGGCACACGATCTTCTTTCCAGCCATGACAGCCTCCAAACACATTCGAACTGCGATATATGTTCAACTCTGATCAACACAAGACCCGAACGCACGTCATTGCGTCAACGCAACTTGACCCCGACGCCGCCCCGACCATTATCACCCGGTGATGTTCGCACGGCTTTTCCGCCTTATTCCCATACTGATGCTGGTCGCAACCGCGGCCTGTTCCCTGCTGCCGACACCGCAGGAAATCGACGTCATGCCGCTGGTCCATGACGGCAAGGCGAAAAAGGGCATCAAGCGGGCCGTCGTGGTCATTCCGGGTGCCATGGCGACCGTGGGTATTTACGAGCCGGTGCTGGACTGGAACGTGCCTGACGGCGCGATCCTGGCCTACCGGTTCCCCGGCCTCGACGGGCTCAAGCTGGATCACCGGCTGGACATCGCGGCGGCCGGACAGCTCATCGCGGACGCGATGGACCGGCTCGAGGTCGAAGAGGTCATGCTGGTCGGCTTCTCGACCGGCGGCCCCGTCGCGCTGGAGGCCGCGAACCGCGTGAAGGCGCCCGAGGTCAAGGTCGCACTGATCTCCTCCGCCGGGTCGTTTCCGTCGGGCGTGCAGGCTTCGGTCGAAGGCTTCTTCGACGTGCTCAAGGCGCTGATCCGCGCGCATGGCAGCACGGCCGAGGACCTGTGGCTGGAGAACTATCGCAACCTGCTTTACGGGCGCGAACACTTCGCCGAGAAGGGGCGCGCTGACGAGAGCAAGAAGCTCGCGGAAATGCAGCGCGGGCATCTCCAGCGGCCCGAAACTCGGCTGACGCTGGCGCATACCTCCAGCCTGATGACGTGGGAGTTGCCGCGGGCGGAGGGGCTTAAACGGGCGCATATCGGGATCTTCCACGGCGAGAAGGACACGGTGTTCCCGCTCGACCAGGCGCGACGATTCGCGCGGCGGCTCCATGCCGAACAGATGGCCGTCTATCCCGGACAGGGGCATATCCTGTTCGTCACGGCGCCCACACTGTGGGAAGACATCAGAAAATTTTTCGGTTTGCCCCCCGCAGGAAAGCGCTGAGCCATTTCGAACCGATTGAAATTCTACCGCGTTTGCGCCATATAGGGCCCGCTAACGTCACTGCTATCGACCACCTGCTCCGACCACGGCTCAGTTCTCGATCACGGACAAGGCCGAACTGCCGCATCCCGCGGGCAGATCATGTAGGAGAAACGACGATGGCCACCGGCACCGTCAAATGGTTCAACGCCACCAAGGGCTACGGCTTCATCGCCCCCGATGGCGGCGGCAAGGACGTATTCGTTCACATCACCGCTCTGGAGCGCGCAGGCCTGACCGGTCTGAAGGACAACCAGAAAGTCAGCTTCGAGCTGCAGTCCGGCCGTGACGGCCGCGCCTCTGCAACCGACCTGGCGCTGATGTAAGGTCCGCGGGACGCGTCAGTCGACCCGCCGGATCAGTGCCCTGACACTGGGACCGAGCGCCGCGACGATCCGCGTCACGCCTTCTGAATTCGGATGCAGCCCGTCGGGCTGCATCCACTTCCGCGCAGCAGCCGGATCATCCCCGGCCCCCAGCCCGGCAAAGATATTGGGCTCCACCAGCGCGCCGTATTTCTCAGCCAGTTCCGGATAGATCGCGTCGAAGGCCGCCTTGTACTCGGGCCCGTAGTTCGACGAGGCCGGCAGCCCGATCAGCAGCACCGGCAGGTCGCGCGCCTGCGCGATGGACAGGATCTGATCGAGGTTCTTGCGCGTCAGCGCCGGATCGGTCCCGCGCAGCAGGTCGTTGCCGCCAAGCTCCACGATCATCGCGTCGACTTCGGGCGTCAGAGACCATTCCACCCGCGCCAGCCCGCCCTGCGTGGTGTCGCCCGACACGCCCGCGTTGATCAGCGTGGCGTCCTCGCCCTGCGCGTCCAGCCAGGCCTGCATCTGCGGGACCATGCCCTGACCGTCGGGCAGGCCGTAGCCGGCCATCAGGCTGTCGCCCAGTGCCAAGATCGTGACCTCTTCGGCGATCGAAATTCCGGGCAGCAACGTAAAAGCTACAAATGCCGCCATAACCTTGCGGCGCAGACTCCCGGTCCCATATGAAACGGGACGCAACCCGGCAAAGGCACCCTGCATGAGCGATCCGATCCTCTCGCTGAAAGACGCGCGTCTGGCGCTCGACGGAAACGCGGGGCGGGTGGAAATCCTCCACGGCATCACGCTGGACGTCCGCAAGGGCGAAACGCTGGGGCTGGTCGGGCCTTCGGGATCGGGCAAGTCGTCGCTCCTCATGCTCATGGGCGGTCTCGAACGCGCCACCGGGGGGCAGGTCACGGCCATGGGGCACGATCTGACCGCGATGGACGAAGACGCGCTGGCGCGCTTCCGCAGGGACAATATGGGGGTGGTGTTCCAATCCTTCCACCTGATCCCGACGATGACCGCGCTGGAAAATGTCGCGACACCGCTGGAACTGGCCGGCGCGCCCGACGCGCTGGACCGCGCCGCGAAGGAGCTTGAGGCCGTCGGCCTCGGCCACCGCGCGGGACATTATCCCAACCAGATGTCCGGCGGCGAACAGCAGCGCGTCGCGCTGGCCCGTGCCTCGGCCTCGCGGCCGAAGATCCTGCTGGCGGACGAACCGACCGGCAACCTCGACGCCGCCAATGGCGCCGCGATCATCGACCTGCTGTTCGACCTGCGCGACCGGCACGGCGCGACGCTGGTGATCGTCACCCACGCTGCCGACCTCGCCGCGCGCTGCGACCGGGTGATCCACCTGACCGACGGCCGCCTGTCCGACACCGCGCGCGAGGCGGCGGAATGACCCTGCGCGCCGCCGCCCGGATGGCCGGGCGCGAACTGCGCGGCGGGCTGCGCGGCTTTCGCATTCTCATCGCCTGCCTCGCGCTCGGCGTGGCCGCGATCGCGGGGGTCGGCAGCATCCGCTCCGCCATCGAGGCTGGCCTGTCGCGCGAAGGCGCCGCGCTGCTCGGCGGCGATGCCGAGATCACCTTCACCTACCGCTTCGCCAATGACGCCGAACTGGCGTGGATGCAGGAACAGGCCACCACGCTGTCGGAAATCGCCGACTTCCGCTCGCTCGCCGTCGCGGGGACCGGGGACACGGCGGAACGCGGCCTGACGCAGGTCAAGGCGGTCGACGGGACCTATCCGCTGGTCGGCACGGTCGGGCTGGACCCCGAGATGACGCTGGCCGATGCGCTGGCCGGCCGCGACGGCCTGCCCGGCGCTGTGATGGACCCGCTGCTGATTGACCGGCTGGGGATCGCGGTCGGTGACACGGTCAGGCTGGGCACGCAAGAGTTCGTGCTGACCGCCGCCCTGACCCGCGAACCGGATGCCGGGGCGGCTGGCTTCTCGCTCGGGCCACGCACCATCGTTTTGCGGACCGACCTCGCCAGTTCGGGCCTGCTGGAACCCGGCACGCTGTTCGACTCGAAATACCGCCTCGACCTGCCGCCCGAGGCCGACCTCGCCGCGCTGAGGGCCGAGGCCGAGGGCCAGTTCAGCGACAGCGGACTGCGCTGGCGGGATTCCCGCGACGGGGCCCCCGGCGTGCGGACCTTCGTCGAACGGCTGGGCGCCTTCCTGATCCTCGTCGGCCTCTCGGGCCTCGCCGTCGGTGGTGTCGGCGTTGCCGCCTCGGTGCGCGGCTACCTCGCCGACAAGACCTCGGTCATCGCGACGCTCAGGACGCTCGGGGCGGAACGCGGGACGATCTTCGCCACCTACTTCATCCAGATCGGCGCGCTGGCGCTCTGCGGCATCGTCATCGGCCTGATCCTCGGGGCGGGGACACCGATCCTGCTGGCCCCGGTGATCTCGGCGGCCCTGCCCGTACCGGCGGCCTTCGGCATCTACCCCGAACCGCTGGCCGAGGCGGCGGTCTACGGCATCCTCACCGCGCTGCTCTTCACCCTCTGGCCCCTGTCCCGCGCCGGTGACGTGCGCGCGGCGGCGCTGTTCCGCGATGCGATGTCGGCGGGACGCGCCCTGCCCCCGCTGCCCTACCTGATCGCCACGATCCTGCTGGCGATCCTGCTGACCGCCACCGCCGCGCTGTTCTCGGGCAACCTCGAACTGACGCTCTGGACGGCGGGGGGCATCGCCTTCGCGCTCTTCGTCCTCGCGCTGTCGGCCTCCGGCATCCGCGCGCTGGCCCGCGCCATCCGCCGCCGCGTGACTCGTCGCCCGCCGCTCCGCTGGGCGCTGGCGGCCATCGGCGGGCCGCGCAGCGACGCGATCTCGGTCGTACTGTCGCTGGGGCTCGGCCTGTCGGTCCTCGCCGCCGTCGGCCAGATCGACGGCAACCTGCGCGCCGCCATTTCCCGCGACCTGCCCGACCGCGCGCCGTCCTTCTTCTTCGTCGACATCCAGAAGGACCAGATCGCAGGCTTCCTCAACCGGGTCGAGACCGATCCCGCTGTCAGCCGCGTCGACAGCGCGCCGATGCTGCGCGGGGTCATCACCCGGATCAACGGCCAGCCGGCCAAGGAGGTCGCTGGCGATCACTGGGTCCTGAACGGCGACCGCGGCGTGACCTACTCCGCCGCGAAACCCGACAGCACCCGCCTGACCGAGGGCGAGTGGTGGCCCGAGGATTACAGCGGTGCGCCGCAGATGAGCTTTGCCGCCGACGAGGCCGCCGAGATGGGGCTGAAACTGGGCGACGAGATCACGATCAACATTCTCGGCCGCGACATGACCGCCACGCTGACCTCGTTCCGCGAGGTCGACTTCTCCTCCGCCGGGATGGGTTTCATCACCGCGATGAACCCCGCCGCGATCGAGGGCGCGCCGCACACTTTCATCGCGACCGTCTATGCCGACGGCCCGGCCGAGGCGGCGATCCTGCGCGACATCTCGAACAGCTATCCGAACGTCACCGCCATCCGCGTCCGCGACGCGATCGACCGGGTGTCCGAGATCCTCGGCGGGCTCGCCTCGGCCACGTCCTGGGGCGCGGGCGCGACTCTGTTGACCGGCTTCCTCGTGCTGATCGGCAGCGCCCTGACGGGCGAAGGCGCGCGGGTGCACGAAGCGGCGGTGCTCAAGACCTTCGGCGCCACCCGCGCACGGATCCTGACCAGCCTCGCCCTGCGTTCCGCACTACTCGGTGCGGCGGCGGGGGTCGTGGCGCTCGGCGCGGGGATCGCGGGGGGCTGGGCGGTCTGCACCTTCGTGATGGAGACCGAATATGCGGTGATCTGGCCGTCCGCGCTGGCCATCGTGGCGGGCGGGCTGATCGCCAACCTTGCCGCCGGGCTGGTGTTCGCGTGGCGTCCGCTCTCCGCCCGGCCCGCGCGCGTGCTGAGGGCGCGCGAGTAGATCTTATGCCTCCGGCGGGAGTTTACCCGGCCAGATGAAGCAGGGGATCGGCACCCTTGTTCATCTGGTCCGGGTGCGCCATTGGGCCGGTCGACACGGGCTTCCGGCAGCGCGCCAAATCCACTGAAGGAATGCGCCGCAGGCGCGCAATCAGGTTAGGCCCGGTTGGCCCTATTCCGCGGCCTCGGCATAGTCCGACATCGGCGGGCAGGTGCAGGTCAGGTTGCGGTCGCCCCAGACGTTGTCCACCCGGTTCACCGGCGGCCAGTACTTGTCCACCCGGAACGCGCCCGGCGGGAAACAGCCCTGCTCGCGCGGATAGGCGCGGTCCCAGTCACCGACCAGATCCTCGACTGTGTGCGGCGCGAAGGCCAGCGGCGAGGCGTCGTGCGACAGGTGCCCTTCCTCGATGTCGCGGATCTCGGCCCGGATCGCCAGCATCGCCTCGCAGAAGCGGTCGAGCTCGGCCTTGGTCTCGGACTCCGTCGGCTCCACCATCAGCGTCCCGGCGATCGGCCAGGACATCGTCGGGGCGTGGAAGCCGCAGTCGACCAGTCGCTTGGCGATATCGTCGACGGTCACGCCATGTTCCGCGAAGGGCCGGGTGTCGAGGATGCATTCATGCGCCACCCGCCCCGTCGGCCCCTTGTAGAGCACGTCATAGGCCCCCTTCAGCCGCGCCGCGATGTAGTTGGCGTTCAGGATCGCCACCCGCGTCGCCTGCGTCAGCCCCTCGCCGCCCATCATCAGGCAGTAGGCCCACGAGATCGGCAGGATCGACGGCGAACCGTAGGGCGCCGCCGACACCGCGCCTTCGGTGCCGAAGTGCGGATGGCCCGGCAGGTGCGGGACGAGGTGCGCCTTGACCCCGATCGGGCCCATGCCGGGGCCGCCGCCGCCATGGGGGATGCAGAAGGTCTTGTGCAGGTTCAGGTGGCTGACGTCCCCGCCAAGGTCACCGGGCCGCGACAGGCCGACCATCGCGTTCATGTTCGCGCCGTCGATATAGACCTGCCCGCCATGCTCATGGGTGATGCGGCAGACCTCGCGCACCGTTTCCTCGAACACACCGTGGGTCGAGGGGTAGGTGATCATGCAGCCGGCGAGGTCGTCTGCATGTTTCTGCGCCTTTTCCAGGAAGTCCGACAGGTCGATGTCGCCGTTGTCCATCGACTTCACCGGCACGACCTTCCAGCCCACCATCTGGGCCGAGGCAGGGTTGGTGCCATGGGCCGAGGTCGGGATCAGGCAGACCTTGCGGTGCCCCTGTCCCTGCGCCTCGTGATACCCCGCGATGGTCAGCAGTCCCGCGTATTCCCCCTGCGCGCCGGAGTTCGGTTGCATGGAGAAGGCCGCGTAACCCGTCACGTCGCAGAGCTTGGCCGACAGGTCGTCGATCAGTTCCTTGTAGCCCTGTGCCTGATCCTCGGGCGCGAAGGGATGGAGCGCGGCGAATTCGTCCCAGGACACCGGGATCATCTCGGCGGCCGCGTTCAGCTTCATGGTGCAGGACCCCAGCGGGATCATCGCCCGGTCGAGCGCGAGGTCGCGGTCCGAAAGGCGGCGCATGTAGCGCATCATCTCGGTTTCGGCACGGTTCATGTGAAAGATATCGTGGGTCAGGTAGTCGCTCTCGCGCACCAGCCCGTCCGGCAGGTCATACGAGGGCGTCGCCGCCGCGCCCCGGTCGGTGATGCCGAAGGCGCGCCAGACCGCCTCGATCACCTTGGGGGTGGTGCATTCGTCCAGCGCGATGCCGATCCGCGTGTCGCCGACGCGGCGCAGGTTGATCCCCTCTTCCCGCGCGGATTTCAGGATCGCGCCCTGGAACGGGCCGACTTCGACCGTGACGGTGTCGAAGACCTTCTTGGGGAACACGTCGAACCCTGCCTCGCGCAGCCCCTCGGCCATGTCGACGGTGCGGGCGTGGACCCGCTGCGCGATGGCTTTCAGCCCCTTCGGGCCGTGGAACACCGCGTACATCGACGCCATCACCGCCAGCAGCGCCTGCGCGGTGCAGACGTTCGACGTCGCCTTTTCCCGCCGGATGTGCTGTTCGCGGGTCTGCAGCGCCAGCCGGTAGGCGCGGTTGCCGCGCGCGTCGATGGAGACCCCGACCAGACGGCCGGGCATCCCGCGCTTCAACTCGTCCTTGCAGGCCATGTAGGCGGCATGCGGACCGCCATAGCCCACGGGCACGCCGAACCGCTGGGTGGACCCGACGGCGATGTCCGCGCCCATGGCGCCCGGTTCCTTCAGCAGGCACAGCGCCAGCGGATCGGCGATGACGATGCCGATGGCCTTGGCCGCATGCAGCGCCTCCATTTGCGGTGTGAAATCCCGCAGCACGCCGTTGGTGCCGGGATACTGGAAGATCGCGCCGAACACCGTCGAGGCGTCGAGGTCCGAAGGCCGCCCGGTGATCACCTCGATCCCCAGCGGTTTCGCCCGCGTGCGGATCACAGCGATATTCTGCGGGTGCAGCGCCTCGTCCACGAAGATGGCCATAGCCTTGGACTTGGCCGACCGCTGCGCCATGGTCATCGCCTCGGCCGCTGCCGTCGCCTCGTCCAGCAGCGAGGCGTTGGCGATCGGCAGGCCGGTGAGGTCCGAAATCATCGTTTGGTAGTTCAGCAGCGCCTCGAGCCGGCCCTGCGAGATCTCGGGCTGGTAGGGCGTGTAGGCCGTGTACCACGCCGGATTCTCGAAGATGTTCCGCTTGATCGCGGGCGGGGTGATCGTGGCGTGATAGCCCTGCCCGATCAGCGAGGTGAAGACCTTGTTCTTCTTGGATACCGCCCGCATGTGGACCAGCAGTTCCTGTTCCGACAGCGGCGTGCCGAAGTCGAGCGGGTCGTCCTGCCGGATGCCCTTGGGCACCGTGTCATCGATCAGCGCGTCGAGGCTTGCGGCGCCCACCACCTTGAGCATCTCCGCCATCTCGGACGGCGAGGGTCCGATGTGGCGGCGGTTGGCGAAGTCATAGGGCTCGTAGTCGGTGGGCGAAAAGCTCATGCGGCCTCCTTGGCGAGGTAGCGGGACAGGTTGGTGAGGGACGAGGCAAGCCCCGCCTCGTGATCGCGGGGGTCGATTCCCGGCGGGACGTTCCACGCGGCGATCCGCACGGTCGTGCCCATCTTGTCGGTGGTGAAGGTCCATTCCATCGTCATGGTCCCCTGGAACTCGGGGCGCTCGGAGTCGAAATCGACCTCGACCGAGATCCGCGCATGGGGCTCGACCACGACGAAGCGCCCCTCGACGACATCGCTGTCGTCGGTCGACTTGGCATCGGCGGCGGGGCCGTCCGTGCGGGTCAGCGTCAGGCGGAAGCTGCCGCCCGGCTGCGGGTCAAAGCGCGCGACCCGGCCGCGCATCCCTTCAGGGGGCAGCCATTCGATCAGCGCGCGGGGATCGGTCCATGCGTTGAACACGCGGGGCGCGGGGGCGTCGATCCACAGCATGGCATGGTCGACGCGGGGCATCTGCGGGCGGGCAAGGTCGGTCATTCGGTTTTCTCCTCGGCGGTTTGTCCGGCACAAAACGCCGGGCGACGTCGGAGGGATCCGCCGGTCGTGACCGACCGGCAGGGAATCGCGTGTCGGGCCCGCTTCGGCAGAACGCCGCGCCCCGTGGGCGATATGTTGCGGGATCCCGTCATGGCGTCAGGAGATCATGTCCTTGTATTCGGACTCGGACATGTAGTCGTCCATCTGGCTGGCGTCCGCCGGCTTGATCTTGAAGAACCATGCTTCCCCCAGCGGGTCGTCGTTCACCATGGCCGGGTTGTCGATCAGCGCGTCGTTCACCTCGACGATCTCACCATCGATCGGGGCGAGGATGTCGGACGCGGCCTTGACCGACTCGATCACCACGCATTCGTCGTCCTTGGACACCTCGGTGCCGACCTCGGGCAGTTCCACGAAGACGATGTCGCCCAGCTGTTCGGCGGCATGTTCGGTGATGCCGACGACGACCACGTCATCCTCGGGCCGCAGCCATTCGTGTTCTTCGGTGAATTTCATGGGACCTCACTGTTGGATCAGCGCTTGAACCGCGCGGGGACGAAAGGGAGTTCGGCGACCGTGGCCGGCAGGCGCTTGCCGCGCACTTCGCCGTAGACCGTGGTGCCGGGCGTGCCGAGGGTAACGGGCAGATAGCCCATCGACATCGGCGCCTGAAGTGTCGGGCCGAAGGCGCCCGAGGTGACATGGCCGACCGGCTCTGCCGCCGTTTCGTCGGCAAAGAGCGCGGTGCCCTCGCGCATCGGGGCGCGGCCATCGGGCAGCAGGCCGACGCGCAGGCGGGACGGGCCATCGGCCAGTTCGGACAGGATGCGGTCGGCACCCGGAAAGCCGCCCGCGCGCTCGCCACCGGTGCGGCGGACCTTCTGGATCGCCCAGTTCAGCCCCGCCTCGACAGGCGAGGTGCTGGTGTCGATGTCATGGCCGTAAAGGCAGAGCCCCGCCTCCAGCCGCAGGCTGTCGCGTGCGCCGAGGCCGATCGGCAGGACGCGGTCGTCGGCCAGCAGGGCGCGGGCGATCTCTTCGGCGCTGGCTTCGGGAATCGAGATCTCGAACCCGTCTTCGCCCGTGTAGCCGGAGCGGGAGATCCAGACCTCGGCCCCCAGCATTTCGGTCGTGAGGACATCCATGAATTTCATGTCCGCCACCGCGGGGGCCAGCGCGGCAAGCGCGGCCTCGGCCTCGGGGCCCTGCAGGGCGATCAGGGCGCGGTCGGTGATCTCGGTGATCTCGACCCCGCCCAGATGGGCCCGCATATGCGCCAGGTCCTCGGCCTTGCAGGCCGCGTTCACCACCATGAAGACGTGATCGCCCCGGTTCGCGAACATCAGGTCGTCGAGGATGCCGCCCGTCTCATCCGTGAAGAAACCATACCGCTGCCGCCCCGGCTGCAGGGCCGCGACGCTGACCGGGATCAGCCCCTCCAGCGCCAGCGCGACGGTTTCGAAACTGTCGGCCTTCAGGATCACCTGCCCCATGTGCGACACGTCGAACAGACCGGCGGCGGCGCGGGTGTGCAGGTGTTCCTTCATCACCCCGGCGGCATATTGCACCGGCATCGCGTAGCCGGCGAATTCCACCATCTTCGCGCCAAGCGAAACATGCAGATCGTAGAGCGGTGTCTTCAACAGGTCGGCCATCCATCCTCCGGCTCATCCTGCCGGGTCTGGCTGTTCAGACCGGCATCACATAGGCGCGCGGACACGTCCCGCACGCTGCAATGCCCCCTCTGTCCGTTTGCCTGAGATCGCTATCCCTTCGGCGGACGCGTCTGGCGCGCCTCTCTCCAGAGTTCAGTCTTGGAACGGTCCGTTTGGCCTGAGAGTTTCCGGGGCGGTTGCTCCTTCGGCACCGGCGCGAAGCCGGTTCTCCCGATCCATTACGGGATGATTATCAGCCGTGGTCGCGGATGCAAGTCAAACCGTCGCAAACGTGCCGCAGCTGACCTTGGGCGCCATGATTTCCATCAGGGCGGTGTTGCCGCAGACCAGCCTGTCCAGCGTCACCTGATCCATACGGGCATAGAACGCCTCGGTCGCGTCGGCGATGGCGGGGCGCAGCAGGCAGGCTTGGGTCAGGGGACAGGTGTTGTCGTCATCCGCGAAGCATTCGGTGATCGGCACGGTCGATTCGATGGCGCGGAACACGTCGCCCACCTTGATCTGGTCCTTGGGCCGGCCCAGCGTCATGCCCCCGTTGCGGCCCCGCTGGGTGTGCAGAAAACCGAGCTGCGCCAGACGGTTGATGACCTGGGCAAGGTGGTTTTCCGACGTGTTGCAGCACTCGGCGATCTCGGATTTCGTGACCAGCCGGTCTTCGTGCACCGCGCAATACATCAGAACGCGCATCGAGATGTTGGTCCGCTTTGTCAGCCGCATGATCGGTCCCCTTTGCCAGAGTGACCGAAAGATGACAGAAGGATGCACCTGAAAACATGATGCAGATCAAATAGGAGCCACGACCCACCCGTGACCGGCGACCCCTGTTTCTTTGGCTATGGCAGCCTCGTGAACCGCAAGACGCACACCTATCCGAACGCGCGGCCCGCCGTCGCGCATGGGTGGCGACGGATGTGGCGGCACATGCAGACGCGGCAGGTGGCCGTGCTGACCGGGGTGCCCGCGCCGGGGTCCGAGATCGAGGGGCTCGTCGCGGCCGTGCCCGGCGCGGACTGGCATGCGCTGGACCAGCGCGAGGCGGCCTATGACCGGGTGCTGACGCGGGACGTGGCCGATGACGGCGGCGCGTCCGAGTTGGCGATCTACTGGATCCCCGAGACCAAGCACCGCCTGACGGATGCGCCCCGCCCGATCCTGCTGAGCTATCTCGACGTCTGCGTGCAGGGCTACCTGACCGAGTTCGGCGAGGACGGCGTGCAGCGCTTCTTTGACACGACGGAAAACTGGGGCCCGATCCGCGACGACCGCGCCGCCCCGGTCTATCCGCGCCACCAGCAGCTGACCGGGGCCGAACGCGACCTGGTCGACGGCCATATCGCCCGGCTGGGTCTGGACCGGCTGGGTCCCTCAGGCTAGCCGTCGTCCTTCAGCAGAAAGACGAAGTCGCCGCCGTCATGGCCCGCGCCTCTCACCTCGCGGAAGTCCGGCTCCTGCGGGGCCTTTCGGATGACGTCGGAATAGATGCGCGCCTGCAATTCGCGGGCCGAGAACACGCTTTCTGCCGGGCTTTCCAAGGCGTCCAGCAGGGCGCGGGCAAAGACCGAATGCCCGCCGCCCCCGCCATCCAGGACCGGCGTGTTGCCCCCGGACGAGATCACGACCCGCGACCGCCGCTCCGCCAGACGCTGCAGCGCCAGCAGCCTGTCGCCTTCGGGCAGCGGCGGCTTGTCCGCGCTGTCGCGGGCCAGCATCCCGGAATAGCAGCTGTCCGAGATCACCAGCACATTGCCCGCCCGCATCAGGTTCAGCGCGTCGGTGACGATCTTGGCGTCGAAATAGGTGGTGGACAGCCCGTCCACCGCGTCGGACGTCAGCCAGTACGCGGTGCCCGTCGCCTGCGTGTAGACGCCATGCCCCGCATAGAAGATCAGCACGGTGTCCTTTTCGCCCGCGTAGCGCGTCAGCATCCCCAGGGCGACCTGTATGTCGCGATAGGAGGCGTCGCGCAGCATCAGCGGCTGCACCCGTCCGTCCGGCAGGGTCAGCTCGGTCTCGAAGCCGTAGCGCTCGGTCAGCACCTTGGCCACCGCCTCGGCATCCCCGATCGGCGTGTCGAGATTGGAGATGCCACTGCCGTCCCCGTAGGACTGGATCCCGATCACCAGCGCATAGCGCCGCCCCTCGCCGATTACTGCGCGGATGTCGCCCTGATAGGTCAGTTCGAACACCCGGCTGATCGTTTCGTCGGCGCGGGTCAGGGCGACGACCTCGACCTTGTTCACGCCGGCCTTGAGTTTCAGCCGCCCTGTGAAGCTGCCATCCTCGCTGAATTCGGCCGCCACCCCGTTCACGGTCACGCGGATCGGTGCGCCACGGGCGGCGATCCGGCCCGCGACCTCGATCTCGGGCCGGGTCAGCGGCACGGCCGCGCGGGTGATCTGGGGCGAGTCGATGATGATCTCGCCACCCGGCGGAGTCTCGGGCCGCTCCTCGGCGATCAGGTCGAGGTCGGGCGAGGTGGAGATCATGCGGTAGGTCTGCCAGCGATCCACCGTTTCCGGCTGCGCCTCGATCCGCCGCGCCAGTGCGCCCAGCGTGGTGCGCCCGTCGCTCGCGATGGCGACGGCCATCTGATAGCTCATCAGCCCGTAGGTCTTCTTGTCAGGCGCGCCTTCGGGCAGTTCCCGCTCTGCGCCGGGATCGTACTCCTCGGTGCTGTAGAACACGGAGAACTGCCCGGCGCGCGGCGACAGGCTGTCGGTGCCGGTCAGGCCGGGGTCGCGGCAGGCGGCGTTCAGACAGTCGGCCCCGCCCGGCAACCGAAACATCGGATAGCGCGTTCGGTCGTGGCGCGCCTGACGCTCGATCAGGTCGAAGCTGACCGCAGACGGCACGTCGAGCGACACGGTCACATCCGCGCCGCGGTTTCTCAGCCTCAGGATCAGGCGCGACAGGTCGGCGGCGCTCAGCAGATCAACGATCCCGCTGTCCGACCGGTTCAGCAGGACATAGGGGCCGTCGTCCAGCGCCTGCCCCGCGGCACCGGGCGAGGTGAAGGTCCCCTGAATGTCGCCAAGCATCCGTGCGTTTCCGATACCGCTGCCTCGCTGGTCCAAGCCGATCAATGCCGCGGGCATTGCGTAGGCCGAGACATGCAGGAACACGGAATCCCCGCACCCGGTCGCGGCGAGCAGGTCCTCCACCGTCTCGGTCAGCCCCGCTCGCGTGGCATCCCGGCCATTCAGCAGCGTGATGGCGTCGGCGCCGACCCCGCGCGAGACCAGCGCATTGGACAGCAGGGCAAGGTCATTGGGCGGTCCCGCCAACGCTGGGAACGCCGGATTGTTCGCCTGTTCCGCGCCGATCATCAGCGCCCGCGTCCTCGCGGTCCGGTCAGGCACACATTCGGGGATGTCCTCTGCATCGGGCAGGGTGAACAGCGCCTCGCCCAGCCCGATATAGACCGAGCGAAACGCCTCCATCGGATCGGCGCGCTGTTCGCTTGGACCGCGCGGCTCGATCAGCACACCGGCGTGCACGGGCAACGCCAGACAGGTCAGCAGAATGATCGCAAGCCATCGCATCGGGCACCTCCGGTGCGGAGGATCGCCCGTAGACCGCGGCCTGTCATGTGAAAAAACCTGTCCTGAGACGCGGGGCGCCGCGATCAGGCCGGTTCGCGCAACACGCGGGGCACCTTGAACTCCACCCGCTCCTGCGCCGTCTCGACCAGTTCGACGGTCACATCGTATCGCGCCTTGAGCGCCGCGATGACCTCGTCCACCAGCACCTCGGGCGCGCTGGCGCCGGCTGTGATGCCGATGCTGCGGATGCCCTCCAGCGCGCGCCAGTCGATTTCCGTGGCCCGCTGCACCAGTTGCGCATAGCCGCAGCCCTGACGCGCCGCGACCTCGACCAGACGGCGCGAGTTGGACGAATTCGGCGCACCGACCACCAGCATCGCGTCGATCTTGCCCGCCATCGCCTTCACGGCCTCCTGCCGGTTGGTGGTGGCGTAGCAGATGTCTTCCTTGTGCGGGCCGACGATAGCCGGGAACCGCGCCTTGAGCGCCGCGACGATCCCGGCGGTGTCGTCGACCGACAGGGTCGTCTGGGTGACGAAGGCCAGCTGTTCCGGATCGCGCACGGACAGGGTCGCGACATCCGCCTCGGTCTCGACCAGCAAGACCTCGCCCTGCGGCAGCTGACCCATCGTTCCGATCGTTTCCGGATGCCCGGCATGGCCGATCATGACGATCTGCAGGCCGTTCTCGGAATGACGCTCGGCTTCGATATGCACCTTGGAGACCAGCGGGCAGGTGGCGTCGACGAACACCATCTCGCGCTGCGCGGCCTCGGCCGGGACGCTCTTGGGGACACCGTGGGCCGAGAAGATCACCGGGCGGTCCGGCGGGCATTCGTCCAGTTCCTCGACGAACACCGCGCCCTTGTCGCGCAGGCCATCGACGACGAACTTGTTGTGCACGATCTCGTGCCGCACGTAGACAGGCGCGCCCCATTTCTGAAGCGCCATTTCCACGATCTTGATCGCACGATCGACCCCCGCGCAGAATCCGCGCGGTGCGGCGAGGTAGAGCGTCAGCGGCGGTCGGTCGGACATGCGGTCACCTGAGTGAAGGGTGTCTGCCTGACGACCTAGGCCAGCGGGCCGCCGACGTAAAGACGCGGACGGCCCCTCGGGCGGTTGTCTGCGATCAGGAACCCGCGACCGCGCGCACGCGGTCGTCGGTCTGATCCCGCGGCGGACGACCGATCACTTCCTTCAGCTCGTCGAGCTCGATGAAGTTGTCGGCCTGACGCCGCAGTTCGTCCGCGATCATCGGCGGCTGGCTGCGGATCGTGGAAACGACAGAAACCCTGACTCCTTGACGCTGGAGGCTTTCCACCAGCGGCTTGAAGTCACCATCCCCGGAAAACAGCACGATATGGTCGACCCGCGGCGCAAGTTCCATGGCATCGACGGTCAGTTCGATGTCCATGTTCCCCTTGACCTTGCGACGGCCCTGGCTGTCGACATACTCCTTCGCGGCCTTGGTCACCATGGTGAAGCCGTTGTAGTGGAGCCAGTCGACCAGGGGGCGGATCGGCGAATATTCGTCGTTTTCGAGGAGGGCTGTGTAGTAGAACGCGCGCAGCAACTTGCCGCGGCGCATGAATTCCTGACGCAACAACTTATAATCAATATCGAACCCGAGCGCCTTGGCAGCGGCGTACAGATTCGATCCATCGATGAACAGCGCCAGCCGTTCGTCTTTGTAGAACATCAAAAACCCTTCCGACTATTTGGGCCGCCTGGCATCCGTGAGTGTCTAATATGGTGCGGCGACCAAGGCTTAATTAGGCTGAACGCGAGTGTGCATCAAGACGGCCACTCTGTCCAAAGGTATAGGAATTTCCGGCATGACTTTGCGTTATCTGGCCGCAATCGGCGGGAATCAGCCACTTGACGATGCTCAACCTCTGGATGTCCTCCATGCAGCACTCAAAAGGATTCGCGGGACCCGTCTTGCAGAACTGCAGGTCAGCAGCCTGTATCGCACCCCCGCCTTCCCCCCCGGCAGCGGGCCGGATTTCGTCAACGCGGCCTTCGCCGCGGACAGCGATCTGCCGCCCCGCGCCGTCTTGGATCTGCTGCATGAGATCGAGACGGAGTTCGGCCGCACCCGCACCCTGAGATGGGGGGGCCGCACGCTGGACCTCGACCTGCTGGCTGCCGGAAACACGGTCGCCCCGGACCCCGTCACATGGTGGCACTGGCACGATCTGCCCGCCGACAGGCAGGCCGCCGAAGCACCGGGCCAGATGATTCTCCCCCATCCCCGGATGCAGGACCGGGCGTTCGTCCTCGGCCCCCTGATGGACATCGCGCCGGACTGGCGTCACCCGGTTCTGGAGCGCAGCGTCGCGGAAATGTGGGCGGATCTGCCCGCGACAGAACGTCAAAGCGTCGTGAGACTGGCCGATTCGCCTTGTGTTTGACGCTGCGAGTGCATAGAAAACGCTCTCTACCTTCCCATGCACTGGAGTGATCCATGGCCCGCGTGACCGTCGAAGACTGCGTTGACAAGGTTCCGAACCGTTTCGAGCTCGTGATGCTCGCCGCACATCGTGCGCGCGAAGTGTCCGCCGGGGCGGCCATTACGGTGGACCGCGACAACGACAAGAACCCGGTGGTCGCCCTGCGCGAAATCGCCGAGGAAACCCAGAGCGCGGACGAGCTGCGCGAACGCCTGATCGAGGCCAACCAGAGCCAGATCGAGGTCGACGAGCCCGAGGACGACAACATGTCCCTGCTCATGGGCGCAGAGATCGACAAGCCCGCCGAAGACGACATGAGCGAAGAGCGCCTGCTGCGCCAGCTCATGGAAGCGCAGGGGCAGGGGTAAGCGGGCCCGACCCGGCAGAGACGAGGCGCAAAGGTAAAATGATCGCCTGCGACGACCTGATCGCCCTGGTCCGCGCCTACAATCCCAAGACCAACGCCAAACTCATCAGCGCGGCCTATGACTATGGCCGCGCCGCGCACGAGGGGCAGTTCCGCCAGTCGGGCGAGCCCTATTTCACGCATCCCGTCGCGGTCGCCGCGATCCTGACCCAGCAAAAGCTGGACGATGCGACGATCATCACCGCCCTGCTGCACGACACGATCGAGGACACCAAGGCCAGCTATGGCGAGGTGGCCGAGACTTTCGGCCGTGAAATCGCGGACCTTGTCGACGGCGTCACCAAGCTGACCAAGCTGCAGCTGTCCTCGACCGAAACCCAGCAGGCCGAGAACTTCCGCAAGCTGCTGATGGCGATGTCCAAGGACCTGCGCGTCATCCTCGTCAAGCTGGCCGACCGCCTGCACAACATGCGCACCATCCGGGCGATGAAGCATGAAAAGCAGGTCCAGAAGGCGCGCGAGACGATGGACATCTTCGCCCCCCTCGCCGGGCGGATGGGGATGCAGTGGATGCGCGAGGAGCTTGAGGACCTCGCCTTCAAGGTGCTGAACCCCGAGGGGCGCCAGTCGATCCTGCGCCGCTTCGTGACGCTCCAGTCCGACTCGGGCGACGTGATCGAGCGGATCACCAGCGACATGCGGACCGAACTGGCTCAGGCGGGCGTCGAGGCCGAGGTCTTCGGTCGCGCCAAGAAGCCCTATTCGATCTGGCGCAAGATGCAGGAAAAGGGCGTCGGATTTTCGCGCCTGTCCGACATCTACGGCTTTCGCATCATCACCCGCAGCGACGACGCCTGTTACCGGGCGCTCGGCGCGATCCACCGCCGCTGGCGCGCCGTGCCGGGGCGGTTCAAGGATTACATCAGCCAGCCCAAGTCGAACGGCTACCGCTCGATCCACACCACGGTGTCGGGCCGCGACGGCAAGCGGGTCGAGGTGCAGATCCGCACCCAGCAGATGCATGACGTGGCCGAGGCGGGCGTGGCCGCGCACTGGTCCTATCGCGATGGCGTCCGGTCCGAGAACCCCTTTGCCGTCGATCCGGCCAAGTGGCTGGCGGGGCTGACGGAACAGTTCACCTCCGAGGAAGATCACGAGGACTTCCTCGAGGCGGTGAAGCTGGAGATGTACACCGACAAGGTGTTCTGCTTCACGCCCAAGGGCGAGGTGGTGAAACTGCCACGCGGCGCGACGCCGATCGACTTTGCCTATGCCATCCACACAAGGATCGGCAACGCCTGCGTCGGCGCCAAGATCGACGGGATGCGGGTGCCGCTGTGGACGCGGATCAAGAACGGCCAGTCGGTCGAGATCACGACGGCCGAGGGTCAGACCCCGCAGGCCACGTGGCTGGAAATCGCCGCAACCGGTAAGGCCAAGACCGCCATCCGCCGCGCATTGCGCGAGGTCGACCGCGAACGCTTCATCAAGCTGGGCTGGGAACTCGCGCGCTCGGCCTTCGAACATGTCGGACGCAAGGCCACGGACAAGGCGCTGGACGCGGCTGCCAAACAACTGCGCCTGCCGGACCGGGACGAGGTTCTGGCCCGTCTGGGCTCTGCCGAGATGTCGGCGCGCGAGGTGGTCAAGGCGATCTATCCCGACCTCGTCCCGCCCGACGGCGATACAGTGGCATGGGAACGCGCGGTCATCGGTCTGGCCGCCGGTCAGAGTTTCGAACGCGCGACCTGCTGCCAGCCGCTGCCGGGGGAACGGATCGTCGGCATCACGTGGCGCGGGCGCGGCGTGGTGGTCCATGCCATCGACTGCGAACGGCTGGCGGATTTCGAGGATCAGCCCGACCGCTGGGTGGACCTGCACTGGCACGCTGGCAAGCACAAGGCGGTCTATCCGGTTACGCTCGACATCACGATGGGCAACGACGCGGGCGTCCTGGGTCGAATCTGCACATTGATCGGAGAGCAGAAGGCCAATATCTCGGATCTGAGATTCGTGGATCGGAAGCCGGATTTTTACCGAGTGTCCGTAGACCTCGAACTCAGGGACGCCGAACACCTTCACACCGTCGTCTCCGCACTCGAAGCGGAGACCGATGTTGCGTCGGTCGAAAGGCGCCGGAATGCGTCGGCGGATCATACTGCAGGCGCCGAGACGCGGAGAGAGGCGGTTGGTCTTTAAGCGACGGGACAGACGACCGATCTGGCAGATCGTGGCCGAATTCCTGTGGCCCCGGACTGGCTGGGCCCGTGCGTTTCACTATGTCAAACACCGCGTCCGCCGCCTGCCCGACAGCCCCGACCGCATCGCACGCGGGATCTTCGCCGGGGTCTTCACCGTCTTCACGCCGTTCTATGGCCTGCATTTCGTGACCGCCGCACTGATCGCCAAGATCATGCGCGGCAACATCATCGCCGCGCTGCTGGCGACCTTCGTCGGCAACCCGCTGACGTACCTGCCGATCGCCGTGATCTCGCTTCAGACCGGGCATTTCCTGCTGGGCCGCCCGCCCCGCCCCGACGGCGAGGTGCACCGCACCATCGGCGGCAAGTTCGCGGACGCCTTCGCCGACCTGAAGGACAACGTGATCGCCGCCTTCACCGATCACGACATGGACTGGCACGGGCTGACGGTGTTCTATCACGACATATTCTACCCCTACATGATCGGCGGCATCCTGCCCGGCCTGATCGCCGGGATCGTGGCCTATTACCTGTCGCTGCCGGTGATCCGCGCCTACCAGCACCGCCGGAAAGGGGCCTTGCAAGAGCGGATCAAACGCATCAAGGCTGCCAAGGCGGCGAAAGCCGAAAGCAAGTCATCGTCCTGAGCGGAGGCACCCCATGCCCCAGCCCCACCTGCGCCTCGGCGTGAACATCGACCATGTCGCCACCGTGCGGAACGCCCGTGGCGGCGCCTATCCCGACCCGCTGCGCGCCGCGAAACTGGCCGAGGAAGCCGGGGCCGACGGCATCACCGCGCACCTGCGCGAGGACCGGCGCCACATCTCGGACGCGGATATCGAAGGGCTGATGGAGGTGCTGTCGGTGCCGCTCAACTTCGAGATGGCGGCGACCGACGAGATGCAGAAAATCGCGCTTCGCCACAAACCGCACGCCGTCTGCCTCGTCCCCGAAAAGCGCGAGGAGCGGACGACCGAAGGCGGGCTGGAGGTCGCGCGCGAAGAAAACAAGCTGGCGCATTTCATCGCGCCGCTGCGCGAGGCCGGGTGCCGCGTCTCGATCTTCATCGCCGCCGACATGAAACAGATCGAGGCCGCGCACCGCATCGGCGCCGAGGTCATCGAACTGCACACCGGCGCCTATTGCGACGCCCATGCCGAGGCGCGCCTGGCAGAGCGGGACGAGGAACTGGTCAAGCTGGCCGAGATGTCCGCGTTCGCCCATTCCCTCGGGCTGGAGGTCCATGCCGGGCACGGGCTGACATATGACACCGTCAAGCCGGTCGCCGCGTTCCCCGAGGTGCGCGAGCTGAACATCGGCCACTTCCTGATCGGCGAGGCGATCTTTCGCGGGCTGGAACCGGCGATCCGCGAAATGCGCCGCCTGATGGACGAGGCACGCGGCTGACGGGAACCGCGATCGGCGCAGCGGGGTTGAGGCGTCATGCCCGAGCTGTCACCCATCACCGAAGCCGAGGACGCCGTCCTTGTCCGCATCAACACCCGCGCCCGTGAACTTGCCGGCGACGGCGCCAAGGCAGGCATCGTCGCCGCCGTCATGCGCGGGGAAGAGGTCCTCGCCCTTGGCGAGAACGAGGTGCATCTGAAGCACGATCCGACCCGTCACGCCGAGATCGTCGCCATCTCGCGCGCCGCCGAGGGGCTGGGCCACTCCGACCTGTCGGGCTGCACGCTCCTTTCCAGCCTTCAGCCCTGCGAGATGTGTCTGGCGGCGATGCGGTTCGCCGGGATCGACCGTGTGATCTTTGCCGCCGGCAAGGCCCATGTGGCGGGCAAGTACTTCATGTTCCCCGGTCTCGATCTGGACGATTTCCGGCAGGCCGCGAAAGGCGGCTTTACCGCCTTCGGCCCGCTGCGCGAGGCCGAGGTCATCAAGCTATACGAGGATGCGCAGGAATGATGCGACACACAGCGACCTTCACCGCCATCGCCTTCGCGGCGATCACCGCCGTCCCGGCCATGGCCGCAGACGTCTCCGAATGCGACGTGCGCGGCTCGGCCCAATTCCTTGCGGAACCGTGGGAGGACAACACCCGCACCTATGCGCAGGGGGCGATCCGCATCGCGGCCATCGACATGATCGAACCCGCCGGCGCGCCGTTCCACCTGCTGATCGTTTCGCCCCCGACCAACGAGATCGGAGAGCGCCAGTGCCGGATCGTCGACCGGGGGCCCGGCGGCTACGGGTTCTATGCGCTCGACATCTCCGCGATCGAGGCCAGCTATGATCCTGCGCGCGGCCTGACGCTCTACGTGCCGGCCGCCGACTATCCGGCCGATGTCTCCCGCCCGGAGTTTCGCACGCTGACAGTCACGATCAATCAGGCTACAGGTCGGATAACGGCGGACTATCCGGACTGACCCCTTCATGATCCTCGGCATCGGCACCGATCTCGCGAATATCGAGCGCATTCAGGGCACGCTCGACCGTTTCGGCGACCGGTTCCGGAACCGCGTCTTCACCGAGGTCGAGCAGCGCAAGGCCGAACGCCGTCACGACACCGCCGGAACCTATGCCAAGAGGTGGGCCGCAAAAGAGGCCTGCTCCAAGGCGCTCGGCACCGGGCTGCGCATGGGGATCGCGTGGAAGGACATGGCGGTGTCGAACCTGCGCACAGGCCAGCCCGTCATGCATGTCACCGGCTGGGCCGCCGAACGGCTGGCCCGCATGACCCCGCCGGGGCACGAGGCGATCATTCACGTGACCCTGACCGACGATCACCCCTGGGCGCAGGCGTTCGTGGTGATCGAGGCGCGGCCGCTCTCGGAAAAAGTGACCGGCGACGCGGGGTCGCCCGTACCGCCTTCACCTTGACACCACGCCCCCCCGACCTCATGAACTTCTGAGGCAGAGCAGAAGGCATCCGACATGGCAGAAGAAGGCGGTTTCGGCAGCGCGATCTGGGAAACCATCAAGACGGTCTTCTGGGCGCTGATCATCGCGGGCATGTTCCGCACGGTCTTCTATCAGCCGTTCTGGATCCCCTCGGGCTCGATGAAGGACACGCTGCTGATCGGCGACTTCCTGTTCGTGAACAAGATGGCCTACGGCTATTCCTATGCCTCCTGCCCGTCGATCCGGCTGCAGCGGTTCGGGATTGACGTCGATGCCAAGGACATCTGCGGCTTCCTCGACGGCGACAACACCCGCATCATGGGCGGCGAGCCCGAGCGCGGCGATGTCGTCGTGTTCCGCCACCCGGCCACCGGTCAGGACTATATCAAGCGCCTTGTCGGGATGCCCGGCGATACGATCCAGATGATCAACGGCGTGCTGCAGATCAACGGCGAGCCGGTCAAGCTGGAAGACGGCGGCCAGTTCTCCGAGGTGTTCGAGCGTCAGGGCCCCGAAGGCCGTCCCCCGCGTTGCGAGAACGGCGCGGTCGGCCCCGGTGCCGAATGCCTCAAGTCGCGCCAGATCGAGACGCTGCCGAACGGCACCCGGCATTCGATCCTGAACATCGGCAGCTTCCGCGGCGCGGATGATACGGGCGTGTTCCACGTCCCCGAAGGCCAGTATTTCATGGTCGGCGACAACCGTGACAACTCGCTCGATTCGCGCTTTGCAACCACTGCGGGCGGCGTCGGCTTCGTGCCCTATGAAAACCTGATCGGCCGCGCTGACCGGATCATCTTCTCGTCCGCCGGACGGTCGATGCTGTTCTTCTGGACATGGCGCAGCGACCGGTTCTTCAAGGGCATCGAATAAGACGGCGATGAAGCTGTCGCGCGATCAGATCGAGTTCCAGACGCGGCTCGGCCACGCGTTCCGCCGGCCCGAGATCCTGCAGCGCGCGCTGACCCATTCCTCGGTCGCCTCGCCGACCCGGTCCGACAACCAGCGGCTCGAGTTTCTGGGCGACCGCGTGCTTGGCCTTGTCATGGCCGAGGCGCTGCTGGACGAGGACAAGAGCGCCACGGAGGGCCAGTTGGCCCCCCGCTTCAACGCCCTGGTTCGCAAGGAAACATGCGCCGAAGTCGCGCGCGAGATCGACCTCGGCGCCGTGCTGCGGCTCGGCCGGTCAGAGATGATGACCGGCGGACGGCGCAAGCAGGCGCTGCTTGGCGACGGCATGGAGGCGGTGATCGCCGCCGTCTATCGCGACGCGGGTTTTGCCGTGGCCAAGGCGGTGGTGCTGAAGCTTTGGGGCAGCCGCATCTCGCGGGTCGAGGCGGATGCCCGCGATGCCAAGACCGCCCTGCAGGAATGGGCACAGGCGCGCGGGATGCAGCCCCCGGCCTATGTGGAACTGTCCCGCGAAGGGCCCGACCATGCCCCCGTCTTCACCATTGCCGCCCGCCTGTCGACCGGCGAGGAAGCGGTGGCAAGCGCGGGCAGCAAACGGCAGGCCGAACAGGCCGCCGCGACCGATCTGCTGTCGCGGCTCGAGGACAACTGATCTGACCTAGAGAGTCAGCGTGACGATGTTCCCGTCCGGATCGCGCAGCCGCGCGAGATAGCGATGATCGCCCGAGGCACCGATGGCGAGCGGTTCGATCCGTTCGCTGCGCGTGCCGATCCCGCGCACCCGCAGGATCAGCGCACCGGTCCCGGCCCGCGTCACATCACGCACAAGCGCCAGCCCCTCGGCCAGCCCGTGCCGCCATTCCGCATGGCTTTCGCCGTGGCGCAGGTCGGGCGCACGGTCGAACAGGTCGGCATACCAGATGGTGCTGGCCTCCAGATCGCGGCAGGCCATGACCGCCGTGGCGGATTGGGACGTCATCGGCTGTTCCTTTCACAGATCCGACAGGAGGGGCGCAGATACCCCTGCCGTCGGCCGATGTCTCGCGCGGAATCGTTACGGCAACATGAAGATCGCCCCGCTGTGGCAATTTTCCGCCCGGCCTTACCGCTGGCGCGGCGCACCGGTTTCCGCTAGACCCGCGCGATACCACTTCCCGGAGTCGCCAGATGACCACACGCGCGGGTTTCGTCGCCCTGATCGGAGAGCCGAACGCCGGCAAATCCACCCTGACCAACCTCATGGTCGGGGCGAAGGTGTCGATCGTCACCCACAAGGTCCAGACCACACGCACACGTATCCGCGGCGTCGCGATCGAGGGCGACAGCCAGATCGTGTTCGTCGACACGCCCGGCCTGTTCCAGCCGAAACGGCGGCTGGACCGCGCCATGGTCGCCGCCGCATGGGGCGGGGCGTCGGATGCGGATGTGATCGTGCTGATGATCGAGGCGCATCGCGGCGTGACGGACGGGGTGAAGCGGATCCTGGACGGTCTGGCCGACCTGCCGAAGGGCCGCAAGGTGGCACTGGCGATCAACAAGATCGACCGGGTCGAGGCGCCGGTGCTGCTGACGCTGGCCGAGAAGATGAACGAGGCGTTTCCCTTCGAGAAGACCTTCATGATCTCGGCCGAAAAGGACCGCGGCGTCGACGATCTGCGCGAATGGCTCGCGCAGGAGCTGCCCGAGGGCCCGTGGCTCTACCCCGAGGATCAGATCGCGGACCTGCCGCTGCGCATGATCGCCGCCGAGATGACGCGCGAGAAACTCACCCTGCGCCTGCATCAGGAACTGCCCTATCAGCTGACCGTCGAAACCGAGAGCTGGCAGGAACGCGAGGACGGATCGGCGCGGATCGACCAGATGATCTATGTGTCCCGCGACGGTCACAAGGGCATCGTGCTGGGCAAGAAGGGCGAGACGATCAAGGCGATCTCGACCGCCGCGCGCGAGGAGATTTCCGAGTTCCTCGGCAGGCCCGTGCACCTGTTCCTGCAGGTCAAGGTGCGGGAGAACTGGCAGGAGGACGCCGCGCGCTACTCCGAAATGGGTCTCGATTTCCGCGACGGGAACTGAGCGCTCAGCGCCGGGCCCGGTCCATCCGCCACCGGAACCGGGCGACCATGTGCCAGGCCACCCCGACCAGGGCCATCACGCCGCCGATCAGCGAGACGATGACGCCGTAGTTGAAGTTGCGCGGCAGGTACGTCGCCCCGACTGTGATCAGAATGCCCGCCACCATCATGATAAGCGCGCCTTTCGGCGGTACGAAACGTTGTGCCATGAAATCCCCCATGCAAATCCGCGTCCGAGATTGTCTGGACCCGATGATCCGATCAAGTGAAAATACCTGACATGAGACTGACCGCATCACTCTGGGTCTCGGCCTATCTGACCCGCCTGCGGCTGGCCGACATCCCCGCCTTTGTCACCGCGCATGGCGACGACACCGGGGGCGCGGTGCTGGTCAAGATGAACACGCTGGACGGCCACGCCACGGCCTTCACCCGCAGCTTCGACCTGATGACCGGCGCACGAGCATGGATCGAGCTCGCGGCCGGGACGGAGGCGGATGTTGATGCGGCGATCGTCCGTCAAAGGGGCTTCGATCCCGACCTGTGGGTGATCGAGGTGGAGGACCGGAATGGCCGTCACTTGCTCGACGAACCCGGCCTTTCGGACTGACATTCCCCACCGGATCGCTGCAATGCAGAAGATTTCACATGCAGAATCGGACAATCCGGTCTAGTTTCGCCGCATGGCAGAGAGACAGCGACTTTCCCCTGACGATTGGCTGAATGCCGGCCTCGACGCCCTCGCCCGGCTTGGGCCCGAGGGGCTGAAGGCCGAGCCGCTGGCACGTGCGCTGGAGACGACCAAGGGGTCATTCTACTGGCATTTCGACGATGTGCCCGCCTTCCAGAAGAAGGTGCTCGATTTCTGGGCGGAAAAGACCGTCCCCGCCGAGGAGCTTCCGAAGAAGAAGAAAGAAGCGGTGGCCGAGCTCAAGGAGCTCATGGAGGACGGGTTCAATTCCGACAACGCGGCTGAGGCTGCGATGCGGGCCTGGGCGCGGACCGATCCGTCTGCGGCCGAGGCGCTGGCCCGGATCGACGGGCAGCGGCTGGAACGCCTGTCGGCGCTGCTGAACAAGATCGGCGTGACGAACCCCGACATTCCCCGCGCGCTCTATGCCGCGCGGATCGGGGCCGGGCAGATCGCCAAGGGCAAGGACAAGGCCAACAAGGCGGCGATCCAGACCCTCGTCGACCTCGTCCTCGCGCTGCGTTAGGCCGTCGCCGCCCCGAGCGCGGCATCCATCAGCATCTTGATCTGGCCTTCGCGCGTTTCCGCGACAAGCCGACCGATCTCGCGGTTGCCCTTCAGCACGACCAGCGTCGACCGGCGCGGAATGCGCAGGCTGCGGGCGAGGTCGGATTTGCCGTAATCGTCCCAGTCGACGTTCACGAAGGTCACCGCCTGTTCGTAGGCCGGGTTGGCCGCCTTGAGCTTGGTCAGCACCTTCTCCTGCGCCTTGCATGTGCTGCACCAGCTCGCCTTGAAGTCGAGGAAAACAGTCTCGCCCTTGGCCAGCCGGTCCTCGACCATGCCGGGGGTGTAGTCGAGCGGCGCGGCGGAGAGGCCGGTGGTGGGCAGGATCAGCGTGGCCGAGCCGAGAGCGATGAAGTGACGTCGGTTCATGGGGTGTCCTTTCGTCAGACGGAAACGGAGAGGTTCAGAAGCCAGTCGGGCATATGCTCGACCGCCCAGGCTTCGGCGATGTGGTGAAGGCGGAACAGGATCGCGAGGCCGACCGCGACGAAGATCACGCCGAGCACGGTCTTGGAGCGCTGCGCGATCGCTTGCATCAGCGCCCGGTTGCGGGTCAGCAGGCCCCGCGCGCCATAACCGAGCCCGAGGATCAGCGTGGCGACCCCGGCGGCGAAGGCGGTCATGATCGCCCCGGCCCGCAGCAGGCTTTCGCCCTGGCTGGCAAGCGAGATGGCGGCACCGAGCGTCGGGCCGACACAGGGGCTCCAGACCGCGCCGAGGAGGATACCGCCGACGAACTGCCCGCCCGCCCCGGTCCGGTCCAGCCGGTCGATACGCGCATCGGCCCCGGCGGCGACACCGGCGGTCGCGGTGGAAAAGACCGTGCCGAACCGGGGGACCAGCAGGATCAGGCCGAAGCCGATCATCAGCACCGCCCCGGCCTGCGCGATGGTCCCTTCGTCGATGCCCAAAGCGTAGCCGAAGGCCGACACCGTCACGCCCAAAGTGACAAAGGCCAGCGCCATCCCGGCGGACAGTGCCAGCGGACCGGCGCGGCTGGCCTGCAGTGCGGAGCCCAGCACAATCGGCAGCACCGGCAGAACGCAGGGGTTGATGAGCGTCAGAAGGCCCGCGATGTATCCGAAGATCAGGTCCATATCCGACCATACGAAGCGGATCGGCATTTGGTTACAAGCGCCGTGCGCCAGCGTCTTCACATCCGCGTCAGCTTTGTTGCGGTGACGCGTTG
Source organism: Oceanicola sp. 22II-s10i (assembly GCF_002210105.1). Classification (GTDB taxonomy): domain Bacteria; phylum Pseudomonadota; class Alphaproteobacteria; order Rhodobacterales; family Rhodobacteraceae; genus Pseudooceanicola. The sequence continues at coordinate 1,147,330 of NZ_AQQU01000001.1, read as the reverse complement.
CCGCGCATCTCTTCCATGATTCCGCGCAGCAGGGCGACGCGTTCGGGGCGAAAGCTCTCCTCGGTCAGCCGCGCCTCGCTGATGCGCGGCAGGCGGAAGCGGCGAAAGCCCCGGCGCAGGCAACACCATGCCAGCAATGTCGTGGCGCGGTCGGTGAAGACGAGGGCCAGTGGCTTCACCCGGCGCCTTGTCATCTGGCCCTGAGCGTCGGAATAGGCGATCTCGACCACCCGCTCTTCCCACGCGGCGTCGCGCAGCAGCTTGGCATGGACACCGGGCGAAGGCGGCGCGAACTGGTAGGACATCGTCACGGCGTGCAGCAACTGGCGCTGCACCCGCTCCGGCACGCTGGCCGCCAGCCGCGCCAGCGCGCTGTCCGCCGCCGCCGCGAGCTCGGCATCCGCCATCTGCCGCACCTCGGCCAGCCCGAGGACCAGCGCCTCGATCTCCAGCCGGTCGAACATCAGGGGCGGCAGGGCCGGATCCTCGGCCAGCGTATAGCCATAGCCCGCCTCACCCTCGATCCGCGCACCCGCGCTGCGCAGGGCGTCGATGTCGCGGTAGAGCGTGCGTTCGCTGACGCCGGTCTCCTCGGCCAGCCGCGCGGCAGTCACCGGCTGCGGAAGGCGGCGCATCAGGTCGAGCAGGCGGAACAGGCGGTCGGTGCGGGGCATGGGCCTCCTGACGGAAACTGACAGGATGGGGGCAGCATAACCGGCGCATCACCCCACACAAGGAGAGACCGATGCTGACCTTCTACCACTCCCCGCAGACCCGCTCGACCCGGATCCTCGCGCTGCTCCGCGACCTCGGCGCGCTGGAGCATGTCACCGTCAAGACGGTGACGATCCCCCGTCAGGACGGCAGCGGGCAGCGCGATCCGGCGAACCCGCATCCCGAGGGCAAGGTGCCGCTGCTGGACCATGACGGCACGCTGATCTGGGAAACCACCGCCATCGCGCTCTACCTCACCGACCTGTTCCCCGAGGCGGGCCTCGGTCCCCGCATCGGCGAGCCGGAGCGTGGCGCCTACCTGTCCTGGCTGGCGTGGTACGGCGCGGTGCTGGAACCGGTCTACATCCTGCACAACGCGGGCCTGTCGCACCCCTGGGTCACGGCGGCGATCCGGGGCGTCCCCGAAGCCGCGGAACGTCTGACGGCAGCCTTCGCGGATGGCCGGCCATGGCTGCTTGGCGAAAGCTACAGCGCGGCGGACCTGATCCTGCATTCGCCCTTCGCCTTCTTCCCCGACAGCGCGCCCGAGGACGCGCGGGTCAGGGACTGGATCGCCCGTTGCATGGCCCGTCCGGCCTATCGCTGGGCCTGGGAACGGGATGCGGCGGCGCTTGCCGCCTGACGCAAGGTCGAAACCTGTTGCCATAGGCACCCCGCCCCGGTCATATCGCAGCAAAACGGGGGCGGGGACACGACATGACCAATCGCAAGCGGATCTGGGGCTGGTATTTCTTCGACTGGGCCAGCCAGCCCTACAACACCCTGCTGATCACCTTCATCTTTGCCCCTTACGTCAAGGAGCTGATCGGCGACGGCGCGCAGGCGCAGACGGTCTGGGGACTTGGCATCGGCATGGCGGGGATCTGCATCGCCGTCCTCGCCCCGATCCTCGGTGCGATCTCGGACGTGTCGGGCAACCGGCTCAGGTGGATATGGCTGTTCTCGGTCATGTATGTCGTGGGCGCCTATGCCCTGTGGTGGGCCGCGCCGGGCGATTTCAACGTGACGACCACGCTGATCTTCTTTGCCATCGGCATGATCGGGATGGAGTTCGCGACGATCTTCACCAACTCCATGCTGCCGGACCTCGGCCCGCGTGAAGAGGTCGGGCGCATTTCCGGCTCCGGCTGGGCCTTCGGCTATCTGGGCGGGCTGATCGCGCTGATCATCATGCTGGCGCTGCTGCAGGAGAACGCGGCCACCGGCAAGACGATGATCGGCATCGACCCGATCCTCGGCCTCGACCCGGCAGAGCGGGAAGGCACCCGCGCGGTCGGGCCGCTGACGGCGATCTGGTACGTCGTCTTCATGATCCCGTTCTTCATGTTCGTGCGCGACCCCAAGCCGCCGAAGCCGCCCAAGGGCGCGGTGGCAGCAGCGCTGCGCGGCCTTGGGGGCACGATCCGCAGCCTGCCGAAACGGCCCTCGCTCTTCGCCTACCTCGGGTCGTCGATGTTCTACCGCGACGGGCTGAACGGGATGTACACGTTCGGCGGCATCTACGCCTCGGGCGTGCTGGGCTGGTCGATCACGCAGATCGGGATCTTCGCGATCATCGCCATCGTGTCGGGCGCCGTGTTCGCCTTCCTCGGCGGTCGGGCCGACCGGGCCTTCGGGCCCAAGCCGGTCATCACCGTCTGCATCCTGATCCTGACCTTCTGCGCGATCTCGATCGTGCTGGTGTCGCGCGACAGCGTCTACCTGATGCCGGTGGCGGCGGGCTCCAGCCTGCCCGACATCGTGTTCTACGTGATCGGCGCGTTGATCGGCGCGGCGGGCGGCGTGATCCAGGCGGCCAGCCGGACGATGATGGTGCGGCAGGCCGACCCGGAGCGGATGACCGAAGCCTTCGGGATCTACGCCCTGGCGGGCAAGGCGACCTCGTTCCTCGCGCCCCTCCTGATCGCCGCGACGACGGCCCTGACGGACAGCCAGCAACTCGGCGTCTCCCCGCTCATCGCCCTTTTCCTGATCGGCCTGATCCTGCTAGGCTGGGTCCATCCCGACGGCGCACCCGCGCCCGAGAAAGAGGACCGAGCAGAATGGCCCGCCACCTGACACTAGCCGCCATCCTTGCGCTGACACTCGCTGCCTGCGGCGGCGGGTCGTCTGACAGCGGGGACGAGGAAACCGGCGCGATGCAGCGTCTGTCGACGCAGCAGGAAATCCCCGCCTCCATGCGCGGCAAGCCCGCCAAACAGTTCTTCGGCGCGCAGCCTGTCGCGGCCGCCCTGCCGCCCGCGCCCTTCGGCAGCTATGCCAAGGGCTGCGTCGCCGGCGCGGCGCAACTGCCGGAGACCGGGCCGACATGGCAAGCCATGCGGCTTTCGCGGAACCGGAACTGGGGTCATCCGACCACCATCTCGTTCCTGCAGGACCTCAGCCGCAAGGCCGCCGCACAGCCCGGCTGGGCCGGCCTCTACGTCGGCGACATCTCGCAGCCGCGCGGCGGGCCGATGACCAGCGGCCACGCATCCCACCAGATGGGGCTGGATGCCGACATCTGGATGCTGCCGCCCAAGTCGCTGTCCCTGTCGCGGGCCGAGCGGGAGAGCATTTCCTCGATCTCGATGCGTCGCGCGAACGGGGCCTACACCAACAGCAGCTGGACCCGGCAGCACCACGAGATCGTCAAGGCCGCCGCCTCGGACCCCCGTGTCGCGCGGATCTTCATCTTCCCCGGCGCCAAGGTGCAAATGTGCGAGGATGAAAAGGGCGACCGCAGCTGGCTGCGCAAGGTCCGGCCCTGGTACGGTCACCATTACCACTTCCACGTCCGGCTCAGCTGCCCGCCCGGCGCGTCCGGCTGCGCGAACCAGGCGCAGCCCCCCGCCGGTGACGGCTGCGAAGAGGCGCGGCAGTGGGTGCGTAACATCCTCAACCCGCCGAAGCCCGACCCGAATGCGCCCAAGGTGAAACCCAAGCCCAAGCGCGAACTGACGATGGCGGACCTGCCCGGACAATGCGTCAACGTACTTCAGGCGCGCTGATCGCGCTTGCCGGTCTGTGCCTCGCGGGACTCGTCTACGCCGGCACGGGCCCCGGCCCCTCGTCACGCATCGACCTGAAATCCGCCCGCGCGGGCCTTGGCGGCCTGTCCGCCGTCGAGGTGTCCGCCGACGGCACCGGTCTGGCGATGATGTCGGACCGCGGCACCTTCGTGCGCGGCACGCTCCGGCGCGAAGGCGGGCGGATCACCGCTGTCGCGCTCGGGCCGGACATCCCGCTGACGGTCGGACGCGGTGCGCATCCGGACGACATCGACGACACCGAGGGCCTGGCCATCGCGGCCGACGGCACTGTGTTTGTGTCCTACGAAGGCCGCCCGCGCATCGTCCGGTTTTCCCGCCCCGACAGACCGGGCGAAGCGCTGACCCTGCCGCCGCAATTCGCCGCCCTGCAACAGAACTCCGGGCTGGAGGCGCTGGCCATCGGACCCGACGGATCGCTCTACACCCTGCCCGAGCGTTCCGGCAACGTCACCCGCCCCTTCCCGCTGTGGAAACGTGACCCCAACGGCCGCTGGAGCATTGTCGCGCAGATCCCGCGTCACGGCGGCTATCTTCCCGTGGGTTCTGACATCGGGCCGGATGGCAAGTTCTACCTGCTTGAACGCAACTTCACCTTTCTCGGCTTCAAGAGCCGTGTCCGCCGGTTCGACCTTTCCGCCCCCGGCGACGGCGAGGTGGTGCTGGAGACCGACCGACTGACCCACGGCAACCTCGAGGGGCTCGCCGTCTGGCGCGACGCCAGCGGGGCGATCCGTCTGGTGATGGTGTCCGACGACAACTTCAACGCCGCGCTCCGGTCCGAGCTGGTGGAATACATCCTTGCGCCGGACGGCCCGAGCCGGTAAACGCCGCCCGTTCCCGGCCTCCGGGACACAAGTCGCCGCTACCTTGTCTAAAAAACGGGCTTCATCATGAACCGCACTCACCTGCCCGGCATTCTTGCCATGGCCGCGATCGTCGTGGCCTCGAATATCCTCGTCCAGTTCCTTTTCGGCCAGTGGCTGACCTGGGGCGCCTTCACCTATCCCTTCGCCTTCCTCGTCACCGACGTGATGAACCGGGTCTATGGGGCCGCCGCCGCGCGTCGCGTGGTGCTGGCGGGCTTTGCCGTCGGCGTCGTCTGCTCGCTCATCGGGACCCAGATCATGGGCGAGTTCGGGCCGCTCGTCACCCTCCGCATCGCGCTTGGATCGGGGCTGGCCTTCCTCGTCGCACAGCTGACGGATGTCTTTGTTTTCAACCGCTTCCGCGAGGGGCGCTGGTGGCGGGCGCCGCTGGTGTCGACGCTGGTCGGGTCGTCGCTGGACACCGCGATCTTCTTCTCCGTCGCCTTCTCGGCCGCGCTGAGCTTTGTCGAACCCACCAACGACACCTCCTGGGCCACCGAGGCGGTGCCGCTCCTGGGGGTCGGACCGGCCCTGCCGCTGTGGGTTTCGCTGGCCGTGGCGGACTGGATGGTGAAGCTTGCCCTCGCTTTGATCGCTTTGGCACCATTCCGTGTGGTTGTCGCCAAATTGACCGCAAAACCTGCCTGAATTCGTTTGGAGATACGGCGAATCTGTGAGACGATTCCCTTATCGAAACAAACCAGAAAGGAGGTGCTCTAGTGTCTATTGGGACTTTGGAGAAAGGTGTTGGAACAGTCCGGAAGGAGGTCAGCTGAGGCAGCCCTTGGCTGAATGACAACCGGATTGGTGGGCAACCTAACCGACCCCACCTCCTTATCTCGAGAGGGGCCGTTCCGTAGATCGGGGCGGCCCTTTCACTTTGCCATTTGCGGCATCGGCATTACCTCGGTATCGCACAGGCCACAGGTCGGTAATCGTGTCGGTGCAAGGAGTTGGCCCCGTGCTGAGGATCACGGATCAGATCAGCCTGCAGGACTGGGAGATGACGGAGCAGTTCATCCGCGCCTCGGGTCCCGGCGGGCAGAACGTGAACAAGGTGTCCACGGCGGTCGAGCTGCGCTTCGAGGCGGAGCGCTCGCCCTCGCTGCCGCCGCCGGTCAAGGCGCGGCTGAAGCGGCTGGCGGGACGGCGCTGGACCAAGGACGGGGCGGTGGTGATCCAGGTCTCGGAGGAACGCTCGCAGGCGAGGAACCGGGAGATCGCCCGGGACCGGCTGGCGGAGCTGGTGCGGCAGGCGACGGTGGCGCCGAAGCGGCGGGTGAAGACGAAGGTGCCGTTGGGGCAGAAGCGGCGACGGCTGGAGGAGAAGAAGGCGCGGGGGGAGGTTAAGGAAGGGAGAGGGTGGGAGCGGTGATCAACTTCGCCTTCGTAAATGAAGCAAGTCAAAGTACATGCCAAGTGAATGATTCGAGTCTTCCTGGCAACACTTTGCCTAACGTGAATCAACATATAGCCCCACGCACACCAAAACTAACAAAAGATGTAGTAGTTGCGTTAGCATGGTCGCACGATGCAGTATCAACCGATCGGGAACATTTAAGTTCTAAGATTGTTTGGATGTGTCGGGAAAGATGGGCAACAATAATTCGAGCATCCTATGACATTCTTTGACCCAGCAGTAAACAACGAGCGCCTCGAGAAAGCCTTGGCGGCAGTCATGGTCTCCGAGATAGTGGAGTTCACCTCGTCAGGCTCGACTAGGCACGTTGTAGTGTTCGATGATCCAATCGACCCTGACTACGTTGGGAGCAGGGTGCGTTTCTATCAATCTGCCGTTTTCTCCTTAGTTGGTAGCTACCCGGAGATAGAGAAGGCTGTCCCCTCATGCCTGAAGATATTCTTCTCACTTCCACCTTTGTCGAAAGAGAACTCAGAAAGAATGAAGCAGTTCTTTGTCGGAAGTGAGTTTAAAAAGCTTTGCGAGGAGGTTTCGATAGTATACGTACAGTTCGGCGGAGCAATTTTCAGACCAAACTGAAGGCACTATGTTCAAAAGATTTGACATGGCGCTCATGTGCGCCAAGGTTGAGGAGTTGGCTGTTGTTCAATCTGTTTTTCGAGAGAGATTCGAACGAATAAGTGACGCTGACAATCCCTACTCCCAGATTTACAGGGTCGAGGGCAGGACAGGAGAGAAGCGGTTACTGTTGAGAACCGCTGGCCAAATGGGTCATATGGCAGCTTCCGCATTGGCCGGAAGTATTATTTCTGCGCACCAACCTTCCGTTATGCTGCTGGTCGGCACTGCCGCAAGTCTAGATCCTAAAAAGGTACAACTTGGCGACGTGGTGGTGCCTAGAAAGGCTGTATTTCGCCTTTATGACAAGGTTTCCGAGGAAGGCCAGCAGGACTATCAGGTCCGAGTAAATGAACATGCAAGCGAAGAATTGTTCTTGCGTAACAACGTGTTGTGCGCTGAATTAGAAACCCAGTTGATTTCTCCACGAATTCTAGAGGCTGTAGCTGGGGTAACTTTTGACGACGTAATTTCAAGGCTGCGGAAGGGACACCCCGAATCAGTCTCACTCTCATCTGAAGCTGAAGTGATTTCGCTTCGAGATCCAAAACTTCACCTTGATGAAGACATCTTTTCGTGCGGCATGGTCGTCGATAGCGTTTCTTATCGCAACTTCATAAATCGTTTGACTGCCGCTGTTAGCCGTAAGTCTACGGTCATCGACATGGAGACATTCGGATTTTTCTCTGCGATAAGCGCATCCAGCTTATATGGCGTTGGCTCCAGTTGTTCCGGGATAGCCATCCGAGGCATCTCAGACTACGCAGGTAGGAAGTCACAAACTGAGCTATTGCCATCTGATTGGAAGTCTATGTCGATGACCAATGCCGCGCTTGTAGCAGCTGAAGTCATTGCTCAAATTGCGTAATCGAATACCAACTCCCTAAACCACAACCTCCATCCGCTCCTGCTCCCCCACCCCGAACACCCGCTTGTACCGGGCGACCTCGTCCGCCGGCCCCATGGCCTTCTCGGGGTTGTCCGACAGCTTCACCGTGGGCCGTCCGTCCGCCGACACCGCCTTGCACACCAGTGAGAACGGGGCCAAAGCGTCCCCCGGCACCAGCCCGCGGAAATCGTTGGTCAGCAGCGTCCCCCAGCCGAAGGACACTCGGACGCGGCCCGAGAACTGGCGGTGCAGCTCCTCGATCTTCTCCACATCCAGACCGTCCGAGAAAATGACGAGCTTGTCGCGCGGGTTCTCTCCGCGCGAGCGCCACCAGTCGATGGCGGTCTCGGCCCCCACAGCCGGGTCGCCGGAATCGATCCGGATCCCCGTCCACCCGGCCAGCCAGTCCGGCGCGCGGTCGAGGAAGCCCTTGGTGCCGTAGGTGTCGGGCAGGATGATGCGCAGGTTGCCGTCGTGCTCCTCGTGCCAGTCGGCCAGCACGTCGTAGGGCGCGCGGGCCAGCGCCGCGTCGTCCCCGGCCAGCGCGGAATAGACCATCGGCAGTTCATGGGCGTTGGTGCCGACCGCCTCGAGGTCGCGCAGGCGGGCGATCAGGCAGTTGGAGGTGCCGGTGAACTTGGGCCCCAGCCCCTCGATCATCGCCTGCACGCACCAGTCCTGCCAGAGGAAGGAATGCCGCCGCCGCGTGCCGAAATCCGCGATCCGCAGCCCGTCGAGCTGGTTCAGCCGTTCGATCTTTTCCCAGATCTTGGTCATCGCGCGGGCGTAGAGGACCTGAAGCTCGAACTTGGCCATGGTGTCGAGGATGGCGCGGCCGCGCAGCTCCATCAGGATGGCGAGGGCGGGGATTTCCCAGAGCATGACCTCGTGCCACTTGCCCTCGAAGGTCAGCTCGTACTGATCTCCGACCCGTTCGAGGTGGTAGGGCGGCAGGCGCAGGCCCTCGAACCACTCCATGAAGTCGGGGCGGAACATCTGGCGCTTGCCGTAGAACATGTTGCCGCGCAGCCATGTGGATTCGCCGCGGGTGAGCGAGAGGGAGCGGACATGGTCCAGCTGTTCGCGCAGCTCGCCCTCGTCGATCAGCTTGGCGAGGGGGACATGCTTGGAGCGGTTGATCAGCGAGAAGGTGACGGTGGTGTCAGGCTTGTTGCGGAAAACCGACTGGCACATCAGCAGCTTGTAGAAATCCGTGTCGATCAGGGAGCGGACGATCGGGTCGATCTTCCAGCGGTGATTCCAGACACGGGTGGCGAGATCGGTCATCATGGGCTCCGGCATTGTTGACCCATGGTTATCAGGCTGTGACCGGCTGGCAAGTCGATGGGCACGGGGGACACAGGTGGGGATTATTCCCCGTGCGTCGGGATTCGCCCGATTTTCGCCTGTATCGTGGGGGACGTTGAAGGTCTTGCTGAGAGGCCAAGCCATGCCGTCCTACGATTTCGACATCGACCTGGAATGCGACCCGCACCGCGCGGGGAGCGCGCGTGCCGTCGCGCGGTTCCGCGATGCGGAGACGGTGGCGGCGCTGTCGCGGGCCGGCGCGGATGTGCGCGACGTCTTCGTCAAGGCCGGGTTCCGGCTGGAGGTGTCCGGGCGCGTGGATCCGGTCGGCACGTTCCGGGCGGGTGAGCGGCACTGGCGCACCTCGGTGGCCGAGCGCGTGGAGCGCGGGTTGCTGGGGCTGGGCGGCAACGTCGCGCGGCTGGACTGGGGCGGGTTCTCGGTCGACGGGTTTCTCTACAACGTGGCGCGGGCGCGGGCGGTCGAAGGACCTGCGATGCCGGAGCCCGAGGTGCGGGCGGCTGTGCCGTCGGAACTGGGTGCGATGCCGCTGGCGCGGCTGGACCAGCCGGTCTCGCTCATCTCGCGGCTGATGTCGAACACCTTCGCCCGGCTGGCGATTTTTGCCGGGGCGATCGCGCTGGTTGTCGTGCGGTCCGACGTGGCGGGGTTCTGAGCCGTCAGACCAGCGTCACACCGGCCGTCAGCATCCCCTCCTGCGCCGCGGCCAGCGACCCATCGAGGTCAATCGCCCAGCAGAGCTGGTTCTGGACCGTGACCGTGAAGCCCAGCTTCGCCGCGTCCACAGCCGAGAAGTTCACGCAGAAATCGGTGGCAAGGCCGACCATCGTCAGGTCGGTGAGGCCGCGCGTTCTCAGGTAGCCCTCGAGCCCCGTGGGCGTGGAGTGGTCGTTCTCGAAAAAGGCGGAGTAGCTGTCGATCGCCGGGTTGTAGCCCTTGCGGACGATCAGGTCCGCGCGGTCGGTGTCGAGCAACGCATGGAACGCCGAACCCGCCGTGCCCTGCACGCAGTGATCGGGCCAGAGCACCTGCGTGCCGTAAGGCATTTCCACCGTGCCGAAGGGTTCCTTGCCGGGATGCGAGGAGGCGAAGGAGGAATGGCCCGCCGGGTGCCAGTCCTGCGTCAGGATCACGGCGTCGAATTCGGCCATCAGCGCATTGATGCCCGGCACGATCTCGTCCCCGCCCGCCACGGCCAGCGCGCCGCCGGGGCAGAAGTCGTTCTGGACGTCGATCACGATCAGGGCGCGGGACATGGCTCTACCTCTCTGCTGCTGGTGCGAAGGTGGCAAGGTGGGGGGCGGGCGTCAATGCGGCTGCATGTGTTGTCTTGTTGTCATGACACGAATCGGTCATCCTTTGCGCATGGCCAAGATCGAACGCATGCAGACCGGCCTGAGGCTGGAAAAACGGATGGTGAAGGTGCTGAAGGGCACGGCGGAGTATCTCGACATGTCGATGTCGGAGCTTGTCGAATGCATGGTCCTGCACGCCTTCGACGGGAAACAGGTCTTTCGCGAGGAAACACGCGCGAAGATCGCGCAGCTGAGCGAGGTCTACGGGTTCAGCCTGACCTCGGAGGATGCGCACGGGCTGGAGGAGGAATTCCGGTGAATTACGACCACATCCTCGACGAGATGGCCGGGGGCGTCTTGCCCTGCACCGGCTTCGGCCACGCGGTGCATCTGGGCACCGCCCATGCGGCGCTGAAACGGTGGGAGTTCTTCGAGGCCGCGCACCGCTATGCCAGTGCGATCCGCGCGGCGGCCAGCGCGGCGGGCGCGCCCGAGAAGTTCAACGCGACGCTGACGCTGGCCTTCCTCTGCCTGATCGCGGAACGGATGGGCGACGAGGACAGCGCGACCTTCGTGGCGCAGAACCCGGACCTTGGTCGTGACGCTTTGCTGGCGGCGGGCTATGACGCGGCGCGGCTGGCCGATCCCAAGGCACGGCGCGTCGGATTGCTGCCCCGCGTGGCCTGACCGCGCCGCCTGCGGTTGCCCGTCCCCTGCCCTGCGCTATCCTGACGGCGGACCAGTCTGGAAGGATGACAATGAAAATCGCCGGTTTCGTCGGATCGCTGCGCCGCGCCGCCTATTCGGGCGTCGTGATGGACACGCTGATCGAACTTCGCCCCGAGGGGATGGAGATCGAGCGGCTGAGCATCGGCGACCTGCCGCTCTACAACGAAGACCTGAAGGAAGACGGCTCGCCCCGGCTGGTGATCGACCTTGCCGACAAGGTGCGCGCAGCGGATGGCGTGCTGATCGTGACGCCGGAATACAACCGGTCGTTCTCGGGCGTGCTGAAGAACGCGCTCGACTGGATCTCGACCGAGCTGGACATGCCGTTCCGGGGCAAGCCGACGGCCATCGTGTCCCAGTCGACGGGGATGCGCGGGGGCGCGCTCGCGAACTACCACCTGCGCCAGACACTGTCGGTGATCGGCGCGGCGATGCTGACGGGGCCAGAGGCGGCGGTGGCGCAATCCGGCGATCTGGTGAAGGACGGCCGGATCGAGGACGAGCGGACGCGCAAGCGCCTGCGCAAGGAGCTCGACATGCTGGCCGAGGCGATCGCCCGCGCCGGCTGAACCTGCGACACGCCCGCGCTTGCGGGAACGCGGACCGGGGTCTATCTGGGCGCCATGTTCACCGTCGCCGCCCTGTATCACTTCACGCGTTTCGAAGACCCTGCCGCGCTGCGCGCGCCGCTGGCCGCGCTGTGCGAGGCCGAAGGCGTCTGCGGGACGCTGCTGCTGGCCGCCGAGGGGATCAACGGCACCATCGCGGGCCCGCGCAATGGCATCGACGCGGTGCTGGCCCATATCCGCGCCCTGCCCGGCTGCGCGGGTCTGGAGTGGAAGGAAAGCACCGCCGCCGCCAAGCCTTTCGCCCGGATGAAGGTCCGGCTGAAGCAGGAGATCGTGACGATGGGCCAGCCCGGCGTCGATCCCCGCGCCAGCGTCGGGCACTATGTCGAGCCCGCCGAATGGAACGCGCTGATCTCCGCCCCGGACGTTGCGGTGATCGACACGCGCAACGACTACGAGGTCGCCATCGGCACCTTCGCGGGCGCGGTCGATCCGGAAACCGAAAGCTTCCGCGACTTCCCCGCGTGGTGGGCGGCGAACCGCGACCGGTTCCACAACAAGCGGATCGCGATGTTCTGCACCGGCGGCATCCGCTGCGAGAAGTCCACGAACTGGCTGCTGAGCCAGGGGGTGGAGGAGGTCTATCACCTCAAGGGCGGCATCCTGAAATACCTCGAGGAGGTGCCGGAGCAGGACAGCCTCTGGCAGGGCGAATGCTTCGTCTTCGACCGCCGCGTCAGCGTCGGCCACGGGCTGACCGAGGGTCCGCACATCCTCTGCCACGCCTGCCGCCGCCCGATCCTGCCCGAGGACCGTGCTCGGCCCGAGTACGAGGAGGGCGTGGCCTGTCACCTCTGCGTGGACGAGACGTCCGAGGCCGACAAGACCCGCTTCCGCGAGCGCCAGAAGCAGATCGCGCTTGCCCGTGCGCGCGGCGAGTCGCATCTCGCCGACTGATCCAAGACGGCGAGGTCAGCCTGTCGGCATGACGTGGACCTCGCGGACCTCGGCCCTCGGGCTGGCGTTCATGGCATAGACCACCGCCTCGGCGATATCCTCGGGTTTGAGCTTGTCGGGCTTGGCCTCGCTGAAGAAAGGCGTGTCGACCATGCCGGGCGAGATGACGGTGCAGCGCCCGCCCCACTCGCGCATCTCGTCGGCCATGTTGCCGCCGTAGCCATGCACGAACCACTTGGTGGCCGAATAGATCGACCCCTTGATGTGCCGACGGCCAGCGGCGGAGCCGGTCATCAGCAGGTGGCCCTTGGTCTTGCGCAGTTCCGGCAGCGTGGCGCGGGCGGTGTAGAGCAGGCCCATCACGTTCAGGTCGATCATGCGCCGCCATTCCTCGGGATCGCCCGCCTCGGTCCCCGGCGTGTCGAGGCCCATCCCCGCATTGGCGAAGGCCGCGTTCAGGCCGCCGAACGTCTCGACCGTCCGTGCCACGGCCCGCTCCAGCGCGGCGAGGTCGGTCACGTCGGCGGGGATGGCCAGCGCCGCGTCGCCGATTTCATCCCTGAGCGCGTTCAGCTTGTCCTCGGACCGGGCCACGAGGGCGACGTTCCATCCGGCGGCTGCGGCGCCCCTTGCGCTGGCCGCGCCGATGCCGGTCGATGCGCCAGTGATCAAGAGTGTCCTGCTCATATCGGCTCTCCTTTTCGTCGTGTTCGACGGTCAAGGTGAGGCGACAGGCGCGCAGGGCAAGCGCGGGTTCAGGCCATCGCGATCCGGGGCCGACCGCGCATCAGCACGATCAGCACGATCCCGATGTTCAGCAGGTTCCACGCGATGCCGTTCACGAAGGCCGCCGTGTAGCTGCCGGTGACGTCGTAGATCCAGCCCGACATCCACCCGCCGAGCGCCATGCCGAAGATCGTCGCCATGATGACGAACCCGGTCCGCGCCCCGGCCTCGCGGGCGGGCATGTATTCCCGGACGATCACCGCGTAGGAGGGCACGATCCCGCCCTGGCTCAGGCCAAACACCAGCGACACGATGTAGAGCGAGGTCAGCCCGTCCGACGGCAGGTAGAGGATCAGACCGATGGTCTGCAGGGCGGAGCCGATCAGCAGCGTCCGCACCCCGCCCAGCCGGTCGGCGACCAGCCCCGACACCAGCCGCGACACGACCCCGCCGAGCAGCATCAGCGACAGCATCTCGGCCCCGGCGGCGGGGCCATAGCCGAGGTCCATGCACAGCGCCACGATATGCACCTGCGGCATCGACATCGCCACGCAGCACCCGATCCCCGCCAGCCCGAGCAGCCACATCAGCGCCCTTGGCGACAGCCCCGTCGCGCCGCGCCGCGCGGCCGAGGCGGCGTCGGAGGCGGCCACGGCCTCGAGCGGCAGGCGGCGGCGCAGGAACCATGTCAGGGGCAGCATGCCGACCAGCGTGATGACCGCGATCGCGTCATAGGCGTAGCGCCAGCCGCCGGCGGCGATGAAGCCCGACATGACCAGCGGCGTCGCGGCCCCGGACAGGTAGTTGCCGCAGGCGGCGATGGCCACCGCGATGCCGCGTCGTTTCAGGAACCACAGCGAGATGTCGGCGATCAGCGGCCCGAAACAGGCGGCGGTGGCGAAGCCGATGGCCAGCTGTGCCGCGCAGATCATCCACAGCGACGGCGAATGCGCGGCAAGCGCGTAGCCCGCCGCGCTGACCAGCGCCGCGCCGGTCAGGGCCGCGGTGACGCCGTGCCGGTCGATGACCCGCCCGATCAGCAGGTTGCCGAAGGCGAACCCGAACATGGTAAAGGTGTAGGGCAGCGAGGCCGTCGCGCGGTCCAGAGCGAATTCGGCCTGCATCAGCGGCAGCACGACGATCGAGGCCCACATGCCGACGTTGCCGATCACCGCGATGATCAGCGACAGCGCCAGCCTGCGCCAAGAATAGGAACTGTCGAGAACATCCGCGCCCGTCATGGCGCGACGCTATGCCGGGCCGCAGACGCCCGCAAGCGGGCTTGAACGTTGCCGATGCACGCGACCCGTGCCTACTGTGCGCCGAAGGAGGAGACCGACATGCAACTCATCGACCTGGCCCGCCCGCTGGAGAACACGACCTATGCCGATCCGCCGGGCCTGCACCCGACGATCACCTATCTGGATCACGAGCAGACGGCGCAGCAGATCCTCGGTTTCTTTCCCGGCGTGACCCGCGACCAGTTGCCCGGCGGCGAGGGTTGGGCGGTCGAGCAGGTCCAGCTGTCGACCCACAATGGCACCCATCTGGACGCGCCGTATCACTACCATTCCACCATGGACGGCGGGCAGCGGGCGATCACCATCGACGAGGTGCCGCTGGAGTGGTGCATCGGGCGCGGGGTGAAGCTCGACTTCCGCCATCTGCCGGACGGGCATGTCGTGACGGCGGCCGAGGTGGAGGCCGAGTTCGACCGGATCGGGCATGATCTGGCGCCGGGTGACATCGTGCTGGTGAACACCGCCGCCGGAGCGGCCTATGGCCTGCCGCAGTACGTTGCGACCGGCTGCGGCATGGGGATGGAGGCGACCTGCTGGATGACCGAGCGCGGGATGCGGGTCTGCGGCACCGACGCGTGGAGCTGGGACGCGCCGTTCATCCACACCGCCAGGCGCGTGGCCGAAACCGGGGATGCCGGGCTGATCTGGGAAGGCCACCGCGCCGGGATGGTGCGCGGCTATTGCCACATGGAGAAGCTGGCCAATCTCGAAACGCTGCCCGCGACGGGGTTCGAGGTGCAGTGCTTTCCGGTGAAGATCAAGGGGGCGAGCGCCGGGTGGTGCAGGCCGGTGGCGATCGTTCGGTGAGGTGGTGGGTGTCGGTTGGTTTGGCTAGGTCATCATCCGGCTTGACCGGATGATCTTGGGGTCACGAGGTCCTCGGGTCGAGCCCGAGGATGACAGCTCTCTGAACCAACCGCGCAACAAGCCCGACGCGCGCTGTGCAGGCGCCGGCCCTTGGGATGGCGCTCCTGCCGATTGATCCGCGCGGTTAATGCCGCCACGGCCCTCCCATGCCCGAGGTCCGCGCAAGCGTCACCAAAGCGCCAGCCCGTGGGGACGGGCCGGCGCTTGCACGGCGGCCTTCGGCCTTGATTCCGCGCAGGGAAACGCTCGGACCTGGACCGTAGGGTGCGTGCTCGCACGCACCGCCCCGACCGCCTCAATCCACCACCCGCAGCGTCAGGTTGATCCGCCCGCCATCCGCCAGCAGCGTCGAGGACCCGGCGCGGATCCGGTCGATCCCGTGATGCACCAGCCGCGCCTCTCCGCCGATCACGCAGACATCGCCGGAGTTCAGCCAGACCGACTCGGTTTTGCCGCCCCGCTCGACCGAGCCGATCCGGAACAGCGCCGAATCCCCGAGCGAGATCGACAGCACCGGCCAGCCGAAATCGGCCTCGTCCCGGTCCTGGTGCAGCCCCATCCGCGCGCCTTCGCGGTAGAAGTTTACCAGGCAGCAGTCCGGCGCCCGCTCCACCCCCGTCACAGCGTGCCAGACCGCCAGCACCGAGGCCGGGATCGGCGGCCAGTCCACGCCCGACGGATGCCGCCGCTCGTACCGGTAGCCGCGCCGGTCCGAATACCAGCCGTATGTCCCGGCCGAGGTCATCTGCACCGACATCTTCTTGCCGAACCGCGTCTCGGGCGAGAACAGCGGCGCGGCACGGGCGACATCGCGGATGTCCTCCACCATCTCCTCCTGCGCGGCGCGGTCGAGGTATCCGGGGCGGATCTCCACCCCACGCAGGAAAACCGGCGCCTCACCCATCGGCACCTTCCCGGAGTTCGGGCAACAGGTCGAGGATGCCGATCTCCCGCATCGCCTCCTTGTCGAAGACCCCCTGCGCACCCAGCGTGGCGAAGCCGTGGACGAGGCTCCAGACCCGGATCTCCTCCACCCCGAACCCCGCCCCGGCGGGCCCGCCGCCCGCACCGCTGACGTCACGCAGGACCTCGGCGCAGATCGCCAGCGGCGCGGCGATGGCCGGGTCGTGGAATTCGACCTTGCCGGGCGAAAACATAAGTTCGAACAGCGCCGGGTTCTGGCGGGCGAAGGCGACGTAGCCTGTCAGCGCCGTGCGGCGCCGGTCGGGGAGCGTGGCGTCCGGCGCCGCGCGGATCATGTCGTTGAGGCGCAGGAACCCCTCGCCCGCGATGGCGGTCAGCAGGCCGGTCACATTGCCGAAGTGGTTCTTGGGCGCCGTGTGGCTGACCCCGACCCTTTCGGCGCAGGCGCGCAGGGACAGCGCGCCGAGGCCCTCGGCTTCGAGGATAGCGAGGCCCGCATCGACGAGGGCCTGTTTCAGGTTGCCGTGATGGTAGGACTTGGAAGCGGTCATGGCGGTGTTATGGCGGGCCATCTTTCCGGTGTAAATATTTTCCTTGACGGGTCGCCGTGCCCCGAATATTTCCGATGTAAATTTACACCGTAAATATACCGGAGATCACCTATGCCCGCCCGTGCCCCACTGAAGACCCTGCATTACCATGACCTCGTTGCCTCGCTGCCCGATCTCGCGGGCAGGACGGTCGCGATCACCGGCTGCACCTCGGGGATGGGGCTGATTCTTGCCCATACCGCCGCCGCGAAAGGAGCGCGGGTGCTGATGATCAACCGGCCGTCCGACCGAGCCGACCGGGCGCTGGCCGAGATCCGGGCGACCGGGGCCGAGGCGCATGCGGTGCCCTGCGACCTGCTGAGCTTTGACAGCGTCCGGGCGGCGGGGCCGGTGCTGGACAGCCTGTGCGGCGAGACGGGGCTGGACGTGCTGGTGGACAATGCCGGGCTGATGGGGCTGGCGGACGAGGCGACCGGTGACGGGTTCGACGTTCAGATGCAGGCCAACCACCTGTCGCACTTCCTGCTGGTGCACCTTGCATGGCCGCACCTGGAGACGGCGGCGGCACTCAGGGGCGAGGCGCGGGTGGTGAACCATTCCTCCGGCGCGCGGAATTCCCCGAAGCGTCCGTTGACCCGCAAATACCTCGAACCGAACGGCGGGAACCTCGGCGGCGATGGCTGGCCGGGAATGCAGAAGTGGGTCCGCTACCAGCAGTCCAAGCTTGCGAACCTGCTGTTCACCTACGCGCTGCAGGACCGCGCCGGGGCGCGAGAGGGCAATGCGGTCAAGGTGCTCTGCGCCCATCCCGGACCGACCGACAGCGGGCTGCAGGCGAAATCCGCGCCGGGCGGGACCACCATCCTGGACCGCTACATCCTGCGCCGCACCCTGAACGAGGCGCACAGTGTCGAGGACGGGACCTGCGGGCTGGCCCGCGCCGCGTTCGAGCCGGGCGTTGCGGGCGGCGAGTTCTACGGACCGGACGCCAAGGCGCGCACCGGCCCCGCCCTGCGCCTGCCGGCCGAGCGCGACGAGATGGCCGAGGCGATGCTGTGGCAGGCCAGCCTTGCCGCGACCGGGATCAGCGACTTCTTCCACTGAAGGATCTCCCGGCCGGTGCGGGTATCTGCCCGCCTCGCGCGCAGGGCTGTGTTGCCCGTGCCAGATGCCCCGCATTTTGCCGATCCCGGTACGTGTCGCCGCTTGCAGCCCCCAGAACCCCTTCCTATATACGCCCGGAAGCGTGGCGGACCGGCCACATGGCCAATCGGCCCTGCCCCGGCCGCTGCAAACCAGTCCGGGCGCGGATGCCGCAACGGGTCCGTTTCCCGTCCATCGCCTGAAGTGAAAGGGATCGAAAAACATGTCGAAAGTGATCGGTATCGACCTCGGGACCACCAACTCCTGCGTCGCCATCATGGATGGGTCGCAGCCGAAGGTCATCGAGAACTCCGAAGGGGCCCGCACGACCCCGTCCATCGTGGCGTTCACCGAAGATGAACGTCTCGTCGGCCAGTCCGCCAAGCGGCAGGCCGTCACCAACCCGACCAACACCATCTTTGGCGTCAAGCGTCTGATCGGCCGCCGGTTCGACGACTCGCACCTGGCCAAGGACAAGAAGAACCTGCCGTTCAACGTGATCGACGGCGGGAACGGCGACGCATGGGTTGAATCCCGTGGCGACAAGTATTCGCCCTCGCAGATCTCCGCTTTCATCCTCGGCAAGATGAAGGAAACCGCCGAATCCTACCTCGGCGAGGAAGTCACGCAGGCCGTCATCACCGTGCCCGCCTACTTCAACGACGCCCAGCGTCAGGCCACCAAGGACGCCGGCAAGATCGCCGGTCTGGAAGTGCTGCGGATCATCAACGAACCGACCGCCGCCGCGCTTGCCTATGGCCTCGACAAGAAGGACAGCCAGACGATCGCGGTCTATGACCTCGGCGGCGGCACGTTCGACGTCACGATCCTCGAGATCGACGACGGCCTGTTCGAAGTGAAATCGACCAACGGGGACACGTTCCTCGGCGGCGAGGACTTCGACATGCGGATCGTCAACTACCTCGCGGACGAGTTCAAGAAAGAGCACGGCGTCGACCTGACCAAGGACAAGATGGCCCTCCAGCGCCTGAAAGAGGCGGCGGAGAAGGCCAAGATCGAACTGTCCTCGTCCAGCCAGACCGAGATCAACCAGCCGTTCATCTCGATGGGCTCCAACGGCCAGCCGCTGCACATGGTGATGAAGCTGACCCGCGCCAAGCTGGAAAGCCTCGTCGGCGACCTGATCAAGGCCTCGCTGAAGCCCTGCCAGGCCGCGCTCAAAGATGCCGGTATCTCGACCTCCGAAGTGGACGAGGTCGTTCTGGTCGGCGGTATGACCCGGATGCCGAAGGTCATCGAAGAGGTGACCAAGTTCTTCGGGAAAGAGCCGCACAAGGGTGTGAACCCGGACGAAGTCGTCGCCATGGGCGCCGCGATCCAGGCCGGTGTTCTGCAGGGTGACGTGAAGGACGTGGTCCTTCTGGACGTGACCCCGCTGTCGCTGGGCATCGAGACGCTGGGTGGTGTCTTCACCCGCCTGATCGACCGCAACACGACGATCCCGACCAAGAAGAGCCAGGTCTTCTCGACCGCCGAGGACAACCAGAACGCCGTGACCATCCGGGTCTTCCAGGGTGAGCGCGAGATGGCGGCCGACAACAAGATGCTCGGCCAGTTCAATCTGGAACAGATCCCGCCCGCCCCGCGCGGCATGCCCCAGATCGAGGTGACGTTCGACATCGACGCCAACGGCATCGTGTCGGTCAGCGCCAAGGACAAGGGCACCGGCAAGGAGCAGAAGATCACGATCCAGGCTTCGGGCGGTCTGTCCGATGACGACATCGAGAAGATGGTCCGCGACGCCGAGGAAAACGCCGAGGCCGACAAGGCCCGCCGTGGCCTCGTCGAAGCCAAGAACCAGGCCGAAAGCCTCATCCACTCGACCGAGAAGTCGATGGAAGAGCATGGCGACAAGGTGGACCCGTCGACGATCGAAGCGATCGAGCTGGCCATCGCCGCGCTGAAGGACGAGCTGGAAACCGACAATGCCGACAAGATCAAGTCGGGCATCCAGAACGTCACCGAAGCCGCGATGAAGCTGGGCGAGGCGATCTACAAGTCGCAGCAGGACGGCCCGGACGACGAGCCGATGGCGGCCGATTCGGGTTCTGCCGACGATGACGACATCGTCGATGCCGACTTCGAGGATCTTGACGACAACAAGCGTGCGTAAACCGCACGGGAACCTCTGGGGCCGGTCCGTCGCAGGGCGGGCCGGCCCTATGCGTTCCTGAGAAGGGGGACCCCCTGAATGGCAAAACGCGATTATTACGAAACGCTCGGCGTCGCCAAAGGCGCCTCGGCGGACGAGATCAAGAAGGCCTATCGCTCCAAGGCGAAAGAGCTTCACCCCGACCGCAACAAGGACAACCCGGACGCAGAAAGCCAGTTCAAGGAAGTGAACGAGGCCTACGATGTCCTGAAGGACGGCGACAAGAAAGCCGCCTATGACCGTTTCGGCCATGCCGCCTTCGACGGCGGAATGGGCGGCGCGCGCGGCGGACGCCCCGGCGCGGGCGGCCAGGGTGACTTCGCCAGCGCCTTCTCGGACGTGTTCGACGACCTGTTCGGCGACTTCATGGGCCAGCGCGGCGGCGCCGGCGGGCGGCAGCGCGCCGCACGCGGGTCCGATCTGCGCTACAACCTGCGGGTCACGCTGGAAGAGGCTTATTCCGGGCTGCAGAAGACGATCAACGTGCCGACCTCGGTCCAGTGCACCTCGTGCAACGGATCGGGCGCCGAAGGCGGGGCGGAACCGACGACCTGCCCGACCTGTTCGGGCATGGGTAAGGTCCGCGCGCAGCAGGGCTTCTTCACGGTCGAACGGACCTGTCCGTCCTGTTCGGGTCTGGGGCAGATCATCCAAAACCCGTGCAAGACCTGTCACGGCCAGGGCCGCGTCGAACGCGACCGCTCGCTGTCGGTGAACATCCCGGCAGGGGTGGAAACCGGCACCCGGATCCGTCTGGGCGGCGAAGGCGAGGCGGGGATGCGGGGCGGGCCGTCCGGCGATCTCTACATCTTCATCGAGGTGGTGAAGCACAAGATCTTCGAACGCGAGGGCTCGAACCTCTACTGCCGCGTGCCGGTGTCGATGATCAAGGCCGCGCTCGGTGGTGACATCGAGGTGCCGACGATGGATGGCGGCCGCTCGCGCGTGAAGATCCCCGAAGGCAGCCAGTCCGGCCGCCAGATGCGCCTGCGCGGCAAGGGCATGCCCGCCCTGCGCGGCGGTCCGGCGGGGGACATGTTCATCGAACTGGCGGTCGAGACCCCGGTGAACCTGACCGCGCGCCAGAAGGAGCTGCTGAAGGAATTCGAGCCGCTGTCGGAGGACAACAACCCCGAGAGCAAGAGCTTCTTCTCCAGTGTGAAAGGCTTCTGGGACTCGATGAAGGGGTGATTTGACGGACCCGGGCCCATGGCCCGGGCGGAACGTCCAGTGGACGTTCCGGTCAATTCACGGGCGGAGCCCCGGTCACGCCAGATACCAAAAAAGCGCCGCCTTCGCGGCGCTTTTCCTTTCCGCGCCCCTTCGCAGTTAACCCCTCGCTAACCATTCCATCTGCAAGCTCGGCCCATGCCGCGCCCTCATTCCTTTGACGAAGCCCCGATGCTTCCATTCTCCACGACACGGACCACTGCGCCCGCGCCGAAACTTCCCTCCTACATAGCCGACCACCGCAAGCGCCTCCGCACGCGCTTCATGTCCGACTGTGGCGCGGCGATGCCCGACTACGAACTGCTGGAGATGATCCTCTTCCGCGCCAACGCCCGCGCGGACATGAAACCGCTGGGCCGCCGCCTTCTGGAAACCTTCGGCGACTTCAACCGCGTCCTCGCAGCGCCGCCCGAGCGACTGCGCGACGTCGAAGGCGTCGGCGACGCCATAATCTGCGAACTCAAGCTGATCGAGGCAGCCGCACAACGCCTCGCCCGGTCGCGTGTGTTGCAGCGGCAGATCATCAGCTCGTGGACCGCGCTGATCGACTATTGCCACACCGCGCTGGCACATCGCGAGACTGAGCAGTTCCGCGTCCTCTACCTCGACCGCAAGAACGTCCTCATCGCGGACGAAGCGCAGGGCGAAGGCACGGTCGACCATGTCCCCGTCTACCCGCGCGAGGTGGTCAAGCGCGGGCTGGAACTGAACGCCTCGGCCCTGATCCTCGTCCACAACCACCCCTCGGGCGACCCGACCCCCAGCCAGGCCGACATCGACATGACCCGCCAGATCCAGTCCGCCGCCGAATCCCTGTCGATGACGGTCCACGACCACATCATCGTCGGCAAATCCACCGAACTCAGCTTCCGCGCCGAAGGCTACCTCTAGGCGCCGCACCGCTCCTTCATCTTGCCGGAAATATGCCCGCCGGAGGCGGGGCGGGCGAAGACCTCCCCTTCAGGGGAGGAATTCGTCCGCACCTCACAGCGCGACGCCCCATGGGCGGCGCAACCTCCGGCGCCCGATTTCGCATTGCCCTGCAATGCGAAGCCTCCGGCGGGAGTTTTTCCGGCCAGATGAAGCTGCGGGATCCTCGCCATTCCGGGCGGGGGTGCTAGTCTCGGATCAGACGGACAAGCACAGGACCCGAGCACGTGCCCCACGATCACGGACATCATCACCACCATCATCACGTGGCCCCGGCCGAGGGCGACCGGCGGGTCTGGGCGGCGATCGCGGTGAACATCGGGCTGACCTTCGTGCAGATCGTCGCCGGGGTGCTGTCCGGCTCGCTCTCGCTGATCGCGGATGCGGTGCACAACCTCAGCGATGCGCTGTCGCTGGTGATCGCCTTCTTCGCGCGCCGGATCGCCCGGCGGCCCGCCGACACCGCGATGACCTTCGGCTATGGCCGGGCCGAGGTTGTGGCCGCGCTGGTGAACTACACCACGCTGATCGTCATCGCCCTCTACCTCGCCGCCGAGGGGGCGCAGCGCCTGTTCGATCCGCAGGATGTCGAAGGCTGGACTGTCGTGATCGTCGCCGCCGTCGCGCTGGTGGTCGATACCGTCACCGCGCTGCTGATCTTCAGCCTGTCCAAGGACAGCGTGAACATCCGCGCGGCTTTCCTGCACAACGTGGCCGATGCGCTCGGCTCGGTCGCGGTGATCGTGGCGGGCGTGGTGATCCTGATCTACGACTGGCGGCTGATCGACCCGCTCGTGACGCTGGGGATCGCCGCCTACATCCTGTGGCACGCCGCCTCCGAGATCGGGCCGGTCGTCCGCATCCTGATGCTCGGCAGCCCCGACAGCCCGCATGTGGACGACGTACTGAGCCATATGCGCGGGGTCGATGAGGTGGAAGACGTGCACCACCTGCATCTCTGGCGGATGCAGGAGCACGAGATCGCGCTCGAGGCGCATATCGTGGCAGGCGAGGATGCGGAGCCGGACAGCCTGCGCACGCGGATACAGGCGGCGCTGGACCAGCATTTCGGCATCCACCACACCACCCTGCAGATCGAGACCCGCGGCAGCGCCTGCGACGGCGCGCCGGTGATCGGTCACTGAAACCGCTCACTGGCGGGGAATGCGGCCCATGGTGCGTTCGCGTTCGTAATAGGCGCGGGCGGACTTGTCGCGCTCGGGGCGGAAGCGCTCGCCCTCGGCCATCGCAGCCACCCGGTCGAGGCGGAAGGTGCGGAAGTCTCCACGCAGCTCGCACCAGCCGAGGAATGTCCAGACCTTGCCCCAGAAATAGAGGCCGAGCGGACGGATGCGCCGGTCGGTGGCCTGTCCGGCCTCGTCCAGGTAGCTGACATGCAGCGTCACGTGGTCGTTGGTCGCCCGTTCGATCCGGTCCAGCCTTTCGCGCACGTCCGCGGTCATGCCGGAGGCGCCGAAGGCGTGGATCTGGACGGAATCCGCCCGCGCCCGCGCACCGTCGGGCAGGACATCACCGATCTTGACCAGCGCCTCCTCGGCTGCCGCCGCCATCGCCGCGCCGCCCCAGGCCCGCAACAGCCGCGCGCCCGCGACCAGCGCCACGATCTCGTCCGCCGTGAACATCAGTGGCGGCAGGTCATATCCCTGCCGCATGACGTAACCGATCCCGGCCTCGCCCTCGATCGGCACGCCCGATCCCATCAGGTCGGCCACGTCGCGGTAGATGGTGCGTTTCGACACCTCCAGCCGCTCGGCAAGGTCCGAGGCGGTGACGAGCCGGCCGCCGCGCAGATGCTGCACGATCTGGAACAGACGGTCGGCCCGGCGCATCAGGTGGCCTTCCTGGGTTCGAACAGGCCGATGGAATTGCCGTCCGGGTCAATGATGTAGGTGAAGCGGCCCGGCGGGATCTCGATCGGGCCGTAGAGCACCTTGGCCCCCGCCCCCCGCGCCCGCTCCGTCGCCGCCTCGAGCGCGTCGGGCACGGCGAGGTGGATGGTCGGGCCCGCCCCGTTCGCGGCGGGGGTGCCGGGGTAGATGTGGCCGCCGGTCGCACCCATGTCGCCGCCGAAGACGGCCATCGGGTTCGGCCCGCTCTCGTCCAGTTCCAGCGACCAGCCGAACACCGTGTCGTAGAAGGCCATCGCTTTGGCCATGTCGGACACCGGGATTTCGGTCCAGACCACGTATGCCTTGTCTGTCATGTCTCCATCTCCTTTGCTCAGGGACAGGACTGACATGACATACCCCTGCTGACAGCTTTCTGTCAGCATGAGTCAGCGGGGCGCGGAAATCTCAGGGACGCCAGCCGAGGCCGTCTTCGGTCGCGCCGGCAGGGTGGTATTCGGCGCTGACCCAGCCGTCGTAGCCCTGTGCGTCGAGCATCCGGAAGAAGGCCGGGTAATCGACCGCTCCAGCGACCGGTTCGTGCCGGTCCGGCAGGCCCGCGATCTGGATGTGCCGGGCCAGATGGCCGTGCCGGTCCCACACGGCGAAGGCATCGCCCGTGATCTTCTGCGCGTGATAGGCGTCGAACTGGAGTGCGAGGTTGGGGGCCGCGACCTCGGCGATGATCTCGGCGGCGAGGTCGAAGTCGGACAGGAAGTAGCCCGGCATGTCGCCCTGGTTGATCGGCTCGATCGTCAGCGTCAGCCCCGGTGCGGCCGCGGTGGCGTGGCGCAGGTTCTCGACGAATGTCGCGCGGGCCGCCGGGCCTTCGGCCACGCCCGCCATGATGTGCAGCTTTTGCGCCTTGAGCGCCGTGGCGAACCGCAGGGCGCGGGCGAAGTCGTGACGGAAGCGGTCCGAGCCGCCGGGAATCGCGGCGAACCCGCGCTCGCCCCCGGTGTAGTTCGGCGGCGGCACGTTCATCAGCACGAGGGGCAGGCCGCAGATCGTCAGGGCGCGGGTGATCTCGGGGACCGGATCGTCATATGGAAACAGGATTTCGACGCCCGAGAAGCCATGTTCCCTGGCCGCGTAGATGCGATCGACCAGGGGCAGGTCAGTGAACAGGAACGAAATGTTCGCCGCGAACTTTGGCATGGATCTCCACCGGTCAACCCCGGTGTTCTAACCTGTTGCCGGGGTTCGAAAAAGAATATCAGGGATGTATGTCCAGGGACGGCTCAGTCGGGGGGCAGATCGGCCGCCTGTTCGATGGGAAAGAAGGCACCGTCGGACCACAGGCCAAACCACTCCGCCCCCTCGTGCGGCACCGTCTCGCCGGTGTCGACGATCCGGTAAAAGCTCTTGCGGTCGATCAGCGCCTCGAGCCCGCCGCGCACCAGCACGTAGGGCGCGGGTTCGCCGGTTTCGTCGTCCTGCGCCACGCGGATCGGGTGATCCGGCCCCGCCGTGACCTTGTCGCCAACGTTGGTGAGAAAGGTCAGGCTCTGGTCGCGCCCTTCGCCCTCGACCTCGACATCCACCGCAAGGAACGGCGCGTCCTCGACGCTGATCCGCCATTTCTCGACCGGCGTGACGAGGAAGAATTCATCACCGTCGCGCCGCAGGATGGTCGAGAACAGGCGCACCAGTTCGGGCCGGGTAAAGGCGGTGCCCTCGTGGAACCACGTCCCGTCACGCGCAATGTGCAGGTCCATGTCGCCAGACAGGTCGGGGGACCATTTGTCGACCGGCGGCAGGCCGCGGCCCTCGGCTGCACGAATGGAGGCGGCGATGGAAAGGGCAGATGGTTTCACGTCAATTTGTCCGTCGTTCAGTTTTGCCATTCGGGTGGAACAGCATACACTCACCTTCAAATAGAGTTCGACAGGGACACATCCATGACCGAATCCCCCACCATTCTGAACGAAGAGGACCTCGTCGCCGAGATCGAGGCGACCGAGGCCAAGCTTGCCGAGGCGAAGGCGTCGATCACCCGGCGGTTCGTCGGGCAGGAAAAGGTGGTCGAGCTGACGCTGTCCTCGCTCCTGTGCGGGGGCCATGCGCTGCTGATCGGCCTGCCGGGTCTGGGCAAGACGCGGCTGGTGGAGACGCTGTCGACGGTGATGGGTCTGCACGGCAACCGTATCCAGTTCACGCCGGACCTGATGCCGGCGGACATCCTCGGCTCCGAGGTGCTGGAGACGGCGGCGGACGGCAGCCGGGCGTTCCGGTTCCTGCAGGGCCCGATCTTCTGCCAGCTTCTGATGGCGGACGAGATCAACCGCGCCTCGCCCCGGACGCAGTCGGCGCTGCTGCAGGCAATGCAGGAAAAGAAGGTCACCGTCGCGGGCGAGGATCGCGACCTCGGGATGCCGTTCCACGTTCTGGCCACCCAGAACCCGATCGAGCAGGAGGGCACCTATCCCCTGCCCGAGGCGCAGCTTGACCGCTTCCTCGTCCAGATCGACGTCGAATACCCCGACCGCGAGACCGAGCGCGCGATCCTGACCACCACCACCGGCGTGATGGAGGAAGAGGCGCACGAGGTATTCACCGCCGCCGAGCTGATCCGCGCGCAGACCCTGCTGCGGCGGATGCCCGTGGGCGAGACTGTGGTGGAGCGGATCCTCGATCTCGTCCGCGCCTGCCGTCCCGACGATCCGAGCGCCAGCCAGCAGGTGCGCGACACCGTGAACTGGGGCCCCGGCCCGCGCGCCGCGCAGGCGCTGATGATGACGGTCCGCGCCCGTGCCATGCTGCAGGGCCGCCTCGCCCCGTCGGTCGAGGATGTCGCGGCGATGGCACGTCCCGTGCTGCAGCACCGCATGGGCCTGAACTTCGCCGCCCGCGCGCGTGGCGACAGCCTGCCGCGCCTGATCGAAACCATCGCCTCCGGCATCACGCGGGTCGAGGCCGCGGCGTGACCGAACCGACCGCCCTTCGCGGCCGCGCCGAGGAGGAAGCCGCCCGGCTTCCGGCCCTGCTGGCGCGGGCGGAGCATCTGGCCGGGACCGTCCTGCTGGGCGATCACGGCAGGCGGCGCGCGGGGCTGGGCGACGATTTCTGGCAATACCGTCCGGTGCAGCCGGGCGATCCCAGCCGGACCATCGACTGGCGCCGTTCGGCGCGGGGCGACGACCGGTTCGTCCGCCAGCGGGAATGGCAGATCGCGCAGAGCGTCATGCTCTGGGTCGATCAGGCCTCGTCCATGGCGTTCACCTCGGACGACAAGAAACTGCCGACCAAGGGCGAACGCGCCCGGCTGGTGGCGCTGGCGACCGCGATCCTGCTGGTGCGCGGCGGCGAACGGGTGGGCCTGACCGGCACGCTTCTGCCGCCCCGGCGCGGCAACAACCAGATCCTGCGGCTGGCCGAGTTCTTTTCGCGCGACGACGACAGCGATTACGGGGTGCCCGAGCACCGGGCGATGATCCCGAACGCTCGGGCGGTCTTCGTCTCGGATTTCCTCGGCGACGTGTCCGAAGTGCGGCTGGCGCTGACCAAGGCCGCCGACCGGGGCGTGCGCGGGGTGCTGCTGCAGATCCTCGATCCGACCGAGGAAGCGTTTCCGTTCCAGGGGCGCACGATATTCGAAAGCATGGGCGCGACGGTCCGGCACGAGACGCTGAAAGCCGGCGACCTGCGTGACCGCTATCGCCAGCGGCTCGCCGAACGCAAGGCCGAGCTGCACGATCTCTGCCAGCGCACCGGCTGGCAGTTCGAGACCCATCACACCGACGCCTCGGCGCAATCCGCCCTGCTGTGGATTTACCGTGCGCTCGACCGGGGGACATCATGACTCTAGGCGCAATCGGCTTCTCGGCCCCTTGGCTTCTGCTGGCGCTGGTGGCCCTGCCGATCCTGTGGATCATCCTGCGGGCCGTGCCGCCCGCACCGATCCGCCGCCGGTTCCCCGGCGTGGCGCTGCTGCTGGGGCTGAAGGACGACGAGAGCGTCACCGATCGCACGCCGTGGTGGCTGCTGCTGCTGCGGATGCTGGCGGTCGCGGCGGTCATCATCGGGCTCGCCGGTCCGGTGCTGAACCCCGAGGACGAAGGCGCCACCGCCGGGCGCGGCCCGCTGCTGATCCTCACGGACGGAAGCTGGGCCAGCGCCACCGACTGGGCCGACAGCGAGGAATCGATCGACGACCTGCTGGCCGAGGCCGCGCGGCAGGGCCGCACCGCCGCCGTCGTGCGCCTGACCTCGCCCGAAGCGCCCGTGTTCCAGACGCCCGACCTGTGGCGCTCGCGCCTGCCCGGCCTCGCGCCGCTGGCATGGGCCCCGAGCGAGGCGCAGATGGAGGAACTGGCTGAGGAACTGGGCGACACCGGCTTTGAAACCTACTGGTTCTCGGACGGGCTGGACCGCGAAGGTCGCGGCACCCTGCTCGAGGCGCTTCAGGATCGCGGCCCGGTCCGCGTCTTCGAAGGCGGCGCGCCGGTCATGGGCCTGAAGCCCGTGACCTTCGACGATGGCGCCGTCACCGTCACCGCCCTGCGCGCGATCCCCGGATCCGAGCGCGAGATCAACGTCAACGCCCATGGCCGCGACCCGGCGGGCGTGATGCGCATCCTCGCCACCGTCCCGGTCACCTTCGGTTCGGGCGAGACCGAGGCAACCGCCGAATCGCGCATCCCCGCCGAACTGCGCGCCCGCATCACCCATTTCGAACTGGCCGGTGCCCGCAGCGCCGGGGCCGTCAGCCTGACCGACGACAGCCTGCGCCGCCGCGAGGTCGCGCTGATCGCGGGCCGCGAGGATCGCGAGGGGCTGGAGCTGCTGTCGCCGCTGCACTACCTGCAACGCGCGCTCGAACCCTCCGCCGACCTGCTGCACGGCGCGCTGACCGACATCCTGCCCGCGAACCCCGACGTGATCGCGCTGGCCGATGTCGCCAAACTGTCCGAGGCCGAGACCGAAGGCCTCACCGCATGGATCGAGAAGGGTGGCATGCTGCTCCGCTTTGCCGGGCCGCGTCTTGCCGCCAGCGACGTCAGCCGCGATTCCGAAGACCCGCTGATGCCCGTCCGCCTGCGCGCCGGCGGCCGCAACGTCGGCGGCGCGATGAGCTGGGGCGAACCCAAGACGCTCGCCCCCTTCGAACAGGACAGTCCCTTCGTCGGCCTGCCGGTGCCCGAGGACGTCACCGTGTCCTCGCAGGTGATGGCCCAGCCCGATCCGACGCTGGCCGAACGGGTGATCGCGCGCCTCAGCGACGGCACCCCGCTGGTCACACGCAAACGGATGGGTGACGGGCAGGTCGTGCTGTTCCACGTCTCGGCCAACGCCGAATGGTCCAGCCTGCCGCTGTCGGGCCTCTTCGTTCAGATGCTGGAACGGCTCGCCGTCTCCTCCGCCGTCGCCCTGCCCGAAGCGGCGGACATGGCGGGCACCACGTGGCGCCCGGTCCGCATCCTCGATGCCTCGGGCACGCTCTCGACCGCGGGCACCCTGCCCGGTGTAGACGGTGCCGACCTGCTGACCCTGCCGCTCGGCCCCAACCTGCAGCCCGGCCTCTACGAGGGCGAAGACCGCCGCATCGCGCGCAACGTGCTGGATGCCGAAGCCTCTCTGGAGTCCTACGCATGGCCCGCCTCGGTCCCGGTCGAGGGCCTGTCGCGGGTCGAGGAAACGCCGCTCGGCGGCTGGCTGCTCGGGGCGGCGCTGATGCTGCTGGTGGCCGATATCCTCGCCTCGCTCGCCCTGTCGGGCCGCCTGACCGGCCCGCGCTCCGGCGTCGCCGCGACGCTGCTGCTGGCCGCCGCCGTCACGCTGACCCCCGCCGCGCCCCGCGCACAGGACACCACGGCACCCGAGGAGACCGGCGACGACGCGCTGGCCGCGCTGGCCACCGCCGAGGTCGTGCTGGCCCATATCGTCACCGGCAACCGCGAACTGGACGACATGGCGCAGGCGGGCCTCAAGGGCCTGTCCGACACGCTGTTCTTCCGCACCTCGGTCGAACCGGCGGAGCCGATGGCGGTGAACCTCGAAACCGACGAACTGGCCTTCTACCCGTTCCTCTACTGGCCGATCACCCCCGATCAGCCGACCCCCTCGGCCGAGGCCTATGCCAAGCTGAACCGTTACCTGCGGTCCGGCGGCATGATCCTGTTCGACACCCGCGATGCCGACATCGCCCGCTACGGCTCGGCCAGCCCGAACGGCCGCAAGCTGCAACAGCTCGCCGCCCCGCTCGACATTCCGCCGCTGGAGCCTGTACCCGCCGACCACGTCCTTACCCGCACCTTCTACCTGCTGCAGGACTTCCCCGGCCGCCATTCCGGCGGCACCGTCTGGGTCGAGGCCGCGCCCGCCGATGCGCAGCTGATCGAAGGCATGCCCTTCCGCAACCTGAACGACAACGTGACCCCGGTGGTCATCGGCGGCAACGACTGGGCCGCCGCATGGGCCGTGGATTCGCGCGGCAACCCGATGGTCCCCGTGGGCCGCGGCTATTCCGGCGACCGCCAGCGCGAGATCGCGAACCGCTTCGGCGTAAACCTCATCATGCACGTGCTGACCGGCAACTATAAGTCCGACCAGGTCCACGTGCCCGCACTGCTCGACAGGCTTGGCCAATGACCGGCACCATCGTTTTCGACCCCCTCCTGCCCTGGCCGGTGCTCGCCGTGCTGGCTGCTCTGTCGGCCGTCGGCATCGTCCTCGCGCTCTGGCGCGGCCTGACCGGCTGGGCCCTGCGCGGCCTTGCCGCGCTCGTCGTGCTGGGCGCACTGGCCGGTCCCGTCCTAAGGCAGGAAGACCGCGCGCCGCTGACCGACATCGTCCTGCTGGTCGACGACCGCTCCGCCAGCCAGGGACTGGCCGACCGTCCCGGACAGACCGACGCGGCGGTCGAGTCGCTGGAATCCCGCCTCGCCGCGCGCCCGAACACCGAGGTCCGCCGCGTCACCGTCGGCGACGGCCCGGACAACGCGGGCACGGAACTGATGAGCGCCGTCTCCGAAGCGCTGGCCGAGGAGCCGAGCGCACGGGTCGCCGGCACGATCATCGTCTCCGACGGCCGTCTGCACGACGTCGAACGCGCGCCTGACCTGCCCGCGCCCATGCACCTGCTGCTGACCGGCCAGCCCGAGGACTGGGACCGCCGTCTGATCGTCCGCAACGCCCCGGCCTTCGCCATCCTAGGCGAGCCGGTGACGCTGACCATCCGGGTCGAGGACATGGGCGCCGCCCCGGAGGGCGAAGTTCAGGCCCCGCTCGACATCTCGGTCGACGGGGGCGAGCCGCAGCGCTTCATGGTGGACATCGGGCGCGACATCGACCTGCCGATCACCCTGCCCCACGGCGGTCGCAACGTGATCCAGTTCTCGGTCCCCGAGGCCGAGGGCGAACTGACCCCGCGCAACAACACCGCCCTGATCCAGATGAACGGTGTCCGCGACCGGCTGCGCGTCCTGCTGGTGTCGGGCGAACCCCACGCCGGTGGCCGCACATGGCGCAACCTGCTGAAATCGGACAGTTCCGTCGACCTCGTCCACTTCACCATCCTGCGGCCCCCGTCCAAGCAGGACGGCGTGCCGGTCTCGGAACTCTCGCTGATCGCCTTCCCGACGCGCGAGCTGTTCCTCGAGAAGATCCACGACTTCGACCTGATCATCTTCGACCGCTACAAGCGGCGCGGCATCCTGCCCTCGCTCTACCTCGACAACGTCCGGCAATATGTCGAGGACGGCGGCGCGGTGCTGATCGCCGCCGGACCCGACTTCGCCTCGGCGGATTCGATCTACCGCTCGCCGCTGTCGGAAATCCTGCCCGCCCGCCCCTCGGCGCGGGTCATCGAACGCCCCTACCGCCCGCAGGTGACCGAGCTTGGCAGCCGTCACCCGGTGACGGCGGGGCTGATCAACGAGTGGGACGGCGACTGGGGCCGCTGGCTGCGCCAGATCGACGTCGCGCCGGTGGACGGGCGCGGACAGGTCGTCATGTCGGGGGTCGAAGAACGCCCGCTGCTGGTCCTCGAACGGGTCGGCGAAGGCCGCGTGGCGCTCCTGGCCTCGGACCACGCGTGGCTCTGGTCGCGCGGCTACGAGGGCGGCGGCCCGCAGCTTGAACTGTTGCGCCGCCTCGCCCACTGGATGATGAAAGAGCCGGAGCTGGAGGAAGAGGCGCTTTGGGCCGAGCCCACCGGCCAGACCATGCAGATCATCCGCCGGACCCTGTCCGAAACCGTGCCGCCGGTCGAGATCACCACGCCCTCGGGCGAGGTGGTGACGCTGGAACTGGAAGAAGTCTCGCCCGGTCGCTTCGAAACCATCTGGCGCGGGCCCGAGATCGGCCTCTACCGCCTGAAGAACGGCGAGGAAGAAGCGGTCATCGGCCTCGGCCCCGCCGCCCCGCGCGAGTTCGAGGCGACCATCGCCACGGGCGAGACCCTGCAGCCGGTGCTGGACGAGGTGCGCGGCGGTGCGATGGCCCTGAGCGAGGGGATGCCCTCGATCCGCGACGTCCGCCCCGGCCGCCCGGCCGCCGGACGCGGCTGGATCGGCCTGACGTCCCGCGATGCGCATGTGACGCAGGACGTGACGCTGACGTCGCTGCTGCCGCCCTGGCTGGTGCTGCTGCTGGCGGCCTCGCTGATCCTCGGCGCATGGCTCCGCGAAGGCCGGCGCTGACGGAAAGCGCGGACCGGGGCTCCGCCCGTCGCAAATACCGCCCGCACCGATGGCGGCCCCCGACGCCATCCGACCCGACCAGGCGACGATCCCGTGTTCATCTGGCCGGGTAAACTCCCGCCGGAGGCGCCGCGATTTGCGGGCTTCAGCCCGGAAATCGCCAAGTAAAGGCGCGCGCGGCCCGCAGGGCCGCGCTCCGTTCGGTCAGGCGTCCGAGATCTTCACCACCTGTTTGCCGGTGTTGCCGCCCTTGAGCAGCGACATGAACGCCTTGGGAGCATTTTCCAGCCCCTCGGCCACGTCCTCGACATAGGCGATCTCGCCCGATTTCACTTTCGGCGCGACCTCCTTGATGAATTCCGGGAACCGCGCGACGTGGTCGGTCTGCAGCAGGCCCTGCACCGTCAGGCGGTTCACGAGGATCATCCGCCACAGCTTGCCCGTCGGGAAACCCGCCGTCTCGTCCTCGGCCCCGTTGTACCAGGCGATCATGCCGCAGACGATGATCCGGCCGTGCAGGTTCATCAACGGCAGCACGCCACCCAGCGTAGGCCCGCCGACGTTCTCGAAATACACGTCGATCCCCTTGGGGCATTCCGCCGCCAGCGCATCCCGCATGGCGCGGGCATCCTTGCCGCGGTGGTCGATGCAAGCGTCAAATCCGAAGGTCTCGACCGCCATCCGGCACTTCTCGGCCCCGCCAGCGACGCCGATCGCCCTGAGCCCCGCCTGTTTCGCAAGCTGCCCGACCATCGAGCCCACCGGGCCCGTCGCGGCCCCGACGACCAGCGTCTCGCCCTCCTTCAGCTTCCCGTAGGCCGTGATCCCGGCCCAGGCGGTGAAGCCCGGCATCCCGAGCACACCCAGCCCGGCCGAAAGCGGCGCCATGTCCGGATCCCACTTGAAGGCCAGATCGCCCTTGATCACCCCGTGGTCCGCCCAGCCGAAGCGGCCGACCGCATAATCGCCGGGGGCAAAGTTCGGATGGTTCGACTTCAGCACCTTGCCGATGCCGCCCGCCTCCATCGTGCCGCCGATCGGCACCGGCTGGGCATAGCTCTTCACGTCGTCCATCCGGCCCCGCATGTAGGGGTCGAGCGACATGTAGGCGACCTGAACGAGGATCTCGCCCTCGCCCGGTTCGGGCATCTCGGCGGTTTCGAGACGAAAGTTTTCGTCCTGCGGCGCGCCGGTCGGACGGCTGGCGAGCACGATGCGGTTCATCTTGGTCATGTGGTTTCCTCCCTTTCCCGCAACACTAGCGGCAGGGACGGCAGTGCCAAGGGCCAAGGCAGGCGTGGACTTGTGGCCGCGAATGATTATATCCAGCGCCATCATGGCCAAGAAAGACGACAACCCGAACTACAAGGTGATCGCCGAGAACCGGCGCGCGCGGTACGATTACGCGATCGAGGAAGATCTGGAATGCGGGATCATCCTGACCGGATCCGAGGTCAAGAGCCTGCGCACGGGTCAGTCGAACGTGGCCGAGAGCTATGCCGAGGTGAAAGAGGGCGAGCTGTGGCTGGTGAACAGCTATATCGCCCCCTACGAACAGGCGATGTTCGGCCACGAGGAACGGCGGCGGCGCAAGCTTCTGGTCAGCAAGCGCGAACTGGCGCGGCTGTGGAACGAGACGCAGCGCAAGGGCATGACGCTGGTTCCGCTGGTCATGTATTTCAACCACCGTGGCATCGTGAAGCTGAAGATCGGCATCGCCAAGGGCAAGAAGAACGTCGACAAGCGCGAGACGCAGGCCAAGCGGGACTGGAACCGCCAGAAGCAGCGGCTGCTGAAAGAGCACAGCTGAGCGGCCGCGTTGCAAGCCGCCCCGGCGCGGGCTATGCCGGGGCGATCCAAGTCAGAACGGACCCGGCCAAGTGACCAACCACCTCTACAAGCGCGATCTGCCCGACGGGCTGGACCTTGGCCCCGTCGTGGCCATCGACTGCGAGACGATGGGCCTGAACCCGCATCGCGACCGGCTCTGCGTGATCCAGATGTCGGGCGGCGACGGCAACTGCCACATCGTGCAGGTCGGGATCGGCCAGACCGAGGCGCCGAACCTGTGCCGGATGCTCGAGGACCCCAAGGTGCTCAAGCTGTTCCACTTCGGCCGCTTCGATATCGCCGCGATGTATCACGCCTTCGGCGCGCTGGCGGCCCCGGTCTACTGCACCAAGATCGCCAGCCGTCTGATCCGCACCTATACAGACCGGCACGGTCTCAAGAACCTGACGCAGGAGCTGATCGGCGTGGACCTGTCCAAGGTCCAGCAGATGAGCGACTGGGGCGCAGAGACGCTGACCGACGCGCAGCTGGAATATGCCGCGTCGGACGTGCTCTACCTGCACCGCCTGCGCGAAAAGCTGGACGAGCGGCTGGCGCGCGAGGGGCGGACCGATCTGGCGCAGGCCTGTTTCGACTTCCTGCCGACCCGCGCGCGGCTGGATCTGGCCGGATGGCCGGAAACGGATATCTTCGCGCATACCTGAGGCACATATGACCGGACCCGCCACACCATCCACCGCCTCGGCCCATGCGACCGGCGGTGCGGGGCGGGCTGATGCGTGATCTGCGCAGCCGTGTCGTCGGAGTGCTGGGGATCGCCCTGCCGGTGGCCGCGCTGTCCCTGCTGACAGGGCTGTTCCTGTTTGCCCGCAAGGCTGCACCCCCCGACGATCTGCCCTTCGGTCAGAGCGAGCTGGAAACCCGCGCCGAGCGGCAGCAGGTCACGCTGCCGAGCGTCGCCGGTGCCACCGCGCGCGGCGACCTGATCGAGCTGACCGCGAACGAGATCCTGCCGGACCCGACCGACCCGCAGAGGCTCAGCGCGAACGGCATCGCCGCCGCCATCGACATGGTCGACGGCACCGCCATACGCTTCCGCGCCGACAGCGCCGAGGTGGACCGCGGTCGCGACATCGCCGCCCTGCGCGGGGCCGTGACGGTCAGCGCCTCGACCGGGCACGACATCCGGACCGAGGAGATCGAGATCGTCCTGTCGACCCTCGAAGCGCGCGCGACCGGACCGGTGACGGCGCAGGGCCCGGAGGGCACGGTCACGGCAGGTGGCATGGTCCTGCAGCCAACGCGCGAGGGCAATGACGCGCATTTGGTTTTCATGCGGGGGGTGAAGCTGGTATACGTGCCCGACCGATCGAAGGACCGACCATGAATTACGTCGCGCACCGCCTCCTGCTTGCCCTGTCCCTTTGCGCTTTCGCCCTGACCGCGGCGCCCGCAATGGCGCAGGGATCGAACCTCGCCTTCGGGCAGAACGCCCAGAACAGCGATGAACCGGTGGAGGTCGAGGCGGACAGCCTTGCCATCAGTCAGAACGATGGCACCGCAGAGTTCACCGGAAACGTGAAGATGACGCAGGGCGACCTGCGGATGACCGCGCCGCGCGTGCTGGTGCGGTATGCCGAGGACCAGAGCCGGATCCAGAGCCTCGAGGCGACCGGCGGCGTGGTGATCGTGAGCGGCGAGGACGTCGCCGAATCCGAACGCGCGGACTACGACGTGGATGCCGCCGAAATCGTGCTGAGCGGCTCCGTGACCGTGGTGCAGGGGCAGACGACGCTGACATCGGAACGGATGACGATCAGCCTCGATAACGGCACCGCAGTAATGCAGGGCCGGGTCCGCACGCTGCTGCAGCCGGGCAGCAACTGATGGCCGCGCCGGAGCTTTCCGCCATCGAAGGCTCCTCGGGGCTGCGGATCGTCAATCTGCGCAAGAGCTACCGCAAGCGCGTGGTGATCCGCGACGTGTCGATCTCGCTCGACCGGGGCGAGGTCGTGGCGCTGCTCGGCCCGAACGGCTGCGGCAAGACGACGACATTCTACTCCATCGCGGGGTTGGTGGTGCCCGAGGGCGGCCATGTCGTCGTGGACGGGCGCGACGTGACCGGCCTGCCGATGTATCGCCGGGCCCGGCTCGGCATCGGCTATCTGCCGCAGGAGATGTCGATCTTTCGCGGGCTGAACGTCGAAGACAACATCATGGCGATCCTCGAAATCAGCCAGAAGGACCCTCACAAGCGGCGCGAGCGGCTGGAGGAACTGCTGTCCGACTTCTCGATCGGCCACCTGCGCCAGGCCCCTGCCCTTGCCCTGTCCGGCGGTGAACGGCGGCGGGTGGAAATCGCGCGCTGCCTGGCGGCCGATCCCAAGTATCTGCTGCTGGACGAACCGTTCGCGGGGGTCGATCCGATCTCGGTCGCCGACATCCGGCACCTCGTGCATGACCTCAAGAACCGTGGGATCGGTGTCCTCATCACGGACCATAACGTCCGCGAGACGCTGGAGATCGTGGACCGCGCCTATATCCTGCATGACGGCAAGGTGCTGATGTCCGGCAGCCCCTCCGAGGTGGTGGAAAACGAAAACGTGCGCCGGGTCTATCTGGGCGACAGTTTCCGTATCCACTGACCCTGTCCCGGCGTCGTTTCGTAAGCCCGCGGACACCCTGCGCGACGGATTCGATTGACAGAACGGGGGGCGCTCGACTCAAATGGGCGTATGACCGCCATGCGTTCCGCCAGTTGCAGCCGATGGTCCGGGACACCCGGAACGGCGGCTTGCATGGAACTCAGGCGGTCTTATCTCGGTTAGGCGGCCCTGTTCAATCCGGCGCGGTGCACGCCCCGGATCCCGGCCGCCTTGCCCATCGGGAAGGAGTCAAAATGCGCTACCAGATCACCGGAAAACAAATCGACATCGGCGACGCCCTGCAGACGCACGTCAAGGACGGGCTGGGCGAGGTCGTGGCGAAATACGCCGAGCGTCCGACGGATGCCATGATCATATTTTCCAAGAGCGCGCACGAATTCGTCTGCGAGGCGACCGTGCACCTGAGCACCGGACTTACGGCTCAGGCCAAGGCCCACGCCAACGAGATCTATGCGGCATTCGAGTCCTGTAACGAGAAGATGGAGAAGCAGCTGAGGCGCTACAAACGGCGCCTGAAAGACCACCACAGCAAGCGGACATCGCCGGTTGAACAATTGGAAGCGTCCTCGTATATCCTCGCCGCGGATCAGGCCGAAGAGGAATCGGACGGCTCTGATCTGCAGCCAATCATCGTGGCCGAGATGGAGACACGGATCCCGTCTCTCTCGGTCGGTGAGGCAGTTATGCAGATGGAACTCGCGGGGGCTCCCGTTCTTGTGTTCCGCCACGAAGGCAAGGATGCGCTGAACGTGGTCTACCGGCGCGATGACGGCAACATCGGCTGGATAGACCCCCGCGCATGAACGGATGACGCATCGCCGCCCCAAGTGGGCGGCGATTGCCAAAACGCAACGAGGCGACATGAACCTGTCGGCAATTCTGAAATCCGAGGCCGTCAAGGTCATCGGGTCTGCGTCGAGCAAGAAGCGACTGCTGCACGATCTGGGCGAACTGGCCAGCGGGGCCTACGGGCTCGAGGCCGGACTGGTCGTCGAGGCGCTGATGGAGCGTGAGAACCTCGGCCCGACCGGCGTCGGCCACGGTGTCGCCCTGCCCCACGCCCGGCTGGACGGGATCGATGATGTGCGCGGCGTGTTCATCCTGCTGGAGAAGCCGGTGGATTTCGACAGCCTCGACCGGCAGCCGGTCGACCTGGTGTTCGGCCTGCTGGCCCCCAAGGACGCGGGCGTCGAACACCTGAAGGCGCTGGCACAGGTGTCGCGCACGTTCCGCGATCCGGCGATGTGCAAGAAGCTGCGGTCGAACGACGATCCGGCGACGCTCTACGCGATCCTGACCTCCGATCAGGACATGCAGGCCGCCTGATCGGTCTGCCTCGACAGGGCACCGGTATCGCCTGTCAGGCGGACCGGCCGCCCGTCACCCTTTCCACGGACCGTAGCCAAAGATCATGTAGTCGCGCTGATAGACATCCGCGACCTTGGCCTCCAATTCGGCGTCGTAGACATCCGCCAGCGGCACCGGTCCGGTGTCCGGCAGGATTGCGGGCCGGGGCGCATCCTTGACGCCGGCGCTGGCGGCCAGCGCCGGCAGCCAGTCCGCCATCTCCTCCTCGCGCACCACCATGTCCGGCAGGGCGAACTGGCCGAAGCCCTCGACCGTGGCCGCCTGCGTGGCCCATGACGGATCGTTGCGGATGTTGGTCTGCCCGGCGAGGTTGGCCTTTACGAAATCCAGAAACGCCATCAGCGCCGTCCGGTGCTGCGCGGCATCCCAGTCCGCGCCCGGTCCCTGCCCCGGTATCGGCAGTTTGTATTTCTGCCGCAGGATGCGCCGGATCTCGGACAGCGAACCGGCGCCGGTGTCGAGGATACGTTCGCAGAAGGCCGCGTTGATCCGGGCGACGGGGTGCCGGAGGACGGTAAAGCTGCGATGTCCCGGATTGCGCCGTTTCCACTGGCGCAGCTCCTTCTGGGAAAGCCGGTCGCGCAATTGATCCTCGGCCACGCCATCCAGCGCCGCCATCCACGCACGCACCGCATCCTCGGGCCCCGAGCGGACGGGCAGATACATCAGTTTCGCCTCGGCCGCCGCGACGTATGACGGCACCGCGGCACCACGGCGCGGCTCGAAATTCGGGGTGCGGGACAGGTTGAACCGGTCCAGCCGCGCCAGCGCCTGTTCCATGCCGGCAAAGTTCGTCACCTTTTCCTCGACCGGGGCCGGGTTCTGGCGCTTGAGGCTCTGGTCCAGTCGCTCAAGCCGGTCTTCGATCCCGAGGAACTGGGCGATCCCGTTCATCACGGCAACGTCCTGCAGGTCCTCGTAGGCCACGTAGAACGCCGTCTGACCGCTGCGCTGGAGCGCGTTCATCAGCCGGACCTGAAACGCCTGCAGCGCCTCCAGATGGGCCTCGAACTCGGCGGTGTCGAACTCCACTGCCTCTTCCTTGCGGCGACGGACGTCGGTCAGTTTCCACTGACCGGTGGACTGCGCGATCTTCCAGCTGACATAGCTGTCGACCGGGTTGCGGGTCAGCACGATCTTGGCGCAGCGGGGGTCGTCGACCACCATGTCGAACACGCGCGGGTCGTGGTCGTGGAAATAGCGGAAGCCGCCGATCCCCTCCGTCCGATCCCGTATCGTGGCGATCAGGCGGGCCGGGTCGGCATTGCGCTCGGCCTCGGTCACGCCAAGGATCTCGGTCCGGTTCGGATAGCCGATGAAATGCGGATTGAATGCCTCGCCGTGGCAGGTGACGGAGGCGAAGGCGTTCAGGTTCGCCTCCAGGAAATTGGAACCTGTCCGCATCTCGGCGAACATGACGAAGTGGTCGAACGGCCTGCTCATGTGTCCTTACTTCTGCACGAGGTAGGGTTTCGGTTTCTTGGCCACCCGCGGCGCGGGTTCCGAGGCGGCCGGGAAGTCGCCCATCAGGTAGGGGTGCATCCCCTGGTTCTTGAGGTTCTGCAGGAACTGGCCAAAGCCGGTCAGGTCGACCATCTTGGGCACCTCGGACAGCCGACGCGCGGACCGGATGCCAAGCTCCTCGATCACCATCTGCAGCGGCTCCATCGGGGCCTCGATGAATTCGGCCATCGTCCAGATGCG
Organism: Oceanicola sp. 22II-s10i; assembly: GCF_002210105.1. Lineage (GTDB taxonomy): Bacteria > Pseudomonadota > Alphaproteobacteria > Rhodobacterales > Rhodobacteraceae > Pseudooceanicola. Next base: position 1,106,968 of record NZ_AQQU01000001.1, on the reverse strand, counting down.
GATCCGGGCCTTGGCATAGGGCGACCTGAGCGCATCGAGGAACTTGGCCTCGATCTTCTGCATCTTCGCAGCCTCGACCCGCAGCTCGCCGAAATTGCGGTTCGAGTTGAACAGCGGCAGCGCCCAGGCCCCCGAGATCACCGAGATCTGGGCGTTGGCGTCCTTGGACAGGTCCCAGATGATCTTCTGATTGTCGTTCGGCCCGAACTGGAACGCCTGCCGCTCGCCCCGCGTCGCCCAGATCAGGTTGGTCAGAAAGCTGCGCGGATTGTAGTCGCGGATCGCCGCGCTGTCGGAAATCGCACCGTTGATGACCTCGTGTCCGGCGGCGAATTCCACCCGGTCGGGACCATAGAGATGCCCGTGCACCCGGATGTTGGTCATCCGTGCCAGCCAGGGCTCGAAGTCCTCGAACAGCTCGGAAAAGCCCTGGAACACCGAGTATTCGGCGCAGGTTGCGCCGTTTTCCCACCCGCTGTTCGGCCAGCGCGACTGCATGTAGAGGCCCGACCGGCCCCGCGTCCGCCGCTCCACCGCGCGGCGGAAGATGCGGTCGATCTTGCCGGGGTTGGGTTCCGTCCGTTTCAGCGCACCCTCGGCATCGGTCAGGAAGGCGCGGTAGAGACGGTTCGCATGCGGCCAGATCTTTCGGGCGACAAAGCAGTCGGACCGGCGCAGCAGCTGCAGGTGATCGTCGTAGAAGATGTGCGGCTTGCCCTGAAAGTCGAACTTGCTCAGCGTCAGGGACCGGCTTTCGACGTGCTGCGAGTAGAGCCGGGTCAGTGTCTGGAAATAGCTCTCGTCGGGGATCCACACCCGCTTGAAGAACCGGTCATACACCGGGCGTTCCGGGTCCTGCAGGATGGCGGACAGGGTCTGCCGCGTCAGACACCACCATTGCGATCCCATATGCGGCGTGACCCCGTTCGGCATCTTGCGCCGCAGGGCGAACCGGCGCTGCAGCGCGACGTAGCGGTCAAAGAGATACCGGTTCTTCTTCCACGCGAAGGGAAAGCGCAGGGTGAACCGTTCGCTGTCCAGCCCGCCCACTGTCCAGGGCACATCGGCGGTCGTAGCGCTTTCGATGAAGTCCGTCTTGGGCCGCGCGGCGAGGTAGTCCTTCAGCTCCTGCACCGGCCGCAGCGGCAGGCAAGAGCCCGAGGCGAGGTAGACATGCCGCACCTCGGGAAACTCCTTCAGCATCAGCTCGGACGCTTCCTGCGTGGCGGCGACGATACCCCATGTCCCCCATTCGCAGCGGTGGCGATGCGAAAAGCGGACGATGTCCACGTCGGACAGCGACTTGCGGAAGGCGTTGTAGACCGAGCGGGGCACGTTGGTGTCGGCGTGAATGACAACAGGACACCCGGCCGCGGCCCAGTGGCGCGCGACTTGCTCGGCCCTGTTGAGGGCCGTGTGAACGAGCATCACTATGCCGACGGTCACATGGGCTCCTCCGCCATCATGCCCAGTTGCCTTTGGACATCAGCCCGAGGATCTCGAGCTGTCGCCAGTTTATGTATTTTTCCGACCACCGGCACCAGAGGTCCGGGTTCTCCTGCAGGGTTTCCGCATAGGCGCGGTATTCGACAGAGGCCGAGTAGTGCTGTTTACGCGACAGTTCCTCGGCCGCCTTGTCGCCGAAGGTGTGCAGGAACTTGGTGTGCAGCAGGATGCCGCTGGCCTTTTCCCCGCCCCATTCGTCGTAGACGAGGTTCAGCCCGCGCGGCAGCAGCATGTGGGTGGAACTGACGAAGGCGTATTTGCGATCCCACTTGACCAGCGGCACCTTGTTCAGCGCCGGCGCCTTTTCCGGGGTGTCAGGGAAGAAGACCCGCATCCGGGGCCCGCCCTGGATCCACAGGTTGCCGAACCGCTTGTTGCGGGAAATCACGTAGTTTCCGGAATCGAACCACGACGCGATCTCCATCGGGTTCTGACCGGCCTTGTAGGGCTCCGCGTCGATGCGACCCTTGGGATACATGTCCAGCAGCATGGCCGAGAACGACTTGATCGACGAGGCGTCCAGCCAGTCGGTCAGCGCCGACAGAGGGCGGGTGTCGCAGAACGGGTAGATCAGGAATTCGTCGGGATCGACGGTCAGCGTCCAGTGGCCGTGGCCATAACGCATCTGCAACCAGTTCAGCCAGTCCACGCCGAAGCGCGAGCGCTTGTAGCTGCGGGTCGTCGACCAGAGCGACACGTCGGGCTGATCCGCGAGGTATTCGCGCGTGCCGTCGGTGCTGTCGTTGTCGACCATCAGGAAATGCGCGACGCCCATGTCCCGGTAATATTGCAGGAAATAGGGCAGGCGGATCTTCTCGTTCCGCATGGTCGAGAACAGCAGGATATCCCGCTTGCGGATCTGGTCCGTACGGTCAGAAACGTTCCTGAGTTCGCGGCGTTTCCGAAACGCGCGGATCAGCCAGCGTTTCCGCTGGAGCCTCAGCCGGTATGACTGCACGACGCCCAATTCTGCCCCATCCGCCCCGGCGGTCCGGTGCCGGCAGGTCTGCGGCTATCACGTCATCTTTAAGACGACGTTGAAATGTTCCTCCCACCGGGGCGGTACATAGCCGTTTCTCATACCCGTGCCGGTCGTTCTGCCGTCAGCCTCTGTCAAGTTATTTATGGTCTTGCGCCACGATAGCCGATCCGTGACGGGCAGGTAAACGGGAATATCCCCAAGGATTTCGCGGTATACGTGCAGATCAACACAAACGACTGGGGTTCCGAGGGCTGCGGCCTCTACTGGTGGCAGGCCGAAGCCCTCGGCGATGCTGGGCTGAAGCAGCGCCCGCGCGCCGGTGACCAAGGCGGAAATCGCGCCGTCGGTCAGGTCGGACAGCTCCCGTACGGGACCGTCCGGCGGCAGCGAGTCGAGCCGGGCGAACACGTCCTCGTTGCGCCAGCCCCGCGCGCCGCAGATCAGCAGCGGCGGCGCGGCGGGGCCCATCTCGGCCCACAGGTCCAGCAGCAGCGCGTGGTTCTTGCGTGGCTCGATCGTGCCTACGGCGATGAAATACGCGCCCCCTGTCGGCAGGTCGGCGGGCACGGCGCCCGCATCCGGGCGCGGCGGCTCGACACCCAGATGCGCGACCACGACATCGGGACCACCGGCCGCCGCACCGCCGTGGCGCATCACGTCGCGGCGGGTCTGTTCGGAATTGCAGATGATCAGGTCAGCCTGCCGCAAAACGCGGTCGAACATCGCCCGGAACCGGGCGACTGTGCCCTCGCGCTGCATCTCCGGCAGGTCGAGCGGGATGGTGTCGTGTATCAGCACCGCGATCCGTCCGCCGGGCACGGACCGCACGGCCCGCAGCACCCGGTCGGTCAGGTTGGAGTGGCCGGTGTTGAGATAGGCCGTCCCGGCAGGCAGCGCCGCGCGCAGCATCCGCTCCAGACCCGGCCGCGTGGACCGCCGGATGGCCAGTCTCCGCAAATCCGCGTCGGCCTGTCTCTGCGCCGGGCTCAGTGACCGGCTCAGCCGGGCACGCAGGTCCGCCGGACCCCAAGGGGTGTCGCCATCCACCCGCGACAGCAAACCCGCCAGCCCGGCCCGATCCAGCAGCACGTAACCCGCGACGACCCGCGCCAGCCCGTAAAGCGGCGTGTCCTCCTGCAGAAGCCGGACCAGATAGGCGCGCTCAACCCGGTCCACCCCGGTCAGCGCGCGCCCGGCGCGGCTCGCCAGTCGCGTGACGTCCAGGCACCGCGCGGGGGGCGGGTTATTTGTCGTAGTGGCCAGTCTGATGCCACCGCCATGCGTCGGCGATCATCACCGGCAGGGTCGAGCGGGTCGGGGTCCAGCCCAGTTCCGCCTCGGCGCGGGTCGACCCCGACACCAGCCGCGTGCAATCTCCGGGCCGCCGCGGGCCTTCTTCGTAGGGCACCGCGCGATTGGTGACCGCGTTCGACTGTTCGATCACCTCGCGCACGGAAAATCCGGTGCCGGTGCCGAGGTTGAAAACCCGGCTGCCCTTGCCGTCGAGCAGACGCCGCAAGCCCAGCACATGGGCATCGACCAGATCGCAGACATGCACGTAGTCGCGGATGCAGGTCCCGTCCGGTGTGTCGTAATCGGTGCCAAAGACGGTCAGCGCCGGGCGTTTGCCGTCGATCGCGTCCAGCATGACCGGGATCAGGTGCGTTTCGGGGCGGTGGTGCTCGCCGATCTCGCCCTCGGGATCGGCCCCCGCCACGTTGAAGTAGCGAAAGATCACGTGCCGCAGCCCGTCCGAGGCTTCGAAGTCGCGCAGGATCTCCTCGATCGCCCGCTTGGACGAACCGTAGGAGTTGATCGGCATCTGCACGCTGTCCTCGTCCAGCACCACGTTGTCCTGCTCGCCGTAGGTCGCGCAGGTCGAGGAGAAGACGAAGTTCATGCAACCCGCCGCAACCGCCGCCTCGATGAGCGTCAGCGATCCGGTGACGTTGTTGTGCCAGTATTTCCCCGGCACCTGCATGGATTCACCGACCTGGCTGAGGGCGGCGAAATGCATCACGGCGACCGGGGCATGGGTGGCAAAGACCGCGTCCAGCCGGGCGCGGTCAGTCAGGTCGCCCTCTTCGCAGGGGCCGAACTTGACCGCATCACGCCAGCCGGTGACGAAGTTGTCGAAGGTGACCGGGGTAAATCCTGCGGCTTTCAGCGCCTTGCAGGCGTGCGAACCGATGTACCCGGCACCGCCGGTGACGAGTACCTTTGTCATGACCCGCCCTACTGTGCCGCCTGATCCATGTGAACCGTCTCGCGCAGGTAGGCGAGCAGCTCGTCACGCAATTCCGGCCGGCTGAGGCCGAAGGCGACGGTCGCCTGAAGGAAGCCTGCCTTGGAGCCGCAGTCATACCGCTGGCCCTGGAACCGGAAGCCATAAACCGGCCGGTTTTCGGTGATTTCCTGGGCGATGGCATCCGTCAGCTGGATCTCTCCGCCCGCGCCGGTGTTCTTCGCGTTCAGGTTCTTCAGCACCTGCGGGGTGAGGATGTAGCGCCCGATGACCGCAAGGTTCGACGGTGCGTTTTCCTTGGGCTTTTCGACCATACCCTTGACCGAAACGAGGTTGCCGTGATCCTCGGCGACGTCCAGCATCCCGTAGTTCTTGGCCTTGTCCATCGGCACTTCCATGGCGGCAACCATGTTGCCCGGCGTTTCCTCGAAGGCTTCGACCATCTGCTGCAGGCAGGACTTCTCGGCCGCGATCACGTCGTCGGGCAGGATCACCGCAAAGGGCTCATTCCCGATCAGCCGCCGTGCGCACCACACCGCGTGGCCCAGGCCCATCGGTTTGTGCTGACGGATATAGGCGATCGCGCCGCTGTCCATGTCGGTCTGCCGCAGGACTTCCAGAAGGTCGGTCTTGTCCTTGCGCTTCAGCTCGGCCTCGAGCTGCGGGCTATGGTCGAAGTAGTCCTCGAGCGCGGATTTTCCGCGCGACGTCACGAAGATGAATTCCTTGATACCGGCGGCCCGAGCTTCGTCGATCGCGTATTGGATCAGCGGTCGGTCCACCAGGGTCATGATCTCTTTCGGAACCGATTTCGTGGCTGGCAGGAAACGGGTTCCAAGTCCGGCAACCGGGAAAATGGCTTTACTGACCTTCGATCGCATAATGTCTCCTTGTCCTCGCAGCGCCAGAAACTGCGCTTTAGAGGTCCTCTAAGTTCTTAGCAGGTCAAAATAGTGGTGAAAACGCGTAAACAAGTAACGGCTTGTTTATAGAACGTCACTGCAGGTTCTTTGCATCGGACGGCTCCACAATCGGCAAGTTCCGGCTCAGAGCGACGCGAAACGCCTCATCGTTGATCCTGCGCGCGAACGTCGTCAGCCGGACGCGACCCTTATCGCGGCCGCTGCGCCCCCAAAGGCCGCCGATCTGTTCCCACACGCCGTCGCGGGTGAACCGGACCCTGTGCGCGAGCGCGGTGCGGGACAACAGGAAGAGCGAAACGGTATGCCCTTGCTCCGCGGCCTGTCGTGCCTTCTGCCGATGACGGCGCGCCCGGACCAACCGTCCGCCGATCACCTTCGTCTCGCCGCTGGCGCGGCTTTCGAAGGGCAGGAACCAGTGCTGGGCGCGCGCGATAGGCGGCATCTGCGACACCGGGCGCGCGATGCCGTCAGCGATCCCTTCATCCAGCCGCCGCATCAGTCGCGCGACGTCGCGCGGTTCTATGCGCCCGTCGACCATATAGCCGATCAGCGCGCGCCTGCGGCCCTCGCGGAGGCGTTGAAAAATGCGGGCGTGTTCCTCTTCGGGGCAATGCCTGCGCAGGAAAACGGCCGTGCTGGCCCCGATCTCGAACAGGTCGAGCGGTGCGCGGGTGCGGGTGCGCCGGTCGCTCTCGGCATAGGCGTGATGCACCAGCGCCAGCGGAACGATCGCCGTTGCATGCCCGGCTCGCGCCAGACGCAGGTTGAGATCCGTTTCGTCGAGGTAGAAGCGGTAGGCCGGATCGAACCCGCCCATCTCGGCCAGCACGTCCCGGCGGACCGCCATGTTGGTGCCCTCGGTCTTGATCGCCCGGCCATCGGCCGGCGTCAGCAGCACCGGGGCGTCGCCGGGCACGTCAAGCGGCTGCGCCAGGCCGGTATGATCTACGCTGCGCGCCTTCCACTGGAACGAGATACCGTTCCGCCCGAGCACGTAGCCGCCCGCCGCAGCCGCCTCAGGGAACCGGAAACCCTGCACGAGGTGATCGAGCCACGCGGGCTCCGGCACGGCGTCGTCGTCGATAAAGGCCACGATCTCGCCCGCCGCCTCTGCGATACCGAGATTGCGCGCGGCCGAGATGTTGGGTTCGTCGCACCCGACCGTCTTGATCTCCTCGGCGAACCCCGCCGCACGGACGGCCGCCAGCCCCGTCCGGTCCGCGACCACGATGATCTCGTAAGCCGGATAATACAGCCGGGCCAGCCCGGTCAGACACAGGGTCAGACTTACCGGACGGCCCCGGCTTACAACGATCACACTGACCGTCGGCGCGCCGGTCATGGCCGGGCTACGGCCATTGCGGCGACGGTGATCTGCGCCGGCTTCACGCGGGTTTCAGGTCCACGTCCGGCGCAAAGGCGATGAAGAACGGGTTCGCGAAATCCGCCTTGCCATAGGTCAGCGGCGTGTGGTCGTCGAACCGCACGACCTTGCCCCCGGCCCCGGCCAGAACTGCATGGCCCGCGGCGGTGTCCCATTCCATCGTGCGGCCGACGCGCGGATAGAGGTCGGCCTCGCCCGTCGCCACCAGGCAGAACTTGAGCGAGGATCCCGCGCTCTTCATGTCCTTGACGGCGTATTTGCCAATGTAGTCGTCGGTCGCCTGGTCGCGGTGGCTCTTGGAGGCCACGACCATCAGCGCCGCGTTGTCCGATGCCGCGACCCGGATCGGCGTGGTTGCGCCGGGTGTGTCCAGCGTGAAGGGACCGGCCTCCTCGACCGCGGAGCCGTCTTCCAGCGTGTAGAACATCCGCCCCTTGGCGGGCGCATAGACCACCCCGCGCAGGGGCACGCCGTTTTCGACATAGGCGATGTTCACGGTGAAATCGCCGCGCCGGTTGACGAATTCCTTGGTTCCGTCCAGCGGGTCCACGATCAGGAAAGTGCTCGCACTTTCGCCATGGGTCGCAGCCTGTTCCTCCGTCACCAGCGCGACGTCCGGGAAAGCCGCGCGCAGCCCCGCCGAGATCAGCGCGTCGGCGGCCTCGTCGGCTTCGGTCACAGGACTGGCGTCGGATTTCGTCTTAACCTCGAAATCGTCGGCGTCGTAGATCTCCATGATCTTCTCGCCCGCTTCGAGCGCCAGACGGCGCATAACGGTGGTCAGCTTGGCGTGATCCAAAAAGCACTCCTTCCACACTGGGGCAACAGCGTGTTGATTTGAAAACATTTGCCGTTCACGTTATGGTCAAACCTCGACGGATCGGCAAGATTTCCCTGTCACGATCCGCCAGAGGGCAAGAGGCCGGGCGCATCATGTTTGAGCAGAACACACCCCGCACGACCATGGCGTCGGCGGCACAGCACGCCAACCTGATCTATCATTCCATCGTCCGGGACGTGCGCAAGTCGCACAACAACGCCGTTCTTTCTATCCTGTTCAACATGCTGCAGGCGGCGATGTTCGTGATCGCCTTCTACGTCATGTTCTCTGTCCTCGGCCTGCGCAGCTCGGCCGTGCGGGGGGATTTCCTGCTGTACATCATGTCGGGGATTTTCCTCTTCATGACGCACACCAAGACGCTGGCTTCGGTCGTCGGGTCAGAGGGGCCGAACGGCCAGATGATGAAGCACGCGCCGATGAACACGGCGATCTCGATCCTGTCGGCGGCGCTCGGCACGCTCTACATCCAGGTGCTGTCGCTGGTGGTGATCCTGTTCATCTACCACGCCATCTTCAGCCCCATCACCATCGAGGAACCCATCGGCGCGCTTGGCTGCCTGCTGATCGCGTGGTTCTCGGGCGGGGCGATCGGGCTCGTGTTTCTGGCGATCAAGCCGTGGTTCCCGCGCACGGTCGGCATCATCTCGACCATCTACCAGCGGGCGAACATGATCGCCTCCGGCAAGATGTTCCTGGCCAACACCCTGCCGGGCTACATGCTGGCGATGTTCGACTGGAACCCGCTGTTCCACGCCATCGACCAGGCACGGGGACATATCTTCATCAACTATTACCCGCGCTATTCCAGCGTGGAGTATCCGATCTACCTCAGCCTTGTTCTGCTGATGATCGGCCTGATGATCGAGTTCTACACCCGCCGCCACGCCTCGGTCAGCTGGGGCGCGCGGCGATGATCCGGCGCGCGGGTCCGCTGCTGGCACTGGTCGCCGCGCTGGCCTGCGCCGGCCCCGCGGCCGCCACGCAGGACGCCTATCCCGCCCTCTACAATGTCCGTGGGGTCGCATCGAACGATGTCCTGAACGTCCGGGCGGAGCCAACCGCATCGGCACCCATCGTGGGATCGCTTGCCTTCGACCAGATGGATGTGGAGGTGCTGGAACTCGCGCCGGGCGTCAACTGGGGTCTGGTGAACACGCAGGAGGGCACCGGCTGGGTCTCGCTGGCCTACATGTTGCGGCAGCCGGGACAGTATTTCGGCGCGTTCCCCGAGGTGGCGCGGTGCAGCGGGACGGAACCGTTCTGGGGCCTGAGCAGCGACGGCATCGGCTATGTCCTGAGCGGGCCCGACATGCCGGACACCGCCTTTTCCGAGACATGGCGCGGTTCGTCGATCGGACGGCGCGACCGTCACGCGATGACGCTTCAGTCCGCCGATCCGGCACTGTCCGAGGGGACCGCCGTCATCGCCTATGCGGAATGCAGTGACGGGATGTCCGACCGGCAATACGGCTTGACGGTCGATCTGCTGCTGCGCGGAACAGCCGGTGTCACCTACTACACCGGCTGCTGCACGCTTCAGCCCTGATCAGTTCGACGTCCCGTCCAGCCCCTCGGGCTTGCCGGCGACGACGAAGGTCAGTTTTTCCGGGTCCATCAGCTCTGCCGCGACGCGGTTCACCTGTTCCAGCGTCACCGCGTTCACCCGGTCGTTCCGGGTGGCGGCATAGTCGATCGGCATCCCCTGGATCTGCATCCCGACGATGATGTTGGCGATCGGGCCGTTGCCGTCGAACCGCAGCGGGTAGGAGCCGGTCAGGAACTTCTTGGCATCCTCGAGCTGTTCCTCGGTCACGCCTTCGGCCGCGATCTTGGCCCATTCGTCACGGACCACGCTGATCGCCTCGGCCACGCGGTCGTTCGCGGAGGACACGGAGCCGATCCACAGTTTGGCCAGGTCCTTGTCCACGAGGTAGGAATAGACCCCGTAGGTCAGGCCCCGCTTTTCCCGCACTTCGGTCATCAACACGCTGTCAAAGCCGCCACCGCCGATGATCGTGTTCAGCAGGAACGCCGCGAAGAAATCCGGGTCCTCCTGCGACATGCCCGGCTGGCCGAAGCGCACGACGGATTGGGGTGTGTCGAACTCCTGCACATGGGTGCCGCCGTCAAAGGCCAGCTCCGCCACGGGCGGCAGGTCGGGTCCGGTCTCGGGCAGCCCGCCCAGCAGGTCGTCCAGCATGACCTTCAGCTCCTCGGCGGTGATGTCGCCGACGACGCCGATATACAGGCGGTCACGCACCAGCGCGTTCTGCCATGCGGTCACGATGTCATCGCGGGTCAGCGCCGTGACGCTTTCCTCGGTCCCCTGCCCCGGCGTGGCATAGGGGTGATCCCCGTAGACGCGCAGATCGAAGGCCTCGCCCGCGATATCGTCGGGGTCGGTCTTGTTGGACCGGATGTTCGACAGCACCTGCTGGCGCACGCGGTCGATCGCATCCTGTTCGAACGTCGGCTCGACGAGGCTGAGACGGAGCAGGTCGATGGCCTCGGCCCGGTTCTCGGTCAGGAATTTGGCCGAAACGGTGAAGGTGTCGTCATAAGCGCCATAATCGAACCCGGCGGCGAGGCTGTCGACCTCGCGCGCAAAGCCGCGCGCGTCCAGATCGCCCGCGCCTTCCTCCAGCAGTCCGGCCATCAGGTTGGTCGCCCCACGTTTACCCGGCAGGTCGAGCGAGGTGCCGCCCCGGAACCGCAGTTCCAGCGCGACGAAGGGGATCGAATGTTCCTCGACCAGCCAGGCGGTGATCCCGCCGGCCGAGGTGACTTCCTGAATCTTCACCTCGGCCCGCAGCGGCAGGGCGGCGAAGACGGTCATAGCGAAGACGGCGACGAAACGGATCATTGGGTCATCTCCTGGGTCTGGAGCCAGCCGGTCACGGATTTCTCGCGGTGATCGAAAACGTCGCGGGCAGCCTGCATGATGTCCTCGGCCGTCACGGCCTGCAGGATGTCGGGCCATGCCTGCACATCCTCGACGGTCAGCCCCTGCGTCAACCCCGCGCCATAAAGCCGGGCCACCGCGCTCACGTCGTCGCGGGCGTAGATCTGCGAGGCACGGATCTGGGTGCGGATGCGCTCCAGCTGGTCAGGGTCGACGCCTTCTTCCATGAACTCGGCAATCGCCTGATCCAAGGCGTCCTCGGCCTCCTGCAGGCCCAGACCCGGAACCGGGACGATGTAGATGCCGAAGGTCGTGTCGTCGAGCGCGCTGCCGTCATAGAAGGCCGAGGCATAGAGCGCCTTCTTGTTCCCGAACTGCAGCTTCTCGTTCAGGACGGAGGTCTGCCCGCCGCCGAGGATCTCGGCCAGCATCGTTAGCGCCGCGGCCTTTTCCTGATCGCCCGAGTCGCGCTCCGGCGCGAGGTAGGAGCGGCTGACATAGGGCTGCGCCACGCGCGGATCGCGGAAGATGATCCGCCGCTCGCCGGTCTGCGGCGGCTCCTGCGGGCGGGCACGCTCGGGCAGGTCGGGGTTCGGGGGGATCACGCCGTAATACCTGTCGGCCAGCGTGCGAACCTCGTCGGGGGTCACGTCACCCGCGACGACGAGGATCGCGTTGTTCGGCGTGTAGAATTGCTTGTAGTAATCCAGCGCCGCCTGCCGCGACAGGCCCTCCATCTCGTGTTTCCAGCCGATGATGGGCACGCCGTAGCGGTGGTTCAGATACTGCGCCGCCATCGCCTGTTCGCGGTAGAGTGCGCCTGCGCTGTTCTCGGTCCGCTGGTTGCGTTCCTCGATGATGACGTTCCGCTCGGTCGCGATATCGCTTTCCGACAGCTTGAGATTGACCATCCGGTCGCTCTCCATCTTCATCATCAGCTCCAGCCGGTCGGCGGCCACGCGCTGGTAATAGGCGGTGTAGTCATAGGCGGTGAAGGCGTTGTCGGTGCCGCCGTTCTCGGCCACCGTCTTGGACAGCTCGCCCGACTCCATGTTCTCGGTCGCCTTGAACAGCAGATGTTCGAGGAAGTGCGCCACGCCCGACACACCCGGCGTTTCATCCGCGGAGCCGGCCCGATACCAGACCATGTGCACCACGACCGGGGCGCGGTGATCCTCGACCACGACGACATCCATGCCGTTGTCCAGCGTGAAGGTGGTCACCTGATCGTTCAGATCGCTGGCCAGCGCGGGCGCGACGGGCCCCAGCACTGTCAGCATCAGGCTGAGGGAAATGGCTGCAAACCGCTTCATCGACGCTCCTTTCGCGGACGCTGTGTTCCGGGTGCGTCCCTTGCGCCAACATAGAGACAGGCCCCGATGCCGCAAGCGGGGTGACGCGGAATTGACCGGAAGCGGACAGCATGGCGCAGGCCCGTCCATTCGCAACGCGGCGGGTCATGCCGCCGCGTGGAACGAAGACCTCAGCCTTGGGTGAGACTTACCGGCCCGGCGGGAAGCTGGGCGTCTCGTAGCCGGAACGGCGGTAGGTGCGCGCGGTGGTGACCGGTTTGAGCGACTGCTTCTTGTAGGCCGGATAGTAGCGGTCCGTGCGGAACAGCCGGATCTTGGCGAACAGCGACTCGCGCTTGCGATAGGCCAGGTCCTCTTCGCGCAGCGTCTCGCGGATCGCGGGATCGCGGCCCTGACGGCTGGCGTAGTTCACAAGGCCGCCTTCGCTGGCCGGCACGCCCGTTGGCTGCATCGCCGAGGGGCGCCCGCCGAGCGCGGCGACCGCATCCTCGCGCGGGGTCAGATCGGTGCGGTTCGACCCGCCGGGGGTCGGCTGCGGAAGCTCGCGAAAACTCTGCGGCTGTTCCAGCGGCTTGGTCGGCAGGATCGCGAATTCCTCGGGGCCGCCCGTGTTGGTATTGAACGACCGCAGGCGGATGTCCCGCTCTTCGCCCGTGCAGGCGGCGAGCAGGGGCAGCGCCAGAATGATGATCGCTGTGATGGCCTTCATCGCGTGCTCCGTTCCGTCTTAACGCCTCGTTTACCGTATCGCGCCGCCCGCGTCACCCGGCCTTTTTCTCGTCCGGGGCAAAGATCAGCCCGACCACGCCGACGAAGATCGCGATGTCGGCGACGTTGAAGGCATAGGGGTTCTCGATACCGCAGCAGGACATGTTGAGAAAGTCCGCAACCGCCCCGTAAAGCAACCGGTCGATCACGTTCCCGATGGCGCCGCCAACGACCAGCCCGACCGAATAGCGGGCCAGCCGTCCGGGGCGACTGACCGCCTTGCCCTTGCGCGACCACGGCAGGGTATTGCCGTAATGCACCCACCACAGCAGCATGACGCTGACCACGATGGCCACCACGATCAGCAGCCACCGCATGAAATCCGCGCTGCCCGAGAACAGGCCGAAGTTGATGCCCTGATTCCACGCCATCCGGAAGTTGACGAAGGGCGGGAAGACGTCGATCTCGCCCCTGTTCTTCAGGTTCATCAGGTGCACGACCAGAACCTTCGTCACCTGATCGAGGACGAAGATCACCAGGGCCGTTTTCAGGACAAGCCGCATCTCGGCCCCTAGTGCCGGAAGTGGCGCATGCCGGTCAGCACCATCGCCAGCCCGGCCTCGTCCGCCGCCTCGATCACCTCGTTGTCGCGCATCGAGCCGCCCGGCTGGATGACAGCCGTCGCGCCCGCGTTCGCCGCAGCCAGCAGGCCGTCCGCGAAGGGGAAGAAGGCGTCGGAGGCCACGACCGAGCCCTTGGCCGGCGTTTCGGAAAGCCCGATCTCCTCGGCCATCCGCTGCGCCTTGAGCGCGGCGATGGTGGAACTGTCGACACGGCTCATCTGCCCTGCGCCGACGCCGACGGTCGCGCCGTCCTTGACGTAGACGATGGCGTTGGACTTCACGTGCTTGGCGACGGTCCATGCGAACATCAGGTCGCGCAGTTCCTGATCCGAGGGCGCGCGCTTGGTCACGACCTTCAGATCGGCGGGCAGGATGCGCCCGTTGTCGCGATCCTGCACCAAGAGGCCGCTCGACACCTGCTTGAACGCCACGCCCGGCGCCGCCGGATCGGCCAGCCCGTCGGTGGTCAGCAGGCGCAGGTTCTTCTTCTTGCCGAGAATCTCGCGCGCGGCCGCATCGGCGCCGGGGGCGATGATGACCTCGGTGAAGATGCCCGCGATCTCTTCGGCAGTGGCCGCATCCAGCACCATGTTCAGCGCGATGATCCCGCCGAAGGCCGACGTGCGGTCACAGTCGAAGGCCCGCATGTAGGCGTCCCGGAGCGTTTCGCCACGGGCCACGCCGCAGGGGTTCGCGTGCTTGATGATCGCGCAGGCCGGACCGTCCTCGGGCCGGAACTCCGACACCAGTTCGAACGCGGCGTCGGTGTCGTTGATGTTGTTGTAGCTCAGTTCCTTGCCCTGATGCTGGGTCGCGGTAGCGACACCGGGGCGGGACGAGCCGTCACGGTAGAACGCCGCCGCCTGATGCGGGTTCTCGCCATAGCGCAGCGTCTGCGCCAGCGTGCCGGCAAAGGCGCGGCGGCGCGGGGTCGGCTCGCCGATCGCGCCGGCCATCCATGCGGAAACCGCGGCGTCGTAGGCGGCGGTGCGGGAATAGGCGGTCAGCGCCAGCCGCTGGCGGAAGGCGTAGGTGGTGCGGCCCTCGTTGGCTTCCAGTTCGTCCAGCAGCGCGGCGTAGTCCTGCACATCCGTGACCACGCTGACGAAGGCGTGGTTCTTGGACGCGGCGCGGATCATCGCCGGGCCGCCGATGTCGATATTCTCGATGCAGGTCTCGTAATCCGCGCCCTTGGCGACGGTTTCCTCGAACGGGTAGAGGTTGACGACCAGCAGGTCGATCGCCTCGATCCCGTGCTGCAGCATCGCACTGACATGACCGTCATTGTCGCGCAGCGCCAGCAGGCCGCCATGCACCATCGGGTGCAGCGTCTTGACCCGGCCATCCATCATCTCGGGAAACTTGGTCACCTCGGACACGTCCCGCACCTTGAGCCCGGCATCGCGCAGCGCCTTGGCCGTGCCGCCGGTCGACAGAAGCTCGACCCCGCGATCGGCCAGCGCGCGGGCAAAGTCCTCCAGCCCGGTCTTGTCGGAAACGGAGATCAGCGCGCGGCGCAGCGGTTGCAGGCCGGTATCGGTGGTGGTCATCGGATCGAATATCCCTTTGCTTCGGTCTCAGGCGTTCTGGTCCGCCTCGTCCCGCGTCAGGTCGCGGATGGAGACGGGTGTCTCCTGCGCCTTGGCGAGGGACCAGCGGACGCGGGTCGCATACTCTATCGCGCGGCCGGACAGAACGATCTGTTTGGTCGCACGCGGTTTGAGCCGGTTCTTTTCGAGATAGACCGAAGGGTCAAGCCGCATTTGTGTGCGGCCGTCATGGCGGAAGATCCAGATCTCGCCCGACCGCAGCGCCAGCGACACCGCAGATCCACCAAGGTCGATCTCGGCATCCACTTCCGGATGCAGGTGGAACCGGACCTGATAGGGCAGCCCCGCCAGCCGCACCGCGTCCATCGCCTTGTCGAAACGCCGCTTGTCCGCCTCCTCCAGCGCCAGCAGCATATCCTCGCCCGCCATGCCGCGCCCGTCGAAGGTCAGTTCCAGCCGCCGGGCATGGGTCAGGCCGAAGCCTTCGACATAGGCATCGTGCCCGCCCTCGAACCGCAGCCCGTCGCTGGCCTGGCTGATCTGGATGGGCACCCGTTTGGGCCCGTCGATCAGCATCTCGCGGCCTTCGTCCTTTTTCGCCGGGACGACGCGGGCCGAGGACAGCCCCTCGAGCGACAGCGTCGAATGGCTGGGCGTCGCGCGACCGGCCCGCCGCCACTCCGCGCCGAAGCTGACGCCGGAGCCGCAGTTGACGATCAGCGGCCTGCGCCCCGAGGTCAGTTCGAACGCCAGCGTCGAGGCATGGGCGTTGTAACTCGCCCGCCCCTGCGGCGCTTCGCTGGCGTCGATGATGATGCTGGTGCGCCCGGAACTGATCCGCGCATAGCCCATGGCCAGCCCGTCGGCGTGCCGCCCCTTGACCCCGCTTTGTGCCAGCGCGTGATCCAGCCGCCCCTCCAGCCCCTTGCCGCCGCCGTGGAACCGCGCAAGCGCGCCGTCGGCATGGCGCAGGGTGCGCAGCGTCGGGGCGATGCGCTCTATCGCGGAGGTCTGGGCATCCGGGACCTTGCGGTCGGTGTCGACGAGGATCGCGGCAGCCCATGTCAGCAGGGTGAAGACCTCCAGCAGCTCCTCGGGGTTGCGGGTCGGGATGCCCCCCTGATCGTCCACCCGCGCCTCGCATTCGCGGGCGAGCGCAGGCAGGGCGATGTCGACATATTTCTCCATCCCCTCCAGCGACAGCCCGGCATAGATCATGCCGGTCAGGGCCTCGAACCGGGGCAGGCCCGTGCCCGCGCTTTTCCAGCGACGGCCGAGGAAGATCGTCTGCTGCCCGAGCGAGCGGTAGAAGGCGCGGCTGCGTTCGCTGTCCAGGCTGCGCTGCAGGAACAGCGCGTGCGTCACCCAGCGGATCAGACGCCGACCGGCCAGGTCGGGCACCCAGCCCGGTCCGTGTCCGCGCCCGTAGCGCTCGATCCACTGCCAGAGCCAAGTCTGCGCCCGGTCCCGCGCATTGGCGTCACCGACCGCGGCAAGGTCGTCGAGCCAGGAAAAGCCGTGGATCTCTTCCTCGAAGGCCAGATCGGGCGGCTCGATGTCCCAGATTCCGTTGTCGGGGTCGGACACGAGGCTGCCCGCGAACAGGTAATTCCCGACCAGCAGCTGCCGCCCCTTGGCGAAACTGCCGATGGTGCGGGGTTCGGGCTGGGACACGAAGGTGGTGACGGGGCGCGACAGGACGCTCAGCCGTGCGTGCAGACGGTCGAGGAATCGACCGCGTCTGGCCGAAGGTCTTTCGGGACGTGTCATCTGCCTGCCTCTCACGCTCTGTGGCGTCTGCCGGGGCAGGATACCGCCGGGGGTCGGGAAAGTCATCGGGATTCGCCCGCGTGCCCCCGCTTGGGGTCAGAGGCGCAGCGCGACCATGTAGAACCCGTCGATCCCGCCGCGATCGCCCCAGTGATCGGGACGGATGCGCAGGCCGCCTTCGCTGCTGTGCCATGCCTCGGGCACGCCGGGCAGGTTGCGGGCGTCGGTGTCGACGCGCAGGCCGGGATGACGCGCCAGCGCCTCGTCGGTCTGGCATTCGCCTTCGTCCGGGATCAGCGAACAGGTGCAGTAGACCAGACGCCCGCCGGGTTTCAGCAGGGTCAGCGCGTGGTCGATCATCTGCGCCTGCAGGTCGATCAGGTCCGAGATGTTCCGCCCGTCCGCCGCATGGGGCAGGTCCGGATGCCGCCGGATGGTGCCGGTCGCGGAACAGGGCGCGTCCAGCAGGATGGCGTCATAGGGGCCGCCGTGATGCTCCAGCACGTCGCCGGTGATGGTGGTGGCCGTCAGCCCGGTGCGGGCAAGGTTCTCGGCCACCCGTTCCATCCGCTTTTCAGACAGGTCGAGCGCCGTGACCCCGGCCCCGGCAGCGGCAATCTGCAACGTCTTGCCACCCGGCGCGGCACAGAGGTCGAGCACGCGGTCACCCGGCTTGATCCCCAGCATTCGCGCCGGAAGCGCGGCGGCTGCGTCCTGCACCCACCACCGGCCCGCGTCATAGCCCGGCAGGGCGCTGACCTGGCCCGGCGCCGAAAGGCGCAACGAGCCGGTCGGCAATACCTCGGCGCCGAGTTCTGCGGCCAGTGCCTCCGTCTCGGCGGCATCGCGCGGCGTCAGGTCAAGCGGCGCCCCTGCGAAATGCGCCGCCTCCATGGCGGCTACGGCCTGGGGGCCCCATGCCTCGGTCAGGGGGAGGCGCAGCCACTCCGGCAGCCGGGGGACGCGCAGCCGGGGCCATTCGTTCTGCGCTTCGGCCGCGATCTTGCGCAGCACGGCGTTCACCAGCCCCTTCATGGACGCACCGCGCGGCGCCTCACCTGCCAGCGCCACGCAATCGTTCACAACCCCATGCGCCGCTTCACCATGGCTCAGTTCCCACGTGCCAAGCCGCAGGATGTTCTGGACGGTCAGCGGCGGTGCCTTGGTCAGATGTTTCCCAAGCAGACGATCCGCCCGGTCGAGGCCACGCAGCACCTCGGTCGCCAGCCGCTGCGCCCGCGCCCGGTCGGCGGGGGACAACGGATCGAGCGGCCCGCCCGCCACGGTCAGATCGGACATCAGCCGCGACCGGCCCAGCACGGCGTCGAGCAGCGCGACCGCGCCGCCGCGGGCCGATGTGATCCGGGGCGCTTCGGGACGGGGTTTGCCCGCGCCGCCGCGATCAGGCTTGCCACCCCTGCCCCTGGGCCCGCCGGGTTTACCGCCGGAGCGCGGGGGACGGGGGGATCTGGGCGGGGTGGGCATCAGGGCAATCCTTGCGATTGGACAGGGGCGGCGTATATCAACGCACAACACCGGAAGGAAGCCGAGATGAGCAACGCCGACACACCCCGCCAAGATCTGCCGCCCGCCGCGCAGCGCGCGCTGGCCGAAGCCGAGGCGCGGCGCCGGGCCGCACAGCCTGCCGACATGCCCAAGGAACTTGGCGGTCGCGACGGTCCCGAACCCGTTCGGTACGGCGATTGGGAGAAGAAGGGCATCGCCGTCGATTTCTGACGGCGTTCCGCTGCGGCCTATCGCAGTGACAGCTTGGCCGTCTGCCCTGTGCCCCTGTCAGATGTGAAACGGACGCCGCTGTCTCCGGCGTCGACCTTCTGACAGTTCCGGTCGAAGGGCTTGTCCCCCCAGTTCAACGTCCGGCAGAAGAATCCGTCCTGCCAGTTCCACGACCCGGTGACCTCGCGCCCGAACGCCCGGCCGGTGATCCGGCCATCCCGGAAGACACGCAACGACACGCCCAGATAGGTCAGTTTGCGTCCCTCGACGATATTGATGAACTCCGACCGCTTGTCGATACGCCTTTCAGCCTCGGCCAGAGAGGGGCCGGCAGTCGCTAGAACGGCGAGCATGGCGGCGATTGGAACAGCACGCATGGTGATCTCCTTTCACGGGGGTTACGCGCCCTCCGAGCGATTGGATCACTTCGGCGTTTCCAGACCGTGAATACCGGTCAGAATCCCAGCACGTCCGCCATGTCGTATTCGCCCGGCGCCCGGTCCAGCCCCCAGAGCGCCGCCTTGACCGCGCCGCGCGCGAATATCGCCCGGTCGGTCGCGACATGGCGCAGGATCACCCGCTCGCCCTGCCCGGCGAACATCACGTCATGTTCGCCCACGATGTCGCCGCCCCGGATCGCGGAAAAGCCGATATGCCCCGGCTGCCGCGCCCCCGTAATGCCGTCGCGGCCCCGGTCCGACATCTGCCGCAGCGACACGCCGCGCCCCTCGGCCGCGGCCTCGCCCAGCATCAGCGCGGTGCCCGAGGGCGCATCGACCTTGTGGTGGTGGTGCGCCTCGATCACCTCGATGTCGAATTCCTCGTCGAGGGCCTGTGCAACCCGTTTCGTCATTTGCACCAGCAGGTTGACCCCGAGGCTGAAGTTGCCGGCCCTAATGATGACCGCGTGCCGCGCGGCGGCGGCGAACTTCTCGAGATGTTCCGGCTCCAGCCCCGTCGTGCCGATGACATGCACAGCCCGCGCCTGCGCCGCCAGCGCCGCGAACTCGACGCTCGCCTTCGGCGCGGTGAAGTCGAGCACCGCCCTTGCGGTGGCGAAAGCCTCCAGCGGATCGTCCGTCACGATCACGCCGGTCGCCGCCCCGCCCATGCATTCGCCGATGTCCCGGCCGATCCAGTCGTGACCCTGACGCTCGACTGCCGCCGACAGCCGTGCGCGGCCCGATTCGGCGATCGTCCGGATCAGCATCTGGCCCATCCGGCCCGATGCGCCCGTCACCACGAAATTGGGAAGTTCCGTCATCCGCCCTGTCTCCATTGTCCGGGTGCCTCAATAGCGGCTGGCACGCGCCTTGGCAAAGGGCCCGCAAACGCGTAGATGCGGAGGCATGAACAACCCCTCCGCCCAAGGGGGCCGCGGCCCCTCGCAAAGACAGCTTCGCGTCGGCGAACACATCCGGCGTATCCTGTCGGAAACGCTGCAGCGGGCCGAGATCCACGACCCCGACCTGAATCGCATGTCGATCACCGTGGGCGAGGTGCGCGTGACGCCCGATCTCAAGATCGCGACAGCCTTCGTCCTGCCGCTCGGCGGCGAAGGTCAGGACGACCTGATCACTCTGCTGGCGCGCAACAAGGGCGAGTTGCGGCGCATCGTCGGCAAGAAGGCCGGGCTGCGCTTTGCCCCGGACCTGCGATTCCGGCTGGACGACACGTTCGACCGGATGGACGCGACCCGCGCACTCTTTGAACGCGACGAGGTCCGGCGCGATCTGGACGACGACGGAGACGACAAGTGAGAGGCTGGCTCGCCGGCCTCACCCTGCTCACCGCCGCAGCCGCAACGTCGGCGGGCGCGGTCGAGTGCCGCGAGGAGAACTACAGGGGCAACGCCTATGTCGTCTGCGAGGTCGATCCGGCCGCCGAGGACCTGCGCCTGTTCCTGAACGACACCTCCGGCACCCCCTTCGGCCATTTCGAAACGCTGAACACCGCGCTGCGCGAGGACGGCAAACAGCTGCTCTTCGGCATGAACGCCGGCATGTATCACGAGGACCGCCGCCCGGTCGGCCATTATGTCGAAGAGGGCGAGGAGCTGATGCGGGTGATCCCGAATCCGGGACCCGGCAACTTCGGCCTCGTTCCGAACGGCGTCTTCTGCTTCGGCGAGGGCAAGGCCGAGGTCATCGAGACGCTGAAGTTCGTCGACACCCGGCAGGGCAAGTGCCGCTTCGCGACCCAGTCCGGCCCCATGCTGGTCATCGACGGCGAGCTGCACCCCAAGTTCCTGCCGGAAAGCAACTCGCGCTACCTGCGGAATGGCGTAGGCACCTCGGCCAGCGGCGACCGCGCGGTCTTCGTCATCTCGCGCAACGCGGTGACCTTCCACGAATTCGGCAGCTTCTTCCGCGATCAGCTCGGCCTGCCGCAGGCGCTCTATTTCGACGGCAACATCTCCCGGCTCTACGCCCCCGGCCTCGGGCGGGCGGACGGCGGGCGGACGATGGGCCCGATCGTCGCCGTCGTCGCCCCGGTCGAGTGACCTAGTTCTCGATCCGGTAGAGCTTGTGGCAGCCTGAGCAGGCCTGCCCGATTTCGCCAATCCCGGCCTTGAGGTCATCCAGCGATCCGGTCCCCAGCTTGGTCGCCGCATCCTCCAGCAGCTTCGCCTTGGCGGTGAAATCCGCGAAATCCTCCCAGATCGCCGGGGCGGCCTCGGTCGCCGGATCGGTCGCGCGCTGCTCGAAGGCGGCGGGGATTTCCGAGGCGTCCTCGGCCAGCGCCCGCCGTGCTTCCGCCGCCGCATCCGCGTCGAAGGCCATCTTGCCCTGCGCCATGCCGCCCAAGGTGCCCATCTGGGCGCGGATGTCCTTCATCAGCTCCATCCGCGCCTTCACCGTGGGATCGGTGGGCTCGACCTGCGCGAGGGCCCCGGTGGTGAATGCAGCGATGGTGAGGATGAGGACAAGCGTCGGGCCGTTGCGCGTCATGGAAAACTCCTTTGTGTCGAGGGAAGTGTAGGTCAGACCGGCCCGCGGAAAACCGCTGTGACTCGACACCGGCGGATTCCCGCGCCACTATGGAACAAATCATGAACAATTCGACTCGCCGCTGCCCTGCCCATGCCCGCCCCGTCGCGCCGCATCCTGTCCGTCTGGTTCCCGAGGCTGGGGGCCGAACGCCTGCTGCGAGAGGCGGGCGGCGATGACGGACGGCCCTTCGCGGTGGTCGAGGAAAGCGGCAGCCTGCAGACGCTGTCGTCGCTCTCTGCCGGGGCCTCGGCCGCCGGGCTCACCCGCGGACAGCCGCTGCGCGACGCCCGCGCGATGTGCCCGGACCTGCTGACCCGCCTGCGCAACCCGCAGAAGGAGGCCGCATTCCTGACCCTGCTCCGACGCTGGGCGGGCCGCTATTCGCCCTGGGTGGCCGAAACGCCGCCCGAGTCGCTGGTGCTCGACATCTCGGGCTGCGCGCATCTCTTCGGCGGCGAGGCCGGGCTCATGGACACGCTCGCCGCCGACTGCGCCCGGCTGGGGCTGACCCACCTCGCCGGGATCGCGGACACGCCGGGTGCGGCCTGGGGGCTGGCGCGCTACGCGGGCCGCGCGCCGGAACACCGCCGCACCGGCGACGCCGTGGATGCCGAGGCGCCGGCCACCCGCTCGCGCGCCGCGCGGCGGCACTGGGTCAAGGGCGGCGCGGCGCCCCGGCCCACCGCCGATGCCGCGCCCGAGGTCCGGATCGCCGCCCCCGGCCAGACCCGGCAGGCCATCGCGCCGCTGCCCGTCGCGGCGCTCAGGCTCGACCGCCCCGTCCTCGACCAGCTCGCCCGGCTGGGGCTGCGGCGCATCGGCGACCTGCTCGACCAACCCCGCGCGCCGCTGGCCCGCCGCTTCGGGCGGCAACTGGCGCTGCGCCTCGACCAGGCGCTCGGCCATGCGCCGGAGCCGGTCTCGCCCGCCCGCGCCGACCGGCCCGACGCGGTGCGGATGACCCTGCCGGAACCGATCGGACTAGAAAGCGACATCCTCGCCGGGCTGGACCGGCTGCTGACCCGCCTCTGCGCGACGCTCGAGACGAAGGCCATGGGCATCCGCACCGTGCGGCTGCAGATCTTCCGCACCGACGGGACGATGCAGTGGATCGAGGCGGGCGTCGCCCGGCCCAGCCACCAGCCCGACCGCATCCGCCCGCTGCTGGCGATGAAGGTGCCCGAACTCGACGCAGGCTTCGGCATCGACATGCTGCGGCTCGAGGCGGTGCAGACGGAAACGGTGCACCGCACCCAGTCCCGCGGCCATCTCGACGCGGCCGAGGCGGTGACGGCGCGCGCGCGCGGCGACCATGCGCTCGACGACCTGATCACAAGGATCGGCGCGCGGACGGGGATGGAGGCGATCACCCGCCTGCACCCCGCCTCCTCCCACATCCCGGAAAAAGCGGCCCTCACCCTCGCCGCCGCATGGTCCGACCCCGCCGGGCCATGGCCGCAGCCCCCGGTCGCCCGGCCCCTCTTGCTCTGGCGGCCCGAGCCGGTGCAGGCCCCCGACAGCCCCGGCCCGCCCGCCGCCTTCCGCTGGCGCCGCCGCGACCTCATCGCCGTCGCGGCCACCGGCCCCGAGCGGATCGCGCCGGAATGGTGGCTGGACGACCCCGACTGGCGCACCGGCGTCCGCGACTACTGGCGCGTCACAGTCGAGGGCGGCGAACGCCTGTGGCTCTACTACGCGCACGGCGCCGCGCTCTCGCCCGGCTGGTTCTGCCAGGGCCGTTTCCCCTGATACAGCCGACCCGACCGGCCGCTCATCACGCCTGACGGCATGTCTCGCGCAGGCCCCCTGCTTCATCTTGCCGAAAATATGCCGGGGGTCCGGGGGCAGAGCCCCCGGCCTCTCCGCAAGCGCACCGCCACCCACCTGAAACGCCACCGAATGCGCGTGACACCCCGGTGCAAATCGCCTTCACTCCCCCGACCCAAGGAGGAGCTACATGGATTTCTCGCTGACCGAAGAACAGCAGATGCTGCGCGATCTCGTCGCCCGGTTCGTTCGCGACCACCTGATACCGCTGGAGCCGAAAGTGCTGGCCCGCGAGGCCGAGGGCGGCCCGATGTCCGTCGTCCCGGAAGAACGCGAGGCGCTGGACGCGAAGGCCGAGGAATTCGGCCTGACCCGGCTGGAAAGCCCCGAGGAATTCGGCGGCATGAACCTCGACGCGACCTCGATGGTCGGCGTGTTCGAAGAGCTCGGCAAGAGCTGCATCGACTACAACTTCCCGCCCGACAGCCCGAACCTGCACATGCTGATGAAGACCTGCAGCGAGGAGCAGCGGAAGAAATACCTCGAACCCTATGCGCGGGGCGAGGCGATCAGCGCCATCGCAATTTCCGAACCCAACGGCGGCGGCGACCCGGCCTCGATGATCACCCGCGCCGTGCAGGACGGCAACGGGTGGAAGATCAACGGCCGCAAGATCTGGATCTCCAAGGCCGACAAGGCCGACTTCACCATCCTCATGGCCGTCACCGACCCCGGCAAGGGCGCGCGCGGTGGCATCTCGGCCTTCGTCGTCGACAAGGACACGCCCGGTTTCAACATCGCCCGACGCATCCGGATGCTCGGCGGCCGGTCGACCTACGAGATCGCGATCGAGGATCTGAAGCTGCCCGGCAGCGCCCTGCTGGGTGAGCTGGGCAACGGCTATGGCCCGATGCAGCTGCGCCTGTCGATGCGGCGGGTCGAGATGGGGGCGAAATGCGCGGGCATGACGCGCCGGGCGCTCGACCTGATGAAGGAATGGGTCAAGCAGCGGAAGACCTTCGGCGACCTGCTGTCGAACCGCCAGTCGATCCAGTGGTGGATCGCCGATGCCGAGATGCAGCTGCATGCCCTGCGGCTGATGGTCTACAACACCGCCACCAAGATCGACCGGGGCGAGCAGGCGCGGACCGAATGTTCGATGGTCAAACTCATGGGCACCGAACTGGCGTGGGACACGGTCGACAAGGCGATGCAGGCCTTCGGCGCCATGGGGATGACCAAGGAACTGCCGCTGCAGATGATGGCCAACCTCGTCCGCGGCATGCGCATCTACGAAGGCCCGTCCGAGGTGCACCGGATGCTGATCGCCCGGCATTCGCTGCAGGATCGCATTCCCGGCCTTTGACCTTGCGTCGGCGGGGAACCGCCGGCGGGGCGCGGCGTTCCATATGGTATGACCGCGCCAAGTTCACATTCCCCCTTCCCCGCCCTGCCACGGGACCGGACGCCTGACGGCGAACCGCGCCTGACGGGTGTCGAAATTGAATTCTCCGGCCTCGCCGAAGGCGACGCCGCCCGGATCGTCGCACGGGAAACCGGCGGCACCGCGCGGCAGACCGACACGCATGACTGGGTGGTCGAGGACGGCGCGCTCGGACGGATCGAGGTCTATCTCGACACCGCCCTGCGAAAGGCCGGACCGGACCGCCTGACAGAGGCCGGGCTGAAGCTGGGTCGCGACCTGATCCCCGTCGAGATCGTGACAGAACCGCTCAGCCGGTCCGGTCTTGCCCGGCTCGATGCCCTGCGCGACGTGCTGCGGAAGGCGGGCGCGGAAGGCTCGGGCCAGGGGCTGTTCTACGGGTTCGGCGTTCACCTCAACGTCGAGGTGGCGAGCGAGGATGCCGCAGGCGTGACGCGGCCCCTGCTGGCCTATGCGCTGATCGAGGACTGGATGCGAACGGCCGCCCCGATCGACCCGAGCCGCCGGGCCCTGCCCTTCACCGATCCCTACCCGACCTCGCTGGTGCGCGACCTCGCCCGAGCCGGGTCGGGGGCCGCAACGGACGAGGTCATCGGCATCTACCTCGGGCATGATGCCAGCCGGAACCACGGGCTCGACATGCTGCCGCTGTTCGCGCATCTCGACAAGGACCGTGTGCGCGAGGCCGTCGATCACGCCAAGGCGCTCAAGGGCCGGCCCACCTTCCACTTCCGACTGCCCGACAGCCGCATCGACGAGGCCGGCTGGTCCCTGCGTCAGGAATGGGAACGCTGGCGGCTGGTCGAACGGATCGCCGCGGACCGCGCTCTGCTGGATCGGCTGGCCGAGGCGTGGCTGGACGATCACGGGCTGATCACGCTCAGCCGGTCGCATTGGGCCGGGCGCTGCGGCGAGCTCCTGAAAAAGGCCGGCCTCATAACAGAAACGGAGGCCGCGTGATGCGTCCACTCATCGGTGTCACCACCTCCCGCCGCTCCGGCTGGCGCATCTTCCCGCTGGTCGCCCTGAACATCTGGATGGCCGGCGGCCGCGCGGTCCGCTGGGGTGTCGGACGGCCGTCCGACGTGTCGCGCGTCGCGGGTATCGTGATCGGCGGCGGCGACGACATCTCGCCCGACCTCTACGGCGGCGAGCTCATGTCGAGCGCGCGGCTCGACCCCGAACGCGACGCGATGGAGCGGCGGCTGGTCGAGGCGGCGATGGCCGAGGGCAAGCCGGTGCTCGGCATCTGCCGGGGCAGTCAGATGCTGAACGTGGCGCTCGGCGGCACCCTGGATCAGGACGCTTATGCGACTCACACCGACAGCCGCCGCTACAAGACCATCCTGCCCCGCAAGACGGTGCAGGTCATGGCCGGCACCCGGCTGGCCGACCTGGCGGGCACCGCGCCGATGAAGGTGAATGCGCTGCATTCGCAGGCGGTGCAGCGCCTCGGCAACGGACTCAGGATCGCGGCGCGGGACGAAGGCGGCATGATCCAGGCCGTCGAACGGGACCGCGATCCCTGGGCGCTCGGCGTGCAGTGGCACCCCGAGCACCTGTTCTACGCACACCGTCAGCAGGCGATCTTCAGGGGGCTGGTCGCAGCGGCCAAAGCGCGGATGGAGATGGAATCGCAGGTCGATGCCGTGACATCCGAAGCGGCGCAGGCCTGAACGCAGGACGTTCACGTCAGGCGGCGCGGCCTGAAACAGGGCTTTTCTTTCCCCCGTTCGATGCCATCTACTGTGCCCAAGGACAGGAGATGCGCATGAGTGACTATCGCAAGGACGCCGACGCCATCGCCGCGCTGAGCCCGGAACAGTTCTGGGTGACGCAGGAAAGCGGAACCGAACGGCCCGGCACCGGGGAATACCTCTACAACAAGGAACCCGGCATCTACGTGGACATCGTGTCGGGCGAGCCGCTGTTCGCCTCGGCGTCGAAATACGAAAGCGGCTGCGGCTGGCCCAGCTTCGTGAAGCCGATCGAGCCCGAGAACGTGATCGAGCTGCGCGACACCAGCCACGGCATGGTCCGGGTCGAGGTCCGGTCCAAGCACGGTGACAGCCACCTCGGACACGTCTTCCCGGACGGGCCGCGCGACCGTGGCGGGCTGCGCTATTGCATCAACTCGGCTTCGCTGCGGTTCGTGCACCGCGACGACATGGAGGCCGAAGGCTACGGCAAATACATCGACCAGGTGGAGGATGTGGCATGAGTGAAGAACGCGCCGTTCTGGCAGGAGGATGCTTCTGGGGCATGCAGGACCTGATCCGCAAGCTGCCCGGAGTGAAACGCACGCGCGTCGGATATACCGGCGGGGACGTGAAGAACGCGACCTACCGCAATCACGGGACCCACGCCGAGGGGATCGAGATCTTCTTTGAGCCCGAGACGATCAGCTACCGGCAGATCCTTGAGTTCTTCTTCCAGATCCACGACCCGACCACGGTGAACCGGCAGGGCAACGACATCGGCATGTCCTATCGCTCGGCCATCTACTACCTCGACGAGGCACAGAAGCAGACCGCGCTGGATACCATCGCCGACGTCAATGCCTCCGGCATCTGGCCGGGCCGCGTGGTGACCGAGGTCGAACCGGTCGGCGATTTCTGGGAGGCGGAGCCGGAACATCAGGACTACCTGGAGCGGATTCCGAACGGCTATACCTGCCATTATCCGCGGGCAAACTGGGTCCTGCCCCGGCGGGATGCCGCTGAATAATCGCGATGCCTGCCGCCCGGTGCGGCAGGCGTCATCCGATCTGCCACAGAGCAAGGTAAATCCTGTGACACCCCTTGCTCTTTGAACCTGCGGCGGGTTTTGTTGACGCAAATGTCCGACTGGCAGGTTAAGTCATGACTCCGGTTTCCAGTTTTCTTCGCCCGACCCGCAGACGCGCCAGCGCTGCATCGCTGGCCTTGGCCCTGACCTGCGCCGCAGCCGGGCCTGCCATGCCGGAAACGGTCACGGCGATGGAGCGTCAGCCCGACGCGCTGTTCAATTTCACCACCGGCGATGTCCTGCCGCGCGGTGCCTTCCGGTTCCGGCTGGGGTTCCTCCAGACCAACCCGTCGATCCAGACTGCGGGCACCGGCAACCAGATCTATCAGTCCGGCGCGGCGTTTTCGCCGATGGAAGGGCTGCAGTTCGGCGTCGATTACATCAACCATGTCGATCCGCCGCCCCGCCCGATCGCCACGGATACGCCCGGCCGCAGTGCGCAGGTCGTCGGCGGCGGCGCGCATGTGAAATACCGGTTCTACGACGAAGGTCCGCTGACGATGTCGGCGCAGATCGCGGGGGAATTCCTGAAGTTCTCTTCCACGATCTTCGGCAAGTTTTCCCAGGACTATGAATTCGTCGGTTCGGCGCATCTGCCGGTCAGCTACGATGTCGCGCCCGGTATCCGCCTGCACCTGACGCCCGGCGTCTCGATCTTTCCCGGTTCGCGCGGGGGCAGCACCTTCTATGGCACCGTCGCCAGCGTCGGCGCAGGTGTGACGTGGCAGGTCGTGGAACGCCTGCTGGTCTACGGGACCGTCACGCAGCCGCTGACCGGCGCGAACACGATCCGCTCGGACGGCAGCTATGGCCGCAAACCGGTCATCACCGGCGGCGCGCGGTTCCTTTTCGCACCCAACAGCTCGGTCGAAGTGTTCGCCACCAACGGCATGGGCACGACGCCGACTACCAGCGTGCTGACCTATTTCCCGAACGGCGACATGGTCATGATCGGCGCGATGCTGAACCTGACCTTCGGCCGCGGCAGCCCGGAAAAGCCGATCTACGATCGCGCCCCCGGCACCACCCTGACAAGCTACCAGACCGCGCTGCAGTCGAACGGCTTCACCCTGCAAACACCGCGCACGCGCGATCGCGGCACGGTCGAACTGCATGGCGAGATCGGCACGGACGGCGCGCGTGCGGCGCATGTTTCGGTTTCGCCCGACCACTTCCTCGAACTCGGCGCCAGTTACGAAGAGGTGGCGAACGACGGCAGCGCCGCGATCAACGCTCTGCCGGGCACCACGGGCCGCTGGTCCGGGACGTTCAAGCTGCAGTTCATGGATCAGGTCGACGGCTTCCCCGTCAGCCTCGGCTATACCTTCCAGGCCGGGCGCGACCGGCAGAAGAATGGCGTGCTCTACATGTCACTGCCGATGATGCGCGAATTCGGTCCGAACTTTGCCATGACGGTCGAACCCAAGGCAGCTTTCTTCGGCAGCCAGGAAATCTATGCGGTCGGTCTGGGCGCGAGCTATTCCGTCACGCCGGACATTCGCGTGATCGGGGAATACACGGTCCGGGACGGCGGGCGTGATATCTGGGCGATCGGGGCCAAGACACGGGTGCAGGGCATGCCGCTCGATGTCGGGCTGCATGCGACCAACGCCATCGGGGCTTACGGCATCAATGCGATGACCGGGCAGAGCGATCCGAAATTCGGCCTCTCGATCTCGGTTCACAACAAGCTGTTCCGCTAGGCCGGGACCGAATCGCCCACGACCCATTCCGCGTTTTCAAAGGGAGAATGCCGTTTTTAATGGCATTCCCTGCGTCCGGCTGACTTGGGCCTGCAAGAATTACCGTTTGAGCACATACAATCGGGCTTTGGAACCGCCGTAACCGCGGAACAGCTTTTTGACCCGATGGTCGAGAATTGACACAAAACCGGTCATCGCCCTAGCGTCTTCCACCATTGGGGGAGGAGATCCTCATTTCGCTTTGAGTGACCAACCGATTGTTTCGAGATGCCGGTCTGCCGTCAGGGCAGACCGGCTTTTCAATCTCAAGCGCCGGCGAACAGGCCGGCATATTCGTCCCGCAGCGCCTTCTTCTGGACCTTGCCCATCGTGTTACGGGGCAATTCGGGGACGATGAAGATCCGCTTCGGCTGCTTGAACTTCGCCAGTTGATCCTTCAGCGCCCCGGCGATGCCATCCTCGGTCACGCTGCCGTCCGCGACCACCACGGCGACCACACCCTCTCCGAAGTCGGGATGCGGCACGCCGATGACGGCGCTTTCCACGACGCCCGGCATGTCGTCGATCGCCTCTTCCACCTCTTTCGGATAGACGTTGTAGCCCCCCGAGATGACCAGATCCTTGGCGCGTCCGACGATGGTCACGTATCCTTCGGCGTCGATCATCCCGAGATCGCCGGTGATGAACCAGCCATCCGCCTGCAACTCCTCTGCCGTCTTCTCGGGCATCTGCCAGTAGCCCTTGAACACGTTCGGACCGCGCACCTCAAGCACGCCGATCCCGCCCTCGGGGACCTCCGCGCCGTCCAGCATAACCCGCACCTCGATCCCCGGCAGCGGGAAACCGACCGTCCCTGCCCGGCGGTCGCCGTCATAGGGGTTGGAGGTGTTCATGTTGGTTTCCGTCATCCCGTAGCGTTCGAGGATGCGATGGCCGGTCGCCGCCTCCCACTGGCGGTGCGTCTCGGCCAGCAGCGGGGCCGAGCCGGAGACGAAGAGCCGCATGCCCGCGCAAAGTTCGGGCGTCAGGCGGCTGTCCTTGAGCAGCCGGGTGTAGAAGGTCGGAACGCCCATCATCGCGGTCGCCTCGGGGATCGCCTGCAGGATCGCCTCGACGTCGAAACCGGGCATGAAAATCAGCGTCGCCCCCGCCAGCAGCGAGGTGTTGGTGGCCACGAACAGCCCGTGCGAGTGAAAGATCGGCAGGGCATGGATCAGCACGTCGCGGTCGGTGAAGCGCCAGTAGTCGCGCAGGACCTCGGCGTTCGACAGCAGGTTCTCGTGCCTCAGCATCGCGCCCTTCGACCGGCCGGTCGTGCCCGAGGTGTAGAGGATCGCCGCCAGATCCTCCGCCCCGCGCGCCACGGCCTCGAACCCCTCGGCGTCCGCCAATTCCGCGGTCAGCGTCCCGCTTCCGTCGGCGCCCAGGTCGAATACCGTGGCCCCGCGCGCCAGCGGTTCGACCGCCGCGCGGCGGGCCGGGTCGCAGACGACGACCGCCGGGGTCGCGTCGCCCAGAAAGTAATCAAGCTCGGCCACCGTGTAGGCCGTGTTCAGCGGCAGGAAGACCCCGCCCGCCATCACGGCGGCAAGGTAGAGCTGCACCGCCTCCAGCGACTTTTCCACCTGGACGGCCACCCTGTCGCCCGGACCGACGCCCGCCGCGATCAGCCGGGCGGCGATGCGTTCGGCACCGGCAAACATCTCGCCATAGGTCGTGTCCGGCCGCCCCGCGCGCCGGGCAAAGACCCGTTCGGGCGTCAGCTGGGCGTGACGGGCAAGACGGCTGGCGAGGTGGTTCTGATCGTACATGGCGGGCCTTCCGATGGCGGTTTGCGGTTTTGTCCCCGCCGGTCCCGCGAAATGCAAGGGCAGGAATGAGATTGACCGCATCGCAGCGTGCGCTTACCGGGTGCGTCATCCACAGGCCAGATCGTCAGGACCGCCATGTATCCGCTTCGCGGGATCGCCCTCAAGCTCGGCGCGGTGATGTGCTTCATCGTCATGTTCGTCCTGATCAAGGCCGCGCGGGTCCCCGCGGGCGAGGCGGTCTTCTTCCGCTCGTTCTTCGCGATGCCCGTGATCATCGTCTGGCTGATCATGCGGCGAGAGCTGAAGAGCGGGTTCAAGGTCAAGTCCGTCAGCGCCCATGCCCTGCGCGGGGTGATGGGCACCATGGCCATGGGGCTGAACTTTGCCGCCCTGACCCTGTTGCCCCTGCCCGAGGTCACGGCGCTCGGCTATGCGATGCCGTTGCTGGTGGTGGTCTTTGCGGCAATGTTCCTGAACGAGAAGGTCGGCATCTTCCGCTTCGGCGCGGTCGGTGTCGGTCTGGTCGGGGTGATGATCGTGATGGCGCCGCGCCTGACCCTGACCGCTGGCGACAGCGTGCAGACGACCCAGTTGATCGGCGTTGTGCTGGTGCTGTTCGGCGCGACCTTCGGGGCGCTGTCGCAGATCCACATCCGCAACATGGTGCAGTCGGAACAGACCTCGGCCATCGTGTTCTTCTTTTCGCTGACCTCGTCGGCGCTGGCACTGCTGACGCTGCCCTTCGGCTGGGTCGTGCCGCAGGGTTGGGACTGGGCAGCGCTGATCTGCTGCGGACTGGTCGGGGGGCTGGGGCAGATCCTGCTGACCTCGTCCTACAAGTTCGCCGACGCCTCGCTGGTCGCGCCGTTCGATTACGCCTCGATGATCTTCGCGGTGCTGTTCGGCTATTTCCTGTTCGACGAGGTGCCGACGATCCAGACGCTGGTCGGTGCGCTGATCGTGATCTGCGCGGGCGTCGCCATCATCCTGCGCGAACGGCATCTCGGCATCCAGCGCGGCAAGGCGCGGCAGGCCAAGAACCCCTTCGGCTGAGCCCCGTCAGGGTCAGGCAGGCTGCGGCGCGCCCGGCGTGCCGGAGCGGCGGGACAGCGCGACGGCGATCTGCACGATCCCGGCGAACAGGCCTAGCGAGACGCCGAACTTGACGGCGACGTCGTAGTTTCCGAACAGGTCGAACACCAGCCCGCCGCCAAGCGCGCCGAGGAAGCTGCCGATCTGGTGGAAGGAAAAGGTCACACCCTGCAGCATCGCCTGCCAGCGCAGTCCGAAGCGTTCGGCCACGCTGCCCGCGATCAGCGGCCCCACGCCCAGCCACAGGAAGCCCATGATCGCGGCAAAGATTACGGTGTTCTGCGGTGTCGGCACCTGCAGGAAATACCAGGCGATGGTGAAGGACCGCCCGCAGTAGATCATCCCGAGCAGCGCCTGTTTCGACCACCGCCCCCCGGCCCAGCCGAAGAACAGGCTGCCGAGGATGTTCATCCCGCCGATCACCCCGATCGCCGTCGCGGCCAGCATCGGATCCGCCCCGCAGAGCGCGAGATAGGCGGGCAGGTGCGTCAGCAGAAAGATCAGCTGCATCCCGCAGACGAAATAGGCCATCGTCATTACGACAAAGCTCAGGTCGCCAAGCGCCATGCGCAACGCGTCGCGCAGGCTCTTGTCGTCGGCGCTGTCCTTCTGGATCGGCGGCGCGGGCAGCCTGTCGACCCGGCCCGCCATCCATGCGGCAGGCACGATCAGCAGCGCGAGCGCGGCGAAGACGGTCAGCGCGACGCGCCAGTCGAAGGCGGCCATCACCGACTGGCCGAGCGGCGCGGCGATCAGCGACCCGAGCGACCCGACGGCCGAGACGATGCCCAGCATAACGGACCGGATCGAGGCCGGAACGGTCCGCGCCGTCACCGCCATCGCCAGCGCGGTGGAGGAGCATGCCATGCCGATGCCGATCATCACGCCCGCGCCGATCACGATGGTCAGGAACCCCTGCGACACCGACAGCAGCGCCATGCCGCCGAGGTAGATCGCCCCGCCCCCGACCATCACCGGCCGGAACCCGTAGCGCGGGGTCAGCGACCCGACGATGGGCTGGAAGATGCCCCAGCAGAGGTTCTGGATCGCGATGGCCAGCGTGAACTGCGTGACCGTCACCGAGATGTCGTTGGTGATCGCGGGCATGAACAGCCCGAGGCTCTGACGCAGGCCCATCGTCAGGGTGAGCATCAGGGCGGAGCCGATCAGGATCGGCAGGATCGGGCGAAGCTGGGACGCGGTGGACTGTTGCATGACGCACTCCGAAACGACTCGGTCCACGGCAGGCCGGTCGCCGCGATACTAACCGACCGGTCGGCAAGCGCAACGGGCGATTGGACCGATCGGTCCAGCCCGCTCCGGGATCAGTCCGGCGCCAGCATGTAGCCCGCGCCCCGGACCGTCTGCAGGTAGCGCGGCTGTTTCGGATCGTCCTCGATCTTGCGGCGCAGGCGGGTGATCTGGACATCGACTGCACGTTCCTGCGCCCGCCCGCCGTCGCGACCCGAACTACGCCCCAGGTCCGCGACTAAGCTGGTGCGTGAAATCGCCTCGCCCGGCGCGGCGGCGAACAGACGCATCAGCTGGCTTTCCGTCGCGGTCAGCCGCACCGGCTTGTCGCCGCGCCACATCTCGCCCTTGTCGATGTCATACCGGATCTCGCCCATGTGCAGCACCTTGGGCGCGGACTTGGCCTTTTCCGCCTCGGGCATACGCCGCAGGATGGCGTTGATCCTGAGCAGCAGCTCCCGCGGCTCGAACGGCTTGGTCAGGTAATCGTCCGCCCCGGCCTCCAGCCCGTTGATGCGGTCGCGCGTCTCGCCCCGCGCCGTCAGCAGCAGGATCGGCGTCGCGATCTTTTCCCGCAGCGCGCGGGTCAGCGTGATCCCGTCCTCGTCCGGCATCATCACGTCCAGCACGATCAGGTCGAATTCCAGCCCCGACAGCAGGCGGCGGGCATGGGCCGCGTCGCGGGCAGCCGAGATCAGGAAACCGCTCCGCTTGAGGAACTTGGCCAGCAGGTCGCGGATGCGTTCGTCGTCGTCGACGATCAGCAGATGCGGGGTGGGATCGCTCATGCCCCGGTCGCGCGCAGCGAGGCGTAGGTGGCCCGCATGCCCGGTTCCATCATCGCTTCCAGCACCTGCCGGAACCCGGCCACGGCGTCGGGCCCAGCATGGCGATAGGCGGCGCGCATCTGGCGGCGCTGCGCATCGGACAGGCGGCTTTCCAGATCGGCCCCTGTTTCGGTCAGGAACAGGTGACGTTCGCGCTTGTCCGAGGTGCCGACGCGGCTTTCGACCAGCCCGTCCTCGATCAGCGTGCGCAGCACGCGGTTGAGGCTCTGCTTGGTGACGCCCAGGATTTCCAGCAGCCGCTTGACGTTCATCCCCGGCACGCGGGCGATGAAGTGCAGCGCGCGGTGATGGGCGCGACCGTAGTCCAGACCCTCGAGTATGGCGTCGGGTGCGGCGGTGAACCCGCGATAGGCAAAGAACATCGCCTCGATCCCCTGACGCAGTTGCTCGTCAGTGAGGAACAGAAGCGCATCGCCCCCGCTTATGTCGCCCATGCGTCTGTCTGGCCGTACGGTGCTCATCCCGGTTTCATCATATGTCAGCCTTGTTGACATTCCAAGACCCATTTGTTAGCGAGTCGCAGCTTTGGCGCAACTTTATGTCCGATGCGGCCATAAGCTGAGCAACAAATGGAAAGCCGCAGGGGCGGCGCTTGAAAGGACGAGACCATGGCAACCGGGGCTTACGACGATCGCGACGGCAAGATCTGGATGGACGGCAAGATGGTGGACTGGCGGGAGGCGAACGTGCACCTGCTGACCCATGCGCTGCACTACGCGTCATCGGTATTCGAAGGCGAGCGCTGCTATAACGGCAAGATCTTCAAGGGTGTCGAACATTCCAAGCGGCTGAGGGCCTCGGCCAACATGCTGGATTTCGAAATCCCCTACTCGGTCGAGGAGATCGAGAAGGCGAAGTACGACATGCTGGCCGCCAACGGCTGGACCGACGCCTATGTCCGCGCGGTCGCATGGCGCGGCGCGGGCGAGGACATGGGCGTTTCGGCAGCGCGCAACCCGGTCCGGCTGGCCATCGCGGGCTGGGAATGGGGCAACTACTACGGCGACGCCAAGATGAAGGGCGCCAAGCTCGACATCGCCAAGTGGAAGCGCCCGTCGCCCGAGACCATCCCGGTCCACGCCAAGGCCGCCGGTCTCTACATGATCTGCACGATGTCCAAGCACGAGGCCGAGGCCAAGGGCTGTTCCGACGCGCTGTTCATGGATTACCGCGGCTACGTGGCCGAGGCGACCGGCGCGAACATCTTCTTCGTCAAGGACGGCGAGGTGCACACGCCCAAGCCCGACTGCTTCCTCAACGGCCTGACCCGTCAGACGGTCATCTCGATGCTCGAGGACAAGCAGATCAAGGTGCACGAGCGGCACATCATGCCGGAAGAGCTGGAAGGCTTCGAACAGTGCTGGCTGACCGGCACCGCCGCCGAAGTGACCCCGGTCGGGCAGATCGGGACCTACAACTTCGAGGTCGGCGCGATCACCAAGGACATCGCGGAAAGCTACGAGAAGCTGGTCCGCAGCTGAGGCTCGGGCCTCAGTATCTGAGCTGGAATCAGGAACGGCGCGGGAATACCCCGCGCCGTTCTTCTTTTCCGACGTCTTCAGACGGTCAGACGGTCAGACGACTTCGGTCGTGACCTCGATGTTGCCTTTGACCGCGTTCGAATACGGGCAGATCTTGTGGCCCGCCTCGGCGATCCGCTCGACCTCGCCTTTTTCGAGACCGGGCATCGACACCTTCAGGTGCACCTTCAGGCCGAACCCGCCATCCTCGCGCGGGCCGATGCCGACCTCTGCCTCGACCTTGGTGTCGGTGGGCACCTTGGCCAGCGACTTGTCCTGGGTCGTCGCGAATTTCATCGCGCCGATGTAGCAGGCGGAATAACCGGCCGCGAAAAGCTGTTCGGGGTTCGCGCCGTCGCCCTTGCCGCCCATTTCCTTCGGCGGGTCGAGCTTGATGGTCAGGTCGCGGGCGGGAATGCTGGCCACGCCATCGCGGCCACCGGTGGCGAAACCATGTGCGGTGTAGATCGGGGATACGGACATCGTGCGCTCCTTTATATCGCAAGCGTTTATATCGTGTGCGATACAGATAGCGGCGCCGCGCGCCCCCTTCAACCCCTTGCGACTATATCGTGCACGATTTATATTTCCGGGATGACCCAGACCGCTCACCCTTTGCCCGGCACCGGCGACATGCTGTGCTTTGCGCTCTACTCCGCGAACCACGCGATGACCCGGCTCTACCGCCCGTTGCTTCAGCCTCTCGGGCTGACCTATCCGCAGTATCTCGTGCTGGTCGCCCTGTGGGCCGAGGACGAGAAGCGGGTCGGCGCGCTCGGGGCCGAACTGGGCCTCGACACCAACACGCTGACGCCCCTGCTCAAGCGTATGGCCGAAGCGGGGCTGGTCACGCGCAGCCGCAGCGCCGAGGACGAGCGGGTGGTGACAGTCAAGCTGACCGACAGGGGCCGCAGCATGCAGGCCGAGGCGGAGCGCATCACCGGATGCGTCTTTGCGGCGACGGGGCTGTCGGTGGCCGAGCTCTCGGACCTGAGGGACCGGATCAACCGGCTGACCGAAGAACTCGAACAGCACGTCTGAGCGTTGACGCCCGGCGCGGCGCAGGGCACGAGAGATCATGCTTTCCTACCAGCACGCCTATCACGCGGGGAACCTCGCCGATGTCCACAAGCACGCGCTGCTGGCGCAGGCGCTGGACTATCTCGTGCAGAAGCCGAAACCGCTGAGCTATATCGAAACCCATGCCGGGCGGGCGCTCTATGACTTGTCGGGCACCGAGGCGCAGAAGACGGGCGAGGCGGCACAGGGGATCGCCAAAGTCGCGGGCTGGTTCCCGGCGGAACACCCCTATGCCCGCGCGCTTGGCGCTGCCCGCGCAGAGGGCGGCGCGACGGCCTATCCCGGCTCCCCTATGATCGCCCGGACTTTGCTGCGCGACGCGGACCGCATGCATCTGGCGGAACTGCATCCGCAGGAGCACGCCGCGCTGGAACGCGCGATGCCGGGGGCCGACGTGCGCAAGACGGACGGGCTGCAGATGGCCCTGTCGCTCTGTCCGCCGGAACCGCGCCGGGGCCTGTGCCTGATCGACCCGAGTTACGAGCTTAAGGACGAATACGCCACCATGCCGAAGGTGGTCAGCCAGTTGCACCGCAAGTGGAACGTCGGCGTCATCGTGCTGTGGTATCCGATCCTGACGAACGGCGCGCACAAGGCGATGACCGGGCCGCTCGACGCGCTGAAGATCGACGGCGCGCGGCGGCACGAGGTCAGGTTTCCGCCCGCCCGCGAAGGGCACGGCATGGTCGGATCGGGCCTCTACGTGGTGAACCCGCCGTGGGGTCTGGAAGAGGCGGCGCGGACGCTCGGCGCCCGGTTCGCCTCGCTCTGACGTCAGACGCCCTCGACCACCATGATGGTCGAGGTGGCAGACCGGCGACGGATGTCGGCGACCTTCTGATAGTCAGGGTCATGGTAGGCGGCCAGCGCCTCGGCATAGCTGGGGAACTCGATCACGACATGGCGCTGTTCCGCCGTGCCCTCGGTCACTTCCGCCTGCCCGCCGCGCACGATGAACCGCCCGCCCAGCCGTTCGAGGATCGGTGTGTCGAGGCGGATGTACTCCTTGTACTCCTCCATGTCGTTCACCGTGATGTGGCCGATGATGTAACCCTTTGGCATCTTCTCTCCTCCCACGCGATCAGGCCGAAGCCCAGAGCCCCGCGTCCTTCACGTTCGCCATCCCCTCGTCGAGCGATTTCCACGCCCGTTCGATCAGCAGGTCGATCTCGGATTTCGAGATCACCAGCGGCGGCGAGATGATCATCCGGTCGTAGACGTGGCGCATGATCAGGTTGTTCGCAAAGCACCGCTCGCGCACCATGTAACCGACCGTCCCGGCCTCGGCCGCGAACTTGGCGCGGCTTTCCTTGTGCGGCGTCAGCGCGATGGAGCCCATCATGCCGACGATCTTCGCCTCGCCCACCATCGGATGCTCGGTCAGGCTCTCGAACTTTTCCTTCAGATACGGCCCCGTCTCCTCGCGCACGCGGTCGACGATCTTTTCCTCCTCGAGGATGCGCAGGTTCTCAAGCGCCACAGCGGCGGCGACCGGGTGGCCGGAATAGGTGTAGCCGTGGTTGAACTCCGTCGCGCCGATCACCGCCGCGACCTCGTCGCAGACGATCGACCCGCCGATCGGCTGGTAGCCGGAGGACAGGCCCTTGGCGATCGTCATGATATGCGGGCGGATGTTCAGGGTCTGCGACCCGAACCAGTTGCCGGTCCGCCCGAAGCCGCAGATCACCTCGTCCGCGATCAGCAGGATGCCGTACTTGTCCACGATCCGCTGGATCTCGGGCCAGTAGCTGTCCGGCGCGACGATCACGCCGCCCGCGCCCTGCACCGGCTCCGCGATGAAGGCGCCCACGTTCTCGGGCCCGAGTTCGAGGATCATTTCCTCCAGCTCCCGCGCCCGCATCAGGCCGAACTCGTCAGGCATCATCTCGCCGCCCTCGGCCCACCAGTGCGGCTGGCCGATGTGGTGGATGTCGGGGATCGGCAGCCCGCCCTGGCTGTGGATGCCGACCATGCCGCCCAGCGACCCCGAGCCCATCGACGACCCGTGATAGCCGTTCCAGCGCGCGATGATCTTCTTGCGCTCGGGCTGGCCCTTTTCTGCCCAATAAGTGCGCACAAGCCTGATATTCGTGTCATTTGCCTCGGACCCGGATCCGGCAAAGAAAACGTGGTTCAGATCGCCCGGCGCCAGCTCGGCCAGCTTGGCCGCCAGCGCGATGGCGGGAATGTGCGAGGTCATGAAGAAGGTGTTGTAATAGGGCAGTTCGCGCATCTGCCGCGCCGCCGCCTCGACCAGTTCCTCGCGGCCATAGCCCACGTTGACGCACCAAAGACCCGCCATCGCATCCAGAATCTCCTCGCCTTCGCTGTCTTTCAGGAAACAGCCCTTGGACGAGGTGATGATCCGCACGCCCCGCTTGGCCAGATCGGCCTGGGTCGAGAAGGGGTGCATGTGGTGCGCGGCATCCAGCGCCTGAAGTTCGGCCGTCGGCATGTGGTTGGTGATCGCAGGCATGGTCTACCTCATTCTTGCATTTCGGCGCGACGCTACGCGCCTGACAGAGGAAACGCCATATTGCGTTGCAGCGAATTTGTTGCTTGAGTCGCGAGCCATGGACGCTAACTCACTCACGTCCCACGGGAGACACTCACAATGACCAAGACCCTCGTCACGCTCACCGCTGCCCTGGCGTTCGGCACCGCCGCCATGGCCGAGGAGGTGCATGTCTACAACTGGTCCGATTACATCGACGAAGAGCTTCTGGCCAAGTTCGAGGAAGAGACCGGGATCGACCTGATCTACGACGTCTTCGACTCCAACGAACTGCTCGAAACCAAGATGCTCGCCGGCGGGTCCGGCTATGACGTCGTGGTCCCGACCGGCACCTTCCTGCAGCGCCAGATCTCGGCCGGCGCGTTCCAGAAGCTGGACAAAGCACAACTGCCGAACCTCGCGAACATGTGGGACACGATCCAGAAGCGGACGGACACCTACGATCCGGGCGCGGAATATTCGATCAACTACATGTGGGGCACCACCGGCCTCGGCGTGAACGTCGGCAAGGTCAAGGAAATCCTCGGCGAGGACGCCCCGATGAACTCGCTGGCGCTGATCTTTGACCCCGCGAACGCGGAAAAGCTGGCCGCCTGCGGCATCCACATGCTCGACGCACCGACCGAGATCATTCCCGCCGCGCTGACCTATGCGGGCTTCGGCGATCCCGATGCCAAGACGGACGAGGCGATGGCCAAGGCCGAGGAAGTCCTGATGGCGATCCGTCCGCACATCCAGAAGTTCCACTCCTCCGAATACATCAACGCGCTCGCCAACGGCGAGATCTGCGTGGCGTTCGGCTGGTCGGGCGACATCCTGCAGGCCCGCGACCGCGCGGCCGAGGCCGACAACGGCACGGAAATCGCCTATGAGGTGCCGAAGGAAGGCGCGCTGATGTGGTTCGACCAGATGGCGATCCCGACCGACGCCCCGAACCCGGAAGGCGCGCACAAGTTCCTGAACTTCATCATGGACGCCCAGAACATGGCCGCCGCGTCGAACTACGTCTACTACGCGAACGGCAACAAGGCCTCGCAGGAGTTCCTGAACGAGGACGTGATCGGCGACACGGCGATCTACCCGGACGAGGCGACGCTGGAAAACCTCTACACGGTCACGCCGTTCGGGCCCAAGGAACAGCGGACGCTGACCCGCCTGTGGACAAAGATCAAGTCCGGCACCTGATCGGCAACGTATAAGGCCTGACAGGCCCACGGTCCGCGCGGCACGCCGCGCGGACTTTCCCCAAGCCGGAGGCTTCATGCCGCAGACCGTCTTCGCCCCATGGGACGACCCGAACGAAAAGCCGCTGATCCGATTCCAGAACGTCACCAAGCGTTTCGGCGACTTCACGGCGATCGACGACATTTCCCTCGACATCTACACGCGCGAATTCTTTGCCCTGCTGGGTCCGTCCGGCTGCGGCAAGACCACGCTGATGCGGATGCTGGCCGGGTTCGAGACGCCGACCGAAGGCACCATCCTGCTGTCCGGGCAGGACATTGCCCCCGTGCCGCCGAACAAGCGCGCGGTGAACATGATGTTCCAGAGCTACGCGCTGTTCCCGCACCTGTCGGTGTGGGAAAACATCGCGTTCGGCCTCAAGCGCGAAGGCAAGGACAAGGGCACGATAGAGACCCGCGTCGCCGAGATGCTCAAGCTCACGCGGCTGGAAAAGTTCAAGCACCGCAAGCCGCACCAGATCTCAGGCGGCCAGCGCCAGCGCGTGGCCCTCGCCCGGTCGCTCGCCAAGGCGCCCAAGCTGCTGCTGCTCGACGAACCGCTCGGCGCGCTCGACCGCAAGCTGCGGGAAGAGACCCAGTTCGAGCTGATGGACATCCAGGAAAAGACCGGCACCACCTTCGTCATCGTCACCCACGACCAGGAAGAGGCGATGACCGTCGCCTCCCGTGTGGCGGTGATGGACGAGGGCAAGCTGATGCAGGTCGCCACCCCCGACCGCATCTACGAGACTCCGAATTCCGTCTACGTGGCCGACTTCATCGGCGACGTGAACATCTTCGAGGGCCGCGCCCACCAGACCGGCGACAAGGTCCAGATGATCTGGGCCGACGGCCAGCCGCCGCTGTCCTGCACGACCAGCAAGAATTTCTCGCTCGACCAGAAGTGCTGGCTGGCGATCCGACCGGAAAAGATCGCGATCTCCGCCGAACGCCCGCAGGCGGCGAACACGGTCCGCGGCAAGGTCATCGACATCGCCTATCTCGGCAACATCTCGACGTATCATGTCGCCCTGCCCTCGGGGCAGATGATCAAGGCGCAGGCCGCCAACACCCGCCGGATCGAGCGCCGCACCTTCACATGGGAAGACGAGGTCTGGCTCTCCTGGACCGACACCGCCGGAGTGCTGCTGGACCGATGACCCGCTCCCCTGCTTCATCTTGCCGGAAATATGCCGGGGGAGTCGCCGAGCCCCGGCTCGGCGGCGGGGGCAGCGCCCCCGACCGCAACGGAGGCCGCGCATGAGACGTCTGGTCGTCATCGCCATCCCCTACCTCTGGCTGATCGCGCTGTTCCTCATCCCCTTCGTGATCGTCCTCAAGATCGCGCTCTCGGACACCGCGCTGGCGATTCCGCCCTACATGCCGCAGTTCGACATCTCGGCGGGCTGGCAGGGCATCCGCGACTTCTTCTCCCAGCTCGATTTCGAGAATTTCGTCTTCCTCACCACCGACGACCTCTACTGGAAGGCCTACCTCTCCTCCGTCCAGATCGCCGCGATCTCGACATTCTGCACATTGCTGATCGGCTTCCCGATCGCCTACGGCATGGCGCGTGCGCCCGAGGAATGGCGCCCGACGCTGATGATGCTGGTGATCCTGCCGTTCTGGACCAGCTTCCTGATCCGCGTCTACGCCTGGGTCGGGATCCTGTCGAACGAAGGCGTTCTGAACCAGTTCCTCATGGCCCTCGGCCTGATCGACAGCCCGCTGCAGATCCTGAACACCCCGACGGC
This sequence comes from Oceanicola sp. 22II-s10i, assembly GCF_002210105.1. Taxonomy (GTDB): domain Bacteria; phylum Pseudomonadota; class Alphaproteobacteria; order Rhodobacterales; family Rhodobacteraceae; genus Pseudooceanicola. The sequence goes on along the minus strand of NZ_AQQU01000001.1, from coordinate 1,064,696 downwards.
GGTCTACATCGGCATCACCTACACCTACCTGCCCTTCATGATCCTGCCGATCTACGCCGCGCTCGAACGGCTCGACGGCGCGCTGCTCGAGGCGGCAGAGGATCTCGGCTGTTCCCGACTGACCGCCTTCTGGCTGATCACCGTGCCGCTGGCCCGCAACGGCATCATCGCAGGCTGCTTCCTCGTCTTCATCCCGGCGGTCGGCGAATTCGTGATCCCATCGCTCCTCGGCGGGTCGCGGACGCTGATGATCGGCAAGGTGTTGTGGGAGGAGTTCTTCTCCAACCGCGACTGGCCCGTCGCCTCGGCGGTGGCGGTAATTCTGCTGCTGATCCTCGTGATCCCGATCGCGCTCTTCCAGCGCAATGAACAGAAACAGAGGGAGGCCGAGGAATGAGCCGTCCCCGCGCGGTGCGTGCAAGCACGCACCCTACCCCGCACACCGTAGGGTGCGTGCTTGCACGCACCGCTCCCCGCGATGAGGTCCGCCCATGAAACGCCTCTCGTGGTTCAACGTCACCTCGCTGACCTTCGGCTTCGCGTTCCTCTACCTGCCGATGGTGATCCTCGTCATCTACAGCTTCAACTCGTCCAAGCTGGTGACGGTCTGGGCGGGCTTCTCGACACGCTGGTACGGCGAACTGCTGCAGAACGACCAGATGCTCGACGCCGCGTGGGTCACGATCCGTGTCGCGCTGGCCTCGGCCACGCTGGCGACGATCCTCGGCACGCTGGCCGCCTATGTGCTTGTCCGCAGCGGGCGGTTCCTCGGGCGGACGCTGTTCGGCGGGATGATCTACGCGCCCCTCGTCATGCCCGAGGTCATCACCGGCCTGTCGCTGTTCCTGCTGTTCAAGCCGATCTTCAACCAGCTCGGCATCCACACGATCATCCTCGCCCATGCCACCTTCTCGATGTGCTACGCCTCGGTCGTCGTGTCCTCGCGCCTCGTCAGCTTCGACCGCTCGCTGGAAGAGGCCGCGCTCGACCTCGGCGCGACCCCGTTCGAGGCCTTCCGCCTCGTGACCCTGCCGATCATCGCGCCCGCTGTGATCTCGGCGTGGCTCCTGTCCTTCACCCTGTCGCTTGACGACCTCGTGATCGCGTCCTTCACCACCGGCCCCGGCGCCACCACGCTACCGATGAAGATCTGGTCCGCCGTCCGTCTGGGCGTCTCGCCCGAGATCAACGCCCTGTCGACCATCATGATCGGCATCGTTACCATCGGCGTCATAACTGCCTCGCTCGCCTCCAAGCGCGCCGCCGTCCGGCGTGCCGGAGAAGAACGGGCCGCCGTGCGGACATGAAGCGGCCCTTCGGGTCCTTCGCCTATTCCGACGGACCGGCCGCCAACTGCTACTGGGGCGATGCGGTGCCGGAACAGGATCTGGCGATGCCGCAGGTGCAGGGCGACCTGACTGCGGATGTCGTCGTGATCGGCGGAGGCTACACCGGTCTGAACGCCGCGCTGGCGCTGGCCGAGGCGGGCGAGAACGTGGTCGTCCTCGACGCCCGTTACCCCGGCTGGGGCGCCTCGGGCCGGAACGGCGGCTTCTGCTGCCTCGGCGGCACGCGGGCCGAGGATCACCAGCTGGACAAACGGCACGGCGGCGGCGCCGCCGCCGAGGTGCGGCGGGCCGAACTCGCCTCGATCCGGCATGTCGAGGGGCTGATCGACCGGCTGGACCTCGACGTCGACCGCCATTCCGAAGGCGAGACCATCCTCGCCCATTCCCCCGCCAAGGCCGCCCAGCTGGACGACGACCGCCGCTGGTTCGAAGCCGCCTACGGCGTCGAATGCGACCTGATCCCCGGCGACCAGATGGTCCAGCACGGCCTCGGCGGCAGCTTCCACGGCGCGCTGACCGTCCCGCTCGGCTTCGCGCTGCACCCGCGCAAGTACCTCGCCGGTCTCGTCGACGCAGCCCGCGCGGCGGGGGCGCGCATCCACGGAAACAGCCCTGCCCTGTCGGTCACGCGCGCCGGCACCGGCTGGCGGGTCCACAGCCTGACCGGCCACGTCACCGCCCGCCGCCTGATCGTCGCCACCAACGGCTATTCCTCTGAGGACATCCCGGACTGGATGCGCCACCGCTTCCTGCCCGCGCAGAGCTCCGTCGTCGCGACCCGTCGGATAACCGATGAGGAGCGCGCGGCGCAGGGCTGGACGTCCTACCAGATGGCCTACGAGGACCGGCGGCTGCTGCACTACTTCCACATGACGCCCGACAACCGCATGGTATTCGGCCAGCGCGGCGGGCTGATCTCGTCCCGCGTCAACGAACGCCGGATCGCGAACCGGGTCCGCCGCGACCTCGCCCGGCTGTTCCCGAAATGGGCGGAGGTCGAGACCACGCACCAGTGGTCCGGCATGGTCTGCCTGACCGCCAGCCTGAACCCGTATTGTGGCCGCATCCCCGACATGCCCGGCGCCTTCGCCGCCTTCGGCTACCACGGCAACGGCGTCGCCATGGGGTCGCTCTGCGGCGCGTGGCTGGCTGCGCTGGCGCGCGGGGTGGAACCCGAGCACCCAATCCCCCGCGCCTTCGCCGCGCCGCCGCCGCCCTTCCCGCTGGGTCCGTTGCGCCGGGGCTGGCTGGCCGCCGAATACGCATGGGCCCGGCTGACCGACCGTTGATTGAATTCACTTGCCTGATGTGCGGACGCGGATCAAATGGCGGGCAGGACCGCGCTCAGAACGCGGCCTGCAAGGGAAGAGGTTAACCAATGAAATTCGTGCAAATCACCGCTCTGGCGGCATCTCTTGGCGTGTCGGCCCCCGCGGTCCAGGCCCAGGACCTCGTGTACTGGGACACGGTCGGCGGATGGGAAATCCTCGTCGATCCGACGCTCGGCAATGGCTGCCTGATCCAGGCCGAGTTCGACAACGGCGCCCTCGTCCGGATCGGCTTCGACCGGACCGAGGACCTGGGCTACATCACCGCCTTCCACGATGACTGGGGCGATATCGTCGAGGATCAGGTTTACCCGATCACCTTCGACCTCGACGGCCAGAGCTACGACGGCGAGGCGACGGGCATCTACTTGGAAGGCATGCCGGGGGCGGATGTCTATTTCGACAACCCGGACTTCCTGTTCGACCTCGCACGGAAGAACACCCTGACGCTGCACAACGAGAGCGGCGGCGTGATGTCGATCGACCTCGAAGGCTCGTTCGTCGCGCTCGAAGCGGCGATCGACTGTCAGGACCAGCAGGGCTGATCGCGCACCCGCTGGACGACCCCACGGGGCGCGGCTAGGCTCCGGCCATGACAACCGCGCTCCTCACCCATCCCGACTGCCTGAAACACGTCACGCCCGAGGGTCATCCCGAACGCGTCGCCCGCCTGAAGGCCCTGCTGCCCGCGCTGGAGGGCAAGGACCTGCTGTCCGAGGACGCGCCGCTGGCGACCCGCGACCAGATCCTGCTGGCCCACCCCGGCAGCTACTACGATTCCATCCAGGGCGCCGTGCCGGTGGACGGTTTCCGCCAGCTCGACCCCGACACCTGGCTGTCCCCCGGCTCCTTCCGCGCGGCGCTTCGTGGTGCGGGCGGCGCGGTGCGGGCTGTGGACATGGTGATGAACGGATATGCCGACAACGCCTTCGTCGCCTGCCGTCCGCCGGGCCACCACGCCGAGACGGCGGAGCCGATGGGGTTCTGTTTCTTCGGCAACGTCGCCATCGCCGCCAAGCACGCGCTGGACCATCACGGGCTGGACCGCGTCGCCATCGTCGATTTCGACGTCCATCACGGCAACGGGACCGAGGATCTGGTCAAGTCGGACGAGCGTATCCTGTTCATCTCGACCCACCAGATGCCGCTCTACCCCGGCACCGGCGATCCGTCCTTCACCGGCCCGCACGGCACGATCATGAACATCGCGCTGAACGAGGGCGCAGATGGCCGTGCCTATCGCCCGATCCTCGCCAACCACATCCTGCCGCGCCTGCGTTCGTTCCGGCCCGAGCTCATGATCATCTCGGCGGGCTTCGACGCCCATGCCAACGACCCCCTCGCCGGGCTGGAGCTGGAGACGGAGGATTTCGTCCACATCACCCGCGAACTGCTTGCACTGGCCGCCGAGGTCTGCGGCGGGCGGGTCGTGTCCTGCCTCGAAGGCGGCTACGACCTCGACGCGCTGGCCGAGGCGGGCGCGGCGCATGTGGACGAACTGATCGCGGCGGGCGCCTGAGTGCCTTCGCCCCTTGGACCCGCCCGCCAGCGGGGATAAGGTGCGCCACGATCTGAACAGGAGGCCCGCCGTGACCGATCAGCCCGTCGACCAGATGTCCTTCGAGGACGCGATGAAGGAACTCGAGGCCGTCGTCGCCAAGCTCGAACGTGGCGAGGTGCCCCTCGACGAATCCATCAAGCTCTACGAACGCGGCGCGGCGCTGAAGGCGCGGTGCGAGAAGAAGCTGAAGGAGGCCGAGGAGAAGGTCGCGGCGATCACGCTCGACGCCTCGGGCCAGCCCGCCGGCCTGACGCCCATCGACCCCCAGTGAGCCCCGCGTGAGTTTCGACGCCGCGCTGTCCGCCTCGGCCGATGCCGTCGAGGCGCATCTGGCCACCGTCCTCGCCGGCATCCCCGGCGTGACGGGCGATGCGATGCGCCATGCCGCGACCGGCGGCAAACGCCTGCGCGCCTTCCTCGTGCTGGAAAGCGCCCGCCTGCATGGCGTGCCGCATACGCAGGCGCTGTGGCCCGCAGCCGCGATCGAGGCGATGCATGCCTATTCGCTGGTCCACGACGACCTGCCCGCGATGGATGACGACGACCTGCGCCGGGGCCAGCCGACGGTGCATGTGAAATGGGACGAGGCGACCGCGATCCTCGCCGGGGACGCGCTGCAGGCGCTGGCCTTCGAATGCGCGGCGCATCGCGAGGCCGGAACGGCCGAGGTGCGTGCGACGCTGGCGCTGACACTCGCGCAGGCCGCGGGCGCGCGCGGGATGGTGCTGGGACAGGCGATGGACATCGCCGCCGAGACCGCCACGACACCGCTGACCATCGACGAGATCACCGCGCTGCAGGCGGGCAAGACCGGCGCGCTGTTCGAATGGTCGGCCTGCGCGGGGGCGATCATGGCGGGCGCGGATGCGACACCCTTGCGCGACTACGCGCGGGCCTTCGGCCTTGCTTTCCAGATCGCGGACGACATCTTGGACGTAGAGGGCGACGAGGACGCCACCGGCAAACGCGTCGGCAAAGACGGCGCGGCGGGCAAGGCGACCTTCGTCTCGCTGCTCGGGCTGGACGGCGCGAAGGCGCGGGCGGTTGTTCTGGCGGACGAGGCCTGCGACGCGCTCGCCCCCTACGGTGCGGCGGCTGAGAACTTGCGGGAGGCCGCCCGCTTCGCTATCTCGCGCCGGAGCTGACCCGCAGCGCGCGCCCCGAGGAGGGGAAGGCCATGACGAACCGACCGGACACACCGCTTCTGGACCGCGTGCACACGCCCGCGGACATGAAAGGCATGTCGGACGCCGAACTGCGCCGTCTGGCGGACGAGCTGCGGGCCGAGACGATCTCCGCCGTCAGCGAAACCGGCGGCCACCTCGGTGCGGGTCTGGGTGTCGTGGAACTGACCGTGGCGCTGCACGCGATCTGGGATGCCCCGCGCGACAAGATCATCTGGGACGTCAGCCATCAGGCCTATCCGCACAAGATCCTGACCGGCCGCCGGGACCGCATCCGCACGCTGCGTCAGCAGGGCGGGCTGTCGGGCTTCACCAAGCGGGCCGAAAGCCCCTACGACGCCTTCGGGGCCGCGCATTCCTCGACCTCCATTTCCGCGGCGCTCGGCTATGCCGTGGCGCGCGATCTGGGCGGCGTGACGGACGAGGGGCTCGGCGACGCCATCGCCGTCATCGGTGACGGCGCCATGAGCGCGGGCATGGCGTTCGAGGCGATGAACCACGCCGGTCATCTCGGCAAGCGGCTGATCGTCATCCTGAACGACAACGAGATGTCCATCGCGCCCCCGGTCGGCGCGCTGTCCTCCTACCTGTCGAAGCTCTACGCCGGTGCCCCTTTCCAAGAGTTCAAGGCGGCGGCCAAGGGTGCCGTCAGCCTGCTGCCCTCGCCGTTCCAGGAGGGCGCCAAGCGCGCCAAGGAGATCCTGAAGAGCGTGACCGTCGGCGGCACGATGTTCGAAGCGCTCGGGTTCTCCTATGTCGGGCCCATCGACGGGCACGACATGGACCAGCTGCTGCCGGTCCTGCGCACGGTGAAATCCCGCGCCAGCGGGCCGATGCTGATCCACGTGATCACCAAGAAGGGCAAGGGCTATGCCCCCGCCGAACGCGCCGCCGACGGCGGTCACGCGACGGCCAAGTTCGATCCCGTCACGGGCGAACAGAAGAAATCCAAGTCGAACGCGCCCAGCTACACCAATGTCTTCGGCGAGACGCTGGTGGACCTCGCCGCCGAGGACAAGCGCATCTGCGCCGTCACCGCCGCCATGCCGGACGGGACCGGGCTGCAGATGATGGCGGGCCGCTACCCGTCGCGCTGCTTCGACGTCGGGATCGCGGAACAGCACGCCGTCACCTTCTCCGCCGGTCTGGCGGCGGGCGGGATGCGGCCGTTCTGCGCGATCTACTCGACCTTCCTGCAGCGCGGGTTCGACCAGGTGGTCCACGATGTCGCGATCCAGCGCCTGCCGGTGCGCTTCGCCATCGACCGCGCCGGTCTGGTGGGCGCGGACGGCGCGACCCATGCGGGCAGCTTCGACGTCGCCTACCTGTCGAACCTGCCGGGCTTCGTCGTCATGGCCGCCGCCGACGAGGCGGAGCTGAGGCACATGGTCGCCACCGCCGCCGCGCATGACGAGGGGCCGATCGCCTTCCGTTATCCGCGCGGCGAAGGCGTCGGCGTGACCCTGCCCGCGCAGGGCGAGGTGCTGGAGATCGGCAAGGGCCGCATCGTGCGCGAGGGCGCGCGGGTGGCGATCCTTTCGCTCGGCACCCGTCTGGCCGAAGCCGAGAAGGCCGCCGAGGCGCTCGAGGCGCGGGGGATCACGCCGACCGTCGCCGACGCCCGTTTCGCCAAGCCGCTGGACCGCGAGATGATCCTCGACCTCGCAGCGCGTCACGAGGCGCTGATCACGGTCGAGGAAGGCGCCATCGGCGGCTTCGGCAGCCATGTCGCGCAGTTGCTGGCCGACGAGGGCGTGTTGGACAAGGGGCTGAAGTTCCGGTCCATGTTCCTGCCCGACACCTTCATCGACCAGGCCGATCCGCGCGTCATGTACGACATCGCCGCGCTGAACGCGGACGATATCGAGGCGAAGGTGCTGGATGTGCTGGGCGTGACCCGGCTGGACGCCAAGAAGGCCTGACCGGGGTCAGGTCATCAGCCGCCAGATCGCGTAGCCCGCGCCGCCGACCCATATGTAGCCGATCAGCGTGAACAGTCCGTCACGTGCCAGCAGGCCGATGGCGAAGAAACTGATGGCGGTGGCAAACAGCGACGTGACCATCGGCAGGATCTCGAGGAACGGGATCACGAGGCAGATCGAGATGATCACCAGAAGCGTCAGGATGTTCGAGGCCGAGTTCACGAACATCGGCAACCGCTGGTGCGTGCGCGCGTCGATCCAGCCCGCCGGGCGGCGCAGCCAGTTCACGGCGCTCTTCAGCCGATGGCCCTTGATCTGACGACGCTTCAGCCAATCCGGCAGCCAGACGTGGTCGCGCCCCATCAGCTTCTGGGCGCTGATCAGCACGATGAGCGATGCGCCGATGGTCGGCAGGCCGGGGATGCCGGACAGCGGGGACACGAGGATCATCGACGGCACCAGCAGCAGCGGCGCGTAGGAGCGCATGCCGATCTCGTCCAGCGCGCCACCGAGCGACACGCTCTCGTTCCGCGCGGAGGATTCGAGCTTGTCGAGGATGTCAGCAAGGCTGCGCAGTGGCCGCTCTTGAAGGGCGAGTGCGGTGGTGCGTGGCATGGCAACTGGGTTGGGTGCGTCTGTCATGATGCTCAACGCGCCCGGACGAAAAGGGTTTCAGTCCTCTCCCGTCTTCATCAGGGCCGCCAGACCATCGCGATAGGTCGGGTAGATCAGGCGCACGCCAAGCTCGTCCTTGATACGGTCGTTCCGGACCCGCTTGCTCTCGGCATAGAAGCTGCGGGCCATCGGCGTCATCTCGGCGGTCTCGAAGCTCTCTTCGGGCGGCAGAGGCAGGCCCAGCAGGTCGGCGGCATGGGCGATCACGTCCTGTGGCGGGGCGGGATCGTCGTCGCACAGGTTGTAGACCGCGCCGGGGTTCGGGCGGGCGATGGAGGCCGCCAGCACCTGCGCGATGTCCTCGACATGGATGCGGCTAAACACCTGCCCCGGCTTGACGATCCGCCGCGCCGTGCCCGCGCGGACCTTGGCGAAAGGTCCGCGTCCCGGCCCGTAGATTCCCGCCAGCCGGAAGATATGCAGCGGCAGGCCGGGGATGTCTCCCCACTCCGCCTCGGCCGCGACCCGCCACTTGCCGCGCCGGGTGGAGGGGGTGAGCGGGGTCGCCTCGTCCACCCAGCCCCCCTCATGATCGCCATAGACCCCGGTGGTCGAGAGATAGCCGACCCACGCGAACTGCCCGGCCCGCGCGGCGATTTCCGACCGCAACTCGCGCAGCATCGGATCGCCGTCTGCATCCGGCCCGGCCGAGACCAGAACATGCGTCGCCGCGTCCAGCGCATCGGTCAGGTCGCTGCCCGGAAAGACATGCGGCACGACCCCCTCGCCCCGCAGCACCTCCGCCTTGTCGGCGGTGCGTGTGGTGGCGTGGATCGTCCAGCCTTGCGGCAGGAGGAGACGGGCGAGGGCGCGGGCGGAATAGCCGTGGCCGAGGGACAGAAGCGTGCTCATCCCCCTTGGATGCAGCGCGGGCGACGCTTAGGCAAGGGGTCTAGCCACTTGCCTCCGCCCCTCCGCCGGGCCAGATAGTGGACATGGAGCACCCCTTTTCCACGCCCCCCGCCGCCGAACCGCAGGCCTTCACCGATCCCGCTGCCGCGGTCGAGCGGCTGACCGAGCTCTACGAGGCCGCGACGACCTTCCTGCGCGACGCCTTTCACGAGGCGCTGCGCGACGGCCCGCCCGAGGGGCGCATCCGCGCCTTCTACCCCGAGGTGCGGATCACCACGACCAGCCACGCCAAGATCGACAGCCGTCTCAGCTTTGGTCACGTCCCCGCGCCCGGCACTTACGCCGCGACGATCACCCGGCCCCGGATGTTCGCGAACTACCTGCGCCAGCAGATCGGCCTGCTGATCGAGAACCACGGCATCGCCGTCACCGTCGGCTGGTCCGACACCCCGATGCCGCTGCACTTCGCGGTGGCGGGCGACGCCGACGTGACCGTCCCGCAGGAGGGCGCGTCGAGCTTTCCGCTGCGCGACGTCTTCGACGTGCCGGACCTGAACACGACGAACGACGACATCGTCAACGGCACCCATCAGCCCCTGCCCGGCGATCCCCTGCCCCTCGCGCCCTTCACCGCGCAGCGGGTCGATTACTCGCTGGCCCGCCTCGCCCATTACACCGCGACGGATCCGGAGCATTTCCAGAACCACGTGCTGTTCACGAACTACCAGTTCTACGTCTCGGAGTTCGAAAGCTTCGCCCGGCGGATGCTGGCGGACCCGGACTCGGGCTACACATCCTTCGTCTCGACCGGCAATGCCGAAATCACGGGCCCGCTCGGCGACCTGCCGCCCAGCCCCAAGATGCCGCAGATGCCGACCTATCACCTCAAGCGCCCGAACTCGGCCGGGATCACGCTGGTGAACATCGGCGTGGGACCGTCGAACGCCAAGACAGCGACCGACCACATCGCGGTCCTGCGCCCGCATGCCTGGGTGATGGTCGGGCACTGCGCGGGGCTGAGGAACAGCCAGAGCCTTGGCGACTACGTGCTGGCCCATGCCTATCTGCGCGAGGACAAGGTGCTGGACGACGACCTGCCGGTCTGGGTGCCGATCCCCGCGCTGGCCGAGATTCAGGTCGCACTTGAGGAAGCAGTGGCGGAAGAGACGCAGCTTTCGGGTTATGACCTGAAGCGCGTGATGCGGACGGGCACGGTGGCGACGCTGGACAACCGCAACTGGGAACTGCGCGACCAGCGCGGCCCGGTGCAGCGCCTCAGCCAGAGCCGCGCGGTGGCGCTGGACATGGAAAGCGCCACGATCGCGGCCAACGGTTTCCGGTTCCGGGTGCCCTACGGCACGCTTTTGTGTATATCCGACAAGCCCTTGCACGGAGAGCTCAAGCTGCCGGGGATGGCGTCGGACTTCTACAAGACGCAGGTCGCGCGGCATCTGATGATCGGAATCCGCGCGATGGAGACGCTCCGCGACATGCCGCTGGAACGCATCCACAGCCGGAAGTTGCGCAGCTTCGACGAAACCGCGTTCCTCTGACGGGGCGGAAAGCGCGCCAAGATGCGCGTTTTTCCCTTGTTTTATTGCACAAATTGTTGTGTTTGGACCCCACATCCGGTTAAATTCCGGGAATGAGGCCCTACTGATCGGGCAGATTAAGGAGACCAGAAATGGCGAAACCGATGACCAAGACCCAGTTGGTGGCCGCACTGGCCGACGAAATGGGCGCAGACAAGAAGACCGCCTCGGCCGCGCTGGACGCACTGGCTGGCGTGATCACCAAGGAAGTCGCCGGCGGCGGCGCGGTGACCATCCCCGGCGTCGGCAAGGTCTACTGCCGCGAGCGGCCCGAGCGCATGGTGCGCAACCCGGCCACTGGCGACCAGTTCAAGAAAGAGGCCGACAAGGTGGTCAAGGTGACCATCGCGAAGGCGCTCAAGGACAGCGTGAACGGCTGATCTCCGGCATCCGTTCGGCGTCGGTGCACACTGGTCGCTGAACGAACCGGATACCAACGAAGGGTCGCGACATTCGCGGCCCTTTTGCTTTGGAGATATGGGCCTGATGAACCTTGTCATCCCGACACGTCAGCACCTGCCCGATTACCTCGACGCGCTGCAGCGCGGCTGGTCACCGGACAATCTGCGCCCCGAGGCGGCACAGGCCCAGATCGCGGCGGCCAAGGCGGACCCCGAGGCCTTCCTCGCCAGGTTCGACGACCGCAGCGCAGAGGGCCCGCCGATCGTCCTGCCAGACGGCAGCACGACTCCGCGCCTGCCGGGGTTTCAACGCTGGATCTGGCAGGACGGTTTCTGCGGCACCATCGGTCTGCGCTGGCAGCCGGGGACGGAGGATCTGCCGCCGACCTGCCTTGGCCATATCGGCTATGCGGTGGTTCCGTGGCGGCGGGACCGGGGTTTCGCGACAGCCGCCCTGGCCGGGATGCTGCCCGGGGCCCGTTCGATTGGCCTGCGCCATGTGGACCTAACGACCGCACCGGAGAATGCCGCGTCGATCCGGGTCATCGAGAAATGCGGCGGCGTGCTGGTCGAACGGTTCGACAAGCCGGCGGCACTTGGTGGTGGCCCGTCTCTGAGATTCAGGATCGAGCTAAGCTAGTCCGGGGAACGAAAGTGCCCCGCCCGGACGCTGAGGGTCCGGGCAGGGCCGATCGCCTGAGGGGACGCGGTCTCAGGCGGTCCGTGGGGTGCCGTGGCGGCGGCGCGAGGGGCGCAGGTACCAGTACCAGACGCGGTAGGCCTCCAGCGCCGCCAGCGGGGCGAAGTGGACCAGCGCGGCGGCGGGACTGCCCCAGTCATGCAGCGCGGCCCAGTGCACCAGCGTCAGCACGGCGGCGGCATAGGTCCAGCGCTGGAGCGATTTCCACGCGGTCCCCATCCGGCGCATCGCCCAGTCCATCGAGGTCGCGGCGAGCGGGATGAAGATGATGAAGGCGATCCAGCCGGTCCAGATGTAGAGCTTCGGCAGGTCGTCCAGCGTCCGGTCGAGCCCCCGGTCAACGAGATAAAGCACCGTGTGCGCCCCCGCATAAGCGAAGGCCGCGACGCCGAAGTAACGGCGGTTCTTCTTCAGCCAGCGCGGCCCGCGCCAGCCCTTGAACAGCAGCGCCAGCGGCGTGGCCATCAGGGTCACGATCAGCAGCCGGGCCGAGGTCTCGCCCGTGGGGTGGACGAGGATGTGCATGATGCGGGCATTGTCCGATGTCGCCAGTTCCCACGCCATGCCGAGCGCGGGAAGCGAAAGCGCGAACCAGAGCCACCAGGGGTCGAGACGTTTCAGCATGATCTGTCCTTTCCGTTCTGTCAGCTGATACGCGCGGGGCCGACAGCGCCGTCGCCACGCGATGGCATGGCGGGTATGATCTGGGCTCAGAGCGGCGGAACGAGGGGGCCGAAGATGGCGAAAGTGACGGGTATCGGCGGGTTCTTTCTGCGCGCGGCGGACCCTCAGGCGCTGGCCGCGTGGTATGCCGACATACTGGGCATCGGGCCGGAGCCGGATGCGCCGGAGCCGGTCTGGATGCAGGCGGCGGGCCCCACGGTTTTCGCGCCTTTTCCGGAGGATAGCGACTACTTCGCCGCTGACCGGCGGTGGATGCTGAACCTGCGCGTGGACGATCTGGACGGGATGATGGACCGCCTGAAAACGGCAGGCGTCGCCGTCGAGACTCGGGCCGACTGGGACGATCCCGCCGTCGGCCGCTTTGCCCGCATCCACGACCCCGAAGGCAACCCGATCGAGCTGTGGCAGCCCGCCTGACCGCCGCGCCCGTATGGACCCCGCGCGCACCTGCGCCTACACATGGCGCGCGAACGGCGGGACAGGCGGAACCATGAGCATCAGGGCGGTCATTCTGGGACTGAGCTTCGCGCTCTTCTGGTCCTCGGCCTTCACCTCGGCGCGGATCATCGTGGCGCAGGCGCCGCCGCTGGCCTCGCTGTCGCTGCGGTTCCTCGTCTCGGGCATCATCGGCATCGCCATCGCCCGCGCGCTCGGCCAGAGCTGGCACCTGACGCGGGGCCAGTGGTGGGCGACGGTGATCTTCGGCGTCTGCCAGAACGCGCTGTACCTGGGCCTGTTCTTCACCGCGATGCAGACCATCGAGGCCGGGCTGGCGTCGATCATGGCCAGCGCGATGCCGCTGATCGTGGCGCTGGCGAACCGGCTGGTGTTCGGCGAACGCCTGTCATGGATGGCGGTCGTGGGACTGGCGCTCGGGATCGGCGGGGTGCTGATCATCATGGGCTCGCGCCTGTCGGGGGGCGCGGACCCGTTCGGCATCGTCCTCTGCATCCTCGGGACACTGGCGCTGGCCATCGCGACGCTGTCGGCACGGGGCGCATCGTCGGGCGGCAACGTGCTGATGGTGGTCGGTCTGCAGATGCTGATCGGCTCAGCCTTCCTCGCCGTTCCGGCGGCGATACTGGAGCCGATGGAAGTCACGTGGTCGTGGTCCCTGATCCTCGCCTTCCTCTACACCACGCTGGTGCCGGGGCTGCTGGCGACGTGGATCTGGTTCACGCTGGTGAACGACATCGGCGCGATCCGCGCCTCGGTCTTCCACTTCCTGAACCCGTTCTTCGGCGTCGCCATCGCGGCGGTCATCCTTGGCGAGGCGCTCGGCCCCCAGGACGTTCTCGGCGTGGCGATCGTGGCGGCGGGGATCCTGCTGGTGCAGCTGTCGCGGGCACAGAAGGCGGGCTAGACCCGTTCCGGCGGCCAGGGGCGGGCGTTGTCCGCCTCGGCCCACGCGCTGATCCAGCCGGGCAGATGCGGGCGGTTGGCGTGGATCTCGGGGCGGTCGACCAACGGCACGACCACCTCGTCGATGTTCACCATCTTGCGGTTCTTCACCACGGCGGCGCGGAACACGCCCTGCCCGGCGCAGGTCTCTGGATCGGTCCAGAGCGACTGGTCGAAATAGATGAACCGGCTGTCCCACCCGGCAATGCGGGTGCGCTGCTCGATCCTTTCGAACAGGGTCAGGCGGCGGCGGTAGCGGACGGAACTGCCCGCGATGGTCAGCGCCATGCCGTTGGCCTTGAACAGGTCCCAGACCCCGGTGCGCACGGCAAAGGGGATGCGGCCCATGTCGTAGATCGTCAGGGTCAGGCCGTTGTTCAGCTCGGCCATGACGTCGAGGTCCCAGGGCAGGATCCGATGGTGCGAGACATGGGTGTCCCATGGCGCGATCGGGCGGGACTTGTAGCGCAGGACCTGCGTGGTGATACGGATGAACGGATACATGGCGTCACCTCCGGCGGCAGGGAGGCCACGGGGTGACGCGAAGGTCAACCGCGACCTTGCGTCCGCCTTGCGCGAAAGGGGCGCATTGCTTACCTAAGGCGCTGACCAGACCGAAGGGAGCGACCCGGTGCAGAGCCTTTACCAGATCCTTATGCTGATCCTCGACATCGTGTGGTTCTTCATCATCGCGCACGTCATCATGTCGTGGCTGATCAATTTCCAGGTGCTGAACCTGCGCCAGCAACTGGTCGCCCAGATCTGGTATGGGCTGAACCGGATCGTGGAGCCGCTCTATCGCCCGGTCCGCAAGATCCTGCCGCCGATGTCCGGCATCGACCTGGCGCCGCTGGTGGTGCTGGTCGGGATCTACGCGATCCGCATCATCCTTGCGAACAACGTCGGCTATTTCCTCTGATCTTCGGGGCCTTCGGGCTCCGGCCCTGAGGCGTCCGGGCGCAGCACGAACAGCTGGTAGACCCGGCCAATCCCGATCAGGGACAGTCCGAGGCCGAGGAACGACGCCACCCGGAACAGCCCGGTGAGGCCCGACATGTCCACGAGGAACGCCTTGGCCACCGCGATCATCAACACCCCCAGCGAGGCATAGCGCAGCCACGCCGCGCGCCGCCAGACGCCGACGGCCAGCAGCGCCAGCGCGAAGAGGATCCAGACGACGGAATAGGCGTAGAGCTCGCCTGTTTCGGGCATGGTCTCGGGGGTCAGGGTCAAGTCGGAGCCGCGGAAGGCGCGGCGGGTTTCCAGCGTGACCCAGACGAAGGCCAGCAGCCCCGCGACGCCGCCGGTGACCTGCCGCAGCTGTTTCGGCAGGTGGAAATCACGCAATGCGGCGATGGTGCCGAACAGGATCGCGGGGATCAGGTAGGCCAGCGTCAGGCCGTTCACCAGCGGCCAGCTGCCGACCGGCATTCCGGTGGCGATCGGGTTCTGCTGCATCACCTGGAACAGCACGGATGCGGCGAGGGCGAGGCTCAGCAGGCCGATACCGATCCATTGCGCCCAGGGACGCCGGTCCACGACGCGCGCGTGCAGCAGCAGCGCGGCGGCGATGGTCCACCAGATGGTCTGGATCGCGTGATCGGTCAGCTGCCAGCGTGCGCCGAGCTCGCCGTTCGACCAAAGCAGAAGCTGGGTCGAGACCATGAGGAGCGCGAAGCCAAGCGCCGCGACCTCGCACAGCGGGACCAGCAGGTCGCTGTTGTCACGGGCGAACCAGCGGGCGGCGACGGCCAGCGCAACGGCGGGCAGGCCGTAGCCGTAGAGCACCCAGCCGACCACGCCGGGAATACCGCCGTCGTAGTCGAGGATGCCGGGGTTCAGGCAGAGGCGGACGATGATGACCGATGTGACGACCGCCGCCAGCGCCCTGAGTTCGCGCACCGGCAGCTGCCGCCAGATCCACGCGAGGGCTGTGACCTCGACCGACAGGGTGACGGTCAGCCAGGCCTCGCGCAGCAGGCAGGTGAAGGCCAGCGCCAGCGCCGCAGTGGACCCCGCCGCGTAGAGCGCGAGCGCGGTGTCGGACCGGCCCGTGCGCCGCGCCTCGGCCCATGCGGTGACGAGGAAGGCAAGCGCGAGGGCCGCGGCGAGGGTCGCCCAGCTGATGTCGACCTGCAGGCCCCCGATCCGCCAGTAGCCGATGATGAACAGCAGCACCGGCATCGCTGCCGCCGTGCCGGCCCAGACGGCGGGTGTCCGCGCGCCCCGCGCGCCGAACGCACCGCCGATGCCGAAGAGCGCGGCAAACCCCAGCAGGGCGCGGGCGAAGGGCACGTATTCGGGCGGCATGACGAAGGGACCGTAGCCGGGGCCGAAGGCCGGGACCGGCAGGCCGGAGACGAAGGCGGGACCGGTCGGCAGCTCGGGCGCGGGCCAGAGGACGGCGCTCGCCAGCACGATCAGGGCGGCGGCGACGACGAGGCTTTCCAGCGCGGCGCGGCGGGTGGCGAGGACCAGCGCGACGAGGCCGTAGAGGCCGAGGAAGACGAAGCCGCCGGTGTCGAAACCGGTGGCGGCGGCGGTCATCAGCAGCAGGACACCGCAGGCCGTGAAGCCGAGGCCCGAGGTGTCGCTGATCATCGCCGACAGCCAGCGCAGCAACGGTGTGTCGGGCGTCTTGAGCGGCAGGCCGGTGGACAGCAGCGCAAAGAGCGTCGCCATGCCGAGGGCGTAGAGGCCGAGGACAAGCTGGTCGACATCGGCGCCTGCCTCCAGCAGCCAGAGCGCGGGCCATGCCAGCGCGCCCAGCAGGGTCAGGGCCGAGAACCACCACCACTTGCGGGCGGTCATCAGGGCGAGACAGGCCGCGCCGAGGACGAAGAGGTAGAGGAACAGCGGCACCGGCGAGCTGTCGGGCGCGATGATCATCAACGGCACGAGGTAGCCACCGATCAGCCCCATCAGCGCGACGAACCAGCCCTGCCTAAGGGCGAGCGCCAGCGCGGCATAGGCGGTCAGGCCGAGCGCGATGAAGGCCTGCGTCGGACCCATCAGGCCATAGAGGGCATGGGCGGAGAACAGCGAGACGAAGATCGCGAAAATGCCGGCGCCCGAAAGGGCCGAGGGGATGAAGTCGCGCCCCCGGAGCGAGGGCCGGGCCGGGCGGCGTTCCAGCCATTCGCCCCCGCCGATCAGCGCGCCACCGAGGGCAAGGCCCGCGATCACGCGGAAGAGCGGCGTCAGCCAGCCCTGGTCGATGGCGTAGGTGAACAGGAACACGGCGGCGAGGCCGATAGTCAGCGCGCCGAGCCAGATCATCCACTTGGAGGCGAAGGATTCCTCCATGCTCCGCGCGGCGGCGGGTTGTGGAGTTTCGGCGGGCACTTCGGGGGTCGCTTCCGGTTCGGCGGACGGCGGCCGTGGCGTCCACGGGCCGGAGATGCGGGGACCGCTGTCCTCGGCCCCGGCGGAAACGGGGGCGACCGGCGTCTCGTCGGGCCCTTGCGCGCCCGCCTCGTCGGGTGTCGGCGCGGGCGGTATTTCGTCGGGCTCTTCAACGGCCGCGCCGGCTTCAGCAGGCGCGCGGACACCCGCTGCCATCGCGCCTTCCAGCTTGGCGACATGCGCGGCCAGCGCGTCGATCCGTTTGCGGGTATTGCCGATCATCACGAAGAGGACGATCGGCCCCCCGATGAAATAGGCCGCGATGGCCAGCCCGATCAGGGCGAAAATGCCGTCCATTGGCGTCACCCGCACACCACCGGCGCCGCGTCGGTCGCGCGACTCTGCCCGGTTTCACTGTCCCGGCGCCGAGGAAACCCGGAATCCGGCGGTTCGCCAACGAAAATCTGCGGCCCGGAACGCAAACGCCCGGCCGACTGGCCGGGCGGTGCCGATAGCGGTGCCGTCCTGACGGATCAGGCGTTCGGCAGGATGACGATTTCCACCCGGCGGTTCTGGGCACGCCCCTCGACCGTCTGGTTGGTCGCGCGCGGCTGATCCTCGCCACGTCCGAAGGACTGGACGCGGGCGCCGTTCACGCCGGAACCGATCAGGATGTTCGCCACGGACTGCGCGCGGCGGGCCGACAGGTTCTGGTTGTAGTCGGCCGACCCGGTGTTGTCGGTGTGGCCGATGACCTGAACGGTGGTGTTCGGGTAGCGGTTCAGCGAGGCGGCGACGGTGCGCAGGTCCGACGTCTGGTCGGCGCGCAGCGTGGCGCTGTCGGTCGCGAACAGGATGTCCTGCGGCATGGTCACGATCAGACGGTCGCCGGTGTTGACGATCGAGGTGTCCGACCCGAGCGAGCCGCGCAGTTCGCGTTCCTGCTGGTCGAGGTAACCGCCATAGGCCGCACCCGCGATACCGCCGACGATGCCGCCGACAGCCGCGCCCTTGGCGTCGCCACCGAGGATCGCGCCGGTCACGGCACCGAGGCCGGCGCCGATGGCCGCGTTGTTGCGGGTGTTACGGTAGCCGTCGTTCTGGTTCATCTCGCCGCAGGCGGTGAGGGTCAGAAGGGCGACACCGGCCAGTCCGAAGAATTTCGTGCTGCGGGTGGTCATATCAATGCCTCTTGCAAAGTTGGTCTGCTCGTCCGCCCGTATAGCAGAGCGGTTCCGCCGCAGAACGCAACTTTGTGAGAGGATCGGCGGCTTTTCGCTTAACTCCGCCGTCAGGCCACCGGTTCCGCCTCTTCGCGCGCGCTTTCCCAGGCGAGGATCGCGCGTTTGACCGGCAGACCCCAGTGATAGCCGCCAAGGCCGCCGGATTTCCTAAGCGCCCGGTGGCAGGGGATCAAAAAGCTGATCGGATTGCGCCCGACCGCCGTGCCGACCGCGCGGACGGCTTTCGGCGTGCCGATGGCCTGCGCGATCTCGGAATAGGTGGTGACATGGCCCGAGGGAACGCGCATCAGCGCCTCCCACACCTTGATCTGGAACGGGGCGCCGATCAGGTGCAACTGCGCCTCGCCCGATTGCGCGAAGGCGGCGGCGGACATGACGTCCAGCGCGCCGGGTGTATGGGTGTAGGTCGCATTGGGCCAGCGGCTGGTCATGTCGGCCATGGCCGCATCGCGTGTCGTCTCCGCCGTAAAGGCGATGCCGCAGATGCCCTTGTCGGTCGCCATCACCAGCGCCTCGCCAAAGGGGCTGTCCACGTAGTCCCACCGGATCGCCAGCCCCTCGCCGCCACGGGCGTAGTCGCCGGGGCTCATCGCCTCCCATCTCAGGAACAGGTCGTACAACCGGCCCGTGCCCGAGAGACCCGAGGCATGGGCCGCCTCCAGCGTCGTGAACCGGGCCTGCAGAAGCGCGCGGGCGTGGCCGAGCGCGAGATACTGCTGATACCGCTTGGGCGAGACTCCGACCCAGGCCGAGAACAACCGCTGGAAATGCGCGGGGCTCATCCCAATCCGGGCGGCGAGGTCGTCGAGGGTCAGCGTGGCCTCGGCGGCGTCGATCTCGTCCAGCGCGCGGCGCATCACCTGGTAGTGGTATCGGTCGGGGGTCATGTCCTGTGGCATCGGGCCTCTCCTTTGCCACAGGTATATCGCGCCGCCGGGCCGCCGCGCGACCCGGATGTTGCGCAATGATCGGACCGGGGTCAGACGCCGGGCGGCGAGCCTTCGTCGGTCGTCCAGTGGACCCCGGCCTCGATCGCCGCGCAGAGGTCGCGGAAGGCGGACTTCACGCCCTCCTCGATCGTGGGATGATAGAACGGCAGATCCTTGGCCGCCCCCGCGTCGATGCCGAGGCCGATGATCCAAGCCATCTGGTGCGCGATGTGTTCGCCGTCGGGCAGGCAGAGGTCCGCCCCCACCAGTTTCCCCGTCTTGCGGTCGGCATGGACGCGGATCATCCCGCCCGCCCGGTCCTCGACCCGCGACCGGCCCTGGTTGGAGAAATCCGCGCGACCCGTGACGAGGTCGTTGTCGTTGGACGGCAGGATGCCGACGATCGCCGCACTCGGGCGGGTGAAGGTGATTGCCAGCGCGGTCTTGCGATCCGTCCGGCGGATGTCGGGGAAATGCGCGGCGTTGTAGCCCGCGATGGCGCCCTCGTCGGACGCCTCGTGCAGCAGGGGTCGGACGCCGTTCACGTCGCCCGCCATGAAGACGGGCACATCGGTGCATTGCAGGCAGTCGGGGTTCACCACCGGCCTGCCGTCCTCGTCGAACGCCATCCCGGACTTTTCGAGGTCGAGCCCGTCGAGGTTCGGCGGCCGCCCGGCGGCGATCAGCAGGCGCTCGAACTCCGCCTCGTGGCCTTCGTAGGTGATCCGCACACCCTTCTTGACCTGCTCCGCCTCGGGCGTGACCCCCATGTGCAGGTTGAACTCGAGCGCCAGCAGGTCGCGCAGGACACCGCCGGTTTCGGCGGGCATCCCGGCGATGGTGTGGCCCATGTCGTAAAGCTCCACCCGCACGCCGAGCCGGGCCATCGCCTGCGCCAGTTCCACCCCGATGGCGCCCGCGCCGATGACGCCCATGCTATCGGGCAGATCCTTCAGCTCGAAGATCGACTCGTTCGTCAGGATCAGGTCGCCGAAGTCCTTGAACGGCCCCGGAATCGCAGGGGCCGAACCGGTCGCGACCACCACGGCCTTGGCGCTGACGGTGTCGCCCTGATCCGTCTCCAGCTCTCCCGGCGCGGTGAAACGGGCGCGGCCACGTAGCGGCACGTCCTCCGGCAACCGGTCGAAACTGGCGCGCACACCGCCTGCGAACTCGTCGCGGAACCGGCGTACCCGCTCCAACACCGCCGGACCGTCGACCTTGCCTTCGGCCTTGATGCCGAACGCGCCCGCCCCGCGCACCGCCGCCATCGCGTCGGATGCGGCGATCAAAAGCTTGGACGGCATGCAGCCGACCGTCGCGCAGGTGGTCCCGTTGAAATAGGGGTCGATCAGCAGCGTCTTCGCCCCCTCGCCCCGCGCCTTGCGTTCCGCCGAGATCCCGGCGGTGCCCGCCCCGATCACCGCCACGTCGCAGTCGTAATGTGCCATCTGGACCCTTTCCGTTACCGCGACCAACAGGACGCCCGCCCCCCCGGTTCCGTCAACCCAGCCAATCCACTTGCCAGATTGGCCCCCGGACGCTAGGCAGAAGCCGTTTTTGCTAGGGGGGAAAGATGGCCCAGGACGATCCCAAGACGCTCGTATCCACCGACTGGCTGGCTGCGCATATGAAGGATCCCGACCTGCGCATCCTCGACGGGACGACATTCCTGCCCGGCACCGGCCGCGACGCCAAGGCAGAATACGAGGCCCAGCACATCCCCGGCGCCCGCTTCTTCGACATCGAGGACATCAGCGACGCCCGGTCCGAGCTGCCGCACATGGCACCCCCGGTGGAAAAGTTCATGTCCCGCCTGCGCGCCATGGGCGTCGGCGACGGTCACCAGGTGGTGGTCTACGACGGGCTGGGCCTGTTCTCGGCCGCCCGTGTCTGGTGGCTGTTCCGCCTGATGGGGCAGGACAACATCGCCGTGCTGGACGGCGGCATGCCGAAATGGCTGGCCGAGGGCCGCGAGGTCGAGGACATGGAGCCGATCGTCCGCGACCGCCACATGACCGTCCGCCGCCAGAACCAGCTGGTGAAGGACGTCACGCAGGTTTCTGCCGCGTCCAAGCTGGGCGACTACGCCATCGTCGACGCCCGCGCCGCCGCCCGCTTCCGCGGCGAGGCGCCCGAGCCGCGGCCCGGCCTGCGCTCCGGCCACATCCCCGGTTCGCGCAACGTGCCCTACACCGACCTGTTGAATGCCGACGGCACCATGAAGACCCCGGACGAAACCCGCACGATCTTCGAAGCCGCCGGCGTGGACCTGAAGAAACCCGTGATCACGACCTGCGGATCCGGCGTCACCGCCGCCGTCCTGTCCCTTGCCCTGGAACGGATGGGCAAGCGCGATCATTCCCTCTACGACGGGTCCTGGTCCGAATGGGGCGCGTTCCCCACCCTTCCAATCGCCACCGGAGAGGCATGATGTTTCAGAACCTCAAGGAACAGCCCGCGGACAAGATCCTCGCGCTGATGGACCTCTACAAGGCCGACGACCGTCCGAACAAGATCGACCTCGGCGTCGGCGTCTACAAGAACGCCGAGGGCATCACCCCGGTGATGCGCGCCGTGAAGGCGGCCGAACAGAAGATCTGGGAAACCCAGGACTCCAAGGCCTACACCGGCCTCGCCGGCGACCCGGTCTATTCCGACGTGATGATCTCGCTCGTCCTCGGCGGCGCGGTCCCCCGTGACCACGTCTCGGCGGTCGCCACCCCCGGCGGCACCGGCGCGGTGCGCCAGGCGTTCGAGCTGATCAAGATGGCCACCCCCGGCGCGCGTGTCTTCGTGTCGGACCCGACCTGGCCGAACCACCTGACCATCCTGAAATACCTCGGGATGGAATCGGTCCCCTACCGCTATTTCGACAGCAATACCGGTGGCGTCGACTTCGACGGCATGATGGCTGACCTCGGCGGGCTGAAAGCGGGCGACGTCGTCCTGCTGCACGGCTGCTGCCACAACCCGACCGGCGCGAACCTGAACCTGACCGAGTGGAAACAGGTCATCGCGCGGCTGAACGAAGTAGGCGCGGTGCCGATGATCGACATCGCCTACCAGGGCTTCGGCGACGGGCTCGACGACGATGCGGCGGCGGTGCGGCTGGTGGCCTCCTCGGTGCCCGAATGCCTGATCGCGGCGTCCTGCTCCAAGAACTTCGGCATCTACCGCGAACGCACCGGCCTCCTGATGGCCGTGGCGCAGGACAAGGCGCTCGGCAAGGTCACCCAGGGCAACCTCGCCTTCCTGAACCGGCAGAACTTCTCCTTCCCGCCCGACCACGGCGCACGGATCGTCTCGACCATCCTGACGGACGAGGCCCTGACGGCGGAATGGAAGACCGAGCTCGAAGAGGTCCGCCTGTCGATGCTCGGCCTGCGCGAACAGCTCGCCTCCGAGCTGCAGCGCCTGTCCGGCTCCGACCGCTTCGGCTTCCTCGCACAGCACCGCGGCATGTTCTCGCGCCTCGGCTGTTCGTCCGAACAGGTCGAGACGCTGCGCCGCGACCACGCGATCTACATGGTGGGCGACAGCCGGATGAACATCGCCGGGCTGAACAAGGCCACCGTGCCGCTGCTGGCCAAGGCGATCATCGACGCGGGCATCTGAGCCGAAATCCTTGCCGGGCGCGCCCCGCGCCCGCTAGGCTCCCCCGATAACGAGTTGGGGGAGCTTGAAGATGTCCATTTTCCGGATCGCGGCGGTCATCGCCGCACTGGCCGTGCCGTCGGCCGCAACGGCCGGGCTGACCTTCTGCAACGACAGTGGCCGCAGCCAGTCCATCGCCATCGGCTACAAGGTGGGCGAGTCCTACCTCTCGCGCGGCTGGTGGAACCTCGATCCCGGCGCCTGCAAGGAGGTGCTGACCGGCGACCTGACCCAGCGATATTACTACTACCGGATGGAATCGCGCGGCTACAGCTTCGACGGCGATTACGCCTTCTGTGCGGAAAACGCGGCGTTCCGGAT
The DNA here is from genome assembly GCF_002210105.1 of Oceanicola sp. 22II-s10i. Lineage (GTDB taxonomy): Bacteria > Pseudomonadota > Alphaproteobacteria > Rhodobacterales > Rhodobacteraceae > Pseudooceanicola. Next base: position 1,041,551 of record NZ_AQQU01000001.1, on the reverse strand, counting down.
CGAAGGCGACACCGCCTGCGCCACGCGCGGCTACGACGAACGGCGTTTCCGCAAGATCGACACCGGCAAGACAGCGAAAACCTTCACCTATACCGTAACCGGATCCAGCCAGACGGCGCTCAAATCGGACGCACCCGCCAAGACCCCCGCCCAACCGGTTCCCGCCACACCGGCCCCCGCGCAGGGCTTCGCCCCCGGCACCTATGGCGAACCCTACAGCGATGCCGTCACCTTCCAGGGCTGCGACAGCCTCGACGGCCCGTTCAGCTGCAGCTTCATCGCCAACCTGACCCGGTTCCACGTCTATGACGACGGCCGCACCCCGGCCCCGGTCATGGCCGCGCTGAAATCCTTCGCCCCCGGCACGCCGCTCTCGGTCACCGGCGACCTCGCCGGCATCTTCGACACGACCGCCGAAGTCGTGCTCTCGGCCGCCACACCCCGCCAACCGAACAACGCCGACAAGTGGCTCGCCGCGATGCAGGGCGGCTGGTACGCGACCGACGACAGCCGCGTCCAGATCACCGTGCTCGGGGCGGAGATGGAGGAAACCTACGACGGCACCGTGACCGCCCGCAGCTACATGGCGGTGCAGGGAACCTGCGGCGACGCACCGGCACAGGGCAACTACCTCGTCACCCGAGACTCGGAAACCGGCGACATGTACTGCTACGGCCTCGACCGGATATCGCAACTGGACTGGAGCATGTTCTATCTCCCGCGCGGCAACCTGCTCGCCTACCGCCGCCTCGACTGAGACACGCGCCGGGTCCCCTGCTTCTTCTGGTCAAAAATACTTTGGGGGAGTTCGAGGGGGCAAAGCCCCCTCGTCACGACACAAGTAAGGGAATGCGCCGCAGGCGCACGATCAGGTCAGAACCGGCCCGTAAGGCCTACAGGTTTTCCGGCTGCGGCATGCCCAGCACGTGATATCCGCCGTCGACCCGGATGATCTCACCGGTCGTGCAGGCCCCCGCATCCGAGGCGAGGTAGACCGCCGTGCCGCCGACCGCCTCCAGCGTGGCGTTCGCGCGCAGCGGCGCGTTGGCCTCGGTCTGGCGGAAGGTCTTGCGCGCCCCGCCGATCGCCGCGCCGGCCAGCGTCTTCATCGGACCGGGCGAGATCGCGTTCACGCGGATCCCCTCCGGCCCCAGGTCGTTGGCGAGGTAGATCACCGCCGATTCCAGCGCCGCCTTGGCCACGCCCATCACGTTGTAATACGGCGTCACCCGGGTCGAGCCCTGGTAGGTCAGCGTCAGGATCGCGCCGCCGTCCTTCATCAGCGGCACCGCGCGCCGGGACACGTCGATCAGCGAATAGCACGAGATGTCCAGCGACTGCTTGAAGTTCGTTCGGCTGGTGTTGATGAACCGCCCCGACAGCTCGTCCTTGCTGGAAAACGCGATGGCGTGGACGAGGATGTCCATCTTGCCCCATCTCTCCTTCAGCGTCGCGAAGGCCGCGTCGAGCGAGGCGTCGTTGGTCACATCCGCATCCAGCAGCAGGTCGCTGCCGACCGAGGCCGCCAGCGGCTCCACCCGCTTGCCGAAGGCCTCGCCCTGGTAGGTGAAGGCCAGCTCGGCCCCCTCGGCGGCCAGCGCCTTGGCGATTCCCCATGCGATCGAGCGATCGTTCGCGACCCCCATGATCAGGCCGCGTTTGCCTTTCAGTGCATCACCCATCGTTCCGCCCTCAGATCACGCCCGGTACCGGCTGAGCAGCATGGAGCCGTTCGTGCCGCCGAAGCCGAAGGAATTGGTCATCACAGTGTCGAGTCCGGCGTCCGCCTTGAACGCCGTCGCGATCTCTTCCGGCTTCAGCGCCGGGTCCAGATGCGCGACGTTGATCGACGGCGCGATGAAATCGTGCTTGAGCATCAGCAGGCAGAAGATCGCCTCCAGCGCCCCCGCCGCGCCCTGCGCGTGGCCGGTCATCGACTTGGTCGACGAGATCGGCGGCGTGCTGCCGTCACCGAACACCCGCCGCACCGCCTCGACCTCGCCCACGTCACCGACCGGGGTCGAGGTGCCGTGCGCGTTGATGTAGTCCACGCTGCGCCCTTCGGGCAGCGTCGACAGCGCCAGCCGCATCGCCCGCTCGCCGCCTTCACCGGACGGCGCGACCATGTCGTGCCCGTCCGAGGTCGCGGCATAGCCCGTCACCTCGGCATAGATCGTCGCCCCGCGCGCCAGCGCGTGTTCCAGTTCCTCCAGCACGACGATGCCGCCGCCGCCCGAGATGACAAAGCCGTCACGGCCAGCGTCGAAGGCGCGGCTCGCCTTGGCCGGGCTGTCGTTGTACTTGGACGACATCGCGCCCATGGCGTCGAATAGGCAGGACAGCGTCCAGTCCAGTTCCTCGCCGCCGCCCGCGAACATCACGTCCTGCTTGCCCAGCATGATCTGTTCCGCCGCGTTGCCGATGCAGTGCAGCGAGGTCGAGCAGGCCGAGGTGATGGAATAGTTGATGCCCTTGATCTTGAACGCGGTGGCGAGGTTCGCCGACACGGTCGAGGACATGCATTTCGGCACCGCGAACGGCCCGATCCGCTTGGTCGCGCCGGACGACAGCACGGTCTGGTGCGCCGCGAACATCGCGCTGGTGGACGGGCCGCCCGACCCGGCGACGAGGCCGGTGCGCGGGTTCACGATCAGGCTCTCGTCCAGCCCCGCATCCGCGATCGCCTGCTGCATGGCGATATGGGCATAGGCCGCGCCCTGCCCCATGAACCGCAGCGCCCGCTTGTCGATATGCTCGGCCGGGTCGATCTTCAGGGTGCCCGCGATCTGGCTGCGGAAGCCGTGCTCCGCCATCTCGGGCGAGGCTTCGATCCCCGACGTCCCGGCCTTCAGCGAGGTCAGGACCTCTTCGGCGTTGTTCCCGATCGAGGACACGATCCCCAGACCGGTGACGACAACTCGGCGCATTCGCTCTTCCTCCTCGGTGCCCTCTGTCCAGCCTCAGCTTTCGGACAGGGCGACCTTCATGTCCTTGACCAGATAGATGGTTTCGCCATCCGCCTCGACCCGTCCGTCCGCGACGCCCATGGTCAGCCGCCGGGTCTGCACGGCCTTGGTGAAATCGACGTAGTAGGTCAGCATCTTGCGGTCCGGACGCACCATGCCGGTCAGCTTGACCTCGCCGACGCCCAGAGCATAGCCGCGCCCCTGCCAGCCGCGCCAGCCGAGATTGAAGCCGGTCAGCTGCCACAGCCCGTCGAGGCCCAGGCACCCCGGCATGATCGGGTTGCCGGGAAAGTGGCACTCGAAGAACCACAGATCGGGATTGATGTCGAATTCGGCCACCACGTGGCCCTTGCCGTGTTCGCCGCCGTCGCCGCTGATGTCGGTGATCCGGTCCATCATCAGCATCGGCGGGGCCGGAAGCTGGGCGTTGCCGGGGCCGAACAGTTCGCCACGGGCGCATTTCAGCAGGTCGTCTTTGTCAAAGCTCGTCGGATAGCCCGCCATCGTCTCTCGCTCCCCCGCCACAGATCCGGTCTGAAAACTTCGACCCCCTCTATCACCCGCCGAAAGCCCAAGGCAAGTATTGCGACCCGAATGCAAGCTCCTGACGCAACGACGGGGTAAATCGTTAAACCGATTGAAATTTGGTCCGATACTTTCCTATATTGCCGTCCGAAGAGGGGAATGCCTGTGCAGACCATCACCAAGGACGCCACCAGACGAGGCAGCGACTGGCTGTCGCGCGGCGGGCTGCGGCCGACACGGCAGCGCCTGTCGCTTGCCGCATTGCTTGTCGGCGACGGGCGGAACCGCCACGTCACCGCGGAAAGCCTGCATGTCTCGGCCCACGACCACGGCCAGCCGGTATCGCTGGCCACGGTCTACAACACGCTCCGCGCCTTCTGCGAGGCGGGGCTGATGCAGGAAATCACGGTCGACGGGTCGAAGAGCTACTTCGACACCAACATGCACGACCATCCGCATTTCTTCTGGGAGGACGAGGGCCGTCTGACCGACGCGCCCGCCGACCAGCTTGAGTTCACCCGCCTGCCCGACGCGCCCGAGGGTGCCGAGATCAGCAAGGTCGACGTGGTCATCCGCCTGCGCCGCCGCTGACCCCGCGCAGGTTGCGGCCAAGCTCTGCAAACCCGGCCCAGCGGCCGGGTTTTGCGTTTCAGACCGTCGCGACGGTGGCCTCCTGCGTGACGCCAAGGTCGGCTCCGCGCAGGTTGGGATCGCCCATGTCACAGGCGGCAAGCGCCAGGGCGGAAAGGATGAGGGCGGCAAGTTTCATGCGGTTCTCCTGTATGATGCGGTCATGGTGCCGCCCCATACAGCATCTTGCAACTCCAGACAGAAAAACGGCCCCGCAAAGGGGCCGTTTCGATTTTGCTTTCACCTTGCGGAAGCTCAGTGCACCGTCGCGTCCTGCGGCTTGTCGCGGTTGGTGCTGCCAACCCGGTCGCCGATCAGCAGACCGTCCGCCCCGGCGCTGACCGGAACGACCGCGCCATCCTTGACGTCGCCCGCCAGCAGCAGCTCGGCCAGCGGATCCTGGATCGCCCGCTGAATCACCCGCTTGAGCGGACGCGCCCCGAACACCGGATCGTAGCCCTCGTCCGCCAGCCACTTGCGCGCGGCCTCGTCGAGCGTGAGCGTGATCTTCCGACCCGCCAGCCGCTTCTGCAGCCGCGCCAGTTGGATGTCGACGATCCCGTCCATGTCCTTCCGCGCCAGACGGTCGAAGATCACGATCTCGTCCAGACGGTTCAGGAACTCGGGCCGGAAGTGGGCCCGGACGGCTTCCATCACGTCGCGCTTCGCATCGCCGGCATCGGCACCTTCGGGCAGCCGCGACAGCGCCTGCGAGCCGAGGTTCGACGTCAGCACGATCAGCGTCTGCTTGAAGTCCACGGTCCGGCCCTGACCATCGGTCAGCACGCCGTCGTCGAGGACCTGCAGCAGCACGTTGAACACGTCCGGATGCGCCTTTTCGACCTCGTCGAACAGCACGACCTGGTAGGGCCGGCGCCGGACGGCTTCGGTCAGCACACCGCCTTCGTCATAACCGACATAGCCCGGAGGCGCGCCGATCAGGCGGGCGACGGAGTGCTTCTCCATGAACTCGCTCATGTCGATCCGCACCATCGCGCTGTCGTCGTCGAACAGGAACTCGGCCACGGCCTTGGTAAGCTCGGTCTTGCCGACGCCGGTCGGGCCGAGGAACAGGAACGACCCAAGCGGCCGCCCCTCGTCGTTCAGCCCCGCACGCGCCCGCCGGACGGCGTTCGCCACGGCGGTGACGGCGGCGTTTTGGCCGATGACCCGCTTGTGAAGGCCGTCTTCCATACGCAGCAGCTTCTCGCGCTCGCCTTCCAGCATCTTGGTGGTCGGGATGCCCGTCCAGCGCTCGACCACGGCGGCGATCTGCTCCGGCCGGACGGCCTCTTCGACCATCACGCCCTCGGCTTCCTGCTGCTCGGCCTCGCCAAGCTGCTTTTCCAGTTGCGGGATCACGCCGTAGGAGAGCTCACCGGCCTTCGCCAGATCACCCTGCCGCTTGGCGATCTCCAGATCGGCCCGCGCGCGGTCCAGCTGTTCCTTAAGCTCGCGCGCCGAGGCCAGCTTGTCCCGCTCGGCCTGCCACTTGGCGGTCAGGCTGTCGGATTTCTCCTGCAGGTCGGACAGTTCCTTTTCCAGCCGCTCCAGTCGGTCCTTCGACGCGGCGTCGTCTTCCTTCTTCAGGGCCTCGCCCTCGATCTGGAGCTGGAGGATCTGCCGGTCGAGCTGGTCGAGCTCTTCGGGCTTGGAATCCACCTCCATCCGCAGACGGGACGCGGCCTCGTCGACGAGGTCGATCGCCTTGTCCGGCAGGAACCGGTCGGTGATGTAGCGGTTCGAGAGCGTCGCTGCGGCGACAAGGGCGGAGTCGCTGATCCGCACGCCGTGGTGCAGTTCATACTTCTCCTTGATGCCCCGCAGGATGCTGATCGTGTCCTCGACCGTCGGCTCCTCAACCATGACCGGCTGGAAGCGCCGCGCCAGCGCCGCGTCCTTTTCGACATACTTGCGATACTCATCGAGCGTGGTCGCGCCGATGCAGTGCAGCTCGCCCCGCGCCAGCGCCGGCTTGATCAGGTTGGCCGCATCCATCGCGCCGTCGGTCTTCCCGGCCCCCACGAGCGTGTGCATCTCGTCGATGAACAGGATGATCTCGCCCGCGGCGGTCTCGATCTCCTTCAGGATCGCCTTGAGCCGCTCCTCGAACTCGCCGCGATACTTCGCACCGGCGATCAGCGCACCCATGTCGAGCGCCAGAAGACGCTTGTTCTTCAGGCTTTCCGGCACGTCGCCGTTGACGATGCGCAGCGCGAGGCCCTCGGCGATCGCCGTCTTGCCGACGCCGGGTTCACCGATCAGGACCGGGTTGTTCTTGGTGCGGCGCGACAGGACCTGCATCGAGCGGCGAATCTCGTCGTCGCGTCCGATGATCGGGTCGATCTTGCCCTCTTCGGCGGCCTTGGTCAGGTCGCGGGCATATTTCTCCAGCGCCTCGAAGGTGTCCTCGGCGCTCGCGCTGTCGGCGGTCCGGCCCTTGCGGACGTCGTTGATCGCCTCGTTCAGCTTCTGCGCGGTGACGTCGCCGGCTTCCAGCGCGTCCTTGGCCGGGCTGCGGACAAGCGCCAGCGCGGTCAGCAGACGTTCGACCGGGACAAAGCTGTCCTTGGCCTTCTGCGCGATGCTCTCGGCCTCGCTCAGGACCTTGACGGTCTGGTTGTCCATGTAGATCTGGCCCGCGTCGCCGGACACCTGCGGGATCTTTTTCAGCGCCACGTCCAGCGCTTGCGTCACGCGTTTCGGATCCCCGCCCGCCTTGCGGATCAGGTTCGACGCCATGCCTTCGGGGTCATCCATCAGTGCCTTGAGCACGTGTTCGGGCGCCAGCCGCTGGTGGCTGTCCCGGATCGCGATCGTCTGTGCCGCCTGGATGAAGCCGCGCGACCGCTCCGTGAACTTGTTCAAGTCCATCGTTCGTCTCCTTTTCAAAGCGTCCCCTGGCGACCACCCTGAAACAGGCATGTGCCGCACCGGAACCTTGAAGCTGAAATGGGGGGCGGTTGACCACCGTTCAAGCGCCCGCGCACCCCGCATGGGAACATTTTGCACCATCTGTGCGTTCGGTCACCAATAAGAAACGAATGGGCAGGGACAGTTGGCATGGCTTTATCGGAGGCATCCATGACCACTCAGAAAACCCGGATCTCGCAGATCACCTACAACCCGGCGCGGCGTTGTTTCGAGGCGTCGGTCACCCTCTTCGACGGGGAACAGGCATACACCTACCCCATCTCGATGCCGGCACCGCTGGACAGCGCGTATTCGGACATCTCCAAGGCCGTGCTGGAGCGCGCGCGCCGCAAGCATGAAAAGGCGCTCGGGCCGATCCGTTCGACCCGCCTGGCAGAGGACGCGCTGGCAATGCCGATCGTCCTGCCACCCTCGGTGCGCGAAGCGACCGTGGGGCTCTGGGACCGCCTGCTGAACCACCGCGCCGCCTGAAACGGCGCGGCCCCGCCGCCATAAGGCTTGACCGCAGCGCCCCGATCGCTCATCCGGGGCGCGACACGGCGGGAGAGAATGATGGCAAGCGACAAGCTGATCGTGGCGCTCGACGTACCGAACGCCCTGCAGGGACTGGAACTGGCGCAGCGCATCGGTGATGCGGCGACGTTCTACAAGATCGGGCTGGGCATGCTGACCGGCGGCGGTCTGGCGCTGGCGAACGAACTGAAGCAGGAGCACGGCAAGCGCGTGTTCCTCGACATGAAGCTCTTCGACATTCCCCAGACGGTGGAAAACGCGGTGCGCGGACTGGCCGCCTTCGATCTCGACTTCCTGACCGTGCACGGCGATCCCTACGTGGTCGCAGCCGCCCGCGCCGGGGCGGCAGGGCGCGTGACGCAGATCCTCGCCGTGACCATCCTGACCTCGCTGGAACGCGCGGACCTTGACGACGCGCTGATCACGGCGGGCGACGTGCGCGAGATCGTCACCGCCCGCGCCGTGCGCGCCTTCGAAGCCGGGGCGGACGGTGTGATCTGTTCCGCCCGCGAGGCCGCCGCGATCCGCGCCCTGCCCGAGGCCGAGGGCAAGCTTATCGTCACGCCGGGGATCCGCCCGCTGGCCTCCGCCGACGACGACCAGAAGCGCGTCGCCACCCCCCGCAGCGCCATCCGCGACGGCGCCGATCACATCGTGGTCGGCCGCCCTGTCTGGCGCGCCGAGGATCCGCGCGCGGCGGCGCAGGCGATCCAGTCGGAAATCGAAACGGCGTGGCAGTCCAACACCAGCTTCGCCTGACCGCTCATCCGACCTGGCGGTCGGCCTCGCCCCGCATCATCCCCGTCCCGGTCATCGCGTCCCGCAGGCGCGACCTGAAGTGCGGCACGGCCGTCGCATCGGCCAGATAGTCCGCGGGCCGGACCAGGTCCCAGCCCTGCCCTTCGTTGCCGAAGCGGATCTCCCCGGCCCGCGCCGGATGCAGATGCGCCAGGAAGAACCACGCGGGGATCTCTCCATCATACCAGCGCCGCCAGGACACGTCGCCGGGGCTGACCACCAGCCCGATCTCCTCGCGCGCCTCGCGCAGGGCGCAGGCCAGTGGGCTCTCGCCGTTCTCGCGCCCGCCGCCGGGCAGGTCGAGGTAACCGGGCCACGGAATCGGCTTGTCCACGTCGCGCCGGACGACCAGAAGCCGCCCGCCGACGATCAGCGCGATCTTCGCGCCCTTGAACGGCCTGTCATATCCCATGCGGCAGATGTAGGATGCCCGGACCACGCTTGCCAGCGACACGTCACATGCCCGCCCTCTGCCGCGACTGCCTGACCGAATTTCCGACCGGCGCGCGCTGCCCCGCCTGCCGGTCGCGCCGCGTGATCGCCCATGCGGAACTGAACACGCTCACCATCGCGCATATGGACTGCGATGCCTTCTACGCCTCAGTCGAGAAACGCGACAATCCAGAGCTGCGGGACAAGCCGCTGATCGTCGGCGGCGGGCGGCGCGGCGTCGTGTCCACCGCCTGCTACATCGCCCGCATCCGCGGCGTCCGTTCGGCCATGCCGATGTTCCAGGCGCTGAAGCTGTGCCCCGAGGCGGTCGTCGTGAAGCCGCGCATGGCGGCCTATGTAGAGGCGTCCAAGGCCATCCGCGCGATGATGGAGGAGCTGACGCCGGTCATCGAACCGCTGTCGCTGGACGAGGCGTTCATCGACCTGACCGGCACGGCACGGCTGCACGGACATCCGCCCGCCTACATGCTGGCGCGGCTGGTCAAGCGGATGCGGGTGGAGCTGGGGCTGACCGGCTCCATCGGGCTGTCGCACAACAAGTTCCTCGCCAAGGTCGCCTCGGACCTCGACAAGCCGCACGGGTTCTCCGTCATCGGCGAGGCTGAGACGGCGGATTTCCTGCGCGACAAGCCGGTGCGGCTGATCTGGGGCGTGGGCGGCGCGGCGCAGGCGGCGCTGGACAAGGCCGGGATCCGGACCTTCGCCGACCTGCTTCGCTGGGACCGCGCGGACCTGACGGCCCGCTTCGGGTCGATGGGCGACCGGCTATGGCACCTCGCGCGCGGGCAGGACCGCCGCCGCGTGTCGGCCAACGCGCCGGTCAAGTCGATCTCCAAGGAAACGACGTTCTTCGAGGACACCGGCGATGCCGATATCCTCGATGGCCACCTCTGGCGGCTGTCGGAACAGGTGTCGGACCGGGCAAAGGCGCGCGGACTGGCCGGGCGCGTCGTGGTGCTGAAACTCAAGCGCGCCGACTTCCGCCTCGTGACCCGCCGCATCTCGCTGCGCGAGCCGACGCAGATGGCGGACACGATCTATCGCCGCGCCCGGTCGCTCTATGACCCGGTCGCGAAAGAGGCGCCGTTCCGCCTTATCGGCGTCGGCATATCCGACCTCGTGCCCGAGGGGGACGCCGACCGTTCGGGCGACCTGCTGGACCCCGATGCCGCCCGCCGCGGCAAGGCCGAACGCGCCGCCGACGCGATTCGCACGCGGTTCGGCAGCGACGCCATCATCAAGGGCCGTGCCCTGCGCTGAGGACTTCATGGAAACCGACACGATACTCGCCGGGCTGCCCCTGCCCACCATCTCGACCTCGCTGCTATGGGAGGCGCTGATCGACATCGCCCCGCGCGAGGACATCGGACAGGGCCCGCACGGTCACCGGGTCATCGTGCCGATCACCGGCGGCAGCTTTCGCGGCGGGCCGGAGCATCCGGACCTGTCCGGCTCGGTTCTGGCGGGCGGGGCCGACCGGCAACTGCACCGCACGGATGGCGGGCGCGAACTGGACGCGCTCTACGAAATGCGGATTGCGGACGGGACGCTGCTGACCATCCGCAACCGGGTCATCATCGACGACGCCGCACCGGAGGGCCGCTATGCCCTGTCGCGGGTCCAGGTGACGGCGCCCACGGGCGTCTGGGACTGGCTGAACCGCAGGGTCATCATCGGCACCCTGCAACCGGCGATGCCGAAACGGCAGGCCGTGGTGATCCGCGCCTTCCTCGCGCGGACCGGGATCTGATCACTCCGCCGCCAGCGGCAATTCCCCGGTGCGGCCGATCTCGGTCACCTCGGCGATGACGGTGCGCAGCAGCTTGCGGAACGGCTCGAAGTTGGAGTTCGGTCGGATCATCCGTTCGTTCATGTAGATCGAGCGGTCGATCTCGATCTGGATCGCGTGCTGACGCCGCGAGGGACGTCCGTAGTGCTGGGTGACGAAGGCGCCCGCGAAGGGCGCGTTTCGGATCACGTGCAGCCCGACACCGGCAAAGGCCGCCTCGATCCGGTCCACCACGGCATTGTCGGCCGAGGCGCCGAAGCGGTCGCCGATGACGACGTCGGGGCGTCGTGCCCCGGCGCGGGCAATGCAGTCCACCGCCTCGTGCGGCATGGAATGGCAGTCGATCAGGATCGCCTCGCCGAAGGTGCGGTTGGTGATGTCCAGCAGCGCCTGCAACGCGGTGTGATAGGGCCGCCAGCACGAATCGATCCGGTGCTGCGCCTCGGCCCGCGTGATCTTGCCGCGATAGATCGCGCGGCCATTCGACACGACGCGGGGAATCACCCCCAGCCCCGACGTGATCCGCGGGTTGTGCGAGGCGCGGCGCACGCCCTCGACCAGCGCGGGGTCCAGTTCATCGGCGGACCGGTTCAGATCGACAAAGGCGCGCGGCACCCGCGCGGCCAGCATCGGCGCACCGAATTCGATGGCCGGCGCGAAAAGCTCGTCGACAAAGGCATCTTCCGACGAGCGGATCGTGAAATCGTCCAGCACCGTGGTCCGCAGGAAATCGCGCGGGTAGTCCCGCCCGCTGTGCGGCGAGGCGAAGACGACGCTGGTGGTCTGCGCGTCGGGGGTATGCAGGCGGTATGGAAGGCTTTGCATGAGAACTCCGTTAGCCTGATAATAGCGCCAAAATTTGGGGAGCCAAAAGCCCTTGATCCTCCCTTCGACTCCTTTTATAGACCGGCGGACCGGCGCGGAGCATTCCCGCGCCCCTTTTGTTCGGGGTGCACACGGGATAGTGAAACGCAGGCCATACGGGCGGTTAGCTCAGCGGTAGAGCACTACGTTGACATCGTAGGGGTCACTGGTTCGATCCCAGTATCGCCCACCATGAATTCACCGGTTCCTCGGGGCAACCCGCGGCACCAACCGAGAAACCCTGGCGCCCCGCGCCGCGACAAGAGGAGAAGGCCATGAAGGTCCGCAACTCGCTCCGTTCGCTCAAGAACCGGCATCGCGACTGCCGCGTGGTGCGCCGCAAGGGCCGCGTCTACGTGATCAACAAGACGCAGCGTCGGTTCAAAGCCCGCCAGGGCTGAGACCGTTCGCAGGACACACGATTGGCCGCCTCCGGGCGGCCTTTTCGTGTCCGGCCACATGCTGACACCCGCCACCACACCGCCCCGCCTGATCACCCTGATTCTCCTGTCGGGCGCAGCGCCTCTGACGCTGAACATGTCGCTGCCCTCGCTGGCGCATATCGCCGAGGACTTCGACGCCTCCTATGCGCTCGTCAGCCTGTCGATCTCGGGCTACCTCGCCATGACGGCGGTGGTGCAGCTGATCGCCGGGCCGCTGTCGGACCGGCTGGGTCGGCGGCCGGTGATGCTGTTCGTGCTGTCGCTGTTCACGCTGGCCTCCATCGGCTGCACGCTGGCGCCGAACGTGACGCTGTTCCTGATCTTCCGCATGCTGCAGGCCGGGATGATCTCGGGCTACGCCATCTCGCTCGCCGTCACCCGCGACATCCTCGGCGACAGCGGCGCGGCGAAGCGGATCGCGCAGATCGGCATGGCCATGGCGATCGTGCCGATGGTCGGGCCGGTCTTCGGCGGGATGCTCGACACGCTGTTCGGCTGGCGGTCGGGCTTCATGCTCTACACGGCGATCGGGATCGGCCTGCTGATCCTCGCCTACCTCGACATGGGCGAGACGCGGGCCCATGCCGCCACCCGCCTGCCCGCCCTCGGCCTGCTGAAATTGCCGGCCTTCTGGGCGCCGACGATCTCGGTCGCCTTCTCGGTCGGCGGGTTCTTCACCTTCGTGTCGATCGCGCCCCTGGCCGCGACCAATGCCTACGGGCTGAACGGCGCCGAACTCGGGGTGCTGATCGGCTCCATCACCATCGGCTTCGCCATCGGCAACTGGATCGTCAGCCGCGCCAGACGAGCACCCGAGGTGCTGATGGTCATGGGCCGCATCTCGACCTGCGTGGGGATCGCCCTGTCGACGCTGGTGCTGATCACCGGCCTGCCCGGCGCGATCACCTTCTTCGCCCCGATGCTGCTGGTCGGCTTCGGCAACGGCCTGACGATCCCCTCGGCCAACGCCTCGCTGCTGGCCGCCGCTCCGGGACGCGCGGGTGGCGCTGCGGGGCTGTCGGGGGCAATGACGGTCGGCGCGGGCGCGGCGATCACCGGCCTTGCGGGGGCGCTGGCCAGCCCCGAGACGGCGCGGGCGGACATGCTGGCGATGATGACCGTGATCTCGGCCATCGCGCTGCTGGCGGCGCTGGCGAACCTGCGCATCGTCCGGCGTCACCGCGCCGCAGGCTGACACAGATCATTGTGCGGGGGCGGGAATGCCCCCACCTTTGCGGCATCCCCAATTCGAACCGGGCCGCGCCAGATGCCGAAATCCAAGGTCACACCCCTCTATCCCGAACAGCCCGCCAGCACGCCGCAGCGCACGCACAACGCACCGCCACGCGCCGAGGCGCCCTATCCCCGCGCCCTGCTGGACCGCAGCGCCCGCGCCGCGCTGGCCCGCGCGACCGGCGGCGTGTCCCCGGCCGCGACCATCGAGGCGTGGACCGACTGGGCCCTGCACCTCGCCGCCGCGCCGGGCCGCCGCGCCGACCTCGCCGACAAGGCCGCGACCGACGCGATGGCGCTGTGGACATGGGCGATGAAAGGCGCGCTGACCGGCAAGCTGCCCGAGGAGCGCCCCTTCGTCCCGTCGAAGAACGATCACCGCTTCACCCACCCCGGCTGGGCTTCGGCACCCTTCGCGCTTTGGCAGCAGGGCTTTCTCGCCTCGCAGGACTGGTGGGCGGAAACCACCCGCGCGATCCCCGGCCTGCACCCGCACAGCGCCGACCGGATGCGCTTCATGCTGCGCCAGATGCTCGACACCGCCTCGCCCTCGAACCAGCCCGCGCTGAACCCCGAGATCATCGAGGCCACCCGCGACAGCCACGGCGCGAACTTCGTCGAAGGGGCGGCCAACCACCGCGAAGACCTGATCCGCCTGCTGACACAGGCCCCCAAGGAGGTGCCCGAGGGTTACGAGATCGGCGAAAAGATCGCCTGCACCCCCGGACGGGTCATCTATCGCAACGAGATCATGGAGCTGATCCAGTATTCCCCCCAGACCGAGTCCGTCCGGCCCGAGCCGGTGCTGATCGTTCCGGCGTGGATCATGAAATACTACATCCTCGACCTCAGCCCCCAGAACTCGCTGATCAACTGGCTCGTGGGACAGGGCCACACGGTCTACTGCATCTCGTGGGTGAACCCCGGCGAAGAGATGCGCGACCTCGAGCTTGAGGATTACCGCAAGGACGGCGTGATGACCGCGCTCGACTGCATCTCCCGCGTTCAGCCGGGGCGGCAGATCCACGCCTGCGGCTATTGCCTGGGCGGGACGATGCTGGCGATCACGGCGGCGACCATGGCGCGGGACGGGGACGACCGTCTGGCCTCGGTCACGCTGCTGGCGGCGCAGACCGATTTCACCGAGGCGGGCGAACTGCTGCTGTTCCTGGACGAAAGCCAGGTGGCCTACCTCGAGGACCTGATGTTCGACCAGGGCTACCTCGCCAAGCCGCAGATGGCCGGCGCCTTTGCCGCCATCCGCGCCGAGGACCTGATCTGGACCCGCGCCGTCCGCCGCTACTTCCTCGGGAAGGAGGACGCGCCGACCGACATCGGGGTCTGGAATGCCGACGTCACCCGGATGCCCGCCCGGATGCACTCGCAATACCTGCGGGGGCTCTTCATGGAGAACCGGCTGTCCGCCGGACGGTTCGCGGTCGAGGGGCGGGTGATCTCGCTCAACGACATCACCGCGCCGCTGTTCATCGTGGGCACGGAAAGCGACCACATCGCGCCGTGGCATTCGGTCTACAAGATCAACCTGTTCACCAAGGCGCAGTCGACTTTCGTGCTGACCAAGGGCGGGCACAACGGCGGCATCGTCAGCGAACCGGGCCACCCCGGCCGCCACTACCGCATCGGCTGCCGGGAACAGGGCGCGCTCTACACCGATCCCGACACGTGGTTCGCCTCGCATGACCCGCAGGAGGGGTCCTGGTGGCCCGCATGGGGCGACTGGCTGGCCAGCCGCAGCGGCAAGCCGGTCGCGCCGCCCCGGACGGGCGCGCCGGAAGCCGGGCTCAAACCGATGGAGCCTGCGCCCGGCACCTACATCTTCCAGCGCTAGCGGTTGTCCCACGGGTGCGCGGGTGGAGGGCGAGGCGGGGGCTCTGCCCCCCGGCCTGCGGCCGTCCCCCGAGGTATTTGGAACCAGAAGAAGCAGGGGACGGTCGCGATGACCGGTCAGCGGACCGCAAGCAGGCGGACCATCGTTTCCTGGTTGATGAAGCCGGTGACCTGGATGCCCTGCGACTGCTGGAACCGCCGGATCGCCCGCCGCGCGGCGCGGTCGAACTGACCGTCGATCGCGCCCGGTTCGAAGCCCAGCTGTTCCAGCCGGCGCTCGACCAGCAGGCGTGTCACGGGGTTGCCCGCAACCTGGTTCTCGATCCGCTGCGCCTCTTCCCGCTGGGCGGCATTGTTGCGGTCGTCCTGCAGTTCCGCGATCCGCGCCCGCGCGGTTTCGGCGAAGGGCGACTGCGGGAACCGGTTGAGGAACTCCTGGTAGGCCTGGATCGTGTTGCGCTGTTCGGTCTCCTGCCAGGCCAGCCGCTCCTCGCGGCGGACCTGGTCGGCGCGCTCGGCCTCGATCGCGTCGAGCCGCTCGCGGGCGACCTCGGAATAGACGCCGTCCGGATAGCGCTTGAGATAGGCGCGCAGCGACGCCTCGTCGGCCCCCTGCCCCAGATCGCGCCAGTAGGCCCGGTCGGCCCGCTCCTCGGCCGCGCGCCGTTCGGCCGCCTCGCGCTCCAACTGCGCGGCGCGGACGTCGGCGGCGGACTGGATGCGGTCGATCTGCGCGGCGGTCAGGTAGGTCGTCCGCTCGTAATTGTTGGCCGACTGCCATGCGCCGATGGCTGTCCGTGTCGCGGGGCCGAAGATGCCGTCGATCCCGCGCGGGTCGAAGCCGATCAGGGCGAGGTTGCGCTGTATCTGCCGCCGCTGGTCGCGGTTCAGGTTCAGCGCCTTCTCGATCGCCTCGGCCTGCCGCACGGGCGCGGCCTTGGCGTCCTCGATCATCCGGCGCGCGTCGGCGGCGAATTTGCCATTCGGATAGCGCTCCAGATAGGACTCGAGCGCCTCGACGGTGCCGATGTCGCGGACGGCGGACCAATACGCGATCTCCTGCGTGTCGGGATCGTCGCGCGGCGGCGTCGGTGCCGGCGTGTCGCCCGCCGCGGCCCCCGTCAGGCCCGACGCGGTCGAGATGTAACCCTCGGCCTGCACACCGCGTCCCGCCTGGTCCAGCGCGGCGGCATAGCTCGCGCCGGGCTGCAGCAGCCCGTCCCGCAGGAGGCTCAGCAGGTCATCCGCCGATCCGCGCGCCACGGTTACGCCCTGCGGCGCCTCGAAATCGACGCCGCCGGACACGAAGCCGAACCCGCCGTCCAGCTCCGTATCCGGGTAGGCCAGCAGCACCACGGCCTGCCCCGGCGCGGTCGCCGCGAGTTCGGCCAGCGGGGCGAGCGGCAGGGCCGCGCCACCGATGCCGAAGGCGTTCGGCTCGTCCACCGTCCGCCCGAGCAGCCAGCCGCCCGAGGGCGTCTCCGCCATGTGCCCGGCCAGCACGATCACGATACGGTTGTCGTCGCCGTCCTGCACCTCGTCGGCGAAGTCGGCGGCAAGGCGCTGCATCTCGGCTCCGCTCATGTCCGCGCCGCGGAAGACGGTAAAGCCCGCACCCTCCAGCGTTTCGGAAAAGAACCGGTCGAACCGCGATCCGCGGATGTCCGACACGCGGTCGTAGTCCGAATTCACCACGACCAGCGCGATGTCCTTTGCTACGACGGGCGTCGCGAGCCCCATGGCCGCGACGGCGCCCAGTATACGGATGGCCTTCATCTTTCCTCCTCCCGCCCCTCAGGCAAAAGGACGCCGGGGCCTCAATCGTAACTACGCAGGTCCTCGATCACCTTGCCGTCGTTGGGCAGGCTGCCCGGCGGCACGATCTCGATCTTGCCCTTCAGTTTCAGCGCATCAACCACCGAAGACAGGTAACGTTCCCCTTCACCGCCATTCGCCGATTCGATCCGGACGATCATGACATCCATTTCGCCTTCGCGGTCCGCGATGACACGGGCCTTTGAAATGTCGTCATGCCGCGCGACCAGCGCCGCCACCTGCTCGGGCCGGACGAACATGCCCTTGATCTTGGTGGTCTGGTCCGCGCGGCCCATCCAGCCCTTGATCCGCATGTTGGTGCGGCCGCAGGGGCTGGTGCCTTCCATCACCGCGCTCAGGTCGCCGGTGGCGAAACGGATCAGCGGGTAGTCGGGGTTCAGCGTCGTGACCACGACCTCGCCGACCTCGCCCGGCTTCACCGGGGTGCCGGTTCCCGGCGTCACGATCTCGACGATGACGCCCTCGTCGACGATCATCCCTTCCATCGCCGGGCTTTCGTAGGCGATGTTGCCAAGGTCCGCCGTGGCGTAGCTCTGCAGGCAGGAGATGCCGCGGTCGGCATACTCCTGCCGCAGCGACGGGAACAGGGCCCCACCCCCGACCGCCGCCTTGGTGATCCCCAGGCGGAGCCCCATCTCCTCGGCCTTGTCGAGGATCACCTTCAGGTAATCCGGGGTCCCGGCATAGGCCGTGGTCCCCACGTCATGGGCCGCCTGCGCCTGCAGTTCGGTCTGGCCGGTCCCGGCGGGCAGCACCGTCGCCCCGACCGCCCGCGCGCCGTTCTCGAAGATCATGCCGGCGGGCGTCAGGTGATAGCCAAAGCAGTTCTGCACGATGTCGCCCTTGCCGATCCCCGCCGCATGCAGGAACCGCCCCATCCGCCACCAGTCGTGCCCGTTGCCGCCCGGTTCGTAGATCGGCCCGGGGCTCTGGAACACATGGGCGAAGCTGCTGACAGGCAGCGTCGTCAGCCCGCCGAAGGGCGCGGCGGCCTTCTGCGCGGCGACGAGGTCCGACTTCCTGAGCACCGGCAGCTTTGCCAGCGCGGCGGGCCCGGTGATTTCCGACGGGTCCACGTCCTTCAGCGCGGCATAGCCTGCCAGCCCCTTGGCCGCCTCGATCTGCAGCGGCAGGTCGCGGGCATAGGCGGAGGCGCGTTCATCCGCGCTGCGGGTCTCGCTGGTGTCGAAATAGGTGCTCATCGCATCCCTCGTCGCATGGGGCGCCTGTCCGGCGCACATGGCTCCGGCGCCGCCCCTCGCGGGCGGACGCGTGATTGTCGTCGATGACGGCGCTGTCTCTGTCGCCGCCGGATCAGCTCAGCCAGCGCTTGCGGCGCCGGTAGGAGCGGACGTCGCGGAAGGACTTACGCCCTTCGTCCGAGACGCCAAGATAGAATTCCTTCACATCCGGGTTCTCACGCAGGTCGGCGGCAGGGCCGTCCATCACCACGCGCCCGGATTCGAGGATGTAGCCGTAATGCGCGAACCGCAGGGCCACGTTGGTGTTCTGTTCGGCCAGCAGGAACGTCAGCCCTTCCTTCTCGTTCAGGCTTTTGACGATCTCGAAGATCTGCTCGACCAGCTGCGGCGCGAGGCCCATCGACGGTTCGTCCAGCAGGATCATCTCGGGCCGCGCCATCAGCGCCCGCCCGATGGCGACCATCTGCTGTTCGCCGCCTGACGTGTAGCCCGCCTGCGACCTGCGGCGTTCCTTGAGACGGGGGAAATAGTCGTAGACCATGTTCAGGTCCGCATCGATCTCGCCCCGGCTGGACCCGCGCGTATAGGCGCCGGTCATCAGGTTTTCCTCGACCGTCAGGTGCTCGAAGCAGTGACGGCCCTCCATCACCTGGATGACGCCCTTCTTGACGAGGTCGGCGGGGTTCAGCCCGTAAATCTCTTCGCCGCGATAGACGATCTTGCCTTTCGTCACCTCGCCCCGTTCCGAGCGAAGGAGGTTCGAGATCGACTTCAGCGTCGTCGTCTTGCCCGCGCCGTTGCCGCCCAGCAGGGCCGTGATGCCCCCCTTCGGCACGGCGAGCGAGACGCCTTTGAGGACAAGGATCACGTGGTTGTAGATCACTTCGATGTTGCTCACGCGCAGCAGCGGCTCACCCGCTTCGGGTGCGTCCACGGGGGCGGTCGGTGCGATCGTCTCGGCCTGGCTCATCTCGTCCTCGAAATCCTGTCGGGCCCTGCGTCCGTCGGACGGCCCGGTTGGGGTGCCGGGGCCCCGTTGCAGGGCCCCGGCGCTGTCACGTCACGCTATCAGTTGCACTCGCGCGGGGTGATGCCGGCTTCGGTGGCGTAAGCCATCGAATCTTCCTGGATCAGCGGGTCGATGATCTCGAAGTCCGGCTCGATGTAGTCGGTCAGCACGGTCCAGGTCTTGTCCGCCGCGTTCCACTGCTGCACCGCCGCGAGGCGCGGGGTGGAGTGGGCGCCGCAGGTCTGCGACACGGCAGGCGCAAAGCCGCCAAGGCCGATTTCCTCGAACCGGGCGTCGGAGACGGTCAGGTTCTCCAGCGCGTCGCGCATGTCGGCGGCGGTGATGGCCGCATTGCCGGTCTTTTCCTGTGCCTGGCGGATCGCCTCGGCAGTCATCGCCGCGGCATAGACGCCACGGTTGTAGCCGACTTCGCCCCACTTGGAGCCGTCACCGGCGTTCTTGCCGGCGTCGATCACGGTCGTCTTGATCTCCTGCAGCGCAGGGAAATCGGTGCCTGCACCGTGGAAGGTCAGCGACTTGTAGCCGTTTGCACCTTCACCGGCCGGAACCACGTCAGCTTCGGAGCCGGACCACCACACGCCGATGAACTTGTCCATCGGGTAGCGGATGTTCGCGGCTTCCTGGATCGCGACGGAGTTCATCACGCCCCAGCCCCACATGAAGACGTAGTCAGGACGCTCGCGGCGGATTTGCAGCCACTGCGACTTCTGTTCCTGGCCGGGGTGGTCCACGGCGATCGGAACGAATTCGAAGCCATGCTTCGCAGCCAGCGCTTCCAGCGTGCGGATCGGTTCCTTGCCGTAGGCCGAGTTGTGGTAGACCAGCGCGATCTTCTTGCCTTCCAGCGAACCGCCTTCCTGCTCCATCGCGTATTTCACCGCGACGGACGCGCCGTCCCAGTAGGTGACGGGCAGGTTGAAGATCCACTCGAACACCTTGCCGTTCACGGCCGAGGTGCGGCCATAGGCCATCGACCAGACCGGAATGCCGTCAGCCGAAGCTTTGGGGATCAGCTGGTAGGTGATGCCGGTGGACTGCGGAATGTACAGCAGCGAGCCCTGGCCCTTGGTCTGCTCGTAGCATTCCACGCCCTTTTCGGTGTTGTAGCCGGTTTCACACTCCAGAACGTTGATCCGCTCTCCGCCGATGCCGCCGTCGCGTTCGTTCAGCAGCGTCATGTAGTCCGAATAGCCGTCGGCGTAGGGGATCCCGGAGGGCGCATAGGGGCCGGTCCGGTAGTTGAGCGCCGGGATGGTCAGGTCGGCGTAGGCCGGCACTGCCGTCATCAGCGCAGCGGCCGCGGCCGCGATCATCTTCAGTTTCATCGGTCGTATTCCTCCCAATTGGTTTTTTACCGATTTCTTGCCCGCCCGCGGGTTGTTTCCCCCCGCGGTCTCCTCCCGGCTCGCCCGCGTTAATGCGGGAACGGCCAGAGTCTCATCTTCTCCTTCAGCGTCCGCCAGTAGGCGGTCAGCCCGTGCGGCTCGAGGATCAGGAACATCATGATCAGCCCGCCGAGGATCAGCAGCTCGAGATGCGCGGCGAGGTCCGTCGCCCATCCCATGCCGCCGACCAGCACGTTCTTCAGGAACACCGGCAGCAGCACGATGAACGCCGCCCCCGCGAAGGACCCGAAGATCGAACCGAGCCCGCCGATGATGATCATGAAGAGCACCAGGAACGATTTCTGGATGCCGAACACCTCGCCCACCTCGACCGCGCCGAGGTAGACCGAGAAGAACAGCGCGCCCGAGATGCCGACAAAGAAGGACGACACGGCGAAGGCGCTCAGCTTGGCGGCCAGCGGGTTCACCCCGATGATCTCGGCCGCGATGTCCATGTCGCGGATCGCCATCCACTTCCGTCCGACCGAGCCGCGGGTCAGGTTCCGCGCCAGCCACGCCATGACCGTCACGAAGGTCAGGCAGATCAGGTATTTCGCCCAGGGCGAAGCGGTCGGGCCGGTGACCTCGATGCTCAGCACGGTCCGTGTCGGCGCGCTGATCTGGCCCGAGGCCGAGTAGTTGTAGAACCAGCCCACCTTGTTGAACAGCCACACGAGGAAGAACTGCGCCGCCAGCGTCGCCACGGCGAGGTAGAAGCCCTTGATCCTGAGCGACGGCAGGCCGAACAGCACGCCCACGCAGGCGGTGACGCCGCCCGCAAGGATCACGTGGATCACGATGTTCACTTCGGGGAATGCCGTCATCAGCTTGTAGCAGGCATAGGCCCCCACGGCCATGAAGCCGCCGGTGCCCAGAGACACCTGACCACAGAATCCCGTCAGGATGTTCAGCCCGAGTGCCGCGATCGCGTAGATCAGGAACGGCAGCAGAACCGCGCTGGCCCAGTAGTCGTTGATGACCAGCGGCACCGCGATGAAGGCGATCGCGAGGATCGCGTAATATCCCCACCGGTCGATCCGGATCGGGAAGGTCTGGCTGTCGTCCTTGTAGGAGGTCTTGAAGTCCCCCGCCTCACGGTAAAGCATCAGACGCTCTCCCCCTTGTTATCTTCAAACGTCGGCACGCCCCGTTTCGGCGTGGCCGCATACCCTGTCCGTTCCGAATGCCGCACGAGCTGGAAATAGGCCCACAGCCCGAGCGCTCCACCCAGCGCCGCCAGAAGCGCCGCCGTCACCATCTGCCCCGCGTCGTCGACATGCGCCGAAAGCGCGAGGTATCCGAAGGCCCAGAAACCGGACCACGCCACCACGTTCACCACCGCGATCGCCTTGTGCATCCGTCCGTCCTCCATCTCAGGCCATGCCCCAGCGGCGGCAGAGCCACCGCTCGGTCGAGGCGCTCAGCGCGACCAGCGCCAGCGCCGGGCCGCCGATCCTCAGCCACGCAGCCAGCTGGCCACCCGTGGTCCGGGCCTCCTCGCCCAGATCCGCGCCGCCCTCGACCGCCTGCCGCGCGATGCCCAGACCCGCGATGCTGCCGAAGGTGGCGATGATCGACATCCCCAGCACGATCCGCAGGATCAGCAGTATGGTCTTGCGCAGCAGCAGCACCGGCTACACCCTCTCGATGATCTTGTCGCCGAACAGCCCCTGCGGGCGGAACACCAGCACCACCAGCGCCAGCACGTAGGCGAACCAGTTCTCGGTCGCGCCGCCGACCATCGGGCCGATGGCGAATTCGAACAGCTTCTCGCCCACGCCCACGATCAGCCCGCCGACGATGGCGCCGGGGATCGAGGTGAATCCGCCCAGCATCAGCACCGGCAGCGCCTTGAGCGCGATCAGAGACAGCGAGAACTGGACGCCCGACTTCGACCCCCACATGATACCCGCGACCAGCGCGACGAAGCCCGCGACTGACCACACCATGACCCAGATGAAGTTCAGCGAGATCCCGACCGACAGCGCGGCCTGGTGATCGTCCGCCACGGCGCGCATCGCGCGGCCCTGCTTGGTGTATTGCGCAAAGATCACCAGCGCGACCACCAGCAGCGCGGCCACAACCGACGCAACGATGTCGAGGTTGTCGATGAAGAAGCCGTAGCCGAAGGCATTGAATGTCGTTTCGTCGATGAACCCGTTCAGACCCTGAGGCAGACCGACGTCGAGGTTCTTGATGTCGGACCCCCACATCAGGTCCCCGAACCCTTCGAGGAAATAGGCCAGACCGATGGTCGCCATGAACAGGATGATCGGATCCTGGTTCACGAGGTGCCGCATGATGTAGTGGTTCACCAGGTAGGCCAGCGCCACCATGACCACCATCGTCAGCAGGATCGCCGCGATAGCCGGGATCTCCCATCCGAAGTGATGGAGGTCCGTGCCGAAGATCGCGTTGATCAGATGGCTGAAGGGCACCTGCCCCTCCATGATCCCGACCAGCGTCAGCGCCGCGAACAGCGCCAGCACGCCCTGCGCGTAGTTGAAGACCCCGGAGGCCTTGAAGATCAGCACGAAGCCGAGCGCGACAAGCGCGTAGAGCACCCCGGCCATCAGGCCGTTGAGGATGACTTCCATCGCGAAGAGTAGTTGTTCAGGCATGTCTCTCCCCTCAGTCGTGCGCCACGCCAAGATAGGCGTCGATCACTTCCTGGTTGTTGCGCACCTCGTCCGGCGTGCCGTCCCCGATCTTCCTGCCGTAGTCCATCACGACCACCCGGTCGCTCAGGTCCATGACGACGCCCATGTCGTGCTCGATCAGCGCGATGGTGGTGCCGAATTCGTCGTTCACGTCGAGGATGAAGCGGCTCATGTCCTCCTTCTCCTCGACGTTCATGCCCGCCATCGGCTCGTCCAGCAGCAGGATCGACGGCTGCGCGGCCAGCGCGCGGGCCAGTTCGACCCGCTTCTTCAGACCGTAGGGCAGGCGCGCGACCGGCGTCTTGCGGATGTTCTGGATCTCGAGGAAGTCGATGATCTTCTCCGCCACTTCGCGGTTCTCGATTTCCTCGCGCTGCGACTTGCCCCACCACATGGCCTGGCTCAGCAGCCCGGTGTTCATGTAGTTCAGGCGGCCGGTCATCACGTTGTCCAGCACCGTCATCCCCTCGAACAGGGCGATGTTCTGGAAGGTCCGGGCGATCCCCTGCCGTGCCACCTCGTAGGGCTTCATCGGCGGGCGCTTCTGGCCCTTGTAGATGACCTCGCCCTCCTGCGGGACGTAGAAGCCCGAGATCACGTTCAGCATCGACGACTTGCCGGCGCCGTTCGGGCCGATGATCGCGCGGATCTCGCCCTCGCGGATGTCGAACGAGATGTCCTTGATCGCCACCACGCCGCCAAAGCGCAGGGTGATGTTCTTCATCTCCATCACCACGCCGCCGATCTTGCGACCGTCCGCTGTGACAAAGCCCTCTGCCGGTTGTGCGTCCATCATGTCCTTCCCTCCCCGCGGCCTGCCGCTCTGCCCCTGACGCCCGCACGGGATGGCGGGCGGGGCGTCGCGGCACGCGCGCGCCGTTCCGTCATTCCGCCGCGACCGCCTTGGGGGCCGATGCCGGCACCGTCTTGGCCTTCACGATCTTCAGCGTCGCGCTGATGTAGCCCTTGCGCCCGTCCTCGTAGGTCACCTCGGTCCGGGTCGCGATCTCCTCCGAGCCGTCATAGAGCGCGGTGATGATGTCGGCGAACTTCTCGTCCACCGTCCGCCGCCGCACCTTGCCGGTCCGTGTGATCTCGCCGTCGTCCGGGTCCAGTTGCTTGTGCAGCACGACGAAGCGGTGGACCTGGCAGCCCGACAGCATCTCGTCCTCGGCGACGCTGGCGTTCACCTCCTCGACGTGGCCCTTCATCATCTCCAGCACCTTCGGGTGCCCGGCGAGTTCGGTATAGGACGAATAGGCGAGGTTGTGACGCTCGGCCCAGTTGCCGACCGCGTTCAGGTCGATGTTCAGGAAGGCCGTGCATTCCTCCCGGCCATTCCCGAAGACCACGGCTTCGAGGATGTTGGGGAAGAACTTCAGCTTGTTCTCGACGTACTTCGGCGCGAACAGGGCGCCGTTGGCCATCTTGCCCACATCCTTGGCCCGGTCGATGATCCGCAGGTGTCCGCTGTCCGGCTCGATGAAACCCGCGTCGCCCGTTGCGACCCAGCCCTCGGCGTCCTTGGTCGACTTCGTGCTTTCCTCGTTCTTGTAGTAATACTCGAACACGCCGGGGCTGCGGTAATAGACCTCGCCATTGTCCCCGATCTTCAGCTCCACCCCCGGCGACGCGACGCCCACGGTGTCCGACCGCACCTGTCCGTCGGGCTGCTGCGTGATGAAGACCGACGCTTCGGTCTGGCCATAGAGCTGCTTCAGGTTGATCCCGAGCGAGCGGTAGAAGTGGAAGATCTCCGGCCCGATCGCCTCGCCCGCGGTGTAGCCCACGCGCACCCGGCTCAGGCCCAGCGAGTTCTTGAGCGGGCCGTAGACGAACAGGTTCCCCAGCCAGTACTTGAACCGGTCGCCCGCGCTGACGCTCTCGCCGTCGAGGATCTTGCCCCCGACCTTGCGGGCATGGGCCATGTACTTGTCGAACAGCCGCTTCTTGAACTTCGAAGCGTCCTCCATCCGGATCATGACGTTGGTCAGCTGACCCTCGAACACGCGCGGCGGGGCGAAGTAATAGGTCGGCCCGATCTCGCGCAGGTCCGTGACCATCGTTTCCGGGCTTTCGGGACAGTTCACGCAGAACCCGGTCCACATCGCCTGACCGATCGAGAAGATGAAATCGCCCACCCATGCCATCGGCAGGTAGGCCAGCACCTCGTCGCCGGGCCCGAGGCTGTCGAACTCGCTGGAATTCTTCGAGGTTTCGATGATGTTGCGGTTCGACAGGACCACGCCTTTGGGCTTGCCGGTCGTGCCCGAGGTGTAGAGCATCACGCAGACGTCGTCATAGGCCAGCTTGGACTTGCGCGCCGTCAGCTCGGGCGTCAGCTCGTCGATGGCCGCGCGGCCCATGGCCTGCACGTGTGCATATTCATGCAGCTTGGCGTGGTCGTATTTCCGCAGCCCGCGCGGGTCGAGGTAGATCATGTGCTCGAACTGGTGCAGCTGGTCCTGCACCTCGATCACCTTGTCGACCTGCTCCTGATCCTCGGCCACGACAAAGCGCGCGCCGCAGTGGTCCAGCACATAGGCCATCTCTTCGGCGGCGCTGTCCTGGTAGATCGGCACCGGGATCGCGCCCACCATCTGTGCCGCCGGGAACACCCAGTAGAGATGCGGACGGTTCGACCCGATGATCGCGATGAAATCGCCCGGCTGCACCCCGAGGTTGATCAGCCCGAGAGCCAGCGCCTCGATCTCTTCCTTGGCCTCGGCCCAGGACCACGTCTGCCAGATCCCGAATTCCTTTTCGCGATAGGCGGGTTTGTTGCCGAACCGCTTTGCATTGCGGTCCAGAAGGGCCGGAATGGACGCAATCGCGCCCGCGTCCTGAGACGGTGCTGCCAACGGTATCTCCTCCCCTTGTCCCGGCTCCCCCCGGGACGCGCCTTGATGGCGATTCTCTGCGGCCCGTCTCCGGGCTGTCCCTATGTGTCGCGGGGAAGTCTTTCCCCATCATTTCCTAATTCTAACGAATTGTAACAAGTCGGGACGCTTTGCCTGCGGCCCGCCCGGTGCTAGCCATGTCATCAAGCAGGGAGGGGAGGTCCCGTGCCGACCGGAGCGACGCAGAACATGACGATGGCGGGGCTGAACCTGATTCAGCAGGCCCTGACGATCTACGACAATGACCTGCGGCTGGTGCTGTGCAACCGCCGCTTCGTCGAGATGTTCGACCTGCCGCATCACCTGAACGAACCCGGCGCGACCTTCGAGGACACGATCCGCTTTCTGGTGGAACGCGGCGAATACGGCCACCTGCCCGATACCGAGGCCGCGGTGCGCGAGCGCGTGGATCAGGCGATGACCTTTCAGCCGCACTACCTCGAACGCGAACGCGCCAACGGGCGCACCATCAGCGTCGAGGGCTCGCCCCTGCCCGAGGGCGGATGGGTCACCGTCTATACGGACATCACCGAGATCAAGGCGCAGGAGGCCCTGCTGCGCGCCCGGTCCGAGGAACTGAACGCTCAGCTCCTGACCCGCGCCGAGGAGCTGTCCGCCGCCAACCGCAAGCTCTCGGCCACCAACGCAGCCTTGGCCGAGGCCAAGCGCGAACTGACCGCGATGGAGGCCCGCACCCGCACCACGACCGAGATGATGCCGGCGCATATCGCCCACCTTGGCCCCGACCGGCGCTACACCTTCTCCAACCGCCGGCTGAACTCGATCATGCCGGGCCGTCCGTCGAACATCATCGGCCTGCACATCGCCGATGTCCTCGGCACGCAGGCCTACCGCGCGATCCAGCCCTATCTCGAGGCCGCGCTGAAGGGCCGGTCCTCGGTGTTCACCTTCACCGACGAAGCGTCGTCCCGCCGGATCCGCGTGGCCTTTACCCCCGACCGTCATGACGGGGCCTATGTCCTGTCCACCGACGTGACCGAGGAAACCCAGACCCGCGTCGCCCTCGCCCAGACCCGCCGCCGCGCGCTGGCGGCGCAGATGACCAGCGGGATGGCGCATGATTTCTCGAACCTGCTGACCATCATCCTCGGGATGCAGGCGCAGCTTGGCCGGATGGACCTGCCCGACCGCGCCCGCGACCTCGTATCCGCCACGCTCAACGCGGCCCGACGCGGCGGCGACCTGCTGAACCGGATCGCGGAGATGACCACCGGCCCGGAACACCGCCCGACGGCCACCGGCCTCGGCCCGTTCCTTGCCGATTTCAGCACCATCGCCACCGCCGCCCTGCCCTCGTACATCACGCTGGACATCGTGGACGATACCGGCGGCGCGACCCTGATGCTGGACCGCGGCACGCTGCAGGATTCGCTGCTGAACCTCGTTCTGAACGCACGCGATGCGATCGGGACCGAAGGCGCGATCACCCTCCGCGTCGCCTCGGTCAAGGACACATGGGTCGAATTCGCGCTGACCGACACCGGACCCGGCTTCAGCCAGGCGGCGCTCGACAATGCCTTCACGCCGTTCTTCACCACCAAGGGCGGCGAGGGCTCGGGCCTCGGGCTTGCCATGGTCTACAACGCCACCTCGCTGGCGGGCGGTCAGGTCCGCGTCGGCAACGCACCCGGCGGCGGCGCGCGGATCAGCCTGCGCCTGCCGTGGCGTGGCGCGCCGCGACCCGTGGATCCCGGCCTCGTCCTGCTGGTCGAGGACAGCGCCGACCTGCGCCGCTCGGTCCGGGACATGCTGCGCGACCTCGGCCATGCGGTGATCGAGGCGACGACGGCGGACGAGGCGCTGGACCTGATCGCGCAGGTGCCCGGCATCACCCTGATCCTGTCCGACATCTCGCTCGAAGGCACGGGCACCGGCATCGACCTGCTGGACCGCTTGCCCGCCGGTGCGCCACCCTGTTACCTTATGACGTCGCTGCGGCCCGACCACCCGCTGCACGCCGCCGCCGTCACCCGCGCGCCGGTGCTGCGCAAGCCGTTCGGAGCCGAGGCGCTGGCCGCATACCTGCGCGGAGAACAGGCCGCCTGAGCCTTTCTTGATCGCGCCCGGTTGACTCTCGTGTCGCGCGGTGCGCCACTCTGCGGCGACAGATATATCCGATCCATGGAAAGGGCCCACCATGAACAAGATGAACCAACTGCCAAACTCCATCGAGGCGCGGGATGCCCGCGTCCACATGCATCCCTACACCAACGCCCGGATGCTCGAAGAACAGGGTCCCGTGGTGATGCAGCGCGGCGATGGCGTCCATGTCTGGGACGTCAGCGGCAAGAAATACATCGAGGCGATGGCCGGCCTGTGGTCCGTCGGCATCGGCTTTTCCGAACCCCGCCTTGTCGAGGCGGCGGCGAAACAGATGGCCGAACTGCCCTACTACCACACCTTCGCGATGCGGTCGCACACCCCCGCCGTCGAACTGGCCGAGATGCTGATCGACATGATGCCGGTGCCGATGTCCAAGGTGTTCTTCACCAACTCCGGCTCCGAGGCGAACGACACCATCGTCAAGATGGTCTGGTATCGGTCCAACGCGCTCGGCAAGCCGGAAAAGAAAAAGATCATCGGCCGGGTCAAGGGCTATCACGGGATCACCGTCGCGTCTGGCTCGATGACCGGGCTTGCTCCGAACCACACCTCGTTCGACCTGCCGCTGCCGGGCTTCCTGCACACCGGATCGCCCCATTTCTGGCGCGAGGGCCAGCCGGGCGAGACCGAGGCGGAGTTTGCCGCCCGCCGCGTCCGCGAACTGGAGGAGCTGATCCTGGCCGAGGGTCCGGACACCATCGCCGCCTTCATCGGCGAACCGCTGATCGGCGCGGGCGGCGTGATCGTTCCCCCGCCGGGCTACTGGGAAGGCATCCAGGAGGTGCTGAACAAGTATGACATCCTGCTGATCGCGGACGAGGTCATCAACGGCTTTGGCCGGACCGGCAACATGTTCGGTTCCGAAACCTTCAACATGAAGCCGGACATCATGACGCTGTCCAAGCAGCTGTCGTCCTCCTACCTGCCGATCTCGGCCATCGTGATGAATGACCGGGTCTACCAGCCGATCGCGGACGAGACGCAGCGCCTCGGCGGGTTCGGCATGGGCTTTACCGGCGGCGGGCACCCCGTCGCGGCAGCCGTGGCGGTCGAGAACCTCAAGATCATCGCGGAACGCGACCTGCTGGGCAACGCCCGCACCGTCGGTGCGCACATGCAGAAGCGGCTGGAGGAGCTCGCCTCGCACCCGCTGGTCGGGGAAAAGCGCGGCACCGGCCTGATCGCCGGTCTTGAACTGGTTCTGGACAAAGAGGCCAAGACGGCGATGGAAAAGCCGGGGATGCTGGGCATGAAAGCCGCCGCCAACATCTTCGCCGAAGGCGTCGTGACCCGCGCCATCGGCGACACGCTGGCCTTCTGCCCGCCGATGATCATCACCAAGGAACAGGTGGACGAGGTCGCGGACAAGGTGAAGATCGGTCTGGACAAGACCGCGTCCGAGCTGGGTATCGCCTAAGCGCGCCTGAGCCCGAACACAGCGGTCGCCGCATAGACGGCGGCCGCGCTCGCCACGATGGACGGCCCCGCCGGCGTGTCGAGCCACAGCGCCAGCTGCAGCCCCCCAAGCGCCGCCGCCACCGCGATCACCGCCGCCATCCCCGCCATCACCTCGGGTGTCCGCGCCAATGGCCGCGCCGCCGCTGCAGGGATGATCAGCATCGCCGTGATCAGCAGCGCGCCGACCACCTTGATCGACACCGCGACGACCACGGCCAGCGCCACCGTCAACACCATCTTCTCGCGCTCGGGCGAAATCCCCGCCGCCGCGGCCAGATCGCCGTTCACCGTCGCGGTCAGCAGCCGCTGCCACCGACACGCCAGCAGCGCGGCAACCAAGGCACCGCCACCCCAGATCACGCCAAGATCGCCCCGGCTGACACTCAGGATGTCGCCGAACAGGTAGGCCTGCAGGTCCACCCTGACATTCGGCAGCAGCGCCACCGCCATCAGGCCGAAGGCCAGCGCGGAATGCGACAGCACCCCCAGCACCGCGTCCGCCCCCTGCCGCCCCGACGACAGCACCGCGACGGCCAGCCCCATGATCACGGCCACCGCCAGCACCCCCGCCGTCACCGGCAACGCAAACCCCAGCGACAGCGCGACCCCGAGGATCGCCGCATGCGCCGTCGCATCCCCGAAATAAGCCATCCGCCGCCACACGACGAAGCACCCCAGCACCGAGGCCACAAGCCCCACGCCGACCCCGGCCAGCGCCGCGCGGACAAGGAAATCGTCCAGCATCACTCCGCCCCCTCGTGGTGGTGGTGATGCGCATGCCCGTGAGGGTGATGATGGTGGTGATGCCCGTCATGGCCGTGATCGTGGTCATGCCGGTAGAGCGCCAGCGCCCCCCCGGTCCCCGTCCCGAACAGCGCCCGGTATTCCGGCGCGCTCGACACATGCTCCGGCGCGCCCTCGCAGCAGACGTGCCCGTTCAGGCAGATCACCCGGTCCGACGCGCTCATCACGACGTGCAGCTCGTGGCTGACCATCAGCACCGCACAGCCGACCTCGGCCCGGATCTCCTCGATCAGCCGGTAGAACGCCGCAGAGCCCGGCTGGTCCAACCCCTGCGTGGCCTCGTCCAGCATCAGCACCTGCGGCTCGCGCAGCAGCGCCTGCGCCAGAAGCGCCCGCTGCAGCTGCCCGCCCGACAGTTCCGTCACCTGACGCCCCGCGATCTCGGAGCCCAGCCCGACGCGCACCAGCGCCGCGTCCGCCTTGGCGGACCCGACCCGCCGCGGCAGGTCCAGGAACCGCCGCACCGTCAGCGGCATCGTCGGATCCACATGCAGCTTCTGCGGCACGTAGCCGATGCGCAGCCCCGGCGCCCGCTCGATCCGCCCCGCGCCGGGCTTCAACGCGCCGGAGAGCAGCCGCAGCAGCGTCGACTTGCCCGACCCGTTCGGGCCGACGATCGTCACGATCTCGCCCGCGTCGAGGCGAAAATCCACGCCCTCCAGCACCACGCGCCCGTCATAGGCCGCGCGCAGGCCCGTCCCGGTGATCAGCCTCATGCGCCCGTCTCCTGACAGGCCGGGCACAGCCCCTCGGCCTCCACCACCGTGCTTTCCACGGCAAACCCGGCGGTCCCGCCAAGGGGCGAGCGCGCCTCGGCCTCCGCCACCTGCCCGCAGCCCCGGCAGATCAGGAAGGCCGGATCGTGGCTGTCGCCCGGATGGACGCAGGCGACATAGGCGTTCAGCCGCTCCACCCGGTGCGCCAGCCCGTTGTCCACCAGGAACCCCAGGGCGCGATAAGCGACGGGCGGCTTCGACCCGAATCCATCCTTCGCCAGCCGCTCCAGCACCTCGTAGGCGCCGAGCGCAGCGTGATGCTCCAGGAGGATCTCCAGCGTCCGCCGTCGCACCGGCGTCAGCTGCACCTTGCGTGCGCTGCACAGCGCCTCCGCCTGTTCGAGCGTCGAGGCGATGCACCGCTGGTGATCGTGTTTCGTGAATCCGAGGGGTTGCAGGTCATCCGTCATGGTGCAATGTTATAACGTAACAAGTCGAAACACCACCCCAAAACGCAAGGAGCCCTCCATGCGGCTGATCCACTTCGCCCTGATCGCAACGCTCGCCACGCCGCTGGCCGCCGAACCGCCCCGTGTGGCGACCGACATCCTGCCGATCCACTCGCTGGTGGCAAGCGTGATGCAGGGCGTCGGCACGCCGGACCTGCTGGTCAGCCCGGGCGCTTCGCCACACGGCTACGCGCTCCGCCCGTCCGAGGCGCGGGCGCTCTCGGAGGCCGATCTGGTCATCTGGGTCGGTCACGGCATCACGCCCTGGCTGGAGGAGTCGCTCCCCACCCTCGCCCCCGACGCGACCTCGCTGGAACTGCTGGAGGCCGAGGGCACGCTCCTGCTGGCCAACCGCGAGGCGGATCATCACGATCACGCGGACGAGGGGCACGAGGAAGACGACGACCACGCGGACCACGCCGACGAACACAACCACGGCGACAGCGACCCGCACGCCTGGCTCGACCCGCGGAACGCCCGCATCTGGACCCGCCTGATCGCCGAGGACCTCGCCGCCCGCGACCCGGAGAACGCCGAAACCTACCGCGCCAACGCGGACCGGGCCGAGGTCGCGCTGACCGAACTCGAAACCACGATCACCAGCCGCCTCGACGGCGTGGAGGGCGAATTCATCACCTTCCACGACGCCTACCAGTATTTCGAGGCCCGCTTCGGCCTGACCTCGCACGCCGCCCTGTCGCCCAGCGACGCCCGCCAGCCCGGACCGGCCCGCATCGCGGCCCTGAGGGACGAGGTGGCCGAACACGGCATCACCTGCCTCTTCGCCGAACCGCAGTTCAATCCGCGCCAGATCGAGACGCTGGCAAACGACCTCGGCGTGAATCACGGCACGCTCGACCCCGTCGGCGCGGATATGGAGCCCGGATCGGAGCTCTACCCGGCGCTGCTGACCCGCATGGCGGACAGCCTCGCCGCTTGCCTCAGGGGCTGAGCGGCGGCACCTCGACCGCCACGCTGGACCTCGTTTTCGAACCGGTCGGCGTGGCGGACAGCCTTTGCGCGCGTCTTGTGCCGGGGCACGTTTTGAGGCCGTCCAAGTTATGGCGCGGGGCCTGACCCCGCCCCTCGCAAAGCAGAGAGCTGCGGCGGGCTCCTTGCTCCCGGCGACGGTCTGAGTGGCGATCACGCGCAACGCCGCAAGATCACCTTGCCCTGCCAGAGCCGAAACGAGTGGCTGCACGATAGTTCAACCGACCCCCTCGCCCTACCAGACTCCGTGTGCGGAAACGACGTGCGAGCGAGTCCCGCGCCATCAGCTGCCGGTCCGGCCCCCGGCCCTACTCCACCAGTATCGCCCGGAAGTCGTTCACGTTCGTCCCGGTCGGCCCCGGCACGAACAAACCGCCCACCGCATCGAACGCGCCCCACGCGTCGTTCCGGCCCAGCGCCTCGGCTGGGTCCACGCCCGCCCCACGCATTTCCGCCGCGGTGGCACCATCCGCGAAGGCCCCGGCGTTGTCCTCGGACCCGTCGATCCCGTCCGTATCCGCCGCCAGCGCGTGGATGCCCTCACACCCTTCGACCGCCATCGCGAACGACAGCAGGAACTCGCTGTTCCGCCCCCCGCGCCCGTCCTTGCCGCGCAGCGTCACCGTCGTCTCGCCGCCCGACAGGATCACGACCGGCTTGGTGAAGGGCCGCCCCTTGGCCGCAACCTCGCGCGCGATGGCGGCGTGCACCTTGGCCACCTCGCGCGCCTCGCCCTCCACCGCATCCGACAGGATCACCGCCGGCACGCCCGCATCCTCCGCCACCCGCGCCGCCGCCTCCAGCGACCGCGCGGCCGAGGCGATAACGTGGACCTCGTGCCCGGCCAGCCGGGGATCGTCCGGCCCCGGCGCATCCTCCGGCGCGTCCTTCAGGAACGCCGCCACCCGTTCCGGCAGCGCGATGCCATAGTCCCGCACCGCCCGCATCGCCGCCGCCCGGTCCGTCGCGCTGGCGACCGTCGGCCCCGACGCGACCTCGGCCGGATCGTCGCCGGGCACGTCCGACACCACCAGCGTCACGACCTTCGCCGGATGTGCCGCCAGCGCCAGCCGTCCGCCCTTGACCCGGCTGACCTGCTTGCGGATCGCGTTCATCGCCCCGATGGGCGCGCCCGAGGCCAGCAGCGCCTCGTTCAGTGCCTGTTCGTCCTCCAGCGTCAGCCCCTCCGGCGGCGCGGCCAGCAGGGCCGAGCCCCCGCCGGTGATCAGGGCCACGACCAGATCGTCCGCCGTCAGCCCGTCGAGCGCCGCCATGACCTCGCGCGTCGCGGCCTCGCCCGCCGCGTCCGGCACCGGATGCGCCGCCTCGATCACCTTGAGCGAAGGGCACGGAGCGGCATAGCCGTAGCGGGTCACGACCACGCCCTCGACCGGCCCGTCCCATGCGGCCTCGAACGCGGCGGCCAGCTGCGCCGCGCCTTTGCCTGCGCCGATCACAACGGTCCGCCCCTTTGGCCGTTCTGGCAAATGGCCTTTCAAAGCCTCGGCGGGATCGGCGGCGCCCACGGCGGCCTCGAACAGCATCGTCAGAAAAGCTCGTTTCGCCTGATCCATACCGCGCAGCTCCTTTCGGGTCCGTTACCGACCCATTTCCGGACCCAAGCCTAGGCCGCCCGGCATCGGCCTGCCACCCCGATTGCCCCCGATTGCCAATGGCGGGGAACAGTCCTACGCTCCTGCCCAAATCCCCACCCCATGACCGGAGCG
This sequence comes from Oceanicola sp. 22II-s10i, assembly GCF_002210105.1. Taxonomy (GTDB): domain Bacteria; phylum Pseudomonadota; class Alphaproteobacteria; order Rhodobacterales; family Rhodobacteraceae; genus Pseudooceanicola. Next base: position 1,007,214 of record NZ_AQQU01000001.1, on the reverse strand, counting down.
TTCCCATGGACGGCAAATTCCAGGACAACGACATTTCCAAGATCGTGGACGCCGACCGCGCCCATGTCTGGCATCACCTGACCCAGCACAAACCCTTCGAGACCGGCGAGCCGCGCATCATCGTCGAGGGCAAGGGCATGAAGGTCTGGGACCAGAAGGGGGTCGAACACCTCGACGCCGTGTCGGGCGGGGTCTGGACGGTCAACGTCGGTTACGGGCGCGAATCCATTGCGAACGCCGTCCGTGACCAGTTGATCCAGTTGAACTATTTCGCCGGTGCCGCGGGTTCGGTCCCCGGCGCGCTCTTCGCCGAGAAGCTGATCGAGAAGATGCCGGGCATGACCCGCGTCTATTACTGCAACTCGGGCTCCGAGGCGAACGAGAAGGCCTTCAAGATGATCCGTCAGATCGCGCACAAGCGCTATGGCGGCAAGAAGCACAAGATCCTCTACCGCGACCGCGACTACCACGGCACCACAATCGGCGCGCTGTCGGCGGGCGGTCAGGAAGAGCGGATCATGCAGTACGGGCCGATGGCCCCCGGCTTTGTCGCCGTGCCGCATTGCCTCGAATACCGCGCCCAGTGGGACCTGAGCGGCGAAGAGTACGGCCGCCGCGCCGCCGACGCCATCGAGGAGGTGATCCTGCGCGAAGGCCCCGACACCATCGGCGGCCTGTGCCTGGAGCCGATCACCGCAGGCGGCGGCGTCATCGTCCCGCCCGAGGGTTACTGGCCCCGCGTGCAGGAGATCTGCCGCAAGTACGACATCCTGCTGCACATCGACGAGGTCGTCTGCGGCATCGGCCGGACCGGCAAGTGGTTCGGCTATCAGCATTACGGGATCGAGCCGGATTTCGTGACGATGGCCAAGGGCGTCGCGTCCGGCTACGCCGCCATCGCCTGCTGCGTGACCACCGAGAAGGTGTTCGACCTGTTCAAGGACGACGCCTCGGACCCGATGAACTACTTCCGCGATATCAGCACCTTCGGCGGCTGCACCGCCGGTCCGGCGGCAGCGCTGGAGAACATGCGCATCATCGAGGAGGAGAACCTTCTCGAGAACTGCGAGAAGATGGGCGCGCGGCTGATCGCCAATCTCGAGGCTCTGGCGGAAAAGCATGCCGTCATCGGCCAGGTGCGCGGCAAGGGCCTGTTCTGCGGCGCGGAACTGGTGAAGGATCGCGAGACGAAGGAACCGGCGGACGAAAAGCTGTGCGCCAAGGTCGTGGCCGAATGCGCGGCGGAGCGGGTGATCATCGGCGTCACCAACCGCTCGATCCCCGGCTTCAACAACACGCTGACCTTCAGCCCCGCGCTGATCGCGACCGAAGAGGACATCGACCGGATCACGCAGGCCGTGGACGTTGCCCTGACCCGCGTGTTCGGCTGATTTGATGCAGGACATCCGCGACGCGCTCGGCCTGAGCGGCACCCCCGCCACGATCACCGGCGAGGGCAACCTACCCTCGCGCTACGCCGTGACCGACGTGCTGGCCGCCTCGGTCGGCGCGGTCGGCGAGGCGTTGGCCCAGCTCATGGCGGGCACCGGGCTGAGCGCCTCGGTCCCCGCCGTCTCTGTCGACAGGCGGCTCGCCTCGTTCTGGTCCTGGTACTCCCTTGCACCAGACGGTTGGGAGCTGCCGCCGGTCTGGGACGCGGTGGCAGGCATCTACCGCACCCGCGACGGCTGGATCCGCCTCCATACCAACCTGCCGCATCACCGCGATGCCGCCCTCGGCGTGCTGGATGCGCCGGTGGATCGCGACGCGGTGGCGGCCAAGGTTGCGGAATGGGACAAGGACCCGCTGGAAACCGCGATTGTCGAGGCAGGCGGCGTCGCCGCCGCGATGCGGTCGCGGGCCGAGTGGCGGGCACATCCGAACGGTGCGGCGGTGGCGGCCGAGCCCCTGATCCACTGGGACAAACCGCATCCTGCGCCCAAGCTGAACTGGGAGGGCCGCGCCGACCGGCCGCTCGCCGGGCTGCGCGTCCTCGACCTGACGCGCGTTCTGGCAGGCCCCGTTTCGACCCGGACGCTGGCGGGCTTCGGGGCCGAGGTATTGCGCATCGACCCGCCCGGCTGGGACGAGGCGAACGTGGTGCCGGACATCACGCTGGGCAAGCGCTGCGCGAAGCTGGACCTGAAGGACAAGGACGACCGCAGCCGGTTCGAAACGCTGGTGCAGGGCGCCGACGTGATCGTGCACGGCTACCGGCCCGAGGCGCTGGCGGGGCTGGGCTATTCGCCCGCCGCGCTGCAGATCCTCAAGCCGGGGCTGATCGAGGTCACGCTGGACGCCTATGGCTGGACCGGCCCGTGGAACACGCGACGCGGGTTCGACAGCCTCGTCCAGATGGCCTGTGGCATCGCGGACGCGGGCATGGGCTGGGCGGGGGCCGACCAGCCGACGCCGCTGCCGGTGCAAGCGCTGGACCATGCCACCGGCTACCTGATGGCCGCCGCCGCGCTGCGCCTGATCCACCAAGCCGCCGCGGGCGAAGGCGCGGGCCGGGCCCGGCTGTCACTCGCGCGGACAGGCGAACTGGTGTGCAGCCATCGTCAGGAGGTGCCGGGCACACTCGCGCTCAAGCCCTCGGATGCGGACTATGCCGAGGCGGTCGAGCAATCGCCCTGGGGTCCGAGCCGACGCCTGCGGCCCTCGCTGACCGTGGCGGGCGCGCCGATGCACTGGGACCGCAGCGCGCAGGTGCTCGGTTCCTCGCCGCCGGAATGGCTGTCCTGAACTGAAAAAGGCCGGGCTTGCTGCCCGGCCTTTTCGTTTTCGGATCAACAGGTTCAGACCAGGTGGGCCGCGATCATGTCCGGCAGGTCGCTCTGGCTGACGAACACGAAATCCGCCACCGTGATGTCGCCCGCCGCTGTATTCTCCAGCGTCAGGATCAGTTCGTCCGACGCGCCGGTGTTCAGGCTGACGGACGTGGTCATCGTCCCGGCGTCATGGCTGATCGTCAGATCGGCCGGATCAGGCGCGCCGGCCACCGGATCGTAGAACAGGACCAGTGAATCCTCGACCCTGTCGAAATCGGTGATCGTCGCGGCCGCGTGGCCGTCCTGACGCAGCAGGCCGAAGGTATCCGCCCCGTCGCCCCCGGTGGCGACATTCAGACCGTGCATCAGCAGCAGGTCGTCGCCCTCGCCGCCATCCAGCGTGTCGTTCTCTTCGGGCGGATGCAGGCTGAACGGATCGTTGGGCGTGCCGCCGCCGAGCAGGACGTCGTCACCCTTGTCGCCCGCGATGCTGTCATCGCCTTCGAAGCCGTTCAGGTAATCGTTGTCGTCGCCGCCCGAGATGTAATCGTCACCGCCGCCGCCGTTCACCGTGTCGTTGTCCTGACCGCCAAGGATACGGTCCGCGCCGACACCGCCGTGCAGCGAATCGTTCCCGGCCTCGCCCCAGATCAGGTCGTCGCCGTTGTGCCCCTTGAGGTCGTCATCGCCGAACCCGCCCTTGAGCGTGTCGTTGCCGTGATCGCCCTCGGCCCAGTCGTCGCCATCGCCGCCCTTGATGGAATCGTCGCCGCGCTGGCCGTGGATCTCGTCGTCGCCGTCGCCGCCGAGCAGCGTGTCATCCCCGAGCGCACCCCAGAGCTTGTCCTCGCCCGTGCCGCCGCGCACCAGATCGTCGCCGGCACCACCGTGAAGCCGGTCGTTGCCCGCGTCACCTTCCAGCAGGTCGTCGCCGCCGTGACCCTTGAGCACGTCGTCTCCGCGCTCGCCGCGCAGGTCGTCGTTGCCGTCGTCGCCTTCAAGCGTGTCGTTGCCCGATGCGCCCCAGATGTCGTCATCGCCCGGTCCGCCGATCAGCCAGTCGTCGCCGGCCATGCCGTACATGCGATCATCGCCCTCGGCGCCGTCGATGGTGTCGTCCCCGTCGGTGCCTTCGATCGTGTCGTCACCGGGCCCTGCGGTAAACGCACCCATAAGTCCCAGCAAACTGAGTAGATAAAGCATGGCAGCCCCCCGGCCGAAATATCGTTAACATTCCGTTAACAATATAGCTCTTGGGGGTGGCTACCAGCGCGAAACCGGAAACCCGTTGTTCTAGGATTGGAAACAATCAGGCCGCAGGGCGCCGATCATTTCGATCGCCACGTCCCCAGCCAGCGGGAAAAGCGCCCCCGCCGTTCCGCCATACGGTCTCCGGCGGCCTCCCATGTGTCGCCGACATCCTCCATCATCGGGTCGATGCGTCGCTGGCGAAAGCGGATCCAGCGCACGCGGATCGCCCAGACGATGGCCGCGAAGATCGTCAGGATGATGATGTTCAGCCAGGGGATGATCGTCACGTCCGGGCCCGCCACCGGCTTGACCCCGACGGCGTTCGGAAAGATCGACATGAACTCGTTCCGCCAGCCGTAATGGGTGATCGAGACCCACTTGGGGTTCTCGGAGGTCGACTTCATGTCCGCCGCCTCGGCCTGCAGGTTTGAGGTGTCGAACTTGAAGTACGGCGGCCAGCCCCAGCCGGTGTCCTCGTTGCGATAGACCATGACCTTGCCGTTGGCCTTGCGCGCCTGGATGAAGAACACGTCGCGGTTCACGGTCGTGCCGTCCGTCCCCACATCCGGCTGCGCCCAGAAGATCGAGTTCTCGCCGAAGTCGATCCGCTTTTCGTAGGTGTCCGTGACCCGCGCGATGTCGTGCTGGGGCAGCGTGTAGTGAAAGAACGCGGCGACAAACAGCCAGACCACGATCCAGAAGGTCCATTTCACATAGCGCATCGCGGGGTCCCCTTACATGAAGTTGACGACATAGATGATCGTGGCCACTGCTGCCAGAGGCACGAGGTACACGAGGAGGATCAGCTTGCGGCGGAAGCTGTCGTCGTAATCCTCCAGCCCCTCCTCGACGTAGGTCTCGAGCTCGCCGGGGCGACCGTCCTCCTCCCAGCGTTTGCGCAGCTTGCCGCGCCGCACCTGGCGCGACCAGAACGAAACGGCGGCGTAGATCACCGTCAGGATGACAAAGCCGACGATGAAGACCGGGATGAAACCGAACATGGCCTACCTCCTCCTAGGGATCGCGCCCCACGGGCCGACGCGGGCCACCAGATCGTCCTGCCGCGCACGCTTCTTCGGTTCGGGCTGCGGCGGCGGCGGCGGATCTTCGGCCAGAGGCGCGTCGTGGCCGAACAGCGCATCCCGCGCGCCCGCCTTGTCGGCGGCATATTCGCGGGCGAGGAAATCGGCGACATAGCTCTTCTTGGTGTCCGACCAGCCGGAATAGAGCCGGTAGAACAGCTCCTTGTGGCAGATGAACAGCTGCCGGACGTCCTTGGGGCTGAGTTCCGACAGCAGCATGTTCACCAGGTCGCGATCCGGCACGTCCGCCGCGCGGAGCGTGTAGAAATAGGCCGGGTCCTCGGACGAGACGCGCGGCCACTGCCCGCCCTCCTCGGCCCAGGCGACCAGCCTGCGCAGGGTGTGATACTCCGGCGGCAGGTCATCCGCGTGCTTGCGCGCCAGCTGCCGGATGTCGCGCCGGGTCGCGCCGGTCAGGTCCATCCCCGACTCCTGCGCGGCATCCACGACGATGAAGTCCATCTTCTGCCGCAGGATCGCCGCCCCGTCGATTCCGCGCGCCCGGACGATCGGCTCCACCAGCCCGTTCAGTTCAAAGAACTTGGCGATCTGGTTGCGGTCGTCCATGTCGTAGACCCGCATGACCCCCATGTCGCGCAGCCGGTTCTTGTAGCCGCCCGTGATGACCGCCGGATGTTCGACACCCCGGAACAGGTAGGTCCCGCCGAAATGGGCGGTCCAGAAGTTCTCCTGCGTGAAGGTCGTATGGGTCAGCTGCACCGGGTTCCGCGTCACGTCGCCGGTGCGCTTGGCGATGGTGATCATCTCGGCGATGAGCACGTCGTCGAACCACGCGTCGTCCTCGTTCAGGAACCGGTTCACCCGCCGCCCCAGCTCGCCCGCATCCTTCAGCGTGCCCGAGGTCGTGTCGGCCTCCACCACCACCTTGCGGATATCGAGCAGTCGCGCGGGGTCGTCGACGGAGAACACGGTGTTCACAAGCTCCCCCGCCACCGCGTCACGGGTCGTCAGCGCGAACAGCTGCGCCTCGTTCTGTTCGATGAACTGCCGCAGGATCCCGCGCGAGGTCGAGAACGAGGCGTTCAGGAGAGGCGCGGTCTTCTGTTCGGTCGAGAGCAGGATGAACTGCCGGTTGCAGCCATTCTCGTTGAGATAGAGCTCGTCCCCCAGTTCCACGCCGATCTCGGGAGAATAGCCCGAGATGTCGATGTGGAAATCGGTCAGGGCGGTGCGCTTGCCGGTGAGGTGTTCGAGCGCGCGGTTGTAGCGTTCGATCAGGGCCGGGGCCCGGACGGGGATCAGGTTGCCGAACATCAGGCCATGGGCGATGAGGCGTTTCATGTCATGCTCCCCTCGGTCAGGCGAAAACGGGTCATGCCGCGGGCCTCTTCACCAGTACCGACAGGATCCCCGAGATCAGGACCACGACGGCGGCGACCAGCAGGCCGAAGATCACATGATACACCACCATCAGCGGGTCCGCCCGGATCGGAATGACCGTGCCCACGATCTGGTCGAAGAACGTCAGTTCCAGCGCCGCGAATGCACCGACCACCAGCAGGGACAGGGCGACGCGCCCGGCCCCGCGCATCGCGGGGCGCCACGCCCGCAGCACCCAGGGCAACGGCGCCAGCAGCACCGCAGGCCCGAACAGCAGGATCGCTCCCAGCCAGTCCGACGACGTCATCTCGCACCTCCCCCGGCGCGCGACAGCCACAGCGCCGACCCGAGCGCGCAGAGCGGCGCGACCACCATCCCCGCCAGTGCGGCCGTCAGCAGTGTCGACAGGGGCGCGATGGTCAGCGGTTCGACCGGCAGAACCGGGACGAGCACGAATATCGCGAGCCAAGCGATCACCAGCCAGACGTAGTCGAGCGCCAGCATCAGCACCGGTGCCCCGACGGCCAGTTCCGCCCGGCTCGACCCCGGCGCGAACCGGCGCAGAACGAATGGCAGCGCCAGTCCCGCCAGAACCGGCGGCAGGATGACGAGAGCGACGCTCATTCCCGCCCCTCCAGATACCGCCGCTTCGCCTCTTCCTGACGCCCGAAGTCACGCACCATCGCCTCGATGGCCACCTCGTCGGACTTGTCGGCATAGCGGAATTCGGAATCCGCGTAGCGGTTGATCTCCTGGATCACCATGTCGGTGGTGATCGGCACCCGCAACTCCGCGATCATCGCGGATTTCTCGTCGTAGGATTTCCGCAGGAACAGCTCCGGGTTCTCCATCCACGCGTCCGGCAGCTCGAAATCCATCGCCCGCACCTTGACCGCGTCGGTGATGTTCTTGATCGCCCGGCCCGTGAACCGCTCGTCGGCCTCCTGGATGGCCTTCAGGTAGGTGCCCATCTTGGCAATGGTGTCCAGTTCGCCGACCTGCGCCTGCACCCGGTCGAAGACCTTGACCAGCCCCTCTTCATGCGGACGGGCATGGCCCTCGAAGGTCCGGGCGACGGCGCGTTTGATCTCCTGCGCAGAGAACAGCTCGTGCTCGCCCAGCGGGATGTTATGCTTCTTGCCCATCAGCAGGGCGAGGATGTCGATGTAGTCCTCCCGCGTCTGCGGCCCGTCGACGAGGAACCGCGCGCCCGCCCGCTGGCGGAGGGCGTCGTCCACGTTCTCGGGATAATTGGAGAACATGCCGAAGGTGCAGTTGCCGCGCACGACGGTATTCGCCCCGGCAAAGGCCTCCATGAAGACCGCCGTCACCTCCTGCTGGCCCGCGCTCGACTGACGGTCGCCACGCTTTCCGGCGATCTGGTCGATGTCGTCGATGGTGCCGAAGCCGATCACCTGCGGGTCCAGCACGTTCTGGACGAAGGCATTGGCGTTCTGACCGGACTTGCCCTGGTAGCTGTCGATGTTGTCGATGCCGAAGTTCTGGTAGCGGAAGGTGTAGCCCGCGACCTTGCAGTAATCGTTGATCAGCCCGGCCATCATCTGGATCAGGGTGGTCTTGCCGGTGCCCGGCTTGCCGTCGCCCATGAAGGTGAAGATGAAGCCGCCCAGCTCGGCGAAGGGGTTCAGCCGCCGGTCGAAATCGTAGGCCATCAGCATCTTGCTGAGCTTCATCGCCTGATACTTGGCAATGTGGTTGCCGACGACCTCGTGCGGCTTCTTGAAGGTCATCGTCAGGACGGTGCCCTTGGCCTTGCGCGCGGGCTCGAAGCCGCGGATGGCGAAATCGTCCGCCTCCACGCGCCAGGCCGCGCCGCGAAACGCCTCCAGCCGCGGCGCACCCTCGGACCGCAGCGCGATCTTCTCCATCAGCGCCTCGGCAAAGGCCATGACGGTCGCGACCATCCGGTCCTCGTCGGTGCCGAGCGCCGCGATGTCCTGGTCGAGTTCCCACAGCACGCCATGCAGGGCCAGCTGCACGTTGTCGGTCAGCACCTCGTCCACGTCGCCCAGCTCGACGGTGACCTCGGTGGCATGCGGGGCCAGCAGGAAAGCGGTGGCATTGGCAAAGACATGCAGCCCGATCAGCGCCTCGGCGGCCAGCAGTTCGGAAAACGCCGTCCGCCGGTCGGCAGGCAGAGCCGCCTCGAGGTTCTGCCGCTTGAGGTCCTTCAGCCCGGTCCGCTCCTCATAGCTCTCCGCCACGGCCAGCGCGATGGCGATGGCCCGCCGCAGGGCCGCGCCGACGGCGGCCTGCCGCGGCGAGGTCATGGGATCGTCGCCGTCCGAGGCCTCGATCCGGTCCAGAACCCGAACCCCCTCGGTCCGCTCCACCCGGCGCGTCGCAAGCCCCGGCGTGGTCGACCGGAACCGCCGCCGCGTGCCGATGCCCGGCGACCGCTCCTCAGCCGTCACCGGCTGCGTCGCCACTCCGATCCGGGGCGCATGGTCAAACCCGTCGAGCATGGCAAAGGCCGCATCGTAGTGCTTGCGGATATCCTGCTCGCGCAGTTCCATCTGGTCGGACGTCAGGCTCATGCGGCGATCCTATGCTTCATCTGGCCAAATAAACTCCCGCCGGAGGCTTCGTCGTCGAAGACGGCGAAATCGAAGCGCTCCGCTACAAGCCACCGCGCCGGCGGGCGGGCGCGGGACAGAGATTTCATGCCTCCGGCGGGAGTTTTTCTGGCCAGATGAAGGATCATCGGTAGCTCAGTACCTTTCCGTCCGGGGCGACGACGAACTTGCGGACCGTCGCGAAGCCCGCCGGCTGTTTCTCGGCCAGCACCTGGTAGGGGCGGGTCGGCAGGATGATCGACCGCTCCATCGAGGTTGCGCCGGTATCCGCGCCGCGGCCCGAGAACGGGTCGAGCGCGAAGATCTCGCGTTCCACCGTGCCGAACCAGCCGGAGCGCTGTGTCTTGACCTCTTCGGACCGCAGGTCCTCGACCGTCCAGGCCAGCGCCCAGTCCTCGCCGTCCGGCGCGGCGGCCTCGGCCAGAACCTCGCGGATCGGGCCGGTCTGGCGCGTATAGGCATGCGAATACATCGGGCCCACGTGGATGCGGCGCAGGCGCTTGGGGTGGAGGTCGTCGAAATCCTCGTCGAACCCCTTGGCGATGGTCAGCAGCTTGAGCCCGCCCAGCGACTGCGCCATCAGGTGCGCCTGTGCCTCGGGCCAGCGGCGTTCGTCCTTTGGCAGCGCGGTGCGGCCCGAATCCTCGACCTCCATCAGGTAGAGGACCGGCAGGTTGATCTGGCTGTCGTAGACGGACCAGTGGACGAGGTATTTCCGACGGTCGGCAAGGCCCGAGAGCCATTGGGCCTGCGGGTCATTGCGCGGCCAGAAGATCTGTCCCCGCGCCAGTTCCTCGTAATAGAGCCGCTGTGAAAGGGCGAACTGCAGGCGGGTCGGGATCTCCTGCTCGCGGATGATCGTCTCGACCATCTGTTTTTTCAGCTCGGCCACGCTGGCCATGTCGCGCAGGTGGCGGTCGGCCTGCTGCGCGTCGTTGGCCATGACCAGCAGTTCCTGCGTGGCCGGGAACCCGCTTTCGTGGTCGTCGATGGTCAGCGAGCCGAAGAAGCGGCCGGTGTCACGCCCGGCCAGCAGGTATTTCATCGACAGCGCGCGGAAGGTGTAGGTCAGGGCCGCGATATGACGCGCGATCACCTTGGTCTCGTCACGGGTGAAGGTGCCCTCGACCTCCATCAGCCCGGCGACGCGGGCCATGTGGCCCGTGATCCGCTCGAACTTGCGGAAGTAGCGGCGCGAGGCGAAGGTGTCGGTGATGCCGACGTGGTCGTTGGCGGCTTTAGTGCTCATCTACGGTGGACCGTTTCAATCATCGTGATCGCAATCGGAGTGATCGACGAAAAGGTAGGTATCGTCCTCGAGCGCATCGCCCGGCCGCGCCAGCCCGACCACAAAGATCGCGATGCCCATCAGACCGGGACCGATCGGGTAGAACGGAAAGACCTGCGGCCAGAACACCATGCCGAGAAACCAGAGAAACCCGGTCGCCCCCAACACGGCCGCGATGAAATGGAGAAGGCGCCGCCACTGCCGCACCCGTCAGCCGCCGTACAGGTTCTTGTCGTGCTTCTCGACGATCTGCTGGAACCGCCGGGCAAAGCGTTCGTCGGCCTTGGCCTTTTCCTCGAGCACCTTGCGGGCGAAGACCATGTGACCCTCGTGCGCCTCGAGCATGTCGGCCATCCGGGCATTGGTCGCGGCGCCGATCTGGGCCATCGCCTGCTGCGCCTGCTTGTCCGTCTCGGTCCCGATCTCGTTGATCTTGTGCGCCACGTCCTGCTGCTGCGCGGTCTTCAGCGACTTGGTCAGCGCGTCATAGAGCACGACCCGCTGCTTGGTGTCCGTCTGCAGCTTGTTGATCAGCACCATCTGCGTCGCCGCCTGGTTCTGGAGGCTGTCGACCCACGACTTGCCCTTCTCGATGTAGCGTTCCAGCGTCTGCGACTTGGCGAGCTTGACCTGCTCGTCCTGCACCAGCGCGTTGTACTGCTTGTTCAGGTCCGCCAGTTCCGTCTCCAGCTTGGTGCGGGCGGCGGCGTCCTGTTCGACGGCGATCTTGTTCTCGAGCTCGATGATCTTCGGGTCCATCGCGAGGATCTCGGCCCGGACGGTTTCCAGTTCGCCGACCGTCACCTCGCGCTCGTCCAGCGTCTCGGTCAGGTTCGTCTCGACCCGCGTCTTCTGGCTGTCCAGCACGTCGAGCTGGCTTTGCAGCAGCTTGGTGATGACGTCGGACTTGCCGATCAGGTCCTGCAGCTTGTCGTCGATCGAGGCGGTCCGGATACGCTCGCCGCGCATCGAGTCCGCCTTGGCCTTGGAGAAGATGCCGACGAAGCTTTCCCAGCCGGTCTTGGACCGCATCTCGTCGAAGTCGCGCGAGAAGGCGGCGGTCACGTCGTCCAGACCCATGATCAGTTCCGCGATGTTCGCGTTCATCACGTCGGCATGGGCGTGGACCTCGTCCAGCGTCGCGTTCTCGATGTCGACCATGGCGTCGTCACCGGTCTTCATCTTCTGCCGCGCGCTTTCGATGCGGCTGGTGACCTCCGCGATCTTGGCCTGCGCCTTGGCGACCTGTTCCTGGCTTTCGCGGACCTGAGCGTCGAAATCGGCCATCTGGGCCTCCGTCTGAGAAATGGGCTTGTTCGATATGGGCACAATTAACGCGATTTTCACTGGCGCGTCACCGGAAATCGGGGTCAGGTTATCCCGACTTGCGGGCGTTTGACCACCGATGCACAGCTTGGGCGGCACGAACCGGATTTCAGAACGGAGTTTGACATGAAACGATTTTTCCTTGCCGCCGGCCTTGCCGCGATCCTTGGCACCGCAGCCGCGGCAGACGAGGTGACGGACACGCTGCAAAGCGCGCTGGACGCCTATAACGACGGCGACCTGCAGTATGCGCTGGAAGAACTGGACTTCGCCAAGCAGCTGATGCTGGCGATCAAGACCGACGCGCTTGGCGCATTCCTGCCCGCCGCACCCGAAGGCTGGACCCGCGAGGTCAACACCGAGATGAACGCGGCGCTCGGGATGATGGGTGGCGGCGTCGGGGCCGAGGCGGATTATTCCGGGCCGGGCGAGGGTTTCAAGATCACGATCCTGGCCGACAACCCGATGGTCGGCGCCATGGGCGCGATGATCACCAATGCGGCGGCCTATGGCGCCAAGGTGGAACGTGTCGGACGCGAGAAGTTCATGGTGCAGGACGACACCGTGCAGGGCCTGATCGACAACCGCATCCTCGTAAAGGCCGAGGGCGGCGACGTGCCGATGATGCTGGAGCTGCTCGGCACGATGGATTTCCGCGAACTCGGCCGGTTCGGCAACTGACATGCCGCTGATCCCCGTCACGCCCTCCGTTCCGCCGGAAACCGATCGCCCTGCGCCCGAAAAGGTGATCTCGGGCGATCCGGTCTTCACCACGTGGAACCTCGAGGAGCGCGACGGGCTCTACTGCGGCCTGTGGGAGGCGACGCCGGGCAAGTGGCGGATCGCCTACGACGAATGGGAATACTGCCGCATCCTCTGGGGCCGGTCCGTCATCACCGAGGATGGCGGGGCCAGCTTCACGGTCACGGCGGGGGACAGTTTCGTAATCCCGCCGGGCTTCCAGGGCACGTGGGAAGTCCTCGAGACCACCCGCAAGGACTACGTCATCCGCCTGTGACGCGCGGGGGTTTCCTTCGCCCGCCCGCCTGACTAGCGTGCGCCCGGAATGCAGGAGGCGCAGATGGCGAAGCTGACCAAGGTGACCCTGTCCGACAAGCTCGGACTGTTCTACAGCCACTGGGATCCGCATGTCGTGGCGGATTACAACGGCAACGACGTCATGGTCGTGAAGTTCGCGGGCGAGTTCCCGTTTCATCATCACGAGACAACCGACGACTTCTTTCTGATCCTCGAAGGCGAGGTCGTGATCGACGGCGAGGACGGCGACAGCGTCACCCTGCGGGCCGGGGACCTCTGCGTGGTGCCCGCGGGCATGACACACCGGCCGCGCGCGAAGACGGAGGCGAAGGTGCTGCTGATCGAACCCAAGGGGGAGCCGAACACCGGCGATCCCGCGACGGCCGCCGCGAAACCGAGGATCTGACATGGCTGAACGACTGCGTCCGGGTCCCCGCAACCTGATCACCGACGTCACCGGCCTGAAGGTCGGCAATGCCCGCGAAGACCGGATCCGGACCGGCGTCACGGTGCTGACCGCCGACCGGCCTTTCACCGCCGGTGTCCACGTGATGGGCGGTGCGCCCGGCACGCGCGAAACCGACCTGCTCGCACCGGACAAGACGGTGGAGGCGGTGGATGCGCTGGTGCTGTCGGGCGGCTCGGCCTTCGGGCTCGATGCGGCGTCGGGCGTGATGGACCGGCTGCGGGCGGCGGGGCGCGGCTATGCCGCCGGGCCGCACCGGGTGCCGATCGTGCCGGGGGCGATCCTGTTCGACCTCGGCAACGGGGGCGCGAAGGACTGGGTGGAGAACCCCTATGCCGCGCTCGGGCGGCGGGCCTACGACGTGGCGGGGCCGGAATTCGCGCTCGGCACCGAAGGGGCCGGGACCGGGGCCAACACCGCCGGGCTGAAGGGCGGTCTGGGGTCGGCGTCGATCGTGCTGCCCTCGGGCCATACGGTCGCGGCGCTGGTCGCGGTCAACGCGCTCGGGACGGCGGCAGTGGATGGCGGGCCGCATTTCTGGGCCGCACCCTTCGAGATCGGGGATGAGTTCGGCGGGCTGGGGGCGGCAACGTCCTGGCCCGACCCGCACTGGCCGGTGACGAAGGCCAACGCCAGGCGCAACACGACCATCGGGATCGTCGCGACGGATGCCGTTCTGACGCAGGCGCAATGCACCCGGCTGGCGGTCGCCGCGCATGACGGGTTCGCCCGCGCGCTGGTCCCGAGCCACACACCACACGACGGGGACCTGATATTCGCCGTCGCCACGGGGGAAAAGCGGATGGACACGCCCTCCGCCGATACGCTGATCCTTGGGCATGCGGCGGCGACCTGCATGGCGCGGGCGGTGGCGCGGGGGGTCTATGCGGCACGGTCGGAGGCCGGGGATATCTTCCCGGCGTGGTCTGCGCTTTTCGGGTGAGGGTGGCGCTTGCCGCCGTGGTAGGAGGGGGGCTGTCTGCCCCCCGCTGCCTGCGGCAGCCCCCCCAAAGTATTTTTGACCAGAAGAAGCAGGGGACGGGGCAAGGGTGCGGACAGTTTCGTTTCCGGGATCGGTCAGGGCTTCTATTATTCTGAAGGATAACGATATTCGGCGGGCTACCGGCTGGCCTGCCAGTTTGAGGTTGGGGCTCTTTTCCCGTTTCCGAAGACAGGGCATTCGTCCGCGCCGGTTCTGATCGAGACCGGGATCCGGCGGAGGCGCAGCATGCGTTCCGATCTGTAAGCGGTTGCCTCTGGCAGATCGAGCCCGTCGCGCCCGGACATGGCCGATCCGTGCTGGCGCTGGACAATTCGGGGCCTAAGTGATCAGCCTAGGCAAGCACCAATGCAGGAAGAGCCGCCATGCTGGACAGCACAACCGATCTGAAATCCCTTCTGAAGGATCCCTCCCTCCTCGTCGAGGCCGCCTATCTGGCCGGCGAATGGGTTCAGGGCGACGAAGGCACGTTCGACGTCACCAACCCCGCGCGCGGCGATGTCATCGCCCGTGTCGCCGACCTGAGCCGGGCGCAGATCGCCACGGCCATCGACAAGGCCTACGAGGCGCAGAAGGACTGGGCCAGCTGGACCGGCAAGGAACGCGCCGCCGTCCTGCGCAAGTGGTTCGACCTGATGATGGAGAACCAGGACGACCTGGGCACCATCCTGACCGCCGAGCAGGGCAAGCCGCTGGCCGAGGCCAAGGGCGAGATCGCCTATGGCGCGTCCTTCATTGAGTTCTTCGCCGAGGAGGCCAAGCGGGTCTACGGCGAGACGATCCCCGGCCACCAGCGCGACAAGCGGATCATGGTGCTGAAGCAGCCGATCGGCGTCGCGGCATCCATCACGCCGTGGAATTTCCCGAACGCGATGATCACCCGCAAGGCCGGGCCTGCGCTGGCCGCAGGCTGCGCCTTCGTCGGGCGGCCCGCCAAGGAGACGCCGCTGTCGGCGCTCGTCATGGGCGTGCTCGCGGAACGCGCGGGGATCCCCAAGGGGGTCTTCTCGATCGTGACCTCGTCTAAGAGCTCGGATGCGGGCAAGGAGTTCTGCGAGAACCCCAAGGTACGCAAGCTGACCTTCACCGGCTCGACCGAGGTCGGGCGTATCCTGCTGCGGCAGGCGGCCGATCAGGTCATGAAGTGCTCGATGGAGCTGGGTGGCAACGCGCCGTTCATCGTGTTCGACGACGCCGACATCGACGCGGCCGTCGAGGGCGCGATCATGTGCAAGTTCCGCAACAACGGCCAGACCTGCGTCTGCGCCAACCGGATCTACGTGCAGGCCGGTGTCTATGACGCCTTCGCCGAAAAGCTGAAGGAGGCGCTGAGCAAGATGAAGGTCGGCGACGGGCTGGAAGACGGCACGCAGCTCGGCCCGCTGATCAACGCCGACGCCAAGGAGAAGGTGAAGGAGCATCTGGAGGATGCGACCTCGAAAGGGGCACTGGTATTCTACGGCGGCGATCTGGGCGACATGAACAGCAACTTCTGCCCGCCGACCATCGTGACCGGCGTCACGCAGGACATGCAGGTCGCGCAGGACGAGACCTTCGGCCCGCTGGCCCCGCTGTTCAAGTTCGACACCGTAGATGACGTGATCGCCATGGCCAACGACACGATCTTCGGGCTGGCGTCCTACTTCTACGCCAAGGACCTGAGCCGCGTGTACAAGGTCGCCGAGGCGCTGGAGTACGGGATCGTCGGCGTGAACACCGGCATCATCTCGACCGAGGTGGCACCGTTCGGCGGCGTCAAGCAGTCGGGCCTCGGGCGCGAGGGCAGCCATCACGGGATCGAGGACTACCTCGAGATGAAATACATCTGCATGTCGGTCTGATCCGATCCAAGGATTGATGTGGGGCGGCCTTCGGGCCGCCCTTTTCATGTCGCGCCCCCAAGGCCGTGGTCGACTCGGATTGATCGGCCGGGCGACCCGTGGCACGCTCGGTCGGACCAATTCCGATCAGTGAGCGCAGAGCCATGGCGACCCGGACCGCAAAGCCGTCTGACGTGAACGTGGCGATCTTTGCCGGGTGCATGGTCGCCTTCCTCGGCTTCGGCTTCGCGGCCACCTTCGGCGTCTTCCTTGCGCCGATGTCCGCCGAACTGGGCTGGGGGCGCGAGACGTTTTCACTGTCGGTCGCCGTGCAGGCGCTGACATGGGGGTTCGCGCAACCGGTCGCGGGGGCCATCGCGGACCGGTATGGCACCGCCCGCGTGCTGGCATTCGGCGCCATCTGCGCCGGGCTCGGGTTCGTCCTGCGCGGCATGACCACCGATCCTGTCCTGTTCGTCATGACAGGCCTGCTGGTCGGCGCGGGCACCGGGGCGGCGTCGTTTCCCATCGTCATCGGCGCGCTCGGCAAGATCGTCACGGCCGAGCGGCGCAGCTTTATCCTGGGGCTCGGCACCGCTGCCGCGTCGCTGGGGATGTTCGTATCGGCCCCCTCGGCCAGCCTGATGATCGGCGGCTTCGGCTGGCAAACCGCGCTGATCGCCATCGGCTTCAGCTTCGCCCTGATCCTGCCGTTCCTCATCTTCATCTCGCGCGTCTCGGTCCCGACCGCCACCGGGTCGGGCGCGGGCGCGTTCGGGACCGCGATCACCGCCGCGTTCCGTGACCGCAGTTACCTGTGCCTGTTCTTCGGCTTCTTCGTCTGCGGGTTCCACGTCGCCTTCATCCAGACCCACCTGCCCGCCTACGTGGTCGATATCGGCCTCGCCCGGTGGGTGGGCGCGTGGTCGCTGGCGCTGATCGGGCTGTTCAACATCGCCGGGTCGTTCCTGTCTGGGTGGTCCGGGCAGGTGCTGTCGAAGAAGAAGGTGCTCAGCGGCATCTACTTCACACGCGCGGTCGTCATCGCGATCTTCATCTCGCTCCCGGTGTCCGAGGCGACGGTGCTGGTGTTCTCGGCCGTCATGGGGCTGCTGTGGCTGTCGACCGTGCCGCTGACGATGGGGCTGGTCGCGCAGACGCAGGGGCTGAAGTTCCTGTCGACGCTGGCCGGACTGGTGTTCCTCAGCCACCAGACGGGCAGCTTCATCGGGGCATGGATGGGCGGGCGGATCTATGACCTCAATCAGGACTACACGCCGATGTGGTGGGCGGCCATCGCGCTCGGCCTGCTGGCGGCGCTGATCCACCTGCCGATCCGCGAGGAGCCGGGGCCGCTGGCGCAGGCCGAGATGTCCTGAGACACGGCGATTATTCCCGGTTCGGGATTTCCGTGTTCAGCAGCACCGCCTCGACCCGCCGGTTCGCCTCGCGCCCGGCGGCGCTGAGGTTGCTGGCGATCGGGGCGAGATAGCCCATGCCCTCGGCATCCAGCTGCCCGCGCGGGACGCCATGGCGGTCGACCAGCCGCTCCGCGACCGACTGCGCCCGGCGGCGGGACAGGGCGATGTTGGCTTCGAGCGATCCCTGCGTGTCCGTGTGCCCGACCAGCGCGATCCTGAGGCCGGGCGAGGATTTGAGGTAGAGCGCCAGCGCGGCCAGAGAGGTATAGCTGCCTTCGGTCAGGTCCGACGAGCCGGTGGCGAATTCCAGATCGGCCAGCGCGACGTGGCCGTCCCGTTCCAGCCGGGCGCTGACACCTTCCGCATCCTCGGGCACCTCGGGCAGAGGCTCCGCGACATCGGACGGCGGCGGGGTGCCCGTGCCGGTCTGGGCGCCTTCGGGCTCGATCACGACCGCTTGGATATAGCCGGAGGTCGCGGCATTGCTGACGAGGATCAGCAGGTGGCTCGCCCGGTCGCCTGTCCCGCGCGAGGCGGTCAGAACCCGGTAGTCGAACAGGTCGACGATCATCGCGGGGGCCTGGAACAGCTCGGTCGCATAGCGGAAATCGAAGCCGCCGCAGGCCCGGTCGGCGCATTCGAGGATGATGTCGTAGCCCGCCTTCGTCACCTGCTCGCGGAACGGCGCCATGAACTGCAGGGTCGTCATCCCCTGCGTCGGCACCTGCCACGCGCGGCGGGTGACACGGCCCTCGACTTCCAACACCGGCAACCTGCCGCCGGAAAAGACGCCGACCGGCAGGGAATAGCTGTCGTGATCGCTGATGGATTCGGCCGTCACCCGCGCCGAGGTGGGCAGCGCCAGATCGAATGCCAGACCCGGCCCCGCCGACAGTCCGAGCATCAGAACGCCGACGGTCAGAGCGGATGATCTCCGCCCCGTCACCTCAGCGGCCCAGCCCGTGGTATTCGTCGTTCGGACGCATGTCGACGGCCGAGGCCACGCGGTTCGACATGTTGAAGAAGGCCGCGACATTGGCGATGTCCCAGATGTCGCGGTCAGAGAACCCGTGGTCGCGCAGCGCCTGCCGGTCGGCCTCGGTGATCGCGTGGCTTTCCACGGTCATCTTGGAGGCGAATTCCAGCATCGCGCGCTGTTCCGGCGTCACCGGCGCGGTGCGCCAGTTCATCACCAGATGCTCGCCCAGTATCGGATCGCCCGACAGTTCCCGCACCGCCGCGCCATGTGCTGTCAGGCAATAGAAGCAGCGATTGATCGACGACACCGTGACCGCGATCATCTCGCGCTCCAGCTTGGTCAGGCCGCTGTCGTTCAGCATCAGGTCGTTGTAGAGCGCGGTGAAGGCGTTCAGCTTGTCGATGTCGAAGGCATGCGCCTTGAGAACGTTCGGCACGAGGCCCAGCTTGTCCTGGCAGATGTCGAAATACTTCTGCGTCTGCGGCGGCAGCGGATCGACCATCGGCAGGTCGAGCGCGGTGACGCCGTTGTCCTTGCGGGCCATGCGCGACCTCCTTCAGAGCTTCTGGCGGTAGTGGTAGCCGCCGATCACCTTCATCCCGAGTGAGGAGTATAGCGCATTCGCCGCCGTATTCGCCTCGGTGCAGGCCAGCGCGAATGTCGTCGCCCCATGATCGCGCGCCCACATGGCCGCGTCGATCGTCGCACCGCGCCCCATGCCGCTGCGGCGCGATCCCTTGCGGACCTCCAGCGCGTGCAGCATCGCGATGTCCTCGTAGACCGCCGCGAAGGCGGTGCCGCCGACCTCATTGCCCATGCGGCCGAGGAACCCGGTATGCGGCTCGATCGCGCGGTCCATCACCGCCAGCCGCTCGGGCCCGATCCCGCCGTCGCGCCACAGCTCGACCATGAAGGCCAGCGGGCCCCAGCCGTGGATCGTCTTGACGTCCTTGCCGGTCTTTGTCTGATCCGCCACCGTATCGACGGGCGCGGCATAGAGCCGGGTCGGATCCACGACGACATAACCCCGCGCCGCCAGCATCTCGTCCAGCGCGGCATCGCCGGGGCGGATCATGAACAGCCGCGTCTGGCCGAGGTCCAGCATAGCCTGCTCCGCCGCGTCGATCTCGGCCTCGGTGACCGCGTCTTCCGCCGTCGCCGCCGACACGCGCTTGCCGCCGCCCTTGCCGTCGCGGATCGTGAAGGGACCCACGGAAAACTTGTGCGCGGCGGGCCATGTGGCTTCGAGCGTGGCGAAGAGGCGATTGAGGTCGGTCATGCGGGGAACATCTCTGCAAGTTTGGTCATGGCTTCGTCGATCCGTGCGCCATCGACGCCACGGACCACGACATTTGCCCCGAACACGCCGTTCTGGGAATAGGGGTAGGACCCAAATGACAGGTCCGCGTATTCCTTTGCCAGCGCCCCGAGCGGCTCCGCGATCTCGCCCTCGCCCCGTTCGATCCTCAGCGACTGGCTGAGCAGCGGCTGCCCGCCGGTGATCCGGGGCAGGATCGTCGCGACCATCGCCTGGAACACCGCTGGAACGCCGGCCATGATATGCACGTTGCCGACCGTGAACCCGGGCGCGATGGAAACCGGGTTGTCGATCAGCGTGGCCCCGTCCGGGATCCGCGCCATACGCATCCGGGCGTTCGTGATCTCCACCCCGCGCCGTTCCCAGTGGGCGCGCAGCAGCGCGGCGGCATCGTCGCGCACGTCGATGTGGCAGCCGAACGCTTCGGCGATACAGTCGGCGGTGATGTCGTCGTGTGTCGGCCCGATCCCGCCCGAGGTGAAGACCTCGTCATAGGTTTCGGACAAAGCCTTGACCGTGGTCACGATGGCCTCGCGATCGTCACTGACGATGCGCACCTCCTTGAGGTCGACGCCGTGCTTCACCAGTTCCTGCGCGAGGAAATGCATGTTGGCGTCGCGGGTCCGGCCCGAGAGAATCTCGTCGCCGATCACCAGCATCGCAGCGGTAGGGTTGGGCATCCGGGACCTCCTTGAGTGCGCCTGACGAAGGGTATAGGCCCGGCCTCATGCGGTTTCAAACCCCCCTTCTCCCCGCGCGGCTGATCCGCCGCTACAAACGCTTCCTCGCCGATATCCGGCTGGACGACGGGACCGAGGCGGTGGCCCATTGTGCCAACCCCGGTTCGATGATGGGGCTGGCCGATCCGGGCACGCGGATTTGGGTGGAGCCGAACGACGATCCCCGGAAGAAGCTGAGGTATGGCTGGCGTCTGGTGGAACACGAGAACGGCCATTTCACCGGCGTCGACACCTCGGTTCCGAACCGGGCGCTGCGCGACGTGCTGATGGCCGGCGCCCTGCCCGGCCTCGACGGCTATGCCGAGGTGCGGCCCGAGCAGAATTACGGCACCGGCAGCCGCATCGACTTCCTCTTGCGCGGGGACGGACGGCCCGACGCCTATGTCGAGGTGAAGTCGGTCACGCTGTCCCGCCGCCCCGGTCTGGCGGAGTTTCCCGACAGCGTCACCGCGCGCGGGCTGAAACACCTGAACGAACTGGCCGAGGTCGCCCGCGCCGGGCACCGGGCCGTGCTGCTGTTCCTCGTCCAGCGCACCGACTGCGACGCGGTCGACGTGGCCGCCGACATCGACCCGGCCTATGCCGCGGCGATCGCCCCCACGCTGGCGGCGGGAGTCGAGGTCATGGCCATCGGCTGCGCCATCACGCCGGATGCGGTCGAGGTCGCGCAGCCGTTGCAGCTGACCGGTCAGTTGTCGGGAACGACCAGCTTGAGGTCCGGATCGTAGGTCATGTCGATCACCACCGTCTTGCCATCCGGCGTCGGCTGGTAGTGCGCGGTGCTGTCCCGCAACTCGGTCCGCAGGAGATGCCCGGTCGCCTCTTCGACAAAGATCGTCTGCCGCCCGCCGAACCACGCGCCGAATTCGTCCGGGTTCGTCTTGGTGTGGAACCGGTAGACCGTCACGGCAGTCCCGTTCAGATCCTGTGCGCCCAGACACTCCGGCTCGGTCACGTTGGCGCGGCGATCGGCGTCCTGTTTTTCCTGCCATTCGCGCCGCCCGTTCGGCAGCGGCGTCCCCATCGGAGTCCACGGGCCGTCAAGCGTCGGCCCGGACCACATCTTGGTCTCGTCGATCAGCATGACCACCGCCTGGCCCCGCGTCTGCGAGGCGTAGCGCAACGGCGTTTCGACCCACTGATCGACCACCGCCTCCTCTGATCCATCGGCGGCAAAGGCGGTCATGACCTGCGTATGCGGCGGACGGGCAAAGCTGCTCATCGGTCCATCGAACAGCGCGTCGATCTCCTGCGCGCAGTCGGCAGAGACCGCGGAGGCCGCCATGAGCAGGGCGGCGAATACATAAAATACCTTCATCAAATGCTCCCAAAATGCGAAACGGGACGGTGTTGCGACCTTAAATCGCTCCGCGGAGGGTTACAATTCCGCGCGCGCTCTGGAAAATCCCGGCTCTACCGGCTATTTTCCCGGCAGAACCCCGCTAAAGACCCATGAAAGGCACTTCGGGTGGACAAAGAGAACCGCGGCAGGATGACCAAGGATGGAATCCGCATCTACGAGGATGCGGACTTCGACGGCATGCACAAGGCCGGACGGCTGGCTGCCGAGATCCTCGACGGCATCGCGCCCCTCGTCTTCCCCGGCCAGACGACCGAGGCGATCGACGCCCGGATCGAGGAGATGGTCAACGAAGCGGGCGCCACCTCGGCCACCATCGGTTACAAGGGCTACAAGCACGCGTCCTGCATCTCGGTGAACCATGTCGTCTGTCACGGCATTCCGGGGACCAAGCTGCTCAAGGACGGGGACATCCTGAACATCGACGTGACGGTCATCGTGGATGGCTGGTACGGCGACACCAGCCGGATGTATGTCGCGGGCAAGATGAACCGCAAGGCCGAGCGTCTGGTGCAGGTCACCCACGATTCCCTGATGAAGGGGATCGAGGCGGTGAAGCCCGGAAACACCTTCGGTGACATCGGCCACGCCATCCAGAGCTATGTCGAGGCGCACCGCATGTCGGTGGTCCGCGACTTCTGCGGCCACGGTCTGGGTCGGGTGTTCCACGCGCCGCCGAACGTGCTGCATTACGGCCGCCCCGGCACCGGGCCGCGGATCGAGGAAGGCATGTTCTTCACGATCGAGCCGATGGTGAACCTCGGCCGCCCCGAGACCAAGATCCTCGCCGACGACTGGACCGCCGTGACCCGCGACAAATCGCTGTCCGCGCAGTTCGAACACTCGGTCGGCGTCCGTGCCGACGGGGCCGAGATCTTTACCCTGTCGCCGGGCAACCTGTTCCACCCGACCTACACAACGGACTGATCCGACCCGCCACCGACGGTCACAGGCTCTGGGCGGCTTTCGGCCAGTCCAAGCTGGATTCTCCTGCTGCATTGACGCATCCGGCCATGTTGCCGACGATGCCATCCCGTGCGCCCGGATTGTCGGGCGCCCCGTCAGACGGAGACACGCATTGCCCAATCCAACCCATTTCACACCCGCCGCCGCGCTGATTGCAACGCTCGGTGTCGCCGCCCATGCCGCCACCAGCGAAGACCCCGCGCCGGGGGACGGCGTCACCGCGATGTGCGCCCTGCGCGACGACCCCGAGGTCTGCACCTGCGCGACCGAGGCCCTGCAGGATGAGGTGACGGAAGAGGATTTCGCCGCCTACGACAGGATTGGCGCGGATTTCACCGCCCGCCGCGAAGCGGGCGAACCGCTCGAGGCCGCATGGGATGCCGCACTTGCCCCCGTCGCCGATGACATGGGCCTGCGCCCGAACAAGCTGCAGGCGCAGATGAACCCCGTCGGCAGGGCTCACCGGACCGCCATTCGCGGCTGCAAGAGCTAGGACAGCGTGCGGCCGGACGGTAGCAAGAGGTTTCGAGGGCGGGTTCTGTCGGAGCGTTGAAGCAGGAACTGGCGGGGTGCCTGACGTTTGACGTTGTATCCTGAGACCATTTCCCGAAAACACATTGATGAGCCGTCTTAATTGGAGGTCGAGTGTGCGGTCGAAGCTGCCGTTCGCCGCTGTAGCAAAGCCACGGTCTTGGACCTGCTCCCCTGAAAAATCCGCGTTTTGAAGTTAGCCTGTTCTCCAGACGAGGAGACAGACAACCAAGAGATTCCGTTTCAGCGAACGGCAGATCACTGCCATCCCGAAGGCGCATCAGGCCGGGCTGGGCGCGAGGGAACTGTGCGGCAAGCCCGGGGTCAGCGACGCGACCTTCTGCACGTGCCGCTCGAATATGGCGGCATGGAGATGTCCGGTGCCCGTCGGCTGGCGGCGACCCACTCGGCAGTTTCTGAGCCAACCACGAACGGCGAGAGACATTTTCATTCAGATAAGTCGCAAGAACTGAATGTGTTTGTGCTACAGCAAGCAGTGCCACGTGAACGCAAGCCGTCGGAATCCTGTGAGGACCTGAATGCCGGATCAGAAAATCGAGGCGATACAGAGCTGTTACCTCTTTTCCGAAGCGGACAGGCAGGGCCTTTCGGCTCTCGCCCAGGCCAGCCGCATGGTACGGTCCGCCAAGGGGACCACAATATTCCAGGAAGGGGACGAGGCCGACGGGCTGCGCGTCATGCTCTCGGGCCTTGTGCGGATCTGGATCGCCGACCAGGAGGGGCGGGAACTGACCCTTGCGCTGGTCGAACCGGGGGAGACCTTTGGCGAGATCGCCATGCTGGACGGCTTGCCACGCACGGCCAATGCGACAGCGCTGGAGGATAGCGAATGCCTCGTCACCCCCTCGGGCGCGCTGGATGCGGCGCTGGCGCAGGACACCAAGTTGGCGCGCCACTTGATCCAGTTGCTCTGCGAATTGCTGCGCCGGAACACGGAAACGATGGGCGCCTTTGCCTTCCTCGGACTGGACGGGCGGCTGGCGCAGAAGCTGCATGACCTCGCGCTGTCCCATGCCACCGTCTCGGGCGGCCGTGCGCAGTTCCAGCGCCAGTTCTCCCAGACCGACCTCGCGCAAATGCTGGGCGTCACGCGGGAGGCCGTGAACAAGCGGCTCAAGGCGCTGACCCACGACGGGCTGATACAGCAGACCGAGGGCCTGATCGCCATTCCCGACCTGGGCGCGCTTGCCGCGCGCGCCCAGAGTGCCACGGGCCTTGCCAAAGGCCGCTAGGGCCTTTGGCGTCCTGCCTGTCCGTCCTCGAAGGCAGAGCCTTCACCAAGCCGCACCCAGTGCGATGGCGGCCAGGCCGACGCAGAGCAGTGCCCCGCCGGAAAGCCCTTTCAAGAGCTTCTGCCCCCCGGCCTTGACCAGCACCTGCGACGCCGCAAGGTAGGGTGTCAGCGCCGCGAACGAGGACAGGACCACCGCGCTGCCGCAGAACACGAGGAGTTGCGCCGGAGGTTCATCTGCGATCGAGCCGATCAGGCCGGGAAAGATCGAGACGAAGAAGATCAGCGCCAGGGGATTGGCCAGCCCGCCCCAGGTGCCAAGCGCCGCCAGCCGCAGGGCCCCGTTCACGCTGGGCACCCGGTTTGCCACCGTGACCGCCGGAGCCCGCAGCATCCGCGCCCCGGACCAGACCAGGAAAGCACCGCCGCCGAGTTGCACGCCCAGAAGCACGCCATCTGCCACTTCGCGGGCCGTCAGGGTCAGGGCCAGGGCGATCGCGGCCCAGATGAGTTCCGCCACGAGGATGCCGCCCGTGGCGACAAGCCCACCGAACAACCCGCCCCGCGCCGTCGCCGCCCCGACAAGAGCCACGTTCTGTCCGGGGGCCAGGTAGGCGGCGAAATTGGCCGCAGCAAGGGTGATCCAGATTTCCGGTGTCATGATGTCCTCCACTCTTCCCGCGCGGAGTGACATCTTTCGGCGCGCCGCGATGTGACCCTGTTCACAGAGTTTGCAGACAAGACGGAGCAGACTGGGTGAAATCCGGTCGGCTGCCGGATCCCGGTGACAAGACGTGAGCCGTTGACCTAACGTGATTTCAAAAGGAGCCTGCCCTTGCTTGTCGATCTCGTCCTTCCGGCGGTTCTGACCGTCATCATGTTCTCGCTTGGTCTCGGGTTGACCGGGGATGACTTCGCGCGGGTTGCCAAGGCGCCTCGGGCGTTCGGCCTTGGCGCCGTCAATCAGGTCATCCTCCTGCCTGTGGTCGGATTCCTCGTCGCGACGCTCTTCGGGCTCCCGCCGGAGCTTGCGGCCGGCACCATGATCCTTGCGCTCTGCCCCGGCGGCGTGATGTCCAATGTCGCGACGCGCATGGCGGGCGGATCGGTGCCCCTTTCCGTCTCGCTCACGGCGGTGATCAGCCTCGTGTCCATCGTGACGCTGCCGGTTCTGACGGCGCTTTCGGTCCGCCACTTCATGGGGTCCGAGGCGCCCGAGGTCGACGTCACGGCGCTTGGCGTGACCATGTTCCTGTTGACGGCGGTGCCGGTGGGGCTGGGGATGCTCCTGACACGGCTGGCCCCCGCGGCGACGGTCCGGATCACGCCGTGGATGCACCGGATCACGACGGTCCTGTTCGCCGTGCTGATCCTGTTGGCCCTGGCCGCGAACTGGGGGCTTTTCCTGGCCAATATCGGCACGCTCGGCCCGGCTTTGGTGGTGATGACGGCGGTGTTGCTGGCGATCGGTGTGCTCAGCTCGCGCGCGGCGGGGCTCGGCCCGAAGGAGGTCACGACCGTGGCCATCGAGTCCGGCATCCAGAACGGGACGCTGGGCATCGCGGTCGGGGGCATCATTGCCGGGGTCACGACCGGCCTGCCGCCGCTGACCCTGCCGACGGCGATCTACTCGGTCACCGCCTGGGCCCTGGTCATCCCGTTCATCACCTGGCGCCGCAGGGCGACCGCCTGAGGACGGGTCAGGCCGAGAGCCGCCAGAGCTTTGGCAACGGGATACCTAGCCGCGCCAGGTGGCGGTCCCGCTCGGCCCCGGCACCGGCGATCCCGGTCCGGTCGAGCCGGTCGAGCGCATTGGCCGCCGCATAGCTCATCGCCCGGTCCTCTGCCGCCGCGACAGAAGCCTGCCAGGCCTTCTGCGCCTTCTCGGCCTTGCCCTGCCACCAGAGGCTGTCGCCCTCGGCCAGGGCCGCCATCGGCACGCCGGCCCGGTATTGCCGCCCGATCCGTTTCGCGGATTTCGTGACGGTCGCCAAATGGCCCTGCAGATCCTCCAGCGGCATCCCGCGCTCATGCAGGGCCCAGAGCAGATCGCAATAGATCGGCGCGTTCTGCGTCATGTAGACCTGCGGCCGTTTCGTCCGTGCGACGATGTCCAGCGCCGCGACCAGCGACGCCCGCGCACCCGCGTCGTCCCCGTCGGCCAGCGCGAGGGTGGCCGCGGTGTAGTTGAACACCAGACGGTTGTTGTCGTTGGCGTCGACCGCGTTGGCCGGATCGTCGAAGAGCCTCTGCATCGCCGCGACGTCTTCCCACATCTCGTCCCATCGGGACAGGCACAGAAGGTCCCGAGACCGTCCGTTGTGCGACCAGATGATGCCATGCACGACACCACGGTCCCGGCTGGCGGCCAGGGTGACGTCGGACCAGCCCCTTGCCTCCTCGAACCAGCCCTCCAGCCGCTTCAGATTGGCGAGGGTGGAGGTCGAGGTTTCCCAGGTCTTCCGCTCTCCGCAGGCCTCGGACACGGCCATGGCATGGCGGAAATACCGCTCTCCATCGGACCAGCCGCCCTTGCCGGATTCGTAATTGCCGGAAACCATGTAGACCCAGCCCTCGGTCGGCGGATCGTCCAGACGGTCGACGATTTCCAATGCGCGTTTCTGCAGAGCGTCGCCATCCAGCGCCCAGGGCAACGCGGTCGAAATCAGCGCCATCCCGATATAGAGCTTGGCGAGTGTCGCGCTGTCTCCGCCGGCCTTCCGGGCGAGGTTCGCGCCACGCAGGATCTCTGACAGGGCGAAGGGGATTTTGTTCAGCTCGTAATGCAGTTCGGACAGCATCATCGTCGCGTCGGCGGCAAGGATGATCGGGGCACGCTCGTCGGCCGGCATCTCCTCCCGGTGGGGTTTCAGCCGAAAGGCCGCATAGCCCGAGATCAACCCCCGAGTCGCCTGGCCGCCTGTCTCCGGCGGCGGCCGGTCGAGGTCCGAGATGCAGCGCTTCAGGAAATCCTCTGCCCGCTGGTACTGTCCGATGGCGCGCAGCGCATAGGCGATGTCATAGCGCCATTGTGCCGCCGCCAGACCGTCCGCGGCGCGCTGCGGGGCGATGGCCAGGGCACGTGTCAGGAAATCCACGACTTCGAGGTTCGCATAGGCGCGCTTGGCCCCCTCGGCGGCCGCCGCGAGGTGGGCGATTGCGGCATCGTGATCCTCGGCCCGTTCCGCATGGTGCGCCATCAGCGCGAGGTCGGACTGGTCCGGGCTGTCCCCGGCGCGGCGCGCGATCTCGGCGGCGGCCCTGGCATGCAATGCCCTGGCGTTTGCGCTGACCAGCGAGTGATAGGCCGCATCCGCGATGATCGCATGGTGGAAATGCCAGTCGCCATCGGCACCACCTTCAATCAACCCGGTGGCGGCGATCTGCTCCAGATGAGTGTGAATCGTCTGGGCATCGGCCGAGGGATGGATGGCGGCCAGGGTCACTGCATCGAAGGTCCGGCCCAGCACGGCGGCGGTTCGGATCGTCAGTTGCTCTGCCGGAGCGAGGCGGCTGATCTGTTCCAGCACCGCCCCCGCCGCATCGGCCGGAATATCGACATGGGCCAGACCGGATTCGCCGAGCCGAAGATGGGCATACCCCCCTTCGACCGGGACCAGTCCGCGTGCCGCCAGGGCTTGCACCAGGGCAACGGTAAAAAGAGGATGCCCCGCGGCCGTCTGCTGCAAGAGCTCCGCCAGGGGCGATGCGGATGCGCGGGCACCCAGTGCCTGGGCCGCAAGCAGACCACTGTCATCCTGCGTCAGCGGCGCAAGGTGCAGCACCTCGATCTGCTCGGGGTCGAGGAACCGGCGTGCCTCCGTCGGCAGGTCGTCCGGCTTCAGCGCGCGCGTGACAAGGCAGACAGAGACCGGGGCCGACCGCCCAAGTTCATCCAGCAGCTGCCAGGTCGCGGAATCGAGCCAATGGGCGTCCTCCACCACCAGCACCGATCCGTCGTGCGGCAGACGCCGAGCGATCAGCGACACTGCAAGCTCCCGCGTCTGTTCGGCGCGCCCTGCACCGACCAGCGCGCGGGAGCGGTCCGTCTCGGGAATGTCGACGGGCAACAGGGGCGAGAGCAGCGGCAAGAGTGCTTCCGCCTCCGCCCCCAGCGTATCGAGCAGCGCGGTTTGCCAGACGGCCAGCAGATCGTCCGGGCCAAGGTCCATCAGCTCCGAAACCAGCGGCACCACGGGCGCGTAGCCGATCGCGCGCCGGATGCTGTCGGCCTGGATGCTCGCATGGGGGACATTGGCCACGTCCATTTGCTGGCAGAACCAGTCCGCGAGGCGCGATTTCCCCATCCCGGCCTCGCCGGTGATGAAGAGATCGGCCTTCTCGCCCGCTTTCAGGCGGACGATCGCGGCACTCATCAGGTCCTTTTCGGCCTGCCGCCCGATCATTTCGCCCGCATGTGTCAGCCCGCCCAGCCGTTCCTGCGTGACCTCGAACACGGCGGCGGCCCCCTCCTGCCCTTTCAACTGTAGCCGCGAGACCTCCCGCGTCTCGAACCGTCGCGCGATGCGGTCGCGCGTCGCGGCATCGAGCGTCAGCGGCGCGGCCCCGGCGAGGCACATCGCGGCAGACCGGTTGACGCAATCGCCGATGACAACGTGCTGGAGGTAGGGATCGGCCCCGATCAGCCCGACAAAGACCTTGCCGGACGCCACGGCGGCGATCATTCCTTGCCCGGTCAGCGCCTGTGCGGCGCGCACGGCCCTCTCGGCGCCGTCCTCCCAGGCGCTGGTGGCCAGGCCCCAGGCCGCAAGTGCGACGAACCCCTTGTCGTCGCAGCAGGTCTGCAACAGCGTCCCGCCTTCCGCCTCGACCTGAGAAACGATCCGGCCCAGCGCCGCAGCCGCGTCGGGCAGATCGGCCTCACCGTCGAACGAAAAGCCCGGCACGCGAAGGAACAGCACCGAGATCTGCCGGAACTCCGCGGCCCAGTCGGGGCCCAGCGCAAGCCCGGCGCGCTGATGCGCCCGCAGCCAGGGGCCGGCGTCCAGGGGGGCGGGGGCAACGCCGGGCATCGGCTCGGCCTGCATTGAGGTGACGATGAGTTCTGCCCCGATCAGGTCAGCGGCAGCAGCGGTCAGGCGCACACCCTCCGGACTCAGCGCCAGATCTTCCACCGCCCGCAGCGCCGGTCCGCAGAAGAGGCTCTGACGACCGGTCGGATCATCGATATCCACCAGCCAGGCCGGGCCAATACTGACGCCCGCCCGCATTTCGAGCGGCGTTTCAGTCGTCGCGATTCCGGCAATCCGGTTCTGCACCGTCAGGCCGCAAGCCACCGCCCGGCGCACCGCTGCCTGGGGCGCCCCGACGGACGGCCAGTGCGCCGCCACCGCATCCCCGGCGTAATAGAGGACCGCGCCCCCATGACCCGAAATCACCTCGCTCACCACGCTGAAGACCGCGTCGATGGACTGCTGCACCAGTTCGGCACCGCGCTCCGACCTTGCAACCGTCTCGGCGCCCATGCGGGAAAAGCCTGAGAGGTCGCAGAAAAGAACCGCGCCCTCGCAGGCCAGCGCCCGCGGCTCCGCAGGGGCAGGGCCTGTCAGCAAGGCCCGCGCCGTCGTCGGCACCAGCACCGCTTCTGTCAGCACAGACGATTCGGTTGTCATTTCCATGGACATGAATCCCCCCTCCGTCGGGATGAAGCCCGGCAGGTTAACCTAGGGTAACTATGTTGCCTGTATGCAGCTTTGGCCAGCCTGCTCCTTGCTTTGGACGGCTTTAGGATCGCCAGCCCGTTTCCGGACCGCCCTTTGCTGAAAAGTCCGCGCCGCAAGGAGCAGGGCCAGAGGTGTGATCTGTTTCACCAGTGGGTTGTGACCCGGGTCACAGCGGGCAAACGCGCAAACAGGCAAAGTCATCTCAGCGTTCACGAGACGCCAAATGAAATCAAACACCAAACCAAGGAGAATACAGATGGCTAAGCTTATTTACCGCGGCGTGGAACATGATGGCTTCAAAGAATTCGTGGCCCGCACCCCCAAGGCCATGACCTATCGTGGCGTCCGGCATGACGGCATGTCCTCGCAGACCGTAACTGCGCGCCGCAATATCGAGTTGCGCTATCGCGGCGTCGCCCATGTCATCGCAGTCAACGGCACCCGCATGGTCGCAACTCCGATTACCCGCGAGATCCCGCACAACGCACTCGCAGCCTGACGCGCCTAGGCCGCCCGGCCGGATGCCGGACGGCCGAGATCATACCGGCCTGATCTGCCGCCCATGTCCTACAGTTAGGTAGTGACACCGCCACTGGCAGAACGGGCCGGTTTGCCTGACCGTCGATTGGATTGCCGCAGACCCTCGACAAGGCATTCACGTGGCCCGGCGTCAAAGGGCCAAAGTGACCATCGTGCGCTTCGCGTCCAACGACCGTCCCAAAGACTTAGGGCCTTGGACAACCTGAGCGCGCCGTTGCGCGTGCAAAATCAGCCTGGCGCCCTCTGTATTAGTTTGTCCTCGAAGCAGACATTGCACTTCGGACCTCCCCATTTCGTATGAGCATGACACATTAAAAAAGGGGGCCCTGCGGCCCCCTTCCTTCGTTCCTCGATCCCAGCACTTACTTCGGCGCCAGCGCCGAGTAGCCCTTGAGGATGTCGATCGCATAGGCCAGCTGATAGTCGTCATCCCGCAGCTTGGCGGCCTCTTCGGCCTTGGCGCGCTCTTCCTCGATCTGCCGGATCTCGTCCTCGGACAGCGAGTCGTTGGACAGGGCGCCGCGCAGGTCCGCTTCGGACCGGGACCGGCGGGCGGCGCTGGTGGCGTCCTCCTCGTCCTCGGCTTCGGGGTTGCGCGGGGGCTGTGCCACGACGATGTCCGGCGAGATGCCCAGCGACTGGATCGACCGGCCCGACGGCGTGTAGTAGCGCGCCGTGGTCAGGCGCATCGCGCCGTCGCCACGCAGCGGCATGACCGTCTGGACCGAGCCCTTGCCGAAGGACTTGGTGCCCACCACGATCGCGCGGCGGTGATCCTGCAACGCGCCCGACACGATTTCCGATGCCGAGGCCGAGCCGCCGTTGATTAGCACGACCATCGGCTTGCCGCCGATCAGGTCGCCCGGCGTGGCGTTGTAGCGCTCGCCGTCCTCGGGCGCACGGCCACGGGTCGACACGATCTCGCCCTTGTCGAGGAAGGCGTCAGAGACCTTGATCGCCTGCGTCAGCAGACCGCCGGGGTTGTTCCGCAGGTCCAGCACGACGCCGTTGATGTTGTCGATGCCGCCAGCCGCGTCGATCTCCTTTTTCAGCCCCTCTTCGAGGTTGATGTAGGTCTGGTCGTTGAAGGTGGTGACCCGCAGGACCACGGTCTTGCCCTCGGTCCGGGCGCGGGCGGCGGTCAGCTTGATCGTGTCGCGGATGATCGAGATGTCGAAGGGTTCCGCCGTGCCCTCGCGCACCACGGTGATCACGATCTCGGACCCGACCGGGCCGCGCATCAGGTCGACCGCGTCGTCCAGCGTCAGGCCCAGCAGGCTCTCGCCGTCGACATGGGTGATGAAGTCACCCGCCTCGACGCCGGCCTCGGCCGCCGGGGTGCCGTCCATCGGCGACACGACTTTGACGAAGCCCTCTTCCTGCGTGACCTCGATCCCCAGCCCGCCGAACTCGCCACGGGTCTGGACCCGCATGGCCGAGGCATCCTCGGGCGACAGGTAGCTGGAATGCGGGTCGAGCGAGGACAGCATGCCGTCGATGGCAGCCTCGATCAGTTTGCCCTCGTCGACCTCTTCCACGTATTGCGCGCGGATGCGTTCGAAGATGTCCCCGAACAGGTCGAGCTGTTCGTACACGCTGGTCGGGCGGGAACTTTCCTGCGCCAGCAGCGGTGCGGCGACCTGGGTGCTGACCAGAACGCCGGTGGCGATCCCGCCGGCTGCGGCGATCAAGAAGCGTCTCATGAATTACTCATCCTTCGTCGTTCTGAACCAAGTTTCGGGGTCTTGCGGCACGTTGTCCTGCCGGACCTCGATATAGAGCGATTCCGTGCGGTCGCTCCCCCCGCCTGCACCAGCCTGCTGAAGGATGGCACCCGCACTCGGGTCCCGCCCCCCCATGAGGCCCACCGGATTGCCGGCCGGAAGCACCTCGCCGGCAGCACCATAGACCACATCGAGTCCGGCCAACACGAAAAGAGTACCCGCTTGCGGCTCAAGGATCATCACGTTTCCGTAGCTGAGAAGCGGGCCCCGATAGCGGATCGTGGCCGCCGTCGGTGTCGTCACAAGCGCGCCCGGACGGGTCGCGACGACGATGCCCTGACGGGTCACGCCGGCGGCGTCGGTGTCGCCAGCGCGGCGCAAGATCGTGCCCTCGACCGGCAGCGGCAACGTGCCCCTTCGCTCGGTGATGTCGGGCAGCGATCCCGGCGCCTCGTTCTCGGCGATGTCGGTCAGGCCGGATGCGAAGGCCTCCAGCGTCTCGGTCGAGGCGATCAGCAGCGCGGTCTTGACCGGATCCTCGGTGAACCGGCGTGGCAGGCTGGTGCGGTCGGCCACCGCCTGGCTGAGCGCGGCCCGCGCCTGCTGCACGCCATCCAGCCCGTCACGCAGCCGGGCGGCGGCGGCATCCTGCAGCGCATGCAGGTCGCGCGCCTCTTCCAGCATCCGGCGCAGTTCGGTCACGCGGGTTTCCAGGGCGGGGGCGACATCCGACAGGATCATGCCGGACCGCGCGGTGCCGACCGGGCCCGACGGATGCAGCATCCGCACCGGCAGCGGGTCGCGCGTCATGGTCTGCAAGACCCCCAGCAACTGCCCGATCTCCGCCTCGCGTGCGTCCAGCTCGGCCTGCAGCTCGGCCTCGCGCAGCGACACCCGGCGCAGCCCCTCGCGCATCGCGCCCAGCCCGGTTTCGAACGCGCGCAGTGTCGCCGTCAGCGCCTTGACGCGGTCGCGGGCATCCTCGGCGGTCGCCAGTTGAGCCGACGCCTCCTCCAGCGCCTTCGCCGCCGCACGGGCCTGCGCGCCGGGATCGGGCGCCTCGGCCATGAGCGCGGGCGGCGTCAGCGCAAGCAGCGCGGCGAAGAGGGCGCGGCGCAGGGTCATCCGATCAGGCTTTCCCCCGTCATCTCGGGCGGCTTGGGCAGTTCCATCAGTTCGAGGATCGTCGGCGCGAGGTCGGCCAGCCGTCCATCGTGCAGCACGGCGCCCTCGGGTCCGCCGAACAGGACAACCGGCACGAGGTTCGTCGTATGCGCGGTGTGCGGCCCGCCGGTCACGGGATCCACCATCACCTCGCAATTGCCGTGGTCGGCGGTCAGCACCATCGCCCCGCCCGCCTGTTCCAGCGCCGCGACGACGCGCGCCAGGCCACGGTCCACCGCTTCGCATGCGGCAATGGCCGCCTTTAGGTCGCCAGTGTGGCCTACCATGTCGGGGTTTGCGTAGTTGGTGACGATCAGGTCATAGCCGTGCTCGATCGCCGCGACGAAGCGGTCGGTGACCTCTTCGGACGACATCTCGGGCTGCAGGTCATAGGTCGCGACCTTGGGCGATTTCGGCATGAACCGGTCCTCGCCATCCTCCGCGACCTCCTTGCCGCCGTTCAGGAAGAAGGTGACATGCGGATATTTCTCGGTCTCGGCCAGACGGAACTGGCTGCGCCCCTGCCGCGCGACCCACTGGCCCAGCGTGTTCACGATCTCCTGCTTGGGATAGCAGGTGGACATGTAGGCGTTGTGGCCCTTGGAATACTCGACCATGCCCAGCAGGGCCGCCAGTTTCGGGCGGGGCCCGGTGTCGAACCCGTCGAAATCCGGTGCACCGATGGCCGCGAGGATCTCACGTGCCCGGTCGGCGCGGAAGTTCAGGCAGAACACGCCGTCGCCGTCCCTGACGCCCGCGTAGCCCCCCAGAACGGTCGGCGTGATGAATTCGTCCGTCTCGCCGTTCTCGTAGCCTCGCGTGATGGCCGCATGCGCATTGGTGCTGCGCTGGCCTTCGCCCTTGATCATGGCCGTGTAGAACTCCGCCACCCGCTCCCACCGGTTGTCGCGGTCCAGCGCGTAGTAACGGCCCGACAGGGTGCCGATGCTGGCGCCGTCGGGCAGCCCTTCCTCGATCTCGCCGAGGTAGCCGTAGGCCGATTTCGGCGCCACGTCGCGCCCGTCGGTGATCGCGTGCAGCACCACCGGCACACCGGCCCTTGCAACGGCGCGGATGGCGGCGAGGATATGGTTGGTGTGCCCGTGCACCCCGCCGTCGGACGCCAGCCCCATCAGGTGCGCGGTGCCGCCACTGGCCTTCAGCACGTCGATGAAGTCGTTCAGTGCGGCGTTTTCGAAGAACGACCCGTCCTCGATGGCCAGGTCGATCTGGCCGAGGTCCATCGCCACCACGCGGCCCGCGCCGATGTTCGTATGCCCGACCTCGGAGTTGCCCATCTGTCCGGTCGGCAGACCCACGTCCGGGCCATGGGTGATGACACGCGCATGCGGGCAGGTCGCCATCAGGCGGTCGTAGGTCGGGGTATGGGCGAGGTGCGGGGCGTTCGCCTCGGTCCGGTCGCTCAGACCCCATCCGTCCAGAATGCACAGAACCACCGGTTTCGGTGCCGTCATCACTGCCTCTCCGCTGCCCGGCCCCTACCTAGTGCGGGCGGGGGTGGAATGTCCACAAGGCCGGGGGCCGCTACGGGTCGGATGAGCGCATTTGTCACCGGAGCGGGCGCTCATTCGCGGTGATAGGGCGATCCGGCAAGGATCGTCGCGGCGCGGTAGAGCTGTTCGGTCAGCATCACGCGGGCCAGCATGTGTGGCCAGACCATCTTGCCGAAGGACAGCGACCAGTCCGCCCGGGCCCTGAGCGCCGGGTCGATCCCGTCCGCCCCGCCGATGACAAAGGCCACGTCCTGCGCCCCGTCGTCCCGGTGCCGGGCCAGCCGGTCGGAGAACTCGGGCGAGGTTATCACGCGGCCGCGTTCGTCCATCGCCACCACCACGGCGCGGTCGGGGATCGCCTTGTCCAGCAGAACCGCCTCGGCGGCCATGCCGCCGCCCTTGCGGTCGTCCACCTCGACAACGGACACCGGCCCGAGCCCGAGGGCACGGCCGGTCCGGTCGAAGCGTGTCAGGTAGTCGTCGATCAGCGCACGTTCAGGCCCCGCCCGCAGGCGGCCGACGGCACAGATATGCACGCGCATCAGGGCGCGGGCGCGATCAGACGCGGGATGCGGCGGCCTCGGTCGGCAACCACATCTTTTCCAGCTGGTAGAACTCGCGCACTTCGGGGCGGAAGACATGGACGATCACGTCGCCCGTGTCGATCAGCACCCAGTCGCCCGTCTCCTTGCCTTCCATCTTGCAGGACCGGCCGAGGTCGGACTTGATCCGCTCGGACAGTTTCTCCGCGATGGCGGACACCTGACGGGACGAACGGCCCGAGCAGATCACCATGTAATCCGCAATCGAGGTCTTGCCGCGCAGGTCGATCTGCACGATTTCCTCGGCCTTGTCGTCGTCAAGCGATGTCAGGATAAGCGCGAGGAGCTCTTCGCTGGTCGCGTCTTTATGGGGCTCCATCAACGCAAGCCCCTTGTCAGCGGCAATGGCCGCGTCGAGGTCGAATGACAGGACATTGTCCTCCCGGTCTGCACACCGTCAGAGCCCCGGTGCTGGGCATGTCCTTAACGTAACAACAAAGATGTGCCGTTTCAATGAAACCGGGACACATGCTCCGGGTTCCGCCGATTTCCCATATCCGGGGATTGCCGCGCCTGACCGGCCTCGTCAATCTCCCCGGATTGGCGACCGACCGGAAACCACGCCAGACATGCCGATTTCCTTTGCTTTTCCCGCCGGAACCGACCTGGTCATCATCAGGCTGATCGGTCTGGTGTCCCGTGCCGAGAACGACGCATCGCGCCGCGCCGTGCTGTCGCATCCCGGCACGCCGGGCATGCGGCGGCTGCTGACGCTGACCTCCGACCTGTCGGGGACCGAGGTCGACTCGGCCGACATGCGTCGCACCGCGCACGCGCTGGCAGCCTCGGCCGTCGCCCGCGCCCGACCGCTCAGCGCCGCGATCAGCGCCAGAGACGACTCGCTGGGGTTCGCCATGGGGCGGATGTTCCAGTCCTTCGCCACCGGTCTGCCGGGCTTTGCCGAAACGCAGGTCCTGACGCCGCCGCAGGCCGAGGACTGGGCGGGGCTGGACGAGGCGTTCGACACGATCCTCGACCGTGACGGTCATCTCATCGTTCAGGACTGATCCGCCCCGCCGCGCGTTTCCAGAACCGATCCGTCCAGCACCTTGACCTCGCGCTGCGGGAACGGGATCGAGATGCCGTTGGCCTTGAACGCATCCCAGAGCGCCAGATAGACATTGCCCCGGATGTTGGTCAGCCCCTGCGTCGGGTCGCGGATCCAGAACCGCAGGATGTAATCGACCGAGCTGTCGCCGAAGCCCACGATATGACAGACCGCCGGCTTGTGGGTCAGCACACGCTCCACGCTCATCGCCGCCTCGATGGCCACCTTGCGCACCACATGGGGATCGTCGCCGTATGCCGTGCCAAAGAAGATGTCGAGCCGTACGAAATCGTTGGAATGGGACCAGTTGACGACCTGACCGGTGATCAGGTCCTCGTTCGGGATCAGGTATTCCTTGCCGTCCCGCGTGGTGATCGACACGTACCGCGCGCCGAGGCTGTTGATCCAGCCGAAGGTCTCGCCGAGGCTGATGACGTCACCGGGCTTCACCGACTTGTCGAGCAGAATGATGATGCCCGAAACGAGGTTCGACACCACCTTCTGCAGGCCGAAGCCGAGCCCGACACCGATCGCGCCCGACAGCACGGCAAGGCCGGTCAGGTCCACCCCGACCGCCCGCAGCCCGATGAAGAACGCCGCGCCGTAGAGGATGACCTGCAGGAACTTGACCACCAGCACCTGCATCGAGGGGCTGATGTCCTCGACCCGGTTGATGTTCGCCGCACTGGCATGGGCAAGGAACCGCGCCACGGTGAACAGCGCGGCCAGCATCACCATCGCCTGCAGCAGCAGCCACAGCGAGAAACGGGTTTCGCCGATGCTGAAGGCCACGGAGTCGAGCAGCGTATGCGTCTCGTCCGTCAGCCCCACGATGATGAGCGTCGCCCAGATCCAGCCGCCGATCCGGACCAGTGACCGCAGCAGGTTGTTGGCGATCAGGCGCGTGACCAGTGCAATGGCGAGGTAGGCGAAGGCGAGGCTGCCGATGATGGTCAGCAGGTAGGACCGGGATGGCCATGTCGCCTCGCGCATCAGCCAGACCAGCGGCCAGATCATCGCGACGAACAGGATCAGCCGCATCCGCCTGTGCAGCAGCAGCGCGAACCGCAGGCGCCACTTGGGCCACCCGTCGCGTTCCCGCAGCCAGGCGTGATACCGGGGGCCAAGGATACGGGACCCGACCTCTGCCAGCACGATCAGCCCGAGGGCGATCAGGATCTGGTAGAGATTCCACTGCCGCATCAACCCGTTCAGAAAGAACTCGGTCTGCTTGTAGAGACCCTCGAAGATCTCTCGCGCGATCTCGCTCGTCTGGTATGGGTGCATCGCTCCGCCCTTTGGGTAACTGATCCTGCACCACCCCGCGGGGTCCCGGCAAGCCTGCGGTCCTCCGCCGACATTCTGCACCGCGTCGTGACCCGACCGGCCCGGATGTGCGAGACTCAGGGCATGGCACATACCGACTCGCGCACAGACGCCCCGCTCAGCCGCTTCACGCAACCGGCCCGCGCGGCCCGCGACAGCTATCTGCTTCAGCGGTACCGCAGGGCCCTCCTGTCCCATGGCACGGGACCCAAGGGCATCCTCATGGTCGCCGACCGGGATCCGGATCGCGACCGTGCACAGGCGCTCGTCTTCGGCCAGCCCGACGGCGCCTGACCCGGCGGGCCTTGTCCCGCTTCGCTGCACTGCCGCGTGCCTCGCACTTGCGGGGCGCGCGGTGCAGGCGTATCACACCGGGCATGAAACGTATCTTCGACATGGATGATCGCGCGCGCCTGCCCTGGCGCTTTTTCGGCGCGTCCCTGACGGTTCTTGCCAGCCTATAAGGCCGGCCCTTCCCCGATTCCTGATTTTCGAAACAAACACTCCAGGAGAGGACTCATGTCCCCCAAGACGCTCTACGACAAAATCTGGGATGCCCACGTGGTCGACCAGTCCGATGACGGCACCTGCCTGCTCTACATCGACCGCCATCTCGTGCACGAGGTCACCAGCCCGCAGGCCTTCGAAGGTCTGCGCATGTCGAACCGCAAGGTCCGCGCGCCGGAAAAGACCATCGCCGTGCCGGATCACAACGTCCCCACGACCGGCGACCGCGACGCCAAGATCGAGAACGAGGAAAGCCGCATCCAGGTCGAGGCACTCGACAAGAACGCGCGTGACTTCGGTCTGAACTACTATCCCGTGAACGACATCCGTCAGGGCATCGTCCACGTGGTCGGCCCGGAAAACGGCTGGACCCTGCCCGGCATGACCGTGGTCTGCGGCGACAGCCACACCGCGACACACGGCGCCTTCGGTTCGCTGGCGCACGGGATCGGCACGTCGGAGGTTGAGCATGTGCTCGCCACCCAGACGCTGATCCAGAAGAAGTCCAAGAACATGAAGGTCGAGATCACCGGCAAGCTGCGCCCCGGTGTGACCGCCAAGGACATCACCCTGTCGGTCATCGGCCGCACCGGCACCGCCGGGGGCACCGGCTATGTCATCGAATATTGCGGCGAGGCGATCCGCGACCTGTCGATGGAAGGCCGGATGACCGTCTGCAACATGGCGATCGAGGGCGGCGCCCGCGCCGGCCTGATCGCGCCCGACGAAAAGACCTTCGACTACGTCAAGGGCCGGACCCACGCCCCCAAGGGCGCCCAGTGGGAAGCGGCGATGAACTGGTGGAAGACGCTCTTCTCCGATGACGACGCGCATTGGGACAAGGTCATCACGATCAAGGGCGAGGACATCGCGCCGGTCGTGACCTGGGGCACCTCGCC
Organism: Oceanicola sp. 22II-s10i; assembly: GCF_002210105.1. Lineage (GTDB taxonomy): Bacteria > Pseudomonadota > Alphaproteobacteria > Rhodobacterales > Rhodobacteraceae > Pseudooceanicola. Next base: position 967,659 of record NZ_AQQU01000001.1, on the reverse strand, counting down.
CGAGGACGTGCTGCCGATCACCGGCGTCGTCCCCGCGCCCGAGGACTTCAAGGGCGGCAAGATCGAGGCGGCCCGCCGTTCGATCGAATACATGGGCCTGACCCCCGGCCAGAAGCTGTCGGACATCGAGATCGACACCGTCTTCATCGGCTCCTGCACCAACGGCCGGATCGAGGACCTGCGCGCGGCAGCCGAGATCCTGAAGGGCAAGAAGATCAAGGCCGGTCTCCGCGCCATGGTCGTGCCCGGTTCGGGCCTCGTCCGCGCTCAGGCCGAGGAAGAGGGTATCGCGCAGGTGTTCAAGGACGCCGGTTTCGAATGGCGCCTCGCGGGCTGCTCCATGTGCCTTGCCATGAACCCCGACCAGCTGGCCGAGGGCGAGCGCTGCGCCTCGACCTCGAACCGCAACTTCGAAGGGCGTCAGGGCTACAAGGGCCGCACGCACCTCGTCTCGCCCGCCATGGCGGCGGCGGCGGCCCTGACCGGGCGGCTGACCGACGTGCGTGACATGATGACCGAAACCGCCTGAGGACCCGACATATGGAAAAGTTCGAAAAACTCTCCGGGATCGCGGCCCCCATGCCGCTGGTCAACATCGACACCGACATGATCATCCCCAAGGTCTTCCTGAAGACGATCAAGCGGTCGGGCCTCGGCGTGAACCTGTTCGACGAGATGCGCTATGACCGGCAGGGCAACGAGATCCCCGATTTCGTGCTGAACAAGCCGGCCTATCGCGAGGCGCAGATCCTCGTGGCGGGCGACAACTTCGGCTGCGGCTCGTCGCGGGAACACGCCCCGTGGGCGCTGGCGGATTTCGGCATCAAGGTGGTCATCTCGACCTCCTTCGCGGACATCTTCTTCAACAACTGCTTCAAGAACGGGATGCTGCCCATCGTGCTGCCGCCCGAGCAGGTCGAGGTGCTGATGAAGGACGCCGAGAAAGGTGCGAATGCCCGGATGGAGATCGACCTCGAGGCGCAGACCGTCACCGCCTCGGACGGCGAGGTGTTCCACTTCGAGATCGACCCGTTCCGCAAGCACTGCCTGCTCGAGGGCCTCGACGACATCGGCCTGACGCTGGAAAAAGGCGCGGCCATCGACACGTTCGAGGCCTCGGCCTCGCAGGCCCGTCCCTGGGTCTGACCTGATACCGGCGGCCCGGTCACCGGGCCGCCGACTTCCCCCCCGGGGCCACTTGACCGGGACGCGCGGGACATGCGGATCATCTTCAGCCGAAAGGGCGTCGACAGCGCGGCGGGCGGATGCGCCTCACCCATCGTCGACGGGCGGCTCTTGTCGCTGCCGATTCCCGCACCCTTCGAGCGCAGCCTCACCACATATGACGACCTCGGCCTCGGCGACCTGATCGAGCGCCAGAGCCGCGGGCGCGTGCGCCGCGATGCGCTGGCCCATGCGGATCCGGAGTTTCACGCGGGCCGCGTCGCCTTTGGCCAGACCGGCGCTGCCCTGTCCCACCTGGAGAACCAGGGCGTCGGACCGGGCGATGTCTTCCTTTTCTTCGGCGTGTTCGACCACGACGGGCGCCGCGATCACCGGATTTTCGGCTGGATGCGGATCGAGGCGATTCTCAGCCCCGCCGACGCAGACGGCCCTCGCGCCCCGCTCGGTGGGTCCTTCGCGCATCCCCACACGCTGGCGGGCTGGGGCGCCGGGAACACGATCTACGTCGGCCCCGGCGCTTGCGGTGCACCACCCGATCCCGCCCTCTGCCTGACTGCGCCCGGCGCCGCGTTGACGGACTGGCGGGTGCCCGGATGGCTGCGCGACAGAGGCCTGAGCTATCACGGCGCACCGGGACGATGGACGCCCCCCGACCGTTTGCGGGCGGTCGCGCGAGGGCAGGAATTCGTCACCGACGTGACCGGTCATGCGGCCGCCGCATTCTGGCTTGAGAATGTGATCGAGCGAATTTCGGCAGGCTGATCCATGTAACCACTGATTTGCTCGCTGTGGTTGTGGTGATTTTTCACCTAACACCCTGAGATTGCGGGTGATTTGAGATCAATATGTTGAGACAGCACCCGCTATTGCCACAATTCTGCCCGCAGATTGATGCAAGAACGCACCAGTCGGTCCCTTCAATAGCCTCATTTTCAACGTCAATTGCGGGTGACGCTTGAGCCCCGTTCCCAATCGCGGCAACAATTGGGCAATATTGAGGCATCCGCGACCCGCGGGTTCAAGTTGGAACACAGGGGCGGCGACGTACCGCTCCGGGCCAGTTTGAAGGAAAACGAGCTGTGATCGTCCGTCTGACCGGCGCGCTTCTGCGTGCACTCCTGGTGGCGCTTGTCATCGCAACCCCGGCGCTTCTGTTGCCCGAGGTCGAAGCGGATTCCGCCCAGGTGGTGGCGCTGATGGCGCTGATCGCCGGAACCTTCGTGTTCCTGGAATACTTCAGCCGCTATCCCTCGATCATCGAGTTCCGCTTCGCACCGCCGTTCAACCGGCTGCGGTTCTTCGCGATCTTTGCCGTCGTGCTCCTCCTGACGGTCTCGACCGCCGGGGATCATCTGGAAACCCCGGTCGCGGCGCTGTTCCGGGTGCTGGGCACGATCTTCAGCCAGGCGCTCGATTTCCCGTATTCGCCCGTGCACCTCGTCCTGCTCGCGCTGCCCGAAGGCACCCCGCCCGCCGAGGTCGCGATGGTCCGCGACGCCGCGGGCATCTCGTATCTCGTCGCGCTCTGCGCCCTGCTCGTCTTCGCCTACCTCGTCAAGGTCAAGGGTTGGCCGGGCCGCTACGGCGCGTTCAACGTCTGGATCAACCTGCCGCTGTTCGACCCGACAGGCGGCGGAGACGTGCTGAACCGGCTCAAGCGGGACTCGGTCGTTAACGTGGTCTTAGGGATCCTTCTGCCATTCCTGACCCCGGCAGCATTCAAGCTGGCGACATTTGTGGTCGGGCCGGTCTCGATCACCGACCCGATGACTCTGATCTGGACGCTGACGGCATGGTCCCTGATCCCGGCAAACCTCGTCATGCGCGGCATCGCCCTGATGCGCATCGCCGATATGATCGAGCAGAAGCGCCGCCGCACCTATGCCGAGGCGCGGACCGAGGAACAGTTCCAGGCCGCCTGATCGCGGCGCTTGCGACGCTGCTGATCCTCGCGACTCAGTCCGTCGCGGCGGATCACCTGCGGATCGCCTATTTCGACTCAGAACTGGCCCGTGACGGTCCCGGCCTGTTGCTGCGCGACATTCAGCGTGGCGACCCTCAGGTCGCCGCCGTGCAGGCCGTGATCGACCGTGCCGGTGCAGAAATCCTGCTGCTTGCGGGAATAGACCACGACGGTGCGGCACAGGCGCTGTCCGCGCTGAACGCGGGTCTGGCCGAACCCTACCCGCATATCGCCGGGCTGCCCGGCAATGCCGGTATCGACAGCGGGCTGGACCTGAACGGCGACGGGCGGCGTGGCACGCCGCACGACATGCAGGCATGGGGCCGGTTTTCCGGTCAGGGCGCGATGGCCCTCCTGTCCCGCCACGCAATCGACCACGACGGCATCATCGACCTGACCGGCCTGCTGTGGCGCGACCTGCCGGACAGCGGGATCGTGGACCATAACGGTCAGCGGGGCGCCGCGGCCAAGGGGGCCGACGTTCTGCGCCTGTCCACCGGCGGACACTGGATCGTGCCGCTGATCCTCCCCGGCGGCGGCACACTGACCCTGCTGGCCTTCAGGGCCGGCCCCCCGGTCTTCGACGGACCCGAGGACAGGAACGGCTGGCGCAACCGGGACGAGGTTCTGATATGGCGCCACCTCCTCGACGGTCGGCTGGGCCCTGCCCCGGCGCCGCCGCTGATCGTTGCCGGTGGCGCGAACCTCGACCCTGCGGATGGCGAGGGGCATCGCGACGCGATCCGCACACTTCTGTCGGACCCCCGCCTGCAGGACCCGCGTCCGGCGACGCCCGGCGGCTCCATCGCCGCCAATGCAGGGCACAAAGGTGATCCCGCGCGCGACACCGTCGACTGGACCGATCCCGTCCCCGGCAATCTGCGGGTGGACTACCTGCTGCCCTCGGCCGGGCTGAGGATCCGGGCCGCCGGCGGGATATGGCCGCCGCCGGACGATCCATTTGCCCCGACCGTGACGACGGCCAGCCGCCACCGGTTGATCTGGGTGGACATCGCCCTGCCCGACTGACCTCAGGCCAGCGGTGCCACGGCCCGGCGCAGGATTTCTGCCTGCGGCGTCGGACGGTAATCCGGCAGCAGCCGCTTCAGCGCCCCGCCGCCCAGCCGGTGCGGCATCGACCAGAGATAGCGCATCTCGAACACCCCGCCGAGCACCGGCATCACCGGCCGCAGCAGCCACAGCGGCCACCACGCCATGCGACGCACCGTGACGGGCTGACCGACAACCGGCGCCAGCGCCGCGCCGAGATCCCTTGCCGTCAGCGTCAGACCTGGATCGGTCACCACCGTGAACCGCTCCAGCGTCTCAGCCCGCTCCGTCAGCATCACCGCGATCCGCGCGGCATCCGGCAGCCAGCACCACGCATGCGGCGCATCGAGCGCGCCGGGATAGCTGAGCCGCCCCTTCCATACCTTGGGCGCGATGAACCGGTCGAACCAGTTGCCCGAGGCGCGGTCGTCGATGAAATCGCCACAGACCAGCATGATCGTCCGCACCCCGCTCTCGCGATAGAGCGCCTCCATCCGCCGCCTGAGCAGACCGAGCGGATTGCCCGCCCGCTGCGGGCTGGCTTCGTCGAGGTCCGGCGCACTGCCAGCGCCAAAACCATAGACATTGGCGGCGAGGACCACCGGCACGTCCTCGGCCAGCGCCGCGGCAATGACCTGTTCGTGCAGAGGCAGGAACTGCGCCGCCCACAGGTCATAGCTGGGCGGGTGCATGCCCATGACGATCGCATCGACGCCCCGCGCGGCCTCGCGTAGATCGTCGCGAGCCCGGTCGAAGCGGCGGATGGTCCAGCCTGCCGAGGCAAAGGCGTCAGCGGTATGGCGCCCGAACTTGCCGCTGGCGCCGGTGATGAGGACTGTCTTCGGTTGGGTCATCGGGGTCTCCTTTTCGATCAACTGCCCCGGATCTGCGCCACGACCCTTTGAATTGGAATTGCCCAATATTTCGCTTCATGTATTCAATTATGAATGACCTCTCCTCTCGCCCGCATCGACTGGACCCTCATCGAAGCCTTCCTCGCCGTGGCCGAGACAGGATCGCTCTCCGCCGCCGCGCGCCGGATCGGGGCCAGCCAGCCGACCCTCGGGCGACACATCCAGAGGCTTGAGACGGAAACCGGCCAATCGCTCTTTGCCCGCCACCCGCGCGGGTTCGAGCTGACCGAGGCCGGGCAGGCGATCCTGCCCGCCGCGCGGCGGATGCAGCAGGCGATGGCGGACATCGCCCTGACCGCCGCCGGACGCGACAGCGCACTCAGCGGCACCGTCCGGATAACCGCCAGCGAAGTCGTGTCGCACCATATCCTGCCGGGCATCATCGCCCGCATCCGGCAGGCGGCACCGGACATCCAGATCGAACTCGACGCGCGGGACACGACCGGCAACCTGACCTTTCGCGAGGCGGATATCGCCGTCCGCATGTATCGCCCGGAACAGCTCGACATCGTGACGCGGCACCTTGGCGACATCGAAACCGGCTGCTTCGCCGCGCGTAGCTACATCGACCGTCATGGCCGTCCGACCGGCCCGGACGACCTGATGACCCACGCCCTGATCGGCTATGACCGGACCGAGCTGATGCTGCGCGCCATGCGCGATATAGGCTGGCCGGTCAGCCGCACCGATTTCGCCACCCGGTGCGACAACCAGGTCACCTACTGGGAACTGGTGCGCGCGGGTTGCGGCATCGGTTTCTTCCAGGCGCAGATCGGCCGCGCCGACCCGGCGGTCGAGGAAATCCAACTCGGCCTGCCCCTGCCCGGCCTGCCGGTCTGGCTGGCGGCGCATGAGGCGGTGCGCCGGACCCCGCGCATCGACCTTGTCTGGACCCACCTCGCCGAGGGCCTGTTGCCGCACCTCATGCGCCCCGGCCAGACGGCGGTTTCTTGACCGCCCCCGGCCAAAGGGATAGGCGATTTGCGGAACGGGAAAAGGAAGGACAGGCTCATGAGCAACCCCTCGCTCCTGATCCTCGCGGGCGACGGCATCGGCCCCGAGGTGATGACCGAAGTTAAGAAGATCATCGACTGGTTCGGCGCGAAACGGGGCATCGCCTTTGACGTGTCCGAGGACCTCGTCGGCGGCTGCGCCTACGACAAGCACGGCACGCCGCTGCACGACGACACGATGGCCAAGGCGCAGGAGGTCGACGCCGTCCTGCTGGGTGCCGTCGGCGGCCCGAAATACGACAACCTCGACTTCTCGGTTAAGCCCGAGCGCGGCCTGCTGCGCCTGCGCAAGGAGATGGACCTCTACGCCAACCTGCGCCCCGCGCAGTGCTTTGACGCGCTGGCCGATTTCTCCTCGCTGAAAAAGGACGTGGTGGCCGGGCTGGACATCATGATCGTCCGCGAACTGACCTCGGGCGTCTACTTCGGCGAGCCGCGCGGCATCTTCAAGGAAGGCAACGAGCGGGTCGGCATCAACACGCAGCGCTACACCGAGAGCGAGATCGAGCGCGTCGCGCGGTCGGCCTTCGAACTGGCGCGCCGTCGCGGCAACAAGGTCTGCTCGATGGAGAAGGCCAACGTGATGGAATCCGGCGTCCTCTGGCGCGAGGTGGTGCAGAAGATCGGCGACACCGAATATCCGGACGTCGAGCTGAGCCACATGTATGCCGACGCGGGCGCGATGCAGCTGACCCGCTGGCCCAAGCAGTTCGACGTGATCGTCACGGACAACCTGTTCGGCGACCTGCTGTCCGACCTCGCCGCTATGCTGACCGGCTCGCTCGGGATGCTGCCCTCGGCCAGCCTCGGCGCGCCGATGGCGAACGGCCGGCCCAAGGCGCTGTACGAGCCGGTGCACGGTTCGGCCCCCGACATCGCGGGTCAGGGCAAGGCCAACCCGATCGCCTGCATCCTGTCGTTCGCGATGGCGCTGCGCTATTCGTTCGATCTGGGCGACGAGGCCACCCGCGTCGAGCAGGCGGTCGAGAAAGTGCTGGCCGACGGTCTGCGCACCGCCGATCTTTTGGGCGAAGAGGGCAAGGCACCGGTCAGCACCGCCGAAATGGGCGACGCGGTCGTGGCTGCGCTCGACGCCTCTCTCTGAACCCGGTCCGGCGGCCCTAAGATGGGGCGGGACGTAAGACAAAGCGTCCTGCCACATGGGGCCGCCGATGGGACACAATGCCAAAGGGGCGGGCTTTGCCCTGCTCGCCTTCGCGATCTACGCCACGCATGACGTGGTGGTTAAGACACTGGGGGGACAGTACGCGTCCTTCCAGATCGTCTTTTTCAGCGTCCTGTTCGGCTTTCCCCTCGCGATGCTGGCCCTGATCCAGGATGTGACGCCGGGCACCCTGCGCCCGGTGCATCCGTGGTGGAGCCTCGCCCGCGTCGCCGCCGCCGTCTGCGCCGGGTTCAACGTGTTCTACGCGTTCTCGGTCCTGCCGCTGGCGCAGACCTACGCCATCCTGTTTTCCGCACCGCTTCTCGTCACCGTCTTCGCGATCCCGATCCTTGGCGAGCGGGTGCGTCTGAGGCGGTGGACGGCGGTCATCATCGGCCTGTGCGGCGTGCTGGTCGTCGTGCAGCCGGGCAACGCGGAGCTCGGGCTGGGACATCTCGCTGCGTTCATCGCGGCGATCAGCAGCGCGCTGGCCTCGGTCATCGTGCGCAAGATCGGGCGCGAGGAGCGGGCCATCGTGCTGATGCTCTACCCGATGCTGGCCAACTTCTGCGTCATGGCCGTGCTCATGCCCTTCGTCTACAAGCCAATGCCGATTGAACATCTCGGCCTGACGGCCCTCATGTCCGTTTTCGCCTTCATCGGCGCGAACCTGATGATTCAGGCCTACCGGCGCGGGGAGGCGGTCATCGTCGCGCCGATGCAATACAGCCAGATCGTCTGGGCCATCCTGTTCGGCGCGCTGATCTTCGGCGAGCATCCGACGACGACGACCCTGATCGGCGCGGCAATCGTCGTCGGCAGCGGGCTCTATATCGTGCTGCGCGAGGGCCGGATGCACGGCGACACGCAGGCCCCGGTGCTGCGCACGCGGTCGCGGTTCGAAACGGGCACCTTCCTCAGGATCGGACCGCTTCTGCGGCTGCGCGAACGGCGCTCGGCGGCGCGGGAAAGGGCGGGGCCTGCCGCTGAATGACAAGTGTCGTCACGAACGGCGTCCGCCTGCCTATTCAGGCCGTTGTGTTTTGCGTCATTCCGCCGTTCGGCCTATATAATGGCCTGAAATCCCAAGGGGCGCGACGTGATCCGATTCATTCTGTCATTCTTCGGTTCGATCTTCACACTCGTGACGCTCGGCATGGCCGTCGTCGCGCTGTCGATCGGCGCCGTGTTCTGGGTCTATGGCCGTGACCTGCCCAGCCACGAGAGCCTCGCGCAGTATCAGCCCAAGACGATCAGCCGGATCTATTCCGGCGAGGGCCGGATCATCGACGAATTCGCCGTCGAACGCCGCCTGTTCGCCCCTGCGGAAGAGATCCCGGACCTCGTGAAACAGGCCTTCATCTCGGCCGAGGACAAGAACTTCTACAGCCACGGCGGCTATGACACGCGCGGGATGGTGGCTGCGGCCGTCGATGCGGTGAAGTCCCGCGGCAAGGATGTGCGCGGGGCATCGACGATCACCCAGCAGGTGATGAAGAACTTCCTGCTGTCCGGCGACCGCAAGATCGAACGGAAGATCAAGGAAATCATCCTCGCCACCCGGCTCGAGGAATCGCTGCCCAAGGAAAAGATTCTCGAACTCTACCTGAACGAGATCTTCCTCGGTCAGAACTCCTACGGCGTCGCCGCCGCCGCCCAGACCTATTTCAACAAGACGCTCGGCGAACTGGCCCCGCACGAGGCGGCGATGCTGGCCGCCATGCCGCAGGCGCCGGGCCGCTATCATCCGGTCACCGCAAAGGCGCGGGTGACCGAACGGCGGAACTACGTGCTGCGCGAGATGATGGAGAACGGCTATATCACCGAAGCCGTCTATCGCGCCGAGGTGCAGGAACCGCTGCGCTCGGTCCAGAACGGCGACTTCACCGGTTTCAAGGAAAGCCTGCCGCCGCGCGACTACTTCACCGACGAGATCCGCCGCCAGCTCAGCCGCGACTTCGGCGAGGGCGAGTTCCTGACCGGCGGTTTCGCCGTCCGCGCCACGATCGAGCCGGACATGCAGGTGCTGGCCGCACATGCGCTGCAGACCCAGCTGGAAAACTACGACCGCGGGGCCGGCCAGTGGCGCGGCACCGGCAAGACGATACCCGAGGAAGAGCTTGGGTCGGAGCAGGCCTGGCGTGACGCGCTGGCCCGCACCGACGTGCCGCGCGACATCGATCTCGATTCGCAGTGGTATCCCGCCGTGGTGCTGGAGATCGGCGAACAGGAGATGCGGATCGGCATCGAGGGGGTCGAGGAAACCGCCGCCGAACCGCATGTCATTCCGCGCAAGGACATCTCGTGGATCCGCGGCAGTTTCCGCGACAACTTCAACCGCGGCGACGTGGTGCTGGTCCGCCGGATGACCGAGGATGACGGCGGCGCCTTCATCCGCTGGACCCTGCGGCAGGTGCCCGAGGTCGAAGGCGGCTTCATGGCGATGGACGTGAACACCGGCCGCGTGATCGCGATGCAGGGCGGGTTCAGCTACCAGCACTCGGTCTTCAACCGCGCCACGCAGGCACGCCGCCAGCCCGGTTCGTCGTTCAAGCCCTTCGTCTACGCCGCCGCGCTGGACAGCGGATATACCCCCGCAACGATCATCATCGACGCCCCGATCGAGGTTGAGACGGCCCAAGGCATCTGGCGGCCGCAGAACGCCAGCCGCGAATTCTACGGCCCCACGCCGCTGCGCACCGGGATCGAACGGTCGCGGAACCTGATGACTGTGCGCCTTGCGCAGGAGGTCGGGATGGACGTCGTCGCCTCCTACGCCGAACGCTTCGGGGTCTACGACAACATGGGCCAGTTCCTGGCCAACGCGCTCGGGTCCGAGGAAACGACGCTGTTCAACATGGTCGCCGCCTACGCCATGTTCGCCAACGGCGGCGAGCGGGTGGAACCCACGCTGGTCGACCGAGTGCAGGACCGCTACGGCAAGACGATCTACCGTCACGACCGGCGCGACTGCGTCGACTGCGCCGATCCCGCGCTGCCCAACCACGCCTCGCCCCGCATCGTGTCGAACCGCGACCGGGTGATGGATGCGATCACCGCCTACCAGCTGACCTCGATGATGCAGGGCGTCGTCCAGCGCGGCACCGCATCCGGCTCGGTCAAGCTTCCGGTGCCGACGGCGGGCAAGACCGGCACGACGAACGACGCCAAGGATGTCTGGTTCATCGGCTTCACCTCGAACATCGTGGCCGGCTGCTACATCGGCTACGACGAACCCCGGTCGCTGGGCCGCGGCGCGTCGGGCGGCGGATATTGCGGGCCGGTGTTCCAGCGCTTCATGTCCGAGGCGGTCAAGAAATACGGCGGCGGCAAATTCCGCATCCCGCCGGGCGGGCATTTCATCAAGATCGACCGCTTCACCGGCGCCCGGCTGGCCGATGACGCTTCGGGCCCGAACGTGGTGGCGGAATACTTCCGCGACGGCGAAGAGCCGATCTTCGGCATCTCCTTCGACGGCGGTTTCGCCATGGGGTCGAACCTGCCGCTGTTCGAGGAAGCCCGCGGCGGCCAGGGGCAGGAGGTCACCACATCGACCGGCCGCAAGGCCGTGGTGGGGCCGAAAGCGAACTTCGGCACGCTGTCGTCGGGTGGCCTTTACTGATGACGTTCCGGTGATACGGCGCTGACCCGGCGCCGTATCGCCCCATCTGCTTGCCGGGGGGCGTCCGCCACGGTATCAGGCGGCACCGATCCACGGGAATGACCTATGCGCGCCGAAACCCAGTCCATCGTCACCGAAATCGAGAAAAGCCTGACCCTGCTGGGCCAGCGCATGGGGCTGGACACCGCCGCGCACCGGCTTGAGGAATTCAACGCGCGCGTCGAGGATCCGAACCTCTGGGACGATCCCGCCAAGGCGCAGAAGCTGATGCGCGACCGGCAGATGCTGGTCGACGCGATGGACACCTACGACGCCCTGAACCGCGACCTGACCGACAATGTCGAACTGATCGAGATGGGCGAGGAGGAAGAGGACACCGATGTCGTCGCCGAGGCCGAAAGCGCGCTGAAAGCGCTGAGGGCCCGCGCCGCCGAGAAGGAGCTGGAAGCGCTTCTGGACGGCGAGGCGGACGGCAACGACACCTTCCTGGAAATCAACGCGGGCGCCGGTGGCACCGAGGCCTGCGACTGGGCCGCGATGCTGCAGCGGATGTATGTCCGCTGGGCCGAAAAGCGCGGCTACAAGGTGGAACTGCAGTCCGAGGAAGCGGGCGCCGAGGCCGGGATCAAGTCCTGCGCCTACAAGATTTCCGGCCCGAACGCCTATGGCTGGCTGAAGTCCGAGTCGGGTGTGCACCGGCTGGTGCGCATTTCGCCATTCGGCAAGGGCACGCGAGAGACCTCGTTTGCCTCGGTCTGGGTCTACCCCGTCGTCGACGACAACATCGAGATCGAGGTCAACCCGGCCGACATCCGGATCGACACCTACCGGTCCTCGGGCGCGGGCGGTCAGCACGTGAACACCACCGACTCGGCCGTGCGGATCACCCACCATCCGACCGGGATCGTCGTGACATCGTCGGAAAAGTCGCAGCACCAGAACCGCGACATCGCCATGAAGGCGCTGAAATCGCGTCTGTATCAGCTCGAGCTCGACCGCCGGAACGCCGCGATCAACGAGGCGCACGAGGCCAAGGGCTCGGCCGGTTGGGGCAACCAGATCCGGTCCTACGTCCTGCAGCCCTACCAGATGGTGAAGGACCTGAGGACCAGCCACGAGACGTCGGACACGCAGGGCGTGCTGGACGGCGATCTGGACGCCTTCATGGCCGCCACTCTGGCGATGGCCGTCAGCGGCAAGAGCCGGGCCGAGGCGCGAGCCGAGGGCTGAGGACGCGGGGGCTCTGCCCCCACACCCCCGAGGTATTTGGAACCAGAAGAAGCAGGGCACCTGTGCGATCCCCTGGGCGTCGGTCGTGCGTCAGCGGTCGATCCGGGCGGCGGTCAGCGCGATCGCCTGCTGGTAGACCGTGGCGGCATTCCATTCGTTCAGGACGCGGAAGTTCTGCGTGCCTTCCTGGTAGGGCTGGCCGGGCTGCCAGCCCTTGCGGCGCAGGAAATTGGCGGTCGAGGCCAGCGCGTCGGTCTGGTTGTACAGATCGACGCGACCGTCCCCGTTGCCATCGACCCCATAGGTGATGACGTTGCCGGCGAGGAACTGGGTGTGCCCGATCTCGCCATGCGCCGCGCCGCGTGCGTTCGGGTCCAGCCAGCCGCGGTCGACCAGCTGCAGCGCCGCCAGCAGGTGCTGGCTGAAGAACGCGCTGCGGCGGCAGTCATAGGCCACGGTCGCGACCGAGGAGAGCACGGAGTACTTGCCCATCACCCGGCCAAAGCCCGATTCCATCCCGTGGATCGACAGCAATATCCCCGCGGGCACGCCGTAGGTACGTTCCAGCGCGGCAAAGAAGTTCGGGTTCTGCGCCTTGCGCTGGCGGCCCATCGAGGCGATGGCGTCGGTGCCCCGGATCCGCATGAAATCCTTGAGCGAATAGCGCACGCCGGTCTGCTTCCGGTCGGCTGCGATGGTGCCCGTGGAATATTGCGTCTGCATCAGCACCGACACCCCGCGCTGGCCGATACCGGCGCCCCGTGCCTCCTGCGCGAAGGCGGCTTTCCAGGCTTCGAAGCCTGACGCGGTGTTGCCGCAGGGCGCGGCCAGCGCCATCGGCGCGGTGAGCAGCAGGCTGGCAAGGGTGGAGATGAGGGCACGTCGCATCGGATTATCCTTTGAAAAAATGCTTTTCCAGAAACTAGCCCGGCGGACCGCACCGATCCAGTCCGCAGGTATGCGGAAAGACATGGCACCCCGCCGCCCGTCAGGTCTATCCTGCGGCAAACCGGAGGAAAGGCGGCACCATGACCCTCATAGACCTGAGCGCGGCAGACCTTCTGGCCCGCATCCGCAACGGCGAAACCAGCTGTGTCGAGGCGATGCAGGCCATGCTGGACCGAGTCGCCGCGGTGAATGGCGACATCAACGCCATCGTCAGCATGAAGGACCCGGACGCCCTGCTGTCGGAAGCGCTGGCCGCCGACACCGCCCGCGCCTCAGGCGCCGACATCGGGCCGCTGCACGGCCTGCCGCTGGCCGTCAAGGACCTGGCCAATGCGGCGGGCTTTCCGACGTCCAAGGGCTCTCCGATCCGGCCGGGGGTGATCGCCGAACAGGACGACCTGGCCATCGGCCGCCTGCGCGCGGCGGGCGCGATCGTGGTGGGCAAGACCAACACGCCGGAATTCGGGCTGGGCAGCCACACGTTCAACCCGGTGCACGGGCCGACGCGGAACCCCTATGACCTGACACGGTCGGCCGGGGGCAGCTCGGGCGGGGCGGGGGCTGCGCTGGCGGCACGGATGCAATGGGCCTGCGACGGGTCCGACGCCATGGGCAGCCTGCGCAACCCCGCCGGCTGGAACTGCTGCTACGGCTTCCGCCCGAGCTGGGGGCGTATCCCGCCGGATCCGGAGACCGACGTGGTGATGCACCCGCTTTCGACACTGGGACCGATGGCCCGCGACGTGACCGATGTCGCGCTCTTGCTGGACGTCATGGGGGGCCCCGATCCGCGGGCCCCCTTCGGACCGGCGCCCGAGGTCTTCTCGGGCCGCATCGACGCGGACCTCAAGGGGCGGCGCATCGCCTGGGCTGCCGACTGGGGCGGCGCATGGCCGATGGAGGAGGGCGTGCTGGACACCTGCGAGGCGGCTCTGACGATCCTCGCCGATCTGGGCTGCGAGGTTGAGCGGATCGATCCGCCCTTCCCCGCCGACGAGCTGTGGGACAGCTGGACCACCCTGCGCAGCCTGTCGAACGTCAGTGGCCGCGTCGCGGATTATGACGACCCAGTCAACGGCCCCCTGCTGCGCGACGTCGCGGTGTGGGAGGTCGAGCGTGGGCTGGCGCTGACGGCCCGCGACATCACGCGGGCCAGCAAGATCCGCTCGCGCTGGCACGGCGTCGCGGCGGGGCTGTTCGCGCAGTATGACGCGCTGGTGGTGCCGACGGCGCAGTGCTTCCCCTTCCCCGTCGACTGGAAGCACCCGACCGAGATCGCGGGCCGCCCGCTCGACACCTATCACCGGTGGATGGAATGCGTGATTCCCGCCAGCCTGCTGGGCCTGCCGGCTCTCGGCGTGCCCGCCGGATTCGGCCCTGCGGGGCTGCCGATCGGCCTGCAGTTCGTCGGGCGGTACGGCGGCGATCTGGGGATCCTTCAGCTTGGCCAGGGCTGGCATCTGGCGACGGAGTTCCCGCAGAAGAATCCGCCGCGCATATGATCCGCCGCCCCTTGCCAAACCCTGCATATCGGGTTACTCCGCCCGCCACGGTCGGAGTGTAGCTCAGCCTGGTAGAGCACTGTCTTCGGGAGGCAGGGGCCGGAGGTTCGAATCCTCTCACTCCGACCAAGTGAACAAGGCGTCCCACCGGGGCGCCTTTTGGTTTTTGGCGCCCTGAGCCAGATGCGGACCGGACCAAGGGCGAGCGCGGCATCACCCGGTCGAGGCGCCGGCCATCTCTGACCCGAAGGCGCGGGCCACACCGAAGAACCCGTCGATGATCCGCCCCTCGCTTCCGGCGAGGCTGAAGACCGTCTCGTGCGTTCTCAGCGTCGTCATCTCGGCGATCGGCAGGCGCACGACGCCATCAGACCGGCTGGTGCTTTCGCGCCACAGAAACCCGATGCCCAGACCGTTGACCACCGCCTCGTAAAGTCCGTCCCGCGCATCGAGCGTCAAGAACGGTTGCGGCGACAGGCCCGCCCGCGTGAACATCCGGTCCACCGCGCGCTGCGTGGACGACCCCGAGGCGCGAAAGATCAGGGGCTCGCGCGACAGGGTCTCGGCACTGACCTGCGCGTGACGGGCAAGCGGATGCCCGACCGGGGCGATGGCGATGACCTCGGACCCGGCGATATGCTCGCGCCGGAACCGCGGGTCCTGAGGGATGTCCGGCAGCACGCCGATGTCGCATTCATGGGTCAGCACCGCGCGGGTGATCTTCTGATGGGATCCGGTTTCGACCTTGAGGGTCACGCCGGGATAGGCCCGGTGAAAGGCCGCGATCAGCGCCATGCCCGGCATGGCATTGCCCAGCCCGATGGAAATCCGGCCCTCGCGCAGAGACGACCGGCTGAGCAGCAGCCGCTCCGCCTCGTCCCGCGCCTCGGCCATGCGCTCGGCCGAATCGCAAAGTCTGTGACAGAGCTCGGTCGGCAACAGCCTGCCCGCGTCGCGCAGGAACAGCTTTACCCCGAAATCCGCCTCAAGGCCCCGGACCTGAACGGAAATATTGGGTTGCGTGACGCCAAGCAGCCGTGCGGCCGCGGCATAGGAACCAGTTTCGGCGACGGCGCGGACGGCGTCCAGACGGGCATTGCTGAGGGTCATCTGCGGGCGGTCCCAACTGCAGGTTTGCTTTGGCCATACTCTGGCTTTGTTTCGTTACAGCCATGTCACAGCCGCTCTCCAAATGTGGGCATCAGACGCGGGGCCCGGCCCGCGAAGATGCGGAGAGATGATTTGGACCTCGAGACGACCCTTGTGCCGGCTGACCGCCACGCGGCCCTCGACCCGCGCGCCGTGAAGGATGCGGGGCTGGTGCTCTGCGATCTCGACGGGTGTCTGGTGTCCGAAGGGCGCCCCTTTGCCGACACGGCCGCCTTCGTCGCGGCCTGCGGATCCCGTCTGTGGATCGTGTCCAACGCGTCGGGCAGCACGGCCGCGGCGCTTTCGCTCAGGCTCTCGGAGATGGGCCTGACGGTGCCCGCCGCCCGCATCCTGCTGGCCGGAGAGATCACGCTGGGGCATCTGTACGAGGTCGAGCAGATCCGCCGCCTGCGCCTTTACGCCGCGCCTGCATTGGCCGATGCCGCGCGGGCGCTCGGGATCGACACCGGGTCCGACCGGCCCGAGGCGGTGCTGATCTGCCGCGACGCGGGTGTCACAGTCGACACCATGGGCCCGATCCTGTCCGACATCGGACTTGGCGCGCGACTGTGGATCGCGAACGAGGACCTGTCGCATCCCGCCCATGACGGTCAGCCGGTGGCCGAAACCGGCGCGCTGCTGGCCGCGTTGCGGGCGATCCGGCCCGAACTGCAATGGCGCAGCCTCGGCAAACCTGACCCGACGATGCTGCAGATCGCGCTTGCCCGGACCGGCACCGCCCCCGAACACGCGGTGTTTGTCGGCGACAACGCGGCGACCGACGGGCGCGCGGCGGCGGCGGCGGGCGTGCCCTTCCTGCATATCCAGCGGAGGCCCGGACGATGATCCCGTACCTGCTGCGCATTCTGGTCAAGGCCGTGGTGACGATCTTTGCCATCGTCTCGGTCACCTTCATCGCGACCCGCATGTCGGGGAACCCGATCGACACATTCCTCGGCGACGGGCTGACCGCCGAGGGACGGGAGGAGCTGATCCGCTATTTCCAGCTGGACCGGTCGCTGGGCGAACAATACCTCGCCTTCCTGCGCGGCGCCCTGTCCGGCGAATTCGGGCTGAGCTTCGTCGACCGCCGCCCGGTGACCGAGGTTGTGGCCGAACGACTCTGGCCTTCGGCGCAGCTCCTGCTGGCCTCGGTCGTGTTCACGATACTCGTCTCGATCCCGCTGGGCGTGCTGGCGGCGATCTATCGCAAGAGCTGGGTCGGATCGGCGGTCATGGTCATCGCCTTCGCGGGCTACGCCGTGCCGTCCTTCATCCTCGCCATCGTGATGATCCTGACGTTTTCCTACTGGCTGAACTGGCTGCCTGTGGTGGGGAACGGTACGGCCCTGCACTTCATCATGCCGACGATCGCCATGTCGGGCGTCCTGATCGCCGCGCTCACCCGGTTCACCCGCAACGCCATGCTGGACGTGCTGGGACAGGACTTCATCCGCACCGCCCGTGCCAAGGGGCTGGGCGAGGCGCGGGTGGTCCTGCGGCACGGGCTGGGCAATGCGGGCGTCACAGTGATCTCGGTCATCGGGCTGCAGATTGCGGGGCTCGCCGCGGCGGGCAGCGTGGTGGTCGAAAGCATCTTCTCCTGGCCCGGCATCGGCCAGCTGCTGGTGAACTCCGCCATCGGGCGGGACTACCCGGTGCTGCAGTTCGGCGTGATCGCCGTCGCCGTCGCCGTGGTCGCCATCAACGCCGTCACCGACATCGCCTATGCGCTGGCCGATCCGCGCATCCGGCTTGCCCGCAGCTGAGGAGATCGACCATGGCCAGCATCGCAGACACCGCCGCGCCCCGGCGCTTTCGCATCGGGCAGACCGACCTGATCCAGAAGATCGCCATCGCCACGGCCCTGATCCTGTTCGCCTGCGCCCTCTTCGCGCCGCTGATTGCCCCCTACGATCCCCTGGCGCAGAGCCTGCTGAGCCGACTGCGCCCGCCGATGGGGTTCGACCGCTATGCGTCCGGCCACTACACCGGCACCGACGAACTGGGCCGCGACGTGCTGTCGCGCGCGCTGTACGGCCTGCGTCTGACGCTGACACTGGCCTTTGCGGGGGCGGTGATTGGGCTGGCGATCGGCGGCACGCTGGGCCTGATCGCGGGGCTGCGGCGGGGCTGGGTCGAGGACACGATCATGTCGCTGGTCGACATGCAGATCGCGATCCCCTTCACCCTCGTCGCCCTGCTGATCCTGTCGCTCTTCGGCTCCAGCCTGACGGTGCTGGTCCTCGTCCTCGGGATCGCGGGGTGGGAGCAATATGCCCGCATCGTCCGCGCCGAGGTCCGCAAGCTGGGGGCCCTGCCCTTCATCGAGGCCGCGCGCGCCGCCGGTGCCGGCCCGGTCTACACCGCCCGCCACCACGTCCTGCCCAACATCGTCTCGCCGCTGGTGGTGCAGTTCACGCTGGCCGTGTCGAACATCGTGATCCTCGAAAGCACGCTGTCGTTCCTCGGCCTCGGCGTCCAGCCGCCCCAGCCGTCGCTCGGCTCGATGGTGGGCCTCGGGCGCGACTACATGCCGACCGCGCCGTGGATCGTGCTGACCCCCGCCGCGCTGATCGTGGCGCTGACCTTTTCCGTGCAGATCCTCGGCGACTGGCTGCGTGACCGCGCCGACGTCCGCCTGCGCGACCGCTGAACAAAGACGAGAGCCGGACAACCGGCCGCACCACGACACTCAACCAGAACCGGAGAACCAGATGTTCCGACTGATGCTGACCACCGCCATCGCCGCGCTGCCCTATGCCGCCAGCGCGCAGGAAATCACCGTGGGGGCCGCCAACATGGCACCCTACCTCGACCCGGGCCGCGACCATTCCAACGTCGGCTCGCAGTTCTACTACAACAGCTTCGACACGCTGATCGACCGCGACCACACCAAGCTGGAACCCGAATGGGTCCCCGCGCTGGCCACCTCGTGGGAACTGATCGAACCGACCGTGATGGAGCTGAAACTGCGCGAGGGCGTCAAGTTCCACAACGGCGACGACATGACCGCCGATGACGTGATCTTTTCGCTGAACCGGATGATGCAGGCGACCTTCCCGCCCTATGTCGTCCGCGCCAAGGACCGGCTGGGCAACTTCACCCATGCCGAGAAGATCGACGATCACACCATCCGCATCCACGCCGAACGCGAGGAGCCGCTGTGGGAGACGCTGATCTCGCTCCAGCAGGTCATGATCATCCCCGAAGCCTACACCAAGGCCCTGTCCGGCGATCCCGAAGTGGCCGAGGACAGCGACTACGAGGCCTTCGCCCTCGCCCCCGTCGGCACCGGGCCCTACGCCATCGAAAGCTTCCAGCCGGGTGAAAAGCTGGTCTGGGCCCGCTTCGACGATTTCTGGGGCGACAGGGCCCCGCTGGCCAGGGTCAACGTCGTCCAGATCGCCGAAACCGCGTCCCGCGTGACCGCGCTCAAGACCGGCGAAGCGGACATCATCACCAACCTCGCGCCCGACCAGCTGTCGCTGGTGGACAGCGATCCGAACCTCAAGACCGAAGGCTCGGCCACCGCGCTGTTCCACGTGATGATCATGAACCAGAACCACCCCAAGCTGCAGGATCCGCGCATCCGCAAGGCGATGAGCCTCGCCATCGACCGCGACGCCCTGAACGAGGCGCTGTGGCTGGGCAAGGCCGTGGTTCCGTCCTCGCACACGATGGTCGAGATGGGCGCGCTGCACCAGCCTGACCTCGTGACCTTCGAATACGATCCCGAGCGCGCAAAGGCCTTGCTGGAAGAAGCCGGTTACGACGGGTTCGAGATCACCTATGACACCGCCGCGACCTATTACACCAACGGCCTGCTGGCCGCGCAGGCGATCATGGAGATGTGGGCTGCGGTCGGCATCAACGGCAAGGTGCAGGTCCGCGACAAGTGGTCGGGCAACGACCCCGAGATGATGGCCCGGAACTGGTCCAACCCGATGTATTTCGCCGACCCCTTCGGTTCGTTCGGGGTGATGTGGGCGCCGAACGGCCCCTCGCAGAGCGAGGGCCGGTTCAACACCGACGCGGACTATGCCGAGAAATGGGAACGCTTCCGCTTCTCGACCGATGTCGCGGCGCGCAAGGAAGCCTACCGCGAGGTGATGGAGCGGGTGAAGGACGACCCGGCCGTCCTGCCGCTGTACCGCCCGTTCGAAAGCTGGGGCATGAAGCAGTCGGTCAACTGGGCGCCGATGCCGGGCCACATCCCCTACGTGCTCGACTTCCGCGCCGGCAGCATCTCGCTCGCCGACAGCTGACGCCATCCGGGCCGGGCGCATCGGGCGCCCGGCCCACCCCTTCAGGAGCCATACCCATGACCCGGATCGCCATCGTCACCGACATCCACCACGGCGCGCCCTCGCACACCAAGCGCGGGGACACCGCGCTGCAGCTGCTGGCCGACTTCGTCACCTGGGCGAATGCCGAGACGCCGGACCTCGTCCTCGACCTCGGGGACCGCATCTCGGACGTCGACAGCCAGTCCGACGCCCGCCTCGAACGCGAGGTGGCGGATGTTCTGTGCGGGCTCGACGCGCCGCTGCACCATGTCTGCGGCAACCATGACCGCGACAACCTGAGCGTGGCCGAGAACGCGGACATCCTGTCGGCCGATCTGGCGCACGAAATCCTCGACCTCGGCGACTGGCAGCTTGCCCTGTGGCGCGCCGATTCCAAGATCAACCGCACCGCGCCGCGCCCCGGTTTCGACCTGCCCGAAGCCGATCTGCTGTGGCTGTCCCAGATGGCGCAGCGGGCCCAGAAACCGACGCTTGTCGCCAGCCACGTCCCGTTCTCGGGCCATAGCCAGATCGGCAACTACTACTTCCAGCGCAACGCCTCGCTGTCCACCTATCCGCAGTCGGACCGCGCCCGCGCCGCGATCGCGCAGGCGCGCGTCCCCGTTGCCTGTGTGGCCGGGCACGTCCACTGGAACACCGTCACCACCGTCGACGGGATCCCCCACATCACCCAGCAGAGCCTGACCGAAAGCTTCACCACGGGCGGTGAACCCGCCCGCGCGTGGGGGATGATGACGCTCGGGGAAAAGGTCCACTGGCAAGTCTTCGGCGATGATCCCTTCGAGGCGACCCTGACCCCCTCGCGTCACCGCTGGACCCCGCCGCTCGCCCCCTTCTTCACCGAGCTTGCCGCGGAATGACCGTCACGCCCCCCAATCCGCCCGTCCTCTCGGTCCGGGACCTGCACGTCGCCTTCGGTTCCACCGGGGCCGTGCACGGCCTGTCGTTCGACATCCACAAGGGCGAGACGCTGGCGCTGGTCGGTGAAAGCGGCTCGGGCAAGAGCGCGACCGCGCTGTCCATCCTGCGCCTGATCGAACGCGAGGGCGGGCGGATCGCCGGGGGCTCGATCCGGCTGGGCGGTGACCGCCCGGCCGAGATCACCGGCCTGAAGCCCGCCGCGCTCAGGGCGCTGCGCGGCGACCGGATCGCGATGATCTTTCAGGAGCCGATGACCTCGCTCAACCCGGTGATGACCATCGGCGCGCAACTAGCCGAAACTCTGGCGCTCCACCGCAACCTGCGTGGCACCGCGGCGCGCGAGGCGGCGCGCGCCGCATTGGATCGTGTCCGCATTCCGGAACCGGACCGGCGGCTCAGGCAGTATCCGCACGAACTGTCCGGCGGGCTGCGCCAGCGGGTGATGATCGCCATGGCGCTGATCTGCGAACCCGAGGTGCTGATCGCGGACGAACCGACGACCGCGCTCGACGTCACCACGCAGGCCGAGATCCTGCGCCTGATCGCCGCGCTCCAGCGCGACATGGGGATGGCGGTGCTGTTCATCACCCACGACCTCGGCGTGGTGTCCGAGATCGCGGACCGCGTCGTGGTGATGAAGGACGGCCGCAAGGTCGAGGAAGGTCGCACCGCCGACCTCTTTTCCGCACCCCGCGCCCCCTACACGCGCGAACTGATGGCCGCCTCGCCACGCCTTGGCGAAGGCGCGCCCGCGCCGCTTCCTGCGCCCGAGCCGGTCCTGAAGGTCTCGGGCCTGACCACGATCTTCGGCGGCGGACTGTTTTCGGGGCAGGCGCCGGCGCCCGCGGTCCGCGACGTCTCGCTGGAGCTGGGCCGGGGCGAGACGCTTGGCCTCGTCGGGGAATCCGGCTGCGGCAAGTCCACGCTCGCCCGCTCGATCATGCGGCTGGTCGAACCCGCCACGGGCCGGATCGAACTGATGGGCGCGCGGATCGACGGCCTGTCGCCGGCACGGCTTAAACCGCACCGTGCGCGGATGCAGATGGTCTTTCAGGACCCCTATGCCTCGCTCAACCCGCGCATGTCCGTCCGTGATCTGGTCACCGAACCCGCCGCCCTGCACGGTCTGCCCGAAGCGGACGACCGCGCCGCACTCGCGGCTGATCTGCTGGCCCGCGTGGGCCTGCCCGCCGATGCCGTGCACCGCTACCCGCACCAGTTCTCGGGCGGTCAGCGGCAGCGCCTGTGCATTGCCCGCGCGCTGTCGGTCCGCCCGCAGATCATTGTCGCGGACGAGGCGGTTTCGGCGCTCGATGTGTCGAACGCGCGGCGGATCACCGACCTGATGGCCGAGATCCAGCAGCGCGACGGCGTGTCCTTTCTCTTCATCAGCCACGACATCGCGATCGTCGAACGGGTCAGCCACCGTGTCGCCGTCATGCTCAAGGGCGAGATCGTCGAGACCGGGCTGACCGAGCAGGTCCTGCGCGACCCGCAGCACGCCTATACGCGAAAGCTTCTGTCCGCCGTGCCGCGCATCGGACGGCGACCAGCCCCCGCCGTTCCCAGGATCGAAGAACCGGTTTTCGGCTGATCCGCACCGACGGGCCGCGGGCCTTTGGACAATCTCAGCCCGAGGGTCCGGAGGCCGGCACGCCGCGCCGCGCCATGGCCAGGAACGCCGCGAACCCGGCCGAGGGGTTGCGGCGGCCGGGGTAGTACAGGCAGAAGCCCGGACGCGGCGGTGTCCAGTCGTCCAGCAGCCGGACCATGCGTCCCTCAGCGATGTCGTCGATCACATCCTGTTCGATGAAATAGCCGATGCCCTGTCCATCCAGCACCGCCGCCCTCGCGATCGCGGCCTCGTCGATGGTCAGGCGGCCCCCGGCATCGACCAGCACCGGCGCGCCGTCCTTCTCGAACGTCCAGCGGTACAGCGCGCCGTTCGGCAGGCGCACGCGGATGCAGTCCTGCAGGGGCAGGTCGGCAGGGCTGAGCGGGCGCGGGTTCGCAGCGAGCCATCCGGGTGAGGCGACCACGGCGTGCCGCTGCGCAGGACCGAACGGCAGGGCGATCATGTCGCGCGCCACCAGATCGGCCGGCCGGACCCCGAGGTCGAAGCCCTCGGCCACGATGTCGACCAGCCGCCCCTCGGTCACCAGATCGACCTCCATCTCGGGGTAGCGCCGCAGGAACGCCAGAACCAGCGGCGCGATCTGCCGTCCGCCCTGAACCGAAGCGTTTATGCGCAGCTGACCGGACGGTGTGTCGCGCAGGGACCGCGCGGTATCCAGCGCCGCGCGGATGTCCGTCAGCGCGGGCGCCACACGGTCGATGAAGGCCCGCCCGGCATCGGTCAGCGACACGCTGCGGGTCGTCCGGTTGAACAGGCGGACGCCCAGCTCGGCCTCCAGCCGTGCGATCATGTGCGACAGCGCCGTGGTCGAGACGTCGAGATCCAGCGCGGCGGCGCGAAAGCTGCCCCGGCGGGCGATGGCCAGAACGGCATCCAGCGTTTTCAGGCCGACGTCTTTCATTGTCCCGATTTTGTCATCTCCAGATGCCGATTTATCCCGCTTATCGGGTTGATCGTCCACTCCTACCTTTCGGGCATCAACAGAAGGGAGCAATCCGATGACACTGCCCGACCCGATCCAGACCTATTTCTCCGCCCGCGCCCCGCAGGATGCGTCGCTGCTGGCCGCCGCCTTTGCCCCGAACGCCGAGGTGCGCGACGAGGGGCAGGTGCTGCGCGGCCCCCAGCAGATCCTGCGCTGGTGGCAGGAGGCCAAGGCGAAATACGACCATCGTGCCGAACCGCAGGACATGACCCAGACCGCCGGACGGACCGTGGTCCGCGCGCGCGTCACCGGCAACTTTCCCGGCAGTCCCGCCATGCTGACCTTTACCTTTGCCCTGTCCGGCAACCGGATCGCCGCGCTGGAGATCGGATGATGCCCGGCTTCCTGACTTTCGAAGGCCGTCGCGCGCTGATCACCGGCGGGACGCAGGGCGCAGGCGCCGCGACCGTCGCGCTGTTTCGCGACCTCGGGGCGCATGTGCTGACCACGGCCCGCAACCGCCCCGAGGGCCTGCCGGACGACATGTTCGTCGCCGCCGACCTCACGACGCCCGAAGGCTGCGAGACGGTCGCCACCGCCGTGCGCGATCGGATGGGCGGGGTGGACATCGTGGTGCACATGCTCGGCGGTTCCTCGGCCCCCGGTGGCGGGTTCGCCGCGCTTGGCGAGGCGGAATGGCAGGCGGAGCTGGACCTGAACCTGATGCCCGCCGTGCGGCTGGACCGCGCGCTGCTGCCGGGCATGATCGCGCAGGGGGCGGGCGTCGTGATCCACGTCACCTCGATCCAGCGCCTGATGCCGCTGCCCGCCTCGACCACCGCTTACGCCGCCGCGAAAGCCGCGCTGTCGGTCTACAGCAAGAGCCTGTCCAAGGAGGTTTCGCCCAAGGGTGTCCGCGTGCTGCGCGTGGCACCGGGGTGGATCGAAACGGACGCCTCGGTCCGGCTGGCCGAGCGTCTGGCGCAGGAGGCGGGGACTGACCTGGAGGGCGGCAAGCGGATCATCATGGAAGGTCTGGGCGGCATCCCCATCGGCCGGCCGAGCACGCCGGAGGAGATCGCGAACCTGATCGCCTTCCTCGCCTCGGATCGCGCCGGGACGATGACCGGGACCGAAGTGGTCATCGACGGCGGCACGGTGCCGACGGCCTGACCGCCGATCAGGCGAACTCCGCCGCCAGCGCCTCGATCAACAGGCGGATCCGGCGGATGCGGCCACGCCCGGCGGGATAGACGACCTGCAGGCCGATCGGCGGTGTCTCGAATGCCGTCAGCAGGGGCACCAGCCGCCCCGCGGCCAGATCGCCCGCGATGTCCCACTCGGATTTCCGGGCGATCCCGTGACCGTCGATGCACCAGCGGCGCACCGCCTCGCCGTCGTTGGCGGTGCGGTCCCCGCGCACCGCAATCCGGCGTGTCCGCCCGTCGATGTCAAAGGGCCAGAACCGGTCGGTGTTCGCGCCGAAACGCATCATCAGACAGTTGTGGCGTGCGAGGTCCTCGGGATGCTCCGGCACGCCGTGACGGTCGAGATAGGCGGGCGCCGCGCAGACATGGCGGGCGCAGTCGGCCAGCCGCCGCACCATCAGCGTGCTGTCCTGCAGATCGCCGTACCGCACGGCCAGGTCAAAGCCCTGTGCCACGAGGTCGACATAGCCGTCACTCAGGTGCAGGTCGATTTCGACCTCCGGATGCGCGGCCTGAAACGTGTCCAGAACTGCCGCGATC
Organism: Oceanicola sp. 22II-s10i; assembly: GCF_002210105.1. GTDB lineage: Bacteria > Pseudomonadota > Alphaproteobacteria > Rhodobacterales > Rhodobacteraceae > Pseudooceanicola. The sequence goes on along the minus strand of NZ_AQQU01000001.1, from coordinate 942,378 downwards.
CGGTTGCGCCCGAGGTCAGCCGGGGCCGACAGGCGGATCGGCCCGGCCACGCGCGCCGCGCCCAGCCGGATGCGGGCGTCCAGATCCTCGGCCTCGGCCAGCAGGTGCTGCGCCCCCGCCGCCAGCGCCCGGCCCTCCTCGGTCAGGCTGAAGGACCGCGTGGTGCGATGCAGCAGCCGGGTGCCGTAATGCGCCTCCAGCGCCGCGAGCCGTTCCGACACGGTCGCAGGCGACAGCCCCATGTCCCGCGCCGCCGCGGCCAGCGAGCCACGGTCGAGGATCGTCAGGAAAAGGCGGAGCTGGTCGAGGAGCATTGTTCGCCCATGCCGAAGTATCACTTCGGATCAGGCCCCATTATCAGGAGCATTGGCAAGGACTACCTTGCGCCGCAGATGCAACTCCACGGCTCCGAGGATTTCACGATGCCAGACACCCACACCCCCGCCGCGACCATGAAGGCGGTCGGCCTGACGCGCCACCTGCCGGTCGACGACCCGGAGGCGTTCCTCGATCTCGACCTCCCGCGTCCCGTCCCGCAGGGTCACGACATCCTGGTCGAAGTGCGCGCCGTTGCCGTGAACCCCGTCGACACCAAGGTCCGGCGCCAGCCGGGCGAGGTGCAGAACCCGCCGCGCGTTCTGGGGTTCGACGCCTCGGGCGTGGTGGCCGGGGTCGGCCCGGAGGTGACCCTCTTCGCACCCGGTGACGAAGTCTATTATGCGGGCGACATCACCCGCCAAGGATCGAACCAGCAGTTCCAGCTGGTCGACGAGCGCATCGTCGGCCGCAAGCCCGCCAGCCTGACCCATGCCGAGGCCGCCGCCCTGCCGCTGACGACCATCACCGCCTACGAGGCGATGTTCGACCGGCTGGGCATCGACCGGGACGGCGCCGACAGCGGCCAGACGATCCTGATGTTCGGCGGCGCGGGGGGTGTCGGCTCCATCGCGATCCAGCTGGCCAAACGGGCCGGGCTGACGGTGATCGCCACCGCCTCGCGCCCGGAAACCATCGCCTGGGCCAGAGAGCTCGGCGCGGACCATACCGTCAGCCACCGCGAAGACGTCGTCGCGCAGGTCCGCGCGCTCGGGTTTCATCATCTCGACCACATCGCCATCTTCAACGACATGCGCCACTGGGATGCGGCGGTGGAGCTGATCCGGCCGCAGGGCGGGATCGTCACCATCGACGACACCAGCCTGCCGATGCCGATGGCGGGGATGAAGACCAAGGCGGCCAGCCTGCACTGGGAATACATGTTCGCCCGCCCGGTGCACGGGACGCCCGACATGATCGAACAGCATCGCCTGCTGTCCTTCGTCGCGGACGAGATCGACGCCGGACGCCTGCGCACGACCGTCAGCGAGGTTCTGAGCCCGATCAATGCCGCGAACATGCGGGAGGCCCACGCGATGATCGAGGCAGGAACCGCCAAGGGCAAGATCGTGCTGGAAGGGTTCTGACCCTCTGCGACCCCGCGCAAGGACGCGGGGCCAACTCTGGCGAAAGACGGTTCGCCGGACTACTGGACTGTCGGGCCGCGCGGCAGCGGGGCAAAGGACGGACCGGGAGCAACCCATGCACAATCCCAAGCAAGAACCGACCCTGCACCTGATCTGCGGACGGATCGCCGCCGGGAAATCCACGCTGGCCACCAGGCTCGGCGAGGCGGACAACACCGTGGTGATCCGCGAGGACGACTGGCTGGCGGGGCTCTATGGCGATCAGATGGCGACCATTCAGGACTACCTGCGATGCGCCGCGCGGCTGCGATCCGTCGTCGGTCCGCATGTCCGAGAGCTGCTGAACGCGGGGATGTCGGTGGTCCTCGACTTTCAGGCGAACACGATCGAGTCGCGGGCATGGATGCGCGGCATTCTGGACACCTCTGGGGCCGCGCATGTGCTGCACCTGCTGGACGTGTCCGAAGAGCAGTGCCTGGCGCGCCTGCGCGCCCGGAACGCGGCGGGCGATCACCCCTTTGCGGTGACCGAGGCACAGTTTCACCAGATTTCGCGCCACTTCATGACGCCGCAGCCGGACGAGGGGTTCAATGTCGAGGTGCACCGCCCTCGGGCGGAGGCCTGAGGCCCCCGGAACCGTTCAGCCCGCCACGGTCGCGCCGGACGGGATCGTCCGCGGGGCCGCGTTCAGCGCCTCACGCGCAAAGCCCGCGGCCTTCTGGTAACCCGCCATGAAGTCCCGCCGCTCGGCCTCGGGGATCACCTCGTCGATGTCGTCGAACGTGCCGCCACAGCGTTCGTCCACGAGGTTCAGCAGGCCGAAGGGCCCCGCCCCCCGGTTGCGCAGGATCACCTGCGATATCGGACCGCAGAGCGCGTCGTCATAGGCCGCCAGCGCGTCCGGCGTGACACCGTGGGCCAGCATCCTGGCCCCGATCACGCGGGCATCCACGATGGCCTGGCTCGCGCCGTTCGACCCGGTCGGATACATCGCATGGGCGGCGTCGCCCATCAGGGCCACCGCGCCGTCGCGCCACGTGGGGATCGGATCGCGGTCGATCATCGGGTTCTCATAGGCCACGTCGGCGCCCCGGATCAGGCCCGGCACGTCCAGCCAGTCATAGGTCCAGCCCTCGAAATGCGCGGCGGCCTCCTCGACACCGACCTGCCGGAACCAGCCCGTGCGGGACCAGCCCTGGGCCGGGTCCAGCGTGATCTCGGCGATCCAGTTGACCATCGCGTAGCCTTCGGCGTCGGGATACGAGATCGGGTAGATGACCATGCGGTGCCGGTGCGTGCCCAGGCCCACGAAGGACGATCCGGTGCGGATCGGCTTGGTCCGCGTCGTGCCCCGCCACATCACCGCGCCGCCCCAGTGGATCGGCGGCTGGCCCGGATGCATCTGGGCCCGGATCGCGGAATGGATGCCGTCCGCGCCGATCAGCAGCGTGCCGCGCTCCTCGTGCACCGTGCCGTCCGGCCCCTCGACCAGTGCGACGACGCCTGCCCCGTCCTGACGATAGCCGGTGACCTTGTGGCCGAGCCGCAGGGCATCCGGCCCGGCCCGGTCGGTGAAGGTCTGCGCCATAAGCATGTGGAACGCACCCCGGTGCGCGGCATATTGCGGCCAGTCGTAACCGGCGTAGGTGCCGCGCGGTTCGGCATAGATGTCGTTGCCGTTCAGACCGACCAGCGCCCATTCCCGCGCGGGCACGCCGACGGAATCCAGCGCCTCGGCCCCGATCCCGAGGTCGTAGAGTTCGCGCACGGCGTTCGGCTGCAGGTTGATCCCGACACCGAGCGGCTTCAGCTCTCGCACCGCCTCGTAGACCCGGCAGGGCACGCCGATCTGGTGCAGCGTCAGGGCGAGGCTCAGCCCGCCGATACCGCCGCCCGCGATCAGGACCAATGGATCACTCATGCCGCCCCCTCCTGCGCTGCCGCTGGTCTTTTAGCAGGTCGCGACGGGGTGGCAACGCGCTCACTTGCCGGGGACGAGCTCCGAGATCGCCATTTCCACCAGCACCTTGCCGTCGCGCGACAGGCAGATGGCCGACCACTCGCCCGCACCCTCGACACGGACGTCAAAGGCGTCGTCCCAGTGGATCGGGCGGCGGAAGCGGATGTCCATGCGAATGTGCTTCGGCGCGAACTGCCGCCAGATGGCGGCGGTCAGGTAGCGCACGCCATGGGCCCCGCCGATGATCGGCGCGCGGTAGCCCGCGCGGTTGGCGGCGTCCATGTCGTTGTGGATGGGGTTGGTGGTCTTGAGGCTGTAGGCCGACACGATGTCCGGCGTCAGCTGGATGTGCTCGATGACCTCTAGCGCTTCGGGATCGGCGATCACCGGATCGGGCCGCTTGCCCGCCCCGCGCAGCTTGGGGTCGGCATATTTCTTCGGATCGGTCCGCAGCGAGACGCGCCCGGTGCGCAGGCACAGCCGCCCGTCCGAGCCGTGATAGGTCGCCTCGGCCTCAGAAGTGGTGCCCCGCGGCACCTCCTTGACCTCGACGATGCCGCCGGTGACCGTGACCTCCTCGTCGAATTTCGGCAGGTCGCGCACCTCGAGCCACTGCACCATGTTCACCGCCCCGGACGAGGGCACGCCGTTGCGCACCTGCTCCTCGATCGCCAGCGTGATGAAGGTGGCCGGGTCCAGCCCCCCGCCAAAGGTCATCGGGTCAATACCGCAGATTCCCAGCAGGCGCTTTTCATCCTCGGCATTCGGCACGAAACGGCGCTCGGCGTACTTGAACCCGGCGTAGGGTTCGAATTCCTTAACGGTCATTGGCGATCCTCCCTCCCGCAGCCTGTCACCGCCCGCACCCCCCGTCACCGGCCCGGCCCCAGCCTTCGCGGATGTGCAAAAAAAAGCCCGGGCCAAGGCCCGGGCGAGTCCAACAGGGAGGTGCGTGACGTAACCCGGTCACGCGCGGGTTGGGTTAATCATAACTTGCGATATGGATACCACTTTGATCCAGCGCAAGTCAGGTCAGGGATTCCTTACGTGGTGTGGCGATTTTACGCGACCAGGCGATAGCCGCCGGATTCCGTCACCAGCAGGCGGGCGTTGGACGGATCGGGTTCGATCTTCTGCCGCAGCCGGTAGATGTGGGTTTCCAGCGTATGCGTGGTCACACCGGCGTTGTAGCCCCAGACCTCGTGCAGCAGCACGTCGCGGGCCACCACGCCTTCGGTCGCACGGTAGAGGAACTTGAGGATGTTCGTCTCTTTCTCGGTCAGACGGATCTTCTTCTCGTCCTCGGTGATCAGCATCTTCATCGACGGCTTGAACGTGTAGGGCCCAAGCTGAAAGATCGCGTCCTCGCTCTGTTCATGCTGGCGCAGCTGCGCACGGATGCGGGCCAGCAGCACCGGGAACTTGAACGGCTTGGTCACGTAGTCGTTGGCGCCCGAATCGAGGCCGAGGATCGTGTCGGCATCGCTGTCGTGCCCGGTCAGCATCAGCACCGGCGCCTTGACGCCCTGCTTGCGCATCAGGCGGCACAGTTCGCGCCCATCCGTGTCGGGCAGGCCGACGTCCAGAATAATGAGGTCGTAATGCGCGTCCTTCACCTTCTGCATCGCCTGCGATCCGCTGCCCGCTTCGAAGACGTCGAAGTCTTCGGTCATGACAAGTTGCTCGCTCAGCGCCTCGCGCAGGTCGTCGTCATCGTCGACCAGAAGGATTTTTCTAAGTTGTCCCATAAGGGGCCTCCTTTTTCACTGGCGATCACATCTGCATGACGCCCCCGCCCGGCAAGTTATGCGTCAGATGTTTCACGCGGACGTGTCCCCCGTCCGTCGAATGTTTCAAATCCGTTAGAAAAGTCTTAGATGAACCGGACATCAGACCGGTATCCCGCATGAGCCTTGCCCCCGACATCACCGAAACGCTGGCCCGCGCCCGCTCCGACCTGCGGCTTGGGCTGGGGGTCGTCCTGTCCGACGGCGCGTCCGGCGCGCTGGTCATGGCCGCCGAAACGCTGAGCCCCGCGCGCCTGCAGGACATGCTGGCGCTTGGCGGGCGGCCGGTGCTGGCGATCACCGCACGGCGGGCCGCGACGCTCAAGGCCCGGCCCTATGATGGCGATCTGGCGCGGATCCGGCTGCCGGGCGATGTCACGCCCGGCTGGATCATGGCAGTCGCGGATCCGGCGGACGATCTGAAATCGCCGATGAAGGGGCCGCTGGTGGCCGAACGCGAGGGACCGGCGCACCTGCACCGTCTGGCGCTGAAGCTGGCGAAATCCGCCCGCATCCTGCCCGCCGCGCTGGTCCTGCCGATCCCCGAGGCGACCGCCTTTGCCGCCGAACATGGCCTGACCCGCGTCGACGCACCCCGCGCCGCCAGCGTGGTGGACGAGATGAGCCCGCTGCACCCGGTCGTCCATGCCCGCGTGCCGCTGGAGGCGTCGGAGGCCGGGCGCGTCCACGTCTTCCGGCCCGACGACGGCGGAGAGGAACACTATGCCATCGAAATTGGCCATCCGCCCCGCGACGAACCGGTTCTGGCCCGCCTGCATTCGGCCTGTTTCACCGGCGACCTGCTCGGCTCGCTGAAATGCGACTGCGGCCCGCAGCTGCGCGGCGCGCTGGCGCAGATGGGGAGCGAGGGCGCGGGCGTGCTGCTCTACCTGAACCAGGAAGGACGCGGGATCGGCCTTGCCAACAAGATGCGGGCCTATTCGCTGCAGGATCAGGGCTTCGACACGGTCGAGGCGAACCACCGGCTGGGCTTCGAGGATGACGAGCGCGATTTCCGGCTGGGAGCCGAGATCCTGAAACGGATGGGGTTCCGGTCGGTCCGCCTGCTGACGAACAACCCCGCCAAGATCGCGATGATGGAAAAGAACGGCGTCACCGTCACGGAACGGGTGCCGCTGAAGGTGGGCGAGAATGCCCACAACCGCGCCTACCTCGCCACCAAGGCGAAGAAGTCGGGGCACCTGCTGTGACCACCGTCAGTCCCGCCGACATGGTCCTGACCCCGACCGGCCTGCGCTTTCTGGGCCGCCGGTTTCCCTGCACCATCGGGCGCGGCGGCATCCGTGCGGACAAGCGCGAAGGTGATGGCGGGACCCCTGTGGGAACGCACCGGATCGTCGGCCTGTTCTACCGTCCCGACCGGATCGCGGTTCCGAACAGCTGGGCCGAGCCGATCCTGCCGCGCGACCTGTGGTGCGACCAGTCGGGCGATCCCCACTACAACCACCTCGTGCAGGCGCCCTATTCCGGCGGGCACGAGACGCTGCGCCGGGCCGATCCGCTTTATGACATCGTGATGGTGATGGACTGGAACTGGCCCGACGCCGTGCCCAGCAAGGGCTCGGCCATCTTCATCCACGGCTGGCGGCGTCCCGGCTATCCGACCGCCGGATGCATCGCGTTCCGCCGCGATCACCTGCGCTGGATCGCGGAGCGGGTGATGCCCGGCACGCTTGTGCATGTGCCGGGTCAGATCACCGTGGACTGAGTTTTATTCGGGGTAACGGCGCTTGGCGGCCGCCTTGGCCAGCACCTTGTTTCCCGCTTTGGCCGTCGCACGCCATTCGTAGGTGTGCACCCCGCTCGGCGGACAGGGGCTCTTGTATTTGAACAGCCCCGCCGGAACCTTGCCGCTGCCCGTCATCTTCAGCCGTGCCCCGCCATGGTCGTAGCTGGGGACATCGAGATCGACGAGCTTGAATTCGATGGTTTCCGTCCCTGCCGGCACACCGCTGAGGGTGAACTGCGGATTGCCGACCGTGTTCGGCCGACCGGAGGTGCAGGAGGGGATGTTGCCCCAGCCCGAGAAGGACAGCTTCATTTCGGCAGAGGCCGCGCCGGCAGAAAGTGCCAGCAGCGCGGCGGCGAGAAGTGATTTGTGCATGTGAGAATTCCGCAAATACCAAGTGTGAATGCGGTCATGCTAGCACATCCCGGTGGAATTCAGAGAAGTATTGAGATTCGGACGGGCACAGGTTCAAACCCTGCGCCCGGTCCGCATTTCATTGTCAGGCAAACGCGCCACTGACCGGCTCGATCGGATCGGGGACCGGCCGGCCCTGGTTCGCAAGGAACGGCGGGCGCGGCTTGTCCGCCGCATAGGGGTCGCCCACGAGGTTCGACATCGCGTTGTAGACGAAGAAGCCGTTCGACCGCGGGTCCGGCGTGATGTTCCCGTTGGACCCGTGCAGCGTGTTGCACTCGAAAAAGACGATCGTCCCGGCCGGACCCGTCGCCACGTCGAGGCCCAGCTCCTTCACCAGCCGCGAAATCGTATCGGGCTGTGGCACGCCGATCTTCTGCGCCTTGAGCGAGGTCTCGTGGTTCGCATCGGGCGTTTCACCTTGGCAGGCGATGAAGGTCTTGTGCGATCCCGGCACCAGCATCAGCGGTCCGTTCAGCGCGGAGTTGTCGGTCAGCAGGATCGAGGCCGACACCGCGCGCATCCGGGGCATCCCGTCTTCGGCGTGCCAGGTCTCGAAGTCCGAATGCCAGTAGAACTCCTTGCCGGTGAAGCCCGGTTTGTAGTTCAGCCGGGACTGGTGCAGGTACACCCGGTCCCCCAGCAGGAACTCCGCAACGCCGGCGACACGGGAATCCCGTGCAAGCCGGTCGAAGAGCGGCGAGTGCGCATCGAGCCGGAAGATGGTGCGCACGGCGTCGCTCTCCGGTTCGGTGATCAGGTCGTCCCGGCCGATCTCCTGCGGTGCTTCGCGCAACCGGGCGGAGGTGTCGATCAGGGCCTGCAGTTCATCCGGAGAAAAGACGTCGCGTCGGACAAGGTAGCCCTTGGCGCGGTAGTGATCGGCCTCGTCGCGGGTGATCGGCGCGGCCTCATGCCATTCGGACCACAGGACAGGATCCAGCCTGTCGGTCAGCCTCTCACCGTCGCGCAGCCGCGTGGGATAGGCGTCCACCTCGGTGAACTGCCTCTCGGGGGTGGTGACGTTCATCACGCTCCTCCTTGAGTCTTGCAACAAGTTTTCGATTTTTCGCCGCGCGCCTAGGCGCGGCCTGCCACACTAACCTTGGGTCGCGCAGCAGGTTCCGGCTTGTCTCCGCCGCAGCGCGGCGAACGCATCAATGCGTATCGCGGGCCCCGAAGATGGCCGAACCGACGCGCACATGGGTCGCGCCCTGCCGGATCGCCTGCTCGAAATCGCCGGACATGCCCATCGATAGCCCCGGCAAACCGTTGCGTTCGGCGATCTTGGCGAGCAGCGCGAAATGCAGCGTCGGCTCTTCCTCGACCGGCGGGATGCACATAAGGCCCCGCACCGGCAGATCCAACCCCCGGCATTCCGCGACGAAGGCATCCGCCTCGGAGGGCAGGACACCTGCCTTCTGCGGTTCCTCGCCCGTGTTCACCTGGATGAAGAGGTCGGGACAGGCCCCGGTTTCCTGTGCGATCCGGGCTATGGCACCCGCCAGCTTGGGCCTGTCGATTGAGTGGATCGCCTGCGCTAGTTCCATCGCCTGCCGCACCTTGTTCGACTGAAGCGGGCCGATGATGTGGAGTTCGATCCCGTCATAAGTCTCGCGAAAGCGGGGCCACTTGCCCGCAGCCTCCTGGACCCGGTTCTCGCCGAACATCCGGTGCCCCGCGCGCAGCACGTCCTCCACCACGTCATCCGGCTGCATCTTGGAGACGGCGATCAGGCTGACCGAACCGGGCGCCCGGCCGGCGGCTTCTTCGGCTGCGGCGATTCTCGACTGGATTTCGGACAAGGACATGGCAATTCTCCCGCGCTGGCGGGACAGAACACCAGAACGCGCGCGAAGTGAACCCTAGTAGCGGACCGGCGGGCGTTGCGGTTCGCCGGTGGTGGTGATGTAGAACATGGGTGCGTTCCATTGCACCGGCTGCCCGACGCCACCTGTCGCCCGCATGTTCACGCCGGCGGACAGGCCGTTGTCCATCGGGACGTGGATCGTCGTGTCCAGACGGTTGCGGCCGTAGAGGTCGGTCGTGTCGTTCAGACTGCTGTCATAGGTCACGCCCATCGAGGCATCCCCCGAAAACCGGATGACCGGCTCGGCCAGCGCCGTTTGCGGCGCAATGAGGAGGATGAGAGTGGAGATCAGACCGTGTCGCATGTCATCAGAATGCGCGAGGTCCGCCACCGGGGCAAGCCGGGCGTCCATCCGGTCGCCCAAACGTGAAAAGGGCAGGTCCGAAGACCTGCCCAATCCTGATGTCCTCGACTTCTGAAAGATCAGAAGTTGAAGCGAACACCGAGGTCGGCTTTGGTGCCGCCGTATGCGCGCTCAACACCGCCGCGGACCGAAGCGCCGCCGCCGAGGTTGTGGATGAAGCCCAGGCCGAAGTTGGTCTGGTTGCCAGCAACCGAAGTGTTGGTGTTGTTCTCGTCGATCGAGACATATGCCTGGACCGAAGTCGCGGTGTTCACAGAGAACGAACCGGACAGGACGTAGAACATGCCGTCGGTGCCGTTGTCAGCAACTTTGGCTGCGACCGAAGCCGGGCCGATGTTGCCGCCGAGCGTTGCGAGCCATTCGGTTTCCGGGCCAACTGCGTTGTCCTGGTAACCAGCTGCGAAGGTCCAGCCGTTGAACTCGACGTTACCCGTGATCTGGGTCTTCGAGGTGGTGCCGACGTAGCCGTGGGTCAGCATCACGCCGTACATGCCGTTCGAGTACTCGACTTCTTTACCTTGTGCGAGACCGCCGCCACCGGAGGAGTACGACAGGTTGTCGTGGGTCAGAACGCCGCCCAGAGTCGGGACGTTGGCGAACGACATGCCGGTCAGACCGATCGAGCCGTGGTACAGGTTCGGCATCGAGTCGAATGCGCCCAGAACGTTGCCGACGCGAACGGTCAGGCCGTTTGCGGAGACGTAGAACTGGGGTGCGTTCCAGCCAGCACCGGTCGCGGTGGTGTTCGCAGCGCGAGTCACCAGAACGCCGTTACGGAAGAAGTTGGAGTTGACGGTCGGGCGGGTCCGGAACTTGGCGCCGAACTTGATGCCCTGGTCAGACGTGGTCGACGCTTCGATGTCGAACTGCAGACGCGAGTGCATGGCAACTTTGCCGCTGTTGGCGCCGCCGTTCGGGTCGGAGTAGACCAGACCAAAGCGGCCAAAGCCGCTGAAGTTCACGTCGCCGGCAACCGCGACGGTCGAGGTCGCGATCAGGGCAGCCGTGGTGAAGAGAACTTTTTTCATCGTTTTCCCTCGGTTTCTCAGTCACCCCAAGACCGGGGCATCCGGCTTGGGTATGCAGGGTCTTTCGCTCTTTTGGGGGTCTCATGGCAAGTGGATGCCCCATGCCCGGATGACTGGACCTCAAATTGGTGCAGCAATGCCACAGTGATGCCACGGTTAAGAAAGCGCGTCCTCGCATCATAAGCGGACTGCACCGTGGGAATCTCATTTTCCTTGCCCCTCGGACGGCCCTTGTTTAGGACAAAGGCCACAGGATCGGAGCGAACAGACGCATGATTTTTTCCCGTGTTTTCAGGATCGCGGCCACGGTTTCGCTGATAGCGGCACTGGCAGCCTGCGGGAACCGCGGCGGACTGCTGCCTGCCGGCGAGCAGGAAGAAGGCGCGACCGAGATCAATCCCTCCACGGGTCGGGCGGTCAACCGCGGCAACCCGCTGGAACAGGGCGACGGGACGTCGATCTTCGACATCCTGCGCGACCGTGACGACGGCACCAAGGTCGCGGTCAACCGCTACCTCTGGAATGCCTCGCTGGATGTCCTGAATTTCATGCCTGTCCAGACAGTTGACCCCTTCACCGGCGTCATCGTCATGGGCTACGGCACCCCGCCGGGCGGCGGCGGCAGCTATCGCGCGACCGTTCACATCAGCGATCCGGCCCTCGAGGCGCGGTCGCTGCATGTCTCGCTGCAGACCCGCGGTGGCCGTCCGGTCAGCGCATCGACTCAGCGTGCGGTCGAGGATGCGATTCTCACCCGCGCCCGCCAGCTTCGCGTCGGCGACAGCTTCTTCTGACGTGCGGGCCGCGTTCTGATCCCGCATCGCGGGGTCAGACGGTCATGTCTGCCAGGTCCTGAACCCACTGCATCTGCCGTGGCAGGCTGATGGTCTTAAGATCATAGCGTTCCCGGATCAGGTTGCGCGCAGTGCGTCCCAGCCGGGTCCGCGCCTCTGCCGAGTCGAGCAGCCGCCCCACCTCGTCGACCAGTGTCCCACCGTCGAAGAAATCCACCAGCCGCCCGGTTTCGTCATGCACGATCGCCTCGCGCACCGGTTCGGTCCCCGAGGCGACGATCGCAGCCTCGGCGCTCATCGCCTCGAACAGCGACCAGGACAGGACGAAGGGATAGGTCAGATAGATGTGCACCCGGCTGAGCTGAAGCAGTTCGACGAACCGGCTGTAGGGGATCCGCCCGAGGAAATGCACCCGCGCCCAGTCCGCGTCCGGTATCTGCCCCCGCACCTCATCAATAAAGATCTGTTTCCACGTCTTTCCGGCCGGGGCGGCGGCGCCGTAGCTGACGCCATCGCCGCCGACGATCATGATCTGTGCATTGGGCCGTGACTTGAGCAGATCCGGCAGGGCGCGCATGAACACGTGATACCCGCGGTAGGGTTCCAGGTTGCGGTTGACGAAGGTGATGACTTCGTCCTTGCGGGTCAGCGTCGGTCCGGTCGGCAGCTGGTAGCTGGCCCACTGGTTCCGCTTGATCGCCTCTGTGTCGATGCCGTCATGGACCACGGTGATCCGGTCGCGGAACGATGCGGGAAAGGTGTTGGCCTGAAACTTCGTCGGACTGATACCCGCCTGCGCGATCTGGAAATGCAGCTCGTTGTTCAGGTTCTTGAGACGCAGGCGAATCGCCTCGGTCTTGTCGTGGGGCCGGCTGAATTCGCGGTCGAAGCCGACATGCGGATATCCGGCCAGATGATACAGCTCGCAATAAAGCCCGATCCGCGCCTTCGGCCAGACGTCACGCAGGAACAACGACTCGCCCCAGCCATGATGTGCGATGATGACGTCGGGGTTGTATCCCGCTTCCTTCAGCTTGCTCGCAGCGTGAAAACAGGACTCGGCCCGCGTAACCTTGGTGTCGAGGTCCAGCATCCAGGGATGTGTCTTCTGCTCGGTCTTGCGGCGGATGCTGTAGGGCAGGATCTTGACGCCGTTCCAGTCCGTCGGCTCTTTCACACGTAGGGTCAGCGCGACCACGTGATGTCCCGCCTTGGCCAGGGCGACCGAGAGGTGCTTGAACTGGCCGGGGAAGTTCTGGTGAATGAAGAGAATATTCATCGGAGCTGCTTGCTGTTTAGGGCTCTTTATACGACCAGCCCCGCCCCTGACCAGATTTTGCCAGCGCTCCCCCCCGGCAATCGCTCTGGACCCTTGCCTAATTGCCGCATATCACCCCCGAAACGCTGAAAAGACGAGGAAACCGGTCATGGCCCGCTATGAGCCCGCAGAGATCGAGGCACGCTGGCAGAAGGCGTGGGAAGACGCGCGCATCTTCAAGGCCGAACGCGATCCGTCGCGGCCGAAGTACTACGTGCTCGAGATGTTCCCCTACCCGTCCGGCCGGATTCACATCGGTCACGTGCGCAACTACACGATGGGCGACGTGGTGGCGCGGTTCAAGCGCGCGACCGGGTTCAACGTGCTGCACCCGATGGGCTTCGACGCCTTCGGGATGCCGGCCGAGAACGCGGCGATGGCCAACGGCGGCCACCCCAAGGACTGGACCTATTCCAACATCGACACGATGGTCGAGCAGATGAAGCCGCTCGGCTTCTCGCTCGACTGGACGCGGATGTTCGCGACCTGCGACCCGGAATACTACGGCCAGCAGCAGGCGCTGTTTCTCGACTTCCTCGAAAAGGGCCTCGTCTATCGCAAGAACGCGGTGGTGAACTGGGACCCGGTCGACATGACCGTGCTGGCCAACGAACAGGTCATCGACGGCAAGGGCTGGCGCTCCGGCGCGCCGGTGGAACGCAAGGAACTGACGCAGTGGTTCTTCCGCATCTCCGAGATGGCGGGCGAACTGCTCGACGCGCTCGACGGGCTGGACGACTGGCCCGCCAAGGTGAAGCTGATGCAGGCCAACTGGATCGGCCGCTCGCGCGGGCTCCAGTTCTCGTTCGGCGTGGTCGAGCCCGAGCACGGGCACGACCGGATCGAGGTCTACACCACCCGCCCCGACACCCTGCTGGGCGCGTCCTTCGTCGGCATCTCGCCCGACCACCCGCTGGCCAAGGAGCTGGAGCGGCACGACCCCAAGGTCGCGGCCTTCTGCACCGAGGCGCGCAAGGGCGGCACCACCGAAGAGGCGATCGAGACGGCGGAAAAGCTGGGTTACGACACCGGGCTGAAGGTCCGCCATCCCTTTGACACGTCGTGGGAACTGCCGGTCTACATCGCCAACTTCATCCTGATGGATTACGGCACCGGCGCGATCTTCGGCTGCCCCGCGCATGACGAGCGCGACTTCGAATTCGCGACCAAGTACGGGCTGGACATCATCCCGACCTTCGAACCGGTCGAGGGCGACTATCCCAAGGGCGCCTACGTGCCCGCCAAGACCGACAAGGTCCGCTGGACCCGCGGTTTCGCATGGGACGAACTGGCGACCGGACAGGACGCCATCGACGCGGCCATCGACTTCTGCGAGTCGAAGGGCGTCGGCCAGGGCGTGACCAAGTTCCGCCTGCGCGACTGGGGCCTCTCGCGCCAGCGCTACTGGGGCTGCCCCATCCCTGTCGTGCATTGCGAAACCTGCGGTGTGGTGCCCGAGAAAAAGGAAAACCTGCCGGTCGAACTGCCCTACGACGAGGGCGGCAAGCCGATCGACTTCTCCATCCCCGGCAATCCGCTGGACCGTCACCCGACGTGGCGCGACTGCGCCTGCCCGTCCTGCGGCGGCCCCGCCCTGCGCGAGACGGATACGATGGACACCTTCGTCGACTCGTCGTGGTACTTCGCCCGCTTCACCGCGCCCCGCGCCACCACGCCGACGGTGGCCGAGGATGTCGACTACTGGATGAACGTCGACCAGTATATCGGCGGGATCGAGCACGCGATCCTGCACCTGCTCTATTCCCGCTTCTTCGCCCGCGCGATGCACATCTGCGGCCACCTGCCGGAGAAGTCGAAGGAACCCTTCGACGCGCTGTTTACGCAAGGAATGGTCACGCACGCGATCTACCAGACCACCAAGAACGGCCGTCCCGTCTACCATTACCCCGAGGACGTGGACCTGAAGGACGGCCGCGGCTACCTCAAGGACGGGACGGAGGTGGAGATCATTCCCTCGGCCAAGATGTCCAAGTCCAAGAACAACGTCGTCGACCCGGTCGCGATCATCCAGCAATACGGCGCGGACACCGCCCGCTGGTTCGTCCTGTCCGACAGCCCGCCGGAACGCGACGTCGAATGGACCGCCGCCGGGGCCGAGGCCGCGAACCGCCACCTCGCCCGCGTGCACCGGATCGCCTCCGAGATCGCCGAGACAGGCGAGGCGGGCGCGAAAGGGCCCGATGAGCCGCTGCTGCGCGAGATGCACAAGACGATCCGAGACGTGACGCTGGGGGTCGAAAGCTTCGGCTTCAACGCCGCGATCGCCAAGCTCTACGCCTTCACTAACACGCTGTCGAAATCCGACGCCGCTCCGGCGGCAAAGCGGCAGGCCGCGCTGACCCTCGCGCAGCTCATGTCGCCCATGACCCCGCACCTGTCCGAGGACATCTGGTCCCTGCTCGGCGGAAAGGGGCTGATCGCCGAGGCGCCGTGGCCCGTGGCCGACGAATCCATGATGGTCGAGGACTCCGTCACCCTGCCGATCCAGGTGAACGGCAAACGGCGGGGCGAAATCACCGTGCCCAAGGACATGCCTGCGGGCGAGGTTGAAAAGGCCGCGCTGGCAGTCGAGAATGTGCAAAGGGCGCTGGACGGGGCACAGCCCCGCAAGGTCATCGTCGTCCCCGGCCGGATCGTCAATGTGGTCGCCTGACCGTCGCCAGTTCCTGTCTCTCGCCGCACTCGCGGGCCTTTCGGCCTGCGGGTTCTCCCCGGTCTACGGACCGGGCGGGGCTGCGAACCGGCTGACGGGCCGCATCCGGCCCGCCGACCCGGTGACGGCGGATGAATACGTCCTCGTGCGCGAGCTTGAGACCCGGCTGGGCCGCGCCGCCGCCTCCGCGCCGATGTCGCTGGCCTACACCACCTCGATCACCGAGGA
Source organism: Oceanicola sp. 22II-s10i (assembly GCF_002210105.1). Taxonomy (GTDB): domain Bacteria; phylum Pseudomonadota; class Alphaproteobacteria; order Rhodobacterales; family Rhodobacteraceae; genus Pseudooceanicola. The sequence goes on along the minus strand of NZ_AQQU01000001.1, from coordinate 926,728 downwards.
ACGGATGGCGATCACCACCGACAACATCACCACCCGGTTCAATGTCATCGGCTCGGTCGAGTTCGACGTGGTGGATACCGCAACCGGCGGCACGCTGACCTCGCACAAGGTGCAGAGCTTCACCAGCTACTCCGCCACCGGCTCCACAGTGGCGACTCAGGCCGCGCGGCGCGATGCGCATGAACGGCTGATGGTGATCCTGACCGACCTCATCGTCGCCCGGCTGATGGCCGAGTCGGACAGGCTGCCCGCATGAAGCTGACCCCCCGCGACGCCCCCGGCTACTTCAACCGGCCTGAGGCGGACCGGACCGGCATCCTGATCTACGGTGCCGACGGCATGCGCGTGGCCCTGCGCCGCCAGCAGGTGGTCAAAGCCCTCGTCGGGCCGCAGGGCGAGGAAGAGATGCGCCTGACCCGCATCGCCGCCGCCGACCTGCGCCGCGATCCCGCGATGCTGGCCGATGCGATCAAGGCCACGGGGTTCTTTCCCGGCCCCCGCGTCGTGCATGTCGAGGACGCGGGCGAGGCGATGGCCGATCCGATCCTGAACGCCGTCGGAGACTGGGCGCCGGGCGATGCGCAGGTGGTCATCACCGCCGGCACGCTCAAGGCGACGTCGAAGCTGCGCAAGTTCTTCGAGGGCCACAGGAACGCCTGGGCCATCGGCATCTACGACGACCCGCCCTCGCGGGCCGAGATCGAGGGCATGCTGACCGACGCCGGGCTGAAGAACCTCGACGACGCCGCGATGCGCGACCTGACCGCGCTGGCGCAGGTGCTCGACCCCGGCGACTTCCGCCAGACGGTCGAGAAGCTGGCGCTCTACAAGTTCGACGACCCGGTCCCGCTGAGGGGCGAGGACATCGCCGCCGTCGCGCCGACCTCGACCGATGCCGACATCGACGACGTCCTGAACGTGGTGGCCGAGGCGCGCGCGGCCGAGATCGGGCCGGTGATGCGGCGGCTGACCGCGCAGGGGGTGCAGGCGGTGACGCTCTGCATCGGCGCGATGCGGCATTTCCGGACGCTCTATGCCGTGGCCTCGGCCCCAGGCGGCCCGTCCGAGGGGATCAACCGCCTGCGCCCGCCGGTCTTCGGCCCGCGCCGCGACCGCATCCTGCGGCAGGCGCAGGGTTGGGGCGCGTCCCGGCTGGAGGACGCTCTGGCGCTGCTGACGGACACCGATCTCGCCCTGCGCTCCGCCGGACGCACGGCACCGGACATGGCGCTGGTCGAACGCGCGCTGATCCGGCTGGCGATGATGTCGGCGCGCAGATGATCCGGGCGCTCGCCCTCGCCCTGAGCCTCATCGCGGCGCCCGCCGCCGCGCAGCAAAGCATCATCGGCGGCCATCCCTGCGGCCCCGCACTGATCCTGTCGCACGGCTTCGGCGGTTCCTCGAATGGCCTGTCGGACCTCGCCGCGGCGGCGGTGTTCGGCGGCTGGAACGTCTGGCTGCTGGACCACCCCGAAAGCGGCCGCGACGCCCTGCGCGATGTCCTCGCCGCGCCCGACCGCCGCGCGGCGCTGGCCAGGGCGGTGGCAGACCCGGCCCTCAACGCCGCCCGCGCCCGCGACCTCGACCACCTGCTCGCCACCGCCCTGCCCCGTTGCGCGGCCCTGATCACCGTCTTCGGCGGCCATTCGATGGGCGCGCAGACCGCGATCATCGAGGCGGGCGCGGCGAACGGCATGGGTGTGACGGGCAGTGACCGGTTCGACGCCTACATCGCGCTGTCCCCGCAGGGCCGGGGCGAACGTTTCAAACCCGGTGCATGGGCCGGGATCGACAAGCCTGTGCTGATGATCACCGGCACCCGCGACACGGCGATCGAGGGCGACTACCGCACTCGCCTGTCGGCCTTCGAGGGCCTGCCCGCCGAAGGGACCAAGTGGCTGGCCATCATCGACGGCGGCACGCACCGGCATATGTCCGGGCGCGGTGACGATCCCGAGGCGGTGCTGGTCCGTGAAATCGTGTTGGATTTCCTGACCGGCCTCGTGAATGGTGGCGTGGACCTGAAATCACGTCCCGGTGTCGAGATCCGCCACCGGTAAGGGAGGATCACGATGTATACCCTGCTCGGCTCGGGCCAGTCCCGGACGTTCCGCATCCTGTGGATGCTCGAAGAACTGGGCGAAAGCTTCGACTGGCTGCCCGAGGCCCCGCATTCAGAAAAGGTGCGGGAACATTCCAACCTCGGCAAGCTGCCGGTTCTGCTGGTCGACGGGACACCACTCACCGACTCGGTCGCGATCATGACCTACCTCGCGGACAGCCACGACCGGTTCACCGCCGCGCCGGGCACGCTGGAGCGGGCATTCCAGGACAGCCTGACCAACCAGATCCTCGACGAGATCGAGGGCGCGGTCTGGACCTCGGCCAAGCACAGCTTCGTCCTGCCGGAAAAGATCCGCGTCCCCGAGATCAAGCCGGTCTGCCAGAAGGAATTCGCCCGCTCGACCGCCAAGCTGGCGGAACGCGCGCGGGGCGGCTACCTGACCGGCGACACGCCGACCGTGCCCGACTTCCTGCTGACCCACTGCCTGAACTGGGCGCGCACCGCGAAATTTCCGGACGCGCCCGAGGCGCTGGTGGCGATCGGCGAACGCATGCGCGCCCGCCCCGCGTTCCAGGCGACCGTCGCGCGGCTCAAGGGCTGACCGCCTGCCTCAGCCGACGTGATCGACCAGGTCGATCCGCTGCGCGATCTGGCCGATCTCGTCCAGCCATTCCTCCACGATCTGCGGATCGTGGGGGGCTGGCGTGACGCCCTCGGGCAGACGCCCGGCCAGCACCGCCTCGACCGCCAGCGAGACGGGGACCGAGACCAGACGGCCCATGGCCGAGGCCTCGTCATCGCCCCATGCGTCCATCGCGTAGGTCTTGTGCCAGACGGTCTTGCCGTCCTTCTCGGCCTTCAGCGACACGAACAGGACGACGCGGTCCGGCTCGCCCTCGTCATAGGCGTGGTCGCGCCAGAACTGGTCGGACATCTCGGTCAGCCGCGCCTCGCCCTCGGGACCGGTGAGGGTTTCGATCTCGCGGAAGATCGGGTCCCATGCCCTGGCCCAGCCATCCAGCCGCAGCGTGCCGCGCACGAAGGTGCGGACCTTCCAGTCGGGATCGAAGCGGTAGTCCTCGATGAAGGGAAAGCTGTCGCGGTTCGGATAGGCCTCGAACGTCTCCTCGCCCGGCAGGGGCGAGGTGAAGCGGGTGATGGCGTTCCACGGGCGGTCGACGTTCAGCGTCTCGAAATCCTTCAGGGATTTGGACGGCGAGCGCAGCGCCTTGAGCACGCCGAGCGGGGACCACGAGAACTTGTAGCGGAAGTCGTTGGCAATCTTGGGAAACCCGCCGCAGTAGGAGGTGAAGCTGATCTCGTTCGCGGGGTCAAAGGCGTCGGACGCGCGGTAGTCGGCCACGAGATGATGCGCCATCAGGTGGTCGATGCCGGGATCGAGGCCGACCTCGTTGACGAAGCTCAGGCCCTTGTCCCGCGCCGCGCCGTCCAGCGCGCGGGTTTCCGGCGCGATATAGCTGGAGGTGACGAAATGCGCGCCCTTGTCGACGCAGAGCGCGGCAAGCTTCGGGTGCCAGTCGCCGGGCAGCATGGAGATCACGACATCGCCGGGCGCGACGGCGGCATCCAGCGCGGCCATGTCGAAGGCGCGGATGTCGTCGGTCAGGTCGCCGACCTCTTCCTGTGCCCGCGCGACGGTCCGGTTCCAGATGGTGACCGGATAGCCGAGGCCGATGAGGCGGCGCAGGCCGGGGATGGCCGACAGGCCGGTGCCACACCAGTGGATGGTCATGCGAGGTCCTCCATATGTCTGTCGAAGATGGCTTTGGCCCGGCCCCAAACGCCTGCGTCGAGGGCATCTAGCGTCTGCAGCGAGGGCAGAAGCTGCGCGGCGTAGTCCTGCGAGCTTTCCAGCGGCAGGAGCGAGGGCAGGTTGTCGATCGCGGTCACATCGAGCGGCGGGGCGTCATGCACGCGCAGCGCGGGGGCGTCCCATGTCGTCGTGCGGTCGTAGACCTTGATCGGCGAGAAATCCGAGGTCGGGTCGCAGGCGATGTCGCCGATCACCGTCAGGTCGCGCGGCTGGCCGGGCAGGTCGGCGGGCACGAAGACCGGGGTGCCCGGCATGGCAAGGATCGCGTTCAGGAAGATCTCGTGACGTGCGATCTCGGGGAACGGCCCGCCGCTGGCGGTCTCGTCCTTGTCCCACTTGGTAACCTGCATCCCCATCTCGGTGCAGAGATCCGAGGCCCCCGTCCCGACCCGCCCGAGCGCGCCGATGACGATGGCACGGGGGGTGCTCTTCGCGCTTTGCAGCGCGCCTCGCAGCTCACCGGTCAGGGCGTCGCGGTTGGGGTAGGAAGAGACGGGTCCGCAGATGCCGCCGTCCTGCTGCGCCAGCCAGCATTTCAACGCCACCGCGGCACCGGCGAAGCCCGCCCAGTAGCCGAAGGCGGCGACACGGCGGCCGGTGTCGTCCAGAAGGTATTCGAGGTCGTAGAGCGTGCCGCCGCCTTCGCGGAACCGTTCCAGCAGGATGCGCCCGGCGGGCTGGCCCTTGAAGGCGTGGCCGAACATTATGTGCCGGTGGCGCAGAGGCGTGCCGTCCTCGGGCAGTTCCTTGAGGCCGAAGACGATGGCGTCCTGCGGCGCGTCGGGCCAGCTGGCCTCGGGCGCGACCTCGGCCCCGGCGGCGCGGTAGGCGTCGAGCGGGATGATGCGGGTGCGGCTGTCCTCCACCGTCAGGCGGAAGCCGCGGGCGATCAGATCCGCCGCGCCCTCGGGCGTGAGGCCGGTGCGGTCTTCGTTCGGGCGTTGTTCTGCGCGAAGCCAGATGTGAGTCATGTCTGTGTCCCTCGGTCGGGACAGCCGTAGGGGATAGCCGCGCCGGGCGCAACGGGGGCGCTGGAGGTGGCTGCGGAGGGGGGCGCTGCCCCCCGCCGGGCCTGCGGTCCGGCGTCCCCCGAAGTATTTTTGACCAGAAGAAGCAGGGAACCTGCGCGCCCCGTCATCGGACGAGGCGGGTGGTCCGCCGGGTCAGAGGCGCTCGATGGCCAGCGCGATGCCCTGGCCGCCGCCAATGCACATGGTGATCAGGGCCGTCTTGCCGCCGATGCGTTCGAGTTCGTAGAGCGCCTTGACGGTGATGATCGCCCCGGTCGCGCCGACCGGGTGGCCAAGCGCGATGGCACCGCCGTTGGGGTTCACCTTGGCGGGGTCGAGGCCGAGGCCCTTGTTCACCGCCAGCGCCTGCGCGGCGAAGGCCTCGTTCGATTCGATGACGTCGAAGTCCGAGATCGACAAGCCGGTGCGTTTCAGCAGGTTCTCGACCGCGGGGACCGGGCCGATGCCCATCACCTCGGGGCGGACGCCGGCATGGGCATAGCCGATGATCCGCGCCTTGGGCTTGAGCCCGGCCTTTTCCGCCGCTTCCGCCGTCGCCAGAACGATGGCCGCCGCGCCGTCGTTGATGCCCGAGGCGTTGCCCGCCGTGACGCAGCCGTCCTTCTGGAAGGCGGGGCGCAGGCCGGCGAGGCCTTCGAGCGTGGTCGAGGGCTTGACGTGTTCGTCGGTGTCGAAGGGGACCTTGTCGCGCTTGATCTGGATTTCGACGGGGACGATCTGGGACTTGAAGTGCCCGGCTTCGATCGCCGCCATCGCGCGCTTCTGGCTTTCGAACGAGAAGGTGTCCATCTGCTCGCGGGTGATGTCGTGCTCCCTGGCCACGTTCTCGGCCGTCACGCCCATGTGGCCGGTGCCGAAGGGGCAGTTCAGCGCGCCGAGCATCATGTCGAGCACCTTGATGTCGCCCATCTTCTGACCCCAGCGTTCCGAGGGGTTGATGTAGGGGCTGCGCGACATCGACTCGGCACCGCCGGCGAGGCCGAACTCGGCATCGCCCATGGCCAGCGACTGGACGACCGAGACGATCGCCTGCGCGCCCGAGCCGCAGAGGCGGTTCACGTTCATCGCGGGGGTGGTGTCGGGGATACCGGCCTCGATCGCGGCGACCCGGCTGAGATACATGTCGCGCGGCTCGGTGTTGATGACGTGGCCATAGGCGACGTGGCCGATCTGCGCGCCCTCGACGCCCGACCGTTCCAGCGCGGCCTTGGCGGCGGTCGCGCCGAGGCTGATCGGGGCGATCCCGGCGAGGCTGCCGCCGAAGGTGCCGATGGCGGTGCGTGCGCCGTCGAGAATGACGATGTCTTTCATGTGCTGGTCTCCTCTCACCGGGCGCAACCGCGCCCCTTTGACACTGTCTTGCCCTGTGGTGGGTGAACATGCAACGTGTCCGCCATGCTGCTTGCCGATTTCGCCCCGCTGACCCCGGCCGAGGAGGCCATGGTCGCCGGGGCCCCCGGCGACGGGCGGATCGTCATCGGCGAGGCCCTGCCCGAGGGCGAGGACGACACGCTGCGGATCCGGGCCGGGCTGATCCGGCTGGCGCTGACCGGCGCGGATCCGGGGCTGGTTCTGAACGACAAGGGGCTGCGGCTGAAGGGCGCGCGGATCGAGGGGGTGCTGGACCTGCGCTCGGTCACGACGCGGTTCGACCTGGCGCTGACATCGTGCCACCTGACCGATCCGGCCGAGATGATGAACGCCCGGATGCGCGGGATATACCTGAGCGACTGCTACCTGCCGGGGATCGAGGCCGACGGCGCGGTGCTGGACGGGTCGTTCTACATCCGGGGCGAAACGCTGGTGAAGGGCGAGCTGAGCCTCGCCGGGATGCGGGTCGAGGGCGACATCCAGTTCTGCGGGCTGGCGATCAAGGCGAGCGGGCAGGACGCGATATTCGCCCCGTCGCTGAGCGTCGGCGGATCGGTCTACCTGGGCGACTACCCCTATGCCAACGGGCGGACGACGCTGGACTGCGAAGGCGCGGTGTTCATGGCCTCCTCGCGGATCGGGCGGGACCTGTTCGTCACCCGCTGTGCCATCGCCGCCAGCGAACCCACGGGCGAAAGCCTGTTCCAGGCGAGCGAGGAGCACGGGCCGGAGAACGCGTTGTCGCTGGCGCGGGCCAACATCGGGGGGATCCTCTATTTCAGGGAGAACCAGATCGCGCGCGGGGCGGTCAGCCTTGCCGGGGCCCATGCCGCACGGCTGCGGGACGAGCCCGCCGGGCCGGGGGCCAGTTATCCGGTCCGGCTGGACGGGTTCACCTACGACGACTTCTCGCGCCATGCCGAGACCGGGATCGGCGCGCGGCTTGAGTGGCTGGCGCGGCGTCCGCGCGACACGGCGTTCACCGCGCAGCCCTATGAGCAGTTCGCACGGACACTGGATCACATGGGGCACAGGTCGGACGCGCGGACGGTGCGGATGACCAAGGAGCGGGTGCTGCGCGAGGCCGACCGGGAAAAGCTGCGCGCGCGGCACGGGCGTGGTCTGCGCTGGTGGCTGGACCTTGCGGGCGACGTCATCATGCGGTTCGGCGTGGGCTATGGCTATCGGCCCGGCCGGGCGCTGGTGATCGCGGTGGTGATGATCGCGGGGCTGACGGTGTTCTTCGACCGGGTCTGGCAGGCCGGGGACATGGCGCCGAACGCCGCGCCGATCCTCGTGTCCGCGGGCTGGCAGGCGGCGGTGGAGGCGCATCCGGACAACCCGGCCGCCTTCTGGGCCGCGCCGGGTCAGGCCGGGCAGGATTACGAGACGTTCAACGCGCTGGCCTATGCGGCGGATGTCTTCGTGCCGCTGGTTTCGCTGGGGCAGGAGGCCGCCTGGGCGCCGTCGACCGCGCGCTCGCCGCTCGGGCGGATCGGCTGGTGGCTGCGCTGGATCGCGACGGCGCTTGGCTGGGTGGTCACGGCGCTTGGCGCGGCGGCGGTGACGGGGGCGGTGCGGCAGGACTGAGCGTGAGGCTCAGCCCCAGACCCGTTCCTCGTCGGGCGCCAGCGGCTGCGGCGGCAGCAGTTCGTGCCCCTTTTCGGTGATCATGAAGCACTCGCCCTCTTCCATCACCGCGACGACCAGATCGCGGCCAAGGCCCGCGCCCGCGTCGAGGTCGATGTGCGGCCCGAAGTGGCGCGCGGCAGGCACGGGCGTGTGTCCGTGGATGACCAGCCAGGGGTGCGGGCCGGGATCGAGCAGGAACTCGTCGCGGATCCAGATCAGGTCGTCGTTGGACTGCTGGTCCACCGGCAGGCCCGGCTTGATCCCCGCATGCACGAACAGCAGGCCCTCGCGTTCATGGGCATAGACGAGCGAGGCAAGGAATTCTGCGTGGTGATCGGGCACGGCGGCGGCAAAGGCGCGTTGCAGGTCCTCGGGCGCGAGGTCCGGGTCTGGATCGATGCCGTAGCTCTGCATCGCGACGCCCCCGAGGCGGGGATGCGACCAGCGCGCGGTGGCCCGCATCCGGGGGTCGGTGTCGGTGCCGTCGGTCAGGTAGTTCAGCATCATCCGGTCGTGGTTGCCCATCAGGCAGGTCCAGTTGCGCCCCTCGGCCATTCCCCTGGACAGGATCTCGAGCACGCCCGCGGTATCCGGCCCCCGGTCGACGTAGTCGCCCAGAAAGACGATCTCGGCATCCGGGCTGCCGTAGTCGCGTTCGACGAGAGCCAGCGCGTCCTCGAGAAGCGCGCGTTGGCCGTGGATGTCGGGAATGACGTAAATGCTCATGGGCGGAAGGAACCACGCGTCCGGTGAAAAGGGAAGTCCGTGTTACATATCCAGAGGACGCGTGAGCGCGGCGATCTGTTCCCGCAGCCACCGGTGTGCCGGATTGTTTGTCGACCGGCGGTGCCAGACGATACAGATGGTGGCCGCGTCGACCGGCATCGGCGGGGCGTGGCAGGTCAGGCCCGCAGCGGGCGCGACACGCCGGGCCAGCGCGGTCGGGATCAGGGCGATCAGGTCGCTGCCCGCCACGGCGCGGTAGACGCCGGAGAAGACCGGCAGCGTCATCGCCACAGTGCGCTTGCGCCCGACCTTGTGCAGCGCGGCGTCGCCCATGGCCTGCAGGCGGCCCTCGGGCGAGAACAGGACATGGTTCAGCGTGCAGAACAGGTCCATCGGGATCGGGTCGCCGTCCGCGATTCCGGCCTCGGCCAGCGCGGGATGACCGCGGCGGGCTATGGTGGTGAAGGTGGAGTTGAAGATCACGCGGTGGTCGACCCAGTCGGGAAAGGTCATGCGCGGGATCAGGGCCATGTCCACCTGGTAGCGTTCGAGCGTGTCGATGTAGTTGTCGGGCACGAGATCAACCAGCTGCACACGCATCCGGGGCGCGACACGTCCGACGTGATCGCCGAGGCCCGGCATCAGCATCTCGGCGAAGAAGTCGCTGCCGGACAGCTTGAACGACAGCTCGGCGGTGCCCGGATCGAAGGCACCGGGCCCGGCCAGCATGTCCTCGATCCGCTCCAGCGTCTCGCGCAGCGGCGTTTCGAGGCTGCGGGCGAAATCCGTCGGTTCCAGCCCGCGCCCCTTGCGGACGAAGAGCGGGTCGTTGAACGCATGCCTCAGCCGCGACAGGGCCGCCGAAACCGCGGGTTGCGACAGCCCCGCCCGGTTACCGGCCCGCACGGTCGATCCCTCGGCCAGCAGGGCGTCGAGGACCTTGAGCAGGTTGAGATCGAATCCGGACAAATTCATGCGGTGAATTATTAAGATACAATCAATCGATTTCTATAATCCGATTGGGTGGGTCATAGTCTCATTGCCGGCGCGGATCCCCCCGAGCATCCCCCGGCCCCCTTGAAAACGCCCCGACCGGCGGCAGGCACCTTCCCGCGACCCTGTGGTCCGCGACCGGGACCGGTTTGTCCGACGGGCCAGTAGTGAGTAACGATCATGACACTTCCCCCATTGGGCACGGACGCCCTCATCTGGCTGGGCACTGAATACAAAGTGCTGCTCTCGCCCGAGGATACCGAGGGCCGCCTGTCCCTCGTCGACAGCATCTCTCCGGTCGACAGCGGCCCGCCGCGCCATGTTCACGAGGCCGAGGACGAGATCTTCTACCTGATGACCGGAGCCTGCGAGTTCTGGCTGGAGGGCGAACAGTTCACCCGCAGCGCAGGCGAGGCGGTGTTCGTGCCGCGCGGCCGGGAACACACCTTTCGCGCAATCGGAACCGAGGCGTGCCGGCACCTCGTCATCCTGACCCCCGGCGGGTTCGAGGGTTTCTTCCGCGACATGGCCGAGGGACAGTTCCGGATTCCCGACGACATGCCGGCGGTCGAGGAGTCGGCGGCGCGCCACAATATGCGCTTCACGGGTCCGCCGCTTGGCGTATGAATGAGAAAAAGGGAGGGACCAATGAACCTTATCGCACGCACTTTCGTGACGCTCGGCGTCGTCTGCGCCGTGATCGGCATGGCCTGGGGCATCCATATGTCCGCCTCGGGCGACCACATGCTGTCACCGGCGCACGCGCACCTGAACCTGCTGGGCTACGTCAGCCTGTTCCTGTTCGGTGTTTACTACCACCTCGTGCCCTCCGCGGCGGAGGGTATCCTCGCCAAGGTGCATCTCGCTGTGGCCGTCGCGGGCGTGGTGATCATCGTGCCGGGGATCGTTCAGGCGATCCAGCAGACGGGCGAAACGCTGGCCAAGATCGGATCCGTCCTGACGATCCTGTCGATGGTCGTCTTCCTGATCGTCGTTCTGACGACCGCCGGACGGCGCACCGCCTGAAACGACAGGAGCCGCCCCTTACGGGACGGCTCCGTTCATTCTCACATGGCGGCGTGGCTCAGACCACGTCGAACACCAGCGGTTTGACCTGGGTAAAGACGCCGGTGCCTTCCAGCTTCTTCAGCAGCTCGTTCGACGGCGCCGTGTCGAGATAAAGCAGCGCGATGGCCTCGCCACCCGCCGCGGCGCGGCCGAGGGTGAAGTTCGCGATGTTCTGGCCGGCCTCGCCCAGCGTCGACCCCAGCGTGCCGATGACGCCCGGCACGTCCTTATTGGTCGTGTAGAGCATGTGGCTGCCGACCTCGGCGTCGATGTTGATGCCCTTGATCTGGATGAAGCGCGGCTTGCCGTCCGAAAAGACGGTGCCCGCGACCGAGCGTTCCCGCTTTTCGGTCACGACCGTCACCTTGATGTAGCCGTCGAAGGCGCCGGACTTGTTCTGGTTGGTGGTCGAGATCTTGATCCCGCGTTCCTGCGCGACGACCGGGGCCGACACCATGTTCACGTCCGGATTGGCCTTTTTCATGATCCCGGCGATCACCGCGCAGTTCAGCGCGGCGAGGTTCATCTCGGCCACGACACCATCATAGAGGATGTTGATCGCCTTGATCGGCTCGTCCGTCATCTGGCCGATGAAGCTGCCGAGGTGCCCGGACAGGGCGACCCAGGGGCCCATGACCTTGGCCTCTTCGGCGGTCATCGAGGGCATGTTCAGCGCGTTCTCAACGGCGCCGTCCAGCAGGTAGTTCGACATCTGCTCGGCCACCTGCAGCGCCACGTTCTCCTGCGCTTCGGTCGTCGCCGCGCCGAGGTGCGGGGTGCAGACGACGTTGGGCAGGCCGAACAGGACGTTGCTGGTCGCCGGTTCCTCGGAGAAGACATCGAAGGCCGCGCCGGCGACGTGGCCGGATTTCAGCAGGTCGGCCAGCGCCTCTTCGTCAACCAGACCGCCACGGGCGCAGTTGATGATACGCACGCCCTTCTTGGTCTTTTCGAGGTTCTCGCGCGACAGGATGTTACGGGTCTGGTCGGTCAGCGGGACGTGCAGCGTGATGAAATCGGCGCGTTTCAGCAGGTCGTCCAGATCGTCGATCTTCTCGACGCCCATCTTGTCAGCCTTTTCCTGGCTCAGGAACGGGTCGTAGGCGATGACCTTCATCTTGAGCCCGCGGGCGCGGTCACAGACGATGCCGCCGATGTTGCCCGCGCCGATCACGCCGAGGGTCTTGGCGGTCAGCTCGACGCCCATGAACTTGGACTTTTCCCACTTGCCCGCATGGGTCGAGGCCGACGCCTCGGGGATCTGGCGGGCGACGGCGAACATCATCGCGATGGCGTGTTCGGCGGTGGTGATCATGTTGCCGAACGGCGTGTTCATGACGATCACGCCCTTCTTGGAGGCGGCGTCCTTGTCGACGTTGTCGACGCCGATCCCGGCCCGGCCGATGACCTTGAGGTTGGTGGCAGCGGCCAGGACCTTGTCGGTCACCTTGGTGGCCGAGCGGATGGCGAGGCCGTCGTAGTTGCCGATGATCTCGAGCAGCTTTTCCTTGTCCTTGCCGAGCTTCGGCTGGAAGTCGACCTCGATGCCGCGATCCTTGAAGATCTGGACGGCCGCGTCGGACAGTTCGTCAGAGATGAGTACCTTGGGAGCCATGTGTCTGGTCCTTTGAGAATGGGGGGCGGTGCGTGCAGAGCACGCACCCTACGGGATGTCGGGGAGGCAGTAGGGTGCGTGCTCTGCTCGCACCGTCCGTGTCACGCGGCCTGGGCCTGCGCGGCGATCTCGGCGTCGAAGGCCCATTCGACCCACGGCATCAGGGCCGTGACGTCGGAGGTTTCGACCGTGCCGCCGCACCAGATCCTGAGGCCGGCCGGCGCATCGCGATAGGCGCCGAGGTCGAGCCCCACGCCCTCTTTCTCCAGCCGCTTGGCGACTGCCTTGGCGAAGGCCGCGCCGTCCTTGATCCGGTCGTCCGCGAATTTCAGGCAGACCGAGGTGTTCGACCGCGTCGCCGGGTCGATGGCGAGATTTTCCAGCCACGGGGTCTTTTCGCAGAAGTCCCAGATCACCTTGGCGTTGGCATCCGCGCGGGCCATCAGGCCCTTCAGCCCGCCGACCGACCGCGCCCAGTCGAGCGCGACGAGGTAATCCTCGACCGCCAGCATGGAGGGGGTGTTGATCGTCTCGCCCACGAAGATGCCTTCGTTCAGCTTGCCGTTCTTGGTCATGCGGAAGATCTTGGGCAGCGGCCACGCGGGCTTGTAGCTTTCCAGCCGTTCCACGGCGCGGGGACTGAGCACGAGCATGCCATGCGCCGCCTCGCCGCCCAGCACCTTCTGCCAGGAGAAGGTGACGACATCCAGCTTGTCCCAGGGCAGGTCCTGCGCGAAGGCGGCGCTGGTCGCGTCGCAGATCGTCAGGCCGGCGCGATCGGCGGGGATCTTGTCGCCGTTCGGAACGCGGACGCCCGATGTGGTGCCGTTCCAGGTGAAGACGACGTCGGTGTCGAAGTCGATCTCCGCGAAATCGACGATCTCGCCGTAACCGGCTTCCTTGACCTCGGCGTCGATCTTGAGCTGCTTGACGACATCCGTCACCCAGCCCGAGCCGAAGCTTTCCCACGCGACCATCGTCGCCTTGCGGGCGCCGAGCATGGACCACATCGCCATTTCGACGGCGCCTGTGTCAGAGGCCGGAACGATGCCGATCTTGTAGTCGGCGGGAATGCCGAGGATCTCGCGCGTGCCCTCGATGGCGGCCTTCAGCTTTTCCTTGCCGATGGCTGCACGATGCGAGCGGCCGAGCGGTGCGTCGGACAGCAGATCGAGCGAGAATGTGGGGATCTTGGCGCAGGGGCCGGAGGAGAATCGCGGGTTGGCCGGACGCGTCGCCGGTGCTTGGGTAGCCATGTAGCCTAACCTTCCAGATAGATGCCCCCCGTTGGGGAGGGGTGTCCCGCCGCCGGATATACGGGCGATTCGGTTGCCTTGCAATGAAGCTGGTGTCGCATTTGGGCGCAGCCTTGCCGCAAATCGCCTCTGGATGCGCTTTCCTGACGCCTATCGGAAACCCCGCGCGGCTCAAACGCCCTTGTCCGGGCGGGTTCGGCGCCGGACGTCGGGCTTAAGTGGCGTCCACCCAACATCTTTTTCTTGCACCTCACGTGCGCGTGATAATGTCGACGAGGGGTCGTTACCGTTATCACGTCGGAGGAAGTTAATTTTGTTCAGACCTATCGCGACCGCATTTGCCGGTCTTTTGCTGTCCACGTCCCTTGCCAGCGCCGAAACGCCCGTCGAGCGGGGGCAGTATCTGGTCGAGGGCCCTGCCGCCTGCGGCAACTGCCACACCAGCCCGGTCCCCGGATCGCCCGCCTATGGCGGATGGTCGATCATGGAGCCGAACTTCACCGCCGAGGCGCCGAACATCACGCCGGGATCGCGCATCGCGGGCTGGTCGGACGCGGAGCTTGCCAAGGCCATCCGCGAGGGCATCCGCCCGGACGGCTCGGTGATCGGGCCGCCCATGCCGATCGGCCTTTATCGCGGCCTGGGCGACGACGACCTTGCCGCAATCGTCGCCTACGTGCGCACGCTCGAACCGGTGGAGACGGAGTTCAAGGCCTCGCAATACCCGTTCCCCCTGCCCCCCGCCTACGGGCCGCCGGTCGACAGCGTCACCGCGCCCGAGCGCGGCGAGACGGTGGAATACGGTGCTTACCTCGCCGGGCCGGTCGCGCATTGCATGGAGTGTCATTCGCTCAAGAACGGCATGCCGGACCTGGAGAACAACCTCGGCGGCGGCGGGCATGAATGGCACGGGCCATGGGGCATCTCGGTGGCCGCGAACCTGACCAGTCACCCGGATGCGCTGGCAAAGTACACGGATGACGAGGTGATCGCGATGATCACCAAGGGCACCCGCCCGGACGGCAGCCCGATGTTCCCGCCGATGCCCTATGCGCATTACGCCAACATGACCGATGGCGATGCGAAAGCGGTCGTTGCCTACCTGCGCACCCTGCCGCCGATCGAACCGGGCAACTGACCAGTCCAAAGTATCTGGTCCTCCCTACTGCGCCGTGGTTAAACCGCGGCGCAGCTTTGCGGAGGCCCCATGTACGTCGTCACCCTGAACAGCGATCCCCTCGCCCCGGCGCTCGATGCCGGTATGGTGGAGGCCATGCGCACAGACTGGCAGGGGGGCGAGCTGCGGTGGCTGGCCGAGAACGAGGCGGCGGAGTTCCCGGTGCCCGCGATGCCTGCCGATTTCCGCGCGGTCTGGGAGGAGATACAGGCGCGACGGATCGACCTGAACATCCAGCCCGCCGCGGGACGGCGCAAGAAGATGCTGCTGGCCGACATGGACAGCACCATGATCCGTCAGGAATGCATCGACGAACTGGCCGACGAGGCCGGGGTCGGCGAGCGCGTCAAGGAAATCACCGCCCGCGCCATGAACGGCGAACTGGGGTTCGAGGGCGCGCTGACCGAACGGGTCGGCCTGCTGAAAGGCCAGCCGGTCGGGATCATCGACAAGGTGCTGGACGACCGGATCGAGCTGATGCCGGGCGGGCCGGAGCTGCTGGCCACGATGAAGGCGCAGGGGGCGTTCTGTGCGCTGGTCTCGGGCGGGTTCACGGCCTTCACCGGCCGCGTGGCGGAACGTCTGGGCTTTGACGAGAACCGGGCGAACACGTTGCTGGAGGCGGATGGCCTGCTGACCGGCGACGTCGCGCGGCCTATCCTCGGGCGCGAGGCCAAGGTGCAGGCGCTGGAAGAGATCACCGCCCGGCTCGGTATCGGCGAGGGCGACGTGATCGCGGTCGGCGACGGGGCGAATGACCTAGGGATGCTGAAACGGGCGGGAACGGGCGTGGCGCTGCATGCCAAGCCGGTGGTCGCGGCGGAATGCGAGGTCCGGGTGAACTTCGGCGACCTGACGGCGCTGCTTTATCTTCAGGGCTATGCGCGGGACGCCTTCGTCTACCCTGATCTTTGATTTCTAATTCTGTTAATTAACTGTTGCGCAAATTAAGGAATCGGTCCAGCTTGTCCCCATGACAAGTCTGACCGACACCTTCGCCGCGCTCTCCGATCCGACCCGCCTGTCGCTGGTCGAGAAACTGCTGACACGCGGCGAACTGCCGGCCGGGACGCTGGCGTCCGAGGCCGACATCTCGGCCCCTGCCATTTCGCGGCACCTGAAGGTGCTGCGCGAGGCCGGGGTCATCCAGCAGCGCGTGCAGGGCACGCACCGCTATTACTCCGTCCGGCCCGAGGCGCTGCGCACAGTGAACGGCTGGACCATGGACCACCGCGCGTTCTGGGCGGGCAGCCTCGACAGGCTGGACGACCTGCTGGCGCTCGATCCCGAGGGAGACGACACATGAAGGATACGGAAACCACCGATGTCGCGTTCGTCCGCGACTACTCGGTCGCGCTGGACAGATTGTGGAGGGCGGTGACCGAACCGGTCCAGCTGATCCAGTGGTTCGGGCCAGAGGGGCTTTTCATCCAGGACTGCGACCTGGATTTCCGCCGGACCGGGCCGTGGTCCTGTTCCATGGTCGGAAAAGAAAGCGGCAACCGCTTTCATGTGTCGGGACAGATCACCAGTGTCAGCCCCCCGGCCGAGGGGCGGGGCAGCGTCGGCCTGACGTGGGCCTGGCACGACGACACCGGCAGGCGCGGACCGGAAAGCCATGTGAGCTTCACCGTCGAGCGGACGGCCACGGGCGCGCGCCTGACCCTGACACACAGGGCGCTGGAAAGCGTGGATTCGGCGCAGGACCATACGCGTGGCTGGCTGTCGACGCTGCGCAAGCTCGATTTCTTCCTCGATCCCGGCGCACGGCTGCCGGACTGACCCGGCAACCCGCAGCAGACGCTGCATCCAGACACGTGAAAGGACTGACATGCCCAAGTTTCTCTATATCTACCATGGCGGCGCCGCCGGTGCGCCCTCCACCCCCGCCGCACAGGAGGCCGCGATGAAGGCCTGGGGCGACTGGATGGCCACGGTCGGCCCGGCCCTCGTCGATCCGGGCGAGCCGGTCGGGAAGTCGAAATCGGTGACCGCCTCGGGCGTGTCGGACGATGTGGCGCAGGCTGCCTTCGGCTATTCCATCGTCGAGGCGGAGAGCATCGAGGCGGCCTGCGAAATGGCCAAGGGGAACCCGATGGTCGCAGGCGGCGGCTCGGTCGAAGTCGCGCAGATCATGCCGATCCCGATGTGACCGGCGGGGATGGGGGCTCTGCCCCCGCCGCGGCCTGAAGGCCGCGACTCCCCCGAAGTATTTGGAACCAGAAGAAGCAGGGGACCTGCTATTCGCCCCAGGGGATCCAGACGGTCTTGATTTCGGTGGCCGCGTCGAGGAAGGCGCGGCCTTCGGCTTTCGTCCAGTCCGTCGCGCGCCCGTCGTTGACCCAGGTGCGTTTCAGGTTGCCCGCGCTTTCGGCCTCGATGACCTTGGACAGGTCGGTGGAGGAGAAGGACCAGACGGCATCCACATCGAGGTGCTTGGCAAGGACCGGGGCGAGTTCCGCGTGACTGCCGGTCAGGATGTTGGCCACGCCGCCCGGCACGTCGGAGGTGTCGAGGATCTGGTAGACGTCGGTCGCCGCCAGCGGGTGCGCCTCGGAAGCGACCAGCACCATGCGGTTGCCCATGGCGAGGCCGGGGGCCATCAGCGAGATCAGGCCGAGAAGCGGCGCCTCGTCCGGGCAGATCGCGCCGATCACGCCGACGGGTTCCCGCATCCCGAGCGCGGTGCCGCGCAGCGGGACGTTCTTGACCTCGCCGCCATACTTGTCGGCCCATGCGGCGTAGGTGAACAGGCGGCTGATGCTCGCCTCGACCTCGGCCATGCCGCCGGTGCCGGTCATGGCGTCGATGCGGGCGGCGAATTCGTCGGCGCGGGCCGAGAGGTTCTCGGCCACGTAATAGAGGATCTGCGCGCGCAGGTGGCCGGTGGATTTGGACCAGCCGGCGGCGGCCTGCGCTGACTCGACCGCGTTGCGGATGTCCTTGCGGTTGGCGACACCGACCTGGCCAAGCGGCGCACCCTTGGCCCCGTGGACGGTGCGGGAGTAGCCGCCGTCAGGCCGGGCCTGCTTGCCGCCGATGTAGAGCTTGGGGGTCCGGTCGAGGCCCTGAACCGGGCCGGTGTCGCCGTTCACCGGTTCGAGACGTTTCAGCGGCTCTGTATCGCCCTTCTGCGCCGTATAGGCCATCAGACCTTCCCAGCCCCCTTCCCGGCCGAAGCCGGACTCGCGCACGCCACCGAACCCGGCGGCAGCGTCGAACATGTTTGTGCCGTTCACCCAGACCACCCCGGCGGCCAGCTTGGGCGCGATGTCGAGCGCGAGGTTCACGTTCTCGGTCCAGAGTGTCGCGGCGAGGCCGTAGCGGGTGTTGTTGGCGAGGCTGACCGCCTCGGACGGGGTGCGGAAGGTGGTGGAGACGAGGACGGGGCCGAAGATCTCCTCCTGCATAAGCGGATCGGAGGGCGACAGGCCGGTGATCAGCGTCGGCGGGTAGAAGCAGCCCGAAGCGGGCATGTCGCAGGCGGCGCGGTGCACATCTCCGGCGCGGTTGGCGTTGACCAGCCGGGTGATCGTGTCGATCTGGACCGGATCCACGATCGCACCGACGTCGATGCACTTGTCCAGCGGATCGCCGACGCGCAGCTTGTCCATACGGATGCGCAGGCGGCGGTGGAAATCCTCGGCGACGCTCTCCTGCACCAGCAGGCGCGAACCGGCGCAGCAGACCTGGCCCTGGTTGAACCAGATGGCGTCGACCAGACCCTCGATCGCGCTGTCGATGTCGGCGTCGTCGAACACGATGTAGGGCGACTTGCCCCCCAGTTCGAGCGTCAGCGCCTTGCCCTGCCCGGCGGTGGCGCGGCGGATGCGGCGGCCGACCTCGGTCGAGCCGGTGAAGGCGACCTTGTCGGCCTCCGTGTGGGTCACGATCATCTCGCCCGTCGCGCCGTCGCCGGTGACGATGTTGACGACGCCGCCGGGGACACCGGCCTGTCGGCAGATGTCGGCGAAGAGCAGCGCGGTGAGCGAGGTGTATTCGGCAGGCTTCAGCACCACGGTGTTGCCAGCCGCCAGAGCCGGGGCGATCTTCCATGCCAGCATCAGCAGGGGGAAATTCCACGGGATCACCTGGCCGCAGACGCCGATGGCGCGGCGGTCGGGGTGTTCGGCCTCCATCAGCTGGGCGAGGCCCGCGTGGTAGTAGAAGTGCCGGTGGACCAGCGGGATGTCGATGTCGCGGCTTTCACGGATCGGCTTGCCGTTGTCGAGCGTTTCGAGCACGGCGAAGAGGCGCGCGTTCTTCTGGATCAGCCTGGCCAGCGCGTAGAGCACGCGCGCGCGGGCGTGGCCGCCCTGCGCCTCCCATTCCGGCTGTGCGCGACGGGCGGCGGCGAAGGCGGCGTCGACATCGGCCTGGGTGCCCTTCGTGATATTGGCGAGGACCTCGCCGGTGGCGGGATTCTTCGTCTCGAACGTCTCGCCGGGATCGGTGAAGGCGCCGTCGACGAAGTTGCCGAAGCTTGCGCCCTGATCGACGATCCAGGCGAGCGCATCCTCGGCGCTTTCGGGGGCGGGGCCGTAGTCCATGGTTTCGAAGATTTCCTTGACGGTCATCGGGACAAGTCCTTGCATTCGAGCCGACTGATCGAGGCGTCCTGCGCGCCGTAGATCAACCTGACGACGGTAAGCGGGGGGGCGAGTTTGCGGTCATCCGTGCCGGGCACCGGCTGGCCGTACACGACGATGACCGAACTTGCGTCGAGATACGTTTTGCGTGCACCGGACCTGTAGACGGTATGAGCGTACATCTCCTGATCGTCGGCCGAATAAACCAGCGCTTGCATGAAGACGCCGATTTCAACGGGTGGCCCCACCGGCGCACCGTCTATCATCCAGGGGCCACAGGCAAAGGTCTGAGCCTGGCCGGATACGGCCAGAAGAACGGTCAGGACGCTCGCTGCGCCAAGAATACCGCGACCGGCCATCCTCACCCCGCCGCGTGCCGCCATCCGGCGGAGTATGCGCCGGTGACGTGGTGTTCCAGCTGCCGCTCGATATCGCCGAGCAGCGAGGACGCGCCGAAGCGGAAGAGGTCGGGGCGCAGCCAGCGGTCGCCCAGTTCCTCCTTGATCAGCGAGAGGTAGACGAGCGCGTCCTTCGCCTTGGAGATCCCGCCCGCGGGTTTGTAGCCGATGCGGATGCCGGTGCGGTCCTGATAGGCGCGAATGGCGCGGATCATCGTCAGGCTGACCGGCAGCGTCGCGTTCACGCCCTCCTTGCCGGTCGATGTCTTGATGAAGTCCGCCCCGGCCATCATGCAGACCAGCGAGGCGCGGGCGACATTGCGCAGCGTGCCGAGTTCGCCGGTCGCGAGGATCGCCTTGACGTGCGCCTCGCCGCAGGCGGCGCGAAACTCCTTCATCTCGTCATAGAGCGCCTGCCAGTTGCCGGTCAGCACGTGGCGGCGCGAGATGACGATGTCGATCTCCTTGGCCCCGGCCGCGACGCTTTCCCCGATCTCGGCCACGCGCAGGCGATAGGGCGAAAGGCCCGCCGGAAAGCCGGTGGACACGGCGGCGACGGGGATGCCCGATCCCTCCAGCGCCTCGACGGCGGCGGGCACCATCTCGTGATAGACGCAGACCGCGCCGACGGTCAGGCCGGGCCGGCCCAGCGTGTCGAGGATGTCGGCGCGCACCGGCTGGCGGGCCTTGGCGCAGAGGCGGCGAACCCGGCCCTCGGTATCGTCACCGGCCAGCGTCGTCAGGTCGATGCAGGAAATCGCGCGGGCCAGCCACGCGGCCTGGTAGTCCTTCTTGACCGACCGGCGGCCGGGCAGTGTCGCCGCGCGGCGTTCGATGGCCGAGGTGTTCGCCTGAACCGAGCGCACCCAGTCCATGTCCAGTTCCATGCCCGGATTGCGTGGCTCCACCGTCTGGGGAAGTCCCGGCGCGAGGGTTTCGCTGACCTGATCCATCGGTGCTCCTCCCGATAATGCCGGGAAAGGGTGTCATGCCGCCCTGCCCAAGGCAAGCGAGGCGGCGCGACGTCAGGCAGCGGGGCGCCGGTTTCGGCGGATTTATGAAAATGGTTCTCAATTGCATTGACTTGATGAGAATGGTTCTCAGATACTGATGTGCAAAGGAGAATCATCACATGCGTCTCAGCCGCCGCCAGATGCTTGCCACCTCGCTTGCCGGTCTCGCCGCCACCCGCCTGCCCGCCGCCGCGCCGGTTCAGATCGTGGCGACGACCGGGATGATCGCGGATGCCGCCCGGACGATCGGCGCAGGGCTGGCCGAGGTGCGCGGGCTGATGGGGCCGGGGGTCGATCCGCATTCCTATCGCCAGACCCGCACCGACATCGTCGCGATGACCCGCGCCGATCTGGTGCTGTGGCACGGGCTGTATCTCGAGGCGCAGATGGAGCAGTTCATGCAGGATCTCGCCGTGCGCCGGAACGTCGTCGCGGTGGCCGAGAGCATCCCGCGCGACCGGCTGCGGGCGCATGCGGATTATGCCGAGAAATTCGATCCGCACGTCTGGATGGACCCGGCGCTCTGGTCCACGCCGGTGGCCGAGGTCGCGCGTGCGCTGACCGTCGCCGTGCCAGGGGCCGAGGCGCGGATCGCCGAACAGGCGGCGGGCTATCAGGACGTTGTTGCACGGCTCGACACCTACGCGCGCGAGGTGCTGGCGACGGTGCCGGACAGCGCCCGCGTGCTGGTCACGGCGCATGACGCGTTCGGCTATTTCGGCCGCGCCTACGGGTTCGAGGTGGTCGGCATCCAGGGCATCTCGACCGAGAGCGAGGCGGGGCTGAAACGGATCGGCGACATCGTGCGGATGCTGGTCGACCGCCGGATCGGGGCGGTCTTCGTGGAAAGCTCGGTCTCCGACCGCAACATGCGCGCACTGGTCGAAGGGGCCGCCGCCGAGGGGCACGAGGTGCGGATCGGGGGCGAGCTCTATTCCGACGCCATGGGCGTGCCGGGGACTTACGAGGGGACCTATCCGGGGATGATCGATCACAACGTCTCGGTCATCGCGGCGGCGCTCGGCGGGCGGGTGCCGCAGGGCGGCATGGACGGGCGTCTGAAGGCGGTGCTGTGATGCTGATGCGGACTGAGCCCGAGGATGTCAGCGCCAGTCCCTTCGCCGTGCGCGGCCTGACCGTGGGCTACGGCGGCGATCCGGTGGTGCAGGGCGTGGACCTGACGGTGCCGGACGGCGCGATGCTGGCCATCATCGGGCCGAACGGGGCGGGCAAGTCGACGCTGCTCAAGGCCTCGCTGGGGCTGGTGCCCCGGATGGCCGGGACGGCGACGGTTTTCGGTCAGCCGGTCGCGCGGCAAAGGGCGCGGATCGCCTATGTGCCGCAGCGCGCGAGCGTCGACTGGGACTTCCCCGCGCGGGCGATCGACGTGGTGATGATGGGCCTCTACCGCGACCTCGGACTGCTGCGCCCGGTCCGGGCGCGACATCTGGACCGGGCGCGCGACTGCCTCGCGCGGGTCGGGATGGAGGACTTCGCCAGCCGCCAGATCGGCCAGCTCTCCGGCGGTCAGCAGCAGCGCGTCTTCCTCGCCCGTGCGCTGGCGCAGGATGCGGAGGTCTACCTGCTGGACGAACCCTTCGCCGGGGTGGATGCGGCGACCGAGGCGGCGATCATCGCCGTGCTCAAACTGCTGCGCGATCAGGGGCGGACGGTGGTCTGCGTGCATCACGACCTGTCGACCGTGCGGGATTATTTCACCCATGTCTTCCTGATGAACCGCACCGCCGTGGCGCAGGGCCCGGTGGCCGAGGCGTTCACCCAAGAGACGCTCCAGCGCGCCTATGGCGGCCGGCTGGCCTTCGCGGCGGGCTGAGATGGAGCTTGGCTATAACGCCCTGCTGGTCCTGACCGGCGCGGGTCTGCTGGGTTTCACCGGCGGCGCGACCGGCACCTTCCTCGTCCTGCGCAAGCGGGCGCTGCTGTCCGATGCGATCAGCCATGCGACCCTGCCGGGGGTGGCTCTGGCCTTCATGGCCATGGTCGCGCTCGGGGGAGAGGGGCGGAACCTGTTCGGCCTGATGCTGGGCGCGGCGCTGTCCGCCGGGATCGGGCTGGCGGTCGTGCAATGGCTGACCGGACGGACCCGTCTGGCCGAGGACGCGGCGATCGGGGCGGTGCTGTCGGTGTTCTTCGGCGCGGGGGTCGTCCTGCTTACCGTGATCCAGACCATGACCGCCGGACGGCAGGCGGGGCTCGAGGCGTTCCTGCTCGGCTCCACCGCCGGCATGCTGCGGAGCGAGGCCGAGATCATCGCGGCGGGCGGCGCGCTCTGCCTGCTGGCGGTCGCGGGTCTGCGGCGGCTGCTGGTGCTGGCGGCCTTCGATCCGGGCTATGCCGAGAGCATCGGCATGAACCCCCGCCGGATCGACGCGGCGCTGATGATGCTGGTTCTGGCGGTGGTGGTCGTGGGGCTCAAGATCGTCGGGCTGGTGCTGATCGTCGCCCTGCTGATCATCCCGCCGGTCGCCGCGCGGTTCTGGACGGATCGCGCCGGGGTAATGGCGGTGATCGCCGGGCTGACCGGGGCCGCGGCGGGCGCGGGCGGGGCGCTGATCTCGGCGCTGGTGCCGGGGGTGCCGACAGGGCCGGTGATCGTGCTGCTGGCGGCCGGGGCCTTCGTGCTGTCGATGATCTTCTCGCCGAAACGCGGCGTGCTGGCGGCATTGGCCCGGCGCAGGCGCTGGCGGGCGGAGGTGATGGAATGAGCGGCGAGGAATTCGTCCCCCTGTCGCTGGTGCCCCTTCTGATCGGGGTTTGCGCGGCGCTGGCCAGTGCGCTGCCGGGGAACTTCCTGATCCTGCGGCGGCAGGCACTGATCGGTGACGCGATCTCGCACGTGGTGCTCCCGGGGATTGTCGTGGGCTTCCTGCTGACCGGGCGCGTGGCAACCTGGCCGATGATGCTGGGCGCGGGCGGCACGGCGCTGGTGTCGGTGCTGCTTATCGAAGTGGTCGCCCGCTTTGGCCGGGTGGAGCCGGGGGCGGCCATGGGGGTCGTGTTCACCTCGATGTTCGCGGGCGGCGTGCTGCTGCTGGAACTGTCGGACACCTCATCGGTCCACCTCGACGTGCAGCATGCGCTTTACGGCAACCTCGAGAGCCTGATCTGGCTGGACGCCTTCGGCTGGGAAAGCCTGTTCGACCCCGTCGCGCTGGCGGGCCTGCCGCCGGAGCTGCCGCGCATGGCGCTCGTGGCGCTCGGCATCGCATTGTTCATCCGGGTGCTCTGGCGGCCGCTGATGCTGTCGACCTTCGACGAGGGCTTTGCCGCCATGGCCGGGATCGCCACCCGCCCGCTGAGCCTTGCGCTGATGGTCATGTCCGCCATCGCGGCGGTCGCGGCCTTCGATGCGGTCGGGTCGATCATCGTGATCGCCATGTTCATCTGCCCGCCCGCCGCAGCGCGGATGATGACCGACAGCCTCGCCCGCCAGATCGGGTGGAGCGCGGTCTTCGCCACCGTCTCGGCGGTGCTGGGCTACGTGCTGGCGGGCTACGGGCCGCTCTGGCTGGGCCGGGCGGATGCGGTCAGTGCGGCGGGGATGATTGCGGTGGTCGCGGGCGTGATCCTCGGGCTGGCGGCGGTCTTCGGTCCCTGCCGCAGGCGGGCGGGGACCTAGCGCGTCAGCCCGAACTTGGTGCCAAGCGCCAGCATGCCCTTTTCCGCCGCCTGATCGCCCCGGACCTGCAGCACCGGCACGCCCTGCGCCTCCAGCCCCTTGCGATAGGCCGTCGCGGCAGTCCCGTCGCCGACCACCGCCACCTGCTGCCCCAGCCAGAGCGCACGGGCCGAGGCCAGTTCCGCCCCGATCAGCGCGCCGAGCGCAACGTCGCGCCGTTCGGCCACCGCCGCGCTGCCCAGCGTCGCGGCCAGACGCTCAGGCCGCGACAGGCTGTCGGACAATGCGTCGGCATCGGCCACCGCTTCGGCCGCGCCGAGGCTGGCGGCCAGCGTCATGGTCAGCGCGGACTGGAGAAACACGACCTCCGCCGCGCTCAGGCTGATCCAGTGCGTCACCGCGCCGGGCAGGCAGATCGTGCCGTCCCAGTCAGGGTTGAGCGCGGCAAATCCGATGGCCTTCAGTCGCGCGCCGTTCAGCCGGTGCAGGGGTTTCGCCTGTTGCAACGCTGTCAGCACCAGCCCGCCGGGGGCCTGATGCAGCGCGTCGGGGGTCAGTTTCGCCGGGATGGCTTCGGACGGTGCGTCTGCGGCCCCGGCGATCAGCAGGCGGTCGGAAGGAACCTGTCCGGGAGCCGCGCGGCTTGCCTCGGCGTCCAGCCGCGCCCGCACGGCGGAGCCGTCGAAGCTCCAGCCGGTCAGCCCGTCATCGGTGCCGCATATGCCTGTCCAGTCCATCCACGCTGGCTATTCCGCCGCCGCCGCGCGGTCAACCGCGGGCGGCATCAGACCGGGGGTCAGTTTGCGGTAGGCGTCGTATTGGGACAGGAAGACCTCGCCCGACAGCTCGTCCAGGAAATGCGAGCGTTTCAGGCGATCCATGACCGGCCCCTTCACCTCGCTCAGGTGCAGCGCGATGCCCATTTCCTGCAGCCGCTTGTTGATCTCCTCCAGGCTTTCCAGCGCCGATAGGTCGATCTCGTTCACGGCCGAGCACATCAGTACGATGTTCCGGATCGGCTGCTCGCCTGCCACGCGGGCCAGGATGATGTCCTGCAAAAAGGCCGCGTTGGCGAAGTAGAGCGACTCGTCGATGCGGATGGTCAGCAGCGAGGGGTCGGTGTCCACCTTGTGCCGCTTGATGTTGCGGAAATGCTGGGTCTCGGGGACTAGCCCGACCTCGGCCACATGAGGGCGCGAGGTCTTGTAGAGGAACAGGCCGATGGACAGCGCGACACCCGCCGAGACGCCGATCTCGACCCCGAAGCCGAGGGTCAGCAGGATCGTCGCGGCGACGGCGGCGAAATCCACGCGGGAATAGGACCACGCCCGTTTGAGGATGGAAAAGTCGACCAGCGACAGCACGGCGACGACGATGGTCGCGGCGAGGACGGCCTTGGGCAGGAAGTAGAGCAGCGGCGTCAGGATCAGCGCGGCCAGCAGGATGCCGACCGCCGTGAAGGCCCCGGCCGCCGGCGTTTCCGCGCCCGCGTCGAAGTTCACGACCGACCGGGCAAAGCCGCCGGTGACCGGATAGCCGCCGCTGACCGCCGCCGCGATGTTCGACGCGCCGAGGCCGATCAGCTCCTGATCCGGGGTGATCCGCTGGCGGCGCTTGGCGGCCAGCGTCTTGGCGACCGAGACGGATTCGACGAAGCCGATGATCGAGATCAGGACGGCGGCGAGGGCAAGCTGGCTCCAGAGTTCGGGATCCGCGCTCGGCAGCGTGAAGGGCGGGATCCCCTGCGGGACCGAGCCGACGATGGCGACACCGCCC
Organism: Oceanicola sp. 22II-s10i; assembly: GCF_002210105.1. Classification (GTDB taxonomy): domain Bacteria; phylum Pseudomonadota; class Alphaproteobacteria; order Rhodobacterales; family Rhodobacteraceae; genus Pseudooceanicola. The sequence goes on along the minus strand of NZ_AQQU01000001.1, from coordinate 900,544 downwards.
CAGCCGGACAGACCGAGGGCCCAGGTGGCCAGCGTCCAGAACGCGACGGCGGCGACCGGGCCGGCCTTGGCCAGCACGTCTGCCATGCGCGGGGACAGGCCGCGTTTCAGCAGCAGCGGCTTCAGCCCCTTGCGGACCCAGAACAGGAAGGCGACCGACGACGCGCCGATGATCAGCGTCAGTACATTCGTGCTGCCGAGGTTCTCGACCAGCGACACGACGAGGCCGATCAGCGAATGGCCGTCCGCGCTGATGCCGAACAGGTGCTTCAGCTGCGAGGTCGCGATCAGCAGGCCCGAGGCGGTGATGAACCCGGCGATGACCGGGTGCGACAGGAAGTTGGCGAGGAACCCGAGGCGGAAGATGCCGAGCAACAGCAGGAACGCGCCGGACATGAAGGCGAGCGTGATCGCGGCGGTGGCATAGCCTATGCTGCCCTGCTCCGCGATCGACCCGACGGCGGCGGCGGTCATCAGCGACACGACCGCGACCGGCCCGACGGCCAGCGCCCGCGAGGTGCCGAAGATCGCATAGGCCACCAGCGGCAGTATCGAGGCATAGAGCCCCATTTCCGGCGGTAGCCCGGCCAGCAGCGCATAGGCCAGCGACTGCGGGATCAGCATGATCGTCACGATCACCGCCGCGACGAGGTCGTTGGTCAGCGTGTCGCGGTCATAGCTGCGGCCCCAGTCGAGGATGGGCAGGTAGCGGCGGGCGGCCTTGGCGAGTTGGGACGGCTGGGGCATGCGGAGGTTCCTTGATTCCCCGCGACGGGCGCGGGGTGGGCCTCACATATATTGTGAATTGAATATGTAGTTCAACCCCGGATCGGAGTCGCGGTGCCCCCGACTTGATACCGTCCCCCCTCTCAGATCAAGCCTTCCTTGCGGAACAGCGCCTTGAGGTTCGCTTCGGGCCGCGCCCCGACATGCGCGATCACCTCGGCCGCCGCGACGCAGCCCATGCGGCCCGAGGTGGCGAGGTCGGCGCCGGTGGCGAGGCCATAGAGGAACCCGGCCGCGAACAGGTCGCCCGCGCCGGTGGCATCGACCGGGGTCACGGGGGTGACCGGCACGATCGCCTCTTCCTCGCCCTTCACCAGCACCACGTCATGGCCCGAGCGGGTACAGACGATCAGCCCGGATTCCCCCGCCGCCGTTTCCAGCGCCTTGCCGAGGTCGTCCGTCTCGTAAAGCGACAGCCATTCGTGTTCGTTGCCGATCACGTAGTCCAGTTCCCGGACCAGCCGGCGGAAGTCGCTGCGGTGCCGGTCAACGCAGAACGGGTCGGACAGCGAAATCCCCGCCATCCCGCCTGCCTCGCGCGTGGCGCGGCTGACGGTCTCGAAGGCGGCCTTGCCCTTGTCCTTGTCGAACAGGTAGCCCTCGAGGAACAGGATCCGCGCGTCGGCGGCCACGTCCAGCGGCACGTCTTCGGGCCCAAGTTCTGCCGAGGTGCCGAGGTAGGTGTTCATCGAACGCTCGCCATCGGGCGAGACGAAGATCATCGAGCGCGACGTCGGCAGGGTGTCGTCCTTGACCGGACCGTTCGGGAAATCGGTGCCGTCCTTGGCCATCGCCTGTGCGTAGAACCGCCCGAGCGCGTCGTCGCGCACCCGCCCGATGAACCCGGTGCGCAGCCCGAGGTTGCCGCAGCCCGCGATGGTGTTCGCGACCGACCCGCCGGGTGCCTGCACCTGATCCCTCATCGAACCATAGAGCATCTCGCCCCGGTCGCGTTCGACCAGCTGCATGATGCCTTTCTGGATCCCCATCAGTTCGAGGAAATTGTCGTCGGCGCGGGCGATGACATCGACAATCGCGTTGCCGATGCCGATCACGTCGTAGGTCTTGGTCATGGGGTCTTGTCCTCGAATGGGCAGAGATCGCGGATCAGGCAGGCGTTGCACTTGGGCTTGCGCGCCACGCAGATGTAACGACCGTGCAGGATCAGCCAGTGATGGGCGTGCTGCTGGAAATCGACCGGGACGTTGTCCTCGATCGCGCGTTCCACGGCGACCACGTCCTTGCCGGGCGCGATGCCGGTGCGGTTGCCGACGCGGAAGATGTGGGTGTCGACGGCCTGCGCCGGATAGTGCCACCACATGTTCAGCACCACGTTCGCCGTCTTGCGCCCGACCCCTGGCAGCGCCTGCAGCGCCGCGCGTGAATTGGGCACCTCGCCGCCATACTCGTCGACGAGGATGCGGCTCAACTTGATGACGTTCTTGGCCTTCTGGCGGAACAGACCGATGGTCTTGATGTGCTCGGTCACGCCTTCTTCGCCAAGCGCCAGCATCTTTTCCGGCGTGTCGGCGACGGCGAACAGCTTGCGCGTGGCCTTGTTCACGCCCGCATCCGTCGCCTGCGCGGACAGCGCCACGGCGACGACCAGCGTATAGGCATTGACGTGTTCCAGCTCTCCCTTCGGCTCCGGCTCCGCCGCGTGGAACCGGTCAAAGATCTCACGCATCGTGGTATAGGGGAGTTGCTTGGCCATGACGTCTTAATGCACGGCGGCCCCGTGGGTGGCAAGCTGCGGCGCGGGGTTTCGGGGTGTCTGCCTTAACCGGCGGGAAACTCTGATCGCGGAAGGTGCAGGCGCGGAGGATCGGCGCCATGCTGAACAGTCATTTTCCCCTGACGGGTCTGGGGCCCGGCACCATGCTGCTGGCCGCGTCGGGTGAGATCCCGGTCGAATGGCTCGCGCCCGGCGACCGGCTGATCACCCGCGACCACGGCGCGCAGCCGGTGCTGCATGTCGCCCGGCTGCGGACGATGCCCGACGGCGGGGCACTGCCGCCGCCCATCGTCTTCCTGCCGGGCGAATACGGGCCGGGCGGCAGGCTGATGGAAAAACTGCGGGTCGCGCCGGGGACGCGCGGGCTGGTCAAACGTGCGGAGTGCGAGCTCTATTTCGGCACGGACGAGGTGCTGGCGCGGTTCGGCGACCTGACCCGGCGGGCCGAACCGCGGGTAGACCCCGGCATGGGCCCGCTATCCTACCACCTGATCGTCATGGCCCGGCACGAGATCATCAATGCCGGATCGCTCTGGGTCGACAGCGTGGATGCCGACACGGCCCGGACGCTGGACCTGCCGCCTGCCGTCCGGCGGGCGACCGCCCTGCTCGACCCCGGCGCCCGCGCCCCGCGTCGCTGCCTGACGCGGGACGAGGCGGTGCTGATGCGGGGCCGTCTGCCGCCCGAACTGTCGCTGCTGGACCTGCTGGCCGCCTGACGGTCCGCCACGGATGGGGCGCAGGGTGACGCGCGGCTTGCCGCACCCTGCCTGAATTGGCATGGTCGCCCGGACCGACCAGGGAACCGGGACGACATGGCCGATCACAACTGCCCCAATTGCGGCGACCGCATCGACCCGCGCATGGCGGGCTTCCGGCATGTCGTCTGTCCGTCCTGCGGCACCTCGCTGCTGATCGAGGACGAGGCGGTGCGGCAGGCCGGTCAGGCCGGCGTGATGCACGACGCGCCGATGCTGTTCGGGCTGGGCGACCGGGTGAATGTCTGGGGCAAGAACTATGACATCCTTGGCCATGCGCGATTTTCCTACGGGCGCGGATGGTGGGACGAATTCCAGGCCGTGAACGAGGCGGGCAGCCTGTTCTGGCTCTCGGTCGACGAGGGCGACGTTGCCATCCAGGCCCCGCTGCCCCAGCCCAACTGGCCCAAGGCCACCAGCGCCCCGGCGCTCGGCGCCCAGTTCAGCGTGGACGGGCGCAAGTTCAACGTGACCGAGGCCGAGCGCGCCGAATGCCTCGCCCTGCGCGGGGCCTTCGACGAAGAGCTTACGGTGGGCGAAACCTATGACTTCGTGAACTGCGCAGCCGCCAATGGCGCGCTGCTGTCGGGCGAGTTCTGGCCCGGCGGACGGTCGTGGTTCATCGGCAACTGGGCCGATCCCTTCGACATCCGGGTGGAACGCGCAACGTGACCCGCGACGCCGAGATCAAGTCGATCAACTGCACTTCCTGCGGGGCGGGCCTCGACGTGCATGGCGGCGGTCGGGTGCTGGCGCATGTCTGCTCCTATTGCGGGGCCGAACTGGACGCGGTCGACAACTACAAGGTGCTGGCCAAGTTCGAAGGGCTCCAGCGCCCCGGCTCGCCGCTGCGGATCGGGATGCGCGGGCAGATCGAGGGCGTGGAGTATACCGTCATCGGCACGCTCGGGATGGAGGAACGGTATCACGGGCAGGTCTGGAACTGGGTCGAGCATCAGATCTTCTCGCCCACCCATGGCTACGCCTGGCTGACATGGGAAAGCGGGCACCTGGTGTTCACCCGGAAATACCGGGGCGAGGTATCGCCCGGCTGGGTGTCGTCGGCGCAGGTCGAGCGGGCCGAGGGGCGGCCGAGCGTGAACAGCCGCGGCGTGCGGTTCGGCTACTACGAAACCTCGGACGCCGCGATCACCTTTGCCGAGGGCGAGTTCAACTGGCGGCCCCGGATCGGCGACCGGACGACCACCGTTTCGATGCTGGCCGACGGGGCGATGCTGGATTTCGTGGACAGCGGCAATGAGCGCGAGGTGGAGCTGACGCACTACCTGCCGCAGGCCGAAACGCTGGCGGCCTTCGGGGCCGAGCCGCGGCCCAAGGCGCCCTATGTCCACGCGGTGCAGCCGGTCTGGCGCTATCCCGACGACACCTTCCTGCTGGTGGCCGGGCTGGTCTTTGCCGTGGTCAGCCTGTTCGGCGCGCTGATCCTCGGCTTCGACGACGGGCGCGAGGTGTTACCGGCGCAGCAATTCGCCCTGTCGCAGCTGCCGGCGGAAGTGAGTTTCGACCTGACCGACACCGAGAAGCTGGCGCTGATCCAGCTCTATGCGGATGTCGACAACTCGTGGACATGGCTGGAGGCCAGCCTGACCGATCCCGAGGACCAGCCGGTGTTCGAGGTGGGGCGCGAGATCGGCTATTACTCGGGCTATGACGACGGCAACTGGACCGAGGGGTCACGCTGGGCCACGGTGCGGTTCCACCCGCCCGCACCCGGCACCTATACGCTGGAAATCGCGATGGCCGAGGCCGAGACGTGGGAGCGTTCCGGCAGCCCGCTCAGCCGCGTCGGCGTCACCGTCAGCGAGGGCGCGAAAAGCGGGTTCTGGCTGGTGATCGCGGCGGGCCTGCTGATGCTGCCGGGCCTGCTGACGGTCGGCGGGCGGCTCGTGTCGCGCCGCCGTCGCTGGCAGGGCAGCGACTGGGTCGAAGAAGACGAGGACGACGACTGAGATGAACCTGTTCCGCGTCGTCTTTCTGATCGCAGCCCTCGGGACCGTCGCCGGGGCCGGGTATCTGTCATATTTCGGGGTCTGGCGCGACAGCACCGACCTCGACCGTTCCGTCCGGCTGGGAAGTCCGGGCGGCGGCGGTATCAACGGACGCGTGAAATAGGCGCGAGACACAGGAGAGCGCATGGAACCAATCGTCGCCATCAAGCTGGCCGAGCTTGTCAGCACCGTCATCTACACCTTCGTGGGCGTGGCGCTGCTGTTCATCATCTGGAAGCTGATCGACTGGGTGACCCCCTTTCCGGTGGTCAAGGAGATCGAGCAGGACAACAACATCGCGCTCGCCGTGCTGATCGGATCGGTCTTCGTATCCGTCGCCATCATCATCGCCGCCGTCATCCTGTCCTGACATGACGGACCTCAGGGTCGCCCCGCGCGAGGCGTGGCTGCTGGTCGCCACGTTCCTCGTCGCCGTGGCCGGGCTGATCTACGAGCTGATCGCGGCGACCCTGTCGAGCTACCTGCTGGGCGACAGCGTCCGGCAGTTCAGCTTTGTCCTCGGCGTGTTCCTGTCGTCGATGGGGGTGGGCGCTTGGGTGTCGCGCTACGTGGGCGATGCGCTGCAGGGCTTCGTCCACGCGCAGATCGCGCTTGGCATCGTCGGCGGGTTCCTCGCGCCGATCCTGTTCTTCACATACGCGGCCTACGGCGCGGTCGCGCTGCCGCTGTTCCTGGTGCTGGTCGCCGTCGGGGTGCTGTCGGGCATGGAAATCCCGCTGATCGCCCGCGCGCTGAAGGAAATCGGCGCGCCGGAGTTCCGGTTCGAAAACGTGCTGTCGGCGGACTACCTCGGCGCGCTGGCCGCCTCGCTGGCGTTCCCGGTGCTCGTCATTCCCTACCTCGGGCTGATGTCCGCGAGCCTTGCATTCGGGCTGCTGAACCTCTGCGTCGCGGGCCTGTCGCTGTGGCTGTTCCGGGCGCGGATGGCCTGGGGGTCCGTCGCGGTCTGGGGCGTGGCGATGGTGATGACGGTGATCGGCCTGGCGCAGGCGGAACGGATGGTCTCGGTCGCCGAGGCGCAGCTGTTCGAGGACGAGGTGATCCTGAGCGAGGCGACGCCATACCAGAACATCACCGTCACCCGGTTCCGCGACCGGGTGCGGCTGTTCCTCGACCATTCGATCCAGTTCGATACGCAGGACGAATACCGTTACCACGAGGCGCTGGTGCATCCCGCGCTGTCGATGGCCCCCCGCGCGAGGCATGTGCTGATCCTCGGCGGCGGCGACGGGATGGCGCTGCGCGAGGTGCTGAAGCACGACGATGTGGAGCGTGTGACACTTGTCGATCTCGACCCCCGGATGACCGAGCTGTTCACCGATAACCCCGACCTCGCGGCGCTGAACGGCAACGCCTTCGGCGATCCGCGGGTGGAGGTGCGGAACACCGATGCCTGGCGCTTCGCGGAAGAGAGCGGGGAGAGTTACGACGTGATCATCGTCGACCTGCCGGATCCGAAGAACATCGCGCTATCCAAGCTCTACAGCCTCGAATTCTATGCCGTTCTGATCGACCGGCTGTCGGCGCAGGGCATCCTCGTGACGCAGGCCGGATCGCCGCTGTTCGCGCGGCAGGCGTTCTGGTCGGTGGCCACCACGCTGGGGGCCACGCGCAACCCGCAGCGGCCGGGCGAAGGGCTGTGGACCCTGCCTTACCACGTCTACGTCCCGAGTTTCGGGGACTGGGGCTTTGTCATCGCCGCGCCGATGCAGCCGAGGGGGACGTCGCCCGTCCTTCCGGACGGTCTCCGGTACCTCACGCCCGAGACATGGGCGGCGGCGCAGGTCTTCGGGACGGACACGGGGCCGATCGCGGCCGAGGTGAACTCGATCCGCGACCACGCGCTGGTCGGCTATTACAACCAGGGCTGGGACGCCTGGTTTCGCTGAACCTCGGTGACGCGGGTGTCAGAGGGTGCCAGTGCCTGCTGCAGATGCGCCGCCGCCGCGCGGGCGTCGGTGCGGCCGCACATGAAGATGTCGACGGCGGCGAACCCGATCTCGGGCCATGTGTGGATCGAGATATGACTCTCGGCCAGCAGCACCACGCCGGTGACGCCTCCCCGGTCGGGAAAGCCGTGGAAGTGATCCGACAGCACCGTAGCCCCCGCCGCCCGCGCCGCGCCTGTCAGGGCGGTCCGCAGGCGGTCGGTGTCGGTCAGGTGCCGTGCGCCGTAGAGGTCGATCAGCAGATGGGTGCCGGGGCTGTGGTCCATGCCCCATGGCTAGCGCGGCAGGACGTTCAGGTCACGCGGGTTTCAGGGGAAAGTGGATTTCGGTCACCAGATCCTCGGGCGCGGTATCGAGCGGGGTGTTGAGGTAGAGCTCGTAGAGCGCCTCGCCCGAAGGTTCGCGCCCCGACGCCGGGAACCACGTGCGGAACAGGTGATCATAGCCCTGCGGCAGGTCGGCATAGGGCCCCCGGAAGGTCAGCACGGCTGCGGGACCGGGCGGAAGGCGTCGTTCCTCCAGCCCCTCCGGCAACGGCATGTCATTTTGCGCCACAAGAGCGGCAAAGCTTGTCAGCTCGGCTTCGGGCACCGTGTTGATGTCGTCGTAGAAGATGGCGATCATCGGGCCCAGAACCTGCGTCAGATCGCGCGCGGCGACGGTTGCGCCAAGGCGGTCGTAGGCTTCGGCGATCCGGTAATAGGCGCCAATGTGCGGCAGGCCGAAAAGGCGGCGGACGGGGATGTCGCGGATCTCGACGGGGTAGGCCATGGTCTCTCCTCTCATGTCGGACAGCAGCGGCAGCGGGCCGCCCCGGTCGCGGAACCGGCGCGGGGTCATGCCGTATTGCGCGGCAAAGGCGCGGGCAAAGCTGTCCACGTCGGGGTAGCCGACCCGCCGCGCCAGTTCGCCCAAATCGTCCGGACGGGATCGCGCCAGTTCGCTGGCAGCCATGTGCATACGGATCCGCCGCAGCCAGACCGCCTGCGTCTCGCCCATGTGCTGACGCCAGACGCGGTGCCAGTGAAAGCGGCTCATCGCGGCCACGTCGGCGAGGTCGTCCAGCGAATGTGCGCGACCGGGATCGGCATGGACATGATCGATGACGCGACGCAGGCGGCGTTCGACGGCTGACATTCTCCGCACCTTGTCAGGTTTCCTCCGGTCGTTATCTGCCATCACACCGCCCGGCAAATCTTGCGCAGTTGCATCATTCCCTTGCCGCCTTCATATAGCAAACAGCCGCAACGGAGGTCCCGATGACCAACTACCTCGACTTCGAACGCCCCCTCGCCGAGATCGAAGGCAAGGCCGAGGAACTGCGCGCCATGGCGCGGCAGAACCCCGAGGCGCATGTCGAGGAGGAGGCGGCGGCGCTGGACAAGAAGGCGTCGGACATGCTGGTCAAGCTCTACAAGGAGCTGACACCCTGGCGGAAATGCCAGGTGGCGCGGCACCCGGACCGGCCGCATTGCAAGGACTACATCGAGGCGCTGTTCACAGACTACACGCCGCTGGCGGGGGACCGGAATTTTGCCGACGATCACGCCGTCATGGGCGGTCTGGCGCGGTTTCAGGACAAGCCGGTGGTCGTGATCGGCCACGAAAAGGGCAGCGACACCAAGTCCCGGATCGAACGCAACTTCGGCATGGCCCGGCCCGAAGGCTATCGCAAGGCGATCCGGCTGATGGAACTGGCGGACAAGTTCGGCCTGCCCATCGTGACGCTGGTCGACACCCCCGGCGCCTATCCCGGCAAGGGCGCGGAGGAGCGCGGCCAGTCCGAGGCGATCGCGCGGTCGACCGAGAAATGCCTGCAGGTCGGCGTGCCGCTGGTGTCGGTGGTGATCGGCGAGGGCGGATCGGGCGGGGCCGTGGCCTTTGCCACCGCGAACCGTGTCGCGATGCTGGAGCATTCCGTCTATTCGGTGATCTCGCCCGAGGGCTGCGCGTCGATCCTGTGGAAGGATGCCGAGAAGATGCGCGAGGCCGCCGAGGCGCTGCGTCTGACCGCGCAGGACCTCAAGCAGCTGGCTGTGATCGACCGGATCATCGCGGAACCGATGGGCGGTGCGCATCGCGATTCCGAGGCGACCATCGCTTCGGTCGGCAAGGCCATCGGAGAGATGCTGGCCCAGATGCACAACATGTCGCCCAAGAAGCTGGTCGAGGACCGGCGCAACAAGTTCCTGTCGATGGGTTCCAAGGGCCTCGCCGCCTGAGGCTTCAGAGCTTTTCGAGGTTCCCGCGCCGCAGGCTCGCCCGCCAGAACAGCACCAGCAGCGCCGCGACCCCGGCGGTCGGGTACCCGATCCACCGCGCGAGGTCCGCGTTCCCGGTCAGCACCGCAATCACCGTGGCAAGCGCCGCGTAGGGCACGGCCAGCGCGACCAGGGCCCAGCCCCTGCGCCGCCCGCGCGGCAGGCCGGGGCCGCAGGTGACGCTGTCGTAGTCGTAGCCCCCGTCATCGGGCAGCAGCGGCAGGTTGGAATAGTTCATCTCGTTCAGCACCGTCATCCGGAACAGCCCGTCGATCACGGTCCGGTTCTCGAAATACGCGTTGTGCGACCTTGCCGGGGCGGGAAAGTCGTAACTCTGCACATGGACATCATCCACGGCGCGTGCCCCCGGCCCGCTTTCCACCGGAGACTGAAGCGGACCCGAGATCGGATCGGCGTCGTCCCAGTAGTTGATCCAGTGGATATGCGGCTTGCGGTTCTTGACGAAGGGCATCCGCGCGGTGGTGGTCTTGAGCTGGTCAAGCACGTCGAGAAAGCTCAGCACCTTGCTGCGCTGACCGCCGAAGAAGTAGTGGATCTTGTCGATCGGGCTGCCCATCGTGACGAAGTGGCTGATCTTTTCCAGCGGGATCGGCCCCGCAATCGGGTTTGACCGGCCATGCGCGAGGTTGCGCATCGCCAGCAGCGGGATGGTGTCGAAGGCGACGCTCGTCCCCAGCGAATGCGCGGTGACGACGACCCGTCCGCAGTCCGGATCGCACAGCACGTGGCGCAGGGTGTCCTGCCCCATCGTCAGCACCTTGGCGCGGCGTTCGAAGGTCGCGTCGGTCTCGGTGTAGGTCGACCAGCCATAGACGTCGCCCATCGACTCGGTCAGGAACCGTGTGACGCCGATCAGGGACAGGCCGCTGACCACGATCCCGGCGGCGGTCTGGACGGTGGGCTTCAGATGGTCGCCGAACAGGTCGCGGATGGTCGATAAGACCCCGGTTCCCTCGGCCTCGGTCGCGATGATCTGAAGCAGGTGGAACACCGACCACACCAGCCCGCCGAGCGACAGGACCAGCGTCAGCAGCAGGGTGCCCAGCAGGAAGGCATTCCGCGCCTCGATCAGGTGGGCGTAGATCCACCAGACCCACGCCAGCTTCTTCATCCGCTTCGCCGCCTCGGGGTAGCGGCGCAGGCCGGTGTCGAAGAGCTTGAGGAAGTGCCAGAAATATCCCCGCCAGCCCCGGTGGTAGAGCGATTTGCGGAACCGCCCGTAGGCGCCGAGCATCCGGTCGAAATCCTGATCGGTGACGCCTTCTGGCCAGTAGTGCGGACATTGCTGCAGGTCGCGCAGCATGGATTCCCGCAGGCGATGGCGTTCCCACCACGGGGTCGCGGCGGAATAGATCGGACGCAGCACCTGCTTCAGCATCCACAGGCCGATCCCGTAGGCCGATTTCGACCCGGCCATCGCGGGGGCCCAGTAGCATTCGTAGACCCGGATCTCGCGCTCTCCGCCCGTCTGGTGGGGCGCAGGCAGATGCCTGGCGCGCATGTAGGTGACGATGCCGTCCTCGCTGCGCCGGTCCGGTTCCTGCCGCGCGCCGATGCCGACAAGACGGCCGAGCGACTTGCCCTCGCCCTGCTGCCGGTTGCGCAGGTAGACGTCCATCGCGTCGATCAGGCGGCACGATTCCTCGTAGCGGCGCTGGCTGCCCATGCCGTGGAAGTGAACGATGGCGGTGTAGCCTTCGCCGGACTGGCCACCGGGATCCGGCGTGGCCTGCGGCAAAGCGTCGGTCGAACTGGTCATTCTGAAATCACCCCGGAGGGACGGGCCGCAGCCCGGCTGCAATGACCGGAGCATGCCGTAAGGTCAGGGGCCGATCAACCCTCGGTGGAATCGACCGGCAGCCCCGCGTCAGTCGTGGTCACGCTCGGGCGCTCTGCCATGGCCTGCCACCAGCGCGACAGGACCGGGTGGCGTGCCAGCATCCCGGCCCCCTCGGGGGCGGTGGCAAATGCGGCGATCATCGGGGCGAGCTGGATGTCGGCCAGCGTGACCGGACCGGACAGGGCGAGGCCCTCGGTCGCGATATCCTCGAGCATCGCCAGAACGGGACCGGCGGCGGTGAGGCCCGCATCCAGTTCCGCCTGGTCCACAGTCCGTCCGACCGCACGGTCCCACGCCCCAGCGACATAGACCTGCCGGACCAGCGGCCAGTAGGCGTAGCTGTTCACGATCCCCTGCACCTGCCACATCCGGGCGCGGCGTTTCGGATCGTCGGGGATCAGGGCCGGACCGGGGAAGCTGGCGATGTAGTCGAGGATCGCCAGCGTCTCGAACAGGCGGAATCCGTCGTGATTCAGAACAGGGATGCGGTTCATCGGATGCGGGTTCGGCGGGTCGTTTGCGCCCGAAAACGGGTTCACCTCGATCAGCGCATAGTCCAGCCCCCGTTCGTGCAGGGCGATGCGGGCGGCGCGGACGTAGACGCTGTAGCGGAAACCGTGGAGCGTCAGGCCGCTCACGTCACAAGCATCCTCAGGCCCTGCGTGACGTCCGACCGGACTGCAAGGCGCAGGCCGGGTTCGTCCCCGGCCTTCAGCGCCGCGATGATATGCCGGTGGTAATGCGGCGCCTCGCGGCGGCGGACGCGGCCATAGAGCTTGGCCATCGTCGGCCCCAGCTGCAGCCAGACCGTTTCCGCCATTGCCAGCATCGCCGGGGCCTGCGCCCGCAGGTAGAGCGTGCGGTGGAATTCGAGGTTCGTCCGGATGTAGCCGACGGCGTCGTGGCGATCGACCATCTCGCCGATCGTGGTGTTGATTGCCTGAAGGCGGTCGATCAGCGCGAGGTGCGCGCGCGGCAGGGCGCGGCTGGACAGCTCCACCTCGATCAGGGCGCGCAGGGCGGCCAGTTCCTCAATCCGCTCGTTCGACAGGTCCGGCGTCGCGACGCGGCCCGAGGCGGAGAGGGTCAGCGCCCCTTCTGCCACCAGACGGCGCACCGCCTCGCGCGCCGGTGTCATCGAGACGGAGTATTCCGCCCCGATGCCGCGCAGGGTCAGCGGCTGGCCGGGTGGCAGTTCGCCGTGCATGATCCGCGTCCTGAGACCGCGATAGACCCTGTCATGGGCGGAGGGGGACGGATCGGGGCGTGTGTTCAACAGCATGAAAAAACTGTGATCACAAAACCGCGGGCCGTCAACGATCAGTCGAAGCGCAGCGCGTGCAATCCCGGCCCGTGCTGCCGCAGCCAGCCCCGCGCCGCCTTGTGCGGCCCGTAGAGACGGTCGACATGCGCCCAGAAGGCGGCGGAGTGGTTCATCTCGGCCAGATGCGCAACTTCGTGCGCCGCGACGTAATCCAGGATCTCGGGCGGGGCGAGGATCAGGCGCCAGGAATACATCAGCCCGCCGTCCGCCGTGCAGGACCCCCAGCGGGACCGCGTGTCGCGCAGCGTCAGCTTGGTGTAACGCCGTCCAAGCGCCGCCGCATGCCGGTCCGACGCCTCGGCCAGCCGGTCGCGGGCCAGCGCCTTGAGCCAGGCGGCGATCCGGCGGCTGGCGGTATCCGCGCTGCCGGGGACGATCAGCGCATCGCCTTCCAGCCGCAGCCCGCGCCCTGTGCCGGCGCGAATCGTCCGATCCACACCTTCCACCGGAAGGCTGGCGCCGATACCGATGCTGACCGGCTGCGCCTGCCGGTCGAGGTGCCCGCGCAGCCAGTCTGCCTTTTCCCGCGCAAAGGCCAGCCCCTCGCGTTCGCTGACCCCGCGCGGCAGGGTCAGCGTCACACGGCCGTCCAGGCCCGAGACACGCAGGCTGATCCGCCGCGCGCGGATGGATCGTTTCAGATTGACCTCGACCGGGGGGTTGCCCGGAAGGATGTGCTGTCCCATATGCCTCATGCTCGTGTGATCCGGCCCCGAAAGGCTTTGACACCCATATCGCGTTATGGCAGGTGGCGCGGATCGCCGACAATATATGTCACTGAACGAAGGGATTTCCCATGCCCAAGGAAGAGTGGGGCACCAAGCGCGTCTGCCCGACCACCGGGAAGCGATTCTACGATCTGAACGCCAATCCGATCGTCAGCCCGTACACCGGCGAGGTCGTCGAGATCGACACCGCGCGCGGTCGCATGATCGCCGCCGACGCCGAGGATGCGGCGACCAAGAAAATGCGTGCCAACGACCGGGACGACGATTCGGATGTCATCGAAGACGATGATGACGACGTCGATGTGGATCTGGACGACGATCTGCTGGACGACGACGACGATGACGACAACGTGTCGCTGGACGACATCGCTGATGTGTCGAACGAGGATGGCGACGACTGACCGTCGCGCCACCTGAACCGAGCCGCGCCGCCCTCTGGGCGGCGTTCGCTTTTTGGGTGATTGCGAAATCCGTCGCGGGCCTTCCGTTTTTCGCTTGATCCCCGTCCAAGCCTTCACTAGATACCCGCCACTACGGGGCCTTAGCTCAGCTGGGAGAGCGCTTGCATGGCATGCAAGAGGTCAGGGGTTCGATCCCCCTAGGCTCCACCAAATTCCCGCCAGTGCCGACAGACCTTTGCGCGAAGCTTCCGTTGCTTCGGGCTGCTTGGCGGCTGTCTCTCACCGCACGGCGGGCGGAACTCCATGACATCAGGGGACGCCCCATGAGCCACCGTTTCTTCGTCGTGACGGGCGGTCCCGGTGCGGGCAAGACCAGCCTGATCCGGGAGCTCGCCCGGCGCGGTGTGCAGACCGCGCCCGAATCCGGCCGCGCTGTGATCCGCGAGGAGCAGGCACGCGGCGGCACCGCCCTGCCGTGGGGTGACCGGCTGGCGTATGCCATGCGGATGCTGGAACGCGATCTGACGGGCCATGCCTCGGCCGGGGCCGGCACGGGGCCTGTGGTCTTTGACCCTGGCGTGCCGGATGTGCTCGGCTATCTGGCACTCTGCGGTCTGGATGTGCCCGAAAAGGTGGCGCGTGTGGCGCGCGAGACCCGCTACAACCCGACGGTATTCTTCGCGCCCTACTGGGGCGAGATCTTCACGCAGGACGCCGAACGCAGGCAGGACCGGGCGGAGGCCATGGCGACCGCGGAGATCATGGCCGAAACCTATGCGCGCCTCGGCTATCAGATCGTGGAACTGCCTCGCGCGGACATCGCCGCCCGCGCGGAATTCGTTCTGGCCCGGCTGCATGGTTGAACTGAGCGCCAAGTGCCACCGCCTGCCGCCTGCGCATTACGCATCCACCGGGTCCCGGGACAGCAATCCGCCGCGGACGCTGGTCCCTGCCGTGACGCTCAGCCAATCTGCGGACGACATCAGCAAGGAGACTCGGGATGCCCACACATCGGATCGACGCCGGACCTGACACTGCGCACTGGGGCTGGTTCTCGGCCCGCGCGACGCCGGTCGTGACGGTGGACAGCGGGGATACGGTGATCATCACCTCGGTCTCGGGCACGCCCGAGGTCATGCCGCCCGACGAAATGACCGTGCGCCCCGAACTGCTGGCCATCCACGACAAGGTGGAGCGCAAGCTGCCGGGGCACATCCTGACCGGGCCGGTGGCGGTCAGGGGCGCCATGCCCGGCGACGTGCTGGAGGTGCGGATCCTCGACGTCGCGCTGGCGGATGACTGGGGCTATACGATCACCCGCCCGCTGGCCGGGGCGCTGCCGCTGGAGGTCGGGCGGACGCTGATCCACACCGCGATCGACCAGACCGCGGGCACGGGCCGCCTGCCGTGGGGGACCGAGCTGAAGATGGCGCCCTTCTTTGGCGTCATGGGTGTCGCGCCGCCGGACGACTGGGGCATGATCTCGACCATCCAGCCGCGCGCGCATGGCGGCAACCTGGACAACAAGGAACTGGTCGCGGGCACGACACTGTTCCTGCCGGTGATGGCCGAGGGGGCGCTGTTTTCCTGCGGTGACGGGCACGGTGTGCAGGGTGATGGCGAGGTCTGCGTGACCGCCGTCGAGACCGGGCTGACCGGCACGTTCGAACTGCACCTGCACAAGGGACTGGGCTGGGACTATCCCCGCGCGGTGACGCCCGATCACCTGATGACGATGGGCATGCACGCCGATCTGGACACCGCCGCGCAGGACGCGTTGCGGCGGATGGTGGACTGGATCACGGACCTGTCCGACCTGACGCGGGACGAGGCGCTGATGCTGATCAGCCTGTCCGGGGACGTGCGCGTGACCCAGCTGGTGAACGAGCAGAAGGGTAGTCACGTGATGATGTCGAAGGCCATCCTCGCCACCCTGCCAGGGGCGAAACCGGCGCTCTGACCCAGGTTCAGGCGGACCGGAACGGCCGCATCGCGTGGTAACAGGCCGCGCGGAACAGGTCGCCCGCGGTGGCCGCCGGTGACACGAGGCCATGCGCGCGCCGCAGCCGCAGGGTGCGGCCGACTATGCCGGACCTGGACATTTGGCGCAGGTCGTCCTCCGCGATCTCGGCGACGATCCCGCGCATCGCGTCTGCCGCTGCGCCCGAGCGGGCGGCGATCAGCTGCGCGCCCAGCCGGGTGATCGGACGCGGGCCGGTGCGGCGGCGGACGGCAAAGCCGAGGTCCGAATCCTCGACGTGAAAATAGAGCCGTTCCGCCGGGTCCCAGTAGATCTGGCCGGCCAGCAGGACCTGCGCCCAGAGCGGGCTGTCCTCGCCATACATCGCGCGTTCTGCGTCGTAGTAGCCGCCGAACCGCTCGAACACGCCGCGACGCACCATGACACAGCTGGAATGCAGGGCGTCCACGAGCTGTTTCCACCGCGGCGGGTCGTAGCGATAGACCGGGCCCGCAGGTCCGTCGAGACCGAGCGCGCGCACCTTGTTGTTGCGCTTGTGGGCATATGCGCCTGCATCGTAGCCGCTGACATAGGCCACACAGTCCGGATGGGCGTCGAGCGCGGCAAGCCCTGCACAGGCGAACCCGTTGCACCACTCGTCATCGGCATCGAGAAAGGAGAGGACCGGCGCACTGGCCAGTCGCGCCCCCGCATTCCGCGCCGCCGCCGGGCCCGCATTGGCCTGCCTGACGATGCGCATCCGGTCATCCTTTCGGCTCTCGGCGATCTCGGCCGATCCGTCCGTGCTGCCGTCGTCGACGACGATCAGCTCGACCCCGTCGGGGCACTCGGGCCCGAGGACGGAGTCGATCGCACGCAGGACCGTCCTGCGCTTGTTGTAGAGCGGGATGATGACGGAAAGCCGGATCATGCCGTCATGCGTCGATCGAGGCGCCGACGAAGGCGTTCACGATCCCGCCGTCCACCGTCAGCGCATTGCCGACGATATAATCGCCCGATCGGGCCGCAAGGTAGATGGCCGCGGCCGCGATGTCCTCGGGATTGCCGATCCGGCCGTTCGGGATTTTCTTGCCCACATCGTCGGCGTGGTCGCGGGCCGCACGGTTCATGTCCGATGCAAAGGCGCCGGGGCAGATGGCGGTGACGTTGATCTGGTCCTTGATCAGCTCCGCCGCCACCCGACGGGTCAGGTAGATCAGCCCGGCCTTGGAGGCGTGATAGGCGTAGGTGTCCCACGGATTCAGCCGCTGCCCGTCGATCGAGGCGATGTTGATGACCTTGGACGGCTTGTCGGCACTGGCCCGCGCCGCCAGCATCGGGCGCAGTTTCTGCATCAGGAAGAACGGCGCCTTCAGGTTCAGGTCCATCGACCGGTCCCAGCCGGTTTCCGGGAACTCGTCGAACGGCGCGCCCCACGCGAGGCCCGCGTTGTTGATGAGGATGTCCAGCCCGTCCTCATGCTCCTTCAGCTGGGCGATCAGGCTGTCGATGCCCTCCATGTTCGACACGTCCGCGGGCAGGGCGATGCAGTTCGGGCCCAGTTCCTCGGCGGTGGCGAAACAGGCTTCGGCCTTGCGGGACGAGATGTAGACCTTGGCGCCCGCCGCGACGAATGCCTCGGCAAAGTGCTTGCCGAGGCCCCGCGACCCGCCAGTGATCAGCGCAGTGCGGCCCTTGAGCGAAAAGAGTGTCGAAATGTCCATGTGTCCTCCCTGATCCATGTCCGGGCCGCGCTGATTTCTCGCACGGCTTGCAATCGATCCGGGACTATACGATTGGACCCGCAAACGCCAAGCTGTAACATAATCGTGTGCGGACTGCGCCACCGGCCAGACAAGGCCGGGGCATGCATTTGGGGAATGGATAGGGACGCGAAGCATTGAAGGACGAACTGCGCATAACAGAGGACCGGGGCCGGATTTCGCCCCAGGCCCGCCGCCACAACGATATGCGCCGCGCCGCGGTCTCGGCCCACCCCGACCTGCGCGGGCTGGCCGGGACAGAGCCGCGCACCGCCCTTGCCCTGCCGGTCATTCTGCTGGCGCATTGGGGCACGGCCTGGGCCGTGTCGGATGCGCCGATCTGGGTGATCTTCCTTGCCGCATTCTTCGTCGGCCAGATCGCGATCCATGCCGCTGGGTCGCTGCTTCATGAAACCGCGCACAAGCTGATCTTTCGCGGACGCCGCGCCAAGCTGGCCTTCGACATGGGGCTGGAGTGGATCATGTCGTCCTATGGCAAGCAGCTGACCTACCAGTATGAACACGTCACCAGTCACCACCCCTATATCGGCGACTACGAACGCGACTATGAACACGAGGACATCTGCGCCCTGCAGTCCCGGATGATGCTGCGCTCCGAGAACCCGGTGCTCCAGCACATCCTGACCGGTCTTGTCCTGATCCTGCACCTGCTGCCGCTCGGCTCCGTCCTCGGCGATCCGCTGATCCGCTGGATCAACAACCGTGCCACCCACCGTCCGCAGAGCGACCCCGACCGGCACATCAACGCGGCCAAGCCCCCCGTGGGCGAGATGCGACTGTTCATGGCCGTTTCGCTGGTGTCTAACCTGACGCTGCTGTGGCTGCTTGGTCCCTGGGCGCTGCTCTATCACCTGTGGGCGCTGTCGCTGTTCCTGGGCAAGTTCGGCATCTGGAACCTCGGCCAGTCGCTGTCCGAACATCAGGGCCAGGACGAGGTCACGCCGACCCGCTCCTATTACGGCTGGCTGAACTGGCTGCTGTTCAACACGGGCTATCACAACGAGCATCACACCTTCCCCGCCGTGCCGTGGAACCGCCTTCCGGCCTTGCGCAGCGGCGCGCCCGAGGTCTTCAATGTCGAGGTGGACAAAAGCTATTTCGGATACTGGCTGGACCACGTCCGGGGCGACTTCACCGCCAGCCGCGAGAACCCGATGCTGAACGACGACAATTCCGCCCGCTGTGCCGGACAGGGCCGACCGGCCTGATCCCATGCAATGAGTGCCCCCCTCGTCACCATTCTCGACGACGAACCCGAGATCCGCGCGATGCTGGCCGCCGCGCTGGAAGAGGCGGGGTTCCGCACCATGGGCTTTTCCCGCGCGACCGAGTTCGAGGCGGCGCTCAAGAGCTTTTCGCCCGATCTCTGCCTCGTCGACCTGTCGCTGCCGGACCGCGACGGGCTGACCCTCGTGCACCGGCTGGCGCTGGAACAGGGTGCGACGGTCATCATCATCTCGGGCCGCGCGCAGGTGCAGGACCGGGTCACGGGGCTGGAGCTGGGCGCTGACGACTACATCATCAAGCCCTTCGACCCGGCCGAGGTCGTGGCCCGCGTCCGCGCCCGCCTGCGCCGCGACCGCCCGGCCGCCTCGGGGGGCGAAACGGCCCGCTTCAACGGCTGGACCGCGCATTTCGACCGCTTCTCGCTGGTGGACGAGACGGGCGCCGAGACGCCCTTTTCCCATGCCGAGGGCGAGGTGCTGCGCCTGTTCCTCGAACGCCCCAAGCGCCTGATCTCGCGCGCGATGATGCAGGAAACGCTGGGTGGCGCGGCGGGCGAGAGCTTTGACCGCGCGATGGATGTCCGCATCTCGCGCCTGCGGCAGAAACTGCAGGAAGACCCCAAGAACCCGCGGCTGATCAAGACGATTTACGGGGCGGGTTATATATTTCTGGGGGATGTGGAATGGGCCTAGGTCAAGCGACCCGGCCGAATACCTGCTCTCGGTGAAACCTCAGATAGTCCGGGTGCGGGTGATGGCGCAGGTTCGGCGGCGCCATCAGCTTCTGACCGGGATGTATCAGGCGGCGCGCCGTTTCGGGATCGACCTTGTTGTGTGAGACGAGAATCGTCATGTCCTCGGCGACCGAGATGAGCCCCCGGTCGAACATCCAGTGCAGTGTCCCGGACAGGGCAATCCCGTTGTTGATCGTGTCGGGACCATTGTTCTTGACCGGTCGAATATGCGCGGCCTGCACCTCGGGCCGTCCGCCGCCGTTTCGCAGTGACAGCCCGGAAATGGCGCAGCGTCCGCCATAGGCTGCCTTCGCCTTTCTCTCAAAGGACTGATCCCGATAACTGCGCGATGCCAGTATGCGCCGCCGGTCACCCGAAAGCGGCGCTACACTATAGTCGGTTTGTGCTTCCTCGAGGCCCGGCCGGTCGGTTCGCGGCATCGCATCCGGCCCGGCAATAGCGGCCAGCCCTGCATCCACGATCGCTGCAAACTCCGGGTCGGACAGCAACCGGACGGCCGAGACGTTCTGCCCACCCGACGTCGCCCGCCCGTCCGCGCCGCGGAGCGATTTCTCATAGGCGATGCCAAATGGCGTTTCGCGCGGCACGATATGTTCGAAGTCCATCAGGCTGCCCGGCTCGATGACTGCATAGTAGTGATCGAACCGCACCGGATCAGGCTCGATCCCGATGACCTTCTGGACTCCTACATAGCCAAAAGCGCCCTTTCGGCTCTCATAAAGGACGACCCAATCGCCAACTGTCTCCTTCACACGCGACAGATAGATTTTCGGGAAGTTGTAAACCTCGCCGGGGGCATCCGCATAGATCGAGACAGGGTTCTGAATGAATACCGCATGTCCCAACGTCCACTTCCTCCCGGCACGTGTGCGATACGCTGCCAGGAGATGTCCCACGACACAACCTCATTAAGCGATAGCCAAGGACCTCACCCCGCCATCTTCTCCACCGCCCCGGCCAGCACCTTCAGCCCGGTGACAAGGTCGTCCTCCGCCGTGTCCTCGGCGAAGGCATGGCTGATCCCGTCGATCGACGGCACGAAGAGCATCGACACCGGCATCAGCCGCCCCACGCTCGCCGCATCGTGCAGCGCCCCGGACTGCATCCGTCGCCAGCGACCGGGTGCGACCGCCTCGGCCGCCTCGCCAAGCGCGGCCTGCATGCCAGCGTCCATCGGCACGGGGTCGAGGCCCACGAGCCCCGAGTAGGACAGCTCGAACCCGCCCGTTTCGGCCACCTCGCGGGCGGTGTCGCGGATGATCTCCTCCATCCGCGCCAGCCGCTCCTTGTCGCCATCGCGCCACTGCATGGAAAAGCTGCACCGCCCCGGCACGATGGAATGCGCGCCGGGATGCACGTCGACATGGCCGCTGGTCCAGACCG
Organism: Oceanicola sp. 22II-s10i; assembly: GCF_002210105.1. Lineage (GTDB taxonomy): Bacteria > Pseudomonadota > Alphaproteobacteria > Rhodobacterales > Rhodobacteraceae > Pseudooceanicola. The sequence goes on along the minus strand of NZ_AQQU01000001.1, from coordinate 879,604 downwards.
ACTGCGGCGTCACCACGTTGCGGAACCGCTCCGCGATCAGCGTCTGGAACTTCAGCATCGCCTGCAAAGCGTCGCGGCGGCGGTGCATCGGCGTGGTGCCCGCGTGGTTTTGCTGACCCCCGAAGGTGATGCGCATGTCGCGGATGCCGACGATGTCGGTGACGACCCCGACCGCCTCGCCCGCTTCGTCCAGCCAGGGCCCCTGTTCGATGTGACATTCGACGAACCCGCTGAACCGCGCCGGGTCTACGAAATCGCCCGCCAGATGCGCCATACGGGCGCGCGCCTCGGCCAGTGTCACCCCGGTGGGATCGCGCAGCTTGTCCGCCTCGTCCAGGCTCGTCGCCCCCGACCAGACCCGGCTGCCGGTGGTCACGCCGAACCGGCCTTCCTCGTCCTGAAAACTGACAGCCGACACCGCCGGCCCGCCCCCCTCGCGCGCGGCCCGTGCCAGTTCCAGCCCGCAGATCACCCCGAGCGCGCCGTCCAGCCAGCCGCCCTCGGGCTGGCTGTCGGAATGGGACCCGACCAGCAGAGACTTGCCCTCCGCCAGCCCCCAGACCGATCCCATCGGGTCGATGCGCGGCTCCAGCCCCGCCGCCCCGTACTTCGCAGCCAGCCATTCGCGCGCGGCGATGTCCGGATCGGAATAGCCCGGCCGGACCACCCCCTTGCCGACGCCGGAGGCGCCGAAGCCTCGCAGTTCATGCAGATCGGACAGGAAACGCTCGGGATCGACGGGAATCATCAGGGCACCTCGCTTTCGCCCGATTACAGCCGTCCGCGCGGGGAAGGTCAAATTGATCACGATAATTTCCGGGGCCCCCGGCCGGGAATGGCAGGAATTGCCTCAGCGCTGTCGGCCGGACGTTATCTGACCTGAACCCGGACCCGTGCCGCCCGGCCTTCGGCGTCGATCACCGCGATCTCGGAGAAACCCCGGCCCAGCCCGTCCAGGAGCATCTCGCGCCGCCGCACGCCGGTCGCGACAGGCTCGCCGCTGACCAGCCATGTGAAAGGGGGCCTTCCCTCGCGCACCTTCACCGGCACGCCCGACCTGCCCGCCTCCAGCACAGCGCCTTCGGGCGGAAAGGCCATGACCGGCGCGCTGTCGTCCACAGCGACCGCGGCGCGGCCACGGAACCACTTCAGTGGCTCCGGCAACTGCGACGCGCCGATCAGCAGCGTTTCCGGCGGCGGGGCATGCAATGGATCCAACGTGGGTTTCAGACGCTGGAACGCCTCGAACAGCAGCGGCGCGGCGACATCGGCGCCGAACGCGCCCGGCACCGGCGTGCCGTCCGGGCGGCCCATCCAGACGCCGATCACATGCTGTCCGTCGAACCCGACGGCCCACGCATCCCGGTGGCCGTAGCTTGTCCCCGTCTTGTAGGCGAGCCGGTTGAGCGGCGCATCCGGCGGCGGGGCGAGGCCCGACAGCACATGCCCGACCTGCCATGCCGCCGCCCGGCTGACGACCCGCGCACCGGTCACGGCGGGATCACCCATACGCCACCGCAGGGAAACCCGCTTGCCGCCCTGCGCCAGCCCGGCATAGAGCCCGGTCAGATCCTCCAGCGTCACCCCGACACCGCCGAGAGCGATGGCAAGCCCCGGCTTGCCACCCGGCAGCACCGCCCGCACCCCGGCCCGCGTCAGCGCCGACATCAGCACCTCGGGCCCGAGCGCGTCGGTCAGCAGCACCACCGGCACGTTCAGCGACAGCCTCAGCGCATCCGCCACCCGCACCTCGCCCCGGAACGCGCCGTCGAAGTTCTGCGGAGCATAGCGCCCGAAGGACACCGGGCGGTCCGCGATCAACGTCTCCGGATGCGCCAGTCCCGCGTCGAAGGCCAGCGCGTAGACCAGCGGCTTCAGCGTGGATCCGGGCGAGCGCAGGGCGGTCGTCATGTCCACGAATCCCTGCCGCGCCTCTGCGCTCCCGTAGCCCGCCGATCCGACCGAAGCGAGGATCTCGCCCGTGGCATGATCGGCCACCACCATCGCGACCGAAACGCCATCCGCCGCGCCGCGCAGGCTGTCCTGCGCCAGCCGCTCGAGCCTGGCCTGCAACGCTGAATCCAGCGTCAGAACCTGCACGGCCCGGTCCGGCGCATCCGCCCGCGCCCGGTCCGTCATGTGCGGGGCAAGAGCCGGAAACGGACGGCGCGCGAAAGGCACCGGTTCGCTCTTGCCGACACGCGCGGCCTCGGACCCGATCACACCGGCCGCCGCCATACGGTCCAAGACGCGGTCCCGCGCCTGCCGCGCGGCCTCGCGGTCCAGATCCGGCCGCCGTGCCTCGGGCGCCTGCGGCAGCGCGATCAGAAACGCCGCCTGCGCGGGCGTCAGCCGCGCCGGTTCCTTCCCGAACCACGCCAGCGTTGCCGCGCGCAGCCCTTCGAGGTTTCCACCGAACGGCGCCAGCTCCAGGTATAACGCAAGGATCTCGTCCTTGCTCAGCCGCCGCTCCAGCGCCATCGCCAGCCGGGCCTGGCGCAGCTTGCCCGCCCACTGGCCGGTCCCGCTGTCCTCAAGCAGCCGCGCGACCTGCATCGTCAGCGTCGAGCCGCCCGACACCACACGCCCGTTCCAGACCGCCTGCCACCCGGCGCGCAGCACGGCGAGCGGATCGACCCCGTGATGCGACCGGAACCGCCGGTCCTCGTAGGCCACCAGCATCCGCAGATACCCGGCATCGACCCGCGCCGGATCGACTGAAAGCCGCCACAGGCCATCCGCCACCGTATAGGCTCGCAGCAGCGCCCCGCCCCGGTCCCGCATCTCGACCGCCGTCTCGGGCGTGAGCGCGGGCAGCACCGTCCGGTCCACCCATGCGTCCACCGCGTCCCGGCCCCCGGCCCCGAGGCCGAGCGCCAGAACCAGCGCGCCGAGCGTCAGGCCCGCGCGGCGGGTCATTCGGTGACCGTCACCTGACCCGCATCCGTCCATGCGCGGTAGCGCGGGCGGTACATGTCCTCGACCACCGCCGCCGGGTGATGGTAGCTGCCCGGAGAGATGGCGCGGACGATATAGGCCAGGTCAAAGCTGTTCTTCGACCGCCAGTCCACGGCGGCGAGGAACCGGTCGGACCGGAACTCGGTCGTCTGGGTGTCCGCCGTGTCGAGCCAGTCGAGCGCCGCGATATCGCCCGAGCGCAGGAGCGACGGGTTGTCGATCTCGAACCCGGCGGGCAGCGGATCGTCCACCATCAGCCGCGCGCCCGTCTCCTCGAACGGCCGCACCCGCAGCACCACGACCAGCCGCGTCCCGGCGGCCACCGTGTCGGGCGACACCGCCTCGCCCTCCATCGTGTAGTACATGCGGTCGATCGTGTAGCCGTAGCCGCCGGCCGGTCCCGGCTGCGACGGCACGCCGATGGTGGTCAGCGTGATCTCGGTCGCGCTCTGGCTTTCGTTGCGGATCGCCATGCCGACGGCGGCCTCGGCCTCCATCGCGCGGACCATCGGGCCGTCGACCGTGACGCCGTTCACCGAGATGCCGTTGACCGAGGGATCGTCCACCAGCGCCTTGGCCGCCAGCAGCGTCCACGCGCTTTCCTGCGTCGACAGCGGCCCCTCCGCCGCGCCCACAACCGAGGCGAGCTGCAGACGGTCCACCGCCGTCGATCCGGCCTCGACCGCCAGCGAAAGCACGCCCGCCGCGTCGCGCAGGTTGGTGCCGTAATCAGCCCGGAACACCTGCGCCTCGGACCGCGCGCGCCGCGCCTCCAGCTTGCGGCCCGCGATGGTGAACATCGCATCCGCCCGAAGCTGGTCGCCGTAGCTCGCCAGCGCCGCGCCGACCTGGGCAGCGGCCAGCGGTGTGGCGAAGTCCTCGCCCTTCACGTCGGCATAGTAGCGCAGATCACCCATGTTCGCCGCGCCCTCGCGGGCCAGCACCATCAGCGCATAGGCCACGTCCTCGCCCCCGCCGTTGGTTTCGGCGTCGAAGTCGGGCGCGTAGTTGATGCGGTTGCGCAGGTTGTCCATCGCATTGCGGAAGGCGATGTCGGGCACCGGGTAGCCCGCCGCCTTGGCCCGGCTCAGGAAGTCGGAGACATAGGCGTCGAGCCAGAAGTCCCCCGAATCCGCCCGCCACAGCCCGAAGGCGCCGTTCGACGCCTGCCGGGTCAGGACCCGCGTCACGGCCTGCGCGATGCGTTCGTCCACCTGCGGCTTGCTGGCCAGTCCCATGGCCTCGGCCACGGACGACAGATAGAGCAGCGGCATCGCCTTGGACGTCACCTGTTCGGTGCAGCCATAGGGATACCGGTCGAGCGTGGCGAGAAGCGCCGGCGCGTCGAGCCGGGCCAGCGGTCCGGCCGAGACGATGGCCTGCCCGGTGCCGGGGCGCAGGCCCGCGAAGACCTGTGCGTCCAGCGTGAAGGTCGCGCCCGCCGCCAGCGAGAAGCGCTGTGTCGTGGACATCGCCGGATCGTTCGCCCGGACCGGCACCGTCAGGGACTTGGTCAGCGCCCGTCCGCCCGGCGTGGTCAGAACCACGCGGATCTCATGATCGCCGACTTCGTCCGCCGTCACCGGCAGCCTCAGCACCGCCTTGCCCTGCTCCGTCAGATCGACGCCCGACGGTGCGGCGGCAACACTCACGCCATCCGCCACCACGTCGAGCCCCGCGCGCCCTGCCGGGCCGGAGGCGTGCACGATCTCCAGCAGCAGCGTGGAGCTGTCGCCCGGCGCCATGAAGCGCGGCAGGGTCGCAGTGACCACCACCGGGTCACGCACCAGCACGTCCGCCTCGGCCGAACCGACTCCGGTCGGGGTCCACGCCAGCGCGGCCAGCCGGACCGTGCCGTTGAAGGCGGGAATGTCGAAGCTGACCTCGGCCCGCCCGTCCGCCCCGACCTGCACGGGGCCCGAGAAGAAGGCGACCAGCTCCTCGGTCGGCGGCGGGCTCTGCAGCCGCGCCTGACCCTCGCCGTCGCCACCCGAGCGCACGGCCCCCATGGCGCCCTGCGAGCCGTCGATCAGCCGTCCGTAGAGGTCACGGATGTCGACGCCAAGCCTGCGCTGGCCGAAGTAGTAGCCATTGGGATCGGGCGTCTTGAACCCGGTCAGGTTCAGGATGCCGACATCCGTCGCCGCCACCGTGACCCAGGCCGTTTCGCCCTCGGCCACGCCGTTCACCACGACAGCCGCCGTCAGCGTTCCGCGCGGATCGCTCTCCGCCGGTGCGTCGAAGCTGACGTCCAGCGCCTTCGCGCCCGGATCGATCTTGGCATAGCCCAGCCCGAGCGCGCGGGCCGGGTTGTGCCCGGCAGGGGTGTCCATCGGTCGGATGACCGACACGGTCACGTAAGCCCCCGCGCCCCAGTCGGCCGTGACAGGCATGTCGATGACATTCTCGCCCTCGGTTACCGGCACCGCTTTCGTGTCGATCAGCCGGTTCGACAGCACCGTCACCAGCGCCGTCCCCGCGTAGCGCGGCACGACGCGAACCTGCGCGGTATCGCCGATGGCATAGCCCGGCTTGTCCAGCGACAGCTCAAGCGTGTCCGGGGTCGAGGATGTATCCGCGGGCGCATACCAGCCCGCATAGAAGGACATGGACGAGGCCATGTCGCCGCCGGCCTGCTCGACCACGATCTCGTACTGGCCCCAGTCGACCGGTCCAGCGACACCGACCGGATCGCTGCCCAGCATCGCGGTGCCGCTGGCCACCTCGGTGCGGGTGGTGAAGGGCTCCCATTCCCAGCTGCCGTATTGCTGATACCACTGATAGCGCGTCTCGACGCGGTTCAGCCGCCACCGCACCTCCATCGGTGCGGGCGTCAGATCCGGCCCGATGGCGATCAGGTCGAACGTGGCATCCACCCCCTCGGGCGCGACATCGTCGAAGCCGGGACGGATCCCGATCACCGGCGCGTCCGGCAGGACCATCCGCGTCGCGGCGCGCTCGACCGGGCGGCCCGAGCCTTCGCGAACGCGGACGGTCAGGCTGACCTCGGCGGGACGGTCCAGATCGTCGAACTCCGGCAGGCCGAAGGTGATCGCGGCGCTGCCGTCCTCGGCCGTCTCGCCGCCGGGGAACTCGCCGATCTGATCGTAGAGCTGTTCGTCATGCCGCCCGAAGCGATAGCGCGGAAACTGCTCCAGCGTGCGCTTGGCCGAAACGCGGACATCGCCCTCGATCCCCAGACCGCCCGCAGGCGCGCCGAAGAGATACTTCGCCTCCAGCGTGACCTCTGGCATGTCGCCGAGGCTCATCACGCCCTCGGGCAGCGCGAGATCGAAGTCGATGCGCTCGGGCAGGAAATCCTCGACCAGCACCGTCTTGGACGACAGCGCCGGCGCGTCGGGATCGGCGTGGATGTCCAGCCGGTAGGTCCCGCGCGGGGCCGCTGCGGCGACGGGCAGCGCCCAGACATGACCGCCCGCCCGGTCGTCGGTCGAGGTCACGCGCGAATATTCCACCCCGTCGGGCCGGGTCAGCACCGCCGTCAGCGGCAGGCCGTCGATGGCTGAAGCAACCCCATCCCGTGCCAGCGCGGTCGCATGGATCACCTCGCCCGCCCGATAGGCGCCCCGGTCGGTCGCAAGGAACACGTCGATCGGCGGCGCGGGCTGGCGCCCCTCGACGCCACGGTCGGACAGGTCGAACGCCGGATCGGTCAGCGCGAGGAAGGCAAGGTCGTCCGACCCGTCCCGCACCGTCACCAGCGCGGGCGCGGCACCGCCACGGCCCCGCGTCAGCCCGGCCTCGAAGACCACATGCCCCTCGGCATCCGTCTGCGCCGTGCCCAGCACCCGGTTGGCGCGCGACAGCAATTCCACCGTCACCCCTTCGCGCGCGGCGGCATCGCCGAGGCCACGCACGAAGACATGGGTGCCGTCCGTTCCGCTCATCGTCGTGATGCCGAGGTCGGTCAGGATGAACCACTGCGTCGCGGGCTCATACTCGTCCTGATCCGGCACCGTCGCGGTCAGTGCATAGGCCCCCGGCGTCAGCCCGGCGAGGATTTCCCCCATCGGCAGGCGGGTCATCATGTCCGTGTTCAGCTCGTTCGCCGTCTCGCCGGTGCCGGTCCAGATCTCCTCGGCCACATCGGCGCCAAAGCTCTCTTCCTCCCACTCGTAGATCGGACGCCCGAAATAGCTGTCCTGGATCGCACGCAGCAGGTTGCGGTCGATGACCCGGCGCAGCTTCAGCTCGACCTTGTCGGTGTTCACCGTCTCGATCGGCAGCGCCGCGTCCCCGGCGGCGGGCAGCACGTAGGCCCGGCCGGGGAAACGCGCCATCGGCGTCCGGTCGCGGATGTAGAACCGCAGCTCGACATCCTTGGCCAGCACCTCGCCCGACTTGGCGGGCATGCCTTCACGGAACACCACCGTGTAGCGTTCGCCATGGGTGCCGCCGTTGATGCAGATCTGGTTGCCGTTCGCCTCGACCGCCATGGTCTGATCCGGCAGCCTGACGTAATCGGCGTAGTTCACCCCGTCCTCGACCAGCGGCTCGGTGAACTCGGCGCAGATGCGCGGCCGGGCCTGATCGTTGTCGACGCGATGCTCCTCGATACGGAAGCCGTATTTCGCGATGGCGTCGTCCAGCGCCGCCTCGATGTCCTCGCGCGGCTGCAGCGACCGGGCCAGCCGCAACGCCGGGATCGTGTCGCGCCCGCGTCCGTTCACCCGCAGCGCATCCGCCAGCGCGGTCAGCGCGTTGACCCGGACCGGCACGGCATCCGCCCGCAGGTAGGCGTTGGCGGCCGCATCCAGCGCGCGGTCGCGATAGCGGCTCCGGTCGCCCGAGTTCTCCGTCCGGACCTCCAGCAGCAGACGCGAGAATTCAGCCCAATGCGCGGCCTGATCGCTCTGCGCGACTGCGCCGCCCATCCAGCGCATCGCATTCAGCGTATCGCCCGAGACATCGGCGCTGCGCGAATTCTCCAGCATCCGCTGAACGTCGAACTGGCCCGAGGGATGGATCCAGCCGATCTGTTCCGCCAGTTCGCGCGCGCCCGTCAGCGTCCTGTCTCCGAGAAAGCCCAGCTCCCCGACACGCTCCGCCGCCAGCAGCCGCGCACCGTTGGTCGGCGTCAGCATCACCGCCGAATGCGCCCCGTCGAAGGGGATCTGGCTGGACACCGCGGATTTGGGGAAACAGGCGTTCGATTTCGCGTTGAAGGTGAACGCAGTGCAGGCATCCAGCGCCTCGCAGGCCGTGCGGCAGGCCTCGAACGAGGTGTCGAACATGTTCTGCAGGTCGGAGCCCGGAAAATCCGTGTTCATCGTGACGATCATCCGCTTCTTGGGCAGCGGCTGGTCGGCGGCCGTCTGGCCCAGACCGGGCAGGGCAGAGGCGAGGGTCAGTCCACCCGCCACGAGAACAGCAAGAAATCGATTCATCGGAAAACTCCTTGGGCAATTGCCGCATGGTCGCAGGAGGTCACGTCGCACGCAAGGATTCCATCGGAATCGGCAGGAAAGTGAACGCATTGTTTACCCTCGTCGCGCACCCTGTCCGGACCCGAATTCCGGGCCGAGAACGGAGCGTCGCGCGGCAATGACAATGGCCGACAGATTGTCCGAGGAACGTCGCGGCCGGCTGGCCGCCGAACGCCTGCTGGAGCAGAAGCAGGCGGAGCTGTTCGCCGCCAACCGCAAGCTCGGCCTGCACGCGCGGCAACTGAGCGAGGAGATCACCGAGACCCGTGAAGAGGTGCGCAGCGTCCGGGACGAGAACCAGCGCTTCCGGTCCGAGATCACCGAGGCGAACCAGAAGATCGCCATCGCCGAACGCCGCCTTTGGATGTCGATCCGCGCGATTCAGGACGGGTTCGCCTTCTTCGACAGCGAAGGCCGGATGATTGCCGCCAACGATGCCTGGATGCAGATATTCGACGGTCTGGACGAGGTGCAGCCCGGTGTCTCCTACGTCCGCCTGCTGCAACTCGCCACCGAGGAAGGGATCATCGACACCGGCGACGAGTCGCCCGCGCAGTGGCGCGGTCGAATGATCGACCGCTGGCAGGACGCCGCGCCAGAGCCCGAGGTCATCCGCCTGTGGAACGACCACTTCATCCGCCTCATCACCCATCGTGGCCACGGCGGCGACGTGGTGAACATCGCCATGAACATCACCGCCTCGGTCCGGTACGAGGAACGTCTGCGCGAGGCCCGCGAACGGGCCGAGGCCGCGAACCGCGCGAAATCCGCCTTTCTCGCCAACATGAGCCACGAGATACGGACGCCGATGAACGGCGTGGTCGGGATGGCCGAACTGCTCTGCGACACCGCGCTCGACCCCGATCAACAGCTCTATGCCGAAACCATCCGCTCGTCGGGCGAGGCGCTGCTGGTGATCATCAACGACGTGCTCGACTACTCGCGGATCGAGGCGGACAAGCTGGTGCTGAACCCCGAACCGTTCGAACTGGAACAGATGATCCGCGAGGTCATGACGCTGCTGATGCCGTCCGCCCGCGCCAAGGGGCTGGACCTGCTCACGGACTACGACGCATGGCTGCCCGCGGTGGTTACGGGCGACCGGGGGCGGATCCGGCAGGTGCTGACCAACCTGATCGGCAATGCGGTGAAGTTCACAGCCGAGGGGCATGTGCTGGTCCGGGTCATGGGGTTCCACCTGCGCGGCAGCGTCGATCTGCACATCACCGTCGAGGACAGCGGTATCGGGATAGACCAGGCCCAGGTCGACCGGATCTTCGACCAGTTCAGCCAGGCCGAAGGCGCGCACAACCGCCAGTTCGAGGGGACCGGGCTGGGCCTGTCGATCTCGCGCCGCCTGATCGGCCTGATGGGCGGCGACATCTGGGTGGACAGCGAACCGGGGCGGGGATCGGCCTTTGGTTTCCGTATCACCCTGCCGGTCCATTGCGCGGCGGATGCGGCAAGGCCAGCGCCGGATGCCCCGGCCCCCTCGACGGCCGTCGGCACGAGTGCCGGGCAGGGCTTCGTATCCCGCCGCCACCGGCAGGACGCGGCGCAGGAACCGGCCCCGGAGTTACGCCTGCTGCGGGTGTTGGCGGCCGAGGACAACCCGACCAACCGGATGGTGTTCGACCGGATGCTGCGCGGCGCGCGGATCGAGTTGCATTTCGCAACCAACGGCGAAGAGGCCGTCGACGCTTGGCGCGACCACGCGCCCGATCTGATCTTCATGGACATTTCCATGCCCGGCATGGACGGCAAGGAGGCGACCCGCCTGATCCGTCAGGCGGAGCAGGCCACGCCCGGCGCGCATGTGCCGATCATCGCGATGACCGCCCATGCCCTGCAGGGCGACGCGCAGGAGATCCTGTCGGCAGGGCTGGATCACTACCTGACCAAGCCGCTGTCGCGCGACGCGATCCGCGCGGCGATCACCCGTCACGCGCCTCAGGGCACGCTCTGGCCTTTCCCGCGCCTGTCGTCGCTGGCCCTGACGGGCTGAGCCTCAGGCCCCCGCCTGCCTCGGACGGACAAACGCCGGACGCCCCGGTTCCGACCGCGCAGGATCATGCGCATAACCGTCCTCGGCGAACTCCACGATCCGCGCCGGGTCCGTCACGTCCCCCCGGATCAGCCAGCCCGCCATCGCACCCCGCGCGCGCTTGGCGAAGAAGCTGATCATCTTGGCGCTGCCGCCATCCTCCTCGAGGAACTGCGGCGTGATGACGTTCAGTTTGAGCCGCTTCAGATCGACCGCGCCGAAATATTCCTGGCTGGCGCAGTTCACCAGCGTGTCTGTGCCCAGCTCCTCGGCCCGCCGGTTCAGCACCTTCGCGGGTTGGTCGCGCCAGTAGTCGTAGAGGTTCGCACCCCGCCGCGTCGACAGCCGGCTGCCCATCTCCAGCCGGTAGGGCTGGATCCCGTCCAGCGGCCGCAGCACGCCGTAAAGCCCCGACAGGATCCGCAGCCGCTCCTGCGCGCGCATCATCTCGGACCCCGTGAACTCCCCGGCCCTGAGCCCCTGGTAGGTGTCGCCCGCAAAGGCCAGCACGGCGGGCCGCAACGCAGAGGCGACCGGCGCGTCCGAGAACGCCTTGAACCGGTCGCGGTTCAGCCGGGCGAGGTCGTCGCTCAGGTCCATCAACCCCTTGAGATCACGCAAGGTCTGATTGCGCATCGTCTTGGCCAGCCGGTTGGCGTCGTCCTGAAACTCGGGCTCGGTCAGGGCGAGGTCGCGCTCCTCCCAGTCGAGCTTCTTGGCCGGTGAAATGACGATCAGCATGGCAGGTCCCCTCGGTTCCGGGATGACTTAGCCCGTCGCCCGGATGGCGTCCAGAAAGGCCGCGCCGAACCGTTCCGCGCGGTGTTCGCCCAGTATCCGCTCCAGCGCCGCCTCGCTCTCGGGCCGCGCCTGCGCCACCTTGGCCACCTGCGAGGCGGAACAGCTGAGCGGCTTGTCGATCCCGTCCGGCCCGCGCGCGAGGTCGGCCTGAACCTCCATCAGCCGGTCGTAGAGCGACCCGGCCCCCTGCCCCGCCAGCCTGCGCCGCGCGGGGTGCAGCTCCTCCGACGCGCCGGTGATGACCTCGAGGAACATCGCCCCGTAGCGTTCCAGCTTCTTGGCACCCACCCCGCTGACCCGCGCCATGTCGTCGAGGCTCTGCGGGCGGCTCTCGGCCATCTCGATCAGCGTGCGGTCGGGGAAGATCACATAGGCCGGCACCCGCGCCTCCTCGGCCAGCGCGCGGCGCTTGGCCTTGAGCGCGGACAGCAGCGGCTCGTCCTCCTCGGACACCATCGTCCTGACGGCAGGGCGCGAGGCCTTGGCCCGCGCCCGGTCGATGCTGTCGCGGCGCAGGTCGATCGACTCCTCGCCCCGCAGGATCGGGCGCGCGGCCTCGGTCATCGTCAGCGCGCCGTGGCGGTCCGGGTTCGGACGGATCAGGTCGTGACCCATCATCTGCCGGAACACCGCCGACCATTCCCGTTTGCTCAGGTCCTTGCCCACGCCGAAGGTCGGCAGGTCGTCATGCCGACGCTGCCGGATCTTGTCGGTGACATTGCCGATCAGGATGTCCGTCAGATGCCCCGCGCCGAACCATTCCTCGGTCCGCAGGATCGCCGACAGCGCCTTGCGCACCGCCTCCGTCCCGTCGAACACCTCGGGCGGGCTGTCGCAGCAGTCGCAATTCCCGCAGGCCGTCGCTTCTTCCCCGAAATACGTCAGCAGCTTGGCCCGGCGGCATTCCAGCGCCTCGGCAAGCCCCAGCAGGGCGTTCAGCCGGGCATGGTCCGCCGCCCGCCGCTCCGGCGGGGCGAGCCCCTCGTCGATCTGCGACCGGCGTAGGCGGATGTCGTCGGGCCCGTAGAGCGTCAGCGTCTCGGCCGGTGCACCGTCGCGCCCCGCGCGGCCGATCTCCTGGTAATAGGCCTCGATGCTCTTGGGCAGGTCCGCATGGGCGACCCAGCGGATGTCGGGCTTGTCGACACCCATGCCGAAGGCGACCGTTGCGCAGACGATCAGCCCGTCCTCGCGCTGGAACCGGGTCTCGGCCACGCGCCGGTCCTCGGCCTCCATCCCGCCGTGGTAATGGATCGCCAGATGTCCCGCCTCGCGCAGCGCCTGCGCCAGCGTCTCGGTCTTGGCGCGGGTGCCGCAATAGACGATGCCGGACTGCCCCTTGCGCGCGGCGGCGAAGGTCAGGATCTGCGTGCGCGGGTTGTCCTTGGCCTGAAACGCCAGATGGATGTTCGGCCGGTCGAAGCCGCGCAGGAAGGTCTCCGGCGGCCCGTCGAACAGCCGCGCGACAATCTCGTCCCGCGTCTCGGCATCCGCCGTCGCGGTGAAGGCCGCAACCGGCACGCCGAGCGCTTTCCGCAACTCCCCGATCCGCAGGTAATCGGGCCGGAAGTCATGCCCCCACTGGCTGACGCAATGCGCCTCGTCCACCGCGATCCGCTTCACGCCGATCCGGCGCAGCATCCGCACCGTGCCCTCGCCCGCCAGCCGTTCCGGCGCGAGATAGAGCAGCCGCAGCGCCCCCGCCTCGATCCGTTCCCAGACGAAATCCGTCTCTTCCGGCGTGTTACCCGAGGTCAGCGCCCCCGCCTCGACCCCCGCCTCGCGCAGCGCGCGGACCTGATCGCGCATCAGGGCGATGAGGGGGGAGATGACGACCGTCAGCCCCTCACCCATGAGGGCAGGCAGTTGATAACACAGCGATTTTCCGCCGCCGGTCGGCATGATCGCCAGCACGTCGCGGCCCGCGCTCACCGCCTCCACGATCTCGGCCTGACCCGGACGGAATCCGTCGAATCCGAAGACCTCGCGCAGTATCGTGCTCGCGTCGCTCATCGCCTGGGGTGGGCCTGTGTGTTCTGGTTAAGCTGCTCTTAGCAGAACTTTCCCACACTAAGATTCGGTGAACAAGAGTCCTTGGGGAGGAAAACGTGGAAGCCTTCGACAAACCTCGTGAGGAAGTCTGCTAGACGGACAGATTTGCCATTCGCCGCATATGGTCGATCTACGTTGCGCCCGCGAAGACACAAGGGAGGTAGGGCGGAAATCGGTCTTTCGCCGCACCGGCAAAGAAGCAATCCTTGCTTCAAACAAGCGGACGTTCCTAATCATCTAAAAGAGCCGTAAATGCGGCCATACTTCGCATGTAGTAGTTGCGGAAAAGTGAGTGGCCGAGCCATGAACAGTGCGAAAGAGTCAGAATTCCTTCATCTCAACGAATTCTTTCGAGCCGCAGGTATCGTGCCCGAAAAGCTGGAACCTTACGAGTGTCCGGACTTCATCGCAGTCATTGACGGAGAGACCGTCGGGATCGAACTCACGATTGCAAGGCATGAAGCTGGGAAATTTGGTGCGCTACAGATCGAACATGCCCAGAGCGAATATGCGAAAGCACTGCGCAAATTGGTTGAGAAGAATGCAAGGGAGGGGGATGATGGGTTGATCATCAACATTGCCTTTGTAGACGGAGTTCCTGTCAGCGTCGAAGACAAAGACGACCTACCGCGAGTGGCGGCTCTGATCTCCGACGCTGCGGCGAAGCTGCCAAACCCAGGTGCCATAACAATTTGGTCAGAAAGATGGGCACGCATCCGCTACGACGGGGGAATGCGAAGCGCGCGCTCAGAGCCGTCCGCCCAGTTGCCGGAGTTCATCCAGAACATTTCCCTCTACAGGGACGGGAGACACGACATCAAGGTGACTGGCAGCCGAGGTGGTATCACGCCAGACTTCGACGACCGCGTCCTCTTACCGATCCTGAAAAGCAAGAACGATCGGCTGAAGAAATATGCGGCCTGCGACCGGTCCTGGTTGGTGATCGTTTCCAGGGTGATGCAATTTGAAGGCCACAGCCCTCAAACAGAGCGTGCGAATGCGGCCTTCTCATCGTTTGCCACCACATTTGGCATTGTCAATGTGACGCGGCCAATCCCGTCCGACTTTGACGAGACCTATCTGTTCAAATGGCCGTCGGAGGTCACGCGCCTCTCAGGAGACTGAGATCAAGCCGATTTAGCGCGGCGTCGCGCGTGCAAAATTGGCCTGACGCGCCCAGTCCAGTCTTGGCTCGAAGCGGTCATCGCTCTCTCAACCATCGGCTCACCACCCCCCAAAAAACGCAAAAGGCCCGGACAACCGTCCGGGCCCCCGCAAACCTTCCGCCCGAAATCAGGCCGCCGCGACCTGCATCAGGTGATAATCCGTATCCCCCAACTGCGCGTCGATCATGATGATGCGCTTGGCGTAGTGCGAGCCGGGGTATTCCCAGGTCATCGCGATGCCGCCGTGCATCTGGATCGCCTCTTCGGCCACCTGCCGACCGGCGCGGCCGATCAGGTTCTTGGCCATCGAGCAGTAGCGCGAGGCATCCGCACCACCCAGCTCGGACGCCGCCTTGATGACGATGGAGCGGGCCTGAACGATCTCGGTCAGCATGTCGACCGCGCGGTGTTGCAGCACCTGGAACGTGCCGATCGGACGGCCGAACTGCTTGCGCTGGCCGAGGTATTCCACGGTCATCTTGTGCAGCACTTCCATCGCGCCGACCGCTTCGGAACACAGCGCCACGATGCCCGCGTTGATCGCGTCCTGGATCGCGGCATCGGCATCCTTCAGCACCAGTTCCGCCGGAGCGTCCTCGAGCACGACCTCGGCCGCGCCGCCGCCGTCCATCATGCCGTAGCCGGTGACGGAGGCGTCCTCGGCTTTCACCGAATACACCGAGACCGACCCGCCGTCCTTGGCCGCGATCAGGAAGCCATCCGCCGCCTGCCCGCCATAGACGATGGACTTGCGGCCCGACAGCTTGCCGCCCTTGGCCTCGGTCGTCATCTGGCTCAGGTCGTAGGGCGCGTCCAGTTCGCCCAGCCCGACCGCGTATTTGGTCGCGCCGGAGAGCAGCGCCTCCTGATCCGCACCGGCGGCGCTCAGGATCCGCGAGGCCATCAGCGCCCCAAGCACGGGTTCGGGGCAGAGCGTCCGGCCCAGTTCCTCGAACACCACCGAGATGTCGAACCCGGTGCCCCCCATGCCGCCCGCATCCTCACCGGCCAGCGCATAGAGCGCGCCAAGTTCCACCAGCTCGTCCCACTTGGACGGATCGTGGAACGGCTCGGCATAGGCCACCTTGTTGCGGTGCTCGACCGGGTACTTGTCGCCCAAGTAGCGCCGCAGGCTGTCCTGGAGCATCTGGCGGTCTTCAGTCAGATCAAAGTTCATGGATTACAGCCCCAGCATGGTCTTGGTCAGGATGTTGCGCTGGATCTCGTTGGATCCGCCAAAGATCGACGTCTTGCGGTTGTTGAAATACCGCGCCGCGTCGTTCGCATGGCCAGCCGGCGCCACGTCGAGGTTCGAGCCTTTGAGCGAACCGGGGAACGGCGCCGCGTTCGGTCCGAGCGCCCGGCGCTTGAGGTCCTTGAGCTCCTGGTTGATGACGGTGCCCTTGATCTTGAGGATCGAGGTTTCCGGCCCGGGCGCACCCTGCTTCTGCGCGGTGAAGAGCATCCGCAGGTTGGTGATCTTCATGGCTTCGAGGTCGATTTCGGCCTGTGCCACGCGGGCGGCGAACAGCGGATCCTCGGCCAGCGGCTTGCCGTTGCGCATCACCTTCTTGGCCAGTTCCTTGACCTCTTCCAGCTCGAGCATCGAGAAGCCGACACCCGCGATCCCCGTCCGCTCGTGCGTCAGCAGGTACTTCGCGATGGTCCAGCCCTTGTTTTCCTCACCGACGAGGTTCTTCAGCGGAACCCGCACGTCGGTAAAGAAGACCTCGTTCACCTCGTGGCCACCCTCGATCAGCTTGATCGGGCGCACTTCGACGCCGGGGGTCTTCATGTCGACGAGGATGAAGGAGATGCCTTCCTGCTGCTTCACGTCCGGATCGGTGCGGACGAGGCAGAAGATCCAGTCGGCGTGCTGGCCGAGGGTGGTCCAGGTCTTCTGACCGTTGATGACCCACTCGTCCCCGTCCTTGACGGCACGGGTCTTGAGCGAGGCGAGGTCGGACCCCGCGCCGGGCTCCGAATAGCCCTGGCACCACCAGTCGTCGCCGTTCAGGATGCGGGGCAGGTAGTAGTCCTTCTGCTCCTTGGTCCCAAACTTCTGCAGCACCGGCCCCAGCATCGACAGGCCGAAGGGCACGATGCGCGGGGCGTAGGCGCGGCACGATTCCTCGTCGAAAATGTGCCGTTCCACCGGGCCCCAGCCGGGCCCGCCGTATTCCTCGGGCCACGTGACCGCCAGCCAGCCCTTCTTGTTCAGGATGGCGTGGTAGCGCTCCATGATGCTCTTGGTCAGCTCGCCGCCGTTCTTCACCGCGTCGCGGATGTCGTCGGGCAGGTTCTCCTTGAAGAAATCGCGGACTTCCTGGCGGAAGGCTTCTTCTTCGGGGGTAAACGTCAGGTCCATGTCAGGTCCTCCCTCCTGATTACGAATTCAGATCGGCGAACGTGGTGCCGTCGGCCGCCATCTTGCGCAGGATCTCCGGCACCTGCCAATAGTGTGCGTCTTCCTTGGCATAGGCCTCGATCCGCTTGACCAGCTCCGCCGCGCCGATGGTGTCGGCGTAGTGCAGCGGTCCGCCCCGGAACCGGGGGAAGCCGTAGCCGAACAGGAACACCATATCGACATCCACCGGACGCTTGGCGGTCCCGTCTTCTACGACGCGGGCGGCTTCCGAGATCATCGCGGTCATGTAGCGATCCACGATCTCCTGTTCGGTAAAGCTCTTGGGGGTGATGCCCTGCTCGGCGCGAACGGCGTCGATGATGCCTGCCACGTCTTCGTTCGGCACCGGCGCACCGGCGTCGTAGACGTAATAGCCCTTGCCGGTCTTGCGGCCGTACCAGCCCTGTTCCGCGATCCGGTCGGCCACCACACCGCCATAGCGTTCGGCGGGGTTCAGACCCTCTTCCTTCATCCGCTGGCGGTTCATGTAGCCGATGTCGAGCCCGGCAAGGTCACCGACCTTGTGCGGCCCCATGGCCAGCCCGAAGCCTTCCAGCGCGTCATCCACCTGCTGCGGGCTCGCGCCGTCCAGCACGAGGTAGGCGATGACCTTGGAGTAGTGCCCGAGGATGCGGTTGCCGATGAACCCGTCACAGACCTGCGCCAGCACGCCGACCTTCTTGAGGTTCGCGGCCAGGCGGAAGCCGGTGGCGACCACGTCGGCGGCGGTCTTTTCGCCCTGCACGATCTCCAGCAGGCGCATCACGTGCGCGGGGCTGAAGAAGTGCAGGCCCAGTACGTCCTCGGGCCGCTTGGTCACGGCGGCGATCTGGTTCACGTCCAGGTAGGAGGTGTTGGAGGCAAGGATCGCCCCCGGCTTGCAGATGCGGTCGAGCTTTTCGAAGATCTCCTTCTTGATCTCCATCTTCTCGAACACCGCCTCGATCACCAGATCGACATCGGCCAGCGCCTCCATCTCGAGGCTGGTCGACAGCAGGGCCAGCGTGGCGTCCCGCTTGTCGGCGCTCATCTTGCCGCGCGACACGGCCCCGTCGAGGTTCTTGGTGATCGTCGCGACGCCCCGGTCCAGCGCCTCCTGCTTGACCTCGACCAGCATCACCGGGATCCCGGCGGTCAGGCAGGCGGTCGAGATGCCCGACCCCATCGTGCCGCCGCCGATCACGCCGATCTTGTTCAGCGGCCGGTGATCGCCCTTGGCCTCGGGGATGTTCGACACGGCCCGTTCGCCAAAGAACGCATGGATCAGACCCGCGCGCTGCGGCGTGTTCATGCAGTCGATGAAGCACTGGCGTTCGACTTTCAGACCCTCTTCCAGCGGAAGATTGCAGGCCGCGACCGCCTCGACGCATTTCACCGGGGAAATCAGGTGGGGGTTCTTCTTCTTCACCCCGGCCAGCGTGTCGTCGATGACCTTCCGGTCATACTCCGCCTCGATCAGGTCCGTCCGCCGCGTCGGCAGGGTGCCGTCGATGACCTCCTGCCCCGCCTTCAGCGCGACATCGCGCGGCTCGCCGGCCATGACCTTGTCGACCGCGCCCTTGGCGGCGGCTTCCTTGGCCGGTACCTGGCGGCCCGACAGGATCACGTCCAGCGCGAATGCCAGCCCGGACAGACGCGGGAGACGCTGCGTGCCACCGGCACCCGGCAGCAGGCCCAGCAGGACCTCGGGCAGCCCGATGCGCGCGCCTTCGACGGCCACGCGGGCATGAGTCGAAAGCGCCAGTTCATAGCCGCCCCCGAGCGCGGTGCCGTGAATGATGGAGATAACGGGGATCGGCGAACCTTCGATCGCGCTCAGCACATCGCCCAGGCCGGGGGCCTGCGGCGGCTTGCCGAATTCGCGGATGTCGGCCCCGGCGACAAAGGTGCGGCCCGCGCAGTAGATCGCGATGACCTTGGCGCGGCCTTCGGAAACCAGACCCTCCATCGCCTCTTTCAGCCCGGCGCGCACCGCCTGACCGGTGGCGTTCACCGGCGGGTTGTCGATGCAGATCAGGGCGATGTCGCCCTCCATCCCGGTGCTGATGACGTCGTTGATCCGGTTCGCTTCGGCCATGGCCTACCCCTTTCAGAAACAAATCGGGGGGACAGGTCGAACGGGCGCGCTGGAAACGCGCGCGACCTCCCCCCGGCGCGCGCCAAACTAGGCAAGCGTCGGGGAGAGGTCAATGCGTGGAATTATGTTCCGATTAGCGGAAAATCACAACTCCCAGAGGCTCTGCTGTTTCGGTTCCACGGCCTCGCTGTTCGCGGGCAGCGGCCCGCAGCGCACGCCGCGTCCGTTCTCGTCGTTCTGGTAGGATCCGCACAGCTTCAGGTCGCCGGACGCGCGGTCCAGGACGATGACGCTGATGAACGGGTCGCCGGTCGGGGCGGACAGCCGGTCGTCGCGGTCCGAGATGCCGGGGGCGCCTGCGATCCCGATCTCGGATTTGGTGATGAAGCCGGACTGCGCCTGTGCGGCGGTCCCGGCCAGTGTCAGCGCGGTCACCGCGCATAGGGTCGTTCGAAGCATGGTCACTCTCGTGCCTCCTTTGGTCTTCTGTCAGAGCTTATACGCCTGAAAGATCAGGAAGTTGCGTGACAACTCCGTTCATGCTGCGTGAGCGGATCACGAGATGATCTCGAACTTCACCACGTCGACCATGCCCCGGTCCGTGATCTTGAGCGCCGGGATCACCGGCAGCGCAAGGAAGGCCAGTTGCAGGAACGGCTCGGCCAACGTGACCCCCAGCCGCTTGGCGGCCGCGCGCAGTTCCACGAGGTCGGCATGGACCGCCTCGAAGGGCGAAAGGCTCATCAGCCCGGCCACCGGCAGCGGCAGTTCCGCGATGACCTTGCCGTCGTCCACCACGACGAACCCGCCCTCGATCTGCCCCAGCCGGTTCGCCGCCAGCGCCATGTCGTCGTAGTCGATGCCGACCACCGCGATGTTGTGATGGTCGTGGCAGACGGTCGAGGCGATGGCCCCCCGTTTCAGCCCGAACCCCTTCACGAAGCCGGTGGCGATGTTCCCGTTCTTGCCGTGCCGCTCCACCACCGCGATCTTGACGAGGTCGCGCGCCGGGTCGGGGCGCTTGTCGCCGTCCTCGATCGCGATCTCCTCCTTCAGATGCTCGGTGATGATCTTGCCGTCGAGGATGCCGATGACGTCCGTCTCCTCCCGGTTCGCGGTCGTGCGGAAGTCGTCGCCGTCCAACACCGGCGCCTTGACCGACCCGCGCCCGACCGGCGGCGTGACAGGGCGAACGGCAAAGGCCGCATCCTCCAGCACCACACCGCCCGCCAGCACCATCTCGGCCCGGCAATCGGCCAGATCAGAGAGCACCACGATATCCGCCCGCTTGCCCGGCGCGATCTGGCCCCGGTCCTTCAGCCCGAACGCCTCGGCCGCCGACAGGCTGGCCGCGCGGTAGACGGCGAGCGTGGGACAGCCCAGCCGGATCAGCTCGCGGATCATGTAGTCCAGATGCCCGTGCTCGGCGATATCCAGCGGATTTCGGTCGTCCGTGCACAGGCACATGTAGGCACTGGTGATGTCGGTCAGCAGCGGCTGCAAGGCATGCAGGTCCTTCGACACCGAGCCTTCGCGGATCAGCACCCGCATCCCCTTGCGGAGCTTTTCGCGCGCCTCCTCGGCGGTCGTGGCCTCGTGCTCGGTCCGGATACCGGCGGCGATATAGGCGTTCAGGTCGCGCCCGCTCAGCTGCGGGGCATGTCCGTCGATATGCCGGCCGCGAAATGCCTCCAGCTTTTCCATGCAACCGGGATCCTGAAAGATCACGCCGGGATAGTTCATGAACTCGGCCAGCCCGATCACCTTGGGATGGTCCGCCAGCGGGATCAGATCGGTGGCCCCGATCTCGGCTCCAGCCGTTTCCATGTGGCTCGACGGTACGCAGGACGACAGGTTCACACGGATGTCGATCAGGGTCTCCTGCGCGGCGGCGAGGAAATACTCGATCCCCGGCACCCCGATCACGTTCGCGATCTCGTGCGGGTCGCAGATCACCGTCGTCACGCCCCGCGGCCCGACGCAACGGTCGAACTCATGCGGCGTCACCAGCGAGCTTTCGATGTGCAGATGCGTGTCTATGAAGCCCGGAACCAGCGTTTTCCCGGTGACGTCGATCACCTGCCGCCCCTCGTATCCGGCCCCGATCCCCACCACGGTGTCGCCGCAGATCGCCACGTCGCCCGCGACCAGATCGCCCGTCACCACGTCCAGAACCTGCCCGCCCTTCAGCACCAGATCCGCCGGCGCATCGCCGCGCCCCTGAGAAATGAGATCGGACAGCGCTGGAATGCTCATGCAATCACCCGGTTCTGTAAGAGGTCCGGTCACAGGTGACCGCAAAGCGCCCGGACTGTCCAGATCGGGCATTGCAGACCCGCCGGTCGCATGGCAGCGTCGCGCCAAACGCGACAGGCGAACCGATGACACAGACGATCCTGATCCTGAACGGGCCCAACCTGAACCTTCTCGGACAGAGACAACCGGACATCTACGGATCCGAAACGCTGGCCGACATCGAGGCCGACTGCCGCAGGCTGGCCGAGACGTTCGGCTACACCATCGCCGCCCTGCAATCGAACCACGAAGGCGAACTGGTCGACTGGATCCACGATGCGCGGGGCAAAACGGCGGGGATCGTCATCAATCCCGGCGCCTATTCGCACACGTCCGTCGCGATCCTCGACGCGCTGAACGCCTACGAGTCGCCGGTGATCGAGGTGCATATCTCGAACGTGCACAAGCGCGAAAGCTTCCGTCACCATTCCTACGTCTCGCAGCGGGCGGACGGGATCATCGTCGGGTGCGGCACCAACGGCTATCAGCTCGCCGTGCGCCACCTCGCCACGATCCTGGCTTCATGAGCGGCACGACGGGGCCGCGCCCGCTCGACATCGCGATCCTCGGGCCCGGCATCCTGCTGCTTTGGCTGCTTGTCACGGTGAACCACTGGGGCGGCGCCACATGGGCGATACAGGCGGCGGGGATCCTGTTTCCCTTCCTGATCGCCGTTCAGGCGCTGAAGGTCCGCAAGGGGCGGCTGATGTTCGTGGCCGTCGGACTGGCCCTGATCGTGCTGGCCATCGCCACCCGCGACGACTGGATCATGCAGGTCCGCGCGGCCTTCGAACGCTCGGCCTTCATCATGGCCTATTTCGCCGCCCTCGCCACGCTGCAGCATGCCGCCGACACCTCGCCCTCGATCGCCCGCTGCGGCCTGTTCCTCGCCCACCAGCCGCCCGGCCGCCGCTACCTCGCCCTGACCGCCGGCGCGCATATGTTCGCGGTCCCGCTGAACTACGGCGCCATCGCGCTGCTCGGCTCGCTCTCGACCGCCAGCGCCGCCGACGAACCGGACGAGGTGGTGCGCAACCACCGAGTCCGACGGATGCTGCTGGCCATCCAGCGCGGCTTTTCCGGCATGCTGACGTGGTCGCCGCTGGCCTTCGCCGTCGTGATCGCCACCGTCCTGCTGCCTGACCTGGTCTGGGCGCGGGCCGTGCCCTATGCGCTGATCACCTCGGGCCTGATGATCGGCATCGGCTGGGCGCTCGACACGATCTTCAAGCCGCGGATCCCCGGCCGCCCCACCATGGTCGCCACAAGCGATTACGGCACATGGGCCACGATCCTGCCGCTGCTGTCCCTTCTGGTCGTCCTGATGGGCACCGCAATCGGCTTGCACGAAGCCACCGGCATGCGCGTGACATCGATCATCCTCGTGATCGTGCCGCTGATCGCCGTCGGCTGGTTCGCGATACAGGGCCCCGCCGGAACCCGCGCGGGCTACCTCGGCCAGCGAACCTCGAAGCTCGTCCGCGACGACCTTCCCGGCTTCCGCGAGGAATTCCTGCTGATGGGGATGGCGGGCTTCATCGGCGCGCTCGGCGCGACGCTGCTGACCCCGCTGGTGCAATCCACCGGCCTGACCCTCGACCGCCTGCCCGCCTGGGCGGCGCTGGTGGCGCTGGTCTGGCTTGTCCCGCTCGGCGGCCAGCTCGGGATGAGCCCGCTGCTCGCCACCACCCTGATGTTCCCGATCATCCCGCATCCCGAGGTGATCGGCGTCTCTTCCACCGCCGTCTTCGTCGCGCTGACCGGCGGCTGGACGCTCGGCGCGATCAGTTCGCCCTTCGCGGCCCCGACCCTGCTGCTTGCCCGGTTCGGCAGCGTCCCGCCACGCCATGTCAGCTGGCGATGGAACGGCGCCTACACGATCCTGTCGGGCCTCGCGATCTCGGCCTACGTCTCGGCCATCGCCATCTTTGGGCTGGCTTAGAGCCTATTCCGCCCCGGCAACCCGCCGCAGCTGCGCCATGAACGTCGCCCGCTCCGCCTCTGGCAGGGGGGCGAGGATCTGTTCCTGAACCGTCTCGACCAGCGGTCGTGCCCGCGCCAGCAGCGCCTGCCCCTCCGGCGTGAGCGACAGCACCCGTGCCCGCCTGTCCGTCTGGCTGACCGCGCGGGCGATGACGCCACGCGCGACCAGCCGGTCCACGACTCCGCCGATGGTCGCCCGGTCGTAGGAAATCGTCGCCGCCAGTGTCGCCTGGTCCATCCCCGGTGCATGGGCCAGCGCGGAAAGCGCCGCGAACTGCACCGGGGTCAGCCGCATGTCCGTCTCGGCCATCGCCTCGCCGAACAGCGCGGTGGCCTGCTGCTGCAGTCTGCGGATCAGGTGCCCCGGCATCGCCAGAATGTCCGGCCCTTCTGTCATCGCGTCCTCCCCGCTTGCGACACTGCCCCTCAGGATAATATGTATACTTACCAAAGAACCGATGCCAACCGAGTCGAAGGGGAGGAGACCAATGGCAGATCTTGGCACGCTCGAAGAGCTTCCGCAGGACTATCGCGACGACATGACCGCCGCAGGGGTCGCCCCGCTCTGGCCCATGATGCGCAACGTGCTGCCGCATGGCCAGCCGAAACCCGTCACGAAACCGGGCCACTGGGCCTATGACGCCGTCCGCCCGCTGCTGCTGCGCGCCGGCGAGCTGACCCCGGTGGAAAAGGCCGAACGCCGCGTACTGGTCCTGTCGGACCCCGGCCGTGGCCCCGGCGCGATGTGCGCCACGCCGTCGATCTACCTCGGGATGCAGCTGCTGCTGCCGGGCGAAACTGCGCCCGCCCACGTCCACACGCCATCCGCCACCCGCATCATCGTCGAAGGCAAGGGCGGCTACACCGTCGTTGACGGAGAGAAACTGCCGATGGAGGAAGGCGACCTCGTCCTGACCCCCGGCGGCGACTGGCACGATCACGGGCACGAGGGCGACGAACCGGTCGTCTGGCTCGACGCGCTCGACCTGCCGCTCTTCGTCTATCTCGAAGGGTCCTACGCGATCGAAGGCCCGCTTCAGGCGCAACGGAATCGTCCCGACGCCAGCCAGGTCGAATACCTCTCCGCCGGGCTCGTGCCGTCGCGCCTGCGCGGCGCGCCGCGCAAATACCCGATGACCCGCTTTCCCTGGGCCCGGACCGAGGCGGCGCTGCGCCAGATGGCGGCCTATGGCGACGGGTTGCCTGAGCTTGACTACGTGAACCCCGAAACCGGGCAGGACGTGCTGCCGACCATGGGCTTCACCGCGATGATGATCCCGGCGGGCGCGACCGACCGGCCGCCGGTCCGCTCCACCTCCGCCGCCTTCCATGTCGTCAGGGGGCGCGGCACGACCACCGTCAACGGCGAAAAGATCGCCTGGGGGCCCAAGGACACCTTTACCGCGCCGGTGTTTTCCGAGATCACCCATCAGGCGGAGGAGGAGTCCTTCCTCGTCCGGATCCACGACCGCCCGCTTCAGGAGAAGCTGGGCTATTACGAGGAACGCGCCCGATGAGCCTTTTCGACCTGCCCCCGATCCCCGACGTGCCCGTGAAGGGCGAAACCGAAGGCTACCCGGTCCGCCGCATCTTCTGCGTCGGCCGCAACTACGCCGCCCATGCCGCCGAGATGGGCAACGAGGTCGACCGAGAGGCGCCGTTCTACTTCACCAAGTCGCCCGCCCACCTCGTCCTGACCGGCGCGACCCTGCCCTTCCCGCCGGGGACCGAGGATTACCATCACGAGATGGAATTCGTCGTCGCCCTCGGCGCGCCGCTCTTCCGCTGCTCGGCGGACGAAGGCATGGCGGCGGTCTACGGCTATGCCTGCGGCCTCGACATGACCCGCCGCGACCTGCAGGGCCAGGCCAAGGACAAGCGCCGCCCCTGGGATCTCGGCAAGGACGTCGAGGGCGCGGCGGTGATCGGCGAGATCACCAAGGCGGCCGAGTTCGGCACGGTGTCGGACCAGTCCATCACGCTCGCGGTCAACGGCGAGATGAAGCAGGACGCGACGCTGGCGGAACTGATCCACGACGTGCCCGCCGTGCTCGTCCACCTGTCGCGCTACTATCACCTCGGACCGGGCGACCTGATCTACACCGGCACGCCGGCGGGCGTCGGCGCGGTGCAGCCCGGCGCGGTCCTGCATGGCGAGGTCGCGGGCCTCGGCCCGGTCGACCTGACCCTCGGCGACCCGGAATGAAACTGATCGGGCGATCCGGCTCCTCGGCCAGCTACCGGGTGCGGATCGCCCTCGCGCTCAAGGGCGCGGGCGACCGCGTCGCGATCGAGCACATCACGGAAGGCGCGCAATACGACGATGCCTTCCGCGCTCTCAATCCCCAGATGCGCCTGCCCTGCCTCGTCACGGAGGACGGCGTGATCGTCCAGTCGATGGCGATCCTCGAATATCTGGACGAGGTCTTCCCCGACCCGCCGCTCCTGCCCGGCTCCGCACTCGACCGCGCCCGGTCCCGCGCCATCGCGCAGATCGTGGTGGCCGACATCCATCCCCTGCAGAACACCGGCGCCCTCCGCGTCCTCGGCACCGACTTCGGCCTCGGCGCAGAGGCGCAGCAGGACTGGGCCCGCCACTGGATCCGCCGCGGCCTCGCCGCCTGCGAGGAGCTGCTCACCACGCACCCGACAGGCCCTTTCGCCACCGGCGACACACCCGGCATGGCCGACATCTGCCTGATCCCCCAGATGCGCAACGCGGCACGCTTCGGCGTCGACATCTCCGACCTCACCCGCCTCGCCGCGATCGCCGCAGCCGCCGCCGAACACCCGGCCTTCATCGCCGCCCATCCCGACAACAACCCCAACCCCGACGACTGACAGTCCCGCCCGCGCCGGTCCCCCCTGCTTCTTCTGGTCAGAAATACTTCGGGGGAGTCGCGGCCCGCAGGGACGCGGCGGGGGCAGCGCCCCCATCACGACCCGGCCACGCGCACCGAGGCCCGACTGTCGTCACTCCGACGGCATATGGCTGGTCGTCACCTCGACCATCACCTTGCCGTCCGGCCGGATCACCTCGGTCCGCACCACCGACAGCCGCCGCCCCTTCTTGACGTAGCGCGCCCGGCCGGTGATGACCCCTTCGCGCAGGTTGGTGAACAGCCGCGCGTTCAGATCGACGGCCAGCGGAAATCCCTTCATCCCCGCACTCGCGCTGGCCTCGCCCAGCACCAGCCGGGTGGCCATGACGTCGGCGAACCAGATCATCGCCCCGGCATGCACGGTGCCAAAGGGGTTCATGATCCCCTTCTGCACCTCCATCTCGCCGCTCGCCGTGTCCTCCCCCAGTCCGTCATACCGGATGGTGTAGCGGATATTGCCCTCGAATACCGTATCTGCCATGCGCACTCCTCCTGCTCGCGCCAGAAGGCCACGGCACCGTCCGGCTTGCAATCCGGGACATGCGTGAAAGGATGGTGGCAAAGGAGACACCCATGCCCGGCACCGAAACCCTGCGCACCTATGTCCAGACCTGGCACTGCGACGAGATGGGGCACATGAACGTCCGTCACTACCTTGGCATGTTCGATGACGCGGCCTTCGTCCTCATCGCCATGATCGGCCATGTGACCGACGACACCTACGGCTGGGCCGACGTCCAGCACACCCTGCGCTACCTGCAGGAAACCCCGCGCGGCACCGCGATCGTCGTGACCTCGGAACTGGTCAAACTGGGCGGCAAATCCATGACAGTCCTGCACAGGATGACCGACGCCGCCACCGGCGACGTGCTGGCCGAAGCCGAAACCGTGACCGTCTACTTCGACCTCAAGGCCCGCAAGGCCGCCCCGATCCCCGACCACTTCCGCGAGGCGCTTCAGGCACTCTGATCAGGCTCTATTCCAGCCATTTCTCGCCATCCGGCGTCGACAGCAGCGCCCGCAGCCCCGGCGCTGGTCCCTGACCCACGACGACCCTCGGATCGTCGATCACGCCCTCCAGCATACCGGCCAGCCGCTCCGGCTCCGGATGCGCGATCTCCAGCCGCAGCAGGTCCAGCCCGGCCCCCGCCATCCGCGTCGGCGGCAGCGCATCGGCCTGCCATTCCAGCACGCTCGGAAACGCCCCGCCCTCGGGCAGCGACCCGTCCTCGGGCACCGTCAGCAGCCACCGCAGATCGCCCCGCGTCACCGGGATCGCCGGTCCGCAGGCCGCCGGAAGACGCGGGTGCAGCGCCGCCATGTCATCCGTCCGCACCACCCAGTGCGCCAGCCGGGGCGCGGCGGGGGGCGTGTCCAGCCCGAACCATCGCGCACGCGACGGCGCGGGCGCGTCCGGATCGACCGAGATCACCTCGAGAAATGAGGCCTCGCCAAGCCTGACCAGGTGGTTGTGGGTCCCCATCAGCGGATGCGATCCGCCCGGCGGGGGGCGCACACCGATCATCCGCTCCACATGGTCGAGACCGGCCGTGAGGCCGGATGAGACCACCACGATATGATCCAGCACAGCCATCCTACACCGCCGCCGACGTCAGCCCGGTCGAGCCGTAAATCCAGTCCAGCACCTCGTACCACTCCTCCGGCGACTTCGCCCCCATGATCTGGTTCCTCAGCGCCGCATGCACCCCCGCCGGATGATAGATATGCTCGCCGATCTGGCGCGAGGTCAGCTGCACCCGCGCGGTCCTGAGCCGCCGTTTCGACGCATAGTCCGCCAGCGCAGTCTCCGTGTCCGCCGTCTTCCCCAGTTCCGCGGAAAGGCAGACGGCATCCTCCATCGCCATGCAGGCGCCCTGCGCCATGTACTGCATCATCGGATGCGCCGCGTCCCCCAGCAGGGCCACGCGCCCGTCCACCCAGTCCATCACCGGATCACGATCGCACAGCACCCAGAGCCGCCAGTCCTTGCCCTTCTCGATCACCTGCCGCGCCACCGGCGCGACATGCTCGAACCCGCGCCGCACCTCGTCATGGCTGACCGGCTGGCCCGCCACCGGCTCCGGCGCGTCATTGTGATAGGTGACGACGAGGTTGAACACCTTCCACCCCGACAGCGGGTAATGGACGATATGGCACTTCGGCCCCGCCCAGAGCGTCGCCGCGTTCCATCGCAGGTCCTCGGGCATCTCCTCGGTCGGGATCACCGAGCGATACGTCGTATGGCCAGACACCCGCGGCGCGCCATCGCCCACGACCTTCTTGCGGATGTTCGACCACAGCCCGTCCGCCCCGATCAGCGCCGCCCCGGTGACACGCGACCCGTCGGCGAGGATCGCCGTGACCGACCCGCCGTCCTGTTCGTAATCCACCACCTCGGACGAGGTCCGCAGATCCACCAGATCGCTCTCACGGCAGGCCCTCAGGAACACGCCGTGCAGATCGCCGCGATGCACCACCGCGTAGGGATTGCCGAACCGCGCGCGAAAGTCGTCGCCCAGCGGGATGCGACAGATCTCGTCGCCCGCGATCGCATCCATCAGGCGCAGGTTCTCGATATAAACCGCCATCGCCCGCGCCGCCTCGCCCACGCCGAGGTAGTCGAAGGCGTGGAACGCGTTCGGCCCGAGCTGGATGCCCGCCCCGATCTCGCCGAGCGCGGGGGCCTTTTCCAGCACGATGGACCGGCGACCGTGCCGGGCCAGTCCCATAGCGGCGGCCAGCCCGCCGATTCCGCCGCCGGCGATCAGAATAGGTGTGTCGGATGCCATGCGTGTCTCCTCCTCCGCACAGATAGGATGTATACTTACTATCCTGCACCCGATCAATCGCGCAGATGCGAAAGGGGCCGCGTCATATCCGACGCGGCCCCCTGTTCGCCTTCCGCAATGCGCGCGATTACTGAAGGTCGGAAAACGCCTTCTGCAGCCGCTCGACCGCTTCCTCGACCCGGCTGCGCGGGGTGGCGAGGTTGAAGCGGTTCCAGCTCTCGCCGCCATGCCCGAAGGCCGGGCCCTGGTTCACGGCGATCTTCGCCTCGTCCGCGATCCGGCGCATCATCTCGTCGCGGTCCATCCCGGTGCCCGAGAAGTCGACCCAGGCCAGGTAGGTCCCCTCCAGCGGCATCGAGGTGACACCGGGGATCCCGGCCAGCCCGGCGTCGAAAACTTCGACGTTTCCTCCGATATAGGCACACAATTCATCGACCCACTGCGCCCCTTCCGGCGAATAGACCGCAGGCACCATGTGCTTGGCAAAGGCATTGGGCGACAGGCCGAGCCCGGCCATCGTTTGCCCGAACGCCTCGCGCAGCGCCGGGTCGTCCACGATGACATTGCCGTTGTGCATCCCGGCCAGGTTGAAGGTCTTGGTCGGCGCCATCATCATCACCGTCCGCGCCCGAGCCTCCGGCGCGGCGACCGAGAACGGCACGTGCTTGTGACCCGGCAGGACGATGTCGCAGTGGATTTCATCCGAGACGACGATCAGGTCGTGCTTCTCGGCAAAGGCCGCCAGCGCCTTCTGTTCCTCCGCGCTCCAGACGCGGCCGCCGGGGTTGTGGGGCGAGCAGAAGATGATCATCTTCTCGCGCCCGGTCATCTGCGACTCGTAGGCGTCGAAATCCATCTCGTAGCGCCCGTTGTGCTGGACCAGTTCCAGTTGCACGATCTCGCGCCCCGCCGCTTCGATGATGCGGTGGAAGGCGTGGTAGACTGGGGTGAACAGGATCACGCCGTCGCCCGGCTTGGTCCATGTGTGCATCGCCAGCGCGGCGCCGTTCACCAGACCGTGGGTCGAAAAGATCGCCTCGTCCTCAGCGATCTCGTAACCGTGCCGCGTCCTGGCCCACCATTTGATCGAGTCGAGATAGGCCCGGTCATCCCCGAAATAGCCGAAGATCCCGTGATCGGCATATTTGCGGACCGCGTCGATC
This sequence comes from Oceanicola sp. 22II-s10i, assembly GCF_002210105.1. Classification (GTDB taxonomy): domain Bacteria; phylum Pseudomonadota; class Alphaproteobacteria; order Rhodobacterales; family Rhodobacteraceae; genus Pseudooceanicola. The sequence continues at coordinate 849,540 of NZ_AQQU01000001.1, read as the reverse complement.
ACCGCCTGCGGCGGGCGGAAGTCCATATCGGCCACCCACATCGGGATGCCGTCGTCGGGGGACACGCCGGAATACTCCTGCATCTTGTCCCATTTGCTCGAGTGCGTACCCCTACGCTCGATAATCTCGTCAAAGTTCATTTTTTCTTCCTCAGCAATCCGGACGGACGCTAGTCCTTTGCACACCGGCTGCAAGGGGGCCGTTGCGTAGCCTGCATGCTTCGCCTAAATCAACCTGCATGAAGCGTCCGATCCTCATTCATCCCGACCTGCGCCTGAAAAAGGTGGCAGAGCCCGTCGCAGACATCAGCGACGAGCTGCGCAAGCTTGCGGATGACATGCTGGAAACCATGTACGACGCGCCGGGCATCGGTCTGGCCGCGCCGCAGGTCGGCATAAACAGCCGCCTGATCGTGATGGACTGCGTCAAGGAAGGCACGCCCAAGCCCTACGTGATGTTCAACCCGCGGGTCATCGCCCGGTCCGAGGAAAAGAACGTCTACGAGGAAGGCTGCCTGTCGATCCCCGAGCAATACGGCGAGGTCACTCGCCCGGCCGAGGTCGACGTTCAGTGGATCGACCGGGACGGCAAGGAGCATGTCGAGGCGTTCGACAAGCTCTGGGCGACCTGCGTCCAGCACGAGATCGACCATCTCGATGGCAAGCTGTTCATCGACTATCTCAGCCCGATGAAGCGGCAGATGATCACCCGCAAGATGCAGAAGCTCAAGCGCGAGCGGGCGCGGGTCTGACCCGTGGCGGTCCGTCCGATCCTGCGCTGGCCCGACCGGCGGCTGCGCACGCCTGCCGCCGACGTTGAAGCGGTGACGGACGAGGTCCGCGCAGTCTGGACCGACATGATCGACACGATGGAGGCGATGCCGGGCGTCGGACTGGCCGCCGTGCAGATCGGCGTGATGCAGCGTCTGGCCGTCGTGGATGCCTCGGACAAACGCGGGCAGGCTGTGCGGATGGCGAACCCCGAGGTCCTGCACGCCAGCATCGAACCGCGCGACCATGACGAGGCCAGCCCCTGCCTTCCCGGCGTTTCGGCAAAGATCGCCCGGCCCCGCGCGGTGACGGTGCGCTTTCTGAACGAAAGCGGAGAGATCGAGGAGCGGGACTTCGTCGGGCTCTGGGCCACCAGCGTCCAGCACCAGATCGACCACCTTGCCGGACGGATGTATTTCGACCGGCTGAGCAAGGTGAAGCGCGACATGCTGCTGCGCCGCGCGAAAAAGGGGGGCTGAGCCATGCGGATCGTCTTCATGGGGACGCCGGATTTCTCCGTCCCGGTGCTGGATGCGCTGGTCGATGCGGGGCACGAGATCGCCGCCGTCTACTGCCAGCCGCCCCGCCCCGCAGGTCGCGGCAAGAAGGACAGGCCGACGCCGGTCCATGCACGGGCCGAGGCGCTCGGGCTGACGGTCCGCCATCCGGTGTCGCTGAAAAAAGAGCCTGAACAGGCGGAATTCGCCGCCCTCGGGGCCGAGATCGCGGTGGTGGTCGCCTATGGGCTGATCCTGCCGCAGGCGATCCTCGACGCGCCAACGCGCGGCTGCCTGAACATCCACGCCTCGCTGCTGCCCCGCTGGCGCGGCGCCGCGCCGATCCACCGGGCGATCATGGCGGGCGATGCGGAAACCGGCATCTGCATCATGCAGATGGAGGCCGGGCTGGACACCGGACCCGTCCTGCTGCGCGAGGAGACCGAGATCGGGGCCGAGGAGACGACCGGCGAACTGCACGACCGGCTGGCCGTCATGGGCGCAGGGCTGATCGTCCAGGCGCTGGCCCGGATCGACATGCTGATCCCCGAGGCGCAGCCCGAAGAGGGCGTCACCTACGCCCACAAGATCGACAAGGCCGAGGCGCGGATCGACTGGACGAAACCCGCCGCCGAGGTCGACCGGCTGATCCGCGGCCTGTCGCCGTTTCCGGGCGCATGGTGCGAGGTCGGGGGCGAGCGGCTGAAGCTGCTCGGCAGCCATCTCGCATCCGGCAACGGCACCGCCGGGACCACGCTGGACGATGCGCTGACCGTGGCCTGCGGCGACGGCGCGCTGCGGATCACCCGACTTCAACGGGCCGGAAAAGGCCCGCAGGACGGTGAGTCGTTTCTGCGCGGGATGCCGGTTCCGGCCGGAACACGGCTCTGAACCCGCCCGCGATCCGGCGGAATTGCCCTATTAATCAATCTTAAACACCGCTTTTGCGCGGATGAGCCTCGCTTCGATTAGGCGATCCGGGGCTTTCGTGTCACGCTTCCGTCATCCAACCGGAGATGGAGGCGTACATGACCGCTGCAACCACAACCCCACCGTCCGGCGGCAAGATGTCCCTGACGGTGAAAGTTCTGATCGGCATGGGGGCCGGACTTGTCCTCGGCGTGATCTTCAACCTGATCGATTCCGAATTCATCAACACGCATATCGTCGGCGGCCTGTTCGCGATGATCGGCAAGATGTTCGTCAACGCGCTCAAGATGCTGGTCGTGCCGCTGGTGTTCTTCTCGCTCATCACCGGGGTCACCGGGATCGGCGACATTCGCGTGCTGGGCCGGGTCGGCGGCAAGAGCTTTGGGCTCTATATCGCGACCACCGCCGTGGCGATCGGCGTTGCGATCATCCTCGCCACCATTATCGGGCCCGGCAAGGGCTTCAACATGGAAGGCGTCGACACCTCGGGCGTCACCGGCAAGGACGCGCCGTCGGTCTGGGATGTCTTCGCGGGCATCGTGCCGACCAATCCGGTTCAGGCCTTTGCCAGCGGCGAGATGCTGCAGATCATCTTCTATACCATCGTTCTGGGCGTCGCGGTGCTGATGCTGGGCGGCAAGTCCAAGCCGTTCGTCGAGGGCTGCGAATACATGAACGAGGTGATGATGAAGGTCGTCACCATCGTCATGGCCTTTGCCCCCATCGGGGTGTTCTGCCTGATCGCCAAAACCTTTACCGAGCAGGGGATCGACCTGTTCATCCCGGTGATCGCCTATGTCGTGACGCTGGTGCTGGCGCTGTTCCTGCACCTGTTCGGGACGCTGATGCTGATGCTCAAGGTGCTGTCCGGGCTGAACCCGATCACCTTCATGAAGAAGATGCGCCCGGCGCAGATCTTCGCCTTCTCGACCGCCTCGTCCAACGCGACGATCCCGGTCACCCTGCGCTGCGTGACGCAGCGGGTCGGGGTCGACAACTCGGTCGCGTCCTTCTGCGTGCCCTTCGGCGCGACGATCAACATGGACGGCACCGCGATCATGCAGGGCGTGGCGACCGTGTTCCTCGCCAACGTCTATGGCATCGACCTCGGACTGGGCGGCTACATCACCGTGATCGCGATGGCGGTTCTGGCGTCGATCGGGACGGCGGGCGTGCCGGGCGTCGGCCTCGTCATGCTGACCATGGTGCTGGGTCAGGTCGGGCTGCCGATCGAGGGGATCGCGATCATCCTCGGCGTCGACCGTCTGATGGACATGATCCGGACGGCGGTGAACATCACCGGCGACGCGGTCGTGTCGACCATCGTGGCCAAGGGCGAGGGCAAGATCGACATGGCGGTCTTCGACGACCCGGATGCGGGGATCCTGACCGATGACGACCTCGGCATCGACGAGGCGGCCGAGAAGGACCTGGCCGCCTATGCCAAACCGCACTGAGGCCTATGGGGCGGCGGGGGGCCAGCCCCCCGTCGCGGCCTGAAGGCCGCGACTCCCCCCGGCATATTTCGGGCAAGATGAAGCAGGGGGCCGTTTCGCGGCCCCTTTCGTTTGCGCCCTTGCCGGGGGTGGCGGGCCGCACTAGGGTCTGCATCACCTCGGGGTGCCCGGCTGCGGGCTGAGATGCGATGACGCGAACCCGTTGAACCTGAACCGGTTAGAACCGGCGGAGGGAAGGCTGTTCCGAAGGCACCCGCCCCGATCCGCCCGATGCGACATGGAGGATGCCTTGAGACATCTTGCACTTGCCACGGGATTTATGTTCGCCACGCAGGCCGTGGCGCAGACGCCCGTTTTGACGATCTACACCTACGACAGCTTCAACACCGAATGGGGCCCCGGCCCGGTGGTGGAAAAGGCGTTCGAGGAAACCTGCGGCTGCGACCTGCAGTTCGTCGCCGCCGGGGACGGCGCCGCGCTGTTGTCGCGGCTGCGGCTGGAAGGCGCGCGGTCCGAGGCGGACATCGTCCTGGGGCTGGATACCTCGCTGATCGCCAAGGCCGCGGAGAGCGGGTTGTTCGCACCGCATGGCGTGTCCGTCGACATGGACCTGCCGGTGGCGTGGGAGGATCCGCTGTTTCTGCCGTTCGACTGGGGCTGGTTCGCCTTCGTCGGCAACGTCGACGGGCCGATGCCCGCGAATTTCGAGGAGCTGGGCGCGGGGAACGCCAGCGTGGTGATACAGGATCCGCGCAGCTCGACCCCCGGCCTGGGGCTGCTGATGTGGGTCAAGGCGGCCTATGGCGACCGCGCGCCGGAAATCTGGCAGGCGCTGGCGGACAACATCGTCACCGTGACGCCCGGCTGGTCCGAAGCCTATGGCATGTTCCTGGAAGGCGAGGCGGACCTCGTGCTGTCCTATACCACCTCGCCCGCCTATCACCTGATCGCCGAAGGCGACAGTTCCAAGCAGGCGCTGGCCTTTGACGAGGGGCACTACCTGCAGGTCGAGGTGGCAGGCAAGCTCGCCTCCACCGATCAGCCGGAACTGGCGGATGCGTTCCTGCAGTTCATGATGACCGACGCGTTCCAGGCGGCGATTCCGACGACGAACTGGATGTATCCGGCCGTCACCCCCGCGGGCGGCCTGCCCGACGGGTACGATTACATGATCCGGCCGAAGACTTCGCTGTTGCTGCCGGCGGACGAGGCCGAAGCCATGCGCGGTCCGGCGCTGGACGAATGGCGGCAGGCCCTGTCGCGCTGAGCCGGGGCCTGCCCGGCCGCGCGGCGGCATGGGCCGTCATCGCATTTCTCGTTCTGCCTCTGGCGGCCGTGCTGACGGCAGCGGGGGGCAGCGGGCGGATCGCGGCGGCGGATTGGGCGGCGATCCGGTTCACGGTGGTGCAGGCGTCGCTCTCGGCGTTGTTTTCGACCGCTCTGGCCATTCCGGTGGCGCGCGCGTTGTCGCGGCGGCGGTTTCCGGGGCGCGGCATCTACATCGCGCTGATGGGGGCACCGTTCATCCTGCCGGTGATCGTCGCAGTGCTGGGCCTGATCGCCGTGCTGGGACGCGGCGGATGGGTGAACGGGCTGCTTGGCCAGATGGGGATCCCGCCGGTGTCGGTCTACGGGCTGCACGGGGTGGTCCTGGGGAACGTGTTCTTCAACCTGCCGCTGGCCACGCGGCTGATCCTGCAGGGCTGGGGTCGCATTCCCGCCGAACGGTTCCGGCTGGCAGCACAGCTGGACGCCCGGCCGCGTGACGTGTTCCGCCTGCTGGAGGCGCCGATGCTGGCGCGGGTGGTGCCGGGGGTGCTGGCGGTGATCTTTGCCATCTGCCTGTCCAGCTTCGCCATCGCGCTGACGCTGGGCGGCGGACCGAAGGCGACGTCGGTCGAGCTGGCGATCTTCCAGTCCTTCACCTTCGAATTCGACCTCGGGCGGGCGGCGATGCTGGCCATTGTGCAGTTCCTGCTGGTTGCCGCCGCCGGGCTGGCGGCGCTGCGACTGACCCCGCGTGCGATCTCGGGCGCGGGGTTCGACCGGCCCGTGGCACGCTGGGACACCGGCGGCGCGGGGATGCGGCTGGCCGATGCGGGGTGGATGCTCGTCGCCGCACTGTTCCTGCTGGGGCCGATGGCGGCGATCGTGTCACGCGGGATCGGAGGGCTGGCTCGGATGCCCGTGGCGGTGTGGCAGGCGGCGGCGACCTCGGTGGTCATCGCGCTGCTGGCGACGGGGCTGACGCTGCTGCTGACGCTGGCGCTGGCCAGCGCACGGCGGAACTGGGTCGAGGTGGCGGGGCTGGCGCCGCTGGCGGCCTCGCCGCTGGTTCTGGGGACCGGGTTGTTCGTGCTGATCAACCCATGGGACCGGCCCGGCGACTGGGCCTTTGTCGTGACGCTGGTGGTGAACGCGGTCATGGCACTGCCCTATGCGCTGCGGGTGGTCGGTCCGGCGGTGAGCGAGGCCGAGGCGTCCTATGGCCGTCTGGCCGACAGCCTTGGCCTGACGGGCCTGGCGCGGCTGCGCTGGCTGATCCTGCCGCGCTGCCGGGGGACGATCGGCTTTGCGGGCGGGATCGCGGCGGCGCTGTCGATGGGGGATCTCGGGGTGATCGCCCTGTTCGCCGATCCGGAGCGGGCGACCCTGCCGCTGATGGTCTGGCGGCTGATGGGGGCCTACCAGATGGAGGCCGCGGCGGGCGCGGCGCTTCTGTTGCTGTCGCTGAGTTTCGCGCTGTTCGCGCTGTTCGATTTCGGGGGGCGCTGGCGTGCTGAGACTTGAGGGGCTGACTCTGGTGCAGGGCGACTTTCGCCTGCGCGCGGACTGGACGGTCCCTGCCGGCACGCGCGTGGCGCTGATCGGGCCGTCCGGCGCCGGCAAGTCGACGCTGCTGAACGGGATCGCGGGATTTCTTGCGCCGCAGTCCGGCCGGGTGACGTGGGACGGGCGGGACATCGGCGGGCTTGCCCCCGGCAGACGGCCGATCGCCATGCTGTTCCAGGATGGCAACCTGTTTCCGCACCTGAGCGTCGCGCGGAATGTCGGGCTGGGGATCCGGCCTGACCTGCGCCTGTCGGCCCAGCAAAAGGCGCAGGTGGCCGAGGCGATCCGCCGTGTCGGGCTTGAGGGGATGGACGCGCGCCGCCCTGCGGAACTGTCAGGCGGGCAGCAGAGCCGCGCGGCTCTGGCGCGGGTGCTGGTGCAGCGCAGGCCGCTGCTGCTGCTGGACGAACCTTTCGCAGCGCTTGGGCCGGCGCTGCGGGCCGAGATGCTGTCTCTGGTCGACGGTCTGTGTCGCGAAACCGGGGCGACGCTGCTGATGGTCAGCCACGCGCCCGAGGATGCCCGGCGGATCGCCGACAGCGTCGTGCTGGTGGACGAAGGTATCGCGGAGGCGCCGGTGGCCACGGCTGAGGCGTTCGACGACCCGTCGGACCGGATGCGCCGCTACCTCGGCTGAGGCCCTCATCACGCCTTACGGCATGTCTCGGAGTTCACAAACGAAAACCCCGCCCGGATGGGCGGGGTTTTACGTGAAACGCCTTTGGCCTCAGGCCTTCAGCTTTTTCTTGTGCGGTGCCCAGAGCGCCTTGTTCGTCAGGTAGAGCAGCGAGGTCAGGATGATGAGGAACACCACGGCTGCAAAACCGGCGTGCTTGCGCGCCATCATCTTCGGTTCGGCTGCCCACATCAGGAAGGCTGCGACATCCTCAGCCTCGTGGTGCAGTTCGTTCGAATGCTCGTCCGCGAACTCCACGTCTTCGCCGGCCAGCGGCGGCGCCATCGCGATCCAGCCGCCGGGGAACGCCTTGTTCTCGTAGAACGTCGTGCCGGCCTGTTCGCGCGTCTCGCCGGTGTAACCGGTCAGGATCGACACGATGTACTCGGGCCCGCCGATGCCGTTCACGAACTGGTTGATCCCGGTGCCGTAGGGCCCGTGGAACCCGGCGCGCGCCTTGGCCATCAGGCTGAGGTCGGGCGCGTTGGCAAGGTTGGAGCCGGGGAAGTGATCGTTCGGCGTGGCCGGACGGGTGTCGTCCAGCTCCGGGTCGAACACTTCGAAGTTGCCGGCATAGGCGCGGATCTGATCCTCGGGCATGTGCGGCCCGCCCTCGTCCGAGAGGGTGCGGATCGGCACGTAGCGCAGGCCGTGGCAGGCCGAGCAGACCTCGGTGTAGATCTGCAGGCCACGCTGAAGCTGGTTCTGGTCGAAGGCGCCGAACGGGCCTTCGAACGAGAAGTCGACATCGTGGACGTGGCCTTCGGCACCCGCCGCGAAGGCGGAGCCAGCACCGAGCACCAGAGCCGCGGCAGCCGAGAGGGTGAAACGTTTGATCATTGTCATTTCTCCACTTACTCGGCCGGGTGGCCCTTGCCGTAATGCGCCTCGAAGTCCTCTTCGATCGTCGCCGGCGGGGTCTTGGGTTTCTCGATCACGCCGAGCAGCGGCAGGATCACGAGGAAATAGGCGAACCAGTAGGCCGATCCGATCAGCGAGATGGTCGAGTACGGCGGTTCTGCCGGCATCGCGCCACACCACATCAGAACGACGAAGTCGATCAGCAGCAGGGCATACCACCACTTGAACATCGGCCGGTACCGACCCGAACGGACCGACGAGGTGTCGAGCCACGGAACCAGCGCCATGACCGCGATCGCGCCGAACATCGCCAGCACGCCGAAGAACTTGGCCGTCACGATGCCGCCGGTGATGAAGTTGGCGAACATCACGATCCAGACGTCGGCGGTGAAGGCACGCAGGATCGCGTAGAACGGCAGGAAGTACCATTCCGGAACGATGTGTGCGGGCGTCGCCAGCGGGTTGGCCTCGATGTAGTTGTCGGGGTGGCCGAGGTAGTTCGGCATGAAGCCCACGATCGCGAAGAAGACGATCAGAACGACGCCGAGGGCGAAGAGATCCTTGATCACGAAGTAGGGCCAGAACGGCAGCGTGTCCTTCTCGGCCTCGGCCTTGGAGCCCTTGCGCACGTCCACGCCGGTCGGGTTGTTGTTCCCGGTCGAGTGGAAGGCCCAGATGTGCACGATCACGAGACCGGCGATCACGAAGGGCAGCAGGTAGTGCAGCGAGAAGAAGCGGTTCAGCGTGGCGTTGTCCACCGCGGGCCCGCCGAGCAGCCAGGTCTGGATCGGCTCGCCGATCAGGGGGATGGCGCCGAACAGGCCGGTGATCACGGTAGCGCCCCAGAAGGACATCTGACCCCAGGGCAGAACGTAGCCCATGAAGCCGGTGGCCATCATCAGCAGGTAGATGATCATGCCGATGATCCAGGTCACTTCGCGCGGGGCCTTGTAGGAGCCGTAGAACAGGCCGCGGAAGATGTGGATATAGACGGCGAAGAAGAACAGCGAGGCCCCGTTGGCGTGAAGGTAGCGCAGCATGTGGCCGCCGTTCACGTCACGCATGATGTGTTCGACGGATGCGAAGGCATAGTCGACATGCGGGGTGTAGTGCATCACCAGAACGATGCCGGTGACGATCTGCATCGCGAGGCAGAAGGCCAGGACGATGCCCCAGATCCACCACCAGTTCAGGTTCTTGGGGGTGGGGATGAACAGGGTGTCATACACGAGGCCGACAACCGGAAGGCGCGCGTGCAGCCACTTTTCGATGCCGGTCTTGGGCTCGTAGTGATCGTGGGGAATACCAGACATTGCGACCTTCCTCAGCCCAGGATGATTTCGGATTCGCCGTCGAACCGGGCGACCGGGACAGGCAGGTTTTGCGGTGCGGGGCCACGGCGGATGCGGCCTGCGGTGTCGTAGTGCGACCCGTGGCAGGGGCAGAACCAGCCGCCGAAGTCGCCCGCGCCGTCACCGAGCGGCACACAGCCGAGGTGGGTGCAGACGCCCATCATGACCAGCCATTCCTCGGCCGCCTCGCCCTCTGCGCCCTCGGGGGCCAGAGCACGGTTCTGGTCGGTCGCCGGAGCGCCATCGGTGATGTTCTCGTTCCGCGCCAGTGGATCGGGCAGCGAGCTCACGTCGACTTCATTCGCGCTCTGCACCTCTTCCGGGGTACGACGGCGGATGAACACGGGCTTGCCGCGCCATTTCACGGTGATCTGGGTCCCCTGTTCGACACCGGACACGTCCACGCGGATCGAGGACAGCGCCTGCACGTCGGCAGAGGGGTTCATCTGGTTGACCAGCGGCCAAACGGCGGCACCGGTCGCGACAGCGCCCGCGCCTGCGGTGGCGTAGTAGAGGAAATCTCTTCGGGTGCCTGCGTGATCGTCAGCGTGGGACACGGACTTGTCTCCATTACCTGGGCCGGAGGGCGGCCGTCATATCGTATTGGGCCACGTGTGCGCGCGACCTTACCGGTGCGGTGTTTAGCGGCGGTTTTTCGCAACGTCCAGAGAACAATGGCCGCAGTTTGCGGGTGGCGCGGAAGTGTCGCGGTATGCGGCGGGATCCACCCGCCCCGACCAGCCTCGCGGCGCGGTGTCCTTGCCCCTGAAAATGGCGGAAGCGACGGCGATACCCGCCGCCGCTTCCACGTCGTTTCCCTGTCCCCGCCGTCAGCTCGGGGCGGTGTCCTTCATCGACTGACGCTCGTTGAACGCCGCGAACCAGTCGTCCAGTGCGCCGCATCCCTTGCGCCAGCCGCGTTCGTCGTGGCGGAAGTCCAGGTAGGCCAGCGCGCAGCCCATGGCGATGTGGCCCATGTCGACCGGTCCGGCCAGGTGGCTCATCCAGCGGTCGTTTACCACCTTCACAGCGCGGGCGACCTTTTCCCAGTGGGCATCCATCCATTCGTCCATGACTTTTTCCGGCGGCCGCAGGCGCTTTTCATAGGAAATGCCCGTCACCGCCGAATCGAGGATCCCGTCCGCCGTCGCCTCGAGCGTCAGCACATCCCAGATCCGCGCCTCGGGATAGAGGTTCGACCCGCCCTTGGCATCGAGATAGCGGCAGATCACCCGGCTGTCGTAGAGCGCCGGGCCATCGTCGCGGGTCAGCGCCGGGATGCGGGCCAGCGGGTTGACGGCGATCAGCCCTTCGTTCGATTCGAGCAGATTGGTCGGCGTCGGATCTTCCTGCACCTGATCGGTCAGGCCCGCTTCGCGGATCACCACACGCACCTTGCGCACATAGGGCGAGGCGTTGGAGGAGAAGAGTTTCATGAAAAGGCTCCCTGTTCGTTCCGCGCCACGTTAGGCAGCGCCCGGAGCCTTGTAAATCAGCCGTCCCCGCGCGGCGGGGGATTCCGCATATGCGTGGCCAGCACCGGATCACCCGCCGCCTCGACGCCTTCGGCGGCGGCCAGCCGCACCGCGTCGGGCTTGTTCTGCGACAGCTTCCACGTGGCGTCGATGTCGTCGACCGCCATGCGCACGGGAACGATGGCCCGCATCATCCGCTCCATCAGACCCTCGGTCATCTTCTCCGACCGCCACGGCGTCTTCGGCAGAAGCCGTTCTTCGAACTCCGCCGACTGCCGGTCCAGCAGGTCGCGGAACCCCTCGCCCTCTGCCAGCTCCAGCGTGCCGGTCAGATGGACGGCGACGTAGTTCCACGTCGGCACCTGGTCCTCGACGCCATACCAGTCGGGCGAGATGTAGCCATGCGGCCCAGCCACCACGAGACGCGCGCGCAAGGGCGCGGCGAGGGCCCCAACGATGGGGTTCGGGCGGGCGAGGTGCAGTTCGGCCAGTTGGCCGTCCTCGCTAAGTAGAAAGGGCACATGGCTGACGAACGGCACCTCCGCCCCGTTCGCGACGGTCAGGATGCCGAACCCCTGCTCCCGCGCGAAGGCGATGTTGCGCGCCGTTTCCACATCACGGAAGGCGCGGTTCGGATGCATCAGGCGAACAGGCCCTTGGGCCCGGCGGCGCGGATGGTCGCGGGCACGATCTGCCCCTCGGGCCGGTCGCTGTCGAAATGCACCTCGGCGAACTGCTCGGTCCGGCCCATCCGGGCGTTCTCCATCAGGACGAGGTGATCCCGCCCGACCTGCGCCGCCAGATGCGCCTGCACCGCCCGCTCGCCCGCATCGCGCAGGGCCGAAGCCCGCGCCTTGATAGCATTGCCGTTCACCTGCGGCATCCGCGCGGCGGGGGTGCCGGGGCGGGGCGAATACGGGAAGACATGCAGCCAGGTCAGCCCGCAGTCCTCGACCAGTTTCAGCGAATTGGCGAACATCGCGTCCGTTTCGGTCGGGAACCCGGCGATGATGTCCGCGCCATAGGTCATCTCGGGCCGCAGCTTTCGCGCGTCCTCGCAGAACCGGATGGCGTCGTCGCGCAGGTGCCGCCGCTTCATCCGCTTGAGGATCATGTCGTCGCCCGCCTGCAGGCTCAGGTGCAGGTGCGGCATCAGACGGGGCTCGGTCGCGATGGCCTGCATCAGCGCCTCGTCCACCTCGATCGAATCGATCGAACTGATCCGCAGGCGCGGCAGGTCGGGCACCAGCCGCAGGATCCGCATCACCAGATCGCCCAGCTTGGGCGTCATCGGCAGGTCGGCGCCCCAGGAGGTCAGATCGACCCCGGTCAGCACCACCTCGTTATAGCCGCGATCCACCAGCCGTTTGATCTGGTCGACGACCACGCCGGCCGGCACCGAGCGCGAGTTCCCGCGCCCGTAGGGAATGATGCAGAAGGTGCAGCGATGGTCGCATCCGTTCTGGACCTGCACATAGGCCCGGCTCCGCGTGCCGAAGCCGTCGATCAGGTGGCCCGCCGTTTCGGTCACGGACATGATGTCGTCGACCTGCACGCGCTCCGTCTCGCCGATCAGGTCGGGGACCATCCGCCGCCACGATTCGGGCTGCATCTTCTCGGTGTTGCCGAGGACGAGGTCCACCTCCTCCATCGCGGCGAATGTCTCGGGCTCGGTCTGGGCCGCGCAGCCGGTGACGATCAGCCGGGCGTTCGGGTTCTCGCGCCTGAGCCGCCGGATCTCCTGCCGGGCCTTGCGGACGGCCTCGGACGTCACGGCGCATGTGTTCACCACCACGGCATCGTCCACGCCAGCCCGCGCGGCGAGGTCCTTCATCGCCTCGGTCTCGTAGGCGTTCAGGCGACAGCCGAGCGTCGCGAAGATGGGCGCCTTGCGATCCATCACAGCGCCGCCAGGAAATCCGCGGACAGTTCGGCCCGGAACACCAGCGCGGTCGGCCCGGTCATCCAGACACCATCCTCGCGCCAGTCCAGCACCAGCCAGCCGCCGTCCAGTTCCATCCGCACGCGCCGCTCCGTCAGCCCGCGCCGCGCTGCCGCGACGACCGTCGCGCAGGCGCCCGAGCCGCAGGCCAGCGTGATGCCGGTGCCGCGCTCCCAGACCCGCATCCGGATCTCGTCGCGCGCCCGGACCTCGGCGAATTCCACGTTCGTCTTCTCGGGGAACAGCGAATCGAGCTCGACCGCCCGCCCGCGCCCCGCGACATCCGCCGCTTCGGCGTCGTCCACGAAGAACACGCAATGCGGGTTGCCCATGCCGACGCCGACCGGGTCACCGTCCAGCGGAAGGTGCAGGCTGTCCATCTCGCGCGCCAGCGGGATCTCGTCCCACGCCAGTTGCGGCGGCCCCATGTTGACCGAGACCTCACCGCCCTCGATCCGCGCCGACAGCAGGCCGCGCGTGGTGCGGATGCTGATCGCCTCCGCGCCCGTCTCGCCCATCACCAGCCCCGCGACGCAGCGGGTGGCGTTGCCGCAGGCCCCGGCCCGCGTCCCGTCGCTGTTCCAGAAGTCGAGCGTGATGTCGGTGCCGTCGCCGTCGCGAATCTCGGCCAGCTGGTCGAACCCCACGCCCCGGTGCCGGTCGCCGAGCGCCCGCGCCAGCGCGGGCGTGGTCACGGCATCCCGCCCCCGCGAGTCGATGACCACGAAGTCGTTGCCGAGCCCGTGCATCTTGAGAAACCCGAGCGGAGTATGAGTCGCCTGATCGCGCATGGCGCGCATATACGCCTTTGTCCCAGACATTTGAAGCTTGTCGGGATGGCCGCAACGCAGCGTTGCGCCAAAGGTGACAGGGACGGGGGATTTGTGCTTGACCTCCTATCCGGCCCGCCTTAGACGAGCGCCTCGAGTGGGCCGTTAGCTCAGTTGGTAGAGCAACTGACTTTTAATCAGTGGGTCACAGGTTCGAATCCTGTACGGCTCACCACTCGTGGCGGAGTAGCTCAGTTGGTTAGAGCAGCGGAATCATAATCCGCGTGTCGGGGGTTCAAGTCCCTCCTCCGCTACCATCCCCCTCGGAATGACAGTCTGCGGCGAGAGCATGTCCCGCCGCAAACCGCGCTTGGATCACTCGAACCCGTAGAGCCGCTTGGGATTCTCCACGAGGATCTTCCGACGCGTCCCTTCGTCCGGCACGCAGTCGAACAGCACCTTCATCAAATCCTGCACCTTGGGCACCGTATCCGGCCCGTGGCCGACATGCGGCCAGTCGCTGCCCCAGACGATCTGCTCCGGCGCGGCGGCGACGATGGCCTTCATGTAGGGATAGATGTCCGTATAGGGCGCGCCGATGCGCGTGTTGCGGTCCGCGCCGGAGATCTTGGTCCAGTAGCGCCCGCTGCGCAGGTGGTCGAGATAGGCGACATAGTCCGGATGATCCGCCCCCTTGTCCGCCATGGTGCGGCACATGTGGTCGACCACGTAATCCAGCGGCAGCTTCTCCAGCTCCGGCGCGACGGCGGCGAGGTCCGAGCATTCGACCCAAAGCTGAGCATGCCAGCCGCGTTCCGCGATGCGCGGGGCGAGCTTCTTGAGATCGTCGAAATTCGTGCCCCGCGTCGACATGACCTTGCCGTCCTGCCGGATCAGGTTGATCCGGACACCCCGGAACCCCGCATCCGTCAGCTCGTCCAGCCGCCGGTCGCTGACATCCGGATCCAGCACCGCGACTGCGCGCAGGCGGTCCGGATAGCGCTGCAGCGCGTCGAAGGTGACGTTGTTGTCCTCGCCCGCCGTCGAGGCATGGACGATGACGCCACGGTTCACACCCATTTGGTCCCACAGGTCGAAGGCATCCTCGATCGTGAAGACACCCGTGGGCGAATAGCGCTCGCCGGTGACGAAAGGGAATCTGTCCGGCGGGCCGTAGATGTGGAAATGGCAGTCTATGCTGCCCTCGGGCAGGCGAATGTCCCCGGTGTCGTTCGGCATGGTCGTTTCCTCCTCCAGTTCGGATCCTGTCTGGAGGCAGGCGCCACGGCTCACAAGCCGGGGCGCCCTTTTTGCACCGACATGAGAAATCCGGCCGTCTCAGCCGCCGCTCAGGCGGCCCCGCGCGCCTCGACCAGTCGGGCGAATATGCTGGCCCCGACCGGCAGGATCGCGTCGTCGAGGATGAACCCCGGATTGTGCAGCGGCACGTTCCCCGCATGGCCGACCGTGAAATAGGCCCCCGGCACGACGGCCAGCATGTCGGCCATGTCCTCGCTGCCCATCACAGGCTCGGTCCCCTTGGACACCAGGTCCGTCCCGACGACAGTCCCCGCGACCGAGATCAGATCCTCGGCCCGGTCCGCGTCGTTGACCAGCACGTCGAAGACATTGCGCACGTCCAGCTCGATCTCGCAGCCATGCGCCAGCGCCAGACCCGCGCAGATCGTCCGCATCCGGTCGACGACCAGATCCCTGTCCTCCCGTTCGAAGTAGCGGATCGTCCCCGACAGACGCACCGAATCCGGGATCACGTTGTAAGCGCTGCCGCCGTGGAACTGGGTGACGGACAGCACCACCGGATGGGTGGCGTTCAGGTTGCGTGACACGATGGTCTGCAGTTCCCCGACCAGCGAGGCCCCGATCACCACCGGATCGCGCCCGACATGCGGCGCGGCGCCATGGCTGCCCTTGCCGCGCACGTCGATGTCAAAGAACTCGGCCCCCGCCATGGCGATGCCCGGCTTGATCCGCACCTCGCCCGGCCCGGTGAAGGGCGAATTGTGCAGGCCGTAGATCTCGTCGACCGGGAACTGCTCGAACAGCCCGTCCGCGATCATCGCCCGCGCGCCGCCCAGACCCTCCTCCGCCGGCTGGAAAATGAACACCACCCTGCCGTCGAAATCCCGCGTCTCGGCCAGATACCGCGCCGCGCCGAGCAGCATCGTCGTGTGCCCGTCATGCCCGCAGCCGTGAAAGACCCCCTCGGTCCGCGAGGCGAAGGGCAGGTTCGTCAGCTCGTCCATTGGCAGTGCATCCATGTCCGCCCTTAGCCCGATGGTCCGCCCCGGTCCGCGCCCCTCGAGCACACCGACGACACCGGTCTTGCCCAGACCGCGCGTCACCGCGATCCCCCAGCTTTCCAGCAACTCGGCGACGATCCCCGAGGTCCGGACCTCCTGAAACCCGATCTCGGGGTGCTGGTGGAAATCGCGCCGGATGGCGGTCAGGTCGTCGGCATAGTCCTCGATACGGGGGATCAGCGGCATGGGGCCCTCCTGTTCTGGCGCTTTCAGTTGGGACCGGTGTGGCGGCATGGTCAAGCGGCAGGGGTGCCTTTGCGTAATGATGATCCGCGTCAATCCGCTGTCACGGTCCGCGCAATAGGGTTCCCGGCATTGACAGGACAGCACAGGTCCGTCCCGATGGGCCGGGACCGCGACAGGAGGGATGATGAAGATCGAGAACCGCACATTCGATGAGCTTGAGGTGGGCGACCAGTCCGAGCTCAAACGGCTGGTGACGGCGGACGACCTGATCGTCTTTGCCAATGTCTCGGGCAACCACAACCCGATGCACATCTTCGATGCGGATGGCGACGGCGACGGTCTGGACGAGGCAATCGCGCCCGGTCTCTACGTCGGTTCGCTGGTCTCGGCGGTCCTCGGCAACGTGCTGCCGGGTGCGGGCACGCTCTATCGTGCGCAGAGCTTCACCTTTCACGCCCGCGCCCATGCGGGCGACGAGCTGATCTCCCGCGTTACCGTCACCGACAAGAACGACCGGACCTTCACCGTCACTCTGGCGACCGAGGTCCGCCGCCTGTCCGACGACGCGCTGATCCTGTCCGGCGTGGCCGAGGTCGAGGCCCCCAAGCGCAAGGTCACCTACGACAGCCACGACCTGCCCGGCCTGATCGTCCAGCGCCACCGGCATTTCGAGAAGCTGCTGAAACAGGCCGCCCCCCTGCCCGCACTGGCGACGGCCGTGATCTGCCCCGAGGAGCCCAACTCGCTGGCCGGCGCGCTGCTGGCCCGCGACCATACGCTGATCGAGCCGATCCTGATCGGCGCCTCCGACAAGATCGCCGCCGCCGCCGCCGAGATCGGCCGCGACCTGGCGGGGGTCGAGGTGATCCACGTCCCCGACCACGAAGCCGCCGCAGCGCATGCCGTGTCGCTGGTCCGCTCGGGCCGCGCCGGGGCGCTGATGAAGGGGCACCTGCACACCGACCAGCTGCTGCGCGCGACGCTCGACAAGGAGAACGGCCTGCGCGCCGGGCGGCGGTTCACCCATGTCTTCGTGATGGACGTCCCCGGCCTGACGCATCCGCTGCTGGTCACGGATGCCGCGATCAACATCGCGCCGGACCTGCGGACCAAGGTGGACATCGTCCAGAACGCCATCGACCTCGCCCGTTCCATCGGGATCGAGGAACCCAAGGTCGGCGTCCTGTCGGCGGTCGAGACGGTGAACCCCGACATGCCCTCCTCGCTCGACGCCGCGCTGCTGTCCAAGATGGCTGAACGCGGGCAGATCACCGGGGGCCTCGTGGACGGGCCTCTGGCGATGGACAACGCCGTGGACATTGCCGCGGCGCGGACCAAGGGCATCACCTCGCCCGTCGCGGGACGGGCCGAGGTGCTGGTCGTGCCCGATATCGACGCGGGCAACATGCTGGCGAAACAGCTGACCTACCTCAGCCACGCCGAGGCGGCGGGGCTGGTGCTGGGCGCGCGGGTGCCGATCATCCTGAACAGCCGGGCCGACGACGACATGAGCCGCCTCGCCTCCTGCGCGGTCGCGGCGCTCCACCACGCGCGGATCACGGCAGGCAAATGAGTCACGTCCTCGTCCTCAACGCCGGATCCTCATCGCTCAAGTTCGGCCTGTTCACCGCCGGGGCGGAGCCGCAGGAACTGCTCGGCGGCGGCGTCGAAAGGATCGGCGGCGCGGCCCGGATCAAGCTGACCGGCGCGGCGGGGCTGGAAATCGCCCGCCGCGACCTGGACCCGGCGCAGGGCACCGATCACGCGGCCGCGCTCAGGGCGATTCTCGCCGAAACAGAGACACATTCCCCTGACGCCGCCATCGTCGCGGTCGGCCACCGCGTGGTCCACGGCGGCATGGAGTTCGCCGCGCCCGTGCTGCTGACGCCCGAGGTCATCGCGCAGCTCGAAACCCTGATCCCCTTCGCCCCGCTGCACCAGCCGCATAACCTCGCCGGTATCCGCGCCGCTCAACTGGCGTTCCCCGCTGCACGGCAGGTCGCGTGTTTCGACACCGCGTTCCACCGGGGCCATCCCTTCGTGAACGACACCTTCGCCCTGCCCCGCGCCTATTACGACAAGGGCGTCCGGCGCTACGGCTTTCACGGGCTCAGCTACGACTACATCGCGGGCCACCTCGCCACGCATCACCCCGACCTGCACGCGGGCCGCGTGGTCGTCGCGCACCTGGGCAACGGCGCGTCGATGTGCGGGATGGTCGGCGGCCGCTCCGTCGCCTCGTCGATGGGGTTCACCGCACTGGACGGGCTGCCCATGGGCACGCGCTCGGGCCAGATCGACCCCGGCGTGCTGCTCTACCTGCTGGATCAGGAAGGCATGACCACCGCCGAGGTCGCCGACATGCTCTACACCCGGTCCGGCCTGCTCGGCCTGTCTGGCCTCAGCCACGACATGCGCACGCTGCTCGCCTCCGACGCGCCCGAGGCGCGGCAGGCGATCGACTACTTCACCTTCCGCATCCGCCGCGAACTTGGCGGGCTTGCCGCCGCGCTGAAGGGTCTCGACGCGTTGGTCTTCACCGGCGGCATCGGCGAGAACGCCGCGCCCATCCGGGCCGAGGTCTGTGCCGCGCTGGACTGGATCGGGGTGGAGATCGACACGGAGGCCAACGCCGCGAACGGGCCCGTCATCAGCATGCCCGATGCCAAGGTCCGCGTCCTCGTCATCCCGACCGACGAGGAACTGGTGATCGCCCGCGCCGCCGCCCGCCTCTAGACGTCCGGTTCAGGCTCTATCGTGCCCGGAACGAAGCGTGCTGCGTCCCGCGCGGTCAACCCCGCCACGGCGAAGCCGACCAGCGCATCGCGTGCGGCAGAGCGGTCCGCCACGCTGGTCGCCCCTTGCGACAGCGTGGCCAGCCGGTCCGCATCGCGATCCTCGGCGCTGGTCAGAACGACCGAACTGACCATCAGCATGTAGCGCCAGAAAAGGTCGCCGACCGGCACGTCCGGGCAACACAGCCGGAACGCCGCGACATAAGCCGTGGCCAGCGGGTTCAGATGCTCGGCCACGATCCGGCGGGTCGCATCGTCGGGCGTCAGCCGGTGCATCAGGATGAACCGCGCCATCAACACGCCCTGATCCTCGTTTCCGTCCCCGAGATACGGTTCGATGAAACTCGACACCACGGCGGCCAGGTCCGGCACACCCTCGCCCGCCTCGGCCACCATCCGGTCCAGTGCCGAGAGCCGTTCCCGGCTGACCCGCGCGATGGTCCGTTCGAACACGGCGGCGGCCAGATCGTCCTTGGACCCGAAATGGTAGTTCACCGACGCGACGTTCACCTGCGCCATGGCCGTGATCTGCCGGACCGAAGTCGCCTCCACCCCATGCCGCGCGAACAGCACCTCCGCCGCCGTCAGCAGTCGCGCCGCGGCGGGCGCCTCCGGATCCACAGTGCGTTTCAAACCCATGTTTCAATCAATGCCGCAGCGCGGCCCGATGTCAACGACCGAGCCGCGCCTGATGGGTCTTGCCAGCACTGTTCCGTGGCGCGAAGACCACGCCCGGTTCAGGGCACCAGAACGATCTTGCCGCGTACGTGCCCGGCCTCGCTCAGCTCGTGCGCCTTCACCGCATCGCTCAGCGGCATCACCTCGATCACCGGCGGCTTCCACGCCCCGTGCTCAAGATGCGCCGTCACCCGCTCCAGCCGTTCCCGGCTGCGCGATACCGCGGGCCGCAGCGAGGTAACGTCAGGCCGCGTCGCCTCCGGCGCCGTCGCGCCCGATGCGACAAAGGCCGCCCGCCCGCCGGGTTTCAACGCGGCAAAGGTGCCCTCGACAGTCCCGCCGCCGACGCAGTCGAACGCCGCGTCGCAATCGCCCAGCAGTTCCCCCAGGTCGGCACCCCGGTAGTCGATCGCCTGATCGACACCCAGCTCGCGCAGGTAATCGTGGTTCTCGGCCCGCGCCGTCGCCACGACCGTCGCGCCCAGGTGATGCGCAAGCTGCACCGCCATGCCGCCGACACCGCCCGCACCGCCCTGGATCAGGATCTTTTCCCCGGCCTTCAGGTGCAGCGTATCCTCCAGCGCCACCATTGCCGTAAGTCCGGCCAGCGCGATGGCCGCCGTTTCCACGTGGCTCAGCGCGGCGGGCTTGCGCCCCAGAAGCTCGGACTTGAAGAGGATATGGCTGGCATAGGCCGCCTCCGTCTCGGTCGGGCAGACACCGAACACCTCCTGCCCCACCGGCAGGTCCGCGCCCGGCCCGGCGGCGACGATCACGCCCGAGAAATCGCGCCCCGGCACGTGCGGCAGCGGGTGCTGCGCCAGCGACTTGCCGCGCCGCACCTTCCAGTCGGCCGCGTTCACGCTCGCCGCCTTGATCTCGACCAGCACCTCGCCGTCACCCGGCACCGGGTCCGGACGTTCGGCCGGCGTCAGCACCTCGGGGCCGCCGTATTCGCGGATTTCCATGACCTTCATTTGCGCATCCTCCTGTTTCCGCGAAACATAGCGGTCCCTGCGGCCTGCGCATCCCTGAAACCGTATTCCGCACATATTGACACTCGCGGCGCAGGGTCCGACTGTGGCCCCGCGCCCGCCAGCCTGCACCGCTGGCCCACGATCAGGGAGAGATGGGATGTACGATTTCGAACTCGTGAAACCGAAGACGCTGGCCGAAGCACTCGAAGCGCTCAAGGGCGATGAGGCACAGCCGCTCTCGGGCGGGCAGACCCTGATCCCGACGATGAAGCAGCGCCTCGCAGCGCCGGAAACGCTGGTCAGCCTTCTGGGCATCGACGAGTTGAAGGGCGTGAAGAAGGACGGCGACACGCTGGTGATCGGCGGCGCGACGAACCACGCGACCGTGTGCAAGGAAGCGGCGGGCGTGTTCCACGGCCTGTCCTATCTCGCCGGCAAGATCGGTGACCCGGCGGTCCGCAACCGTGGCACCATCGGCGGGTCCATCGCCAACAACGACCCGGCGGCCTGCTATCCCTCGGCGGCCATGGCCTGCGGCGCGACCATCGTAACGAACGACCGGGAAATCCCGGCTGACGAGTTCTTTCAGGGCCTGTTCACCACCGCGCTGGAAGAAGGCGAGATCGTCACCGGCGTCCGCTTTCCGATCCCCGAGGTGTCGGACTACCAGAAATTCGAACAGCCCGCGTCACGCTTTCCGCTGACGGGTGTGTTCCTCGCCAAGTTCGGCGACCGCGTCGGCGTGGGCGTCACCGGCGCCTCCGAAGACGGTGTGTTCCGCTGGACCGAAGCCGAAGAGGCGCTGGCCGCCGATTTCCGCCCCGAGGCCATCGCGGACCTGACCGTGTCGCCCGACGGGATGATCGGCGACCTGCACGGCACGCCGGAATACCGCGCGCATCTGGTCAAGGTCCTGACCGGCCGCGCCGTGAAGGCGGCCAAATAAGGCTCTAGTCCAGCCAGTCCGGCGCGTAGTCGACCCGCTCGACCCCCGCGAACCGCGCGACGCGGGCCAGTTCCGCGTCCAGTTTCGCCAGCCGACCCTTCGACGCCTTCACCCCCGGCTCCAGCCAGAGCCGGGTGACGGACAGCACCCCGGCATCCCGCAGCGCCTTCATGTCGATGCGCCCGATCAGCCGGTCGCCTTCGAGGATCGGGAAGACGTAGTAACCGTATTTCCGCTGCGCCTCGGGGACGAAGATCTCGATCCGGTAGTGATAGCCGAACAGGTATTCGCAACGCTTGCGGTCACGGATCGCCGGATCGAACGGGCTGAGGATCCGCAACCGCCCCGTCACCGGCGCCGCCGCCCCGGCCTCCTCGACCAGCCCCGGCCGGGCATAGAACGCCCGCGCACCGCCGCCCGCCGCCCCGACGCGGATCTGCTCCAGCCGTCCCGCCGCTTCCTCCGCCCGGCACCACTCCGCCGCCTCGGAGGGCGTGACATGCGCCCAGAAGGCCGCGATCTGGCCCGAGGTCGCAAACCCCAGCCGGTCCATCGCCGCGTTGTTCAGCCAGTCGATGCTTTCGGCGTGCTCGCCCGGCTCGTGCGGCGGATGCACCCGTTCGGCCAGATCGTAGACCTTGGCGAACCCCTCGCGCCGCGTCACCGCAAGCGATCCGGTGTGCCACAGGAATTCCAGCGCGGTTTTGGACGGATGCCAGTTCCACCAGCCGCCGCCGTTCCCGGCATTGCCGTCCTCGGCCAGATCGCCCCCCCGGACGGCACCCAGTTCGCGCACCTTCTCCATCACTGTCTCGAGGCTCGACACGAAGGCATCGCCCTGCCAGCGCGTCCACTTCGCCTCCATCTTGTCGCGGTTGCGGGCATAGCGCAGGTGCCAGTGCGGCAGGAACTCCGTCGGGATGACCGAGGCGTCGTGGGTCCAGTGTTCGAACAGCCGCCGGTCGCGTTCCAGCAACGGCTTGAGGTGCTTGGGCCGATAGGCCGGACGTCGCGCGAACAGGATCATGTGATGCGCGCGTTCGACCGTGTTCACGCTGTCGACCTGGACAAAGCCGAGGCCGCGGATCACCTCCATCAGGTCGTCGCCCTTGCCGGGCCCGGCGGGCGCGTCGCCGAGCAGGTGACGGTGGAGGAAAATCCGGCGCGCCGCCGTGTTGTCCAGCTCGGGCGCGGCCATGGTTCAGACCTGGCGCAGCGTGTCGCCGGGGTCGATGGTCGGCGTCAGCTCGATCTTCTGGCCTGCCTCACCTTCGCCGGTCAGCCGGTCCGCGATGATCTGCGCGGCACGCATCCCGATCTCTTCACGGCAGGAATCCATCGTGGCCAGCCGCTGCGGCAGGCCCTTGAGCAACCGCACGCCGTTGAAGCCCGCCATGCCGACCTTGCCGGGCACGTCGTAGCCCTTCTCGATCATCCACAGCAATCCGCCGGCTCCGATCAGGTCGTTGGAATAATAGAGGAAATCGAGGTCCGGACTACGCGCCATCATCGCCTCGGTCATCTCGCGCCCCTTGGCCAGCGCCGATCCGCCGGAATAGAACTCGTGATCCTCGATCTCGACTCCGCCCTTGGCCAGCCCCTCGGTAAAGCCCTCGAACCGCTTGCGCGCCCTGTGGTCCAGTCCGATCGCGCTGCCGAGAAAGCCGATCCGGCGGTATCCGGCGGCCAGGATCGCCTTGGCCATCTCGCGCCCCGCACGGCGGTGCGAGATGCCGACCATCGAGTCAATCGGCGTGCCGTCCGTGTCCATGATCTCGACCACCGGAATGCCCGACCCGCGCAGCATCGCGCGCGCGGCGTCGTTGTGTTCCAGCCCCGCGATGATGACGCCCGAGGGACGCCACGACAGCATCTCGTAGAGGACCTTCTCCTCCTTCTCGGGCAGGTAGTCGGTCAGCCCCACGACGGGCTGAAGTTCGGTCGTCTCAAGGACCTTGCTGATCCCGCTCATCACCTCGGGGAACACGAGGTTGGTCATCGACGGAATGATGACGGAGACGAGGTTCACCCGCTGGCTGGCCAGCGCGCCCGCGATCTTGTTCGGCACATAGCCCAGACGTTTCGCGGCCAGCAGCACCTTTTCCCGCGTCGCCTCGGACACATCCCCCCGATTCCGCAGAACGCGGCTGACTGTCATCTCGGACACGCCCGAGGCTTCGGATACGTCGCGGAGCGTCAGCGGTCGGGTCTCTGGTCGGGTCAAGCGGGGGTCCTCTGCCGGGGCCTAAGTGGTAGCGCGAACCCCGGAAGCGTAGCAAGTGAATTGACCCGGCGGCGCGGGCGCGCGCGTAAACCGCCGGAGGCGGATGACATCCCCGGAAACGCGCTGTAAGAGGGGCGCGGCGGTCCCGTGGCTCAACTGGATAGAGCAGCCCCCTCCTAAGGGGCAGGTTGCAGGTTCGAACCCTGCCGGGATCACCATCGCATCCGCACCGATCAGACCTGCCATGTTCACGTCCGAATGCCGGTTTCGTGACTGCCCCGGCACCCGCGTCGTTGATCCGCCGCTCAGACCCTCCCGTAACTCCGACATCGCCCACCGAGGCGCATTGCAACAGGAGCTGATACAATGCTGAGAAGGACTTTCCTCGCCACCGCCGTCGCCATGACCGCACTCACCGCCGCGCCGGTGCAGGCATCTGAATCCGACATCGTCGACACCGCTGTCGGCGCCGGGAACTTCACCACGCTCGTCACCGCGGTCGAAGCGGCCGGTCTGGTCGAGACGCTGAAAGGCGAAGGCCCGTTCACCGTGTTCGCCCCCACCGACGAGGCCTTCGCCAAGCTGCCCGCCGGCACGGTCGAGGACCTGCTGAAGCCCGAGAACAAGGACAAGCTGGTCCAGATCCTCACCTACCACGTGGTTCCGGGCGCGGTGATGTCCTCGGACCTGAGCGACGGCATGACCGCGCCGAGCGTCGAGGGTTCGGAAATCACCATCAAGACCGAGCCCGAAGTCATGGCGAATGACGCCAAGGTTACGCAGGCCGACATCGAAGCGTCGAACGGTGTGATCCACGTCATCGACACCGTGATCATGCCCGGCATGTAACCCGATCCTGCGGCCGCCGGTCCCTGCCGGCGGCCGCGGCTGACAATTCGCCCCGAAAAGCCGGGGCGGCCTGTCCATCTCACCAATTCCTTTCCGCAGCGTCGTCAGGCTCTATACTCTTGCTGCGGTGCAGAAGGAGAGGAGTGGCATGACAAGCGATGTGATCGTGATCGGGGCGGGCCTTGCGGGGCTGGTTGCGGCGACGGAACTGGCGGACCGGGGCAAGACCGTGACCGTGCTGGACCAGGAAGGCCGGCAGAGCCTCGGCGGTCAGGCGTTCTGGTCGCTCGGCGGGCTATTCATGATCAACACGCCGGAACAGCGGCGCATGGGAATTCGCGATTCCATCGACCTCGCGCGCACCGACTGGATGGGATCCGCCAGCTTCGACCGGCCCGAGGACAACTGGCCGCGGCAATGGGCCGGGGCGTATCTCGACTTCGCCGCGGGCGAGATGCGCGGCTGGCTCAGGGACATGGGCATGCGCTGGTTTCCGGTCGTCGGCTGGGCCGAACGCGGCGGCGGGGCGGCGGACGGGCACGGCAACACCGTGCCGCGCTTTCACCTGACATGGGGCACCGGGCCCGGCGTGCTGGCACCGTTCCTTGCACGGGCCGAAGCGCATGAGAAGGAAGGCCGGATCACATTCGCCTTCCGCCACCGCGTCGATGCGCTTGAAACCACGGGCGGAGCGATCAGCGCCGTCACAGGGTCGGTGCTGAGCGACGACGACGTCAAACGGGGCGAGAAAAGCTTGCGCGAGCTGGCGGGCCAGTTTCGGCTGGAGGCGCAGAGCGTCATCGTCGCCTCGGGCGGAATCGGCGGAAACCTCGACCTCGTCCGGCAGAACTGGCCGATCGAACGGCTCGGACCGCCGCCGGAGCACATGATTTCGGGCGTGCCTGCGCATGTGGACGGGCGGATGATCGGCATTGCCGAACAGGCGGGCGCATCGCTGATCAACGCCGACCGGATGTGGCACTATTGCGAGGGGATCCGGAACTGGGACCCGATCTGGCCCAATCACGGCATCCGCATCCTGCCCGGCCCTTCGTCGATGTGGTTCGACGCGGATGGCGAACGGCTGCCCGCGCCCTGCATGCCGGGGTTCGACACGCTGGCCACGCTGAAGGAGATCCGCAGGCGGGGGCACGACCATTCGTGGTTCGTGCTGACCCAGAAGATCATCGAGAAGGAATTCGCGCTGTCGGGATCGGAACAGAACCCCGACCTGACCTCGGCCCGCTGGGGCGAAGTGCTGAAGTCGCGACTCGGCAAGGGCGCGCCGCCGCCGGTCGAGGCGTTCAAGGAGCATGGCGAGGATTTCGTGGTGGCCGAAGACCTCGATACCCTTGTCGAAGGGATGAACCGCATCGGCACCGGCAAGATCGACTCGATCCGCCTGCGCAGCCAGATCCTCGCCCGCGACGGGCAGTTGTCGTCGCCGTTCGCCAAGGACGCCCAGATCACCGCCCTGCGCGCCGCCCGGAAATATCGCGGCGACCGGCTGATCCGCACCGCGCCGCCGCATGCGATTCTCGACCCGCACAACGGGCCGCTGATCGCCGTCCGGCTGAACATCCTGACGCGCAAGACGCTCGGCGGGCTGGAAACCGATCTGAGCGGTCAGGTCATCGGCCGGGATGGCGCGAAGGTCGACGGGCTTTACGCGGTCGGCGAGGCGGCGGGATTCGGTGGCGGCGGCTACCATGGCTACAACGCGCTTGAGGGGACGTTCCTCGGCGGCTGCATCTTCTCGGGCCGTCAGGCGGGACGCGCGGCAGGCTAGACCACCCGGATCACGTCCTTGCCGACGGCCAGCATATAGCCGCGCCGGGCGATGTTCTTGACCAGCAACTCGCTGACCATCTGATTCCCCAGCGTGTCGCGCAGGCGCTTGATCCGCGTGGCCCCCGCAGCTTCGTCGCAGTCGGCCTCGGCCTTGCCCGAGATCATCGATTCGATCTGCGCCCCGGTCAGCACGTCGTCGTCCATCCGCGCCTCGGCGAGAATCGACAGCGTCTCCATCGCGGCATCGGTCAGCTTGAAGCCCATGTCGTTCAGGTAGACGGTCTTTTCCCCGCGGCTGACCACCAGCGAATTGACCTCGATCCCCGCCTTCTCGATCTGCGCCATCCGCCGATTCATCGCGACCAGCAGAACGAGAAAGATCAGCGAGGCGAGCATCAGCGCCGTGGCGAACACCATCAGGACGAAGATCACCACGCGGTAGCTGTCGAGCGTTTCGGAAAAGGCGGTGCCGGACTGGGCGAGAATCTCCAGCAGCTTGACCTCGGTCTGGGTCTGCAGAGCGTCGTTCTCGGCGAATATCTGGGCGACACGGTCGTTGAAGGCGTTCGCATCGGGCAGGTTGGCCAGCAGCAGAACACCGGCCAGGGTCAGCAACCCGACGATGACGGCCAGGCCGATGACGACAGCGCGCGATCCCGCGCGCCGCACGTCAGAAGCGAAGATAGTATTCTCCGGCATTGGCCTTCCTCTGCTCCAGCCCCGAGGCGTCGAAGACGCTGAGGACATTCAGCAACGTCCAGCCGTTCTGTGCAAGCCGCCGCGACACCTCGGCCTGCGCCGCCCCGCGGTCACAGGCGGAGACCTGCATGACACCGTAGTGCAGCTTGAGCGGAGAGTCGCGCCGCGCCTTGTAATCGGCGTAGCAGGCAGCCTGCGCCGAGGCGGGAACAAGCCCGAAAAGCGCGGTTACGAGGAGCGAGGCGAGGATGTGTTTCATGTATTCGTGATCGCACATGCGTGGGCCGTTATTCAATAACGGCGGGGGTTTGGAGCGATGTTATCGGATAACAACCCGGCGTTATTGTGCGATTTCGGCATCCGGGGCGAGGGTTGGTCCATCACCGCTCGGGCCGACTTGTCCGGGTCACGACATCCCCGGGCCGATGCCCCACCACCCGAAAGGACCCACCCCATGGCACGCAAGTTCCTCGCCACCATCCTCGCCGGCGCCCTCGCCATCACCGGTTTCACCGCCCCTGCACGGGCCAGCGACAATGATGCGCTGGTCAAGTTCCTGGCCGGGGCCACCGCGCTTGTCATCATCGGCAAGGCGATCGAGAACAGCAACAAGTCCAAGGCCACGGTCTCGCGCCATGACAACAACCGCTGGGACAACCGTCATGACAACAAACGCTGGGACAACCGTCATGACGGGCGCCGCGACGGGCGTGACCACCGCGCCGGGCGGCATGATCGCGACGACCGCTGGGGCCGCAACGACCGTGACCAGCGCCGCGGGATCTCGATGCCCTCGGCCTGCCGCACCGACGTGCAGACCCGCAACGGCACGGTTCGCGGCTACGGCTACCGCTGCGTCCAGCAGCATCCGCGTATCGCCCGCAACATGCCCGGCCAGTGCCTGACCCAGGTCCGGACGCATGGCCATACCCGGTTCGTCTACACCTCGCATTGCCTCGCCCGGAACGGTTTCCGCGTCTGAGGCACACGAATGGCGGTCGCCCCGTGCCACGGGCGGCCGCCGGTCCCGGCGGGTGAGCAGCGCCGGGGCCGTTTGAAGCAAGGGGGCGACACCGGTCGCCCCCTTTTTCATTGTCGGTGTTGGAGGCCTCTCGACGGCGGCGTCCGCCAGACCCGCGCCGATGACATGGCGCGAGGGTCGATCAAGGATCAGTCGGCGGCGGTCCGTCGTCATGCTGGCCGAAAGTCTCCACCACCTTCGCCAGTAGCCCGAGGAACTGATCCCGCTCCTCGGGGGTCAGCCCGGACAGGGCCGAGCGGTTCACCGAAAGGGCCGCCTCGATCGCCGGATCGCGCAGGGCCTTTCCCTTTTCAGTCAGATGGATGACCTGCACACGCCCGTCGTCCGGGCTCTGCCGCCGTTCGATAAGTCCGTCGCGGTGCATCCGGGACAGGGTGTTTGCCATGGTCGCCTGTTCCACGCCGATCCTGCGAACCAGCTCGGCCTGGGTCAGCTCCGTTCGCTCCCAGAGCTGGACCATGACCGGGAACACGCCGGTCGACAGCCCCATCGGCTTGATACGCGTCTGCAGGGCGGCCGCGAACCGGCGCGCAAGGTCGTTGACCAGATAACCGGCCGAGGTTTGCCGAGAGAACGTCATAGGGGACCGGATACATAAGAATAGCACGCTATGCAATATATCCATAGCGTGCTATGTTGATGCGACTCGACCCCGGCTCAGCAAGGAAGCACGACATGGCGAAAATCATTCATCCGATCGCAGGCGCAGTGGCCCTGCTGCTGATATTCACCTTCTGGAGCACGACGATAGGCGTGGAACTGTTCGGCACGACCCGACAGGTCATCGCCGTCAAACAGGCGATCCCCTGGGGATTCCTGCTGCTGATCCCGGCGATGGCCGTGACGGGCGGAACCGGCGCGATACGGTCCCGTGGCCGAACCGGCGGCCTCGTCGGACGCAAGACGCGGCGCATGCAATATGCCGCCGCCAACGGGATCCTCGTGCTGATACCGGCGGCCCTGTTCCTGTCACGACAGGCGGCGGCGGGGGATTTCGGCTGGGCATTCCAGACGGTCCAGGCCGTCGAGCTGATCGCAGGCACCGTGAACCTCGCGCTGATCGGGCTGAACATGCGCGATGGCCTGCGCATGTCGGGTCGCTTGAGACGGCGGTCGCGCGGGAAATCGGTCGGCTGACGCGCCAGTCGGGCGATGCACGAGGCGGGGGAGCGACCTGCCCCCGTCCCGCGCCGCAGGCCAGGCGGACAAGGCGTCGCCCCTGGCTCAATTCCCCTTGCCCCCGCGCGCCGCGCGGGGTTCATGGGGAGCCATGGAAGGTCCCGATTTCTCGTTCGAACAGATTGCCATGTCCAAAGGCATGGTCCGCATCGCCGGCGTCGACGAGGTCGGGCGCGGTCCGGTCGCAGGGCCGGTGACCGCCGCAGCGGTGGTGCTGGACGCCGCACGGATCCCCGAGGGGCTGAACGATTCCAAGAAACTGACGGAAAAACGCCGCCGCGCCCTCGCGGAAGAACTGCACGCGGTGGCCGAGGTCTCGATCGCGCACGCAAGCGTCGAGGAAATAGACGCGATCAACATCCTGCGCGCCAGCCATCTGGCGATGTGCCGTGCCGTCGCCGGGCTGGCCACCCCGCCCTGTCACCTGCTGATCGACGGCAACATGATCCCGCGCGACCTGACCCTGCCCGCCGAAGCGGTCATCAAGGGCGACGCGCGGTCGCTGTCCATCGCCGCTGCGTCGATCGTGGCGAAAGTCGCCCGTGACGCGATCATGTGTGACTTGGCGCAACACCATCCCGGCTACGGCTGGGAAACGAACGCCGGCTATCCGTCAAAAAGCCACAAAGCGGCGCTTCTAGATCTGGGGATAACCCCACACCATAGACGGTCCTTTGCGCCGGTGCACAATATCTTGTGGCAAGACGTTTAGTTAACCTCTTGATTCAAAAAAGAAATTGACCGCGAATCGGCTTTGACTCATCCTTCTCGGCAATGATCGAGCGCCACCAACGGCGCCGGGACGAGGCAGATAAGAACGATGACGAACGCAAAAGGCGCAGCCCCGCTGCCGCTGAATACGATCCTTGCCGGTGATTGCGTGGAGGCGATGAACGCGCTTCCCGAGAACTCGGTCGACCTGATCTTCGCCGATCCGCCCTACAACCTGCAGCTGAAAGGCGACCTGCACCGCCCCGACAATTCCCGCGTCGACGCTGTCGACGACCACTGGGACCAGTTCGACAGCTTCCGCGCCTATGACGAGTTCACCCGTGCCTGGCTGGCCGCCGCGAAACGCGTGCTGAAGCCCAACGGCGCGATCTGGGTCATCGGCAGCTACCACAACATCTTCCGCGTCGGCGCCGAGCTTCAGAACCAGGGCTACTGGATCCTGAACGACGTTGTCTGGCGCAAGTCGAACCCGATGCCGAACTTCCGCGGCAAGCGCTTCACCAACGCGCATGAAACGATGATCTGGGCGTCCAAGGACGAAGGCGCGAAATACACCTTCAACTACGAGGCGCTGAAATCGCTGAACGAAGGCGTGCAGATGCGGTCCGACTGGGTGATCCCGATCTGCAACGGCGGCGAGCGGCTGAAGGACGCCAACGGCGACAAGGCCCACCCGACGCAAAAGCCCGAGGCGCTGCTGCACCGCGTGCTCGTCGGCTCGACCAACCCCGGCGACGTGGTGCTGGATCCGTTCTTCGGCACCGGCACGACCGGCGCGGTGGCCAAGATGCTGGGCCGCAACTTCATCGGGATCGAGCGCGAGGCCGCCTATCGCGAGGTCGCCGAGAAGCGGCTGAAGCTGGTCCGCAAGTATGACCGCGAGGCGCTTCAGGTCTCGACCGGCAAACGCGCCGAGCCGCGGGTACCCTTCGGCCAGCTGGTCGAACGCGGGATGCTGCGTCCGGGCGAAGAACTGTTTTCCATGAACGGACGGCACAAGGCCAAGGTCCGCGCCGACGGCACGCTGATCGGCGACGATATCAAGGGGTCGATCCATCAGGTCGGGGCGCATCTGGAAGGCGCGCCAAGCTGCAACGGCTGGACCTACTGGTGCTTCAGGAAGGACGGCAAGACGGTGCCGATCGACCTGCTGCGCCAGCAGATCCGGGCCGAGATGGACTGAGCCCACCCCCCACCGACATTCCAATTCCGAGCTGAACACCGCCAGCGTCGCGCAGCCCGCGTGATGCTCACCTATGCCCCGTCTCGTCAGAGGCGGGGTTTTTTCTGGTGCGTTGACCGGTGTCAAAGCGCGTCGGGGCCCGACGCGCAAACCTGCGGCGATCCCGATCGAAAGGACCGCCCGTGCTACGCTTACTCGCGATCGTCTGCCTCGTTCTGTCGTTCCGGCCTGCCATGGCCCAGCAACCCGGCCTGCACTACGCGGCGCTGACCGGCGACATCCCCATGCTGCAAGGACTTCTGACAGCCGGCGCCGATCCCGACGCCCAAGACGCCTACGGGTCGACCCCGCTGAGTGTGGCCGTCACTTTCGACAAGGACGCGGCGGTCGCCGCGCTGCTGGCCGGTGGGGCGGACCCGGACGCGGTCGAGGCACAGGGTTCGACTCCGCTGCACCTGGCCGCATTCTTCGGACGGCGCGCCGCAGCCGAGGCCCTGATCGCGAGCGGTGCCGATATTCATCTGCGAAATGGCGAAGGCTCCACCGCCTTCGACATTGCCGCGCAGCCAGCCGCGCTGGACGCGGTGGCGTTGGCCACGATCAGCGGCGCCCTCGCACCGCTCGGGTTCCGGGCCGAAGCCGGGGACATCGACGCGGCGCGACCCGGCATCGCCGCGCTGTTGCGCGCGGACATGGCACCGCCGCCCGACTACACACCTGCACCCGGCGGAATGCGCAGGGGCACCCCGGACCTGCCCGCAGGTGCCTTGGACGCGCTCTTCGGCGATGCGACACACCTGCCGAACCTGCGCGCCCTGCTTGTCGTTCAGCACGGCGACCTCGTGGCGGAACGCTACTTCAACGGCGCCGAACGTGACCGGCCCGAACTGATCCAATCGGTCAGCAAGAGCGTGATCTCGGCCCTCGTCGGTCTGGCGATCGAGGACGGCTGCCTGTCCCTTGACGACACCGCCGCAAGCCTGCTGCCCGAGGTATCCGCCGACCCGGCCAAGGCGTTGATCACCCTGCGCCAGTTCCTTCAGATGCGCTCGGGCCTTCCGTGGGAGGAAACCGATCCCGCGCTCTGGCAGGAACTGCTGAAGGGTGAAACGCTGAAGATGGCGCGCGACTTTCCTCTGGTGGCGCAGCCCGGAACGGCCTTCCACTATTCCAACCTGACCGCGAACATCCTCGCCCTCGTCACCGCACGGCAGTGCGGGACCGACCTGATGGACATGGCGCGCGACCGCATTTTCGACCCTGTTCAGGGGCAACTCGGTGAATGGTGGGCCGATCCCGACGGCTACCGCTACCCGCTGTTGCATATGACGGCCCGGACCGCCGCGCGGTTCGGCCTGCTCTACCTCAACGGCGGAACATGGAACGGGCGGCACTTGATCCCGGCCGGATGGGTCGCCGCGTCGCTGGAACCTCACACGCCCGAAGCGAAGCTGCGCGACAACGAAGAGGCCCGGATCGGGCGGTGGTTTCGCGATGTCGGCTATGGCTACCAATGGTGGTCGGCGCGCATCGGCACGCGCGAAGTCGATTTCGCATGGGGCCACGGCGGCCAGCTGATCATCCTCGATCCGCAGGACGACCTGATCCTCGTCACGCTGGCCGATCCGTTCTGGAACCAGCACGATGCCGTGTCATGGCGGCATGAACGCGGTGTGTTGAACCTGGCGGGCAAGTTCATCGCCCTGCTGCCCTGAGAAACGGAGAGCGGGCCGGGGGAGTGCCCGGCCCGCTGCATGCCCGAACGCCGAGGAGGCGGCTTAGAAGAAGCCCAGCTTGTTCGGGTTGTAGCTGACCAGCATGTTCTTGGTCTGCTGGTAGTGGTCGAGCATCATGCGGTGGTTTTCGCGCCCGATGCCGGACTGCTTGTAGCCGCCGAAGGCCGCATGCGCCGGATAGGCGTGGTAGTTGTTGATCCACACCCGCCCGGCCTCGATCGCGCGGCCGAAGCGGTAGGCGCGGGTGCCGTCACGGGTCCAGACACCGGCGCCGAGGCCGTACATCGTGTCGTTCGCGATGGCGAGCGCCTCGGCCTCGTCCTTGAAGGTCGTGACCGAAACGACGGGGCCGAAGATCTCCTCCTGGAACACGCGCATCTTGTTGTGGCCCTTGAGGATCGTCGGCTGGATGTAATAGCCGCCCGCGATGTCGCCGTTGAACCGCGCCGCATCGCCGCCGATCAGCACCTCGGCGCCTTCCTCGACCCCGATGGTCAGGTAGGACATGATCTTGTCCTGCTGTTCCTTGCTGGCCTGCGCGCCGACCATCGTCTCCATCAGGCGCGGATCGCCCTGCTGGATCGCCTTCACCCGTGCGATGCACTTCTCGATGAACGCCTCGTAGATGTCCTCGTGGATCAACGCGCGGGACGGGCAGGTGCAGACCTCGCCCTGGTTGAAGGCGAAGAGGACGAAGCCCTCGACCGCCTTGTCGAGGAAGGCGTCGTCTTCGTCCATGATGTCCTTGAAGAAGATGTTCGGGGACTTGCCGCCCAGTTCCAGCGTCACCGGGATCAGGTTGACGGTCGCCGCCTCCATGATCCTGCGCCCGGTCTCGGTCGAGCCGGTGAAGGCGATCTTGGCGATGCGCGGCGAGGTGGCCAGCGGTGCGCCGACCTCGGGGCCCATACCGTTGACGATGTTCAGCACGCCGTCGGGCAGCAGGCCGCCGATCAGTTCGGCAAGGACCATGATCGCGGCGGGCGTCTGTTCGGCGGGCTTCAGCACCACGCAGTTGCCGGCGGCCAGTGCGGGCGCGAGTTTCCACGCGGCCATGAGGATCGAGAAGTTCCACGGGATGATCTGCCCGACCACGCCGAGGGGTTCGTGGAAATGATAGGCGACGGTGTCGTTGTCGATCTCGGACATCGTGCCTTCCTGCGCGCGCAGGACACCGGCGAAATAGCGGAAATGGTCGATCGACAGCGGGATGTCGGCGGCGGTCGTCTCGCGGATCGGCTTGCCGTTGTCCCATGTCTCGGCGGTGGCGAGCAGGTCGAGGTTCGCTTCCATCACATCCGCGATCTTCAGCAGGATGTTCGAGCGTTCGGCGGCGCTGGTCCGGCCCCAGGCACCTTTCGCGGCATGCGCAGCATCCAGCGCCTTTTCCACGTCGGCGGCGTCGGAGCGGGCAACTTCGCAGACCTTCTCGCCGGTGATCGGGGTGATGTTGTCGAAGTATTTCCCGTTCACCGGGGCGACGAACCGACCGCCGATGTAGTTGTCGTAGCGGGTCTTGAAGGGCGAGGTGAAATAGGCCTCGACGCGGGTTTGGGTGTTCATGCGGATCCTCCTCCGTTCTCCGGCACAAGCGCCGGATCAAGGGAAAGATGCGTGAGCGATCCCTGTCTGTAACCGGGGGGTCGGCGGGCTGTATCGCGCCACTGTCTCAGCGCTGAGACAGGTTTCAGCCGTTTTGAGAGATACCGAGCCGGTTCATCCGGCGATAGAGCGTCGCCCGCCCGATCCCGAGCGCCCGCGCCGCCTGACTGACGTTCCCGCCGGACCGCGCGAGCGCGCGCATGACCGCCGCGCGTTCGGCCTTTTCGAATCCCCGCGCCTCGTCATCGCGGCCGAGGATATCGCTGGCGGGAACCGGGGCGATGCCCCCCTGCGCGCCGAAGCCATAGGCCCGGCGCGCGGCGCGGGTGGCGCCCACGACCAGATCGTCGCCGTTCACGGCCAGCAGCGAGGCCGCGCCCTGCATGTCGTCCGAGGCCACGACGATGCGATGACCGGGAAAGGCCGCGCGGAAGGTGTCTGCCTCGATCGCCTGCGCGGTCTGCGCGACCATCGCGCCGATCAGGCGGTTGAACGCCTCGGTCTGGTCGGTCCGGGCGGACGACACGTCCAGCGCCGCGATCAGGGTGCCGTCGGGGCCGTGGATCGGCGCGTCCATGCAGCTCATCCCGATGTTGCGGGCAAGGAAATGCTCGTCGCGGTGGATGGTGACCTGCCGCCGCTCTACGAGGCAGGTGCCGATGCCGTTGGTGCCCTCCGCCGACTCGCTCCAGTCCGCGCCGGGCCAGAGGCCCCACGCGCGGAACACCTCGGCATCGCCGTCGGTGCAGCGGTGTTCCATCACGATGCCCTCGGCATCGGTCAGCAGGACGCTGCAGCCGGAATGCCCGACAAGGCCGAATAGCGCGTCCAGCCGGGGCACCGCCAGCCGCAGCACATCCGCCATCGCCTCGCGACGGTCGGACAGTTCCCGCGCCTCGACCCGCTGGCCATGCGCCGCCACGGCCGGATCCAGCCCGTGGGTCTGGAATGACCGCTGCCATGAGGCGGCCAGCCGCGATTTTGCCGCGGCAGAGCCCGAACTAAGCGACGTAAGAACCCGCTCCACATGCTTGCTGGACGTCGCGATGATCGCCTCCCCTGCAGCGGCCCACGCTCCTCCGGTGCGCCGTGTCGCACGATGCTAGGCCGACTCAGCCCCGCAACTCAACCCGCTCTGCGGAATTTGAGCGGGTCAGGCGGTGTGGCGGCCGGTCTTGTAGGGCGCCCAGTCGGTGATCTCGGGGTAGTACATCGCCCGCCACTTGCGCACTCGCGGGTTCATCATCCGCCGCCAGACCGGCGGGACCATCGCGACCGAGCCCATGATCGGATAGCCATAGGGCAGCTGCGGCGCTTCGTTCTCGCCATAGGTCTGCAGCAGGGGGAACCGACGGTCCGGCTTGTAGTGATGGTCCGAATGGCGCTGCAGGTTGATCAGCAGCCAGTTCGTCGCCTTGTGTGCCGCGTTCCACGAATGATGGGGCTTCACATGCTCGAACTTCCCGTTGCCGAGGTATTTCCGCGTCAGCCCGTAGTGTTCGACGTAATTCGTAAGTTCCAGCTGCCATACCGCAACCAGAGCCTGCCACAGGAACAGCGCCAGCCCCGCCAGACCACCGATCAGGACCGCCAGCGTCAGCATCAGGATCTGCAGTGCCGCATAGCGCCAGAACGGATTGCGACGGTCCCAGACCGGTGCCTTCCGGCGGGCCAGCATCCGCTTTTCCGCCTCCCATGCCGAGCGCGGGCATTCCCGCAGGACCCGAAAGAAGAAACGGTGGAAGCCCTCGTTGTATTTCGCCGTCACCGCATCGCGGGGCGTGCCGACGTCGACATGATGGACCAGCAGATGTTCCGTCCGGAAATGGGAATACAGCACAGACGCCAGCAGCAGATCCCCCAGCCAGCGCTCGGTCCTGTTCTTCTGGTGCAGCAGTTCATGCGCAAAGACGATGCCGGTCCCGCCCGCCATGACCCCCACGCCGTAGAACAGAACAATCTTTTCCAGAGCGCCCAGATGCGTCGCGCGGGTGACATACCAGATCAGCCCGAACACCGTCAGCGCCTG
Organism: Oceanicola sp. 22II-s10i; assembly: GCF_002210105.1. Lineage (GTDB taxonomy): Bacteria > Pseudomonadota > Alphaproteobacteria > Rhodobacterales > Rhodobacteraceae > Pseudooceanicola. The sequence goes on along the minus strand of NZ_AQQU01000001.1, from coordinate 813,009 downwards.
CAGCGGGAACCAGACCAAGGTGACCAGCCGATACCAGAACAGTCCCTCTTCAGGCGTGTCGGGATCGGGATTCTCCTCGTTCATCCCCATCAGCACGTCCAGCAGGCTGGACACGACGTAGCCATAGACCGGCAGCAGCAGCACCATCCAGCCGCCCCAGATCGCCCCGATCCATGCAAGCGGCACGTTGATCAGCGCAATGGCGAACGGCAGGGCGGAACTGGGGCGAAGTGTAACTGACTGCGGTATCATGTGGCCTCCCGGCTCGGGACGCGGTTTCCTCAGGCAGTGTCGAACGCGTGCCGGGCGAGGTCAAACGCCTTCCGCATCACGGTGGGCAGATCGGACGGGCGGAATGACGCAGGCGCAACAAAAGCCCGGCCACCCGGCGGGATCTCGGCCGCGCGGAGGGTCTCCAGCCCCGCGATCGCACCATTGCCGCTGACCGCGACCGTCAGTTTCAGGTGGAAATGCGTGAAGGTGTGCAGCGCCTCGGCCTCCAGCAGCCGCCAGTCGCCGGGCACGGGCGGTTCGCTGTCGGGCAGCGGTTCGCTGACGTCCACCCAGGCGGTTCCGGGCCAGCTGAGCGTGCCGCCCAGCAACCCGCTCTCCACCCGACGCTCCAGCAGGACCGCCCCGCCGGCACCCCGCGCGACGAACACGATCCCGTGTCGCACCGGTTTCGCCTTCTTCGGCGTCTTCTTCGGCAGCTCGGCAGCCGTCCCCGCCCTCCGCGCCAGGCAGGGTTCGCGCAACGGACATATCCCGCAGGCGGGCGAACGCGGCGTGCAGATCGTCGCGCCCAGATCCATCACGGCCTGCGCATGGTCGCCGGGCCGCGCCTCGGGCGTCAGCCGCGCGGCCAACGCGGTCAGCTCCTTCTTGGACCCCGGCAGCGGCGCATGAATGTCGAAGAGCCGCGCCATCACACGCTCCACGTTTCCGTCCACTACCGTCTCGGGCCGGTCGAACGCGATCGCGCTGATGGCCGATGCGGTATAGGGCCCGATCCCCGGCAGGCTCATCAGCCCCTCGCGCGTGTCCGGGAACCGCCCTCCATGCTCCGCCACCACGGCCCGCGCGCATTTCAGCAGGTTCCGCGCCCGCGCATAATAGCCAAGCCCGGCCCATTCCCCCATGACCGCCCCGTCCTCGGCCCCGGCCAGCGCACCGACATCGGGCCAGAGCGTCGTGAACCGCGCGAAATACTCCTTCACCGCCGCGACGGTGGTCTGTTGCAGCATGATCTCGGACAGCCAGACCCGGTAGGGATCGGGCACGACACCCGCCTCCCTGTCCGCAGGCCCGACCCGCCACGGCAGGTCCCGCGCATGGACATCGTACCAGTCCATCAGCGCGGCGCTCATCTCCCGATCACGCAAGTTTTTCCCCCTGTAACACATCGCGTCTGGCCCCTGCCCCGCAGGCCACTACAATAGGGCCCGTCAGACCGAGGCAAGTCATGAACCGCCGGACCACCACGACCTACGGGTTCAAACGCACGTCCAGCCTTCTCGAAGGCCGGATCCGCCGTGCCGGCGAAACCCGCGGATTCGCGGTCACCCGCCTGCTGACCCACTGGGACGAGATCGCAGGCCCCGATCTCGCCGCTCTCGCCCGCCCGGTCGAGGTGAAATACGGCAGGCAGGGCCTTGGTGCCACCCTGACGCTGCTGACCGACGGCGCCCGCGCGCCGCTGGTCGAGATGCAGAAGGAAAAGCTGCGCGAACGCGTCAACGCCGCCTACGGCTACAACGCCATCTCGCGCATCCGCATCACCCAGACCGCCGCCACCGGCTTTGCCGACGGGCAGGTCGCCTTCGACGCCCGACGCCCGCAGGCCACGCCGACCGAGGATCCCGCCACCGCCATCGCCGCCCGCGCGGCGGCCAGCGACGTGGCCGACACGGACCTCAAGGCAGCGCTTGAGGCTCTGGCCCGTAATGTTCTAAGCAAACGCAAGAATTGAGAAAGGACCATATCTTGGACCGCAGGATGTTCATCGGAAGCGGCATCGTGGCCGCAGCCGCCGCGACCGGCACCTGGTACGCGATGCGCGACACCGGACCGGACGTGACGCTGATCAACGCGTCGACCACCGAAAACACGGAAAACGTGGACACGTCGGGCATTGTCGAGATGGTGCTGGGCGATGACGACGCCAAGGTGACGCTCAAGGAATACGCCAGCTTCACCTGCCCGCACTGCGCGAACTTCCACGAAACGGTGTATCCCGATTTCAAGCGCGACTACATCGACACCGGCAAGGTCAAGTTCGTCTATCGCGACGTCTATTTCGACCGCTTCGGCCTCTGGGCCGCGATGATCGCCCGCTGCGATCCCAACCGGTTCTTCGGCATCGCCAGCCTGATGTACAAGCAGCAGAAGGAATGGGTCGGCGGCGAATCCCCCGCAGCCATCGCCGAGAACCTGCGCAAGATCGGCCGCGTCGCCGGGCTGAACAACGAACAGATCGAAGCCTGCCTCGCCGACGAGGAAAACGCCAAGGCCCTGGTCGCATGGTCGCAGGCCAACACGGCGGCCGACGATGTGAACGCGACACCGACGCTGTTCATCAACGACGTGAAGCATTCGAACATGAACTATTCGGATCTGAAGAAAGTTCTCGACGAGGCGCTGGAGGCCTGATGACGACACCGCTGACCGGCCTCAAGGTCGTCGAACTCGCCCGTATCCTGGCCGGCCCCTGGGCCGGTCAGACTCTGTCCGACCTCGGCGCAGAGGTGACCAAGATCGAAGCGCCCGAAGGCGACGACACCCGCACCTGGGGTCCGCCGCACATCACCCGCAACGGCGAGACGACGGCGGCCTACTACCACTCCGCCAACCGCGGCAAGCGCTCGGTCACCTGCGATTTCCGCACGCCCGAAGGGCAGGAGTTTGTCCGCAACCTCGTCAAGGATGCCGACATCCTGATCGAGAACTTCAAGGTCGGCGGGCTGAAGAAATACGGGCTGGATTACGACAGCCTGAAGGAAATCAATCCGCGCCTGATCTACTGCTCGATCACCGGCTTCGGCCAGACCGGCCCCTACGCGAAACGCCCCGGTTACGATTATATCATCCAGGGCATGTCGGGCTTCATGTCGATCACCGGCGAACCGGACGGCCAGCCGCTGCGCGCGGGCGTTGCGATCACCGACATCTTCACCGGCGTCTACTCAACCGTCGCGATCCTCGCCGCCGTCGAACAGCGCCACCGCACCGGCCGCGGCCAGCACATCGACATGGCCCTGCTCGACTGCGCGGTCTCCGTCATGGCGAACCAGGCGCTGAACTATTTCGCCTCGGGCAACCCGCCGGTCCGCACCGGCAACACGCACCCGAACGTGGTCCCTTACCAGGTCTTCGAAACGGCGGACGGTCACATGATCGTCGCCACCGGCAACGACGGCCAGTACCAGCGCCTCTGCGACATCCTCGGCATGCCGGAACTCAAGGACGATCCCCGCTTCCTGCGCAACGGCGACCGCATCGCCAACCGCGAGATCCTGGTCCCCTTCTTCATCGAAAAGATCAAGACCTGGACCAAGGCTGACCTTCTGGCCGCCTGCGAGGCGAACAACGTTCCCGCCGGCCCGATCAACGACATGGCCGAGGTGTTCGACGATCCCCATGTCATCGCGCGCGGCATGAAACTGCATCTCGAAGGCGTGCCGACCGTCCGCTCCCCGATCATCTTCTCGGATGCGGAACTGAACCTGACCACACCCTCGCCGACCCTGGGCGAACACAACGGGAAATAGCGCGCAGCTTCCCCTGCTTCTTCTGGTCACAAATACTTTGGGGGAGCGCGAGGGGGCAAAGCCCCCTCGTCACCAAACAAGTAAAGGAATGCGCCGCAGGCGCGCATTCAGGTCACGCCCGGCTCATTCACCCAGCTTGGCGTGCACCTCGGCCAGGTCGATCTCTCCGACCGGCATCTTGTTCGACGGATCCTCGAAGTCGTATTTGAACAGCTCGAAGTCCTTCTTGTAGATCTCGTAGACCAGATGCATCGACAGGTCGTCGAAGTAGTCCTCGACCGGATGCGCCCGCTTGGGCCCGTGCCCCTCGCTCTCGTTGAACCGCGGGATCGCGTTCAGATCGACAGGCACCTTCGTGTCGATATGGTCCAGAACGTCCTGCATCCCGGCGTTGAAATCCTCGGTCCAGAAAATCTTGTCGTAGGTCCCGCCATTCACGATGAAGGTCGAGATGTGACCCGACATGGCCGACCAGTGGATGTCCGGCTCCATCGGCCTGCGCCAGCGTATGGTATCGCGGGCGAACAGCAGGAACCGGCGGAAGCTCTTGATCTGGTCGAACTCCTCCTTGCCGTCCTCGCCGCCGACCTCGATCCCGTATTTCTGGATCAGCATCGGCACGAGGTTGCCGCGATATCGGTTGCCATTCCGCTGGATGCCGCAGATCTTGTCGAAGAAGGACGACAGGATGCGCGTATAGGGGTTCCGTACGCAGGTGAATGCATAGGACGTGTGACCGCGCACGTTCGCCTCGATCAGGGGCTGGCTCTCATCCATCGCCCACTTGTGCATCCCGTGCTGCGCATCGTGGATATCGCCGTCAAAGAACGCGCCATGGTCCGAATAGAACATGATCTGCCCGATGGTCGAGCAGGCGCATTTCGGGACGACCCGATAGACAACGCTCTCGCTTTCGGTCATCCAAGTGCCTGGAAAGCCCATTTCCGCTACAACCCCAACGTGCCAGACCCGCTTTTGTGCGGCCTTTCTGTTCTGATTGACAAAAAAGCAAAGTTATCCGGTTTTATCAATGCGGCTTCATGCGTATCTCTAGCCATACCCTGACACCGTTGCCGTAGCCTCACGCCCGACATGGCCTCGATCGCCTTCATATTGCTCTGCCACAAGGACCCAGATGGCATCATCCAGCAGGCCGAGCGCCTGACGGCTGTCGGCGACTACATGGCGATCCACTTCGACGCGCGGGCCAATCCGGCCGACTACCAGAAGATCAGGACAGCCCTGGACGACAACCCACGGGTGACTTTCGCCAAGAAGCGGATCAAGTGCGGCTGGGGCGAGTGGTCGCTGGTGCAGGCGACACTGAACGCGATCGAGGCGGCGGTCGACGCCTTTCCGCGTGCCACCCATTTCTACATGCTGTCGGGCGACTGCATGGCCGTCAAATCGGCCGAATTCGCGCATGATTACCTCGACGCGCACGACTGCGACTTCATCGAGAGCTTCGACTATTTCGAAAGCGACTGGATCAAGACCGGCTTCAAGGAAGAACGGCTGATCTACCGGCACTGGTTCAACGAACGCACCCACAAGGCGTGGTTCTACCGCTCGTTCGAGTTGCAGAAACGGCTGGGCCTGACCCGCGAGGTGCCCGAGGACCTTCAGATCATGATCGGGTCGCAGTGGTGGTGCCTGCGCCGCCGGACCATCGAATGGGTGCTGGATTTCTGCCGCACACGGCGGGACGTCATCCGGTTCTTCCGGACCACGTGGATCCCGGACGAGACGTTCTTCCAGACCATCGTCCGCCACCTCATCCCGGCGTCGGAAATCCAGTCCCGGACCCTGACGTTCCTGATGTTCACCGACTACGGGATGCCGGTGACTTTCTACAACGACCACTACAACCTGCTTCTCTCGCAGGATTTCCTCTTTGCCAGGAAAATCTCGCCCGAGGCGAAGGAGCTCCGGCGCAGGCTGGGCCAGCTCTATGCCGCCAAGGGCGTCAGTTTCGACGTCAGCAACGAAGGGCGGAACCTGTTCAGGTTCCTGACCGGTCAGGGCCGGATCGGCCAGCGGTTCGCCACCCGTTTCTGGGAGGCGGAATCGAGCCTCGGGCGGGAACGCGAACTGATGATCGTGATCTGCAAGAAATGGCACGTCGCCAAGCGCCTGCTGGAACGGATCCGGCAGGAAACCAACCTGCCCGCCATAGATTACCTGTTCCACGAGGAAGGCACGCCGCTGCCCGACCTGGGCGGCATCCAGCGCACGCTCAGCAAGCGGACGCGGCACCGCCGGGCCCTGATGCGGATGCTGTTCGACTACTACAACACCGACCGGATGCTGATCTGCATGGATCCGAACGGGATCGACCTGCTGAACGATTTCTGCAGCGACCGCGCCGTCACGCGGCTGCTCGAGGTCGAATGCCAGTTCACCGACGAATTTCTGGCAGGCCACGCCAAGCGGGTCGGCCTGGCGGGCGAAAGCACCCCCAAGGACGCTTTGAACCGGCTGTTGCCGACCATGCGCAACGACATCGCGTTCGAAGGCGACCGTATCCGGGACGCCGGGTTCGAGAACTTCTATCGCATCCGCGAACTCGATCCCCCGGAAAAGAACGCCGATGCGCTGTCCGAATTCCTGTCCATACCGCAAGAGAAGGCACGGCAGATCGCGGCGATGGACCACCTGTTTAGCGACTGAGGACCCTGAATGACCTACGTCTACGATGACCAGAACATCTTTGCCAAAATCCTGCGGGGCGAGATTCCCAACAAGACGGTGCTGGAAACCGAACACACGCTGGTGTTCGAGGACATCCGCCCGCAGGCGCCAATCCATGTGCTGGTGATACCCAAGGGTCCCTATGTCACCTACGACCACTTCGCCGCCGAGGCGAGCGATGCCGAGATCGTGGATTTCAACCGCGCGGTCGGGGCGGTGTGTCAGACACTCGGCGTGACGGCGGACATCGGCGAAGGCTGCCGCTTCATCTCCAACGCCGGGGAACATGGCGTGCAGGAGGTCCCGCACTACCACCTGCACATCCTCGGTGGCCGCAGGCTTGGCCGGATGCTGGAGAAGGCGGCGGGGTAATCCCCCTCACGGCCGACGCCTGCGCCCGGATATTACCGCGGCGGCAACCTGTCGTATTGCGGCACCCCTTTGGCCACGCAGTGGAACGGCTGCGCCTCGGCCATGTGGATCGCGGCACTCGGACCGCCGTAGAGCGTGGGATCGTCCATCGTGCCGACCTTGACCACCAGCGTCTGACCGCCGGGCTGCCGGGTGGTCAGATGCGTCCCGCAGGTCGGGCAGAAGTCGCGCGTCCGGGGCGCGTCGAGGTCAGGTCGCGTGAACTGCGACACCGTGCCCTGCGTGTAGGAAAACGCCCCGACCGGCATCATGATGAAGAAGTTCGGCCCCCCGCCCGAGACATACTGGCAGGGCCGGCACTGGCACTGCGCCTGGAACAGCGGCTCGCCGTCGACCGCGTAACGGATCGCGCCGCAGTAGCATCCACCCTGAAACTTCATGGCATCCTCCCTTTTTCGCCAGCCTACGCCCGCCACCCGGTCTTGCCCAGACCCGGCGGATCCACCATAGTCCGGCCCGGAGCCACGCCCGAGAAAGGATCGCCCGGATGCCCATCGACCCGCCCGAAACCAAGATCGTCGAGAGCCACAAGATCGCCTGCGACGGCGGCGAAGGCGCGCTCGGCCATCCGCGTGTGTGGCTGCATATCCCGGAAGAGACCGGGTTCGTCGAATGCGGCTATTGCGACGCGAAATACGTTCTGAAAGGTCGCGAGGCCGACGCGGGCGTCAGCGCCTCCTGACCGGGCTGATCGTGGCCGAATTCCCCCCTGGAGGGGGGCCTTCGGCCACGATGCCTCCGGCGGGAGTTTATCCGGCCAGATGAAGCAGGGGATCGGTCTGCCGCCCCGGTAGTGAGAAGGGGATGCGCATGGCTTTCGGCAAGGGATGTCACCTGCACCTGATCGACGGGTCGGCCTTCATCTTTCGCGCCTACCACGCGCTGCCGCCGCTGACGCGCAAGTCCGACGGGCTGCCGATCGGCGCGGTGTCCGGCTTCTGCAACATGCTGCACCGCTATGTCGAGGGGAACACCGGCCCCGACGCGCCGACCCACGTGGCGGTGGTGTTCGACAAGGGCAGCCATACGTTCCGCAACGACCTGTACGACCTCTACAAGGCCAACCGCGAGGCGATGCCCGAGGACCTGCGCCCGCAGATCCCGCTGACCCGGCGCGCGACCGAGGCGTTCAACATCGCCTGCAAGGAGCTCGAGGGCTACGAGGCGGACGACATCATTGCCACGCTCAGCTGCCAGGCGCGGGATGCAGGCGGGCGGGTGACGATCATCTCGTCGGACAAGGACCTGATGCAGCTGGTCGGCGACGGGGTCGAGATGCTGGACGCGATGAAGAACCTGCGGATCGACCGCGAGGGGGTCTTCGAAAAATTCGGCGTCTATCCGGAGCGTGTCGTCGACGTGCAGGCGCTGGCCGGGGACTCCGTCGACAACGTGCCGGGCGCGCCGGGGATCGGGATCAAGACCGCCGCGCTGCTGATCAACGAATACGGCGATCTGGACACGCTGCTGGAACGGGCGGGCGAGATCAAGCAGCCGAAGCGGCGCGAGACGCTGATCGAAAAGGCCGACCAGATCCGCCTGTCGCGGCGGCTGGTGCAGCTGGATTGCGAAACGCCGCTGGATTTCACCATCGACGATCTGGAGGTGCGCGATCCGGATCCGGAAACGCTGCTCGGCTTCCTGTCCGAGATGGAGTTCCGGACCCTGACCAAGCGCATTTCCGACGCGCTCGGGGTCGAGGCGCCGGCGATCCCCGAGGCACCTGCGCAGACCGAGGAGGACGCGCCCGCGAAGGTCGAGATGCCGTCCATCGACCCGGCGGCATACGAATGCGTATCGGACCGCGCGGCGCTGGACCGCTGGATCGCACTGATCCGCGAGCGGGGGTATGTGGCCGTCGACACCGAGACCACGGGACTGGACGAGATGCGCGCCGATCTGGTCGGCATCTGCCTGTCGGTCGAGCCGGGCAGCGCCTGTTACATCCCGGTCGGGCATAAGGCGGGCGAGGGCGAAGGGTTGTTCGGCGACGATACGCTGGCCGAGGGGCAGTTGCCGCTGAACGAGGTGCTGGATGCGCTGAAGCCGGTGCTGGAGGACGACGCGATCCTCAAGATCGGCCAGAACATGAAATACGACGCCAAGATCCTGAAGCGCTACGGGATCGAGGTCGCGCCCTTCGACGACACGATGCTGATCTCATACGCGCAGCACGCGGGCGAGCACGGGCACGGGATGGACACGCTGAGCGAGCTTTACCTCGCCCACACCCCGATCCCGATCAAGGACCTGCTGGGATCGGGCAAGAGCCAGATCACCTTCGACCGGGTGCCGATCGCCGAGGCGGTGAAATATGCCGCCGAGGATGCCGACATCACGCTGCGCCTGTGGCAGGTGCTGAAGCCGCAGCTGCATCGCCGCAAGGTCACGACCGTCTACGAGACGCTTGAGCGGCCGCTGGTGCCCGTGCTGGCCCGTATGGAGATGTCCGGGATCAAGGTCGACAGGGACACGCTGTCCCGGATGTCCAATGCCTTTGCCCAGAAGATGGCGGGGCTGGAGGACGAGATCCAGGAACTGGCGGGCGAGAAGTTCAACGTCGGCTCCCCGGCACAAGTCGGCGAGATCCTGTTCGACCGGATGGGTCTGCCGGGCGGGTCCAAGGGCAAGACGGGCAAGTACTCCACCCCGGCGGATGTGCTGGAGGATCTGGCGACAGAACACGACCTGCCCGCGCGGGTGCTGGACTGGCGTCAGCTGCAGAAGCTCAAGTCGACCTATACCGACGCGCTGCAGACGCACATCAACCCGGACACGGGCCGGGTGCACACGTCCTATTCCATCGCCGGGGCGAACACCGGGCGGCTGGCCTCGACCGATCCGAACCTGCAGAACATTCCCGTCCGTACCGAGGAGGGGCGCCGCATTCGCGAGGCTTTCGTCGCCGAACCGGGCAAGGTTCTTGTCTCGCTCGACTACAGCCAGATCGAACTGCGGATCCTCGCGCATATCGCCGGGATCGAGGCGCTCAAGGAGGCGTTCCACGAGGGACAGGACATTCACGCCGCCACCGCGTCGGAGATGTTCAACGTCCCGCTGGACGAGATGACGCCGGATGTGCGGCGGCAGGCCAAGGCGATCAACTTCGGCGTGATCTACGGGATCAGCGCCTTTGGCCTGGCCCGGAATCTGCGGATTCCGCGCGATCAGGCCAAGGGTTTCATCGACCGGTATTTCGAGCGCTTTCCGGGGATCAAGGAATACATGGACGAGACCGTGGCCTTCGCCAAGGAACACGGCTTTGTCCAGACGCTGTTCGGTCGCCGGATCAACACGCCCGAGATCAACGCAAAGGGCCCGCGCGCCGGGTTCGCGTGGCGCGCGGCGATCAACGCGCCGATCCAGGGCACGGCGGCGGATGTGATCCGGCGGGCGATGATCCGCATGGACGAGGCGATTGAGGGGCTCCCGGCGAAGATGCTGCTGCAGGTCCATGACGAACTGGTCTTCGAGGTCGAGAAGGGCGCCGAGGACGCGCTGATCAAGGCAGCCCGCGACGTGATGGAGAACGCGGCGGACCCGGCGGTGAAACTGTCCGTGCCGCTGGTCGTCGACGCGGGCACCGGCGCGAACTGGGCCGAGGCGCACTGAACCGGTCAGCGCCTCAGCGCACCCAGACCTCGACCCGGCGGTTGACCTGCCGCCCCCACGCGCTGTCGTCACAGGCCATCGGCATCGCCTCGCCAAAGGCTTCCGCCTCCAGCGTGATGCGTGCGGGATCCAGCGTTTCCGCGGCCGACAGGATCGCGCGACGGACGCTTTCGGCCCGGCGCAGGGCAATCTGGCGGTTCGACTGCGCGGGACCCTGCCCGTCCGAGAACCCGACAAACAGCAGGCGCCGTCCGTCGTATTCCCCAGCCTCAAGCGCGTCGGCCAGCAGGCGGATGTTCGACCGCGACTGTGCGTCCAGTGCCGACGAGCCCTGTTCGAAGCGGAACGAAACCGTCAGGCGACGCAGGGGGGACAGGGTGGCGACCATGCGCTGCAAATCCTCGAGCCCGGTTTCCTCCCCGGCCTGCGAAATCGCGTTGGCGAACCGGTCGCCCTGATCGGCGACCGGAATTTCTTCGGCCATCTGGTCGATGAACCCGGCCCTGCGGATCACCAGCTGTGCGGCAGGGGTGCTTAGATAAGCGTAAAACTCGCGCCCGACGCGCGGCAGACGGCGGACCGGCGTGTAGAGGAAGACCGGCGCGGTCAGGGGATAGTCTTCGGTCTTGGCGTTGCGCCGGGTGGCGGGGATCGAGAATCCGCATTCGCCCGACAGCGCCAGCTGTTTCGCGTTGCCGGTGTCGGCGGCGGTGGTCAGGGCGATGCCGAACGGGTCCGTCATCACGGCCCGCACCAAGGCGCGGTTGCTGACATGGCGGATCACGTCGGGGCGGAGCGTCGCCCGGATCGGACCAAGCAGGCGGTCCTCGGCGGCCTGGCTCAGCCCGGCGGCGGGGTCGCGCAGGTAGGTGCTGATCGGCGCGTCGGGTCCGCCCAGATCGGACCAGTTCACGATCCGGCCCGAGAATATGCCCGCCAGATCGGTCAGTGTGACCTCGGTCAGCGGGTGGCCCGGCGCGACGATCGGGACAAGCGCATCCAGCGCGAGCACCCGCGCCCGGCCCGGCCCGCGCAGATCGCCCATGCCCGCTTCCCATGCGCGGCTGGCCTCGTCCGGGCGCACCTCGCGCAGAGACATGACGATGTCCGTCTCGTTGGCCAGCAGGTCGGCGAAACCTTCGTCCGTATTGGTGGAATGGATCAGGAACCGCGCGGCCGCCTCACCGCTGCCGGAATCCGACAGCAGGTATTCCACCTGCCCGGCGCCGGCATCGCTGCGCGCGATCTTGTAGCCGCTGCGCAGGGCGAAGCCTTCGATCAGCGAAGGCAACAGGACCTCGCCGACCGACGAGGCGCCCGAGATGGCGATTTCGGCAACGTAGGCCTCGAGGTCCGGGCAGCCCGGCCCCTCGCACAGCACGCCGGTGCCATCGACCGTCAGCTCGCCATAGGCGGTCTCGACGCGATAGAACTGGCCGTCGAAGCCCAGCAGGTTGCCCGCGATTTCGACGCCGCCGTCGCGCGACGTCAGCGTCACGTCCTGCGCGGCCGCGCGGGTCGGGGCAAGCGCGAGGGCTGTCGCCACAACAAGATGTGCGGCGAAGATCGCCGCACAGGAAAATCGCATCTGAAGACCTCGGTGGTCGCGTTACTTCATCGCGATTGTCAGGTCATCCAGCGGGGTTTTCAACACCAGATAGTCACCCACGGCATCACAGTCCGGCATGGCGATCTGAATGTCCTGAACCGGGCGGCGCACGCCGCCATTGACCTGAACCGTCTGTGCCGTCAGGTCGCGGCCACAGGTGCCGTCCAGCACCTCGACCTCGACGAACAGGTCGATGTCCCCACCCGTCTTGGCCATGCCAGAGGGGAAGGTATAGACCTGCGCGAACCGGCCTTCGGACAGTGTCGGATCGCCCAGAACCATCAGAAAGCCACCCTCGCCGCGCGATGCGACGACGGGATCGCGCGGCGCGTCGGCGCTGACGTGGCCTTCATCGTCAAAGCCCGCGCCAAATTCCAGCGCGTGCAGGGCGACGCCCCGGGTGCCTTGGCCGAATACGACGGCGCGGTCGTAAAAAATCAGGCTGTCCACCGTCGTGATCGCGACCGCGGCACCGCCTGCGGCGATCTCGGCCGTGAAGCGCGCGGTTTCGGCCAGCGCGGGCACCGTGAGTTCGATCTGGCCCATGCTGTCGGTGAGTTCGGTAAAGCTGATGCCCGCATGGTGGAAAGTCACGCGGGTGTAGGGATCGCATTTGGACGAAAAGCTCAGATCGACCAGCGCGGCGATCGTCGGCGTGGCCGTCATCGTGATCGGGCAGGCCTCATCCACACGGGGGGCGTTCGGCAGGGTGTCGGGCAGCGCCTCGCTCATCGTCGCCAGCTTGGGCGAGACCGGCGGCAGGGCCACCGGGCGTGAAGGTTCGGGATCGCGGTCGGAGGAAGTCAGCGTAATGTCCGACACCGGGAGTTCGTCCGCGACCTCGACGGTCCGCGCCAGCGGGGCGGTGTCGATATCACCGGCGGCAAATTCACTGACGGCAAATGCCGCCTGAGGGGCAGGCGCGTCCCTGCCGATCTGCATCAGGAAGCCGACCGCGGCAGCAGTGCCGATTGTGCCGGCGGCAATCAGGACCTTGCTCGATTTCGCCATGTCACTCTCCGGTTCCGTTGCTGGCGTTAAGTCGGGCCGAAGTTGACGTGAGAAAGCGGCTGCGATGTGACGCAGCCGCGGAACCATTTTGGCATAGATTTGATCAGAACATGCCGCGCAGGCGCGCGGCGCGGTCAGAGCGCGCCGTGGCAGTGCTTGAACTTCTTGCCCGATCCACAGGGGCAGGGTTCGTTCCGGCCCGGCGTGCCCCATGTGGTCGGATCGTTCTCGTCGAACCCTTCGACCGCTTCGGCGGCGGTGCCCGGCTCCGGGACCGGCGTCGCCTGCGCCTGCTTGATGGCCTCGGCCTGCGCGCGCATCTGGGCCTGGAACGCCTCCATCTGTTGGCGCTGTTCCTCTTCGGTCATCGGGCGGACGTGGGCCAGCGTCGTGGTCACGTCCTCTCGCAGGCTGTCCAGCATCCCCTCGAACAGCTGGAACGCCTCTTTCTTGTATTCGTTCAGCGGGTCCTTCTGCGCATAGCCGCGGAAGCCCACGACCGACCGCAGGTGTTCCATGGTGAGCAGGTGGTCACGCCACTTCTGGTCGATGGTCTGCAGCAGGACCTGCTTTTCGATCCCGCGCATGTTCTCGGGGCCGAAGGCGCTGGCCTTTTTCGCCATCGCCTCGTCGCTGGCCTTTTCCAGACGTTCGATCATCACCTCGTCGTCGACGCCTTCCTCGGCGGCCCAGTCAACGACCGGAACGTCGATACCCAGCTTCTCGATCGCGGCGACATAGAGCCCTTCGGCATCCCACTGATCGGCATAGGCCTTGGGCGGAATGAACTCCTCGACCAGATCGTCGACGACCTCGTGGCGCATTTCCTCGACCATTTCCGAGAGGTCCTGCGATTCCATGATCTCCATGCGCTGCTTGAACACCAGCTTGCGCTGTTCGTTCATCACGTCATCGAACTTGAGGACGTTCTTGCGCATGTCGAAGTTGCGGCCTTCGACCTTGGCCTGCGCGCGTTCAAGAGACTTGTTCACCCAGGGATGGATGATCGCCTCGCCTTCCTTCATGCCGAGCGAGGACAGCACCTTGTCCAGCCGTTCGGACCCGAAGATGCGCATCAGGTCGTCTTCGAGCGACAGGAAGAAGCTCGACCGCCCCGGATCGCCCTGACGGCCCGACCGGCCGCGCAGCTGGTTGTCGATGCGGCGGCTTTCGTGACGTTCGGTGGCCAGAACGAACAGGCCGCCGGCCTCCTTCACCTTGGCCTCTTCGTCGGCATGCTCGGCCTCGATCCGGGCGCGGACCTGTTCGGGATCGGCCTCGGGATCGGCGGCCAGCGCCTCGATCACCTTCAGTTCGACGTTGCCGCCCAGTTTGATGTCGGTGCCGCGGCCCGCCATGTTGGTTGCGATGGTGATCGCCCCAAGCTTGCCCGCCTCGGCGACGATGGCTGCTTCCTGTTCGTGGTGCCGCGCGTTCAGGACGTTGTGCGGCAGCTTTTCCTTCTCAAGAAGTTGGGACAGGATTTCCGACTTTTCGATCGAGGTGGTCCCGACGAGGATCGGCTGACCCTTTTCATGCGCTTCCTGGATCGTCTTGACGATGGCTTCGTATTTCTCGCGGACGGTCCGGTAGACGGCGTCGTCCTCGTCCTTGCGGGCGATCGGCTTGTTGGTGGGCACCTCGACCACGCCAAGCCGGTAGATTTCCATGAATTCCTCGGCCTCGGTGATCGCGGTGCCGGTCATGCCGGCCAGCTTGTCATACAGGCGGAAGTAGTTCTGGAAGGTCACCTGCGCGAGCGTCACGTTCTCGGGCTGGATCTTGACGCCTTCCTTGGCCTCGATCGCCTGGTGCAGACCGTCGGACAGGCGGCGGCCGGACATCATGCGCCCGGTGAATTCGTCGATCAGCACGACCTCGTCGTTGCGGACGATGTAGTCCTTGTCGCGCTGGAACAGCTTGTGGGCCCGCAGGGCCTGGTTCACGTGGTGAACGACGGTGGTGCTTTCCGGATCATAAAGCGACTGCCCCTCGGGCAGGATGCCCCGGCGGTGCAGTTCGGTTTCCAGATACTCGTTGCCCTCGTCGGTAAAGGTCGACTGGCGCATCTTTTCGTCGACCGTGAACATTTCGTCCGTGATCGAGGGGATCAGGTCGTTGATCGTCTGGTACAGGTCGCTGCGGTCCTGAGCGGGGCCCGAGATGATCAGCGGCGTCCGCGCCTCGTCGATCAGGATCGAGTCGACTTCGTCCACGATCGCGAAGTTGTGCCCACGCTGGAACATGTCCTTGAGATCGGACTTCATGTTGTCGCGCAGGTAGTCGAAGCCCAGCTCGTTGTTCGTCGCATAGGTGACGTCGCAGCGGTAGGCGGCCAGCTTTTCGTCGTTGGGCTGCTGCGGGTAGACCGCGCCGGTGGTCAGGCCGAGCGCGCCGAACACCTTGCCCATCCACTCCGCGTCACGCCGGACGAGGTAGTCGTTGACCGTGACGATGTGCACGCCCTTGCCGGTCAGCGCGTTCAGGTAGGCCGGGAAGGTGGCGACCAGCGTCTTGCCCTCGCCGGTCTTCATCTCGGCGATATTGCCCTGGTGCAGGAAGATGCCGCCCATGAGCTGCACGTCGAAGGCCCGCAGCCCGAGCGCCCGCTTGGCCGCCTCGCGGCAGTTGGCAAAAGCCTCGGGCAGGATGTCGTCCAGACTCTCGCCGCCCATGGCGCGTTTGGCGAGCTCTTCGGTCTTGGCCTTGAGATCCTCGTCGCTCATCGCCTCGAACTCGGGCTCCAGCGCGTTGATCCTTTCGACTATCGGCCGTGTCGCCTTTACCTTACGGTCGTTCGGTGTCCCGAACACCTTCTTGGCGATTGTCCCGATACCCAGCATGTCAGATCCAGTTCGAACGTTGACGATTTCGTGCGGCTGCGCGGGGTTGTGTGGCGAGTCCCCGCCTCTTAGAAAAGGCCGGAAAATGCCACCCGCGCCTTGGAAACATAGGGGGATGTAAGTGGGTGGCAGGGTAGTGTCAACGCCGCGTGCCGGAACGTCGCGCCGCGCTGTAGGAAAGGATCCACATGACTGTTCAGATGACCCTGCGTGCCGGGCTGGCCGCGGCCGCCCTCATGATCCCGTCCGGGGCGTTCGCGCAGCCCGCCGACGCAACCAAGCCGGGCGAGAGCCAGGTTGAAACCGCAGCCACCCCCGCTGATGCCGATACGGTCGTCGCCACGGTGAACGGGATCGACGTGACGCTCGGCCATATGGTCATGATCCGCCGCGGCCTGCCCCAGCAGTACGATCAGCTGCCGCCCGACGTGCTGTTCCAGGGCATCCTCGACCAGCTGGTGCAGCAGATCGTGCTCGAACAGTCCTGGCAGGGCGACCTGCCGCGCGAGGTCGAGCTGGCGCTGGACAACGAACGCTCGGGCCGGGTCGCCAACGCGGCACTGAACAAGTACCTGGAAAGCGCGATCACCGAAGAGCAGATCAAGGCGGCCTATGACGAGAAATACGCGTCCGGCAGCGGCGAGATGGAATACAAGGCCCGTCACATCCTCGTCGAGACCGAGGAAGAGGCCAAGGCGCTGATCCAGGAACTGGACAACGGCGCCGACTTCGCCGCACTGGCGCGCGAGAAATCCACCGGTCCCTCGGGCCCCAACGGCGGTGATCTGGGCTGGTTCGGGCCGGGCATGATGGTGAAACCGTTCGAGGACGCCGCCGTCGCGCTGGAAGCAGGCAGCTACACCAAGGAACCGGTCGAAACTCAATTCGGCTGGCATGTCATCCTGCTGGAGGAAACCCGCGCCAAGGCCGCGCCGAACCTGAACGAGGTCCGGGGCGAGATCGAGCAGGAGTTGCAGCGCGACGCAGTGCAGGCCCATATTGACGGACTGGTCGAAAACGCCGAAATCGACCGGGGCGGGGCCGAGGGAATCGATCCGACCCTGCTGACAAAGGCTGACATTCTGGAGTAGTCCGCACATGGGCAAGTATCCCGTCTCTCCGCTCGCACCCGCGAATTTCCCCGACCTTCCGGTGATCGAGGGCGTGTCCTTCGCCACCGTCGCCGCAGGGGTCCGATACGCGGGGCGAACCGACGTGATGCTGGCCCGGCTTGCTCCGGGGTCCGTGATGGCCGGGGTCTTCACCCGGTCGTCCACCCGCTCCGCCCCCGTGCTCGACTGTCAGGCCAAGATCGGCGGCGACGGCGACGCGGGCGCGGCAATCGTCGTGAACTCGGGCAACGCCAACGCCTTTACCGGCCGCAACGGGATCGAGGCGACTCGTGCCGTCACCACCGCCGCGGCCAAGGCGCTCGGCCTGCCCGAGGATCGCGTGTTCAGCTCCTCCACCGGCGTCATCGGTGAAAAGCTCAAGCACGAGCGGATCACCGACAAGCTCGAGGAACTGAAAGCCGCGCTGGACCCTGCCAAGATCGGCGAGGCGGCGCAGGCGATCATGACCACCGACACCTATCCCAAGGGCGCAATGGCCGAAGCCGCGCTGCCCGGCGGCACCGTCAGGATCGCGGGCATCGCCAAGGGCTCCGGCATGATCGAGCCCAACATGGGCACGATGCTGGTCTACATCTTCACCGACGCCAAGATCGCCCGCGCGCCGCTGCAGGCCATGGTGTCGGACATCGCGGACCGCACGTTCAACTGCATCACCGTCGACAGCGACACCTCGACCTCGGACACGCTGCTGGTCGGTGCGACCGGCGCCTCGGGCGTCGCCGCCGAAGGCGAGGCGGCCTTTGCCGATGCGCTGCATGCCGTCATGCTGGACCTCGCCCATCAGGTGGTGAAGGACGGCGAGGGCGCGACCAAGTTCGTCGAGGTCGAGATCACCGGCGCCGCGTCGGACAGCGACGCGCGCATCCACGGCAAGGCCATCGCCAACTCGCCGCTGGTCAAGACCGCCATCGCGGGCGAGGATCCGAACTGGGGCCGCATCGTCATGGCGATCGGCAAGTCCGGGGCCGAGGCCGACCGCGACCAGATCACCATCCGATTCGGCGACATCCTCGTCGCGGAAAAGGGCTGGGTCGCCGAAAGCTACCGCGAGGATGACGGCGCGGGCTACATGAAGGGGCAGAACCTGAAGATCGCCGTGGACCTTGGCATTGGGGAAGGCCGGGCGACCGTCTGGACCTGCGACCTGACCCACCAGTACATCGCGATCAACGCCGACTACCGGTCGTGAAGATCGTCCTCGTCTCGGCCGTCGCACTGATCGACACCGACGGGCGCGTGCTGCTCACGCAGCGCCCCGAGGGCAAGTCGATGGCCGGGTTGTGGGAATTTCCCGGCGGCAAGGTCGAAGCCGGTGAAACGCCCGAAGCCGCGCTGATCCGGGAACTGCACGAGGAACTGGGGATCGACACATGGTCGTCATGCCTCGCGCCGCTGACCTTCGCGTCACATGGCTATGACGATTTCCACTTGCTCATGCCACTGTTCGCCTGCCGGAAGTGGCAGGGCACGCCGCAGGGGAAAGAGGGGCAGGCGCTGAAGTGGGTAAGGGCGGCCGATCTGCGTGACTATCCGATGCCCCCGGCGGATGTTCCACTGATTCCCATTTTGCGCGACTGGCTGTGAAAATCTTTCTGCAATTGCAATACCGCAGTGCAGAATTTTGGGCGCAAGCGTACCATTTAGGCCATGCATTTTTTCGGCATCCAACATTTAGGCTAAAATTGCTCAAAAAAGGAATGTATTGTTCACCCTTCTGCTGTAATACATCAGTTACGTTTCTCGTGGGGAGGAAACACAGAGATGCAGACGATCACAGTAGGGAACTATATCTCGGTTCAGGGAACCTTTGTCCGCCATTTGCCGGACGGCAGGATCGAAGTCCGAGTTGGCGACAAGGTGTTTGCCGGTAATCCGGTCAATCGTTCCACCGCCGCCTGACAGATCACCGAATCGGTGCGGCACTCAGCACTGAAGGCACAAACAACGGACGGGTCTTCGTGACCCGTTTTTTTTTCGCCCCCCATCTGACATCGACTGGCACCCGCGTTCGAAGTGCATAGTATCGCCGGGAAACGGACGGCGCGGGACATCATGGAATTGGGCTTTGTGCTGACCGCGCTGACCGCGGCCTTCTTCTACGCAATGGGTATTGTGCTTGCCCCGCTTGGTCTGCGGGTCGCGCCGCCGATTCCCGGTGCGTCGGTCAGCGTCCCGACCTCGGCGCTGTTTTTTGTCCTGATCGCACCCTTCACCTGGGATTTCGCGACCTACGACCAGACCAGCGCGATCATCTTTTTCTGCCTCGGCCTGTTCTTCCCCGCCGCCGTGACCCTGCTGAACTTTGCCGGCAACCGCAGGCTCGGGCCGAACCTGTCCGGCGCCCTCGGCAATCTGACGCCCCTCTTCGCCGTCGCTCTGGCCGCCGTCATGCTGAGCGAAACGCCGGGCCCCTGGCAGATGGTCGGCGTTCTGGCCGTTGTCGGCGGGCTCCTGTCACTGGCCGCCGAACGGGCGCGCCTGCACAGCCGCGCCGCCCTCTGGGCGCTTGGCCTCCCGCTGATCGCCTCGGTCCTGCGCGGCGCGGCCCAGCCGGTCGCCAAGCTGGGACTAGAAGGCTGGCCGGACGCCTTCGCCGCGACGACGCTGGGCTATGTCGCATCCGCGCTGGTGCTAATCACCGTCAAACGTGTCTTCGTCCCGGCCCCGCTGCCCCGCGACCCGCGTCTTCTTTGGTATTCTCTGACAGGCCTCTGCAACGGCCTGTCGGTCGTGTTCCTCTATGCCGCCCTGTCCAATGGTCCGGTGACGGTCGTCGCCCCGCTGCTGGCGACCTATCCGCTGTTCGTCATGGGGCTGAACCGTCTGATCCACCAGGATCGGACGCTGACGCGCACCTCGTTCATCGGGATCACGGTCTCGGTCGCCGGGATCGCGCTGGTTCTGGCCGCCGCCTAGGCCGGAAAGCAGAACGCGCCGCCCGAGGGCAGCGCGTTCCGTTTCGTATCAGGCGAAGGATCAGGCCAGTTTCCGGGCCACTTCCTCGCGCTCGAAGATCTCGATGACGTCGCCGGGGCGGATGTCTTCGTAGTTCTCGAAGGCCATGCCGCATTCCTGTCCCGACGGGACCGAGGCGACCTCGTCCTTGAAGCGCTTGAGCGTCTTCAGCGTGCCTTCGTGGATCACCACGTCGTCGCGCAACAGGCGGACACCGGCAGAGCGGCGCGCCACACCTTCGGTGACCAGGCAGCCTGCGACCTTGCCGACGTTGGAGACCCTGAAGACCTCCTTGATCTGCGCGTAGCCGATGAACTTCTCGCGGATCTCGGCGGACAGCATGCCCTCGGCCGCGGCCTTCACGTCGTCCACGAGGTCGTAGATCACGCTGTAGTAGCGAATCTCCACGCCCTTCTGGTTCGCGGAATTCCGCGCAGGTGCGTTCGCCCGGACGTTGAAGCCGAAGACCGGCGCGCCCGAAGCCTCGGCCAGGCCGATGTCCGATTCGGTGATGGCGCCGACGCCGGAGTGCAGCACGCGGACGCGCACCTCCTCGTTGCCGATCTTTTCCATCGCCTGCACGATCGCCTCGGCCGAGCCCTGCACGTCCGCCTTCACGACGATCGGCATCTCGGTGACGTTCTCGTCGTCCTTGGCCTTCTGCATCAGCTGTTCGAGCGTGGTCGCCGCACCGGCCGCCGCGCGCTTGTCCTTGGCCGCCTGCTGGCGGTACTCGGCAATCTCGCGCGCCTGCGCCTCGGTCGAGACGACGTTCAGGACATCGCCCGCCTCGGGCGTGCCGTTCAGACCCAGCACCTCGACGGGAACGGAGGGACCCGCTTCCTTGACGCGCTCGCCGCGGTCGTTCTCCATCGCGCGGACCTTGCCCCACTGCTCGCCGACGACAAAGATGTCGCCCTGCTTCAGCGTGCCCTTCTGCACGAGGACGGTCGCAACCGGGCCACGGCCCACGTCGAGCTGCGCCTCGATCACCGCACCTTCGGCGTTGCGATCCGGGTTGGCCTTGAGCTCGAGTATCTCGGACTGCAGCGCGATCGCTTCGAGAAGTTCGTCCAGACCTTCGCCGGTATGGGCCGACACCTCGACGTCCTGCACTTCGCCCGACAGCTTCTCGACGATGACTTCGTGCTGAAGCAGGTCGGTCCGCACCTTCTGGGGATTGGCCTCGGGCTTGTCGATCTTGTTGATCGCCACGATCATCGGGACCTTGGCGGCCTTGGCGTGGTTGATCGCCTCGACCGTCTGCGGCATCACGGCGTCATCCGCCGCAACCACCAGCACCACGATATCCGTCACCTGCGCGCCACGGGCCCGCATGGAGGTGAACGCGGCGTGGCCCGGCGTGTCGAGGAAGGTCAGCGTCGCGCCGCCATCCGTCGTCACCTGGTAGGCGCCGATGTGCTGGGTGATGCCGCCCGCTTCGCCCGCGACGACCTTGGCATTCCGGATTGCGTCCAGAAGCGAGGTCTTGCCGTGGTCGACGTGGCCCATGATCGTGATAACCGGCGGACGCGGCTTGAGATCTTCGGCCTTGTCGTCTGCGGTGGTGATGACCTGTTCGACATCGGAATCCGACACGCGGACCATCCGGTGGCCGAATTCCTCGACGATCAGTTCCGCCGTGTCGGCGTCGATCGACTGGTTCTGCGTGACCATCATGCCCATCTGCATGAGCGACTTGACCACGTCGGCGGCGCGTTCCGCCATCCGGTTCGCCAGTTCACCCACGGTGATCGCCTCGGGGACCTGAACGTCACGCACGACCTTTTCGCGGCTGACGGGCCCGCCCATGGCTTTCTGACGCGCACGCTCCTGCTTGCGCTTCATCGCGGCCAGCGACTTCTGCCGTCCGCCTTCGCCACCCGACAGGGCCTGGTTCAGTGTCAGCTTGCCGGACCGGCGGTTGCCGTCGTCGCCGCCACGGCCCTTGCGGCCGCCGCGATCGTCACGGTCGTTGCGGTCGGGCTGCGCGGGCGCGCCACTGCGGCCCGCAGGCGCGTTGGTGCGCGCGGCGGGGGCGCCGCGTCCACGGGTCCCCTGATCCTCGGCCGGTGCGGCGGCGCTGGCGGCGGCAGCGGCTGCGGCGCGCTTGGCCGCTTCCTCTTCCTCGCGCTTCTGGCGCTCTTCCTCTTCGGCCTTGGCCTTCAGCGCCTCTTCGCGCTCGCGCTCTTCGCGCGCCTTGGCTTCCGCTTCCTCGCGGCGGCGCTCGCGCTCTTCCTCGCGGGCCTTTTCCTCGGCCTCACGCTGCGCGGCTTCCTCGACCTCGCGGGCCTTCGCGGCCTGAAGCGCCCTCAGGCGGCGCTCCATCTCCGCGTCGGAAATACCGGCGGGACGCTTGGAGGGATCGCCAAGAGGGCGGCCGCCCCCCGGCTTGTCGCCACCCGACTGACCGGGCTTGGGCACGACGACGCGCTTGCGCTTGGTTTCCACCACGACGTTCTTGGTCCGTCCGTGGCTGAAGCTCTGCTTCACATTCCCCGAACGGGGTCCACGCACGCCCAGAGTTTTCTTGCCGTCTTGGTCACTCATATACGTCATATATCCTTTCAGGCGGGGCTCTGCCCGCCAGAGTCGACGCGCAGGCCCTTCAGCCGTTGCGCCTCCTCTACAACACGTTTCGCCAGACCGCCAGTCGCCAAAGCCGCATGCACGGTGGTTTGACGGCCGAACGCCTGTCCGATTTCGTCAGCCGAGAGGCATCCGACAAAGCGGGCCCCCTCGGGTGTCCAGAGCTTCGACTTGCCCCGGCCGGAGCCGTCGTGGGCCTGGATCAATACCTTGACCTGACCCTTGTCGAGCCAGTCACGCACCTTTTCGAACCCCGAAATGGCCAGCCCGGATTTCCGGGCCAGCGCGATCAGTTCGACCAGGTGGCGCGCGAGGATCCCCTCGACCAGCCCGGCCATGTCCTCGGGCACCTCGACCGGCTGACGGGCAGCACGGGCGAACATCTTCTTCTTCACCGCCGTCTCGATCGCGCCGCGGTCGGCGCTGACCCAGATGCCGCGGCCCGGCAGCTTGCCCAGAACATCCGGGACCACCTGCCCGTCAGGCCCGACCACAAATCGGATCAGGCCGGACTTCGGCTGCGCCTCGCCCGTGACGATGCATTTCCGTTCTGGACCGTCGGTCCGGTCCTTTGTCACGCCGCCACGGGTCATCCGCGCCTCCGGGGGTCAGGGCCTCAGGCCCCGGCCTCCTCTTCCTCGGCTTCGCCATCCTCGGCATCGGCCTCTTCGGCCTCAAGCTCGGTCGGATCGACCCAGCCGAGCATGACACGGGCGGTCATCACCAGGTGCTGGGCTTCGTCGAGGGACATGTCGAACTTCTCGAGCAGGCCCTCGTCCTTGACGCGCTCGCCGTTGACCGTCGTCCAGCCGCCGGCCAGTTCCCAGTCCGCGCAGGTGGCGAAGTCTTCGAGCGTCTTCACGCCGTCCTCGGCCAGTGCTTCAACCATCTGGGGTGTCAGGCCGTCGAATTCAATAAGGCTGTCCTCGGCACCCAGTTCGCGGGCATGAGCCAGCGCCGCCTTGGCCTGCGCCTCGAGGTAGTCGCGGGCACGGGCCTGCAGCTCCTCGGCGGTCGACTCGTCGACGCCGTCGATGACCAGCAGTTCGTCCTGCTCGACATAGGCGACTTCTTCGAGGTTAGTGAAGCCTTCGGAGACCAGAAGCTGGGCAAAGAATTCGTCCAGATCCAGCGTGTCGACGAACAGCTTGGTGCGTTCCTCGAACTCGGCCTGACGGCGCTTCGACTCTTCCTCTTCGGTCATGATGTCGATGTCGAGCCCGGTCAGCTGCGACGCCAGACGCACGTTCTGACCGCGACGGCCGATGGCCAGCGACAGCTGCTCGTCCGGCACCACGACCTCGATCCGCTCCGCGTCCTCGTCCAGAACCACCTTCGACACTTCGGCCGGCTGCAGCGCGTTGACGAGGAAGGTCGGGATGTCCTCGGACCACGGGATGATGTCGATCTTTTCGCCCTGCAGTTCGTTCACCACCGCCTGCACGCGCGACCCGCGCATACCGACGCAGGCGCCGACGGGGTCGATCGAGTTGTCGTAGGAGATGACGGCGATCTTGGCGCGCGAACCGGGGTCACGGGCAACGGCCTTGATCTCGATGATGCCGTCGTAGATTTCCGGCACTTCCATCTTGAACAGCTCGGCCATGAACTGCGGATCGGTGCGCGACAGGAAGATCTGCGGCCCGCGCGTCTCGCGGCGGACATCCTTGATGTAGCAGCGGATGCGGTCGTTCGGGCGATAGGCCTCGCGGCCGATCTTCTCGTTCCGGCGCAGGATGGCTTCGCCACGGCCCACGTCGACGATGACGTTGCCGTATTCCTCGCGCTTGACGACGCCGTTGATGATGGTCCCGGCGCGGTCCTTGAACTCTTCGTACTGGCGGTCACGCTCGGCTTCGCGGACCTTCTGCAGGATGACCTGCTTGGCCGACTGAGCGGCGATCCGTCCCATGTCGACCGGCGGCACTTCCTCGACGTAGGTGTCACCCACCTGCGGATCAGCCATGTACTGCTTGGCCTGCTCGACCGTCATCTCGGCCTGGTAGTTCTCCAGCAGCTCGTCCTCGACCACGGTGCGGACGCGGGTGAAGGTCGCGCGGCCGGTCTTGCGGTCGATCTTGACCCGGATGTCCATTTCCGAGCCGTAGCGCGACTTGGCGGCACGGGCGAGCGACTCTTCCATCGCCTCGACGACGAGGCCGGGGTCGATCATCTTCTCGCGCGCGACAGCCTCGGCGGTTTGCAGCAGCTCAAGCTGGTTTGCAGAGGTAATTGCCATATCCCTTAGTCCTCCTCGGAACCATTATCCGCCTCGATCTCGTCGAAGGCGCTTTCGTCAAGCTGGCCCGCGTCTTTCCGGGCCTTGAGCATTTCCTTGATCAGCTCGTCCGTCAGGACCAGCTTGGCGTCGGACAGCCAGTCGAATTTCAGCCCGACGGTGCCCTGTTCGATGTTGATCAGAACCTCGTCGTCCTCGACCCCGGCCAGCACGCCCTTGAAGCGGCGCTGCCCGTCGATCATCTGCTCGGTCTCGATCCGGGCCTCGTAACCTTCGTAGGTGTCGAAATCCTTCAGCCGGGTCAGCGGACGGTCGATGCCGGGGCTGGAGACCTCCAGCGCGTAGGGGTCGGTGATCGGGTCCTCGACATCCAGCACAGCGGAGACGGCGGTCGAGATCTTTGCACACTCGTCCACCTCGATCCCGCCGCCGGGACGTTCCGCCATGATCTGCAAGGTCTTGCTGGACATGGCCCCGCCCATCAGGCGGATGCGAACCAGTTCGAAGCCCATGTCTTCGATCACGGGGGTGACGATCTCGGCCAGGCGCCGGTCGATGGCGGCTTTGGCGATCAGGTCGGTCATACGGGGGCCTTTCGGGGCACAAAAAAACGGGCGCGCGGCCCGACGATGTTTCCCGGTGGAGCTTCGGTGCAGGACCGGCGCGCCGCTGATGACGCGCATATAGGGGGAATCGGGGGGCCGCGCAAGTCCCGCCGGCCCGCCTTGCGCGAAACCCGCCGGGGGCGCAGCATGGCCACGGGGCAGAGAGGTGCGCACATGAAGGATCCCACCGTCGAAATGGCCATATCCTACTACCGCGTCCGGCAGGTGCTGGGCGGGCTGGGGATTGCCCTGCCCTTCCTGCTGCTCGCCGCCGGTCTGGTCGAGGACGCGCGCATCCTGCCGTCGATGAGTGACTATTATCACAGCCTTCAGCGGGACATCTTCGTCGGCTGCCTTTTTGCCATCGGGATGTTCCTGATCGCCTACAAGGGCCACGGGCCCGAGGGGGCCGAGCGGGTGTCGGACGACTTCGTCACCAGCCTCGCAGGCTTCGCCGCGCTCGCGGTGGCGCTCTTCCCCAACGAATCGCAGACCGGAGACATCATCACCGTCACGCAGGCCGCCGTCGGCCTGAAGGTGGCGGTCGGCGCGCATTACCTCGCCGCGCAGGTGTTCCTGTTCTCGCTCGCCTACATGTGCCTCGTGAAATTCGCCCGCACCGCCAGCCCCGCGCGCCGCCGCATCTACCGCGCCTGCGGTGTCGCGATCATCGGTGCGGGGCTGCTGGCCACCCTCTCGGCCTACCTGCGCGCCCGCGGCGGCGAGGCGGCGCAGGCCTTCGTTCAGGACAATGCCATCGTCTTCTGGTGCGAAGCGGGCGGGGTCTGGGCCTTCGGCATCGCGTGGCTGACCAAGGGCCGCGCCGAACTGCTGCTGTCCCGCAAGTATCGCACACGTGCCGGAGCGGCCTGACGGCATTCCCCTTGCCCGCATCCCGTGCTAGCCCTGCGCCGGACAGGATACATGAGGATCGCATGCAATGAAGGACGTGATGAAGACGCCGCCGGGCGAAGGCTGGGAAAAGGTCGAGGATGACGGCTTTATCGGTCACGTCGGACCGTTCTGGCGCAAGGACGACGGCAAGGGCGGCGAGATCATCGGCTTCATCGCGGACGACTATCACCGCAACATCAACGGCGTCGTGCAGGGCGGGATGCTGATGACGCTGGCCGACCGGGGCATGGGCCGTCAGGTCCGCCACGCAAACGGCGGCAAGCCGGTGGCGACGGTGAACTTCAGCTACGACTTCATCGGCGCGGGCCAGATCGGGACCTTCGTGATCCTCTACCCCAAGATCACCAAGCAGACCGGCACCATGACCTTCATGGAAAGCGAAGTGCACGCGGACGGAGAGCTGATCGGCCGCGCCCACGGGATCTGGCGCAAGTTCAAGGGGAAGTGACGGCGGTCGCTTCCCCGGCCCCTTCCAGTTCCGATTTCAAGCGCGCGATCAGTCCGACCGCGCCGCTGGCGTAATCCCCGATCCAGCGGTCGTTGATCCGCTTGATCGGCATCACGTCGAGGTGGTTCCACCTGAGCCGCCCCTGCCTCCGCGCGACGACGATCCCGGCCTCTTCCAGCACCCCCAGATGCTGCATCACCGCGCAGCGCCCAAGTTCCGGCAGACGTGCATCCAGCGCGCCGGTGGTCATCGGTTCCTCGCGCAGCAGGTCCATGATCCGCCGCCGGTGCGGCGAGGCGAGCGCGCGGAAAACCTTGTCGTCGTCGGGCTGTTCTGACATGTTACGAATCTATAACATATGTAGACACCACGCAACAGGAGCCGTCATGAAACCGAGGTTCGAAGTCAGCGGCCGCATCGCGAAACCGGTCGAAGAGGTGTTCGAGGCGGTCGTCGATCCCGGCATTCTGTCGGAATACTTCACCACGGGCGGCGCCAAGGGGCGCCTGACGCCCGGCGCGACGGTTACGTGGGATTTCCATGACTTCCCCGGCGCCTTCCCGGTCTTCGTGACCGAGGTCGAACAGAACACCCGCATCGTCCTGAAATGGGGCGGCGAGACGCCGGAGCATCCGGCCAACACCCTCGTCACCATGCGGTTCGAGGCGCTGGAGGACGGGCGGACGCTCGTGTCGATCACAGAGGAAGGGTTCGACCCCGGCGACGACGGGATCAGGCAGTCCTACGGCAACTGCATGGGCTGGTCACAGATGATCTGCGCCATGAAGGCCTGGCTGGAACACGGCATCAACCTGCGGGCAGGGATGTATCGTTAATCGTCCTGCGCCGCGATCCGGTCCATCGCGCGCACCAGCTCCTCGCTGATCTGCGGTTCGGACAGGGCGTGGCCGGAATGGCTGGCCATCCTGAGTTCGGAATTGGGCCAGCGCGACGACAGTTCGTAGGCCATGCGCGGTGGACAGATCATGTCGTAGCGGCCCTGAACGATGACGCCGGGAATATCGCCGATCCGGTCCATCCGGTTCAGGATGTGCCCGTCTTCCTCAAGGAAGCCGTTGTTCGTGAAATAGTGGTTCTCGAGCCGGGCGAAGGCGCGGGCATAGTCGCCCGGCGGCTCGCCCCCCAGCCCGCTGGACGACATCGAGGCCAGCGCGTTTTCCCACTGCGACCAGGCGCGGGCATAGCGCACCTCTTCGGCCTGGTTTCCGGAGAACAGGCGCTTGTGGTATGCCGCGATCATGTCGTCGCGCTCGTCCTCGGGGATGATCCCCGCGAACCGCGCCCAGGCTTCGGGCCAGAAATTGCCCGCGCCGCCGCCATAGAACCAGTCCAGCTCGGCCTGCGTCATCAGGAAGACGCCGCGCAGGATCAGGTGACTGACCCGGTCTGGATGGGTCTGGGCATAGATCAGCGCCAGTGTCGCGCCCCAGCTGCCGCCGAAAACCGCCCAGCGCTCGACACCCACGGTTTCGCGGATCTGTTCGATGTCGCGCACCAGGTCCCACGTCGTGTTGGCATAGACGCTGGCATGGGGCCGCGACCGGCCACAGCCGCGCTGGTCGAACAGGATCACGTGGTATTTCTCGGGGTCGAAATAGCGCCGCATCGCCGGGCTGCATCCGCCCCCCGGCCCGCCGTGCAGAACCACGACCGGAATGCCGTCCGGCTTGCCGGACTGTTCCATGTAGACGGTATGACCATTCCCGACCTCCAGCATCCGGCGATCGAACGGGTCGATCGGCGGATAGAGGAAATGGGCTGCGCTCTTTTGGCCGGAGTATTTGTCCATATTCGTCCTATATAGGGGGGCACAACCGGACGCCAGAATGAGTTGATCCATGACCGACGCACCGACCACCATTGACCCGAAAGAAGTCGCCAAGTTCGAGGCGATGGCGGCGGAATGGTGGGACCCGACGGGCAAGTTCAAACCGCTCCACATGATGAACCCGGTGCGGCTGGACTACATCACGCGCCAGATCGCCGAGGAATTCGACCGTGACCTTGCGTCGTCCCGGCCATTCGCCGGCCTGCGCCTGCTGGATATCGGCTGCGGCGGCGGTCTGCTGTGCGAACCGATGGCCCGTCTGGGCGCCACGGTGGTCGGCGCCGATGCGGCGGAGCGGAACATTCCCGTCGCCCGTCTGCACGCCGAACAGTCCGGGCTCGACATCGACTATCGCCACACCACGGCCGAGGCGATGGCGGCGGCGGGCGAAAGGTTCGACGTGGTCCTGAACATGGAAGTGGTCGAACACGTCTCCGACCCGCTGGCCTACCTGACCGCCTGCCACGATCTGCTGAAACCCGGCGGCCTGCACCTGTGCTCCACGATCAACCGCAACCCCAAGAGCTTTGCCATGGCGATCGTGGGCGCGGAATGGGTGATGCGCTGGCTGCCCAAGGGCACCCACGAATGGTCGAAGTTCATCACCCCGGACGAACTCTTCGACCTGATCCGCAAGGCGGGGATGGAGCCGGTGGACCGCAAGGGCTACGTCTTCAACCCGGTGTCCTGGCAATGGCACATCTCGGACCGTGACCTGACGGTGAACTACGTCACCGCAGCCGTCCGCCGCAGCTGATCCCGGAACCCGCGCACCGGGGCCGCGTTATGGCCCCATGCGACGCCCCGAACACACCCCCGCCCCGCCACACGGGACAGGTCCGTGCTGAGCGACGCCTCCCTTCCCGTTCTCATCGCGATCTTTGCCGCCGCCGGGGCCGTCATCTGCCTCAGCGGTATCCGCATGACCGGCATCGCCGACCGGATCGCGGATCGCACAGGGCTGGGCGAGGCGATCGTGGGCGGCGTGATCCTCGGGGCCGCCACCTCGCTCTCCGGCACGGTGGTCTCGGTCACCGCCGCGCTGGACGGCCGCGCCTCGCTCGCCTTCTCGAACTCCATCGGCGGGATCGCGGCGCAGACGGCGTTTCTCGCCCTCGCCGACCTGCTGTTCCGCAAGGCCAACCTCGAACATGCGGCGGCCGAAGTGACGAACATCTTTCAGGGCGTTCTGCTGATGGTGCTGCTGATGCTGCCGATGGCCGCGCTGACCACACCGGAATGGACGCTCTTCGCGATTCACCCAGCGTCGGCCCTTATCCTCATCGCCTATGTCGGCGGTCTGTTCGTCAGCCGCATCACCCGCGAACAGCCGATGTGGCACCCGGTCCGCACCCGCGACACCCGCACCGACGCGCCCGAGGACGAAGACGACGAAAGCGCCCGCCAGTCGAACCTGTCGCTGTTCGGCGGCTTCGCCCTGCTGATGGCCGTCATGGGGATCGCGGGCTGGTTCATCGCCCGCTCCGGCTCCGGCATCGCGGACCGGGTGGGACTGTCGGATTCGCTCGTCGGGGCCCTGATGACCGCCGTCGTCACCTCGCTGCCCGAGCTGGTCACGACACTTGCCGCCGTCCGGCGCGGCGCGCTGCAGCTTGCGGTCGGGGGGATCATCGGCGGCAACACGTTCGACACGCTGTTCCTGACCGCCGCCGACACCGCCTATCGCGACGGATCGCTCTACCACGCGGCGGGGATGCAGGACTATTTCTGGCTGACCACCGCCGCGCTGATGACCGCCGTGCTGCTCGGCGGGCTGATCGTGCGGGAACGGCGTGGCCCGGCGGGGATCGGGGTGGAAAGCGTGTTGATGCTGGCGATCTACGCCGGCGCCATCGCGATCCAGACGAGCACCGGTTAGTCGCCCTGCAGCTTCAGCCGCAGTTCGCGCAGGATTGGCAGGGCGGCGCGGACGTTCTCCTCGCCCATGTCGCCCACCAGTTCGCGGATCATGGGGGTGATCGCGCTCAGCGCCGTGTCCCGCGCCAGACGCCCGGCGGGCGAGATCGTCACCATCTTGCGCCGCGCGTCGTCCCAGTCGGGCCGGACGTGGATGTAGCCCGACGTTTCCAGCCGGTTCAGCGTGTTGGTCATCGCCCCGCGCGTGACGTGGAACGTCTTGGCCAGCTGCGCCGGGCTGCGTTCGCCCCCGGTCCGGGCAAGGTGGTTCAGGACCGAGAAATGGCTGATCTCCATCCCGCGCGGCAGGACCTTGCCCAGCCGGTTCCGCACCAGCTGGTCAGAGGTCAGGATCTCGCTGAACAGCGTGACCGCGAGAGAGTGGGTCGGGTCATTCATCCGTCCAGCGTGAACTCCCGGTCGTGGGTGATCGAGGGCACCTTGGCCCGCGCCTCGTCCACCCTGGCGATGTCCAGGTCGACATAGGCGATCCCCGGCTCGGTCCCCTGGTCCACGACGACCTCGCCCCAGGGCGCGACCGCGATACCGTGTCCGTGGGTCGACCGGGCCCGGCCGCGCGAGGCCTCGTGCGTGCCGCACTGCGCGGGGGCCAGCACCCAGCACCCGTTCTCGATCGCGCGGGCGCGCAGCAGGCTTTCCCAGTGCGCCTGCCCGGTCAGCGGAGAGAAGGCGGCGGGGATCGTCAGCACCTGCGCCCCGGCATGGGCCAGCGTGCGGTAGAGCCTGGGGAACCGGATGTCATAGCAGACGGTCATCCCGATCTTGGCGAACCCGGCATCGGCCACCACCGCCCGGTCGCCCGGCCGGTAGCCCGCCGATTCGCGATAGGTCTCGGTTTCCGACACCTGCACGTCGAACATGTGGATCTTGTCGTACCACGCCACCTGCGCGCCCTCGGGCGAGATCAGGAAGGAGCGGTTGGCGAAACGCCCGTCGGGATCGGTCGTCTTGACCCCGAGCGAGCCGATCAGCAGCCAGATGCCCAGTTCACGGCAGAGGTCCGGCATGGCGGCGAGGAAGATATCTTCCTCCGGCATGGTCAGCACCTCTTCCTGCCGGGTCCGGCTGGCCGAGACGCAGTTCGTGACCTCGGGCGTCAGGACAAAGCCCGCGCCGTTCGCCGCCGCCTCGCGGATCATCGCGGTCACGGTGGCAAGGTTCGCCGCCGGATCGTCCGACGAGGTGATCTGGAGCAGCGCGGCCTTCATGCGTCGGCCAGCAGCGGGTCGAGCTTGCCCGCCCGGTCGAGCGCATAGAGATCGTCGCAGCCGCCGACATGGGTCTCGCCCACGAAAATCTGCGGCACGGTGTGACGGCCGTGCGCGCGGTCCATCATCTCCTGCCGCCTGTCAGGGGCGCGCATCACGTCGATTTCGTTGAACGCCACGCCCTTCTCGGACAGCAGGCGCTTGGCGGCGTGGCAGAAGCCACAGATCGGGGTTGTGTAGATATCCACGGGTTTCATGGGAGCCTCCGTGCGGAAAACGCTTCCGCCGGAACTTAGGCGCCTTTGGCCACGCGCGCCAGTAGCGCCACGGTCACATCCTGCGCACTGGCGCCGAGTGCGGCCATTGTGCAGGCGGTGAGGGTGGCCCCCGCGGTCATCACGTCGTCGACGATCAGCACCCTTTTGCCCCGCGCGATCCCCTCCCGCCGGGGATGCACCGCGATCGCACCGTCGAGCGTGGTGAACCGCGCCTCGGCCCCCAACCCGTCCAGAACAGGCGTGTGTCGTGTGCGGATCAGCAGATCGGGACAGACCTCCGCCCCCAGTTCCGCCGCCAGCGCCCGCGCCAGCAGCGCCGACTGGTTGTAGCGCCGGCGGATCAATCGTCGCCGGCTGAGCGGCACGGGCGCGACCAGCAGGTCGGAGGTGTCCACATCGTGGAGCGCCTGCGCCATCCAATGACCGCAGGGTCGGGCGAGGTCCTGCCGGTCGCCATGCTTCAGCGCCAGCACCAGCCGTCGCGCGTTGCCGTCGTAGAGCATCGCCGCCCGCCCCTGCCGCCACGGCCGGGTGCGGATCATGCAGTCGTCGCACTGCGCGACCTCTCCGGTGCGCCCGCCGGGCAGCGGCAGGCCGCAGAGATCGCAGCGGAAACCGTCGATGAAGGGCGTGTCCCGCCAGCAGGGCCCGCAGAGGCCGAAGTCGCTTTCCACCATCTCGCCGCAGGTGAGGCAGCGGGGCGGGTAGACCACGCGCAGAACCGTTTGAAAGTTCGCCCTAGCAGGCATACCTAGCTGCCATGTCGACCCCGCCCCGCCTGTCCGATCCGAAAGCCATCGCACGCAACCACGCGCGTCTGCGCGACGAGGCCCTTTTCCTGAAGGATGCGGCTGCGGACGAGATCGAGTATCGGCTGCAACTGGTTAACAGAACCTTTACTGCCCCGCTGATCGTCGGACCCCTCGCCGCTCGCTTCGCCACGCGTCTCGGCCTGCCCGACGCTGTCTGCGTCGACGCGGACGAGGTGCTGGACGTCACCCCCGGCGCACATGACCTCGCCATCCACGCGATGGCCCTGCACTGGGCCAACGACCCCGTCGGCCAGCTGATCCAGACCCGCCGCGCGCTGAAACCGGACGGCCTGCTGCTGGCCTGCCTCTTCGGTGGCCAGACGCTGCACGAACTGCGCGCCGCGCTGGCCGAGGCCGAATCGCGCCTCACCGGGGGCCTGTCCCCCCGCGTCGCCCCGATGGCCGAGATCCGCGACCTCGGCGCCCTGCTCCAGCGCGCGGGCCTCGCCCTGCCCGTGGCCGACAGCGACCGCCTGACCGTCACCTACCCGGACGCGTTCGCCCTGATGCGCGACCTGCGCCACATGGGCGAGGCGAACGCCTTGCACCACCGCCTGCGCCGCCCCACCCGCCGGGCGGTGCTGGCCGAGGCCGCCCGCATCTACGCCGAGACCCATGCCGATGCCGACGGCCGCATCCCCGCGACCTTCGAGATCATCCACCTGTCCGGCTGGGCCCCCGACGACAGCCAGCCGCAGCCCTTGCGGCCCGGATCAGCGACGCATCGTCTCGCCCAGGCCCTCGGGACCGCGGAAACCCCGCTCGAGGATTGACCGCCCGGCGAAAGCCTCTATCTCCGGCGCGACGGACAGGAGAGACATGATGCAAGCCGACGCGAGCCGCCCGACACATGCACCCGCGGACCACCCCGCCATCCCGCGCGAGAAGGTGGGAATCCTGATCGCCAACCTCGGAACCCCGGACGGCACCGACTACTGGTCGATGCGCCGCTACCTGAACGAGTTCCTGTCGGACCAGCGCGTGATCGACTATCCCAAGTGGAAATGGCAGCCGATCCTGCAGGGCATCGTCCTGACCGTCCGCCCGCGCAAGTCCGGCGCCGCCTACCGGTCGATCTGGAACACCGAGGCGAACGAAAGCCCGCTGATGACGATCTCCAAGGCACAGCTGGTCAAGCTGAAGGCCTCGCTGACGGAGGCCTACGGCAACCGGGTGATGGTCGACCTCTGCATGCGCTACGGGAACCCCTCCACCGCGTCCAAGGTCCGCGAGATGGTGGCGGCGGGCTGCACCCGGATCCTGTTCTGCCCGCTCTACCCGCAATACGCCGGGGCCACGACGGCGACCGCGAACGATCAGTTCTTCCGCGCGCTGATGGCCGAGAAGTGGCAGCCCGCCTCGCGCACCCTGCCGCCCTACTACGACGACCCGGATTATATCGACGCGCTCGCCCAGTCCGTGGAACGCGCCTATGCCAAGCTGGAGACCAAGCCGGACATCCTCGTCTGCTCCTACCACGGGCTGCCGTTCCGCTATCTGACCGAGGGCGACCCCTACCACTGCCAGTGCGTGAAGACGACGCGACTGTTGAAGGAACGGCTGGGCTGGGACGATGAAAAAATCACCAGCACCTTCCAGTCCAAGTTCGGACCCGAGGAATGGCTAAAGCCCTACACCGTCGAGGAAGTCGCGGAACTGGCCCGCAGGGGCAAGAAACGAATCGCCGTCATCGCGCCCGCCTTCTCGGCGGACTGCATCGAGACGCTGGAAGAGATCAACGAGGAGATCCGCGAGAGCTTCGAACATGCGGGCGGCGAAAGCTTCACCTACATCCCCTGCCTGAACGACGACGATGCGCATATCGCGGCGCTGACCGGGCGCATCCGCGCGAACCTGTCCGGCTGGCTGGACTGAGGCCGGTCCGGCCCTGTCCGGGGTCGCAAATCACTCCGGATCACGACCTCGGGACAAGAAAAAAGGCGGTGGAAAACCACCGCCTTTTCTTTTGAATTCTTGCCGAAGCAGAATATCAGGCGTTCACTGCAACCACGATGCCGATCACGACCAGCATCAGCAGCGGGATCAGGAGACCCGAAGAGGAGCTGGTGGTTTCTTCGACGATCACCGGTGCTTCGATGACCGGCTCGGCCATGGAGCCTGCGTATGCGGTCGAAGCGGCGGCAACCATGGCAGCAGCGAGAACGAGTTTCTTCATGTTATCCTCCAGATATGCGCCCGATGCCCCCAACAGGTGAAAGGACATGGAGCACCCAAGACTTACCTCGTGCTTTTGTTCTAACCAGCAAAGCTTCGTGATTGCAATTGCCCTTTGCGAGCGGTCAGAAGCACTTGGCCGGAATGTCGTCAAATAAGCAACACTTGCGTGCCTACATTGGTCAGGCCAAACAGCTCTTCGATGTGCTCGTTGTAAAGCCCGATGCATCCGTTGGAGGATCGCCGCCCGATCTTGCGCGTGTCGTGGGTGCCGTGGATGCGGTAGTAGGTCCAGCTCAGGTAAAGCGCGTGCGTGCCCAAGGGGTTGTCCGGCCCCGGCCCGACATAGTCCGGCCATTCAGGGTTGCGCTGCTTCATCTCGGGCGTCGGCCGCCACTCGGGTCCGACGACCTTGCGGACGATGTCGGTCCGGCCGCGGCGGGTCAGCTCTTCGGTCAGCGGAACAGACGTCGGATACAGCTTGTAGACCGACTGATCCTCGGACCAGAAATGCAGGGCCCGGCTGGTGATGTCGACCAGCACCGCGCCGTTCTTCGTGTTCGAGAAATACGGCCGCCAGTCGAGCGAGCGGAAGGACGAAATGTTGCGGCGCACGACCTCGTTCGGATCCCGCTCGACCTCGGTCGAGTTTGCGAAGGGCGCGTTGTAGGCGGCCGTCTGCTGCGCGATGGCGGGCGCGGCCAGCATGGCCGCACCGCTCGCCAGAAAGGCGCGTCGGCCGAGCTTGTTCGATGTGATGGACATTGGTGACTCCTGAACCGGAACTCCACGGGGCTGCACTTTATGGCGACGAAGCCGCAGTCGCAATTCAAACCCCCGTGCCATCCCGATCTCGCGGAGTTGTGGGTTTGTCAAGCAACGCCCCCTGCGCTAAGTGACCCGAACGCTGTACTGACCGGGGGTGTTCCATGCGTTTGCCGCTTCTTCTCGTTCCTGCCCTGATGTTCCTCGCGGCCTGCGATACGCCGACGCCCGCACGTCTGGGCCCGGACGGGAAACCGCTGCCGCGCGTCTACCGCATCGCCAACGGGCAGGAGGCGCGGATCCAGTACGAGATGCTGGATGCGGTCAACGCGCTGCGCCAGGCCTCGGGCGCGACGCCCGTCCAGCTCGATCCCCGGCTGAACGCAGCCGCGGCCACCCATTCCCGCGACATGGCCAACCAGAACCGGCCTTGGCACTTCGGGTCCGACGGGTCCTCGCCCATCGACCGGGTGCGGCGGGTCGGCTACTATGGCGCCATGCTGGGCGAAAACATCTCGGAAACCTACGAAACCGAGATCGAAACCCTGTCGGCCTGGATGGAACAGCCGGACACCCGAGAGGTCGTCCTGGACCGCCGCGCGCAGGACCTCGGGTTCGCTTGGCATCAGGAACCCAACGGCAAGATCTGGTGGACCCTGCTCATGGGCGGCGGCATCCCGGCGACGACGCCGGGGTCGTAAGCCCTTACGGATAAATCGAAATCGGCGTGCCGTCGCGGACCATCGCGTAGATGTCCTCGATCTCCTTGTTGGTCACCGCGATGCAGCCAGCCGTCCAGTCCTGACCGCCCTTGCGATACTTCCAAGGCCGCCCGTGGATGAAGATATCGCCGCCGGGGCTCTTGCCCTGCGAGGACGCAAATTCTCGATCCAGCTTGTTCGGGTAGGAGATGCCGATCGACAGGTGGAACTCCGAATTGGGGTTCCGGCGGTCGATGGTGTATTCGCCTTCGGGCGTCTTGCCGTCATTGCGGAACTGCTTGTGCCCGACCGGGGTGAAGCCGAGACCGAAGTCATAGGCCTTTAGCACCTCCTGATTGTGCAGCAGGTACATCTTGCGCTGCTCCTTGTAGACCACCACGCGGGTCACTTCGGGCCCGTCGTAATGCTTGAACTTGGAACACGCCGTGACGCCGAGCGTCAGCGCGAGAATCACGAGTATGCGCAGGAATGCCATGTCCGAACTGCCTTTGGAGATCTTGGTCGCCTTACGCGCCTTTTACCTTTTGCCGGGCGATTTGCGAAGTCCCGATCCGCTCACGCCATCGTGAAGCCGGCGACCAGCTCCACATGCCCTGACCACCGGAACTGGTCCACCACCGTGACCGGCCCCATGTCGTAGCCGGCAGCGATCAGCACCGCCGCCTCGCGGGCGAAGGTCGCAGGGTTGCAGGACACATGCGCGACCATCGGCACCCGCGCTTTCGCGATCTCCGCCACCTGCGCCTGAGCCCCCGCGCGCGGCGGGTCGATGACCACGGCATCGAACCGTTTCAGCTCGTCAGGCATGAGCGGCCGCCGGAACAGGTCGCGCGCCTCGTGCGTCACGCGCTTCAGCCCCTGCGCCTGCCGCCATCCCTTGTCGAGCGCGTCCAGCATCGCCGCATCGCCCTCGACGGCATGAACCTCGGCCCCTTCGGCCATCGGCAGGCTGAATGTCCCGCATCCCGCGAACAGGTCGGCGATGGCGGTTTTCCCCTGCACCAGGGCCGAAACCGCCGCCAGCAGCGCCGCTTCGCCATCCGCCGTCGCCTGCAGGAAGGCACCCGGCGGCGGCACCACACGCACGCGGCCGAACACCTGCACCGGCGGATGCGCCATCGCCACGACTTCGTCGTCCCATGCCAGCCGCGCCAGTCCCAGCCGTTCCGCCTCGGCCGCCAGCGCGATCCTGAGCGGCCCGTCCAGCGGCTTGCCACCGGTCACGGCCACGTCCAGACCGGAGAGCGACAGCGTCGCCGCGACCGACAGCTCGCCCTTGCGCGACCCTCCGGCGACCGCCAGCGCCTCGGCCACCGGCAGGGCGGCCATCAGGTCGGGGTGCAGCAGGTGGCAGTCCGGGATCTCGACGATGACATCCGATCCTCGCGCATGAAACCCTGCCATCGCCCCCTTCTTGGTCCGCCGCACCGACAAGGTCGCACGCCGCCGCGACCGGGCGGGCGAGGTGTGAACAGAGCCGATTTCGCCTGAAATCCCCTGCGCACTCAGCGCCTGACGCACGACATCGGCCTTCCATCCGGCGATGAACTCCGGCGCGGCGTGCTGCAGGGAACAGCCGCCGCAGGTCCGGAAATGCCGGCAGGGCGCGGATATACGCTCGGCCGAAGGAGTGACGATCTTCACCTCCTCCAGCCGCTGGCCGTCGAGCCGCCCGGTCACCTCTTCGCCCGGCAAGGTCAGGGGTGCAAAGACCGGGCCGGGGGCGATGCCGTCCCCGTGCTGGCCAAGCCGTTCTATGCGATATGTCTCCATCCCCGCCCGATACAGCGCCGGCACCGACGCCGCCAAGCCCTATTCGGCGGCATCCGCGTTCAGGAACCCGCCCGACTGCCGCGACCAGAACCGGGCATATAGCCCGTCGCGCGCCAGCAGCTCGTCATGCGTCCCGCTCTCGGCGATCCGGCCCGCGTCCATGACAACGATCCGGTCCATGTGGCTGATCGTCGACAGCCGGTGCGCGATGGCGATAACGGTCTTGCCGCGCATCACCCGCTCCAGCGCCTCCTGGATCTCGGCCTCGACCTCGGAATCCAGCGCCGATGTCGCCTCGTCCAGCACCAGCACCGGCGCGTCCTTGAGGATCGCCCGCGCGATCGCCACCCGCTGCCGCTGTCCGCCCGACAGCTTCACGCCCCGCTCACCCAGATGCGCGTCATACCCCTCGCGCCCGCGGTGATCGCGCAGCTCGCGGATGAAGCCGTCGGCGGCGGCATTGCGCGCGGCCTCCTCGACCTCGGCATCCGTCGCCTCGGGACGGCCATAGCGGATGTTCTCCAGCGCGGAGCGATTGAACATCGCCGTCTCCTGCCGGACCACAGCGATCTGCCGCCGCAGCGCCTCCTGCGTGATGTCGCGGATGTCGGTGCCGCCGAACAGAATGCGACCCTGTTCCACGTCATACAGCCGCAGCAGCAGCGACATCGCCGTCGATTTCCCCGCGCCCGAGGCACCGACCAGCGCGATCTTCTCGCCCGGTTTCACGGTCAGGTCGAAGTCGTCCAGCGCCGGCTGGCCGGGCCGCCCGAAGGTGAATGTCAGATGCTCGAACCGCAGCCCGTCGCGCAACGGCGCCTCGGTCGCCGCGCCCTCGCGATCCGCAATCTCGTGCGGCGGGGTCAGGGTCGCGATCCCGTCCTGCACCTCGCCGAGGTTGGTGAAGATCGACACCGCCGCCCGGCCCATCCGGTTCGTCACCATCGACAGCCGGGTCGAGGCCATGGACGCCATCGCGATGTCCCCCGCCGTCGCCGCGCCGCGCGACCAGAGCCACAGCGACCCGCCAAGTGCGATCAGCGGCAGCAGCCCGCCCAGCGTCAGCAGCACCAGCCGATAGGTCACCGACAGCATCCCGAAGTCGAGCGCCCGTTCGAGGAACCGTTTCAGCGCGGACAGGGTCGCACGGTCCTCGTGGTCGTGATGCGCGAAAAGCTTGACCGTCGTGATGTTCGACAGCGTGTCGACCACCTGCCCCGTCACCGCGGCCCGTGCCCCCGCGCGATGTGCCGCGCTCGCCTGCACGCGCGGGATGAACCACACCAGCGCGGCGATATAGAACGCGCCCCAGACGATGAACCCCAGCAGCAGCCGCGCGTCGATCGAGGCCAGCAGGAACATCGTCCCGATGAAGATCGCGAAGCCGTAGAAAAACGCGTCCGAGAACTCCAACACGATGTCGGTCAGCGCGCGGGCGGTCTGCATCGCCTTCTGGCTGATCCGCCCGGCGAAATCGTTGTCGAAGAACCGCATCGAATGACCCAGCGTCCAGCGGTTCAGCCGTTGCAGGATCAGCGGGAACAGGTGCGGGCCGATCAGCAAGCTGGTCGTCGCTGAATCGACGGCAAAGATCACTGGTCGGACGGCGAGGTAGAACAGCGCCATCGCCAGCAGAAGCGGCCAGTAGAGCGTGATCAAGTCGCCCGGCCCCTGCTCCGTCGCCGTGTCGATGACCCAGCCGGTCAACCAGGCCGCGAAGACCTCGGTCGAGCCCGCCAGAAGCGAGATGCCGTAGGTCAGCGCCAGCGCCGGGCCAGCGCCGCGCAGCGCCCAGCGGACGAAGGGGAACAGCCGCGAGGGCGGCGGCCCGTCGGCCGGGCGAAAGGCGTCGATCATCGACAGAAGCTTGCGAACCGGTGCGATCATTCCGCGGCGTCCGCCTGATCCTTGAGGCCGAGGAACCCGCCCGACTGCCGCGACCAGTACCGCGCATACAGCCCGTCCTGCGCCAGAAGCTCTTCGTGAGAGCCGATTTCCGCGATCCGCCCCGCCTCCAGCACCACGATCCGGTCCATGTGGCTGATGGTCGACAGCCGGTGCGCGATGGCCAGCACCGTCTTGCCTTCCATCACCCGCTCCAGCGCGCCCTGGATCGCCGCCTCGACCTCGGAATCGAGCGCCGAGGTCGCCTCGTCCAGCACGAGGATCGGCGCGTCCTTTAGGATGGCGCGGGCCAGCGCGATCCGTTGACGCTGGCCGCCCGACAGCTTGACGCCGCGCTCGCCCAGCCGGGCCTCGTAACCCTCGCGCCCGGTGTGGTCGATCAGGTCGCCGATGAAGTCATGCGCCTCGGCCTTCTCGGCCGCGCGGACCAGATCGTCCTCACCCGCCTCCGGATTGCCGTAGAGGATGTTGTCCCGCGCCGAGCGGTTGAACATCATCGTTTCCTGCGTGACCATGCCGATCTGCCGCCTCAGGCTGACCTGCGTCACGTCGCGGATGTCCTGTCCGTCGATCAGGATGCGACCCTGTTCCGGGTCGTACATGCGCAGCAGCAACGCCACGAGCGTCGATTTCCCGGCCCCCGAAGCGCCCACGATCCCCAGCTTTTCGCCCGGCGCGATGTCCAGCGCGATGTCCTGCACCCCGCCCTTTTCGCGGCCGTAGGCGAAGCCCACGTTCTCGAAGGTCACGAGCCCTTCCGTCACCCGCAGCACGTTCGCACCCGGTTCATCCTCCAGCCGCACGGACCGCGCGAGCGTGCGCATCCCGTCCTCGACCTCGCCGATATTGGCGTAGGTGTTCATCAGCGCGAAACTGACCCACCCGGTCATCTGCGCCACCCGCATCGCGATCGTCCCGGCGGCCACCGCATCGCCAATCGTCGCCTGCCCCAGCGACCACAGCCACAGCGATCCGCCGACAAGGAACAGCGGCAGGGTCCCCGCCAGCGCGTTCAGCAGCACGCGGAAGGTCGCGGCGAGATATCCGAACTCCAGCACCCGCGTCCGAAAACCGCCCATGGCATTCAGCGCCGCGCGGTCCTCGTGGTCGTCATGGGCGAACAGCTTGACCGTCTTGATGTTGGTGATCGTGTCGACGATCTGCCCGGTCACCATCGCCCGCGCCGCCGCACGGGTTTTCGCCCGTTCGCGGATACGGGGCAGGAAATAGCGGATCAGGGCGAGATAGACACAGAGCCAGACCACGAACCCAAGCGCCAGACGCCAGTCGATCCCCACGATCAGCGCCACGGCCCCGACCAGCGAGGCGAGCGCGAAGGCGACCGTGTTGATCATCTCGACCGTCACGTCGGTCAGCGCGCGGGCGGCCTGCATCTGCTTCTGCGCGATGCGCCCGGCGAAGTCGTTGTCGAAGAACACGACCGACTGCCCCAGCGTCCAGCGATGCAGCCGCGCCAGAACCATCGTGTCGACATTGGGCGAGACGACGATGGACCCGGCCGCCGAGGACAGGCCAAAGAACAGCGGGCGCGCGATCAGGAAGAAGCCGACGGACAGCACCAGAAGGCCGATGTTCTCGGGCGCGAAGAAGCCCTCCGACCCGGTTTCCGTCGCACGGTCGATGACCTTGCCGAGGATCCACGCCGTTCCCGCCTCCATCGCGCCCGCGAGCGCCGACAGGAACGCCGCCAGCCACAGCGCCGGGAAGGCGCCGCGCAGGGACCAGCGGATAAAGCGCATGAGCGTCGTGGGGGGCGGCCCTTCGGCGGGCCGGAACGCGTCGATCAACCTGTCCGGCCGCATCGGTATCTCCTTTGCCGGGGATACTGACGTTCCGGCGGGCGGGGTCAAGCCACGCTCACGCGCCGTTCAACAGCTCACTGCGCGTCAATGCGAAACCCGAGGCGATCCAGCGCGCCTCGATCTCCTTCAGCTTCGCGCCAAGCGCCGCGCCCTCGTATTCGGGTATGAGGTCCTCCGCCCTCACTGGCAGTGTCCTCTGCGCCCCGCGGATGGTGAGGTCCAGCGCGTCGGGGGCCGGGGGCTGGCCGAGACTGGCGGCGAGGATCAGGACGGCATCGCGTGCGGCCTCGACGCCGTGGCGATAGCCCAGCACTTCCGGTCCTGCGCCGTCATCGACCGCCCGCGCGATGTGGTCCAGCCGCTTTGCCTCGGCCCGGCTGAGGCGCAGGCGGTCGTCGACGCTCTCTCCGCCCAGCGCAGCCAGACGGCGCATGGCGTCCGGCGCGACAGCCGCCTCAGCTTCCAGGTGGACCAGCGGGGCAAGTGCCCGATCGTCCGCTCCCGGCAGAACCTGCATCAGCACCCCGGTCGCCCGCATCGCGGCGACCGAGGGCGCCGGGTCCGGCGCGCCGAGCAGACGCTTGATCTCGTGGCCGATCCGCTCGGCCGAAAGTGTCTCTATTCCGCCCGAAAGCGCGGCAATCGCGGCCAGCGCATCGGCGTCCATCCCGGCGTCGGGGTCGCCGTACCAGGCGTGAAACCGGAAGAACCGCAGGATACGCAGATAGTCCTCGCGGATCCGCACTTCCGGATCCTCGATGAACCGCACCCGCCGCGCGGCGAGGTCCCTGAGCCCCGAGCCGAGGGGATCGGAGACCGCACCCCGCGCATCGGCATAAAGCGCGTTCATCGTGAAATCGCGCCGCCGGGCGTCCTCCTCGACCGTATCGGCGAAGGCGACCACGGCGCGGCGGCCATCCGTCTCCACGTCCCGGCGAAAGGTCGTGACTTCGTGCGGCACGCCGTCCGACACCACCGTCACCGTTCCGTGGTCGATCCCCGTCGGCACCGCGCGCAACCCCGCCGCCCCGGCCAGCGCCGTCACCACCTCGGGCCGCGCATCCGTCGCGATGTCGATATCGCCCACCGCGCGCCCGACCAATGCGTCGCGGACGCAGCCACCGACGAACAGCGCCCTGTGCCCCGCGTCCTCAAGCATCCGGCACACGGCCTGTGTCGCGGGCCGGTCCAGCCAGTCGCCCGCGATCCGTGTCACGGCGCCACCCGGTCCGCCAGC
This sequence comes from Oceanicola sp. 22II-s10i, assembly GCF_002210105.1. Classification (GTDB taxonomy): domain Bacteria; phylum Pseudomonadota; class Alphaproteobacteria; order Rhodobacterales; family Rhodobacteraceae; genus Pseudooceanicola. Next base: position 769,675 of record NZ_AQQU01000001.1, on the reverse strand, counting down.
ACCCGCAACATGCGCGCCGTGGCGCCCCAGATGTAGTAGGGTCCGTAGGGCACGACGTAATACAGCCGCCGCGTCCCGCGCCAGCGGCGACCCTCTTTCATGTAGTTCGACGGCTCCGCCAGATGCGACAGCGGCACGGCAAAGACCTCGGCCACCTCGCCCGGTTCGGCAATCGGCGTGAACGGCGCCAGAACCTTCGCCACAACGGGCCGGACGCGGAAGTTGGTCACCGTGTCATGCTCGGGCAGGAACCCCAGCACCTCCACGTTGTCGCGCGGCAGGCCGATCTCTTCCTCGGCCTCGCGCAGCGCGGCATCGGTGGCGTCACGATCCACCGGATCGACCTTGCCGCCGGGAAAGGCGATCTGGCCCGGATGATGTTTCAGGGCCGACGACCGCTTGGTCAGCCAGACGAACGGCTCGCCCCCGCGCATCTCGATGGCGATCAGCACGCCGGCCGGGCGGGTCGGCTTGTCGGGGACGAAAACGCCGGGGTTCAGTTCGTAATCCGAGGTGGGCTTGCCCTCCTCCCCGAGGGTGCGCCGCAGATGCTCGAAAACGTCACTCACCCGTGTCGTCCCCCTTTTCCGCCTCGAACCCGACCGTCTTGGGGTCCAGCACGTAATGCGCCCCGCAGAACTGGCAGTCGGCGGTGACCGTGCCCTCGTCGGTGGTCATCTTCTGGATGTCCTTGGCCGAGTAGATCGACAGCGACTGCCGCACCTTGTCCTCGGAGCACGAGCAGCCGAACCGCACCGGCTGCGCGTCGAAAACGCGTGGCTGCTCCTCGTGGAACAGGCGGACCAGCAGGTCGGTCGGGGCCACGGTCGGGCCGGTCAGCTCCATCGCCTCGACGGTGTCGAGGTGGAAGTTGACGCGATTCCAGTCCTCTTCCTGATCGCCGTCGACCAGATCGGCGGCGAGGATCAGCCCGCCCTCGCCGGACCCGCCGCCCGACAGGGGGCTGGCCTTGGGCATGGTCTGGATCATAACACCGCCGCCGCGCCAGTGCTCGGCCCCACCCGCCTCGGTCGACAGGCCGAAGCTGAGCGAAAAGCGGGTCGGCAGCTGTTCGGACTGCGCGAAATAGGCCTCGGCACTGCGGGCCAGACCGCCGGGGGTGATCGGGGTGATGCCCTGATAGGGGGTCATCCCCTCACCCTGGTCCAGCATGATCGCGAAATACCCGTTGCCGACCTGCTCCATCGGGACGTCGCCGGTGATCCGGTCGCGGTCGAAGCTGGCATACGCGCGGATGCGCGCCGGCTCGCCTTCTTCCTCGGGGCCGTAGTAGTCGCAGGCGATCATCCGGACCGGGCCATCCGACTGAAGTTGCAGCTGCAATTTCCAGCGCAGCTTGATCGACTGTCCGATGAGGGCCGCAAGCAGCGCCATTTCCGCCACCAGTGCCTCGACAACCACGGGGTAATCGTGTTGCTTCAGGATGCCGTCCAGCACGCCATCGAGGCGCGCGACGCGGCCCCGAATATCCGAATTGTCCAGCTGGAACGGCAGAACCGTGTCGTCCCAGGCCAGTTTGGAACCTATTGTCATTGGGTGTCCTTTGCGCTTGTCCCTGTCCTAAACCGACAGGCAGGCAGCGGCAAGAAGCCCCCCGCGGAAGGATGGATCACGATGCGGCGTTTCGGAGACCCGGTCAGGCCCGATGTCAGCTACACGCACCGGCCCGGTGTCTATGCCATCCTGCCGCGCGACGGCGCACTGCTGCTGACCCACCAGTTGGAGCCGGAGCCCGAGTTCCAGCTGCCCGGCGGCGGCATCGATCCCGGCGAATCACCGATGCGGGCGCTGCACCGCGAGGTCTACGAGGAAACCGGCTGGCGCATCGGCACGCCGCGCCGCGTGGGGGTCTACAAGCGGTTCGCCTACATGCCCGAATATGACCTGTGGGCCGAGAAGATCTGCACCATCTGGATGGCCCGCCCGATCCGGCCGATGGGGCCGCCGACCGAACCGGGGCACATGGCGCTCTGGACCCCCGCCGAAGCCGCGCTGGAGCTGCTGGCCAACGACGGCGAGCGGGCGATCCTCGCTCAGATCCTCGCCGCCGCGCCGCGGTAGTCGAACAGCACACCGGAAATATCGTCGGGGAAGTCGGCCCCGCCACCCTGTTCGCCGAGCATCCAGACCAGCGTTTCCATCAGGGCCGGGCCCTCTGTCGTGGCGAGTGCCTCTAGCATCCCCGCCAGCCGCACCTCGCCCACGATGCCTCCGTCCGCATCGGGGCATTCGATCATCCCGTCGGACACGATGAGCAGCCGGTCGCCGGGCCCCAGCCGCAGCGACACTGTGTCGAACCGCGCATCCTCGATCAGGCCGACAGGCAGGCCGCCGCCGCCCACGGGTTCGATCCGCCCGTCGGCCCGCTGGATCAGCGGATGCGGATGACCCGCCTGCACCAGCTCGACCACGCCGGAGCCGAGATCGCACAGGGCGAGAACCATCGTCAGGTAGTGTTCGCCCCCCGCCTCCTCCAGCACGAGGCGACTGAGCTGGGCGACCACCTCGTCGGGCGCGCGCGCCGCATAGCCTGTGCGCGTGCGTTTCAGGGCAAGGTTCTGATCCGGCGCGGCGGCCGAGAAATAGCCGGCCAGCCGCGCGGTCATAAGCGCGGAGCTGATCCCGTGCCCCGCCACGTCGAGCGCGAAAAGCCCCAGCCGACCCTCTTCCGCGGGAAAGAACCCGACGAGGTCGCCGCCGACGCGCCCGGCGGGCGACAGCATCAGCGACACCTGCGCGCTGCCAAAGTCGCGGAACCGTTCCCGAACAAGGCTCTGCTGCAGCTTGCGCGCCTCGATCAGGTCGCCGTCGATGGAATCGTGGATCGCCTGCAGTTCCGCCAGCGTTGCACTGAGCAGGCGGTTGTTGTCCGCCAGCCGCCGCTGCATTGCTGTCAGCCGCTCCCCCGCCCGGATGCGCGCACGCAGTTCGTCGGCATTCACCGGCTTGGTCAGGAAGTCGTCGGCGCCGGAGTCCAGCCCCTCGGCCACATGGGCCTTGTCGCTTTTCGAGGTCAGCAGGATGAAATAGCCATAGCTGTCCCCCTCGAGCGCGCGAAAGGCGCGGCAGAATTCCAGCCCGTCCATGCTGGGCATCATCCAGTCCGACAGGATCATGCAGGGCGGCCGGTCGCGGCATATCTCTAGCGCGTCGGCGCCGCTGGCCGCCTCTTCCACTTCGTAGCCCCAACGGGTCAGCATGGCGCGCAGCACCCGGCGCTGAAGGCGGCTGTCGTCCACCACCAGCACCCGGCGCGGACTGTCCGTGGCCAGCCCCGCGCCCGAAGGGTTCAGTCGTTTTGCCTGCACGATCCTGCCTTTCCCGGCCCTGCGGCTTGGTAGGCCCACCGGCTTAAAACGCGGTAAAGACGCGACCCGCGTCCCGGTCAGGCAGATGTTAAGCCCCCGCCGTTAGAGTCCCGGCACTGGACAGGAGGATGCGATGATCGACTGGACCCGGCTTGCCGCCCTGGCCGATGAGGTCGGGCAGGATGATTTCGACGACGTGGTGGACCTGTTCCTGACGGACACGGCAGACACGGTCGATGCCCTGCTGCCCGGCCCCGGCCTGCCCGACCGTCTGCATTATCTGAAAGGCAGCGCCGCGACCCTGGGCTTTGTCGCGCTGGCCCGGCTCTGCGGGCGGGCGGAACAGACCGCGCTGGCGGGCGGAGCGGTCGACCTGGCGGCGATCCGCGACACTTTCCGCGCCTCGCGGGATCTGCTTATGGAAACCGGCCAAACCGCGGCGCTGACCCCGACCGGGCCGGATCAGATCAGGAACTCGGCCAGGATCTGATCGTCCGTCGTATCGCGATAGACAAAGCCCGTGTCATCCAGCCGCCGGAACAGCGCGTCGAAATTGCCCGCCTGCTTGGTCTCGATCCCGATCAGGACCGACCCGAAGTTGCGCGCGGATTTCTTGAGGTATTCGAACCGCGTGATGTCGTCCTCGGGCCCCAGCACGTCCAGAAACTCGTGCAGCGCGCCGGGGCGCTGCGGCAGCCGCAGGATCAGGTACTTCTTCAGACCCGCATAGCGCTGCGCCCGTTCCTTCACGTCCGGCAGGCGTTCGAAGTCGAAATTCCCGCCCGAGGTGATGCAGACCACCCGCGTGCCGACGATTTCATCCGCGATGTCCTTCAGGGCATCGACCGCAAGCGCCCCCGCCGGTTCCAGAACGATCCCCTCGACATTCAGCATGTCGAGGATCGTGGTGCAGATCCGGTTCTCGGGCGCCGCCAGGATATCACCGCGCGGTGTGTCCTTCAGCACCTCCCACGGCGCGGCACCGATCCGCGCGACCGCGGCGCCGTCGACGAAATTGTCCACCTTGTTGAGCGTGACCGGCCCCCCGGCCTCGATCGCGGCGGCAAAGCTCTTGCCGCCTTCGGGTTCCACGAAGGTCAGCGCGACCTCATCGCCGAAATACGACCGGATGCCCGCCGCCAGGCCACCGCCGCCCACCGGCAGCACGATCCGATCCGGCAGTGCGTCCATCTGCGCTTCAATCTCCACCGCGACGCTGGCCTGCCCCTCGATCACGTCGCGATCGTCGAACGGGGCGAGGAAATGCCCCCCGACCCGCGCGCAGAAGGCCTGCGCCTCTCCTAACGTTGCGTCAAAATAGTCACCCACCAGACGAATTTCGATAAATTCTCCGCCGAAAATCCGGGTCTTGTCGATCTTCTGCTGGGGCGTGGTGACGGGCATGAAAACCACCCCCGGAACCCCGAAGTGACGGCACATATAGGCCATCCCCTGCGCGTGGTTACCAGCGCTTGCGCAAACGAACATAGACGCCTGTTCCACCTTGCGCATGGCATTGAACGCGCCGCGCAGCTTATAACTGCGCACAGGGCTGAGATCCTCGCGTTTCAGCCATATGTCGGCGCGGAACAAAGCCGAGAGGTGATCGTTCCTCTGACACGGCGTCTGCGGAAAGACGACGCGCATGTCCTGTGTGGCCCGTTGGGCGGATGAGCGGAAAGCTTGCATGGGATACCAATGAACCCTGTGCGCATGGCGTTCAAGCGGTTGGGACAAATACAGCTTTGGTTTTCTGCGCCACGCGGGGAACAGGGGTAGAAGAATGACAAATATGCGCATGGCATGCGCGACACTTGCGATTGCGGCGCTCTGCATCTCGCCGCTCGCCACATCCGTGCCCCTTGTCGGGGCAGCACCGGCCTTTGCGAAAGGGCCCGGTGGCGGCGGAGGCGGCGGCAATGGAGGCGGTAACGGCGGTGGCAATGGCGGCGGCAGCGCGAACGGCGGTGGCAAGGGCCAAGGCGCCGGCAAGAGCAATGCCGGCGGCAACGGGCGTGGCAATGGCAATGGCAAATCCCACGGCAACGGATCCAACGGCATAGGCAAGGCGCTCGGCGCCATTTTCGGCGCCCCCGTGGGTCAGGCGAAACGCGGGACGGGGTCCAAGACCACCGTGAATCGCGGCCCGCGCGTCAGAACGGCTGTCCCCACCTCGCCGCGTCCGAAATCACGGCCCGAGCACAGCAACGGTGCGATAGCCTCGGAGCTCAAATCCCTGAACGCGGCCCATGCCAGCCCGGTCGCCTACAGCAACGCCGCCGCCACCAGCCGCGTCGGTCAGATCGCGGCATATGCCATCGCGGCGCAGAAGGCGGCCTCGACCGAAGAGGATCTGGCCGCCGCCCGGTCCGAGCTTGAGGCGGCCAAGACCAAGCAGGCCGATCTGGAACAGCGCCTCGAGGCCCGCCAGCAACAGCTGAAGGATGCGCAGGCGGTCGAGAATCCCGACCTCGGCCAGATCGACGCGCTGAAATCCGACGTCAGGTATGCAGAGGACGCGGCGGCGGAAAACGCCGAACGCATCAAATCGCTCGAAGATCAGGTCCGGACGCTGGAATCCGAGCTGGAAGAGGCGAGCCTTGTCGGTGAGGACGCCTTTGCCAAGGCATCGGGCGGCCGCACCATCGAGGACCTGTCCCCCGAGGCCCGCGAAGCGTTCGAGGGTCTGATCGACGGCAAGACCACGCCCGAGGACGCCGTCGGCATCCTCGACGCTCAGGACGACTATGCGCGCGAAACGGTCGTGCCGACCGACGATTACCTGATCGTCCCGGTCGTGGACGACTGATCGGCATCCGCCGGACCCCGCCCGGCCCTTGTTCCCCGCCCGAAAACGCGCTACGCGCCTGACCGTTCAAGTCAGGAGCTGCCCATGTCCGCGCCCAAGAAAGTCGTACTTGCCTATTCCGGCGGTCTCGACACCTCGATCATCCTGAAATGGCTGCAGGTTCAGTACCAGTGCGAGGTCGTGACCTTCACTGCCGACCTCGGCCAGGGTGAAGAGCTTGAGCCGGCGCGACAGAAGGCCGAACTGCTGGGCATCAACCCGGCGAACATCTATATCGAGGACGTGCGCGAGGAATTCGTCCGCGACTTCGTCTTCCCGATGTTCCGCGCCAACGCCACCTACGAAGGTCTCTACCTGCTCGGCACCTCGATCGCCCGCCCGCTGATCTCCAAGCGGCTGGTGGAAATCGCCGCCGAAACCGGGGCCGATGCCGTGGCGCACGGCGCGACCGGCAAGGGCAACGACCAAGTCCGCTTCGAACTGAGCGCCTACGCGCTGAACCCCGACATCAAGGTGATCGCGCCCTGGCGTCTGTGGGACCTGACCTCGCGCACGAAACTCATCGAGTTCGCCGAGAAGAACCAGATCCCTATCGCCAAGGACAAGCGCGGCGAGGCGCCGTTCTCGGTCGACGCGAACCTGCTGCACACCTCGTCCGAGGGCAAGGTTCTGGAAGATCCCGCCGAAATGGCCCCGGACTATGTCTACCAGCGCACCGACGATCCGGTCGGCGCGCCGGACCAGCCGGAATACATCGAGATCACCTTCGAAAAGGGCGACGCGGTCGCGATCAACGGCGAGGCGATGAGCCCGGCGACGATCCTCACCAAGCTGAACGCCTACGGCAAGACCCACGGGATCGGCCGTCTCGACTTTGTCGAGAACCGGTTCGTCGGGATGAAGTCGCGCGGGATCTACGAAACCCCCGGCGGCACCATCCTGCTCGAGGCGCATCGCGGGATCGAACAGATCACGCTCGACCCCGGCGCGGGGCACCTGAAGGACTCGATCATGCCGCGCTACGCGGAACTGATCTACAACGGCTTCTGGTTCAGCCCGGAGCGCGAGATGCTGCAGGCGCTGATCGACAAGAGCCAGGAATACGTGTCGGGCACCGTTCGCCTGATGCTGTACAAGGGCGCCGCCCGCACCGTCGCCCGCTGGTCTGACGCCTCGCTCTATTCCGAAGCGCATGTGACCTTCGAAGAGGACGCGGGCGCCTACGACCAGAAGGACGCGCAGGGCTTCATCCAGCTCAACGCGCTGCGGCTGAAGCTGCTGGCCTCGCGCAAGCGTCGCCTGGGCTGAGCGGACCGGATTTCAGGAAAGGGCGCGCGGCACGAGCGGCGCGCCCTTTTCCGTGTCCATGGCGTTGACCCAAAGGCAACTGCGGCCGACACTGTCCCCTTTCCCGAGGAGGACACGATGTTCAAAGTCATTTGCACCGCCGCCCTGATCCTGACCCCCACCCTGATACGCGCCGACGGCATCGGCACGGTCGACGCGACCTTCGACGGCGAGGCGCGGACCTATCACACCATTTCCGTCAAGCACGGTGAGGATACCGCTGCCACGGCCACCTACAACAACACCAGTCGGCTGTCCTCGCTCAGCATCCAGGCGCATCCAGCGCCGCGCTTCACGTCCACCGATGTCCTGTCGATCAGCATCGACTGGATCGGCGAAATCGACGCGGCAAAATCCCCGATGTCGGTCGAGGTGCTGTATCTGCCGCAAGGGATGAGCAAGCCGTTCTACACGACGGACCAGATGCCCGAAGCGCCGAAGATCACTTTCGACAGTCTCGACATCTCGGCTTCGCCCGGTCACGCCACCGGCACGGTCGAGGCGACACTCTGCCTCGTGCCCAAGCTCTACGAGGCGCCGGACCCGACCGACTGCATGCAGATCACTGCCGGTTTCGACACCGCGATCTACGCGCGGTAGCAAACCACAAAGCATGAAAAAGGGCCGGAACAGAGACTGTTCCGGCCCGAAAAGTTCAACCGCGGATTACTGTGCGGTGATCGTCGTCATCACGAGGTTCCCGTCCGGCTTGATCGGGCCATCCTCGGTTGCGCCCAGCGTGTATTCGAACACGCCGGTCTGCGTGCCGCCCGCTTCGGAGTGCACCATCAGCATCAGCATGTCGCCCGACGCGACCTCTTCCTGCAGGATCGCGGCGACGTCCATGTTCTCGCCCATCCGCAGCGGTGCGTAGCCGACGACCGGGCCCGGCTTCATTTCGGAATCCGTGCGGTGCACGACCAGCCAGCCGTTTTCGCCGGCCATGACTTTGGTCGCGCTGACGACGCCGTTGGACACGTCCTGGTCGGCGGCCTCGACCATCGGCGCCATGCTGTGGCTTGCGGCAAAGGCCATGCTGGCAGTCATGGCGAAGGCGGCGGTCATCATAAGCTTTTTCATAAGGTGTCTCCCTGTTGAACTCAGGCCGGATAATCCCGGCGTGTGCTTCATCTACGGAGAGGATCGCGATACAGTTTCACGCGAACACGAAAACGTCAGACCGACAGGCGCTCCCGGTGCAGCCGGTCGTAACTTTCCATCGCGGCCTGGACCATTTCCGCCGCCGATTCGCCAAGTTGCGGCAAGGGACCGTCCGGCGGTGCAAACCCGGTGGACCGGTGCACGGCATCGTACCAGTGCGGTGCCCAGACCCCGTCAAAGGCGCGCGGACCCGCGGGCCAGCGCAGCACGGCCGGATTCCAGTCCAGGCCGATCGCATCGCAGAGCCCGCGCAGCATCCCCTCGGGATCGCGGCGGATGTCGTCGGCATCCAGCACGACGGTATCGCCCTGCCCCGACACCATGTCGAACAGCGCCGCCTGCTGCAGAAAACCGATATCCTCCAGCGTCACGCCGTCCCACTTGGCCGAGAAGCTGGCGACGACACGGGCCGGGTGGCGGATCAGGAAGACGTTGGTCATGCCGCCGATCCAGTCACGGCGGATCCCCGGCAGCATGTGCTGGGTCATGTGCTTGTGCCAGACATGCCTCCGGCCATCGGGCACCGGCCCCTCGAGCGCCGCGATCACCGCCTCCGGATCCTGCGGTTGCGAGGTGAGGATCTCCGCCCGCATCGGATGATCCTTGCCCGTCCGGGCAAGGTAGGCGGCGTAAAACGGTTCATCCACCGCCGCGAAGTCCGGGCGATTGCCAAAGGCGTACATCATCGCCGTCGACAGGTTGCGCGGGCCGGACCAGCAGGCGATTTTCATGACCGATCCTTCCGGTTCGTCATCAGGAGTCCGTGCCGAACGCCTCGACCTCGCGCCGCGCGGGGATGGCATCGGCGGTGCCCTGCCGCGTGACCTTGAGCGCGGCGGCACGGATGGCAAGGTCGACGGCATCCACCATGTGCATCCCCTGATCCAGTCCCGCGAGCAGGAAGCCGGTAAAGGTGTCCCCGGCCCCTGTCGTGTCGACCGCCTCGACCGGGAAGGCGTCGAACTTGGCCACCTGTTCGGCCTCTCGGTCGATCCAGACCACGCCCTCGGCGCCGAGCGTGACGACGACGTCCGTGACCGGAAGCTCATCGGTGGACAGGCCCGTCGCCTCTTCCAGCTGGGCGGCCTCGACCGCGTTCAGGATCAGCATGTCCGTCACCGGCAGCATCGCCTGCACGGCATCCGCATCGAACGGGGCGGCGGCATAGACCACCCGCATCCCCAGCGACCGGGCAAAGGTGGCGGCCTCGACCTGCTGGTTGGTCTCGTTCTGGCACAGGAACATATCGCCCGCCGCGCGGCGGGTCAGGGCGCGGCGCACCTCGGCCCCGCGCAGCACACGGTTGGCGCCCGCAAAGATCAGAATCTGGTTCTCGCCCGCCGGATCGACCGCGATGATCGCGTGCCCCGACGGTTCGGCCACATCGACAATATGCCCGACCGAGACGCCGTAGCCCTTCAGCCGGTCGCGCATCCATCCGCCATCCAGCCCGACCGCGCCGATCAGTTCGACCCGCGATCCGGCCCGTGCGATGGCGACGGCCATGTTCGCGCCCTTGCCGCCCAGTCCCCGGTCAAAGCTGGTAGCCGCCAGCGTCTCGCCCGGCTCCGGCAGATGCGGCACCCGGTAGAAGCTGTCGGCATTGACCGACCCGAGGCACCAGACCGTCACGTCAGCCCACCTTGCACGCCGCGAGCAGCGCCATGTTCATGATGTCGTTGACGGTGCTGCCCGTGGAACAGATCTGGATCGGCGTGTCGATGCCCGACAGGATCGGCCCGATCACCGTCGCGCCCGCCATTTCCTGCATCAGCTTGACGCTGATACTGGCCGAATGCCGCGCCGGAACAACGAGGATGTTGGCCGGGCCCGTCAAACGCGAGAACGGGAAATGCCGCGCCGCGTCCATGTTCAGGGCCACGTCGACGGTCATCTCGCCTTCGAACTCGAAATCCACGCCGCGCTTTTCCAGCACGCGGGGCGCGATGTGCATCTTTTCCGCCCGTTCCGATACCGGATAGCCGAAGGTCGAGAAGCTGACGAAGGCGACGCGCGGCTCCAACCCCAGATCCCGTGCGACCGAGGCGGCGCGTTCCGCGATATTCGCCAGGTCGTTCTCGTCCGGCCATTCGTGCACCAGCGTGTCCGCGATCAGCACGATCCGCCCCTTGTGAAGCAGCGCCGTCACCCCCGCCGCGCCCGTCTGGGTGTTGGCGTCGAAGACGTGGTTGATCAGCTCCAGCACATGGGCCGACTTGCGCGTCGCGCCCGTGACCAGCCCGTCGCCGACCCCGTGCGCCAGCAGCAGCGCGCTGAACACGTGCCGGTCGCGCGCGGCCAGACGGTGGATGTCGATCTGGTCATACCCTTTCCGCTGCAGGCGGCGGTAGAGGAAGTCCTTGTAGGTATCCAGATGCTTGGTGATCGCCGCGTTGGTCACGGTCAGCTCGCCGACCGCATCGCCCATGCCCGCCGCTTCCAGCTTGGCCTTCACATCGGCCTCGCGGCCCACGACGATCGCCTCGCCGTAGCCGTTGCGCTGATAGGTGACGGCGGCGCGCAACACACGCGGATCGTCGCCCTCGGCAAAGATCATCCGCGCCTGCGCCCGCCGGGCCCGTGCGGCGATCCCGCGCAGGATGCTCGCGGTCGGGTCCATCCGCGACTTCAGGCTCAGCTCGTAGGCGTCCATGTCGATGATCGGCCGCCGCGCCGCGCCGGTGTCCATGCCGGCCCGCGCAACGGCGGGCGGAATGCGGTGGATCAGCCGGGGGTCGAACGGCGTCGGGATGATGTAGTCGCGCCCGAAGGTCAGCGTCTTGCCATAAGCGATCGCCACCTCGTCCGGCACATCCTCGCGCGCCAGCGCCGCCAGGGCCTCGGCACAGGCGATCTTCATCTCGTCGTTGATCGCGCGGGCATGGATGTCGAGCGCGCCGCGGAACAGGTAGGGAAAGCCGAGGACGTTGTTCACCTGGTTCGGATAGTCGGACCGCCCCGTCGCGACGATCGCATCCTCGCGGATCTCATGCGCCTCTTCCGGCGTGATCTCCGGATCAGGGTTCGCCATGGCAAAGATCACCGGGTCCGGCCCCATGCTCTCGACCATCTTGGCCGTCACCGCACCCTTGACCGACACGCCGAGGAACACGTCGGCATCCACCATCGCCTGTTCCAGTGTCCGCAGGTCGGTCTTGACCGCATGCGCCGACTTCCACTGGTTCATCCCGTCGGTGCGGCCCTGGTAGATGACGCCCTTGGTATCGCAGACGATGCAGTTCTCGTGCTTCGCCCCCATCCGCTTCAACAGCTCGATACAGGCGATCCCCGCCGCACCGGCCCCGTTCAGCACGATCTTGCAGTCGGCGATGTCCTTGCCGTTCAGATGCAGCGCGTTGATCAGCCCCGCCGCACAGATCACAGCCGTGCCGTGCTGGTCGTCGTGGAAGACCGGGATCTCCATCTCTTCCTTGAGCCGCTGCTCAATGATGAAGCACTCGGGCGCCTTGATGTCCTCGAGGTTGATGCCGCCGAAGGTCGGCTCCATCAGCTTCACCGCGTCGATGAAACGCTCCACGTCCTCGGTGTCCAGCTCGATGTCGATGGAGTTCACGTCGGCGAACCGCTTGAACAGCACCGCCTTGCCCTCCATCACCGGCTTGGACGCCAGCGCGCCGAGGTTGCCGAGGCCCAGAACCGCCGTCCCGTTGGAAATGACCGCGACGAGGTTACCCTTGGTCGTATAGTCATACGCCGTCTCGGGGTGCTGGTGGATCGCCTCGCAGGGCACGGCCACGCCGGGGCTGTAGGCGAGGCTCAGATCCCGCTGCGTCGTCATCGGCACGGTCGCCGCGATCTCCAGCTTGCCGGGCGTCGGCTCCAGATGGAATTGCAGCGCTTCTTCCGGCGTGATCCGGCTGCGGGTGCGAGTCATGCCCCATGTCCTCCCTTAAAGGCTTGGGCCTCTTACACGGGCCTTGCGCGCGTCTCAACCAAAACGCGCTTTCGCCTTTAACCATAGTGTCGCGGCCATTAGAATCGCCACCAAAGCAGGGATGGGACCGGTGAACGAGCAGACGACAGCCGTCACGCCGATGATGGCGCAATATCTGGAGATCAAGGCGCAGTATCCCGACGCGCTGCTGTTCTACCGGATGGGCGATTTCTACGAGATGTTCTTTGACGACGCGGTCGCCGCGTCCGAGGCGCTGGATATCGCCCTGACCAAGCGCGGCAAGCACCTGGGCGAGGACATCCCCATGTGCGGCGTCCCCGTGCATGCGGCCGAGAATTACCTGCTGACCCTCATCCGCAAGGGCTTCCGCGTCGCCGTCGGCGAACAGATGGAAAGCCCGGAAGAGGCGAAGAAGCGCGGGTCGAAATCCGTGGTCATGCGCGATGTCGTCCGGCTGGTGACGCCCGGCACGCTGACCGAGGACTCGCTGCTCGACGCCCGCCGTCACAACTTCCTCTGCGCCTATGCGCTGGTCCGGGACGAAGGTGCGCTGGCATGGGTCGACATCTCGACCGGCGCGTTCCACGTGATGCCCCTGCCTGCGGTGCGTCTGGGACCGGAACTGGCGCGGCTGGCCCCGTCCGAAGTGCTGATGTCCGAGGCGATCGAGCGCGATTTCGCTGAAACAGTGTCTGATATCGGCCCCGCGCTGACGCCCCTGTCCCGCGCCAGCTTCGACAGCACGAACGGTGAAAAGCGCCTGCTGGGCCTGTTCGACGTCTCCACGCTCGACGCTTTCGGCAACTTCTCGCGCCCGGAACTCGCGGCCATGGGCGCGATCGTCGACTACCTCGAGATCACGCAGCGCGGCAAACTCCCCCTGCTCCGCCCCCCGGTCCGCGAGGCCGAGGAACGCGTGATGCAGATCGACGCCGCCACGCGCCGCAACCTGGAACTGACGCATGCCCTGTCCGGCGGCCGCGCCGGGTCGCTGCTGGCCACCATCGACCGCACCGTCACCCCCGGCGGCGCGCGTCTGCTGGAACGCCGCCTGTCCTCGCCCTCCCGCGTGGTGGACGTGATTGACGGTCGCCTCGCCGCCGTCGATTTCGCGCTGGACCAGTCGCGCCTGTCTGCGGACCTGCGCGATGCGCTGCGCAAGGTCCCCGACCTCGACCGCGCGCTGTCACGCCTGTCACTCGACCGCGGCGGCCCCCGCGACCTCGCCGCCATCCGCAACGGCCTGACGCAGGCCGAAACGCTGCGCGAGATGACAGCGGGCGCCGAGCTGCCCGACCTCCTGCGTGCGGCCGTCGCCGATCTGTCGGGCCATAACGATCTGCTCGACCTGCTCGACGCCGCGCTGATCGCCGAACCCCCGCTGATGGTCCGCGACGGCGGCTTCATCGCGCCGGGATATGACGCGGACCTCGACGCCGCGCGCGAACTGCGGGACGAAGGGCGCGGGATCATCGCCAAAATGCAGGGGCAATACGCCGAACAGACCGGCATCTCCTCGATCAAGATCAAGCACAACAACGTCCTCGGTTACTTCATCGAGGTCACGGCGACCCATGCCGACAAGATGCTGTCCGAACCGCTCTCGGACACCTTCCGCCACCGCCAGACGACCGCGAACCAGCTCCGCTTCACCACGCCCGAGCTGAGCGAGATCGAAACCCGCATCCACAACGCGGCAGGCGAGGCATTGGAGATCGAAAAGCGGCTCTATGACAGACTGAAAGCCGCCATTCTGGATGCCGCAGCGCATATCGCCGCCACCGCCCGTGCCCTGTCGGAGTTCGATCTGGCCACCGCCCTCGCCGACCTGTCGCGGGCCGAGAACTGGACCCGCCCCCGCATCACCCGCGACCGCGCGCTCAGGATCGAAGGCGGGCGTCATCCGGTGGTCGAGGCCGCGTTGTCGAAACAGGGCGCGCCCTTCATTGCCAACGGCTGCGACCTGTCCGACGATCCGGCGCGCATCTGGCTGCTGACCGGCCCCAACATGGCCGGTAAATCGACTTTCCTCCGCCAGAACGCGCTGATCGTCCTGCTCGCCCAGATGGGCAGCCATGTCCCCGCCACCGCAGCCGAGATCGGCGTGGTCAGCCAGCTTTTTTCCCGCGTCGGCGCGTCCGACGACCTCGCCCGTGGCCGGTCGACCTTCATGGTTGAAATGGTCGAAACCGCCGCGATCCTGAACCAGGCGGATGCGCAGGCGCTGGTGATCCTCGACGAGATCGGCCGTGGAACAGCGACCTACGACGGCCTCTCCATCGCATGGGCGACGCTCGAACACCTGCACGAGGTCAACGGCTGCCGCGCCCTCTTCGCGACGCACTATCACGAAATGACCACCCTCGCCGGCAAGCTGACCGGCGTCGACAACGCCACGGTCACGGTCCGCGAACACGACGGCGACGTCATCTTCATGCACGAGGTGAAGCGCGGTGCCGCCGACCGCAGCTACGGCGTGCAAGTCGCCCGCCTCGCCGGTCTGCCCCACGCGGTCGTCACCCGCGCCCGCGCGATCCTCGACATGCTGGAAAAGGGCGATCGCGAGGGCGGCAAAACCGCCACGCTGATCGACGACCTCCCCCTCTTCGCCGCCGCACCGCCACCGCGCGCGGAGAAGAAGGCCGACCCGATCCCCGCGCAATACCGGCAGGTCGCCGACCTGCTGGACGGCACGAACCCGGACGACCTCTCGCCGCGCGAGGCTCTCGACATCCTCTACAAACTGAAAGAAGCGTCCCGCACCTGAGCGGAACGCCTCTATCTTCATCTGGCCCTTAAACTCCGGGGGCTCCGGGGGCTGGCCCCCGGTCCCGAACCTTCCGCCAGATCAACCGGTGAACGAAGACACCCCGACCTGCGCCGGCCGCAGCAGCCGGTCATGCAGCATGAACCCTTCGGCGGCGATCTGGATGATCTCGCCCGCCTTGGTCCCCGGCACCGGTGCCTCGAACATCGCCTGATGCACTTTGGGATCGAACTTGTCGCCGATTTCCGGCGCGATCGGCTCGATCCCGTGCTTGCGGAACACGTTCAGCAGCTCGCGCATCGTCAGTTCGATGCCTTCGATCAGGGCGGCGTTCTCCTCGCCCAGCCCCTGCGCGGCCTCGACGGCGCGTTTCATGTTGTCGAACACCGGCAGCATGTCGCGCGACAGCTTGGACCCGCCATAGTTCTCGGCCTCGCGCCGGTCCTTGTCGGCCCGCTTCCGCGCGTTCTCGGCATCCGCAAGCGCCCGCATGAAACGGTCGCGCAGTTCGTCACGTTCGGCCCTCAGCGCGTCGATCTCGACCGCCTCGTCATCCAGCTCGGCCATCTCCTCGGCATAGACCTCGGATTCCGCGGCCTCCACGTCATCAAGGAAATCGTCTTCTCTCGGCTCTGCCATTCTTCACCTCTAGCCCCGGTCGGACAGCACGCGGCCGACCAGTTGCGCTGTATAATCCACGATCGGCACGATCCGTCCGTAGTTCAGACGTGTGGGTCCGATGACCCCGACCGCACCGATGATCTTCCGGTCAGCGTTCATATATGGAGAAACCACCAGAGAGGAACCCGAAAGTGAGAAAAGTTTGTTCTCTGACCCGATGAAGATCCGGACACCTTCGCCGCCTTCGGCCAGTTCCAGGAAGTCCTCGATGTCCCGCTTGCGCTCCAGATCGTCGAAGAGTTCGCGGATGCGGTCGAGGTCCTCTTCGGCGGTCTCGCCGCCCAGCAGATTGGCCCGGCCGCGCACGATCAGGCGTTCGTGCCGCTCGCCCTCGTTCTCCCACACCGCGATGCCGCTTTCCACGAGATCGCGCGCGAGCTGATCGAGTTCCTGCCGCCGCACCGAGACCTCGCGCGCGATCAGGCCGCGCAGTTCGCCCAGCGTCCGGCCTTCGATCAGCGCGTTCAGAAAGTTCGCCGCCTCGCGCATGGAACTGGGGGTCTGGCCCGCGGGCGGATGAAAGATGCGGTTCTCGACATGGCCGTCGGCAAAGACCAGCACCACCAGGGCCCGGTCATGGCCCAGACCGACGAATTCGATATGCTTGATCGGCGCCTCGCGCTTGGGCGCCAGCACCAGCGAAGCGCCGCGGGTCGCGCCGGACAGGGCCGATCCGATCCGGTCCAGCATGGTCGCCACGTCGGCACCGTTGTCACCGACGGTCGCGTCGATCATCGCGCGGTCGTTGTTTTCCAGGTCACGGACCTCGAGCAGGCCGTCGACGAACATCCGCAGGCCGCGCTGCGTCGGAACGCGCCCGGCCGAGACGTGGGGCGAATCCAGCAGGCCGAGGAATTCGAGATCCTGCATCACGTTGCGGATGGTCGCCGCGCTGACCTTTTCGCTCATCAGGCGGGTCAGCGTCCGCGACCCCACCGGTTCGCCGTTGTCCAGATAGCCTTCGACCACGCGGCGAAACACTTCGCGCGAGCGGTCATTGAGTTCATCGAGGATCGATATCTGTTCTGTCATGCCTGTCATCCACGACGATGCCACGCCTTGGCGGTCCATTAAAGAAGCCGAAACGGAAAAATCAATCATGCTTGCCATCGACACACGGGAGTGTCATGCCGACCGCAAACAGGAGGAGCCCCGATGCGACCGTCAGGACGAGAATTGAGCGAAATGCGCAAGGTTTCGATCGAAACCGGCGTGACCAAGCATGCCGAGGGGTCCTGCATGATCCGCGTGGGCGATACCCATGTGCTGTGCACCGCGACGATCGAGGACCGGGTGCCGCCGTTCATCAAGGGCTCGGGACTGGGCTGGGTGACGGCGGAATACGGAATGCTGCCGCGGTCGACCACCAGCCGGATGCGGCGCGAATCCGCTGCGGGCAAACAGCAGGGCCGCACGGTCGAGATCCAGCGCCTGATCGGGCGCAGCCTGCGCGCCGGGGTGGACCGGGTCGCGCTTGGCGAGCGGCAGATCACCGTGGACTGCGACGTCATCCAGGCGGACGGCGGAACGCGCTGCGCCTCGATCACCGGGGGCTGGGTCGCGCTGAAACTTGCAGTGAACAAGCTGATGAAGACCGGGCTGGTCGTGTCCGATCCACTGATCGACCCGGTGGCCGCCGTGTCGTGTGGCATCTATGCCGGTCAGCCGGTGTTGGACCTCGACTATCCCGAGGACAGCGAAGCCGGTGTCGACGGGAACTTCATCATGACCGGCGCTGGCCAGCTGATCGAAGTGCAGATGTCCGCCGAGGGCGCGACGTTCTCGCGTGGGCAGATGACGGAACTGCTGGACCTCGCACAGAAAGGCGTCGACGAACTGGTCGCGGCGCAGAAGGCGGCGGTCGGTGCGTAAGTTCGACGGCGACAGGCTGGTCATCGCCACCCACAACGCGGGCAAGCTGCGCGAGATCGCGGCCCTGCTGGCGCCGTACGGGGTGACGGTCAGTTCTGCCGCCGATCACGGGCTGGAGGAACCGGCCGAGACCGAGGATAATTTTGCCGGCAATGCCCGGATCAAGGCGCATTTCGCAGCGAAGGCCACGGGTCTGCCTGCCCTGTCCGACGACAGCGGGCTGTCGGTCGATGCGCTCGACGGCGCGCCCGGCGTCTACACGGCGGACTGGGCGGAAACGCCGAACGGACGCGATTTTCCGATGGCGATGGAAAAGGTCTGGTCCCTGCTGGAGGCGAAGTCGGTGCCGGAGCCGCGTCAGGCGCAGTTCAACTGCACGCTTTGCCTGGCTTGGCCCGACGGACATGACGAGATTTTCGCTGGGCTGGTTCATGGCCGTATCGTTTGGCCGATGCGGGGCACGCAGGGGTTCGGGTTCGATCCGGTCTTTGTGCCGGACGGCGAAACCGAAACATTCGGCGAGATGGACCCGGCCAGAAAGCACGGGATGTCGCACCGCGCCGTCGCCTTCGACAAGCTGGTGAAGGGTTGTTTTGCCTGACCCGCTGACAGAGGACTGGCGCGCCGGCGGGTTCGGCATCTATCTTCACTGGCCGTTCTGTCAGGCCAAATGCCCCTATTGCGACTTCAATAGCCACGTCGCCGCCCGGATCGACACCGGGCGCTGGACACAGTCCTATCTGAGCGAGATCGACCGTCACGCGGCGCTGGTGCCGGGACGAGTGGTGAATAGCATCTTTATCGGGGGCGGAACGCCGTCGTTGATGCCCGGCGAGATGGTGGATGCCATACTGTCCCGCATCCGGTCCCACTGGCCCATGGCAAACGACGTCGAAATCACGATGGAAGCCAATCCGGGCTCTTCCGATGCGGATCGGTTCCGCAGCTATGCCGACGCAGGCGTCAATCGGCTGTCGATGGGCGTACAGGCTTTGAACGACCGCGACCTGTTACGGCTGGGCCGTATCCACACGGTGGACGAGGCGCTGGCGGCGTTTTCCGTTGCGCGGGAAGTTTTCGGGCGCGTCAGTTTCGACCTGATCTATGCGAGGCAGGATCAGGGGCTGGACGAATGGCGCGCGGAGCTGGACCGGGCGCTTGGGCTCGCCGTGGATCACATATCGCTCTATCAGCTTACGGTTGAGGACGGGACCGCGTTCGCGGACCGGTTCAGGCGCGGCGGCCTGAAGGGGCTGCCTGATGAAGATCGCGCCGCGGATATGTATGAACTGACCCAGGAGATGGCCGCGTCGCACGGGTTTTCAGCCTACGAAGTGTCGAATCTGGCCCGACCCGGCGCCGAGTCGATCCACAACCGGATCTACTGGCGCTATGGAGATTATCTTGGGATCGGGCCCGGCGCGCATGGACGAGTGACTCTGTCGGGACGCCGCCATGCCACGGAGGCCGTCCGTGCGCCAGGCCTCTGGCTGGAACGCGTCGCCTCGGGCGGTGTGCCGGATCAGGTTGAGGTGCTGACTGCGGAAGAGGCGGGCGAGGAGTTCCTGATCATGGGACTGCGTCTGTCCGAGGGGATCGAGCTCGCCAGATATGCCGGGATCACTGGCGTGCCGCTGGATGCCGAGAGAATTGCCGCTCTCGAAGCTCTTGGGATGATTGTGCAGCAGAACGGTCGGCTCATGGCGACGGCGCAGGGTCGGCTGGTTCTGAACGCCATCATACGCGATCTGGCCGGAGCATAGAATGCGCGTGGTCTGGGGGGTTCTTGGCGGGCTGGCGTTGTTGTTCGGACTGGTCGGGATTGTTTTGCCCCTGCTTCCTACCGTGCCGTTCCTGCTGCTTGCTGCATTCTGTTTTGCGCGATCAAGTGACCGACTCCACTCTTGGTTGGTTGAACACCCAAGATTTGGTGGTCCTATTGAGGATTGGCGTAGATATGGTGCCATTTCGCGCAGAGGAAAGCGTCTTGCGACGCTTTCCATTGGTGCCGTATTCTTGCTGTCTGTCGTGATGCAGGTTCCGGCCCATGTTCTGGCCATTCAGGCCGTGACACTTGGCCTGGTTCTTACATTTATCTGGACGCGCCCTAACGGCCCGCGTTGAGCAGACGGCAGAGCGCGTCGAGACCATCAAAGTTCTCGTAGCTGACCGTCAGCGATCCCGCCTCGGTCCCAGGCTTGTGGTCGATGCTGACTTGCATACCGATCGCCGCACTCAGATCCGCCTCGAGCGCGCGGGTGTCCGCGTCTTTCTCGGCGCCAGCGCGTGGCTTGGAACTGCGAGGCTGAGCCGCTCCCGTTTCAGCGGGCTTGGCCAGCTTTTCAGCTTCGCGCACCGAAAGCCCCCGATCGACAACTTGGCGGGCGAGCGCGACCGGATCAGACGCCGTGATCAGAGCCCTTGCGTGACCCATCGACAATTGGCCGTCGCGAAGCATGGACTGGACCTGATCAGGCAGATGCAGAAGGCGCAACAGGTTCGCGATATGGCTTCTGCTTTTCCCGAGGGCCTCGGCCAATTTCTCTTGCGTATGACCGAACCGGTCCATCAGTTGACGATACCCTGCCGCCTCTTCGATCGGGTTCAGATCGGCGCGTTGGATATTCTCGATGATCGCAACTTCGAGCACTTCGGTATCATCGAAAGCGCGAACGATCACGGGGACCTCGTGCAGTTGGGCCCGCTGCGCCGCGCGCCACCGCCGCTCACCCGCGACGATTTCGTACCGGGCCGCTCCGTTCTCTTTTTCCCGGACTATGAGGGGCTGAATGATCCCCTTTTCACGGACCGACGAGGACAGTTCGTTCAACGCATCCTCGCTGAACGTCCGGCGCGGCTGATCCGGGTTCGGAGCGATCTGTTCAATTGGCACGAAAAGGTCCGCCCGGCGCGGCGCTTCGGGCTGGCCGGTCGTGCTGTCCTGGCTGACATCGGCCATGAGCGCAGACAATCCGCGGCCCAGACCCCGGCGTTTTGTTGTGTCATTCATCTGCTCTCTCCCTTCAGGCTGCTGCGCCGGCCTGGCGTTGCAGGATTTCCAGTGCAAGGCTGCGGTACGCTTCCGCGCCCTTGGATGCTGTATCGTAATTCAACACCGGCATGGCATGCGACGGCGCCTCGCTCACACGGACATTGCGCGGGATCACCGTGTTGAACACCATAGCACCCAGATTGTCTCGGGCGTCCGCTTCGACCTGTTGGGACAGGTTGTTGCGCCGATCATACATCGTCAGAACCACGCCTTCGACCTGCAGCGCGGGGTTGGCCGACTGGCGAACCTCGCGGATGGTCAGGATAAGTTGCGACAGACCTTCGAGGGCGAAGAACTCGCTCTGCAGGGGAACCAGGACGGAATCGGACGCCACCATCGCATTGACAGTGAGCAGGTTCAGCGAGGGCGGGCAGTCGATCAGGATGAAGTCGTAGGCCAACGGCTCGATGGCGGGCTGGCGCAAGGCGTCATGCAGGAGGAAGCTGCGTTTTTCATTCGACATCAATTCGAGGTCGGCAGAGCTGAGGTCCACTGTCGCCGGGATGATGTGGAGATTTTCGATATCCGTGGTCAGAATGATCTCGGTCAGGGCGATATCTCCGAGCAGGAGATCGTACGTCGTATAGGTGCGTTCGTCCGACTCGACCCCCAATCCGGTTGACGCATTCCCCTGGGGATCAAGGTCCACGATCAGCACGCGGCTTCCAACCTCGGCCAGGGCCGCGGCGAGGTTGATGGTGGTCGTGGTCTTGCCGACGCCGCCCTTCTGGTTGGCAATCGCCATGATCTTGGGCTGGCGGGCTCGGAATACGTCAGACACGGTGGCGGGCTCCCACTTTCAGGACTACTGATCCCTTGTTTGTAGTACTCGGCGTTGCCACCCAGTCAAAGCGCCAATGTTCTTCGGCCTTGGCGATTTCCGTTTTCCAGCTCTCCCCCTTTGGGAAAAGTGCCGTGCCATCCGGTTTCAGGTGCCGCTCCGCGTATTCCAGCAGCTTGACGAGCGGTGCCAATGCCCGCGCCGTCAGGACATCCACCCCAGCGGGCGGCGCAACTTCTATCCGAGCGTCAACCACCTTTGCCGATACGCCGGTCTCGCGAAGAACGGTCGCCAGGAAGGAGCACTTGCGCTGATCGGATTCCATCAGCGTCATATGAAAATCAGCATCCTCTGCACCAAGAATGGCTAGAACGATGCCGGGGAATCCACCGCCGCTCCCGAGGTCCAGCCATTGGCCATTCAGGGGTTGTATGAAAGAGATCTGTTGGGAATCCGCAATATGACGCGTCCAGAGGTCCGGGAGCGTGGCCGGAGCCACCATGTTGATCTTCGGATTCCACTTCTGGAGCAGCTCCGCGTAGATTTTCAGGCGTTCGATTGTTTCACGTGAAACATCGCCCACGAACCCCACTTGATCATTCATGCTGAAAGATCTCGCTGCGTTCGACGCAGACGGGCCAACAACAACGTCAACGCCGCCGGAGTCATTCCGTCGATACGTGCCGCCTGTCCGATATTTTCGGGCCGGACTTGCGTGAGCTTCAGCTTCAGTTCGTTGGACAAGCCGTCGATCGCCATATAATCAACATCGGAACCGAGGATCAGCGCTTCGTCCCGCTTCAGCGCCTCAACATCTCGCGTTTGACGGGCGATATAATTGGCGTAGGTCGCATCGATCTTGAGCTGACGCCCGATGTGCGATGGCAGATCCCTCAGCGATTCATTCAACGGAACGAGATCACCAAGTTCTACATCGGGAAATGCGAGAACCTGGTACAACGTGCGCCGCGTGCCATCCTGACCGAGTGACAGGCCGGCCCGCCCCAGGTCAGAAGGTGTGAAAGTCCCATCCTCAAGCATCCCGCGACCGGACGCCAAGGCATCCATTTTGTCAGCGAACTTCCTGGCACGCACGTCTCCGACACATCCGATCGCAATCCCTCGTTCCGTCAAGCGCTGATCCGCATTGTCGGCACGCAGAGACAACCGGAACTCGGCCCGTGACGTAAACATGCGATAAGGTTCGGTAACACCGCGCGTCGTAAGATCGTCGATCATGACGCCGATGTAGGAGTCCGAACGGCTGAACTCGACCCGCGGAAGATTCAGGCTTTCTGCGGCCGCATTCAGGCCGGCAACCAACCCCTGTGCCGCGGCCTCTTCATATCCAGTGGTGCCATTGATCTGCCCCGCCAGATATAAGCCGGGCACGGACTTCACAGCCAGCCGCAGGTCGAGCGCGCGCGGATCAACGTAATCGTATTCAATGGCATAGCCCGGCTGCAGTATTCTCGCTTCTTCCAGACCACGGATCGAATGAACATAGGCCTCCTGCACATCCTCCGGCAGCGAGGTGGAAATTCCGTTGGGATACACGGTATCGTCGTTCAGACCTTCCGGCTCCAGAAAGACCTGGTGCCCCGTCTTTTCTGCAAATCGAACAACCTTGTCTTCGATCGACGGGCAGTAGCGGGGCCCGACGCCAGAGATGTGCCCGCCGTACATCGCCGACCGATCAAGGTTCCGACGAATAATATCGTGGGTTCGTTCGTTCGTATGCGTGATCCCGCAATTCACCTGACGCGCCACGGGTGTGCTGTTCAGGAACGAGAACATCACGGGCTCATCGTCACCGGGTTGAGTTTCCAGGATATCCCAATCAATGGTTCGCCCGTCCAGCCGTGGCGGGGTACCGGTCTTGAGCCGCCCCAATGGCAAACCAAACGCGTCGATCCGTTCTGCCAGTTTGACCGAGGGCTTGTCTCCCATTCGGCCGCCCGGGCGGGACACATCACCGATATGAATCACTCCGCGCAGGAAGGTTCCGGTGGTCAGCACCACCGCACGGGAATGCAAAATACTACCGTCCAGCAGGACAACGCCTGCCACCCGGTTTTTCTCCATGACGAGATCGACGACCTCCCCCTCGACAATCGTGAGGTTAGGCGCCTTTTCCATCTCCGCCAGCATCGCCTCGCGATAGATCTTGCGATCCGCTTGTGCCCTGGGGCCCTGGACTGCCGGCCCCTTGCGGCGATTCAGCAAACGGAACTGGATACCAGCCATATCCGCAACGCGACCCATGACGCCGTCCATTGCGTCGATCTCGCGAACGAGGTGTCCCTTTCCCAAACCGCCAATAGCCGGATTGCAGGACATGACTCCGATGCCATCCCGCTTCAGCGTGATCAAAGCCGTGCGTGCGCCAAGGCGGGCCGATGCGTGAGCAGCCTCGCTGCCTGCATGGCCCCCGCCTATGACGATTATGTCAAAAGAATGTTCCACGTGAAACACTCCTACTTTCCGATACAGAAGGAACTGAATATTTCGTCGAGCAACATCTCGACATCCACACGACCTACCAGAGAATCGAGCGCACGAACAGCCGCCCGAACCTCTTCGGCCAGCAGATCACTTGCATGATCAACACCCATAAGCCCGGCAGCGGCCTCAAGATGCGTCGTTGCGCGCGCCATGGCTTGTCGATGGCGTTCTCGCGTGGCAGTTCCGATCGCTGCAGTCCGCCGAGCCAGCTCGCTCCGGACCCGCTCAACCAGCTCCGACACGCCCTCACCGGTCAGACCGGACACGCCAGCCCCACCGTTAAGGTCCACTTTGCTGGCCACCACGATATCGCCCTCAAGCAGAACGACACCGTCCGGAACCTCACCGTTCTCGGAAAGAACAACGCGCAGGTCCGCCGATGCCGCCCGATCACGAGCCCGAGCGATGCCGATACCTTCGACCTTGTCCTCAGTTTCCCGCAATCCGGCCGTATCCAGCACAGTCACCGGCAAACCGCCAAGGTCCATCCGGACCTCGATGACATCACGCGTTGTCCCAGCGACATCCGATGTGATCGCCGCGTCCCGACCCGCCAAAGCGTTCAGCAACGTCGACTTGCCAACATTCGGCGCCCCGAGAATCGCAACCTCGAAACCGGTACGAACACGCTCCGCCGCTCCGACCCCTGCCATTTCCTGTGCAAGTTCAGCCCGAACTTCATCAAGAAGTGAACCGACCTCCGGAAAGACATCTTCCGGCACATCCTCGTCAGCGAAATCGATCGTCGCTTCGATCAGCGCGGCGGCGCGGATCAGCCTGACCCGCCAACCTTCCGCCCGATCCCCAAGATGACCAGACAACACCCGAACGGCCTGACGCCGCTGCGCCTCGGTTTCGGCATCTATCAGATCGGCAAGCCCTTCTACCTGGGCCAGGTCAAGCCGCCCGTTCTCCAACGCGCGGCGGGTGAATTCCCCAGCTTCCGCAGTACGTAAACCGGGAATGTCGGAAAGCTCACTCAGGACGGCGGACACAACCGCAACGCTGCCGTGAACCTGGAACTCGACGATATCCTCACCGGTGAAACTCGCCCCGGCCGGAAACCGCAGCACGATCCCCTCGTCCAGCATCCCGCCATCGCGATCCCGCAGGAGACGCACGCCAGCCCGACGCATCTCGGGCAGATCGCCAGCCAACAGCTCGGCCGCCGAGAATGCTGCCGGTCCCGAAATCCGGATCACGGCGACGCCAGCAGCTCCCGCCGCCGAGGCAAGGGCAAAGATCGTGTCCATCCCACGCTCCGATTTTCCGGGGCAAGCGCCCTCAGGTGTTCATGGAATCGAAGAACTCGGAATTTGTCTTGGTCTGCTTCAGCTTCGAGATCAGGAACTCGATCGCATCGGTCGTGCCCATCGGGTTCAGGATGCGCCGCAGGACAAAGGTCTTCTGCAGGTCGACCTTCTCGACCAGCAGGTCTTCTTTCCGCGTCCCCGACTTGAGGATGTCCATCGCCGGGAACACGCGCTTGTCCGCAACCTTCCGGTCCAGAACGATCTCGGAGTTGCCGGTGCCCTTGAACTCTTCGAAGATCACTTCGTCCATTCGCGAGCCGGTGTCGATCAGCGCCGTCGCGATGATCGTCAGCGACCCGCCCTCTTCGATGTTCCGCGCCGCACCAAAGAAACGCTTGGGCCGCTGCAGCGCATTCGCATCCACACCACCGGTCAGGACCTTACCAGAGGACGGCACGACGGTGTTGAACGCCCTACCAAGTCTGGTGATCGAGTCGAGCAGGATCACAACATCTCGTTTATGTTCAACCAGCCGCTTGGCTTTTTCGATCACCATTTCCGAAACTGCAACGTGCCGTGTCGCCGGTTCGTCGAACGTCGACGAGATCACCTCGCCCTTCACCGACCGCTGCATGTCCGTCACCTCTTCGGGACGTTCGTCGATCAACAGGACGATCAGGTAGCACTCCGGATGATTGGTCTCGATCGAATGCGCGATGTTCTGCAACAGCACCGTCTTGCCGGTCCGCGGCGGCGCCACGATCAGCGACCGCTGCCCCTTCCCGATCGGCGCCACCAGGTCGATGATCCGGGCCGAGCGGTCCTTGATCGTCGGATCCTCGATCTCCATCTTCAGCCGCTCGTCGGGATAGAGAGGCGTCAGGTTGTCGAACGACACCTTGTGCCGCGCCCGCTCCGGGTCCTCGAAATTGATCGAGCTCACCGTCGTCAGCGCGAAATACCGCTCGTTCTCCTCGGGCGCCTTCATCAGCCCCTCGATGGTGTCCCCGGTCCGCAGCGAATACTGGCGGATCATGTCGGGCGAAACATAGATGTCATCCGGACCCGGCAGATAGTTCGCCTCGACCGAGCGCAGGAACCCGAACCCGTCCTGCAGCACTTCCAGAACACCGTCGCCGCCGATCTCCCAGCCCTCGTCCGCCATCTCGCGGAGGATCTGGAACATCATCTCGCCCTTGCGCATGGTCGAGGCGTTCTCGATCTCCAGCTCCTCGGCCATGGACAGCAGGTCCTTGGGGCTCTTCGCCTTGAGGTCGGACAGGTTCAGTCGTTCGGTTGTCATGGAAATATCCCGGATCGCGTCACCGAAGTGACGGTCGTTCTGCCTAGCAATGTCAGTCGTATTGGGCTGAGTCCGCGCCCGGACGGGCGGGTTGAGGCCGCATATAGGATCCGCCCCGGCCCGAGTCAATCGCGGCCTAGAATTTCAACACCACCGAGAAGACGATCAGCACCAACAGCAGCGTCGGCAATTCGTTCATCATCCGGTAGCGCCGTCCCGGCAGGCTGTTCCGCCCCGCCGCGAAATCCTTGCGCCGCAGCCCCAGCCAGTGATGAAACCACGTCATCGCCACAACGCCCGCCGCCTTGGTCCAGGGCCAGACCATGCCCCAGTCCACGATCCCGGGCGTGAACATCAGCATCAGGCCGAAGACCCATGTCGCAATCATCGAGGGGTTCATGATCAGCCGCAGCAGCTTGCGCTCCATCTCCTGGAACAGCGCATCGGTCTCCGTCCCCGCGGT
The DNA here is from genome assembly GCF_002210105.1 of Oceanicola sp. 22II-s10i. Lineage (GTDB taxonomy): Bacteria > Pseudomonadota > Alphaproteobacteria > Rhodobacterales > Rhodobacteraceae > Pseudooceanicola. Next base: position 742,436 of record NZ_AQQU01000001.1, on the reverse strand, counting down.
GATCTTCTCTGCATGATAGACAAACAGACGGGGCAGGTAAAAGATGCCCGCCATCCATGCCACGACCGACACGATATGAAGCGCCTTGGTCCATGGATACAGGCTGGCAAGAATGTCGGTCATGGGCGGGTCCTTCGGCTTCGCGCTTCTCATAATAAAAGAAAAGAAAAAGATATAGATGATGATGTAGGGGGGGCCGGATCCTGTGGATCAAATGGTTACACAGGAATGGGCCACAGCCCCGCGCAGATGTTGACAACCCTGTTGACGAATTGTGGCAACATTTGGGCAAACTCAGATAACCTATAAATTTCAAATAATTATCAGGCGTATTCCCCCCATGGCGCCGGTGGATGAAACTTCGGGGGACTCAGTGAGTGATCGCTGAACTGTGGATGACGCGGTTATCCTTTTCCACCCATGGATGAAACCGGGACGACGGTGCATAAGGGCCGGGTTGTCCCCCGCCTTGCATCGCCGCGGGCCTTTTGCCAGAACCACGCACACGGCCCTACATATTCTATTCAGGACTTATCAACATGGCACAGGGGATCGTCCTTGCCTCCGGTTCCGCCACCCGCGCCGGGATGCTGCGGAACGCCGGGGTTCCGTTCACGGCGATCACGCCCCGCGTCGACGAAGAAGCCCTCCGCGCCTCGCTCGCGGTCGAGGAAGTTTCGCCCCGCGACATGTCCGATGCGCTGGCCGAGATGAAGGCGCTCCGGGTCAGCCAGCGCCAGCCCGGCGACCTGGTGATCGGGTCGGACCAGATCCTTGCCCTGGACCGCACCGTGTTCGCCAAGGCCGAAACCCGAGAGGACGCGCGCGACACGCTCCGGCAACTGTCCGGCCTGCGGCATTCGCTGTTATCCGCCGCCGTGATCTGCGAGGACGGCAGGCCGGTCTGGCGTCATGTCACCGAAGTGAAACTGCAGATGCGCACCCTCACGGACAGTTACATCGACAGCTACCTGGACCGGAACTGGCCCGCCGTGCAGGGGGCGGTCGGGGCCTATCATGTCGAGGGCGAAGGGATCCGCTTGTTCTCGGCGATCACTGGCGATTACTTTGCGATCCTGGGCATGCCGCTGTTGCCGCTGCTCAATTACCTGATCACACGGGGTCTGATCGACGGATGAGCGCACTGAAAATCCCCCTCGCCGGTGTCATCGGCCATCCGATCGCCCATTCCCGATCCCCTGCCCTGCATGGCCACTGGCTGCGCCGGCATGGCATCCGGGGGCACTACATTCCGATGGATGTGGACCCGGCCGATCTGGAAACCGTTCTGCGCACCCTGCCCCGGATGGGCTTTGTCGGGGTCAACATCACCGTCCCGCACAAGGAAGCGGTGATGAAGATCGCGGACCTGCTGACCGACCGCGCGATCCTCATGGGGGCGGCCAACACCTTGATTTTCCGTCGTGACGGCAAGATTCATGCCGACAATACAGATGGGTATGGTTTCATCGAGAACCTGCATCAGGGCGCACCGGGGTGGAACCCGGCAGCGGGCCCGGCGGCCATCCTTGGCGCGGGCGGCGCGGCGCGGGCGGTGGTTTCGGCGCTGATCGACAAGGGCGTGCCAGAGGTCTGGATCGCCAACCGCACCCGGCTGCGGGCCGAGAAACTGGCGCAGGATTTCGGCAAGCGGGTTCAGGTCGTCGAATGGGTCAAGGCCGGCGACATGATCGAGGAGGCCGCGCTTGTGGTGAACACCACCTCGCTCGGGATGGAGGGCAAGCCGCCGTTGCGGGTGCCGTTGGATGGACTGCACGCGGGACAGGTCGTGACCGATCTCGTCTATGCCCCGCTCAAGACCGGCCTGCTGGCCGAGGCAGAGCGCAAGGGTTGCACGGCGGTCGACGGTCTGGGCATGCTGTTTCATCAGGCCGTGCCCGCATTCGAGCGCTGGTTCGGCATCCGGCCGCAGGTGGACGCGGATCTCAGACGGGCAGTGTATCCATGACCTATCTTCTCGGCCTCACCGGCTCCATCGGCATGGGCAAGAGCACGACGGCAAAGATGTTCGCCGAAGCGGGCTGCGCCGTATGGGACGCGGATGCCGCGGTTCACCGGCTCTACGCACCCGGCGGTGCCGCGGTCGCGCCGATGGCCGAAGCGTTTCCCGACGCGATCGTCGATGGCGGCGTGTCGCGCGATGCTTTGAAACGGATCATCGCCGAGGATCCGACCGCGCTGCGCCGGATCGAGGTGATCGTGCATCCGCTGGTCGGCGCCGATCGGCAGGCCTTCATCGCCGGTGTGGACAGCGACATCGTCGTCCTCGACATCCCGCTGCTGTTCGAAGGCCGCAACGCCGATGCCTTCGACGCCGTGGTCGTCGTCACCGCGCCCGAAAACATCCAGCGCGAACGGGTTCTCGCCCGTGGAACCATGACCGAGGCGCAGTTCGAGGCGATCAAGGCCAAGCAGATGCCGGATGCCGAAAAACGCGCCCGCGCCGATTTCATCGTCCAGACGGATACGCTGGAGAATGCGCGGGACCAGGTGGCGGCCATCGTGGCCGGGATCAGAAAGGGGCTGGCCGATGCGTGAGATCGTCCTCGACACCGAAACCACGGGGTTTGAGCCCGAACAGGGCGATCGCATCGTCGAAATCGGCGGGGTCGAGCTGTGGAACCACGTCCCGACCGGCAACACCTATCACGTCTACATCAACCCGCAGCGCGACATGCCGCAGGAAGCCTTCGAGGTCCACGGCCTGTCCGAAGAGTTCCTGCGCGACAAGCCGGTCTTCAAGCAGATTGCCCGCGAGTTCCTTGAATTTGTCGGCGATGCAAAGCTGGTGATCCACAACGCCACCTTCGACATGAAATTCCTGAACGCCGAGCTGGGCTGGCTGAACCTGCCCCGCCTGCCCGACCATCAGGCCATCGACACGCTGGCCATCGCACGCAAGAAGTTTCCAGGCTCGCCCGCCTCGCTCGACGCGTTGTGCCGCCGGTTCGGGATCGACAACTCGGCCCGGACCCTGCACGGCGCGCTGCTCGACAGTGAAATCCTGGCCGAGGTCTATCTGGAACTGATCGGCGGCCGTCAGCCGGACTTTGCGCTGTCGGGTGCCGGTGCCGGTCCGACCGGTGGCACCGACGCGGACCAGAACTGGCGCCCTGCCCCGAGGCCCAAAAAATTACCGCCCCGGATCACCGGGGCGGAACGGGAGGCACATGAGGCATTTGTCGCGAAAATGGGCGACAAGGCCCTGTGGTCGCGGTTCGGTCAGGCCTGAGCGCCGTTCGGCTGGGCCGTTGCCTGACGACGGGCGACCTCCTGGCGGAAGATCTGAAGGAAGTCGATGTTGTCCAGGTTCAGCGGCGGGAAGCCACCGTCGCGGGTCACGTCGCTGACGATCCGGCGCAGGAACGGGAAGGTCTGGCGCGGGCATTCGATCAGCAGGAACGGCTGAAGCTGGTCGTTCGGCACGCCTTCGATGCGGAACAGGCCGACATAGTCGATTTCCAGCACGAAAATCGTATCGTCCGTGTCCTTGATCTTGGACACGATGTTCAGCTTGGTCGCGACCTCGTACATATTATCGGCGTCGCGCTTTTTCGCGTCCAGACCGACCTGCACCTGAACGTCCGGCGTGTATTCGCCGTTCTGCTGCTTGCGGGCGGCGATATTCTCGAACGACATGTCCCGGACGAACTGGTTCAGGACAGAGAATTTCAGCTGCGGCTGTTCCGTCGGTGCGGCGGGCGTGTCGGTCATGAGTTTTCTCCGAAAGCGGATTAGGAATGCCGCGGCTGTCTAGCAGCAAGTTTTCGGCGCCTCAATGCAAATGGGTCAGTGACGGGTCCATTGCGACGGGTGATGCGTCGGGCGCTTGTCCGGGTCGAGCTCCGTGAACTCGGCATCCACCACGTCCGGTCCGACGCGCCCGCCCTGCTGCGGCGATCCCGGTCGGCTGGCCGAAGTCGATGACCGCATCACGAAGGCGGAACCCTTCATCCGGCGGCGCAGCCAGCCAAAGACCACATGCCGCACCGGCGGCATCAGCAGCGAAAACCCGACGGCATCCGTGAAGAACCCCGGCGTGAGCAGCAACGCGCCGGCGAGCAGGATCATCGCCCCCTCGGCCAGCGGCTGGGTCGGATCGTTCAGCTCGTTGATCGACCGGCGGATACGCTCGATCGCCTGAAAGCCCTGCGCGCGCACCAGCCAGGTGCCCAGAATGGCCGTCAGCAGCACGATCGCCAGTGTCCATCCCAGCCCGATCACCCCGCCAACCTGAATGAACAGGGCGATTTCGATCATCGGAACGGCTATAAACGCCAAAAGCAGCCACATGGCACATCTCCTTGCAGGGCGGTGCGGTGGACTCGCCCCTATCGACCACCTACATAGGTAGCAGCTTTCGATATTGCCATGCCGCCGCAGAGGACCCGCATGAACTCGCCCATTCTACAGCTTCTTGTTCTGGCCGGTATCGCGGTGTTCCTGATCCTGCGCCTGCGCAGCGTTCTGGGCACCCGCGAGGGGTTCGAGAAAACCCCGGTGCCCCGTCAGGACGAGGGGCCGTCGCGCCCCCGTAACTTCGATGTGATCGAGGGCGGCCCGGACCGCGACATCATCGACCACGTCACCGAGGGCAGCTCGAATGCCCGCGCACTCGAGGCGATGAAGCGCGTTGAGCCGTCGTTCAACGTGGCCGAGTTCCTCGGCGGTGCACGCGGCGCCTACGAGATGATCCTGATGAGCTTCGAACGCGGCGATCTGTCCGAGATCAAGCCGTTCCTGTCGTCGGACGTCTACGACAGCTTTGCCGAGGTTGTCGCCGCCCGCGAGGCGCAGGGCCTGAAGATCGAGGCCGAGTTCGTCGGCGTCCGCGAACTGACCCTGCACGAAGTCGACTTCGATCCCGACACGGGCGAGGCGGAACTGACCGTCCGCTTTACCGGCCAGCTGACCTCGGTCGTGCGTGACAGCAGCGGCGAGGTGGTCGAGGGCAAGCCGGGTGAAATCAAGACCCAGCGTGACAGCTGGACCTTCGCGCGCCGGATGGGTTCGGACGATCCCAACTGGCAACTGGTCGCCACTGGCGAATGACGGGGCGCTGGCTTGCGGCGCTCTGTGCGGTGCTTGTCATGAGCGGTCCGCCCGACACCTCGGCCAGCGAAGACTCGCCTGAGATAACGCGCCGCATTCTCGACTTCGCCCAGCTCGATGGCTGGGCGAATGACGATCACACCAGTGCCCTCGCCGTATTCCTGAACACCTGCCAGGACATGAAGGACCCCGACTGGCGCGCCATCTGCGCCGCCGCGGGGCACCAGAAACCCGAAAGCGCACGGGCGTTCTTCGAACTGTTCTTCCGCCCGGTCCTGATCGAAGACGGCAGCCCGATGCTGTTCACCGGTTACTTCGAACCGGAACTCGACGGCAGCCGGATTCCCGACAGCCGCTATCGCTATCCCGTCTACCGGATGCCGCCGGAGGCACGCGGCGGCAATTTCCTCAGCCGGCGTGAAATCGAAACTTCCGGCATGATGACCGGGCGCGGGCTGGAAATCGCGTGGGTGGACGATCCGGTCGAATTGTTCTTCCTCCAGATCCAGGGGTCCGGCCGTATTCGCCTGCCCGACGGCAGTGCGGTGCGGGTTGGCTATGGCGGCAAGAACGGCCACCCCTACCGCTCCATCGGGCAGGAGCTGGTGCGCCGCGGCGTCTACGAACCGCATCAGGTGTCGGCGCAGGTGATCCGCAACTGGGTCCGCCGCAATCCCTTCGACGGGCAGGAGCTGCTGTATCACAATCCGTCCTACGTGTTCTTCCGCCAGGTCGACCATGTCCCGGCTGACAAGGGTCCGCTCGGCGCGATGAACCGGTCAATCACCCCGATGCGGTCCATTGCCGTCGATCCGCGATACACGCCGCTCGGCGCGCCGGTCTGGATCGAGAAAGAAGGCCACGGCCCCCTGCACCGGCTGATGATCGCGCAGGACACAGGGTCTGCGATCAAGGGCGCGCAGCGGGCGGATATCTTCTATGGCACCGGCGATGCGGCGGGCCGGGCGGCGGGCCGGATGAAGGATCCGGGGCGTATGGTCGTTCTGATGCCGATCCAGCGGGCCTATGCCATGGCCGAGGACCCGGTATGAGCCGCAAGTTGCGGCCCGAAGAGGTCGACCTGTGGCGCAAGGTGGCGGATACGACGGATCGCAAGCAGATGGCTTGTTGGCCCGAGCCTGCGCCGAAGTCGCGGCCCGAGCCGAAGAAGCCCGACCCGGCGCCGCGTGCCGAGCTGCCGCAGTTCCGCATCGGCCAGTCGACGCGCGATCGCGGCGCGGCGCATGACCTGCTGAACCCGATCCACGATCACCTGCGCAACGCCCCGGTCCGGATGGACCGCAAGGCGCACACCAAGATGACGCGCGGCAAGCTCAAGCCGGACGCGCGGATCGACCTGCACGGGATGACGGTGGACCGCGCCCATACGGCACTGACCGGTTTCATCCTGCGCGCGCATCGCGAAGGGTTCCGGCTGGTCCTCGTCATCACCGGAAAGGGCCGCGACAGCGACGATGACGGACCGATCCCCGTCCGGCGCGGCGTGCTGCGGCATCAGGTGCCGCACTGGCTGACCGTGCCGCCGCTCGGCGGGCTGGTCCTGCAGGTCGCGCCCGCGCATCTGCGCCACGGCGGCGGCGGGGCCTATTACGTCTATCTCAGGAAGAACCGCGGCTGACTCAATACGCCAGCGCACGGGAGCTTTCAGCCGAGGGCCGCGCGGCCATTCGATCGAACCATTCGGGCAGTTTCACCAGAGACGGATCGCGCGTCAGAACCTCGCGCTGTTCGGCGAAATCCATCATGCAATACATGATGATATCGGCCAGGCTCATGCGGTCGCCGGCAAGAAACGGCCCCACCATGTTCGTCTCGATCCATGCCTCGCCGTCCCGCGCCAGCGATTTCAGCTCAGGCGTCGCCTCGGGAATGCAGCGCATCCGTTCGCCGAACAGCGCCAGCGCATGACCATAGCGATAGGCGTCGATCATCGGCCGGACATAGAGCTGTTCCACCCGCCGGACCCACATCCGAGTCTCGGCGCGTTCCTCTGACGTGGGGCCGATAAACGCGGGTTCCGGCGCAACGTCTTCCACGTATTCGCAGATCGGAACCGTCTCGGCGATCACCTGACCCGAAGCGAGCCGCAGTGCTGGCATCTGCCCGCCGGGGTTCATCTCCAGGTATGGCGCGCGGCGGTTTTCCCCGCCGCGCAGGTCGATCACCTGTTCCGGGATCGTCACGCCCTTTTCCGCAAGGAACATGCGCACCAGCCGCGGGTTCGGCCCTACGGATACGTATAGTGTCGCGCCGTCAAAGGACATAACGGCTGACATCCGCGCTTTCGGCAAGCTTGCCGACGTTCTCCTGCACGAAGGCCGCGTCGATGGTGATCTCCTCGCCCGCGCGGTCCGGGGCGGTGAAGCTCAGCTCTTCGAACACCCGCTCGATTACGGTGTAGAGCCGCCGTGCGCCAATGTTCTCGACCGTCGTGTTCACGTCGGCGGCGATCTTCGCCATCGCGGCGATGCCATCGTCGGTGAAGGTGACTTTCACCTCCTCCGTCCCCATCAGCGCGGAATACTGCAGGGTCAGGGCGTTGTCGGTTTCGGTCAGGATGCGCACGAAATCCTCTTCGGTCAGCGCCCGCAGTTCGACGCGGATCGGCAGGCGGCCCTGAAGTTCCGGCAGCAGGTCCGACGGCTTGGCGATGTGGAATGCGCCCGAGGCGATGAACAGGATGTGGTCCGTCTTGACCGGCCCGTGCTTGGTCGAAACGGTCGTGCCCTCGATCAGCGGCAGCAGGTCGCGCTGCACACCTTCGCGGCTGACATCGCCGCCACGGACATCCGCCCGCGCGCAGACCTTGTCGATCTCGTCGAGGAAGACGATCCCGTTTTCCTCGACCGCCTTCAGCGCGGCCAGCTTGACCTGTTCGTCGTCCAGCAGCTTGTCCGCTTCCTCGCCGATCAGGATCTCGTAGCTGTCGCGCACCTTGAGCCGCTTGGTCACCTTGCGCCCGCCGAAGGCCTTACCGAACAGGTCGCCGATGTTCATCATCCCCATCTGGCCGCCGCCCGGCTGGCCGGGGATCTCGAACATTCCCATCGGGTTCGAGGTATCCGCGATCTCCAGTTCGATCTCCTGATCGTCCAGCAGGCCGTCGCGCAGCTTCTTGCGGAACATCTCGCGCGTGCCGTCGCGGGCGTCGGCGCCGGCAATCGCCTCGATCACCCGGTCCTCGGCGGCCTTGTGGGCGTTGGCCTTGACGTCCTCGCGCATGTATTCGCGCGTCTGCGCCATCGCGGCGTCCACCAGATCGCGGACGATCTGTTCCACGTCGCGCCCGACATAGCCGACCTCGGTAAACTTGGTCGCCTCGACCTTGATGAAGGGCGCGCGGGCGAGCTTCGCCAGACGGCGGCTGATCTCGGTCTTGCCGACACCGGTCGGTCCGATCATCAGGATGTTCTTGGGATAGACCTCGTCACGCAGATCATCCGACAACTTTTTGCGCCGCCAGCGGTTGCGCAGGGCCACGGCCACGGCGCGCTTGGCGTCCTTCTGGCCGATGATGAAACGGTCGAGCTCGCTGACGATCTCGCGGGGGGTCAGGTCGGTCATGCTGTCAGGTCCTTCATGTGCCGCATGATCAGGCTGTCGCCGGTGCGGCCCTCGAGTTCTGCGACCGGGACAAAGCCGGCCTTGGTATAGGCCCGGACGGCACGGTGATTGGCCGGGTCCGGGTCGATGATGATGACGTCGTGGCCACGCTCGCGCAGCATCGCGACGAAGTTGCGGAGCGCGGCCGAGCCGATGCCACGGGACACGCCGGCCTCGGCAGAGAGCGAGAGATCGACGCCGACGGCACCTTTCGGCAACTGCAACATCCAGGGTGCCTCGGTCAGCCACGGCTCCACGAGGTTGTCCGCGATACGCCACATCTGGATGTATCCGGCGGGCACGCCGTCGAGCAGGATGAAATAGGGCTCGGTCGTATCCGCGCCCTCGATCATCTCGCGGACATAGCCCAGCTCGACCTCGGGATCGCCCCACCATTCGCGCCAGTGCGGCTGCACCATCCACTCCCCCAACAGGGGAAGGTCGTCCGCGGTCATGCGCCGGAACGTGATGTCTCCGACGGTGGCGACGGTGTCAGGCACCGATCGTCTCCACGGTCAGGTTGCCGTTGGTGTAGACGCAGATGTCGGCGGCAATCGCCATCGCCTTGCGCGCGATTTCCTCGGCGGTGTGATCGGTGTCGATCAGCGCCCGCGCGGCGGCGAGGGCATAGTTCCCCCCCGACCCGATGGCGGTGACGTCATGTTCGGGTTCCAGCACGTCGCCCGCGCCGGTGATGACGAAGATGTCCTTGCCGTCCGACACGATCAGCATCGCCTCGAGCTTCTGCAGGTACTTGTCCGTCCGCCAGTCCTTGGCCAGTTCCACGCTCGCCCGCGCCAGCTGACCGGGGGTCGCTTCCAGCTTGGCCTCCAGCCGTTCCAGCAGGGCGAAGGCATCGGCGGTCGATCCGGCGAAACCCGCGACGATCTCGTGCCCGCCGGGGGACAGGCGGCGCACCTTGCGCGCGGTGCCCTTCATCACGGTCTGGCCCATCGAGACCTGACCGTCGCCCGCGATCACCACCTTGCCGCCCTTGCGGACACCGACGATCGTCGTGCCGTGCCAGCCGGGAAAGTCCTCTGCCATGTAATCCTCCGCTTTTGCGTTCCCGCCTATATGCGGGCAGGACCATCGGGCGACAAGGGTCGGTCTTGCCTGACCCGGCGACCCGGCTTAGCGTTTCCGCCATGAAACAGGGTGCCGTCCGCTTCCATCTGGACCCCGAGCTGCTGGCCAGCGCGCGGGAGGGGCGGCATAATTTTCTTCAGAAAATCCAGAATGTTGTGGAGCGGGCGGGGCTGGAGGTCGAACTGATCCCCAATGCCCCCGCCACGCGGAAACGCGCCGCCTCGGTGCCCGGTTGGGATCTGTTCCACATGGACCCGCCGACCCACGACCGCGCGGTCACGATCCGGCGCGTGTATCACTACCCGTTCTGGGCCATCGAGCGCGCTGCCGAACGGTGGGACTGGGATGTCGCCCGCGCGGAGTTTCCCGGCGCTCAGGACCGGGCCGAGGCTGACCGCTTCGCCCGGTTCTGGCGCAGGCGGTTGTTCGGGGAGCTTGAGGTTTCGGAGCGGGGCCACGTTTATGTCCCCCTTCAGGGGAAGATCCGGGAACACCGGTCGTTTCAGGCCTGTTCGCCGCTCGACATGCTGCGGTCGGTGCTGCGGCGCGAGCCGGAGCGCCCGGTCGTCGCGACGCTGCATCCCAACGAGTTCTACGACGAAAAGGACATCGCCGCGCTGGAACGGCTGGAGCAGGACAACCCCCGCCTGACCGTCGCTTTCGGGGAGATGGAGCGCCACCTGCCCGGCTGCGCCTATGTCGTCACGCAGAATTCGGCGGCGGCGTTCAACGGCTATTTCTTCGGGAAACCGGCAGTGATCTTTGCGCGGATCGACTTTCACCACATCGCGGCCAACGTGATGAGCCTTGGCGAGGACGCGGCCTTTGCGCAGGTCCGCGAGATGCGGCCGGATTACGCGGGCTACATCCACTGGTTCTGGCAGATCATGTCGATCAACGCGGGCCGACCGGAGGCCGAGGACCGGATCGCCAAAACCCTACGCGGCCACGGCTGGCCCGTCTGAAACGAAGACGGGCGCCGCAGAGGGCGCCCGTTCCGTATTCCTGGCCGAAGGGCCTGTCAGATCGAGTCGTTGATCCAGCTTTGCAGCGCGGCCTTGGGCGCGGCGCCGGTGCGGTTCGAGATGATCTGGCCGTCCTTGAAGATGAACAGCGCGGGGATGCCGCGCACGCCCATCGACATCACCGAATTCGGGTTCGAGTCGGCGTCGACCTTCACGATCTTGACCTTGTCTTTCATCTCTTCCGACAGCTCTTCCAGCGCCGGCCCGATCTGTTTGCAGGGCCCGCACCACTCCGCCCAGATGTCCACCACCACGGGCAGGTCGGATTTGAGGACTTCGGCTTCGAACGTGTCGTCCGTTGCAGCTACGGTCGCCATTGGTGTCTCCAAAGGATAGCGGATGTCGGCCACCAAGGTAGGCTTCGGCCCGCGGATGGTCAAGGAGTGCTTGTTGCCGCCAGCGCGGCGACCACAATATCGTGAGGCAGGGGCATCAGCGTGGCGTTCCGCGTCCACAGGATCGCCGTCTCGATCCGCTTGCCGGGGAAAACCTGTTCCAGCGCAACGGCATAGGCGCCCATCTGTGCCAACAGGCCGTCGGGCACATCCTCGGCCCGGTCGGGCAGGACGGCGTTGGTCTTGAAATCGACGGCCAGAACGCGGTCGCCGTCGATCACCAGCCGGTCGATCACGCCATGGATTCGTTTTCCGCCGATCTGGGGCAGGGTCGCGCTGACCGGCACCTCGGCCAGCGCCTCGCCGGTGAACAGCGGGGCAAGCGTGTCGCGCGTCAGCACCCGCCGCGCCTCGTCCAGCAGCAGCGTCAGTTCCTCGCCCTCTGCCCCGTCCGGCCCGTCCGACAGCAGGCGGGCGGCGGTATCCTCCCAGCTTGCAGCCGGGAACAGCGGCAGATGTTCCAGCAGCGTGTGCACCTGCCGGCCCCGCCGCTTGGCCTGCGCCTCGTCCAGCCCGGCTTCGCCCGGCAGCGCCTTGGCCCCGCCAAGGTCCGAGGGGCTGAGCGTCGTGAACCGCTCGGGCGGTGGCCCGGCCGGGCGTTCGAAGAACGGGTCGAGCTGGGGAATGGGTGCCTCCGCGACCGTAGCGGCCTCAACGGCATCGGCAAGCCAGTCGCCACCTTCCAGCCGTAGCCCCTGCCCGGTCGGAAACGCCTGCGTCTCCGCGCCCATGCTCTCCAGCGCGACGCGCACCCGGTCGTGCCATGCCGCGCCGTCCTTGCCCAGATCGCCCGCGGCGGCGACGATCAGCCAGCTCTCGGCGCGGGTCAGCGCGACATAGAGCAGGCGCTCGTTCTCGTTCCTGCGCGTCTCGACCAGCCCGGCGCGGGCGGCGGCCAGCGGTGGCGGCATCTCGTCCACCGGCGGGGCCCATGCCATGCGGTCGCCAAGGGGCAGCAGCCGGTCCACGTTCGGCGGCCGTCGCGCACCGGTGTCGGGCAGGATGACGATAGGGCTTTCCAGCCCCTTCGCCCCGTGCACCGTCATGACCCGGATCCGGTCCCCCGCGCTGTCCAGTTGGCGTTTGATCTCCAGCTCGCCCGCCTCCATCCAGACGAGGAACCCGGTCAGGCTGGGCACTGACGACCGTTCATAGGCCAGCGCCTGATCCAGAAGGGCGTCGATCCCGTCCTCGGCCTCTTCCCCCAGCCGGGCCAACAGCCGGCGGCGGCCGTCGTGGCGGGTCAGGATGCGCTCGATCAACTCGTAGGGCCGCAGGAAGTCGGTCTGGAACCGCAGATCGTCGAGCATCGCGAAGGTCTCGGGGAATTCCTCGCGCCGCTCGCGCAGCGCGGGCCAGAGCCGCGTCGTCTCGCGCCGGTGGGCAAGGTCGAACAGGCGCTGTTCGTCCCAGCCGAAGAGCGGCGATTTCAGCGCGACGGCCAGTGACAGGTCATCCTCGGGCGTGGCGAGGAAGCTGAGCAGCGCCGCGAGGTCCCGAACGGCCAGTTCCGCGCCGACCTTCAGCCGGTCGGCCCCGGCGATCGGCAGACCCCGTTCCTTGCAGGCGCGGATGATCTCGTGGAACAGCTCGGACCGGCGCTGAACGAGGATCAGGAAGTCGCCGGGCCGCACGGATCGCATCCCGAAGGTGCCGCTGTGACCCTGTTCCTGCGGAATACGCACTTTCTCGCGCAGCATCCGTTCGATTTCGGCCGCGACCTCGCCCGCCAGCCGGACCCGGTGATCATTCTGCCCAAGCTGGTCCACCGGATCGGTCCAAGCCCTGTCGTCCGGATCGTCGACCTTCTCCACCACCGGCCACAGATCGACGCGTCCCGGCATCGCCGCCTTGAACGCGCGGTGCGGTTCCTCGCCGCCGAAACCCGCCGCGTCGCGCCCTTCGAACACCGTGTCGACCAGCCCCAGCACCACCGGAGCCGAACGGAAGGAAAAGGCCAGTTCCAGCACCTGAAGCGGTCGGGGCGAGGCGGCCAGACGGGCGGCGAAGTCGGCGCGCATCCGGTCGAACGCCTCGGGGTCTGCGCCCTGGAAGGAATAGATCGACTGCTTCTTGTCACCGACGACAAAGATCGTCCGCACCCTGTCGGCCCGCGCGCCTTCGCCCGCCGTGAATTCCCGCGCGAGCCGTTCGATCACTTCCCACTGCACCGGGCTGGTGTCCTGCGCCTCGTCCACGAGGATGTGGTCGATCCCGCCGTCCAGCCGGTAGAGCACCCAGGCCGCGACGGTCGGATCGGACAGCAGATCGCGCGCGCGGGTGATGAGGTCGTCGAAATCCAGCCAGCCGCGCTGTTGTTTGGCGGTCTCGTAGGCACTCAGGAACAGGTCCGCGAAATCGGCCAGCGCGCGCATCCGGCGCGCGGCGGCAAGGGCAAGGCGCAGCGGCCGCGCCTCTTCGACTGCGCGCATCCATGCGTCGAGATCGGGCAGGATGTCGGTGATCGTGCTGGCTGTGGCCTTGGTCGGAAAAGACCCGATCTTGGCGGAAAACGGTTCCTTCGCGCCCTTGCCGGTCAGGAACACACCTTCGAGCATCGGCAGGTCAGGCAGCCCCGGCGCGGTCAGGTCCTTCAGCTTGTCCCACGCCTTCTTGTCGTTGGTCGATCCCTGCGCCAAGGCGGGGACGAGAGCGGACAAAACGGCGGAAGCGCCGGGTGGAAAGGCCAGATCGGCCAGCTGCGCGTCATCGAACCCGACCGGCAGGCCGAGCAGGCGATGAATCTCCTCATCTCCGATCCCCGACCGGAAGGCATCGGCGTTTCCGGCAATGTCGCGGGTCAGCTGGTCAAAGCTCTCGTCCGTCAGATGCGCCGCAACTGCCGCCAGCCGATGCGACTGCGGCCCCTCGGCCAGCGACTCCACGATCTCCGCCCGCAACAGTGTGGCTGCACGCTCCTCGGCCTCGGTGAACTGGGGACTGACCCCGGCCTCGAGCGGGAAGCGGCGCAGCAGACCGGCGCAGAAGGAGTGGATGGTCTGGATCTTGAGTCCGCCCGGGGTCTCGATCGCCTTGGCGAACAACGTCCGCGCGGCTCCGAGCCGAACATCTTCCTCCGCGCCCAGCGAGATCAACGCATTGCGCAGGTCATCGTCGGGCAGCATCGCCCATTCCCCGAGCCGCCGGAACAGCCGGTTCTGCATCTCGCTCGCCGCGGCCTTGGTGTAGGTCAGGCACAGGATGCGTTGCGGATCGACCCCGGACAGCAGCAGTCGCGCGACCCGGTCGGTCAGCACGCGTGTCTTGCCCGAGCCGGCGTTGGCCGACAGCCAAGTCGACAGGTCCGGCGTCGCCGCCCTGATCTGGCGTTCCGTCGCCTCGTCGCGGGCCGGGATCATGTCAGCGCCCTCCGGTCCGGTGGCGTCGTGACGTCCCATTCGCCAAAGCGCGCCAGCTGGTCATAGTCGCTGACATCCGAGGTGTTGAACATCGCGCGCCGCGCCGTGAACCCCTGAGTTTCCCCGTGATAGAGCCGGATCAGTTCGGTCAGATCCTCCCAGGCCTTGCCCGGCGGCACCGCGTCCAGCGGCGCCGGCATCTCGCCCGGCTTGGAGCCAAGGCCGATATAGACCGCGCCCGCCACCCGCTTGGGCATGATCCCCTCGAACGCCCCGCGTTCCACCATCGCGGCGGAGAGTAGAAGCTGACGGTCGAACTGGATCTGCTCGGCCTCGGATTTCAGCCGCCCGGTCTTGTAGTCGTAGAGATAGGCATTGCCGGACCCGTCGATGTCGATGCGGTCGGCCTTGCCCCTGAGCGTAAACCCGAGGCTGGGAATCTGCGCCGTGCCATCCCTCTCGAAAGCGACGGGCCGGGCGATGCCCTGCCGCACCGCCTCGTCCGCAAGGAACGGCGTGGCGACCCGCGCCAGCCGTGCATGCCAGAGGAACCGCGCCTCGGCCCATGGCACCAGCGTGTCCAGAACCTCCCTCGCCGTGGCCAGCAAGCTGTCGGCCCGGAGATCGCGGCCATGATCGCGGATGAATATCTCCAGCACCTTGTGCAGCACGGTGCCGCGCAACAGGGCGTCGGGCATCCGCATCAGCGGGTCGAGTTTCCGCAGTCGCAGGACCCGGCGGGCATAGACGGCGTAGGGATCGCGGATCAGACGCTCGATCTCGGTCACCGACATCTCGGTCGGCCGCGCGCCGGGGGGCGGGCAGGGCGCGGGGCGCGGCGCCGGGTCGATCCGCGCCACGGTTTCCAACGCCTGCGCGCGGGCGATCCACGCGGCACCGCGCGACTTCATCCCGGCCAGCGCCGCCTGACCCTCGCCCGGCAGTCCGGCCAGCAGGTTGGTCAGCCGGCTGATCCAGCGCGACGGCACGGTCTCGGCGTCCTGCGAACGGACGGCACGGGTCAGCCAGACCTCGCGGGCGGCGGCCGCCTGCTGGAAATCATGCGCCGAGAGGCCGATCTTTCGGTCCGGCAGCAACAGCCCCGCCTTGTGCCGCATCTCGCGGTTCATCCACGGATCGGGCGGGGGAAGCTCCGGCCACGACCCTTCGTTCAGGCCACCGAGGATCACCAGATCGGCCCCCTGCACCCGCGCTTCGAGCGTGCCCCAGATCAGGACATTGGCATGGCCCGTATCCCGTTCGCGCACCTCGGCCCCGGTCAGGACCGTGGAAAACAGCGCGTCATAGTCCATCGCGTTCAGCGGTCCGCCGTGCCCGGCCTCCCGCTCCAGCCCGGCGACGGTATCGCGGGCGCTGCGTCCTGCGGGTCCGGTCCACAGGTTGCCGGAGCCTTCGCCGGTATGTCCCTGCGCGATCCGCTCGGCCAGTCCGATATGCGCGTCGAGCAGATCGGCGAGCGGCATAGGTGCGGCGACAACGCGGTCCAGAACCTCGCGGATCAGCCAGTCGACCCAATCGCTCGCGATCGCGTCCTTCCGCCCCGCCGAGAAGGTGCGCAGATAGGCGGCATCCGGGAACGGAGGCCCGCCGCGCCGCAGGTCCAGTTCCAGCGCGCGGGTCAGCAACAGGTGCGGGCCCCGGTCGGTGCCGGTGTGGGTCAGCGGATGCTTGAGCAGGGTCAGCAGCGCCTCGGCGGTCAGCCTGCGCGAGAACAGGCCGCCGACATGACGCAGGAAGCGGCCCGGCGGCGAAAGATGCAGTGGCTGACCGGCGGAGTCGTCCGGCACGATGTCCCATCGGTCGAGCGCGGCGGCCACCTGGCGTGTCAGCATCCGGTCCGGCGTGATGAGCGCGGCGGTGACGCCTTCTTCCGCCGCCTGCCGCAGGCGCATCGCGATGGCCAGCGCTTCGGCACGGGGTGACGGCGCTTCGAGCAGGGTGACGCCGTTCATACCCGTCTCTATTCCGTCCAGATCCGGACCTTCGTGCATCCACTGGTCGGTGACGGGGGCGGGGCGCAGCGCCAGCGAAAGAACCCGGTTCCGCTCCGGCGCCGGGGTATCGGAGGGCCATAGCGCGACCTGTTCCGGACCGAGTCCGAGCGAGGTCATGATCCGGGCGAAACGGTACTGGGGATGGTCCTCGCTGGACAGCGGATCGGTCAGCGTAGCCCAGACCGCCTCGGGCATGTCGAAGTCGAACCCGGGCAGCACCACGGCGCCCTGCGGCAGTCGGGCAATCGCCTGCATCAGCAGAAAGGTCGACCCCCGTGATCCGGTCGACCCGGCCAGGATCACCGGATCGGCGGGCGGATGCGCGGCCCAGTCCGCCGCCGTCGTCTCCGCCAGCAGCCGCTGCCGCGCCTCGGGGCCAAGCGCGCCGCTCCCGTCCTGAAACCCGCGCGCGATGGTGAGGAACCGGAGCGCCCGCGCCCAATGGCCGGACAGGTCGGTGACGTCGAGCTGCTCCAGCGCCTCGGGCGGGACACCTTCGTCATCCATCTCGCCCAGAATGCGGGCGAGGCTGTCTGCCAGATCGAACAGCGCCGCGCGCGGGGCGAGGTCGGGTTGCGCGTCGAGAAGGGCGGCGATCAGCTCTACCAGTTCAAGACGGCGGCGCAGGGGCGGTGTCGCCGGGGGCAGGTCCGCGGAGACGGCGGAAATGCCCAGATCGGTGACCAGTTCGATCCGCGGCAAGAGCAGGGCGGGGCCACGGTCGAACAGGTCGCGGATCCGGCGCGCCATCCGGCGCGTGTTCACGATCAGGCGGACACGGGCCAGGTCCTGCGGCGGCCGGTCGGCGTAGCTGCGGCTCAGGTGTTCGACCAGGGCGGCGGGGAAATCGGCGCCGGGCGGCATCCCGTAGACGCGGGGATGCGGCAGCGGATCAAACATGGTCCGCCCCGAGCATCCCCTCGGCCATCCCGATCCCCTCGGGCCGGCCCACGTCGCACCACTGGCCGGGATATGTCAGACCGAACAGACGACCCCGCGCGATCATCAGGTCCCAGACCCGGTTCAGCGAAAACGCGGGATCGGGGATCGCGGACAGATCGTCCGTCGCGATCACCTGCGCACCACCATAGATGACCTGACCGCCGCGTGTCAGACGGCCCTCGGCGTCCGGATCGAAGTCGCCTGCCCCGAGGCGCCCGACCGCCGCTTTCGGATCGACGCAGAGCAGCAGCGCATCCATCCGAACCGGATCCCATGCGGCGCGCAGCATGCTCAGCGGGTTCGGCCCGTGCCAGACGACGTCGGGGTTCAGCGTCATCACCGTATCGGCGCCGAGCAGGGGCAGCGCCTGCCTCAATCCGCCGCCGGTTTCGAGGATCGCATCCGCTTCGTCGGAGATCGCCACCCCTGACCCCTGCAGATGCCGCGCGATCTGGTCGCCTCGGTAGTGCGTGTTCACCACGATCCGCCCCAGCCCCTCGTCCCGCGCAAGGCCGAGCGCCCGGTCCAGCAGCGTCTGGCCGCCGACTTCGACCAGCGGCTTGGGCCGGTCCGCCGTCAGCGCGCCCATCCGGGTGCCAAACCCGGCGGCGAAGATCATCAGGCTGTCCGGCGTGTTCCGCATAGGTCCTTGAGCGTCTTGAGCCGGTCCGGCGTGGGCTCCGGCAGGGCAGGGCGGAGGATCGCGGCGAAGGCAGCCAGCGACGGATCGTCCAGATCGCGCTGAAGATGGCCCCAGACGCGCGGGATCAGGTCGACGTAATGCGGTTTGCCATCGCGCAGGCAGAGCCGGGCAAAGACACCGAGGATCCGCATGTTGCGCTGCAGGCCGAGCAGCCGATAGGCGCGGGTGAACGCCTCGGGCTCTGCCCCGGTCGCATCGCAGTAGCGGGCGATCATCGCGGTTTCGGTTTCCGGCAGGACCTCGCGCCGCGCGTCCTGCAGCATCGAGACGAGGTCATAGGCAGGATGGCCGACCATCGCGTCTTGGAAATCGAGCAGTCCGACACGGGCAGGTCCGTCGCGATCCGGCAGCCAGAGCAGGTTCTCGGCATGGTAATCGCGCAGGATCATGACCTCGGGCATCGCGCGGGCGATCCCGGCCAGGGCATCGGCCATGGTGCCGACCAGTGCGGACCGTGCGTCCGGGGCGGACATGCCGAGGGCCGGCAGATACCAGTCGAACGGCAAAGCGGCGAGGTTCGGCATCACATCGGCATAGCGCGGCAGATCGGCCGGATAGGGCGCACGATGCAGGGCGACAAGCACATCGGTTGCGGCGGAATAGAGCCTGTTTTCCTGCGCCCGCAGGTCGGCCCCCTCAAGCGGTTTGAGGAGCCGCGCATAGAGGTCGTCGCCCAGGTCCTCGAGGATCAGGAACCCGTCCTCAGGATCCTCGGACAGAATTTCCGGAGCGGACAGGCCGATGGCCCTGAGGTGCCGCGCGATGCGGATGAAAGGGCGCACGTCCTCGCCCTTCTCGGCGGGGGCGTCCATAAGGATCACGCTGCCGGTGCCGGTATTGATCCGTTCATACCTGCGGTTTGACGCATCGCCCGACACCGGCGCACGGTGGCCGGCAGCATAGCCGGTGTCGGCCAGGAAACGTGTGCAGGCTTCGGTTCGGTCAAACAAGTGCGGCCTCGTCAAGAACATGGCGCCAGCGCGCCGGATCACCGGTGATGGTTAGCGTGCGGGCGGAGTCACCGGCAAGGGCAAAGCCGAGGAAAAGCGCGCTGTCCGGCATCAGTTCGCCCAGCCGGTCAGGCCATTCGACAAGGCAGATGGCCGTTTCGAACGCTTCGGTCAGGCCCAGTTCGGCGACCTCGTCGGGATGTCCCAGCCGGTAGAGATCTGCGTGCCAGATTTCGCCGTGCGGGCTGTCATAGATCTGCACCAGCGTGAAGGTGGGCGAGGGTACGTCCTCGGGCTCTTGGAGCAGAGACTGGATCAGGGCGCGGGCGAAATGGGTCTTGCCCGCACCGATGCCGCCCTCCAGCAACAGGACATCGCCGGGCCGCAGAAGCGCGCCGATGCGACGGGCCAGCGCGGTGGTCGCATCGGGGGTGGGCAGGTCGATCTGGCAGGTGGTGTTCCCCATGCCTCAGGATGGCGCGTCGGCCGTTGTCCGACAAGGGGCGCAGGTTCATCCGGCGCTTGCCGTTGCGTCGGAAACCACACTGCGGCTGACGGGCGCGGTGAGCTGCCGGAACCCCGCCAGCGTGGCACCGTCCGCCAGCGGCGTGAAACGGCAGGCCATGACGCGGCCGTCCCGGAACCTCACGTCGCTGGTCCATTCGCAGCGCGGACCGAGAGCCACCGCGTAGTCCCGCAGTTCACCCCATGTGCGGTCCGGTCCGGCGACGGCCTCCCACTGGCGTGTCGCCTCATGCACCGTCACATCGGTCAGCCCGCCCCCGCTCCCGATATCCCACAGGCTCAGGTAGGCGTCGTTTGCGGTCAGAACCCGGCCCTGTCGTGAAAACACGACGACCGCCTCGTCCAGCGAATCCAGCACGGACTGGGCCAGCTGGATATGCTGGTTGAACCGCCGCGACATCTCGATTTCCGATGTGATGTCCTCGAACAGAAAGGCGATCGCCCCGTTGGGATAGGGTCGCCCGGTTACGCGATAGGTCTGACCGGTCGGCAGGCTCCAGGTTTCCTCGAAGCGGCCATCGGCGGCGCGGGCGGCGACATCTCCGATCGCCTCACGCCAGCCGATGTAGTTCTTGGGCTCCGGCATCACCTGACGTTCGCGCAGCGCGTCGAAGAACGACGCGAGATCCGGGCGCCCGGACAGAAACTCGGGCGCCATGGCGGTCAGTTCGATCAGCGCCGGGTTGAACAGCGTCAGGCGCCGGGTCTGGTCAAAGATCGCCAGCCCCATGTTCAGCAGGGCGAATGTCTTGGTCAGGGTCTGCACGAATTCGCGCTGGGCGATCTCTGCCTTCACCACCGGTGTCATGTCGATCGCATAATTCAGTTGCGCCCCTTCCAACTTGGTGACGGTCACGTCGAACCACCGTGCGCCAGACGTCGTCCCCGAAGGATTGGCGACCTCGACACGGGTTGTCCTGGCGACATCGGTACCGGGCGGGGGCAGGCCGCTGTCCAGCAACCGGGCCGGGCCGAGTCCAGTTTCCAGACCGAGCGCGCGAAAGGCGGCGTTCGTCAGGATTGCATCACGGTCTGTCTCGTTGACCCAGATCGGAAAGGGGGCCCGCTCGAACACGGCTTCGAACTGGCGCAGGCGGGCCAGCGCGCTGTGCATCAGGTGCAAGTGACCTGCACTGGGAATTGCCGCCTCCATCACCCGGAGGCGGACCGCGTCATCCGTGGCCGTTATTTCCATCACGCCCGGATCGTCCGCGCCGTCGGCGGAGATCCTCAGCGTGCCCGCGCGGGGTGCGGTGACAGGGCAGTCGCTGAACCGGTGTGCCAGCGCGCTCCGGATGCGGTCCCAATCGCCAAGATCCCTGTCCCGGCAGCCGATCACCTGCCGCGCCTCGGGCGAGGCATCGGTGATCTGGCCGTGGCGGACAAGCAGCGAGAGTTCCCCCGGTGCCGCACCGCCGGAATCGGAAACGGCGGATCCGGGCTGACCTAGGGGCCGTGTGAGGACAGCGGCAATTCCGAGCGCCGCAGCCGCCGCCACGAAACATACCGACCCGAGGGCGGCAATGTCGTAATTGAACAGGTCCATGAAGCTCTTTCCCGCAACCAGCATTCACGGGATCTGGACCCAAAAGAGTAAACAAAGTGTAAACGTGATGCGAGTTGGCGTCAGGCCGTGATCGGCTGGTTCTTTCCGAAGGCGGGGGCGTTGATACCCGGCCGGGCCTCGATCTTGGACCGCGGCCAGACCACTTCGATCACCGCGCCGGTGCGGGCGGCAAAGGCGATGTCGCCGGGGTATCTGTCCGGCCCGTTCGCAAAGCTCAGCTCGGCACCCGACCGTTCCAGCAGCGTCTTGGCGATAAACAGCCCCAGACCCATGCCTTCGTATTCCGGCCTCTGGCGTGTATCGACCGGCGTCCGGCGGCGCCGCACGAAGGGATCGCCGATCCGGCCGATGACCTGCGGCGAATATCCCCGCCCGTCGTCCATGATGCGGACCGACACCGTGTCGGTGCCCCACTGGCATTCCACCCAGACATTCCCGCGGGCGAAATCCACCGCGTTCTGGACCAGGTTGCGCAGCCCGTGGATCACCTCGGGCTGACGCAGGATCAGCGGTTGCGGGCCATCGTGCCCTGCGATCGGCGCCTCTTCGAAATGAATGATCTTGCCCCGGTCGCGATGCGGTTCCGCCGCCTCTTCGACGACGGCGGTCAGGGGGGCCTGCCGCATCTGCAGGTCGTCCTTGCCGGCCCGTCCCATCGATCGCAGGATGTCGCGGCAGCGGTCGGCCTGTTCCCGGATCAGGCCGGCATCCTCGCGCAGGTCGGGCCGGTCCTCCAGTTCCTCGAACAGCTCGGACGAGGCCAGCTTGATCGTCGCCAGCGGGGTGCCCAGTTCATGCGCCGCCGCGGCGACGACGCCGCCGAGATCGGTCAGCTTCTGTTCGCGCGCCAGTGCCATCTGGGTCGCCTGCAGGGCGTCGGACATGTTGTGCATCTCGGACGCGATCCAGCGCGAGTAGACGCCGAGGAAGATGACGGCGATCACGATGGCCAGCCAGTTGCCGAAGACGAAGAGGTCGGCCACCTCCAGCTCGTCCCCGGTTGCCGTGGTTAGCGGCAGGTGGAACCGCGCCAGCACCGTGACGGCGATGATCGCCGCGATGGCCGTGAACAGGGTCGACCGGGCCGTCAGCGCGGCGGCGGAGACCGTCACGGGCCCGACGATCAGGATCGAGAACGGATTGTGCAGCCCGCCGGTCAGGTAGAGCAGCAATGCAAGCTGGACGAGGTCGAACAGCACCATCATCTGGTTTTCGCCCTCAGTCAGGCGCTTGCTTTCGGGGAAGGCCAGCATCCATACGAGGTTGCTCAGGACCGAAGTGCCGACCACCAGCAGGCACAGTCCGTATTCCAGTTTCAGCCCGAACACCTGGTAGGCGACGAACAGCGCCGACAGCTGACCGGCGATCGCGCCCCATCTGAGCAGGATCGTCGTGCGCAGCCGGATCCAGTTGCCGCGCTGCTGTCCCTTGAGAAGTCCGAGGTCCGTATCGTTCATCTGCCGCGCGCCTTTGACCCGTTGCATCGCCCGGATCAGAGGTTAGATGTGCCCCGTGCCGCAGGCAATGCCGCCGGGGCGGCGCGACTGGAGGTTGTGACCATGACCCGAACGATTGCCATTCTGGCGGGAACCGTGATGGCGCTGTTTCTTGCCGGGATCTATGTCTTCACACTCGGTCGCTCCGGTGATGACAAGTTCGCCCAGTGCCGTGCCTCCTCGGTTGCCGGTGGCGCCGCCACGATCGGCGGACCATTCACGCTGGTGGACGAGGACGGGCAGACCGTGACGGACAAGGACGTGCTGGATCAGCCCGCTCTGATCTACTTCGGTTACACCTACTGCCCCGACGTCTGCCCGATGGACACCGCGCGGAATGCCCAGGCGATCACCCTGCTCGAAGAGCGCGGGAGCATGGTCAAGCCGGTGTTCATCACCATCGACCCGGCGCGCGACACGCCCGAGCAGCTGAAGGATTTCACCGACTACCTTCACCCGCGTATGGTCGGCCTGACGGGGACCGAGGATCAGGTCAACGAGGCCAAGTCGGCCTACCGCGCCTTCGGCGCCAAGGCCGCCGGGGGCGATCCCGACTATTACCTGATGGATCACTCGACCTTCACCTATCTCACCACCCCCGAGGACGGTTTCCTTGAGTTCTTCCGCCGCGAAACCACCGCCGAGGACATGGCTGATCGCGTTCAATGTTTTCTGGACGCGCGATAGTGACCTGCGAAAGTTTGACGCAGCATTGCGCGGCATGTAAAAACGTCCGACCGTGGGGGTGCAGCGTATCGGGGAAAAGGGGCGCATGATGCAGGACATGGCTGAACTCGGCGACGACCGGACGTTGCTGCTTGTCGATGATGACGAACCCTTTCTGCGCCGTCTGGCCAAGGCGATGGAAAAACGCGGGTTCGAGGTCGAGACCGCCGACAGCGTTGCCGGTGGCAAGGCCATCGCGAATGTCCGCCCGCCTGCCTACGCGGTCTGCGACCTGCGGCTGGAGGACGGCAACGGGCTCGATGTGGTCGAGGCGATCCGGGAAAAGCGGCCAGATGCGCGGATCGTGGTGCTGACCGGTTACGGGGCCATCGCCACGGCTGTCGCTGCGGTCAAGATCGGGGCGACCGACTATCTGTCCAAGCCTGCCGACGCCACCGACATCACCAACGCGCTGCTGGCCAAGGGTGAGGCCCTGCCGCCGCCGCCGGAAAACCCGATGAGCGCGGACCGCGTCCGCTGGGAACATATCCAGCGCGTCTATGAGCTGTGCGACCGCAATGTCAGCGAGACGGCCCGCCGCCTGAACATGCACCGCCGCACCCTGCAGCGTATCCTCGCCAAGCGCTCGCCCCGCTAATCGCCGGTTCCGAAGCTGTCCTTCAGCCAGTCGATGAAGACCTGCACCCGCTGACGGCGGGGGCCGGGGGCGGTGACGATGAAATAGGCGGCCTCGGGCAGGATATCGCAGGGGATTTCCACCAGACGCCCGGCCTCCAGCTCCGTTCTGACGATGCTTTCGACCCCGAACATCAGGCCATAGCCTTGGACGGCCGACGCGACTTCCAGCACGGGGCTGGCGATTTCTGTAACGCGCAGTGTCTTGGGATCCAGCCCCAGCTGGGCGAGCCAGCGCGGTTCCGACCCGTTCCGGGGGTCGAAAATCCACGGCATGTGCTGCAGATCGGCCGTCGTTCGCACCCGCGCGGCAAGGTCCGGCGCGCCGATCAGGATGTAACGGCTGCGCATCAGCAGTTCGGCTTCGGTGCCCGGCCATGAGAAATCGGCGGGACCGGAGCGGATGGCGATGTCGATCCTGCCGTCGCCCAGATCGGCCAGCTTCGACGTGATGTCCATCGACACCCGTATGTCTGGATGCGCCTCCCAGAACCGTGCGAGACCGGGCATCATCACCCATTGCGCAAAGCCCTGCGTGGTCGACACGCGGACGCTGCGTTGCGCCTCGTCCTGACGGACGCGGGTGACGGCTTCGGCGATGGTCCCGAACCCGTCGGTCAGCGCGGCGACCAGCCCCGCGCCCTCCGGCGTCAGCACGAGCCCGCGTCCCTGCCGCCGCACCAGCGTGACGCCCAGCTCGGCTTCCAGTCCGCGCACCTGCTGCGCCACGGCGGCGGGGGTCACGTTCAACGCCCGCGCGGCGGCGCTGAATCCGTCCAGCCGCGCCGTCGCCTCGAACGCGCGTAGCGAGGAGAGCGAAGGCAGGTCGCGCCAGTCGATGTCGGACATATGATAGCTCAGCTTTAAACAGGGCCAGAATTGCTGACTCGGATATGCACAGGGAAAGGCGTATCTGAGAGGAAACCAGACGATACCGTCAGAGGCAATCCTATGATCAGGCTACCAGATGAAATGCTGCGGGCGATGCGGCCCGACCCCGTACTGCACCCGAAGCCCGAGGCCGTCGTGACCAAGCCATCACTGTTCTCGAGGCTGTTCGGAACCACCCAACCGCCGCGACCGCTCAGAGCGCATATCGCTTGATGACCTTGTCCACGATGGTCCCGTCGTCCAGCGTGACACCGTTGCGCCGGGCCACGTCCTCGAACCCGCGCGACTGGTAATAGGCCAGCCCGCCGCTGTTGTCGGCGCGGCTCTCGGCCTCGATTTCGCGAAAGCCCGCCGCACGCGCCGCCTCGACGGTCGCCGCGAATAGCCGTGATCCGATGCCAAGCTGGGTGCGGCCCCTGCGGGCGAAGGTGGCGATATGGCAGAGGCGCGTTTCGTCCGGGTCCCACTGGTCGACCCACTGGAACCCCAGCAGGTCGCCGCCCGCATCCTCGGCGATGTGCCAGACCGAACGCGGGTCCCGCGCCATCCAGTCCAGCAGGTCCTGCCGGGTGACGGTGCCGGTGATCGCCGTGGTGCCGCCTGCCGCGATGATCTCGTTCAGCAGCTCGGCCATTTGCGCGGCGTCGAGCGGTCCGGCGCGGCGGATGTGCATGGTCACAACACCCTCAGCAGTTCGTCGTGTCGCGCCGTGTAATCGTCCCGGACGGCGACCGGCGGGCGCAGGCGGATGGCGAGCCCCTCGATCAACGCGGGGTCAGGGCGTCCGAAGAACCGCGTCGCCTCATCCTCGGCGAAACCGGCGATCTGGATCGCCTCCATCCATGCGCTGATCCGGTCGGCCTTCTTGATCCGGGTCTTGACCGGCTTGGGCAATGCGGCGGGCAGGCCGAACCGCAGGTGGATCGCCGCGGTCAGCTTTTCGTCCAGCGTACCATAGCCCGGTCCGACGGCCGCCTTGACCGGGGAAATCATGTCGCCGATCACGTATTCCGGCGCGTCGTGCAACAGGGCAGCCAGCCGCCATTTCACCGGCGCCCTGGGGTCCATGCGGCCAAAAATCTCCTCGACCAGCAGGGAATGCTCGGCCACCGAATAGGCGAAGTCGCCCTTGGTCTGGCCGTTCCACCGGGCGACAAAGGCCAGCCCGTGGGCAATGTCCTCGATCTCGATATCCACGGGGGTCGGGTCCAGCAGGTCGAGCCTGCGGCCGGACAGCATCCGTTGCCACGCGCGGGGTTGTTTCGCCATGCCTCACCTCTCTGCGCCGGGGATAGCGCGACCGCGCGCCACTGTCACCCGGATCGCAGAGCGGGGGTCAGAGCACGACGGGCCCGGTGGACAGAACCAGCCGGTCACTCAGCCGGCCGCTGAGCCGATAGCCGAGCGGTTCGAGGTGGCGCAGATACCAGCGCTGCCGTCCGGGGCTGGACAGGACGAGGATGGGCCGATGCGTGAGGATCGTGCGCCGCGCGCCGCGCATCGCCTCGGCCTCCTGACCTGGCATGTCGACGGACAGGACGGAAACCAGACGATCCAGTGGCCGCGCGTCGTCGAGGCGCAGCGCAGTGATCGTGTCTGGCCCGTCGGTCGAGGTCATGACATAGCCCGCGCCCTCGGAAGCGCCGTCGACCGGCGGATAGAGGCGCCCGTTGTCGGACCATGCGACGGCAAAACGCAGGCTGACATTCCAGATCTGGCCTTCCGTCACTGCCTGACCGCACAAAGAGTGCACCGTCGGATCGCCCTGCGCGATCCACAATTCCGCATCCTTGGCCAGCGCGGCAGAGATCGGTTCGATCGCATCCAGAGAAAACGCGCCCGCGTGCAGGATGTCGCCCTTGCCCACGTTGCGTATCAGAAAGGCCGCGACCCGTGGATCGAGCCCCCGCCCCGTGGGGACCGGCGATCCAGGCAGCACGTCCGACGCCCCCGGCTCGCTCGGCATGTCTTGTTGCGCAGTCTTCATCCTACCCCCCTAACCGATTACCACCTTAACCAATCGGCAGAAAAATCCCGTTCCGTTCCAGCGCGCCCACCATCCTGTAACCCAGCTCGGGAAACTTCTGCTTCAGGTCGCGCTGATACTGACGCTGACGCCGCGGCCTGTTCGCCTCCAGCAGGATCATCGGGCGGTTTTCCCGAATGATACGGCTTGCGCCGAGGATGGCCGGCCATTCGTGCCCTTCGATATCAAGCTGCAGCACCGTCACCCTGCGGCCCGGCGGCACCAGATCGTCCAGCCGCCGCATCGCCACCTCGATGGTCTGATCTTCTCGCGCCGCATCGACGATGCGGGCGCGGGCCGCCATCGGCTTGTCGTGACCGGTCGCCACCTGCAGATGCATCCGGCCCGAGGCTTCGCCGACCGCAACCCTGTGCAGGCAGATGTTGGTCAGCCCGTTCAGTCCGATGGTCAGCAGGGCCGACGCATGGCTGACCGGGTTCGGCTCGAACGAATGCAGCAGCCTGCCGGGCGCCAGCGCCTCGCTGATCGCGGGAAAGAAATCGCCGACAAAGCCCCCGCCCGCGATCACGTCGCCACCGGCCAGCTTGCGCCGGATCAGCTTGAGCGTGGCAGGCTCGTAAACGCCGCCTGACCGCAGCACCTTCGGCACTTCGCGGTCCATGTACGCGGTGGGTATGCAGTAGAATCCGTATTCGTTTGCGGCGATCTCATGTGGGAAATCCGGGGCGCGCAGAGCTGCACGGGTCGGTATGACCCCGAGCTCATTGTCTTCGGACGCGACGGAATTTTGTGCCATTCCGCTGATTTGCCCCTCGATCAGTGCCAGTGTCACCGGTCTTTCGTATTACGATAGCCGTATGCGTTGCGGCAGGGAACCGTGAATGCTAGGCGCAACCCGAACTGAGTTGGAGAAGACACATGCCCAAGGACTACATCGTCAAGGACATCTCGCTGGCCGGCTACGGACGCAAGGAACTGGACATTGCGGAGACCGAGATGCCGGGGCTGATGGCCCTGCGCGAGGAATACGGCGCCAGCCAGCCCTTGAAGGGCGCGCGGATCGCCGGGTCGCTGCACATGACCATCCAGACCGCCGTACTGATCGAAACGCTCGTGGCGCTGGGCGCCGAGGTCCGCTGGGCGTCGTGCAACATCTTCTCGACCCAGGACCACGCCGCAGCCGCCATCGCCGAGGCGGGCGTGCCGGTCTTTGCGGTCAAGGGCGAAACGCTCGAGGACTACTGGGCCTACACCGACAAGATCTTCCAGTTCGCGGACGGCACCTGCAACATGATCCTCGACGACGGCGGGGATGCGACGCTCTACATCCTGATGGGCGCGCGGGTCGAGGAAGGCGAAACCGACCTGATCGAAACGCCGACCTCCGAGGAGGAGACCTTCCTCTTCGCGCAGATCAAGAAGCGGCTGAAGGAATCGCCGGGCTGGTTCGTCAAGCAGCGCCACGCCATCCAGGGTGTTTCCGAGGAAACGACGACCGGTGTGCACCGCCTCTACAAGATGATGGAGAAGGGTCACCTGCCGTTCCCCGCTATCAACGTGAACGACAGCGTCACCAAGTCCAAGTTCGACAACAAGTACGGCTGCAAGGAATCGCTGGTCGACGGCATCCGTCGCGCGACCGACGTGATGATGGCCGGCAAGGTCGCCGTGGTCTGCGGCTACGGTGACGTGGGCAAGGGTTCGGCCGCGTCGCTGGCCGGTGCCGGCGCACGCGTGAAGGTGACCGAGGTCGATCCGATCTGCGCACTTCAGGCCGCGATGGACGGGTTCGAGGTCGTCGTGCTGGAAGACGTCGTCGACAGTGCCGACATCTTCATCACCACCACCGGCAACAAGGACGTGATCCGCATCGAGCACATGCGCGAGATGAAGAACATGGCCATCGTCGGCAACATCGGCCACTTCGACAATGAGATTCAGGTCGCCAACCTGAAGAACCACAAGTGGACCAACATCAAGGACCAGGTCGACATGATCGAGATGCCCTCGGGCAACAAGATCATCCTGCTGTCCGAAGGCCGCCTTCTGAACCTCGGCAACGCGACCGGTCACCCGTCCTTCGTGATGTCCGCCTCCTTCACCAACCAGGTGCTGGCGCAGATCGAGCTGTGGACCAAGGGCGACCAGTACGAAAACAAGGTCTACATCCTGCCCAAGCATCTGGACGAGAAGGTCGCGCGCCTGCACCTCGACCGGATCGGGGTCAAGCTGACCAAGCTGCGTGACGATCAAGCGGACTATATCGGCGTCAAGCCCGAGGGCCCGTTCAAGGCGGAGCATTACCGCTACTGATCCCGGCGCCATCGCTGAAAGACCGGCAACAGTACTACGCCGCCAGGGTAACTCCCCTGGCGGCGTTTGCTTTTCTCGTCCTCCTCCCATGTGCGGGAAATCGGGCCCTGCAACCGACGCGTGGGAACGCATTTACGTAACGGCAGGCGGGGACGTCTTTCTGCCGGCCCGAACAGCGTTTCGTTTTTCCCTTTGTCTCACATGGGTCAGGGGCTAACGTGCCCACACTCAAAAAGGGGACAGGGACCGCGGGGTGGTCCCGAAAATCGGAGTGACATGATGGGAAAACGCGACGACCTGATCGCGAAATACGCGGACGATCTGAAATCCAAATGCGGCATGACGCCGGATATGGACCTGCTGACCAAGGTGACCATCGGCTGCGGGCCGTCGA
Organism: Oceanicola sp. 22II-s10i; assembly: GCF_002210105.1. Classification (GTDB taxonomy): domain Bacteria; phylum Pseudomonadota; class Alphaproteobacteria; order Rhodobacterales; family Rhodobacteraceae; genus Pseudooceanicola. The sequence goes on along the minus strand of NZ_AQQU01000001.1, from coordinate 712,726 downwards.
TCTACGACGCCGATGCCAGCACGGTGGCCGGGTCCCAGCCGGGTGAGCTGGAAACGGTCAAGACCAACTTCCTGATGAAGAAGCTCGGTCTCAAGGACGGGCCCGAACTGATGGAAGCGATCAATTCGGTCATCGAGACCTACGGCAAGTCCGAGCGGAACAAGTATCGCGCGGTGATCTATTACATGCTGACCAAGCATTTCAAGAAAGAGGCCGTCTACGGCTGATCCTGCCTGCGCGGTGCCTAATGGCGCCGCGCCTTCCCCATCCATTGCATCCAATTCTAGGGACTTTCGCTTTGAAGCGCGGGTCGGATTCGGGGTATGCAGGGGCGACCGGCCAGGATGGCTGGAACCTGTTCAGTTTCACGTGTGGTGCGTAGGGAGCACGTGGGGTGGCGGAGGGTTCCGGTATCCGCCGGATCCTCCGCCTTTTAATCTGTGATCCGTCTGTTTGCGCGTCAGAACAGGCCGAGCACCAGACCGATAACCCCCGGCCCCAGGATCGAATAGCCACCGTCCAGCAGGGTCAGCTTGGGTTTGCGATCCGCATAGGCATAGTTCATCGCGACCCACGGGGTGATGAAGAACGCCCCGACCCCCAGCCCGGCCAACAGGCCCTTGCCGGCCCCTTCGATCCCCGACATGGCGAACATGTGCCGCATCATGCCGGCCACGAGGATCATCGCGATCCCCGAAATGACAAAGGGCAACGGCGACCCGCTGCCCTTCGGCCTGCCATTCTCGTCGACCGGTATCCCGACCGCCTCGATCCATGGCTTGGACAGGGTCATGTACCAGACCGCCCCCATCCCGAACCCCGCGGCCGCGGCCACGAGCACTGCAATCAGTCCCATCTGAACAGACCCTTCCGTTCCGTTTCGCGGGGACAGGATGCCGCAGGTCCGGGAGTCGGGCTAGGGTTTTGTCCCGCCCAGATCGCAGACCGCGCGCCATTCCTCCTCGGTCACCGGCTGGACGGAGAGACGCGTGTTGTTGACCAGCACCATATCGGCCAGCCGGGGATCGGCCTTGCAGTCGGCCAGCGTCACGGGTTTTTCGAACGGGCGCACCGCCCTGATGTCCACGCAGTCCCAGCGGGGATCGTCGGTGGTGCTGTCGGGATGGCTTTCGGCGCAGACCTCGACGATGCCGACGACCGCCTTGTCGGTCTGGGAGTGGTAGAAGAACCCCAGATCGCCCGTCTTCATCTCGCGCATGAAGTTCCGGGCCTGGTAGTTGCGGACCCCGTTCCATTCCTCGCCCGCGTCGCCCTTCTTCTGCTGGTCCTGCCAGCTCCAGGTGTCGGGTTCGGACTTGAACAGCCAGTAGCGCATCAGCCGATGACCTTCTTCCACGCGATCAGTTCGACGCCCGAGAAGAGCCCGGCCTTGGCGTAGGGATCGCCATCGGCCCATGCCTGTGCCGCGGCCATGTCCTCGACATCGAGGATCACCAGCGACCCACACATCGCGCCGGCATCGTCCAGCAGCGGGCCGGCCTGTGCGACGACGCCGGTCGACTCGATATAGGCGAGGTGGTCGGCGCGGTTGTCCATCCGGGTCTGCAGCGCGCCGGGCTTGTCACGGGCGATAAGGGCGATCAGCATGTCATTCCTCCTTGAGCGGTCGGGACAACAGAAGCCCCAGAGCGGTCTCCATGTCCAGCGCACCATCGATCAGGCGCGTCACGACCTCGGTGATCGGCATTTCGATCCCCTGCCGCGCGGCCTCGTCCCGGACAGCGCGGGCGGTCGCGGCACCCTCGACGGTGATCGAGGCGTCGAACGTCTCGCCCCGGCCCAGCGACAGGCCGAAGGCATAGTTGCGCGACTGGGTGGACGTGCAGGTCAGCGCCAGATCGCCGAGCCCGGACAGGCCCGCCAGTGTCTCGGCCCGCGCGCCGCGCCGGGTGGCAAGGCGCACCATCTCGGCATAGCCGCGCGTCATGACGGCGGCGCGGGCGCTTTCACCGAACCCGGCGCCGATGGCTGCGCCGCAGGCGATGGCGATGACGTTCTTCATCGCGCCGCCGGTTTCGGCGCCCGTGACATCGTCGGTGCGGTAGAGGCGCAGGTTCGGGGTGGCGATTGCTTTTTGCAACTGCTCGGCCACGGTGCCGTCCGCGCAGGCCAGCGTCAGGGCGGTTGGCAGACCCCGCGCGATGTCGGCGGCAAAGCTTGGGCCGGTCAGCAATGCGACCGTCGCGTCGGGCAGAACCTCGGCCAGCACCTGGCTGGGGCCGAGGCCGGTGGCCAGTTCGATCCCCTTGCAGCAGGCGACCAGCGGGTGACCGGCCAGCATCGCAGCATGGGCTGTCGCGACCTCGCGCAGTTTCTGCATGGGAACGGCCAGAAGGATGGGCACTTCGACCGGAATAGACCCTGTTTCGGCGGTTGCCGTGATCGTTTCGGGCAACTCGACACCCGGCAGGCGCGGTGTGCTGCGATCCGCCTGCATCCGCGCCACGGCATCCGCATCACGGGCCCAGAGCGTCACCGCCTCGCCGCCCCGCGCGATGGACACCGCCAGCGCCGTGCCGAACGCGCCGGCCCCCATCACTGCGATCATGCCTTGGCCCCTTTCTTGCCGCCGCCGAGCAGCGCGGGCTGTGACCGGTCGAGAGGCCAGCGGGGCCGCGCCATCAGCTCCATCCCGTCAACGTGGCCAAGCGCCAGACGTTCCAGCCCGGCGTAAGCGATCATCGCGGCATTGTCGGTGCAGAGCCTGAGCGGCGGGGCGAGGAAGTTCGCACCGGCCTCGTGCGCGACCTCTTCAAGCGCCGCGCGGATCGCCTTGTTCGCGGCCACGCCGCCGGCCACCGCCAGCAGCGGCACGTCGGGTGCGTCGTGCATGTAGATCGCCAGCGCACGGCGCGTCTTTTCCGCCAGCACCTCGGCCACCGCCCGCTGGAACCCGGCGCACATGTCCGCCCGGTCACGGCGGCGCAGGCGATTGCCGTCCATAAGGCCGTCGCGGGTGCGGAGGAGGGCGGTCTTGAGGCCGGAAAAGCTCATGTCGCAGCCGGGACGGTCGAGAAGCGGACGGGGAAAGGCGAACCGGGCAGGATCGCCATGTTCCGCCTCGGCCTCGACCGCGGGGCCGCCGGGCTGCGGCAGTGCGAGCAGGCGGGCGGTCTTGTCGAACGCCTCGCCCGGCGCGTCGTCGATGGTGCCGCCGAGCCGGGCGTAGTCCTCGGGCCCGCGCACGATCAGGAACTGGCAGTGACCGCCCGACACCAGCAGCATCAGGAACGGAAACGCGGCCCCGTCCGTCAGGCGCGGCGTCAGCGCATGGCCGGCAAGGTGGTTCACCCCGATCAGCGGCAGGCCCGCCCCCGCGGCCAGCCCCTTGGCGCACATGACGCCGGACAGCACACCACCGATCAGCCCCGGCCCTGCGGTGACGGCGACCGCGTCGACGTCGGACAGCCGCAGCCCCGCCTCGTCCAGTGCTGCCGCGACGCAGGTGTCGAGCTTTTCTGCATGGGCCCGCGCGGCGATCTCGGGCACCACGCCGCCGAATGCCGCGTGCAGGTCGGTCTGACCCGCGACGACGGACGACAGTATCCGCGCGTCGCCGGGCACGCCCGTGACCACGGCGGCGGCGGTGTCGTCGCAGCTGCTTTCCAGCCCAAGTATGACACGCGCCTCAGTCATCTGCCGTCCGTTGCATCCGTGATGAGCGGCAGGTAACACCCATGCGTCATGCAAACAACTGCGCCCGTCATCCTGCTGACCCGGCCCGCCGAGGATTCGGAGGCCTTCGCATCGGCGCTCAGGGACCGGCTGGGGCCGGATGTGCGCATCGTCATCTCTCCGCTTCTGTCGATCCGCCTTGCCACGGCGCTGCCCGACACCACGGGGCTTGCGGGCCTCATCTTCACCTCGCGCAACGGCGTCCGGGCGTGGCAGGCGATGAACGGTCCCGCTCTACCCTGCTACTGCGTGGGCGAGGCGACCGCGGCGGCCGCGCGGGCCGCCGGGATGAGCGCCATGGTTGGCGAAGGCGACGGGGCCGCGTTGGCGCGGCAGATCGCGGGTGACCGGCCCACGGGATGCTGGCTGCATGTTCACGGAGCACATATGCGGGTCGATCTGGCCGCCGAGCTTGCCCCGCTCGGGATCGCGGTGACCGGGTTCGAAGCCTATGCGCAGGACGCCCTGCCGCTGACCGAAGAGGCCCGCGCGCTGCTGTCAGGCGCGGCCCCGGTGATCCTGCCGGTATTCTCTCCGCGCACCGGAAAGATGCTGGCACGGGGTGAAACACCGGCCGCCCCCGTCTATATCGTTGCATTGAGCGCTGCTGTGGCCGCTGCCGTGGCCCCGCTATCGCCCCGGAACTGCACGATTTCCACGCAACCGGATGCTGACGCGATGCTGGCTGCGACAGAGGCGCAATGGCGCAGGGCTGCGGGTTGAGAGCGCGCGGGACGCAAAGTAAGGTCGGAATGCTGCCGAGCAGCGAAACAGAATCGAAGGGGTCGAGACGTGGCGGACAAGAAAAAATCCTCCGAACCCGAGAAGGATCAGGTCGAGTCCTCCGCGACGGATGCGGAAACGCTGACCGACGCCGATGACACCCTGGGCACCGGCCCGGACGAACCTGCGGACGAAACCATCGTCGTCGAGGGCACCGATACCGTCGCCGGAGCGGAAGACAGCGACACCCTTGCCGCCGCCGAGGCGGAAGATGAGGTCGTGACGCCCGAACCCGGTACCGAGCCAGACACGGCCGATCAGGCGGAGGACAAACCGGCGGATTTCGAGGACGCCGAGGTCGTGGCGCCCGGACACACGACCGAGGCCGACCCGGAGCCGCGGGAAAAACCGGTGACATCCGACGCTGCTCCCCCGCCCCCGCCGCCCGCGAAATCCGGCGGCGGCTTCCTGCCCGGCTTTTTCGGCGGCCTGATTGCCGCCGCGGTCATCATGGCCGCCGGCTTTTACTGGCAGGGCCAGCAGGACAACTCCGACCAGATCGACGCGGTGAATGCCAAGCTGACCCAGCAGGGCACCCAGATCGCCGAACTGAGCGACGCGGTCGCCGCCGGCCCCGACCTTGCCCCGGTGACGGCCCGTGTCGACGACGTGGCCAGCCGGGTCGATACCCTTGGCACACGCATCGACGAGGTCGCGAACAGCCAGTCCGGCCTGATGGACCGCATCACCGAGATCGAGAAGCGCCCGATCACCGAGAGCGTTTCGCCGGACGCGATCCGCGCCTACGAACAGGAGCTGGAGCGTCTGAAACAGGCGATGGCGGACCAACGGCGCGAGGTCGAGGCGCTGATCGACCAGGCCCGCCAGATGGAAGACGATGCAAGCGCCACGGCCGAGGCCACCCTGCGCCGCGCCGCGCTGACCCGCATCCTCTCCGCGCTCGACAACGGCTCGCCCTATTCCGGCGCTCTGAACGACCTGCGTGAGGCCGGGCAGGACGTGCCCGAGGCGCTGGCCCGTAATGCGGAAAGCGGCGTCGCATCCATGTCGCAGCTGCGCGACGGTTTCCCCGAAGCTGCGCGTCTGGCGCTCGCCACCGCGCGGGCCGAGGGCAATGGCGGCGGCAATTTCTTCGACTTCCTGCGCGACCAGTTGGGCGCGCGGTCGCTTGAACCGCGCGAAGGCGGGGATGCCGACGCGATCCTGTCCCGCGCCGAGGCCGCACTGAAATCCGGTCGTCTGGGCGACGCGCTGGCCGAACTCGATTCCCTGTCCGACGGGGCAAAGGCCGAGATGTCGGACTGGATCGACACCGCCACGACCCGCCACGAGGCCGTCAAGGCCGCCGAAGACCTTTCCGCCGCGCTGAACGCGGGCTGACACGAACCGCGCCGGACCCCTGCGGCCCGGCGCGCCGAATAGAGATTAGGAAGACCGCCACATGCTCTGGTCGCTTGTTAAGATCATTCTCTTCGTCGTTCTGGTGGCCGCGGCCACGCTTGGGGCGAGCTATCTGCTGGACATGGACGGCGGTGTGCGCATCGCCTTCGGCGGGATGGAGTTCAACCTCACCCCGCTGAAATCCGTGATCGCGATGGTCCTGCTGGTCCTCGGGGTCTGGCTGTTCCTCAAGCTCTTCGGCCTGCTGATCGCGGTGCTCAAGTTCATCAACGGCGACGAGACCTCGCTGTCGCGGTATTTCGACCGCAACCGCGAGCGCAAGGGCTTCCAGGCGCTGCGCGAGGGCATGATCGCGCTGGCCTCGGGCGAGGCGCGGCTGGCGATGGCCAAGGCGCAGAAGGCGCAGAAACTACTGGACAGCCCGGAACTGACCAACCTCATCACCGCGCAGGCGGCCGAGATGACCGGCGACCGCCGCCGGGCCGAGGAAGCCTACAAGGCGCTGCTGACCGACGACCGGACCCGTTTCGTCGGCGTGCGCGGAATCATGAAGCAGAAGCTGGCCGACGGTGACACCGAAACCGCGCTGAAGCTGGCCGAGAAGGCCTTTGCCATCAAGCCCGCGCATCGCGAGGTGCAGGACACGCTGCTGCAGCTTCAGGCGCAGAAAGCCGACTGGAAGGGCGCCCGCGCCACGCTGAACGCCAAGCTGCGTCACGGCACCCTGCCGCGCGACGTGCACAAGCGCCGCGACGCCGTGCTGGCGTTGAGCGAGGCCAAGGGCGTGCTGGACGAGGGCCAGACGATCGAGGCGCGCGAAGCGGCGATCGAGGCCAACCGCCTTTCGCCGGACCTGATCCCCGCCGCCGTCATGGCGGCCCGGTCCTACGTCGAGCAAGGCAAGCCGAAATACGCGACCCGCGTGCTGAAGAAGGCATGGGAGGTCTCGCCGCATCCCGACCTCGCCTCGGCCTTCGGGGCGATCGAGCCGAACGAGGATCCCAAGGCGCGGCTGAAGCGGTTCAAGACGCTGACCAAGTCGCAGCCCGATCACCGCGAGACCCGGCTGCTGCTGGCCGAACTCAACATCGCGGCCGAGGACTTCCCCGAGGCGCGCCGCGCGCTCGGCGATCTGGCCGTGACCTCGCCCGACGCGCGGTCGCTGACGATGATGGCCGCGATCGAGCGGGGCGAGGGCAAGCCCGACGCCGTGGTCCGCGGCTGGCTGACCCGCGCCGTTACGGCCCCGCGCGGGCCGCAGTGGACCTGCGACAACTGCCACCACGTGCAGGGCGAATGGGGCCCGGTCTGCGACAACTGCGGGGCCTTCGACACGCTCAGCTGGCGCGACACCCCGGCCAGTGAACTGTCCGGCCTCGTGTCCAGCGCGATGCTGCCGATGCTGGTCGGCAAGCTGGACGAACCCGCCCCCGTCGCCGAAACCCCGCCGGCACCCGCCCCGGCGCCGACCCTGCCCGAAGCGGCGGAAGAGGTCCCGGACGCCGAGATCCTGCCCCCCGACGGGGCTTCGGCCACAGGTGCGGACCGGCCGGAAGCCGAGCGAAAATAGCCCTTTTCGAGCGGTCCGGGCGATGCTATAGCGCCCCACGCATCGCCCCTCCGGGGCGACGCGGGCCGCTGTAGCTCAGCTGGTAGAGCACGTCATTCGTAATGATGGGGTCGGGGGTTCGAGTCCCTTCAGCGGCACCACACACTTTCCGGAAACGGAAAGTGCCACTCCCTCCGACATAGCCCGCAACGGATCACTGCGTCGCGCAGGCCGACTCCGCACGGAACGCCCCGGCCTTGGCGGCGTGCAGAAATGCGTGCAGGCCGTAGTCGAAGCGTTCGCGCCAGGCTTCGGCTGAGGGGCGGGACTGGGGGCTGCCAAGCACCTCGATGATCGGCAGATGCACCATGTCCATCAGCAGCGCGGCTGCCTTTTCGGTGTCGCCAATGGCCAGTTCGTTACGCGCCACGGCCAGGTCCAGCTCATGCCTGAGGCGGGCCTGCTTGGTCCGCGGCCCTTCGTCCAGGCACCGGCGGGCGAGGCGAGGGTGATGGGGGGCCTCGGCGATGGCGAGGCGGAGCAGGGCGATCGGCAGGTCCCAGGCCTCGGCGGGTTCGTCGAAGCGGAACAGATGACGCAGGCGGGTCTCGAAATCCGCGCCGTCATCTGCCGGCCCGACCGGAGTATCGAGTTCGGACATCCGCCATTCGAGATAGGCTTCGAACAGCGTATCGCGATCGCGAAAGATGTCGTAGAGCGTCTGCTTCGACATGCCCGCCCGCCGGGCGATGGCGGTCATCGTCATTCCCGCCAGGCCGACCTCGCGGAACAACAGGTCGAGGGCCGAGAGGATCTTCTCGCGCCGCGCCTCTGGCGTCATCACCACCGGGCGACCCATTGCCCGTCGGGTCGTCTTGCGTGCAGGCGTGTTGTCGTCCTGCGAATTATTGGTCACTTCGCGCCCCCCTGACACATTTGCACATCCGGTGTTCGCGGAATCGGCTTGCGGAACGGTCCCACTGCGAATTAAGAGACCCACAAGTCTTGTATGTCACCCAAGGGCCGCTTCCAAGCGGAATTCCCTCGACACCCGGAAGGAGCCAGTCATGGCCAGGAGCGTTCGGACGCCGGTCACGGCGATCATGCTTGCCGTCGCGATCAGCCTCGGCGGTGCTGCGACGGCGCAGCAGGCCGGACAGATGCCGCCGCCGCAGGTGACGGTCGTCACGATGCAGCCGCAGACGATCACGCTGTCGGCCACGCTGCCCGGACGGGTCCGTGCCTCGGCCGAGGCCGAGGTGCGGCCACAGGTCAACGGCATCATCACCGAGCGGCTGTTCCGCGAAGGATCCATGGTGGCCGAAGGCGACGTGCTCTACCGCATCGACCCCACCACCTACGAGGCGGCTGTCGCGCAGGCGCAGGCCTCGGTCAGTTCCGCCGAGGCGCAGCTCCGCGCGGCAGAGCGCGAGTTCAACCGCGTCAACGAGCTGCGCGAGCGGGGTGTCGCGACCCAGCAGGCCACCGATGCGGCGGTTTCGGCGCGCGACACGGCGCTGGCGCAGGTCGACGTGGCGAATGCCGCGCTGCGCACCGCCCAGATCCAGCTGGAGCACAGCGAGGTCAAGGCGCGGCTGTCCGGGCGGATCGGCCTGTCGGAGGTGTCGCCGGGGTCGCTTGTCACGGCTGGGCAGAGCGTCGCTATGGCCACGATCCGCAAGCTGGACACGGTGCATGTCGACGTCACCCAGTCGGCGGCGGAATTGCTGCAGCGGCGGCGGGGCGGGTCGAACGGCAATCTGGACGATGTCGAGGTGTCGCTGACGCTGGCGGACGGATCGGCCTATGAGCAGACCGGCCTGCTGACGGCGGCCGAGCCCCATGTGGACGAGCTGACCGGCGTCGTCGTCCTGCGGATCGAGTTTCCCAATCCCGACATGCTGCTGCTGCCGGGCATGTATGTGCAGGTCGATATGCCGACCGCGATGATCGAGAACGCCTACCTCGTCCCGCAGGAGGCCGTCACGCGCGACCGGCGCGGCAATCCGCAGACGATGATCGTCAATGCCGAGGGCGCGGTCGAGGTGCGCGCCCTGACCGTCGCACAGGACAGCGGCGCGAACTGGGTGGTGACCGACGGATTGACCGCGGGCGACCGGGTGATCGTCGCCGGACTGCAGCGTATCGCCCCCGGCGCGACGGTGCAGCCGCAGGAACGGACCGAAACCGCAGCCGCGGCACCCGCAGAGTAAGGGCCTGACATGGCACGATTCTTTATCGACCGGCCCATCTTTGCGTGGGTCATCTCCATCATCATCATGGGCGTCGGGGTCCTGTCGATCCTGACGCTGCCGGTCGCGCAGTATCCGCAGATCGCGCCGCCCTCGATTTCCGTCAGCGCGGTCTATCCGGGCGCCTCGGCGCAGACGGTGGCCAATACCGTGACGCAGGTGATCGAACAGCAGATGACCGGTCTCGACGGCATGCGCTACATGTCGTCCAACTCGTCATCCGCCGGGACGGCGTCGATCACTCTGACCTTCGAGACGGGGACGGACCCGGACATCGCGCAGGTGCAGGTCCAGAACAAGCTGTCACAGGCGACACCCCTGCTGCCCGAAAGCGTGCAGCGGCAGGGGGTCACGGTGCGCAAGTCCTCGGCCGGGTTCCTCATGGTGATCTCGCTGATCTCGCCCGACGGGTCGATGGACGAGACGGACCTTGCCGACTACCTGCAGACCAACCTCGTCGACGAGATGTCGCGGATCGAGGGCGTCGGCTCGGTGCAGGTCTTCGGCTCGCCCTATGCGATGCGGATCTGGCTGGATCCGTCCAAGCTGTCGGCCTTCGAACTGACGCCGTCGGATGTGGTGGCGGCGGTCTCGACCGAGAACGCGCAGATCTCGGCCGGCGCCTTCGGCAACCGCCCGGCGCCCGAGGGGCAGATGCTAAACGCCACGATCACGGCGCAGTCGCTGCTGCAGACGCCCGAGGATTTCCGCCAGATCGTCCTGCGCGCGCAGCCGAACGGCGGGCTGGTCCTGCTGGGCGACGTGGCCGAGGTCGAGATCGGGGCGCAGGGCTACAACTTCACCGCCACCTATAACGGGCAGGCGGCGACCGGCATGGCGATCAGCCTTGCCCCCGGCGCGAACGCGCTGGACACCTCGCAGCTGGTGCATGACCGGATGGCCGAGTTCGCGGAGTTCTTTCCCGAGGGGATCGATTACGTCATTCCCTACGACACCACGCCGTTCGTCGAGATCTCGATCGAGTCGGTGGTCCACACGCTGATCGAGGCGATCGTGCTGGTGTTCCTCGTGATGTACCTGTTCCTGCAGAACCTGCGCGCGACGCTGATCCCGACGCTGGCGGTGCCGGTCGTCCTGCTGGGCACCTTCGGCATCATGGCGGCCATGGGATTCACCATCAACACGCTGACCATGCTGGCCATGGTGCTGGCCATCGGCCTGCTGGTCGATGACGCCATCGTGGTGGTCGAGAACGTCGAGCGGGTGATGGAAGAGGACGGGCTCGGCCCCTACGAGGCGACGAAAAAGTCGATGGGCCAGATCACCGGCGCGCTGATCGGGATCGCGATGGTGCTGTCGGCGGTGTTCGTGCCGATGGCCTTCTTCGGCGGGTCGACGGGCGTGATTTATCAGCAGTTCGCGATCACCATCGTGTCGGCCATGGCGCTGTCGGTCGTGGTGGCGCTGACCCTTACGCCCGCGCTCTGCGCGACGATGCTGCGGCAGAGCCACGGCAAGCGGGGCGGCTTCTTCGGCCTCTTCAACCGGGGCTTCGACGCCACGCTGCGCGGCTATGGCCGGTCCGTCGGCGGAATTGTCAAACGGCCGTTCCGGATGACGCTGGTCTACCTGGCGCTTGTCGCTGCCATGGGCCTGCTGTTCATGCGGACGCCGACCGGGTTCCTGCCGGACGAGGACCAGGGGATGATGCTGGTCATGATCCAGGCCCCGACTGGCGCGACGCTGGAACGGACCGAGGCGGTGATCGACCGGGTCGAGACCTACTTCCTCGAGAACGAGGCCGATGCGGTCGACGCGGTGTTCGGCGTCGCGGGCTTCGGCTTCGCGGGGCAGGGGCAGAACATGGCGCTGGCCTTTGTCCGGATGAAGGACTGGGACGATCGGGAAAGCCCGGCGCTGTCGGTGCAGGCGGTCGCGGGGCGGGCCTATGGCGCGCTGTCCCAGATACAGGACGCGATGGTGTTCCCCATCGTGCCGCCCTCGGTGCCGGAACTTGGCAATGCCTCGGGCTTCGACTTCTTCCTGCAGGCGCGCGGGGGGCAGAGCCATGACGAACTCGTGGCGGCCCGCAACCAGCTGCTCGGCATGGCGGCGCAGAGCTCGCTGCTGGCGGGGGTCCGGCCGAACGGGCTGGAGGACGCGTCGCAATTCAACCTCGATATCGACTGGCGCAAGGCCGGGGCCATGGGGATTTCCGCGTCGAACGTGTCGACCCTGCTGGGGATTGCCTGGGCCGGGGCCTATGTGAACGACTTCATCGACCGGGGCCGGATCAAGCGCGTCTACGTGCAGGGTCAGGCCAACAGCCGCGCGACGCCCTCCGACATTTCCAAGTGGCGGGTGCGGAACGCCTCGGGCGGGCTGGTGCCGTTTGCCAACTTCGCCGAAGGGTCGTGGGCGCTCGGCGCGCAGGGGATCTACCGCTACAACGGCGTCCCCGCCATGCAGATCCAGGGCAACCCCGCGCCCGGCGTCACCTCGGGCGAGGCGATGGCCGAGATGGAGCGGCTGGCGGCGCAGCTGCCGCAGGGCTTCGGCATCTCGTGGACCGGCCTGTCGCTGGAAGAGCGGCAATCGGGCAACCAGGCGCCGCTGCTCTACGCGCTGTCACTGGCGGCGGTGTTCCTGTCGCTGGCCGCGCTCTATGAAAGCTGGTCGATCCCCTTTGCCGTGATGCTGGCCATGCCCATCGGTGTGCTGGGCGCGCTGGTCGGGGCCTGGGCGGGCAGCTATGAAAACGGCGTCTTCTTCCAGGTCGGCCTGCTGACGGTCATCGGCCTGACCGGCAAGAACGCGATCCTGATCGTGGAATTCGCACGGGACAGGGTCGAATCCGGCGAGCCGTTGCTGACCGCCACGGTCGAGGCGGCGAAACAGCGGTTCCGGCCGATCGTCATGACCTCGATGGCGTTCTCGCTGGGGGTTCTGCCGCTGGTGCTTTCCACCGGCGCGGGTTCTGGCGGGCGCAACGCCATTGGCGCGGGCGTGCTGGGCGGGACGCTGTCGGCGACCGTGCTGGGCGTGCTTCTGGTGCCGCTGTTCTTCGTGATCGTGAACCGGCTGTTCACGCGGCGAAAGGCAAAGGCCAAAGCTCAGGCGCCTGCCCACGGCACGACCTAGTGCTGGGGCATGTCCGGCTGCACCGGTTTGAGCGGGAAATCCTCGTGCCGGGGGACGGACTGGCGTTCGATCAGGCGATGCACCCTGGGCCGTCCCGGCCCGCGGTGCAGCGCCAGCAGCGCCTCGAAGCTTTCCAGATCGGATTTGGTCCGGCGTGAGTTGTGGCGCAGGTAGTCGTTCCACGTCGCGACGTGGAACCGCTCGCTCCAAAGGTCCGGGTTCTCCAGATCGCGCAGCAGCGACCAGTGCCGCGCGCCGTCGCGGATTCGCACCCGCCGTCGCCGGTGGATCAGGGCCAGGAATTCGTCCACGTCCTCTTCGGCGATGACATAGTCGATCATGATGACGATCGGCCCGGACCGCGCCCTGAGGTCGATGCGCAGCTGCGGCTCGGCAAAGGTGTTCAGCGGATCGAGGTCCAGCGAGCCGTATTCCCCCAGCCCGATCCAGCGCCCGATGAAGGCCCCCGCCACCAGCACGATGCTCGCCAGCAGCAGCGCGGTGGTCACCGACTGATACTCGGCCACGACCCCCCATATCCACGCGCCGAGCGCCATGCCCCCGAAGGTCGCCATCTGGTAGACCGACAGCGCCCGGCCCACGACCCAGCGGGGCGTCGACAGCTGGACCGTCACGTTGAACAGCGACAGCGCCAGCACCCATGCCGCCCCCGCGATCATCAGCCCGACCGCGCTGACCGCGATGTGCCGCCCGAGGGCGAGGATGACGATCCCGGCCGCAAAGGCGACGAAGGCTGCGGCGACGATCCGTTCGTTGGCGTATTTCGACCGGACGCGGCTGTTCATCAGCACGCCGCCGATGGCGCCGAGGCCGAAGAACCCGAGCAGAAGACCGTAGGTCAGCGCCGTGCCCTGCAGCACGTCCCGCGCCACCAGCGGCATCAGCGCCATCGCCGACGAGGCCGCGAAACCGAACATGGCGCTGCGGACGAGCACCTTGAGCAGATGCGGCGACATCGACATGTAGCGCAGCCCGGCACCGAGCGCCTGCCCGAGCGGTTCGCGCGGCAGCGATTCCGATTTGGCAGGCGGCTTCCACCGCCAGAGCGCCAGCGTGGTCGGCAGGTAGCTGACGGCATTGAACGCAAAGGCTGAGGCCGCGCCAGCGATCGCCACGAGGATCCCGCCGAGCGCGGGGCCGACCGAACGCATCAGGTTGAACCCCATGGCGTTCAGACCGACCGCCGCCGACAGGTTCTGGCGGCTGACGATATCGCCCATGCTGGCCTGCCACGACGGGTTATACAGCGCCATGCCCGACCCGATGGCAAATGTGAAACCCAGCAGGCCCCAGGGCCCCAGAATGTCGAAATAGGCGCTGACGGCCAGCGCCGCCGACACGAGCAGCATGAAGATCTGAGCGCTCAGCAGGATGCGCCGCCGGTCATAGCTGTCGGCCAGCGCCCCGGCGATCAGGGAAAACACCATGATCGGCAGCGTGTTCGAAGCCTGGACCAGCGCGACCATCCCGCTGCTGTCCGAGAGCGAGGTCATCAGCCAGCCTGCCCCCACCATCTGCACCAGACCGCCGAGGTTCGACATCTGCGAGGCAATCCACAGTTCGAGGAACGTGCGGTTCCTGAGGGGGCCGAAGGTGCTGGTCTTGGGTTCTATGGCCTTGCTCCGATCCGGTAGGTCGCGGCGACGGGAGGATGCGACGGCGCTCCGCTCTGCGAATAACGCCCGCAAATCGCGCCGGTCGCAAGGGGGCGCGGATAGGCAGGCCCGTGTTTGCCCCCTCAGGGCCGCTGTCCGGCGGCCCACTCGTCCAGCAGGTGGCGCATTTCGGCGACGAAGGTCTGCACGGCGGTCTTCTGCGCGTCGGCACCCATCGTGATGGCCTGAATTTCGATCGGCAGCTCCGGCTCCAGCGGCAGGGTGACCAGCCCGGCCACGCCATGAAAGGCGGCGGTGAATTCATCGACCACAGCCGCGCGGTCCATCGCCTTGACCAGATGCGGGACCGAAACCAGCGAGTTGCCGGTGATCGTGTCGTCATAGGGCAGGCCGCGTTCGACCAGCGCCTCGTTCAGCACGCGGCCGAGCGGCCCGCGCGCGGTCAGACCCAGCATCGGGACGGCGACGAGATCCTCCAGCGTGACGGTCTTCAGCCGGGTCAGCGGCCCGTTTTCGGGGCTGAGCACGACCAGCCGCCCCCGGCCGATGGATTCCGACACGATGTCAGGTTCCGCGAATTTGCCGACGACCAGCCCGACCTCGACCATGCCCGCGCGCATGAAGGTTGTCTGCTGTTCCGCCGTTCCGATGTCGACGGTGACACGCAGGCCGGGCAGCACATCCATCGTCCGTTTCAGCGCCATCGGCACGAAATGCGGGCTGAGCAGGCCCACCGACATCACCGGCAGCCGCGTGCCGGTGCCCTTGCGCAGCGACTCGATCCGGCGTTCCAGACGCGCGATCCCGTCCTCGAGGAACCGGCTCTCGTTGTAGATCGAATCGGCTTCGGGCGTCGGCAGGACGCGGCCCTTGTCGAGAACGAACAGCGTTAGGCCAAGCGCCGCCTCGAAATCGCGCAGATGGCGGCTGACCGTGGGTTGCGACAGTTTCATGTCTCGTGCGGCCGCAGTGATCGAGTGCCGTTCGTAGACCGAGCAGAAGACCTGAAGGCGTTGAAGTGTAAGCGGTTTCATGAACGAGGCCCTGATCTGCGCGGCGAGGAGTCATAGCAATATGCTATGCGATCCTGAAATCATTTCTATTTCTTTTTCACAATCCCGCTCTCACGCTTGAAGCAGTCAGAAACGGGAAAGGTCGAACAAAGATGCAGGCGCCGTTCATCGTGGCATTCACGATCCTCGGGCTGCTCGCCGGATCGGCGATCGCTTACGTGATCGGCGCATCGGCGATCCTGACCTTCTTCGTGGCCGAACGCGAAAGTTTCATGGCGGCGTTGCCGCAGCGGCTGTTCAGCCAGCTCGACGTCTTTGCCTTCCTTGCCATGCCGCTCTTTATCTTCGCGGGCGACCTGATGAACCGGGGCGGGCTGGCGACGGCGCTGATCGACTTCTGCATGTCCTTTCTCGGGCGGCTCAAGGGCGGCCTCGGGCATGTGAACGTCATGACCTCGGTCTTCTTCGCGGGCGTTTCCGGCTCGGCCGTCTCGGACGCGGCCGCGCTCGGCAACTCGCTGGTGCCTGAGATGCGCAGGCGGGGCTATTCGCTGGACTACGCGGCGGCGATCACCGGCGCCTCGTCGATCATCGGGCCGATCATTCCGCCCTCGTCGATCCTGATCTTCTACGGCGCGCTGATGGAAACGAACGTCACCGCGCTGTTTGCCGCCGGCATCGTGCCGGGGCTGCTGCTGGCCGCTGTCCTGATGGCGATGAACGCCTTCTACGCCTGGCGCGACGACCATCCGGGTGGGGCGGGGGACGATGTGCCGCCGTTCCTGCCCTCGCTGCTCAAGGCGATCCCGGCGATGCTGCTGCCGGTCATCATTCTCGGCGGCACGCTGTTCGGCTTCATGACTCCGGCCGAGGCGGCGGCGGTCGCGGTCATCGCGGCGCTGATCATCGGCTTCGCCTACGGGAACATGACGCTTGCGGACCTGCTGGCCAGCATCCAGCGCACCGCCGTCATGCTGGGCGCGCTGTTCATCCTGCTCTGCGCGATCTCGACCTTCTCCTACCTCGCGGCGCTGCTGCAGTGGCCGCAGGCCATCGCGCGGACGGTCGAGGGCTGGGGGCTGGGGCCGACGCAGTACCTGCTGCTGATCAACGCGATCTTCCTGGTCGCCGGGATGGTCATGGACGTGAAGGCCGCCGTGGCGCTGTTCGCTCCGATCTTTGTCCCCGTCGCGCTGAGCATGGGGATCGACCCGGTGCACCTTGGGATCGTCATCTGCTTCAACATCACCACCGGCCTGCTGTCGCCGCCGCTTGGCGGGGTGCTGCTGATCCTCGCGACGACCGTGCGGATGAACTACTGGCGGCTGATCCGCGCCACTCTGCCGTTCTTCATCGCCGAAGTGCTGCTGCTCTTCGTGCTCACCTACGTGCCCGACATCTCGCTGGCGCTGCCGCGCTGGCTGGGTCTGGCCTGAACCACCAACCGAGGAGAAACACCATGAACGCCATTTCCAAACTGCTTTCCGCCAGCGCCATCGCGCTGATCGGCGCCGCCGCGCAGGCATCCGAGGTCAAGGTCGCCTTCAACGGCGCCGACGATCCGACGACCAACGCCGAAGCGGCGTTCGTCGCAGGCTTTGCCAAGGCGCTGGAAGGGACGGAGTTCGATGTGAAATCCTTCCCCTCCGACACGCTCGGGTCGGAAAAGGAGCGCTATGACCAGGTGTCCCAGGGCCTGATCGAGGTCGATCTGGCCGCGCTGTCGTCGACCTTTGGCCAGTCGCCCTTTGCCAAGGGCATCCAGCTGCCGTTCTTCTTCCAGAGCCGGGACGAACTGGACGCGGTCGCCAAGGACACCGACGTCATGGCGACGATCAACGAGCCGCTGCTGGAGAACGGCGTGCGGATGGTCGGGCTGAACTACATCGGCATGGACATCGGCATCCACAACACCAAGAAGCCCGTCGCCACGGTCGCCGACCTGGCCGACCTGCGCTTCCGGGCGCTGAACTCCGAACAGCTGGCGCTGCAGGAGGCGCTTGGCACCACCGGCACCATCATCTCGTGGTCCGAAGTGGCGAACGCGCTGCAAACCGGCGTGGCGGACGGCTACTTCAACCCGCCGAACTCGGCCATCCGGACCGGGCACACCGAGTTCCTCAAGCACTTCACCCCCGTCGACCTGACGCCCTCGACCCGCGTCGTGCTGATTTCCGAGGACTGGTATTCGGCCCTGTCCGACGAGGAGAAGGGTCAGATCGACGCAGCCATCGAGGCGGGCGTTCAGGCCAACCGCGACTGGGTCAACGCATGGGCCGGCGAAGTGCGCGCCAAGCACGAGGCCGCGGGCGTGACGATCACCGAGCTTGAGCCGGGCGAGCGTGAAAAGATGGAAGAGCTGGCCCGCGCCACCTGGACCACCTCGCTCAGCGAGGACGAGCTGAAGGCATGGCAGGACGCCAAGGCGTCCGTCGCCCAGTAAAACGATTGGTGGCCCCCATGAGCACGCTGTCCCGCACCGTCATCGGCCTCAGCACGATCCTCGACCGGATCGCGTCGGTGCTGGCGGGCGCGGCGATCGTCGTGCTCGTGGGGGCCGTCATGCTGCAGGTCATCGCCCGCTACGTCTTCAGCCAGCCCCCGGCCTACACCGAGGAACTGGCGCGCTACGCGATGATCTGGGCTGGTCTGATCGGCGCGTCCATGTCGTTCAAGCGGCGGTTCGACCCGGCGCTGTTCAACGGGATCACCAAGGGCCCGGTCTGGCTGCGGGCCGGGGCGGAGCTGGTGAAATCGCTGGTGGTGCTGATCTACCTGCTGCCGATCCTGTGGCACGTCTTTTTCGGCCCCGGCATGAACCCGGCGCGCGGCTTCCTTCTGCGCCACAGCCGGACGATGGCGGACGCGCTGCCGTTCTCGACCGTCTGGGTCGCGATCGCGGTGCCGCTGATGATCGTGCTGGTCCTGATCCATCTGGTCGCCCGCTGGTTCGGCGACGCCGGCCCGGCTGAGCCGGACCGGGACGCAACCTGACAACAGAACAACACGAACGGAGACCCTATGCAGGCTGATCTCATCATTCGAGGTGCGGACATCATCGACGGCACCGGCGCCCCGCGCCGCAGGGGCGACGTGGCCGTGACCGACGACCGGATCGTCGCCACCGGCGATCTGAAACACTGGAAGGCGGGCCGCGAGGTCGACGCCGCCGGCCGCGTGGTCGCGCCGGGCTTCATCGACCCGCACGTCCACCACGACGGTGCGATGCTGACCCACCCGGACATGGAGTTCATGACCTCGCAGGGGGTCACGACGGTCATCAACGGCAACTGCGGCTTCTCCATCGCGCCGCTGAAACAGATGGGATCGGTCCCCGGCCCGCTGCGCATGATCATCGAGGACGAGAGCTATACCTTCCCGACCTACGCCGCCTATCGCGACCGGATGCTGTCGGCCCCGGCAGCGGTGAACGCCGCCTGCCTGATCGGCCATTCGACCCTGCGGATCAACGAGGTGCCCGACCTCGGCAAGGCGGCGGATGCGGACCAGATCAAGGCGATGGCCCGCACGCTGGACCAGGCGCTGGCCGAAGGCGCCATCGGCCTGTCCACCGGCACCTTCTACCCGCCATCCCGCGCCGCCCCGACCGAGGAGCTGATCGAGCTGGCCAAGATCGCGCACCAGCACAGCAAGCTCTACGTCACCCACATGCGGGACGAGGGCGACCGCGTGATCGAGGCGCTGGAGGAGACGTTCCAGGTCGGTCGCGAAAGCGGCTGCGGGGTGCATGTGTCTCATCACAAATGCGCCGGGCTGGCGAACCACGGGAAATCCGAGATCACGCTCAAGATGATCGACGAGGCGATCAAGCGGCAGGATGTCGGACTCGACACCACGCCGTGGGTCGCATCCTCGACCATCCTCGATTCCGGCCGCCACAAGCAGGCGACGCGGGTGATCGTGGCCGAAAGCGAGCCCTATCCCGAACTGGCGGGCCGCGATCTGGACGACATCGCCCGGCAGTGGAACACTGACATCGACGACGCGCTGCAGCGGCTGCTGCCCGCCACCGGCATCTTCTTCATCATGGACGAAGAGGACGTGCAGCGGATCATGTCCTATGAACACACGATGATCTGTTCCGACGGCATCCCCTCCGGATCGCACCCCCACCCCCGCGTCTGGGGCACCTTCCCGCGCGTGCTGGGGCGC
Source organism: Oceanicola sp. 22II-s10i (assembly GCF_002210105.1). Taxonomy (GTDB): domain Bacteria; phylum Pseudomonadota; class Alphaproteobacteria; order Rhodobacterales; family Rhodobacteraceae; genus Pseudooceanicola. The sequence continues at coordinate 693,159 of NZ_AQQU01000001.1, read as the reverse complement.
TATGCCCGCGATGTGGGTCTGTTCACGCTGGAAGAGGCGGTGAAACGCATGACTTCGATGCCCGCCGACCGGTTCGGTCTGGGCGGTCGCGGTCGGATCGCGGTCGGGGGCTTTGCCGATCTGGTGATCTTCGATCCCAGGACGATCGAGGAAGGCGCGACCTTCGAGGCGCCGATCGCACCGGCCAAGGGGATCGACCGGGTCTTCGTGAACGGACGCGAGGTCTGGACCGACGGCGTCAAGACCGGCGCGCGTCCGGGGCGTCCGCTGGAACAGTCGGCACCGGTTCAGGTCGTCTGAGTCTGACGAAGCAGGGGCGGGGTCACTCGCCCCGCTTCTCACGCTCCTTCACCCGCTTGCGCGCCTCGTAGGCGTTGCGGATGTGATCGCTGGCCCGCTGCTCGGCCAGCGCGACGTCACGGTTGGCGATGGCTTCGGCCAACGCGCGGTGCTCGCCGATCACCGCCTGCCGCCGCTCCATGTCGACCAGCGAAGACCCCCGGTGATCCGCCGCGACGATGTCGTCGAGGGTCGAGATGAACTTGGTCAGGTAGCGGTTGTGCGCCCCCTGCCGGATGGCGCCGTGAAAGGTTTTGTTCACCTCGATCATGGCATTGCGGTCGTGGATCAGCTCGGGCTCCTGATCCGACGCGGCGACGATGGCGTCCAGTTCCGGCCCCGAGGCGTTGCGCGCGGCCAGCCCGGCCAGCGCACGTTCCATGACCTCGCGCGCCGCGAAGACCTCCTTCAGCGCCTCGGCATCGACCGAGGCGACGACCAGACCGCGGCGGGGGTGATGGGTCAGCAGACCCTCGGATTCGAGCCGCAGCAGACCTTCACGCGCGGGGGTGCGGCTGATGTTCAGCCAGTCCGCCGTTTTGTATTCCGAAATGCGATCGCCCGGCGCAAGCTTGCCGTGTTCGATCGCATCGCGGACGGCCTCGTAGGCGTGCTGCGCCAGACCCGTCGCGTTCCCCTTGCGTGCAGCCATCTTGGCCCCTTTTCCGTTTGCCAGCTTATGATAGCGGCCACCTTCCGGCCCTACAATACGACCTTCAGGCAGGGTGAACCGCACATTGCGGAAAAACGGTATGCCATATGGGTGAAATATCCCGCCGGGCGGCGCGTCGCGCCGCGCCGCGATGCTAGGCTCACCCAACGCCAACCCGAGGGAGGTCACAGTGAACACCGAGATCAGGCGCCCGGCTAAGCGGCGCGAGGACGTCAGGCTCATCACCGGCCGGGGGCGATACGTGGACGACATCCCCTGCGACGGCGCGCTGCATGTGGCGTTTGTCCGGGCGGATGTGCCCTCGGCGCGGATCGTGTCGCTGGATACTGCGCCCGCGCTTGAGGCTGGGGCGGTCGCGGTGCTGACCGCCAGCGAGCTGGAGGCGGACGGGGTGAAGGCTGTGGTGCCCGCGTTCAAGCAACCGCATCCGGACGGGCATGACGGCACGCACACACCGCGTCCGCTGCTGGCCGGGGACCTGATCCGGTTCCAGGGCGAACCGGTGGCGATGGTGCTGGCCGCGACGCGCACGGCGGCCGAGGATGCGGCCGAGGCGGTTGTGCTGGAGTATGAGGAGCTGCCGGCGGTCATGACCATCGACGACGCCAAGGCCGAAGGCGCGCCGCTGGTCTGGGAGGACCGGCCGGGCAACCTGATCTTCCACTGGGCCAAGGGAGACGGCGATGCGGTGATGAAGGCCATCGACGGTGCGGCCCATGTCACCCGCCTGCGCAGCCGCGTGACCCGCGTGTCCGCCAACGCGATGGAGCCGCGCGCCGCACTGGCCTATCGCGACGACGCCGGGCGGATGACGATCTGCGTCAGCCATCAGAGCCCGCATGCCTTCGGGCAGGTCGTCGCGGCCTCTTTCGGCCTGAAGAGTGACGAATTCCGGGTTATCGCGCCCGATGTCGGCGGGTCCTTTGGCATGAAATCCGGCCCCCTGCGCGAGGAGATCCTGACCGCATGGGCCGCGCGACACCTGGGCCGTCCGGTGCGCTGGACCGCGACGCGGGCCGAGAGCCTGCTGTCCGACGAACACGCGCGCGACCTGTGGGGCGACACCGCGCTGGCACTGGATGCCGACGGCAATTTCCTGGCGCTGCACGTGCGCTACGAGGTGAACTGCGGGGCTTTCGTGTCGGGCCGGTCCAATGCGCCGATCGGGAACTTCGGCGGGATCGCCGGGGTCTACAAGACGCCCGCGATCCTTGGCGAATGCATCGGCTATGTCACCCACACCCAGCAGACCGCGCCCTATCGCGGGGCGGGACGGCCGGATGCGACCTACATGATCGAGCGGATCATCGACCTCGCCGCGATGGAAACCGGGCGGGATCCGGCGGAGCTGCGGCGGCAGAACCTGATCGCGCCGACAGCGATGCCCTACCAGACGCCCTTCGTCTTCCGCTACGACTGCGGCGATTTCGGGCGGGTGCTGAACCGGGCGCTGGAGCTGGCCGATTACGCCGGGTTCGAAGGGCGGCGGGCGGAGTCGGCAGACCGGGGCCTGTTGCGCGGGATCGGGCTGGCGAACCCGATCGAAGTGGCCTCGGGGCCGTGGACCAAGCCGACAACGGATTTCGCCACGCTGAGGGTGGAGACGGATGGCCGGATCACGCTCTATTCCGGCTCTATGTCGGTGGGACAGGGGCTGGAAACCGCCCTGACCGCCGTCGCGGCGGAAAGCATGGGTGTCGGCTACGAGGCGGTGAATTACGCGCAGGGCGACACCGACTGGGGCGGCAAGGGCCGGGGCTCGGGCGGCAGTTCGGCGCTGTCACTCTGCGGGTCGGCCATCACGCTGGGGGCCGAGGCGCTGATCGACACGCTCAAGACGGAGGCGGCGCAGATGCTGGGCGTGTCGCAGGGCGAGATCGAATACGACCAGGGCCTGCTGCGGGCCGAGGGCAACAAGGTCGTCAGCCTGTCCGAAATTGCGACCCGCGCCGCCGAGGACGGCAAGGTGCTGGAAGGCGCGGGCGAGTTTTCGTCACCGCAGGCGACATTCCCGAACGGCTGTCACATCTGCGAGGTGGAAATCGACCCTGATACGGGGAAAGTCGACGTTCTGACCTACACTTCGGTCGAGGACGTGGGCACCGTCCTGAACCCCTACTTGGTCGAGGGCCAGCTGCACGGCGGTGCGGTGCAGGGCATCGGGCAGGCGCTGTTCGAGGAGGTTGGCTATTCCCCCGACGGCCAGCTGCTGAGCGGGACCTTCATGGACTACGCCATGCCCCGCGCCTCGGACCTCGGGCCGATGCGCAGCGGATTCGTCGAGGTGCCGACCGAACTGAACCTGCTGGGCGTCAAGGGCGTGGGCGAGGCGGGCACCGTGGGCGGCATGGCGGCGGCGATGAACGCGATCTGCCATGCGCTGTCCGCGCGGGGCATCCGGCATATCGACATGCCGGCGTCGCCCGCGCGGGTGTGGGCTGCGCTGAACGCCTAGGTGCCGGTGAAGGTCGGGTTGCGCTTCTCCATGAACGCGGTCCGGCCTTCGCGGTAGTCGTTGCTGTCCAGCGCCTCGTTGCTCAGCTGCTCCATCGCGGCAAAGTCGAGATCGCGGTCGCGGCCGAGGTACTGGCCGATGATCTTTTTCGACCCGCGGATCGACAGCGGCGCGTTGTTCGCGATCAGCGTCGCGGTCTCGCGGACCACCTCGTCCAGCTTCTCGGGCGTCGTGACCTCTTCGATCAGACCGATACGCAGGGCCTCTTCGGCCTTCATCCGGCGGCCGGTGTAGAGGATCTTGCGCGCATGCCCCGGCCCGACCAGGTCGACCAGCGCCTTGATCGCGTCTGCGGGATAGACCAGCCCCATGCGGGCGGCGGGGATGCCGAACTCGGCCTCGTCGGTCGAGATGCGGAAATCGGCGGCCATCGCGACGGCCAGGCCACCGCCGATGCAGAACCCACGGATCATCGCGATCAGCGGTTTCTCGATATTGGCCAGCCGCTCGCGCGCACCGCCCGAGATGCGGGCGTATTCCTCGGCCACCTCGGCGTTGCTGCGGCTTTTCTCGAATTGGGAAATGTCGGCGCCCGATACGAAGGCACGGTCGCCCGCGCCCTTCATCACCACGACCCGCACATCGGGATCGGCGGCAAAGGCGTCAAGCGCGTCGGACGTGCCCTGCCACATCTCGAGGCTCATGGCGTTGCGCTTTTCCGGCTGGTTGAACGTCAGCCAGCCAATGCCGTTCTCGACCTCGGCGATGATCTTGTCGGTGTTCAGTTTCATCGGACCCTCCCGCCCTGCCGGGCTGTTTCGCGTTGCCCCGGTTTTGACATTCCGGGTCGGGGACTGCCAGCGAAATGCACCCGCGGTGCCCCGACCGGCCCCTCCGCTACGCTTGTGTTTGTGCGAAACCGGTTGCTTGACAGGGTATACCATCCTCATACGCTACCTACCGCTCGGTCAGGAAATTGGCCGTCTGATAGTCTACGGGGAAGAGCATATGTCCGAGGTCGATTACGCAGCCTTCGAGGCTGAAGTAAGAGAGTTTGCCGAAACGAAATGTCCGCCGGACATCCGCGAGATCGTGCGCAATGCGCAGAAGTTGACGCGCGAACCCTGGGCCCGCTGGCAGAAGGTTCTCTACGATCACGGCTGGGGCGCGCCGAACTGGCCGGTTGCGGTCGGCGGCACCGGCTGGGACACGCGTCAGCGGTATATTTTCGACACTGTTCTGGCGGAAACCCACTGTCCCCCGCAGTATCACCATGGTCTGCGGCACCTCGGGCCCGTGCTGCTGAAATACGGCACCGACGAACAGCGCGAACGGTTCCTGCCGGGCATCCTCAAGGGTGACGACTGGTGGTGCCAGGGCTATTCGGAGCCGGGCTCGGGCTCGGACCTCGCCTCGCTCCGGACCAAGGCCGAGCTGGACGACGACGACTACGTGGTGAACGGGCAGAAGATCTGGACCAGCCACGCGCACGAGGCCGACTGGATCTATACCCTCGTCCGCACCTCGACCGAGGACAAGAAACAGAAGGGCATCACCCTGCTGCTGATCCCGATCAGTTCGCCGGGCATCACGGTGAAAGAGATCAAGACGATCGACGGCATCCACCACGTGAACGAGGTGTTCTTCGAAAACGTCCGCGTCCCGGTGGCCAATCGCGTGGGAGAAGAGGGTCAGGGCTGGACCTATGGCAAGTACCTGCTGTCCCACGAACGGCTGGGCGGGGCGAACACCGCGCCGATCTTTCAGCTGTTCGACGCGGTCAAACGGCTGTCCGAGAAACAACCGAACGGCGCGCTCCGCCGGGCGGACACCCGGCTGCGGCTGATCGAGATCGAAAGCAAGATGCTGGGTCTCAAGGAACAGGGCCGTGCTGCCGTCGGCATGGCGATGCGGGGCGAAAACCTCGGCATCGTGCCGTCGGCGATCAAGGTGACGTCCTGCAACATCCAGCAGGCGATCTGCGACATCGCGGTCGAAACGGTGGGGCCAACCCACGCCGCCCGGCGCGGAACCGAAAGCCCGGATGACAAGGACACCGAGGCGCTGCGCTGGATCTCGACCTATTTCCTGAACCGGTCGCGGACCATTGTCGGCGGGTCCGACGAGGTGCAGAAGAACCTCGTGTCCGCGCAGCTGTTCGGGACGGAGATCGACAGGCTTTCGCCCCCGCTCGTCGCAGGCGCGATGTTCGAAGAGGCGGAGCGCGCCGCGCGGGGCGGGCTGAAGTCCTGGGCGGACATCGCCGCGCTCGGCTGGCCGATGACACTGGTGCCAGAAGAGTCCGGCGGTGCCGGCGCGGAGCTGGCCGACCTCGCGGCGATCGTCGAGGGCGCGGCACGGGGCGGGCTCACGCAGTCGCTGCCGATGGCCTGCGCTGTCACGCCGTTGCTGCTGGCGCATGCGCCAGCGGGCGCGGCGCGCGATGCGGCGTTGGCGGCGCATATGGACGGCTCGGCCCGCGTCGTCACGGCGCTGCTGACCGAAGAGGGTGGGCTGGACCGGCGTGACTTCAGTCTCTCCACCGGCGCAAAACCTTCGATCTCGGGCCTGCTCGGCGGGGTCGAGGGGCTGGCCGATCCGACGCATCTGCTGCTCGCCTCGGCGGATCAGCTGGTGCTGGTGGACCTTGCGCAGGGCGTCACCGTGACGCCGAACCAGACGCTGGATGGTCGGCCCACGCTGGACTTCACCTTCGACGGTGCCACGGGCACGACGCTGGCGGATGGCGGCAAGGCCGCGCGGGCATTGTCGATGGCGCAGCCGGTCGGCACGCTGTTGACCTGCGTCGATGCCGTCGGGTCCATGGTGCCGGTGATCCAGCAGACCATCGACTACCTGCTGAACCGCAAGCAATTCGACCAGCCGCTCGCCCAGTTCCAGGTGCTGCGGCACAAGGTGGCCGAGCTGTTCATGACATACCTCAACGCCTCGGCCACGACCCTGCGTGCGCTGAACGACATGAGCGCGGGCGACATCAGCCCCCGGTCACTGGCGATGGCCAAGCTGAGGGTCAGCCGCGACGCCCGGCAGGTCGCGCATGGCGCGATCCAGCTGCACGGCGGGATGGGCATGACCGAGGAACTGGCCGTCACCCGCCTGAACAAGCGGCTGCTGCAGTCGGGTTTCGATTTCGGCGATGCGATGCTCTACGCCGAACGGCTGGCAGAGGCGAACGCCTGAGGGGACCCCCTCAGGCGCGCAGCCCGGCGAGCGAGAGGCGGAGGAATTCGTCAGAAACCTCCATCACGTTCATCTTGCCACCGGGGCGGTGCCAGCGCGGGATGTAGTTGAGCCAGGACAGGAGCATCCGGGTCACCATGCCCGGATCCTCCTTGCGCAGGATGCCCTGATCCATGGCGCGGACGACCTCGTTCTTGAGCAGCGATTCAAAGTGATCGCGCAGCTCGATCATTTCCTCGCGGTCGGGAATATTGGCAATCGACCAGAAGATCCGCGCACCGACGACCCAGCCGGACCGGTCCGTGTCGATCTGTTTGGCGCAGGCCATGAGGAAGGCGCGGATGCGGTCCAGCGGATCGTCCCCGACGCCTTCCAGACCCTTTTCCACCGTCGCGTTCAGCCGTGTCATCCGCGCCTTGACGACGGCCTTGAGCAGGCTTTCCTTGTCCGGGTAGTGGTAATAGAGCGCGGCCTTGGTCATTCCGCATTTCTCGGCCACGTCACGCAGCGATGTGCCGACATAGCCGGCCTCGGCAAAAAGCTCTGTCGCGGCGCGGATGATCTGTTCCTTGCGCTGCTCGGACGGCATCTTGCCGCTGGCGGGAGAGGGCTGGTTCACGGCGGCCTCCGGTCTATTGTGGCGGGCAGGCCCGCAGAATGGAAAGACTCTAACGATTTGATACCACAACGGAAAGGGAATTGCCTGCCGGCAGGGAGGTATTCCCCATCCGTGTCGTTACGTCATACGGTCCGGCTGAGTGACGCGCGAATGCCGTTCCCGGCCAGCGCCTGAAGCTCGGGTCCGGGCGGGTCCTGAACGAACGTCGGTTCGATGTCGAGGAGCATGGTGCCGCAGGTCTCCCCGTCATAGGGATCCCATTGCGGCAATCCGGGCGCGTTCGGGTCGCCGGTGCGGGCGAAGGCGATCCACGCCCCCATGACCTTGTCGCAGAGCGGGCCGAGTTCGGGGCCGGTTCCGACGAGTTCGGTCGCGGTGTCCATTGTGCCGAAGACGAAGGGCACCTCGATCGTGTGGATCGCGCGATACTTGCCGCCCTGCGCCGGGCTGTTCCAGGTGAAGCGATAGAGATAGGCGGGGGCCGTTCCCTGTTCCGCCTTGAGCCGCGCGCAGCGGAGCGAATTCATCCGGAACCGCTGGTCGGTCAGGACATCGGCGTAGACGTCGACCGGTTTGTTGCCGGGCGTCTTCTGGTCGTAGAGGGTATAGATCTCTTCGGCCGCGGCCTTTTCGAGGTTGTTCAGAGCCTGAATTCGCCCGACCGCATCCTCGCGTGTCATCTCGAACGCGCCTTTCTGCTCGATCAGCAGGTAATAGGCCTCGTTGTTGCAGGTGCCGATCATGATCGGGATCCCGGCCGAGATCTCGGGCGCGCCCTCGGAGAACGGCGCTTCGGGCAGGTTGTGCCCGTCCGGGATCGGCTCGAACGGATCGAAACCGAGCGCGTCGACCGTCTTGAGGCGGGCGGCCAGCAGTTTGTCCGAGGGCACGTCGCGCAGTTTCGCCGCCTCGGCGGGTGTCCAGCCGAACTGCTCCAGCAGATGCGCGGCGGCTTTCGAACCTTGTTCGGGCGTGGCCGAGCGAAGGCCGCTGGATTGCAGGATGGCGCGGTGGAACAGACCCTTGGCCGCCGGCATGTGCAGCAGCCGCCCGACCTTGCCGCCGCCACCGGACTCGCCGAATATCGTCACGCTGTCCGGGTCGCCGCCGAAGGCCGCGATGTTGTCCCGCACCCATTCGAGCGAGGCGACGAGGTCCAGCATCCCGGCGTTCGCGCTGTCGGCAAAGTTGTCGTCCGCATCGGGGCCGGGGTGGAAGTAGCCAAAGACGTTCAGCCGATGGTTCACCGTCACGACCACGACGTCCCCGCGCCGTGCCAGCGCCGAGCCTTCGAACCCCGGCGCGGTCCCGGCCCCGGTGGCGAAGGCGCCGCCGTGATACCAGACCATCACCGGACGCTTCTTGCCATCCGGCGCGGGGGTGAAGACGTTGAGGTAGAGGCAATCCTCGTTCTCGGTCATCGCCGAGCGATACCAGCGCAGCAGGCCGGTATCGAAGCGGCGTTCCTGCGGGCAGCTTTCGGGCCATGCCTTCGCCTCGCGGATACCGCTCCAGCCTGCGGCGGGGGCGGGGGCGCGGAAGCGACGGTCGCCTGTCGGCGGGGCGGCATAGGGGATGCCACGGAAGATTTCGACGCCGTTGCGACTGACCCCGCGCAGCTTGCCAAGTGTGGTCGAAACCACCGCCCCGTCGGTTTCCCTGATCTGTTCATCGACGCTCATCGCGCGCTTCCTTCTGTCGTCCGGCCCGCAGGCATGGGCAAGCTTCCCTGCGGTTTCGCGGACCGGGCAAGCTGTTTCCCGGTCTCGCCACGAGTCTGAAAACATCGCCGCCCGCAATTGGCGGGAGGTTCCGCCTATCGGATAAGAATTCCGATCTGGGACGTCGGACCGGGCGATTTCGCCGCGACGAAACACCGGAAAGGACCCCCAAATGGACCAAGCCGTCACCCGTCAGCCGCTGCCCGACGACTTCTTCCGCCCCGCCTCGATGGCGTTCATCGGGGCGACGCCGGACGTGCACACCATCCGGGGGCGTCTGTTCCACTTCACGCACAAGAACGGCTACACCGGCGCGCTCTATCCCGTGCATCCCAAGTATGACGAGATCGGTGGCTACAAGTGCTACCCCACCATCGGTGATGTGCCGGAGCCGGTGGACCTGGCCGTGATCGCGATCCCGGCCAAGCTGGTGCCCGACGTGGTCGAGGACTGCGCGCAGGCGGGGGCCAGGAACGTCATGATCATCTCTTCGGGCTTTGCCGAGGAAGGGGGCGACGCGCTGGCCTTGCAGGAGCGGCTTCTGGAGATCTCCCGCCGGTCGGGCATGCGGATCATCGGGCCGAACAGCGAAGGCTATTTCAACGTCGTCGACCCGGTCTGCGCGACCTTCTCTCCGGTCGTCGAGGCGCTGGACAAGGACGAGATGATCCACGCCGCGCCCGACCGGCGGGTCGGCGTGGTGTCGCAGTCGGGCGGCATGGGGTTCGCGATCTTCACCCGTGGCCGCGACTTCGGGCTCAGCTTCAGCCACGTGATCTCGACCGGGAACGAGGTGGACCTGTCGATCGCCGACTACATGGACGTCATGGTCCGCGATCCGCACACGCAGGTGATCGTCATCCTGTGCGAGTCGATCCGCGACGGTGCGGGGTTCGCGCGGTCGGCGGCGGCGGCGCGGGCGGCGGGCAAGCCGGTGATCGTCTGCAAGATGGGCCGCTCCGGGGCGGGGGCGCGGGCGGCCGCGTCGCATACCGCCTCGCTGACCGGGGAACATTCGGCCTATCAGGCGGTCTTCCGCAAATACGGGGTCGTCGAGGCGGGCGAGATGGACGAGGCGGTCGCGCTCGCCGCCGTCTTCGCCACCTGTGCGCGGCCCTTGGGTCGGCGGGTCGGGATCGTCACCACCTCGGGCGGGGGCGGGACCACGGCGGCGGATATCATGGAGGATTTCGGGCTGACGGTGCCGGAACTGTCACCCGCACTGCAGGCGAAGATCGAGCCGCTGATCCCGAACCACGCCTCGGCCCTGAACCCGGTGGACACGACGGCGCAGGGGGCATCGACTGGACCGGTGGCGATGCAGATCTCCGAGATGCTGGAGGAGAGTGGCGAGGTCGACATCATCCTCAACATCGTCTCTGCGGCGCGGGAAAACGCTGTGGCGCTGATTCCGGAAAAGCTGATCGGCATCACCGGGCGCGGCAAGGTGCCGATGATGGTCTGGGCCTATACGCTCGCCTCGCGCTTTGCCAAAAGGACGGCCGCGGAGGGCGGGACGGTGCTGATGACCGACCTGCGCGAATGCGTGGCGGCGCTGTCCAAGCTCGTCACCTACGCGGAACACCAGTCCGACGCCGTGGTGCCCGACGGCCCCGATCTGGCGCGGCCTGACACGACGGCGGGCGCACTGACGGAGTTCGAGGCCAAGCGCTGGCTCAAGGACTACGGCATCGGCGGCGATGGCGACGTGCTGGCGCGATCGGCGGACGAGGCGGTGACGGCGGCCGAGGGCATGGGCTATCCGGTCGTGCTGAAGATCCAGTCGCCCGACATCCTGCACAAGACCGAGGTCGGCGGGGTGCGCGTGGCGCTGCCCGATGCGGACGCGGTGCGGGCGGCCTATGACGACATCATCGCGAGCGCCGCCGAAAAGGCCAGGGGCGCGGCGGTGAGCGGCGTGCTGGTGCAGAAGATGGCGCCCAAGGGTGTCGAACTGGTCGTCGGCGTGGTGAACGACGCGACCTTCGGCCCGATCATGATGATCGGCGCGGGCGGCGTGGCGGTCGAGCTTTATGGCGATGTCAGTCACTATCCCGCCCCGATCGGCCCCGCGCGGGCCGAGGCGCTGCTGCGCGGGTTGAAATCCGCACCGCTGTTCTCGGGCTTTCGCGGGTCCGCGCCCATCGACCTCGCCCCGGCGGCCGAGCTGATATCCCGCATCAGCCGCGCGGCGATGGCGGGGCGCGAGGTGATCGCCGAGATGGAGTTCAACCCGGTGATCCTGCATGCCGACGGATCCGGCGTGACGGTGGCCGACGCGGTGGTGATCCTGAAGGACGGGGCCTGAGCCATGGATTTCACGCTGACCGAGGAACAGCAGATGCTGCGCGACCTCGCGCGGCGGTTCATGCGCGACAATGTCATGCCGTTCGAGCCGGTGGTCATGCAGCGCGAGGCCGAGGGCGGCGGCATGGCGCTGACCGCCGAGGAACGGGCGGGGCTCGACGCCAAGGCGAAGGACCTGGGCCTCTACGCGCTCGACGGGCCTGAGGAATACGGCGGGTCGAACCTCGACGCCGTCACGATGATCGGGGTGTGGGAAGAGATGGCGCAGACCTGCGTCGACTACTACTTCCCGCCCGACAGTCCGAACCTGCGGATGCTCATGCAGACCTGCAACGACGAGCAGAAGGCGCGGTATCTGGAGCCCTATGCGCGGGGTGAACTGATCAGCGCCATTGGCATCAGCGAACCCGGCGGCGGCGGCGATCCGGCGTCGATGAAGACCCGCGCGGTGCAGGACGGCAACGGCTGGGTCATCAACGGGCGCAAGATCTGGATCGGCAAGGCGGGCTACGCGGATTTCACGATCCTCATGGCCTCGACCGATCCCGAGAAAGGCGCGCGGGGCGGGATCAGCGCCTTCCTCGTCGACAGGGGCACGCCCGGTTTCGAGGTCGCGCGCCGGATCCCGATGCTGGGCGGGCGCTATACCTACGAGATCGCCATCGACGACCTCAAGCTGCCGGGCAGTGCCCTGCTGGGCGAGCTTGGAAACGGTTTTGGCCCGATGCAGATGCGGCTGTCGGTGCGGCGGGTGCAGATGGCAGCGTGGTGCGCGGGCAAGACGCGGCGCGCGCTGGACCTGATGAAGGAATGGGTCAAGCAGCGGAAGACATTCGGCGACCTGCTGGCGAACCGGCAGTCCATCCAGTGGTGGATCGCGGATGCCGAGATGAAACTGCACGCCCTGCGGCTGATGATCTACAACACGGCGGCCAAGATCGACCGGGGCGAACAGGCCCGGACGGAGTGTTCGATGATCAAGCTCTGGGGGACCGAGCTGGCATGGGACACCATCGACAAGTCCATGCAGAGTTTCGGCGCAATGGGCATGACCAAGGAACTGCCCTTGCAGATGATGGCAAATCATGTGCGTCTTATGCGCGTCTACGAAGGGCCGAGCGAGGTGCACAGGATGCTGATCGCCCGCCACGCCCTGCAGGATCGAATTCCCGGCCTGTGAGCCGGTTCATGAGGAGGAAAACACTTGAGCGACGTTAAGATCACCCGCGACGGCCATGTCGGCATCGTCGAACTGCAGCGCGGCCCGAACAACTTTGTCGATATCGACGCCATCGCCGCAATTGCCGATGCCTATGACGAACTGGACGCCGACAAGGAGATCCGTGCGATCGTCCAGTGTTCCGAAGGGAAACACTTCTCGGCTGGCGCGAACCTGGCCGAGCGGGTCAAGGACGACGGCGATTCCATCACGCAGGAGGCCACGCGCCACCTCTATCAGGAAGCGCATCGTCTGATGGCCGCCAAGACCCCGGTCATCGCCGCCGTGTCCGGCGCCGCCGTCGGCGCGGGTATCGGCCTGGCGCTGGCTGCGGACTTCCGCGTCGGCAGCAGCGAGACGCGGCTCTCCGCCAACTTCTGCCGTCAGGGCTATCACCCCGGCTTCGGCACCACCTACACGCTGCCGCGGATCGTGGGCGAGCAGAAGGCGGCCTGGCTGTTCTACACCGGCCGCCGCGTGCCGGGCGACGAGGCCTATGAGATGGGTCTGCTCGACTGGCTGGTGCCCTCGGATCAGGTCCGTGCCAAGGCCATCGAGGTCGCGCAGGAGATCGCCGTTTCCGCCCCGCTGGCGGTGGAGTTCACCCGCAAGACCCTGCGCAACGGCGTGCTGGAGGCGTTCCGTCAGGCGACCTACAACGAGGCGTTCGAGCAGAACCTGCTGCGCGTGACGCATGACTTCAAGGAAGGCGTCAAGGCGATGAACGAACGCCGGACGCCGGACTTCAAAGGCTACTGAGCCGATGTGCGGCGGCGGCCCCAAGGGGTCGCCGCCCGCCGCCGGGTCATGCGATTCCGGCCTGAAGAGAGACGATTTCCCCATGAGCCACCCCGCCGCGCTGTGCCAGCCCGATGACCTGCTGGACCGCCTGTCGTCGACCGCCGAGCGTGTGGATACCGACAGCGATGGCCGCCGCGTCGCCTGGCGGATTTGGGGTCAGGGCAAGCCGGTGCTCTGCCTGCACGGCGGCTCCGGATCGTGGAAGCACTGGGTCCGCAGCATCGAGCCGCTTGCGAAAGGCAACCGTGTGCTGGTGCCCGATCTGCCTGGCTATGGTGACTCGGACGAACCGGCTGAACCGACCTCTGTCATGAACATGGCGCGGGACGTGACCGCCGGTCTGGACAGCCTGATCGGACCGGACACACCCTATGCCATCGCCGCCTTTTCCTTCGGCGGCGCGATGACGGCGCAGCTCCTGCAGCTTCATGCCAACCGCATCCGGGGTCTGTTCCTGTGCTCGCCCGCCGGGATCATGGCCCCGAACCCGCCGCCGACCGCCAAGGTCCGGGGCAAGTCGGGCGATGAACTGGTCGAGGCGCATCGGTTCAACCTTGGCAGCATCATGCTGGCGGATCCTGCGCTGGTCGACGCCCGGACCCTGCGCATCCAGCACGAGAACACGGTGCAGGCGCGGCTGAACCAGCTGAAGGTCAAGCGCGGCAAGCTTCTGCCCGAGGTGCTGGACGGGTTCACCGGCCCCGTCGTCTCGATCTGGGGCGAAAAGGACGCTTTCGTCGCGCCCGGCACGATGGAGACCCGCGTCGGCATCCTGCGCGACGCCTATCCCGCAGCCGAGATCGAGGTGCTGGACGGTGCGGGGCACTGGGTGAACTACGAGGCCGCCGAGCGCATCAACCAGATGCTGCTGGATTTTCTCGCCCGCCTCGACTGATCCGACACGTCCCTGCAATCGCCCGAACCCTGCCTTGCCGCCCCGGCGGCCCGGTCCTAGCGTCCGCGTGACGCTTTACAGGAGGACGCGATGCAGGGACCACTCGACGGGATCAGGGTCATCGACCTGACGCAGATCTACAACGGCCCCTATGCGACCTTCCTTATGGCCATGGCCGGGGCCGAGGTCATCAAGGTCGAGCCGCCCGAGGGCGAGCACACCCGCCGCCGGCAGAAGGACGCGGGGCGGGCGTTCATCCCGCATGCGATGCTGAACTCGGGCAAGCACTTCGTGACGCTCGACCTCAAGACCGACGAGGGCAAGGCCGATCTGGAGGACCTGATCCGCACCTCCGACGTGCTGGTCGAGAACTTCCGCCCCGGCGTCATGGCCCGCCTTGGCTTCCCGCGCGAACGGCTGGAGGAGTTGAACCCCCGCCTCGTCTACGCGGCTTCGTCCGGCTATGGCACCACCGGCCCCTATTCGCGGTTCCCGGCGATGGACCTCGCCGTGCAGGCGATGTCGGGGGTGATGAGCATCACCGGCTTCCCGGAAAACCCGCCGCTCAAGGCCGGGCCCGCGATCTGTGACTTCAACGCGGGCGTCCACCTCTACGCGGGCGTCATGACCGCGCTGGTCGAACGCGAACGCACGGGCCGCGCGCGCAGCGTCGAGGTGTCGATGTTCGAGGCGATCTATCCCGCGCTCGCCTCGAACCTCGGGCTGGTCGGGACGGGGGTGAACCCGCAGACCGGCAACCACCACGGCGGGCTGTCGCTGTGTCCCTACAACGTCTATCGCGCCGCCGACGGCTGGCTGGCGATCCTGTGCAACAGCGATGCGATGTGGCGTAGGCTGACCGGCTATTTCGGGCAGGACTGGGCGGCGGACGATCCGCGCTACGTGACCATGCGCGAACGCTGCAACCGGATGGCCGAGGTCGATGCGCTGATCGACGAATGGCTGACCGGGCGCCCCAAGGCCGAAGTGTTCGCCGGGCTGGTCGATGCGGGGGTCCCCTGCGCGCCGGTGCGCGAGATCCCCGAAGTCATGGCCGACGAACACATGCACGCGCGCGGGATGCTGCAGAACGTCGACCACCCGCTGTTCGGCGACGTGGTCCTGCCGTCCTCGCCCATCATCTACGAGGATCTGGAACGCGGCTATCGCTGGCCGTCCAAGGCGCTCGGCGAGGACAACGATCGCATCCTCGCCTCGCGGAAGAAGGCGGAATAGGCTCTGTTCAGATGGCGGCCTGCGTCGCGCCCGACCCCTTGTCCGTCGAATAGGCGGGCAGGGTTTCGAACAGTGTCCTGAGCTCCGGCATCGGGTCGTCCATCATCCCGCAGGTGTCGTCGAAGATCATCGTCGGACGATCCCCGGCGTTGTAGGGCCGCCAAGCGGGCAGGCTGTCGGTGTTCGGATCGCCGGTGCGGGCAAAGGCCAGCCACGCGTCCTGCGCCTTGTCCGACAGCGCGCGCGCCTCGCGCGGGCGGCCCAGCAGTTCCGACGCGCTTTCGGTGGTGCCGAAGACCATCGGAATGCAGAAGGTGTGCGGACAGGCGAGGTGGCCGTTCAGGGCGGCGGTTTTCCAGCGGAACAGGTAGGAATAGGTCGGCGCCGCGCCGGGATGGGCCGAGCGGATGTCGGCGGCCAGCCGGTCGTTGCGGCGATACATCTGTTCCGACATGGCGCGCGATGCGATCTGCGCCGGGCTCTCGCCGGGGAACATGGCCGCGATGGCGTCGAAGACCTTGCCGCCCTCGGCGGCCTCGATGCCGATGAAATGCGCGATCCGCTTCTTCGCGGTCTCGGCCTCCATCTTGTGGAACTCGGGGTCGGCGGAGGCGAGGAAGAAGGTGATCTCGTCCTCGCAGACGCCGATCAGGAGCGGGATCTTCGCGGAACGTTCGAGCGACTCCGGCTCGAACGGGTTGGCGGGCATCACGGTGCCGTCAACCACGGGGCGGAAGTCATCCACCCCGCCGTTCCGCGCCACGGCGCGCAGGCGGGCGGCGAGGACCTCCTGCGTCGTGGGTTTGGCCAGCGCCTCGGGTGTGGGATTCTTGATGCCCAGTTCCTCGAGCATCAGTTTCGCGCAGGCGGTGGCGCGTTCCGGGGTCGCCATCGTCAGGAGTGTCGACGCGCTCTGGATCACGGCACGGTGGAACAGGCCCTCGGCCGAGGGCATGGCCATCAGCGCCGCGACCTTGCCGCCGCCGCCGGACTGGCCGAAGATCGTGACGTTTCCGGCATCTCCGCCGAACGCCGCAGCATTGTCGCGCACCCATTCCAGCGCCGCGACAAGGTCTGTGACGCCGCAGTTGATGCCCTCATGGCCGGGCATCAGCTCGGCCAGGTAGGTAAAGCCGAAGGCGTTCAGCCGGTGGTTCAGGGTAATGACCACCACATCGCCACGGTCAGCCATGCGCGACCCGTCCACGCAGTTGCGCCCGCCCGAGCCCGAGATGAAGCCGCCGCCGTGGAACCACACCATCACCGGGCGCGGTTTGGTCGCCGGGCGGTCGGGGACGTAGACGTTCAGGCGCAGGCAATCCTCGGACATGGGCGAGGTGTCGGACAGGAACGACATCCAGCTGCCGCCGCCGCGGCCGGGGGTCTGCGGGCAGCGGTCGCCGAGGCGGTGCGCGGAAAAGGGGGTGTTCCACGCCTTGGGGCGGCGGGCTGGGCCGAAGCGGTCGGCCACGGCATAGGGCACGCCGAGAAAGCGGATGGCGCCGGAGCCCTGGATGCCGTCGATCGGACCCTCGGTGGTCTGGACCCTGTTGCCGGTCTTGTGCAGCGTGTTCATCCCGTCTCCTCTCCGCCGTGATGGTATGCTGGCACGATATGGGCCGGGGCGGGGGGTGGAAAGCGGCATGTTCGTGATCGGCGGATCCTTACACGGATGCGGGAAATCGGGGTGGCCGATTGGGGGTGCGCCGGACCGGTGACATGGTTTCGGCAACCGGCAGGGAGGAGCCATCATGACCCAGAGCCAACCGATCTACGACCTCATCGCCCGCGCGGTCCACGCCGAGGGCGTCCGCGCGCAGTTCGCCCTGATGGGCGACGGCAACATGCACTTCTCGACCGTGCTGTCCAAGTTGCCGGAGGTGGAGACGATCCACCTGCGCCACGAACACTGCACCGTCGCCGCCGCGATGGCGTGGTCGGGCGCGACCGGCGGGATCGGGCTGGCCTCCGTCACCTGCGGGCCGGGCGTGACGCAGCTGATGACCGCGCTGACCCAGGCCGCGCGGACCCGGATGCCGCTGATCTGCTTCGTGGGCGAGGCGCCGATGCACAAGCCGTGGTATTCGCAGGACATCGACCAGGCCGCGCTGATCGCGCCGACCGGGGCGCATTACGTCGCCGCCCGTTCGCCCAAGACGATCCACGAGAACGTGCAGCGCGCCTTCATGCTGGCGCGTCGGGACCGGCTGCCGGTGGTGATCGGCGTGCCCTACGACCTGCAGAAGGAACCGGCGGACGGGCGGGCCTACCAGCCCGCGCCATGGCCCGCCAAGCGCCCCGCGCTGCCGCCAGAGGAAGGCGCGGTCGCCATGCTGGCCGATGCGCTTGCCGGAGCGCAGCGTCCGATGATCCTCGCCGGGCGCGGGGTGATCAACAGCGGTGCGACCGATGCGGTCGAGGCGCTGGCCGAGGCATCGGGGGCGCTCTTGTCCAACACGCTGCCGGCCATGGGGCTGTTCGATCACAATCCGTATTCCATCGGTGTGGCCGGGGGCTATGCCCGCGAATACGCCATCGAACTGGCGCACGAGGCGGATGTCGTCGTGGCCTTTGGCGCGAGCCTGTCGGTCCACACGCTGGGCGGCGGCGGGTTCTTCGGCAAGGCGCGGACGATCCAGGTCGATCTGGATCCGGCGGGCATGTTCGAGGGTGTCTGGGGCGCCGATGACTGGGTGATCGCCGATGCGGGGCGGACCGCGACGGCGGTGACCAAGGCGCTCAAGGGGCGCAAGGTGGCCTCCGGCGTGCGGACCAAGGAGGTCGCGGACAAGCTGGCGCGCGACGTGAACGACAGCGCGCAGCGGGTGCAGGAGCCCGACCGGCTGGACCCGCGCACCGCGACCGAGGTGATCGAGGCGACGCTCGACAAGGAGATGGGGCTGGTGCAGGGCAACGGTCACCAGTCGTTCTGGCAGGCCGGGATGCGCGGCTTCAAGGGCGGCAACAGCCACGTCTACAAGAACTTTTCCGCCATCGGCAGCGGGCTTTCCTTTGCCATCGGCGCCTCGGTGGCGGCAGGGAACGACCGGCTGGCCTTCATCGAGGGCGACGGCAGCCTGATGATGCACGTGCAGGAGCTGGACACGATCCGGCGGCACGGGCTGAAGATGCTGATCATGGTGATGAACGACGGGGCCTACGGGTCCGAGATCCACAAGCTGAGGGCGCAGGGGATCGACGATTCCGAGGCGATCCACGGGATTTCCGACATCGGTGCGATCGCACGCGGGTTCGGTCTGCGCGGGGTCAGCGTGACGACGGTGGATGAGCTGAAGGCGGCGATCGAGAGCTATGACGAGGGCGAGGGGACGCTGGTGATCAACATCCACATCTCGGATCAGGTCGCGACGCCCCGGATGCGGGCTCAGGTGAGCGGGAAGGGGCATTGAGGCCATAGGCACAGGCGCGGAATCAAGGCCGCAGGCCGCCGCGCCATCGTCGGGCCGCCCCCCGGCCCGGCGATTGGCTTCCGCTTGCGCGACGTTCGTTCTGTGCGATGGCGTGGCTGAAATAAAGCGCCCAAGCTCGACGCCCAGGATCGCCGCGCCGCGGCCCGTCGATGGCGCGGCTTCGCGCTACACCCGCAGGTCGCGCAATGCTGGCGCTCTGACCCACAACACCGCCGCGAACACCACCACGACGCTCGCCATCCCGGCCATCGCGTAGCGCGCGCCGATCATCGCGGCGAGCGTCGCGGTCGTCGCCGTCCCCAGCGACATCACCCCTCGCGTCATGATCAGCGTCGACAGCACCCGACCGCGATATTCGTCCTCGACCGTCAGTTGCAGCATGGTGCTGTTCGACGAGGCATAGGCGATGTGCATCATCCCCACCAGGAACACGAGCGGCACCGCCAGCCAGATCGTCGGCGCGAAGGAGAACGCCACCAGCATCGCGCCGAACATACCCATGAAGCCCAGCATCACCGTCCCCCTCCGCCCGTCGCGCTGGACATGCGCGGCGACCAGACCGCCGCAGACCGACCCGAAGGCGGCGGTGGCCACCATGATCCCGAGCCCGGTGGAGCCGACGGCGAAGACGTCCTTGGCGAAGATCGCGAGGATGTTGAGGTAGGGCTGGCAGAAGAACGTCGGCACGATCCCGACAAAGACCAGCAGCATCAGCGTCCGGTCGCCGCGCAGGTAGCGGAAGCCTTCGCGCATGTCGGTCCAGACGCGGTTGCGGCGGCGGTCGCGGACCTCCTTGGGCGGCAGCTTGATGAACAGCAGCATCAGCAGCACGACCGTGAAGCTGGCGGCGTTCACCGCGAAACACGTGGCGATGTCGAAGACGGCGATGATCCCGGCGGCGGCCAGCGGGCCCAGCACCTTGGCGGAGTTGATGGTGACCGAGTTCAGCGCCACCGCGCTCGCCACGTCCTCGCGCGGGACAAGCTGGAAGATCACCGAATGCCGTGCGGGCAGGTTGAAGGCGACGACGATGCCCCGGCAGGTCGCCAGCACCGCGATGATCCAGATGTTCACCTCGCCCGACCACACCACGGCGGCCAGCAGGACCGAGACGAGCATGGTCGCCGTCTGGGTCGACATCAGGTATTTGCGCCGGTCGAACCGGTCCGCCATCACCCCGCCGAAGATCGAGAAGATCATGATCGGCACGCCGCGCCCGAGGTTCACGAGCCCCAGCATCACCGGGTCGCCGGTGGTCGAAATCACCAGCCAGTTCAGCGCGACCTGATCCAGCCAGTCGCCGGTCATGGAGACGAGGTTGCCGAACCAGAACAGCCGGTAGTTGCGGTGCCTCAGCGCGGTAAAAACCCCCGCCCGTTTCGGGGCGGGGGCGCTTTCGTCAGGCGTCAAAGGTGATCACGCTCCGCGCCACGTTGCCGCCCTTGAGCGCGTCGAAGCCTTCGTTGATCTCGCTCAGCTTGATCCGCTTGGAGATCATCTTGTCCAGCGGCAGCGCGCCCTGCATGTAGAAGTCGCAAAGCCGCGGGATGTCGGTCGGGAACTGGTTCGAGCCCATCAGGCAGCCGAGGATCTTCTTCTGCCGGTAGAACAGGTCGCGGCCCGAGAATTCGATCATCATGTCGCCCGGCATCACGCCCATCAGGGTCGTCGTGCCGCCGGTGCCGGTCATGCGGATCGCCTGTTCCGCCGTCGCCTTGCCGCCGATGCACTCGAAGCTGTAGTTCACGCCGCCCTTGGTCATCTCGATGACCGCCTCGACCGGGTTCACCTCCTTGGCGTTGACCACGTCGGTCGCGCCGAATTCCTTGGCCAGCTCCAGCTTGTTCGGCAGCACGTCGATGGCGATGATGCGCAGCGCGCCGGCCATCTTGGCCCCCATGATCGCGGACAGCCCGACGCCGCCGCAGCCGATCACCGCGACGGTGGACCCCGGCGGCACCTTGGCGGTGCGGATGACCGAGCCGGTGCCGGTCAGCACGCCGCAGCCGATCAGCGCGGCGCGGTCCAGCGGCATGTCGTCCCGGATCTTCACGATGGCATTTTCGTGCACCAGCATCTCCTCGGCGAAGGCGCCGAGGTTGAAGCCCTGACCCACGTGCACCCCGTCGCGGGTGATGCGGCGGGCGACGCCGGGGGCGTGCTTGACCTCGGGGTTCGAACATTCGACGAGATTGCCGGAAATGCAGTGCGAGCAGGTCCCGCAGAACACCGACAGGCAGCCGACGACATGATCGCCGACCTTGAAGCGGGTGACGTGGCTGCCGACCTCTTCCACGATGCCGGACGCCTCGTGGCCCAGCACGACGGGCATCGGCTGGGCGACGGTGCCGTCGATATAGTGCAGGTCCGAATGGCACAGGCCGCAGGCGGCGGTGCGGATCCGCACCTCGTGCGGGCCAAGGTTGCCCAGGGCCACGTCCGCGATGATCAACGGCTTGTTGGCCTGCTCAAGAATGGCAGCTTTCATGTCGGTCTCCTCCCTCCCGCATAGCGGTTCCGATTACATGACCGGAGCTTACAGCCGACCCCGCCGCGCGCAAGCACGCGCGGCGGTCATCCTTGGATGTGGCAGGTCACCATGCGTCGATGAAGCGGGCCTTGCGGTGCTTCGGACGGTTCCAGGTGTTGGCGAGGCAGTTCAGCAGCCATGCGCGGGTGTCGGCGGGGTCGATGACATCGTCGATGGAGCGGTCCATCGCCTTGGACATCGCCTTGCCCTCTTCGATCAACTGGTTCAGGTGCCGGTCGAATATCGCCTGCTTTTCCGCCGGGTCGTCGGCCGCGTCCATCTCCTTGCGGTAGGCGAGGCGGACCGCGCCTTCGAGGTTCATCGCCCCGAATTCGCCGGTCGGCCATGCGCAGGCGGCGTCGATGGTGTTGAACGACCCGCCGATCATCGCCGCCTTGCCGAGGCCGTAGCCCTTGCGCACCGTCACGGCGAACATCGGCACGCTGAGGTTCGCGCCGACGATCATCAGCCGGGCGGAATGGCGGACGAGGGCGGTCTTTTCCACCTCGGGCCCGACCATGATGCCGGGCGTGTCGATGACCGAGAGCAGCGGGATGCCGTAGCTGTCGCACATCTGCATGAAGCGCGCGGCCTTGTCCGCCGCGTCGCTGTCGATGGCGCCGCCGATGATCTTGGGGTTGTTCGCGAACAGACCGAAGGGCTTGCCCTCGATCCGCACGAAGGCGGTGATCATCGCTCGCCCGAACTCGGGCCGCAGCTCCTGCACCGAACCTTCGTCGCAGAGCGTATGGATCAGCTCGTGCATGTCATAGCCGCGACGGCGGTTGTCCGGGACGATCCGGCGCAGCTGGCGCTGATCGGGCGCGGACCATTCGGGGATCGCGCCTTGCCAGTAGGACAGCGTCCGCTTGGCCTCTCGCACCGCTTCGGCCTCGTCTTCGACAAGGATGTCGATCACGCCGCTCGCGGTCTGGACGTGGTCCGGCCCGATCTCCTGCGGCTGGTAAATACCAAGCCCGCCGCCCTCGATCATCGCCGGGCCGCCCATGCCGATGTTCGATCCTTTGACCGCGATGATGACGTCGGACACCCCGAGGAAGGCTGCGTTGCCGGCAAAGCAGTAACCGGCGGTGATGCCGATGATCGGGGCCTTGCCGGACAGGCGGGCGATGATGTTGAAGCTGGACGAGGTGTTGAAGCTGCCCTCGGTGTCGCCGGGCCGTCCACCGCCGCCCTCGCCGAACTGGATCAGGGGCAGGTTGTTCTCGATCGCGACTTCGATCACGCGGTCGGTCTTCATGTGGTTCATGTGGCCCTGCGTGCCCGCAAGGACGGTGTAGTCATAGGCCATGACAGCACAGCGGGACCGGTCGGGGAACAGGTCGCCGTTGACCGAACCGATGCCTGTGATCTGTCCATCCGCAGGCGTATTGCGGATCAGGTCGTCCTCGCTCCGCCGCTTGCGCTGCATGGCGATGGTGTAGCGGCCATATTCGACGAAGCTGTCGGGATCGACCAGGTCGGCAAGGTTCTCGCGCGCCATGCGCAGACCCTTGGCGTGGCGCTTCGCGACCGCGTCGGGGCGGGCCTCGTCCTCGGTCAGGCGGCGGCGTTCGTAGAGCTCGGCCAGATCGGGGCGGATGTGGTCCAGGTCCACCTCATCCTCGGCCTGCGCGGCGTCGAGCTGTTCGTCCACCGGTTCCAGCCAGCCGATGACATCGCCCTCGCTCACCGCGTCGCCTGTTTCCAGCGCCGGGACGAAACGGCCCCCGGCGGGTGAAGAGACGGTGTTCTCCATCTTCATCGCCTCGATTACCGCCGCCTCGCCGCCCTCGGGCACCAGCGCGCCCTCGTCGGGCAGGGCGATGACCACGCCGGTCATCGGTGCGAAGACCCCGGTGCATCCGGCGGGCACTTCGGTGACGTGGTGGTAGTGCGCGTGACCGTCCGCGGCGACCTCGGGGAACAGGTCGTGGGTGTCGGGCTTCGCGGCGGGCAGGCGTTCGACCAGCCCGGTGTCGGCGGTGCCGGCCGCCAGTTCCGGCAGGGCGACGAGGCGCAGCAGCAGGTCGCGGTTGGTGTCGACGCCGCCGATGCGGAACCGTTTCAAGGCTCGGGCCGAGCGGGACAGGGCGTCGGTCAGGTCGCCGGGGGCGTGGACGATCAGCTTGGCCAGCAGGCTGTCGAAGCGCGGGTTGGGGGTGTAGCCGCCATACGCATGGGTATCCACCCGGATGCCCGGCCCGCCCGGCGGGTCGAACTGGGCGATCCGGCCCGAGGCGGGGACGGGCGTGCCATCCGGTCCGGCCTTTTCCGCGTTGACGCGGAGCTGGACGGCGAAACCGTTCGGCGCGGGGCGGGCGAAGTCGGCGAGGCTGCGACCACCGGCAAGGTCGAACTGGAGCGCGACGAGGTCGAGTCCGGTGACCATCTCGGTGACGGTGTGTTCGACCTGGATACGGGGGTTCACCTCGAGGAAGACGAAGCTCTCGTCGGGACGGACGAGGAATTCGACGGTCCCGATCCCGAGATAGCCGATCTCGCCACAGAGCTTCTCCGCCGCGCCGTGGATCGCGGCACGCGCGGCGTCGGAGAGGTTCGGGGCAGGGCCGATCTCGACCAGTTTCTGGCGGCGGCGCTGGAGCGAGCAGTCGCGGTCGCCGATGGCGAGGGTCTGCTTGCCGTCGCCCGCGACCTGCACCTCGATATGGCGGGCGCCGGTCAGGAACTCCTCGGCATAAAGCCGGTCGTCGCCAAACGCGCCCTTGGCCTCGGAGGCGCAACGGGCCGCGGCATCGGCCACTTGCGCGGGGTCGGACACGATGCGGATACCGCGCCCGCCGCCCCCGGCAACGGCCTTGATCGCGATGGCCGAGCCTTCGGGCAGCCGCTTCAACAGCGCGGCCATGTCGTCGGCCGTCGCCGGGGCGGCGACCCCTTCGGACACCGGCACGCCCAGCTTGACCGCAAGCGCGCGGGCGGCGGCCTTGTCGCCCAGCGTTTCCAGATGCTCGGGCGCGGGACCGAGAAAGGTCATCCCGGCCTTGGCCACGGCGCGGGCGAAAGCGGCGCTTTCGCTCAGCAGGCCATAGCCCGGATGCACGCAGTCGCATTGCAGGCGCAGCCCGGCCTCGACGACCGCGTCGATGTCGAGATACCCGGCGGGACCGGACCCGGCCAGCGGGGCCACGTGGTCGGCATGAAAGACGTGCAGCGCCTCGGCGTCATCGGGTGTATGCAGGGCCACCGTCTCCACCCCGAGCGCGGCGGCGCTGTGCATCACGCGCACCGCGATCTCGCCCCGGTTTGCCACCAGAACTCGCTGGAAACGTTGACTCATCGACACTCCTCCTGTCGCGCTGCCTGCGCCATTTCGCGGGCACTGTCATGGAATACTACCCGAGGGTCAATACATTGACCGGCGGTTCGATTGGGGCCATTGTCGTCCGGCCAGAGAGGGAGGACGTGGCATGAAACTGAAGGACAAGATCGGCATCGTGACCGCCGCGGCGTCGGGCATGGGCCTGGCGGGCGTCAAGATGTTCGCGGCCGAGGGCGCGGCGGTCGGCGTGGTCGACATCGACGGCGCGGGCGTCGAAAAGGCGGTCAAGGAGATCGAGGCGGCGGGCGGTCGTGCGATCCCGCTGATCGGTGACCTGACCGACGACAAGTTCTCGCGCGATATCGTGACCAAGACGGTGGCGGAGTTCGGCGGGCTCGACTTCTTCTGGGGGCATGCCGGCCACCCCGGCCCGGCGATGGTCGAAGAGATGGACCCGGCGCTGCTGGATCTCGCCATCGACCTGAACCTCAGGACCATCGTGCACACCACGGCGGCGGCGCTGCCCGAGATGCGCAAGCGGGGCGGCGGATCGCTGGTCTATACCTCCTCGACCGCCGGTCTGGCCGGATCGCCGCGCAGCCCGGTCTATTCGATGGTCAAGTTCGGCGTGATCGGCTGGACCCGGTCGCTGGCCAAGCGCACGGCGGGCGACGGCATCCGCGCCAATGCCATCTGTCCGGGCGGGGTGGATACGCCGATGCTGCGGACCTTCGTCGCGCGCCCCGACTCGCCGCAGGGCAACCAGGATGCCGAGGCGCTGGTCGCCGCGCGCGCCAAACAGACGCCGCTGTATGGTCGCAACGCGCGGCCCGAGGAAATCGCCTCGACCGCGCTGTTCCTGATCTCGGACGACTCGAGCTACATCACCGGGGCCGCGATCCCGGTCGACGGCGGCATGACCGCCTGATGTTGCAGGGGCAGGGGGCGCGGGTTGGCCGCGCCCCGCTGGCTCAGGCACTCTTGGCCTTCGCGTCCTCGGACCCGGCCAGCGCCGGATCGGTCTTGGGCACGATCGGCTCCAGCCCGTTCATCAGCGAATTGGGCACCGCCGACATCAGCTCGTCCAGCGTGAACATCCCGTCCGCGCCATGCACCAGCCCGCGCTGTTCCTCGCCGTAGTAGTAGGTGTGGATCTTGCCCATCTCGATATGGAAGTTCTGACCGGATATGGCCCAGCTTTCCGGCGTGGTCAGGTAGGCGACCATCGGCGCGATATGCTCCGGGCCGCGGAAGATCATCGTGCGCTCGTACTGCTCCTTGGTCATCAGCCCGGCCTCGTACTTGCGCTGCCGGTTGGCCTTGACCGCCTCGGTCAGGGTCATCCGCGTGTCTGCGGCGGGGCAGATCACGTTGCAGGTGATGTCGTTGCGCTGCGTCTCCTTGGCGATCGAGCGGGTGAGCGAGATGATGCCCCCCTTGGCGGCGGCATAGTTGCACTGCCCGACCGAACCCTTGAACGCGTCCGAGGCAAAGTTGACGATCCGCCCGTAGTTCGCCTTGCGCATGTGGCGGACGGCGTGGTGGCAGAGATTCCAATGTCCCTTGAGGTGGACATTGATGACCATGTCGAATTCGTCCTCGGTCATGTTCCAGATCATCCGCTCGCGCAGGACGCCGGCGGTGTTGACGACGATGTCGATCTTGCCGTGGTCGCGGACGATGCCGTTGACCAGCTCGCCCATCTTGTCGAAGTCCGAGACCGTGTCATAGCACGCCTCTGCCTTGCCGCCCCTGTCGCGGATCTCGGCCACGACCTCGTCCGCCGGACGGTCCTCCGTCTCTTCGCCGCCGCGGCCGACGCCGGGATCGACGGCCCAGACATGGGCGCCTTCCTCGGCCAGCAGCAGCGCGACCTCGCGCCCGATGCCCCGGCCCGCGCCGGTGACGATTGCGGTTCTGCCTTGCAGTTTCATCCTGTTCCTCCCTTTGCGCGCCACCCCCGGCGCGATAATCACAACCTGTCTTCCAGCATGCTGCGGAATCTGGAAAAGCCGACGACGTAGAACAGCATCAGCGCCAGATGGATCGACACCCCCGCGATCAGCGGGATCCGCATGCCGAGGCGATCCGACGCGATGCCCACGATCAGCGCGCCGATGGCGGGCGATCCGCGCATGACCAGCCCGACGACGGACAAGACACGGCCGCGGAATTCGTCCGGCACCAGCATCTGCGTGAGCGTCTGCGCCGTGGTCGCTGCCCCGACCATGCACATGCCGGTGAACATGGCCAGCGGCAGGGCCATCCAAACATGAGTGGAGAGAGCGAAGAGCAGAAGCGCCCCGCACATCGCGATATTCGACCAGACCAGCACGCCCGTCAGGCCCCGCGCGCTCTGCCGGGTGGCCAGCATCAGCCCCGCGATGATCGCCCCGATCCCGAAGGCCGAGGTCAGCGCGGCGAAGTCAGACGAGTTGCCGTTGAACGCCTGCGCGGCCCAGCCCGGCAGCAGCTCCAGCACCGGGCGGACGCAGATGCCCGAGACGATGAGCTGCAGGATGATCGCGTTGACCCCCGGCATGGTGACCGCGGTTTTCAGGCCGATGACGATGTCGGTGCCAAAGCTCTTGCCCGAAGGCGTGCGCGTCTGGCCGTGCAGCTTGACCACCGACAGGGCGGCGACGAAGGCGAGGAAGCTGAACGCGTTCAGGGCGAAGGTCAGGCCCATGCCGCCCAGGGCGATCATCAGGCCGGCGGCGGCGGGGCCGATGAACCGGGCGAGGTTGAAGGTGACGGAGTTGATCGCGATGGCCGCCGTCAGCCAGTCCTTGGTGACGAGGCCGGGCGTGATCGACAGGCGGAACGGCTGCAGGCCGCCGGTGACGAAGCCGTTGAACAGCGTGATCAGGAACAGCGGCCAGATCGTCAGGGTGTCGAGGAAGAACAGGATCGCCAGCAGCAGCGCCTGCGCAAAGCCGAGGTATTGCCCGATCCGCATGACCTTGAGCCGGTCCCATCGGTCCGCCGCCGCCCCCGCGAACGGGCCGATCAGCATACAGGGAAACAGGTCGGCAAAGGCGATGGCCCCGACCCAGCCCGCACTTTCCGTCAGCGTCCAGGCGAGCCAGCCGCTCGCGATCCGCTGCATCCACGTCCCGATCAGCGAGATCGAGTTGCCGAGGGTGAACAGCCCGTAGTTCCGCTGACCGAGGATCTGGAAGATGCGTTCAAAGCCGAGACGGGTGGGCATCGGGAATAGACCTAGTCGGCGCGGCGGCCGAACGAAATGTAGCTTGCTTACCGACCGGTAAGTGGTTTGAACCAGTCATACACCCGATGGGGAAACATGCTCAAGTCATGTTTGACGCCAATGCGGATCACCGCCTGCCTCGCCCCGGCGGGTCACAGCCCGTAGTGCCCGAACGGCACCCCGCCGATCCGCATCAGCAGGTCCGGTGTCATCTGTGTCGTGTCGGTGATCCCCAGCAGGGCCATGTCGCGGTTCACCTCTTCGCCCAGCAGACCGATGGCATGGCCGACTCCCGCCTCCCCCGCCAATGCGGCGGCAAAGATGAAAGGCCGGCCGGCAAAGACGAAATCCGCGCCGAGGGCCAGCGCCTTCAGCACATCCGCCCCGCGCCGGATGCCGCTGTCCATAAGAACCGGCACCTTGCCACCGACCGCTTCGGCCACATGCGGCAGGACCCGCAGCGGCGAGGGCAGGCTGTCAAGCTGCCGCCCGCCGTGGTTCGACACGACCACCGCGTCGGCACCGTGCGCCACCGCCTTGACCGCATCCCCGGCCGTCATGATCCCCTTGATGATCAGGCGGCCCTTCCACGTGCGGCGGATCAGGTCGAAGTGATCCCAGTTCAGGTGATCCCGCGCCCCCATGGCCCGCACCACGTTCCGCGACACGATGGCCGGGCCGCGTTCGACGCGGGCGTTCTCGAAATGCGGCATCCCGTGCTGGACGATCGTCCGCAGGAATGTGCCGACCGTCCATTCCGGGCGCACCATCCCGTCCCATGCCAGCCGCAACGACGGTCTCAGCGGGGCCGAGAAGCCGGCGCGGTAGTTGGTTTCGCGGTTCGAGACCACCGGCATGTCCACCGTCAGCACCAGCGTCCCGAAGCCTGCCGCCTTGACCCGGTCCAGCATCGACAGGATGACCTCCTCCTCGCCGGGCAGGTAGATCTGGAACCACGCGTCCGGACAGGCCGCCGCCACCTCTTCCAGCCGGATCAGCGAGGCGCCGCTCATGATCATCGGGATCCCGGCCCGCGCGGCGGATTTGGCCAGCGCAAGGTCGCCGCGATAGGCGGTCAGGGCGCTGAACCCGACCGGCGCAATTCCGAACGGCTGCGTATAGTCGCGGTCGAACAGGCGCGTCCGGGTGGTCCGTTTCGAGACATCGATCAGCGTTTTCGGCAGGAACGCCAGGTCGCGATAGACCGCGCGGTTGTCCTCCAGCGTCGCCCCGGTTTCGGAGGCGCCGGCGACATAGGCGTAGACCGGGCGCGGCAGGAAGCCCCTGGCCATCTTCTGGAAATCGTCGAGCGACAGCGCCCGCTTCAGCCTGCGCCGCGCCAGCCAGCCGGGTGTCGGCGCGGACGCCAGTGCGGCGGCGGACGGGGCGCCGTCCTTCATCCCGCGGCCACGTTCGCCCGCCGCTCGGGGAAACCGGCGACATCGTGACAGACGCGGGCCAGCGTAGCGACGCCCTCCTCGAGATCCGTCGCGGCCATGTGTGCGAAACACAGCCGCATGTGCCGCTCGCCGTTCTCGGGCATCACCGACCAGTCGGCCCCGGCGTTGAAGATCACGCCTTCCTTCGCCGCGGGCTCTAGCAGGCGGCGGGTGTCGAAGCCCTCGGGGAAGGTCAGCCAGATGTAGATCCCGCCGACATGCGGGGCCACGTCGACGCTGGTCCCGAACTCCCGCGCGACGGCGTTGACGATGGTGTCCCGCTTGGCCTTCAGCGTCTCGCACAGCCCGGCGGTGTGCGCGTCATAGCCGTCCGCCAGCACCTCGGCCACCATGGCCTGCGTGACCGAACTGGTGCCGCTGTCCGCCTTCAGCGCCGCGATCTGCCGGATCAGCGCGGGATCGCCCGCGATGAAGCCGAGCCGCATCGCCGGGCTGAGCGTCTTGGAGTAGGAGCCCACATAGACCGTCACGTCCGGCGCCAGCGCATGGATCGCCGGGGGCCGTTCGATGTCGAATGTCAGCTCGGCGTAACATTCGTCCTCGATGATCGGCACGCCGTATTCGCGGGCCAGCGCGACCAGCGCATGGCGGCGTTCCAGCGGCAGGATCGAGCCGGTCGGGTTCTGGATCGTCGGAATGGTAAAGATGAACTTGGGCCGCACGCCGTCGGCCCTCAGCCCCTCCAGCACGCCCGCGAGCGCGTCCGTGTCGATCCCGTCTCCGTCGAGCGGCGCGCTGACGATCCGCGCGCCCAGCTTCTTCAGCCGGGTCGCGGCGGCGGAGTAGGTGTGCTGTTCCATCAGCACCGTATCGCCCGGCGCGACGAAGCAGGTGTTGATCAGGTCCAGCCCCTGCCCGGACCCGGATGTCACCAGCACACCGTCCGCCGAGACGTCCATCCCCCGCAGCCGGTTCAGCCGGTCGGCGATCCGTTCCCTAAGCAGGTCGAAGCCTAGCGGCCCGCAGCCCATGTTGTAGAACGCCATCCGCGCCCCGTGCCGCCGAATCCCCGCCGCGGCGCGTTCGGCCAGCGTGTCGGTCGCGACGGTGTCGGGGTCGATGTTGCCGCCGACGAAATTGTATTTCGGAAAGCCCTTCCAGATCGGGACAGCGGGGGGAAGACCGGGGGCGAGGGACTGGGTGAGAAGGCTCATGATCTCTCCGGCGGCTGACGGACCGTATCATACGGGCATGGACATTCCGGGCCGCCAAGGCAACGCTGGCATGGCGCAGGCCACATATCTGGCGGCCCGCACGAGGGAGGAGAGAAGCCATGAACATCGAGGATCTGGCACCCGAGATCTGCGCGGCGATGCCCGACGCGCTGGTGGTTTCGGACCGCGAGGGCGTCATCCGCGTCTGGAATGCCGGGGCCGAGCGGATATTCGGCTTTGCCGCGTCCGAGGCTATTGGCGCCACGCTCGACATCATCACGCCGGAACGCCTGCGGGCGCGGCACTGGGAAGGCTATGACCATACGATAGCGACGGGTCAGACCCACTACGGCGCGGGCGATCTGCTGTCGGTGCCCGCGCTGCGCAAGGACGGGGCGCAGATCTCGGTCCAGTTCTCGATTTTCCCGCTGCTCGACGGTGATGGCGGGATTGCCGCCATCGGCGCGGTGATGCGCGACGTGACCGCCGATTTCGAGGAACGCAAACGCCTGCGCCGCGCCGCCGCTCAGACCTGATCGACGCCGCGGTCGATCACGCTTTCAAGCGAGACGTAGGTCGAGGTCGCCGCCACGTTCGGCAGGGTCGAGATACTTTCGCCCAGCACTCGCCGGTAGTCGGCGATGTCGCGCGTCCGGACCTTGACGAGGTAGTCGAACCCGCCGGCGATCATGTGGCACTCCTCGACCTCGGGGATCGCCCGGACCGCCGCGTTGAACGCACGCAGAGCCTTTTCCCGCGTGTCGGACAGCCGGACCTCGAGGAACGCGACGTGATCGCGCCCCAGCCTGCGCGCCGAAAGTTCGGCCCTGTAGCCGGTGATGACGCCCTCCGCCTCCAGCCGTTTCACCCGCGCGGCGACCGGGGTTTTTGACAGGCCGACGCTCTGCCCCAGTTCGACGAGGGAGACACGGCCGTTGCGGACAAGTTCGCGCAGGATTGCCCTGTCGATCTGGTCGAGCGCGACGGCACCGCTCCTCTCGGGTCGTTCGTCCTGCTCCGGGGGCAAAGTTTGGTCCTTCTGGCTGCGATTTGCCGAAGTTTGGGCGAAGGGCCGGGTGCGAGTCAATTATCATGGCCACACCGGCTGACATGGTGAGACAAATGATCGACCTTGATCCGAAATGGGATGTGAACAAGCGACAGGACGAGGCCGCCCTGGTAGCGCGTCTGACCGACCGCGCCGCTCTGGACGCCGGGGCGCGGGCGCGCATCGTCGCCGCCGCCGCGGACCTCGTCCGGCGGATCCGCAGCCGTGCGCGACCGGGGATGATGGAGCTGTTTCTCGCCGAATACGGCCTGTCGACCGAGGAAGGCGTCGCGCTCATGTGTCTGGCCGAGGCGATGCTGCGCGTCCCCGACGCCGCCACGCTCGACGCGCTGATCGAGGACAAGATCGCTCCCTCCGACTGGTCCCGTCACATCGGCCATTCCCACTCGCCGCTGGTCAACGCCTCGACATGGGGCCTGATGCTGACGGGCCGCGTTCTGGCGGATGAGGAGCCGGGGGTCGCCGGCACACTCCGCGGGATGGTGCGCCGTCTGGGCGAGCCGGTGATCCGAACCGCCGTATCCGGCGCGATGCGCGAGATGGGGCGGCAGTTCGTGCTGGGGCAGGACATCGGGGCCGCGATGAAGCGTGCGCGCGGGAAGGAGGCCGAGGGCTTCACCTATTCCTACGACATGCTGGGCGAGGCGGCGATGACGGCTTCCGATGCCGCACGCTATGCCCGTGCCTATGCCGAGGCGATCAAGGCGATCTCCGTCGCCTGTCGTCCCGGCGACATCGCGGCGAACCCCGGCATTTCGGTCAAGCTGTCCGCCCTGCATCCCCGCTATGAGGTCGCCAAGACCGGGCGCGTGATGGCCGAACTTGTGCCGGTCCTGCGTGATCTGGCCCGGCAGGCGGCGAAGGCCGGGATGGGCCTGAACGTCGACGCCGAGGAGGCGGACCGGCTGGGCCTGTCGCTGAAGGTGATCGAGGCAGTGCTGTCCGATCCGGCGCTGGCGGGCTGGGACGGGTTCGGCGTGGTGGTGCAGGCCTATGGCCGCCGCGCCGGGGACGTGATCGAGGGCGTCTACCGCATGGCGCAGACCCATGACCGCCGCATCATGGTTCGACTGGTCAAGGGCGCCTACTGGGACACCGAGGTCAAGCATGCGCAGGTCGAGGGGCTGGAGGATTTCCCGGTCTTCACCCGCAAGGCGGCGACGGATGTGTCCTTCCTCGCCCATGCCCGGATGCTGCTCGGGATGACCGACCGCATATATCCGCAGTTCGCCACCCACAATGCGCACTCCGTGGCTGCCGTCTTGGACATGGCGCGCGGGATCGACACCGCCCGCTACGAGTTCCAGCGCCTGCACGGCATGGGCGAGGCGCTGCACGACATCGTCCTTCGGAACCACGGCACCCGTTGCCGTATATACGCCCCCGTAGGGCAGCACCGCGACCTGCTGGCCTACCTTGTCCGGCGGCTGCTGGAGAACGGCGCGAACTCCTCCTTCGTGCACCAGCTGGTGGACGAGGAGGTGCCCCCGGAAACCGTCGCCGCCTGTCCGTTCGAGGCGCTGTCGGAGCCGGGGCCCGCCCTGCCGACGGGGCCGGAGCTTTTCCTGCCGGAACGTCCCAACTCCGAAGGGTTCGACTTGCACGACGTCACCATACTTGAGCGTATAGACGCGGCACGTGATCGGCCCGCGCACTGGCAGGTGACTCCGATTATCGCGGGCGCGGTCGAGGGCGCGACGCCCGAAGCCGCGTACAATCCCGCCACCGGTGAACGGATCGGAGAGGTCGTCCCGGCCACCCGTGCCGATGTCGAAACCGCCCTCACCGCCGCCCGCACCTGGGACGTGCCGGTCATCGAACGTGTGCGGATCCTCAACGCCGCAGCGGACCGATACGAGGCGGATTTCGGCACCCTGTTCGCCCTGCTCGCCACCGAAGCGGGCAAGACCCTGCCCGACGCCGTGGCCGAATTGCGCGAGGCGGTGGATTTCCTGCGATATTACGCCGCCCGCGCGCAGGAACAGGCCGCCCCGCCGCGCGGCATCTTCGCCTGCATCAGCCCCTGGAACTTCCCTCTGGCGATCTTCACCGGCCAGATCGCCGCCGCGCTCGCCACTGGCAATGCGGTGCTGGCCAAGCCCGCCGAAACTACATCCGCCATCGCCGCCTGGGCCGTCCGCCACCTGCATGCGGCGGGTGTTCCGGACACCGCGCTGCAACTGCTGCCCGGTGCGGGAAGCGAGGTCGGCGCGGCGCTGACCTCGGACCCGCGCGTCGATGGCGTGGCCTTCACAGGCTCGACCGCCACCGCGCGGCGCATCCAGCGGGCGATGGCCGAACACCTCGCCCCCGGCGCGCCGCTGATCGCGGAGACCGGCGGGCTGAACGCGATGATCGTCGATTCCACCGCGCTGCCGGAACAGGCGGTGCGGGACATCGTCGCCTCGTCCTTCCAGTCGGCGGGGCAGAGGTGTTCCGCCCTGCGCTGCCTCTACGTGCAGGAGGATATCGCGGACACGCTGCGCGAGATGCTTACCGGTGCGATGGACGAGCTGGCGCTCGGCGATCCGTGGGAGATCGCAACCGATGTCGGGCCGGTGATCACCGCGCAGGCGCGGGACGAGATCGAGAGCTATGTCGAGAAAGCCCGCGCCGAGGGGCGACTCGTTCATCGCGTCGCCAAGCCGGAGGGCGGGCATTTCGTGGCCCCCGCGCTGATCTCGGTGAAGGGCATCGCGGATCTGGAACGCGAGGTGTTCGGCCCGGTCCTGCACATCGCCACCTTCAAGGCGCGCGATCTGGACCGGGTGATCGACGCGATCAACGCGACGGGCTACGGACTGACCTTTGGCCTGCACACGCGGATCGACGACCGGGTGCAGACGATCGCGGACCGGGTGACCGCCGGGAACATCTATGCCAACCGCAACCAGATCGGCGCCATCGTCGGCTCGCAGCCCTTCGGCGGCGAGGGGCTGTCGGGCACCGGGCCGAAGGCGGGGGGCCCGCACTACGTGACGCGGTTCACGATGCGGGGCAGAGCGCCTGTTGCGCCTGAAACGGGCGAAACTGCAGACCCTGCCAAGCTCCGCAAGGCGCTGGAGGCGGCGGCGTCCCGACCGTCGGAGCCTCAATACACCCAGCTCCCCGGCCCGACCGGAGAGCTGAACCGCCTCAGCCTGTCACCCCGCGCGCCGGTGCTCTGCCTCGGACCCGGAGGTGCGGCGTCAGACCAGGTGCAGCAGGTCGAGGCGCTTGGCGGCAGGGCCGTCGCCGTCGACGGATCACTGCCGCCCGAGGCGCTGAAATCGCTCGACCGGATCGGGGGCGTCCTGTGGTGGGGCGACTCCGCCACCGCCCGCGCCTACGCCCGCGCGCTGGCGGACCGCGACGGCCCGATCATCCCGCTGATCACCGGCCAGCCGGACACCGCCCACGCGATGCACGAGCGGCACCTCTGCGTGGACACCACGGCTGCGGGCGGCAATGCCGCGCTGTTGGCGGGGCGCTAGCGCTCCAGCTTCGCCACCTCGACCAGCGCGGTATGCGCGCTGCACCCCTGCCCGAGGCGCGAGGTGCCGACGTCGCGGGTCAGCACGTTGGGGTTGCCGTCCGGGTCGATGTTGCCGCCCGGATCGCCGAACCATGCGCCGGTCGGAAGCGCGACGACGCCGGGACGGATGTCCCGCGTCAGCGTCGCCCGCGCCCGGCAGGCGCCGCGCGCGTTGAACACCCGCACGATCTCGCGCCCCTCGATTCCGCGCGCAGCGGCGTCGTCCGGATGGATCGCCAGTGCCACGGGGCGCGCGCCCTCGACATCGCGCAGGGCGGCCTCAAGCTGGCTGTGCAGCTTGTCGCCCGGCTGGGGCGAGACCATGTGCAGCGGGTAATCCACGGTCGCATTGCCCAGCCATTCGTCGGCGGGCAGCCAGACCGGATGGCCGGGGCAGTCGTCATAGCCAAACCCGTCGATGGTCTCGGAGAAGATCTCGATCTTGCCCGACGGTGTCCCGAGCGGCGATCCCTCCGGGTCCTCGCGGAACGGCGCGAACAGCTCGCGGTTCGGGCCGGGATCGCGGATCGGCAGCTGCATCCAGTTCTGCTCCACCAGCCCGTCGAACTCCGGCACCTCGATCCCCTTGGACGCAGCCCGTTCGCGGTAATCTGCGTAAAGCTCGCGGATCCATTCGGCGGAGGTCTTGCCCTCCGTGAAATCCGCACCGATCCCCATCCGTTCGGCGAGCCCGGTCAGGATGTCGTAGTCATCCCGCGCCTCGCCGACCGGGGGGATCATCGCGGGCATGTAGAACAGGTAATCGTCCGTCGGCGCGCGCCCGATATCCTCGCGCTCGTAGGGCGTTGTCGCCGGAAACACGATGTCCGCGCGCTTGGCGGTCGGGGTCCACCACGGTTCGTTGACGATGATCGTCTCGGGCTTCTGCCATGCCTCGTGCAGCGCGTTCAGGTCCTGGTGGTGATGGAACGGGTTGCCCCCCGCCCAGTAGACGAGGCGAATGTCGGGATAGGGCTCGTTCCGTCCGTTGAAGTCGTAGGGCACGCCGGGATTGCGCAGCATGTCCGCGATCCGGGCGACGGGGATGAAGCGTTTCACCGGGTTCTGCTTTTGGGAAAACGTCATGCCGGTCAGCCCCATCAGCGACTTGCCGATCCCGCCGATGGCCCCGTAACCGTAGCCGACCCCGCCACCCGGCAGGCCGATCTGGCCCAGCATCGAGGCGAGTACGGCGGACATCCAGAACGGCTGTTCCCCGTGATGCCCGCGCTGCAGTGACCACGACACGGTGATCAGCGTCCGCGTCGCCGCCATACGCCGCGCCAGTTCGCGGATCGTCTCCGGCTCGACACCACAGAGCGGCGCGGCCCATTCCGGCGTCTTGGGCTGACCGTCCGTCTCGCCCATCAGGTAGGGCCGGAACCGGTCGAAGCCGGTGGTGTAGCGGTCGAGGAAGGCGTGATCGGCCAGCCCCTCGCTTTCCAGCACGAACGCCAGCGCCAGCATCATCGCGGTGTCCGACCCCGGCGTCAGCGGCAGCCATTCGCAGCCGTCCACCGCGTCGGTGCGCTGCGGGCCGATGTTCACGCAGCGGGTGCCCTTGTCGAGGATGCGCTGCATCCAGCCGGCCGTGCCGTGTTCGGTCATGCCGCCCATGCTGACCTGGGAATTCTTGGGGTTGATCCCCCCGAACATCACCAGCGTTTCGGTATGCTCGTGGATGGTGTGCCAGCCGTCCTGGCATTCATAGAGCAGCTTCTGGAACACCACGCCGAAGACATGCGGCATGATCGCGCTGGCGCAGCCGGTGGAGTAGCTGCCGAACGAGGCGACATAGCCGCCCGCGCAGTTCAGGAACCGGTGCGCCTGGCTCTGCGCGTGGTGGAACCGGCCCGCCGAGGACCAGCCGTAGGAGCCGCCGAAGATCGCCTCGTTCCCGTGCGTCTTGCGGATGCGGTCGATCTCGGCCGCCGCGATGTCCAGCGCCTCGTCCCATGGCAGTTCCACATAATCGTCCGTCCCGCGCCCCATCCGCTCGCGCCGGTCCAGCCAGCCGCGGCGGATTGACGGGCGCGCGACCCGGCTGGAATGGTGCACGGCGGCGGGGACGATGGCCGGGATGTCGCTGGGGTGCGGATCCTGAGAAAAGGGGCGGGTGGCGACGATGCGGTCGCCTTCCACGTCGACCTCGAACGCGCCCCAGTGGCTTGAGGTCACATGCGTGCGTCTCGTGTTTCCGTCGGCCATGGCGGGATCCTCCTGCTTTTGCGGCGGAGGCTACAACATGCCGCGCGCCACTCCAATCGGCGCGACGGGTCTTTGCGCGGATGAAGCGGCGTCAGCTGGCCAGCGCGCGGGCGATGACAAGCCGCTGGATGTCGCTGGTGCCCTCGTAGATCTGGCAGACACGGACGTCGCGATAGATCTTCTCGACCGGGAAATCGCGGGTGTAGCCATAGCCGCCGAAGGTCTGGATCGCGGCGGAACACACCCTTTCCGCCATCTCCGAAGCGAACAGCTTGGCCATCGACGCCTCCTTGAGCGCGGGCCGCCCGGCGTCGCGCAGGGCGGCGGCGTGCAGCACCATCTGGTGCGCCACCTCGACCTGCGTGGCCATGTCGGCGAGGCGGAAGGCGACGGCCTGATGCCCCATCAGCTTCGACCCCATGCTCTCGCGGTCGTTCGCATAGGTCACGGCATGGTCCAGCGCCGCCCGCGCCATGCCGACGGATTGCGCGGCGATGCCGATGCGCCCGCCTTCGAGGTTCGACAGCGCGATGCGATAGCCCGCGCCCTCGTCGCCCAGCAGGTTCTCGTGCGGGATCTCCAGATCCTCGAACGCGATCTGCGCGGTGTCCGACAGGGTCTGGCCCAGCTTCTTCTCAAGCGAGGCGACGCGGTAGCCGGGCGTATCGGTCGGCACGATGAAGGCGGAGATGCCCTTCTTGCCCGCCTCCGGATCCGTCACGGCAAAGACGATCGCCACGTCCGCATTCTGCCCCGAGGTGATGAACTGCTTGACCCCGTTAAGCCGCCACCCCGCGTTCGTCCGCACCGCACGTGTCTTGAGCGCCGAGGCGTCGGACCCGGCGTGCGGTTCGGTCAGACAGAAGGCACCCAGCTTTTCGCCGCGCGCCATGGGTCGCAGGAACGTCTCTTTCTGCGCCTCGGTGCCGTAGCGCAGGATCGGCACGCAGCCGACCGAGTTGTGCACCGACATGATCGTCGAGATGCCGCCGTCGCCCGCCGCGATCTCCTCCAGCGCCAGGGCATATGCGATGTGGTCCGACATCGCGCCGTCCCAGTCCTCGGGCACCAGCATCCCCATCAGGCCGAGCGCACCCATCTCGGCCAGTTCGGCCTTGGGGAAGGCGCCGGTCCGGTCCCAGTCGGCCGCGTTCGGGGCCAGCCGTCCGGTGGCAAAGCGGCGGGCCATGTCGCGGACCATTTCCTGGTTGTCGTCGAGAATCATGGCGCCCTCCTCCGCAGTGCCGATGGCCCGGCTCGGGGCCGGTCGTTTCACTTTGTGCGGCGGTGCGGTGCGGCGTGCAAGCGGGGTTGCGCTCAATTCAATTAGCTTGCAAACGATTATCGAGCTATGTAATTACCTCGACAGGAGGAGACGTCATGATTGATTACCACGCCCTGATGTCGCGCGCGTTCCCCATCGTGGAACATACCTACACCGCGAAAGACACGATTCTCTACGCGCTTGGCCTCGGCCTCGGGACCGATCCGCTGAACCCCTCGCACCTCCGCGCCGTCTATGAACGCGCCGAAGGGTTCGGCGCGCTGCCCGCGATGGTCAACGTCATCGGCTATCCCGGTTTCTGGGCGATGGAGCCGGACACCGGCCTGACCTGGCAGAAGATCCTGCACGGCGAACAGAGCCTGACGCTGCACGCGCCGCTGCCCGCCGAGGGCACCCTGCTGGGCAAGACGCGTATCACCGGGATCGTCGACAAGGGCGCCGACAAGGGCGCGCTGATCTACTCCACTCGCGAGATCACCGACAAGGCGACGGGTTCGCTGATCGCCACGGTCGAAAGCACCTCGTTCGCGCGGGGCGATGGCGGCTTCGGCGGGTCCGACGATGCCGTCCGCCCGGTCCACACGATGCCCGCGGGTGATCCGCAGACCTATCACGACTTCAAGACGCCCGAGGGCGCCGCGCTGGTCTATCGCCTGTCGGGCGACATGAACCCGTTGCACGCCGACCCCGAGGTCGCACGTCAGGCCGGGTTCGAGCGGCCGATCCTGCATGGGCTCTGCTCGCTCGGGGTCGCGTCCTGGTCGATCACCGAGGCGCTGGCCGGCGGCGATTTCTCGAGGCTCAAGCACCTGCAGCTGCGCTTCTCCTCGCCGGTCTATCCGGGCGAGACGATCCGCACCGAGATTTGGCGCGACGGCGACGACTACAGCTTCCGCGCCCGCGTCGTCGAACGTGACGTCGTGGTTCTGAACAACGGTCTCGCCCGGCTGGGCTGAGACGGACACTTCCGAGGAGACGAGACGATGAGCGAGCGGCCACAGCCGACGATCTACCCCGAAACGCAGTTCTACTGGGACGGGGCGAAAGAGGG
The DNA here is from genome assembly GCF_002210105.1 of Oceanicola sp. 22II-s10i. Taxonomy (GTDB): domain Bacteria; phylum Pseudomonadota; class Alphaproteobacteria; order Rhodobacterales; family Rhodobacteraceae; genus Pseudooceanicola. Next base: position 653,497 of record NZ_AQQU01000001.1, on the reverse strand, counting down.
CAAACTCCTGCTGAACGCCTGCACGCCCTGCGGCGGCAAGGCCTATTTCCCGCCGCGCCCGTTCTGCCCGACCTGCGGGTCGCGCGATGTCGCGGTGATCGAAGCGTCCGGCAAGGGGCGGCTCTATTCTTACATCATCAACCACCTGCCCGCGCCGGGCTATACGCCGCCGTTCACCGTGGCGGTCGTGATGCTGGACGAGGGCGTCAAGATGGTCGCCAACATCCTCGACTGCCCGGCCGAGCCCGAGGCGCTGACCCTCGACATGCCGCTCGAAGTCACCTTCGAGCAGCGCGGCGACATCGCCGTTCCCCAGTTCAAGCCCGCAGGAGGTGCCGCATGAGCCGCGCAAGTATCGCCATCGTCGGCGCCGCAGAAACCACCCGCATGGGCAAGGTGCCCGAGCTGAGCCAGACCGGCCTGCACGCCGATGCCGCGCTGAACGCGATGGCCGAGTGTGGCCTGACGCCCGCCGACATCGACGGCGTGGCGACCGGCGGCCATGACGTCGCCGAGATCATCCAGTACCTCGGCATCACGCCCACATGGTATGACGGCACCTCGGTCGGCGGCTGTTCCTTCATCACGCTGGTCCGCCACGCGGCGGCCGCCATCGAAACCGGTCTGTGCAAGACCGTGCTGATCACGCATGGGGAAAGCGGGCGATCGAACAACCGCAACCACCGCCCGATCTTCCCGTCCATGCAGCAGCAGGAATTCGAATCCATCTATGGCCCCCTGTTCCCGCCTTCCCGCTTCACACTCCCGGTGATGCGGAAAATGAAGGACGACGGTCTGACCGAGGAACAGCTGGCCATGGTCGCCGTGGTGCAGCGAGAGTGGGCCTCCCACCACCCTCGCGCCACCATGCGCGATCCCATCACCGTCGACGATGTCCTGAACTCCAAGATGATCGCCTACCCGTTCCGCCTGATGATGTGCTGCCTCGTCAGCGACGGCGGCGGCGCGCTGATCCTGACCAGCGCCGACCGCGCCAAGGACTTCCCGACCAAACCGGTCTACCTGCGCGGCATGGGCGGCGAGAGCGCCGAGGGTCCGATGATCAGCCAGATGGAGAGCTTCTCCTCGTCCAAGGCGTTCCGGGTGTCCGGCAAGATGGCCTTCGACAACGCGGGAATCAGCCATTCCGACGTGGATCACCTGATGATCTACGATGCCTTCGCGCATCTGCCGATCTACGGTCTGGAAGACCTCGGCTTCGTCAAGCCGGGCGAGGGCGGCGCCTTCATCGCCGAGGGCAACACCCGCCCCGGTGGCAAGCTGCCGCTCAACACGAACGGCGGCGGACTCAGCTACATGCATTCGGGCATGTATGGTATGTATGCGCTTCAGGAAGGCGTCCGGCAGATGCGCGGTGTCTCGCCCGCGCAGGTCGAGGGTGCCAAGCTGTCGGTCGTCCACGGTGTGGGCGGCATGTTCAGCGCCGCGGCCACCGTGGTCATGACGACGGAGGATCAGTGGTGACCACTTTCGCGGGCAAGACCGTTTTCGTCTCGGGCGGGACGAGCGGCATCAACCTGGGCATCGCCCGGCATTTCGCGGGGGAGGGGGCGAAGGTCTTTGTCATCTCCCGCGATCCGAACAAGGTCGGCGCTGCGGTCGAGGAACTGCGCGCCCTCGGGGCCGAGGCGGACGGCATGTCCGCCGACGTGCGGCACTACGACCAGGTCGAGGCGGCGCTGGCCGACTGCGCAGCGAAGTTCGGTCAGATCGACATCCTCGTTTCCGGTGCGGCGGGCAACTTCCTCGCCCGTGCGGAAAAGATCAGCTCCAACGGCTTCCGCGCCGTGATGGAGATCGACGTGCTGGGCACCCACCACGTCATGCACGCGGCCTTTCCGCACCTGAAAAAGCCGGGCGCGGTCGTGTTCAACATCTCGGCCCCGCAGGGCAGCGTGGCGATGGTCGGCCAGAGCCACGTCTGCGCGGCCAAGGCGGGCATCGATATGCTCACCCGCTCGCTCGCGCTGGAATGGGGGCCACTCGGCATCCGCGTGAACTCCGTCTCGCCGGGCCCGATCGCGGACACCGAGGGGCAGAAGCGGCTGGTGCCGGATCCCAAGGCCGTCGAGGAGCGGGTCAATTCGATCCCGCTGAAACGGATGGGCACGCTGGACGACGTGTCCGAGCTGGTGTCCTTCCTCGCCTCCGACAAGGCAAGCTACATCACCGGCGCGGTGATCCCGGTGGACGGCGGCACGACGCTGAACCCGACGCCGACGCGCATGGCGCAGTTCCTCGATGGCTGAGGGCGCGCTGGCGGGCCTCCGCGTCCTGGACCTCACCGATCATCGCGGCATCCTTGCCGGTCGCATGATGGCCCTGATGGGCGCGGACGTGCTGGCCGTTGAACCCCAAGGGGGCAACGCCGCGCGGCGTCAGGCGCCCTTCGACGCCGATGGCGCATCACTCTACTGGCAGACATACGGCAACGGACGGCGTTCGCTGATCCTCGACCGCGAGGCAGAGGCCGAGCGCCTGATGGCGCTGGTCGCGCAGGCGGACGTGGTGTTGGAAAGCGGAACGCCGGGGAAGGACGCTTTCCTCGACACCGACGCGCTGCTGGCGCGGAACCCGGCGGTGATCCATGCGATCATCACGCCCTTCGGCCTGACCGGGCCCAAGGCGGGCAACGCGGCGACCGACCTGACCATCTGGGCCGCCGGCGGGCCGTTGAACCCGACCGAGAACCAGGCCGGCGTTCCGACCCGGCTGACCCTGCCGCAGGCATGGCACCATGCGGCGGCGGATGCGCTGTGCGGCGTGATGGTCGCGCTCGAGGCGCGGCGGCGTGGCGGGCGCGGACAGCAGGTCGTGACCAGCGCGCAGGCCTCGGCCACCCAGTGCACGCTCAGCCTGTCGATGGCGACGGTGATCGGGCATCCGAACTACGTCTTCCGGGCCGAGGTGAAGTCGAAAAAGAAAAAGGAACTGGACCTCTCCGGCTCCGGTTCGCGGACTCAGCGGTCCAAGTGGCCGGTGCGCGACGGCATGGTCGAGATGCACCTCGCCCTCGGCCCCGCGGCGGGTCGGTTCACCAACAACCTGTTCAAGATGCTGGGCGACATGGGTGTCGTGTCGCAGAAGTTCGTCGACTGGGACTGGATCACCCTGCCGCCCAAGATCGAGAACGACGAGGTCAGCGAAGAGGAAATGGAACAGGCCCGGACCGAAGTCGCGGCCTTTTTCGCGGGCATCACCAAGCGCGAGGCGGTCGACCTGGCACTCAAGCACCGGCTGATGCTGGCGCCGATCATGGATGCTGGCGACCTGCTGGACAGCCCCCACGCCAAGGCGCGCGACTTCTTCCACAAGATCGGCGCGCTGACGCTGCCGGGCAAGATCGCCATCGGCTTTGACGAAGGCTTTACCGTGCCGCGTCCCGCGCCCGCACCGGGCGAGGACGGCGCGGAAGCCGAGGCGGAGTGGCTGGCCGGTCGCGGCGCGGTGCCCTTCGCCCCCGCCGCCGTGCCGGCAGAGGTCGCGCGGCCGCTGGACCAGATCACCATCCTCGACCTGTCGTGGGTCGTCGCCGGACCGATGATCGGCCGCAACATGGCGGATTTCGGGGCCAGGGTGATCCGCGTGGAAAGCGCGAAAAAGCCGGAGGTCGCCCGCCTGACCGGCCCGTTCCCCGAAGGCGTGCGCGACCTGAACCGGTCGGGTCTCTACGAGACCTGCAACGCCGGGAAACTCGGCCTCGCGCTCGACATGGGGCATGACGAGGCCAAGGCGATCATCCTAGATCTGGCCGCCAAGGTGGACGTCATCGTCGAGAGCTTCGCGCCGGGCCAGATGGACCGCTGGGGGCTGGGCTACGACGCGCTGTCGGCGAACAATCCCGGTCTGGTGATGGTGTCGACCTCGCTCATGGGCCAGTCCGGCCCGTGGTCGTCGCTGGCGGGCTTCGGCAACATCGGCGCGGCCATGTCTGGGCTGCAGATCCTCGCGGGCCGCGAAGGGGCGGACCCGGTGGGGCCCTATGGCCCCTACACCGACTTCGTCGCCCCACGCCTGGCCCTGCCGGTGCTGCTGGCGGCGCTGGAGGACCGGCGCAAGACGGGCCGTGGCCGCAAGCTGGACATCAGCCAGGCCGAGGCGGGGATGCAGTTCATCGCCGAAGCCTTTGCGCAGGCCTCGGCCACCGGCAAGGCGCCTGTGGCCATGGGCAACCGCGATCCGCAGATGGCGCCGAACGAGGTCTACCGCTGCGCCGCACCCGAGGGCGAAACCGCATGGGTGGCGATCAGCGTGACATCCGATGCCGCATGGTCCGCTCTGGTCGAGGTCACAGGGGTGTCGGCGCTGGCCGATCCGGCCTTCGCCACGCTCGAAGGCCGGAAGGCACGCGAGACGGAAATCGACATGGCGCTGTCCGCGTGGTGTGCGGGCCGTAACGCGGGTGAGATCGAGGCCGCACTGCAGGCCGCAGGTGTCGCCGCTGCCGTTGCCGCCACGCCCAACGATCTCGCCGCCGATCCGCAACTGGCCGCGATCGGGCATTTCCGGACGCAGCCCCGCTGGGACGGCACGCCGGCCCACCACGAGGCCTGCCGGTTCCGCATGTCGCTGACCCCCGCGCATGTCGATCGCGCCGCGCCCCAGTACGGGCGGGACACGGACATGGTGCTGACGGACTGGCTGGGGATGGACCCGGACCGGATCGCGGAATTGCGAGAGGCCGGGATCCTCACCTGAGACAACGCGCCCGTCCCGAAAGGGGCGGGCGCTTTCGGTTCACTTGAAGTCGAACCGGGGCGGCTGCTTGTTCGTGAAGCGGTCGATCGCGTCCTTGTGGTAGGCGCTGGACAGGCAGATCGCCTGCGCGGTCGCTTCCATGTCCAGCAGCGTGTCGCTGTCGGTTTCCAGCGCACGGGCCGAGATCGACTTTGTCAGCGCGAAGGCCGTGCGCGAGGTGCCGCACATCATCTGCGCCATCTCCTGCGCACGGGGCAGCAGGGCCTCGGGCTCCGTTACTTCCATGCAGATGCCGATGCGCTGTGCCTCTTCCGCGTGGACGGTGCGGCCGGTGTAGAACATTTCGCGCGCCCGTTGCAGGCCGACCATGCGGGGCAGCGAGTAGAAGAGGTTCCCGTCCGGCACCGCGCCGACCTTGCAGAAGGACGCGTTGAACGACGCCCGAGTGGAGGCGAGGATGATGTCCCCCGTCAGCGCCAGCCCCAGACCCGCGCCATAGGCGGGGCCGTCGACCGCGACGATCACCGGGATCGGCAGGTCGCGCAGCAGCTTCAGCCAGCCGTGCAGGCCCTTCATCCGGGGAGTGAAATCCTCGGCCCCGGTGACGAGGCCCGCCTTGTGATCGGCCAGCATCTTTTTCAGATCGCCACCCGCGCAGAAGACGCCGTCGGACCCGGTCAGGATGACCGCCTGCGCCTCGGTGTCGGTGGTCAGGTCCCGCACGGTTTCCTCCAGCGCCGCCTTCAACTTCACGGAGAAGGCGTTGCGGGATTTCGATTCCATCATCTCGATCTGGACGACACTGCCGTCACGGGTGATCCTCAGTGGCTCGGTCATGCGGCGTCTCCCTTGTTGCGCGCGGCCAGAACCTGCGCGCGGATCGTGCTCTTTTCGATCTTGTTGGTGGCGGAAAGGGGCAGAGCGCCCTCCCAGAACGTCACCCCGCGCGGCGCCTTGTAGTCCGCGATCTTCGCCCGGCAGAAGGCGATCAGCTCGGCCTCGGTAACGGACTTGCCGGGGTGCAGGGCGACGGCAGCATAGACCATCTCGCCCCATTTCTCGTGCGGGACGCCGATCACGGCGGCCTGCGCCACGGCCGGATGCTTGCAGAGCGCGTTCTCGGTCTCGATCGGATATACGTTCTCGCCGCCCGAGATGATCATTTCCTTGGTGCGCCCGGCCAGCGTCAGGTAGCCGTCCGCGTCCAGCACCCCGGCGTCGCCGGTGTGGTAGAAGCCGCCGCGCAGCGCCTGCGCGGTTTCCTCGGGACGGTTCCAGTAGCCGTTCATCACCTGCGGCCCGCGCACGATGATCTCGCCCGGCTGGCCCTGCGGGACAGGCTGGTCGTTCTCATCCACGATGCGCAGGTCGACATAGATGACCGGTTTCCCGACCGAACCGAGCTTGCCGATCATCGGGTTGCCGGGGACATGGTCGGCGGGGGTCAGGACGGTCAGCACCGGCGAGGTTTCCGTCATGCCGTAGCCCTGGCAGAAGGTGACGCCTGGGATCGCCTCCAGCGCCTGTTCCATCAGCGCGATCGGCATCGGTGCGGCACCGTATGTCAGGCAGCGGATGGAGGAGAAGTCGAATTCCGCGAACTTCGGATGGTCGAGGATCATGCGCAGCATAGTCGGCACAAGCGTCATGGTGGTGATCCGCTGCGCCTCGATGATCCGCATCGTCGCCTCGACCTCGAAGCGTTCCTGGATCACCATCGTCGTGCCATAGGCCACGGCGGTGTAGACACGGCTGCCGGTGCCGAGGTGGAACAGCGGGCCGGACAGCAGCAGAACGTCGGTCTGGACGTAGCCATAAAGGTGCCCCGACCCGGTGGCGTTGGCCAGCAGGTTGGAATGCGACAGCATCACCCCCTTGGGCTGACCGGTGGTGCCCGAGGTGTAGAAGATGATCATCGTGTCGTCGGACCGGCTGGCCATGTGGTCGAAGGCATCGTTCGGCACCGTCCCCGCCGCCGTGGCGAGGTCATCGTAGTAGAGCGTGCCCTCGGGCATCCCGTCCGGCACGCCGTCCCAGTCGGCAAAGACCAGATGCTTGAGCGACGGGCAGCGCGCCAGCAGCGCGGCGCCGCGGTCGGGGAAGTGGCGGTCGACGATCAGCACCTCGGGGGTGCAGTCGGCGATCAGGTCGGCCATTTCGTCCTCGGACAGGCGGTAGTTGATCGGAACCGAGATCGCGCCGATGGCACAGGGGGCGTAGTACATCTCGACCAGCCAGTGCGAGTTGTGGCCGAGGTAGGCGACCCGGTCGCCCACCCCGACGCCCAATCCGGTCAGTGCCTGACCCATGCCGTGGATGCGGTCGCGGAATTGCGTCCAGGTGAAATCGCGGCCCTCGAAATGGGTCGCGATCTTGTCCGGTGTCAGGAAGGCATATTTCCGGACGAGGTCCGGGTAGCGGATCATTTCGACCCTCCGAGGACCGCGCGTCCGATGATCTCGCGCATGATCTCGCCGGTGCCGCCCGCGATCCGTCCGACCCGCGCATCGGCCCAGGCCCGCGCGATCGGGTATTCCCACATGTAACCGTAGCCGCCGAACATCTGCAGCATGTCGTCCAGACATTTGCACAGGGTTTCCGAGGTCAGCATCTTGCCCATGGCCGCATCCACCGCGTCAAGCTCGCCCGCGACATGCATCTCGAGGCACTTGTCGGTGAACACCCGCATCAGCACCGCCTGCGCCTTGATCTCGGCCAGACGGAAGCGTGTGTTCTGGAAATCGCCGATGGTCTGGCCGAATGCGCGGCGGCCGGTGACATGCTCGACCGTCCATTCCAGCGCGGCCTCCAGCGCCGAGGCGGAGCGGACGCACTGGATCAGGCGTTCCTGCGGCAGCTGTTCCATCAGCTGGTAGAAGCCGCGACCCTCGCCGCCGATCAGGTTGGTGGCAGGCACGCGCACGTTGTCGAAGAACAGCTCGGCGGTGTCCTGCGCCTTCCAGCCCACCTTATCCAGCAGCTTGTTCCCCTTGCGGAATCCGGGCGTGTCGGCGGGGACGAGGATCAGCGACGTGCCCTTTGCGCCTTTCGACGGGTCGGTCTTGCAGGCCAGCACGAGGATGTCGCAATTGCCGCCGTTGGTGATGAACACCTTCTGCCCGTTGATGACGAAGTCGTCGCCGTCACGCACCGCGGTGGTCTTGATTCCCTGCACGTCGGACCCTGCGGCCGGTTCCGTCATGGCGATCGCGCCGATCGCCTCGCCCGCCGCCATCTTGGGCAGCCACTCGGCTTTCAGCTCGTCGCTGGCATAGTGCAGGATGTAGGGCGCGACGATGTCCGAATGTAGCACGAAGCCCGGCCCCATGGCCCCGGCGCGGGCCAGTTCTTCCATGACGATCATCGAGAACAGGAAATCCGCGCCCGCCCCGCCGTATTCCTCGGGCATCGCGGCGCAGAGCAGGCCGTTCTCGCCCGCCTTCTTCCACGCCTCACGGCTGACACGGCCGTCCTTTTCCCATTCGGCGTGATGGGGGGTGATTTCCTCGGCCACGAAACGGCGGACCTGATCGCGGAACAGCTCGTGATCCTCGGTGAAAATGGTGCGCTTGAACATGCGGTGCTCCTCCCTGATCGGCCCGGTTTTCAGGCTTGTTCTTATTTAGCTTGCAATTAATTATCAAGCTAATTAGACCGGGGCCCAATCACTACGGAGGAGATCCAGACATGTTGGACGGCAAGGCAGTCATCGTCACCGGCGCGGGCCGGGGCATCGGTCGCGACATCGCTCTCATGATGGCGTCGCGCGGGGCGAAAGTTATCGTGAACGACCTCGGCGGCGCGGCAGACGGGGCAGGCGCGGACGCGACCCCGGCACAGGAAGTCGTGGACGAGATCAAGGCGGCGGGTGGCGAAGCGGTCGCCAACTTCGGCAACGTGGCCAAGCACGAGGACGCCAAGGCGATGTACGAACAGTCCATGGACGTGTTCGGCACCATCGACGTCGTCGTCAACAACGCGGGCATCCTGCGCGACGTGATCTTCCACAAGATGACCGAATCCGACTGGGACAGCGTCATCGCCGTGCACCTCAAGGGCAGCTTCAACATGGCGCATGCCGTGGCCGCCCAGTTCAAGATGCAGGCCTCCGGCTGCTTCATCAACTTCACCTCGACCTCCGGCCTGATCGGCAACTTCGGGCAGGCGAACTATTCGGCGGCCAAGATGGGCATCGTCGGCCTGTCCAAGTCGCTGGCGCTCGACATGGCACGCTTCAACGTGCGGTCGAACTGCATCGCACCCTTCGCCTGGTCGCGCCTGATCGGCACCATCCCTGCCAAGACCGAGGCCGAGAAGGCCCGCGTCGAACGGATCAAGGAAATGACCCCGGCCAAGATCGCACCGCTCTGCGTGGCGCTGGCGGATCCGACCTGCGACGTGACCGGCCAGATCTTCGGCGTGCGCAACAACGAGATCTTTCTGTTCAGCCAGCCGCGCCCGATCCGTTCCGCGCACCGGTCCGAAGGCTGGACCCCGGAGACCGTGAAAGAGCACGCGCTGCCGGCTATGAAGTCCGACTTCTACGCGCTCGAGCGGTCCGGCGACATCTTCACCTGGGATCCGGTCTGAGGTCGTTCGGTCGGGACTTGGCACGGACCACCTGAACGGCTTAGGCTGACCTACCGTTCAGGAACAACCGCGAAAAGGACGCCACGTCGTGACAGAGGCCATCAAGGAAAAGACGATGCGCATGTCTCTGGGAGAGGACAACAATCCGATCTATCAGGACATCGCGCGGTTCCGGGCCATCCTGTTCGACCAGATCCTCAAGCCCCATGACATGACCATGTCGCAGGGCTGGGTGCTGGTGCATCTGGTGCGGGAAAACGGCCTGCGGCAGTCCGATCTGGCCGACCGGCTGGAGGTGGCGACCGTGACCACCTCCAAGCTGATCGACCGGCTGGAGGCGCGCGGTTACGTGGAGCGTCGGACGGACCCGGAAGATCGCCGGTCCAACCGCGTCTACGCCACGCCGCAGGCCAAGGACATCGTCAAGATCATGACCAAGACGATCCTCGACGTCGATGCCATCGCGAACGAGGGAATCGACGCAAGGGAACTGGCCGCGACGCTCAAGGTGCTGGCCCGGATGCGACGGAACCTCAAGGACGCGCTGCACAAGCGCTGACCTCTTGCCGGGCGCCGTTCCGCGCCCGGTCTCCTAGACTTACGACAGGCGCGGCAATGCGCCGGACAAGGACGCAAGATGCCCCATGACGCATCCGCGCCCCCGCTCGCGGGGCTGCGCATCATCGAGTTCGCCGGGATCGGACCGGGCCCCTTCGCCGGCATGATGCTGGCCGACATGGGCGCCGAGGTCATCCGCGTCGAGCGCCCCGGCGCCACCTCGCCGACCGCGCAGGGCGGGGCCGATCTGGACTTCATGCTGCGCGGGCGCAAGTCGCTGGCGCTGAACCTCAAGGCGCCCGGCGCCGTGGAACTGGCGCTGCGCCTGATCGACAGCGCCGACGGGCTGATCGAAGGCTTCCGCCCCGGCGTGATGGAACGCCTCGGGCTGGGGCCGGACGTCTGCCTGGGCCGCAATCAGAAGCTGGTCTATGGCCGGATGACCGGCTGGGGCCAGTCCGGGCCGATCGCCCACACCGCCGGCCATGACCTGAACTACATCGCGCTGTCCGGTGCCCTGTGGGCCACGGGCGAGGCCGGGCACAAGCCGTCTTTCCCATTGAACCTGCTGGGCGATTTCGGCGGCGGCGGCATGTATCTGGCCTTTGGCATGGTGACTGGGCTGCTCAAGGCCGCGCGCACCGGACACGGGGACGTGGTGGACGCGGCCATCGTGGACGGCACGGCCAGCCTGATGACGATGATCTATTCCCGCCGTGCCATGGGTGTCTGGCGTGACGAACGTCAGGCCAATGCGCTGGACGGCGGCGTGCCGTGGTATGGCGTCTACGAATGCGCGGACGGCGGCTGGATCACCATCGGTTCGCTCGAACCGCAGTTCTGGGCCGTCCTGCTGGACAAGCTGGGCCTGACCGAGGCCGAGATCGGCGACCGCAAGGACCGGGCGACCTGGCCCGCGATGCGCGACAGGTTCACGCAGATCTTCCTGTCGCAGCCGCGCGATCACTGGGTCGACCTGCTGCAGGACACCGACACCTGCTTCGCACCGGTACTCAGCCCGGCCGAGGCCGCGTCGCATCCACACAATCGCGCGCGCGGCATCTTTGCCGAGGGCCCGGTCCAGCCGATGCCCGCGCCCCGCTTTGCCGCATCGCAGACCCCGCTGCCGCCCAAGCCCCCGGCCCCCGGTGCGGACACCCGCGCCGTGCTGCAAAGCGCCGGCTTTGCGGCCGACGAAATCGAGACGCTCTTCAAGGATGGCGCGGTGTCCTGACGGCACCGCAGGCGAGGGAGGATTTGCCATGACCATGCCGACCCAGTTCAAGAACCTGACCCTGCCGCTGATCGGCAGCCCCCTGTTCATCATCTCGACCCCCGCGCTGGTCACCGCCCAGTGCAAGGCCGGTGTGGTGGGCAGCTTTCCGGCGCTGAACGCGCGGGAAAAGGACGGGCAGTCGCTGGACGAATGGCTGTCGCGGATCAAGGACGACCTTGCCGCCTATGACGAGGCCAATCCCGACAAGCCCTCGGCCCCCTTCGCGGTGAACCAGATCGTCCACCGGTCGAACGCCCGGCTGGAAAAGGACGTGGAGCTTTGCGTCAAGCACAAGGTGCCGGTCTGGATCACATCGCTCGGCGCGCAGGAGTGGGTCTACGAGGCGGCGCATTCCGTCGGCGCGGTGGTTCTGCATGACGTCATCAACAACCGCTTTGCCCACAAGGCCATCGAGAAGGGCGCGGATGGCCTGATCGCCGTTGCGGCGGGCGCGGGCGGCCATGCCGGCGCGCAGTCGCCGCTGGCCCTGATCCAGGAGATCCGCGACTGGTTCGACGGCCCGCTGTTCCTGTCGGGCGCCATCGCCAAGGGCGACTCGATCCTCGCCGCGCTCGCCATGGGGGCGGATGGCGGCTATGCCGGGACCGCGTTCATCGCGACCGAGGAGGCGAACGCCGTCGAGGGTTACAAGCAGATGATCACCGCCCACGGGGCCGAGGACATCGTCTATTCCAACCTCTTCACTGGCGTCTGGGGCAACTACCTGAAGCCCTCGATCGCCGCTGCCGGGATGGATCCGGATGCGCTGGAAATCTCGGATCCCAGCAAGATGAACTTTGCCGAGAACCGCGAGAAACCCAAGAGCTGGAAGGAGATCTGGGGATCCGGCCAGGGAATCGGTGCGATCCGCGAAACGGTGCCGACCGCCGAGCTGGTGGCGCGGCTGAAACGCGAATTCGACGCCGCACGCGCACGCCTGAAAGCCACGCTCGACGCCGCCTGACGCCGCGCAAACCCGCCGGGGCACGAAACGCACTGTTATTTAGTTTGCTTGGTTACTATCATCCTGCTATGCAAATATGGAAAAGACACGGGCTGTGATCCCGGTCGTTCAAGGGAGGAACCGAATGAAATCCATCACGAAAACCCTGCTTGCCGCTGCATCCGTTTCGGTGCTGGCGATGGCCGCGAACGCACAGACCGTGCTGATCGCCAACGAGCCGGGGCCGAACCGCGGCGTCCGCGCCGAGGCCGTCACCTATATCGCCGAGCAGATCGCAGAGCGCACCAACGGCGACGTGACCGTCGAGCAGAACTGGGGGGGCGCGCTGTTCAAGACGAACGCGGCGCTTGAATCGATCGGCCTCGGCGTGGCCGACATGGGCGTGATCATCGGCGCTTACGCGCAGTCCGAATTCCCCGAACTCCAGATGGCCGGCCTTCAGCTCAAGTCCGCGCATCCGTGGGTCATGATGCAGGCGGTGTACGAACTCTTCACCACCAACGAGCACATGCAGGCGCGGTTCGACGAGCTGAACCTCGAATACATCTCGACCTTCTCGCTGTCGCCGGGGATCCTCGCCTGTTCCGGTGAAGGCATCCGTTCGCTGGCCGACGTTCCCGGCAAGAAGATCGCACACACCGGCGCGTCGACTGACATCTTCGGCGATCTGGGCGGCAACCTCGTCGCAATGCCGATCTACGACGTCTACCAGGGCATGGAGACCGGTCTGGTCGAGTGCTCGGTCACCTACGCCTACTATGCCGTCGCCTCCAAGCTGAACGAGCTGGTCGACACCGTCACCGACATGCACTTCGGCAGCCTCGCCAGCCTCGGGACCTTCATCAACAAGGACACCTTCGAGTCCCTGTCGCCGGAGAACCAGGAAATCATCAAGCAGATCGGTCGCGACACGATGGACTTCTACGGCCAGCGTCTGGCCGAGGCGGACATCAAGGCGATGGAAACCCTGACCACCGGCGAAGACGCCGTGGACATGGTCGAACTGCCGGCCGAGGACTATGCCCGCATCGACGAACTGTTCGCGCCGTCCATCCAGAACTGGAAGAACGACGCATCCGCCGTCGGCACCGATGGCGACGCGCTGATCGCCGAGCTGATGCAGCTGATCGACAAGTGGACCGCTGTGATGGAACAGCAGGGTCTGCCCTGGGAACGCAGCTGAGTTCTGCCCGACCCCGGCGCGTCATCCGCGCCGGGGTCTCCCTTTTCCGAACATTCTGATCTGAACGGACTCCCCCATGAAACGCATCGAGCATGTCCTCGATACGGTGGCGGCGATTGCCATCGTTCTTCTCTGTCTCCTGATCTCGGCGAACATCGTCGCACGTGAAGTCATCAAGACCGGCGTGCCCGACATCATCGTCATGGTGCAGGAACTGATGGTCCCCGCGATCCTGTTTCCGCTGGCCGGCGCGACTGCCGCCCGCGCCCACATCGCGATTGAGGTGATCGCGAACCACTTTCCTGCCGCGCTGAACCGCTGGATCGCGGTGCTGGCCGCGCTGATCGGCGTCACGATCGCGACGGTGCTGCTGCTGGCCGGGTGGATGGAGTTCTGGAAGACTTTCAATTCGAACGCCCACTACGGCGGGGAATTCTTCTGGCCGAAATGGCCTGGCCGCGCGCTGTTCTTTGCCGCCATCGCTTTTTTCGAGATCCGACTGCTGCACGTGCTGTGGGTCGATCTCCGCGCTGCCGTCACCGGACGGCCGGCCCCCGAAACGCTCTGACCGGAAGGAACCGTCATGGACCTGGCTACCATCGGCTATGTCGCCTGCGCGACCGTTATCCTCCTTCTGGCGATCCGCGTGCCGATCTCCTTCGCCATCGGCGGCGTCGCCGTCGTCGCGATCTTCGTCGTCTTCGCGTTCCGCACCGGGACGTTCATGCCGGAACGCGCGTTCTGGACCACGCTGTCGCTGGCCTTCTCGTCCAGCTTCGACCTTGTCCACTCTTACGACCTGTCGATGATCCCACTGTTCATCGCGCTTGGTCACGTCGCCTACAAGGCTGGGATCACGACCGAGATCTATGCCGCCGCGCGCGTCTGGCTGGCCCGCCTGCCGGGCGGCGTCGCCATCGCATCGGTCGCAGGCTGCGGCGGCTTCTCGGCCATTTCCGGGTCGTCCATCGCCTGTGCCTCGACCATGGGCCGGATCTGCACGCCCGAGATGCTGCGCCTGAACTATGACCCGCGCCTCGCCACCGCCTCGGTCGCGGCGGGCGGCACGCTGGGGTCGCTGATCCCGCCGTCGGTGCTGTTCATCATCTACGGCATCTTCACCGAGAGCTCGATCAGCCAGCTGTTCATGGCCGGGTTCCTGCCCGGCATCCTGTCGCTGCTGGCCTATGCGCTGGTCATCGTGATGTGGGTCAAGCAGTCGCCCGAGATCGCGCCGGTCCCGGACGAGGTGTTCACCACCAAGCAGAAGCTCATGACGGCGCTTGGCGCGTGGCCCGCGGTGCTGCTGTTCGTTCTGGTTCTCGGCGGCATCTACGGCGGCATCTTCACCGCCACCGAAGCCGCGGCCCTGTCGCTGCTGTTCGCCACGATCCTCGGGATCGTGCGCGGCCGGATCAAGGTCACCGAGATCGTTCCGCTGATCCGCGAGACCATGACCACCACCGGCGCGATCTTCCTGATCGCCGCCTGTGCCAAGATCTTCGTCGCCCTGATCGCCCTGACCGGCCTGTCGAACAGCCTTGTCGGCCTGCTGAACAGCGCGGACATCAGCGCGGGCATGTTCATCGTGATGGTCTGCCTGATCTACCTCGTGCTCGGCATGTTCCTCGATCCCGTTGGCATCATGGTGCTGACGCTGCCGCTGATGATCCCGATGGTCGAAAACTACGACATGAACCTGATCTGGTTCGGCGTGGTCATCGTGAAGCTGCTCGAGATCGGCCTGATCACCCCGCCCGTCGGCCTGAACGTGTTCGTTCTGGCTTCGGTGCTGGAGGACAAGGTCGAAATCGGCAAGATCTTCTCCGGCCTCTGGCGTTTCCTCGGGATTGACCTGATCGTGCTGGCACTGCTGATCCTGATCCCCTCGATCTCGCTCTTCCTGCCAATGTCGATGTACTGAGACCGCCCATGCTCCGCTTCCAGCCCCCCGTCGTCCCGAACGAATCCTTCATCAATTTCGGCGCCGCCATAGCGCAGCACGCTGCCGGTCAGGGCGACAAGACTGCCCTCATCGTGGACGGTCGCGAGGTGTCATGGCGCGATTTCGGTGCGATGGTGGCACAGGTCGCGGGCAAGCTCCGGGCCGAAGGCGTCGGCAAGGGCGGGTTCGTCGCGACGCTTGGTGAGAACTCTCTGGAACACGTCGTGATCTACTGCGCGACGCTCGCGGCGGGCGCGTGCAACGTGCCCCTGCCGGTATCCGCCACGCCCGAGGCGCTTGTCCGCATGGTGTCCGACAGCGGGGCGGCGATGCTCTTTGCCTCACCCGGCCAGATGGCAGTGGCCGAGGGTCTGGGCGCGCCCAGGCTGATGGACATGTCCGGACTGTTCGACTGGGCCTCGGATGCCACGCCCGCCGAACCGGTCGACGTCTCGCCTGACGATCTGTTCGACATCATCTACTCCTCGGGCACAACCGGCCTGCCCAAGGGCATCCTGCACGATCATCGCTTCCGGTCGCGCCAGCTGTCGCGGATCACCAACTTCGGCCTGACGGGCGAGGCGCGGATGATCATCTCGACCCCGGTCTATTCCAACACCACGCTGTTCGGAATGCTGCCGTCGATTGTCCTCGGCGCGACGCTGGTCGTCATGTCCAAGTTCAACACGGTGGAGTTCCTCAAGCTCTCCGAAGCGCACAAGCTGACCCACGCGATCCTCGTTCCCGTCCAGTATATGCGCCTGATGAACGAACCGACGTTCGGCGACTACGACCTGACGAGCTATGCCTGCAAGTTCTCCACCTCGGCCCCGCTGGCCGCGCCGCTGATCGCTAAGGTGATGGAGCGCTGGCCCGGCAACCTTGTCGAGGTCTACGGCATGACCGAGGGCGGCATCTCGACCGCGCTGAACTGCGGCGCGTTCCCCGACAAATGGGACACGGTCGGCCGGGCGGGCGACGGCGTGGATATGCGGGTGATCGACGACCAGGGCAACGAACTGCCACGAGGGTCCTTCGGTGAACTGGTCGGGCGGTCGCCGTCGATGATGCCCGCCTATCACAACCTGCCGGACAAGACGCAGGAGATCCTGTGGACGGACCCGGAGGGCAACCATTTCATCCGTTCCGGCGACATGGGCCGCATCGACGAGGACGGGTTCATCCATCTGATGGACCGCAAGAAGGACATGATCATTTCGGGCGGCTTCAACATCTACGCCGCCGATCTGGAGGCGGTGCTGCGCGCACATCCGGACGTGGCCGACACGGCGGTCATCGCCGTCCCCAGCGAAGCCTGGGGCGAGACGCCGCTCGGCTTCGTGATTCTCAAGGCAGGGGCCGATACCACGGCCGAGGCGATCAGGGACTGGGCCAATGCGCAACTCGGCAAGACGCAGCGGCTGTCCGAGGTCGTCCTTCGTGACGACCTGCCCCGCAGTGACATCGGAAAGATCCTGAAACGCGACCTGCGCGCGCCCTACTGGCCCGCGAGCTAACCCAGTCACAGTTGCAGATTGGCGGATGCCGGCGACCCGAATGTCGCCGGCATTTTCCGTTGCGCCGGTCAGGACGCGACGTGGCGCGCCGCCGTGGCCGGGTCATTTCTTCGATTTGAAACATCTGAATCAGGATGCCGCCTCGGGCCGCATCCCGATGTAATATTCACGCCAACTCACGCGAGCCACAATAGTGTAGACAGTTGACATATAGGCCTGCAACTCGGTAGGGTCCTGCGAGTTCAGAAGGATGATTTGGATGTATGAAGACAGCATCACGGGCAATGGCCCCCACGGTCATGCCAGTCTGGCCGGGCGCCGCCGGCTCCTCAGGGGGCTCGTCGACGAAAGGTCCGCGGTGCTGTTGCCCGGTGCGCCCAATGCCATGACCGCCCGGATCGTCGAGGCCATCGGGTATCGGGCCGTCTATCTGACCGGGGCGGGGCTGACCAACATGTCCCTCGGCCTGCCGGATCTGGGGCTGGTGACCGCCAACGAGGTCGTCGAGGCCACGGCGCGTCTCAGCGATGTCTGCAGTCTGCCGCTGATCGTCGACATGGACACCGGGTTCGGCAACGCGCTGAACGCCTATCACACCGTCCGCAAGCTGGAACGCGCGGGTGCCGCAGGCATCCAGATCGAAGATCAGGTGTTTCCCAAGAAATGCGGCCACTTCTCGGGCAAGGCCGTCGTGCCCATCGACGAGATGCTGGGCAAGCTGCGCGCCTGTCTGGACGCCCGGGAGGACGAGAACACGATGATCATGGCGCGGACCGACGCCCGCGCGGTGGAGGGGTTCGACGCCGCGATGGAGCGCGCGCACCGGATGATCGAAGCGGGCGCGGACATCATATTCGTCGAGGCGCCGGAAACGGTCGAAGAGGTCCGCGCCATTGCCGCGCTGCCCGCGCCGGGCGTGGTCAACCTTGTGGTCGGCGGCAAGACTCCGATGATGGGGCTGGACCAGCTGCGGGAGACGGGGTTTTCCATGGTGCTTTACGCGAACGCGGCCCTTCAGGCCTCGATCCGGGCGATTCAGGAAGTCCTCGGTACGCTGCACGAAACCGGATCGCTCGACACGGTTCAGGACCGGCTGGCCAGTTTCGCGGAACGGCAACAGGTGGTCGGCAAGCCGGGAATTGACGCGCTGTCGCAGCGCTACGAAGGGGCATAGGCGGGCAGGACTGACATGACGCTGAACAGGATCCCCGCGCTTTTCATGCGGGGCGGCACGTCCAAGGCACTGGTGTTCCTCGCCCGCGATCTTCCGGCTGAACAGGTCGAGCGGGACCGGATCTTCCTCGCCGCCATGGGCACGCCCGATCCGAACGGTCGCCAGCTGGACGGAATGGGCGGGGGTATATCTTCGCTTTCCAAGGTCTGCATCCTTGGTCGGGCAAGCCGCGAAGACGCCGACATAGACTATACTTTCGCGCAGATCGGCGTCGGCCGGGCCGAGGTCGACTATGCCGGAAACTGCGGCAACATGAGTTCGGCCATGGGACCCGCCGCGCTTGAGCTGGGACTGGTCCCGCCACCCGCCGGGCCCGAGGCCGCGGTCCGGCTTCACAACACCAACACCGGCAAGATCATCGTGGCCCGGTTCCCGGTCCGCGACGGCCTGCTGGACCCCGAGGGCGACTTTGCCATCGACGGCGTCGCCGGTCAGGCCGCGCCGATCCGGCTGGAGTTCCTTGAACCCGGTGGCGCCAAGACCGGTCGCCTGCTGCCGACCGGCCATGCCGTGGATGATCTGAGCCTGCCGGACGGCACGACCATCCGCGCCAGCCTTGTGGATGCGGCGAATCCCTGCGTCTTCGTCGCAGCCGCTGACATGGATAAGACCGGCGCGGAGGGGCCGGACGACCTGGTCGGAGATGCGGCCTTCATGGACCGCATGGAAGCGATCCGCCGCGCCGGGTCCGTCCTGATGGGGCTGACGCCGGACATCGAGGCCGCCGCGGCGATGCCCAGCCTTCCCAAGGTGGCGATGGTCGCCCCGGCGGCTGACAGCGTGACCCTGTCCGGCGCGGTGATCCCTGCAGGTGAGATGTCGTTGCTCGTTCGGATGATCTCGATGGAGCAGCCGCACCGTGCCGTGCCGATTACCGGTGCGATCTGTCTGGCCGCCGCCACGCGGGTCACCGGGTCGGTCCCGCAGATGGCTGTCACGGAACAGGCCGGTGCCGTGGTGGTCGGCCACCCCTCGGGCACGACTGTCGTGGATGCCGAGATCACACAGGCGGACGGCATGGCCTTTGCAAAGAGCGCCACAATCTACCGCACGGCACGCACGCTTTTCGCGGGCGAAGTGCGCTTCCGGCTGTCCTGACGCAATGGCAGTCTGAAGCGTTTTCCGCCTGAAGAGACACGAAAAGGCCCGGACGCATACATCGTCCGGGCCTTTTGCAATGGCTGGGTGCCCGCCCTGCGACGGGCACCCGGATATCATGCGGCGTCCACCTTGGCCGACGCACCGCAATAGGCCGCCGCGCTTTCGCCCGCCAGCTTGCCGAAGACCGAGCCGGACATCAGGCCGGTGCCGCCCGGATAGTTTTCGTAGAACAGCCCGCCCACCAGTTCGCCCGCGGCGTAGAGGCCGGGGATGGACTGGTCGGTCATGTCCTGGACCTCGCCGCTGGTGTTGATCTGCAGGCCGCCGAAGGTGAAGGTGATGCCGGTGGTGCAGACATAGGCCTCGTAAGGCGGCTGGTTGATCGGCAGCGCCCAGTTGGTCTTGTTCGGGCTCAGCCCCTTGGTCGTCACGCCATCCAGAACCGACGGGTTGTAGTCGCCGCCCTGGCAGGCATCGTTGTAGTCCTTGACCGTCTTCGCCAGCTTCTCGGGATCAAGGTCCAGCTGTTCCGCCAGCCCCTCGATGGTATCCGAGGTCGCCTTGGTCACTTCCTTGATCCGGTATTCGTCACGCAGGCGGTGGATGGTCTGCTGGTCGAAGATCTGGATCGCGGTCCGGTTCGGCTGGGCCATGATCTCGCGCCCGTATTTCGCATAGGTCAGGTTTCGGTAATCGGCGCCTTCGTCGACGAAGCGTTCGCAGTCGGTGTTGACCATGATCCCCAGCGGGTAGGAGTGCTTCTGGAAGTTGTCCAGCACCCAGCGGTCGCCATAGGGCGGGGCCGAGATGTCCCATTCGCAGGCATGGCACGAAGACCAGTTGCCATAGGGTTTTGCCCCGATGTCCAGAGCGGCCTGAATGCCCTCACCCATGTTGTGCCGGGTGCCGCGGACGCGGCAGAGGTCCCAACCCACGCCCAGGTAGCGCACGCGCCACTGCTGGTTGGATTCGAACCCGCCACAGGCCAGGATCACGGCCTTGGCGGTGATCTCACCATAGCCGTCCTTGGTGCGCGTCTTGACCCCGGTCACGGTCCGGTCGTTCGACTGCAGCAGCCCGATTGCCGCGGTGCCGTAACGGATTTCGATCCCCAGTTTCTCTGCGCGCTGGATCTCGGCCTCGACTAGACCGGCGCCACCGCCGACCGCCTCGATGTTCACGCCGCCGTAGAAGTGGTGCTTGCCGTCCACGACGTAGGACTGGCGTCCGAACATGGGAACGAAGCGGATGGAATGGCTGCGCAGCCAGCCCATCGTCATCCGCGACCGGTCCACCAGCAGCTGCGCGAGGTCCTCGTCGGTCTGATAGCGGGTCACTTCGCGCATCTGGTCCATGAAGAACTCCCGCGAATGCGGCGGCAGGATGATCTGGTTGCGCTCTTCCTCGGAGAGGTCGGTCAGGATGTCCTCCATCACGTCCTCGAGCCCGTTGTGGGCAAAGCGGAAGCCGCCGGCGGTAAAGTAGGAATTCCCGCCCCGTTCCTCTTCCGGCGCACGCTCCAGCACGAGGGTCTTTGCCCCGTTCTCGTGGGCCGACAGGGCCGCGCAGAGGGCGGCGTTCCCGCAACCGACGACGATCACGTCATATTCGCTCAACTCTAGTCTCCTTTGTTCTCCGCCCGCCTCAGGCGGTGGTTGGTGTCGTGTTCCGTGTTGCAGGGCGGGGAAGCCGCCCCGGTTCGTCAGCCGCCGAGGTACGCCTTGCGCACGTGATCGCTGGCCGCCAGTTCCCTGCCGGTGCCCGACAGCGCGATCTCTCCGCTTTCGATCACGAAGGCGCGGTGGCACAGGCGCAGGGCCATGCTGGCATTCTGTTCGACGAGGACAATCGAGATCTCCTCCTCGCGGTTGATCTCCTGAATGATCTGGCCGATCTCCTGCACCCGTATCGGGGCGAGCCCGAGCGAGGGTTCGTCCAGGAGCAACAGGCGCGGCCGCGCCATCAGGGCACGCCCGATGGCCAGCATCTGCTGTTCGCCGCCCGACATCGACCCGGCCAGCTGCGTGCGCCGTTCGCGCAGGCGGGGGAAGTAGGTATAGACCCTTTCCATCGTCCTTGCGGTCTCGTCCCGGTCGGTCTTGAGATAGGCACCGAGCTGCAGGTTCTCTTCCACCGTCATCTGCGGGAATACCCGCCGCCCCTCGGGCGACAGCGCGATGCCGAGCTTGACGACGGCGGGCGGTGCCAGCCGGGAAATGTCGGTGCCGTGAAAGGTGATGGTCCCGCGGTCCGGCGCGGTCAGGCCCATGATCGCGCGGAGCGTTGTGGTCTTGCCCGCGCCGTTGGAGCCGATCAGGGCCACGATCTCGCCCGGAGCGACGTCCAGCGACAGGCCGCGCAGGGCGGAGCGGGGTCCATAGCTCACGTCGATCGCGTCGATGGTCAGCGCGTTCATCAGATGGCCTCCGTTCCGAGGTAGGCTTCGATCACCTGCCGGTTGTTCCTGATCTCCTCCGGCGATCCGGCTGCAATCTGTTCGCCGTGGTCCAGAACGATCAGTCGATGACAGATCCCCATGACGAGCCGCATGTCGTGTTCGACGATCAGGACGCTGGTGCCGCCCGCTTCGTGGATTTCCCGGATCAGCTGGCCCATGGCATGGCTTTCCTCGGGGTTCAGGCCGGCGGCGGGTTCGTCCATCATGATGACCTTGGGGTCCGAGGCCAGTGCGATCGCCACGCCGAGCCGGCGCTGGAACCCGTAGGGCAGGGCACCGGCGAGGTGGTCATGCACGTGCGCGATACCGACGCGGTCCAGGATCTCCATGCAGTGCCGGCGCAGGCGGGCATCCGCGTCGCGCGACGCTGCAAGCCCCAGAAGCGAGCCAAGGAAGGTGTCTTCGGACCGGGTGAAGGCCCCGCGCACGACGTTTTCCAGAACGGTGGCCGTGGGAAAGACGCTCGTCGCCTGATAGGTGCGCGCCAGTCCGATCCGGACAATCCGGTTGGGCCGCATCCCCACGATATTGTGGCCGTCGAAGGTGATTTGGCCTTCGCTGGGTGGGAAGGTGCCGCTGATGACGTTGAAACAGGTGGTCTTTCCGGCCCCGTTCGGGCCGATGAGGCCGACGATTTCATTGTCCGAGACGGTCAGGTTCACATCCTTCAGCGCCATCAGGCCGCCGAACCGCTTGGAAACGCCGCAGACGTCGAGAAGCGTGGTCATTTGCCACCTCCGATCCGCCGCAGGGTTGCGGGCAGCGAGATCAGGCCACCCGGCAGCAGGCGCAGCACGAGGATCATGATGGCGCCGTAGATGATGTGCTGAAGCCCGGCGAAATCGCGCAGGAACTCTGGCAATGGCGTCAGGAACGCCGCCCCGACCACCGCGCCCCAGAACAGCGAGCGCCCGCCGACGACCAGCATCGTGATGTAGGCCACCGAGTTATGGAAGGTGAAGGTATCGGGCGAGATATAGCGGATGTAATGGGCGATCATCGCCCCGCCGACCCCGGCGATGCCGCTGCCGATGGTGAAGGCGATGATCTGGTACTTCGACGTGTCGATCCCGCAGCTCTCGGCAAGGTCGATGTTCTGCTCGATGGAATCGAACGCCCGCCCGAAGGTGGACCGGGACAGGGCCCAGGTGAACAGCAGAACCAGCAGGAAGACGACGAAGGCAAAGTAGAAGAACACCGGCCGCGGCCCGAAGCTGAGCCCGAGGATGGTGATCGGCGGAATGCTGATCAGGCCATTCGCGCCGTTGGTCAGGCTCTGCCAGTTCAGCACCATCAGCGTGAACATCTGGCCGAAGAGGAAGGTCACCAGCACGAAATAGACACCACGCAGGCGCAAGATGACGGCGCCGAGCAGGGCCGCGACCGTGGCCGTGCCGATCCCGGCGATCAGCAGGGACACGAAGGGCGGCACGCCGAGGCGCAAAGACAACAGCGCCGAGGCATAGGCCCCGAGCCCGGCAAAGGCCGCATGGCCCAGCGACAGCTGGCCCACGCAGTAGATGATCCACAGGCTGAGCGCGAAGATACCGCTGACCAGCGTCAGGTTGGCAATGTGCACGTAGAACAGGTTGGGCAGCAGTCCGGGTGTGGCATAGGCCACGGCACAGGCCAGCGTTACCAGAACGATGCGGGTCCAGAAGCCGCGCTGCGAGGCGCTGGCTGCGGTTGGCTGGGTCATATGTGTGTCCACGGTATTCACTTACGCCTCCTTGCGGCCCATGAGGCCGGTCGGGCGGACCAGCAGGATCGCGATGACGAGGGCGAGCTGAAGCATGTCGGCGACGAGGGCGCCGAACAGTGTCGCGCCGAAGCTTTCGATCATTCCAAGCAGGAGCCCCCCAAGAACCGCGCCCGGAATCGACCCTAAACCGCCAAGAATAACCACGATGAAGGCCTTGAGCATCGGCGTGATACCGACGAAAGGCGAGACCGAGAAGACCGGCGCCATCAGCGCGCCCGCGACGGCGGCCAGGGCGACCGACATGCCGAAGGCGAAGGGAAAGATGCGTTCGACGTCGATCCCCTGGATCAGGGCCGCCTCGCGGTCCTGCGCGACGGCACGCATGGCGCGGCCGGTGCGGGATTTCTGCATGAACAGCCAGAACGCCCCGATGACGAGCGCGGCGGCCACGATGACGAATATCCGGGACCACGAAAAGACGACCGGTCCAAAGCGGACGAGTCCGCTGACGACATCGGGCATGGGGCGCGGCGAGGCGCCGAAATACATCAGGGCGGAGTTCTGAAGCACGACGGAAATGCCGAGCGTCGCGATCATGCCGGTCAGTTCGTCCGCACGCAGGGGACGGATCAGCAGCCATTCGATCAGCGCGCCGGCGATACCGACGACCGCGATGGTGATCAGCAGTGTCATGGCGAATGGCAGGTGCCACTGGGCATAGGTGATGAAGGCGACGAAACTGCCGATCATGTAGAATTCGCCATGTGCGAAATTCACGACCCGCATGATGCCGAAAACGAGGGTGAAACCGATGGCCATCAGCGCATACATCGTGCCGATCACCAGCCCGTTGACGCCCGACTGAACCAGAAGGGTTAGCAGGTCCATGAGAACTCCGAGTCAATAGTCCGGTCGCGGTGAGGCCGGAGCCTCACCGCGTGCGGGTCATTCGCACTTTTCGAGATCGCAGGTCGCGATGACCTCGGGCTTGCCGCCGCTCACCTTGCCAATGGCGTAGGGGATGTACTGTTGGCGCATGGTTCCCCAGATTTCCTGCCCCATCCAGTTGGCCTTGCCCGCCGGACCGTCGAAGTCCGAAAGCTTGCCCATTTCGGCGATGATCGCGTCCGTGTCGTCGATGGTGCCCGCAGCCTTCATGCCCTCGAAGATCATGTTGATCGTGGTGTAGAACAGCGGGCTGAACGCGTTCATCGTTCCGCCATATGCGTCGATGTAACGGGTCTGGTAGGCCTGCGCCGACGGCAGCGAACCGTCGTATTCCATGTGGACGTAGAGCCCTTCGGATGCCTCCGCCCCGGCCACGGCCAGAATGTCGTCGGTGGCGTCGCCGCCGGTGCGGACGATGTTCCCGGTGAAGCCCAATTCGCGCAGCTGACGGACCAGCAGGCCCGCGGTCTGCGGCGGGGAGCCGTCCAGTTCGAACGTGTCGATGCCCTGCGCCAGCAGCCGCGTCAGCAGCGGCACGAAGTCCACGCGGCCACGTTCGTAGTAGTCGACGGCAGAGGCATCTGCGCCTGCGTTCTGATAGGCCGAGGCGATGTCGTTCGACATTGTCTGCCCCGTCTCGTCATTGGGGAACAGCGACCCGACCTTCTGCGCGCCAAGCTCGGTGACGACATAGGAGATTTGCGGGTTCGCGTAGATCTGTGTCGGCAGGACGGCGCGGAACGAGTAGGGATGTTCCTCGGCCATGGCGATCGGGGTGAAGCCGCCGGTGATCGTGATCTTCTTGTTCTCGGTGGTGGTCGGCACCAGCGCAGCCAGCGGCGCGGAGCCGAGCGGCCCGACGATAAATGTCGCCTCGTCCTCGAACACCAGCCGGTTGACGGCGGTCACCGCGTCGTTCGGGTTATAGTGGCTGTCGTAGGCCGCGATACGGATGTCATAGGTCGTGTCGCCGACCTTCAGTCCGCCAGCGTTGTTGATGTCCTCGACCGCCAGCTCCAGCGCGCCTTTCATGGCGGTGCCCCATGCGGCGCCGCCACCGGACAGCGGTGCGACCAGGCCGACCGTCATGGTTTCGGCGCCCGCCGCTGTTCCGAGCGCAAGGGCCGAAACTGTCAAACAGAGCAGTGTTTTCTTCATGTCTACCTCCCTTTTGGTGCCGCCTCCTGAACGGCGCAGCTGGGTGCGTTATGCAGAAAGAATCGCATTCAGTCAACTGTTGACACTTTGTGAAGGAGCATGCAGGTTGCGCGTGAATAAAGGGCGGAGAACCGAATGAAGACGTATGGCCTCTATATCGGCGGAGCATGGGTGGACCCCGCCGCCGGGCAGAGTTTCGAGGCGGTGAATCCCTACACGGGGCAGGCCTGGGCGCGGGTGTCGGAGGCGACGTCGGCGGATGTAGATGCCGCCGTGGATGCGGCGACGGCGGCGCAGCCGGGTTGGGCCGGGACCAATGGCGCGACCCGCGCGATCATCCTGAACCGCATCGCGGATGTCATCACGGCCCATGCCGGCGAGATGGCCGTCTTTGAGTCGAGTGACAACGGCAAGGTGATCCGCGAGACGTCTTCCCAGATGCTCTTTGCCGCGCGGCTGTTCCGGTTCTATGCCGGTTATGCAGACAAGTTGTATGGCAGCGTCATTCCGCTGGATAACCCGCAGGTCTTCGACTACGCGACGCGTGAACCCTACGGTGTCGTCGGGCTGATCACCGCGTGGAACTCTCCCATTACGTTGCTCTGCAACAAGCTGCCCGCGGCGCTGGCGGCGGGGAACACCGTGGTGGTCAAACCGTCCGAACACGCCTCCGTCTCGACGCTGGAACTGTGCAAGTTGCTGGACAAGGCGGAACTGCCGCCGGGCGTCGTCAACGTGGTGACAGGGGCGGGGGAGACCGGTGCGGCTCTGGTCACGCATCCGGGGATCGCCAAGGTCAGCTTTACCGGGTCGCCGGGCGTCGGCCGCCGGATTGCCGCGGCGGCGGGCGAGCGGCTGAAGCCGGTCTCGCTCGAGCTCGGCGGAAAGTCCCCCAACATCGTGTTCGACGACGCCGATCCCGAGGCCGCGGCGGTCGGCGCGCTGGCCGGCATCTTTGGAGCAACCGGACAGACCTGCGTGGCCGGGTCGCGGCTGCTGGTGCAGCGGGGACTATATGACGAGGTGACAACGCGGCTGGTCGAGCGGGCCAAGGCGATCCGGCTGGGCGATCCGCTGAGCCCCGACTCCGAAATGGGAACGGTCGCGAACCAGCCGCAGTTCGACCGCATCATGGCGTCGATCGAGGGCGCGCGCACCGATGGGGCCACCCTGATGACGGGCGGCGGGCGTGCCGAGGGCGAAGGGCTGGGCGAGGGGCTGTTCATCCAACCGACCATCTTTGCCGACGTCCGGAACGACATGGCCGTCGCCCAGACCGAGATTTTCGGCCCCGTCCTGTCGATCCTGCCGTTCGATACGGAGGAGGAGGCGATCGCGATCGCCAATGACGTGCCATTCGGCCTTGCCGGTGGAGTCTGGACGCGCGACATCACGCGGGCGATGCGGGTCGTGCCGCAGCTTAAGACCGGTGTGGTCTGGGTGAACACCTATCGCATGGTGGCCGCGCAGGCGCCGTTCGGCGGCACCAAGGATAGCGGCTTTGGTCGCGAACGGGGCGAACAGGGGATCCTCGAGTTCACGACGACGAAGAATGTGATGATCGACTGGTCCGGCAAGATCAGCGATCCCTTTGCCATCAAGAACTGAGACTGGCCAACGGGCCGTATGGGAGTGAGAAGTATGAAGATTTCGGGCGGAAAGTTCATGGTCACCGGCGGCGTCAGCCTGATCGGCAGCCACGTCACCGAACAGCTGCTGGAGGCGGGGGCGGAAGAGGTGATCCTCTTCGACAACTACTCGCTCGGCTCCAACGACATGATCGGCCACATCCTGGAAAATCCCAAGGTGCGGCTGGTTCGTGGTGACATCACGCGGATCAACGAACTGTATGACGCGCTCGACGGGGTCGACGGGATATTCGCCATCGCAGGCTTCCTGACCCTGCCGTTCAGCGCGAACCCGTCGCTGGGGATCTCGGTCAATGCGCTTGGCCATGCGACGGTGCTGGAAGCGGCGCGGTATCGCGGGGTCAAGAAGGTGATCTTCTCGTCCTCCGTCGCCACCTATGGCGATCCCGAGGGCGGCGTGATCGACGAAACGCGCCCGTTCCGGTTCCACACCATGACCCCTCCGGGCGTGCTGTACGGTGCGACCAAGATCATCGGCGAGCAACTGGGCAAGCTCTATTCCGACCGGTACGGCGTCCAGTCCGTGTCGCTGCGCTACGCGACGGTCTACGGCGAGCGGCAGCACTATCGCGGAGTGAACGCACTCTACATCATCGACACCTATGACAAGCTGATGGCGGGCGAACGCCCGCAGATTCCGGGCGACGGGTCCGAGGTGCACGATTACATCCACGTCGCGGATGTCGCCCGCGCGAACCTGATGGCGATGGACAGCGACGTCACCGCGGAGTCGTTCAACGTCGCGACCGGCAAGGCGACGAACCTGAACCGCCTGTTCGAGATCGTCGCCGGTATCGTCGGTTCGGACCTCAAGCCGGAGTACAAGGACAAGGCCGGTGCGGTGCGCGTGACGACCTCCAGCGAGCTCGATTTCTCGATCGACAAGATCGAGAAGATGATCGGCTGGACGCCGCAGGTCTCCATCGAGGATGGGATCGAGCGCCTGATCAAGTGGCGCCGGTCGCAGGGCTGAAAGGGGCAAGGTCATGTCGGAATACGAGGTCCACGCTATCAAATATGCCTCGATGGACCGTCAACGGTCCGACAACTTCATTCGCATCGACGATCACGACGGGCCGATGCCGCTCGACTTCTTCGTCTGGGTGATCCGGGGCGAGGCGGGGACCTTCGTGGTCGACACCGGGTTCGACCCCGACACCGCCACCCGCCGGAACCGCCGCGTCTGGCGGCCGGTGGCCGAGGGGCTGAAGGCCGTCGGGGTGGAGGCCGGGACCGTGTCGGACGTAATCGTCACGCACCTGCACTGGGACCACGCCGGAAATCACGACCTGTTCCCGCAGGCGCGTTACCATCTGCAGGAAAAGGAAATGGCCTATGCCACCGGCCCCTGCATGTGCCACCACGCGCTGAACCACACCTTCGAGGTCGCGGATGTGCAGAACATGGTCAAGCGTGTGTTCGAAGGCCGTGTCTGCTTTCACAACGGCACCCGCGAAATCGCTCCTGGCCTCAGCCTGCACTGGATCGGCGGCCATTCCCGCGGGCTGCAGGTGGTCCGCGTCAGGACCCGTCGGGGCTGGGTCGTGCTGGCTTCGGATTCCGCGCATTATTACGAGAACTTCGAGAACCGGTCGCCGTTTCCCGTGGTCGTCGATGTGGCGGACATGCTGAGCGGCTATGACACGCTGCTGTCGCTGGCCTCATCCCCGAACCATATCGTGCCCGGTCACGATCCTATGGTTCTGGACCGTTATCCCCTGTCGGGCGGGGCGCAGGCGATCGTTCGCCTCGATGCCGAACCGACCTTCTGACATGGCCACAATTCCGGAGCCGAACATGAACATCCAGACTGATACCGAAAGCGCGACCGCCATGGGCCCGTCTCATGCAATGGCACAATTCGCCGAAGGTCTTCGCTTCGAGGATATCCCCGCCGAGGTCATCGAACGCGGGCTGATCCATATCATCGACGGGCTGGGGCTGGCGCTGGCCTCGACCACGTTTCCCTTTGCCGGGCCCACGCTGTCGGCAGTTCGGGAACTGAGCGGCGGAGACGCCGGCTGCACCGTCATCGGGCAGGGCTTTCGCGCATCGGCGCGGGATGCCGCGATGGCGAACGGCGTCCTGATCCACGGGCTGGATTACGACGACACGCACCTGCAGGCCATCGTGCACCCCACCTCGGCCGTGCTTCCGGCGGTGCTGGCGATGGCTGAACAGCGGGGCGGGTCAGGGCCCGAGGCGCTGGCGGCCTTCTGCATCGGGATGGAGGCGGCGATCCGCCTCGGCGCTGCGGTCAAGGGCGGGTTCCACCACACCGGCTTCCATGCGACGGGCGTTCTGGCGCATTTCAGCTCGGCTCTTGCGGCCGGTCGCCTGATGGGGGCCTCGGCGGCGGATCATGTCAATGCGCTCGGCATCGCGGCCAGCACGGCGTCCGGTGTGCAGGTTTTCCTTGAGGAAGGAGCCTGGACGAAACGGTTGCATCCCGGCTGGGCCGCGGCTGGCGGCATCACCGCCGCGACGCTGGCGCGACACGGGTTCGTCGGCCCGACCCGCGCACTGGAAGGGCGGTTCGGCCTGTTCGACACGCATCTGCACAACCATGCCAAGGACGTGGACCCCAGCTATCTGACCGAGGGCTTCGGCACCCGGTGGATGATGGCGGACACGGCGCTGAAACCCTATCCGGTCTGCCATTTCATCCACGGCGCCGCAGATGCCGCGCTGGACCTGAGGGACGAGATCGCGGGGGCCGAGATCGCCGCAATCGACATCCTTCTGCCCCACGACACGCTCAAGATCGTGGCCGAACCCATCGAGCACAAGCGCAACGCCCGGAACGAATACGAAGCGAAGTTCAGCGCGCCCTTCGTCGTCGCCTCCACCCTGCTCCGGGGGCGCTTCGGTCTGCCGGACCTGACCGATGCCGCTATCGCGGACGAGACCACGCAGGCGTTGGCGAAACGCTGCACTTGCCACGCAGATCCGGACAGCCTGTTTCCGGAATACTTCTCGGGCGGGGTGAAGGTGACGCTGGCCGACGGCCGGGAACTGTCCCGCCACGTGCCAGTCAACAGCGGCGCGGGCGAGCGCATGATGACGCTGGACGAAACCACCGAGAAATTCCTGCAGAACGCGGGGCTTGCGATCGACGAGACGCGGGCGATGGCCATTCGCGACGCGGTGCTGGCCCTGCCCGGCGGGAATGTTGCACCGCTCGTCAGCGCGCTGCGCGGCTGATCCGGGGGCCGGGCGCGATGCCCGGCCTCAGTCCGCGGCGTCCTCGTCCTGCTGGGCCTTGGCCATGGCCAGCCCGGCATGGATGCGCGCGTTGCTGATATGCACCCGCATCGCCGCCTCGGCCCGGTCGGGATCCCCGGCATCCAGCGCGTCGAGGATGGCGTGGTGTTCTTCCAGCGCACGGGTCGCGCGGCCGGTCATGGTCGACGACTTGTAGCGATAGACCCGCAGCAGGTCATACAGATCGCCGGTGATCATCGAGATCAGGAATTCGTTGTCCGACGCCTTGGCGATGCGGAAATGAAAGTCGAAATCGCCGCTCTGCTGGTAATAGCCTTCGCCCGACTGGACCTCGCTGCTGGATCCGTGCTCGGTCAGCAGTTCGCGCAGCTTGGCGACCTCGTCGGGGGTGATGCGCTCGGCCGCCAGGCGGCAGGCCATGCCCTCAAGTGCCTCGCGGACCTTCAGCAGTTCATCCAGACGCCGCGGCGACAGGTCGACCACCCGGACCCCCTTGTTGGCGATCCGCTCCAGCAGGCGACGGCCTTCGAGACGGCGGATCGCTTCGCGCAGCGGGCCGCGGCTGATGCCGTATTCCGCCGCAAGAACCTGCTCCCGGACCCGCTCGCCCGAGGTGAGCTCGCCCGCGATGATGGCGGCCTCAAGCCGTTCGGTCACCGCATCGACCAGAGATTTCGCTTCGATTTTTCCCGGCACGGTTTCCCCAGAAATCAAATGGTTGGCCTGTCTGGTATTCCAGTGTCGACACTATGGCCTGGGCCGGGGGAAGGCAACGCTTTTACGTGCGCGGATGCACCCTGCCCGCCGCTCGGGCAGCGGCGGGCAGGGCCGGTCCCGTCATCGTTTCGCCAGCCGGTCAGTCGTCGCCGAGCCGGGCGCGCAGTTCGGTTTTCAGGACCTTGCCATAGTTGTTCTTGGGCAGGTCTGGCACCATCACGTAGCGCTTCGGCTTCTTGAACCGGGCGATAAGCGCGGTGCAGGCCGCATCGAGATCCGCCGGGGCGGGGGTGCAGCCCGGTTCCGCCACGATGAAGGCCACGACGATCTCGCCCCATTCGGGGTCCGGCTGTCCGATGACCGACACTTCGCTGACCTCAGGGTGCGTAAGCAGCGCCTCCTCGACCTCGCGCGGGTAGATGTTCGATCCGCCGGAGATGACCAGATCCTTGGCCCGGTCATGCAGCGTCAGATATCCCCCGTGGTCCAGATGCCCGAGATCCCCGGTCAGCAGCCAGCCGTCGCGAAGTGTCTTTGCGTTGGCCTCGGGGTTGTCCAGGTACCCGGCCATCACCTGCGGCCCGCGCACCGCGATTTCGCCGACGTCGCCGGGCGGCAGGATCCGACCCTCGGCGTCGAGGATCCGAACCTCGGCCACACTGTGCGCCCGGCCGACCGAGGCCAGCCGCGCCTCCCAGTCCGGGTGCGTATGGTCGGCGATGTCCGCCCGCGACAGGGCCGAGATCGTCATCGGCGCCTCGCCCTGGCCGTAGATCTGCACGAACTTCGGCCCGAGGACCGACAGCGCGTCCTTGATGTCGGCGACGTACATCGGACCGCCACCATATACGATCGTCTTGATCCCCGCGCCGTCCGAGCCTTCGCTCCGCGCGCGGTCGACAAGGCGTTTGACCATCGTGGGGGCGGCGAACATCGAGATATTGCCCAGTTCGCGGGCCAGCGACAGGATTTCCGCCGGATCGAACCCGCCGCTTTCGGGCACGACGTGCCGCGCGCCGCGCTGGACATGGATGAAGTTGTAGAGCCCCGCGCCATGCGACATCGGCGCGGCGTAGAGCGCGGCGTCGTCGGGCGCGACATCGTCAACATCCGCCAGATAGGACAGTGAGGCGGCCAGCAGGTTGTCGCAGGTCAGCATCGCGCCCTTGGGCCGTCCGGTGGTGCCGGAGGTATAGAACAGCCACGCGGGCGCATCGCCCGCCATCGGCTCAGGCCAGTCGGACGGCTGCGTGTCGAGCATGGCGGCATGGTCCGGCCCGCCGGTTTCGATACAGACGGTCTGCCCGATATCTTCGGTCGCGCGGAGCGCATCGGCGTCCTTGGCAAAGACCAGACGTGTCCCGGAATGCCCGAGGATCCACGCCGCCTCGCGCGCGTGGAGCTTGCCGTTCACCGGCACGCAGGTCGCACCGGCCCAGAGGATTCCGTAGAAAAGCGGCAGGTAATCGATGCTGTTCGGCTGAAAGATCGCGACGCGATCCCCGGCCCCGATCCCGCGCGCGGCGAGTGCCGCCGCGATCGACCCCGCCTGCCGCGCAAACCCGGCGTAATCGGTCACGTGCCGCGCCCCGAGGAAAAGCGCCGGCCTGTCCGGATGCGCGCGTGCGGTGCGCGCCAGCCACTCCGCCGGGTTCATTTCGCGGCCTCGAGGACCGAGCAGTAGTTTGCCACGGCCGAGCCGCCCATGTTGAAGACCAGCCCCAGTTCGGCGTCGGGGGCCTGCATCCCCTCGGCCGTCCCGGTCAGCTGACGGGCGGCCATGACATGCATCGACACGCCAGTTGCGCCGACCGGATGCCCCTTGGCCTTGAGCCCGCCGGACAGGTTCACCGGCAGGCGACCGTCCCTCATCACCGTGCCGTCGGCGACCGCACGCGCGCCCTGCCCGACGGGGGCGAGACCCATGGCCTCGTAGATCATCAGCTCGGCGATGGTGAAGCAGTCGTGAACCTCGGCAAAGGATATGTCGTCGAGCGTGACGCCCGCCTTGTCGAACGCCTGCCGGAACGCGACACGCGGCCCGTCAAGCTCGGTCATGTCGCGGCGCGACATCGGCATGACGTCGTTGACCTGCGCGGTCGACCGGAACGTCACGGCGCGGGGGAACTCCCCGGCCAGTTCCGGCGCCACGATCACCAGCGCCGCCGCCCCGTCCGAGATCAGTGAGCAATCGGTCATCCGGAGCGGCTCGGCGATCATCGGGTTCTTGTCCGATACCGTGCTGGCAAAGTCGAAGCTGACCTGTTTCTGCATGTGTGCCAGAGGGTTGGCCATGGCATTGGCGTGGTTCTTGACCGCGATCCGGGCCAGCGTGTCGGCCTGATCGCCGAACCGCTGGAAATACTGCCCCGCGATCCGGCCGAAGATCTGCGGGAATGAAACGCCCGATTCCTCTTTCTGGTAGGAAGCCCCGGCCAGCGCCTTGGTCACGCCCGCGGTGTCCAGATCGGTCATCTTCTCGACCCCGACCACCAGCGCGATCTTCGTCTCGCCCGCCCTGATGGCGTTCAGCGCGGAATAGATGGCCGCCGACCCCGAGGCGCAGGCGTTTTCGCAGCGCGTGGACGGGGTGAACCGCAGGTCTTCGTCCATGCCGATCACCAGCGATGAAGCAAAGGCGTCGGGCACCATGCCCGAGTTGAAATGCCCCAGCCAGATCCCGTCGACCTGCTCCGCGCCGATACCGGCGTGGTCCAGCGCCTCGCGCGCGGCCTCGGCGATCAGGTCCTCAAGGCTCCGGTCGCGCAGCGCGCCGAATTTCGTATGGCCCCAGCCAGTGATACATGGTTGCATGATGATCCTCCGCTTGGGCCGGGACTCTACGCCTTCGCCCTGCGCCGGGTAGTCCGCAAAGTTACCTAATCGCAAAGCTTCACATGCACGCCGATGTCGATGCCATTTTCGAGAACGCCCCGGTCGGGCTGATGTATTCCGAGCATCGGGTCGTCCTGCGCTATAACCGGAAGTTCGCGACGATCTTCGGCTACGCCCCGTCGGAACTCGACGGCCAGTCGCTGGCGCTGCTCTATCCCTCGCCCGAGGATTTCACCCACACCGGGGAACACTGGGTCAGGGAACTGGGGCTGCACGGCCATTATTCCGACGAACGGATCATGCGCCGCCGCGACGGCACGCTGTTCTGGTGCCGTGTCCGGGGGCAGGCGCTGGATCCGGACGATCCGCTGGCCCGCGCGGTCTGGAGCTTTTCGGACCTGTCGTCGGAACGGCCGGTTGCGGCGCTGACCCGGCGCGAGCGTCAGGTGGGTATGCTGCTGGTCGAAGGCCTGACCGCCAAGGAAATCGCCCGGCGGCTGGATATCTCGCCCCGCACGGTCCATGTCCACAAGAACCGGCTGATGACGCGCTTCGGTGTCCGCAATTCGCTGGAACTGGTGCGCTGTCTGACGTCGCTGCCGGGCTGACACTCAGTCCTGCAGCGGGTCCGCGCGCCAGGCATTCGGGTCGTATCCGGGTCCGAGTTGGGCGGATGTCGCCCTGACGATGGCCTCCGCATGGGCTTCGGCCTTGTCCGCCACCCGGAACAGCGGGCCCGCCACGGTGACGGAAAACGTGCGGCCGTTCAGCGTGATCGGCATCGCGACACCGCCCAGATCGGGCGAATAGTTCGACGCCGACCGGAACCATCCCCGCCTGCGCCCCTCGTCCAGATCGCGGCGCACCTCGTCGGCGCTGGCCGGCGCGTTCGGTCCCCAGCATCCATAGGCGGCCTTGCGCAGCAACACGTCGCGATCGCGGTCCGGCATCTGCGACATCAGCGCCTGCCCCGTCGCGGTCACATGGATCGGCACCCGCTTGCCGGGGCGGGCCGCGTAACGGACCGCGGCGGGTGATTCTGCGACGTCGAGGAACACCGCGAACAGCCCGCTGGGGGCTGACACCCAGATGGTTTCCCCGGTCTCGTGCCACAGCGCGATCATGATGGCGTGCAGGGCGTCCGGCAGTGGCTCCGACTCGGCGAACGCGGCGCCGAGCTGCTGCCAGCGGACCGTCGGATAGTAGCCGCCGCGTGCCCTCGGTTCATAGAGATACCCGGATTCAACAAGCGTTGTCAGTATGTTGAAGGCGCTGGATCGCGGCCAGCCGAAGTGGCGGACAACATCGGCCAGCGTCGCCGGTTCCTGCCGCTCCGCGAAGTATTCCAGCAGCGCGAGAAGGTTCTCGATCTGTTTGACGCTCATGACCGGCAGTCCTCCACCAATGGGACGTCCCCGCGCAAGCCGATTGACAAGCGCGGATCGCTCTGACTTATTTGTTTCAAATATTGGGGTATTTGTCCACATATTTGGACAAATGTGAGGAGAGGAAAGAAATGGGACCGCTGGAGGGGCTTCGAGTCCTCGATCTGAGCTCGATTCTGATGGGGCCTTACGCGACCCAGATCCTGGGCGACTACGGTGCCGAGGTGATCAAGGTCGAGGCGCCTTCGGGCGATCTGGTGCGGCAGATCCAGCCGTCACGGAACCCCGGCATGGGGGCCATCTTTCTCAACACCAACCGGTCCAAGGACAGCATCGTGCTGGACCTCAAGACCGCCGAGGGCAATCGCGCGCTGCTGCGCATGGCCGCGGAATGCGACGTCCTGCTGACGAATGTCCGCCCGCGCAAGATGGCCGCGCTCGGCCTGTCGTGGGAGACGCTGCATCAGGCGAACCCGCGCCTGATCTACGCGGCGCTGGTCGGGTTCGACCAGCGCGGGCCCTACGCCGGGCGTCCGGCCTATGACGACCTGATCCAGGGCGGCGCCTGTATCCCCTACAGCTTTACCCGCGCCGGAAATGCCCCGGCCTATGTGCCCGCCGCCATCGCCGACCGCATCGTCGGGATGTCCGCCGTCAACGCGATCCTTGCCGCCGTGGTGGAACGGGACCGCTCGGGGCAGGGGCAGAAGGTCGAAGTCCCCATGTTCGAGACGATGGTGTCGATGATCCTCGGCGATCATCTGGGCGGGCTGACCTATGATCCGCCGCTCGACAACGGCGGCTACCGGCGGCACCTGTCGCCCGACCGCAAGCCCTATGCGACGCGCGACGGCTATGTCTGCGCGCTGATCTACAACGATGGCCACTGGGAACGCTTCTTCCGCGCCATCGGCCGGCCCGAAATGCCCGCCGCCGATCCGCGCTACGCGACCTTCGCCGCGCGCCTTGCGCATATCGACGAGGTCTATGCCGAACTGGGCGAGATCCTGAAGACCCGCACAACCGCCGAATGGCTGGCGCTGTTCGACGAGGCCGACGTGCCGGCGATGCCGATGCATTCCTATGAAAGCGTCATGTCGGACCCGCATCTGGAAGCGATCGGGTTCTTTTCCCGGACGGAGCATCCGACCGAAGGACCGATCCGGCAGATGGCCGTGCCCGCCGGATTCTCACGCACGCCCGCCGTTCCCGAGAAAGCCGCGCCCGCCATGGGGGCTCAGGGGGGCGAGGTGCTGTCGCGCCTCGGGTTCGGCGTGGATGAAATCGAGGGGCTGGCGCAGTCGGGCGCCCTGCACCTGCCAAGGGAGGACTGAACCGATGGACTTTGCACTGACCGAAGATCAGGAAGCGATCAAGGCCGCAATCGAGCGCATCTGCGCCAATTTCGGTGACGATTACTGGCTGGAACGGGACCGCAAGGGCGGCTTCCCCACCGATTTCTACGATGCGCTGGCCAGGGAAGGCTGGCTGGGGATCTGCACCGCCGAGGCGCAGGGCGGCGCGGGGCTGGGTGTGACCGAGGCCGCGATCATGATGCGGACCATCGCGGAATCCGGGGCGGGCCTGTCCGGTGCGTCTGCGGTACACATCAACATCTTTGGTCTGAAACCGGTCGATGTCTTCGGGACAGAGGATCAAAAGGCCCGCATGATCCGGCCGATGGCCGAGGGCCGCGAAAAGGCGTGTTTCGGCGTAACAGAGCCGAATACCGGCCTGAACACCACCCAGCTCAAGCTGCGCGCCGACAAGCGGGGCGACAAGTACGTCGTCAACGGCCAGAAGGTCTGGATCTCGACCGCGCAGGTGGCCGACAACATCCTGCTGCTCGCCCGCACCACGCCGCTGGATCAGGTCAAGAACCCCACGCACGGCCTGTCGCTGTTCTACACGCCGTTCGACCGCAGCCGGATCCGTGTCTCGGAAACCGAGAAGATGGGCCGCAAGGCGGTGGATTCGAACGAGCTGTTCTTCGAGAACTTCGAAATCCCCGAAGCCGATCGCATCGGCGAGGAGGGCGAAGGCTTCAAATACATCCTGCAGGGCATGAACCCGGAGCGTATCCTGATCGCCGCCGAGGCGGTCGGGCTGGGCTTCGCCGCGCTGCGCAAGGCGACGGCCTATGCCAAGGAGCGCATCGTCTTCAACCGCCCCATCGGTCAGAACCAGGCGATCCAGCATCCGCTTGCGATCTGCCATTCGGAACTTGAGGCCGCGTGGATGATCACCATGAAGGCGGCCTGGGAATACGACACCGGGCAGAACTGCGGCGCCTCAGCCAACATGGCCAAGTATCTGGCGGGCGAGGCCGGGTTCAACGCCTGCCAGCAGTCCGTCATGACCCACGGCGGGTTCGGCTACGCCCGCGAATACCACGTCGAGCGTTACCTCCGCGAAAGCCTGATCCCGCGCATCGCCCCCGTGTCGCCGCAACTGGCGCTGTGCTTCATCGCCGAGCGGGTGCTCGGCCTGCCCAAGTCGTACTGAAGGAGGACCCGATGGCCGGTCTCTGGTTCGAGCAGTTTCACGTCGGGCAGCACTTCCGACACGAGCTCACCCGCACGGTGACGGAGGCGGACAACACGATGTTCAGCCTCATGTCGATGAACCCGCAGCCTCTGCATATCGACGCCCACTTCGCCGAAGGTACGGAATGGGGGCAGCGGCTGTTCAACTCCATGTTCACCTTCGCGATCATGGTCGGGATGACGGTGCAGGACACCACGCTGGGGACCACGATCGGGAACCTCGGCTTTTCAGAAGTGACCTTTCCCGCCCCGGTCTTTCATGGCGACACGCTGAGGGCCGAGACCAAGGTGATCGCGGTCCGAGAGTCGAAATCGCGGCCGACACAGGGCCTGGTCGAGTTCGAGCACCAGTGTTTCAAGCACGACGGCACGCTCGTCGGCCAGTGTCGGCGGATGGCGCTGATGCGCAAATCGCCCGAGGCGGCGTGATGCGGTCGTTCCTGTTCGTTCCGGGCGACAGCGAAAAGAAGTTCGCTAAGGCGCGCGAGGGGG
Source organism: Oceanicola sp. 22II-s10i (assembly GCF_002210105.1). Classification (GTDB taxonomy): domain Bacteria; phylum Pseudomonadota; class Alphaproteobacteria; order Rhodobacterales; family Rhodobacteraceae; genus Pseudooceanicola. Next base: position 615,295 of record NZ_AQQU01000001.1, on the reverse strand, counting down.
CGGCGGATGCGCTGATCCTCGACCTGGAGGATTCAGTCGCCGTGCCGGCCAAGGCCCGCGCCCGTGAAATCGTCGCCGGGATGCTGGACGCCCCGCGTGACGGTCCTGCGCTGTTCGTGCGGGTCAACGCGCTGGACACCGGGATGACGCTGACCGACCTCGCCGCCGTCATGCCGCACCGGCCGGATGGCATCGCCCTGCCGAAATGCGAGGGCCCGGCGGATCTGGAGAAGGTGGCGAACTACCTCGCCGCGTTCGAGGCGGCGCATGACCTGCCGCCGACCCGGATCATCGCCATCGCCACGGAAACCGCCGCCTCGCTGTTCACGCTGGGGGACTACCGGGATTGCGATGAACGGCTGTGGGGCATGATGTGGGGAGCCGAAGATCTGGCCGCCTCGCTCGGCGCCCGCGAGAACGGGGCGCGGCAGGGGTTCCATGAACCGTTCCGGCTGGCGCGGAACCTGTGCCTCGCCGGGGCAGCGGCGGCCGGGGTCGTGGCGATCGACACGATCTGTGCGGTGCTGGACGACCTGTCGGTGGTCGAGCGCGAGGCAAACGAGGCGCGCCGCGACGGGTTCGGGGCCAAGGCGGTGATCCATCCCAAGCATGTGGACCCGGTGAACCGCGCCTTCACGCCGACCGAGGCCGAAGTCGCCTGGGCGCAGAAGGTTCTGGACGCCTTTGCCGCTGATCCATCGGCCGGCGTGGTCCGGATCGACGGCCAGATGATCGACAAGCCGCACGAACGGGCGGCGCGCAAGATCATGTCCGCGGCCGGTCTCATTTCGTAAAATGTAAACTGTAGACAAAACGCAGATCCTGCGGCTAGTGTGCCGGAGGACCTGCGAGGGACGGGCGCAGGCCCGGAAAGGGAGGAGGACGGATGGCGAATCCGGCACATAAGCAGGTGCCCCTGAACGCGATTTCCGCATGGATCGCGAAGATGGAGACGGTCTGTATCGCGCTGTCTGCGCTGTCGCTTGCCGCGATCATGCTGATCGTGATGCTGGACGTGATCCTGCGCTATGCCTTCAGTGCGCCGCTTGTCTGGTCCTATGACCTGATCGGGCTCTATCTGGTCGGCGCGGTCTTCTTCTTCGCCCTGTCCGACACGATGCAGCAACACGGGCATATCGCGCTGGACGTGTTCCAGCCGATGATCCCGCATCGGATTAAGCACGCCGCGTTGTCCCTCGGCTTTGCGGCCTCGACCGCGTTCGTCCTCGCCATCGCCTGGCTTGAACTGAAAGAGGCGTTGCACACCTACGCCGCCGATGAACGGATCGCGGCCATCGTTCCCATGCCCACATGGGTGTCCCACCTGGTGCTGACCATCGGCGTCGGCGTCCTCGTCCTGCGTTGCGCCTACCGGACCGTTTTCCATGCGCTGTCCGCCATCGCGGGCCGCGACCTGGTGGAACTGCCGCCGCCGCCGATCACCGATCTTACCGCCGCGGAGCATGCAGAATGACCGTCACCATCGCTCTGGCGGTTCTTGCCGCGATGCTCGTGTTCGGCCTGCCCGTGGCTCTGGCCATGGGGGTTTCGGGGGCGGTCGGCCTCTATATGTTCGGCGGCTGGCCGATCCTTCAGGGCATCCTCAAGACCGCGCCGATGTCCACGGCCAGCAGTTACGAGATCATCACGATCCCCATGTTCATCCTGATGGCCGAGTTCGTCATCATCTCGGGCGTCGCGGGCGACCTGTTCAAGGCGGCGACGGCATGGGTCGGACGGTTGCGCGGCGGTGTCGCCATGGCGACGGCCATTGCCGGGGCCGGGTTCGGTGCAATCTCCGGATCCTCCACCGCCGCGGCGGCCACGCTGGCCTCCACCTCGATCCCCGCGATGCTGAAGGAAGGCTACGAGCACAAGCTGGCCTGCGGCGTAGTCGCGATTTCGGGCACGCTCGCCATGCTGATCCCGCCGTCGATCGCGCTGATCCTCTACGGCATCATCGCCGACATCCCGATCGGATCGCTGCTGATCGGCGGTGTCATTCCCGGCCTGATGGTGACCGTGACGATCATCCTCACCGTCGCCGTGCTGGTCTGGCTGGACCCGACCGCGGCCCCGATGGGCCGGTCCTATACGTGGCGCGAGAAGTTCGGTTCGCTCAAGCGTGTCGGGCCGCTGCTGATCCTTTTCTTTGCGGTGACGGGGACGATCTATTCCGGCATCGCCACGCCGACCGAGGCGTCGGGCATCGGTGCCTTCTGCGCCATGCTGATCGCGGCATGGGAACGCAAGCTGACGCTGCCTGCCGCATGGCATGCGCTGCGCTCGGCGGCGCAGACGACCTGCATGGTGCTGTTCATCATCCTCGGCGCGCATGTCTTCGGCTACTTCTTCACGCTGACGCGGGTAACCTACGACCTGACCAGCTGGGTCGGCGCGATGGAGGTGTCGCGCTGGACGATCCTCGCCGTGATCCTGCTGGGCTACCTGATCCTCGGGTTCTTCATGGACCAGATCGCGATCCTGATCCTGACGGTCCCGGTCGTTCTGCCGCTGATCCTGCAACTGGGCTTCGATCCGGTATGGTTCGGCGTGCTGATCGTCGTCACCGCCGAGGTCGGCATGGTGACGCCCCCGCTCGGGATGAACGTCTTTGTCGTCGCCCGCTACACGCGCCGCCCGGTCGGCGAAATCTTTCGCGGCGTGGCCCCGCATGTCTGGGCCCACCTGATCGTCATCGCGATCCTCGCCGCCTTTCCCGCCATTACCCTCTGGCTGCCGTCAACGATGCAGTAGCCAGTCCATCAACAGGAGGAGACTGCCTTGAAACTGAGAACTTCCCTTACCGCCGCGCTGATGCTGACCGCCAGCAGCATGGCAACCCACGCGCAGGACGTGACGCTGCGCGTCGCCGACAGCCTGCCCGTCGGTCACTACATGACCAAGGGCGTGCTGGAGCCGCTGATGGCCGCCGCGCAGGAAAGCACGGGCGTCACGTTCCAGCACTTCCCGGCCGAACAGCTGGGCAAGGCCAAGGACATGTTGTCGCTGGTCCAGACCGGCGTGGCCGACATCGCCTATGTCGGGGCATCCTACGTCGCGGACAAGCTGCCGCTCAGCTCGGTCGGCGAGCTGCCCGAGGCGTTCGAGACCTCGTGCCAGGGCACCAAGGCATTCTGGGAAATCGCCAAGCCCGGCGGGACGCTGGATCAGGCCGAATACGCGCCCGAAGGCGTGCGCGTGCTGGCCGTTCTGGTGCTGCCGCCCTACCAGCTCTATTCCGCCAAGGACATCACCGATCTGGCCAGCATTTCGGGCCAGAAGATCCGCGCCACCGGCGCCGCGAAACAGCTTGCCCTCAGCAAGCTGGGTGCCGTGCCGGTCGCCATGTCCGCACCGGAAACCCGCGAGGCGCTGTCGCGCGGCACGGTCGACGGCATCGCCTTCGCGACCGGGTCGATCCGCGCCTACGATCTGGTGCCGCATCTCAAGACCTCGACCACGGGAGCGAACTTCGGCTCTTTCGTCGCGACCTGGATGATCGCGCAGAGCAAGTTCGACAGCCTGTCGCCCGAACTGCAGACAGCGCTGACCGAGGCCGGAGAAGCGGCCACGCTGAACGGCTGCACGGAAACCGACGCCGCGACCGATGGCGAGGTGCAGGCGATGAAGGACGGCGGCATCACCTTCGTCCAGCTGCCCGAGGCCGACATGGCCAGCCTGACCCAGACCATGGGCTCCATCGGCGACGAATGGGCGGCCGAGCTCGATGGCCGCAACCGTCCCGGCACCGAGGTGCTGAACGCATTCCGCGCGGCGCTGAAGGCCGAATAACCCCGGCCCGGCGCCACACGCGATCTGCCTGAACTGACGGCGGGCGCCTCGGGAAACCGCGGCGCCCGTCGGCCATTCCGCCGATGCGGGACGCTCGCCGCCCGTTGACGCGGCGGGGCCAGATGGTAGGTCGGATCGCGACGGTCGCCGACTGACCGCCCCATTCAGGCCGTCCCGCCGATGTTCACCGTCTTCTCCGCCCTCATCCCCGACGCGCTGGTCATCCTTGCGGGCGTCGGCCTGCGCCGGGTCACGGCGGCGGATCTTTGGGTGGCGATCGACCGGCTGAACTACATCGTGCTCTACCCGGCCCTTCTGTTTCGCGCCGCTTCGGCCAGCCCGCCCGGCGCGGGCGAGCTGCTGGCGGTCGGCTTCGGCGTCTGGTGCGTGGTCCTGACCGGTTTCACGCTGGGCGGCATCGTCCGCCGCATGGGGCTGGGGCCAGAGAGGTTCCTCGACTTCGCGGGCCTCTGGCAGACCGCATGGCGCTTCAACTCGGCCGTCGGGCTGATCGCCGTGCAGGCCCTGCCGGACGGCGCAGTCGGGCTGATGTCGGTCGCTATCGGCTTTGCCGTGCCGCTGGCCAACATCCTCGCCGTCGGTGGGCTGACCCGTGGCAACGCGCTGTCCTTCGGCCGCAGCGTGCGGCTGGTCGCCCTGAACCCCTTCCTTCTGGCCAGCCTCGGCGGGCTGATCGTCGCAATGACCGGGTTTCCGATCCCGGCGGTCATCGACGGCGCGATCACCCGCATCGCGCAGGCCGCCCTGCCATTGGCGCTGCTGTCCGTGGGCGCCGCCCTGTCGCTGGCCTCGGTCGCGCGGATGACGCGGTTCGACATGGCGTTCAACGGGATCAAGCTGCTGATCCTGCCCGCGGTGACATGGACCGCGACCGGGCTGATCGGCATGGACGACCTGCCGCGCAACGTCCTGACGCTGTTCGCCGCGCTGCCGACCGCCTCGGCCTCGCACGTCCTCGCGGCGGCCTTCGGCGCCGACCGGGCGCTCGTGGCGCGGATGGTGGCGCAGTCGACCCTGCTGGGTTGCCTCACCCTGCCGTTCTGGATCGCACTCGTCGCAGGCTGAGCGCGTCAGCGCTTGATCGACCAGACCATCGCCGTGCTGTATCCCGCATCTTCGAGCATCTCGATCTTGGCGGTCCATCCCGCGGGGCAGACCACGAATGCGGCCCCCATGCCCCGAGCGGCAAAGGCGGCTTCGGCGCCATTCAGCAGTCGGACCGCGCCGGCGCCACCGTTCTTCAGGGCGTCCTGATCTGCAAAGTCGAGGTGGTAGAAATCGTCGATCACACCGGTTCCGGAAATGTCATGCGCCGACGGAAAGTGGGTGCGCGATGCGGGTTGGGCGATCGCATAGCCGGCCAGGTCGTCCGGGGGCCCCATCACCAGCATGTCGCGGTCCCGCAGCGTCAGGCTCCGGGTCATCCAGGCGCCGAACCGCGCATCGGCATCGGTATGAGGTTCCCAGAACGGCTCGATCTGCCAAAGGGTTCGCCGGTTGGCGGCGCTGTGCGCGACGATACCCGGCACATCCTCTGCGGTCGCGGCCCGGAGGCCCTGCGGCCGTCCCGCGTCGCCCATGTCTGTGCGGGACAGGTAGAGCGTCAGTGGGGCGTAGCCGCGCTGCGCGAACGTCCGGTCCCAAACCTGCCCGGTCACATAGGTCGACAGGAGGATCTTCGCCCCCGCTTCTCGCAACACGGTCTCGGCCGCGGCCACCAGCGCATCCTCGGTTCCGGCAGGGGCATCCGGTGCCGTATGACTGTCGGCCATGATCAGCCCCGGTTCACCGAAAGACCCGGCGTAGATCGGCGGCACGGGCAGCATGATCGCATGAACCACGCCGACAATCCCGCCGGCACGTTCGCAGACCAGCCAGAACTGTCGGACCGGCTGCTGTTCGGCGGTCAAGGCAAAGCTCAACGCCTGTGCGATTCGGTCGCGTGCGTCATCGGCCAGTCGCCACAGAACCGGATCCGTTGTCTGGCGGTCCGTGGCATCATCCATCAGCAGCGTGACAAGCTGGGGAATGTCCTGAACCGTGGCAGCTCTGATGGCAGATGTCATTGTCGTGTTCCTTGTTGGCCGCGCAGAGTGGCGCCTGACCTGTGTGACGGCAGCCTGCCGGTTTGACAAAGCAGGACATCTGCCCGAGCGTTCAGAAAAACTATCGGCTGCACCACCTTGCGACACCTCAACCTCAACGCCTTGCGCATATTCTCGGTCGTGGCGCGCCACCGGACGCTCGGGGACGCAGCGGAAGAGCTCAACCTGACGCGGGGGGCGGTGTCACAGCGGATCAGGCAACTGGAACTCGACCTGGGCGTCGTGCTTCTGGAGCGCGGCGCGCGTGGCGTGTCGCTCACTCCGGAGGGCGAACGCTGCCGCATTGCGGTCGATCAGGCGCTTGGCGATCTCGAGACCTACCTGTCGGGCCTTGGCGACTCGGGCGGTCAGGTCACGCTGCATCTCGGATCGTCGACCGCATCGAAATGGCTCATGCCGAGGATGGCCGCGTTTGCGGAACGGTTTCCCGGCGTCTCGCTGAGGACAGAGGTCCACAGCCGCCGCATGTCCCGTGATCTGGGTCGCAATGAAATTGCCATCTGGCCTGGCGGGGTGTCGGGGCCATGGCCATTCAGGACCGCGGTCCCGCTGACGGATATCCGCCTGGTCGCTGTATGCAGCCCCGACTTCCCCCGCCCGGACTGGGCGATGGGACCGGACACGCTGCTGACGCTGCCGCTTCTGCAGGATGCGCACCGTAGATGGGAGAGGCTGATCAGGGACACCGGACATACCGGACCTCACGCACTGCTGAACTTCGATCGCTCGGCACTGGCGCTGGATGCGGCGATCGGTGGCCATGGCGTGGCCATCGTGCCGCGGTACATGGTGGAGGCGGACGTGGCCGCCAACCGTCTGACAGAGGTCTGGGTCGATCCCGCGCCGCCGCAGGACCAGCTGTTCGTATCATGGTCCGAAGATCACACGGGGCAGGGAACCGTCCGCAGGATCGTCGACTGGCTGAGGGGCGAGTTCGGACGACACACTGCTTGATACGCACGTTTCAGACGCCCCGGCCGGCGCAATCCGGCCGGGGCGCTGACGGTCAACCGGGGCCTATTGCGCGGTGATACCGGCCTTTTCGATCGTCTCGCGACAGTCGGCGACTTCTTTCTGGACCCGTTCGCCCATTTCGGCGGGGGTCAGGTAGCGGATCGGCACACCGGCTGTTTCGGCGCGTTCCAGAACCTGCGGGTCCTCGGTCGCGGTCTTCAGCCCTGCGGCCAGCGTGTCGACGATCTCCTGCGGGGTGTCCGAGCGGACGAACAGGCCATACCAGGATTCCGTATCCAGCCCTTCGACGCCCTCTTCGGCCATGGTCGGGATGTCCGGCGTGGGCGCATAGCGTTCCGTCCCGGTGACCGCCAGCGCGCGCAGCTTGCCGGATTCGTGGTTCGGCACGATCGCCGCCGGGCCCGACATCGCCACCTGGATCACGCCGCTCAGCGCGTCGGGCATCAGCGCCCCGGTGCCCTTGTAGGGGATGTGGAACATGTCGACGCCGGCCTTGAGCTTGAAGGATTCCATCATGATGTGGACCAGCGACCCGATCCCCGGCGAGCCGTAGTTGATCTTGCCCGGATTGGCCCTGGCGTATTCGATGAACTCCGACAGCGACTCAGCCGGGACCGACGGGTGCACGGCCAGCAGCATGGGCGAGGCCGAGAACATGCCGAGCGGCTTGAGGTCCTCGATTTCCCATTGCAGGTTGGACATCAGCGCGTGGCTGCAGGCGGTGGTCGCGGAATAGCCGATCAGGACCTCGTAGCCGTCGGCGGGAGCATTCACCACGCTGGTGTACGAGATATTGCCGGTCGCGCCGGGCCGGTTCTCGACCACGAACTGCTGGCCGAGGGCGCGGGACATGCCTTCGGCGATGACGCGGCCTGTGGTGTCGGCGGTGCCGCCGGCCGAGAACGGCATGACCATCGTCACGGGTTTCTCGGGATAGGATTGTGCGGTGGCGGCGGTTCCGCCGAATGCGGTCACCGCGAGTGTCATGGCCGATGCGGCAACGATCGCCCTGCGGCGGGTCATGTCGCGGGACCCTTGGTGATATTGGGTTTTCATTGGTCTACCTCCTCCTTGGCCGCCCGGCGCCTGCCGGACGAGCAAGGAGGCAGATGCAAGAACCGTGCCAATTTCCTGAACGATCGGTCAGGAGACGCCCGCCCGCCGTCGTGCCATGGCCGACACCAGCATCCAGACCAGCAGCAGGACGCTGAGCGCGAGGATCGCGCCGGTGATCGGCCGCGACACCAGCATCCCGAAATCGCCGCGCGACAGCATCATCGCCCGGCGGAAGTTCTCCTCGATCATCGGGCCGAGGATGAAGCCGATCAGCAGCGGCGCCGGAGAGAACCCGCCAAGGCGCATGCCGTAGCCGATGGCGCCGAAGACCAGCAGCATGCCGACGTCATAGACATTGTTGTTCAGCGAATAGACCCCGAGGAACACCAGCGAGAGGATGATCGGATAGAGGTAGTGATAGGGCACCCGCAGCAGGCGCACCCACAGGCCGATCAGCGGGATGTTCAGGATCAGCAGCAGCAGGTTCCCGACCCAGAAGCTCATGATCAGGCCCCAGAACGTGTCGGGGTGGTTGGCCAGCATCGCCGGGCCCGGAATGATGCCGTGGATCAGCAGCGCCCCAAGGATCAGCGCCATGGTGGCCGAGCCGGGCACACCGAGCGTCAGCGTCGGAATGAACGCGGTCTGCGCGGCGGCGTTGTTGGCCGCCTCGGGCGCAACGACGCCCGCCGTGACACCGGTGCCGAAAGCCGACGGGTTGCGCGAGACGCGCTTCTCGACCGCGTAGCTGACGAAGGACGCCATCGTCAGGCCGGTGCCGGGCAGGGTGCCGAAGAAACTGCCGATGCTGGCCCCGCGCAGCGCCTGGAACGGGAATCCCCTTGCCTCGTCACGGCGTGGCACCATCGACCGGAAGGTGACCTTGTCCGGCACCTCGTGCTTGGACGCACCGATCGAGGCGATGATCTCGGCCACGCCGAACAGGCCCATGGCCAGCACGACGAGGTTGATGCCGTCGTAAAGGTAGAGCGAGCCGAAGGTGAAGCGGGCGACGCCGCTGTTCACATCGGCCCCGAAGGTGCCGAGCAGCAGGCCGAAGACCACCATCGCCATCCCCTTGGCGGGGGCGTCGTTGCCGATGGCGGCGGCTGCGACAAGGCCCAGCACCATAAGTGCGAAGTACTCGGCGGGGCCAAAGGACAGTGTCACGCTGGCCAGCGCCGGTCCGACGAAGAGCAGCAGCAGGATGCCGAAGGATCCGCCGGCGAAGGATGCAATCGTCGTCATGAACAGCGCGACCCCCGCGCGGCCCTGTTTCGCCAGCGGGTGCCCGTCCAGACAGGTGACGGCCGACGAGGGGGTGCCGGGCATGTTCAGCAGGATCGACGCGGTCGAGCCGCCGTATTCCGCGCCGTAGTAGACCCCGGCCAGCATCACGACCGCGGCCGTCGGGTCGAGGTAGAATGACAACGGCATCAGCATCGAGATCGCGGTGATCGACCCGATGCCGGGCAGCACCCCGATGAACGTCCCGAGGAAGACCCCGAAGAAGCAGAACATCAGGTTAGTCGGATGCAGGGCCGTTTCCAGCCCGAGCGAGATATTGGCCAGCAGATCCATCAGAACGGCGCCTTGAACAGGGGGATCGGCAGGTTCAGACCCCAGATGAACACGACGCCCATGAACGCCGGAACCAGAACGGCCAGCACCAGGACGCCGGGCCAGTTGCTCTGTCGGTCGCCGAACGACGACACGATGATGGTGAGCGCGATGGCAGGGATCAGGCCGAAATAGGCGATGCCGACCATGAACGCGATGGCCGATCCGAGGACGGCGAGGGTGGGGCGCCACGGGAACGGCGTGTGCTCCGGTTCCGGCCCGCGGACTTCGAGGATCAGGATCAGAATGGCGATCAGGGCAAGGATGCCGCCCGCCGCCGCCGGGAAGAAGCCGGGCCCCATCCGGGTGGCGGAGCCGATGCCGTAGACCGTGCCGAACCAGACCCCGGTCAGACCGGCGATCAGCAGGCAGGCCGCCCCCGCAAGGGCCGCTGTGTTAACCTTCATGTCGCGCTCCTCCTCCACTGGCCGGGCCCGTGGCCCGGTTCCGGGTCCGGGCGGTCGCGACGACGCCGCACGGACAGCCGGGTCTGAGCAATTACCGTGCCACGGCGCGCCCCGTGTTCGGGGTCACGCGAACTGGCGCAGCAGCTCGCCCGCATCCGGCAGCAGTTCGAGGCTCAGCATCATGTCCATCGACCGCTCGGCCAGATCCTCGCCGTAGTCGCGCGACACGAGCTGCAGGTATTTGCCCCGGATGTCGTCCTCGCTCAGCGGGTTCTCGGGCGAACCGAGCGCAAAGCCCGTGGCCTCGACCGTTGTGCCGTCGCGCAGCGTGATCGCGACGCTGCCACGGGGCGGAAACTCACCGAACTCGGGCCGTTCGTGGGTGGTGATCCGGCGGGCGATCCCGATGACCTCGGGGTTGGCGAAGCCCTCGGCCTGCTGGTCCAGATAGGCGCCGACGTCGTTGCGGCCCAGCACGATGTGCATGCCCATGGAAAACTGGCTGCTGAACTGCGCGCCCACGATGTCCTTGGGTGCGGGCCCGTGCGCGCCGTTGTGGATCATCATCAGCGGCTCGCACCCCAGCTCGATGCTTTCGATGTCCGAGGGGGCAAACCCGTGCCGGGCCAGCAGGTCGTCATAGGCGGCGAAATGGTGGTGGAACAGGCCGCAGGCGGCGTAGGGCTTGATGGCCGCGTGTTCCAGAAAGAACCAGCGCGTGCCCAGCTCGTTCGTCATCTGCGCCGCATCGTAGGTGTCGCAATAGGCCTGGAAAAAACCGCGACTGCCTTCGAGGATCGTCGGCGGCGCGGTCAGTCCCGCCTGCGCCAGACGGACGGCCCGGATCGCGGCGGCGACGGCCAGACCCGCGTGACAGCGTTTCACCTCGCCGCCGCTCTGCGCGTATTCGGTGGTGCCCGCCGACTGGCTTGCGGCGATCGAGATGGCGTTCGCCGTCACCTCGGGCGGCAGGCGCAGCAGCGCGCCACAGCCGACCGCTGCCCCGATGGCGCCGAGCGCGCTGGTGTGGTGAAACCCTCGCCCGAGGAACATCGACGGCATCGTCGCGCGGGCCAGCCGGATGATCGTCTCGAACCCGAGCGCAGTGCCCCGCAGCAGATCCTCGCCCGAGGCTCCGTGTTCCTGCGCCATGGCCAGAACGGCGGGCAGGACCGTGCAGCCGGGATGCGAATAGGCGCCGTTGCCGCCGTAGTCGTCGATCTCGAACGCGCTGCCCGCGGTGCCGTTGGCAAAGCCCGCGTATTCCGCATCGACGCCCGCGTCGGTGCCGACCAGCAGCGCCTTGCCATCGCGGGCGTGGCGGCGGGCATAGTCGAAGGCCAGTTCGACCGTCGGCATCGTCCGGCAGCTCACCTGCGCCCCGATCTGGTCCATGATGTGCAGCTTGGTCCGGCGCAGCATCGGTTCGGAGATGTCGCCAAGCTCCGTCCGGTTGCACCACGCGCCGATCTGTTCCGCTATCGTCCCGGAGGTCATGCGATCATCCTTGCTGTCACGGCCATCGCTCAGTCCTTCTTGGCGGCGAGATCCGGGTAGAGGTTCAGATAGCCCTTGCTGATCCGCGCCTGTGCCCGCTGGCGGGCCCGCTCCGGGGACATGGGGTTGAAGCCGAACCCCGCCGTCAGGCGATGCATGAAGACCGCACGGGCAGTGATGGAGACGATGTCGTGATACGCGACCTCGTCCCAGCCCGCTGCGGCCACCGCGTCGGCGTCGGCCTGCGTCACTTCGTTCGGCGTCGCGGCCAGCTTGATCGCCAGCGCCAGCACCGGTTTCAACGCTTCGGGCAGGTCGACATCGAAATCGCCGGCCAACAGGCTGTCGAGGATGCCGCGCGGATAGCCGCGGGCATAGACCACCTCGGAATGCGCGGCATAGACAAAGTCGCTGCCCGAGGCCTTGGCGGCGAGGGTGAAGATCAGCTCGCGCTCCGCCGCGGAAAAGGCGGAGGGGCCGTTCATCATGGCTTCGCTCATCTCCGACCACGGGCGGTAGATGTCGGGATAGGTGTTGTAGATCACCGGCGGCCCGGCGTCCTCGGGCAGTGTCTTGATGAATGGCATGACGTGTCCTTCGCTCCTCCGGCGACAGTGCCGCCCCCGGTGGGGGCAGGAGCAAGACTCATGCCAATCCGCATCGCCCCCCGTCAGGCGTCGGTGCCGGTCCCCAGCTTCTTGTAGAGGTAGGAGCGGGACACCCCGAGATGCTCGGCCGCCTTCTTCTTGTTGCCCTTGAACCGGATCACCGCGTCGTTGATCAGCTGCAGTTCCAGATCCTCCAACGCGTCCTTCAGCGATCCGCCGCCGGTGGTGGACATCGGCGCGGACTGTTCGGACGGTGCGGACAGATCTGCCCCCGGTCCGTTCTCGAAATCCTCCAGCCGCAGCTTGCTGCCCTCGGCGAAGACAAAGGCGCGTTCGACGACGTGGCGCAACTGACGGACGTTGCCGGGCCACGACCGTTCCATCAGGTGATGGGCGATCTTCATCTCGACCTCGGGCAGGTCGCGTCCGTATTGGGCCGTCAGTTCTGACACGAAGTGGTTCAGCAGCAGCGGAATGTCCTCGCGCCGTTCGTCGAGGGGCGGGATCTGGATGGTGACCGGGCTGATCCGGTAGTAGAGGTCCAGCCGGAACTTCTCCTGCTCGACAAAGGCCTCCAGATCGCGGTTCGTGGCGCTGCAGAGCCTGAAATCCACCCGCTTGGGCTTGTCGCCGCCGACCCGTTCGACGATCCGGTCCTGCAGAACCCGCAGCAGCTTTGTCTGCACCTCGAGCGGCATGTCCCCGATTTCGTCCAGAAAGATCGTGCCCTTGTCGGCCTGCTCGAACTTGCCCACGCGGCCCTTGCGGTCGGCGCCGGTGAACGAGCCGGCCTCGTAGCCGAACAGTTCGCTTTCCACGAGCGAGGCGGGCAGGGCGGCGGCGTTGACCGTCACCATCCGCTGGTCCTTGCGCGAACTGAGCTGATGCAGCGCCTGCGCGACCAGTTCCTTGCCGGTGCCGCTTTCGCCCTGGATCAGGACAGGGATATCGAGCGGGGCGATCTTGCGGATCTGATCCCTGAGCGACCGCATGGCGAGGCTGTTGCCGATGATCGCGTCCAGGAAATCGACCGGTCCGCTTTCCTTGGTCTTGCGGGCGTTCGACTTGTAGGTCTCGATCTGCCCTTCCAGATCGCTGATCTTGCGCGCCATTGCCTCCAACTGCTGCGGGCCCTTGAACATCACCCGCCCGATGGCGCCGACGATCTTCTTGCCGTGGCGGATCGGGTAGCGCGACACGACGCGGTCGACGCCTTTCATCCGCTGGACCTGCCCGACCTCGGCGACGCCGGTCTTCAGCGTCAGGTGCAGGCGCGTGTTCTCGATCACGTCGCGCACCGGCTTGCCGACACCGCCGCCCGGTTCGAGGCCGAAGAACTTTTCATGGACGGGCGAGATATAGGCCATCTTGGCGTTCGCGTCGACGATGGTCATCGCGTCGTAGGGATCGTTCAGGATGTGGTTCAGGATGTCATAGGCGAAATCCACGCGCATCACGAACTGCAGGACAGTGTCCGCGGGCGGAGAGGAAATCAGGACAACATACCCGGCGGGATAAGGTGAAACGAGCCCGACGAACCGGGCGTCGTTCAGCAGGATCGGCACGAAACGGCGTTCGGCGGCATCCTCCAGCCATTCGGGGTCGGAAATGATCGCACGGATTCGGACATCTTCGGCCACGCCGGAGGCGAGCAGGCATTTCCCTTTGTTATCAGTGACAAGGACGCCCTTTATCCCGGTGTCTTCACCGCTTTCGGCACTCATGCAAACCTCCCATGGCGACACATTCTCCAATCGCCGACACTAGGTGTGTCTTTGACGTGGACACTTGTCAATCAAACCTGTCCACAAAGTAGCTTGATGCGTGACCTCAATAAATGCAAAGGTGCGACTCGGTGTTTGGCATGTCTATTGCTTTCAAGGGCACCAACCGGTCGAGGAGGGGCGGCGCTTTGAAATGCGCGGCCTGACCGGAGCACCCCGAAAGGGGATGGCCCGCACAAAGCCGGGTCGGGGAAGAAGGGGGGAAGATATGGAACTCAGGCCGAACCAGTTTCAGCAGCAACGGCAGTCGCTGTCGATCACCGGGCAGGTGATCCAGTCGATCCGGCTGCTGCAATACGGCAATCACGAACTCGAGGAATTCCTGCGCGAACAGGCGGACGACAACCCGCTGATAAAGGTCGTCGGCGGCGCGTCGGACATGCCCGCGAAAAGCGAGGCGGCGCGCGGTGTCGAGAACAATCGCCAGTCCTGCCCGAACGCCGCATTGCGGCTGCCGATCTCTGGCGCCGGCGACGATATGCCGGGGCCGGATCAGTATATCGAGGCGCGCGTCTCGTTGCGGGACCACCTGATCGCACAGGTCGACCTGATGCTGGACGCGCCTGTCGATCGCCTGATCGCGCGCGAGATCGTGGAGTCGCTGGACGCCGACGGATACCTGCGCCGCGACACGGAGATCATGGCCGATCTGCTGGGTGTGCCCGCGGACCGGTTCGATGCCGTCCTGCGCACCGTGCAGTCCTGCGAGCCGACTGGCGTCGCCGCGCGCGATCTGGCCGAATGCCTGTCGCTCCAGCTGGCCGAACGTGACCGCCTGACAGCCCCGATGCGCGCGCTGCTCGGCAACCTCGGGCTGCTCGGCGACTACAAGATCGACGCGCTGGCCCGTGTCTGCGGCGTGGATGCTGCAGGCGTCATGGAACTGGCCCGCCAGATCCGTGAACTCGATCCCCGTCCGGGCCTGCAATTCGATGCCGAACCGCTCGTGATGGCCCTGCCGGACATCCACGTCGAGATGGCCGAGGACGGCACGCTGAGCGTCGCGCTGAACACCGACGTCATGCCGCGCGTGCTGATCGACCGGGAATATCACGCCCGGATCAGCGCCCGTATCGACGGCACGGCCGAGCAGCGCTTCATGATCGACTCCATGCGCAATGCGAACTGGCTGGCGCGCAACATCGACCAGCGGGCGCAGACGATCCTGCGGGTCGCGACCGAGATCGTGACGAAGCAGAGCGACTTCTTTCGTTACGGCGCGGGCAGCCTGAAGCCGCTGTCGCTCAAGGATATCGCGGCCGAGGTCGATCTGCATGAATCCACCGTGTGTCGCGCCGTCGCGGACAAATACATGATGACCCCGCGCGGCATGTTCGAGCTGAAGTTCTTCTTCACCAACGCGCTCGGCGTGGTGGATGGCGACGACATGCTGTCCGTGGAAACCGTCCGCCACCGCATCCGGCAACTGGTGGATGCGGAAAAGCCCTCGGCCATCCTGTCCGATCAGGCGATCATGGACACGCTCAGGTCCGAAGGCATCGACATCGCGCGGCGGACCGTCGCGAAATACCGCGAGATGATGGACATTCCGACGTCGCGCAAACGCAAGCGGCTCAAGGCGCCCCTGCCGGTCTCGCGCGGTTTCATGGCCGCCGCGGAGTGAAGCGGCGTGGCTGAGCGCGGTCCCGCGGGGCCGGGACACCAGCCACCTGTGAACGCCTCACACCGCATTTTGGCACGGGGATTGCATCTGTAGTTCGGTGACAGACAAGAGATGTGGGCCATGACAAACCAGCCAAGTGCAGAGCAGCAGCAATCGACCGGATTGCCCTATGAAACCCTGCCGATCGTGGAGTCGGGACAGACCTTCGGCTTTCTGAACGGCGTCCGTGTCCTCGACCTGACGACGTCGGTCGCCGGCCCCTATGCGACGATGCTGTTGTCCGATTTCGGGGCCGAGATCATCAAGGTCGAACGCCCCGCCGGTGACGATGCCCGCGCCTGGGGTCCGCCGTTCCTGCACGGGCAGGCGCTGTGGTTCGCGGCGGTGAACCGCAACAAGCGCAGCGTCGTGATCGACGCGCAAAGCGAAGCGGGCCGCGCCGACCTGCTGGCGCTGGTGCGGACCGCCGACGTAGTCGTGACCAACCAGCCGCCGTCGGTGCAGAAGAAGCTGGGCCTCGACTACGACACGCTGAAGCAGGAGCGCGAAGGCCTGATATTCGTCGCCATCACGGGCTTCGGTCTGGAAGGCGAGCGGGCGAACCTGACCTGCTACGACCTGATCGCCGAGGGCTATTCCGGGATCATGGACATCACCGGCCCCGCCGGGGCCGAGCCGCAGAAGATCGGCGCTCCGGCGGCGGACATGCTGGCCGGTCAGGACGCCGCGATGGCGACGATGGCCGCACTGGCCGGACGTCACCGGAACGGCTGGCAGGGCCAGTGCATCGACGTCAGCCTGGTCGAGAGCATGACCCGCTTCCTGTCCTGCCGGATTTCCCCCTACCTCGGCGCGGGCGAGATTCCCGAGCGGACGGGCGGACGCGACAGCGTCATCGCGATCTACCAGCCCTTCGAAACGGCGGATCATCCGATCACGCTGGGTCTCGGGTCCGATGCGATCTGGAACCGGTTCTGGAAGGCGCTCGGCGATCCCGAATTCGCGGCGCGCGAGGAATTCCGCAGCAACGCCGACCGTCGCGAGAACCGCGTCGAGATCGTCGAGCGGATCCAGTCGCTCCTGCTCAAGGAAACCCGCGCGCACTGGCTGGACGTCTTCCGCGACGCCCGCGTGCCCGCCGGGCCGATCAACCGCGTGGACGAGGTCGCAGCGGACGAACATCTCCGGGCGCGCGATCTTTTCTATGCCGTCGAGGACGATCAGGGCAGGATCCTGCCCCAGATCGGCCTTGGCATCCGCATCAACGGCAAGGCCAGCACCGCGCGCCTCGCCCCGCCGCGCCTCGGTGCCGATACGCAGGCCATCCTGCGCGAGCTCAAGCCGTCCGAGTGACGGTATCGAAACTGAATATGAAGGAAGGACAAGACATGGCGTTCAAGGAAATCATCTATCAGGAAGACGGCCCGATCGGGACCATCACGATGAACCGCCCGGACGACGGCAACATGTTCACCGAGACCATGTGCCACGAGATCCGCGACTGCATCGAGGGCATCCGCCGCGAGACCCGGACCCGCGTCGTCGTGCTGACCGGCGCGGGCGACCGGTTCTTCTGCATCGGCGGGTCCAAGGACGGGATGGAAAAGACCAAGCTCTACGCCGGCACCCTGCCGACGCTTGAGATGTACGAGGCCATCGACAAGCTGCAGAAGCCGGTGATCGCCAGCGTGAACGGCTTTGCCGTCGGCGGCGGCAACGTGCTGCAGATGGTCTGTGACGTCACCATCGCCAAGGAATCCGCGATCTTCCGTCAGGTCGGTCCGATGATGGGTTCGTTCGATGCGGGCTACGGCACGTGGTACCTCGAGGATCTCGTCGGCAAGAAGAAGGCCAAGGAGATGTGGTACGCGAACCCCAAGCTGACCGCGGCGCAGGCCATGGAAATCGGCCTGATCAACCGCGTTGCCCCCGATGCGGAGCTGGCCCAGAAGACCAAGGAATTCGCGCTGGAGATCGCGGATCGCGGCGCCTTCGCGCTGGCCTCGATCAAGGGTGCGTTCAACGCCCGCCACGGCGGCGTCGGCGGCCTGTCCCGCGTGACCCACGACCTGCTGCTCAGCCAGTACCTGGGCACCGAGGAATCCAAGGAGCTCAAGGAGAGCTTTGCCGGGCGGCGCCAGCCGGATGCGACCAAGTTCGGACACTGAGGCGGACACATGAAACCATTCCTCACGCTTCATGATCCCCAGACGGCGAGGGAGTTCTACGCCCGCGGGCTGTGGAAGGACGACACGTTCTATTCGCTGATGAACGATCACGCGGACCGTCGTCCCGATGATATCGCGCTGGTGGACGGGCTGACCTCGCTGCCGTGGTGTGCATTGAAGGCGAGGGTGGACGCCATGGCCGACAGCCTGCTGTCGCAGGGTATCGGCGCGGGCGACCGAGTGGCGATCTGGATGTCGAACAGGATCGAGGCGGTGATCACCTTCCTCGCCTGCTCGCGGGAGGGGATTGCCTGCAATCCCTCCCTCCACCGCACCTACACCTGCGGCGAGATCGTCGAGCTGCTGACCGAACTGTCGGCCAGTGCGCTGGTGACAGAGGACGGCTGGGGCGCGGATCGTGACACGGTCGACCTTTACGAACTGCTGAAGGACCTGCCGTTCCTCAAGAAGGTCTACACGCCCGACACTTTCCCGCAGTACATCACCGGCGTCGACCGGACGCCGCATTCGAACCCGGACAGCGTCGTCTACCTCGCCTTCACCTCGGGCACGACGGGCAAGCCCAAGTGCGTCATGCACTCGTGCAACACGCTGCTGTCCAACGCCCGCGACCTCGCGCGGGACTGGGCGCTGTCGGAACAGACCGTGCTGCTGACGCTCAGCCCGCTGTCGCACCACATCGCCTGGGTGGCCTGCGGGCAATGGCTGGTCTCGGGCGGCCGCTTCGTCACCGATCATCCGCCCGAGGGCATGGACCGGCTGGCGTGGATCGTGGAATCCGGCGCGACCTACGTGCTGGGCGTGCCGACCCACGCGATGGACATCCTCGCCGAACAGAAGCGGCAGGGCATGGAACGGCTGGGACAGGTCCAGACCTTCTACATGGCAGGTTCCGCGATCCCCGAGGTCGTGGCGCAGGCCTTCGTGGATCAGGGCATCACGCCGCAGAACATCTACGGCATGACCGAGTGCTCGTCGCACCAGTACACCCATCCCAGCGACCCCAAGGAGGTCTGGATCCAGACCTGCGGACGGGGCGGCCCGGCCTACGAGGTCAAGATCTGGGACCCGGCGAACACGGACGTCGAACTGCCGCGCGGCCAGACCGGCAACATCGGCGGTCGCGGCGCGGCGATGATGCTGGGCTACTTCGCCAACCAGGCCGCGACCGAGAAGACGATGAACCGGCACGGCTACCTGCTGTCCGGCGACCTCGGATCGTTCGACATCAACGGCAACCTGCGGATCGAGGGGCGGATCAAGGACGTCATCATCCGCGGCGGCCACAACATCAATCCCTCGCGGATCGAGTCCCTGACGCTGGAACACAAGCGGGTCGAGAAGGCCGCCGTCTTCGGCCTGCCCGACGACCGGCTGGGCGAAAAGGTCTGCCTGGCGGTCATCGGCGACGTCTCGCCCGAGGAGATGCTGGCGCATCTCGCCCGTGAAGGCCTGTCGAAATACGACATGCCGGAATGGTTCCTCGATGTGCGGGCGATGCCCCTGACCGCCAGCGGCAAGATCCTGAAACGCGAAATGATCGACATGGTGGGTCGCGGCGAACTGAACCCGCTGCCGGTCCGCTACAAGATGGCGAGGGCGGAGTAACCAATGCCTGTAGAACTGAAGAAGGACGGCGATTTCGCCGTCCTCACCCTCAATCGTCCCGAGGCGCTGAACGCGCTGTCGTTCTCGATCCTCGGCGACATCGGCCGCGCGCTGGACGAGGTCGCGGCGATGAAGGACATCCGCGCGCTGCTGGTCACCGGCGCTGGCGACAAGGCGTTCTGCGCCGGCGCGGACATCAAGGAACTGCGCAACCGCCCGCTGATCGACCAGAAGCGCGGGGCGGAACTGGGCCAGTCGGTCTTTGCCAAGCTCGGCACCCTGCCGGTCGCCTCGGTCGCGCTGGTCAACGGCTATGCCTTCGGCGGCGGGTCGGAACTGGCGCTGGCCTGCACCTTCCGGCTGGCCTCGCCGAACGCGATCTTCGGCCTGCCCGAGATCAAGCTGGGCCTGATCCCCGGATATGGCGGCACGCAGCGCCTGCCGCGTCTGGTGGGCGAAGGCCGCGCGCTGGAGATCATCATGACCGGCCGCAACGTGAAGGCCGACGAGGCCGAGCGCATCGGACTGGTGAACGCGGTTGTCGAAGGCGACCTGATGCAGGCGGGCCGCGACTTCGCGGGCAAGTTCACCCGCTACAGCCTGCCGGTGCTGGAATTCGCGCGCCGCGCGGTCCAGCGGGCGGGCGACGTCACGCTTGAGGAAGGGCTGAGGATCGAGGCCGACCTGTCGACGCTCGCCTATCGCACGGCGGATGCCGAGGAAGGCATGGCCGCCTTCGAAGAGAAACGCAAAGCGGAGTTCAGGGATGGCTGAGGGACAGATCATCGTGACCGGCGCCTCCAAGGGCATCGGCGCCGCCATCGCGACGGAACTGGACGGGCGCGGCTTTGACGTCGTCTGCCTGTCGCGCAGCGGCACCGCGCCCAAGGGGCACGGCATCGCCTGCGACATGACCGACGAAGCCGCGGTGCGTGACGCCATGGCCGAGGTCGCGAAACGCGGGCCCGTCGCGGGGCTGGTCAACAACGCGGGCGTTCACATCGCCGGGCCGATCGCGACGCTCGACACACGGGACTTCGACCGGACGATGGCGCTGAACGCGACCGCCGTGATGGTCGCCGCGCGCGAGGTTTACCCGCACCTGAAGGCGGCGGGCGGGATCATCGTCAACATCGGGTCCTTCTTCGACCGGATGGGCGTGCCCGACAACCTGTCCTACTGCGCCTCCAAGGCCGCCGTCGCCGCGATGACGCGCTGCATGGCGGTGGAATGGGCGCGCGACGGGATCCGGGTGATGAACGTCGCGCCGGGCTATATCGAAACCGACCTGAACCGCGACTACCTCGCGCGGGAAAAGGTCAAGGCGTGGATGGCGCAGCGCATCCCGACCGGCGGCGCCGGCTCGGTGGATGACGTCGCCCGGCTGGTGACCGCCATCTTCGCCGAGAACATCGGCTACCTGACCGGCGAAACGATCTACGTCGACGGGGCGCAGGGGATCAATCACTGATGAACATGTACGACAAGCTGCAACGTTCCAGGTCCTGGAGCGACGAGGAACGTGCGATCCTCGACCAGGTCCAGCGGATGACGGACGAGGTCATCGCGCCGAACGCCGAACATATCGACGCGACCGGCGAATTCCCGTGGAAGAACGTCGAGGCGATCAACGCGCTCGGCTTGAACGCGGTCTTCGTGCCCGAGGCCTACGGCGGGATGCCGATGTCCTTTCGCCTGTACCTGGAGATCGTGGCGATCATATCCGAGGCCTGCGCCTCGACCGGTATCATCTACGCCACGAACTACCACGGGATGAAGCCGCTGATCGAATACGGCTCGGAAGAGCAGAAGGCCCGCCTGCTGCCCTGCATCGCCGAAGGCGGCCTTGGGGCGCTCGCGATCACCGAACCGACCGCCGGGTCGGACGCGACGGGGATGAAGACCGGCTTCACCCCCGATGGCGACGACATCATCCTGAAGGGCAACAAGGTCTTCATCTCGAACGGCGACGTGGCCGACCGCTATCTCGTGTTCGGGAAATGGGCGGGCGTCGACGATCCGAAAAAGGCGATCTCGGCCCTGATCCTCGAAAAGGGGGCCGAGGGCTTCAGCGTCATCGGCAAGGAAAAGAAGATGGGCCACAACGGCTCGTCCACCTGCGCGCTGTCGTTCGACAATGTCCGCGTGCCCCGCGCCAACCTGCTGATGGAACCGGGCGACGGGCTGAAGATCCTGCTCGGCTCGCTCAACCGGTCCCGGCCCTCTGTCGCGGCGCATGCGCTCGGCATCGCGCGGGCGGCCTTCAAGGACATGGTCGCCTACGGCAACGACCGGGTGCAGAGCCGCAAGAAGGTTCTGGAGTTCCAGGGCAACCAGTTCACGCTGGCCGACCTCGCCGGTGAGCTGCTGATGGTCGAGACATGGCTCGACTACGTCGCGGGCCTCGTCGACGGGGGCGAGCCGGACTTCGGCATGGAGGCCTCGATGGCCAAGCTGCGCGCCTCGGACCTCGCCATGAAGATGGCGACCGAGTGTGTCCAGTTCCACGGCGGCTATGGCTACTGCCGCGACTATCGCGCGGAGCGCCTGATGCGCGACGCCAAGATCACCCAGATCTGGGAGGGGACCAACCAGGTCCATCGCCAGCTCATCGGACGGAGTTTCATCACCAAATGACCAGCATTCGCAAAGTCGCAGTCTGCGGGGCAGGCGGCACGATGGGGGCGGGCATCGCGCTTGTCGCGGCCCGTGCCGGATACGAAACCTATTGCTTCGACCTGTCCGCCGACGCGCTCGCCCGTCAGCGCAAGGCGGCGCAGAAGTTCTTTGGCCGCTCGGTCGAAAAGGGCCGGATGAGCCAGGAAGACTGCGACGCGGCGCTCGGGCGGATGATCGACACCACCGCGCTCACCGATCTTGCCGACTGCGACCTGGTGATCGAGGGGATCTTCGAGAACCTGAAGGTGAAGAAGGAGCTGTTCGGCGAGCTGAACGGAATCTGCAAGGACAGCACGATCTTCGCGTCCAACACCTCGACCCTGTCGATCACGGAAATCGCGGCGGGCACCGGCCGCGACGACCGGATGGTCGGCATGCACTTCTGCCTGCCCGCGCAGGTCATGAAGCTGATCGAGATGTCGCGCGGCATCAACACCTCGGACGAGACATTCGCCACCGCATGGGCATGGACCGAGGCGGCTGGCCAGATCTCGGTCGAGACGCAGGACAAGCCGGGCTTCATCCTGAACGCCCTGCTGGTGCCCTTCAACAACGACGTCATCCGCGCGATCGAGGCGGGCCTCTGCACGGCAGAGGACATCGACACCGCGATCTGTTCCGGGCTCGGCTACAAGATGGGGCCCTGCACGCTGCTGGACCTGATCGGGCTCGACACGCAGGTCCTGCTGGGCGAGGCGTTCTATCCGATCACGCTGGACACCCGCGCCTCCGTCCCGCCGCTGCTGCGGCGGATGGTGGCGGCCGGTAGGCTCGGCAACAAGTCGGGCGGCGGGCTGCTGACCGCAGAAAAAGCGGCGAAGGCGACCGAGGCCCCGGCGTTTTCCATCGCCTCCGCAGGCGACAGCCGGTCCTTCCCCGCGGGCGACGACTTCCTGTCCGCAGCACAGGGTGAAGGTCCGGTCACGATCCACCTCGGCGGCGGGTTCGCGGCGGATGCGGGCAAGACGGCGGTTCTGGTCGAGCTCGACACCGAATGCCTCGGCGTGCACACGGGCGAGGACATGGGCCGCGAGGGATCGAACGTCGTGGGCTTCGCCCGCTATCGCAACGGATCTGACGCGCCGTCGAACCTGATCGAACTGGTCCGCCAGCCGGCCACCGACGACGCGGCGCTGGCCGCCGCGCGCGCGGTGTTCGAGGTCGCGGGCTTCGACGTGGTGGTCTGCGCCGACCGGCCCGGCCGCATCGTCGACCGGCTGGTCCGGCCCAAGTACAACGACGCGCTGCGCTTCCTCGACGAAAGTCTCGCCAGCGCCGGGGACATGGACCGCACCTGCTGCATGGGCCTCGGCTATCCCGACGGCCCGGTCGAACGGGTCACGCGCGGCGGGCTGGCCCGCCACTACGATGTCACGACCGCGATCCAGTCGATGACCGGCCTGCCGGGCTATGCGCCCGCCCGCGCCGCCGTCGTCGCCAAGGCGCGGGAGGCCTGAGCCATGTCTGGCGCCCTGAGCGGACTGCGCGTCCTCGACTTCTCGACCCTCCTGCCGGGACCGATGGCGACCCTGTTCCTTGCCGAGGCAGGGGCCGAGGTCATCAAGATCGAACGCCCCGGCAGCGGCGACGAGATGCGCAGCTACGTGCCCCGCTGGGGCGATGACAGCGCGAACTTCAACATCCTGAACCGGGGCAAGAAGAGCATCGCGCTGGACCTGAAGTCCGAAGCGGGCCGCGCGCAGCTGATGCCGCTGATCGAGGGCGCGGACATCATCGTGGAACAGTTCCGCCCCGGCGTCATGGCGCGGCTCGGTCTGTCCTATGACGACGTGCGCGCGATCCGGCCGGGCATCATCTATTGCTCGATCTCCGGCTACGGACAGTCCGGCCCCCGCGCGCTGCGGGCCGGGCACGACCTGAACTACCAGGGCGATGTCGGTCTGCTGGCGCTCAGCTACGGCGCGCCGCAGGCACCGGTCGTCCCCGCCGCGCTGATCGCGGACATTGCGGGCGGATGCTACCCGGCGCTGGTCAACATCCTGATGGCCCTGCGCCAGCGGGACCAGACGGGCGAGGGGGCCTATATCGACATCGCGATGGCCGAGACGATCTTTCCGTTCCTCTATTCCGCGATGGCCGAGGGTCAGGTGTCGGGCGACTTTCCCGGCAACGGGGACAGCATGACGACCGGTGCCTCGCCGCGCTACCGGCTCTATCCCACGTCGGACGGCCGCATCCTCGCCGCCGCGCCGCTGGAACAGAAATTCTGGGAAAGCTTCTGCGAGGCGATCGGGCTGGAGCCCGCGCTGCGCGACGACACCCGCGACCCCGAGGCGACGGGCCGTGGCGTGGCCGCGATCATCGCCAGCCGGCCCGCCTCGGAATGGGAGCCGGTGTTCGACGCCGCCGACTGCTGCTGCAGCATCGTCCGGACGGTCGATGAGGCCATGCAGTGCGATCACTACCGCGCGCGGGGCCTCTTCGACCATACGCTGACCAATGCCGGGGGCGACCGCATCACCGCGCTTCCCCTGCCGATTGCGCCCGCTTTCCGCGCGGCACCGGGAGACATCCTGCCCGCGCCCGCGCTCGGCGCGCAGACCGGCGATCTGACCGGGGGAGACAAATCATGAAAGCCATCGTTGTCCGCGAATTCACCGATTACGGCGGGGCCGAACTGGCCGAGATGGCCGACCCCACGCCCGGACCGGGCGAAGTGGTCGTCGATCTGGAGGCGTCCGAGACCAACTTCCCTGACATTCTCTATATCGAGGGCAAGTATCAGAAGCTGCCGCCGTTCCCGTTCTCGCCCGGCCTTGCCGGAGCAGGGCACGTGTCGGCGCTTGGCGATGGCGTCGATATCCTGCGCGTCGGGCAAAAGGTCCTCGTCCTGCCGCAAATTGGCACCTTCGCCGAAAAGGTCGTGGCCCCGGCGTCCTTCTGCTTTCCGGTCCCTGACGCGATGTCCTGCGAAACGGCGGCGTCCTTCGGGCTCGTCTACCAGACCGCGTATTTCGCGCTGATGGATCGCGGTCAGTTCACGCCCGGCGACACGGTTCTGGTCCTCGGCGCGACGGGCGGTATCGGCATGGCGGCGGTGCAACTGGCCAAGGCGCTCGGCGCGTCGCAGGTGATCGCGGCCAGCAGGGGCGCGGCGAACGCGGAGTTCCTGCGCGAGCTCGGTGCCGACACGGTGGTCGATGTCTCCGGCGAGGACATGCGCGATGCGCTGAAGGATGGCGTGATGGCCGCCACGGACGGGCATGGCGCGGACGTGGTGATCGACCCGGTCGGCGGGGCGGTGTCCGCCGCCTCGATCCGCGCGATGGCGTGGTGCGGGCGGCTGGTCGTCGTCGGCTTCGCTTCGGGCGACATTCCGAAAATCGGGGCGAACTACCTGCTGGTCAAGAACATCTCGGCCAGCGGGATCCAGTGGACCGACTACCGCGCGCGGCAGCCGGAACGCGTTCATGCCGCGCAGGCCGAGATGTTCGACCTGTGGGCGCAGGGCAAGCTGTCACCGCGCATAACCGAGGTGCTGCCGCTGGCGGACTATGCCGTGGCGCTCAAGGCGCTGAACGAGGGCCGGGCGCGGGGCAAGATCATTCTGACGATAGGATAGGACGACATGACCACCAACGCGACTGCACTCGGCACGGACCGGACCATCGGCGTGATCGGCGCCGGAACGATGGGCGCGGGGATCGCGCAGCTTGCGGCCGCGAACGGTCATCCCGTCCTGCTCTACGATGCCTTCGAAGGCGCGGCCGAGAAAGGCAAGGCACGGATCGCCAAGGGCCTGAACGGTCTGGTGGCACGCGGCAAGATGACCGATGCGGATGTCGAGGCGCTGGTCGGGCGGATCACCATCGCTTCGGCCCCCGAGGACCTGTCTGGCGTCGCCATGGTGGTCGAGGCCATCGTCGAGAACCTCGAAGTGAAGCGGTCGCTGTTCGGCCAGCTTGAGGGGATCGTGGCGGAGGACACCATCCTCGCCAGCAACACCTCGTCGATCTCGCTGACCGCCATCGCCCGCGACCTGAAGCGGCCCGAGCGGTTCGTGGGGATGCACTTCTTTAACCCCGCGCCGGTGATGAAACTGGTCGAAGTGATCTCGGGCGTCGCAACCGCGCCCGAAGTGGCCGCCATCGTTTTCGCCACCGCCGAGGCATGGGGCAAGATCGCGGTTCACGCGAAATCCACGCCCGGCTTCATCGTCAACCGCGTTGCGCGGCCCTATTACGCCGAAGCGCTGCGGCTCTACGAGGAGCAGGTGGCGGATCCGGCGACGCTGGACGCCCTGCTGACCGAAGGCGGCGGGTTCCGCATGGGGCCCTTCGCGCTGATCGACCTGATCGGGGCCGACGTGAACTACACTGTGAACCTGTCGGTGTTCGAAGCCTTCTATAACGAACCGCGCTTCCGCCCCTCGATCATTCAGCTTGAGCTGGTGAATTCCGGTCGCTTCGGGCGCAAGACCGGGCGGGGGTTCTACGACTATTCCGATGGGGCCGAGATGCCCCGTCCGGCGACTGTGTCGGCAGGTGACACCGCCGGGGCGGCGGACCTCGCCAGCGGGCGGATCGACGATGTCCTGATCATGACGACCCGCGGGCGGACCGCGCGGGCCGAGTCGCGCGATGCGGACCGACCCGTCATCCTGCACGACCTGTTCATCGAGGGGACGACGAAACGGCTGGGCTTCACCGTCTCGCCCGGCGTCTCGGACGAGGTGATCGCGCGTTTCGTCGCCGCGCTCAAGGTGCAGGGTGTGGCCGCCACCCGTCTGGTCGACTGGCCGGGGCTGGTGGTCATGCGCACCGTGGCGATGCTGGCCAACGAGGGCTTCGAGGCGGTGATGCAGGGTGTCGCCGACGAGGATGGCATCGACCTCGCCATGCGCTACGGCGTGAACTATCCCAAGGGTCCGGTCGCCTGGGCGCGCGAGATCGGGCTGGCGCGCGTGCTGAGTGTCCTCGACGCGCTACATACGGCCACCGGCGATCCGCGCTATCGCGCCTCATTGCGCCTGCGGCTGGCGGCCGAGGCACTCGAAGACTGAGATCACGACTGTTTAGAAGCCAGCTATGCGGGGGCGGCCTTGGTGCTGCCCCTTCTCTTTTTCGCACCTCAGAATGCGTCCGGTTGCACCCGACACCGTGCCGTGAGTGCCCGGTTTTTGGCACGTTGCTTGCTTCTTCACACGCGACCGGTTCGCGACCGGACCACATTTTGCGGATCAGACTGGAAGGACAGGGAATGACATCTAGCGCGGCGCCGAACGGACCCCTCAAGGGGTTGAAGATCGTGGATCTGACGTCGGTGGTTTTCGGTCCCTATTCGACACAGATCCTCTCCGACCTCGGCGCGGACGTCATCAAGGTGGAGTCTCCGGCCGGAGACATCATGCGCTTTGTCGGCAAGCACGGCGACAAGGGCATGGGCCCCGTCCACCTGAACGTGAACCGCGGCAAGAAGGTCATCACGCTGGATCTGAAAAAGCCCGACGCGCTGGCGGTCCTGCATGACCTGATCCGCGAGGCCGACGTGTTCGTCCACACGATGCGCCCCGCCGCCGCCGCGCGGTTGAAGATCGGCTATGACGACCTGCGCGAGATCAATCCCTCGCTGATCTACGCCGGGGCCTACGGCTTTGCCGCCGACGGTCCCTATGCCGCGAAGCCGGCCTATGACGACATCATCCAGGGCCTGTCTGGATTTGCCGCGCTGAACGCGCACCTGGTGGGCGAGCCGCGGTTCGTGCCCAACGTCATCAACGACAAGATCTGCAGCCTCGTGCTGACCTACTCGATCCTCGCCGCCGCCTATCACCGGCAGGCCACGGGCGAAGGGCAGGCGATCGAGGTGCCGATGTTCGAATCCTCGGTCCAGTTCCTGCTGGTCGAGCATCTGGGCGACCGTACCTTCGGCAAGGACGAGCCGCCGGGATACGCCCGAGTGCTGTCGCAGCTGCGCAAGCCGCACAAGACGCAGGACGGCTACCTTTGCGTGCTGCCCTACCACGACAAGAACTGGGCCGACTTCTTTCGCATCGTCGGCCGCCCGGACCTGATCGAGGACGCGCGGTTCTCGAGCCATGCCGCCCGCAGCGCGAATTACGAGGTGCTCTATTCCATGCTCTCGGACTTCATCGCGGAACGCCCCTCGGCGTTCTGGCTGGAGACGCTGGCCGAGCACAACATCCCGGTCGCCAAGGTGCAGGACCTCGAGGATCTGTTCGAGGACGAGCATCTGAACGCGGTCAACTTCTTCACCGAAGTGGACCATCCCGACAGCGGCAAGATCCTCGCCACCCGGCAGAGCGTCAATTTCTCGGCCACGCCGCCGCGGATCGGCGGACCTGCCGGACGGATGGGTGCGCACACGGTCGAGGTGCTCAAGGGCCTTGGATACGACGACGAGAAGATCGGCAGGCTGCTGGACGATGGGAGCGTCCGGCAGGCGGACTGACATGACTGCAGAGCAGGGGGGAGTGTGATGCAACAGACCACGGGCGCCGAGGGAACCGGCGTGATCTGGAAGGCGACGCGGCGGTTGACGGATCTGTTCATCTTGATCGCCGGGATCGGCCTGTTCCTGATGATGATCCATGTCGTCATCGACGTCATCGCGCGCGCGCTGTTCCGCGTCGCGCTGCCGGGCACGATCGAGGTCGTGTCCTCCTACTACATGGTGATGGCCGTGTTCCTGCCGCTGGCGATGGTCCAGCGGCGGCACGCGCATATCATGGTCAGCCTGTTCACCGAATGGATGTCGCCCCGCGCCGTCCACCGGCTGGACACCGTCGTGCGCGTCGTTTTCGCGCTGGCTGCCATCGGCTTCGTTCTCGTGACCGGCGGGGTCGCGATCGAAAAGACCGAGATCGAGGAAAAGATCGTCACGCCGGACGGCTTCGTCCTGATCTGGCTGTCGCGCTGGCTGCTGCCGATCAGCGCGTCGCTGCTGGCGATCGTGCTGTTGTGCCAGGCCGCCGGACTGGCCGGGGCGCGTGGCGGGCAGGGCGATCCTGAAAATCACAACGACGAAAGCGGAGCCTGATCATGAGCGCGATGACCATCGGCCTTGTCGGCCTCGGCAGCCTTATCGTGCTGCTTGCCGTGCGCATTCCCGTGGGCCTTGCCCTTGCGCTCGTGTCGTTCTTCGGCGTGCTGGCGATCCGCGACATCAACGCGGCCATCGGCATGGTGAAATCCATGCCCTACGATTTTGTCGCGCACTGGTCGCTGTCGGCGATCCCGCTGTTCCTGCTGATGGGGAACATCGCCTACAACACCGGGATCACCGAGGCGCTGTTCGTGGTGATGCGCCGGCTTGTGCGCAAGCTGCCCGGCGGTCTGGTCATCGCGACCAACCTCGCCGGTGCGGGCTTCGCGGCCGTGTCGGGGTCGAGCATGGCCACCGCGGCGGCACTTGGCCGGATCGCGGCGCCCGAGATGCTGAAGGTCGGCTATCAGCCCGCCCTCGCCGGGGGCGCCATCGCGGCGACCGGCACGCTCGGGGCGCTGATCCCGCCCAGCATCCTGATGGTGCTGTTTGCCGTCTTCGCGCAGGTCTCGGTCGGCCAGATGCTGATCGCCGGGATCCTGCCGGGCCTGCTGACCGTCGCGGTCTATATCGGCATGGTGTCGCTGCGCTGCTGGCTGGACCCCAGCATCGCGCCCCGGTCCGAACTCGACAGCAACGATGCCGAATACCGGGCCGCCGCGCGCCGTGTCTGGCCGCTGCCGGTGATTTCGATCCTGGTTCTGGGCGGCATCTACGGCGGATTCTTCACCTCGACCGAGGCCGCGGCCTTTGGCGCCTTCTTCACCCTGCTGGTGACGATGGTGCAGCGGTCGCTGACGATGACGGCCCTTTGGAACAGCGTCGTGGAGACGCTGGAAAGCACCGCCGCGATCTTCTTCGTCGCGGTCGGTGCGATGTTCCTGACCCGGTTCCTCGCGCTCAGCGGCCTGCCGTTCCATATCTCGGGCTGGATCGACGACTGGAGCCCGGAGCCCCTGACGCTGGTGCTGCTGGCCTGCCTCGTGTTCCTCGTGCTGGGCATGTTCCTCGACGCGATCGGGCTGATGCTGCTGACCCTTCCGGTCATGCTGCCGATCTTCCGGTCCTACGACATGGACATCATCTGGATCGGCGTCCTCGTCGTGAAGCTGGTCGAGATCGGGCTGATGACGCCGCCGGTCGGACTGAACGTCTACGTCGTCAAGGGCGTGATGGGGAACACCGTGTCGCTGGACAAGCTGTTCAGGGGGGTCGCGTGGTTCCTCGGGGCCGAGATCGTGATCATGGCGCTGCTCATCGCGTTTCCGTCCATCAGCACCTTCCTTGTGACTTTCATGCGCTAGACCATCCCGCCCGGTCCTGCGCCGGGCGGCCCATCAATCAACGGAGGAGAGAAAATGAAACATCTGAAAACATACGCGTCCGTTCTGACGCTTGCGGTCGCCTCGATCGGTTCCGCGGCACAGGCGACCGACCTGATCTACGGCAGCTACCTGTCGCCCGAGCATGGCAACAACAAGTTCGGGATGGAGCGCTTCATGGAAGAGGCCAAGGCGGTCTCCGAAGGATCGCTGAGCTTCCAGTTCATTCCCGGTGGCGCGCTGGTCGGGGCCAAGACCACACTGGAAGGCATCCGCGACGGGATCGTCGACGGCGGGATCGTCGTGTCGCTCTACCATGCGTCGGACCTGCCCTATAACTCGGTCATCACCAACCTGACGGCCTTCGGTGGTGACGCCGCCGTCGTCGCCGGTGCGACCAACGAGACGACGCTCCTGAACTGCCCGCAGTGCATGGAAGAATGGGCGAACTGGAACGTGAAGCACCTCGGGGCCTATTCGACCTCGATGTACAAGCTGCTGTGCGCCAAGGAAGTGACCAGCATCGAGGACATCCAGGGCTGGCGCATCCGCGCGGCCGGCGCGACGGGCCGTTGGGTCAATCACCTGGGCGCGACGCCGGTGAACATCCCGGTCACCGACACCTACGAGGCGCTGCAGCGCGGCCAGGTCGAATGCACGGTCGGTTCGCTGAGCTGGCTCAAGACCTTCTCGCTCGGCGACGTGGCGAAATACGTCTACGACCTGCCGTCGGGCGCGTATTTCGGCGGCAGCATCGCGAACATCAACACCAACCGGTGGGAGTCGCTGTCGGACATCGAGAAGAAGGCGATCATCGCCGCGGCCCCCAAGGCCGTCTCGGGCGCGACCGTCATGGGCTATATCGGCGATGACGTCGAATATGCCGAAACCGGCGCCGCCGCGGATGGCATCACCATCAACACGCCGTCCGAGGAAGAGATGGCCATGGTCGACGAATACCGCAAGACCGAGGCCGATCTGGTCATCAAGATGGCGCAGGACGCGGGCATCGAAGGCGCCGAGGAGATCGTGAACGCGTTCCTTGCCAACCTCGAGAAGTGGGAGGGCATCATCGCCGAGATCGGACACGATCCGGCGAAATACGAGGAAGCCCTGCAGCGCGAGATCTACTCCAAACTGGACATGTGATCCCAGCACCAGACGTGGCCGGCGGCAGGATTTGCCGCCGGCCTTTTCGTGTCCGCCGTCCGGCCGGCACATAAAATAATTGTTATCTGGCAACCGATTTTCCGCGGGTCCGAGTTTTGGCCCGCCGTTTGCAAATGAACGGGTGACCGCCACGCGCAACAGCGTGTCCGGGCAGAACGACAACGTGGAGGACAAGGATGCTGCGCAGCGAAACGACAGGGGACCACGCGACCGGATCGGCGCGACCCGGAACCGGGAGCATGGTCCAATGAAAGCGCTGGACCGCATCCTTTCCGGCATCAGCACGGTCACAGGCGTGATCGCCGGCATCTGCCTGATGCTCATGCTGGCCCTGATCATGGCCGACGTCTCGGCCAAGTACCTGTTCCACATGCCGATCACCGGCACGCTGGAAATCGTGTCCTACTACTTCATGCCGATCGCGGTGTATCTCGCGCTGCCCTATGTGGAGCGGTCGGGCGAACACATCTCGGTGCCGCTGGTGACCGACCTGCTGCCCGTCCGGGTGCGCGACATCCTTTCGATCCTCGTCGCCCTGTTCAGCGCCGCCTACCTGCTGGTCGTCGCGTGGGCCTGCGGTGAAAAGGCCGCCGCGCTGATGCGCACCGGCGAAGAAGTCGGGCTCATCTATTTCGACCTCATCATATGGCCGCCCCGCTGGCTGGTGCCGATCGCCTTCGTGCTGATGGCCATCCAGATCGTCCACGGCGCATTCAAGAAAGACAGCGAGGCTCAGGCACAATGACCCCTCTGGTTATCGGATTTCTGTCCCTCGGGGGGCTGCTGGTTCTGCTTGCCATGCGCGTGCATGTCGGCATCGCGCTCGGCGCCGTGTCGCTGCTCGGTATGTGGGCGATCCGCGGGCCCAAGGCCGCCGTCGCCGCCGTCGCGGACCTGCCCTATCACTTCGTCGCCCACTGGACGCTCAGCGCCGTGCCGCTGTTCCTGCTGATGGGGGCCATCGTCTTTCACACCGGCCTGACGTCCAGCCTGTATACCGCCGCGCGGAACTGGCTGAACTTCCTGCCCGGCGGGCTGGCCATCGCCACCAACGCCGCCGGTGCGGGCTTTGCCGCCGTGTCGGGGTCGAGCCTGGCCACCGCCGCCGCCATCGGCCGGATCGCCATCCCCGAGATGCTGCGCGCGAAATACGACCCCGGCCTGACCGCCGCCGTCGTCGCGGCCAGCGGCACCATCGGGTCACTGATCCCGCCAAGTATCCTGCTGGTGATCTACGGCACCTTCACGGAGCAGCCGATCGGCGAGTTGCTGATCGCCGGCATCCTGCCGGGCCTGCTGACCGCCGCCGTCTATACCGTCCTGATCCTGACGCGCTGCGTCGCGAACCCGAAGCTCGCGCCGAAGGTGCAGGAGACGGTGTCGTGGTCCGAAAAGTGGGCATCGCTGCGCGAAACCTGGCCGGTGCCGGTCCTGTTCTTCGCCGTGGTCGTCAGCATCTATGCGGGCATCGCGACCGCGACCGAGGCCGCCGCCGTCGGTGCCTTCGTCGCGCTGCTGATCGCCGTGTTCCAGCGCCGCCTGACCAAGAAGGCGATGTTCGAAAGCATCATGGAAGCAGTGACCTCCACCGGTTCGATCTTCTTCGTCGCCATGGGCGCGATCCTGCTGACCCGGCTTCTGGCGCTCAGCGGCATCCCGTTCTGGATGGTGCAGCAGCTCAACGCGTCCGAAGTCGATCCGCTCGTCTTCCTGCTGGGCGTGTCGATCATCTACTTCATCCTCGGCATGTTCCTCGATCCGATCGGCCTGATGCTGGTGACGCTGCCGGTGCTCTACCCGCTGTTCGAAGCGATGGACATGAACCTGATCTGGGTCGGCATCCTCGTCATCAAGTATCTCGAGATCGGCCTGCTCACGCCGCCGGTCGGCCTGAACGTCTACGTCGTCAAGGGCGTGGCAGGCGACCGGATCGCGCTCGGCACGATCTTCAAGGGCGTGACCTGGTTCCTGCTGGCCGAGCTCGTCGTCCTGACCCTGCTGATAAGCTTCCCGGCCATTTCGCTCTGGCTGCCAAGCTTGATCGTCAAATGAACCGGTGACCGCCGGGCGGGCCATCTGCCCGGCGCAACGCCAGTCTCTCAACGCAGCACCGCTGCACTTACTGGAGGAAACTAAGTGAAGACCAACTCAGGAAAAATCGCAGCCGCGGCCCTTCTGGCCGCAAGCGCACTCACCGCCGCACCGGCGATGGCGCAGAACCTGCAATACGCGAACTACCTGCCGCCGACCCACCCCAGCAACGTCTTCGCGCTGGAGCCGATGTTCAAGGCGCTGGAAGAAAAGAGCGGCGGCAGCCTGAAGATCACCCTGCAGGCCGGTGGCGCACTTGCCGGGGCCAAGGACACGCTGTCCGCGATCGACACCAGCCTGATCGACGGCGGCTTCATCGTGTCGGTCTATGTCCCGAACGAAATCCCGCTGAACACCACCATGTCCGACATGGCGATGCTGATGGAAGATCCCGTCACCATGGTCGGCGCGCTGAACGAGACCGTTCTGCTGGGCTGCCCGTCCTGCCTCGAGGAATACCAGGGCCACAACGTGACCTACCTCGGCGCCTATGCGACGACGCCCTACAACCTGATGTGCAAGGACCCGGTCAGCACGCTGTCCGACATCCAGGGCCTCAAGATCCGCTCTGCCGGTGACGTCTATGGCCGCTGGATCGCCGAAATGGGCGGCGTGCCGGTGAACGTCGCGAACTCCGAAGCCTACGAGGCCATGCAGCGCGGTCAGCTCGACTGCGTCTACGGCTCCGTCGGCTGGCTGAAGTCGCTGTCGCTCTGGGACGTGTCCAAGCACGTGCTGCGTCAGGACATGGGTGCGTTTGGCGGCGGTGCTCTGATCGCCTTCAACTCCGACACCTGGGAAGGCCTGAGCGACGAGGCGCGCGCCATGATCACGGACGAGGTTCCGGCGGCACTGGCACGGCTGGCCATCGGCTACGCGGAAGAGGATGAAGAGGCGATTGCCGAAGCGTCCGAACACGGCGTGACCGTCAACGGCAAGGACCCGGAGCTGGGCGCCCTGCTGGCCGAGTACCAGAAATCGGAAATCGAGTCGGCGGTCGCCGAAGCGGAAGAGCGCGGCGCGGAGAATGCGCAGGCGCTGGCCGACACCTTCGTCGCGAACCTCGCGAAATGGAAGAAGATCTCGGACGAGGCCGGTGGCGACGTCGCCAAAGTCGAAGAGGCCCTGCGCCGCGAGATCTACTCCAAGCTGGGCAACTGATACCGGCCGCATATGATCAGTCCGGGCGCGTCCATACGCGCCCGGATTTCACGGGAGGGAAATGGAAATGACTAAGTCGGAAGCCTTGACCGGGGTGCGCGTCTACGACGCCAGCCAGGGGGTCGCGGGCCCCCATGCCGCGATGCTGATGGCGCTGAACGGCGCCGACGTGATCAAGGTCGAACCGCCGGGCGGCGACTGGGGTCGTGTGCTTGGCCGTCGCGAGAATTTCCAGACCATCCACTTCTTTGCCTTCAACCGCGCCAAGCGGTCCATCGTCATCGACATGTCCCGTCCCGAGGGCCGTGACCTGAGCGCACAGCTTGCCGGCACCTGCGACGTCTTCGTCGAAAGCTTCCGCCCCGGCGTCGCCAAGCGGATCGGGCTGGGCTACGACGTTCTGTCCAAGGACAATCCGGGGCTGGTCTACCTGTCCGTCTCGGGCTTTGGCCAGGTCGGGCCCTACCGCGAACGGCCCGGCGTCGACGGGCTGCTGCAGGCCTATTCCGGGATGATGATCATGAACGGGGGCGAGGGCCCGCCGTTCCGCCAGAACATCATCGCCATCGACATCATGACCGGCGTCTACGGCTTCTCCGCCATCTGCGCCGCCCTGATGCGCCGCGAGAAGACGGGGCAGGGCAGCTATCTGGATGTCAACCTGATGCAGAGCGCCGCGGCCTTTCAGGCGGCCAAGATCATGGAATTCCACGACGAAGGCGGCAACCCGCCCCCGCTCTACACCCCCTCGGGCATCTTCGAGGCGTCCGACGGCCATATCCTCGTCAGCGCGATGCGCGATGCGCATTACACCGCGCTCTGCGACGTGGTCGGACGCCCGGATCTCGCGACTTCGCCGCTCTACGCCGACATCCCGTCGCGCAACGCAAACGCCAAGAGCCTCGTGGCCGAGCTGAAGGCCGAGTTCGTCAAGCAGACCTCGGTCTTCTGGATCGAGCGGCTGCTTGCGGCGGGCGTGATGGCCGAGAAGGTGAACAGTTACGGCGACTGGCTGGAGGACGAACATGCGCAGGCGGTCAACGCCTACGAATGGGTCGACCATCCGGACTTCGGTCGCCTGCCGGTCGCGAACATTCCCGGCATCACACCCCTGCGCGACACGCAGGACCGCACCACCGCGCCCGATCCGGGCCAGCACACCCGTGACATCCTCGGCGGTTTCGACCTGTCCGACGACACGGTCGAAAAGCTGATCGCGGACGGCATCGTGCAGCAGCTGGACACCTCCGGCCGCTGACACTCTCCCGGTCGGATCCCTTCCTCCCATTCGGGGTCCGGCCACGACACGTAAGCGCTACCTCCCAGCGTGACGTGTTACTGCGTTCCCGCGTCGTTCGCCACGGCGGACCGCGGGGACGCTTTTTCCCTCACTCCGATCCTTGGAACTGGCACGGGAATTGCACCTGTCCGATCCGAAGAACGCGAAACCAGAGAGTAAGTCAGATGTCCGCAGAGATCGCACAACCGAGCGGTGAGGGCACCGTAAGCTGTGATGTCTCGGGCGCCGTCGCCACGATCACGCTGCGCCGCCCCGACCGGTTGAACGCGCTGTCGGGCCACATGCGCGCCGCCTTCGGGCGCGCGCTGGACGAGGTCGAAGCGGCGGACGGTGTCCGCGTCGTGCTGATCCGCGGCGAGGGCCGGGCCTTCTGCGCGGGCGGCGATCTGGACAGTTTCCCCTCGACCGCCTTCGGCTGGCGCGCGCGGCTCAGGATCGCGCAGGATCATCATGCGCGGATGGTGCGGTCCGACCTGATTTTCGTCGCCGCCGTTCAGGGTGCGGCGGCAGGCGGCGGTGCGTCTCTGGCGCTGGCCTCGGACATTCTGGTGATGGCCGAGGGCGCCAAGATCGTCTTTCCCTTCGTCCGTCTGGGCCTCGTGCCGGACGGCGGCGCATCGGTGCTGCTGACGGCCAAGCTGGGTCCGGCACTGGCCGCCGACCTGCTGCTGAGCGGCGGCACCATGACTGCCGCCGAGGCGAAGCAGGCCGGGCTGACCCGCCGGGTGGTGCCCGATGCGGACCTCGCCGACGCGGCCGAGACGCTGGCCGCCGACCTGGCCGCGATGCCGGACGGCGCGCTGGCGCTGACCAAGAACCTGATGCGCGGGGCATGGGCCGACCGCATGCAGGCGAGTTTTGATCACGAGGTGGACGCGATGGCCCTTGCCGCCGGTCTGCCGGGACATGCCGCGGCGCTGGCCGCCGCAACCAAGAAGGGGCGCTGAGCCTCGCAGGAATAGCGAAACTGGAGTTCGGAGTATGGGAATGGACACGACCAAGACGATGTTTGCAGAGAATTGCCTCGCCGGGCGGGTGGCCTTCGTGACGGGTGGCGCGTCGGGCATCGGGCTGGGCATTTCGCACACGCTGGCCGATGCCGGGGCAAAGGTCGTCGTCGCCAGCCGCAAGCTGGAGAATATCGAGAAGACCCGCGACGACATCATCGCCAAGGGCGGTCAGGCGATCGCCATCCAGCTGGATGTGCGTGACTACGACAGCGTGTCGCGCGCCGTGGAACAGACCGTGGCCGAGTTCGGCGGGCTGGACATCATGATCGCCAACGCCGCCGGCAACTTCGTCGCGCCGACCGCCGAGATGTCGGCGAATGCGTGGCGCACCGTGATCGACATCGACCTGAACGGCACGTTCCATTGCTGCCGCGCGGCCTATTCCGCGCTGAAGGCGTCGGAATTCGGCGGGCGGATCATCGCCATCTCGACCATGCGCGCGATGGAAGGCTGGCCGGGCTGCGCCCATGCAGGCGCCGCCAAGGCCGGGATCATGTCGCTGATGCGCAGCCTCGCGACCGAGTGGGGCCCGGACGGCATCCGCTGCAACACCGTGGCGCCGGGCCCGATCGACGGGACCGAGGGCGTGCGCCGCATCTACGAGGAAAAGGGCCGTCTGGCGACCGAGATCGCATCGGTCCCGCTGGGCCGGATGGGGCAGGTGTCGGATATCGCGAACGCGATCGTCTACCTCGCCGGTCCGGGCGGAGACTACATCACCGGCACCGATCTGGTCGTCGACGGCGGGCGTGACCGCAAGCGCGTGGTCGTGTCCCAGAACGCACCGGCCGTGGCCTGAGGAGGGGAAAAGACATGAGCGAACTGATCCACGTCGAAACCGAACGCGACGGCCCGGTCCTGATCGTCCGGCTGGCTTATGAAAGCGCGCGCAACGCGCTGACCACGGAAATGCGCCGGTCGCTGCAGACCGTGCTGCGGGACATCGAGGAAGACCGGTCGATCCGGTCGATCTACCTCTGCGGCAAGGGCGAAAGCTTCTGCGCGGGCGGCGATCTGAACATGCTCAAGGTCGCCTCGGCCCCATGGGCCGTGCGCCGCCGGTTCCGCCACCTGAACACCGTGCTGCTGCCGCTGATGACGCTGGACCGCCCGGTGGTCTGCGGCGTGCAGGGCTACGCGGTCGGCGGCGGCATGGGGCTGGCCCTGACCGCCGACGTGATCGTCGCAGCCGAAAGCGCCAAGTTCATGGCCGGGTTTTTCCGCCTTGGCGCGGTGCCGGACATCATGACCATGTATACCCTGCCGCGCCTGATCGGCATGGCGCGGGCGCGCAACTTCCTGTTCGGCAACCAGACGATGGATGCGAAGCAGGCGCATGATCTCGGCCTCGCGATGGAGGTCGTCCCCGACGCAGAACTGCACGACCGCGGCCTCGCGCTGGCCCGCAAGCTGGCCGAGGGCCCGGCCGAGGTCATGGGCCTCGCCAAGCAGATCATGCTGCGCACCTTCGAGAACGGGCTGGACGACATGTACCTCTACGAGGAGCTCGGGCAGGCGATGGCCATGTCCAGCGCCGAGTTCAAGGAGGGCCTCGGCGCACTGGTCGAGAAGCGCAAGCCCGACTTCGTCGCCGCCGCCGCGGCCGACCCGGTTTCCAACGGCCTGCCGCCGTCGATTTCGCCTGATACCGCCAAGGAAGGACGCTCGTCATGACCGCTTTGCCCCAACCGACCCGCAACGCAGACTCGCAGGAATTCTGGGATGCGATGCAGCAGGAAAAGCTGCTGCTCCAGGAATGCGGCGACTGCGGCGCGCTGGATTTCATGCCGCGCCACATGTGCCCGGTCTGCTGGTCCCCGAACCGCAAGTGGCGCGAGGCCTCGGGCGAGGGGACGGTGCATTCCTTCTCGATCGTGCGCCGCGCCTCGTCGCCGGCCTTTGCCTCGCGCGTCCCCTACGTGGTCGTCCTGATCGACCTTGCCGAAGGGCCCCGGATGCCGTCCGCGCTGGTCGGGGACGACGCGCTGTCGGTGACGATCGGCGACCCGGTCCGGATGACGTTCGAAGCACGCGGCGAGGAAAAGCTCGCGGTCTTCGAACTGGCGAAGTGAGGTCGGGATGGATTTCTCACAGACCGACACGGAGCGGCTGATCCAGGAACAGACCGCCGCTTTCGTCGCGCGGCACTGTCCCCGCGACAAGGTCCGCACGTGGGACGAAGAGGGCGTCTTTCCCGAAGAGCTCTACCAGGAAATGGCGCGCGCGGGCTACGTGGGCATGTTCGTGCCCGAGGCCTACGGCGGCACGGGCAACCCGATGGCCGAATGCGTGCTGGTCCTTCAGGAATTCGGGCGCATGTCCGTCGACCTGCCGACGCGGCTGGCGCTGCAGGCATGGGGCGCCGCGATCCTCGCCAATTCCGGCAGCAAGGCGCAGTGCGAAAGCTACCTGCCGCGCGTCGCGAACGGCGAGGTCAAGCTGTCCTTCTCGCTGACCGAGCCCGAGACCGGGTCGGATGCCGCGGGCCTCAAGACCCGCGCGGTGCGCGACGGGGATGACTGGGTGCTGAACGGGCAGAAGGTCTATTCCACCGGCGCCAAGGCCAAGGACAACGTGATGATCCTTGCCGCCCGCACCAACCCCGAGGCCAGCAAGCGCGACGGCATCTCGCTGTTCCTCGTGCCGAACGACGCCCCCGGCGTCACGGTCACGCGGATGAAGACCGTGGGCCGCCACATCATCGGCACCAACGAGGTGTTCCTGTCCGACGTGCGCATCCCGGCGGATGCCGTGGTGGGCGAGGTGAACAAGGGCTGGGCGGCGATCACCGCGCATCTTGAGCGCGAACGGATCATGCTGGCCGCGAACTACATGGGCTGCGCCCTCTGCGCGCTTGGCGACGCGATCACATACGCAGGCGAACGGAACCAGTTCGGCCGACCGATCCGCGACTTCCAGGCGATCAAGCACATGCTGGCCGAGATGACGACCGATGTCGAAGCGGGCCGCTGGCTGACCCAGAACGCCGCGTGGCGCTACGATCAGGGGATGCCGTGCGCGACCGAGGCGAGCATGGCCAAGCTGTTCGTGTCCGAGATGCTGGCACGGGTGACGACGCAGGGCATGCAGATCCTCGGCGGCGCCGCCTACACCTACGACCACGACATGCAGCGCCACTGGCGCGATGCCCGCAACGGGACGGTCGGCGGCGGCACCTCTCAAATCCAGAAGGAACTCATCGGGCGGGATCTCGACCGGTGGGCCAGCTGATTTCAGGCCGCGTGGCCGTGTTCGAATTGACAGGAAGGAACTGACACATGCCTGATGGCACTCTGAGAAACTCCGTGGCGATCGTCGGCGTCGGCGAGTCCGACATCGGCAAGGTCCCCGGCATGACCGGGCTGGGCCTGAACGCGCAGGCGGCGATGCGGGCGCTCGAGGAAACCGGGCTGAAGCCGTCGGACATCGACGGCCTGCTGACCGCCTATTCCTTTACCGAGCCCTACTTCATGCTGGGCAGCGTGATGTGCGAATACCTCGGCATCAAGCCGCGGTTCAACGCATCGGTCATCGTTGGCGGCGGCTCGCCCGCCGTGATGCTCAAGCACGCGGCCGAGGCGATCGCCATGGGGCAGGCCGAAACGGTGCTGATCTGCGCGGGCGAGAACCGCGCGACGGGCACCAGCCGGGACGAGGCCGTGGCCGCGCTGCTGGCCGTGGGGCATCCCTATTACGAACAGCCCTACGGCTTTTCGATCCCCGCCTTCTACGCGATGATCGCGCAGCGCTACATGCACAAGTACGGCCTCAGCCGCGAGGATCTGGCGCATGTGCCCGCCGTGACCCGCGCCAACGCGCTGCTGCATCCGAACGCCCACATGAAGAAGCCGATCACGCCCGAGGACGTTCTGGCCTCCAAGCCGATCGCGGATCCGCTGCACATGCTGGACTGCTGCCTGATCTCGGACGCGGGCGGCGCGATGATCGTGACCTCGCCCGAGCGGGCCAAGGACCTCAAGGGTCAGCCGATCTACCTGCACGGCATCGGCGAACACCACACGCACGAGCACCTGATGTGCGCCCCCAGCCTGACCGAGTTCGGCGCCAAGGAATCCAGCCGCATCGCCTATGACATGGCGGGCCTCGGGCCGCAGGACATGGATTTTGCCGAGCTCTACGACTGCTTCAGCATCGTGCCGGTCCTCGAATTCGAGGAACTGGGCCTGGGCAAGGAAGGCGAGGGCATCGCGCACTGGACCTCCGGTGCGGCGAATGTCGGTGGCGCGCTGCCGATCAACACCCATGGCGGGATGCTGTCCCACGCCCATGCCGGTGCGGCGGGTGGCCTGTTCGGCATCGTCGAGGCGGTGCGCCAGCTGCGCGGCGGTCTGGGCGCGCGACAGGTCGAAGGCGCCGAGGTGGGCATCGTCCACAACGAGGGCGGCATCCTGTCGTCGCATTGCACGCTGATCCTCGGCCGCGAACCGCGCTGAGCCGACACAAAGATACCATCACATCAAGGAGCAAATGAGATGACGACCGAAGCCAAGCCGCGCGGCAAGTATTTCGAGGATTTCGAAGTGGGTGAGACCATGGTCAGCCCGGCGCGCACCATCACCTCGACCGACATCGTGAACTTCGCCTGCCTAAGCGGCGACTTCAACGAGGTGCACACCAACTTCGAATACGCCAAGACCACGCAGTTCGGAGAGCCGATCGCACACGGCCCGCTGATCTATGCGGTGATGGGCGGCTTGCAATACGCAAGCGGCGTGAACGACGGCACCCTGCTGGCGCTGCTGCAGATCAACAACTGGAAGATGCTGTTGCCGGTTCTGCACGGCGACACCATCCGGCTGGAGCAGACCGTTCTGGACAAGAAGGAAACCAGCAAGCCGGAGAAGGGTGTCATCACGCTCAAGCGGACCTGCCGGAACCAGCGTGGCGAAGCCGTGCAGGAGATGGAAGCGACGCTGCTCTATCGCCGCCGCCCGCAGTAAGACCGCGCAGACAAGAAGGGAGGAGCCCGCATGCTCGACGGAATGGACAAGTTCGGACTGACCGAAGACCAGAAGCTGATGCGGGACTCGCTCGGCAAGATGATCGGGCGGCTTTTGCCGCCCGACGTGGCCCTGCGCATGGACGAGGCGCGGGAATTCCCGGAAGAAGCCTATCAGGCGCTGGCTCGGGCCGGGTACATGGGTCTGCTCTACCCCGAGGAGAACGGCGGCCTCGGCGCCTCGATGGAGGATTTCACCTTCTTCATCGAGACGGTGGCCTACCACAACACGCAGCTCGCCTCGGCCTACCTGACCTCGGTCCTTTACGGCGGGCGTCACGTTCAGGTCGCCGGCACACCCGAACTGCGGGACGAAATCCTGCCGGGCATCATCGACGGCACCCGCAAGATGGCTTTCTGCCTGACCGAGCCGGACACCGGATCCGACGCGGCCAGCATCAAGACGCGCGCCCGCGCGGATGGCGACGACTTCATCATCCACGGCCACAAGATGTACATCACCTGTGCGCATGTGGCGGACCAGCTGATCGTCGTGACCAAGACCGACCCCGACTCCGGGCATCGCGGGATCACCATGTTCGTCGTGGACGCGAAGGCGCCCGGTGTGTCGATCACGCCGATGAAGACGCTCGGACGGCGGACCATCCACGCCAACACCGTGACGTTCGACTCCGTCCGCGTCCCGGCCTACCGCATGCTGGGAACGATCAACGGGGGCTGGGGGCAGCTGATGCTGGGCCTGAACCTCGAACGGATCTGCCTTTCGGCCTCGGCGGTCGGCAACATGCAGCGGATCGTGGACTATGCATCCGGCTATGCACGCGAACGGGTGCAGTTCGGCCATCCGGTCTCCTCCTATCAGGCGGTGGCGCACAAGCTGGTGGACATGCAGATCATGACCGACGCCGGACGTGGCCTGACCTATCGCGCGGCCAAGCTGCTGGATGCCGACGCAGACTGTTCGCAGGCCTCGGCCGTGGCCAAGATCTTCACCACCGAAAAGAACGTGCAGTGTGCCGACATGGGAATGCAGGTCATGGGCGGCGCCGGATACAGCATGGATCACATGATGCAGATGTTCTGGCGCGACTCCCGCGTCGGCCCGATCGGCGGCGGCACGAACGAGATCCTGCGCAACGTGATCGGCAAGCGCATGGGGTTGATGTAACGGTTCAGTTGCGTAGGTAATTCCGACCTGAGCGCGGGCGTCTTAGCGTCCGCGCCATCTAATTGTGATTGCGATATTTTTTCATAATCTTGCGGTCCGCATGCTCTGCGCTTTTCTTGACCTTATTCAGCGTGTCGAATAACATTCAGCATGCAAGAATCTATCAGCGAGAGTCTTGAGTGCACGATAGCCGCTGCCTCTTGCGGACAGCCGAAAAGCGGCGTGCGCGGCTGACGTCGCCGTGACCGAACACCCCGAAACCGCCAATCATCCGAGGACACGCATGTTCCGTTTCATCCCGCCCGACGTCGAAAACGAGACCTTCTTCAGCCTCGGCCACTCCATCGCCAAGAACGCGGCGCGGCTCGGTGAAAAGCCCGCCATCGTCATCGAGGAACGCGAGGTCAGCTGGCACGACTTCGGGGCGATGGTCGCCAGCGTGGCGGGCAAGCTGAACGCGCAGGGGATTGGACGGGGCGATATCGTCGCCACGCTGTCCGAGAACTCGCTCGAGAACGTCGTGATCTACGCGGCGGTGGTCTATGCCGGCGCCTGCGTCGCGCCGCTGCCGATCTCGGCCACCGCGGAGTCGCTGCAGCGGATGATGGCGGACAGCGGGGCGGAGCTGCTGTTTGCCTCGCCCGCGTTCATGGAGACCGCCAAGGGGATGGGCGCGCCGCAGGTCCTCGACCTGTCCCTTCTGTTCGACTGGGCGATTGACGCGGACCCGGCGGAGCCCGCGGATGTGGTGCCCGATGACCTGTTCGACATCATCTATTCCTCGGGCACGACCGGGCTGCCCAAGGGGATCGTGCACGAACACCGGTTCCGCTCCCGCCAGCTGGCCCGCGTCATCCGCTTCGGTCTGACAGAAGAGTCGCGCTTCATCATCTCGACGCCGGTCTATTCGAACACGACGTTGCTGGGCCTTGTCCCCACGCTGATCTTCGGCGCGACGCTGTTCGTCAT
This sequence comes from Oceanicola sp. 22II-s10i, assembly GCF_002210105.1. Taxonomy (GTDB): domain Bacteria; phylum Pseudomonadota; class Alphaproteobacteria; order Rhodobacterales; family Rhodobacteraceae; genus Pseudooceanicola. The sequence continues at coordinate 571,129 of NZ_AQQU01000001.1, read as the reverse complement.
GCCCAAGTTCAGCACGCTCAAGTTCCTTGAGCTTTCAGAGCGCCACAAGCTGACCCACACCGTGCTGGTCCCGGTGCAATACATGCGCCTGCTGGCCGAACCGACCTTCGGCGACCACGACCTGAGCAGCTACGTCTGCAAGATCTCGACCTCGGCCCCGCTGCCGCGTCCGACGATCGAGAAGGCGATGGCGCAGTGGCCCGGCGACCTGATCGAGGTCTACGGCATGACCGAGGGCGGCGTGTCCTGTTCGCTGAACTACCGGGCCTTTCCGGACAAGTGGGACACCGTCGGCAAGCCGGGCGAAGGCGTCGACATCCGGATCATCGACGAGGCCGGAAACCAGCTGCCGCAAGGCGAGTTCGGGGAACTGGTCGGGCGCGGGCCGTCGATGATGCCGGGCTATCACAACCTGCCGGAAAAGACCGAGGAGCTGATCTGGACCAGCCCCGAGGGCCAGCACTTCATCCGTTCCGGCGACATGGGTTGGATCGACGAGGACGGGTTCATCCACCTGACCGACCGCAAGAAGGACATGATCATCTCGGGCGGGTTCAACATCTACGCCGCCGACCTCGAAGCGGTGCTGATGAAGCACCCGGATGTCACCGAGGCTGCCGTGATCGCGGTCCCCAGCGAGGCATGGGGCGAGACGCCGCTCGGCTTCGTGGTGCTGGGCAACGGCGGCGGCACCGGGGCCGAGGCCCTGCGGGACTGGGCCAACGAACGGCTGGGCAAGACGCAGCGTCTGTCAGAGGTTGTGATCCTCGACGAGATGCCGCGCAGCGATATCGGCAAGGTGCTGAAGAAGGACCTGCGCGGGCCCTACTGGCCCGATCGGTAAGGGCTGCTTCCGCGAGATGAAAAAGCCGTCCGCCTTGCTGGCGGACGGCTTTCGTATTTCCGGAGGGCCGAGGATCAGGCGGCGGAGATGCCGCCGTTGATGCTGATCGCCTGCCCGGTCAGGCGGCTGCTGTAGGGGCTGGCGAGGAACACGCAGGTCGGCGCCACATCGACCGGGGTCGGCACGCCCAGTTTCGCCTTGGACGCGGCCTTGCCGAAGATCCGCGCACCCGCCTCGGTCGCCATGACGCGGTCGTAAGACTTGGTGTCCGCGATGATCGACGGCGTGATGACGTTGACCCGGATTTTCTGGCGCGACACCTCGAGCGCGAGGGTGCGGCAGAACATGATGACCGCCGCCTTCATCGCGCCGATCAGGGTTTCGGCCGGCGTGGCCAGCTTGCCCGCGTCCGAGGCGACGGCGACGATGGATCCGCCTTCGGTCATCATCGGGATCACCGCGCGGCAGCAGTTCATGAAGCTGCGGACGTGGCCGTCGAAATGCGCCTGGTCGTCGTCGGCATCGAGATTGGCGAAGAACCCCGGCTTCACCTGCGCGCCGCCGCAATGCACGAAGGCGTCGAGGCGGCCGACCTTGGCCTGGATCGACGCGAACATGTCGCGCAGCTGCGCCGGATCGGTCAGGTCGGCGGAGACGAACAGCACCTCGGTCTCGGGATAGGCTGCGGCGATCTCGGACCGGACGCGCTCGCCACTCTCGGGCGAGCGTCCGTTGACGATGACGGTGGCCGCGCCCGAGGCGGCGAACAGCCGCGCGGTTTCACGACCGATACCCGAGGTCCCTGCGGTGACGAGGCAGGTCATGCCGTTGAAGGCATTGGGAAACATTTGGCTCTCCTATTTCTTGAATTGTGCCTATTTGCGCGCGCCGAGCGCGCCGCTGGTCCAGAGCGCGTCCTGCGCGGATCTGTCGAAACCCCAGTCGTCGAGGATGCCGTCGGTGTCGGCCCCGTCGACCGGTGCCGATCCCCGGACCTCCGACGGTGTCCGCGAAAAACGAGGGGCAGGGGCGGGCTGGGGGACGCCGTCGACCTCGACAAAGGCGTCGCGCGCCTTCATGTGCGGATGCACCTGCGCCTCGTCCAGCGCCAGGACCTGCCCGAAACAGGCATCACGATCCTTCATCGCCTCGTCCCACTCCGCCGCCGTCTTCGACGCGAATACCTCCTCGAACCGCGCGCGCATGTCGGGCCAGCCGTCGCGATCATACTGTTCCTTCAGGTCCGCAGGGTCGATGCCCATGCCTTCGCAGAGCTCGCGGAAGAACTTCGCCTCGATGGCCGCGACGCTGACATACCGCCCGTCCCTGGTGCGGTAGGTCCGGTAAAACGGCGCGCCGCCGTCGACGATGTTGCTCTCGCGCTCGCTGACCCAGCGACCGGCGGCGACATCGCCGTGATAGGTCGCGACCAGAGAGCTGACCCCGTCGACCATCGCGCAGTCGACCACCTGTCCCTTGCCCGACGTCTTCGCCTCCAGCAGCGCGCCCAGCACACCGACGACGAGGTAGAGCGCCCCGCCGCCCAGATCGGCCACGAGGTTCAGCGGAACCGAGGGCGGCCCGTCCTTGGGGCCGATGGTGGACAATGCGCCGGCGAGGCCGAGGTAGTTCAGGTCGTGCCCGACATCCCTGGACATTGGCCCGGTCTGGCCGAGGCCGGTCATCCGTCCGAAGACGAGGCGCGGGTTCACCGCCAGCGCTTCGTCCGGGCCGACGCCGAGGCGCTCCATGACGCCGGGCCGGAAGCCCTCGATCAGAGCGTCCGCCTTGCCGATCAGGTCCAGCAGCAGCGCGCGGCCCGCTTCGGTCTTCATGTCGACGGCGATGCTGCGGCGGCCGCGGGAGGTGATGTTGTATTTCGGTTCGCGCGGCAGGCCGAGGCCGCTCGGCACGGTGCGGTCAATGCGGATGACCTCGGCCCCCATGTCCGACAGCAGCATCCCGGCAAAGGGCACGGGACCGATGGCCCCCATTTCGATAATCTTCAATCCGCTCAGTACGCCCATGGGATTTCCTTCACTTTCGGCATCGGGGTGAACTCTGTCGGACCGGGCGCGGCCGTGCGCGCCCGGTCCGGTGACTTTGGGCCGGGATCAGTTGCCCAGCTTGGAATAGATCTCGCGGCGCAGGGCCTCTTCGACCTTGGCGACGTCGCCGCCGACCTCTTCCGAGATCTTCTTCCACTTGGCGATATTCGCGACGAAGGCGTCCGCCACCTCCTGTGCGCCCTCGGCACCGCGCTCACCGGCCTTCTCGACGGCGGCCGCGATCTCGGACTTCTTGTATTCCGTCAGCAGGGCGTCGATCTCGGCGTCCTTCTCGTAGACCGTCACACCGTGCTCGGCCGCTTCGGCCACGGCTTCGTCATCTTCCTCGACATAGCCAACCGCGAGCCGGGCAAGGGCCGAAGGGGTCGCGTCGATGATCATCGCGCGGTCCTCGTCGGTCAGCCCCTCCCAGGATGCGGTGTTGAAGGCGACCAGCGCGCCGCCGCCGAAGCCGGCCATTTCCTGGCGCAGAGCATGTTTGGACACGTCCCAGAGCGACAGCGACTTGAGCCAGCCGATCGAGCCGAAGACACAGTCGAGCTGCCCGCGCTGGAGCGCCTCGTAGGCTTCCGACGTCGCCACGCTGACGGGGATCCCGCCCATTTCGTTGATCCAGCGGCCATAGGCATCACCCGACGACCGGATCTTGAGCCCCTGGATATCCGCGAGCGTCTGCACCGGTTCCTTGCACATCAGGCTGTAGGCCGTCGTGGCATAGGAGCCGAGGTAGGTGACGTTGTGGCTCTGGTATTCCTCCAGGCAGGACGGACAGTCCAGAAGCACGGTTTCGTTCAGCGCGCCGATCATGGTCACTGGATCCTCCATCACCATCACCATGTCCGAGATGACGTTGTTCAGCGGGATCTCGTTCGGGACGTAGATCGAGACGATGAAGCCGCCGTCGATCAGGCTGGTCTCGATCGCCGACAGCGTGTCCTTGGGCCCGGCCAGTGCACCGCCGGCCTGCAGGTTGATGTTCAGCTTGCCGCCGCTCTTCTCGGCGATCTCCTCGAACATCGGGGTCAGCGCGAACACGTTGCTGGGGTGCGTGGGCGGCAGGAAGTTCCCGTATTCGAGGTTCTGCGCGACGGCAGGGGCGGCCAGCAGGCTGGCAGCCATGACGGTGGCGGACAAGGTGGTTCTGGTCTTCATGAGGTCTCCTCCAAGAGTGTGCAGCGGGGCTGCGGTTTGAGACGTGCGTTGCGCCGGTTCGCGAGGTCGCGAGGCGGTCACACGTTCGGTTGTCTTGCGCACCGGACCCGCCGGGCCCGGCTGGCGTCAGGCAAAGACCATCCGTTCGCACGCTGCGGTGAAAGCGACGTGCGTTACCTGCGGGAATGAGGGAGTCATGCCCGGTGATCAGAGGGTCTCGGTCTGTTCAGGATTGCGGTCGGCGGATCAGGCCGGTGTCGAAGTCTCTGTCCTCTCGGCTGCGACGGCGCAGATGGCCTGACCGTTGGCGACGAGCTTTTCGCCCGGTTCGGCCAGGATATGGATGTCGGAGAAATACAGGCGGCGGCCCTTTTTGGTCAGGCGGGCATGGGCGACCAGCCTGTCGAACTTGCCGAAGGGCACGGCCGATATGTAGTTGCAGGTCATCGACACGGTCGCACCGGGTGTCGGCTGTCCGTCCGGTCCGCCGGCCCACATGCCCGCCGTGTCCAGCATCGTCGCCAGAACACCACCGTGGACGGTGCCGTTAATGTTGCAGTGCTCGGGCCGGAGCGACAGCTCCAGCACGCAGGTGCCCGAGCCGGACTCCAGCCGTTTCATCCCGACCAGCGTGCCGAAATTCGGCTTGGGGTCGTGTTGTGTGTTCATTGCTTTCTCCTGTCGGATGGCGCGGTCGCGCCGAAGACATTCGCCTCGATACGCCTTGCGAGGTCTTTCAGCCGGAGTGCGATGTCTTGCATGCGGTCCTGTGTGAACTGTCCGGCCAGGCTGATGGAACTGAGGCCGATCCGTGGCCGTCCGCCCTGATCGCAGGCCAGCGTCGCGGCGAAATTGGCGCCCGTGAAAAGGTTGCCATAGTCGAAGGCAAAGCCCGTCTCGCGGCAGGCTTCGACATCGCGCCAGTAGTCCTCGAACGACGGCGGATTCTGCCACCGGATTCCGTCGAACTTCTTGCGGGTCGCGGCTTCGGTGATGCCCGTCATGGCCGCGTAGCAGCGCCCGACGGCACCGACGTAGGCCGGAACCCTTGCGCCCTCGCGCATGCTTACGAACAACGGCAGGCGGCTGACCACGCTGTAGCGGAGGATGAAATGTTCGTCCTCGGTCACTTGCCAGAGTGCGATCATAACGCCCAGATCATCGGCGACCTCGGCCACGGTAGGCCGGACAATGTCGAAGGGATCGGCCGCGAGCAGCGGGCTGACCAGCCCGATCATCCCCATTCCGATCCGGTAGGTCTTGGTCTCGGGGTCGAAGCTGACCAGCTCTTCACCGGCAAGCGTCCTGAGGATCGTGAACGTGCTCGACACGCTCAGCCCGGTTGAGCGCGCGATGGTGGTTACGCCCTCGGCCTCGCCGCTGTGCGCAAGATAGCGCAGGATGATGGCCGCGTTCCGGATGGCCGGAACCGGTTTGGGTTTGTCCGTGGTCATCGCACGACGCCCTCGCTCCCTTGACGTGATTCAGGATACGGAATAGCATTCAACATGCAAGATCATTCTTTCGATGTTGTGGGTCCGCGGCATGTGCAGGCACACATCGCGGGACCGGTAAATGAACAAGGGCGGGGCCAGCGGGACAAGCCCGTCGACGCCCTGTCCCGGAAAGACAGAAACAGGAATAGGCCAGGCGCATGATTATTGAAACGCGCAGCGGCGGTGTCGTCACCCTGCTCATGAATGACCCGGAAAAGCGGAACGCGTTCTCGATCCCCATGCGCCTCGCGCTTCTCGACAAGTTCAGGGAGCTGGAAAGCGACCCCGATGTGCGGGTGATCGTTTTTTCGGGTGCGGGCGGCGTATTCTGCGTGGGCGGGGACGTCACGTCGATGGGCCACAAGCCCATTGGCGAGGCGTTGGACCGCATGCGGATCGTCCACGATCTGGTGCGCCTTCTCGCGCAGAGCAGCAAACCCAAGATCGCCGCGGTCGAGGGCTGGGCGGTCGGGGGCGGGCTCGCGCTCGCGCTGCTGTGCGATACCATCGTTGCGGCCGAGACCGCCCGCTTCAAGGCCGGGTATGGCGGTATCGGCATGGCGCCGGATGTCGGGATTTTGCACACCCTGCCCGCGCGGGTCGGGCGTGGGCGCGCGCGGCAGATCTTTCTCTATGACGAGGCGTTCAACGCCGGTCAGGCTCTGGACTGGGGCATTGTCGACTCGATCGTCCCGGAAGGCGGCACGCTGGAAGAGGCGCAGCGGCTTGCCGCCATCCTCGCGAACAAGGCTCCGCTGCCGATCGCGCTGACCCGGTCGGTTCTGTCGTCCGGTCTGGACGATGTGCTGATGCGGGAACGCGAAATTCAGGCGCTCATGTTCAGTTCGGAGGACCACGCCGAAGGCAGGGCGGCATTCTTCGAAAAGCGGGCGGCGAAGTTCACCGGGAACTGAGAGGACAGGTCTGTCCCACCTCCCCCCGCGCCGCGCTTTCCGTTCGCGGGACATGATGACGGACAGTCTCTGAAAGGCCGGGGCCCGCCATGCTGCGTGGCCCCTTGCTCCGCTCGGGGCAATGGTGCCTTGGGCCACCGAATTTATCGCACATATCTTCAGGAAAAAAGAAAAGCCGCAGACCTGACAGGTTCATGCGGCTTGTTCGTATGTATGGTGCCCAGGAGAGGTGCGTGGCACAGATTTAACTGTATATATATCAGATAGTTACCTGACACAACAGCGAGGTTGTGGACTCGTTTGTGGACCTTCCGTTTCTAGAGGCCACAAATGTAGCGCTGCGAATCCCACCTCCTCCGCCATGATGCAAGAGAAAAAATTTATCGTTCGATTACATGTGGTTGGGGCGCAGTCTCTCTTGTCGATCACACACGTTAACCACACACGCCAACCACACCCGGTGTGATGAATAGTTGAATTGCGAGGGGTGGCTAATCAAGCCCGTAGATACCGTTGCACTTGCCTTTTTGGTCCGCAGGTTCGCGACTTCTGCGTGTCTGATCCTAATGAAGTGCTGCGATCAGTGCGGCATCGGGTTGTGAGACGGGCGCCCGCCCCAAATCCTCGATCAGGTTTGGAGAGGCTTAGGTGGAAATATTTCCTAGGCGTTTCAGGGTTAGTGTGGAATCTTTTGCGCTCTATGATTTCTTTGGGTTGCATGGAATGCCTGAGATAGATTTGCGAGACGCTATGAATGCTGTCTCTGACGTCATTCAAAACCGTCCGAGACCGCTACGGGAATTCGATCAAATTTACATGAAAGCTGGGGATATGGTCATGCAAAGCGAGTTCGTGGCTCGCTGGACTGACGGCAAGCGTCTGGTTTTCGTTGGTGATGGGGATGCGATAAGCGTCTGCGTGTCCTACCTCAAGAGCCGCGAAGTCCTCGAATACGGCCCCAGCAAGGTGATGGTTCTCGACTTCGATGAGAGGATTGTAAACGCTGTAAAGCGCTTTGCGGATAAGGAGAGGTTGGAGAACTTGGACGCGCGGCTCTACAATGTGCTTGATGCGTTGCCAGACGACCTAGTTGACTTTGATTGCTTCTACACTAACCCACCTTGGGGCCAGTACAACAATGGGTTGAGCATCAATCTGTTCGTTGACCGTGGCATGGAGGCCGTCTCACTTTCTGGCGAGGGCTTGGTTGTGATTGCGGATGACCGTGAGCTGCCGTGGCCGCAAGAAGTTCTTGCCCAAGTGCAGCGACATGCAGCAGAGAGTGGCTTCTACGTAGCTAGAATGCAACCAGAGCTGCATCTTTATCACCTAGATGACGCCCCCGATCTACGGTCCTGCAATTTGCTTTTTAGATCCAGGCCGGGGAACTCGACGGAGCGCGTGAGCAAGCCAGTTACCGACAAGCTGCGGCTCGAGAATTTCTATGGCAGAACAAAGGCTCCAAAGGTCCGCTATATTCGGGAGTTGAAATCCTTGAACTATGGTCAGGCGCACGACACGGAGTACAAGCTAGAGCTTCTGGAGGGGCTGCATGAACGAGATTCTTAAGCCGGGCGCAGGTGTAATCTTCATGAAGGTGGGGACGCACGCGAATGAGGACCTGGAAGACATCATCCAGCGAAAGCAAAAAGAGATCGATGACGAGGGGTTCGCGATGTGGGGATATGGAGGTAACACTTGCCACCCCGTCACGATGGTTCAGCCATTCGCGGAGGAGCATGCAGAAGCAGGGAGCCCGATCATTCTTTGCATGGAGCCGATGGATTCCAAGCACTTTGCCGAGCCGATTCGAGCGGACGAATTCTCCGTCGACGGCCTGACCTGGAAACCGGTCCCCGCCGGCATCAATGCTGTTGGCTCCCGTTTTGCTCTTTGTATTCAGAAGCTCCAGTTGGCGGACTTTGACCTGCCATTGGCGGCCACCGAGGTGGCGGTGGGCAGGAGTGCTGGACGCCTAGGTAGTCAGTATGTCCGAGGCCGGGTAGACAAAGCCTGTCTCAATGTGCGTGAAGCCGAAGCGCTTGTGAACAATCCGGCAGAAGAGAAGAGGTTGAAAATCGGACTGACGGCGGAGCTGTGCGATCCCTGGGCGGTCTTCCTTCGGTCAACTGGCTAGGTTGGGCGCTGTAAACTCAGAGGACTCCTTGGCCAGATGCTTTTGATAACTTAGGAGCGCATCTAGTGCGGAAGTCTCTGACGAGCCTTCCGAAGAGCACCCGAAACAGATTCCTGCAGTCTTATCGCAAGGGTCGCCGCAGACCTTCCCGCGTAGTTCGCCAAAGTCCAACTGGCGAATTAGCTGAGCTAAGATTTGCTCTAGCGTGATGATTCGCCCTCTAAGAGGTTCGATCAAATTGAGGGTTTGTGAGAGCGGTTGGCAGCTGCAAACAGCTCTTTTGTCTCCAGTTGCAAGCTTCTTGACATCTCGCTTCAGAGACACTGCGATCAGGATACTTTCGCCGGCGTCCAGATCCAGTTCGCTGTCAATAGCGGCCGCCTCGATCTCCGCGGCAAGCTCTATCTCCTCGTCGGTGGCTTCGAGCTCAGAGCCCATGGCAAGGAAGTTCGCAAGGGCAGACTTTGCTTCGCAGGACGCTAAGGTAGCGATTCGCTTCCCAACTACAAATTTCAGAGTCGCTAGGTACCCAATTTCGGAGACGGGAACCTTTAGGGCATCAGGCAGAGCGGCAGAAACGGCCCAGCGAGAGAGCTTTTCAACCACGTCATTGTCAACTACCGCCTCAACCAACCTTGGGCGCTCCCAGAATGGCTTTCAGATACGCAGCCTCGTCGTCCTGATATGCAGACCAGTTCAGCTCCCGTTGCGCGACTAGATTGAGAAAACGCCAAACGTCTCCTTTTTTTTCGTAGATGTGACTAAGGGCGGCGTTGGCAACGCGCCAGTTTCCGGTCTGGTGCCCGTAGCAGAGGGCAATAGTGCCCGGTTCTATCGCTCTTTCATTGGAGGTTCGCAATGCTGCGGAGGCGAGTTCGAGGCCGTTTCTTGGAGGCTCATTGTATTCTAGCTTTGGAGTGCTTTGCCCGGTAAGCAGTTCTAGAGCAAACTCATCTGCTTCTCTCTCCTCAGCATCATCTTCATCAGCCGTTAGGACTTCCTCGAGGTCTACGATTGCGTTTCCATCAACGAGGTGGCTGGACGCGATGTGCCCCAGTTCGTGAGCTACATGGAAGGCTGTTGGAGCTGGGAACTTTGCATCCTTGCCGATTAAGATTGCATGCCCAGATTCAACTCGAACGGCCATGGCGACCATGTGTTTTGCGGCGAGCGGGAACACCCTCAAATGAATTACTGGGATGCCCAAACCCCAAGATGCAGCGCAAAGGTCTTGGAGGCGTACGAAAGGCGCGTTCTTGAGGATTGCGCGGCGAAGTGTGCTCGCGTCTGGCACTTGATCATTTTGGTAGAGTACGCCCTTTCTAAGGTGGCGTGTGAGTGCGACACCAAAAGATGTGAGCGCTGCTTGTTCCCCGCCGCCATAGTTGGATAGGCCCTTAAACTTCGCCTCGTGCTTCCAGACGAACTCAGGTTGCGCCTCGCCAATGACGGACTTTGGTGATAGCCCCAAGCGACGGGCCACCGTAAACCGAAGTTCTGCTTGTGCGGATTTCGAGCTCTCTGCATCGTCGCTCCACCAATTTGGCCAAACAGCGGAGATGGCTGGAGAAGAGATGCCTAGCGCAGCGAGCTCTTCCCGGAAGCCTTTCGAACTAGTCTTCACGACTTTGCCCTCTTCTAGCTGCGACGTATTCATTCAATGCCTGGATCAGTTTGTCCAATGCATTCGCTTCTCTAGCGCTTTGAGGTTTTAGCGACGCCAAGCTAATGACGTTGTCGGTCTTGGAAAGGTGAATATATGAATATTCGGCATCGTCAGGGCTTCGGGCTTCAAGCTGAGCTGCTATCCGACGGTGGGCGGGCCCGTGCCTTACGGGTAGGCCACGGAAAAGTCTTGAAATAGTTGGCTGGCTCACGCCGAAGTGGGCGGCGAGTTGCTTCTGTGTCATGCCCGACGTGGCGGCAAGCTGACGCAATTTCTCATGTAGCTCTTGCATGAATGTGAATATGCATGAATAGTCGCGGTAGCCAAGGAGAGAAGTTTGATGGACCTGCCTGGGACATTTGTGTGGACTAGATACGGAACAGAAGCGGGTCAGTCGTTCGACGAAATCCTCGAGCGGAAAGAGCAGGAGCGAGCCGCGAACGGCGGCGTCTTTCTTTGGGGCATTGGGAACAGTGTTGCTGCGTCGCTTGGGGCGTTGCTGGAGAGTGACGCGCGGCCGAAGGTTCTCTTCAGCCCAATCAAATCGGCGCCGCGCCAGCAAGACGTCGAGCCTGACGAGGTCGCGGTGTGGGCACGGGCCTACGCCCCCGACGGAAGGAGCTTCAAGCTTCCGCAGCACTCGTTTGTCACGAGCCGTTTTCACGCGAAGAAGAAGAAGCACTTCGCGTTGGTCTGCGGATCAGACGTTCCACTGACGCTGGTTCAAGACGGCCCTACCATAGCAAAGTCGTCGCTGGTCAACGCTCGTAGTGGCAATCAACTTGGGTCATCGCAGGTGACGGCGATCGTCCGGCGGGCTAGGGAAGCCGAAACTGAAAGCGGTGGCTACCGCGTGACGATGGCGTGCGACTTAGTTTATCCCTTTGTGGTAACGCTAGAGGTTCCATGTATTGTTCGATCCGGCTACGAAGGCGTATCGGATGCTGTCCAGCGAGCCAACGACTTTCAAAGCTACGACAGACAGGCGGAACAGATGACATTTGGATTCCCGATAAGTTAAGGCTCGTCAGGCCAGCGTGTGTCGGTCGGTTCTAGCGTTACTTCAAGGGGTCGGTGTGTCGTCATGTAGAAGTGGCTTCCACGACTTCGTCTCGCTCGCCATAACATGATGGGCACTCCGGTCGATTTTGTTGGGCGCGATGCGCAAATGGCAGTGCCAAATGGCATCACGTTCAACAACACCTAGCCTTGAATGAGTGCGACTTTGTCAGCGGTAGCTCTCCTACAAGAATCGAGCATTTTTGTCGGCTAATATCCGGTGCACTGATCTCTCGGAAATGCCGAGACGCTGCGCTACGGCTTTCTTTCCAACGCCTTCTCCGACAAGTTTTCTGACGTCGGCCGCCTTCATCATGGCGGTAGGCTTCCGGCCCTTGTACTTCCCTTCTCGCTTCGCTTTGGCGATGCCTTCCCGTTGCCGCTCCAACATCATCTCCCTTTCAAACTGGGCCACAGAGCCGAGCACGTTCAGCATCAGCTTGCCGGTCGCGTTAGAAGAGTCCAATCCAAGGTCCAAGATGCGCAGACCTATCCGCCTCGCATCCAGACCCTCCACGAGCTCGCCAAGGTGGCGCACCGAGCGAGCCAGACGATCCAGCTTGCAGACTACCAGGGTGTCCCCTTCGCGGCAGAAGCCCAGAGCCTCGCTGAGCGCCTTCCTGGTGGCCACCGAGCTCACCTGCTCCGTCCACACCCTTTCGCAGCCTGCCGCTGCTAGGGCCTCCTGCTGGGCCTCCAGGCCTGCCTTCTGTTCAAGTGTCGATGTCCTTGCGTAGCCGACCAGCATGGTCTGCCCTCCTATGTGCCATTGATGTCTAGGATGTTGCGGCAGGGTGTCTGCCAAAAGCCGATCACGACTTCATTGTCAGCACAAAGCGCCACCGCTGAGGTGTGCCACAGGGGCAAGGCCTATTGGCAATATCGTCGCGCTGCAGGAGGTCCCTACCCACAGAGAATTTTTCGCCGCCGGAAGGGGGTGGGGGTAAGAAAGAGGTGACTTCAAAAAATCGAGCTATTGTTGTTCTTATGATTGTCGGCCTGTCACCGTTGTCCCGATACTGGGTCGATGAAGGTCACTTTCGGTTCGCATGCTGGGATTTCTGGACCGATCCTTTCACTGTCCATTAACCACGCTGCTGGCAGACTGTCGGCATGAAAGCACGTGATAATCCGATAGTCTTACGAACGGGCCGAGAGGTCCGCCTCGAATGGGCTGACCTGGTGGTCTTGGTGATCCTACGTCCGGACGGATACGAGGTCGGGCAGTTCGTGGCTACATGGCGTGCAAGGCGCCTTGAAGTTGAGCGCCTGGTGGCAGGGCATATCTCGACGCTGCGAAGTTGAATACCAAGCACAGAACCTGAGGCAACCCGACCCATAGGTAGAAATTAGTTTTTGAGGACAAATTCCCGGTGAAACGCCAGGTATGGCAATTGCTCGTCCCTGAATGATCCATAGCAGCGGTCTAGTGCGATGCCCCAAGCCTGTAGGGTGTCCGCATCCGCATCAGGTGACACAAGCAGCTGGCCGCAATCGGTGAAGCTGATGAAACCCTGATCAAAGAGGTGGTCGACGTGCGGGCTGAGCAGAAGCCCGTTGTTCCCATCTAACTTCTCGAAGTTCGTGGAAGACCGCCACGGCTTGATGTGGCTGGCACGTAGGTGGCGTCGGTTGGCCACTCCGGTGATCCGACACGCGTTCTCGAAGTTCTCCAAGTTTTGCCGGTAGATGCCTTGCCCGCGCCGCGACCTAACCAACTGCACCTTCTCAGTCTCATCTAGGTCCGTTCGGTTCCGGAGCTCGGCTTCGACCTTGTCTTCGGCTGCCTGGATGGCCTCATCTTGATCGACAGTATCGCTACCGCTAGCGTGGCTGATCTCTTCCCAACGTGAGCCTAGGAGGTCGATTATCGCCTCTGCCATCTCCGTCGGTACCGCTGCGAGATATGCGCCTTGGTTTCCGTCTCCGCTGTGCCGAATGGGCGAGTACTTTGCCGGAAGGGTCGGAGACAGGAGGCCCATATGGTCCTTGGGACGTAGGGGGCTACTGAGGCGCGTGAAATCAACGGAGAGGCGCCAGCCTTCATCACCCCATGCGTCCCCAGCCGAACCAAACTCGCCCGGCTTCGGTGCCAAGATCGCAGGAGCGCTGCAGATGCCAACTGCCTTGATCGCGCCTCCCGCAAAGGCGAACACTACGTCGCCGGGACGTACGCGTTTCATGTTCTCATAGAACTCGTTGCGCCCCCCATCGCTTCGAGTCCTCGGCGACCAGAGGTAGTTCCCACCGATCTCATGGGCGAAGGTCTGCTTGTTGTTGACCCACCAGTACGCATAGCCATCTCGAGAGATGTTGCTGGTCTTAGGTGGTGTCCAGAGAACTTCCGATGCCTGAACATCGAAGCCCAACTCGCGAAGTGTCTTCGCTACCGTCGCCTCTCCTCCGGTGAACTCGATCGAGGTCAATGCACTACGTCCGGCCCCTGAGTAACCATGTGCGGCGCCAATGATGGCCTTCGAGTCGTAGTGTTTGCCGTCGTGCAGCAGGAAATATGTCCGGGATTGCCCGAAGCCATAGCTCCGTAGGAATGCCGGCCTGCCGAGCCGGTCAAACTCCTCAACTGCGCTAAGGACTGCTCTGCGATCGATGTCTGACAATGCCAAGCCGACCTCCCCTCGTTCCGCCAATGGAGCTAGTGAAAACGATTTGGACGGGGCATTCAATTCGGTAGGACGACTTGGTCGGGTTGACTCGCAAACGCGGCTACAGACACGCCCGCCAAGGGGCGACGACCCCACCCCGAGACTCGTCCAAGGCCGAGAAGGGGGTGGGGGTTCTGAGGAAGGACTTCAAAATTCCGGGTCATTATTAGTGTTATTGTTGTCCATCCTCGGGGGCGTTGCATCTCGGGGCGAGTGACCAACCTTCAAATCCCTTTTGCCCAACTAGTGCCTTTAGCTAGTCAGGCGGCCAACCCCAGTTTCTCCTCTACTACGTATGATGACGACGCTTCATGCGGCAGCACGCCCGTGGCCGGCTCTTCGGCCATTCCACGCACGACTCGAACTACACCAGTTCCCCAGGTCTTCTTGCAGTAGGCGTGTGCCGCCTGACTGATCGTCACGTAGGACGCCGGGCAACGCCTGTAGAAGAGATGCCGATCGGCCGGTGATGCCCTCAGCAGATGTGGATTGGTCAAGATGCTTCTGAGGGCTGCATCGCCACCCCTGGCGTCGTCGACTAGCCGCTTCATGAAACCAAGACGTTCACCTGGAGGCATGGAGTACAGCATCTCTGCGAGGTCTCGGGCGCGCCGCAATGCGATGTAGTTGGTTCTCCGGACGCTGGGGCTGCAGGATGAGTTCTTCGGGTTGCGTTCCCTATCGGCTACCTGGTGGGACTGTTTCCTACATCTCGGAGAGCAGAACTTTTGGTTGGCTTTGAGCCGATAGAACGTAGTGCCACAGCATAGGCAGTCGACTTCGTCACCGGCGCTCGCGTGCCCGTCACTGGCATCGGCAGGACGAGCTGGCTTTTTAATCCTCACGGCAGCCAGGCGCTCCGCGACGAAGGAGATGACGACGGCCCCCGTGTTCTCGTCAATGGCGTGCATGTGAAGCTTTCCGTTCTCTATAGTCGCGAATAATCACCGTCGGATTGGCAGTGTAGTAATCATCGATGTCCTGGACGCCGAGGACTTCGAGGAGGTCGTGGTCACGGAAGCCATGTACGGCTTCATAGAGACGCTTGCAGTTTGATCGGAGGGTGGAGCCAATCCCTTTCAAATTTGGAAAGTCACGCATCATCTTTGCGTGTCGTTCTTTCGTGGAGGGATGGTCCGTGGCCAAGCTACTGAGGTAGCAGCCGATTTCGAGGTAATAACGCAGTTCGGGCTTGGAAAGCTTCCTATGGAGGTTGACCTGTTTAATCGCGTTCTCAACGGCGCCGCATTCAAAGCTGACCGGAAGGATCGGGACGCATATGAGTGCGCTGGGGCTATTGCTTTCGAGGTTCATTTTCATTCGATTATTCCTTAGTTTGTTGGGTTGTGATGGGCCGACCCTGCCGCCATGCGCATGGTGCCTGCGCGACGGAGCGCGGCAGAGTCGGTAGGGAGTGTTTCAGGGGCTGGGCCGCTGCACCGGAGGAGTGTGCGGGTTCCCAAAGGTCAGGCGTGATCTTCTCGTGTGATGGCCACGGAGATTGCTTCGCCTGGTCGGAAGCGATCCGTGCGTTCATCAACTGCAGTCGAGCAAGCCTGCAGAAACAAGATGACGAAACAGGGTGAAGGAATGATCGTTGAGCGACGGCCTTTCGGCTGACCGCGGCCTTAAAGCGGAGCAGTTCAAATCCATGAAAGGTAAAAGCACGCCGCGCTATCGTGCAACCGATGGACGAATGGTTAACCGCCACTCACCGGATGGCTCCTTCTATTGTGTACACTTGTTGTCCGCGTGCGGACGAAGTGCATAGTCGGAGAGCGTTGGATGGTCCCTTCGTTTTCGTACCGTTGAAGTCCGCCCTGCAACGTCGGGAGCTGGTTGGTCCTTCTACATAGTACCGCTGAAGTCCTCCCGCGGTCTGTTTAAGTGCGGATGGTCCCTTCTACATCGTACCGAGATTGTCCTGCGCCGGAACTTCGCGTGTATGAGGATGATCTAACGATATGAAAGTTTAGCATAAAAGAGCTTCAGCCTGCCGGCCTTGCTTGGACAAGTCAAAAGGTCCGAACGCACTGCAGTCGCCATGTACTCCAATAACCGGCGCATCTGACGTGCGTGACGGAGGTTAGAATCCCTTTCGAAGTCGAAATCATCGATGGAGTGCAACATCTCCATAAATCCATTGTGACACCGCCACAGGACCAATTGCACTAAACAGCATATGCTGACGACGGTCTCTGTCAGCTCTTCTTGGTCCGGTAATCGGTTAACGAAGGCCGCGGCCTCATCTCGTTTGCAGAATGTCGAAGCAAGCCTTCCGCAGGCGCGCCCACGACCTCACTGAAGTGCTTAAGAGCCCTGTGGGCGTGAAGAGGGCCATCGGCGGCTTCATGGGCCCACACGCGAACTATGAGGGCCTCTGTGGAGGACTTTGCCCAGTCGGTTGTAGGCCGGCGTTCAAAGGTCGCCATCAGGGCGGCGTCGGGGATTGTCCTATAGACCTGGGCGTTGAGGCCGTAACCGTTCGTATTCACCAAGACCAGTTGTCCGGAAAGTCGAACCTTATCGTAAGGAGCGCCTCTTGAAGCTCTTCCAGGCCGACTGCGCTGCCGTACTGAGCAGAAGCCGTACGTTCATCCGAATGGCCGAGGAGCGCCAACTCAACACGCTCCCCTACCTTGGCTTTTCTCAACGCGTCTTTCATGTTGTGGCGCAGGCTGTAGATAGTATGTTTCGGGTCGTTGGTGACCTTGCGGAGCCGCCGGCGGGCAACCTGGCTGAAGTTATCGTGGCACTTGCCTGCCGCGTATCTTTGGAAGATGGGTGAGTCTGGGGCCGTTGTTTCCTTCAGTCTTCGGGCAACGATCAGAGCTGGTCCGACGAGGGGTACGGACCGAACGCGGGATCGAGTCTTTAGCGACCTGAGTGCGTTGGGGCGAACAGCGAAGTGGGGAACTGTGCCATCCAGTTCTAGATCGCTGGCCAGCAAGCCCAGCACTTCAGCGTTCTGAGCGCCGGAGTGGTGGATCAAGGTCCAGATATCTAGGAGGAGCTGTGTGCCTTCCAGCTCCCTGTACATCGCCACTATCACGTCTGGTGGTAGCGGATGGCGTTTATCTATAGCGGACACTTGCTCCTTCGCAAACTCAAGCCGCTGAAATGGGTTGCTCGTGTTGATCTCATGCTCACGAATGGCCAGAGAGAACACAGCCTTCACGTCATTAATGCAACGTCTGGCCGAAGCAGTCTGCATTCCTCGCTTTAGAAGGTTGTCTCTGAGTGTTCTAGCGTCTTCCCTCCCCACCTTCGAGATCGGGATGTCCTGACCGGTGACATTCAACAAATCATCCAGGATTCGTTTCAGACGCTGCTCCTGCTTCTTGCGTTTGTGATCATCAGGCTCTCTTCGTTCGATGCTATAGAAATCGAAAGCCTGGGTAATCGTCAGATCGGTTTTCACTTTGCCTGTACCGCCAAGGAGTGCCAGAACCATCGCATTGTCCTTTCGGCTAACATCCTCGGCATCAGGAATTCCCGTCTCCGGGTTGGCATAGTATCTACTGAGGATTCGGTCAGCTTCCTCAGCTCGTGCTAGCTTTTCGTCCTGGCTTCGGCCGGCGGAGTAGGGGTCAAGCTTCATCTCGCGGAACTGCGCCTCGATGCCCTTGCGTATCGTGGCTAGTTCACTTGCCTCGCTGAGCGGCCGTGTGGATCGCAAGAGCCGTTCGACGTGGTCGTGATAGGGCCCGTAGGCCTTGAGGGCTTCGCGCTCGTTGCGGCCCAGAACTTTGACGATTTCTGCTTTGCCCAGAACTGGCTGTAACGGCTTCGGGACGCGACGCCGGTACTTGTAGGTGCCGTTCTGCTCTAGACGAACGTGTTTAATCACGAACACCCTAGTCATAGCTTTGTGGACCTAAATGTGGACCTGTGAGGCCCGCTAGTCGCAGAAAGCCGATTAAAACCAATATGTTAGGCATAGTACGATGGTGCCCAGGAGAGGACTCGAACCTCCACGGCCTTGCGGCCACTGGCACCTGAAGCCAGCGCGTCTACCATTCCGCCACCTGGGCACAGGTGGTGTGAGGCGTGCATCTATCTGCGCCCCGGTTTGGTGTCAACGGGATTCGGACGAGTTTTTCACCCCCTGAACAGGATGGATGGCTTATCACCTTGCCGCAGGCGCACAGCGCGGCTAGGAAACAGGGGAATGTCAGCCGACGGAGGGCGAAAGATGTCCAAACTGGTCACCATTTTCGGCGGATCCGGGTTCGTCGGACGGTATATCGCGCGACGCATGGCCAAGGATGGCTGGCGCGTTCGGGTCGCCTGCCGCCACCCGAATGACGCGATGTTTGTCCGCACCTATGGCGTCGTGGGACAGGTCGAGCCGGTCTTCTGCAACATCCGTGACGACCAGTCCGTGCGTGCCGTGACTCACGGGGCGGATGCGGTGGTGAACTGCGTCGGGACCTTCGACGCGCGCGGCAAGAACAACTTCGACGCCGTTCAGGCCGAAGGCGCTTCGCGGATCGCGCGGATCGCGACCGAGCAGGGTGTGAGCAACCTCGTCCACATCTCGGCAATCGGTGCGGATGCCGATGCCGAAAGCGACTATGCCCGCACCAAGGCCGAGGGCGAGGCGGGGATTCTCAAGCATTTCCCCGGTGCCGTCATCCTGCGGCCGTCCGTGATTTTCGGGGCCGAGGACAACTTCTTCAACCGCTTCGCCGGAATGGCGCGCCGGATGCCCGTGCTGCCGCTGTTCGGCGGCGAGTCGCTTTTCCAGCCGGTCTACGTCGATGACGTCGCCGCCGCAGCCCAGCTGGGCGCCGAAGGCAAGGCCGCGGCCGGTGTCTATGAGCTGGGCGGACCCGATGCCGAATCCTTCCGGGACCTGATGAAGCAGATGCTCGAAGTGGTCCAGCGCCGCCGGCTGGTCCTGAACCAGCCGATCTGGCTGGGCGGTGTCCTTGCCACCGTGCTGGACGGGTTGTCCTACGTGTCGCTGGGGCTGTTCAGCAACTCGATCCTCACCCGCGATCAGGTCAAGCAGCTTGGCAGCGACAACGTGGTCAGCGAAGACGCAAAGGGCTTTGCCGATCTGGGGATCGAGCCGATGTCGCTCGAGGCGGTCCTGCCGGATTACCTGTGGCCCTATCGCCCGTCCGGGCAGTACGCCGCGATCAAGGATTCGGCCCGCAACCTCAAGGTCTGATCAGTAGGCCCAGATCAGCAGGCCGATCCCGAGGACGATCCGGTAGATCACGTAGGGCGTGAAGCTGACCGTCCGCAAAAGGCGCATCATCAGGCTCAGCGCGACCAGCGCCGAGCCGAAGGCCAGCACGGCGGCGATGGCGCCGTTGCGGGCGGCGGCCATGTCGGCATGGGCCGCGACCTCTCCGAACAGCAGCGTGGCGCTGGCGATGATCGTCGGGATCGACATCAGCATCGACAGTTTCGCCGCGTCCTGACGGGTGTATCCGAGGAACAGCGCACCGGTGATCGTCGCGCCCGAGCGCGACGTGCCGGGGATCAGGGCGATCGCCTGCCAGAGACCCATGATGACCGCGTCCTTCAGGGTCCAGTCGGTGTCCAGCTTGTCTTCGGGCGGGTCGCGGTCGGACCACCAGAGCACGATGCCAAAGATCAGCATGGTCCAGCCGATCACCTTGGCCGAGCGCATCGCGTCGTCGAGGCCGGTGAGTTTCAGGGCGAGGCCGAAGAGGATGACCGGAACCGTCGCGACGGCCAGCAGGAAGGCAAGGCGCGATCCGGGGGTGTCGATGCGCCCGGTCAGCATGCGGGGGATACCCGCCAGCCCCTCGGCCACATCGCGCCAGAAATATAGGATCACGGCGCCCAGGGTCCCTACATGGACGGCGACGTCGATCAACTGCCCCTGGTCCTGCATCCCGGTCAGTTTCGGCAACAGGATAAGGTGCGCCGAGGAAGAAATCGGCAGAAACTCCGTCACCCCCTGAATGACGGCGAGGAGGAACAACTCTAGGAGTGACATGCGCGATTTGCCTCTGGCAGTGTTTCGCTAACCCCTACACCCATCGGGAAAAAGGGGGAAGAATCCTGATAGGTAAACTAGGCTGTCCTAATTTTCGCTCAAAATGGGTGCGGAATGCGTCCGAAGGGCTGACTTTTCTTTATATAGGTCACAATAACTGACTTTTATTTCCGTGGACGATTGCGTAAGCAAACGCGACTGTAGCGATTCCGACGGAGTGTGACCGCCGTGGCCAAGCAACCGATGCTCAAGTTCGTAACGATACCCCGCGACATGCCGCAAAAGCGTGACGCGAGTGACCGGACGGGCGATTTCGACGAGATCTATGCCGAATACGCGGCGCAGAAGGCCGAGGAGCAGTCGGCGCGGTGCAGCCAGTGCGGCGTGCCCTATTGCCAGAGCCATTGCCCGCTGCACAACAATATCCCCGACTGGCTGCGCCTGACGGCGACGCACCGGCTGGAAGAGGCCTATGAGGTCAGCCAGTCCACCAACACCTTCCCCGAGATCTGCGGCCGCATCTGCCCTCAGGACCGTCTGTGCGAAGGCAACTGCGTGATCGAACAGTCGGGCCACGGCACCGTCACCATCGGCGCGGTCGAGAAATACATCACCGATACGGCGTGGGAAAAGGGCTGGGTCAAACCCGTCACCCCCGCGATCGAACGCGATCAGTCGGTCGGCATCATCGGGGCGGGCCCCGGCGGGCTGGCGGCGGCGGACATGCTGCGGCGCGCGGGCGTGCAGGTCACGGTCTATGACCGCTACGACCGCGCGGGCGGGCTGCTCACCTACGGCATCCCCGGCTTCAAGCTGGAAAAGGACGTCGTCATGCGGCGCATCGACCAGCTGGAGCAGTCGGGCGTCGAGTTCGTGATGAACTGCAACGTGGGCGAGGACCTGACGTTTGATGCGATCCGGGGCAAGCACGACGCGGTGCTGATCGCCACGGGCGTCTACAAGTCGCGCGATCTGGGCGGGCCGGGCTCTGGCGCACAGGGCATCGTCAAGGCGATCGACTATCTGACCGCGTCTAACCGGGCGTCGAACTTTGGCGACACGGTCGAGGAATTCGAAAGCGGTGAGCTGAACGCCAGCGGCAAGCGCGTCGTGGTCATCGGCGGCGGCGACACCGCCATGGACTGTGTGCGGACCGCGATCCGGCAGGGCGCGCTAAGCGTGAAGTGCCTCTATCGCCGCGACCGGCTGAACATGCCCGGCTCGCAGCGCGAGGTGGCGAATGCCGAGGAAGAGGGCGTCGAATTCGTGTGGCTCTCTGCCCCGATCGCCTTCTCGGGCGACAGCGTCAGCGGCGTGACGGTGCAGAAGATGCGGCTGGGCCAGCCCGACGCGACGGGCCGCCAGGCGCCCGAGGTGATCGAGGGTTCGGATTATGTCGAGGACTCGGATCTGGTGATCAAGGCGCTGGGCTTCGAGCCCGAGGACCTGCCCAAGCTGTGGGATACCGACGGGCTGGAAGTGACCCGCTGGGGCACCGTCCGGGCCGAGTTCGGGACCGGCAAGACCAGCCTCGACGGTGTCTACGCGGTAGGCGACATCGTGCGCGGCGCGAGCCTCGTTGTCTGGGCAATCCGGGACGGGCGCGACAGTGCGCAGGCCATCCTCGAGTATCTCGACGGCCCCAAGGCGATGGCCGCCGAATGAGGGAACCGACGTAGGATCTGCGTCGGTATTACATCGGTATCGCGTCGGTGCGGACCCCGCGGTGCCACAAGGCTTCGGAAAGGCGCGGGTCGGGCTGGCTGACCCATCACGGAGGACATGGCGATGAGCGAGAGAACGGGCGGGTGCATGTGCGGCGCTGTGCGGTTCACCGCATCTGACGTGCCCGCGCAGTTCGGCATCTGCCATTGCGAGATGTGCCGTCGCTGGAGTGGCAGTGCCACCCTGAGCGTTTCGCTGCCGGAAGCCTCCGTCGAGTGGACCGGCGCCGCGCATATCCGGGCGCTTCAGAGCTCCGAGGATGCCGAAAGAACCTGGTGCGACCGCTGCGGTTCGGGGCTCTATTATCGCCCGGTCGAGGGACCTGCGCGATTGGTGCTGTCGCTGGGCCTGTTCGACGATCCCTCGGGTTTCGCGCTGCGGGACGAGATCTTCATCGACTGCAAGCCGGACAGCTACGCGTTCGTGGGCGACCATCCGCGCCGGACGCGGGCGGACGTGATGGGACCCGAGGAGGTGTCGTCATGAGCGAGAGAACGGGCGGGTGCATGTGTGGCGCCGTGCGGTTCACCGCATCCGACGTGCCCGACGAATACGGCGCCTGCCATTGCGAGATGTGCCGCCGCTGGGCCGGGTCGGCGTTTCTTGGCATCACCGTGCCGGGCAAGGGCATCGTCTGGACCGGCGAGGCGCAGATCAAGACGCTGCAAAGCTCGGACTGGGCGGAGCGCGCTTGGTGCGGGCGCTGCGGCACGGGGCTCTATTACCACGTCACTGCCGATGGGCCGATGTCCGACAACTATGAACTGCCGATCGGGATCTTCGACGATGCCAGCGGCCTGACGATGCGGCGCGAGATCTTCATCGACCAGAAGCCGGACAGCTTCGCCTATGCGGGCGAGCATCAGTTGCTGACCCGCGCCGAAGTGCTGGCGAAATACGGTGTGACGCCGGAGGGCGGGCTGTGATCGAGGGCCGGTGCCTCTGCGGTGCGGTGCGCGTGCGGACGGAGCGCCTGTCGGACGAGATGTCCGCCTGCTTCTGCACGAACTGCACCCGCTGGGGCGGCGGGTTCCAGATCGGTCTGAATGCGATGGCGGATGTCGAGGTCACCGGGCCCGTCAAACGCTACCGCGCCGCGCCGTTCGCCGAACGGGCCTGGTGCGACACCTGCGGGTCGTCGCTATGGCTCAAGGACGACGACGGCCCCTATGAATTCTGCCCCGGCCTGTTCGCCAATGCCGGCGGCGCCGAGCTGAACCACATCGTCTATGCCGACCGGATGCCGGTTGGCTTCGACTTCAAGAACGTGTCCGACCGCGTCACCGCGGCGGACTATGAACGCGACAACCCCTTTGTCCCCGAAGGAGACATGCCATGACCAAGTATGATCAAGCCTGGGTGCGTGAGCAGGAAGCCAAGCGCATGTGGATGGCCGAGAACGGGATGTTCTCCTTCGAGGACGAGAAATCGTCCTGCGGGGTCGGTCTGGTCGTGTCCATCGACGGCAAGAAAAGCCGCAAGGTCGTGGAAAGCGGCATCGCCGCGCTCAAGGCGATCTGGCACCGCGGCGCGGTCGATGCGGACGGCAAGACGGGCGACGGCGCGGGCATCCATGTCGAGATCCCGGTGCCGTTCTTCTACGACCAGATCAAGCGCACGGGGCACGAGCCGCGCAAGGGCGAGCTGATGGCGGTCGGACAGGTCTTCCTGCCCCGCACGGATTTCGGCGCGCAGGAGACCTGCCGGACGATCGTGGAAACCGAAGTCCTGCGGATGGGCTATTACATCTACGGCTGGCGTCACGTGCCGGTGGATGTGTCGTGCCTTGGCGAAAAGGCCAACGCGACCCGGCCCGAGATCGAGCAGATCCTGATCTCTAACGCCAAGGGCGTGGACGAGGAGACGTTCGAGCGTGAACTCTACGTCATCCGCCGCCGGATCGAGAAGGCGGCGCAGGCGGCAGGGATCGCGCATCTCTACCTCGCCTCGCTGTCCTGCCGGTCGATCATCTACAAGGGCATGATGCTGGCCGAGCAGGTGGCGGAGTTCTATCCCGACCTGCAGGACGAGCGGTTCGAGAGCGCCTTCGCGATCTACCACCAGCGCTATTCTACCAACACCTTCCCGCAGTGGTGGCTTGCTCAGCCGTTCCGCATGCTGGCGCACAACGGCGAGATCAACACGCTCAAGGGCAACGTCAACTGGATGAAGAGCCACGAGATCCGCATGGCCTCGGGCACGTTCGGAGAGCTGGCCGAGGACATCAAGCCGATCATCCCGCAGGGCTCGTCCGACAGCGCCGCGCTGGACGCGGTGTTCGAGGTGCTGGTTCGCGCCGGCCGCTCCGCGCCGATGGCCAAGACCATGCTGGTCCCCGAAGCCTGGTCCAAGCAGGCCGAGGAACTGCCGCAGGCGTGGCGCGACATGTATTCCTACTGCAACGGCGTGATGGAGCCCTGGGACGGCCCCGCCGCGCTGGCGATGACCGACGGCCGCTGGGTCTGCGGCGGCCTGGACCGCAACGGCCTGCGCCCGATGCGCTATGTCGTGACGGGTGACGGCTTGCTGATCGCGGGCTCCGAGGCGGGCATGGTGCCGTCGAATGAAGCGACCGTGCGCGAGAAGGGTGCGCTCGGGCCGGGTCAGCTGATCGCCGTCGACATGAAGAAGGGCAAGCTCTACCACGACACCGAGATCAAGGACAAACTCGCCAAGGCGCTGCCGTTCGGCGAGTGGGTCGGCAAGATCAACGATCTGGAAGAGACGCTGGGCGGCGTGACCGAGATCCCTCTGTTCGAGGGCGGCGAACTGCGCAAGCGGCAGATCGCGGCGGGCTTTACCATGGAAGAGATCGAGCAGGTGCTCGCCCCCATGGTCGAGGACGCCAAGGAGAACGTCGCCTCGATGGGTGACGACACGCCCTCCGCGGTGCTGTCGAACAAGTATCGCCCGCTGAGCCACTTCTTCCGCCAGAACTTCAGCCAGGTGACGAACCCGCCCATCGACAGCTTGCGCGAATACCGCGTGATGAGCCTGAAGACGCGTTTCGGCAACCTGAAGAACGTGCTGGATGAATCGAGCGCCCAGACCGAGATCCTCGTGCTGGAAAGCCCCTTCGTCGCCAACGCGCAGTTCGAGGAGCTGAAGAAGAACTTCAACGCGAACCTCGTGGAAATCGACTGCACCTTCCCGGTGACGGATGACGACGACGCCCTGCGCAAGGGACTGGAGCGGATCCGCGCCGAGGCCGAAGAGGCCGTGCGTTCGGGCGGCGGGCACATCGTGCTGACCGACCAGCATCAGGGGCCCGATAAGGTGGGGATGCCGATGATCCTCGCCACCTCCGCCGTGCATTCCTGGCTGACCAAGAAGGGCCTGCGCACGTTCTGTTCGCTGGGCGTCCGCTCTGCCGAATGCATCGACCCGCATTACTTCGCGGTGCTGATCGGCTGCGGCGCGACCATCGTGAACGCCTACCTCGCCGAGGACACCATCGCCGACCGGATCAAGAAGGGCCTGATCGACGGGACCCTGACCGAAGCCGTGGCGCGCTATCGCGAGGCGGTGGATCAGGGTCTGCTCAAGATCATGTCCAAGATGGGCATCTCGGTCATCTCGTCCTATCGCGGCGGCCTGAACTTCGAAGCCGTGGGACTGTCCCGCGCGATGGTGGCCGAGTACTTCCCCGGCATGACCTCGCGCATCTCCGGGATCGGCGTCAGCGGCATCCAGTGGAAGGTCGAGGAAATCCACAAGAAGGGCTGGCTGGGCGGTCAGGACGTCCTGCCGATCGGCGGCTTCTACAAGGCGCGCAAATCGGGCGAGACCCATGCATGGGAAGCGCAGACGATGCACATGCTGCAGGCGGCTTGCAACCGTGCCTCCTATGAGCTGTGGAAGCAGTATGCCGCGCGGATGCAGGCGAACCCGCCGATCCACCTGCGCGACCTGCTGGCGATCAAGCCGCTGGCCAAGCCGGTGCCGATCGAAGAGGTCGAGTCCATCACCTCGATCCGCAAACGCTTCGTGACGCCGGGCATGTCGCTGGGCGCCCTGTCGCCCGAGGCGCACAAGACGCTGAACGTCGCGATGAACCGGATCGGGGCCAAGTCCGACTCGGGCGAGGGCGGCGAGGATCCGGCACACTTCGTGCCCGAGCCGAACGGCGACAACCCGTCGGCCAAGATCAAGCAGGTGGCGTCGGGCCGGTTCGGCGTGACGGCGGAATACCTCAACCAATGCGAAGAGCTGGAGATCAAGGTCGCGCAGGGCGCCAAGCCCGGCGAAGGCGGCCAGCTGCCCGGCATGAAGGTCACCGACCTGATTGCGCGGCTGCGGCATTCGACCAAGGGCGTGACGCTGATCTCGCCCCCGCCGCACCACGACATCTACTCGATCGAGGACCTTGCCCAGCTGATCTACGACCTCAAGCAGATCAACCCGAACTGCAAGGTGACGGTCAAGCTGGTGGCGTCCTCGGGCGTCGGCACCATCGCGGCGGGCGTGGCCAAGGCCAAGGCCGACATCATCCTGATCTCGGGTCACAACGGTGGCACCGGGGCCTCCCCGGCCACCTCCATCAAGTTCGCGGGTCTGCCGTGGGAGATGGGGCTGACCGAGGCGCATCAGGTTCTGGCGATGAACAACCTGCGCGAGCGGGTGACGCTGCGCACCGACGGCGGTCTGCGGACCGGGCGTGACATCGTCATGGCCGCGATGATGGGCGCCGAGGAGTTCGGGATCGGCACCGCCGCCCTGATCGCCATGGGCTGCATCATGGTCCGTCAGTGCCAGTCGAACACCTGTCCGGTGGGCGTCTGCACGCAGGACGAGTCGCTGCGGGCCAAGTTCACGGGCAACGCGGACAAGGTGGTCAACCTGATCACCTTCTACGCCACCGAGGTGCGCGAGATCCTCGCCTCCATCGGTGCCCGGTCGCTGGACGACGTGATCGGCCGTGCCGACCTGCTGCACCAGGTCAGCCGCGGTGCGGATCACCTCGACGATCTGGACCTGAACCCGCTGCTCATCACCGTCGATGGCGCGCATGACATCGTCTACAACCGCGACAAGGAGCGGAACGCAGTGCCCGACACGCTGGACGCGGAGATCGTGCGCGACGCCGCGCGGTTCCTGAAGGAAGGCGAGAAGATGCAGCTGTCCTACGCGGTGCAGAACACGCACCGCACGGTCGGCACGCGGACGTCGAGCCACATCGTGCGCAAGTTCGGCATGCGCAACGCGCTGCAGCCGGATCACCTGACGATCAAGCTGACCGGTTCCGCCGGGCAGTCGCTGGGTGCCTTCGCCGCGCCGGGCCTCAAGATCGAGGTTCAGGGCGAGGCGAACGACTATGTCG
This sequence comes from Oceanicola sp. 22II-s10i, assembly GCF_002210105.1. Taxonomy (GTDB): domain Bacteria; phylum Pseudomonadota; class Alphaproteobacteria; order Rhodobacterales; family Rhodobacteraceae; genus Pseudooceanicola. The sequence continues at coordinate 544,104 of NZ_AQQU01000001.1, read as the reverse complement.
GCAAGGGCCTGTCGGGCGGCACCGTCGTGGTGCGTCCGTCCATGTCCTCGCCGCTGGTCGCCGCCGAGAACACGATCATCGGCAACACGGTGCTCTATGGTGCGACCGACGGCTTCCTGTTCGCCGCCGGGCGCGCGGGCGAGCGGTTCTGCGTGCGGAACTCGGGCGCCAAGGTGGTGATCGAGGGCTGCGGGTCGAACGGCTGTGAATACATGACCGGCGGGGTTGCGGTGATCCTCGGGTCCATCGGCGCCAACTTCGGCGCCGGGATGACCGGCGGCATGGCCTATCTCTACGATCCCGAGGGCAAGGCCGAGGGGCTGATCAACCACGAGACCGTCCTGACCTGCAAGGTCGAGGTGGATCACTGGAAGACCCAGCTGGAAACGCTGATCGAACGGCATCTCGAAGAGACCGGTAGCCGGAAGGCGGCCGAGATCATGCAGAACTGGGATGTGGAGAAGGACAACTTCCTCCAGATCGTGCCGCGCGAGATGCTGAACAAGCTGCCGTATCCGGTCACGCTGGAACAGGCGGCGATCCCGGCGCAGTAGCGCCTGGCCTGATGGACAGGGAGGGGGCGGTGGAAACACCGCCCCTTTCGCTTGTGCGGGTGCCGGTTCCACCGTTGCCTGGCCGGGTGCCCTGCCCGACCCGGCGCGGAATCAAGGCGAAGCCGCCGCGCCTAGCGCCTGCCCGTCCCTGCGGGTAGGCGCTTTGTCACCCGCGCATTGACCTTGGGGTGAGGCGGTATGTGGTCGGAATAAGGCGCGCCGTTCAGTCCTTGCAAGCGCCCACCCACGGGCAGGCGCGTTGTCATCCGCGTGATGACCTCGGGCCGAGGATGCGCGTGGCAGGATAAAGGACGGCGTTCATTCGTCCCGCGCGCCTACCCACGGGCAGGCTTTTCGACAGTGCGACTGCGTTCGGGGACGAGCGCGGCCAACCCTCAGGGCTTCAGCTTGACCTTGAACTTCTCGCTCTTCCCGCCGGTCGAGCAGAAGGCCTGGATGTAGATCTTGCGTGTCCCGTCAGGGACCATCACCGACGGCAGCGAGCGGGTGAAGGGCTGCTCGTTCACATGCGGATGGTGCAGCTTGCGATAGGCGATCTTCTTGCCGGTCTCGTCGAGAATCGCCCAGCCGTCGACGTAATGGCCCCAGCCTTCGTCCGCGTGCCGGACCGTCACCTCGAAACGCCAGCCCATGCCGGAACGTTCGGCGGTCGCCCCTTCGATCATCGGGGGATCGGCGCGGAGCGGGGTTGCGGCGAGAATCGTGAGTGTCAGGAGCGAGCGGAGCATGGCGCGGTTATAGGTGCCGGGGCCCTGCGGCGCATGTCACGAGGTCGTGTCACCTTCGGGAGCGTTGCGCCGCATCAACACTTTCCGCGACTGCGACGCGAATTCCCGGCGCCAGAGGACGAAGAACGTGACCACCGCAGCGGCGATCAGCGCACCCGCGCCGAGCAGCCATGCGGCGGCGCCGAGCGAGAAATAGACCGACCGGAGACCCCGGTTGAAACTGCGGGCGGCGAAGATGTTGATCTCGCCCGCCTGCGCGGCGCGGGGGCGGGCCAGCGGATCCTCGGGGTCGTTCGGGGTGGAGGCCATCAGGACCGCGCAATAGCCGAACAGGCGGTTGGACCAGACGAACTTGAGGAAGGCGTTGGTGAGGAAGAAGATCACCACGAGGATCTTCGCCTCCCACACGAAGGCCGGGGCGCTGTCGAGGGTCAGCTGGTTGGCGAGCCCGGTCAGCTGCTCGGTGTTCGCGATCGCGGCGAGCGATCCGCCGATGGCGATCATCGTGGCCGAGGCGAAGAAGGACGTGGCCTGCCGTAGCGTCGACAGGGTCTGCGCGTCGAAAATGCGCGGCTGGCGCGTGACCATCTGCTGCATCCATTCCCGCCGGTAGTCGGCCATCAGGCGGGACACGGAGGGATTGCGCCCCGGATGCTCGATCCGCCAGCCAATGAGCAGCCACAGCGCGACCAGCACGCCGAGCGCGGTGAAATCGAGCGGGGTGAAAAGCGCGAGGCGGCCGGACCTCCCATGATCCCTGTTAGCGCGGCGCTGCATCTCTGACCAGCGTCGCTTGCCAGCGGGGGCGGGTCGGGGATAGTGTCCTCCCGATTGCCCGGCCCCCTGCAAGTGACAGGAGAGTCTCATGGAAATGCCAGCCCCCGATCCTTCGGTCCTTGCCAGAAAGCCCGACCTTGTCGCGCGGCTGAGGCAGGTTCTGCCCGAGGGTGCGGTCATCGACGACCCTGCGGAAACGCGGGCCTATGAATGCGACGCGCTGACGGCCTACCGCTGCGCGCCGCTGGCAGCCGTGCTGCCTTCGACCACCGAGGAGGTCGCGGCGGTGCTGCGCATCTGTCACGAGATGGACGTACCGGTGGTGCCACGCGGCTCGGGCACCTCGCTGGCGGGCGGGGCGCTGCCGACGGCGGATTCGGTGATCCTGGGCGTCGCGCGGATGAACGCGGTGCTGGAGACGGATTATGACAACCGCTTCATCCGTGTGCAGACGGGCCGCACGAACCTTAGCGTCACCGGCGCGGTCGAGGCGGACGGCTTCTTCTACGCACCCGACCCGTCGTCGCAGCTGGCCTGCGCGATCGCGGGCAATATTGCGATGAACTCGGGCGGCGCGCATTGCCTGAAATACGGTGTCACCACGAACAACCTGCTGGGCGTCACGCTGGTGACGATGCAGGGCGAGGTGATCGAGATCGGCGGGCCATGGCTCGATGCCGGGGGTCTGGACCTGCTGGGCGTGATCTGCGGATCCGAAGGCCAGCTTGGCGTCGTGACCGAGGCGGTGCTGCGCATCCTGCCGAAACCCGAGGGCGCGCGGCCGGTGCTGATCGGCTATGACAGCAACGAGGTGGCGGGCGCCTGCGTCAGCGACATCATCGAGGCGGGCGTGCTGCCGGTGGCGATCGAGTTCATGGACCGGCCCTGCATCCGCGCCACGGACGCCTTTTCCGGCGCGGGCTACCCGGATTGCGAGGCGCTGCTGATCGTCGAGGTCGAGGGCTCCGAAGCCGAGATCGCGGAACAGCTCGAGGTCATCACCGCCATCGCGCGGCGGCACAACCCGGTCGAGCTGCGCGAGAGCCGGAGCGCCGAGGAAAGCGCGAAGATCTGGCTGGGGCGTAAATCGGCCTTTGGCGCCATGGGGCAGATCAACGACTACATGTGCCTCGACGGGACAATCCCCGTGTCGGCGTTGCCGGACGTCCTGCGGCGGATCGCGCAGATGTCGGGGCGCTATGGCCTCGACGTGGCGAACGTGTTCCATGCGGGCGACGGCAACATGCATCCGCTGATCCTGTTCGACGCGAACAAGCCGGGCGATCTGGAGCTGTGCGAGGAGTTCGGGGCGGAGATCCTGAAGCTCTGCGTCGAGGTGGGCGGCTGCCTGACGGGCGAACATGGCGTGGGGATCGAGAAGCGGGACCTGATGAGCCACCAGTATGCGCCCGAGGATCTGGAGGCGCAGATGGCGGTGAAGGACGTGTTCGATCCGAAGTGGCTGCTGAACCCCGCCAAGGTGTTTCCGCTGGGCGTGAGTTCCGCGCGGCGGCGTATGGATATGGCGGCGGAGTAGGGGGGCCAGCCCCCCATCGGCCCTTTGGGCCGACTCCCCCCGGAGTTTATTTGGCCAGATGAAGATGAGACCAGAGAGCGAGAGCGAACTTGCCGAGATGATCCGGGCGGCGGATGCGCCGCTGTCCGTCGTGGGCGGCGGCACGCGGGTCTGGTGGCGCGCGGTGGACGGGGTGGACCTGTCGACCGCCGGGCTGGCGAAGCTGGGGCTTTACGAGCCGGGCGCGCTGACGCTGGTCGCGGGGGCGGGCACGCCGGTGGAAACGGTCGAGGCGGTGCTGGCCGAGAAGGGACAGCGGCTGGCCTTCGAGCCGCCCGACCTGCGCGGGCTCTTGGGCGTGACGGGCGTGTCGACGCTGGGCGGTGTGTTCGGGGCCAATGCCAGCGGGCCGCGCCGGGTGCAGGCGGGCGCGGCGCGGGATTTCCTGCTGGGCGTGCGGTTCGTGGATGGCACCGGGTCGGTTGTGAAGAACGGCGGTCGGGTGATGAAGAACGTCACCGGCTATGACCTCGTGAAGCTGATGGCCGGGTCGCATGGCACGCTGGGCGTGATGACCGAGGTCAGCCTGAAGGTGCTGGCGGTGCCGGAGCGAGAGGCGACGCTGGTCGCCGAAGGGCTGGACACCGGGGCGGCGCTGGCGGCGCTGCGGGCGTCGCTTGGGACCCCGTTCGACGTGAGCGGGGCGGCACATGACGCGGTGACGGGGCGGACGCTGATCCGGGTGGAGGGGCTGAAGGGCTCGGTCGATTACCGTGCGGGGCGGCTGAAGGAGGCGGTTCCCGGCCCGTGGTCCGTGGTGACGGGTGAGGAAAGCGCGGCGCTGTGGCGGGACGTGCGGGACGCGACCGTCTTTGCGGGCGGCACCGCGCCCGTGTGGCGGGTGTCGGTGACGCCGGGGCGGGCGGTGGATCTGGTCTCGGCGCTGGACGAGGCCGGGCTGGCGCACCGGGCGCTTTACGACTGGGGTGGCGGGCTGATCTGGCTGGAGATCTCCGGCGCGGCGGATGGCGGCGCGGCGGATGGCGGCGCGGCGGTGCTGCGGGCTGCGGTGGACCGGATCGGCGGGCATGCGACGCTGGTGCGGGCGGATATGGGCGTCAGGGCGAAGGTGCCGATGTTCCATCCGCAGGCGGATGGCGTCGAGCGCCTGTCCTCGGCGCTCCGCGCGCGGTTCGATCCGAGGGGCATCCTGAACTCCGGTCTGATGGGCCGGTCCGCGATGCCCGCCTCATGATCGCAGGGTTCGTCATGGGGGCCTCGATCCTCGGCCTCGCCGTCTTTGCCGCGCTGGTCCGGGAGGAGCCGAGGGGCAGCTTTTTCCGCGGGCTGGGGGCCGGGCTGGTCGTTCTGGTCCTTGCCGGGCTGGCGCTACTGAGGCTGTTGCCGCCGCCGGAAACGGGCGGGCATGGGCGGGTTCTGACCGGGCTTGCGCTGCTCTGGTTCGCGTGGATATTCGCCACCGCCTTCGTGGCGCAGGCGTTCAGGCGCCGGTTTCCGCAGTCGTCGGACTGGCTGATGCTGGCGGGCGGGCTGACGACATTGGCGCCGGCGACCGGTCTGGTCGTCGCGCTCTGGATGATGTGAGGGACGGATGCAGACGCATTTCACCGAGGCGCAGCTGGCCGATCCGGGCACCAAGCGCGCGAACGAAATCCTGCGGGCCTGCGTGCACTGCGGGTTCTGCACGGCGACCTGCCCCACCTACCAGGTGCTGGGGGACGAGCTGGACAGCCCGCGGGGGCGCATCTACCTGATCAAGGACATGCTGGAGAACGAGCGGGTGCCGGACGAAAAGACGGTCAAGCATATCGACCGCTGCCTGTCCTGCCTCGCCTGCATGACGACCTGCCCGTCGGGTGTGCACTACATGCACCTCGTCGACCATGCGCGGGCGTATATCGACACGCACTACACGCGGCCCTGGCATGACCGGGCGCTCAGGTGGGTTCTGGCGCGGATCCTGCCCTATCCGGGGCGGTTCCGGCTGGCGCTGCTGGGGGCCAAGATCGGGCGGCCGTTCCGGGGGCTGATCCCGGATGCGCGGCTGCGGGCGATGCTGGAGATGGCGCCGCGGCAGATCCCGCCGGTCAGCCGCAACGACGATCCGCAGGTGTTCCCCGCCCAGGGCGAGCGGAAGATGCGGGTGGCCCTGATGACCGGCTGCGCGCAGCGGGCGCTGAACACGGACATCAACGACGCCACGATCCGGCTGCTGCGTCGGCTGGGCTGCGAGGTGGTCGTGGCGAAGGGTCAGGGCTGCTGCGGGGCGCTGACCCATCACATGGGCAAGGAGGCCGAGGCGCATGGCGCGGCGGGGGCCAATATCCGCGCGTGGATGGCCGAGGTGAACGGGCCGGGGCTGGACGCGGTGGTCATCAACACCTCGGGCTGTGGCACGACGGTGAAGGACTACGGGCACATGTTCCGCAACGATGCGCTGGCGGAGGATGCGGCGAAGGTTTCGGCGCTGGCGGTGGACGTGTCGGAACTGCTGCAGCGGATCGGGCTGCCGGAGGGCGCGCCGAAGGACCTGCGGATCGGCTATCATGCGGCCTGTTCCCTGCAGCACGGGCAGAAGGTCAAGGATGCGCCCAAGGCCCTGCTGAAGCGGGCGGGGTTCACGGTGGCGGAGCCTGCGGACAGCCACCTGTGCTGCGGGTCGGCGGGGACCTACAACCTGTTGCAGCCCGAGATCTCGGGCAAGCTGAAGGATCGCAAGGTGCGGACGCTGGAGGCGGTGAAGCCGGACGTGATCGCGGCGGGCAATATCGGGTGCATGATGCAGATCGGATCGGGCACCGGGGTGCCGGTGGTGCATACGGTCGAACTGCTGGACTGGGCGACAGGCGGGCCCGAGCCGCGGGCGCTGAAGGGTCACATCGGGGGCGCGTAACTGTCCCCTGACGGCCCAACTTTCGCCCGGATGGACGGGCTAACTGTCGGGGAAAGACGACTGAAGGGGCCACCCATGTTTCGCGCCATCGCCGCCATCTGCCTTGCCGTCCTGCCCGCCGCCGCTTCGGCGCAGGGGCTGGCCGACAACATGTCCCGTCACGGGGCGCTGACCAGCCTCGAAACCGGCGATCAGGGCCGGGGCTGGGAAGCGGTCGGGCGGCTGGACATCGGCGGCAAGGGCTTCTGCACCGGCGCGCTGGTGGCCGACAACCTCGTCCTGACCGCCGCGCACTGCCTGTTCGACAAGCGCACAGGGACGCGGGTGCGGACCGAGGGGATCGAATTCCTTGCGGGCATGCGCAACGGCCGCGCCGCAGCCTATCGCAACGTGCGGCGTGCAGTGGTCCATCCCGACTACCGCTATTCGGCGCAGGTCTCGACCGGGAACGTGCAGGTGGACATGGCTCTGCTGGAGCTCGACATGCCGATCCGCAACACGACCGTCGTGCCCTTCGACACCGAAAGCCAGCCGCAGCGCGGCGACCGGGTCGGAGTCGTGTCCTACGCCCATGACCGGATGGATGCGCCGAGCCTGCAGGAGATCTGTGGCGTGATGGGCGTGCAGGACGGTATCCTCGTGATGTCCTGCGACGTGGATTTCGGCAGCTCCGGCGCGCCGGTCTTCACCTTCGACGGCGGCGCCCCGCGCATCGTGTCGGTCGTTTCGGCCAAGGCCGAGGTCGACGGCAAGCGCGTGGCGCTCGGGATGCAGCTGACCGGCGCGCTCGACCTGCTTAAGGCCGAACTGGATCACGGCGCCGGGCCGGATGGCGGCGCCGCCTCGGCGGGGGCCCGCATCCGCGTCGGGACGGGTGGCGCCAGAACCACGGCCAAGTTCCTGCGCGCGGGCGAGTGAGCGCGAAAGCGCGGACGGATCTTCTCGGAACAGCAAGGGTCTTGAACCCCCGGACATCGGTTCCCACATCCTCAGCATCGGGACGCCACTCAGGGTCCCGGACCGAAAGCCTGTCCCCAAGGGAAGGCGACATCAAGGTATCGCTCAAAGAGGATGACCCATGCGTAACTTCGATCTTGCTCCGCTCTACCGTGCCACCGTAGGTTTCGACCAGCTTGCCGACATGATGGACCGTGTGTTCACCAACGAGGTGAACCAGCCGAGCTATCCGCCCTACAACATCGAGAAGACCGCCGAAAACAGCTATCGGATTACCGTGGCCGTTGCCGGGTTTGCCGCCGCCGACCTCGGCGTCGAGGTGAAGGACCGCGAGCTGGTCGTCTCGGCCCGCAAGGCCGATGACGAGACCCCGCGCACCTACCTGCACCGCGGCATCGCGACCCGCGCGTTCGAGCGCAAGTTCCACCTGGCCGACCACGTGAAAGTGACCGGCGCGACCCATGCCGACGGGATGCTGCACATCGACCTCGTGCGCGAAATCCCCGAAGCGCTGAAACCGCGCCGCATCGAGATCGCCAATGGCGATACGGTCGAAGCAAAGGCGATTGAAACCGCCGAGGCCTGAGAACGCCTGACGGCATCCAAGACCCTCGTTTCTCAGTCAGGGCGCGGCTTCGGTCGCGCCCCTTTTTTCGTTCCGATGGGGCCCGCGCAACATCCCCGCGATTTTTCCGGCCCCGCCGTCACGCTGCGGCTTGGTCGCGGTCCCCCTTCCGGCCTATAGCTGTGGCGTGGCAAAACAGGCGAAACCCAGGAAAGGCACTAAGAGCGCGCCCCGGAAGACCGGCGGCGGGTTTCACCCGTTCCGGTGGCTGTTCCGCTGGGCGTTCCGGGCGGTGTTCCTGGTCGTCGGGCTGGTGCTGGTCATCGTCATGGCGCACAGCCGCCTGAACCCCACCATCGGTTACTACATGTGGTCCGAGGAACAGCGCCTCGGGACCATAGACCGGCAGTGGGTGCCGATCGACAACGTCGCGCCGGTGATGGCGCGGTCGGTCGTGGCGGCTGAGGACGCGAATTTCTGCACCCACTGGGGTTTCGACATGGAGGCGATCCGCGCGGCGATGGAGGATGGCGGGCGGCGCGGGGCCTCGACCATCACCCAGCAGGTCGTCAAGAACGTCTACCTCTGGCACGGGCGCAGCTGGGTGCGGAAGGCGCTGGAGGCGATGCTGACTCCGGTGGTCGAGGCATTCTGGTCCAAGCGCCGGATTGTCGAGGTCTATCTGAACGTGGCCGAGTTCGACGAGGGCGTCTTCGGTGTCGAGGCGGCGGCGCGGCATTACTTCGGCGTGGGACCGAACAAGCTGAGCGATCTGCAGGCGGCCCGGCTGGCCGCGATCCTGCCCGCGCCGCAGAGCTGGTCGGCGTCGAAGCCGTCCGACTATGTCCGCCGGCGGACGAAATCCATCATGGACGGGGCGGCCACGATCCGGGCGGACGGGCGCGCGGCCTGTTTCGAAACCGCCGGGTGATGCTGCGCGGCCTGTTGCCGCGGCTCTGCCCGGTATGGGAAGACTTTGCCGGGCGCTGTTGAATCTGGCCGCTTTTCAAGGCAAGACTGCCCGGCGACCCCAACATCCATGCAGGTATCATGGCGCGTCTCTATCACGTCCCCCTTTCTCCGTTCTGCCGCAAGGTGCGTCTGAGCCTTGCCGAGAAGCGGATCGAGTGCGAGCTGATCGAGGAGCGCTACTGGGAGAAGGACCCCGATTTCCTGCGTCGCAACCCGGCGGCCAAGGTGCCGGTGCTGCGGATCGACAACCGCACGATGTCCGAAAGCGCCGCGATCTGCGAATGGCTGGAAGAGGTTTATCCCGAACCGCCGCTGATGCCCCGCGACCCGGACCAGCGGCTGGAGGTGCGGCGGCTGGTGGCGTGGTTCGACGACAAGTTCCATTCCGAGGTGACGTCGAAGCTGCTCTACGAGCGGGTCAACAAGAAGATCATGAAGAAGGGCTATCCCGACAGCACCAACGTCAAGGCGGGTGCTGCGGCGATCAAGTTCCACCTCGACTACATGGCGTGGCTGCTGGATCACCGGCGCTGGCTGGCGGGCGACCGGATGACACTGGCCGATTTCGCGGCCGCCGCGCATCTGTCCTGCCTCGATTACATCAGCGATGTGGACTGGGGCCGCAAGGAACAGGTCAAGGACTGGTACGCCAAGATCAAGTCGCGACCCGCGTTCCGGTCGATCCTCGCGGACCAGGTGCCGGGCTTTCCGCCGCCGGCGCATTATGCCGACCTGGATTTCTGAGCCCGGCGTCGGAGGGGGGCCAGCCCCCCGCCGGCCCTGCGGGCCGACTCCCCCCGGCATATTTCTGGCAAGATGAAGCATGGAGCATGCGCTGAAAGACAGGCTGCGCGCGCAGGCCGAGGCCGAGGGCTTTTCGGATATGGGCGTGTGCCGTCCGGATGCGGTGCCCCAGGTGCAGGCTCGGCTGGCGCGGTTCCTGGCCGAGGGGCGACACGGGCAGATGGGCTGGATGGAGCGGCGGGCCGAGTGGCGGGGTGACCCGGCGGCGCTGTGGCCCAAGGCGCGGTCGGTGATCATGCTGGCCGAGAGCTATACGCCGGAGGAAGACCCGCTGGCGGGGCTTCAGGCGCGGGACCGGGGGGTGATCTCGGTCTATGCGCGGGGGGCGGATTACCATGACCTCGTCAAGAAGCGGCTGAAGCGGCTGGCGCGATGGCTGATCGCCGAGGCGGGCGCGCAAGGGCCCGACGAGGCGCCGGTGGAGGTGAAGGTGTTCGTGGACACCGCGCCGGTGCCGGAGAAGGCGCTGGCCGAGGCCGCGGGGCTGGGATGGCAGGGCAAGCACACCAACCTGCTGGGGCGCGGGTTCGGGAACTGGGTGTTCCTTGGTGCGATCTTTACCACGCTGGATCTGCCGGTCGACGAGGCCGGGCGCGAGCGCTGCGGATCCTGCCGGCGCTGTCTGGACGCCTGTCCTACCGACGCCTTTCCCGCGCCGTTCCAGCTGGATGCGCGGCGCTGCATTTCTTACCTGACGATCGAGCATCATGGCCCGGTGGACGAGGCGCTGCGGCCCGGCATAGGCAATCGCATCTACGGCTGTGACGACTGCCTGGCCGTCTGCCCGTGGAACAAGTTCGCCGTCGAGGCGCGCGAGATGCGCTATGCCGCGCGGCCCGGCACCGTGCTGCCGCCGCTGGCCGAGCTCGCGGTTCTGGACGACGCCGGGTTCCGGGCCCGGTTCGCCGGATCGCCGATCAAGCGGATCGGGCGGGACCGTTTCGTGCGCAATGTGCTCTACGCGATCGGCAATTCCGGGGATCTTGCGCTGCGGGCCGTGGCCGAGTCCTTGACCGGGGATCCGGACCCGGCGGTGGCCGATGCGGCCCGGTGGGCGGTCGCCCGGCTCTAGCCGCGTTCCGGTTCGTCCGAGTCGAATTCCGTGCAGACCACGAGGATGCGGGCCGGCGCATCCTGCGCCGAGGCGTAGAGATGGCCGCGCGCGCTGTCGAAATAGAGCGACTCGCCCGTGTCCAGGACCACGTCTTCCATCCCGTCCAGTTCGACACGGACGCGACCGTCGAGGACCAGCAGGAACTCTTCGCCCGCGTGGCTGACCATCCGGTCGACCTGCATTCTTTCGCGCGGCTTCAGCGTGCCCATCATCGGCACCATCCGTTTGCCCCGGACGGCGGGGAAGAGCATCTCGTAGGTGTAGTTCTCGGTCTCGTGATAGCCGTATTCGCCCCGACGCGCGACCGCGACGCCGCCGGGTTCGAACCGCGTGCCGTCCTCTACGAACAGCTCGGCCAGATCGACCCCGAGCCCGCGCGCCAGCCGGGCGAAGCGGTCATAGGTCGGCGCCATCAGGTTGCGCTCGATCTTGGAGATGGTCGAGATCGCCAGCCCGCCGCGTTCGGCCACCGTCTGGATGGTCAGGCCCTTGGCCTCGCGCAGGTTGCGCAGGCGTGTCGCCATCCGTGCGCGGCTGGCCTGTTCGTCGAGGATGTCTTCGTTCCGGGGCGCCATGCCGCAGAGTAACCCAGATCCGGCAGATTGCCATAACCGCTTTTCCGGTCGGAAACTTTCCTATCGGAAATATTCATGCTACCCTGCGGCCACGGATCGGAATCGGGAACGCCCCTTGTCTGCTGCTGTTCATGACGTCGCCGTGATCGGGGCCGGTATTGCCGGCGCCTCGGTGGCGGCTGAACTGGCGCGGCACATGCGGGTGGTGCTGGTCGAGTCGGAGGCCCAGCCCGGCTATCATGCCACTGGCCGGTCCGCCGCGATCCTTGCACAGACCTATGGCAACCGGCTGATCCGCGCGCTGACCCGCGCCTCGGCCGGGTTCTTTGCGGCGCCGCCCGACGGGTTTGCTCCGCAGCCGTTGCTGTCGCCGCGCGGGCTGGTCCGGGTTGCGACGGCGGCGCAGGTGGATGACCTGCGCGCGATGTATGACGATCTGTCCGACACCCGCCATCTGGCTTGGCTCGACGCCGAAGCGATGCAGGAGCGTGTGCCGCTTTTGCGGCCCGGCTATGCCGCGGGCGGGTTCGAGAACGTGGACGCGCAGGACATCGACGTCCATGCCATGCTGACCGGCTACCTGCGGCAGTTCCGGCAGGCGGGGGGCACGGTGATGACCGGTGCGCCGGTGCTCGGCCTCACGCGCAGCGGCGGCAGGTGGGAGATCGAGACGGCCGCCGGACAGGTCGCCGCCGGTGTGGTGGTGAACGCGGCGGGCGCATGGGGCGATTGGCTGGCCGGGCTGGCCGGGGCCGCCCCGGTCGGGCTGGAGCCGCGCCGCCGCACGGCGATCACCTTTGCCGCGCCGCAGGGGTTCGATCCGGCCAGGATGCCGATGGTCGTGGATGCGGACGAGGCGTTCTACCTCAAGCCCGAGGCGGGGCGGCTGATGGCTTCGCCCGCCGACGAGACGCTGAGCGCGCCGGAGGATTCCCGGCCCGAGGAAATAGATATCGCGATCTGCGCGGACCGGATCCAGACGGCCTTCGACCTCGAGATACGGCGGATCGAGTCGTCGTGGTCGGGCCTGCGGACATTCGCCGCCGACCGCGCGCCGGTCTGCGGCTACGATCCGGAGGTCGAGGGTTTCTTCTGGCTCGTGGGGCAGGGTGGCTACGGCGTGCAGACCGCGCCCGCCCTGTCGCGCCTTGCCGCTGCGTTGGTTCGGCGGGAGGCGCCGGATCACGACATCCTGTCCAGCGGCGTGACAGTGGAAGACGTGGCGCCGGGGCGTGATGCGCTGGCGAAAGCGAAAGACGAAGAACCAGGAAAACAAACGAAACAGGGAGAAGAACGATGAAGATCAGAACAATTCTTGCAGCCGCCGCGCTGGCGGTGGCCGGTGCGGGATCGGCGATGGCCGAATGGGCGCCGTCGGGACCGATCAAGCTGTGGATCGGCTTTGGCGCGGGGGGCGAGACGGATACGCTGGGCCGCCTGATCGCGCAGAAGATGGGCGAGAGCACCGGCTGGGACTTCGTGGTCGAGAACAAGCCGGGCGGCGGCGGGATCGCCATGTTCACCCAGCTTCAGGCCGTGCCCGCCGACGGGATGACGCTGGGCATGGGCGTGACCATGCCGGTGCTGGTGAACCTGACGATCCGGCCGGATGAAATCCCGTTCAACCTCGACAGCTTCGACTACCTGCACACGGTGGCTCTGGCGCAACTCGCGATCATCGCGCCCGCCGATGCGCCGTTCGACGACCTGGCCGGGCTGGTCGAATATTCCAAGGAAAAGGGCGGCGCGCTGGTGGCCTTCGATGCCAAGCCGCAGGAGCTGCTGATGAACTTCGTCAACGGCCAGAGTGAGGCGGGGCTGAAGCCGGTGTCGACCAAGTCCTCGGCCGAGGCGCTGCAGCAGGTGCTGGGCGGCCATGTCGACGCGGCCTTCAACGCGGGCGCGCATATCCCGCAGCTGGAAGCGGGCAAGGTCAAGATGATCGCCTCGGCCAACGCCGTGCGGCATTCCTATGCGCCCGACACCGCGACGGTGCAGGAGCAGGGCTTTGACATCTACGTGGACCCGTATTTCTACATCGCCGCGCCCGCGGGTCTGCCCGCCGAGGCGAAGACGGCGCTGGCCGAGGCGATCGGTCAGGCGCTGATGGCCGAGGACACCAAGACGGCGATCATGAACGCGTTCCACACCGAACCGTCGGACAAGGGGCCGGACGAGACCAAGAAGATGCTCGAGGACGGGCTGGTCAACGTTGGCATGCTGTTCGGCAAGTGACGAACTGGCGGGGGCGGTCATCTGCCGCCCCTGCCGAAACACGGGGTGAGCGGTGAACGAACGGCTGGCGAACAGGATATCCGGTGTGGCGGTGGCGGCCTTCGGGGCCGCGCTGATCCTGTGGATCATGCCCGCGCATACGGAAACCGTGTCCTCGGGCTGGATCACGCCCCAGACCCTGCCGCGCGCCTGCGGGATCGCGCTGATCGGGCTGGGTCTTTGGCTGGCGGTCTTTCCGGGCGGAAAGGTCGAGATCGACGGGAAGGAAGCCGCGCTCTGTGCGCTGGTCGCCGCTGTGTCGGCGGCGGGTGTTTGGGGAATGGGGCGCTTTGGCTTTCTCTTCGTCGCGCCGGTGCTGGCGGCGACACTTGTGGCGATCATCGGGGAGCGGCGCTGGCCGTGGATCGTCGCCGGTATTGCCGCCGCGCCGGTGAGCATCTGGCTGCTGGTGCCGGTCCTGCTGGGGCGGCCCCTGCCGTGAGCGCCGATGCCTGAGCTGTCCGTCATCCTCGCAGGCTTCGGCGATGCCTTCACGCTGGTGAACCTGATGTTCGTCGTGCTTGGCGTGGCGGCGGGGCAGATGGTGGGCGCGATCCCCGGCATCGGACCGATCATGGCGATGGCCATTGCGATCCCGTTCACTTTCGCACTGGACCCGCTGGTGGCGATCTCGTTCCTCGTGGGCATCAACAAGGGCGGGCTGTTCGGCGGGGCCATCCCGGCGATCCTGATCAACACGCCGGGCACGCCGGACGCGGCGGCGACCGCCATCGACGGGCACCCGCTGGCGCGCAAGGGCAAGCCGGTCAAGGCGATGAAGATGGCGCTTTATGCTTCGGTCACCGGGGACACGGTGTCGGACCTGGTGCTGATCACGCTGGCTGCGCCGCTGGCCGGGCTGGCGCTGAAGATGGGGCCGGTCGAAATCCTCGCGCTGATGATATTCGCCTTCTCGATCATCTCGGGGCTGATTGGCGATTCCCTTGTGAAGGGTCTGATCGCGGCCGTGCTGGGGCTGTTGCTGGCGACGGTGGGGCTGGATCCGGAGCATGGGACGCCACGGTTCTACTTTGGCTATTTCCAGCTGTTCGACGGCGCGTCTCTGGTGTCGGTCGCGGTCGGGATGCTGGCGGTGGCCGAGATATTTCGCCGGATCGCGGGGGCCCGGCGGCACGGCCCGCAGCCGGCGGTGCCGCTGACCGGGGACGGCGCGGCGCGGCGGGTGTCGTGGGCGGAGTACTGGGGCTGCCGCGGCGTGATCGCGCGGGGGGCGGCCATCGGGACGGTCCTGGGGGCGATACCGGGGATCGGGTCGACGGCGGCGGCCTTCATGTCCTACGCCTCGGCCCGCAAGGGGCCGGACGGGGGCACGCCCTTCGGCGAGGGCAGCCTGCGCGGCATCGCCGCGACGGAAAGCGCGAATTCGGCGGTGATGGGGGCGAACCTGATCCCGCTGCTCGGCATCGGCATTCCGGGGAGTATCGGCGCTGCGCTGCTGATCTCGGCCTTCATGATCCACGGGATCCAGCCGGGGCCGCTGCTGTTCGAGACGCAGGCGCGGCTGATCTACGGGCTGTTCGGGGCGATGCTGATGGCGAACCTGATGAACCTGCTGGTGGGGCAGGTGTCACTGCGGTTCTGGTCCTTCGTCATCCGCGCGCCCGAGAGCGTGATCTTTCCGGTGGCGCTGCTGTTCTGCTTCGTCGGGGTCTACCTGTCGACGGGGGGACTGTTCGGCGTCGGGCTGATGCTGGTGGCGGCGGTGTTGTCCTACGTGATGACCGCGCTCGGGTTCCCGGTGATCGTGTTCATCATCGCCTTCTTCCTGGGCGAGGGGTTCGAGCGGAGCCTGAGCCAGTCGCTGGTGATCCTCGACGCGAACCCGGTGAACGTGGTGGGGCATCCGGTGGCGCTCAGTTTGCTGGTGCTGGCTGCGGTGTCGGCGGTCTGGCTGGGGCGGCGTGGCGGTGGAACGGAGTGACAAGGGCAAGCGCCGGCCCGTGGGGTGGCGCTGCTACGGCTGAGCGGGACGATTTATGGTGCCATGTGCCTCTGACCTCCTCGGTCTTCGCTGGCGTCGACAAAGCGCCAGCCCGTGGGGACGGGCCGGCGCTTGCCCGGCGGCTTCGCCTTGGTTCCGGGCTGGGGTGAGAGGATCGATTGATGCACCATCATGGCGCTTGTCGGGCGGGTCTGGACCCCGTCGCCTCGCCGCCTATGCTGACCGCCGGGAATAAAGGGAGAGCCAGATGAACATCCTGTTCATCATGTATGACCAGCTGAGATGGGACTACCTGTCCTGCGCCGGTCATCCGAAACTCAGGACACCGAACTTCGACCGGGTCGCCGGAATGGGCGTCCGCTTCACCCGCGCCTACGTCCAGTCGCCGGTCTGCGGGTCCAGCCGGATGTCGTTCTACACTGGCCGCTACGCCTCCTCCCACGGGGCGCAGTGGAACGGCTTTCCCCTGCGGGTCGGAGAGCAGACACTCGGCGATCACCTGCGCAAGATCGGCATGGGCTGCTACCTGATCGGCAAGACCCACATGGTGGCCGATGCCGAGGGGATGGAGCGCCTGGGCCTCGCCCCCGACACCACCATCGGCGCGCGGCAGAGCGAATGCGGCTTCGATGCCGTGGTCCGCGACGACGGGCTCTGGGGCGAGGGGCCGGACGGCTTCTACGACCGCAAGCGCAGCCCCTATAACGAGTATCTCAAGGCCAAGGGCTACGAGGCCGCGAACCCCTGGCACGACAACGCCAACGCCGGGGCCTCCGAAGGCGAGATCGCGTCGGGCTGGTTCTTTCAGAACGCCGACCTGCCCGCCAACATCCGCGAGGAGGACAGCGAGACGCCCTGGCTGACCGATCGCGCGCTGGAGTTCATGGAGACCGCCGAGGGCCCGTGGTGCGCACATGTCAGCTATATCAAGCCGCACTGGCCCTACATCGTCCCCGCGCCCTATCACGACATGTTCGGCCCGGACGACGTGCCGCCCGCCGTGCGCTCCGACCTCGAACGGCAGGATCCGCACCCGGTCTATGGCGCCTACATGGGCAACATGATCGCCAGTGCCTTTTCGCGCGACGAGGTGCGGGACAAGGTGATCCCGGCCTACATGGGGCTGATCAAGCAATGCGACGACCAGCTTGGCCGCATCCTCGACCGGCTGGAGGAGACGGGTGCGATCCGGGACACGATGATCGTGCTGACCTCGGATCACGGCGATTACCTGGGCGATCACTGGCTAGGCGAAAAGGACATGTTCCACGAGCCGTCGGTGAAGATCCCCCTGATCGTCTACGATCCGCGCGCCGAGGCCGACGCGACGCGCAGCACCACCTGCGACGCGCTGGTGGAGTCCATCGACCTGGCCGCGACCTTCATCGAGGCGGCGGGCGGCGAGGTGCCGGGGCATATCGTCGAGGGGCGGTCGCTGCAGCCGTTTCTGCAGGGGACAGAGCCTGAAAACTGGCGCGAGGTGGCGATCAGCGAATACGATTACTCGGTCACGCCGATGCGCGCAAAACTGGGGATCACGTCCGATGACGCGCGGATGTTCATGTGTTTCGACGGGCGGTGGAAGCTGATCCATTTCGAGGGCGGTTTTCGGCCCATGCTGTTCGATCTGCAGACCGACCCCGACGAATTCCACGACCGGGGTGCGGACCCCGAGTGTGCCGACGAGATCGCGCGGCTGTATCGTCATCTGCACGCTTGGTCCCTGCGCAACGCGCAGCGGGTCACGCGGTCCGAGGCCGACCTGAACAAGATGCGGGGCCGCGCGCTGCGGGTGGGGATCATGCCGTTCCTTTGGGACGGCAGCGAGGTGCCGGAGGACGCGACCTCGAAATTCCGGGGGCCGGCGGGGCGGATCTACACGGAATAGAGCCTGTTCTGGAACTTCGCCATGCCCGCGATCCAGCGGTCGTAATCGGCGGTCTTGCGCTGCATGTAGTCCGCAACCTGCGGATGCGGCAGGATCACGAAACGCCCCTCGGCCACGCCATCCAGCGCCGCCGCGGCGCAGTCGGCGGCCGAGATCAGCCCGTCGCCCGCCTGTGGCCCGTTGCGCCCGTCGCCGCCCATGCCGTCCAGCATCGGCGTGTCCACGCCCTGCGGACAGAGGATCGAAACCCGTATTCCGGCGGAATAGTGACTGATGGCGAGGTTCTCGGCGAAGCCGACGGCGGCGTGCTTGGTGGTGCCGTAGATCGCGCTGCCGATCTGGTTCAGCAGGCCCGCCGCGCTGACCGTGTGCAGGAACCGTCCGCCGCCCCGCGCGATCATCTGTGGCACGAGGTTCGCGGCAGCGTGGACATGGGCCATGACGTTGACCTCCCACGCCCGCTGCCATTCGGCGGGGTCCGCCCCGGCGGCGTTGGTGAAGGTGGTGTCCACGCCCGTCGCGATCCCGGCATTCGAACACATCAGGTCAATCGGGCCATGCGCCGCCTCGGCCGCCGCGATCAATGCGGCGATGGCATCGCGGCTTCGGACGTCCGTGGGCACCGCGATACCGCCGATTTCGTCCGCCACTTTCTTGGCGCCATCGGCATTCAGATCCGCGACGGCGACCTTGGCCCCTTCGGCGGCCAGCGCGCGTGCCAATGCCGCGCCGATGCCGGATGCCCCGCCGGTGACGATTGTGGACTGGTCCTGAAACCGCATCTTTCGTGCCTCCCTCTGTTGGCGGCAGAGATTAGAGATCGGGCAGCCGGTGGCCAGCGGAAACCGTCTGCCGACCGAAAGCGGCAAACGGCATACCATCCTGTTGCCAACCGACCGGCAGGCAAGTAATTTCGCTGCAACGCGAAAGGAACGCCGATGCTGAGCCACGATTTTGACGACGACATCGTCGACATCCCGACCCTGCCCCAGTGGATCCACGATCTGGAGGCCCGGTCCGAACAGCGCGTCACGGGCGACGCGACGCGGATGCACTGGCACATCTGGGGCGAGGGCAGGCCGCTGGCGCTGTTCCACGGCGGACACGGGTCATGGATGCACTGGGTCCGCAACGTCGATGCGCTGGTCGATGCCGGATACCGGGTGATGGCGGCGGACCTGCCGAACTTCGGCCAGTCGGATTCGCTCGAGACGGAGGATCTGGAAGATTTCGCCCGGATCGTCGCCGCCGCACTGGCCGAGCTGGCGCC
The DNA here is from genome assembly GCF_002210105.1 of Oceanicola sp. 22II-s10i. GTDB lineage: Bacteria > Pseudomonadota > Alphaproteobacteria > Rhodobacterales > Rhodobacteraceae > Pseudooceanicola. The sequence continues at coordinate 525,212 of NZ_AQQU01000001.1, read as the reverse complement.
GGGAGAACCGGTGCGCATGGCGGGCTTTTCCTTTGGCAGCGTGATCGGTGCAATCACCGCGAAGCATGTGGAGGCCGGTGTCGAGCGGCTGGCCATGCTGGGCTCGCCCCTGTTGGGCGACCGGCACGGGGTGAACGACAGGCTGGCCAAGTGGCGGGGGATGCCCATTCCTGAACACCGGGCGGCGGCGCATGCGCAGAACGTCGGGCTGCTGATGCTGACCGGACCGGACAGCGTGACGGACGAGGCGGTGGCGATCCAGATGGCCCATGCGGAACTGGCGCGCGGGCGGAACAAGGGCCTGTTCTCCTCGCTCGACGTGCCGGGCGATCTGCAGCGGATGGAGGCCGAGCTGACGGTGATCTACGGCAGCCGCGATGCGCTGACCTGGCGCTACCTCGACCAGCGGCGCGAGAATGTCGCCGCGTGGAAGCCGGGGGCAGAGTTCCACGTCATTCCCGAGGTCGGCCACTGGGTGCAGTATCAGGCGGCGGACGAGGTCAATGCGATCCTCACCCGCCGGATGGCCTGACGGGCGCGGTCAGTCCCGCGCCCACTGGTCGCGGGTGATGCCCAGCTTCTGTATCCGGGAATAGAGCGTCGTCTGGCGCAGCCCCAGCAGTTCCGCCGCCCCGCCGGGCCCCGCGACCCGGCCTTCGGTCTGCCGGAGGCAGGCGATCAGGTTCTCGGTCTCGACCGCGCGCATTTCCTGCTCGGTCAGGATGCGCGGGCCGGATCTGGGCGCGACCGGCAGCGACGCCTCCAGCCCCTCGATCCGCAGCTTGTCGCCGGTCGACACGATCAGCGCCCGTTCGATGACGTTCTCCAGCTCGCGCACGTTGCCCGGCCAGTGATAGCTTTCCAGCTGACGGATCGCGCCGGTCGTGATCGTCGGTTCCGCCCGCTTGGTGCGGCGGCAGGCCAGCGACAGGAAGTGCGAGGCGAGCAGGGGGATGTCCTCGGCCCGGTCGCGCAACGGGGTCAGCGCGATCGGAAAGACGTTGAGGAAGAAGTACAGGTCCTCGCGGAACCGGCCCGCCTGAACCTCGCGCGACAGGTCGCGGGTGGTGCAGGCGATGATGCGGACGCTGATCCGCCGCTCGCGGTCGTCACCGACGCGGACGACGGTCTGGTCCCTCAGCGCGTCCAGCAGACGGCCCTGAAAGTCCAGCGGCAGGTCCGAGGCCTCCTCCAGAAACAGCGTCCCGCCATGGGCCAGTTCCAGCCGCCCGGCCTTGTCTGAGCCGCGCCCGTTCCGGCGGACCTGCCCGAAGAGCTCGCTGTCGATATGGTCGGGCAGCGCGGCGCAGTTCACGCGGATCATGGAGCGCCGCCGCCGGTCCGATGCCTTGTGCACGGCTGCCGCGATCAGCGACTTGCCGGTGCCGCTTTCGCCGGTGATCAGCACGTTCGCCTCGGTCGGCGCGACGAGGTCCACCTGCTTGAGCGTGCGCTGGATCGCCGGGGCCTGCCCGACCACGTCGTAATAGGAGCGGGCCGAACTGATCTCTTCCTGCAGGTAGGCGTTTTCCTGTTCCAGCCGGTCGCGCAGCGCATCGACCTCGGCCATCGCGTCATGCAGGCGGCGTTCGTTCTCTTTCCGCTCGGTGATGTCGCGAAAGATCACCACGGCCCCGGCCAGCACCTGGCCGTCGTAGATCGGGGTCGAAACGTATTCGACCTGGATCGGGCGGCCGTCCTTGCGCCAGAAGACCTCGTCCTCGACCCGGCTGACGCGTTCGTTGCGGAAGGAGTGGTAGATCGGGCAGTCGCGGTGATCGTAGGGGTCGCCGTTCAGGTGCCGGTGGTGGATGATCGCATGGGTGTCGTGGCCCAGCAGATCCTCGGCGGACCAGCCCAGCATCTCCTGCGCGGCGCGGTTGACGAAGGTGGTCTGGCCGTCGGCATTGATCCCGTAGATACCCTCGCCCGCCGCATCGAGGATCAGCTGGTTCTGCCGTTCCAGCTCGGAAAAGAAGGTCTGGGTGCGCTTCCATTCCAGCAGGCCCGAGCGGTGCAGGTTACCCGCCTCGGTGATGTCCTGCCGCGCCTGCATCTCGTCCAGCGAGATCAGCGCGATCAGCAGGCGGGGGCCATCGGGCGCGTCGTGGAAGGTGCCCGCCAGTTCGCAGGGATCGTTCCGGCCGCCGGGCAGCCGCAGCCGGAAGGCGCGGGTCCAGTAGCGGCCGAAGTGCTGGACGCCATCGGCAAAGACCACGAGGTCGCCGGGATCGCCGTCGAGGCATGCGAGGAAGCTGTCGCCAGCAAGCGGACGGTCCATCAGGCGTTCGGCGTCAGGGTTGGCGGCGACGATCCGGTCTGTCGAGGGATCGACGGACACGGCGGGCCAGGGCCAGAGGGCGAGGATCGAATCGGTGGGCAGGTCCTTCATGACCCCAGTCTACCGCAGCGCAGCATTCATGTTACGAAAAATCGTGAAACACGAAATATCGTAATTACGGACCGCGATGCCTGTTTGCTTAGCATTTGAAAATAAATGATTTTTCCTAACCGGTGTCATCCCAGAAAACTGTGACCCTGCCGCCGCCCCTCCGCTAGCCTGATTGCATGACACACGGTCGGCCAAGACTGATCGGGCACCAACACGGGAGACGTAATCAATGAAGAGTCTGGGGAACCCCTTCGATCACAACTCGGATCTGCGTCACGGCGCAGGGTGCAGCTGCGCCAGCTGCAGCACCTCGGCGGGCACGGCCGCGTCGCCGGACACCTCGGACGGGATGCTGGAGCGCGCGGTCGAAAGCGCCGTCGTCCGGTCCATGTTCGGCGGCAACGATCTGAGCCGCCGCTCCTTCATGGGGCTGGTCGGTGGTGGCACCTTCGCCGCCGCGCTCTCTTCCGTCTTCCCGATCGAAAAGGCCAAGGCCGCGATCCTCGACGAACTGGGCACGCCCGAGAAGACCGACCTGAACATCGGCTTCGTGCCGATCACCTGCGCCACGCCGATCATCATGGCGCAGCCGATGGGGTTCTATGAAAAGCACGGGCTGAACGCGCAGGTCATCAAGACCGCAGGCTGGGCCGTGGCGCGGGACAAGTCGCTGGCCGGTGAATACGACGCCAGCCACATGCTGACCCCGATGCCGCTGGCGATGACGCTCGGCGCGGGCTCCACCGCCACGCCCTACATCATGCCGGCCGTCGAGAACATCAACGGACAGGCGATCGTTCTGCACAACGATCACAAGGACAAGCGCGACCCCAAGCAGTGGAAGGGCTTCACCTTCGGCGTGCCGTTCGAATACTCGATGCACAACTTCCTGCTGCGCTACTACGTGGCCGAGCATGGTCTGGACCCGGATGTCGACATCCAGATCCGCGTCGTGCCGCCGCCGGAGATGGTCGCCAACCTCAGCGCCGGCAACCTCGACGGCTACCTCTCGCCCGACCCGTTCAACCAGCGCGCGGTCTGGGAGGGCATCGGCTTCATCCACACGCTGACCAAGGACATCTGGGAAGGCCATCCCTGCTGCGCCTTCGCCGCGCCGCTGTCCTTCGCGACCGAACTGCCGAACACCTACGGCGCGCTGCTCAAGTCGATCATCGACGCGACGCAATACGCCCGGAACCCGGAAAACCGCAAGGAAATCTCGGCCGCGATCGCGCCCACGAACTACCTCAACCAGCCGGTCCCGGTGATCGAGCAGGTGCTGACCGGCACCTATGCCGACGGTCTGGGCGAGGTGAAGCAGGTGCCTGACCGGATCGACTTCGATCCGTTCCCCTGGCACTCGATGGGCGTGTGGATCCTGACCCAGATGAAACGCTGGGGCTATATCGAGAACGAAATCGACTACAAGGCGGTGGCCGAACAGGTCTACCTCGCCGCGGACTGCAAGAAGATCATGAACGATCTCGGCTACGACGCGCCCGAGGTCACGTACAAGTCGCACACGATCATGGGCAAGACCTTCGATCCCGCCGATCCCGTGGGATACGTGAAGAGCTTTGCCATCGGCAAAGGCTGACCCATGACGCTCAGTCTCAACCAGAAGGCGGCCATCCTTTCGATCGTGCTGCTGGCTGTCGGTCTCCTCGCGTGGGAGGCCGCCATCCCGGCACAGAAAACGCTGGAGGAGATGACCGAATACGAACGCCTGACCGGCGGCGGCGCGCAGAAGGCCGGGGTGCCGCCCCCCAGCCAGGTGCTGGGCAAGGCGTGGGAACAGTTGTCGAACCCGTTCTACGATGCCGGTCCGAACGACAAGGGGATCGGGATCCAGATCGGCTATTCGATCTACCGGGTGCTGACCGGCTACGCGCTGGCCGCGCTGGTGGCGCTGCCGCTCGGCTTCCTGATCGGGATGTCGCCGGTGGCCTACAAGGCGCTCAACCCGTTCATCCAGGTGCTGCGCCCGATCTCGCCGCTGGCGTGGATGCCGCTGGCGCTGTTCATCATCCAGGACAGCGAGGCATCGGCGATTTTCGTCATCTTCATCTGTTCGATCTGGCCCATGCTGATCAACACCGCCTTCGGCGTCGCCGGGGTGCGGTCGGACTGGGTCAATGTCGCCCGGACGCATGAACTGGGGGCGTTGAAGACCGCGTTCACCGTGATCCTGCCCGCCGCTGCGCCGACGATCATCACGGGGATGCGGATTTCCATCGGGATCGCGTGGCTGGTCATCGTCGCGGCCGAGATGCTCGTCGGTGGGACCGGCATCGGCTACTACGTTTGGAACGAGTGGAACAACCTCGACCTGACCTCCGTCATCTTCTCGATCCTCATGATCGGCGTCGTCGGCATGCTGCTGGATTCGGCCTTCGGGGCGCTCCAGCGGGCCGTGGCCTACGCGGAATAGGAGCCAAGCGATGTCCAAACCGTTTCTCAGCGTCGAAAGCCTGACCCAGAAGTTCCCGGACGGGAAGGGTGGGACTATGACGGTCTTCGAGGATGCCACGTTCGGTGTCGAGAAGGGCGAATTCGTCTGCATCCTGGGCCACTCAGGCTGTGGCAAGTCGACGATCATGAACATCCTCGCCGGTCTGGCCGAGCCCACGTCGGGGGTGGTCAAGATGGACGGGTTCGAGGTCTCGGGCCCCAGTCTGGACCGGGGCGTCGTGTTCCAGAACTATTCGCTGCTGCCGTGGCTGTCGGCCCTGCGCAACGTGATGTTCGGGGTCAAGGCGCGCAATCCCGGCTGGTCCAGGGCCAAGGTCACCGAGCATTCCGAGAAATACCTCGCGATGGTCGGGCTGGAGGGGGACGCCATCCACCGCAAGCCCGCGCAGCTGTCTGGCGGTATGCGGCAGCGTGTTTCCATCGCGCGGGCCTTTGCCAACCACCCCAAGCTGCTGCTGCTGGACGAACCCTTCGGTGCTCTGGACGCGCTGACACGGGGCACGATCCAGGATGAGCTGCTGAAGATCTGGAGCGGAACGCAGCAGACGGTGTTCATGATCACTCATGACATCGACGAAGCGATCCTGCTGGCCGACCGCATCCTGCTGATGACCAACGGCCCGCACGCCCGCGTTGCGGAAAGCGTCGAGATTACGATCCCGCGCCCGCGCAACCGGACCGAGATCGTCGAGCACCCGAACTACTACGCGATCCGCAACCATCTGGTGCAGTTCCTCGGCCGCCGGTCGAAGGAACTGTCGGGTCGCCCGTCGAACGGCGAGGCGCAGACGCCCGAGACCGTCCGGATCGACATGACGGAGTCCGCCCCCACCGGGGGCGGAGGCGAGGAGAACCCGCGGCTGCGTGCCGTGACCAACTGAAGGCCAGCGGCCCCTGCCGCGACATTCGAGGAAAGACCCATGAAAGACAGTTTCGAGGTGCCCCAGATGATGACCAAAGAGGACGTCACCATGATGATCCTGTCGGCCAAGAAGCAGGCCGGCATGAAGTGGGAGGAGATCGCGGAAAAGATCGGCATGTCGCCCGTCTGGACCCATTCGGCCTGCATGGGCATGAACGCCATGCCGCAGGACAAGGCCGAGACGCTGGTGTCGGTCATGGGCCTGCCGCAGGAGGCCGCGGGTGTGCTGGCCGAAAGCCCGACCAAGGTCTGGGAACAGACCGTGCCGACCGATCCCTGTATCTATCGCCTGTATGAAATCGTCGGCGTCTACGGCCCCACGATCAAGGCGCTGATCCACGAGAAGTTCGGCGACGGCATCATGTCGGCCATCGACTTCGACATGCAGATCACCCGCGTCCCCAACCCCAAGGGCGACCGCGTCAAGATCGAGATGTCGGGCAAGTACCTCGGCTACAACTCCTGGTAGGTCCGGGTCTGCGGGCCGCACCATAACGCGGCCCGTGTCAGGAGTGCGTCATGCGTCCCCCGCTTCCCCCCTTCACCGAAGAAACTGCGCGCCAGAAGGTCCGCATGGCAGAGGACGCGTGGAACACCCGCGATCCCGACCGCGTCGTGCTGGCCTATACCGAGGACACGCGCTGGCGGAACCGGTCGGAGTTCCTGAGCGGACGCGACGCGGTTCACGGCTTTCTGGTGCGGAAATGGATGCGGGAGCAGGACTATCGCCTGATCAAGACGCTCTGGGCATGGAGCGAGGACCGGATCGCGGTGCGGTTCGTGTATGAATGGCACGATGGCGCGGGCAACTGGACACGGTCCCATGGCAACGAGAACTGGCGGTTCACGGTCGAAGGGCTGATGGCCGAACGTCACGCCTCGATCAACGATGTGCCGATCGACGAAGGCGCGCGCCTGTTGCACTGGCCGGAGGGGCCGCGACCGGCGAACATGGCCGTGCCGGACGGGCTTTTCTGATCGCAGGCCCCGAGGTGCCTCCGCCGCCTCATGTTGACGCCGCCCGCGTCCGTCCGCATAAGTTCAAGTAAAAAGTGGACGAGACATGCCCCAGCCGAGCGGTCAGCGGAAACCCGAGACCATTCGCAGCCGCGACCCCGAACGCACGCAGGCCGAGATCCTGTCGGTCGCCGTGCGCGAATTCGCCGAGCACGGATTTCATGGTGCTCGGGTCGAACGCATCGCGAGGTCGGCCAAGTGCAACGCCCGGATGCTCTACCACTACTACGGCAGCAAGGAGCAGCTGTATCTCGCCTCTCTCGACAGCGTCTTCGCCTCGATCCGCAACCGCGAGGCAGAGCTGAACCTGACCGAAGGCGACCCGGCGGCGATGGCGCGAAAGCTGGTGGAGTTCACCTTCGACCATTTCGCGAATAACTCGAATTTCGTGAAGCTTACGCGGAACGAGAACCTTCTAGACGGCAAGTTCATCCGCCGCTCGCACATGATCCGCGACATGTCCCAGCCGTTGATCGCCTCGATCGCGCAGTTGATCGAACGGGGGCATGCGCAGGGGGTGTTTTCCCGCAAGCCTGACGCGCTGAACCTCTACCTGACCATCGTGGCCCTGTCCGGTCATCACCTCAACAATGCCGCGACGCTTGGTGCCGTCTTCGGTCAGGATCTGACCGATCCCGACTGGCTGGCGGTTCGTCGTGCGCACGCAATCGACGTCATCCTGAGCTATCTCGGGGTCCGCGACGGGTGAGCCCTTGACGGCGTGACCGTGTGACCGCATCAAGTAAACATGCTTTTACTTGAGGGGCGCGGATGTCGACTGCCGAACGAAAACTGGCCGAGATGGGCCTGTCCCTGCCACCCGACTGGACGCCTCGCGGCCAGTTCCTGCCATTCCGGCGTGACGGGCAGGTGGTCTATCTGTCCGGACAGATCTGCGAATGGGACGGCGCGGTGACTCATGCCGGTCCCGTCCTCGACACCGCAGATGACGTCGCGCGCGGGCAGGCGGCCGCCCGCATCTGCGCGCTGAACCTGGTCTATCGCCTGCGGCAGGCCTGTGACGGCGATCTCGACCGGGTCGACTGCGTGCTGCGGCTTGGCGGTTTCGTCTGCGCCGGCACCGGGTTCGCCAGCAGCCCGCAGGTCATCAATGGCGCGACCGAGGTCTTCATCGCGCTGTTCGGCGAGGCGGGCTGGCATGCGCGGACGGCGGTTGCCGTGTCGGGTCTGCCCGGCGGAGCGGCGGTCGAAGTCGATGCGATCGTCCGGCTGACGCCCTAGCCGCGGGGTCGCGGGCGGGGCAGGTCCGGCGCCAGCGCCTCGAGCGCGGCGCCGAGGGCCAGCAGCATCCGGTCACCACCGGGGCGGGCCGCCAGCATCACCGACCGCGGCCGGCCCAGGTCGTCCGCCCCCCAGGGCAGGCACAGGAGCGGGCCGCCGAACACGGTCCACGGCGTCAGCCAGTTCTGAAAACCGGTCGTCCCGTCTATAAGCGGCGCGCCGTCCGGCACCGGCAGGGACAGCAGCACGTCGGTGTCCGCATGCCGGTCCCAGAACGCTGACCTGGCCCGGTCAAGCGCGCGGCGCGACTCCGCCGCTTCGGCCGGGGTGATCCGTCGGCCGTCCAGCAGCGCCTCGCGAAACCGGGGTTTGAGCATCGGCAGGCGGTCGGGTTCGGTCAGGTGGGGATGCGCGGCATGCGCTTCGTGGTTCATGACCCTGCGATGATGGGCCACGATGTCATCCACAGGCATCGCATCGGCGGGGGACAGCATGCCGGTCAATCCGCCAAGCGTCAGCTCCGCGTCCTCAAGCGCCGCGAGTGCGCCATCCGAAGGCGCGGCGCCAAGCGGCAGGATGCGGCGGACGCGTAGAGCAGGCAGTCGCGGCTGGTCGTGGGGCTGGCCAGTAGCGGCGGCAAGGCACGCCCCGGCCAGCGCCACTGACCTCGCGATGATCCCGACCGTGTCGAAACTGGGCGCGAGGGGCGTGACGCCCTGCGTGGACACAAGGCCGAAGCTCGGCTTCAGCCCGACCGCCCCGCAGTAGGCGGCGGGGCGGCAGAGCGAGCCGGCTGTCTGGGTGCCGAGCGCCACATCCACGATGCCCGCCCCGACCGCCGCGCCGGATCCGCTGCTCGACCCGCCAGGAGACCGGGCCGTGTCATAGGGATTCCGGCAGTCAGTCGGGTCGGTAAAGGCGAACTCGGTTGTCGTTGTCTTGCCTGCGATCCACGCGCCGGCGTTCCGCAGCGCTGCGACGACGGGGGCGTCCTGCGCAGCCGGGACCGCATCGGCGCAGGCGGCGCTGCCGTTGCGCGTCGGCAGGCCGATGACGTCGATGTTGTCCTTGACCCCGACGCTGACCCCGGCCAGCGGACCGGTTGCCGGTGCCGGTTCGTCATCCGCAAGCGCGACGAATGCGTGAATGTGCCGTTCCCATACCGCCAGTGCGGCCCGGACCCGCTGCCCGTTCGTGTCGTCGGTGTGTCGCACTGGTTGGCCTGTCACCTGTCTCTCCGATTCGTTTCGTGCCCAGCATCAGGAATGCTGTCTGTCCGAATATGTAAAAATACACTTACTTATTTGCGAGGCCTTGTCCCCAGCTCTGCCGTAAATTTGTGCGAAGAACCAGCAGTTTTGCGCAATACCGACAAAGCTTGCACCCATCCTGACATTTGGGCTGGCCTCGTGGCGCGGCGGCTTGGCAGTTATGTAAGTATAAATTTACTTAAATAGCTGTAGCCGGAAACGGCGATCCAACAGGAGAGCAACATGCAAGCACTTGGAACATTTACGCGGGGCCTGGGTGCGCTGCTGATCGGCGGCTTGACCGCAACCGCATCGGTGGCAAGCGACATCCGGGTGCTGTCCAGCTTCGACACCTCGCAGCTGCCGACCTATTCCGTTCTGCAACGCTACATGGACAACGTGGCCGACATCAGCGGCGGCAAGACCACCTTCACCGTGTTCGGCCCCGAAGCGGTGTCGATCTTCGAACAGCTGGAGCCCGTGTCCAACGGTGTGTTCGACGCCCTCTATACCCATCCCGTATTCCACGCCGGCAACGGTGGGCTGGCGCTGGCCGTGGATGCGATCGACGTCGATCCGGTCGCCCGCCGCGCCTCGGGCGTCTGGGACAGCGTCGACACCTATTATCAGGAGACCCACAACCTCAAGATGGTCGCGATGATGTCCGTCTCGATGGCCGGCTATCACCTGTTCACCAAGGAACCGCTGTCCGAGGCGGGCGACCTGGCCGGCCGCAAGGTGCGCGGCACACCCACCTATTTCGGCGTGATCGAGGCGCTTGGCGCCGAACCGGTGGTGCTGCCGGGGTCCGAGATCTATTCGGCCCTGCAGACCGGTATCGTCGACGGAGCCGGGTGGCCGGCCGCCGGAATGATCTCGATGAAGCATTACGAGGTCGCGGCCTATCGCCTGCGCCCGACTTTCGGGGCGGCCACGCAGCCGGTTTTCATCAATCTGGATGTCTGGAACGGTCTGGACGCCGAGGAGCAGGGTTACCTGCTTGAGGCCGGCAAGCTGACCGAACTGGAAATGCCGTGGCTGGGCAACGCCATTCAGGCCGACGAGGATGCCAAGCTGGACGAACTGGGCGTCAAGGTCGAGATGCTGAGCCCCGAGATGGCCACCAAGGTGCAGAACGCCTTTGACGCCGGGATCTGGGCGATCGCCAAGGAAAGCTCGGGCGAGGCGGCGACCGCCCTGCACGAGCAGGCCAAGGCGGCGGGCCTGACGGAATGACGAGGCCCGGTTCCGGGATACCCTTCCCTCGGGGCCGGTTCCGTCTGATCGGTCAGGCCATCCATGGCCTGACCGAGATCGGACTCTGGATCGCGATGACGGGGCTGGCGCTGATCGTGGTGGCCTATAACTACGAGGTCGTCACCCGCTACGCCTTTGGCGCGCCGACCCGGTGGTCGGCCGAGCTGGTCTCTTACCTGCTGCTGATCGTTGCCTTCCTCGCCCTGCCGCGCCTGACGCGCGACGGCGGGCATGTGGCGGTGACGGTGCTGCTGGAACGGCTGCCGCTGCGGGGGCGCGTGCTGGCCGGTCAGGCCATCGCCGTTCTGGGCGCCGTGATCTGCCTCGTCATGGCATGGATCGCGGGCGAGGAGACGCTGCGGCAGGCCAGCCGGGGCGTGCGGATGATGGCGGCGATCCCGGTGCCCAAGGCCGTGATCTCGGTCTGGATCGTATGGGGGCTGGGGCTGTCGGCGGCGCAATTCCTGATGCTGGCCATCGCCGCTCCGGACCCGGCGGCTGAGGTCACGGCACCATGATGTCCGACCCCTCCACACTGCTTGGCGCGGCGCTGCTGGTGCTGGCGCTCTTCATGTCGGGCATGCCGATCTTTCTCGCTTTCCTGTCGATCAACCTGGCGGGCGTTGCGATCCTGCTGGGGCCGAAAGCCTTCGGGATGCTGGCCAATTCGCTGTTTTCGACCACCACCAATGCCCAGCTCACCGCGATCCCGCTGTTCGTCCTGATGGGCGAGATCATGTTCCGCTCCGGCGCCGCGCACCTGCTGTTCGAGGCGGTGGACCGCTTCGTGGGTCGTGTCCGGGGGCGGCAGTACGTGCTGGCCGGCGTGCTTTCGACGATCTTCGGCGCCCTGTCGGGATCCAACATGGCGGTGGCTGCCATGATGGCCCGGTCCATCTATCCGGGCATGGTCCAGCGGGGCTACGACCGGACGCTGTCCATCGGGATGATCCTCGGCGGCGCGAGCCTTGCCCCGATCATCCCGCCGAGCGTGCTGGTCATCATCATCGCGACACTGGCCAATGTCTCGGTGGCCGGGCTTCTGGTGGCGGGGGTGCTGCCGGGGCTGCTGCTTGCCGCGCTGTTCATCGGCTATGCCATGCTGCGGATCGCGCTGAACCCGCGGCTCGCCCCGCCCGCGCTGGCGCCGGATGTGCGCATCTCGGTGCTGAGGGCCGTCATCCATTGCGTCCCCTTCGCCGTCCTGATCGCGCTGGTCGTGGGGCTGATCCTGCTGGGTGTGGCGACGCCGTCCGAAAGCGCCGCGATCGGCGTTTCCGGCGCCGTGGTCATCGCTGCGCTGTTTCGGCAACTGAGCATCGCGCTGATCCTGTCGGCGCTCAGGTCCGCCGCACTGATGACGGCGATGATCCTGATCATCATGGCCTCGTCCACGCTGTTCAGCCAGTTGCTGGCCATCAGCGGGGCCAGCCGGCTGATCACCGCGCTGGTGTCGGGGCTGGACCTTGCGCCGTGGCTGATGATCCTCGCCATGATGGCGATGGTCTTTGCCTTCTGCCTGTTCGTGGACCAGGTGGCGGTGATGATGATCGTGATCCCGATCTACCTGCCGCTGATCAACGTGCTCGGACTGGACCCGCTGTGGTTCTGGCTGCTGATGCTGCTGAACGTGACCGTGGGCGGCATCACACCGCCCTTCGGCTATGCCATGTTCGCGTTTCGCGGTGCGGCGCCCGATGTGGCGATGAGCGACCTCTACCGGGCCTCCATCGCCTTTGTCGGCCTGTTCCTCATGGCCATGCTGATCGTCGCGGCGGTGCCGTCGCTGGCGACATGGTTGCCGGGGTTGCTGCGCTAGGCGGTCACTTGTCCCGGAACTGCGCGGCGCGCTTGGAGGCGAAGGCGTCCATGCCTTCCTTCTGGTCCTCGGTCGCGAAGAGGGAATGGAACACGCGGCGTTCGAACAGCAGGCCCTCGCGCAGCGGCACCTCGAAGGAGCGGTTGACCGCCTCCTTCACCGCCATGACCGAGATCATCGACTTGTCGGCGATCTTGGCCGCGGCGGCCATCGCTTCTTCCATCAGCTTCTTGGCGGGCACGACGCGCGACACGAGGCCAGCGCGCTCGGCCTCGTCGGCATCCATGAAGCGGCCGGTCAGGTTCATGTCCATCGCCTTGGCCTTGCCGACCGCCTGCGTCAGACGCTGCGTGCCGCCCAGACCGGCCATGACGCCGAGGTTGATTTCCGGCTGGCCGAACTTGGCCGTGTCGGCGGCGATGATAAAGTCGCACATCATCGCCAGTTCGCACCCGCCGCCGAGGGCATAGCCCGAGACGGCAGCGATGATCGGCTTGCGGATGCGCATGATGTCATCGGATTCGGCGGCAAACAGATCGCCGGTGAACACGTCGACGAAGCTCTTGGTGGACATCATCTTGATGTCGGCCCCGGCGGCGAAGGCCTTTTCCGAGCCGGTGATGACGATGCAGCGCACCTTGTCGCTGGCCTGCGCGGCCTTCAGCGCGTCGACCAGTTCGCCGAGCAGAACGTCGTTCAGCGCGTTCAGCGCGTCGGGCCGGTTGAGCCGGATCATGCAGATGCTGTCCTCGGTCTCGACGACGATGGTTTCGTAGGCCATTCAGCTCATCCCCTCGCAAGCGTTGGAGGGATTCCCTAGCACGTTGCGCGGGTCGTTCAAGTTATCTTTGGCAGGTCGGACAGTAGAACGAGGACCGGCCCGACTGCACGATCCGGCGGATCGGGGTGCCGCAGCCTTCGGTGCGACAGGGGGCTGTTTCGCGCCCGTAGACGTCGAAATTGTGCTGGAAATAGCCCAGCTCACCGTCCGCCTGCCGGAAGTCGCGCAGGCTGGATCCGCCCGCCGCGATCGCCTCGGTCAAAACGTCGCGGATGATGGGAACCAGCGCGCCGAGCCGGGCGGAGGAGATGCGGCGGCAGGCGCGGGCGGGGGCGATGCGGGCGCGGTAGAGTGCCTCGCAGACGTAGATGTTGCCGAGGCCCGCGACGATGCGCTGGTCCAGAAGCGCGGCCTTGATCGGTGTGGCGCGGTCCGCGAGCGCGGTGGCGAGGTAGCTTTCCGAGAACGCGTTGCCGAGCGGTTCCGGCCCCAGGTGCGCCAGCAGCTTGTGGGCCTCGGCCCCGGCGGTCGGCATCAGGTCCATCGCACCGAAACGGCGGGGATCATTGAAGGTGATCCGCGCGCCCCCCTCCATATCCAGCACGACATGGTCGTGTTTCTCGGGCGCGGGATGGTCATGCACGAAATGCCCAAGCGGGTCGCCCGACACCAGCATCCGCCCCGACATGCCGAGGTGGATCAGCAGCGTCTCGCCCGAGGACAGGTCGGCGAGAATGTATTTCGACCGGCGCCGCAGCCGTTCGACCCGTTTGCCGGTCAGCCGTTCGGCCATACCTTCCGGAAACGGCCAGCGCAGATCGGGCCGGTTCACGGCGGCGCGGGCGATCACGGCGCCCTCCATCACGGGGGCGAGGCCACGGCGGACCGTTTCGACTTCGGGCAGTTCGGGCATCATTCCTCCGGCATCCGGGCGGCCTGCCGCATTGCAGCGGCCCCGGAGCGCCCTATAAGAAGGGTCAGGTTGGACAAAGCGCAAGGCCGATGGACCAGAAAACCACCCATTTCGGATTTCAGGAGATTCCCGAGGACCAGAAGGCCGGGCGCGTGCGCGGGGTCTTTGGCTCGGTCGCGTCGAAATACGACGTGATGAACGACGTCATGAGCCTCGGGATCCACCGTGTCTGGAAGGACGCGATGATGGACTGGCTCGCCCCGCGCCCCGGCCAGCGGCTGCTGGACGTGGCGGGCGGCACCGGCGACATCTCGTTCCGGTTCCTGAAACGCGCGGGGTCGGGGCATGCCACCGTGCTGGACCTGACCGAACCGATGCTGGTCGAAGGCCGCAAGCGGGCCGAGGCCGAGCGGATGGCAGACAGCCTCGACTGGGTGGTCGGCGACGCAATGGCGTTGCCGTTCGAGGACAACACCTTCGACGTCTACACGATCAGCTTCGGCATCCGGAACGTCACCCGCCCGCAGGAGGCGCTGAACGAGGCGTTCCGCGTGCTCAGGCCCGGCGGACGGCTGATGGTGCTGGAGTTCAGCCAGATCCCGAACGAGGGGATGCAGTGGCTCTATGACCGCTACAGCTTCAACATGATCCCCGTGATGGGGCAGGTGATCGCGAACGATCGCGACAGCTATCAGTACCTCGTCGAATCGATCCGGCAGTTCCCGGATCAGGAGACCTTCCTTGGCATGGTGCGGGCTGCAGGGTTCGAGCAGGCCAAGTATCGCAACCTGAGCATGGGCATCGCCTGTCTGCATTCGGGCTGGAAACTGTAAGCCATGCGCGGACCGCACAATATCTGGCGGCTGGCGCAGACCGGCGCGACGCTCGAACGCACGGGCGCGATGAAGGTGATCCTCGACGCCTATGACGCGCCGCCGCTGCTGCGGATGGCCGCGCGGGTGATCGGCTGGCCGCTGCAATGGCTTGGCATGCGCGGCGATCCGGCGATGCCGCCCGCGACGCGGGCGCTGACGGCGCTCGGGCCCGCATACATCAAGTTCGGCCAGATACTGTCCACGCGACCCGACCTCGTGGGCGACGATCTGGCGGTGCAGCTGCGCGTGCTGCAGGACAAGCTGCCGCCCTTCCCGATGGCGCAGGCGCGCAAGGCGATCGAAGAAGAACTGGATCGCCCACTCGAGGCCGTCTTCTCCGAATTCTCGCCCCCCGTCGCCGCCGCTTCGATCGCTCAGGTCCACAAGGCGCGGCTGGTCGAGACGGGCGAGGAGGTCGCGGTCAAGGTTCTGCGTCCCGGAATCGAGCGCGCCTTTCGCAAGGACATCGACGCCTTCTACTTCGCCGCCTCGTTCATCGAAATGCTGTCCCCCGCCTCGCGCCGCCTCCGGCCGTCAGAGGTCGTCGCGCATTTCGACGGGGTGGTGAAGGGCGAGCTGGACCTTCGGCTGGAAGCCTCCAGCGCCAGCGAATTCGCGGCGAATACCGAAAGCGACGCGGGCTTCCGCCTGCCGCAGGTGAAATGGCACGAAAGCGGCCGCCGGGTGATGACGCTGGGCTGGGCCGAGGGCGCGCCGCTCGGCGACAACGCGGCGCTGGACGCGGCGGGGCACGACCGGGTGGTGCTGGGCGAACGGGTTCTGCAGCTGTTCCTCAGCCACGCGCTGCGCGACGGCTTCTTTCACGCGGACATGCATCAGGGCAACCTCAAGGTCGCGCCGAACGGGGACATCATCGCCTATGACTTCGGCATCATGGGCCATATCGACGTCTACACCCGCAGGGTCTACGCCGAGATCCTCTATGGCTTCATCAAGCGCGACTACAAACGCGTGGCCGAGGTGCATTTCGAGGCGGGCTATGTTCCCGCCGACCGCGATGTGGAGGAATTCGCCCGTGCCCTGCGCGCGGTCGGCGAGCCGATCTTCGGCATGGACGCCTCGCACATCTCGATGGGGCGTCTGCTGTCCTATCTCTTCGAGGTCACCGAACGCTTCGGTATGGAGACGCGGACCGAGCTGATCCTGCTGCAACGCACGATGGTGGTGGTCGAGGGCGTGGCGCGATCGCTCGATCCGCAGATCAACATCTGGCAGGTCGCCCGCCCGGTGGTCGAGGACTACATCCGCCGCAACCTCGGGCCCCGTGCGCTGGCCAAGGACCTCGCCCGGACGGCGCAGGTCATGGCCCGGTTCGGCCCCCGCCTGCCGGTCCTCGTGGAGCGCGCTCTGATCAGTCAGATCGCCGAACCCTCGATGCCTGAAAAGGGGCGCTGGAAGCTCCGGCTGCTTTGGGGCTGCATCGGGCTGGCCGCCGGGGCAGCGCTGATGGCCGTGACGGAATGGGCGCTTATGTGATCCGCCACCCCGAGCGTTCGCCGGGTTGATCTGAATGCGCGCCATCCGGTGACAAGATCGCGTCTTGTGAGGACTTAGTCATATCGGACGCGCGCGATGATCGCCGACCCCGACTGGCCCGTAGTGCAGGTGATCCTCCCAGTTCCGCCGATCCCTCCACTCTCGGGGTAAGGCGGTAGGTCCGCGGCCCCACCCATCCGGCCCCGGACGTGGCCCTCAGGGTCCGGCAGGGTCTCGCAGGCCCGTGATTGCCGAAACCGGAACGAGCCCCCCGCCGTGCAGTGTTACGAGCACCTGCCCGTCAACTGTCCGCGCCTCGGTGACACGGGCGTATGTTTCCAGCGCGTCCGTGATCAGCAACTCGCCATCGGCGTGGTTCTCAAGCTCAAAGGTATAGTGGCCGGGTGGCAGGGGATCGCCGGACTGATCCTGACCCTCCCACAGATAGGGATTGCCACTGAGCGGTATGGCGATCCGGGCCGCTTCGTCCCCCGCCTCATCCCGGATGACAAGCACGGTGCGGTCCGCCGCGGCAAGCGGGTTCGGCTCCAGCTGGATCGGTGTGGTGCCGTCATGCCAGACGGGCGCAGGCGACCGTGCCTCCAGCCCGATCCAGTCCGCGTAGCCTGCAATTCCGGCCATGGTCTGCCGCGCAATCAGCCCGTCGAGCAGTTCGTTGGTCAGGACCTGCTGTTCGACAGACGAAAATGTCGCCAGCTGCACGGCGTAGTCTGCGGAATCGACCGGGTTCAGGGGATCCTGGTTCTGCAGTTGTGTGGCGAGCATCTGCAGGAAGGTTTCGAAATCCGAACTGATCGCGGGCCGCCCGGATTGTCGGGTGGCTGCCGGACCGACGTCCGTTCGGGTCGGGGGCGCAGCAGGCGCCGTTGTTCCAGTGTCCATGTCGATCTCCGGGCTGTGTCAAAGTCTGATATCCATGCCAGCCTGCGCAGCTGGCGCGATCGCTTCGTTCGGCGAAGCCGCAGGCGGGATGGCGGTGTCCGCAGCGGCCGCGTCTTCCCGATCCTCCGTGCCGCCCGGCGTGTCGTTGACCTGATGCGTTGCAGGGTGCTGCTGGGGCCGGTTCTGGCCGAATGACAGGTCCACGTCGTCGTAGCCTGCTTCCGAAAGTGCGCGGGCGAGGTCATGGGCGTGGCGCCGCAGCAGGTCCAGTGTGTCACTCCGATCGGCGAAAACCGTCATCGAAAGGCTCTGGCCGTCGGACTTCAGGGTCATCTGTAGGCGACCGAGTTCTTCCGGCTCCAGCACGAGCTCGACCCTGCCAGAGGCGGTGGACCGGGCGGCGTCCGCGATCTGATCGGCAACGCTGCGCGGGGGGGTATCATGCCGCAAACCTGTGTAGACCGGGTGCCCGACCGTTCCAGGGGACCTGAAATCAGGCGGCGCCCCGTGTCCGATCTCCGGCATCGTCGCGGGGTCCGGTTCCGGGTGCGCACGTGGCGGGATCGCTTCAGCCATACGGGTGGCATCGGGCCGTGCCTGTATTGGATCGGAGCGCATTTCGGCGGTTCGCAAAGGCAGCGGCGTCGCTGTCGCCAGTCGGCCATGAGCAGGGGCCGGTTCGGTCGCGGATGGCTGACCAATATTCATAAGGGGCGATGATCTCCTGCCGGTCGATGCTTCGTCATGGCGCGCGATACCGGCTGCCCGTGTTGCGGCAGGACCTCCGACCACTCCGCCTGTTTTCGGCCCGGTCCATGCCGGGCCGCCTTCCGATCTGGGCCCGCTCACTTGATCTGCACCGGTCGTGTTGCCGCTGTCGTCTGGATGATGATGTCCACCGGGTTGCCCGGTCGGGCTCACGTCATATCGCTCGACCGGCGCTCTTGTTCTGACATGCGGGGCAGGCGCCGGCTCCGCGATCCGGTCGGCCAGCGTCCCCTGAACGCGCGCCTCTCTTGCGGCCGGAACAGCAGAGCCATGTGTCACGGTGTGATGACCTGACCGAAGCGCAAATGTCTCAGAATCAACGCGCTGGCGGTCCAACGCTCCCGGAGGGATGGGTGATATCGCAGCCGTATCTGGTTCAGCCCGTGAAGCCGGGGCCTGTCGGGCCGGCCCGGCTTGCTGCGACCTTTGGACAATCTCCGAAACCCGCGCGCTGTCTTCAGTCGGAGCGTTCGGGAGGGAGCCGCCTGGCATGCGCCTTGTCTCCCGCACCGGCATGCCGGACCGGCCCTGGTCCGCGGCGCCAAAATCCGCCTCATGACCGGAGCGCCCGGCACTGACCGGTGCAGCGGGAACGGGCCCGTCTGCCCGGGGAGAGCGTAGCGGCGGCGTGGCGTCCTTGGGGTCAGGGTTCGCTGGCTCGGAGAGTTGACCCGCTGCGTGGTTCACCAATCGCTTTTCTCGGGCAGAACCGACTTCCCGAGCGATATCCTTCGCGCCGGACACAGGCCGCTCGCTGATGCGCGGGGGCCACCGCAAGTCCGACGGGGCCGCTAATTTTGATCTGTCGACCTCTGCCTGCACTGGCCGGACTGCTGCCGCCGGGGGGGACACTTCCGGCGCGGGCGGGGCGACGGCACGTGTCGCAGGAGCATCGGTTGGGAACGACATGCCCGCCGTCCGGGTCTGCTCAGGCAGTCCCCGGCTGCTGTGTGGGTCACGCTGCGTCATGCCCCATGCGATATGCCGCGCCGCGCTTTCTGATGCGGGCGGTCGTTTCAGCCTCGTGATAGGCGGCAGGTCGGAGGGATCCTTGGACCGAGGTTCAGGCCGGGCGTCCACCGGCATCGGTGCGGTTGCCATCGGCGTGCCTTCGGCGCGACGGCCCTGCGGACCGTCCGGCGCCCTGCGGGGCTCCGGCTGCGACTCCGACCGATACGGGAGTGGCGATACTGTACCGGGGCGCTCCGCGGGTTCGGTGCGTGAGCGCCACGCGCGGGTCCGGTGCGGGAGTGGCGTGGATATGGGGTCTTCCGTCGCGCGTGCCGCGAGACCGGGGCCGGGACGGTCCGCCGCCGCTGGCATGTGCCGGGACGCTTGACCGTCGGCAGTATGCTTTGACAGAAGGGGGCCGGCCCGGTTGTCCGTGCCTTTTGGAGCCTCGCCCACCTGTTCACGGAGTATGGGCCCACGGTGCTGGGAACCGGCCACGGGCGAAGGCGCGGCCGGTTCCTGCGACTTGGTGACCTGTGCCGGGGCCGGACGTGTCAGAGGGGCCTCGGACGCAAGTCCCTGCCTGTCATTCCCAGTTACCGCCTGTACTTCTGTCGTCGCCGTCACAGTTGCGCCCGCGTTCGCCTCCTGCTGCTGGTTGATCGCGGACCGCGCCGCTTGCGAAGCCGGGAGCGCAGTCAGCCTGACCGCTGAATCCTGGTGACCTCTGGAAGGGCCGTGCCGAACCGCCAAGGCTTTCGCCACCGCCGTGTCCGGGGGTGCATTCCGCTCCGGCGCGATGAGACGACGCTCCGGTAGGGCGGGACCGTCAGAATCTTGCCGCCCGTCAGGCCTGATCGGCTGGTGCCGGCTGATAAAGACCCCGGGCGTGGCTGGCAGGGCGTTCCGCTGCAATGGTCGATCGGGATTGCGTGTCCCATGTGCTGCCCCCCCGCCCCGAATACCGCCATGTTCTGGCAGGGGCGGATGTTTGTCTCTAGTTGGCGTATCTGCCGATCTGACTGGATCAGCGCCGGTTGTGCGCGGTTGAGCCAAGACCGGCTTGAGGTTCGGTGTGGGTGTGTGGGAATTCGCCTTGCCTCCACCCACGGCCTGAAGGGCAGAGCCTTGGGGACGCGCGCCATCCTGACGTCCGCCTCTTGCCCGATCCGCATCCTCCGCACCCGGCACACCATAGTTCGGGGAGCGCTGGCCCGTTCGATCGAACCGGTCGGGTGCCATGTTGTTCAGGCGTGCACTCAACAGATACGGCTTGGTGTCGGCGCCAATCGCGGCAGGTGCCTGCGACCTTGCGGATTCAGAGGCGACGACCCTGGACACGCCGATCGGAGCCGCAGGCCCGGCGGGCATAGTATCAGGGTCCGCGTCGCGCTTCATGTATGGCCCGCGAGGTGGGGCAGGGGCCTGCGCCTGTCGCGTCGCCTCGGCCGGGGAGCTGGAGTCCGAATGTTCCGGGACGGAGGCCGACGCTGACAGGGGCTGCACGGGCCAGCGGGACGATTGACCCAAAGTCCGGTCGCTCAGGGACGCCGTCGCCACGGTGAGGCTGTTCGCCGAAGAGACCTCGCGCTCTTCACCGGGCAGGATTGCGGCGACGCCGGGAATAGGGTCTGCCATCGAAGCATCCGCCGCCGTCGCCGGCTCTCGGCCTGCGATACCGGACACGTCCCCTGCGTGATCCACCCGGCCCGCGGGTGTGTCGACCCCCAGGTCCGGCGGGTCGGCTGTTGGTCCGGTTTCGGGTGATGTCTGACGCGGCTCCTTGTCACCCGCCGCGTTTGCGGCCACGGCGCGCTTTTCAGTAGAGAGTGCCGAAGTCGGAACAGGGTCCGTCTCCTTGACAGTGCGCGGCAGTCGCCGCTCCGGACCCAATTCCATATCCGCCATCGGCCTGGCGGCGGAACGGTGCGTGACTGACGCATCCCCGCTCACCCCTGTCGGCGACTGGTTCGCATCTTCCAGGGGGGTGTCCGTCGATGACGTGTCCGACGGTTCGACATCCTGGGCGCCTTCCGCAAGCTCGTCCCGAAGCGAAGTTCTGGGTGCGGAGCGTGATCCCGGCGCCCGTTCGTCGGACACCGGAGCGCCGGCCACGAGATCGGCAAACCAGCTACCAGTCTGTCGATCATCCGAGGGCCGGGGCAACGCGCCTGCAGCGGCGGGCGGAGTTGTGAGGCGTAAGGCGAGATGCATGGCTGTCCCGGATTTCTTCCAGCGATGCGTCACTTTCCTCGAAATCGGTTACCCGGCCTTTACCGATCACGGGCCAGGATCGCGAAAGTAACCACAATTGGAGGTATCGAATGCTTTCCGCCACGCAGATCGGTGTGACACAGGCCACCCGCGATCCCGGCTCGCTCAAACGTGTCGCGATGGAACTTGAGGTCGTTTTTATTGACGAAATGCTGAAGTCCGCGGGGGTCGGCGCGCCGCGCGGCGCATTCGGTGGTGGCCCCGGCGAGGCGCAGTTCGCCTCCTTCCTGCGACAGGAACAGGCGCGGGCCATTGCCGCAAAAGGTATCGGCCTGGCCGAAAGGTTCGAGGCTGGCCTGCGCCGGAGGGAGACATGACTGACGCGGCGCAGAATGACATTCTTCACCGGCTCGACCGGGTCCTTGACCGCGAACGCGCCGCACTGCTCGACGGCGATTTCGGGGCGCTGCATGACGTGCTGGAGGAGAAGGAAGGGGTTTTCGCCACCGACCTGATCACGTCCGATGCCGATCGCAGCAGGCTGACAGCGCTCCTGGAAAAGTCAGCCCGCAATCAGGAACTTCTGGATACTGCGATGCGGGGTGTCCGGGCTGTCGCGAACCGGCTCGGCACGTTGGGGCGGCTGAGCCGGTCACTTGAGGTCTATGACCGCGAGGGGCGGCGGACTGTGGTGCACAACGATCCGGCGAGCCGGGTGCAGCGTCGGGCATGAGAGGTTTGGTTCAAATCCGCCGGAAAGACGGGAGGGCGTTTAGGTAATCATTAGGGTCTTGGCGCGATCCTGGCGCCGCATCCCATTGGATGGCGCGGAGTGGCGCATGGCCTCTCCCGCACTGGTCAGAATGACGTTGTATCCGCCCAATTCGGGCGGGGTGTGAAACGGGCGCAAGGCGTCCTTCGACCAAAGGAACCAAGAATCGCGACCTTCCAGGCACCACCGTGATGTCCGTCGCCGCCGACGACCTTCTTGCGCTTGATGATGACCGGCGCGGCATTCGACTGCCCGCTCATGCTCACCACCCGTTTCACTCACCCGCGGCCTCATTAGCCGAGGGGTGTTAACAGGAGCTTTAGCGCGGTCAGATTCGATAGACCCGCGCCGCCGTATCGTGAAACAGGGCGGCTTTCTCAGTCTCTCCGGCGCCCGCTGCGAGGCGTTTGAAGGCATTCCAGAGCACCGGATATGAGCAGGAGACCTTGTCGACCGGAAAGTTGCTTTCGAACATGCAGCGGTCTGCCCCGAACAGTTCTATCACCGGCTCCATCCACGGCCGGAACGCGTCCGCCAGCGCGCGGGACCCCGGCGGGGTGGCGGCAGCGGCCCATTCTGCGCCGGTGATGTCCATGACCAGCCCGCCCAGCTTGACGTTGACATTGGGGCAGGCCGCCAGGTCGCGCATGGAGGCCAGCCATTCCGCATGGGTGGCGTCCGCCCGGCCCCGATAGCGGCCGATTCCCAGCGGGCCGCCCACATGGTCAAGAACCATCACGGTGTCCGGGAAGGCGCGCGCAAGCTCCGTGAACTGGGGGATCTGCGGGTGGTAGAGCCAGCCGTCGAAACTCAGCCCCGCCGCCGACAGGCAGGCGAATCCTTCGCGAAAGGCGGGGGAGGTCATCGCGTCGGGGGCTACGGGGGCGAGGAAGGTGTCGAACGATTCCTCGTATGCGGTGATGTGACGGATGCCGCGGAACCGGCCGCCAGAGGCCGCTTTGTGCGCCTCCAGCACTTCGGCGACGGCTCCGCCGAGCGTCAGATCCGCAAAGCCGACGATCCCGGCACAGATCTCTGTCGCCGCGCCGCGCTGCGCGGTTTCCTCTGCGACGCGGACGACGGCCTCGGTCTCGCCCACGGGACGCATGGCTTCGGGTCCGTCCGTTCGGTGCGCATAGCGGCATTGGACAAACACCGTCTTGCGGATGTTGTGACCGGACGAGGTATCGGCCATGATCTCGTCCGCCAGAAAGCCGCCCAGCCGGTCCCACAGGTGGTGATGCGGGTCGATGATCGGCAGACCGGGATCCAGGATGTCTTCCTGAGTCAGGTCCAGCCAGTCCTGCCGTGGCGGCTCGATCGCGATGCTTTCGCGTTGCTTGTCCATAGGATCCTCCCCGTTCCGGTCCGTCTGACCCCGGTCGGTCCGGCACAAGGCCGGATCCGAACCCGGTCACAGATTGGCAAGCTGGGACTCGAAGAAGAACAGCCGCCCGATGATGGCGAACACGGTGTTCGCGACTGTCAGTGCGCTTTCCGTGACATAGATCGTATCGCCCGGATAAATACGGAAATTGCGGGCCGCGAACAGCCCGTCCGCCGAGGTCAGGTCGATGACAAAAACGGTGTCCGTCATCTTGGGACCCTTGCCGTCGGCTCTCAGTGTCTTGGCCGGATACTCACGCAGAACCAGCACGCCCTGAGGGTTTGCGCGGGTTTCGGACAGCCCGCCGACCATCGACATCGCCTCGAGCGCAGTCACCGTCTCGCGGTCGAAATAGATCAGCTCTTCGGTGCCGCTGGCGCCGAGCGCGGTGAAGTAGCGGTCGTCCGCTTCCACGATCACCTGATCGCCGCCGCGTACCAGAACATTGCGCGCGGGGTTCGCGAGCAGTTCCTTGGCTGGGATCCGATAACTGCGCCCATCACGCATCAGCCGCACCACGGGGTTACGGACTGATGGCGAAATGCCCCCGCCAAGCGAGATGAGGCTCAGAATTCTGGTGTCGCGATTCGGGATCGGATAGCTGCCGGGTTTCGCGATCCCGCTGACCAGATCGGCAGAGTTCTGCGCGCCCTCGGTCATGGCGATCTGGACCTGCGAGGACGGCAGAACCGTGTTCAGCTTGTCCTGGATGTCGCGCCGGGCCTGTTCGGGTGTCTGCCCGTTCACCACGATTTCGTCCACGTAGGGGACAAAGATCGTTCCACTGGGCGACACCACAAGGCCCTGCATCGCAACGGTCTTTTGTGACGGGCTGGACAGGAGCGAGTTTTCCTCGCTGTCCCAGATCACGAGGTCCAGCCTGTCGCCCGGCCGGATGACCTGCGATCTGGGCCCGCGCGTTGCATTCGGCCACGAATATCCCTCGTGGGTGCCGGTGACGGGCCATGTCTTGATGCGGGCCACCGAATCGCGTGTGACGTCCACGACATCGAAGGTGGGCTGCTTGGTGTCAGCTTCCTTGACGATCTCCGATTGGAGAGCGGCCCCGCGCGGAAGTCCGCAGGCGGCTGTCAGCAAGACGATAACGAGGCCGATTACTGCCTGCGCGCGTCTTGTCTCCATCTTGCCTGACCCCCGTCCGTCGTTCCCGGACTTTTCTAATGCGTATCGGCGGTGATAGACAGCTTGGACCCTGTCCCGCCGCAACTCCGGTTAACCACTGTGACACGAAATGCGCACGAAACGGCCGCGATGTCCAACATCTTGGTGGTTGGTGCAAGCGGAAAACTCGGCAGGATCCTGCGCAGCCTTTGGGAGGGGACCGAAGCCGGGGCGCGGGTGAGCGGCTGGATTGGCAGGGATCACCCTGGATACCGCCTTTGGACCGAAACCGGACAGGCCGGGGGCCTCGGGCAGGCTGAGACCGTTCTGGCCATGTGGGGCGTGACCGCCGGAACGCCGGAGGAACTTGCCGACAACGCGCTTCTGGCACGTCGGGCGACGGAACTGGCGCGGGCCGTTGGCGCGCGCCGCGTGATCCACATGTCCAGTGCGGCGGTCTATGGAGGCGGGGGACGTCTGTGGACCGAAACCGACACGCCCGCGCCACGCAATCCCTATGGAGCCGCCAAGGCGCTGATGGAGCGCGAAATCGCCAAACTCGGCGGGACTCCGGCCAGCTGTGCCTTGCGGCTGGCCAACGTCGCCGGGGCAGACATGCTGTTCTCTAACCTCGCGCTCGGCAACGATATCGTGCTGGACCGGTTCCCGGACGGCGGCGGGCCCCTGCGCAGCTACGTCGCACCATCCGATCTGGCGGCAGCGCTTCTGCGCCTGTCCGATCTGCCGCCCGAGGACCTGCCCCCTGTCCTGAACCTCGCCGGACCGGCGCCGGTGGCGATGGACGGGATTCTCGCGGCGGCAGGCCGGACCCCGTCATGGCGACCGGCCCCGCAGGACGCCCTGCAGTCCATGGCGATCAGCGACTCGTTCTGGCGCCGGATCGGTCCGCCGCTGGTCGCAAGCGCCGACCCCGAACGGCTTGTCGCCGAATGGCGGACGTTGATGGAGCCGGTGACATGACGCCCATGAAGCGCCTGATGGATCTCACGGCCTGCGCGATTCTCTTTGCCCTTCTGTGGCCCGCGATCCTCTGCGTTTCGCTGGTCGTCGCCATCCGGGACGGGCGCCCGGTCTTTTTCGTGTCGGAACGGATGAAGGCGCCGGGGCAGCCCTTCGGTCTGGTCAAGTTCCGCACCATGAAGGTCGATCCGGACGACGCCGGTGTTTCAGGCGGGGACAAGCTGGCCCGGATCACGCCGACCGGCCGGTTCCTGCGGCGCTACCGGCTGGACGAGATGCCCCAGCTCTGGAACATCCTGCGCGGCGACATCAGTTTCGTCGGGCCGCGCCCGCCCCTGCGCCGCTATGTCGAGATGTTCCCGGACCTCTATGCCGAGGTTCTCAAGAACCGGCCGGGTCTGACGGGTTTGGCGTCGATCATGTTCCACGCCCGCGAAACGGCGCTTCTGGTTCCTTGCAAGACGCCCGAAGAGACCGAGTCGGTCTATGTGCGCCGCTGCGTTCCGGCCAAGGCCCGGCTGGACATCATATACGGCCGCAGCCGGACCGTCTGCTGGGATATCTGGCTGATGTTCGCGACCGTTCTGCCTCGTATGTCGCCAAGGCGCCGCCGATAAGTGCGGATTTCCGCCCATCCGTTCGCGGATGCAGAAAAATTTCTTGCGAGCGACAGGGCTTTAGACCATTCAGTAAAGAATATTCGCTAGGAACCGGCCGTGTCACATATATGTGCGATATTTCGGTCACTAAACTCCGTCTGAAACATGGGCTGCCTAGCCCTGGCGTAATACGGAGCTTCGAGGTCAACTAGATGCTGTTCGAGTGGGCAATAAAGCTGGATGCCTGGCACAAGCGGCTGATCCTCATCTCTGTCGATGCATTTCTGGTCCTCGTGGCCCTTTCCGTGGTGGCGATCCTGGTGCCGTCGAATGCGACGGGCCTGTATATCGACTGGCGTGTCGCAGCGACCTGCCTGGCGACCGGTGTCGGGATGACCATCTATCTCGAACTCGATCGCAAGAAGCTCCTGGCATACGAGGCCAACGGAATCACGGATACGGCGATTCTCGCCCTGGCGATCGGCGCGGCCTGCGGGCTGAGCAATTTCATCCCCGGCGTGCACGTGACGCTTCTGGAGGTGGTCATCACGACCATGGCCTTCATGATCCTGTCCGTTGGCGCACGCCTCGGGATGCTTCACACGCTGAAGTGGATTTATATGCGCCGCGGTCATCGCCGCCGCATCCTGATCTATGGTGCGGGCCAGACCGGGCGGCAGCTGGCAGCGGCCCTGACAACGGACGATGCCGTCGTGCCGGTCGCGTTCGTCGACGACAACCCCCGACTCCAGAGCCTGACGATCTCGGGCCTCAGGGTCCATTCACCGCTCCACATCAAGGAGATCGTGAAGCGGAACAGCGTCGATCGCATCATCCTTGCCATGCCGTCCGAAGGAAGGGCGGTGCAGGCCCGGATCTCTCGCCGGCTGCGCGAGGTCGGTTGCGAGGTCCAGTCGCTGCCTTCGTTTGCGCAGATGGTGGCGCAACAGGGCTTCGGTCATCAGAACGTCCTGACCTTCGACATTCAGGAAATCCTGGGCCGCAACCGGCTGGAAGAGGAACTGCCCGGTATCAGCGACGCTTATGGCGGCAAGAATATTCTCGTCACCGGGGCCGGCGGTTCGATCGGTTCGGAACTGTGCCGCCAGCTGACCGCATGTGGCCCGAAACGGCTGGTTCTGCTCGATCACAGCGAACTGGCGCTCTACAATATCGAACGCGAACTGGCCGAGCTCGAGCCTGATTTTCAGGTGATTCCGGTGCTTGGCTCGATCTGCGAGAAGTCGCTTGTCGTCTCGGTCATGGCCGAAAACGAAATCGACGTCGTTCTGCACGCCGCCGCCTACAAGCACCTGCCCATGGTCCAGACCAACGCGATCGAAGGGCTGCGCAACAACGTGCTGGGGACCAAGATCGTCGCCGATGCGGCGGGCGAGGTCGGAGTCGAACGCTTCGTGCTGATCTCGTCCGACAAGGCCGTCCGGCCCTCGTCCATCATGGGCTCGACCAAGCGTCTGGCCGAGGAAATCGTTCAGGACCTCGCCACCCGGTCGCGCCGCACGCGGTATTCGATGGTCCGGTTCGGCAATGTCATCGGGTCCTCCGGCTCGGTCATTCCGCTGTTCGAGGAACAGATCGCCCGTGGCGGACCCGTGACCGTCACCGATCCACGCGTCACGCGCTTTTTCATGACGGTGTCCGAGGCCGTGCGCCTTGTTCTGTCCGCCGACAGCTTTGCCCGCGGCGGCGACGTCTTCGTGCTGGATATGGGCGAGCCCGTGCCGATTTATCAGGTCGCGCGTCAGATGATCGAGGGGGCCGGATATTCCGTCCGGGACGAGAACAACCCCAACGGCGAGATCGCGATCGAGATCACCGGCCTGCGTCCGGGCGAAAAGCTGCACGAAGAGCTGCTGATCGGTTCCGACATGCTGACCACGCCGCATCCCAAGATCCTGCGGGCGCAGGAAAAGCATCTGTCCGAGATCGAGATGGCGGCCGCCCTGAACGAGATCCGCAAGGCCGTCGAGTCACGCGACGCGCCCGGCGCCGAGGCGGCCATGTGCCGTTGGGTCGAGGAATACAAGGGCGAGAGCGTCAGCGCCGTCGGCTGACTGTGCAGCCCGCGCGTGGCGCGCGGGCCGCAGGGTTCACGTCAGTCCTGAAGTTCCAGCGCGATGCCGTCTTCGGGCATGATGTTGAAGTTGTTCAGCGTCACCGAGACGAGGCTGTAGTAGCCGATCACCCCGACCAGATCGACGACCCGGTCGCGGCCCAGCACCTCCAACGCCTTGGCGAAGGTCGCATCGCTGACCTGCTTGCGCGGGTTGGTGAACGCCTCCAACGTGAAGCGCCAGACGATCTCTTCCTCGGCGTCCGAAAACGCGGGTTCCTTCCGGTCGCGGATCGCGTCGGCGATCGCGGGATCCAACCCTGCTTCGAGCGCGAGGCGTTTGTGTGCGAACCATTCGAATTCCGCGTCCCAGCACCGCGCCGTGGTGATGATCGCCAGCTCCGCCAGTTTCGGCCCGAGCGAGGTGCTGTAGCGCAGGTAGCCGCCCAGTGCCGAGGCATTGGCGGCCAGTTCGGGGCGGTTCAGCCACAGCGCCAGCGGTCCCACGACCCGTCCGCGCGGACCGGCGACGATCATCTCGTGCACCTCTTTCTGGCGCGGGGAATAGGACGCGGGATCGGGCGGGTCGAGCCGCAGCTTGTCTGGGTTCATCATGGCTTGGTGTCTCCTCCTCTGGTTCCGGGCAGGGCCGGACTGACCGGATGGTATGCCAGTCTACCGCCGCTTCGAAAGGCGAAAAGCCCCCCTCGCGCAGCCTGCACGGATGTGGTTCTGTCGCGCCGATCACCCAAGGAGCCGCCGGAATGAAGAACCTCTGGACCGACAGCAGCGCCGAACGGTTCGATGCCCCCGCGTTCAGCGGGCAGGCGGCCGCCGACCTCTGCGTGATCGGCGGCGGGTTCACCGGCTGCTCGGCGGCGCTGGCCGCCGCGGAGCAGGGGGCGAAGGTTGTGCTGCTGGAGGGCGCGACTGTCGGACATGGCGGTTCGGGCCGGAATGTCGGGCTGGTGAATGCCGGCCTCTGGACCCCGCCGGACAAGATCGAGGCGATCCTGCCGGGCGGCACAGGGGAGCGGCTGGTGACGATGCTGGGCGAGGCGCCTGCGCTGGTGTTCGACCTGATCGAACGGCATGGCATCGCCTGCGAACCCCGGCGTGCGGGCACGCTGCACCTCGCGCATGCCGCGTCCGGTCTGGCGGATCTGCGCGAACGGCACCGGCAGCAGTCAGGCCGTGGCGCGCCCGTCACCCTTCTGGACGCAGCCGAAACCGCCCGCCGAACCGGCAGCGACAGGTTCCACGGCGCCCTTCACGATACCCGTGCGGGCACGGTCCAGCCGCTGGCCTATTGCCGGGGGCTTGCCCGTGCGGCCGTGTCCGCTGGCGCTGCGCTGCATGAAAACAGCCCGGTCACCGGGCTACGCCGTGAGGGCGACAGCTGGATAGTCCGCACGGCAAATGGGCATGTGGTGGCCAATTCAGTAGTGCTGGCCTCCAACGCCTATCACACCGGGCTTGCCGACACGGTGCCCGGCCCGATGACGCCGGTGCACTACTTCCAGGCCGCAACGGACCCGCTGCCGGAAGGGGCGGCGGACCACATCCTGCCGGGTGGCGAGGGATGCTGGGACACCGCGATGGTCATGACCTCGGTCCGGCGCGACGCGGCGGGACGGATCATCATCGGTGCCATGGGATCGCTCGAGGCGCCGGGCCGGGCCCTGCACCTCGGCTGGGCGCGGCGGCGATTCCGGCGCTACTTCCCGGACCTGCCCGATCCGGTCTTCACCCATGCATGGTCCGGGCGCATCGGCATGTCGTCGGACAAGCTGCCCCGTATCCTGTACTTCGGCCCCTCGGCCTATGCCGCGTTCGGCTACTCGGGACGGGGGATCGCGCCGGGGACCCTGTTCGGCAAGGCGATGGCCACCGCCGCACTGTCCGGAGACGAAACTGGTCTGCCGCTGGTGCCGGTCGATACGCATGCCGAGGGTTTCACGAAACTGCGCGGCGCCTGGTTCGAAACCGGCGCCGCGCTGATCCACGGTCTGGGTGACCGGGTGTAAATCCTACCAGCCGGTGACGAGCGTGGCGGCAGGACGCACTTCGCCCGCGACCGCGCCGCGACGGCTCAGGATCGGCATGTGACCGAAGGCCCTGGCCGCCGGATGCCCCGGATCCAGCACGCCGAGGCCGATCAGGATCGCCGTGATCGCGCATTCGGAGGCCCGCGTGGTGCCGTCCTCGATCTTGACCGCGACACCCAGACCCTTCTCCGGCAGGATCGCCACGAAAACCGCCTCGGCCCCGGTCTTGACCGCCACGCGGCCCTCCATCGCGCGCATCAGGGCGGTGCAGGACCGCCCCTCGCCCGCGACCAGTTCCGGGTGCGCCATCATCGCCTGCACCAGTCGCGCCTGCGCCGTCTGCCGGGTGCCATGTCCCTCGCGTGCGCCCGCGAAGGCCGCCATCGCCCGCGCCAGCCCGGTCAGCGAAGTCGCGAAGTTCGGGGCCGAGCAGCCGTCGATGCCGTAGCCGGGGCTGGTTTCGCCCGTCACCTCCTCGAAGGCGGCACGGACGGCGGTCTGCACCGGGTGATCGGGTTCGTGGTATTCGCTGCCGCCGCCGATGTGCCGGTTCAGTGTCAGGAAGCCCGAGTGCTTGCCCGAGCAGTTGTTGTGATACTGGCAGGGCAGTTCGCCCGCGCGGATCAGCGCCTCCATCGCGGTTCGGTCGCCCGGCTCCTGCGGGCCGCAGCGCAGGGCGTCGTCGGTCAGGCCCAAGGTCGCCAGCCAGTCGCGCACGGGACCGGTGTGGATCGACGCCCCGTTGTGCGAGGCGCAGGACAAGGCGAGCTGGCGCGAGGTCAGCCCGGCCGCATCCGCCGCGCCGCTTTCGATCAGCGGCAGGGCCTGCACCATCTTGCAGGACGACCGGGGCAGGATCGTCAGGTCCGGATCGCCCCACGATCGGACGATCTGGCCCGAGGTGTCGCAGATCACCGCGTGCCCCCTGTGCTGGCTTTCGACAAATGGCCCGCGTGTGACCTCGACCAATGGCACTGCCGCGCTCATGATCCCCATCCTCAAATCTATGCGAATTTCTGCCATCCGGCCTTTCGCCGGAGGGTCGTTTCACGTTAATGTGCCGGCGTCGAGAAAGGAATGGCCTGCGGGGAACAAGTCCGGTTACACGGTCGCGCGGGTCTCATGAATGAGGCTGAGACAGCTTGGAGGCTGCAGTATGAAGGTTCGGGTTCCTATGGCGGCAGCGATGCTGGGGGCACTCACCATGGCGGGCGGCGTTTTCGCGCAGAGCGCGAGCGAAAATCAGGTCGCGGCCAAGACGGACTGGAGCGTTTTCGTCGAAAACGATCCCAAGGAATGCTGGGCGGTCTCCGCCCCCAAGGAAACGGTGAACACCAAGGACGGGCGCGTCGTTTCGGTGCGCCGGTCGGATATCCTGTTCATGGCGTTCTATCGCCCCGGCGCAGAAGTCGCCGGTCAGGTCACGTTCACCGGCGGCTATCCCTTCGCGGACGGGTCGACCGTGAACCTGAACGTGGACGGGACGGAGTTCGAGCTGTTCACCGAGGGTGAATGGGCGTGGTCCGCCTCGCCCGCCGAGGACACCAAGATCCTGACCGCGCTCAAGCGCGGGACCTCTGCCGTCGTGACCGGCGTGTCCGGGCGGGGGACCTCGACCAAGGACACGTTCTCGCTGTTCGGCTTCACCGCCGCGGTGGAAGAAGCGGAAAAGCGCTGCCAGTGACGCGCATCGGATGAGCGCTCGGGGCCTTCCGCACGCGGAGGGCCCTTCGCGTGCCAGGGTCAGCGTTCCATCTGACCTGGCAGGTTCCGAAATTCGAACCCGGCCCATTCGTAGTGAACTGTCTGCGCCGCGTCGCTGTCGGCGACCAGCGCAACGGTCCCGCTCCGCCGCTGCCCGCCATCGAGAACCGGCAGTGTGACGCCCAGCAGGTCGCCGTCGATGGACCATGAGCCCCTGTGCTCGGTATCCCCAAGCCACATCCGCACCGTGCCGTCCCTGTGAAACGTGATACGCCCGGCCTGCGCCTGCGGCACGGAGGCGGCGGTGAACTCCATCGTCTTCGCGGGCTTGCGAAGCTGAATCACCCGTGCGGAGCCATTGGTCAGGTCCACCGTGTCCAGAACGAGGGCATCGAGGATCTCCGTGCCTGTCAGCCTGAGCGGATTGGCCGGCATCTCGCCCTTCGAGAAGCGCAGAAGGTCGGGCAGGGGGGAAGAGGTCCGCCAGTCGGCAGCCGCCGGGAGCGGGCACAGGATCAGAGCGGGGATAAGGACAAGGTGTTTCAATGCGGCCTCCCTCGGCTGCTTCGATGTGTCGGGTCCAGCATGGCGCATTGGCCCGACCGGGTCGATCCGCAGTTTCGCAGGGCCATGACGTAGCGTTCGAATGGTGCGGAATTGACAGAAACCCGCCGCGCGCAGACCCTTGTCAGGCACAAGCGGAGGACCCTCGATGTCGACTGGCGTTACACTGATCCTGCTGCTGATCGCGGCGCTGCACGTGATCTTCTTCATCGGTGAGTCGTTCCTCTGGAAACGCCCGGATTTCAGCCGCCGGATGATGCGCCGGATGAAGCCCGACAGCGCGCTTGATCCCGCGGTCGAGGCGAAGGCGCTGGAGGTGCTGTTCTTCAACCAGGGGGTCTACAACCTGATGCTCGCCCTCGGCGCGGTCTGGGCGATTGTCGCGGGCTCGGTCGCCTTCGCGGCGTTCATCTGTCTGTTCGTCGTGGTCGCGGGTGCGACACTGGCGGCAACTTCGCGGCTCAGGGCAGGGGCAGTGGTGCAGGCGCTGCCGGGACTGATCGGCCTGATCCTGCTGGCGATCTGACGCCTGTTTCATTTCGCGACCGGATCCCATATATGGCCAGACTTCCACAGGAGCCCGCCATGTCCGATTCCGCGCCCGCGACGCCGATCACGCAAGACGTCCACACCATTCCGCGCAAATTGCCGGAAGGGGATGGCCGCGCGAACCTGATCGGCATGACCCGCGACCGGATGCGCGAGGCGCTGGTCGAGGCCGGTGTGCCCGAGAAACAGCTCAAGATGCGGCTGAACCAGCTGTGGCAGTGGGTTTATCACTGGGGTGTCCGCGATTTCGACGCGATGACCAACCTCAGCAAGGACTTCCGCGCGACGCTGGCCGAGCGGTTCGTGATCGAATTGCCCGAGGTCGTGTCGAAACAGATCTCGGCCGACGGGACCCGCAAGTATCTGGTGCGCATCGCGGGCGGGCACGAGGTCGAGACGGTCTACATCCCCGAGTCGGATCGCGGCACGCTTTGCATTTCCAGCCAGGTCGGCTGCACGCTGACCTGTTCGTTCTGCCACACCGGCACGCAAAAGCTGGTGCGCAACCTGACCGCGGGCGAAGTCGTCGGCCAGATCATGCTGGCGCGCGACGATCTGGGAGAATGGCCCGTGCCCGGCGCGCCCAAGCGCGAGGACCGGCTGCTGTCCAACATCGTGCTGATGGGGATGGGCGAGCCGCTCTACAATTTCGAAGCCGTCCGCGACGCGATGAAGATCGCGATGGACGGCGAGGGGATCGCCCTGTCCCGCCGCCGGATCACCCTGTCGACCTCCGGCGTGGTGCCCGAGATCGCGCGGGCCGCCGAAGAGATCGGCTGTCTGCTGGCGGTGTCCTTCCACGCGACCACCGACGAGGTGCGGGACAAGCTGGTGCCGATCAACAAGCGCTGGAACATCGAGACGCTGCTGAACGAACTGCGCGAATATCCCCGGCTGTCGAATTCGGAGCGGATCACCTTCGAATACGTGATGCTGAAGGGCGTGAACGATACGGACGCGGATGCACGGCGGCTGGTCAAGCTGATCTCGGGCATTCCGGCCAAGATCAACCTGATCCCGTTCAACGAATGGCCCGGCTCCCCCTACGAGCGGTCGGACTGGGACCGGATCGAGAGCTTTGCCGACATCGTGCACAAGGCCGGCTATGCCTCGCCGATCCGCACGCCGCGGGGCGAGGACATCATGGCCGCCTGCGGTCAGCTGAAATCGGCGACGGAACGCGCGCGGAAGTCGCGCCGCGAGATCGAGGCGGAGGCCGGGCTGAACGGCTGAGGCAAAGGGGTCGTCATCCTCGGGCTTGATCCGAGGACCTCCAAACGCCGCGCCGCCTCATGAGGTCCTCGGGTCAAGCCCAAGGATAACATGCGTTCCGAACAATCGAACCACAAGAAACCCGCCCGGAATCAAGCCGAAGGCGCCGGGCGAGCGCCTGCCCGTCCCGGCGGGCTGGTGCTTTGAGGCCCGCGCGCGACGCTCATATTGCGGAGGTTGGTGGCTGGCATAAATCGCCACCGTCCCCAGGTCAGCTGCGCCACCCCACGGGCAGGCGCCCCTCCCGGCTCCGCGCACCGCAAACGAAAAGGGCCGCCCCTCCGGACGGCCCCTTAGGGCGGGTCCACCCCGCCCATGTCATCAGGATCATACCGCTTCCAGCAGCATCGCGATCCCCTGGCCCACGCCGATGCACATCGTGCAGACCGCACGCTTGGCACCCATGTGGCCCATCGAGATCCCCGCCGTCAGCGCCAGGCGCGTGCCCGACATCCCCAGCGGGTGGCCGAGTGCGATCGCGCCGCCGTTGGGGTTCACCCAGTCCGCGTCGTCCGCGATCCCGAGCTGCCGCGTCACGGCGATGCCCTGCGCGGCGAAGGCTTCGTTCAGTTCGATCAGGTCGATGTCGCCGATCGACAGGCCATGCTGCGCCAGCAGCTTCTCGGTCGCCGGTGCCGGGCCGATCCCCATGATCCGGGGCGCCACGCCAGCCGTCGCCATCCCGACGATCCGCGCACGCGGCGTCAGGCCGTATTTCTCGACCGCCGCCGCAGAGGCCACGATCACCGCCGCCGCGCCGTCGTTCACGCCCGACGCGTTGCCGGCCGTCACCGTGCCGCCTTCGCGGAAGGGCGCGGGCAGGGCGCCCAGCTTTTCCATCGTCGTGGCGCGCGGATGCTCGTCCGTGTCCACGATGATCGGATCGCCCTTGCGCTGCTTGATCGTGACCTTCGCGATCTCCTCGCCCATGCGGCCCGAGGCGATGGCGTTCGACGCCCGCTCCTGCGAGCGATAGGCGAAGGCGTCCTGATCCTCGCGCTTGACCTGGAACTGCTCGGCCACGTTCTCGGCCGTTTCAGGCATGGAGTCGGTGCCGTAGTGCTTGTGCATCGCCTTGTTGACGAAGCGCCAGCCGATGGTGGTGTCATAAATCTCGGCCTTGCGCGAAAACGCGCTGTCGGCCTTGGGCATCACCAGCGGCGCGCGCGACATCGACTCGACCCCGCCCGCGATCAGCAGCTCCATCTCGCCCGACTTGATCGCCCGCGCGGCGGTCCCGACGGCGTCGAGGCCCGAACCGCACAACCGGTTGATCGTCGCGCCCGGAATGGTGTCTGGCAGCCCGGCCAGCAGGGTGGCCATGCGGGCGACGTTGCGGTTGTCTTCGCCCGCCTGGTTCGCGCAGCCGACATAGACGTCGTCCACCTCGATCCCCGGATTGCGCGCGACGAGCTGTTTCATCACGTCGGCCAGCATGTCGTCGGGCCGGACGGAGCTCAGCGAGCCGCCGTAGCGTCCGATCGGCGTGCGCAGCCCGTCACAGAGAAATGCCTCGGCCATGTCGTGTTCCTCCCATCCGGCGGTGTGTCATTTCGCGCGCACCGTGGGCAAAAGGCCACCTTCGGTCAAGGCGGCGGAACGCTTTTCCACAAGTCCGAAGTTGCAAGGGGCTTGATTTCATATCCTGTCGAGGCATGATTTTCCCCATGAACATGGTCACGCCCCCGCCCACTGGCGGACGCCAGCCTGCCGAGCAGGTGACGTTCCACAAAACCGAACTGAGAGAGATCGTCGGTCTCTATGGCCGTATGGTCGCCGCCGGGGAATGGCGCGACTACGGGATTTCCTTTCTCAGCGATGTCGCGATCTTCTCGGTCTTTCGCCGCGCGGCGGAACAGCCGCTCTACCGGATCGAGAAACGGCCCAAGATGCGCGAACGGCAGGGCATGTACTCGGTGGTCGGCATGGACGGACGTATCCTGCGGCGCGGGCATGACCTGAAGCAGGTCCTGCGCGTGCTGGAACGCAAGCTGATCCGCGCGGTCGAATAGCGCGACCTACAGCAGCCGCCGACGCGCCGTGACCTTGCCGTCGCCCTGCGCCTCGATCCGGGCGATGGCCGCGTCGATGCCTTCGTAGACCGTCGACATGTCGTGCCCGTTCGCGTGGAAGATGCGGCTCTCGTCCGCCACCCACGCGACGTGACCCTTCCAGAAGATCAGGTCCCCGCGCTGCAAAACCGCGTCTTCGGGCAGCGCCTCGCCCAGCTCGCGCGCCTGCATGTCGCTGTCGCCGGGGCAGGGAATGCCGCAGGCCGCGCATCCGGCCTGAACGAGGCCCGAACAGTCGATCCCGTTCCGGCTGTTCCCGCCCCAGAGGTAAGGCGTGCCGATCAGCCGTTCCGACACCGCCACGGGGTCGGCGTCGGGGGTCGAGATCGGCGACAGGTGCACCGTGGGGATGAAGCCTTCGGGCGTGACGGCGAACTTGCCCTCGGTGCCCGTGACCTCGACCAGCGCGCCGAGGCTCAGGGCCAGCCGTTCGGGCCGCTTGATGTCCGGTTCGGAATAAACATGGGTCGCCGCAGCACTGACACGATGGGTCGGGTCCGGGATGTCGACCAGCGCGAAGGCGTCGATATATCCGGTGTAGCCATCCTTCAGCGCCTCGACGAAGGCCCAGCCGTCGCGCTCCTCCAGCACGTCGAGCGCCTCGCCATAGAGCACCTGCCGGTCGCGACGCCCCTCGGGCGCGTTCAGCAGGTCGGCGACGGGCATCGCGACATGGCGGCGGATCGGATCGACGAAGCGATCGGCCACGACCTGCCCCTTCAGGCGGGAGGAGGCGACACGCCCGTTGCAGGGCCAGCGGCGGCGGTCAGGGGTGCTCAAAGCGACAGCGCCTCCGGCAGCGCGGCAAGGATCGCGCGCCAGCCCTGACCGGCGCCGCCCATGGGGAAGCCCGGCGAAGCCGCAGGTTTCCAGCCGTAGATGTCGAAATGGGCGTAATTCGTGTCCCCGGCAAAGCGGCGCAGGAACAGGGCGGCGGTGATCGACCCGGCGAAGCCGCCGCGCGGCGCGTTGTCGAGATCCGCGATCCCCGGTTCGATCATCGCCTCGTAGGGCTCCCAGAAGGGCAGCCGCCAGACCGGGTCCGCGACCCGCCCCGCCGCCGTCGTCAGAGCGGTGCAAAAGCCCTCGTCGTCGCTGTAGTACGGCGCAAGGTCCGGCCCGACCGCCACCCGTGCGGCCCCGGTCAGCGTCGCCATCGAGATCATCAGGTCCGGCCCCGCCTCGGCCCCGTAGGCCAGCGCGTCGCCCAGAACCAGCCGCCCCTCGGCGTCGGTGTTGTTGATCTCGACCGTCAGGCCCTTGCGCGAGGTCAGGATGTCGCCGGGGCGGAAGGCATCGCCGGAGATCGCGTTCTCTACCGCCGGGATCAGGACCCGCAGCTTCACCTTCAGCCCGAGCGCCATGATCGTCCGGGCGAGGCCCAGCACGTTCGCCGCGCCGCCCATGTCCTTCTTCATCAGCAGCATCGAGGCGGCGGGCTTGATGTCGAGCCCGCCGGTGTCGAAGCATACCCCCTTGCCGACCAGCGTCAGTGCCGGGCCTTCGTCGCCCCATGTCATCTCGATCAGCCGCGGCGCCTTGGCGGCGGCCCGGCCGACCGCGTGGATCATCGGAAAGTTCTGTTCCAGCAGCGCCTCGCCCGTCACGACGGTGATGGCCGCGCCGAATGCGCCCGCCACGTCCCGCGCCGCCATTTCCAGCGCATCAGGGCCCATGTCGCTGGCCGGCGTGTTGATCAGGTCGCGCACCAGCGCCTCGCCCGCCGCGATCGCCTCCTGCCTTGCGGAGTCGACGCCCTCGGGCGCGGCGAGCCGGGCCTTGGCCCCGCCACGGGCCTTGTACCGGTCGAAGCTGTAATGCGACAGCAGCCACCCGAGCGCGGCCTCGTCCAGATCGTCGCCGGCGAGCGCGCCGTCGATCCGCCATGTCCCCTCGGGCAGGGCGTCGGCGGCCTTGGCGAGGTGGAAGCGGCCCCGCTTGCGTGCGCCAGCCGTCCCCAGCCCGAACAGTGCGCCGCCCGGCGCGCCGTCGGCGCCCGGCAGGACCAGCACCTTGCCGAGCCCCGCGTCAAAGCCCATGCCCGCGATCCATGCGGCGACCGAGGCGTCCTGCCCCGCCACCCAATCCGTCAGCGTCTCGGGGGTCAGCAGGGTCAGCGTCAGGGCCTCGGCGTCGGAGGGGGCGAAGGTCAAAGGCATGTGGATCCTCGGGTTGATTTGCCCGGCC
The DNA here is from genome assembly GCF_002210105.1 of Oceanicola sp. 22II-s10i. Classification (GTDB taxonomy): domain Bacteria; phylum Pseudomonadota; class Alphaproteobacteria; order Rhodobacterales; family Rhodobacteraceae; genus Pseudooceanicola. Next base: position 486,608 of record NZ_AQQU01000001.1, on the reverse strand, counting down.
AGCCTAGCGGCGCGGCCCGGACCCGCAAGGGGCGACATGCGACCGGCGGCGGTGCAGGCTCAGACCGGCTGATCGTGCAAGTCCCAGATCGCGGTCAAAGACCCCTCGCCGATCCGCATGAGCCGGGCCAGCACCGCCGCCAGCGCCGTTTCGTCACCGCGATCGGCGCAGGCGATGACATCGCCCGCCACGCGCGCCACGGCATTCATGCCGATCTGGTCCGCGATGCCGACCAGCGCCCGCGCGCTTTTCCGCATCTCGATCCGCTTGCCGTGCCGGAACTGCCGTTCGGTGAAGGACAGCCGCACCGCCAGTTCCTCCATCGACCGGCTGACCATATCCTCGGCCTCCACCGCGCCGAGTTCCCGCACCAGCGCCACCAGCCGGTCGGTGTCCAGTCGCACCTTTTCCCGCCGTTCCAGAACGGCCACCTGTTCTGCCATCTCACCCTCGTTCGTATCGCCCCACAGCGCGACACTCTGCGCCCGCAATCTTCCCAAACCATTGAGGTCAAGCGCGGTAATGCGATGCTTTCGGTTCGAATACGTTTCATCCGGCCGACTTGCGCGCTATATGCGAATTCGAAGTCAGCAAGAGGACGCCCGATGGAGTTCGCCAAGCCCCTGCCAGCCTATCTCGCGAAACGGTATCGCGGGTGGAAAGCCACCGCCTTCGCCGAGAACCGCGCATGGTACCGACACCTTGCCGACGAGGGTCAGCATCCCCGCGCCATGATCATCTCGTGCTGTGACTCGCGCGTGCATGTCACCGCGATTTTCGGCGCGGATCAGGGCGAGTTCTTCATCCACCGCAACATCGCCAACCTCGTCCCGCCCTATGAGCCCGATGGCAAGCAGCACGGCACCTCGGCGGCGGTCGAATACGCGGTCACGGCGCTGAAGGTCGCGCATATCGTGATCGTCGGCCATTCCAACTGCGGCGGGGTGCAGGGCTGTCTGGACATGTGCACCGGCCATGCCCCCGCGCTCGAGGACAAGTCGAGCTTTGTCGGCCGCTGGATGGACCTGCTGCGGCCGGGCTATGACCGCATCAAGGACATCGAGGGTACGGACGCGCAGCGCCGTGCGCTGGAGAAGCAGGCGATCCTCGTCAGCCTCGACAACCTGATGACCTTCCCCTTCGTGGCCGAGGCGGTGAAGGCCGACAAACTGACGCTGCACGGCCTGTGGAACGACATCGGCGAGGGCGGGCTGGAAGAGTTCGACGCCGCGACCGGCAAGTTCGTCACGGTCTGACCCCTGAACGACCAAAGGCTCCGCGATCACCTCGCGGAGCCTTTTTCTTTCTCGAAACGCAGCGTGTCAGCGCAGCATGTTCGGCGCCAGCACCTTGTCGCGCGGCCAGTTCAGCGAGAGGTCGAGGTTGACGACCTTCGTCTCGCCCGCCGCCATTTCCAGATCCCACGCCAGGATCCCGCGCTTGCCGTCGACATCCGTGCGCGTCGGCATCGGCGAGGCGGTCCAGTCGATCTCCAGATCCTCCTGCTCGGTGAAGGGCACCTGGTCGATCAGCTCGACCTCCCATGCCTCGCCCGTCAGGTTGCGGATTTCGATCTCCACCCGCTCTTCCTGTTCGTTCGAGCGGCTGATGACGCCCCGGTCGCCCTCCATCCTGTTCAGCAGCGTGCGCTTCAGGCGCAGCCCCTCGATCGGGCCAAAGCTGAACTCCGCCTCGTCGCCCGCCGCGATCAGCGGGGTCGGGCGCAGGCCGACGAAGGTGCCGTTCAGGTAGAATTCGGACTGGTCGGACGGCAGGATGATCTCGTCCGCGCCATTGGTGAAGGAGGCCATCAGGTAGGCGGTTTCGTCCATGATCGGCACCGCGCGGGCCACCAGTTCCGGGTCCGCCGTGACGGTGCCGAGCGCGATGCGCAGCTCGTCGGCATCCGTGGCCAGCGTGACGGGCTGGTTATAGCTGTAGGTCACACTCAGGCCGTCGTACTGGGCGCGGGCCTCCTCCATCATGACCGGTTCCGGCGCGGGCGCGGCCTCGGCGCTGTCGGCGGCACCGGCGGCCGAGTAACGCTTGCTGGCACGCGCGAGGTCCTCGGGATCCACGATGCGGCGCTGGATCGGATAGAGCTCGCCCGGCTGGGTCTGGCCCGAGGGGCGGACGGTCGACAGCGTCATCGCGACGTCCTGCCAGTTCTCGCCGGTCCATTGCGAGACATAGGCGCCCCGCCCGATGCTGAGGCTGCTGTCCGCGCCATGGTCGAGGTGGATGTCGTAGACCGGCCGCCACTGGGCCGCACCGGTGACATAGCGCAGGGTCAGTTCGCCCGAGACCGCCTCGGGCACGTTGACGTTGATGGCGAGGTAGGCCCGGCGTTCGTCCTCGGTGTCGAGCGCGGCGAGGGCCTGTTTCGCGCGGGCGAGGTCCTCGACGATGGTCTTGGCGGCCTGCTCGGCCTCGCGCGCGCGGGCTTCGGCCTGCAACGCCTGACGTTCGGCGGTCAGCGTCTCGGCGGCCACCATGCGGGAGAGGTCGCGCAGGGCGTCAATGCCGGCCGAGAGCACGCCGTCGGAACTGGCCACCTGTTTCAGGAACTCGATCTGGGCGCGGGCGGCCTGCGCCTCGGCCCGGATCGACTGGGCGTCGTCGCGGGCCTCTTCGAGTGCCTGTTCCAGCCGCTCGACCTCGGCCTCGGCGGCTTCGATCTCGGCCGCTTTCGCGGGATCGCGGGGCGGGGTCATGTCGTCGCGGATGGTGACGGAGCCGAGGGTGACGCCATCGGCCTCGATCCGGAGGCCGCTGACATCCATGACGGGCATGTCACCGAGGATCAGCCGGTGCTGTCCGGCGGGCGCGTTGAAGGTCGCGACGCGGGTCAGGGCCGCGCCGGAGGGGAAGACGGTCGCGCCGGTGATCCGGCTGGGAATGGTGATGTCGTCGGCCAGGGCCGGGAACGGCAGAAGAAGCGGCAGGATGAGTGCGGCGCGCATGGGAACCTCCGGGGGTATTCATTCGGGCGGAGGATGGGCGGGCGGCGGCGGAGTGGCAAGTGACATTGCCGTTCATGAATCGCGACCGGCGGAGGCTTGCAGGCGGAAGGGTTTGATTAACCAAGCCGGTGGAGACTGCGGACATGGAGATGGAGCGACTCGAGCTGAAGATGCATGGGGAAATGCTGCGCTGGCTTGGTCGGCTGGCGGCGGAGCGGGACGTGACGGCGGGGCAGGTCGTCCGGGATCTCGTGGCGGCGGAGATCCGGCGCACGCGCGATGCGAGGCCGCCCGTCAGGGCGGATGAGCGGCTCCTCGCGCCCTTGCGCGCGCGCCTCGCCGATGACCTCGCCCATGCCACGGGCTGGGCTGATCTGACCCGCCGCCTCGCCAAGAAGGGCTACGAACTGCGCCCCGCCGGGGGCGGCATGACGATGCACGATCTGCGGAGCGGCGCGCGTCTCTGCAAGGCGTCCGAACTCGGCTTTTCCTACCAGCGCCTAATGCACCGCTTCGGCGCGCCACACCCGGATCATCCGCACACATGGCTGGCCGCCGGATACAGATCGGGCGGCCCCGAGGGACCGCCCGATGAAACCGACCCGCTGCTGGAGGACCCTTAGCCCTTCTTCAGCACCTTCGATCCCAGAACCTCGGCGATCTGCACCGCGTTCAGCGCCGCGCCCTTGCGCAGGTTGTCCGAGACGACCCACATGTTCAGGCCGTTCTCGATCGTGCTGTCCTGACGGATGCGCGAGATGAAGGTCGCGTAATCGCCAACGCATTCGACCGGCGTGACGTAGCCCTTGTCCTCGCGCTTGTCGATCACCATGCAGCCCGGCGCCTCGCGCAGGATGTCGCGCGCCTCGTCCTCGTCGAGGAACTCCTCGAACTCGACGTTCACCGCCTCGGAGTGGCCGACGAACACCGGCACCCGAACGCAGGTCGCCGTGACCTTGATCGAGGAATCGATGATCTTCTTGGTCTCCGCCACCATCTTCCACTCTTCCTTGGTGGAGCCGTCTTCCATGAAGACATCGATATGCGGGATCACGTTGAAGGCGATCTGCTTGGTGAATTTCTTGGGCTCGACGTCGGAAGTCGGGTTGTAGATGGCCTTGGTCTGGTCCCAGAGCTCGTCCATCCCCTCTTTCCCGGCGCCCGAGACGGACTGGTAGGTCGACACCACCACGCGCTTGATCGTGGCGCGGTCATGCAGCGGCTTCAGCGCCACGACCATCTGCGCGGTCGAGCAGTTCGGGTTCGCGATGATGTTCTTCTTGGAATAGCCGTGGATCGCGTCGGCGTTCACTTCCGGAACGATCAGCGGCACGTCGGGGTCGTAGCGGTAGAGCGACGAGTTGTCGATCACCACGCAGCCCGCCGCGGCCGCCTTGGGCGCGAATTCCTTGGTCGGGCCGGAGCCGACGGCGAACAGCGCCATGTCCCAGCCGGTGAAGTCGAAGGTGGCGAGGTCCTGGGTCTTGAGTGTCTTGTCGCCGAACGAGACCTCGGTCCCCAGCGACCGGCGCGAGGCCAGCACGGCAAGCTCGTCCACGGGAAATTCCCGCTCGGCGAGGATGTTCAGCATTTCGCGGCCCACGTTGCCCGTGGCGCCTGCGACGACGACTCGATAACCCATCGAAGAACTCCTTTCGTTCGGCGCGCCTAATAGATCAACGCCCGCCGCCGGAAAAGCGACTTTTGCTGATGGCCCGTATCAGTCGGTGCGATCAGGGGCAAAGAGATAGGCAATGAGCCCTATACCTAGGGCAGCCCCGTAGAAAAGGAACAGGGCATTGTAGGCTTCCGCCGGGGCGCCCCCGCCTTCGGTGATTGCCGTGTGGATCCGTCCGGTGATGATCTGCGATCCGCCGACCCCCAGCATCCCGCAGAGGTTCATCAGCGTCACCCCGCGCCCGATCAGGTGGGGCGGAAAGAACGCCCGCCCGTGCGAGATCATCAGCGGGTAGCAGGCCGAGAAGAAGCAGATCACCGCGATCAGGATCACCGACCGCCACATCGCGTCGTGCGGCAGGGCGATCAGGACAAAGCAGGTCGCGGCGGCGATCAGCGATCCGCCGAAGATCACCCATTTCCGCGTGCGCAGGATGCGCTCGGCCGGTCCGTAGGCCAGCGTTCCGGTGACCACCGCGATGCCGAGGATCAGTGCGACGACACCCACGGTGTCGAAATCCGCGCCGTAGAGCTCGTTCAGGTAGGGCCCGGTCCAGACGCCCCGGAACCCGCCGGCAGGCAGGTAACAGACGGTCATCAGGGGCAGCAGGGCCCACATCGCGGGGATCTTCAGGATGTCGAGCAGCGAGCCGTGGTTCTCCACCACCAGCCGCTGCGGGTCCCGCACGATGGCCAGCAGGCCGAGCGCGGCGGCGATGCTGAGGCCGGACAGTGCGGCCATCGTGCCGCGCCAGCCCATCAGGTCGACGGCCCAGACCAGCGGCAGCGAGGAAAAGATGCTGCCCGAGGTGCCGATGCCGACGATCAGCCCGGCTAGGACCGAGAACTGGCTGGAGGGGAAGTCGCGGGCGAGGATGTAGTAGGCTGCCATCAGCACCGGCGCGCAGCCGATCCCCAGCAGGGCCATGCCGACCGAGATGTGCCAGGGCGCGGTCGCGATCACGAACATCCCCGCACCCCCGCCGCCGCCCGCGAGCAGCAGCCAGGCCGCCGTCCGCCGCGGCCCGATCCGGTCGAGCATGGCGCCCACGGGGATCTGCGAGGCGGCGAAGAACAGGAACCACAGCCCCGAGGCCGAGGCGAGTTGCTCCGCCGTCGCACCGAGGTCGCGTTGCAGCGGAATGGTCAGAACCGACAGGAAGCTGCGGTAGAACTGGCTCAGGACGTAGGCCAGACCCAGCAGGATGATGTCCTTGCGCATCGCGCCTCCCCGCTTTGCCCGACGCCTTGGGTATTTCGGCGGCGTGGCAGAGGCAAGAGGCGCGGTGCGTCGAACAGAAGGGCGGTCGTCCTCGGGCTTGACCCGAGGACCTCCAGACGTTGCGCTTTGTCATGAGGTCCTCGGGTCAAGCTCGAGGATGACCGTTCCCCTGCCGAACCGTCAGATGCAGCGGCCGCCGTCGACCAGCATCGTCACGCCCGTAACCATGCTCGCTTCGTCCGACGCTAGGTAGAGCGTCGCGTTGGCGATGTCCTCGGGCGTCGAGAAGCGGCCGATCGGGATGGTGGACAGGAACTTGGCCCGCACCTCGGGCGTGTCCTCGCCCATGAAGCTCTTGAGCAGCGGGGTTTCACCGGCAACGGGGTTCACCGCGTTCACGCGAATGCCGAAGGGCGCAAGTTCCACCGCCATGGTGCGGGTCGCCGTGTTCACCCAGCCCTTGGACGAGTTATACCAGTTCAGGTTGGGCCGCGGGCTGATCCCGGCAGTGGACGAGATATTGACGATCGCCCCCGATTTCCGCGCCTTCATCAGTGGGACGAGGTGCTTTGCCGCCATGTAGATCGACTTGCAGTTCACCGCGAAAAGGCGGTCGAACATCTCTTCCTCGACATCCTCCATCGGCATCGGCAGGTGCGTCATGCCCGCGTTGTTGACCAGGATGTCGACCGGGCCCAGTTGCTCGCCCGCCTCGATCATCGCCTTGATCTGCGCGCCGTCACCCACGTCGACGGTGAAGGGCGTGCCCATCACCTCGTCCGCCACCCGCTTGGCCGCGTCGCCGTTCAGGTCCGCGACCAGCACCCTGGCCCCCTCGACCACGAAGCGCCGCGCGATTTCCGCGCCGAAGCCGGAACCGGCGCCGGTGACGATGGCTGTCTTTCCCTCGAGTCTCATGGCTGTCCTCCCCTAGCCGTGAAAGGCCGCGACGGTCTTGAGCGAGGTGAAGCCATACATCGCCTCGAACCCCTTTTCCCGTCCGTGCCCGGATTTGCCGACGCCGCCAAAGGGCAGTTCCACCCCGCCGCCTGCGCCGTAGTTGTTTATGAACACCTGACCGGCCCGGATCGCCTTGGCAAGCCGCATCTGCCGCGCGCCGTTCTGCGTCCAGATGCTGGCCACCAGCCCGTAATCGGTGCCGTTGGCGATGGCCACCGCCTCGGCCTCGTCGTCGAAGGGGATGACCACCTGAACCGGGCCGAAGATTTCCTTCTGCGCCAGCGCGTGATCGCCTTTGACGCCTGCAAAGAGCGTGGGCGCGACGTAGTAACCGCCCTCGGGCAGGTCGCGCAGCTCGGGACGCCCGGCGACCTCCAGATCGCTGCCCTGGTCGAGGAAACCCGACACGATCCCGCGCTGTTTGGCGGAAATCAGCGGCCCGACGTCCAGATCGTCCACCGCCCGCCCGACACGCAGCCCGGCGTAGCGTTCGGCCATCCGCGCGACCAGTTCGTCGTAGCGCGACCGCTCCACGAGGATGCGGGAGGAGGCCGAGCAGGTCTGCCCGCAGTTCTGGATTCCGGCGTTCACGAGGAACGGCAGGGCGGCGTCCAGATCGGCGTCGCCGAAGACCACCTGCGGAGATTTCCCGCCCAGTTCCAGCGTCACCGGCACCACGTTGGCCGCAGCCGCCGCCTGCACCGCCGCGCCTGTTGCGACCGATCCGGTGAAGCTGATGTGCTGGATGCCCGGATGCGCCGACAGCGCCGCGCCGGCCTCGGACCCCAGCCCCGGCACCACGTTCAGCGCGCCGTCCGGAAGTCCGGCCTCCTTCGCCAGCGCGGCGAAGGCCAGCGCGGTCAGGCAGGCGTCCTCGGCCGGTTTCAGCACGCAGGCGTTGCCGGTCGCCAGCGCCGCGCCGACGGACCGCCCGATGATCTGCATCGGGTAGTTCCACGGCACGATATGCCCCGTCACGCCGTGCGGCTCGCGCAGGGTGTAGACGGTGTAGCCGTCGAGATAGGGGATCGTCTCGCCATGCAGCTTGTCCGCCGCGCCGCCGTAGAATTCCATGTAGCGCGCCAGTGCCACCGCATCGGCGCGGGCCTGTTTCAGTGGCTTGCCGACATCCTGCGCCTCGATCGCGGCCAGTTCGTCCACCCGCGCCTCGACCAGCTTGCCGAGCCGCATCAGGATGCGCCCCCGCTCGGCGGCAGGTGTCCGCCCCCAGACGCCGTCCCGCGCGGCCTGCGCGGCTGCGACGGCGGCGTCGATGTCGGCGGCGGTGCCGCGTGCGATCTCGCCGATCTGTTCCCCGGTCGAGGGGTCGTAGAGCGGCAGCGTGCCGCCCTGCGCGGGGGCGATCCATTCACCCGCGATCAGGCATTTCGCGGGGTCGAACCAGAGCGAAACAGTGTCTTTCATTGGCCTTTCCTCTCTCAGGCCGCCGTCTCGGGCAGCCTGGGGGCCGCCGCGATCAGCTGTTGGGTATAGGGGTGCTGCGGATCGTCGAAGACGCGGGTCGTCGGACCCTGCTCGACGATCTCGCCGGATTTCATGACCAGCACCCGGTCGGTGATCGACCGCACGACGCTCAGGTCGTGGCTGATGAAAAGGTAGGTCAGCCCGAATTTCGCCGACAGCTCGGCCAGCAGGTCGAGGATCTGCGCCCGCACCTGCACGTCGAGCGCGCTGACGGCCTCGTCGAGGATTATGAGGTCAGGCTTGATGATCAGCGCGCGGGCGATGGCGATCCGCTGGCGCTGGCCGCCCGAGAATTCGTGGATGTACTTGTCCTTGTCCGCAGGCGTCAGTCCGACCGAGGTCAGCGCCTCGTCCACGGCCCGGTCTCTCGCCGCTCCTGTCGGTGGCGTTTCGAGCAGGTGGAAGGGTTCGGTCACCAGCCGCTCGACCCGGTGGCGGGGGTTGAAGCTGCCGTAGGGGTCCTGGAACACCACCTGCATCCGGCGGCGCACGGCGCGGTTGACCCGGTGCCCGTCGAACACCGGCTGCCCGTCGAGGCGGATGGTGCCGCCCTGCACCTCTTCCAGCCCGAGGATCGCCCGCGTGAGGGTCGATTTCCCGCAGCCGCTCTCGCCGACGAGGCCAAGGCTCTCGCCCCGTTCCAACGTGAAGGAGACGCCCTTGACCGCGTGGATCACGACCGGCGCGCCGAACAGCGTCTTGCGCGGCAGGCGGTAGTCGCGGACGACGCGGTTGACCTCCAGCAGTGGGGCATCCGTGGTGCGACAGGCGCGGTCGGGGATGTGCGAGGATGCGGCGAGCAGGGCCTTGGAGTAGGGGTGTTGGAGGTTGGAGAAGATCGCCGGGCAGGCGCCGCGCTCCACTACGCGACCGTGCTGCATGATGACGATCTCGTCCGCCATGTCCGCCACGACGGCGAGGTCGTGGGTGATCATCAGCATGCCCATCCCGTCCTCGCGCACCAGCCGTTTCAGCAGTTCGAGGATCTGCGCCTGCGTGGTGACGTCGAGCGCCGTGGTCGGCTCGTCCGCGATCAGCAGCTTGGGGCGCAGGGCGATGGCCATGGCGATCACCACGCGCTGGCGCTGGCCGCCTGACAGCTCGTGCGGGTAACGCGTCAGGGGGAAGCGGTCGGCAGGCAGTTCGACCCGGTTCAGCGCCTCGCGGGCGCGGGCCATCGCTTCGGCCTTGGTGACGTCCTCATGGATCAGGATGGTCTCGGCCACCTGGTCGCCGATGGTCCGGATCGGGTTGAGCGCGGTCATCGGTTCCTGAAAGACCATGCCGACCTCGTCGCCGCGCAGCTTGCACAGGCGCGCTTCGGGCAGGGCCAGCATGTCGTGGCCGGACAGGGTGACGCGGCCCTTGCAGGTGGTGCCGTTCGGCAGGAGCTGCATGACGGCGAAGGCGGTCATCGACTTGCCGGACCCGCTCTCGCCGATCACGCCGACGATCTGACCCGGCGCGACCGTCAGCGACACGTCGCGCAGGATCGGCGTGCCGTGGATGTCGAGGTCGAGGCTTTCGATCTCCAGCAGGGTCATTGGCGCGACCTTCTGAGCTTGGGGTCGAAGAGGTCGCGCAGACCGTCGCCCATCAGGTTCAGGCCCAGCACGGTCAGCAGGATCGCGAGACCGGGGAACAGGGCCATGTGCGGCGCGAAGGAGATCATCGTCTGGCTGTCGGCCAGCATCCGGCCCCATGACGGGATCGGCGGCTGCGCGCCGAGGCCGACATAGCTGAGCCCCGCCTCGGCGAGGATGCCGAGGCTGAACTGGATGGTGCCCTGCACGATCAGCAGGTTGGTGACGTTGGGCAGGATGTGTTCCACGCTGATCCGGGCGGCGTTCTTGCCCGAGACGCGGGCGGCCATGACGAATTCCCGCTGCCAGAGCGACAGCGCGCCCGAGCGGGTGATGCGGGCGAAGACGGGGATGTTGAAGATGCCGATCGCCGCGATGGCGTTGATGGCCGAGGGGCCGAGCGCGGCGGTGATCATGATCGCGATCAGCAGCGCGGGGAAGGCGAAGATCAGGTCGTTGGCCCGCATGATGACCTCGTCCAGCAGCGACCCCTTGCGTGCGGCGGCCCAGAGGCCGAGGGGCACGCCGAACAGCATCCCGATGCCGACCGCGACCACGGCGACGGCGATCGAGGTGCGGGCGCCGACCATGATCATCGACAGGATGTCCCTGCCGAAATGGTCTGTCCCCAAAGGGTTGCGGGCGGACGGCGACTTGATCTTGTTGGCGATGTCCAGCTGCGTGATGTCGAAGGGCGTCCAGACGAAGGAGATCAGCGCGGCGGCGACGAAGATCAGCGTCAGCGCGCCGCCGATGACGAGGTTGCGGGACCGGAAGGCGAGGTGCCAGAGCCGGACGGGCGCGGCCTGCGGCGGGATATGTGAGACGCGCGGATCGCTCATGACCGGTGCCTCAGGCGCGGGTCGACGAGGGCATAAGTGATCTCAACCGCGAAGTTCACGAGGACCACGGCAAAGACGAGGAGCATGACCACGCTTTCCACCACGATCAGGTCGCGGGAGGAGATCGACTGGAAGATCAGGCGGCCAAGGCCCGGCAGGAAGAAGACGTTCTCGATGATGATCGCCCCGGCGAGCAGGAACGAGAACTGAAGGCCGATGATGGTCAGGACCGGGATCAGCGCATTGCGGAGCGCGTGGCGGCGCAGGGCCTGCGCGCGGGTCAGGCCCTTGGCGCGGGCGGTGCGGATGAAGTCCTCGCTCAGGGTGTCGAGCAGCGACGAGCGCATGATGCGGGCGAGGATCGACGCCTGCGGCAGCGCGAGGGAAATCGCGGGCAGGGTCAGGGACTTGAGGGCGGGGTAGAGGCCCGCGTCCCAGCCGGGGAAGCCGCCGGCGGAGAACCAGCGGAGGTTGATGGCGAAGATCAGCACCATCAGCATCGCGAACCAGAAGTTCGGGATCGCGACGCCGAGCTGGGTAATGCCCATGATCGAGACGTCGGCGGCGGACCCGCGGCGCGACGCGGCGAGGATGCCGGCGGGAAAGGCGATGAGGGTCGATAGGGTCAGCGCGTAGATGGCCAGCGGCAGCGAGACCTGCATCCGGTCGGCGATCATGTCCGCGACGGGCGTGCGGTAGGTGTAGGAGATGCCGAAATCGCCGGTCAGCAGGCCGCCGATCCACGAGGAATAGCGTTCCCACATGGTGCCGTTCAGGCCGAGCTGTTCGCGCAGGGCGGCGACGGTGTCTTCCTGCGCGTTGACGCCGAGCATGTAGGCGGCGGGATCGCCGGGCAGCACCTCGATGGCGAGGAAGATCACCACGGAGGCGACAGCGAGGCTGATCGCGAGGGAAACGAGGCGTTTGAGGGTGTAGCGGAGCATCGGCGTTAACGGGCCGGGCGGGACGTCGGTGCGACGTCTGCATCGCGTCGGTCTTGCGTCGGTGTGTCGGAGCCGCTCATCCGTCCTGACGGACGCCCTCGCATCGCGCAGGCGAGGTCGGAGCGGGACGAGTGCGGGGTGAACCCCGCACCCGCGGAAGGCAGCCCGCCGGAGGTCGTCACGACGTGTTCCGGCGGGCGCTGTGTCATTCGGTCCAGTAGACCCCGGTCATGTCGGCGGCCTGCGTCGGCGCGTTTTCCCACAGACCTTCGAGCTTGGCATTCGCCACGGTCAGAAGCGGCAGCTGGAACAGGTAGGCGTTCACGTAGTCCTTCGCGATCGTCTCCTGCGCCGTCTTCAGTATCTCGGACCGCTTGGCCGGATCGCTTTCGAGGTCGAGGTCCGACATCAGCTTCTGGAAGTCCGGGTTGTCATACTGGAAGTAGTAATCCGGACGCGCGTAGATCCCGATGTCCATCGGCTCGGTGTGCGAGATGATGGTCAGGCCGTAGTCCTTGCCGCGGAACGTCGCTTCGAGCCACTGGGCCCATTCGACGTTCTCGATCTGCGGCTCGATCCCCACGGCGCGGAGCTGGGCGGCGATGATCTCGCCCCCGCGGCGGGCGTAGGACGGCGGCGGCAGGGTCATCTTGACCTGGATCGGCGTGGTAACTCCGGCCTCGGCCAGCAGGGCCTTGGACTTCTCGGGGTCGTATTCCGACAGCCCGGTCAGGTCCACGTAATCCGGGTTGTGCGGCGCGAAGTGAGTGCCGATTGGCGTGCCGTAGCCGAACTGCGCGCCGTCGATGATTTCCTGACGATTGATCGCGTGGGCCACAGCCTCGCGCACCTTCACGTTGTCGAAGGGCGGCAGCTTGTTGTTCATCGCGAGGATGGTCTCGCCCTCGGTCGAACCGACGAGCACCTTGAAGCGCGGGTCGGCGTCGAACTGCGGCAGGTTCTCGGGGGCCGGGAAGGCGCCGAAGGCCTGCACGTCCTCGGCCATCATCGCGGCGAAGGCGGCGGTCGGGTCCGAGATGAACTTGAAGGTCACCTTTTCAAGCTTGGCGGGCGTGCCCCAGTAGTCGGGGTTCTTGACGACGTCGATGTGATCGCCCTGCACCCAGTCCTCGAACTTGAAGGCGCCGGTGCCAATGGGATTCGTCTTGATGTTCTCGATCGACTCGGGCGCGACGATCACCGCGTCGCCCCAGGCCATGTTGAACAGGAAGCCGCCGTTCGGGTTCTTGAGCGTGACCTTGACGGTGAGGGGGTCCACCACCTCGACGTTGTCGATCCCGGCAAACAGCGCCTTCTGCGCGTTGGCGCTGTCCTCGGCGCGGGCGCGGTCGAGGCTGAACTTGACGTCGGTCGCCTCGAAATCGGTGCCGTCGTGATACTTTACGCCCTCGGCGAGCTTGAAGGTATAGGTCAGGCCGTCGTCCGAGATCTCCCACGAGCGGGCGAGGCCCGGCACGACGGAGCCATCGGAGGCGAAGCGGGTCAGGCCTTCGAAGATGTTGGAATAGACCACCGCGTCGATGGCCCCGGCGGCGGCCGAGGTCGGATCGAGGTGCGGCGGTTCAAGCTGCTGGCCGAGGGTCAGGTCGGTGCGCGGCGCGGCCAGCGCGCCGGTCGCGGCGAATGCCAGAACCGAAGCGAGGCCGGTCAGGCGGGCGGTGAGTGTCATGGTGGGCTACTCCCTGGTTGCGCGCCGCTCCGGGCGCTTTATGCGGCCGGTCCGAGAAGGCGTAACAGGCTGAGCGCCATGACCTTCGCGGAATCGACCATGTCGTCCACCCCGACATATTCGTCGGGTTTGTGGGCGAGGTCCAGAATGCCCGGTCCATAGGCGATACAGTTCTTCAGCTTGCCGATCCTGTCGATGTGCTTCTGGTCGTAAGTACCGGGCGACACGACGTATGACGGCTCTTTCCCCAAGGTCAAGCGGATCGCCTCGGTTACGGTCTCCACCACAGGGGCGTCACGCTCGGTCATCGTGGGGATGACGCGGTGCATTTCGCGGATCGAGTAGTCGAATTTTGGGCGGCCGGATTTCACCTTTTCCAGCACCGCCGTGATCTCGGCCTGAACCTCGTCGATGTCCTCTTCGATCAGAAAGCGGCGGTCGATGATCATGCGGCAGCTGTCGGGCACGACGGGCGAGGGCAGGCCGGTGCCGGGTTTCAGGATCTCGGACTGGCCGCCGTGGATCGAGTTGATGTTGAGCGTCGACTGCTTCGCGCCCTCGGGGACGACGGGCATGTCGGTGCGCTTGGCGGCGAGGGCCGGGAAGAGGCTCTCCTCCATCTCCTCCAGAACCGCGCCCATGTGGCGGACGGCGCAGTCGCCGAGGAACGGCATGGAGCCATGCGCGATCTCGCCGAAGGTTTCGATCTCGGCCCACCAGACGCCGCGATGGCCCAGGCAGATGCGGTCCTTGTTCAGCGGCTCGGGGATGATGACGTGCTGAACGCGGGTTGGGGCGAAAAGGCCCAGTTCGGCAAGGTAGGCGACCCCGCCGAAGCCGCCGGATTCCTCGTCGGCGGTGCCCGAGATCTCGATCGCGCCGGCATAGTCGGGAACGGTTTCGATGAACGCCTCGGCGGCGATGATCGAGGCGGCCAGCCCGCCCTTCATGTCGCAGGCGCCGCGGCCGTAGAGCTTGCCGTCGACGACCTCGCCGCCGAAGGGATCCTTGGTCCAGCCCCGGCCCACGTCGACCACGTCGATGTGGGAATTGAAGTGGACGCATTCGCCGGGATGGGCGCCCTCGCGCCGGGCGATGACGTTCCAGCGGGGATACTGGTCGCTGTCGCCGGGCGAGCCTTCGGCGCGGATCAACTGGGTGTCGAAGCCCCGCGCGGCGAGGCGGGCGTCGATGAGGTCGCAGATCTCGCGGTAGTTTTCGCCCGGCGGGTTCAGTGTCGGAATGCGGATCAGGTCCTGGGTCAGCGCGATCAGGTCGTCGCGCTTGGCGTCGATGGCGGCATTGAGGCGGTCGGCGAGCGTGCTTTGCAGGTCCATATCCCTGTCCTTTGGTCTGGACCAGCGTGGCGCGACGCGATTACGGTGTCGATACCGTAGTTTCACGGGGTGCCAGCGGTGGAAGAGTGGAGCCAGACGGACGGAGCGCTTGCCGTGGCGTTCGATCATGCGCCGGTCGGGATCGTGCTGACCGAACGCCGGGTGATCGGGGCGTGCAACCTGACCTTCGCCGAGCTGTTCGGCTGGGAGCGGGACGCGCTGATCGGGCAGTCGTTCCGGCTGCTCTATGAAACCGAACAGGAGTTCGAGGCCATCCGCGACATCGGCCTGGCCCCGCTGCGCGACAGCGGCAGCTACACGGACGAGCGGCTGATCCGGCGCCGGGACGGCGCGCGGCGGTGGTGCCGGTTCCGGGCGCGGACGCTGACGCCCGCGCAGCCGCTGGACCGGCTGGTGATGACATTCGCGCCGTTGCCGCGTCCGGCGGCGCCTGCCGTGGCGCTGACGCCAAGGGAACGCGACGTCATCTCTGGCCTGTCGCGCGGAGAGACGAGTAAGGAGATCGCGCGCAAGCTGGGTCTATCGCCAAGGAGCGTGGAGGACGTGCGGGCGCGGCTGCTGCGAAAGTTTGACGTGCGGAACGCGGCGGAGCTTCTGGCGAGGTTGACAGGGCCCGCTGTTTCCGGATGATCGTGCGCGGCCTGACATTTTCTTCGGAACGGTCGGGAACTTTTCTTGTCGCTGCGCGTTTCTAGCGCTAGGCCCCCGTTTTTTTCAGGGACGGGATTAGGGGACCGGGGATCACGGGCAGAGATGAAGGCAGACAGACACGTTGCGCAGGAAGCACGGCTGGCGGCGTTGCGGGACTTCGACATTCTGGACACACCGTCCGAGCAGGCGTTCGATGACATCGTGCGTCTCGCCTCGCAGATTTGCGGTATGCCGATGTCGGTCATCAGCCTCGTCGATGCGCACCGCCAGTGGTTCAAGGCCGAGATCGGGCTGGGGACACGGGAAACCTCGCTCGAGGAGTCGATCTGTTCGCACGCGATCCTGACAGACGGATATCTGGAGATCGAAGACACAACCCTCGACATCCGCACCCGTGACAATCCGCTGGTTCTGGCCGATCCGCATCTGCGCTTCTATGCGGGTGCGGTCCTGCGGACGAAGGAAGGGCTGCCGATCGGATCGCTCTGCGTGCTCGACAGCAAGCCACGCCGCCTGACCGAATTCCAGCAGGAAGCCCTGCGGGTCCTTGCGGGCCAGGTGATGACCCAGCTCGACCTGCGCCGCGCCCTGCACGAGGCGGATCTGTTGCGGCGCGAGGTGGATCACCGGGTCAAGAACTCGCTCCAGTCCATTTCCTCCCTCACCCGGCTTCAGGCCCGCCGCGCCAAATCACACGAAACGCGCGAGGCGCTGGACATCGTGCAGCGCCGGATCGACACGGTGGCCGCGCTGCACGAGGCGCTGCACAAGGTGGAGGCCGAAGGCGGCGTGGGTCTTGTGCCCTTCGTGGAAAAGGTGGCCGGCCTGATCCGTGGCAGCGCGCCGGAAACGGTGCGGATCGCGACCCGGCTGGACGATGCGGTCCTGACGGCCGATCAGGCCGCGTCGATCGGCGTGATCCTGAATGAATTCGCGTCAAACACCTTCAAGCACGCCTTCCCGGACGGCCGCCAAGGCACGCTGACCTTCGAAAGCCACGTGGGCGAGGACGAGGTGGTCCTGACCTGCCGCGACGACGGCGTGGGCATGTCGGGCGAGCGGCGCCCGGGCTCTCTAGGGCTGCTGGTCATCGACGCGTCCGCCCAGCAGATGCAGGCGACGCAGACCCTGACATCGGATGACGGCGGCACCACGCTGACACTGACATTCTCCCTCGGCGAATAGCCGGGGTTCAGACCAGCCAGATCGTTTCCTCCAGCAGGGTGCGCAGCGCGCCGCCAAGCTCCGCGCCCGTCGTATGGGCCGGACTGATCAGCAGCGCGAGGACCACGAGGCGCAGCGTCATCGCCCGTCCGATCGGAGCGCTCGGTCGCTGGATGCCCGCGGCAAGGCTGGTCATCAGGATCACCGTGACCGAAAAGACGTGGAACGCGATCCACCGGCCCCAGTCCAGCGCGACCGGATAGAGCGGCAGGAAGGGCACCGCCGCGGCCAGCGCCAGAACGAACAGCGTTTTGCGGCGCGGCAGAGTGTGGATCACATGTCCCGCCGCCAGCAAGGACAGTGCATAGGCGATGGCAGAGCCGGCGAGGCGCACGGGATTGAGGTTTTCCATCACCGCCGCCGCGCCCGCCGCAGCGCCGCGTTCGGTCCAGCGGACCGCGGCATTGCACATGTGCTCGGACGTGCCACGTTCGAGCAGCGCCGCGCACACCGTCATGTGGTCGTCCACGGTCGGATGCCCGAGGGCATAGCCGAGGGCCAGGGCCGATGCGACGGCCAGCGCGACCGACAGGACCGTGAGGAACAGGCGCCCGAGGCCGATATGAAGGCCCATCCCGGCAAGGACCAGCCATGTCGGCAGGAAGAGGATCAGCGCTTCGTGCGACCAGACGGCCAGTGCCATGAGCGCGGTGCCGGCCGCGAACGCGACGCGCGATCCTGCCGCCACCCCGGTTCCGGCCAGCGCCAGCGCGAGGAAGGCGATCAGTTCCTTGCGCAGTCCGCCGGTCGGATCGGCGACCCAGAACACCGCGAACATCGCGGGCGACAGGGTCAGGATCAGGGCGGCCCGGCGGTCGGGCATCCTGTTGCCGAGCCTCCAGACCACCGCATAAAGGCCCACGGTCAGCACTGCCTGAAGGCTGGCGACGACGATCAGCGGCGACGTCCCGAGCAGGTCGGCCAGCCCGATCATCGCGGATCCGAAGGGGCCGCGCCGGATCGGGCCCTCAAGGTCGTTGATCAGCCAGTCGCCCTGTTTCCACCCGTGCCCGCCGCGAGAGACATCCCAGGCCAGCAGGCCGAGAACGAACAGCAGGCTTATCACAAGGAAAGCGCCCCGGAACAGGTCTGGCCACCTGTCCCGGAGCGCTGTGTCTTGACCGTCGGTCAGGCTGATCGTGTCCGTCATGTCTCTCGGTCGCAGGTCGCGGGTTGCGCGCCTTATACCTCGAGCCATTCCTTGCGGACATCCTCGCGCGTCTTGAACTCCTCGGGTGTGCCCGAATAGACGATCTCGCCATGGCCCATGACATAGACCCGGTCCGCGATCTTGAGCGCGATCGACAGCTTCTGTTCGACCAACAGGATCGACACGCCGGACTTGGCGATCTCGGCGATCATCTCGCCGACCTGCTGCACGATCTTGGGCGCGAGGCCCTCGGTCGGTTCGTCGATGATGATCAGTTCCGGATCGCCCATCAGGGTCCGGCACATGGTCAGCATCTGCTTTTCACCGCCCGAAAGGACGCCCGCCATGTTGTCCGCCCGCGAACGCAGGTTTGGGAACATGTCGAGCATCTGGTCGACCGTGTACTTGCCCGGATTGCGCAGGTCCTTGATGCCCAGCATCAGGTTCTGCCTGACCGTCATGGTCGGAAAGATGTCCCGGCTTTCCGGCACGTAGCCAAGGCCGAGGCGGGCGATCTTGTGGTTCGGCATGCCGCCGATCTCCTGCCCCTTGAACCGGACGGAGCCGACCGGGGGCACCTCGCCCATGATCGCCTTGGCGGTGGTGGAACGGCCCACCCCGTTGCGGCCCAGCAGGGCGATGACCTCGCCCGGCATGATCTGCATGTTGACCCCGTGCAGGACGTGGGACTTGCCGTAATAGGCGTGCAGATCGGTGACGGCCAGCATCGGCTCGCCCGCCGGGGGCGGGGTGACGTCCGGCTTGTGGGCCGTGTCGACGTGGAAATCGGTCATGCGGATGCTCCTTCGATCTCGTCGGCTTCCTCGCCCAGATAGGCCTCGCGCACCTTGGGATCGCCCCGTATCTCCTCCGGTTTGCCGGTCGCGATGATCTCGCCGTAAACCAGCACCGAGATGCGGTCGGCGAGGCCGAAGACGACGCCCATGTCGTGCTCCACGATCAGCAGCGTCTTGCCCTTGGTCGCCTTCTCGATCAGCGCCACGGCGCGGTCGGTTTCCGAATGCGACATGCCGGCGGTCGGTTCGTCCAGCATGATGACCTCGGCCCCGCCCGCGATGGTGATCGCGATTTCCAGCGTGCGCTGGTCGGCATAGGGCAGAAGCGCGGCGGGCAGGTTGGCTTTGTCCAAGAGGCCGACCTCGTTCAGGATGTGCGCGGTCTTTTCCTGCACCTCCTTCAGGTTGCCGACATTGCGCAGGAACGAATAGCCGTAGCCCAGCGACCAGAGCACGCCGCAGCGGACGTTTTCCCGGACCGACATGTTCGAGAAGATGTTCGAGACCTGGAACGACCGTGACAGGCCCATCCGGTTGATCTCGAACGGCTTCTTGCCTGAAATGACGGCGCCGTTCAGTTCCACCTGCCCCTCGGACAGGGTGTAGAGCCCCGACACGAGGTTGAAGAGCGTCGACTTGCCGGCGCCGTTAGGGCCGATGATCGCGTGGCGTTCGCCCTTGGCGATCTCGAGGTTGACGCCCTGGATGATCTTGGCGGGGCCAAAGCTCTTGTGGACGTTGGTGAGTTTGAGCGCGGGTGTTGTCATGGCTCAGACCTCCTCGGATTTGCGGGCGACGCGGCGCAGCAGCGCCACGCCGAGGGCCAGCGGCACGATGGCCAGCAGCCATGTGATCACACCGTCATGCGGCAGTTCCATGCCCCATGGCTCGAACACCTCGCCGTAGCCTTCGGACCAGCGGAAGGCGACTTCGACGATGACGATGATCGACACGATCATCAGCGCCACGCCGACGGCCTGCTGCGCCCACTTCGCCATCAGATGGCTCCGGTTCGGCGACCGTATGCCGTTCCAGAAGCCGAAGACGAGGCCCGCGATCCCGTCCGGGACGAACATCACCACGGTGATGAACATCAGGCCGAGGTAGAGCAGCCAGCCGACGGTGTAGTCCGACAGGTTCGAGCTCATCCAGGTCATCAGGATCGCCCCCATGATCGGCCCGCTGAAATAGCGGATGCCACCCACGTAGGCCGCGATCAGGATCGCGCCCGAGGGGATCAGCGACATGGATTCCGGGGTGAAGATCTCGTCCTGCACCGCCGCCATGCCGCCCGCCATGCCCGCGAAGGCCGCCGAGAAGATGAAGACGAGGTAGCGGACGCGGGTCGGGTCATAGCCGATGAACTGGACTCGTTCCGGGTTGTCGCGCGTCGCTTCGGACAGTTTGCCCAGCGGGGTGCGCGTGAACATGAACATCGCGACGACGCCGACGAAGGTCCAGAAGGCGACGAACCAGTAGACTTCGTCGAGCGGCCCGAGGCTCATGCCCAGGAACTCCGGCCCTGACATGCGGTCGCCCGAGATGCCCATCTCGCCCCCGAAGAGCGAGTCGAACATGAAGGCGGCGGCCGCCATCAGTTCCGCCACGCCCAGCGAGATCATGGCAAAGGCCGTGCCCGCGCGGCGGCACGACGGCCAGCCGATGACCGCACCGGCCAGCGCGCCCATGGCGAAGCCCCAGATCGGCAGCGAGAACACGGGCAGGTTGCCCCAGAACCCGCCATCCGCCGCGTCGATCCAGTTCAGGATATGGACGCAGAAGTAGCCGGCGAGGCCGAGGTAGACCGCGTGGCCGAAGGACAGCAGCCCCGCACGGCCGAGCAGCATGTTGTAGGCCAGCGCGAAGACGATGTTGATCCCGATGTGGTTCAGCAGGGTCATCGTCGTCCGCGACGGCCCGAAGAACGGGATGATCGCGAGGACGAGCCCGAACAACACGAAGGGCAGGACCCGCTGGCGGAACTTCTCCGCCGAGGTCGGCCCGAGGGCCGTGGATTGCATGGTCATGTCGGTCATACTTCACGGTCCCCCATCAGGCCGGTGGGCTTCACGATCAGGATCAGCACCAGCAGCAGGAACGGCAGCATCGGCGCGAGCGAGGAGATCGTGATCGAGCCGACTTCGGAGGTGGCTGAGAGGCCGAGGAAACCGAAGATGTCCGCGAAGCTCGCATTGACCGAAACGGCCGAGGTCTGCAGCAGGCCGATCAGCATCGCCGCGATGAAGGCCCCTTCGAGCGAGCCGAGGCCGCCGACGACGACCACCACGAAGACGATCGGTCCCATCTGGACCGCCATAGCGGGGTCGGTGATGAAGTAGTTGCCGCCG
Source organism: Oceanicola sp. 22II-s10i (assembly GCF_002210105.1). Lineage (GTDB taxonomy): Bacteria > Pseudomonadota > Alphaproteobacteria > Rhodobacterales > Rhodobacteraceae > Pseudooceanicola. Next base: position 465,714 of record NZ_AQQU01000001.1, on the reverse strand, counting down.
ATCACCCCGGCGAGGCCCGCCAGCGCGCAGCCCGCGCCGAAAACGCCCATGAACACCAGCGGCACGTTATGGCCGAGGTGGCCGACCATGTGGGGATGGCTCAGCGCCGCCTGGATGATCAGGCCGACGCGGGTCTTCTTGAGCAGATACCACAGCGACACGAGCATGAAGATCGCGACGAACAGGATGAAGATCCGGTAGGCCGGGTAGTCAGAGCCGTAGATCGTGAACAGCGTGAAGTTCAGCGAGTCCGGCACCTGGTAGTTCACCGAGACGCGGCCCCAGATGATCTTGACGATCTCGTCGATCAGGTAGGCCAGCCCGAAGGTGAACAGCAGTTCCGCGACGTGGCCATTCGCGTGGACCTTGCGCAGGCCCCATTTCTCGACACCCATGCCGATGACGCCGGCAAGGATCGGCGCGAGGAACAGCGCGAGCCAGAAATTGGTGACGCCCATGATGGTATAGGCGAAATACGCACCGAGCATGTAGAAGCTCGCATGTGCGAAGTTGAGAACGCCCATCATCGAGAAGATGAGCGTCAGCCCGCTGGACAGCATGAAGAGCAATAGCCCGTAGATCGTGCCGTTCAGCAGGGAGAATACGATCGTTTCCATGATCTTCCCCGTCGGCCCCGAAGGCCGTCTGCAAATCCCCTATGCCCCGAGCAATCGGGGCGCCACGCCCGGTCTGAACGTGACGCCCCTGTCAGAGCCCTGTCAGGACGCCGGACTTACTCCGGGCGTTCCATCTTGCAGGTGGTCGGCTCTTCGGCCGATGCGGCCTCGATGGTGCCGTTGTCCACCAGCTTCCAGCCGAGTTCGATGTTGTCGACGCCGTATTTGACGTCGTTCGACACGGTGGAGATGTAGAGGTTCTGCTGTGCCTGATGGTCTTCGGCACGCATGGTCACGGGACCGTATGCGCCTTCGACGGTCAGGCCTTCCAGAGCCTTGGCGACGGGGATCACGTCGGTCGACCCGGCCTTTTCAGCCGCTGCCGCCAGCATGTCCACGGCCACGAAGGCACGGTGGTAGTAGTAGTCGTAATCGGGGAAGCGTTCCTTGTATTCCTCGATCAGCTTGTTCTGCTCTTCGCCGGCGTCGATGTTGGTGATGCCTTCGGACACCTGGTAGAGGGTGTCGATCGAGCCTTCGCCGAGCGCGGCAACCGCGCCGAGCGAGCCGCCGTAGAAGGTCAGGAACGGGATCTTGAGGCCGGAGTCGGCCGCCGCCTTGACCAGCAGGGTCATGTCCTGACCCCAGTTGCCGGTGATGACCGCATCCGCGCCAGAGGACTGGATCTTCTGGATGTAGGGGGTGAAGTCCTTCACCTTGCCCAGCGGGTGCAGTTCGTTGCCGACGATTTCGACGTTCGGGGTCTTCTCCGCCAGCTGCGAGGACGCGGCCGCGGCCACGGCTTCGCCGAAGATATAGTCCTGACCGATCAGGTATACCTTCTTGATGTCATCGCGGGTCCCGATCCAGTCGGTGATCGCGTTCATCTTCATGTCGGCATGCGCGTCGAAGCGGAAGTGCCAGAACGAGCAGGCTTCGTTGGTGAAGGCGGGCGTGACGGCCGCGTAGTTCAGGAACAGCACCTCGTCACCGGGGTTCCGGGCGTTGTGCTTGTTCACCGCGTCGATGATCGCGGCGGCCACGGACGAGCCGTTGCCCTGGAAGATGTATTTCGCGCCGGAGTCGATGGCCTTCTGAAGCTGGACCAGCGATTCCTTGGGGCTGACCTTGTTGTCGTAGCCCGTGAGTTCGACCTGCTCCCCGTTCAGGCCGCCATTTGCGTTCAGATGCTCGAACGCCAGCTTGTAGGATGTGAAGGCTGCATCGCCCGACGGACCGAACGGTCCGGACAGCGGGTCGATGAATGCAACCTTGACGTCGGCCGCTGCGGCGGATGCCATAGCGACAACGGAAACGGATGCCGCGAGAACGGCACGCTTGAAGTTTTTCATTTATTTCCTCCCGTATCGGAAAACCCAGAACCTGAGCAGGCTTTCCTTGCCGGGGATGAAAAGACCTGCTAGCCCCGATGTCAAGTAAACTAGCAAAATTATATTCTGCACTGCAGAAGTGACGTTGGCTGGGGAGGAGCTGCATGTCGCGTTTCAACGAGAATCCGGACATCTTCCGTACCGAAGTTTCTAACTTCATTTCCGAAAACTGTCCTGCATTTCTTCGTGAAATGCCCGCCGACCAGCGCGAGATCTGCTGGGGTGGAAAGCGGTTCGAGTTTTCCTCGGACGCACAGCGCGACTGGATGAATGCCGCCGCATCTGTCGGCCTGACCGCGCCCCGATGGCCCGAGGCCTATGGCGGCGCCGGGCTGTCGCGCGAGCAGGAGAAGATCTTCCGCGAGGAGATGGCGAAGGCCAAGGCGCCCTCGCCTCTCGAGTCGTTCGGGCTGTGGATGCTCGGGCCGGCGCTGCTGGCCTTCGGGACCGAGGATCAGAAGAAACACTTCCTGCCGCAGATCACCCGCGGCGAAATCCGCTGGTGCCAGGGCTACTCCGAGCCGGGCGCGGGGTCGGATCTGGCCGGCGTGCAGACCAAGGCCGAGGACAAGGGCGACCACTGGCTGGTGAACGGCTCCAAGATCTGGACCTCCTACGCCAACCACGCCGACTGGATTTTCGCGCTGGTCCGCACCGACCGCGAGGCGCCCAAGCACAAGGGCATCAGTTTCATGCTGATCGACATGACCTCCGAAGGCGTGTCGACCAAGCCGATCAAGCTGATCTCGGGCCGGTCGCCGTTCTGCGAGACCTTCTTTGAAAATGTGAAGGTCCCCAAGAGCTATGGCGAGGGCCTGTCGTCGGTCGTGGGCGAGGTGAACCGTGGCTGGGACGTGGCCAAGCACCTGCTGACCCACGAACGCACGATGATCGGCGGTGGCGGCGGCTCCGGCAGCATCGGCGGCGTGCTGGGCGGTCGGTCGCTGGGGCAGTTCCTCGGTTCGCTGGACGAGGCCGTGATGGACGATCCGGTCATCCGCACCGAGGCGATGGAGCTGGAGGTCGACAGCCTTGCCATGGGCATGACGATCGAACGCTACCGCGACATGGCCAAGGCGGGCGGCGTCGGCAATGCCAGCGCCATGCTGAAGTATTACGGGACCGAGCTGAACAAGCGGCGGTACGAAATGCTGATGTCGGCCACCGGCGCGTTCGGCGCGGAATGGGACGGGCCCTACGGCACGCTGTCGCCGGAATGGCTGCGCACCAAGGCCAACTCGATCGAGGGCGGCACGAGCGAGGTGATGCTGGACATCATTTCGAAACGTGTTCTCGAACTGCCGAGTAAGTGAGGGCCTGACATGACGACGCTGATGCTGACCGAAGACGAAACCATGCTGCGCGACAGCGCGCGGGGGTTTCTGGACGACGCCGCGCCGGTGAAGAACCTGCGCGAGAACCGCGATGCGGGCCGGCCCTTCGACACCGGGCTGTGGAAGGAAATGGCCCAGATGGGCTGGGCCGGGGTGCTGGTCTCGGAAGAGGCGGGCGGGTCCGACATGGGCCACCGCGCGGCGGGGATCCTTGCCGGTGAAATGGGCCAGACGCTGGTCGCCTCGCCCTTCATCTCGTCCGCCGTGATCGCGGCGACGGCGCTGCGGAACGCGGCCTCGGACCGGCTGTCGGGGATCGCCGACGGCTCCACCCTCTATGCGCTGGCCATCGACGAGGGGGCCAAGTTCGGTCCCGCCCGGACTGCCATGACCGCCTCGCGCAGCGGCAACGCCTTCAAGCTGTCGGGCCGCAAGGTCTTCGTGGCCGACGGATCGTCCGCCGACCGTGTTCTTGTGCTGGCACGCACGGGCGGCAGCGCGGGCGAGGCCGAGGGGCTGACGCTGTTCGACCTCGACGCCGGCCGCGCCGGGATCAGCCGCGACCGCAAGGACATGGTGGACAGCCGCGACTTCGCACAGATCGACTTTGACGGCGTGGACGCCACCGGCGACGACGTCGTGGGCGAGGTCGACGGCGGCATGGCTGCCGTGGCGCGCGCGCTGAATGCGGGGCAGGCGGCCCTGTCTGCGGAATTGACCGGCCTCAGCGCCGGGGCCTTCGCGATGACCGCCGGATACCTCAAGGAACGCAAGCAGTTCGGCGTCATCATCGGCACGTTCCAGGCGCTCCAGCATCGCGCGGCACATATGTGGAGCGAGATCGAAGTGACTGCCTCTGCCATCGCCAATGCCGGTAGGGTCCTCGACGAGACGCCCGACGAGTCGGACCTCGCCGTGTCGGTCGCCAAGGCCCGCGCCACCAAGACCGCGAAGCTGGCGGTCAGCGAGGGTGTGCAGATGCACGGCGGGATCGGCATGACCGACGAGTTCGACATGGGCTTCTTCATGAAACGCGCCCGCGTGGGCGCCGAATGGCTGGGCGACTACGGGTATCATGCCGCGCGGGTCGCCCGCGCACGCGGGTTCTGAGGAGGACCCGCACGGGAGGAGAATCCGAGGAATGACCCCTGACAAACTGTTCGACCTGACCGGCAAGAAGGCCCTGATCACCGGCGCAGCGACCGGCATCGGCTACATGGCCGCCGAGGGCCTGATGGGCGCGGGCTGCGACGTGATGATCGCCTCGCGCAAGGCCAAGAGCTGCGAAGGCGCGGCGGAACAGCTGAACAAGCTGGGCCTGCGCGGCAAGGCCGAGGGCTTTGCCGGTGACGTCGGCAGCATGGAAGGCGTCGAGGCGCTGGTCGAAGAGGTCAAGAAGCGCACCGACAAGCTGCACATCCTGATGAACAACGCCGGCAAGACCTGGGGCGCGCCGCTGGAGGAATTCCCGTGGGAGGGCTGGAGCCGGGTGATGGACGTGAACGTCACCGGCATGTTCCACCTGACCCAGAAGCTGCTGCCGCTGCTGCGCGCGGCGGGCACGGCCGAGGATCCGGCGCGGGTCATCAACACCGGGTCGATCGGCGGCTGGCAGCCGCGCGGCGGGCAGGCGTTCAGCTACTCCGTCTCCAAGGCGGCGGTGCATTTCATGACCGAGTCGCTGGCGGGCCGTCTGGCGCCCGAGCACATCACGGTCAACGCCATCGCGCCGGGGCCGTTCATGTCCAAGATGATGGCCTTCGCCATCGGGACCGAGGAACAGAAGCAGCGCGCGGGCAAGAACCTGCCGCTTGGCCGGGTCGGCACGCCGGAGGACATCCAGGGCGCGGTGCTTTACTTTGCCTCGCGCGCGGGCGCCTATGTGACCGGGCACACGATCCCGATCGCGGGCGGCGCGAACGCGGGCATCCCCGTGCCCTACGATCAAGTCAAGGCAACAACCGTGGTGGACGACGACTGATGAACAGAGAAGACCTGAAGGGCATGATCGGCAAGGAGGTCGGGACCTCCAGGTGGTTCCTGATCGACCAGAGCCGGATCGACCAATTCGCGGATGTCACCGAGGACTGGCAGTTCATCCACGTCGATCCGGAAAAGGCCAAGGCCACGCCCTTCGGGACCACCATCGCGCACGGCTTCCTGACTTTGTCGATGCTGAGCGCGATGGTCTACGACGGCGGCCCCAAGGTGGACGGCGTCGTGATGGGCGTGAACTACGGTTTCGACAAGGTGCGCTTCGTGTCTCCGGTGAAGGAAGGCGCCAAGGTGCGCGCCGTGTTCACGATCCTCGCGGTCGAGGACAAGGGCCCGAACGAAATCCAGACGACCATGGGCGTCACCGTCGAGATCGAGGGCGCGACGAAGCCCGCGCTGGTCGCCGAATGGCTGGGCCGCCGCTATTTCGCGGAGGCCGCGCAATGACGATCAGGTTCGACGGACGTGTCGCCATCGTGACCGGGGCCGGGATCGGCCTCGGACGGTCCCATGCGCTCGGGCTGGCCGAGCGGGGCGCCAAGGTCGTGGTCAACGATCTGGGCGTCTCGACGGACGGCACCGGCCAGTCCAGCGAGGCCGCCCTGTCGGTCGTGCGCGAGATCGAGGAGATGGGCGGCGAGGCGATGGCGCATGGCGCGAACGTCACCGATCCGGCGCAGGTGCAGGACATGGTCGATCAGGCCATCGCCAAGTGGGGCAAGGTCGACATCCTCGTCTGCAACGCGGGCATCCTGCGCGACAAGACCTTCATCAAGATGGAGCTGGACGATTTCCGCAAGGTGCTGGACGTCCACCTGATGGGCTCCGTCGTGCCGACCAAGGCCCTGTGGGAGCATTTCCGCCAGAACGAATACGGGCGGATCGTCTACACCACCTCGGCCTCGGGCCTGTACGGCAACTTCGGCCAGTCGAACTACGGTGCCGCCAAGGCGGCGCTGGTCGGCTTGATGAACGTGCTGGTTCAGGAAGGCCAGAAGTACAACATCAAGGCCAACATCCTCGCCCCCACGGCGGCGACCCGGATGACCGAGGGCCTGCTGCCCGACCAGATCATGGACCTGCTCGGCCCCCAGACGATCACCCCCGGCCTGCTGACGCTGCTGCACGAGGACGCGCCGACGCGGATGATCCTCGGCGCGGGCGGCGGCTGCTTTGCCGAGACGCGGATCTACGAGACGCAGGGCGTGGCCTTCGGCGATGACGAACTCGACCCCGACAGCATCGCCGCCCGGATGGACGACATCCGCAGCGAAGCCGGACAGGAGGTCATGCCGGGCGCCTTCGCCCAGACCCGGAAATACGCGCGGATGGCCGCCGAAAAGCGCGGCATCAAGCTGGAAAGCAAGGAATAGGAGAGGAGACCCACAATGCGTGACGCAGTTATCGTTTCAACGGCACGGACCCCGATCGGCAAGGCCTTTCGCGGTGCGTTCAACAACACACAGGCGCAGGAACTGATCGGCCATGCCGTGAAGAACGCCGTCGCCCGCGCCGGCCTGGAAGGCGGCGAGGTCGAGGATTGCATCATCGGCGCGGCGCTCCAGCAGGGCTCCACCGGCGGCAACATCGGCCGTCAGGCGGCAATGCGGGCCGGTCTGCCGACCTCGGTGTCCGGCATGTCGATGGACCGCCAGTGCGCGTCCGGCATGATGGCCATCGCCACGGCGGCCAAGCAGGTTCTGTACGACGGCATGGACATCGCCGTCGGCGGCGGGGTGGAGTCGATCAGCCTCGTCCAGAACCAGAACATGCGCACCGACCGCCGCACCGACCCGTGGCTGGTGGAGCATCTGCCGTCGCTCTACATGTCGATGCTGGAAACCGCCGAGATCGTGGCGGACCGCTATGGCGTGTCCCGTGACGAGCAGGACGAGTATTCCGCGCAGTCGCAGGCCCGCACCGCCGCCGCGCAGCAGGCCGGCAAGTTCGACGACGAGATCGTGCCGTTCGAAAGCACCATGGCCGTGGTCGACAAGGAGACCAAGGAAGTCTCGATGAAGAAGGTCACGCTGGAAAAGGACGAGGGCAACCGCCCCGGCACCAGCGCCGAGGATCTGGCCAAGCTGCAGCCGGTCTTCAAGGACGGGCAGGTCGTGAAGGAAGGCAAGTTCATCACCGCCGGCAACGCATCCCAGCTGTCGGACGGCGCATCCGCCGCCGTCGTGATGGAAGCCAAGGAAGCCGAGAAGCGCGGCCTGCAGCCGCTCGGCCGCTACGTCGGCATGATGGCCTCGGGCCTCGACCCGGACGAGATGGGCATCGGCCCGATCTACGCCGTGCCGAAGCTGCTGTCCAAGCACGGGCTCAAGGTCGACGACATCGACCTGTGGGAACTGAACGAGGCCTTCGCCTGCCAGGTTCTGCAGTCGGCCAAGGTCATCGGCATCCCGATGGACAAGCTGAACGTGAACGGCGGCGCGATCTCGATCGGCCACCCCTACGGCATGTCCGGGGCCCGGATGGTCGGCCACGCGCTGATCGAGGGCAAGCGCCGTGGCGCGAAATACGTCGTCTGCACCATGTGCGTCGGCGGCGGCATGGGTGCTGCGGGCCTGTTCGAGGTCCTGTGATCCCCGGTTGAACGACTGCCCCCGCCGCGCCACCCCGCGCGGCGGGGTCTTGATGAAGGAAGACCATGGCGACCCTCTATATCGTCCGTCACGGACAGGCGTCCTTCGGCGCCGACGACTACGACGTCCTCTCTCCCACCGGACACAAGCAGGCCGAGGCCGTCGGCCGCGCGCTGGCTTCGCAGGGCGTGACGCCCGACGCGTGGATCATGGGCGACATGCGCCGCCACCGCGAGACGATGGCCGGCATCATGCAGGGCATGGGCGTCGAAGGCGTCACCCCCGAGGTCCATGCGGGCCTCAACGAATACGATTTCGGTGCGCTCAACGCCGCCAAGCTGAAGGCGGCAGGGCTGGTCCCCAAGACGCCGATCGACCGCCGCACCTATTTCCGCACCCTGCGCGACGTCGTGCAGGAATGGCACCGGGACGAGATCCCCGATCCCTACGAAACCTACGGCGCGTTCCGCGACCGGGTCGAGGATGCGCGCCGCCTGTGCATGCGCGAGGGTGTGCAGACGGTGCTGGCCGTGTCCTCCGGCGGGGCCATCGGCCAGATGATCGCCCGCCTTCTGGACGCGCCGCCGCTCACGCAGGTGAAATTGCAGCTTCAGATGAAGAACTGCGCGGTGAACCGGATAGTCTATTCGGCGAACAACTCGTACCTGCACGGGTTCAACGAAACCCCCCATATCGACGCTTCGAACGAAGCCGAGATGCTGACCTATTCCTGAGGGAGGAGAGGATGGCCAATTCAGATCCCACCAAGCTGGATACCGCGGCGGTCGAGGCCTACATGGCCAGGACCATTCCCGGCTTCCAGGGCCCGCTCACCGCGCAGAAGTTCGACAACGGCCAGTCGAACCCGACCTTCAAGCTGACCAGCCCCTCGGGCCAGTACGTCCTGCGCCGCAAGCCGCCGGGGCAGCTGCTGAAATCGGCCCACGCGGTCGACCGCGAATTCCGGGTGCAGTCGGCGCTCTGGGACACCGAGGTGCCGGTCGCCAAGATGTACACCCTCTGCGAGGACGACGATGTCCTCGGCTCGATGTTCTACATCATGGAGGCGGTCGAGGGCCGTAACATCCAGGCCCCCGACATGCCCGACGTCCCGCGCGAGCAGCGCAGGCTGATCAACGAGGAGATGGCGCGGGTTCTGGCCTGCATCCACGCGGTCGATGTCGACGCCGTCGGCCTGTCCGATTACGGCCCGGCGGGGAACTATTACGAACGCCAGATCGGCCGCTGGACCAAGCAGTACCGCGCCTCCGAGACCGACCATCAGCCCGCGATGGAAGAGCTGATGACATGGCTCGCCGCCAACATCCCGGCCGAGGACGGCCTGCGCACGCTGGCGCATGGCGACTACCGGATCGACAACATGCTGTTCCACAAGACCGACCCGCGCTGCGTCGCGGTGCTGGACTGGGAGCTGTCGACCACCGGCCATCCCTATGCCGACGTGGCCGCCGTGGTCATGCAGTGGGGCATGCCGCCGACCAGCCGGGGCCTTGCGGGCGTGAACCGCAAGGAAACCAACGTGATGGAAGATGAGGAATTCATCGCCACCTACTGCAAATACGCCGGTATTCCCGAGATTCCGCAGTTCGGCTTCTACCTCGCCTTCACCTGCTTCCGCATGGCGGGCATCCTGCAGGGCATCAAGAAGCGGCTGATCGACGGCACCGCCTCGAACCCGCAACGCGCCAAGACGGCCGCCGAAGGCGTGCCGCGCTTTGCCGAGGCGGGTCTGGCGGCGGCCAAGACGGTCTGACGGAAGGACGACAATGAAGGACATCGAGCTCGACCCGCGCTTGGTCGAGGACCCCTACCCATTTCAGCGCCACCTGGGATTCTACATGGTGGACTGGCGCGAGGACTATGCCCGCATGGAACTGCCGATGGCCGAGTTCCTGACCAACCGCTACGGCATCCTGCATGGCGGCGTCTACGCCCTGATGTGCGACAGCGTGATGGGCTACTGCGGCTGCTACACCGGCGATCCGGAGACGCGGAAGTTCGGGATGACCCTGTCGCTGACCACCAACTTCATCGGCCGGCTCGAGGGCAAGACCCTGATCGCCGAGGGCTGGAAGGTCGGCGGGGGCCGCCGCAACTACTTCTGCGAGGCGAAGGTGACCGACGAACTGGGCACCCTCGGCGCCACCGCCTCGGGCAGCTTCCGCTACCGCAGCTAGCGCCGGTCCACCTGCTTCATCTGGCCGGATAAACTCCGGGGGGCGAGGGGGCAGAGCCCCCCTCTGCGCTCTCCGTCCGGCGCGACGATGTTTTGGCTGAGCGCCCGCTGCAGCCACACCCATACAATCCGAGAGGTCCGCGCTGAGGGCAGCGACCGACCCGAGGGTGGCGCAATAGCGCCGCCCTGGGGGGCGGGGCGGCGCTGCCCGGCGTGAACACCGGGCGGGACATCTGATCAGCGTTCCTACGCACCATCACGGAAACCGGACAATCCACCCGGCAGGCCGTCGCCACCCCGGCGCTTCCACCCTTTTCCGACCGTCGCCCGCCGTCTATGAAGGTCCTCCGAACACCGAACAGAGGGCCTCACATGGACCGCGCCAGCCGCATCAACCAGACCATCGGGACCGAGATCGGGGCCGCCGCCACGCAGGTCGCCGCCGCCGTCCGGCTGCTGGACGAAGGCGCCACGGTCCCCTTCGTGGCGCGTTACCGCAAGGAGGTCACCGGCGGGCTGGACGACACCCAGCTTCGCACCCTCGCCGACCGGCTGGGCTACCTGCGCGAACTGGACGACCGGCGCGACGCGATCCTCAAGTCGATCACCGAGCAGGACAAGCTGACCGATGACCTCGCGCGCGCCATCGCGGGCGCGGGGACCAAGGCCGAGCTCGAGGACATCTACCTGCCCTACAAGCCGAAACGCCGCACCAAGGCGATGATCGCGCGGGAAAACGGGCTGGAGCCGCTGCGCGACGCGATCTTTACCGACCGAAACGCCGACCCCGAGGCGCTGGCGGCAAGCTTCGTGACCGAGGCGGTGCCGACGGTCAAGGACGCCCTGAACGGCGCGCGCGACATCATCACCGAGGAACTGGCCGAGAACGCCGGTCTGCTGGGCGACCTGCGCGGCTTTCTCCAGCGCGAGGCGATCATCACCGCCAAGCTGGTGCCGGGGCAGGAGGAGAAGGGCGCGAAATTCTCCGACTACTTCGACCATTCCGAGAAATGGGCCACCGCCCCCTCGCACCGGGCGCTGGCCATGATGCGGGCGTGGAAAGAAGGCGTCATCCACCTGGACATCGGCCCCGATGCCGAAACCGGCCAGCCGCGCTGCGAGGACATGGTCGCCGCGCGCCTGTCGATCCGGGGCGAGGGGCCGGGCGACCGCTGGCTGCGCGGGGTGGCGGGCTGGACCTGGCGGGTCAAGCTCGCCTCGTCGATGATGCTGGACCTGATGGGCGACCTGCGCGCCCGCGCGCAGGAGGAAGCCATCGCGGTCTTCGCCCGCAACCTCAAGGACCTGCTGCTGGCCGCCCCCGCCGGGTCGCGCCCGACGCTGGGCCTCGATCCCGGCATCCGCACCGGCGTGAAGGCCGCCGTGGTCGATGCGACGGGCAAGCTGGTGGCGACGGAAACGCTCTATCCGTTCCAGCCCAAGAACGACCTGCGGGGCGCGCAGGCGGCGATCATGTCGCTGATCGCGAAACACGGGATCGAGCTGATCGCCATCGGCAACGGCACCGCCTCGCGCGAGACGGAAAAACTGGTGGCCGACACGCTGGCGCTGCTGCCGTCGGGCGTCCAGAAGCCCACCAAGGTCATCGTCAGCGAGGCGGGGGCCTCGGTCTATTCCGCTTCGGAACTGGCGGCCAAGGAGTTTCCCGGCCTCGACGTCAGCCTGCGCGGCGCGGTCTCCATCGCGCGGCGGCTGCAGGACCCGCTGGCGGAGCTGGTCAAGATCGAACCGAAGAGCATCGGTGTCGGCCAGTACCAGCACGACGTGGACCAGACGCGGCTGGCGAAATCGCTGGAGGCCGTGGTCGAGGATGCGGTGAACGCGGTCGGCGTCGACCTCAACACCGCCTCGGCCCCGCTGCTGGCGCATGTCTCGGGCCTCGGGCCCGGTCTGGCCGAGGCGATCGTGGTGCACCGGGACGAAAACGGCGCCTTCGCCTCGCGAAAGGACCTGCTCAAGGTCGCCCGCCTCGGGCCGCGCGCGTTCGAGCAATGTGCGGGCTTCCTGCGCATCCGGGACGGGTCGGAGCCGCTGGACGCTTCCTCGGTCCACCCCGAGGCCTACGACCTCGCCCGCCGCATCGTCGCCGCCTGCGGGCGCGACCTGCGGGCGATCCAGTCGGAGCCGAAGGTGCTCAAGGGCCTGAACGCCGACCAGTTCGCCGACGAGCGCTTTGGCCTGCCGACCGTGCGGGACATCCTGGCGGAGCTTGAGAAACCGGGCCGTGACCCGCGCCCGACCTTCAAGACGGCGACCTTTGCCGAGGGCGTGGACGACATCAAGGATCTCAAGCCCGGCATGCGGCTTGAGGGGACGGTGACCAACGTCGCGGCCTTCGGTGCCTTCGTGGACATCGGCGTGCATCAAGACGGTCTGGTGCATGTCAGCCAGCTGTCGGATCGGTTCGTGAAGGACCCGCACGAGGTGGTGAAGGCCGGCGATGTCGTGCAGGTGCGCGTGACCGAGGTGGACGTCGCCCGCAAGCGGATCGGCCTGTCGATGAAGAAGGACGGCGGCGCGTCGGCCAAGGAAGACCGGAACGCCCGCGACAATCATCGCGACAAGCCGGCACGGGGCGGCGGCGGGCCGCGCCATCAGGGCAAGCCCAAGACCTCGGCCGGTCCGAAGGGTGGCAGGACCGATCAGCCGGGCGCGTTCGGCGCGGCGCTGCTGGATGCGATGAAGAAGAAATGACGGGCAGGGCGGCGCCTCAGCCCGCGCCGCCCCATTCCATGACGCGGACGGTCCACGGCGGCTGCGAGGGCGCGTCGCCGACATCCCGTACCTCGTATCGGGCCAGTTCGGTCAAGCCGGTTTTCGGAAGGCAGTGCCGCCCGATGTCCCCGACCAGCACCGGCACCCCACGCGACAGGTAAGCGTTCAGGACCGCCGTCGCGACCTCGGCGACCTCGGGGTCGTAGAACACGTCACCCGCCAGCACGATGTCCGCCTCGGGCAGCGCCTCGGGCGCGACCGTGGCGAGCGTGTCGACCGTCACGCCGTTCGCCACGGCATTCGCGACGCAGGCCGCCTGCGCCATCGGGTCGGGATCGACGCAGATCGCTGCCCGCGCGCCCTGCCTGCGGGCCACGAACGCCAGCAGGCCGGACCCGGCGCCAAGGTCCAGCACCACGCGATCGCGCACCGCCTCGGGATGTTCGGAGACATAACGGATCAGCCCCGCGCCGCCGGGCCAGAGCCAGGCCCAGAACGGGGCGAGGTCCTCTGCCGTGGTGCCCAGTTTCTCCGCGAGGCGCGACACCCGCGCTTCGGGACGCGCGGCGTGATGGACCAGCCCCTCGACCCCCGGCACGGGGGCCAGCGGCAGGTGCGCGCGGATCAGCGCGATCCGCTCTTCCGTCTTCGCGTCCAAGGGATCAGTCCGACGCCAGCAGCAGGGTTCCGCCCTTCAGCTCCTGGCTGAAGGGGACGGGCAGGGGATCCTTGCCCAGCCGGGCGCGGTAGACGGGCAGGCTTTCCGCCACCCGCATCACGTAGTTCCGCGTCTCGTTGAACGGGATATGTTCGACCCAGTCCACCGCGTCCACGACGCGCGAGCGCGGGTCCCCGTAGGCGTCCATCCACTGCAGCGAGCGTCCCGGCCCGGCGTTGTAGCCGGCGGAAACCAGCATCACGTTGCCGTCGAAGCGACGCGCAAGCTGTGCGAGGTAGGCGGACCCGAGAGTCGCGTTATAGCTCCAGTCCTCCCACACGGCGCTGGCCTGATGGACCATTCCGAGGTTGCGGGCGACTTCGCGGGCGGTGCCGGGCATCAGCTGCATCAGCCCGCCCGCGCCGACCTGGCTGGTCACGCGCGCGTCGAATTCGCTTTCGCGCCGGGCGATGGTCAGCGCGAGTTCGGCGGGCACTGGCAGCGTCATCTCGCGCATCGGGTGCAGGGCATAGTAATGGCGCGACAGCACGATGTTGCGCTGCGCGGCCTGCTTGCCCAGCATCACCTCCAGGTGGGTCTCGCCCAGTTCCTCGAACATGCCGCCCAGCAGGCCGAGCTCGGGCCGTTCCAGCGTATCGGCCAGTTGCATGAAGAACCGTTCGGCCAGGCTGGCCTGACCGGCGGCCAGCAGCAGCATTCCCGCTTCGCGCAGGTCGGACCGGGCCAGCGGCGACTGCCGCCAATCGCCGAATGTCTCGGTTCCGGCAAGTTCCTTGTCGAAGGCCACGCCCGCCTTTTCGGCGGCCAGCAGCCCGTAAAAGCTGGTCTGATGCTTTGCGCCGTCGCGATAGGCGGCCTTTGCCGTTTCGAGATCGCCTTCTGCCTCATAGGCGCGGCCCAGCCAGTAATAGCCCCGGCCGAGCGAGATCGGGGTCTCAACGGCGGTCAGGAAGCGTGAGAAGTGGATCAGCGCCGTCTCGGGCGCGTTCAGCTTGCGCAGGGCGATATAGCCCGACAGCCATTCGAGATCCGCGAAGTCGGATCCGGTCGTCAGCTGGTGCTGCGACGCGAGGCGATAGGCCTCTTCCGCCTTGCCGGCGCGCATCGCCTCACGCGCGAAGCCGCGGCGGCGGCCGGCCCATTCCTCGGCCAGACCCAGCCCGCCGGGGATCGCGCTGCGTTCCAGCAGCAGTTCCTTGGCGCCGTCGTCCAGCCCCTTGCGCGCGCGCCAGTAGAAGCGGTCGTAGGCGAGGCCCGCGTCCTGCTTCTGCGCGTCGGTCAGACCCTCGATACGCTCGTCCAGACCAGGTTCGTCGCGCTGGATGGCCAGCCGGGTCTCGGCAAGCTTCCAGTCCTGCGCGCTGACCAGCCCGCGCATCCGATCGGCATCGTCCCGCAGACGCCGCCAGAGCGCCATGTCGAGCCGCGCGGTGTGATGCGCCTTCAGCAACGCGCCGTATTGTTCAAGGAAGCGGGCGTGTTCGTCGAGGCTCAGCTCCATGCTGCGCCACGCCAGCACGATGCCGGCCTGCGCCTCGCCGCGTTCGCCCGCCCGTTCCAGCGCGCCGGCGTGGATCAGCACGCCCGACCCGGTCTGCGGCGGATTATCGGTGAAGTATTTCAGAACCTCGGCGTCGCTGGCGGCGGCGAGCGCATGCTCCCCGCGCTTTCGCAGGTAGTCGAGGCCGGGCCAGTCGGGATGGGTGTCGACGAAGCTCTGGACCTCTTCCAGCGTGCCCTCGCCCGAGCGCAGACGGTGCCATTCGATGACGTCCCGCGCCACCTGCCCGTCGCGGGCGGCAAGCTCCAGCGCGCGGTCCCAAGCGCCGCGATCTGCGGCGTGCAGGGCGCTCGACAGCGGGCGGGGCGGGGTCCGTGCGAGGTCGGCCCCGACAGCCGGTACGGCTGCGAGGACCGCAATCGCCATCACGGCGATGTTGCGACGGAACTTTGCTTGCATTTTCTGCGGCAACTCTGGATAGACAGCCTCTAGGATAAACCGATGCCCCCATGTCTCAACTCACAAAATCGGCAGGGGGTGTTACACGAAAGGAGCGTGCCATGTTCAGGGGATCCCTTCCCGCCCTCGTCACGCCGTTCAAGAACGGCGCAGTGGACTGGGACACGCTCAAGAAACTCGTGGACTGGCACATCGAGCAGGGCTCGAACGGGCTGGTGCCGGTCGGCACCACGGGCGAAAGCCCGACGCTGAGCCATGCCGAGCATGACGCCGTCGTCGCCTGCGTGGTCGAACAGGCCGCGGGCCGCGTGCCGGTCATCGCGGGCGCCGGGTCGAATTCGACGGTCGAGGGCATTCGCCTGATCCAGCAGGCCGAAAAGGCCGGTGCCGATGCGGCGCTGGTGGTG
Organism: Oceanicola sp. 22II-s10i; assembly: GCF_002210105.1. GTDB lineage: Bacteria > Pseudomonadota > Alphaproteobacteria > Rhodobacterales > Rhodobacteraceae > Pseudooceanicola. The sequence continues at coordinate 449,807 of NZ_AQQU01000001.1, read as the reverse complement.
ACGCCCTATTACAACAAGCCCACGCAGGGCGGGCTCTATGCCCATTTCAAGGCGATGCATGACGCCTGCGATCTGCCGATCATCATCTACAACATCCCGCCGCGCTCGGTCGTCGACATGAGTGTCGAGACCATGGGCGAACTGGCCAAGCTGCCCCGGATCGTGGGCGTCAAGGACGCGACGGCGAAACTGGACCGCGTCAGCCTGCAGCGGGCGGCCTGCGGCAAGGATTTCATCCAGCTCTCTGGCGAGGACGGGACGGCGCTGGCCTTCAACGCGCATGGCGGTGTCGGCTGCATCTCGGTCACCGCGAACGTGGCGCCGAAACTCTGTTCCGAGTTCCAGGCGGCCACGCTGGCCGGGGATTACGCGACCGCGCTGGACTACCAGGACCGTCTGATGCCGCTGCACGAGGCGATCTTCATCGAGCCCGGTCTGGTCGGCGTGAAGTTCGCGATGTCCGAACTTGGCCTGTGTTCGGACGAGGTGCGCCTGCCGCTGGTCGGTCTGCAGGACAGCACCAAGGCGCGGCTGCGTGCGGCGATGCGCCATGCCGGTCTGCTGAACTGAACCGGGCGTGACCTGAAGGTGCGCCTGCGGCGCGCGCCTTTGCCTGTCTGCTGACGAGGGGGCTTTGCCCCCTCGAACTCCCCCAAAGTATTTGAAACCAGAAGAAGCAGGGGGAACCTGTGCGGGGTGTCCAGACTTGTGCCTTTCGAACGGAAGGAGCACCGGACATGACCCATACGCTTACCCTGAAAACCATAGAGCCGGTCACGCCGGACACCTATCACCTGGTCTTTGACCGGCCCAAGTCGCTGAGTTTTCAGCCGGGGCAGGGTGTCGACCTGGCACTGGACCGCGACGGCTGGCGCGACGAGGCGCGGCCCTTCACCCCGGTCAGCCTGCCGGACGAGCCAACGCTGGACTTCGTCATCAAGTCCTATCCCGATCATGACGGCGTCACCAAGCGGATCGCCCGGATGGAACCGGGCGACCGGGTGGTGATCGACGACCCATGGGGCGCGATCCGCGACGAAGGGCCGGGTGTGTTCATCGCGGGCGGCGCGGGTGTCACGCCGTTCATCGCCATCCTGCGGCAGCGGCTGGCGGACGAGGGGACACTGGAGGGCTGCAGGCTGATCTTCTCCAACGCGACCGAGGCGGACATCATCCTGCGCGACGAGTTCGAGGACATGGACGGCCTGGAGTGCGTGTTCACCGTCACGGACCAGCCCGATGCCGGGGTGGAGACCAGCCGAATCGACCGGGACTTCCTTGAGCGGCATGTCGAGCCGGACGAGGGCGTGTTCTACGTCTGCGGTCCGGACGAGATGATCGAGGACGTGGTGGCGGCACTCCGCGCGCTCGGCGTAGAAGATGAGCGGATCGTTACCGAGGACTTCGATTGACCTGAATTTTGTCTCACGCCCGCCCGCATTTTGTTGTTAGACTCAGCCTATGGCAGAGTTGAATTTCAAGAGCAGGAAACGATCCTCGGGCGGGATGGGCAAGGCGCCGAAGATGGCGCTGCGGCTGATCCTTGGAGGAATCGCGATAGCGGGCGTGATGATCCGCCTCGAACTGGGCGCCTGAACGGGCGCCCGGACCCCGGTCAGAACCACTGGCCCGGCTCCATCAGGCCGAGGTCAAGCAACTGACGCGAGTGCCATTCGAACGGCTCCGAGTTGTACCACTTGAACGTGTCGATGTCGAAGCGCGACCCCGGATTCCGCCGGAGCGCCTTGGCCGTCCGGAATGAACAGACCGCCGCCGTCAGGTTGTGGTGCCACGGGCAGGCGTAGGTGTTGTATTCCTGATCGTTGAAGAGGTGCCCCGGCAGCAGCCTTAGCCCAGGCTTGGCACGGAAAAGCGAGATCCGGTCGATCTTGCGCAGGGCCGCGGGCACGTGTTCCTCGAACCGCCAGCGCAGGCCGCCGAAGAAATTCAGCTGGCGTTCGCGGGGGTAGTTCTTGTTCTCGGGATCCGGGCGGGCCAGCGCGTAGTAGCCGGACCGGTCGAGATGCGCGTCCTCGAGCGACACGGCATCGGGATGGCGGCCGAGGTCACCGGCGTAGAGGTCGACCACGTAGGTCAGCATCGCGTCGCGCCGTTCCTCGGTGTGGAAGGTCAGCATCTCGCCCACTGTCCGGGATTCGCAGAACGGGTGAAACAGGAACTCGGCGTTGTAGCAGTAGTAGAGCCACCGCCCCGGCGCGGCGTCGATCACGGCATTCACCGCTTCTTCCATCGCGCCTTCGCGGGTCATGTCGTAGCGCACGCGCCAGCACAGGTCGACAATATCCGCGGGAAGGTCCCAGGCGTCGGGCATGAAGACCACCGTGCTGGCGAAGCCTGCCACGCGGTGGTGGCGGATGGTGGCGGCCAGTTCGACCTCGTCCTCGGCAAAGATCAGGGCGATCGGACCCTTGGCCAGGGCGGCCGATCCGTTGCGCAGGAAATCGGTGAGCGAGGTGAAATGCATCGGCGGCGGTCCGTGGAAAGTCGGGCCAGAGTCGCCCGGCTGCCTGCGCATTGCAAGGGGGGGCGGTTCCGGTGTAGGTCAGCGCCCTGTATCCGAGGCCGGAGGCGCAGCACATGGGCGAACAGACGGGCGATCCCAAGAAGCTCTACATCAGGACCTATGGCTGTCAGATGAACGTCTACGACAGCGAGCGCATGGCCGAGGCCCTGGGCGGCAACGGCTATGTCGAGGTCGCGTCGGCGGACGAGGCCGACATGATCCTGCTGAACACCTGCCACATTCGCGAGAAGGCGGCCGAGAAGGTCTATTCCGACCTCGGGCGGCTCAAGGGGCTGAAGGCGGCCAAGCCGGACCTCAAGATCGGCGTCGCGGGCTGTGTCGCGCAGGCCGAGGGCGCCGAGATCATCGCGCGCCAGCCGATGGTGGACCTGGTCGTCGGGCCGCAGAGCTATCACCGCCTGCCCGAGATGGAGCGCGCCGCCGGGACGACCAAGGTGGTCGACACCGATTTCCCGGAAGAGGACAAGTTCGAGCGGCTGAAGCGGCGCCCCAAGGCGCAGCGCGGGCCGACCGCCTTCCTGACCGTGCAGGAGGGCTGTGACAAGTTCTGCGCCTTCTGCGTGGTGCCCTACACCCGTGGCGCCGAGGTCAGCCGCCCCGCGGCGCGGATCATCGACGAGGCGCGCGATCTGGTCGAGCGTGGCGTGCGCGAGATCACCCTGCTGGGTCAGAACGTCAACGCCTACCACGGTGCGGGCCCCGATGGGGGGGACTGGAGCCTCGCGCGGCTTATCCGGGCGCTGAGCGATGTCGACGGGCTGGAGCGCATCCGTTTCACGACCAGCCATCCCAACGACATGGACGACGACCTGATCGCCGCCCATGGCGACTGCGCCAAGCTGATGCCCTACCTGCACCTGCCGGTGCAATCGGGCAGCGACCGGATCCTCAAGCGGATGAACCGGCAGCACACGGCGGAAAGCTATCTGCGCCTGATCGAGCGTATCCGCACGGCACGCCCCGATATCCTGATCTCGGGCGATTTCATCGTCGGTTTCCCGGAAGAGACCGAAGCCGACTTCCGCGACACGCTGGCGCTGATCGAGGCGGTGAACTACGGCCATGCGTTCAGCTTCAAGTATTCGCCGCGCCCCGGCACCCCGGCGGCGGAACGCGCGCAGGTCGATCCGGCCGAGGCGGACGCGCGTCTGCAACGTCTTCAGGCCCTGCTGACCCGTCAGCAGCGTGCGGTTCAGGACGCGATGATCGGGCGCGAGGTCGGTGTCCTGTTCGAAAAGGCGGGCCGCGAAACGGGGCAGATGGTGGGCAAGTCAGACCACCTGCATTCCGTGTTCTGCGAGGCGCCGGGGATCGTGCCCGGCGACATGCGCCGCGTCCGAATCGTTTCCAGTGCGCCGAATTCCCTGGCCGGCGAAATCCTCTGACCGAATGCCCTAGCGGTTTCAAATCAGGCGATTTCTGGGCAGCAATGGGTTTTGAAACGGGCATGATTGGGCCGTCCGGTTGGCTTTGTTTCGGCTGCCGGGACAATGCCGGAATCCATTTGGAGACTGGCCCCGCCAAAACATATTATGAGCCATGCACCGGCTGCCCCGTGCCGCCATTCAGAATTCCAGGCCGATCCCGTGCGGGTCCGGGCGGCCAGAGGCTCAAGAAATACCGAGAGGACAGTCATGAAAAAACTTCTGCTTGCCGCCGCGTGTCTGGCCGGCTTTGCCGCCCCGGCAGCCGCACACGGGAACAAGGTCTACAAGTACACCTACCAGACGCACACCATCGTGGTCAGCTGCTTCCGCGGCCCGTGGAAAGAGGTGATCTGGGACCGTCCCAACTCGGTCTTCGTCGAGTCGCTGGTCGAGGTCGGCTATGACTATCCCTCCGCCCATGCCATCGCGGAACGCATCTGCCGCGACGACCGTCTCGTCGGCAACCCGGACGGGCTGAAGTCGACGATGGAGAAGATCTTCTACGAGTCTCCGGAATACCGCAGCCACTTCCACAAGAATTCGCTGCACAAGCACGTCAAGAAATACTGACATCCCGCCGGCTTCGCCGGCAGGGAAAGATCGAGGCGCGCCGGCGCGACCGGGGCGCCTCTTTGCATTTCGGGACGGGCGTGGAAAATAGCGCTCTATCCACAGCAAATCCACCATATCTGGTAAAACGAGCTTCACTTTGTGGTCATTCCCGGTAAGGTAGCTATCGGGACAATCCGGGCGCGCGACTGCATTACAGCCGCACCGCCCAAACGACAAAGGATGAGGGACGTGGCCAACCTGTTCACAACGATGATCGCGCGTTGCGGGGGGGCGGCCGTTGCCGCGGCCATCGCGGCGCTCAGCCTCGCGACGCCCGCCGCCGCGCAGAGCGAACCCTACGTGCCGACCATCTGGGTCGACCCGGACGGGTGCGAACACTGGGCGATGGACGACGGGGCCGAAGGCTACATGACCCCGCACGTCACCCGGCAGGGCATCCCGGTCTGCCGCCGCGGGAATGTCTGCGGCGTGATGAATTCCGACCAGTTCTTCGCGACCGACAAGTGGTACATTTCGCCCGCCAACCAGGACCGCCTGCGCCAGTTCTTCCGCAGCGCCTCGGCCTCGGCCTTCATCATCGCGGGCCACACCGACAGCCGCGCCAGCGACGAATACAACATGCGCCTCAGCTACAACCGGGCCAACGCGGTGGCCAAGGTCGCCAAGTCCGTCGGCGCCCATATCTCGGACGTCCGCGGCTATGGCGAGCGGATGCCCGCCGCCCCGAACCGCACCGCCGCCGGCATGGCCAAGAACCGCCGCGTCGAAATCATCTGCATCCGCTGAGAGGACCTCAGAATGACCTTCTTCAAGATCACTGCCGGCCTCTCGCTCGTCGCGGGCCTCGCCGCCTGCGGCCACCCGTCGAACGTGCCGGGCGACAAGAGCATGGACTACGGCATCAATTCCCACCACCTCAGCACCATGAAGGCCGGCATCTGGGTCGATCCGAACGGCTGCGACCACTGGATCATCGACGACGGCCTCGAAGGCTACCTGTCCGCCCGTCTCGATCCCTACGGCAAGCCGGTCTGCTCGGGCACCGCGGGCGCGCCGAACACGGCCAACGGGCCGTTCAAGAAGGGTTCGCCGATCCCCGACCCGGCACGCAGCATCAACAACCAGCCGATCGGCAACACGTGACCGCCGGTCGGATCATAACCGCACAGACCCGTGCCGCAGGCGATCATGCCTGCGGCACTTTTCTTTCCGTCAGGCGTTGTCACACTGAATTGCCTTGCGTGACAGGCCCCGCCTTGGCACCCTGAAACCACGACCCAAGCAGGAGACGTTATTGGCCACCACAGTGCTGCCCCCGCCCGCCGACGACACCCCGCTCACCGAGGTATCGGTCGACTTCCCGGATAATTACCTTCTGATCGCGCTCTGCGGGGAATACGACCGCAACCTGGCGGAGATCGAACAGAAGCTCTCGGTCCAGATACTCAGGCGCGGCAACCATCTGGTTGTCATAGGTGAAAAGGACGGGGCGGATCAGGCGCTGGCGCTGCTGAAATCGCTCTACGCCCGGCTGGAGGCGGGGCGAGAGGTCGGGCTGGCCGACATTGACCGCGAACTCAGGATGGCCGATCCCCGGCCGGCGCGGCCCTCGCGAGACGGCAACCAGTTCGAGATGTTCGGCGACGGCCCGGTCGAGATCAAGACCCGCAAGAAGATGGTCGAACCGCGCACCGACGCGCAGAAGGCCTATGTGCGGAACCTATTCCAGAACGAACTCGCCTTCGGCATCGGCCCGGCGGGCACCGGCAAGACCTACCTCGCCGTGGCGGTCGGCGTGTCGATGTTCATCGACGGGCTGGTCGACCGGATCATCCTCAGCCGCCCGGCGGTCGAGGCGGGCGAAAAGCTCGGCTACCTGCCCGGCGACATGAAGGAAAAGGTCGACCCCTACATGCAGCCGCTCTACGACGCGCTGAACGACTTCCTGCCCGCCAAGCAGCTGCAGAAGATGTACGAGGAAAAGCGTATCGAGATCGCGCCGCTGGCCTTCATGCGCGGCCGGACCCTGGCCAATGCCTTCGTTGTGCTGGACGAGGCGCAGAACGCCACGACCATGCAGATGAAGATGTTCCTGACCCGCCTCGGCGAAGGCTCGCGCATGGTCATCACCGGCGACCGGACCCAGGTTGACCTGCCGCGCGGCATGCCGTCCGGCCTCGCCGATGCCGAGCGCATCCTGAAGGACGTGAAGGGCATCTCCTTCAACTACTTCACCGCCAAGGACGTTGTGCGCCACCCCCTTGTCGCGGCCATCATCGAGGCCTACGACGCGGACCAGTAGCGGGGTCCCCTGCTTCTTCTGGTTCCAAATACTTCCGGGGGTCCGGGGGCAGGCAGCCCCCGGTGCGCGATGTCCATGCTGACCGACGTGATGATCGAAGACGACCGCTGGCACGAAACCGGCCTAGAGGCGCTGTCGGAAAGGGCGGCCCGCGCCGCGCTGAGCCACCTCGGCCTCGACCCCGACGACCACGAGATCGCGATCCTCGCCTGCGACGACGCCCGGATCGCCACGCTGAATGCGGAGTTCCGCGGCAAGCCCACCCCCACCAACGTCCTGTCCTGGCCGTCCGAAGACCGCGCCGCCGACACGCCTGGTGCGACGCCACGTCTGCCCGAGGCCGGCGCGTCAGGGCCGGACGAGGAACTGGGCGACATCGCCATCGCATGGGACACCTGCGCGCGCGAAGCGGTGGACGGCGGTAAACCGCTGGCCGATCACGTCACGCACCTGATCGTTCACGCGACGTTGCATCTTCTGGGCTATGATCACGAAAATGACGCAGATGCCGAATTGATGGAAAATCTGGAGTCGACCATACTTGTCGACATGGGCCTTCCGGACCCATATGCTTGAGTGGCGGGCGTTTCGGCCCGGCCCCACTGGAAAGGAACGATGGGCGACACGACCGACGGGTCTTTGACCGCAGCGCAGGGCGCGCTGCCGCAAGGCCAGACCAGAACCGCGGCGCAGCCGCAGGCCCCGGCGCAGACGACGCAGCCGGTGCCCGCACCCCGCCGGGGACTTCTCTCCCGCCTCTTCGCGCGCCGGTCCGAACCGGCGCAGCCGGTCCAGACCAGCAGCACGCCCGCGGCCCCCGCGCCGCGTCCCACGACGCATGGCATGGTCAACCTCCGCCGCATGCGGGTCGAGGATGTCTCGATTCCCAAGGCGGAAATCGTGGCCGTGCCCTCGACCATCACCCGTGACGATCTGGTCAAGGTCTTCCGCGAAAGTGGCATGACCCGCGTCCCGGTCTACCAGGGCACGCTCGACACGCCGATCGGCTTCGTCCACCTCAAGGATTTCGCGCTCAAGCACGGGTTCAACGGCTCGGGCGGGCGCTATTCGCTGCGCGCGCTGCTGCGGCCGCTGGTTTTCGTGCCGCCGTCCATGCCGATCGGGGTGCTGCTGCAGAAGATGCAGCAGGAACGCCGTCATATGGCGCTTGTGATCGACGAATACGGCGGGGTGGATGGCCTGGTGACGATCGAGGACCTGATCGAACAGGTCATCGGCCAGATCGAGGACGAACACGACGTCGAGGAAGATGCGCTCTGGACGCGCGAGAAATCCGGCGCATGGCTGGTGCTCGCCAAGGCCCCGCTCGAGGAGTTCGAGGCCGAAACCGGCGTCTCCCTGACAGACCATGACGACGTGGACGAGGAAGAGATCGACACGCTGGGCGGCCTCGTCTTCATGCTGTCGGGCCGCGTTCCCGCGCGGGGCGAGGTGGTGGAGCATCCGGCGGGCCACGAGTTCGAGGTCATCGACGCCGATCCCCGCCGCATCAAGCGCCTGCGCGTGCGTCTGGCCGAGCCCGAAACCGTCGATGCCTGACACCAAAGGGACCGGCGACGGTCCGGTCCCGACCCGTGGTGCCGTCCGGCGACGGCTCGGCCTCGCCGCCCTTGCCGGGGCGGTGGCCGCGACCGGCCTCGCGCCATTCGACCTCTGGCCGCTCGGCCTTGTGGGTTTCGCGGGTCTGTTCCTTCTCCTTGATCGAACTTCCGATGCCCGTCAGGCGGGCTGGACGGCATGGGCCGCCGCGACCGGGTATTTCCTGATCGCGCTGCACTGGATCGTGGAGCCGTTCCTCGTCGACGTGGCCCGTCACGGCTGGATGGCGCCCTTCGCGTTGATCCTGATGGCGGGCGGATTGGCCCTGTTCTGGGGGGCGGGCGCCGCCATTGCCGCTTGGGCCGTGCCCGCCCGCCGCTGGCGCACGGTCGCGCTGGTCGCCGGTCTGACGCTGGCCGAGGTCGCGCGCGGCATCGTCTTCACCGGCTTTCCATGGGCCAGCGCCGGGCACATCCTGATCGCCTCGCCGCTGATCCATCTGGCCGCATGGACCGGGCCGGACGGACTGACCCTGCTGGTCTTCGGCTTTGCCGCCGCCTTGTCCCGCGTGCCGACAGGTCCGCTTCGGGCGGGTCTGCCAGTCGCACTGTCCGGCGCGGGCCTGCTGATCGCCGCACCGTTCCTCGCCAGCCAGCCGCCCGAAACCGCTGCCGACGCACCGGTGATCCGCCTGATGCAACCGAACGCCCCGCAGCACGAAAAGTGGGATCCCCGCATGATCCCCGTGTTCCTCGGGCGGATGCTGGACTACGCCGAAGCCTCGCCACAGGTCGCGTTGCAGATCTGGCCCGAAACCTCGGTTCCCAGCTATCTCGGCGAGGACGATCGCCTGATGCAGGTGATCGCCGCACAGGCCGGTGGCGCGGCCAGCGTGCTGGGGATCGAGCGGCGCGACATGGGCCGCTATTACAACAGCCTCGCCGTCCTCGGCCCGGATGCCGTGGTCACCGAGGTCTACGACAAGCATCACCTCGTTCCGTTCGGTGAATACCTGCCCATGGGCGCACTGCTGACCCGGCTGGGGCTCAGCCCGATGGTCGACCGTTTCGGCGGGTTCTCGGCCGGACCGGGGCCGCAGATCATCGACCTCGGCCCGGTCGGCACCGCGCTGCCGCTGATCTGCTACGAGGCGGTCTTTCCCCGCGACACCGTCATCGCGGGCGCGCGCCCGGACATGCTGCTGCAGATTACCAATGACGCGTGGTTCGGCACCTTTTCCGGCCCTTACCAGCATCTGGCACAGGCGCGCCTCAGGGCGGTCGAACAGGGGCTGCCCCTGATCCGCGTGGCCAATACCGGAATCTCCGCAGCCATCGCGGCAGACGGCACCGTGCTGGGGTCGATTCCACTGGGCGAAACCGGCTTTCTGGACATTCCGCGGCCCGAGCCCGCACTATCCACGTTCTTCGCCCAAACCGGACCCTGGCCGATGCGATTTGTGGCTCTTGCGTTGCTATTCATGGCCTTTTTAGGGGCGGGACGCCGGGTCAGGCGCCGGGGGCATTGACCCCCAACCCCCTGCCGTCTACCAAAATCCGATCCTGTCACAACGGCTTCCTGGCGTGGCGGGCTAAACTCAATGGAGCGCTTTTCATGACACGCAAGAACTACATTTTCACCTCGGAATCCGTTTCCGAGGGTCACCCGGACAAGGTCTGCGACCGCATTTCCGACGCCATCCTCGACGCCCTGCTGACCGAGGAGCCACAGGCCCGCGTCGCCTGCGAGACCTTTGCCACCACCAACCGTGTCGTGATCGGCGGTGAGATTGGACTGGCGGACCAGTCCAAGCTGTCCGAGATGCAGGACCGCATCGACAGCATCGCCCGCGACTGCATCCGGGACATCGGATACGAGCAGGACAAGTTCCATTGGAACTCGGTCGAGATCACAAACCTGCTGCACGAACAGTCCGCGCATATCGCGCAGGGCGTCGATGCCCGCGACAACAAGGACGAGGGCGCGGGCGATCAGGGCATCATGTTCGGCTACGCCACGACCGAGACGGACGCGCTGATGCCCGCGCCGATCCAGTTCGCACACGCGATCCTCAAGCGCCTCGCCGAGGCCCGCAAGAGCGGCGAGGAGCCGACCCTGCGCCCCGACGCCAAGAGCCAGGTCTCGCTGCGCTACGAAAACGGCCAGCCGGTCGAGGTGACGCAGCTGGTGCTGTCGACCCAGCATTCGGACGAGGACCAGACCAGCGAGGACATCCGCGCGATCGTCGAGCCCTATATCCGGCAGGTCATCCCCGATGGCTGGCTGACCGACAAGACCGAATGGTGGGTGAACCCGACCGGCAAGTTCGTCATCGGCGGTCCGGACGGAGACGCGGGCCTGACCGGGCGCAAGATCATCGTGGACACCTACGGCGGCGCGGCCCCGCATGGCGGCGGCGCGTTCTCGGGCAAGGATCCGACCAAGGTCGACCGCTCGGCCGCCTATGCCGCGCGCTACCTTGCCAAGAACGTCGTCGCGGCGGGCATGGCCGAGAAGTGCACGATCCAGCTGTCCTACGCGATCGGCATCTCCAAGCCGCTGTCGATCTATGCCGACACCTATGGCACCGGGAAGGTGGACGAGGCCGAGATCGAAAAGGCCGTCGCACGTGTCATGGACCTGACCCCGCGCGGCATCCGCGAACATCTGCAGCTGAACAAGCCGATCTACCAGCGGACCGCCGCCTATGGCCACTTCGGTCGGTCGCCCGACGCGGATGGCGGATTCAGCTGGGAACAGACCGATCTGGTCGAGGCGCTGAAAAAGGCTGTCTGACCCTGTGGGGTCATGACAGACGCCTGTTTTACGGCATCGAAATGCAAGGCCGCGCGGATCAGACCGGGCGGCCTTGCTGATTCCGGGCCCCGACATTGGCCGTGTCAGAGTTCATGCGGGGCGCAAATGCATGACGGCATCAATCATATGATCAGCGCATCCATTTGAAAAGAAACACAAAAAGCTTGATTCCCGGAGCATGTTCAGGCGAATTTGCCCGTCACGCAGACTTCGGGAATCGGGAGGAGGATGGGGATGTTTGTGACCAGCAAGAGCCATGAGTCGTCGGATACTCATGCCATCGGGAATACGCAGCAGATACTGCTGTCCTGCGCGCGCCAGTTGCGGCGCGAGCCGACGCCCGAAACGCTGACCCTTGTCGCTGAGATGCTGGAGCGAACGGCAGTCGACCTGACAACCGGGATCCGGGGCACCCGCGTCGGATAAGACGTGAGCAGCAATGAAAACGGCGGGCAGAAACCTCTGCCCGCCGTTTCCATGTCCGGAGTGTGCTGCGATCAGGCCGCGACCGGGGCGGCCTCGCGGTTGACCGACACGGCACCGGCGCCGAGCGCGACGATCATCAGCAGGCCACCGGCGATCGACACGTTCTTCATGAAGCCGATCATCTGCATCTGTGCCTCCATCCCTTCGGCGGCGAGGCCGGGGATCAGGTGGAACAGCAGGCCGGACAGCAGCGAGAAGCCGGCCAGCAGGACGGCGGCGATACGGGCCTGCCAGCCGATCAGCAGGGCGATGCCGCCGACGAGTTCGACGAGGATCACCAGCGGCAGCAGCGCGCCGGGGACGCCCATGGCCTCCATGTAGCCCTGGGTGCCTGCATAGCCGGTGATCTTCTGGAAGCCGGAAACGATGAAGATGAGTGCGAGCAGCGCGCGGCCTGCGGGGGCAGCGATCTGGCGGATGGTGGAATCGAGCGTGGTCATGGGTCTGTCCGTGTTCGTGAGTGAGTGATTATTCTTGCGGCGGTATATGCTCCTGCAGCCCCTCGCGCACAATTATCGAAAAATCCGCAGGATCTGTGCGAATGCGCGCATGAGCGCCGCCGCCGCTTGCCGGTGCCCGCGCCCGGCGGTAACAGCGCGGCCATGAGCACGGACAAGCATCCCACGGGCGCCCCATGGCGCAATTTCTACGGACGGCTGAAGGGCAAGAGCCTGCGGCGGTCGCAGGAAACCTATATCGACGAGGACCTCGCGGCGCTGGCGCCGGGGCCGGTCGGCTGGGAGGAGAACCCGGATCGCACGCCGCTCGACCTCGGCACGCTGTTCGGCGGGCGGGACGTCTGGCTGGAGATCGGGTTCGGCGGCGGCGAACACGTCGTGCATCAGGCCGCCACGAACCCGCAGGTCGGGATCATCGGCTGCGAGCCCTACATCAACGGCGTGGCCATGCTGCTCGGCAAGATCCGGCAGGCGGGGGTGGAGAACCTGCGCGTGCATCCGGGTGACGTGCGCGACCTGTTCGATGTCGTCCCGGACGGGAGCCTGTCCAAGGCGTTCCTGCTCTATCCGGACCCATGGCCCAAGAAGAGGCATCACCGCCGCCGTTTCGTGACGCCGGAATACCTCGAGCCGCTGGCGCGCAAGCTGAAGCCGGGCGCCGAGTTCCGGGTGGCCACGGACATTCCCGACTACGTCCGCCAGACGCTGGAAGAGGTGCCGGGGCAGGGTTTCACATGGCTGGCCGAAGGCCCGCGCGACTGGCGCGAGCCATGGGGCGACTGGCTGTCGACGCGCTATGAGCAGAAGGCGCTGCGCGAGGGGCGGGTGCCGCATTACCTGACGTTCCGGCGGGACGGCTGACCGGCCCTCCGGGGGCAAAGGGCACATCAAAAAATCTTCGGTGGACGTTTCCAGCCGTGAACGGGCAAAGCCCATTTGCCTGGCCGGATGAAACAGGGGATCGCGCGATGGACGGTCGGCGCGGCCTGCGGTATCTGGCGGTTCAGGTTTTGAGGGAGGCCGCGGATGAGCGCGCATGGTGAACCGGTTCCGATGACGGCCCGCAAGGGCGCGGCGCTGAAAGGCGTGGCGAACGTGCCGGGCGACAAGTCGATCAGCCACCGGGCGCTGATCCTTGGCGCGCTGTCGGTCGGCGAGACGGCGATCACCGGCCTTCTGGAAGGGCAGGACGTTCTGGACACGGCCAAGGCGATGCGTGCTTTCGGGGCCGAGGTCGAACATCTCGGGCCGGGCGAATGGCGCGTGCATGGCGTGGGCGTCGGCGGTTTCGCCGAACCGGATGCCGTCATCGACTGCGGTAACTCGGGCACCGGCGTCCGGCTGATCATGGGCTGTATGGCGACCTCGCCGATCACCGCGACATTCACCGGCGACGCTAGCCTGAACGGGCGGCCGATGGCGCGGGTCACCGACCCGCTGGCGCTGTTCGGCACGCGGGCCTACGGGCGAAGGGGCGGGCGGCTGCCGATGACCATCGTCGGCGCCGAGAACCCTGTGCCGGTGCGCTACAAGACGCCCGTTCCCTCGGCCCAGGTGAAAAGCGCCGTCCTGCTGGCCGGGCTGAACGCGCCGGGCGAGACCGTGGTGATCGAGCGCGAGGCGACGCGCGACCATTCCGAACGGATGCTGCGCGGCTTCGGCGCCGAGCTGAGCGTCGAGGACAGCCCCGATGGCCGGGTCATCACGCTCAAGGGCCAGCCGGAACTGACGGGCCAGACGGTCGACGTGCCCCGCGATCCCTCCAGCGCGGCCTTCCCGGTCTGCGCGGCGCTGATCACCGAAGGCTCGGACGTGCTGGTGCCCAACATCGGGCTGAACCCGACGCGCGCGGGGCTCTACGAGACGCTGCGCGACATGGGGGCCGACCTGACCTATGAGAACCCGCGCGAGGAAGGCGGCGAGCCGGTGGCGGACCTGCGCGCCCGGTTCTCGCCCGAGATGAAGGGCATCGAGGTGCCGGCCGAACGCGCGGCGAGCATGATCGACGAATACCCGGTGCTGTCGGTCGTCGCGGCCTTTGCCGAGGGGCGGACCCACATGCCCGGCGTGAAGGAGCTGCGCGTCAAGGAAAGCGACCGCATCGACGCGATGGCCAAGGGCCTGCGCGCCTGCGGCGTGACGGTTGAGGAAGGCGAGGACTGGTGGACGGTCGAGGGGCGCGGCCCCGGCGGCGTGACGGGCGGTGCGACGGTGGAAAGCCGGCTGGATCACCGGATCGCGATGTCCTTCCTGTGCCTCGGGCTGGCGACGCAGAAGCCGGTGGCGGTTGACGACGGCGGGCCGATCGCCACCTCGTTCCCGGTTTTCGAGGGCCTGATGGCCGGACTCGGGGCGTCTATCACCCGCACCAACCGCTGAGGCACCGGACACCACAGCCCTGACATGCTAGGCTGCGCGCCGGGTGGTTCGGGAACGTGGGTGCGGGATCATGAAAGTCGTCTTCTGGGTGGCGGTCCTTGTGGCTGCCGCGATCTATCTGACGATGACGGTCTGGACGATGCCGCTGCTGATGGCCGAGGGCGAGGGGCTGCGGCCCTTCGACCTTCGGCCCTTTGGCTACACCTCCGCCGAAGCCCGTGAATATCTCGCCGCGATCACCGAGGAGGGTATCGCGGTCTACCTCGGCCCGCAGCACATGATGGACCGGGTCTATCCGGCGGTGCTGGCGCTGATGTTCGTCACGGGCGAGCTGATCCTGTTCCGCCGCTGGCTGGCCGCCGCGCTGATTGCCGTGGCGCTGATCGGTGCGGGGGCGGACTACATGGAAAACGGTCTGGTGGCGCGCTTGCTGACCGAGAACGCGCCGGGCGATGCGCTGATCGGGCGGGCGAGCCTTGCGACGGCGGTCAAGTCGATCTGCGCCACGATCGGTTTCGTGGCGTTGATCGTCGGCGGGCTGCGGGCAGGTGTGGCGCGGCTGCGGGGTGCTTGACCTCGGACGGCGGGCGGGTCAGACCGGACCGGAAGGCACAGGAGGCGACATGGTCTTTACCGTTGCGATCGACGGCCCGGCGGCGGCGGGCAAGGGCACCATCTCGCGCGCCGTGGCGGCGCATTTCGGTTTTGCGCATCTCGACACCGGCCTGATCTACCGGGCGACCGGCCGCCGGGTGCTGGATGGCGACACCCCGGAACAGGCCGCACGGGCC
This sequence comes from Oceanicola sp. 22II-s10i, assembly GCF_002210105.1. Classification (GTDB taxonomy): domain Bacteria; phylum Pseudomonadota; class Alphaproteobacteria; order Rhodobacterales; family Rhodobacteraceae; genus Pseudooceanicola. Next base: position 434,469 of record NZ_AQQU01000001.1, on the reverse strand, counting down.
CTGAAGCCCGCCGATCTGGAGGCCGACGGCCTGCGCACCCCCGAGGTGGCGCAGGCGGCGAGCCGGGTCGCGGCAATCCCCGAGGTCCGCGCGGCGCTGGTCGAGTTCCAGCGCGACTTCGCCCGGCGCGAGGGCGGCGCCGTTCTGGACGGGCGCGACATCGGCACGGTGATCTGCCCGAACGCCGAGGTGAAGCTGTTCGTCACCGCTTCGGACGAGGTGCGGGCGGACCGGCGCTATCGCGAGCTGGTCGAGGGCGGGCATGACGTGACTCCGGACGGTGTGCTGGCCGATCTGCGCGCCCGTGATGCCCGCGACTCCGGTCGCGAGGCCGCGCCGATGACGGCGGCGGCGGATGCCCTTCTGCTGGACACATCGGACATGAGCATCGACGCGGCGGTCGAGGCCGCGGTTGCGGCGGTTGCGGCCCGACTGGCACAGGGCTGAACCCGCGTGCCCCGTGCGGATTGCCCGGTCACGAGTTGACCGGTATCCTGCCGCTCGATTGCCATAACCACCGGGTAAGAGTGGGGCGTGTGAGGGCAAGATGACAGCAGTGACAAAACCGACAGTGGCGGACGGGCCCGCCAATCCGGACGACCGTGTGACGGGAGCCGACGTCATTCTCGTCTGCGATCTGGACGGCTCGCTGATCCGGACGGACCTGCTGTTCGAAACGTTCTGGTCCGCATTCTCCGCCAGGTGGACTGCGCCGCTGCCTGCGACATTGGCACTGCTGCGCGGCCGGGCCGCGCTTAAGGCGCATCTGGCAGGGCGTGGGGACATAGACGTCAGCCGCCTGCCCTACAACGAAGAGGTTCTGGCCGAACTGCGGGCATGGCGTGCGTCGGGCGGGCGCACGGCGCTGGTGACGGCGGCGGATCAGGCGCTGGCGGACCGGATCGCGCTGCATCTGGGGCTGTTCGACGAGGTTCACGGCTCGGACGGGCTGGTGAACCTGAAGGGGACCGCGAAGGCCCAGATGCTGGAGACCCGGTTCGGTCGGGGCGGATACGACTACATCGGTGACAGCCGGTCCGACCTGAAGGTCTGGCAGGGCGCGCGCCGGGGGATCAGCGTCGATGCGCCGGAAGCCCTGCAGCGCGGCGCCGAGGCCCTGTGCGACATGCGCCACTTCGGCCGGCCACCTGGCACGTTCCGTCCGTTGATGAAGGCTCTGCGGCCGCATCAGTGGGCCAAGAACGCGCTGGTCTTTCTGCCCGCGCTGGCGGGTCACGCCTTTGGCGCCGACCTCCTGGTGCGGGTTCTGTTCGCCTTCATCGCCTTCAGCCTCGTCGCTTCCAGCGTTTACGTGCTGAACGACCTGCTCGATCTGGAAGCGGACCGCGCGCATCCGCGCAAGCGGAACCGGCCATTTGCCAGCGGCGCGCTGCCGCTTTCATATGGCACCTGGCTTGCGCCCTGCCTGCTGCTCGGCGGCGTCGGGATCGCAGCAATGCTGGGGCCCGTGTTCCTTGCGGTCATGGCCGTATATTACCTGACCACGACGCTCTACTCTCTGCGGCTCAAACGGTTGCCGGTGGTCGACATCTGCACCCTTGCCGCGCTCTATGCGCTCAGGATCGTGGCGGGTGCGGCGGCGGTGCCGATCCCGCTGTCGGTCTGGATGCTGGCCTTCTCGATCTTCTTCTTCTTCTCGCTCGCCGCCGTGAAACGGCAGGCCGAGCTGGTCGACGGGCTGGCGACCGGGCGCGAGGCGAAGGGGCGCGGTTACCAGGTCGACGACCTGCCGCTGGTGTCGATGATGGCGGTCGCGGCGGGCTATGTCTCGATCATGGTCCTGGCGCTCTACGTCAATTCGCCCGAGGTGCGGATCCTCTATGAGCGCCCGGAATGGCTGTGGGGGATCTGCGCGGTGCTGCTTTACTGGATCAGCCGGATGGTCTTCATCACGCACCGGGGACAGATGCATGACGATCCGGTGGTCTTTGCGGCGCGGGACAAGGTCAGTTATCTCGTCTTCCTCTCCATGCTGGGATTCATCGCGGCGGGGACGTTGCTGTGAGCCTTTCGACACTCGTCCTGCGTTACGCCGCCTTCGCCGTGGTCGCGACGCTTGCCAACCTTGCCGCGCAGCGGGTGGTTCTGGCGGCAGGCGAGACCGCCGGGTGGTTCGCACTGGCGGTTGTGGTCGGGACCGGCGTCGGGCTGGTCATCAAGTACTTGCTCGACAAGCGGTGGATCTTCGGCGACCTCGAAACCGGCGCGGCGGCGCATGGACGCAAGTTCTCGCTCTACACCCTTATGGGGGTCGTCACGACGGCGATCTTCTGGGGGACCGAGACGGCGTTCTGGCTGATATGGCAGACCGACCTGATGCGCGAACTTGGCGCGGTGCTGGGGCTGAGCGTCGGCTACGTGGTGAAATACCACCTCGACCGGCGTTTCGTGTTCAGGGCCGTGGCGGGGCAGGCGGCATGAAGAAGAAGCTCTCCGGCTGGGGCCGCTACCCGGTGGCCGAGTGCGAGGTGACCGCCCCCCGCGACGAGGCGGCGGTGCGCGCCGCCGTCGCGCAGGGGCCGGTGATCGCGCGCGGCAACGGGCGCGCCTATGGCGACGCGGCGATGCAGGCGCAGGGCACGCTGGACATGCGGCGGATGAACAAGGTGATCGCCTTCGACCCCGTGGCGGGCCGGGTGGAGTGCGAGGCGGGCATGCTGCTCGGCGACGTGATCAGCGCCTTCCTGCCGCATGGCTGGTTTCCCGCCGTGACGCCGGGGACCAAGCTGGTGACGATCGGCGGCTGCATCGCCTCGGACGTGCACGGCAAGAACCACCGCAACGACGGCACCTTCGCGCGCTATCTGGACTGGATCGACATCATGGACGCCGATGGCGACGTGGTGCGAGCGGATGCGTCCTCCAACTCCGACCTGTTCCGCTGGACACCGGGGGCCATGGGGCTGACTGGCGTGATCCTGAGGGCCGGGTTCCGGCTGCGGCCGGTGGAGTCGGGCTGGATCCGGCAGGAGATGGTCCCGGCGGCCAACCTCGACGCGGCGATGGAGGTGTTCGAGACGACAGACGCCACCTATTCCGTCGCATGGTTCGACTGCCTCGGCCGGGGCGACGCGCTCGGCCGGTCTCTGGTGGTCCTGGGCGATCACGCCACGCGCGATGAACTGCCGTCGGACAAGCGATACCGCCCGTTCCACGTGCCCGCCCGCCGCCGCAAAAAGGTGCCGGTGGACGCGCCCGCCTTCGCGCTGAACCGCTATACGCTCAGGGCGTTCAACCTGCTGTATCACTGGAACGGGTCGCGGCAGGCGGGGTCGTCCTATGTCGACTGGGACAGCTACTTCTACCCGCTCGACGCGCTTCTGGACTGGAACCGGATCTACGGCCGCCCCGGCTTCGCACAGTTCCAGGTGGTGATCCCTCTCGACTCGGCCAAGGCCGGGCTGACGCGCCTGCTGGACACCATCGCGGCCTCGGGGCAGGGGTCGTTCCTGGCCGTTCTCAAGCGGCTCGGTGCCGAGGGTGGACCGTTCTCCTTCCCGATGGAGGGCTACACCCTCGCACTCGATTTCCCGGTCAACGACAGGACGCTGGCGCTGATGCGCGAACTGGACGCGATCACCGTGGACCACGGGGGCCGGTTCTACCTGACCAAGGACAGCCGGCTGAGCGCCGAGACATTGCGCGCGGCGGATGGCCGGGTGCCGGACTTCATCGCCATGCGGGCGGAACAGGGATTGGCGGGGGCGTTCGCCTCGGGCCAGTCGGAAAGGTTGGGGCTTTGAAGGAAACGGTTCTCATTCTGGGCGGACGCTCGGATATCGGTCTGGCCTGCGCGCATGCCTTCGCCGCCGAGGGGCATCCGGTCCAGCTGGCCGCGCGGAACGTGGAGACGCTGGAGCCCGCGCGCGCCGATCTGGCCCTGCGCCATTCGGTCGAGGTCAGCCTGCACGAGATCGACGCGCTGGCGACCGGCACGCACGGGGCCTTCGCGGCGGGACTGGAGCCTGCGCCCGGTATCGTGATCTGCGCCATCGGCGCGCTCGGCAACCAGACGGCGGACGAAGAGGACCATGCCCACGCCGTGGAGGTGATGCGCGCGAACTTCGAGGGGCCCGCGAGCCTGATGGCGGTCTTCGCCAACCAGATGGCCGTCAGGGGCGAGGGCGTGCTGGTCGGCATCTCCTCGGTCGCGGGCGACCGGGGGCGGGCGGCGAACTACATCTACGGATCGGCCAAGGCCGGGTTCACGGCCTACCTGTCGGGCCTCAGGAACCGGCTGGCCAAGCAGGGTGTGCACGTCGTGACGGTCAAGCCGGGCTTCGTCGCGACCAGCATGACCGAGGGCATGGACCTGCCGCCGAAGCTGACGGCGCGGCCCGAGGAGGTCGGGCAGGCGGTGCTGAGCGCGGTGCGCAAGCGCCGGAACGTGATCTACGTCCGGCCGATCTGGCGGGTGGTCATGACGGTGATCTGCGCGATCCCCGAGGCGGTGTTCAAGAAGATGTCGATCTGAGCAGCTTGCGCGGAAACCGGGCACTTTCAGGCCCTCTGTTGCCGTTGCGCCCCGTTCCGAGGTCAGGAATTCGTGACTCGCCCGAATCCGGGAACAAGGGCACGGTGGTTCCGTTGATTTGCCAACCAATGCTTAGAACGGAACGATTGAGATGACCCGCGATAGCGAAAAGACCCCTAGCGAAGCGAGGGCCGATAAGACCGAGGAACCGCCGCAGAACGTCTGGCGCCTGTACGATTTCGCCGAGGACTGCCTGATCCCGCGAAAACCCGAGTCCGACAAGGACGACGGCATGTCCTGGGCCGCCGAGTAGGTCCCTAGCGCCGGACCGGCCAGACCCGGCGGATCGCCGGGTCGCGCAGCCACAGGCCGCCCCACAGGAACACGCCGAGGTAGACGCTGAACAGCGTGTGCGAGAAGAGCGGGCTTTCGGCCCGGATCTGCGTCACCATCGCCCCGCCCAGATAGGCCATCGTCAGGGTCGCGCCCAGAAGGCCGGTCCGGGGGAGCAGGTAAAGCACCGTGCAGACCACCTCGATCACGCCGATCAGCATGATCGGTGCACCCGGCCAGCCGAGGTCCGTCATCGTCTGTGCCGCGATATCCGACAGGAACTTCGGCGTCACCGAAGCCCCGAAGATGAAGAGCGCGTAGAGCCCCGACAGCAGCCAGCCGATGCGGATCATCCAGGTTTCGGACATCTCTGAGCCTTCCAAGTTGCGTTGGTATCAACTCGAATATTTGGCCGGGAATGTCAATGCCGGGCGGGCGGAGCCCTGCCACACAGGCCCAAACCCCTTGCATTCCGCGCGTGGTTCCCCTAGGACGCGCGCGTCGACAAGGCGAAAACGCCGCGAATGAAGCACGAGCAGGGGTCGGGCAATCACCGGCCCTGTTTTGTTTGCGGGACGCGTAACTGACCAACCCAAGACCGGCGGAGACAACCGCTCGGCCAGAAAACCGTAACAAAGGATATCAAAGGCCACATGGCTCAAAACGCATCCATGGAGGAATTCGAGGCCCTCCTTAATGAAAGCCTCGAAATGGACACTCCGGACGAAGGTTCGGTTGTCAAAGGCAAGGTCATCGCGATCGAAGCGGGCCAAGCCATCATCGACGTCGGCTACAAGATGGAAGGCCGCGTTGATCTGAAAGAATTCGCAAACCCCGGCGAACAGCCCGACATCAGCGTCGGCGATGAAGTCGAGGTCTACCTCCGGTCCGCAGAAAACGCCCGTGGCGAAGCCGTCATCTCTCGCGAGATGGCCCGCCGTGAAGAGGCATGGGACCGTCTCGAGAAAGCCTATGCCGACGACGCCCGCGTCGAAGGTGCGATCTTCGGCCGTGTCAAAGGCGGCTTCACCGTCGATCTCGGCGGCGCCGTGGCCTTCCTGCCCGGTTCGCAGGTCGATGTGCGCCCCGTGCGCGATGCCGGCCCGCTCATGGGTCTCAAGCAGCCGTTCCAGATCCTCAAGATGGACCGTCGCCGGGGCAACATCGTTGTTTCCCGCCGCGCGATCCTCGAAGAGAGCCGCGCCGAACAGCGCGCCGAAGTCATCTCGAACCTCACCGAGGGTCAGGAAGTCGACGGCGTGGTCAAGAACATCACCGAATACGGTGCGTTCGTTGACCTGGGCGGTGTCGACGGCCTGCTGCACGTCACCGACATGGCGTGGCGCCGCGTGAACCACCCGTCCGAGATCCTGTCGATCGGTGAAACCGTCAAGGTTCAGGTCATCAAGATCAACAAGGACACCCACCGTATCTCCCTCGGCATGAAGCAGCTGCAGGAAGATCCGTGGAACCTGGTCGCTGCCAAGTTCCCGCTGGGTTCGGTCCATCAGGGCCGCGTGACCAACATCACCGACTACGGCGCGTTCGTCGAGCTGGAGCCGGGTGTCGAAGGTCTGGTCCACGTGTCCGAAATGTCCTGGACCAAGAAGAACGTGCACCCCGGCAAGATCGTCTCGACCTCGCAGGAAGTCGACGTCATGGTCCTGGAAATCGACCAGGCCAAGCGCCGTGTTTCGCTGGGTCTCAAGCAGACCATGCGCAACCCGTGGGAAGTCTTCTCCGAGACCCACCCGGAAGGCACCGTGGTCGAGGGCGAGGTCAAGAACATCACCGAATTCGGTCTCTTCGTCGGTCTCGACGGCGACATCGACGGGATGGTCCACCTGTCCGACCTGTCGTGGGACGAGCGTGGCGAGGACGCGATCCAGAACTACCGCAAGGGCGACATGGTCAAGGCCGTCGTCTCCGAAGTCGACACCGAGAAGGAGCGTATCTCGCTCTCGATCAAGGGTGTGGACGGCGACAAGTTCGCGGATGCCGTCGGCGGCGTGAAGCGCGGCTCGGTCATCACCGTCACCGTGACGGCGATCGAGGATGGCGGGATCGAAGTGGAATACGAAGGCATGAAGTCCTTCATCCGCCGCTCCGACCTGTCGCGTGACCGTTCCGACCAGCGCCCCGAGCGTTTCAGCGTCGGCGACCACGTCGATGTGCGCGTCACGAACGTCGACTCCAAGTCGCGCCGTCTGGGCCTGTCGATCAAGGCACGTGAGATCGCGGAAGAGAAAGAGGCCGTCGAACAGTACGGTTCCTCCGACTCGGGCGCCTCGCTGGGCGACATCCTTGGCGCCGCGCTTAAGGGCGACGACCGCTAAGCTTCGGTTCCGACCGATTTCAGGGGCTCCGGCGACACCGCCGGGGCCCCTTTTTATGTGCCCGAATCATGCATATCCGCGCTGCGGCGCGGCACAGCCGCCGCCCCGCGGCAATCGGCGGGAATCAGGCGGTGCAAGCCATTTTTGCGCGCTGACCTGCCTGCAAGGTCCGGTAAATAACAGAAAATCTCGCCTTTAAGCCATTCCCGGCTATTTCCGATCAGGGTTAACGTCCATATAGTCCATCACGGCGCTGTGACGCTTTCATGCCTCTGCCCTGGGAGACAACCAGACTATGATCCGGTCCGAACTGATCCAGAAAATCGCCGATGAAAATCCGCATCTGTACCAGCGCGACGTCGAGCGGATCGTGAATACGATCTTCCAGGAAATCATCGACGCGCTTGCGAATGGCGACCGCGTCGAACTGCGCGGCTTCGGCGCCTTCTCTGTCAAGAAGCGGGATGCTAGAACGGGGCGGAACCCCCGGACCGGCGAATCCGTTGATGTGGACGAAAAGTTCGTTCCCTTCTTTAAGACGGGCAAGCTGCTGCGGGACAGGCTGAACGGAAAGGCATGATCTGATGCGGTACATCCGCTACGCATTCCTCGCCATCCTCGCGGTGGCGCTGATCTCCGTCGCGCTTGCGAACCGTGACTTCGTGACGCTTACTCTGCTGCCCTCCGGGATTGCCCGGATCGTCGGCATGAACCCCTCGATCGACCTGCCGCTGTTCGTGGTGATCTTTGCCGGGATCGTCGCCGGTCTGCTGATCGGTTTCGTCTGGGAATGGCTGCGCGAGCACAAGCATCGCGCCGAGGCCCGGCGGAACGCCAAGGAAGCCGGCAAGCTGGAACGCGAGGTGCGCCGCCTGAAGGGCGAGAAGCACAAGGGCAAGGACGAGGTGCTGGCGCTGATCGAGTGATCGCGCCGCTTTCCTTTCCGCGCCTGCCGGTCTAACCACACCGCCATGAAGATCCGGGTCAAGATATGCGGGCTGACACGGCCCGAGGACGTGACCGCGTCGGCCGAGGCCGGGGCGGCCTATGTCGGGTTCAACTTCTTCCCCCCCTCGCCACGCTATGTCGACATCGCCGCTGCCCGCACGCTGGCGGTCGAGGTCCCCGTGGGGATCGCCAAGGTGGCGCTGACGGTGGATGCGGATGACGCCACGCTGGATGCGATCGTTGCGGGCGTGCCGCTGGACATGCTGCAGCTTCATGGCTCCGAGTCGCCCGAGCGGGTGGCGGAGGTCCGGGCGCGTTATGGGCTGCCCGTGATGAAGGCCATCGGCATCGCCGATCCCGGCGACCTGGCCGGGATCGCGGCCTACGAGGCGGTGGCTGACCAGCTGCTGATCGACGCCAAGCCCCCGCGCGATGCCGAGCTGCCGGGCGGCAACGGGCTGGCATTCGACTGGCGGCTTCTGGCGGGTCGGAAATACTGGACGAAGCCGTGGATGCTGGCCGGGGGGCTGACCCCTGACAACGTGGAACAGGCGATCCGCCTGACCGGGGCGCGGCAGGTGGATGTCGCCTCGGGCGTCGAGGCGTCGAAAGGCGTGAAGGACGCGGGGCTGATCAGGAGCTTCGTCAAGGCGGCCAGCCTGTGACGGTGGTGTTCCGCCCTGCCACGCGGGGGATGTCCCGGCGGTGGTCGCCCTGCTGGCCGATGACGTGCTGGGCGCCGGTCGCGAGGCGGGCGAGGACATGGTGCCCTACCTCGCCGCCTATGACGCGATGCAGGCCGAGGGGGGCAATCACCTGATCCTGGGCGAGATAGACGGGCGGGTCGTGGCGACCTACCAGCTGACCTTCATCACCGGCCTGTCGCGGCGGGCCAGTCGTCGGGCGCAGGTGGAAAGTGTCCGCGTGGTGTCGGACCTGCGCGGCCAGGGGATCGGGGCGCAGCTTATGGCGGATGCCGAAGCGCGGGCGCTGGCCGCCGGCTGCTCGCTGATCCAGCTGACCACGCAGCGGACACGGCTGGACGCGCACCGGTTCTATGACCGTCTGGGCTACGAGCCCTCGCATTTCGGCTACAAGAAGGCGCTGGCGGCGGAGCACCGGGCCTGAGCCCCGGAAGCGACCTGCAGCGCCCTGGAAAGGAACGAGACGTGCCGGACTACTATGCCTATACCGACGGAGCCTGCTCCGGGAACCCCGGCCCCGGCGGCTGGGGCGTTCTGCTGCAGGCGAAGGACGGTGAAACGGTCCTGAAGGAGCGGGCGCTGAACGGCGGTGAGCCGGTGACGACGAACAACCGGATGGAGCTGATGGCCGCGATCAGCGCGTTGGAGGCGCTCGGCCGCGGGACGGACATCACCGTCGTGACCGACAGCCAGTACGTGAAGAACGGCGTGACCGGCTGGATCCACGGCTGGAAGCGCAACGGGTGGAAGACCTCGGCCAAGAAGCCGGTGAAGAACGTGGAGCTGTGGCAGCGGCTGGACGAGGCTCAGGCGCGGCACCGGGTGACCTGGGAATGGGTCAAGGGCCATGCGGGCCATCCCGAGAACGAGCGCGCGGACGAGCTGGCGCGTGAGGGGATGGCGCCTTTCAAGTAAGTTGCGCGGGCGTGGCCCGCGCCGCGGCGGGGGGCGCTGCCCCCCGCACCCCCCGGAGTTTAGGGACCAGATGAAGCAGGGAGCCTGGTGCCTATTTCGGGCCGTAGCGGTCCCAGAGCCAGAGCAGGACGATCGCGCCGAGCACCGCGCCGATCAGGCCGCCAAGGATGCCGAGGACGGCCAGAACGGTCTTGAGCACGAGGCCGCCGACCAGCGCGCCGGCCATGCCGATCAGGACGGTCTGGACGGGGCCGGTCCGGATGTCGAGCATCCGGGTCGCGGCCCAGCCCGCCGCCGCGCCGATCAGGATCCACAGGATGAAGCCCATTGTCGTCTCCTTACTTCCGGTAGTGGGTGGGCACGATGATCAGCGCCCCGATGGAGGAGATCAGCGCATCGACCCCCGGCGCGCCGAAGCGGAAGCCGAACATGATGCGCAGGAAGAAGAACAGGAAGGCCCCGCCGATGCAGATGATGATCGACGGCAGGTAGCCGTTGTGGGTGAAGCCGGATTTCTCTGAGACGTAGCCCACGATCCCGGCGATCACCACGGTGCCCATCAGAACGAAAAGCATCAGCTGCCCCTGTAGGTCGAATAGCCGTACGGCGAGAGCAGCAGTGGCACGTGATAATGCGCGTCGGGGTCCGACATGCCGAAGCGGATCGGCACGATGTCGAGGAACATGGGTTCATCCCCCGCCTGTCCTGTGGCACGCAGGTAGTCGCCCGCGTCGAAGACCAGCTCGTAGGTGCCCGGTTCGAACGCCGCCTTCGGCAGGATCGGCGTGTCGGTCCGGCCGTCCGCGTTGGTCACCGCATCCGCGATCCGGGTCAGGCCGCTGTCGGTCACGCGGAACAGCGCGATGGCCAGCCCTGCCGCCGGTCTGCCCGTCGCGGTGTCCAGGACGTGGGTTGTCAGGTATCCTTCGGCCATTCCGGCTCCGTTCCACTTGCAAGAGACGCCGGGCAGGGTATCCATGAACCCGCCCCATGCAGGAGACAAGCACATGCAGCGCTATCCGCGCAACATGATCGGCTACGGCCCGACCCCGCCCGATGCGAAATGGCCCGGCGGCGCGAAGATCGCCATCAGCTTCGTGATGAACTACGAGGAGGGCGGCGAGAACAACATCCTGCACGGCGATGCGGCGTCCGAGGCGTTCCTGTCCGAGATCATCGGCGCGGCGCAATGGCCGGGCCAGCGGCACTGGAACATGGAGTCGGTCTACGACTACGGCGCTCGTGCCGGGTTCTGGCGGCTGCACCGGCTGTTCACGCGCGAAAACATCCCGCTGACCGTCTACGGCGTGACCACCGCGCTGGCCCGCGGGCCGGAACAGGTGCTGGCCATGCAGGAAGCCGGCTGGGAGGTCGCCAGCCACGGCCTGAAATGGGTCGAGCACAAGGACATGCCCGAGACCGAGGAACGCGCCCAGATGGAGGAAGCGGTCCGCCTGCACGTCGAGGTGACGGGCGAACGCCCGACCGGCTGGTACACCGGGCGCTGTTCCATGAACACCATGCGGCTGGCCGCCGAGATGGGGTTCGACTGGGTGAGCGACACGATCGACGACGACCTGCCCTACTGGATGGAGGTCGAGGGCCGCGACCGGCACCAGCTTGTGATCCCCTACACGATGGACGCCAACGACATGCGCTTTGCCGTGCCCGCGGGCTTCAGCGAGGGCGATCAGTTCTTCACTTACCTCAAGGACAGCTTCGACGCGCTCTATGCCGAGGGGCAGGAGGGCGCGGCCAAGATGATGAGCATCGGTATGCATTGCCGCCTTTTGGGGCGTCCGGGGCGTATCATGGCGCTGAAGCGGTTCATCGACTACGCCAAGGGGCACGAGGGCGTCTGGTTCGCCCGCCGTCTGGATATCGCGCGCCACTGGGCGCATGTGCATCCGCCCGTCCGCCGGGCGCTGGTGCCGCACCGGATGGAGAAGGCGTCGTTCGTCAAGGCCTTCGGCGGCATCTACGAACATTCGCCCTGGGTCGCGGAGCGGGCATGGGGGCTGGAACTGGGGCCGGTCCACGACCGCGCCGCCGGGCTGGCCAATGCGCTGGCGCGGGTGTTCCGCACGGCGACCGAGGCCGAACGGATGGCAGTTCTGGGCGCGCACCCGGACCTCGCCGGCAAGCTGGCGGCGGCCAAGCGGTTGACAGCAAACAGCACATCGGAACAGGCCTCGGCCGGGCTGGACGCGCTGACCGACGCGGAACGCGCGGCCTTCGAGCGGCACAACGCGGCCTATACGGACAAGTTCGGATTTCCCTTCATCATCGCCGTCCGCGACAACACCAAGGCGAGCATCATGGCGGCCTTCGAGACAAGGCTTGCCAACGACCGCGAAACCGAGTTCAGGACAGCCTGCGCCCAGGTGGAGCGCATCGCCTATCACCGACTGAAGGACCTGCTGCCGTGAAGCGTCGCTATTTCTCCGACTGGGGCGGCCTGCCCGCTCAGCGCAACATCATCACCGGGCGCGCGGCGTTCACCCCGTCCTACGCGATCATCCCGCGCCGGGTTCAGTCCGACATCACCGCCAGCCTGCTGCCGGGATGGGACAGGACCCGCGCATGGATCCTCGCCCGCCCGCTGACCGGCTTTGCCGAGACCTTCGCCGAACTGATCCTCGAGATGCAGCCGGGCGGCGGGTCCGAGACGCCCGAGCCGGATGCGGGCGTGCAGGGCGTGCTCTTCGTGCTGGAAGGCGCGATGACCCTGACCGTGGGCGGCGCCGAGCATCACATGGTGCCGGGCGGCTTCGCCTACCTGCCGCCGGACAGCGGCTGGCAGGTGCGGGCGGGTGACGCCAAGACGGTCGCCGTCTGGGTGCGCAAGCGGTACGAGCCGGTGCCGGGTCTCGGCGTGCCGGAGGTTCTGGTGACAAATGATGCCGACATCACGCCCGCCGCGATGCCGGACACGAATGGCGCGTGGAGCACGACGCGCTTCGTCGACCCCAACGACCTCCGCCACGACATGCACGTCACCATCGTGAACCTGCTGCCGGGGGCCGAGGTGCCGTTCACCGAGACGCATGTGATGGAGCACGGGCTTCTGGTGCTGCAGGGCATGGGCGTCTACCGGCTGAACACCGACTGGGTCGAGGTCGAGGCGGGCGATTTCATGTGGCTCCGCGCCTTCTGTCCGCAGGGCTGCCACGCGAGCGGATCCGAGCCGTTCCGCTACCTGCTCTACAAGGACGTCAACCGCCACCCCAAGCTCTGGTCATGAGCGCGCCGGTCATCACCGCGCGACCGCTGACGGCGGCGGCCTTCGCGCCCTTCGGCGACGTGCTGGAGGTTTCCGGCGCACCGGACAAGGTCATCAACCAGGGCTGGTGCGACCGGTTTCACGACCGGGCGCGGATGGATTTCGGGCCCGGCGGACGCGCGGGGATCAGCATCTTCAAGTCGCGCCCCCGCGTCCTGCCCTACACCTGCGACCTGCTGGAACGGCACCCCGAGGGCAGCCAGGCCTTCATCCCGATGTCCGAAGCGCCGTGGCTGGTGATCGTCGCCCCGGACGACGACGGCGTGCCGGGTGCGCCGCTGGCATTCCTCCCGGCCCCCGGTCAGGGCGTGAACATTCTGCGCAATACATGGCACGGCGTGCTTACGCCTTTGGCGGAACCGGGCCTGTTTGCGGTGATCGACCGCATAGGGGACACGCCGAACCTGCAGGAATGCATACTCGAGACGCCGTTTGCCGTAACATCGTGACGGACCCGCCCGTCAGAGGCTGGCCGCTTTCTGACATGGAACGGGACATATCACATGGCTGGCACGGCTCTCGGCACCCCTGCGCAACTGCGCGATCCGAACTACACTCCTCCTCTCATCGACGCGGTGCCGCTTGGCATCCAGCACGTGCTGGCGATGTTCGCGTCGAACGTCACGCCCGCGATCATCGTCGCGGGGGCGGCGGGCTTCGGCTTCGGCTCGAACTCGCCGGACTTTCCGAACCTTATCTACATGATCCAGATGTCGATGCTGTTCGCCGGCATCGCGACGCTGTTCCAGACCATCGGCATGGGCCCTGTCGGGGCGCGGCTGCCGATCGTGCAGGGCACCTCCTTCGCCTTCCTGCCGGTGATGATCCCGGCGGTGGCGGGGCAGGGGGTCGCGGGCATGGCCGGGCTGATGACCGGCATCGTGATCGGCGGCATCTTCCACTTCTGCCTCGGCACGGTGATCGGCCGGATGCGGTTCGCCCTGCCGCCGCTGGTGACGGGTCTGATCGTCCTGATGATCGGCCTGTCGCTGATCAAGGTCGGCATCCAGTACGCGGCGGGCGGCGTGCCCCTGATGGGCAAGCCGGAATTCGGATCGCTGGCCATGTGGACGCCCGCGCTGGTGGTCATCGTCGTGACGCTGGGGCTCAAGTTCTTCACCAAGGGCCTGATCTCAGTCTCGGCCATCCTCGTCGGACTGATCGCAGGCTATGTCGTCGCGCTGATTCTCGGGCAGGTGAATTTCGGCAACGTGGGTCGGGCGGCGATGTTCGCGCTGCCGATGCCCTTCAGGTGGGGCGTCGAGTTCAACGGCGCGATCATCATCGGGATGTGCTTCATGGCGGTCATTTCGGCCATCGAGACGGTCGGTGACGTCAGCGGCATCTGCAAGGGCGGCGCCGGGCGCGAGGCGACGGACAAGGAAATCACCGGCGCGACCTTCGCGGACGGGGCCGGGACGGCCATCGCCGGGATATTCGGCGGGCTGCCCAACACCTCGTTCAGCCAGAACGTCGGCCTGATCTCGATGACCGGGGTGATGAGCCGCCATGTCGTGACGGTGGGCGGCCTGTTCCTGATCCTCTGCGGGCTGGTGCCCAAGATCGGGGCCATCGTGTCGACCGTGCCGATCAACGTGCTGGGCGGGGGCGTGATCGTCATGTTCGGCATGGTGGCCGCGGCGGGCATCAACATGCTGTCCGAGGTAAACTGGAACCGGCGCAACATGGTGATCTTTGCCGTGTCGCTGTCGGTCGGCTTCGGCCTGCAACTGGAGCCGTCGGCGCTGCAGCACCTGCCGAACACGCTGCAGATCCTGCTGACCTCGGGCCTGCTGCCCGCGGCGGGCCTGTCCATCGCGCTGAACCTCGCGCTGCCGGAAGAACTGGACTGAAGTCAGCTCAGGCCGGGAAAAGCCGGTCGAGCGCCGCGTCCAGCGCGGCGGCTTCGGTAAAGACCAGCCGGACGGGAAGGGTGACGACCTGCTGCCGCCACGCGGGCGGCAGGCGCACCGCGTCCTTCTCGGTCGTGACCAGCTGTGCGCCATGCGCCCTGGCGTCGTTCGCCAGCCGCGTCAGCAGGGCCTGCGTCAGCGGCTGGTGATCCGACAGAGCCTCGCTGTGGACCAGCCGCGCACCGAGGCCGCGCAGGGTGGCGAAGAACTTCTCGGGCGCGCCGATCCCGGCAAAGGCGAAATAGGGCGTGTCGCGCCAGTCCATGCCGGTCTGCAGAGGCTCCAGCGCGGCGCGGATGCGTGGCGGGGTCGGGTCCGTCCAGGCAGTGAAACGGTCCTGAGCCTCGACGGCTCCGACGGTCAGCAACAGGTCCGCCCGCCGCAGACCTGTGGCCACCGGTTCGCGCAATGGCCCGGCAGGGATACAGAACTCGTTGCCGAACCCGCGCTCGGCATCCGCCACCACGATCCCCAGCGAGACAGCGAGCGCAGGATCCTGGAACCCGTCGTCGAGGATCAGCGCCCCGGCCCCGGCCGCCACGGCGGCCCGTGCGCCCTCTGCCCGGTCCTTTGCCACCCATGTCGGCGCAAAGGCCGACAGCAGCAGCGCCTCGTCCCCCGTCTCTGCCGCCCCGTGCCTGCGTTCGTCGACCCGCAGCGGCCCCTCTGCCGTGCCGCCATGTCCGCGCGTCAGCACATGCGCGGTGACACCCCGATCGCGGAGGCGCTCGACCAGCGCGATCACGGTCGGCGTCTTGCCGGTCCCCCCTGCGGTCAGGTTCCCGACGCAGATCACCGGCACGCCCGGATCGAACCGCACCCCGCGCGCCAGCCTGCGGGCCGTCGCGCCCGCGTAGATCAGCCCGAGCGGCGACAGCAGCCGCGCGGCCAGACCCGGCGGGCGGTACCAGAAGCGGGGCGCCTGCATCAGCGCGTGCTCCGGCGGTCCAGAATGTCCTGCACCATGTCGACCACGCGGTCCGTCGCCTCGGCCCCCTCGGTGGCGACCGACCATGCGGCATGGGCCATCGTCGCGGCCTGATCCGGCGCCGTCAGCCGCGACACGGCGGCCGAGAGCGTCGCGGGATCGCGCACGATCCGGGCCGCCCCGGCCTCGGCCAGCCTGCGGTAGCCGGGCAGGTAGCGCCCCATGTTGGGCCCGTAGAGGATGGCGGATCCGAGTGCTGCGGGTTCGTAGGGATCGCTGCCGCCATGTCCGGCGGTCAGAGACGAGCCCATGAAACTGATCGGCGACAGGCGATACCACAGCCCCATGTCCCCGAACGTGTCGGCCAGCAGCACCTGCGTCGCCTCGGTCGGATGTTCGCCATCGGACCAGCGCGCGACGCGCCAGCCCGCGCCATGCACGACCTCGGCAAAGGCCGGCCCGTCCTCGACCCGGTCCGGGACGAGGATCAGCAGCAGCCGATGGATCGAGCGCGATGCCTGCCGGTGCGCCTCCAGCACCTGCTCCAGCTCGTCGCGCTGGATCATCGCGGCCAGCCAGACCGACCGCCCGCCGATCGCCGCGGCCATCGCGGTGCGTTCGTCGTCGTCGCAGGACAGCGCCTGCCCGCCCTGCTGGAGGGGGCCGGAGACGTCGATCCGGTCGGGCGGCATCCCGAGGCGCTGCAACCGCCGGGCCGCGTTGGCGGACTGCGCGAAGGCGTGGCGGAACTGGTTGATGACCCGGCCGGACACGTCCGGCAGCCAGCGCGCGCGCTTGTCGTCCAGCGCGGCCTCGGTCCCGTCGACGAGGATCAGCGGCACGTTGGCGCGTCCGGCGCAGGTCAGCAGCGCGGGGCGCAGGTGGCCGGTGGACCACAGGCCGACATCGGGCGCCCAGTGGCGCAGGAACGCCTCGTCCGCGTCGATATTCTCGGGCGGCACGTCATGCCACAGCACGCCGGGCGGCAGACGGCTGGGACAGACCGCGCCCTCGCCCCCCGTGACCAGCATGTGCGCCCCCGTTTCGGCCGCGTCGAGACGGCAGGCGACCTGCATCAGCGCCGGCAGCCCCTCGGCGCTGCCGGCATGGGCCCAGACCAGCGGCCCGCGCGGACGCGGCACGCTTGGCGGCGTCCAGTCCGCAGGCGGGGCGCGCCGTGCGAGGGCAAGGTAGGCGGCCAGACTGACGGATCGCGCCATCGCCCCTCGTCAGCCGAGTTCTTCGGTCGGGGAGGTCTGCGCCTCTTCGTCCCGCAGGCGGTGGATGTGGGCGATGTAGTAGCGCATGTGGGCGTCATCGACGGTGCGCTGCGCCTCGGCCTTCCATGCGTCGTAGGCGCTGGCATAGTCGGGATACATGCCGACGATGTGGATGTCGTCGACGTTGCGGAAGACATTCTTGCCCGGATCGACAAGTTCGCCGCCGAAGACGAGGTGCAGACGTTGCATGCTGGCTCCTTTCGCTGGTTCGGGGCCGGTATATGACGTGAGACGTTTCTAGGACGTGCCGGGCGGGATGGAAAGCCGCGCGCGCCGATTGCGCGGGGGCAGGGCTTGCGCTAGTCAGGCCGCGTCCGCGCGCATGCGCCTCGGGAGGAAGTCCATGTCGCTCAATACCTTCGGCCACCTGTTCCGCGTCACCACTTGGGGCGAGAGCCACGGCCCCGCACTGGGTGCGACGGTGGACGGCTGCCCGCCGGGGGTCGCGGTCGACGCGGCGATGCTGCAGCAGTGGCTGGACCGGCGAAAGCCGGGAACGTCGAAATACACGACGCAGCGGCGCGAGGCGGACGAGGTGGAGATCCTGTCGGGAGTGTTCGAGGGGAAGACCACGGGCACGCCGGTGCAGCTGATGATCCGCAACACCGACCAGCGCAGCAAGGATTACGGCGATATCGCCGAGAAATTCCGGCCCGGTCATGCGGATATAACCTACTGGCAGAAATACGGAATCCGCGACTATCGCGGCGGCGGGCGGTCGTCCGCGCGTGAAACGGCGGCCCGCGTGGCGGCCGGCGGGCTGGCGCGGGCGGCGCTGGCGCATCTGGCGCCGGAGGTGGAGATCGGCGGCTACATGGTCCAGATGGGCCCGAGACGCATCGACCGCGAGCGGTTCGATGCCGCGGAGATCGAGCGGAATCCGTTCTGGGTGCCTGATGCGGAGGCCGCCGGGGAATGGGCCGAGTATCTGGATTCGCTCAGGAAATCCGGGAACTCGGTCGGAGCGGTGATCGAGGTGGTCGCGCGGGGCGTGCCTGCGGGGCTGGGCGCGCCGGTCTATGGCAAGCTGGACACCGACCTGGCCGCCGCGATGATGTCGATCAACGCGGTGAAGGGCGTGGAGATCGGAGAGGGCATGGCCGCCGCCGAGCTGACGGGCGAAGAGAACGCGGACGAGATCTTCATGGGGAACGACGGAAAGCCGGTCTATTCCTCGAACCACGCGGGCGGGATCCTGGGCGGCATTTCAACGGGCCAGGACGTCGTGGTCCGGTTTGCGGTCAAACCCACTTCGTCGATCCTGCGGCCCCGGCAGACGATCACCAAGTCAGGCGAGGCGACCGAGATCATCACCAAGGGCCGCCACGATCCCTGCGTCGGCATCCGCGCCGTTCCGGTGGGCGAGGCGATGATGGCCTGTGTCATCCTCGACCATCTGCTGCTGCATCGCGGTCAGATCGGGGATGCCGGCGGCAAGATCGGATAAGGCTGCGAATGGCGTGACTGCATCGCGTCGGTGCAGGGGACCGGTGATCGCCGATCATCGCCCGGCGACACGCCTTGCAACGCTCAGCCCTTGGGGCGGCGCATGCAGTCCGGCCCGAGCACGTGTTCGGCATGGGCCGCGATCTGGCCGACGTATTCCTGCGGGAACAGGCTGTCCTGCCGGCCGACGTGATCGGTCAGCTTCTCGATCCGTGTGATCATGTGGCCCTCTTCCTCGACATAGGTGCGGAAGACGGGAACCGCATCGACCCCGGCGATGAAGGTGACGAGGTCGCCTTCGAAATAACCCTTGGCCAGCCGCAGCTTCAGGATCGTGCTGAGCACGATATGCGGCGCCATGAAGGCCCATGTCAGGCTGCCCAGCGAATGCGCGATGACGGCCACCCGCGCCGGGTCGCGTTCGGTGCGGTAGACCTCGACCGGCTGGATGACATGGGGGTGGTGGCAGATCAGGCTGTCGGCGCCGTATTCGACCAGCTCGTGCGCGGCGGCGATCTGGACCTCCCTCGGGAACAGCTCGAATTCCCAGCCCCAGTGAACCGAGGCGATGATGAAGTCGCAGTTCTGCGCCCGCGCGTCGTCGATCTGGCGCTTGAGCAGGGACAGGTCGGGGGGCTGTTTCTTTGACAGCAGCTTGGACACATGGATCCGCCACCGCTCGTCCTCGGGCATCACGCGGCCGTTCAGGCCGAAGCAGTCCGAGACGAAGCCGATGCGGATGTCGTTGCGGTCGACGATGACGGCGCGCCCATGCTGTGCGGGGCTGCGCAGCGTGCCGAGGTTGGCGATGCCTTCCTCGGCCAGCGCTGACTGGGTGCTCTCGATACCTTCGACGCCCATGTCGAACATGTGGTTGTTCGCGGTGTGCAGCATGTCGAAGTTGCGGCCCCGGTGGCCCTTGAAGATGTCGAACTGTTCGCGCGAACAGCATTCGACCGGCGGCCCGGCATCGCCGATCACCTCGTCCACCAGCGGCTGCGTGGTGACGGGGGATTCGAAATTGGCAAAGGCGAGGTCCTGACCGAAGAGGTCGTCGGCCACCTTCTCGAACAGAATGTCCTGCGACCCGTCGATGCCCGGCGACCGCAGCATGTCGCCACAGGCGCCAAGGGTCAGCGTGCGTTCGGGCACGAGGCCCTGCGGCAGGGAGACGCCGCGATAGTTGCGGTCGAGCCGGCTGTCCGGGTCGGCGCCGCCGGGCATCTGGCAGACCGGGTATTTCGATTTGTGGATCCAGTAGAGGTTGTCGAGCGGCCCCATCTCTTCGGTGGCCGTCGCGGCCGAGGTCAGGGGCGTGCGCCACCAGCGGAAGCGTTCGGACAGGCCGGTGACGGTCTTGATGACCAGCCGCAGCGGCGGCGATCCGACCTGCAGGGTGTCCTTGGGGGCGAAGGGCAGGCTCCGCGGCAGGTCGTCGACGGTCAGGGGGGGCAGGGCCTCGGGCAGCGGCCGGGTGGTTTCGCGCGGGGCCAGCCTGGCACGTGGTCGCGGCCTGCGGAAACCGGAGGCGGAACGGGGTGGCAGGGTATCGGAATGCGTCATGGCGGTCCTTCCGGCGCCGGGCCGCGCAGGCGGCGGGCAAACAGGTCGACGTAGCGCTGGCGCGCCTCGGGCAGGGGTTTGGAGCCGAGCTCGGGCGCAAGGCGGTTCATCAGGAAATGGCCGGTGGTGCGGAACGCCTCGGCGATCTCGTGATCGGGGGCGTCGCCTTCGCCCTTGAGCACCGGCGGCAGCGGCAACAGGCGCGCGGCCCATTCCCCCGCGCCCTGGGCCGACACGGCGCGGCCGGTGCGGGGCGAGACGTAGTCGAGCGACACGTTGCGTCCCGTGACCGCGCATTCGGACAGGTCGAGGCCGAAGCCCATCTCGTCCAGCAGCGCGACCTCCCACCTCAGGTAGGCCAGCGGCCAGAGGTCGTCGTCGCCCAAGAGGTCCAGCAGCGCCTCAGTCCGGTGATAGAGCGCCTCGTGCGGTTCACGCTCGGGCAGGCAGAAGGACAGCAGCGCGCAAACGGCGTTCAGCCCGGCCAGCGCCATCCGGTCGGACAGCGCTGCGGCGCGGGATCGGACGGGTTCGACGGTGAAGTTGCCGAGGTGATCCTCGAGCCGCGCGCGCCACGCGATGTCGACCTGCGCGCCGGGCTGCAGGATCGGCGTCAGGCGGCGCGAGGTTCCGCCCCGCACGACACCGGCATGGCGACCGCGCGCAGGGGTGAACACCTCGACGATCGCCGAGGTTTCGCCGTGCCGGCGCACGGCCAGAATAATGCCTTGGTCACGCCATTCCATCGTCACAATCTTCCTGCGCCTTGATCGTCACCGCAAGATCCCGTGATAGTTGTTTTATGGAGATGTCCGATCAGGCCCGCGGTTTTGCCTTAATGATCGCCCTCGCGGCTTGGGTGTCGCTTGGGGCCCAGTTCGCTGCAACCTCTTACGGGACGCCGGACATCGGCTGGCTGGCGGTGGCCTGGCGGCTGCTGCGGTTCTTCACCATCCTGACCAACCTGATGGTCGCGCTGACCTTCTCGCTGGCCGCGGTCGCGGCGGTCAAGCCGGGGGCGTGGTGGGGCGGCGGGCTGACGCTGTGGATCGGAATTGTCGGCGTGGTCAATTATGCGCTGCTCTACCGTCCGCTGACCGGGCTGGATTTCTGGGCCGACACCGGCCTGCACGGGGTGGTGCCGGTGGCGGTGTTCCTGTGGTGGGCGGTCTCCGGCGACAAGCGCGGGCTGCGCTGGCCGGTCGCGGTCACATGGCTGGTCTGGCCCGCGGTCTATGTCGTCTATGCGCAGGCTCGCGGAGCGGTGGATGGGGTCTATCCGTATTTCTTCACCGATCCGGGCCGGGTCGGCTGGGACGGCGTCGTGGTCTGGAGCCTGTTCCTGTGTCTCGCCTTCTTCCTCGCCGGCGTGGTTCTGGTCTGGCTGGCGCGGGTGCTGCCGGACGGGACCTGACTCAGCCCCTGCGGGCCAGCCAGACGGTCGCGCCGCGGCAGGCCGGGTCCGACGCCGTGTGGCGCAGGACGGTGAAGCCGTGGCCGGTCAGCAGGTCGCGGTATTCGGCGGTGTCGAGGCTGCCATGATACAGCGGGCGGCCGTCGAAGCTGCCGGTGGCGGTGCCGCGTTCCGTGCCGCTGGTGAACATCAGCGCGCCGCCGGGAACCGTGAGGCGGGCGAAGGTCGCGAACATGGCGGGCTGATCGTCGGGGGGCAGGTGAAAGAAGCTGTGCCAGGCGAGGATGCCGTCGAACGGGACGAGGGGCGGCAGGGCACGCATGTCGGCGGTCAGCCATGTGTGGCCGGGGAAAGCGGCGCTTGCGTGGTCGATCATCGCGGGCGCGCCGTCGACGCCGGTCAGGGCGCAGCCGTTGGCGATCAGGTGCCCGGCCATCGGGCGGCCGGTGCCGCAGCCGAGGTCGAGGACGCGGGGACCGGGCAACGCCGCGCGAAAGGCATCGAGCCAGGGGCGTTCGAACAGCGAAGTGTCGCGGGCCTTCAGCCATGCGGCGGCGCCGGTCTGGTAAAGGCGGGTGACGTCGGGGTCCGGTGTCTCGGGCATGGGGCCTGCGGTGCTGGGTCTGCCTGGCAGGATGGTCCACGGCGCGGCGGAGGCAAGGGGGCTGGTGCGACTCGGCTCGGGGGGAGATCGTGGGGAGGTGGTTTCGGCATGGTCCCGCCGCTTGCTCTGGGGCAGAAGGCGGATGGACCGGTGTTGAAGGGGTATGAAGTATGGCGATCCGGCTGGCACTGCTGACCGCGCTGACGATGGTGGCCTTTGCGGCCAATTCGATCCTGAACCGGCTGGCCCTGTCGACGCAGGACATCGGTCCTGCCGCCTTCGCCGCCGTCCGGGTGGCGTCGGGCGCGGTGGTTCTCGTGTTGCTGCTGGCCCTGCGGGACCGCAAGGTGCCCGCCCCGGCGCGGCCGGTCCTGCCCGCGATCGGCGGGCTTGCGGCCTATATGCTGGGTTTTTCCTTTGCCTATGTGTCGATGGACGCGGGTGTGGGGGCGCTGACGCTGTTCGGGATCGTGCAGGTGACGATGTTCGCAGGCGCGCTGACCGAAGGCGACCGGCCCCCGGCGCGGCGCTGGCTGGGGATGGCACTGGCGCTGACCGGGCTGGCGATCCTGACCCTGCCCTCCGGGCCGGTGGCGGTCGCGCCGGGGGCGTTGCTGCTGATGGGATGCGCGGCGGTCGGCTGGGGCATCTATTCGCTGATCGGGCGCGGCGTGACCGATCCGCTGGCGGCGACGGCGTGGAACTTCGTCTATTGCCTGCCCGTGGTGGCGCTGGCGCTGATCCTGTGGCCCGATTCCATGGGCACGACCGGGCGGGGGCTGGTGCTGGCTGTGCTGTCGGGCGGCGTGACCTCGGCCCTCGGCTATGCGCTGTGGTATGCGCTGCTGCCCTCGCTGGGCGCGACGCGGGCGGCGCTGACGCAGCTCTCGGCGCCGGTCATCGCGCTGGTGCTGGGGGCTGTCCTGCTGGGCGAGGCGGTTTCGGTGACAGCGGTTCTGTCGGCGGCGCTGATCCTCGGCGGGATCGCGGTCGGCGTGGTGCCGATGCGGCGCGCGCGCTGAGGCCCGGAACGGGAAACGCCCCCGCCGGGTCCGGCGGAGGCGTCCATCCATTTCTGACCTGCCGGATCAGGCGGGGTTCTTGGCGAACCGCAGGTAGGGCAGCTTCTTGTCCAGCTTGCCGTACTTCGCCTCGGCCGCCGCGTCGTCGAGCGCCAGCGCGACGATGACGTCCTGACCGACTTCCCAGTTCGCGGGCACGGCCAGCGGCTGTTCGTAGGTCCGCTGCAGACCGTCGAGGGCGCGCAGCACCTCGGCAAAGTTCCGGCCAACGGTCATCGGGTAGGTCATCATCAGCTGCACCTTCTTGTTCGGCGCGATGATGAAGACGGACCGCACGGTGGCGGAATGCGCGGGCGTGCGTCCGTCGGGCAGGTAGGCGTCGGCGGGCAGCATGTCGAGCGCCTTGGCCAGTTCAAGGCCGTCATCGGCGACGATCGGGAAACCGGCCTTGGTCCCGGCCACGGTTTCGATGTCGCCCTTCCACTTCTTGTGGTCCTCGACGCTGTCGACCGAGATCCCCATGACTTTGCAGCCGCGCTTGGCCCATTCGTCGGTCAGTTGCGCGACGGCACCGAATTCGGTGGTGCAGACGGGGGTGAAATCCTTGGGATGCGAGAACAGGATCGCCCAGCTGTCGCCGATCCACTCGTGCAGGGAAAACGTGCCCTGATCGGTGTTGACGGTGAGGTCGGGGATCGTGTCGTTGATACGCAGTGCCATGTAAGCCTCCGGTTTGGATCGAGCGTTTCGATGCCTACTTAGTGAGTATCCGGCGGCTGTGCACCCCCAATCCCCCGCTTGCGGAGGGGTGTTCCCAGTGACAGAGTGCCGCCAGCACGCGGAACCGCCGCCGATATTGCGGAAGGCCGCGATCGAAAGGGAGACCAAGAATGATCGAGAAACGTCAGTTCTATATCAACGGCGAATGGGTGGATCCGAAGGATGGCCGCGACCACGAGGTGATCGACCCCTCGACCGAGGAAGCCTGCGCTGTGATCTCGCTGGGCGGTCAGGCCGATGTGGACGCTGCCGTCGCCGCCGCCAAGGCGGCGTTTCCGGGCTGGATGGCCACCCCGCCCGAAGAGCGTATCGCCATCGTCGAGAAGTTCCTCGAAATCTACCAGTCCCGCGCCGAGGACATCGCGCAGGCCGTGTCGACCGAGATGGGTGCGCCCATCGACCTCGCCCGGACCGCACAGGTCGGCGCAGGTCTGGGTCACACCAAGAACTTCCTCAAGGCGGCCAAGGAGTTCGACTTCAACCGCCCGCTCAGCGAGAAGTTCTCGGACACCCGGATCGTCTATGAGGCGGTTGGCGTCTGCGCGCTGATCACCCCGTGGAACTGGCCGTTGAACCAGATTTCGCTCAAGGTCATCGCCGCCGCCATCGCGGGCTGCACGATGATCCTTAAGCCCTCCGAGGAAAGCCCGCTGGACGCGATGGTCTTTGCCGAGTGCATGGATGCCGCAGGGTTCCCCAAGGGCGTGTTCAACCTCGTGAACGGCGACGGCGCCGGTGTCGGTTCGGCCCTGACCACGCACAAGGACGTGGACATGGTGTCGTTCACCGGGTCGACCCGCGCGGGCATCCAGATCTCCAAGGCCGCCGCCGACTCGCTCAAGCGCGTGCACCTGGAACTGGGCGGCAAGGGCGCGAACGTGGTGTTCGAGGATGCGGATGACGCGGCGATCAAGCGCGGCGTCATGCACATGATGAACAACTCGGGCCAGTCCTGTAACGCGCCCTCGCGGATGCTGGTGCAGAAGGGGATCTACGACAAGGCCGTGGAAACCGCCGCCGAGGTCGCCAAGTCGGTGAAGGTCGCGTCGGCCCACGAAGAGGGCAAGCATATCGGCCCTGTCGTGAACAAGACGCAGTTCGACAAGATCCAGGCGCTGATCCAGAAGGGCATCGACGAGGGTGCCAAGCTGGTCGCGGGTGGCACCGGGCGGCCCGAGGGGCTGAACCGGGGCTTCTTCGTCAAGCCGACGGTGTTCGCCGATGTGAACAACCAGATGACCATCGCGCGGGAAGAGATCTTTGGCCCCGTGCTGACGATCATCCCCTTCGACACCGAGGAAGACGCGGTCGAGATCGCCAACGACACGCCCTACGGCCTGACCAACTACGTCCAGACCCAGGACGGCGACCGTGCGAACCGCATGTCGCTGAAACTGCGGTCCGGCATGGTCGAGATGAACGGCAAGCCGCGCGGTCCGGGCGCGCCCTTCGGCGGCATGAAGCAGTCCGGCAACGGGCGCGAGGCCGGTGTCTGGGGTCTCGAGGACTTCATGGAAGTGAAGGCAATCTCGGGCTGGACGGTCTGATCACCGTCTGAGGACTGACATGGTGGCGCCCCGGCAACCATCCGGTTCCGGGGCGCTTTCCTTTTCGGGTCCGGCTTTCCGCGCGAGATGCCCGGTGCTAGGGCGATGGCCGAGCAAAGGCGCGGGCCTCATTGGCCCGGACCAAGGTGATGACATGAGAACCGCACGCGACCGAATCCGCCACGCCATTTCCTTCGAGGTGATCGCACTGCTGACCGTGGTCCCGCTGGGGACGCTGGTGTTCGACGTTCATGCGGGCGCTTTCGGTGTCGTGGCGGTGGTCAGCACCTTCCTGGCAATGGCGTGGAACTACTGGTTCAACCTCGGTTTCGACCGGGCGATGCTGCGCAGGCTGGGCACTCTGCGCAAGAGCTTCCCCATACGGATGTTGCACGCGGCGCTGTTCGAAGCGGGGCTGCTGCTCCTGCTGGTGCCGTTCATCGCGTGGTATCTGGATATGCCGCTGTGGCGGGCGCTGGTCGTCGATCTGGCACTTGCAGGGTTCTATTTCGTCTACGCGCTGGCCTTCAACTGGGCCTATGACGTCGTGTTCCCGGTGCCGCTGTCCGACGGCGCGGCCCGCTAGGGCGACTCAAAGCCGGTAGGGCCGCTAAAAGATACATGCTTCGATCACGATTTGCCCCTGACCTGTATTAATGCAAGACAGGGGGGTGCCGAGTCGTTAACACTTCCCCTGTGCCGCAGGGGAGCGGCGCCACTCACATACGGGGATATCGTAATGGACGACCTGCCGCCCTCCGGCGGTTCAGATCTGATTGCCGTGCTGTTCGCAGGCGCCGTGGTCGTACTGGGTGCCGTGACACTCATGCTCGGCTGGGTCGGGGGGTATGACATGGCCACCCGGATTTCCCCCGGCTATGCGGCGATGGTGCCGAGCACCGCTGTCAGCTTCATCTTCCTGGCAGTCGCCCTGATCTTCGGCTGGACCTGCGACCGTGGCTGGCGGGCGCTGTCGGCCTACGTGCTGGTGTTCAGCGTCGTCGGGATCGTCCTCGTGAATCTCGGGCTGTGGTTCTTTGCCTCGGTCCCCGGTCTGGACCAGCTGGTGATGGCGGAACGGATGGGGTCAGAGCAGATGTCCCTGGCCTCGGCGGTCGGGCTGCTGATCGCCTGCTACTGCGTGATCGCACTGATCGCCCCGGACAATCCCGATCCCGAACTGCCGCTCTATGTCTCGACCGGCGGCGTCTCGACCGCCGCGGGGGTGATCGGGGCGCATGTCTTCGACCCCGATACGCTCTATGCCATGCCCTTTTTCGCGGGCATGTCGATCGTATCCGCCCTGTGCTTCACCCTGCTGTTCCTTGCCGTGCTCTGCTATCCGGTGGACCGGCTGGGCACCGAGATCTTCCGCAATCAACCCTGACCCGGCCTTGCCTTTCGCCCCGCTGCGCGGTCACATGCGCGCTCGGTTCAGGCGAGGGGACGCGCGGGCATGGACATTCTGGGACCCGAGGAATGGCAGGCGGTCGGCCTGTCGCTCAGGGTCGCGTTCTGGGCCGTGGTCTGGTCCCTGCCTGTCGCGCTGGCGGTGGCCTATGTGCTGGCGCGGTTCCGGTTTCCGGGGCACGCGCTGCTCAACGCGCTTGTCCATCTGCCGCTGGTTCTGCCGCCGGTCGCGACCGGCTACCTGCTGCTGATCACCTTCGGGCGGCAGGGGGCGGTCGGCGGGTTTCTGGAAAGCGCCTTCGGCCTGACCTTAGCCTTCCGCTGGACCGGCGCGGCGCTGGCGGCTGCGGTGATGGGCTTTCCGCTGATGGTCCGGGCGATCCGCCTGTCGATCGAGACGGCGGACCGGCGGCTGGAACAGGCGGCGGGCACGCTGGGCGCGGGGCCGGGACGGGTGTTCCTGACGGTGACATTGCCACTGGCGCTGCCCGGTATCATCGCCGGATCGATCCTCGGCTTTGCCAAGGCCATGGGGGAATTCGGCGCGACGATCACTTTCGTGTCGAACATTCCGGGCGAGACGCGGACGCTGGCCTCGGCGATCTACACCTTCCTGCAGGTGCCGGGGGGAGAGATGACGGTGGGCGTGCTGATCGGCGTCTCGCTGGTGGTGTCGCTGCTGGCGCTGCTGGCGTCCGAGGCGCTGTCGCGGGCCGTCGCCCGCCGGATCGGGCTGGGCTGATGGGGCTGAGCGTCGGGATCGGACACGACTTCGGGCGCTTCGCGCTCGACATGGCTTTCGAGGCGCCGGACGGGGTGACGGCGCTGTTCGGCCAGTCGGGTGCGGGCAAGACCAGCGTGGTGAACGCGGTGGCGGGCCTGTTCCGGCCCGACCGCGCGCGGATCGTCGTGGGCGACCGGGTGCTTGGCGACACCGACAAGGGCGTCTGGCTGCCGCCGCACCGGCGCGGCATCGGCTATGTGTTTCAGGACGCGCGGCTGTTTCCGCATATGTCGGTGCTGGGAAACCTGTCCTACGGCACGCGCGGCCGGGGCGGGCGCGGGGACTTCGCGCGGGTGGTCGAGATGCTGGGGCTGGGCGATCTGACCGGGCGCAGGCCGCGTGACCTGTCGGGCGGCGAGAAGCAGCGGGTCGCCATCGGGCGGGCCCTGCTGTCGCGGCCCGAGGTGCTGCTGATGGACGAACCGCTCGCCTCGCTCGACACCGCGCGGCGGGCCGAGATCCTGCCCTATCTCGAACGGCTCAGGGACGAGATGCGAATGCCGATCCTCTACGTCAGCCACGCGGTGGAGGAGGTGGCGCGGCTGGCCACCACCGTCGTGCTGATCGACGCCGGACAGGTGGTGGCGACGGGCGCGGCGGAGGATGTCTTTGCCGATCCCGACCTCGCCCCCCGGCTGGGACTGGCCGAGGCGGGCGCTTTGCTGACCGGAACGGTCACGGCGCACCATGCCGACGGGCTGAGCGAGATCGCGCTGTCCGGTGGCAGCCTGTTTCTGCCCCGCGTCGATGCTGCACCGGGCGGGCGCGTCAGGGTGCGGATCGAGGCGCAGGACGTGATCCTGTCGCGCGACCGGCCCGACGGACTGTCGGCGCTGAACATCCTGCCCGCCGAGGTGGTGGCGGTGAAGCAGGGCGAGGGGCCGGGGGTGATCGTGCAGCTGCGGACAGGGGAGGACCTGATCCTCGCCCGGCTGACGCGCCGGTCGGCCGAGGCGCTGGCGATCCGGCCGGGGACCGCCTGCCACGCGGTTGTGAAATCGGTCGCGGTGGCGCGCGGGAATGTCACGCGGCTCTGATACGGGTCGGGGGAAACGGGAAGGGACTGAGCGATGACGAGACAGCCGAGAGGGCCGCAGCTTGGCGGTATTCACAACGTGCGGGACCTGGGCGGGCACCCCCTGCCGGGCGGTGGCGAGACGCGCGAAGGCGTGTTCCTGCGCGGCGATGCGCTGCGCGGTGTGGATACCGACGGACTGAGGGCGCTGCTGGACGGCGGGCTGACGACGATCGTCGATCTGCGCTCGCACGCGGAGGTGGAAGAGGGTCCGAACCCGCTGGCCGGGCATGATGCGGTGACCTACCACCACCTGCCGCTCTACGACGGGCTTCAGACGATCGAGGCGATGGCGCTCGGTCATGCCGGGGGCTTCGACATGGGGCTGCGTTATCGCGCCGGGCTGGAGCAATGTGGTCCGGCCTTCGCGCAGGCGCTGCGCTATCTGGCGGCAGCGGAGGGAACGGCGCTGTTCCACTGCACCGCCGGCAAGGACCGGACCGGGATCATGGCGGCGCTGCTGCTCGGCAATGCCGGGGTCGAGGCGGAGCATGTGGCCGAGGACTATGGCTGGACCGCGACCCATGGTGCCGGGCTGATCGGCGTGCTGCGCGAGAGGGCGCTGGCGCGGGGCAGCGAGCCGGCCCATGCGGAGCGGGTGCTGGCCTCGGCCCCGCCGACCATGCTGGCGACGCTGGTCTGGCTGGAGGACACCTTTGGCGGGGCGAGCGCCTACATGGAACGGATTGGGCTGGATGCCGGTGAGCGCGGGGTGCTGCGCGAGAAGCTGGCGGGATGAGAGTACGTTTTAGTTGCGACGGCTTTGCCGTCGCCGCGGCGGGGGCTCTGCCCCCGCACCCCCGGAGTTTAGGGGCCAGATGAAGCATCGGGCGGAGTGTTTGCGGGCTGTGCTGTGGCCTGCCTCTTCCGTACGAGATGGCCGCGCCGGGGCTTTCGCGTGGCCGCATTCCGAATGAAAGCCGTTGCGCCGGCTGTGCCGTCGCTGCCGCGGGGGCTCTGCCCCCGCACCCCCGGCATATTTTCGGCAAGATGAAGCTGGGGAGACTGCGCCTCAGGGCAGCAGGCTGAGCCAGAGCCAGACGGTCAGGATCGAGCCGATCGTGGTCAGCAGCACGGAGGAGGCGGCGACGCGTTTGGCCCGGCCGTAGATGTTGGCGAAGACGTAGGTGTTCACCCCCGGCGCGACGGCGGCGGTGATGACGGCCGAGCGGAAGGCGCCCTGCGGCAGGTCAGCGAAGCGGCCGAAGCTCCACATCAGGGTGGGATGCAGCATCAGCGTGATGCCGCAGACCATCGCGATTAGGCGGCCGTCGCCTTCGAGCCGGTATTGCGTGAGCACCCCGCCGATGGCGAAGAGGCCGACCGGCACAGCGGCGTTGGCCAGCATGTTGACGGCGGCATAGACCGGCGCAGGGGTGGTCAGGCCGCCGAGGTTCACGACGAAACCGATGGCCAGCGCCACCACCAGCGGATTGGTGACCACCTGCTTGAAGATGCGGTTGCCGAGCGCCGCCGCGTTCAGGCCCTGCCCGCGCGAGCGCACGACCTCCATCGTCACGATGCCGAGCACGTAGCAGAACGGCGCGTGGATCGCGACGATGGCGAAGTTCGAGGCCAGCGCGTCATGCCCGTAGGCGCGTTCGGTGATCGGGATCGCCAGCATCAGCGTGTTCGAGAACAGGCAGCAGAAGCCAACGACGACGCAGTCCTCCCAGTCCCGGCGGAAGATGAACCGCGCGCCGAACATGCCGATGTAGAAACACGCCCCCGCGGCGGCGTAGTAGCTGACCAGCAGCGGCGCGTTGAATTCATGCGCGATGTCGAGCGCGACGACGGCGCGGTAGAGCAGGCAGGGAAAGGCGATGGTCTGCGAGAACTTGGTCAGCGCCTCGGACAGCGCCGGAGGGGTAAGACCTGCGCGCGTCGCCACCCAACCCGATCCGATCAGCAGGAAGACGGGCAGGATGACGGTGATCAGTGCTTGCATGTGGTCAGACCGGGTATGTGATCGTCATGCCGTCATAGGCCGGCACGATGTGGTCGGGCGTTTCCGCCGCGACCGTCGCATAGTCCAGGTCGATGTGCATGTTGGTTAGGATGGCGCGCCGGGGCGCCGCGCGTTCGATCCATTCGAGCGACTGCGCGAGGTGCGAATGCGTCGGGTGCGGATCGCGGCGCAGGGCGTCGAGGATCCAGCAGTCGAGGCCCTTGACCGCCTCCCAGGCCTCGTCGTTCATCTTGGCCACGTCGGGCAGGTAGGCGAGGTCGCCGATCCGGAAGCCGAGCGCGTCGATGGAACCGTGGTTGACCTTGAACGGCTCGAACACGATGTCGCCGCCCGCGCCGTGGATCGTCACCGGCCCGTCGATTGTGTGCATGTTCAGGATCGGCGGATAGGGCGAGCCCTCGGGTTGCACGAAGGCATAGCCGAAGCGCGAGAAGAGGTCGTTCTGGGTGTCGCCGTCGGCCCAGACATGGAGCCTCTTGCGCATGTTGAAGACGATCATCCTCAGATCGTCCAGCCCGTGCACGTGGTCGGCATGGGCGTGGGTCCAGATCACCGCGTCCAGCTTGCCGACGCCGGCGTCGAGCAGTTGCTCTCTCATGTCCGGCCCGGTGTCGATCAGCACCGTGGTCTTGCCCTCGTCGCCCTCGCGCTCGACCAGCATGGAACAGCGGCGGCGGCGGTTGCGGGGTTCGTTCGGGTCGCACTGGCCCCAGTGTCCGCCGAGGCGGGGCACGCCGCCCGAGGACCCGGTGCCGAGCAGGGTGAAACGCAGCTCTCCCATCAGGCGGCGGCCCTCCACTCTGCGGCCTTCCGGAACAGGCGGTCGAAATTGGCCTGCGTGGCGGCGGCGAAGTCCTCGTAGGGGATGCCCATCGTCTCGGCCCCTTTGCGGGCGGTATGCGCGGTATAGGCCGGCTCGTTCCGCTTGCCCCGGTGGGGCGGCGGCGCGAGGTAGGGGCTGTCGGTTTCCACGAGGATGCGATCAAGCGGCGCGGCGGCGAAGATGTCGCGCACCTCGGTCGATTTGGGGAAAGCCGCGATACCGGACATCGACAGGTAGAAGCCGAGGTCGAGCGCGGCCCGCGCCAGTTCGGGACCTGAGGAGAAACAGTGCATCACACAGGAATACGCGCCGTTGCGGTGTTCCTCGGTCAGGATGCGGGCCATGTCCGCGTCCGCGTCGCGGGCGTGGATGATCAGCGGCAGGCCGGTGTCCCGCGCGGCCGCGATATGGGTGCGCAGGTGCGCCTGCTGCGCCTCGGCGCCCTCGGGGGTGTAGTGATAGTCGAGCCCGGTTTCGCCGATACCCACGAACTTGGGGTGCCTGGCCAGCGCGATCAGCGTGTCGGCCTCGATCTGGGGCGTCTCGTGGGCGCGCATCGGGTGGATGCCGGCGGCGTAGAAGACCGGCGCGAACCGCTCCGCGATGGCGCGGACGTTCGGTTCCTGGTCGAGACGGGTGCAGATCGTCACCATGCGGCTGACGCCCGCCTCGAGCGCGCGCGCGACGATGGCGTCATGCTCTCCGTCGAAGTCGGGAAAGTCGAGGTGACAGTGGCTGTCGGTGATCTGGGGCGTGGTCATATGCGGGGGATCGGGCGGGGTCAGGCCGCCGCCGTTTTCTGGAGTCTGAAGAGGGTATCGAGGATCAGCGCGGCAGGGTCAAGGTTGACCGCCCGGCCGTGCCGCGTGCGGCCGCCGATCTCGGCCGCCGTCTCGGCCCATCTGCGCGCGGAACGGGCATCGGGGGCGAGACGCATCAGCAGGTCGAACTCGCCCGGCGCGGCCTCGGTGCCCGGCGGCTGGCCGAGCGCGCCGGTCAGGGCGAGGCGGGACAGGAACAGATCGGTCAGCCCGTGGATCAGGTCGCGCCGGTCCTCCGCGCCGCGCCCCGTGGCGCTGTCGGCCAGGCGGATCGCCGCGGCGCGGTCGAGGCGGGGCAGGGCGGAGAAAGTCTGGATCAGCTCGGCATAGAGCTTGGGCCCGCCGAGCAGCGACAGCCGCACCGCCTCGCCCGCCGAGCCGCCGGAGAGCGCCGAGAGCGCCTCGACCGGGCCCTCGACCTCGACTCCGGACTGGGCCAGCACGGTCTCCAGATCGGCGCGGCCCAGCGGGGCGAGGCGCAGCTCGCGGCAGCGCGACCGGATGGTCGGCAGCAGTGCCGAGGGCTGGTGCGCGACCATCAGGATCGTGGTGCGCGCGGGCGGCTCTTCGAGGATCTTCAGGATCGCGTTGGCGGCGTTCACGTTCAGCTCGTCCGCCGAGTCGACGATCACCACGCGCCGCCCGCCATCGGCGGACGACAGGGCGAAGAAGCCCTTCATCTTGCGCGCTTCCTCGACGGTGATCTCCTGCCGCAGCCGCTTGGCCTTGTCGTCCCACGGGCGGCGCAGGACGAAGAGACCCTGCTCGGCGCCCGACCGCATCCGTCGCGCGACCGGGTGCTCCGGGTCGATGTTCAGACTTTCGACCGGTGGCGGCGCACCGAAAAGCCCGCCCCCGTCATCCGGCGGCGTCGCCAGCAGGAACCGCGCGATGGCCCAGGCCAGCGTCGCCTTGCCGGTGCCCTTGGGGCCGGTGATCAGCCATGCGTGATGCAGGTGGCCCGAGTTGAAGGCCTCGAGAAACGCCGCCTGCGCGGCATCCTGCCCGACGATCCGCACCGAGTCCCGCGGGTGTGGGGCGCCGTCGATCCGGTCCGGTTCTGGAAGCTGTTCGTCGCTCATCGAAATCTCCGGCGCGACCCTACGCGCGCACGCCACGGAACGAAACCCCTGCCAACAGAACCGATCGCGCCGCCTTTCGGCGTCACTCGCGGGTCCCCTGCTTCTTCTGGTTTCAAATACTTCGGGGGTCCGGGGGCAGAGCCCCCGGCGGCGCCGCCAGCGCAGCCGTCACCGTTTCTAGCACATCTGCAGCGACCACTTCCACGTCGCGCGCCCCGTCGATCACGCGAAACCGCGCGGGAAACTCATCGGCCAGCCCGAGAAACGCCGCCCGCATCCGCTCCTGCAAACCGGCGCCAAAGCTCTCGAACCGCTCTTCGGTGCCCTGCCGGCCGAGCGCGCGGCTCAGACCCGTCGCCGGGTCCATGTCGATCAGCACCGTCAGGTCCGGCTCGCGCCCGATCATCAGCGCATGCAGCCGGTCGACCGCGTCGCGCAGGTCCCCTCGCGACACGCCCTGATAGACGCGGGTGGAATCGGCGAAGCGGTCGCAGATCACCACCTTGCCCGCCGTCAGCGCGGGCAGGATCGTGCGCTCCAGGTGATCGCGGCGGGCGGCGGTGAACAGCAGGCATTCCGTCTCGGCCGACCAGCGGTCGGGATCGCCCTCAAGCACCAGCCGCCGGATCTCCTCGGCCCCCGGCGACCCACCGGGTTCGCGGGTCAGCACCACGTCCCGGCCCTGCGCGGCAAGCGCGTCGCGCAGCAATCGCGCCTGGGTGGACTTGCCCGATCCGTCGATGCCTTCGAAGGAAACGAAAAGCCCGCTCAAGAGGCCGCCTCGGGCCCTTCGTTCAGCCGTTTCGCGATATGCCGGGCGGCGCTGCGCAGCTTGACCATGAACCCGCCCCGCGCCACCGCCTCGGCGGCGACCAGCGGCACGCTCATCTCGGGCAGGCCTTCGGGCCGGATGATCAGGCGGCCGACCTCGGCACCCGCGGCGACCGGCGCCTCCAGCGGGCCGTCATAGACCGCCTCGGCCTCCAGTTTTCCGTCCGACAGCACCGGCAGCAGCGCGGTCACGTCGCGCGCGGCGGTCAGCGCCACCTCGGTCTTGTCGCCCATGACCACCTGCGCGGTGGCAATCACGTCGCCCTGTTTCGTCACGGCCTTCTCCGCGAACTGGCGAAAGGACCAGTTCACGATCGAGCGTGCCTCCTCGGCGCGGGCTTCCTGCGTGTCGAGCCCGGTCATCGCGAAGACGACGCGCCGGTCACCCTGCTTGGCCGATCCGACCAGGCCATAGCCCGCTTCGGTCGTATGCCCTGTCTTGAGCCCGTCCGCGCCGATCCCGAGTCCCAGGAGCGGGTTGCGGTTGCTCACGTTCTGGGGCGCACGGCCGTCGAACTCGAACTTCTGCTCCGCGAAAAGCGGGTAGAACTCCGGGAAATCGACGATGATATGCGTCGCCAGCAAAGCGAGGTCGCGCATCGACATCCGGTGACCGGGCGCCGGCCAGCCATTGGAGTTCATGAAGGTCGAATTGGTCATCCCCATCTGCTGCGCCCGCTGGGTCATGTAGCGGGCAAAGCCGGATTCGGTGCCGTCGGGGCTCAGCGCCTCGGCGATGACGGCGCAGGCGTCGTTGCCCGACAGCACGATGATCCCGCGCAGCAGGTCCTCGACCCGGACGTTGTCGGTCGTGTCGAGGAACATCGTCGAGCCGCCGTAGCTCATCGCGTGGCGCGACACCGGCAGGCGTTCGTCCAGCGTCAGCCGCCCGTCGCGCAGTGCCTCGAAGGCGACGTAGAGCGTCATCAGCTTGGACATCGAGGCGGGCGGCAGCGGCTCGTCGGCGTTCTTGTTCAGCAGCACCGTGCGCGTCGTGACGTCGATCACGTAGGCGGCGCGCGCCTTGGTATCGAAGGCGGCGGCGGGCAGGGCAGTGAGGGCGAGGCACGCGAGGGCCGCGACGAGCCGCAGCCCGGCGGTGGTCCGCCGGGCTGCCATACTCGCACGACTGTCGCGGCGTGCAGCGATCTGGGTCATCGGTGTCTCCGTCTGGCCGGGGCCAAGTGCGGCCCCGAAGTCCCGGCCATTCTGACCGGCGGCGATCAGTTTGTCACGGCATAGGCGTCGGTAAAGCCCTGCGCCTTCACTTTCCTGAGAAGCTCACCCTGTTCGGAGGTCGAGGTCGCCGGGCCGATCAGCACCCGCCAGAAGGTTTTGCCCTTCGTGGTCTGTTTGCGGACCGTCGGGATCATGCCTTGCTGGCGCATCGCGGTGGCCGTGTTGGTGGCGTTCTGTTCGACGCTGAAGATGCCGATCTGCAGATACGGCTTGGCCAGCCCGCTCTTGGCCTGCGGACGCGGTGCGGGGACCGACGCCTTCTGCACCGTCGCCGCGGGCGCGGATGCAGCGGCCTGAGCGGCAGGCGCCAGCGGAGCGGTCGCCACGGCGCCCGGCGCCATGGCGGTCAGCGCGACCTCGTTGTCACCCTGCGGCTGCATCTGCGCCTCGGGGGCGGATTTCTTGTTCCCGCCAAAGAGCTTCTGGAAGAAGCCCTGCTTCTTCTCGGGCTCCGGCGCAGGCTCCGCCATGGCCATGGCGGTCTGGGTTTCGGCCGCGGAGGAGGCTGCGGGTGCCGCTGCGGCGGTCTTCGTTTCGGCGGTGGCCGGTTTGCCCTCGGCCTTGTCGATGGCCGATGCGGCGGAAGCGATCGGGTCGAGCGTCTGTTCCTCGACGCCTTCAGCCGGCGGCAGGGACGAGGTCATCGCCTCGGGCGGCTGCTGCACCTCTTCGCGGCGCAGCGCGGTGACGTTCAGGTTCTGCGGGGCGCCCGCAAGGATCCCGAGCGCGGCGGCGGCATCCGACGAGACCTGGAGTCGCGGGCCGGGGTTGTCGCGTTCGCGACGGAACAGCGCGCCGATCACGAACTTGTCGTTGGCGGTGTTGCGGATCAGGACCCGCTCGGGTTCCTTGACGTCGGGATGCGCGACCCAGACGCCGCCCAGCGACGGCCGTCCGTCCCAGAGCCCGGCCTCGGTCACCTGGAACACGTCCGGCGCCTCGACGTCCCGCTCGATCAGCCGCGTCGCGCGCCGCGTCGCGACGTCGTCGCTTGCCTCGGCCGGCTTGTCGGCCTGGAACATCGGAAAGGAACCGCCCTCGACGCAGGCCGAAAGCCCGGTCACCAGAGCGAGAGCGGTCAGGCCACGCAGCCCCCGCGATGTGCCGACGCGCACGGCGCCGCCTTCCAGCGATTTCACTTGCATCATGCCTTGCCCTTTGCCTGCGCGCGGTCTGTTGCCGCTTGTGTGCCGGTCTGTCCGGCGCTGCCGATAGGTCGCCCCTTGGGGGCTTGTTTTGCCGCACTTTAGCGTTTTGCCGTTCACATGGGAAGAGGGCCGTTCCATCCTGCCGGTTCCCACGCCGGTGCGTTGCCCCGATGCACAGCCGACGCATCTTTCCGAATCACAACGCGCACCTTATGCGGGACCGGCCCGGAGGAGTGGCAGAGTGGTCGATTGCAACGGTCTTGAAAACCGTCGTGCGTGAAAGCGTACCGTGGGTTCGAATCCCACCTCCTCCGCCACGGCGCATGTGGTTAATTTTCATAGGTAAATTGCGCTGGCATGAGATTTCAGCTCTGGCCGACTACACACCCAAACCAGGCCTTTCGTCCTCTTGATATCGCTCGGACATCTGGTCCGACCTTCCGTCGTATTTTTTACAGCCATGGGCCGCGTAATTGCTGAGTGAGAGTTGACCTAAGTTCCTGCGGCTTGTCCCAGTACCATTCGCAGTACGCCGCCCACCTCGAACGCTCCATCGGCTCCATGCCCTGCCAACGGACGCCGTTGTCCCAAGCAATGCTGATGTCCAGGCGCTGCCGTTCGATAGCTTCACCGCACTCGGATTCGATCCCGGAGACGTGCCGCTCGAAAAAGTCGAATACGGTGTGATCGCCATCGGTGGTGCATACAAGGGCGGCTTTCCGCCAGCGGTCTCGACCACCGTTTGACAGGCTCAGGTGGTCGGCGCTTCAAGTCGAGAAGAACGGCAAGTCTATCGCCCGTGACCTCGACCTCCGGGCCTCCGCCGACGACGTCACGCCGGACTTCTGGCGACCGGGAAGAACCCGGATCAGGCGTCCCAACGCTGGAGGCAGTGCATGCGAACCCCGAACGTGGACCCCTCATCTGGGGGAGGCGGTCGAAGTCTGGATATGCAACCTTACAACAGACCTTCGGATTGCGGCTCACTTCGGATGACCCGTCTGTGGGCCAATGAACATGGATAACTCAGCGTCTTACCTACAATGCCGGATCGACAGGCCAAGCCCTTTACGAACGCAATCAGAGACTCGAGGACCCACAGGCGAAGATGCTCGAATGTGGCGGCCAC
Source organism: Oceanicola sp. 22II-s10i (assembly GCF_002210105.1). Lineage (GTDB taxonomy): Bacteria > Pseudomonadota > Alphaproteobacteria > Rhodobacterales > Rhodobacteraceae > Pseudooceanicola. Next base: position 396,647 of record NZ_AQQU01000001.1, on the reverse strand, counting down.
GGCAGTCGCGGTCGCCATGGCTTCGCCTGCATGCGCCTGGGACACATCTGAACCCACGGCTGTATGGGGCAAAATTTCGGACGCCCTCTCGCGTTCCCTGGTGGAAGGGACACCCCCCGGCGAGCTGGAACGAATCGTCAGTAATACGATGACGAGCCATCGCCTGATGGTCGGAGACACCTTGTATCGCGGCTTGAAATCGAAAGGTGCTCTCTTGAACATTGCCCTGTCGGACACCGCAGAGTTCATTCGATATGTCCTCGAATTTTCCGCTTCGGCAGATTTTGCTTTGCCCGCTTTTCGAGGCAGCCTGACAAATTGCACGGAAGCGAGCGCTCAGGATTGCTCGCGCCTGCAGCTTGTCGCCCGGTCCGATTTCACGTTGGGCGTTGCGGGCTGCCTGTGCGAAGGCCCGGCGCGCGAGGGAAGATGGGCCGGCAGTGACGCCGTCTTTCTTGGGTGCTGGACAGGCCGGCTGGCCGGCTACATGAATTTCATTCTGGTGTATGACGACCCGGACGGGTCCATTTCGCGGTTCATCACGCAAAACCGGGCATCTGCCAATGGCGCCCTCTGTGCGCCCGCCTCCGCGACCGAGACATACCCGGATCTTCTGAAACGGAGGGCTGCTGCCTCGCGGAGCTCAGTGCAGGCGGACTTTGACGTGGAAGCCTGGCCAGTCGCGGTGAGCGCAGGTCTTCAGGATTGGGACCATTTGATACAAAGCCTGGAAGAACTTGACGAAAGCACCGCATATGCACCGCTCCGATAGGGCATTGGCCACGATATCGCAGGCGCTACCCCTTGCAGCCCTGGCGGTCTGGGGAGCCTCGGCATCGGCGTCCTCCGTGGATCTGCGGGCGTGCAGGCTGACCAGCCTGACGTTCCATAACGCAGCCGGGACCCACAGCTTCAGGGTGACGGAGTTCGGTCAGGAGCGTTTCTTTGCGTGCAATGACACGAACGCGCGGAGCGCGACCGATCGAGGGAACTGCCGGGGGCCTTTCGGTCGGCAGGTTCTCAAAGGTGAGTTCGCGGATTCGACCACAGGGTCGTCGCGCCCTGTCTTCGCCCAGTACTGGACCCTGCTGGCACTTCCATGTTGCGGTTGGGAGGTCTCGGAAGAGATCGACTTTGACGACACAGGGGTCGAGTGGCTCCCCAGAGAAGAAATTCCGCGCCTTGGAACGCAGCCATATGTCTCGATCAAAGGGATCAAGGAGAGCAGCGCGTTTGCGGACGAGATGTTCCCGCTGGAATGCAATGGTGACCCTTGAATGCGGACATGGCTCTTTATTCTCGGAGTGCCGCATTGTCATGACCATCACCTTTTGCCGCTCTGCGAGACCCGGCAGCCATGCTGGCGCAGGCTCTCCCGATCGCACTTAATACAGTTCCCTCCAGACCCTGACGCAGGGCTCCCGCCTGCTACCCGCGCAGGCGGTTGACGATCAGCCGGTGAAGCGTGCTGGCCGGCGACGACAGCGGAATACCGCGTCGACGCAGGGTTCCGATACGCCGTTCGATCGTCGGTGCCCGCAGCCTGACTGTCCGGACCTGCGCCGGAAGAATTTGCGCGACCGAGGCCGGAACGATGGCAATGCCGAGGCCCGCGGCCGCCAGTGGCACGGCGGTGGCGAGATGTTGCACCTCGTAGTGCCAGTGCAGGTCGATGTCCCAGGAACTGAGGGACGTGTCGATCAGACTGCGCGTGCCGCTGGCCGTCCCGATGGAGACAAGCCGCCGTCCCTGCAGGTCATGCCAAGAGATTTCGCCCTGTTCCGCCACGGGATCGTGTTCCGACACAAGCGCGACAATGGGTTCTGAATAGAGCGGGTGCATGCTCAGGTCATCGTGCTGTGCGCCGATGAAGCTGACGGCAAATTCAATGCGGCCCGACCTTACGAGATCCTGCATTGCACTGGCGGAAAGGTCGAATACCTGAACGCCGCAGGCTTCCTGCTCGGCGAAAGCGCCGAGGACGTCGGGAAGCAGATGCACCGCAATGGTGGGGAGACAGCCAATTGCGACGGCGCGCTCTCCAAACCGTTCCTCGTCACGGATTTCAGACAACGCGTCTCCGAGATCGGACATGAGCTTCTGCGCGCGCAGCAGAAACCTCGATCCGGCGGCTGTCAGGGTAACCGTTCGCGTCGTGCGCAGGAAAAGCACGGTGCCGAGGCCGTCTTCGAGTTTCCGCACGCGACGCCCTACCGCGGTCGGCGAGAGGTTCAAGCGGTTCGCCGCGGCCTGGAAGCTGCCCTGTTCCGCCACGGCGACGAAAGCCCGAACTCCGGCAACATCCACATTGTCCATCGGAAACCTCGCCCATCACCGCGCAAATTCGCCCGGATCATTATCGCGTATGACGCAGCAATTGCGCAATACTATGCACTTAAAGTTATAACCAGTTCCGTGAATATTGGCCCGGCACCTTTGGATGCGCGGGAGGACAGAGCTTGACTGAAGAACTGCAGGACGCAGGCCAGCTGATGGAAAAATCCATCGGCCGGACGGAACAGGCCCGTGATCGCGTATCGCTGGAGCAGGTGCGGCGTCTCGCGACGATCCTTGATTTTGATCCCGGTCTGTTTTCCGACGGTGATGTCCTGCCTTTGGGATGGCATGTCGTCCTGTTTCCTCCCATGGCCGCCATCGGCAGTCTGGGACGGGACGGTCACCCGCCAAAAGGCAGTTTTCTTCCCGATCTTGGTTTGCCGCGCCGGATGTTCGCGGGCCGCAGAGTGGAATTTCATGCGCCGTTGCGGATCGGCGAAACGACCGAACGCCACTCGCGTATTGCCGACGTGTCCTTTCGCGAAGGCCGGACAGGACATATGGCCTTCGTGACGATCACGCACGATCTGGTGGGCGCTGGCGGTTCAAGCCTGACCGAGACCCAGACAGTGGTCTATCGCGAGGCCGCAACGAAGGGAAAAGCAGCCCCCGAGAAAGCCGCCGGAAAGCAGACGTCGTCACAGCAACAGGAGCAGCCGGAATTCAAAGTTCATCAGGTTGTGACACCGTCGCCCATGCATCTCTTTCGTTACTCGGCCGTGACCTTCAATGCGCACCGCATTCACTACGATGCGCCCTATGCGAGAGAGGTTGAGGGCTATCCCGGTCTGGTGGTGAACGGGGGTCTTACGGTCTTGTGGCTGACCGAACTCGCCAAGACGCTTCGCAACGGTCCTGTCGCATCCGCGGAATTCTCGAACCGCAAGGCCCTGCACGTCGACCGGCCCATCCGGCTGGAGTCGCGCCCGGCGCCCGGCGATCCGCGCACCATTGATGTCCGGGCGGTGGATGACACCGGGGCCACGGCGACCGAAGGCCGTCTGACCTGGGCAAGCGAATGACACTGCGCGTTGCATCCATGGACGCCGCAAGTTGGCGCGCTCTGCTCTACGTTCCGGCGCATGTTGATCGGTTCGTGACCAAGGCAGCGGCAACATCGGCCGACGCGATTATTCTGGACCTGGAGGATGCCGTTCCGTCCGACCGCAAGGACGAGGCTCGCACCCGACTTGCAGACGCGATCCCATCGCTGAAGGCTGTCGAAAAGGATGTCCTGGTCCGCGTGAATCCGGGTCTGGCACGGGTCGCCGATGATGTAACCGCAGCGATCCGGGCAGGGGCCGACGCGATCATGCTGCCCAAGGCCGACGGCGCCTCTCAGCTGCGGCTTGTCGACGAGTTGATGGCCGAGGTCGAGGTCGAATGCGGCCGGTCGGGCGTCACCCTCGTGCTGCTGATCGAAACGCTTGAGGGGCTGGACCGCGTCGACGCGATTCTGAATGCCAGCCACCGGATCGTCGCGGCGGCCTTGGGCGCGGAAGACATTTCGGCGCGGATCATGGCACAACCGACCGAGGAGGCGCTTCTCTGGCCCCGTCAACAGGTGGTCTACGCCTGCGCCCGTGCCGGTGTCGTGCCCCTGGGCCTTTTGGGCAGCATGGCCTCCGTGAGTGAGGCCGCGCAGATGCGCGATATGGCGGCCCGCGCGCGTGGCTTCGGATTGTGGGGGGCAACCTGCATCCATCCCGATCAGGTCGATCCGCTTCGCGCGGGTTTCATGCCGGACCGGTCCGAATTGATGCGGGCGGACCGCATGGTGCGGGCGTTCGAAACGGCCCAGGCCGAAGGACGCGGTTCGGTGATGGTGGACGGCCAGATGGTCGATCTGCCGGTGGCGGAGCGCGCGCGAGCGATCATCGCCCGAACGGATATGGATTTGGGAGATTTCAGATGACAAGCGACGCACAGACGGCCGAAAGCCCGCTTGCCGGAGTAAAGGTGCTCGATCTGACGTCGGTGGTTGTCGGGCCTGTCGCCACCCAGGTCCTGGCGGAACAGGGCGCGCAGGTCATCAAGATCGAACCGCCCGACGGGGACCTGCTGCGCCGGCTTGGCGGGCAATCGCGGTCCGGGCAGCTGTCACCGAAGTTCCTGCAGCTGAACCGCAACAAGCGATCCCTTGCCGTGGACCTGCGTACGCAAAAGGGTCAGGCGATCGTGAGGAAACTGATCGCCGACAGCGATGTCATGGTGACCAACATGCGTGACCGGGCGCTGACGAAACTGGGTTTGACCTTCGAGGATGCCAAGGCGCTGAACCCGTGGATCGTGCATTGCAGCCTGACCGGTTTCGGCCGCGGCGGCGCCTACGCCGAACGCCCTGCCTACGACACCATCATCCAGGGCGCGGCCGGTGTCGTCGGCGCGAACCACCGGCTTACCGGCGAAGCGCGGTTCGTGCCGATGGTCCTCGCCGATCACGTGGTCGGGCTGATCGCGGTGCAGATGATCCTGCTGGCACTGCGCGCCGCCGAACGGTCCGGGACAGCCCAATCGGTCGAGGTGCCGATGTACGAAAGCATGGCGAATTTCGTGCTGCAGGAACACATGGGGCAGAAGGCCTTTCGTCCCGAGCGGGGCGAAACGGGTGACACGCGGGTCCTCGACCGCAATTCCCGGCCCGCGGCAACCGCGGACGGCTTCATCTGCGTGTCCGCCAACACCGACAAACAGGCCTTTGCCTTCTTCGACCTGATCGGACGACCGGAATTGCGGAACGATCCGCGGTTCGAAAGCGTCGCCGCGCGCTTTCATAACGTCGAGGCGTATTTCGGCCTGCGCAACGAAGCGCTCAGGCAACGGAAAACGGCCGAGTGGTTGACCCTTCTCGACAAGGCGGACATTCCGGCCTTCCCGGTAAAGTCATTCGACGACCTGCTGGAGGACCGGCACCTTGCGGAGGTCGGTTTGTTCGAGTCCCTCGAGTATCCGGACGAGGGCGAGGTGCTGCACATGCGTCCGCCCGCCCGCATCGCGGGGGCCAGCCCTCCGGACCGTGCCCATGCGCCGATGCTCGGGGAACATAGCCGCGGCATCCTGTCGGACATGGGGTTCGGCGACGGGGAGGTCGAGGCGCTGATTGCAGAGGGCATCGTCGTCGAGACGTGCCCCGGAAAAACGAGGCAGGAGAGCCCCGATGAGTGAACCGATCTTCAAGGGCCGGACGGCCATCGTCACCGGTGCGGCCGAAGGCATTGGCCGCGCCATCGCCACGCATCTTGCAGAGTGCGGCGCGAATGTCGTGATCGCGGACAGGCAGGACCCGACCCCGACCGCCGAGGCCCTGAAGGCCCGCGGACTGTCAGCCATTCCGGTCAGCGTCGATGTCGCTGATCCGGAGCAGGTCCGTGCCATGGTCGATGCCGGGATCGCGGCGTTCGGCGAGGTGTCGATCCTCGTCAACAACGCCGGGATCTTCAGCAGCCTGCTGCCAAAGCCTTCGGAGGAGATCCCGCTGGAAGAGTGGGAGCGGGTGATGGCGGTGAACGTAACCGGTGTCTTCCTGTGTTGCACGGCCGTCCTGCCTTCGATGCGCAGGGCAGGGGGCGGCAGCATCGTCAACATCGGGTCGGGAACCGTGTTCAAGGGCACGCCGCTCAAGCTGCACTACGTGACCAGCAAGGCGGCGATCCTCGGCCTGACACGGTCGCTGGCGAAGGAAGTCGGCAAGGACCGCATCCGCGTGAATTCGGTAGCACCGGGCTACACCCTCAGCGACGGCATGCTGCGCAACGAGCATGAAGTTGCGCGAACGCGCGACAAGACGATCGCCGAACGCGCGCTGCCGCGGGACATCTTTCCCGCAGACATCGTCGGCGCCGTTTCGATGCTGGCCTCGGATGCCAGTGAAGCCATCACCGGACAGACGCTGGTGGTGGATGGCGGGGTCGTCATGCACTGACCCCAACCGATCCGGTGGACATGGAGGTGACCGGGCAGACCGGTCCGCGGGTGCTCGCCGACAACACACATGACAAAGGGAGTGACACATATGAATTTCGGAACCAAACGCGGCAAAGGTGCGCCGCGCATCGGACTGGCTGCAGGCATCGCACTTGCGCTCGCTGCGCCGGGGACCGCGTCCGCCGCCGAGGTCGACGGGCCGGCGGTCTTCTGGAAGTGGTCGACCTGGACCACGTCCTCGGCTTTCACGGCGGGCGTGGAATACATGGCCGAACAGCTGGCCGAGAAAACGGACGGCAAGTTCCAGCTGCGGATATTCTACAGCGAGCAATTGGCGAAGGCGCGCGAAAACCTCGACGGGCTCAAGAACAACGCCTTTGAAGGGGCGATGTTCTGCAACTTCTACAATCCCGGCCGCACGCCCGCCTACACGGTCTTTTCTCTGCCGTTCATCGACCTTGCAGGCTTCGACGTTTCCTACCACGCCCGCAACGGGCTGGCGCAGCATCCGGTGCTGCTGGAAGAACTCGCCGCCTGGAACGCGATGCCTTACGCCTCGGTCAATGCGCCGATGTACGAATTCATGGGTGTCGGCGAAGCCCCGACGACGTTGGAAGGCTGGGAAGGTCTGCGGCTCCGTGCGGGCGGCGGCATCGGCGAAGCGATGGAAATTCTGGGCGCGCGGCGGCAGACCGTCCCCGCATCGGAGGCCTATACACTGATGCAGCGCGGCGGCGTTGACGGGGTTGCCCTGCCTTTCACATATGCCTTTGAAACCTACCAGATCGCGGAACTGGGTGACTGGTTCACATCGAACCTGGGGGCGGGCACGTCGGAATGCCCGATGGTCATCAACAAGACTGCGTACGAGGCCCTGCCGCCCCAGTACCAGGAGCTGCTGATGAGCCTTCGCGAAGGCGCCTCGCGGGCGATCTACGAGCAATACCAGACGGCGGACGATCGGCTGCTTCCGGAATTCCGGGATGCGATGCAGGAGATCGTCTATGACGACGCGACGCTGGCGGAGTTCCAGCGGGTCGCCGGGCAACCCGTCTGGGACGCTTGGGTCGAGGCCAACAAGGACAAGTTCGACGCACAGGGTGTGCTGGACGAACTGCAGGCTCTGATCGCAGAGGCAAAGGCCGGACAATGACCGGGGCGATCCGGCATACGAGGATGATGGCGTCGTGACCGGCGCCATCACCACTTCCGCCCCGGACGATGGCTTCGGACTTGTTCTGTGGCGGCTGGACGGCTTGCTTGTTCGGGTCGAGCGGGTGCTGACCCAGGGGGCCGCCGTCGCGATCTGCATATTGATGGCCGTCGGCACCATCCAGGTGTTCATGCGTTCGCGCTATCTCTTCAACGCGCCGATCTTTGGCTACATCGACATGATCGAGCTGGTGATGCCGATCATCGCGGTCCTTGGCGTGTCCTATTGCCAGCGCGAGGGAACGCATATCCGCATGGATATCCTGATGACCCGCCTTACCGGGCGGACGCTTCAGGTGATGGAACTCATCGGGGCGTTGATCACGCTGGTGATCGTGATCCTGCTGGCGCGGTTCTCGTGGGTGTTCTTCCATGACAGCTGGATGAGCGGCGGCACCTCTGCGGATGCAAACCTGCCAATCTGGCCATCCAAACTGCTGGTTCCGATAGCCCTGGGCTTGCTTGCCCTTCGGTTGACCCTGCAATCGGCGGGGCACCTTCGACTGGTCCTCGATCCCTCGCTCGAACCCGTCGCCGTGATACCCGAAGCCTCCGCCGAGGATCTGGCGCAGTCCGAGATCCGGGAGGTGATGGGCAATGCCGATGAGACGACGCCGGACACAACCGGCCACACAAGAACAGACACCTCGGACAGGACCTGACCATGATCATCGGCATTGGCTATTCCAACCCGATCCTTGTCGGGATCATTGCCATCATCCTGCTCTTCGGCCTCGCGCTGATAGGTGTGCGGGTGGCCTACGCGGCGGCGATCGCCGGGTTTCTGGGCCTCGTGGAACTTATCGGTTTCTGGCCCGGCGCGACGACGGCCGGATCGATACCCTATTCCAAGAGCTCGCTCTACTCACTGTCGGTGCTGCCTTCATTCATTCTGATCGGCTTTCTGGCATACCACGCGGGCATGACGGCCAGCCTGTTCGACGCGGGCCGAAAGTGGCTGGGCTGGATTCCGGGAGGCCTGGCCATCGCAACGGTGTTCGCGCAGGCGGGCTTTGCGGCGGTCTCGGGCGCTTCGACGGCAACGGCCGCTGTCTTCAGCCGTATCGCCATCCCGGAAATGCTGAGCAATGGCTACAACCGCCGGCTGGCGGCCGGGGTCGTTGCCGCGGGCGGCACGCTGGCGACATTGATCCCGCCATCGGCCATCCTCGTGATTTACGCATTGGTGGTCGAGGAATCCGTGGGCGCGCTGCTGCTTGCAGGCTTTCTGCCGGGCCTCGTCACGGCGCTGATCTACGCGGCGATCATCTATGTCTGGGCGCTGGCCAACCCCGGAGCCGCACCTGCGGTGCGTGGCTTCACCTGGTCCCAGAGAATGCGCTCGGTGCCCGGCGTTCTGCCCATCGTCGCCGTGGCGGGCATCATCATTTCGTCGGTTTACGCCGGCTGGGCGACGCTCACCGAGGCCGGCGCACTTGGCGCCTTCCTGGTGCTGGCGCTCGCCATTGTGCAGGGCATGCGGTTCGGCGCCTTCAAGGACGCCTTGATGGAATCGGCCCGGCTTACGGTGATGATCTTCACACTGGTCTGGGGGATCTACATCTTCGTGGTGTTCCTGAACTTCTCGGGCGTGCCGCAGGCGTTCTCCGCATGGCTCGCCGGGTTGCCGATCCATCCCTATCTCGTCCTCCTGATGATCCTGCTGGGCTATTCCATCCTGGGAATGTTCATGGATGCCATCGGTATGCTGTTGGTGACGCTTCCGATCTTCTACCCTGCGGTCATGGCACTGAACGGTGGCGCCGGCGCGACGCCCGAGACATCGCCATTCGGACTGACCGAACAGCAGGCGTCGATCTGGTTCGGCATAATCGTCGTGAAGATGGCCGAAGTCTGCCTGATCACTCCACCTATCGGCCTGAATTGCTTCGTCGTCAGCGGGGTGCGTCCGGATATCTCGCTCGGCGAGGTCTTTCGGGGGGTGGCCATCTTCTTCGTGGCCGACGTCATCACGATCGCGGTGCTGGTCTTCTTTCCCGAGATCACTCTCTTTCTGCCCGATCTGCTGAATGGTCGCTAGCGACGCGGGGGCGTTCGGGACGCGATGCCAAAGCGTCCGCCAAACCTCGGCCCGAGGCGACTTCTCCCGGCCGGGATGGATTGGCGGACGGGAGGGAAAAAAGGAACATCGGCAGTGAAATCTGACAAACCGGCCAAAGGTTCCGCGCAGTCCGCAACCGGGATGACATCCCGGTTGGACCTGCCACCACATGTCCAACTCGTGCTGTCCGGCACTGCACATTCGGCCGGTCCGACAAGCATTGCCTTCGTCCGGTCTTCGACCGGATCGCGCCGATGCACGGCGCTTGGATGACCACGGAATAACCAGACAGATCAGACGGAACGCGGGTTCCTGACCCTGCAGGATCTGCTGTCCGCCAGACCAAAAGGAGTGACCAACATGAACAACCGCAACGAGGCACGCGCACGATATCCCGAGGCCGGTCAGATCATCGCGGGAGAATGGGTTCCCGCAGGCGACAGGCAAACCGGAACCGTGATGGACCCGACGACCGGCACGCCGCTTGGCGTTTATGCCATCGCAAGCGAAGCCGATATCAGCACCGCGCTGGCGGCCACCGAGGCTGGTTTCCGGCGGTGGAGCGCGATGTCCGCCCATGCCCGCGGTCGTATCCTGCACGACGTCGCCAGGACCATGCGCGCCCGTCGCGAAGACCTTGCCATGCTGGTGACCCTGGAGCTGGGCAAGCCCTGGGCCGAATCCATCGCCGAGGTCGAACAGGCCGCCGGCATGTGGGAATGGGCAGCCGAAGAGGGCAAGCGCGCATACGGCCGGATCATTCCGGCCCGCGAGGACGGCGGACGCCAGCTGGTCCTGATCGAGCCTCTGGGTCCGGTGGCGGCGTTCGGGTCGTGGAATGCGCCCCTGATCACCCCGTCGCGTAAGATGGCCGGGGCGCTCGGTGCGGGGTGCTCGATCGTGCTGAAGGCATCCGAGGAAGTGCCGGCCTGCGCGCTGGCCATCGGTCGGATCGCGCTCGAATGTGGTCTTCCCGAAGGTGCGCTGTCGATCCTGACCGGCGATGCCGTGCAGATCTCCGACCGGCTGATGGATGCGCCACAGATCAGGGGCATCAGCTTCACCGGCTCGACGCGTATCGGAAAGATGCTCGCGGCGCGGGCGGTCGGACAGATGAAGCGGCCGATCATGGAACTGGGCGGCCACGCGCCGGTGCTGATCTTTGACGATGTGGACGTCGAGGCGCTGGCAAAGACGGCCCTCGCAGCCAAGTTCCGCAACGCTGGTCAGATCTGCATCTGTCCCACGCGGTTCCTCGTTCAGCGACCGATATATGCAGACTTCACCGCGGCATTGACCGAACTGGCGAAGGCGCATCCGGTCGGGGACGGGTTCGACGACGGCGTCAAGATGGGTCCGGTCGTCGATCCGCGCCGGATCGCGGCAATGGACGAATTCATCGTGGATGCCAAATCCCGCGGACTGAGGATCACGACCGGTGGCGGGCAGGTCCAGCGCGACGGCAATTTCTACGCCCCGACCGTGATCGCCGACGTCCCGCCGGATGCGATGATCTCCAATGTCGAACCCTTTGGTCCTATCGCCGCTGTCGCGCCGTTCGATACATACGAGGACGCGATTGCCGAGGCCAACCGCCTTCCGTTCGCGCTGGCCGCCTATGTGCATTCCGAAAATGTCCATACGATCAACCGCGCCCTGAATGATGTGCAGTCCGGCAGCGTCATCTGCAATGGATGGCGGGTTTCGCTGCCCGAGACGCCGTTCGGTGGCATGAAGGACAGCGGGATATTCCAGGAAGGCGGCATCGAAGGTCTTCGCGCGTTCCAGAACGTCAAGTATGGCTATATCGCCTGACAATGGTCCGAGCGCCGTTCTTCGCCTGGCGCTCTCTACGTGTCCCGGACAGTGTGCGGGTGCAGGCTTTTTGCTCTGTCGCCCCCCGCCGGGATTTGCCAACCTGTAACCGGGACGAACCCGGTTCCCCCTGCCGAAGTCTCGGCCGGGCGGCAGGAAAGGCAGGACAGGATGACCCGCGACGACGCAATCGCACATGCCACCGCGTATTTCGAGGCGGGGACGTTCCAGTCCGACCTCGCCCGGCTGGTGACCTTCCGCAGCGAGAGCCAGAACCCCGCGCCCGAGGCGCGCGCGGAATCGCTCCGGTATCTGCAGGAGGCGATGCGCCCGCGGCTCGAGGCGCTCGGCTTCACCTGCGAGATCATCGACAATCCCGATCCCAAGGGTGGCGCCCTGCTGCTCGGCGAGCGGCACGAGGGCGACGGGCTGCCCGTCATCCTGACCTATGGACACGGCGACACCGTGCGGGGTCAGGACGACATGTGGCGCGAAGGGCTGGAACCCTGGGTGCTGACCGAGGAGGACGACCGGCTCTATGGCCGAGGCTCTGCTGACAACAAGTCGCAGCATCTGATCAACATCGCCGCGCTCGAGGCGGTTCTGGCCGCGCGTGGCAGCTTGGGGTTCAACACCCGCATCGTCATCGAGATGAGCGAGGAGGTCGGCTCGGTCGGTCTGCCCGAGGTGTTCCGCGCCCACAGGGACCGGCTGACCGCGGACGTGCTGATCGCCTCGGACGGGCCGCGCCTGCAGCCCGAGGTGCCGACGATGTTCATGGGGTCGCGCGGAGGGACGACTTTCGACCTGATCGTCGAGACGCACGATGGCGCACATCACTCCGGCAACTGGGGCGGTCTGCTGGCCGATCCGGCGATGATCCTCGCGCATGCGCTTGCCTGCATCACCGATGTGCGCGGTCAGATCAAGGTGCCCGAATGGCGCCCCAACAGCCTGACCAACAGCGTGCGCGAGGCACTGCACGGCCTGCCGGTGACGGGGGGCGAGGGGCCCGCGGTCGATCCCGATTGGGGCGAGGAAAGCCTGACCCCGGCGGAACGGGTCTTCGGCTGGAACAGCTTCACGATCCTCGCAATGGTGTCGGGCGTGCCCGAGGCGCCGGTGAACGCGATTTCGGGCTGGGCGCGGGCGACCTGCCAGTTGCGCTACGTGGTCGGCACCGAGCCCGAGGACATCGTGCCGGCGCTCAGGCGGCATCTGGACGCGCACAGGTTCGAGCGGGTGCAGATCCGGCTGCACGACCGGGGTTTCTTCGGCGCGACACGGCTGGATCCCGATCATCCCTGGGCGAAATTCGTGGGCGACTCCATCCGCCGGACGGCGGGGCAGGTGCATGTCCTGCCGAACCTCGCCGGGTCGCTGCCCAACGACAGCTTCACGGACATACTGAACGTGCCGACGATCTGGGTGCCGCACTCCTATCGCGGCTGTTCGCAGCACGCGCCGAACGAACACGTGCTCAAGCCGCTCTGCCGCGATGCGCTGCGGGTGATGGCCGGGGTGTTCTGGGACGTGGGCGAGATCGGCGCGCCGGGCTGATCGCCGGTCAGTGCTGTCCCGCCGGAGCGCTGCGCCAGCGGATCAGCGCCATCGCGGCGGTCAGCACGCCCCCGATTGCCAGCGCCGCGATGCCGGACAGCGCGGTCACGACCAGCCATTCGACCGCCGGTCCGATGGCGGGCACCGCATGGGCCGCTGCTTCGGCGGTGTGTTCGATCCAGTGCTCGGGCGCGTCGTAGCCGTATTGCGCCAGCCCGTGGATCAGCAGGCTGCCCCCGACCCAGAGCATCGCCAGTGTGCCGACGACGGTCAGCAGCTTCAGGAACGGCGGCACGCCAAGCACGATCCAGCGCCCGATCTGCCCGAGGAACCGGCCCGCGTGGCGCTTGGCCAGCGCGATCCCGAAATCGTCCGCCCGCACAATCAGCGCGACCACGCCGTAGACGCCGATGGTGAAGATCACCGCGATGGCGAGCATGACCCCGATCCGGGTCACCATGGGGATGTCGGCCACCTGAGACAGGGTCAGGACCATGATTTCCGACGACAGGATGAAATCCGTGCGGATCGCCGATTTGACCGTCTCGTTCTCGATCGCCTCGGGCGTTCGGGGGTCCTGTTCCGCCGAGGGCCCGTGATGGTCGATCACGCCCACCATCTCGAGGAATTTCTCGGCCCCCTCGAAGGCGAGATAAAGCCCCCCCAGCATCAGCAGGGGGGTGATGATCCATGGGGCATAGGCGCTCAGCAACAAGGCGGCGGGGGTGATGATGACCACCTTGTTGAACATCGACCACTTGGCGATACGGAAAATCGTGGGGATTTCGCGCTTGGGATTGATCCCGGTCACGTATTTCGGCGTCACCGCCGCATCGTCGATCACGAGGCCAAGCGACTTGGTGCTCGCCTTGAGCGACTGCGCCGCGACATCATCGAGCGAGGCGGCCGCCATTTTCGTCAGGGCCGCGATGTCGTCCAGAAATGCCAGAATGCCGTAGCTCATGTCGCCCTGCGAATAACCTCGTCCCGGATCAAAATAGGCAAATCGAAGCGGACTGCCAGTCACAGGGGCAGATCTTTGCACCTGCAGCGTCCGTTATCGCCCGGTCACACCGAATAGGCCAGCACCCGGCTGATCTCGGTCATGCTGCGGCCCGATTGTCCGACCCAGGTGTCGAACGCCGCCTGAACGGCCTTCATGTCGCGCGCCGAACTCGGCGGCTTGTCGACCACCCCTTCGGCCACCAGCCGGGCCGAGACGTCCTGCGACAGGATGAAACTGTCCAGCCCCATACTGCGCAGTGCCCGTTGGCCGGTGTTCCCGCCAAGCCGCGACCCGCGTTTCTGCAGCATTGCCAGCAGGCCGATGTAATCAGTGCGCGGCCAGTCGGCGAAGGCTTTCGACGCGCTCCCGTGTTCGGCGGCCAGTTCGGTCAGCAGGCGGGCGTTGTCGATCACCGAGGCGATCTTGGCGCCGTTCCGGACGATGCCCTTGTCGGCCAGCAGGCGGTCCATGTGCTCGTCGTGGTAATGGGCGACGCGGACCGGGTCGAACCCGTCGAAGGCCGTTTCGAACCCCGGCCACTTGTTGTCGATGACCGTCCAGTTGAACCCCGCCTGAAAGATCGCCTTGGCGAAGGCCGACAGCCAGCGGTCGTCCGGGATCACCGCGATTTCCTCTGTCGGCTTCGGCTTGCTCAGCAACGCCTCGAGCTCGGCATCGCCGCCCTTCCGGTCGGCCGCGATCCGGTAGATCTCGTCGAAACTCCGCATCGGTTCCTCCCTGCGCGGCCCGCCTGTCACGGCTGAGCCTAGGCGCGGGACACGGTCCGCGTCCAGCGGTCTCGATGCGGTCAGAGGTCGGCCTGCATCTCCAGAAACGACTGCCCCTCGAACGAGATCGCGACGTCGATCACGCTGGGCCGGCCCGAGGCGATGGCGGCGGTCAGCGCCGACTGCAGGTCGGCGGGGTCCTCGACCCGCCACGCCTCGCATCCCATGCCCGCCGCGATGGCGGCATAGTCGAAATCCCCCAGCACGGTGGTGAAATCGCCGCGCAGCTTGCGCGACCAGCCGAGCGAGCCGTTGTTGAACACGATGACGGTGATCGGGATATTTTCGCTGATCGCCGTCAGCAGGCCGTTCATCGTCATCCCGAACCCGCCGTCGCCGCAGACCGCGACAACCGGGCTGTCCGGGAATACCAGCTTGGCCGACAGGGCGGCGGGGATGGCGTAGCCCATCGGACCCGCGCCGCCCGCCATGATGAAGCGTCCGGGCTGCCGGGTCTGGTAGAGGCTCATCAGGAAGATGCGGTTCTCGCCCGCGTCGGCGGTGACGACCACGTCATTGGGCAGCGAGCGCATCATCTCGCCGATCACCCGCTGCGGTATGATCTCCTCCGTATCCGTCCAGTATTTCGGGGAATCGAAGTGCCCGTGCCTGTCGCGCAGCGCCTTCAGCCGCGCCTCGGTCGCAGGACCCCGGTCCGGCGGGTTCGACGCGGCCATCAGCTGGGCCAGCACGTCCTTGGCATCCCCGACGAGCGCGTGCTGGACCGGCTGGGTCCACCCGGCGTTCCGGGCGTCGATGTCGATCTGCACGATGGTCTGCCGCTCCGGGTCCAGCAGCTTGTAGGTCCCGCCGAGGAAATCGGTCGAGCCGAGCTTGGAGCCGACGACGACGACGCAATCCGCATCCGCAAGGCAGAAGCTGGCGGCGGGCGCGCCGAACCGGCCGCACACGCCGAGGGCAAGGGGGTGGGTTTCCTCCAGCATCCCCTTGCCGTTCTGCGAGGACACGACGGGGATCTGCTCGGCCTCGGCATATTTGCGCAGCATGTCGAAGGCGCCCGACAGGCGCACCCCGCCCCCCGCCACGATGACCGGGCGCTCGGAGGCCGCAATGGCCGAGACGGCGGCGCGGATCGCCTCGGGATCGGCGGCGGTGTTGGGTTTCTGCAGGTAGTACTTCGTGGAATAGAGCCGTGGCTCGGACGCGGGCGACACGGTGCCGGTCATCGCCTGGCCGCCGAAGATCAACGCCACCGGGCCGGGCTGGCCGTCCGTCGCATGCTTGATCGCCAGCTGCGCGCCGTGCACCATCTCGGCGGGTTCGAGGACCGAGAAGACCTGCTTGGTCACGCCCTTGAAGCTCAGCGCCGCGTCCCATCCGCCATGATGCCCGCGCCCCGACTGGTAGGCCCCGTGCAGGACCGCACCGGGCTTGTCGCTGAAATCGACGAGGATCAGCATCGGTGTCGCGGACAGGTGCGCCTCCAGCACGCCGACGAGGCCGTAGCCCAGCACCCACGCGCCCTGTCCGATGGTGACGCCCGGCTTGCCGGTCAGGCGGCCATAGACCTCGGCCATGACGCCGGACAGGGATTCCTGCCGGACCAGAACCGTGCGGATGCGATCGGTGTGGTTGCCGAGGTGTTTGAAGAAGGTCCCCGTATGCCCGCCGGAGACGCCGAAGACGAACTCGATCCCGGCCTCCTCCAGCACCCGAACCAGTGCCTCGCCTGCCGGGGTGTCCTCGGTCACGAGAAGATCGACTGCCATTGGGGGCCTCCTGCGCTGAGATTTCACCAGCCTGCGGCAGGGGCGCCGTGGGGCATAGATCACGGGCTGAAATGACACAAATGGCGCAGGGCCTGGCCGCGATCCGGGCGCGCGGGACGTGAGGCGCGGATGCAACGGGGGGCGCGACATAATGGCAAAGTTTCGCCTAGATGGAACGAATCCGGCGGTTCGGGCATTGACTGAGCGGACGAGGGATGGGGCAGATGCCCTGTCCTGCGTCCTTGTCCGTTTTGCAGCCCTCTAAGAACCGGGCCGTACCGGGCGGTCGAATGAATGCAGGATGTATCTGAACCATGAGCCTTAACCCCGAACCTGAGGTCAGTCCGAAAGCCCGGATCATGGTCTGCGAGGATGAATTCATCGTCGCGCTCGATCTGCAGCTGCTGATCGAGGAATTCGGGTACGAGGTGATCGGTCCCTTCGCCTCGGTCGAAAAGGCGATCGAGATGATCGAGGTCATCCGCCCCGACGGTGCCGTGCTGGACGTGCGGCTGCAGGACGGAGAGGTGTTCCCGCTGGCCGACAAGCTTGCCGAACTGGGCGTGCCGCTGGTGTTCCACTCGGGGCATGTCAACGCAGACGAGATACGCGCCAAGTATCCCGATGCCGCCTGCTGCCAGAAACCCGTGAACACGCGGCAGCTGGAGCTTGAGCTGAAGCGCCTTCCCGGCGAACGGCTGGTGTGACGGACTGCACGCGGAAGGGCAATATCTATGGTTTGTGGGCCACGGCGCCGCTAAATCGGCGTGCAAACGTTGGTTTCACGCGAGTTTGACCTACATAACGGGTATTGAGTGTCACGCTGCGGCAGCATCCCTGTGCTAAGGGGACTCCGGGGCGGGACGCGACGCATTTGACCATCAAGAGCATGTTCGACTATCTCAAGACCACATGGACAGACTACATCCAGCCGATGATGCGCCGCCCGCGCCGGCTTCAGGTGGCTGCCCTGTGTTTCCGCAGGACCGGCGAGGAGGGATGTCAGATCCTGCTGATCACCAGCCGCGGGACGGGGCGGTGGATCATCCCCAAGGGCTGGCCGATCACCGGGCGCGACGCGCCGGGATCCGCGATGCAGGAAGCCTGGGAAGAGGCCGGGTTGCTGCGTGGGCGGGTGGAACAGGAACCAGTCGGATCCTACTTCTACGACAAGACCTACAACTCGGGTTTCGCCCTGCCGGTGGAAACCCTCGTCTATGCCGTCGAGGTCGGGGAACTGGCCGACAGCTTTCCCGAAGCCAGCCAGCGCGACCGCGCATGGTTCACCCCGGCCGAGGCCGCCGAGCGGGTGAATGAACCGGATCTCAAGACCATTCTGCGCAATTTCTCCTGAATAGGAGCGGGTGCGCCCGAGACGGACGGTTGCGCCAATGTGACCGATCCCCTAAGGACACAGCCGCTCAGGGAGGAGCGATATGGCGCACAAGGACCTCGAGGCCCGGCATCTCGACACGCTGGACCGCGATCTCGGACGGTTTTCCAATCTCGAAATCGCCGCCGCTGCGGTGGCCCGGCCCATCGTCGGGATTGGCATCTCGTTCATCTTCGTCGTCTTCGCCGGGCTCGCGGCGATGCTGTTCTTCGGGCAGACGCCGAATGCGCTGATCGTCGTCATCGCGGCCGTCTTCGGCGCCTACATGGCGCTGAACATCGGCGCGAACGATGTCGCCAACAACATGGGCCCGGCGGTCGGGGCGCAGGCCCTGACGATGGGCGGGGCGATCGCCATCGCTGCCATCTTCGAAAGCGCGGGCGCGCTGATCGCGGGCGGCGATGTCGTGTCGACGGTCGCCAAGGGCATCGTCGCGCCGGACAGCATCGGCGAGGAACTGGTGTTCGTGCTGGCGATGCTGGCCGCGCTGCTGTCCTCGGCCCTGTGGGTCAATCTGGCGACGCTGGTCGGCGCGCCGGTGTCGACGACCCATTCCATCGTCGGCGGGGTCATGGGCGCGGGTATCGCCGCCGCGGGCTTCGCGGCGGTCAACTGGGGCACGATGGGCGGCATCGCCGCCAGCTGGGTCCTGTCGCCGCTGCTTGGCGGCGTGATCGCGGCGGCGTTCCTGTGGTTCATCAAGTCGCGCATCGTCTATCGCGACGACAAGATCGCCTCGGCGCGGGTCTGGGTGCCCGTGCTGGTCGGCATTATGGCGGGCGCCTTTGCCGCATATCTGGCGCTTAAGGGGCTCAAGCACCTGTTCGACGTCAGCCTTGGCCATGCGCTGGCGATCGGCCTGGCGGTCGGTATCGGCGTCTGGCTGGCGATGATCCCCGTCATCCGCCGCCAGTCGGTCGGGTTGGAGAACCGGAACAAGTCGCTCAAGGTGCTGTTCGCGATCCCGCTGATCGTCTCGGCCGCGCTGCTCAGCTTTGCGCACGGGGCCAACGACGTGGCGAACGCGGTCGGCCCGCTGGCGGCCATCGTGCAGGCGCTCGGCACCGGCGGGGTTTCGGGCGCGGTCAACATTCCGCTCTGGGTGATGGTGATCGGCGCGTTCGGCATTTCCTTCGGCCTGTTCCTGTTCGGGCCGCGGATGATCCGCATCGTCGGCACGCGGATCACCAAGCTGAACCCGATGCGCGCCTACTGCGTCGCACTGTCCGCCGCCCTGACCGTGATCGTCGCCAGCTGGCTGGGTCTACCCGTCAGTTCGACCCACATCGCCATCGGCGGGGTGTTCGGCGTCGGCTTTTTCCGGGAATGGGACGCCGAGCGGCGGCTGCGCTCCGCCCGCCTGACCGTGCCCGACCGTCCGCAGCTTGCCCCCGAGGAGCGGCGCCGCCGCAAACTGGTGCGGCGATCGCATTTCCTGACCATCGTGGCGGCCTGGGTCATCACGGTTCCGGCGGCCGCGCTGCTGTCCGCGCTGCTGTTTCTGGGGATGCGGGCACTGGTCATGTGAGCTCGCCGGATCGGCGCGTTACCCGGCGGTCAAATTTTCGACGACATGGTTGTGTAATCTGGTGTCCCATGTAATCTGCCTGCCGACAGGATGAAATTCCTGCACGATGGGAGGATTACCAATGCGCTATTTCACGCTACCGGCGGTAGCTTGTCTTGTCGCGTCCACAGCTGTGGCCGCTGACTTCGAACTGCCCAAGACCGTCACGATGTCGGCCTATGCCACCGGATCGTCTGGCTACAACCAGGCCGTCGCCATCGGCGCGGCGATGCAGGAGGCCGCGGGGATCAACCTGCGCATCCTGCCCGGCAAGAACGACCTGTCCCGCCTCGAGCCGGTCCGTCAGGGCAAGGTTCAGTTCTCGGCCAACGGCGTCGGGTCCTACATGGCGCAGGAAGGCGTCTTCGAATTCGGTGAAAAGAACTGGGGCCCGCAGCGCGTGCGGCTCCTGCTGAACAACGTCGGCAGCGGCTCGGCCCTGTCCACGGCCGTGACGATGTCCGCCTGCGAACGTGTCGGCAAGCCGAAGTGCGAAGGCTTCACCTTCGCCGACCTCAAGGGCCTCAAGATCGCCTTCATCAAGGGCGCCCCGGCGCTGAACACCAACATGGAAGCCTACCTCGCCTATGGCGGGCTGACCTGGGATGATGTCGAGGTCGTGGAATTCGGCGGCTACGGCGACAGCTGGAAGGGCTTCATCGACGGCAGCGTCGATTCCGCCTACGGCATCACCACCTCGGGCAACGCCTACGAAGCCGCGTCTGGCCCGAACGGCCTGTTCTGGCCGGCGATCGACGCGAACGACAAGGAAGCGATGGACCGTTTCCTGGGCGTCGCGCCCTACTTCGTGCCGACCAACGCGACCCTGGGTGCAAACCTCGACGGGACCGAGGGCAAGGAAATGGGGACCTACCCCTATCCGATCCTGATGGCCTACGACACGCAGGACGCCGACCTGGTCTACAACATGACCAAGGCGATGGTCGCGCTCTACGACAACTACAAGGAAGGTGCACCGGGGGCCAACGGCTGGGCGCTGGACAACCAGGTCTATGACTGGGTCATCCCCTACCACGAGGGCGCAATCCGCTACCTCGAGGAAGCGGGCAAGTGGTCCGAAGAGGCGAAGGCGCACAACGACATGCTGATCGAACGTCAGGACGTCCTGACCAAGGCATGGGAAGAGCTGACCGCCGAAGACCCGGCCGAGTGGGAATCCGCCTGGTCCGAAAAGCGCAAGGCGGCGCTCGAAGCGGCAGGGATGGCCGTTTCGTTCTGATCCTCTGAGATCGTGTAGGGGCGGACCGGGTGGTCCGCCCCCGTTTCAGTAAGCATGCTAAGTGTCGGGGATGAGCATGAGCCAGCAGGAAACGACCACGCGCGATCGTGGCGCGGCGGCGATCGAGGCTGAACTGGCGGCTGAAAAGGGCCGCTTCACTGGACTGGCCCGCTGGGTCATCGTCGTTTTCACGCTGGTCGGCATCGGTGCCGCGATCAACCAGCTCTTCAACCTGAGGCTCGGCGGGTCCGCCATCCTCGAAGGCACCTACCTGAACCTTCTGGCCGCGCTGTTCCTGTGCCTGACCTTCATCACCTTCCGGGGCTGGGGGGCGCATTCGACCAAGGTGCCGCTGTTCGACTGGGGGCTGGTGATCGTCACCCTGCTGGTCGGCGGCTACATGGTCTGGAACGCCGAAGAGGCCACGGAATACGGCTGGGAATACGCCGCGCCGGATACGGCAGTCTGGGTCTCCATCGCGTTCTACGCGCTGATCCTCGAAGCGACGCGACGGGCGGGCGGCAATGTGCTGTTCTTCGTCGTGCTGATCTTTTCGATCTACCCGACCTTCGCGGAAAGCGTGCCGGATCCGTTGTCCGGCTTCTCGCAGCCCTTCACCGACGTGATCCCGTTCTTCATGTTCTCGTCCGAAGCGTCGTTCGGTATCCCGATGCAGTCCTTCGGCTCGCTCGTGATCGGGTTCATCCTGTTCGGCGGGGTGCTGCAGTTCACCGGCGGCGGCAAGTTCTTCAACAACCTTGCGCTGGCGCTGGTCGGTCACTACCGCGGCGGCTCGGCCAAGGTCGCGATCTTCGCCTCGGGCTTCATGGGCTCCATGTCCGGTTCGGTCATCTCGAACGTGCTGACCACGGGCGCGGTGTCGATCCCCGCGATGAAGCAGTCGGGCTTCTCGGCCCGCTATGCCGCGGCGACCGAGGCCTGCGCGTCCACCGGCGGGGTGCTGATGCCGCCGATCATGGGGGCGACGGCGTTCGTCATGGCCTCGTGGCTGGGCCTGCCCTATTCGGAAATCATGCTGGCCGCGGCGATCCCGTCGGTGCTCTACTACTTCGGCCTCTTCGCACAGATCGACGCCTACTCGGCCCGTCGCGGCCTCAAGGGCATGCCGCGCGACCTGCTGCCCAAGCTGGGCGAGACCTTCAAGTCCGGCTGGATCTACATCTCGGTCTTCGTGCTGTTGGTCTACCTGATGGTCGCGTTCCGCTGGGAACGCACCGCGCCGTTCTATGCGATCGCCCTGCTGATCGTGGTGAACCAGATCATCGGACCGGACCGGTTCTCGGTCTCGGGCTTCCTGGACATGATCGTCTCGGTCGGCCGGATCCTCGCCGAACTGGTCGCGGTCCTGCTGGGCATCGGGATGATCGTCGGTGCGTTCCAGGCGACCGGGCTGACCGGGCCGCTGGCCGGTGAACTGGTGTCGATGGCCGGAAACTCCGTCGCGCTGCTGCTCGTAATGGGCGCGGTGACGGCCTTCATCTTCGGCATGGGGATGACGGTGACGGCCTGCTACATCTTCCTCGCCGTCATCCTGGCCCCCGCGCTGGTGCAGGGCGGGCTCAACGAACTGGCCGTGCACCTGTTCATTCTCTACTGGGGGATGGTCAGCTACATCACCCCGCCCGTGGCGCTCGGCGCCTTCGCGGCGGCGTCGATGGCCGGGGCCGATCCGATCAAGACCGGGTTCGAGGCGATGCGCCTCGGCGGGGTGATCTACATCACGCCGTTCTTCTTCGTGCTGAACCCGGCGCTGATCGGGCAGGCAGGCGCGGGCGAGGTGATCTTTGTCCTCAGCTGCGCGATCATCGGTGTCTGGTTCATCTCGGCGGCGCTGCAGGGCTTCATCAGCCTTGTCGGCACGCTGGGGTCCGGCGCGGTCGGGATGGCGGCCCGGTTCATGCTGTTCTTCGCGGGCCTGCTGATTGCAGCCCCGATGGGCGGCGTGATGGGGCTGAACCACACGATGACCACGATCCTCGGCTTTGCGCTGGCGATCCCGCCGTTCCTGCTGGCGTGGAAAAACGGCGACAACGCGGACAAGCGGCAGGCGGCCGCCTGACCGCGCATCCCCCCGTGACGGGGGGCGACAAATCGCTAGTCTGGGGCGGAAACGCCCCGGACAGGTGACCCAAGATGCGCACATTCCATTCCGAAACCCACAGGCTCCACTTCCCGCAGGCCGAACTGAGCGGCGGGCAGTTCGTCACGCCCTACGAGCGGCCCAGCCGGGTTGAATACGTTCTGAACCGGCTGGCCGAGCGGGGCTTTCCCAAGGTCGAGGCGCCCGGCGCGGTCGACGTGGCGCCGATCCGCGCGATGTGCGACGCGGGCTATCTGGAGTTCCTCGAAACCGCTTGGGAGCAGTGGAAGGCAGAGGGCATGGAGGGCGAGATCATCGCCGCCTCCTTCCCCGCCCGGCGAATGCAGATCGCCCGCCCCCCGCGCAACATCGACGGCAAGGCGGGATATTACGCGCTGGCCTCGGAAACCGCGATCACCCGCGGGACGTGGGAGGCCGCGCAGGGGTCGGCCGCCTGCGCACAGGCCGCGACAAGGGCGGTGATCGGCGGCGACAGGGCGGCCTTCGCGCTGTGCCGTCCACCGGGCCACCATGCGACGGCGGACATGTACGGCGGCTACTGCTTCATCAACAACGCCGCGCTGGCGGCGGACCAGTTCCGCGCGTCGGGTGCCGCGAAGGTGGCCGTGCTGGACATCGACTTTCACCACGGCAACGGCACGCAGGACATCCTCTACGACCGGGGCGACGTCTTCTTCGCCTCGCTGCACGGCGCACCCGAGGACGCCTTTCCCTACTTCCTCGGCTACGCGGACGAGACCGGTACCGGCGCGGGCGAAGGGGCGACGGCGAACTACCCGATGGCCCCCGGCACCGCCTATGACCTCTGGTCCGGCGCGCTGGACGATGCGCTGGCACGCATCCGCGCGTTCGGGGCCGAGGCGCTTGTGGTCTCGCTCGGGGTGGACGCCTACAAGGACGACCCGATCAGCTTCTTCAAGCTCGACAGCCCCGACTTCATGGATGCCGGGCGGCGCATCGCGACGCTGAACCTGCCCACGGTGTTCTGCATGGAAGGCGGCTATGCGATCGAGGCGGTCGGTGTGAATGCGGTCAACGTTCTCGAAGGTTTCGAGGGCGCCTGAACCGATCACATTTCCGGCCCTGCCGCAGATTTCATTCGGAGTGAGCGTAGCCCGGTGTTAACCTGCGCCCCATGCGCGGCACCGCTCACCATTTTGGACCGCCGCGTTTTGATATAAAGCTATCGTGCCGGATCGTTGCGGCGGCCGGCGCTCGGACATTTGGATGAAGCCATGAAAAAACTCGCACTCGCGGCCACCCTGACATTCGGTTCGGCCATTCCCGCGGCGGCAAGCTGTGAATACCTCGGCGGTTATTACGGAGAAGGCAGCGTCGTCTGCGCGGCCGGCGGCTGGCTGCAGCAATGCACCATCGCGGGCTACTGGGCGGCGATCGGCCACTGCAAGGAACAGGACATGACCCCCGCGAACGGCGGCGGCATGGAGGGCACGACCGACGTGTTCTCGTTCTCCGGCGAATTCTCGCCCCTGAAGGACACCGAGGACAGCTCCTCGAATGCCGCCAAGAACTGATCGCACATTGCGCTGAAACGAAAACGGGACCCCGAGGGGTCCCGTTCTGCGTTCCGGGCTGGCCGGATCACTTCTGCAGGTCGGTCCAGATCGCCGTGTAGAGGTCCTGAGCCTCCTTCGGGCAGGACGAGGTGAACTTGCCCGCCGCCTTCAGCTCTTCCGGCACCACGATTTCGGGCGCGCCCTTCATGTCCTCGGGCATGAAGTCGTCCGAGCCGTCGATCCCGTTCGCATAACGCGCGAAGGCCGAGATCATCGCGGCATTCTCCGGGTCCATGATGAAGTTCACGAACTTCTTGGCGTTCTCGACGTTCTGCGCGTCCTTCAGGATCGCGACATTGTCCATCCAGACGATGTAGCCTTCCTTGGGATAGCCATAGGTCACGTCCGGGTTGTTCAGCCGCGCGCGGAAGGTTGAACCGTTCCAGTTGACCGAGGCCATGACGTCGCCGTTGCCCAGCTTTTCCGTCATGCCATAGTCCATCGACATCCAGTCGGCCTTGGCCTCGACCAGCTTGTCGCGGACTTCCTTCAGCTTGGCCTTGTCGGTCGTGCAGGGCTCGCCGCCCATGTACATCACGGCAAGGTTCATGACGTCCTGCATCTCGGGCACGACGTTGACCTTGCCCTTGAGCTCGTCCGGGGTGTCCAGCCAGATGGCGCTGGTGTTGACGTCGCCGGAATAGGCCGACTTGTTCACCGCGACGCCGGTCGTGCCCCACTGCCACGGCACCGTGTATTCGCGGCCCGGATCCCAGTCGACGTTCTTCCAGACCTCGGAGATGTTGCCGTAATTCTCCATCTCCGGGATGCCCGGCTTCATCAGCAGGTCTTTTCCGACGTAGATCTGCACGTAGGAATGCGTCGGCACCACGATGTCGAACCCGTGGCCGCCGGCCTCGATCTTGGCCAGCGCGGTGGTGTTGGAATCGTAGTCGGTGATGGTGACCTTGAC
Organism: Oceanicola sp. 22II-s10i; assembly: GCF_002210105.1. Classification (GTDB taxonomy): domain Bacteria; phylum Pseudomonadota; class Alphaproteobacteria; order Rhodobacterales; family Rhodobacteraceae; genus Pseudooceanicola. Next base: position 371,401 of record NZ_AQQU01000001.1, on the reverse strand, counting down.
GTCGTTCTCTTCCTCGAACTTCTTGATCAGGTCGGGGTTGGTGTAGTTGCCCCAGTTGTAGATGTTCAGCTCGCCTTCGGCGGCAGCGGCCCCGGTCAGGGCCATCAGCGCGATGGCGGATGTCATGAGATTTTTCATATTAGCTCCAACTGTTGGTTTTTGTTTGGGCGCGGGGTTCAGCCCCGTCTTCGTGTCAGCAGAAAGAATGCCGTCAGCAGCAGCACCGTCAGCACCAGCAGCGCGGTCGAGATCGCGTTGACCTCGGGCGTGACGGCGCGGCGCAGCTGACCCAGCATATAGGTCGGCAGTGTATCCTGACCGGCGGATTTGACAAATTCGGTGATGATGACGTCGTCCAGCGAGATCACGAAGGACAGCATGGCCCCCGCCGCGATGCCGGGCGCGAGCAGCGGCAGGGTGATCCGGCGGAACGTCTGCCAGGGCGAGGCGTAGAGGTCGGCGGCGGCGGTTTCCAGCGTCATGTCCATGCCTTCCAGCCGCGCCCGGATCGGCAGGTAGGCGAAGGGAACGCAGAAGGCCGAATGCGCAAGGATCAGGTAGCCGAGGCCCTGGATGCCCGTCGCCACCTTGATCGCGGCGAAGAAGATCAGCAGCGCCACGGCGGTCACGATCTCGGGCACCATCAGGGGCTGATTGATCATGATGTAGATGATCGTCTGCCCCTTGAACTTGCCCCGTCGCGTCGTGCCGAGCGCGGCCATCGTGGCGACCGTGGTGGCGATCAGCGCGGCGGAGACGGCGATGATCAGCGACCGGATCGTCGCCTCCTGGACCTGTGTGTTTTCCCACGCCGCCGCGTACCAGCGGGTCGAGAAGCCGCCCCAGAGCGCCACGCTCTCGCTGTCGTTGAAGGAATAGATCACCATCGTCACGATGGGCGCATAGAGCAGCACGAAGGCGATCACCGCGATTGTGCCGAACCCCGGCAGGGCCGAGACGGAAAAGTCACGTCTGGCCATCGCGCCCTCCGTCGTTCGAGGTCACGCGGACATAGGCGATCAGCGCGACCAGCACGATCAGCAGCAGGATCAGCGACAGCGCCGCGCCGAGGGGCCAGTTCCGGCCCTGTCCGAACTGCAGTTCGATGAAGTTGCCGATCATCATGTTCTTGCCGCCGCCGAGGATGCGCGGCGTCACGTAGGCGCCCAGCGAGGGGACGAAGACGAGGATCGAGCCAGCCACGATCCCCGGCCGCACGATGGGCAGGATCACCCGCCGCAGGACCTTGGTGCGGGACGCATAGAGGTCGTATCCCGCCTCGATCAGCTTGAAGTCGAACCGGTCGATGGCGGCGAACAGCGGCAGCACCATCAGCGGCAGATAGACATAGGCCATGCCGATCAGCACCGCCGTGTCAGTGTAGAGGATCTGGAGCGGCCGCCCGATTACCCCGGTCCACATGAGGAAGGAGTTCAGCAGGCCCTGATTGCGGACAACCTCCATGATCGCGAAGGTGCGGATCAGCAGGTTGGTCCAGAAGGGAATCGTGATTAGGAACAGCCAGATCGCCCGCTGTGTCGGCGGGCGGGTGGCGATGAACCACGCGGTCGGAAAGCCGATCACGAAGGTGATGAAGGTCGTCAGCAGCGACAGCTTCACCGACCGCCAGAAGATCGTCAGATGCGCGTCGGCCATGCTGACCGTGTCGTCGAAGATGTCCCGCTCGAAGAACACGCGGAACCATGCCTCGGTCGAGAAATTCCAGACCACGCCGGAATATTCGCCGGGTTCGAGGAAGGCATAGACCACCACGATCGCCAGCGGCCCGAGCGCGCCGATGAACAGCAGGATCAGCGCGGGTGTCGACAGCAGCCAGCCGGTGCGGGCGGGAGAGGAGCGGGCCATGCCTCAGCCCTCCAGCATCTGGACCGCGCCGGGGACGAATCCGATCCTGACCTTCTCGCCCGCCTTCAGCCCGATGTCGCCCGACGGCGGGCTCTGCAACCGCGCGACCAGTTCGGTCCCGTCGGCAAGGCGCAGGTGGCAGTGGGTGTCGGTGCCGAAATAGACGGTCTGGGCGATGGTGGCGTGGATCGGCCCCTCGGGGTCGATGCGCACCTGTTCGGGCCGGACCGCCAGCGTCACCGTCTTGCCGTCCAGCCGCGCCGGGCCCTTGGCCTGCACCGCCTCGCCGTTCGACAGGCGGGGGATGCCGTTGCGGATGGTCGCGGTCAGGAAGTTCGTCTCGCCGATGAAATCCGCGACGAAGCGGTTCACGGGGCGGTTGTAGATTTCGCGCGGGGCGCCGACCTGCAACAGGTTGCCCGCGCTCATCACGCCGATCCGGTCGGACATGGTCAGCGCTTCTTCCTGGTCGTGGGTGACGAAGACGAAGGTGATACCCGTCTCGGTCTGCAGGCGCTTCAGTTCCAGCTGCATCTCCTTGCGCAGCTTCAGGTCCAGCGCCGACAGCGGCTCGTCCAGCAGCAGCACCTCGGGTTCCGGCGCCAGCGCGCGGGCCAGTGCCACGCGCTGTTGCTGGCCGCCCGAAAGCATCTGGGGACGGCGGTCGGCCATCTTCTCCATCTTCACCAGCGCCAGCATCCGGGCGACGGCGTCCTTGATCTGCGCGCGGGGCCGGCCCAGCATTTCCAGCCCGAAACCGATGTTCTGCGACACGGTCAGGTGCGGGAACAGGGCGTAACTCTGGAATACGGTGTTCACCCGCCGCTGGTTCGGCGGGGTCTGGGACACGTCCTTGCCGTCGATCAGGATCTGCCCGGTCGTCGGCGTCTCGAACCCCGCGATCAGGCGCAGCAGCGTGGTCTTTCCGCAGCCGGACGGCCCGAGAAGGGTGAAGAATTCGCCGCGCCGGATTGTCAGGCTGACCTCGTCCAGCGCCCGGACGGCGGATGATCCGGCCCCGTAGACTCGGCTGGCTTTCTGGACTTCGACGGCGGCGTTTTCGGTCACGGGCGACCCTCCTGCACCGATGAAAAAGCGTAAAGGGAGCGGCTTTCAAGTCATTTCCGATCCGAAAGCGCAAAGCGGGCGGGCCTGCCCAAGCATCTGGCAAGCGTGAAAAAACGCTTTCCGCACGCAAAGGCGCCGCTCTAGGCTCCGCGCCGGGAGGACCTGTCATGCAAGCCAAAGCCGTTATCCTGCGCGAACTCGCGCGTCCCGCGCCCTACGCGGAAAGCAAACCCCTGTCGGTCGAGGACGTGACGCTGCTGCCGCCCGCGCCGACCGATCTGGTGGTCAAGGTGATCGGCGGGGGGCTGTGCCATTCGGACCTGTCGATCATCAACGGATCGCGGGGCACGCCGCTGCCCATGGCCCTCGGCCACGAGGGCGCGGGCGAGGTGGTCGAGGTCGGGTCGGCGATCATGGACATCAAGGTGGGCGACCCGTTGGTGTTCCAGTTCTCCGTCTCCTGCGGGCGCTGCCGAAACTGCCAGTCGGGCCGGCCGCAGATCTGCGAGGAAGCGCCCAAGGCCCGCGCCAAGGGCGAACTGATCTCGGGCGGATCGCGCATCCGGGGGGACGGGGGCGAGGTGATCCGCCACCACGCCGGGCTATCGTGTTTCTCCAACTACGTGGTGGTGAACCGGGGCTCGGTGGTGAAGATCGACGACTCCATATCGATGGACGATGCGGCGATCTTCGGCTGCGCGGTGATGACCGGGGTGGGCGCGATGCTGAACACGGCGAACATCCGTCCGGGGCAGAGCGTGGCGGTCTTCGGGCTTGGCGGCGTGGGCCTGTGCGGTCTGCTGGGCGCGCGGGCGGCGGGTGCGGGCACGATCATCGCCTGCGACGTGGACGACCGGAAGCTGGCGAAGGCCAAGGGCATGGGCGCGACCCACACCTTCAACGCGGCGGACCCGGAGCTGAAGACAAAGGTGATGGACCTGACCGGCGGCGGCGTGGACGTGGCGGTCGAACTGGCGGGCGTGGTCAAGGCGATGGAGGCGGCCTATTCCGTGGCCGTCCGTGGCGGCCGGGTGGTGACGGCGGGGCTGCCGCCGACGGGGGCCAAGTTCGCCTTCGAGCAGGGCGATCTGGTGTCGAACGAGAAGAGCATCCTCGGCAGCTACATGGGATCCTGCGTTCCGGTCCGGGACATCCCGCGCTTCCTCGCCATGTATCGCGCGGGCGCGCTGCCGGTTGACGGGCTGATCGACCGCAAGATCGGATATGACGAGATCAACGAGGGCTTTGACCGCCTCGCCTCGGGCGACGCGCTGCGGCAGATCCTCGTCCCCCACGGCTGAGCGCCGCCGCGTTCCTGTCAATGCGCCCGAGGCGTTTGGCGCGACTCGGGCGGGCGCGCTAGGCTGCACGGACTCGGAGGAGGAGGACCCCATGAAGGACCAGATGATCGCCGGGCAGGCGCTCGAGGATCTGGCCGCTCTGCGCGGCAGGCCGATCAAGACGCCGATCCATATTCCCGAAACCGGCGCCAACGCCCCCACGAAGTTCCGGGTGGAACAGACCGTGGCGGCCGTGATCGGCACCATCGGCGGCGTCGTGGCCGACATCGTCGCGGAGCGCGGCGGACCCGCACAGGAGGTGACGGTCGATCCCCGCCACGCCATCGGCGCGCTGATGCATTCCAACATCGCGTTCGAGGATGACGGCAAGGGCGGCTACAAGCGGCCCGACCCGGTGCCCGAGCGCGAGGTCGCGCGGCAGTGCATCCGTGGCTGGCCGACGAAGGACGGGCGGCACGTGCTGCCGCACCTGAGCCTGCCGAACCTGCAGAAGCGCATACTGGAGGTGCTGGATTGCGAGTTGCAGCCCGACGCCGTGCGCGACGCGGTGGCGAAATGGACCGCCGACGATCTGGAAGAGGCCATCGCCCGTGCCCGCGTCTGCGGCGGCAAGGTCCGGACCGAGGCCGAGTGGCGCGCGCATCCGCATGGACAGGCGCTGGCCGCGCGGCCCGTCATCACCATCGAGCGGATCGGCGATGCCCCTGCGGAACCGATCCCCGGCACGGTCGAGCGTCCGCTGGACGGCCTCCGCGTGCTGGACCTGACCCGCATCCTCGCCGGGCCGGTCGCGGCGCGGACGCTGGCGGAACACGGTGCGGACGTGCTGATGATCGCCAAGGAAGGCATCCCGCAGGTCGAGGAGTTCGTGCGCGACACCAGCCATGGCAAACGCTCGACCTACCTCGACCTCGCCGACGCCGGAGATGCCGAGACGCTTCGCGGTCTGATCAAGGACGCCGACGTCTTCTCGCAGGGCTACCGGCCCGGCGCGCTCTCCAAGCACGGTTTCGCGCCCGAGGATCTCGCGAAGCTGCGGCCGGGGATCGTCTACCTGTCGGTGTCCTGCTACGGCCATGGCGGCCCGCTGTCGGACCGCGCCGGATGGGAACAGGTGGCACAGACCGTCACCGGCATCCTCGACGAGCATGGCGAACCGGGCCAGCCCGAGCTGATCCCGCTGCCCGCCTGCGATTACATGACCGGCTATCTCGGCGCGCTCGGCATCCTGCTGGCGCTGGAGAAGCGGGCCGAGGAGGGCGGCAGTTGGCACGTTCAGGTGTCGCTCTGCCGCTCGGCGATGTTCTTTCAGGACCAGGGGCGATGGCCGGAGAAGGGCGATTTCCCGGCGCTGGCCGATCTGGAGCCGGTGTTCGTGGAAAGCGACGGCTCGCGCGGGCGGATGCGGCACATCGGGCCGGTCGTGCAGATGCCCGCGACGCCGCCCCGCTGGGACCGGCAGTCGCCGGTGCTGGGCGAACACGCGGCCGAGTGGCTGTGACCGCGGCTCATCCCGCCTGACGGCGGGCCTCGCCCGCTGCCCGATCTGGCGGCGCCACGGGGGCCTGCGGGCCCCCGTCTGCTGTCGTGCGTGTTTACATCACGCGCCGCAGCGCCGATGACTGGGGCAGACCGCAGGATGAGGGAGGCCCCATGCCGATCCAGAACGCCCCGTTCGCCCGTGAGGAATACGACCGCCGTATCGCCCTGACCCGCGCCGCCATGGCCGAGCTTGGCGTCGATGTCCTGTTCGTCACGAACCCCTCCAACCAGTTCTGGCTGACCGGCTATGACGGCTGGTCCTTCTACGTCCACCAGGGCGTGATCCTGACGATGGAGGGCGATCCGATCTGGTGGGGCCGCCTGATGGACGCCAACGGCGCGCGGCGCACGGTGTGGATGGAGGACGAGAGCATCATCCACTACGCCGATCGCTACATCCAGGCCCCGGATATCCACCCGATGGAGGACCTCGCCTCGCACCTGCGGATCATGGGCTATGGCGACAAGCGCATCGGGATCGAGATGGAGACCTACTACTTCACCGCCCGCGCTTTCGCCGTGCTGGCCGAGGGGCTGCCGAACGCGCAGTTCGTCGACGCCACGACGCTGGTCAACTGGCAGCGGCTGATCAAGTCGCCCGCCGAGATCGACTTCATGCGCCGCGCCGCGCGGATTTCCGAGCTGGTGATCCACCGCGCCGTCGAACTGGCCGAGCCGGGGATGCGCAAGCACGATCTGGTGGGCGAGCTGTTCAAGACCTCGGTGCAGGGCGAGGACGACAGCTGGGGCGATTACCCGGCCATCGTGCCGCTGCTGCCCTCGGGCGAAGACGCTGCCGCGCCGCACCTGACGTGGAACGGCGAGGCGCTGAAGAAGAACGAGGCGACCTTCATCGAACAGTCGGGCTGTTACCGCCGCTATCACGCGCCGCTCTGCCGTTCGATTTTCTTCGGCAAGCCACCCAAGCACATGTCGGACGCGGCGCAGGCGCTGACCGAAGGTCTGAATGCCGGGATCGAGGTCGCCCGCCCCGGCAACCGGGCCTGCGACATTGCCCGCGCTTTGGACACGGAGCTGATGAAGGTCGGCATCGAGCGCCCCGCCCGCTGCGGCTATGCCGTCGGCCTGTCCTATCCGCCCGACTGGGGCGAACACACCGTCAGCCTGCGCGCCTTCGACGAGACGGTGCTGCAGCCGGGCATGACCTTCCATTTCATGCCGGGCCTGTGGATGGAGGGCTGGGGTCTTGAGACCACCGAGACGATCCTGATCCGCGAGGATGGCCCGGCAGAGCCGCTGTGCAACGTGCCGCGCCAGCTGTTCGTCAAGGACTGAACCGGGGGGCGTGATGTCCGACCTTTCCGCATGCCGCGCGATCCTGGGTAACCTGATCGCGATGCCGACCGTTTCGGCGGACAGCAACCTTGCGATCATCTCGTATATCGCGGACCGGCTTGAACATGCGGGTGCGCGGGTCGAGGTGATGCCGAGTGCCTGCGGGACCAAGGCGAACTTGTTCGCCACGCTGGGCCCGGACCGCCCCGGAGGGCTGATGTTCTCCGGTCACACGGATGTGGTGCCGGTGGCGGACCAGCCGTGGACCAGCGATCCCTTCCGGATGGAGGAACGCGAGGGCCTGCTCTACGGGCGCGGCACCTGCGACATGAAAGGCTTCATCGCCGCCTGCCTCGCGCGGCTGGACGACATGGCCGAGGCCGCGCAGAGCCGGCCGATCCATTTCGCCTTCACCCATGACGAAGAGGTCGGCTGCCTCGGCGCGCGGTCGCTGGCCGGGGTTCTGCGGGATCGCGAGGCCCGCCCGTCGCTGGCGATCATCGGCGAACCGACCGACATGGCGCCGATCGAGGGTCACAAGGGCTGCTGCGAATATACCGTCACTTTCACCGGCTCCGAAGGGCACGGCTCGGCCCCCGAACGGGGTGTGAATGCCGTCGAATACGCCGCCCGCTATGTCGCCCGGCTGCTGGAGCTGCGGCAGGCGCTGATTGACCGGGCGCCTGCCGGATCGCGCTTCGACCCGCCGCATTCGACGATCAACGTCGGCGCGCTCAAGGGCGGGCATGCGCACAACGTGATCGCCGGTCACGCGGTGCTGGACTGGGAAATGCGGCCCGTGGTGCCCGCCGACATGGATTTCGTGAAGGCCGATCTGGCGGCGCTGGTCCGCGACGGCCTGCTGCCCGAGATGCAGCGCGTGTTTCCGGGTGCCGGGATCGCGACCGAGGTGATCGGCGAGGTGGCCGGGCTGATCCCCATGGACAGCAATGCGGCGCGGGACCTGATCCAGCGGCTGACCGGCGCGAACGGCGCGGGCGTGGTGCCCTTCGGGACCGAGGCGGGGCTGTTCCAGGAGATCGGGATGGAGGTGGTGATCTGCGGCCCCGGCTCCATCGCGCAGGCGCACCGGCCGGACGAATTCGTCTCGCTCGACCAGCTGGGCCAGTGCCTCGACCTGCTGGGCCGCATCTGCGGCGCGGTGCGCAGCGGCACCGTCTGAGGCCCGGACCGGCGTTTCAGGGATGTGGCCGCGCGTGATCGCGTCTGGCGCTTCGCCGCGCGATTGCCCATGCTCGCCTCGCGGCAGGAGGGCCGCGCAGGGAGGACAGGCGCAATGGACGGAAATCCGGGACAATCGCCGGTGGCGGTCACGCTGGCGGCGGCACTGAAACGCAACGGGGTCGAGGTGCTCTTCGGACAGAGCCTGCCGACCGCGCTGCATCTGGTCGCGCCGGATTTTGGCATGCTGCAGGTGAATTACCGCGCCGAGAACGCGGGTGGCGTGATGGCCGACGCCTATGCGCGGATCTCGGGCAAGATCGGTGTCGTCACCGCCCAGAACGGCCCTGCCGCCACGCTGCTGGTCGCGCCGCTGGCCGAGGCGATCAAGGCCTCGGTCCCGGTGCTAGCCATCGTGCAGGAGGTCAACCGCGACCAGACCGACCGCAACGCATTTCAGGAATTCGACCATTTCGGCCTGTTCCAGTCCTGCGCCAAGTGGATCAAGCGGATCGACGTGGCCAGCCGGGTCGAGGATTACGTCGACATGGCGATCACCGCCGCGACGACCGGTCGTCCGGGGCCTGCGGTCCTGCTGTGTCCGGCGGACCTGCTGGTGGAGCTGCATTCCTCCATCGACACGCGGCAGGAGGTTCTGGGCACCTTCCCGCTCGACCGGTCGGTCCCCGATCCGGCGCGCATCGCCGAGGCCGCCGCGCTGCTCGCGCAGGCGAAGAACCCGCTGGTCATCGCGGGCGGCGGCGTGCACCTGAGCCAGGCGACGGCGGCGCTGAGCGCATTGCAGGACGAGGCGCATCTGCCGGTTGCGACGACGAACATGGGCAAGGGCGCGGCGGACGAAACGCATCCGCTGACGGTCGGCGTGCTGGCCAACGCGCTCGGGTCGCATTCGCCGTTCCGGCATCAGAAGCCACTCTTGGACGAGGCCGACGTGGTGCTGCTTATCGGGACGCGGACCAACCAGAACGGCACCGACAGCTGGAAGCTCTATCCTCCCAAGGCCCGGTTCATCCACCTCGACATCGACGGGATGGAGATCGGCCGCAACTACGAGGCGCTGCGCCTTCAGGGCGACGCGCGGCTCGGGATCGAGGCGCTGTTGGCTGCGCTGAAGGACGCGGGTCTGGATCAGCGCAAGGCCGCCCGCGCCGGGATCGAGGCGCGGATCGCCGAGGGCCGCGCGAAAGGGCGGGACGAGGCCGCCCCGGTCACGCAAAGCGACTCCGCGCCGATGCGGCCCGAGCGGATGATGGCGGAGCTCGACAAGCTGATCGACGCGGACACCATCGTCTGCGCCGACGCGTCCTATTCCTCGCTCTGGATCGTGAACTTCCTGACTGCCAAGCGCGCCGGGCAGCGGTTCATCACCCCGCGCGGCATCGCCGGGCTGGGCTGGGGCATGCCCTTCGCGCTCGGCGCCAAGGTGGCGGATCCGGCGAAGAAGGTTGTCGTGCTGGTCGGCGATGGCGGGTTCGCCCACACATGGGCGGAGCTGGAGACGGCCCGCCGCATGGGGCTGGCCGTCACGGTGATCGTCCTGAACAACGGCATCCTCGGGTTCCAGAAGCACGGCGAGCTGTCGAAGTTCGGCGACCACACCGGGGCGATCTTCTTTACCGAGGTCGATCACGCGAAGATCGCAGAAGGCGCGGGCGTGCGGGGCATCCGCTGCGAGAACGTCGAGCAGTTCGTCGCGGGGCTGAAGGAAGGGCTGGCCTCTGACAAGCCGGTGCTGCTGGACGTCATGACCTCGCCCGACGCGCATCCGCCGATCGCGGCCTTCGAGGGGAAGCTCTGACATGAAGGCGCTGAGAAAGATCGCCGCCCAGGCCGGTGTCGCGCTGGAAGAGGTGCCGGAGCCGTCCGCGCCGCAGGGGACCGACGTGATTGTCGAGGTCGAGGCGGCGGGCATCTGCGGGTCGGACCTGCATGTCGACGACTGGACGCCGGGCTACGAATTCATGGTGCCGCTGCTGCCGCTGACGCTGGGCCACGAATTCGCGGGCCGCATCGTGGCGGTCGGGCCGGATGTGGAACACGTCAAGGTCGGCGACCGGGTCACCGTCATGCCCTCAGCTCCCTGCAACGCCTGCCCGGCCTGCCGGGCAGGGGACAGCGAGAAATGCCAGAACAAGCAGACCCTCGGCCTGCGGCGCGACGGCGGGTTCGCCCCGCGCGTCACCGCCCGCGCCTCGGGCTGCCTGCCGCTGCCGGACGCGGTGGATTACGAACTGGCCGCGCTGACCGAACCGCTCGGCGTCGGCGCGACGGCGGTGCGGGTCGGCGGCGTGGGGCAGGGCGACCGGGTCGTGGTCCTCGGCCCCGGCACCATCGGGCAGGCGCTGGCGATCTTTGCCCGGCTGTCCGGCGCGACCGACGTTGCCGTGGTCGGCTTCGACGACGCACCCCGGCTGGAGACCTGCCGCGCGCTCGGCTTCGATCAGGTTTACGACCTCAAGGAACCGGGGGCGATGGACCGTCTCAAGTCGGATTTCGGCGGCTGCGACGTGGTGTTCGAGGCGACCGGCAAGGCGGTGTCGATCACCGACGGTCTGGCCCTGCTCAGGATGGAGGGCGTGTTCGTCATGGCCGGCATCCACGAAGAGGATGCCCGCTTCCCCGCCACCGACTTCGTCCGCCGCCGGTTGCAGATCCGTGCCAGCCACGGTGCGCGCGGCCCGGAATGGCGGCGGGTGCTGGCGGCGATGGCCAAGGAGCCGGAGATTTTCCGCAAGATGATCACGCACCGCCTGCCGCTGGACGAAGCGGTGCGCGGCTTCGGCCTCGCCCATGAACGGGGCGCGTCCAAGGTGATGATCCTGCCGGGTCAGGGATAGGGAGGAACGACGATGAAATTCACCAAGGTCTGTGATGGGCTGGAGTTCCCCGAGGGCCCGATCGCGATGGACGACGGATCCATCGTGCTTGTCGAGATCAAGCGGCAGACGCTGACGCGCGTGACACCGGACGGCAAGAAGGAGGTCATCGCCGAACTGGGCGGCGGCCCGAACGGCGCGGCTATCGGGCCGGACGGGGCCTGCTACGTCTGCAACAACGGCGGCTTCAACTGGCGCACCGACGGCGGGCACACGCGGCCCACGGGGATGGCGGACGACTACGTCACCGGGTCGATCCAGCGGGTCGACCTGTCCTCGGGCAAGTTCGAAACGCTTTACACCGAATCCGACGGCCGGCCGCTGCGGGGCCCCAACGACATCGTCTTCGACAAGGCGGGCGGGTTCTATTTCACCGACCTCGGCAAGTCGAATTCCGAGATGATGCACCACGGCGCGTTCCACTACGCGCAGCCCGACGGGTCGTCCTGCCACAGGGTCTTCGGCCCGCTGGTCACGCCGAACGGCATTGGCCTGTCTCCCGGCGACACCGAGGTCTACGTGGCCGAGACGCGCACCAGCCGGATCTGGGCCTTCGAGGTTACCGGCCCCGGCAAGGTCAAGCCGCCTGTCGCCCCGCGCCCCGGACGGCTGGTGACGACGCTGCCGGATTTCCAGCTGCTCGACAGCCTCGCGATACAGGAGAACGGGCATATCGCGCAGGCGACGCTGGTGCGGGGCGGGATCAACATCGTCGACCCCATCACGGGCGCGGCGGAGTTCGTGGAATGCCCCAGCGATCCGTCGATCACCAACATCTGTTTCGGCGGGGCAGACATGATGGATGCGTGGATCTGCGCCTCGGCCACCGGCGCGCTCTATCATGCCCGCTGGCCCTATCCGGGCCTGCGGCTGCACTTCAACGCCTGACGCGGCCGGTCAGGCCGCGCTGGTGCCGATGCAGCGGGTGGCGATGACCGAGGTGTCGGTCATGTAGCCCCGCCTGCGGGCGAAGCTTTCCACCCACGCCGGTTTCGGCGCGTTCGGGTCCATGTTGTAGTAACGCGAGTTCGACCATGCGAGCAGGTCGTCGTATCGCGCGACGAGCAGGTAGCTGGTGACGCCGTCGCGAGGCGCGGTGTGCCACAGGCCGATGACGTTGCACTTGGTGTCGTGCTCGAACCCGTCCCAGACCGGGATGGTGTCCTGTTCAAAGGCCTCGGCCTTGTCGGAAAGGACGTGGAACCAGCGGTTGGTGAACATCGCCGGGCTGTCGCCCAGCATGTCGAGGTTCCGCTCCGCCGCCGGGGTGAGCGCCTGCCGGTCGACCGAGGTCACATCCGCGATCGCCCCGATTTCGCCCGCCGCCCGGTCCAGCGCGGCACGATCCTCGCCCGAGACGATGGCGAACACGGTGTTCACGCTGGCCCCGATCTGGGGCGAGAACAGGCCGATCGCACGGGCTGCGCCATCGGCCAGCCGGGTCGCCGTCAGCGCGGCGCCGACCGAGGCGGACTGGTTCGAAGCGGTGCGGATTGTCAGGTATTCCTTCATGTCGGGCACACTGTGTCTGCCTGGATCCTTTGCGACATGGTCTCTCCTCCTTCGGGCAGGGCGGGCCCGTTTCTCCGCTGTCAGCCTAGCATCGGTCACAAGGCAGGGAAGCCGAATTCAGATATGCCGGAAATCCGATGAAAAGACTCGGATTGACAATTCCGACTTAATCACTCAGCTTTGATGTGAAGCCCCAGCCAACCCCGTCGCCTCTGCGCGAGCACGGGTCAGCCCGGCAAGCGACCCAGGACGCAGACGATGTCAGGCGACAGGAAAAGCGGCATGATGAACGAAACGGACCAACAAACGGACGCCGGACAGGCGCCTTCGCATCAGGCGGAACAGCTGACGGGGGGCGGAAACACCGCCCAGATCGAACACCTCGGGCAGACTTACACGTTGCGGATCACCCGCGCGGGCAAGCTGATCCTGACGAAATGACCGACATGAGCACCCCTGAAACCACACCGCCACGCGGCGGGGCCCCGGTGGGCTTCCTGTCGGAACTGCCGCCGGTCGAAGCGGGCGCCGTGCTGTGCCTGCGCCAGTGGTGCGACGGCGCCGAAGGCCGCCGTCGCATGTCGCAGGACTTCGCCGCGGCCCTCGGCTCGCGCAGCGGCGAGGCCGCGATCCGCGCGTTCGAGGACCTCTGCGACCTTTGCACCCGTCACGGCCGCCGCCCGCTGATGCGCCACCACCTGGGGTGCAAGTGCCTCGGCGCGGACGAGGCCTGTTTCGCCAACTTCATCGCCGCCGCCAGCGAAGGCAGCCGCGAGGACGCCCTGTTGTTCGCGACGCTGATCGTGCGGGCCGACATGGCCCCGTGGCTGGCGCATCTGGCGGAAACCTTCGGCCTGTCGCTCAGGCGTATGGCAGCAACGCCCGCTCACGGGCCAGCAACCGAAACCGGCTCCGGACTCCCCCGGACCCTGCACTGAAAGGCATCCCGATGCACACCCTCTCCCGCGCCACATTCATCCTCGGCCTCGCGCTTGCCGGTCCCGCCGTCGCGGCCGACCGCGGCGCCGTCCTCGACACCTACGCCGACATCGCCGCCGCGAAATACGCCGACAGCCTGACCACGGCGCAGGCCCTGCAGGGCGCCGTCGATGCGTTGGTCGCCAGTCCGTCGGAACAGACGCTCGCCGCCGCGCGCGAGGCATGGCTGGCCGCGCGGGTGCCCTACCAGCAGACCGAGGTCTACCGCTTCGGCAACCCGATCGTGGACGATTGGGAAGGCAAGGTGAATGCCTGGCCGCTGGACGAGGGTCTGATCGACTATGTCGACGCGTCCTACGGCGGGCCGACCGACGCCAACGAATTCGCGGCGCTGAACGTGATCGCGAACCCGCAGATCACCATCGCGGGGCAGGAGATCGACGCGACCGAGATCACCCCCGCGCTGATCGCCGACAGCCTGAACGAGGCGGACGGGATCGAAACCAACGTCGCGCGCGGCTATCACGCGATCGAATTCCTGCTCTGGGGGCAGGACCTGAACGGCACCGGTCCCGGCGCGGGTGACCGGCCCTATACCGACTACGTTCAGGGCGATGGCTGCACCGGCGGCAACTGCGATCGCCGCGCCAACTACCTGACCTCGGCCACGGCGCTGCTGATCTCGGACCTTGAGGAAATGGCGACGGCATGGGCCGATGGCGGAGAGGCGCGCGAGGCGCTGATGGAGGACGAGGGCACGGGCCTCGTCGCCATGCTGACCGGTATGGGCAGCCTGTCCTACGGCGAGCAGGCGGGCGAGCGGATGCGCCTCGGCCTGATGCTGAACGATCCGGAGGAGGAGCACGACTGCTTCTCCGACAACACCCACAACTCGCATTACTACGACGGTCTGGGCGTGCAGAACGCCTATCTCGGCCGCTACGTCCGTCCCGATGGCAGCGTGGTCGAGGGCGCCTCGCTCTCCGATCTGGTGAAGGAGACCGACCCCGCGCTGGACGCCGAGATGCGCGGCAAGCTGGACACCACGATGACCGCGCTGGACGCGATCCGGACCGAGGCCGAGGGCGGCTATGCCTATGACCAGATGCTTGCGGCGGGCGACAAGAAGGGCGAGGCGCTGATCATGGCCGCCGTCAACGGCCTGATCGACCAGACCCGCAGCATCGAACGGATCGTCACCGCGCTCGGACTCGACGCCATCGCGTTCGAAGGCTCGGACAGCCTGGACAACCCGTCGGCCGTTTTCCAGTAAGACGACTGTGTCCCGACAGTGCCACGGCCGGCGGCCCGCCGGCCGTGGCGCCGTTGCGGCGGGTCCGGCCTGCAATACCGCGTGCCACCCGGGTCATGGCGGGGCTTAGTCTGAAACCGATGTAAGGTGAAATTGGAGGCGAGTACCGGAATCGAACCGGTGTGCACGGATTTGCAATCCGCTGCGTAACCACTCCGCCAACTCGCCTTTTCAATGGCTTAGCCTGATGACGGAGGGGCTTGCCACTCGCCCTGCCGCGCATTCGCGATTCGGGCACGGCTCGTTCTATCGCCTCTTCTTCTGGGCCTCAACCGCTCTCGCGCGCTGACGAACCTGCCGCGTGTCGTACTGCGCCATGGCGGGACTCTGCCCTGTCACCGCTGCGATCAGGTCGTCGCTGCAGTCGCACAGGAACAGCTGGACGGCGGCCGTGCAACGCAGGGCGCGTAGGTCCAGCGCTTCGGGCCTGATCGCCTGCCTAGCCCACCACGCACCACGCGGGATGAGGGCATAAAAGCGGGCCGTCTGCCTCCGAAAGCATGCTCAGATGTCGCCGGGCGCTTGTTCCAGCGCGGCGGCCAAGTGCGGGGTGAGAGGCAGCCAGAGCAGCTTCCCGGACTTCCCCTACCTCAGCCTGATCCCGCCATCCTCGATTTCGCTCCATCGCATGCGCTGCACGTCGTCTATCCTCTGGCCTTAGCCGAGGCAGAGCACCAATATGATCCGCCCGCCCTTCACGGCTTGTAGCGCCACGCGAGCCTTCAAGCCCGCATCCCGTCTCGCCGAAAATCAATGCTGGGTGTCGAAGTCGGATGCGATGACTTGTGGCAGTGGTGCGATTGCATCGACTTCGGCCCGCGCCTGGATCACCTCCGGCTCATGCACCACATCCGGACGATGCGCTCGGGCCGGATTGCGGCCGAGGCCGGTTTCCGGTCGTCGCGACAGAATGATCGCTGCATCACACCGGGCTTTGCAAAATTGACTTGTTGCGACGTGACGCTAACACCCGATATCACCGGTCCGCGGGCATTCCTGCAAATCGGTTAATTCACCAAACCTTGCCCGGACCAGTCATCCGGGGAATAGTGTGCGCCGCCATGACTACCGAAAGCTCATCTGCCGCCGCACTGTTGGAGATCGCTGCATTGGCCATCAGGGCGGTGACATCCGCAGACCGGATGAACGATGTATGCGACCGAATATCCGAGGCGCTCTCGCTTCCGGGGGTGGCGATCTTTCAATACGATTTGCGCCATCGCACGTCCCCCGTGTTCTTCGGATCACATGTTTATCAGACGCAGGAGGTGGCGCACCTGCGCTCGGAGTTCTTCTCGGGTCAGGTCTGGCAGGACAGCGGGGCCTACAAGGTTGCCGCTCGGGCGCCGGTCGGTGCGGTGATGACCGAGGCGGCCCTCATGGGCCTGGATGACGCTGCCGAACTTCCGCCCAACTCTTTCCGCGAGCGTCTGCTGCAGGCGACGGGTGCGCGCGCAAGGACGGTGACGAAGTTGAATTCCGTGGGGCCGTTTCTCGACTGCGTCATCACGAATGACGCGCTGGAACCGGCGGTCGCTTCGCCGGCGTTCCGGGCCTGGGCCCCGAACCTGGTGCCGCTGCTGGCGCTTGCGATGGAAGGGCAGCGGGTCGTCACATCACTGGCCGACGGCTATGCGGCTCTCAAGACCCTGTTTGACAGGTTGAACATCGGGGTCGCGTTCATGGCGCCCGACGACCATGTGTTGCTGGCCAACCCGACCTTTCGAGCGATGGCCGCCGAAGGTGATTGCGTGACGCTCTCGGGTGAACGGCTTGAATGTGCCGATATCGACGACGCGCGCGCTCTGGCTGCCGCGCTCAACGGGGCGCTACGAGGCGACCTCCCGGCAAATCGGACAGTTCTGATACTGCGACGTCGCTCCGGCGGGCTGCCGATGATCGCGCGCGTTGTCCCGGTCAAGGACGGCGATTTGGGACATGCCCACATGGCCATGCTCGTACTCATCGATCCGGAAGAGGACACGCATGTCACGGCCCGCGGCCTCGACGCGTTCCACCTGCTGACCCCGGCCGAACTCGAGGTCTGCGATCTGATCGTCAAAGGGTTTCGCACCGACGAGGTCGCCGAACTGCGTCAAACCAAACTTCAGACCACCCGGTCCCAGATCAAGGATGCGATGGCAAAGCTCATGTGCGATACGCGGCTCGACATGCTGAGGCTGGCGCTGGCGACCTCACCCAATCTGATCCGCCAGGAGTCCGAGCCTCACTTGCAGGCAAAGGTCCAATAGGTGAAAGCGCGTCCGTTGTGCACGGTGTAGGTGCCGTTGGCACGTACGCCTGTAAACTGCGTCGGCTCTCCACCGCTTCGCCTGCAGCTATGGTTTCCGGAGTCGCGATAGCACCAGTAGAAATTTACATATTCGCCGCAGTTATTGACGAGCGTGCCGTTCCTTGCCCGTGCGCAGTACGATCTGTCCTGATACTGCCCGCTGTCGCACCAGCGGACGTTGGACGCCGAGGCTGCGGTGCTGCCGAAGCTCAACACGGGCGCTACGCAGAATACTGCAAGAAGGGCATTGGTGATCCGGGTCGTTGGCATGTCGGGGTCCTTTCGGCGAACGGGCAGGCGAATTACGTACAGCGAATGATGAAGCGGTTCCGGGCACTCATCATGAAAACGGCGATGTTTTCCGATATTCGCCCCGCGCCCAGGGTCATGTTGAGCTTGTGGCCTCGGGCATTTAGTACCTCGATCTTGAGCGACCGGCGGGTCAGGTTGGTCAGGGTGAAATATGTGTACTGCCCTGACAGGCTCTGTCGGTGGGCCGCTTGCAGCTGTGGCCCGCTCCGGGTCTTGCACATGTAACTGAAGCCCGCATCAGCATCGTTTGGGACGATGAAGAACGAGATCGCCATAAGCAGGATGCCGGCGAGGCGGGGCGGAGTTGGAATGGGTCTTTTCAACATGGCCTGTATCGCGGTTTTCGTGAAACGGTGGTGATCGTACCAGGCGCGGGATGTCGTCGCGGCGCCGCTTTGCACAATCGGATTTCGGGTTCGACCTCCCCACTTGTCAGCGGAGTGCACGATACCTTCTGAGGAAGACGAGCCGCCCGCATACCCCACGTGGGGGTTGTGGCTTTGCACGTGGTGATCCGTTCGCGTGCTCCTGCGAGGGACGATTGGCTTGACCGGACCGCGCGGCGCCGCCCCGTGAGCACGCTCCTGAATTTGGTCGAGTGCCGGCCCGGCCCGCGGCTGCAGAGATGCCAGTCCGCAGCTGCTATCGCGTTTCGCGGTCGCGGTTTTCTCTGCATGGCGACAGGAACGCTGTCGACATGCGGGTCACCTGGCACATGCCCGGCAACGCGCTCGACGGCGTGCACCGGCTCGCCGGGCCGGACAGGCGAATGGACTGGTGGCCCCGCCGCACATTCACGACTTCATAAGGTGTCGCGGCCCCTAGGTTGATCCGCCCGACCCTCGCAAGTGTCATGGGTGTGGCAAACGGAACAGGGCTTGCGGATCAACGTGCCACGGTGCGTTGCCGCCCTCGGACATATATGGCAATACGAACCAAGGATTCTGCAGGGGACAGGTAGAATGGCAGATTACGCAGCGCGACGCACCACCATGGTCGACGCTCAGATCCGTCCCTCGGACGTGACGAAATTCCCGATCATCGAGGCGATGCTCGCGGTGCCGCGGGAACTCTTCGTGCCGACGGAAAAGCGAGAGGCGGCCTATCTGGGCGAGAACCTCGATCTCGGTGGCGGACGGGTGCTGCTGGAGCCGCGGACGCTGGCCAAGATGCTGGACGCGCTGGACATCCGGTCGGACGAGCTGGTCATGGACCTGGGCTGCGGCTCGGGCTATTCGGCCGCCGTCATCGCACGCATGGCCGAGGCCGTGGTCGCCGTCGACGAACCCGACCGGCTGTCGGGCGCGCAGGACGTGCTGTCGCAGATCAATGCCGACAACGTCATCCTGCACGAGGCCACCCTGACCGAGGGCGCCGCCGAACACGGACCCTACGACGCGATCGTGGTCGAAGGCGCGGTCGAGGAACTGCCCGAGGCACTGACCGCCCAGTTGAAGGACGGCGGGCGGATTGTCTGCCTGTTCATGGAGGGCCGGCTCGGCGTGGTGCGGATCGGTTACAAGAATGACGGGACGATTTCCTGGCGCTTCGCTTTCAACGCGTCCGCGCCGGTGATCCCCGGTTTCGAGAGGCAGCGGGCCTTCTCGCTATAGTCAAAACAAAGAAAAGAGGCAGGGCGGTACGATGAAAGGACTGAAGACAGGACTGAGAGTTGCGGCGCTGGCTCTTGCGACCGGGCTTGCGACGCTTCCGGCGCGGGCCGAAACGTTGGCCGATGCGCTCGTGTCGGCCTACAACCAGTCGGGACTGCTTCAGCAGAACCGGGCGCTGCTGCGGGCCGCGGACGAAAACGTGGCGCAGGCCGTGTCGGCCTTGCGGCCGATCATCAGCTGGTCGGCGGGTATCGACCAGTCCCTGACCCGGACGTCCTCCGCCGCCAATGGCTTCACCGCCACGAACAGCGATTCCGCCAGTGCAACACTGGGGATCACCCTGCAGCTGCTGGTGTATGATTTCGGAGCCTCCAAGGTCGATATCGAGATCGCCAAGGAGTCGGTGCTGAGCGCGCGCTACACGCTGCTGCAGGTGGAACAGTCGGTTCTGCTGCGGGCCGCGACGGCGTTCTTCGAGGTCCGCCGGGCAACCGATACGCTGGCCCTGCGCCAGAACAACATGCGCCTGATCACGCAGGAACTGCGCGCCGCGCGGGACCGCTTCGACGTGGGCGAGGTGACGCGCACCGACGTGTCGCTGGCCGAGGCCCGGCTGGCCGCCGCGCGCAGCGGGCTTGCCGCCGCCGAGGGCGCGCTGAACGCGGCACGGCTGGAATATCTGGCCGCCACCGGGCGCGAGCCGGGCAATCTGGTGCCGCCGCGCAGCCTGCCGCGGCTGCCCGCTTCGGTGCAGGACGCAATGGCCGTCGCGGTGCGTCAGCACCCGAACATGCTGGCCGCGCAGAAGGACGTGACGGTTGCGGAGTTGAACGTGACCGCGGCCGATCTGGCGCTCAAACCGACGATCAGCGCCTCGGCGCGGTATGGCGTGACGCGGAACCTGAACAACGACGGGTATTCCAACGGCGTGACGCTGGGGCTTCAGGCCACGGGTCCGATCTATTCCGGCGGGCGGCTCAGCTCGCTGCAGCGGCAGGCGATGGCCCGGCGCGATGCGTCGCGGGCAAACCTGCACACGGTCGCCCAGGGCCTGCGCCAGCAAGCTGGCACAGCCTACTCCAACGTGCTGGTCGCACGGGCCAGCCGCCTTGCGGGCGAGGAACAGGTGCGCGCGGCGGATGTCGCGTTCCGCGGCGTGCGCGAGGAAACGACGCTGGGTGCCCGGACCACGCTGGACGTGCTGAACTACGAGCAGGAACTGCTGTCGGCACGGACCACCTTCATCTCGGCCCAGATCGACGAATACGTGAACGCCTACAACCTGCTGGCCGCAACGGGCCGGATGACGGCCCGGGACCTGGGTCTGGGTGTCCAGCTGTTCGACCCGGCGGGCTACTACAACATGGTGAAGGATGCGCCGGCCGGCCTCAGCGAGCGCGGGCAGAAGCTGGACCGTGTGCTCCGCAAGCTTGGAAAAGATTAAAACTGACAGCGGTCAGTTGAGAAATCGACGTCTGCAGGCTATTCTGCGGGCGAGGCGAGAGTGGTGACCTGTCATGTCCGATCCCGTGACCAACGTGCAGATCGAGGATGTTCTGTCCTCCATTCGCAAGCTCGTGTCCGAAGAGGTCCGGGCACAGACCCGGCAGGGCCGCGATGCGGCGCCCCGTTCGACCCCTGAGGACCACCGCGCGGCTGAGCCTGAACAGCCGAAACCGGTCGACAAGCTGGTGCTGACGCCGGCGTTGCGCGTGCACGATCCCGAGGACATGGCGGATGAAGGTGAAGCGGGCAGTGCCCTGGATCTGTCGGCGTTCCAGGAGGACGAGTTCGACGAATCGCCCTTCCCGCCCGAGGTCCTGACCGAGTCGGATGAGGCAGAGCCGGTCGCCACGACGGGCCGGGACCGGAACGCGGGTGACGATGCCGACGTGGACGGGGCATTTGACATGGCCTCCTTCAACGACTGGCTCCAGGACGCCGACAAGGATGACGACGCCGCCGGAGGTGCGCATCAGTCGGACTACGCGCGCGACAGCGACGCCCTGATGCGTGAACTGGCCGCCGCGGAGGCCGAAGACGATGACCTCGGCTACGAGGACGAGGGCGGCAATGTCGCCGGCCCCGTTCTGGGGAGCTATGACCCGCGCAACGACGACATCGGCGAAGAGGAAGGTGCACAGCTTGACCCCGCCGATTTCGAGGAGGAGCCCGACGAAGAGGCTCTTGCGGATGATGACGACGCGATGACGCCGGAAGAGGCCGCGCCCGAGCCGGCCTTCCTGCATCGTGAGCCGCGCCCCGACAGCCCGATCCCGTCCTTCCTGCGGTCGCGCGGTGTCCTGTCGCTCGAGGAACGCATCGCCGGTCTGGAACGCGGCGCAGGCCAGGCCAGCGCGGACCTGTCCGCTGCCGGTGCACAGGATGCAGACACTGCGCTTGCGGGTGATGCGGCCAGCGAGGCGCTCTTGTGGGAAGATCATCTCGATCCGGCCGATGACGACGAGGTCGCGGACCTGCTGGATGACGATCAGCCCGGCATCGGACCGGCGGATGACGAGCTGGACCACGGCACGTTCCAGACCTCCGCAGGCGCGGGGTGGCAGCATTCCACCACATCCCGCACGGAGCCGGATCGGAACGAATTCTACGACGACGCACCGATGATCGACGAAGAGGCGCTGCGCGACATGGTTGCGGAGATCGTGCGGCAGGAACTGCAGGGCGCCCTGGGCGAGCGGATCACGCGGAACGTGCGCAAGCTGGTCCGTCGCGAAATCCAGCGGGCCCTGACGGCGCACGACCTGCTTTAGGCCGTCACCTCGGCCGCCAAAGCCAGTATCGCATCCAGATCCAGATGCGCCGCCACATGCGCGGCCAGCCGGTCCAGCGTCTGTTCCACCTCGTAATCATGGCTGAGGCCCGAGGCGACACCTGCCTCCGACAGCCACGCGCGCCGGAACGTGTCCGAGGCGAATAGCCCGTGCAGATAGCACCCCATGATCCGCCCGTCGCGTGACGCCGCACCTTCGGGCCGCCCGCCGATCTCCAGCCAGGCCCGCGCGCAGTCCGGCCCGGCCGTTTCGCCCAGGTGGATCTCGTATCCCGACAGCGCCGCCCCGCTGGCAAGGTGGCGCGCGTCGGACAGGGCAAGCCGCTTGGCCGGGCGCATCACGGTGGTGACGTCCAGCAGCCCAAGACCCGCGACGGTGCCGGGCGGCCCCTCGATCCCTTCGGGATCGGCGATCTCGCGCCCCAGCATCTGGTAACCGCCGCACAGCCCCAAGACCAGCCCGCCGCGCCGCACGTGGGCCTGCAGGTCGATATCCCAGCCTTCCGCGCGGAAACGGGCGAGATCGGATATTGTGGCCTTCGATCCGGGGATCAGCACAAGATCGGCATCGCCGGGCAGCGGGCGGCCCGGCCCGATCATCTGGACCGAGACGCCGGGCTCGGCGCGCAACGGGTCCAGATCGTCGAAATTCGCGATCCGCGGCAGATGCGGCACCGCGATGCGGAATGCGCCGTCGCCGCGCGATGCGATGTCCATCACATCCTCGGCGGGCAGCCGCCACGCATCCTCGAACCACGGCAGCACCCCGAGCGAGGGCCAGCCGGTGTGACCGGTGATCGCCGTCAGCCCGCCGGTGAACAGCGCCGGGTCGCCACGGAACTTGTTGATCGCGAACCCGTGGATCCGCGCCGCATCGGATGGCGCGAGAACAGCCCTGGTCCCGACGATCTGCGCGATGACTCCGCCGCGGTCGATGTCGCCGATCAGGATGACGGGCACGCCCACCGCCTCGGCAAAGCCCATGTTGGCGATGTCGTTCGGGCGCAGGTTGACCTCGGCCGGACTGCCCGCCCCTTCGACGACAATCAGGTCCGCCACCCCGGTCAGGTGATGGAACGACTGCAGGACGGAGCCCAGAAGCCCCTTGCGCAGCCCCATGAAGTCAGCCGCCGCCGTCGTGGTCAGCCGATGCCCCTGCACGATGACCTGCGCGCCGATGTCGGATTCCGGCTTCAGCAGCACGGGGTTCATATGCACGGTCGCATCCACCCGTGCCGCCAGCGCCTGCAGCGCCTGGGCGCGCCCGATCTCGCCTCCGTCGACGGTCACGGCCGCGTTGTTCGACATGTTCTGCGGCTTGAACGGCCGGACGCGCAGGCCGCGATCGGCAAAGGCACGGCACAGGCCGGCCACGATCATCGACTTGCCGACGTTGGACCCGGCGCCCTGGATCATGATCGCCCGTGTCATCGGGACCGTTTCCTCATGCGCGCCATTCGGCACTCCCAAAGAGAAAGACGCGCCCCGAGCGAGGGGGCGCGTCTTTCATGGCAGCAGTCTGTAACTGGTTCAGGCGGCTTCGGCCTGTTCGGCGGCATGGCGACGCTCGCTCTCTTCGCGCGACAGCGCGACCGAGGTGCGCACACCCTTGGACACGAACTCCATCAGGCCCTGAACAACGCGTTCGTTCGGGTCGATGCCGGCACAGCTCAGAACCTCGCGGCCATCGCGCGAGCGCGCCCAGCGGGCGATCTGATCCGGGCCGTTGCCGTATTTCTTGTCATCGGCAATAGCATCGTCGAGCGCGGCAAGAACAACGGCCGCGAAGAGTTTCCGCGCCCGGTTTCCCTGTTCGTTGTTGAAAGCCGTGCCGTCCACGAAATCCTTCATCTTGCGTCCTTTTGTTATTGCTCTTGCGTTTCTGGCGTCCGGCGACTTATGGCGAAAGGGTGACGATTCGGATAGCGCTTTAAAGCAAGTCCGTCATGCGTCTTTTGCATGGCTTCCGGGTCTGCCTAGCGAACGGTCGTCATATTGCCTCAGCCGTTCCGCCGATATATAGGTCCGCCCTGATTCAGATCAACCTACTTCGCGGAAAGTGGTATGCCGAAAATTAACGGGAACGAAATCCGGCCCGGTCACGTGCTGGAACATGACAACGGGCTCTGGGCGGCGGTGAAGGTCGATCACGTCAAACCCGGCAAGGGCGGCGCGTTCGCACAGGTCGAGCTGCGCAACCTGCGCACCGGCTCCAAGCTGAACGAGCGGTTCCGCTCCGCCGACAAGGTGGAACAGGTCCGGCTCGAGCAGAAAGACCAGCAATTCCTATATGAAAACGACGGGATGCTGGTGTTCATGGACGCCGAAACCTACGAACAGATCGAGTTGCCCGCAGACCTGCTGGGCGAGCGTCGTCCGTTCCTGCAGGACGGCATGACGATCCTGGTCGAGTTCTACGGCGAAGAGGCGCTGAACGCGACCCTGCCGCAAAAGGTGACCTGCAAGATCGTCGAGACGGAGCCGGTGGTGAAAGGCCAGACGGCCGCCAACAGCTTCAAGCCGGCGATTCTCGACAACGGCATCAAGGTGATGGTCCCGCCGTTCATCGGACAGGACGAGGACATCATCGTGAACACCGAGACGATGGAATATTCCGAACGCGCCTGACGTCGCGTTATGCGGAAACTGCAAGGCCGGGCTTTTGCGCCCGGCCTTCGTGTTTTCGGGGGTGCGTCGGCCCGTCAGGCGGCCCGGATGCCCGGGATACGGGCGGTCCGGCTGCCCGGATTGTTGCACGGGCGCCTCAGTTGCCCAATCCGCGGGCAGTCCCCCCGGCATCCGGAATGCACGCTCGAAATTTGCGGCCGATTACTGCGGCCAGACGACCCGCGCGCCCTCGGCCGACATCGGCCCTGCCGCGCGGTCGAACCGCAGATAGGCGATCGCCCGGTCGCCCGCCCGCGTGTGCAGCACACCCGCAGCCTTCCCGTCCGCGACGATCTCGGCGCCCGGATCGGCCGGTCCGTCGACATCGACCACGGCCAGACCCTTACGCAGCTCGGTCTTGTGCTTCATCCGGGCCGTGACCTCCTGACCGACGTAACAGCCCTTGCGGAAATCGACGCCGTGCAGCCGGTCGAACCCGGCTTCCAGTATGAAGGTGTCGGCGGTCAGCTCGATTCCCGTCTCGGGGATGCAGTGCGCCACCCTGACGGCGTCCCAGTCGGTGCCGTCATCGGTCGGCGCCGCGTCGTACCGCCGCCAGCCGAGCGCCGGGTGGCGCGGGTCCGCAACCGCCCCCTCGGGCGGCGTGCCGCTGCCGCGCGAGACGCCCAGCCCGGTCTCCTCGATCTGCACCTTGGACCGCAGCTTGTACATCGTCAGCCGCTGCACCAGCCCGGCAGCGAGGCTGTCATCCACGTCCAGCAGGATCGACTCGCCGTCCTTCACGAGGAAGAAATCGGCAAGGTATTTCCCCTGCGGCGTCAGAAGCGCGGCATAGACGATCCCCGCACTGTCCAGCTGCCGGACGTCGTTGGTCACCAGATTCTGCAGGAAGTCGCGGGCGTCGGGCCCGGTGATGCGGTAGATTGCGCGTCCCATGGGTGGCAGCTTTCTCTTCGGTCTTGTCAGTCAGGTGTCATGGGTCAATATAGCCAGCCTAGACGCAGGTAACAGGGGGGAGCCGTGCGCGCGCCTGTCTCCGTCATCATTCCAACCCTCGACTCGGCCACCGATCTGCCCGGCTGCGCCGCCGCGCTGTTCGAAGGGCTGGAGGCCGGTTTGATCCGCGAACTGATCGTCAGCGACGGCGGATCAGGGGACGCGACCCGCAAGGTGGCCGCCGACCTTGGCGCGATCTGGGCCGAGGGCGCGTCAGGCCGTGTCGCGCAGATGCGGCGCGGGGCGACCGAGGCGGGCGGCGAATGGCTCATGTTCCTGCCGCCGCGCGTCCGGCTGGGGCCCGGCTGGGCCGAGGTCGCCCTCCAGCATCTCGTGACGGACCGGCCCGCCTGCTTCCGCCTGGGGGCGGGGGGCGGACCACTGGCGCGGATCGGGGCGGGGGTCGTGAACCTCGCCGTCCGCGCGGGCCGTGCGCCGCGCCCCGTGCAGGGGCTGCTGCTGCCGCGCCACGTCTGGGCGGCGCTGGCCACCGACCGGCCCGAGGACGCGCTGCGCAAGGGCCTGCACCTGCTGCCCGCAGAGGCCGTGGCCGCGCGCTAGTGGATCAGCGCTGACGGCGGCGCTGATCGAACTCTGCCTGTATCGCCTGCGGATCGTAGTCCTTGCGCAGCCAGGTCTCCAGCGGCAGGCCTGATGCGGCGTGACGGTCGAGGATCAGTCCCAGCACACCCGCGCGGCTGCGGGCGAAATGCAGGTGCCTCGCCGAAAGCTGCCGCCGCGCTTCGGCAGGGCTGCGTCCTTCGCAGGTCATGAGGTAGATCGCGGCGGCAAACCCGCTCCGGTCCGCGCCTGACTTGCAGTGCATGAAGAACGGCCGTTCGATATCGCGGAAGATCGCGATCAGGGACAGGATGTCCTCTGCTGCAGGCGCACGGCGGCCCGGCAGGTGCGCGACCACATGATGCAACCGCAAAGCGGCGCAGGCCTCCCGCGCCATCAGCAGTGGCGGGCCGTCGCCCTCGTCCCCGCGCAGGTTGAGAACCGAGCGCACACCGGCCGCCTTCATAGCGGCATAGCGCGCCCGCGTCGGTTGGTTGGACCGGAACACGCCCGGCGCGATCTCGGCCCCGTTGGTCCAGCGGCCGCGCAGGATGCCGTGGTCGAACCAGCGGATGTAGATCTCGGCCCGGCGCCGGTCCTCCGGCGTCGAGAAATCGGTGCGGTAGCCGTAGCGCCACCGCCGTTCCCATTCCCGCAGCCGTTCGAGCCATCCCATTGCCGTGCCATCCACCGGAAGATCCTGCGACTTAGCCGCCCTGCGCCAGCGCACGCAAGGTTTCCGCCGAAGTGGATCGCGGGCAATTGACCCTCCCGAACGCCACGCTAAAGCTGCGCGGGTTGAATATTCCGCCGGAGTCCTTCCCATGTCCCTCGCCGCTGGCCGCCCCTACCTCGCCATTCCCGGCCCGTCCGTCATGCCGGACCCGGTGCTTCAGGCCATGCACATCCCCTCGCCCAATATCTACGAGGGCGAGATCGTCGACCTGATGGCCTCGCTGCTGGTCGACCTCAAGAAGGTGGCGCGGACCGACGGCTATGCGGCGATGTACATGTGCAACGGCCACGGTGCATGGGAAGCGGCGCTGTCGAACGCGCTGCGGCCCGGTGACAAGGTGCTGGTCGCCGTCACCGGCCGCTTCGGCCATGGCTGGGCGGATCAGGGCGTCGGCGTGGGGCTGGAGATCGAGAAGGTCGACTTCGGCCTGAAAAGCCCCATCGACCCCGCCCGGATCGAAGAGGCCCTGCGCGCGGACAAGGAGCACCGGATCAAGGCTGTCCTGTTCAGCCACGTCGATACCGCGACCTCGGTCCGCAACGAGGCCGGCGTCCTGCGCGCCGCGATCGACGCGGCGGGCCACCCGGCGCTGCTGATGGCCGACTGCATCGCCTCGATGGCCTGCGACCGGTTCGAGATGGACGCCGACGGCGTCGACATCGCCGTCACTGGCAGCCAGAAGGGCCTGATGGTCCCGCCGGGCCTCGGCTTCGTCTTCTACAACGAAAAGGCCAAGGCCGCCGCCCGTGCCCGCAACGGCGAGGTCTCGCGCTACTGGGACTGGGGCCCGCGCGCGGAACCCGACTGGGCCTACCAGTATTTCGGCGGCACCTCGGCCACGCACCACGTCTATGGCCTGCGCAAGTCGCTGGACATGATCCACGCCGAGGGGATGGAGGCGATCTGGCATCGCCACGCCGTTCTGGCCGAGGCGATCTGGGCCGCCTGCGAGACATGGGGCCAGGGCGGGCCGATGACGCTGAACATCGCCGACCGCAAGGATCGCAGCCATGCGGTCACCGCGCTCGGCCTCGGCGGCGACAACGGCGCGCGGCTGCGGAAATGGACCGAGACGCAGGCCGGCGTCGTGCTGGGCCTCGGCATCGGCATGGCGGAGCGCGACGATCCCAAGGGCGACGGCTTCTTCCGGTTCGGCCACATGGGCCACGTCAACGCGCACATGATCCTCGGCCTGCTGGGCGTGGTCGAGGCGGGGATGCGGGCGCTGGACATCCCGTTCGGCGCGGGCGCGCTGTCGGCGGCGGCCGAGGTGATCGCGCGGGGCTGAGCGCCCCGCCGTCAGCCCATCCGTGTCGACAGCCAGCTGATCCCGCGATTGAGCGCGTAGCCGGTCGCGAGGACGGCGGGCATGCCGAACATCGCCCAGATCACGCCGAGCATCCACAGCAGGTTCACGAGCCCCATCCACAGCACCGCTGTCGTATAATCTGGGGCTGACGGCCGCTTGTCGTCCATGGCCACCTCATCCAACCACATATGGATAAGAATAACGCGGACGCGGCGTCTGTCACCTGTCAGGCGCGACGCGCCTCGTCCAGGGCGGCGGGCAGCGCGGCTTCGAGCAGGGCAAGGTCCGCCTCGGTCCCGCACGTGATGCGGATGCAGCGGTCCTGCAGCGCGACGAAGGGCATGCGGATGAACACGCCGCGCTTGGCCATCGCCGCGACGGTCGCGCGGGCCAGATCGCCGGTGCCGCCGAGGTCGACGGTGACGAAGTTCGTGGCCGAGGGCAGGGGCGTCAGGCCATGCGCCCGGACGATCCGCCCGATGTGCTCACGCGCGCCGATGACCATCGCCTGCGTGCGTGCCAGCCAGTCCTGATCCTGAAGCGCCGCAAGCGCGCCGATCTGCGCGGCGCGGTTCATGCCGAAGTGGTTGCGCACCCGCTCGAAGCCGCCGATCAGCTCCGGATGGCCGAGCGCATAGCCGACCCGTGCACCCGCCATGCCGTAGGCCTTGGAAAAGGTGCGCATGCGGATCACGCGCGGATCGTCCACCGGCAGCGGCAGGGCCGCGTCAGCCGGAGCGAACTCCGCATAGGCTTCGTCGAGGATCAGCAAGGTGTCAGCGGGCAGCGCGTCCAGCGCGGCGGCCACCGCGGCGCCGGTCATGTAGCTGCCCATCGGATTGTCAGGGTTGGCGAAATAGATCAGCCGCGCGCCGGTCGCGCGGGCCTTTTCGATCAGCGCCGGCAGATCCTCGGCATCGTCACGATACGGCACCGTTTCCAGCCGTCCGCCGTAGCCGACCACATGGTAGTTGAACGTCGGATAGGCCCCGGCCGAGGTGACGACCACGTCGCCCTCGGCCACCAGCATCCGCACGAGGTATCCGAGCAGTCCGTCGATCCCTTCGCCGACGACAATGTTCTCCATCCCGCAGCCGTGATGCGCGGCCAGCGCCGTGCGCAGGTCATGGCTGGTCGGGTCGCCGTATTGCCAGATCGCACCGGCCGCCGTCTCCATCGCCGCGATGGCCTTGGGCGAGGGCCCGAAGACGTTTTCGTTCGCCCCGAGGCGGGTGTCGAAGGGCGCGCCCCGGCGGCGTTCCAGTTCCTCCGGGCCCACGAAGGGAACGGTGGCGGGCAGCGAGGCGACGAGGGGTGTCAGGCGAGGTCCGGTCATGGCGCGAATTAGATCCGGTCCGGGGCACTCGTCCAGTGAAATCCGCATGCCGGGGCTGGACCTTGGCGCGCGGATGCGGTGCAGTCGCGCCAACGTCAGGTTGCAGGAGGACAACAGAATGAACGATCGCGTTTCCGTGGTGGTCGAGGACCATATCGCAAAGGTCACGCTGATCCGGGCGGACAAGATGAACGCCGTGGATCCCGAGATGAAAAAGGCCATCGTCGAGGCGGGCGAAAGCCTGATGGACCGCGACGATGTCCGTGTCGTCGTCCTGTCGGGCGAGGGCCGTGCCTTCTGCGCCGGGCTCGACATGGCGAGCTTCGGCTCGATGACCAAGGAAGACCCGGTACGCCGGATGATGGTGCGGACGCACGGGCTGTCGAACATCAGCCAGCGCGTCTCGACCGTCTGGCGCGAACTGCCGGTGCCGGTGATCGCGGCGGTGCATGGCGTGGCCTTCGGGGCCGGGATGCAGCTGGCCATCGGGGCCGACATCCGCGTCGCCGCGCCGGACGCCAAGCTGTCGATCATGGAGATGAAATGGGGCCTCGTCCCCGACATGGGCGGCATGCCGATCTTCCGCCACATCCTGCGGTCCGACGTGCTGCGTTACCTGACCTACACGGCGGACATCATTCCCGCGACCAAGGGGCTGGAACTGGGTCTCGTGACCGAGCTGGCGGACGATCCGCTGGCCCGCGCGATGGAGATCGCGCAGGTGATCGCGGGCAAGTCGCCCTCCGCCATCCGGGCGGCCAAGCGGCTGATCGACTTCATCGAGAGCGGGGCCGACGAAAAGGCCGTGCTGCTGGAGGAAAGCCGCGAGCAGGCGAACCTGATCGGCGGCGATCACCAGAAGGAAGTGATCCGCGCCAACATGGAAAAGCGCCCGGCCAAGTTCGGCTGAGCCCCTAGCGGGCGAGGCCCGAAGCATAGGACGAATAGCGCGGGGCCCAGTTCAGCAGGTTCCGCGCGCGTTCGTTGCTGACCCGGAACGACCCGAAGCCCGGCCGGTCGCCGGGTTCCGGCGCCTCGGCCCCGACCTGCGTGCAGACATGGGTGAACAGCCGCCGCCACGTCGTCGGCTGATCGTCCGTCACCGCGATGGTTTCGCGCGCCTGCCAATGGCGCAGGGCTGAGACGGTAGCCTCGGCCATGTCCGAGATGTGCACCAGCGTGACCCAATTGTCGGGCTCCGCCGGCAGCCGCAGCTTGCCCGCCACGGCCTGCGCAACCCATGCCTCGTCGAACCCGGTGCCCGGACCGTAGAACAACCCGCCCCGCAGGATCATGTGGTCCAGCGGCGCGCTGCGCACCGCCGTCTCCATCTCCAGCGCCGCGCGCAGGGCCTCGGTGGCCAGCGGGTTGCCCTGCGGCTCGGGGCTTTCGTTGCCGCGCATGACGCGGTCGCCCCCGTTGCAGACCATCGCGATGGACTGCTGCACCAGCCGCGCCACACCCGCGTCCTGGCAGGCCGAGATCAGCACGGGCACCCCGTCACGCCTGAGCCGGTCGTTGGCCGCGAAGTCACCGCGACCCGAGGGGCCGGGCAGAGAGGTGGCAAGGTTGATGCAGGTGGAACAGCCGTCCAGCGCGCGGACGAGGCTTTCGTGGTCGAAGATATCCGCCTCGGCGATCTCGGCCCCGGCGGCGCGGGCCGCGCCAGCGGCCTCGGGGCGGCGGACGATGGCGCGGACGCGGATGCCGTCCTCGGTCAGCCGGGGCATCAGGTGACGGGCATAGACGCCATTGGCGCCGAGTATCGCGATGTCGGGCACTGGAACCTCCGGGACCGGAGGTTCCAGTAATGGCCGCTTTCGCGAGCCGATCAATCCGCTATTTGCGACTCACCATTCGGCGCGGGCTTCCATCGCGACCGGCCCGCCCTCGGCGGCGGTCCACAGGCGCAGCGCATCGCCGTCCTCTTCCGCGTTCAGCGTCACGGTGTCGACGTCGAAGAGCGGCCCGAGGCTGCGGAACGTGAACTTCGCGGGCGGCTTGCCCTTCAGACGTTCGGCGAGGTGGCAGAGCCATGTCGCCTGCAGCGGGCCGTGCACGATCAGGCCCGGATAGCCCTCGACCTGCGTGACGTAGGGCTGGTCGTAGTGGATGCGGTGCCCGTTGAAGGTGATCGCCGAGTAGCGGAACAGAACCACGGAATCCGCGCGGACGACCTCGTGATGCGCGCCGGGCGCGGCGGCGGGGCGCGTCGGCGCGGGGCCCGACGTCGCCTCGCGATAGACGATGTCCTGCCGTTCCTCGATCGCGACGCCCTGGCTGTCCTTGATCCGGTGCCTGACGGTGACAAAGCACAGCGGCCCCGTGCGCCCCTGCTTCAGCACCACGTCCTCGATCGTGGAATGGCGCTTCACCATCCGCCCGGTGCTGAGTTCGCGCAGGAACCGCATCTCGCCGCCCGCCCACATCCGGTTTGGCAGCGGCACCGGCGGCAGGAAGCCGCCCCGCGCCGGATGGCCGTCGGGCCCGAGTTGATCGTTGGGTGCTACCGGCGGGGCGAGGCACAGATGCACCAGCTGCGGCGCCGGGCGGCCGCCGGTCCTGTCGGCGGGCGCGGCATAGCCGGTGACGGCGTTGAACCGGCGGACGAGGTCGTCGGAGAGCAGTTCCTCGACCGCCTCCTCCTTGCCGATCCACGTCCGCAGGTGGTCGATGTCGATGTCGGTCATTGCCTCACTCCTCCGGGGTTTCGCCGATGGCCGGAACCGGCCCGAGCCTGCGCGTGCCGTCACTGAAGATCGCGGCAGGCGCCGGCAGGTTGACCGGCCCGTTCGGCGTCGCGACCGTGACGCGCCGCAGGTGCGGATGCGCCGAAAGGCCCGCCATGTCGTTCACCTGCGCAAAGGCCGTGTCCGCACGGGTCAGGTCGGCGACCAGCTCTTGGCCCGTGCGCCTGGCGAAGGCGGCCGCAACCAGCGCGTCCGTTTCGGCCCGGTTGGTGACCCGCGCAACGGTCGAGGCAAAGCGGGGATCCTTGGGGATGTCGCTGTCACCCAAAACATGGGTGCAGAGGCTCTGCCACTCCCGCTCCGACTGGACCGAGATCAGAAAAACCGACCCGTCGCTGCCCGAGAAGGCGCCGTAGGGCGCGATGGACGGATGCGCGAGGCCCACGCGTTTCGGCGTCTTGCCGCCCTCGTGCTGCAGCAGCGGCACCGCCATCCAGTCGGCCATGACGTCGAACATCGAGACATGGATGCCGACGCTCTTGCCGGTGATGCTGCGCTGGATCAGCGCCTCGAGGATCGCGGCATGGGCCGTGGCCCCGGTGGCGATGTCCACGATGGAGACGCCGACACGCGATGGCTCGTCCGGGCCCCCGGTAATCGAGGACAGGCCCGATTCCGCCTGAATCAGCAGGTCATAGGCCTTGCGGTCGGCCATCGGTCCGGTCTCGCCATAGCCCGAGATGCAGCAGGTGATCAGGCGCGGATAGGCCGCGCGCAGATCGGCAGGGTCCAGCCCCATCCGGGCCATGGCGCCGGGCTTGAGGTTCTGGACCAGCACGTCGGCATCCGCGATCAGGGCCCGCAGCGCCTTGCGACCCTCGTCCGAGGCAAGGTCCAGCACCTCGGACCGCTTGCCCCGGTTGAGCCAGACGAAATAGCTCGACTGGCCCGCTGCGGTGTCGTCGTAACCCCGCGCGAAATCGCCCGTGGGCCGTTCGATCTTGATGACCTCGGCGCCCGCATCGGCCAGCCGCCCGGTGGCGAAAGGTGCAGCGACCGCCTGTTCGACGGCCACCACCTTCAGTCCCTTGAGGGGCTGCATCAGTAGCTCCGCGGCATCCCGAGGACGTGCTCGGAGATGAAGCTGAGGATCAAGTTGGTCGAGATCGGCGCGACCTGGTAGAGGCGGGTCTCGCGGAACTTGCGCTCCACGTCGTATTCCTCGGCAAAGCCGAAGCCGCCGTGCGTCTGGACGCAGCTCTCGGCTGCCGCCCACGAGGCTTCTGCCGCCAGCATCTTGGCCATGTTCGCCTCGGGCCCGCAGTTCTCGCCCGCCTCGAACTTGCGCGCCGCTTCCTTCACCATCAGTTCCGCGGCGCGCATCTGGGCATAGGCCCGCGCGATCGGGAACTGGACGCCCTGGTTGCGGCCGATCGGCCCGCCGAAGATCGAGCGTTCGTTGGCGTAGTTGGTCGCCTTCTCGATGAACCACTTGGCGTCGCCCACGCATTCGGCGGCGATCAGGATCCGCTCCGCGTTCATGCCCGAGAGGATGTAGCGGAAGCCCTTGCCCTCTTCGCCCACGAGGTTCTCCGCCGGAACCTTGACGTTCTCGAAGAAGACCTCGGTCGTCGAATGGTTCATCATCGTGCGGATCGGGCGGATGGTCATGCCATCCTTCAGCGCCTCGCGCATGTCGACGACGAAGACCGACAGGCCATCGGTGCGTTTGGTCACCTGGTCCTTGGGCGTCGTCCGGGCCAGCAGCAGCATCAGGTCTGAATGTTCGGCGCGGGAGGTCCAGATCTTCTGGCCGTTCACCACGTAATGGTCGCCCTGCTTGACCGCGGTCGTCCGCAGCGAGGTCGTGTCGGTGCCGCTCGTCGGTTCGGTCACGCCGAAGGCCTGCAGGCGCAGTTCGCCGGTGGCGATCTTGGGCAGGTATTCCTGTTTCTGCTTTTCGTTCCCGTGCCGCAGCAGCGCGCCCATGATGTACATCTGCGCGTGGCAGGCGCCGCCGTTGGCGCCCTGCCGCTGGATCTCCTCGAGAATCGCGGCGGCGGCAGAGAGCGGCAGGCCCGACCCGCCGTATTCCTCGGGGATCAGGGCGGCGAGCCAGCCCGCCTCTGTCAGCGCGTTCACGAAATCGGTCGGATAGGCCATGTCGCGATCCAGCTTGCGCCAGTATTCGCCGGGGAAGTTCGCGCAGAGCTTGGCCACCTCGGCGCGAATGTCGTCGTAATTTTCCATGAGGCCCTCCATTTCCGCGCGGTTATCGCGCCGCGCGGGCCGGGGATCAAATCCCGCTTATGGCTAAGGGGTATAACTTTCCGATATGGCCCCCGCGCCGGTCAGCCATCTGCCCTCAGCGATCAGTTCTTCCAGCGTCTCGACACACAGCGCCCGGACCGCCAGCGCGGCCTTCGACGCGGGCCGCCCCTCGGGCTGGACGATATGCACCGTGCGCCGGATCGGCGGGGTGCCGAGCGTCCAGCTCTGCAGCTCTCCCGCCGCTTCCTCGCGCGCGATGGCGTTCACCGGCAGGACGGAGAACCCGGCCCCCCGCGCCACGAGGTCCTTGATCGCGTTGTAGCTGTCCACCTCGGTCACCGTGCCGAGCGCGGAGCCCGCCGCTTCGACCTCGCGGTCCATCTGCGCGCGCAGCCCGTGGGTCGGGCCGGGCAGGATCAGGGGCAGGGCGGCGATGGTGGCCGGATCGACCGGTTCGCTGGCCGGGGCATCGGCACGGCCGGGCGCTGCGAACAGGCGCAGTTCCTCGGTCAGAACGGGGGTGGACCGCAGGCCGTGGCCGGAAACGGCGGTGTAGATCAGGCCGAGATCCAGATCGCCCTCCTGCAGCCATGACAGGACGAAGCCGCTCATCGCCTCGGCCACGCGCAGGTGGATCTTCGGATGCCGCTCGCGGACCTTCAGGATCAGCGGCACCGACAGCAGTTCCGAGATCGTGCCGGGGAGGCCGATATGCACCTCGCCCGCCGGTTCCTCGGCCAGATCGCGGACCTCCTGCAGGGCGCTTTCGAAATCCGCCAGCAGCATCCGCGCCCGGTCCAGCAACAGCGTGCCCGCCTCGGTGGGCGTGACACCCTGCGGCGTGCGGATCAGCAGCTCGGTCCCCAGTTCCGCCTCCATGTTCCGGACGTGCAGCGACAGCGCGGGCTGGGCCACGTTCAGGAACATCGCGGCGCGGGAAAAGGACTGCGCCTCGGCGATGGTGACGAAATATCTGAGTTGCCGGAAATCCAACTGGTTTCCTCCCCGCCCCACGGTTTGCGCGGGGCGGGGGAAAGGTCAAGTCGCCGGGTCGCGCGGGACGATCAGCGCATCCAGCGCGACGGGGCCGTCCGGACGGGCGAGCAGGGGGTTGATCTCGATGCTCTCGACCGTATTGGCATTGGCGGCGGCGAGGACGGACAGGCGGCTGATGATGTCCGCGATGGCGTCCCGGTCCACGGGCGGGGCACCGCGCACGCCATCCAGCATCGCCGCGCCACGCAGGCGGGACAGCATCCCGAGCGCCTCGGCCTTGGTCACGGGCGCACGGGCCAGCGCGACGTCCTTCAGCACCTCGGCGAGGATGCCGCCGAGGCCGACCATCACCATCGGCCCCATGCTGGCGTCCTGCTGGGTGCCGACGATCAGCTCGACCCCCGCGCCCGCCATCGG
Organism: Oceanicola sp. 22II-s10i; assembly: GCF_002210105.1. Taxonomy (GTDB): domain Bacteria; phylum Pseudomonadota; class Alphaproteobacteria; order Rhodobacterales; family Rhodobacteraceae; genus Pseudooceanicola. The sequence continues at coordinate 335,534 of NZ_AQQU01000001.1, read as the reverse complement.
GCTGACGAGGACGCCCTCGATCTTCGCTTCCGGCTTCAGCTTCGGGATCTCGGTCAGCATCCGCTCCGCCGTCCGCCGCACCGCCTCGGCGTCCGCAAGGTTCAGCGCCACGCCACCGATGTCGGTCTTGTGGGCGATGTCGGGTGACACGATCTTCATCGCAACCGGATAGCCCATGACCTCCGCCGCCTGCGCGGCCTCGTCGGCAGTCGGGGCGACGACCTCGGGCAGGATCGGCACGCCTGCCTCGGCGATGATCGCCTTGGCCTCGGCCTCGCCCATGGTCCGCGCCGGGATCGGCGCGACGTTCACCTCGGGCAGGGCGCCCTGACCCTGCGCGGCCGTATCGAAGCTGCGCCCGAACTTCGCCAGAGCTCCGAGCGCCGCGACGGCCCGCGAGGGATCCTCGAAGGTCAGCACACCATCGGCGTCATAGGCCGCCGAGACTTCCGCATCGCACAGCCCGACCAGCGCGAAAGGCCGGTCGAACCCCTTCAGCTTCGACATCAATGCCTCGCGCAGACGCGGGCCGAGGCTGGCCGATCCAACCCACGAGGTGAAGAAGGCGACGTAGCTGTCGAAGAGCCCGATGCGGATCATCTCCTCCAGGTTCTCGGGGATCAGGTCGAAGTCGTTCAGCGCATGTGCCGTGACGTCCACCGGGTTGCGCGGCGAGGAGAACGGGTTCCGCTCCATCAGCTTGGCGACCGACGCTTCCGGCATCGGCGGCACTGACAGCCCGTAGGTCGCGGCCGCGTCGGCCATCAGCACGCCCGCGCCGCCGGACACCGTGATAATCCCCAGCCGGTCGCCCGGCGGGATCGGCGCGATTGAGGCGGCGTAGAGGATGTCGAACATCTCTTCCGTCGTCTTGGCCCGATGCGCGCCGAACTGCTCGATCACCGCCTGCACGCTGGCGTCCGACCCGGCCAGCGACGCCGTATGCGATTGCGCCGCCTTTGCGCCGACCTCGGATGCGCCGACCTTCATGATCACCACCGGCTTGCGCAACTCGCGCGCCTTCTTCAGCGCCGCGATCAGCGTGTCGGCGCGGTTGATCCCCTCCAGATAGAGCCCGACCGAGGTCACGTCGTCCCGCTCGACCATGTATTCGAGGCACTCCGCGACGCTCACATCGGCTTCGTTCCCGGTCGACACCCAGCCCGCGATCCCCAGCCTGCGGTCCTTGGCGAGGCACAGCAGATGCGTGCCATACGCGCCCGACTGGGTGATCAGCCCGATCCCGCCCCGCTTGGGCATCTCGCCCTCCAGCGCCGAGGAGAACGTCGCCCCCGCGCCCACGGACGCACCATAGAGCCCGAGGCAGTTCGGCCCCAGCAGGCGGATCCCATGCCGTCGCGCCACCGCGATCATCTCGTCCTGCGCCGCGACGCCATCGCCCCCGATCTCGGCAAACCCGGCAGAGAAGCAAACGGCGGCCTTCACGCCCTTCGCGCCACAGGCCTCCAGCGTCTCGATCACCCGCGCGGCGGGGATGGCGAGGATGGCCATGTCCACCGGTCCGGGGATCGCGGCAAGGTCGGGATAGCTCTTCAGCCCCTGCACCTCGTCCCGCGTCGGGTTCACCGGATAGATCGCCCCCTTAAAGCCACCGCGCTTGCAGAAGTCGATGGGCCGCCCGCCGATCCGCTGCGGATCGCCGGACGCGCCGATCACCGCGATGGACTTCGGTTCGAACAGGGCGGAAAGCCCTGCCGCGTCGCTGTCGTTCATCATGTATCCTCCCTGTCGCGGATCAGTCCCGGCGCGACCCTCCCGTCACGCCGAATACCCCGCGTTCGATCGCCTGAACCGCCGTCGACAGGTCCCGCGCCACGTCGGCGAGCCTATCGTCTTCGATCTGCTGCGCAATGGAGACCGCGCTCAATCCCAGCCTGGGTGCGCCCTGCGCATCGCAGGCGACCGAGGCGATCAGCGTGATGCCCCGGAAAAGCTGTCCGACCTCAATGGCATAGCCGTCCTGCCGGGCCTGCTGGACCTCTGCCCAGTATGTGTCGAATGACGGCGGGTTCTGCCATCTGAGCGCGGCGAACTCCCGTTCCAGCGTGTCGCGGTCGTACTCCCGGTGCGCGGCCACGCAGCGGCCGACGGCCCCGGCGAGGTCGGGGAATCGCGCGCCCGGTCGCAGCACCGCATGGACCACGCGACTCGGCGCGACATGGTCCGACATGACCACCCGCCGCGCGTCGGTGACGTGCCACAGCGCGACCGAGGTCTGGTGCCGCTCGGCGATCTCTTCCATCAGCGGTCGGATCAGCTCGGCGGGCGGGCGGCCCATCACCGGCATCGCGATGTCCAGCACCCCAAGCCCCAGGTCATAGGCCTTGGTCCGGTCGTCGAAGGTGACAAGGCGTTCTTTGGTCAGCGTTTTCAGGATGTTGAACGTGGTGGACACGTTCAGGCCCGTCGCCCTCGCGATGCTGGCCACGCCTTCGGCCTGATCGACCTCGGCCAGCCGCCGCATGATCTTGACCGCCGCTTGGACGGCGCCGACGAATTTCTGGTGCTCTGCGGGCTTCATCTTTTTTCTTTCCAGAATATGATTCTTTATAAAGAACGGCTTTGACGGCGCAAGGCGTCCGTGGGAGTGACAGTGAAAGACCGCCCCGCGGGGCGGGACGCGATGAGTGCAAGTAAGGAGAGAGACATGGCCAAGGGTGTCGACGCAGACGTATTCGAACAGATCCTCAGCACGGTGCAGCGGTTCGTCCGCGACCGCCTGATCCCGGCCGAGGACCGGGTCGAGGCCGAGGACGACATCCCCGAGGAGATCGTGCAGGAGATGCGCGACATGGGTCTCTTCGGCATGTCCATCCCCGAGGAGCGCGGCGGTCTGGGCCTGTCCACGCTGCAGGAAAGCCGTCTGGTCGAGGCGCTGTGCTATGCCTCCATGTCCTTCCGGTCGCTGATCGGCACCAACGTCGGGATCGGCAGCCAGGGCATCGTCATGGACGGCACCGATGCGCAGAAGGACGAATACCTGCCGCGCCTTGCCACCGGCGAGATGATCGCCAGCTTTGCCCTGACCGAGCCCGACACCGGCTCCGACGCGGGCAGCGTCCGCACCTCGGCCAAGCGTGACGGCGGCGACTTCGTCATCAACGGCACCAAGCGCTACATCACCAACGCCGTGCGCGCGGGGGTGTTCACCGTCTTCGCCCGGACGAACCCCGACATCGCGGGTGGCGGCGGCGTGACGGCCTTCCTCGTCCCCGCCAACACGCCGGGCCTGACGGTTGCCAAGCCCGACCGCAAGCTGGGGCAGCGCGGGACCAAGACGTCGGATGTGATCTTTGAAAACGTCCGCGTGCCCGAAACCTCGATCATCGGCGGGCCGCAGAACGAGAACAAGGGCTTCCGTACGGCGATGAAGGTTCTGGACCGGGGCCGCGTCCACGTGGGGTCGATGGCGGTCGGGACGGCGCAGCGGATGCTGGATATCGCGACCGGCTACGCGCTGGAGCGCAAGCAGTTCGGCGTCGAGATCGGGCAGCACCAGCTGGTGCAGGCGATGCTGGCCGACAGCGCGGCGGAACTGGCGGCGGCACGGGCTCTGGTGCGGTCTACGGCGCAACAATACGATACCGAAGGGCAGGCGATCCTGAACGCTTCGGCGTCGAAATACTTCTGTTCCGAGATGGCCGGGCGCGTGGCCGACCGGGCGCTGCAGATCCACGGCGGGGCGGGCTACATGGCCGAGTATCCGATCGAGCGGCTCTATCGCGACGTCCGCCTGCTGCGCATCTACGAAGGCACCAGCCAGATCCAGCAGATCATCATCGCCCGCCGCCTGATGGCCGAATACCAGGGCTGAGGCGATGTCTGACGCGCTGAGCTTCGACAGCCTGATCGCCAGCGGTCTGGACATGGCGAAGGCGGGCGATCCACGCCCGCTCTTCGTCACGCCCGAGGGCGAGGCGATCAGCGCGGCAGCCTTCGACGACCTCGTCGGACGTGCGGCGGGATGGCTGCGGGGGCAGGGGATCGGCGCGGGCGACTGTGTGGCGGTCTGGCTACCGAACCGCATAGAATGGCTGGCGCTGATGTTCGGCGCGGGCCGCATCGGGGCGATGATCGCGGCGGTCAACACACGCTACCGCACGGCAGAGCTGCACCACATCCTTAAGAGCTCCGGCGCGCGGATGCTGGTGTTCGAGCGGCAGGACCGGCACACCGACTTCCTGTCGCTTGTCGAAGGGCTGGACTGCACCGATCTGCCCGCCCTCGAAACCTTCGCCGTCATGGATGACGGCGCCGCCGACCCGCTCCATGAGCGCCCCGTCGTGAACGTCGCTCTCGACACGGCCCATGCGGTGGCGGATGGCGCGGGCAGTGCGGACAGCCCCGCGCTGCTCTTCACCACGTCCGGCACCACAAACCTGCCCAAGCTCGTCCTGCACCGCCAGCGCAGCCTGACCCTGCACGCCCGCAACTCCGCACGCGCCTACGGCTTCGATGCCGAGGGTGCGGCGCTGCTGGCGATCATGCCGCTCTGCGGTGTGTTCGGGCTGAACACGGTGCTCGGCGCGATGGCCGGCGGCGCGCCGGTCTGGCTGAACGCCCAATGGCGGCTGGAGGACGCGCTGAGCACGGCGCGGGCCGGACAGGTCACGCATTTCTTCGGCTCGGACGAGATGTTCCGCCAGATGTGGCGCGCCGATTCCGGCGTCTTCGACGGCGCGCGGCTGTGCGGGTTCCCGACTTTCACGCCGGGGATCGAGGGCGACCTGCGCGAGATGGCCGAGGCGGGTGTGCCCATGTGCGGCCTTTATGGCGCCTCCGAGGTCAACGCGATCTTCTCGATCCAGCCGATGACCCTGCCTTTGACCGAACGGCTCAAGGGCGGCGGCCTGCCGGCCGGGGGCGACAGCACACAGGTCCGCGTCCGCGACAGCGAAAGCGGCGCGTTGTTGCCGGATGGCACGCCCGGCGTCATCGAGATCAAGGCGCCGACCAATTTCGCGGGCTACTACCTGAACCCCGAAGCGACCGCCAGGGCGGTGGATGGCGAAGGCTACTTCCGCTCCGGAGACGCGGGCTACCTGCGCGGCGACGGAACCTTCGTCTATCTCGGGCGGAACGGCGATTTCCTGCGGCTCTCGGGCTTCCTGACCGACCCGCGCGAGATCGAAGAGGTGATCGAGCAGGTCGAGGGCATCGAGAAGGCGCAGGTCGTCGGCGCGGTCGACGGCATACGGGTGCGTCCGGTGGCTTTCGTGACCACCGAGGCGGGCGCGCCAGGGCCCAACGAGGGCGCGGTCATCGCCCATGTCGCGGACAGGCTGGCGCATTACAAGGTGCCCGAGCGTGTGGTCACGCTCGACGCGTTTCCCGCGACCGAGAGCGCGAACGGGCTCAAGATCCAGAAGGCCAAGCTGCGCCAGATGGCCGAGGCGCTCTTCCGCGCCTAGGCCAGCGGCCTGGTCAGGTCGAAGATCAGCGGATCGTCGGGGATCGCCTCGAAGCTCGTGTTCACGCGCGGATCGTGGCCCGGCACCAGCAGTTCGGGCCGCGACGGCAGCCGCCGCACGGTTTCATGCCCGTCCAGTTGCCCGGCGATGTTCGCGGTGATCGGGAAGGGCAGGCCATAGGCGATGTTGTCGTAGAAATGCGCCACGTCCGAGGCGAGGCAGATGCGCCCGGCCTCCGTCTCGACCGTCACGGCCTGAAGCCCCAGCGAATGCCCCGGCAGGTGATGCACCCGCACGCCCGGCGCGATCTCGCCGTCGCCGTTCATCCAGTCCACCCGCTCGGCGTAGTTCAGCGCCACCATCAGTTGCACGTCGCCCAGTTCGAACGGATGGCGGATCAGCGCGTGGCGCATGTGGCGGCCGGTGGCAAAGCCCATCTCGGCCTCCTGCAGCACGAACCGCGCGTTCGGCAGCTTGTCCATGTTGCCCGCGTGATCGTAGTGCAGGTGCGTGATCACGACGGTGTCCACGTCCCCCGCCGCAACGCCCAACTGGCTCAGCGCCTCGATCGGGCAGCGGTCGATGGTCCGGTTCCGCCGCGCCGCGCGTTCCGCGTTGAAACCGGTGTCGACGAGGATCGTGCGCCCGTTGCCGCGGATCAGCCAGACGTAGAAGTGCAGCGGCATCGGCGCGTTCTCATGCGGGTCGCCGCCCAGGAAATTGCCGGCCGAGGTCCGTTCAGGGACCAGACCGTACTGTATCGCATGGACCTGGTAGGTCATAGGCTTCTCCCCCTCAGCCCAGTTGTTCCAGATAGCGGTGGATCTCGGTGTGATCCGCCTGCGGGTCGAGCCGTTCCGCCGCATCCGCCCAGATCGCCGAGACGGCGGCGAGGCCGGGGAAATCGTGTCCGGTATGCCGTCCCAGTCCGGCCGCCAGACCGACGTCCTTGCTCATCAATCGCAGTGCAAAGCCCGCATCGCGATAGGCACCCGAGAGGACGAACTGGGCGATCTTGTTCTCGGTCGAGTTGTTGCGCCCGGTCGAGGCGTTGACGATCTGCGTCAGAACCGCCGGATCGAGACCGAAGTCGCGCCCGACGATCACCGCTTCGCAGGCGGCCACCAGACCGGCGGCGGAAACGTAGTTGTTCAGCGCCTTGGTCGCGTGGCCCGCCGCCAGCGGTCCGGCGCGGAACACCTTGCCCATACCGGTCAGTATCGGCTCCACACGGTCCATCGCCGCCGTGTCGTCCCCGCCCAGCATGATCGCCAGCGTGCCGTCCCGCGCCTTGCGCACGCCGCCCGAAACCGGCGCGTCCAGCAGGGTCAGGCCCATCTCCTTCAACTCGGCCCCCAGCTTGCGGGTCTCGATCGGATCGGAGGAGGACATGTCCACGATCACCCCGCCCCGCGCCATCGCGGCGGCCAGTCCGCCGGTGCCGAGGCAGACGTCACGGACGATGCGGCTGTCGGGCAGCATCAGGATGACCACGTCACAGGCCGCACCCACATCGGCGGCGGCCAGCGCGGCGGTCAGCCCGTCGCGGTCCGCCACGGCGGCGGCTGCGGCGGGATTGGCGTCGTGGATCATGGCCTTGTGCCCGGCCACGGCAAGGCAGTGCACCATGGGATCGCCCATGGTGCCGATGCCGACGAATCCCATCGTCATCACTTGGCCTCGGCGTCGATCTCGGCCAGCACGGCCTTTGCGGTGCGGAAGCTGTCGACCATCGCCGGTACGCCCGCGTAGATGCCGACCTGCAGCAGCACTTCCTTGATCTCGTCGCGGCTGACGCCGTTGTTCAGCGCGCCCCGGATATGCGCGCCCAGCTCGTGCTGGCGGTTCAGGGTGGCGATCATCGCGATGTTGATGATCGAGCGCGTCTTGCGGGGCAGCCCGTCGCGGCCCCAGACCTCGCCCCAGCAATAGGTGGTCACGATTTCCTGGAACTCGCGGGTGAAGTCGTCGATACCCGCGACCGCCTTGTCGACATAGGCGTCGCCCAGGGTCGCGCGCCGGATTTCCATGCCCTTGTCGTAGGTTTCGCGGTCCATCCCAAATCCTCCCGTGTTGGTTCCGGGCGCAAGGTGGCCGCGATTCCGGGCGGTTTGCAAGGGCATGTCAGAGACGTGTCGGCGGGTCTCCTCCGCATATATGCGAGTCTGCGTCCTGATGGTGTGGACAGACGGCGGCGTTGGTATACTGTTTCTAGTTACCGACGGAGGAGCCTTTGGACACCCTGCTGGACCCCGAAACGCGCGGCGCGAACCGGATCATTCCGGGCGCTGTCGATTGCGACGTCCATCCCGCCAGCCCGGCGATGAAAGAGCTTATGCCCTATCTCGACGACTACCTCTCCCAGTCGGTGGTGGATCGCGGGATCGAGCAGCTGACCAGCGTCCACTATCCCCCGAACGCCCCGATCACCTGCCGCGAGGACTGGCGCGGGCCGGGCGATGCGGCCTCGGCGCTGAAACGTATGCAGACGCATCTGCTGGACGGCATGGGCGTGGGCACGGCGATCCTGAACCAGATGCTGGGCATCCAGATCCTGTTCAACGCGGACATGGGCGCCGCCTTCGCGCGCGGCCTCAACGACTTCATGGCCCGCGAATGGCTGGACAAGGACGACCGCCTGCGCGCCTCGATGGTCCTGCCGCAGCAGAGCCCCGAGCTCTGCGTGGACGAGATCGAGCGGCTGGCGGGCGACAAGCGCTTTGTTCAGGTGATGATGCTGGTGATGGGCGACCGCCCGCTCGGCCACCAGATGTACTGGCCGATCTACCGCGCCGCCGAGAAGCACGGCCTGCCGATCGCGATCCACGCCGGGTCGATGTACCGCCACCCGCTGACCGGCGTCGGCTGGAGCAGTTACCATTCGCAGGATTATGCGGCCAATGCCGTGAACTTCCAGACCACAGTGACCAGCCTGATTGCCGAGGGCGTGTTCACCAAGTTCCCGAACCTCAAGGTGGTGATGTCGGAAAGCGGCTGGACCTGGCTGCCCGCCTACCTGTGGCGGATGGACAAGTACTGGCACGGCCTGCGGATGCTGACCCCCTGGGTCGACCGTCTGCCGCGCGAGATCATCGCCGACAACTTCCGCTTCACGCTCCAGCCCGTCGATGCGCCGCCCGACCGCGCGGTGCTGGAAAAGCTGATGGAGCATGTCGGGACCGAGGACCTGCTGCTGTTCTCGACCGACTATCCGCACTGGCAGTTCGACGGCACCGAATGCGTGCCGGACGGATTCTCGGACAGCCAGCTCCGCAAGATGATGATCGACACGCCAAAAGCCACCTATTCCCGACTCTGAGGGAGGAGCCGTCATGAACGTCGAAGCCAGACCGAACCCGCTCAAGACCCAGTCCGTGGAGCTGGGCATCGCCGATTGCGATGTCCACCCGAACCCCGCCTCGCTCGAGGACGAGGTGTTCCCGTTCATCGAACAGAAGTGGCGGGACTACATCGCGACCTATGGCATGGTGCAGCGCATCGGGTTCGCAGGGGGCACCCAGTATCCCAAGGGCCAGCCCCGCGCGTCCCGCCGCGACAGCTATCCGCCCGAGGGCGGCCCGCCCGCCTCGTCCCTGTCGTTCTTCCGCGAACAGCACCTCGACGCGCATAACGTCGACATGGCGGTGATGATCCCGCTCAGGATCGGGCAGGCGTTGCAGAACATGGACCTCGCCGTCGCCGTCTGCGCCGCGATCAACGAATGGCAGACCGAGTTCTGGACCTCGAAGGAGCCGCGGATCAAGGGCTCCATCGTCATGGCCTACGAGAACGCGGACGCCTGCGTGCAGCAGATCGAGAAGCACGCCCACAAGGACGACTTCGTCCAGATTTCCATGCTGTCCCGGACGCCCGATCCCATGGGCCACCGCAAATACTGGCCGATCTACGAGGCCGCGGCGGCAAACGGCCTGCCGGTCGGGGTGCATGCCTTCGGCTACGGTGGCAACCCGCCGACCGGGGGCGGCTATCCGTCCTACTATATCGAGGACATGATGGCGCACGCCCAGAGCTGTCAGGCGCTGATCACCTCGATGGTCTACGAGGGCGTCTTTGACCGCATCCCCGATCTCAAGCTGGTGATCGTCGAAGGCGGCATCGCGTGGCTGCCCTCGCTGATGTGGCGGCTGGACAAGATCTGGGAAAAGAACCGGCTGGAACTCAGCCACGTCAAGCGCCCGCCGTCCGAGATCATCCGCCAGCACGTCTGGCTGACCTCGCAGCCGATCGAGGAGCCGGACAACCGCCAGCAACTGGTCGAGGCGATCGAGTGGATGGGCTGGGACCGGGTGCTCTATGCGTCCGACTACCCGCACTGGGATTTCGACGATCCCAAGCGCGCGCTGCCGGTGCAACTGACCAAGGAGCAGCGCGACGGCTTCTTCCGGGGCAACGCCTACAAGGCTTACGGGCTGTCCTGATGGCCGAACGTCAGAAGCACGTCGTGGCCAAGGTGTCCGATTTCGAGGGCACCGACCGCAAACTGGTCGAGGTCAAGGGCCGCCCCATCGTCATCTTCAAGAAGGGTGACGAATGGTTCGGCATGCTCGACCGCTGCCCGCACCAGGGCGGGTCGCTGTGTTCCGGCAGCCTGATTTCATGGGTCGAAAGCAGCGGACCCGGCGATTACCGCATGTCCCGCAAAGACGAGATCGTCCGCTGCCCATGGCATGGCTGGGAATTCGACATCCGCACCGGCGTCGCCTGTGCGCGTCCGACGAAATATCGGGCGCGTCCCGTGGGCGTATCGGTGGTGAAGTCCGAGGAGACCGAGACGGTCGGCAACCTCGAACTCTACGATGTCAGCCGCGAGGGCGACCTGGTGGTGGTGGAGCTATAGGGCTCACTCCATCGCCAGGATCATGTTGCGCACGACCGGGTAGATCTCCCGCTCCCACCTCTTGCCGTTGAACACGCCGTAATGGCCGACGTTCGGCTGCAGGTGATGGGCCTTGAGGTGCGGGCGGAGCGAGGAACACAGCTCGTGCGCGGCCGCCGTCTGGCCCATGGAACAGATGTCGTCGCGCCCGCCCTCGACCGTCAGCAGCGCGGTCTTGCGGATCGCGCCGGGATCGACCCGTTCGCCGCGGAAGGTGAATTCGCCCTTCGCCAGCTCGGCCTTCTGGAAGATGCGTTCGATGGTTTCCAGGTAGAACTCGGCGGTCAGGTCCAGAACGGCGAAGTATTCGTCGTAGAACTCCATGATCCGCTCGGCCTCTGCCGTCTCGCCACGGGCGAGATGCTGGTAGAGCTTGCGGTGCTGCGACTGGTGCCGGTCCATGTTCATGTTCATGAAGGCGAACAGCTGGATGAAGCCGGGATATACCTTGCGCCCGCCGCCCGCGAACCGGCGCGGGACCGTGGCGATGACGTTCTTCTCGAACCACTCCAGCGGATTGTCGAAGGCGAGGTCGTTCACCGTCGTCGGGCTTTCCCGCACGTCGATGGGACCGGCCATCAGGGTCATCGACCGGGGTGTGCAGGGGTTGTTCTGCTGCGACATCACCGACACCGCGATCAGCGCCTGCACGCAGGGCTGGCAGACGGCGAGGATGTTGTTGTCGGGCCCGATGTGTTCGAGGAACTTGATGAGGTAGTCGACGTAATCCTCGACCCCGAATGGTCCCGCATCGGCGGGCACGTCGCGGGCGTTGACCCAGTCGGTGATATAGACGTCATGGTCGCGCAGCATCACCTCGACCGTGCCGCGCAGCAGCGTGGCGAAGTGGCCGGACAGCGGTGCGACGATCAGCACCTTGGGCTGCGGCATGTCCACGTCGGGCTTGGTGAAGTGCAGAAGCTGGCCATAGGGCAGGTCCAGCGCGACCTCCTCGACCACCTCGACCTCGCGGTTGCCGACGGGCACCCGGCGGATGCAGTAGTCCGGCCGCTCATGGGTCAGCCGGAATCGCGAAATCATCTCCATCGTCGCGTCGTAGGGCCGCCCGAAGCCGTTGATGATCTGCCCGAAAGGCGAGCCTTCGATCTTTGCCCGTGACGCCAAATGACGCATCGGTGCGATCAGATCGTCCTGAAATTGATACATTTCGTAGAGCATTGTCACACCCAGCTAGTCCCCCCACAGAAAATGCTAGTGCATCTCTTGCCGCAGTGCGACAGAATTATCTGCAGCGCAGCATCAGACCCGGAGGTGTGGCAATGCCGCAGGCAACACTCACGATTTCGTCCAAGAATTACTCCTCGTGGTCCCTGCGGGGCTGGTTGATGTGCAAGATGGCGGGCCTGAAGTTCGAGGAGAAGCCTGTCGATCCCGACGATCCGGACAACCGGCAGGAGCTTCTGCTGCTCGCCCCCTCGGTCCGCGTGCCCCGTCTGACCCACAACGATGTCGAGGTCTGGGACACGCTCGCGATCGCCAACTACCTGAACGAAACCTTCCCCAAGGCGCAGCTTCTGCCCAAGGACCTCAAGGCGCGGGCGCATTGCCGGTCGATCTCGGGCGAGATGCATTCCGGCTTTCACAACCTGCGCTCGGCCCTGCCGATGAACCTCAAGGCGCGGCACAAGTCGTTCAAGATCTTCTCGGGCGCGCGGCCGGACGTGGCGCGCATCAAGGAGATCTGGACCGACTGCCTGACCACCTACGGCGGGCCGTTCCTGTTCGGCGAGCCGACGATGGCCGATGCGATGTACGCCCCCGTCTGCACCCGGTTCCGGACCTACGCCGTCGAACTGGACCCGCTGCTGCAGGCCTATTGCGACACGGTTCTCGACTGGGCGCCGATGAAGGAATGGACCGCCGCCGCGCTGGAAGAGCCGGAGGAGATGGTCGAGCTCGAGGTCGAGTTCTGATCAGCCCTTCAGGTTGAACTGCACGCCGCAGATCGTCACGCTGTCCTGAGTCGTCGCAAGGTCCCGCGCATCCGCGCGCCCGAGGATCGCGTCGGCATCCTTGACCGTCACATCCAGCGCCGACAGGCACTGTGCCTGCCCGTCCGCGGGCACGAAGCGGATGCGTGCGTTGTCCAGATCGTAACCCGGCACGCCCTCTTCGATCGTCATGTCCCGGCCCGCGACAGCCGCCCAGTGCCGCGCCAGCGCCTCGGGGTCCTTGGCCCGCAACTCGGCGGCGGTGAAGCCGGTCGTCTCGCTCTGGCCTTGCTTGTCCATCCACGCGCGGTCGCCCGCGAAGGGCCAGCGCCCGACCGGATCGCCCCCCTCGACCCACGGGGCCGAGAAGAAGGATGCGCCCATGTCGCCCGGATGCAGCTGGAACAGGCGATACCATTCGTGGTCGCGTTCGTTCGCCACCCGCACGTTGTTGGCCTTGGCGTTGGCGCGAATCTGCTCCTGCACCTCGCGTGATCCGGACTGGGTGATGACCATGTAGCCGCCGTCGCCGCCGATCCGGTCCATGAACCGGCCCGCCGCCGTGCCCTCCTCGGTCGGGGCCACGACCTCCAGGAACTGGGTGCCGACCAGCAGCAGGGCGTTTTCCAGCCCGTAGCGTCCGACCGCGGGGTCGTGGAAGACCGACGGAATGCCCAGCACGTCTTCGAGCGTCTCGACAACCGGGGCAAGCTCGCGCGCGACGAGGCAGATCTGGCGCAGGTGGATGGTCATGGCGGTCTCCTTTGCTGGGGCCGGATCGCCGACCACGGGCAACCTACCGGCAGCCGCCGTTCCGGCGATGCCGCGGCCCGTGTTTTTCAGAAGCATGCGATGCCGCCTGTGCCGGGTCCGGCATTTACAGTGCGCGGGGCATGACCCATGCTGCCCCCGCAATGTGGACAGGTTTCAAATTTGATCACGGAAAGCGCTCCGGTTTCAGTGCCTTGAACCGGAGGCTGCGGCTGGTGCTGCCGGTTGTGGCGGCGCTGCTCTCCGTCATGCCTGCCGTGGCACAGGACACACCCGATTTCCGGCTGGAGCTGGACACCGGCGGCCACCGTGCCGTGATCCGCGCCCTGTCGGCGGATGCCGAAGGGCGGCGGATCGCCTCGGTCTCGGATGACAAGACGGTGCGGATCTGGGACCTGAGCGGTGCAAGCGCGCCCTCGGTCCTGCGGGGCTTCATGGGCGACGGGAACGACGGGCTGGTCAATGCCGTGGCACTGTCGTCCGATGGCAGCAGGGTGGCCGTCGCCGGATATTTCGGCCCGCACAATGCGGCGCAGGGCCCGTTCGGCGACATCCGCATCTTCGACACAGGCACGCGCGCGGTGACCGGCGTGCTCAAGGGCTACCCCCTGATCGTCGACAGCCTGAGCTACTCGGCCGAGCGCGACGAACTGGCCGTCGGCGGGCAGGGCGGTGTGATCCACCGCTGGCGGGCCCCGTTCTCGGACGCGCCCGAACAGCTCGCCCCGCTCGACAGCTACGCGTCGCGGGTACTGCGCGTGGCCTTTGCGGCGGGCGGCACGCGGGTGGTGGCGGTCACGACGGACTACGGCCTGCGCATGTGGACCGCCGAGGGGGACGAGATCGAGCCGCCCGAGGCCGAACCGCTGTGGGACGTGGTCCTGACCGGCCTCGCCATCAGCGCCGACGGGTCGCGATTCGCGCTGTCCGGCGCGGACGGGCGGGTCGAGGTGCGAGCGGCCGAGGACGGCGCGGTGCTGACCCGCCTGCCGGACCGCCCGTTCCGGCCCGACGCGCTGGCCTTCGATGCCGAGGGGCGGCTGATCGTCGGCTGCACCTACCTCTGCGCCGGAGCGCACGGGGCCGAGGTCTGGGACCTGAGCGGTCCGACCCGGACCGCCGACTACGCCGGCCACAAGGGCGCCATCAGCGCGGCGCTCGCCCTGCCGAACGGTTCCGTCCTGACCGCAGGGGGCGCCGCGCCCGCGATCCATCTCTGGCGCCCCGGCACCGGGCAGGCCAGCCGCGTGCTGGCGGGCGAGGGCGCGCCGGTCACGGCGGTCGGTATCGCGCCCGACGCCAGCCGCATCGCTTGGGGCACCGGCGATCCCTGTCCCGACCGGCCCGTCTGTCCCGAGGTGCCCGGCACCCTGACGGCCAGCCTCGAACTACCGAACGGCGACCGCGGCTTTGGCAAGCCCGAGAGCACCGTGCCCGGCGGGCTGGACCGGGCCGTGCTGTCCGAGGGCGATACCGCGCTCTCCGTCACCGACGCGCCGGGCGGTGTGTTCGCGGGCGACGTGCTGCGGATCGAGGGCCCGGACGGGGCGGCCAGCATCCGCAAGGGCCCGACCGACGGCTACTACCACAGCGCCGCGACGCTGCTGCCGGACATGGAGGAGGCGCTGTCGGGCGGCGCGAACGGCCTGCTGATCGCCCACGATCTGACCGGCACGGTCGCCGGGGAATACGTCGGGCATACCGGCGACATCCTCGCCCTCGCCGCCGCCGAAGGCGCGAACCGGTTGATCTCGGGCAGCGCGGACCAGACGATGGTCCTGTGGAACCTCGAAACCCGCGAGGAGATCGCCCGTTTCTTCTTTGCGGGTGAAGACTGGATCATCTGGACCCCGCAGGGCTACTTCCATTCCTCCCCCGAGGGCGACCGGCTGGTCGGTTGGCGCGTGAACCGGGGCCGCGACGAGGCCGCCCGCTACATCCGCGCCCGCGAGCTCAAGCGTCACCTGCATTCGCCCGAGATCGTGCGCCGCGCGATCCTCACCGGCGACCCCGCCGCCGCCGCCCGCGACCTGCGCGGCACCGACAGTGAACTGACCGACCTGCTGATGCGCGCGCCCCCCGATTTCGACCTGCGCATCGCCGAGGAGATCGACGCGCCCGACGGCATCGCGGTGATCGAGCTGACAGGCGCGCGGGCGGACGAGGTGGAGGACTGGGGCTACACCATCCTCGTCAACGACCGCCGCGTGCCGCCGGTGCCCTATGCGGATCCGACGGGTCAGGGCCGGTCGCTCTACCAGGTGCCGCTCGGGCCGGGCGAGAACGCGATCCGGGTCACGGGCGAGGACGATTTCGGCTATATCACCGAACGCGGCGCCGTGGCGCTCAACGCCCTCCGCACCGCCGCGCCCGAGAAGCGCGGCAAGCTCTACGTCGCGGTGATCGGCGTGGCAGACTATCCGAACCTGCCCGACGCCTGTAACGGACGGTCCTGCGACCTCGCCTATCCGGTGAACGACGCGGTCGAAATCCTCGCCACGCTCGCTCGCACCACCGCGCCGCTCTACGAAGCGATGGAGACGCTGGTCATCGTCAGCCCCTCGCGGATCGACGGATCGGACAGCCTGATGACCACACTGTCCGCCGTCACCCCCGCCGATGCCATCCTGCCGCCCGAGGGGCGGGTGGTGGAGGACGAGCTGATCGACTTCCTCGCCCGCCCGACCGAAGAGGACACGACCATCGTCTTCGTGGCGGGCCACGGGCTGAACATCGACGAGGATTACTTCCTCGTCCCCGGCGACGCGCGCAGGCGGGGCGAGGAATGGCGGCGGTCGTCGCTGTTCGACTGGCGGATCCTGCAGGACGAGATGGGCTATGCCCTCGGCCGCCGCATCCTGCTGATCGACACCTGTCACGCGCAGGGTGCGTTCAACGCCCGGCTGGAAAAGGACGCCGCCGACGCGCGGATCGCTGTGTTCTCGGCCACCGCCGCGAACAACACCGCCGCCGAGCGGCGCGACCTTGGGCATGGCATCTTCACCTACGCCCTGCTCGAGGGGCTGCGGGGCAAGGCGGCGACCGGGGATGACGGCGTCCGACTGCTGGGGCTGGCGGACTACGTCTATCGCGAGGTGATACGCCTGTCGGACCAGCGGCAGGAGCCGTTCTATTCGCTGCTCGACACCTCCAACTACGTGGTGTCCCGCCCGTGATCCGCGCGCTGGTGCTGTGGCTGGCCGGTGCTGCGGCCGCCGTCGCGGCCTGTCCCGAAGGCGATGCGCCGTTCCCGGTGTTCTACGGCGATCATGCGCTGTTCGAAGGCGCGCTGGAGTCCACGTCGGACGAGCGGCCCGCTCCCGACCCGGTCCACGGCGTGACCGTCCCGCATCATCTGGAGGCGCCGGACCTCATCGCGCTCGGGTTGAAGCGGGCGGCGGGCAGGCGCCCGGACCGGATCGTGGTCATGTTCCCCGACCATTTCCGCAAGCTGCGTGGCCGGTTCGGCACCACACCGCGCGGGTTCGACACCCTGCTTGGCCCGGTCCTCGGCGACCCCGAGGGCGCGGCGCGTCTGACCGGATCGGGCGAGGTCGCGGTCGAGGACAGCTGCCTGTTCCAGACCGAACACGGGCTGCGCGCCCTGCTGCCCTTCATCGCGCGGCTCTTCCCGGACGTCCCGGTCCTGCCGCTGGCCATTGCCATCGGCAGCGGGCGCGACGACTGGGACCGGATGCTGCCGGTCCTGTCGCCGCTGATCGGGCGCGACACGCTGCTGGTGCAGGCCACCGACTTCTCGCATTACCTGCCGCACCATGCCGCGCGGCTGCGGGATCAGCAGGTGCTGAACCTGATGGCCGAGGGCGATCCCGACCGGATCGCAGCGCTGACCCAGCCGGGTCATATCGACAGCCCCGGCGCGCTCTACCTGATGACCCGCCTGATGGCCGCGCGCGGGGCGGAGCCGGTGGTGATCGCCAACCGCAACCTGCAGGAAAAAACGGACCGCTTCATCGCCGAGACGACCAGCTATGTCGTCGCGCTCTACCAGCCGCCGGGGTCCGATCCCGGTCCCGCCCCCGGCGCGGCCCCGGTGCACATGCTGGGCGGTGACGTCTTCGTTGGGCGGTCGCTGGTGCGTTACCTGAGCGACGACCTGGCCGCGGACCGGGTCGCGCAAGCGGTGCTGGGGGCCACCCGTGGCCTGCCGCTTATCGCGAACCTCGAAGGCGTGCTGCTGCCCGAGATGCCGGGCAACCTCGAACACCTCACGCTCGGGATGCCCGCCGATCTGGCGGTCGACATGGCGCGGCGGATGAACGTCGCCGCCTTCGGGCTGGCCAACAACCACGCCAGCGACATCGGCGCCTCGGGCCGGGCCGAAACGCGCCGCGCGCTCGATGCGGCGGGGATACCCCATGCGGGGCCGGGCGAGGCGCTGGATCTGCCCGGCCTCAGGATCGTCGCGCTGACCGATCTGGACGGATCGCTGCCCGCCCCCCGTGACCGGCTGGACGACGCGATGCTCGACCGGGCGATCTCGGACGATCCGACGGTGCCGGTGGTGGCCTTCATCCACTGGGGCGAGGAATTCGTCACCACACCCGGCCCGCGCGAAGAGGCGCTCGCGCTGGCCCTGTCGCGGCGGGGCGTGGTGGCGATCGTCGGCGCGCATCCGCACCGGGCCAGCGCTGGCGCGGCCACGGTAAACGGCGGCGACACGGTGATCTTTCATTCGCTGGGCAACCTGCTGTTCGACCAGTTGCCGCCCGAAAGCAACGGCGCGCTGGTCGAGGTTCGGAGCTTTCCGCAGGGCACGGTCTTTCTGCGGCAGATGCCGCTGCCGGACCTCTACCCGCTGGCGCGCCTGCCGCGATGAGGCTTGCGGCGGCGACAATCCGCCGACTAGTCTGACGTCGACGTAAATGAGGTCCGCCATGCCCCGATCCCGCCTGCTCTCGCTCCTGCTCGCCTCCACGCTGACCTTTGGCGCGGTGGCCCCGGCGCTGGCCGAAGGGTCGGGCGAGATCCGGGAACGGCTGCACGTCCTCTATGACCCGCAGACGCGCGAGGTCGTCCGCCGCATGGTTCGCATGGCCGATCCGGAACCGGAACTGGGCCTCGATTTCCAGTGGGAACCGGCGCAGGGCAACTGGCCGGGCGTCACGGACGACGGGCTGGCTGAAGGCCCCGGCGTCGCCGTCTGGCGGATCGCCGGGCTGGCCGCCTACGATCCCCGCGCGGTGCATCACCGCTACGAGGGCACGCTGAAGGCCGGCCGGTTCGACGGGCGGGGGACCCTGAGCTACCGCAGCGGCGCGAGGCTGTCGGGCACATGGCGGGCGGGGCTGTTGCAGGGCGAGGGGGAACACCGCGACGCGGGTGGCAACCTCTACGAAGGGCAGTTCACCGACGGTCGCGCCGACGGCGCGGGCATCTGGCGCGGGCGGGACGGTTTCGTCTATGCGGGCGCCTTCCGGCAGGGGCTGCGGCACGGCGCGGGACGGATCACCGAACCCGGCGGGCTCAGCTATGACGTAGCCTACGACATGGGCCGGCTGATCCGGTCGGAGCGGCCAGAAACGGGCGACCCGCTGATCGGCGGCCTGCTGCCCGCGCAGGGTGGCGAGGCGGCGTCGAACAGCCAGATGGCGGTCTATGTCGACCAGCGCGTGACGCAGGAACAGTCCACCCAATACGCCAGCGCGCCTCAGAACGGGGCGATCATGATCTTTCCGGCGGACGAGGACATGCAGGCCGCATGGACCGGCACCGGCGATGTCGGGCAACTGCACTACATGCTGAACGAATCCATGCAGAGCGACTGGGACGAAACCCGCGCCTTCGTGGTCATGGACCTCGCCACCATCGACGGTCAGCGCGAACGGGTCGACAGCGTCGATCTGGTCGTCAACCAGAGCGTCGTGCACAACCAGCCCATGCTGAGCGTCGAGGAGCATTCCGGCTGCGTCGGCTTCCGCCCCAGCTTCAGCCTGACCAACCACGGCTGGGGCGCGTTGGAATCGGCCGAGGCGAATGTCCGCTTCATCAATCCGAACTTCTACGACCCCAATGTGAAGTGGGGCGACGAACCGGGCACCCGGTGGCACGCGCTGTCGATAGGCGGCTTCGATCAGGGGACCGACGTGATGGTCCGCGACCTGCTGGCCGCCGCCGGTGTCGATGTCGCCCGGCTGGAGAACGAACGCTTCACCTGCCCCTCCGCCGAGATGATCGACCAGTGCCGCGCCGACCTCGCGCAGCGGGTGAATTTCGGCGAACTGCAGGGCTTCGTCGATGGCTGGAACGGGCTCAGCGCGCAGATGCAGGCGTTCCTGACCTACACATGGCGCGATGCGACCGGCGAGATGCAGTCCTCGCAGCAGACATTCAGCGCGACGATACCGCTGCTGTTCATCGAAACGCCGCGCGAACTGGCCGAATGCGGCGGGGCGGGGGCCTTCGCGACCGAGGCGCCGCAGTTCCAGGAAGTGGAGCTGACGCCTTCCCCCCAGCCGTTCCGGGTGAACATGCCGTTCCGCGGTAACCCCAACATCAGCCGCCTGATGCAAGGCCTCGCGCTCTGGTCGCGGCAGACCTCCTATTACGACATGTCGATCGAGGCGAAGTTCGCGGACGGCAGCGTCCGCTCCTCGCCGCCGCTGCAGCTCTATTTCATCCACCCCCGCGAAAACACCTTCGTCAGCCAGACCCGGCCCGCCACCTGTTATCTGCCGACCGAGGGGCCCGGCTGCTGACCGGGGACTTGCCGCCGCGCGCCTGACCGGCCATCAAGGGCGGACGCAAGGGAGGAGCCTGCGATGATCGACCGTCTGACCGCCGTCGTGGGCGACAAATACGTGCTGACCGGCGCGGACTGCGCGCCCTGGGCCACCGATTTCTCGGGCAAGGTCACGGCGCAGCCGATGGCCGTCGTCCGCCCCGCCGACACCGCCGAGGTCGCCGCGCTGATCCGGCTGGCGAACGAGACGCGGACGCCGGTTGTCCCCGCAGGCGGGCGGACCGGGCTGACCGGGGCGACGGTGGCCGAAGGGGCGCTGGTCATATCGCTCGACCGGCTGAACCGCGTCCGCGACATCCGCCCCGAGGCGCGGGTCGCCGTGGTCGAGGCAGGTGTGGTCCTGTCGAAACTGCACGAGACGGTCGAACAGCACGGGCTGGTCTTTCCGCTGACCTTCGGGGCGCGCGGCTCGGCCATGGTGGGCGGGTTCCTGTCGACCAATGCGGGCGGCTCGAACGTGCTGCGTTACGGCAATGCCCGTGATCTGGTGCTGGGGATCGAGGCGGTCCTGCCCTCGGGCGAGGTGCTGGACCTGATGAACGGGCTGCACAAGAACAACTCGGGCTACGACCTGCGGCACCTGATGATGGGGGCCGAGGGGACGCTGGGGATCATCACCACCGCGGTGGTCAAGCTCTACCCCAAGCCACGGGCCTATGCGACGGCCATGCTGGCGCTGCCCGACCTGCCGACCGCACTGCGCCTGCTGAACCAGGTGCAGGAGGATACCGGCGGTGCGGTCGAGGCCTGCGAGTTCATGCCGGGCGACTACTGCCGCAACTACGCCGACATCCACCCCGAACACGGCATGCCCTTTGACCGGGGTTACGATGTGACAGTGATGATGGAGCTTGGCGCGACCGCGCCGCGCGATTGCACACCGGGGCCGGATGGCGAGGTGCCGCTGGTCGCGCGTTTCGAGGAGATCCTCGCGGACTACATGGAGCAGGGCCTGCTGCTGGACGCGGTCGTCGCCCGGTCCGAGGCGCAGCGCAAGGTGATGTGGGCCCGGCGCGAGGCCGCGGCCGAGGTCGCCGCCACCCGCAAGCCGCGCGTGACCAACGACATCGCCGTTGAACTGGACCGGGTGGGTGAGTTCCTGACCCGTGCGGACGCGGTGCTGGCGCAGGTCGATCCCGGTGCGGACCGGTCGATCGTGGCGCATCTGGGCGACGGCAACATCCATTACACCGTCTGGCCGGGCTCGACCGACCCGGCAGCGCATGACCGCATGGTCGAGGCGATCGAGGAGATCGTGACCGACATGCGCGGCAGCTTCTCGGCTGAGCACGGGATCGGGACGTTCAAGCTGAACTCCATGGCCCGCCGCAAACCGCCCGTCGCGCTGGAGGCGATGCGGGCGATCAAGGCGGCGCTCGACCCGAACGGGATCATGAATCCGGGCAAGCTGATCCCCTGAGAGGCAGGGGCGGCGCATCTGCGTGCGCCGGGACCGACGTCGGGTGAACGACCTGGCGTGGCGTCCATTTCTGGCGCTGCCACAAGGTCCCATCCAGTATCCGCTGCGGCCGCCGGCGAAAACCAAGTGTCGGATTTGCGGCTGAGTGGCTCTCTCCGGTCTGCGAGGTATCCGGGCGAAACGTCTCTGCCGCGCGTTTCCCGCCCCGAAATGGCGAGGGGGCGGTCAGTCAACCGCCCCGCATACCGTTCATCACTGTCCCCGCGGTCCGGCCCGCGCGTCTGCCACCCGGCTTCGGTCCGTATCGGACTGCCGGTTCAGTTCCTCAGGCGTTTGAGCAGGTGCACCGACGGATAGCCGTCCGCATCCAGCCCCGACGCCATCTGGTAGGCACGGATCGCGGCGATGGTGTTGCCGCCGATCCAGCCGTCCACGCCGCCGGTGGAATAGCCGCGCCGCGTCAGCAGCGTCTGCAACTCTTCCCGCTCGGCACGTTTCAGCGAGCGTTCGCCCTCGGGCCAGGTCCCGGCAAAGGCGCCGCCGCCCGCGATCCGGTCGCCCAGATGCCCGACCCCGAGCGCATAGGCATCGGAGTTGTTGTAGCGCTTGATCACGTCGAAGTTCTTGAAAACGAGGAAGGCCACGCCGTCCGCACCGGCGGGCAGCAGCAGCCGCGCGCTGCCGTAATCCGGCACGGCACGGCCGATCACGTCCTTTACGCCGAGCTTGGCCCATTCGGACGGCATTCGCTTGTCCCCGGCCTTGGCAAAGTCGAAATTCGGCGGCAGCGCCACCTCGACACCCCAGGGCTGCCCTGCGATCCAGCCGGCATTCGCAAGGTAGGCGGCGGTGGAGGCCAGCGCGTCGGCCGGATCCTCGGACCAGATGTCACGCTTGCCGTCGCCGGTGTGGTCAACCGCGTAGGCAAGGTAGGAGGTCGGGATGAACTGGGTGTGCCCCATGGCCCCGGCCCAGCTCGCCATCATCTTGTCCTCGGTCGTGTCGCCGTGCTGCAGGATCTTGAGCGCCGCGATCAGCTGTTCCTCGAAGAACGCGCCGCGCCGACCTTCATAGGCCAGCGTCGCGAGGGCCGAGATCAGATGCGTATCGCCCCGGTTCGCGCCGTAATTGCTCTCCATCCCCCAGACGGCGGTAACGTATTGCGCCGGCACGCCGTATTTCGCCTCGACCGCACGCAGGGTCGACCGCTGCGCCGAAAGGCTGGCGCGACCGTTGGTGACCCGGCTGTCGGACGCCGCGCGGCCCAGGTACTGGCCGACGGACAGTGTGAATTCGGTCTGGTTCCGGTCGCGGCGGATGACCTCGGGCAGGAACCCGGCATGCGAGAAAGCGGCGTCGAGCGTCGCGGCGCTGATGCCCTGCGCCATCGCGCGGGCGCGGAAGCCGCGGACCCATATGTCGAAACCTGCGTTCGGCTCGGTCTGGCGGATCGCCGGAACCTCGGGCTTGGCGGATTGAACGGCGACGGCCACCGCCCGTGCGTCGGGCCGCAGCCGGGGCCGCAGGCTGCGCGTGACGGTGATCGTGTCGCGCCGGACCGCCGGTTTCGGGGCGGGCGCGGTCAGCGAGGTGTCCAGCCGGGTCGCCGCGTCGATCGCCTGCGCGGCGCGCGCGACGATTTCCAGCGATTTCGGCCGCGCCTCGGGCCGCTGGCTGGTGTCCGTGGGACCGGCAAGGGCCGTCCCCGCCAGAAATGGAATCGCAATTGCCGTGAAAAGTGCCTGCCTCATGTCACCACCGTCTGCTCGTGCGGTTTATTTTTCGCTAACAATACTCCGATTGTTTCCAAATCGAAAGCATCGCGCCCTGTCCGTGGTCATGAGAGAATCCGGACTGGCGGATATGCAACTGACGCAATGGTGTCACCAGCGTTCCGGCATATTGCCGCGCATGAGGAGGAAGACATGCTGGACGAAAGCTTTGATCGCACCGACGTTGCTGCATATTTCCAAAACGCCCCCGAACCCGCGCGGACCGGGCTGATGACCCTGCGCCGCCTGATTCTCTCCGTCGCGTCGGAAACGCCCGGCGTCGGTCGACTCGACGAGGCGCTGCGCTGGAACCAGTTGGCCTACCTGACGCCGGACACGAAATCCGGATCCACCCTGCGCCTCGGCGTCACGCCCGGTGGCTTCGCGCTCTACGCGCATTGCCGGACGTCGATCATCCCCGATTTCGCGGCGGCATTTCCTGGACTGGACCGGATCGAGGGCACGCGCGGGGTCCATTTCCAGACCGCCGCCGACATCGACCCGCCGCGTCACGCACAGCTGATCCGCCACGCGCTGACTTATCACCTGCGCCGCTAGCGGCGGTTGCGGGTGACCTTGCGCTTGATCTTGGCGCCCTTCTTCTTCGACGCCTCAAGCTTGCGGCGCTGTGGCCGCGACCGGCCCCGCTGCGGACCGCGCGGGGTCGCCTTGCCGTCGAGCGCCAGCAGCTCCAGCTCCAGCCCGCCCGTCACCGGTGCGGCCTGTGCCAGCCGGACGGTCACGCGCTGGCCGGGGGCGATCAGGATGCCGCTGTCGGCGCCCATCAGGGTCTCGCCCTCGCGGTCGTAGTGGAAATACTCGCCGCCGAGGTTGCGCATCGGGATCAGCCCGTCCGCCCCGGTCTCGTCCAGCCGGACGAAAGCGCCGAAGCGGGCGATGCCAGAGATGCGGCCGGTCAGTTCGTCGCCCACGCGTTCCGACAGGTAGGCGGCAAGGTAGCGGTCGGTCGTGTCCCGCTCGGCGGCCATCGACCGGCGCTCGGTCTCGGAGATGTGCTGCGCGGTCTGTTCCAGCCTCTCGACCTCGTCCGGCGACAGGCCGTCCTTGCCCCAGCCATGGGCCGAAACCAGCGCGCGGTGCACGATCAGGTCGGAATAGCGCCGGATCGGCGAGGTGAAATGCGCGTAGTTCTGCAGGGCGAGGCCGAAGTGGCCGAAGTTCTCGGGGGAATAATACGCCTGTGTCATCGACCGCAGCGTCGACATGTTGATCAGCTCGGCATGTTCCGTCCCCGCCGCATCGTCCAGCAGGCGGTTGATCTGGCGGGTGTGCAGCACCTGCCCCTTGGCGAGGTTGAAGCCCGCCGCCTGAGCCGTCTCGCGCAGGGCGTCGATCTTTTCGGTCTTGGGCTCCTCGTGGACCCTGAACAGCAGCGGCGACTTCTTCGCGATCAGCGTTTCGGCGGCCGCGACGTTGGCGAGGACCATGAATTCCTCGATCAGCTTGTGCGCGTCGAGGCGGTCCTTGAAGTTCACCGAAACGACCTTGCCGTCCTCCGACAGCACGATCCGCCGCTCGGGCAGGTCGAGGTGCAGCGGCTGGCGCAGCTCACGCGCGTGGTTCAGCGCGAGATAGGCGTCGTGGAGCGGTTTCAGCACCGTCTCGAGCAGCGGCGCGGTCTTGTCGTTCGGGTTGCCGTCGAGCGCGTCCTGCACGTCTTCGTAGGCCAGCGACGCGACGGAGCGCATCAGTCCCCGGTGGAAGTCGTGCGACAGCTTCTTGCCCTGCGCGTCCAGCTTCATCCGGACGGCGACACAGGCGCGCGGCACGTCCTCGTGCAGCGAACACAGATCGCCGGACAGCCGGTCGGGCAGCATCGGCACGACGCGGTCGGGGAAATACGTGGAGTTGCCACGCTTGCGCGCCTCGCGGTCCAGCGCGGAACCGGGGGTCACGTAATGGGCGACGTCGGCGATGGCGACCCACAGGATGTGGCCGCCGGGGTTCTTGGGATCGTCGTCGGGCTGCGCCAGCACCGCGTCGTCGCGGTCGCGCGCGTCCGAGGGGTCGATGGTCAGCAGCGGCAGGTCGCGCAGGTCCTCGCGGCCCTTCAGCCCGGCGGGCTTGATGCTGTCGGCCTCGGCCAGAACCGCGTCGGGGAAATCGTCGGGAATCCCGTGCTGGTGGATCGCGATCAGCGAGACCGAGCGCGGTTCGGTCGGATCGCCCAGCCGGGCGACGATACGGGCGCGCGGCAGGCCCATCCGGGCCTTGGGGCCGGACTGTTCCGCCTCGACCAGTTCGCCGTCCTTCGCGCCGTGCAGCGCGCCGGGCGGCACCATCCATTCGAGGTCCGCGCCCTTGTCGATCGGCATGATCCGCCCGCCCTCGGCCCCCTTGCGGAAGATGCCGAGGATCTTGCGGGGCGAGGTGCCGATGCGCCGGATCAGCCGCGCTTCGTAATGGTGATCGCCGCCGGGAATGCGGGTCAGGCGGGCGAGGATGCGGTCGCCCTCGCCAAGCGCCGGATCCGAGGCGCGGGGCAGCAGCAGCACCTTCGGCTCCACCCCTTCGCCCTGCCATTCCAGCGGGCGGGCGGTCAGGTCGCCGTCATCGTTCGGGCCGTTGACCAGCAGGACCGAAACGGGCGGCAGGCTTTCGGGGTCGCGGTAGGTCTTCTTCCGCTTCTCCAGATGCCCCTCGGCCTCCAGCTCCTTCAGCGTGCGCTTGAGGTCGATGCGGGCCGCGCCCTTGATCCCGAACGCCTTGGCGATGTCGCGCTTGGCGGTCAGGGTCGGGTTGTCGGCGATCCACTGGAGGATCTCTTCCTTGGTGGGCAGGGTGCTCATGTCCGCTGGACTATCACGCGGGCGGGGCGGCGTCATCGGGGGAAATGCCGGCCAGACGCGCTGGAACCTCCCCGGCGCGCATGTGTTCACCGCCTGACCGCAGCGAAAGGAGGGCGGGCAGATGGACTGGATCGCCAACCACAGTGGCGCACTGAACTTTGCCGTGAACCTCGGCATGTTCTTCGTGTGGGTCGCCTACCTGCAGCTTTTCCTGATGACCTACCTGCGCGCCCGCAAGCCGCGGCTGATCATCAACCGGGGCACCGGGTCGGATGTCGACTCGCTCTGCCTCGTGTCGAACATGAGCGAACAGCCGGTCTATCCGCAGAACGTGTTCTGCACGATCCACCATGCCGGGGGCGCATGCTCCGCCACCATCACCGACCGCGACCTGCTGCAGAAGTCGGCGGGCGACGAACGTCCGCGGGGGATCACCAGCCAGGGCCCCCTGTCGCGCGGCGGGTTCATGAGCATGGGCACCTTCCGCAACATGCTCGAGATCACGGCCGAGATGTCGGACGACTGTCCGGGCGACCTGATGTCCGAGCCGGACCAGATCGAGAGCATGGAGATCCTAGTGATCGCGGCCTTCGGCGGCGACGACCTGGAGATCGCGGCGAAGCGCACCTACCGGATCGACACCGGCACCGACCCGTGGGAGGTCATCCCGATAGGCCCCGACACCAAGCAGGTGGCCAGCCGGTCCGAGCGCAAGCAGATCCGGCGGATGATCGAAAGCGAACTGGCCGACGCGGCGTGACCGGTCGCCGGGGGCAGGGGGACGGCGGAAAAACCGAAGCTGTGTCCGGTCAGTTGTCCCGGCCCGGAATGTGGCGCCGCTTTTCGCCCGCGCCCTCCCACGTGTCGATCGCGGCGATGGCCTCGTCCGCCGTTTCGACGAACCGGAACAGCTTCAGATCCTCGTCCGAGATCGTCCCGGCATCCGCCAGCGCCTCCCAGTTGATGATCTTGTCCCAGAACGCGCGACCGAACAGCAGGAAGGGCACCCGCTCCATCCGGCCGGTCTGGATCAGCGTCAGCGCCTCGAACATCTCGTCCAGCGTGCCGAACCCGCCGGGGAACACGCAGACCGCGCGGGCACGCATCAGGAAATGCATCTTGCGGATGGCGAAGTAGTGGAAGTTGAAGCACAGGTCCGGCGTGACCCATTCGTTGGGCGCCTGTTCGTGCGGCAGGACGATGTTCAACCCGATCGACTGGCCGCCCGCATCGTCGGCCCCACGGTTCCCCGCCTCCATGACGCCGGGGCCGCCGCCGGTGCAGATGACCCATTCGCGGCCGTAGCTCTCCAGCGACTTCTCGGTCATCTTCCGGGCAAAGACCCGCGCCTCGTCGTAGAACCTGCTCAGTTCCTTCAGCGTCTCGGTGCGGGCCTTTTCCTTGAGCGCGGGCCGCGGGATGCGGGCGCCGCCGAACAGGACGACCGTCGACTCGATCCCGCGTTCGTCCATCACCAGCTGAGGTTTCAGCAGTTCCAGCTGCAGCCGGACGGGACGCAGTTCGTCGCGGCACAGGAAATCGTCGTCGGCAAAGGCCAGACGATACGCAGGCGCACGGGTCTGCGGGGTGTCCGGCACCTCGGTCGCGGTGCGGATGTCGGTGCCCGCATCGCGGAAGGGGCTGTGGCTCTGGCGGTCCTCGGTCATGACGCCCTTCCTTGGTCGGCGGTCCTGTTGTCCCGAGTGTTCTAAGCGCGTAGCGCCCCGGCCACCATGCCCGCGCGCCGAAAAAACGGACGCCGCGCCCGGTTCGCAACGGGCGCGGCGTGATGACCGGGGTCAGGCGGCAAGACGCGCGGCGTTCGCCCGCCCGTCCGGCGCAGGGGCACGGACGAGCCGATAGCCAATCGTCAGCACCGAGATCTGGGCCGCGATGACGGCGGGCCAGATCAGCGGGAACTGTGCGTCGAGGTATTTCTGCGGCCCGAACGAGGCCAGCGCCATGAGCGCGGCGAGCCCCGCCAGACCCCGCCCGGCCCGCGTGCCGGTCCCCAGAACCAGCGATGCGGCACAGGCAGCCACTGCGGCGCCGAGGAAGGGTGCGATACCGAAGACGGGTGTCGCCTGAGGCGGATGCGGCGGCACGCCGGCGTAAAGCGCGCCGAGCATGACGAGTTGCAGAAGGACGAGGGCCGCAAGCGCGGCCGAGACGGGGCGGTCGGTGTGAAAATCGGTCATCGTTCTCTCTCAGTTGAAGAAGCTGCAAATCCGTAACCATCATTACGGTTGCTCATATACGTAATAACGGTTACGGATTCCGTCAACAGGTTTTTCCAGAGTTGAGCGACATGAAGGAACAGGCCCGAGCCAGGAGGCAGGAACAGATCGAAGCCGCCGCCTACGACCTGCTCGAGAAGAAGGGCTACGACGGCACGACGATGGCCGCCGTCGCGAGGCAGGCCGGCGCCTCGATGGAAACGCTCTACCGCTGGTATGGCGACAAGCAGGGGCTGTTCCGCGCACTTGTCACACTGAACACGCAAGAGGTGCGGGCCCGCCTGGACACCGCGCTGTCGGGCGGCGCGGACCCGGAAGCGGCGCTGAGGGTGGGTGGCGCGGAACTGCTGGCGATGCTGACCGGCGCGCGTGCCGTCGCCCTGAACCGTGCTGCGGCCGCGGATCCGTCCGGCGAGCTCGGGCGGGCCATCGCGGAAGAGGGGCGCGACCTCGTCCTGCCGCTGATCGCCGAGACCTTCGCGGCACTTGCGGCGACCGGCGTGCTGGGCGCGATGCCGCCCGCCCGTGCGGCGGAACTCTTCATCACCCTGCTGGTCGCCGATCTTCAGATCCGGCGCGTGGTGGCGCGTATCCCCGCCCCTGATCCAGACACGTGCCGGGCCCGCAGCGAAGCGGCGATGGACCTTGTGCTCAGGCTTTCCGCGTGATGCCGTGAAAACGCGACGATTGTCACCCGGCCCCTTGCTGGCTATGACACCGCGAACGCAATTCCAGACCGGAGAGCCCCCGATGAACCTCGCCCAGCTCGAAACCGCCATCGAAGCGGCATGGGACGCCCGCGACAAGATCACCCCCGCCACCACGGGCGAGACCCGCGAGGCGATCGAGGACACGCTGAACGCGCTCGACAGCGGTCAGCTCCGTGTCGCGGAAAAGCAGGTGGACGGCAAATGGCACGTGCACCAGTGGGCCAAGAAGGCGGTGCTGCTCGGTTTCCGTCTGAAGGACATGGAACAGCAGTCGGGCGGCCCGCAGGGCGGCGGCTGGTGGGACAAGGTCGACAGCAAGTTCGAGGGCTGGGGCGACAACCAGTGGAAGGCCGCCGGTTTCCGCGCCGTGCCGAACTGCGTCGTCCGCAAGTCGGCATTCATCGCCAAGAACGTGGTGCTGATGCCGTCCTTCGTGAACCTCGGCGCCTATGTCGACGAGGGCACGATGGTCGACACATGGGCGACGGTCGGCTCCTGCGCGCAGATCGGCAAGGGTGTGCACCTGTCCGGCGGCGTCGGCATCGGCGGGGTGCTGGAACCGATGCAGGCCAATCCGACGATCATCGAGGACAACTGCTTCATCGGCGCCCGCTCCGAGGTGGTCGAGGGCGTGATCGTCCGCGAAGGCTCGGTGCTGGGCATGGGCGTGTTCCTCGGCCAGTCGACCAAGATCTTCAACCGCGAGACGGGCGAGACCTTCTATGGCGAGGTGCCGCCCTATTCCGTCGTCGTCTCGGGCTCGCTGCCCTCGTCGAACGGGGTGAACCTCTACTGCGCGGTGATCGTGAAGACGGTGGATGAAAAGACCCGGTCCAAGACCTCGATCAACGAGCTGCTGCGGGACTGATCCCCGCCCGGCGACGTCTATCAAAGGCCCGCGTCATGGACGCGGGCCTTTTGCGTTGGCGTTCCCGGATCGTCTGAATGGCGCGGGTCCGCCGATCCCCGAGTTGGGGCTGGCAGAATCGGATCGCGACGCTAGGTTGATATTCAACATATCAAGGCGAGGCCCGGATCCATGACCCCCAAGAACACCATCTGCATCTGGTACGACAGCGAGGCCGAGGCGGCCGCCAACTTCTATGCCGAGCACTTTCCGGACAGCGCCGTCCGTGCGGTTCACCGCGCGCCCGCCGACTTTCCCTCCGGCAAGAAGGGCGATGTGCTGACGGTCGAGTTCACGGTCTTCGGCATCCCCTGCCTCGGCCTGAACGGCGGCCCGATCTTCCCGCATACCGAGGCCTTTTCGTTCCAGATCGCCACCGACGACCAGGCGGAAACCGACCGCTACTGGAACGCCATTGTCGGCAACGGCGGCGCCGAAAGCGCCTGCGGGTGGTGCAAGGACCGCTGGGGCATCAATTGGCAGATCACCCCGCGCACCCTGACCGAGGCGCTGGCGGCGGGCGGCGACGAGGCGAAGCGGGCGTTCGAGGCGATGATGCAGATGCGGAAGATCGACGTCGCGACCATCGACGCGGCGCGGCGCGGCTGATGCCTGTCCGCCGGGGCGCGGGGGGCCGCGCTCCGGCATTCGGCGGGGTTATTCCCCGGTGAACCGCGGCTCCCGCTTTTCCCGGAAGGATGCGACGCCCTCGGCCGCGTCCTTGGTCTGGCGGATGGCGCGCTGTTTCTCGTCGATCCACTCGATCACCGCGCGCTCGCCGCTGCGCTGGAAGACGCGCCCGGCCTCGAGGATCGCCTGAACGGCCAGGGGGGCGTTCTTGCCGATCGCCTCGGCGATCTCCAGCGCGCGGTCGACCTCGGTCCCGGCGGGCACGACCTCCTGCACCAGCCCAAGCCTGTGTGCTTCGGCCGCGCCGATCTCGGGCGTGGGCAGCAGCAGCATCATGGCGTTGCCGTAGCCCGCCCGCTCGATGAAGCGCTGGATCGCGCCGCCGCCGGGGATGATCCCGCGCTTGGCCTCGATCTGGGCGAAACGGCAGTCGTCGGCGGCGATCACGATGTCCGCCCCCAGCATCAGTTCGATCCCGGCGGTGTAGGTGATGCCCTGAACGGCGGCGATCACAGGCTTCTTGCAGCGCCGCCAGCGGGCGTAGGGGTCGATCCGGTCCTTGGTGACGTGGTTCTTCTTTTCCTTCCACATCGCGGCGATCTTGGGCAGGTCGAGCCCGGCGGTGAAGTGCCCGCCATGTCCGAAGACCACACCGCAGCGCAGGTCGTCATCCTCGTCCAGTAGCTCG
Source organism: Oceanicola sp. 22II-s10i (assembly GCF_002210105.1). Lineage (GTDB taxonomy): Bacteria > Pseudomonadota > Alphaproteobacteria > Rhodobacterales > Rhodobacteraceae > Pseudooceanicola. The sequence goes on along the minus strand of NZ_AQQU01000001.1, from coordinate 304,545 downwards.
TAGGCGTCCTGCAACTGCCGGAACATCGTCGGGGTCAGCCCGTTCAGCTTTTCCGGCCGGTCGAGGCCGATCAGCAGGATGGACCCCCTGCGTTCGACGGAAATCTGCCCGTCCGGGTCGCGCTCGGCTGCGTCTGCCATGTCGTCGTCTCCTTTTGCTGGTGACGCGCAGCCTGCCACAGGTCCGGGCGGGGTGAAGGGACGAAATGATTTCTTCACGGATGCGCAGTGGCTTCGGAACTTCGCGCCCCCGCGCGCCGTTGACACGCGAAGGCCCAGTATGGGCATGGATACAGGAGACCATCATGGAAGGACTGGGCTGGATCGCGGCGATCATCGTCGGCGCCCTCGCGGGCTGGATCGCGGAAAAGATCATGAAGGCGGACCACGGTCTGCTGACCAACATCATCCTCGGGATCATCGGGGCGGTCGTCCTGAACTTCCTGCTGATCACCATCCTCGGCGCCACGCTCGGCGGCTGGATCGGGCAGCTGATCATCGGCATCATCGGTGCCTGCCTGCTGATCGCGGGCTACCGGGCGATCCGGCGCGCCTGACGGCGCGATCATCGTGGGACTCGACAGCCCCCGCGGTTTCTGAAAGGTGCACCACCGATCAGACACCGCGGGGGCAGCCATGTCCAAGGACGACAAGCCGAAGAAGAAACAGCAGGTCTACACCCTCCTCGTCGAGGTGGGGCGCAAGGCCGGGGACGGTTTGCCCAAGGGCGCGACCGGCGCGGCGCTGATGTGCTACGCCTCGGGCGTGGACGAAGCCGAGGCGGTGCGCGAGACGGTGGCGATCCTCAAGCAGGCTGACATGAACCCGCTCGACGTCTCGGGCTACGGCACGCTGGACGAAAGACTGGCCGAGGGGCACGAGATCGACGAGGACGAGCGCGCGTTGATGGAGCGTGCGCTGCAAGAGAACTCGGTCATCGTCGCGCAGATGACGCCGTTCTTCGACAAGGCGTGACGCCCCTTCCGCTCTTTTCGCCGCTGGGCTAGGTCTGACCGGAGCCCCAGTCGAGGATCCGAAGTCATGACCGCCGAGCACCCCCAGACCGATCCCGTCGCGCTGACCGCCGACCTGATCCGCTGCCCCTCCGTGACGCCGGACGAGGGCGGCGCGCTGGTCTTGCTCGAAAAGCTTTTGTCGGAAGCCGGGTTCGACTGCACCCGTGTCGACCGCGGCGTCACCTCCAACCTCTTCGCCCGCTGGGGCGCGAAAGGCGCTGCGCGGACCTTCGGGTTCAACGGGCACACCGATGTCGTGCCAGTCGGGGACGCAGCCGCCTGGACCGTCGATCCGTTCGGAGCGGTGGAAAAGGACGGCATGCTCTGGGGCCGGGGCGCGACCGACATGAAATCCGGCGTCGCCGCCTTTGCCGCCGCGGCGATCGACTTCACCCGCGCCACACCGCCGGACGGGGCGGTCATCCTGACGATCACCGGGGACGAGGAGGGCGACGCCACCGACGGCACCGTCGCCCTGCTGGACTGGATGAAAGCCAATGACGAGGCGATGTCGGTCTGCCTCGTGGGCGAGCCGACCTGCCCGGAGAACATGGGCGAGATGATGAAGATCGGCCGCCGCGGCTCGGTCACCGCCTTTTTCACCGCGACCGGCGTGCAGGGCCATTCAGCATATCCGCACCGCGCCAGGAACCCGCTCCCCGCGATGGCCCGGCTGATGGACCGCCTCGCCTCGCACACGCTGGACGAGGGCAACGACCACTTCGACGCCTCCACCCTCGCCGTCGTGCAGTTCGACACCGGCAACGCGGCGACCAACGTGATCCCGGCCCAGTGCCGCGCGGCGGTCAACATCCGCTTCAACGACATGCACTCCAGCGGCAGCCTGTCGAAGTGGATGCAGGACGAGGCGGACCGCGTGGCGAAGGACTTCGACCTCAAGATCGAGATGCGCGTGAAGGTGACGGGCGAAAGCTTCCTCACCCCGCCGGGCGCGCTGTCGGACCTCGTGTCGAAATCGGTGGCCGCCGAGACGAACGTCGTCCCGGTCCTGTCGACCACCGGCGGCACCTCGGATGCGCGCTTCGTCAAGGATCACTGCCCGGTGGTGGAATTCGGCCTCGTCGGCCAGACCATGCACCAGGTCGACGAACGGGTGCCGGTCGACCAGATCCGTCAGCTCAAACGCATCTACACCCGGATCCTGCGCGACTACTTCGCCTGACGGCTCACAGGTAGCCGCCGATCCCGTCCCAGAGCAGCTTGACCCCCGCCAGCGCCAGCAGGCCGTAGCACAGGCGATAGACCGTCGCCTGGTCCAGCCGGTTGTGCAGCCGCCACCCGGCCCAGATCGCCAGCGGGATCACCGGCGCGGCGGCGGCCATCAGCCACAGCATCGGCGCGGTCGGCGGCTTCAGCCACAGCCATGGCGCGACCTTGGCGATGTTGCCGATGGTGAAGACGATGCTGGTGGTGCCCGCGTAGACGCCCTTGGGCAGGCCCAGCCCCAGCAGGTAGATCGCCAGCGGCGGCCCGCCCGCATGGGCCACCATGGACGTCACGCCCGATCCGAACCCCGCCGCCATCGCGCCCGGTGTCGAATGATCATGCCGCGCCCGGCCCGATCCGCGCAACCAGAGCAGGAAGAACGCGATACTCACGATCCCCAGCAGGACCGAGATCGCCCGGTGATCCAGCACCGCCAGCAGGAACGTCCCCGCCACCGTCCCGGCCAGCATGGCGGGCAGGATCGGCACCACCTCGCGGCGCGACCATGTCGACGGGCGCCAGACCAACAGGGCGCAGGCGTCCATGACAAGGAACAGCGGCGCCAGCACCGCGCCTGCTACGAGCGGATCCATGGCCAGCGACATCACCGGTATCCCGACCATCGCCAGCCCGCCGCCAAAGGCGCCCTTGACGAAGGCGATCAGCACGACCGCCGCCCAGGTCACCGCCAGCACCGCCGGGCTCAGTTCGATCAGTTCCACCGCGCACCTCCGAAGACCGCGCCATCAAACCCGCACGAACGGCAGGCACAAGGGCAATCCACCCGCTTCATCTGGCCGGATAAACTCCCGCCGGAGGCCGCGCCGTCCGGGCTCGATGCCCGGACGGCGCGTTCCCTTTCTCGGCAGACGCCGTGTCACCGCGACCCGCCGGTCCCCCAGCCACCGCCACCGGGCGTCAGCATTTCGAACGCATCGCCTGCCTTCAGGCTGGATTCCGAATTCCCCGGCACCACCTCGCGCGATCCGTCCCCGCGCAGAACCGCGTTCTCGCCGCAGGCGCCCGGCGCGCCGCCGTCGCCGCCCGGCGGCGGGACCTTGCGGTGCGAGGACAGCGTCGTGACCGTGACGTCGTCGAGGAACCGGACGATCCGGTGGATCCCGTCGCCGCCGTGATGCCTGCCGTCGCCGCCCGAGCCCTTGCGGATCGCCATCCGCTCCACCCGGACGGGGAAGCGGGTTTCCAGCACCTCCGGGTCGGTCATCAGGGTGTTGGTCATGTGCGAATGCACCCCCGAGGCCCCGTCGAACTCCGGCCCCGCGCCGGTGCCGCCGGCGATGGTCTCGTAATTCTGGAACCGCGCGTTGCCCCAGACGAAGTTGTTCATCGTCCCCTGGCTGCCCGCGATCACCCCGAGCGCCCCGAACAGGCAGTCCGCGATGGCCTGCGACACCTCGGTGTTGCCCGAAATGACGGCGGCCGGGTGGACCGGGTTGATCATCGAGCCTTCGGGCAGGATCAGGCGGAGCGGCTTCAGGCAGCCCTCGTTCATCGGGATGTCGCGCCCCACGAGCGTCCGGAAGACATAGAGCGTCACCGCCATCGTGATCGAGCGCGGCGCGTTGTAGTTCATCGGGTGCTGGTCGCTGGTGCCGGTGAAGTCGAGCGTCGCCTCGCCCGCCTCGCGGTCCACGGTGATCTTCACCCTTATCTGCGAGCCGTCGTCGAGCGGATAGGTGCAGTCGCCGTCCCTGAGCGAGCCGATCACATGGCGCACGGAAGCTTCGGCATTGGCCTGCACATGGGCCATGTAGGCCAGCACCGTCTCGCGCCCGAAGGTGTCGATCATCCGGTTCACTTCGGCGATGCCGGTGGAGTTGGCAGCGACCTGCGCCTCGAGATCGGCGAGGTTGTCGTTCACGTTCCGGCAGGGGTAGCGGCCCGAGCCGAGCAGGGCGCGGGTCTCTTCCTCCAGGAGCTTGCCGCCTCGGACCAGCAGGAAGTTGTCGATCACGACGCCCTCTTCCTCGATATGGCGCGAGTCCGGCGGGGCGGAGCCCGGGGTGCGGCCCCCGATGTCGGCGTGGTGGCCGCGCGAGCCGACCCAGAACAGGATCTCCTCGCCCGCCTTGTCGAAGACCGGGGTGATGACCGTCACGTCGGGCAGGTGCGTGCCGCCGTTGAACGGGTTGTTCAGCATGTAGGCATCGCCGGGCCGGATGTTGCCCGCGTTCAGGCGGGCGACGGTGCGGACCGAGTCGGACATGGAGCCGAGGTGGACTGGCACGTGCGGCGCGTTGGCGACGAGGTTGCCCTCGGCGTCGAACAGGGCGCAGGAGAAATCCAGCCGCTCCTTGATGTTCACCGAATAGGCGGTGTTCCTCAGCGTCGCGCCCATCTGTTCGGCGATCGACATGAAGAGGTTGTTGAATACCTCCAGCAGGATCGGATCGGCCTCGGTCCCGAGCGCGGTTTCACGGGCGCGGGCCTGCGTTCGGTCGAGGATCAGGTTGCCCGCCGCGTCAATCCGGGCGGACCAGCCGGGTTCGATCACGTTGGTCCCGGTGGATTCGGTGATGATCGCCGGGCCGTCGACCGACGCGCCCGCAGGCAGGTCGTCGCGGACGTAGAGCGGCGCGTCGTGGGTTTCACCGTTCATGACCACGGGCAGGGTGGCGGCGGGGGCGAAGTCGGCGCGGCCCTCGGGCGCCGGGGCCTGCGCGTCGTCGGTTTCGCCAATGGCCTCGACCGTCAGCATCTCGATCAGCAGGTCGCGGTCGGGCGAGGCGAAGCCGAAGCGCGTGGAGTGCAGGTCGTTGAACGCCCTGTGCATCTCCTTGGCGGTGCCGAAGGGGATGTCGAGCGTCTGGTGGCTGCCCTTGTACCGCAGGTGCGCGCGGGCCTCGGTGCGGATCTGGCCGGCGTCGATGCCTTGCTTGGCGACCTCGGCCTGTGCCTCCTGCGCCATCGCGTCGATGCGGGTTTTCGCATCGGCGGTGTTGTCCAGCGGCTGTCCGAACTGTGCTTCGCGGGTGGCGCGGATGTCGGCGAGGCCCATGCCGAAGGCCGACAGGACGCCAGCATAGGGGTGCACGAAGACGCTTTTCATCCCGAGCGCGTCGGCCACGAGGCAGGCGTGCTGGCCGCCCGCGCCGCCGAAGCAGTTGAGCGTGTAGCGGGTGACGTCATAGCCGCGCTCGACGCTGATCTTCTTGATCGCCTGCGCCATGTTCTGGACGGCGATGCGGAGGAAACCGGCGGCGGTATCCTCAGGCGACAGGGCGGGCTGGCCGGTGGCCGAGGCAATCTCCTGCGCCAGCGCCTCGAACTTCTCGCGCACGATGTCGGCGTCGAGCGGCTCGTCGCCGTCAGGTCCGAAAACGGCGGGGAAGTGGGCGGGCGACAGCTTGCCCAGCATGACGTTGCAGTCGGTGACGGTCAGCGGCCCGCCCCTGCGGTAGCAGGCGGGGCCGGGGTCCGCACCGGCGGATTCGGGGCCGACCTGGTAGCGGCCTTCACGGAAGTTGAGGATCGAACCGCCGCCCGCCGCGACCGTGTGGATGTCCATCATCGGCGCGCGCATCCGGGCGCCCGCGACCTCGGTCTCGAAGCTGCGTTCGTAGGCCCCCGCGTAATGGCAGACGTCGGTCGAGGTGCCGCCCATGTCGAAGCCGATCAGCCGGTCGAACCCCGCCGCCTCGGCGGTGCGGACCATGCCGACGACGCCGCCCGCCGGGCCCGACAGGATCGCGTCGCGGCCCTGGAACAGCGCGGCGTCGGTCAGGCCGCCTGAGGACTGCATGAAGAACAGCCGTTCGCAGGCGCCGCCTTCGCCCAGATCGAGGGCCGAGGCGACCTGATCCACATAGCGGCGCAGGACGGGCGAAAGGTAGGCGTCGATCACGGCGGTGTCGCCGCGCGAAACCAGCTTGATCAGCGCGCTGGCCTGATGCGACGGGGTGATCTGGGTGAAGCCCACCTCTTTCGCGATCTCGGCGGCGCGGAGTTCGTGATCGGGATTCAGGTAGCCGTGCATCCCGGCGATGGCGACGGAGCGGAGACCGTCGTCGTAGGCGGACTGAAGCGCGGCGCGGGTGGCGTCCTCGTCCAGCGCCTTGAGCACCGTTCCGTCTGCGGCGAGGCGTTCGGGCAGTTCCGCGACCTGCGCGTAGATCGCCTGCGGCAGGCGGATGGCGAGGTCGAAAAGCCGGGGCCGGGCCTGCGTGCCGATGCGCAGGAGATCGGCGAATCCCTCGGTGATCAGCAGCAGCGTGGGCGTGCCCTTCCGCTCCAGCAGAGCGTTGGTGGCGACGGTCGTGCCCATTTTGACGGCGTCGATGGAGCCTGCGGGGAAGTCGCGGACATCCATCAGGCGGCGAATCCCCTCGATGGCCGCATCGGCGTAGGATTCGGGTTTTTCCGACAAAAGCTTGGTCGTCACCAGCTGTCCGTCGGGCGCGCGGCCCACCAGATCCGTGAAGGTGCCGCCCCGGTCCACCCAGAACTGCCATTTGTTTGTGCGGTCTGTCATCGGCCCTAGATCCTCTCGCAGAAATCTGTTGCTTTGGTTTCAGAACGCTGGCAATTTGTCAACGTAATACAAACGAAGTGACCTAGTCACAAACAGGGAGACACCTCATGATACGCTTTGCCCTTCCCTTTACCGCGATGCTGGCCGCAGCGCCTGCCGTGGCAGAAACCTGGGACATGCCGACCCCTTATGGCGATACGACGTTTCACACCGTGAATATCCGCCAGTTCGCGGATGACGTGAAGGCGGCGACCGACGGCGCGCTGGAAATTACCGTGCATTCGGCGGGTTCGCTGTTTCCGCATGCGGAAATCAAGAATGCCGTGCGCTCGCGTCAGGTGCCGATCGGGGAATTCTTCCTGTCGACGCTGGCGAACGAGGACGCGGCCTTCGGCATGGATTCGCAGCCGTTCCTCGCGACCTCCTACGATGACGCGGAGAAGCTCTGGGCCGCACAGAAGCCCGCGGTGGAAAAGCTGCTGGCCGATCAGGGCCTGATGCCGCTGTTCTCGGTCGCATGGCCGGCGCAGGGTCTCTACACCAAGAAGGAGATCGCCTCGGTCGCCGACCTGAACGGCCTGCGCTTCCGCGCCTACAACGCGGCGCTCGAAGAATTCGCGACGCTGGCGGGCGCGGCCCCGGTTCAGGTCGAGGCGCCGGACATCCCGCAGGCCTTCTCCACCGGTCAGGTCGAGGCGATGATCACCTCTCCCTCCACCGGCGCGAACTCCAAGGCGTGGGATTTCCTGTCGCATTACTCGCCGATCAACGCGTGGGTGCCGAAGAACATCGTCGTGGTGAACAAGCGGGTGTTCGACGGTCTGGACGCAGGCGTGCAGGAAGCCGTGCTGAAGGCCGCCGCGGATGCCGAAGCGCGGGGCTGGGACATGTCCAAGGCCGAGGCCGAGGCGAAGACCAAGGAGCTGGCCGACAACGGGATCACCGTCTACGAGCCGAGCGCGGAACTGGTCGAGGGCCTGCAGGAGATCGGTGCGAAGATGTCCGAGACCTGGAAGGCCAAGGCGTCGGACGACGCGAAGGCCGCGCTGGACAGCTACATGCAATGAGACTGGCAGGGCGGGGTGATCCCCGCCCTTCGTCTGTGGCGGTAGGGTGCGTGCTCGTCACGCACCTGTGGCCGGGGTGGACCGGGGCCGGTGCGTGACGAGCACGCACCCTACGGAGTGTGACATGCGGCGTTTCCTTGATTTCATATACCGGCTGTCCGGCGGCATCGCGGCGGCGCTGATCGTGGCGATCTGCCTGCTGATCTCCGCCCAGATCCTGCTGAACGTCACCTCGCGCCTGATGGGGCCGGGGTGGAGCTATACCATCCCCTCCTACGCCGATTTCGCGGGCTTCATGCTGGCGGGCGCGTCGTTCCTCGCACTGGCCTACACGCTCAGGATGGGCGGGCACATCCGGGTGTCGCTGGTCACGCAGAAGCTGAGCGGCCGGGTGGCGCTGGTGGCCGAGGTGGTGGCCCTTGCCGTCGCCATCGGGATCGCCGGGTTCGCGGGGGTCTACCTGGTCGCGCTGGTGCAGGAGAGCCTGCATTACGGCGACACCTCGTCCGGCATCGTGCCGATCCCGCTGTGGATCCCGCAGAGCGTCGTGACTCTCGGCATGGGGCTGCTGGTCCTTGCGCTGGTCGACACGCTGGTCGAGACGCTGCGCAACGGCGCCCCGGTGCTGCCCGAAAGCGCGGAGGAATAAGATGTCGGATCCGCTGATCGCCCTCGTCCTGCTGGCCGTCCTGATCGGGCTGCTGGCGCTCGGCGTCTGGGTCGCCTTCGCGCTGATCGTGGTGGCGCTGGTCGCCATCGTCTTCTTCTCGAACGCGCCCGTGGGCCTTGTCATGGCGACGACCCTGTGGGGGCATTCGCATTCATGGGCGCTGGCGGCGCTGCCGCTGTTCATCCTGATGGGGGAAATCCTGCTCAGGTCTCGGCTGAGCCAAGACATGTTTTCCGGCATCGCGCCGTGGATCGGGCGGTTTCCGGGGCGTCTGCTGCATGTCAACATCCTCGGCTGCGCGATCTTCGCCGCCGTTTCGGGGTCGTCAGCCGCCACCGCCGCGACCATCGGCAAGATGTCTGTGCCGGAACTGAAGGAACGCGGCTATCCCGAGAGCATGATCCTCGGCACTCTTGCCGGCTCCGCCACGCTCGGCCTGCTGATCCCGCCCTCGATCATCCTGATCGTCTATGGCGTGGCGACCGAGCAGTCGATCGCGCGCCTCTTCATCGCGGGGGTTCTGCCCGGCGCGATGCTGGTCACGCTCTTCGCGCTCTACGTCGCGGGCTACGCCTGGGTGCGTCCGGCGGCGATCCCGGAGGAGCCCTCGCACACCTGGGGCGAGAAGTTCCGCGCCTCGCGCAGGCTGATCCCGGTGGCGCTGCTGATCGCGGGTGTGATCGGGTCGATCTACACCGGGATTGCCAGCCCGACGGATGCCGCCGCGCTCGGCGTCGTGCTGGCGACGGTGCTGGCCTTTGCCACCGGCGGGTTCGGCTGGGCAGACATGAAGGACGCGCTGCTGGGGGCGACCAAGACGTCCTGCATGATCGCCTTCATCCTCGTCTCGGCGGCGTTCCTGTCGATCAGCATGGGTTTCACCGGCCTGCCGCGGAACCTGGCCGCATGGATCGGGTCGCTGGAGCTGAGCCAGGGCGCGCTGCTGGCGGCGCTGACGCTGTTCTTCGTGGTACTGGGGTGCTTCCTAGACGGGATCTCGGTCGTGGTGCTGACCACCTCGATCATCATGCCGATGGTGCAGGCGGCGGGGATCGATCCGCTGTGGTTCGGCATCTACCTCGTGATCGTCGTGGAGATGAGCCAGATCACCCCGCCGGTCGGCTTCAACCTGTTCGTCATCCAGGGCCTGACCGGGATCGACATCCTCCGCGTGGCCAAGGCGGCGCTGCCGTTCTTCTTCCTGCTGGTGCTGGGTGTCGTGCTGATCACGGTATTTCCGCAGATCGTGACCTATTTGCCGGGTCTAATGGGCCGCTGAAGCGCAATACCTGGCCGGCCGCAGGGAACCCTGAGGCCGGTCGAGCCGTTTTCCCCCGCAATCAGTAGGTTAACCATCGGGGGATTACCAATGCATCGCAGACATCTTCTGGCCGGCGGGGCCGCCCTGGCCGCGACCGGGTTTCTCGGCGGCGCGGGCCGGGCCACGGCGGCGACCGGGGTGATGATCCCGCCGCCGCAACTCGTCACGCTGCCCTACGCGATGACGCCGTACGAGGTGCATGTCTTCCCGGACCAGTTCCGCCTTTACTGGACGCTGCCCGATGCGCAGGCGTGGGAGTATCCGATCCGGGTCGGGCGCGACTATCTCTATGAGGACGGCGAGTTCTATGTTGGCGCCAAGAAGGAATGGCCGTCGTGGACGCCGACGCCCGACATGATCGAGCGCGAGCCGGAGAAGTACGGGAAATACGCGGACGGCGGGATGCCTGGCGGGCCGAACAACCCGCTCGGCGCGCGGGCGCTCTACCTGTTCCAGGAGGGGCGCGGCGACACGTTCCTGCGAATCCACGGGACCAACGAGCCGGAAACCATCGGGCGCGCCGTGTCGAACGGGTGTGCAGGCCTGATCAACGAACAGATCACGCTCCTCTACGATCAGGTGCCGATCGACACGCGGGTCAAGCTCTATCCCAAGCTGCAGCCCGGCGGCTGATCGCTAGAGCGAGGCTGCGGCGCGGCTGGCCTGGTCATACTGACCGGACAGGGCCCGCAGCCGGGTGGCGATGTCGCGCAGTTCGTCGCCCGACAGGTCCATGTGCTGGAGCCCCTCCAGCAGGCACTGATTGCGCACCTTGCGATAGGCCTCGCACAGCGACTCGCCCTCTGCGGTGGTGCTGTAGAACACCTCCTTGCCCCGCTTGTCGCCTTCCAGCAGCCCGGCCTTGAGCAGCTTGCGCAGGGCATAGTTGACCGTGTGCGTGTCTTCGATGTTCAGCAGGAAGCAGATGTCGGTCAGGCGCTTGTCGCGGCCACGCGAGTTCACGTTGTGCAGGACGAGGATTTCCAGCGCGCTCAGCTCGCCCCCGCCTGCGGCGCCCATGCACTTGACCATCCAGCGCGAAAAGGCGTTGTAGGCGATGATGAGGCCATATTCGAATTCCGATGCCTCCCAGCCCTCGCCCTCGGCGAGGTGTCGTGAGGAAACGATGCGGCGGCTTTCGGTGCTGGTCATGGCGATCTCCTGAGGATGCCAGCGTAACACCGGCGAAACGCCCGCGAAAGCACAGTGTCGCCGCAGCGCCAGAAAGCCGTCCGGGGGCTGTTGACTTACTTCCGAGTCGGGCCTAAAGACGCGACTTCAGAATTCCACCGAACCGAACCGCAGACACGGGACGAAGACGACATGGCAAATACGCCCCAATCCAAGAAACGCGCCCGCCAGGCTGATGCCCGGCAGGCTGTGAACACGGCGCGCCGGTCGCGGATCCGCACCTTCCTGAAAAAGGTCGAAGCGGCGATCGCATCCGGTGACAAGTCGGCAGCAGAAACCGCCCTCCGCACCGCCCAGCCCGAGCTGATGCGTGGTGTCACCAAAGGCGTCTTTCACAAGAACACGGCAGCACGGAAAATGTCCCGTCTGTCCGCACGCGTGAAGGCAATCGCCTGAGCTCAGGCTAAGCCTGCCGAGACTAAAGAGAATAGGGCGCTGCACTCGCAGCGCCTTATTTTATTGGGGCTGAGCGCCTTTCGACCCACCTCGGGATTCTTTTCCCGGTAAGCTTCTGTCAAGCGATATGTGTGCTTGCCGGTCGCAGTGGGGGGTTGCTACGTTCGGTCTTGCGAGAGACTCGCCTTGGGGGGACATGGTGAACCGACTCCGGTTCCGCGCTTGAGAAACCGAAAGGGCCGTTCTGCTTCGGTCCGGTGACTTCGGCGCATGTCGACAGGTATGCCTGCGGGCAGGGGATGAATAAAAGGTAGGGCGACGTGCTGCGCGTCGTCAAGCCGATAGCTGTTGCCAAAGGCAACACCCGAACCTGTGACACCGGAGATGACGCCGCCGCGCGTAAGCGCGGTCACGTGTCCGTGTCATGTGTCCCGAAGGCATGTCTGGGTGCCCGTATACGCCACGGGTTCGCGCTTGGCGTGCAACATGAACTGGTACTCACTGGGGGCAGGACCGAGAATATGACAATTGAGCAATGGGGTAAGCTCAAAGAGCAGCTGCGCGACACGATCGGACAGAGCAACTTCAGAAACTGGATCGAGCCACTGCAATTTGCAGGCGAAGAAAATGGTGTCGTGCGGATAACCGCCCCCACCAACTTTGCCGGAACCTATGTCACGCGCACCTATGGTGACATGATCCTGAATCACATCGCCGCCGCGGATTCCCGCGTCCGGCGGATCGAAATCTCGGGGATGCCGGCCAACATGGCGCGGCGGCCCGAACAGGCCCGGCCGCCCGCTGCCACGGCGCCCGCGGCTCAGCCGGCACCTCAGCGTGCCGCAACCGGAGCAGGCGTGATGCCGCCGCCGGCGCCGCTGGACCAGCGGTTCACCTTCGACACCTTCGTCGTCGGCAAGCCGAACGAACTGGCCCATGCCGCCGCGCGCCGCGTGGCCGAGGGCGGGCCGGTGACGTTCAACCCGCTGTTCCTGTATGGCGGTGTCGGCCTCGGCAAGACGCACCTGATGCATGCCATCGCGTGGGAGCTGCGCCAGTCGCAGCCCGATCTGAACGTGGTCTACCTGAGCGCCGAGCAGTTCATGTATCGCTTTGTGCAGGCGCTGCGCGAACGGAACATCATCGAGTTCAAGTCGCTGTTCCGTTCGGTCGACGTGCTGATGGTGGATGACGTCCAGTTCATCGCCGGCAAGGACAGCACGCAGGAAGAGTTCTTTCACACCTTCAACGCGCTGATCGACCAGAACAAGCAGATCATCATTTCGGGTGACCGCGCGCCGGGCGAGATGGAACTGGAGGAGCGGATCAAGTCGCGCCTGCAGTGCGGTCTGGTGGTCGACCTGCACCCGACCGATTACGAGCTGCGTCTCGGCATCCTTCAGTCCAAGACGGAAACCTTCCGTGCGCAGAATCCCGGTCTGGTGATCGCGGACGGCGTGCTGGAGTTCCTTGCGCATCGCATCAGCACCAACGTCCGCGTGCTGGAAGGCGCGCTGACCCGGCTGTTCGCCTTTGCAAGCCTCGTCGGTCGCGAGATCACGCTGGATCTGGCGCAGGAATGCCTCGCCGACATCCTGCGGCTGTCCGAGCGCAAGGTCACGGTCGAGGAAATCCAGCGCAAGGTGGCGGATCACTACAGCATCCGCCTGTCCGACATGCTGGGGCCCAAGCGGGTGCGCTCGCTGGCGCGGCCGCGGCAGGTGGCGATGTATCTGGCCAAGACGATGACCTCGCGCTCGCTGCCCGAGATCGGTCGCCGGTTCGGCGGGCGGGATCACACCACGGTCCTGCACGGCGTCCGCCGGATCGAGGAGCTGATGGCGATCGACGGTCAGGTGGCCGAGGATCTGGAACTGCTGCGCCGCATGCTCGAGGCGTGAGCGCAGGGCGAAAGTGCGTGTGGTGTACGCACCCTACGGCCCGCCGGAATACGGCGGGCTTTTTGCTGCCTTAAGGCGTGGGTCAGGTTTCGGCGCGGATCGGGGTGCCATCGGGCTGGTAGCCGGTGACGCCGGGGTCCCACCACCATATCGGGTTGGCGCGGAAACTCGGCCGCGCATCGAGTCGCTCCAGCAGGGTTGCGATCCTCGGGAACCGGTCAAGCTGCAGGTCGAGGCCGAGCGGCCGGGCCTGCACGAACCGGACATGCGCGGCGAGGAAGATGTCGTGCAGCGATACGACGCCCGGCTGGAACCCTTGATCCGGGCTGTCCAGCCGCTCTTCCAGCCAGCCCAGGATATGCGCCAGCTTTTCGGCGGACCGGTCGAGATGCGTGTTGGTCCCGACCGAAACGCCGGTCCATGTCATCTGAGAGATCGTCGTCGCGGCGGTGCCGAAGGTCTGGATCGTGGCAAAGGTCAGCTTGTCCTGCCACACCGCGTCCTCCCGGAATGCCAGCGGCGCGAGCGGTGGTTCGGTAACGGTCCGCTGCGGATAGGTGGCCAGCAGGTATTCCGCGATCGTGCCGCTTTCCCAGAGGGTCAGGTCGCCGTCCCACAATGTCGGAACCTGTAACGTCGGCGTGGCCTCGGCCCGCTGCGCGGCGCTCGGCGTGGTAATCTCCTCGCGCCGGTCGTAGTCGAGGCCGATTTCGTCCAGAACGATCCGCACGGCCCGGGCGAAGGGAGATCCGGTGGTGAAGAGCAGGGCGCGCATGCAGTCCTCCTTGACGTACCGGCAAGGGTAACAGCCTGCATCGCGTCATGTCGTGTCGTGAATCCGGTCAGCTTCCGGGCAGGATCAGATGGCTGTCGGGCACCCAGCCGGTCTGCCCGCGCGCATTCCGGCAGAGCGTCCAGCCATGCGTCCGGTCGAGCACCTGCAGGCCGTCGCCCGGAAAGCAGGACAGTTCCATGGCCGAATAGTCAAAGTTCGCCAGCCCATCCGACGAGACGAGGCTGTCGGGCACCCAGCCCTCGCGCCCCTGCGGATCGCGCGCCCAGAGCCAGCGGTGACCCTCCCAGTCGTCGCTGCGGCCCGACAGCGTAAGCGGGTCGCCGGACGCGACCGAGACCGGATCGGGATAGCTGGCAGTCCATGCGGTGCGGACGGTGACGTTCATCTTGGCCTCGGGCGGTCGGTTTCCGTGAAAACTAACGGAAATAGCGCTGTAACCAAGGTCTTCCGCCCCGGTTGGGCAGGATTGCACGGCGGGTATGCTTGACGCCCTTGCGCTTCACCCCGTAAACGCAAGAAAACGCTTGAGCCGGGGGCGGAAACCGCTAGCGTGAGCGTCCCGGCGACAGGCCGGGCCGAGACACCGGCCGGGCCGGAAACGGACAGGAGCGAGGGATGAAACTCAGCATCGAGCGCGCGGCGCTGCTCAGGGCTGTCGCACAGGCGCAGTCGGTCGTCGAACGCCGGAATACCATTCCGATCCTCGCCAACGTCCTGATCGAAGCCGATGGAGACACCGTGCGGTTCCGCGCGACCGACCTCGACATCGAGGTGGTCGACAAGGCCCCCGCCATGGTCGAGCGTGCGGGTGCGACAACGGTCAGCGCGGTGACGCTGCACGAGATCGTCCGCAAGCTGCCGGACGGGTCGCTGGTCAGCCTGTCCGACGACGGCGCGTCCGGGCGGCTGGTGGTCGAGGCGGGGCGGTCGAACTTCTCGCTCGCGACGCTGCCCAAGGAAGATTTTCCGGTCATGGCCTCGTCGGAATACACCGCGAACTTCTCGGCCCCCGCGCCGGTGCTGCGGCGGCTGTTCGACAAGTCCAAGTTCGCCATCTCGACCGAAGAGACGCGGTACTACCTGAACGGCGTCTACATGCACATCGCCGAGGCCGAAGGCGGCCGGGTGCTGCGCTGTGTCGCCACCGACGGGCACCGTCTGGCGCGGATCGACGCGGACCTGCCTGCTGGCGCCGAGGCGATGCCGGGCGTGATCGTCCCGCGCAAGACCGTGGGCGAGATGCGCAAGCTGCTGGACGATGACGAGACCGAGATCGCGGTGTCGGTCAGCGAGACCAAGGTGCGCTTTGCCACGCCGGACATCACGCTGACGTCAAAGGTCATCGACGGCACCTTCCCGGATTATTCGCGGGTCATTCCGCAGAACAACCCCAAGCGGCTGGAGGTCGACGCCTCGGATTTCGCCAAGGCGGTGGACCGTGTGGCGACCGTGTCGTCCGAGCGGTCGCGCGCCGTGAAGATGACGCTGGACGAGGACCGGCTGGTCCTGTCCGTCAACGCGCCGGACAGCGGCGCGGCCGAGGAAGAGCTGGCCGTGGCCTATGGTGACGACCCGCTGGAGATCGGCTTCAACGCGAAATACCTGCTGGAGATCGCCAGCCAGGTGGATCGCGAGAACGCGGTGTTCATGTTCAACTCCGCCGGGGATCCGACCCTGATGCGCGAGGGGAACGACACGAGCGCGGTTTATGTCGTGATGCCGATGCGGGTTTGACGGTTTGTGCAGGGACGGGCTGAACGCCGCCCTGACTAACGTGAGATGGCCGGGCCGGGTGCCCGGCTTTTTCATGCCCGGACCTCGGAGGCGGTGAGCGCCGGACCGGGGGCTGGCGCTGCACCGGGCGAGGTCCGGGCTTTATGCCAGCCGCCTACCTCCCCATTCTGAACGCCGCGCGCGGGTGACACAGCGCCAGACCGTGGGGCCGGTCTGGCGCTCGCCCTGCACCTTCGGTGCTGTCCGGGCGGGATGCGCGAAGCTCGGGGGCATGGTTTTCCCGGTGGTGGCAGGCGGTTGGCCGCGTTAGGACTTTCGCATGACCCTCCACCTGACCGACCTCACCCTGTCGCACTTCCGCTCGCACCGGCGCGCGGCGGTGGCGCTCGACGGGCGGCCGGTGGCGATCTGGGGGCCGAACGGGGCGGGCAAGACCAACCTGATCGAGGCGGTCAGCCTTTTCTCGCCCGGACGTGGCCTGCGCCGTGCCGCGGCGGAGGAGATGGCGCGCCGCCCCGAGGCGCTCGGCTGGAAGCTGACGGGTGTCCTGCGCTCGCTGCATCAGGTCCACGAAGTCGAGATCGTGACCGAGGCCGGACAGGCCCGGCAGGTCAGGATCGACGGCAAGGCTGCGGCTCAGGTCGCGCTCGGGCGGATCGCGCGGGTGCTGTGGCTGGTGCCCAGCATGGACCGGCTGTGGATCGAGGGCGCGGACGGGCGGCGGCGGTTCCTCGACCGGATGACGCTCAGCTTCTTCCCCGGCCATGCCGACGTCTCGCTGGCCTATGACAAGGCGATGCGGGAACGGAACCGCCTGCTCAAGGACATGGTGCGCGACGGGCACTGGTACGTTGCACTGGAACGGCAGATGGCCGAGGCGGGGGCCGAGATCATGGCCAACCGCCGCCGCGCGCTGGACCTGATCGCCGAGGCCACGCAGGCCGCCGAGACGGCCTTTCCCGCCCCCGACCTTGCCCTGACCCATGCCGAGGGCGAGTTGCCCGTGGAGGCGTCCGACCTGCGCGACGCGCTGTCGGAGGGCCGCAACCGCGACATCGCGGCGGGGCGGACGCTGATCGGCGCGCACAGGGTGGATATGGAGGCGCACTGGGCGGCCAAGGGGATCGCCGCAAAGGACGCCTCGACCGGCGAGCAGAAGGCGCTGCTGATCAGCCTGATCCTCGCCAATGCGCGGGGGCTGGCGCAGGACTTCGGCGCGCCGCCGATCCTGCTGCTGGACGAGGTGGCGGCGCATCTTGACGCCGGTCGGCGCGCCGCGCTCTATGACGAGATCTGCGCGCTCGGGGCACAGGCGTTCATGACCGGCACCGGGCCGGAGCTGTTCACCGATCTGGGCGGCCGGGCGCAGTATCTGGAAGTCACCGAGGACAGCGGCGCCAGCATGGTCGCGGAAAGGGATGCCCCATGAAGACGCAGCGCGTGACGCTCATCACCCTCGGGGTGGAAGACCTGGAACGGTCGCGGACGTTCTACGCCGCGCTCGGCTGGGAGCCGGTGCCGGGCCCGCCCGAAGTGATCTTCTACCGGATGGACGGCATGGCCCTCGGCCTGTTCGGGCGGACGGCGCTGGCTGACGATCAGGGGCGGCCCGGCGCCGCGCTCGGCACCGGAGCCGTGACGCTGGCGCAGAACTTTGCGACCGAGGCGGAGGTGGATGCGGCCTATGAACGGGCGCTGAGCGCAGGGGCCGAGGCACTGAAGCGGCCGCAGAAAGTCTTCTGGGGCGGCTATTCCGGCTATTTCGCCGACCCTGACGGGCATGTATGGGAACTGGCGATGAATCCCTTCTGGCACCTCGATGACGAGGGCCGCCTGACGATACCGGACCCCGCATGACGATTTCCCTGACCGAGATCGGCTTTTACGCCGGCGCGCTGCTGATCCTGTTCTTCACCCCCGGCCCGGTCTGGCTGGCGCTGACCGCCCGCGCGCTGTCGGGCGGGTTCCGCTCGGCATGGCCGCTGGCGCTCGGGGTCGTGGTGGGGGACATGCTGTGGCCCTTCCTCGCGATCCTCGGCGTGTCGTGGATCGTCTCGGTGTTCTCGGGCTTCATGACCTTCCTGCGTTTCGTCGGCGCGGGGATGTTCCTGGTGATGGGTTTCCTCCTGATCCGCAATGCGGACAAGACCATCGCGTCGGACAGCCGCCTGACGCGGCCCGGCATGTGGGCCGGGTTCCTTGCGGGGGTGGCGGTGATCCTCGGCAACCCCAAGGCGATCCTGTTCTACATGGGCGTGCTGCCGGGGTTCTTCGACATCACCCGTGTCACCACGTGGGACATGGCGGTGATCGTCGGCATATCCATGATCGTGCCGCTGATCGGCAACCTGTGCTTCGCGCTGTTCATCGACCGGATGCGGCGGCTGATGGCCTCGGGCCGGGCGATCCGGCGCACCAACCGGATCGCCGGTGCGTTGATGATCGGCGTGGGGCTGCTGATCCCCTTCATGTGAGCCTCAGCCGAGCCGGGCCGTCTCCTCGGCATCCCGGGCCGCGCCTGCCTTGGCTGCGGGCCGGGCGGCGCAGCGGTCGGCATAGGCCTGCTGGCGGGGGCTGAGCTTGGCCATATTGAACTGGCTGATGAAGCCGAGCGCGCCGCCGACCATGTAGTCGGCCACGGTGAAATCGTCCCCGACCAGCCAGTCGCGGCCCTCCAACCGGTCCTCGATCGCGCTCATCATCCGGTCGAAGCTGCCCCACGGGTAACTGGCCGGGTTCGGCGGGATCTGGAGGAACTTCTCGGTCATCGCGGGTTCCATCGCGGACGGGCTGTAGAACGTCCAGAACAGGAACGGCCCGCGGTCGGGATGGTCCGGCGCGGGGGCGAGCCGGCCGGGCGCGTAACGGTCGGCGAGGTAGAGGGCGATGGCGGCGGTATCGGCCAGCGCGGTGTCCCCGTCGCGGATCGCGGGCACCTTTCGCAGGGGGCTGGCGTCGGCGAAGCCCTCGGGGTGAACGGGCGGGTCGGAGCGGAAGTCCACGACCGAAATCTCGTAGGGCTGGCCGATCTCCTCCAGCAGCCAGAACATGCGGCCGGCGCGCGAGCGCGGGGCCCAGTAGAGGGTGATCATGCCGGCGGCTCCTTTTGTCTGCGACAGGCTATTTGTAGGCCGATCATGCCGGTCTCCAAAGCCATGTTTCGGCCGATCGGCGGAGATCGTGCGCGCGGTGCGTCGGTCACCCCTGCAAACCCTCGGGAAACCGCTAAATATTGTGTCCCGGACGTGACATTCCCCCCATGGACCGGTATAAAATGGGCAACTGGAAAGAGGTCCATCACGCATGTCCGAACCGCAAGAGCAGCAACCGCAATACGGCGCTGATTCCATCAAGGTTCTCAAAGGCTTGGATGCGGTGCGAAAGCGTCCCGGCATGTACATCGGCGACACCGACGACGGGTCCGGTCTGCACCACATGATCTACGAGGCGGTGGACAACGGCATCGACGAGGCGCTGGCGGGTCACGCGGACTTCGTTCGGGTCAAGATTCACGCCGACAACTCGGTCTCCGTCCGCGACAACGGGCGCGGGATTCCGGTCGACATCCATGCCGAGGAAGGCGTCAGCGCGGCCGAGGTCATCATGACCCAGCTTCACGCGGGCGGTAAGTTCGACCAGAACTCCTACAAGGTCTCCGGCGGTCTGCACGGCGTGGGCATTTCCGTGGTGAACGCGCTCTCCGACTGGCTGGAGCTGCGGATCTGGCGGAACAACAAGGAACACTACGTCCGTTTCGAGAACTCGGTCACCGTCGCGCCGCTTGAGGTCGTCGGCGACGCCGAGGGCGAGAAGGGGACAGAGGTGCGGTTCCTGTCCTCGGACAAGACATTCTCGAACCTGAACTACGACTACGCCACGCTGGAAAAGCGCCTGCGCGAACTGGCCTTCCTGAACTCCGGCGTCCGCATCGTGCTGGAGGACGAACGTCCCGCCGAGGCGCTCAGGACCGAGCTGTTCTACGAGGGCGGGGTCAAGGAATTCGTCAAATACCTCGACCGCTCCAAGTCGCCCATGTTCCCCGAGCCGATCTATATCGACGGCGAGCGCGACGGCATCGGCGTCGAGGTCGCGATGTGGTGGAACGACAGCTACCACGAGACGGTGCTGCCCTTTACCAACAACATCCCGCAGCGCGACGGCGGCACCCACATGGCGGGCTTCCGCGGGGCTCTGACCCGGACGCTGACGAAATACGCGCAGGAAAGCGGGATCGCCAAGCGCGAGAAGGTCAACTTCACCGGCGACGACGCGCGCGAGGGGCTGACCTGCGTGCTTTCGGTCAAGGTGCCTGATCCCAAGTTCTCCTCCCAGACCAAGGACAAGCTCGTGTCCTCCGAGGTGCGCCCGGCGGTCGAGAACCTCGTCAACGAGAAGCTGAGCGAGTGGTTCGAGGAGCATCCGAACGAGGCGAAGTCGATCGTCGGCAAGATCGTCGAGGCCGCGCTGGCCCGCGAGGCGGCGCGCAAGGCGCGCGAACTGACCCGGCGCAAGACGGCGCTCGACGTGAACTACCTCGCCGGCAAGCTCAAGGACTGCTCCGAGAAGGACCCGAGCCTGACCGAACTGTTCCTCGTCGAAGGTGACTCCGCCGGCGGATCGGCCCAGACCGGGCGGGACCGCAAGACGCAGGCGGTGCTGCCCCTGCGCGGCAAGATCCTGAACGTGGAGCGGGCGCGGTTCGACCGCATGCTGTCGAGCCAGGAAATCGGCAACCTCGTCATGGCACTCGGCACCGGGATCGGGCGTGACGAGTTCAACATCTCCAAGCTGCGCTACCACAAGATCGTCATCATGACGGACGCGGACGTCGACGGCGCGCACATCCGGACGCTGCTGCTGACGTTCTTCTACCGCCAGATGCCCGAACTGATCGAGGGCGGGTTCCTCTACATCGCGCAGCCGCCGCTCTACAAGGTCGCGCGGGGCCGGTCCGAGGTCTATCTGAAGGACCAGACGGCGCTGGAGGACTATCTGATCCAGCAGGGCACCGAAGGCGCCGTGCTGCGGCTGAAGACAGGCGAAGAGCTGACCGGTCAGGACCTCGTCCGCGTGGTCGAGGGCGCGCGGCACGTCAAGCGCATCCTCGAGAGCTTTCCCACCCACTACCCGCGCCACATCCTCGAGCAGGCGGCCATCGCTGGCGCCTTCGTGCAGGGACAGGCCGATGCCGACCTGCAGGGCGTGGCGGACTCCGTGGCCGCCCGGCTGGACCAGATCGCGGTGGAATACGAACGCGGCTGGCAGGGTCGCCCGACGCAGGACCATGGCATCCGCCTGTCCCGCGTGCTGCGTGGCGTCGAGGAACTTCGCACGCTCGACGGCGCGGTGCTTCGCTCCGGCGAGGCGCGGCGCCTTGGGCAGATGACGCAACCGCTGCGTGACGTCTACACCAACCCCGCCCAGCTTGTCCGCCGCGACCGGTTCCAGGCGATCCACGGCCCGCTCGACCTGCTGGCGGCGATCCTCGAGGAAGGCGAGCGCGGGCTCCAGCTGCAGCGCTACAAGGGCCTGGGCGAGATGAACCCGGAACAGCTGTGGGAAACCACGCTGGATCCCGAGGCGCGCACGCTGCTGCAGGTCAAGGTGGACGACATGGCCGAGGCGGACGATCTCTTCACCAAACTCATGGGCGACGTGGTCGAACCTCGGCGGGAATTCATCCAGCAGAATGCGCTGAACGTGGCGAACCTGGACGCGTGACGAGTTTGTAGGATCGCAGATATTCTTTCGCGGCGCGTATGTTTATTGGCGCCGCGAAATCTTGAAAGTTGTAATTTTTATCAAGGGCTTGCGTGACTTGCAGCCTTCGAGCGTGGCATGACCTATCTACGGCTTGCTATGCTCGCGCTCCAGCGGCTTCCACTTCAGTTCGCACGTATCGATCCCTCGAATCCGCCATTCCCCATAAACCAGCCCGGCCACTGGCATAACGATGCATGGGCTGCCGCGGGTCGCGGCCACTCCGGTTCGTCCCCGAACGCTGCGAGCACATGACACCGGATGTGGTCGGGACCCTCTGTTTCGCGCGTGGCCTGCCGGGACCCGGACATGGCCAGATTCGACTGCGTCCGGGAATGCCTACGTTCCGCGCCTGCCTTGCCGCATCGCCGCCGTTCAGGCGGGCGGCGGGACTTTGCGGCGGTGCGCGGTCTCGGCCATCCAGTCGCGGGCGCCGGTCAATACGGCGTCGTAGACCGCCGCGCCGAGGGCCGCGCCGATGTCGGTGTGCAGACCCGCGTAGTCCGCCGGGCCCGATGGCGCAGCGACCGCGGTGCAGTCCGTGCCGGTGCCGGTCGCGCGGCCTGTCGGCAGGTCCAGTGCCGTCTCGATCACGGCAGCGGTGCGGGCCTGAACGGCGATGGTCAGCGCCTCGGTCAGCGCGTCGGGCGTCATCCCGGCGCTCAGTCGGACGGCGACGTTTATGGTGCCCCAGTCGTAGCCGCTCCGGTCCAGCCGGGTGCCCACGCGTTCGGCATTGGACAGGCCGACGGTCGCGACCGCCGTGGCATGGACCTCGCCCGCAAGCGCCTCGCGCACGATATGGGCGGCGATGTCGCGCGAGGTCAGGAAACCGACCGCGTCGGCGGCACCCAGCCCCGCCATCTCGCCGGCCAGCCAGTCCCGCGCGTCCAGCGTTTCGGGCAGGTCGGCATTGCGGACGCCGCGCCACAGGATCCGGTTGGTCGTGACGAAACCGGGCCGGTGCGGCGCGTGGCTGAGAATCTGCATCCGCGCGCCCAGGTCGAACTCCAGCCAGGGGCCGTGTGCCCGCACGCTCACCGGGTCACTCCGGTCGGCTGGAACACGGGTCCCTCGGGCGTGTCCGCCTGGAACGCCCGGATGTGGAACGCCTGCGCCAGCAGCTCCGGGGTCAACACGTCGGACGGGGCGCCGTCGGCCAGTATGTCGCCCCCGGCCAGCAATATCAGCCGCGTGCAGTGCCGGGCGGCAAGCCCGAGGTCGTGCAGCGACAGCACCACGCCGCGCCCGTCTCGGGCCAGCGCGTCGAAGGTTTCCAGCGTGGCGATCTGATGTTCCGGGTCCAGCCCGGCGGTCGGTTCGTCCGCCATCAGGAGCGGCGTCTCCTGTGCCAGCGCGCGGGCAATCAGCGCGCGGGCCTGTTCGCCGCCCGAAAGCTGCGTTGCGATGCGGTTGCGCAGGGGGCCGAGCGCCATGTGAGCGATGGCCGCCTCGACCGCCGCGCGGTCGGCGACGGTGCCGCGCTGGCCATGCGGCATCCGCCCCAGCGTCACCAGGTCCTCGACCGGGACCGGCCATGCGATCTCGCGCGATTGCGGCATCCAGGCGGCATGCCGGGCACGCGCGTTTCGGGGCAGGGCGGCCAGCGAACTGGCCCCGCCGTCCGGGATCAGTCCCAGCACGGCGCGCAGCAGCGTCGTCTTGCCCGCGCCGTTCGGGCCGATGAGGCCGACCAGCTCTCCGGCTTCGACGCGGAAGGACAGGTCGCGCAGCACGGGACGTCCGCCAAGAGAGACCGACAGGTTCCGAACGGTCAGCAGGCTCATGTCCCGCGCCTCCCCGTCCGCCACACGAGGTGCAGGAAGAACGGCGCGCCGATCAGTGCCGTCAGCACCCCGAGTTTGAGGTCGCGCCCCGGCAGGACGACCCGCACCGCGATGTCGGCGGCCAGCAGCATCGCCGCCCCGCCAAGCGCCGAGGCCAGCAGCAGCGGGCCGGGCCGCGAGCCGACCAGCGGGCGCAGCAGGTGCGGCACCACGAGGCCGACGAAACCGATGGCCCCGGCCACCGCCGTGCCCGCCCCGACGACAAAGGCGGTGCCCAGCACCACCTGCCAGCGCACCCGGCCCAGATGCACGCCCATCGAGGACGCCGCGTCCTCGCCCAGCGTCAGCGCCTCGAGCGGGCGGGCCAGCGGCAGCAGCAGCCCCCAGCCGACGGCCATCAGCGGCAGCGCCAGCCAGACGTGCACCATCGACCGGTCGGCGAGCGATCCCATCATCCAGAACACGATCTCGTTCGCCGCGAAGGGATTGGGCGACAGGTTCAGCACAAGCGAGGTCAGCGCCGCCGCCATGGCCGAAATCGCGATGCCCGCGAGGATCAGCGTCAGCGATCCGCCGCGCGGCCCGGCCAGCGCGAGCAGCAACATCACGGCGACGCTCGCCCCGGCCAATGCCGCCAGCGGCAGCCCCAGTGCAAAGGCCGCCGACAGGCCGGTCTGGATCGCCAGCACCGCACCGAGCGCGGCCGAGGCCGAGACGCCGATCAGGCCCGGTTCGGCCAGCGGGTTGCGCAGGTAGCCCTGCATCGCGGCCCCGGCGAGGCCCAGCGAGGCGCCGATGGCTAGGGCGAGTATCATCCGCGGCAGGCGGATTTCCCGCATCACCATCGGCAGCGGCCCGTCCCCGCCGGTCAGCAGGGCGATCAGGCTTTCGCCCGGACCCGTGTCTGCGGGTCCGATCAGCAGCGATCCGAGGCACAGTGCCGCGACCAGCAGCGTCAGGATGATATAAAGTCGCCTCATTGCCCCTGCATCCGGCGCCGCAGGTCGCGCATGTCCGCGATCGCGCGCAGGACGTGTGGCGTGCCGCAGACCCAGTCGCGGTCGGTCAGCACCGCGCCTGCGGTGCCTTCCCGCAGCATCTGCACGACGGGGTGGTCGAGGACCTCTTCGGCGCGCGAGGCGCCCGGATAGGGGCGACCCGAGATGACCGCTTCGGGCGCAGCCATCGCCAGCAGTTCCAGCGGCAGATGGCCGCCGGCGGGCAGTCCGGCCTCGGCCGCGATGTTGTCGAAGCCTGCGGCGGCGATGATCTCGCCCGACAGGCTGCGTTCGCCGGGGGTATAGCCGTTCGCGTCATAGAGCGCGGCGCGCGGGCGGTCGCCTTCGGGCGTGTCCAGGCCGGACAGGGTGGTTTCGAAAGCGGTGGCCGCCGCCTCGGCCGCCGCGCTTCGGTTCAGCGCCGCACCGACGCGGCGCAGGCGGTCGGGGATGTCAGTCAGCCCGTAGGCGGGTTCCATGACCAGCACCGGCACACCCAGACGGCGCAGCATCTCGACAGTGGCGATGTTCGAATAGCTCCCCGCGATGACGAGATCGGGCTCCATCAGCCAGATCTCCTCGGCCCGGCCGTGATTCAGGCGATAGCCCCCGGCCGCAGCCGCCCCGGCCATGGCCGAGGCGCGCGGTTCGGCCGCCAGATGGCTGACCGACACGAGTTGCCCCGGCGCGGCCAGCATCATTGCCAGCTGGTCGGTGCACAGGTTCATCGACACGACACGCTGCGGCGGCGCATCCGCGGCCCGCGCCCTTTCGGACACGGGCCCCGCCAACGCCAGAAGAATGGCGATACCGGCGGAATATGCCTGTCGCAGGCGTGTCATGGCCACTCTCAGAAGTTCGAGCTCAGCCCGACATAGACCGTCCGCCCGCGCGAGGCATAGCCCCAGCTGTCGGAATAGTCCTTGTCGAACAGGTTTTCGACCCGCGCGTTCAGCATCAGGTTGGGCGTCACGTCATAGGTGGCGGCCAGGTCGACGGTCCAGTAGTCCGGCAGTTTCGCCGTGGCGAAGGTGCCGAAGTTCTGGGTGTCGTAGTTGCCCGCAATGTAACGCGCGTCCGCCGACACCGTCCCGCGACCGCCCATGGTCCGCAGCGTGGCGCCCATGGTCAGCGCGTGCTTGGGCCGCCGCAGTTCGATCGAACCGTTGGGATTGTCCGCATCCAACCAGGTGTAACCGAGGCGCAGGTCGAGGGTGTCGGTCGCCGCGAATGTGGCCGCGACCTCGACGCCCCTGCGGTCGCTGTCGCCGGTCTGGTTGACGTAGCTGAACGTGCCCGGTCCGGTGCTGACGGCGGTGATCTCGTCGGTCAGCGTTTCCCGGAACAGGGTGACGTCGACGCTGCCGCGGCCCTGCGCGAAGGGCACCTCGACGCCGACGTCGAAGGACTGGTTGCGCTCCGGGTCGAGGCCGGGGTTGCCGGTATAGCCGAAGGCGGCGGCGTAGAGTTCGAAGTAGCTCGGGTTCACGACCCCGGTGCCTGCCGAGGCGTGCAGCCGGACACCGTTCTGCAGCGTGTAGGAGGCCGCGGCCGTCCATGTCACGCTGTCCCCGAAGACTGAGTTGTCGTCGAACCGGCCGCCAAGCTGCAGATCCAGCCCGTTGCCGAAGCTGCCCCGGTATTCCAGCGCGATCGAGTTGTTCTTGCGCTTGTAGAGCGGGTTGGTGGTGGAGCTGTCCCGCTCATGCTCGGCCAGCAGGTTCACGACATGATTGCCCGAGGTCACCGGACCGTCCAGCCCGTAGGACAGGCGCAGTTTCGCGGTTTCGCCGACCGTCTCGGTCGGGGCGCCGCCGCTGTAGCTCTGCGTGTTTTCCGTCCGCGCGAAGGCGAGCCGGCCCGAGACCCGGCTGTCCGGCCGCTCGAACTCGGCGTAGACCTGCATGGTCTGTTCGTCCCGGTCGCTGAACTGGGTCGGATCGTCGACCACGTAGCCCTGCGGGGTCGTCGCGGTCCAGTCGGTGCCGTCGGCGTCGTAGTGCTCCTCGGACATCCGCCAGGTGAAGCCCAGCGTCAGGCCATCGACCACTTCGTAGTCACCGGCCAGCGTCATGGTCCAGCGGTCGATCCCGTCCTTTTCGCCGCCGGAGCCGGAATAGTCCCAGCCCTCGTCGTCGCGGCGGGTCAGGCCGAAGGACAGGCCGCCCCGGTCGTCACGCACCGCGACGAAGCCCGATGCCGACCAGCCGGCGCCGTATTCGGCGGTCGCGCCATACTGAACGCCGCCGCTGCCCTTCTTGGTGATGATGTTGATGACCCCGGCCGAGGCGTCGGAGCCGTAGAACACCGACTGCGGGCCGCGCAGGACCTCGATCCGCTCGATGTTGGCGGTTTCCAGCCCGGTCAGGATATATTCGCTGTCGCCGCCCGCGGCCTCGACCCCGTCGATCAGGATCAGCGTGTGGTTCGCTTCGCCGCCGCGGATCCGCACCTGGGTGAAGCTGTGGCCGTTCGAGTTGACGGCGACGCCGGGCACGGCGCGCAGGGCGTCCTGCACGGAACGGATGCCGCGCTCTTCGATGTCGCGCGCGGTGACGACCGACACGGAGCGGCCATAGCGGGCCGCTTCGATCGGGGTCAGGCCGCCCGAGACGATGATCGGGTCGAGCGTAAAGCTCTCTTGTGCGTGAACGGGCGCGGCTACGGCGCAAGCTGCCGCAACGGCGGCGGGAATCCTGGTCTTCATGTCTGTCCCTTCCCTGCGCTCTCTGGCGCATGGCGATACACTGATGCCGGAGAAGGGAAGGATTGCCCCGCCGCCGGCTGCGAAATGCCACCACGACGGAAAGGTCCGCAGCCTCGAACGCGCCCCGCGTCCGGACAAGGTGATCGGCTTCGGCAGGTCTCCTGACTCGCGGGTCGATGCTTGGCCGGGTCTTCCCATCCCTCATGCGGGGACAGTGACATTGTCCGGCTTCGCTCTCCGCCTACAGTTGCGGGGGCAGTCGCGGAATATGGCCTGGGCCGGTACCGCGTTCCCTTTTCACCCGGCGCGTGAACGCCGGGACCGAAGCGAGGCGGACACTAACCAGATTCACCCGGCGCGGCAATGGGGGTCGGGCATCGACCTGCGGTGCCGTTTGGGCCATTGTTGCGCGGTGCCGCGCTGCGGCAACACCCCTGTTCAGACCATACGAGTGCCCGCCTTGGACCAGACTTTCAGCGACCGGATCAAGGTCACGCTCCTGCTGCTTGCGCTCGCCGGTCTGGCGACCGGGATTGTCCTGCACCTGTCCGGTCATCCGGCGCAGGCCGCGCTTGCCTGGACGGCCGGTGTCCTGCCCGCGCTGGCCGCCCTGATCGTGGAGATCGTGCGCAGCCTCGCCCGCGGCGAGATCGGGCTGGACATCGTCGCGGCCCTGTCGATGACCGCCGCGCTGGCGTTCGGCGAGACGCTGGCGGCGGCAGTGGTCGCGGTGATGTATTCCGGCGGGACGTTCCTGGAGAGCTTTGCCGAGGGCCGCGCCCGGCGCGAGATGCACGACCTGCTGTCCCGCGTGCCCCGGACGGCCACGAGGTATACCGGCGACGGGATCGAGGAGGTGCCGCTCGACGCGATCGTGCCGGGCGACCTGCTGCTCATCCGGCAGGGCGACGTTGTGCCGGTGGACGGGAGCGTCGCTTCCGATGGTGCTTACCTGGACACCTCGGCCCTGACCGGGGAATCACTGCCCCGGCGGGCGGTGCGGGGCGACGATGCGCTCAGCGGGTCGACCAATGCGGGCGACGCTTTCGACATCACCGCGCTCCGCCCGGCGCGGGACAGCACCTATGCCGGGATCGTGCGGCTGGTGGAGGAAGCGCAGCAATCCAGGGCGCCGATGGCGCGCATGGCCGACCGCTGGTCGCTGGGGTTTCTGGCGGTCACGGTGGCCATCGCCCTCGCGGCCTGGTGGTTCACCGGGGACCCGATCCGGGCCGTCGCGGTGCTGGTCGTCGCCACCCCTTGCCCGCTGATCCTAGCCGTGCCGGTGGCGCTGGTCGCGGGCCTGTCGCGGGCCGCGCGGTTCGGCGTGCTGGTCAAGGGCGCGCGACCGCTGGAAGCCATGGCGCAGGTGCGCACCCTGATCCTCGACAAGACCGGGACGCTGACCGATGGCCGCCCGCAGATCGTCGCCATCGAACGCCACGGCGCGCTGTCCGAGGACGACATCCTGCAACTGGCCGCAGCTCTGGATCAGGCATCGAAACACCCCGTCGCGCAGGCTGTCGTGGCGGCGGCGCGGGCGCGGGGTCTGACGCTGCCTGTGCCGGCCGAGGTCGAGGAACGTCCGGGCGAAGGTGTGACCGGGCTGGTCGCGGGGCAGCGGGTAATCGTCGGCGGGGCGGCCTTCGCCGCCGCCCGGACGGGCGGTGAGGCATGGCAGCCCGGCCGGTTCCCCTTCGGATCGGTGCTGGTCGCCTTGGCCGTGGATGGCCGGATCGCCGGGCACCTCGTGATGGCCGATCCGCTGCGCGCGGAAGCGGCGCAGATGATGACCCGTCTCCGGGCGCAGGGCGTGGACCGGATCCTGCTGGCCACCGGCGATCGCGCGGACGTCGCGGATCAGGTCGTGGCGGGGCTGGGGCTCGACGCCGTCCGGTCCGAGCTGGCGCCCGAGGGCAAGGTGGCGCTGGTGACCGAGGAACGGCGGGCCGCGCCGGTCATGATGGTCGGCGACGGGGTGAACGACGCGCCCGCGCTGGCCGCGGCGGACGTGGGTGTCGCCATGGGGGTGCGCGGCGCGGCGGCCTCGGCCGAGGCGGCGGACGTGGTGCTGCTGGTCGACCGGGTGGATCGGCTGGCGCAGGGGATCGAGGTCGCCCGGCGGTCCCGCGGCATCGCGATGCAGAGCGTCGTCGTCGGGATCGGCCTGTCAGTGGCGGGCATGGTCGCCGCCGCGTTCGGGCTGCTGTCCCCGGTGCAGGGCGCGGTCCTGCAGGAGGTCATCGACGTCGCGGTGATCCTCAACGCGCTCAGGGCGCTCAGGATCGATCCCGCCTGACCCCGCGCGCTGCGTATGGGAAATGCGCTGTCGCCGTATTTGGCAGCGGCGCGCGGCTCCTGTAGATCCGACCGGAAACGGGAGGAACGTTGTAATGTCAGTCAACCGCCAGTGGATCCTGTCCGACGCGCCGGTAGAGCGCATGCCGGTGCCGGAGAATTTCGTCCTGAACGAGGCCCCGGTTCCCGTGCCCGGCCCGGGTCAGGCACTGGTGCGGACGGTGTACATCTCGCTCGATCCCTACCAGTGGGGCTACAAGGTGCGCGGGCTGGAAAAGCCGGGCGACCTGATCCATGCCCGCACGGTCGTGAAGGTGATCGAGAGCAACACCGACGCCTTCAAGGTCGGCGACTTCGTGCATTGCACCAACGGGTGGCAGGAATACGGGCTGATCGGCGAGGGCATCCCGGATCACCCCTACATGAAGACCCGCGTGATCGACCCTGCGCTCGGGCCGGTGTCGACGGCGCTCGGCGTGCTAGGGATGAACGGGCTGACCGCCTATGCGGGGCTGTTCGTCCAGTGCCGCCCGCAGCCGGGCGAAACGGTCGTGGTCTCGGCGGCGACCGGCGGGGTCGGCCAGATCGTCGGCCAGATCGCGCGGGTGCATGGGTGCCGTGCGGTCGGCATCGTATCGACGGAGGAGAAGATGCGCGTCGCCCGCGAGGAGTTCGGCTATGACGCTGTGGTCTCTCATCTCAGCGACACGCTGGATGCGGATCTGGAGGCTGTCTGCCCCGAAGGCGTGGACGTCTATTACGAGAATGTCGGCGGCAAGTCCTTCGACGCCACGGCGCGGTTGTTCAATCAGAAGGCGCGGATGGTGATCTGCGGCCTGATCGGCGAACGCCCCGGCGGGTCCTCGGCCAAGGGCAAGGAGGCGCTGCTGGCGCGGTCGGCGGATCTCAGGGCCGCGCGCGAGGTCGAGGTGGCGGAGCTGTCGGTCGGCAACTTCGTAGACAGCCATTTCGACGAGTTCCTCGAACGGATGTCCGAATGGTATCGCGCGGGCAAGGTCGTCTACCGCGAGGACATCCGCCCCGGCATCGAACGCGCGCCGGAGTATTACGCCGACATGATGGCGGGCGGGAACCTCGGCAAGACGCTGGTGAAGGTCTCGGACGAGTAGGCCTCAGTAGCCACCCGCGCGTTTGCGGCGCAGGTGATCGGCCAGCAGCGCCAGCATCGCGGCGAAGGGCACCAGCGTGATCAGCGCCGAGGCGGGGATCACGTTGTCGGTCCCGAACCGTTCGATCAGCGCGCCGCCCAGCAGGGGCGCGATGGCCGAGGCGGTGAAGGTCGGCAGGGCCAGCATGCCGACCGTGCGCGCGTAGCGCTCGGGCCCGAAGGCGGCCAGCGGGAAGGCCCCGCGCGCGATCGACCACAGCCCGTTGCCCGCGCCGTAGAACAGAAAGGCGATGGTCGCGGGCACGCCGAGGGCCAGCCCCCCGAACCCCAGCACGGCGCAGACCGCGTAGGCGAAGGTCGTCCAGACCGGGTGGTGCTTGCCGCGGCCCAGCATCTCCAGCACCCGCGCGCCGACCTGTGCCGGGCCGATGATCGTGCCGAGGGCGACAGCGGCGGCCAGCGTCATCCCCTGCGAGGTCAGGATGGTGATGAGGTGCGTCGACCAGAACGCCGCCAGCCCTCCGGTGACGGTCATGCAGACCGAGAACAGCCAGAACCGCTTGTCGCGCAGGACCGACCCGGCGGGGGTGGCGTCCTTGTTCTTTGCGGCGACGGGCTGCGGGTTCTTCGCGCGCGGCAGGCCGTAGATGCAGATCGGCGCGGTGATGAAGACGTGGATCGCCGCGTAGCTCAGGCAGGCGCCGCGCCAGCCGATCCATGCGACGAGGAAGGCGGTCAGCGGCCAGCACACGGTCGAGGCGAAGCCGCCCCAGAGCGTCAGCGCCGAGATCGGGCCGCGCGCGTCCTTGCCGTAAATCCGGCCCAGCGTCCCGAACGCGGCGTCGTAGAGGCCCGACGCCATGCCCATCCCCATGATGATCCAGGCCCCGATATAGACGGCGGGGTGGTGACTGGTCGCGATGATCGTCAGGCCGAGCGCCAGCAGGCCCATGCCCCCGGCCATGACCCGGCGCCCGCCGAAGCGTTCGATCAGGCGCCCGACGACCACGGCGGCGACGCCCGACACCAGCAGCCCCAGCGAGATGCCGGCGGTGACGAGGCCGAAGGGCCAGCCGGTTTCCTCGCGCAGCGGCGCGGCGATCACCGCAAGCAGGTAGAAGGACGAGCCCCACGAGAAGATCTGCACGATCCCGAGGGCCGACACAGTGCGCAGACGTTCGCGATCCATCCGTCAGCCCGCGCAGGAGACGCAGCGCATGACGGAGGGGTCGAGGTCCAGCCGCGCGAGCCCGATGAAATCGCCGCAATCCTCGCAATAGCCGAACTCGCCCTCGTCGATCCGGGACAGTGCGGCCGTCAGCGCGCGGCTCCGCGCCGCGCGGCGCGCCTCGGTTCCGGCCGCCATGGCCTGGTTCTGCAGCGCGTCCATACGCGACAGGCGACCGACGCTCTGCTGGTCCAGCTCGACCGGTCTGCGGTCTGCGGCCGTCGCCTCGGAGGCCGCGCGCAGGTCCTCCAGCTCCGCAAGGATCTGCGGGCGGTATCGGGTGGCGAGCGCCTGATCGCTCGGCTCGGTCATCGCGGGTCACTCCGGGCTGCGTTCCGGCACGCTAGGCCCGTGCGGCAGCAATGCCAAGATCCCCCGCAATTTCGCGAGATATGTGAATCTGTGCACATATCAGGTGCCAGATCAGGTATTTGGTGCGGGGCTTCTCCGGTCTATCTTGGGCAAAGGCGGACAGAGGAGAGGCCAGATGCGTAAACTTCAGGTTCAGGGCGTGCACCACATCACGCTGACGGGGGCGGATCGCCAGACATCCATCGACTTCTGGGAAGGTGTGCTGGGGATGCCCTTCGTCTTCGACCAGCCCAACCTCGACAATCCGGACGAGGGTCACCTGTATTTCGATCCGGGCGACGGTCGGCTGATCACGATCTTCACGAACGAGACCCGCAAGCCGGTGCATTCGCGCACGCCGATGGATCCGGGCTGTGTCCACCACCTTGCCTTCAACGTCAGCAAGGCGACGTTCAGCCAGGCGGTCGAGCGTCTGAAGGAGCGCGGGATCGGCAATTCCGGGGTCAAGGACCGGGGCTTCATGGACTCGATCTATTTCAAGGATCCGCTGGGTCTGCTGATCGAACTGGCCTGCTACCGGTTCGAGCCGCCGCGTGGCTCGTCCCATGCCGAGGTGATGATCGAGGCGCATCGTCTGCGGGTCGAGCGGGGCGACTACAACATCGCCGAGGTGCATCTTGCCGACGCGATCGAGATGATCGTCGAGCGCTCGCAGCAGTCGCTTTCGTCCTCGCGCGGACCGGCGGACCCCTACGCCTGAGTGGATCGCGGCCATCGACGTGGCCGCGACACGTAATTCCTTGCGCCATTCCGTTATCCCGCCGAACATCGTGCGGAACGGAGGACGCTTTCATGACGCACAACTTCTCGACCTCGCTGGTCGTTCGCAAGCCTGTCAGGGAAACCGAGGGCGGCGTGGTCGCCACCCAGCACCACAAGGGCGCGCGGGCCGGGGCCGAGGTGCTCAAGGCCGGTGGCAACGCCATCGACGCGGCGGTGGCCACGGCATTCGCCATGGGCGTGGTCGAACCGTGGATGAGCGGACCGGGCGGCGGTGGCGGGATGGTGTTCTGGAACGCCGCCGAGCAGAAGTGCTATGCCCTGAACTTCGGGATGAGGTCGCCTGCGGCGCTCGACCCGTTCGACTATCCGCTGTCGGGGCAGGGGGTCGCGTCCGACCTGTTCCCCTGGCCCTCGGTCGTCGGCGACCGGAACGTGCGGGGCGCGACCGCCGTGGCCGTGCCGGGCATGGTCGCGGGCGCGGCGGCGGCGCATCAGAAGTTCGGCACGATGAAGTGGGCCGACCTGCTGGCCCCGGCCGAGACACTGGCGCGCGAGGGGATGGAGGTCGACTGGTATGCCTCCCTCCTGATCGCGTCCTCGGCCCGCAACATCGGGGGGGACAAGGACCTGGCCCGGATGTTCCTGACCGACGGGGTCTATGCGCCGGTCGCGGGCTGGACCGCCTCGGGCCTGCCGCGCATCGCGATGGACGGCATGGCCGATACGCTGGCCACGCTCGCCAAGGACGGGCGCGACGCCTATTACAAGGGCGACATCGGCGCGGCCATCGCGGATGACGTGCAGGGCAAGGGCGGCAGCCTGTCGCGTGAAGACCTTGCCGAATACGAGGCGCAGTGGGTCACGCCCTACGGCTTCGACCGGGGCGGTGCGAAGTTCCGCCTGCTGCCGGGCCTGACCGCCGGTCCGACCTTCGGCGACATCTTCGACCGCCTGCCCGAACCGGCCGCCAAGGGTACCCCGGACGCCGCCGGATGGGTCGCCATCGCCGAGGCGCTCAAGGGGGCCTACGATCACCG
Organism: Oceanicola sp. 22II-s10i; assembly: GCF_002210105.1. Classification (GTDB taxonomy): domain Bacteria; phylum Pseudomonadota; class Alphaproteobacteria; order Rhodobacterales; family Rhodobacteraceae; genus Pseudooceanicola. Next base: position 270,696 of record NZ_AQQU01000001.1, on the reverse strand, counting down.
CCTTGCCACCATGGGGCATGACGGCGAGATCCCGACGCGCGAGGCCTGCACCACGCATTTCTCGGTCGTCGACCGGCACGGCAACATCGTGGCATGGACGCAGACGCTGCTGTCGATCTTCGGCGCCTGCACGCTGTCGCAGTCGACGGGCATGATGATGAACAACGGCATCATGTGGTTCGACCCGGAGCAGGGGAAACCGAACTCCATCGCGCCCGGCGTGCCCTGCCTGATGAACATCTGCCCGGCCATCGCGATCACCGAGGATGGTGGGTACGGCTTCGGCGCATCCGGTGGCCGCAAGATCGTCGGCGCGGTATCGCAGCTGGCGCATTTCGTCACCGACCGGGGCATGTCGCTGGAAGAGGCGTTCCACCATCCGCGCATCGACTATGCCACCTCGACCATCGTCGCGGACGAAGCGATCCCGGACGAGGCGCGCGCCGCGCTTCGCGCCGGGCACAGCGTCAACGACCGTCCGCGCAACGTCTATCCGCTGAACTGGGCCTGCACGAGCGGGGTGATGCGGACGGGCGGGATGAACGCCGGCTGCACCGAGGTGACGACGCCCTGGGGCGACGCGGTGAGGGAAGAGGACGTCTGACCCACATACATGGATCCTGAACCTTCCATTTCGCACTCACCCGGTATGATGTTATAACAGGTGAGAGGGCCGCGGCCCGCGAATCTGGGAGGATACGATGAAGATTAAACCGACCGGCCAAGTCATGGGCGCCATCGGCACCGATGTGGATCTGTCCAAACCGCTGAGCGATCAGGACTTCGGTGACCTTGTCGCCGCGCTCGGCAAGCATGGCGTGATCTGCTTTCCCAAGCAGAACCTGACGGCCCCGCAGCTCAAGGCGTTCTCGGAAAAGTTCGGAACGCTGCAGGTCTCGGTCAGCGGTCAGTACACGCACCCGGATCAGCCCGAGGTCATGATCCTGTCCAACATCAAGGAAGACGGGAAACCCATCGGTCTGGCCGACGCCGGGCAGGACTGGCACACCGACATGTCCTACATGGACACAATCGGCTTCGTGAACGTGCTCTTCGCCGAGGCCGTGCCGCATCGTGACGGCAAGCCGCTCGGGGCGACGCTGTTCGCGAACATGCGGCAGGCCTATCTCGACCTGCCCGCCGAGATGCGCGAGCGGCTGAAGGACGCGATCTGCGTGCACGACTTCAACAAGTTCTGGGAGGAGATGCGCCGCCGTCCGGGATCCGAACGCCCGCCGCTGTCACCCGAGGCCCGCGCCAAGCGTCCGCCGGTGCGCCACCCGCTGTTCCTTGTCCACCCGATCACGGGCGAGGAGATCCTCTATGCCAACCCCGGCTATGCCGAATACATCGAAGGCATGGACCGCAAGGAAAGCGACGAGATCCTCGACTTCCTGTTCAAGCATCAGCTGCAGGAGAAGTACCAGTACAAGCACGACTGGACCCTCGGCGACGTGCTGATCTGGGACCACATCGGCACGCTGCACACCGCCATCGCGGACTACAAGCCCGAAGAACATCGCAAGATGATCCGGTGCCAGGTCTACGCCGACCGCATCTTCGAACCGGCCTTCGTCAAGGAGGCGCTGGCGCATTCCTCCGTGGCGGCCTGACCCGTCGCCACATGGAAGAAAGGGCGGGGTGCTGGTCCCCGCCCTTTTGCGTTTCGCGCCCCTCCGTGGTCAGAGAGGGAAGAACACGCTGATCGCCAGAACGGCGGTAAAGCCCACGATCAGGTTCATCGGCACCCCCATTTTCAGAAAGTCCGAGAACCGGTAGTTCCCCGCGCCGTAGACCAGCGTGTTGGTCTGATACCCGATGGGCGTGGCGAAGCTGGCGCTGGCCGAGAACATCACCGCCACGACGAAGGGCCGGGGATCGACGCCGAGCTGTCCGGCCAGCGCGATGGCGATCGGGGTGAAGATCACGGCCACGGCGTTGTTGGTCACCACCTCGGTCAGGATCGAACCGACGAGGTACACCGCCAGCAGCGCGAGCAGCGGCGACAGGCCCTGAAGCCACGGTGTCAGCGCTCCGACCAGCAGCTCGACCGCGCCCGTGTTTTCCAGCCCCGCGCCGATGATCAGCATGGCAAAGATCAGGACGAGGATCGACGCGTCGATGGACTGCCATGCCTCGTCGTTGTCGATGCAGCGCAGGACGAGGATCAGGGCGACACCCAGAAGCGCGAGGATGCCGATCGGCATGACCTCGAAGGCCGCCAGCCCGACGATGCCGACAAGAGTCAGCACGGCAATCGGCGCCTGACGGCGGCGATAGGCCCGCCCGCCCGGTTCCGTGACCGAGACGACGTCGCCCGCGCGGCGGAGTTCCTCGAACCCTTCCGCCGTGCCTTCCAGCAGCAGCTTGTCCGCCGGTCGCAGGCGCGCGCTGGACAGGTCCGGCCCGGCGATGTGCCCCGGACGGAACGCCCCCAGCACCCGCATCCCGGCGCGGCGGCCAAGGGCGAGGTCGGCGATACGGATGCCGGAACTGCGCCGCGACGGCGTCACGATGGCTTCGGCGACGCGGACCTGCGCGCCGGGTTCCAGTTCGACCGAGCGGCGCATCCCGACGCGCAGGCCGCTCTGTTCGGCGAATGTCAGCAGCTCCGACGTCGGGGCGATGACGATCAGCGTGTCGGCCTTCTGCAGCACCAGGTCGTCCAGCCCGCGCCGTTCGATCTGGCTGCCGCGCCGCACGCCGGTGACGCGGACCTCGGTGCGCTGGAAATCCGCGATCTTGCCGAGGGGCTGACCGATCTGGGTATAGCCGGTGAGGATCGTGATTTCCGACAGGAACGGCGTCTCCGTGCTTTCGTCCAGTCCCTCGCCATGGCGGTCCGGCAGCAGGAACCGCCCGAGGACCAGCATGGAGACGCCGCCAACCAGCGCGACCACGATGCCGACCGGCGCGATCTCGAAGATCGTGAAGGCTTCCATCCCGTTTTCCCGCGCCACGCCGTCGACCAGCAGGTTGGTCGATGTGCCGATCAGCGTACAGGTTCCGCCGAGGATCGCGGCATAGCTGAGCGGGATCAGCAGGCGCGTCGGCGCGAGGCCGAGGCTGGTCGCCAGCCGGATCACCACGGGGATCAGCACCAGCACCACCGGGGTGTTGTTCATGAAGGCCGAGACGATCACCGTGACCAGCACGAAGATCCCGACGGCAAGGACCGGTCGTGTCTTGGCCCGTCCGATCACGATATCGGCCAGCGTATCCAGCACCCCGGTGCGCACCAGTGCGCCCGACACGACGAACATCGCGGCGATGGTGATCGGGGCGGAGCTGGAAAAGACCTTCATCACCTGATCGGTCGGGGTCAGCCCCAGCACGATGAACAGGCCGGCCCCCCCGGCGGCGGTGACCTCGGGCGGGTATTTTTCGATGGTGAAGGCGACGAACAGAAGAAACAGCAGAACAAGAGCAACTACAGACGGGTCAACGCCCAGGTGCAGACTCATGATGGCAGGACACTCCAAAGTGGATCCGGCAGGTCAATGCGCCGGACCCTCTTCGGGTTCACGGGAAAAGGAAAGCCCTATCGGTGGCGGGCGGAGTGTCGCGCATCTCCGCGCCCCGTCCGTTTTCAGTCCAGCAGCCATTCGGCGCCGCTTTCCTCGGCGATCTCCTTCAGCTTTGCCTTAAGGCCGGGCGCCACGGGAATGCCGTTCGCGCCCCGTTCGGCCGCATGTTTCCGTTCCGGATCGCCCGCCACCATGACCGGCTGCGCGGAATCGACCGGCGGTGTCGCCCGGAGGGCGTCGCAGAAGGCGGCGACCTCGGCCCGGAAATCCTCGGCGGGGCGGAACATGCCGGGGTCGATGGCGAGGAAGAAGTGACCGATGTCCATGCCCTGCGGTTTTTTCGTGTGCTGCGGGTCGGTCGGGAAGGTCGCGCCGGACAGGCCGGCGGCAAGGATGTTCACCATCGCCGACAGGCCGTAGCCCTTGTAGCTCGACCCTTCGGGTGAGCCGCCGAGCGATGTCAGGTAGCCGCCGTTCTGCGTCTCCAGCGGGTTGACCGATGGCAGGCCGTCCTTGGTCAGGACCCAGCCCGGCGGGCAGTCCAGCCCCTCGTTCGCCTTGTTGCGGATGCGTCCCGCCGCGACGGTCGTGGTCGCCATGTCCAGAAGGAAGGGCCGCCCCGGTTCGCCCGGCGCGGCGAAGGCCAGCGGATCGGTCCCGAACCGCGCCTGCGCGCCGCCAGCAGGGGCGACCTGGATCAGCGAGGCCGAGGTCGTAACCATGCCGATCAGCCCGGCCTCGGCCGCCATGTTGGCGTAGAACCCGCAGGCGCCGAAATGGGCCGAGTTGCGGACCACGGCGATCCCGATGCCGATCGTCCTGGCCTTTTCGATGGCCGTCGACATGGCCAGCCGGGCCGGGGCGTGCCCCAGTCCGCCGTCCCCGTCGACCAGCGCGTTGACCGGCCCCTGCGTGGCGATGGTGGGCACCGCCTCCATCCGAAGCCGCTTGTTCCCGACGTGCCGGTGATAGACCGTCAGCATGGATATGCCGTGGCTGTCGATGCCATGTAGATCGGTCCATGCCATGACCTCGGCTGTCTGCTCGGCGTAGGTCTGCGGCATGCCCCAGGACGCGAGGATCCCGGCGATCTGCCGCTGGTGCGTTTCGTAGTCGGCGGCCATCTACTGCTCCATCACCAGCCGGTTGCGCAGTGTGCCGACGCCCGAGATCTCGATCTCCACCTCGTCCCCCGCCTTGAGGTCGGGCGAGGTGCCGTCGGTGCCCATCCAGATCACGTCGCCGGGGACCAGCGTCATGTACTGGCTCATGACCGAGATGAAGGTCGCCACGCCAAAGATCATCTCGTCGGTCTTGAAGGTGATCGTCTCTTCGCCGTTCACCCGGACGGTGGTCATCATGTCCTCCAGCCGTGCCTCGGTGTCGATCCATGGCCCCATCGGCTTGAAGGTGTCAGTGTTCTTGGCCCGCCACAGGGTGCGGTCGCTCTTTTGCCAGATGCGTTCGGACACGTCGTTCCCGATGGTCCAGCCCAGCACGTAATCCAGCGCCTCGGCCTCGGACACGTGGCGGCAGCGCTTGCCGATCACAGCGACGATCTCGCCCTCGTAGTGGACCTTGGTCGCGTCCTTGGGGATCACGATGTTCTCGCCATGCGCGATAAGTGCGTTGTTCGCGCGGTAGCCGACATCGGGCAGCGTCGGCAGGTTCGGGACCACGCCGTTGCGATCCGCCGCTTCCTTGATGTGCTTGGCGTAGTTCAGACCCACGCAGTAGAAGGTCGGGGGCACGACCGGGACCAGCAGCCGGACGTCATCGAATCCGCGCAGGCGGTTCGTTTCCTCCCACTGGCCAAAGGGCGTCCCGGTGACCTCGCGGATCTCCTCGCCCTCGACCAGCCCGTATTGCGGGCCGTCGCCCGCGTCGTATCTGCACCAGCGCATGGTGTCCTCCTTCAGGCCGCGAAACTGGCGGCGTCGCTTTTCAGCCAGCGGATCTGCCAGCCGTCCGCGCCCCGGCCCGCGCGGGCGCGGACGGTGCGGATATTGGTGAAGCCGGTCAGCGGCGCGGGGCCGTCCAGCGGGGTGCCGGCATCGTGCTGGACGACCAGCATGTAGGCCGTCAGCGTGACGGTGCCATCCGCCTCGACCACGCCCGCGACATTGGTCAGCAGGTGGTGGATGCGCCGGGTGGCCGACCGGCCCGCCATCGCGGCCATGAGCGCGTCGCGGTCGCCGATCACCTTGCCCTGCCGGTGCCATTCGCCGTCCAGCAGGTCGGCCATGCCGTCGTAGTCGCTGTCGTCCAGATGGCGGTAGAAACGGATCATCGCATTCGCCGCGCGGGCGATCGGATCCTCGTGGATCGTGTCGGTCATGGCTCCTCCTCAGGACCGTATCGGGATGGCCCGGCGCGGGGTGGCGCCTCGGGGCCTTTGTCCGTCCGGCCTCCCCGACCGGGCGGGTAACTCAGCCCTCGCCGCGTTCGGCGGGGACAAAGCCGATCCCGGTGCCGCCGTCGCGCAGCACCAGATCGACGTTAAAGCTGTAGCGGGACGGGTGGTAATGGACCTCGAGATAGTAGATCGGCCGGTCCTTCACCGTGAAGTAGATGCGCCGCGCGCGGATGATCGGGGTGCCGTCTGCGACGTCCAGCAACCGCGCGATTTCGCCTGTGGCCGCCATCGGGTCCAGCGTCTGCTCGGCCCGGTGGACCCGGCGCTGCAGGCGGATGCCCATGGCGAAGGCGGAGCTGACGTTGGTGCGGTAGTCGTCTTCGGACAGGCGGCTGTCGGGGGTGTCGGCGGAATAGCCGTCGGCCACGGTCTGCGGCTCGCCGTTCTTGTGAACCGAGGTGCGGATGTGGCGGACGGCGGCGCCGGGGGGCAGTTCCAGCACCTCGGCCAGATCTGCGTCGGCCGCGATCACCTCGTTGAACACCGGCTCGCTGGTGAACAGCCGCGCCTCTTCCAGAAAGCCCACGAGGTTGAATTCGCGCGCCGTGTTCCGCCGCCCGGTGACGAAGGTGCCGACGCCCGGCCGCCGGACGAGGAGACCGCGTTCGACCAGCTGGCCGATGGCGGCGCGGATGGTGATCCGGCTGACGCCATATTCCTCGCAGAGCTCGGCCTCGGAGGGCAGCATGGCGCCCTGTTCCAGCCCTTCGCCCGCGATCCGTTCGATCAGATCGCGCGAGACCTGCTGGTAAAGGGCGTTGGCCATGTGGGGATCCGTCTCATCCTCGGGCCTGAGCGCCCTGAGGTGATGATGTCATGACATTTCCCGCAGGGTCAATGTCGTGGGGGCCGGATCCGCCCCGACCGCCCGCACCTTGCACGAATGCGAAATTCCCGCTCAGACCCGGCGCGCGCGGGCCGCGAAACAACCGGGTTTCGCGTTGTGGATGTCGATGAAGGACACGTCGGTCGCGCCGAACATCGCGTCCAGCCGTGCGGCGACCTCGGCCCCCTCCACCACGTCGGCGGCAATCATCATCCCGCCGGCATCGAACGCGCGCAGAGACAGCAGCCGGTGGTGCAGCACCTCGGGCACCTCGCCCGCAACCGGCGCGGCTTGCGGCGCGTCCTGCCGGACGAACACCGCATGGCGCGCGTCATAAGGCGAGCCGAGGTCGAGATGCGTGTGGTTCACGAGGATCACCGTCTCGCCCACCTCGGCATCCTGCAAACTGACGCGGCAGGGAAAGCCGGGCTTGTGATCCACCGTCATGCGCCGCGCCCCGGCGTCGGCAAGCGCCATGTCGTCCAGCGCGAACAGCGGGGCGAAGGCGTCGTAGGGCAGCGCTTCGATCTGAAAGGTCATTCCGGGCACTCCTGTATGGAACTGCCCGGTCGTAGCCCGCCGCGCCGCCTTTGCGCGACCCGGATGCTGCGCATTGCGCAGCGGGCGCCGATCAGAAGGTAACCTTGACCCCCGGCAGGTTCAGCGCGGCCACCAGATCGCGCATTTCCTGCCGCGCGGCGACGTTCGAGATGTTCATCTGCGTGATGCCGATGTCGGGCAGGTCCAGCAGAGTCAGCCCGCGCGGGAACAGCTCGCGGAAGATCACGCGCTCGCTGAAGCCGGGCACGACGCGGAAGCCGATCCGGCGGGACAGGCGGGTGATGGCCTGTTCCATCTTCATCTTGTTGATCATCGCCTGCGCGCCCAGACGGTTGCGCAGCACGACCCAGTCGATCGGCTTCAGCCCGGCCTGCGCGCGCAGCTGGCGCGCGGACCAGACCATTTCGGCATAGACCGACGGCCCGAGGATGCGTTCGCCGTCATTGTCCACATGGGCCAGCAGGTCGAAATCGACGAAGCTGTCGTTCAGCGGCGAGATCAATGTGTCGGCCAGCGAATGCGCCACCTGGCTCAGCCGCGTGTGCGAGCCGGGGCAGTCGATCAGGATGAATTCGTTGTCCGGCTCCAGAATCGAGATCGCGGTCGAGATCCGCTGGTCGAACGGGTTCTCGCCCGGCCGCAGCCGGTCCTTGTCCACGTCCGGCAGGTCGTGGAAATCGGGCGACTGCAACGTCAGCCCTTCCTTCACGCAAAAGCGTTTCCGGTTGTCCATGAAACGGCCGAGCGTCTTTTGCCGGAGATCGAGATCGAGCATCGCGACACGGTGCCCGATCCGCGACAGTGCGATCCCGACATGGGCCGAAACTGTCGATTTCCCGGCGCCGCCCTTTTCGTTCCCCACAACGATGATATGTGCCATGCCGAACCCTTTGTCCCCTCCTGATGAGGGTCTAATTTGTTCGTCAACTATATGTTGTGTGGTCGGCCAGATAAAGCCGATTTCGGCTCTGAATAAGGGAAATGTGGCGTTCTTGCCCCGGTCAGCCTTCTGCCGGCTCGCCGAAAATGGCGATCATCGCGCCCAATACAGCAAGCCCGGTGAAGAATGCGCCGCGCAGGCTGCGCTGTTCGCGGAAATCGCCAAGCGCGGCGATCAGCGCCTGCAGGCTGTAATAGGCGGCAAAGGCGCGCGAGGCGTAGGAGACGATTTCGAACACGTTCAGCACCCATGTCAGGCCGATGCCGATCGCGGTCAGCAGGGCATAGGCGAGGGCGGGGCGCAGGCGGTGACCGGTCAGTTCGTCGATCAGCCCGCCGGACCCGCTGGTGTCCGCGACGGCGGCGCTGAACTGCGCGGCCAGCGCGGCCACGACCAGCAGGATCGGCAGGATCGGCGCGACGATCGCCATCATGTCGACGATCGCCGTTTCCGAGAATGCCAGCTGATCGCGCCGGAACACGAAGGACATGGCAAGGATGTAGGCCATGTAGATGCCCGCCGAGAGCAACTGCGACCACCGCATCGACCGGATGCGGACCTTCGGGGAATAGGTCGCGCCGAGGTAGCGCGAGGTTTCGAACCCCTGCACCGTCACCAGCAGCCCCATGGCCAGCGTCGCGGCGGCCCAGCCCGACACCTGCGGCGTGTTGACGATCAGCCCGCCGTCCGCCGCCTTGCCGAACGCGAAGGTCGCGAGCCCCGCCAGCAGGGCGGCGATGATGGCCAGCTTGATCGCGACCGAGGCATATTCCATCCGCTCCAGCGCCTCGAACCCCCTGGTCCAGCCGGTGATAAGGATCAGGGCGAAGACAGCCGTCGTCACGCTGTTGGCGATCACGTCCGAGTTCCACGGCGTCAGCCGGACGGCAAAGGACCCCAGCAGGTTCAGGTAATAGGCGACCGAGATCATGTAGGCGAAGGCGAGCACCGCCGAGGCCAGTGTATCCAGCCGCCGTTCGCCGCGCGGGCGCGCGTCGTCGCCCTCGCCCAGCCGGGCGATGTTCACCCGCACCGCCCCGCCGAAGGCCCATGCGGTCAGGCAGAGCCCCGCCATCCCGAGCGGCGCGAGGTAGCCGAACGCGTCCTCGAGGATCGGGCCGACGATCAGGAATCCGCTGCCGATGATCGAGGCCAGCGGCGTCACCATCGCCCGCCATGTCGGCATGGAGCGCAGGCCGGGGTGGAACATCGCCGCCCCGACGGCCAGTCCGATCACGATCAGGATGATGTCAAAGGCCATGACGCCCCGATTGCTGCCGCTGGAAAAGCAAACGCCGCCCCGTGGGGCGGCGTTCCGAACGTCGCGATACGCGGCAGGCTCAGAAGCCCAGGCCGGCGTACTTGTTCTTGAACTTCGACACGCGGCCGCCGGCGTCCATCAGGCGGGTGCTGCCACCGGTCCAGGCGGGGTGCACGGTCGGGTCGACGTCCAGCGACAGGGTGTCGCCTTCCTTGCCCCAGGTCGAACGCATCTGGAAGATGGTGCCGTCGGTCATCTTGACGTCGATGACGTGGTAGTCGGGATGGATGTCCTTTTTCATGACGTCTTTCCTTATGCCTCGGCGCCGGCTTTGGGCTTGTAGTTGGTGACTTCCGCGATACGGGCCGATTTGCCGCGGCGCGAACGGAGGTAGTACAGCTTGGCGCGACGGACGCGGCCACGGCGGACAACCTCGATCTTGTCGATGTTGGTGGAGTAGAGCGGGAACACACGTTCCACGCCTTCACCGAAGGAAATCTTGCGGACGGTGAACGAGCCGGCAATGCCTTCGCCGTGCTTGCGGCTGATGACCACGCCTTCGTAGTTCTGAACGCGGGTGCGGGTGCCTTCGGTCACCTTGTAACCGACGCGAACGGTGTCGCCGGCCTTGAAGTCGGGGATCTCTTTCCCCAGCGAGGCGATCTGTTCCGCCTCGAGCTGTGCGATCAGGTCCATCTGATCATCTCCTATCATGCTCGCGGTTGCTCCGCGAAGGTGGTCGGATCGAGAGAGCTCCTGGTCTTCTGCCGGGTCCGCCTGAGCGCCCGCCGGAGGTCACGCCGTTTTTCCTTGGCTTTGTCCCTCGCCGCCGCCGGTCCGCCGAAGAAAGCGGGATGGGCCACGAAAAACAGCTCCGGCGACTCGCGCGGAGTGCCGGACAGGGGGGCGTATACTGTGGGTCGGGTCTGCAATCAAGGGTGCAATCCCGGAGCCGGGGCTCCGGCACCCATGGGCCACGGCCTCAGCCGGGACAGCCGGCCTGCCTCAGGGCCGGGCGCAGTCCGGTCAGCGGATAAAGTATGTCGTGGGCCGGGTTTTCCAGCGCCGTGACACGCAGCGTTCGGGCGTCGGGAATCGCCGCTGCAAAGGCATCCAGCGCCGGGCTTCCGCTCGGGTTCAGGGCGGCGCGGTAGCTGCCATAGCCGACCTCGATGGCCCCCGCGGCATCGCCGTCCCGCTCCAGCCGCAGTGTCTGGTCGCCGATCAGGCCGAAGGCGCCGCCGTCGAAAGATGGCATGCCCCGGCAGTCCACGACGATCTGCGGCGCGCCCTGCGGCCTGAGGAAGGCGCCACGCTCCGCTCCGCCTGCGCCGGGGCCGTCGAAGCCTTGCCATTCCAGTCCGCTCCGAGTCAGATCGGTGACCGGCGTGTCTCCGCCCGCTGCGGGTTCAGGGCAAACGAGGCCCGTGGCGCCCCCGGCGAACCCTGCGAGGGAATAGCGCATGTCGTAGATCTCGCCCGGTTCGTTGTCCTCAGGGCCATGGATACCGACGATCACGCCGCGGATCATTGCGTCGGAGAGCCCTTCGGGCATCGGCCCGGTCAACTGCCCGGCCTCCGGCGTCAGCCACAGATCGAACGCTCCACCCTCGCCATTGGCGTCCGGGTCGATGGTGGCGGTGTATCGGCCACCCATCCGTTGCGCGGGTAAGCCTTTCAGCACGAAACGGCCGTCACAGGTCACGGCGGGTTCGGCGAACATCATGTTGTCGCTGCCCGCGCGGACCGCGGGGATCGCCACCGGCGCGTCCAGCCTGATTTCGCCCCGGCTCCAGACACTGCTGACAAGGAAGGACCAGGCCGCCGTCGGCTGCCACGCCGGGCTGCCGCCGTTCCGCCATGTCGCGCAGTCCCCGCGACCACGCAGGTCGCGGATCGCGCGGGATGAGCCCGACAGCGCGAACCGCGCCTCGATCCCGGCCTGTCCGGTTGCGCCCGGAATCCGAAGCACCGCCTCGCTGCCCGACTGCAGGCGGTCGATCGCCAGCCCGAAGAGTGGGGCGGCAATGTAGTCGCGTTCTATGACACTGAAGAAATAGTCCTGCGCAAAGCCGCCTCCGCCGGAGATCTCGAGCGATCCGGCGACCCGGCCCTGCGGAAGGTCGAAGGGACCGGCGATCAGCGACATGTCGCGCCCGGCACCGCAGCTGACGAGAAGCCCGGCGCCGGCGTCGTTGACCACACCGGCCTGCATCACGCCGAAGCCTTCGCCGCCAAAGACCAGCCCGCCCCATCGGCCGGGGACCGTGTCCGGCCCCGGCCGGATACCGGCGGCGCGCGGGTGGCTGGCCGTGTGCCGGGCTGATCCGCCATCCGGTTCCGCCGGGTTCGTGCCCATGTCCTGACTGCGCGGCGCCGGGTCCGATCCATGCGGCACGGCGGCGGGCTGAGCCTGGTCTGGCGTCGCCGGGGGAGTCCCCTGTGGGATAGTGCCCGCACGCTGACCGCCCGATGCTGCGCCGCCGCCCGAGGGGACGGTGGCCATCACGGCGGACTGGATGCACTGGACGTAGATCATCCCGTAGGTCTGGAACAGCGCCAGATCGACACCCGTGGTGTCATTGGCCAGCAGCTTGTCCAGCACCGGTCCGGTCAGGCCCGCCTGCTGCGACCGTTCGATGATACAGCCGCAGCTTTGCGGGAAATCACGGTTGCTGGCCTGGCAGATCGCCAGAGGATCGGCAGCGGCGGGTGCTGCCATAAGCAGGAAAGCGAATGCGGGTCTGAAATACATCGGTCCGGGCGGCGCTTGAAACCACTGAATGCTACGGTCTCAGGTGGAGTCCGCAAAGCCCGGTGGCGCCGGAACGGGACGTGAAGGCGGAGATGCGGAAATTTCCGGCCCTTGCGTCCGAATTTGCCCCGACTTCAGTCGTCGCGCTGCTTCGCCTCATGTGCCGCCCAAAGGTCGGGGCGGCGCTGGCGGGTGATCTCTTCGGACTTGGCGCGGCGCCATTTCGCGACCTCGCCGTGGTGGCCGGACATCAGCACATCGGGAATCGTCCGCCCCTGCCATTCGGCGGGGCGGGTGTATTGCGGGTGTTCAAGCAGCCCGTCGGAAAAGCTCTCTTCCTCGGTCGAGGCGGCGTTGCCCAGAACGCCGGGCAGCAGCCGGACGGTGGCGTCGATCATCGCCTGCGCCGCGATCTCGCCGCCGGTCAGGACGAAATCGCCAAGGCTGAGCTCCTGCACGCCGTAGTGATCCAGCACCCGCTGATCGACGCCTTCGAACCGGCCGCAGATCATCGTGATGCCGTCCGCCGCCGCCATCCGCCGCGCCATCGCCTGATCGAACCGCGCGCCGCGTGGTGACAGGTAGACCAGCGGCCAGCGGCCGCGCGCTTCGGCCTGGGCCGCTTCGATCGCTGCACCCAGCACATCGGGGCGCAATACCATGCCCGCGCCGCCGCCCGCCGGGGTGTCGTCCACGTTGCGGTGCTTGCCGATGCCGTGGTCGCGCAGGTTGATCGTCTCCAGCTGCCACAGCCCGTCCTTCAGCGCCTTGCCGGTCAGGCTTTCACCCAGCACGCCGGGGAAGGCCTGCGGGAACAGCGTGATGATCCGCGCCGTCCAGACCCCCGCCAGCCGTGTCGGTTCGGTCATGAGGTCCTGCGGCTTGAGCGACAGGCGGACCGACTTGCGGCCGTGTGATTTCGCGGGGGTATCGGTCATGCGGAGTTCCCGGCCTGACGCAGGCGGGCCTTCTTGGCGTCCCGCCGCGCATCGCGGTCCGGGATCGTGCGGTTGATGTGCAGCAGTTCGGCCAGCAACTCGGGCCGTCCGGCATTGCGGCGCGGGACGGGCGGCAGGGTGGCTATGGTGTCGGCGGGCAGACCGGCGAGGGACAGGATCGCGGCGGCAGGGGCGGGGGTGTCCTCGAGCGGCAGGCAGTGGACGGGGGCCGGCGCGATCCGTGCGGCGACCGCGCGGGCTGCGGCATCGAGATCGGCGGCAGGGCCGATCCGGGCGGCGAAGCTGTCGAAATCCTCGGTCATCGAGGAGCTTTTCACATGCTCCCAATGGGCCGAGCGCAGCCAGCTTTCCGGCGCACGGGTGGAGTAGACGACGTGGACCTCGGCCTTCGGAAATCGGCGCAGGATCGCGGCGGTCAGTTCCGCCATCAGGTCCGGTGCGGCGCCGTAGTCGTCGATGCCGTCACGCCCCGGCATATGGCCCGACAGCTCCTCGGCCGACAGGATCAGCGGCAGCCGGCGCAGGCTCTTGAGCCCGGTGACCAGCGCGTCGGCGCGGGTGGCGAACTTGGCGAGCGTCAGCGGATCGCGCCATGTCGAATACCCGCGCGCGGCGTGCAGCAGGTCCTGCATCTCGGCCTTCATCATGACCTGAACCATGGGGCGCAGCGTGGCCTGAGCCTCTTTCAGGACGGTCTGGACCGAAGTCGTGCCGGTCTTGTGGAACCCGGCATGGATCACCGCGCGGGGTGTCATGCGGCGGCCCGTTTCGCCTTGCGGACGATGCGCTTTTTCTCTTCCTTCACCTCGCTCCACGGGCGGTCCGACCTGTTGAGCTTCAGCAGCCGTCGCAGCACTTCCTCGGGCATCGAGGGATTGGCGCGCGGCTGCGGCTGGACGGCGGCACGCACTTCGGCGGGCAGCCCGACGATGTCGAGCAGAGGGTCCAGCGGGCCGAGCGGCATGTCGCCCACGTCTTCCAGCCGCTTGCGATGGACGGCATGCGACAGCACGGCATCGGCGATCCGGTCGGTCATCCGGTCGAGGTCGGCATGGGGCAGGGCGCGGGCGGTGTAGGTGTCGAGGTCCTCGGTGAACTGCACGGCGCGGACATGCTGCGCCCAGCAACTGCGGACCCAAGGCGTGGCGGCGCGGGTGGTGAAGACGAACTCGATCCGCGCGCCGGGATGCACAGCCTCGGCCACCTCGGCCAGCCCGCGCACCAGGCGCGGGGCGGCGCCGTAGTCCGGCAGGGCGTGGCGGAATGGCATGTGGCCTGACAGGTCCTCGGACGACATCAGCACCGGGCGGGGATCTGTGGGATCAAGGGCCTCGAACACGGCCCGCGTCTCGTAGAGGTAGAGCGCCCATTCCACCTCGTCCTGCGTGCGCGAATAGGCGCGCGCGGCTTCGGTCATGCCTTTCATGTCGTCCTTGAGCATGACCCGCAGGGCGGGGGCCAGAGCGGCACGGTTGGCATCGAGGGTCTGCTGCACGCTGGTGGTGCCGGTCTTGTGGAACCCGGCGTGCACGATCAGACGCATCAGAGCAGGCCCTCGGGCGGGTCGGCGACGATGCGGGCGGCACTCAGGTCCACGGTGGGCACGCAGGCGAGCGTGAAGGGAAGAAGGAAGGTCTTGGACTGCCCCGACGCCTGCACCTCGAGCAGGTCGTCGGCGCCGTGGTTCAGCACCGCCTTGACGCGGCCCAGTTCGGCCCCGCCCGTGTCCACGACGGTCAGGCCGATCAGGTCGGCGTGGTAATATTCGTCGTCCGGCAGCGCGGGCAGACGGTCGCGGGGGGCGAACAGGCGCACACCCTTCAGCGCGTCGGCCTGTTCCTTGGTCGCGATCCCGCCGAGCCGCGCGGCATAGCCGTTCTTGATCGGCCGGGTGATCTCGATGGAAAAGCTGCGGCTGCCGTCCTCCGTCGTGAGGGGGGCGTAATCCGCGATGGCGCCGGGCTCGGCGCAGAAGCTCTTGAGCCGCACCTCGCCGCGGACCCCGAAGGATCCGGCGATGGCGCCGAGGCAGATCATCTCGCTCATTCAGTCCTCTCGCAGAGCAGGTCGCTCAGCACGCCCGCGCGTTCCGCGCAGCGGTCGGCCTCGCGGGTGCGTTCATACACCATGCCCGCGACGAAGGCGATTGCGAGCAGGATGAGGGTGCGGAAAGGGGCAAAGAGCATGGAGGTTCTGCAACGCATGGAAACGGGGGCAGGCAGAGTGCCGCCCCCGTTCCGGTCAGGTCAGGACAATCCCTTCGAACGAAAGGATTATTCCTCGGCCGCTGCGGCTTCTTCCTCGGCCGGAGCGGCGGCCTTGGCGGCCTTGGCTTCGGCGCGTTCCTGGGCGGCTTTGCCCGGAGTGCCCTTCTTGGGGTTCGAGCGCTCTTTCTTCTCGGTCACGCCGGCGGCTTCGAGCATGCGGGCGACACGGTCGGTCGTCTGCGCGCCCTGGCTCAGCCAGTACTGAACGCGCTCAACGTCCATCTTCACGCGGTCTTCGCTGTCTTTCGGCAGCAGCGGGTTGTAGACGCCCAGCTTCTCGATGAAGCGGCCGTCGCGCGGCATGCGCGAGTCGGCGGCGACGATGCGATAGAAGGGGCGCTTCTTGGAGCCGCCGCGGGCGAGACGGATTTTCATTGCCATTGTGTGTTTCTCCTTTGAATGGCGTCAGTTGAGGAGTGGGCGGACGTCGTGCGTCAGCCCCTCCACATCGAGGGAGGCCGGGTCGAACCGACCGGTTGAGACCACGATCGCTCCGACTATCGAGTCGAAGTCGGTCGTCAGGTGCAGGACTTCGCCGTCGGCGAAGACGAGGTTGAGCGCGCAGTCGATCGACAGCGTCTCACCATTTCGGGGGCCGTCCGTCGTATCGCCGGTGGCGAAGGTGACGTGGACGGCTTCGATGTCGTGCAGCGGGGCGTGGGTCGGCGCGCTGGCCGTCACGGTGTCGGCCGCCCGCTGGCTGCCGTCCGATTCCGCGGCGTGGATTTCGTGCCAGTCGATCCCGCCGGTCGTGTGCCAGGTGGTCGACAGGGTGGCCGCCGTGCCGTGGCGCGGCTGGTAGCTGACGAGGTCCAGCGCGGCATAGGCCACGCTGGACGGGGTGCCGAACCGGATGTCTGCCACGGCCCCGCGCTGGCCGAGCGGCGCGCCCACCAGACGGGTGAGCGCGGCCTTGCTGGCCTCGGCAAGGCGCCAGGACAGGATATCCGGTGCGGCGTGGGTCACGACTGGTGTTTCCGGTGGTGGCGGATGACTTCCTGGATGATGAAGTTCAGGAAAGCCTTGGCGAATTCGGGGTCGAGGTCGGCCTCGCGCGACAGGTCCTCGAGCCGGGCGATCTGCGTCGCCTCGCGCGACGGATCGGAGGGCGGAAGGTCGTGTTCGGCCTTGAGCTTGCCGACGGCCTGCGTGTGCTTGAACCGTTCGGCCAGCGTAAAGACGAGGATCGCGTCCAGCCGGTCGATGCTGGCGCGGTGTTCTTTCAGAAGGCTCGCTGCGCGGGCCACGACATCTGTCTCTGTCATCTGTTTCGTCTCTTTCTGAACTTCGGTAGCGGGTCGGTCGTCGTTTCGTCGGTGTCAGTCCAGTGCGTATCCCTCGGGCCGGAACTTCGGATCGGCGTAATGCGCGATCTCCAGCTCGATCCCGTCCGAGATCTGCGTGTTCTTCAGTTGCGCGGGCGACGGGTGGCGGTAGCAGATGTCGTTTCCGTCCACCGTCTGCGCGCCCGTGTCCTTCTTCGCCCCCAGCCGTTCGGCCAGCCGGATGGAATCGAGGTTCTTGGGGTCGAGGTAGCTGACCGCGCCCTCCCACCCGAGCCGCCCGTAGAGATAGCCGCGCGCCGCATGGGTCGCCTCGAGCGCATAGCCGTGACCCGCCGTTTCCGGCCAGATGATCCAGGCGATCTCGGCCTCGGGCCACTGCGCGGGTTTCCAGCCGCCGGCCATGCCGAGCGGCTTGTCGGTGGTCCGGTCGTGGATCATCCACATGCCGTAGCCGCGGATCTGCCAGTGCCCGATTTCGGCGGCGTAGAGCATCCACGTCTCGTAGGGCGTCAGCGGTCCGCCCATGAAGCGCGAGCGGTAGGACGAGAAGGTGGCGCGGAAGTCGGGGTAGTCCCCGGCCTCGGGTCCGCGCAGGACCAGTCGTTTCGTCTCGATCACCGGGATGGAGTTATGCGGCATTGGCATTCTCCCTCGGATCCGGGTGACGGTAGATCAGGCAGGGCTCGCCAAGCAGCTTGTCCTCGGCCTCCAGCACCGCGCCGAGGCGTAGCGCGACCGAGATCGAGCGGCCGTTGTCCGGGTGGATCTGGCTGATGAGCCGGGTGAAGCCCCATTCGGTCGCCGCATGCAGGCGGGCGGCCGATGCGGCCTCGGTTGCGAAGCCCTTGCCTTCCATCCCGTTGAACAGGCCCCAGCCCAGTTCCGGTTCGCGCCAGCCGTCGTGACGGATGATGCCGGTGCGGCCCACGGGTTCGCCGGACTCGCGGTCCTCGATGGTCCAGAAGCCGTAGCCGCGCAGGACCCAGTGGCCCATCTGGGCCAGCAGGTTTTCCCACGCACCGTAACGCGACTTGGGCCCGCCGATGAATTCCAGACGGTCCGAGGCGGAGTATTCCACCAGCGCCTCGAAATCCTCCTCGCGCGGTTCGCGCAGGATCAGGCGTTCAGTCTCGATTACGGGAACGGTCAGGGTCATGCGACCACCTCGCTCACGTCCGGGTGCCGCCAGATGTCGATCGGGGCGTCGTGGAAGTCGATCTGCGTTTCGATCACCGCCTCCAGCCGGGTGGCCAGCGCGGCGGAGCGTTCGTTCTGCGGCCGGATCAGGCTGATCGGCGCCGTCACGCCCAACTTGGTCGCCGCGACGGCGCGGGCCGCATGGGCGGCCTCGTAGGCGATGCCCTGACCCTCGAACCCGTCGAACACGGTCCAGCCCAGTTCCGGTTCCGGCCAGTCGAGGTGATGCAGGATCCCGGCCCAACCGGCCGTCTTGCCGGTGTCGCGGTGTTCGATCACCCAGATGCCGTAGCCCCGGATCTGCCAGTGACCGGCCATGGTCATCAACGTGCGCATCGCCTCGACCTCGTTCCGCTGGCCGCCTGTCCAGTCCGCGCGGGGCGTCTGGAAATAGGCCGAATAGGCGGGCAGGTCCTCGGCGCGCTGGCCGCGCAAGATCAGGCGTTCGGTCTCGATCACGGGGATGGTGACGGTGGTCATGCGTAGGCCTCCATTCCGCCGTCCGACAGGGCGTCGGGTCCGGGGTGGCGCCAGATCTGCATCTCGCCCCAGCGTTCGTGGGTAAAGGTGCTGTCCAGCCACGCGCCCATCCGGCCCGCGACATGGGCCGAGGCGGCGTTCGCCGGTTTCACGAGGCTGATCGCGGTGGTCCAGCCCAGCACGTCGTAGGCATAGGCACGGGCGGCCAGTGCGGCCTCGGTGGCGTAGCCCTTGCCCTCGTGCCCGGCGAAGAGGTCCCAGCCGATTTCCGGCTCGGGCCAGCCCGCGGGGTTCCACAGGCCGACGTTGCCGACGGTTTCGCCGGTCTCGGTCAGGTCGACCATCCAGCGCCCGTAGCCGCAGAGCGTCCAGTGCCCGATCTCGGAGGCGAGCTGCCGCCACGCCAGTTCCGGGGTCATCGGGCCGCCGACGTAGATCGAGCGGTCGGAGCCGTAGAAGTCGCGCATCGCGGGGATGTCACGGGCGTCGGCGCCGCGCAGGGTCAGGCGTTCGGTCGTCAGAACGGGGATCGTGGTCATGCCGCCCCCCGTTGCGCCAGCGCGATGTCGAAGCGGAGCGTGTCGCCTTCGTCATGCGGGACCTGCGTGCCGCCGAGCTGGCGCGCGATGGCGATCGAGCCCGCATTGTCGCGATGGATGCGCGCGCAGACCACGGGCCAGCCGAGGTCCGCGCGGTAGTGGCGCAGCGTCTCGGCGGCGGCTTCGCGGGCGAGGCCTCGGCCTTCGTCATCGGCGGACCAGAGCGACCACGCCATCTCCGGCGGGATCGTGTCGTCATGCTGGAACGCGCCGGCATGGCCCAGCGGACGGCCGGTGGCGCGGTCGGTCACGATGTAGCGCCCGTAGCCGCGCATCACCCAGTGGCCGGCGAAGTTGGCCAGCCGGTCGAAGGCGATGCGCCGCGACTTCGGCCCGCCGAGGAAGCGGGTGCGGTCCGACATCATGAAAGCGCAGAACGGTTCGAAATCTGCGGGCTCGGGGCGGCGGAGGATCAAGCGGTGGGTCGTCAGCGTGTCGGCGGCGTTCATGCGAAGCCCTCCAGCAGCTTGCGGCCCGCCTTGGTCTTGGGCAGGTGGCGGAAGACGCGCATGGGGCCGGTGATCTTGTGCTCGAACAGCCCTTCGGCACGGGCGCCGAGGCGTTCGACCATCGCGACCGAGCGCGCGTTGTCCTCGTCAACGAGGCTGATGCAGGACGCCCAGCCCTTTTCGCGGAACAGCCAGTCGAGCACGCCGCGCGCGGCCTCGGTCGCGTAGCCCTTGCCCTCGGCCCCGTCGAGCAGCTGCCAGGACAGTTCCGGTTCCGGCCAGCCCTTGGGGAACCACGGGCCGACAAGGCCGACGTGGAATCCGGTGATCTTGTCGATCACGGCGAAATGGCCGTAGCCGCGCAGGTGCCAGTGACCGATCACGGTGGCGATGGACCACCAGACGGCCTCCTCGTCGGGATACTGGTCGACGAAGGCGCGGGCGCCGGGCATCAGGTAGGCCGCCGTCGCGTCGAAATCCGGCGCGGCGGGGCAGACGAGGCGCAGCCGCTCGGTCGTGATCTCGGGATAGGCGAGGGGACCGGGGCGCATCATGCCGTGGTCTCGCCCTGTTTCGCGAGGTCGAAGCGGGTCAGGTCGTGCCAGATCACCACGTCGTCCGGGTCGTTGCCCGGCAGGTCCGGGCGCTGCACGCCGCCCAGCCGTTCGCCGAGCGCGACGGAGCGGTGGTTGCCGGGGGTGATGTAGTTGACGATGTGGCTCAGGCCCATCGTCTTCCGGCCCCAGATCAGCAGCGCCTGCGCCGCCTCGGCGGCGATGCCCCGGCCTTCGGCCTCGGGCACGACGAACCAGCCGATTTCCAGCTCGGGGAATTCCTCGGGCCAGTAGAACCCGACCTCGCCCAGGTAGCGGCCGTCCGACAGCGCCTCGACCCCGAAGGGGCCGATACCGCGCAGCGGCCAGAGCGCGACGGTGGAGGACCACGTGGCGTAGGCGTCGACGCGGGACTTGGGCCCGCCTTCCCAGACCGACCGATCAGACGCGAAGAAGGCCGCCCAATGCTCGAAATCCGCCAGCACCGGCATGCGCAGGCGCAGCCGGGCGGTGGTGAGCGTGGGGGCAACCATCAGGTCGCTGATGCGGCCGGAGCGGGTCATTACTTCTTCTTTCCGAACCCGCTCAGGCCGGGGGGCAGGGCAGAACCGCCGCCGAGGCCGGGCAGCCCGCCGGGCATCTTGCCGCCGGGCATCGCCTGACCCATCCGCTTGGCGGCCTGTTC
Organism: Oceanicola sp. 22II-s10i; assembly: GCF_002210105.1. Lineage (GTDB taxonomy): Bacteria > Pseudomonadota > Alphaproteobacteria > Rhodobacterales > Rhodobacteraceae > Pseudooceanicola. Next base: position 249,934 of record NZ_AQQU01000001.1, on the reverse strand, counting down.
CAGCATCTTGGGGTCCATCGAGGCGGGATCGGGCATCGCGCCGTCCGGCGCGTCCTTGCCCATCATCGCCTTCATGGCCTGTTTCATCATGCCGCCTTTGCCCATCTTGCCCATCTTTTTCATCATGTCCGCCATCTGGCGGTGCATCTTGAGCAGACGGTTCAGTTCGGCCACGTCCATGCCGGACCCGGCGGCGATCCGTTTCTTGCGGCTGGCCTGAAGCAGCGCGGGGTTCGCGCGTTCCTTCTTGGTCATCGACTGGATCATCGCGATCTGGTGGGTGATCGCCTTGTCGTTGAACCCGGCGTCCTGCACCTGCTTGGCCATCTTACCCATGCCGGGCAGCATCCCCATGACGCCTTCCATGCCGCCCATCTTGAGCATCTGCTCAAGCTGCTGGCGCATGTCGTTCATGTTGAACTGACCCTTGGCAAAGCGCTTCATCATGCGCTCGGCCTGTTCGGCCTCGATGGTCTGCTGTGCCTTCTCGACCAGCGCCACGATGTCGCCCATGCCGAGGATCCGGCCCGCGATCCGCTCGGGCTCGAACGTCTCGATGGCGTCCATCTTTTCGCCGAGGCCGACGAAGCGGATCGGCTTCCCGGTCACGGCACGCATCGACAGGGCGGCACCGCCGCGGCCGTCGCCGTCCATCCGGGTCAGGACCACGCCCGAGACGCCGATCTTGTCGTCGAATTCCTCGGCCACCTCGACCGCGACCTGACCGGTCAGGCCGTCGACCACCAGCAGTGTCTCGCGCGGGTTGACTACGTCGCGGACATCGGCGGCTTGCTGGATCAGCTCGGCGTCGATGTGCAGGCGGCCCGCGGTGTCGAGCATGTAGACGTCGTAACCGCCCAGCGAGGCCTGCGTCTTGGCGCGCTTGGCGATCTGGACCGGGGTCTCGCCCTTGACGATGGGCAGGGTGTCCACGCCGATCTGCGCGCCGAGGATCTGCAGCTGTTCCATGGCCGCAGGACGGTTCACGTCGAGCGAGGCCATCAGCACGCGCTTGTTCTCGCGCTCCTTCAGGCGTTTGGCCAGTTTGGCGGTGGTGGTCGTCTTGCCCGAGCCCTGAAGGCCGACCATCAGGATCGGCGCGGGGGCGTTGTCGATCTTGAGCTTGCCGGGATCGCCTTCGCCGGTCAGGACGTGGACCAGTTCGTCATGGACGATCTTGACCACCTGCTGGCCGGGGGTGATCGACTTGGTGATCGCCTGCCCGGTCGCCTTGTCCTGCACCGCCTTGACGAAGTCGCGCGCCACCGGCAGCGAGACGTCGGCCTCGAGCAGGGCGACGCGGACCTCGCGCAGCGCCGTCTTGACGTCGTCGTCCGACAGCGCGCCCTGTTTCGTCAGGCGGTCGAATACGCCGGTGAGGCGTTCGGATAGATTTTCAAACATGCCCCGGCCCTCCTTAGGCCCCTGACTGCAACATGCCCCCGATGTGGGCGGGGGCGGCGACTTTCTCAAGCGAAAGGCATCAGGCCAGTCGCCAAACGACAAATGCACCAGTGGGCGCAACGCGCTGACTGGTGGCGATCCCTGCTCGGACGGCATCGGGACCGGAAGTTCTTAGCCTTCCGGGTGTTGAGGGGGCGTTTAGGCGTGAAGGGGCGCGGAGTCAAGCTGGAGGGGCGGTCCGGCCGTGCCGTGGCGGGCCGCCCCGTGGTGTCCGGGGCTCAAGCGGGGAGGGACTTCGGGTTGACGGTCATGTTGGGCGCGATGGTGCGGGCTTCCGCGATCGCGGCGTCCATGACCGGGGGTGTCGCGGCGATGGCGTCGCGCGACGTGCGCGAGACGGTGGCGATCCAGCTGCTCCAGAACGCGGCGCTGATCTGGAAGGGCAGGGTGGCGAAGGCGAGGGGAACAGTCATCGGGTGCATGGCATGATCCTTGGGGTTGGGGGTGTGACCCTCCAACGTCCTGACGCCTGCGCCGTTCCCCTGCCCGTCGGTCATGGGCGGAGCGGTGCCGGTCGCCCCGCCCCGCCGATGGTATCAGGCGTCTGCGTCCTCGTTCCGCTCGGCGTCGAGCATCACGCGCAGGGGGGCGTTGGCGATCTTGACCGCGTCGTACCATGCGGACGAGGCGAGCCAGACGGGCAGTGTGGCGGCGGCGAGCCATGCTTTCATGTAGTAGGACATCGGGGGTCTCCTGAAAGATGTCCCCTCCCTTATGGCAGAAGTCCGGGCGGTGAAAATAGTTCCCACCCCCTTGCGGATGCGCACGAAAGTGGCATTGAATGCGCCAAAGGTTCGCTCGCGCACAGGTGTGTCATGGACAACTGGGATGAAATCCGCACGGCGTTTCAGGTCGCCCGGCTGGGCACGGTCTCTGGCGCAGCCGATGTGCTGGGGGTGCACCACGCCACGGTGATCCGCCATATCGACGCGCTGGAGGGGCGGCTTGGCGTCAAGCTGTTCCAGCGGCATGCGCGGGGCTACACGCCGACCGAAGCGGGGCAGGACCTGCTGCGGGTGGCACAGGCGACGGACGACCAGTTCAGCCAGCTTGCGGGCCGGATCAAGGGGCGCGGCAATGCCGTGACGGGTGAGCTGGTGGTGACGACGCTGAGCGGGTTCAGCCAGCTGCTGGTGCCCGCGATGGCGGCGTTCCAGCGGGAATATCCCGAGGTGATCCTGCGCTACCTGACCTCGGCCCGGCTGTTCCGGCTGGAATACGGCGAGGCGCATGTGGCGATCCGCGCAGGCAGCCCGCCGCAGCAGCCCGACAACGTGGTCCAGCCGTTCCTGTCGCTGGATACCGGGATCTACGCGGCCAAGTCCTATGTCGAGAAGCACGGCATGCCCGCCTCGCCCGAAGAGGCGATGACGCATCGCTTCGTCGGCTTCGACGATGCGTCGAGCCGCGCGCCCTTTGCGCTGTGGATGCGAGAGAACGTGCCCTCGACCAACATCGTCTTCCGCTCGGGCGACAACCGTGCGGTGCAGCAGGCGGTGCTGTCGGGGATCGGGCTGGGCTTCCTGCGCTGTGACGAGGCGGAGCATCATCCGGACCTCGTGCTGGTGCATCCGCCGGTGCCCGAATGGTGTTCGCGGCTGTGGCTGGTCACGCATATGGACCTGCACCGGACGACCAAGGTTCAGACCTTCCTCAACTTCATCAAGGACTGGTTCAAGGACGGCGCATCGTGACGACCGCCGTTCTGCGGGAACGCCGCCCGATGCGCGGGCATGCGGCGATGCTCACGTTTTCCATGCTGGTGGCGGGGTCGTTCTCGCTCGGGTCGATGGCCGCGCCGCATATCGCGCCCGCCGCGATGAACGCCGCGCGGTTCCTGCTGGCGGCCTGCCTCGTGGGGGCGGCGGCGCTGGCCACGACGGGCATCCCGCGTTCGGCCCTGCAGGCGCCATGGCGGTATCCGCTGCTCGGCGGGATCTTCGCGATCTATTTCGTATTGATGTTCGAGGGTCTGAAGACCGCGCCGGCCGTATCGACGGCTGCCGTCTTTACGCTGACACCACTGATGGCCGCGGTGGCGGGGTGGTTCCTGCTGCGGCAGGTGACGACGCTGCGGATGGCGCTGGCGCTGGCGATCGGGGCTGCGGGGGCACTTTGGGTGATCTTCCGCGCCGACCCGGCGGCGCTGATGCGGTTCGAGGTCGGGCGCGGCGAGACGGTCTATTTCTGGGGCTGCGTCGCCCATGCGATCTATACGCCGCTGGTGGCGAAGCTGAACCGGGGCGAGCCGCCGGTGGTGTTTACCTTCGGCATGCTGGTCGCGGGTTTCGTGGTGCTGACGCTCTACGCCTGGGGCGACATCCTTGCGACGGACTGGGCCGCGCTGCCGCCGATCGTCTGGATCACGCTGGCCTATATCTCGGTCTTTGCCAGTGCGACGACCTTTGTCCTGTTGCAGTTCGCCACTCTGCACCTGCCCTCGGCCAAGGTGATGGCCTACACCTATCTCACCCCGTCATGGGTGATCCTGTGGGAACTGGTGCTGGGGCGCGAGGTGCCGCAGCCGCTGGTGCTGGGTGGTGTCGTGCTTACGGTGATCGCGCTGGTCCTGCTGCTCAGGGATGACTGAGGTCAGCTGTTGGCCGTTTGCTCCATCGCGATCGGGACATGCACGGCGGTGACGGCGGCCGGACGAATGGCCAGCGGGCCGATAAACATGAAGATCGCGAGGCTGACAAGCGCGAGCGGGGCGAGGATCGACAGCCGGAGGCGAATGCCGAGCAGACCGTCGAGCGCGAGGTAGAGCACGCGCAGCGGCAGCAGTGCCATCAGCGCGAAGGGGCTGAGAAACATCAGAATGGCGAAGGGCAGGCCGACAATGGTGCTGGCCGCCGCGTTGGCCAGCGCGAAGCCCGCACTGGTCGGCAGCAGGATCGAACAGATCGCCATGAGGAAAAGCATCCCGTCGAACATCGCCATTCCGCGGGTGTGCTTGATCTGGCCCGCCAGAAACACGATGTGGCGGTACTGCCCGGCCCGGCTCAGAAGACGGGCGCGGAGCGTTCCGACGAGACCGCCGCCATCCGCGGGCCGCGAAAGCGGCTCGGGGCGGACGGAACCGGTGCCGGTCTGTGCCGTCATGCCGAAAGAGGACGAGGTCGGGGCGTTGATGCTCATGCCCCCGAGGTAAGCGCCGAATGAGGCTGCAATCGGGCGCACTGGCGGATTTCCAGGGGCCGGGAGGTGTCAGGCGTCGTCTGACGCTACGTCACCGAGCTCTGCCGCGAGGAAGCGTTCGAAGGCGTCGAGGTTCACCGGCTCGAACTGGCCGAATCCCTGCATCCAGACCGAGGCGGAGTAGAGGCCCTTGGGCTCCAGCTTGCACCATGTGATCCGGCCCCGCCGGTCCTGGCTGATCAGACCGGCGCGGGTCAGGATGGCGAGGTGCTTGGAAATCGCGGCGAGCGAGACCTCGAACGGTTCGGCCACGTCGGTCACGGCCATGTCGTCCTCGAGCAGCATCGACAGGATGCGGCGTCGGGTCGGATCGGCAAGTGCGGCAAAGACCTGGTCGAGATCGGTGGACATGGCCCGGCATACGACAGGCCGTGGCGACGTTCAACTTGGCGGTTGAATATGGCCTGCGGGCGAGTTGCGGCGCTAACATCTGATGCTTTGGTGCGATGTTGAGTGTTTGGCGTTCTGAAGATCTATTAAAATCAGTGAGTTGACGGGAATTAACGTGTTCTTGACTCACGCCGCGCCGCCGCATAGCAACATCGCGGATGTCCGAAGGGGTTTCCGGTGTCAGAGTCCGACCATAAGACGCGCATGGCGCAGCTTGAGGGCAGGCTCGCGGCCGCGCGCAAGGCGCAGGAACCCGGCCCCCGCAAGGACGAGCACTATTCACAGGCCAACATGGCATGGCGGATGGTGACCGAGCTGGTGGCAGGCCTTGGGATCGGGGCGTCGCTGGGCTTCGGGCTGGATACACTGGCGGGAACCGCACCCTTCGGGATTGTCGTGTTCACGCTGTTGGGTTTCGCGGCCGGGGTGAAGGTAATGCTTCGCACCGCCACCGAGATCCAGAGATCACAGGCGGCCGAGGCCGCCGCGAGGGACGAGAAGGGCTGAGGCATGGCGACGGAAGCGGCAACTGGCGAAGCGGCACACGGGGCGGAAGGCGGTCTGCAGTTCCACCCGATGGATCAGTTCCTGGTCAAGCCGCTGTTCGGCGATGGCCCGGTGCACTGGTACACGATCACCAACGTGACCCTGTGGCTGGCGCTGACCGTTGTGGCGATCGCTCTGCTGCTGGTCGTGGGCACCCGCAACCGCGCCACGATCCCCTCGCGCACCCAGTCGGTGGCCGAACTGGCCTATGGCTTCGTCTACAAGATGATCGAGGACGTGACCGGCAAGGACGGGATCAAGTACTTCCCCTATGTGATGACGCTGTTCATGTTCATCGTGTTCGCCAACTTCCTCGGCCTGCTGCCGATGGCGTTCACCACGACCAGCCATATCGCCGTGACCGCCGTGCTGGCCTTTGCCGTGTTCTTCACGGTGACGATCCTCGGCTTCATCAAGAACGGCGCGCATTTCCTCGAACTGTTCTGGGTCAAGTCGGCGCCGCTGGCGCTGCGCCCGATCCTCGCGGTGATCGAGCTGATTTCTTACTTCGTCCGCCCCGTCAGCCACTCTGTCCGTCTCGCGGGCAACATGATGGCCGGCCACGCGGTGATCAAGGTGTTCGCGGGCTTTGCCGCAATCGCCGCGATCGCGCCGCTGTCGGTGGTAGCCGTGGCCGCGATGTACGGTCTGGAAATCCTCGTGGCCTTCATCCAGGCATACGTGTTCACCATCCTGACCTGCGTGTATCTGAAGGACGCACTGCACCCGTCGCATTGACAGCGGTGCGTGCAGAGCACGCACCCTACGCTTAACCCGGGCGTCCGCGTCCATCATCCGAAATCACCAATTCCATCGTAAGGAGACATCATCATGGAAGGCGATCTGGCACACATCGGCGCAGGCCTGGCAGCAATCGGTTCCGGCGCAGCCGCAATCGGTGTGGGTAACGTTGCGGGCAACTTCCTGTCCGGCGCCCTGCGCAACCCGTCGGCAGCCGCGTCGCAGACCGCGACCCTGTTCATCGGCATCGCATTCGCGGAAGCACTGGGGATCTTCGCGTTCCTCGTCTCCCTGCTGCTGATGTTCGCCGTCTGATCCGGACACTCCATCCTTACGTGCGGACGGGTGCCCTCTAGGGCCCCGTCCGTGGTAAACTTGGGTTCCAGGAGGATCGAATGGCTACTGAAACGCATGGGGAAGGGGCCACGGGCCTTGCCGACGCCACCGGCGTCGCGGGTCATGACGCCGCTTCGGGCGCGGGGATGCCGCAGCTCGACTTCTCGCATTTCCCCAACCAGATTTTCTGGCTGATCATCACGCTCGTCGTGATCTACCTGGTGCTCAGCCGGGTGGCGCTGCCGCGCATCGGTGCCGTTCTGGCACAGCGTGCGGGCACGATCACCAACGACATCGCCGCCGCCGAGGATCTGAAGCGCAAGGCTGAAGAAGCCGAAGCCGCCTATGACAAGGCGCTGGCCGACGCACGGGTCGAAGCGGGCCGTATCGCCGCCGAGGCACGGGCCGAGATCCAGGCCGAGCTGGACACCGCCATCGCGAAGGCGGACGAACAGATCGCCGCCAAGAGCGCCGAAAGCGAAAAGGCCATCGCGGAGATCCGCGCCGGCGCCGTGGACAGCGTCAAGGTCGTGGCCAAGGAAACCGCGGCCGAGATCGTCGCTGCGCTTGGCTTCAAGGCCGACCAGGGCGCGATCGACACCGCCGTCGACGGCCGGGTAAAGGGGTAAGGACATGAAGAAACTCTTCGCATCCGCCGCCCTCGCCGCCGCGCTGGCCACCCCGGCCGCCGCCGCGACCGGTCCGTTCTTCTCGCTCCACAACACGAACTTCATCGTGCTGCTGGCGTTCATCCTGTTCATCGCCGTCCTCGTGTACTTCAAGGTGCCGGGGATGCTGATGGGGATGCTCGACAAGCGGGCCGACGGCATCCGCGCCGAGCTGGACGAGGCCCGCGCGCTGCGCGAGGAAGCGCAGGCTCTGCTGGCCTCCTACGAGCGCAAGCAGAAAGAGGTGCAGGCGCAGGCGGACCGCATCGTCGAGACCGCCAAGGGCGAGGCCCAGGCCGCCGCCGAACAGGCGAAGGCCGATCTGGAAGGCTCGATCAAGCGCCGTCTGGCCGCCGCCGAGGACCAGATCGCATCGGCCGAGGCCGCTGCCGTGAAAGAGGTCCGCGACCAGGCGATCATCGTCGCCGTCGCCGTCGCCCGCGAGACGATCGCCAAGGAGATCAGCGCCACCGAGGCGAACAAGCTGATCGACGACTCGATCGCGCAGGTCGAGACCAAGCTGCACTGAACCGGTCCGGTTCAGGGGAATGTGGAAAGGCCCGGTCGGTTGACCGGGCCTTTTCGTTTGTGGTGGCGTTGTCGGGGGGCCGTCTGCCCCCCGCCGCGGGCTGCGCCCGCGACTCCCCCCGAAAGTATTTTCAACCAGAAGAAGCAGGGGGCGGGACGAGCCAGTCGAAGGCCTGTGCCAGGGTCCGGGCCGCGTCGGTTCGGACCGGGGTGCCGTGTGCCATGACGAGGGTCGTGGCAGGCCAGCCGAGGATCGTGACCGCTGCGGCACGGGCCGCGGGGCGGTCGCGGGTGGCGAGGCGGAACTTGCGCGGGACCGAGGGGCGCGGCGCAGTCATCAGGTCGAGCCGCGCGACCAGCCCGCGCCAGCCGGAGTACCAGTCGCGCGGCAGCTGCTGGATCAGGTCGGTGATCAGGACGGTGCCGCTGGCGCGGTGGAAGAAGACCGCCTCATTTGCGATGCGGTTCGGGAAGATGGTCTGGTCGATATGGCCGGCCCATGCCTCGGGCGCGGCGGCGTCGAGAGAGGTGGTGAAACTTATGTCCGGGCGTTTGTCCTTCAGCTCTACCGTGCCGTGGATGCGGGCCGCGGGGTAGGCTTCGGCCCAGTCGGACAGGAAGAGGTGGTGCAGGGCATTCGGCGCCACGATGTCCTGGATGGGCCCGAGGTCGTCGGTGGCGGCGCGCAGCTCCTCCGTCAACGCGGTCGGGGACCAGACGAACAGGCCGCCCTCGGGCAGGCGGATCAGGGCCATGCGGGTCGGGTAGTGGAACCCGGCCATGCCGTCGACCACGGGGCCTTCGGCCAGCCAGATCTCCGGGCCGAACGCGGTGAGGGGGCCGGCGGGGGCGTCGGTGTGGTTGGCGCTGGCGTCGGTCATCGGCGGCTTCCTTCCTTTGCGGGAGGCTCGCGCAGGGGGCGCATGGATGCAAGCGGTGCCTGTCCTGCGCCGGTTAAGGATATGGACAGGTTTCCGGGCGATGCTGGGATCATGCGTGTGATGCTGATCCTTTTGTCCGGGTTTCTGATGGTCCTTCTGATCGGGGGCGACTCGCCCGCCGGGACTGGTGGCAACGGTGCACGGGATTTGACACCTGTAGGCGAGCGGATGCTGTTGTCGCCACCGGAGCGGCGTTCGGCGCGGGGGCCGCCTTTGGTGCGCGCTCAGGGTTGAGACGCGCCGGACGCGTGATGCCGAAATGTCCTGCCCTGCGGCGGTGTTCGGCTGGCCGCTGGCGACATGCGCCGGCGATGCGTATCCTGCCCCGAACAGCGGGCACTCGACCCGCGCCGACAGGACGGAGACAGGATGCAGGTCGAAGCCGTGATCTTCGATATCGGGAACGTGCTGATCGAATGGCAGCCCGAGCGTTTCTACGATGCCGAGTTCGGCCGTGCGCGGCGTGAGGCGCTGTTCGCCGAGGTCGACCTGCACGGGATGAACGACCGTGTCGACCGGGGCGAGGATTTCCGCGACACGATCTATGCCACGGCCGAGGCGAACCCGGCCTATCGTGACGAGATACGGCTGTGGCATGATCGCTGGCTGGAGCTGGCCCGGCCCGAGATCCCACGGTCGGTCCGTCTGCTCAGGGCCCTGCGCGCGAAGGGCGTTCCGGTCTTTGCGCTCACGAATTTCGGTATCGGAAGCTTCGAGCTGGCCCGGACACGCTATGGTTTCCTGGACGAGTTCGACCGGGCCTTCGTGTCGGGGCACATGGGGGTCATCAAGCCAGAGCCACGGATCTACGAGATGGTCGAGGCGGACTGCGGCATCGCCCCCGGCGCGCTGCTGTTCACCGACGACCGTGCGGACAACATCGCGATGGCCGAGTCGCGCGGGTGGCAGACGCACCTGTTCACCGGGCCGGACGGCTGGGCCGCGCGGCTGGTCGGGGCGGGTCTCTTGACCGAGGCAGAGGCGGCATGAACGTTCCAGTCATCGGATTCGCCGAGGGCGAGGCGGCACTGGACTGGATCGGTCTGACCGATGCCCTGGCGGCGGGGCACCAGCTGCCGAAGGCCGAGATCGGCGATACATTCCTCTATCGCGGCGCCGACACTTTGTTGTCGCGGTCGGCCTGGATCGACGGACTGGGGATCGCGGTCAAATCCGCGACGATCTTTCCGGGCAACCGGGATCGCGGGCTGGCGGCAGTGAACGGCGGTGTGTCGCTCTACGCCGACGACACTGGGCTACTGGAGGCGATCGTCGATTTCCACCTCGTGACCAAGTGGAAGACCGCGGGCGACAGCCTGCTGGCTGCGCGGCGGCTGGCGCGGGCGGACAGCCGGGTGATCCTGATCGTCGGGGCAGGCACGGTGGCGGCTTCGCTGCGGGCCGCCTATGGCGCGGCGTTTCCGGGCGCGCGGTTCGAGGTCTGGAACCGCTCACCCGCCGGGGCCGAGGCGCTGGCGGCGGACTGGCCCGAGACGCGGGCGGTCGGCGATCTGGAGGCGGCCGTGGCGGGGGCGGATATCGTGACCTGTGCGACCATGGCGACCGCGCCCGTGGTGAAGGGCGAATGGCTGATGCCCGGCACCCATCTGGACCTGATCGGGGCCTATCGCCCGGACATGCGCGAGGCAGATGATGCGGCATTGCAGCGGGGCCGAATCTTCGTCGACAGCTTTGACACCACGCTGAATCACATCGGTGAGCTCAAGACCCCGCTGACCGAAGGCGCGATCGCGCGGGAGGACATCGTGGCGGATTACTACGATCTGGCCGCCTTCCGCCGCGCGAGCGATGACGAAATTACGATATTCAAGAACGGCGGCGGGGCGCATCTGGACCTGATGACCGGCCGGCACATCCTGGAGGCATGGCGGCGGCGATGAGTTGGGCGGCGATTCTCTTTGGTCTGATCTTCGCCGGGTTCCTGGCACCCTTCATCCGCGAACTGCGCAAGCCCGTGGTCAACGACAAGGTGCGGGCGGAGGTGCCCGGCAAGTCGGTGCGGCTGTCGCAGGGCACGACACATTGCCGGTGGCTGAACGACAAGGTGCGGGGGCCGGTCGCAGTCTGCGTGCACGGGCTGACCACGCCGAGTTTCGTCTGGGACGGCATTGCCGACCGGCTGGATCAGCTGGGCTATCGCGTGCTGGTGTATGATCTTTACGGCCGCGGCCTGTCGGACCGGCCCGCCGCGCCGCAGACGCGGGATTTCTTTGTCCGGCAGCTAAGCGATCTGATCGCGCATGAGAAGATCGAGGGGGACATCACCCTGATCGGCTATTCGATGGGCGGCCAGATCGCGACCTGCTACGCGGCCGAGCATCCGGACATGCTGCGGCGGCTGGTGCTGATCGCGCCCGCCGGGGTCGCGCGGCTTGGCGGCACCGTGAACCGGGTCGCCGCGGGCCTGCCGGTTCTTGGCGACTGGCTGTTCCGGGTTGTCTTTCCGATTCGTCACCGCAAGGCGGCGACGCGTCTGCGGGACGATCAGGGCGCCCCGGCCGATGTCGCCGCAGCGCAGGCGGCACAGCTGGACTGGCGCGGGTTCGTGCCGTCCGTCCTGTCGTCGCTGCGCCGGATGATTCCCGAGGTGCTGGAGGACGAGCACCGCCGTATCGGCGCGGCGGGCGTGCCGGTTCTGGCGATCTGGGCCGAGCGTGACGAGTCGATTCCGCTGTCGGGCATGGGGCTGCTGGCCAACTGGAACCGCGAGGCCGAGCAGGCGCAGATCCCCGGCGCGTCCCATTGGGTGACGATCACACATCCGCAGGAGGTGGTGACCGCCTTTCGCAAGGCGGTTCACGGTTAGGCGGGCAGGGGCGTCCGGTTCTCGCGCACCGGCAGGTGAACGATGGCCGAGAAGGCCCCGACGCCGACGCCGATCCACCAGACCAGCGTGTAGTCGCCGTAGATGTCGTACATGCGGCCGCCCAGCCAGACGCCGAGGAAGCCGCCGATCTGGTGGCTGAGGAAAACGATTCCGTAGAGGGTCCCCATGTAGCGCAGGCCCCAGATGTGGGCGACGAGGCCCGAGGTCAGCGGCACCGTCGCCAACCACAGCGCGCCCATGAGGACCGAGAACAGCAGCACGGTCGCGGGCGTGATCGGCGTCAGGATGAAGACGGCGGCGACGATGGTCCGCAGGGTGTAGATGCCCGCCAAGAGGTACTTCTTGGTGTAGCGGTTGCCGAGCCACCCGGCAAAGAGCGTGCCCACGATATTCGCCAGCCCGATCACCGAGATCGCGATGGCGCCGAGCGCCGAAGTGGTGGTGATGCCGATGTTGTGCAGCACCCCGCCGGCAAGGATCGGGCCGCACATCTCGGTCACGAAGGCCGGGAAGTGGGCGGTGATGAAGGCCAGCTGGTACCCGCAGGAAAAGAAGCCGAGGAAGATCAGCGAGAAGGAGGGGTCGCGGGCCGCCTTTCTGAGGATGCCACCAAGGGTTTCCTCGAGCTCGGCTTTCGTGGCGGGCGGCGTGGGGCTGCGCATGAACGGCAGGAAGATCAGCACGCCGATGATCGCGGCGGCATAGACGAGGAACACGTCCTGCCAGGGCATCGCGGTCAGCAGCCATTCGGCGACCGGCGCGCCAAAGACCTGCCCGGCGGACCCGGCGGCGGTGGCGATGGCCAGCGACATGGAGCGGTGTTCGGCCGAGGCGGCGCGGCCCACGACGGCGAGGATCACCCCGAAGCCGGTGCCCGCGACGCCGAAGCCGACGAGAACCTCCAGCATCTGGTGCGCCTCGGGCGTCACCGCGACCGAGCTGAGCACGAGGCCCGCCGCGTAGAAGATCGCGCCGAGGATGATGGCGATGCGGTCGCCCATCTTTTCCGCGAAGGCTGCGAAGATCGGCTGGCCGATGCCCCAAGCGAGGTTCTGCAGCGCGATGGCCAACGAGAACTCGGCGCGGGGCCAGTTGAATTCCTCGGCGATCGGGATCTGGAACACGCCGAAGGAGGCGCGGATCGAGAAGTTCACGAGGATGATGAGACAGCCGACGATCAGGACGGGTGTGAAGAGGGAGGCGCGGGTCATGGCTGTTCCGATAGGACAGATATGTTGACTTATGCGCGCAGCTTACCCCTCGGTCAGTCGGCGTCAATCGCACATCGGTGATGTCCGGCATCACCGGCGCTGCTGCTTCCCAATTCCGGCGCGCCGCGCTATGGCGGCATCATGTCGAACGTCACCGAGATTTACCGCAAACGCCTGTCCGAAGGCGCCCTGCATCCCGATCCCGCGCAGGAAGAGGTCCTGCCGGAATTCGACCGCATCGCCGACGGGCTGAACGCGCCGCCCAAGCGGAGCTTCTTTTCCCGCAAGGCGCCCGAGTCGCCCAAGGGGCTTTATCTGTGGGGCGGTGTCGGGCGCGGCAAGTCGATGCTGATGGACCTGTTCGTCGAAAGCCTCGACGTGCCGGTCCGGCGGGTGCACTTCCATGCCTTCATGCAGGAGGTCCACGACGGGATGCACAAGGCGCGTCAGGCCAAGGTGGAGGACGCGCTGAGCCCGGTGATCGCGGATGTGGCCGAAAGCGTCCGGGTGCTGGCCTTTGACGAGATGCAGATCACCGACATCGCCGACGCGATGATCGTGGGGCGGCTGTTCGAGGGGCTGATGGCCAGGGGCGTGGTGATCGTGACCACGTCGAACCGGCATCCCGACGATCTCTACAAGCACGGGCTGCAGCGGGAACGCTTTCTGCCGTTCATCGCGCTGATCAAGGACCGGCTGGTCGTTCACGAACTGGCGTCGAAAAAGGATTACCGGCAGGACCGGCTGTCCGGCGGCGAGGTCTACTTCACCCCGGTCAACGCCGAGGCGCGGGCCGAGATCGAGGCGATCTGGCAGGATCTGACGGGTGGCGCGGCCGAGCCGATGGTGCTCAAGGTCAAGGGGCGCGAGGTCGAGATCCCCGCGTTCCGCAACGGCGTCGCGCGGGCGCGGTTTCATGACCTTTGCGGCCGGATGCTGGGGGCGGCGGACTACCTTGCGCTGGCCGATGCCGCGCGGGTGCTGGTGCTTGAGGACATTCCCTGCCTCGGGCGATCGAATTTCAACGAGGCGAAACGCTTCGTCACGCTGATCGACGCGCTTTACGAGGCCAAGGTGCGGCTGATCTGCTCCGCCGCAGACTGGCCCGAATCGCTCTACGTCGAGGGTGAGGGCGTATTCGAATTTGAACGCACGGCCAGCCGTCTGCGGGAAATGATGTCGGACGACTGGGCCGGGGCGGAGTAACGGCGCCTGCAGACGTAAAAAGGGGGGCCGTCTGAACGACCCCCCAATATAGTGTGCCCGCAAGTTTTTTGCCTGCCACCTGTAGGTAGTCTTGACTCCGGAGAGGTGCCTTGTGTGACTGAGATAAGCTTGTCCGGAAGGTGACTGGATTGCCTGTGCTGCAAGGGCAACATAGGCGAATCGGTGCGAATCAGTCAATAGAAAGTGATTCGCTGTGGCGCGATTTCTTCATTTTCCGCTCTAGCGAAAGGGGTTTTGCGAAATTACCCGTTTTCGCGCAGGATTCTGCCGGCCAGATAGAGCGATCCGCAGATCAGAACCCGCGCGCCCGGTTCCTGCGCGATGATCGCCTGCAATGCGTCGGCCACGCTTTCGGCCGTATGCGCATCGTGCCCGGCCTCTGCCGCGGCCTCGGCCGTTTCGATCGCGGTAAGTGTAGCGGTCTCTCCGGGGATCTCCACGGCGGTCAGGCTGGCGGCGTGGCGCGCCAGTGGCCGCATGAAGCCCCGCACGTCCTTGGTCCGCAGCATGCCGCAGATCAGGTGGGTCGGACGCTTCGGCATGTCGTCCAGAACCCGCGCCAGCGCCTCGCCCGCGGCGGGGTTGTGGCCGCCGTCCAGCCACAGCTCGGCCCGCGGCGCCATCTCGGCCAGCGGACCGCGTGTCATGCGCTGCATCCGCGCGGGCCATTCGGCGCGTGTGACCGCAGCTTCCAGCGCGGCATCATTCATGCCGAGCCGCCGCAGCACCATCAGCGCCGCGCCCGCGTTGTCGAACTGGTGCGCGCCCGGCAGGACCGGGCGGGGCAGGTCGAACAGGCCGTATTCGTCCTGAAAGATCAGCCGCCCGCGTTCTTCCCAGACATGCCAGTGCTGCCCCTGCGCCAGCAGCGGGGCCGACAGGCGGCTGGCCCGCCCCTCGATCGCCTCCAGCGCGGCATCCGGCTGGGGGCCGACGACGCAGGGCACGCCGGGTTTCAGGATGCCGGCCTTCTCGAAGGCGATCTGGCCCAGCGTCTCGCCCAGATACTGCTGGTGGTCGATGGAAACCGGCGTGATCACCGTCATCTCGGGCTTGTTCACCACGTTGGTCGCATCCAGCCGCCCGCCCAGCCCGACCTCGAGCAGGCAGTAATCGGCAGGGACGCGGGAAAAGGCCAGCAGCGCGGCGGCGGTGGTGATTTCGAAATAGGTGATCGGATCGCGCCCGTTCAGGGCATAGCATTCGTCCAGCACATGGGTCAGCGCGGGTTCCGAGATCAGCTTGCCCGACAGGCGGATGCGTTCGTGAAAGCGCGCGAGGTGCGGCGAGGTATAGACGTGGACGCGATAGCCCGCGGCCTCGAGCCCCGCGCGGATCATCGCGACGGTCGAGCCCTTGCCGTTGGTGCCGGCGACATGGATGACGGGGGGCAGCTTTTCCTCGGGGTTGCCGAGAATGTCCAGCAGCCGCCACATCCGGTCGAGCGTCAGGTCGATGATCTTGGGGTGCAGCGCCATCATCCGGTCAAGGATGGCGTCGGACGAGGGCGACATGCTCACCTCTTGCCCTGCTCCTTGGACGGGGCCTCGTCCGTCTTCGCATCCTCGACGGGCGCGGTTTCCTCGGCTTCGGGTGCGACCTTGGGGGCCGGAATCTCGGGCGCGGAGGGCGGCGCGGGCAGGTCGCCCTTGATCTCGGGCGGCAGGCCCAGAAGCATCCGGGTGATGCGGATCAGTTCGTCGCGCATCTCGGTCCGGGGCGTCACCCGGTCCAGCATGCCGTGATCCAGCAGGTATTCGGCCCGCTGGAAGCCCTCGGGCAGCTTTTCCCGGATCGTCTGTTCGATGACGCGCGGCCCGGCAAAACAGATCAGCGCGTTCGGCTCGGCGATATGGACGTCCCCCAGCATCGCGTAGGAGGCCGTCACGCCGCCGGTGGTCGGGTGGGTCAGCACGACGATATAGGGCAGGCCCGCCTCTTTCAGCATCTGCAGCGCCACGGTTGACCGGGGCATCTGCATCAGCGACAGGATGCCTTCCTGCATCCGCGCGCCGCCGGCGGCCGAGAACAGGATCAGCGGGCGCTTGCGTTTGACCGCCGTTTCGGCGGCCGCGACGATGGCGTTGCCGACATACATGCCCATCGACCCGCCCATGAAGGAAAAGTCCTGCGCGGCGGCGACGATCGGGGTGCGCCCGATCTCGCCCTCGGCGACCAGCATCGCCTCTTTCTCGCCCGTCTCCTTCTGCGCGGCGCGCATCCGGTCGGGATAACGTTTCTGGTCGCGGAACTGGAGCGGGTCGGCCAGCGGTTCGGGAATGTCGATTTCACCGAACACGCCGCCGTCGAACAGCGCCGCGAAGCGGGCGCGGGGCGTGATGGCCATGTGGTGGCCGCAATGGGTGCAGACGTTCAGGTTGTCCGTCAGTTCGCGGTGGAACAGCATCGTCCCGCAGTCGTCGCATTTCGACCAGAGGTTCTCGGGCACCTCGCGGCGCGAGAAGATCGAGTTGATGCGGGGGCGGACGTAGTTCGTGATCCAGTTCATGCGGACTTCCCTGGCGCTGGCCTGCTGCCGTTGCGACACGAAATAGTCGGCGGCGGGGCGGATTGCAATCTCATGCCCGCCCGTGCGGCTCGTCACCGTCGCAGCGCCACCCGTGCTGCCAGCCATGACAGCGCAACGACTGAAAGATCGACAAACAGGTCGAAGGAAAAGACGTACCCCCCCGCCACACCGTCCGCCGTGGCGGGCATCGCGCCGCCGGGGGGCAGCAGGAACAGCGACAGTCCGCTGTCGGGTGCGTCCGTCTCGCCGAACAGCAGGAAGGCATAGGCGTTGTTGGCCAGATGCAGGCCGACCGCCGCCCCCAGCGTGCCGGTCCGCGCCGTCAGGTCCGAGGCGGCAAGGCCGAAGAAGAAGGCCCAGATCATGTACTGCCAGCTTTCCGTCTGCGTCGTGCCGTTGTCCCAGTGGGCCATCGCGAACAGCAGGTTCGGCACGATCAGCCAGACGCGCGGGCTGTCGAACCGGGCGGCGAGCTGTTGCTGGATGTAGCCGCGATAGAAGATCTCCTCGGCCCCGGTCTGGATCAGCAGACCGATCAGGCCGAGCGGCACCATCAGCAGCCACAGAAACGGCGCACGGTGGCCGGCCAGTTCCTCGGTGCTCCACCACGGGGGCAGGATTTCGACGAGGAAATAGATCGCCAGCACGGCGAGGAAGGCGCGGGTCAGATCCCTTGCGGCGACATCGGGGGCGCCGATGGCGGTCATGAAGGACCGGTCGTGCAGACGGTTCAGCACGATTCCCACGCTGGCGGCCAGCAGGGCGAACGACGTCAGTTGGAGCAGCAGGCCGGCGGCCGTGTCACCGTCGAAGACGCTGAGCGCGAGGTCGGGCGAGACGGCGTTCAGCACCATGCCGAACAGCGTCAGGCCGATGGCGAACAGGAATTCGACGCAGAAGATCCCGGCGATCAGGCGCCCGGTGCGGGCGCTCGGCACGGCGGGAGCGGCAAAGATGCGGTGCGGCTGATAGGCGTCCGGCGTCATCGGCGCAGCGCGACCCGTGCCGCCAGCCACAGGACGACCACCAGCCCCAGCTCGATCGGCAGCTGTGCGCGGATCGCAGGGTCCGACATCTGGATCGGCAGGCGGTAGAGTGCGAGGCCTGACAGCACCTCACCCGGTGCGACCAGCAGGATCGCGGCCGCATTGTTCATGAAGTGAAGTGTCAGCGCCGGTCCGAGGTTGCCGCAGCGTGCGGTCAGGTCTGCGGCGACCAGCCCGAATGCGACGGGTGGCAGCAGCAGGATCAGCGCGTTCTCGCCCGCCGTCGAAGGGCTGTAGTGCAGGACACCGAAGACCAGCGACGGGACGATCAGCCAGATCAGCGGGGACCGGAACCGTGCGGCCAGCTGGCTTTGCATGTAGCCGCGGAACAGGACCTCTTCGGCGGTGATCTGGATCGCGACGCCGATCAGGCCGGGCGCAAGCCACAGGAGCCAGAGATCGGGCGTCAGGTTGACCACCGGTTCGGGCACGTCGCCTGCCGGGATCATCAGCCCGATGGCATAGAGAGCGACGGCGGCCAGCGCCACGCGCCCCGCGTCGCGCCGCATCGCGGCCCCATTGCCGAACAGCGATCCGAAGCTGCGGCGGTGCAGCCAGCGCAGAGCGAGGATCAGGCCGGGATAGAGGCACAGGAAGCTCGCCAGCAGGGTGAAGGCGGCATAGGGCGTGCGCCCGATCAGCAGGTCGGTGCCGGAGCTGCCGTTAAGAACGGACTCCAGCGCGAACCATCCGAGGATGAGAAGTATATAGAGAGCGCCCGTCAGGCAGAGCCCCGCCACGAGCCGCCACAACTGAGGCGCGCGCCGCGCCGGCCCGGTCAGTGCCTGATATGCGTCATATCCCATGGCGCGGACCCTAGCCGCCGCCCCAGTGGGCCGCAATCGGACTTGTGCCGCCGGGGCGGGGTGACCTATCCAGAAACCGCAGGGATGGTTGCCGCGATGGCGCAGGCGGAGGGGACGGATGCGGAATTGGCTGAAAGCGACGGCCCGGACACTGGCCGGGGCAGCAATGGTCTCATCGCTCGGCGGCTGTCTGCAGACCGGGACGGGTGCGCAAAAGACACCCGACTCTGACGGTGGCCTTTTCGCCGTCCTGTCCACCGTGTCGCGTCCCGTGGGCGAGCCTCTGCCTCAGGCGCCGATCGCAGGGGGCGAGATCCTCGTTAAGGGGCCGACGGGGTTCTGTGTCGACGGTCGGTCCCTGCGCAATCAGGCGTCGGGCGGATTTGCCCTGCTGGCCTCTTGCTACGTGATGACCGGCGGGCGCGAGGGGCCCAATGTGCCGCCCGCGGTCCTGACCGTGGCCGCTGCGCCGGCCGCTGCGTCGGGCGCCGTGCCGGGGCCCGGCGAACTGGCCGCGGCCCTTGGCGGCGCCAAGGTGCTGAACAGTGCGCAGCGTCGGGGTGTGACCCTGCTGCAGTTGGCCGATGGCGGCGGCAAGGCTGTGCCGGATGCGGATCCGCGGCACTGGCGCGGGGCGATGACCCTGAACGGCTTCCTGCTCGTTCTCGGCGTCTACGGTCCCGAGGGCGGCGCGATGGCCGGTCAGGGCGGATCGGCCCTGATGATGGAGCTGGCGGGGGCATTGCGCGCGGCGGCGCCGCGTCACGTCGCGGGCGGCGCCGGGCCTGCGGCGGAACCGGGCAAGGAAACGGGCAACAGCGACACCTCAAATGCAGCACCCTCGGGCGGTGCGCGTTCCATCCTGGGGTTTTTGCGGTAACCTGTGCCGCGATAAGACAGGACCGGGCGAACGGTCCGGGCAGGACACGAACGGGCAGGCAGATGGCGAAACAGGGCGGATCGCTTTTCCAGAAACTGGCTTTCCGGCGCGAACTTGGGCGCTGGACCCGCGCCGCGCGTGACGCGGCGACCAGCGACCTGTCCGCGCTTCGGCAGCACCGGGTGATGGCCCGCCAGTTGAAGAGCCAGATCGACTCGCTCATCTTCACCGCCGAAAGCCGCCTGGCGCTGCCGCGCATCGGGTCCCAGGTCTTCAACGTGCCGCAGGGGGCGGACTGGTCCTGGCGTCCCGAGATGTGGCGCGGGCCGCTGCCGGTTCAGGGCATCGCCTCGGCGCAGACCAAGTCGATGCTGGGAACCGAGGCGACGCTGTTCCACGACTGCGACCGGAGCGAGCTGACCCTGCGCCAGATCCGCAACCTGCGCGAAGAGGACCTCGCGCCGTTCGGGTTCCGCATGGATGTCTTCGCGTTCACCGGATCCTTCCTGTCGCTGGTGCTGGATTTCCCGCCCGAGGCCGTGGCCGGTCTGAAACGGCGGCACCTGGTGCGCATGGACACCATCGTCGAGATGGAAAAGCCGCTGGAGATCTTTGCCCGCCTGAACATCAAGCACGGGCCGAACACCGAACAGATCGTGCGCGAACTGCCGCTGCACGAAGAAGACATGATGGTCGAGTTCGATCTGGCTTATTCGAACCTGAACGAAAAACGGGTCGAACGGATCTGGCTGGACCTGATCTTCGAAGGGCCGCAGATGAACCAGATCGTGATCCGCGACCTGACCTTCAGCCGCCGCCCGCGTGCGGAACTCTGACCGGGAGCTTTGAATGAGCGATCTGACAGTGACCAAGCTGACCTTCCGCGCCGGTGTGTGGGAAGGTCTGGTGCAGGGCGGGGCCGGCCGTCCGGCCGTCGAGGCGATGCTGGGCGATACGCCGGTCGCCGGTGTGACGCTGACCGAAGGACCCACGGGCGGCCATCTGCTGCGTGTGCAGGTGCCGTCGGAAGCGATCGGCGACGGCATCCAGACCGTCGTGATCCGTGATGCGGCGGACGGCACGACGCTGGCGCAATTCGCCGTTCTGGCGGGCGAGGCGCTCGAGGATACGATGCGGGCCGAGATCGACCTGCTGCGCGCGGAACTGGACCTGCTGAAGCGCGCATTCCGGCGTCATTGCGTGGAAACGCTCTGACGGCGGGGGCGAACCAGACGTTTCCCTGCCTTCACCAATCCCGGATATTACCCCGATATTGTCGGTCATGCGCCCCCTTCCTGCCTGATTTGACCCCGATAACCATGTCCAACGAGCAGTTGAACAGGTGGCAGGACAATGGACCGGTTGACCGAAATGGAAGCCTTCGCGACCGTTGTGGACCAAGGTGGTTTCACGGACGCGGCAAAGAAGATGGGGATCTCCAAATCCGCCGTCTCGAAACATGTCTCTTCTCTGGAGGCGCGCCTTGGGGCCCGTCTGCTGAACCGGACGACCCGCCGGGTCTCTCCGACCGAGATCGGACTGGCCTATTACGACCGGGCCCGCCGGGTGCTGAACGATGCAGGCGAGGCCGACGCGCTCGTCACGTCGATGCAGAGCGCGCCCTCGGGTCTCCTGCGGATCAGCGTGGCGACGGATTTCGGTGTGAATCACCTCAGCCCCGTGCTGGGCGAGTTCCTGGCCGAGTTCCCGGACATCACGGTGAACATGGTGCTGAACAACCGCTACGTCGAACTGATCTCTGAAGGCTTCGACATGGCCATCCGGATCGGCGAGCTGGAAGATTCGACCCTCCGGGCCCGCAAGCTGACCGACACCGCCAAGCGCATGATCGCCAGCCCGGCCTATTTCGAGAAATACGGCCGCCCCGGCAAGATCGACGACCTGAACGAACACAAGCTTCTGCACTACTCCAGCCAGGCCTCGGGCAACGTCTGGAAGATCACCGCACCCTCGGGCGAAAAGCGGCAGGTCCGCACCGCCGGCTGGCTGTCGGTGAACGACGGGCAGAGCCTGCTGAACGCCGCGATCGCCGGTCTTGGCATCGCCTACCTGCCGAGCTTCCTCTACGCCGACGCGATGGAGAAGGGACTGGTGCAGGATGCGATCCCCGATCTGCCGATGGAGCTGCAGGGCATCTACGCCGTCTACCCGCCGGGCCGGTTCACCCAGCCCAAGGTCCGCGCGTTCATCGACTTCCTCGTGAAGGCCTTCTCCGACAAGGGCCCGAACGACTGGTGAGCCCCGGCCCACACGACATTCCGAACTTCCCCGTGCCTGCCAAGGCAACCTGCCCCCGGTATCGAAAGATATCGGGGCTTTTTTTACGGCCGCGTGTTGAAAGACCTCTGCGCCTCGTAGGCCCGACGATACGCCGGACGCGCCTCGGCCCTTGCGAGATAGGCGGCGAGGGTGGGGTGGACGTCGAGCAGGTCCGAGGATTTCACCCGCAGCAGGACCGAGGCCATCATCAGATCGCCTGCGCTGAACGCGCCGTCGAGCCAGTCCGAGTCACCCAGATGCGCGGCAAGCTGTGCCAGCCGCCGGTGCAGCCGGTCCCGCATCAGCGGAACCCTTTCGGCGTGCCAGGGGCGATCGCGTTCCGAATGTCCGGTGCCCTCGAGCTCCAGAATGGGCGGCTCGATCGTGCTGAGCGCTGCAAATACCCACGACACTGCGCGGGCTCGCGCGGCCGGGGCCTCGGGCAGCAGGCCGGGGTAGGTCTGCGCCACGTGCAGGACGATGGCCCCGGATTCGAACAGCGCGACGGCGCCGTCTTCGTAGGTCGGGATCTGGCCGAACGGGTTGAGGGCCAGGTGGCCGGGGCGTTTCAGGTCGTCGAAGGTGACGGGTCGAACGGAATAGGGCTGGCCCACTTCCTCCAGCGCCCATCGGATTCGCGTGTCGCGGGCGAGGCCACGGCCCCCGTCCGGGGAGCGGTCGAAGGCCGTTATCGTGATGCTCATGTCATGCTCATGTGCAGTCCGGCGCGCAGGGCCAGCTCGGGCGAAGCCAGGACGGGGCAGGGCAGATCGGTCAGCAAAGCTTTCGCCCCCGCCATGCTGGCCTGGGCCAGGACCACGCATCCTGCCCCGGTCGCCGCGACTTCCGCGCGAATGCCCCCGGCGATGGCGTCCAGGAACTGGTCCCGTGCGTCCGACTCGAAGAGGGGCCAGTGCGCGGTGAGGTCGAGCGGCGCGATCCGGTCGTGTGCAGCATATTCCGCCAGCAGGTCGCGCGAGGGCGCGAGCGTGCTGGACAGGGCGTAGGCCATGACGATCCGGCCGTCGTGCAAGGCCGCCGCCTGCATCATCGGCCGGTCGATCCGGATCGCACCCGCCGCTTCAGCGGCGGGACCGAGCGTGGTGCAGGTGCATATGACAGGGCCGGGCGCGGCGCGGATGAACCTGTCGAGGCGGGCCGCGAGGTCCGATGAGACGCCCCGGTCCCGCGCCTCGGCCAGCCAGTCCGCGCGGACGTGCTGGTTCAGCGCCGCGCCGGGCGCGATCCGGTCGCGGAGCGCGGAGAACGTGGCGACATGCGCCTCGGCGGTGTGCAGCAGGGTGAGCGTCATACCTTCAAGGGTAGAGCACCGGATAGAGCGAGGCCACGAGCAGAATCGCCATGGTCCAGTTGAACGCTCTGAGTCGCGCCGGGTTCGTCAGCAGGCGACGGAGCTGCTGGCCAAGAACGGTCCAGGTGCTGACGGACGGCAGGTTCACGATGCCGAAGACCAGACCAACCATCAGGATCGCGGTCAGCGACCGGTCCGGCGCATAGACCGCGATGGCGGTCAGGGCCATGGTCCACGCCTTGGGGTTCACCCACTGGAAAGCTGCCGCCTGCAGGAAGGTCATCGGGCGGCCCGCGTCCTCGGGCCGGTCGGCGGGCGGGGCGGCGTTGGCGATCTTCCACGCCAGCCAGAGAAGGTAGAGCACCGACCCCCATTTCAGGATGGTGTAACTGACCGGCCAGACGTCGAAGATCTGGATCAGCCCCGCGCCCACCAGAATCGTCATCAGCGTGAAGCCGATCCCGATCCCCAGCATATGGGGAATGGTGCGGCGGAACCCGAAATTCGCGCCGGAGGCCATCAGCATCAGGTTGTTCGGCCCCGGCGTGATCGACGAGACGAAAGCGAAGGCGACGAGCGCGAGGAGAATCTCATGGGTCATGGTAGCGCAACGCTATGCCGTGGCGCGTGGCATTTTGTTGCCATCTGATGCGCCCTGACGCATCCTGCGCAACAAATGACGAAGATGGATCGCACGAACGAGCGGATATTGCAGGTTCTGTCCGCGAATGGCCGGATCAGCAACATCGAGCTGGCCGAGAAGGTGGGGCTGTCGCCCTCCGCCTGCCTGCGCCGGGTCACGGCGCTGGAACGCGAGGGCGTGATCGCCGGCTATCGCGCTGTGCTGAACCCCGCCGCGCGGGGCGTGGGCTTTACGGCTTATGTCAGCGTGGGGCTGAGCGAGCACACCAAGGCCGCGCAGGAAGCGTTCGAGCGCGCCATCGCCCGGTCGCCCGAGGTCCGGGAATGCCACAACATCACCGGCGACCGGGAATACCTGCTGCGGGTCGAGGCGGCCGACCTGGCCGCCTACAAGCGCTTTCATACGGATGTTCTGGGCACGCTGCCGCAGGTCAGCGCGATCACCAGTTATGTCGTGATGGGATCGCCCAAGGACGAACGGGCCTGAGCCCTAGTCGCAATAGGCGGTCTGTCCCTGAAAGGCGGCGGTGAAACCTCGCAGGTCCACGGGCAGGGTCTGGCCCGGCACCTTCAGGGTATTGCCACGCTGCATCGCGCGGAACACGGCCTGTTCGTCGGCGGCGCTCGGGAACTTCAGCGCATAGGTGTGGATGTCGGCCTTGGTATAGGCGTCGTCGCGGGCCTTGCCGGTGAAGCTGGCCGTGGCCTGCGTGACCTGGCCGTCCACGTTCAGGGTGATCGGAACGTTGTCGCCCTGGATCGGCTTGGGGTAGCCCAGCTTGATCGTGCGGACCAGCCCGCCCCCCGCGCGCTCGCACGAGATGGAGAAGTATTCGCCCTTCTGCCCGCGCGGTACGGTCAGGAACATCAATGCGCCCTTCTGGCCGGCGACCTTGGTCTGCACCCATTGGCCTTCGTAGACGACCATCTGGGGCGTCTCGATCTTGGGCTGCGCCGCGGCGGGCAGGCCGGCGGCGATGGCGAGGGTGGCGGCAAGGGCTGTCAGGCGCATGTCACGTCCTTTGATTATGTCGTCGTCTGGCGGCACGGTCTCAGACCGGCAATTCCTTGGCAAGGATAGTGTCCTGTGCCGCACAGACCAGCCACAAGCGTGGACCCTGACGTCAAAGTGACGGGGAACGCAGGCGGGACTTGCCCGGCCCCGCGTGCTGACGCAGGGTGAGGGAAACACGAACGTGGCCGAAGAGCCGGGAGGACGGGCAGTATGAACTTCGCGACGAATGCGCTTGAGGTGCTGGCACTGGGATTCGTGCTGGTGATCGGCATGGTCTCGGCCGCGGTTCTGGTCTTCTTCTTTATAGACCGGGCGCAGACCGAGGATGCGATCCGCCGGAACTACCCGGTGATCGGACGCTTCCGCGGGATGTTCACCAAGCTGGGCGAGTTCTTCCGCCAGTACTTCTTTGCGATGGACCGCGAGGAGATGCCGTTCAACCGTGCGCAACGGGACTGGGTGTATCACTCGACCCATGGCAAGGATAACACCATCGCCTTCGGCTCCACCCGGAACCTGTCGGTGCCGGGGACCGCGATCTTCGTCAACGCGACCTTCCCGCCGATCGACGACCAGTTCGCGCTGACTCAGCCGCTGCGGATCGGGCCGCATTGCCGGACACCTTATGATGCGCCGTCCTTCTTCAATATCTCGGGCATGTCCTACGGCGCGATTTCCCGCCCCGCGGTGCTGGCGCTGTCGAAGGGCGCCAAGAAGGCGGGGATCTGGCTGAACACCGGGGAAGGGGGGCTGAGCCCCTATCATTTGGAAGGTGGCTGCGATGTCGTGTTCCAGATCGGCACCGCCAAGTATGGTGTCCGCAACCTCGAGGGCGGGATCGACGACGAAAAGCTGCGCGCGGTGGCCGCTCATGAAACGGTGCGGATGTTCGAGCTGAAGCTGGCGCAGGGCGCCAAGCCCGGCAAGGGCGGCATCCTCCCCGGCGCCAAGGTGAATGCCGAGATCGCCGCGATCCGGCATATCCCCGAGGGGCGCGACAGCATCTCGCCGAACCGGCACGTCGAGATCCCGGACTTTGCCGCGCTGCTGGACGTGATCGGACATATCCGCGAGGTGACGGGCAAGCCGACCGGCTTCAAGACGGTGATCGGGTCCTCGGACGACTACGAGGCGCTGTTCCAGCTGATCAAGGAACGTGGTCCCGAGAGCGCGCCGGACTTCATTACCATAGACGGCGGCGAAGGCGGCACCGGTGCCGCGCCGATGCCGCTGATGGATCTGGTGGGCATGCCGATCCGCGAGGCGCTGCTGCGGATCGTGGATATGCGCGACCGGTACGGGCTGAAGGAGCGGATCCGCATTATCGCCTCCGGCAAGCTGGTGAACCCATCCGATGTCGCCTGGGCGATCTGCGCGGGGGCCGATTTCGTGACCTCGGCGCGCGGCTTCATGTTCTCGCTCGGCTGTATCCAGGCGCTCAAGTGCAACAAGAACACCTGTCCGACCGGCGTGACGACCCATGACCCGCACCTGCAGCGCGGTCTGGTGGTGGAACAGAAGTATGTCAGCGTCGCGAACTACGCCAAGGCGATCGTGAAAGAGGTCGAGACCATCGCCCATTCCGTCGGCGTGGCCGAACCGCGCCTGATGCGGCGGCGGCACGTGCGGGTGGTGCAGGCGAACGGCGAATCCGTGGTGCTGCGCAAGATCCGCCCGTCGTGGGATCCGACGATGGGGGAAGAGAACCGGCCTGCGGAATAGACCGCGCACGATCACACAAGCCCGTGAGAATTGCGACGGGATGAAACGTTCGGGCCGTCCCTTCCGTAGTGTGAAGTGAGACACCAATGACAGGGACCGAGCCATGATCCGCATCACCACGCCGAAATTCCGCGACCGGGACGTCACCGACGAAGCCGTCTATCTGAACCGACGGCAGCTCATGGGGGGTGCGATGGCCGGTCTGGGGCTGGGTCTGGCCGGCCCCGCGATGGCCGCGCCGTCGGGGCTGAAGCCGAACAGCTTCGAAGAGGTCACCAACTACAACAACTATTATGAGTTCGGGACGTCCAAGACCGATCCCGCCAAATACGCGCATACCCTGACGACCAGCCCCTGGACGGTGAAGATCGACGGGATGGTGAACAAACCGGGTGACTATGCGCTGGACGACATCCTGTCCAAGGTCAGCGTCGAGGAGCGTATCTATCGCCTGCGCTGCGTCGAGGCATGGTCGATGGTCATCCCGTGGAACGGCTTCACCCTGTCCAGCCTGCTGAACCGGGCCGGGGTGCAGTCGGGCGCCAAGTATGTCGCCTTCGAAACCGTGGCCCGCCGGGAAGAGATGCCCGGCCTGCGCTACCCGGTTCTGGACTGGCCCTATGTCGAGGGGCTGCGGCTGGACGAGGCGATGCACCCGCTGACGATTCTGGCGACGGGCGTTTACGGCAAGTCGATGCCGGAACAGAACGGCGCGCCGCTGCGGCTGGTGGTGCCGTGGAAGTATGGCTTCAAGGGTATCAAGAGCATCGTGCGGATCAGCCTGACCGACCGCCAGCCGCCGACGGCATGGAACAAGGCGAACGCGCGCGAGTACGGCTTCTATTCCAACGTGAACCCGCAGGTGGATCACCCGCGCTGGTCGCAGGCCACGGAACGGGTCATCGGCGCCGGTCTGTTCGGATCGCGCCGCGAGACCGATATGTTCAACGGATACGGTGACGAGGTGGCCAGCCTCTATGCCGGCATGGACCTCAAGAAGAACTACTGAGTCATGATCGCGGACCGCATCAACGCCGCCACACGCAATGTGCCGGCATGGCCCCTCTATATTATAGGGGCGCTGCCCCCGGCATGGCTGATCT
>NZ_AQQU01000001.1:0-217500 GCF_002210105.1 Oceanicola sp. 22II-s10i | reverse complement strand
ATCGGATTGGGTGGGCCGCTCAGTGGTTCCTGGAAATAGCCCTCCATTAGATCGTACCCTAAACCGACACAGGTGGACTGGTAGAGAATACCAAGGCGCTTGAGAGAACGATGTTGAAGGAACTCGGCAAAATACTCCCGTAAGTTCGCGAGAAGGGAGCCCGGTTTCTAGGCAACTAGAGGCTGGGGGCACAAACCAGGGGGTGGCGACTGTTTACTAAAAACACAGGGCTCTGCGAAGTCGCAAGACGACGTATAGGGTCTGACGCCTGCCCGGTGCCGGAAGGTTAAAAGGAGGGGTGCAAGCTCCGAATTGAAGCCCCGGTAAACGGCGGCCGTAACTATAACGGTCCTAAGGTAGCGAAATTCCTTGTCGGGTAAGTTCCGACCTGCACGAATGGCGTAACGACTTCCCCGCTGTCTCCAACATCGACTCAGCGAAATTGAATTGCCTGTCAAGATGCAGGCTTCCCGCGGTTAGACGGAAAGACCCCATGCACCTTTACTACAACTTCACACTGGCATCAGGCCATGCATGTGCAGGATAGGTGGTAGACTTTGAAGCAGGGACGCCAGTCTCTGTGGAGTCTCCCTTGAGATACCACCCTTGCATTGCTTGATGTCTAACCGCGGTCCGTTATCCGGATCCGGGACCCTGTGTGGTGGGTAGTTTGACTGGGGCGGTCGCCTCCTAAAGCGTAACGGAGGCGCGCGAAGGTTGGCTCAGAGCGGTCGGAAATCGCTCGTTGAGTGCAATGGCAGAAGCCAGCCTGACTGCGAGACTGACAAGTCGAGCAGAGTCGAAAGACGGCCATAGTGATCCGGTGGTCCCAAGTGGGAGGGCCATCGCTCAACGGATAAAAGGTACGCTGGGGATAACAGGCTGATACTGCCCAAGAGTCCATATCGACGGCAGTGTTTGGCACCTCGATGTCGGCTCATCTCATCCTGGGGCTGGAGCAGGTCCCAAGGGTACGGCTGTTCGCCGTTTAAAGAGGTACGTGAGCTGGGTTTAGAACGTCGTGAGACAGTTCGGTCCCTATCTGCCGTGGGTGTAGGATACTTGAGAAGAGTTGCCCCTAGTACGAGAGGACCGGGGTGAACGGACCACTGGTGGACCTGTTGTCGTGCCAACGGCAGTGCAGGGTAGCTATGTCCGGACAGGATAACCGCTGAAGGCATCTAAGCGGGAAGCCCCCTTCAAAACAAGGTATCCCCGAGGGCCGTGGTAGACCACCACGTCGATAGGCTGGAGATGTAAGTGCGGTAACGCATTCAGTTGACCAGTACTAATTGCCCGATAGGCTTGATTTGATCCAGTAGAAGTCGGACTTCTACGGATCGGAAGAAGTACACCGAACGTGTACTGACTTGGACGATGATTGAGGGTCTTACTTGGTCTGGTGGTCATAGCGAGAGCAAAACACCCAGCCCCATCCCGAACCTGGCCGTTAAGTGCCTTAGCGCTGATGGTACTGCGTCTTAAGACGTGGGAGAGTAAGTCACCGCCAGACCTAGTAAGCCCCTCAATGATATCTCTCTTACGATGCGCACCTCACAGACCATATGGCCCGAGGTGCCGGAAATTGGCGCGGGATGGAGCAGTCCGGTAGCTCGTCAGGCTCATAACCTGAAGGTCGTAGGTTCAAATCCTACTCCCGCAACCAATGCCACCCCGATCGACAGGAACATCCGCCACTCCGGCGGATTTTTTGCGTTTTGGGGGCCCGTATCGACATTCCTGCACCCTCCCAATGCTCCGGTTCGGTGAAATTACCCTGGCAAGACGATGGGCCCAGACGGTGCCGGGCCGCATGGCCTGCGACAACAAATATCGACACCGATCCCGATCCCGGCCGTTGCAGAGCGACCGACGGCATAATATATTCCGTTATCAGAATGTGAGTCGGCCCCGCCGATTCCTCAAATCGGAGCATGCTATGACACTCGATCGCGCAGTCCTCGCCTTTGCCGGGGTGATGGTTCTTCTCAGCCTGGCGCTGACCCTCTGGGTCTCGCCCTACTTCATCTGGTTCACCGCCTTCATCGGTGTGAACATGCTGCAATCGGCGTTCACCGGCTTCTGCCCCGCGGCGATGATCTTCCGGCTGTTCGGCATCCAGAAGGGCTGTGCCTTTCAATAAGCCCGGCCCGCGGGGCTGAACTCGGCCCCGCGGCTATTGCAACCCGTCGTGCACCTGTCACTCTGCCCCGAAACCGGGGAGGAGCTGATGACCGGACCGAACGAAAAGCAATGGCGCGCCGTCGCGGACCTGTATCACGACGTCTTTCTGGGGCTGCTGCTGACTGTGCTGTCCCGGAAGGGCGCCCGCGCCGGCGAAATCTTCATGTTCAATATCTTCCGCCGCCAGCAGCGCGAGAAGTTCCTGTCCGGTCTCGAAAAACTCGGGATCGCGGATGAGCCGCCTGCCGTGGCGGCGGCCAAGTATCATTACCTGTCGAACATGATCGGCGGGGTGAATGTCGAATACATGCGCGAACATGACGGCAAGGCGTGGATCCGCTATGCCCCGCCCCGTTGGGCGTGGAAGGGCGTCGTGCTCTGTGCGATTCCGCCCAAGGTCTCCGAGGCGATGCTCTGGGGCTGGCATTCCAACAACGGCATCATGCTCGGCGCGCCGTCCATGGGATTCGTCTGCACGAAACAGGCGGTTGACGCGCAGGACGGGCTCGAGGGCTATTATTTCGACTACGGTCGCCCCCTAGAACAGCAGGAACGCCTGAGGTTCGCGCGGGACGAGGAAGCGCCTGTGTTCGACCCCGCCGCCGCGCCGATGCTGGGGATCGAGACCTGGCCGGCCGAGCGTCTGGCCAAGGCGCACCGGAACTACGCAATGGAATATGCGAAATCGGCGCTGCTCGAGGTGGTCAACACCTTTGGCCCCATCGAAGGCGAGGGGCTGATGCGGCTGGCCTGCCGCATGGTCGGGATGCAGGTCTATCGCGATATGGAGGCGGCGTTCGGCACCCCGGACTTCGCCGCAGCTCTGACCTGTCTGATCGCGGCGCAGGGCGATTCCGGCACGGCGACAGGGGAGGGGGCCGAGGTCCGCGTCACGCAGGACAGCTGGCGGCTGATGGCGGATGCCGGGCCGCATGGTGTCATCGCACGTGCCGGATACGAGGCGCTGCTGGCCGGGATGGGCGACGCGGCCCGGCGCGGGTCGAGGGTGTCGGTCAGCTGGGCCTGAACCGGACACGCATCGTCGCAATCGCTTGAACGCCTGCGGCACGGCGGTGTCCCGCGCAGGGGAACCCCTTGAAACGGCGGCATAATGCCCAGAAACGGCGCGCAGGTTGCAGACCGCGTGCGGGTGGTTAGCTGTGTGACAGCGCAGAGGCCGGTTGGTCTCCGCGACCTCTAACTCACAGGCATCCGGAGGATGACATGACAACGATTGCTTCCAAGCTGCTCCGCGGCTCTATCATTGCGGGCGTCGCGCTCGCACCCGTGTCTGCGCTGGCGCAGAGCGCGGCGACGCCGCAGGACGACACGGCGCAGCAGACCGCGCCCGAAACCATGCCGGGGACCGAAGCGGCTGATTTCAGCGAGGCGCAGCTGGAGAGCTTTATCGAGGCGACCGTGAAGATCCAGGAGCTGCGGGACAGCTTCCTGCCGCAGATCGAGGCGGCCGCGTCCGAAGAGGACAAGCAGGCGCTGGCACGGCAGGCCCAGACCGAGATGCAGTCGGCGGTCGAAGAGACCGAGGGGCTGGACGTCGAGACCTACAACCAGATCGGTCGCGCGGCGCAGTCGGACGAAGGGCTGAACGCACGTCTCGTGGCGATGCTGCAGGACCGGACGCCCGCGCCGGGCACTGCCGGGGAGACCCGCGACGAGGGCTGACCCCTCCGGATTATGAAATGCGGCCGTCTGGCCGTGTCATTGAACGCCGCTCCTTCGGGGCGGCGTTTTCTGTTCGCTGCGGACGGGCGGGCGGCAGGCTTGCGTCCGGGCGGCTGCGGTGGCGGGTGAAGGCGGGGCGGTGCGTGGCGAGCACGCACCCTACGCGTGTCGGGGATAAGGGGACGCGCG
The DNA here is from genome assembly GCF_002210105.1 of Oceanicola sp. 22II-s10i. Taxonomy (GTDB): domain Bacteria; phylum Pseudomonadota; class Alphaproteobacteria; order Rhodobacterales; family Rhodobacteraceae; genus Pseudooceanicola. The sequence continues at coordinate 213,444 of NZ_AQQU01000001.1, read as the reverse complement.
TGAAATAATTCACCACCTCGCGGCAGGTGCGGGTAACACTGTGCCATTGGTTAGCGACAGGAGGTATCGCCATGACCGAAATGACCCGCCGTTCCACCCTTGGGCTTCTCGCTGCCGGGGCCGCTGCGCCCCTCTTTGCCGGGTCGGCCCATGCCGCGTCTCACGCGGATGTCGTGGTGACGATCAAGGGGTTCGCCTTTTCGCCCGCGTCGCTGACGGTCAAGGCCGGGACCGTCGTGGCTTTCGTCAACGAGGACGGCGCGCCGCATACCTCGACCTCCAAGGACGGGGGCTGGGACACCGGACGGCTGAACAAGGGTCAGCGGAAGGAGATCGAGATGGGCAAGGCGGGGACGTTTGCATACGTCTGCGCGTTCCATCCGAACATGAAAGGGACGGTTGTGGTGGAGTGAGGCGACCCGCGTTCAGGGATCGGGGGCGGACAGGCGGGGGAAGTCGATGTCTTCGCTCCGCATGTCTGGGCAGCCAGCCTCGGACACCAGGCGGACCTTGCGGTCATACGCCATGTGTCCGAACCCCATCTGACGCGTGGATTGCAGCACGAAGGCTTCCGTCACCCTGCTGAGCCAAAGCCGGCCGTCGAAAATGCCGCAGAAATAGATGTACTCCGCGTCGAGAACGCGGGGATGCTTGTCGGGCGCGATGATTGCGCCGAGTTCCTGCCGCGCCGCCACCTGCATCGGCAGGGGGACGAAATATTCCAGACTATCCTCCGGCTGTTAGTCGCTCAGGATGACGTTTCCGTCCGCATCGTAGAGCGCGAAGTAGATCTTGGCGTTCTGCATCGGCAGGTCGGAGTTGTTCTTGAACGAGAAGAAAAGCGCCCGCGTCGACGGATCGTCCTGCACTTCGTTCTGGAAGGACACCATCGGGACGAGGCTGGCGGTGACGCTGAACATGTCGGAATACAGCAGCCCGACGATCCCCGAGACCAGCCCGATGCCAGCGACAATCGCGGCAGAGGTCTTTGATACGATGGCCGGTGCGTGAATGGGCATGGACGGTCCTTGGACTGTTTGGACGGGGCCCATCACGTAACTCAACCGGTGGATGAAGGACACGCCGCACATCCCTGCGGCGGGCATGTCCCATTGGATGTGGCGCGCCGGTCACGCGGGCGGGTTACGGGGCTGAGATCGGCGGGACGCAGTGGCTTGCGCGCTTGCCCGCATCGGTTGTCGGGAAACATGCCGCGTCAAGCTTGGTGCAAACCACACGACCATCGCCTGCGCCGCTTTGCCGGATGGCGGCCTGACAATCCTGTCCGGGAGGTCGCTGGGTCGATTGCCCGCAAGACTGGCCATGGTGCCCGTCGCACCTGGGCGTCCCGGAGGTAACCGTTGTGTGGACTGATCCGGGCGGTTCCGGATCTGAGGTTCTTGGCAAACAGGGCGGGGTTCGTCCCGCCCTGTTCCAAAGCGCTGCGCGTTGCTGACGCGCGGTGCGCGTCCTTAACGGGTGAACTTCTTGTACTTCACCCGCTTCGGCTCAAGCGCATCCGGCCCGAGCCGGCGCTTCTTGTCCTCTTCGTAATCCTCGAAGTTGCCTTCGAACCATTCCACATGCGCCTCGCCTTCAAACGCCAGCATGTGCGTGCAGATCCGGTCGAGGAAGAAGCGGTCGTGCGAGATGACCACGGCGCAGCCGGCAAAGTCGGTCAGGGCGTCTTCGAGCGCGCGCAGCGTCTCCACGTCCAGGTCGTTGGTCGGTTCGTCGAGCAGCAGCACGTTGCCGCCGTCCTTCAGCAGCCGCGCCATGTGGACGCGGTTGCGTTCACCGCCCGACAGCAGCGAGACTTTCTTCTGCTGGTCCGGGCCCTTGAAGTTGAACGCACCGCAATAGGCGCGGGAATTCACCTCGGCGTCGCCGATGGCGATGATGTCCTGACCGTCGGAAATCGCTTCCCACACGTTGTTGTCGGGGTCGAGGTCGTCACGGGACTGGTCGACGTAGCTCAGTTTCACCGTATCGCCGAATTCCACCGTCCCGGCATCAGGCTTTTCCTGACCGGTCAGCATGCGGAACAGCGTGGTCTTGCCCGCGCCGTTGGGGCCGATCACGCCGACGATGGCGCCGGGCGGGATCGAGAACGACAGGTCCTCGATCAACAGCTTGTCGCCCATGGCCTTTTTCAGGTTCTCGACCTCGATCACCTTGCCGCCCAGACGGGGGCCGTTGGGGATGACGATCTGGGCCTTGCCGATCCGTTCCTTCTCGGACTGGTCGGCGAGGTCCTTGTAGCGCGTGATCCGGGCCTTCTGCTTGGCCTGACGGGCCTTGGCGCCCTGCCGGATCCATTCCAGTTCGCGCGACAGCGTCTTCTGCTTGGCCTTGTCCTCGCGCGCTTCCTGTTCCAGCCGCTTGGCCTTCTGTTCCAGCCACGCGGAATAGTTGCCCTCGTAGGGGATGCCGCGGCCGCGGTCGAGTTCGAGGATCCAGCCGGTGATGTCGTCGAGGAAGTAGCGGTCGTGGGTGACGATCAGGATCGTACCCTTGTAGTCGATCAGGTGCTGCTGCAGCCACGCGATCGTTTCCGCGTCGAGGTGGTTGGTCGGTTCGTCCAGCAGCAGCATGTCGGGCTGTTCGAGCAGCAGCTTGCACAGCGCGACGCGGCGCTTTTCACCGCCCGACAGCTTGGTGACGTCGGCATCGTCGGGCGGGCAGCGGAGCGCTTCCATCGAGATGTCGATCTGGCTGTCGAGATCCCAGAGGTTCTGGGCGTCGATCTCGTCCTGCAGCTGCGCCATCTCGTCCGCCGTCTCGTCCGAGTAGTTCATCGCGATCTCGTTGAACCGGTCGAGCTTGGCCTTCTTCTCGGCCACGCCCAGCATGACGTTGCCGCGCACGTCGAGGTTCGGGTCCAGCTCCGGCTCCTGCGGGAGGTAGCCGACCTTGGCGCCCTCGGCGTGCCAAGCCTCGCCCTGAAAGTCCTTGTCCCAGCCGGCCATGATCTTGAGCAGCGTGGACTTACCCGCGCCGTTCACGCCGACGACGCCGATCTTCACGCCGGGGAGGAAGTTGAGGTGGATGTTCTCGAAGCACTTCTTGCCGCCCGGATAGGTCTTGGAGACGCCGGACATGTGATAGACGTATTGATACGAGGCCATCTTGGACTCCCTTGAAGGGCTGCGGATTCCGGGGGGTGATACAGAAGCGCGCGGGCGGGGGCAATGTGATCGCGGGCCCCTTTGTCAAAAGGCCGGAACCGGCGGGCGCTGGCGGGTGTTCATCCCCTGTGAGCGGAGGGTCCAGCGTGGCGGACGGTACGAGTACCTTGAATGATGATGAGTTGACGGCCGAGGCTGAGACGCGGGAATCCCGGCGGCTGAGGCGCATCCAGTATATGCTGGCGGGCATCCTGATCCTGCTGTTCCTGTGGTCCATTTCACTGGCCAAGGTCGTGATCATGCCCATCGTTCTGGGCCTGCTGATCGCCCTGACGCTGACGCCGTTCGTCCGGGGGCTGAGGCGGCTCGGCGTCCCGGAAGTGGTGTCGGCTTTTGCGCTGATCGGCGCGCTGGCGCTTTCGATCGCCATGGCGCTCTACTTCCTCAGCGGCCCGGCGACCACGCTGGTGGACGAGGTCCCGCGCATCCGGTTCGAACTGCGCGAGAAGATGGCCGAGTTCGAGGCGCGGTTCCGGGCCGTTCAGCAGGCGTCGGAAGAGATGGAGAACATCACGAACGGCGACAACGAGAACCAGCAGCAGGTGGTGGTGTCGGACAAATCCGGTGTGCTGGGCACGGCGCTCAGCTCGCTGGCCGGGCTCGGCTCGGCGGTGGCGATCGCCATGGTGCTGGCGATGTTCCTGCTGGCGGCCGGTGACTTCTATCACCGCAAGCTGGTCGAGGCGCTGCCACGCCTGTCGGACAAGAAGCGGGCGTTGCTGATCGCGCATGACATCGAACGCCAGATATCGCGCTACCTCGCTGCGATCACGGTGATCAACGCCTGCCTGGGGCTGGCGGTCGGCATCACGCTCTATCTGCTGGACATGCCCTTTGCCTACCTCTGGGGCGTGGCGGCGTTCCTGATGAACTACCTTCCGTTCATCGGCGCGATGCTGGGTGTGGCGGGCTGTGCCGCCGTGTCTCTCGTCACCTTCGACACGGTGAGCGCCGCGCTGGTTCCACCGCTGGCCTACCTGACGCTGACCTCGCTCGAGGGGCAGATCATCACGCCCTACCTCGTCGGCCGGCATCTGAAGCTGAGCGCGGCGGTGGTGTTCGTGGCCGTCGTGTTCTGGGCGTGGCTCTGGGGCGTGGCGGGCGCGCTGATGGCGGTGCCGTTCGTCGTGTTCGTCAAGGTCATCTGTGACCACATCCCGTCCTTGCACGTGTTCGGCACCTTTCTGGGCGGCAAGGGCGATCCGCTGGCCGTGACCGGGCCGGCCACGGGCGCCGGTGGCCGATGATCCATGCCGAACTTCATGCATGGAGCCTGCCGGAAAGCGCTCCACTTGCGTGCCGCCATGCGCTAAATGGCGGGAATGCGTCACGATTTTCCATATGCGCGGGCAGGGCAGGTGATCGGGCTTCTGGGCGGATCCTTCGATCCGGCCCATGCCGGTCACGCCATGATCACCAAGGAGGCGCTCAAGCGCTTCGGCCTCGACCGGGTCTGGTGGCTGGTCAGCCCCGGCAACCCGCTCAAGACCCGCGGCCCCGCGCCCCTGCCGCAGCGCATGGAACATGCGCGCGAGGTGATCGACGATCCGCGTGTCCGCGTGACGGATATCGAGGCGCATATCGGTACGCGCTACACCGCGCGGACGCTGCGAAGGCTCAAGTCGCTCTACCCCGGCGTCCGCTTCGTCTGGCTGATGGGGGCGGACAACCTGGGCCAGCTGGACCGTTGGCAAGAATGGCGCTGGATCATGGACAACGTGCCGGTCGGGGTGCTGGCCCGGCCCGGCCAGCGGATATCGGCGCGGACGTCCAAGGCGGCGCGGGTCTATGGGGCGGCGCGCCTGCCCTCGGCGCATTCGACATTGCTGGGACGGTGCGCCGCACCGTGCTGGTGTTTCGTAAATGTTCCCATGATACCCCTGTCGTCGTCGGCGATCCGAAAGGCCGGCCAGTGGCACGCCGGGTCCGACAACACGGGCGCTTGAACCCCGTGGACTTGAGCCCTGTGGACAAGCGCGGATAGGGTGCGCTCATGAACCGTCAGATTCCCCGTCGCACCTTTCTCAGCGGTGCCCTTGCAGCCCTCGCCGCGCCCGCGCTGGCCAATGCGCCGGCCCGTTCGCTGCGCCCCGTGCCGCGTCCGCCCGAGGGCCAGCGCGGCCCGCGTGTTCCCGAGGGCGAGGCGCTGGTGTCCGACGCGCGGCTGGATGCTGCCGTCGCCTATGCGGTCGCGGATGCCCGTACGGGGCTGGCGCTGGAAGGCCGCGGCGCGGGCGACGCGCTGCCGCCCGCAAGCGTGGGCAAGGCGCTGACGGCGCTCTATGCGCTGGACCGGCTGGGGCCGGATCACCGGTTCCGCACGCGGCTGATCGGCACCGGCCCGGTCCGGGAAGGTCGGCTGACGGGCGATCTGGTGCTGGCCGGGGGGGCCGATCCGACGCTCGACACCGACGGGTTGGCCACCCTGGCAAACCGCCTGAAGGAGTCCGGGGTGCGCGAGGTCGCGGGCCGGTTTCTTGTCTGGGGCGGGGCCCTGCCGCAGGTGCAGACGATCGACAGGGCGCAGCCGGATCATGTGGGCTACAGTCCGGCCGTGTCCGGGCTGAACCTGAACTACAACCGCGTGCATTTCGAATGGCGCCGGGCCTCGGGCAAATGGGCCGTGTCGATGGACGCGCGCAGTGCCAAGTACCGGCCGGACGTCGCCTTTGCCCGGATGCGGATCGAAACGCGCGATGTGCCCGTCTACACCTATGCCGACCGGGACGGACGCGACGAATGGACGGTCGCGGCCGGTGCGCTTGGCAACGGCGGGGCGCGCTGGCTGCCGGTGCGCAAGCCCGAGATTTATGCGGGCGAGGTGTTCCAGACCCTCGCGCGGGCGCACGGCATCGTGCTGAAGGCGCCGGAAGTGACGCAGGCGCAGCCCGTGGGCGACGAACTGGCGGCGTTTGAAAGCGGCGAGCTGCGGGGCATCGTGGCGGACATGCTGCTCTATTCCACCAATATCACGGCCGAGGCGATCGGCATGGCCGCCAGCGTGTCGACCAACCCCGATGTCTCGACGCTCGCCGGGTCCGCCGCGCTGATGAACGCGTGGCTCGCGACGCTGCCCGGTGCACCGCGCATCGCGATGGTGGATCATTCGGGGCTGGGCGGCGACAGCCGGGTCACGGCGGATGCGATGGTGACGGTCCTGTCCGCGCCCGGCGTGCCGGGCCGGCTGCGCCCGCTGATGAAAACGATCCCGATGCGCGATGAGAAGGGGCGCCCTGACCGCAACCATCCGATCAAGGTCGAGGCCAAGACCGGCACGCTCAATTTCGTGTCCGGTCTTGCGGGCTACATGACCGGGCCGGACGGCACCGATCTGGCCTTTGCGATCTTCGCGGCCGACGTGACCCGCCGCGAGGCTCTGGACGAGGACGAACGTGAACGTCCGCCGGGGGCGCGGTCGTGGAATGCCCGCGCCAAGGCCCTTCAGAGGGCGCTCATCGAGCGCTGGGGCGCGCTCTACGGCACCACCTAAGGCGGGCCGCGTCAGTAGTGGCGCGTCAGCTGTTCCGAATGCAGCTGCACGACCCGGTGGGGTTCGTTGTGGGTATCCGCGAAGGTGCCGAGGACCGGCAGCAGGCAGAGGATCAGGGACGCCACGATCAGGAAATGCTTGCGGTTCATTGTTTCGAATTCCTCACTGTCTATGATCCCATTTGGGGCCGGACAGGGGTTTTCGCCAATGGTGGAATTCCTGACCCTGCGGAAGTCCGCATCGGGCCGGGCGGATTGTCGCCGCAGGCTCAACAGCCTCGCGGCGACGTGATTTCCGGTCAGCCCTTCAGGTGCCGCGCCCGTGCCCCGCGTTCGATCGCGGCGGCGTGCAGGCGGTCGATCCTCAGCTCGTAACGGATTTCCTCGAGCAGCCTCAGTTCCGCCTCGCGCAGGGTGCCGTCGGCGGCGGCCACGTCGCAGGCCAGCGCATAGGCGGTTTCGTTCAGGTGCTCGGGCAGGTTGTCCCGCACGAGGCCAAACAGCGCGTCCAGCCCGTCCTCCTCGGCAAACAGGTCGAAGACCAGCTCCGACATGGAGCGAATGCGGTCCGCGTCGTAATGGCCGAAGATCGGCAGGACGTTCACGTTGTTCTCGATCTTGACGAGTTCCATCGTGCGGACATCCTCGTCCGAGACGGAAACGGCGATCATGATGAGGACAAGACAGTCCTGCGGGGTGAGGGAGTGGGTTTCGGTATCAACCATTGGTCTTCTCGGGTCTGTTGTTGCGGTGCAGAATATTGACCCCGGCGGTGGCGGGCAATAGGAAGCGCCATTGTCCCACCGGTCCGTGACCGGGTTCTGAAGGAGTGGAGTGATGAGCGATTTCCGCGAAGCGGCGATGAATTCGAAGGCCTGGCCGTTCGAAGAGGCCCGCGCTCTGCTCAAACGGTACGACAAGGCGCCGCCGGAAAAGGGCTATGTGCTGTTCGAAACGGGCTATGGCCCCTCCGGCCTGCCGCATATCGGCACCTTCGGCGAGGTGCTGCGGACGACGATGATCCGCCGCGCCTTCGAGGTCATCAGCGACATCCCGACCCGGCTGATCTGCTTCTCGGACGACATGGACGGGATGCGCAAGGTGCCGGGCAACGTCCCGAACCAGGACCGCCTGCGCGAGGACCTGCAGCGCCCGCTGACCAGCGTCTACGACCCGTTCGAGGAATTCGAGAGCTTCGGCCACCACAACAACGCGATGCTGCGCCGGTTCCTCGATACCTTCGGGTTCGAATACGAGTTCTATTCGGCGACCGAGTTCTACAAGTCCGGCCAGTTCGACGAGGTGCTGCTGCGCGCCTGCGAACGCTATGACGACATCATGAAGGTCATGCTGAAATCGCTCCGCGAGGAGCGTCAGCAGACCTATTCCTGCTTCCTGCCGATCCACCCCGAGACCGGGCGCGTGCTCTATGTCCCGATGAAGGAGGTCAACGCCAAGGACGGCACGATCACCTTCGACGACGAGACCGGGCGCGAATGGACGCTGCCGGTGACGGGCGGGCAGGTGAAGCTGCAGTGGAAGCCGGACTTCGGCGCACGCTGGGCCGCGCTGGACGTCGATTTCGAGATGTATGGCAAGGACCACTCGACCAACACGCCGATCTACGACCGGATCTGCGAGATCCTCGGCGGACGGGCCCCGAACCATTTCACCTACGAGCTGTTCCTCGACGACAAGGGCGAGAAGATCTCCAAGTCCAAGGGCAACGGCCTGTCGATCGACGAATGGCTGACCTACGCCTCGACCGAGAGCCTGTCGTATTTCATGTACCAGAAGCCCAAGACGGCCAAGCGGCTGTTCTTTGACGTGATCCCGCGGGCGATGGACGAATACCACCAGCAGCTGCGCGCCTATGCCGATCAGGACGACGCGCAGAAGGCGGCGAACCCGGTGTTCCACATCCACGGGCACAACGTGCCGGCGTCGGACATGGTGGTGCCGTTCGGGATGCTGCTGAACCTCGCCTCCGTCGCCTCGGCCGAGGACAAGGACGTGCTGTGGGGCTTCATCCGCCGCTATGCGCCGGAGGCCACGCCGGAAAGCCACCCCGCGCTGGACGCGGCGGCGGGCTATGCGGTGCGCTACTACAACGATTTCGTGAAGCCCGAGAAGGTCTATCGCGCCCCGACCGACAAGGAACGCGAGGCGCTGGAGGCGCTGCGCGACGGTCTGAAGGACTGGGGCGGGCCGATGGATGCCGAGGAGCTTCAGGGGCTGGTCTTCTCGGTCGGGCGTGAACGGTTCGACCCGATGAAGGACTGGTTCAAGGCGCTCTACGAGGTCCTGCTGGGGGCCTCGCAGGGGCCGCGCTTCGGCGGGTTCATCGCGCTTTACGGCGTGACCGAGACGGTGGCGCTGATCGACCGGGCGCTGGCCGGGGACTTCGTCTGACACCGGTCGCCGGGGGCGCAGCACGCCCCCGGCCCACAGGACCGGATCACCGCCGGCGCGCGTCCACGAGCGCGAGCGTGTAGAGCCCGATCCCGGCCACGGCCAGCACGGCCCCCACGACGCCCGAGGCGGGATAGTCGTATCCCATCCTCAGCGCGGCGGCGGCCAGCATCGGGCCGAGCGCGTTGGCAAAGTTGAACGCGGCGTGGTGCATGGCGGCGGCCAGCTGCTGCGCCTCGCCTGCCACGTCCATCAGGCGCGACTGGATCACCGTCGCCACGCCGCCCAGCATCCCCAGCGAGAAGACGACCGGGATCAGCGTCCACAGGCTGCCCGCGGCCACGGAATAGAGCAGCAGCACAAGCGTCCCGGCGGTGAAGCAGGCATAGACCGTGGCGTTGGCGTTGCGGTCGGCCATCATGCCGGACAGCAGGGTAAAGACGGTCATCCCCGCCCCGGTGATCATCAGCACCACGGGCACGGCACTGGCCGGAGCGCCGGTGGTGTGGATGACGGTCGAGGCGAGGTAGGTGTAGACGGCGAAGAACCCGCCGAAGCCGATGGCCCCGGTCGCCAGCAGCAGCAACACCTGCCGGTTCCTCAGCGCGCCGAGTTCCCGCAGCGGGTTGGCAGCAGGATCGGGCCGGTCGCGGGGGGCGGCGAACCAGACCGACAGCGCCGTCGCCAGCGACAGCACGCCGACGAGGGCAAAGCCCCATCTCCAGCCCACGACCTGCCCCAGCCAGCTTGCTGCCGGAACGCCGATGGTGGTGGCCAGCGACAGCCCCACGAACACCCGCGCCACGGCCGAGGCGCGCCGGTTGCGCGGCACCACCGCGGCTGCGGTCAGCGCGGCGAGGCCCAGGTAGGCGCCATGCGGCAGGCCGGAGAGAAAGCGCGTCAGGGTGAACAAGCCGAAGTCCTGCGCCAGCCCCGAGGCGGTGTTGAACACCGCGAAGGTCAGCATCAGCAGCACCAGCATCAGCCGCCGCGACACCCGCGCGCAAAGCACGGAGATCGTCGGCGCGCCGATCACGACGCCGATGGCATAGGCGCTGATGGCATCCGCCGCCCGCGCCTCGGACACGGCGAGGTCGGTCGCAAAGAAGGGGAGCAGCGCCATGGAGGCGAATTCCGTCGTGCCGATCGCGAAGGCGCCGAGCGCGAGGGCAAGAATGACAAGCCCCGGCGGAACCGGGGCTGCTGTCGTCACCGGGGCGGGTGCGAAAGCCTGATCGGACATGAGGGGGCCCTGTCTGTCGTGACGTCTGGCTCCTCCCTGTCCGATGGCTAACGCCACCGGGCAGGGATTGCAATCGCGCCGGTCAGTCGCGCAGCCGCCAGCCGGTGCGGAAGATCAGCCAGATGATCCCGACGCAGAGCGCGGTGAAGCCGGTGATGGCCAGCAGGCTCAGCGCCACCGAGACGTCCGACTGTTCGAAGAAGGCCCAGCGGAAGCCCGAGATCAGGTAGACCACCGGGTTGAACAGCGTGATCGTCTGCCAGACCGGCGGCAGCATCGAGATCGAGTAGAACGACCCGCCGAGGAAGACGAGCGGGGTCACGATCAGCATCGGCACAAGCTGCAGCTGTTCGAAGTTCTTGGCCCAGATCCCGATGATGAACCCCATCAGCGCGAAGCTGACGCAGGTCAGGACGAGGAAGGCCAGCATCGCCAGCGGGTGTGCGATGCTCAGGTCCACGAACAGCGAGGCGGTGCCGAGGATCACCAGACCGATGAACAGCGACTTGGTCGCCGCCGCGCCCACATAGCCGATCACCACCTCGATGAAGTTCACCGGGGCCGACAGGACCTCGTAAATCGTGCCGATGAACTTGGGGAAGTAGATCGCGAAACTGGCGTTCGAGATCGACTGCATGATGACCGAGAGCATGATGAGGCCCGGCACGATGAACGCGCCGTAGCTCACGCCCTCGACCTCCTGGATGCGCGAGCCGATGGCGGTGCCGAAGACCACGAAGTAGAGCGAGGTCGAGATCACCGGCGAGATGAAGCTCTGGAGGATGGTGCGGAAGAACCGCGCCATTTCGTAGCGGTAGATCGACCAGATGGCATAGGTGTTCATGCCGCGTCCTCCTTCACGAGGCTGACGAAGATCTGTTCCAGCGAATCCTGCCGCGTCGACAGGTCCCGCATCACGATCCCCGCCGCCGACAGGTCGGCCAACAGGCGGGTGATCCCCGTCCGGTCCGCATGGGTGTCGTAGGTATAGACCAGCGCGGCACCGTCGTCGGCGAGCTCCAGGTCATAGCCCTTCAGCGCGTCCGGCACCTCGGACACGGGTTCGCGCAGCTCGATCTTCAGCTGCTTGCGGCCCATCCGGCTCATCAGCTTGTCCTTGTCCTCGATCAGCAGGATCTCCCCGTGGCTGATGACGGCGACGCGGTCGGCGATGGCCTCGGCCTCTTCGATATAGTGAGTGGTCAGGATGATCGTGACGCCCTGTTTCTTCAGGTCCGCGACCACTTCCCACATGTCCTTGCGCAGCTCCACGTCCACGCCCGCCGTCGGCTCGTCCAGGAACAGCACACGCGGTTCGTGGATCAGCGCCTTGGCGATCAGCACCCGGCGTTTCATCCCGCCGGACAGTTCGTTCACCTTGCTGTCCCGCTTGTCCCAGAGCGACAGCTGCTTCAGCAGCCGCTCCATCAGCGCATCGTCCCGGCGCTTGCCGAACAGGCCGCGCGTCAGGCCGACGGTGTTCTTCACCTTCTCGAACGGCTCGAGCGAGATGTCCTGCGGCACGAGACCGATCATGCCGCGCGCCGCGCGGTAGTCGTGCTGGACGTCGTAGCCGCCGACCGTCGCCTGTCCCGAGGTCGGGATGGTGATGCCGCAGAGCGTCGAGATCAGCGTCGTCTTGCCCGCGCCGTTCGGGCCGAGCAGCGCGAGGATCTCGCCCTCCTCGATGTCGAGGTTGACGCCCTTCAGCGCCTCGAAACCGCCCTCGTAGGTTTTCTTCAGGTTCTTGACCTGCAGGATCGGGGCCATGGCCACCTCCCGTTATGTTGTATTCAACGCGGGAGACCTATACGCGCAGCCATGAATGACAAGGCCGCCCGCAGGCGGCCGTATCCCTCATCCGCGCACAGTCGCGGTAATGTCGGTGCGCGCTCAGCTGCCGGTGATGCGCCGCAGCCAGCCCTTCTTCTCGGCCTCGGGGGCCTCGTCGCCCTCGGCCGGGCCTTCCAGCACCTCCTGGAAGCGGGTGAAGAACTGGTCGGCCATCTTCTTGGCGAAACCGTCGATTATCCGGCTGCCGAGCTGCGCCAGCTTGCCGCCGACCTTGGCCTCGACGTCATAGGTCAGCAGCGTGCCGGCCTCGGTCGGCTCCAGCGTGACCTTGGCGCCGCCCTTGGCAAAGCCCGCCGCGCCGCCCTTGCCCTCGCCGCTGAGCGTCAGGGACTGGTTCTCGACGATGTCGGAAATGGTGACCGCGCCCTTGAAGGTCGCCTTGACCGGCCCGACCTTCTGCACGACCGTCGCCTCGAATCCCTCCTCGGGGGTGCCGGTGACCTCCTGCGCGCCGGGCACGCATTCCTTCAGCACGTCAGGCGACAGAAGCGCGGCAAACACCACCGCCGGTTCCGCCTTGATCTCGCGGCTGTCGCTCATCTGCATGGGAAGTCTCCTGTCCGTCCTGTTCAGGCCGGAGGCTACTACCGCGCAGGGGCGTATGGAATACCGGATTTCGACGCGGCGTCAGTCGAAGTCGAAAATCTCGCTCAGCAGGCTCTTGCGCTTGCGCTTCTTGTAATACTTCCGGTCGTCGTCGCGGTAGCGCGGATCATAGCCGTGATAGCGCCGGTCGTCGTCGTAGCGGCGGTCGCCGTCATAGCGCCGGTCATGGCCACGATCGCGCGGCGGCTCCATGTGGTGCGGCTGCGGCGCGGGGGCCGGTTGCGGCGGGGGCGGCGGGGTGACGACGGCTTCGCCCAGTTCCTGTGCCGAGCGGTCGATGATCTTGTCCAGCTCGCCCCGGTCCAGCCAGACGCCCCGGCAGGACGGGCAATAGTCGATCTCGACCCCCTGCCGTTCGGTCATCATCAGCTGGGTTCCGTCCACCGGACATTTCATCACGCTCTCCCATGTGTATCTGCACCTGACATGTGGGGACCGGGGGCGTGCTTCTCAACCCGTTAACCCTGCCCGCGGAATGTGCGCGACAACCGGCCGCGTCACGCGCTATCCCCCGCCTCACGACACCGGGCCGCTCTGCCGCCCGCAACCAGACACAACACGATCCGACGGTGTGGGCCGCATGTGCGGCCACTGTCGTGCATTGCGGCCCTCTTCGTTCTGCATGAGGAGCCTGCGATGCGCATTCTGATCTCCGACGCCACATGGACCTCGGCCACACTCGCGCACCAGTTGCGCGGACAGGGCTTCTATGTCAGCGAAGCGGCCACGGGCGAAGACATCCTGACCTACGCGGCTCAGGGCCGGTATGACGCCATCCTGATCGACCCGGATCTGCCGGACACCACGGCGCAGAGCCTTCTCCGGCACCTGCGCGGCGCGCATCCGCACATGCCGGTCTGCCTCTTCGCCCGGTCGTGGAGCCACGAGGCGACGGCCCGCGCCCTGACCGCCGGGGCCGACGATGTGATCCCCTTTCCCTACGACGCCCCGGCCATCGCCGCCCGCCTGCGGGCCTATGCCCGCCGGGCGCAGGGCTTCGCCAGCCAGACGCTGACGCATGGCGGTCTGACGGTCGAGCTGGACGGGATGGCCGTGCGCTATGCGGGGCAGGCGCTGCACCTGACGCGGCTCGAATACGAACTGGTCGAGATGCTGGCGCTGGCCGATGGCCGTCTCGTCACCCGCGAAGCGATCATGACTAAGCTCTACGCGTGGGAGGACGAGCCCGATCCCAAGATCATAGACGTCTATATCTGCCGCATCCGCTCCAAGCTCGCCGCTTGCGGTGCACCCGGCGACGTCCTGCTGACCACATTCGGGCAGGGTTATCGCGTCAATGCCGCGGCGGTGCCGATGCGTCGCGCCGCCTGAGATACCCCGCGCGCCTCTCTCACACCGCGCGCGTCCGGGCGCCGGGTCCAGCCTCCAGGGACCCGGCCCACCCATTCGGCAGCTTTTCGGCGACGTTAACACCGGCTTAACCGAGCTGCGGCCAAGCTGTGCCATGTCCCCGACCCGACCGCCCATTGCGCTCCTCGCAGCCCTGCTGTTCGCCACGCTGCCACTGGCCGCGCCGGATGGGGCCGCGGCCGGGGCGTGGCCGCGTGACCGGGGGCGGGTCTTTTCCGCCTACACGCTGCGCCGGGGGCTGTCGGGCGGACCGGTGATGACCTCGATCTATCAGGATATCGGCCTCGGCCCGCGCAGCGGTCTGACGCTGGAACTGGACCTTGCACAGGGACGGTTCGAAAAGGTCTTTGCCTTTGGCCGTGTCACGGCCACCCGGCCCGGCGCCGCGACACAGATGTCCTTTGCTGTCGGCGGCGGCACGCTGTCCGGCGATGCCGCCGTCGCCGGCCGCGTCATGCTGGGCCACGGTTTCCGCGTCTTCGGCTCTGACGCATGGGCGGAAATCGCGCTGACCGGCGAACACACCCGCCGGACCGGCAGGATGGCGGGCAAGGCGGACCTGACGCTGGGCATCTCGCCGACACCGCGCCTGAAATCCTACGTTCAGGTCTTTGCCTACAAGGCGAACGACAGCCTGCTCTACCTGCGCACGGAATCATCCACCGCGATCCGGCTGTTCGGCAGCACCTGGCTCGACCTCGGCCTGTCGAGCGGGATTGCCGGATCGTTCGACCGCCGGATCAAGCTCGGCATCTGGATGTCGTTCTGATGGACCTCGACCGCGCCACGCCCTAGGTTCGGCGGCATGAGCAAAGCCGATCCGATCCGCCCGACCGATGACGAAGCGCGCGCGCTGGCCCGCGACCTGCTGAGCGGCGCAACTTTCGCCGCGCTGGGCGTGATCGACCCCGACACCGGCGCGCCCTCTGTCAGCCGCATCGCGATGGCCACCGCCCCGGACGGGCGCCCGCTGAGCCTGATCTCGGACCTTTCAGCGCACGCCCGCGCACTGAAGGCGAACCCCTCGGCCTCGCTGCTGGTCGGCGAGCCCGCCGACCGCGGCGATCCGCTGACGCACCCGCGCCTGACGCTGCAGGTCACCGCCCGCGAAACGCGACACGGAGAGCCCGGCCATGCCGAACTCTCCGCCCATTACCTGTCGCAGCGGCCCAAGGCGAAACTCTACGCCGGGTTCGCGGATTTCTTCCTCGTCACCTTCGACATCGAGGCGGGGTTCCTCAACGGCGGCTTCGGCCGCGCCTTCCGCCTGACCGCCCAGGACATCCTCGGCTGAGGCTCACAGCGCGTCGTCCATCCGCACCATCACGCTGACGGTGCCCTTCACCGGCTCTTCCCAGTCCAGCGTCACCTGATCGCGGTCCGGCCCTTCCTTCAGCTTCACATAGGGCATCCCCCAGTGGGCGGTGTTGTTGGCCCGCTCGATCTTGCCGTTCGCGACCACCGCCTCGACCGTCTGCGCCCAGCCCCCGAACGGCAGGCGCGGCGCGCAGTCGAGCGTCCACGTCGCCGCCGCCGTCGCCTGATCGTGCCGGACCAGCAGCGGGTTGGTGACGCCCACCTCGACCGCGTTGAACATGTTGTCCGAGAAGGTCACGTTCTTGCAGCGGTCGTAATCAATGTCGGCAAAGGACGTATCCACCGATTCCACCCGGTCGATCTCGCCGTGGATCACGCGGAAGATGTTCCCGGTCACCGCCAGCCCGTTCAGGAAATGCCCGGTGCCGTAGGGCTTGACGACGATGAAGGTGAACCACGGCGCGACGTCCGAACACAGGAAGATGTTGTCCGTGATCGACAGGCCCGAGAACGAGAACTCACTGCTGAACCCCGGCGCCGCATCATGCTCGTTCGCCCATTCGATGAAGCAGTTGTCGACGTAGTTCCCGTTGATCGTCGCCCGCGTGTTCGGATGCGTCAGCACCAGCCCCGGCGTCCGCACCGCGTTGTTCGCGTCGTCGCCTTGGAACCAGTGGTTGCCGGTGATGATCGTCCCGGTCCCCGCCAGCACGGCGAAGTGCCTGAACTGCACGATCCGGTTGTCCCGCAGCTTCACGTCATTCGCATTGGCGTTCATGGCGATCGAGATACGGTCCGCGCTCTCGACCCCGCCCTCGTCGCTCAGGAACTGGCAGCGGTCGATCAGCATCCCCTGACAGCCTTCGCCGTGACTGGTGATGCCCCGGTTCTTGGGCTTGTTGATCACGCAGTCGCGCAGGTGAAAGATCAGCCCCGACGGCGGCAGCAGGATCCCGGAACAGCGGCCCGACAACCGGAACTCGATGTCGGACATGGAGAACTTGTCCAGGTCGTCGAAGCCCGAGAAATCCAGCAGGTACTTGAACCGCGTGAAGGTGTAGGTCTGCGTCCCGGCCGCATCGTAGAGCGGGGCCGACAGCGTGATCTCCTGCGCACCGACGTTTTTGGCCCTTACGTAGACTTCGCGTCCGACGCCGTTGCCCGTGACCAGCGATCCGACCTGCACGTTGGCGACGTTGACGACATTGGTCAGCTTCAGGTGCGACGACGGCGAGTAGCTGGCCTGCGAGGTCACGACATCGGTGTTCCACGCGGCCGAGTCCGCCACGTCGAACTGCCCGTTCGCGATGTGCCGCCGTGTCGAATAGGCCGTCTTGTTGGCCACCGCCGCCGCCATGTCGATCGGCGCGCTGATGGTGATCCGCCGCCCGCACATGTCGAGGCTCTCGTGCTGGCTGTCGTTCAGCAGCGACTGGAACGCCTTCTTGAAGGCCAGTTCCTCGTCGCCGAAGGCGTCGATGTAGCTCGGCAGGTCGAAGTTGCGGGTCAGCGACAGGATGGAGCCGGTGTCCATCGTCACCGTCCCCTCAAACTGCACGCGGCTGTCCAGCGTCAGGCTGTCACCGAGGTAGTATGTCCCCTCGGACACCATCACCAGCCGCCCGTTCGCATCCGCATCCGCCGCCAGGAACGCGGCCAGGTCGTCCGTGACCCCGTCGCCCTTCGCGCCGTAGTCGCGGACGTCGACCCACGGCAGCATCTCGCGCAGGAAGACGCCGGTCACGTCCTCGATCACCAGATCGTCGATCCGCACCACGCCGCCGTTCGACCCAGTCAGGTCCAGACCGAAATGCCCGTAGACCGGAGCCGTGCCCCACGGCATGTCGACTCCGCTGCGGTCGCCGGTCCCGACGATGGCCGAGACCTCGACCACCGCGCCGTATTGCGTCAGGGCGACCGAGGTGCCGACCTCGGTCAGCCCGACGACATGGCTGTCGCCGCCGTCACCGGCCCAGCCCGCGATGCGGACCGAAGGCAGGTTGCCGCTGACCGCCTTCACCCGCGCCGTCACCCGCAGGTAGCAGCCCGGCAGGATCGGCGTCTGGCCCATGTAGCGCAGTTTCTGGGTGGTCGATCCCTTGAGCAGTTCCAGACAGCCGCCGAAGTCCGCATCCGCCGGGACCAGCGCCGCCGCCGGGTCGCCCGCATAGGTGTCGGAGCCCGCCGTGCCGTCTCCCTTGGACCAGACACTCAGCCCGCCCGAGAACTCGGGCGGCATGAAGAGGATGCCGTCGGTGATCGCCTTGTTCATTACGCTGTCCCTTTCCACCGGACCCGAAGCGGGGCCATTCAGGGACAGCGGGCTACAGCGCCCGCCTTAACGCGGCCCGATCACACCGTGACGGTGCCCCGGCCAACACGCAACGCCTCAGGCGGCGACGTCGGGTGGCGGCAGTATCTGTACGCCGTTGATCTTCCAGCCGTTTTCCGTCTCGATCATGTCGTAGCGCAGCAGGAAGCTGCGCCCGTCCATGTCCTCGACCTCGACGATCTGCTGCATCTCGGGCGCCGCATCCTTCAGGTCGAGGAACCGGAACACCTTGGGCCGGTGCACCATCGGATAGCCGTTGCGGACCATCATCCCGAAGTTCTCGGCGCTGCCGAAGATGCCCTGGATCATCGGGCTGGCATGGTCGAAAGCCCCCGCGAAATCGTCGGCGCGGAACTTCTCGAACTGGTCCGCGATCACGCCCTCGATCTCGCGCGACTGCGCGCCTGCGGGGGTGGCGAACAGCATCAGGGCGGTCATTAAGGCCAATATACGTGTCATCACGTCTCTCCCGTTTGACATGGAATATACGGCACCTAGGCTCGAATGGTTTCGAAAGGACCGGACACCGCCCATGCCTTACCGGCTGACAGCTTCGGACAAGGACCTGACCCGCGCGCTCCGCCGCATCGCGCGGCAACAGATCGACCGTGCCATCGCCGCCATCGACGCGGAAACCGGCGAGACGCTGGCCGAGACGATCCACGACGTCCGCAAGCGCGCCAAGAAGCTGCGCGGCTTGCTGCGGCTGGTCCGGCCGGCGCTGCCCGCCTATGCCAAGGAAAACGCCACCCTGCGCGACGCCGCCCGCCGCCTGTCGGCGCTGCGCGACCGTGGCGCGCTGATCGAGGCCTATGACCGCCTGCTCGACCACTATGCCGACGACACGGCCCGCGCGCCCTTCGCCTCGTTGCGGGGCGCACTGACGCGGGACCAGAACCAGATCGCCGCCGACCCCGCGACATTCGACGAACTCTCCCGGTTCCGGGACCGCCTGCTGCGGGTGAGGGACCGGACCGCCGCATGGCGGCTGACCGAAAAGGACCGCAGGGCCATCGCGCTCGGGGTGGCCAAGACCTATGGCCGGGCGGTGATCGCGTCCGGGGCCGCTGGTCACGCGCCGGACGCCGCCGCGCTGCACGAATGGCGCAAGCGGGCCAAGTATCACCGTTATCACGTCAGCCTGATGGCCCCTGTCTGGCCGGCGGAGCTGGAAAACCGCCTGGTGCTGGTGAAGCGCCTTGAGGACATATTGGGCGAGCATCGCGATCTCACCCTGTTGTCTGCGGCGGCCAGCGACATGTCGCGCCCGCTTGACATCTCGGCCCGCGCGACCTTCACCGGCTTCGCGGAGCGGCGGCAGGCCGAGATCATTGCCGAGGCCGGGCCGCTGTCCGGTCGCCTGTTCGCGGAGAGCCCCGAGGCCCTGACCGACCGCTGGACGGCGTGGCACAAGCTCTGGCGCAGGGAAACGGCCTGACCGCCCCCGGCCTCAACCCCGTTCGTGGAAATGGTCGTAGATCGTTTCCGCCAGCGCGTCGGAAATCCCCTCGACGGCCTTCAGATCGGCAAGGTTCGCGCGGCTGACCGCCTTGGCCGAACCGAAATGCGCCAGCAATGCGCGTTTGCGTGTCGCGCCGACGCCCGCGATCTCGTCCAGAGGCGTCGCCGAAATCGCCTTGGCCCGTTTCGCCCGGTGGGTGCCGATCGCAAAACGGTGCGCCTCGTCCCGCAGGCGCTGGACGAAGTAGAGCACCGGATCGTCCCGCCTCAGCGCAAAGGCCTGCTGGCCGGGACGGTGGAATTCCTCTTTCCCCGCATCCCGGTCGATCCCCTTGGCGACCCCGATGAAGGGCAGGTCGTCGATGCCGACCGTCTCCATGATCTCGCGCACCGCCGAGACCTGACCGGCGCCGCCGTCGATCAGCAGCAGGTCTGGCCACAGCCCCTTGGTGCGGTCCGGGTCTTCCTTCAGCAGGCGCTTGAGGCGGCGGGTCAGCACCTCTTTCATCATGCCGAAGTCGTCGCCGGGGGTCAGCTCGTCCCCGCGGATGTTGAACTTGCGGTAGTGGTTCTTCATGAACCCCTCGGGCCCCGCGACGATCATCGCGCCGACGGCGTTGGTGCCCATGATGTGCGAGTTGTCATAGACCTCGACCCGTTGTGGCGGGGCGTCCAGGTCAAACGCCTCGGCCAGCCCGCGCAGCAGCTTGGCCTGGGCCGAGCTTTCCGCCATCCGCCGCCCGAGGCTTTCGCGCGCGTTCCGCGCCGCGCCCTCGATCAGCTCGGCCTTTTCGCCGCGTTTGGGGACGAGGATTTCGACCTTGCGCCCCGCCTTGTCCGACAGAGCCTCGGCCATCAGGTCGGGGTCCTCGATCGGATGGGACAGCAGGATCTGCCGGGGCGGCTCCTTGTTGTCGTAGAACTGCCCGAGGAAAGCCTGCAGCACCTCGGCCTCTTCGATGTCCACGCCGACGCGCGGATAGAAGTCCCGGTTGCCCCAGTTCTGGTTGGCGCGGATGAAGAAGACCTGAACGCAGGCCTGCCCGCCCTCCATGTGGAGCGCGATGACGTCCGCCTCGGCGGTGGTGCGCGGGTTGATCCCCTGCGCGGTCTGCACCTGCGTCAGCGCCCGGATCCGGTCGCGCAGGGCGGCGGCGCGTTCGAACTCCATCGCCTCCGACGCGGCGGTCATGTCGGCGGCCAGCTTCTCCTGCACCTGTGTCGAGCGGCCGGACAGGAAGCGTTCGGCGTCAGCGACCGAGGCGGCATAGTCCGCTTCGGAGATCAGGCCGGTGCAGGGGGCGGAGCATCGCTTGATCTGATGCAGCAGGCAGGGCCGGGTGCGCGAGGCGAACATGCTGTCCGAGCAGTTGCGCAGCAGGAACACCTTCTGCAGCTGGTTCAGCGTCCGGTTCACGGCGCCCGCGCTGGCGAATGGGCCGTAGTACGCGCCCTTCTGCTTCTTGGCGCCGCGATGCTTCTCGATCTGCGGATAGGGGTGGTCCTTGGCGACGAGGATGTTCGGGAAGGACTTGTCGTCGCGCAGCAGGACGTTGAATTTCGGCTTGAGCTGCTTGATCAGGTTCTGCTCGAGCAGCAGCGCCTCGGTTTCTGTCCGGGTGGTAAGAAACATCATCGAGGCGGTTTCGCGGATCATACGGTCGATCCGCGCGGAATGACCTGCGGGGCGGGCGTAATTTGACACCCTCGCCTTGAGGTTGCGCGCCTTGCCGACGTAGAGGACGCGGCTTTCCGAATCGAGCATGCGATAGACACCCGGCGCGGCGGTCAGCGTGCGCAGGTAGCTCTGGATCAGGGCGTGTCCGGTCAGCGATTCGTCGGTCATCGGAGGTTACGTATGGTTATCTGCGTCAATCATGATTCTCGGGGGTCGCCTGCAACGTCTCATGCTTTGGAGCAAGCGTGAAGGTTTCCCCGGATCCTGTGGATAAGTCTGGTGGCAAGTTTTGTCCGATTGGAAATTTCCCTTGCTTTCGGCTGACTTCAGGGGTTTGCCTATTTTTTAGGCTATATTTTATCTCTTTGATTTCATTGTATAAAAATTTGAACTTAGAGTCAAATAACTGAAATCATTGAAGTTTTGGTAACGGTTCTGTGACGCTCCGGGGTCCGGTGCACAACTCTGAAAGTCCGACCTCTTGAACCTGGCTATTCCACCCCGATCACGTCCGGAGTCTGCCATCCCAGGTGCTGCCCGCCGTCCGTGCAGATCAGCTGACCGGTGACCGAGGGCGCGTTCAGCAGGTAGATCAGCGCGCCGGTGATGTCCTCGGGATTCGACCCGCGACTCAGCACCGTCGCGGCCCGTTGACGGGCGAAGTGCGTCTCGCTCTGGCGGCCGCCGATCAGGGTCGGTCCGGGCCCGATCGCGTTGACGCGCACGTTGGGGGCGAGCGCCTGGGCCGACGTCCGTGTCAGCGTCCAGAGCGCGGACTTGGCCAGCGTGTAGGTCATGAACTCGGGGGTAAGTTTCCGAACCCTCTGGTCGATCATGTTGACGACCAGCGCCCGCGCACGGGGTTCGCCCATTTCGTCCGTCTCGGCCTCCGGCGCCTGTTCGGCAAATTCCTGCGTCAGGACGAAGGGCGCGCGCAGGTTCGACTCGAAATGCCGGTCCCAGCTGTCGCGGGTGGCGGAGCGGATGTTGTCGTAGTCGAAGATCGAGGCGTTGTTCACGAGACAGGTCAGCGGCGTCCCCAGCCCGTCGACGGCGGCAGCGACGAGGCCGTGCATCTCGGCTTCGACCGTCAGGTCGGCCTGCAGGGTGACCGCCTTGCGGCCCATTTCCCGGATGCGCGCCGCGGTGTCCTCGGCCTCCTCCCGCGATCCGGCATAGTGCACGGCGACGTCGTGGCCCGCTTCGGCCAGCGCCAGCGCCATGGCGCGGCCAAGGCGCTTGCCTGCGCCGGTGACAAGTGCTGCGGTCATGAGACCCCCGTTCAGATCAGGACGTAACCCACGTAGACCAGATAGGCCGCGACAAAGGCAATGCCCAGCCCCCGGCCCATGTCACGGCGCCCGAGGACGAAGGGCGCGATCAACACGGACGCGGCAAGCATGACCCACAGGTCGAAGCGCATGATCGTGGGCGCGACGGGAACCGCGCCGATGGTGGCGGTGATGCCGATGATGCCCAGCAGGTTGAACAGGTTCGACCCGATCACGTTGCCGATCGCCACATCCGCCTGACGGCGCAGGGCGGCCGCCACCGTCGTCGCCAGTTCCGGCAGCGAGGTGCCGAGCGCGACGAGGGTCAGACCGATCACCGCGTCGCTGACGCCGAAGGCGCGGGCGATGATCGCGGCGTTTTCCACCAGCAGGTCCGCGCCGAGCGGCAGGCCGATCAGGCCCAGCACGAGGAAGACTGCGATCTTCCACCACGGCATGTCGGGATCGGCGCCTTCGACGTCTTCGGTATCCGTGGCGGCGCGGCGCGCCTTGCGGATGCTGCGGAACTGGTCGAACAGCGTCAGGGCAAGGATCGCCAGCAGGATCAGGCCGGAGGTCAGGCCGATCACGCCGAACAGGGCGAGGCCGATGAAGACCACGGTCGCGGCGATCATCACGACAAAGCTGCGGCGCGTGTCCACCTTACTCATGTGCAGGCCCGAGATGATGGCGGGCAGGCCAAGGACCAGCAGGATATTCGCGATATTGGAGCCTATGACGTTGCCGAGCGCCAGATCGGGCTTGCCGGACACGACGGCGTCGATCGAGACCAGCAGTTCCGGCGCGGAGGTGCCGAAGGCGACCACGGTCAGCGACACGATCAGCGCGGGGATGCCAAGGCGGAGGGCGAGGTTGACCGCGCCCCGCACCAGCAGGTCGCCCCCGATCACCAGGACCACGAGGCCGAGCGTCGCCAGTCCGGCGGCTTGCAGCAGTAGCATTCGGTGTCAGCCCTTTCCGCAGGGGCAGGGCCCCTTGCCGATCTTGTGCCGCCCGCAGTTCGGGCACTTGGCCCGGCCGAGTCGCGGCGCGCCGGGCAGGCGCAACTTGCCGAACATGGCCATCACGCCCATGAACACGAGAAACAGGATGACGATCTTGAGGACCATCCGGTCAGAGCCCGAACCGGGCGAAGGCCGCGCGGTCCTCGATTTCGGCCAGCGCCCCGCCGAACGCGGCAGAGGTAAAGCGTGTGAACAGCCCGCGCTTGACGCCGTAGCGCCGGAAGCGGACCTTTTCGCCGAACTTGCGCCGCATGAACGGGGTGATGTGGTCGATCCCGTCGATCAGACCCAGCTCCTTGGCGCGGCGGGCGAGCCAGATGTCGCCCTCGAACAGCGGAACCTCGGGTTTCAGCTTGTCGCCGCGCCGGGATTTGACGTGGTCGATGAAGGATGTGTGGATATCGCCGAGCAGCGCCTGAAGCTTCTCGACGTCCTCGGGGTTCTCGGGTCGGAACGGGTCGAGCATGGATTTCGACCGGCCCGCCGTGTGCACGCGGCGTTCGACGCCCTGCCGCGCGAGGAGGACATGCGCGCCGAAGCTGGCGGCGATCACCCCGATGGAGCCGACGATCGAACTGTCGTCGGCGTGGATCTCGTCCGCCGCGCAGGCCAGCCAGTAGCCGCCCGAGGCCGCAACGTCCTCGACGAAGGCGTAGACGGGGACGTTCTTTTCCGCCGAAAGCCGCCGGATCCGCGCCGAGATCAGCGAGGACTGCACAGGCGAGCCGCCAGGCGAGTTGATCGCCAGCGCCACGGCGGCGGGTTTGCCCTTGCGAAAGGCGCGTTCGATCACCGGGCCGAGGATGGCGTCGTTGATCGGGCCGCGCGGTCCGGCGGAAATGGTGCCGTGCAGCCGGATGACGGCGACGGTCGGGTGCTTCTTGGTGAAAGGCAGGCGCTCAAGCATGACAGGCATTTAGAATGCCGTGGGCCTGTAAACAAGGTGGCCGCCCGCAATCACGGGGCTTTGCGGGCGGCCGGTGCCGCGAAAGGCGGCAGGCGGGTGACTGGGTCAGAATTCCTCGGGCAGGTCCCGCCAGTTGGGGCTGGCCCGCCAGCGGCCGCGCTTGTGGCTCTTGGTGCCGGGCAGGTCGCGCATGCGCTGCTGGTTCAGACGGGTCGCGACGTGAAAATAGTTTGCAAAGATATCCAACATGGTGCGCCTCCTTTTCTGCGCTAGTTCATGCTTGCGAATATGGCCTTTTCGGGCGGTTCGGTCTAATCTGGAATAAATGTCGGATGTAAGTTGGGCTTACACATGGACTGGATCAGGCTGCCACCGCTCACCGCGCTCAGGGCCTTTGCCGCCTACGTGGATGCGGGCGGCATGGCCGCTGCCGGGGCGCGGCTGAACGTCAGCCACGCGGCGATCAGCCAGCAGATCCGCGCGCTTGAGGAATACTTGGGCCTGACGTTGCTGGACCGCAGCGGGCGGGCGGGATCGCTGACCGACGCGGGGCGCACCCTGTCCGAGGCGTTGCTGGCCGGGTTCGACCGGATCGAAAAGGCGGTGGACGAACTGACCGGCGCCGATGCCGACCGTCCGGTGCAGGTCACGACCACGCCCGCCTTCGCCTCGAACTGGCTGATGCCCCGGCTTGGCGGGTTCCGCGCGACCAATCCCGGCGTGTCGCTGATGATCGACCCCTCGCCCGAGCTGCGCGAACTGCGTCCCGGCGGGCTGGACATCGCCGTGCGCTATGGCAGCGGCGAGTGGCCGGGGCTGGAGGCGGACCTGCTGATCGAGACGCCCATCGTGATCGTCGCCGCCCCGTCGCTGGTCGGGGAGGAAGCGTTCACCGAACCCGCCGACCTGACCCGGTTCCACTGGATGCAGGAGGTCGGCACCAACGAGGCGAGCGAGTTCCTCGAGCGCCACGGCGCGGTGCTGGACCGGGCGCGGGGGCTGACCTCGCTGCCCGGCAACCTGATGATCGAGGCGGCGCGGGAGGGGCAGGGGATCGCGGTGTCCGCCGGCGCCTTTGTCGAGGCGGACGTGGCGGCGGGCCGGTTGCGGCTGCTGTTCGAGGACCGGCGGAAGAAGGGATATTACCTCGTCACCCGGCCCGGCGTGATGCGTCCGGCGGCGCGGATGTTCCACCGGTGGCTTTTGTCGCAGTCACGGGATCGCGATTAGATACCCCGAAAATATCGCATTTGATCGAGGTCAAGGCTGCGCCCCCCGCAGCCTGACAGAACACACTCGAAATTGCCGATATGACGGAGTGAGTCCAAGTGGCGACCACCGACCAGGAACCGGGGCTTTACGCGGCCCGCGAACCGATCTTTCCCAAGCGGGTCAAGGGCCGCTTCCGCAGCCTCAAGTGGTTCATCATGGCGGTGACGCTGGGCATCTACTACCTGACGCCGTGGATTCGCTGGGACCGTGGCCCGAACCTGCCGGACCAGGCGGTTCTGGTGGATATGGCGAACCGGCGCTTCTACTTCTTCTGGATCGAGATCTGGCCGCACGAGTTCTATTTCGTCGCGGGCCTGCTGGTCATGGCGGGGCTGGGGCTGTTCCTGTTCACCTCGGCGCTTGGACGGGTGTGGTGCGGCTATACCTGCCCGCAGACCGTCTGGACCGACCTTTTCATCCTTGTCGAACGCTGGGTCGAGGGGGACCGCAACGCCCGCCTGCGCCTGCACCGGCAGAAGAAATGGGATGTCACCAAGGCCCGGCTGCGGCTGACGAAATGGACGCTGTGGCTGCTGATCTCGATCGCGACGGGCGGGGCATGGGTGTTCTATTTCACCGACGCGCCGACGCTGCTGGTCGACCTGTTCACGCTGAACGCGCATCCGATCGCCTATACGACGATCTTCGTTCTGACGATGACCACCTTCATCTTCGGCGGCTTCGCCCGCGAACAGATCTGCATCTACGCCTGCCCCTGGCCGCGTATCCAGGCGGCGATGATGGACGAGGACACGATCACCGTCGCCTATCGCGAATGGCGGGGTGAACCGCGCGGCAAGGGCAAGCGTCGCCGCGCCATCGCGGAGAAAGCCATCGCCGAAAGCCATGTCGCGGGCCCCAAGGAGGGCGGCAAGGCGCCGTTCATCCCCATGCCCGACATGCCGAGCGGCGTGGGCGGCGAGATCGACGAGCCCGAGAAGATGGGCGACTGCATCGACTGCAACGCCTGCGTGAACGTCTGCCCGATGGGGATCGACATCCGCGACGGCCAGCAGCTGGCCTGCATCACCTGCGCGCTGTGCATCGACGCCTGTGACGAGATCATGGACAAGATCGGCAAGCCGCGCGGGCTGATCGATTACATGGCACTGACCGACGAACAGGCGGAACGGGCCGGCGGCAAGGCGCGCAATATCTGGAAACACGTCTTCCGTCCCCGGACGATCCTTTACACGACGCTCTGGTCGCTAGTAGGCGTGGGGCTGCTGTTCGCCCTGTTCATCCGGTCGGATATCGAAATGACGGTCGCGCCGGTGCGCAACCCGACCTTCGTGACGCTTGCCGATGGCTCGATCCGGAACACCTACGACGTCCGGCTGAGGAACAAGCATGGCGAGGAGCGGCCGTTCCGCATGACGGTCACCGGGCACCCGGCGCTGCGGATCCTGCTGGAAGGCTCGCCCTACGAAACGGTCTACGTGCCGGCGGACGAAGCCAAGCTGCAGCGGGTCTACGTGATCGCGCCCAAGGGGTCGGACCCGGCAGAGGACGAACGGACCGAATTCCGGTTCTGGGTCGAGGACATCTCGAATGGCGAACGGGCCTACAAGGACACCATCTTCAACGGAAGGGCGAACTGATATGGAAAGTGTGCAGGACAGCGGCTTCCGGCTGAAGGGCCGGCACGTTCTGGCGGGGTTCGTCGGGGCCTTCGGGATCATCATCGGGGTGAACCTCGTGCTGGCCTTCAGCGCGGTGCGGACCTTTCCGGGGCTGGAGGTCAAGAACTCCTACGTCGCCAGCCAGACGTTCGACATGGATCGCGCCGCGCAGGAGGCACTGGGCTGGACGGTCTACGCCGATGCGGCGGACGACATGGTGCGGCTGAGCATCACCGACCGCGCGGGCGAGCCGGTGCGGGTCAAGACCCTGCACGCGGTCGTCGGGCGTGCGACCCATGTGAAGGAGGATGTCGAGCCGGTCTTCGCCTTCAACGGCACGGTCTACGAGGCGCCGCTGCATCTGGGTGACGGCAACTGGAACATCCGTATGACCGCGATCGCCGAGGACGGCACCGAATTCAAGCAGCGCGTCGTGCTGCATGTGAAACGCTGAACCCGCAGGGTGTAGAAATGGAAATGTCCCGTGCCCCCGTATCGGCCTGTCCCGCCTGTTCCGCGATGCCCGCGGCCGAGGCGCTGGCCGGGTCGAAGGAGGCGATGAAAGACAGCACGATCTCGCTGTCGCTGCCGCAGATCCACTGCACGGCCTGCATCACCGGTGTCGAAGGCGCCCTGCGCGCCGCGCCGGGGGTCCGGGACGCACGGGTGAACCTGACCCTCAAACGCGCGTCGGTCAGCGCCGAGGCGGGGGTCGAGGCGGGGGACCTGATCCGCGTGCTGGCCGATGCGGGCTACGAGGCGCACGAGCTGGACGCGGGCACCATCGCCGCGACGCGGACGGACCGCGCCGGGCGCGACCTGCTGATGCGGCTGGCGGTCGCCGGATTCGCCTCGATGAACGTCATGCTGCTGTCGGTGTCGGTCTGGTCCGGCGCCTCGGATGCGACGCGGGACATGTTCCACTGGATCAGCGCGGCGATCACGCTGCCCGCCATCGCCTTTTCCGGCCAGCCGTTCTTTCGCAACGCATGGACGGCGCTGCGGGCGCGGCGGCTGAACATGGACGTGCCGATCTCGCTCGCCATCGCGCTGGCGCTGGTGACGTCGCTCTGGGAAACCTCGCTGTCGGGCGAACACGCCTATTTCGACGCGGCGATGGCGCTGACCTTCTTCCTTCTGGCGGGCCGCTACCTCGATCACCGGACCCGCGCCATCGCGCGCTCGGCGGCCGAGGAGCTGACGGCGCTGGAGGTGCCGCGCGCATGGCTGGTCGACGGGGACGGGGAACGGCAGGTGCCGGTGGCGGAACTGAGGCCGGGGATGCTGATCCGGGTGCGTCCCGGCGGACGGATGCCGGTGGACGGCGTGATCGTCGAGGGCGCTTCGGAAATCGACCGGTCGCTGCTGACGGGCGAGTCGCTGCCCGTCGTCGCGGAGCTGGGCGCGCAGGTGTCGGCGGGCGAGGTCAACCTGACAGGCCCGCTGGTCGTGCGGGCGACGGCGGTCGGCGAGGAAACATCGCTCCATCGCATGGCGGAACTGGTGGCGGTCGCGGAAAGCGGGCGGGCGAACTACACCTCGCTGGCCGACAGGGCGGCCAAGCTCTATGCGCCGGGGGTGCATATCCTGTCGGCGCTGTCTTTCGTGGGATGGTGGCTCTACTCCGGCGATGCGCGCGTGGCGCTGAACATCGCGGCTGCTGTGCTGATCATAACCTGCCCCTGCGCCCTTGGCCTCGCGGTGCCGGCGGTGACGACCGCGGCCTCGGGGCGGCTGTTCCGGCGGGGGATGCTGGTCAAGCACCAGACCGCGCTGGAGCGGCTGGCCGAAGTGGACACGGTCGTCTTCGACAAGACCGGCACGCTGACAGCCGGGGCGCCCGAGGTCGTGAACCTCGACCGTCACGACCAGGCCGATCTTGAGATCGCTCTGGCGCTGGCCGAAGGATCTTCACATCCGCTGAGCGTGGCGCTGACGCGGGCGCTGCGCGCGCGCGGCATCGCGGCGGCGCGGCTGGACGAGGTCAGCGAACTGCCGGGCTACGGAACGCGGGGCAGCCTCGATGGGCTGGAGGTCAAACTGGGCCGGGCCGCATGGGTCGGCGCGGCGGGGAAGGGGGGCACCTCGGCCTGGTTGAAGATCGGCGAGGCGCGCCCGGTGGCGTTCCAGTTCACCGATGCGCTGCGGCCGGGGGCCGAGGCGGCTGTCGCGGCGCTGAAGGCGCAGGGCAAGCGGGTCATCGTTATGTCGGGCGACACGGCGCAGGCGGTCGAGGATCTGGCCAGACGGCTGGGGGTCGCGCAATGGGTGGCCGAGGCGCTGCCGGGCGACAAGGCGGCGCGGATCGCAGCCCTGCAGAAGGACGGGGCCAGGGTCCTGATGGTCGGCGACGGGCTGAACGACACCGCCGCGCTGACGCAGGCGGATGTGTCGATTTCGCCCGCCTCGGCGCTGGATGCGGCGCGGGTCGCGTCCGACATCGTGCTGCTGGGGGCGGACCTGACACCGGTGCCCGAGGCGCTGGAGATCGCCACACGGGCGACGAAGCGGATCCGCGAGAACTTCACGATCGCGACGTGGTACAACGTGATCGCGGTGCCGGTGGCGGTCATCGGGCTGGCGACGCCGCTGGTGGCGGCGCTGGCGATGTCGCTGTCTTCGATCACCGTTTCGCTCAATGCGCTGAGGCTGAAGTAATGGATATCCTCGTCTGGCTGATCCCGATCTCGCTGGTTCTGGGCGGGGTGGGGCTGTTGGGGTTCATCTATACCGTCCGGTCGAACCAGTATGACGATCCCGAGGGCGATGCCCGCCGGATCCTGTCGGACGAGTGGGACGATCATCCGCGACCCTGATCCGTTGCCCCTGACGGCCCGGTCCTGACCTGATTGCGCGCGCGTGCCGCGCGCATGCCGTCACTGGGCGTTTTTCCTCCTGCGGAAGAAAAACGCGGTGCCTCCGGCGGAAGTATTTTCGGCCAGAGGAAGCAGGCGGAGTTGATGCGGACTGGCATGCGAAAACGCCGCCCCCCGAAGGGAGCGGCGTTTTGCATGGGCCGAGGGAAATCGGGCTGTTAACCCGAGGGGCCGATCATGAAACAGGTCTGGTTGCGCGCCTGCAGGCGGCGGCAGGCGAGATCCGCGGTTTCGCGGGTCAGGCCGAGGAAATTCGCGTCGAAGCCGGTGGGTTTCTTGACCACCTTGCGGAGCGAGCCGTCGAGGGTCGACATTTCGTTCAGGGCCGTCTGCAGAAGGACACGTTCCGCGCGGTAGTGGCTGGTGTAGCGGCCGACGTTGATGCCCCAGTGGCGTCCGCCCGAGGTCGAGACGCGGGTCACGACCTGCGGCTGGCTGGCGGCCTGAGCAGCCCGGCCGATGCCCGCGTTGCGCACGGTTTCTTCCTGCACTTCGGTCACCGTCGCCTCGATCACCGCGCTCATCGCGATCGAGGCGGCCTTGGAGGAGGGTTCGGCGGAGGCCAGGGCAACGGCGGCAGGTGCCGTGCCGGGGCGCAGCTTGGGGCGCAGGCTCTTGACGACGGCGGTTTGCAGGCGGATCACCTTGCCTGCCGTGCCGTCATGGGTCGCGGCCGCATAGACCGGCGCGGCGGGCGCCTTTGTGGTCGCGTTGGAGGGCGCCCGGCGGAAGCCGAGATCGAGCAGCTCGGCCACCTTGGCATTGCGCGCCGAGGTGGAGCGGCCGCCGAAGACGGTGGCGATGATGCGTTCGTTGCCGCGCACGGCCGAGGCCACGAGATTGAAGCCCGCGGCGCGGGTGTAGCCGGTCTTGATCCCGTCCGCGCCCTTGTAGTTGGCGAGGAAGCGGCGGTTGGTGTTGTTGACCTCGCGCATGCCCGCATCCGTCGATTCCCGCCCGAAGAGGTTGTAGTATTCGGGGAAGTCGAACAGCAGGTGCCGCCCGAGCAGCGTCATGTCACGGGCGGTGGAGAGGTGGCCTTCCTCGGTCAGGCCGTGCGCGTTCTTGAAGGTCGACCGGGTCATCCCGATCGCCTGCGCCGTCCGGTTCATGCGGCGGGCGAAAGCGGCCTCCGAGCCTTCCAGCGCCTCGCCGATGGCGGTTGCGGCATCGTTGGCCGATTTCACGGCGGCGGCGCGGATCAGGTAGCGGAAGCGGATTTTCTGTCCGGTCTGCAGGCCCAGCTTGGAGGGCGGCTCGGACGAGGCGTGGCTGGAGATGCGGACCGGCGTATCGAGCGTGATCTCGCCGTTCCGGATGGCCTGGAACGCGATGTAGAGCGTCAGCATCTTGGTGAGGGATGCGGGATGCAGCCGTGCATCCGCGTTCTGGCTGTGCAGCACCTCTCCGGTGCGGGCGTCCATAACCATGGCGGCATAGGGCGCTGCCCGTGTGCCGGCCGGAATGGCGATGACAAGTGCCAGGATGATCAGGAATGGCCCAAGAAGAGCCAGCCGACTGCGTCGCGCTGTCACGATAGTTGCCTTTTCACTGCCTCTGCCGCCGGTTGATCCGGCTGGCGTTTGATCTGCTATATCACATTAGCACATGCAGGTGGCGCGTCAAAGTGCGAGTTTCAACTGAAAAACCGGGGCGTTTACCCCGGTTGCTCCACATCTTGTGGTAGAATGCCGACATTCCCGCCAAATCGGCAATTGTGGCGGGAATGTGGCGCGTTTCACCTGTGCAACAGCGGCTTTTCGCCATTGCGGCCTTGAAAAAATGTGCCGTCAATTTGTGCCTTCATGGGGGAATTTGAGCCAGGTCTCGACGGTTTCCAGCGTCGTCCGGGTGCGTGTCAGCCGTGCGCGCTCCTCGGAGAGCTGCTGGCTCGCGCTGTGCCGTTCGAGGACGCGGATCGAGCGTTCCAGGGCGGCAGCCTGACGGCGGAGCTCATCGCGGGCGCTGCGCAGGCGATTGGCCCGGTCGCGAACCGGTTCGATGGCCGACATTTCGCGCATCAGACGGAAGATGTAGCGGCGGTCAGAGGCGGCGGCCTGCAGCAGCCATGCGGACATCGGACCCGAGAAGCCGCGGATGGAAACCGAGGCACCGCGCTCCCACAGATCGTAGAGTTCATCCAGCTGGCGGTCGTTCAGGCTCAGGAAGCCGATCTCGGTGTAGCTGGTGCGGTTCCGGTCGCCGGGACCGTTGCCGCCGTCGCTGCCGCCGGGATTGGCGAAACTGGCGGTGGCGAAGGCGATGAGGATGGCGGCGAGGGCGAAGAAGCGGCGGTTGAAAATGTAGGGCATCGGTCTGGTCCTTTCAGAATGCAATGGTGATCCGACTGCCGACCGCACATGCGGAAGGCGCTGATTAAATTCAGATATTTTCAATGTTTCCGTGGCGGGCCTCTGCGCCGCCACTACAGGGACATTACCCCGGCGCGCGGGGCGGCGACAGTCAGGTATTCCTGCCCCCGGCCCCCGGATCGCGCCGTGCTGTCAGCCGATCTCGGCGACCAGCCCCGGTATGCCCGACAGGTCCGGGCGCGCGACATAGCGGGCCGAACCGGCAGGCGCCTCGGCATGTTCCAGCGCCCAGGTTTCGCCGTGGGGCACGTAGACGCCCCATCCGCCCGCCTCGATCACCGGCAGGACGTCGGATTTCATCGAATTGCCGATCATCATCGCCCGGTCCGCGCCGTCGCCATGGCGGGCGAAGATCGCGGTATAGACCGGCGCGGTCTTTTCCGACACGATCTCGATCCCGTCGAAAAGCTCGCCCAGACCGGACTGCGCCAGCTTGCGTTCCTGATCCAGCAGGTCGCCCTTGGTGATCAGGATGACGCGGTGAGTGTCCGCGACCGCCTCGACCGCCGCGCGGGCATGGGGCAACAGCTCGATCGGGTGGCGCAGCATCTCCTGTCCGGCGTCGATCAGGTCGCGGATGACCGCGGCCGGGACCTTTTCGTCGGTCACCTCGATCGCGGTCTCGATCATCGACAGGACAAAGCCCTTGATGCCGAATCCGTACTGCCCGATGTTGCGCCGCTCGGCCTCCAGCAGTCGCGCCCCGAGGTGGTCGGGGGCCGCGTAATCGGCCAGCAGCGCCGCGAATCGATCCTGAGTCAGACGAAAGAACCGTTCGTTGTGCCAGAGCGTATCGTCCGCATCGAAACCAATTGTTGTGAGTTTTTGCGCCATCATGCTGCCGGATCCGCCTGGCCCTCTTTTCTCGCACGTGGGTGAAGTTATATAGGAAGGCCAATGACGAAAACCCCGAGCGGTGACGGAACGGACATGGGCCTTACCCCTTTGCAGATGATGGCGAACGGCACGGATGACGACAGCGACACCTCTGTCGTCGTCGACACGCGTCCCAAGACCAAGCGTCCGCCGCTCTACAAGGTCCTGCTGCTGAACGACGATTACACCCCGATGGAATTCGTCGTCGCGGTGCTGGAGCGCTTCTTCGGCATGAGCCACGCGCAGGCGTTCGAGATCATGCTGACCGTCCACAAGAAGGGCGTCGCGGTCGTCGGGGTCTTCAGCCATGAAATCGCCGAGACGAAGGTCGCGCAGGTGATGGATTTCGCCCGCCGCCACCAGCATCCGCTGCAATGCACCATGGAAAAGGAATAGGCCGCCCGCGATGAGCGCGCCAAGGCTTGAGCTGGCCCTGTCGGGCGGCGGACTGGACCTGTCCGGAACCGGGCGGATCGCGGTCTTCGCTCCGCGTGCGGGGATGGACCTGTCGGTTCTGCCCAGGGACCGGGTGCTTGTCGTGTCCGGCTTCCGCCCGGATGTCGAGGGGTTCGAGGCGGCGGGTTACGCCACCTCAGTCGCGGCGGAGGGCCGTTTCGATGCGGCCATCGTTTTCCTGCCCCGCGCGAAACGGCTGGCCGAGGCACTGGTCGCGCAGGCCGTCGCGGTCAGTGACGGGCCGGTGGTCGTCGACGGTGCGCGCACGGACGGGATCGAAGGCGTGCTGAAAGCCGTGCGCAAACGGGTCGCGGTCGAGGGACCGATCAACAAGGCGCATGGCAAGCTGTTCTGGTTCTCGGGCGGCGATTTCACCGACTGGGCGGCGGCAGAGCCCGCGCCGCTGGAGGGCGGGTGGATCACCGCGCCGGGGGTGTTCTCGGCCGACGGGATCGACCCGGCATCGGCACTGCTGGCGGCGGCGCTGCCCGCGAAGCTGAGCGGAAAGATCGCCGATCTCGGGGCCGGCTGGGGCTATCTCGCGTCCGAAGTGCTGAAGCGCGACGGCGTGAAATCGATCGACCTGGTCGAGGCGGATCATGCGGCTCTGGACTGTGCGCGGCGGAACGTGACCGATCCGCGTGCGCGGTTTCACTGGGCCGACGCCACGCGCTGGCGGCCCGAGACGCTGATGGACGCCGTCGTGATGAACCCGCCGTTCCACACCAGCCGCACGGCCGATCCGGGGATCGGACAGGCCTTTATCCGTGCCGCCGCCGGGATGCTGCGGCCGGGCGGTCGGGTCTGGATCGTCGCGAACCGTCACCTGCCCTATGAGACCGTGATCGCGGGCACATTCGGCGCGGTCGAGGAAATCGGCGGCGACACCCGGTTCAAGGTGATGACCGCCACGCTCGCGCCTCGCAACGCGCGGCACAATCGCGTATCCTGACCGGACGCCGTACGGGAGCACCCAATGACGTTTTCCATCGCGGGTAAGACCGCCATCGTGACCGGCGCCGCCAATGGCATCGGTCTGGCCATCGCCCGCCACTTTGTCGAACGCGGCGCGAACGTGATCTTCGCCGACGTGGACGAGGAACGGCTGGTCGAGGAACTGGGCGATCAGCGCGAGGCGGACAATGTCCGATACTTCGCAGGGGATCTGAGGGAAAAACTGACCGTCGCGAACCTGCTGTCGGCCACCATCGACGCCTTCGAGCGGGTCGATGTCCTGGTCAACGCCTCGCGCCAGATCGGGTTGTCGGACCCGCTGAACCCCGAGGAAGACGCCGTCGAGTTCCTGTTGCAGCAGAACCTGATGACCGCGCTTCGCCTGACGCAGGCGGTGTCCAAGCGTATGATCCGCCAGTCCGAAGGGCAGGAGGATGCGCCGGCCGGGTCCATCGTGAACATCTCGTCCATCGCCGGCCAGCGAACCCATCCCGACCTGCTGGGTTATTCCGTTTCGGTGGCCGCGCTGGACCAGATGACGCGATCCATGGCGCTGGCGCTGGCGCCGCATCGCATCCGCGTCAACGCCGTCGCCTTCGGTTCGGTGATGAGCGCGAGCCTCCAGCGTGGCCTGAAAGCCGAGGACGAATATCGCAAGCGGATCGAGGCGGGCACACCGCTGAAGCGCATAGCGCCGCCGTCCGAACTGACCGAGGCTGTTCAGTTTCTGGCGGGCGAGGGGTCCAGCTTCATGACCGGCCAGATCATGACGGTCGACGGCGGCCGGATGCTGCTGGACCCGGTGAACGCCCCCGCGCATTGATGCCGCATTGGCGGTCGGGGGCCCTGGGGGTAAGCCTCGGGCCCCAGCACAACCGGTAGGCGGAGGATCCGATGGACATGATGGACGGGGAAAAGGCGCGCGCTTCTGCGTGGTTCCGCGAACTCAGGGACAGCATCGTCGCGGCCTTCGAAGGGCTGGAAGACAGGGCCGGCGGCACGCCGGGCCGGTTCGACGTGACGGAAACGCGCCGGTCCGCCCCGGACGGGGGCGATGCGGGCGGCGGCCTGATGTCGGTGATGCGCGGCGGTCGTGTATTCGAGAAGGTCGGCGTGAACGTCTCAACCGTCTACGGCACTCTGGGCGAGCGCGCACAGATGGCGATGGCCGCGCGCCGTGGCCTCCCCGGCATGGCGGACGATCCGCGGTTCTGGGCGTCCGGCATCAGCCTCGTCGCGCATATGCAGAACCCGCATTGCCCGGCCGTCCACATGAACACCCGCATGTTCTGGACTCCGCACGGCTGGTGGTTCGGCGGCGGATCGGACCTGAACCCCTGTATCGAATATGCCGAGGACACCGCGCATTTCCACGGTGTTCAGAAGGCGCATTGCGACCCGCACGGGACCGACCTCTATCCCCGGTTCAAGGCCTGGGCGGACGAATATTTCTACATCCCTCACCGGGGCCGGGCACGTGGCGTCGGCGGGATTTTCCTCGACGACTACAACACCGGGGACTGGGCGGCGGATTTCGCCTTCATCCGCGATGTGGGGCAGGCATTCCTGCCCGCCTTCGTGCCGCTGGTGGAAAAGCGGATGGGGATGGGCTGGGGCGAGGCCGAGAAGGACGCGCAACTGGTGCATCGCGGGCTCTACGCCGAATACAACCTCGTCTACGACCGGGGCACCAAGTTCGGGCTGGAGACGGGGCACGACGCGAACGCCGTGCTGATGTCCCTGCCGCCGCTGGCCAAGTGGGTCTGAGCGGTCAGGCCGCCTGATCCGTGTTGAAGTCCCGGACCTGAATCTCGACCGCGATCATGAAGCTGTCGTCATCCGCGGTGACCACAGCCCGTGACCCGAGCTGGGTCGCGAAGGCGTCGATCAACTGACGGCCAAGCCCGGTGCCCTCGACCTCGTCCTCGCGCAGATCCAGCCGTTCGCCGCAGGAATTGGCGACCGAGAACAGGAAGGTCCGCTCGCCTGTCTGTTCCAGCTTGACCCTGATCCACGGGCGGCTGCCATCTGCGGGGCGTCCGATATACTTGATCGCGTTGGTCGCGGCCTCGGTCGCCAGCAGCGAAAGCGGGACGGCCTGATCGGGGTAGAGCAGCATCTCCTCGATCTCCATCGAGACGTCGACCACGTTATCTGCCGGCAGCACCGATTTCAGGGTCTGGCGCAGGATGTCATCCAGCAACCCGTCCGCCCGCAGCGAGGCGAGCCGAGAGGTGTGGTAGAGGTTCGAATGAACCATCGCCAGGCCCAGCACCCGGTCCTGCACCCGACGCAGGGTCGATCGTGTCTCGCCGTTCCGTGCCTTGCGGATTTCCAGGTTCATGATCGAGGCGATAAGCTGAAGGTTGTTCTTGACCCGGTGATGGACCTCTTTCAGCAGCACGTTGTTTTCGTGCAGGTTATTTTCCAGTTCAGCCGTGTCGCGGACGATCCGTTCGACCATCGCGTCAAAGCTTTCCTCCATCTGCTTGATCTCTGCCGGCGCCCGGTCGCTGCCCGACGGGAACTGGCTGCTGAATCGCGTGGAGCCGTTGCCGAAGTCGCGCATCTTGCGGCGCAGGGCGCGGATGTGGCGTATGACCAGACGGTGCACGGCGACGTAGGCCACGATCAGGCTGATGGCCCACATCAGCAGCGGGAAGGCCAGCGCTGCCCGGCTGACAAAACTGCCGCTGCCGGTAAGACCGGCGGTATCCCAGACCGCGACGGCAAAGGCCACGCCGGGTATGACCGGCACAACGGTGTACAACCGGTTCTCCCCGGTCATGTCGTCCGCCTCGAACGTGTTCGCACGTCGGTAGAGGAAAGACCGCAGGTCGCGGAAGGCAGGCAACTGCGCGCGCGCATCGTCCAGCGCGCCGGGTGTCAGCACGACCTGCCCGTCCTCGTTCAGCGTGATCAGGTTCAGCGGTTTGCGCAGGCCGGTGTAGTCCGGGTCCAGCTGGATGTTGCCACGCGGCAGGGACAGCGTGACAAAGCCGATCAGGTTCAGGTCGTCATGCACGGGCTGCGAAATCACGATGACCGAGCGCCCGCTGATCCGTCCCTGTTCGACCCAGTCCACACGGTGGCGGGGTGCCTCGAGCAGCGACTTGATCATCTGGGATTCGTTCAGGTCCGCGATAACGCCGCGGGAATTGCAGCGCGACACGCCATCCAGCCCGACAAAGGTGGCCAGTGCATAGGCCGGATGCGACCGGACGAACCCGCGCATCAGATCGTGGCAGGCTTCGGGATCGTCGATGTCGTCACGCAACGCTCCGCCCAGCACGCGTGCCGCGGCGAATCCTTCGTGGATCAGGTCGCTCTGGCTGGCGACTGCGGACAGCGCCTGGCCAACAAGCGCCGCGCGCTCAAGCTGTTCCGCTTGGCGCACGACGTGGCTGGTCTGGTAGAGTGCGATCAGTCCCACGGGCAGCAAGGCGATGGACAGCATTGCCACCAGCCTTGTGCCCAGACTGTCGAAAAAGCGAAACCGGGTAATGCGCGCCTCCTTAACCGGCAGATCGCGCATTCGCGGCCAGAACCGCCATCGTGGACTGGTCTGTCAGTTCCATGCTTTCATTGCTGTCGAGTTCAAGAAGTTCGGTCAGCCTTGCGCGACCACGATTGGCCCGGCTCTTTATGGTGCCGACGGCACAGCCACACATGTCAGCCGCTTCCTCGTAGGAAAAGCCCGACGCACCGACCAGGATCAGCGCCTCGCGCTGTTCATCGGGCAATTGCGCAAAGGCCGCTTCGAAGTCCTTCATCGCAAGGCGACCGTCGTGATCGGGCTTGCTGGCCAGCTTGGCCGAGAACACGCCGTCCACATCCGCAACTTCGCGCTGCGCCTTGCGGCGGCCCGAGTAGAAGGTGTTGCGCAGAATCGTGAACAGCCAAGCCCGCAGGTTGGTGCCCTGCTGGAACTTGTCGAACTTGGTCCAGGCCTTGACGATCGTGTCCTGAACAAGGTCATCCGCCTGGGCGGAGTTTCGACAAAGGCTCATCGCGAAGGCGCGCAGGGCCGGAAGGTGCTCGACGATGTCGTCACGCGGATCCCGGGCGGTCATTGCTGATCACCGGACTTCGGTTCCTTCGCCTTCAGCTGTTGTAGGAGGTTTCGGAACCGCTCGGGAAGCTCCTCTTCCACCTTTTCCTGGTAGACCCGTTTCAGGTTATCATCGATCTGCCTGCGGACGTCATCGTATTCACTATCCTGCGCCATGATCCCTTGTCATTTTGTAGTGCCACACCAAAATTTTCGGAACTAAACGCCACGGGACGTGTTTGGTTCCCAGAAAATACGAAAAAAGGTGTCAGTTTTCATGAACCAGCCAGTCGCTACCGAAGATTTCGTTTCCAATGTGGCAAGGGAGCTGCCGTATCTTCGTCGCTATGCGCGCGCGCTGACGGGAAGCCAGGTCTCAGGGGACAACTACGCTGCCGCCACTCTGGAGGCGATGCTCGAGGATCCGTCGATCATGGACCGCAGCAAGTCGACCAAGGTCGCGCTGTTCGGTGCGTTCCATGCTATCTGGTCCAGTTCCGGGTCTCCGGTGATGGATGAGGAAACCGGGCTCAAGGCGCGGGCGCAGGCGCATCTGGGCCGCCTGACGCCCAACACGCGCGAGGCGCTGTTGCTTCACACGATCGAGGAATTCGACTTCGAACGGATCGGTCAGGTCATGGCCGTCGGATCCGCCGAGGCCGAGGAAATGGTGCGCATCGCACAGCGCGAGCTGGCCGAGAGCGTGACCGGCCGCGTGATGATCATCGAGGACGAGGCGATCATCGCCATGGACCTTCAGAGCATCGTCGCGGACATGGGCCATGCCGTCACCGGTGTCGCCCGCACCCGTGACGAGGCTGTTGCGCTCGGGACGGCCGAGCGTCCGGACCTGATCTTTGCGGATATCCAGCTGGCCGACAATTCCAGCGGGATCGACGCCGTGAACGATCTGCTGGGAAAACTGGGCGATCTGCCGGTGATCTTCATCACCGCCTTCCCGGAGCGTTTGCTGACCGGCGAAAAGCCCGAACCGGCGTTCCTGATCACCAAGCCTTATACCGAGGAACAGGTGCGCCTTGCCGCGTCGCAGGCGATGTTCTTTGCCTCGACCGAGACTCTGCACGGCTGATACTGCCGGGCATCGCACAAACGAAAGGCGGCCTTGCGGGCCGCCTTTCTGTTTTTCCGCGTCAGCTACAGCCGACATTAAGCGGTGTCACTTTCACGGGGTCCGGCCGCGCACCGCCCGTGCAATCATCGCGACGATGAAGAGCACCAGGAAGATGACGAAGAGGACCTGCGCGATCCCGGCCGAAGCCGAAGCGATGCCGCCGAAGCCGAAGACGGCGGCGATGATTGCGACGATAAAGAATGTAACAGCCCACCAGAGCATGGTTTTTCCTTTCACAATTTTGTTCAAGCTTGTTCGCTCGTCTGGATGGCAAACGCCAAAATCGACGATCCGGTTCCCGTTTCGCAGCCCGTGCCGGCGCGCCTCAGGGCACTACGTGACGTCGCTAGAAAATTTTCTTGGAAAGGCTGGAACCGATCTCGTGCAGGCGCGTTTAGTCCAAACCGACACCCTTCGGTTTCTCAAGTTCTGACGGGGGGCAAACCCCGATTTACCTCGCCCCCCGCAGAACAACTCTTCCGAAAAGATGAGCATTACTAAGGCCCTGACACGGCCTCTGACCCCGTGCTCGCGCCCGTGCACGGGAACCTGTCCGGGTTTCATGCGTTGCGATCACAGAACCGCGACTTATCTCGGAGAGAGACCATGCTTGAGATTTCCGGCCTTGGCGGCCTTATCATCCTCGCCCTCGACATCTGGGCGATCGTTTCCATCATCGGCTCGAACACGACCACCGGTAAAAAGGTGCTGTGGACGCTTCTGGTGTTGATCCTGCCGGTCCTCGGCTTCATCATCTGGCTGATCGCCGGTCCCCGCAATTCCGTCCGGCACGTCTGACACTGTCGACGGGAAGGCTGGATGACCAGCAACACGAATAGCGAGAGCCAACAGGCCGCGGCCCCGACAGGGTCGCGGCCTCAGCGTTGGCGCAAGGTCGTCAACGGCGTGTGGCTTCAGATCGGCGAGGCGAACATGGGCCTCGTCGCGGCGGGTGTCGCCTTCTACGCCATGTTCTCGGTCTTTCCCGGCCTGGCGGCGGTGATCGCGATCTGGGGCCTGATGTCCGATCCCAACGTCCTGCTGGAACAGCTGGAGCTGGTGCGGAACATCGTCCCCGCCGAGGTCTTTGCGCTGGTCGAGACGCAGATCCTCAACCTCATGTCCACCAGCGGCGACACGCTGGGTTGGGCGGGCGTCCTGTCACTGATGGTGGCAACGTGGTCCGCCCGGTCGGGCGTCGCCGCGCTGATGCTGGGCCTGAACACGATCCACGGTGCGACGAACCGATTTACCGTCCGGCACTACCTGACCGCGCTGGCCCTGACGGTGGCGCTGTTCGCCGTGACGATCATCGCGCTGAGCCTCGTGGTCGTGATGCCGATTGTGCTCAAGTTCATCCCGCTGGGCACATGGACCACCATCTTGATCGCGTTCATCCGCTGGGTGGCGGCCATCGGGTTCCTGCTGGTCGGCCTTGCGCTGCTCTACCGCTTCGGCCCGAACCGCAAGGGCGGGGAAAAGGTGAAATGGGTCACGCCCGGCGCGGTTCTGGCGGTCGCGCTGTGGGGGCTCGCGTCATGGGGCTTCTCGGTCTACCTGACCAACTTCGGGCGGTATAACGAGGTCTACGGTTCGATCGGTGCGGCGATCGCCATGTTGATGTGGCTCTACGTGACGGCCTTCGTCGTCCTGCTGGGCGCGTCGATGAACGTCCAGATCCAGCGCAGGCCGCGCCGCGACAAGTCGCAGGCGAGCCGACCTCAGAGCTTGTCGCCCAACTCCTCCAGCACCGCTTCGTAAACCGCGCGCTTGAAGGGCACGATGGCGTCCAGAAGCTCGCCCTTGTCCAGCCATTTCCACGCGCCGAACTCCGGATGCGCGGTCTGGATGTTGACCTGATCGTCGGTGCCGTGAAAGCGCATCAGGAACCACTTCTGCTCCTGTCCGCGATACCGGCCCTTCCACAGCTTGGCGACCAAGTCCGCAGGCAGGTCGTAGGCGTGCCAGCCCTCGGATTCCGCCTCGATGGTTACGAGGTCGGGGGACACGCCGGTCTCTTCCTCCAGCTCGCGCAGGGCGGCCGTGCGGGCATCCTCGCCCTTGTCGATCCCACCCTGCGGCATCTGCCAGGCGTCCGAGGTGAAGTCGAGCCGCTGGCCGACGAAGACCTGGCCGGAGGCATTGGCGAGCATCACGCCGACATTGCGGCGATAGGGCAGGCGGGCGATTTCCTCGGGCGTCATGTGGTCCTCCTTGGCTGCAACTCTTGCATAACCGTGCAGACAGGAAACGCAATCGCCCTGCGGGGTGGACGCTGGGGACGCAGCCTGTAAACCTCGTGCGGAGGCAGAGGGGGAACAGAATGCTGAACGGAATCCGCATCATCGAGATCGAGGGGATCGGGCCCGGCCCGTTCGCCGGCATGACGCTGGCCGATCTGGGCGCCGAGGTCATCGTCGTGCAGCGCGGCGGCGATGCCGGCGGGACCGGCGGCGGCCGGCCGCCGCTGACACGCGGCAAGCGGACGATCGAGCTGGACCTGAAGGATCCCGGTGACGTGGCGGTGCTGAAGGCTCTGATCGCGACGGCGGACGGCCTGATCGAAGGCTTCCGTCCCGGCGTGATGGAACGGCTGGGCCTCGGCCCGGCGGAGTGTCAGGCGATCCGCCCCGCGCTGGTCTATGGCCGGATGACTGGCTGGGGGCAGGCGGGGCCGATGTCGCATCAGGCGGGGCACGACCTGAACTACATCTCGCTGTCCGGGGCGCTGTGGTATGCCTCGCCACCGGGCGAGACACCGTTTCCGCCGCCCACTCTGGTCGGGGATATCGGCGGCGGTGCGCTCTACCTCGTCATCGGGCTGCTGGCCGGGATCATGGAGGCGCGGCAGACCGGCAAGGGCCGTGTCGTGGACGCGGCCATCGTCGACGGGTCGGCGCATATGATGAACCTGCTGCTGTCGCTGGCATCGACCGGCAACCTGTCGCCTGAGCGGGGACAGAGCCGGCTGGACGGGCCGCATTACAGCCGGACCTACCGCTGCGCGGACGGCGGGTTCATGACGGTCCAGTGCCTTGAGCCGAAATTCTACGCGGAGTTCCGCGATCTCATGGGGATCGCGGGCGATGCGTTCTTCGATGACCAGAACGACCGGGCAAGCTGGCCCGAACAGACCGCGCGGCTGGCGGAGATGTTCGCCGCCGAGCCGCGGGCGCACTGGGAAACGGTCTTTGCCGGCAGCGACGCCTGCTGTGCGCCTGTTCTGACACCGCAGGAGGCAGCGGCGCATCCGCACATTCAGGCGCGCGGGGTCTTCCGTGCGAACGGCGAAGGCCTGCAGGCCGTCGCCGCGCCGCGATTCTCAGGCTACGACCCGGAACCGCGCCCGGCCCCCTCGCGCGGTCAGCACTCGGCGGAGATCCGGGCGGAACTGGGTTTCGACTGATCTAAATCACGGTGGCCGTTTCCGCAGGGTGCGATCCTGACCCACATGGGTCAGGAGGTTGTCGTGAAGTTTGTTCTGTTTATTGCAATCGCACTCGTCGCCACGCTGCTGGCGCTGGTCTGGCTTCAGCGTGGCGACCGCCGCGCGGTGGCCGCGCTCCGGGAAAGCCTTTCGTCGCTGGCCGATACCGAGGCCCCACGCTTTCGGCCCGCGATGGTGGCGGATTTGCCCGAACCCGCGCGGCGCTACCTGACATGGGCGATCATGCCCGGCACGCGCTTGGCGCGCGTGGCCGAGATCGAGATGCGGGGCAGTTTTGGACTGGGCGATGCGGATGATCCGAAATACCAGCCGATGACGGCGCGCCAGGTGCTGGCCCTGCCGGGCGGTTTCGTATGGGAGATGCGGACCACAGGCGGCCTGCCGATCTCGGGCTCGGATGCGGGTGGTGCGGCACTTTCATGGACGCGCTTCGCCATTGCCGGCCTGATCCCGGTCGCCCGCGCCGGATGGACCGAGGATCACCGGCGGTCCGCCTTCGGGCGCGCGGTGGCCGAGGCCGCGATCTGGACCCCCGCCGCCGTCCTGCCGCGGCCCGGCGTCAGATGGGAGGCCCCGTCGCCCGATGTCGCGCGGGTGACGGTCGAGGCCGAGGGGCTGGTGCAGTCCGTCGACCTGACACTGTCGCCCGAGGGCGCGCCCCTCAGCTTCGTCCTGCAGCGGTGGAGCAATGCGAACCCGGCCAAGGTCTGGCAGCTGCAACCCTTCGGCGGGCCCCTGTCCGACCATCGTCTCGTCTCGGGCTACCGGATCCCGTTCCACAACGAGGCGGGCAATTTCTTTGGCGAGGAGGGGTATTTCCCGTTCTTCGTCGCCGACCTGACCTCGGTCCGCTACCTGCCCGACTAGAACGGGGCGGGCGCGCGAAAGGCCATGCCGCGCCCACCGTCGGGATGCAGCAGGCGCAGTTCTTCCGAATGCAGCATCAGCCGGGGATGGTCGTCGCGGGCCGGGCCCGTCGCGTAGAACGGATCGCCAAGGATCGGATGCCCGATCTCGGCCATGTGCACCCGCAGCTGGTGACTGCGCCCGGTCCGGGGCATCAGCCGCATCCGGCTCTCGCCGCCGCCGCTGCGCAGGCAGCGCCAGTCGGTCTGGGCCGGGCGGCCGTTTTCGTGATCCACGTGCTGTTTCGGCCGGTTCGGCCAGTCCACGCCGATCGGCAGATCTATGGTGCCGGACTTCTCCGCAACCTCGCCCGCGACCCGCGCAACGTAGGTCTTCTTGGTGCGGCGGTGTTCGAACTGCAGACCGAGGTGCCTCTGCGCATGTGGTGACAGGGCAAAGACCATGATGCCCGAGGTGTCGCGATCCAGCCGGTGCACCAGCAGCACGGAGGGAAACGCGGCTTGCAGGCGCGACAGCAGGCAGTCGGACAGATGCTCGCCCCGGCCGGGGACCGAAAGCAGGCCGGCGGGTTTGTTCACGACGAGGATCTCGTGATCCTCGTGGATCACGTCGAGCGGCGTGTCGGGTGGGGCGTAGCTGTCCATG
This sequence comes from Oceanicola sp. 22II-s10i, assembly GCF_002210105.1. Taxonomy (GTDB): domain Bacteria; phylum Pseudomonadota; class Alphaproteobacteria; order Rhodobacterales; family Rhodobacteraceae; genus Pseudooceanicola. The sequence goes on along the minus strand of NZ_AQQU01000001.1, from coordinate 168,719 downwards.
CCGCCGAGATAGGGGCAGGGGCGGGCGGCGTAAAGCGGTCAGGGGTGCCGCGGCAGGTCATCCTGGATGTCGTAGTAGTCGCCCTTGTCCGCGGTGAAGATGTGTTTCTCCAGCCGGATCCCCGTCGGGCCGTCAATGCAGCCGAGCGAGAAGCTCATCGCCGTCTCCCCGGTCCCCTGCCAGAACAACGTGCTGCCGCAGCGCGGGCAGAAGCCGCGCCGCGCCTTGGGCGAGGCCTCGAACCATGCGACCGGACCGCTGATCGCCACCGCTGTTTCCGGCGCCTGCGCCGAGGCCCAGGTGTGCCCTGTCATCTTGCGGCACATGGTGCAGTGACAGACCGAGGCCGAGCGGACCGGGCCGGTGACGGCGAAGGTGCAGGCACCGCAGAGGCAGGAGCCGTTCAGCATGGCGTTCTCCGGTCGTTCATCGGTCCTCGCGGACCGCCTCGCGTCTGTTCAGACCCGTTCGATCGCGATGGCCGTGCCTTCGCCGCCGCCGATACAGATCGCGGCCACACCGCGCTTGAGCCCGCGCTTTTCCAGCGCGTTCAGCAGGGTGACGATGATCCGCGCGCCCGAAGCCCCGATCGGATGGCCGAGCGCGCAGGCCCCGCCGTTCACGTTCACCTTGTCGCGGGGCAGGTCCATTTCGTGCATGAAGGCCATCGGCACGACCGCGAAGGCCTCGTTCACCTCCCAAAGGTCGACATCGTCCTTGGTCCAGCCGATCCGGTCGAGCAGCTTCTTCGCCGCCGGCACGGGCGCGGTCGTGAACAGGCCCGGCGCCTGCGCATGGCTGGCGTGGCCGAGGATGCGGGCGCGGATGTTCAGCCCCTGTGCCTCGGCCGCGCTCCGCGAAGCGAGGACGAGCGCCGCGGCACCGTCGGAAATGGACGAGGAATTCGCCGCCGTCACCGTGCCGCCGTCGCGGAAGGCGGGCTTGAGCGTCGGGATCTTGTCGGGCCGTGCCGAGGCGGGCTGTTCGTCCGCCGAAATGACCGTGTCGCCCTTGCGCGAGGCGATTGTGACCGGCGTGATCTCACCGTCGAAGGCGCCCGATTTCTGCGCCTCCAGCGCGTTGGACAGCGAGCGGAGCGCGTAGTCGTCCTGCGCCTCGCGGGTGAACTGGAACGCCTCGGCGCAGTCCTCGGCGAAGGTGCCCATCAGACGGCCCTTGTCATAGGCGTCCTCCAGCCCGTCGAGGAACATGTGGTCGATCACCTGCTGGTGCCCAATCCGCGCGCCGCCGCGCATCTTGGGCAGCAGGTAGGGCGCCTCGGTCATGCTCTCCATCCCGCCCGCGATCATCGTCGCGGTATGGCCGAGCGCGATCTGGTCGAAGGCGATCATCGCCGCCTTCATCCCCGAGCCGCACATCTTGTTCAGCGTCGTCGCCGGAACCTCTTCGCCCAGACCGGCGGCAAAGAGCGCCTGCCGCGCGGGGGCCTGCCCCTGTCCGGCGGGCAGGACGCAGCCCATCAGGACTTCCTCGACCGTCTTCGCCCCCGCATCGGCCAGCGCCGCGCCGATGGCCGCCCCGCCCAGCGTCGCGGCGGAGACGCCGGAAAAGACACCCTGAAACCCGCCCATGGCGGTGCGCGATGCGCCTGCGATGACGACGTCCTGCATGATCGACCTCCTCTGTTCTGCACCTGAATACCGAATGGTAAGGATTGGCGTCTAGCCTTGTCTCGGGATCATCGGGCCGATCGGGACGAAACGGATGGAACTGGATGTCAGCCTGTCGGGCGATACGGCGACGGTGACGGTCGCGGGATCACGCATTGATGCGGCTGCGGCCATCGGGTTCAAGGAGGCGATGCGCGCCGCCGTCCCGGCAGGGTCGCGCCGCGTGCTGCTGGATCTGGGGCAGGTGGCGTTCATCGATTCCAGCGGGCTCGGTGCCATCGTCTCGGTCATGAAGTCGCTGGGCGATGGGCAGCGTATGGAACTTGCGTCCCTGCAGCCCAATGTGGACCGGGTGTTCCGGCTGACCCGGATGGATACGGTGTTCGTTATCCATGACCGGGTTCAGGACGCGGCCCCCGGCCATGCCGGCTGAACCGGGGATGGGGCGCGTGGCGACGGTGTCTGCCCCGCGGCCCGGACCCGATCCCTTTTCGACGGAGTTCACGGCCTCGGCGCTGGCCGTCCGGCAGGCGCTGACCGGGTTTGCCGACTGGATCGCGCCGCTCGATCTGGACGAGGTCGAAACCGGCGCGGCAGAGCTGGTTCTGGCCGAGGCGCTGAACAACGTGGTCGAACATGCCTATCGCGACGCTGGTGCGGGCCCTGTCATGCTGCACTGTTCCTTCGGGCAGGGCGGGCTGAGCGTGTTGATCCGCGACCGGGGCGTGCCGATGCCGTCCATGCGCGTTCCGCTTGCCGATCTTGCGGATGGCCAGCGGTCGCCGGTCGATCTGCGCGAGGGTGGCTATGGCTGGTTCATCATCCGCGATCTGGCCCGCGACATCGGGTATGAACGCCGGGGGGCGGAAAACACTCTCACCTTTCGCATCGCGATCGGGCGGACACTCTGGGCTGGCTGACACATCGCAGGCCCATCCGGTTGGGGGATGATCCCGATGAGAGGCGAATCCTCGCGAGTCGTGGGCCGAATTTTCCTGAGAGCATGAACACTCCGCTCCGGATGGCCGAATCGTAGAGGATTAACGTGCCCTTTGTTGAGGAAAGCACCGGTGATTCAGGGCTGACTCTCGGGATTGTCCCCTCATTGGACACCAGTTCCGCGAAAATGCCTTGTTTCAATCGAATTGCGGTCCGAAAGCAGGGTCATAACGGAGGGGTAGCTGCACATAGCTTCACCTCGGCGCCGCGTGTTACAGCCCCCACCCAGTGCGCGGCGTCGAGGTTCCTACCGAATTCAATCGTGGTCGTCCTCGCAGCGGCCACGATCCTTTTTTGCGCTGGACCGTCCGGCACGCCCGGCTAGGATCGCCGCAATCAAGGAGACTAACTCATGCGCGATCTGCATCTGCCCGGCCGGTCCCCGGTCCTCGCCCTGAACGGTGTCTGCGCCACATCGCATCCGCTGGCCGCGCGCGAAGCGGTCTCGGTGCTGGAGCGGGGCGGCAACGCCATGGACGCGGCGATCGCCGGCGCGGTCCTGCTGGGGCTCTGCGAACCGGCGATGACCGGAATCGGCGGCGATCTGTTCGCCCTGATCGCCCGGAGCCCCGATGCCCCGGTCGAAGCGCTGAACGGCTCCGGCCGTGCCCCTGCCGGAGCCACGGCAGACGCATTGCGCGCCAAGGGGTTGGACAAGATGCCCCTCGACAGCCCTTGGGCCGTGACCGTGCCCGGTGCGATCGACGGGTTCTGCCATCTGTCTGAAACCTATGGGAAACTCGGGCTCGACGCCCTGCTCGAACCTGCGATCCGGCATTTCGAGGCGGGCATCCCGGTCGCGTCCCGCGTGGCGTGGGACTTCGCCGCCAAGGGTGGCACGCTGCAGGAGACGGCCCGCCGCTTCTTCCTGCCCGGCGGCAAGCTGCCCGAGGTGGGCACGCTGCTCAAGGCGCCGGGCCAGGCCGAGGTGCTGCGCCGCATCGCCCGCGACGGACGCAAGGCCTTCTACGAAGGCGAGGTGGCCGAAGATATGGTCAACTCATTGAAAAAGCAGGGCGGACCGCACGAACTCGCCGACTTCGCCGCGACAGCCTCCACGCCGACCTTGCCCGTCGGCGGCTCCTACGGCGACCTGGAACTGCTGGAGCATCCGCCGAACGGTCAGGGCGCGACCGCGATCCTGCTGCTGAACATACTATCCCAGTTCGACATCGCATCGCTCGACCCTTGGGGCGCGGAGCGTGTGCATCTGGAGGCTGAGGCCACCAAGCTGGCCTATGACGCCCGCGACCGGTTCCTCGCCGATGCCGATCACATGACCCGGCTGGATCACATGCTGTCCATGGACACGGCGCGCAAGCTTGCCGCTCTGATCTCGCCCGACTGCGTGATCGAGGCCCCGGCCAAGGTGTCCGAGGCCGTGCACCGCGACACGATCTACATCACCGTGGTCGACCGGGACCGGATGGCGGTATCGCTTATCTATTCGATTTTCCACGGTTTTGGCTCGGGCATCGCCAGCGAGAAGTTCGGGATCCTGTTCCAGAACCGCGGTGCAGGGTTCTCGCTGCAGGACGGGCATCCCAACGAAATGGCGCCGGGCAAGCGGCCGATGCACACGATCATTCCCGGCATGTTGCGTGAGCGCGGCAAGGTCATCATGCCCTTCGGTGTGATGGGCGGCGCCTATCAGCCCACGGGTCACGCGCGGTTCGTCACCAACACGGCCGATTTCGGCCTCGACCCGCAGGAAACGATCGACGGCCCCCGCGCCTTCACCGAAAACGGGGTGCTCAAGGTCGAGCGTGGCTATTCCGACGCGGTCCGCGCCAGCCTGCAAGAGCTTGGCCACAAAGTACAAATTCCGGATGAACCGCTCGGTGGCGCACAGGCGATCCGCATCCGGCCCGACGGTGTCCTGATCGCCGGTTCCGATCCCCGCAAGGACGGCTGTGCCATCGGCTACTGATCCCGTGTCCGGCCTGCCGTCAGGGTGGGCCGGGCGCTCAGTTCAGCTGGAAATGCAGGGGATAGTGCCCGTCTGTGAACGGCCCGAAAAGGTCGGGAATATCAGGATGATCCACCGGTTCGCCCGAATAGTCCTCCACCAGGTTCTGTTCCGAGACATAGGCCACGTAGTAGCTCTGATCGTTCTCGGCCAGCAGGTGGTAGAACGGCTGCTCCTTGGACGGTCTGCTGTCCTCGGGAATCGCCGCGTACCATTCGTCAGTGTTGTTGAATTCCGGGTCGACGTCAAAAATCACGCCGCGGAACGGATGTTTCCGGTGGCGTACCACCTGACCCAAGTGATATTTCGCGCGTGCTTTTAACATGTCTTCAGCCCCTTAACGACACTACTAGCGCCAAACCGCGGGGCTTGTCCAATTTCCCTTCAGATTTAAGGAGAAACAGTCTGTGAACCTCGCTTTTACAGTGCTTCAGATCGTTGCGCCGGTGTTTATTCTGGCAGGCGTGGGCTTTGCATGGGTGAAAGCAGGCTTCGAATACCGCGTGGACTTCGTCACGCGGCTGGCGATGACCCTGTCGGTGCCCTGCCTGATCTTCACCGCGCTGATGAAGACCTCGATCGACCCGCAGGCGCTGGCGGCCCTGTCTTTGGCTGCTGTGGCGGCCTATGCGGCCCTGACGGTTGCGGCCGCCGTGCTGGTCAAGCTGGCCGGCCTCGACTTCCGCAGCTACCTCGCGCCGCTGATCTTCGGCAACACCGGCAACATCGGCCTGCCATTGGCGCTCTTCGCCTTCGGCGAGACGGGGCTGTCCTATGCCGTGGTGGTTTTCGCCGTCATGGCGATCTGGTCCTTCACCTTCGGCATCTGGGTGGTCTCCGGCGGCGGCTCCGTGACCCGTGCGCTGCGCGAGCCACTGCTCTGGGCCACGGTGCTGGGCGGGCTGTTCCTGTGGCAGGGCTGGCATACACCGCGCTGGGTGACCAACACGCTGGAGCTGACGGGCCAGATGGCGATCCCGCTGATGCTCATCACCCTCGGCGTCGCGGTTGCGCGGCTGCATCCCGGACGGCTGGTACAGGCGATGGGGCTGTCGCTGGTCAAGGTCGCGCTCTGTGTGGGCGTGGCCTGGATCTTCGGCCGTGCATTCGGGCTGGATGACACCGCCTTCGCGGTTCTTGTCGTCCAGATCGCCACGCCGGTCGCCGTCACCTCCTACCTGCTGGCCGAGAAATACGGCGCCGACTCCGGCGCGGTGGCCGGTCTGGTCGTGGCCTCGACGCTGGCTTCGGTGATCTACCTGCCGCTGATCCTCGCCGCGGTCCTGTAGCCTCTGACGCGGGCGCCACATCGCCGCCACAGCCTTCGAAATCGTGATTTCGCTTTGCCCGCGTTACCGTTACAATGCCCGAAAAAAGCAGAGCAGTTGGCGAGGGGCAGATGGGCAGAAGTCTCCGTGCCGCAATGATCCTATTTCTTGTGGCCTCCTGCGGCGGTGGCAACTACACGGCGCCGCGCGATCTGGAAAACGCCTGCAGCATCGTGCAGGAGCGTCCGAAATACATGCGCGCCTTCAGGGCGGCCGAGCGGCGTTATGGCGTCCGGCCGGAGGTGCTGATGGCGATGATCCATCAGGAAAGCAAATTCATCGGCAACGCCAAGACACCGCATCAGTATGCGCTCGGGGTGATCCCGATGGGGCGCCAGTCTTCGGCCTATGGCTACAGCCAGGCGCTGGACGGCACCTGGGACGAATACCGGGAAGAGAGCGGCAACCGCCGGGCCAAGCGCGACGACATCCGCGACGCGACAGATTTCATGGGCTGGTACATGACCCGCAGTCAGGAGCGGCTGGGGATCCCGATCAACGACGTCCGCAACCAGTACCTCGCCTATCACGACGGCCCCACCGGTTACGCCCGCGGCACCTACAAGGGCAAGCCCTGGCTGCTGGCGGTCGCGGACCGGATGGAAGCGCGCGCCATCACCTACGGCCTGCAACTCCGCTCATGTGGCCGCGCCTGACGCGACCCACATGGTGCTGAGGCTTGCGAGACCGGCTTAGCGCCGGTCCGCGCGCAGACGCGACTTCTCGCCCTCGATGCTGAACTTGTTGTTCGCGATGCCGACACCCGTGCGCAACTCGCCGAGGATGACGGTGGTCAGCGAGCCGGAGTCGTCCTGAATCACCCACTGGCGCAGCTCGACCGGGCTGCCGGTGAACACCATCTGGATGTTGCCGTATTCCGGATGCGCCGGATCCTGCGCGGTCACGGTCGTCGTCTTGCCGTCCGAGGCATGCCCGGTCACCATCCGCGCGCGGCCCAGATCGACGTTCTGTGCCAGGATGATCGACAGCGGCGTGTGGTCCAGCGGATAGGTCTCCGGCCCGGTGTTCGAATTGCCGTCAAAGATCGCGACCGCCCCGGCATCCGCCAGCACAAGCGTCTTTTCCGGCGGATCGTATTCGAACCGCACGTTGCCCGGCCGCTTGATGTAAAGCGTGCCCGTCGAAATGGACCCGTCCCCGTTCACCTGCGTGAACTTGGCCTGCGCGGTCTTCATCGCGTTCAGATAGGACGAAATCTGACCGAGTGGCAGCTTCTCCGCCTGCGCGGGCAGGGCCAGCGCAAACGCGATCACGGGGGCAAGAGCGAGTTTTTTCCACATGAGCCAAAGATAATCCTTACTGCCTTCACACACCAGCGCCCAACTTTCACGAACGCGACAAGGTTCCCCTGCTTCTTCTGGTCTCAAATACTTCGGGGGGTGAATTGCGTTTGCCTGCAAACGCAAGAGGGGGGCAGCGCCCCCCTCCTTGGTCGGTCGGGCGCAGCCCGGCCGAAATCTTCGCCGGGCTTACTGCTCCGGCACGAGGATCTCGCGTTTGCCGACGTGGTTCGCCGGGCTGACCAGCCCTTCCTCCTCCATCTGCTCCACGAGGCGCGCCGCCTTGTTGTAGCCGATCCCCAGCTTCCGCTGGATGTAGGAGGTGGAGCACTTGCGGTCCTTGATGACCACCGCCACCGCCTGATCGTAGAGCGCGTCCTCGCCGTTCGTGTTGCCGCCGAGCCCCAGCACGAGGTCGATGTCGCTCTCCGCATCCTCGTCCGGCCCCTCGACCACGCCCGAATGGTAATCGGGCGGTCCGTAGGCCTTGAGGTGGTTCACGATCTCCTCGACCTCCTCGTCGCTGACGAAGGGCCCGTGACAGCGCTGGATCTTCGCCCCGCCCGCCATGTAGAGCATGTCGCCCTGGCCGAGCAGCTGTTCCGCGCCCATCTCGCCGAGGATCGTGCGGCTGTCGATCTTGGAGGTCACCTGGAAGGAAATCCGGGTGGGGAAGTTCGCCTTGATCGTGCCGGTGATGACGTCCACGGACGGGCGCTGTGTCGCCATGATCAGGTGGATGCCCGACGCCCGCGCCATCTGCGCCAGACGCTGGATGCAGGCCTCGATCTCTTTCCCCGCGACCATCATCAGGTCGGCCATCTCGTCGACGATGACGACGATGTAGGGCATCTTCTCGGGCACCGTTTCCTCGGTCTCGAACACCGGCTCGCCGGTCTCGTCGTCGAACCCGGTCTGCACCGTGCGCTTGAAGGTCTCGCCCTTGGCCAGCGCATCCGCCACGCGGCCGTTGTAGCCGTCGATGTTGCGGACGCCCATCTTGGACATCTTGCGGTAGCGGTCCTCCATCTCGCCCACGGTCCACTTGAGCGCGACGACGGCCTTCTTGGGATCGGTGACGACCGGCGACAGCAGGTGCGGGATGCCATCATAGACGCTGAGTTCCAGCATCTTGGGGTCGATCATGATCAGTCGGCAGTCCTCGGGCGTCAGGCGATAGAGCAGCGACAGGATCATCGTGTTGATCGCCACGGACTTGCCCGACCCGGTGGTCCCCGCGATCAGCAGGTGGGGCATCTTGGCGAGGTTCGCGACGACCGACCCGCCGCCGATGTCCTTGCCGAGCGCCAGCGGCAGCTTCATGTGGCTGTCGCCGAATTCGCGCGCCGCGAGGATCTCGCGCAGCACCACCATCTCGCGGTTGTCGTTGGGCAGTTCGATCCCGATGACCGAACGGCCCGGCACCGTCGACACGCGGGCTGACAGCGCCGACATCGACCGTGCGATATCGTCGGCCAGCCCGATGACGCGGCTGGCCTTGAGGCCCGGCGCGGGTTCCAGTTCGTACATGGTGACGACGGGGCCGGGGCGGACGCTGACGATCTCGCCCTTCACGCCGTAGTCGTCCAGCACGGATTCCAGCATCCGGGCGTTCTCTTCCAGCGCCTCGTCGCTCAGGTGGTGACGCTTGATGCCCGAGGGGTCCATCAGCAGGTTCAGCGGCGGCAGTTCGTACTGCACCGCCGGCTCCTCGAACTTCAGCTGCGGCTGTGCCTCGGCCTTGGCGCGGGTGGAGGGGGCAGGGGCTTTGCGCATGGCGGGCTGCACGACGCGACGCGCCGGTTCCGCGTGGGGCAGGGGGGCCTGCATCACCGGGGCAGGGGCCTCGGCCATCGGCATATCCTCTGCCTCGTGGCCGTAGTCCGCCTCGTCATATGCCTCGTCACCGGCGGCATAGTAGACGTCCTCTTCCACCAGTTCCGGCTCGGCGACCGGTGCAGGTGCCGGTGCCGCAACACGGGGCTGCGGCGCGACAGCGGCCTGCGCGGACGTCACGGGCGGCTCGGCGCGGTGGCCGAGGATCAGCGGATCCGGACCACGGCCGCGGCCGCGGGTGACCGGCTGATGCGTCGGTGCGGACAGGCGCGACGAGGTGCGGGCGCGCTGGCGCACGGCATCGGCGATCTTGGCCTTGATCCGATCGTCGACCGGCAGCCCGGATGCATCGTTCAGGTCGTCGTCCACCGCCACGAAGCCCGCGGGCATCTGGGATTTCTCGGGGCGCCGGATCATCGCGGGCAGGCGGCTCAGGAAACCGGGCTTGGGCGCGGACTCCTCGAATTCGTCCTCCTCCACGACCTCCTCGTAGGCGGTGACGCGGGTGACGCCGCCGAGGCGGGGGCCGGGCTGCGCGGGAGTGGGGCGGCGGTGCATCGGAGGCTCGGCGGGAACCGCCTGCGGCTCGGGCGCGCGGCGCGGCGCGGCGAGGACCGGGGCGGGCTGGCGCGCGGGCGCGACGGGGGCAGCCGCAGCGCGCTGGTCGGCCTGATAGGCCTCCCACGCCTCGACGTCGGCGGTGTCGTCGACGTCATAGGCGTAGGGCTCGTCGTAGGAGGTGTCATGCCCCCCTGCGCGGCGGACGATGCCGGTCAGGCGCTCGCGGATCGTCGGGGCCGGCGCAGGCGCGGCGTATTCGGGTTCCGGGGCATAGCGGGCGGCCTCGGCGGCGGCAGCCTCGGCTTCGGCGGCGGCGAAAGCGGCGGCTTCGGCCCGCTCGGCGCGACGCACGGCGCGATCGGCTGAGGCTTCGCGATGCCGCTGGTGCAGAACCTGGCCGGTCCTGTGCGCGGCAATGGCGGCGGCCCAGCTCATCTTCGCGCCCTGACCCATGAGCTTGCGGATACCCACGTAGGCCATGATGACGGCATAGACGACGAGGCGCAGCGCCAGACGGCCCTCGCGCGGGGTCGCGCCCAGCACGTAGAGCCCGAGCAGGGCGACGGCGAGCCCGGTGACCAGCGACAGCGCCTTGAGCCCGGCGGAGGCATCCAGCGGCGAAACACCGAGCATCGTGCCCAGCACCGTGTCACCGAAGAGCCCGCCCAGGCCGAAGGAATGGCTCCAGTCGCTGCCGGGAACGAGGGAGGCGGCAAAGACGGAGAGCAGGACGATCCAGATCGGCGCGAACACCAGGCGCGACAGCGCGTTGTCCGTGCCGCGGTGCAGGCCCAGACGCAGACCCCAGACGAGGGCGAGGATGGCGAAGCCCCAGCCCCCCAGACCGAGGATCATGAAGAACGGCGCAGACAGGCCCGCGCCGACACGGCCCAGCAGGTTCTGCACGGGTCCGTCGGTTACCGAGAGCCAGGAGGGATCGTCGGGCGAATATGTCGCGAAGGCCAGCGTTGCGACCACGCCTGCCGCGAACAGTAGCACCCCGACCAGTTCCTTGCCGCGCTTTTCGATCGCAGCCTGCATGTCACTGTCGAACAACGGATCGCCGCCCCGCGTCTGAAATGCCATCTCGAATTTCCCTCAATTGTAGAGACAGTTGCGCAGGCGCTGCAGCGCCCCGACCATCTCGTCTTTTGGGGCCACCATGGCGACCCGGATGTAGTTCTTGCCGGGGTTTTCCCCGTTCACGTCCTGCCCGAGATACGTGCCGGGCAGCACCCGCACGCCCGTCTCGGTCCACAGTTTAAGCGCGGCCTGCTCGCTGTCCTCGACCGGCAGCCACAGGAAAAAGCCTCCGGCGGGGCCCTGGTAGCCCGGCACGCCGTTCATGACCTCGTCGGCCGCGGCATATTTTTCCGCGTAAAGAAGGCGATTTTGTGTCACGTGGTCTTCGTCCGACCACGCCCGCTCGGCCACCTTCTGCAGCGGCAGGGGCATCGGCGCACCGGCGTAGGAGCGCAGGCGGCGGATGTGCTTGATGTTCTCGGGGCCCGAGGCAATGAAGCCGCCGCGCAGGCCCGGAAGGTTCGACCGTTTCGACAGCGACTGGAACAGCACCATGCGTTCGGGATCGGTGCCCGCGGCCTCGGCCGCCGTCAGCGCGCCCATGGGGGCTGTGTCGCCGCGGTAGATCTCGGAATAGCACTCGTCCGAGAAGACGCGGAAGTCGTGTTTCTCGGCCAGCGCCAGCAGGTCCCTCCAATAGCCCGCATCGGCCACCGCGCCCTGCGGGTTGCCGGGCGAACAGATGTAGGCCGCGACCGCGCGGTCCAGCACCTCGGGCGGCAGCGCGCCGTAATCGGGCAGGAAGCCGTTCTGTCGCGTGGCGGGCACGAACACCGGCTCGGCCCCGACCGAGATCGCTGCGATCATGTAGACTTGGTAGAACGGGTTGGGGATCAGGACGACCGGCCGCTTGCCGCGCTTCGTTTCCGGCAACAGCGCCATTGCGACGTTGTAGAGCCCTTCGCGCGTGCCGTTCAGCGCCATCGCCCGGTCCGCGCCCTCGAACGGGACACCGTAGCGGCGGCTGATCCATGCGCCGATGGCGTCCAGCAGTTCGGGCGTGCCGTCGTTGGGGGGATAGACGCCGAATCCGTCAACATTCTCGGCCAGCACCTGCGAGACCCAGTCGGGAAAGGGGTGTTTCGGTTCCCCGATCGTCATGTTCACGACGGGCCCGCCCGCCGGATGCGGGTCAAGGAGCGCGCGAAGACGCGGGAACGCATATGCCGGTAGGTTCGCGAACCGTTCGGGGTAAATCATGCACTGCCTCTGGGTCGGGGTCGTTGATCGCCCCGTTATGCCGAAAAGTAGTGCCGTGCAGTAGTTTCGTCCAGTTCTCTAATGTGGCCGACGGGGCACTTGTGGCATTTAGGACAAAGCCTTTTCCGCGGCTTTTCCGAGGCGCAGAAGTCGTTCCTCCTGCCCCGGCGGGCACATGATCATGATGCCGCAGGACGGCACGCCGGTCGGCAGCGTCAGCGCGCAGAGGCCGAGCGTATTGCCGATCCGCGTGTTCCTGAGCGCCAGCAGGTTCTCGGCCACGTAGTAATCGTGGTCCGACATCATCCGTTCGGCATCGGGGGGCAGAATCGGCGAGGTGGGCAGGATCACGGCGTCATAGGGCGCGGTCCGCTCGGCCCACTGGCGGCGCAGCACCTCCAGCCGCTGCCAGCCCGCCACGTAGTCGGCGGCGGTGAAGGTCTTGCCCACGCGGAACCGGTTCAGGATCTCGCTGAACATGACGTCCGGCTGCGCCTCGATCTCGTCCTTCCACGTGCCGTAGGCCTCGGCGGTCAGCAGCATGCCCGACAGCGTGTTCGCTTCGGCCGGTTCGGGCGCGTCGATGGGGTCGACGATCGCGCCCCCGCGCTGCAGCCGCTCGCGGGCCGAGTTGAAACCGTCGCGGGGCGCGTCGCGGATGTCGTCATGCGCGAGCGACATGAGCGAGGCAAAGCGCACGCCCTCCAGCGTCGCGCCGGGCAGGTCGGCGGGCTTGGTCCCCTCCATCGCGGCGAGTGACAGCGCGCAGTCCTCGACCGTCCGGCAGAGCGGGCCGACCGTGTCGAACTTGACCGCCAGAGGCACGACACCGTCCAGCGACAGCCGCCCCGACGTGGTCTTGAGCCCCACGAGGTCGTTCCAGCCCGACGGCAGGCGCACCGATCCGCCCGTGTCGCTGCCGATCCCCGCCGCCGCCAGTCCGAAGGCCACCGACGCCGCCGCGCCCGAGGACGAGCCGCCGGGCACCCCCTTGGGATCGTTGACGTTCGGCGGCGTGGCGGTGACCGGGTTCAGCCCGATGCCCGAGAAGGCCAGTTCCGACATATGCGTCTTGCCCAGGCAGACGGTCCCCATGTTCGTCGAGGTCGCCAGCACCCGCGCGTCCGTGTCCGGCACCCGGCCCTTGAGCAGGGCGGTCCCCGCCTCTGTCGCCACGCCGGCGCTGTCGAACAGGTCCTTCCACGAGATCGGCACCCCGTCGAGCGCCGAGCGGCGCAGGCCCAGTTTCGCCCGATCGGCGGCTGCCTTGGCCTCGGCCCGCGCGCGGTCATGGGTGACGGTGCTGTAGATGCGGTCGCGGTCGGGATGGGCGTCGATGGCCGACAGGTAGGTTTCCGTCAGCGCGACCGGGTCGATATCGCCTGCGGCGATCCCGCGTCCAAGGTCGCCCGCACTCATCCACAGCCACTTGTCCATCCGCATCCCTCCGGCGATTTCGACGTGACGGTAGCGGCAGGCGGGCGCATGGACAATCCCGTCCGGGGGCGCATATTGCCGGGGAACGGAGGCCCGCATGGACGACAACAGCGACATCCTGATCGTGGGCGGTGGCCTGAACGGCCCCGCGCTGGCGCTTGGCCTCGCACAGGCCGGGTTCGGCGTGACTGTGATCGACGCACTGCCCGCCGCGACACGGGGCGAGGCGGAGTTCGACGGCCGCGCCTATGCGCTGGCGCTGGCCTCGGTCCGGCTGCTGCGCGCCATCGGCGTCTGGCAGGCGGTCGGCGACAAGTCTCAGCCGATGCTGGAAATCCGGGTGTCCGACGGCCACGCCGGACAGGGCGGCGGGTTCTTCGGCCTCGACTTCGACCATGCCGAGATCGAGGAAGGCCCGATGGGCCACATGCTCGAGGACCGGTTCCTGCGGGGCGCATTCCTCGACGCGATGGCGGCCGAGCCAAGGATCACTCAGGTTTCGGGCGAACAGGTCGTGGCGCAGGCGGCCGACGCCACCGGGATCACGCTGACGCTCGCCTCGGGGCGGATGCTGCGCGGCAAGGTGGTCGTGGGGTGCGACGGACGGCAAAGCGGCACCGCACTGCGGGCCGGGATCAAGCGGACGGGCTGGGCCTATGGCCAGACCGCGCTGGTCTGCGCCATCGCGCATGAACGGCCGCACAACGGCGTCGCGCATCAGTTCTTCATGCCGCCGGGGCCGCTGGCGATCCTGCCGCTGCCGGGCAACCGCTCCTCCATCGTCTGGAGCGAGACGGAGGAGATGGCGCGGACCTTCATGGGCCTGTCTGATGCCGATTTCGTCACCGCCCTGCGCCCGCGCTTCGGCGATTTCCTCGGTGAGATATCGCTGGAGGGGAAGCGTTTCGCCTATCCGCTGAACCTGACCGTCGCGAATGCCTTCGTCGCGGACAGGCTGGCGCTGGTCGGTGATGCGGCGCACGGGATGCACCCGATCGCGGGGCAGGGGCTGAACGCCGGGCTGCGCGACATCGGGGCGCTGGTGCAGGTGCTGAAAGAGGCCGCCCGGCGGGGCGAGGACATCGGCGCGGCGGACGTTCTGGCGCGCTACCAGGAATGGCGGCGGTTCGACACGGCCAGTCTTGCCATGGCGACGGACCTGACCAATCGTCTGTTTTCCAAAGACAATCCCCTGCTGCGCCTCGGCCGTGACATCGGCATGGGCGTGATCGGCAGCCTGCCCCGCCTGCGCCGCGGTTTCATCCGCGAGGCTGCGGGGCTGACCGGCGATCTGCCCGAGCTGATGCGCTGATCACCAGCTGTCGACGAAGCGACCGGTGCCCCCGGTCGGCGGCGCGGCGGTGATCGCGTTGACGATCCAGCGCCGGGTCTCCATCGGGTCGATGACCGCGTCCAGTTCGATCGCGGCGGCGTAGTTCACCGCCTTGCCGATATCGTAGAAGTTCGCCAGCAGCTTGTCGAAGAGCGCCTGTTTCTCGGCCGGGTCCTCGACCGCCGCCAGTTCCTTGCGGAATCCGAGGTGCACCGCGCCCTCCAGCCCCATGCCGCCGAACTCGCCCGTGGGCCAAGTGACCGTCAAAGCGCTTTCCTTGAACCCGCCGCCGATCATCGCCATCGCGCCGAGGCCGTAGCCCTTTCGTAGCACGATCCCGATCAGCGGCACCGAGACCTGCGCGCCGACGACGAACATCCGGCAGACGTGACGGACGAGCGAGGTCTTCTCCGCCTCCGGCCCCACCATGAACCCCGGCGTGTCGCAGAGCGAGATCACCGGCAGCCCGTGCGAGTCGCACAGTTGCAGGAACCGTGCCGCCTTGTCGCCCGCATCCGCGTCGATGGCCCCGCCGAGGTGCTTGGGGTTGTTCGCGATCAGGCCATAGGGCCGCCCCTCGATCCGCACGAGGCAGGTGACCATGCCGGGCCCCCAGCCCTGCCGCAGTTCCAGCACGGAGCCTTCGTCGCAGAGCTTGTGGATGACGTCGCGCACCTCGTAGGACCGCAGGCGGTTTTCCGGGATCGCGCGGCGCAACAGGCGCTGGTCGGGGGCGGTCCAGTCGGTGACAGGTCCTTGGAAATACGAGATATATTGCTTGGCCGCCGCGCAGGCCTCGGCCTCGTCCTTCACGCGGATGTCGACGTTGCCGTTGCCCCATTGCACGTCGATCGGGCCGACCTCCTCGGGGGTATAGACGCCAAGGCCGCCGCCCTCGATCATCGCGGGACCGGCCATGCCGATGTTGCTGTCCTCGGTCGCGATGATGACGTCGCAGCAGCCCAGCAGGGCCGCGTTGCCCGCGAAACAGCGCCCGGAGACGACGCCGACGACCGGGACCTTGCCCGACAGCGCGGCGAAGTGGCGGAACGACGGGCCGTCGAGGCCCGCCACGTTCACGCGATCGGTGTCACCCGGCCGTCCGCCGCCGCCCTCGGCGAAGAACACCAGCGGCAGCTTGTGGCGACCGGCGACGTTCAGGATGCGGTCCAGCTTGCGGTGATGGCGTTGGCCCTGCGTGCCCGCCAGCACGGTGTAGTCGCCGATGGCCAGCGCGACGCGCCCGCCCTCGGGGCCGAAAAGCCCGGCGTTGATCGTGGCGGTGCCGGTCAGCAGGCCGTCGCCGGAGGTGTTCGCCTCCAGATCCTCGCGGGTGCGCCGTTTGGACTGCGCGGCGATGGCCAGTTCGCCGTATTCGTTGAAGCTGCCTTCGTCGATCAGGTCCGCGATGTTCTCGCGCGCGGTGCGCTGGCCCAGCTTGTGGCGCTTGGCGACCTTGTCGGGCCGGGCGGCGTCCTGACCCTTGGCCTTGTGGTCGAGGAGTTCCTGCAGGTCGGGGCGGACAGCATCCAGATCCACGGTCTCCTCGGCCTCTGTCGTGGCCGCGTCGACCTCGCCCGGCGCGATGGACAGGATCGGCGCGCCCTCCATCAGCGTCTCGCCCGCCTTTGCCAGCACCGCGCCGACGCGGCCAGAAACGGGGGATTCGATGGTGTGCTCCATCTTCATCGCTTCGAGCACGGCAACGACGGTGCCCTTGGCGACCGAGTCGCCCGGTTCGACATTCAGCGAGATCACGGTCGCCTGCATGGGGGCGGGGACGGCGGTTTCGCCCTCGGGGACCTTGGCCCCGGTCTGTTCAGCGGTGCCTGCCTGATCGACGCCAAAGGTCGCGACCGGCAGGGCGACGGCGGCTTCGGCGAGGTCCTTGGCATGCGCCTCGATGAACCGGGTCGAGACGTTGTAGCCGGGCAGTTCGGCGCGGCCCAGCAGGGCGCGGAGCCAGCTGGCGTTCGTCTCCAGCCCCGCGATGCGGAATTCCGAAAGCGCGCGGGATGTCTTGGCGATGGTCGAGGCGAAGTCCGGCCCCTGCACGATCACCTTGGCCAGAAGAGAGTCGTAGGCGGCGGAGGTCGTGTAGCCCGCGTAGGCGAACCCGTCGACGCGCACGCCCGGCCCGGCGGGCGGATCGTAGGCGCTGATCTTGCCGCCGGACGGGCGGATGTCGCCCTTGGCGTTCATCCGCTCCATGTTCACCCGCGCCTGGATCGCGTAGCCGCGCGGGGCGACGTCGATGGCGAGCTCCGCGAGCGTCGCGCCCGAGGCGATGCGCAGTTGCTGCGCGACGAGGTCGATGCCATGCACCGCCTCGGTGATCGTGTGCTCGACCTGGATGCGGGGATTGGCCTCGATGAAGAAGACCTCGCCGGTCGCACGGTCCAGCAGGAATTCGAAGGTGCCGAGGCTGCGGTAATCGCCTGCCCGCGCCATCGTTTCGGCATGGGAGAGGAGCGCAGAGCGGGTTTCGGGGGCAAGGTCGGGGGCGGGGGCGATCTCCAGCACCTTCTGATGGCGGCGCTGCAGGGTGCAGTCGCGTTCGCCCAGCGTCATCACGCCGCCCGCGCCGTCGCCCAGCACCTGCACCTCGATATGGCGGGCGGTTTCCACGAACCGCTCCACGTAGACCTCGGCGGATCCGAAGGCCGCCTCGGCCTCGCGCGCCGCCGCGGCCACCGATGCCTCGATCTCGGACGCGTCACGGACCAGCCGCATCCCGCGCCCGCCTCCGCCCGCGACGGCCTTGACGATCATTGCGGCACCGCCCGGCAGCGTGTCCCAGAACGCCGCCGCGCCCGCCGCGTCCACAGGATCGGCCGTGCCCGGCAGGACCGGCACACCGCATTCGTCGGCCAGTTTCCGCGCCGCGACCTTGTCGCCGTAGAGCGACAGCGACTCCGGCGTCGGCCCCACGAACCGCATCCCCGCCGCCTCGGCCGCCGCCGCGAAAGCGGCGTTCTCGGACAGGAAGCCGTAGCCCGGATGCATCGCGTCGCAGCCCGACCGCTGGCCCGCCGCGACCACCTCGGCCACGTCGAGATAGGCGCGCGCGCCCCGGCCCGGCAGCAGTTCCGCCATGTCGGCGCGGATGACGTGCAGCGAGGCGGCGTCGTCCTCGGGATGCACGGCGACCGTTTCCACCCCCATGTCTGCAGCGGTGCGGGCGATGCGCAGGGCGATCTCGCCCCGGTTGGCGATCAGCAGTCTCTTGATCGGGCTCACGGTCTTCCTTTCCTCAGTCCACCCACTTGGCCAGTTCCGCCTTGCGGACCTTGCCGGTCGCGGTCATCGGCAGGGCCTCGACCACGCGGATTTCGGGGAGTTTGTATTTCGACATCCGTTCCGCCATCCAACCGCCGAGGGCCGCGATGTCCAGCGCGGGATCGGCCAGTTCGATGAAGGCCACGGGAATCTGCCCCGCATGGGCATCGCTGCGTCCGACCACGCCCGAGCCGCGGATGCCGGGATGTTTGCCCAGCACCGCCTCGATCTCGGCGGGAAAGACGGACATGCCGCGAACCTTCAGCATCTCCTTGCGGCGGCCGAGGTAGTGCAGGTAGCCCATCGTGTCGATCACGCCGATGTCGCCGGTGTGCAGGAACCCGTTGCGCAGCGCCTCTGCAGTGGCATCGGGACGCTGCCAGTAGGATTTCAGCAGGGCCGGGGTGCGGATCGTGATCTCGCCCTCCTGCCCGAGCGGCACGATCGCGCCGCTGTCGAAGTCGCGGATCACCACGTCGGTCTGGGGCAGGGGCAAGCCGACGAACACCGGCTGCTGTTTCAGGTCGAAGTCGTCGTCCTGCATGTCGGTGGTGAAGGTGTTCGACGTGTGCGTTTCCGTCATCCCGAAGGAGCTTTCGGCCAGCGTCGTGCCGGTCAACGCCTTCCACCGCGCGCGGATGTCGGTGTCGAGCTTCTTGATGAAGCTGACGACGCGGACACGGCGGAGCGAAGACAGGTCGAAGTTGTCGATATCGGGCCGGTTCATCAGTTCCACCGCGCCGTCCACGACGAAAGCGACGACGGCGACCCCGTAGCGTTCGATGGCCTGCAGCACCCCGAGCGGGTCCCAGCGGGACATCAGCACCAGCGTGTCGCCGGTCATCAGCGGAAAGATCAGCGCGCCGTTTTCGCCAGCGATCCAGAACTCCGGGAAGAAGGTCAGGATCGTGCCCTCGGCCCGCGCGGTGGTGACCGACCAGTTCGCGGCCCCGGTGAACACCATGTCCCGCTGCGTGTGGACGCAGCCCTTTGGCATGCCGGTGGTACCGCCGGTGTAGTTCAGCGCGGCGGGGCTATCGAGGTCGCCGAGGGCGACCGGGTCGGCGGGCATCCCGGCGATGGCGGGCAGGAAAGGCGTCGTGCCGGGGCAGGGGGCGGGCGCCGTGTTCACCGTGTCGGGGCAGTGGAAGGCGGGCGCGTCGGGGATCATCTCGGCCAGCGCGGTCGTCATGATCTCGTCCAGCGGGGCCTCTGCCGTCGCCTCCGCCGCGACGGGGTGCAGGGTGTCGAGCGTGACGAGGATGCGCGCGCCGGTGTCGTTCAGGACATAGGCAAGTTCCGTCGGGGTCGAGAGCGGCGAGACCGGCACATGCACCACGCCGGCCTTGAGGATGCCGAAAAAGGCGATGTGGAACTGCGGGCAGTTCGGCAGGAACACCGCCACCCGGTCGCCTTTGGCAATCCCCCGCGCGGCAAGGAGCGCGGCGAAGCGATTGGCGTCGGCGTCGAGCTGCGACCACGTCACCTCGGTGCCGTAGTAGATCAGGGCGGGGACGTCCGGCTTTGCCTGCGCCCAGTGGGCGAGGTGATCGCTCAGCGGCACCTCACCGATGGGATAGCTGATCTCGCGCGACAGGCGCGGCGGCCATGCCTTGGCCTGCAGGTCGCGCAGGCGGGCGAGGTAGGCTTCGGTGTCGGTCATGGCGCTCCGGTGCGGTGAGGCTCAGTCGGGGGAAAAGATGGCAACGGTCTGATCTTCCTCGACCTCGTCGCCCTCCGCCACCAGAACCTTGACCACGGTGCCCGATTGCTCGGGGGCGACAGGGATCTCCATCTTCATCGACTCGATGATGATGACCGCCTCTTCGGCCTCCACGCTGTCGCCCGCCGATTTCGGGATCTGCCAGACCCGGCCCGAGACGTCGCTTTTCAGTTCAATATCCGCCATTTGCCTGTCTCCTCAGGGGCGATACCGCACGGGCGGCTTGTCGATCATGTTGCGCCGGTAGGCGAGGTGGACGAACTCCACGAGGTTCTCGCGGGTGTCTGCGGGGTCGATGATCTCCTCCACTCCGAACGCCTCGGCGGTGCGGAAGGGCGAGCGGAGCGCGTCCAGACGCGCGACGATCTCGGCCAGCGTCGCCTCGCGGTCCTCGGCGGCTTCAAGATCGGCGGCATAGGCGGCTTCGATCCCGCCCTCCAGCGGGATGGAGCCCCAGTCGCCCGAGGGCCACGCGATACGGTGGCGATAGACCTCGTGGTTCATGTGCGCGGCACCGGCGACGCCGAACACCTTGCGGATCAGGATCGCCATGATCGGAACGGTCGAGCGATAGATTGCGGACATGGTCCGCGCGCCGTGGCGGATGGTGCCGGTGCGTTCGGCGTCCGGGCCGATGACGAAGCCGGGGCAATCGACGAAGTTCAGGACCGGAATGCGGAAGGTCTCCACGAAGTCGAAGAACCTCGCGATCTTGTCACAGGTGTCCGCGTTCCAGCCGCCGCCGTAGATGCGCGGGTCTGACGCCATGATCGCCACCGTCCGCCCGTCCACGCGGGCCAAGCCCTGGATCGAGGCGCGGCCGAACATCGGGGCCATTTCCATGAAGCTGCCGGGATCGACCACGCGGGTCACGATTTCCCGCATCTTGTAGATCTTGCGCCGGTCCTCGGGGACGATGTCGCGCAGCGACTGGTCCGGTGCGACCTCGCACCGGTCCAGCTGGGGCAGCTGTTCGCCGACCGATGACGGCAGGTAGGACAGGAACTGCCGCGCGGCGGCAAAGGCGTCCTCCTCGGTGCCGACGACCATGTCGACCGCGCCGGATTTCTCGTGGATCTTGTAACCCCCAAGGCTGTCCTTGGTCGTCTCGATCCCCAGGCGCGCCACCACCGGCGGGCCGCCGATGAACATGTGGCTGGTGTCCTTGACCATCACGGTCAGGTGCGACGCCACCGCGCGGGCCGAGGCGATGCCGGCGACCGAGCCCAGTACCAGCGACACCACCGGCACGGTTTCGAGGTTCGACACGATCGGTCCCCATGCCGGGCTGCCGGGGACATAGGTGCGGCCCATGGCCTCGACCGTGCGGACGGACCCGCCGGTCGCGTCGATCAGGCGGATCATCGGGATGCGGAAGTGGTTGGCCATCTTCTCGGCCTGCACCGACTTTTCGCGGATCGAGGCATCGGCGGCCCCGCCCCGGACGGTGAAGTCGTCGGCGGCGATCACCACGTCGCGCCCGTCGATCTTGGCGCGGCCGAAGATGAAGTTGGCGGGCGACATCGACACGAGGTTGCCGTCGGCGTCGTATTGCGCGCTGCCCGACAGGGTGCCGACCTCGCGGAAGGTGCCGGGATCGACCAGCTTTTCGATCCGGGTGCGGACGTCCAGCTTGCCGCGCGAGCGGTGGCGTTCGACCTTTTCGGCCCCGCCCATTTCCAGTGCACGCGCGCGGCGGTCGGCAAGCTCTTCGAGCGCCTTTTCCATCTTCATGACCATGGCCTCCCTGGCGGCGGTTCAGCCGCTCAAGGGGGACGCTGGCAGCGACGGGATCACCTGTAAAGCCGGGCGGCAGGCGCTTTCACAACCCTGTCGCCGGGCGGGCGTCAGCGTTTGCGGTTGATGAAGGGCGCCATGTATTCCGCGGGCTCGCCGGTGTCGAAGGCTTCGCCGAAGGCCTCGACGCTGCGGGCGATCCCGTCCTCCAGGCTGGAGGTTTCCCAGTAGCGGATCAGCGCCTTTTGCGAGCGGACGGCGGCGGGGGCGCTTTCCACGATGCCGTGGATCGTCTTTTCGACCAGTGCGTCCAGTTCGGCCAGCGGGGCCGTGAACTGGACGAACCCCCATTTCAGCGCCTGCGCGGCATCGACGTTTTCGCCCGTCAGCAGCAGCCAGTTGGAGGGCCCCGGTCCGATCAGCCCCGGCAGGACCGCCGCATGGATGACCGAGGGGATGCCGACCTTGACCTCGGGCATGCCGAAGATCGCGTCGTCCGACGCCAGCCGCACGTCGCAGACCGCCGCAAGTTCCAGCCCGCCGCCAAGGCAGTGCCCTGCGATCCGGGCCACCGTCGGCACCGGCATGTTGCGCGCGGCCTCGCACAGATCGCGCAGGTTCGAGATAAAGGTGCGACCACCTGCGGCGTCCAGTTCCGCCATCTCGTAGATGTTCGCGCCGCCGACGAAGGCCTTGTCACCGGTCCCGCGCAGGATCACCGCGCGGGCGTCGTCCTGCGCCGCGATCCAGTGCAGCGCCTCGGTCATGCTCAGGATCACCGGGGTGCCGAGGATGTTCAGGCTCTTGGCGTTGGCGATGGTGGCGGTGTAGACGCCGCGGTCGTCGCGGGAGACCTCGCAATGGTCGAAGGTGGGGATCGTCATCTCTCGTTCCTTGAGTTCAGGCCTTGGCGGCGCTCTCGACCAGCTTCAGGCACATCTCGGTCGCGACGGCCATGTCCTGAACCGACACCCATTCCAAGGGGCCGTGGATGTTCTGCATGCCTGTGAACAGGTTCGGCGTCGGCACTCCCATCTCGGTCAGGCGCGAGCCGTCCGTTCCGCCCCGGATCGGGACCGAAATCGGCTCCACCCCGACGGCGCGGGCCGCGTCACGGGCAAGCTCGACGGGGGTCATGTCCTTTTCCAGCCAGTAGCGCATGTTGCGATACTGCGGACGGATCGCGCAGGTGATCAGGGCGCGGGGTTCGGTCAGTTGCACCGCCTCGCAGACCTTGCGCACGATCTCGCCCTTCTCGGCCAGCCCGTCGAGTTCGAAGTCCCGCAGGATCAGCTTGACCTTCATCTCGGACGACCCGCCGGTCATCTCGGTCAGGTGGATGAACCCGTCGCGGTCGTCCGTCGTCTCGGGCGTCATGGTCGCCTGCGGCAGCGTCGCGACGATCTTGGACGCCAGATGGATCGCGTTGACCAGCTTGTCCTTGGCGAGGCCCGGATGGATGGACACCCCGGTCACGCGGACCTCGGCCAGGTCGGCGGAGAAGCTTTCGTATTCGATCTCGCCCACTTCGCCGCCGTCGAAGGTATAGGCGAAATCCGCGCCCAAGTCCTTAGGGAGCCGTTCGTCCACGCCGCGCCCGATCTCTTCGTCGGGGGTGAAGGCGATGCGGATCGTCGGATGCTTCATGCCGGGGTTTTCCAGCATGTGACGGGCCGCGGTCATGATGATCGCCACGCCCGCCTTATCGTCGGCGCCAAGCAGGGTCAGACCCGAGGCGGTGATGATGTCATGCCCCTGCTTGCCACCGAGGTACGGCGAGGTTTCGGGCGACAGGATCAGCGCGGGGTCGTCGGGATAGGTGATGTCGCCGCCGTTGTAGCCGCGGATAACCCTCGGCTTGACGCCTGTGGCATTGAACTGCGGCGCCGTGTCGACATGGGCCAGCAGGCCGACTGTCGGCCCCTCGGCGGTGCCGGGGATGGTGGCGAGGACCGCGCCGTATTCCGTCAGCTTGACATCCGAGGCGCCGATCTCGGTCAGCTCCTTTTCCAGCAGACGCAGCATCTCGTACTGGATGGAGGTGCTGGGCTGGCTGGGGCTGTCGTCGTCGCTCTGGCTGTCGATCGCGGCATACCGCACGAGGCGGGTTTCGAGTTCACTGTCGAACCGGTCGGTCATGGGCGCTCCTCTTGCTGGCGCAAGAAGGGCGGGCGGAGGGGACAGAGTCAAGCGAGCGTCCTGCGATTGAGCGCGAACCCGAGCTGCGTGTCCGCAAGGGGATGCCACCCGCGGCATTTGGCTGGACCGTCGGGACGCCCTGTGCGCTTGTCAGCGTGGCCTTGCGAAGATCCGAGACCCGGAAAGCGAGGAATCGGTCGCTGTAGGAATGCGGAATTATTGCACACGTGCGACGCAGGGATACCCTCAAGCCATTCATTCCACGTAAGAACAACCGGGTGTTCCGCGCGACGAACAACGGAGAATTTCCCCTTGTATCACGGGCATCCAGCGCTTAGTCAGGTCGGCGGAGACGTGGCCGAGTGGTCGAAGGCGCTCCCCTGCTAAGGGAGTAGACGGGAAACCGTCTCGTGGGTTCGAATCCCATCGTCTCCGCCATCCTTCCAATGGCCTCGGAACAGGCTGCGGCGATCAATATGCCCGCCAACGTGACCGGCTCGGTCGGGTATCCTGCTGCTATTCTGGAGTGACTTGACGGAAAGAGCGTCGTGGCGACAGTCTGTCTGCCTCGCTCTGGCGACCCCGGAAGGACTCGAACCCTCAGCCTATTGATTAGAAGTCAATTGCTCTATCCAGTTGAGCTACGGGGTCGCAGAGAGCGCTCGGGGCGATGTTTAGCGTGTTGCCAGAGGTGAACCAATCCCGATTCGAAGCCAAGGCCGCGGCAAAAGGAGACCGGTCGGGCGCGGCGCTCGGCCGTGGGGCCGCGGCTCGGCAGTCAGTGCGTCCAGACCTGTTTGCGGTTGGTCGCGAAGTTGTCGCCATAACCGCCGGGGCGGACGTTAACCTTGCGCGACTGCGGCTCGGTCACGACGGCATCGATCCCGTTTTCGCGCGCATAGTCCAGCGCCGCTTCCTTGGTGTCGAACCGCAGCCGGACTTGCGCCTGGGTGTCGGCGCTGGAGGTCCAGCCCATGAGCGGATCGACCTCGCGCGCGGTGTCGGCCACGTAGTCCAGCACCCATTGGCGGGTCCGGGCGGTGCCGGATTGCATGGCGGTCTTGGCGGGACGATAGATGCGCGCGGACATGAAGAACCCTCTTGTGACGCACCGGGTGTACGGGAAATCCGGCGGTTTCGGCAAGGCAAAACTGCCGATAAGGCTGACGGTGGAACGGTTCGGAGGGAAGGAAGCCCTTCCAGCGCGCCGGGTGTGGTTGGGGTGCGGCGAGCCGGAAGGGCTTTGATGCATCTGCGAGTTATATTAGGCGCACCGCGCGCCGGTGCAAGAGCATTATTGACGCAACGGCACGTTTGCTCCGCCCGCCGGGAGCCGCACTGCTGACAGGCTGCTGTCAGCAGTGCCGGTTGAAACCCGCGCGGCAGCGGGCATATTGCCTGCTGGAGGCCCCCGATGTTCAACAACACGCCCGACCGTCTGCCCGTCAAGGATCCCACCGTGCCCGACGTGGCCGATGTCCGCCGCCGCCTCAAGCTCGAGGGCGGCAAGCGGCTCGTCATGCGCACCGAGTTCAACGCCGCGGGCGACCAGCCGACGGCGATCGAGGAACTTGCCTCGGGCGTGCTCGGGGGCGAGCGCGATCAGGTTTTGCTGGGCGCGACCGGCACCGGCAAGACCTTCACGATGGCAAAGATCATCGAGGAAACGCAGCGCCCCGCCATCATCCTCGCCCCCAACAAGACGCTGGCGGCGCAGCTCTATGGCGAGTTCAAGGGCTTCTTCCCCGACAACGCGGTCGAGTATTTCGTCAGCTACTACGACTACTACCAGCCCGAGGCCTACGTCCCGCGCTCGGACACCTATATCGAGAAGGAATCCCAGATCAACGAGCAGATCGACCGGATGCGCCACTCGGCCACCCGCGCGCTTCTGGAGCGCGACGACGTCATCATCGTCGCCTCGGTGTCGTGCATCTACGGTATCGGTTCGGTCGAGACCTACGGGGCGATGACGCAGGACCTGAAGGTCGGCTCGGACTACGACCAGCGGCAGGTGATCGCGGATCTCGTGGCGCAGCAATACCGGCGCAACGATCAGGGCTTCCAGCGCGGGTCGTTCCGGGTGCGCGGGGATTCGCTCGAAGTCTGGCCGGCGCACCTGGAGGATCGGGCCTGGCGGCTGTCGTTCTTCGGCGAGGAGCTGGAGAGCATCACCGAATTCGATCCCCTGACCGGCGAGCGGACGGACACGTTCGAACACATCCGTGTCTATGCCAACAGCCACTACGTGACGCCCAAGCCGACGATGCAGCAGGCCGTGGTGGGCATCAAGAAAGAGCTGCGGCAGCGTCTCGACCAGCTGGTCGGCGAGGGCAAGCTGCTGGAGGCGCAGCGGCTGGAGCAACGGACGAACTTTGATCTGGAGATGCTGGAGGCCACCGGCGTGTGCAACGGGATCGAGAACTATTCCCGCTACCTCACCGGCCGCGCGCCGGGCGAGCCGCCGCCGACGCTGTTCGAGTTCATCCCAGACAACGCCATCGTCTTCGCCGACGAGAGCCACGTCTCGATCCCGCAGATCGGCGGCATGTACCGGGGCGACTATCGCCGCAAGTTCACGCTCGCCGAACACGGGTTCCGGCTGCCGTCCTGCATGGACAACCGCCCGCTCAAGTTCGAGGAATGGGACGCGATGCGCCCGCAGTCGGTCTATGTCTCGGCCACGCCGGGAAGCTGGGAGCTGGAGCAGACCGGCGGCGTATTTACCGAACAGGTCATCCGCCCGACAGGCCTGCTGGACCCGCAGGTCGAAATCCGCCCGGTCGAGATGCAGGTCGACGATCTGCTGGACGAGGTGCGAAAGGTGGCGGCGCAGGGCTATCGCACGCTCTGCACCACGCTGACCAAGCGGATGGCCGAGGACCTGACGGAATACATGCACGAACAGGGCATCCGCGTCCGCTACATGCATTCCGACATCGACACGATCGAGCGGATCGAGATCCTGCGCGACCTGCGGCTCGGGGCTTTCGACGTGCTGATCGGCATCAACCTGCTGCGCGAGGGGCTCGACATCCCGGAATGCGGGCTGGTGGCGATCCTCGATGCCGACAAGGAGGGGTTCCTGCGCTCCGAAACCTCGCTGATCCAGACCATCGGCCGGGCCGCGCGGAACGTGGACGGGCGGGTCATCATGTATGCCGACCGGATCACCGGCAGCATGGAACGCGCGCTGGCCGAGACCGAGCGGCGGCGGGTCAAGCAGATCGCCTACAACGAGGAACACGGGATCACCCCGGCGACCGTCAAGAAGAACGTCGAGGACATCCTTGCCGGGCTCTACAAGGGCGACGTGGACATGAACCGCGTGACGGCCAAGGTCGACAAGCCGCTGGTCGGGGCCAACCTGCAGGCCCATCTGGACGGGCTGCGGGCGGACATGCGCAAGGCGGCCGAGAACCTCGAGTTCGAGGAAGCCGCGCGGCTGCGGGACGAGGTCAAGCGGCTGGAGGCGGTGGACCTTGCGGTGCACGACGACCCGCTGGCGCGCCAGCAGGCGGTGGAAAAGGCGTCGGACGAGGCGGTCGGCAAGCGCGGCCGATCCACGGCGGGCCGCGCGGGCCAGCGCGGCGGGAATGTGAAGCGGCGGGGACGGTGACGCCCGGCGCGTGATGACAAAGCGTGTCACCGGGACCGTCAGGGTTTACTGAAATCGCGGACCATGCGACCGTGACCGGGTTGCAGACCCTGCGCATTTCAAGGTTCCCGCATGATTGGATACGTCCGGATTACCGCGCTGATCCTGTGCCTCGCCGCAGGTTACGGCATCCGCTCCGGCCAGGCGGCGACGGCGGATTTCAATGCCGAGCGTCGCCTCGCGCTTGTCGTGAGCGTGGGTGAATACGTTCATCTGCCCGACCTCCGCAACACCGGCCGCGATGCCGCGCTGATCTCGGCCAAGCTGCGCCAGCTGTCCTTTGCGGTGACGGAAATCCATGACCCGACGCTGGCCGACCTGCAGGCCCGGATGCGGCAGTTCGCGTTCGATGCGGAAACCGCCGATGTCGCGCTGATCTACTTTGCCGGGCACGGGATCGAGTTCGCCGGTCGCAACTTTCTGCTGCCGGCCGATATGGACGCCTCGGGGCGGTCGCGGGTGCTGGAGGGCGCGATCACGCTGCAGGACACGCTGCGCGCGGTCGAGCGGGCACGGCAGTTGCGTATCGTCGTGCTGGATTCCTGCCGCAGCGATCCGTTCGCCGACAGCGATCTTCCGGCGGATGTGCTGGCCTCACGGGGCGCGGCAAGCGTGGCGGCGACGGCCGCGCGCACCCGGGGCGGGGTGGGGCTGGTCACACCCAATCCAGAGCGCGGCACGCTGGTCGTCTATGCCGCCGAGGCGGGGCAGGCGGCGCTGGACGGCGACGGCGACAACAGTCCCTTCGCCAGCGCGCTGGCCGACGTCATCTCGACCCCCGACCTCGAAATCGGGCTGCTCTTCCGCCAGGTCCGGGATCGGGTTCTGATGACAACCGGCGGGCGACAGATCCCGCATGTCTACGGCTCGATCTCGGGCAATCCCTATTTCCTCGCCGGGAACACGGCCCGGCTGAACACGCTGGAAAGTGTCGAGCGCAAACAGGCATGGGCCAGCCTGAGCATCGACCAGGAAGCGCAGCTGCGCGCCCTGGCCGACGACGGAAACCTGCGTGCGATCAAGGGGCTGGCCTACATGCGCCTGAATCCCGAAGGCCGCACGTTCGATCCCGCTGCCGCTGCCGCGCTGCTGGCCCGCGCGGTCGAGGCGGGCGATCCCGAAGCGATGTATGAACTGGGACGGCTGCTGGAACGCGGGATCGGTGTCGATCAGGACATCCCGCGGTCCATCGACCTTTTCCGGCAGGCCGCCTTGCTGGATCATGCGGATGCGATCAACGATCTGGGCGTGCTGACCTTCAACGGCGCGACAGGCATTCCACGCGATCCCGCCCGCGCCGTGGCCTACTTGGCCCGCGCAGCCGACCTGCGTCACCCGGAGGCAATGTTCAACTACGCCGCGCTGATCGACGACGGCATCGTGCCGGGACGGGGCCCCGAGGATGCGGGGCAGTATCTGTACGACGCCCTGCGCAGCGGCAATGACGAGGTGCTGGCGCAGCTGACCGAGGCGCCGAACATGTTCAAACCGGCCTCGCGCCGGGCCCTGCAGGCGATTCTGAAGTCGAACGGGTTCTACACGGGTGCCGTCGATGCCTCGTTCGGCCCGATGACCCGAAGCAGTCTCAGAAAAGCCTATGGCGTCGAAGAGGAGAACGACCGATGAATGACCCCGCCCGCGCAGGCCGCATGGGCCCGCTGAGCCGTATTCTGCCCGCCGCCATGGCGTGCCTCATCCTTCCGGTGGAAGTCGGGGCGCGCTACAGCCCGGCACCTTTGCCGCAGACAGGATGGCCGGATGGCGCGCGCCCCGAACCGCCGCTCAGGGTCTTTTCGGATTCGGTGACCAACCGGGTCGTCAGAACACTGAAATCCGCCGAACAGTCCTGCGCTGCGCTGCCGCTGCAATACAGGATCGACTGTCTGGGCATCGCGCTTCAGCGTGCGGCACAGGATCTTGGCAACCGGCCGGACTACGCCGAGGCCAAGGCGATCCTGAACGAAGCGGCGCAACGGCTGCGGGGACTTGCGCAGGCGAACGAGGACACCACGGCCCCCGCCGTGCGTCAGGGCCTGACCCGCGTGCGCGCGGTCCGGGCCGCGGTTCTGCCTCAGGCGCTGCGCCGTGCCGACAGCATCGTGCGCGAGGCCGAAACCAAGCTGATCCGCGCCTCGGGCAGCTCGGGCAACCGCAAGGCGCACTACACCCGGATCGCCGCTGCCGTCGGCTCCACCAAGGTCCTGCTGCGGTCGGCCTGACCGGGCCTACTGACCCAGTCCCAGCCGTTCCAGATGGGCGACGCTGGCGGGCACCTTGCCGAAGTCGTTGATCTCCACGATCAGGTGCGGCGCGGCCCCGGTGGCGCCGAGCGCCCGGAAGATCGGGTGGAAATTGATCGTCCCCTCGCCAAGCGCCCAGTGCCGATCCGCCCAGCCATCGGCATCCTGCAGGTGCACATGGCCGAGCAGGGTGCCCGCATCGGCGATGAAGCGATCGACCGGCGGTCCGCCCGCGGTGACATGGGCCCATTCCGCGTGGCCGGTGTCGACCGACAGGCGCAGGGCGGGGCTGTCCGCCGCCTCGACCACGGCGCGGCGCAGGGCGGGATCCGTGTCGCGGATGTTCTCCAGCACCATCTCGACCCCCGCCGCCGCGGCCCGCTTCAGCGCGGGCGCCAGCGTGTCGAGGATCGCCGTGACCGACTTCGTCCGCTCCTTCGCGCCCTTGACGTCGAGGTTCTGCGCATCCCAGCCGTCGTAGGGCGAATGCACCACCATCTGCCGCGCGCCGAGGCGTTCGCACACCCCGAGCGCCGCATCCAGCCGGGCCTGAACGACCGTGCGGACGTCCCTGTCGCGGACGTCCAGTTCGAAGCCGGAGAACGGCCCGTGGATGCCGAGTCGCCCGTTCCAGCCGTCCAGCTTCTTCAGCGCCATGTCGATGAACGGACCGGGATTGGCGAGGATGTCCGCCATGCAGAACTCGGGCAGTTCGAGGTCCCGGTCCTTTTCGAACAGCCAGTCCCGGTGCCGGTCCAGATCCAGCACCGAAAGCTGCGCGCCGATCACTGGCAGGTCGGTCATGTTCCTTCCTCCTCCTTTTCAGGCGGAGGACGGGACTACTTGCCGCCCTCCACGGTCAGGCCGAGCATCCGCCAGCCCTGCATGCCCCAACGGTAATACATGATCTTGTCAGCCGGATAACCGGCTTCGATGATCCGGCGGATCGCGGTCGGCGACTGGCCGCACCACGGACCGTTGCAGAACAGGACGATCTCGCCCACGTCCTCGCATTCGAACCCGTCGAAATCCGGCGCGCAGCCCAGCTCGTGCAGGCGGTCCGCCATTTCCGTGTAGGGCATCGAAATCGCGCCGGGGATGGTACCGGTTTCCCAGTCCGGCCGGACCCGGCTGTCGATGACGGTGACGGACGGGTTCTGCAGCGCGTCCAGCAGCTCCAGCTCGCCGATGGTGCGCACGCCTTCGGCGGGGGTCATCGGCTGGATGCAGAAGTTGGGGCAGGGCCGCGAGGTGCGGGCGAAGTCGCCGGTGATCTCGTGGGTATTGTCCTGAATGCGGCTGATGGCGACCGGGCCTTTTTCCGTTTCCACGGTCACGGACATCAGGCCGGGGGCGATGTTCACCGGCTCCTGCGCGGCGACCGGAGTCACGGCGGCGGTCAACAGGGCAAGGGCGGACACGAAGGTGCGCGGGGTCATGGGGGCTCCTCCTCCAATCATATTCGAATATATGATTTGAGGATACGCGCCGCCGTGC
The DNA here is from genome assembly GCF_002210105.1 of Oceanicola sp. 22II-s10i. Lineage (GTDB taxonomy): Bacteria > Pseudomonadota > Alphaproteobacteria > Rhodobacterales > Rhodobacteraceae > Pseudooceanicola. Next base: position 137,768 of record NZ_AQQU01000001.1, on the reverse strand, counting down.
CAAGTGCAACGCGACATGATGGAGGATGTGCTACTCGGTCATCACGAACGGGCCGAAATCCGCCCGCTGATAGGCCGGTCGCGCCTGAACCGCGGCCCACCACGCGGCCACGCCCGGATGTCTGGCCGTGGTCATCTCGTCCGGCGCGATCTCCTCGTCGATCCGGCGGATGAAGGGCGCGACGGCGATGTCGGCCAGCGAATAGGCGCCACCGAACAGCCAGCCGTCGGACAGGGTGGCCTCCATCTGGTCCAGCAAGCCGACGAGCACGGCGCGCGACTCGGCCAGTTCTTCCTCGGTGTAAGGGGTCCGGGCCGCGCGCAGCCATGCCTCCTTGCGCTCCGCGCTCGGCACCCGTGCGATGGCCTGCTGCAGTTCCGCGTCCGTCAGCTGCGCCGCGCGCTTGGCGATGGAATGGCGCCAGTTGAACCGGATCAGGTTGCCGATCAACCCGTCCACATGACGCACCCAGTTCCGCACCAGCGCCCGGTCATAGGGATCGCGCGGCATCAGCGGCGGTTCGGGAAAGGTTTCGTCCAGATATTCGCAGATCGTCCCGCTTTCGTGCAGGGGCCGACCGTCATGCAGCAGCGTCGGCACGACGCCGAGCGGGTTGATCCGCAGGTAGTCCGGTGAGTGCTGTTCCTGACGGGACAGGTCAATGACGTGCCCCTCCCAGTCCAGCCCCTTTTCCTCCAGACACAGGCGCACACGGCGCGACGCGCTGGACCTCGGTCCGTGATACAGGATCAGTGACATGGCCCCTCCGGTCCCGGCGGCACGTCCGGCCGCCTCGGGGTCAGACTAACCCCGTCCGGCGAGCCGGGCGATGCGGCGCCACATCCGTGGCGTGTGGGCCGGGGATCAGTCGGAGGTCTTGCAGAACAGCTGGTACAGCAGGCCGATGACCGCCGAGGTGTTTTCGTTGGCAAGGCTGTAGTAGATCGTCTTGCCTTCGCGCCGTGTCGACACAAAGCCCTCGTCCCGCAGCCGCGCCAGCATCTGGCTGACCGCCGCCTGCCGCATGTCGAGCAGGGCCTCAAGTTCGCCCACGGACTTCTCGCCGGAGCCGAGGTGGCACAGGATCATAAGCCGGCCTTCATGGGCCAGCGCCTTGAGGAAACCCGCCGCGGCAGAGGCGTTGCGGGCCATTTCCTCGGGCGGTGCAGGGGGCTCAGCGGTGTTGGGCAAGGTCTCGGTCCGAAAAGTTAGGATACATGAATATCACGCTATGGTAGAACATGCGAGATCACGTTTTCCCGACCGGCGCACCACCCTCGAACACGTTTTCATCAACGTAGTCGCAGGGCGCCTCCTGCATTTGCAGATGCAGTCCGTCGCCGGTCCATGGATGCGCACGGGCGAGATCCTCGTCGATCTCGATTCCCAGTCCCGGACCGGATGGCGGCGTGACAAAGCCGTCCTCGACCGTGATCGCGCCACGGATCAGGCCCGCGTGGAACGCTGTCTCGATCGTCTCGATCATCAGCAGGTTCGGCGTGGCGGTCGCGAACTGGATGTTGGCCGCCCATTCCACCGGCCCGCAGTAAAGGTGCGGCGCCATCTGCGCGTTGAACGCCTCGGCCATCGCGGCGATCTTCTTGGCCTCCCATATCCCGCCGACCCGGCCGAGCGCCGGTTGCAGGATGTTGGCCGCGCCCTCGCGCAGCAGCGCGCCGAACTCCGCCTTGGTGGTCAGCCGCTCGCCTGCAGCCACGGGGATCGGCGTCGCCCGCGCCACGGCGGCCATGCTGTCCACGTTGTCGGGCGGCACCGGTTCCTCGAACCACAGCGGCGAATAGGGCGCGATGGCGTCCGCCAGCCGGATCGCGCCGCCGGTCGAGAACTGGCCGTGCGTGCCGAACAGCAGGTCCGCCCGGTCCCCGACCGCCGCGCGGATGTCGCGGCAGAACTCGGCCGAGCGCGAGATGTCGCGCATGGACGGCATGTGCCCGCCGCGCAGGGTGTAGGGCCCGGCCGGGTCGAACTTGACCGCCGTATAGCCGCGCGACACGCAGTCGACGGCGGCCTCGGCGGCGAGGTCGGACTTGATCCAGAAATCCGTCAGGTCGTGCTGGGGCAGGGGGTAGAGGTAGGTATAGGCCCTGAGCCGATCGTTCATCCGCCCGCCGATCAGCATGTGCACCGGGCGGTCGCGGTCCTTGCCGAGGATGTCCCAGCAGGCGATCTCCAGCCCCGAAAACGCGCCCATCACGGTCGGGTCGGGCCGCTGCGTGAAGCCCGAGGAATAGACCCGGCGGAACATCATCTCGATGTTCTCAGGGTTCTCGCCCGCCATGTGCCGTTCGAAGACGTCTCGGACGACGGCGCATTGCGCCTCGGCTCCGACGGCTGCGGCATAGACCTCGCCCCAGCCCGTGATCCCGGTGTCGGTCGTGACCTTGACGAGGATCCAGTAGCGACCGCCCCAGCCCGGTGCGGGCGGGGCGGTCACGATGATATCGAGATCGGCGAGCTTCACTTCAGCAGGACGACGTTCCGCCGTGCCGCGCCGGTCTTGGTCGAGGCGATGGCGTCATTGATCTCTTCGAACTTGTAGCGCTTGGAGATCAGCTCATCGAGCTTCAGGCGGCCCTGCTGGTACATGTCCACGATCCACGGAATGTCGCGCTGGATCACCATGTCGCCCATCTTGGACCCGATCATGCCCTGGCCCTGGTTGGCCATGATCATCGGGCTGTAGCTCGACGTCTGGTCGATGTGGGGCATGCCGACCATGACGACCTTGCCGTTCATGCCCAGATAGCGCACCGCCTGGTCGTAGGCCTTCGGAGAGCCGACGGCGACCAGCACGTAATCCGCGCCGCGCCCGAGGATTTCCTTGACCGCGTTCCACGGCTTGGGGTCCTTGGCCGAAACGGCGTCGGTCGCGCCGAATTCCTTGGCGACTTCCAGCTTCTCGTCCAGCAGGTCGACGGCGACGATCCGCCGGGCCCCCGCGATCTGCGCGCCCTGGATCGCGTTCAGGCCGACACCGCCCGCACCGATGACCACGACGTCCTGACCCGGACGCACGCCCGCCGCGATGGTCGCCGCGCCGACACCGGTGATGACCCCGCAGGAGATCAGGGCGGCCACGTCCTTGGGCATCGAGGCCGGGATCTTCACGATCTGGCTGTGATGCACCACGACCTTCTCGGCGAAGGCCCCGGTGGCCATCGCCTGCAGCACCGGCTTGCCGTCCAGCGTCTTCAGCGGGCTTTCGCCGCGCGGCGTCTCGCAGGTGGTCGGGCTGCCGGTGTGGCAGGACTGGCAGTGCCCGCAGGCGCGGATCAGCGTGACGCAGACGTCGTCGCCGACCTCGAAACCCTGAACGCCCTCACCGACCTTGGTGACCTTGCCGGCTGCCTCGTGACCGTAGACGGCGGGCAGCATCCCGCCCCAGCCACCGTCCTGGAACGTGATGTCCGAATGGCAGATCGCGACGGCGTCGATCTCGACCTCCAGCTCGCCCATCCGGGGATCGGCGAGCTCGATCTCTTCGATCACGAGCGGGGTGCCGAATTCGTGGCACACGGCGGCTTTGATTTTCTGCATAGGCTGGTCCTCCCGATTTTGATGGCACCTCACCCCGAGCGGCCACGGGATTCAAGCGCGAAATGCGCTTCCGGATTGCGGAATTACATCGCGGAGGTCGCGCCGGCCCGCCTGTTCAGCCCGAACAGGACCAGCGCCAGCACCACGAAGCCCAGGGACACGAGGAACGGTGCGCCCGGCATGTAGGCGGGGGCGCTCTCGGCGGTGAAGGCGCGGAAGGTCGTCGTGTAGACCAGCGGTGCCCCGATCATGGTCAGCGCCATGAGCGAGGACAGCACGCCCTGCAACTCGCCCTGCGCGTCGTCGGGCACGCTGCGACTCAGTTCGCCCTGCAGCGCGGGCAGGGTCACGCCGCCGATCGCCGTGATCGGCGTCAGCACCATCGCCAGCGGGCCCGAGGTGACGAAGGCCAGCAGCAGCAGGCTGGCGGCCTCCCAGCCGAACCCCGCCAGCACGGTCCGCCGGTCGCCGAGCCAGTTGAGGATGGGCCGGATCAGCAGCGCCTGCACCACGACCAGCGCCGCGCCGTAGACGGTCAGCGAGACGCCGACCAGCCGCGTGTCCCAGCCGAACCGGGCCTGCGTGAAATAGGCCCAGATCACCGGATAGACCTCGGTCGAGACGTGGTAGAGCGTGAACACCGCCAGCAGCGCGCCCATCCCCGGCAGGTGCCGCATCGCGCGCAGGGCCGACAGCGGATTGCCCCGGCGCAGGTCGAACTTGCGGCGGATGCGGTCGGTCACCGTCTCCGGCATCACCGCCAGCCCGAAGCCGAGGTTCGCGGCGGCCAGCACGGCGGCGGCCCAGAACGGCGCGCGGGTGCCGAAATCGGCCAGCAGCCCGCCGATCACCGGGCCGATGACGAAGCCGACCCCGAACGCGGCCGAAACCAGCCCGAACCGCGCCGATTTCTCCTCGGGGCGCGAGATGTCGGCGACGAAGGCCGAGGCGGTCGCGTGGGTGGCCGACGCGATGCCGCCCAGGATGCGCCCGGCGATCAGCAGCCAGATCGACCCGGCCAGCGCCATGATGACGTAGTCCACGCACATCACCGCGAGCGAGATCAGCAGCACCGGGCGGCGGCCGAAGGCGTCGGACAGGTGCCCGACCAGCGGTCCGAACAGGAACTGCATCGCCGCGAAGGACGACACCAGCACCCCACCCCAGATCGCCGCGCCGCTGAGCGAGGTGTGCATCACCTCGCGGATCAGGTCGGGCATGACGGGAAAGATCAGCCCGATCCCGATGGCGTCCAGCGTCACCGTGGCAAGGATGAAGACAAGCGGCAGGCGATGCGGCATGGAACGCGGATCCCGTCAAAGCCCCGCGACCTTGCCCCTGCGCCGGTCAAAGTCAACCTGACCGCGGCTTCTGGCGGCGATCAGGACAAGCGTCTTCCGATCTCAAGTCGCGCCGCAGCAGTTTGGGCGCTGCGCGCGGACTCAAGGATTTTTCATCGTCGGCTGGTAACTCAGAATGCGGACAAGTGCACCAAGTCCCAAACTTCATCTGGCCATGGGCTTCGCCCGTTCGGGGCTGAAACCGTCCACTGGACGGTTTCCTGACGCCCCTCACCCCCCGCCGGAGGCTCCCACACTCTCCACAGGCCCTGCAGCCGGGCTAGCGCCCTCGAGCCTCAACCGCGAACCGTCGCGCTTCGTCCGGCGCGCTGCCCAATCCGCCTCCCGCGCCGAACACCGGCGACAGGTCGACATCGGGCCACATCTCCGCCGCCACCTCGGCCAGCGGACGGCCCTCGTCGCGGACGCGCGCGCAGGCCGCCTTCACCGCCGCCTGCGCCTCGGGGCGCGGCATGTGGGCGGCGAGGTGGAAGCTCAGCGCCTCTGCATGGATCACACCTCCGCCCGCGTTCAGTGCGGCGGCCATCGCGACCGGCATGGGCTGCAGGCCGGGAACCAAGGCACGGGCGGTCTCGACCGCCGCGGCGGTCGACAGGACCAGTTGCGGCAGGCAGAGCCATTCCGTGAACCATGCCCCGCCGTCCCGTTCCTGCCGGGGGCTGCCCGCCGACAGCAGCGCATGGTTCAGCGCCGTCACCTGCCGCGCCAGCGCCACCAGTGCCGAGGGCGCGACGGGGTTCTGCTTCTGCGGCATAGTCGACGACCCGCCGGAGGACCCCAGCCGGACCTCGCCGATCCCGCTTTGCGTCAGCGCGATAAGGTCCTCGCCCATCTTCGCCAGCGCCGCCGTCAGTCGCGCCATCCAGCCGGCGATCCTGAGCACCGGCCCGCGATCCGCATGCCATGAGTAGCCGGGGTCACGCAGCCCGAGCGCCTCGGCCATCGCCGCCCGCAGCGCCGCCGGGTCGGGCCCAAGCTCCGCCCCGGTGCCCGAGGCCCCGGACAGCGAGACGATCAGCCCCGTTTCCCGGATCGCCCCTATTTCCGACCGCAGCGCGATCAGCGGGAACCCCCAGTGCGCCACGACCGAGCCGAAGCTGACCGGCGTCGCGAGCTGGCCATAGGTCCGCCCGGCCATCGGCAGCGCCGCATGCGCCTCGGCCAGATCGGCGAGCGCGGCCAGCACGGCCCCCAGCCCGTCGTCCATCAGCTTCAGCGCCTGCCGCAGCCGCAGCATCAGCGCGGTGTCCATGATGTCTTGCGAGGTCGCGCCCCAGTGCAGGTATTGGGCGTGTTCCGGCGCTTCCATCGCCTTGCGGAACGCGGCCACCAGCGCCGGCACCGGGACGCCGTTCTGGCCCGTCGTCTCGGCCATCGCGCCGGGGTCGAGCGGGATTTCCAGCGCCGCGCGGTGGATGAAGGCGGCCGAGATCTCGGGGATAACCCCCGCCGCGCCCTGCACCTTGGCCAGCGTGCCCTCGACCAGCAGCATCGCGCGGACCTCGGCGCTGTCGGTGAACAGGCGTCCGACGTCGCCCACCGGGAAAAGCCGCGCGTAGAGCTGGCTGTCGTGGACGGATCCGGCCATCAGGCGCCCTTGGCGATCTGGTCGATCAGGTGAGCCAGCGCCTCGGGTTCCGACAGGAACGGCGAATGCCCGGTCTCGATGTCGAACAGGGCCGCCGCGCCTTCATGCGCCATGCGCTCCTGATCGGTCGAGGGGATCACCCGGTCCTCGGTGCAGCGGATGTAGCTCTTGCGCACGCTGCCGAAATTGTCGCCGACCCGGATCGCCTCGCGGTGTGGGGCCGAGGGTTCGGGGCAGATCTGCGTTAGCGCCCATTCCGCGTCCGCCTCGGACACCCCGTTGTACAGCAGCGGCGCGGCGCTCGGGTCGAAGGCATAGCCCTTGCCGTCCAGCGCGCGGTTGAAGCGGGCCCGTTCGCCGGTCTGGCTCAGCGCGCCCATCTTGCCGACCAGCGTGTCGCCGGTCTGGGGCAGCAGCGCCGCGACATAGATTAGGTGCTGCGCCTTGTCCGGCGCCGCCTCGGCCGCCGCCGAGATCGAGAAGCCGCCCGCCGAATGGCCGACCAGCACCGCACCGTCACCCGCCGCGTCGAGGATCGTCTGCGCCTGATCGGCCAGCGTCAGCGCGCCGGGATCGCGGGTGTCCCCCGCACGGCCCGGCATGTCGAGCGCGATGACCTCGTGCCCCTGCCGTTCCAGCAGCGGCACGACATCGCGCCAGCACCATGCTCCGTGGCAGGCGCCGTGTATCAGTAGAATGCGGCTCATAGGTCGAGGAAAACCGTTTCGCCCGCGCCCTGCAAGCGGATATCGAAGCGGTATTCGCCATCGGCGGTCTTCTTCGCGATCAGCGTCTCGGCGCGGGGGCGCTGTTCGATGCGCTTCAGCAGCGGATCGGCGCTGTTGTCCTCGTCCTCGAAGTAGATCCGCGTCTGCAGACCGACGTTCACGCCCCGCGCCACGACCCAGAGCGAGATGTGCGGCGCTTGGAAACCGCCGCCTCGCGCGGGTATCGGACCCGGCTTGACGGTCCGCAGGGTGAACTCGCCGCTTTCGCCATCCGCGGCGAAACGGGCGAAGCCCGACACGGCCGGGTCAGCGTCATCCTGACCGGGAAACCTGCCCGCCGCATCCGTCTGCCAGCTTTCGATCATCGCGTCGCGCAGCGCCCAGCCGGTGCCGTCGATGACCTGTCCCCGGATGGTGACGATCTGCCCCTTGGCCCCGTCGGCGATCGGCGACTTGCCGATCTCGGTCCCGAACGCACCGGCGTTCCCGGCATGGGTCGGCATGCAGCCGATATGCACGTAGGGCCCCGCCGTCTGCGAGGGCGTTTCGCGCAGGTTGTCTAGCGACTGCACCATGTCACATCCCCTCCGGCTTGTTCTCGAACATCGTCTGGCGGCGGCCGCGCAGGACGATGTCCATCTTGTAGGCGAGGAAATCGAGCGGTCGCGACTTGGCCATGTCCAGCGGCGCGACGAGGCGGTCGATCTGGCTGCGGTCCTTGATCGTGTTGACGATGGGACAGCGCGCGATCAGGGGATCGCCCTCGAAATACATCTGGCTGATCAGCCGCTGGCCGAAGCTGTGGCCGAAGATCGAGAAATGGATGTGCATCGGCCGCCAGTCGTTCGCCCGGTTCGGCCAAGGATAGGCGCCGGGGCGGATCGTCAGGAACTCGTAATAGCCGTTGTAGTCGGTGATCGTCCGCCCGCAGCCGCCGAAGTTCGGGTCGATGGGGGCAAAGTAGGTGTCCTTGACGTGGCGATAGCGTCCGCCCGCGTTGGCCTGCCAGATCTCGACCAGGGTCTGCGGCACGGGCCGCCCGAATTCGTCCAGCACCCGCCCGTGCACAAGGATGCGTTCCCCGACGGCGGGGGCCGCGCCCTTGGTCCAGTTCAGGATCAGGTTGTTGTCCAGCGGCCCGAGGATGTTGTGCCCGAAGCGGGGTCCGGTTTCCTCGGACGGGGTGCTTTCCATCGACAGCAGCGGCTGGTGCGGCGACCGCGCCACGCTGGTCTTGTAGTCGACGTCATAGGGCACCGGATGCGCCGCGCGGTCGCGCGGCACCAGCGGTCCGAGGTCCGTGGTCATTGGCCGTCCTCCTCCAGTTCGGCGTAGATCTCCTTGGCGAGCTTGAAGGCGTGGTTCGCCCGCGGCACGCCCGCATAGACCGCGACGTGGTGCAGCACCTCGCGGATGTCCTCCCGCGTCGCGCCGGTGTTCACGGTGGCGCGCAGGTGCAGCTGGAATTCCTCGAAATTCCCGAGCCCGGCCAGCAGGGCGAGCGTGATCATCGACCGTTCCCGCTTGGTGATCGCGTCGGACGACCAGACCGTCCCCCACGCGCCCTCGGTGATCATGTCGACGAAGCCCCGGTCGAACTCCGTGGCCTTCCCCTGCGACCGGTTCACATGCGCGTCGCCCAGAACGGAACGGCGGGTGGCTTCGCCCTGTTCACGCTTCGACATGGCCGGTCCCCGTGATGAAATCGTTGAGGATCTGCGCATATTCCTCGGGCTTTTCCACGCAGGGCAGGTGCCCCGCGCCACGGATCAGCGCGAAGCGCGAACCGGGGATCAGGTCGACCGTCTCGCGCACCAGATCGGGCGGGGTCGACCCGTCCTCGGTCCCCGCGATGCCGAGCGCCGGGATGCGCAGACCGGCGGTCGGCGTATAGAAATCGGTGCCCGAGATCGCCGCCCCGCAGCCGGTGTAGCCCGCGACCGTCTGCCTGACGAGCATGTTGCGCCAGGCGTGAAATTCGTCGGTCTGGCGGAAAGGTTTCGAAAACCACCGCTCCATGATGCTGTCCGCCAGCGCTTCGATCCCGCCCCTGTTCACGGCGGCGATCCGGTCGGCCCACATCTCGGCGGTGCCGATCTTGGCGCCGGAGTTGGAGATCACGACCGCCCGAACGAGATCGGGCCGCTTCACGCAGAGCCCCTGGGCGATCATCCCTCCGATGGAGAGGCCGACGAACAGCGCGTCCTTGACGCCCAGATGGTCCATCAGCCTTTCCACGTCAGACACCAGCGTGCCCATCTTGTAGGGCGCCGGCGTCGCCTCGCTCAGCCCGTGGCCGCGCTTGTCGTAGCGGATGATCCGCAGGCCGGCGGGCAGCAGCGGGACGATCTTGTCCCACAGGCGCAGGTCGGTCCCGAGCGAGTTGGAAAAGACGATCGGCGCGCCGTTCGGGTCGCCTTCGTCGGTGTAATGCAGCTTGATGTCGTCGAGATTGGCGATCTTCATCAGTAAGGGAGCCCCACGTAATTCTCGGCCAGCGACGCCTGTGCGGCATCGGAGGATTCGAGGTAATCGAGTTCAGCTTCCTGCATCCGGTGCTCGAACGCGTTGCGCTCGGGGAAGGTGTGCAGCAGCGTCGTCATGCTCCACGAGAACCGTTCGGATTTCCAGACCCGTGCGAGGGCACGCTCGGAATACCGGTCGATCCCCTCGTCCTCGCCTTGGTAGTGCTGGACCAGCCCGTGATAGAGGTAGTGGACGTCCGAGACCGCAAGGTTCAGCCCCTTGGCCCCGGTCGGCGGCACGATATGCGCGGCGTCCCCCACGAGGAACAGGCGGCCCCACCTCATCGGTTCGGCCACGAAGGAGCGAAGGGGCGCGATGCTCTTCTCGATCGACGGGCCGGTGATCAGCGTCTCGGCCGCGTCGGCGGGGATGCGCCGTTTCAGCTCCGCCCAGAAGGCATCGTCGGACCAGTCCTCGGCCTTGTCGGTCAGCGGGACCTGCACGTAATAACGCGCCAGTGCGGCGTGCCGCATGGAGCAGAGCGCGAAGCCGCGTTCGTGCTGGGCGTAGATCAATTCGTGGCTGACCGGCGGCGTCTCCGACAGCACGCCGAGCCAGCCGAAGGGATAGACCCGCTCGAACTCCTTCAGCACGCTGGCCGGGATCGTCTTGCGCGACACGCCGTGGAAACCGTCGCATCCCGCGACGAAATCGCAGTCCAGCCGGTGTCCGGTGCCGTCCAGTGTGTAGGTCACATGCGGCGCGTCGGTGTCGGCGCCGTGGATCGTCACGCCCTCGACCCCGTGGATCACCTTGCCGTCCATCGCGTCGCGGGCGGCGTAGAGGTCGCGCGTCACCTCGGTCTGGCCATAGACCATGACCTGCTGTCCGGTGTGCCTGCGGAAGTCGATGCGGAAGCCACGGTTGCGGGTGGCGATATAGGTGCCGTCATGTGGCAGCCCCTCGGCATCCACCCGTTTGCCGACGCCCGCCTCGCGCAGCATCTCGACCGCGCCCCATTCGAGGACGCCCGCGCGGATGCGGCCGAGGACATAGTCGCGGGACTGGCGTTCGAGCACGACCGTGTCGATCCCCGCGCGGTGGAGCAACTGGGACAGCAGCAGACCCGATGGCCCGCCGCCGATGATGGCGACCTGCGTGCGCATGAACTCCTCCCTGTTCGCGAGATCAGGGTAGAGATTTGATTGTCTGCGTCAATCAATTTCGCGCGTGGAGGTGGCTTCGGTCTGGGGCTGCGGCCCGTCCGGGAATCGAGCCCGGCCGTGCCGGGACCTGCGGTCCGGGGGGCTGCCTGCCCCCCCCTTGCGACCCTGCGGGCCGCAATTCACCCCCGGGGATATTTATGGCCAGAGGAAGCAGGGGAGCCCGTGGCGGGTGTCAGTCGAGGCGGGCGAGGGCGCGCTGGAACATCGCGGGATCGACGTTGCCGCCGGAGACGAGGGCGATCACCGTGTCGCCCTGCAGTTCCGCGCCGCGCCACAGGGCGGCGGCAAGGGCGACCGCGCCGCCGGGTTCCGCGACGATCTTGAGCCGCAGGAAGGCCTGGGCCATCGCGCTCAGTGCCTCGTCGTCCGACACCGACAGCCCCGGCCCGCAGAGGTCGGCCATGATCGGGAAGGTCAGGTTGCCCGGCTGCGGCGTCACGATCGCGTCGCAGATCGACCCGCCCAGCCGGTCGTTGCGCTGGATGGTCCCGGCGGCCAGCGAGCGTTTCGCGTCGTCGAAACCCACCGGCTCCACCGGCCGCACCCGCAGGCACGGCGCGCGGTCGGCCAGCGCCATCGCGATGCCCGAGGTCAGCCCGCCGCCACCGCAGCAGACCAGCACCTCGGCACTGTCGATCCCGGCCTCGGCGGCCTGTTCCGCGATCTCGACCCCGGCGGTGGCCTGTCCGGCGATCACCATCGGCTCATCGAAAGGCTTCACCAGCGTCAGCCCGCGTTCCGCCGACATCCGCGCCCCGATCTCGTCGCGGTCCTCGTTCTCGCGGTCGTAGAGCACCACCTCGGCGCCGAGCGCGCGGGTGTTCGCGATCTTCAGTGTCGGGGCGTCGGCGGGCATGATGATGACCGACGGCACGCCGTGCATCTTCGCCGCCCATGCGACGCCCTGCGCGTGGTTGCCGGACGAGAAGGCGATGACGCCCCGCGCCCGCACCTCGGGGTCCAGCGCAGAAATCGCCGACCAGCCGCCACGCGCCTTGAAGCTGCCGGTGTGCTGCAGGCATTCGGGCTTCACGAAAACCCGGCGGCCCGCGATCTCGTCCAGGAACGGCGAGGACAGCAGCGGCGTCCGGCGGATGTGGCCCGACAGGCGGCCGACGGCGGCGTCGATGTCGGCGGGGGAAATGGCGAAATGGGTGAGGTCCTTCATCGGATACGCTCCAGCCAGAGGGTCAGCGCGGTCAGCGCCTCGGGTTCGTCAAGGAAGGGGATATGCGCCCGGTCGGGGACATGGGCGACGATCAGGTCGGGGTGGCGGCGGGCCATCTCCTCGACCGTGTCAAAGCTCAGCAGGTCCGAGTTCTCGCCATGGATCACCGCGCAGGGCAGGGGGGCCACCGCCTCGAACAGCGGCCAGAGGTCGACTGTGGTCGCCGCCGCCTCGCCATCGCCGAGCGCCTCGGCCAGACGCGGGTCGTAGTTCAGGCGCAGCCCCTCGGGGGTCTCGACCGAGGTATTCATGACTTCCTTGCGCCAGCGCTCCAGCGGGACGCCGGGAAAGCTCTGCGCGTTCATCTCCATCCGGGCTTGCGCGGCGTCCTCGACCGTTTTCTGCGGCGGGTGCTTGCCGACATAGCCCCGGATCACCTCCAGCCCGCGCCCGTCCACGACCGCGCCGACGTCGTTCAGGGCGAGGCCCAGCATCCGGTCCTTGGCGGTCGCCGCCATCAGCATCCCGATCAGCCCCCCGCGCGAGGTGCCCAGCACGGCGGCCTTCTCGATGCCCAGCAGGTCCAGCAGCGCGAGCGCATCGGCCAGTTCGACCTTTACGTCATAGGTCTTGGGATCGGCCCAGTCCGACTTGCCGCGTCCGCGATAGTCCATGCGGATCATCCGCACGCCCGGCAGATGCGGCGCGACGTAATCGAAGTCGCGCGCGTTGCGGGTCAGGCCCGACAGGCACAGCAGCGGCAGGCCCTCGCCTGCCTCCTCGTACCAGAGCGACAGCCCGTCGGGCGCTGTGAAATGCGGCATCAGTAGATCTCCAGATCGGGCAGGGCGGCAAGGTCGGTGAGGATGTGCTGCGGGCGGCCGGGCAGGCGGTCGACCGGATCGCCGCGCCGGTTCACCCATGCGGTGACAAAGCCATAGGCCGCGCCCGCCGCCGCGTCCCAGCCGTTGGACGACACGAACAGCACCTGATCCGGCGCGGTGCCGAAGCGCTGGCCGACGAGGTCGTAGACCGCGCGGGCGGGTTTGAAGACGCCCACGCTTTCCACCGACAGGCAGTCGTCCAGCACCTCTCCGATGCCAGCCGAGGCCACCGCGTCGGACAGCATGCCCGGCGATCCGTTCGACAGGATCGCCGTCACCAGCCCGCGCGCCTTCAGCGCCGACAGCATCGCGGGCACCTCGGGATAGGCCTCCAGCTCGCGATAGAGCGCCAGCAGCCGCGCCCGCAGGTCCGCGTCGCCGTCGAGGCCATGCGCCTCAAGCGACCAGTCCAGCGCGTCCTGCGTGACCTGCCAGAAATCGGTGTGATCGCCCGCCACGGCGCGCAGCCACGAATAGGACAGCTGCTTGATCCGCCAGTCCTCGGCCAGCGCCTGCCAGCACCCGGCCAGCCGGTCGCGACCCGGTTCAGAGGCGGCGGCGCGGGCGGCGGCGGCCACGTCGAACAACGTGCCGTAAGCGTCGAATATGCAGGTGGTGACGGGCATGGACCCCCCTTTCGCCGCGTGACCCTGCCACGGCGCGGGCCCCACCGGAAGGGGTGGTTTGCATCGCGGCGGGTCATCCCCTAAGTTGGAGGGCAGCGATCCGGGAACCCGTAGAGTTCGGCCCCGGCACATTCATCCCCAATTATCCCAATCAAAAGGAGCGGCCATGACAGAGGCCAAGACCGGCGACACCGTGCGCATTCATTACACCGGCACCCTGCAGGACGGGACGACCTTCGACAGTTCCGCAGGGCGCGAGCCGCTGGAATTCACCGTGGGGTCGGGTCAGATCATCCCCGGCCTCGACCAGGCGATACCCGGCATGACCGTGGGCGACCAGAAGACGGTCGAGGTCCCCTGCGCCGAAGCCTATGGCCCGCGTCAGGAAGAAGCCTCGCAGGTGGTGCCGCGCGACCAGATCCCCGACAATATCGAACTGCAGCCGGGCCTCCAGCTTCAGGTGCAGACGCCGCAGGGGCAGGTCGTGCCGGTGACGGTGACCGAGATCACGCCGACCGAGGTGACGCTGGACGCGAACCACCCGCTGGCGGGCAAGGATCTGACCTTTGCCATCGAACTGGTCGAGATCGCCTGACGAGGTGACGGTTTCCCGCGTTGTCCGGCGGCCCCCCGCGATCTAGCATCGCGGGGCGGAGGCTGTGACCTCCGGCAGGAGGCGGCCATGACGACACGGATCGAAACGCTGCGCGCCCGGATCGAGGCGCTGCAGGACGAACTGGAAGAGGCGATCGCGCAGCGGCGCGAGGACCTTCGCTGGCGGGTCGAAAACGGGCGCGTGGTCTTCGAGGCCCGCGCCCGCGCCCGTCATGCGGAACTGAGACAGCGGATCGCGACCTTTGTCGCCAACGCCCCGCCGCGCCACCTGCTGACCGCGCCGGTGATCTATTCGCTGATCGTGCCCTTCGCCATCGCGGACCTCTGGGTCACGCTCTATCAGGCGATCTGCTTTCCGGCCTACGGCATCCCCAAGGTCCGGCGGCGGGACTACATCCGGCTGGACCGCCACCAGCTGGCCTATCTCAACGGCATCCAGAAACTGAACTGCATCTACTGCGGCTACGTGAACGGCCTGATCGCCTATATCGGCGAGATCGCGGCGCGGACCGAGGCCTACTGGTGTCCGATCAAGCACTCGATGCGGCTGAAGGGACGGCACCGGCACTACGCCGGGTTCATGGAGTTCGGAGACGGCGAAGGCTATGCCGACGGGCTGCGCCAGTCCCGGTCCCGGATCACCGGGGCCGAGTGAGGCGCCGCCCTCCGGGGTGTCAGCCGAGAAGGGCCGACGCCATCTCTCCGATCTGACCGCTGATGAACGTGTCGAACGCCGCGTTCGGCTGCCGCAGGCGGAGCGTTTCGGCCATCGGATCGGGCGCGCCGATGTCGGACCCGGCCAGCGTCGCGATCACGGCATGGCCGCAGAACGGCACGTAGGCTTCGGAATAGCCGCCCTCGTGCACCATCACCAGCCGTCCGCCGCACAGCCGATCCGCCGCTTCCATCATCCGGCGTGTCATCTCGACATAGGTCTCGGCCGTGCAGAGCATCCGGGCCAGCGGATCGAAGGCCGAGGCGTCGAAGCCGCAGGCGACCACGATCAGGTCCGGCTTGTAGCGGTCGAGCGCGGGCAGGACGATGCGGTCGATCACCTCCAGATAGCCCACGTGACCGACGCCCGGCGGCAGCGGGATGTTCATGTTGAACCCCTCGCCCGCCCCCTCGCCGCGATCCGCGATGTCGCCGGTGTCCAGCGGATAGTTCTTTTCCTGATGGATCGAGATCGTCAGCACGTCGTCGCGACCGTAGAAGATGTGCTCGGTCCCGTTGCCGTGGTGTACGTCCCAGTCCACGACGGCGACCCGCGGCGCCAGCCCGTCGGCCTTGGCCGCCTCGATCCCGATCCCGATGTTGTTCATCAGGCAGAACCCGTTCGGCCAGTCCGGCAGGCAGTGGTGTCCCGGCGGCCGCGACAGGGCATAGGCGTTCTGCAGCTCGCCCCGCAGCACCGCGTCCATCGCCCAGCGGGTCAGCCCCGCCGACAGGGCGGTGATCTCGAACCCGCCCTTCGCGAAGGGGGTGCGCAGCCCGAGTTCGCCGCCGCCCGCATCGGACATCGCCTTGAACCGGTCGAGGTAGTCAGCCGGGTGAATGCGCAACAGTTCCTCGCGCGTGGCCTCGGGCGCGCTGCGCGAGTCGATGGCGCGGGTCAGGCCGGTGACGTCCATCAGGTTCTTGAGCCGCCGCTTGGTCTCGGGGCTTTCCGGCAGGCCGCCCGCCGCCAGCGGCTGGACGTATCCGCCAACGGGCAGCGTCAGGGCATAGTTGCCGCCCGCGTGCCAGAAACACCGCTCATCCCAGAAAAAGCCGGTCGCCATGCGAACCCTCCCGTCGTGCTTGCCTTTGGCGCCAGAGGATCGGAGCATGGCGCCAATGACAACCCCCTGCGCGACATCGGTCCGGTGAAGGACCTGCCCGACCTGTCAGACCTCGCCCGCGACGGGGCCGAGATCACCGTGCGCGTCACCCCGCGCGCCAGCCGGAACACGATCCGGCGGGACGGCGATGCCATCGCGGTGCTGGTGACGGCGGTCCCCGAGAACGGAAAGGCCAATGCCGAGGTGCAGAAACTGCTGGCCAAGGCGCTGGGCATCGCCAAGGGGCGGCTGGTGCTGGTGCGTGGCCAGACGGCGCGGGACAAGACCTTTCGGATCGGATGACCGGCGCGACGTCTCAGACCTTGTCCGGGCGCGATCCCTTGGGCGGAAAGACATAGGTGCCCTCGGGCAGGTTCAGCGCGGCGGCGAGGTCGCGCAGCTGTGCCATGGAGAGCGTGATTTTCATCATCTCGTCCGTCCGGGCATCGTATTGCTCGACCGTGACGCATTCGGCAAAGGCGCAGACTGCGACGTCTTCCTGAAGCGGCGCGCGCCCGTCGTCGACGAGGGTGATAACGGTGCAGTCGAACTCGTGCTCGATGGTGAACATATGATGTTGATATGCGCGGGCGGTTGCAAAGCAAACGATTATTTCGGCAAATGCGGACTTCAATTCCGCGTGGTTCCCCCGTGCGCAGGCTGGCCTAACCTCCGGCGGTGGTGCATCTAGGGTCCGGCAGCAAGACGAGGCAGCGACATGGCGATGAAACCCCTGTTTGCCCTTTTGGCAATGGCGGCGCTGTCCGCCTGCGCGGCGGGCGCACCCGGCCCGGCCCCGCGCCCGGCGCCGTCCCCGGCGGCCTACGACAGCAGCGGCCAGATGACCGAGGCCGAAGCGTCGGCGGCGGCGCGCCGCTTCGTCAACGTGGTCCGCACGGTGGAGCCGGTGGCCGAAGGCGAATGCCGCCGCCTGTCGCCGGGCCTGAACTGCGATTTCCTGATCGTCGTCGACGACCGGCCCGGCCAGCCGTCGAACGCCTTTCAGACGCTCGACGGATCGGGTCGCCCGGTGCTGGCCTTCACCCTGCCGCTGATCGCCGACGTCCAGAACGAGGACGAGATGGCCTTCATCATGTCGCACGAGGCGGCGCATCACATCCGGGCACACCTGAACCGCCAGCGCACCAACGCGACGGCGGGGGCGCAGGTGTTCGGCGTTCTGGCCTCGATCGCGGGCGCGGGCGGCGCGGGGGTCGAGATGGCGACGCAGATCGGCGCGTCGGTCGGCGCGCGGACCTATTCCAAGGATTACGAGCTGGAGGCCGACGCGCTCGGTGCGCGGATCGCGCGGGCCGCGGGCTATGACGCGATCCGGGGCGCGCTCTATTTCACGCGCATCCCCGATCCCGGCGACCGGTTCCTCGGCACGCACCCGCCGAACGCCAACCGGATGGACACCGTCCGCCGCGCGCTTGCCTCCGGGTAAGGCTTGATCGAAATCAAGGCGCGCCCGACTCGGGCGGCGTAGATCATCGGCGAACTCTGCAGGAGGGCGCGATGAACACGCTTGGCGACGTCAGCACACATCTGCAACTGGTCCGGCGCATGGCGCGGGCGACCGGTGTCGATCTCGACGCCGCACACCAGCGCGGCGCGCTGGCCGACGCGGAATGGGCCGCGACCGTCACCCGCTGCCGGGGATGCCAGTGCACCGAGGACTGCAGCCGCTGGCTGGCCGAGGGCGAACTTGCCGCGGCCGGTCCGCGCCCTGCGCCCCAGGGCTGCGAGAACAAGGCGTTGTTTGCCACCCTGAGCACGGAGCAGGACGAATGGGATTCCTGAGCTACTTCCAGCGCCTCGACCGGGCGGGACGCCTGTTCAACGGGATGGCCGACCGCATGGGCGTTGATGTCCGCGCCGACAACGGTTCCGAAGCCGGGGTCGCGGCCTATCGTGGCGCGCTGATGCGCTGTGCCAACTGCGCCCGCCCTGAAACTTGCGCCGGCTGGCAGGTCGAACATCACACCGCTGCCGCCCCGCCCGACTACTGTCGCAACCGCGACGTGCTGGAGGCGATGATGCGCAGCTGAGTTTGCTGGACCCGGTTTGGGCGTGGTGCGGGACTGGGGAGCCTCCGCGCCGAGAGGGACGTCCGTGGGTCGAAGCAAGAGCGCCGGTGCAGGGGGGGTGCCCTGCACCGGCGCAATTTTTTCCGGTGGGTGTCAGTCCATCAGACGGCCCCAGAGGTCGTATTCGCCCGCCTCGTCCACCTCGACGGTCACGATGTCGCCGGGCTTGAGCGCCTCGAAGCCTTCGTCGATGAACAGGTTGCCGTCGATCTCGGGCGCGTCAGCCTTGGTGCGGCAGGTGGCGGCGTCCTCGTCCACCTCGTCCACGATGACCTCGATCCGGGTGCCGACCTTGGCCTCAAGCTTCGCCTCGGAAATCGCCTGCGCCTTTTCCATGAAGCGGTGCCAGCGTTCGTCCTTGACCTCTTCGGGTACGTGGTCGGGCAGCGCGTTCGACCGCGCGCCGTCGACGTTCTCGTACCGGAAGCAGCCGACGCGGTCGAGCTGCGCCTCGTCCAGCCAGTCCAGCAGGGTCTGGAACTCGGCCTCCGTCTCGCCCGGATAGCCGACGATAAAGGTCGAGCGCAGGGTGATGTCGGGGCAGTCGCGCCGCCATGCCGCGATCTCGTCCAGCGTGCGGGCGGCGGCGGCGGGGCGGGCCATGCGCTTCAGCACATCCGGGTGGGCGTGCTGGAACGGGATGTCGAGGTAGGGCAGGATCAGACCCTCGGCCATCATCGGGATCATCTCGCGCACATGCGGGTAGGGATAGACGTAGTGCATCCGCACCCAAGCCCCGAGCTGGCCCAGTTCCCGCGCCAGCGGCAGGATCGGCGCCTTGTCGTCACGATCCTTCCAGTCGGTGCCATAGGCCGACGTGTCCTGGCTGATGACCAGCAGCTCCTTCACCCCGGCCTCGACCAGCTTCTCGGCCTCGCGCACCACCGCCTTCATCGGGCGGGACTGCAGGCGGCCGCGCATGTCGGGGATGATGCAGAACTTGCACTTGTGGTTACAGCCCTCGGAAATCTTCAGGTAGCTGTAGTGCCTCGGCGTCAGGCTGACGCCCGACGCGGGCAGCAGGTCGATGAACGGATCGGGGTCGGGCGGCACCGCTCTGTGCACGGCATCCAGCACCTGTTCGTATTGATGCGGCCCGGTGACGGCCAGCACCTTGGGATGCGCGCCGGTGATGAACTCGGGCTCTGCGCCCAGACAGCCGGTGACGATCACACGTCCGTTCGAGGTCAGCGCCTCGCCGATGGCGTCGAGGCTTTCGGCCTTGGCGCTGTCGAGAAAGCCGCAGGTGTTCACGATCACCGCGTCGGCGCCCGCGTAATCGGGGCTGATGGCATAGCCCTCGGCGCGCAGCCGGGTCAGGATGCGTTCGCTGTCGACCAGCGCCTTGGGACAGCCGAGCGAAACCATCCCAATCGCGGGCTGGCCGGGACGGCGGGTGGTGTCGAAGCGGGGCGCGGGCGCGATGTCGGGCCGCAGGTTTGGCGGGTTCTGGCTCATACGCGCCCTATAGCGCGAGTCGCGCGGCACGGAAACGGGGCGCGCTTGTGCGGGGATTCTGGTAAGGTAGAATTGAGGTGAGCAGTCAAAAAGGGGGTGCGACATGCGCCTGATCCGTTGGATCGTGATCGCCGTCGTGGCGGTCGTTGTCATCATGGCCGGGGCGGTGTTCTTTCTGCCCGGCGACCGCATCGCGCGGATCGCCGCGGACCAGATCCGCGCACAGACCGGGCGGGCGGTGACCTTCTCGGGCGAGACCAAGGTGACCTACTGGCCCGTTCTGGGCGTGACGACCGGCGCGGTCGAGGTCGCGAATGCCGACTGGTCCGACAAGGGGCCAATGTTCAGGGCCGCCGGGCTGAAGATCGGGGTCGAGACGGCGGCGCTCTGGGGCGGTGCGGTCCGGATCACGGAACTTGAGGCGATCCGGCCCGAGATCCTGCTGGAAAAGGCCAGGGACGGGCGCGCGAACTGGGATTTCGGTTCCGGCGGCGGGACGTCCGCGGGCACGGGCGGCAGCGACACGGCGGCGCAGTCGGGCGGCATGTCCGCCCGTGACGTGCGGCTGGACAAGGCCCGCATCCAGAACGCCCGGCTGACGATCATCGACGCCGGGGCGGGCACGCGGCAGAGCTTTCAGGACGTGGACATCGCGCTCGACTGGCCGGAACGGTCGGGGCCGGTGGCCTTCGACGTCACCATCCGCCCGGCGGGCGAGCCGGTGCGGGTCAAGGGCAGCCTCGCCGCGATGGACCCGCTGCTCGACGGCAAGATGACCGGCGTGGCCTTCGACCTGACCGCCCCCGGCGGCACGGCGCGGTTCGACGGGCAGGTCAGCACGGCGGGCGCGGCGCAGGGCAAGGTCAGCGCCGATCTGGGCGAGACGGCGAAGTTCACCAACGCGCTCGGCGCCGGACCGGTGGACCTGCCACGCGGGCTGGGGCGCAGCGCGAAGGTGTCGGGCGATCTGAACTACAAGGGCGACAGCCTCGCGTTTTCGGACGGCAAGGCGACGCTGGACATGAACACGCTGGCGTTCAACGCCAACGTGACGCTGGCGGGCAAGCCCTACGTCAAGGCGAACGTCGCCGCCGGGGCGCTGGACCTGACGGCGCTCGGGGGCTCCGGCGGTGGTGGCGGCGGGTCGGGTGGCGCCTCGGACGGCTGGTCGCGCGATCCGATCGACCTGTCGGCGCTTTCGGCGATCAACGGCGAAATCGGTCTGACCGCGGACAGCATCGACCTTGGCGGGCTCAAGCCGACGTCCGTCAGCACGCTGACCACCATCGACAATGCCCGCGCGGCGACCGCGATCCGCAGCCTGTCGATCTTCGGCGGCCAGATCGGCGGCGAGGTCGTGCTGAACAACCGCAGCGGCTTTTCCACCGGCGGGACGGTGAACGTCGCGGGCGTCGACCTGCAGCGCCTGCTGACCGACATGGCCGGGGTCGACCGCCTGACCGGCAGCGCGGACGGACAGCTGAAGTTCCTCGCATCCGGCAATTCGATGGCCGCGCTGATGAACAGCCTGTCGGGCAGCGGCAACCTGAAGACCGGGCAGGGCCGCATCCTCGGGATCGACCTCGATCAGCTGTTCCGCACGGGGCAGGGCGCGGGGGGGACGACGATCTTCGACAGCCTCACCGCATCCTGGACCATCGAGGGCGGAAACCTCGTGAACCGTGATCTGGACATGAAGCTCGCCTCGATCCAGGCCAGGGGCGAGGGCCGCGTCGGCATCGGTGCGCGCGACATCGACTACCTGTTCACGCCGATCTCGCTCAAGGCCCGCGACGGGCGGGGCGTGGCGATCCCGATCCGCATCAAGGGCCCGTGGGCCGCGCCGCGCATCCTGCCGGACCTCGAAAAGGCGATCCAGCTGAACCTCGACGAGGAGAAGAAGGCGCTGGAGGCCAAGGCGCGGCAGGAGGTCGAGAAGAAAGTGACCGAGACGCTGGGGGTGACCAAGCAGGAGGGCGAAAGCACCGAGGACGCGATCCGGCGCAAGCTGGAGCAGGAGGCGCTGAAGGGGCTGGGCAAACTGCTGGGCGGAAACTGAGGATCAATCCTCGGCCAGTCCGATCATGCGGATCCGGTCGGCGTGCTGCTCGTTCCCCTCCCAGAAGGTGCGGGGAAAGCTCTGCTGGAACCGCGTCAGCGTCAGGCCGGGGTAGCTCTGCAACAGGAGCTGCACCTCGGCCCGCGCCTCATCCATCCGGTCCGCGCCGAGCAGGGTCAGCAGCATCGTGCGCCTGATCCACGGCGCCTGCGGGTTCTCTCGCATCGCCTGACGGTGATAGGCCAGCGCGGTGTCGTAGTCGCCCATGATGCGATAGGCCGACCCGCGCGCGACGAGCGAACTGAAGCGGAACGGGTCGAGCGGGCTGAGTTGATCCGCCCGGTCGAGCGGCGGCAGCACTTCGGGTCCGCGCCCCGCCGCCACGTGCGACCAGCCACGCCGCAGCCAGCCCCATGCATTGTTCGGGTCGATTTCCAGCGCGCGGTCGATGAAATGGTTCCCGATCGCGGCGTCGGTCGAGCTGAAGGCGAAGGTGGCCCCGATGGCGACCAGCGTCGGCGGATGGTCCTCGGCATGCAGCGCGGCGGTTTCGGCCAGTTCCAGAGCGCGTTCGTGATCGCCAAGCGGATCGTCGGACCACATGTAGGTGGGCATATGGGCGACCGCCCACGCCTTGTAGGCCAGTGCGGGGGCGTGCGTCGGTTCCCGTGCGATGGCTTGGTCGAGGATGCGGATCGCGGCCTCGATGCTGTCCTTGCGGCTGGCCCAGAACAGCGGCAGGGCGGAGAGCGTCAGTTCGTAGGCGGTGCGATCCTCGGCCCGGACACGCCCGATCCGCGCGATCTCGGCCGAGCGCAGGTGCGGCGAGACCTGCCCGGCCACCAGCGCGGCGACCCGGTCCTGAAGGTCGAACAGGTCGTCCTGCCGGTCGTCCAGCCGCTCGCTCCATATGGTGTGGCCGTCCGCGCCTCGGATCAGCTGGACCGAGATGCGCACACGGTCGCCCGACCTACGGACACTGCCTTCGACCACGTAGTCTGCGCCGAGCTTCGCCGCGATCTCGGGGACCGGCAGGGCAAGGCCGCGCAGGGCGAACGCCGACTGGCGGGCGATGGTGTCGAAGTCGCGGTTGCGGGACAGGGCCGAGGTGATTTCTTCGACCACGCCGTCGGCGAACATGTCCGCCTCGGGCGCGCCGAGCTCCTCGAAGGGCATCACGGCCAGCGTGGGCGTGTTTGAGGCGGGGATGGCGGGTGGCGCGGCGGCGGGCTGTGGCACATCGGCATTGCGCATCGTGCGCAGCCAGTCCTCGAACGCCTCGGACGGCAGGTCGAACCCTTCGAGCAGAGTGCCCGGTCCCGGTTCAACGACGATGCGCGCGGGATCGAGCGAGACGCTCTGCCGCGAGGCAGTCATCAGGCCCTCCGGCAGTATCCGGCGCATGACCGAAAGCTCCTGCCGCAACGAGGCGCGGGCCTGCGCCTCGGCCCGGTCGGACCACAGCAGATCGGCCAGCAGCCCGCGTTCCGCCTGCATGTCCGGCTGGGTCGAAAGGTAGGCCAGCATCGCCTGCGCCCTGCGCGAAAGACCCTCGACCGCACGACCCTCGCCGTCGCGCACCGACAGCATACCGTTCAGCCTGAGTCTCAGCGCGGGTGGCTTCAATGCGTCTGCGCTCCGTTTTTACGTTCGCGGGACCGTATTTGACGGAGATATTGCACGCCGGGCGCGGCTTTTCACCACCGGAATTACGCTGGCCTGACGGCAGGGGCGCAATCTGGGGTCACCCAACACGGAGGACACGGACATGACCCACACATCCCAGATCACCCGCTTCGCCCCGGCCACCGCTGCCGTGGATACCCGCAAGACGCCGCTCTGGCTGCGGCTGCTGAACCGGCTGGCCAATGCCGACCGCCGGTATCGCGAGGAGCGGCGACTGCGCGAGATGACGGCGGACCGGCTGGATGACCTGAGCATCCCGCGCGAGACGCGCGAGCACTACCGCCGTCAGGCAATCATAGCGCGCGACAAGATCTCACCGCCGATCCGGATGATCCTGTAATGCGCCTCAGCGCCGCCGGTCACGGCGCGAGGACATCGGCTGGAACGCGACGCCGACATGGGCCTCGCAATAGGGCTTGCCCGCCTGGACGGGCAGGCCGCAGAACCAGAAGTCCGGCGTGGCCGGATCGCCGACCGGCCATTTGCAGGTCCGCTCGGTCAGTTCCATCAGCGTCAGCTTCTTGGCCTTCTTCTCGATCTCGCTGACCTTGGCCAGCGCCTCGGGGCTGATCTCGTTCGCGGACGGCTGCGGCGGCAGGGGCTGACCCGCGGGGATGATCGCCTTGCGCGCCGGGCTGGGCGCGGCGGCGGCGGTTTCCTCTTCCGGCTCTTCCGCCGGACGGGGCGCGGCTGCGGCGGGTTTCGGCGCGGGGCGTGCGGCGGCATTGGCCGGGGCCTTGGGCTTTTCCTCGACCTTCTTCTCGGGCGCGGTCGTCGTGGCGGCCCCGCCGGAGCGGTTCGACAGGCCCAGACGATGCACCTTGCCGATCACCGCGTTCCGGGTCACGCCGCCAAGCTCTTTCGCGATCTGGGAGGCCGACTGGCCCTCGCTCCACATCTTCTTGAGCAGTTCGACGCGTTCATCGGTCCAAGACATGAGATCTTCCTGATGGCTTATGGCAGAGGGGCGGCACCGTCTGGCCCGCCCCGGAATTCCTAGAGCGCCCCATTCTAGGCATACGAGCGGCAGAGACAAGCGAATGATTCGGCCCCGGCTACCGCTTGCCGATCAGGCGACCGGGACACCCCGCCTGCGCAGGACCGCCTCGCGCCATGCCAGCGCGATGCCGCCCGCCACGATGATCGCCGCGCCGGTCCACGAGACCGCGTCGGGCAGCACGCCGAAGATCAGAGCGTCGTAAAGCGCCGCGAACAGGAGCGTGGCGTAGGAGAAGGGGATGACGAAGCTCGCCTCGGCCCGCGCGACCGCGTTGATGTAGCAGTATTGTGCGGTCGCCATCACAAGTCCGATCCCCGCAAGCGCGGCCCACTGGGCGGGCGTCGGCATCTGCCAGAACGGCAGGACGGCGAGTGACGAGATCACCACGCCGAGGCCGTTGTTGATCAGCAGGATCTGCAGGGGACGTTCCCGGCCCGACAGGAACTTCACCGCGATCACCTCGGCCCCCATCATCAGGGCGGCGCCAAGGGCGAGGAAGGCCGCCGGACGGAACGCCTCGGGCGTCGGGCGCAGCAGGACCAGCGCGCCGATCAGGGCGATGGCCGCCGCGCCCCAGCGGATCGGGCCGACCTTCTCGCCGAGGATCGGGATCGCGAGGACCATGGCGAAGACCGGGTTCAGGAAGCTGATCGCGGTCGCGTCCGACAGCGGCAGGAACGCCGCCGCCGCGAACATCAGGCTGACGCCGCCCCAGCCGAAGAACGTCCTGAGCGCATGTGCCCGCCAGGCCGGGCTCTGGACCCGCAGACGCCGCGCGAGGGCGATGGAGGAGATCGCGATGAAGGCGAATATGAACCGCCCGTTCGACACCTGAAGCGGATGCAGCGACGGGCCGAGATGCCCCGCGCCGATGGCCTTGGCCAGCAAAGTCGTCATCGCGATGCAGGCGGTCGCCAGAAGCATCAGCTGGATGGCCAGAGAGGGGGCGGGGCGGGGCGCGATCATGCGGATCCTCTGCCGCCCGCGCGGGAAAAGGCCAAGGGCAAATGCGCCCCTGCACTGTGCAATCCCGCGCATCCGGGGCTGCGCTGCATTTACATGAAATCGTCACGCGTTACCTCGCCAACCCCTTGGGAAGGGCGTAAGGGGATCCCCATGACGCGCACGACTCGCCTTTCCGACGCCCACTCCCTGCCACGCTGGCGGCGGCCGCAGGCGCTGCTGTTCCTCATGGCCGCAGCCATGCCCGTGGCCTTTGCGACGTGGTCGGCGCTGCTGAACAACTTCGTCATCGACGTGGCGAACTTCAACGGTTCGGACATCGGCTGGCTGCACACGGTGCGCGAGATTCCCGGCTTCCTCGCCATCGGCGTCATCGCGATCATCATCTTCGTGCGTGAACAGGTGCTCGGTCTCGTGTCGCTGGCGATGCTGGGTGCCGCCACGGCGGTGACGGCGTGGTTCCCGACCCTGGGCGGCATCCTGACGATCACGCTGCTCAGTTCGATCGGCTTCCACTACTACGAGACGGTGAACCAGTCGCTTCAGCTCCAGTGGCTGACCAAGGAAGAGGCGCCGCGCAAGCTTGGCCTCTTCGTGGCGACCGGATCGGCGGCGACGCTGGCCTCCTACGGGCTGATCGTGCTGCTCTGGGAACCGCTGGGGCTGACCTACAACATCGTCTACATGCTGGCGGGCGGCTTCACGTTCTGCGTTGCCCTCTTCGCGATGTTCGCCTTTCCGCAGTTCGAGGCGCCCAATCCGCAGGTCAAGAAATTCGTCCTGCGCCGCCGCTACTGGCTCTACTACCTGCTGCAGTTCATGGCGGGCGCGCGGCGGCAGATCTTCGTGGTCTTCGCCGGCTTCATGATGGTCGAGCGGTTCGGCTACGACGTGCACGAAGTGACGGCGCTGTTCCTGATCACGCTGGTCTGCAACATGGTCTTCGCACCCCTGATCGGCCGCGCTGTCGGGCGGTTCGGGGAACAGCGGACGCTGCTGTTCGAATATGCGGGGCTGGTGACCGTCTTCACGCTCTACGGCGGCATCTACATGTTCGGCTGGGGCGTGCTGCTGGCCTCGGTGCTCTATATCATAGACAACCTGCTGTTCGCGATGGCGCTGGCGCTCAAGACCTACTTCCAGAAGATCGCGGATCCCGGTGACATCGCCCCGACGGCGGCGGTGGCCTTCACGATCAACCATATTGCGGCGGTCTTCCTGCCTGCGGCCCTCGGCTATCTGTGGCTGGCCTCGCCCGCCTCGGTCTTCGTGCTGGCCGCCTGCATGGCCAGCGGATCGTTCCTGCTGGCCACGCTGATCCCGCGCCACCCCGAACCCGGCAACGAGACCCGCATCCAGCGGTTCAATTTCCGTGTCGCTGCGGAGTGATCAGGACGCCCGGACGCCCCCCAAGGCCCGGTTCCTGACCGGGTCCACGATGCGGCACGTCGTGGTCATGTCGATCGCGGGATCGCTTGGCCTGTCGTTCCTGTTCCTGATCGACTTCCTCGCGATGTTCTGGGTCAGCCAGTACAACAACGAGGTCTGGGTCTCGGCCATCGGCTTCGCCTTCGCGATCCAGTTCTTCCCGGCTTCGATGAACGTCGGCATGATGATCGCGACCATCGCGATCTACGCCCGCGCGCTCGGGGCGGGGGAGATCGACCGCGCCCGGCGCATCGCGACGGTGGGGATCCTGTCGGGGGTCGGGGCCCAGGTCGCCTTCTCGACGCTGCTGTGGTTCACCCGCTACGACCTGCTGGCGATCAGCGGCGCGAACGGAGAGGCGCGGGAACTGGCGGCGGATTTCCTGTCCGTCTCGCTGTTCGGGATGCCGCTGATGGTGGCCGGGATGACCATGTCCGCCGTGGTCCGCGCGACCGGTGACGCGGTACGTTCCACGATGGTCACGGGCACCGCGGCGCTGGTGGCGCTGGTGGTCGATCCGTTCAACATCCTCTACCTCGGCCTAGGCGTGCAGGGGGCCGCGATCTCGGTCATCATCACGCGGGGGGTGATGACGGTGCTGGGGTTCTACTTCCTCGTCATTCACCACGGCATGGCCGCCCGCCCGAGGTGGGAGGACTTCCGTCTGATCTTCCGCCTGTGGGTCGTCATCGCGATCCCCGCGATCTTCACCCAGTGCTCGACCCCCTTCGGCAACTGGGTCCTGATGCGCGCGATGGCCGATTTCGGTGACAGCGCGACGGCGGCGCTCGGCGTGGTCCTGCGGCTGACGGTGCTGGTGTTCGGGGGCATTTTCGCGCTGTCCGGGGCCATCGGCGGCATCCTCGGCCAGAACTACGGCGGGGGACAGTTGGACCGGGTGGCGCAGGCCTACAAGGACGCGCTGATCTACTGCATCGGCTACACGCTGGTGGCGTGGATCGCGCTGGCGTCGATGTCCGGCCCGCTGGCGCGCGGGTTCGGCCTGTCGCCGGAAGGGGCCGAGGTGATGCACTTCTTCACCTTCTACATGGCGCCCGCGCTGGCCTTCACCGGTGCGCTCTACGTGGCGAACGCCGCGTTCAACAACCTCGGGCGGCCGATCAGCGCGACCATCGCCAACTGGATCCGCGACGGGCTGCTGACCTGGCCGCTGGCCTTCGGGCTGGGCGCGGCCTATGGCGCGAACGGGGTGCTGATGGGGCAGGCGGGCGCGGCGATCCTTGCGGGCACCATCGGCGCATGGATCGGCTGGCGCTACGTGAAGGGCCTGCGCGACCGGCCCAAGACCGGCGCTTGACGCAGGTCCCGGCGGGACCTAAGCGCAACGCACCGCAAGGAGACCGCCGATGCCCACCTACACCGCCCTGACCACCCTTCCCGGCAAGGCCTCCGCCGAAGCCCTCGGCGAGGCGCTGGAAACCCTGATCCCGGAACCGACCGGTGTCGGCGTCTTCGAGATCGAGGACGACAGCGGGTTGTGGGAGGTCGGCGGCTACTTCACCGAGGCGCCGGACGAGGCCGGACTGGCGCTGCTGGCCATGGTGCACGGGGCCAAGGATTTCACCGTATCGGAACTGCCGGAAACCGACTGGGTCGCGCATGTGAAGCGGGAGCTGTCGCCGGTCGTCGCCGGACGGTTTTTCGTCTACGGCAGCCATGACGCGGACAAGGTGCCCGGCGACAAGATCCCCCTGCTGATCGAGGCGGCGATGGCCTTCGGCACCGGCCACCACGGCACCACGCAGGGCTGTCTGAGGGCCATCGACCGGCTGGCGACCGAGGGGCTGAACCCGGTCGCCGTCGCCGACATCGGCTGCGGGACGGCGGTGCTGGCCATGGCCGCCGCACGGGTCTGGGACATCACGCCGGTCGCGGGCGACATCGACCCGGTCGCGGTCGAGGTGGCCGATGCGAACCTCGCCGCCAACGGCATGGCCGGACGGGTGACCTGTGTCGAGGCGACGGGCTTTGGCCATCCCGCCATCGCGGCGGCGGCGCCGTATGACCTGATCCTCGCCAACATCCTCAAGGCGCCCCTGATCGACCTCGCACCCGATGTCTCGGGCCACCTGTCGCGGGGCGGTTACGCGATTCTGTCGGGCCTTCTGAACGAGCAGGCCGAGGAGGTGTTGCGGGCCTACGAACAATGCGGATTGAAGCAGGCGCATTGTGAACGGATCGGCGACTGGACGACGCTGACTCTGCAGAAGTCCTTGTAAATAAGCCTCATTCGGACGGCGGAAATCCGCGCAGCCACGAAATTGCCTTATTTCGACGTTACCCAAACGTCAAATTTCTGATCGAGGCAGTGCAATGAGCGTGGCTATGAAAAGCTTTCAGGACCGCCTGAAATTCATCGACCGCAGGGCGCGGTCGCTGGAGGGCGGCTATCATCCCAAGGTCCGCAAGGACGGTCTGATCGACCTCGTCCCGGACCGCAAACCGCTGCGCAAGCGGGTCCCGATGAAATACGTCATCGGCCTGCTGGCCGGCGTGATCGGGTACAAGGTTTTCCTGCTGATCCGGATGGGCGAGGCAGGCTATGCGGCCAAGCTGGCATCGCTGGCGCAGGGCGAGACCGTCGAGAAGATCGGCGCGACGCTGATGCAGATCGACCCGGTGACCCGCATGATGACGGATTTCATCGCGCCCTTCGTCAGCTGACGCAGCTGTCATCCCCCAAAAGAAAAAGCCGCGCCCTTTCGGGTGCGGCTTTTTACTTTCCGGGGCTGCGGCAGCAATGGCCCCGGAGGGTCCGATGACTCAGCGGGCGGTGACGTCGTCGATGTCGCCCCGGCACAGGCCGATGTCGTCCAGTTCGCGATCCGTCAGGCGCGACAGCGCGTTGCGGGTCACCCGCGCGTCGTTCCAGTCGGCGACGGTGATGATGGCGTTCGAGATGAACCGGCCGATGCGGCCATAGAGGACAGCAGAAGCGGCCTGCGTGCCCGAGATGTATTGTGCAGCCATTGTGCAAATCCTTGTTCGCGGTGTTTGTCTTGATGGCGCGGCAGGTATTCTCAAACTGCACACAAAACAAGCAGCGCGATTTGCATAGGCCGCATGCGTTTTCTGCATGACTCAGAAGTTCCGTAAGGGCATGAAAATACGTCATAAATCTGCCGAATTGGCTGTCGCTAACGGCGTCGGAAATGACGTTTTCAGACTGCGGATGTCGCGAGTGTCACCCGAATGTCGAATTTTCTGCTTGCGCGGGGCACCGGGTCTTTGTCCTTGGCGGATGTTCCCGTTTCGTGCTAGCGTCGCATCAAAGACACACCGGAGCCATCCGGGACGGGCAGAAGGGGCTGGCAATGCGGGTTTTGGGGATCGACCCCGGTTTGCGCAATCTTGGCTGGGGCGTGATTCGCGTCGACGGCAGCCGGATTTCCCATATCGGAAACGGAATCTGCCAGGGCGACGGCGACACGCTGGCCGAACGCCTGCTGTCCCTGCACCGCCAGCTGACCGAGGTGGTCGCGGCTTATCAGCCCGACGCGGCGGCGGTGGAACAGGTCTTCGTCAACCGCGACGGTGCGGGCACGCTGAAGCTGGGGCAGGCACGGGGCATCGCGCTGCTGGTGCCGGCGGCGGCGGGGCTGGCGGTTGGGGAATATGCGCCGAACACGGTCAAGAAGTCGGTGGTCGGTGTCGGCCACGCGCAGAAGCAGCAGGTGCTGCACATGGTCCGTCTGCAACTGCCGGGGGCCGAGATCGCGGGCCCGGACGCGGCGGATGCGCTGGCCATCGCCATCTGCCACGCGCTCCACCTCGGGACGGGCCGGGCCATCGCGCAGGCGAAGGTGCGGGCATGATCGGCAAGATTTCCGGCCGGATCGACTATCGCGCGGACGATCACGTTCTGATCGACGTGAAGGGGGTCGGGTATCTGGTCTATTGCTCGGACCGGGTACTGGCGTCACTGCCCGGCGTCGGCGAGGCCGTGGCGCTCTATACCGACCTGCTGGTGCGCGAGGATGTCCTGCAGCTCTTCGGTTTTCCGACCCTGGTCGAGAAGGAATGGCATCGGCTGCTGATGACGGTGCAGGGCGTGGGGGCGAAGGCCTCGCTCGCCATACTCGGTGCGCTCGGGCCGGAGGGCGTCAGCCGGGCGATCGCGCTCGGTGACTGGAACGCGGTGAAGGCGGCCAAGGGGATCGGGCCCAAGACGGCGCAGCGGGTGGTGATCGAGCTGAAGGACAAGGCCCCCGCGGTCATGGCGATGTCCGGTCGCGGCGCGGCCGCCTCGGCGCCGGACGCGGTGATCGACGATGCGGACCCTGTCGCGACCCCCCGTCCGGCACCGGCCAGGGCGCAGGGCAGCGGCGCGGCACAGGCCGAGGCCTTGTCGGCGCTGACCAACCTCGGCTATGCGCCGGGTGAGGCGGCTTCGGCCGTGGCGGAGGCGGCGGGCGCGACGCCCGAGGCCGACACCCCCGCCCTGATCCGCGCCGCGCTGCGCCTGCTGGCGCCGAAAGGATAGGAATGACCGGACCCGACCGCTCATCGCGCCCTGACGCGCGCGCCTCGCTGGGGGCGCGGCGATGACCGGTTCCGATCCCGCCCTGCGCCCCGAACGGCTGCCCGAGGACGAGGCGTCGGACACCCGGGCCCTGCGCCCGCAGCAGTTGTCGGAATTCATCGGCCAGGCCGAGGCGCGGGCGAACCTGCGGGTGTTCCTCGAGGCTGCGCGGCGGCGGGGCGAGGCGATGGATCACACGTTGTTCCACGGCCCGCCCGGCCTGGGCAAGACCACGCTGGCGCAGATCATGGCGCGGGAACTGGGCGTCAACTTCCGCATGACCTCGGGCCCGGTGCTGGCCAAGGCGGGCGATCTGGCCGCGATCCTGACCAACCTCGAGGCGCGCGACGTCCTCTTCATCGACGAGATCCATCGCCTGAACCCGGCGGTCGAGGAAGTGCTCTATCCCGCGCTGGAGGACTTCGAACTGGACCTTGTCATCGGCGAGGGGCCGGCGGCACGGACGGTGCGGATCGAACTGCAGCCCTTCACGCTGGTCGGCGCGACCACGCGGCTCGGGCTGTTGACCACGCCGCTCAGGGACCGCTTCGGCATCCCCGTCAGGCTCCAGTTCTACACCGAGCCGGAGTTGCACGAGATCGTCACCCGCAACGCCCGCCTGATGGGGGCGCCCGCCGACGAACAGGGCGCGCTGGAGATTGCGCGGCGGGCGCGGGGCACGCCCCGGATCGCCGGGCGGCTGCTGCGGCGGGTGGCGGATTTCGCGCAGGTCGAAGGCGACGGGCGGATCACGCGAGAGCTGGCCGACATGGCGCTGACGCGGCTCGGGGTCGATCACCTCGGCCTCGACGGCGGCGACCGGCGCTATCTCAAGATGATCGGCGAGGAATACGGCGGCGGGCCGGTCGGGATCGAAACCCTGTCGGCCGCGCTGAGCGAGAGCCGCGATGCGCTGGAGGATGTGATCGAGCCCTACCTGCTGCAGCAGGCGCTGATCCAGCGCACCCCGCGCGGGCGGATGTTGGCGCAGAAGGGCTGGCGGCACCTCGGGCTGACACCGCCGCGGAACCAGACGGACCTCTTCGAATGACCGACCTCAGCGCGCTTCAGGCCCGCGCCGCGCGGGTCAATGCCATTTACCGCGACAGCTTTGGCATCGCGGACGACCCGGCCTTCTACATCGGCAAGATCGCCGAGGAGGCGGGCGAGGCGGTCGGTGCGCATCTGCGCCTGCACGGGCTGTCGCGGGGCGGAGATGGTGACGCGCGGCAGGCGCTGGAGGACGAACTTGCCGATCTCTTCGGCTTCCTGCTGGTCTATTGCGACCGGTTCGGCGTCGATCTGGACACCGCGTTCGAACGGAAATGGGGCCGCTACCTGGAGCCGCGCGATGACGCCTGACGAGATCGAGAGCCTGTTCACCACGCCCGAAGGCTACCGTTTCGCCCGCTGGTCCCGGCCCGTCGTGCCGGTGATCTTCGGCGTCGAACAGCAGACGCTCGGCGTGCTGAAGGCGGCGATCGAGGCGACGGTCTTTGCCGCCGGTCACAGGATGGCCGAGACGGATGCCGAACTGGGCGCGAACCTGATGATCTTTTTCCTGCGGGACTGGCAGGATCTTGCCGCGCTCGACAACCTCGACCGGATGATCCCCGATCTGCACGACCTGCTGCCCCGGCTGGAACAGGGCGGCGCGCTGCAGTACCGGACCTTCCGCTTTGACGAGGCGGGCGGGATCAAGGCGGCCTTCGTGTTCCTGCGGATGGCCGGGGGGCTGGCCGACCAGCCCGCCGCCGATCTCGGGCTGGAGCAGGCGGTCAAGGCGCTGCTGCTCTGGGGGCCGGGGGCGTTCCGCGACCGCAGCCCGCTGGCGGTGCCGCAGGGCGGGGGCGACGCGCTGCTGCATCCGGACGTCGCGGCTTTGATGCGCGCGGCCTATGAACCGGTGATGCCGGTGGCCGCGGACGACGCCAGCCACGCGCTGAGGCTCTCGGCCCGGATGGGGCTGACGGGACACTGAAGGGGACGAGGATGGAGCACCGGTTCGACCTGCGGGTCTACTACGAGGACACCGATCTGGCCGGGATCGTCTACTATGCGAACTACCTGAAGTTCATCGAACGGGCCCGCAGCGAATGGGTCCGGACGCTGGGCATCGACCAGGTCAGGATGAAGGCCGAGGACGGCATCGTGTTCGCCGTCCGCCGGGTCGAGGCCGACTATATCTCGCCCGCCCGGTTCGACGATCAGCTGACCGTCCACACCACGACCGAAGCGGTGACCGGGGCGCGGATCGTGCTGAAACAGGACGTCCTGCGCGACGGCGAAGTGCTGTTCACCGCTCACGTTACACTCGTCGCTCTGTCAGAAACCGGTCATCCCGTGAGGCTTCCGGCAAATATCCGCCTGCTGATGCACTGAAAGCATCACCGCGAAGTCACTCGCGGCAATGTGTTGGCGTTTGCAATTGCTTTACTGTATTTTCCTGCGCAATCGGGCCGAATAAAGACGCCATCAAGGCGGGCCGACAGCAACGAGCAGGCAGAATGGAAACAGAAAGTCTCGCCCTCGGACAGGGGATGGATTTCTCCATGTGGGCGCTATTCGCGCAATCGACCTTCACCGTGAAGATCGTGATGATCATGCTGATCTTCGCGAGCTTCTGGTCGTGGTCGATCATCATCCAGAAAATCATCGCCTACCGGTCCGCCCGGCGCGAGGCGGCGCGGTTCGACCGGGAGTTCTGGTCGGGCGAGCCGCTGGACGAGCTCTATGACCAGATCGGCGCCGATCCGAGGGGCCGGTCACAGCGCATCTTCGCCAGCGGCATGACCGAATGGCGCCGGTCGCACCGCGACGACGGCGCGTTGATCGCCGGGGCGCAGGCGCGGATCGACCGCAGCATGGACGTCGCGATCGCCAAGGAATCCGAACGGCTGCAGAGTGGCCTGCCGGTGCTGGCCACCGTCGGCTCCACCGCGCCGTTCGTCGGCCTGTTCGGGACGGTCTGGGGCATCATGCACGCCTTCATCGGCATTGCCGAACAGCAGAACACCAACCTTGCCGTCGTGGCCCCCGGTATCGCCGAGGCGCTGCTGGCCACCGCACTGGGGCTGGTCGCGGCCATTCCGGCGGTGATCTTCTACAACAAGCTGTCGACCGACGCGGACCGTATCGTCGGCAACTACGAAGCCTTCGCGGACGAATTCTCGACCATCCTCAGCCGGCAACTGGACGCCGCCTGATATGGGGGCCGCCGCGATACAGAAGGAAGGCGGGGACAACCACCGCCGGGGCCGCCGCCGTGGCGGCCGTGCCCGTCCCATGGCCGAGATCAACGTCACGCCTTTCGTGGACGTGATGCTGGTGCTGCTGATCATCTTCATGGTCGCCGCCCCGCTGATGGTCGTGGGCGTTCCGGTGCAGCTGCCCAAAACGGCTGCCCGTTCGCTGCCTTCGGACCAGGAAGAGCCTTTGACCGTGACGGTGACCGCCGAGGGGACCATCACGCTGCAGACCACCGAGGTCGCGCCGGACGAACTGATCGCCAAGCTGCGCGCCATCGCGGCGGAGCGTGAAGGCGACCGCGTCTACCTGCGGGCGGACGGCTCGGTCCCTTATTCCGAGGTGGCGGTCGTCATGGGCGCGCTGAACCGTGGTGGCTTCACCAATATCGGCCTCGTGACCGACAACGGCGGCCCGGCGCTTGATGGCACCGGCGCGCAGCCGTCGGGGAACTAGGGGCGCATTTTGCATGTCGGGCACGTCATATCCGGGGCCGCCCATGCGGGGCTGATCGGCTGGATGCTGTTCGGCTCCTTCGCCGTGCCGCCGTCGCCCGAGATCGAGGTGACCGAGGTCGCGCTGGTCTCGAACGAGGAATTCGCGGCGATGATGTCCGCGCAGCAGCCGCCCGAGGCCGCGACGGGGGTCGAAGAGCCGTCGCCGCCGCCCGACGAGGGCACGCCGCCGCCCGAGGTGTCCGACACGACCGACAGCCAGCCCGAACAGGCCGAGCCCGCGCCGACCGAGACCGCACAGCCGGATCCGACGCCCGCTCAGCCGGACCCGATCCCGCCGCAGCCCGCCGAGGTCACCGACCGTGCACCCGACATCACGCCGCCGAGCGAGGATATCGCCGCGGTTCAGCCCGAACCCACGCCGGAGCCCGCGCCCCGCGACGTGCCCCGTGTCGCTCCGCGCCCGGTGGAGCGGCCCGAGCAGGACGTGAAGGTCGACGAGGTCGTGCGCGAGCCGGCGACCGAGGAGGCGCCCGCCGAGGAACAGCGCGAGGAAAAGGAAGCCACCGCGCCTGAGGAAGCGACGACCGAGATCGTGACCGAGGCCGAGAAGCCCAAGACGCTGGCGCCGAGCGTGTCCAAGCGTCCGCAGGCCCGCCCGGCGGTCCGCGTCGCGGCGGCAGAGCCCGAGCCGAAGCCAGAACCGAAGCCCGAGCTGAAGCCGGCCGCCGAGAAGAAACCCGATCCGAAGCCTGCGGCCGAACCCAAGCCCGCCCCGAAACCGGCGGCGGAAAAGAAGCCCGATCCGAAACCGGCGCCGAAGAACGACGAAAAAGCCATCAACGCCGCGCTGGAAAAGGCGCTCGGCGGGGGCGAGACGTCCAATCCGGCACCGACCGCACCTGCTGGTCGGCCGATGACCGGGTCCGAAAAAGAGGCGCTTCGCGTCGCGGTTTCGAACTGCTGGAACACCGGTAGCCTTTCTTCTGACGCGCTTCGCGTTACCGTGGAAGTATCTGTGACCATGACGGAGGACGCGCGGCCCGTGTCTGGCAGCATCAGGATGGTGTCGTCCTCGGGCGGCAGCGACGCCTCGGCCCGTCAGGCGTTCGAGGCGGCCCGCCGCGCGATCATCCGTTGCGGCGCGACCGGCTACGGCCTGCCGACCGAAAAGTTCGATCACTGGCGGGAAATCGTCATGACCTTCAACCCCGAGAAGATGCGGATCAAATGAGACACCTCTTGACGCTCGCCCTCGCGGCTTTCGCTACCATCGCCCCGCTCGCGGCACTGGCCCAGGGTGGTCCGCTCAGGATCGAGATCACCGAAGGCGTGATCGAACCCCTGCCGTTCGCCGTCCCGAACTTCGTCCCCGAGAACGCGGCGGCCGCGTCGATGGCGGCGCAGATCGCGCGGGTCGTGTCCGAGGATCTGACCGGCACGGGACTGTTCCGGGAAATCCCGGCCTCGGCCCACATCAGCCAGGTCAGCAGCTTTTCCAGCCCGGTCCAGTATGCCGACTGGAAAGCGATCAACGCGCAGGCGCTGATCACCGGCGCGGTGTCCATGGACGGTGGCGGGCGGCTGACGGTCAAGTTCCGGCTCTATGACGTCTTTGCGGGGCAGGAGCTTGGCTCGGGACTGCAGTTCAGCGGAACCGAGGCGGGCTGGCGGCGCATGGCGCACAAGGTGGCCGACGCGGTCTATTCGCGGATCACGGGCGAGGGCGGCTATTTCGACAGCCGCGTCGTCTACGTGTCCGAGACGGGCCCCAAGGACAACCGCCGCAAGCGCCTCGCGATCATGGATTACGACGGCGCGAACCTGCAGTTTCTGACCGACAGCGCGTCCATCGTGCTCGCGCCCCGGTTCTCGCCCTCGGGCGACCGGGTGCTCTACACCAGCTACGAAACCGGACGCCCGCAGATCTTCGTGCTCGACGTCGCCAGCGTGGGGCGGCGGGTGCTGCCGACGCAGGGCGGCAACATGGCCTTCTCGCCGCGCTTTGGTCCGAACGGGCAGACGGTGGTCTATTCGATGGAGCAGGGCGGCAACACCGACCTCTACATGATGAACGTCGCCTCGGGCCAGTCGACCCGGTTGACCAACGCGCCCTCGATCGAGACCGCGCCCAGCTTTTCGCCCGACGGCAGCCGCATCGTGTTCGAAAGCGACCGCTCCGGCACGCCGCAGGTCTATGTCATGTCCGCAAGCGGCGGCGAGGCGACGCGCATCTCCTTCGGTCAGGGCCGCTACGGCACCCCGGTCTGGAGCCCGCGCGGCGACCTGATCGCCTTTACCAAACAGTCCAAGGGCCGGTTCCACATCGGTGTCATGCGCACCGACGGGTCCGAGGAACGTCTGCTGACCGCCAGCTTCCTCGACGAGGGGCCGACGTGGTCGCCGAACGGGCGCGTCATCATGTTCACCCGCGAAACGCAGGGCGCGCAGGGGGCGTCGTCGCTCTACTCCGTCGACATCACCGGCCGGAACCTGAAACGCGTCCGCACCGATGGCGGCGCCTCGGACCCGGCGTGGTCGCCATTGCAGAACTAGGGCCATGCGTTCCTTTCGCGAAAGCCCTGTGGTAAGACCCGAACCAACGATAACAACTCTATCCGCCAGAACGAGGCACGAGACATGAGCATTCTGAACCGCGCGGCCATCCTGCTGATCGCCGCGCTCGCCCTTTCCGCCTGCTCCAACAAGGACAGGTTCGACAATGCCGGCGCTGGCGCCGGAGGTGCCGGCAGCGGCGCCGGCGCGGGCGTCGTGCCCGGCAGCGCCAACGACCCGGCCTCGCCCGCCTATTTCCAGCAGGCCGTCGGTGACCGCGTGCTGTTCCTCGTCGACCAGTCGACCCTGACCGACGAAGGCCGGGCCACGCTGGACGGGCAGGCCCAGTGGCTGCTGACCAACACCGACTACCAGGCCACGATCGAAGGCCACGCGGACGAACAGGGCACGCGGGAATACAACCTCGCCCTCGGCGCGCGGCGCGCGAACACGGTGCGGGAATACCTGCTGTCCAAGGGCGTCGCCGGCACCCGGCTCAAGACCGTGAGCTACGGCAAGGAGCGCCCGATTGAAATCTGCTCCGAAGAGGCCTGCTATGCCAAGAACCGTCGCGCGGTGACGGTCATCGCGGCAGGCGGTCTGACGAGCTGACCTGACACAACCCGCTGGGGGGCCATTTCATGCGCGCATTCGTCTTTATCCTGAGCCTGGTGATCGGCAGCGGCCTTTCCGTGCCGGGCGCGAGGGCGCAGGCGAGCGATGAGACCCTCGCCGACATCCGGCAGGAACTGTCGGTTCTCTTCGTCGAGATCCAGAAGCTCAAGCGCGAGCTCTCCACCACCGGCGGTGCGGGCACCGTTGCGACGGGCGGCTCGGCGCTGCAGCGGCTGGATGCGATCGAGGCCGAGGTTCAGCGGCTGACCTCCAAGACGGAAACGCTGGAACACACGATCAACAGCGTCGTCTCGGACGGGACCAACCGGATCGGGGATCTGGAATTCCGGCTGGTGGAGCTTGAAGGCGGCGACGTGTCCAAATTGGGCGACACCCCGACGCTGGGCGGCGTGACACCGGGTCCGGTGGCCGCCGCGCCGGCCGATCCGGTCAAGCCGCCGGAAACCGAACTGGCGATCAGCGAAGAGTCCGATTTCAAGCGGGCGCAGGACGCGCTGGCCGCAGGCGACAACCGGTCGGCGGCGGATCTCTTTGCCGCGTTCGGGGAAAGCTATCCCGGTTCCCCGCTCGAGGCGCAGGCACAGATCGGGCGCGGCAAGGCGCTGGAAGCCCTGGGCGAGATCAGCCAGGCCGCCCGCAGCTACCTCGCCGCCTTCTCGGGCGCGCCGAACGGGCCGCACGCGGCCGAGGCGCTCTATAATGTCGGGCGGATGCTGGGCGCACTGGATCAGGTGCAGGAAGCCTGCGTAACGCTGCGCGAAGTGCCGGCACGGTTCCCGTCTTCGCCCTTTGCCGGGCAGGCGCAGACCGAGATGCAGGCACGGGCCTGTCAGTGACCGAAGGCGA
Source organism: Oceanicola sp. 22II-s10i (assembly GCF_002210105.1). Classification (GTDB taxonomy): domain Bacteria; phylum Pseudomonadota; class Alphaproteobacteria; order Rhodobacterales; family Rhodobacteraceae; genus Pseudooceanicola. The sequence continues at coordinate 98,762 of NZ_AQQU01000001.1, read as the reverse complement.
CCAGGCGGTCGCGGACCGGCTGCTGCGCGAAGTGGTGGCCGGACATTTCCTTCCGACCCCACCGGAACGCATCGGCCTCGCCGTCTCGGGGGGCAGCGACTCCACGGCGCTGATGGCGCTGATGGCGGAGTATTTCGGTGACCACCCCTGCCGTCCCGAACTTCACGTCGTAACGGTCGACCACGGCCTGAGACCCGAAGCCGCCGCCGAGGCCGAGGCGGTCGGACGTTCGGCGGGCGCGCTTGGACTGAAGCATCATGTCCTGCGGTGGCGGGGATGGGACGGGCAGGGCAACCTGCAGGACGCCGCGCGCCGGGCGCGCTATCGGCTGATCGGGGAATGGGCCTGTGAACACGGGATCGGGGCGATCGCGCTTGGTCATACGGCGGACGATCAGGCCGAGACTTTCCTGATGCGGCTGGCCCGTGCCTCGGGCGTGGACGGGTTGTCCGGCATGGCGACGACACGGCGCTTTGACGGGATCGCGGTGGTTCGACCCATGCTGAGCCTGCGCCGGTCCGATCTGCGCGGCTATCTTGAACGGCGGGGGATGGCCTGGATCGACGACCCGTCGAACGAGAACACCGATTTCGAGCGGGTGCGCATCCGCCAGGCGCTGTCGGCGCTCGAACCGCTGGGGCTGGACGTGCCGACGCTCTGCACCGTGGGGCAGAACCTGTCCTCGATCCGCGAGACGCTGGACTGGTACGCCTTCAACGAAGCGCATGACATCGCCAGGGTCGAATGCGGCGACGTGGTCATCGCCATGCGGGACCTGCGGCGCATGCAGCCCGAGATCCTGCGCCGGATCCTCGTCAACGCCATCGGCTGGATCGCGGGCCATCCCTATCCGCCCCGGCGCCGCGCGATGCTGCTGCTGATCGAAGCGCTGCGCAGTGGCCATGGCATGACACTGGGCGGCTGCCTGTTCACGGTCGCGCGGGGCGAGGTGCGGGCCACGCGGGAATTTCAGGCGGTGTCCGGCGCCACCGCCGCGCCGGGTGCTGCGTGGGACAGGCGCTGGCTGCTCACCGGACCCTGGCCGGAAGGTGCCGAGATCCGCGCGCTCGGTGAGGCCGGTCTTGCCAGTTGCCCCGACTGGCGGGACACTGGGATGCCGCGGACAAGCCTGCTGGCCTCGCCCGCCGTCTGGCGGGGCGACGGGCTGATCGCCGCGCCGCTGGCCGGACTGTCGGGGGGCTGGACGGCGGAACTGTCACGCGGCTCCGAAGCGTTCTATGCGGCGTTCCTGTCTCATTGAACGTCGGCGGGTGAAACTTATTTAATGTTCACAGCCCCTGTGATAGCTCCGGGGGATCGTGCATGTGAGGAGAGGCTTCCTTGGGAACCGCTAGAAACATCGCCTTCTGGGTCGTTTTGCTGCTGTTGATCGTGGCGCTGTTCAATCTGTTCAGTGGTTCCGGCAACACGCTGCAAAGCCGCGAGATCGCCTATTCCCAGTTCGTTCAGTCCGTGAACGACGGTAACGTTGCGTCAGTGACGCTCGACGGGGAACAGGTCAGGTTCCGCGGGACCGACGGCAAGGATTACGTCACCATCAAGCCGGATGACGCCGAACTGACCAACCTGCTGATCGACCGGGGCATCCCCGTCAGCGCCAAGAGCCAGGAGGAGTCGGGCTTCCAGTCCTTCATCATCTCGCTCCTGCCGATCCTGCTGCTGATCGGGGTCTGGGTCTATTTCATGAACCGCATGCAGGGCGGCGGCAAAGGCGGGGCCATGGGCTTTGGCAAGTCGCGGGCCAAGCTGCTGACCGAAAAGCATGGCCGCGTGACCTTCGACGACGTCGCAGGCATCGACGAGGCCAAGGAAGAGCTGGAAGAGATCGTCGAATTCCTGCGCAACCCGCAGAAATTCAGCCGTCTCGGCGGCAAGATCCCCAAGGGCGCGCTGCTGGTCGGCCCTCCGGGCACCGGTAAGACGCTGCTGGCCCGTGCCATCGCGGGCGAGGCGGGCGTGCCGTTCTTCACCATCTCGGGTTCCGACTTCGTGGAAATGTTCGTCGGTGTCGGCGCAAGCCGTGTCCGCGACATGTTCGAGCAAGCCAAGAAGAACGCGCCCTGCATCGTCTTCATCGACGAGATCGACGCCGTCGGCCGTCACCGTGGCGCAGGCTATGGCGGTGGTAACGACGAACGCGAGCAGACGCTGAACCAGCTGCTGGTCGAGATGGACGGCTTCGAGGCGAACGAGGGTGTCATCATCCTGGCCGCCACCAACCGCCGCGACGTTCTGGACCCCGCGCTGCTGCGTCCGGGCCGCTTCGACCGCCAGGTCACGGTGCCGAACCCCGACATCAAGGGCCGCGAGAAGATCCTCAACGTCCACGCCCGCAAGACCCCGCTGGGGCCGGATGTCGACCTGCGCATCATCGCGCGCGGCACGCCGGGCTTCTCGGGTGCCGACCTTGCGAACCTCGTGAACGAGGCCGCGCTGATGGCCGCCCGCGTGGGTCGCCGCTTCGTGACGATGGTCGATTTCGAGAACGCCAAGGACAAGGTCATGATGGGCGCCGAACGGCGCAGCATGGTCCTGACCGCGGATCAGAAGGAAAAGACCGCCTATCACGAGGCCGGACATGCCGTCGTCGGCCTGGAACTGCCCAAGTGCGACCCGGTCTACAAGGCGACGATCATTCCCCGAGGCGGTGCGCTCGGGATGGTGGTCTCGCTGCCGGAGATCGACCGCCTGAACTGGCACAAGTCAGAATGCGAGCAGAAGCTCGCCATGACGATGGCCGGCAAGGCGGCCGAGATCCTCAAGTACGGCGAGGGCGACGTGTCGAACGGCCCGGCGGGCGACATCCAGCAGGCCAGCGCGCTGGCCCGTGCGATGGTGCTTCGCTGGGGGATGTCCGACAAGGTCGGCAACGTCGACTACGAGCAGGCGCACGAAGGCTACATGGGCAACGGCGCCGGCGGTTTCTCGGTCTCGGCTCACACGAAGGAGCTGATCGAGGAAGAGGTCAAGCGCATGATCGACGACGCCTACCAGTGGGCGTTCAAGATCCTGTCCGAGAAGAAAGAGGAATGGGAACGTCTGGCGCAGGGGCTTCTGGAATACGAAACCCTGACCGGCGAAGAGATCAAGCGCGTGATCAAGGGCGAACCGCCCCACGCCGACGCGGACGAGGACGACAACTCGGACGCGGGATCCGCCCCCTCTGTCACGGCCATTCCCAAGACCAAGCCGCGCGCCAAACCGGGCGGCGGGATGGAGCCGGAACCGACGGCCTGACGCCACGTCATCGGATCAAGGGCCGGGAGCTTCCCGGCCCTTTCCTTTTGCCATCGGCCATGTTTGTGTGCCGACGTATGCAATGCTTGCAGGGGGAGGCATCGTATGTCCCGCACGGACTGGAACCCGGAACTCTACAGCCGCTTCGCCGGTCTGCGCCTGCGCCCCGCGCTGGACCTGCTGGCGCAGGTCGGCACACTGCCGGACGGGCCGGTCTGCGATCTGGGCTGCGGGACGGGCGTCGTCGGTCCGATGCTCAAGACGCGGTTCCCCGACCGTGAGTTGACCGGAATGGACAGCTCGACCGCCATGCTGAAGAAGGCGGACGAGACCGGGGCCTACGACACGCTGGAAAAGGCGGATATCGCGAACTGGTCGCCCGAGGACAATTTCGCGCTGATCTTCTCCAACGCGGCGCTGCACTGGCTGGACGATCACGAGTCGGTTCTGGAACAGCTTGTCCGCTACCTGCGCCCCGGTGGCACGCTGGCGGTGCAGGTCCCGAACCAGAACCGCGCCCCGTCGCACCGCATCTGGCTGGACCTCGTGGGCGAACATTTCCCCGGCCGCGTCAAGCCCGAGACGATCCCCGGCGTGATGGAGCGGGGGGAGTATTTCCACACGCTCGCGCCGTTCGGAGCGGTCGACCTGTGGGAAACCGAGTACTTCCAGCGGCTGCCCGCCTCGGACGAAGGCCATCCGGTCCGGCACTTCACATCCTCCACCTTCGCGCGCCCGGTGCTGGACCGGCTGGACGAGGGCGAGACGGTGATGATCGAAAAGCTCTACGACGAGGTCATGGAGAAAGCCTATCCGCGCCAGCCGGACGGTTCGGTGATCTTCCCCTTCCGGCGGCTTTTCTTCAAACTGGAAAAATCCTGACCCGGCCGCCGATGGCGTCCCCCGAGAGAGCGCCATGCCCGCACTGAAAAAGACAGACTACACCGCCGAAATCGTCTGGCTCGGCACCGTCGCCGATCGCGACGCCGCGCTGGCCTCGGCGCCGCTGCAATCGCTGGACCTGAGCTTTGCCGGTCCTGCCAACGAAGCGCATGGCGGCGAGACACGGCCGTCCTGCAGCCGGGTGCTGGGGCTCTATCCCCGCGACACGCCGATCCGCAACGTGCGGCAGCTGAGCATCCTGTCGGAAGAGGAACTTCAGGCCATCGCCGGGAAAATGGGCCTCGACCGGATCGACCCGGCGTGGCTGGGCATGACGATGCTGGTGCGGGGGATCCCGGATTTCACTCATCTGCCGCCGTCCTCGCGTCTGCAGGGGCCGGGGGGATGCACGCTGACAGTGGATATGGAAAACCGCCCTTGCCAACTGCCCGCGCGGGTGATCGAGGATCACAGGCCGGGGTTCGGCAAGGCGTTCAAGCAGGCCGCCGAAGGCAGGCGCGGCGTGACCGCCTGGGTGGAACGCGAAGGGCGCCTGACCGTGGGCGACACCCTTCGCCTGTTCATTCCCGACCAGCCAGCCTGGTCGGACATCGGCCTTGCCCGTGGCATGGCCGTCTGACGCGTCAGGCCACGATCGCTGCGAAGAGGATCAGGCTGAGGGCGAAAGAGGCGTGGATGGTGATTGCGGCAGCTTTCAACGTCTCGCTCCTTGGTTGGACTGTTCCATCGTTGCGGGACAAACCCCTAATATTGGGTAAATGTTCCATCGCGCCCCAATTCCCGGCATGGGGACACAGGTTTCGGATGCGAAACCCGATCTGCCGAAATCATCCACCATAAGGTCGGAATCGCCGCGCATCCCGCTCGCAGGCACGGGTAAGACCGGTGCAGAACACGCATAGCCGCAAGGGTCCACGGCCATGAGCTTCAAATCCGATATCGAGATCGCCCGCGAGGCGGACAAGAAACCCATTCAGGAGATCGGTGCGAAACTCGGCATTCCGCTGAACCAGCTGCTGCCCTACGGCCACGACAAGGCCAAGGTCGGGCAGGGCTTCATCGACAGCGTGCAGGACCGCCCGAACGGCAAGCTGATCCTCGTCACCGCGATCAACCCGACGCCCGCGGGCGAGGGCAAGACGACCACCACCGTGGGCCTCGGCGACGGGCTGAACCGGATCGGCAAGAAGGCCGCGATCTGCATCCGCGAGGCCAGCCTCGGCCCCTGCTTCGGCATGAAGGGCGGGGCGGCGGGCGGCGGCTATGCGCAGGTGGTGCCGATGGAGGATATGAACCTCCACTTCACCGGCGATTTCCACGCGATCACCAGCGCCCACAACCTGCTGTCGGCGATGATCGACAACCACATCTACTGGGGCAACGAGCTTCAGATCGACGAACGCCGCGTGGTCTGGCGGCGCGTCATGGACATGAACGACCGCGCGCTGCGCGACATCGTCACCTCGCTCGGCGGCGTGTCCAACGGCTTTCCCCGGCAGACCGGCTTCGACATCACGGTCGCGTCCGAGGTCATGGCGATCCTCTGCCTCGCCACATCGCTCGGGGACCTGCAGCAGCGCCTCGGCGACATCATCGTCGCCTACCGCCGCGACCGGACGCCGGTCTACTGCCGCGACCTCAAGGCCGACGGCGCGATGACGGTGCTGCTGAAGGACGCGATGCAGCCGAACCTCGTCCAGACGCTGGAAAACAACCCGGCCTTCGTCCACGGCGGCCCCTTCGCCAACATCGCGCACGGCTGCAATTCCGTCATCGCCACCACCACCGCCCTGAAATGCGCGGATTTCGTGGTGACCGAGGCGGGCTTCGGCGCGGACCTCGGGGCCGAGAAGTTCATGAACATCAAGTGCCGCAAGGCCGGCCTCGCGCCCGACTGCGTGGTGCTGGTCGCGACCGTCCGCGCGATGAAGATGAACGGCGGCGTGGCGCGCGGCGACCTGGGGGCCGAGAACGTCAAGGCGGTCGAAGCGGGCTGTCCGAACCTCGGGCGGCACATCGCGAACCTCAAGCAGTTCGGCGTGCCGGTGGTCGTGGGGATCAACCATTTCCACGGCGACACGGAGGCCGAGATCGAGGCCGTGAGGGCCTATGTCGCAGAGCAGGGCGCCGAGGCGATCCTGTGCCGCCACTGGGCCGAAGGTTCGGCCGGGATCGAGGACCTCGCCCGCCGGGTGGCCGAGATCGCCGAGAGCGGCGTCAGCCAGTTCGCGCCGCTCTATCCGGACGACATGCCGCTCTTCAAGAAGATCGAGACTATCGCGCAGCGGATCTACCGCGCGGAGGACGTGATGGCGGACAAGAAGATCCGCGACCAGCTGAAGGCATGGGAAGAGGCAGGATATGGCGGCCTGCCGGTCTGCATGGCCAAGACGCAGTATTCCTTTTCGACCGACCCGAACCTGCGCGGCGCCCCCGTCGGGCACAACCTGCCGATCCGCGAGGTGCGGCTGTCGGCGGGGGCCGGGTTCATCGTGGTGATTTGCGGGGAAATCATGACCATGCCGGGCCTGCCGCGGGTTCCGTCCGCCGAGGCGATCATGCTAAACGACGCCGGACAGATCGAGGGGCTGTTCTGAGCCCGCCTGGGGCCGGGACGAGGGCAGGGACATGACGCGCAGACATCCCGACGAGATCGACACGCTGGACGGGCTGAGGGCCCAGATCGACGCCATCGACAGCGAGGTCCTGCGCCTTCTCGGCGAGCGAACGGCGCATGTGGACCGCGTCGCGGTGATCAAGCACGCGACCGGAGTCAGCGCGGCGGCGCCGGGGCGCTACGCGGCGGTCATCGCCTCGGTCCGCGACAGGGCGGCGGCGGCGGGGATGGACCCGGACATGGCCGAGGCGATGTGGCGGGTGATGATCGAAGGCTTCATCGCGCGCGAGGAAAAGGTTCTCGGGACCGGGGGCGTTGACGGATGATCGGCGTGCTGAACCGGACAGGGGCGGCGCTGGCCACGATCTGGCTGCTTGCCGGGACCGCCACGGCGGGCGAATGGTTTCAGCACCAGTACGGCGAGCTGCGCGCCTATCACGGCGACTGGCTGGCGGTCTGCGCCGATGCGGGCGCGGGACCCTGCCGGGTGGTGGCCTCGGCCAAGGATCCGGGCTCGGCGGCGTTCTTCGACAGGCGGATCGCGGTGCACCGGATCGACAACAGTCCCGACTGGGCGGTCGAGGTGATGGACCGCGACCTGCCCGCGGGCGACGTGACCGCCCTGCGCTTCGTGTTCGACGGCGTGGCCGAGGAGGTTCCGGCAGGCCTCTGGACGCCCGGCGCGCTCGATGCGGCCAATGCGGCCGACACGCTGAGCCTGCGCGACCCGGATCTTGCGGGCAGGCTGGTCGAACGGATGAAGGCCGGCAACCGGCTGGTCGTGGAGTATTCACCGGCCGGCGCCGGCGACGGCACGGCGGAATTTTCCCTGCGGGGCGTGACGGCGGCAATGAATGCCGTTCAGGCGCGTGTCCTCGCACGTCAGGAATGAGGATCAGATGACGGCCAAGATACTGGACGGCAAGGCATTCGCGGCGACGATCCGCGAAAAGGTCGCGGCGCATGTGAGCGCGCTCAAGGACAAGGGCATCCACCCCGGCCTCGCCGTCGTGCTGGTCGGCGAGGACCCGGCGAGCGAGGTCTATGTCCGCAACAAGGGCATCGCGACCCGCGAGGTCGGGATGGCCAGCTTCGAACACAAGCTGCCCGCCGATGTGTCCGAGGCCGATCTCTACGCCCTGATCGACCGGCTGAACGCCGATCCGGCGGTCAACGGCATCCTCGTCCAGTTCCCGGTGCCGGATCACCTGTCCGAACGCGACATCGTGGCTCGGATCGACCCGGCCAAGGATGTCGACGGGCTGTCGGTCATCAATGCCGGGCTGCTCGCCTCGGGCCAGAACGCGATGGTGTCCTGCACCCCGCTCGGCTGCCTGATGCTGCTGCGTGATACGCTGGGGTCGCTGTCCGGGCTCGACGCGGTGGTGATCGGGCGCTCCAACCTCGTCGGCAAGCCGATGGCGCAGCTGCTGCTGCGGGACAGCTGCACGGTGACGATCGCGCATTCCCGGACGAAGGACCTGGCCGCAACCGTCCGCCGCGCCGACATCGTCGTGGCCGCCGTCGGCCGCGCGCAGATGGTGCCCGGCGACTGGATCAAGCCGGGTGCGACGGTGATCGACGTGGGCATCAACCGCATCCCGGCGCCCGAGCGGGGCGAAGGCAAGACGCGGCTGGTCGGGGACGTGGATTTCGACACCGCCAAGGAGGTCGCGGGCGCGATCACCCCGGTGCCGGGCGGCGTCGGCCCTCTCACCATCGCCTGCCTGCTGGCCAACACCGTCACCGCCGCCTGCCGCGTCAACGGCCTGCCGGAGCCGGAGGGACTGACGGCCTGAACAGGGGGCCCCGATCGCTGGAGCATGCCTGGGGCGGGTTCAGCCGCCCGCCACCACCTCGAACATCAGGCGGCCGGGCAGGACGGTGAACGCACCCGCGCCGAGCAGTGCGCCGAACACCAGCATCCGCATCGCGCGGCGGTGCTGCCGGACGTGACCGCGCCGCGCTGCCAACACCGCGACTGCCAGCGACGCCAGCGTAAAGATCGAAAGCAGGTGGATCGGGCTGAACGGGCCGACCATCCGGATCGTATGGATGCCGAAGCTCGACAGGGCCACCAGCGCCATGCCGCCCGCCCAGATGCGGCCGCTGACGCGGTGCAGGGGCGTGCCCTTGCGCGCCGCCAGCAACAGGACGGTCAGCGGCACGAGAAGGATGGCGGAAAAGGCGTGGATCTGTATCACCGGGCTGGCGTGCAGAAGGGGGGCGAGGCTCATGGTCGTCTCCTGACTTGTCTGTCTCGTCCATGACGTGCGAGACAGGCCCGGACCGCGACAATCGCGGTTCCGTCAGCGACCCGGAGCCTTCGCCAGTGACCGTCCCCGAGACCCGCCTGTCATCCGCGCTTCGTGAGCGACAGGGCCTCGTCGCGCCGCTTGTGCTCTGGGCGGTGATCACGCTGGCCTGCGGGGTGACCGGGCCGTTCGGCACCTACGAGTCGTTGAGCGCTGAAGGACGCTGGACCTACTGGGCGCTGGTCGCCGCATGGTCCATCGGCGCGGCGCGGCGCGGGGGCGGGGGCAACTGCGGCGGCGTCTGGATTTGCAGGGGGCGCGGGCCGAGGCGCTGCGGGTCGTGTCCTGGCCGGTGATCGCGGGCGGGGTTGTGGCGCTGAATGCGCTGATGCTCGGTGCCTGGGATGACATGGCACATTTCGCGATCCTGACCGGGATCGTCGCGCTGGTGGAAGGCGCGGTCGCGGTGACGGCCTGGCTGGCCGATGGCCGGGTCCATGCGCCAGCAACCGAGCCGGGTGCGCCGCCGGGTGATCGTTTCCTGCGCCGCCTGCCGCTGGACAAGCGTGGCCGACCGGTGCGGGTCGAGGCGCAGGATCATTACCTCTGTGTCGTGACATCCGCCGGGCAAGGCCTGATCCTGATGCGCCTGGCGGATGCAGAGGGCGAGCTGGACGGGGTCGAGGGGCTGCGCGTGCACCGGTCGCACTGGATTGCGCGGGCGGGCGTCACGCGGCATGTCAGGCGGGACGGGCGCGATTTCCTGGCGATGGCCGACGGGGTGGAGGTGCCGGTCAGCCGGTCCTACCGCGCCGCCGCGCGCGCGGCCGGGCTGTTCTGAGCCTCAGGCCGGGACCGGCATCATGGTGCCTTGCAACAGCGCGACGGTTTTGGATGTGCCACCGGTCAGTGCAACGACCTCTGCCGTCACGACCGAAACGCGCCGTCCGGCCCGTTCCACCCGCCCGGTCGCGACGAGTTCGTCGCCCATGCCGGGGGCGAGCAGGTTGATCTTGATCTCGACCGTCAGGATCTCGTGTCCCGGCACGGCCTGTGTCAGCGCGGCATAGCCTGCCGCCGTGTCGCCGATGGTGAAGCTCAAACCCGCATGGGCAAAGCCCTGCTGCTGACGGGATCCCGGCAGGATGGGGGCACGGATCTCGACCAGACCCGGTTCGACACGGGTCAGCCGCGCGCCGAGGGTGGCGAGCATGGAGGAACGGTCGAAACTGGATTGCACACGGGCGAAGAGCGGATCTGTCATGCGCGCGACATTGCCGCGCCGGTGCACGGGCGACAAGGGGCCTAGCGCGGCATCGGGATCGCGCGGGGGGTCGGGCCGGTCAGGATCGCCAGCGCGCCGGGCTGCATCAGCGTGGCAAGCGCCGGATCGGTGCAGCGCAGGCCGCCGGTATAGGCGCCGTAGGCCGGCAGGATCAGGCGCGCGCCGTCGATCAGGAAGCAGGGACGGGTGATCCCGCGCCCACGGGCGGACAGGGTCGCCTTGGGGTGGTAATGGCCGCTGATTTCGGCCCGCCCCGCCGGGGTGGCGATGTGGCGGAACACCAGCGGTCCCGCCTCCAGTTCCGCCAGGTGCTGACCGCCGAGGCCGACGGGGCCGGGATCGTGATTGCCCTCGATCCACACCCATCCCCGACCGGCCTGAAGGCGCATCAGCCACAGTACCTCGTCCTCGGTCAGCGCATCCGCCGCCGCCGCGTCGTCGAAGCTGTCGCCGAGGCAGATCACCTGGTCGGGCCGCGTCGCCTCTATATCCGCGTCGAGGCGCGACAGCGTCTCCTGCGTCTCGTAGGGCGGTAACTGGGTGCCGCCGCGCCTTGCGGTGCGTTCGGATTTGCCCATGTGCAGGTCCGAGACGATCAGCGTCCTTTCCCCTGCCCACCAGAGCGCGCCGGAGCCGAGGGCGGCCAGCTCGGCCCCGCAGAAGGTGAAGGCATGGGTGTTCATGCTGTGTTCCTGCCAAGCGCCCGCGTGTTTGGCAAGGGGGCTCGCGCCGGGATCAGCCCCGGTCGTCGCCCACGTTTTCGCGATAGGACTGCTCGAAGGCGGCTTTCTTGGCGTCGTCGGCCTCGGTCTGGCTCTGCGCCTTCCAGTCGTCGTAGGGCATGCCGTAGTAGATCTCGCGCGCCTCGTCCTTGGACATCTCGATGCCGCGGGCGTTGGCGGCCTCCTGATACCAGCGGCTGAGGCAGTTGCGACAGAAGCCGGCGAGGTTCATCAGGTCGATGTTCTGAACGTCGGTGCGCTTTTCCATCAGGTGCTCGCGCAGTGCGCGGAAGGCGGCGGCTTCGAGTTCGATCTGGGTCTGTGCGTCGATCTGGGTCATGGTGGAGCCCTTTCGGTGGTTTGGCGTGAAGGTAAGCGCCTCGTCGGGGCAATGAAAGGTCAGACATGGGACCCTTTTCCCGAACAGGCGCTGTGTCACCCGCGCGCTGACCTTGGGCAGAGGAGGTTCGTGCCCGGGATAAAGCACGCCGATCAGCCGTCGGGGCGCCCACCCACGGGCAGGCCTTCCCCCGTTGCGATTGCGTTTTGGGGCGCTCTCGCCCGACCTACAGCTTCGCTCCCGCCAGCGCCTCTTTCAGCATCGGCGCGAGGCGCAGGGCCCATGCCTTCTGGTCCTCCGGGGTCCCGATCAGATCGTTCCGCAACTCGATCAGCACGTTCGGCCGCCCGTGCCGCAGGGCGTGCCGGTCGACCGCGTCCCCCGGCAGGTGCCCGGTGTAGGGCTCGTTGTCCCCCACCGTCAGGTCCGGCTCCTGCCGCAGCCTTTCCATCAGCACCCGCGCCAGCCGGTCGTCCGCCGCGTAGAGCACCCCGATCTGCCAGGGCCGTTTCGGCTTGCCGCGCAGCTGCGGCGTGAACGAATGCACCGACACCAGCACGGTATCCGTCCGCCGCGCCGCCAGCGCCGCCAGCGCGCCGTGGTAGGGCCGGTAGCAGGCCTCCAGCCGCCGCTCCAGTTCCTCGCGCCCGGCGTGGCGGTTCGCGGGGATGATGGAGCCGTCGTAGAGCTTCATCAGCAGGGTCGGATCGTCCTCGCCCCGGTTCGGGTCGATCACGAGGCGCGAGAAGTTCGACAGGATCGCGGGCCCGTCCAGCGCCTTGGCCAGTTCCGCCGTCACCCCGGCCGCGCCGACGTCATAGGCGATGTGGCGGGCCATGTCCTCGGCCGGCAGGCCGAGGTCTCCGCCGCCGACGAAGTCCGGGACCGTGTTCGCCGCGTGATCGCAGGTCACCAGCCAGCGCGACGGGCGGTCCCTGCCCAGAATTTCGTAAGCTTCGTATGTCATCAGCCTGTTGTCCGCGCGGGATAGCTCTGGCGTGGTTGTTGCCCAATTGGAAAAGCGCAATACTGCGGCGGACACCCCCGCACAAGGTCGGGGGGCAGGGGATACGGGCAGGACGAGAGCAGAATGAGACGTCTGAGAAACACTAAGATCGTCGCGACCCTCGGGCCCGCGTCGAGCGATTATGCGACCATCCGCGCGCTGCACGAGGCCGGGGCGGACGTGTTCCGCCTGAACATGAGCCACGGCAGCCACGACGAGATCCGCGAACGCCACAGCATCATCCGCAAGATCGAGCGCGAGCTGGACAGCCCGATCGCCATCCTCGCCGACCTTCAGGGGCCCAAGCTGCGCGTCGGCACTTTCGCCAAGGGTGAGGAAGTGCTGAGCGAGGGGCAGGCGTTCCGCTTCGATCTGGCCGAGGCCGAGGGTGATGCGACCCGCGTGACGCTGCCGCACAAGGAAATCTTCGACGCGCTTGAGGTCGGGTCGCAGCTGCTGGTGAACGACGGCAAGATCCGGATGAAGGTGACGGCCTGCGGTCCCGATTTCGCCGACTGCGAGGTGACGACCGGCGGCACGATTTCCAACCGCAAGGGCGTGAACGTGCCCGACGTGGTGCTGCCGCTGGCGGCGCTGTCGGACAAGGACCGGGCCGATCTGGAATTCGTCTGCCAGCTTGGCGTGGACTGGCTGGCGCTGTCCTTCGTCCAGCGCCCGGCGGATGTGGAGGAGGCGCGGACGCTCGCGGGCGGCCGGGCCGCGATCCTCTCCAAGATCGAGAAACCGGCGGCGGTCAAGGCGTTCGACGACATCCTCAATGCCTCGGACGGGATCATGGTGGCGCGGGGCGATCTGGGTGTCGAACTGCCCGTGCACGCGGTGCCGCCGATCCAGAAGAGCCTCGTGCGCAAGTGCCGCAACGCCGCCAAACCGGTGATCGTCGCGACCCAGATGCTGGAAAGCATGATCGAAAGCCCGATGCCGACCCGTGCCGAGGTGTCGGACGTCGCCGCCGCGATCTACGAGGGCACCGATGCGGTCATGCTCTCGGCCGAAAGCGCCGCCGGGTCCTATCCGGTCGAGGCCGTGCGCACGATGGACAACGTCGCCCGTTCGGTCGAGGGCGATCCGCTCTATCGCGACATCATCGAGGCGAGCCGCCGCAACATCAAGGGCACCGTGGCCGACGGCATCGTCGCCGCCGCCCGCGAGATCGCCGAGACGACCGACATCAAGGCGATCTGCTGCTACACCGACAGCGGCACCACCGCGCTGCGCGTCGCCCGCGAACGCCCGCGCGTGCCGATCATCGCGATGACCGCCCGGCGCGGCACCGCACGCCGCCTGTGCCTGAGCTGGGGCACCAACTGCGTGATGACGGCGGAGCTCGAACGCTTCAAACAGGCGGTGGTCAACGCGGCCCGCGCCGCACGCACCGGCGGCTTCGCGACCGAAGAGCACCAGATCGTCGTCACGGCGGGCGTGCCCTTCAACCAGACCGGCACCACGAACATCCTGCGCGTGGCCCCCTGTAACGAGCGTTTGATATTCGCGACCGATCCGGGCTAATGTCCCCGGGCTGAACGCCATTCAACCGGGGGCTGAAATTGGACGTTGACGCAAACCTTGCGATCGGCACCACGCTGATGTGCCTGTCGGTGCCTTCGCTCATCGCGGCGCTGTCGGACCGGCGGTTTCCCCTCGTCGCCCTCTGCGTGCTGGGGGGCGGGGCCGCGCTGGTGCTCTGGGTTGCGTTCACGGTTGCTGGGGGCGTGCCCGGCTCGGTCGACGGTGCGATGGCGTTCCTGACCGATGCCCTGCCCGAGACTGTCCGGATGATCCCGCATGCATTCTACGAGATGGCCGGTCGGGTGATCTCGATTTTCTACTGAGATGACGCGGAGCGGGGGATGACGACGACCTCCATCTATTCCGACCTGTTCGACGATGGCATCACAGGGTTCAACTTCGTCGCCGAGGATCTGAACGACCGCCCGTTCGAACTCCGCCTGCTGCACGCGATCCGCTTTCAGGTCCTGCTGGCCATCCTGTTCGAACGCCAGATCGCGGTGCCCGAGGCGTGGATGACCTCCTCGCCGCTGTTCGTCACAGTGTTCACCGAGGTCTTTGCCGCCCGACCGTCCGAGGTGTTCCGCCGCGAACCCGGCTCCACCTCGCCGCGGTTCGCGCATTATCCGTTCCGCCCCGTCTTCTCGCGCCCCAAGCATGGCAACGCAGCCGACAACCTGCTGGCCTCGCTGATCTGGCGGCTGGAAACCGGGCGCCGCATCCAGTGGCTGCCCGAGCTGCCGGGGGCGACCGAGGCGGAACAGCAGCGTATCCGGCGCGAACTGACCGGGTTGCTGGGCGCGCAGATCGGGCCGGGCGCGCGGACGCCGGGCTTTGCGCTGGACCTGTCAGGGGCGATCACCGACCTCTACGGGCTGCCGCAGGACCGCGCCGACGGCATGGCGCTGTCGGTCTGCCGGGTGCTCGACGGCCTGAACCAGCCGGTCGCGGCGCGGGGCGTATCCGCATGGGGCCCGGACGGCGAGGCGACCTATCGCAGCGTGATGGAAAGCCGGGTCGATCTGGTCCGTCAGGCGGTGTTCGAAAGCCCCGCGCTGATCGAGGCGCATCCCGATGAGACCAAGGCGTTTCAGGCGTTCTTCAACCGGGCCGAGGCGCAGGGCCTGCTGCGCAACGATGTCATGGGCATGTGGCAGGTGATCCAGAGGGAAGCGCGCGAGGACGTGCGCGCCACGGTCGAGGCGTTTGGCCGCTTCGCCATGAACTCGGGCTACGCGGCATCGGGCAACAGCCAGCAGGCGGCCCATGCGTTCAGCTATTATTCCGGCGGCAAGTCCTCGGACTTCACGCAGGCCCTGCTGTCCGAGGCGGTCGCGCGGATCACCCGCAGCGACGAGGCCACCATCGCTGACGCCTTCGTCGAGATCGCGCCGACGCCCTATTACGACCTGGCCGATACGCTGGACTGGGACCGGGTCTGGGCCGAGGCGTTCGAGATCGCGCAGGACTATCGCTGGCGGCGCGAACGGCAGGCGATCGAGCTGCAGATCGGGCTGGCCTTTCACCGTGGCGAGACCGGCTTTGATCACTGGATGGCCCTGTTCGACCGCATCAACGGTGGGTTTCAGGACGTCATGTTCGACATCCGGGGCGGCGACCGCCCCGCGGTCGCCATCCTCGCACGGAACCGCGAAAAGTCCTCGACCGGCGACAAGGCGGGCAGCGCGCTCGGCAAGATCGGGATCGGGGCGCTGTCGACGGTCACGCAGGCCGTGTCGACCAAGACGATGTCCGCCGAACGGGCGCTGCAGATCCTCAGGAACCTCAGATGGCTGGGCGACCGCGACGGCGGTTCGGCCAGCGATCAGGACATCGTCATTTCGAAATACTGACGGCCGCGCGGGTTACTGCGCCGCGTGCGCGCGTTCGATGTAGGCGCGCAGTTCCTCGGCCTCGTGCCGGGCTTCGCGCAGGCCGTCCATGGCGGCGCGCAGTTCCGCCTCGCTCTGGCTGAGCTGGTTCATCAGTTCGGCCTCGCGCTGCTGCAGGTAGGTGATCGCCTGATCGCGGGCCTCTTCGGCTTCGTGCAGCTCCTGCGCCATCTTCTCGAGCTCGCCCATGTCGGATTTGGACACGCGGGTGAAACGGTGGATCAGCCAGTAGGCGAACCAGCCGAGGCAGAACGCGACGAAGAGGATGACCGCCGTAGCGATGATGAATTCAGTTCTGTTCATCCTCTGCCTTGACCTCCCCGTCGTTCGATGCGGTGTCTTCTTGCGCCGAACGGGCGAGGCTTTCAAGGGTCGTATTGTCTTCGGTGGCGTCCACGGTCATCAGCGTGAACTCGATCCGGCGGTTCGCCTCGCGGCCCGCTTCGGTGCTGTTGTCGGCAATGGGATTGTCTTCGCCATAGCCCTTGGCCGAGAACGAAGAGGTCAGGACGCGGCGCAGGCGCAGTTCGTTCAGGACGGTCTGTGCGCGGGCCTGCGACAATTGCTGGTTCATCGACTCGCGGCCCTGGCTGTCGGTGTGGCCGCCGACTTCCATCCGGATCTGGCCGCAGGCGTTCAGCACTTCGGCGATGTCGTCCATGATCGCCATCGAGGCGGCGTCGATCTTGGCCGAGCCGGGTTCGAAGTTGATCTTGCTCACCTCCTGGATCGCGGCCAGTTCGGCAATGCATTCCTCGGGCTCGGGCAGGGCGGCCTGTGGGTCCAGTTTCTCCTGATAGACCACCTCGACGCGGAAATCCTCGGCCTCGCCCAGCTTGGCGGACAGAAGTCCGGTGATCTCGTCGCTGGCGGTCTGGTTGCCGGTGTTTCCGGTGACGCTGACGCTGTCGGGCGTGATGACGGCCGCGCCGTTGGACAGCTTCGACAGCGCCTCGAGCCCGGCGAGAACGCGGACCGGCCAGGTCTTGGGCAGAGTGTCGTCGATGCGGGCGCTGTTGTGCAGCGCGGCGGAGCCGAAGCGGGCGCGGGCATAGCTCTCGGCGGCGGCGCGGGTCATCTCGTCGTTCAGGCGGCCGCGCATCTGCACGAGCCCCTCGGGGCTGAGCGTGACGGTGAACTCCGGCGGGCCCTCGGCCGTGACTTCCTGAACCTCGGGAAGCACGGCGTGCAGCGCGAAGACGTCGGGCAGGCTGTTCTCCAGCTCGCCCACGACGGTGTCGAAGCGGTCCTGTTCGGTGCCCTCGGCGGCGATCAGGGTGATGTCGGCGTCCGAGAAGGTGACCGATCCCGCCTCGAGCCGCGCCAGCGCGGCGATGGCCTGTGCGGCGGCCTTGCTCCATTCCGGCGAGGGCACGCCCAGGCCGATGGTGCAGCGCGGCTGTCCGGTCAACCCGGCGGCACGGGCGGCGGCAAAGATCGCAGTCCGCGCGGCCTCGGTGTCGGCGGAGCAGGCGTCGAACCGTGCCGCGCCGTCCTCGATCAGGAAGCGCAGGGTGAACGGCGTGATGACCGGGCGCGGGGCCGAGATGGCAAGGTGCAGCAGCAGGTCCGCCGGGGCCGAGTCCTTGAGCCGCGCTTCCATGCGGTTGCGCTGTTCGGGGCTGTCGGACATGGCGGTGATCGCGACGCGGCCCGCCTGGACCGAGATCTTGGAATGCGGGACGATGTTCAGGGCCCGGACCGCGTAGGCGACCGCGGGCTCCCACCCCTGCGGCACCGGATGGTCCGCGGTTTCCAGCAGGTCGGCCACATCGGACACGCCTTCGATCCGGTTCAGCTGCTGGATCAGGCGGTCGCGGTTGGTGGCGGTCGGGATCAGGCCGATCAGCGACAGCGCCTCGTCGTTGCGCAGGATCTCGACCGAGAAGCGCGGCGGTGCGATGGCTTCGGCGGGCTTCACCTCCATCCCGTCGATCACGCGGCTGGCGTCGATGATGCCGCCCGCGACGGTCAGCGCCTTGAATCGCAGCGCCTCGGACGGCGCGGTGCCGGTCAGGTGCAGCTGAAGCCCGTCCGACTGCACCTCGGCCCAGTCCATTTCGGACAGGTCGAGCGCCGTGCGCACCTCGCGCTCCGTCGTCGCCTCGACCGTGGTGACGGCAAAGGCGGCCGCCACGAGGCTGGATACGGCGGCGAACAGGAAGGCGGCGGCGAGGATCGCGATGGAGGACAGGCGCATAGGGTCTTGGTTCCGGCGTTGTCTTCGGGTGGAAGAGGATTACGGGGCGAAGGGGCTTTGTGCAATCAGAGCAGCAGCGCACCGGCGAAAAACGGCACAACCAGCAGGGCAGCGTCGCGATTGGACCGGAACAGCGCCAACAGCCTGTCCCCGTTGTCCATATCGAACCGTTGCAGCTGCCAGGTCATGTGCCAGCCAAGCGTCCAGGGCCCGCCGAGGGCCACGACGAGCGCAAGCGGGTTGACACGGCCGATCGCCGCGCCGAGCACGGCCAGCCCCATCAGGCCTACGGTGGCGACGAGGAAGCGGCGCAGCCACATCGGCGTGTCGGCACCGAACAGGCGCGCGGTGGATTTCACGCCGATCAGCGCGTCGTCCTCGCGGTCCTGGTGGGCATAGATCGTGTCGTAGAACAGCGTCCACGCGATCCCCGCGACGTAGAGCACGACCGGCGGCCAGTCGAGCGAGCCGGTATGCGCGGTCCATGCCAGCATCGCGCCCCAGTTGAAGGCGAGGCCGAGGAAGATCTGCGGCCAGTAGGTGAACCGCTTGGCGAAGGGATAGATCGCGACCGGCAGCAGCGACAGGACGCCCATGGCGATCGCGGCCCGGTCGAAGGTCAGCAGGATGCAGAGCGCGATCAGCGCCTGCGCCGCCATCCAGACCAGCGCCCCGGTCACGCTGACCGCGCCCGAGGGGATGGGCCGCGAGCGGGTGCGCTCGACGGAGCCGTCGATGTCGCGGTCGGTGATGTCGTTCCACGTGCAGCCCGCGCCGCGCATCAGCCATGCGCCCGCGCCGCAGCCGATGGCGATCCACAGGTCTTCCCACCGGGCCTGACCGTCCGAGAGCATCGCCAGCAGCAGGCCCCACCAGCAGGGCAGCAGCAGCAGCCATGTGCCGATCGGGCGGTCCGCCCGCGACAGGCGCAGATAGGGCCGCGACCATGCGGGCGCGCTGCGGTCGACCCAGTTGCCGCGCACCGCGTCGGCCACCTGTCCCTCTGGCGTGTGCTCTGCCTGCGTCATAGACTGCGCCCCATGAACGAACCCCGCGTCTCGCCTCGTGTCCGCCTCCATGTAGACCACCCGCTCGGTGCGGCGCAAACCGTTCCACTGGAACGTGATCAGGCGCATTATCTCTTTGGCGTGATGCGGATGGGGCCGGGCGACGCCGTGGCGCTGTTCAACGGGCGCGACGGGGAATGGCGGGCCGAGGTGGCCGAGGCGGGCAAACGGGGCGGTGCGCTGGCCTGCGTGGAGCAGACGGCCCCGCAGGCGATGCCGCCGGACCTGTGGCTGCTGTTCGCGCCGGTCAAGAAGACCCGGACGGACTTCATCGTCGAAAAGGCGGTGGAGCTGGGCGTCGCGCGGCTGCTGCCGGTGCAGACCGGGTTCACCAATTCCGAACGCATCCGAAGGGACCGGCTGCAGGCCCATGCGGTCGAGGCGGCGGAACAGTGCGGCGCCACCTATGTGCCCGAGGTCGAGGATCTGGGGCGGCTGGACCGTGTGCTGTCGGCCCGGCTGGCGGGGCGGCGCCTGCTGTTCTGCGACGAGGCGATGGCGGGCGAGGCCCCGGCGCTGGAGCGGTTGCGGGCGGAGGCCAAGGGCGAGCCCTGGGCCGTGCTGATCGGGCCGGAGGGGGGCTTTTCCGAGAGCGAGCGTCGGATGCTGCGCGGGCGCGACGGCGCGGTGGCGGTGGCGCTCGGCCCGCGCATCCTGCGGGCGGATACGGCGGCGGTGGCGGCGATCACGCTCTGGCAATCCGTGCTGGGGGACTGGTGATGCGCCGCGCGGAGCCGGAGGATGTTCCGGCGCTGAGGGCATTTCTGATGGATCACGCGGACATCGCCATGTTCGCCCTGTCGAACCTCGATACCGAGGGTCTGGCGCGGGACGGCGCTGAAAATCCGGCGCGTTCGATTTACGCTTGGATCGACGGTGAGCCAGTGACGGCCTGCATCGCGATCACCGCGGAGGGGATGATCCTGCCCGTTCTGCCCGACAACGATCCCCGCCACTGGGCGGCCGTGGCCCCGCATATGGCCGGCCGCCGTGCCTTCGGCGTGACCGGCGAGGCCGGGGCGGCGCGGGCCGGTTTCGACATGCTGGGACTGGCGCGTCAGGGTTGCGCGCTGGACCGGGACGAGCCGCATTTCGTGCTGCCGCTAGAGGATATGGTGCTGCCGGACATGGCGGGCTTCGAGGTCCTGCGCCCGGAGGAGAGCCATCGCGCGCTGATGATCCGCTGGCGGATGGCCTATCATCTGGAGATTCTCGGCACCAACCCGATGAGTGTCGAACGCATCGCGACCGCCGACATCGACCGCGTATTCCGAACCGATTCCTATCGCCTGCTGGTCCGCGACGGAGAGGTCGTGTCGATGGCCGGCATCAACGCAGCGGCTGGCGACGTGGTGCAGATCGGCGGCGTCTTCACCCCGCCCGAACTGCGCGGGCGGGGCCTCGCCCGCCGGGCGGTGGCCGGGATGCTGGACGAGAAGCGGCGGAACGGCATCCGGCGCGCGGTCCTGTTCGCGGCGAGCGACATGGCGGCGAAAGCCTATGTCGCAATCGGATTCCGCCGGATAGGGTCCTACACGCTGACCCTGTTCGACCCGCCGGTGAGGATACCCGCATGAGCTTCGTCCGTCCCGAGATCGCCGCCGGCCTCTTCCGCTGGCGCGAGGCGCTGACCGGCGCGGCCATCGGGCTGATCGGCCTGTGGTGGGCGCTGTCGACCCATGGCCTGCTGCACTGGCTGGGCTGGGTCATCGCGGCCATCGGCGGCGGGCTGGTGGCGGCGGGGCTGCAGCGCGGACGGTTCCGGCTGGGCCGCGACGGGCCGGGCGTCGTGCGCGTGGACGAGGGGCAGATCGCCTATTTCGGCCCGTGGAACGGTGGTGTCGCGGCGCTGTCCGAGATCGAGGAGATCACGCTCGACCGGTCCACCAACCCGCCGGTCTGGCGGCTGCGGCAGGCCGGGCGCGCCGATCTGGATATCCCGGCGACGGCCGAGGGGGCCGAGGCGCTGTTCGACGCCTTTGCCGCGCTGCCGTCTTTCGACACGCGGTCGATGCTGGCTGCCCTTCACGCGGTCGAAACGCGGCCCATCGAGATCTGGAAGAAACCATCGCTGCGTCTGCATTGACACTTTCCCGCAACCCGGTCACTTCTTCCCACTCAAGCGAACAGACCCGGAGGCCGTCGCATGTCCATTCCCCAGTCCGGCGGCGGGCCGATCGAGCGGCATGAGCAATTGGCCGAATACATGGCCTCGGGCTGCAAGCCCAAGGACGAATGGCGCATCGGGACCGAGCACGAGAAGTTCGGCTACTGCAAGGACACGCTCAAGCCGATTCCCTATGACGGCCCCCGGTCGATCAAGGCGGTGCTGGAAGGTCTGCGCGACGGTCACGGCTGGACGCCGATCGAAGAGGGCGGGAACCTCATCGGGCTGACCAAGGACGGCGCCAACGTCTCGCTGGAGCCGGGCGGGCAGCTGGAGCTGTCGGGCGCGCCGCTGGAGAACATCCACCAGACCTGCGACGAGGTGAACGAGCACCTGCGCGACGTCAAGGACATCGCGGACAAGGTGGGCGTGGGCTTCATCGGGCTGGGCGCCGCGCCGGTCTGGTCGCATGACGACATGCCGCTGATGCCCAAGGGCCGCTACAAGCTGATGGACAGCTACATGCAGCAGGTCGGGACGACCGGCCGGATCATGATGCGGCGGACCTGCACGGTGCAGGTGAACCTCGACTTCTCGTCCGAGGCGGACATGGTGCAGAAGATGCGCGTCGCCATCGCGCTGCAGCCGGTCGCCACGGCGCTGTTCGCCAACTCACCGTTCCTCGACGGGCAGAAGAACGGCTTCAAGAGCTACCGCAGCCGCGTCTGGCGCAGCCTCGACGACGCGCGGACCGGCATGGTGCCGTTCGTCTTCGATGAGGGCTTCGGGTTCGAACGCTGGGTGCAGTACGCGCTCGATGTGCCGATGTACTTCGTCTATCGCGACGGGAAATACATCGACGCGCTCGGCCAGTCGTTCCGCGACTTCCTCAAGGGCGAACTGCCTGCCCTGCCGGGCGAGACGCCGACGCTGTCGGACTGGGCGGATCACCTGACCACCCTGTTCCCCGAGGCGCGGATCAAGAAATACATGGAGATGCGCGGCGCGGACGGCGGTCCGTGGCGGCGGCTCTGCGCGCTGCCCGCGTTCTGGGTGGGGCTGATGTACGACCAGTCCTCGCTCGATGCCGCGTGGAACCTGGTGAAGGGCTGGGATGCCGAGACCCGTGAGGCGCTGCGCGTGGCGGCGTCGGAACAGGCGCTGCAGGCGAAGGTCGGCAAGATCGACATGCTGGACCTGGCGCGCGAGGTCGTGGCCCTGTCCGACGCGGGCCTCAAGGCGCGGGCGCGGCCCGGCGCGGGCGGGCTGGTGCCGGACGAGACGCATTTCCTGAACGCGCTGAAGGAAAGCGTGGAATCCGGGAAGGTCCCCGCCGACGAGCTGATCGAGAAATACGACGGCGACTGGGGCGGCGACCTGAGCCGGATCTACGGCGAATATTCCTACTGATCCATCCCGAGGACGTCGCGCAGCGACGCCTCGATCTGCCCGCCGCACCAGACCGGGCCGAAGTCCCGGTCGCTGTCACGCTGCAGAGCTTGCTGTTCGGGGCGGGCGGCGATCCGGTCGCAGAGCGCTGCAATTGCGGGGGCCTGCTGGTCCAGCCGGGGCCGCAGCGGCGTGAGGATCGTGGTCATCGCGCCCCAGAGCGTCGCCACCGTGTAATCCGCGATACCGGGCTCCGGCGTTCCGAGCATGTGGCCCCCGGCGTCGGTCAGGCCGTTGCTGCGTCCGGTCGCCTCGAAGATCCGCATCCACCGGTCGAGACGGGGCTGGAAGTCCTTCCATGCCTCGTCGGTCCACCTTTGTGCCCCGTTGTAGCGGGTCATGTCGTAGAGCACGTCGTTCGCATCGCCGATGATCTTGTCGGTCAGTGCGATCTTGTCCGCTTTTCCGGAGAGCAAGCCGTGCCTGCGCCCGAGGTAGCCGAGGATAGCGGGCATCTGCGACAGGCTGAGGCCCGTCGCGTGATCCGTCAGCACCGGCGGCCCCATGTGCGGCACGGGCTGATCCGACGGATCCCGGAGGCGCAGGTCGGCGGTCGCGTCGATCCCGGCCTCGGTCCACGTGCTGCCGGTGGCGGCTAGGACGCTGCGGACGAACTGGCCACGGAACTGGATCGGCCAGTAATGGAGCGTGTAGTCGGCCATCGGTTGCGCCCTTTCCCTGTGCTGGTGGCGGGAGCTTAGGCCATTGCCCGGCCCCTTGTCCCGTCACCCCGGCCCGATCACCGGGCTCAGCCGCCGGCGTTCACACCGACGACAAGCGCCGCGTCGTAGCCGTCCGACTGTTCCCTGACCGCCGCGAAGGCCCCGTCGCCCGCGCGTTGCGCGATACGGTCGTTGCGGTTCGTCGTGTCCTGATCGCCGGGGCGGTCATTGTACGGCACGACGGACTGGAACAGGTAGGCGGACAGGGCGTCGGGAAAGAAGACCTGGCTGGTCAGGACCTCCCGGTCGTCGAGGTAGACCATGTAATGAATGTGGGTCGTCCGGCCGCGATACCAGCCGGGATAGATCGTGTCGAACCCCGCGATCCCCTGCACGTCGGTGAACTGGGTGCCGCGCAGGAACGTCTCGCCCGTCGTGTCGTTCGTCCGGTCGCTGCCCTGCCGGGCGTAGCCGGAATAGTTGCCGCGCGCGTCGCAATGCCAGACGTCCACCCGCGCGCCCTCGATCGGGGTGCAGTCGGCGGTGACGACCTGCAGTCGCATCCGCAGCGGTTCGCCCTCGCGATCCTCGCGGATGTCGGCACGGACCAGTTCGGGGTCGAAGTAGTAGGGCCCCTCGGTGGTTTCCGGGGTGAGCATGCAGACATTGGGCGCGATCAGCCCCGCGCCCGAGGCCTGCGCGCGGGCCGCGCTGCCGAAAACGCCGATGCCGGTGGTGACGAAGGGCGCGGCGGCAAGGGCACGCAGGAGCGTGCGGCGATCGAGGGAGGATTGCATCGGGGGACCTTTCTTTCCTGGTAAGTCCCCGGTTCAACGCAGGTCCGCGCCGCTTCCGCCGGTGCGCGGGCGCACAACGGACCTGCGCAGGCTCACGCCGGTTTACTTGCTGCCGATCTTCGGTTCCGTGCCCCGGTTGATGCGGACGATATTGGCGCGGTGCCGCCAGAAGACGATCAGCGTCAGGATCACGCAGAGGAAGAACACCTCGCCCTGGCCGAGGAACATGGCCCAGGCACTCGACGTTGCCGCGCCGACCAGCGCGGCCAGCGACGAGATCCGTTTCATCACCGCGGTCAGCAGCCACGTCGCGCAGATGGCGAGGCCGACCGGCCATGCCAGCGCCAGCAGCACGCCCAGGAAAGTCGCCACGCCCTTGCCGCCCCTGAAGCGCAGCCAGACGGGGTAGCAGTGCCCGAGGAAGGCCATCAGGCCCGCCACCTGTGCCGCGTCCTCGGCGGCCATGGCGCGGGCGATCAGCACGGCGACGGCCCCCTTGGCGCCGTCCAGCAGCAGCGTCGCGGCGGCGGCGCGCTTGTTGCCGGTGCGCAGGACGTTTGTCGCGCCGATGTTGCCCGACCCGATCTGCCGTAGGTCGCCGAGGCCCATCATCCGCGTCAGCAGGATGCCGAAGGGGATCGACCCGATCAGGTAGCCGAAGACGGCCCAGAGGATCAGCGCGGTGGTGCCGGTGACGAACTCAGGCATTGGAGGTCTCCGCGTCGTAGATGCGTTGCCCGGCGACCCATGTGCCGCGCACGCGGCCCTGCATCCGGGCGCCGTCGAAGGGGGTGTTCTTGGACTTCGAGCGCAGCGTCTCGCGGTCCAGCACGAAGGGCGCGTCGGGGTCGAACAGCACGAGGTCGGCGGGCGCACCGGCCGACAGCCGCCCCTGCGGCAGGCCGAGGCGGCGGGCCGGGTTCAGGGTCATCGCGCGGATCAGCGTGGGAAGGTCCATGTCGCCCGCAT
This sequence comes from Oceanicola sp. 22II-s10i, assembly GCF_002210105.1. Classification (GTDB taxonomy): domain Bacteria; phylum Pseudomonadota; class Alphaproteobacteria; order Rhodobacterales; family Rhodobacteraceae; genus Pseudooceanicola. The sequence continues at coordinate 73,703 of NZ_AQQU01000001.1, read as the reverse complement.
GATAGAGCCTGAGCGCCGCGGGCAGAAGCGTTTCCAGCCCGACCGCGCCCGAGGCCGCTTCCTCGAACGGAAGGCGCTTGCTTTCCTCGTCCTGCGGGGTGTGCATCGAGGTTATGATGTCGATCAGCCCGGTCGCCACGGCCTCGACCACGGCGCGGCGGTCATCCTCGGACCTGAGCGGCGGCTTGACCTTGAAGAAGGTGCGGTAGTCGGCGACGTCGATCTCGTTCAGCGTCAGGTGGTGGATCGACACGCCGGCTGTCACGTCCAGCCCGTTGCGCTTGGCGCGTTCCAGCGCGGGCAGGGCGCGGGCGGTGGTGATCTGGTCGGCATGGTACCGCGCGCCGGTCATTTCGATCAGCGCCATGTCGCGGTCGAGCGCCATGCGCTCGGCCATCGCCGACACGGCGGGCAGGCCGCGCAGAGAGGCGAACTTGCCCGACGTCGCGGCGGCGCCATGCGACAGGCTCGGGTCCTGCACATGGGCGATGACCAGCGCCCCGAGCGAACGGGCATAGGTCAGCGCGCGGGAGAAGACCTTGGTGTCGGCGACGACCCGGTCGCAGTCGGTGAAGGCCACCGCGCCCGCGTCGAGCAGGAAGCCGATCTCGGTCATCTCGCGCCCCTCGCGGCCCTTGGTCAGGGCGGCCATGGGCAGGACACGGACCGCCGTCGCCTCGCGCGCGCGGCGGGCGACGAATTCCAGCGTCTCGGGGGTGTCGATGGACGGCAGGGTGTCGGGGCGCGTGACCATCGTCGTCACGCCGCCCGCCGCCGCCGCCTGACCGGCGCTGCGGAAGCTTTCCTTGTGCCGCTCACCCGGTTCGCAGACCTTGACGCCGATGTCGACGAGGCCGGGCGCGAGGCACAGCCCGCCGCAGTCCAGCACTTCGTCGCCCCCTTGCGCGTGCGCCTCGGCGCCGGTGTCCACGATCCGCCCGTCGCGGACGGTCAGGCTGCCGTGGGTCTCGGTGCCCGTCTCGGGGTCGATGAGGCGGGCGTTCTTGAAGATCAGGCTCAACGAAATCCTCCGGTCAGGGCGATCAGCAGGCCGATGACGACGATGGCCGCGGCAATCGCCGCCATCCATTTCACAGCCCGCGGTGTCGGTGTCGAGGGGGCGGCGGGCTGGGACAGGTGTCCCTCGGCCGAGGGCGAGCGCAGCGGCTCCATCGTCGTCGCGCCCTTCAGTTCCGGGTATCCGCCCGCGTGGATCAGCGGCGGCTCGACCGTAAGCGTCTGCGCCTCGCCGCCGAAGGCCGCGGGGCGCAGGATCACCACCTCGCCGCGCAGGGCGTCGAGCCTGTCGCGCCCGGCTTCCACCGCTTCGGGGTCGAGGCCCAGCCCCTCGGTCAGGTAGCCGGTCAGGCCGATCCCGGCGAGGTCGCCGACGCGGATGTGTTCGATATGCGCGGGCTCCAGCTGCCGCGCGCCAAGGGCGACCTTCAGCGGCCATCCCGCCCCGTTCTCGGTCGTCGGTTTGCGCACGAAGGCTTCCGCCTCGGGCCCCGTCAGGTCCAGCCCGAAGACGTGGACGATCTGTCCGCCCCCTGCCGGTATCTCGATCCGTTCGCTCATGCCGCGTCCTCCTGTATCTCGCGCATCTTCGCAAGCACAACGCGCCCGTCGGGAATGCGTTCGAAACCGATGTCGACCCGGCGCGAGCCGTTCTTGTTCTGGCGATATTCGTGGGCGAAGTTCACGGTCGCAAGGTCGCCGTCCTCGTCTATCGAGAGGGGCGTGTGGGTGTCGATGGGATAGGCTTTCAGCTTGCGACCCCACAGCGGCATGTCCGTGGCGATGAAGGCCCGGCGGTCGGTCAGCGTGTACCACGTATGCCGCCGCCGCCACGGCGGGCCGACGATCGAGCCGAAGGCGACAGACAGGCCGACGAAGAAATGCAGCAGGCCGAACATCCAGAAATACCCGCCGGCCGTCGAGGCGAGCATCATCCACACGGCGGCGAACCCGGCAAAGAACAGGCCGAAGATCATCCCGAAGATCTGCGCGCCGCCGACACGGACCGTGGCATCGGGACGGCCCTGCCAGAGGATCACCTCGTCCGGGTCGAGTATGCCCTCCCAGCCGTCGCCGGTGGCCTGGCCGGAGAGGTCGCGGCTCACGCAGCCGCGCTCCGCCGGGCGCGCAGGTTGCGGGCCAGCAGGTCCATCGCGGCCATGCGGACGGCGACGCCCATCTCGACCTGTTCCTGGATGACCGAGCGGTTGATGTCGTCGGCGATGGTGCCGTCGATCTCGACCCCGCGGTTCATCGGGCCGGGGTGCATGACGATGGCGTCGGGCTTGGCATGCGCCAGCTTTTCGGCGTCCAGGCCGTAGCGGTGGTAATACTCGCGCTCGGACGGGATGAAGCCGCCGTCCATCCGCTCCTTCTGGAGCCGCAGCATCATGACGACGTCCACGTCCTTCAGCCCCTCGGCCATGTCCTCGTAGACCTCGCAGCCGAAATCGGCGATGCCGGAGGGCATAAGCGTCGGCGGACCGATCAGGCGGATGCGGTTTTCCATCTTGCCCAGCAGGATCAGGTTGGACCGCGCCACGCGGGAATGGGCGATGTCGCCGCAGATCGCGATCGACAGCCGGTGCAGGCGCCCCTTGCGCCGCCGGATCGTCAGCGCGTCGAGCAGCGCCTGCGTCGGATGCTCGTGCCGCCCGTCGCCCGCGTTGAGCACGGCGCAGTTCACCTTCTGCGCCAGCAGGTCGACGGCGCCGGACTGCGGATGGCGGACGACCAGCAGGTCGGGCTGCATCGCGTTCAGGGTCAGCGCGGTGTCGATCAGGGTCTCGCCCTTCTTCACCGAGGACATCTGCATCGCCATATTCATCACATCCGCCCCGAGCCGCCGCCCCGCCAGTTCGAAACTGGCCTGCGTGCGGGTCGAGTTCTCGAAGAACATGTTGATCTGCGTGAGGCCCGCCAGAGCGTCGGAATGCTTGTTGGCGGAACGGCTGAGCGCGACGTAGTCGTCGGCGAGGTTGAGCAGCGCGGTGATCTCGGCCGGGGCGAGCGGTTCGATCCCCAGAAGGTGGGTCTGCGTGAAGGCCATGTCCGCGCTCCTGCTGTTCCGTTCCGGCTTATAGAAAGCGGGGGCGCGCGGGACAAGCGGGGGATGCGGATGCGTCGGAACCGCCCGCCGTTTTCGACCTTACACGGGTCCGGACAAAGCCGTCGCCGGACGGTCCGTTCGGGTCACGGATTTGTGATGGTTCCGTGACCTCGGGCCTGAATTGACTTGTTGGTCAAATCTCTGTCTCCTCCCGCCGTTGCCTGACAAAAATGGCAAGAATTCCAACAGGAGACGACCATGACCAAGCTTCCCTCCGCGCTGAAGCTGACCGCTTCGGCACTCGCGCTGGCCCTGGCCGCCGGAAGTGTTTCGGCCGAGACGATCCGCTGGGCCCGCGTGGCCGATGCGCTGACCCTCGACCCGCACAGCCAGAACGAGGGGCCGACGCTGGCCCTTCTGCGCCACATCTACAGCACGCTGGTTTCGCGCAGTGTCGACGGCACGCTTGAGCCGAACCTCGCCACCAGCTGGGAAATCCATCCCGACGACCCGTCTGTCTGGGTGCTGAAACTGCGTGAAGGCGTGACCTTCCAGGATGGCGCGGCCTTCACTGCCGAAGACGTCGTCTTTTCCTACGAGCGCGTCCTGCACGAAAGCTCGGGCTTCCGGGCGATCCATGCAGATGTGACCGGTGCCGAAGCCATCGACGACTACACGGTTCACGTGAAGATGTCCGGCCCCTCGCCGCTCTACCCGAACAACCTCACGAACTTCTTCATCGTCGACAAGGACTGGGCCGAGGCGAACGATGTGGTGGCGCCGCAGAACTTCGCCGCGGGCGAGGAAAACTTTGCCGTGCGCAACACCAACGGAACCGGACCCTACCAACTGGTCTCGCGTGATCCCGAAGTGCGGACCGTTCTCGAGGCCCACAGCGGCTACTGGGGCGACGCCCCCGAGATCACCGAGGTGATCTATCAGCCGATCCCCGAGGCCGCGACGCGCATCGCCGCGCTGCTGTCGGGCGAAGTCGACTTCGTTCAGGACGTGCCGGTGCAGGACATCGCGCGGCTGGAGCAAAGCGATGGCGTGAAGGTCGTGACGGGTCCCGAGAACCGCAATATCTTCTTCGCCTACGACATGACCTCCGAGAAGCTCCGGTCGTCCAATGTCGATGACAACCCCTTCTCGCATCCCGAGGTCCGCGAAGCCATGGCACTGGCACTGGACCGCGACGCGATCCGTCAGGTCGTCATGCGGGGCCAGTCGCAGCCGTCGGCCGCGCCGCTGCCGCCCTTCGTGAACGGCTGGACGGAAGAGATGAACGCCTATGACGCGCCCGATGTCGATCGCGCGGCGGAACTGGTCAAGTCGGTCTACCCGGACGGGTTTTCGGTGCAGCTCGACTGCCCGAACGACCGGTATCTGAACGACGAGGCAATCTGTCAGGCCGTGGTCGGGATGCTGGGTCGCATCGGCATCACCGTGTCGCTGAACGCGCAGTCGCGGTCGCTGCACTTCCCGCTGATCGAGAAGTGGGAAACCGACTTCTACCTGCTGGGCTGGGGCGTGCCGACCTTCGATTCCGCTTACGTGTTCAACTTCCTCGTGCACACCCGCGAAGGATCTTACGGTGCCTACAACGGCGGCCGGTACTCGAACCCCGAAGTCGATGCCAAGATCGAACAGATCGCCACGATGACCGATCTGGATGAGCGCAATGCCGTAATCGGTGAGATCTGGAATACCGTGATGGAGGACCGCGTCTTCCTGAACGTGCACAACCAGCTGCTCGCATATGCGGTGAAGGACGGCTTCAACATCGAGGTCCATCCCGAGAACTCGCCCACGATGTGGACCGTCACGGTCGACTGACCCGACCCCGAACGACCTGCGCCCGGCTGGCCGAAATGGCTGGCCGGGCGTTTGCCTTGGTGGCAGCCTCTCCGGCAGATCGTGCACACCGTGCCGATCCCTCAGCCGGCCGGCCCGCCGCCGAAAGCCCCGCCACGCGCGCTCCATGACGGGACAGACCCATGATCGCATTCATCATCCGCCGCCTGTTGCAGTCGGTCATCGTCATGATCGCCGTCGCCGCGGTGTCCTTTGCCCTGTTCCGCTTCGTCGGTGACCCGATCTACTCGATGCTGGGGCAGGAGGCTTCGATCTCGGACCGCGAGGAGCTGCGGGACCGCCTTGGCCTGAATGACCCGATCGTCGTCCAGTTCGCGCGCTTTCTCGGCAATGCGGCACAGGGGGATTTCGGGATCTCCTACCGGTTGCAGATGCCGGTGGCCGAACTGATCCTGCAGCGTCTGCCTGCCACGATGGAGCTGGCGCTGGTATCGGCCACGCTGGCCTTCGTCACCGGACTGGGGCTCGGAGTATACACGGCGCTCCGGCGGCGCGGCATCCTGTCGAACATAATCATGACGGCCTCGCTTATCGGGGTGTCGCTGCCCACCTTCCTGATCGGGGTGCTGCTGATCTGGGTCTTCGCGGTCGAACTGCGCTGGCTTCCGTCGAACGGGCGTGGCGCGGTGGTTCAGATCGGCAACTGGTGGACCACCGGGTTCCTGACGACCTCGGGGCGGCTGGCGCTGATCCTGCCGGCGATCACGCTGGGACTTTACCAGATGACCCTGATCATGCGGCTGGTGCGGGCCGAACTGCTGGAAGTCCTGCGCACCGACTACATCAAGTTCGCCCGCGCCCGCGGCCTGTCCGCGCGGGCGGTCAACTTCGGCCATGCACTGAAGAACACGCTGGTGCCGGTCATCACGATCACCGGTCTGCAGCTCGGGTCGATCATCGCCTTCGCCATCATCACCGAGACCGTTTTCAACTGGCCCGGAGTCGGCGCGCTGTTCATCAACTCGGTCCGGTTCGTCGATGTGCCTGTCATGTCGGCCTACCTGATGATGATCGCGCTGATATTCGTGGTCATCAACCTGATCGTCGACCTTCTCTACTATGCGGTCGATCCCCGTCTGCGCGTCGACCGCGCCGCGCGAAGCCACTGATCGGAGCGCCAGATGACACCTGAAACCCCGGTTTCCGAACCCAAGACCCCCGGTCGGCTTTACCGTGCCTGGGACAGCGATCTGGCCTATGCGTTCCGCACCGCGCCAGTGGCCATCGTTGCGACGGTCGTGGTCCTGATCGTCGTGGTCTGTTCCGTCTTCGCGCCCCTGATCGCGCCGATGAATCCCTACAACCCGGCCGCCCTGAATCTCATGAACGGTTTCACTCCGCCGATGGAGCCGAACGCCTTCACGGGCGAGGTCTTCCTGCTTGGTACGGACGGACAGGGCCGCGACATGCTGTCGACGATCATGTACGGCACGCGCACTTCGCTGTTCGTGGGCGCGATGGCGGTGCTTTTCGCGATGGTCATGGGGATCTCGATCGGTCTGTTCGCAGGGTGGCGGGGCGGATGGGTGGACAGCGCCCTGATGCGCATCGCGGATGTGCAGCTTGCCTTTCCGGCGATCCTGATCGCGCTTCTGGTCTTCGGCATCGCGCGGGGCTTCATCCCGGATGCATTGCGCGACCAGCTTGCCATCTGGGTGCTGATCGTCGCTATCGGCCTGTCGGACTGGGTGCAGTTCGCCCGCGTCGTGCGGGGCGCGTCCATGGTCGAGAAGAACAAGGAATACGTACAGGCCGCCCGCGTGATCGGGGCGCATCCGCTCAAGATCATGTTCCGCCACATCCTGCCCAACGTGATGGGGCCCGTCCTGGTGATCGCCACCATCAGTCTCGCGCTGGCCATCATCGCCGAGGCAACCCTGTCCTTCCTCGGCGTCGGCGTGCCACCGACGCAGCCCAGTCTCGGGACGCTGATCCGGGTCGGGCAGGGCTTCCTGATTTCCGGCGAGTGGTGGATCCTCCTGTTCCCCGCCATTACCCTCCTGGCGCTGGCCCTGTCGGTCAATCTGCTGGGTGACTGGTTGCGCGACGCGCTGAACCCCCGCCTGCGATAAGAGAGGCCAGAGATGACCGGTGCGATGACCGACCCGCTGCTTTCCGTCCGCGATCTCGTGGTCGAATTCCCCACCCGGCGCGGGACACTGCGCGCGCTGGACAGGGTGAGTTTCGACATCATGCCGGGCGAGGTGCTGGGAATGGTCGGTGAATCCGGGGCGGGCAAGTCGATCACCGGAGCCTCGATCATCGGCCTGATCGAACCGCCGGGCCGCATAGCGGGCGGCGAAATCCGTCTGAAGGGCGAACGGATCGACAATCTGCGCCCCGAGGCGATGCGCAAGGTGCGGGGCCGTCGGATCGGTATGGTCTTTCAGGACCCGCTGACCTCGCTGAACCCGCTCTACACCGTGGCGCAGCAGCTGATCGAAACGATCCGCACCCATATGGACGTGTCGGAAGCCGAGGCGCGAAAACGCGCGGTGGCCCTGCTGGACCGTGTCGGCATCCCCGCCGCCGCGCGCCGGATCGACGACTATCCCCATCATTTCTCGGGCGGGATGCGGCAACGGGTGGTGATCGCTCTCGCCCTCTGCGCCGAACCGGAGCTGGTGATCGCGGATGAACCGACGACTGCTCTGGACGTCTCTGTCCAGTCGCAGATCATCGAAGTGCTCAAGGACATCTGCGCCGAACGGGGCGCGGCCGTCATGCTGATTACACATGATATGGGCGTCATCGCGGAAACCGCCGACCGTGTGGCGGTGCTCTATGCGGGACGGATGGCCGAAATCGGACCGGTCCGCGAGGTCATCACCGATGCGCTGCATCCCTACACGGCCGGGCTTATGGGCTCCATCCCGACGCTGACTCAGGAAAGCGACAGGCTGGTCCAGATTCCCGGCGCGATGCCGCGGCTGCATGCCATCCCGCCGGGCTGCGCCTTCAACCCGCGCTGCGAAAAGGCGTTCGCGCCATGCCGGGAAACCCGGCCCGAACTGATGGATCGGGGGAACGGACGCGAGGTCGCCTGCTGGCTCTACGACACCGTGGCGACCGGAGGAATGCGCAATGCCTGAGCCGCTGCTGAAGATCGAGGGCCTGACCCGCCGCTTCGACGTGTCCAGACCCTGGCTCAACCGGGTGATCGAGCGCGACGAGAAGCAATACCTGACCGCCAATGCCGATGTCAGTTTCGAGATCGCGCGGGGCGAGACCTTTGCCCTGGTCGGCGAGAGCGGTTCGGGCAAGTCGACCATCGCCAAGATGGTCGTGGGCCTGCTGCCGCCGTCTGCCGGCACGATCACCTTCGACGGCCAGCGGATCGACGCGGGGGCGGGTGTACCGCGCAGCCTGCGCCGTCGTTTCCAGATGATCTTTCAGGATCCCTTCGCCAGTCTCAATCCGCGCTGGCGTGTTGGCGAGATCATATCCGAGCCGATCCGCACCTTCGGCCTGATGAATGCCACCGATGCCCGCGCCGAAGCCGCGCGCCTGCTGGAGGTCGTGGGCCTGTCGGCCTCGGACGTGATGAAGTATCCGCACGAATTCTCGGGCGGACAGCGGCAGCGGATCGCGATTGCGCGTGCATTGTCGTCGAAACCCGAGTTCATCGTCTGCGACGAGCCGACGTCGGCGCTGGACGTGTCCGTGCAGGCACAGATCCTGAACCTGATGCGCGACCTGCAGGACGAATTCGGCCTGACCTACCTGTTGATCAGTCACGACCTTTCCGTGGTGCGGCACATGGCGACACGCATCGGGGTGCTCTACCTCGGGCGTCTGGTCGAGGTCGCGCAGGGGCGGCGGCTGTTTTCGGAGCCGCAGCATCCCTACACGCGGATGCTGCTGGATGCGGTCCCGGATCTCGCCCTGTCGGGACGTCGCCGCCGCCCGGTCGAGGGCGAGATCCCCAATCCGATTTCACCGCCGCCCGGCTGCGCTTTTCACCCGCGCTGTCCGTTGGCGTTCGACCGCTGCCGGCAGGAGATCCCTCTGCCCAGGCCGACGCCGGCCGGTCAGGCCGCCTGTCACGCGTTGGCCGAAGTGGCACCGGCCTGACGAAGGTCGGCAGGCCCCGGTCGGGTCCTGCGTCGCAGGCATGTGTGCTGCGGCCCCCGTGGCCCATGGCCCCGAAGCCGCATGAGTGATCCGGGCGAGATGAAGCATGGAACCCGTCACGGTTTCCGGCGGTCGCGCGGGGCTGTAGGGTGGAGCGATGGAATCGGCACTCGACTGGCACAGGGCGAAGGCACTGCTGGAATGGCAAGTGGAACTCGGCGCGACCGAGGCGATTCTGGATGCGCCTGTGGACCGCTTTGCACTGGCCAAGGTGCAGGATCGTCCGGGCAAGGCGGCACGCGCGGCTGCGGCGCAGGTGGCGGAGCCGGTTCGCGAGCGGAACGAGGTCGATGCGGTCGAGGTGGCGCGGGCTGTTGCAGGCGCGGCAAAGGACCGCGAGGGGCTGAAGGCTGCGCTGGCCGCTTACGAGCATTGCGAGCTGAAGCTGGGGGCGAAGACCCTCGTGTTCTCGGACGGCAATCCGGCGGCGCGGGTGATGATCATCGGCGAGGCGCCGGGGCGGGACGAGGACCGGATCGGTCGGCCCTTCGTCGGGCGCGCCGGGCAGTTGCTGGACCGGATGCTGGCCGCGATCGGGCTGGACCGCGAGGCGCAGGAGCCCGAACGCGCGGTCTACATCACCAACGTGATGCCGTGGCGGCCGCCGCAGAACCGCGACCCGGAGCCGGGCGAAATCGCCATGATGCTGCCCTTCGTGCAACGGCACGTGGCGCTGGTGGACCCGGATGTCATCATCCTGATGGGCAACATCTCGTGCCAGGCGGGGCTGGGGCAGCGGGGGATCCTGAAACTGCGGGGCAACTGGGCCGAGGCCTATGGCAAGCCGGCGCTGCCGATGACCCATCCGGCCTACCTGCTGCGGCAGCCGTTGGCCAAGCGCGAGGCATGGGCCGATCTGCTGAGCCTGAAGGCGAGGCTGGGCGGATGAGGGCGCCTGTCGCGGTCTTGCTGTGCTGCATCGCGGGGCCGGGGGCGGCGTTCGACATCGACTACGCGGCGGTGATGGCCGCGCACGAGGCAGAGGTCGAGGATCTGGGCGACGGCAAGCGGATGCTGGTGCTGCCCCAGGGGCCGGTGCGGATCATCGAGATGCCGGACGGCGCAGGCGGGGTCCGCTACAGCGCGATGGACGAAAGTCCCGTGGGCTCGGCCGGGTGCATGCTGGGCGTTCTGGTGGATCTCGTCGCGGGGGCCCGTCTCTGCGAGGGGATGCTGGAGCCCGATGCGGTGGAACGGCTGGAACTGGCTTTGCTGCGTTCCGCGCGCTTCGTCGGCGTGAACGCGGTGCCGCCGGTGCCCGAGGACCAGATCGCCGAACGGGCCGGGGCGCTGGTGGCGCGGGCTGTCGAGCGGTATCGCGAGGGCATGGCCTGTCCCGGCGATCCCGGTGCCGATCCGACCGGCGCCTCGCTGGCGCGGCAGGCCTCCGGCCCGACATTCCAGCAATTCCAGTCCGCGATGCACGAGGTGCCGCGCCTGCCCGTGCCCACCCCCTGTTTCTGAGGCCCCGATGCTGCCCGTCGATCCGATCGTCCTGCTTGCCTTCCTGCCCGCGGGGCTTGCCCTGAACCTCACCCCCGGCGCGGACATGATGTTCTGCGTGGGGCAGGGCCTCAGGCGCGGGCCGGGCCCGGCTTGGGCGGCGAGCGGTGGCATCGCGCTCGGGGCGTTCATCCACGGGCTCGTGGCGGGGCTGGGGCTGGGCGCGCTGGTGGCGGCGCATCCGGGGCTGTTCGACGTGATCCGCTGGGTCGGGGTGGCCTACCTGCTGTGGCTGGCCGTGACCTCGTTGCGGGCGAAGGCGCCCGACGCGGTGGACACGCGGGGGGCACGGCATGCGTTCAGGGACGGCCTGCTGGTGAACCTGACCAATCCCAAGGTGATCCTGTTCACGCTGGCCTTCGTGCCGCAGTTCGTGGACATCGCACGCGGGCAGGTGCTGGCGCAGTTCCTGACCTTCGCGCTGATGCTCTCGATCGGCGGGTTCATCATCAACGGGCTGGCCGGCGCCTTTGCCGCCGGTGTCGGCAAGCGGATGGCGACCTCGGACAGCGTGTCGCGTTGGCTTGGCCGGGCCAGCGCGGGGATATTCGCGGCGCTGGCGCTGCGGCTGGCGCTGACCGAACGCGCCTGAGGAGGCGAAGATGGCGATCGACGACACGAAACCCTTCATCCCGGTGCGGATCGCGGTGCTGACCGTGTCCGACACCCGCACGCTGGGCGACGACCGGTCGGGCGACACGCTGGTGCAGCGGATCGCCGACGCGGGCCATGTTCTGGCCGCGCGGGACATCCTGCCGGACGAGCGCGATACGATCGCGGCGAAGCTCAGGGATTGGATCGCGGATGACGGCATCGACGCGATCCTCAGCACCGGCGGCACCGGGCTGACGGGGCGCGACGTGACGGTCGAGGCGCATCGCGACGTCTACGAGAAGGAGATCGAGGCCTTCGCCACGGTCTTTACCATCGTGTCGATGAACAAGATCGGCACCAGCGCCGTGCAGTCCCGCGCGACGGGCGGCGTGGCGGGGGGCACCTACCTCTTCGCGCTGCCCGGCAGCCCCGGCGCATGTCGCGACGCATGGGACGAAATCCTCGCCGCGCAGTTCGATTACCGGCACCGGCCCTGCAACTTCGTCGAGATCATGCCGCGGCTCGACGAACATCTGCGACGGAAGTAGCGCCGTATCACGTATAACCCTGCAATGGACCGTCCCCTGCGCCGCTGACGGGCTTGTCACTTGGCCGTGGCGCGGGGTGCGGTCTATCCTGTGATGCCCCTGCGGGGACGTGTAAGGAGCCGTGCCGATGAGATTCCTGCGAAACAGCCTGACCGGGTTGTTCCTGCTGTCCGTGACCCTTGGCCTGATGGTCTATGCCGGGGCCACGGTGTTCGGCGCGGTCTCGTCGCGGCTGTCGCAGGAACCGCGCACCCCGTCCGCGCGCGAGCGGGTCTTTGCCGTCAACGTGGTGGCGGCCGATCCCGGCACGATCACCCCGGTCCTCAGCGCCTTCGGCCAGATCCAGAGCCGCCGGACGCTGGACATCCGCGCCTCGGCCGCCGGTTCGGTGATGGAACTCAACGAGGATTTCGAGGACGGCGGCGCGGTGGAGGCGGGCGAGGTGCTGATGCGTCTCGATCCGGTCAATGCCGAGGCGGCGCTGGCCCGTGCGCGGGCCGATCTGAGCGATGCCGAGGCCGAGGGGCGCGACGCGGCGCGGGCGCTGGTCATCGCGCAGGACACCCTGACGGCGGCCGAGGAACAGGCGGCTCTCAGGGACCGGGCGTTCCGGCGGCAGGCCGACCTGCGCGACCGCGGCGTCGGCACCGAGGCGCTGGTGGAGACGGCCGAACTGGCCGCCGCCGCGTCGCGGCAGTCCGTGTTGTCCGCACGGTCGGCGCTGGCCAATGCCGAGGCGCGGGTGGATCAGGCGGCGACCGCGCTATCGCGGGCCGAACTGGCGCGGGACGAGGCGCAGCGCGATCTGGATGACACCACGCTCACCGCCGAATTCGCGGGGACGCTGAGCGGGGTAACGGTGGTCGAGGGGCGGCTGGTTTCAGCCAGCGAGATGCTGGGGCAACTGGTCGATCCGGACTCGCTCGAAGTGGCGTTCCGGGTATCGACTGCGCAATATGCCCGGCTGCTGGACGTGGACGGGCGGTTGCGCCAGGTGCCGGTGACCGTGACGCTGGACGTGCAGGGGATCGGGCTGAGCGCCGGTGGCACCGTCAGCCGCGCCGGTGCGGCAGTCGGCGAGGGACAGGTCGGGCGGTTGATCTATGCGCGGCTGGACCGCGCGCCGGGGCTGAAGCCGGGCGATTTCGTCACCGTGACGACCGAGGAACCGGCGCTGACAGATGTCGTGCGCCTGCCCGCCACGGCCATTGACGCGGCCGAGACGGTGCTGGTGGTCGGCGCGGACGAGCGGCTGGAGGTGCTGCAGGTCGAACTGCTGCGCAGGCAGGGGGACGACGTGATCGTCACGGGCGACGACCTTGGCGGGCGCAACGTGGTGCGCGAACGCTCGCCGCTGCTCGGCGCAGGGATCAAGGTGCGTATCCTGAACACGCCCGACGCCGAGCAGACCGCCGCCGCCGCGCCACAGGCCCCCGCGATGGTCGAACTGACGCCCGAGCGGCGGGCCCGCATCCGTGCCTTTGTCGAAGGAGCGCAGAGGATGCCGCAGGAGATGAAGGCGCGCATCCTCGCGCAGCTGGACGAACCGATGGTGCCCGCCCAGATGGTCGAGCGCATCGAAGCACGGATGGGGGGCTGATCCATGCGCACGATGCCGAATGCCGCGGGCGGGATCCTGTCCTATTTCACCCGTCACCGGACGGCCGCCAACCTGCTGCTGGTGATCCTGCTGGCACTCGGGATGCTGGCCGCGCCGCGGATGCGGGCGCAGTTCTTTCCCGATGTGATCATCAACGACATCAGCGTCAGCGTGGTCTGGCAGGGCGCCGGGGCCGAGGACATCGACGGTGCGATCGTCCAGCTGCTGGAACCGGCGCTGCTGGCGGTCGAGGGGGTCGAAAGCTCGGACTCCCGCTCGCGCGAAGGGCGGGCGACGATCTCGCTCGAATTCGAGCCGGACTGGGACATGGGCCGTGCGGTCGACGACGTGTCGGCGGCGCTCGACGCGGTGAACAACCTGCCCGAGGATGCCGAGGAGCCCGAGGTCCGGCGCGGGGGCTGGCGGGACCGGGTGACCGACGTGGTCATCACCGGCCCGGTCGGCACCGATCAGCTGGCACGCTTCGCAGACGAATTCGTCACCCGGCTGTTCGCCGAAGGCGTGACGCGCACGACGATCCGGGGCGTCTCGGCCCCCGAAACGGTGGTCGAGGTGCCATCGGTCAGCATGATGACGCATGGCGTGACCATGTCCGAGATCTCCGAGGCCATCGCGGCCGAAGCGGACGCCGACCCGGCGGGCGACGTGACCGGCGCCAATGCGCGGGTGCGCACCGGGGTCGAGAAACGCTCGGCCGACCAGATCGCGGCGATCCCACTGCGGCTGAACCCGGACGGATCCGAGCTGACCATCGGCGACGTCGCGACCGTCAGGGTCGAGGGCGTGGACCGGGGCCGGACCTATTTCGTGGGCGAGAACCCCGCGATTTCCATCCGGGTCGACCGGACCGACCGGGGCGATGCCATCGGCATCCAGAACACGGTCGAACGGGTCGCAGCCGAGCTTCAGGCGACGCTGCCGGAAGGCACGACCGTCGATCTGATCCGCACGCGGGCCGAGGCGATCACCGGCCGGCTGGACATCCTGCTGGACAACGGGCTGGTCGGGCTTGGGCTGGTCGTCGTGCTGCTGTTCCTGTTCCTGAACGCGCGCACCGCGCTCTGGGTCGCGGCAGGGATCCCGGTGTCGATGCTGGCGGCCATCGCGTTGATGTATGCCTTCGGTCTGACGCTGAACATGATCTCTCTCTTCGCGCTGATCATCACGCTGGGGATCGTGGTGGACGATGCCATCGTCGTGGGCGAACACGCGGACGCACGGTATCGCAAGCTGAACGAACATCCCGTGGTCGCAGCGGAATCCGCCGCGCAGCGGATGGCGATGCCGGTGTTCAGCGCCACGCTGACCACGGTCATCGCCTTCTTCGGCCTGACCTTCGTCGGCGGCCGCTTTGGCGAGATGATCCAGGACATTCCGTTCACGGTGATCGTGGTGCTGATCGCCTCGCTCGTCGAATGCTTCCTGATCCTGCCCAACCACATGAGCCACGCGCTGGCCCATGCGGGCACCCGGCACTGGTACGACCTGCCGTCGCGGGTGGTGAACCGCGGGTTCGTCTGGATCCGCCGCCGCCTGTTCCGGCCCTTCGTCGGCTGGATCGTCCGGCTGCGTTATCCGGTGCTGGGCGGGGTCTTCGTCGTGCTGGCCTCGCAGATCGCCCCGGTGATCGACGGCACGATCCCCTGGCGGTTCTTCAACGCGCCGGAACAGGCGTCGATTTCCGGCAACTTCGCGATGGCGCCGGGGGCGACACGGGCGGACACCATCGAGATGATGCGCGAGATGCAGCGCGCGACCGACGAGGTGGCGGCGCGGTACGAGGCGGAACATGGCCGCAACCCGATATCCTACGTCATCGCCGAGATCGGCGGGAACACGGGCCGGGCGCTGGCCAGTTCGGAATCGAAAGAGCCCGATCAGCTCGGCTCCATCGCGATCGAGCTGATCGACCCCGACCTGAGGCCCTATTCCTCGTTCCAGTTCGTCGCCGATCTGCAGGAGGCCGTGCAGCAGCATCCCATGGCCGAAGAGGTGTCCTTCCGTGGCTGGCGCTCCGGGCCCGGCGGCGACTCGCTCGACGTGCAGTTCTACGGGGCGAACTCGTCGACGCTGAAGGCCGCGGCCGAGGCGCTGAAGACGGCGCTGGCGCGGTTCCCCGAGGTCTCGGCGGTCGAGGATTCGCTGGCCTACGACAAGGAAGAGCTGATCCTCGACCTGACCCCGCAGGGCCGCGCGCTCGGTTTCACCATCGACACGCTGGGCCGGGTGCTGCGACAGCGGCTGAACGGGATCGAGGCGGCGACCTATCCCGATGGGCCGCGCTCGGCCACCATCCGGGTGGAACTGCCCGAGAACGAACTGACCGCCGATTTCCTCGACCGGACGCAGATGCGGACGCCGTCGGGCATCTACGTGCCGCTGGCGGACATTGTCCGCGTCGAACGGCAGTCGGGCTTTTCCACCATCCAGCGCGAGAACGGGCTGCGGGTGATTTCCGTCACCGGCGACATATCGGAAGACGATCCAGCCCGCGCGTCGGAGATCATGCAGAGCCTGCAGGACGAGATCCTGCCGGCCATCGCCAGCGAACAGCAGGTGGAATGGCGGATGAGCGGTCTGTCGGAACAGGAGCGGGAGTTCCTGTCCGACGCCACGCTGGGCCTGATGATGGTGATCCTCGGCATCTACCTCGTGCTGTCCTGGGTCTTTGCCTCGTGGACGCGGCCGCTTGTCGTGATGGCGATCATTCCCTTCGGGCTGGTCGGGGCGATATGGGGGCACGGTTTGTGGGACACCCCGTTGTCGATGTTCACGGTGGTCGGCCTGCTGGGGATGACCGGGATCATCATCAACGACTCGATCGTTCTGGTGACGACCATCGACGAATACGCGGCCGACCGGGGGCTGATTCCGTCGATCATCGACGGCACGGCGGACCGCCTGCGCCCCGTGCTGCTGACCACGCTGACGACCGTGCTGGGCCTCGCCCCTTTGCTCTACGAAGGGTCAAGCCAGGCCGAGTTCCTGAAGCCCACGGTCATCACGCTGTGCTACGGGCTCGGCTTCGGCATGATCCTCGTGCTGGTCATAGTGCCCGCGCTGATCGCGGTGCAGGCGGACGTTCAGAGCAAGACGCGCGCCTTCCGCCGCGCCACCCGCGCCCCGCGCGAAGGCCGGGGCCTGCGCGGCCTGACGCGGGCGGCGGGGCTGGTGATGCTTGCGTGGATGGCGGCGACGATGGGCGTCACGGTGGTGACCGGGGCGCTGCCGGGCTGGATCACCGCGCTTGCGCCCGGACTGGCCGGAGCCGCGCCGCTCGGCGCCGCGCTGATGGTGTTCCTTGCCGGGATGGCCGTGGTCGTGGTCGCGGTCTACGCGATCGGTGCGGTCAGCATGATGCGGGGACGCCGGCGGCTGGCGGCGGGGGCCTGAGGGCTCAGCCGCCGCAGCCGCTGATCTCGACCGCGTGGTCGCGGCCGAGGACGGTGATCGTCAGGCCCGACCGGTCCAGCGCGAAACTGCCGCCCGCGCTGTGCATGATCTCGGTCCGGGCGACGACACGATTGCCCTGACGGACGGTTTCGGCATCCGCGACCCAGAGGCCGGGATCGTTCGATTCCACGACGATCGTTTCACGGCCACCGGCACTCGGCATCGCGATGTCGACCGACAGCCCGATGCCGCGCTGGCCGGGGGTCAGGTGGCATTCGACCTTGCCGACCTTCGCCTCGCGCGCGGAATAGGGACGGTCCGCCATCGCGGCGGCGATGGCTGGATCGCGCCCGCCGCCCTGCGCGGGCAATGTGCCCGAGATCCGCAAGTCCAGCGGCACGCAGACGTCTTCGCAGATACCGAGGCTGACATCCCCGTCCAGCCGGATCGGCTGACCGGCCCGTGCGGGCGTCAGCACCAGCGGCAGCACCACGCGCCCGTGATAGCCGATCGACCGCAGGCCGTTCTGGTCAAAGACCGTCGGCCGGGGCCAGACGACCTGCACGGCGGAAAGATTGTCCGAGCCGGACCAGTCGAAGATCGGCGGCACGCCCGCTTCGCCGGGGCTGCGCCAGTAGGTTTTCCACCCCTTGGTCAGGGTCAGTTCCAGACCGGCCACGTGCCGCCCGTCCGCGCCGCGCCAGCCCGGCAGGATGCGGGCCGAGACGTTGTTCTCATACGGGTTCGCCAGCGCTGCGGGGGCAAGCGGCAGGGCCAGTGCGAGGGCAGGGATCAGGCGCGACAGATATGACATCCCTTTCAGATGCGGGGTGCGGGCGCTTTTGCCAACTCACATTCGGCTGAACGGCCCGCCGCGTCGCGCATTCGTGACGGGCCTGTCACAATCCGCCCCGGCTCCTTGCAGCAGATGCCTTTTGACGTCATCTTGTCGGCGAACGTTGCAGGCACCCATGGGAGCTTTGGATTGCAGTCCGCCATCGACCTGACCGGCAAGCTGTTGATCGCCATGCCGGGCATGATGGACTCCCGGTTCACATCGGCCGTGGTGTTTCTCTGTGCGCATTCCGATGAGGGGGCCATGGGGCTCATGGTCAACCGGCCGTCCGCCGGGGTCCGCCTGTGTGACCTGTTCGAACAGCTCAACATCGAGTGCGAGAGCGGGGCGGGCGAACAGCATGTCCTGTCCGGAGGCCCGGTCGAGGAAGAGCGCGGCTTCGTCCTGCATTCGCCCGACTACACCTCGGCCATCTCGACGCTGAAGGTCACGCAGGAGCTGTCGATGACCGCCACGATGGACGTAATGGAGGACATCGCGGCGGATCGCGGCCCGGCGCGGACGCTGGTCACGCTGGGCTATTGCGGCTGGGGCGCGGGGCAGCTGGAAAGCGAACTGGCGATGAACGCATGGCTGACCGCCGAGGCCTCGGCGGGGCTGATCTTTGACACCGCGATCTCGGGCAGGTGGGAGGCCGCGCTCAGGACGCTGGGGATTTCCCCGGCGCTGCTGTCCTCGGCGGCGGGCCGGGCCTGAGGCCTAGTTCCGCGGCGCGGCGGCGCGGCGCAGGCGGTCGTTGATCGCAGCGCCGAGACCCTCCTCCGGGACGGGGGCGACAGCGATGGCTTCGGCGGTGTCGAACAGGTGCAGCATGCGGAACAGGTTCGCCGCCGCTTCGGCCAGATCGCCGCTTTCCGACAGGCTGGTATCGCCGGGCACGGGGCCGAAGCCGATCATGACCTCGCCGTCCTCCGGCGCCGTCGCGTTCAGACGGACCCGCCCGCGCGGGGCATAGTGCGACAGCAACTGGCCGGGCGAGGTGATCTTGCCGCCTGCTTCCGGCGGCAGGGGCCGTTCGCCCAGAACCCCCGCGATGTCCTCCGCCGTGATGCCGCCGGGGCGCAGCAGACGCGCGCGGCCGGTCTCGTCGAAGCCCACGATGGTCGATTCCAGCCCGACGCCGCAGGGGCCGTCGTCCAGCACCGCGCCGATCCGGCCGTCGAGACCGGCCAGGACGTGATCCGCCGCCGTCGGGCTGATCCGGCCGGAGGGATTGGCCGAGGGCGCAGCCACCGGACCGCCGAACTTTGTCAGCAGCGCCTGCGCGGCGGGATGGGCCGGGACGCGGATGCCGACGGTGCCCAGACCCGCCGTGACCAGCGGGGCGATTCCCGCGTCGGGGCGAAGCGGCAGGACCAGCGTCAGCGGGCCGGGCCAGAACGCCTCGGCCAGCCGCGCCGCAGTGCCGGTCAGCGCGACGTGACGCTCGGCCAGATCGCGGTTGGCGACGTGGACGATCAGCGGATTGAACTGCGGCCGCCCCTTGGCCGCGAAGATGCCCGCAACCGCCTGGTCGTTCCGCGCATCGGCGCCGAGGCCATAGACCGTCTCGGTCGGGAAGGCGACCAGCGCACCGTCACCGAGCAGCGCGGCGGCGCGGGCGATCCCGTCCGGATCGGCGGTCAGTCTGAGGGTCTTGGACATCGGGTTCGGTTCCGCCGTGATGACGCCGCGTTCCGGTTGCTGGCGGCAGCTTGACGCATAGGTTAGGTGCGGCAGCTATGGATAAGGACAGGGTCGCATGCCATGTCTGGCATCCGTGTTTCAAGGGAGGATCGTTTCATGCCGTACCGTGCGCCCGTTTCCGAGTTCCGTTTCATCCTCGACCACGTGGTCGATCTGGCGCAGGTTGCCGCCACCGAACGATTTTCCGAGGCGACACCCGAAACGGTCGAAGCGATCCTGACAGAGGCGGGCCGGATGTTCGAGGACGTCTTCGCGCCGCTGAACCGTAACGGCGATCTGCACCCGGCCAAGCTGGAAAACGGGGTTGTCCGCACCTCCAAGGGCTTTTCCGACGGCTATCAGGCGCTGGTCGACGGCGGCTGGCTCGGCCTGTCCGCACCGGCCGAGTTCGGCGGCATGGACCTGCCCCATACCCTGACCACGGCGTTCAACGACATGGCCTCGGCCTCCTGCCTGTCGCTTGGCCTGAACCCGCTGCTCAGCCAGGGCCAGATCGAGGCGCTGGAGGCACATGCGCCCGACTGGATGAAGGAGCTCTACCTGCCCAAGCTGATCTCGGGCGAGTGGACCGGGACGATGAACCTGACCGAATCGCAGGCCGGCTCCGACGTCGGCGCGCTGCGCACCAAGGCCGAGCCGAACGGCGACGGGACCTACGCGGTCACGGGACAGAAAATCTACATCTCGTGGGGCGATCACGATTTCGGCGGCAACGTCTGCCACCTCGTCCTTGCCCGTCTGCCCGACGCGGCCCCCGGCACGCGCGGCATCAGCCTGTTCATGGTGCCCAAGTTCATCCCCGACGAGGACGGAAACCTCGGCGAAGCCAACTCGCTGCGCGTCGTCAGCCTTGAGCACAAGATGGGCCTGCACGGCTCTCCGACCTGCGTGATGCAGTTCGACGGTGCGAAGGGCTGGCTGGTCGGGCAGGAGCACAAGGGCATGGCCGCGATGTTCACCATGATGAACAACGCGCGCCTTGGTGTCGGCGTGCAGGGGATCGGCGCGGCGGACGGGGCCTATCAGCATGCGCTGGCCTATGCGCTGGATCGCAAGCAGGGCAAGACCCCGGTCGAGGGCTCCGGCGCGATCGTGGATCACGCGGATGTCCGCCGGATGCTGCTGACGATGAAGGCCGATCTCTTCGCCTCGCGCTGCATCGCGCTGGCCAATGCCGTGGCCGTCGACATGCAAAAGGCGGGCGCCGGGGCCGAATGGACGACGCGCGCCGCCGTGCTGACGCCGATCACCAAGGCCTTCGGGACCGAGGTCGGGATGCGCGTGGCGGAACTGGGCGTGCAGGTGCACGGCGGCATGGGCTTCATCGAGGAAACCGGCGCGGCGCAGTACAGCCGCGATGTCCGCGTCACCGCGATCTACGAAGGCACCAACGGCATTCAGGCGATGGATCTTGTCGGGCGCAAGATGATGGACGGCGGCGAAGGCATCTATGCCCTGCTCGACGAGATCGAGGAAACCGCCGAGGCGGCACGCGCGAATCTCCCCGAGATGGGTAGGGCGCTGTGGCAGGCCGCCGAGTCGCTGCGCGAGACGAGCGAGTGGATGGTCGCCCAGACCGACATGAATGTGCGTTTTGCAGGCGCGGTGCCTTATCTTATGGCATTCGCGCGGGTGCTGGGTGGTCATTTCCACCTGAAAGCCGCTATGCAGGAGGCCGAGGACGGGCCGCGCCGGAAACTCGCGCGGTTCTACATCGACCGGCTGCTGCCGGACCACACCGGGCTTCTGGCCCAGGCCATGGCGGGTGCCGCAGACCTCTATGCGCTCTCGCCCGAGGAACTGACTGCATGATGGACGGCACCGCCGCTTCGCTCCGCTACCCGCTGGAAACACCGCCCGAACCCGACCAGGCCATCGAGATCGCCGAAGGCGTCCTGTGGCTGCGGGTTCCGATGCCCACGGTCCTGAACCACGTCAACGTCTACGCGCTGGACGATGGCGACAAGGGCTGGACCATCATCGACAGCGGGCCGCATCGCCCGCAGACCGTCGAACAATGGGAGGCCCTGATGAAGGGCCCGTTGAAGGGCAGGCCGGTCTGGCGCGTTCTGATCACGCACCACCACCCGGACCACGTCGGCATGCTGGGCTGGTTCATGGAGCGGGGGGCGGAACACTGGACGTCCCGCGTGTCCTACCTGCTGTCGCGGATGCTGGTGCTGGACGTCGAGACCGAGGCGACGCCGCAGACCATCGCCTACTGGAAGACTGCGGGCATGCCGCCCGAGATGATCGCCAAGCGCAGCAAGCAGCGGCCGATGAACTTTGCCGACATCGTCCACCCGATCCCGCCCGGCTTTGTCCGGCTGCAGGAGGGCGAGACGGTCGAGGCCGGGGGCCGGACATGGGACGTGCGCCTCGGCGGCGGTCATGCGCCGGAACACATCACGCTGTGGTCCCGCGACTGCAATCTCGTCATCGGTGGCGACCAGCTGCTGCCGTCGATCTCGCCCAACGTGGGCGTGCAGGCGGCCGAGCCGTTCGCCGACCCGCTGGCCGATTGGCTGGAAGCCTGCGAGCGGCTTTCGACCTATGCACGCGAGGACCAGTTCGTGCTGCCCGGTCACAAGCTGCCCTATTACGGCCTGCCGACCCGCCTGAACCAGCTGATCGTGAACCATCACCACGGTCTGGACCGGCTGGTGGACTACATCGCGGAGCCCAAGACGGTGGTCGAATGCTTCCCGCCGCTGTTCAAACGGCAGATCGTCGAGGAGATCTATCACCTCGCCATGATCGAGGCCTACGCCCACCTCAACCACCTGATGTACGAGGGCCGCGCGACCCGCACACTGCGTGAGGACGGCGCCTATCTGTGGCAGGCGGTGCCGGGCAAATGACCGGTGATATCCGAACCTCGGCAGAAGTGGCCGAGGAATACGCCCTGCCGCGCCGGTTCGAGACGCATTCGGACCCCGAGGCCGGATGCGACGCGCCCGAACAGCTGGTGCCCAAGCCGGTGGAATCGAAAAGCCCGGCGGAATGGGCCTATGAGCGGCTGATCATCTACATCCAGAACTTCGAAAAGCAGCTGGACGCGGAGCACGAGGTCGCTATCGGACTGACCGGATCCGAAGTGGGCGTGCTGCGGATCGAGGGGATGGGCTATTTCGATCCCGACATCGTGACCTTCTACGGGACCGATACGGACGGGCTGAAGACGCAGCTGATCCAGCATGTCAGCCAGCTGAACGTGATGCTGCGGGCCCTGCCGCGGGCGCCGGATGCGCCTGTGCACCGGATCGGGTTCCGGCTGGCGGCCGATCTGGAAAAACAGGCCCGCGCCGAACCGGCCGAAGACTGAGGCGCGGGCGCGTCCTTTTGTGCGCATCCTCGGTCGTGACACACCTTTCGAAATGGGCTAATCAGCCCGTGACTGTCGAGATTCATCAGGGAAGACACTGACATGGCCGAACACAAGCATGGCGAAATGGACATGAGCGCGCAGGAAAAGACCTTCGCCGGTTTCATGAAGGCCGTGAACATCGTCGTGGTTCTGGTGATCTTCATCCTGCTCTTCATGGCTGTCTTCAACAGCTGATCCGAAGACCGGTCTTAGGGACAGGGGCTTTCCGATGCTGCGTTTCCTTCTCGCCGCACTGGCGCTGATCACGCTTGCCGCATGCGCCGGCGAAGGGGAACGCCGTGGCTCAGCCTCGCCCGAAGAGGTCTCGCGCGCGGTTTACCGGCATGGCGGCACGCCGTCGCTGACACTCTACACGATCGTGTCGAACTCCAGCGGATCGGGCGGCCACACCGCGCTGCACATCAACGCCTCGCAGAGCGTGATC
Organism: Oceanicola sp. 22II-s10i; assembly: GCF_002210105.1. Taxonomy (GTDB): domain Bacteria; phylum Pseudomonadota; class Alphaproteobacteria; order Rhodobacterales; family Rhodobacteraceae; genus Pseudooceanicola. The sequence continues at coordinate 50,614 of NZ_AQQU01000001.1, read as the reverse complement.
TTCGATCCCGCCGGGTCGTTCCACCACCCCAAGACCCCGCGCCGGGGCGATGTGCTGTACGGCATCACGCCCGCTTTCGTGCGCGGCTATGAATCCATGCACGCCCGCGAAACCTATCACGTCGTCGCGCAGCGCATCACCGTGTCGCCAGAGGTCGCGGAGCGGGCGTTGCAGCTGGCGCTGACCAACGGGGCGGTCGGACAGGCACAGTGCGCCTCGGCCACCTCGGCCCTGCTGCGGCAGCTGCCGGGGTTCGAGGGCATCGCGCAGACGATGTATCCGGTGACGCTGCAGAAAAGCTTTCAGTCCATCACCGGGGTGCAGGGGCGGCGATACTACGAAGACGCCGCGCCGCCGGCCGGGGTCATGTCGCTCTCCGCGCCCGCGTTCTGAGCCTCAGCCCAGAAACGCCATCAATCCGAACAGCGTGGCCGCCCCGGCGGCAATCCCGGCGAAGATGTTGCGCGTCAGGATGCCGACGCCAAGCGTGGCGAAGGTCGCGCCAAGCCGGGCGGGATCCGGTTCGCCCCCGGTCGCGGCGGGCCACAGGACCAGCGGCGCGACCAGCGCGGGCAACACGGACACCGCCGTGTAGCGCAGGTGCCGCAGCAGCCACTCGGGCATCTGTTTGTTCCCCACGACGCCCAGAAAGACGAAGCGCAGGCCAAAGCTGCCGATGGCCAGCAGGACGATCACCACCCACAGTTCCACATGGTCGATCATGCCTCGGCCTCCTTGGGGGCAGCGCGGTGCCCGTCACGCCATTTCTCGGTCGCGGCCCCGGCCATCATCCCGGCGATACCGGACACCAGAAGCCCGAGGTTCAGCGGCATCCACGTCAGCAGCAGCGCGCAGGTCACTGCGGTAAAGCAGGCTGCCAGATGCGGGAGAGAGCGCAGCATCGGCGCGATCATCGCGATGAAGGTGATCGGCATGGCGAAGTCGAGCCCGAATTCGGGGGGAATGGCCTCTCCGATCATGGCGCCGACGATGGTGAAGACATACCAGAACGGACAGACCGGCGACATCACCCCGAAGAAATAGGCGATCCGCATCGGCACCGTCCATTCGGGGTTCTTTTCATAGGCCACGATGGAACAGGCATAGGTCTGGTCGACGGTGAAATAGGCGGCGATCGCGCGTTGCCAGAACGGCGCCGCCCCGATCCATGGCGTCAGCGACGCGGAATACATCGCCATCCGCAGGTTGACCGCCAGTGCGGAGACCAGCGCGATGACAACCGGCGCGTCGTTCTGCAGCAGTTGCAGCGCGGTGAACTGCGCCGCCCCGGCGATGACGGCGACCGAAAAGGCCAGCGCTTCGAACACGTTCAGACCGGCTTCGGTCGCGACGACGCCGAACAGCAGGGCAAATGGCGATACGACCAGAAAGAACGGCGCGCCGTCCCGGAAGCCCTTCCAGTAGGCGGATTTGACGGTGGAGGTCATGAGGGATTGTCCGTATGGATCCTGCCGGACACCTACCCGGAGGGACAGGAGGATGCAATTGCAGCACCGCGTTTGCCGGAGCCCCGCCGGGCGGGGGACGGAATGAAGGCGCCCGCGGGCGTGATCCTTGCCGGGGGGCAGGGGCGGCGGATGGGCGGGGCCGACAAGGCAGCGCTGCGGCTTGGCGGCCGCGCGCTGATCGACCACGTCGCGGACCGGTTCCTGCCGCAGGTCGATCCCGCGGCGATCAGCGCGAATGGCGATCCGGGCCGGTTCGCGCGCTTCGGCCTGCCGGTTCTGGCGGACGGCCCGGACGAGGGACTGGGTCCGCTGGCCGGGGTTCTCGCGGGGCTGGACTGGGCGGCGGGGGCAGGGGCCGACACGGTCGTCACCGTCTCGGTCGACACGCCGTTCCTGCCGCAGGACCTGGTGCCGCGCCTGCTGATGGTGACCGAGGGAATGACCGCCCCTCTGGCGGTGGCGGCGGGACCGGACGGCATCCATCCGACCTGCGCCCTGTGGCCGGTGGCGATCCGGGAAGACCTGCGCGCCGCGTTGCGGCAGGGCGTCCGGCGGATCGGAGCATGGGCCGAGGAAATGGGCGCGCGCCGGGCCTTCTTTCCGGATGGCGAGACGGCGTTCCTGAACCTGAACCGGCCCGACGACATCGCGCGGGCCGAGGCGCTGCTGGCCGGCGGGGCTTAGGCCAGCCCGACCTCTTTCAGCATCCCGCGCCGCTTGGCTTCGTAATAGTAGCCGCGCGCGTACCATTGCACCGCGCGGTCATAGCTGCCGTCGGCCAGCAGCCACGCGCCGCGCAGGTAACGCACCGCGTAGCGCAGGTTGGTGTCGGCGTCGTACAGCTGCTCGGGGCTGCCCCGGAACCCCATCGACCGGGCCGTCGCCGGAAGGATCTGCATCAGCCCGTAGTAGGGGCCGTTCCGCGCGCCGGGGCGGTGTGTGCTTTCGCGCACGATGACCCGCTGGACCAGCTGCACCGGCACGTCGTTCTCCTCGGCGTGCTTGATGATCAGCCGCCGCAGCGCGGGCGTTTCGTTCGGATAGAGCGGCGCGGCGAGCAGCGCCTTCTCTTCGCGCTTCTCCTGCCGACCGGCGCAGGCGGCGAGCGGCGTGCTGAGGGCGGCGATGACGAAGGTGCGGCGGGTGAGACGGCTCATGATGGGGTCCGGACTGTTGATCGCCGGACCGGATATCTCAAAGCAGAGATTCCGGCAAATGGTCCTTGGGACGCACCGGCAAGGCCTTGCCGATCAGTCGAACATCCCTGCAACACGGCCAAGCAGCATGAAGGCCCGCGCCGTCCGGGTCTCTCCCAGTTCCGAGATCTCGGCATCCGTCGCATCCTGTTCGAACGCCTGGAAATTGCGGTCGAACAGACGCAGGAAATGGTGCGCGGCATCGCGGAAGATCGGGTCCTGCTTCATCCGGCCATTGGTCAGCGCCAGCGAGGACCGGTCGCGGATCCCGCCAAGCGCGGCCACCGGCTTGCCGCGCGTGCCTTCGGCAAAGCGGCGCCAGACCTCGGGGCGGGCCATGTCGGGGCGCAGGTCGTCCATGTAGATGCCGTCATGGCTGAGCAGCGTCAGGATGTCCTGGCTGGCCTGTACCAGCTGCCCCGCCTTGCGGTCCTTCAGCGCGCGCCGCAGGGCGGCAAAGCCTTCCTCGTCCTCGGCGGTTTCGGGAAAGTTCAGCGCGCGGATGAAATCGCCCCGGTCGAGCGGCGGCGCCATGTCCTCGGCCGTGGTGCCAAGGGGCAGCGGGGCCTGATCGTCCTGCGGGGCGCTGCGCGCCTCGGGCTGTGCCGGGCGGACGGGCCGGGTCCGGTCCCGGTGCGAGGTGAAGGTCGCCAGCGCCGTTTCCGTCTTGCGCGCGGCGGCGGCAATCTCGTCCAGCCGCTTCGACACGGCGGGTTCCGCCGTCTGGGGCTGCTGCTGCGCCTGCGCCAGATAGGCCTGGCGGATCGCGTCGATCGCCGCCTGCAGCCGCGCGCTTTCCTCGCGCATGACGCGGGCCGCACGCGCGGTGGTCGCCGCCACCCAGATCATCGCGACAGGCATGAAGATCGCCAGCAGCGTGATGACAAAGCGCAGGCTGTCGAAGCTCGTCCCGCTCTGGATGTCGGGATCGCGGAGCAGCAGGAAAAAGAAGGCCGACCCGGCCAGCCAGATCAGCGAGACGGCAAGTGAGATCGATTCCACGGGCGTCATGCGGGACCGCTTGGGGCGGTCATAGATGCCGAGCGGCGTGGGGCGTGACTGCGAACCGTCGCTCATCAGCTGCCGAAAGTCCTGCGCAATTGCCTCAATGGGACGCGGCGGATTCGCCACGTCCCCTCTTTATGACGTCACTTGTAGACGATTTTAAGGATTTCGTAGGCGCGGTCCCCGCCCGGTGTGCGGACTTCGACCGAGTCGCCTTCGTCCTTGCCGATCAGCGCCCGTGCAATGGGCGATTTGATGTTCAGCAGGCCGGATTCGATATTGGCCTCGTGTTCGCCCACGATCTGCCAGGTCTTTTCCTCGTCCGTATCCTCGTCCACCACGGTCACGGTCGCGCCGAACTTGACCGATCCGTTTAGGGTGGTGGGGTCGATCACCTCGGCCAGGCCGATCACGCCCTCCAGCTCCTTGATCCGGCCTTCGATGAAGCTCTGCTTTTCGCGGGCGGAGTGGTATTCGGCGTTTTCCGACAGGTCGCCATGTTCGCGCGCCTCGGCAATGGCCTTGATGATTGCCGGACGTTCCACGGACTTCAGCTGCTTCAGCTCGGTTTCGAGCTTGGTGTAGCCGGTGCGGGTCATCGGTATCTTTTCCATCGGCCTGTCCTCGTACAGTCGAGAGTCAATGACACAGGGGCCCCGAGAGGCCCCTGTGCCGGATTTTTCCGTCGGAACACCTGACCTGAACCGGCGGTCGATTGCAAGGAAAACCGGCAGCATGAGCGGGGGGCTGCGAGGGGGCTCTGCCCCCGCCGCGGCCCGCGGGCCGCGACTCCCCCGGAGTTTTTCCGGCCAGATGAAGCAGGGGATCGCGCTAATGCTGGTGCGAGGCGACTTCCCATTCGATGCCGTCGGAATCGTGGAAATAGAAGCGGCGGCCGGGGGCGTAGTCGTTGAAATTGCCGGGTTCGAATCCCGCCTCCTTCACCCGTTCGGCCACCGCGTCGATGTCCTCGTCGGTGAAGACGGCAAGGTGGTTCAGCAGGCCGACGGTGCGGTACGTGTCCTGCGTGTTTCGCGCCGCGTCGCCGTAACCGAACAGGGCGATATAGCTGTCGTCTGTGCCGATATGCACCGTGTGGCCGGTCTGCATGGCGGGGCCTTCCCACCGGGTCTTCCAGCCGAAGACCCGTTCCAGCCAGGCGGCCGTCGCCTTGGGGTCGGTGACCGTGATGTTGGCGTGTTCGAGGCGGATGGTCATTGTCTTGCTCCTTGATTGCGATGGTCCAAGGGTGCAACCTCAGGTTCACTTGAGGTCAAACGCCAAGTATCGAGGAATGACAAATGGTTGCGCGCAGGGACGGCCTGACGATCGGCGATGTGGCGGAGCGGACGGGGCTGTCCGTCTCGGCCATCCGGCACTACGAAGCCGAGGGGCTCGTGACCGCGTGGCGCAACGCGGGCGGGCAGCGGCGGTTCGAGCGGGCGGATATCCGCAGGCTGTCCTTCGTGCTGATCGCGCAGCGGCTCGGCTTCACGCTGGCCGAGATCCGCACCCAGCTCGACCGGCTGCCGAAGGGGCGGGCGCCGACGGCGGGGGACTGGCGCGCGATCTCGGAAGGGTTCCGCGCCGATCTGGACCGCCGCATCGCGCAGCTGGAAAAGATGCGGGACGATCTGGACGGCTGCATCGGCTGCGGCTGCCTCTCGCTGGAACGGTGCAGCCTCTACAATCCGGACGACCGCGCGGCTCGTCTGGGCACCGGGCCGCGCTATCTGCTGGGGAACAGCGCCAAGGATGTGCAATGACGCGGCGTCGGGCCGCACTACCTGTGTCGGGGGACGCGGCTCTGGTATCGTTGAGATTGACCGCTTGGCAGGCAGCGTCTAAGTCCCTGCGAAACATTATTTCATAGAAGCCGCCCGAGGAGGGGAAGCCAGACATGTCCGAGATCGAACGCGAAGCCATGGAGTACGATGTGGTCATCGTGGGCGCCGGACCGGCCGGCCTGTCCGCGGCGATCCGCCTGAAGCAGCTCGACGAGAACCTGAGCGTCGTGGTGCTGGAGAAGGGATCCGAAGTCGGCGCCCACATCCTGTCCGGCGCGGTTCTGGACCCGTCGGGCCTCGACGCGCTGATCCCGGACTGGAAGGAAAAGGGCGCGCCGCTGAACGTGCCGGTGAAGGAAGACAACTTCTACATGCTGGGCGAGGCGGGCAAGATCCGCGTCCCGAACTTCCCGATGCCGCCGCTGATGAACAACCACGGCAACTATATCGTCTCGATGGGCAACGTCTGCCGCTGGATGGCCGAACAGGCCGAGGCGCTCGGCGTCGAGATTTTCCCCGGCATGGCCGCCTCCGAGGTCGTCTATGACGGCGACCGGGTGAAGGGCGTCGTCGCGGGCGTCTTCGGACTGGAGCCGGACGGGTCCTACGGCCCGAACACCGAGCCGGGGATGGAGCTGCACGGCAAGTACGTCTTCATCTGCGAGGGCGTGCGCGGATCGCTCGCCAAGGAGCTGATCGCGAAATACGACCTGTCGAAGGGCAAGGAACCTCAGAAGTTCGGCCTCGGCATGAAGGAAATCTGGGAGATCGACCCGGCTAAGCACCGCGAGGGCACCGTCAGCCACACGATGGGCTGGCCGCTCGGTTCGAACGCGGGCGGTGGCTCGTTCATCTACCACTTCGAGAACAACCAGGTGCTGATCGGCTTCGTCGTCCACCTGAACTACAAGAACCCGCACCTGTTCCCCTACATGGAATTCCAGCGGTTCAAGCATCACCCGATGGTCGCCGAGCTGCTGGAAGGCGGCAAGCGCGTGGCCTATGGCGCGCGGGCGATCACCGAGGGCGGCTATCAGTCGATGCCCAAGATGGTGATGCCGGGCGCGGCCCTGCTGGGCTGCTCGGTCGGCATGGTCAACGTGCCGCGCATCAAGGGCAACCATAACGCGATGCTGTCGGGCAAGGCGGCAGCCGAGGCGGCCTATGCCGCGCTGCAGGCGGGCCGCGAAGGCGATGAGCTGACCGATTACGAGACCGAGGTGCGCGAGGGCGCGATCGGCAAGGACCTCAAGAAGGTCCGCAACGTGAAACCGCTGTGGTCCAAGTACGGCCTGACCGCCTCGCTGGCGCTTGGCGGGCTGGACATGTGGACCAACACCTTCGGCTTCTCGCTGTTCGGCACCATCGGCCACGGCAAGACCGACGCGGCGGCGACGGAACCGGCGGACCAGCACAAGCCGATCGACTACCCCAAGCCCGACGGCAAGCTGAGCTTCGACCGGCTGACCAACGTCAGCTTCTCGATGACCAACCACGAGGAAAGCCAGCCCGCGCACCTGAAGCTGAAGGATCCCGAGGTCCCGGTGAAGATCGACCTGCCGAAATACGCGGGCCCCTCGCAGCGCTATTGCCCGGCCGGGGTCTACGAGTTCGTGCAGGAGGACGGGGCGGAGCCGAAGTTCGTCATCAACTTCCAGAACTGCGTCCACTGCAAGACCTGCGACATCAAGGACCCGCCGCAGAACATCAACTGGACCACGCCGCAGGGTGGCGACGGCCCGAATTATCCCAACATGTGATCAATGTTGCCGCACTAAGCGGATCATTGCAAAACTGTGACGCCGGGTGAGCAAATGCGCACCCGGCGTCATTGCGTCATGGCAGGCCGACCGTTAGTCTCGGGTGAACCTAGACAGGGGTAAGGGCATGGCATCGAAAAAGATCCGCGCGCTCATCGTGGCGGCGGTCCTGCAAGCTGCAGCCGCGCCGGTTCTGGCGCAGGGCGCATCCGGCGATTATCTGGCGGCGCGCCAGGCACGGCTGACCAACGATTACCGGACTGCGGTTCACTACTATGTCCGCGCGCTCGGGGCTGACCCCAAGAACGCACAGATGCTGGAAGGCGCGGCGCTGTCTCAGCTGTCGCTGGGCGAGCTGGATCGCGCGGTGCCGGTGGCGCAGCGGATGGCCAACAACGGCTATCGCAGCCAGATCGCCAGCATGATCCTGATCGCGGACGATGTCGTGCAGGGGCGCTGGCAGCAGGTGATCGACCGGGTCGAGGCCAAGGACGGCATCGGCCCGCTGGTCGACGGTCTGCTGGTCGCATGGGCCCGTGTGGGTCTGGGCGACATGGGCGCGGCGCTGCAGGCGTTCGACGACGTGGCCGAACAGCGCGGCCTGCGCGGCTTTGCGCTGTATCACCGGGCGCTCGCGCTCGGGATGGTGGGCGACTACGAGGCGGCCGAGGCGATCTACAACGGTGACCAGAACGGCCCGCTGCAGATGACCCGGCGCGGCGCGATGGCGCGGATCGAGGTGATGAGCCAGCTCGACCAGCACGCCGAGGCGCTGCGGCTGATCGAGGAGCTGTTCGGGCACGATCTGGACCCGGCGCTGGCGGATATGCGGACGCGGCTTGAACAGGGCGAGGTGCTGCCCTTCACCCATGTCCGGCAGGCGTCTGACGGTGTGGCCGAGGTGTTCTATTCCGTCGCCGCCGCCCTGCGGGGCGAGGCGTCCTATGACTACACGCTGCTCTATTCCCGGACCGCCGAAGCGCTGCGGCAGGATCATTCCGACGCCCTGCTGCTGTCGGCCGAGCTGCTCGAGGATCTGAACCGCCCCGAACTGGCGGTCGAGGCCTATCGCCGGGTGCCGCGCGAGAACCCTTCCTTCCATGCCGCCGAACTGGGCCGCGCGGATGCGCTGAGGGCGGCAGGCAAGTATGACGCGGCGATCGAGGTGCTGGCGCAGCTGGCGCAGTCGCACGGCACGCTGCCCGTGGTCTATGCCACGCTGGGGGATTTCCAGCGCGGGCAGAAGCATTTCGACGAGGCGGTCCGCGCCTATGACAAGGCGCTGGAACTCTACGGTGCAGACGACGGCGCGCGCTGGTTCGCCCATTACGCCCGCGGCATCTGTCACGAGCGTCTGGGTGACTGGGCCGAGGCCGAGGCCGATTTCCGCACCGCGCTCGCGCTGAACCCGAACCAGCCGCAGGTGCTGAACTACCTCGGCTATTCTCTGGTCGAAAAGGGCGACAAGCTCGACGAGGCGCTGGCTCTGATCGAGGAGGCCGCGGCGGCGCGGCCCGACAGCGGCTATATCGTCGACAGTCTCGGCTGGGTGCTTTACCGGCTGGGCCGTTATGAAGAAGCCGTCGGTCACATGGAACGCGCGGCGGAACTGATGCCGGTGGATTCCGTGGTCAACGATCATCTGGGCGATGTCTACTGGGCCGTCGGGCGCCAGATGGAGGCCGAGTTCCAGTGGCACCGCGCCCTGTCGTTCGAGCCGGAAGAGGACGAGGCCAAGCGCATCCGCCGCAAGCTCAAGGTCGGGCTGGACGCGGTGCTGGCCGAGGAAGGCTCCGAACCGCTGACCGTCGCCGGTGGCAAGCAGTAACACCGGGCCGGTCGCGGAACGGGTCACCGAATTCGCCCCGGCCAAGATCAACCTCGCGCTGCACGTCACCGGGCGGCGCGGGGATGGCTACCACCTTCTCGATTCTCTCGTGGCCTTCGCGGATGTCGGCGATGCGCTGACGGTCGCTTTGGCGGACCGTTCATCGCTGACGTTGACCGGTCCCCGTGCAGCCGGCGTGCCGGACGGCCCGTCGAACCTGTGTCTGAAGGCGGCGGCGTTCTTCGGCGCGGAGGCCGCGATCGCCCTCGACAAGCACCTGCCCGCCGAGGCCGGGATCGGCGGCGGATCCTCCGACGCGGCGGCGGTTCTCAGGGCGCTGGCCCGGCTGACCGGACGTGCGGTGCCGCCGGGGGCCGAGGCGCTTGGCGCCGACGTGCCGGTGTGCCTCCCCGCCCGTGCCGCCCGGATGCGCGGCATCGGCGAGGTTGTCGAACCGCTCGGTGACTGGCCCGCGATCCCGGCTGTGCTGGTCAATCCCGGCGTTCCGGTGCCGACGCCCCGCGTGTTCGCGGCGCTCGACCGGCGGGACAATCCGCCGATCCCCGATCCGATGCCTGTGCCTGCAAATGCGCGCGATGCTGTCGCCCTGCTGGCACGCCTGCGCAACGATCTGGAGCCGCCGGCCATAGCGGTCGCACCGGCCATCGCGGACTGCCTCTCGGCCCTTTCCGCCCGGCCGGGCTGTGCGCTGGCGCGGATGTCCGGGTCCGGCGCGACCTGTGTCGGGCTGTTCCCCGAGGGCGGCGCGGACGAGGCGGCGGCTGCCATCGCCGCCGCGCATCCCGAATGGTGGGTCGTCCCGACCGTCCTGCGCTAGCGTCCTACCAGAGCGAACTCTTGGCCCGCTCCGGCCATTCCTGATCGTAGCTCTTGCCGTCGAAGGCACCGCTGGTCATTTCGGTCAGGATGTCGCCGGGCGAGGGCAGGGCCGCGCTTTCGTCCCCCGCCGTCCAGACCCGCGCGCGCATCAGGGCGCGGGCGCACTGGGAATAGACCTCGGCGATGCGGATCACGATGACCGTGCGCGGCAGTTTGCCCTGATGTTCGAACCGTGCCAGCAGGTCGGCATCCGCCGTGACCTTTGCCGTTCCGTTCACCCGGATCACGCTGTTCGATCCCGGCACGAGGAACATCAGCGAGATGCGCCCGTCCCGCACGATGTTGCGCAGGGTGTCGATCCGGTTGTTCCCGCGCCAGTCCGGCATCGCCAGCGTGCGGTCGTCCAGTTCCAGCACCACCGGGCCGTCGTCGCCGCGCGGGCTGCCGTCCGTGCCCTCGGGGCCGACGGTCGAGACCATGCACAGGCGCGAGGCCATGATCCATTTGCGATAAGTGGGGGTCAGGCGGTCGGCGACCTTCTTGATCGCTGCCTCGCCTGGGGTGCCGTAATGCGCTTCAAGCGCCTCGATCGTGTCCAGATACTGCATGGGGGTCGAATCCTGCCTCTCGCATCAGGTCGTTTGAGCGCGTCTCGACCATCTCCTCGAGATGCGCCATGAACTCCGCCCGCTCCAGCCCCGGCGGGATCGGGTCCAGAAACTCGACGATCGCGGTGCCCGGTTTGCGCATGATCCCGCGCCGGGGCCAGAACACGCCGACATTGGTGGCGGCGGGAATGCAGGTCTGGCCCAGTTGTTCGTACAGCACCGCACTGCCCACCTTGTAGGGCACCTGACGGCCGGGCGCGACCCGTGTGCCCTGCGGATAGATGATCATCTGGCCCGGAGGCGCGGTGCCCGCCGTCACGCCCGCCATCATCTGGCGGATCGCCTCGGCCCGCTTGCCCCGGTTCACCGGCACGCAGCCGATCCGCAGCGCATACCAGCCGAGGATCGGGGCAAAGCGCAGGACGGATTTCATGATGAACTTGGGCCGGGGCACGTGGTGCACGATGATGATGATGTCGAGGAACGACTGATGCTTGGAGGCGATCAGCACCTCGCCGGTCGGGGGCGTGCCACGCACTTCGGATTTCAGGCCCAGCATCCAGCGGGCGGTCCACATCACCCAGCCGGAATAGTAATGCACCCCGGAATAGGCGCCGCGCCGGTCGAAAATGGCCCAGGGCAGGAACGCGATCCCGGCGATCAGCATGGCGACATACATCTGCCCGTTGAAGAGCAGCGACATCACCCACTGGACCGGGCCGCGCCGCATCATGGCAGGTCCCTCAGCGTGCGCTGCGCGGCGGCGCGGGTGGCCCAGAAGGCCACCACCCCGGCGGCGGGGGGCAGGATGAGCGGCCACAGCCAGTGCACACCACGGAACCCGAGGCCGGTCAGGAATCCGCCTTCGTCCTGCGCCGAGGGCAGGATCGACACGGCGACCAGTCCCAGCACCATGCCGATCCCGGCACCGGTCAGGGCGCGCAGGGTGAACCGGCGCACGAAAGCGCGGGTGATATAGGTGTCCTGCGCGCCGACCAGCCGCAGCACCGCGATCACCTGCTGGTTCGCGGCCAGCGCGGCCTGTGCGGCCAGCGTGATCATTGCCGCCATCGCCGTGCCGATCAGCACCAGCGACACGAGCCCCAGCAGCCGCAGCCGCGAGGCCGCCTGAACCAGCGGTCGGCGCCAGCGGGTGTGATCGTCCAGCACCGCGCCCGGCACCTCGGCCTGCAGGCGCAGGCGCAGGCCGGCGGCGTCATAGCCGTCCCCATCCTCGACGATCTCGATCAGCTGCGGGATCGGCAGGTTCTCGACCGGGACGTCGGGGCCGAACCACGGCTCCAGCAGCGCGCGCTGTTCCTCGGGGGTCATGGCGCGGGCCGAGGCGACGCCCTCGGTCGTCTCCAGCACCCTCAGCGCGGCGGCGGTCTGCCCTTCGAGCTGTCCCGCGGGCGCCGAGATACGCAGTGTGGAGGTGCGGGCGAGCGCGTCCGACCAGCGGTCGGCCAGCCGCCCGGTGGCCAGCGAAAGCGCCAGCGCGAACACGGCGAGAAAGGTCATCACGGCGGCGGCGAACAGCGTCAGACGCGCGGTGAAGCCGGTCGGTGGCACCACCCGGTCGGCCTGCGCGTCGCCTTTGAAAAGGTCCGTCACTGCGGCAATCGCGGTCTTCACAGATCGGCCCCCGCAAGCTGCAGCCGCCGCTGCGCGATCCGCAGCACCCGCGCCTGCACCTGGCTTTTCGCGGCGCGGATCAGGCTCAGGTCGTGGGTGGCGATCAACACGGTCTTGCCCATGCGGTTCAGCTCGATCAGCAGGGTCATCAGCCGCTGCGACATTTCCCAGTCGACGTTGCCGGTCGGCTCGTCTGCCAGGATCACGTCCGGCGACATGATGACGGCGCGTGCGAGCGCCGCGCGCTGGCGTTCCCCGCCGGACAGTTCCGGCGGCCGGGCGCCCGCGCGGTGGCTCAGCCCGACCCAGCTCAGCAGGTCCTTGAGGTTGACCTGTTCCTGCAGCGTGTCGCGGCCCGAGACGACCAGTGGCAGCGCGACGTTTTCCGAAATCGGCAGGTGGTCGAGGAACTGGCAGTCCTGATGCACCACGCCGATGCGCCGACGGGTCAGGGCGATCGCGTCGCGATCCATGCCGCGCACGTCCTGTCCGAACAGGCTGGCCTGTCCGGCGGTCGGCATCAGGGCGGCGTAACACAGCTTGAGGAACGTCGTCTTGCCCGACCCGGACGGACCGGTCAGGAAGTGGAACGACCCGGGGGAGAGCTTGAGGGAAACATCGCTCAGCAATTCCCCGCCGCCGTAGTTGTAGGCCACGTTCTCAAGTTCGATCACGGACGGCGCCCCCGGCTCACGAGGTTCCTTTTGCACAAGTGTCACGCTGCTTTCAATCGCGAAACACTGCTTTTCTTTGCTCTTTTCTGGCAGGCCCTAACAACATATGGTGTCGGCAACGTGGTCAGGGGATGATGCCGTCTGGGCAGAACGGAGTTTGCATGAGGCTGACATGCCCGAACTGCGGCGCCCAGTACGAGGTGCCGCTGGAAGTCATACCGACCGACGGGCGGGACGTGCAGTGTTCCAACTGCGGTGTCACGTGGTATCAGCACCATCCCGACAACATGCCGGACCCCGATCAGCCGCCGCGCGAAGCGCCTGCGGATCCTGATGGCGTGGCGCCTGAACGCACTCCCGATGCTGCGGCGGAAGAACCCGAGCCCGAGCCCGAGCCCGAGATCGAGAACGCCTTCGCGGAAGACGACGAGGACAACGACTTCGCGGACGAGGATGACGTCGAGGAGGCGGTCGGGCTTGCCGACGACGACGATCCCGAGGACCAGTCCTACGAGGACGAGGATTATCCGGAGGACGACGGAAACCTTTCCGACGAAGACGCCTACGAGGACGAAGAGGAAGAGGATGGCGCGACCAACGCCCCGGCCCCGATCCCGGTGGCCGCTGCCCGCGTGACGCCGCGCCGCAGGCTGTCCGAGGATGTGACCTCGGTCCTCAAGCAGGAGGCGGATTTCACCCTGCGCAGCCGCAGCCGCGCGGCCGATCCGCTGGAAAGCCAGCCCGAGCTGGGTCTCGGCGAACCCGAGACAGAGGCGGCACGCCGCGAGCGGCAGGCGCGGGAGCGCATGTCCAAACTGCGGGGCGAGGTCACCAAGGCCCCGGCGCCTCAGCAGGAAGAGGAAGCCAGCCAGGGGGCGTCACGGCGCAACCTGCTGCCCGACATCGACGAACTTTCATCCTCCCTGCGCAGCAAGGGCGAGAAGGTCGAAAAAGCCCAGGTATCCGCCGAGTCGGACATCCGGGTTCAGCGGCGCGGGTTCCGCACCGGGTTCGGGCTGGTGCTGCTGATTACCGCGCTGCTCATCATCCTCTACCTGCGGGCCGACTGGCTGGCCGTGCGGGTCCCGGCGCTGGCGGATTCGCTGGCCGCCTATGTGGAGATGGCCAATTCCCTGCGTTTCTGGCTGGACACGCAGGTGCACCGGCTTGTGGGCTGGCTGAATGCGATGAACGCCGAGTGAACCCACCCCGCCCCGTTTGCGCGGGGCAGGGTCGTGTGGTTCAGAACCGTTCCATCAGGCGGCGGAGATACTCGAGTTCGACATCCGGCCGCTCGCCCTCGCCGGACCGGCGGCGGATCTCGTCCAGCAGTTCCCGCGCCCGGCGATAGACGTCCTCGCCCTGCAGCATCTCGCGGTCATTGCCCATCGACCCGTTGGTCCCGGCATTGCGCCCCAGCGGGTCATTGCGTTCGCCGCCGACGTTGCCCTGCATTTCGCCCTGACCGCCGCGCATCTCGCGCTGTTCCTCGGCCATCGCCTCGCCCAGGTTGCGCAGCCCGTCGCGGAGCGCTTCCATCGCCTCTGACTGGCGGTCGATCGCTTCGGCCAGGTCCTGGTTGCGCAGCGCCTCCTCGGCGCCACGCATCGCGCGGTCGGCACGGTCGAGCGCATCGCGCGCCGCCTCGCCGGCCTCGCCGCCAAGGTTCGGCAGCGACCCGCGCTGGCGGTTCAGCTCGTCCCGGAGCTGCTGCTGGCGTTCGGCGAGCGAGCGTTCGTCATTGCCGTTGCCCTGCGCCTCGCCGCCCGGCTGACCCTGGCCCTGACCCTGCGACTGGTTCTGGCCCTGTCCGCCCTGATCGTGCTGCTGGCCACGGCCCATGCCGCCGTTGCGGCCCTCGTTGCCTTGGCTCTGGCCGGCGTTGGCGCCGGGGTTGAACTGTTCCTGCAGGTCGCGGAACGCCTGATCCGACAGGCCCTGCTGGTCGCGGAGCGTCTCGGACAGCCCCTCCATCGCCTGGTCGCCGGGGGTCTGGCCCTGGCCGCCCTGGCCTTGGGTGACGCGCATGTTCTCCATCATCTGCTGGAGCTCTTCGAGCGCCTGTTGCGCCTCGGCCATGCGGCCCTGCTCCATCAGTTCCTGGATGCGGTCCATCATGCGCTGCAGGTCGTCCTGCGACATCTGCATACCCTGCTGCTGCTGGCCGTTCTGGGCGTTCTCCTCGCCGTTCTGCTGCTGCTCCTGCTGGGCCTGCCGCGACAGCTGGCGCAGGTAATCCTGCGTGGCGTCGCGCAATTCCTGCATCAGGCGCGCGATTTCCTGTTCCGAGGCACCGTTCTTCATCGCCTCGGACAGTTTCTCCTGCGCCGCGCGCATCCGCTCCATCGCGTCGCCGATGTCGCCGTCTTCGATCACGAGCGCCAGTTCCCAAAGCGCCTCGGCCATTTCGTCCCGCTTTTCAGGGGTGAGGGCGTCATGAGAGGTCATGGCGTCCAGACGCCGCATGATCGTGCGCAGGCGGAGATAATGGGTTTCCTTTCGGAACAGCCCCTCGGGCTGCCAGGACACGGCCTTGAGCACCTGCGCGACGCGGCGGCCGTTGTCGATGTTCCACAGCAGGTCGCGCCGCATCTCGATCACCACGGCGGCCAGCGGGTCAAAGAACCGGCGGGCGGCCAGCGTGATTTCCTGCCCCTCGGTCACGCCGTTCTGGCCCGCCGCGTCGGTGGCGGTCAGGTCGATCTTGACCGGCATGTTGGCCCAGGGATGCTTGGAAAAGTCCTCGATCAGCGTCTCCTCGAAATCCGCGCGCGAGCCCGAGATCGGCACCGGCAGGGGCATCACGATCGGGTCCTGCGCCTCGGGGTCGATGGCCAGGCCATAGCGCCGTTCGATCCGGTCGAGGTCCAGCGTGATGACGGCCTCGCCGCCCTCGACGCCGTAGTCGTCGGTGGCGGAGAAGGGCAGGGACATGCGGCCCTCGAAATTCGCCTCGGCCTCGCCGGTCAGTTCCACATGGGGGCGCTGGTCGGCGATGACGGCGATATCCCACGCCTGTCCGTTCGGCCCGTCGATGGTCAGCGACCCGTTGCGGGCGACCACGAATTCCTGGCTGGCGGCGGTCGGATCCATCCCCTCGCCGATGCGGCCGGACACGGATTCCTCGACCGTCAGCGCGCCGGGGGTGCCGTAGAGGCGCAGGGTCACGCGGCTGCCCTGCGCGACTTGCACGTCATGGGTGTCGATGTCGTTGAGGTAGAGCACGGGCAGACCGGTATAGGCGGGCGGTTCGACCCAGCCTTCCCAGCTGGGGCCCGTCGCGGCGACGGCGCCGCCGGGGGCCATGCCGGTGACGGAGCCGACCCGCCAGACCGAGCCGAAGAGCACGGCGATCAGGAAGGCGGTCAGCGCGACGTAACGCATGCCGAAGGGATCGAAGGTTGCGACCCTCAGGTCCGGCTCCACCGCTTTCGCGGTTTCCGCGCGGGTGGCCATCCGGGTGCGGTGCGCCTGCCAGAGGCGGGTCGAGGCGGCGTCGTCGGACCCGAGCGCCTGTGCGTCGCGCAGCGCCGTCAGCGGGCGGCCGACGAGCGAGGAATCGAGACGCTCGAACGCCTCTTCCCTGCGGGGCCAGCGGAACTTCCACAGCCCGCGCCCGAGGAACCACAGCCCGGCCAGTGCCGCCACGACTGCAGTGCCCCAGACGGTCTCCACAGTGGCGATGTCCTGAAGGCCCAGCATCAGGGCCGCGAGGATGGCGATGATCAGCGACCACAGCGGCCAGAAGGCGCGGGCCATGCGTTCCGCCACCATGCCGATCCGCGTCAGCGCCAGCGGCAGGCGCAGCCGGGTCATGGTGCGGTTCAGAAGGGCGTCGGTGACGGGGGTGCGTGCCGTGTGGTGATCTGCCATGCCTCTTTCCCGGCCGTGAGATAAAGCGCGGGCGTCGGCCGAAGCGTCTAGGTCACAACCATTGAGGAATGGTATCGCGCTTTATCATCTCGTCAAAGCTTGGCCTCTCGCGGATGACAGCGAATTGATCGCCCTTCACCAGCACTTCGGGGATCAGCGGACGGGAATTGTACTCGCTCGACATCACCGCGCCGTAGGCACCCGCGGACCGGAAGGCGACCAGATCGCCGTCCGACAGCGGCGTCATGTGGCGGCCCTTGGCGAAGGTGTCGCCGCTTTCGCAGACCGGGCCCACGATGTCATAGGCGATCCGCTCCGTGCCCGGCGCGGGTTCGACGACCGGCTCGATATCGTGGTGCGCGTCGTACATCGCGGGCCGGATCAGGTCGTTCATCGCGGCGTCGAGGATCAGGAAGCGGCGGTCCTCGCCCTCCTTCACATAGATCACCTCGCTGACCAGCAGGCCCGCGTTGCCCACCACCAGACGGCCCGGCTCGATCTCGATCTCGCAGCCCTTGTCGCCCAGTATCTCCTTGATCAGGTTGCCGTATTCGATCGGCAGCGGCGGCGCCTCGTTGTCGCGCGTGTAGGGGATGCCCAGCCCGCCGCCGAGGTCCAGACGCCGGATGTCATGGCCGTCGGCGCGCAGCGCGTCGGTCAGTTCGGCGACCTTGAGGAAGGCGTTGCGATAGGGGGCGAGCTTGGTCAGCTGCGAGCCGATGTGGACGTCGATGCCCACGACATCGATACCGGGCAGGGCGGCGGCCTCGGCATAGACCGCGCGGGCGCGGCTGATCGGGATGCCGAACTTGTTCTCGGATTTGCCGGTGGCGATCTTGGCGTGGGTCTCGGCGTCGACGTCGGGGTTCACCCGGATGGTGATCGGCGCTTTGACGCCGAGCGAGACGGCGACCTCGCTCAGTGCCCGCATTTCGGGCTCCGACTCCACGTTGAACTGGCGGATGCCGCCGGTCAGGGCCGCGCGCATCTCCTCTCGGGTCTTGCCGACGCCTGAGAACACGATTCGATCCCCCGGCACGCCCGCCGCGACGGCCCGCGCGTATTCGCCGCCCGACACGACATCCATGCCCGCGCCGAGCTCGGCCAGCGTCTTCAGGATCGCCTGGTTCGAGGCGGCCTTCATCGCGTAGCAAACGAGGTGGGGCATCCCCTCCAGCGCCTCGTCGAAGAGGCGGAAGTGACGGGTCAGGGTGGCGGTCGAATAGACGTAGAACGGCGTGCCGACGGCGGCCGCGATCTCGGGCAGCGGGACGTCCTCGGCGTGGAGGATGCCGTTCTTGTAGAGGAAATGGTCCATGTGCCTGCTGTCCTTGGTCCGCCGCGCGGTTCCATTAGCAGAGGTCGCGGGACGGCAAAAGGGCCGCTCGTCCGGCCCTTGCGCGCCGACCTCGCGAGACGCGCGCGTCAGGGCGCGGTGAGCGGCGGGTCAGACCGGCCGGGTCCGCAGAAAAAGGTAGAGCGGCAGGCCGCAGCTCACCCCGATCAGGAAGGTCGCGGGGATCGCGATCAGCGCCGACCAGTTCCGGCGGACCAGCGTTTCGGCGATGATCCAGACCGTCAGCGTGACGGCGGCGATGGTCAGGTCCCAGACCAGCCCCGAGGACGCGGCATTGGCGTGCCATGCCTCGACCATGCCGGACAGGCTGACGCCGTGCTGGGCGAACCACGTCAGGAAGTAGTACATCGGATGCACCGCGCCCCAGATCGCGAGCGCGAGGTAGACCATCCTGAGCGGCGACATCACCAGCTCTTCGTGATGCCGACGGTGGCGTAGCCCGAGAAGGTCACGCCGTCCTGTGCCGGGGCCGGCTGGTTGCGCGAGGGCGGCACGGGCTCTCCGTCGATGCCACAGGCGGCCAGCAGGGCGAAGGTGATGAGGGCGGTCATGGTTTTCATTCCAGCGACTCCTTCCAGCGGGCGACCTGTTCGCGCACCCGCGTGCCCGAGGTTCCGCCATAGGACATGCGGCTGGCAACCGAATTGTCGACCCCGAGGACCGAGTAGACCTCCTGCGTGATGTCCGCGTGGCCCGACTGAAGCTCCTTCAGCGTGAGGTCCGGCAGGTCGCAGCCCTTCCTCTCGGCCAGCGCCACCAGCGCGCCGGTGACATGATGCGCCTCGCGGAAGGGCAGGCCGAGCGAGCGGACCAGCCAGTCGGCGAGGTCGGTGGCGGTCGAGAAACCGGCCGAGGCCGCCGCGCGCAGGTTGTCGCGGTTGGCGTTCATGTCGCGGACCATGCCCTCCATCGCGGCCAGCGCCAGCATCAGGCTGTCAGCGGCGTCGAAGACCTGTTCCTTGTCCTCCTGCATGTCCTTGGAATAGGCCAGCGGAAGGCCCTTCATCACCATCATCAGCGCCACGTTCGCCCCGAAGATCCGGCCCACCTTGGCGCGGATCAGTTCGGCGGCGTCGGGGTTCTTCTTCTGCGGCATGATCGACGAGCCGGTGGAGAAGCGGTCGCTGAGCGTGACGAAACGGAACTGGGCCGAGGACCAGATCACCAGCTCCTCGGCAAAGCGCGACAGGTGCATCGCGCAGATCGAGGCGCAGGAGAGAAACTCCAGCGCGAAGTCGCGGTCGCTGACGGCGTCCAGCGAGTTGGCCATCGGCCGGTCGAAGCCGAGCGCCTTCGCGGTCTTCTCCCGGTCGATCGGGAACGAGGTGCCGGCCAGGGCGGCCGCGCCGAGGGGGCTTTCGTTCATCCGCGCGCGGGCGTCGGTGAAGCGCGACAGGTCGCGGCTGAACATCTCGACATAAGCCAGCATGTGGTGACCCCAAGTCACCGGCTGCGCGGTCTGCAGGTGCGTGAAACCGGGCATGACCCAGTCCGCCCCGGCCTCGGCCTGCGCCAGCAGCGCGGCGATCAGCGCCCGCAGCCCGCCGGTCGCGGCGTCGATCTGGTCGCGCACCCAGAGGCGGAAATCGGTCGCCACCTGGTCGTTCCGGCTGCGCCCGGTGTGCAGCCGCCCGGCGGGATCGCCGATGATCTCCTTCAGCCGCGCCTCCACGTTCATGTGGATGTCTTCCAGCGCGGTCGAGAACTGGAAAGTCCCGGCCTCGATCTCTGACAAGATGGTGAGCAGGCCTTCCCGGATCGCCTCGGCATCGCTATCGCTGATGATGCCCTGCGCCGCCAGCATCGCGGCATGGGCCCTTGACCCGGCGATGTCCTGCGCGGCCAGCCGTCGGTCGAACCCGATCGAGGCGTTGATCGCCTCCATGATCGCGTCCGGCCCGGCGGCGAAACGGCCGCCCCACATCCGGTTCGAGGTCTGATCGCTCATCGGGCACCTTTCGGAGGTCACATGAAAATTCTCAGGTCAGCGCTCCTTTATACGGGCTTGATCCTCGGTGCAAACGCCGCCCTCGCCGGGCCGATGCAGGACGCGATCGAAGGTGCCAAGGGCACCGCGCTGAACAAGCTGGCCGTGCATTCGGAGCCGCAGGCGATGCCCGACGTGGCCTTCGAGGGGGCTGGCGGGCAGACGACGATGGCGGCCTATCGCGGCAAGGTGGTGGTGCTGAACTTCTGGGCCGTCTGGTGCGCGCCGTGCCGGGAAGAGATGGAGACGCTGTCGGCCCTGCAGGCAGAGTTCGGGGGCGATGAGTTCGAGGTTGTTACCGTCGCCACCGGCCCGAATGCGCCGCCAGCCATGGACAAGTTCCTGGACGAGATCGGCGTGACCAACCTGCCCAAGCATCGGGATCCCCGCTCGGCCTTCGCGCGGGCAGCCGGGGTGCTGGGGCTGCCGGTGACGCTGGTGCTGGACCGCGAGGGCCGGGAACTGGCGCGGCTGGTCGGACCCGCGGACTGGCATTCGGACGAGGCGCGGGCGATGGTCGGCGCGCTGATCGGGGTGTCTGGCTAGTCGGCGAGGTTAGAGGGGGGGGCTTTCCCAGCGGATGCTCAGCATCCGCGTTGCCGACAGAGTGAAAGCGCAGCTTTCGCGGAGTCGGTGACCCCCGCCGCGGGCTTTGCCCGCGACTCCCCCCGAAGGTATTTTTAACCAGAAGAAGCAGGGGACCTGGTCTGCTGGCCCGTTCGCGGGCCCGGCATGGCCGCGATACGCTCGTGGCAGTGGCAGCCCGTCAGGTGGTCGTTGACGAGGCCGCAGGCTTCCATGAAGGCGTAGACGATCGTGGGGCCGCAGAAGCGGAAGCCGGCTTTCTTGAGGTCCTTCGAAACCTGCGCGGAAAGCGGGGTTTCCGGTGGCACCTCGGCCTGAGTGGCGTAGCGCGGCTGCAGCGGCTGGCCGTCGACGTAATTCCACAGAAAATTGGCAAAGCCCTGGCGCGCTTCGATTTCCTGCCAGGCGCGGGCGTTGCGGATCGTCGCCTCGATCTTGCCGCGATGGCGGATGATGCCGGGATCGGCCAGCAGGCGCGTGACCTCGGGTTCACCCCATTCGGCGATACGATGCGGGTCGAAGCCTTCGAAGGCCGCGCGGAAATTGTCGCGTTTGCGCAGGATGGTGATCCACGCGAGGCCCGCCTGAAAGCCGTCCAGCACCAGCTTTTCCCAGAGCGCGCGACCATCGTGTTCCGGCACGCCCCATTCGGTGTCGTGATAGGCCAGATAGATCGGGTCTGGACCCGCCCATGGACAGCGGTTTGTCATTTTCGGCCTGCGGGCTTTAGCGATCTGTTCATGTTTCACCCCCATTGTGGCGGGAAGCGGCGGAGAGAGCAATGGCAAGGCGATCTGGAACCGGGAATGGCGGCGGGCGGCACGGTCCGGGCCTCTCGGATGTCCCCGAGGACGAAGCGAATCCCCTGTCGGCTGCCCTGTCGTGGCGCGGGGCCGATGTGCTGCTGTCTGTCCGGGAGACGGTGGCGCATGGCCAGCTGGCGCTGGCTTACCAGCCGGTCATGCAGGCGGGGCGGACCGACAGGGTCGCATTCTATGAGGGGCTGGCGCGGGTCTATGATCCCGGCGGGCGGATCATCCCGGCACGCGACTTCATCGCCGCGATCGAGGAGACGGAGACCGGGCGCGACCTCGATGTTCAGGCGCTGGCCATCGGGCTGCAGGTTCTGGCGGAACAGCCTGACGTTCGCCTGTCGATCAACATGTCGGCCCGGTCCATCGGCTACCCGGACTGGATGCGGACGCTGAAGCGCGGGCTGATGCATGATCCGACCGTGGCGGAACGGCTGATCCTGGAAATCACGGAAAGCTCGGCCATGAGGGTGCCGGAACTGGTGACAAACTTCATGTCGCGGCTGGCGCGGCAGGGGATCAGCTTTGCGCTCGACGATTTCGGGGCTGGCTTCACCTCGTTCCGCTACCTGCGGGATTTCCAGTTCGACCTGATCAAGATCGACGGCCAGTTCATCCGCGGCATTGCGCAGAACCCCGACAACCAGGTGCTGACCCGCGCGCTCAGCATGATCGCCGAACAGTTCGACATGTTCACCGTGGCCGAGGCGGTGGAACGGGCAGAGGATGCGGCATGGCTGATCACGAACGGCATCGACTGCCTGCAGGGCTATTACTACGCCGCGCCAACGATCCATCCCCCGTGGGAGGAAGCGGCGGACAGCCGGTCGGCCTGACGGCGGCGTTCTGCCGCGGCGTCAGGAGCGGTTGCGACTCATTGTGACGCCACGTCAATTCATATATGCAGCGAGACATGGAGGCGTGGGGCGAGAATTTCCTGCGTCATTATATGGAGGATGATCCATGACGAATGTCGTAATTGCATCCGCGGCCCGGACCGCTGTCGGCTCTTTTTCCGGTTCCTTCGCAAACACACCCGCACATGACCTGGGCACCGCCGTGCTCGAGGCGCTGGTGGCGCGCGCAGGCATCGACAAGGCTGACGTTTCCGAAACCATTCTGGGGCAGGTGCTGACCGCCGGTCAGGGCCAGAACCCCGCACGTCAGGCGCATGTCAACGCCGGTCTGCCGATCGGCTCCGCCGCCTGGGGCATCAACCAGGTCTGCGGCTCGGGCCTCCGGGCCGTGGCGCTCGGTGCACAGCACATCATGCTGGGCGATGCCGATGTCGTCGCCGCCGGCGGGCAGGAGAACATGAGCCTCAGCCCCCACGTCGCGCATCTGCGCGCCGGTCACAAGATGGGCGACGTCAAGTACATCGACTCGATGATCCGCGACGGTCTGTGGGACGCCTTCAACGGCTACCACATGGGCCAGACGGCTGAAAACGTTGCCGAAAAGTGGCAGATCAGCCGCGACCAGCAGGACGAATTCGCCGTCGCCAGCCAGAACAAGGCCGAAGCGGCCCAAAAGGCCGGCAAGTTCGATGACGAGGTCGTGCCCTTCGTGATCAAGACCCGCAAGGGCGAGGTCACGGTCGACAAGGACGAATACATCCGTCACGGCGCGACCAAGGACGCGATGGACAAGCTGCGCCCGGCCTTCACCAAGGACGGCTCGGTCACCGCGGCCAACGCCTCGGGCATCAACGACGGCGCGGCGGGTGTCCTGCTGATGTCCGCCGAGAACGCGGAAAAGCGCGGCATCGAACCGCTCGCGCGGATCGTGTCCTATGCGACCGTCGGCCTCGACCCGTCGATCATGGGCGTCGGCCCGATCTACGCCTCCCGCAAGGCGCTGGAAAAGGCCGGCTGGAAGCCCGAGGATCTCGACCTCGTGGAAGCCAACGAAGCCTTCGCCGCGCAGGCCTGTGCCGTTAACAAGGACATGGGCTGGGATCCGTCGATCGTGAACGTGAACGGCGGCGCCATCGCCATCGGCCACCCGATCGGTGCCTCGGGCGCGCGAATCCTCAACACCCTGCTGTTCGAGATGAAGCGCCGCGATGCCAAGAAAGGCCTCGCCACGCTCTGCATCGGCGGTGGCATGGGCGTCGCCATGTGCGTCGAGCGTCCGTAAGCGGATCGCCACCGGAGAAAGGCGCCTCAGGGCGCCTTTTTTCATGTCCTGCCAAAGATTTGTGCCAGATATGCCTATCCGCGACGGGAAAGCTGCAAATTTCATCGCGCAACATTGTTGCGTATCATCTATCTGACGGGTAACAGAGTTACCAAGAATTCCTACGGAGGAGGAGAGATTCATGGCCAGAACGGCACTCGTGACCGGCGGCTCGCGCGGGATCGGCGCGGCGATTTCCAAGGCGCTCAAGGATGCGGGCTATAACGTCGCCGCGACCTATGCGGGCAACGACGAAGCCGCCGCCAAGTTCACCGAGGAAACCGGCATCAAGACCTACAAGTGGAACGTCGCGGATTACGACGAGTCCAAGGCCGGGCTCGAGAAGGTCGAGGCCGAGGTCGGCCCGATCGACGTGATCGTCGCCAACGCGGGCATCACCCGTGACGCGCCGTTCCACAAGATGACCCCGGAACAGTGGCATCAGGTGATCGACACCAACCTGACGGGCGTCTTCAACACGGTGCACCCGGTCTGGCCGGGCATGCGCGAGCGCAAGTTCGGGCGGATCATCGTGATCTCGTCGATCAACGGCCAGAAGGGCCAGTTCGGCCAGGTCAACTATGCCGCGACCAAGGCGGGCGATCTGGGGATCATCAAGAGTCTCGCACAGGAAGGCGCGCGCGCCGGGATCACCGCGAACGCGATCTGCCCCGGCTACATCGCGACCGACATGGTCATGGCTGTGCCCGAGAAGGTGCGCGAGGCGATAATTGGCCAGATCCCGACCGGGCGCCTCGGCGAACCCGAAGAGATCGCGCGCTGCGTGGTCTTCCTTGCCGCGGACGACGCGGGCTTCATCAACGGCTCCACGATTACGGCAAACGGTGCCCAGCACCTCGTCTGATCGAAGCGACTGCCGTGGAAAGGGCTGGCCAGGGAGGAGGGCCGGCCCTTTCGCTTTTCCGGGCGATTGACAGCCCGCGCGGGGTGGCGCATCCCGGCCGCCATGGATCCGAAACACCGCGCCACCCTGATCGGGGGCCTCGCCATTCTGATGTGGGCGCTGCTGGCGCTGTTCACGGTCGGCAGCGTGCCGGTGCCGCCGCTCCAGCTGAACGCGATGTGCTTTGCAATCGGCGGGGCGCTCGGGGTGATCTGGCTGGCCGGAACAGGCGGCGCGGCGCGGCTCAGGGGCGTGTCGTGGCGGGTCTATGCCTTCGGCACGGCGGGGCTGTTCGGCTATCACGCGCTCTACTTCGCCGCCCTGAGGCTGGCGCCCCCGGCCGAGGCGGGGCTGATCGCCTATCTCTGGCCGCTGCTGATCGTTCTGTTCTCGGCCCTCCTGCCGGGCGAGCGGCTGCGCGCCGGGCATGTGCTTGGCGCGCTTCTGGGCTTTGCCGGGGCCGCGTTGATCGTCGCGCGGGGGGCCGGGTTCGACAGTGCGGCGCTGCCGGGCTACGCGCTGGCACTGTGCTGTGCGCTGACGTGGTCGGGCTATTCGGTCCTGTCGCGGCGGCTCGGGGCCGTGCCGACCGAGACGGTTGTGATCTTCTGCATCGGGACCGCTGTCTTGTCGCTACCGCTGCATCTGGCGTTCGAGAACACCGTCTGGCCATCGACGGCGCTTGGCTGGGGCTCGGTTCTGGGGCTGGGCCTCGGACCCGTAGGGCTCGCCTTTTACGTGTGGGACCACGGAGTGAAAAAGGGCGACATCCAGCTTCTCGGCGTGGCGAGCTATGCCGCGCCGCTGCTGTCTACTCTGCTGCTGGTTGCAGCGGGGATAGCCCCGCCAAGCCTGCGCCTGGCGGCGGCTGCACTTTTGATTACGGGCGGCGCGGCGCTGGCCGCACGGGCCAGCCTTGCACGCCGGGTCGGTCCTGAGATCAGCTGAGGCGGGAGATCTGTTCCTTGATCCGCAGCTTTTCTTTCTTCATCTGCCGGATTTCCTGGTCGGAGGTTCCGGGCGACCGCTGTGCCTGATCCACGGCGGCCGAGAGGATTTGGTGTTTCTTCTTCAGTTCTTCGATATGCGAACCCAAGCTCATCATTCTCTCCTCTCTGATGTGGCTATGAAGAAAGTGGACCACACTTTCATATTTCTGTCACGCTGCACCTGCGCAGTATGAAAGAGCGGCACTTAACAGCCGATTACGAGGAGAAGCTGAAGTCGAACTCTGCCGCGGAGCGGAGAATCGCCCCGGCGGTCTCGGTGTAGTCCGCGCGGTCGCCCTCGTGCACGGCGCCCCGGTGAACGATCAGCCCGTGATGCAGACGGAAGCGCGCGCGCCCGCCCTTGCGCCCGCGCAGCAGGAAGAGCTGCGATTCGCGGCCTGTGCGGGGGATCAGCGGTTTGAGTTCGAGCGAACCGAGATGCGCGGCGAAGGCGGTCAGCAGGTCGGGCAGACGTTCGACGCGGTGGATGAAGGTGACGGTCCCGCCGGGGGCGCAGCGGCGGGCGGCGGCCTGAACCCAGAGCGCGAGAGGTGTGTCCTCGCCAAGGGCGGCCTCGCGGCCCGTGTCCGCCGCGGACAGTGAGGCGCTGCGGTCGAAATAGGGCGGGTTCGCGATGACGTGGTCGAACTGGCGCTGCCGGAGCGCGGCGGGCATCTCCGTGAGGTCCCCGGTGACGACGTCCATGGCGATCCCGTTCTCGGCGGCGTTGCGGGCGGCCAGCGTGGCGTAGTCCGGCTGACGTTCCAGCCCGGCGAGGATCAGGCCGGGCACGCGGGTCCCGGCGCAGAGGGCGGCGGCGCCGGTGCCGCAGCCGAGGTCCAGCAGGCTCTGACCGGGACGGGCGGGCGTGGCGGCGGCGAGAAAGACGGGATCGACCCCGGCGCGGTAGCCCCGGCGCGGCTGCCAGAGGCGCAGCCGCCCGCCGAGAAAGGCGTCGTGGGTCAGATCGGCGTCATCCATCCGTCTCTAACCCGTTGTCGCGCAGGGTTTCCAGCGCGTCCTCGTAATCGGCGTCGATCACCATCAGGCGACGGGGGAAAATCCCGATGGATCCTTCGAGGACGCTCATGTTTACGTCCATTTCGAAGCAGTCTATACCCTCGCCCTGAAGCAGGGCGCGGGCGAATGCGATGACGGTCGGATCGGTGCTGCGCAGGATCTGTTTCATGTCGGGGACTTAATGGCAGGCCCGCCCGGTTGTCGAGGGCGCTGCTCCGGCGGAAGGGGATGACGCGTGGACCAGATTGCCACCAAACCGCACGAGGCGCTCGCGGCGCTGCTGTCCGACGACCTGTCGGCTGTCAACGGGCTGATCCGTCAGCGCATGGCCTCGCGTCACGCGCCGCGCATTCCGGAGGTGACCGCACATCTGGTCGAGGCCGGCGGCAAGCGGCTGCGGCCGATGCTGGTGCTGGCCGCGGCGCGGCTGTGCGGCTACGGCGGGCCGCATCACGTGAGCCTGGCCGCGACGGTGGAGTTCATCCACACCGCGACGCTGCTGCACGACGACGTGGTCGACGAGAGCAACCAGCGGCGCGGGCGGCCTACGGCCAACCTGCTCTGGGACAACAAGTCTTCGGTTCTGGTGGGCGACTACCTGTTCGCGCGGGCGTTCCAGTTGATGGTCGAGACCGGGTCGCTCCGGGTGCTCGACATCCTGTCGAATGCCGCCGCGACGATCGCCGAGGGCGAAGTGCTGCAGCTGACGGCGGCGCAGGATCTGCGGACGACCGAGGACACCTATCTGCAGATCGTGCGGGGCAAGACGGCGGCCCTGTTTTCGGCCGCGACCGAGTCCGGGTCGGTGATCGCGGGGGCGGACGAGCGCGTGGTGGACGGGCTGCGCGACTATGGCGACGCGCTCGGGATCGCGTTCCAGATGGCGGACGATCTGCTGGATTACCAGGGCGACAGCGGGGCGACGGGCAAGAACGTGGGCGACGATTTCCGTGAGCGGAAGATGACGCTGCCGGTGATCCGGGCCATCGCCGCCGCCGATGCGGACGAGCGGGCGTTCTGGGACCGGACGATCGGCAAGGGGCGGCAGGAGGACGGCGACCTCGAGCGGGCGCTGGAGCTGTTCGACCGGCACGGCACGCTGGCCTCGACCCGCGACACGGCCTTCGACTGGGCGGCGCGGGCGCGCGCTGCGTTGGAGGTGGTGCCGGAGCATCCGGTGAAGGGGCTCATGTCGGACCTGGCGGACTACGTGGTGGCGCGGCTGCGCTGAGGCGGGCCGCTCGCCGCGCCCTGACGCGCGCGTCTCGCTTTGGGCGCGTAAATGAAAACGGCCCCGGAGTGCGGGGCCGTTCGTGTTTTCGTCCAACGGTTTACGCGTGGATCGGGCCGTCGCCGCAGGCGAGCGCGGCTTCGCGCACGGCCTCGGAGTAGGTCGGATGCGCGTGGCAGGTCAGCGCGAGGTCCTGCGCCGAGGCGCCGAACTCCATCGCGACGCAGATCTCGTGGATCAGGTCGCCCGCCGCCGGGCCTATGATATGCGCACCGAGGATGCGGTCGGTTTCCTTGTCGGCGAGGATCTTGACGAAGCCCTCGGCGGCGAAGATCGCCTTGGCCCGCGCGTTCCCCATGAAGGAGAACTTGCCGACCTTGTAGGCGCGGCCCGCCTTCTTGAGCGTGTCCTCGGTTTCGCCCACCGACGAGACCTCGGGGTGGGTGTAGATCACGCCGGGGATCACGCCGTAGTTCACGTGGCCATGCTTGCCCGCGATGACCTCGGCCACCGCCATGCCCTCGTCCTCGGCCTTGTGGGCCAGCATCGGGCCGGTGATGGCGTCGCCGATGGCATAGATGCCCTTGACGTTGGTCGCCCAGTGGCTGTCGGTCTTGACCTGCCCGCGGTCGGTCATCTCGACGCCCAGATCGGCCAGCCCCAGGCCATCGGTGTAGGCCTTGCGGCCGGTGGCGACGAGGACCACGTCGGTATCCACGGTCGCTTCGCTGTCGTCCTTGCGCAGTTTGTAGGTGACGGTCGCCTTGCCGCCCTTGGTCTCGACGCCCTGAACGGCCGCGCCCATGATGAACTCCATCCCCTGCTTCTTGAGGATGCGCTGCAGCGTGCGCTGCACCTCGGGGTCCATGCCGGGGGTGATGTGGTCGAGGAATTCGACAACCGTCACCTCGGCCCCGAGGCGGGCATAGACGGAGCCCATTTCCAGCCCGATGACGCCCGCGCCGATGACGACCATCTTCTTGGGCGTCTTGGCCAGCGACAGCGCGCCGGTGGAGGTCACGACGGTCTTTTCGTCGATCTCGATGCCGGGCAGCGAGGAGGGAACGGAGCCGGTGGCCACGATGATCGACTTGGCCTCGTGCACCTCGTCACCGACCTTGACCTTGCCGGTCTCGGGGATCGAGCCCCAGCCCTTGAGCCAGTCGATCTTGTTCTTCTTGAACAGGAATTCGATGCCCTTGGTGTTCTGGTCGACCACGTCCTGCTTGTAGGCCTGCATCTGTTTCCAGTCGACCGAGGGCGACTTGCCCTTGAGACCCATGGTGGCAAAGTTGTGCTCGGCCTCGTGCAGCTGGTGGGTGGCGTGCAGCAGCGCCTTGGAAGGGATGCAGCCCACGTTCAGGCAGGTGCCGCCGAGGGTCTCGCGCCCTTCGACACAGGCGGTTTTCAGTCCCAGCTGGGCGCAGCGGATCGCGGCCACGTAGCCGCCCGGTCCCGCGCCGATGACGATCACGTCGTAGGATGCCATGGAAGTCTCCTTTGTCCTGTTTTCCGGCGTCGGTTTCGCGTCGGTATCACATCGATGGTGCGTCGGTATCTCGGGAACAGTCCGGACACCGGTTGGCAAGGTTCAGGTCAGGGCCGCGATCAGCATCGCGGCGGTTGCGAGAAGCCCCGCGCTCCAGATCAGCGAGCGCCAGGGCACCCAGCCGAAAAGGTAGGCGGGGACGTAGAGGATGCGGGCGATCAGGTAGATCAGCGCATAGATCGCGGTGATCGTATCCGCCTTGTCCGCATAGGTCACGACCATGACCGCGATCCCGAAGAGGATCAGCCCTTCGAAATGGTTGTTCATCGCGCGGTAGGCCCGGCCGGCCATCCCGGTCAGCAGGACTGGTTCGTCCCGCGGCCTCAGGGCCGCACGGCGGCCGACCTGCCGCTGGCCCAGAACCGAGTAGAGGGCGATCTGGGCGATCTGCAGCAGGGCGGCGAGGGCGAGGACGGTCAGTTCGGGGGTCATCGGGTCGTGGCGTCCTCAGAAGAAGGCGGCGGCGATCATCGCGAAGGTCGCGACGAAGCCCACGGTGAAGATCAGCGACCGCCACGGGGCCCAGCCGTAGAGATAGGCGGGGACATAGACCGCGCGGGCGGCCACGTAGACCCATGCGCAGGTGGCGGTGAACCACGAGTTCTGGCCGGTCAGCTGGACGATGACCACGGCGGAAATGAACAGACCGATGTTTTCGGTGTGGTTGTTCAGCGCCCTGCGCAGCCGCTCCGTCGAGGTGGAGAGCGGGGGCAGGTTGTCGCGGGGCGAGGCATTGCCCTCGGGGCCGACATCCTGCGTCAGGTGCTTCTGCGCAAGGAACATCACGACCGCATGGATCAGGGCCGTGGCGGCGAGGGCGGCGAGTTCGGGGGTCATGCCTCAGGCCGTCCTCAGGAAATGCGCCTGTGACCCGGTGACCCCGGCGCGGCGGCCATGGGTGTCGGCGGCGGCGCGTTGCAGCCAGGCTTCGGCCTTGGCGCGGTCGTTGGCCTCGAACAGGCACCACAGGGTGTTGGCCCCGTCCTCGGTCCAGAGCTGGAGCAGGCTGAGACCCGCGTTGCGCTGGTCCTCGGCGTCGTCCGAAAGGGCGGCGCGCAGGGCGGCGGGGTCGGTGGTGTCGAGACGGCAGAGGAGTTGCAGGGACATCGGGTCGGGCCTTTCGCTTCCGGGTGTCAGAGCGCCAGAAGATAGAGCCAGAAGGTCATTGCGAAACCCACGAGCCAGACAATCGTGCGGACCCACGGGATGCCGAGCGCGTAGACGATGACATAGGCGATGCGGGCGAGCAGGAAGATGTAGGCCGCGATAAGCGCCGCGCCGCCGGTCACGCCCTGCTGGGCGAGGATCAGGACGGGCGGGGCGAAAAGGGCCATGGCGACAACGGAGTTCATCTGCGCCCGGTCGAGCCGCCCCGCCGCGCCGCCGAGCGACGGCAGGGTTTCGCGGTTGCCGACGAGCTGGGTCAGTTCGAGCTTCTGCGAGGCGGCGAGGACCTGCACGAGGATCGTGATCAGGACGACGAGGCCGTAGAGGGCGAGGACGGAGGTGAGGGAGGTCACGGTATGGCTCCTTTCCGGGGCTCGGGTGGGGCGGGCGGGGAAACCCCCGCCCTACGGGTGCGGCCTTGCGCATGGCGGGCCGTTCCCCGACCTGCGCTGCGGCCCTTTGCAGGGCGGGGGTCAGCCCGCCCCGATTGTCCCGGCCACGGTGTCCCGGCGCAAGGCGGGGTCAGACCCCGGCCTCCGTCACAGGTCCATCAGCAGCCGGCGCGGATCCTCGAGCGCCTCTTTCACGCGGACGAGGAAGGTCACGGCGCCCTTGCCGTCAACGATCCGGTGGTCGTAGCTGAGGGCGAGGTACATCATCGGACGGATCTTGATCTCGCCGTTCACGACCATCGGCCGGTCCTGGATCTTGTGCATGCCGAGGATGCCCGACTGCGGGGGGTTCAGGATCGGCGAGGACATCAGCGAACCGTAGACGCCGCCGTTCGAGATCGTGAAGGTCCCGCCCTGCATCTCGCCCATCGAGAGCTTGCCGTCGCGGGCGCGGCGGCCCTTCTCGGCGATCGCTTTTTCGATCTCGGCGAAGGACATGGTGTCGACGTCGCGGATCACCGGCACGACGAGGCCCTGCGGGGTCCCGGCGGCGATGCCCATGTGGACGAAGTTCTTGTAGACCACGTCGGTGCCGTCGATCTCGGCGTTGACCTCGGGCACCTCTTTCAGGGCGTGGCAGCAGGCCTTGGTGAAGAAGGACATGAAGCCCATGCGGACGCCGTGCTTCTTCTCGAACTCGTCCTTGTAGGTGTTCCGGATCGCCATCACCTCGGTCATGTCCACCTCGTTGTAGGTGGTCAGCATGGCGGCGGTGTTCTGCGCGTCCTTGAGGCGGCGGGCGATGGTCTGGCGCAGGCGGGTCATCTTGACCCGTTCCTCGCGGTCGGCATCGGCGGCCGGCGACGGGGCGCGGGCCTGTGCAGCCGGTGCGGGCGCCGAGGACGAGGAGGCGGAGGACGCGGCCGCGATGGCCTTCTGCACGTCCTCTTTCATGATGCGCCCGTCACGGCCGGTGCCGGTGACCTGATCGCGCGAGATGTTGGCCTCGGCCATCGCCTTTTTCGCGGCGGGGGCGTCCTCGACATCCTTGCCGCCCTTGGCGGCGGGGGCCTCTTCGGGCTCTTTCGTGCCCGCATCGGCCTTGGCCGCGCCTGCGCCCGAGCCGCCCATGACGGCCAGCTGGCCGCCCGCTTCGACGGTGGTGCCTTCGGCGGCGAGGATCTTGGTCAGCACGCCCGCGGCGGGGGCCGGAACCTCGACCGAGACCTTGTCGGTTTCCAGCTCGCACAGCATCTCATCGGCCTCGACGCTGTCGCCTTCCTTCTTGAACCAGGTCGCGACGGTCGCCTCGGTCACGGATTCACCCAGCGTGGGGACCATGACCTTGACCTCCTTGCCGCCCGCGCCGCCGCCGGCGGCCGGCTTGGCCTCCGCCGGTTTCGCCTCGGGTTCGCCGCGCGGCTTGGTCTCTTCCGGCCCGGCGTTGCCTTCCTCGGAGATGGAGCCGAGCAGGGCGTTCACGCCCACCGTCTCGCCTTCCTTGGCGACGATGTCACCCAGCACGCCCGCGGCGGGCGAGGGGACCTCGACCGTGACCTTGTCGGTTTCGAGTTCGCACAGCATCTCGTCCACGGCGACGGCGTCGCCGGGCTTCTTGAACCATGTGGCGACGGTCGCCTCGGTGACGCTTTCGCCCAGGGTGGGGACGCGGATTTCGGTGCTCATGCCTTATTTCCCTTCGATGGTCAGCGCTTCGTCCACGAGCGCCGCTTGCTGTGCCTTGTGTTGCGACCCCAGGCCGGTGGCGGGCGACGCGGTTGCGACGCGGCCGGCGTATTGGGGACGCGTGTGCTTGGCCTTGATGCGGCCGAGCACCCATTCGATGTTCGGTTCGATGAAGCTCCAGGCGCCCTGGTTCTTGGGCTCTTCCTGGCACCACACCATGTCCGCGTTCGGGAAGCGCTCCAGTTCCTTGACCAGCGAGATGGCCGGGAAAGGATAGAACTGCTCGATCCGCAGGAGGTAGATGTCGTCGATCCCGCGGGCGTCACGCTCCTCGAGCAGGTCGTAATAGACCTTGCCCGAGCACATGACGACGCGCTTGATCTTGTCGTCCGCGACCAGCTTGGTGTCCGAGTTGCCATACTGGGCGTCGTCCCAGAGCACGCGGTGGAAGCTGGAGCCGGTGGTGAAGTCCGCCGCCTTGGAAATCGCGAGCTTGTGCCGCAGCAGCGATTTCGGCGTCATCAGGATCAGCGGCTTGCGGAAGCTGCGGTGCAGCTGGCGGCGCAGGATGTGGAAGTAGTTCGCCGGAGTCGTGCAGTTCGCGACGATCCAGTTGTCCTGACCGCACATCTGCAGGAACCGTTCCAGACGGGCCGAGGAGTGTTCCGGACCCTGGCCTTCGTAGCCATGCGGCAGCAGGCAGACGAGGCCGGACATCCGCAGCCATTTGGACTCGCCCGAGCTGATGAACTGGTCGAACATGATCTGCGCGCCGTTGGCGAAGTCGCCGAACTGCGCTTCCCACAGGGTCAGGGCGTTCGGTTCGGCCAGCGAGTAGCCGTATTCGAAGCCCAGCACCGCGTATTCCGAGAGCATCGAGTCGATGACCTCGTAATGCGCCTGCCCGTTGCGGATGTTGTTCAGCGGGTAATAGCGTTCCTCGGTTTCCTGGTTGATCAGGCCCGAATGCCGCTGGCTGAACGTACCGCGGGTGGAATCCTGACCGGCCAGACGGACCGGATAGCCTTCGGTGAGCAGCGAGCCGAAGGCCAGCGCCTCGCCCGTGGCCCAGTCGAAGCCTTCGCCGGTTTCGAACATCTGCTTCTTGGTTTCCAGCAGGCGTTCGACCGTCCGGTGCAGGGGGAAGCCGTCGGGCGCGGACGACAGCGCCTTGCCGATCTCCTTGAACGTCTCCTCGGCGATGGCGGTTTCGCCGCGCTGGTAATCCTCCTGCTCGCGCTCGAGACCCGACCATTTGCCGTCCAGCCAGTCGGCCTTGTTCGGCTTGTAATCCTTGCCGGCCTCGAACTCCTCGTTCAGGTGGGACTGGAACGCGGCCTTCATGTCCTCGATCTCGCCCTCGGGGATCAGGCCGTCCTTGACCAGACGATCGGTGTAGAGGCTGAGCGTCGTCTTGTGGCCCTTGATTTTCTTGTACATCACCGGGTTGGTGAACATCGGCTCGTCGCCTTCGTTGTGACCGAAGCGGCGGTAGCAGAAGATGTCGATGACCACGTCCTTGTGGAACTTCTGGCGGAACTCGGTCGCGACCTTGGCGGCGTGCACCACGGCCTCCGGATCGTCGCCGTTCACGTGGAAGATCGGCGCCTCGACCATCAGGGCGATGTCCGTCGGGTAGGGCGACGAACGCGAGAAGTGCGGCGCGGTGGTAAAGCCGATCTGGTTGTTTACGACGATATGGATCGTGCCGCCGGTGCGGTGCCCGACGAGGCCCGAGAGGCCGAAGCACTCGGCCACGACTCCCTGACCGGCAAAGGCCGCGTCGCCGTGCAGCAGCACGGGGATGACGGCGGTGCGGTTATGGTCGTTCAGCTGCGCCTGTTTCGCGCGCGCCTTGCCGAGGACGACGGGGTTCACCGCCTCGAGGTGCGAGGGGTTGGCGGTCAGCGACAGGTGCACGGTGTTGCCGTCGAATTCACGGTCCGACGACGCGCCGAGGTGGTATTTCACGTCGCCCGACCCGTCGACATCCTCGGGCTTGAAGCTGCCGCCCTGGAATTCGTTGAAGATCGCGCGGTAGGGCTTGTTCATCACGTTGGCGAGCACGTTCAGGCGGCCGCGGTGCGGCATGCCGATCACGACCTCCTTCGCGCCGAGGTTGCCGCCGCGCTTGATGATCTGCTCCATCGCGGGGATCAGCGCCTCGCCGCCGTCGAGGCCGAAGCGCTTGGTGCCCATGTACTTGACGTGCAGGAACTTCTCGTAGCCCTCGGCTTCGACCAGCTTGTTCAGGATGGCGCGGCGGCCTTCCTTGGTGAACTTGATCTCCTTGTCGAAGCCCTCGATCCGTTCCTTCAGCCAGCCGGCTTCCTCGGGGTTCGAGATGTGCATGTACTGCAGCGCGAAGGTGCCGCAGTAGGTCCGCTTCACGATCTCGATGATCTGCCGCATCGGCGCGACGTCGAGGCCGAGGACCTTGTCGAGGAAGATCGGCCGGTCCATGTCGGCCTCGGAGAAGCCGTAGGATTTCGGGTCAAGCTCCGGATGCGCGCTTTCGTCCCGCATCCCCAGCGGGTCGAGGTCGGCGGCAAGGTGGCCGCGGATCCGGTAGGCCCGGATGATCATCAGCGCACGGACGGAGTCGAGCACGGCGCGCTTGATCGCCTCGTCCGTGACCTCGATCCCCTTTTCGGCGGCCTTGGCGCGGATTTTCTCGCCCGCGCCCTTCGCCTCGGCGGGTTGCGGCCACATGCCGTCCAGCGCGGCGGTCAGGTCGTCGTTCGGGGTCGGCGGCCAGTCGGCGCGGGTCCAGGATGCGCCCTGCGCCTCGGCCTTCACGCTGCGGTCGTCGTCGCCGAGGCTCTTGAAGAACGCGGCCCAGCTTTCGTCCACCGACGCGGGATCGTTGGCGTAGCGGGCGTAGAGCTGTTCGAGGTATTCCGCGTTGTGCCCCTGCATGAAGCTGGAGGCGTGGAAGACGTCGTTTGAGCTTTGGTCGGTCATGAGAGCACCTTGGGGATGAGTCGTTCGGCGGTTTCGGTCACTTGAGGACCTGTTTCACCAGGCCCAGTGTCCGGTCCTGGTAGGTACGGAAGCCGTGGCCGCCGCCCGAGGGAATTTGCAGGGTGACGCGCGCACCGGCCCGTTTGGCCAGCGCGGCGTATTCTTCGGCGAAGCGGGGCAGGGTGTTGCTGTCGCCGCGATTGGTCAGCAGGATCACGGTCGTGCCCTTGCGCAGTCCGCCGACCACGTCATGCGGCGACTGGCTCTGCGTCCAGTTGTTGCTGCCTTTCCGGCTGACGCGCCACGCGGGGACGTTGCAGGGGCAGCCGACGAGGACCGCAACGTCGATCAGGCCGGGATACAGGCCGTTGACGATCGCAGTCTGCGCCGCGCCGCCGGAATGGCCGACGACGATGGTGCGGCCCGGCTTGAGCGACTGCCGCATGGCCGAGATCGACTGCGCCAGAAGCTGGTTGTTGCGCTTTGTGTAGTGGTCCTTGGACGAGTTTTCGCCGGGGCTGCGGCCGGTGCGACCGCTGAAGCCGGGACGCGTCAGCGCGACGACCGTGCTGCCGGGGGCCTGCGCCGCGACGGACTTGGCGAAATCCGACATGCGTCCTTCGCCCGGACCGCTGTCGCCGTGCAGGACGACCACCAGGTTGCGGTTGCCCTGTCCGAAGACCTCGCCCTTGAGCTGGCCCATGTCCAGCGCCGCGGCGGGCAGGGCCAGCGCCATGATGGCCATCAATGCGGGGACAAGCCCGGCCGCAAGACGTCGTGTCGCATGAAGTCTCATCACACCGTTCCCTCTGTCATCTGCGCGCGCGGGGGCGGACCCCACTGGTTGGTTTCAGGCTGTGTCGGTCGTGTCAGCCAGAACAGGACGATCAGGGGCGACAGGGCGAGCACGATCAGGGCAAGGATCAGGATCACGCCGACGATGCCGGTGAAAAGCCCCGATATGTCGCCGCCGACGATCAGGTCGAAGCCGCCGACCATGCCGATGAAGGACGCGATGCCCACCATCGCGATCAGCGGATACAGCACGTAGAGCCCGGACCGGCCCGTGTCGTGCATCCGCCGCCATGCCGCCGCCAGCGCGGGCAGGAGCGTGGCGAGCGAGAACAGCCCGCCGATCGGGCCGTCGCTGCTGGCCGAGACGGAGGTGTCGGTCACGACGACCTCGCCCGTGCCGAAGATCATGGCGTCGAGGATCCCGGCCACGATCTGGCCGATGAACAGGAACAGCACGAACCACCAGTATTCCGGGCGCGAGGCGCGGCCCGAGAAGGTGACGTATTTGCGGAAGCAGGTGCGGATCGAGTCGGTGAAGCTCATGTGCGGGCCTCGTTCGGGGTATCTGCTGGATGAGCGCGCATCAGGTCATGTTCCCGTGGCTGGCCATGGCGTGCAGGTAGAGCCAGGGGCGTTGGCCGTTCTCGCCCGCGACGAACCAGTGCCTGCGGTCGAAGATCCGCGCATCGCCGCGCTGTGCCGTCCCCCGGCGCCAGTCGAGGCTGCGGCTGCCGCGTGTCCACGCGGCGGTGTGGTAGCCGTCGGTGGGTTCGGCGAACTGGCGATAGACGGCGGCTCCGGTCAGCGCGGGAAAATGCGCGGCCATGTCGGTCCCGCTCATCAGCGCGAGCGTGACGCTGCCGCCGCAATAGCTGTCGGTGGCCAGCGCGATGCGGATGTCGGCGGATGCGTGGCGGAAAAAGCCGGTGGCGGAAGCCATCTGTCCCATATCGGTGCCAGCCCAGCCGGGGGCGGGGCGGCTCCAGACGCCGCGCCGGTCGAAGCGGGGACCGTCGGGGGCGTTGCCGGCGGCACGGATGCGGCCACGGTGCAGCCGCAGCGGCCAGTCGCGGCGCGGGGGCAGGGGGCTGGCATAGGCCCAGTCGAGGTAGTGCGCCTTGCGGATCGCCCGCAGGGCGCGGGCGTCGGCGGTAAAGGCGAAACCGCCGCGTTCCAGCGCACGGCGCACGCTGTCGGCCCGCTCAGCCGTATGGCGTATCCGGGGCTGCGGCGCGCCGTCGCGGCCGGTTTCGCGGGGCAGAAGCAGGCAGGCCGCGTCGAGCACGGCCAGATCGGGTGCCACACGGGTGCGGGACACGGAGGGGACGCCGGTCATGGGCGTGCCTCCGGCAGTGCGGAACGACGGCGCTCACCCAAGCTGGGTGACGGGTCCTGCGCGTCCTGACTTTTGTCCGTCTGGCCCATGGCCGTTTCCCTGGTTCAACTCCGGGCGGGGATCGCCCGGAGCGGTCTTTTCGTCCGGCCTCAGCCGATGGCCTTCAGCACGGCCTCGCCCAGTGCCGCGGGGCTGTCCGCGACCACGATCCCGGCGCTCTTCATCGCCTCGATCTTGTCCTCGGCGCCGCCCTTGCCACCGGCGACGATGGCGCCCGCGTGGCCCATGCGGCGGCCCGGAGGGGCGGTGCGGCCCGCGATGAAGCCCGCGGTCGGCTTGGACCGGCCCTTTTTCGCCTCGTCCTTCAGGAACTGCGCGGCTTCTTCCTCGGCCGAGCCGCCGATCTCGCCGATCATGATGATCGATTGC
Organism: Oceanicola sp. 22II-s10i; assembly: GCF_002210105.1. Classification (GTDB taxonomy): domain Bacteria; phylum Pseudomonadota; class Alphaproteobacteria; order Rhodobacterales; family Rhodobacteraceae; genus Pseudooceanicola. Next base: position 12,558 of record NZ_AQQU01000001.1, on the reverse strand, counting down.
GTCTCGGGATCGGCCAGGAACATCTCCAGCACCTCGATATGCTCCGTCCCCTTGATCGGGTCGCCGCCGATGCCGACAGCGCTGGACTGGCCCAGCCCCGCATCGGTGGTCTGTTTCACAGCCTCATAGGTCAGCGTTCCCGAGCGGCTGACAACCCCGACGCTGCCACGTTTATGGATGTGTCCGGGCATGATGCCGATCTTGCAGGCGCCGGGGGTGATGACGCCCGGGCAGTTCGGCCCGATCAGGCGCGACTTGGAGGTCCGGAGCGCGGCCTTCACCTTCATCATGTCGAGCACCGGAATGCCCTCGGTGATGCAGATGATCAGCGGCATTTCCGCGTCGATCGCTTCGAGGATCGAGTCCGCGGCGAACGGCGGCGGAACGTAGATGACAGAGGCATTCGCCCCGGTCACGTCGATCGCTTCGTGCACCGAGTTGAAGACCGGCAGGTCCAGATGGCTCTGCCCGCCTTTGCCGGGGACGACGCCGCCGACCATCTTGGTGCCGTAGGCAATCGCCTGTTCGGTGTGGAAGGTGCCCTGAGAGCCGGTGAGGCCCTGGCAGATCACCTTGGTGTTTTCGTCTACGAGAACGGCCATGTCAGGCCTCCTTGACTTTGTTTTGTACAGATTCGCCCGGAGCAAAAACTTCCGCGCGAAAATATCCTGTCGAAGGGTCAAAACGGGTAATTGCCCAAAAGCCCTTGCGCCTTTCCACTTGCCAGGGTTCCGCATTGCCGAACCCTTTCTGTGGATCACCGTCACAGAGGACCACGTCAATCCTCCGCTCAAACCTTTGGATCGCTTCCATTATATGCTGCTTGCGGAGCGAATTTCCCGATTGACCTATCCAGTACTCAGCATCGTCCAAACTGGGAAATGCTTCCCAATAATCGATGTAAGGTCGCTTATTTTCGACGCCCTTAAGTTGTGTGAACAAGGCAAGGCAAACGCCGGAATCGCTCGCTGCTGACCAATCCCTGCGATTATTGACTAAGCAGTAGCCGAGTTCGTTGAATGCCGCGCCGTAGTTCATCCGAACTCAGCCCTTCACCGCTTTGACGATCTTCTCGGCGCCGTCGGACAGGTTGTCGGCGGCCACGACGTTCAGGCCGGAGTTCGCGATGATCTCCTTGCCCTTCTCGACGTTGGTGCCTTCCAGCCGGACGACCAGCGGAACCTTCAGGCCGACTTCCTTGACCGCCGCGACCACGCCTTCGGCGATGACGTCGCAGCGCATGATGCCGCCGAAGATGTTGACGAGGATGCCTTTGACGTTCGGGTCCGAGGTGATGATCTTGAACGCCTCGGTCACCTTCTCCTTGGTCGCGCCGCCGCCGACATCGAGGAAGTTGGCGGGTTCGGCACCGTAGAGCTTGATGATGTCCATCGTCGCCATGGCCAGACCCGCGCCGTTCACCATGCAGCCGATCTCACCATCGAGCGCGATGTAGTTCAGGTCGTACTTGGAGGCGGCGAGTTCCTTGGGGTCTTCCTCGGTCTCGTCGCGCAGCGCCTGGATGTCGGAATGGCGGTAGAGCGCGTTGCCGTCGAAGCCGAGCTTGGCGTCGAGCAGCTTGAGGTTGCCGTCCTTCATGACGATCAGCGGGTTGATCTCCAGCATCTCCATGTCCTTCTCGGTGAAGGCCTTGAAGAGCTTGCCCATCAGGTCGACACAGGCCTTGACCTGCTTGCCTTCGAGCCCGAGGGCGAAGGCGATGCGGCGGCCGTGGAACGGCTGGTAGCCGGTCGCGGGCTCGACAGAGAAGCTGAGGATTTTCTCGGGCGTCTTGGCCGCGACTTCCTCGATGTCCATGCCGCCCTCGGTCGAGCAGACGAAGGAGATGGCCGAGGTCTGGCGGTCGACGAGCAGGGCGAGGTAGAGCTCGCGCTCGATGTCCGAGCCGTCTTCGATGTAGATGCGGTTGACCTGCTTGCCCGCCGGGCCGGTCTGGTGCGTCACGAGGGTGCGGCCAAGCATCTTCTTGGCTTCCTCGGCGGCTTCCTCGACCGACTTGGCAAGGCGGACACCGCCCTTGTCGCCTGCGTCGGCTTCCTTGAACTTGCCCTTGCCGCGGCCGCCGGCGTGAATCTGCGCCTTGACCACCCAGAGCGGGCCATCAAGCTCGCCCGCCGCGGTCTTGGCCTCTTCCGCCTTCAGAACCGCGCGGCCGTCCGATACCGGACATCCGTATTCGCGGAGAAGTGCCTTGGCCTGGTATTCATGGATATTCATGAAATCCGTCCCTTCTGCTGCTGGTGCGGGCGTAATGCCACTACCTTGCCATGGCATGAACGGATTTTTTCAGACAATCGGGGTTTTCCGCCGAATTTCTTTGATTTGTGATCACAGGCAGAAATCGTGTGATCACAAAGGGGAAATGGTGATACCAAATCAGGTCGGGAGTGGCGGCGAAGCCAAGAGACTCATGGGGTTGGCGCCCGTCCTTCGGGTTGGTTCGGCGCGGTTGCAGCCGAGCGGGCAGGGTCGGGGGCGCCCGTGCGGTCCGCTATGAACTTGTGCGAAAGAGTCATTTTCAAATCAGTTCTGCAACCCGTCTCCAGAGGCGGGGGCGTTTCGATCAGTTCCCAACAGGCGCGGAATCAAGGCGAAGCCGCCGCGCCAAGCGGCTGCCCGTCCCGGCGGGTAGGCGCTGTGAAATCCGCGCGATGACCCTGGGCAAAGGTGGGGTGTGGCGGGATAAAACGCGCCGTTCAGTCGTCGGGAGCGCCCACCCACGGGCAGGCTCCCAACGTGGTCAATTCAGGCAGGCGTCGGCTGGCCCCGTCACAAACGAAAAGGCCCGGCACAGGGCCGGGCCTTTCCACGAAATGCTGACCTATCAGGCGAGCGAGCCGTCGATGCCCTTGCAGGCCTCCACGAGACCCTTCACCGCGTCGACCGACTTGTCGAACATGGCCTGTTCGTCCTTGTTCATCTTGATGTCGACGATGCGCTCGATGCCGCCCGCGCCGATGATGGTCGGGACGCCGACATACATGCCTTTCAGGCCGAACTCGCCTTCGCAGTAGGCCGCGCAGGGCAGCAGGCGCTTCTGGTCTTTCAGATAGGCTTCGGCCATCTCGATGGCGGAGGTCGCGGGCGCGTAGAAGGCCGAACCGGTCTTCAGCAGGCCGACGATCTCGGCGCCGCCGTCACGGGTGCGCTGGATGATCGCGTCGAGCTTGTCCTGCGTGGTCCAGCCCATCTCGACCAGGTCGGGCAGCGGGATGCCACCGACGGTCGAGTAGCGTGCCAGCGGCACCATCGTGTCGCCGTGGCCGCCCAGAACGAAGGCGGTGACGTCCTTCATGGACACGTCGAATTCGAGCGACAGGAAGTGGCGGAAGCGGGCGCTGTCCAGCACACCGGCCATACCGCAGACCTTGTTCGCGGGAAGGCCCGAGAACTGCTGCAGCGCCCAGACCATCGCGTCGAGCGGGTTGGTGATGCAGATGACGAACGCGTCCGGTGCGTGGGCCTTGATGCCTTCCCCGACGGATTTCATGACCTTGAGGTTGATGCCCAGCAGGTCGTCGCGGGACATGCCCGGCTTGCGCGGCACACCGGCGGTGACGATGCAGACGTCCGCGCCTGCGATGTCCTCGTAGCTCTGGGTGCCCTTGAGCTTGGCGTCAAAGCCCTCGGCGGGGCCCGATTCTGCGATGTCGAGTGCCTTGCCTTCGGGAACGCCCTCGGCGATGTCGAACAGGACGACGTCGCCCAGTTCCTTCATCGCTGCGAGGTGAGCAAGCGTGCCGCCGATCTGGCCCGCGCCGATCAGGGCAATCTTGGGTCTGGCCATTGGATTTTCTCCGGTCCGTTGGAAATCTCCGGCGAAGCCCTAGGCGTTTCGCACGCGCCGCGCAAGGGCGCTCCATGCGCGCGGTGGCACTCGGCCGCGCGGAGGGCGACATTTTCCTGATCGGAGTCAATGTCTTGGGCAGGGCGCATCACATGGATGCGGCCTGAATGCGCCGCCGGTTCGCGCGCGACCGGTGCCCTCAGGCGGGATCCGACAGGTCCGGCAGCGACTCGGCCAGCGCCTCGAAGGCCTCGCCACTGGCGACGAGGCATGTCAGGCCCGAAGCGTTCGTCACCGTGATCGTCCAGGTGCCCGAAGCGTCCGAGGCAAAGACCTCGACCACCATGTTGTTGGCGCTGACGCCGATGGCGCGGCGGTTCTCGCCGTATTTCTCGGCCAGTCCCTCGACCACGTTGTGGCGGGGCGCGCAGGGGGTGCCCTGCGCGGCGGATTGGGTGGCGAGAATGGCCATAGCGATGGCGGCGGTGAGGGTGACAATCTGCATGGGTCCGTCCTGTGGTTCGTCCTGTGGCGGGGAACCGGTCGACTGGCCTGCCCGGCGGGGCGACGGCCCGTCCCCTGATGTCTGGTCCTTGCGGCACGGGTCCCCGTGGACCGGCGGCCAAGCCGCGGGATCGCCCGTGTCACGATGAAAGATGCCGGACCGGGGCCGAAGATGTGGTTAATCGCGCGGCCGTTGCATCGGATGCCAGCTATTTTGCCGATCCTCCGGGCGGGTGACGCTGCCGCGCGGCGAAGTGATGCTTGAAATTTCCCGTCGATCAGTGCGATGGACACGCAACATTCTTTCCAGAGGGACTCGCATCATGGACGCCGCAACCCGCCCCTACCGCTCCGTTCTCTATATCCCCGGCTCCAAGGAGCGGGCACTGGACAAGGCGCGGGGCCTGCCGGTCGATGCGATCATCTTCGACCTCGAGGACGCGGTGACGCCCGATGCGAAACCCGCGGCGCGCGATACGCTGAAGGCGGCGCTGACGCAGGGCGGCTACGGTGACAAGGCGCGGATCATCCGGATCAACGGGCTGGACACCGAATGGGGCGCGGACGACGCCAAGGTGCTGAAGGATGCGGACGCCCATGCCTTCCTGCTGCCCAAGGTCAACTCGGCCGCCGACGTGCAGGCGCTGGCCGATATCGTGGGCGACGCGGACATCTGGTGCATGATCGAAACGCCGCTCGGCGTGTTCAACGCGCTGGAGATCGCGGCGCATCCGTCGGTGAAGGGCTTCGTCGCCGGCACCAACGATCTGGCCAAGGAGCTGAACTGCCGCTCGCGCGATGATCGGCTGCCGATGATGTTCGCGCTCCAGCAGATGCTGCTGGCCGCGCGGGCGCATGGCGTGGTCTGCGTGGATGGCGTCTACAACCAGTACCTGAACGAGGAAGGTCTGGCCGTAGAATGCGAACAGGGCCGCGACCTCGGCTTCGATGGCAAGACCCTGATCCACCCTGCGCAGGTCGAGGGCGCGAACAAGGCGTTCGCCCCGACCGAGGCCGAAATCGACCTCGCCCGCCGTCAGATCGCGGCGCACGAGGAGATCGAGCGGACGGGGCAGGGCGTTGCGGTCGTGGACGGCAAGATCGTCGAAAACCTGCATGTCGAAACCGCACTCAAGACGCTCGCCAAGGCGGATGCCATTGCCAAGATGGGCTGACGCGCAGAGTGTGACGCCGATTCACTTGGAAAGGCCGATGTCATGACGCTGCTCGTTCTCGGGGTTCTCCTCTGGGCGCTTGCCCATTTCTTCAAGCGCCTCGCGCCCGCCGCGCGGGGCCGGATGGGCGATGCCGGGAAGGGCGCGGTCGCGGTTGCGCTGGTGGTGTCCGTGCTGCTGATGATCTTCGGCTACCGCATGGCCGAGGGCGCGTTCTTCTGGGGCCGCCATCCCGCGACGGTCGGGATCAACAACCTGCTGATGATCGCCGCGCTCTACTTCACCTCGCCGGGCCCCAAGAAGGGCGCGCTGTTCTACCGGATGCGGCACCCGATGCTGACCGGGTTCCTGCTGTGGTGCATCGCGCACCTGCTGGTGAACGGCGACACGCCGTCCTTCGTTTTGTGGGGCGGGCTGGGTATCTGGGCGATCGCCGAGATGGTGGTCATCAACCGGGCGGAACCGGGCTGGACGCCGCCCGCCAAGGGGTCGATCGGCAAGGACGCCATGTTCGCGGCCATCTCGGTCGTGCTTCTGCTGGTCATCGGCTGGGTTCACACCTGGCTGGGCTATCCGACCTTCGGCTGAGATTGGAGACGAGATGAAACTCTACCGACTGCTGACCGAGGACGACACCTCGGCCTTCTGCCACAAGGTGACGGCGGCGCTGAACAAGGGCTGGGCGCTGCACGGCTCGCCCGCCTACGGGTTCGACGCGACGACCGGCAAGATGCGCTGTGCGCAGGCCGTGGTGAAAGAGGCGCCGGGCGATTACACGCCGGACACGAAACTGGGGGAACAGTGATGGCCAAGACCAATCCGGGCCGGTTTTTCGAGGATTACAGGGTCGGCGAGGTGATCCACCACGCCGTGCCGCGCACCGTTTCGGGCGGCGAGCGGGCGCTTTACCACGCGCTCTACCCGGCACGTCATGCGCTCTATTCCTCGGACGAATTCGCGCGGGCCTGCGGGCTGCCGTCCAGCCCGGTGGACGACCTGATCGCGTTCCACATCGTCTTCGGCAAGACGGTGCCCGACATCTCGCTGAACGCCGTCGCCAACCTCGGTTACGCCGAAGGGCGCTGGCTGAAGCCGGTCTACGCGGGCGACACGCTGCATTCCTCGTCCGAGGTGATCGGGCTGAAGGAGAACTCCAACGGCAAGACCGGCGTGGTCTATGTGCGCACGACCGGAACGAACCAGCACGGCGAGGCCGTGATGGAGTATGTCCGCTGGGTCATGGTGCGGAAGAACAACCTCGACGCGCCTGCCCCCGAAGCGGTGGTGCCGGAACTGAACGGGGTGATCCCAGCGGGTGACCTGCTGCTGCCCGAGGGGCTGAACTTCTCGAACTACGATTTCACGCTGGCGGGCGAGGCGCACCGGTGGGGCGATTACGAGGTGGGCGAGGTGATCGACCATGTCGATGGCGTCACCATCGAGGAAGCCGAGCACATGATCGCCACGCGCCTGTGGCAGAACACGGCCAAGGTGCATTTCGACGCGACCTTCCGGCCCGACGGGCAGCGGCTGATCTATGGCGGGCACGTGATCTCGATGGCGCGGGCGCTGTCGTTCAACGGGCTGGCCAATGCGCAGATGATCGTCGGTCTGAACGGCGGGGCACATGCGAACCCGTGCTTCAGCGGAACGACCGTCAAGGCATGGTCCGAGGTGCTGGACAAGGCCGAAACGGACGCGCCGGGCGTTGGCCTGGTGCGGTTGCGGCTGGTGGCGACGTCGGACGGGTCGGTCGGGGATCTGAAAGATGACGCCGGGAAATACCGGTCGGGCGTGCTGCTCGATCTGGATTACTGGGCGGCGATGCCGGTCTGACGATTGATCTGGTTGCCCGGGCAATCGGATCATGCCTCTGGCGGAGTGAGCCGCCTCCCGGAAAGCGACCGGTGGGCGGTTTCCGCCGCGAAAGGTCCGAGCCATGCGGCCGCACATAGCAGGGGATCGTGTTGATTCCCTTGCGTAACCGAGAGCCGCCTAGTTTGTGATCACGCGTCGAATATTTGTGATCACACTTGGCGCGGCGGGTGGTCGCGCGGCGGGAAAATCGTCATGTATGCGATGGCATGGTGATGACAAGGCCGGAAAAATGAGTATCAAGGCCCCGAGAGATACCGGAAAGGAAAGCTCATGGCTGACGTGAAAAGGGTCGAGCGCCCGCTTTCTCCTCACCTTACCATCTACCGCTGGCATATCCCGATGCTCACGTCGATCCTGACGCGTGTGACGGGTAACGCGCTGGTCGTGTCGGTGATCCTGTTCGTCTGGTGGCTGCTGGCCGCCGCTGTCGGGCCGGACTACTTCGCCACCGCCAATGCCTTCGTCACCAGCTGGTTCGGCGACCTGATCTTTACCCTGTCGCTGCTTGGGCTCTGGTATCACTACCTCGCCGGTCTGCGGCACCTGATCTACGACGCGGGCCGGGGTCTGGACATCCCGACCGCCGAGAAACTCGGCTGGGCCTGCCTGATCGGATCGGTCGTGCTGACCGTACTGACCCTGCTGATCGTGTAAGGAGACCGAGATGCGTTACCTGACCGACCGCAAACGGGCCGAGGGCAAGGGCGCCGCGCACAGCGGCACCGACCATCACTGGTACATGCAGGTGAGCGCCGTCGGCCTCGCCCTGATCGTGCCGATCCTGATCTACATCATCGGCAACGCCATGGGCGGCACGCACGAGGAGGTCGTCGCGACCTTCGCGCGGCCTGTCCCGGCGATCCTCACCGGCCTCGCGCTGGTCGTGGGGATGCAGCACTTCCGCAAGGGGGCGCAGATGATGATCGAGGACTACTGGCGCAAGTCCACCAAGAAGGTGCTGATCATGGCCGTCATCGTGCTGAGCTACGGCATCACCGCCACGGGGCTGTTCGCCCTCGTCAAGATCGCACTCTGAGGTAAGAACAATGGCCGCATACGAATACGAGACGCATGAATATGACGTCGTGGTTGTGGGCGCCGGCGGCGCGGGGCTGCGGGCGACGCTGGGCATGGCGGAGCAGGGGCTGCGCACGGCCTGCGTGACCAAGGTGTTCCCGACGCGGAGCCATACCGTCGCGGCGCAGGGCGGCATCGCCGCCTCGCTGTCGAACATGGGCCCGGACCACTGGCAGTGGCACATGTACGACACCGTCAAGGGCTCGGACTGGCTGGGCGACACCGACGCGATGGAATACCTCGCCCGCGAGGCGCCCAAGGCGGTCTACGAGCTGGAGCACTACGGCGTGCCGTTCTCGCGCACCGAGGAAGGCAAGATCTACCAGCGGCCCTTCGGCGGCCACACCACCGAATTCGGCGAAGGCCCCGCCGTGCAGCGGACCTGTGCCGCCGCCGACCGGACCGGCCACGCGATCCTGCACACGCTCTATGGCCAGTCGCTGAAGCAGAAGGCCGAGTTCTACATCGAATACTTCGCCATCGACCTGATCATGAGCGAGGACGGCGTCTGCACCGGCGTCGTCTGCTGGAAACTGGACGACGGCACCTTCCACATCTTCTCGGCCAAGATGGTCGTGCTGGCGACGGGCGGCTACGGCCGTGCGTATTTCAGCGCAACCTCGGCCCACACCTGCACCGGTGACGGCGGCGGGATGGTGGCGCGCGCCGGTCTGGCGCTGCAGGACATGGAATTCGTGCAGTTCCACCCGACCGGCATCTACGGCTCGGGCTGCCTGATCACCGAGGGCGCACGCGGCGAGGGCGGCTATCTGACGAACTCCGAGGGCGAGCGGTTCATGGAGCGCTATGCGCCCCAGTACAAGGACCTCGCGCCGCGCGACTACGTCTCGCGTTCGATGACCATGGAGATCCGCGAAGGGCGCGGTGTCGGGGAGCGGAAGGACCACATCTTCCTCAACCTCAACCACCTGCCGCCCGAGGCGCTGGCCGAACGGCTGCCCGGTATCTCGGAATCCGCGAAGATCTTCGCCGGTGTCGACGTCACGAAGGAGCCGATCCCGGTTCTGCCGACCGTGCACTACAACATGGGCGGCATCCCGACGAACTACTGGGGCGAAGTCATCAACCCGACCGCCGACAACCCGAACGCCATCGTGCCGGGCCTGATGGCCGTCGGCGAGGCAGGCTGCGCGTCGGTGCACGGGGCGAACCGCCTCGGCTCCAACTCGCTGATCGACCTCGTGGTCTTCGGCCGCGCGGCGGCGATCAAGGCGGGCAAGATCGTGAACCCCGACAGCGCGAACCCGGTGATGAACCAGGCCTCGATCGACAAGGCCTTCGACCGGTTCGACACCCTGCGCAATGCCAAGGGCGGCATCGCGACCGCCGATCTGCGGCTTGAGATGCAGCACACGATGCAGTCCGACGCCGCCGTGTTCCGCGAAGCGAAGACGCTGGAGGAAGGCGTCGAGAAGATGACCGCGATCGCGGCCAAGATGGGCGACCTCAAGGTCACCGACCGCAGCCTCGTCTGGAACAGCGACCTGATGGAAACGCTGGAACTGACCAACCTGATGCCGAACGCGCTCGCGACGATCTATGGCGCCGAGGCGCGCAAGGAGAGCCGTGGCGCGCATGCGCACGAGGATTTCCCGAACCGCGACGACGAGAAGTGGCGCGTCCACACCATCGCGCGGGTCGACGGCAACAAGGTCGACCTCAGCTATCGCGACGTGATCAAGGACCCGCTGACCACCGAATCCGAAGGCGGGATCGAGCTGAAGCGCATCGCGCCCAAGGCACGGACGTTCTGACGGGTCATGTCGCTTGCCGCGTCATACGAAGGTGCCGATGACACGCCCGGTGTCCGTGGAGACCGGGACGTGACGCGCGCCGACGCGGTGCTGCCGAAACTGCGGGTCTATCCCTCGGTCGGGGACAACCCCTATCAGGCGCTGCTCTACAGCGCGTTCGGCGATGTCGTGAGGATGGAGCGTCTGCGGCGCCCGCAGCTGCTGCGTCGGTTCGGCTTTGTCGGCAAGGCCGAGGTCCTGCATTTCCATTGGGAAGACGGCACCTTCTGGAAGGTGAAGTCGCCCTGGATCGTGCGCTGGCGGACCGGGATCGTCCTGCGGATGCTGAACCGGCACAAGGCCTCGGGCGGCAAGATCGTCTGGACGGTCCACAACGAACGTCCACACCGCGCGGGCGAGTTCCACGAAGGCTTCCGCACGCTCCGAAGCTGGCTGGTGGAGAATGCGGACCTCGTCCATGTGCATTCCGAGGCCGCGCGCGACCTGCTGATCGAACAATGGCCGGTCGATCCGGCGCGCATCGCCGTTGTTCCGCATTCGAGCTATGCCGGGTTCTACGCCCCCCAGGCCTCGGTCGTGCCCGGCACCAAGGCCGAGGGTGTCGCGGACCTGCTCTTCTTCGGGTCGCTCAACACCTACAAGGGCGTGGATGCCCTGATCGGGGCGGTCGGCCGCGACGGGCTGGGCGGAGCGGTCCGCAAGCTGACCATAGCCGGGTCCTGCGTGGCCTCGCGCCGGGCCGAGCTGCGCACCGCGCTCGCGGATGCCACGTTCGAAGCGGATCTGCGGCTTGGCAGGGTCCCCGACGACAAGGTCGCGGGTCTGATGAACCCGGGCCAGTTCATGGTCCTTCCCTACCAGCGCACGCTGACGTCGGGCGTGGCGCATCTGGCGATCACCTTTGGCCTGCCGGTCATCGGCCCGCGCCTTGGCGGAATTGCCGAGGGGCTGCCCGAGGCGGCGCGGGACCTGCTCTACGATCCCGAGGCCCCGGACGGGCTCGCCGATGCCATCCGGCGTGCTGCGGCCCTGTCGCCCGAAGAGTACCGCGCGCTGTCTGCCGCCTGCATCGCACATGCCGAAGCGATCGCGCCCGAAACCCAATCCCGGCGGCTGATCGCCGTCATGCAAGAGCGGGGGATCCTGTGATGACCCGCCCTGCCACCGCAAAGACAGCGCCGGGCCAAGCCCCGTCGCGGTTAGAGACAGGAGTAAGACATGGTTGAACTCGCCCTTCCGAAGAATTCCCGGATCCGGACCGGCAAGACCTGGCCCAAGCCCTCGGGCGCGACCAATGTCCGGGCGTTCCACATCTATCGCTGGAACCCCGATGACGGCGAGAACCCGCGTGTCGACACCTATCACCTCGACATGGACAAGTGCGGCCCGATGGTTCTGGACGCGCTGATCAAGATCAAGAACGAGATCGACCCGACCCTGACCTTCCGCCGGTCCTGCCGCGAAGGCATCTGCGGATCCTGCGCGATGAACATCGACGGGCGGAACACGCTGGCCTGCATCTTTGGCCTGGACGAGATCAAGGGCGACGTGAAGATCTACCCGCTGCCGCACATGTCGGTGGTCAAGGACCTGATCCCCGACCTGACCCATTTCTACGCACAGCATGCCGCGATCATGCCCTGGCTGGAAACCAAGACGAACCGCCCGGCGAAGGAGTGGAAGCAGTCCATCGAGGACCGCAAGAAGCTCGACGGTCTGTATGAATGCGTGATGTGCGCCTCGTGCTCGACCGCCTGCCCGAGCTACTGGTGGAACAGCGACAAGTACCTCGGCCCCGCCGCGCTGCTGCACGCCTACCGCTGGATCATCGACTCGCGCGATGAGGCCACGGGCGAACGGCTGGACGACCTCGAGGATCCGTTCAAGCTGTACCGCTGCCACACGATCATGAACTGCGCCAAGACCTGCCCCAAGGGGCTGAACCCGGCGGCGGCGATTTCGGAAATCAAGCGGATGATGGTCGAGCGCGCGGTCTGATGCCGCCCGAAGACCTGCCATCGCTGGACTTCAAGAGCCCGGAGGATCTGGATCAGATCCTCCGTCTGCTTTCGCGGCGCCTGCACTACATCAACCGCGTCTCGGGCGAGAGCCACTACATGTGGACTCTCGCCGAACTGCTGGCAGCCACCGGCGATCTGGCCAGGGCGATCAACGACCGGGAGGTCACGGCGCCCTTCGGCAACGGCTATGCGCCGGGCGAACTGGACCAGGCCGGACGGCGGGACCTGATGCTGGCGCTGCTGTCGGACCGGATGCCGGGCTGAGCCGGTGCTGATCGTCGTCGGCCTGCTGATCGCCTTCGTCATCGTCGCGCTGACGG